>NZ_CP184572.1:0-4800000 GCF_049904655.1 Pseudoduganella sp. R-34
ATGGAAAATTTCTGGCAGTCCTGTTCCCAGCAACTGGAACTTGAGCTGACGCCGCAACAATTCAGTGCCTGGATTAAGCCGCTTGTGCCCCTCGATTTCGAGAACAACAAGCTGCGTGTTGCTGCGCCAAACCGGTTCAAGCTGGATTGGGTAAAGACCCAATTCGCGAGCCGCATCACGGCCCTGGCCTGCCAGTACTGGGAAACCGTCATCGAGGTGCAGTTCGTCCTCGACCCGCGCACCCACGCCCTGAAAAAGCCTGCCGCACCCACCGTGATCTCCGGCCCGCTGAGTGACATGCGCCCGGAAAGCCCGGCCGCCGCCGCCGCCCCGACCGCCGCAGCCGAATACCAGAATCCGAAAACCCGCGAAAACAGCCGCATCAACCCGGACCTGACCTTCGACTCCTTCGTGACCGGCAAGGCCAACCAGCTGGCACGCGCCGCCGCTATCCAGGTAGCGAACAATCCCGGCGTTTCGTACAACCCGCTGTTCTTCTACGGCGGCGTAGGCCTGGGCAAGACCCACTTGATCCACGCGATCGGCAACCAGGTGATGGCCGACCAGCCAGGCGCCCGCATCCGCTACATCCACGCAGAACAGTACGTTCGCGACGTAGTGACCGCTTACCAACGCAAGGGTTTCGACGACTTCAAGCACTACTACCACTCGCTGGACATGCTGCTGATCGACGATATTCAATTCTTCGGCGGGAAGTCCCGCACGCAGGAAGAATTCTTCTATGCGTTTGAAGCGCTGATCGCGGCCAAGAAGCAGATCATCATCACCTCGGACACGTATCCAAAAGAGATCACCGGCATGGATGACCGCCTGATCTCGCGCTTCGACTCCGGCCTGACGGTGGCGATTGAGCCGCCGGAGCTGGAAATGCGCGTCGCCATCCTGCTGAAAAAAGCCAAGTCCGAAGGCGTGACCCTGAACGACGACGTCGCCTTCTTCGTCGCCAAGCACCTGCGCTCCAACGTGCGTGAGCTGGAAGGCGCGCTGCGCAAGATCCTGGCTTACTCCCGCTTCCACGGTAAGGATATTTCGATCGATATCGTGAAAGAGGCGCTGAAGGACCTGCTGTCTGTGCAAAACCGCCAGATTTCTGTGGAAAACATCCAGAAAACGGTGGCGGACTTCTTCAACATCAAGGTAGCGGACATGTATTCCAAACGCCGCCCAGCCAACATCGCCCGCCCGCGCCAGATCGCCATGTACCTGGCCAAGGAGCTGACCCAGAAATCGCTGCCGGAAATCGGCGAACTGTTTGGAGGACGCGACCACACCACCGTGCTGCATGCAGTGCGCAAGATTGCGATGGACAGGACCAAGAACCCGGAGTGCAATCACGAGTTGCATGTGCTGGAGCAGACGCTGAAAGGCTAAAACCGGTAAACCGGTGTCTGACCCATAGGGTCAGACACCAAGTATGCCAAGGCCGCTGGCCGTAGATCGGATGGTGTCTGACCCTATGGGTCAGACACCGGTTTACCGGGTCCCAGACTGCTATACTGTCGAGTTAACAAAAGAACCAACGTACCAACCCATTAACTGAGGATATTTATGCAACTGGTCAAAACCACCCGAGACACGCTTCTCCGGCCACTGCAGATTGTGAGCGGTATTGTCGAGCGTCGGCACACTATGCCGATTCTGGCCAATATCCTCATCCGCAAGGAAGGCGAAAGCGTCTCGTTCCTTTCCACCGACACCGAAGTCCAGATCACGACCCACGCAGACATCGGCTCGGGTGCCGACGTCACCGGCACCACGGTCGCCGCGCGTAAGCTGCTGGACATCCTGCGCGCCCTGCCGGAAGCCGGCGACGTAACCATGACCCTGCTGAACAAGCGCCTGACCGTCCAAAGCGGCAAATCGCGCTTCGCCCTGCAGACCCTGGCCGCCGAAGAATTCCCGACCGTGCAGCAAGCCGAAAGCTTCACCGCCAGCTTCCAGCTGCCGCAAAAAACCCTGAAGCACCTGTTCAACATGGTGCACTTCTCGATGGCGCAGCAGGACATCCGCTACTACCTGAACGGCCTGCTGCTGGTCCTGGACGGCAACAAGGTGATCGCCGTAGCGACCGACGGCCACCGCCTGGCCTTCTGCCAGGTAGAGACCGACCAGAACTTCGCCCGCGAAGAAGTGATCATCCCACGCAAGACCATCATCGAACTGCAACGCCTGCTGGAAGAAACCGACGAACCAGTCTCGCTGGACATCGCCGCGAGCCAGGTCAAGCTGACCTTCGCCGACATCGAGCTGATCTCCAAGCTGGTGGAAGGCAAGTTCCCTGACTACACCCGCGTGATCCCGAAGGGCTACACCAACAACTTCACCATCGGCCGCGAAGAACTGCTGCGCTCCCTGCAGCGCGCCGCGATCATGACCAGCGATAAGTTCAAGGGCGTACGCTGCATCATCACCCCAGGCTCGCTGAAGATCTCGTCCACCAACGCGGACCAGGAAGAAGCGGTTGAAGAACTGGAAATCGACTACGGCGGCGACAGCGTGGACATCGGCTTCAACGTGACCTACCTGCTGGACGTGCTGAATAACCTGAAGTGCGACCAGGTGAATGTGGCGCTGGGCGATAGCAACTCGTCCGCACTGATCTCGATTCCTGAGAACGCAGACTTCAAATACGTTGTAATGCCGATGCGCATTTAAAACCGGTAAAGCGGTGTCTGACCCGCAGGGTCAGACACCGGTCTGCCGGAGCCGCTGGCCGTAGAACAGATGGTGTCAGACCCTATGGGTCTGACACCGGTTTACCGGTTTAAAAAAGAGCAGAAAAGAAATTCGTTAAGAGAGAAAGCAGTCCATGTCCGAAAGCCACAACGAACAACCAAAGGCCAAAGCAGAAGAATACGGCGCCTCCTCGATCCAGATCCTGGAAGGCCTGGAAGCAGTCCGCAAGCGTCCCGGCATGTACATCGGCGACACGTCGGATGGCACCGGCCTGCACCACCTGGTATTCGAGGTGCTGGACAACTCGATTGACGAAGCCCTGGCCGGCCACTGCTCCGAGATCCACGTCACCATCCACAGCGACAACTCGATCTCGATCACCGACAACGGCCGCGGCATTCCCGTCGGCCTGAAGATGGACGACAAGCACGAGCCAAAACGCTCCGCAGCCGAAATCGTGCTGACCGAGCTGCACGCCGGCGGCAAGTTCGACCAGAACGCCTACAAAGTCTCCGGCGGCCTGCACGGCGTGGGCGTCAGCTGCGTGAACGCACTGTCCAAGCTCCTGCGCGTAACGATCCGCCGCGACGGCAAAGTCCACCAGATGGAATTCGTCAAAGGCGTCGCCCAGAACCGCGAGATCGAAATGATCGACGGCGTGGCGACCTCCCCGATCAAAGTGATCGGCGAAACCGACAAGCGCGGCACCGACGTGCACTTCTGGGCCGACGAAGAGATCTTCACCCACGTGGAATTCCACTACGAGATCCTGGCCAAGCGTATCCGCGAACTGTCCTTCCTGAACAACGGCGTCAACATCAAGCTGACCGACCAGCGCACCGGCAAGGAAGAAATCTTCGCCTTCGAAGGCGGCACCCGCGGCTTCGTTGAATACATCAACAAAGCCAAGACCGTGCTGCACCCGACCGTGTTCCAGGCCACCGGCGAGCGCCAGTCCGACCAGAACACAACGATCTCGGTCGACGTCTCCATGCAATGGAACGACGCCTTCAACGAACAGGTACTCTGCTTCACCAACAACATTCCGCAGCGCGACGGCGGCACCCACCTGACCGGCCTGCGCGCGGCAATGACCCGCGTGATCAACAAGTACATCGACGAGAACGACTTCGCCAAGAAAGCCAAGGTCGAAATCAGCGGCGACGACATGCGCGAAGGCCTGACCTGCGTGCTGTCCGTGAAAGTACCGGAGCCAAAGTTCTCCAGCCAGACCAAGGACAAGCTGGTCTCCTCCGAAGTGCGCGGCCCAGTGGAAGAAATCGTCGCCAAGACGCTGACCGACTTCCTGATGGAAAAGCCGAACGACGCCAAGATCATCTGCGGCAAGATCGTGGAAGCAGCGCGCGCCCGTGAAGCAGCCCGCAAGGCCCGCGACCTGACCCGCCGCAAAGGGATCATGGATGGCCTGGGCCTGAGCGCCAAGCTGGCCGACTGCCAGGAGAAAGATCCAGCCCTGTCCGAACTGTACATCGTCGAGGGTGACTCCGCAGGCGGCTCCGCCAAGCAGGGCCGCGACCGCAAGTTCCAGGCCATCCTGCCGCTGCGAGGCAAGGTGCTGAACGTGGAGAAGGCACGCTTCGAAAAGATGCTGTCTTCCGAGCAGATCACCACCCTGATCGCCACCCTGGGCACCAGCATCGGCGCCGACGAATTCAATATCGAAAAGCTGCGCTACCACCGCATCATCATCATGACCGACGCGGACGTCGACGGCGCCCACATCCGCACCCTGCTGCTGACGCTGTTCTACCGCCAGATGCCGCAGCTGGTCGAGCGTGGCCACATCTACATCGCTCAGCCGCCGCTGTACAAGGTGAAGGCCGGCCGCGATGAGCGCTACCTGAAGGACGACCTGGAAGAAGCCGGCTACATGATGAACGTAGCGCTGAACACCGCCGCCCTGACCCCGCGTGAAGGCGCAGACCTGATCCAAGGCGAAGCGCTGGGCGAACTGGCCCGCACCTACAACATGGCCAACGCCATCATGACCCGCCTGACCCGCGTGATCGACCGCGCCGCGCTGACCGCCATCATGACCGGCGTAACGCTGGACCTGGGCACCATCGAGTCCGCACAGAAGTCCGCCGAAGCGCTGATGGCCAACATCGACGACAGCGCAGTGAAAGTCGTGGTGACCACCGACGAAATGACCGACAAGCACACCCTGCGCATCGAACGCCTGCACCACGGTAACGTGAAGGTCTCCTCGATCGACGCCGACTTCGTGCAAGGCGCCGACTACAAAGTGCTGGCCGACGCCGCCGCCACCTTCACCGGCCTGATCGGCGAAGGCGCCGTGATCCGCCGCGGCGAAGGCGAGCGCACCAAGGAAAGCGCCGTGGTCGACTTCCACCACGCCATGCAGTGGCTGCGCGACGAAGCGGAACGCACCGTTTCCAAGCAACGCTACAAAGGTCTGGGCGAGATGAATCCAGAGCAGCTGTGGGAAACCACCATGGACCCAACCGTCCGCCGCCTGCTGAAGGTACAGATCGAAGACGCGATTGCCGCTGACCAGATCTTCACTACGCTGATGGGGGATGATGTTGAACCGCGCAGGAACTTCATTGAGACCAACGCACTGCGTGCTGGGAACATTGACGTATAAAGCCAGTGTAGACATTCGCAGATCCTAGCAATTCGGGAACCATAATCTGGCAATGAACACGGAGGCCCATGCAGCAATGCATGGGCTTCTTGCGTTAGGCCATCGGAACGAACTGCTTTTGCATTAACGGCACTTCGCTAAAGCTGGTGAAGAATGGACAGCCCCCACGACCTTATTTGAGAGATTTAACTTCGGAGTATAAAGTCTTCAAGTGAGCTATTCCCAAATCTAGGATGGGCTCATACATGAAGGAATTCAGATGAATGTTCTCTGGTGTCATCAGATTGACCTGTTCAAGAGTCAGAACATCTTGCGCACTACCGAGTCCCAATCTTTTAAATTCTTGAAGTAGTCTGATTGTTTGGTTCTCAGTGATAGAAGTTACAAATGCCGCGTCGTTGATGACTCTAATCATGTGCCGTTCGGCGAGCAACCGAATCGCAATTGAGAGAACAATTTTTCCTTCAAGCTCAACAACCTCCTCATGCGCACTAAAGACTGACTCTGCCGCTTCATTGATTACATCAATTACAAGCTTCCCCGGTGGAATTAATGCTAATTGCTGCTTATCAGCTAGGACTTTCTTGAATATGCTACAAAGATCGTCAAGGGTCAGGGTGTCAGTGTCCGCTTTTATGTGCAGCAATGATGTCAGCTTTAGAAACTCAGCATCCAAGCCACAGTATTCTGCTAAATTTCTAACAAACGGGATAGAAGAAATGCAAAAAGCGGATATTGCTAAGTTGTCTCTCCAATGATTGAACGGATTTTTTTGATACTTTTCCTGGATAAGTTTTAGCTTTCTTCCGATCTTGGTCGCATGTAACTTGCAATCCCTTCTCAAGCCAAGTCTTCCACTGATACTTCTATAAAAATCGAAATTGTGCGATAGGAAAAGGCATCGAAATTTGCCCGAAACTGTAATATCCTTCAGATACTCGATAATAGCGTATTTATTTTTATAGTCGAACGAATCAGCAATATCATCAATCACCAAGATTGTCGTTACCGTTTGCTTTCTTCGTGTTTCAATTTCAAATAAGATGTTTAGTATATAAAGGGCTCTTCTCTCGCCTTGACTAAGGACTTTCAGCAATGATTCCCTCTCAACCTCTCCTTCACCATCGCCATCTTTGAACCTGAATGCAATTGACGGCTGCGAGCCTTTAAGAATTACATCATCTTGATTCGAAACGTTCATCTTGAACGGGACAGAGAAGCGCTTGTTGAATGTTTCAACAACTGCCTCCCATTCTGTTCTTTCGTTCCTTGCTTGCTCAATAGCTTCTTCGATAGTAATTTTGCTTATTCGGTAGGCGTCCAGGAACTGGTTATAAAATTCTTTCTGATCAATGAGGTAGGAAATCCACAAATCCTTTTGAAGTTGCCTAAAGTCTCTTAGAAATGGAAGAATGTGTTGATTATCGAAGAGGTAATCCCGAAACTTTCTAAGCTCAGTATTTTGAATTTTCTTATCAATTGCATCGAATTTTGTAGCAAGATCCTTATCTGTCAGAATCTTTTTCCTTTCATTCTCAATCTTTTCTGCAAGCTCATCAGCAGTAGAAATCTCCTCCATCCCATTTTTGGTTCGGAGATTTACTGTGTGCTTAGCCTCAAAGAACCCGTTGTCTTTTAACTGTTTGTTGACAGTAGATGCACTGTAGTGATTGAACTGCTTGCTAAGAACGTCAGACTTAGAAACTAGTTCGTTGTATTTCTGGATGTATTCTTCTAACTGATCTTTGATTGTGCCAGATTCCAGAAGGCCAATAGCCTTGTCATTGAAAACTTCCGCATAGATCACAGCAGAGAACTGTGACGGAGCTCCGGTCTTGATTTGTTCCTCCAACGATTCCATCAATTCGGCAAGTGTCTTCTTGCCGAAGCACTTCAAAATCTCAATTTCGGGAGTGAGCGTTCGTCCTGTCAGACCGGATAACTGCTTAAGTTTAGTAAAAAGGCTAGATTGCTTGTCCGCTATTTGTTTCAATGCATCATCGTACCTTTGCTTAACATCGCTATTCACCAGAAGTAGTGATGTTTTTTCGGACGAGAAATCGGCATTGTATGGCTCAATAACAAACACGGAATCAGGCGCGATGTCTTTGCCAGCATCATCTTTAATGGCTCTGCCTGATACTCTGTCCGGAAAGATCAGGTCTTTCGTTTCTCTTCCCTTTGCTAAATCATCAAAAGTCTTTGAAAAGGAAGTCTTCATGAAGCCGTTTGGTGCATAGACAGCGTAACCATTGGTGTTACTGAAATCAAACTCATGCACAAGCTCACTGATGCCATAGCAGTTCTTAAGGTCTACAGACAGCTTCATGGTTATCCCTTTTTGTGGGTTGTCAAAACGCGTCCGAAGGGTGCTTTTCAGTTTCTAGTCAGTCAAATCGCAAAGCCCCAGCACCGCTATAAAGAGGTATTCGAGACACATCGAAGTTGAGTGCGAAGCGCCTCGTCATACGTGATCGCTTACGCTGCATCAAAGGTAATCTGAACTCGGCACCTATTGTTATACGCGCCAGACCTCTCTCCCCACGTGAAGGTCAGCCCAGTGGCATTGATCGGGTGCAGAGCCCGATTCCACCAAATAATCGTCTTTTTTTCTATCAATTCGTTGGTTAGCGCACTTTCGAGATCAGCAATAACATCTGGAAGCTGGAAAGCGCCCTTACTTGCATCACTGTCAGAATTCCAAATGTAATATTCATAGATAATTTGGTTTTCGCTACACAATTTAAGTGTTTCGAAGTGCGCCATATCTAAGCCGTAACTTCGCCTAGGGACGTATGTAAATCCCCGCTTCCTGCACGCCATGTTGAACGCCTTTGTTGCGCTTTTCAAATTTTGTGGATCTACACTACGCAATTCGTTCTCAATTTCGTAAGCGATTTCTGTGAGACGCGTCGGAGAAATTTCTCTATTTGTTGGCTTCGAAGCCCCGTTGGTTGGATATTTTCTTTTAAACTCAACGAAGGCCAGTTTTCCGTCATGAGTTTCCGCCACAGCATCCAAGTCAAGTGGACTTGGATTGCGACAGTTCATGAAGCAGCGTTGGGAGAACAAAGTCTGTAGCTCAGGAATTCCAAAATTCTCAAGCCATGGCTTAAAGGGCAACTCATCGTTGATACTTGCATTGAGCCGGCCATGAACTTGATTCTTGAGGTAAACCGTCAGTAGTTTCGTTATTCTTATTTGTACATTTGCAGCTCCCTGTGTGCTGAACACACCCCACCCTGTGCTTGTTTTAGAGAACTCACCCACCTTCGGCTCAAGATTCGGCAATCGTTGCGCCCCAATCACAGTAGCTATCATAGATAATGAAAAGAACCGATGTCCCAAGGCGGCAAGGCTGGAAACAAAATGCTCCTCTGCTAAAGACAGTTTCGGGTGGTCTTGAAAAATCTTGAACCAGAATCGGGGGCCCGATCTGCGATCCTTGCCGATATAGGCCCATCCTTCGGCTACATTTTTATACTTGCGGGATTTTCTGAGTTGCCTCGAAAAATAGGACTCTGTAAGCAAACCTGCAAATCGCCTAGGCGCGGCGCATTCAACGACATGCAACCACCGGATGAGGTCACTTTGGGAGGGGACATCTTTAATCATGAGAAACTTCTCTATTAAAATGGACTGCCAAATACTAGTGGTCAAGCAATCAATACAGTTTTCTGATTGAAATGTTGCGCGGTAGTCTGTATCTTTGGTGCTGCGGTAACACTTTGCGCGTTCCGCAGCGCTGATTCTACAGAAGGTACGTGTGACTACTGGCAATTTATTTTCGGAGGACGTTGTCGATAGCAGCGCTGAGCTGATCATGCGGCTGACGAAGTATGCGAACAGCATATTTCTCAAGAAGCTTTCTCTCAACGATTGGCAATGGACGGAGGATCCTGCTAAGCATCAAGATGGTGCTTACATTTTCAAGGCTGAAAGAGACAGTGGCTTTTTCCCTCCGCTCGTTCCTGCTCCAATTAAGCCGGGTAAAAAACCCATCTTCGAGGCTTTTTTTAACATTCATTGGCCGGCACTCGACTGCCCGACCGTCAAAGAGGCTAGACTTGTCAACTGGCGCAGCAAAGGCGAGGAAACTCATCTGACAAGAGTTCCTCATGAGGCATTCACCGGCTTGAATCCTGCTTCTTTCCTCCTAATTGCAAAGACTGGAGCCGGAATTGATGCCCAGTACAGCGCCACAACTGTGGATTCATCTTCCTCCGGTTATCAATATCTCGAAGACCTCTTCGATCTTCCGCCGCAGTTTTGTTCGGGAATTTTCGAACCTCAACGTGTAATTCAAACCCAACAGGACAAACTGTTTGGGTTTATCGAAAAAGCGCTTTCTGCATTTCATTCGGGTCGGATAAGAGCTTTTGCTTTGTCTCATATGTCCATGCCCAAACCGCACGAGATGGCTCGGCTTGCGCAAGCGGAGTACCAAAGTATTCACGGGAACGTCGATTTCAACCCCTTCAAGATGACGGCTCCTGGTGATGCCGTGCTTGACATCAGCAGGGGGTTGGAATATGAGATATTTAAATCATTTGAGATACGACGTCGGTCGATGGAGCTGGTCCAGCTCCTTCTCGGTAATGATCCTGAAGCAATAAGTATCAGTCAGGTATTGATAAATATTGTCACTGAATTTCCACAAATTGACGGAATTCTTCTATCGGCAGCCCAGACTCGAAAATCGCGAGCCGGTGCATCTTTTGAACTGCACATCGAGCGTCTACTTGCCGACGGCGGTATTCCTCATGATGTACAAGTTATTGCCGATGCGAAAAAGCGACCTGACTTTGTTTTGCCATCATTTGCAGCGTACATGAATCCACTACGCGACAGAAATGGTGCCTTGGTCCTCAGTGCAAAAACAACGTTGCGGGAGCGCTGGAAGCAGGTTCACGGAGAGATGAGGAACTGCGACCTTTTCCTTGCAACTGTCGACGAGAGCATTGCGGAAAACGCTATAAAGGATATGGCACAGCAGGGCATCATTCTCGTTGTGCCAGAATCGCTCAAGAAGTCAGACACAACAGTATATAAGTCCCTTTCTAATGTGATCTCATTCAAATCGTTTTTCGAGACAGAGCTCAGGTCAAAAAGGTTGGGTATCTGGTGAGGTGACTCAGTGGACTAGAGAGGACTTGACGAACAAAGTACTCGAAACTAAGTTGTCCCGAGCGTGTTTATTGTCCTATTTGCCAGCCATCAAACTAAGCTCGCTGCGCTGGGCGGGGTTGCCACCCTAGCGGCTTCAATTTCGGACGAGAATCGATGACTTTGATTGGGGCTAACGGTGCCGTATATTTAAACTAGCCAGGTCAGTTCCACTTTTCGTGATCAACCCTGTCAAGTGGTCGCCAAGCTCATCTGCATCCCATTTCAACCGACCTCGAAGTGCACACTCCCATACACAAATGACGCGCCAACCAGTACCTCGCAGCGCAACGATGTCACGCTGATCGCGTTGCTGATTAGCGCTAATTTTGGATGTCCAGAACTCCCGCCTGGTTTGCGGCAGGGTGAACAGATGGCAGTCGTGGCCATGCCAGAAGCAACCGTGCATGAAGATTACGGTTCGGTGTTTCGGCAGCACTATATCGGGTTTACCGGGAAGGCTGCTGACATGCAGCCGATAGCGAAACCCGCGCGAAAACAGCAGCTTCCTGAGCAGTAATTCAGGGCCGGTATTCTTGCCCCGGATCGCCTGCATATTGCGACTACGGCGTTCCGGGGTATGTACATCGGTCATTGTTCAGGCCGCCAGCTTCTTCCGCTGTTCCTGTAGGCTCTTTGCTTGGAGGATCCGGCTTTTCATCAGTTTAGCGACAGCTGCGAAAACGCCTACAACGACAGAATTGCCGAACTGCCTGTAAGCCTGTGTATCCGAAACAGGGATTTTGAAGGTAGATTCGCCAGGGCGGTCGTACCCCATCAGTCGCGCGCATTCGGATGGCGTTAGGCGGCGCGGCCGGTTCTTGATGTTCTTCTTGTGATCGAAATCGAGGTCCGAGTTGAAGCCACGGTCGATCAGAATTTCAGAGCCGTCCTTGTGGTAGCGCGCTGACAATGTACGCGTCACCTCATTCGGATTCTCGGGCTTTACCAGTCCGTACCCAAAGCCGTTTCCCTTGGCCTTATGTTTGATGGAGTAGTTGAACAGATAGCGCCAGAGGTTTTCGGTAAGGGTATATTTCGGGTCGACTTCCTTTTCATCCTCCAGGATATCACTCAGGGTAGGCTTATCTTGCGGAAAGTGCTGACTGATATCTTTCAGAGTGAAACCATCATGAATATTCAGGTCCTTCCGAAAGCCGACAAGAACGATACGCTCACGGTGCTGGGGAACAAAATGACTGCCATCGATGATCTTGTAGTCGGTCGTTCCATTCTGTTCTGAATCTGCCACCCAGTAGCCCAGTTCGTCGAGCGCCTTCATGATGGTACGGAAGGTATTGCCTTTGTCATGGCTCTTAAGGTTCTTGACGTTTTCAAGGACAAAGGCAGCCGGCTGTTTAGCGGCAATGATGCGGGCTACGTCGAAGAACAGCGTGCCTTGCGTCTCGTCTTCGAAACCGTGCTTCCGCCCTAGTGAATTTTTTTTCGAAACGCCGGCGATTGAAAATGGCTGGCACGGAAAGCCGGCGAGCAGCACATCGTGATCCGGCACCCCTTCTTCGTTGATGTATTTATAGGCCTCAGCTTCGCTTTTCTCTGGTTTGTCACTCCAAGTCACCTTGCGAATGTCATCGTTGAAGGTGTGGTGTTGGGGGTCGGAGTAGTGATTTGCCTTGTAGGTGCGCACCGCGAAAGGGTTCCACTCGCTGGTGAAAACACAACGTCCACCGATCTCTTCAAAACCACGCCTGATCCCACCAATGCCGGCGAACAGGTCAATGAAGTCGAAATCGTAATGTGGGTGCGACGAAGGTGGCTTCGGCAACAGCGCTTCAAGATGCTCATACTCGTGATGGCTGAGCCGCGGGCTCGCTTTGCCGCTGAGCCAGCGGTTAATCTTCTCCCGATTCCACGAATCAGGGGACTCTCGATTCAGATACTCAGCGACATATTTCTGGTCATAAATCTCGAGAGCCTTTTTCAGAAGCTTCAATCCATCGTTGTCTGGTGCCATGTCCTTCTTTCAATCTGGGTCAAATTTGTGACACATTATCACTCAGTTGACCCAGATACGCAAAGTTATTTGAAGTTTTCAGCGCAAATAGTCGCAAAAATTAACTGTGCATTTATACAGCATTCTTGAAAGTTAGCAATGCTGCCGCTGCAAGATCAAGTACGACTGGCATCGGGCACTGAACTCGGATGGGCGATGGCTGACACACAGCCTAAGGGGTCGGCACTGAGGAATTGCCGGACCGATGCATTTGATGAATTTGTGCGGCAGCATAAATTGACCGACAGCGAGAAAGCAGACGGCAATGACAATGAGCGAAGTGCGTCCATTAGTCTCGACGAGCGGGAAATCGATACGGTATTTGCTCTGTTCCTGTTGGTGACGAGCCCGTGTTTGGATGATCTGCCGCGGCTCTTCTCATTCACCGGCTCGATCCTAGACAAAAGTGTAAATGGTTGCCAGTGGCAATATCGAACGGCAACCAAGTTGACATTACGCCGATAGATACAACAGAAGTGTTGTACTATTCAGGACATGGGCCATGAAATACAGCGAATTCCGATAATGGCTGGAGCGGCAAGGCGCCGTCTTCTCACCCGGCCGTGGCAGCCATCATAAAGTGGATCTGAATGGTCGAACAAGCGTATTTCCCGACCACGGAGCGAAGGAAATCGGTACCGGATTGGTCAAGAAGATCAAGAATGACCTCGGACTGAAATGAACGCATTGGCTCGACTTGAGGGACCAAATCCATGTTGAACTACCCCGTCACTTTGACCCCCGACAGCAACGGCTCCTTTCTGGTTGGGTTTCCGGATTTTCCTGAAGCTAATTCAGTAGGAGACACTGTCGAGGAAGCATTGCATGAAGCGGTCGACGCCTTGATTACTGCGTTGGAAATTTACTTCGATGCGCGCCGTCCGGTACCGCAGCCTTCTGCGCTGGCCAAGGGCCAACATACGGTCGCTCTTCCCGCGCTGGAAACTGCCAAGGTACTCCTATGGAATGAAATGCAGCGACAGCAGTTGCGCAAAGCGGACTTGGCGCGAATGCTGAATGTGCACCAGCCACAAGTGGATCGCCTGTTTGACTTGCGCCATTCATCCAAGCTGGACTTCGTAGAGCAGACTGCCAAGGCGCTCGGGCGACGTTTGACTATTGGCTTGCAGTGAGTCCTAGTTCTTGCACGGCATGGTGTCAGTCATCGTGAGCAATGACCTTAACCGCTTACAATAGCGACCGAATCGCAATCTCCCCAGTTCGGCTGTAATCCAGACAGTAATCAATATGTCCATTCAATTCCAGATTTTCCCAGACCATTCGGGCGCCTTCGACTATTCCAGCAACACCGCACGAGCGGCCGGTGAAAAATTCGACGAGCTTGCCGACCAATGGCAACAAGGCCGTTTGAGCGACAAGCGCCTCCAGGCCGCGCTTGAACTGCAGCTGCAGCAGACTCCATGGCTACTGGATGCCCATTGCTTCCTCGCGTCGAACTATTTCGACATGGACAAGCCGGTTAAAGCGCTCGAAGCGGCACAACGAGGGCTGGACGCCGCACATGACCTGATGCCGGAAGGGTTTTCTGGCAAGATCGAATGGGGCCACCTGGAAAACCGCCCGTACCTGCGCTTGCTGCAGATAGCGCTGCTCTGCCTCGCTCGTCGCCGCAAGCATAAGGAGGCGGCGGAGATTGCCGTCCTGATGATGGCTCGTAATCCAAACGACAACCAGGGCGCGCGTTTCCTGGTTGGCTCAGAACTGCTGCGTGCCGGCATGCGCAAAGAAGCCGCCGTTGTTCTGGAAGAGCAGGGCGCGGACTATCCTCCCTACTGGTATGAGTTAGGCCTGTGCCACGCTATCGACAATAACTGGGTGGCTGCCGCGACCGCATTCCGCCGGGGCTTCGCCGCCAATCATTACATTGCCGAGCTGCTGCTGAATGAAAGCCAGCCTCTGCCACTCCTGATTCATCACGGCAGCAACCTGGAAGAGCCATCGACCGCCGCCGAGTACGTCAGCATGTATGGCGACTTATGGCTGGCGCCGAATGGCGCGCAGCGCTTCCTGCGATGGCTTTACAACCAGTCACAAGTGATGATCGAGCGTGCAGGAATCCTGGCCTGCAAGGAAGAATTGCTGTGGGCGACAAACAGTGCTGACGCGGGCAAGATTGTTCAACGGCGCGATGCGCTGGCAAGCAAGATTGACGACCAACTGTCCAAGGCGATTGTGCAGCAGCGCACCACCAGGCGCGGGCAAACTGGCTGGCCCTGGAATCTGGCGCTCGGGATGCTCTGAGACAGGATCACATCAATCCCACACGCCGCAAGCGGTCTACCCAGGCGCGCCGATGTCCATGAGTGGACAACAATTTCACCAAGCCGCGCTGGAACTCAAACGCCTTCCCGCCAGCCTTGAGTGCCTCGTGCAGTTCCAGTATGGCGCGTTGCGCCCGTTCATAGGCGGCGCCGAAGCCGGCGCGCATGCAGACGTCCAACGAACCTCAAATTGACGAAATAAGCTTTGCGCCACAACCCGTTCGTTGCCCATCATAGGCAACCTCTTTGCCATTATGGGTTCGTTCACTATGGGAGGTCTTGATGGGAAAGGTGCCTCGGCATTGGGGACAAAACGTCATGTCACCATCAACAGCAACTGGCTTACCTAACACTTTGAAATCGCTTGTCGCGCTTATGACTTTTCCGCCGTGCGAAGTCTTATCGCCTACCGGGGCCGCGAAGACCATGCTCAGCGAAGACATGCTCGCCGGCTCCAGGGCGAATTACAAGGTGCTGCAGCCTAAGGTCGTGATCGGCCTTGCCAACGGCCGCCGCTCTACCGCGCGACTGGTTGTGCTGGATGCGCTCAATGTCGGGCCTTTTGAGCTGCGCAAAGTCACCGCCATTGTCTGCTCTACCTGTGTACCGCTTTTGGGCCAGGCATCGCTTTCCCAGTTCAATATGGCTTCGGCCAAGAAGCAGGGCGTGGAGTTCATGACGCTGGAACCACGAGCGGTACGGTAACGGGCGCTGAAATCCGCGAACTATGAAAGCAGCTATGACAGATCCTGAAACCAAACAGATGGCCGAAATCCTCGTGAAGATTGAATTGACCCTTGCCCAGGTGTTGGATGCCCAGCGTGAGCACAACCAGTCCGAGCGCGATTGGTTTGCTGCGGATATTCGACTTCGAGAAGAACAACTTACTCTCCACCAAGCTCTGCTTCAAAATAGTAGGGCCGCCCAACGAAAAAGCACGCGCAATGTGCTGGTGATGGGAATGTTGGCCGGGGCCATGCTCTTGCTGGGGCTTGGCCTTCTAACGGAGCCTTGGTGGATGCCAGTGGTCTCGGGCGGCCGATAACGTGCTGCGAGTCACTGAAAGGCATGGTTCTTTCAGAAACCGACAAACCGCCCCCCTCATAACAGGCAAAACCATTGCAGTCACCCAGTTTGACGGCTCCGTCACGCTGATGAAGATCGACCTGGCCACCGGTGCCAGGGAATTTGCTCCGTCCACAGAAGTAGACGAAGAGAAGGTCGCGTTCGGGCTATACGAGATTGAAGAGAGCGGCCATCACGCGGAATCGATTGTCTTGCTGGCGACTCCTGATGGGCCCCTACTGATTTTCAACGACACCCTGTACCACCCTGATGCCGATGAAACCACAGTCGAGATCGCGGATCAGGAGACGGTCTCGCACTTCCGCGTTCTTCATCGCGGCACACCAGTTTTCGAGTTGGCGTACGAGAAGAAATCTGCAATAGGTCTACATCCCTATGCTCGACATCGCGAAGACGTGGACTTCTACTTCTGGCTCAAAAGCAAAGTCAACGAGCCGGCTTTTTATCGCGCCTACACCAGGGAAATTGTCTTCGTGACGTAGTTCAGTGTTGCGTATTTCACCCTATCAGTTGCCAGTTGATTAATAGCCGCCTGCCTTTGTGATAGTCTGTGGTGATGTCCTCAGCAATCACACTCGGCCGACTTAATAGCTTTCAGCGCGAACCGTGGCGACTGAGCTCTGCGCTCGTGATCTCCGCATTCGTTCACGCACTGCTTTTGAGCATCAGCCTGGGTGGCCAGACATTCGGGCTTCCCGCACTCAATTTCCCGTGGCAAGAACGCCGACTGGGGGCCAACGACTTGCAGGTCTTGCTGCTGCCGGCCCAGCCGCCTGCAGCGCCCATATTGGGGCCGCTGCAACTGCCAGCGGAACCGACGCGGCCAACAGTCCCCGCGCCGGCGCCGCCTGCGTCCGAAAAGACCGCGCTTGCGAGCACCGTGACAACCATGCCCATGTCACCTCCCGCCGTGCCTCCAACGCCGACACTTGCGCCAACGCCCGTTCCCGCGCCGGCACCAGAGCCCACAGTGGCGTCGAAGCGCCCCGATGTTCCGTTGCCGACAGCGCCCGCCGCGCCGCCAATCGTTACGCCCAAGGCGAACGACATCCCGCTGAAGCAGCCCGAGCAGGAAACCCGGGAGCGCTCGCATGAACAGGCCAAGCTGGAGCAAGAGCAGCAAGCCGCAGAAAAGCTGCGTCAATCTGAGCTGATCGCCGAGGCCGAGCGCGAGGCCACGCGCCAGGAGCAGCTCCGCCAGGAAACCGCCCGCGCCGAACAGGCAGCGCGCATTGAGGCTGCTCGCCTGCAGGCCGAGCGCCAGGAGGTTTCTCGACAAGAGCTGGCACGCGCAGAAGCCGAGCGCGTGGAGGCTGCCCGCAAGGAGGCCGTGCGCCAGGAACAAATCAAGCAAGCGCAGCTCGAAGCAGCCCGGCAAGAGCAATTGCGGCTGGATGCTGCGCGCGCGGAGCAGGCAGCCAAAGCGGAGGCTGCACGCAAGGACGCCGAACGCCAGGAACTCGCCCGCCAGGAGGACGCCCGCCGGGAGCGCGCGAAGCAAGAAGAAACGGCGCGGCAAGAATTGGCCCGCCAGGAGCTGCAACGCGCTGAAACCGCACGCCTGGAAGCAGCGCGCAAGGAAGCTGCGCGACAAGAACAGGCGAAGCAGGCGCAGATCGAAGCAGCACGCCAGGCGCAGCAACTGGAAGCTGCCCGCCAGGACGCAATCAGGCAAGAGGCGGCCAGGCAGGAAGCAGCCAAGCAGGAGGCTGCGCGCCAGGAACAGGCAAAGCGCGAGCTGGCGCAACGTGAGAAGGCCAAGCAAGAGGAGGAACGCGAAGAACGCCTGCGCGCCATCGGCCGGCAACTCAACGAAGAGGCGGCCCAACGCGATGCGGCGGCGAAGAACCCATCACGCTCGCTGCTTCCCACCGTTAGCGGCCTTCGTCGCGGCTGGCTTTTCGGGCGTGCCGATCCAAACATCGACCTGGTTCAATACGCGGAGGCGATGAGCAAGAAGTTTGAGCTGAACATGGCGTTCGACATGCTGCGCGACGTGGTCAAACAGCGCCACGTGTCACCGATGGTGACCGTCGCCATCCGCGCCGACGGCTCCGTGGAAAAGGTGACTTTTGTCGTCTCCAGCGGCGTGGCCGCAATCGACGAGGCAATCCGAAAAGTCATCTCCAGCCAGGCGCCTTATGGTGCCTTTCCACCTGCGCTCGCGCGCCAATATGACGTCATCGAAATCCGTCGGACATGGGTGTTCGACACTGCCATTCGCTTGCAATAGGCTGGTTGCCCAACAAAAGGCCGCATGCTAGTCTCGGTCGCGTAGAGCGAACTTGAGAAAACCGAATGAACAAGTCCAACAGCGTAGAGCTTCGAAAGCTGCGTGAATCCGAGCAGCGCCGCAAAGACATCATCAAGGCCGTGCGTGCCTTGATCAAGGCGGGCGGTGCGCGCGAGATTACGCTCCGCAAGGTAGCGGAGAAGGCCGGCTTTTCGACGACCGTGGTCTACAACCTGTTCCAGAACAAGGCTACGCTGATCACCCAGGCGATGGACAGCGACCTGCTCGACCTGGTCAAGGCCATGCGCAACGCCGTGGATGCAAAGCTGCCGCACCTCGAAAACATCCGCCGCGTAGGCCGGGCCTACGTGACCTTCGGCATGCGCCACCCCGACCAGTACGCGCTGGTCTTCATGGAGCGCAGGCCGCACGCGCCGATTGAGAGCTCCCGTGTCGAACACGGCAACCAGGCGCAGGACCCGTATGCCTTCGCTTGTCAGCTCTTTGTCGACCTGGCTGGCACTGGGCAGATTCCACAGGACCAGGCGGAAGCGATCGCCCAGATCTTCTGGGAAGGCCTGCACGGCATGGTGTCATTGCGCCTGGTATTCGGGGAGAACGAACCGTGGTTCGAGCATGACGAATTCAATCGGCACCTGGATGCATTGATCGACGTGCTGCTGGCCGGTATCCTGCATCGCTTCCGCCCTGGCGCCTAGATCTACTCCGGGTTAGTCTTGACCAATCGCTGCAGCCGCTGTGATCCTGCTTTCGCTTCGCTCACCAGTTGAGTCGTTACTTTCATACGCTCGTTTCGTCGACTCATCATTCACCCACGCCAGCACAATTACCTTGCTGGACGCGTGAAAGCGAAAGAAGATCCGATATTGCTGGAAAAACTTGGCGCGGAACCAGTGCTTGTGTTCGCCGCCCAGCGTCGCTCCCTGTCGATATTCCGCTCGGGCAGGATCTTGGGGAATCTGGTCGAAAGCTAACTTTGTTATTGCCGCAAGGCGTTTGGCTGCATTTTTCTTAACGTACCCTTGTGGGTCCTTCTGCTTCTGAGCCTCTACCTGGCCCCTTAATGCTTCAAGCTGCGAGAGAAACAGAGGGTGTGCGAAAACCGTCCAACCATGAATAACCAACGGCGTTGGTTTGGGCGTGATCATTCATCGGCTTCCGATAACGGAGCATTCAGGTCAACTTCAACATCGGCTGTCAATTCACGAAGCCGCTCAACCAGTCCAGCGTCAACTGCTTGAATGTGCTCAGGGTGCTTCGCTATGTCGTTGGCCAGGAAGCCAAGGAATTGAGCGAGCACAGGATCTTCTGTGTCGGGCTCTTCCGCACGGCGCAAAACCACTTCGCCATTGCTGCGAATTAGATACTGAATCTTTCCACGCTTGCTGAGGCGTAGTGCCTTTCGGACCGGCTCCGGTACCGTCGTCTGGTAACGATCGGTTAACGTGGATTCTGCTTCAAAAGTAGGTTCCATGAACCCATGGCAATGCAATTGCATTACCACGTCAAAGTGTTGCTAATTGATACAGCCCGATCTCAATAACGTTGTTCCAGAACGAAAACAACGTTATTCTCGCTTGACGTTGTCCCACTTGAAGAAGGGGAGTCGATGCGAGCGTTGTTGCGATTGGCAATGCTGGCAGGCCTGTGCGCCTGTTCCGCTGCCAAACAGGAGCCGGCTGCGGCCGACCTGCAATGGGCTGCTACGGCGCGGCCGGGAGAGTTGCGGCTGGCCGAGCGCTACGAGCGTTCGTGCATGATGTGCCATGCGCGAAACGGCAGCGGGGCGCCGCTGGCCGGCTTCGCGCCGCACTGGAAGCCGCGTCTCGACAAGGGCATCGACCAACTGGTGCGGCATGCTAGCGATGGCTTCAACGCCATGCCGGCCATGGGCCAATGCAACGACTGCAGCGCCGATGACCTGCGGGCTCTCACCCTCTTCATGGCAAGGAGCGGATCATGAGGCAGCGTCGCCTGTTCCTGAAGGCCGGCGCCATGGCGGCGGCGGCGGGTTTGCTAACGGGTCGTGCGCACGCAGCGCCGATGCAACCCCGTCCCTTCCGTTGGAAGAACTGGTCGGAAGTGCAGCAATGCCAGGCGCAATCGCTTGCCACGCCGGCCGACGAGCAGGCACTCGCAGACCTATTGCGCAATGCTGGCGGCACGGTGCGCTGTGTAGGCGCGGGCCACTCCTTCACTCCCCTGGTGCCTACCAACGGCACGATTATTTCGCTGGAGCGCATGTCCGGCGTGCTGTCGCACGACAAGGCGGCCATGACTGCCACGCTGCGCGCTGGCACCCGCCTGGCTGCGATTTCGCGCGAGCTCGACGGCGTTGGGATGGCCTTGCGCAACCTGCCGGATATCGACATGCAGTCGCTGGCAGGCGCCATCAGCACCGGCACGCACGGCACGGGGGCGAACCTGCAAGCCATGCATGCGGACGTGATGGCGCTGCGCCTGGTCACGCCGCAAGGCGAGATCGTGGAGTGGGACCAGGAGCGCCATCCCGAGCAAATGGCGGCGGCGCGCGTTTCCCTCGGCAGCCTGGGTGTCATCACGCAGGCGACCGTGCGGGTTGTGCCATCCTTCAGCCTGCACCGCAAGGTGTGGCTGCGACCTGTGGGTGACATGCTGGAGCAGGCCGGCGAGCTGGCGCGCAAGCATCGGCATTTCGAGTTCTACTACCTGCCCTTCACCGGCTATGCAGCGGGCATTGCGCATGACGAGTACCAGGGCGGCGATGTGCTGGTGCCGCATTCGCAGGATGAGGAGATGTTGAGCGACCTGCGCAAGCTGCGCGACTGGCTGGGCAAGTTCCCCGACCTGCGGCGCTGGGCGGCAGGCAAGTTGATCGATCCCGACCTGACCGAGGAGGCGAAGAACCGCTCGTGGAAGCTTCTCTCCACGGTACGGCCAACGCGTTTCAACGAAACGGAATACCACGTGCCGCGCGAGGCGGGCATCGCCTGCGTGCGCGAAATCATCGCAGCGCTCGAAAAGCGCAATGAGGTGTTCTTCCCGATGGAGTTCCGCTTCATCAAAGGTGACGATGCCTGGCTCAGTCCCTTCCACAAGCGTGACAGCTGCTCCATTGCCGTGCATGCGGCGCATGGGGAGGCATACGATTACCTGGTGACCGAGCTGGGTCCGATTTTCCGCAAGCATGGCGGCAGGCCGCACTGGGGCAAGCTGCACAACCTCACAGCAAAGGAACTGGCGGCGCTTTATCCGCGCTGGAACGACTTCCTGGCGCTGCGGCAGCAGATGGACCCGCAGGGCCGCATGCTCAATCCGCACTTACGTTCGATGTTCGGGGTGGCGTGATGGTGGCATTGAAACGACGTGCTGTGATGACGGCCATCGGCGCAGGCCTGGTGGGCGCTGCTGCGCTGGCGGTACGACCGCGCGACAAGGGAGCGCCGCATGCGGAATACTTTGCGCGCGCTTCCAAGGCCTTACGTGCGGCGGGTATTGCCACGCCTACCATGGTGATTGACCGCGACCGTCTGCTGGCTAATGCGCGCCAGGTGATGCGCAATGTGGATGGGCGCCTACCGTTGCGCTTGGTGGCCAAGTCCCTTCCCTGCCTGCCCTTGCTGGATCTGCTGATGCAAACCATGCAGACGCGCCGGCTGATGGTGTTCAACCTGCCTTACCTGCAGCAGCTTGCGGCGCAGCGCGGGGACGTGGACCTGTTGCTCGGCAAGCCTCTCCCTGTTGCTGCGGCAGTGGAGTTCTATCGGAGCTTCCAGGGTGGGCAATTCAATCCGGAGCGGCAGTTGCAGTGGCTGGTGGATACGCCGCAACGCCTGGCACAGTATCGCGACCTGGCGAAGGCGCAGCAATTGGATATGCGCGTCAGCCTGGAGATCGACGTGGGCTTGCATCGTGGCGGCGTGGATAGCGCGCAGATGCTGCAGCAGATGCTGGCGATCTTGCGTGAGGAGCCTCGCCTTAAATGGGCGGGGATGATGGGATATGACGCGCACGTTGCCAAGCTTCCGTTGGCGAGCTTGCGCGAGAAGGCGCTAGTCGAAGCCAAAGCCATCTACCGTGATTACGCCGGGATTGCTACGCAGGGCATGCGCACCCAGGGCGAGGCAGATGCGCTGGTGTTCAACGCGGGAGGCTCACCGACCTACCGGCTGCATGACGGCAGCGGGGCCGCCAATGAAATTGCGCTGGGCTCCGCCCTCGTCAAGCCAAGCGACTTCGATACAGACTTGCTGCGGGATTTGTCTCCAGCTGCTTTCATCGCTACGCCGGTGCTGAAGGCGGATAGACGCTTCCAGATGCCGATTGGCGTTGAGGTGCTGGGCGATGCGGCGCGTGCGTGGGATGTGAACCAGGAGCACGTCCACTTCGTGTATGGGGGCAACTGGATGGCGGAACCGGTGTCGCCAGCAGGGCTGGCTGCCAGCGGCCTGTATGGAAATTCGTCCAATCAGCAGGCCTTGCTGGGATCGGGGGCGCAGCAATTGCAGGTCGACGACTATGTGTTCTTCCGGCCGAGGCAGAGCGAGGCAGTGCTGCAGCAGTTCGGCGATATCGCTGTTATGGACGATGGGAAGATTACGGAGCACTGGCCCGTCATGCAAGCCATGCCGTAAGCCAGCGCACCGTAACAACAGCTAACTCAACATTGCAGTTCTACGATCATGGCCTTATTCCGTGGCCCGCTCGACGACGGTCTATTCAGGTCCACTTTCGGCTATTCGCCACTAATTCTCACTTGCTCCGGTCTATCGCGGTCCCAGATCTCCCGGCATCGATCCAATTCGGTCCAGCGATCTTCGGAAAAAATATAAAGTGAACTATTTTCCCGTTCCACGATCCAACCTTTAGCTCATTTTCGAAAGGGTTGAATCATGGGATACGAAGCAAAGCAGCCTGTCGACATTCCAGTAGCCGATTTTTTGGAACTGGAGTTCTACCTAATGGATGTGCGCCCTGGCGTCAAAACAGAGGCCTTTATCGCAGAACTCGTGAATCGTTGGCTCAAGACCGAGCTGGAGCGACGCGACTTAAAGGACAGAGGACATTCATTGCGTGGGTTTCAGTGGAAGAGCATATTTCTTCCCGAAGGAACTAACCTGCGAACGAGCTACTGCAGCGTAATCGAATTCGCAAAAGTTGTAGGCGATCGTATCGTTGCAGAGGACGGCGCAATGTTGACGCCCTCGCAGTTTGCTAATCGACGCGCCAAAGGGCGCAATGCATGGCGGTTCGTCTGGCTGCGCTTTCCTGGCGACGACTATTGGATTCGCGCCGAGGATCGCAGACTACGGTGTGACGACCTGCTGTCTAAGCAATCTAAAACACGGGGTGAGCTCTCTAAAGCAGTCTCTCGCGGAGGGCCAGAGCATCTAACTTAATCTAAAGATTTCCCAGCAAGGGCGCTTTCGGTCTATGAAATCAGGCGCCTTTGCAATTCTGGATCTGTTTAGTCAAGGTTATCGCGTTTTAGAGCAAACTAGACAGGGCATTCACGGAAACAGGTGTGCATTACGTGCCCTCACCATTGAGGCACTCCCGAATCATATGAAACCCGCACGTACCAGACCCAAGCTGCCAGGTAAAAGAGCCACCAACATTACCCTGTCCATGGACGTGTATCTGGCAACCAAGAGCTTGGGCATCAATACTTCCCAGGTTTGTGAGCAGCGCTTGCGTGAAGAAATGAAGGCGAGAGGAGAACAGCAATGGAATGAGGAACATGCCGCCTTTCTCGATGCTTATGACGAGCGAATAGCCGAGGAAAGCGTTGCTCTGCAGGAGTTGCGCGCATTCTGATGGCTCGCTTTGACATCCACGTCAATCCTGGGCAAAAGCATTTGAAGGGTGAAGCCTGTCTCTCTGGACTAGACAACGTCGGCCAGTAGTCCTGAGGGCAGGCGTTGCAGTAACGCGTGATCTTTCGGCGCAATCACCAAGGCCAAGCCAAGTCCGTCCAATACCGACAGAAGCTTGTCGGTGCGGATGCCTCCGGCACCATTCTCGAGGCGCGACAGCAGGTCCACCGAAACGCTGATCAGCGCCGCGGCATCGTCAATGCGCAGTCCTTGCTGCTTGCGATGCGCTCGCACTTGCCGGCCAACGTCGGCCAATTCGCGTACAAGTTGCACGGCAGGCAGCGCGGGTAAAACAGTTTGGTTCATATTTCGGAATTTCAGAAAAATTGGCGGTGACGATCAGTATATCCCACGTATTTCTGATATTCCGAAACTGTCAGCTTCTCACTTGCTACTGTGGCGTTTTGACCAAGATCATCGGCAAAAAGAAAAACGCTGTTATTCTCCAAGTTCGTCGTTTTTCAAACAGCAGCGGCAAAGGGGACGGTCATGACGAAATATTTTCGGTTCGTGCGCCTGGTTTCTCTGTTGGGCGCAAGCGTGGTTTGCAGCACGGCATTTGCAGATCCTTTCCTGGTCGGGCGCGGCATGTCCGACATCACGGGCGAGGCGGCGGAAGTGGGCATGATGGGCTATGGCTCAACCTCGCAGGTGACGGCCGGCATCCACATGCGGCAGCGGGCACGGGCTTTCATCGTGGTGGACCAGGCCAGCGGCAAGCGCATGGTCTTCGTCAACAATGACCTGGGCATGGTGTTCCAGGGCGTGCAGCAGGCGGTCTTGCGGCAGTTGCAGGCGAAGCATGGCAGCCTGTATTCGGCGGAGAACGTGATCCTGTCGGCGACGCATACGCACGGCGGGCCGGGCGGCTTTTCGCACTACGCGCTGTACAACTTCACTACCTACGGTTTCAATCCGCGCACCTTCGATGCGATTGTGGGCGGCATTGTGGCGGCCATCGACAAGGCGCATCGCGACCTGAAGCCGGGCAGCATCGCGATCGGCAAGGGCGAGCTGACGGATGCGAGCAATAACCGTTCGAACCCGGCCTACCTGCGCAATCCGCAGGCGGAGCGCGAGCGCTGGGGGCGCAATATCGATCCGGAGATGACGGTGCTGCGCTTCAAGCAGGGCGGCAACGATGTGGGCGTGATCAGCTGGTTCGCCACGCATGGCGTGTCGATGACGCCGCAGAACCGCTTGATCACGCCGGATAACAAGGGTTATGCGGAATGGCGCTGGGAGCACGACATGAAGGGCGTGCGCTACAACTCGGATGGCGATTTCGTGGCGGCCTTTGCACAGTCGAATGCGGGCGACATGACGCCGAACCTGAACCTGGACGGCACAGGGCCTACGGCGAATGAGCTGGATAACACGCGCATCATCGGCGAGCGGCAGTTGCAGAAGGCGCTGGCCATCTATAACGGCGCGCTGGAGCCGCTGGCGGGGCCGGTGGATTACCGGCAGCGCTATATCGACTTATCCCGCGTCACCGTACAGGCGCGCTTCGCGGATGGCGTGGTGCGCAGCACCTGTCCGGCAGCCATTGGCAGCGCTTTCGCGGCGGGCACGGAGGATGGGCGCGGGCTGGATGGCTTCAATGAGGGCGATTTGACGGGCAACCCGTTCTTCCAGGCGCTGGGCGGCATCATCGCGCCTGCGCCGCAGTGGGTGCGCGATTGCCAGGGCGTGAAGCCGGTGCTGCTGTCGACGGGCACGCAGGCGCCCTTCCCCTGGTCGCCGGAGGTGCTGCCGGTGTCGATCGTGCGGATCGGGCAGCTGGCGATTATCGCGGCGCCGGGCGAGTTCACGATCATGTCCGGGCGGCGCGTGCGCGAGACCGTCAAGGCGGCGTTGGGGGATAGCGTGAAGCACGTGGTCTTTGCCGGGTATGCGAATGCCTACTCCGGCTATGTGACCACGCCGGAGGAGTACGACGCGCAGCATTACGAAGGCGCCTCGACGCACTTCGGCAAGTGGACGCTGGGGGCTTACCAGCAAAGCTTCCATGAGCTGGCGACCGCGATGCGGCAAGGGACTGCGGCTGGCGCCAGCGCGGCGGTGCGGGATTTGAGCGGCAACCAGATGTCGTTCCAGACCGGTGTGGTGCTGGATAACACGCCGATCTTCAAGAGCTTTGGCGATGTGGTGCAGCAGGCCAATGCGAGCTATTCACGCGGCCAGCGTGTGGAAGTTTCGTTCTGGACTGGGCATCCAAAAAATAACCTGCGCCTGAACGGCAGCTTCCTGGAAGTACAGCGCTGGGACGGCTCGGCGTGGCGTACCGTGGCGGTGGATGGCGACTGGAACACCAGCTATCGCTGGGTGCGGATCGATCCGGTGTGGGGTACTTCGCAGGCGGTCATTGGCTGGACGATTCCGGCCGATGCGGAGAGCGGGCAATACCGCATACGGCACAATGGGGACTACAAGAATGGCTGGAACGGCGCCGTGTACGGGCTGAGCGGGACCAGCAGGACTTTCGTGGTGAACTGAGGTTCCGCCGGCCAGGCCGCCGCACTAGGCGAACGAGTGGCTCGTTGCGGCGGCATACAGCAAGCCATACACGGCGAACAGCGCCGGCGCCAGCCAGAATTGGTGGGCGAGCGACCGGCTCCTGAAGAACAGCGCGCCGCCAACGGCGCCAAACAGGAGCAGGTACGGCGCCAACGCCATCGTCCCGAAGATCACTTCATACCCGACCGCGTCCCTCGCGAGGAGGAACAGGATGAAGATGATTGCCGAATACACGACCGTGATGAGTCCAATGATGCCGGCAGTGATAGGGTGGCGGCGGATAACTGCTTCTTCCTGCATTGAGTCCATGCTTCGGTCGTCGGGTAATTGTCAAAACGGAAACGATAGCAGAGTTGATTTTTTCCGGCCACACGTTTGGCTTGATCGTTCTCACAGTTCGCACCTGCCTGCGCTGCCTACAATCGGGTTCACGTGCGATTTGAGGAGCTTACGATGGAATTCCGGGTCTTTGATGACAATTCAGGAGCATTCGTCTTTACCGCGCCGGGTTCGCATGAAACGTCCGACAAGTTCGACCGGCTGGTGGAGGCTTTCGAAGATGGGCAGATACAACAAAAGCGCGTGACAACGATCTGCGAGAGCATTCGTTATCCGGTCATGCATTTCTGGGCAAATGAGCAGCCGCCGCTGGCCAAGCTGTACCTCGGCTCGCGCCAGGATGATGGCATGCCGGGAGCAGCGATCCATTGACGTGAGCCTGCCCGATGCGCAGGTTGCGCATTATCGAGAACTTGTGGCCGCGATTGACGACGCGCTTTCCGGCGACATTGTGCAGCGCAGGCCTAATGGCGAGGGCTACATGGAGTGACCGTGGCAAGTCTATAGCTGATTCACACGAGCTGCCGCGTGCCGGCGCGGGGCGTGGAAAGGTAGAGGGTTCGGCCCTGCCGGTTGGCGATGCGAAGTTGGGCGAAGCGGTTTTCGCGCAGCTTGTCGGCAAGCGCGGCGGCCAGGATCTCGCCGAGCACGTGGATGCTGTGGCCACGCAGCCCATTCTCATCGGCCAGCAGGGTGAACTCTGTGCCGTGCATGTGAAGCCGGCCCATTGGATGCACCAGCCAGGCGGCGGATGGCTTGGCGAACAGGCTTTCCAGGCTTTCGCTGAAAGGGCAGCCGTGGAGTTGCAGCAGCTTGTGCAAGGCTTGCAGGCTGGTGTCCTGCGTGTAGAGGCTGTCGCATAGTTCGCCAGGGCTGGCAAGGCACTGGCCCACTGCCGGGCCATGGACGAGGCTGATCGGAAAGCCGCCGGCGCTTGCTTCTGTCGTCAGCCTGGCGCCACGCTGCGGCAATTCATTGTTGGTGCACGTGAGCTGCACCGCGATCGTTCCTGTCTCGAGCCTGGCGGGGCGCTGCTCGCGGTCGACGAGGGCAAGGGCGAAACCTTCCTGTTCGTCCAGTTGCCAGTAAGGGCCTGCCGCCGTGTGTGCAGCGCCGTGGAAAGGCGGCAGGACGCGCTCGCCGTTGCGGCTCATGAGCGAGACCTTGTCGACGCTATAGATCCCGCATCCCGGCTGGTCCGGCGCAAGCGGGTAGGACTCTTTTCTGCCGTCCAGGCGAATCGGGTCTGCGGCCTGCTGGAAAAGATTGACGACCGGCGTGCATGAGAGCTGGAAGTTTGCGGCGCCGGCATGGCGCAGTTCCGGCTCGCAGCCGGGAAGGACGACGTGCAGCGTGAGGCGTTTGCAGCCGGGCGGGCAGCGCGCGGCAATGGCCTGCAGGTCCAGGTCGATGAAGTCGAACTTTTGCGGCATATGGAAGAACTCCGTCAGCAGCCGCTGGCTTTGCTGGCCGGCGCGCGGCGGCAGGATAGCTTCCTCGGCGCCGGTTCCGACCGGTGAGAATGGCGATGCAGGCAACAGGCGCCAACTGCCTTCGGCTTCCAGGCATACGCACAGGCGGTGCATCAGGATGGCGTCAAAGAGCGCTGCGCGCAACGGCGCGTCGCCATCCAGCCACAGTCGCAGCGTGGCGATGGGCGGCTGGTCGAATGCGGCGCTGCCGGCGGTGGCCTCGAGGCTGAGGCAGAGCGCCGACCTGGCTTCGCTTGGGAGGCGCAGCGTTGCCGGCAGGTCGATCGTGGGCTGGAACCTGGCGCCGGCGACAGCAATGGGGGCAATGCGGACATCATAGGCGGTTGCGAACTTGCTGCCGCCGCAGCGCAGGATTGCGCCGCGCGGCAGGCGGCTGGCGGTACTGATTTCGTTGGAGCGCGCAGCCGAGGTGTCGATCTGGATAATGCCGCAGGCGGGAACCAGGCGCAGGTAGTGCGGCTGCAGCGTTTGCAGGAGAGCCTTGTGGAAGTCGTTGCGCCCATCCTCGATGGAATGCTGCATGCTGGCGTTGAGCAGCGCGATCGATTGCAGCAGGCGCTCCACTTCGGGATCGGTGCTGGCGCCGGCTTCCAGTTCAAGCGCGGCGGCGGTTTGCGGGTGCGCGTCGGCATACTTACGGATGGTCCGGCGCAGGCGTGTGAGCTCTTGTTCGTAGTGATGCAGGAGCTTGTCCATGCTCAGCTCCCACTGCGCAGGTTGACGACAACCTTTACCCCCGAATCGCGTTCGAAGCGGCGCAGGCGAAAGATCCACAGGTAGGCATGCACCACCATGCGGGAGAAGGCGTGCATCGCCATGGGCGTGGTGAAGAGGGCGCAGATTGCAAGGCTCGCTCCGGCACGGTCGTAATCGATGCTGGCCGCGAGAATGGGCGCGCCGGCGGCGGCGGCGGCGATCATGGACCAGCCGTCGATGCGGCTTGGCTCGGTGGCGTGGCGGCCAACGTGGTTGAGCAATCCACTCAGCGAACTGGCGGTGATGGCATCGCCTTTCAGCTGCTCCGCCAGCCATGTTTCGAAGCAGTGGCCGGTGTTCTTGCCGGTGGCCGTGCTCCACAGGCGCACCAGTGCCAGGGCCGCGCCGCATACGGCCATGATGGCGATGACCGCCAGCCAGGAGCCTGCCGGCATCGCGTATGCCGCCAGCACGATCACGGGCGCGGCGAGCATGCATAGGGGGACGATGTAGATGAAGGCCAGCGTAATGATGGCGATGTCCAGCAGGCGCTCCGGATTGCCGTGCCTTGCAAGGCGCCACATGTAGAACACGCCCCCGAGGTGCACCGCCGTCAGGCAGAGCTGCAGGCGCATGCCAAGCGGGTTGACGCTGATGGGCATGGCAAACAGCGACAGCAACAGGAGCGAGGTGCCCCATACCAGGGCGGAAAAATGCCAGAGATTGGGACTGCGCTGTGCGGCGGATTGTGGCTTGGACATGAGGTCACCATTAGTCAGGGGATAGCCCTGCCAATGGTGGCACCCGGGAGCAGGTCAGCGTTTGAGGTGAAGCAAAGGTGCAGCGCGCGGCGGTCAGGAAAGCATGTCGCTCCAGATGTTTTGCGCCCAGCTGTCGGCGTAATGCCCTTCGAGCTCCGACGGGCCGGGGCTGACGCCGCCGCTGCCGGGTACCACAAGCAGCGTTTTCTTTTCGGCGTTGTAGGCGTGCACGCTGGCGACGTGGATCACGTCCTTGTCGCTTACATAGCTGTAGCAGGTGTTGGTCAGCAATGGCGTCTGCTCGGGCACGCGCCCGCTTAGCAGGTCGACCACGGCGGCGGCGCAGACCTTGGCGTGCTGGTTGGCCATGTGGCCGGACTTGGGCATCAGCGGGGAAACCTGGATGGCGTCGCCGATCACGTGGATGTTCCTTGCCTGCGTGGATTCGAAGGTGATGAAGTCGACTTCGCACCAGCGCTTGTTCATGTTGGCCAGGCCGGTCTGCGCGGCGATCGCGCCGGCCCGGTGGGGCGGCACGATGTTCAGCACGTCGGCCTTTACCTTGTCGCCCAGCTCGGAGATGGCGGTGCGGGCGGCCACGTCCACGTCTACCGTCTTGAAGCTCGGGCGGTACTCGATGATGCCGGCGTAGCGTTCTTTCCAGACCTTCTTGAACAGCGGGCCTTTGCTGACCACGTCCTCGTTGGCGTCGAGCAGGAGGACCCTGGATTTCGGCTTGTGCTGGCTGAAGTAGTGGGCTACCTGGCAAACGCGTTCATAGGGGCCGGGCGGGCAGCGGTAGGGTGCGGGGGGCACGGTCATGACGAATACGCCGCCGTCGTGCATGGCTTCGAGCTGGCCGCGCAGGGCGGTGGTTTGCGGGCCGGCTTTCCAGGCGTGCAGGATCTTGTCCTGCGCGCCTTCCACGCTCATGCCTGGCAGCTCGCCCCACAGGAATTCAATGCCGGGGCTGAGGATCAAGCGGTCGTAGCTCAGGACCTCGCCGCTTAGCAGCTTGATGGTGCGCTTTTCCGGGTCGATGCTGGAGGCGCTGTCGTGCAGGATCTTCACGCCGTGCCTGCGCTGCAGCTCGTCGTAGCTGCGGGTCAGGTCTTGCAGCTTGCGCGAGCCGCCCAGCACCAGGTTTGAAAGCGGACAGCTGACGAAGCTGGCATTCGGTTCGATCAGCGTGACGTCGATGCCGCCCTGGCTCCACAGGCGCACATGCTTGGCGGCTGTGGCGCCGCCGTAGCCGCCTCCGACGACCACTACGTGCGGCCTGGCCTGGCCGCCGATGCTGGCACAGCCGGTCGTGGCGGTGAGGATCGCTGCTTGCACAAATGTTCGACGGTCCATGGTGCCTCCTCAATCAGGTTTGCATTGCATCTTCCACATAACTGATACGGTCGCGTCCTTCGCGTTTCGATCGGTACAGGGCTTCGTCCGCCAGGTGCAGCAGCTCGGTAGCTGCAACCTGCCGTTGCGGTGTGAACGCCACCACGCCGAAGCTGGCGGTCACTGGCAAACCTGCCTCGCCGCCAATGTCGACCGGCTCGCTGCGGATAGCCCGGTGCAGGGTTTCGATGCGGGCAGCGCCGGCTGGCAGGGTCAGGCCAGGCAGCAGTACGATGAATTCTTCGCCGCCGTAGCGGCCTACGGCGTCGTAAGAGCGCGTTGCAGCGATCAGGCGGCGGGAGGTTTCCACCAGCACGGCGTCGCCTGCCAGGTGGCCGTGCGTGTCGTTGACGCGCTTAAAGAAGTCCAGGTCGAGCAGGACCAGCACGAAGCTTTCGCCCGTGCGCTGGCATTTCCCGATTTCGCGCTCGAGGATTTCCATCATCGCGCCTCGGTTCCAGGTGCGCGTCAGGGCATCTTTCAGCGCCCTGACGCGCAGCGCTTCCTGGGCCTCTTCCAATTCGCGCGTGCGTTCCTGCACCATGGCTTCCAGCTCTGCTTCGTGGCGCTTGTGAACCAGCAACCGCATGCGGTGGAACAGCAGGAAGCCGAAAATCACGGCCGCAGCGCACAGGGCATAGAAGGGATAGCTGCGCCACCACGGTGGAGCAATGGAGAATGCGAGTTCGGTGGGGGTCGTCTGCACGGCGCCTTCCACATCCACGGCCATGGCCTGGAAGCGGTAGTCGCCTGCAGGCAGTGCGGCGTAGCGCATTTCAGGCAGCACCGATTCGTTCCACTGGTCTTCCATGCCGGCCAGGCGGTAGCGGTAGCGCAGGCCTTGCCGCCCTTCGAACTGGAGGCTGGCGAGGCGGAATACCACCGTGTCCTGCGACCATGGCAGGCGCCCGGCATTTGCTGGCAGCGGGCGGCCGCCGCGCAGGGCTTCTTCAATCACGGCTTCCGGCGTGCTTACCTCGAACAGGGTTTCGGGGCGCAGCACGTGGGACAGGCCGTTGCTGGTCACGATCCACATCGAGCCGTCCTTGTCCTCGTAGAAGCCCACGCCATTCAGGTCATTCCACGCCAGGCCGTGGGTCTCGTTCAGCATGCGCCAGCGGCTTCCGTTCCAGACGGCGAAGCCAGCATCGGTGGCGATCCACAGCCAGCCGCGGCTGCCTTCGAACATGGCGTACATCGTGCGGTCGCGCAGCACCGGGGCTTCGATGCGTGTCGCCTTTGCTTCGCCCTGCACTTTCAGGCTCCACAGCGCCCCGCCGGTGCTGGCCCACAGGGTGCCGTTGCGCGAACAGGCGATGCCGTCGAAGGTGCCGTCGCCTAATGCGGCGCCGAACTCCAGCACTTTCCACGCAGCGCCGTCGTAATGCAGGATGTCGGATTGGCTGGGCAGCCAGATGCCGCCTTGCGCGTCCATGCAGCCCGGGCCGACCGGGTTTTCGGGGTGGCGGTTTGCGGTGGACGGCATCTTTACCACTTGCGGCTGCGTGCCGGCTGGCGCGTTGTCGGGCAGGGTGTAGACGCCTTTCCAGGTGGTGAGCCATAGCTGGCCTTTGCGGTCGGCCAGCACCTGCGAAACGAAGGGCAGCCTGGCGACCAGTTCGGTCTTCCGGGCGTCCGGCAGGTAGCGCATCAGCATGCCGGAATAGCTGCCAGCCCATAGCGTGCCGTTGCGGTCCGTTTCCATGGTGGACCATTGCTGGTCGGCCAGGGCTGGCGGGGTTGGCGGCGTTGTGAACCCGTTGGCGCCGGGCTCCATCACGGCGTGGCCGGAACGGGTGCCTACGTGCAGCCGGCCTTCGCGGTCGCGCTTGACGGAGATGATCACGTCATCCGGCAGGCCTTGCTGCATGGTCCAGCTTTCCCAGTTGCCGTAGCCGCGCCAGTGCAGCAGGCCGCGGCCGCGCGTTGCCAGCCAGGTGCCGCGCCCGCGGTCGCGCAGGATGTCGGTGACGCCGCCGCCGGCATCGAGGCCGTTTTCCTTGCCGTAGGACTCCCAGCGGCCCTGGCGCCAGCGCAGCAGGCCGTTATCGGCGTTGGTAAGCACGTTGCCGCTGTCGTCGATGTGCAGCTCGCTGCGCAGCATGTGCTTACGCATCACGTCTTGCGATGGCGTGCGGTCTTCGAAGCGCGTTGCGCCCTGGGGCAGCGTGAAGATGCGCTTTTCGCTGCGAATCCAGAGGTTGCCGGCCTTGTCGCTTGCAATGCTGGTCCATTGGTCGTGCGGCAGGCCTTCCTGTTCGCTGAATACGCGGATGTCTTTCCCGCTGGCCTGGCAGAGCGATTCCTTGCATGCCATCCACAGCGTGCCTTTTTCGTCGACGTGGACGCTGCGGACCGACTTCAGCTCGGCGTGCGCCTGCAGCGCGGCGGCGTCGAAATACTGGCGGATGCTGGTGCGGTCGCCCTTCGCGGCCAAGACGAACAGGTCGCCCTCGCTTGCCAGCAGCGTTTCGCCGGCAGGGCTTTCGGCCATGGGTTGGAGCGGCCATACGGACAGCTTCTTGCCTTCCCATAGCACGGGAACCAGGCGGCCCTGCTGCAGCCGGTACAGGCTTGCGTGATTGCCGACCCATAGCGCGCCGGACGAGCTGCTGTGCAGGGCGGTGACGAAGGTGTCGTCCATTCCCTGCGTGCTGCCGTAACGGCGGAATTCCGCGCCGTTGTAGCGGAACAGGCCATTCTCGGTGCCTACCCACAGGTAGCCGCTGGCATCCTGGGCCAGTGCCGTGAGCGAAAGGTTGCCGAGGCCTTCGCTTTGTCCGAAGTGTTGCAAGGAGATGTGCTGGGCGCCGGCGCCACATGTGGTCAGCGCCAACGCCGCAGCCAGCAGGCTATGGGCCAGTTTGAATCGCATTTTTATTTTTTCTGGGCGGCGAAGTACGCTGCCAATATTTCCAATTGTTCGTCAGTGTACCCTTTGGCGAGCTGGGTCATGATGGTGGCGGGGCGTTTGCCGGATTTGAAGTCCCTCAGCGCAGCCAGCAGCTGGTCCTTGGGCTGGCCGGCCAGCGGCGGCAGCGCATTGCCTTGCGTGGCGCCGTTGGTGCCATGGCAGCCGGTGCAGCTGGCTGCGAGGCGGGCGCCGTTCGGGACCGCTTCTGCTGCGGCGGCGGGAAGCGTGGCGGACAGCGCGAGCATCAGTGCGGCGATTGTCTTCATGGGCGGACTCCTGGGGTTTCTAGTGGCATGCCCTGGGCGCGCAGGGCAAGGTAGGCTTCGAGGTCTACCAGGTCGGGGGCGCCGTAAGGAGGGACTTCGGCTCGCACGCCGCTCATGCAGTTGCGCAGGCGGCGTTGCAGGCTTCCTGCGCCTTGCCATTCCAGCCGGTAGATGGGATAGGCGTTGGCGTGGCCTTGGGGGATGGGTGCGCCGGCCAGGCGTTTGCCGGCGTTGTTGTCGTGGCATTGGGCGCAGCTCAGGTTCAGCTGGCCGATGCGGGTGGTGAAGAGTTTTTGGCCGCGTTCGGCGGCTTGCCTGGTTTCCTTGTCGGCTGCGGGCGTCACAGGCATGCCGCGGCTTTGCAGGGCGATGTAGGTTTCCAGGGCCAGCAGGTCGGGTGATTCTGGCTTCAGCGGGGCGGCCTTCAGGGCGCCGGTGCGGCATTGGTTGACCTGGCCGGATAACGTGATTACTTTGCCGGCTGATTGGCTGAAGCGGGGGAATTTTGCGGCTGCGCCGCGCATGCTGGACTTGGCGTCGGTGTGGCAGGTGGCGCAGGATTTGCCGTTGCCGCCGATGGGGGCGCTACGCCAGAGCGCTTCGCCGTTGGCGACCCAGAGCATGGCGGGGTTTTGGGTGTCGTCGGCTTGCATCGCTTGCGTGGCGGGGGACATGTAGTCGCGGCCGGATTTGCGCTCTAAAACCGGTAAACCAGGGTCAGACCCGGAGGGTCTGACCCTGTCTGCGCTGGCGGCTGTGGTGACGGCTAGCGCCAGTAGCAGTGCGAACGTTGGCTTCATGGTTGCACCTGCAGCTGCCTGGTTTCGGTTTGTGCGAAACTGTTGTCGCCGGTCCAGGTGAATTCGAGCGGGCCGCTGGTGGTTGCCTTGATGAAGAAGGCTATATACGGGTTGGCGCTCATGGCGGGATGCAGCTCGGCGCTGATGACCTGCTTGCCGTTGTAGCGGCATTCGAATTTGCGGATGATGTCGCGCGGGAGGGGCTTGCCGTCGGGGCCGGGGCGGAAGCCGGTCTCCATCGTGTGGGCGATCAGGGCGCGTACTTCGATTATCTCGCCGGGCCTGGCGCTGGCGGGCATGTGGATCAGGGCGCTGGCCATGTCAGATGGGCTCCCCTTCTACGCAGGCCGCCAGGGCGACGATCACGTCGACCGTCTGCTGCCACCATTGGCCGTCGCTGGTGCGGGCCAGGGCGGTGAGCGTCTGGCTGGTGGCGAGGCGGATGCGGGTGCTGATTTCCGGCGTGCCGGCCAGGGCCGTCAGCTTGAATCTCGCGACGTCGGGGAGCGGGTTCTTTTCGTTGAAGATGGCGATGTCGGTGACGTGGGCTTGCTCGGTCATCGGGCTGTCGACCCTTACCGTGATGGGGACTGCGTTGCCGTTGTCGATCAGTTGGGCGATGTCGATCTGCACGCGGCCGCGCTGGATGCTGGCGTTGCTGGTGTAGGCGGCGATGGCGGCTGTCATCTCGGCGGGCGTCGCTTGGGCGGGGCGGACTAGCGCCAGTAGCGGCAACGCGGCGAGGAGTTGGCGGCGGGTGGTCATTTCTTTTCTGCGGCCTTGAGCGTGACGAGGTAGGCGACGACGTCTTCGATTTGCTGCGTTGTGAGGATGGTCTTGTCGCGGTATGTCGGCGCTACGCGTGTCAAGCCCGTGGTTTTGGCGTACGAGGGCATGATGGTGCTGGGGTTGACGGCACTGTTGTCTGCGATTCGCTGGCGGAGCTCGGCCCTGGTGTAGCGGTCGCCGACGCCGGCGAGGTCGGGGGCCAGGTTGCCTTGGAAGCGTTCCTCGGGGATGGGGGCGCTGTGGCAGAGGAGGCAGAGGCCTTGCTGGCGGTTGGCGACGATGGCGCGGCCAGCTTCTGCGTTGCCTTCCTGGGCTTGGGCGGTGTTGAGCGTCAACAGGGCTGCAAGCAAAAACCGGTAAACCTGGGTCAGACCCAAGGGTCTGACCCAGTCTGCTCGCGGGCCGCGGACTGGCGGCATTTCTTTATGCCTTTTTCAGGCTGTGGTTCTTTAGCGGGAGGTCGCGGATGCGCTTGCCTGTGGCGGCGAAGATGGCGTTCAACACTGCGGGGGCGGCGACGGCGATCGTCGGCTCGCCTACGCCTCCCCAGAAGCCGCCGCTTGGCATGACGACCGTTTCGACTTTCGGCATTTCATCCATCTTCAGCACGTTGTAGGTGTCGAAGTTGGTTTGCTCTGCTGCGCCGTCCTTGATCGTGATCTCGCCGTAGAGCGCTGCGCTCAGGCCGTAGACGAAGCTGCCTTCCACTTGCGCTTCGATCTGCTGCGGGTTCACGGCGTGGCCCGGGTCGGTGGCGGCGACGATGCGGTGGATCTTCAGCTTGCCGTCCTTGCTGACCGAGACTTCCGCCACGGCGGCGACGTAGCTGCCGAAGCCCATGGTTTGCGCGATGCCGCGGTAGATGCCTTTCTTCGGCGGCTTGGACCAGCCGGCTTTTTCGGCCACCGCGTTCAGGACTGCCAGGTGCTTCGGGCTGTCCTTCATCAGCTTGCGGCGCAGGGCCAGCGGGTCCTGCTTCGTGGCGTGCGCGATTTCGTCGAGGAAGCATTCGACGTAGATCGTGTTCTGGTTCAGGTTCACGCCGCGCCAGAAGCCTGGCGGCACGGCGGGGTTGCGCATGGCGTGGTCGATCAGCAGGTTCGGGATGGTGTAGCCGAACGAGGCTTCCGGGCCGGGCGGGTTCAGGCCCTGGAAGACTGCAGGGTCCTTGCCGTCCTTGACGTTCTGCGGGAACAGCGCGGCGAGGATCGATTGGCCGGCGATGCGCATGTGCAGCGACGTTACCTCGCCTTTGGCGTCCAGGCCTGCGGTCAGCTTGCACTGCGTGACCGGGTGGTAGCGGCCGTGCTGCATGTCTTCTTCGCGGGTCCAGATCAATTTGATCGGCGTGCCCGGCATTTCCCTGGCGATCTTCACGACCTGGGTTACCCAGTCGTGCGTGGCGCCGCGCCGTCCGAAACCGCCGCCGAGATGCAGCTTGGTCACGTCGCATTTGGACTGCGGCAGGCCGGCTGCCTCGCTGGTCGCGGCCAAGGCGGCTTCGCCGTTCTGCGTCGGGGTCCAGACGTCGCAACGCTCCGGCGTCCACACGGCGGTGGCGTTCATCACCTCCATGGTGGCGTGGTTCTGGTGGGGGTAGCTGTAGACGGCTTCGATCTTGCGGTGGGCGCGGGCCAGGGCGGCCTTGGCGTCGCCGTTGCTGTTGCCGACTGCCGCTTCCGGTGCATCCAGGCCGGCCTTGATCCAGGCGGCGGTGTCCTTGCTGTTCATGCCGGCATTGGGGCCCTTGTCCCATTCAATCGGCAGGGCGTCCAGGGCGCTGCGGGCGCGCCACCAGGTGTCGGCCACGACGGCCACGGCGCTGTCGCCTACCTGCAGCACTTTCTTCACGCCGGGCTTGCCGGCAATGGCGGCGGCGTCGAAGCTTCTTACCTTGCCGCCGAAGACCGGACAGTCCTTGATCGCTGCGTTCAGCATGCCGGGCAGCTTGAAATCCATGCCGTAGACCTGTTTGCCGGTGGTCTTGTCGACCGTGTCCAGGCGCGCCAGGCGCTTGCCGGCCAGCTTCCAGTCTTTCGGGTCTTTCAGCTTGATGTCGGCAGCGGCGGGCGCCTGCAGCTTGCCTGCTGCGTCGGCGACCTTGCCGTAGGTGAGCGTGCGGCCGGACGGCGTGTGGGTGATCACGCTTTTCGCGGCCGCGCATTCAGCGGCTGGCACGCCCCACTGGGCGGCGGCGGCCTGCACCAGCATCATGCGGGCTGCGGCGCCGCCCTTGCGGACGTATTCATGCGATTCGCGCACGCCGCGGCTGCCGCCGGTGGAGAAGCTGCCCCAGACGCGATTGCGCGCCAGCTGGCGGCCGGGCGACGGGTATTCGGTGGTGACCTTGCTCCAGTCGCCATCCAGTTCTTCCACCACCAGTTGCGCCAGGCCGGTCAGCGTGCCCTGGCCCATCTCGGAACGGGCGATGCGGACCACGATGGTGTCGTCCGGCTTGACCACGACCCAGGCGTTGATCTCGGGCGCATCCGGTGCCGCGGCGGCCTGCGCCTGCTGCGCTTCTGCGAACGGGATATGGAAGCCGAACATCAGGCCTGCGGTGGCGCCCAGCGAGCGGCCGAGGAAGCTGCGACGGGAATGAGAAACTGCGGCGCTCATGCTTTGCTCCCTTCCACGATGTCCAGGCCTGCGGTCTTCACGTCGCCGCCCCTGGCGATCACGTGGATGGCCTTGCGCACGCGGTTATAGGTGCCGCAGCGGCAGATATTGGTCATCGCTGCGTCGATATCGGCGTCGGTCGGGTTCTTCTTCTGCTTCAGCAGCGCGGCGGCGGCCATGATCATGCCGGACTGGCAGAAGCCGCATTGCGGCACGTCCAGCGCGGCCCAGGCCTTTTGCACGGGATGGCTGCCGTCCAGGCTCAGGCCTTCGATGGTGACGATCTTCTGCTCGGCCGTCACGGTGGAGACAGGGCGCACGCAGCTGCGCGTCGGTTCGCCGTCAATGTGCACGGTGCAGGCGCCGCATTGCGCCACGCCGCAGCCGTATTTGGTACCGGTGAGTCCCAGCTGTTCGCGGATCACCCACAACAGGGGCGTATCTTCTTCGGCCTCGAACTCGCGTACCTGGCCATTGACGTGCAATTTCATTTCCTGCCTCCGGGGATAGGGTGGGATGTGAATTCGCGAATCTTACTCTCGTTTTAGCTAACTTGTGTTCGTTCGGGCAATTTTGACTTAGGTCAAAGATTTTGCTGCGTCGCATCAATAGACTTTTACTTACCGAATATCAATGACCACATGAAAGAGGTAGTGAAATGAAGAAAGCGATTTTGGCAGCTGTCCTGGGTAGCGTGGCGTTTGGTGCAATGGCACAGGAAACGCCTTGGCAAGTGCGCGCACGTGCCGTGCACATCAACCCCGCAGACAAGTCCGACCCGATTGCCGGCGTGGGCCCATCCGACCTGATCACCGTCAGCAGCAAGACCATTCCGGAAGTGGATATTTCCTACTTCTTCACCCCGAATATCTCCGCCGAGCTGGTGCTGACCTATCCGCAGAAGCACACCGTGTATGTGGCTGGCGAATCCGCCGGCACGTTCAAGCACCTGCCGCCGACCCTGCTGGCGCAGTACCACTTCACCCCATCCTCGCAGCTCAGCCCTTACCTGGGCGTGGGCGTGAACTGGACCACCTTCTCCAAGAACAAGATCCTGGACGGCCAGGGCAGCCTGGAACACGACAGCTTCGGCCTGGCCCTGCAGGCTGGCGTGGACTACAAGCTGGACAAGAACTGGTCGCTCAACCTGGACATCAAGAAAGTGCAGATCCGCAGCGACGTGCTGCTTGCCGGCACCAAGGTCAGCAAGGTCAAGGTTGACCCGGTCATGTTCGGCGTGGGCGTAGGCTACCGCTTCTGACGGCTGGCACCTAGTTGCTGAACAAGCCGCCCTGCACTTCCGCGCGCAGCTCCTGGGCCAGCGCGCGGCGGCGCGGGTCGGTGGCGAAGTAGCCGATATCGACTGCGACGCCATTCGATTCAAGGTGAATCAGGTCGCCGTAGCGGGCGGGCATCTGCAGCCGGAGGAAGTAGAGTTCGAGCTGCGTCACGCTCATTTTGCCGGCGGAGACCTGCTCCACCAGCAGCTTGCCGTTGGCGAGCACGATGTGTTCATAGTCCGTGGCATGGCGGGCGAAGTAAAGGAAGGCGGCCGCCACGGCCGTCATCTCCAGCACGGTGAACAACAGCACCTGCCACATGCCCATGATCACAAAGCCGGTGGCAACCGCAAACGAGAGCAGGCACATCAGGGCATAAGCCATCCCCATCTGCTGGGGCGACAATGAGCAATTGCGCCGCAGTAGCCATTCCCTGCGTTCCCTGAGCAAGTCCCGGTTCATGGGGACATTCTAGGCACAACTCGCTGGCAAAGGCAAAATGTCCTTGGTGCTTCCCGTGCCCGGCGTGGGCTTTTCGTCGGCGCGCGGCAACGTGAAGATGAAGGTGGCGCCTTCGTTCGGCTTGCTGCGGGCCGAGAGCGTGCCGCCGTGGGCTTCGGCCAGCTGGCGCGAGATGTAGAGGCCCAGGCCCAGGCCGGCCGGCATGCCTTCCATCTTTCCGCGTTCGAAGGGTTCGAAGATTTTCGGCAGCACTTCCTCGGGGATGCCGACGCCCTGGTCGATCACCTCGATACGGGCGTTCTGGCTGTCGGCATGCAGGCGCACGTCGACCGGCTTTCCGCCGCCGTAGCGCAGGGCGTTGTTAATCAGGTTGACGATGACCTGCTCCACGCGGAACTCGTCCCAGCACCCGGCCACGGGCTGCACGATCGACAGGCGCAGTTCGCTGTGCATGTCGGCGGCTTGGTGCGACAGGTCGCCGACGATGCGCTGCAGCAGCGCCTCCAGGTCGACGCGGGCCGGGCGGATCGACAGCTTGCCGGCGCGGATGCGCGATACGTCGAGCATATCGTCGATCAGGCGCACCATGGCGTGGATCTGGCGCATGTCGCGCGCCACCATGCGTTCCAGCTGCTCCGGCGCGAAGTGGTCCATGTTGCCGCGTTCGAGCTGCAGCTTGCGCATCTGCGCTTCCAGGTACAGGGTGTTGAGCGGCGTGCGCAGCTCGTGCGCCACCATGGACATGAACTGGTCGCGCATTTCCAGCGCGCGTTGCAGTTCCTGCTGCACGGCGTTCAGCTCGCGCACCGTGGCCTCGCGCTGTTCGACGATCTGCCGCACTTCCTGCTTTTGGCGGAACAGGTCGACAAAGACATTGACCTTGCTTTTCACCGCGTCCGGATCGAGCGGCTTGTAGAGGAAGTCCACCGCGCCCGCTTCGTAGCCCTTGAAGGCGTAATTCAGCTCCTTGCCGGCGGCGCTCACGAAGACGATCGGGATATGGCGCGTCTTGCCGGTGCCGCGCATCAGCTCCGCCAGTTCAAAGCCGTCCATGCCCGGCATCTGCACGTCGACGATGGCCAGCGCGAATTCATGTTCGAGCAAGAGGGCGAGCGCCTCTTCGCCGGTACGGGCCTGGTAGATCACGCGGTCGTCGGCGCGCACCAGGGCATTCAGCGCGCGCAGGTTTTCCGGCAAGTCGTCCACCAGCAGGACATTGGTCGGTTCCATCAGTGCTTCTCCAGCATCAGCAATAGTTGCTTGATTTGTTCCAGCGGCAACACCAGGTCCGGCTGGCGCACGCGGATAGCTTCCAGCGGCATCACGCCGACATTGGCTTCTTCCGGGTCCTGCACCACCGTCAGGCCGCCCGCCCTGCCGATGGCGGCCATGCCCTGCGCGCCGTCGTCGTTGGCGCCGGTGAGCAGCATGCCCGCCAGGCGGGATCCATACACGTCTGCCGCTGACTCCATGGTAATGTCGATTGCGGGACGTGCAAAGTGCAACGGTGCGTCGCAGCTCAGCGAAAAACTGCGTTCATTTTCAAGCAACAGGTGGTAGCCGGCTGGCGCAAAATACAGGGTACCCGGAATGATGTCTTCCTTGTCGCCCGCTTCGCGCACCGGTACCTGCACCCTTTGCTGGAAGACGTCCACCAGCTGGTTTTGGCGACCGCTCCTCACATGCAGCACCACCACGATCGGCAGGCGGTAACCGCGCGGCAGTGCCGGCAGCACCTGGATCAAGGCGTTCACGCCGCCGGCCGACGCGCCAATGACGATCGCCTCCGTGGTGCGGCCTCGCACAGCCATGTCCAGCGCAGGGTCGGTTTGCATTATTTTTTCCTGAACAGGCGGTCGCGCTTGGCGAGCACTTCAAACCGGGGAGCGTAAGTGGAGAAGTCGATGCTTTCCTTGCTGCCCAGCCCCAGGAAGCCGCGATGGCAAAGCGACTCGTGGAACAGCCCGAGGGCCCGTTCCTGCAGCTTCTTGTTGAAGTAGATCATCACGTTGCGACAGCTGATGAATTGGGTTTCGGCGAACACCGAGTCGGTAGCCAGGCTATGGTCGGCGAAGGTGACGTTTTCGCACAGCGAGCGGTCGAACAGGGCGGCGTTGTAGGCGGCCGTGTAGTAGTCGGAGAAAGCGCGCTTGCCGCCGGCCGCCTGGTAATTGGCGGTGTAGGTGCGCATGTTCTCGAGCGGGAAAACGCCTTTCCTGGCTTTTTCCAGCGATTGCGGGTTGATGTCGGTCGCGTAAATGAGGCTGCGCTCCAGCAGGCCTTCTTCCTTCAGCAGGATGGCGAGCGAATACACTTCCTCGCCGGTGCTGCAGCCCGCGACCCAGATCTTCAGCGAGGGGTAGGTTCCGAGCACCGGGGTCACATGCTCGCGCAGGCCGATGTAGTACGTGGGGTCGCGGAACATTTCCGTGACGGGGATGGTCAGGTATTGCAGCAGCTGGCTGAAGGCGTTGGGCTCGTGCAGCACGCGCGATTGCAGCTGCGAGACGGTGGCGCAGCCCATTTCACCCATGGCGTGCAACACGCGGCGTTTCTGCGAAGCGCCGGTGTAGTCGCGGAAGTCGTAGCTGTACCTGAGGAAGATCGCCTCCATCAGCATGCGCAGCTCGATGTCGACGCTGCCGATTTGTGCGCCGTCGCTCATCACACCGTGTCCAGGGCAGGCATCCACACGCGGAGCAATGAATACAGGCGCGACAGGTCGATCGGCTTGGCCAGGTAGTCGTTGGCGCCGGCGGCCAGGCATTGCTCCTGGTCGTCCTTCATGGCCTTGGCGGTGATGGCGATCACCGGCAGGCGGGCGAAGCGCGGGTCGGCGCGCAGGCGGCGCGTGGCTTCCAGGCCGTCCATGCCGGGCATCATGATGTCCATCAGCACCAGGTCGATGTCGGGCACGGCATCGAGCCTGTCGAGGGCTTCTTGGCCATTGCGGGCGATTTCCACCAGGGCTCCCTGTTGTTCGATGGCGCTGGTCAGGGCGAAGATGTTGCGCACGTCGTCGTCCACCAGCAGGATGCGGCGGCCTTCGAAGACGCGGTCGCGGCTGCGCACTGCCTTCAGCATGGTTTGCCGTTCGCTGGAGAGCTGGGACTCGACCTTGTGCAGGAACAGGGTGACTTCGTCCAGCAGGCGCTCCGGCGAGCGGGCGCCCTTGATGATGATGGAGCGCGAGTATTTCGACAGCTCCGCTTCTTCGGCGCGCGTCATGCTACGTCCAGTATAGACAATCACCGGCGGAAAGCTGGCGATCTCCTGCTGCGACATGTGCTGCAGCAGTTCGCTGCCTTGCATGTCGGGAAGTTTCAGGTCCATGATCATGCAGTCGAAGATGGTGGCGCGGAGCTGCTCCAGCGCTTCGGCGCCGCTGGCGACGGCTGCGATGGCGATGTCCTCGTCTTCGATCAGCTTGACCATGCTGTCGCGCTGGCGGGCGTCGTCTTCCACCAGCAGGATGTGCTTGATCTTTTGCGTGAAGCGGCGCTCCAGGCGCTCGAACACGGCCAGCAGCTGGCTGCGCCCGGCGGGCTTGTGCACAAAGCCGATGGCGCCCAGGTGCAGGGCTGCTTCGCCGCTGTCGGCGCCGCTGATCACATGCACGGGAATGTGGCGGGTTTGCGGGTTGTCTTTCAGCATTTGCAGCACCGACAGGCCAGAACGGTCGGGCAGGCGGATGTCGAGCATGACGGCTTGCGGCTGGTGTTCTTCGGCCAGCTTCAGGCCTTCCTCGGCGGTGAAGGCGACCAGGGCGCGATAATTCGATTCGTGCGCCAGGTCGTACAGGATGCGGGCGAAGTCGGGGTCGTCTTCGATGATCAGCACTTTGCGCTCCGGCGGCGGGGCGGCGGCGCGGTCGTCGTCGAAGGGGCGCAGCGGGGCGCCGGCCTCGCCCGGACCGGCGGCGGCGATCGGCAGGTCGCCCGGCATCGATAGCGGCGCGGTTGCGGCGACAGGCGGCGCGGCGGCGGGCCCGCTAGGCGGTGCGTCCGCACGGCCTGCCGGCTGCAGCGCCGCGTCGCCGGGCGGCGCAGCTACCGCCCACTGCGTCGGCAACAGCAAAGTGAAGGTGCTGCCCTGCCCTTCCACGCTGGACAACTCGACTTCCCCGCCCAGCAAGCGCGCCAGGTCGCGCGAAATCGACAAGCCCAGGCCGGTCCCGCCAAAGCGCCGGCTTGGCGTGCCGTCGCCCTGCTGGAAGGCATCGAAGATCGCGCCCTGCTGCTCGGCCGGAACGCCGACGCCGGTATCGATGACGGCAAAGCGCAGCAAGCCCGCCTCGCCCGGCGACACGCGCAGGATCACCTTGCCGCGCTCGGTGAACTTGACCGCGTTGCACAACAGGTTCTTGAGGATCTGCTCCAGCCGCTGCCGGTCGGTATAGACCTTTTCCGGCAGGCCGGGCAAAAGGTCGACCACGAACTCGAGCTGCTTTTCCCGCGCCAGCGGGACAAAGGCCGCCTGCAGGGAATCGATCATCGCCTGCAAGGCCACTTCTTCCGGCGCCAGTTCCAGCTTGCCCGCCTCCACCTTGGAGATATCGAGGATATCGTTGATCAGCGCCAGCAGGTCGTTGCCGGCGCTGTAGATGGTCTGCGCAAACCGCACCTGCTCCTCATCCAGGTTGCCCTGCGCGTTGTCGGCCAGCAGCTTGGCCAGGATCATGGAACTGTTCAACGGCGTGCGCAGTTCGTGCGACATGTTCGCCAGGAACTGCGACTTGTATTCGCTGGCCCGCTCCAGGTCGCGCGCCCGCGCCTCCACGTCGACGCGCGCCGCGGCCAGGGCGGCATTGCGCTGGTCCAGCATTTCCGCCTGCAGCTCCAGCTTCTGGTTGCTCTGCTCCAGTTCCAGCTTCTGCGTTTCCAGGCTGGCCTGCGAGCGCTCCAGCACGCGCGACTGTTCTTCCAGTTCCTCGTTGGCGGTACGCAGCTCCTCCTGCTGCACCTGCAATTCCTCGTTCAGCGACTGCGTTTCGGCCAGCACCTCGGCCAGGCGCTGGCGGGCAACGGTCGCCTCGATCGCCATGCCGACATTGCCCGCGACCAGTTCGAGGAAGTCCAGCTCGCGCCGCCCCACTTCGCGCAGGAAGCCCAGCTCCACCACGCCGTTCACCCGGCCATCGCTATGCACCGGCAGCAGCACAAGCTGTTGCGGCATGCCGTCGCCCAGCGACGAAGACACCTTGATATAGCCGGCCGGCAGCTGCGCCATGTGCACGGCGCGCCGCGTGCGCGCAGCCTGGCCCACCAGGCCTTCTCCCGGCAGCAAGTGCTGCCCCTTCGCCTCATCCTCCTGGCTGAAGCCATGGGCCGCCGTGCGCTCCAGCGATCCGTCCGGCTTGACCACGTAGAACGAGGCCACCGCCACGTCCAGGTAGCGCGCCATGAAGTCCAGCAGCGTCGACGACAGCAGCGGCAAGGCCATCTGGCCTATGCCCTGCTCGGCCAGCTGGCTCTGGCCCTCGCGCAGCCAGGCCTGGTGCTGCAACTGGTAAGCATGCGTGTGCTGCTCCTGCAGCGCATCGCGATAGACGTCCGACAGCCGCATCAGGTCGCGCCGCCCGAGCCACGCCAGCAGGCTGCTCACCGCCAGGCTGACGGCAAGGAAGATCGCCACTGTCCAGAAGCCCACCACGCGCACCGCCTCGCCGCGATTGGCGCGCTCCCGCTCTTCATGCGCGATGAACGCGCGGAACTGTTCGCGCAGGTCTTCCAGGGCCGCCTTGGCGGCGCCGGCGCGCAACATGCCGAGGTAGTCGCCCTGCTGGCGGCGGGTTGCGATCATCTGGTCCGCCGCACGCATCCACGCCTGGTGCTGGGCGCGGATCTGGCGCAGGCGCTCGACCTGGGTGGAGTCGTCCTCCACCAGTTCGCGCAGCGACTCGGAAGAGGCCTCGAAACGCGGGCGCGCGGCAATGTAGGGAGCAAGATAGGCATCATCACCTGTCAGCAGGAAGCCGCGCATGCCGCTTTCCATGTCGACCGCCAGCTTGCGCAATTCCTGCGCATTGCCGATCGCGCGCTCGGTGGATTCCACCGCGCTCCATGTACTCATCAGGTAGGCGAACAGCACAACGAAAATGCCGGCAGCAACGATCCCGCCGAGCAGCGGGACCTTCACATTCCGGTTGAGGATTCGGCGAAAGCCCTGGTCATCGATGGTCGAACTTCTTTGCATTGAAATGGTCAGACAGTCATCGGAAGCTCCCAGTGTACGCCTACGGCGGAGCTTGCGCGGCAATCGTGCGCGGGGGCTATAATTGCTTTCAAACCAATCACTTCCTTTCGCCCATGCGCAAAATCCTGACTGTCGTGCCGCTGTTATTGCTGGCTGGCTGCGTTAATGATTCCGCAACCTTCTATGCGGACGGCACGCGCGAACATACGCTGACCGTGCGGCGGCAGCAGGAATTTTTCTGGAAGGAAGATGCGCAGTACACGCTGATGGCCGCGCGACTGCCGGAATGCCAGCGGGCGATTTCCTTGGGCGAGATGCCGCTGGAAGGACTGGAGTTCGAGTTGTTCGCCAGCGGCGACAATGTCTGGAGCCTGCGCGCCGGAAAGTATGTCTGGCAGGTGGAAACCCAGGGCTGCACCCTGGTCGCCGAGGGCGGCAATACCACCGCCAGCGGAACCAAGCTGGGGACTTACGTGGCGGAGAGCAAGAAGTCGAAGATGCGTTTCGACGCGGAGGCTGCGCCGGCTGGCGCCTCAGCCGATGCTCCGCCCGCGCCGCAATAGCCGCCCTGCTCAGGCAATATCCACCACTACTTTACCTCCCCCGGCTGCTGCATGCGCGTGGTTCGCTTGCGCGAGCGTGAAGCGCTCGGCATTCAACTGCACCGACAGCTTGCCGGCATCGACCAGCCGCGCGGCCTCGCGCAGGATGGCGCCATGCGCCGCGCGCCCCTTGCCCGACAACAGGGGCAGCAGGGTGAATACGCCGGAATAGCTGGCTGCCCGGAACGACAGCGGCGCCAGGGCATGGGTACCCCAGCCAAGGGCACTGACCACGTGCCCGCCGTACTCGCGAACCACGCGAAACGATGCATCCAGCACTTCGCCGCCGACCGTGTCGTACACGATGTCGAATTCCTCGCCTTCGGCCTGCTCGATGAAGCGCGCCCCAAGGGCTTCGATCGCTTCGCGCTGGCCGGCACGGCCGGTTGCCGCAACCTGGGCGCCAAAGGCCAGCGCGAGCTGCACGACCATGCGGCCAACACCGCCTGCGCCGCCCTGCACCAGCACCGACTGGCCGGCCTGTACGCGCGCCCGGTCCACCAGCCCTTCCCATGCGGTGATGAAGGCCAGCGGCAGGGCTGCCGCTTCGCGCAGGCCGATGGTGCGTGGCGCATGTGCCAGCAGGTCGGCGTCGACAGCAGCATATTCGGCCAGAGAGCCCTGCACGCCACCCACGCCTCCCGTCATGCCGAATACGGCGTCGCCCGGGGCGAATGCGGTAACGCCAGGGCCGGCCGCCTCCACCACGCCCGCCATGTCGATGCCCAGCACCGCCGGCAACGGCATGCGCGCATGGGCAGCCTTTCCGGCGGCGATCTTGAGGTCGAGCGGATTGACGGCGCTGGCATGGATGCGTACCAGCACCTGACCTGCCGCCGCTACCGGCTTGGCGATTTCGGCTTGGACCAGCGGCTGGCCGGCCGCTTTGAGAATCATGGCTTTCATGGCGAGGGCTCCTGTGGGTTTCGATGACTGGCAGTGTAGGCATTGGCAGGCGCCGGAAAAACAGGGGCTGGCTGCAAACAGAATCCACGAATTGTGGATAATGGCGTGATGGACAAACTTGATGCCTTGCGCGTCTTTTGCGCGGTAGTGGAAACCGGTGGCTTCTCGCGCGCAGCGGAAAGGCTGGGCATTTCGACATCGTCCGTCACCGCGCAAGTCAATGCGCTGGAGGCCCACTTCGAGGTCAAGCTGTTGAACCGCACGACGCGCAGCATGTCGCTCACTGGCGAAGGGCGCGAGTGCTACGAGCAGGCGCAGCGCCTGCTGTCCGGAATGGAAGAGCTGGAGGCGAACCTGCAGCATGCGGCCCGCGAGCCGCGCGGCACCTTGCGCGTCAACATGCCCGGCCTGGTGTCACGGATCTACGTGGCGCCGGCATTGCCGCGCTTCCTCGCTCGCCATCCCGGCATTGTGCTCCAGGCCAGCGCCAGCGACCGCCTGGTCGATATGGTGGAGGAAGGATACGACGTGCTCTTGCGGCTGGGCGAAATCGGCGATGAGCGCCTGATCGCGCGGCAATTGCTGCAAACACGCTTCATTTGCTGCGCATCCCCGGCCTTCATCGCGCAACATGGCACCCCTTCGACACCGGGCGAACTGGCAGGATTCGCGTGCCTGCAATTCATCCTGCCGCGCGCCGGCCGCCTGCGCGCGTGGCGGTTCTCGGATGGCCTGGCGTTCACGCCGCCGGCGCGCGCCGCGTTCGACCATGTGGATTCCCTGGTCGAAGCATGCAAGGCCGGCGCCGGCATTGGCCAGTTCCTGTCGCTTTCGGTGGAAGGGGAGCTGCGCAGCGGCGCCCTGGTTCCGCTGCTCGCCGACTACCAGGCGCCCGGCCCCGCATTGACCGCGCTGTACCAGCAGCGGCACCAGCGAGCGGCCAAGGTGCTGGCGTTCGTCGACTTCCTTGGCGAGGTTTTCGCCTAGGCGGCCTTTTCACTGTCGAGGTGGGAAAGCTGGTAGTCGTTGTAGCGGCCGCCGGCTGCGGCGCCTTGCGGCACGATCAGCTCCAGCGCTGCCAGGTCGGATTGCAGCAGCACCGCGTCGAGCGCGCCCAGCGCTTCCTGCAGGCGGGTACGGGTGCGGGCGCCGACCAGGGGCACGATATCGGTGCCCTGCGCCATCACCCAGGCAATCGCCAACTGCGCCACGCTGATGCCCTTGGCCTGCGCCACCGCCCGCATGCGTTCCACCAGTTCCAGGTTGTGCTTCAGGTTATCGCCCTGGAAGCGTGGGCTGTGCAGGCCGCGGTAATCCTGCTCGCCTTCGCGCTGCGCGCTCCAGTGGCCGCTGATCAGGCCACGCGACAGCACGCCGTATGCGGTGATGCCGACGCCCAGTTCCCGCGCCGTTTGCAGCAAGCCGTTTTCGATGCCGCGCGAGATCATCGAGTATTCGATCTGCACGTCGGCGATCGGGTGCACGGCATGGGCGCGGCGCAGCGTGTCGGCATTCACTTCGGACAGGCCGATGTGACGTACATGGCCCTTGCGCACCTGCTCCGCGATGGCGCCGACGGTGTCCTCGATCGGCGTGGCGGGGTCCAGGCGGGACGGGCGGTAGATGTCGATGTAGTCGGTGCCCAGGCGGCGCAGCGAATAGGCCAGGAAATTGGCCACGGCCTGCGGGCGCGAGTCGTAGCCGATAAAGCCGCCGTCCGGATCGCGCAGGGCGCCGAACTTCACGCTGACCTGCACCTGCTCGCGGTTGCGGCCCTGCAGCGCCTCGCCCAGCAGCATTTCATTGTGGCCCATGCCGTAAAAGTCGCCGGTGTCGAGCAAGGTGACGCCGGCGTCCAGCGCGGCGTGGATGGTGGCCAGGCTTTCGGCGCGGTCGGCAGGTCCGTACAGGTCGGACATGCCCATCAGGCCAAGGCCGAGTTGGGAAGTTTGCGGGCCGGTGCTGCCAAGTTTGCGGGTTTCCATATGTGCTCTCCAGGTGGGGTTTCGATGGGAACCATTGTGCTATTATCGAATCCAACAATAAATGCTTCGTTTATTACATCTTTATTCGGAAATGGATAACAATGGACCAGTTCAAGGCCATGCAGGTCTTCCTGGCGGTGGCCGACAGCAAGAGCTTCACCCAGGCCGCCGAACAGCTCGACCTGCCGCGCCCCACCGTGACCAATGCCGTGCAGGCCATCGAGCAGCAGCTTGGCGTGCGGCTGCTCCAGCGCACCACGCGCAAGGTCAGCCTGACGGTGGAGGGGCAGCTGTATGTGGAGCGCTGCCGTGCCCTGCTCAATGAACTGGAGGACATCAATGCCCTGTTCCTGTCCGATGGCCGCAAGCCTTCCGGCACGATCCGGGTCGACCTGCCGGAGCGAATCTCGCGCTTGAGCGTGATTCCCGCGCTGCCGGACTTCTTCTCGCGCTACCCGGAGATCAAGATCCGGGTCGGGGCCAATGACCGCATGGTCGACCTGGTGGGGGAAGGCATCGATTGCGCGGTACGGGCGGGGGTGTTGCGGGATTCCACCCTGGTGGCCAGGCCGCTGGGGGCGATGGTGCAGGTGAACGTGGCGTCGCCTTCTTACCTGGCGGCGCACGGGACGCCGCGGACGCTGGAGGATTTGCGCGAGCATTGGGCGGTCAATTACTTTTCCAGCCAGACGGGGCGCGATCTGCCCTGGGAGTACGTGGTGGATGGGGAGGTCAGGACGCTGTCAGTGCGCAGCAGGGTGTCGGTGGGGAGTTCGGAGGCTTACCTGGGGGCTTGCCGGGCGGGGATCGGGCTGGCGCAGATTCCGTTGCCGGGGATTGAGCACTTGCTCGCCAGCGGGGAGCTGGTGGAGGTGCTGCCGGAGTGGCGGCCGGCGCCGTTGCCGGTGTCGATCATTTACTCGCACAACCGGCATCTGTCGCCGCGGGTGCGGGTGTTTGTGGATTGGCTGGCGGAGGTTTTGCGGCTGGGGTGAAAAAAAACCGGTAAACCTGGGTCAGACCCGCAGGGTCTGACCCCTGGTAGGCGACGGCCGCGTATCGGTGTCTGACCCTGTGGGTCAGACACCGGTTTACCGGTTTTAGATACCCGCCCGCAAAGTATCGGCTAACGCAAGCCCCGCCGGCAGCTTCGCCACCAGCTTCTGCGCCTGCGTCAGGTTACGCTGCTTGAACCCATCCGGCGCATTGGCAAAATCCTGCCCCAGCGCCGCGGCCGCAGCTTCGATACGCGCGGTATCGCCCGGCGTGGTATCGATCAGCGCCAAGAGGTAGGTCGCCCCCCACTGGATACGCGTCGCCGGCCCGACCGCCGAACGCCACGCCTTCTCATACCAATCCAGCATGCCCGGCAGGTCGCCGCGCCGCTTGGCCGCCGATGCGAGGCTCAGCTTGAAGTAATACGGCGCATGCGATTCCACCAGCACCGACTGCAGCAAAGCCTCCGCCTCGGCATGCAGCCCAGCGTCGTTCAGCGCGCTGACCGCCGTGTTGACCAGCGTATGCCGCCCATACTTGTCATCCACCAGCGCCAGCGCCTGCTGCACACGGGTACGCACAAGCTGCGGCAAGCCTTCCGCCGCATGGCCCATGCGCGACATGCGCACCTGCAAGCGCACCGCAGTCAGGCGGTCCGGCGCCGACAACCACATGTCCTCGGCCCACGCCTGCGCGGCACCGGCCATGGCAGCCGCCAGTTCAGCGTGGCGCGCCGGCGCAGCGCGCACCAGCTGGTGGCCGCTGTTGCCGAAGATGTCCATATTCGCGCGTGCCACGCGCTCGTCGCCCAGCACCTTCAACAGGAATTCAGGCGACGACGCATCGACCACGCGGCCGGCCTGCGCCACCATCGCATGCAGGCGCAGGCGCGCGGCGGCATCTTCCACCTGGCGCGCCGCAGCCGGCGCCTCGCCAGTCACGGCGGCGGCAGCCAGTTGCGACAGGGTGGTCAGCGTCACGCCCAGGTCGCGCCCGTGCAGCAGCACGCCTTCATCGGTATCCCACGAGTAGTTCGACAGCAGCGTCCATTCGGACGGCGACAGGGCACGCTTGCCATCCAGCGCAGCAGCCATCGACTCGCCCGCCGTATGGCCGGCAAAACGCGCCGCCATCAGGGCCTCGCCAAACAGTTCGCCATCGAGTTCGCACGGCAGGCGGGTGATCTCGCTGCCATCCGGACGGTACATCACCATGGTCGGATAGCTGCGCAGCTTCAGGCGCGCCGCCAGTGCCTGCGCGTTCGGGCTGTCGCCATCGAGCTGCATCGCCACCATGCTCTGCAGCCTGGCCTGGAAATCTTCGCGGCCGAAGATTTCGTACTTGACCCGGTTGCACGGCGGGCACCACACGGCGCCCCAGTACAGGAACAGCGGACGGCCGGCAGCGCGGGCTGCCTCCAGTGCGGCGTCGAAATCGCCTTCGAACCATTCGATAGCGTTAGCCATGGATCAGGACTCGCGAGCCAGTGCCAGGAATTCGGTGCGCATCGCCAGGTTCGGCTGCAGCTCGCCCAGCATGGCGGAAGTCACGGTCTCTTCGCCGGCGGTGCGGATGCCGCGCGATTCCATGCACAGGTGGCGGCACTTGACCACCACGCCCACGGCCTTCGGCTCCAGCACTTGCATCAGCGCTTCGGCGATCTGCATGGTCATGCGTTCCTGCACCTGCAGGCGCTTGGAGAACACGTCCACCAGGCGGGTCAGCTTGGACAAACCGACAATCTTGCCATTCGGGACATATCCCACGGTGGCCTTGCCGAAGAATGGCGCCAGGTGGTGCTCGCAATGGCTGTACACCGGGATGTTCTTCACGACGATCAGCTCGTTGTACTGCTCGGCGCCATCCTCGAAAGCCTTCAGCACTTCCGCCGGGTCCTGGCCGTAGCCCGACACCCAGTGCTTCCACGCCTTGTGGACGCGGTGCGGGGTTTCGATCAGGCCTGGACGATCCGGGTCTTCGCCCAGGTGCTCCAGCAGGCGGCGCCAGTCGGCTTCGGTGAATACTTCTTTAGTCATGATTGCAAGAACCGTGAAATGTGGAATCTAATCCACCAGTATACAGCGTTCAGGGTCGGTTCGCTGCCAGCAGCTCGCTGGCGATGGAAACCGTATGCGTCAATGCCGGCCACTCATCTTCGGGGCCAAACCAGCGCGCATCGCTGATTTCGCTGGGGTCGGTGACGATCTCGCCGTCCAGGTATTCGGCGGTGAAGGCGATCATCAGCGAATGCGGGAAGGGCCAGGACTGGCTGCCGAAGTATTTGAGATTGTGCACGCGCAGGCCGACTTCCTCGAACACTTCGCGGTGCACTGCCTCTTCCACCGATTCGCCGGCTTCCAGGAAGCCCGCCAGCGCCGTGTAGCGCTTGTACGGCGAATTCGCGTGCGCCGCCAGCAGGCGCTGCCTGCCCTTCCTGATCAGCACCATCATGGCAGGCGAAATGCGCGGATACGCGAGGTGGCTGCAGGAGGTGCAGCGCATGGCGCGCTCGCCGGGCGCCAGCAGCATCGGCGAGCCGCAGGCGCCGCAAAAGCGGTGCGTGCGCGCCCATTCGGCGATCTGGTAGCCACGCCCTGCCACGCCGAGCAAGCCATCGTCGACGGCGCCGAACAGTGCGCGCAGGCCGACGTAGGCGTGCCCCTCCAGCGGCGGGGTGTCGTGCGGCGCCTGCGCGACCTGCCAGTAGCGCCCTTCCCAGGTGCCGAGCGGCATCGCGCCAGCCAGTTCCACGCCGGCGGCAAGCAGTTCCGCCTGCGGCGGCAGGGCCAGGCTTTCTTCCCGCAACAGCAGCCGGTCTTTGTGGAACACCAGCGTCTGGATGTTTTCAGCAGGAGCTGGCTGGATCAGCGGCAGGAAACCGGCGGGGGTCTGTAGCATGGCGTTCAATATAGTCCTGGCAACAGGACGATCATACTTGAACTTCTAGCGCAGTGAGCGAATAGCCTCGACCACCTGCGCCGCCGTCAGCTTCTTGCCGATCTTGTGGCCGGCCTGCTTGTATTCACGCAAGGCGCGCTCGAGCTCGGCTTCGCTCGGCTTCACCGGCGCCAGGGATTTCGCCAGCAGCGGCAGGATTTCCTTGCGCATGAAGCGCGGCCCCGAGGCGATGAGCTGCCAGATCAGCAGGCCAAAGCCGGCCACCAGGCCCAGCAGGAAGCCCGGCGGACCATAGCTTGACGATATGGCCGAGCCAACGACAGGCAAGACAAAGCACAGGCCGATGCCGCCGGCGATTGCCAGCGCCACCCCGCCATCCATATGCGTCGTGGCGAAGTGCCGTTCCACCTTGGGCGACAACAGGTTGATCGGGGAGTAAATCAGCCCCAGGCGCTCCTCCTCCGACAGCAGGTGCGGCGCGGTCTTGACGCGCACCTCGAGGGCCAGGCGCTGTTCCAGGGCCTCATCCAGGCCGGGGTGGGTCTCGCGCTTCAGGGTTTCCATGGGACCGGAGCTCTTCGAGACGCGAGCATAGGCATTCACGTCGGCATCGCTGAACGCGCCGCAACTGGTGCAGGTGCGCTGGTGCCCGACCAGCTTGCCCTCGCCGAAGCTGATGTAATACACGTGGCCGGCCGAGCCGAGGCGCGTCATGCGGAAGGCGCGCGGCACCCTGCAAACGCCGCAGAAGTCCGCGACATATCCCACTGTGCGGCGCGTAATCTTGCGCCCCCAGACAATGAACACGATCTTTTCCTTTGGGAAATAAATATCAAATCATGAATGACCGTGTATTTTCTGTCAATTACAAATATTACATAACTACTTTTTTTGTCGCATCAGCGCCAACGGCAGGCCCACCAGCACAGCCAGCCAGGGGAAGCGGACGATGATGTGCGATACGGCGACCACCAGCACACTGAGTACCGCAATCGCGGCGGCGAGGCCGATGCGGCGCGTCCACTTGCCTTCCGCCGGTGGCTGCGCTGCGCCGACGAGCGCCAGATTCAGGGGCGCGGCCCGAGCCGAAGGCGCGACCGGTGCTTGCTCGGGCGCCGGCGGCGGCTGGAGCAGGCGTGCGCCGGCATGCTGCGTGGCCGTTGCGCTGCCGATATTGGCGGCGCGCAGCAGGACTTCAGCGACCCAGCTATCGAGACGCTCGCCCCAGTGCTGCATGGCTGCCGCGCCCGCCTCGTCCATGTAGTGGTAGCTGCTGTTTTCGTTCTTGGAATTGGTGTCGTTTGCGAATTTTCCCTGCTTGTGGACCAGCGTCGCCAGCACCCGGTGCGCCAGCGAGTCGGCGCCGTGGGCGACGAACAGCGGCATCCTGGCCCACTCAGCGCTCGCCCTGGTTTCGGCACAAAAAGGCGCGGCCGGCACCGCGTCGGAAGGCACCGGGGCCGCGAGATCGGCGGCGATCCCGGCGGCCAGCTTCTTCCAGTCCGTATGCGGCACCTCGAGCACGCCCGGCCGCTCCTCCAGGTACAGGTAGCAATCGACGTCGCCGGCATGGCTGGCGGCGCTGGGAACACGCTGGCTGCCGTCATTCCACGCGGCCCGTTCCTTGCCAACGGCCCAGAGCTGGTAGCGGTCGGGAAAATGGACCGCCACCACATGCCGGCTCCAGTCCATGGCCGGCAAGGCGGCGATGCCAAGCCCCGTTGCCGGATGCAGTGACAGCCGCGTGGCCCCGGCTTGGGCCAGCGTGGCCAGCCACAGGGGGAAGTCGTCGGCCAGCAAGGCGTTCCCGCTGCGGTCGCGGAACTGCAGCCGCGCGCCAAAGAAAATCCCATGCTGGTACCAGTCCTCGAGCGCAAGCTTCTTGCGCAGGAAGGCGCTGCCATGACTGACCAGGGCCACCTGGCGCTGGATAGACTCCCGTTCGCAGCTCATTGAGTCCAGTTCATCTGGTGCAGGTCGCGCTGGATCTCGCTCACCAGCAGCGGCGACAGGGAACGCCAGGACGCTCCGCCCAGCCCGCAACGCGTGATCGTATGGATCGCCGCCGGATCGGCAGGTCCACCGACGAACCACTCCCCTTCCAGGGCGAGGCAGACCGTCTGCCCGCCGTCGAGCGTCTTGGTGAACGAGCCGATGCAGCCGCCATCGCCGACTTCGCGCTCCCAGCCGCGGTTTTCCAGTCCCAGCAGGGCGCCCGTGCTGACTTTGCGGTCCCGCCATTCGGGCAGGATGCTGCCGTCGAGCGTCGCCTCGTCCAGGCGGTAAGTGGCGCGGCCCAGTTGTTCGAAGGGCTGCAGGATGTCGTAATCGGCGAACAACTGCGCAAACGCCTGCGCGTCGGCATCCGCCAGTTCGAGGCGGTGCGGGATGCCTATCCTGGCGTCCTGCGGCAGTTGCACGGCGCTGTCGTCGACGCCGGCATAACTCAGGTCTTCGGCAACCCGGAACAGGATAAGCAAGCTGCCGCCCGCATCGTAGGCGCCCCACGCCAGCCGCGAGACCAGGTGGCGCAGCAAGGGATGGCGCACCAGCAGGGTTTCGAACTCTTCCACCGTCCAGCGCCGCTGCTTGCACATGGCGCTTTCCAGGCGAGCGACCTGGGTGCTGGCGACGTTCTTCGCCTGCTTCTTGAGGTCCTTGTAGCGCTGGGAGGCGGCCTTGGCGATCGCTTCATCGTCCTTGCTGTTCGGCTTGGGCAAGTCCTTGATGCGCTTGCCGTCGCTGTCGCACACATAGGGCAGCAGGTGTTCGTCGAAGCGCACGATGAAGGAACGCGGGCCGAAATCGAGCGCCAGTCGGCCGGTTTCGTCCAGGCCCAGGTCCGGCACTGTGCGGTCGGCCAACTGCTCCATGCTGAGGCCACGCTGCTGCGCGAGGTCTTGCATCATTTCTTCGGCACGCTCCTGCAGATCGTTGTAGCGGGTCTGTTCGCTCAACTGGTGCAGGTACATCAAGGCGACGTCGGAACCGATCTGCACCAGCATTTCCATCGCATCGTAGGCGCGCACGCGGATCAGCGCGGCGCGCCACTGCTTCAGCGCCACGTTCAGCTGGCGGGCGGTTTCGTCATTGCCGATCACGCCCTGCATCCAGAAGATCCAGCGCTCCTTGGGCGGCGTATCGCTGTCGCGCCACCATTCGAACAAGGCTTGCCCGAACCTGGCGAGCGAGCCTGGCGTCAGCGCCTCACGCAACGCGAGCAGCCCGCTGGACGGGGCGTCCTGCTTGGACAGCGCCATCATGGTCAGCACGTGCGGTACCGCGTCGAGCGGCAGCGCCTTGCCGTTCGACGTGAGGTACAGGCGCGGCAGGCCGGGCACGTGCAGGCTCTTTGGCGGCGTCGGCAGCTTGTCCGGCAGCCATTCGCGCTGCGGCTCGGACAGCATGATGCGCAGCGCCTCCGCCGCAGCGTCGCCGTAGCGTGCTGCCTGTGCCGCCAGCACCGCCTCGTGGCCGTTGCCGGCAAGGTAGCGCAAGGCGTTCTGTGCGATGAAGCGCTCGCCGGGATCTTGCCCGACTGCCGCAGGCAGCAGTCCGCGTGCGGCGGCGGCCGGGTAGGCAAGCAGCCAGTCGCCGGCGGCATCCTTGACCCAACGGTTTGCGTAGAAGGCCCGTGCGACGTACAGCGCGATCTGGTCCCACTCCAGGCACGCGGCCAGCGTCATCGAACTTAGCGATGCGGTCGGAAAGACGCGCGTGAAAGCCGGCAGGCCGTCCTGGCCCATCCACGCAAACACCGCGGCCATCTGGCTGGAATAGCGCAAGCGTGAAGCGGGAATATTGCAAAAGACCGAGCTGGCCAGTTTCGGCGGCAAGGCCTTCAGATAATTTGCGGTGTACCAGCCATAGACGGACGACTCCGCGAAATCGCCTTCGCTCACGGTTTCAGTCGCGATGGCACGCTCGATTGCGCCAGGCTCGATGCCGATAATCCAAAGCACCTTGCGCGGAAGATCCCATGCTGCGGTTTCCGGCGGCAAGTAGGTATTCAGGTACTTGAGCGCGTACTCGTCGGGATCGTTCAGTTCCAGGCTGTCGCTGCCGGACCATTTCGACCAATGGAAGCGCGGCGCGTCATGCATTGCCTGCAATGCCAGCACCGGCACGCGGGAAGGCTCGCGGTTCGACCAGGGCAGCTCGCGCAGTACCAGTGGCAGGTCCGCCGGCGCCGCTTCTTCCGCCGCATCGGCGACTTCGAGCAAGCGCTCCAGCGTATTCACCTGCGCTTCGTCGGCCTGCTCCCGCAACAGCGGCAGGCAGGCCGGGTCCTGGCCAAGGATTTCCTGGATCAGCAAGGCAGCCGGCTGCTTTTTCGACGGATTCACATCGAGCAGCTTGCGCAGAACCACGATTGGCCATTTCTTCGCCTGTTTCAGGACCAGCGGCCGAAACTCTGCGCTGCGATGCCGTTCGACTACAGCGTCGACAGCCTGCTCGCTGTGGATATTCAGCAGCGCCGTCTGCACCGCCGGCGGGCTGTAGCGCTTCGATTCGATCCAATCCACGAACAGCGGCAAGGCATCCACGCCATGCAATTGCAGCAGGCGGAAAGCCGACGGTACCCAGTTTTCCTTGCCCAGCAGCGCCTTTTGCTGGGCAAGGTTGTCCTCGAAGCTGGCGCCAGGCGGGAACAGGCCCGCTTCGTCGACGAAGAGATCAAGCCATTCCTGCATGCCCTTGGTCCAGTGGACTTTGCCGTCAGGCGCTGCCAGCAAGGGATTTGTCTTTGTTTTTGGTGCCACGATAACTCCCGGGTTTCAAGCCGAACGTGCAATTTCGGCGAGCAAAAGATAAAGCGTTGCCAGCTTGCCGGGCAAAGGCTGCTTGTCCGGCGCCTGCATCAGGGTCACGGCCTCGCGCAGCAGGGCGGCGGCAGCGGCAAGGCCGTTGCGCTCCATGGCTGCCGCAAGATCCTCGGCTTCCTTCAAGGCGCCCGCAGCCTGGTGCCGCAGGCCTTGCCGCATCCATCGGCCAAGCAGGGCGTGCACCTGGCCGGCCAGGTGCACCAGCGGCGGCGCCTCATGCAGCAGCGCAGCCGGCGCGAGTTCGCGCGCCGCCGTGCTCTCCACGTCAGGCACCACGGCGCGCTGTTCGGTCAGGATGGCAAACGGATCGATGGCCACCAGTCCCGCTTCCAGCGTGACCGTTCCGGAGACCGCTAGCGGTGCGCCGAATTCCCCGGACAGCGCGCTTGCCAGCGCATCGACGGCATGCGGCGCGGCCGGGTTGTGGCGCTTGCGAAGGAGCAGGCGCTGCCCGGGCTCGTGCAGCCCCTGGCCCACTTCGATCCAGGCCGACAGCGTCTGGCGCGCCGCATTCCACTCCCATTCGCCTACCTGCGCCACGGGAACGACGTGCATGTGTTCAATCGCCTGCAGCGGCCTCGCGAAATCCGGCACGGCATCCAGCAGGTAGTCGCGCAAGCCCTCGGCGGACGACTGGCGCAGCGGCGCCATCAGGTCGTCCCAAGCCCTGGACGAGAAAGGCAGCACGTTGGTCTGGCGCGCACCGGCGGCAATCTCCAGCGCACCGTTGGCGCGGCGCCGTGCGCCGCTGGTGACGACCTGGCTGGCGGCCAGCCTTTCTACCGACTGGCCCGCGATCCTGCGCGACTTGATGGCGATGCCCGGCTCGCCCGCCTTCGGCTTGGGCCAGCGGCGCTCAATCACGGTCACCGCAAGGGTGTCCGGGTCGGCAAATACCAGCAGCGCGCCCTCGGCTTCGTCATCGGCCCAGAGCTGGGTGCCGAGGGAGACCAGCCGCAAGTGATCCAGCGCCACTTCGCCCTTGACGCCGATGCCGAGCAACTGGCTGGCCGGCACTTCCGGCAGCCGGCCGGCGGCAGCCTGGCCATCCGCCAGCACTGCCGCCGCAAGGCGCGCATGCAGGTCGGCGAGCGCCGACAGCAGCAGCTTCGGATCGAAGCGGCTGGACCGCGCATGCTGCGCCAGCATCAGGTCCTTCATGCCGTGCAGGGACTCGCCGATCCAGCACCATTCGAGTTGTTTGGCCAGGCCAAAGACTTCTTCGAAGCGCGCCTCCAGTGCCAGCATCGGCTGGCTGGAACCGTCCAGCCAGACTTGCAGCGCCAGGGCCTGCGTGCGTTCCAGCAGCGTTGCAGCCGCCTGCGTGCCGAACACGCGCGCCACGGGCGCCGGGCCGCCTTCCTGCGGACTGGCCAGGGTCACGCTGGCTTCGGCAAAACCCGGCGACTTCAATTCCGCCTGTGCGAACGCCCACACGGCCAGGACGATGTGGGCGCAACCGCTGCCCTCCTTGCAATCGCATCGGGCGTGCGTCAGGCTGCTGCGCGAGAAGAAGCGCACATTGCACATCGGCAGGCGGGCGCTCGGCACCGCAGCCGCCTCCTGCCACGCGATAAGCTTGACCACCGGTTGCGCCGCCGCCAGCCTGGCCGCCTGTGCCAGCGTCGAGGCAGGAACCGTATCAGCCATCGTCGCTGCGAAATGCGCCGGCGACCAGGGGCCGGCATCGTCGGCAGCCTGGTTCTCCGGCTGCGCCGGCGACAGCGCCCTGGCCTGCGCCTGGTACGCCAGCACCAGCGTGACCCGGTGCCGGCACAAGCCGCTGGCCGGACAGGTGCAGCTGGCGTCGCGCAGCGTGCTGTTGGGACCAAGCACGGCGCAATGGCCATCGGCGTAGGTGGCGCGGATCGTGGCGTCCGCGAGTTCCTCGAGCGCCGGCAGGTTGCCTTCGGCCAGGTCCTTCTGCGCGCGCTTGACGAAGCCCGCATTGGCCAGGGCGATCAGGGCCTCGGGCGTCAGTTCCAGCAGGTCGGTTCGCCGGGCGTTCATCCGCGCACCTTTTCAGCCAGCCAGGCTGCCAGTTGTCCGGGCGTCATGGCGCCCACGTGCGCGCCCTCGCGCACCAGGCGCGCCGCCATGTCGCGGTCGTAGCAGGGATCGGCGCGCGCATCCAGTGCTGCCAGTCCCAGCATCGTGACGCCGGACTGCACCAGCGCCTTGACCCGGCGCACCAGTTCATTTTGCGAGCCGCCCTCGCAGAAGTCGCTGACCAGCACCACCACCGTGCGCTGCGGATTCTCGACCAGGGACTGCGCATAGCCGACAGCCTTGGCGATATCGGTGCCGCCGCCCAGCTGCACCTTCATCAGCAGTTCGACCGGGTCGGACACGTCCGAGGTCAGGTCGACCACTTCCGTGTCGAAGGCGACCAGGCGAGTCCGCATGCCCGGCAGATTCCACAGGCAGGAGGCCATGACCGCGGAATGGATCACCGATTCGACCATCGAGCCGCTCTGGTCGATCAGCAGGCAGATGTCCCAGCGCTCAGTGTGGCGCCGCACGCGGCTCATGAAGACCGGAGTCTCCAGGAACAGCTTTCCGCGCTGCGGGTCCCAGCGGTGCAGGTTGCCTTGCACCGTACGCTTGAAATCGAAATTGCGCGCCACCTTCAGCATGGAGCGGCGGCGCCTGTCGCGCGCGCCGGCGAACGCCTGCCGCACCTCGGTCGCCATCTTCTCGATGATCTGCCGCACGACTTCAGCCACCAGCCGCCGCGCAGCGGCCAGCACTTCGGGATTCATCAGGTGCTTGGTGTGCAGCACCGCGCGCAGCAGTGCCTCCGACGGCTCGATCCGCTCCAGCACCTCGAGGTTGGTGACCACTTCGTCGATGCCGTACAGCTCCACCGCGTCGCCCTCGAGGCGCTCGATCACTTCCTTCGGGAACAGTTCATGGATCGTATTGATCCAGTCGGGCGTGGAAAGCTGGGAAGGCCCCAGGCCAGCACCGCGCTCACCGCGCGCGGCGACCTCGCTATCGCGCCCGTACAGCCAGTCCAGCGCCATGTCCGCCGATCGGGCCGCGCCGGACAGGCCGCCCAGCGCAGGCGTCGCCGCTTCGCCGAGCAGCAGGCGCCAGCGCGCCAGCGAATCAGGAAGTTTCAAGTTCATGCTGCCAATCCCCAGGAGGCAAGTTTGCGCAGCGCGGCCTGCTCCAGCAGCGCCGCCCTGGCCACGTCTTCCGCATCCGCGCCGGCGAAGTGCGCGGTCAGCGCGCGCCGCGGCAGATGCGCCGCGTTGTGCTGGGCCAGCACGGCGTCGGCCAGCATGCCGCGCTCCTGCGGCGGCAGCCAGCTGAAGGCATTGCGCATGGCCGGCAGGGCGAGCACGAAGTCGATGTCGTCCAACGCCTTCACCATGGCATCCAGCCCGGCAACGAAGTGCGCCTCCTGCACCAGCTCATCGCGCGCCAGCGCCAGCATGCCCGCCAGCGCATCGCCCACCTGCGCCGGCGCGATTTCGCCCAGCAAGGCCAAGGCCTGCGTGATGGCTTCGCCGCTGGCGGCGCTACGTCCGGCGTTCAGGCTGACCAATCCTCCCAGCGCGGCGCCGCGGCTGAGCGGCGCGGCACGCTGGTCGGCAAGCTTGCGCTGCCATACAGCGAGGGCGCGCCCGGCCTCCACCTGCAAAGGCAGCGCAGCATCGCCTGCCAGCGCATCGCGCGCCACCTGGCGCAGGGCGAGGAAGCCATGGATATGCGCCGCGAATTCTCCCGCCGGTACCGGCCCCGTGGCCTCCAGCAGCCATAGCGCGCGGTCGAAGGCCGCCGCGACTACCGTGCGCAGGACCGGCGCGCCCGCCATGCCGAGCGACTGCCCGTGGCGCAGCAGGGAATGCAGCACCGGCAGCGCAGTGCCGAAAGCTTCGAAACGCGGTTCGCCGCCGACCGCTATTTCCAGCTCGGACAGGATGCCGTCGCTCATGCCGGCCAGGCCGGCAAAGGCAGCCTGGTTCAGTGCATCGGCGAGTTGCGCGAAACGGCTCTCGCCGTTGGCGCGCCCCGCAGCGCGCAGGCGTTCTTCCAGCTTCATGCGCGCGGCGTCTTCCAGCGAGGCGCCATAGGCCGCCGCCTCGATCAGCGCGGCGCGCTGCTCCAGCGGCGCCCGCAGCGACCATTCCTCGCGGCGCTCGCCGGACAGCGCCAGGCCGGGGCCGGCGCGCCGGTCGATGCCGGGAATCTCCAGCAGCAGCAGGCGATGCAGCACGCGGCTCTTGTCGCGGTCCGCGGGCTTGAGCAGGTCGAGGGAGAGGTCGGCGGGCAGCTTGATGCCGCGGGCTTCGAGTTCGGCCTCGACCGCGAGCACCAGCGGCGGTTGCGGCGTGCCGGGCGCCAGGCGGCCCGCAACATCGCCCGCCAGCACGTCCATGATTTCGACCAGGATCGGGTCGGTGCCGAAGCGCAGCGGCCCGCGGTAAGTCCACGGCAGCGGCGCATCCAGCGCATCCTTGACCAGCGAGCCGGCCAGCGCGTCGAGCCAGTCGCAGCGTGCCGGCAGCGCATGGCCGCGCAGGCGGGCCAGGGCCTCGGCCCGCGCGTGCACGGCGATCAGGTCGGCGGTCGATGCCGCCAGCTTTTTGTTGCGCAGGCGCTGCGTGACCCGCTGCAGCAGCGCCGGCCCGGCGCCCTGCATGCCCTCCTCCCATGCCAGCTGGTAGAAGAACGGCGAAGGCATGCCCGATGCGTAGCCGGTGAAGGAATCGAGCCGCTTGAAGGTGTACGGCACCAGGTAGGAGCCGAAGCGCACGGTCCCGCCGGCGTCGTCCGGCAGCGGCAGCGCCGGCGGGCTGGCGCCGTCCTCGCTGCGCCAGGCACGCTGCAACGCCGGCGCATGGTAGCCGCCGCAGACCACCAGCACCGGGCCTTCGCCGCGCGCCATCGCCCAGGCGATCCAGCGCGCCATCATGCGTTCGCGCGCCTGGTTGCCGATCGAGCCCGCATCGCCCGCGCGCAGATGCTCGAAATGGGTGGCAAGACCCTGCTCCAGCAGCTCCAGCGAATCCTGCTGCTCGAACAGCGTGTCCCACAGCGCATCCCTGCTGTCGACCGCCATCTTGCGGCGCAGCGCATCTTCGTATGCGGCGGCGCGTTCGGCCTGCGTCTCGTCGCTCACGTCGGCATAGCGATTGAGCACGTCGGCAAAGGCATCGTCCCACGCCGGCAGGTCGATGAAGCGCAGCTGCGCGCCTGTTTCACGCCCGACCGCCAGCGCCTGCCACTCCGGCGAATGCTCGGCAAACGGCGACCAGGACGCGCGGTGCCCGCCTTCCGAGGAAAGGAAGCTGTAGACCGCCAGCGGCAGCTGGTGCGGCAGCGAGAGCTGCTCCAGCTTGTCGTTGAAGTCGGCTGGGCCTTCGATCAGGACGTAGGCCGGCCGCAGGCTGCGGATCTTGTGCGCCACCAGGCGCGCGCAGGCCGGGCTGTGATGCCGCACGCCGAGAATGACCGGCTCGTTCGACACGTTCGGCTCGTTCGATACGGGCGTCACGGCAAACGCTGCCTCGCTTCGAAGTAGGCCTGCCAATGGGCGCCGTTCTTCCTGGCCACCTTCTGTTCGAAGTAGCGGCGCAGCTTGGCACGGTCGTCGGCGTTGTCCTTGACCACCGTGCCGGCAATGCAGTCGACCAGGTCGGCCGGGCTGCCGTCGCGCTGCTCGAGGAACCAGGCGCGCACGCCGACCGCATGGGCGACATTGACCGCCTCGGCGGTCGACATGACAGCTGTCAGCCGGTCCATGGCCGCGTCGCCGCCGTGCGCCTGGACGGCGCCGCGCAGGTCGCGGAAGGTGGTCACCAGCAATTCCAGCACCGGCACCGGCAGGCTGCGCGGAATGGCGCTCTTCTCCAGCAGGCGGGCGGAAGCTTCCTTCACCAGCGCCAGCTCATGGTCGAAGTCGAGGATGGGGAACACGGTTTCGAAGTCGAAACGGCGCTTGAGCGCTGCGCTCATTTCGTTCACGCCGCGGTCGCGCGTGTTGGCCGTGGCGATGATGTTGAAGCCGTCGCGCGCATACAGCATGCCGTCATCGCCCGCCAGTTCAGGCACGCTCATGACGCGGTCGGACAGCATGCCCAGCAGGCAGTCCTGGACTTCCAGCGGCGCGCGCGTGATTTCTTCGAAGCGCACCACCTGGCCGTCGCGCATGCCCTGGTACAGCGGTGCAGGCACCAGCGCGCGCGGGCTCGGGCCCTCGTTGATCAGCAGGGCGTAGTTCCAGGAATACTTGATCTGGTCTTCGGTGATCGAGGCGCCGCCCTGGATGGTCAGGGTCGACTTGCCGCAGATGGCGGTGGCCAGCAGTTCGGACAGCAGCGACTTCGCCGTGCCCGGCTCGCCCACCAGCATCAGGCCGCGGCGTGTTGCCAGGGTCACCAGCATGCGCTCGATCGATGCGGCAGGCGCCACGATCTTGCGCGTGACATCCAGCGTGTCGTCGCCCAGGATGAACTTGCGCGCTGCGGTCAGGCTGAGCGCCCAGCCCGGCGGGCGCGGGCCGTTGTCGCTCTCGCGCAGGCGCTGCAGCTCCTGCGCATGGAGGATTTCCGCCGGCGGGCGCTGCAAGGCCGGCGATTCTTTGATGGGTGTTTTCTTCATGGTGTCATGCCCGCAAGGATTCGAGGTCGCGTATCAGTTCACTGGTGGCGATCGGGTCGAGGATCGCCAGGCTTTCGGCCGCCCTGATCTCGCCCCAGCTCGATGGCGAACCGACCGAGACGGTCTGCAGCGTCTGTTCCGGATACTCGTCCACCATGCCCACGATGATGCCGGGGTCGAGGGTCAGTTCGATCACCCTGGAGCGGCTGAGCGGCTTGTGGAAGAACCAGATGCCGCCGGCGTCCTGCGCCTGCCCGCGCCGCCAGCCTTTGTTGACCAGGCCAAGCACGCGGCCGGTGGGAACGACGGCGCCTTTCCAGCGCTCCAGGACCGTCGCGGACTGCTCTTCGGCGTCCAGCGCATAGGTATCGCGCCCCAGCTGGGAAAACGGCTGCAGCAGCTCATAATCGGCGAACAGCTGGCCGAACTGCGCGGCAGTTTCGGCCGCCAATTCAAGCGGATGCGGCAGGCCGACGCAAAGATTGGCGCCTTCCGGCATCGTGAAGCTGTCGTCCTCGCCGGTGGTCCAGCTGCCGTCTTCGGCCACGCGGAAGCATGCCAGCAGCTTGCCGCCGGCGTCGCCGCTGCCGGCCATCTCGTAGACGCCCCACACCAGGCGCTGCACCAGGTGGCGCACCAGCGGATGTTGGGCCAGGAACTGGCGGAAGTGCTCCGGCAGCCAGCGGCGCCGGCTGCACATGGCCCATTCAAGGCGCAGCACTTGCTGGCTGGCGATGGTGCGGGCGTCCTTCTTGAGCAGTTTGTAGCGTTCGACGGCGGCGCCGGCCAATGCCGCGTCGTCGCTTTGCTTCGGCTTGGGCAGGTCGGCCAGGCGCTTGCCATCGCTGTCGCGCACATACGGCTTCAGCGCCTCGTCGAAACCGACGCGGAACTGGCGCGGGCCGAAGTCCAGCAGCACGCTGCCGTTGTCGTCCAGGCCCAGGTCGGGCGCCAAGCGGTCTTCCAGCTCCTCGGTGGTCAGCTCCCGCTCCTCGGCAATCTTGTCGATCTTTTCGCGCGCCTTGTCCTGCAGGCCCTTGAACTTGACCTTTTGCGCGATGCCGTTCAACAGCATCAACGCGGTGTCGGTGCCGATGTCGGCCAGCACGTCCAACGCCGACACGGCACGCGCATGCGCCGACTCGCCCGGCCAGGCGCGGATGTACGGCGTGAGCTTGCGCGCCGTGTCGTCCGTTCCCAGCCAGCCCAATGCGGTCATGGCCCAGCCTTCCTTGGAATTGCCGCCGGCATTCAGCCAGGACGAGAAACAGTCCCAGGCAAAATCCGCCAGCGATTCCGCAGTGAACGCGTCCTTGATTTGCGCAATGCCCGGGTACAGTCCTTCCGCGGTTGGCAACATCAGCATGGTGCCGATGTGGTCCAGCGCCTGGTCCGGCACCGCCTTGCCCGCGCCGGCGCCGCAGCTGTCATTCAGCACCGGGCGGCGCCATCCCAGCGGCGCCCAGAAATCAGGCAGCTTGGGCAGCTTGGCCGGCAAGCGTTCGAGCGGATCTTCATCGAGCAGGGCGCGCAATGCCGCGTCAACTGCAGCGTCCTCGTAACGTGCCGCGATGTCGAAGATCAATGCCTCGTGGCCGTTCATGCGCAGGTAGCGCAGTGCCGACGCCGCGCAATCACGGTCCTCGCCCGCCTTGCCGAGCGCCGGCGCAATCAGGCCGCAAATCGCATGTGCGGGGAAGCGCAGCAGCCACTGGCGGGCTTCCTCCTGCACCTTTTTGAGCTTGGTCGCGGCGCGCGCCATGGGCGATGCCATGCCAACGGCGCCGAAGCATTTGGCCAATGGCGCCATATCTGCCGGACGGCGCGCCAGCATCGCCTCGAAGCCGGGCAGCGCGGGCAGCCCAAGCCTGGCGAGCAGGAAGGCAATCTGCGGCGGGTAAGGATCCACGTCGCTGGCCAGCATATTCCAGGCATCGGCGCCCATCGCGCCGGGCAACAGCGGAATAGCCATCGCGCAGATCACTCGACCAGCGTCCCTCTGCCGGTACATGCGCCAGGCTGCGGCCAGTGCGTTGGCATCGGCATTTGCAATGGCCTTGCTGGCCTGGGTGCACGCTTCCACATCGGGTTCGTGCCAGTGGAAACGCATCGCCCATGCCATCTGGTCGGGAGTTTCAGGCTCGCCCTCGATACGCCCCCAGTAATGGCTGCGTGCAGCGGACAGCCATTCCTCGCGGTCGATGTCGTCCCAGCGCTCGACCGGCGCCAGGGGCAAGGGCTGCACCACCAGTGCGGGAGCAGGCTTCTTGCGCGGCCGCAGCCATGGCGGATCGGCCAGCACGCCCGGCAGGTCTTCCTGTGCGGCCAGCGCAACCGTGGCGCTGGTTTTCTCGAGCTGGCGATGCAGCAAGGCCTGCGCGGCAGGAGACAGCCATGGCATCAGCTGCGGAACCTGACCGGAATGGATGCGCAGCAGCATCGCCAGCGTCAGCTGCAGGACTTCGCCTTCCTTGCCGCGCCGTTCGCCCAGTTCCGCCAGGGCAGCAATACCCGCCAGGGGCGCGTGCATGACCGCGGCCGAGAAACTGGCGCGCGCCAGTTTCAGCGACACGGGAGTCCAGGTACTGGTATCGGACACCTCGGCCAGGACCTCGACCAGCAGCTTGACGGCTTCCGGCGTGCCGACGAAAGCCAGGGCTTCGTTGGCCGGTTCGCAGTACGGCATCAGTTTCAGCACTGCGAAGGCATGCGGGCCGCGCTCCTGCACCATCGTCGCCGCCAGCATCGGATTCCTCGACCAGCGCTCATGGCTGGAAATCTTGATACCGGACTTTTCCAGCAGGCCGGTATCGCTGGCCGCCAGCTGCAGCAGGGGCAGGGTCTCCAACGCCGGGCCTTTGGACAGCTCGGGCACCAGCCGGTCGGCAACCTCCGGCCGCTCGGGCAACTGTGCCGCCAGTCCGGCCCTGCGCAGCGCGTGAACGGAGGGGATGGCATTCTCGATCTTGTCGGCGCACGCCTGCCATACTGCTTCCGGTGCCGACGACAACTGGATCCGCATGGCGACTTCGACCGGCGTCATCAGGCTCGAGGTGCCCAGTTCACTGGTGATGATGGACGTGATGCTGACTTTGCGAGGCAGGTTTCCGGCACTCTGCCACTTTACCTGCATGCGCTGCATTTCGATAAAGGCATCGACGCAGTGCTCCAGGCCCTTGTGCTTGACGAGGGCATGCAGCATCTTTAGCGCCAGCAGCTCATTCTTGCCTTCCCAGTCATAGGGAAGCTTGGCCGACAGCGCGAGCAAGACGGCGTCCGATTGCAATGAGCCGTCCAGGACCTGGTTCCGCAGCCGCTCCCATGCTTCTTCGAATGCGGGCCGCAGTTCGGCGTCTGTCGCGTCGGCATCCGGCTGCTGGCACTCGAAGAAGCGGCGGAACACGTCCTGCGCATCGACCGCCGGCACCGGTTTCGGGAAGCGGCGCGATGCCAGCGCTGCTGCCGCCAGCTTCCTGGGCAGCGACACGGGCGGCATGTGCACCAGCCAGGGCGGCGTGGTCGCCGGATCGGCGGCGGCAACGGGCGCCGGCGCAGGGGCCGCCGCCGGTGCCGGTGCCGGCGCTGGTGCCTCCGCAGCGGCCACGGGCTCCGGCGCCGCCACCGGCTTGGCCGCAGTCTTGCCGATCGCGGCAGCCGGCGCCGTGTCCACTTCAGAATAGCCCTTGCCGGTCTTTTCGGCGATGAGCTTGGCCATGGCGGCGCTGCACTTGGCATTGTCGGCAAAGGACTTGGTCTGGCTCTGGCCCTGGGTACCGATCCTGCCCCAGCGCAGGTTCAGGTCCAATCCATCCTGTTCAATTTCCCAAAATTTGTTCGAGCTGTCGTCGACGAATTCAAAACGGCGCATAGGAGTTCACATTCAAGTAGTGTTTGCGGGCGCTCATGCCCGCAGGGATTCGATGTCGCGTATCAGTTCACTGGCGGCGATCGGGTCGAGGGCAGCCAGGCTTTCGGCCGTCTTGATTCCGCCCCAACTTGCAAGCATGCCCACGGAGATGCTTTCCAGCGACTGCTCCGGATTCTCGTTGACCATGCCCGCGTAGATGCCAGGTTCGAACGTCAGCTCGATGATCCTGGAACCATTGGCCGGCTTCTGGAAGGAGCAGATCAAGCCGCCGTTGATGGCCTGCCCGCGCCTCCAGCCCCTGCTGGCCAGGCCAAGCACGCGGTTTGTGGCGATCACCACGCCCTTCCAGCGGGCGAGCTGCGCTTGCGCCTGTTCGCCGGCTTCCAGCGCATGGGTATCGCGCCCCAGCTGGACGAAAGGCTGCAACAGCTTGTAGTCGGCGAACACCTGGCCAAACTTCTCGGCGGCTTGCGGCGGCAATTCGAGCGCATGCGGCAGTCCCACCCGGATATGCTCGCCCTCCGGCAAAGTGAAGGCATCGTCGTCGCCGGTGGCGTAGCTGCCGTCTTCCGCGACGCGGAAGCAATCCAGCAATTGCGCGCCATCGCCGCCCACCGCATACACGCCCCAAACCAGGCGTTGCACGAGGTGGCGCAGCAGCGGGTGCTCGACCAGGAACTGGCGGAAGTGCTGGTGGCTCCAGCGGCGCCGGCTGCACATGGCCCATTCCAGGCGCGCTACCTGCTGGCTGGCGATGGCGCGGGCGTCCTTTTTCAGGGCCTTGAAGCGCTCGACCGCGGCTGTGGAGAGCGCCTCGTCATCGCTCTGCCTCGGCTTCGGCAGGTCGGGCAGCCGGTAGCCGTCTTCGTCGCGCACAAAAGGCTTCAGCGCCTCGTCGAAGCCGGCCCGGAAGCGGCGCGCACCGAAGTCCAGCACGAGGGTGCCGTCCTGCCCGAGGCCCAGGTCTGGCGCCATGCGGTCTTCCAGCTCCTCGGTCGTCAGGCCGCGCGCCTCGGCGATCCTGGCGATTTTTTCGCGCGCCTTGTCCTGCAGCGGCTTTTGCCTGGCCTTCTGCGCGACGCTGTTCATCAGCATCAGCGCAAGTTCGCTGCCGATGTCGGTCAGCACGTCCAGCGCCGCTACCGCCCGTGCATGCGCCCCTTCCGGCGGCCACGCCTTAATGAACGGCATCAGCTTGCGGGCGGTATCGTCCGTGCCCAGCCAGCCCAGGGCCGACATCGCCCAGCCGTCCTTGACGACGCCACCGGCATTCAACCATGCCATGAAACAGTCCCAGCTAAAGTCCGCCAGCGATTCGGGGGTGCAGGCATCCCGGAGCTGGGCGATGCCGGGATACACGCCATCGACCGTCGGCAGCATCAGCATGGTCCCCACATGCACCAGCACGTCGTTCGGCACCGCCTTGCCGGCACTGGCGCCGCCGGACTCATTCAACACCAGGCGGCGCCACCCGCGCGGCGCCCAGAAGTCAGGGAGCTTGGGAAGCTTGGCCGGCAGGCGTTCAAGCGGATCTTCATCGAGCAGGGCACGCAGCGTGGCAGAGACTGCGGCGTTCTCGTATCGGGCCGCAACCTTCAGGATCAGCGCTTCATGCCCGTTCGCGCGCAAGTAGCGCAACGCAGACATGGCGCAGGACTTCTCTTCGCCCGCCTTGCCGAGCGCCGGTGCAATCAGCCCGCAAATCGCATGTTCGGGGAAGCGCAGCAGCCATCGCCGCCCCTGCGCCTGCAGTTTCTTGAGCTTGACCGCAGCGCGCGCCATCGGCGCCGCCATGCCGACGGAGCCAAAGCACGGGGCATACTCGACCACTTCGTCGAAGCGGTGGCGCAGCAAAGCCTCAAAGCCGGGCAGCGCGCGCAAGCCGAATCGCGCCAGCAGGAATTCCAGGCACCTGCCACTGACGTCGACTGAATTGGAAAGCAGGCTCCAGGTCTCGACGCCCATTTCTCCCGGCAGCCGCGTAATCAACGGCGCATAGAGGCGCGCCCACGGATCGCCCAATACGTACAGCCGCCAGGCGGCCACCATCGCCTTGCTGTCGGCTTCTGCGATGGCCTGGATCGCCTGCCTGCGGGCTTCATCGCCGGACGTCCCCGGATTGCGGCTGAACCCCAGCTCCGCCACCCACGCTGCCGGATCCTTGCGTGCGCGCTCGAAGGTGTCTTCCCACCATGGGCCCGCGTTCGCCCATTCTTCGCGGTCGACGTCGTCCCATCGCTCCACGGGAGCCAGCGGCAACGGCTGCAAATCGATCGATGCAAGGGCCTTCTTGCGCGGCCGCAGCCACGGCGGGTTCGCCAGCACGCCCGGCAGATCCTCGCGCGCCGCCTCTTCCAGCGAAGTATCGCGTTGTCCGAGCAGGCGTTGCAGCAATGCCTGCGCAGCCGGGCTGACCCAGCGCAGGAGCTGGGGAACCACTTCGGCATGCTCGCTGACCAGCGCCGCCAGGCTGGACGACGCCACCATGCCAACCTTGCCCGGCCTTTCGCCAATCTCCGCCAGCGCAGCGATGCCGGCAACGGGCCATTGCTGGAGCGCCGCAGCCAGGCGCACCAGCGCGGTCCGGCGTTCGACCGCGGTATCCCATCCCTCGTATTCCGGATCGGTAGTCTGCGCGACCGATTCGACCAGCAGCCGGATGGCTTCCGGGGTGCCGATCTGGGTCAGGGCCTCGCTGACCACATCGCGCGTGACGGCAACGCTGAAGGGCGAGCATGCCTGCACGCCCTTCCCGGCCAGGATGGTCGCCGCCAGCATCGGGCTGGTGAAGTAGCGTCCGCGCTCAGGCATTTTTTCGCCCAGAACCCGCAGCAGTTCCGGCTCGTCGGCCGACACCAGCAGCAGCGGCAAGCTTGCATGCGCCGGGCTGCCTGCAAGTTCATGCACCAGGCGGTTGGACAGCTCCGGACGTTCCGGCAACTGCGCGGCGAGTGAAGCCCTGCGCGCGAGCGGGATGGCGGGCAGCGCTTGCTCGATCTTGTCGGCACAAGCCCGCCAAGTCGCCTCCGGTGCATTGGACAGCTGGCGGCGCAGGGCAATTTCGGCCCCGCAGAACGGCTCATACTTGGCCAGCGGAAGCAGCTCGCGGCACTCGATGACCGCCTTCCGCTTTTTCTCCCGCGACGGCAGGAAGCCCACTTGCAGCTTGAGCATTTCGATGAAGACGTCGACGCAGTACTCCAAGCCTTTGTGCGCGGCGATGGCATCGAGCATCGGCTCGCCAAACGGATGCACATCCTCCGCGCCGCTGCGGAACACTGGATTGTTCGACATGGCAAGCAGGATTGCATCGGACAGCAGCGAACCGTCGAGGGTTTGCTCCTGCAGCCGCTGCGACGCTTCCGCGCATGCCTCGCGAAACTCGGCATCGCTGCGCGCCGGGTCAATCTCGAAGGTCTCCCACATGCTGCGCAAAACCTGCTTCGGGTCGACTTGCGGAACCGGTTTCGGCGCGCGGCGCGAAGCGAGTGCCGCTTCCGCCATCCTTTTGGAAATCGCCAGCGGCTCACCCTGCGCCAGCCAGGGTGGGGTCGTCATATCGGGGAGCTCATTACCGTGCATGAAAGTTCAATTACCTAAAGGAAACTTGTAATTTTGACTTTACCACGCGGCCGCTCAGGTTAACAAGGACTCCATGTCCCGCACCAGCTCACTGGCGCTGACGGGATCGAGGCTGGCCATGCTGCCATTCCGCATCGTGACGGCGCCAAGCGTCTGCTCCGGATATTCGTCGGCCAGGCCGACGATGATGCCCGGATCGAGCATCAGTTCGACCACCCTGGCGCCGGCAACCGGCTTGCTGAAGTACGAAACGCCGCCGCCGTCCATGGACGATCCGCGGCGCCAGCCCCTGCTTGCCAGGCCGAGCACGCGGCCGGTGGCGACCACCTTGCCTTTCCAGCGTTCCAGCGCGGTGGCGGAATGCTCCCCGGCTTCGAGCCGGTAGGTATCGCGCCCAAGCTGGGCGAAAGGTTGCAGCAGCTCGTAATCGGCAAACAACTGTCCGAATTGCACAACATCCTGCTGCGGCATGTCGAGCGGGTGCGGCAAGCCGACGTAAATAAGCTCGCCTTCCGGCAGCGCGATCGGGTTATCGTCCGCGTCCGTATAGCTGCCTTCTGCAGACACACGGAAGCAATGCAGCAGCTTCCCGCCGCCGGCCTTTCCTTCTTCCTGGACGTAGACGCCCCAGGCCAGGCGCTGCACCAGGTGCCGCACCAGCGGATGGCCGGCAAGGAACTGGCCGAAGTGCTCGGGGCGCCAGCGGCGGCCGCTGCACATGGCTTGCTCCAGGCGCAGCAACTGCTGGCTGGCGACGGTGCGGACGTCCTTCTTCAGTGCCTTGAAGCGCTCGACCGCGTCGGCGGCCTGCGCTTCGTCGTCGGTCTTTTTCGGCTTGGGCAGGTCCTTCAGGCGCGTGCCGTCGCTGTCGCGAACATAAGGTTTCAGCATTTCGTCGAAGCCGACGCGGAACTGGCGCGGGCCGAAGTCCAGCAGCATGCTGCCATTGTCGTCCAGGCCCAGGACGGGCGCCAACCGGTCTTGCAGCTCCTCCCTCGACAGGCCGCGGTTCTCCGCGATCTGGTCGATCTTTTCGCGTGCCTTGACCAGCAGTCCCGTGAACTTCAACTTTTGTGCAATGTCGTTCAGCAGCAGCAGTGCGACGTCGGTGCCGATATCGGCCAGCACGTCCAGTGCGGCCACCGCGCGCGCATGCGCCGCTTCTCCCGGCCAGGCGCGGATGTAAGGGGTGAGCCGGCGCGCCGTGTCGTCGTTGCCCAGCCATCCCAGGGCCGACAGGGCCCAGCTTTCCTTGGCAGGCCCGCCTGCGCTCAGCCAGGCGGTAAAACAATCCCAGCTGAAGTTCGCCAGGGACTCGGGCGTGCAAGCCTCCTTGAGCTGCGCAATGCCGGCGTACACGCCGTCCACGGTCGGCAAGGCCAGCATGGTGCCGATGTGATCGAGCACTGCGTCCGGCACGGCACCGGCGGTGCCGTTCAGCAGCGGACGGCGCCAGCCCAGCGGCGTCCAGAAATCGGGCAGCTTGGGCAATTTGGCCGGAAGGCACTCGAGCGGGTCTTCGTCCAGCATGGCGCGCACTGCCTCGGCAACCGCAGGATCTTCGTAGCGCCAACTCATGCCGACAATCAGCGACTCATAACCGTGGCCGCGCAGGAAGCGCAGCGCCGACAATGCACTACTGCGCGCCGCGCCCGCCTTGCCGATCGCAGGGGCGATCAGGCCGGCGATGGCATGTTCAGGAAAACGCAACAGCCAGCGGCGCGCCTCGTCCTGCAGCTTCTTGAGCTTGGCCGCGGCGCGCGCAACCGGCGCCGCGAGTTCCACCGCACCGAGGCATGGCGCCAGCGGCAGCATCTTGTCAACGCTGTCGCGCATCATTGCCGCAAAGCCGGGCGCCGCCGCCAGGCCGAACTGGCTAAGCAGGTAGTCCACGCCATAAGGCTCCGCCTCGCCGGCCAGCCTGTTCCAGGTTTCGACGCCCATGTCCCCCGGCAGCAAGGTCAGGAAGCGCGTCGAGAGCGTTGCCCGCTGGTCGCCTTGCCGATAGAGCTGCCAGGCCTCGGCCAGCTCCTCGCTGTCCGCGTTGGCAATGGCCTGTGCAGCCATGCGGCGCGCCTCGTCGCCGGCATGTCCCGGATTGCGGCAGAAGCCCAGGGCATCCACCAGCACGGCGGTGTCCTTGCGCGCCTTGTCGAAGTCCTTCTGCTGCCAGCGGTCCAGCGATGCCCATTGTTCGCGGTCGATGCCATCCCATCGCTCGATTGGCGCCACGGGCAAAGGCAGCACGGCCAGCGCAGCGGCGGCCTTCTTTCGTGGCCGCAGCCAGGGCGGATCAGCCAATACGCCCGGCAGGTCGGCCTGCGCCGCCACCGGCACCGCCGATCCGGATTGCTCGCCAAGGCGTTGCAACACCGCCTGCGCGGCGGGGCTGACCCAGGGCAGCAGTTGCGACACGTGTCCCGCATTCGCCCGCACCAGCTTTGCCAGTTCCGCCTGCAGCATGTCGCCATCCTTGCCGCGCAAGCCGCCCAGCTCGGCCAGGGCCGCAATGCTCGCAAGCGGCCATTGCTTGAGCGCTGCGGTCAGATGCCGAAGCGCCGTCTTGCGATCAGCGAGCCACCACATCATGTCGTCGGAAATGCCGGACCGCGCCGGCGTGGCGCAATACACTTCCGCCAGCAGTTTGATTGCCTCCGGCGTGCCGATCTGGCTCAGGGCGATGGTGGCTGCGGCGCTGCTCGCGACCAGTTCCAGGACAGGAAGCGCGTCCACACCCTGTTCCTGCACGACGCTGGCCACCAGCATCAAGCCTGAAGCCCAGCGGTCTTCTTCGATCAGTTCACTGCCCAGCATGCCGTGCAGCGCAGGATCGGTGGCCGTCAGCAGCAGCACGGGCAGGGAGGCGGAGGCCTTGCCCTTGGTGAGCGTGTGCATCAGCCGGTTCGACACCTCCGGGCGCTCCGGCAATTGCGCCGCAAGGCCGGCCCGGCGCATGGCTGGAACGTTCGGGATCGCGCTTTCGATCTTGTCCGCACAGGCTTGCCATACCGGCTCCGGCGCCGACGACAACTGCCGCCGCATGGCAACTTCGACGGGCGACAGGGGATAGCGGTCGCCGAGTTCCCGGGTTACCTTGCGCGTGACGCCGGCCTGCCAGTTCTTGTACTCCTTGTGCGACAGCTTCACCTGCAAGCCTTGCATCTCGATGAAGGCATCGACACAGTATTCCAGGCCCTTGTGGCTGGCCAGGGCGTCCAGCATGCGCTCGCCCAGCGGCGCTTCGCCCTTGTTCTGTGCGCCGTAGGCGGGATCGTTGGCCAGCGCCAGCAAGATCGCATGCGACAGCAGCGAGCCATCCAGCGAACCGGTGAGCGTGCACATCCACGCGTCCGAAAAGTCCAAACGCAGATCGGCATCCGTGGCAGCCAGATCCGGTTTTTCGATTTCACCCAAGCGCAGCAAGGCCGCTTGCGCATCCGCCTCCGGCACCGCTTTCGGGAAACGGCGCGAAGGCAAGGCCGCAGCGGCCATTTCAGGAGAAAGCGAGACCGGCACATCCTGTGCAAACCAGGGCGGTAAGGAGCTGTTATCGGCGAAGTCGAGGCGGCGCATGAGTCTATTACCAAAAAGAAATGTTATCTTTTCGACTATAGCATGCGGGCGCGGGCCGGGCCCGCACCGTTGCCGCCGTGACTTGGAAGGTGATCAGGCCCGCAAGAGTCCACGGGCCTGAAGAGCGGCCTGGCCATCGCTGCCAAGAGCGCAAGCACCAGTTACCGCGAGGTTCTCACGGCCAGCGAATTGGCTGCGGTCCTGCGGACAGGTGAGGTTCCCCCTAAGTTTCGGCCGCACATCATGGCGCTCCTTGAAGAGGCGCCGTTGCCGGTGATGGTCAAGGCCGTCACCGAAGCTGCAAGCGCTGATGCACCTTCGAGCAAGATCTTGACGTCCTCCCCGCCCTAAAGGACGGGGATTCCTGCTTCCAGCGTCGCACGTCCGCGACGGAGAATGTTTAACGCAGCATTACGATCACGATCATGTACCACACCGCATTCGCTGCATTCCCACTCTCTTATTCCAAGGCCTGCGATACCCTTCGGCCTCGAATCGGGCAGTGCACCACAATTCGAGCAGGTCTGGGTGGTAAAGCGTTCGTCCACTTCCACGTACCGCGCGCCATGCCTCATGGCCTTGTACGCCAGCATCTTACGGAAGGACGACCAGCCTGCATCAAGCACGGACTTCGCCAGGCTGGTTTGGGCGAGTCCACTGGCATTGACATTGCCAACAGCAATATGGTCGAAGGCGCGGGCAAGTTCCACCGACCTGTTATGCAAGAAGTCCAGTCGACGCCGCGCCGTGCGCGCCTGGATGGCTTTGATGCGGCGCCGCTTGTGGGCTCGCTGCGCTATTGCCAGCGCCGCTTCCGCCTCACGATAAAAGCCCGGCGCCGGAATTTTTTCTCCCTCGGACGGGGTAGCGAGATCCTTCAAGCCAAGATCGATACCGACACCGTGGTCGAGTGGCCGGACCGGCGGCTCGGCTACCTCGATCGCAATATTGAGGAACCAGTTCCCGCGACTGTCTTGCGCAAAGCAACTGCCATCCTTGATTTTCCCTTCAGGAAGAGGGCGAGAGTAAAACACCCGGAACGTATTGCCTGCAAAGCGAAACGCGTTGCCTTCCCTGTGCAGGTCACGTCCTTTGAGCGGAACCCGGCCCAAGGACCTTCGGCCGCGGTAACGCAAATACGGCCGGCGGTGTTGGGCACGCGATTTGGCAAATTGTTCGCATACGGCATTGATCACACCAGAGTGCAGCTCCAATTCTTTGCTGCTGCCGGTAGTCAGCTTGTTCAAGTCGAAGCCGGTCAGCCAAGGGCGCTCAAATCGCAAGGCATCTTTCTGCCGATCATTGCAGTAGTTCCAGACGAAATTCACCTTACGGGCTTGCAGATCAAGCAGCCCGTTTTTCGATTTCACACGGAAACGGTAGACGAGAATCATACTGTAATTTTATACAGTATCTCACTAATCTCAAGGCGAGCGCCCGCGTTGCGGCCGGCTCCTTTCACTCCCGCCCTCAGACGGGGTTTCTCGGAGCAAATCTGATGAAAAAACTGCAGCGCCTTGCGAAGGAATGGCATGTATGTCGGGAAGTTTGGCAGCGTTGAACCAGGGTGGACTTCCAGACACTTGGGAGTCTCTTTTCAAGAAGGCGCTGATCGCGATCGACGAGATTGCAGCGCATGGCTACGCGAACCCGTTTTGGACTTTCGGCGGCGGGACCGTCCTCATGCTCCGGTATGGTCACCTGTTCAGCAAAGACGTCGATATCTTCGTTCCCGATCTCCAGTCCTACAGAACTGCACCTTGGTTATCAGATGTCTTCGAGAACGCCCAAGTCGCGGCCCGCCAGAATACTCATTCCTGAAGGTCGGCGTTGAAAACGCATGCATATGAGACTGCGGCAAGAACTGGCTTCTCTCCGCTCGATGAGGCTTATCACTCAGCTCGCTGAACTAGCGGATGCCGTTGGGCGCAGCCAGCCCAGTTGCCGCTACGGGTTGCGCGGGCTCAGGCTACCGGCAATGGAGTGCCATTGCTGCCGGTGCTCCATGTATCTGGCGAGGCCTTGTGCGAAGAAGGTCTTCTCCTCGATATCCATGTCCCCCGGCAGGTCATCGCACAAGGGGTCTTGATAGTCTTCCGGCCATTGCGACGCCTCCAGGACAGCATAGACTGACTTTTCGTCGAGCCATCTCGTTGCAGTCATCGCGTGGCCCGGTTCGTCTGCGTTCGGCTGAGAAGCCAGCGCTGCCACGCGGTCCAACCCCAGCTCGTAATAGTGGGGGGCGACGCCGTAAAAGAACTCTGCAGGCTTATGCTCAAGAATGTCACGGAATTCCGACCGATAGTCCAGCAAACGCAACTCGAGCGCCCGCTTATGCGCATCCACTGTGACGGCAGCCGCCAGGACCTTTCCGTGCTTCAGAATCCTGGCTGCACGGATCCAGGTCGCGCGGTGGTTGTTGCCATCACGCAGAAGGCCGAGGGCCTGGCTATACGCCTGGATGCTGGCCTCCAGATTGAACAGGGAGCGACGCTCTGCCACTTCTTCGTCGTCTTTCGTCGCCTGGATCGCCATGTCTTTTTTCTGCAGATATAGCGTGAGCAGGATGCCGGCAAAACCCAGGCTTGAGAACAATGCATTCAGGGCGCCAAAGGTATCGCCGATCTGCCCACGCTCACCTACGCCGAGCTTGCTGATGCCATCGGCTGGAAGCACCCACAGCGCGAAGCCGGCATACACCACGACGACGATTAAAAACAGGGGAATTGCAATCTTTCTCATCAAGGCTGTTCCGGTACAGGATAAAGGGGCCTCAAGAACAAAAAATCCCTGCAACCTGGATCAGTTGCAGGGATTCCTTACACCAGGACTGCTGGCCATCCTTAGAACGGAATATCGTCATCCATATCCGAGAAGTTCGGTGCTGGGCGTGGTGCCGGACGTGGAGCCGGTGCCGGAGCTGCCTGTGGACGTGGTGCCTGGCGTGGAGCAGGAGCGTCGTAGCCCATGTCGTCGCCACCGCCCATGCCGCCACCCATGCCGCCGCCGGTATCGCCGCGGCCGCCCAGCATCTGCATGTTTTCAGCAATGATGTCGGTGGCGTATTTTTCGATGCCGTCCTTGTCGGTGTACTTGCGGGTCTGCAGGCGGCCTTCCACGTAGACAGAAGAACCCTTTTTCAGGTACTGGCCGACGATTTCAGCCAGGCGGCCGAAGAAGGAGATACGGTGCCACTCGGTCAGCTCTTTCTGTTCGCCGGTGTTGCGGTCTTTCGAACGATACGAGGTAGCCACGGCGATGTTGGCAATCGCGTCACCGCTAGGCATGTAGCGGATTTCCGGATCGCGACCCAGATTGCCGACGATGATCACTTTGTTGACTGATGCCATTTATGAAACTCCTGAAGGAATGTGGGGGCCGTTTCGGACAGCCCCAAAACAACGGAGTTTACCCTAAATTAATAGTCCCTCAAATATCGCAAGGACTGACGCAGCTCAATTTGTTGTCGGGTTAGCGCGTGAGGGCTTCAGCAGGCGCAGGGCGATCACCAGGGCGCAGGAAACGGCGCCGCAGCCGGCCAGGTACACGGCGCTGACGCCGTGCTGGCCAGCCAGGGCGCCGGCCAGCGGACCGGTCAGGCCTAGCGAAATATCGAGGAAAGCGACATAGGCGCCCATCGCCGCGCCGCGGCTTTGCGGCGGGGTGCGCTTGACCGCTTCCACGCCGAAACCGGGGAAGGCCAGCGAGTAGCCAAAGCCGGTCAGCGCGGCTCCCGCATACACCAGCAGGGGTGCCGCCGCTTGCCAGATACACAATTGACCGGCCGCTTCGATCAGCACACACACCAAGGCCACGCGCGCACCGCCGATCCTGTCCGGCAGATGGCCAAACAGCAGGCGGGCGCCGATGAAGGCAATGCCGAAGGCGGTGAAGGCTAGCGATGGGCTGCCCCACTCCTTGGCCGTGAACAGCAGCGAGATAAAGGCGGTGATGACACCGAAGCCGACGCTGGAAAACGCCAGCCCCATGCCCGGCCACCACACGGCGCCCAGCACCTTGTAGAACGGGATACGGCGCGCGCTGGCTGACGGCAGGCCCTTGATGCCGGCCAACACCAGCAGCGCCAGCACCGGGGCCAGCATGCCGGCAAACGCGATACCGTGGAAGCCGGCATGCTGGTATAGCGCCATTCCGGCCGGCGCGCCAGCGGCGTAGGCGCCGTACATTGCAATGCCGACCCAAGCCATGACCTTGCCTGCGTTTTGCGGGCCGGCCAGGCCGACACCCCAGCTCAAGGCGCCCGTGACGACCAGGCTTTCGGCGCCGCCCAGCAGGATGCGGCCGGCGATCAGCACTGCGACGGATGCTTCCGGCTGGTCGACCATGGAGAGCGACGCCAGGTAAGCCAGCGCGGAGGCAACGGCCAGGGCGAAGCCTGTCATCACGGCGCGCTTGGAGCCGCGGGTGTCGCACAGGCCACCGGCCCAAGCGCGGGTCAGCAGGGCCGCGACGAACTGGGCGCCGGCCACCACACCGACCATCAACGTGCTGAGGCCGAGCCGGTCATGCACGTGCAGCGGGAGCGCCGGAAGGGCGATGCCGATGGCGAGGAAGCTGGCGAAAACCGCCAGCACGATAGGGAAAATCCTGGGTACTACATTGACGGCCTGCGTAGCAGCGGTCGGGGCGGGAGAAGCGAAATCTTTAGGCGGGCTCATATAAAAGCTTTCATAGTTGACAATGAATTCCGAGAATGCGAGCATTTGCTCACATACAGCCAAAATTTTAAAATCAACAACATCCCGCGAAAACTCGCATTCGGAAACGCCCATGGTCGACATCCCGCAACCCCGCAAAGCCCCGCGCCAGGCGCGTTCCCGAGCCACCGTGGAGGTGATCCTGGAGGCGACGGCTCGCATTTTTTCCGAGCATGGCTACGCCGGAACCAACACCAACCTGATCGCAGAGAAGGCCGGCATCAGCATCGGCTCGCTCTACCAGTACTTCAAGAACAAGGATGCGTTGATCGCGGCCTTGCACCAGCGCCACGCGGAGCAGGTGCAGCAGACCGTGGAAGAAGTATTGGCAAAGCCTTACGAGCCGACGCTGGCAGGGCACATCGGCGCCTTGGTGCGGGCGCTGCTGGCTGCCCACCTGCTGGAGCCCGACCTGCACAAGATGCTGGAGCTGCAATTTCCCTACTTCGACGCGCCGCAGTCGGAAAACGAGGCCGACCAGGGCATCTTCAAGCGCGTGCGCGCCCTGCTGGAGGACTGGCGGGCCGACATCGTGCCCCCCAACCTCGACATGGCCACCTGGGTTGTCTTGCAGATCATGGAATCGATGGTGCACGCGGCCGTCATCGAGGCGCCGGGCTTCGACATGGCCGACATCGAAGCGTCGATCAGCAACGCCGTCATGGGCTACCTGACGTACCGCCCAAATACTGGTAATATGTACAGTATTTGACGCTGGGCTTGGTGTATCCGGGGCGCGGCGCAAGAATTCATTCGACGCTATAGTATCGGGCTGACCCCGAAAGGTATCCACGCATGGAAGAAATCCGCATCCGCGGTGCGCGCACGCACAACCTGAAAAACATCAACCTCGACCTGCCACGCAACAAGCTGATCGTGATCACCGGCCTGTCCGGCTCCGGCAAGTCGTCGCTGGCGTTCGACACCCTGTACGCTGAAGGCCAGCGCCGCTACGTCGAGTCGCTGTCGGCCTACGCGCGCCAGTTCCTGCAGTTGATGGAAAAGCCTGACGTGGACATGATCGAAGGCTTGTCGCCCGCAATCTCGATCGAGCAGAAGGCCACCTCGCACAATCCGCGTTCGACCGTGGGCACCGTGACCGAGATCCACGACTACCTGCGTTTGCTATACGCCCGCGTCGGCACCCCGTACTGCATCAACCACCCGGACCACGCGCTGGCCGCGCAATCGGTATCGCAGATGGTGGATGCCGTGCTGGCCATGCCCGAAGGCACCAAGCTGATGATCATGGCGCCGGTGGTGGCCAACCGCAAAGGCGAGCACGTCGACCTTTTCGAGGCCATGCAGGCCCAGGGCTTCGTGCGCTTCCGCGTGCAGAGCGGCACCCACGAGGCCAAGATCTATGAAGTGGACGACCTGCCAAAGCTGAAGAAGACCGAGAAGCACACCATCGACGTGGTGATCGACCGCGTCAAGGTGAATGCGGAGATCAAGCAGCGCCTGGCCGAATCGTTCGAAACCGCGCTGCGCCTGGCCGACGGCCGCGCCATAGCTTACGAAATGGATTCCGGCGCCGAGCATATTTACTCGAACAAGTTCGCCTGCACCACCTGCGGCTATTCGCTGCAGGAGCTGGAGCCGCGCCTGTTCTCCTTCAACAACCCGATGGGCGCCTGCCCCGAGTGCGATGGCCTGGGCCATATCGAGTTCTTCGACCCGCGCCGTATCGTCGCCTTCCCCAACCTGTCGCTGGCTTCCGGCGCGGTGAAGGGCTGGGACCGCCGCAACCAGTTCTACTACTCGATGCTGGCTGCGCTGGCGGCGTACTACGATTTCGACCTCGACACCCCGTTCGAGCAGTTGCCGGCGAAAGCGCAGGACGTGGTCCTGCACGGCTCCGGCAAGACCGCCATCCCGTTCACCTACATGAATGAACGCGGCAAGGCCGTGGTCAAGGAACATACCTTCGAAGGCATCGTCAACAACCTGCAGCGCCGCTACCGCGAAACCGATTCGATGGCGGTGAAGGAAGAACTGGCGAAGTTCATCAACGAGAAGAAGTGCCCGAGCTGCGAAGGAGCCCGCCTGCGCGTGGAAGCACGCCACGTGAAGATCGGCACCGGCAAGCAGGAGCGCGCGATCTACCAGATCGCCGACAAGCCGCTGCGCGATACCCTGTCCTACTTCGAGCAGTTGAAGCTGAAGGGCGCGAAGAAGGACATCGCCGACCGCGTGATCAAGGAAATCGTGTCGCGCCTGACCTTCCTGAACAACGTGGGCCTGGATTACCTGTCGCTGGAACGCAGCGCCGATACCTTGTCGGGCGGCGAAGCACAGCGTATCCGCCTCGCGTCGCAGATCGGCTCCGGCCTGACCGGCGTGATGTACGTGCTGGACGAGCCGTCCATCGGCCTGCACCAGCGCGACAACGACCGCCTGATCGACACCCTGAAACACCTGCGCGACATCGGCAACTCGGTGCTGGTGGTGGAGCACGATGAAGACGCGATCCGCACCGCCGACTACGTGGTCGACATGGGCAAGGGCGCCGGCGTGCATGGCGGCGACGTGATCGCCGCCGGCCCGCTGAAGGACATTCTGAAGTCGAAGGAATCGCTGACCGCGCAATACCTGAGCGGCAAGCTGCAGATCGCCGTGCCGAAGAAGCGCCACGTGGCCGATCCGCAGCGCCAGCTGACCATCACCGGAGCTACCGGCAACAACCTGAAGAAGGTCAACCTGTCGCTCCCCGTCGGCCTGATGACTTGCGTGACCGGCGTGTCCGGTTCCGGCAAATCGACCCTGGTCAACGACACCCTGTACCCGGCCCTGTCGCGCCACCTGTTCGGCTCCCAGACCGAACCGGCACCGCACGACTCCATCAGCGGCCTGGAACATTTCGACAAAGTGATCTCGGTCGACCAGGCGCCGATCGGCCGCACCCCGCGTTCGAACCCGGCCACTTACACCGGCTTGTTCACGCCGATCCGCGACCTGTTCGCCACCGTGCCTGTCGCGAAAGAGCGCGGCTACTCGGCCGGCCGTTTCTCCTTCAACGTCAAGGGCGGCCGCTGCGAAGCCTGCCAGGGCGACGGCGTGATCAAGGTCGAAATGCACTTCCTGCCGGACGTGTACGTGCCCTGCGACGTCTGCCACGGCAAGCGCTATAACCGCGAGACGCTGGAAGTCCACTACAAGGGCAAGAGCATCACCGAAGTGCTGGACATGACGGTGGAAGATGCACACGAATTCTTCAAGGCCGTGCCGGTCATCGCGCGCAAGCTGCAAACCCTGCTCGACGTAGGCCTGGGCTACATCAAGCTGGGGCAGAGCGCCACCACGCTGTCCGGCGGCGAGGCGCAGCGCGTCAAGCTGTCGCTGGAACTGTCCAAGCGCGATACGGGCCGCACGCTGTACATCCTGGACGAGCCGACCACCGGCCTGCACTTCCACGATATCGACCTGCTGCTGAAGGTGATCCACCGCCTGCGCGACCACGGCAACACCCTGGTCATCATCGAGCACAACCTCGACGTGATCAAGACTGCCGACTGGATCGTCGACCTCGGTCCAGAGGGCGGCGCCGGCGGCGGCCAGATCATCGCCAGCGGCACGCCGGAGGAAGTGGCGGCCAACCCGGCCAGCGTGACCGGCAAATATCTCGGTCCCCTGCTGAAGAAGAAATAATGAGCCTGCATTCCGTCAAACACTTCCTGGCGCAGCACGCGCCGGACCTGGAAGTCATCGAACTGGCGGAAAGCACCGCGACCGTGGCCTTGGCCGCGGCCGCGCACGGCGTCGAGCCGGGCCAGATCGCCAAGACCCTTTCGCTGCGCATGAAGGACGGCGTCGTCCTGGTGGTGACACGCGGCGATGCGCGGCTGGATAACAAGAAGTTCAAGGCCCATTTCGGCGCCACCGCACGCATGCTGGGTGCGGAAGAAGTGGAAGCGCTGACCGGGCACCCGGTCGGCGGCGTCTGTCCTTTCGGCCTGCCGGGTCCGATTCCGGTCTATTGCGATGTGTCGCTGCGCAGCTACAAGGAAGTACTCCCTGCCGGCGGCGCAATCAATGCCGCAGTGCGCATCTGCCCCGAGCGCATGGCCGCCCTGACCGGTGCGCAATGGGTTGACGTGGCGCAGTAGGCTACTCCTGCGGCGTCGGGTACTGCCTGCCGTCGTAGTGCAGCAACTGCGTCGTGGGTTTCGCGCCAGGCTGGTCGGACTTGCGCGTGACCAGCAGGTCTGCATAGCCCTTGCTGCGCGTGGAAGCGATGGCTATGGTGGAGTTGAACCTTTCGATTTCGGGTGCAGGGCCATCTTCTTCCGCGCCCTTCTCCCATGGGTCGTTCAGCAAGCGCCAGCTCGCAATCGCCATGCCTGAAAGGACAGGACGGATCGCCTCCCCCTCGCGCACATACAGCGTGCGCATCGGACCATAGCCGCCATACTGGTAGCGCGGCTCAGTCGTGTTGAAATCGACGCCGAACGCGCGCAGGCCCGGCTGCAGCTGATAGCGGGCGGTATCGATCCTGATCCCTTCGCGATAGGTCTCAATGGCATCGCTCGGCACGGCAGCCCAATAACTGGCGACTACCGTGCTGCGCGGCTGGTCGAGCAGGGCAACAAGAATACGCCTCGTATCTTGCGCAATGCCGTCGTACACGAACACACCCAGCGTGTAGGATTCTTTTCCGGGCCATGGCTTGCAGGCGCTGGAAATGGCCGGCCTGTCGTCTTCGCTCTCCTGGCGTCTTCCGTTCGCCTGGAGGAAGCTGCCGGCAAGTTCTTGCAGCTGCTCGCTGCAGGCCGGGTCGCGTTCTGCGGCGATCGATGGCAGCGCCAGCATGGCAAGGGTTGCCGTACACACGGTGCGTTTGAAATCCATGGTCATCCCTTTGCTAGTCCATCTGCTGTGGCGCCGGATAGTGCTTGCCGTCGTAGCGCAACAACTGCGTTGTGGCCTTGACCTTTGGCTGGTCGGAACTGCGCGTGATGAGCAAGTCCGCGTAGCCGTTGCTGCGCGTGCCGGCAATGCCGATGGCGTAGCTGAAGGTCTCGGTTGCAGGCTCACGGTCCGGGTTCTCGCTATTGCCGGTTTCCCACGGCGCCCTGCCCGGCAGGTAGCGCCAGGACGAAACCGCCATGTCGGACAGGATCGGCCGGATGGCAGCCCCCTCGCGCACGTACAGCGTGCGCATCGGCCCGTAGCCGCCTTCCGCAGAGCGCGGGCTGTACGTGGCGACGTCGATGCCGAATGCGCGCAACCCTGGCTGCACAAAATAGCGTGCCGTGTCGAACTTGATTCCATCGACATAACGCGTGACCGCGTCTACCTCCACCAACGTCCAGTAGCTGGCGATTACCTTGCCTTGCGCCGGGTCGATCAAGGTGACGAGCATCTGCTTTTGTTCTTCTTTCTGCCCCTCGTAAATGAAGACGCCCAGCGTATAAGGTTCCTTGCCTGGCCAGGCCTTGCATGCACTGGCGACGCCTTCGGTGAGCTGGCGTTTCCGTCTCTTGCGCAGGAAGTCGCCAGCCAATTCGATCATCTGTTCGCTGCATACCTGGCGCTCGACCAGGTCCTGCTTTTCGCGCGCCAGCCTGCTCTTCTCTTCCGCTGCTTCGATTTCCTGCTGCTTGCGTTCCGCTGCCAGGAAGGCTGCTTTTTCCTCGGCCAGTTGACGGCACACATTCCACAAATCGTTGGCAGGGCTGTCGCCGCACTTCGCGCCCAGCGCTTGCCTCACTTCGTCGCGTGCGGGACCCGGTGTAGCAATGAACGCCAGCAAGCTTTCCAACGGCGCCAGCGCTTGCTGCGTAGCGGCCTGCACATAGCTTTCCGACAGGCCTTTCACATTCTCGAGGGCACGACAGCTGGTCTGCTCCCGTTCAAGCTTGCCCAGTGCATAACCCAGTAGCAGAGGAGCGGGCAGTTCCAGCATTTGTTCCGTAGACAGGAGGCAACCCTTGCTCGAGGCGCTTTCCCGGCCCAGTTGTTGCAACGCCGCCGGTTGCGCCTGAGGCGATGGCTGCATCGCGGCCAGTGCCATCCAGGGCGACACGATCCGTTTGCCCGCCGGGCTGAACGGGTTGTAGCCCTGGGGATTCGCCAGCAGCAGATCCAGCGCCACCGTCTTCGCCAGCAAGCGTTCCATTTCTCCGGCAGGCCACGCCTGAGGATGATCCAGCAGCGCCGGCACTTTCGCAGTCAGGTAAACCAGCTGCAGGAATGCGGCCTCGCGTTCGTCAAGCGACGTATCCTGCACTCGCGGGAAAAAGTAAGGCTCAAGCTTTTGCAGGATGCGTGGCAACTGGGCATGATGCGGATTCAGCTCGACCAGTGCCGGCAGAAGATGCACGCAGCTATCGGGCCCTTTGCGCTGGCAGCCGTTCGACAGCAGGAATTTGCTCAACCTGTCTTCGATAATGGCGGCCGATGCCAGGCCGCGTGCGGTTTCCGGCGAAGTTTCACTGATCCCGCCTACTTCTTCACGCTGTTTGCGCACGCACTGCCGAAAATCCAGGCCCGCGCCGGCCCGCCAATCCGCATTCTTCATCCCCCAGACCAACGGTTCCATGTGCTTGACACGCCAGGCCGCGGCAGGAAGGCATCGCAGGAAAGCGATTTGTGCGCCCGCTTCCTTGCCCCATTTTTCGTCCGCATAATAGACATGCAGGCTTTCGGCCGAACGCTGTCCTTCCCGCACAGGATCGTTGATCCGCTCTTCCGGCAGGATGCGTGCCCATACGGCCTGGGCCCTGGAAGGCGACTCGAGCCGGAAGTAGTCCCAAGCGCCGGCCTGATCAATCAGCGGCTGCTTCAAGGTCCAGAATGTGGCCGCGAATTCCGGCATGTCCAGCAATCGGGGCAGTTTTTCCCGGTCAAGGAACTCCCATGGCTGGCCGGCCGGATCTTCGCGGCGGTAACGGCGACGCGCTTCCGCCATGACGGCAGAGAATTCTTCTTTGCTCAGCGGCTGCAGGCGCGATGCACCGTCATCGCTGGACGCCGCTGCGCCGCCGGCAGCGCAGGCGAGCACCAGGCCCAGGCCAGTCAAAATGGATTTGCTCATAAACGATCAGGGGGATGACTTGATGGGCGGCAGGCGCAACACCTTGCCGTTCTCGCGCAGGAAGACCACGATCCCGCCGTCGCTCAAAGGTGCCAGGATGGGAATATAGGTATGGGGCAAGCGCCTGATCGAAACAAGGCGCTGCGCCGCCGGGTCGAACCATTGGACGGAACTGTCGTTGGCGGTCACCAGCTGATCGTGATCGCCGAAGTTGGCATAGCTGCCGCCGATGCCCATCCGGGCGCCAGCGTCCGCGATCGAAATCCATGCTGCCTTGCGCGCATCCCAGCGGAGCGGCCAGTCGCTGTGATCGGGCACAGCGACCAGCGTCCCGCCCGGCAGGAGTCGGCGCTGGAATCCTCGCGATGCGTCCTTGGCATATTCCTTCGGCGGCGACGCCATCGTCCAGTTGCAGCTGGCAGTGTCGAAGCTGAGCGGGATGGCCGGCGCCGGCCCGAGTTCCACATCATCGACCTTGCCCCGGACGCCGGCTGCCAGCAATGCTGCGCGTGTGGCCGGCGACACCGGCTCCTGCTTCAGCGCTCCTCCGCTGACGCGCAGCAGCATGGCGCGGCTTGGCGCAGGCTGGCCCCCCTCCTCCTTACCGGTTCGCATGCACGCCAGCGCCAGTTGCGGATCGATGGAAATGAGCCGCCGCATGACCGTGCCAAGGGGCAGCACCAGCGGCGGCGCAAAGCTGCGCGATTCCGGGTTCCACCAGGCCAGCGAGGCGAAAGGCTGGTCGGTATCGTCGGTGTGCGAACCGCCGGCGACCACCGTGCCATTCCCAAGCCTGCTCCAGCTTCCTTCGATCGAGGTATGGCGAGGCCAGCCCTTTGCCGCCGCCATCTGCCGCGTGAGCGCATTCCACACCGCGAAAGCCTTATCCGTCAGCAGCAGGAAGTCGTCATTGCCAAGCGTGACGACGTCCGGGTTCAATTTGTTGGGCCAGTCGATCACTGCGTACGGCGGCTCGTCGGCCTGCGGCGCCGCCATGGCCGGATGTGCCATCGCTGCAAGCGCCATCGCATAGGCGAGATGTTTGAGGTTCATGCGGGCAAGCATAGACAAACTGCCCGCTAAAGTCACGCTTCCGTCACGCCCCCCTCACGCTGCGCGACGCGACGCTGCCAGCCAGCGCTCCAGGTGCGGGAAGCGGTCGTAGCCCCAGAACGGCTCGCCGTCCGCCAGCACGAAGGGCACGCCGAACACGCCCTTGGCCAGCGCATCCTCATTGCCCTGCTTGAACTGGGCCTTGATCGCCGGGTCTTCCATGCCCCCCAGGAAGGCCGAGCCGTCGATGCCCTGGCTTTCCGCTATCCCCAGCAGCACCGCCTTGTCGGCGATGTCCACGCCGTCGGCATAATAGGCCTGGAAGCAGGTGCGGGCAAACGACACCGCCGCATCGTCGCCATGGTTGGCGCGCACCCACAGCATGGCCCTTCCCGGCGCCATCAGCATTTGCGGGAAGGCGCTGGAAGGATTGAAGGGGATCGCCTCATCCTGCGCCGTGCGCTGCATGTCGCGCGTGACGTACTTCCATTTGACCGGCACCACCGGCGACGGCAGCACGCCGGTCACCTGGGTCAGCGCCGGCAGCAGCACAGGATGCCAGCGCACAGTGGCGCCGTTGGCTGCCGCCAGCCATTCGATGCGGCGGGCGGCAAAGTAGGAATAGCCCGAGGCAAAATCAAAGTAGAAGTCGAGGACCATGGCCGCTCCTTAGTAGTTTTCGCCAAAATCGTTATTGTTCTTCGGCAATCCGCGCAGGATGCCCCACAGGCTGCTGTGGCTCATGAAGTAGATGCCGACCGGCACCAGCAAAAGCAGGAATCGCATGTTCTTTCCCCAATTTCGCACACCCGTGCGAAGTCAAGTTAAAAAAAGGCCGCAGGCGAACCCGCGGCAACCCAAAATCACAAATCGTTGAAACTCTTGTACGTCGAAATCAGGCGGTTGAAAGCACGCTGCGCATGGCGCGGCGACTGCACGTCACGCAGGAAGCGGGCATCGTGCAGCAGGCCCACTACCAGGCTGTAAATCTCGAACACCAGTTGCTCGGGTTCGGTGTCCGGCCGCAGCTGGCCGGCTTCCATCGCCTGCAGGATGGTCTTGCGCAGCGAGGCGCGCCAGGCCAGCGCGCCTTGCGCCAGGCGGTCGCGCACCGCACTGCCTTCGTAATCGTCGAACTCGAAAGCGCCCGCCGTGTACAGGCAGGATGTGCGCAGCGCCTCGTCGGCCGCGCGCTGGAACCAGGCCGCGACCTGGGCCTGCAAGCGCGGCAGGCCGCGCGGCAGGGACAGCGACGGCATGAAGACTTCGGCCGCGAAGCGGCGGTCATATTCGTCCAGCACCGCGCATTGCAGCTGCTCGAGCGAACCGACGCGCGAAAACACCCCGCTCTTGCTGATGCCGGTGCGCTTGGCGATCTCGCCCAGCGACAGCTTGCCGATGCCTTCCGCCGCGGCCATTTCCATGGCGGCGCCGAGGATGGTGGCGAAGGTCGCTTCGCTTTTTGCGGTCAAGGTGTCCATGGGTCAAACTTTAGCACACATGTGCGAAATGTCAAACCTGAATATTTCCTTGTTTTTTTTGATTGACTATTTCGCAAATATGAATAGAGTTGTGCCCGGGAAATATCTGAGGAGAAAAGCTTTGTACCCAACCCCACTGCGCCAACTCGCAGCAGCCGCCCTGCTGGCCTGCGCTACCCTGTCCGCCCAAGCCCAGGTTTCGACCGGCAACATGACCGTGCCGCGCATGCTGCACCAGGCAAGCGCCCTGCCCGACGGCCGCATCCTGCTGACTGGCGGCGTGTCCACGCCCGGCGCCCCGATTTACGCCAGCACCGAAATCTATGATCCTGTCACCGGCCAGTTCACGCCTGCCGCGCCAATGCTGACTGCCCGCCGCGAGCATGCCTCAGTCACGCTGCAGGATGGCCGCATCCTGGTTGCCGGCGGCATGACGCCGGCGGGCGCCTACACCAACACCGCCGAAATCTACGACCCTGCGACCGGCCAATGGACCGCCGCCGGCAACATGAACTCCATGCGCTTTCGCACCATCGCGCGCCTGCTGCCTGATGGCCGGGTGATGGTGATGGGCAAGGACGGCTATTCCACCGGCGGGTATGCCGATATCTTCAATCCCGCTACCGGTACTTTCAGCAAAACCGGCAACTTTGTCGAGAACTCAGGCTGGCACGGCCTGGTAGTGCTGGCCGACGGCCGCGTGATGAAGGTTGGGGGCGAGGCCAGTACGGCACCTGCTCCTTATGCTCCGTACAGCACCCGGGCTGAGATCTGGGACCCTGCCAGCAATCAATGGAGCGCCACGGGCCCGATGTCCATCGGGCGCTCAACCATCGAACCGGTGCTGCTGGCGGACGGCAAGGTCCTGGTGGCCGGCGGCCGCAATACGATGTCCCAGCGCAGCACTGAAATCTACGATCCGGCCACCGGCGCCTTCACTCCGGGCCCCGAGATGCCGGCCGATCTCGAGCCGCAGACTGCCACCGTGCTGCCGAACGCGGATATCGTCTACACCGCAGGCTATAACCGTCAACTCATGCGCTACAACGCCGCCAGCGGTACCTGGAACCTTAGCGGCCCGCAACGCATCCGCAAGCGCGACCTGAGCGTATCGCGCCTGCCCGACGGCAACGTGCTGCTTGCCGGCGGAGCCGAACAAAACGACTCCACGGCGTATGCCGCCATCTGGGACCAGGCCTGCTCCAGCCAGTTGACGACCGTGCCGGTGCGCACGCAGAACGTCGGCGGCGATGCAGGAACGGTCAGCTTTACCGTCAATGCAGCACCCGGCTGCCGTTTCGAGGCGGCGAACCTGCCAGACTGGCTGTCCGTTGACGGCGCCAATCCACAGCAAATGCCGTCCGGCGGCTCGTTCGCAATGACGTTCAAGACCGCCGCCAACTTGAGCGGCGCATCGCGCACCGCATCGTTCTTGCTGGCGAATGAGACCGTCTCCGTCACGCAGGTGGCGTCGGCCAGTTGCCCATCGGCGCCCGTCGTATCGCCGGCCACGACGACTGTCAGCGGCTCCGGCGGCACCGGATCGCTCAGCGTCTTTGCAGCCGCCAATTGCCCGTGGAACGTGGTCTCCATGCCCAGCTTTGTCACCGCCACCGGAGCGACCAGTGGCAGCGGCAACGGCAGCATCGCCTACTCGGTTGCCCCTAATCCGGATACCACGGCCTCGCGCAGCGGCTCCGGCCAAGTGGCGTCGATGGGGTATGCCACGACGTTCACCTTCACCCAGGACGCGCGCAAGCTCTGCCCGACGCCGCCGGTCATCAGCTTGAGCAACGCATCGTTTACTACCGCCGGCGGCAGCACGACGGGCACCATCACCGCCGCGCCGACTTGCAAATGGGCCCTGGCCGTGCCGGTCACCTGGGTCAGCGTAACATCCGGTTCTTCGGGTACCGGCAACGGCAGCTTCAGCCTCAATATCGCGCCCAACACCGGCGCCGCGCGCAGCGACTACATGTCCGCCACCACGCCCGACGGCGTTGGCATCGCAAAATTGAGCCAGGCCGGTTCTGCATGCGCCACCTGGAGCGTCACGCCGGCCAGCAGCAGCTTCCCGGCAAAAGGCAGCAGTGGCAACTTCACGATAGCGGCGCCAGCCAGCTGCAACTGGAGCTTGTCCGGCGTGCCAAGCTGGATGAGCATCACCAGCGCCATCAGCGGCACCGGGAACGGCAGCATCACCTACTCGGTCAGCGCCAATCCCGGCGAGGCCCGCAGTGCCACCGCAACCCTCAGCGGTAGCGGCCTGACGCTGCCGCTGAGCCTGAACCAGCAGGGCTCAACCCAGTCCACCGCCTGCAGCAAATGGATCGTCAGCGGCGAGCCGGCAAATGGCAACCTGCAGTCATCGACCTGCCCGGCCGGCGCACGCGGCACCGGTTACTACACTGACCGCTACACCTTCGGCGTCTTGCCAGGCCGGGTAGTGACGATCACCCTGAGCTCGTCGAGCTTCGATACCTACCTCTACCTGCGTGACGGCGCCGGCAATATCATCAGCTCCGACGACGATAGCGGTGGCGGCACCAATTCGCGCATCAGCTACACGCTGCCGGCGGGTGCATGGGGCAACTACACCATCGAGGCGACCAGCTACTACTCCGGCCGGTCCGGCGCCTACACCCTGAACTTCACTCAGTAAGGATCGGGACTCCAGACGGCGTACATCTCGCCGTCTTCCTCTACGCCCGCCTCGATGAAGCTGCAGGCGGCGTAGAGATCCTTCGCCACGGCGTTGTCCGGACGGTAGCTGGTCCAGATGCGCTGCACGTCGCCGTGCTTCTGGATCTCGGCCAGCGCCAGTTCGACCGCGCGGCGGCCATGGCCCCTGCCCTGGAAGCGGCGGTCCACCATCAGGTGGTAGATCGCGTAATCGCCCGCTTCATCTTCGGCGCCGGGCGCGGCGTACATCAGGAAGCCCACCACGCCGTCCTTGTCGGCGATGGCGCGGCAGTGATAGTTCGGGTGGAAGCTGGCTTCCGCAATCGCATACATGGTGGCTGCCGCGTGGTCCTGCTGGTATTCATGCAGTTCCAGCTCGGCGATGTCGGCGAAATTTTCCTTGGTGACCACGTGCAGGTTGGTCGTAATCCATTTCCTCAGGAAGCGTTGATATGGTCTCATTCATGACTCCTTCTTCTTCGTTACAGCTCTAATACTGCGTTCATTTCGCCGTCCTCGTCGATGTCGGTTTCGACGAAGCCCATGCTGGCGTAAAGATCTTTGGCCCTGGTGTTGTCGGGCTGGTAGCTGATCCAGACCTTGCGCACGCCGCCGCGCGCCCGGATCTCGGCCAGCGCCACCTGCAGCGCCTTGCGGCCGTAGCCCTTGCCCTGGTGGAGGATGTCCACCATCAGGCGCCACACGCCGAATTCGCCGGGCTGGCCTTCCAGTTCCAGGTCGACGTACATCAGGAAGCCGACCAGCTCGTCCTCGGCATAAATGGCGCGCGCCTGCATCTGCGGGTAGAAGCTGGCCTGCGCAATCGAGTAGGCGTTGCTGGCAATGTAGTCGCGCTGGTGGTCCAGCAGCCGCAAGTCGGTGATGTCGTCGAAGTTCTGCCGGGTGACAGCTTTGAGTTGGATCTCCATGATTCCTTTCCTCCTTGCGCCGGGGACCAAAAAACAAAAACCCCGGCAAGTTTCCTCGCCGGGGTTTGTCGTCGGACGTCCGGCTCGGGGTGGCAATTTGCCAGTGCCCCGAGCGCACGCGCATCAGGGCTATCTGGTGTGCTTAATGCAGGTGATAGCGAAATTGCGCATGGCCGTCCTTTCTTGATCTGGGTTATACAACTAACGAGCGCTGATTCTGCGCTCTGCGCGAATGTGGTGTCAAGAAAAACTTTGTATAAATACTCACCTTGTGTTCTTGTACAGGACAGCAATGCGCTTGATGCTCAGCCTGGTACGCCAGGCCGCCACGCGTGCTCCATTGTTCGCACAGGTTTGCTACCGTAGGTACATGATGAGCATCTACAAGCTTGCGCTACCGTTGCTGCTGGCCTGCCAAGGGCTTGCCAATGCCGCCGAGCCAAGCCGCATCAGCGTGCAGACGCTGGCGGCGGGCAAGGAGGTCGCACGCATCATGCTGCCCATCGGCCAGCAGCATACGGTGCAGGTGGAGGCCAACCAGGTCGAGCAGGACCACCGCGGCTCCACGCATGCGCGCGGCAATGTGCGCGTGACCATCCGTACCGGCGGCGCAGCCACGACCATCCTTGGCGAAGAAATCATCATCAAGCGCAAGGTGCTCGATGCCCGCGAGCTGGCCGCCATCCGGGCGCTGGAAGGCATGGGTGCACCCGGCAAGCGCGATGCGGCGCGCGACCGCAAGGAACTGGCGCGCCTGAAGACCATCGTCGCTTCCCACGGCTGGCCGGGCACGCGCTTCGCCGGGCCCGAGCTGTCCCAGAATGCATTCACCGTCCTGATGCGCGTGCCCGAGAAGGAACTGGAAGCCCTGCTACCGGACTTGCGCGAGGCCCAGGCGGAGAATGACGTGCCGGGCTCGCAACTGGCGCAAGCCGAGGACAGGCTGCGTGTCGCCAAAGGACTGCCGCAACGCTACGGCACCCAGCTCGCCAGCGGCAAGCCGGTCGTGATCGAAGACGAAAGCGGACTCGACATCCGCCGCAAGATGATGGGGCTGCCGCCAATGCCCGCCTCTTCCGGCCAGTAGCTATTCCGTCATGTAGAAGACTTCCCCGCGCGGGACAAACGGCAAGCGGCGTCCGTCGGCCAGCAGGTAGGCGTGGTCCATGCGCGTCTCGAGCTTGTCCTCGCACCAGCCGTCCGTCACTACCAGCACCGGGCCGTGCGCCGGCAGCTCGCCTCGGTGCGCCAGGTCGCGCAGGTGATCGAAGCCCGGCTGCAGCACCGTTCCGCCGCGTCCGCGCAAGGTGAAGCGGTCCAGCAGGTTATCCGGTTCGACCCAGCCGCAGTCGTAGGCCGCGGCGTCGCAGCACACCAGGCGCACGGCAATGACGTCGCGCGCCATCGCATAGCTGGCGATGGCGCCAAGCGCCTTGCCCAGCATGGTAGGCTCCATCGAACCCGAAGTATCGAGCAGCACGCCGAAGACGCGGCTCTTGCGTTCTTCCTCGGGCGGCTTGCACAGCGAAGGCCGCGGAATATCCGGCGTCGCTCCCTGCCGGCGCGAAGGCCGCGCATAGCTGCGCCGCAGCTCCAGCGGAGGGAACCTTTCGTCGAACCAGTGCGCGAGCCGGGCGTCCCACGGAATCGGCGGCTGCGCCAGGCTGCGGATCTCCTCCAGCAGGCCAGCCGGAACGGTGCCGCGCGCGCCCTCATATTCCCAGCGGTCCATGCCTTGCGCGAGTGCGCGGCGGCAGTATTCCTCCGCGTCCGTAAACTGGGCGCCGCTGTCCTCGCCCAGCAAATCCGGCTGCCCAACGCCGCGCATCGTAGCCAGCTTGCGTGCACGGCGAATATCGCGCGCCAGGCCGTCATAGATTTCATCTGCGGATTGTCCTGCCAGTGCAGCGTCGTACAGCATGCCGATGGCGGGCGCCGCACCAACCTGCATCTCGACCAGCCAGCCATTAATCGCGAAATCGCAGGCGACATTCCACAACACCGGATCACGCCCGCGGCGACGCGACGCGTGGTTGAGGCCAGCGTGCAGCAACTCATGGGCCAGCACGAACAACGTTTCGTCGTCATTCAGGCCGGCCGCCGGATTGATCCAGATGCGGCGGGCGCCGACATCGATGGCGGCAACGCGAATATCGTACTGCTGGCAAATCCGGATATCGTTCTCCAGGTCGAAGCTCGCTGCCAGGGCGCCTAGCAAAGGATAGCAATCCATCATGCGGCGCCGTGCGCGGTGCTCGCGGCTGTGCGGCCTGGCCGCCTGTTCGACAGTTGCGCCGCCCGCGATGGCAAGCGCCCTGCCGACGCCGCGCGCAATCCCATCTGCCAGCAATTCATGCCACGGCTTGTGGCGCTTCCAGGGCATCGCCTTCTCGTCGAGCGAGGTGAACACCGACCCAGTGCCGGCAATGTCCGCGTGCCAGGCCAGCAGCGGCGCGGGACAGCCGCCGCTGCAAAAGCGCTGCAGCAAGGTTTCCACGCCGGCGTCCTTGCATTCGGGCAAACGCCATTCTTCCGGCAATTCGCCCAGCTTGAGTTCAGCGCAAAAACGCGATGCAGACACCAGCGCTGCCAGCTCCCACAGCAGCGCCGGTTCACGGCGCCGCACCAGGCCCAGTCCAAGGCAGGACAGCGCGATGCCGATCACGCGCGCCCATTCGTCCGGCTGCGCGCGCCGCTTCGGATGCAGCCAAAGTGTGCCGCCGGGCGACACGGCAAGCCATCCGCCGGACGGCACGAACTGGTGCGTCGCATCGGTGTGAAATTCCGCCTGGGCCGCGATAGCGCCCAGCACCGGATGCGCCCGCACATGGGCAATCCCGGCCTGGCGCGCGGACGCGGCCGGATCGGGCTTCCTGTCCCTGCTCATGCAGTCTCCTTCTGGCTGCGGCCGGCCAGTCGTGGCAGGTCGCGTGCCACTTCGACCAGGAACCACGCAGGCAAGCGGCGGCCCTGGGCATCTTCGCCGAGCAGCGATTGCGCGATCTCGACGCTGATACGCGCCAGGTCGCGCAACATATCCTTGGCGCGGATCGACAAGGCATGGTGCGCGCTGCGCACTGCCGATTCCTCTTCCGGCAGCTCCTTCACCAAATGGGCGCGGAAGGATTGCGCGAGGAAGTACAGCACGTCCCGATCCGCCGGTGCATCCGGCCAGTGCTGGTCGCCCTTGATAATCGCATGCAGGCCATGCTTGTGCCGCAGCTGCTTGAGAAAGCCCTTGAAGTTGCCAGCGTGATTGGGCGACAACAAGCCATAGGCCAGCGCATCCACCAACTCCTCGCCGGAACCTTCGCCGAAGGAATGCAGCGCGTCCGACAGCATGTGCCAGCTGCGCGGCGTCGAGAACGGCTCTTCGTGTTTCGGCGGCTCGCTCCACAGATGATCGGGACGCAGCTGGATGTACTCCAGCACCCAGGGATGGATGCCGCCCTCGCCGCTTGCCCATTCCAGCCACTGGCGGTGGTCGGAGCGCAAGTGGATATGGACCATGCGGTTCACCAGTGCCGACGGCATCGGCTTGACGATGGCCGCATCCTTGGCGCGGTTGCCGGCGCCGATCACGATGGTTCCTTTCGGCAGGCTGTATTCGCCGATGCGCTGGTCCAGGATCAGCGAATAGAATGCCTTCTGGATCTCGTGCGACGAAGCATTCAGTTCGTCCAGGAACAGGACGAAGGGCTCATCACGCACGATGTTTGCAGGAGGGAAGAAGCGCGAGCACTTGCCGTCGATCTGCGGAATGCCCAGCAAATCTTCCGGCGCAAGCTGGCTGCCGAGCAGGGAGACGCACTCCATGCCGACGGCTTCCGCAAAGCGGCGCACCAGGGCGCTCTTGCCGATGCCCGGCGGGCCCCACATGAATACCGGGCGGGTGATCGCAACGTGCAGCAGGAAGTCAATCGCCTGCTGTTGGTTCAACATGATTGCCGATTGCATGCGCTCACTCCTCCCGTTCCAACTGGCGGCGCAGTTGCTGCTTCAGCGCGCGCCGCGATTGTTCGACGCGCTGGTGGCCGCCGGCCTTGCGCTGGCGCGCCAGCACGGCCAGCGGGTTGCGCGGCTTGGGTAGCTTGATGGTTACCTTCATTGCTTATCCTTTCACGCACACGACTTGCTTCAGCGTGTGCACGATTTCGACGAGGTCGGACTGGTGCGCCATGACCTGGTCAATGTCTTTGTAGGCGGCGGGGATTTCATCCACCACGCCGCCATCCTTGCGGCATTCGATGCCCTGCGTCTGTTCGGCCAGGTCGAAGCGGTTGAATTTGCGTTTCGCTTCGCTGCGGCTCATGCGTCGTCCGGCGCCGTGCGAGCAGGAGCAGAACGATTCCTCGTTGCCCTTGCCGCGCACGATGTAGCTGCGGGCACCCATGCTGCCCGGGATGATCCCCAGCTCGCCTTCGCGCGCCGAGATGGCTCCCTTGCGGGTGACGTACAGCTTGTGGCCGAAGTGCGATTCCTGCGCCACGTAGTTGTGGTGGCAGTTGATCGCCTCGCCGTCGAGCTTGAACGGCGGGACGTGCGGCTCCAGCGCCGCCACCACGCGGCGCATCATTTCGCGCCGGTTCAGCATGGCGTAGTCCTGGGCCCAGTCGACTGCTTCCACATAGTCGTCGAACAGTTCCGAACCTTCGCTGAAGTAGGACAGGTCGCGGTCCGGCAAGTTCACCTTATGGCGCATCATTTCCTTGCGTGCAGCGGAAATGAAGTAGCGCCCGATGACATTGCCGATGCCGCGCGAGCCCGAATGCAGCATGATCCAGACGCGCTGCTCTTCATCGATGCACAGCTCGATGAAGTGATTGCCGCCGCCCAGGGTGCCAAGCTGGCAGATCCAGGTCTGCGCGAACTTGTGCTGCATCTTCATGATGCCCTTGTGGCGCGCCACGATGCGGTCCAGGCGGTCGTTCAGCGGACGTCCGACGCGGGCGTGGGCGGAGCCGCGCACCTTGTCGAAAGCGTGCTGCTCGAAGCCGACCGGCACCAGCGTTTCGATCGCGCTGCGCACGCGCGCCAGGTTGTCGGGCAGCTGGCTCGCGGTCAGCGTCGTGCGCACGGCATTCATGCCGCAGCCGATGTCGACCCCGACAGCGGCGGGAATGATGGCGCCGCGCGTCGGGATCACGCTGCCGACGGTTGCGCCGATGCCGGCGTGTACGTCGGGCATGGCCGCCACGTGCGGATGCACGATCGGCAGGTTCGCAATATTCAGCAGTTGCTGGATGGCCGAATGATCAATGTCATCCGTATAGATGTGCACAGGCACCAGGCCTTTGTGCAGGCTTTGCTTAATTGGCATAACGTCTTTCGTTATGCCGGGGCTGTAGAAACAAAAACCCCGGCGAGTTTCCTGGCCGGGGTTCGTGTTGGAAGAACGACCGGCTCGGGTGGCTTGATTGCCTGCCCCGAGCGCTCGCGCTGCGGGGCTATCTCATTTGCAGATTGTGGATAGCCGTACGTGGCATGGTCGTCCTTTCGAAAATGGGGTTGGTAAAAAATCAGTGGACGCGATTCTGCGCCCATTACAAATCACATGTCAAGAAAAACTTTCAGAGCTTCAATCGAGGCTGATGTTTTTCTCGGCTGCCACCTTGGCAAGCTTGGCGATCAGCAGCTCCCATGCGGCACTCGCGGCCCCATCCAGTTTTTGCAGCTTGTCGATAGCATCGTATCCCATAAGGCACGCAGCCCTATCCCTTGCAACCTTATCATTCCCTGCCACGATGTCGACTCCCTCCAGCGCATACAGCTGCACCTTCAAATCGGTGGCCGCCTTCTTCCGCACAGCCTCCGCCTCTTTGGCCTCCTGGTCCAGGATCGCGAAATTCATTACCTGCAGGGAGGCTTCTTGCGGAGTCCAGGCACCTGCATTGATTAACCTGGCTTTGATAGCGTCAATTCTCTTCGTATATTGCTTCTCACGGTCGGTCATGGCAGTACCTGCAGCCATGAACTCTTTCTGGAATCCTGACACGTATGCCTTGGCGTGAGCAGCATTCTCGCAATCCTGCTTGGCGGCAAACGCCTGCATGTTCAGCGCCGCGATTGCCGCAGCAACAAATGCCTTCTTCATCGTTTTTTCTTCTTCATATTTACATTGCAGTTTCAACAAATTTCACGGAAGCTTATTGGGAATCAGGTACCTGGTCAACTATCGGGATGTTGAATGAAGATTCGCAGTATTGTGTCTACTGGCGCGCTTTTCATCGCGTGTTCAACTGCCAGCGCGGGAAGCCTGGTCAAGGCTTATGCCGACAAGGCGAGGAATGTGCACGTCGTGACTGCGTCGGGCAAAGACATCAAGCTGACGACGGACCGAAGGGCAGATGATGTCCGGCTCGCTCCCGACGGCGAGTCTGCAGCCTGGCTCGTGCTTGCGTATTTCGCCGCGGATGGCAGGCGATGGCCCACCGAGCTGCATGTCTATCACGGCGGCCGCACGCGCTCCTCCAAGTGCGGAATGATCATTCGCGAATACTGGTTCTGGAAGAACGGCACGCACGTTGCCACCGATTGCGGAGGCCTGCATTTCTCCGGGATCGAAACGCTGTACGATGTGCGCACCATGAAAGAGGTCGACAGCTTCGACCAGGCCGAGGTTCCGGTTGAGCAGCGACCTGAATGGTCGAACGCGAGCAGGGAATAAAAAAACGCGCCCCGTGAGGCGCGTTTTTTTTGGAAGCGGTAAAGCTTAGCCGTTCAGGCGCTGCTCCAGCTTGGCCATATTGTCCTTCAGCTCTTGCGGCAGGTGGTATGCCAGCTTCTCGAACAATTCAGCGTGCAGCTTCAGCTCCGCGCGCCATGCATCCTTGTCGATCGAGGTGATGGTCTCGAACTCCTCGGCGGTGAATGGCAGGCCGTCCCACGAGATGTCGCCGTAGCGTGGGGTGGTGCCGAAGATGTTCTCGACGCCGCCGCCGGTGCCTTCAACGCGCTCCAGCATCCACTTCAGCACGCGCATATTGTCGCCGAAGCCAGGCCATACGAAATGGCCGTTTTCGTCGGTGCGGAACCAGTTGACGCAGAAGATCTTAGGCAGGGTGGCGCCCTTGCCTTCCAGGCGCTTGCCCATGTCCAGCCAGTGCTGGAAGTAGTCGCTCATGTTGTAGCCCATGAACGGCAGCATGGCGAACGGGTCGCGGCGCACCACGCCCTGCTGGCCGGCGGCTGCAGCGGTGGTTTCGGAGCCCATGGTCGCAGCCATGTACACGCCTTCGATCCAGTCGCGCGCTTCGGTCACCAGAGGCACGGTGGTGGAACGGCGGCCGCCGAAGATGAAGGCGGAGATCGGCACGCCGGCTGGATCATCCCAGGCCGGGTCGATCACCGGGTTCTGGGTTGCGGCCACGGTGAAGCGCGCGTTCGGGTGCGATGCCTTGGTGCCGGACGCCGGGGTCCAGTCCTTGCCTTGCCAGTCGACCAGGTGCGCCGGCGCCTCCTTGGTCAGGCCTTCCCACCAGATATCGCCATCGTCGGTCAGCGCGACGTTGGTGAAGATGGTGTTCTCGTTGAGGCAGGACATGCAGTTCGAGTTGGTCTTGGTGTTGGTGCCAGGAGCCACGCCGAAGTAACCCGCTTCAGGGTTGATCGCGTACAGGCGGCCATCCTTGCCCGGCTTGATCCAGGCGATGTCGTCGCCGATGGTGGTGACTTTCCAGCCGTCGAAGGTCTTCGGCGGGATCAGCATGGCGAAGTTGGTCTTGCCGCAAGCCGAAGGGAATGCAGCGGCAACGTAGTGCTTCTTGCCTTCCGGGGATTCAACGCCCAGGATCAGCATGTGTTCTGCCAGCCAGCCCTCGCCGCCGTTCTTGGCGTCGTTGTAGCCCATGGTGGAAGCGATGCGCAGCGCGAAGCACTTCTTGCCCAGCAGCGCATTGCCGCCGTAGCCGGAACCGTAGGACCAGATCTCGCGGGTCTCAGGGAAGTGCACGATGTACTTGGTGGCGTTGCATGGCCAAGGCACATCTTTTTCGCCGGCAGCCAGCGGCTTGCCGACAGTGTGGATCGCAGGCACGAACTCGCCATCGGTACCCAGCACGTCGTACACGGCCTTGCCCATGCGGGTCATGGTGCGCATGTTGACGGCGACGTATGGGGAATCGGACAGTTCCACGCCGATGTGGGCGATCGGCGAGCCCAGCGGGCCCATCGAGAACGGCACCACGTACATGGTGCGGCCGGCCATGCAGCCGTCGAACAGGCCGTTCAGGGTGCCGCGCATTTCCTGCGGGTCCATCCAGTTGTTGGTCGGGCCGGCCGCTTCCTTGGTCTGCGAGCAGATGAAGGTGCGGTCTTCAACGCGGGCGACGTCGGTTGGGTCGGAGCAAGCCAGGTAGGAGTTTGGACGCTTTGCTTCGTTCAGCTTTTTCATGGTGCCGGCGGCAACCATTTCAGCGCACAGGCGGTCGTACTCTTCCTGCGAGCCGTCGCACCAGTAGATGCGAGCCGGCTTGGTCAATGCGGCGACTTCCGCCACCCAATTGATCAGCTTTTGCTGTTTGATGTAAGCTGGTGCGTTCATGGTTACAACGCCTCCCATAACGGGCTGATTCATAGTACCTCCAATGCCAATAAAGAATTCTGTCTTGTCCCGGCACGGCAGGAATCGTCGTCAGCTGATAGCTTGCGCGGAAGAATTGATACTTCGGCGAAATACGGCGGTTCTGTCGATGCGCCCGATAACTCGAGGGCGCGAGCGCCAGGCGGGGGTGTGCCCGGTCGCTGGAACATATGCTGCTGGAGCCAGCCTGGCTTACCCGGCCGGGCTCCTTGAATTTGGCCGATTGTACACCTGCGATCCCGCGCTTCCGACAAAAATGTAGGAATATTGCCCGACTAATGTAGTAGGCTATTCCAGATATTCACAAACCTGTTATTTCCCTACCATTTTCATCACAAAATCTGCTAACTGACATGAAAATTGCGATTCTCGATGATTACCAGGATGCAACTCGTGGCCTGGAATGCTTCAAGCTCCTGGATGGCCACGAGGTCAAGGTTTTCAACAATTCCGTGAAGGGCATGGGCCAGCTGGTGGCCCGCCTGGCGCCGTACGAGGCGCTGGTGCTGATCCGCGAGCGCACTGCGTTCAACCGCGCTTTGCTGTCCAGGCTTCCAAACCTGAAAGTGATTTCGCAGACCGGCAAGGTCAGTGGACATGTCGACATGGAAGCTTGCCGCGAACTTGGCATCACGGTCCTGGAAGGCGTAGGTTCGCCGACTGCGCCCGCGGAATTGACGTGGGCGCTGGTGATGGCAGCGCGGCGCAAATTGTTCCAATACGCCGGCAAGCTGCGCGACGGACAATGGCAGCAGGTATCGATCAGCCATGAGCACAACACGCTGGGCCTGGTGCTGGCGGGCAGCACGATGGCGATCTGGGGTTACGGCAAGATTGGCAAGCTGGTAGCGGGTTATGCCAAGGCGTTTGGCATGCGCGTGATTGTCTGGGGCAGCGAGGCTAGCCGCGCAGCAGCCAAGGCCGACGGCTACGAAGCCGCCGCATCGCGTGAAGCCTTCTTTGGCGAAGCGGATGTCTTGTCGCTGCACCTGCGCCTGGCCGAAGGCACACGCGGCATCGTCACGGCCGAAGACCTGGCGCACATGAAGCGCGACGCGCTGTTCGTCAACGTGAGCCGCGCCGAGCTGGTTGCGGCTGGCGCGCTGGAAGAAGCACTCAAGGCCGGCCATCCCGGCTATGCCGCACTGGACGTGTTCGAAACCGAACCGCTGCCGGAAAATTCACCGCTGCTGCGCATGCCGAACGTGCTGTGCACACCGCACCTCGGCTACGTCGAGCGAGCCAGCTACGAGCTCTACTTCCGCCACGCCTTCCAGAACCTGGTCAACCACATCAACGGCTGAGCCCGTGTCACACCATGGGGTCACACCCCAGATGTGACACGAGCTGAAGCATTACACGGCTGTGTCCGTGTCACAGTTGGGGTGTGACCCCAAGGTGTGACACGGGCTCGGCAGTGGCATGGCGTGGACCTTGGTCCAGAGGCCGGCCCAGCCGGGGGGCCAGGTGATCGGGGCGCCGCTGTACGGCGGGAGGTTGGCGCGGACGGGCACCACCGGGACTGCGGGCATGTCGCTTAACGGGCCGCCGTTCGGGCGCTGCATGTCGAGGCTGTACATGTAGCCGGGGAGCAGGGCGTCGCACACGCGCGCGAACCATTCGGTGTGGTCTTCGTCGCGGCCAAGCGCTTGCGCCAGTCCTTGCGGGTCGAATCTGGCCAGGGCGTGCACCAGTTCTTCCGTCGTGGCGCCGGGCTGGTCGCCCCAGCCCATCACGGGGTTGAAGATGTAGTCGGCGCCGGAGCCGTACCAGCCTTCGCGCCAGGAACGCTGCATCCAGTCGCGCGGACCGGTAAACAAGTGCCAGCGCCAGTGCAGGCCGGATGGCTTGGGCCAGGAGTACAGGTATAACTTCTGGTAGCCGGCCTTGTGCAACTCGCGCACTACCGCCATCAGCCGCGCGTGCGGCATGCGGTCGGGCGGGGCGCGGCGGAACAGGATTGCTTCGCCGTCGGCAAACTGCACTTCGTCGGTGGAGAGGTTCAGATCGAGCGTGCGCGATTCATTGCCAAACCGGGCGGAAATCCAGCCGGTCAGCAAATTGACAGCCGTGATGACGCCATAGCCGCGGTAGCGGTGGAAAATCACGGTTCCTGGTGCGAGCGCTTTCATGTTCTGGCCGGGCAAAAAACCCAGTGTAGTCAACTGTTCGGCGGAATGCCAGCCGGAAGTGGCAAACTTTTTCGGCTATCATGCACGCCATTCATCGATTTCATTTTAATTCATCATGACCCTGCGCATCATTGCTACCGGCGGCACTTTCGACAAGCACTACAACGAACTGAATGGCACCCTGGCTTTCACCGAAAGTCACCTGCCTGCCGCGATCAAGCGCGCCCGCATCACCACCCCTTGCGAGCTGGAAGTCGTGTCGCTGCTCGATTCGCTGGACATGGTCGATGCCGACCGCCAGCGCGTTCTGGCCGCCTGCCAAGCCGCTTCGGAAAAAGCCATCGTGATTGTGCACGGCACCGATACCATGCCGCAGACCGCCGCCGTCCTAGGCCCGGCCATCAAGGACAAGACCATCGTCTTCACCGGCGCCATGATTCCTTACGAGATCGATAATTCCGACGCCTTCTTCAACATGGGCTTTGCCTGCGGCGTGGCGCAGGTGCTGCCGCCCGGCGTGTACGTGGCAATGAACGGCCAGATTTTCGCCTGGGATAACGTGCAGAAAAACAAAGCGGCCGGTGTATTTCAGCCGCTCTGATTCATTTGAGTTTCGCCAGCGTTTGCTGGAAGCGCGCGGCGTCCTGGTAGCCGATTACGCGCGCTAGTTCCTTGCCCTCGCCATCGAACAGGATGATGGCGGGCGGCCCAAACAGGCCATAGCGTTTCAACAGGGCCTTGTCTTCATTGCTGTTGGAGGTTACGTCGGTCTGCAGCAGCACCGCCCCTTCCAGCGCGGCCTTCACCGGCGCCGCGCTGAAAGTGAACTTTTCCATTTCCTTGCATGAGACGCACCAGTCGGCATAGAAGTCGAGCATGACAGGGCGGCCTTTCGCCAGTTCCGCTTCGAGTTGCTGCACGTTGGCGACCTGCTTGAACGGCAGCGCCGAGACGTGGCGGTTCGGCAGCAGCGGCAACGCCATCCACGCGGCCAGCGCCAGCAGCATGACGCCGAAGCCACGCTTGACCCACACCATCCACGAACCTGCACGCGGCAGCAGGCTGCCTGCTGACACTCCGACCAGCACCAGCGGCACGCTCATGCCTGCCGCCATTGCGAACAGCGCACTGCCGCCGACCAGCACGTCGCGCGTCTGGCTGATGTAGACCAGCGCTCCCGCCAGCGGCGCGGCCACGCAAGGGCCGACCATCAGCGCGGAGACGGCGCCCATGCCGAACACGCCGGCCAGCTTGCCGGCCGTGCGGCGGTTGGCGCTGTCGGCCAGGCGCGATTGCAGGACTGCCGGCAACTGCAGCTCGTAAACACCGAACATCGACAGCGCCAGCGCGGACAGCAGCAAGGCGAACCCACCGATCACCCATGGCCTCTGCAAAGAAGCCGCGAGCCCTTCGCCCGCCAGCCCGGCCGCAATGCCAAAGCCGGTGTACACCAGCGCCATGCCCAGCGAGTAGGCACCCGACAGCAATAGCCCGCGCTTGCGGCTTGGCCTGGCGCTGTCGCCCACGATGATAGAGGACAGGATGGGAACCATCGGCAGCACGCAGGGCGTAAATGCCAGGCCAAGGCCGAGCAGCAGGAACAGCGGCACGATTTTCAGCAATTGGCCGCCTTGCAGCGTTTGCGCCAGCGGCGCAGCCGCTTCCAGCGTAACCCCGGAATCCATCGGCGAATAGCACAGGCCGGCGTCGGCGCAGCCCTGGCTCGTCACGCGCAGCACGAAAGGGCCTTCGCCCTGAACCGGCACGCGCACGGTGACGCGGTGGCGGTAAGTCTCCACTTCCTTGCCGAAGGTCTGGTCGAACTTCAATTTACCTGGCGGCAGTTGGGGGGCGTCCACCTTGGCGCCGTCCGCGCTGAAACGGAAACGGTCGCGGTACATGTAGTAGCCGTCTGCGATGTCGAAACTGACTTCGGCAGTGCCGCCATCGGCCATGCGCGCCGAGAAGCGGAAGGCGGCCTCCGGCTCGAGAAAATCCTGCGCCACCGCCCGTGCCAGCCCGAGTACGGCGAGCAGCAGCGCCAACAAAATGCGCCGCATCATTGCACCTGCAAGGCTTGCACTGCCTGCGCCAGGCCGCGGTCATCAGGCCCCATCACGCGTGCTACGCGGCCCTGGCGGTCCAGCAGGACAATGCTGGGAATCTGGCGCACGCTGAAGGCGTTGAACAGCGCCCCATCCTTGTCCAGACGCATCGCCATGCGCGACTTTTTGCTGCGTGCGAACTCGGCGACTTCCTTGTCCGACGACCAGACCGGCGATGCGACGGCAAGCCATTCGACGCCGGGTGTCGCAGCCAGCGCTTCTGCCTCTTCGCGCACCCGCTGGCACGCTTGTGCTGTCGCAGGGCGGCTTTCGCGCAGGTAGGACTCGCACCATGGCGAGAAGAACATCAGCGCGCGTGGTTTGCCCTGTGCGGCCGGCAGCGGCAGTCCTTGCGCGACATCGCCGACTTTGAACGCGGCGCGCGCCGGGGCGGCTTGCGGCGCCAGGGCCACCGGACTGGCTGCCGCACTTTCGCTCACTGCGCGCTGCAGCGCTTTCTCGAGATCCTTGTCATGCAAATGGCCGATATGCTGGATGCGGCCATCGCGGCCAATCACGATGTGCTGCGGCGTGACGCGCAGGTTGAGGCTGGCCGCCAGCGAACCGTCATCGATAACGATTGGCATGTGCAAGCCATGTTGGGCGCGGTAGCTCTTCACTTCCGTTTCGGTGTCGCTATACCCCGCGTTGACCGCGACCACGGCGAGCTTGTCTCCGTACTGCTGGAAGGACTTCTCGAATGCGGGCATCTGCTCGCGGCAAGGCACGCACCAGGTGGCCCAGAATTTGAGGTAGACCGGCTTCTTGCCGTAGTAAGAGGCGAGGTCGATGCGCTGGCCGTCGATGGTTTGCAGCACGGCGGCGGGACCCGGCTGCCCGATCAGGGCCTTGCCGGCCAGTTTGGCCCGGCTGGCGCCGCTGCCGGCTTCGTCGGCATGGGCGGGGACGGTGGAAAGGCACACTAGAAGTGCTGCGATCAATGGCTTGAACATGATGGCTTTCGTGGATTGGATGAATCCATGGTACCTTTGGCTTGGGCCACCAAAAAGACGCAAGAATGCACTGAATTTATGTACCATTCCCTGAACCTCGCCATCGACCGCCAAGCCGCTGCCACGCTGGCGGACCAGATCTTCCTCGGCCTGCGCGGCGCGATCGGCGACGGGCGCCTGGCGCCGCAAGCCCGCCTGCCGTCCTGGCATGACCTGGCCGCACAATTGGGGGTGGCGCGCGGCACCGTGCGGCAGGCTTATGAACGGCTGCGCGATGAGCAGCTGGTCTACACCGCCGGCGCGGCCGGCACTTTCGTTTGTGCGGGCGGCACGATGGCAGGCGGAGGAAGGCCAGGCAGCGAAGCGGCACGCGTGGCGCCAGGCGCAGCAGCGCTGGAAGTGGTGCAAGCCTTTCCCGGAAGGGCTGTCAGCACCAACCCCTTCCAGGTTGGGGTGCCGGCGCAGGACGCCTTTCCCTTCAAGACCTGGTCGCGGGTGATGGGGAGGGCGGCACGCACGGCGGCTGCGATGCCGCTCTCCTATCCCGACCCGCGTGGCGAATATGCGCTGCGCGCCGAAATCGCGGCATACCTGTGCATGGCGCGCGGCCTCGATTGCACACCCGGGCAGGTGCTGGTCTGCAACGGCTATGCTGGCGCGCTTGGGCTGGTACTGCGCGCGCTTGAGTTGAAAGGCGAACAGGCGTGGATCGAGCAGCCGGGCTACATGGCCACACGCGACGCACTAGCGGCGGCGGGATTGCAGCTGGTACCCGTCCCCGTCGATCCGGAAGGAATGGATGTCGCGGCTGGCATGCAAAGGGCGCCACGTGCCAGGCTGGCGGTGGTGACGCCGGGCCAGCAAGCGCCCCTCGGCGTGACCTTGTCGCTGCGCCGGCGCCAGGCCTTGCTGGAATGGGCTGCGCAGGCAGGCGCCTGGATCATCGAGGACGATTACCTGGGCGAATTGCAGCCGCAAGGCCGCGCCGCGCCTGCGCTGGCTTCACAGGACCGCAATGGCCGCGTGCTGCACCTTGGCACCTTCAGCAAGACGCTGACGCCATCCCTGCGGGTCGGTTTCCTGGTAGCGCCGCCGGAACTGGCGGACCTGCTGGCGCAAACGGCTTCCACTTGCGGCAGCGCTCCGCCGCCGGTTGTGCAACTGGCAGTGGCGGAATTCCTGCATAGCGGCGCCTACCTGCGCCACCTGCGCCATATGAAGCGTCTGTACCAGGAACGCAGGAGCGCACTGGGCGCGGCGCTGGAAAGACTTGGCGCAATCCATGCGCCGGCAGCACTGGGCGTGCTGCTGCAATTGCCTGCGAATGTCAACGATGTGGAAGTCGCTGCGCGAGCGCGCAGCCTGGGCATGGCGCCATCCGCCTTGTCGGGATGGTATGCCGGGGCACAACCCGTCAGTGGCGGACTGCTACTTGGCGTGACCAACGTGCCCGAGGACAAAGCCCCGGGCTATTGCGAGCGCCTGCTGGCGCTCACGCGGGGATAGCGAAAACTCAGGCCTTCGCTTCGCCGCCTAGGGCGTCGACCACGTCCTGCAGCAGCTTGGACAGTTCGCCGGTCATCAGCATGAAGTCGCCGTCGAAGCGTTCCTCGTCGTTGCGGGTCACGGCGTCGTTTTCCTTCATCACATCCAGCGGCTTGACGCTCTTGATGGCCAGCGCTTCGGTCAGCACGAAGCTGATCTTGCTGTCCCAGGTCATGGCCAGGCGGGTGCACTGCTTGCCGGCCGCGATGTGGCGGCGTACTTCTTCCGGCTCCAGGGTGTGGCGCACGTAGCGCACGGCTGCCTTGCTCTCGCCGGTGGCGCGCAGTTCGGTGTCCATGTCGACGGTGAAGCCGGCTGGCGCTTCGTCATCCTGCAGCCAGGCAGTCATCACGCCCACCGGGGAACGCTGCACGCGCAGGCTTTCGATCGGCATGCGGTCGACAGCTTTCAGCAGGTGCTTGATGACGTCGTCGGCTTTGGCCGGGCTGGCGGCATCGACCACCAGCCAGCCGTTGACCGGGTCGATCCAGCACCATGTGTTGCTGCGGATGGTGAAGGCGCGCGGCAGCAGTTCGTCGTGCACGCGTTCCTTGAGTTCTTTCATGGCTTTTTTGCCAGGAGCGAAGCCTTGCTGCTCTTCCATTTCGGCCGCGCGCGCCTTGGCAACCTGGTTGACCACGGTCGATGGCAGCAGCTTTTTCTCGGTGCCCAGCACCATCAGCATCTGCTTGTTGACAACGTGCACCAGGCCGCCGTTTGGACGCGGCTTGTCCCAGCCCTGGCGCATCAGCTCATTGCTGCTGGCAGGCGAGAAGGACTGCGACTGGAGGGCTTCTTCGAGTTGTTCTGGAGTAAATGCCCAAGGGGCAGGCAGGCGGTAAACCTGGAGATTCTTGAACCACATAAACGTTATCGACCTTGATCAGCTTTTTCCACGGGAACGACATTTTACATGGGTCCTCATGGGCAAGTCATGACCTTTGTCTTGTTCCCGTCACGGCCGGGGTCTTGTCCCCGTGCGCCGACCAGGTTGGTGTACTCGCAATACTGCTGATTCCCCCTGCGGTAGCGCTTCATGGTCACGCCGTCGCCCAGGTCGGAAGTCTGTTCCAGCACCCATTCCTTGGTTTGCGCCTTGGCGATTGCCATCCCAAGCTTGGTGTCCGGCAGGATGATTGTTGCAAATTTATTCAGGCTTTCCTTGCGGAGCTGGCGGTCGACGCCGGCGGCCAGCTTGCGATTTTTCTCGAGCAGCGTCTCCGCCAGTGGCGCCGGCTTGGCAAACGGGTCGTCGTTGACGGTGGCTGGCACGGTAACGGCTTCTGCTACCGGCGCCGCAGTCTCGGAAGCTGCCGGCGCGGTCGCTGTGCTGACCACCGGCGGCGGCGGTGCAGCGCGCCGGACGGTAGCAACCGGCGCCGCCGGTGCGGCCACGGCAGGCGGGCGCCTGGGCAATTCCCTCGGTGCTTGCAGGTAGACCAGTTCCGTTTCGCGCTGGACGCTGGCCTGCCGTACATAGGGCATGCCGCGCCAGCACAGGAAGAGCGCTGCGTGCGCCAGCGCGATGGCGGCCAGCCAGGCCTGGCGCCTGCGGGGCTCGAAGGGCAGGCTCATTTGGGACATTTGACCAGGCGGGCTTTCGAGCCCTTGCGGAAGACATCGTGGCCGCCGGTCCCGATATGGTCGACCTCTTCGCACACCATTTTCCCGCGCAACATATAGCGCTTGTGCACGATGCCGTTCGCGCCGGCGAAACTCTCCGGCGCGAATGGTTTGGGCGGAGGGGCACCGGTGATGGAAAGCGTCGCGGCCTTGTCCTCGTCCACGACGGTGGCATATTTGTTCAGGCTCTCCTTGCGCAACTGGCGGTCGATGCTGGCGGCCGACTTGCGGGTCTTTTCAAGCAAGGATTCGTCGCGCACCGCCGGTTTGGCAAATGGGTCGGCCGGCAAGCTGGCGGGCGCTGGCAGGGTGATCGACTGCGGCATTGCCTCTGCGGAAGCGGGCAGTGCATCCGGACTGACCGCTTCGCTGGCAACCGGAGGCGGTGCAGGGCGGGCCTGGACGGCCGCTGTGTGCTGCGCGGTCGGCTGCACGCGCGGTGGTCGCGGGGGCAATTCGGCCGAACGGTGACGAATGGCTTGCGGCAGCTTCAGCAAGATCAGTTCGCCTTCCGGCTGCCCGGCCAATTCCTGCGCCTGCCGCGCGACAGGGCGCCAGGCCATCAGCACGGCCAGATGGCCGAAGGCGATAAGCACCAGCCAGGCGCGCCGTGCCGGGCGATGAACAGCGTTGGCTTGCATAGGTAATCCGGGTTTGCAGCCGGACTCAGCATGCCAGCTCGCGCGGGAAAGGTATCATAAATTAGCAAAAAGATCACCTTGCGCCGGCTGGGCCCTGGCAGCCTCGTCCAGCGTGCAGAGGGCCGACATGCGCACGCCGAGCAGGCGCAGCCGGTCGTCCAGCGGCACGCGGCGCAGGCATTCGCCGGCAGCGCGGCGGATGGCGGCGGCATCGGCCGTGGGCGAAGGCAGGGTCAGGTCGCGCGTCACCGTGCGGAAGTCGGCATAGCGCAGCTTGATACCCACCGTGCGGCCGGCGTAGCGCTTGCGCGCCAGGTCCTCGGCCACCTTCTGGCACAGGCGGGTGAAGATTTCGGACAGCTCGGCGCGGTCGCGCTTGACGTGCAGGTCGCGCGAGAAGGTGGTTTCGCGGCTGACGCCTTTCGGCTCGCTGCGCGTGGCGACGGCGCGCTCGTCGCGGCCATGAGAAATGCGCTGCAGCCATTCCGCGTAGTTGAGGCCGAAGTGTTCCTGCAACAGGGCTGGGTCGGCCGCAGCCAGCTGGCCGACGGTGTCGATGCCGAGCGCGACCAGCTTTTTCTCCGCCTTGGGGCCGATGCCGTTCACCTTGCGCACCGGCAGCGGCCAGATACGGGCCGGGACGTCGTCGTAGCCGACCACGGTCAGGCCGTTGGGCTTTTCCAGGTCGGAGCAGATCTTGGCCAGCAGCTTGTTGGGCGCCACGCCTATCGAGCACGACAGCCCGGTGGCAGCGCGCACCGCATCCTTGATGCGCTGGGCCAGCTCACGCGTTTCGCCCGCCACCTCGGTCAGGTCGATATAGATTTCATCGATGCCGCGGTCTTCGATCTGTGGCGCGATGCTGGCCACGGCCGCCTTGAACAGGCGCGAATACTTGCGGTAGGAATCGAAATCCACCGGCAGCAGGATGGCGTCCGGCGCCAGGGCAGCCGCCTTCATCGTGCCCATGGCGGAAAAGACGCCCAGCGCCCGCGCTTCATAGGTGGAGGTGGTGATCACGCCGCGGCCCACGTAGTCGCGCAGGCGGGAGAATTCGCGGGTGCCGTCCGGCAGTTCGCGCGGCTGGTGGCGACCGCCGCCGCCAATCACCACCGGCAGGCCGCGCAATTCCGGATAGCGCAGCAGCTCCACGGACGCGTAAAAGGCATCCATGTCGAGGTGGGCAATGCGGCGGGGCCAGTCCATAACAAATAGTCGAGTTCGCTAGTGATACTGTAATTATATACAGCATTTTGAGCAAGGTGCCCGGCGGATATACTGCTGGGCATGTACATCCTGCCCCTGCTGTTCGCCTTTGCCGCCACCCCAGCAATTGCCGCCCCTGCCTGCCCAGCACCACTGCATGCCGGCGCCAGCGACCTTGGCCAGGCCTCCTTTCGCGAGGACGACAGGGTTGGCGGGGCCGCCATCGACGTCGTGCGGGAACTGGCGCGCCGCACCAACTGTCCGCTCGATATCAGCTGGTACCCGCGGGCGCGGCTCTGGGCGGAATATGCCGGCGGCCGCATCAACGTAACCGCCAGCTCGGCCCGCAGCGCAGAGCGCGACCGCCTCGGCCAGTTCGTGCCCTTTGTCACCACGCGCTTCGACCTGGTGTTATCGCACCGCGTGACGGGCAGTTACAAATCGCTGGCCGAATTCGTGGAACATAGCAGCGCGCGCCTGAACCTGGTGCGTGGCATCCTGTACACGCCCGACGCCGAGGCCCAGGTCGCCCGCTTGCGCGAACAGGGCCGGGTCGAAGTGGTCAACGACTTTGATATCGCCTTCCGAAAAATAGCCTCGAAACGCGCCGAGGCGACACTGGCGCCGATGACGATCTATGCGCGCTACCTGCAAAGCGCCGGCCTGCAGGGGCACGTCAGCGTGATGCCGGTCACGGAATCGTTCCCCGTGCTGGCCGGCGCTTATCTCTCTCGCAGCGACCTCTCCCCGGCCGCGCGCAAGGTGTTTGCCGATGCCTTGCTCGGCATGGTGGCCGATGGCACTGTGGCGCGCATCTACGGCAAATATGTCGGCGAAGCGAACGGCCGCGCCCTGGTGCCGGACCATGGGCGTGGCATCATTTCAGCGTACCAGCAACTTCCCTGACTTTGCTGTGGCATTGAGCGCTGCGCCGCGTTACCATGCCTGTGCGATCATCGAAAAAAAACCACTTTCTGGCGAGGCTTGGCATGAGCTTTTCGAACATGAATATCGGTGTGAAGCTGGCGATCGGTTTTGCGCTGGCCATTGCGATCCAGCTGGCAATGTCGCTGACAGGGATCAGCCGCCTGAGCCACAACTCGACCCTGACCGAGCGCCTGATCAGCGATCGCTACCTGAAGGTGCAGCTGACCAACGAGATGCGCAGCTATTCCAACCGCTCGGCGCAAGCCTTGCGCAATGCCATGCTGGCGCCGGACAAGATCAGCAGCGACGCTTTCCTGGCCAGCATGGCGGAAGCTGATACGGCAGGCGCCGCGGCGGCGCAAAAGCTGCAGAAGATCCTGGTACTGGAAGAGGCCAAGAAACTGTTTGCCGAAGAAACGCAGGCGTTCGAAGCTTTCCGAGCCAAGCGCGATGAGGTGGTCAAGCTGTTCAAGGAAGGCGACCAGGACAGCGCGGTGCAAACGCTGTTCAAGCAGGCCATCCCGCTGCAAAACACCTATTTCGGCAAACTCGACGCCATCCTTGCCCTGCAAAACAAGCTGATGGGGCAGGATAGCGCGGAAGCAACCGAGTCCGCATCGAATGCAACCATGCTGATGATCGGCCTGCTGGTGCTGGCAACCGCGCTGTCGGTGGCGGCAGGCTACCTGATCACCCGTTCCGTGACCGGGCCCTTGCTGCAGGCGGTGGAGGTGGCCGAAACCGTGGCCCACGGCGACCTGACTGCCGACATCGACACCAGCCGCAAGGATGAAACCGGGCGCTTGCTGAATGCCCTGCAAGAAATGGTGGCCTCGCTGAAGCGCACCGTCGGCTCGGTACGCACGTCCACCGATACCATCAATACCGCCGCGGCGGAAATCGCGGCCGGCAATCTCGACCTGTCGCGCCGCACCGAGCAGCAGGCGGCCAGCCTGGAGGAAACCGCCTCCTCGATGGAGGAGTTGACCTCGACGGTCCGGCAGAACGCCGACAACGCGCGCCAGGCCAACCAGCTTGTGGTGTCGGCTGCCGGCCATGCCAGCGAAGGCGGGCAAGTGGTGGGCGAGGTGGTCGATACCATGGGCGGGATCAAGGCCAGTTCGGCGCGCATGGCGGACATCATCAGCGTGATTGACGGCATCGCCTTCCAGACCAATATCCTGGCCCTGAATGCCGCGGTGGAGGCGGCGCGCGCCGGCGAGCAGGGCCGCGGTTTCGCCGTCGTGGCGTCGGAGGTGCGCAACCTTGCGCAGCGCAGCGCGGCAGCGGCCAAGGAAATCAAGGAACTGATTGACGATTCGATCGCCAAGGTTGACGCGGGCGGTGCGCTGGTGGATCGCGCCGGTGCGACCATGAAGCAGATCGTGGCGTCGGTGCAGCAGGTGGCGGACATCATGAATGAGATCACCTCGGCCAGCCAGGAGCAGTCTTCCGGAATTGAACAGGTGAACACTGCCATCGCGGAAATGGATAACGCAACGCAGCAGAATGCGGCGCTGGTGGAACAGGCGGCCGCAGCGGCGCGTAGCATGCAGGAGCAATCCGAGCGGCTGGTGGAGGCAGTGGCGGTATTCCGGATGGAAGGCTCGGCAGGGCAATATTCGGCGCCGGTTGCGCGCGCCTCCACTGCGACCAGCGTCCCGGCGCAGGCCATAGTGCCTGCGCTGAGGGCGGCCCGCGCCCCTGCCGGCAGTGGTGCGGCCGGCAATGCGGTGAAAGGCGGGGCGGCAAGGCGCACGGCGCAGGCTGCAAAAGCAAATGGCGTCGGCGCTTCCGTGCCGGCAGTGAATGCTGTGGAGGATGAAGCTCCGGCCGCCCCTGCTGCACCGGCCAAGGCGGCGCGCGCTGGCGCGGCGGGCAAGCAGTCAGCGGCGCCGGCGCGCGCCACGCCGCCCGGCGACGACTGGGAAGAGTTTTAGGCCGGCAGCTTGCGGAACCACTGCGCCGTCGCTTCGTCGGCGGGGAAGAATGCCTCCACGCGCAACTCATGCACCGTGACGTCGTGCGGCGTGCCGAGCGTGGCGATGGTGGTGAACAGGTTGAGCTCCACGCCATCCTTTCGCACCGTGAACGGCAGGAAGGGCAGCGCGCGGCGGTCCAGGTTGGCAGTCTTCGACGCCGCACGGATGCCTGGAATCGCCAGCAGCTCCTCCAGCAACATGGTCGCTTCACTGCCCGGCCCGTCGCCCATGGCCTCCCGTTGAATCCATTGCAGCAGGTCGACGCTGACATCCTCCCAATTGACGATGTACTTGCGCAGGCCATTCGGCTCCAGGGTCAGCTTGATCACGTTGGAGGTAGTAGGCGGGCCATCGAGCAGCCACTCGATCATCTTGGCTGCCGGGCCGTTGCTCATGACCAGGTTCCACAAGCGGTCCACCACCAGTGCAGGATAGGGCGCCTGCTGTCGCAGCATGAAGTCCAGCGCCTGCTTCACCGCCTTCATTTCGGGATCGGACAAGTTGCGCTCCTGGTAGGCCGGCGCGTATCCGGCTGCCAGCAGCATCACATTGCGCTCCCGTAGCGGGATGTCGAGGACAATGCCCAGTTTCAGGATCATTTCGCGGCTGGGCTGCGAGCGTCCGCTTTCCAGGAAACTGATATGCCGCTGCGAGATGCCGCTCTCGGTCGACAGCCGCAACTGGCTGAAACCGCGCTTGCCGCGCCAATAGCGCATCGCCGCTGCGTAGTCGCTGAAATACTGCCCTGGTGCCGCCGCTCCCATATCGCTCCCCTCAAGACCGTATGAAGTCCAGCAAGTCGCTGTTCACTCTTGCCATGTGGGTGAGGAACATACCATGCGGCGCGCCTTCGTACACTTGAAGTTTCGCATTGGGTAGCAGTGCGGCGCTCGGCCTGGCGGTCAGCTCGAACGGCGCGCTGGCGTCATTGGTGCCGGCAAACAGCAGAACCGGCAGCGTAACGTTCGGCAGCTCGGCACGGAAATCTTCGCGCTGCAGCGAGCGGTTGCATTCGTACAATGCCTGCAGCGAGGCTTGCAGCGGCATGGCGCGCAGCCAGTCACGCATGCCTGGTGGCGTATGTTCGGCCACGAACGGCGGCAGGTTTTCATCGATCCATTTCGGCAGGTCCTTCATCAGCTGCTCCTTGCGGAAGTATTCCAGCAGCGCCGGATCGATGCCGTCCGGGTTGTCGGCAGACCTGGCGATGCAAGGCGTCATGGTCCCCAGCAAGGCGACGCGCCTGATGCGGCGCTGCCCGTGGCGGGTCAGGTAGCGCACCACTTCATTGCAGCCCATCGAATGGGCCACCAGGGTGACTTCATCCAGGTCAAGCGCTTCCAGCACGGCACCCAGGTCGTCGGCCAGGGTGTTGAAGTCATAGCCGCGGCCAGGATCGCTGGAGCGGCCGTGGCCGCGCCGGTCGAAGGCAATCACGCGCATGCCCTGCTCCGCCAGCGCCAGCATCTGGTAGCACCAGGAATCGGCACCCAGCGACCAGCCACCCACGAACAGAACCGGTTCGCCATCGCCCCAGTCGCGGTAGAACAGGTTGACGCCGTCGGCAGTACGCACGGTGTTCGGTTCGATCACGCGGGCGCCCGAGATCTTGTATGCGGTCATGATTGCCTCCCTTCCTTACTGTGCGAAGTAGTCGATAAAGCCGGTCACGCTGGCCAGGCGCCCGTCCGCCGCGAGAACTGCGAAGTCGGTGCCTTTGGCAACCGGATCGCTGCCAGGCGCGCCCAGCGTCCACGAGAAGCGCAGCACGTCGCCATGGCTGTCCGGGGTGCCGGCCAGTTCAAAACGGTGGCCGGGGAAGTGCCCCTGCGCGCCGGCGATCATGGCGTCGATCGCACCATGGCCGGCGCCCTGCATCAGCGGGTCCTTGTAGTTGGCTTCCGGAGTGAAAGCCGCTGCCACACGGGCACGGCGCTCATCGGCGCTGCGCTCGTTCCAGGCTGCCAGGTATTTGTCGACGATTTGCATGGTGTTTCTCCTTTCGTTGGTTGGTGAAGCCATTGTCAACAAATCCATGCCATGCGACGATTACCTCCCAGGTAATCAAACAGGAATCCATGTGACACTCCATCACCGATTTGCCCTCATTTCCCTGCTGGCTGGCTGCGCCGTTGCGCAAGCAGGCTGCCCAACGACACTGCCGCTGAAAGGCGTGCTCAATATCGATAACTGCTATCCGATGCGCGAGGAATGCGTGCCCGCATCGGATGCCTTGTATCAGTACGCGGAGGCCGTACCGGACGGCGGGGATGAGGGGATGACCATCGCCCTCCATGGCAGCCCCTGGCACTTGTATGGTCCCGACTCCCGCATCATGACGATCGACAAACTGGCGGAGGTCCTCCGGCAGGAAAGCAAAAAGAAGAAGAAGCTCAGCCATGTCGTGCTGATGTCTTCGTGGAGCGGCACAGCGCCCGACAAGCATCATCTTCCGCTGGCGCGGCAACTGTCCAACAAGCTGGGCGACGTCAAGGTAAGCGGTGCCGACGGCTTCCTGTGGTACAGCAAGGACGGCAAGCTCACCACCACGCAGCAAGCTTTTACAGCTTTCGTTACTGGCCCGTATGCCGTCAAAAAAGGGGAGCCGGTCATGGCATCGCTGGTGACAGGCTGGCCAGCACAGTTTGAAGAGACGTTTGCCAGGCAAGGCGACGCCGATGGCTTGCTGCGCGCCGGCGTCGGTCATGAAACGTTCAGCCTTTGCCCCGAGCGCGCATGGAAGGCGTTTGATGCCGCTGCGGCGCTGGGCAATCCAGTCGCCGCCTACAACGCTGCCGTCCTGAGACTGGAGCGGGGCGCTCGTGGCGACCGGGAAGCAGCGCAGGACCTGCTCAGGAAAGCCGTAGCGGCCGGCGACCAGCCAGCCAGCCGCTGCCCTGCTTGAACAAACAACATTGCACCGCAAAGGGAAGCCGTGAGAGGATTAGCCTTCCCCGAAAGCAGAGATGAAAAACAGGAGTTCCAGTTGAAATCGATTTTATTTGTGGCCGGCCTGGCCATCAGCACCACGGCTGCAGTGGCGAATGCCGCACCGGCGGCATCGGCATCGGCGAAGGCGTCCAAGCCTGCGGCTTCTGCTGCGGCCCCGGCGCCAGTGGCTGTGCAGACGCGCGACGTTCCCGTCAATGACTTCATGCAGGGCCGCCTGCCGTACCAGATCGCCCTGAACGTGCCGGTACCGGCGGAATTCCAGCAGTCCAAGGTCAAGAAAATCGGCTATTCGTACTGGATGCGCCCGGAAGATGCCGCGACGGCGACCGCCGCCAGCCTGCCGACCCGCAATGGCTATATGTACGGTTCAACCGCCACCAACGTCACTTACGACGCGGCCCACCATGTGTTCTACGGGATCAGTGATCCCGGTTCGCTGAACAAACTGCGCGGTGCAGCCACCAATATCCAGGTCCAGGAATTCAAAGATGCCAGGCACCCGGCCGTGATGGTTTCCATGATCAGCGGCACCACTGGACAGCCGGCCTACTTCATGTACATGGCAACCGGAAAAAAAAACGAGACGTTCTTCCTGTCCTACCGCGCGCCGGACGGCCGCAAGGACATTGGCGATGCGGTGTGGGCCAAGCTGGCCGCCGCCATCAAATAAGCAGGATCGCCCGGAAGTCGTTCACATTGGTGCGGGTGGGGCCGGTGACCACCAGGTCGCCCAGCGCTGAGAAGAAGCTGTAGCCGTCGTTGTTGTCGAGCAGGGCGCGGGCGTCCAGGCCCTGGGCGGCGGCGCGCTGCAGCGTGTCCGGCCCCAGCACGGCGCCGGCATTGTCCTCGGTGCCGTCGATGCCGTCGGTGTCGCAGGCGATGGCGTGCACGCCGGGCGCTCCCTGCAGCGCGACAGCCAGCGCCAGCAGGTATTCCGCATTGCGCCCGCCGCGGCCCGTGCCGCGCACCGTGACGCTGGTTTCCCCGCCTGACAGGATGACGCAGGGCGGCCGCAATGGGCTGCCATGCTCGATCACGCCTTGCGCCAGGGCGGCATGCGACACGGCCACCGTGCGCGATTCGCCTTCCAGCCTGTCGCTCAATATCAGCGGGCGCAGGCCTTCGGCGCGGGCCATGTCGGCCGCCGCCTGCAAGGCGTGCCTGGCGGAGGCAATCACCGCCACGCTATTGCGCTCCAGGCGTGAATCGCCGGGCTTTGGCGTCTCCTGCGCCGGGTCTTCCAGCACTGCGCGCACGGCGGGCGCCAGCTCGATGCCATATTGCTGCAGGATGCGCAGGGCGTCCTGCGCGGTCGACGGATCGGCCAGGGTCGGGCCGCTGGCCACCACGGCCGGATCGTCGCCCGGCACGTCCGACAGCACTAGCGTGACCACGCGCGCCTGGCCGCAAGCCAGCGCCAGGCGGCCCCCCTTGATCGCCGACAGGTGCTTGCGCACGATATTGATGTCGCCAATCGGCGCGCCGCTGCGCAGCAAAGCCTTGTTGATGTCGCGCTTCTGCTCCAGCGTGATGCCGGGCGCCGGCAGCGACATCAGCGCCGAGCCGCCGCCGGACATCAGGCACAGCACCATATCGTCCGGCCCCAGGCCCCGCACTGCCGCCAGCATGCGGCGCGCTGCGGCCTGGCTGGCGTCGTCCGGCACCGGGTGGCCGGCCTCGATCACTTCCACCTGCTGCGTGGGCGCGCCATGTCCGTAGCGCGTCACCACGACGCCGCTCAGGGGGCCCTGCCAGCGCCGCTCCACGCCCTGCGCCATGCGCGCGGACGCCTTGCCGGCGCCGATGATGACGGTACGGCCTTTCGGCGGCGGCGGCAGGTGGGCCGCAATGGTTTCCAGCGGGTCGGCCGCGCGCAGGGCGGCGTTGAACAGTTCGGACAGCAGTTCGCGGCCAGTCTTCACAGCATTTCTCCTTTGCTGCCGACGCATAGCAGCACCAGGGCGCCGCCCGCCGCCAGGCAGGCCGCCACCAGCAGCATGCCGTTGGCTGTACTGTGCGTGGCGTCCTTGATCGCGCCGACCAGGTAGGGGCTGACAAAACCGGCCAGGTTGCCGAGCGAATTGATCATGGCGATGCCTGCCGCTGCCGCAGAGCCGCCCAGCATGGCGGTCGGAATGCTCCAGAACACCGGGAAGGTGCTGAGGATGCCGGCCGTCGCCACGCTCAAGGCCGCCAGCGCCAGCACCGGGTTGTTTGCATAATGCGTCGACGCCAGCAAGGCTGCTGCGCCAATGAAGGCAGCCAGCGCAACGTGCCAGCGCCGTTCGCCGCTGCGGTCGGAATGGCGCGCAATCAGGATCATCGCCACTGCTGCGATGCCATACGGGATGGCGGTCAGCAGCCCGATGTCGAGCACGTCCTGCACGCCGCTGTTGCGTATCAGTTGCGGCAGCCAGAAGCCGACGCCGTACAGCCCCATCACCAGCAGGAAGTACACCAGCGCCAGGATCCACACCCGGCTGCTGCCGAACACGTGGCGCAGGCCCCATTGCGCGCGCGGTGCGCCGTCGCGCGCCAGCTCGTGCTTCAACAGCGCCTTTTCCTCGTCGTTAAGCCAGTTGGCATCGTCGATGCCATCGTCCAGCAGCGCCAGCGTCAGCACGCCCAGCGCCACTGCCGGCAAGCCCTCCAGCAGGAACAGCCACTGCCAGCCGGCCAGCCCGCCGCTGCCGCCAAAGTGCGACATGATCCAGCCCGACAGCGGGCCGCCCACCACGCCCGCCACCGCGACGCCGCTCATGAAAACGGCGACGATGCGGGCGCGCCGCTGCGCCGGATACCAGTAGGTGAGGTACAGGATCACGCCGGGGAAGAAGCCCGCCTCCGCCACGCCAAGCAGGAAGCGCATCACATAGAAGCTCACCGGGCTGCTGGTGAACAGCATGGCCGCCGACAGCAGGCCCCAGCTGGCCATGATGCGCGCAATCCAGCGCCGCGCGCCGACGCGCAGCATCAGCAGGTTGGAAGGCACCTCGCACAGGAAGTAGCCTACGAAGAAGATCCCGGCGCCCAGCCCATACACGGTGTCGGAAAACTGCAGGTCCGCCTGCATCTGCAGCTTGGCAAAACCGACGTTCACCCGGTCCAGGTATGCCACCACGTAGCACAGGAAGAGGAAGGGCAGCAGGCGCCAGGTGACGCGCGCATACAGCGTTTCGGTAGTGATCATTCTTGTTGTATTTCTAAGTATCGCACCCTAGAATCATTGCACATTTTCCCCCCTTGGAGCTGAAGAAGTGAGCAAACGACTGATCACCAGCCTGTTGCTGCCCCTGCTGGCTGCACAGGCTCTTGCTGCGGACCTGCCGCAGCCGCCTGTCGCCGAAAAAACGCAGTGGATGGAAACCCGCCATGGCGAGCAGGTCACCGACGATTACCGCTGGCTGCAGGACAAGACCAATCCGGCCGTCATCGAATACCTGAACGCGGAAAACAGCTACACCGCCGCCATGACCGAGAGTATCAAGCCGTTCGCCGACACGCTGTACAAGGAGTTCAAGGACCGCACCCAACCGGTCGACCTGTCGGTGCCGGCGCGCCGCGGCGGTTACTACTATTACACCCGCATTGAAGCGGGCAAGCAGTACCAGCTCAATTGCCGCCGCAAGGCTGCGGCAGACGGCAGCTACGACGCCGCCGCGCCGGAAGAAATCATGCTGGACCAGAATGCCATGGCCGAAGGCCTGAAATACTTCGCCCTCGGCATGGTGCTGCCCAGCCCGGACGGCAAGCTGCTGGCCTACACCACCGACAACAACGGCTTCCGTCAGTACGAGCTGCATGTGAAAGACCTTGGCACCGGCAAGGTGCTGTCGACCACCATGTCGCGCACGACCACGATCGCGTGGGCCGCCGACAACAAGACCCTGTTCGTGGTGCAGGAAGACCCGACCACCAAGCGTTCCGACCGCTTGTTCCGCCTTGCGCTGGACGGCCAGCCGGAGCAGGTATTCCACGAGCCGGTCGAGCAATTCGCCCTGCAGGTTTTTGCCGGTTCGGACAACAAGCATGTTTTCCTGCTGTCGGGTGCGACCGATACCACCGAAGTTTTCATGCTGCCGGCCGACCAGCCAAAGGGCAGTTTCAAGACTGTGCTGGGGCGCAGCAAGGGCCATCGCTATTACGTCATGGGCCATCGCGAAGGCAAGCTATACATCCGCACCAATAGGGCGGCCAAGAATTTCCGCCTGGTGGCTGCGCCCGTATCCGATCCGAAGAAGTGGACCGAGATCGTCCCGCACGACAAGGACACCCTGCTGCAAGGCGTCACCGTGTTCAAGGGCTTCCTGGCCGTGCAGGAAAAGTCGCGGGCGTTGGGCCACACCCGCATCTACGACTTCGCCAGCAAGAAGTGGCTGATTGTGAAGTTTGACGACGAAGTATATGTGTCGATGCCGTCCACCAACCTGGAATACGGCTTGACCAAGTACCGCATCAGCTACCAGTCGCCCTTGTCGCCGCCGACCATCATCGACGTCGACATGAAGACCGGCGAGCGCACCGTGCTGAAAAAGCAGGAGGTGGCGGGTGGTTTCGATTTCAGCCAATATGAGACCAGGCGCCTGTGGGCGACCGCGCGCGACGGCGTGAAGGTGCCCCTGTGGGTGGCCTACAAGAAGGGCGTGAAGCTGGATGGCTCGGCGCCGCTGGTGCTGTATTCCTATGGCTCCTACGGCGTTCCGCAGGAAGCGACGTTCTCGCTGACCCGCCTGAGCATGCTGGAGCGCGGCGTGATCTACGCGGCGGCGCATATCCGGGGCGGCAATGACATGGGTGAGAAATGGCATGACGACGGTATGCTGATGAAGAAGATGAACACCTTCACCGACTTCATCGACAGCGCGGAATACCTGGTCAAGGAGAAATGGACCTCGCGCGACCGCCTGGCGATCCAGGGCGGCAGCGCCGGCGGCCTGCTGATGGGGGCCGTGGTGAATATGCGTTCGGACCTGTTCAAGGCGGTGCACGCGGCGGTGCCGTTTGTGGACGTCATGAACACCATGATGGACGCCAGCCTGCCGCTGACCACCGGCGAGTACCTGGAGTGGGGCAATCCGAACGAGAAGGCGGCCTACGACTACATGCGCAGCTATTCCCCGTACGACAACATCTTGTTGAAAGATTATCCGGCCATGCTGGTTACCACCAGCCTGAATGACAGCCAGGTGATGTACTGGGAGCCGGCCAAGTACGTGGCCAAGCTGCGCCGCAACAAGACCGACAGCAACCCGCTGCTGTTGAAGGTGAACATGGGCGCCGGCCATGGCGGCTCGTCCGGGCGCTATAACGCGTTGGGCGAGAGGGCATTCGAGATGGCCTGGCTGCTGTCGCAAATCGGGGTTTCCAAATAATTTTGAGGTTTTTTGGAAAAAGGCTTGCGCGGCTTTCAAAATCCATCCTATAATGCGGCCTCTTCTGAACGTTGTGACAAACGTTCGACAGTGAAGGCAGGGGCGTTTAGCTCAGTTGGTAGAGCGGATCCCTTACAAGGATTAGGTCGGGAGTTCGACCCTCTCAACGCCCACCAGTCACGCTGATGAAGAATTGGAGCGGTAGTTCAGTTGGTTAGAATACCGGCCTGTCACGCCGGGGGTCGCGGGTTCGAGCCCCGTCCGCTCCGCCAATATTCAGAGAAAAGCCCCGTCAGCCAGAACGCGCTCTAGATCGCGCTCTGTGCAGACGGGGCTTTTTTCATTTCTGAAACCGGTAAACCTGTGTCTGACCCACAGGGTCAGACACAGTCAGATCATCTGACTCGGGTTAGGTTGTGCGATGTTGATCTTCGTCGAAAGTCAAAGGCCTAGAACCAACACCAACAGCTGTTGCGCAGAATGGGTCAGGCACTTGTGCCTGACCCGGATTTACCGGTTTTAGGCTGCAATCGCCGCCGGCTCATCATCCGCCGAAGAGCGGATCAAATAGTCGAAGGACCCCAGCGCCGCCTTTGCGCCTTCGCCCACCGCAATCACGATCTGCTTGTACGGCACAGTGGTCACGTCGCCCGCGGCGAACACGCCGGTCTCCGAAGTCTGCCCCTTGGCATCCACCTCGATCTCGCCATGCTTGGACAGCTCGATGGTGCCCTTCAGCCATTCGGTGTTAGGCACCAGGCCGATCTGGACGAACACGCCTTCCAGGTCGACACGATGCGACTGCCCGGTCTCGCGGTCGGTGTAGCTCAAACCGTTCACTTTCTTGCCATCGCCATGGATCTCGGAAGTCTGGGCCGACTTGATCACCTTCACATTGCGCAGGGTGGCCAGCTTGCGCTGCAACACCGCATCCGCGCGCAGTTCGGCGCCGAATTCGATCAGGGTCACATGCTCCACGATGCCGGCCAGGTCGATCGCCGCTTCCACGCCGGAATTGCCTCCACCGATCACCGCTACGCGCTTGCCCTTGAACAGCGGGCCATCGCAGTGCGGGCAGTAGGCCACGCCGTGGTTACGGTATTCCTTCTCGCCCGGCACGTTGATCTCGCGCCAGCGGGCGCCGGTCGAAATGATCACGGACCTGGCTTTCAGCACAGCGCCGCTCTCGGTATGGACTTCCTTGATCTTGCCCGGCACGATCTTCGATGCGCGCTGGGTGTTCATGATGTCCACGTCGTATTCCTTGACGTGCTGCTCCAGGGCGACCGCGAACTTCTGGCCGTCGGTTTCCTTCACCGAGATGAAGTTCTCGATCGACAGGGTATCCAGCACCTGGCCGCCGAAACGGTCGGCGATCACGCCGGTGCGGATGCCTTTGCGCGCCGTGTAGATGGCCGCAGCAGCGCCTGCAGGGCCGCCGCCGACGATCAGCACGTCGAACACGTCTTTCTTGCTCAGTTCAGCCGCAGCGCGGGCCGAGGCGCCGGTATCCAGCTTGGCGAGGATCTCCTCGACGTTGGTGCGGCCCTGGCCGAAGTGCTGGCCATTCAGGTACATCATCGGCACGGCCATCACCTGGCGTTCCTCGACTTCTTTCGGGAACACGCCGCCGTCCACCGCCACCACCTTGATGCGCGGGTTGATCACGGACATGGCGTTGAGCGCCTGCACCACTTCCGGGCAGTTATGGCAGCTCAGGGAGATGAAGGTTTCGAAGACGTAATCGCCGTCCAGGTTGCGGATCTGCTCGACGACTTTTTCGTCCAGCTTGATCGGGTGGCCGCCCACTTGCAGCAGCGCCAGCACCAGGGAGGTGAATTCGTGGCCCATCGGGATGCCGGCGAAACTCACGCCGATATCGGTGCCTTTGCGGTTGATGTCGAAGGAAGGCTTGCGGGCCTTGTCGTCAGTGCCTGCGACGACGGTGATCTTGCCGTGGCCGGCCGATACGATGTCCTGCAGCAGGGCCGACATTTCCTGCGATTTGGCGGAGGCGTCGGTGTGCGCCACGATTTCGATCGGGTGGACAACGCGCTCCAGGTAGGAGGAGAGTTGGGCTTTCAGGTCTGCGTCCAGCATGGCTATTCCTTTCTGATTAGTCGCTTGCGGTAGGTACCGCTTCAACGCCCCAAGGCGACCCCGTGGGGTCGCCTGTTCAAGCCATTAGCAGACTAGATGCTTAGATCTTGCCGACCAGGTCCAGCGATGGCTTCAGGGTTGCTGCGCCTTCGGTCCACTTGGCTGGGCACACTTCGCCTGGGTGGGAAGCCACGTACTGGGCTGCCTTCACTTTGCGCAGCAGTTCAGCAGCGTCGCGGCCGATGCCGTTGTCGTGCACTTCCATCACTTTGATGAAGCCTTCCGGATTGATCACGAAGGTGCCGCGCAGTGCCAGGCCTTCTTCTTCGATCATCACTTCGAAGTTGCGGGACAGGGTGCCGGTTGGGTCGCCGATCAGCGCGTACTGCACTTTCTTGATGGCGTCGGAAGTGTCGTGCCATGCCTTGTGGGCGAAGTGGGTGTCGGTCGAGATGCCGTACACGTCCACGCCCAGCTTGGCGAATTCTGCGTGGTGGTCTGCCAGGTCTTCCAGCTCGGTTGGGCACACGAAGGTGAAGTCGGCTGGGTAGAACACGAATACGGACCACTTGCCTTTCAGGGATTCTTCGCTCAGGTCAACGAATTTGCCGTTGTGGTATGCGGTGGCCTTGAATGGTTTTACTTGGGTGTTAATCAGGGACATTGTGGTTTCCTCGTGGGTTTGTGAATCAATGAGACGCCAGTTTAAGGCCTTCCCGGAGATTTGGAAATTTGATTGTTCAAATAGACTCAATAGTCTTTGCCTATTAGAACCGCGAAACGCGATCGTTATTATCGCCTTTTGGCGGGAAAACGGTTGTCGCCCCGTCAGGGTTGTGATTTCGACAGGAGGCGGGTAACGTGGCCGGACAGATAGCCGACATCGGCAGGATCGAAGTCGGCGTGCATTTTCTTGCGCACGCCTAGTTCGTTGAGGAGGAGGTGGTGGCCGGGAGTAACGCCCTGCTTCGCCAGGCATTCGCGGGCGCAGGCCAAGGGGCAGCCGTCGATGGCGATGATGGTGCGGCCGGACTGGGCCAGCTTGACCAGCGGGGCGACGCCGCCGCCAACCCCGGCGATACAGGACATCTCCGCGGTGCCGTCGCGGTCAAGCTTGAGTGCGACGGCGTTGGCCAGTTGGGCCGCGCTGCTGCAGCCGGAGCATGAATACACCAGCGGCAGCGTCCTGTCAGCCATGGCGGGCGCCGGGCGGCGTCGGGATTTTCGGCAGCAGCTTGCGCCAGTCGAAGGCGCTGGCGTCCAGGCCGTCCAGCGTGTTCTTGAACAGCAGGCCCAGTTCCGTGTCGCCTTCCAGGATCAGGCGGCGGCAGAAGAACAGCGTGTCCGGATCTTCCTGGCGGCGCGCCATCAGCACCAGATCGTGCGCGCAGGCGCCGATGGTGAGGTCGGGCTGCTCGCCATGGCGGGCCATTTCAAAGCCCTTGCCCTGCCAGCTGAAGTCGATCGCGAGGCCGGCGTCTTCCACCCGCAGGCGCAGGCGGCGGGCAAATAGGGCCTGGCGCACGTCTTCAGGCAATTGCGGCGCCAGGATTCGGTTCAGCCCTTGCACGAACAGCCAGGCGGGCGGCTGCGGCGGCAGGCGGCCCAGCAGGCGGCCGATGGCGGGCGGGATGCGGAACGGTGCTGTCGTCATGCCACGCGCTCCATGCCGGGTTGGCCGTACCAGAAACCATCGCAACTGCCACCGGGGGCCAGCGGCTCCAGCACGACGGCGGCATGCGGCGCCTGCCATTCGCCGCGGCGCACCTTGTCGAAGGCTGCCAACACTTCCAGTGTGTCACGCGACTGCGGCGAGATGCGCAGCACATTGATGCCCATGTCGGCCATCTCCGGCATGACGCGCACCAGGTTGCAGCACAATGCGGATTGGGTCTGTATGCCGTTCAGCACCAGGAAGGCTTTCTGCTCGCGTGTGTCCATGATCAGGCCGTCCGGGTAATCGATGCAGCTGAACTGGCAATCGTCCTTCGGCAGGTTGCGGTTGCGGGCGGTCATGCAGCGGGCGGAGAAGGCCAGCGGCATGCGGCCCCACGCGAAGACCTCACTCTCCATGCCGGCCGGTTGCGTCTTCAGCAGGGTGGCGATGGCGGTTCGGTCCATTTCCAGCGGCGCCACCCAGCGGCGCGCGCCCTGGCGAGCCAGCACGGCCAGCGTCGGCTCGCTGTAGATATTCAGGTGCGGGCCGGCGATAAAGCCAGCGCCTTCCAGGTTGCGCACGGCGCCGAAGTCGTTGGCCTCCACCAGGAAGTCGCGGTGTTCGCACAACTTGCGCATGGTGGTCAGTTCGGCGCCCGATTCGATCAGCGCCTGGGTGGACAACACCGCTTCCTTGCCCGCATCGCGCAGCAGGGCGGCGATATCAAGCCAGTCCGGCAGGCGCAGTTCATGGCGGCGCGAACATACGACTTCGCCGAGGTAGACGATATCGACCGGACTTTCGGCTACCTGCTGGTAGAACTCGAACATGGTCAGGCGCGGCCAGTAATACAGCACCGGGCCGAGGGCTAGTTTCAACATACTCATTTCCATTTGCGGTGATAGGCGCCCAGGGTGTGCTGCTGGCCTTCCGCCACGCGGTCCAGCGCGGCACTCCAGCTCGGGTGGATGGCGAAGCGCCGCTTGCCGTCGCCGCAGGCATCGATCGCCGAGCGCCAGGCTTGCGTCACTTGCGCCACGTAGGCGGGACTGCGCTGGCGGCCTTCGATCTTGATCGCCTTGACGCCCATCTGCACCAGTTGCGGCAGCAGCTCCATGGTATTCAGGCTGGCCGGTTCCTCGATCGCGTAATAGGTTTCGCCTTCCACTTCGAAGCGTCCCTTGCACAGCGTGGGGTAGCTGGCGTTTTCGTCCGGCTGGTAGCGGTCGATCAGGACGCCGTTCAGGCGCGATTCCAGGCCTTTCGGTGTCTGCTGCCAGCGTACTGCCTTGGCGGGCGAGCAAACGCCGGCCGTATTGGGCGATTCGCCGGTGGCGTAGGACGACAAGGCGCAGCGGCCTTCCACCATCACACACAGGCTGCCGAAACCGAAGACCTCGATCTCGGTTTTCACGTGGCGGATCAGGTGCTCGACCTGCTGCATCGACAGCACGCGCGGCAGCACGGCGCGCGAAATGCCGAACTGCTCGTGGTAGAAGTTGATCGCCTCGTAGTTGGTGGCGGAGCCTTGCACTGACAAGTGCAGGCGCAAGCCAGGATGCTTGTTGCGGGCGTATTCCATCAAGCCCGGGTCGGCCAGGATGATGGCGTCGATCCCGGCGCCGGCGGCGCGGTCGACTGCTTCGCGCCACAGCTGCCAGTTGGCCGCTTGCGGATAAGTGTTCAGCGCCAGCAGTACTTTGCGGCCACGCTGGTGCGCATAACGGATGCCTTCAGCAATCGCGGCTTCATCGAAATTCAAGCCGGCGAAATTGCGGGCATTGGTGGCGTCGCGGAAGCCGAGGTAGACGCTATCGGCGCCGTTATCGACAGCAGCTTTCAATGCCGGCAAGCTGCCGGCGGGACAAACGAGTTCGATCATGCTTTGTTTCCCTGCAGGCGGCGTACGCCGTTGACGAAGCGGGCCAGGGTGTCGGACTGGCCGCCGCGCGGCAGCATCACTTCCACCAGCTGGAAGCGTCCGCGCTGCTGCACGGCGCTTTCCAGTGCCGCCGCCAGTTCGGCGCGCGTGGTGACGCGGTAACCGTCGCCGCCCAAGGCTTGCGCCATGTCGGCAAAGCGCCAGTCGCTCAAGTCGCAGAAGCCGGATTGCGGCTGGAAGGCGCGCAGCATCTCCCAGCTGCAGTTGTTGAAGATAACCACGATCGGGTCCAGGCCGTAGCGCTGGCAGTTGCCCAGCTCCCAGCCGGTCATCTGGAAGGCGCCGTCGCCGACCAGCACCAGCGGGCGCTCACCACCGGCTGCCTGCAAGCCAAAGGCGGCCGGCACGCCGTAACCCATGGTGGCGTAGTAGCCGGGCGCCAGCAGGTCGGTGTTCTCGATATCCAGCGCGGTGAACAGGCAATCGCCGATGTCGGAGGCGATTGTCATGCGGCCGTGCTTGCGCATCATGTCGTTGATGGCGCTCGCCACGTCGCGCGGCACCAGCGGGTTGTCGTCCGCAGGCAGGTCGCATGGATAGGCGGTGCGCTCACCGCGCAGGGCAGCATCGGCGCGCAAGGGCTTGGCATGGGCCAGCAGGCCGTCCACCAGTGCTTCCAGCGGGATGTCGTGGTAGGTGTGATAGCCGAGGGTGACGTCGCCGTCCAGCGCCAGCATGCACTTGCGCAGGTCGATGCGTTCGCGCTGCACGCCGAAATTGGTGTCGGAGAGGATCACGCCCAGCATCAACAGGGCGTCCGAACCTTCCACGGCTTCGGTGACTTCCGGTGCGCCGGCGACGCCGAGGTAGGTGCCGAGCAGCGGTGCTTCCGGCTCGCTGGCCAGCAGTCCTCGGCCCATGAAGCAGGTCACGACCGGCACCTGCAGCTTGGCAGCCAGCTGCGCGACCTTGCTCTCCAGGCCGAAGCGGCGGATCTCGATGTCGACCATCAGCACGGGGCGCGCGGCGCGCTCCAGGCGGGCCAACACTTCTTCCACGCAGGCTGCCAGGGCATCCGCATCATGCACAGGCGCCGGCAGGGCGTGCACCCGCGCGCAAGGCGCATGCACCAGGTCGCGCGGCAGCTCGATGTAGACCGGACGCGAATGCGTGATCGCACTGCGCAGCACCCGGGCGATATCTTCCGGCGCGCGCTGGGGGTCGTCCAGCACGCACTGGTCGCAGGTGATCTCGCGGAAGATCGCCATTTGCGAGTCCAGGTGCTTGACCTGGTGGTGCAGCAGGAATCCATTGCGGCGTTCATTGGTGCCCGGCGCGCCGGAGATCACCACCATTGGCACCTTTTCTGCGTAAGCGCCCGCGACGGCGTTGACCATATTGAGTGCCCCCGCACCATAGGTCACCGCCGCCACGCTTATGCGCCCGTGGTAGCGTGCCGCCCCATCGGCTGCAAAACCCACGCCCGGCTCGTGGCTCAGCGTGTAGAGGGGCAGGACGCCAGATTTCTCAATTTGTTCGAAGAAGGCAAGGACGAAGTCTCCGGGGATGCCAAAGACTTCACGCGCGCCGTGATCAGCCAGCGCGTGCAAGAGTGAGTTTGCGAGATTCATAGCCGGCATCTTGCGCGGGCGCGACTGAAAAATCCTTGAGCCAGGTCAAGGATTCCCCAATCCGCCGCCCGCTTGTCGTTATCAGGCTGCCTTGACCAGCGCGGCCAGCATCACTTCCAGCGTCTTGTCGTGGCGCTTGATCGGCGGGATCTCGCGCTCGATACCAAGCAGCTGGTATACCGCCATTTGTGCTGCGCGCACCGAGTACTCGACCGTGAACACCACGTCGTCCGGTACTTCGACGAACTGGCTGACCAGGGCGAGATTGCGCGAGCCGATTGGCACCGGCAATGGCCGGTCGCTGTAATGGCGCGGCATGAACATGCTGGTGATGTAGGGCATGCGGCAAGGAATGCAATTGGCCTGGGCGAAGACTTCAGGTTCGAAGTTCAGGTGTCCCGCCAGTTCGCGCAAAATCTCTTCGCCGGTGCAGCCGGCCATCGGCTTGGCGACGAAATTGCCGACGCGGTCCGGATGCAAGGCGTAGCCCCAGAAGACTTTTATGTCGGCCGGTTGATCGGCGAAGTGCGGCTGGTGCGCCAGCACGACGGACATCAACCAGTTGGAATCCTTGAAGGTCACCAGGCCGCCAGTACCGGCGACGTTGCCGCTGAAGGCCTGCATCTGGTCGAAGAAGATGGAATCATGCAGCGTGACCGTGAACGATTCCCACCACGATTGCTGGATATTGCGGTTGAACGCAGCTGGATTGCCAAGCTCCGGCCTGCCTTCCGCCAGGCGCTCCCACAGCTTCCAGCCGCCACTCTGGTAGCGGTCAAGACGCGGCGGCGCAGAGTCCATGCTGCCGAAACTGGAGGCGTCCGTCATCGAGCCGTTCTGGAAGAACACCAGGTCGTCAGGGGTAACCGGTAGCAGTTCGCGCTGGCCGTCCCGTTCGAGCTCGATTGCATGCACCACCAATGCGTCCTTGCCGTCTTCCAGCTTGATGTCGGTGACGGTGCAACCGGTTTCAATACGCACGCCCTGCTGCGCCAGCCATGCCTGCAATGGACGGACCAGCGAGTCGTACTGGTTGTACACGGTGCGTTTGACCCCGGCCAGCGTTTCGATGCGTGAGAACTCCTTCATGAAGCGATGCAGGTAGCGCTTGAATTCCACCGCACTGTGCCAAGGCTGGAAGGCGAAGGTGGTGGCCCACATGTACCAGAACGGCGTTTCGAAAAATGCCGGCGACAGGTGATCGGTGATGGGGGAATTGCCCAACGCCGCTTCATCCGCTTCGTGCAGCTTGAGCAGCTCCATCCTGTCGCGCAGGCTGAAGCCCATCGATGTCACATCCACTTTATGGCGGTTGCGGTCAACCAGGCGCGCTTGCGAGTGCGACTGATGCAGTTCGTTGAATGCCAGCGTCTCATCGAGCACCGACTGTCCAGGGTGGACCAGCGACGGAATCGAGGCGAACAGGTCCCAGGTGCATTCGTAGTTATCGGTCGTCAGCATGCGGCCGCCGCGCAGGCGGTAACCATCCTTCGCGTTGCCCGCGCCATCCAGGCTGCCGCCTGCCACGCCCAGCGATTCGTAAATATGAATCTGGTCACCGCGCATTTTTCCATCGCGGAGCATGAAAGCCGCCGCCGCCAGGTTGCCGATGCCGGCGCCGGCCATATACACCTGTTTTTCTTTTCCCATTTCGTTACTCCTTGGTTGGTTCGGAAGTAACTATAGGTTTTCGTGATATGGCTTGGCTTTGACTTGAGTCAAGTACGGCCCAATCAAGCGGCAGTGGCGTGCGGGGTTGCGGCGGTGGGGATCGATTGCTGGTGCAGCATGGCGTCGAAGTCTGCGGCGGGTAGGGGACGGGCGAACAGGTAGCCCTGGCCGTAGTCGCAGCCGGCGCCGGCCAGCAGGTCGCGCTGTTCGGTGGTTTCCACCCCTTCGGCGATCACGTTCAGTCCAAGCTTGTGAGCCATAACGATGATCGCGTCGGACAACGCCATGTCGCTTGAATCGGGCGCCAGGTTGCGGGTGAAGCTGCGGTCGATCTTGAGATAGTCGATGTCAAACTTCTTCAGGTAGGACAGCGAGGAATAGCCGGTACCGAAATCGTCCAGTGCGACCTGGATGCCGGCGTCGCGCAGTTGCAGCAGCTTGTCGGTGACGCTGGTGTTGGCGTCCAGCAGCAGGCCTTCCGTGATTTCCACCACGATGCTTTCACCCGGCACGCCGAGCTGCTGCAGGTAGGCCAGCCAATCGGCGTAGGTGGCCCGTTCGCGCTGGAATTCCATCGGCGACTGGTTCAGGCTGACCTGGAAGCCGGGGTGCACTTCCTCGCGCCAGCGCTTGACCCATTGCGCCGACTCGCGGAACACCCATTCACCGATATCGACGATCAGGCCGCTTGATTCAGCCAGCGGGATGAACTCCAGCGGGCTGACCATGCCACGCTGCGGATGCTCCCAGCGGATCAGCGCTTCGGCCTTGTGGATCTTGCCGGTCTGGAGATGCACGATGGGCTGGAAGTACAGCTTGAGCTGGTTGCCTTTCAGCGCGCCGCGCAAGTCGTTGGTCAGGCGCATGCGGTTCAGCGCGGCCACCTGCAAGGCCGGCGTGAAGTAGCTGAAGCGGTTGCGGCCCGCGCCCTTGGCGGCGTACATGGCCTGGTCGGCATGCTTCAGCAAGTCGTCCATATTGCCGGCATCGTCCGGGTAAATGGTGATGCCGATCGAGGCCGAGACAAAGGCTTGCTCCTGCCCCAGCTGGAACGGCATGCGCAGGCTGTCGATGATGTGCTGGGCAATGTCCTCCACCCGGTCGACTTCCGACAGCTCCGGCAGGATCACGGTGAACTCGTCGCCGCCCAGGCGCGACACGGTATCCGACTGGCGCACGCAGGCGCCGATGCGGCGCGCCGCCTCCACCAGCAGCACGTCGCCCTGGTGGTGGCCCAGGGTGTCGTTGACTTCCTTGAAGTGGTCAAGGTCGATGAACAGGATGGCGATGCGGGTGCCGTCGCGGCGCGATTTCAGAATATCGTGCTGCAGCCGGTCGAGGAACATGCGCCGGTTCGGCAACTGCGTCAGCGTGTCGAAGTTGGCCTGCTGCCAGATCAGCGCTTCAGTTTCCTTCTTGTCAGTAATGTCTTCGATCATGCACAGGTGGTGCGGCTGGCTCTCCGTCCCCACCGCGTTGATCGAGGCTTCCACCCACACGATGCGGCCGTCGGGACGCACCAGGCGCGTCTCCATCTTGAAGCCGGCAATCTGCTGCGCGGCCAGCTGCGCCATCTTTTCCTGTTCCGGAGCCACATCGTCCGGATGGCAGATTTCCAGCCAGCGGCTATGGCGCATCTCTTGCGCCGAGCGTCCCGCAATCTCGGCGAAGCGCGGATTGACGTCGCGGAACTGGCCGCCGCTCGAATCGATCAGGGCAATGCCCATCGGAGCCGCCTCGAACATGGTGCGGAAACGCTGCTCGCCCTTGCGGATGGTTTCCTCGGCGCGCGTGCGCTCGCGCGCCAGCAGCGAGAAGTGAATCATGGCGCCCAGCACCAGCAAGCCTGCAGCCACACCGAGCACACGGTACAGCCAGGTCAGGTCCGAACCGGGATCGGCGTTATACATGAAGCCGGCCCAGGTGGCGCCTTTGGGCAGCATGCCCAGTTCCGTGTAGACGTCGGCGATGTGCTGCCAGCGGTCCGGGTTCATGTAGCCGATTTCCACCAGCACCGGCTGCACCAGCGGCACCATCTGGCGCGCCTCGTACAGCAAGTGCATGCGGTCGTGCTGGCGCGAATACTTGTTGAGGATCAGGTCGACGATTTCTTCCTGGTGGCTCATGGCGTACTGCCAGCCGCGCATGCTGGCGGCGCGGAAGGCGCGCACGCGGTCAGGATGGTTCTTGATTTCCTCTTCACTGGTGAACAGGTTGTCGCCGTAAAAATCAATGCCGGCTGCACGCGGGCTATAGATGTCGTATGGGAAGCCAAGGCGGTCAAGATAGTCCGGCTCATTGGTCACATAAATCGACATGGCGTCGACCCTGCCCTTCACCAGGTCGTCCGGATTGAAGCTGTGCTCCACCCGCACCAGCTGGTTGTTGGCGATGCCTTCCTTGCGCAGGTAGGCCATGACTTCGTCGGCCTGGGTCAGTTCATCGGTCAGGGAGCCGATCATCACGCGCTTGCCGATGATGCTGCGGATATCCGGCGCCGGGCCGGTCTGCCGCATCGCCAGCGCATAAGGAGAATGCTGGAAAACGACCGCCAGCACCACCAGCGGCTTGCCGGACAGCCGCGCCAGCAGCAGGCTGCTGCTGGCAACGCCGTACTGGGCACGGCCGTCGAGCACGGCGCGTTCCGGTTCATTGCCGTCGCTGCCTTCCAGCAGTTGCACATCGAGGCCGGCATCGCGGTAATAGCCTTTTTCCAGCGCGGCGTAATAGCCGGCAAACTGGAACTGGTGGCTGTGCTTCAGTTGCAGCGTGACGCGCTCCTGCGCCTGCACCCATGGCGCAGGTGTCGACAGCAACAGAAATATGAACAGGCCGGCCAGGAATTGGGGCACGTTATCGTCCGGATACAAAGTTGGCAGAGTCTACCAGCCGATTGTATCCGCTTCGCCGTACACAGCGCGCCGAAGTGTGGCTTTCCTGCTGCAAAGTCCTATGGAATTGCAGCAGGTGATAGCACGTTAGCGTTTTACTTACGGCCCGGGCGGCCGCCAGTCTTGGTCGGGGCGGCCTTGGGTTTGACCTTGATAGTGTCGAGGATGGATGGACGGGCCTTGGTTTCCACCGTGGCGCGGGCCGTCATCGAACCGGTCAGGGCATTCGGCTTGCCGCCGCGGCCGATATGGGCCGGAGGAGGCAGGCCGGCGCCGCGCTTCTGCTGGCCAGGAGCCAGCATCGGCATGGCGCGCTTGCCGGACGAGGCCTTGAAGTTCTCTTCGCCGACGCGGTATGGCGGGATCAGGTGGCGTTCGCCATCGCCGATCAGGTCGCCACGTCCCATGCGGCGCAGGGTCTCGCGCAGGATCGGCCAGTTCTTCGGATCGTAGTAGCGCAGGAAGGCCTTGTGCGCCTGGCGCTGCTTCAGCGTGCGCGGGGTTTCCACGTTTTCCGAATTCTCGGTGACCTTGTGCAGCGGGTTCTTGCGCGAGTGGTACATGGCCGATGCCATCGCCATCGGGGTCGGCATGAAGGTCTGCACCTGGTCCAGGCGGAAGTTGTTCTTCTTCAGCCACAGGGCCAGGTTCAGCATGTCCTCGTCCGTCGTGCCCGGGTGGGCGGCGATGAAGTAAGGGATCAGGTACTGCTTCTTGCCCGCTTCCAGCGAGTACTTCTCGAACATCGCCTTGAATTCGTCGTAGGCGCCGATGCCCGGCTTCATCATCTTGCTCAGAACATTGGTTTCCGTGTGCTCAGGCGCGATCTTCAGCAGGCCGCCCACGTGGTGCGTCACCAGTTCCTTCACATATTCCGGTGAGCGCACGGCCAGGTCGTAGCGCAGGCCGGACTGGATCAGGATCTTCTTCACGCCCTTGATCTCGCGCGCCTTGCGGTACAGCTGGATCAGCTTGCTGTGGTCGGTGCCCAGGTTGACGCAGATCGACGGGTAGACGCAGGACAGGCGGCGGCAGGTTTCCTCGATCGACTTGTCCTTGCACGACAGGCGATACATGTTCGCGGTCGGGCCGCCCAGGTCGGAGATGATGCCGGTAAAGCCCTTGGTCTTGTCGCGGATATGCTCGATCTCGCGCAGGATGGACGGCTCGGAGCGGCTCTGGATGATGCGGCCTTCGTGCTCGGTGATCGAGCAGAAGGTGCAGCCGCCGAAGCAGCCGCGCATGATGTTGACCGAGAAGCGGATCATTTCCCAGGCCGGGATATTGGCGTTGCCGTAGCTTGGGTGCGGGGCGCGCGAGTATTCCATGTCGTACACGCCATCCATTTCGTCCATGGCCAGCGGCAGCGGCGGAGGGTTCATCCACACGTCGCGGTCGCCGTGCTGCTGCACCAGCGCGCGCGCATTGCCCGGGTTGGATTCGAGGTGGAACACGCGCGAGGCGTGGGCGTACATGACCGGGTCTTCCTTCACCACCTCGTAGGATGGCAGGCGCACCACGGTCTTGTTGTGCTTTTCCTTGGCTGCTGCCAGGCGTTCTTCGCGGGTCATGATGATGACCGGCTTGACGACAGGTTCGGGCGCGGCGTTCTCGGTGGCGCACTCCTTCTTGTCTTCCTTCGCCATGGCGTAAGGATCGGGATGCGGGTCGACGCGGCCCGGCACGTCGACACGATTCGAGTTATGCACCGCCCACTCGTCGGACGGCAGCCAGCCGTGCGGCACCAGGAAGGCAGTTCCGCGCAGGTCCTTGATCTCCTTGATCTTTTCGCCCATGTCGAGGCGGCGGGTCAGGTCGACCAGCGCGCGTTCGGCGTTACCGAAGATGAGCAGGTCGGCCTTGGACTCGGTCAGCACCGACTTGCGCACCTTGTCCGACCAGTAGTCGTAATGGGCGATGCGGCGCAGCGAGGCTTCGATGGAGCCGATGACGATCGGCGTGCCGGGGAAGGCTTCGCGGGACTTCTGGGCGTACACGGTCACGGCGCGGTCAGGACGCTTGTTCGGCTCGGCGTTCGGGGTGTAGGCGTCGTCGGAGCGGATCTTGCGGTCGGCCGTATAGCGGTTGACCATGGAGTCCATATTGCCGGCGGTAATGCCGAAGTACAGGCGCGGCTTGCCCAGCACGCGGAACGATTCCACGTTGTGCCAGTCCGGCTGGGCGATGATGCCAACGCGGTAGCCTTGCGATTCCAGCAGGCGGCCGACCAGGGCCATGCCGAAGCTCGGGTGGTCGATATACGCGTCGCCGGTCACCAGGATGACGTCGCACTGGTCCCAGCCCAGGGCGTCCATTTCGGCGCGGGACATGGGAAGGAAAGGCGCAGCAGAAGCACGCGCAGACCGCTTGGCGACGGCCGCGAAAAGATTGGTTGGGGGATTCATCCCGGCATTGTACCGGAAATCACCGGCCAGCGCCCGCCTAGGCGTGCAAAAATCCTTTAAATTTCAGTAACTTGTGACGTTCCGGCAAGGCGGTTTGGGTAATACACATTGAACATCGTGACATTTTTGCTATAACGGGTATACAACGTCTTCCATGGAGCGACATCATGCGACGCAGACTGTACTACATGCTTCCCAATGTAAAAGCCGCCCGCGCAGAACTGGACGAACTGCTGCTGGCACGCATCGAAGAACGGCATATCCACTTCATGGCAAAAGAGGGCACCCTGCCCGATGACATGCCAGATTGCAATTTCCTGCTCAGAACGGACCTGATCCACGGCGCCAAGCTGGGGATAGGCATCGGCGGGATTGTGGGGCTGTGCGCCGGCATCTTCCTGGTCGTTTTCCCACCCGAAGGGCTGACCCTGCGCACCATGACCATCTTGCTGGTCACGCTGGGCGGTGCACTGTTCGGCGGCTGGGCGAGCGGCATGAATGCAGCGGCCGTCCCCAACAAGAAGCTGGAGCAGTATTCAGAGCGTATTGAACAAGGTCAGGTTTTGATGATGGTAGACGTGCCAGTGCGGCGCATGAAGGAGATCGAGGAAATGATCGCCAAACGTCATCCTGACTTCAACTTTGGCGGTGAAGAACCGCCCATGCTGGCCTTCCCATAAGGCTAGCCTCCCGGGGGCCGGCCGGACAGCCGGTAAAACCCCGGGTTCCATACCAAAGGCGGGCTGCGGCCCGCCTTTATCTTTAGTCAGTGGCGCGTCAGGGCCGAACACGCAACACGCTGCGCGTGGCGCATATCCGGAGCTGCCCCCATTGATTCTAAATTCCCATATTCCCCAGGATGCGCGTCAGTTCGCGCAAAGTAGGCTCCAATGCCGGGTGTTTGGCAGCAAATTTGGCGGTGATTTCCTGGGTCCGTTCGGCCAGGCCGTAGGTGGCGGTGCCGCCTTCGGGCTCCGGCGGCTGGTCGAGGATCAGTTTGATGTCGCCATCGAGCTGGCGCAACAGGCTTTGCAATTCCTCATCGACCGGGCCGTGGTGGGCCAGCGTGGCGTGCAATTGGCGCAGAGTCTCCTTCAGCTTGGTGTCCATGATCCCTTTCCCCGTTGAAGTGGCTATCCCTCTTTATACACCCATCCGGCACGACCAGCTACGGACGTGCTCAATTTCGGGCACGGACAAGCGCCAGCTTGCCAGCGGTGGCAGGGCCCAGCACGCACACGCTGCGCATGTCGCATGCCAGGACCTGACCCCAAAAGTTACTTCAGGCCGCGGCGTTCCAGCAACGGGTCGATCTTCGCGTCGCGGCCGCGGAACTCGCGGTACATCTGCATCGCATCCATCGTGCCGCCCTTGGACAGCAGGGCCTTGCGGAAGTGGTCGCCGTTCTTGCGCTGCATGCCGCCGTTCTCGGTGAACCATTCAACCGTGTCGGCGTCCAGCTTCTCCGACCACAGGTAGCCGTAGTAGCCTGCCGAATAGCCGCCCGCGAACACGTGCGAGAAGTAGGTGGTGCGGTAGCGCGGCGGCACCGGTGCGAAATCAACACCCGCATCCTTCAGCACCGACGATTCGAAGCCCAGCACGTCGGTCGGGATCTTGTCCGCAGGGAGTTGGTGCCAGCGCTGGTCCAGGATCGAAGCCGCCAGGTATTCGGTGGTGCGGAAGCCCTCGTTGAACTTGGCCGACGCCTGCACCTTGTCCAGCAGTTCCTTCGGCATTGGCGCGCCAGTCTGGTAATGCTTGGCGTAGTTGTTCAGGATTTCCGGCCAGGTCATCCACATTTCATTGACCTGCGACGGGAATTCCACGAAGTCGCGCGGCACGCGGGTACCGGCGAAGCGCGGGTACTTTACATCCGAGAACATGCCGTGCAGCGCGTGGCCGAATTCATGGAACAGGGTGCGCGCTTCGTCGTAAGTCAGCAAGGTAGGCTCGCCGGCCGCCGGCTTGGGAATGTTCAGGTGGTTGGCCACCACCGGCTTGGTGCCCAGCAGCTTGGACTGCGACACGTAGGCATTCATCCAGGCGCCGCCGCGTTTGTTGCTGCGTGCGTAGAAGTCGCCCAGGAAGATCGCCAGTTGCTTGCCGTCGGCATCGAACACGTCGAACACGCGCACGTCAGGCTGGTACACCGGCAGGTCCTTGCGCTCCTTGAAGGTGATGCCGTACACCTTGGTCGCTGCGTAAAACACGCCATTCTGCAGCACGTTATCCAGTTCGAAGTAAGGCTTGAGCTGGTTCTGGTCGAACGCGTAGCGCGCCTGGCGCACCTTGTCGGTGTAGAAGGCCCAGTCCTGCGCCGCGTTGGCAAAGCCGCCCTTTTCCGCATCGATCACGGCCTGGATGTCGGCCGATTCCTTGCGGGCGTTGTTTACGGCCGGCTTGGACAGTTCGCCCAGCAGCTTGTTGACGGCGTCGGTGTCGTGCGCGGTCTGGTCTTCCAACTGGTAGGCAGCGTGCGAGGAATAGCCCAGCAGCGCAGCGCGTTCGGCGCGCAGCTTGGCGATCTTCAGCACGACTTCGCGGTTGTCGAAATCGCCGCCATGGCTGCCGCGCGCCAGCGAGGTAGCCAGCAGGCGTTCACGGGTGGTGCGATTGGTCAGCACTTCCAGCGGCGCCTGGCCGGTGGTGTTGGCGATGGCGATCAGGAATTTGCCGTCCATGCCTTTGGCCTTGGCGGCTGCAGCAGCGGCGTCGATGGCCTTGTCGGACATGCCAGCCAGTTCTTCGCGGGTGTCGACCACCAGGGCGGAGGCGTTGGCTTCCTTCAGCACGTTCTGGCTGAAAGTGGTGGACAGGGCGGCCAGTTGCGAGTTGTAGGCCTTCAGTTTTTCCTTGTCGGCGGCGGTCAGCTTGGCGCCGGCGCGCACGAAATCGGTGTGATAGCGTTCCAGCAGGCGCTTCGATTCTGGATCGAGCTTCAGCTTGTCGCGCTTGTCGTACAGGGTCTTGATGCGGGCGTACAGTTTTTCGTTCAGGCGAATTGCGTCGCTGTGCGCCGACAGCTTCGGCGCCAGATCGCGATTCAGCGCTTCGAAGGCGTCATTGGTGTTGGCGCCGGACAGGTTGCCGAAAACGGCGCTCACGCGGTCCAGCAGGCGGCCGGAACGTTCCATCGCCACGATCGTGTTGTCAAAAGTCGGCGCGGCCTTGTTGTTGGCAATCTTGGCAATTTCCGCGGCCTGCTGCTTCATGCCTTCTTCGTAGGCAGGACCGTAGTCTTCATTCTTGATCTTGTCGAAGGCCGGGTAGTTCAGCGGCAGGGTGGATTCAGCTGCAAAAGGATTCGACGCTGGCAGGGCGGCATTGGCAAGGCCGGCAACAGCCAGGCTGGCAGCGATCACCAGCAATTTCGGACGGAACATTCTCTCTCCTGTTTTGTAATGTTTCGAAGCGCACGATAATAGCAACCCGGCAGTGCAAAGTCATGCTGCACTGCGTATCGTAAAGTGTCAGGGATCAGTAGTGCGGTGGCGGTTCGTTGATCGGCGTCTGGTTGGATTGCGAGGTCGTGCGCACACGCTCAGCCAAGGCCACCAGCATCGCTTCGAGCTGGTCGATCTGCTTCTGCTGCTCGTAGACGCGCTGGTTCAGCGACTCAACCAGGTCTTCCTGGTGCGCCAATTTGATTTCAATGTCGATGAATCGGTCTTCGGTGCTCACGGCCTGCTCCTGCCTAAGAAAAAGCAGGTATTTTACTGGAGCGACATCAGGCCAGCCATCGCATCGCCATCACAATGGCCGCCCCTTGCAAGGTACCGACGGAGACGGCAATGCCGAACATCCAGCGTACACACGACCATTTCGATTTCTGGATCTCCGCCATCAGCTCCTTCCTGAGATCGGAGATCAGGCGATCCATCCGGGCTTCAAGTTCAGCTTTGGTGCGATCGATTTTGATATTCAGCTCGGCCAGCCCGCTATCGATCTTGGTGTTCAACTCGGCCAACCCGTTATCGATCTTGTTGTTCAGCTCAGCCAGCCCCTTGTCGACTTTGGACTCCAGGCGGTCTATTGCCATGGAAGCCAAGACTTCCCTAATGATTTCGGCATGAATTTGCGCCTGCTCGGCAGGCACGCCGGCAGCGGTCAGGCGTTGGGCATAGATGAGCGGATCAACGGCATTCATATTGCTATCTCCGGTTGGTCATTATGCAACCAGAATGCCGTAACCGACCACACCGCAGCTTGACGCTGCTCAGCGCTACTTCAGGTAGACCCCGCCGCAGAGAATCAGGTCTTCTTCCGGAACGCAGTACATGGTTTTGGGTTCGATCTTGCCGCTGACAGGATTGTTGAACTTGTAATCCTGCCAGAACGGCACTTTTTTCTTCGCCATTTCGACGCGCTCTTTCACGAACGCCTTGCCGTCGACGTCCTTCAACTCCATCAGGTTCTTGCCGATCATTTTGGCGTTGGCGCCGTGTGCGCGGACTACGCCGTCGGTGCCGTAAACCGTCAGGTACAGGTCGCGGTCCACAAACTGGCCGTCCTTCTTGTCGATTTCGGCGAAGGTCTTTTCGCGGCCGTTCGCTTTGAGGTAGGTGATGGCTTTTTTGACCATCGCCTCGGCTTCCGGTTTGGTCACCACATCCGCAGCGCTTGCGAGAGGCGCAGCACCCGTCAGGATGGCGAGCAGGAAAATGCGTGAAAACATGGGAACCTCCTTTCAAAAGGAAGAGTACCCATGCTAGCACTAATCAAGCCGGATTAATGTCGCGCGGAGCCGACAGCAATTCCTTCATGCGCGCGAGGCGTTCGCGCGGCGACAGTACTTCCGATTCCGTCGGCGGGGCGGTGCCGACATCCAGCGCCATCTCCGCGATGAAGCGCGAAATGTCGCATTGCACATGTTCGCCGCCGCGCTTGCGCTTCTTGCACCAGGTGAGCTGCAAGGTGCGCTGCGCGCGCGTGATCCCCACGTACATCAGGCGCCGTTCTTCCTCGATGCGCTGGGCCAGCAATTCCACCGGCGCGTCCGGGTCGCCCTTGTGCGGCAGAATGCCTTCTTCGACGCCGACCAGGAACACGTGCGGATACTCCAGGCCCTTCGACGCGTGCAGCGTCGACATGCGGATCGCGTCGGGCTCTTCGTCCTTGCCATCCAGCATGGACATGAGCGCCACCATCTGGGTCAGCTCCAGCACGTTCTTCTCTTCGCCATCGCGGTCCTTGCCACCGCGGCCGCGATCCTTCAGCCAGTTGACGAAGTCCGTCACGTTGTCCCACTTGCCTTGCGCCGCGCGTTCCTCGAAGGTGTCATACAGGTAGTGCTCGTAGTGCATGCCTTCCATCAGGTCGTCCAGCACTTGCGCCGCGTTGTCGCCGCTGCCCGATGGACCGGGACGCGTGGCGCGCGATTCCAGTTCCAGGATGAAGTTGCAGAAGTCCTGCAGCGGACGCAATTGGCGTTCGTTCAGCACCGCCTCGATGCCGCCCTTGAACACGGCCTCGAACAGCGAGCATTGCCACTTGCCCGAGAAGGAGCCCAGGGCTTCCAGCGTGGACTGGCCGATGCCGCGGCGCGGCGTGGTCGCCGCGCGAATGAAGGCAGGATCGTCGTCCGGATTCGCCATCAGGCGCAGGTAGGCCATGATGTCCTTGATTTCCGCCTTGTCGAAGAAACTCTGGCCGCCGGAAATCGTGTACGGAATACGCTGCGTGCGCAACGCCTGTTCGATCACGCGCGCCTGGTGGTTGCCGCGATACAGGATCGCGTAATCGGCCCACTTGTTCTTGCGCTCGAAGTGGTCGGCCGAAATCATGATCGCCACCTGCTCCGCTTCCTGCTCCTCGTTCGGCATCGAATGCACCTTGATCGGCTCACCGATACCCAGTTCCGACCACAGCGATTTCTCGAACAGCTTGGGATTGTTCTGGATCACCGCATTGGCCGCCTGCAGGATGCGCGTGGTGGAGCGGTAATTCTGTTCCAGCTTGATCAGGCGCAGGTCGGGGAAATCGACCTGCAGCAGCGCCAGGTTTTCCATGGTCGCGCCGCGCCAGCCGTAGATCGCCTGGTCGTCGTCGCCCACGGCGGTGAACATCGGCTTCTTGCCCAGGCCTGTAACCATCAGTTTCACCAGCTCGTACTGGCAGGTATTGGTGTCCTGGTATTCGTCGATCATCAGGTAGCGCAGGCGGCGCTGCCATTTGTCACGCACCGTGTCGTGGTTGCGGAACAGTTCCACCGGCAGGCGGATCAAGTCATCGAAGTCCACTGCCTGGTAGGCAGCCAGCGTGGCGATATAGCTGCCGTAGATGCGCGCCGACTGCGCCTCATCCTCGGTCTGCGCCTGCTTCAGTGCTTCCTCGGGCGTCACCAGGCCGTTCTTCCACAGCGAGATGTCGTTCTGGATGCTGCGGATCAGGTTCTTGTCGGTCGTGATGGCCAAGTCCTGGACCAGCGAGTAGCAATCGTCGCTGTCCATGATTGAAAAACGGTCTTTCAGCCCCAGATGGTTGCATTCCTGGCGCAGGATGCGCACACCGAGGGAATGAAAGGTACAGACGGTCAGCAGCTTGGCCTGGCGCGGCTGCTTGAGCATCTTGCCGACGCGCTCCTGCATTTCCAGCGCCGCCTTGTTGGTAAAGGTAAGCGCGGCGATCGTGCGCGGGTCATAGCCGCGATCCTCGATCATATGGGTAATTTTTTGCGTAATGACGCGCGTCTTGCCCGAGCCGGCCCCCGCCAGTACGAGGGCAGGGCCGTCGAGATAGAGCACGGCTTCGCTCTGTGGGCCGTTAAGGCCGAACTGGGGTGCATTGGACATCCCGGCATTGTACAGAATATAGTGGTACCAATCCCCGAAATAAGCAGGCAGAAGTGTTATGAAATTTGAACATTTGATAGAAGTGAACGACCTCCTCAACCCGCTGATGGACACCATCACCCACCAGCAGTTGTGGCGCGGCCTGGTGCTGCGCGCGGAGTCGCCCAAGCTGTTCGTTCCGCACCTGGACGAAGCGGAAATCTCGGATCGCACCACGGCAGGATTCAGCCGCCGCCTGCGCTATGGCGATGTGGTCATTGAAGACAACGTGGTGCTGCACGAGCCTTATGTGGTGCGCTATGACGTGCCGGCGCAGAAGGACATCAGCGCCTCCAGCCTGACGATGACGATCGAGATGCCGCAACCGGAACGCCTGTACGTGCGCTTCCAGTACGACGACGGCCATGACGCGGCGACCGATGCCGCCAACGCCATGTACGACGACTTCCGCCGCTCCGCTTACCAGGAGTCGGACCTCGACACCATCCGCGTGCTGCGCGAACTGGCCAGCCAGGGCCGCCTGGATTCGAGCCTGAACTGATCTAGCAGCCGGGCGTGCAATCGTTCGGCATCGGCTTGGGCGGGGGCGGCGGTTTTTGCAGCTCTTTCGACAAGTCGCGCAGGGCGGTGCGCAGGCCTTCCTCCACTACCGGATGGTAGAAAGGCATGTCCAGCATACGATCCACGGTCAGCCCGGCCTGGTGTGCCCAGGCCAGCAGGTGGCCGATGTGCTCCGCACGCGGCCCCACCATCTCGGCGCCGAGGAAGCGCCCGCTCCCATACTCCGCATACACCCGCAGCATGCCTTTGTTCTGGCGCATGACGCGGCTGCGTCCCTGGTCGTCGAAGCTGACGGCGCCGATCGCGAAGTGCTCGCGGCCGTTCGACAACTCCTTGTAGCCTTCACCCACGGTGGCGATCTGCGGTTCGCTGAATGTGATGGCAAGCGGCGTGCGGCGCAGTCCCGGCTTCACCTCGGGATAGCTGGCGGCATTGGCGCCGGCTATCTTGCCCTGGTCGGCCGCCTCGGGCAACAACGGGATCTCCGCGCTGGCATCGCCGGCGATGAAGATGCAGCTGTCGCCGCACTGCATGGTGCAACGGTCGAATTTCGGCACGCCGTTCTTGTCCAGCGCCAGCCCGGTGTGGTCGAGGCCAAGGCCGGAAACGTTCGGCGTGCGGCCGGTGGTCACCAGCACGTAGTCGAAACGCTCGATACGCTCTTCGCCTTCGGTATTGCGCGTGCGCAGTTCCAGCCCGTCGCCGGCGCGCGCGATGCCTGCCACTTCGGTGCGGAAGCGAAGGTCCATTTCTTCGCCCAGCGCTTGCGAGGCGGCTGCCAGCACATGCGGGTCCTTCAATTGGGCCACGCTGCTGCCGCGCGCGATGATCGCCACGCGCACGCCGAGCCGGTGCAGGGCCTGGCCCAGCTCCAGGCCAATCACGCCGGCGCCGATCACCGCCACGGAGCGCGGCAAGTCGGTCCATTCGAATACCGCATCGCTGTTGATCACGCGCGGTCCGGCTGCGGCCCATTCCGACGGGATGTCGGGCCGCGAGCCGGTGGCGATGACGACCGCCTGGGCGGCGACCTCCAGGTTGGCGCCGATCTGCAGGCGATTCGGCGCAGTGAATCGCGCACGCCCATGCAGCTTGTCACCGGCCGGCATGGCCGCCACATTCTCCAGCACGAAGCCGACAAAGCGGTCGCGCTCACTGCGTACGCGCTGCATGACGGCCTTGCCGTCGACTTTCAGGCCGCCGGGCTGGACGCCGAAGCCCGGCGCCTCGCGCACCGCATGCGCCGCCTCGGCCGCAGCAATCAGCAGCTTGCTCGGCATGCAGCCGACACGGGCGCAGGTGGTGCCATGCGGGCCGTCCTCGATCAATACCGCATGCTTGCCGGCGTTGCGCGCCGCCCGGTAGGCGCTCAGCCCAGCCGTACCGGCGCCGATCACCGCCACATCGCACTGGATGGTTTCCATCTTGCCTCCGTCATTGGTAATGCATTAGTATGACTTATCTTTTCGCGCTTTGATTAAGCACATCTTATGGAAAATCTGGACTACCGCGCGCTGGCGGTGCTGGATGCCGTTGCCAGCCATGGCAGCTTCGAAAAGGCGGCCAATGCGCTCGGCATCAGCCAGCCGGCCGTATCCCAGCGTATCAAAGCGCTCGAGGATGCGGTAGGCAGGCTGCTGATCGTGCGCGGCTCCCCCGCCGAAGCGACTGGCCTGGGCCAACGCCTCATCTCGCATTACCGCAACGTCAAGCTGATGGAAGCGGCACTCGACATCGACCTTGGCCACGAGACCAGCATGCCTGAAATTGCGATGGCCGTCGATGCCGCCAGCCTGGCGACCTGGCTGCCCCTGGCCCTGCGCCCGCTGCTGTCGCCGCCGCGCTGCCAGCTCGACGTCGAATGTGCCGAGCGCGAGGTAGCGCTGCATTTGCTGCGCGAAGGCGCAGTGTTCGGCTGCGTGGCTGCGCGTGCCGAGGTGCCTGCGCCTGCGGCTGCCGGCTCATCCTCGACGCCCCTGGGCGCCATGCGGCATGTATGCGTAGCCGCGCCTTCTTTTGCGGCGCATTGGTTCGGTGATGGATTCGGCGTTGAGGCCCTGGCGCTGGCGCCGGCCGTGGTGCATGACCGCGACCTGATGGCGCGATTCCTGGCGCGCGAGGCCGGGTATGTGCGGCCGTTCCCGCATCACACCTTGCCGCTGTCGACGGCCTTGAACGATACCGTGTTCGGCGGGATGGCTTACGGCCTGCTGCCGTATCTGCAGGCGGCGCAGGGCTTGTCGCAGGGCGCGCTGGTGGACCTGCTGCCAGGGCGTTTCATCGATGTGGAACTGGACTGGCATGCGTGGGAGCTGGACACGCCGTTCACGCATGCGCTTACCGAGCAGATTGTCAGTACTGCGCGGCAGTATCTTGTGCAGCCCTGAAAACCAGTAAACCTGGGTCAGACCCAAGGGTCTGACCCAATCTGATCATCTGCCGCGGGTTTGTTCGTACGCCGTTGATCTTCTCAAAAAAATCAGGAACGTTTAACCCTGCCTCCAGGCCTTAGCGCTGACAGGGTCAGACCCTTTGGGTCTGACCCTGGTTTACCGGTTAAATATCGACCGGGTCAACCTCGAGCGACCATTTGACGCGCGTCTTCTGCTCGCGCAGCGCCTGCATCCACTCTTTCAGGAATGCCTGCAGCGCAGGGCGCGACGGCGACTCCACCAGCAACTGCGCGCGCTCCATATTGTGCACGCGCGCCATGCTCATCGGAATCGGGTCGTTGATCGTGATTCCCCCATGCTGCACCAGGTCGCGCGCACCACGCAGGAATTCCAGCGCCAGCTCAAGCTCGCGCGCCTCCGCCCGCAGGATGGCCTGGTACAGGTATGGCGGCAAACCGGCCACTTCACGCTCGCCAAGCAGCGAGTTGGCGAAGTAGTCGTAGTCATGCGCCACCAGCGCCGAGAATAGCGGGTGCTCCGGATAGCTGGTCTGCACCAGCACCTCGCTTTCGCTGCCGCCCTGGCGTCCCGCTCGTCCCGCCACCTGCATCAGCTGCGCAAACAGCCGCTCGCTGGCGCGATAGTCCTGCGAAAACAGCGAGCTGTCGGGATTCATGATCCCTACCAGCGTCAGGTTCTTGAAGTCGTGCCCCTTGGCGACCATCTGCGTGCCGACGAGGATATCCACCTCCTGCCGGTGCACGCTGTCGAAAGCTTCCTGCGCACTGCCCTTGCGCCGCGTACTGTCGGCATCGATGCGCAGCACCCGCGCCTGCGGGAACAGCTGCTGCAGGCTCTCCTCGATGCGCTGCGTGCCGCGTCCCAGCGGCTGCAAGTCGATATTGCCGCAGGTCGGACAATGGCGCGGGATGCGCATCTCCAGGCTGCAGTGATGGCAGCGCAGGCGGTAATCCGACTTGTGCAGCACCATCGACGCCGTGCAGCGTTTGCACTCGCTGACCCAGCCGCACGATTCGCAGGTAATCACCGGCGAATATCCGCGCCGGTTCAGGAACAGCAAGGACTGTTCGCCGCGCTCCATGCGCAGCCTGATCGCGTCGACCAGCTGCTCGGTCAACCCTTCCTGCCCGCGCCGGCGCGAGGTATCGATCAGCTTCACGGAAGGCAGCACCGCATGCTGCACCGCGCGTTCGCGCAATTCCAGCTTGCGGTAGCGGCCCTTCAGGGCATGGTGCCAGCTCTCCAGCGACGGCGTCGCAGAACCCATCACGACGGGAATCTGCAACTGGTGCGCGCGCCATACGGCAAGGTCGCGCGCCGAATAGCGCAAGCCTTCCTGCTGCTTGTACGACGGATCGTGCTCCTCGTCGATCACGATCATCTTCAGGTTCGGCATCGAAGCGAGGATGGACAGGCGCGTGCCCAGCACGATGCGCGCCTTGCCTTCGTGCGCCGCCAGCCAGTGCAGCATGCGCTCGCCCTCCGACAAGCGGCTGTGCAGGGTGGACAGCATCACGCCCGGGAAACGGTTACGGATATTGGTTTCCAGTTGCGGCGTCAGGTTGATCTCGGGGACCAGCACCAGCACCTGGCCCTGCGGCTCGCGCGCCAGCACCTGTGCACAGGCTTGCAGGTAGACCTCGGTCTTGCCGCTGCCTGTCACGCCATACAGCAGGAAGGGCGCAAAACCCTGGGCGCCGACGATGGCAGCCGCCGCCGCCTGCTGGCCTGCATTCAGCGCGGGCACGTTGGCTGGCGCCGGATCGTGCGGTTCTTCCAGCTTGGCCAGTTTCTTGATGGCGCGGTCCAGCGCGACAGTGCTGCTCACGCGCAGGTTCTTGGGCAGGCCGGGCAAGGCCACTTCGCCGAGCGGGCGCTGGTAATACTCAGCGGCAAAGCCGGCCAGCGCCAGCCATTGCGGCGACACGGGCGCTAACTGCGTGCGCACGGCCAGCGCAGCTTTCAGCTTTTCCTCGGGGACATCCGTTTCTTCAAGGATATCCACAATGAGGCCGACGACCTCACGCGGGCCGAAGGGCACCATTGCCAATTGTCCTACACGCGGCCGCTCTGATATTTCGCAATCCCAGCGGTAATCAAAGACCGCGTTCAGCGGCGTATCCAGGGCAATTCGGAGAATGCAGTGCGCCATCCAGGGCTATCGATCGAGGGTTTTTCAACTATCCACAGAATCTGGGGATAACTTTGTGAACAAAGGGGCTGGAATCCTGAGCAAGCACTAACCTCCAGCTTGCAATCCGGGGAAACCCGGCAAATGACGCCGATTTTTTTCCTTATATTTCAACTACTTACAGCAGGCGCCCTAGGAGAGCCAGAAAGCGCATATTTTTCCGCGCTCTGTGTATAAGTGCACCATTTAAGGAGCAGCTTTTCCCCGAAATCAAGCAGTTTTTACAGCTTTTTTAGCGGAAAACGTGCCTGGTGCGCCACAACATCAAGCCAAGCATTGTACACAGGCAGGCACCGCACAGTTTGAGTTTCCGCAAGCGTTTTCGCCACCGAAAGTCTTGGCGAAATATCATGCAATGCAACATGACGCTAAGACAATTCCTACAAATTCCTACTAAGTGCCGGTTTACAAAGTACTTTTGACTTTTTTCCACAGTTTTTGTGGATAACTTTGTGGAGAATGACCCAACAAGCTCGCTTTCACCTTGGGATAAGGTTTACAAAAGCCGAAACATTGCCTAAAGCAGTAAAAAATAAGCCTTTAAAAATCAATCACTTGCGAATGCGCTGAGAGGAGGGCATTTGCTGCTGCCTCTTATTTCCGCAGTAAAAATTTTTGTGTATAAGTCGCTTCTGCACGAAATAAAAAAGGGCGCCGTAGCGCCCTTTGAACCGGGACTACAGCGATCAGCCGCCACGCAGCTTGCGGCTATGGCTGTGGACAGTATCCACCAGCACCGTCACCGACTCCGGCGGGGTGAACTGGGAAATGCCGTGGCCCAGGTTGAAGACGTGGCCGCTGTCATGCGGTCCATAGGAATCGAGCACGCGGCGCACTTCGGCCGCGATCTGCTCCGGGTTGGCGAACAGGATGGCCGGATCGATATTGCCCTGGAGGGCCATCTTGTGCCCCACCAGCTCGCGAACCTTTCCGATGTTGGCGGTCCAGTCCAGCCCCATGGCGTCGGCGCCGATAGCGGCGATCTCCTCGGCCCAGTGGCCGCCACCCTTGGTGAACACGATGGCGGGGATCTTCACGCCATCCTTTTCGCGCTTCAGCAGGCTCACGACCTGCTGCATGTATTGCAGGGAGAACTGCTGGTAGGCGCCATCGGCCAGCGCACCACCCCACGAGTCGAAGATCATCACGGCCTGGGCGCCGGCGTCGATCTGGGCGTTCAGGTATTCGGCGACTGCGCGGGCGTTGACGTCCAGGATGTGGTGCATCAGGTCCGGGCGCGAGTACATCATCTTCTTGATGGTGTGAAATTCGCGCGAGCCCTGGCCTTCCACCATATAGCAGGCCAGGGTCCATGGGCTGCCCGAGAAGCCGATCAGCGGCACGCGGCCATTCAACTCGGTGCGGATCTGGGTGACTGCCTTGAATACATAGTCCAGCGAGCCCGCTGGCGGCAGTTGCAGCGCCTTGACGTCTTCCTCGGTCTTCAGCGGACGCTCGAACTTCGGACCCTCGCCTTCCACGAAGTACAGGCCCAGGCCCATGGCGTCCGGCACCGTCAGGATGTCGGAGAACAGGATTGCCGCATCGAGCGGATAGCGGTCGATCGGCTGCAAGGTGACTTCGGTCGCCAGGTCCGGATTGGTCGCCAGGCCCATGAAGGAGCCCGCCTTCTGGCGCGTCGCGCGGTATTCAGGCAGGTAGCGGCCTGCCTGGCGCATCAGCCACACCGGGGTGTACTCGGTCGGCTGGCGCAGCAGCGCACGCAGGAAGGTGTCGTTCTTCAGCGGGGCAAATTGTGGCATGAAAGACAATCTAAAGCGGATAGAAAGGGGGTATTATCGCATCCCTGCCCTGTTTTTACGCGTTTGGAGCGCCCATGACTTCCACTTCCACCGCGCCTTTTGGCACCTGGCCATCGCCGATCAGCGCCGAAATGGTCGCTGCGGGCGCTACGCCGCTGTCTTCGGTCGTCCTGGACGGGGAGGACATCTACTGGCTGGCTGGCCGCGCGTCCGAAGCGGGGCGCACCACCATGATGCGCCGCCAGGGCGCTGCCGACGCCACCGAAATCACCCCAATGCCGTTCAACGTGCGCAATCGCGTTCATGAATATGGCGGCGGCGCTTATGCCGTGGCGGGCGGCGTGGTGGTGTTCTCGCACCATGCCGACAACCGGCTGTACCGGCTCGCGCCAGGCGGCGCCGCGGAAGCGTTCACCTCGCCCGGCCGCCAGCGCTTTGCCGATTTCGTGTTTGACCAAGCGCACGCGCGCCTGATCGCAGTGCGCGAGCAGCATCCTGAGGATGATGGCTCGCATGCGCAACCGGTGAATACTATCTGCGCAGTTGGCTTTGATGGCGGCGAGCGCGTACTCGTGATGGGCAATGACTTCTATTCTTCGCCCAGGCTGTCGCCGGATGGCCGTCGCCTGGCGTGGCTGTCGTGGGACCATCCGCGCATGCCGTGGCAGGGCACCGAGCTTTGGGTAGCGGATGTGGAGGCCGATGGTCGTCTCGGCACGCCTTCGCGCGTGGCCGGCGGGCCCCAGGAATCGGTCTGCCAGCCGGAATGGTCGCCTGCCGGCGTGCTGCACTTCGTCTCGGACCGCAGCGGTTGGTGGAACCTGTACTGCCTGCGCGAAGGCGCGGGCGGCACGGCCAGCGCAGTCGAAGCGCTGTGCCCGATGGCGGCGGAGTTTGCGACGCCGCACTGGACCTTCGGCAATTCGCTGTACGGCTTTGGGGCGAACGGCGACATCGTGTGCAGCTATATCGAGCACGGCGTCAGCAAGCTGGCATGCCTGCACGCTGGCAGCACGGTGCTGGCCCCCATCGCCACGCCGTACCAGGAGATCCGCGAACTGCGCGTGGGCGACGGCTATGTGGTCGTGCTGGCAGGCAGCCCGACCATCGCCAGCGAGATCGCCCGCATCGACCTGGCAAGCGGCGCGCGCGAAGTGCTGGAACGCTCGATCGCCGGACTGCCGGCGCTGGGCTACCTGTCCGTCCCCGAAAGCATCAGCTACCCGAGCGCCGGCGCCCGCACCGCTTACGCCTTCTTCTATCCGCCGGCCAACCAGGACGTGCACGCGCCGCAAGGCGAGAAGCCGCCGGTCATCGTCATCAGCCACGGCGGCCCGACCGGCATGGCAGCCAGCACCCTGAGCCTGAAAACGCAATTCTGGACCAGCCGCGGTTTCGGCGTCCTGGACGTGAACTACGGCGGCAGCACGGGCTTTGGCCGCGCCTTCCGCGATGCGCTGAAGGGGCAGTGGGGCATTGTCGACGTCGAGGACTGCATCGCCGGCGCACGCCACCTGGTGGCGCAGGGCTTGGCGGATGGCGAACGCCTGATCATCCGCGGCAGCAGCGCGGGCGGCCTGACGACCTTGTGTGCGCTGACCTTCCACGATGTATTCAAGCTGGGCGCCAGCTACTACGGCGTATCCGACCTGAAGGGGCTGGATGACGATTCGCACAAATTCGAATCGCACTACAACGAATACCTGATCGCGCCGAAGGAACAGGCCGAGGCGGTGTACGCCGAGCGCTCCCCGATCAATCATACAGGCCGCCTGTCGCGCCCGATGATCTTCTTCCAGGGGCTGGACGACAAGGTGGTGCCGCCGCCGCAGTCGGAAGCCATGGTCAACGCGCTGCGCCAGCGCGGCATTCCGGTCGAATACGTGGAGCTGGAAGGCGAGGGCCACGGCTTCCGCAAAGCCGACACCATCGTGCGCACGCTGCAGGCGGAGCTGGACTTCTACCAACGCATGTTTGGCTTGACCGGATGAGCGACACCCTGCTGGCGGAATTCGAGGCCCTCGAACAGCCTGAAAAAGCCATTCTCGCCTTGCTGGCACTGGTGGGCGACCCGATCGGCCGCACCGCCATCCTGGACCTCATGGTGGCGGCCGGCATCCGCGATGTGAACGACCAGCCCTTCACCACCCTGACACTGGACGATCCGCTGCTCAAGCTGGAACGCCTGGCCTTCACCACCGCGGTGATGGGGCGCGGCTATGTCTGCAACGCCCGCCTGCGCTGGCCGGCCATTCGCGCCGCCATCGGCGCCCACCTGCTGGACGATATCTGCAAGGCTTACGAGACGCTCAATCCCATGCGCCAGAACTGGAATGGCGCCTACGAGCCGCGCAGCTACCGCCACGGCGTGGCGCGCCTGCGCATGACCATGCTGCGCGGACGCCCGCCGCAGGATGTGCTGCCGCTGCTGTCCGCCTGCATGGTGTGCTACGAGGCGGCGCAACTGCATCCGATCGTCGACATCTTCTCGCGCCCCTTCGAAGCCGGGATGCTGTTGCTGGTGCATCCGGCCTTGCAGGATGACGTGCTGATGCTGCTGGTCCAGCACACCCAGCGCGAACCCGGCCTGGCGCCGCTGGTGCGCGGCTATGCGGAACGCCACCTGCAGCGCCGCCAGGCAGCCGGACAGGAGGCCAGCCCCGCGTTGCGGCTGGCGATGGCGGAACACGCCATCCTGTGCGGCAAGCTGGCCGACGCCATGCGCTTCCTGGAAGGGATGGACGGCGCACTGGCGCAGTGCTTCTCGAGCGCTGTGATGCTGCTGCGCGGCGATGTGGCCGGCGCGATCAACGGCTTTGAAGCCGCGCTGAAATCGATCCGCCGTGAATCCGGCAAGCGCAAACACCTGTTCCAGGGGATCGCCGGCCACCTGTACGTGCTGGCCCTGCTGCGCAGCGGCGACGCCAAACACCTGAAATCGGCGGAGAGCTACCTCGACGTCGCCGTGCACGCCCAGCATAACGCCGACAGCGCCGTCTACCAGCAACTGAGCATGCTGCGCCAGATCCGCGCCGGCACCATGCAGGCCGACCTGGTCACCCAGCGTGCCTGGGAAGCGCCGCTGCAGGCGCAGATGTTCCAATGCATGCTGTATTACTGGCTCGCGCTGCCACAACTGAAGCAGCGCCGCGCCGAGTTGCAGGACCTGTCGCAAGCTGCCGAGGCGGCGGGCTTCATGCTGCTGGCAGCAGGCGCAGAGAGCTTGCTTGGCCACCTGGGCGACGAGGCGGCCGCGGGACGCGCAGCTGCCTTGCGCGAGCAGCTTGGCTTTGGCGACATGGCCGCCTGGTTCGAACGCCAGGAAGCGTGGCAACGCCAACTGGCAGCCCTGATCAACCTGCAGCAGGGCGGCACCGAGACCGGCGGCGAAATGCGCCTGGTCTGGGCAATCAGTTACGGCGAGCGCCAGGGCATCGCGGAAATTGAACCGCGCGAGCAGAAACGCGACGTGCGCGGCGCCTGGGGCAAGGCGCGCCCGGTCGCGCTCAAGCGCCTGCGCGACGATGCTGCGCAGATGGAATTCCTGACGCCGCAGGACATGCGGGTCGGCAGCGCCATCATGCCATCGCGCCAGGCCTATTCTTCCGGCCTGCGCTACGACATCGACATCGACCAGGCGGTATTGGCACTGGTCGGCCACCCGCTGGTGTTCTGGATGGACGCGCCGGATACCCGCGTCGAACTGCTGGCCGGCGCACCCGAATTGCTGATCCGTACTCAGAAAGGCCAGCTGCACCTCGCACTGCACCCTGCCATTGAAAACCTGAACGCCAATGTGATCGTGCTGCGCGAGGCGCCGAACCGCTTGCGCGTGGTCAGCGTGCAGGACGAGCATCGCCGCATCGCGGCCATTGTCGGTGACGGCCTGACAGTGCCGGAGCATGCCAAGGACCAGGTGCTGAAGGCCATCGGCGCCGTGTCGTCGATGGTGACCGTGCAATCCGATATCGGCGGCGGCGCGGCCAGCGTCGAGCAGTGCGATGCCGACTCGCGCCTGCACATCCACCTGCTGCCTTACCAGCAAGGCCTGAAGATGCAGATCCAGGTGCGTCCACTGCGCGATGCGGGGCCGTATTACGCGCCGGGCGCCGGCGCCGAAAACGTGATCGCCGACGTCAATGGCCGCTCGATGCAGGCACGCCGCAGCCTGGCGGGCGAACGCGATGCGGAGCGCCAGCTGGTGCTCAAGTGCGAAGTGCTGGAACAGGCCACCGAGGAGCATGGCGAATGGCTGCTGGGAGAGCCCGCGCTCTGCCTGCAGCTGCTGGCCGAGTTGCAGGAGCAGGGCGCCGACAAGGTGGTGCTGGCGTGGCCGGAGGGCGAAACCTTCCGCCTTACCAAGCCCGTATACACCAAGCAGCTGCGCCTGAACATCAAGAGCAAGAAGGACTGGTTCGCCGCCAGCGGCCAGTTGGTGGTCGACGAAGACCGCGTGCTGGACCTGCGCTCGCTGCTGGACATGATCCGGGCCAGCAAGAGCCGCTTCATCGCGCTGGGCGACAAGGAGTTCCTCGCTCTTTCGGAAGAACTGCACCGCCGCCTGTCCGAACTGGCCGCCTATGGCGAAGACGACGACGCCGGCATGAAAGTGCACCGCCTGGCCGCCTTCGTGCTGGAAGAACTTGCCAACGATGTCGGCATGGTGGAAGCAGATGCGATGTGGCGCGAACACCTGCAGCGCATCGAGGCCAGTGCCAGCTACACGCCGCAACTGCCAAGCACCCTGCAGGCGGAGTTGCGCGACTACCAGCTGGCTGGCTTCGAATGGCTGGCGCGCCTTGCGCATTGGGGCGTCGGCGCCTGCCTGGCCGACGATATGGGCCTGGGCAAGACCTTGCAGTCGCTGGCCCTGGTGCTGCTGCGCGCGCCGCAGGGACCGACGCTGGTGGTGGCACCGACCTCGGTCTGCCTGAACTGGGCCAGTGAAGCGGCACGCTTTGCGCCGACACTGAATGTGAAGATGTATGCGACCGGCGACCGCGACGATATCGTCACCAATGCCGGGCCGTTCGACCTGGTGATCACCAGCTACGGCCTGCTGCAACTGGAGTCGGAACGGTTCACCAAGCCGAAGTGGCACACCATCGTGCTGGACGAGGCACAGAACATCAAGAATGCCGCCACCAAGCGTTCGCAGGCCGTCATGGCGCTGAAAGGCGACTTCAAGATGGTGGCTACAGGCACCCCGCTGGAAAACCACCTGGGCGAGCTGTGGAACCTGTTCCGCTTCATCAATCCTGGCCTGCTGGGCAGCCACGAACAGTTCAACCTGCGCTTTGCCGGCCCGATCGAGCGCCAGCAGGACCACCGGGCGGAAGTCGGCGCGCGCAATCGCCTGCGCCGCCTGATCGGGCCTTTCGTGCTGCGCCGGACCAAGGCGCAAGTGCTGACCGAACTGCCGGCCCGCACCGAGATCGTGCTGGAAGTCGACCTGTCGCCGGAAGAAACCGCGCTGTACGAGTCGCTGCGCCGCGAGGCGCTGGAAAACCTCGCCTCCATCGAAGGTCCCGCGGACCGGAAGTCGATGCAGATCCTGGCGGAGATCATGAAACTGCGCCGTGCCTGCTGCAACCCGAACCTCGTGGCGCCTTCGCTGCGCCTCGAGTCGAGCAAGCTGGCAGCCTTCGCGCGCCTGCTGGAAGGATTGCTGGAGAACCGCCACAAGGTGCTGGTATTCAGCCAGTTCGTCGATCACCTGTCCCTGATCCGCGCCCATCTCGACCGCAACGGCATTCAGTACCAGTACCTCGACGGCAGCACGCCGATGGCGGCCCGCAAGCAGTCGGTAGACGCCTTCCAGGCCGGCGAAGGCGACGTGTTCCTGATCAGCCTCAAGGCCGGCGGCGTCGGCATCAACCTGACGGCAGCCGACTACGTGATCCACATGGACCCGTGGTGGAATCCCGCCGTGGAAGACCAGGCTTCCGACCGCGCTCACCGCATGGGGCAACCGCGACCGGTCACCATCTACCGCCTGGTGGCACGCAATACAATCGAGGAAGGCATCGTCGAGCTGCACGGCCACAAGCGCGAACTGGCCGACAGCCTGCTCGATGGCAGCGACACCGCCGCTCGCATGACGGCGGAGGACATGCTTGCGATGTTGCACGAGAGCTTGCGCCGCTTCTGACAGGAGATGCTATGCAACTGACATCCATCGCCGCATGCGCCAAGACGCGCCAGCTCGCGACGACCGCTGCGCTGGCCGCAATCTGCCTGGCCGGGGCGCCGGTTTCCGGTTCCGCCGCCACCGCCAACTGTCCGGCCGCCGGGCTGCGCGAAGCGAAAGCCGCAAACTGGGACGTCGCCGGCGACGCCCAGCGACAGGCGCTGGCACTGCAAGCGGTCTCCTGCCTGTCGTCGCCCGATCCCATCGAGCGCGATGAACTGGCCTTCGAAGCGCTGCAAGCCTGGATGCGCGCCGACAAGCTCGATACCGCCACAGTGCAGGAGCTGCGCACCCGCCTGGCCGCGCAACTGCAGGCGCCGGATCCGCAAGGTTTCGCGCGCCCTTTCGCCGCCCTGGTGCTGGCCGACGTGGCGCGGGTGGACCGCATCAAGCCTTACCTCTCCACCGACCAGCGCGCGCAACTGGTGCGCGCCGCGACGGAATACCTGCGCGGCGTGAACGACTACCGCGGTTTCGACGAAAAGCAAGGCTGGCGCCACGGCGTTGCCCATGCCGCCGACGTCATGCTGCAGCTCTCGCTCAATCCAGCTTTGACCCGCGCCGAACATGAGCAAATGCTGGCAGCCATCGCCAGCCAGGTTACGCCGCCAGGCGAGCATTTCTATCACTATGGCGAAGGCGAACGCCTGATGGCTCCCATCTTCTACCTGTCGCGCGCCAAATCGCTGCAATGCAGCGACTGGGACGCCTGGTTTGCGCGCCTGGCCGCGGCACCGGCATCCAGCGGCACGCAGCAGGCCAGGCTGGCCCGCAAGCACAACCTGAACGGCTTCCTGCAGCCGCTTTACATCAACATCAGCGAAAGCAAGGACGAAGCGCAGCGCAACTGCCTGAAGCCACTGCTTCTGCGCGCATTGAAGCAGGCCGCCGAATGAACGTGCAACAAGCCCTGGCCTTTGTCGAACACCACGGTGTCGTGCTGGCCTCGGCGCGCGGCAACGTGCCAACGTTGACCGAAGCCATCGCTGGCGCCCCGATCAAGGGGAGCTGGTGGGGCCATCCTGAAGGCAAGCGCATTTTCGCGGTGCTCAGCGAAGTGCAGGAGCACGACGACGTTCTGGTCTGCCGCCTGCTGGCGGGAAAACTGACGCTGGTACACCGCCGCCTGTGGCCCGCCCTGGCGGCGTTGGCGGGCGAACTGCCTGCCGACGCGCTGGCGCGGGTACGGCAGGTGCATACCGCCACCGGCAAGCATGTCAACGAGGAGATCCCTTTTCCACAATGGCTCCCGCCCGATGCAGCCGCGGAAGCCGCAAGCATGGCCCCCGACAAGGCGCGGACGGCACTCAGCTTGTGATAATCTCCCACGCTGCACTAGCAAGAGGTTGAATTATGATGAAGACCAAAATCGCCCTCGCCGCGATGATGTTGAGCCTGGCCCTGTCGCCAGCCGACGCTGCGACGAAGGCCAAGAAATCCAATGCACCGGCGAAAACCGCCGTCAGCAAGAAGTCCGGCAGCAGCAAGGGCAAAACGAGCAAATCGTCGTCCAGGTCAAGCAAGGGCAGCAAATCCGGCGGCAAGTCCGCCAGCAAATCCAGGGCGGATAAGGCCAAACCGGCCGTCGCCAGCAAGCCGCTGCCGGCTGAACGCCGCCAGGACAAGGCTTTCGACAGCCAGGCCAACCAGTTCCTGGGCGCGCTGTGGCGCATCGATCCGGAGACTGCGATCTCCGTCGGCAAGTACGACACTGCTGCGCAGCTAAGCGTTCCCGACCAGGCTTTCCGCGACCAGCAACTCGCCTTCATTGACGAATGGCTGGATAAATTCGGCAAGATCGACGCCAGACAGCTCTCACCGAAACAGCGCAGCGACCTTGGCCTGCTGCAGAACAAGCTGAATTCGGACCGCTGGTACCTGACGACTTTCCGCGAGTGGGAATGGAACCCCGCGCTCTACAACATCGCCAGCCCGATCGACTTCGTGCTGAACACCGAGTATGCCGCACGGCCGCAGCGCCTGCGCACCCTGCTGCGCCGCATCGCCAGCGTACCGGCGTATTACGAAGCCGCACGCAACAACATCAAGAACCCAACGCGCGAACACGTGAAGCTGGCCATCGACCAGGCGCCTGGCGTGCTGGCCGTGCTGGCCGACCTGGACAAGCAGGCACAGGACTCGATCCTCAATGCCAACGAAAAGAACCTGTACGCGCAGCGTATCGCCGCCGCCAAGGTAGCCGTGGAGGCTTATGCAGCCTGGCTCGGTGAGCTGGACAAGTCGCTGGCTGTCAGCGGCGCGCGCTCCTTCCGCATCGGCAAGGAGATGTACGAAGCGAAGTTCGGCTACGACATCCAGTCCGGCAGCAATGCCGAACAGACATACCAGAAGGCGCTGGCGGCCCGCGAACAACTGCTGTCGAACATGGACCGCATTTCGGACGACCTGTGGCCGAAATACCTGGCGGACAAGGCCAAGCCGTCCGACCGCTTCGCGAAGATCGGCATGATGATCGACACGCTGTCGTCAAGGCACGTGGCGCGCGAAGAATTCTTCCCCGAGATCCGCCGTCAGATTCCTGTGCTGCAGGACTGGGTGGTCAAGAACGACCTGCTGACGCTCGATCCGAACAAGCCGCTGGTGGTGCGCGAGACGCCGGCCTACCAGCGCGGCGTGGCCGGCGCCAGCATCGAAGCTCCAGGCCCTTACCGCCCGCAGGACCGCACCTACTACAACGTGACGCCTCTGGACGACGCCACGCCGGAACAGGCCGAATCCACGCTGCGCGAATACAACCACTGGATCCTGCAGATCCTGAACATGCACGAGGCGATCCCTGGCCACTATGCGCAGCTGGTGTATGCCAACAAATCGCCGTCGATCGTGAAGTCGATCTTCGGCAACGGCGCCATGGTGGAAGGCTGGGCGGTGTACAGCGAACGCATGATGCTGGAATCGGGCTACGGCAACAACGAGCCTGAAATGTGGCTGATGTACTCGAAGTGGAACCTGCGCAGCGTGACCAACACCATCCTCGATTACAGCGTGCACGTGCAGGGCATGACGGAGCCGGAGGCGATCGACCTGCTGACCCGCCAGGCCTTCCAGACTGCCGCCGAAGCGAAAGAGAAATGGCGCCGCGCGCAGCTCACCTCGGTGCAGCTCACTAGCTATTTCTCGGGCTACTCGGAAATCATGGAATTGCGCGAGCAGCGCCGCGCCGCCCTGGGCAGCAAGTTCTCGCTGAAAGACTTCCATGAAGACTTCCTGAGCTACGGCAGCGCACCTGTGCGCGTGATCAAAGAGCTGATGCAGTAATCAGTCTAGGCTGCTCCCATGCCCCGCGCACGCCGCGGGATGATTCTGCTAACATGAATCGAGGGAGTGGCCATGACCATGCCGATCCAGTTTGATACAGCTCAATTCGTTAAAACACTGGTTGATGCTGGCGTGCTGCGTGAGCATGCCGAGGCGCACGCCGACGCTTTGAAACTTGCGCTGAGTCAACCGGTGGCGAATGATGCAGATCTAGCCATATCACGTGCAGAAATGCGTACTTTGCTTGCTGAACTTGAGTTGCGGCTGACGAAGAAGATGCGGCCGCTCTGGGTCTTGAATATCATTACCCTGATACTCGTCAGCGCAAATACGGTAAAGATCTTCTTCTGATCCTTAGTCCGCTTTTTCTTCCGGTGCAGTGGTCGCCTTGACGAACATCGGCGACAGGATCACGCCAATTTCAAACAGCAGCCACATCGGGATAGCCAGCGAGAACTGGCTGACGATATCCGGCGGGGTCACGATCGCTGCGATCACGAAGGCCGCCACGATCACATAGCCGCGCCATTCCCTCAGCTTGGCGACGGACACCAGGCCCATGCGCACCAGCACCACCACCACCACCGGCACTTCGAAAGCGCAGCCGAAAGCCAGGCACATTGACATCACGAAGTCGAGGTAGTTCTCGATATCCGGCATCACCGCAATCGAAGTCGGCGACACCTGGTTGATGAAGGCGAACACCTTGCCGAACACCAGGAAATAACAGAACGCCACACCCGCCATGAACAGGGCGGAGGAGGCAATCACCAGCGGCGCGACCAGCTTCTTTTCATGCGCGTACAGGCCGGGGGCAACGAAAGCCCACATCTGGTACAGCACCCACGGCAGCGACAGGATGAAGCCGAACAGCAGCGTCACCTTCATCGGCACCAGGAAGGGCGAGATCACGCTGGTGGCGATCATTTTCGAGCCCACCGGCATGGCGGCAATCATCGGCGCGGCGATCAAGTCATAGATCTTGGAGGGGCCGATACCGAAGCCGATCAGCGCCGTCATCACCACGATGCCGATGCTGGCCTTGACCAGGCGATCGCGCAGCTCAACCAGATGGCTGATGAAGGTCTCTTCGACGGGTTCTTGTTGACTCATTTAGAAAAACGATGCGTTCTTGCGGCTGCCGGGGCGGTGGCGCTTCATGCGCGCCGCGCCGGAGATGACGTGGGTGCGGACGCCGGCCTGCTGCTTGTACCACAACGGCACGGCAGAACTGCGCACCACGCGCTTGCGGCGGAAATCCTTGGCCTTGCGCGCCATGTCTTCGCTGGTCGGGGTGTACAGGTCCAGCGAAGGCGTCGTGACCGGGTCTTCATTGCGAAACGCCGCCTCCACTTCCCGCATATCCTTGCCGATGGAGTTTTCCATCTCGTCCTTGAAGGTGCTGGCGGCTTCTTCGGCCTGCTTGCGCAGGTTCTTCAGCTCGTCCAGCTCCATTTCACGGGAGACTTCGGATTTGACGTCGTTCAGGTAACGCTGGGCGCGGCCGTACAGCGTCCCGGCCATGCGCGCCACCTTGGGCAGCTTTTCAGGACCGATGACGACCAGGGCCACTACCCCGATGACGGCGATTTTGGTAAGACCGAGGTCGATCATTGCTGGTTACTGCTTATTCTTTTCCTTGGCTTCGACTTCGATGGTGCCCTTGTCGGTCACCTGCGCTGCCGGAGGAGCTGGCTGTGCCGGCTTCTCTTCATCCGCGCCCTTGACGCCATCCTTGAAGCCCTTGACGGCCTTGCCCAGGTCGGAGCCGATATTGCCCAGTTTCTTGGTGCCGAAGACCAGCATGACAATCACCAGAACGATCAGCCAGTGCCAAATGCTAAAAGAACCCATTACAAAACCCCTAAAAAAATCATTCGTTGGGACAGTATACGCGAAGCGCACCCTGTCATGTGCTTGTCATAATCTCAAGTCCGCATGCCGCGCCATGGACGCGGGCCGCCGTACAGGTGCATATGCAGGTGGTACACCTCCTGGCCGCCATCGGGACCGCTGTTGATCAGGGTCTTGTAGCCGCGTGTCGGCGTGCCATCTGCCTCGTAGGCAACGGCAATATCATGCTGCTCAGCCAGTTGCGGCACCAGCGCCAGCATCTTGCCCAGCAGGGGCGCGTGCTCCGGCTTGCAGTCAGACAGGGTCGACAAGTGCTGTTTCGGGATGATCAGCAAGTGTACCGGCGCGGCCGGGTGGATGTCCTTAAACACCATCAAGTCGTCGTCTTCATGCACCACGGTCGACGGGATCTGTTTCGCTGCAATCTTGCAGAACAAGCAATTTTCCACTTTTATTCCTTACGGGATGCTTTTTCTTCCAGGCCGGACAGGCCTTCGCGGCGCGCCAGCTCATCGAGTACCTGCTGCGGCGACAGATCGAATTGCGCCAGCAGCACCAGCGAATGGAACCACAGGTCGGCGCATTCGTACAGCACTTTCGAAGCATCGCCGCTGACGCGGGCGTCTTTTGCCGCCATCACGGTCTCGGTGGCTTCCTCGCCGATCTTTTTCAGGATCGCATCGTCGCCTTTGGAAAACAGCTTGGCGACGTACGATGACGACGGGTCGCCGCCCTTGCGCGATTCGATGGTGGCCGCCACGCGGTCCAGTACATTGCTCATTTCTTAGCTTCCGCGTAAATCTCTTCAGGATCTTTCAAGACCGGCTCGGTGTTCTGCCAGTCGCCATTCTCGAACTTGTTGAAGAAGCAGGAGTGGCGGCCGGTGTGGCAGGCGATATCGCCTTCCTGTTCGATCTTCAGCAGCACCACGTCTTCGTCGCAATCAAGGCGGATTTCCAGCACTTTCTGCACGTGGCCGGACTCTTCGCCCTTGTGCCACAGCTTCTTGCGCGAGCGGCTCCAGTAGACGGCCTCGCCCAGCTCCACAGTCTTGTAGAGCGCATCCCGGTTCATCCACGCGAACATCAGCACATCGTTGCTGCCGGCTTCCTGTGCGATGACAGGCACCAGGCCATGTTCGTCCCACTTCACCTTGTTCAGCCATTTGGCTTTGGCGACATTAGCTGCAATTGCGGTAGCCATTGTGTGTTCCCCGAAGTTTAAGAAAGGCGCATGGGAATCCCCTGCGCCGCCATGAATTGCTTGGCTTCCTGTACGGTGTGCTGGCCGTAGTGGAAGATGCTCGCCGCCAGCACCGCATCGGCGTGGCCCAGCTTGACGCCGTCGGCCAGGTCTTGCAGGCCGCCTACGCCGCCGGAGGCGATCACCGGGATGCTGACCGCATCGCTCACGGCGCGCGTCAGGCCCAGGTCAAAGCCGGACTTGGTGCCGTCGCGATCCATGCTGGTCAGCAGCAGTTCACCGGCGCCCAGCTCGGCCATCTTGCGCGCCCATTCCACGGCATCCAGGCCGGTCGCGTTGCGGCCGCCGTGGGTGAACACTTCCCACTTGCCGGGAGCGACGTTCTTGGCGTCGATCGCCACCACGATACACTGGCTGCCGTGCTTTTGCGAAGCCTCGTACACCAGCTGCGGATTGGTCACGGCGGAGGTGTTCATGCTCACCTTGTCCGCGCCGGCGTTCAGCAGGCGGCGCACATCTTCGACCTTGCGCACGCCGCCACCCACCGTCAGGGGGATGAAGACTTGCGAGGCCACGGCTTCGATGATGTGCAGGATCAAGTCGCGGTTGTCGCTCGAAGCAGTAATGTCGAGGAAGGTCAGTTCGTCCGCACCCTGCTCGTCGTATCGGCGTGCGATTTCCACCGGATCGCCGGCGTCGCGCAGCTCGGTGAAGTTGACCCCTTTCACGACGCGGCCATCGGTCACGTCGAGGCAGGGGATGATGCGTTTAGCCAGCATATTCTTTACTCTGAAAGTTCGTCGGCACGTTCCTGCGCCGAAGCCAGGTCCAGCGTGCCTTCATAGATCGAACGGCCGCAGATCACGCCTTCGACGCCTTCGTCCTGCACAGCGCACAGGGCTTCCACGTCGGCCAGGTTGTGCAGGCCGCCGGAGGCGATGATCGGGATGCGCACCGCCTGCGCCAGGCGCACGGTGGCTTCGATGTTCACGCCGCCCATCATGCCGTCGCGGCCGATGTCGGTGTAGATGATCGATTCAACACCGTAGCCTTCGAATTTCTGCGCCAGGTCGATTACTTCGTGGCCGGACAGCTTGCTCCAGCCATCGGTCGCCACCTTGCCGTCCTTGGCGTCCAGGCCGACGATGATGTGGCCGGGGAAGGCGCCGCAGGCATCCTGCAGGAAGCCCGGGCTCTTCACGGCGGCCGTGCCGATGATGATGTAGCTGATACCGTCGTCGAGGTAGCGCTCGATGGTGTCGAGGTCGCGGATGCCGCCGCCCAGTTGCACCGGGATTTCAGGCAGGTCAAACTCCTCGGCATAGTCTTGCACGGCCTGGATGATCGATTTCACCGCACCTTCGTTCTTTGGCTTGCCGGCAAAGGCGCCGTTCAGGTCCACCAGGTGCAGGCGGCGCGCGCCTTGCTCGAGCCAATGGCGGGCCATCTTGCCCGGGTCGTCGGAAAAGACGGTTGCAAGTTCCATATCGCCCTGTTTCAGGCGAACGCAGTGACCATCCTTGAGGTCGATAGCAGGAATGAGCAGCATGATGTTGTTCTTGAGGTTAAGGATTCCAGTGGATGAAATTTTTGTACAGTTGCAGGCCGGTGGCGGCACTCTTTTCAGGGTGGAACTGTGTGGCAAAAATATTGTCGCGGGCGACGGCGCAGCAGAACGGCTGGCCGTACACGGTTTCCGCCGCGCTGTGCTGCGCCTGGGCGGGTTGCGCGAAGTAGCTGTGCACGAAATAGAACCACGCGTTGTCGGGAATACCGTCCCACATCGCGTGCGGCGCGCGCTGGCGCACCTGGTTCCAGCCCATCTGCGGCACCTTGAAGCGCGAACCGTCTTCCTGCAGCATGCCGTCGAGCTGGAAGCGCACCACCTTGCCGGGCAACAGGCCCAGGCCCGGGGTATTGCCGCCTTCTTCGCTCATGTCAAACAGCATCTGCTCGCCCACGCACACGCCCATCATCGGCTTCGACGCGGCAGCGCGCAGCAGCGCATCTTTCACGCCGGATTCATTCAGGCTGCGCATGCAGTCGCGCATGGCGCCCTGGCCGGGCAGCACGATGCGGTCGGCGGCATCAATGGCGGCGGGCTCGCCGGAAATCAGTACTTCGGCTTCGGGTGCAACGGCGCGCAATGCCTGCGCTACGGAACGCAGGTTACCCATGCCGTAATCGACTACTACGATTTTTTTCATATCAGTCAGCCGTAGTTGTCGTTACAGGCTTCCTTTGGTGGACGGGATGGCGCCAGCAGCGCGCGGATCAAGTTCGCTGGCCATGCGCAGGGCGCGGCCGAAAGCCTTGAACACGGTTTCGCACTGGTGGTGTGCATTGGTGCCGCGCAGGTTGTCGATGTGCAGCGTGACGCCCGCATGGTTGACGAAGCCGCGGAAGAATTCCAGCGTCAGGTCGACATCGAACGCGCCGATCATCGCGCGGGTGAATGGAATGTGGTACTCGATGCCCGGGCGGCCGGAAAAGTCGATGACCACGCGCGACAGCGCTTCGTCCAGCGGCACATAGGCGTGGCCGTAGCGGCGGATGCCCTTCTTGTCGCCAATGGCCTTGGCAACTGCCATGCCGAGCGTGATGCCCACGTCTTCCACCGTGTGATGGTTGTCGATGTGGGTGTCGCCGGTGGCTTCAATATCGAGGTCGATCAGCCCGTGGCGGGCGATCTGGTCCAGCATATGGTCGAGGAATGGCACGCCCGTGTTCAGCTTCTGGACGCCGGTACCATCAAGGTTGATGGCAACGCGGACCTGGGTCTCGCTGGTGTTGCGAGTGATTTCTGCGGTGCGGTTCATGAAAAGCTCTTGGTTTTCGCTTCAGGATGCCAGGGCGGCTTTCAGGCCGTCCAGCATGATTGCGTTTTCCTCGGGCGTACTGACCGTGATGCGCAGGCAGTTGGCCAGTACATTATGCATTCTACCCACATTTTTGATCAAAACCTTGCGCTCGAGCAGTTTGGCATGCGCCTGGTCGGCATTCGGTACACGAATGAGGATAAAGTTTGCCGCCGAGGGGAAAACGTTGACACCCGGCAATTTCGCCAGTGCCGCCGACAGCTCGCCGCGCTGTTGGCGCAGCAGGGCCGCCTGCTCGTTCAGCACCTCGAGGTGGTCGAGGCAGAATTCGGCGGCGGCCTGGGTCAGGACGTTGACGTTGTAGGGTGGGCGGATCTTGTCGAATTGTTCCAGCAGGGCTGGCGCGCACGACATGTAGCCGAGACGGATGCCCGCCAGGCCAAGTTTCGACAGCGTGCGCATGACGATCAGGTTGGGGAATTCAGGCAGGCGGCCCATGAAGCTCTGTTGCGCAAAAGGCTCGTACGCTTCATCGACCACGCACAGGCCCTTGTCGCCCAGCGCCTTGATGACTTGCTCGATATCGCCGGCATCGAACAGATTGCCGGTCGGGTTGTTCGGATAGGCCAGGAAGACCAGGGCCGGCTGGTGCTGCGCGATCGCCGCCAGCATGGCCGGCAGGTCGAGCGTCAGGTCGGCCTTCAACGGCACGCCGACGAAGTCCATGCCGGCCACCATGGCCGAGCGCTGGAACATGACAAAGGAAGGCGCAGGCGCCATCATCACGGCGCGCCTGCCCTCGGCAGGCTGCAAGGCGCAGGCCTGGGCCATGATGGCGATCAGCTCGTCCGAGCCGTTGCCCAGCATGACGTCATAGCCCGCTGGCACGCCCAGCCTGGCGCGAATACGCTGCTTGATGGTTTCGTAGCTGGCGACCGGGTAGCGGTTCAGCGCGACGCTGGCGATGCGGTTGGCCAGCTCATGATGCAGGTGGCTCGGCAGCACATAAGGATTCTCCATCGCATCCAGCTTGATAAATCCGCTGGCATCCGGCACATGGTAGATGTGGTCGGAACGCACATCCTGGCGGATCGTATTGGCGATAAGGCTGTCGAGGGACATTCTGCATTACTCCTGTTCTAAAACCTCGCTAAGCGCCGGCGATTGCTTTGCCTTGCGCCCTCTGCGTGGCGGAGGTGTCTGACCCTGCGGGTCAGACATCGGTTTACCGGTTTCGGCAAGCGCTTCAAGGCGCTTCCGAGCTATGTCGCAATACTCGGGATTCAATTCAAAGCCAACGAAATCACGGCCGCAGCGACGCGCGGCAACAGCGGTGGTCCCGCTGCCCATGAACAAATCCATCACCACGCCATCCGGCGGGCAACTGGCCTTGACCATGCGTTCAATGATCTCCAAAGGCTTTTGCGTCGGGTGGTCGACCCTTTCCGCATGCTCCCGGTGCAAGCGCGATACGCTCCACAGGTCCTTGGGGTTGTAGCCCACTTCCAGCCATTTCGCACCGACGAAGATCGAACGCGAACGGGCTTTCTTGGTTTCGGCGTCGTACGGGATACGCACGGCGTCGAGGTCAAAGTAATAATCCTTGCGGCGCACGAAGAAACCAATGGTGTCGTGCACAGACGAAAAACTGCGGGTACTGCCGCCCATGGAAGGCACGCGGCGGTCCCAGATAATCTCATTCATCATCGTCATGCGCTTTTTCAGCATGACGAAAATCTCCGGCGAGTAGCGCCAGGTCAGGAAGATGTACAGGCTACCGTTCGGCTTCAGCTTGGGCAGGGCGGCGTCGATCCACGCTTCCGTCCAGGCCAGGTAATCTTCCATCGACTGCTGGTCGGAAGTGTTGCCGTAATCCTTGCCCAGGTTGTAGGGTGGATCGGTCAGGATCAGGTCAACGGAACCATCCGGCACGCGGGCCAATCCGGCCAGCGCGTCCTCACAGTAGACCTGGTTCTTCCAGTCGGTCATTTCAGGCGCAGCTCCGCGCTGCGGGCGTGGGCCTGCAAGCCTTCGCCGTAAGCCAGTTCCGCTGCGATCTTGCCCAGCGTTTGCGCGCCCGCTTCACTGACGTGTATCACCGACGAACGCTTCTGGAAGTCGTAGACGCCGAGCGGCGACGAGAAGCGCGCAGTGCGCGAGGTCGGCAGCACGTGGTTCGGGCCGCAGCAATAGTCGCCCAGCGATTCGGAGGAGAAGCGGCCCAGGAACATGGCGCCTGCGTGGCGGATCTGGTCGGCCCACTGCTGCGGGTTCTCGGCCGAGATCTCCAGGTGTTCGGCGGCAATGCTGTTGGCGATGGCGCAGGCTTCCGCCATGTCGCGCACTTTCACCAGCGCGCCGCGATCGCGCAGCGATGTTTCGATGACGGCCTTGCGCGGCATGGCAGGCAGCAGCTTGGCGATGCTTGCCTCGACCTTCGCGATGTACTCCGCGTCAGGGCACAGCAGGATCGCTTGCGCCAGTTCATCGTGTTCGGCCTGCGAGAACAGGTCCATCGCGACCCAGTCAGGATCGGTAGTGCCGTCGCAGATCACCAGGATCTCGGACGGGCCGGCGATCATGTCGATGCCGACAGTGCCGAACACGCGGCGCTTGGCTGATGCCACGTAGGCATTGCCCGGGCCGACGATCTTGTCGACAGGCTGGATGGTTTCCGTACCGTGCGCCAGCGCAGCCACGGCTTGTGCACCGCCGATGCCGATCACGCGGGTCACGCCGGCGATGGCGGCGGCAGCCAGCACCATCTGGTTCTTCACGCCGTCCGGGGTCGGCACGACCATGATGATTTCTTCGACGCCGGCCACTTTCGCGGGCACGGCGTTCATCAGCACAGACGATGGATAGGCAGCCTTGCCGCCCGGGACGTAGATGCCCACGCGGTCCAGCGGCGTGATGCGCTGGCCGAGGATGGTGCCGTCGGCTTCGGTGTAGGTGAAGCCTTGTAGCTCCTGCTTCTGGCGCTCGTGGAAGACGCGGATGCGGTCGGCGGCGGTTTGCAGGGCAGCGCGCTGCGCGCCAGGCAGTGCGGCCAACGCGGCATCCAACTCCGGCTGGGTGATGTCGAAGTCGGCCATCGACGCCGCGTTGGTGCGGTCGAAGCGGTTGGTGTATTCCAGCACCGCTTCATCGCCGCGCGCGCGCACGTCGGCGATGATCTTTGCTACCGCGCCTTCGATAGCGTCATCGGTTTCAGCTTCAAAAGCCAGCAACGCGTCGAGGGTTTCCTGGAAGTCGTCTTGGGTGGAGTCGAGTTTGCGGATCATGACCATTACGCCTTCGCCAGCGAGGCGCGTTCAAATGCTTCGATAATCGGTTGCAGGCGGGCACGCTTCATCTTCAGCGCAGCCTGGTTCACAACGAGGCGCGAAGAGATGTCCATGATCTCCTCCACTTCCACCAGGTTGTTGGCGCGCAGCGTGCTGCCGGTGGAAACCACGTCGACGATCGCGTCGGACAGGCCAACCAGCGGGGCCAGCTCCATCGAGCCATACAGCTTGATCAGGTCGACGTGCACGCCCTTCTTGCCGAAGTGTTCGCGCGCGATCGAGGTGAACTTGGTCGCCACGCGCAGGCGGGCGCCCTGGCGCACCGCGGTCTCGTAATCGAAACCGGCACGCGTCGCCACCGACATGCGGCACTTCGCGATGTGCAGGTCCACCGGCTGGTACAGGCCTTCGCCGCCATGTTCCAGCAAAACGTCCTTGCCCGCCACGCCGAAGTCCGCCGCGCCATGCTGCACATAGGTCGGCACATCGGATGCGCGCACGATCAGTACGCGAATGCCAGGGTCCGAAGTAGGCAGGATCAGCTTGCGGGAGGTTTCCGGATTTTCGAGGACCTTGATGCCTGCAGCTTCCAGCAGCGGCATCGTGTCTTCAAAGATCCGGCCTTTCGACAGGGCGAGAATAAGGTCCATGATGATTATTTGATGCGGGTGATATTGGCGCCTACGGCGGACAGCTTCACTTCCATGCGGTCATAGCCGCGGTCCAGGTGGTAGATGCGGTCCACGAGGGTTTCGCCTTTGGCGGCCAGGCCGGCAATCACCAGCGACGCCGAAGCGCGCAGGTCGGTCGCCATCACCGGCGCGCCGATCAGCTGCTCGACGCCGTCGATGTAGGCGGTGTTGCCGTCGACGGAGATCTTCGAGCCCAGGCGGTTCATTTCCTGCACGTGCATGAAGCGGTTCTCGAAAATCGTTTCGGTCACCTTGCTGCTGCCGCTGGCGATCAGGTTCACCGCCATGAACTGCGCCTGCATGTCGGTCGGGAAGCCCGGGTATTCGGTGGTGCGGAAGGAAACCGGCTTTGGACGCTGGTCCATTTTCGCGCGGATCCAGTTGTCGCCCACGGTCAGCTCGACGCCCATCTCGCGCAGCTTGTCCAGCGCCACGTCGAAGATGTCGGTGCGCGTATTGCGGATAGTGATGTCGCCCCCCGCAGCCGCCACCGCGCACAGGAAGGTCGCCGCTTCGATACGGTCGGAGATCACGTCATGCTTGGCGCCGTGCAGTTCCTGCACGCCCTGGATCACCAGGCGGTCGGTGCCGATGCCATCGATCTTGGCTCCCATGGCCACCAGCAGGTGGGCCAGATCGGTCACCTCAGGCTCGCGCGCGGCGTTCTCCAGCACGGTCTCGCCTTCGGCCAGGGTGGCCGCCATCAGCAGGTTCTCGGTACCGGTCACGGTGATCATATCGGTCACGATGCGCGCGCCTTTCAGCTTCTTGCACTTGGCGTAGATATAGCCGCCGTCGATCGTGATCTCGGCGCCCATTGCCTGCAAGCCCTTGATGTGCTGGTCGACAGGGCGCGAACCGATCGCGCAGCCGCCCGGCAGCGACACCTTGGCTTCGCCGAAGCGGGCCAGCAGCGGCCCCAGGACCAGGATCGATGCGCGCATGGTCTTCACCAGCTCATACGGCGCTTCGTACTTGTCGATCTTCGAACCGTTCAGCGTGACCTTCTCGCCGTCCTGCTCAACCGACAGGCCGGTCTGGCGCAGCAGCTTGAGCATGGTCGCCACGTCGTGCAGCAGCGGCACATTGGTCAGTTCCAGGTCGCCCGCGGTCAGCAGGCCCGCGCACAGGATAGGCAGGGCAGCGTTCTTGGCGCCGGAAATCTTGATGTCGCCGACCAGGCGCTTGCCGCCGGTGATGAGCAGTTTGTCCATATTGTTCTTATCCTTGGAATTCTTCTGGGGTCAGGGTTTTCATCGACAGTGCGTGGATCTCTTCGCGCATGCGGTCGCCCAGCGCGGCATACACCAGCTGGTGGCGCTGGATCAGGCGCTTGCCGGCGAAGGCAGGCGACACGATCACGGCCTGGAAGTGCTGGCCATCGCCTTCCACTTGCAGGTGGGTGCATTCGAGGCCGGCAGCGATGTAGCTGTGGATTGCTTCTGGAGTTGTGGTCACTTTGAATTCCTCAATAAATCAGTGGCGCAAGCGGTAGCCGCTGCGCAGGAGTTTGATAGCGAGCAGCGCCAGCACCACCAGGAAGGCGGAGACGATGGCGACGCTGATCCATGGGTTCACGTCGGACTGCCCGAAGAAGCCGTAGCGGAAGCCGTCGATCATGTAGAAGAACGGGTTCGCGTGCGAGACGGCCAGCCAGAATGGCGGCAGCGAATGGATCGAATAGAACACGCCGGCCAGGAAGGTCAGCGGCACGATCAGGAAATTCTGGAAAGCAGCAAGCTGGTCGAACTTCTCGGCCCAGATGCCGGCGATCAGGCCCATGGTGCCGAGGATGGCAGCACCGAGCAGGGCAAACACCAGGATCCACAGCGGCGCGGTGAAGCTCAGGTGCGCGAACCAGGCGGTAATCGCGAACACGCCAAAGCCCACGGTAATGCCGCGCACCATCGAGGCCAGCACGTAGGCGGAAAAGATCTCCCAGTGCGACAAAGGCGTGAGCAGCACGAACACCAGGTTGCCGGTGATCTTGGACTGGATCAGCGAGGACGAGGAGTTGGCGAATGAATTCTGCAGGACGCTCATCATCACCAGGCCCGGGATCAGGAAGGCGGTATAGGTCACGCCCGGATACACCTCGACGCGGCCCGACAGCACGTGCCCGAAGATCAGCAGGTACAGCATGGCGGTCAGGATCGGCGCGGCGATCGTCTGCGTCGCTACCTTGTAAAAGCGCAGCGTCTCTTTGTAGACCAGGGTGCGGAAACCGGTGGTGATCATACGATGTTCTCGTCCATGATTTGCAGGAAGATGTCTTCCAGGTCGGCCTGCTGCAGCTGCATCTCGTCGATGCTGATGCCGCCCTGGCGCAAGCGGGCCAGGATGCCTTCGACCTCCGCGTAATCGTTGATGCGCAGGCTGTATTTGTTGTCTTCCGGCGGATGGTTCAGCAGCGGCTGCAGGTCTTCCGGCAGGGAGTTGTGCGGCAGGTGCAGCACCAGCTGCGAACCGGAGATGCGGCGAATCAATTGCGACATGGTGTCCAGCGCCACCACCTTGCCCAGCTTGAGCATGGCGACGCGCTTGCACATGGCTTGCGCTTCTTCCAGGTAGTGCGTGGTCAGCACGATCGTGTGGCCTTCGCGATTCAGGCGCGTGATGAACTGCCACAGGGTCTGGCGCAATTCCACGTCGACGCCGGCGGTCGGTTCGTCCAGCACGATGACGGGCGGCTTGTGCACCAGGGCCTGGGCCACCAGCACGCGGCGCTTCATGCCGCCGGACAGCGCGCGCATATTGGTGTCGGCCTTGTTGGCCAGGCCCAGCTCCTCCATCACCTCGTCGATCCACTTGTCGTTGTTGCCCAGGCCGAAGTAGCCGGACTGCAGGCGCAGCGTTTCGCGCACCGTGAAGAAGGGATCGAATACCAGTTCCTGCGGCACCACGCCCAGTTTGCGCCGCGCTGCGCGGAAATCGGACACCACGTCATGGCCGTGGATCTTGACGCTGCCGGCATCGGCGCGGATCAGGCCGGCGATGATGGAGATCAGGGTCGTCTTGCCGGCCCCGTTCGGCCCAAGCAAGCCAAAGAACTCGCCTTCCTCGATTTTCAGGGACACGCCGCCAAGCGCCTGCAGCGCCTTGTAGCGCTTCTGGACGTTGCTGATTTCGATTGCTGTCATGCTTACTTGTATAGATAACTGGGACAACGATGACCGTTGTAAAGGCGCGCGCTCATCAGGCGCGGTAGACGGTCAATTATATTGGAATTTTGGTTCGGGCTCGTTGAACCCGTATTTAGTTACCAGGATTTCCGGTGTCAGGTGCTGACAGGCGAAGCCTGTTGGCCCCTGATACCGCTGTTACTACGCAGGGGGTGAGGCGGGGGTCAATGATGATGCAGGTCGGCGGGCGACACGAGCGTGCACACGCCGTAGAGCTTGGTCAAGCTCTGGAGCTGTTCTGGCAGGTTGCGCAGTTCCAGCTTGATGCCGCTTTGGGCGGCAGCGCGCTGCCATGCCAGCATGACTGACACGGCAGCGGAGTCCACGGCTTCCACCTGGCTCAGGTCGAACACGGTCTGGCCGGCGCGCAGCGCAGCCAAACCATGTGCCAGCGCCTCCGTGGCGTTGGCCACGGTCAGCGACTTCAGCGACAGCTGATTGGAAACAGTGGTATCAGGCATTATTTACCTGCGGTCTTCAGCGGCTTGGAAGCCAGCTTCTTGTTCTTTTCGGACAGGGTCTTGATCAGGCCGTCGATGCCGCCCTTCGAGATTTCCGAAGCGAAAGTGCCTTTGTAGGCTTCCACCAGCCAGGCGCCCAGCACGTTGATGTCATAAATCTTCCAGCCGGCGTCGGTCTTGGCAACGCGGTAGTTCAGCTGGATCGGCTCGCCACGCGCCTGGTTCACCTGGGAACGCACTTCCACTTCAGTGTCGCCTGGGGACGAACGCATAGGCTTGAAATCGACGGTCTGGTCTTTCACCTGGGACAGCGCGCCCGAGTAGGTGAAGATCAGCAGGGTACGGAATTCGGCAGCCAGTTGCTTTTGCTGTTCAGGGGTAGCTTCACGCCAGTAGCGGCCGGCCGCGAGCGAGGTCATGCGCTGGAAGTCGACGTAAGGCAAGATCTTGGTTTCCACCAGGTCCATGACTTTCTTCTGGTTGCCGGCCTGGATGTCCTTGTCGGACTTGGCGGTTTCCAGCACTTCGGAGCTGATGCGCTTGACCAGCGCGTCCGGCGCTTCATTGGCAGGAGCAGGAGCGGCAAATGCGCTGGTAGCGAAAGCTACAGTTGCGACCGCGATCAGTTGTTTGATCAATTTCATTGTTCTTTACCTATGTAGGGTTGTGTTCCGGATCACAGGCTGGGTTTGGTTTCAGCCGGTTCCGGCATTATAGCCTGAGGCTGCTTTGGCGCCTCGTCCTCCACTTCAGGCTGCTTCTGCTTGTCCTTCGGACCGTCTTCGCCATCGTAAACCTGGCTGTTACGGCGCTGCATCCAACCGTCACGGATGAACTCGTAACGGTCGAGGGCGGCATCTTCCAGCAGTGTGGAGGCGTCCAGCAGAGCTGCACGCTGATCCACAACACGGGTAACGGTGCCGATGTTGCGCACGTTGACAGGATCTTTGTATTGCCATGGATCGGCGCTGATATCCACCGGCAGGGCGGCAGTATCGCGCACGGTGGATGGGCCCAGCAGCGGCAGCATCAGGTAGGGGCCGGACGGCACGCCCCAGGAGCCCAGGGTCTGGCCGAAATCTTCTTTATGTTTTTGCAAACCTGCTTCGGAAGCAATATCGAGCACGCCCAGCAGGCCGAAGGTCGAGTTGAAGGCCACGCGCATCAAGTCCGACATGCCATCGCCAACCTTGCCTTGCAGCAGGTTGTTGGCGGCGGTCCAGACGTCAGCCAGGTTGCCGAAGAAGTTGCTCACGCCGGTCTGGAAAAAGCCGGGGGTGACGTTCTTGTAGACGGTGGCGGTCGGCTTCAGCGCGTACTCGTCCACCTTGTCGTTGAAGTTGAACACGGCACGGTTATAGCCTTCGAACGGATCGCGCGGGTTTGGACCGGCGCAGCCGCTCAGCGTGCCAACGACGGCCAGGCTCAGGGCAAGTGTACGGAATTTGCTCATTGGGAGTCCTTTCCTTCGGCTGCCTTGCTATAGATGAACTGGTTGATCAGGTCTTCCAGCACGGTTGCGGACTGGGTGCGGGCGATACGGTCGCCAGCCACCAGGTTCTTCTCGTCGCCGCCGGCTTCGATGCCGATATACTGCTCGCCCAGCAGGCCGGCCGTCAGGATCTTGGCCGAGCTGTCTTTAGGGAACTTGAAGCCCTCTTCCATATCCAGCGTCACCACGGCTTTATACACCTTGTCGTCAAAACCGATCGACGCGACACGGCCAACCACCACGCCGGACGCCTTGACGGCAGCCTGCGGGCGCAGCGAGCCGATGTTGTCGAAACGAGCGGTCACCTGGTAGGTCTTGCCCATGGTCATCGAGCCGAGGTTGCCGGCCTTGAGTGCCAGGAACATGAGGGCGGCAGCGCCCATCACAATGAACAGACCAACCCAAACGTCGAGAGATTTACGTTGCATATCGAATCCTATAATCAGCGGTGTCAGGGCCAAACATACAACACGCTGCGCGTGTCGCATGTCAGGAGCTGACCCCGGTTGTTACTTGCTATTTGCTAAACATCAGCGCCGTCAGCATGAAGTCGAGCCACCAGATCATCAGCGAAGAGATGACCACGGTGCGCGTCGTCGCACCGGAAACGTCTTCCGGGGTAGGCTGGGCTTCATAGCCCTGGTACAGCGCGATATAGGTGATGGCTACACCGAACACCACACTTTTCACGAATCCATTGAATACGTCTTTCCACACGTCCACGCCACCCTGCATCTGCGACCAGAACGCCCCTTCGTCGACACCGATCAGCCCAACGCCGATCAGGTAGCCGCCCAGGATACCGACCGCGCTGAACATGCCGGTCAGCAGCGGAACCGAGATCACGCCAGCCCAGAAACGCGGCGCCAGCACGCGCTGGATCGGGTTCACAGCCATCATCTCCATGGCGGACAGCTGTTCGCCCGCCTTCATCAGGCCGATCTCCGCGGTCAGCGACGTACCGGCGCGGCCGGCGAACAGCAGGGCCGTGATGACCGGTCCCAGTTCGCGGGTCAGGCCCAGCGCGACCAGCAAGCCCAGCGATTCGGAAGCGCCGTATTTGTTGAGGGTGTAATAGCCCTGCAGGCCCAGCACCATGCCGACGAACAGGCCGGACAGGATAATGATCAGCAGCGAATAGTTACCGATCACATGAAGCTGCTCGACCAGCAGGCGCGGACGGCGCAGCAGGCCAGGCGACAGCCCCAGCATCGTGAAGAAGGTACGTGCGGAAAGGCCGATGCTTTCCACATAGTCGCGTGCGCCACCACCCACGCTCAGCAGGAAACGGCGCATCATTTGCGTGCTCCCAGGCCCAGGTCTTCGGCCAGCGATTTGCCCGGATAGTGGAATGGCACCGGGCCATCCGCTTCCGCGTGCACGAATTGCTTCACGTAAGGATCAGTCGAAACCATCATGTCTGCCGGAGTGCCGTGGGCAACGATCTTGCCCTGCGACAGGAAATACACATAGTCGGCAATCTGGAACGACTCTTTGACGTCGTGCGAGACCAGGATCGTGGTCGAACCGAGCGCATCGTTCAAGTTGCGGATCAGGTTGGCGGTCACGCCCATCGAGATCGGGTCGAGGCCGGCGAACGGCTCGTCGTACATGATCAATTGAGGGTCGAGCGCGATCGAGCGCGCCAGCGCCACACGGCGCGCCATGCCGCCGGAAATTTCGCCGGGCTTCAGCTTGGCAGCGTTGCGCAGGCCGACCGAATGCAGCTTCATCAGCACCAGGTCGCGGATCAGTTCTTCCGGCAGGTCGGTATGTTCGCGCAGCGGGAAAGCCACGTTTTCATACACGGTCAGGTCGGTGAACAGCGCGCCATGCTGGAACAGCATGCCCATTTTGCGGCGCAGCACGTAGAGTTCCTTGGTCTTCAGCTGGTGAACGACCTGACCCTCCACGCTGACGGTACCTTTTTGCGGGCGGATCTGGCCGCCGACCAAGCGCAGGACAGTGGTTTTGCCGCTGCCGGAGCCACCCATGACAGCTACCACCTTCCCGCGAGGAAAGTCCATATGGAGGCCGGACAGGATGGCCCGTTTTCCATAGCTGAAGTGTAAGTCCCGGATTTCGACTAAATTTGACACGGATGTCGCTCTTTGTTCTTGAGGCCACATTGTAATTCAGAAACGCTTATCTCTGCTTGGCGCGCCGTAGCGGCCCAGGTGGCACAGCTAAAGAGGCAAATTTTACAACACTAATAACCGCAAAGTCAGCAATTTACAAATTGAAACGCTTGTTGATTGGTGTTCAGTGCTGCAAGGCAGCAAATTCCTGCTATTTTAATAACTTTGGCTCATTCATAGGAAAAAAGGCATGAAAATTCGTCGGACGGTCGTTGCGTGCTCCCTGGCGGCTATCTCGGCCCAGGCCTTGGCGGATAGCGACAAGATCGAAGTGGTCACCGTGACTGCGCAAAAGCGCAAGGAAGACCCGAACAAGGTGGCGATGAGTATTTCCGCCATCAGCGGCTCGTCCCTGCTGTCGCAGCAGGTGGACGATTTCACCGACCTGACGCGGGCCGTGCCGAATATTTCCTTCACCGCCGCCACCGGCAATGGCGGCGCCGGTCCGGGAACTTCCAATATCGAAATTCGCGGCATCAGTTCCGCAGCCGGCCAGGCCACCGTCGGCATCTACCTCGGCGACGTGTCGCTCACCGTCGGCAACCTGTACACCATGGGGACGGTGGAGCCGAAGTTCTTCGACATTGACCGCGTCGAAGTGCTGCGCGGTCCGCAAGCCACGCTGTACGGCGCCAGTTCGATGGGCGGCACCATCAAGTTCGTGCCGAACGAACCGGACCTGAAGGAGCGCGAAGTCACGGCCTACGCCGAAGCCTCGTCCACCAAAGGCGGCAGCCCGGGCTATTCCACCAATGTGGTCGGCAACTTCCCGCTCATCGACAACGAACTGGCGCTGCGCATCGGCGCACAAGCCCAGCGCTCCGGTGGTTTCATCGACCAGGTCGACGGCGATGGCAAAGTACTGGCCAGCGATATCAACAAGATCAACGACCAGGAGCTGCGCGTTGCGCTGAAATGGGCGCCGACGCGCGACCTGACCATCACGCCTTCTATTTACTACCAGCGCGTGGACGCCAAGGATATCGCGGCCTTCAACCTGGATCGCCCGCCCTACCAGGCGCAAAAGCAGGTACGCGAGCCATCCATCGACAAGCTGCTGACGCCTAACCTGGCCGTCAACTGGGACTTGGGCGGAGCCGACCTGACCTCGAGCACCAGCTACTTCCAACGCAAATTCGACCGCACCCAGAACGGTTCGGCCTACAACAGTTACTCGCTGTCGACCTTCCTGACCTCGACCGACGATGGCGGCAAGGCCCCGCCCGAACTGATCGAAGCGATTGCAGGCCTGCCGTCGGCTGTGTACCTGAATAACGCAGTGCGCCAGATCTCGCAGGAGTTCCGCCTGGCGTCCAAGCCTTATGCGGCAGGCGGCTCGCCGGTAACCTGGCTGGCTGGCTATTACTTCTCCAACCAGCATACCAACCTGAATGAGAACGACCCGATCTTCGGCGTCAACGACACCTTCACCAGGTTCGGCTTCTCCAGCGCCGATCCGGACTTGCTGCCGGACTCATATCCCGGCGCCTTCCCGAACGATAACTCATTTGCCGGCGAATTCCACTACCGCGAAAAACAGCACTCAATCTTCGGCGAAGTAAATTACTACTTCTCGCCGGCGCTGCATGCCACCATTGGCGCGCGCTACCTGAAGGGCAAGTCCGCGCTTGCCCAGCGCAACAGCCTCTACCTGGCCGGAGCAGGCAACAACAGCACCACCAATCTGTCGTCGCATGCCTTCACTCCGAAATACGCGGTGACCTGGGAAGCTTCGCCTGACCACACCATCTACGGCTCTGTCGCCAAAGGCTTCCGCCTCGGCGGCTCCAATGTATTCGTGCCGCCAACCACCTGCGGTCCGGACCTGGAAGAAAACGGCCTGACTGCAGGCCCGCCAACCTATGCCTCGGACAGCCTGTGGAGCTATGAGGTCGGCAGCAAATCGCGCTTCATGCAAGGCCGCGTCGCCGTCAACGCCGACGTGTTCTACGTGAAGTGGAAGAACATCCAGCAAGGCGTGTACTTGCCGACCTGCGCCTACTCGTACAATGCCAATGCCGGCAACGCCACCAGCAAGGGCTTCGAATTCGACGTCAAGGCCAAGCCGATGGCCGGGCTGACCCTGAGTGCAGCCGGCGGCTACGTAAAGGCTGAACTGTCGAACGACGACGGCATCGCCAACGGCGTAGTCGGCGCAGTCAAAGGCGCGCAAGTGCAGGGCGTGCCGAAGTACAACGGCACCCTCACCGCGCAGTACAACTTCTCGACCGCCGGCGGCCGTAGCGCATTTGTGATGGGCGGAGTGCAGTGGGTCGGTCCTAGCAAAGGCTCGCTCAACCCCGAGCAGACCGACTACGAGCGTCCTTCTTACCACACGGCTAACTTCAGCGCCGGCATTTCGATTGACCGCTATCAATTGACCGCATTCGTGAAGAACGCCTTTGACGAAGACAAGGCAATCCAGCACCCGCAAGTCGCCTCGATCGTTCAGGGTTACCGCTTGGCGCCGCGCAGCATCGGCATGAGCATCGCTGCGAAGTTCTAAAGGAGAGATGGCGCTATGTACAAACGGATCTTGCTGTTATTTTTTCTAGCGGCCCATGCAGCACTTGCATCTGCTGCTAGCGACCGTGAACTGGAAGAGGGCCTGGCGAACGCGCTTCGCCTTAAACCCGGCACAACCGAACGTACCCGAGACTCTGGCAAAGCCATTCAAGCGTATATGCGTGAAGGAGTCGTGAACAAGCGGCCAAACGATCGCTGGGACTATACAGATTACTATCAGGTGAAGAAACCGGCTTCTTTCATGGGACATGACCTCGTCGTCATCGAAGAGGAGTACATGTCGAAGTTTATTGGTTGCTGTGTCAATCCGGGAGCTGGCGTCACGGTCAGGCTCAATGGGAGCCCACACAACCTGGAAAAATTTGCCGAAGCTAACATGTGCTCATTCGATGACAACGTAAGCGTCAAGGAAGGGTTGCGCGGCGTGCGAAACAAGACGGCGCTGCGCAAAGGGCGATACGCAACGTTGAGCTGTCGCGATAACGACACCCGTCGCTAACCTGATAGGGAACCAAAGGTCCCGACGGCCTTCGGAGTCTACATGGGCCTATGCGGTTTGGTCGGCTGGCACTTTCATCCAACCGCGGTGGTGGCACTGCTCTCCTAAAGCTAACCCATGTTTGAATAGACGTGAACCCAATGCGCGCTATCACGATTCCAGGAACCGAAGGCTATGCTGAAGATGCCGCGTGGCTGATCCCGCGCTATGAAAGCGTTTCCTTCGTCGATAAATATCGGGCTGTCTCTCATCTAATTCCTGCGGCACCAAGCACAATCCTGGATATCGGTGCCGGAACGGGTGTGGATTCTTCCTGGCTTGCCGAGCTTGGCCACGATGTCGTGGCCATAGAGCCTGTCACCGCATTCCGGGATGCTGGCATCAAGCTTCATCCCTCGCGCCGGATCGAATGGATTGATGACAGCCTTCCAGGATTGGTAAAGATCGCGCAACGCGAAAAGGAATTCGATGCTGTGTTGATTAGCGCGGTTTGGGGCCACCTTGCGCCAGATGAAAGAAGGCTGGCAATGTCCAACATTGTGCCCTTACTCAAATCTGCCGCGGTCCTCGTCATGTCGATCAGGCACGGCCTGGCTCCTGCTAATCGGCGAGTTTTCGAGATCTCTGCCGATGACACTATCGAATTGGCAAAGTCGTTCGGCCTTGAGATGACGCTGATTGCCCGCACGCCGTCAATACAGCCACTTAATTGCCAAGCGGGCGTCACCTGGTCCTGGTTAGCCTTCAAACGAAGTTATGCGCCATAGACCTTAGCCAGGATTGCGACCACCCCCAGCACGACGGTAAATAGCATGCCTGTGAGGATGCGAATTTCGACGCGGACACCGCGAATCTCCGCCCGAACGTCGCGGAAATTCTCCCTGGCCTCCGCCCGAAAGTCGCGAAAGTTCTCTCGTGTATCGTCCCTGAACTGGCTTAACAATTCTGACTGGTTTTCAGTGAAAACTTCGAGCCGCACCACTCGGTTTTCAACGTCACCATTCGGCTTACGCGTGGGGTCGCCATTCATCAGCCGCCTCGCTTTGGTATGCATGCACCGAGTTTACGCTCATGAGGAAGATCGTCAAGCGCACTGGGCTGTGCACTTGACGGGTGTGAAGATCAGTTCACCGTGATCTTGCCGGTGCCTGCGTTACTCAAGACCGATGCCTTAACAGCCGACGCGGCCAATGGTGAAACCGAATACGGCACACTCCAGCCGACCTGGTTGCTGAAGCTGCACTTGGTCGACAGGTTGAGCGCTGCGCCGTTCAACAGCGAACCGGCATCCGTGATCGCGCCGGTCTTGCTGGACGAGCCAGGGTTGGTCACGACCTGCGGGCAGCTCGAGGCGCCAGCGATATCAAATGCGTTGTTTTGCGAGATGATCTTGGCCTTGTAGGCGACGCCAATGCTGTAATGGTTCGGGTAGACAGCGTGCGAACGCGAGCCCTCGAAGTAGTTGTTATACAGGTGCACCTTGCCGAACCGTACGCGCGGGCCGCGTTCCGCCACATTCAGGAAGTGGTTGTTGTGGAAGGTTACGGTCAGGTGGCCGTCGTCAGTGGTCTTGCTGTCAGAAGAACCGATCAGGTTGTTCTTCTGGTGCAGTTCGAAGCGGTTGTTCGACACGGTCACGTAGTCTGAGCCGTTCTTCACATCCAGCGCGCCGTCGTGGCATTGCTTGACCTTGCCATTTTCGACTGGCAGCTTGTCGTCAGTGATCGAGCCGTCAGTGAAGACGTTGTGGTCGACCCAGACATTGCGGGAGTTCGAGATGGTGATGCCATCGTATTCCGAGTTCCAGTTGCCGCTGCTGCCATCGTTCGGATCCCAGACCGGGTAGAGCGAGCATGGGTTCTGGATCGTGAGATTGCGCACGATGACGTTCTGCACGCCGTTCAGCACGATGTTGCCGTTCACCAGGCGGGCGTCGTTGCCGACACCGATCAGGGTGGTGTTGCTGCCTGGTTTGATCTGCAGGCGCAGTCCCTCGTCGGTGGCGCTGGTGAATGGACCACCATTGTCGGCCGCGGCCATGTTAATGGTGCCCTGCAGTTTGATGATCTTCGGATTGTTGCCCTGCGCTTTCAGGGCAGCGACCAGTTGCGACCCAGTGTTGACCAGGTAGATGGCCGATGCCGGTGCTGCTGCGCCGCCGGTGGTGCCGCCACCTTGACCTGCCCAACCAGTGGAAGGTGCGGCTTCCTTGGTGGCGTTAGCTGCCGGCGCTGGTGCAGGGGTAGGGTCCGGGGTTGGCGTCGGGGTCGGCGTTGGCGTGGTGCTGGACAGGGGACCCACGGCGCACTTCTTGGTCACGCCTGGAGAAGGATCGCTGCCAAACGTGCTGGTAGCGCACAGGATGTCGCCAGCGAGCGTCTTGACGACCCATTTGTCCTTGATGCCATAGGAAACCTGTCGACTGCTGGTGCCGACCTTGCAGGTACCGCCCTGGTCAGCGCATTTGGAATAGCCACTGGGCCAATCGGCCGCGAATGAGCCGGCGGAATAGATCAACATCAGGGCGCCGCAAATGAAGCTTTTCTTCATAGCCTAGATATCTCCGAAAAATTGTTGAGGGAATTGACATGTAGGACAACCTTGTTCAAATAATCCATGTCATCAGACATCCTATAACATTACCGGCAGTTACGCAGAAATATTTCTATTGGACAACTACGAAAGTGTGGCTCCAGCTATACTTTGGAAATGGACAGGCTGCCTCTGACTCTCGTCGCGTTGGCTTTCGCGATCCTTTTTCCGCTCCTCGGCTTTGTTGCCGGCGTGAAGCCGCTCTATGAACACGGAGAGAATTGGTGGCGTTCCCGCACTTCCGTGGCAGTACCGGCCCGGGTCGAATCATTGGAACGGGTCGAGCATCTCAGCAGGAAAAGAATCGCGACGTATCGGGCCAAGGCCTCCTTTCGCTACACTTTCGAAGGCCGCCAATTCGTTGGCGGACAGGCCAGCTTCTATGACACTCCGGAACTTCACGGCGGCTTCCAGGACAAGTTGTACGATGAGTTAAAGAATTCTCAGCAGCGACAATCCCTGGTCGACATCTGGGTAGATCCCAGCCACCCCGAGCGCGCCGTTTTCAACCGTACGCTGGATTGGGAAACAACTGTCTGGAGCCTGCCATTTGCGCTGCTGTTCAACGGCTTCGGGCTGGCAGCCTGGGGCTACATATTTAATCTGTGGCGTCCCGGGCGCAACAAGACGATGGCTGACCGGCTCCGGGAAGGGCGGCCAATCCTGCTCGAAGGGACAGACGGCACAGCGCTGCTTTTTGTCTTTGCGCTGGCCTGGAACTCCTTTAGCTGGCCTTTCGCCACAATCGCGCTGGAACACATTCGCGCAAACGGCCTTTCGCTGGCGGCGATAGCGTTTCTGTTCCCAATCGCTGGCCTGGGTCTCATTCTGCTCACCTGGCTGCAGTTTCGGAATCGATGGTTTGCTGGACGGCCCGTTCTCGAAATTACCGGCCTTTCGCCGCTGCGTGGGTCCATCCATTTCAGCCCGGCGATCGGGCAGCGGTCGCCGCCACTTGAGCTGATGCATCATGTCAGCATCAGCCTTCGATTAGTGAAGAGCGTCAGAAGCAGCCAGAATAAGCCGATCAAGATTTGGGAACATTGCTTGCAGGACGGGCCTGTAGCCCGCGGCACCAAAGTCCTGGATTTCGTGGCCGGTCCACCACGCGAGCGCATGGGGGAACAGCTTGAACTCGTGCTTGAGCTGGCGGGCGCGAACTATTCGTTCCATTTGCCACGCAGCCGCTAGCTCCCGCCAAACACCTTCACAACCAATGCCGCAGTGCCAAGTCCCACGGTGACAATCATGCCAATCGTCGCAATTTGAAGACTAATTACCATCCGGAAATCAGCGCGGAGTTCACGAACATCTGTCAGGAGGTGCTCCGCTGTCGCTTCAAGGCGGGCCAGTCGGCTTTCAGTATCGCCCTTCTGCTTGCGGGAGGGTTCGTTCTGCATGGCAGCCTCGCTTTGAATGCGTGCTGCCAGTTTACGCTCATGGAAAACTTCGTCAAGCGCACTGGGCTGTGCGCTTGACGTGAGGCGGGATCAGCGCGGCAGGACCGAGGTGCCCATCAGGTACTCGTCGACAGCGCGGGCGCACTGACGGCCTTCACGGATCGCCCACACTACCAGCGACTGGCCACGGCGCATGTCGCCTGCTGCGAACACGCCAGGCTTGCTGGTCTTGTAGCTGTTGTCGCCTTCAGTCGCGGCGCGGGCATTGCCGCGTGCGTCCTTGTCGACACCAAAGGCGTCCAACACCTGCTGCACCGGCGAGACGAAGCCCATGGCCAGCAGCACCAGGTCGGCCTTCATTTCGAATTCCGAGTTCGGCACTTCGGTCATCTTGCCGTCTTTCCATTCGACGCGGCAGGCGACCAGCTTTTCAACCTTGCCGTTCTTGCCTTCGAGACGCTTGGTGGCGACGGCCCAGTCACGCTCGCAGCCTTCTTCGTGCGAAGACGAGGTGCGCAGCTTGGTCGGCCAGTACGGCCATACCAGCGGCTTGTTTTCCTGCTCCGGCGGCATCGGCATCAGTTCGAACTGGGTGACGCTGGCAGCGCCATGGCGGTTCGAGGTGCCAACGCAGTCGGAACCGGTATCGCCGCCGCCGATCACGATCACGTGCTTGCCGGTGGCCTTGATCTGGTCCTTGATCTTGTCGCCCGCGTTGACCTTGTTCTGCTGCGGCAGGAAATCCATCGCGAAGTGGACGCCTTTCAGTTCACGGCCCGGCACCGGCAGGTCACGTGGCTGCTCGGCGCCGCCCGCCATCACCACGGCGTCGAAATCTTTTTCCAGGTCTTCCGGGAAGATGGTTTCCTTGGAGCCGTTGGCAACGGTGGCCGGGAAGTCCTTGCCGATCAGGACGGAGGTGCGGAACTTCACGCCTTCTGCTTCCATCTGCTCGACACGGCGGTCGATGTGGTGCTTCTCCATCTTGAAGTCAGGGATGCCGTAGCGCAGCAGGCCGCCGATGCGGTCGGCCTTCTCGAACACGGTCACGTCATGGCCGGCGCGCGCCAGCTGCTGCGCAGCGGCCAGGCCTGCAGGACCGGAACCGACCACGGCAACCTTCTTGCCAGTCTTGACTTCGGCCGGCTGCGGCACGACCCAGCCGTGCTCCCAGCCTTCATCGATGATCTTGTGTTCGATCGACTTGATGCCGACCGGCAGCTCGTGGATGCCCAAGGTACAGGCGCTCTCGCAAGGCGCCGGGCAGATGCGGCCCGTGAACTCGGGGAAGTTGTTGGTCGAGTGCAGCACGTTCAGCGCTTCGCGGTAGTGGCCGCGATAGACCAGGTCATTCCAGTCCGGGATGATGTTGTTGACCGGGCAGCCCGAGTTACAGAACGGGATGCCGCAGTCCATGCAGCGCGCGCCCTGTACCTTGGCCTGGTCGTTGGTCAGGTGAATGACGAATTCTTTGTAGTTCTTGAGGCGAGCCTCGGGTGCCAGGTAGCTTTCTTCCTGGCGCTGGAATTCCATGAAACCGGTGATCTTACCCATTTTTCTGATCCTCTCTTACGCAGCGATTGCTTGAGTTTCCGCTTCGATCGCGGCGTTGTCTGCCATTTCCACCAGGGCGCGTTTGTACTCGCTCGGGAACACCTTGACGAACTTGGAACGGCTCTCGTTCCAGTTGTCGAGCAACAGGCGCGCGCGCGTGCTGCCGGTGTGTTTGAAGTGGCGCTCAATCAAGCGTTTGAGGATGATTTCATCGGCCTCCGGTTCGCCATTGCGATGCTGGCTATGCCAGGTGGCTTTGTCGACCAGCTGGTCGGCGGCCGCCTTCACTTCTTCCAGGCTCACCATGGACATATTGCACTTGCTGTGGAATTCGCCGTCCGGGTCGTACACGTAGGCGATACCGCCCGACATGCCCGCCGCGAAGTTGCGGCCGGTGGCGCCCAGCACGACCACGGTACCGCCGGTCATGTATTCGCAACCGTGGTCGCCCAAGCCTTCCACGATCGCGGTGGCGCCGGAGTTACGCACAGCGAAACGCTCGCCAGCCACGCCGTTGATGAAGGCTTCGCCGGCAACTGCACCGTACATGACGGTGTTGCCAACGATGATGTTGTTCACGGCCCAGCCGCGGAACTCGGTGTTCGGGCGCACGATGATGCGGCCGCCCGACAGGCCCTTGCCCACGTAGTCGTTGCCTTCGCCCACCAGGTCGATGGTGATGCCCGCTGCCAGGAAGGCCGCAGCCGACTGGCCTGCGGTGCCTTGCAGCTGGATGTGGATGGTGTCGTCCGGCAGGCCGGCGTGGCCGTATTTCAGGGCCACTTCGCCCGACAGCATGGTACCGACGGTGCGGTTGACGTTCTTCACCGGCGAGATGAAGGACACGCGCTCGCCCTTTTCCAGCGCAGGCTTGGCTTGTGCGATCAGCTTCAGGTCCAGTGCCTTGTCCAGGCCGTGGTCCTGCTCTTCGGTGTGGTAAATCAGCTTGCCGTCGTCCACTTTCGGCTGGTAGAACACATTGGTGAAGTCCAGGCCCTGTGCCTTCCAGTGGGTGATGGCTTTCGACTTGTCCAGCAGGTCGGCGCGGCCGATCAGTTCGTCGAAGGTGCGGATGCCCAGTTGTGCCATCAGCTGGCGCGCTTCCTCGGCGACGAAGAAGAAGTAGTTCACCACGTGCTCAGGCTTGCCCTGGAACTTCTTGCGCAGCTCCGGATCCTGGGTCGCAACGCCGACCGGGCAGGTGTTCAGGTGGCACTTGCGCATCATGATGCAGCCTTCCACCACCAGCGGTGCGGTGGCGAAACCGACTTCGTCGGCGCCCAGCAGGGCAGCGATCACCACGTCGCGGCCGGTACGCATCTGGCCGTCGGCCTGGACGCGCACACGGCTGCGCAGGCCGTTCAGCACCAAGGTCTGCTGGGTTTCGGACAGGCCCAGCTCCCATGGCGTACCGGCATGCTTGACGGAGGACAGCGGCGATGCGCCGGTGCCACCGTCATGGCCAGCCACCACGATGTGGTCGGCCTTGGCTTTCGATACGCCGGCGGCCACGGTACCGATACCGACTTCCGACACCAGCTTGACCGAGATCGAAGCGCGCGGGTTGGCGTTCTTCAGGTCGTGGATCAGCTGCGCCAGGTCTTCGATCGAGTAGATGTCGTGGTGCGGCGGCGGCGAGATCAGGCCCACGCCCGGTACCGAGAAGCGCAGCTGCGCAATGTACTCGGACACCTTGTGGCCCGGCAGCTGGCCGCCTTCGCCCGGCTTGGCGCCCTGCGCCATCTTGATCTGGATCTGGTCGGCGGAGTTCAGGTACTCCGCGGTCACGCCGAAGCGGCCGGATGCCACCTGCTTGATGCGCGAACGCAGCGAGTCGCCTTCCTGCAGCGGAATGTCGGATTCGACCTGGTCCTTGCCCAGCTCGGAAGCCAGCGTCGCACCGACCTTGATCGGGATGCCTTTCAGCTCATTGCTGTAACGGCGTGGATCTTCGCCGCCTTCACCGGTGTTGGATTTGCCGCCGATACGATTCATGGCGATGGCCAGGGTGGCGTGGGCTTCGGTCGAGATCGAGCCCAGCGACATCGCACCGGTAGCGAAACGCTTGACGATTTCCTTGGCCGGTTCCACTTCGTCCAGCGGGATTGCCTTGGTCGGATCGATCTTGAATTCGAACAGGCCGCGCAGGGTCAGGTGGCGCTTGCTCTGGTCGTTGATCAGCTGTGCATACTCTTTATAGGTCGAGTAGTTGTTGGAGCGGGTCGAGTGCTGCAGCTTGGCGATGGCGTCCGGCGTCCACAGGTGGTCTTCGCCGCGCACGCGGTACGCGTATTCGCCGCCTGCATCCAGCGCGTCCGCCAGCACCGGGTCATTGCCGAAGGCCAGCTTGTGCAGGCGCAGGCCTTCCTCGGCCACTTCGAACAGGCCGATGCCTTCCACGTTCGACTGGGTGCCGCGGAAGTACTTGTCGACCAGCTGGCGGTTCAGGCCAACGGCTTCGAAGATCTGGGCACCGCAGTAGGACATGTAGGTCGAGATGCCCATCTTCGACATCACCTTCATCAGGCCTTTGCCGACTGCCTTGGTGTAGTTGTAGATGGCGGTTTCCGGAGTCAGGTCGCCCGGCAGCGAGTGCGCCAGTTCGGCCAGCGATTCCATCGCCAGGTAAGGGTGGACTGCTTCCGCGCCGTAGCCGGCCAGCAGGGCGAAGTGGTGGGTTTCGCGGGCGGAGCCGGTTTCCACCACCAGGCCGGTGGAGGCGCGCAGGCCCTTGCTCACCAGGTGCAGGTGGATTGTCGACGTTGCCAGCAGGGCCGGGATCGCCACGCGGTCCGGACCGACGGTGCGGTCGGAAATGATCAGGATGTTGTGGCCGGACTTCACCGCGTCCACGGCTTCCGCGCACAGCGATGCCAGCGAAGCTTCCACGCCTTCCTTGCCCCAGGCCAGCGGGTAGCAGATGCTCAGCTCATAGGACTTGAACTTGCCGCCGGTGTGCTGGCTGATGGTCCGCAGGCGCGCGATGTCGTCGAAGCCCAGCACCGGCTGCGACACTTCAAGGCGCATCGGCGGGTTGACGTTGTTGGTATCCAGCAGGTTCGGTTTCGGGCCGATGAAGGACACCAGCGACATCACCATCGCTTCGCGGATCGGGTCGATCGGCGGGTTGGTTACCTGCGCGAACAGTTGCTTGAAGTAGTTGTACAGCGGCTTCAGCTTGTTGGAAGTGACGGCCAGCGGCGAGTCGTTGCCCATCGAGCCGACAGCTTCTTCGCCGTTAATTGCCATTGGCGCCAGGATGAAGCGCATGTCTTCCTGGGTATAGCCGAACACCTGCTGGCGGTCCAGCAGCGATGCGGACTGCTTCTCGCCGGCAGCCGGACCGTACTTGGCCACGTTGGCAGCGGTCTGGCTTTCGCTCATTTTGAGCTCGCCCAGCTTGATACGCACCGCGTTGATCCATGCCTTGTATGGCTTGGCGTTGGCGTAGGTGTCTTTCAGTTCCTTGTCGTCGATGATGCGGCCGGCTTCCAGGTCGATCAGGAACATCTTGCCCGGCTGCAGGCGCCATTTCTGGATGATCTTCGATTCCGGGATCGGCAGCACGCCCGATTCGGACGCCATCACGACCAGGTCGTCGTCGGTCACGATGTAGCGGGCAGGACGCAGGCCATTGCGGTCCAGGGTGCCGCCGATGTAGCGGCCGTCGGTGAAGGCCATGGCGGCCGGGCCGTCCCATGGTTCCATCATCGATGCGTAGTATTCGTAGAAGGCCTTGCGGTTGTCGTCCATCAGCGTGTGGTTTTCCCACGCTTCAGGAATCATCATCATCATCGCCTGCGCCAGCGGATAGCCCGCCATCAGCAGCAGTTCCAGCGCATTGTCGAAGCAGGCGGTGTCAGACTGGCCTTCATAGATCAGCGGGAACAGCTTCTGCAGGTCGTCGCCCAGCACGGCGGACTTCATCACGCCTTCGCGGGCGCGCATCCAGTTGAAGTTGCCCTTCACGGTGTTGATCTCGCCATTGTGCGCGATCAGGCGGTATGGGTGGGCCAGGGGCCACTCAGGGAAGGTGTTGGTCGAGAAACGCTGGTGCACCAGCGCCAGCGCGGAGATGCAGCGCGGATCCTGCAGGTCCTTGTAGTATACGCCCACCTGGTCGGCCAGCAGCAGGCCCTTGTACACGACGGTACGTGCCGACATGGACGGCACGAAGAATTCCTTGCCGTGGATCAGTTTCAGCGCCTGGATCGCGTGGCCCGACGATTTGCGGATGACGTACAGCTTGCGCTCCAGCGCGTCGGTCACCATCACGTCCTGGCCGCGGCCGATGAAGATCTGGCGGATGACCGGCTCTTTTTCGCGCACGCGCGGCGACATCGGCATCTCCGAGTCGATCGGCACGTTACGCCAGCCCAGTACGACCTGGCCTTCGATACGCACAGCGCGTTCAATTTCCTGTTCGCAAGCGATGCGGGAAGCATTTTCCTTCGGCAGGAACACCATGCCGACGCCGTATTCGCCTGGCGGCGGCAGTTCGACACCCTGCTTGGCCATTTCGTCGCGGTAGAACTGGTCCGGAATCTGGATCAGGATGCCGGCGCCGTCGCCCATCAGCTTGTCCGCGCCGACCGCACCCCTGTGGTCCAGGTTCTTCAGGATCAGCAGACCCTGTTCGACGATCGAGTGGCTCTTGTTGCCTTTGATGTGGGCGACGAAACCGACGCCACAGGCGTCATGTTCGTTGGCTGGGTTGTACAAACCTTGCGCTTGCATGCGATTCTCCGCTGAATTTTTGGTCACGAAAATCCAGAGTAATGCAGTGCACAAAATCGCGCAAGAAAAACAAATAGGGTCGGAGTCGAATTAAATCGGCGACAGTCGCGCGGAAATTTAATTGGGGACAGAGTGCCAGCCAAGACCGGTAAACCAGTGTCTGACCCATAGGGTCAGGCACTTTCGGCCCGCGTCCACCGCGTCTTAAAGGGTCTGACCCTGCGGGTCAGACCCTGGTTTACCTGTTTTGGCTGGCCGCCCCCGCTTAGCCGGCAGCACCTGCCGCTTCATGCGCCGCTCCAGTTCAGCCTTCCATTTGTCGCTGCCCAAAGGCCAGCCTTTCAGCGCCGCGCTCTCGATTGCCCGCTGGTCCACTCCAGCCAGCCCCTGCGCCGCCAGTTCTATATAGGCCGCCTCGCGCTGGAACGGCGTATTGCCCAGCGCCCAGTAGATCGGATGATCGTTCACCGCCCCATCCTGGCGAATCCCCGCATGGTGTGGATAGCTCGACCACTGGTAATGCTCCGGCCCTTCGGCCAGTCGCGCTCGGACCGCAGCGAATTCAATGTATTTAGAGCAAGAAATGAAGTAGCGCTCCGCCTCGATCACCGAGGTTTTATAGCGCCCCTGCCACAGAGTGCCGGCCCGGGAGTATTTCTGGTTGAAATAAGGGACATAGTGCCGCCCGATCCATTGCATCATGCCACCCAGGCCTTCCTCGTCGCTGGGAGAGGCTAGCAGGTGCAATTCGCCCGGCAAAAGGGTGTAGGCATGCACCGCCACCTTGTATTGGCGGGCGGCGGCGCGCATCCACGCGATGAAACTGCTGAAATCTTCAGCATCCAGGAACACTTCCTGGCCATTCAGGCCACGCTGGATGATGTAATGCGGCTGGTTGGGAACGACGAGACGAGGCAGACGGGCCATGAAAACAAAAAGGGTAGGATCGGGAAACCCCGATTCTACCCAGTTCGCTTGACTCTGTCCCTATTAAGAGAGATTGAAGCTGGCGGACAGGCTGTAACCCTCGCCGTAGGCCGAACGCAGGGGCAAATCCTGGCCCAGGCCGCTACGCGCCTTTTTGCGTAAACGATACACCAGCATGTCGACGCGGCGGCCGGCATCCGGATCGTCGCCGCCAATGCCAGCCACGATCACCTGGCGCGGCACCGGACGGGTGTTAATGGTCAGCAAGTGCAGGAAATTGCACTCTTTCTCGGTCAGGGTGATGGCCTGGCCCTGCAGTTCCAGCTGGCGGGCCGAGACCTTCAGGGTCCACTTGCTTGGAACAGGGATGGCTTCCTGCGGGCCGACGCGGCGGTCCAGCGCCTCGATATGGGCGGCCAGTTCCGGGAACTTGATCGGCTTGGTCAGGTAATGGTCGGCGCCCAGGCGCAGGCCCATGATGCGGGAGTCGAAGGCCACGCGGCCGGTCAGCACGAGCAGGCCGATCTGAGGGTACAGCTGGCGCATGCGCGGGATGACATTGAAGCCATCCTCATCCGGCAAGCCCAGGTCGAGCACGACAACGCCCACGGTGCCCTGGCTGAGGGCGGACCACATTTCCTGGGCGTTATTGGTGGTGTGAACTACATGGCCAAGTTCAGCCAGGAAATCCGCCATCTCTTCGGCGTATTCCAGGTTGTCTTCCACGATGAGTATTTGCGTCATTGATGCGCCATTTTCCATTCAGTCGCGAGCCGGGGTTTAGGGCTTGCGTCGAAGAATTATCACGGTTGGTCACGGGCTGCGCAAGCCTTAAGCAGCGACCGGGAGCCAAATCCGAAATTTCTTGCCGCTTTCAGGCAAATTTTCCACAGACAGTGTGCCGCCGTGGACCTCAACAACATTCCTGGCCATATACAGGCCGAGGCCGGAACCGGCATGCCCTGCGGCAGCCTTGCCTCGGTAACCCTTGTCGAAGAGTTTGCCTAGCTCATCATCCGGAACGGGAGCGCCGTGGTCGATGACGAGGAGTTCAACCCCGCCTTCGCTGGCTTTCCTACCCTGCAATTCTATCGCAACGTTGTCATTAGTGTACTTGAGGGCGTTATCTAAAAGTATGTCGAGACACAAACGCATGCCCTGCGGATCGCAACGCATCCATTGCGGCAAGCCTTCTGCACGCACCGTGATGTCGCCGCGACGCTGGCGCGCGGCTTCGGCCGCCGTTTCCAGCAAGGCTTCCGGCGAGATTTCGTCGGCCTGGCGCTTGCGGCCAATGCTGGCCATGCGCTCAGGGCTCAGGTATTCGTTGATCAACTCCAACAAGCGGTCGACCGACGTCTGTATCTTGCGGTAGCGCTTCTTGGTGTTTTCATCAGCATTGGCCGAAGTCATTTCCAGGCGCTGAATCGCACCGTCGATCGTGGAGAGCGGCGTGCGGAATTCATGCGACACCATGGACGCAAATTTCTTTTGCTGCTTCTCACGCTCGATGCGATCGCGGATATCGCGCACCGTGCCGACCAGGCGCAGCACGCCGCTATCGACGTCGGGCACCAGGGTCGATTCGATTTCGACCGGGATCATCACACCGTCGCGGCCCGTCATTTCCGCATCGCGCACGGTATGGCGCCGTGTGGTATCGCCGGAGGTGTAGGCTTCCAGCCGTTCCGGCAGTTCGCCCATCAAGTCGGCCGCAACCTGCTGAGCGCGGTCCGGCATGTAGCCAAACAGCTTTTCAGCAGAAGGGCTGACGTACAGCAGCTGGCCACTATCGCAGTCCAGCATCCAGTGTACGTCGCTGCTGTGGTCGAGGATCTGGCGATAGTGTTCAGCACTCAGCATGGGATCAATCCTGTAACGGTGCGAAGATCTGTTGCAGGTCTTCCTGGGTCAATGCCATCTTCTGCGATTCGCCTTCGGCCAGCACGGATTGCGCCAGGTCCGATTTCTTCTGCTGCAGCAGCTGGATCTTTTCTTCCAGCGTGCCCTTGGCGATCAGCTTGTACACAAACACCGGCTTGTCCTGGCCGATACGCCAGGCGCGGTCGGTGGCCTGGTTCTCGGCGGCAGGATTCCACCACGGATCGTAATGGATCACTGTGTCGGCTGCAGTCAGGTTCAAGCCCACGCCGCCGGCCTTCAGCGAAATCAGGAAGATCGGCACCGCGCCTTGCTGGAAGGCAGCCACCTGGGCGCCGCGGTCGCGGGTTTCTCCGGTCAGGATGGCGTACGGAATATCGCGTGCTTCCAGTTCTTCCTCGATCAGTTCCAGCATCGAAGTGAATTGCGAGAACACCAGGATCTTGCGCTTCTCTTCCAGCAGGTCTTCCACCATCTGCATCAGGTCGATCAGCTTGGCCGAACCAGCGGAGGCGGCTTTCTTGGTAGTCTTCACCAGGCGCGGATCGCAGCAGACCTGGCGCAGCTTGAGCAGCGCTTCCAGGATCACGATCTGCGAGCGCGCCACGCCCTTGCGATCGATCTCCTCGCGCACTTTCTGGTCCATGGCCAGGCGCACAGTTTCGTACAGGTCGCGCTGCGCGCCGCTGAGCTCCACCTTGCGCACCATCTCGGTCTTCGGCGGCAGTTCCTTGGCCACGCTGTCCTTGGTACGGCGCACCAGGAAAGGCTTGATGCGGCGGTTCAGCAACTGGCGGCGCTGCGGATCATCCTGGCGCTCGATCGGGTGGCGGAAGTTGCTGTTGAAGGTCTTCTCGTCGCCCAGCAAGCCCGGCAACAGGAAGTGGAATTGCGACCACAGCTCGCCGAGGTGGTTTTCCAGCGGCGTGCCGGACAGGCACAGGCGGTGGCGCGCACGCAGCAGGCCCGCGCTCTGGGCGGCCTTCGATCGGGTGTTCTTGATGTAGTGCGATTCGTCCAGGATCACCAGGTGGAAATCATGCTCGCGCAGCTTTTCCTCGTCGCGCGGCAGCAGGGCGTAGGTGGTCAGCACCAGGTCGACTTTCGGGATCTCGTCGAACAGCTCGGCGCGGTCCTTGCCCTGCAACAGCAGCACTTTCAGGCCAGGCGCGAAGCGGGCGGCTTCATCCTGCCAGTTGTTCATCAGGCTGGTGGGCGCGATGACCAGGGCTGGATGATCCAGGCGGCCGGCTTCTTTCTCCACCAGGATGTGGGCGATAGTTTGCACCGTCTTGCCCAGGCCCATGTCGTCGGCCAGGATGCCGCCGAAGTTGTACTCGCGCAGAAACTGCATCCAGCTCAGGCCGTCGGTCTGGTAATCGCGCAGGGTCGCTTGCAGGCCGGCCGGGGTCGGCACACGCTTGACCGAGGAGAACTGGTTGAGCTTGCGGCCCATTTCACGCAACTCTTCGCCGCCGGTCCACTGGAAGTCGACATTGCGCGCCAGCTCGTCCAGGCGCGCCGCATCCAGCGAGGACATGCGCACCGAATGGCGGATCTTTTCGCTGAAGTAGAGCTCGCCGATCGTCGCCAGGATAGGGCGCAGGCGGTTCCATGGCAGGGCCACGCGCGTACCGTCCGGCAGCGCGGCCAGCATCTGGTCCGAGTCGCCATGCACAGCCAGCGCTTTCGGGCTGAAGTCGTTCGGGAAATTGCGGATCATCTGCACCAGCACCGGCAGCAGCGGCACGCGCTCGCCATTGACGGTGATGCCGAGTTCCAGGTCGAACCAGGCATTGCCATTCTCGGTGGTTTCTTCCTCGACTTCGGCGTACCAGTCGTCGACCGCCACCATGTCGTAGCGGTACTTCGGCGATTTCTCGACGCGCCAGCCGGCAGCCAGCAATTCATCGATGCCGGATTCGGCGAAGCGGATCCAATCGGCCTGGTTGGCCAGCAACAGGCCGCCGCGCACGCTGGACAGCGGCAGCGCGGTCGGTTTCTTGAAGCCCAGCTGGGTCAGGGTTTCCAGCGCCGCCGCCTCGGCAGCCTCGTCACGCTGGATGATTTCGGTCACTTCGCCGCGCTGGCGCACCACGCGCTGCGACGGGTCGAAGGAAACGCGTTCGCCATCGTAGTCATAGGACAACACGGCATAGTCATTCCAGCGCTGCAGGGTGCCGTCGGCCAGTTGCGCCGAATCGAGCACCAGGATAGGCCGCGGCTTGACGTCGGTCCGCACGCGCTGGGGCAGCGGCTGTGGCAACGGCATCAATTGCTGCAGGCCGTGCGCCAGCAGCAGCTGCGATACCCGCATCTTATCGTTCGGCATCAGCAGCGGCGCCTGCGCCACCAGGGCCTGCAGGTCGGCCAGCGGAATGGTGGTGCCGCCCTGGTTCAGTTGCAGCACGCCGGTCGACAGGTTGTCGATATACCACGGCGGTTCGGTCGGCAGCATGTAGTCGATCTGGTCGGCGCCATGGTGGCGCGCCCCTTCCTGCACGTCGACCTGCCAGCCAAGGCGCAGGCCCTTGCCCTCCTCGCGCCAGGCCAGGCTGGCATTGCGCTTGTCGCCAGCCTTCATCGGATAGACCAGGCCGTTGCCCACGTCGGACCAGGAGTTCGCCCACAGCAGCTTGTCCTGTTCGGACAACATTTGCAGCAGCGCCGCGCCGATCTTGCCGCGCGGCTCAGTGGCGCTGCCGGTCTGGGAATTGGGCCCGCTGCGCATGGCCACGAAGAAGCGGACCAGGTCTTCATCGCCCGGCGCCAGGAATGCTGGCGGAGCGGAGAGCAGGGAAAACACTTCGCTGACCGGGGTGGCCGCAGCCACGTCCCCGTTCGGTTTCAGGCGCGCCTTGTACAGGCAGAGCGCGACATGGCGCCCGCCGCTGGTCGGCGCCAGCACATAAATCAGTTTGTAGTTGGTCTGTTTCGGGTCGATTTCGACCGGGGCCAGTTTTGGCTTGGGATGCGCGGCTGCATCCACCCTCTGCAACCATGTCGCCACAGCATAGGGAAGCTGGTTGGGCGGAGCAGCTGGTGCGGGAGCCGGTGCGACTGGAGTTTCGCGGGCTTCGTCGCGGGTAATATCCATTGGGCGCATTCTTTTAAATCAGCGGTTCAAAAACAGCAACATGCAATATTATCCGCCTTCCACGTTTTCGTGTTTGTGAAAATCCTAACTTAGTGCAACTACAAGTTAGACGGACAACATTGACTAATTAATAATAATCGATTCCCGGGCCCGTGTTGTATGATTTCGGCCTTCACAGTTTGGAATACCGTCATGCTGCCTTCTATCGAACAACGCCTTGCCCTCGAACTGGCCGCCAAGCCGGCCCAGGTCGCCGCCGCCATCGCCCTGCTGGACGAAGGCGCCACCGTCCCGTTTATCGCCCGCTACCGCAAGGAAGCGACCGGCGGCCTGGACGACACCCAGCTGCGCAATCTCGAAGAGCGCCTGCGCTACCTGCGCGAGCTGGAAGAACGCCGTGAAGCGATCGTCAACTCGATTACCGAGCAAGGCAAGATGACGCCGGAGCTGCTAGATGCGGTCATGCACGCAGAGGACAAGACCCGGCTGGAAGACCTTTACCTCCCCTACAAGCAAAAACGCCGCACCAAGGCCCAGATCGCCATCGAAGCGGGCCTGGCCCCGCTGGCCGACGCCCTGCTGGCCGACCCGACCCTGAATCCCGAGGAACAGGCCGCCGGTTACCTGCGCGAAGCCTTCGAGACCGCCGACGGCAAGAATCCTGGCGTGGCCGACGCCAAGGCCGCCCTCGACGGCGCCCGCCAGATCCTGATGGAACGCTTCGCGGAAGACGCCACCCTGCTGCAATCGCTGCGCGAATATGTCCAAGAGCATGGCGTAGTTGAATCGAAAGTTGTTGAGGGAAAGCAAGAAGAGGGCGAAAAGTTCGCCGATTACTTCGATTATTCCGAGCCGCTGGCCGCCGTACCGTCGCATCGCGCCCTGGCACTGTTGCGCGGACGCCGGGAAGGCATGCTGGACGTCACCCTGCGTCTCGATTCGGAAGAGGAAAAGCCGAAGTGGGACGCCCCGCATAACCCCTGCGAAAGCCGCATTTCGGCCCGTTTCGGCATCAAGCAAGCCGGCCGCCCCGCAGACAAATGGCTGGCCGACACCGTGCGCTGGACCTGGCGCGTGAAATCCTTCATGCACCTGGAAACCGAACTGATGGGCGCCCTGCGCGAAAAAGCCGAACTGGACGCCATCAACGTGTTTGCTACCAATTTGAAAGCTTTGTTGCTGGCCGCTCCGGCCGGCCCGCGCGCCACCATGGGCCTGGACCCAGGCCTGCGCACCGGCGTGAAAGTCGCCGTAGTCGACGCCACCGGCAAGGTTATGGATACCGCCACCATTTATCCACACCAGCCGCGCAACGACTGGCACGGCTCGCTGCACACCTTGTCGCGACTGGCCGCCAAGCACGGCGTGCAGCTGGTCTCGATCGGCAACGGAACCGCCTCGCGCGAAACTGACAAGCTGGCGCAAGACCTGATCAAGCAATGTCCGGAACTGAAGCTGACCAAGATCGTGGTCTCAGAAGCCGGCGCATCGGTGTACTCGGCCTCCGAATACGCCTCGCGCGAACTGCCGGAGCTGGACGTATCGCTGCGCGGCGCAGTCTCGATCGCGCGCCGTCTGCAAGACCCGCTGGCCGAGCTGGTGAAGATCGACCCGAAATCGATCGGCGTCGGCCAGTACCAGCACGACGTATCGCAGACCCAATTGGCGCGCTCGCTGGACGCAGTCGTAGAGGACTGCGTGAATGCGGTGGGTGTCGACGTGAACACCGCCTCGGCGCCGCTGCTGGCGCGCGTTTCCGGCCTGTCCGCCAGCGTAGCGCAAAGCATCGTCAGCTACCGCGACATGAAGGGCGCATTCGCCTCCCGTGCAGCGTTGAAGAACGTGCCGCGCCTGGGGGACAAGACCTTCGAGCAGGCAGCCGGCTTCCTGCGCGTAATGGGCGGAGAGAATCCGCTGGACGCGTCGGCCGTGCACCCTGAGTCATACCCGGTGGTCGAGAAGATCCTGGCCGACATCCAGAAAGACGTGCGCGGCGTGATCGGCGAAAGCAAGTTGCTGAAAGCGCTGTCCCCGGCCAAATATGCCGACGACAAGTTCGGCGTGCCGACCGTGACCGACATCATCAAGGAACTGGAAAAGCCGGGCCGCGACCCGCGCCCTGAATTCACCACCGCCACCTTCAAGGAAGGCGTGGAAGAGATCAGCGACCTGCGTCCGGACATGATCCTGGAAGGCGTAGTGACCAATGTGGCCGCCTTCGGCGCCTTCGTCGATATCGGTGTGCACCAGGACGGCCTGGTTCACATTTCCGCCCTCTCGAACACCTTCGTCAAAGACCCCCACACGGTGGTGAAAGCCGGCCAGGTGGTGAAGGTCAAGGTACTGGAGGTGGACGTGAAGCGCAAGCGTATTGCCCTGACCATGCGCCTGTCCGACAGCGCGCCCGTCGCCGGCTCCCGCCCAGAGCAGCGTAGCGACCGCAACGACCGCCGCGCCATGGGCCAGCAGCAAAAGCAGCAATCGCGCGAGCCAGTCCAGCAAAGCTCGATGGCCGCCGCCTTCGCCAAGCTGCGCAGCTAAACAAAAGTCGGGGTCAGGTCTGTCTTTTGGACAGCTAACGCAATCATTTGATCTTGCTCAATACGCGATTTCGCTACCTTTCGCGTATTGATTTTGATCAAAGGGTAGCGCTGTCTGTCCGAATGACAGACCTGACCCCGAATTACGCCAGGACATGACCTGTGTCATCAGGTAAGGCGCCGTTTCGCGGTAAAATGGCGGGATTCCAATCCTTAGCAGTGAGAATGCAATGAGCGACGTACAAACCTGGATCAAAGAAACCGTGACCAACACCCCCGTCGTGCTGTTCATGAAGGGCACCGCCCAGTTCCCACAGTGCGGCTTCTCCGGCCGTGCCATCCAGATCCTGAAAGCCTGCGGCGTTGAAAACATCGCCACCGTGAACGTACTGGATGATCCGGAAGTGCGCCAGGGCATCAAGGAATACTCGAACTGGCCAACCATCCCGCAGCTGTACGTGCGCGGTGAGTTCATCGGCGGCTCCGACATCATGTCCGAGATGTATGAATCCGGCGAACTGAAGGCCCTGCTGGACAATAATGGCTGATCGCCCGCAGCGGCTGGTCATTGCCATCACCGGCGCTACCGGCGCCGTGTACGGCGTGCGGCTGCTGCAGCATTTGAAGCAAGCGACGGGGCAGGATGGCCGTCCCGTCGAGACCCACCTGGTCATCTCCGACGCCGCGGTCCTCACCCTCCATCAGGAAACTGGCTTGCAGCGCAAGGAAGTCGAAGCGCTGGCCCATGTCGTCCATAAGCAGAACAATATCGGCGCTTCCATCGCCAGCGGCTCTTTCCAGGCCGACGGCATGGTGATCGCTCCCTGTTCAATGAAAACCCTGGCTTCCGTCGCGCATGGCCTGTCGGACAACCTGATCGCCCGTGCTGCCGATGTGATGCTGAAGGAGCGCCGCCGCCTGATACTGATGGTGCGCGAGACGCCTTTCAATCTTGCGCATCTGCGCAATATGACCGCTGTCACCGAAATGGGCGGCGTTATCTTTCCGCCATTGCCAAGTTTTTACCACCAGCCGGAATCCATCGATGAAATGGTGGACCACACCGTGGCCCGCGTGATCGACTTATTCGGCATATGTCACAATCTGGCCCCTCGCTGGAATGGCATGAACCCTTGAAAACATGCGCCTTTGCGGGCCAATGTATCAAGTTTGTTACAAAGTGGTCTGGTCGTTTGTGACATGGCAGGACACCATGTTGGCAGTATCAAAAACATCATTTTGACACTTGGGCGGGGCGCGCCGGGAGCCGGCGCGCTAAGTGAAACTCGGACGTGCTTTTGAAAGCAATTTGCCCCGTTTTGCGCAGGACAAATGGTGTCGTTTTGTTACTTTTGGTAGTTGACCCTCACCAGCATGCGAATAAATTCGCGCGCAATTTGCTTGTGATGGTCGTCCAGCCGTTGCAAATCAGCGATCAATTTGACGTCAGCCGACTCGAACCGGTTCAGGTTGCTACCGTTCGAATCTCCATTATGGTGCTCGATTTCGGCACCGCCAAAGCGCAGCCATTCAGCAGGAACGCCCAGCCACTGCGCAATCATGCGCAGCTTTTCCTGGGTCGGAATTGCCTCTCCAACCAGCCATTTTCGGGCGGCGTGGACCGTAATCGGTCTGCCCTCAAACCTGATGTTGAACTCTCTCGCCAGCCGGGTTGGGCTGTCCGGAGAGTAGTGGGCATTTTTCAAAGCCTGCTGGAGTCGCTGGCTGAAGCTTTCACGTTCGTTCGAAGAATTCATAGTTGCACTATTTCATGTCACAACATGAATGTCAGTCTCTAGAACCATCAGACCAATTGTGACAATTGTAGTTAACAACAATTAACAATTGGCGCTACAGACTGGACGATTTCCCGCTCTGCCAACCCGAATTTCTTTCGGTAAAATCGGTAAAAAGTAGCAGAATCTACTTGTCAGGGCGACAAATAATCGGTTACAACTTTGGAAATAAAGTTGCTTGGCGACTACAAACCTAGGGGCTGTCTTTGTTGTCGACCGGTCGGCTGGTATTAAAGACCGTCGGTAACTTTATGCGCCTTTATGAATTTCATGATGCCGTGATCTCCGGTATCCCGGCGCACGATACCATCCCGCCATAGCTTGTGAAGGTGGGCCAGCGCTTCGCCCAACGCGAAGCTGAGTTGGTGGGCATCCAGCGGGCGGCGGAACATGATTGGTACTATCTCTGCCGCGGAGCGCGGCTGATCCGTGCAGGCGGCCAGCACCTCGGCCAGGCGCGCCTCGTGGTGATCGCGCAACTGCTTGATGCGGGTGTGCAGGCCTCGGAATGGCCGGCCATGCGAGGGCAGCACCAGCACGTCTTCCGGCAGGGTGGCGAAGCGCTCGAGCGAATCGAGGTATTGCTGCAAGGGGTTGGCTTCGGGTTCAACCGCGAAAACCGACATATTGGTCGAAATGCGCGGCAAGACCATGTCGCCGGAAATCAGCACATTGAGCTGTTCGCAGTAGAGGGCGGCGTGTTCCGGCGAATGGCCGAAACCGGTGATCACGCGCCAGGTGGCGTCGCCGGCCGCGATCGCCTGGCCGTCCTGCAGGCGCACATAGGAAGCCGGCACAGAAGGCACCAGCGAGGGGTAGTAATTCTTCCGGGAGCGCATTTTCTCCAGCATTTCCGGGTCGACCAGGCCATGCCGTTCAAAATGGGGGACGGCCGAAGGGCCGTCGACGCCGGGCAAGCCGGCCGACATCATGCGTGCGAAGGCATACTCGCCCGCCGTCATCCACAACGAGACGCCAAAGCGCTGGCACAGCCAATCGGCGAGCCCGACGTGGTCCGGGTGACAGTGAGTGGCCACTACGCGCCGCAGCGGCTGGCCAGCCAGCGGCCCGGCCAGCACGGCATTCCAGGCTTCCCTGCTGGCGTCCAGCGCCACGCCGCAGTCCACCGCGCTCCAGCCATCGGCTTCGCGCAACAGCCACAGGTTGATGTGGTCGAGCGCGAACGGCAACGGCAGCCGCATCCACGCCACGCCGGGCGCGACTTCGAGCACCGTGCCGCTGGCCGGCAGGGTGTCGCCAAATGGATAGTCAAGCTGGGATTCGAGCGGGTTCATGGCGTACAATAGATTGACGTTACGTAAACGGAAGATCCATTGTAAGCCATGCCGACCTACACCATCACCGAACTGGCCCGTGAGTTCGATATCACCCCGCGCGCCATCCGCTTCTATGAAGACCAGGGCCTGTTGAGCCCATCGCGCGAAGGTGCCGGCGGCCGCAACCGCGTGTATACCCCACGCGACCGCACCCGCCTCAAACTGACACTGCGCGGCAAGCGCATCGGCCTGTCGCTCAGCGAAATCAAGAGCCTGGTCGACATGTATGAGTCGCCAAAGGACACCGAAGCCCAGATGAACCGCTTCCTGGGCGTGCTGTCGCAGCACCGCGAGACGCTGGAACAACAGCGCGAGGACATCGAAATGTCGCTGCAAGAGATCGCCACCCACGAGGAAGAGTGCAAGCGCCTGCTGGCAGCACTTGCCGAAAAGCAAACTACGGCTACTTGACGTTTACGTTAACGTCACTCAGGCGTATCATTTGCGCTTCAATACCCAACACCAATAGAGGAAGACATGCTCCATCTCCCAGGCCTGACCTTTGATCACGGCGAAGACATCGCCGCCCTGCGCGAAGCGGTACAGCAGTTCGCCGCCGCCGAAATCGCCCCGCGCGCCGCTGAAATCGACCGCACCGACCAGTTCCCGATGGACCTGTGGCGCAAGATGGGTGAATTGGGCCTGCTGGGCATCACCGTCGGCGAAGAATACGGCGGCTCGAACATGGGCTACCTGGCCCACATCATCGCGATGGAAGAAATTTCCCGCGCTTCCGCCTCGGTCGGCCTGTCGTACGGCGCGCACTCCAACCTGTGCGTCAACCAGATCAAGCGCAACGGCACCGAAGAACAGAAGAAGAAATACCTGCCGAAGCTGATCTCCGGTGAGCACGTGGGTGCGCTGGCCATGTCCGAGCCGAACGCCGGTTCCGACGTGGTGTCGATGAAGCTGCGCGCCGACTTCAAGGGCGACCGCTGGGTGCTGAACGGCACCAAGATGTGGATCACCAACGGCCCGGACGCCGACACCCTGGTGGTGTACGCCAAGAACGATCTGGAAGCCGGCCCGCGCGGCATGACCGCCTTCCTGATCGAGAAGGGCTTCAAGGGCTTCTCCATCGCCCAGAAGCTGGACAAGCTGGGCATGCGCGGCTCCCACACCGGCGAGCTGGTGTTTGAAGATTGCGAAGTGCCGGCCGAGAACGTGCTGGGCGGCCTGGGCAAGGGTGTCAACGTGCTGATGTCCGGCCTGGACTTCGAACGCACCGTGCTGTCCGGCGGCCCGCTGGGCATCATGTCGGCCTGTATGGACGCCGTGGTTCCTTACATCCACGACCGCAAGCAGTTCGGCCAGCCGATCGGCGAATTCCAGCTGATGCAGGGCAAGCTGGCGGACATGTACTCCACCATGATGGCTTGCCGCGCCTACGTCTACGCCGTGGGCCAGGCCTGCGACCGCGCCACCTCGCCTGAGCAGGTGCGCGCATTGCGCAAGGATGCCGCCGGCGCCATCCTGTACTCGGCCGAGAAGGCAACCTGGATGGCAGGCGAAGCAATCCAGACCTTGGGCGGCAATGGCTACATCAACGAGTACCCGGTCGGCCGCCTGTGGCGCGACGCCAAGCTGTACGAAATCGGCGCCGGCACCAGCGAAATCCGCCGCATGCTGATCGGCCGCGAACTGTTCGCCGAGACCAAGTAAGCGAAGCCGCCCGCAAGGCCGCCATGATCCACGCCGCCTTCCCCAAGCTGCTGTCGTCGCAAATCGCGTTCGACATCGCGCGCACCATCCGCGAGGGGTTCGACAAGCACTACCGCCTGTTCCGGCAAGCGGCGCAGGCGGCCAAGCGGCATTTCGAGCAAGGCGACTGGGCGGTGGCCCAGGTCGCGGCGCGTGAACGGATCGACTTTTACGACAAGCGCGTGCAGGAGTGCGTGCAGATGCTGGAGGACGAATACGATCCGTCCGAGCTGACCGATGAAGTGTGGCGCGAACTCAAGCTGCACTACATCGGCATGTTGTCCGGCCACAAGCAGCCGGAGCTGGCGGAGACTTTCTTCAACTCGGTGTGCTGCAATATCCTGCACCGCTCCTACTTCCACAACGAATTCATTTTCGTGCGCCCGGTCGTATCGACCGAGTACATCGACACGGAAGAAGTAGCTCCGACCTACCGCGTGTACTACCCGGGCAAGGACGGCCTGACCTTCACGCTCAAGCGCATCGTCACCAACTTCCAGTTGAACACCCCGTTCGCCAACCTGTCGCGCGATGTCGCGCTGGTGGAAGAACGGCTGTCCGACCTGTTCGGCGAACTGGAACCGAATGCGCAAATACAGATTCTTTCGAGCCTGTTCTTCCGCAACAAGGGCGCCTACATCGTCGGCCGCGCCATCAACGGCAGCCGCGAACTGCCTTTCGTGGTGCCTATCCTGCACAACAAGAACAAGCAGCTGGTGCTGGATGCAGTGTTGACGGAGCAGCAGGACATCGTTCTGCTGTTCTCGTTCACGCGCGCCTACTTCCTGGTCGACATGGAAGTGCCGTCGGCCTACGTGCAGTTCCTGCGCAACCTGCTGCCGCTCAAGCCACGCAGCGAGATCTACACCATCCTCGGCCTGCAGAAGCAGGGCAAGAATGCCTTCTACCGCGACTACCTGCAGCACCTGAAGCACTCGTCCGACCTGTTCGCGATTGCGCCCGGCATCCGCGGCCTGGTGATGCTGGTGTTCGCGCTGCCGTCCTTCCCTTATGTGTTCAAGGTGATCAAGGACTTCTATCCGCCGCCGAAGGAAACCACGCGCGAGCAGATCAAGTCCAAATACCTGCTGGTGAAGCACCACGACCGAGTGGGCCGCATGGCTGACACGCTGGAGTACTCCAACGTCGCCTTCCCGCGCAACCGCTTCAGCGAAGAGCTGGTGATGGAGCTGAAGCACTTCGCACCATCGCTGATCGAAGAAGAAGGCGATCAGCTGGTGATCAGGCACCTGTACATTGAACGCCGCATGGTGCCGCTGAACATGTTCCTGTCGCACGCCGATGAAGTGGGCGACGATGCGGCACTGGAGCATGGCATCATCGAATATGGCAACGCCATCAAGGACCTGGTGGCAGCGAATATCTTCCCGGGCGACATGCTGTACAAGAATTTCGGTGTCACCCGTCACAAGCGTGTCGTTTTCTACGACTACGATGAAATTGAATACATCACGGACTGCAACTTCCGTGTGATTCCGGCGCCACGCAACGAGGAGGACGAAATGTCCGCCGAGCCGTGGTACCCCATTGGAAAGCACGACGTGTTTCCCGAGCAGTTCGACAAGTTCTTGCTCGGTAACGCGAAAATCCGAAAATACTTTATGAAGCACCACGCCGAGCTGCTCTCGCCTCACTGGTGGGCCAGGAAAAAAGCGCTGATCGCCAGTGGTGTCATTGAGGACGTGTTCCCGTATCCCCAGCACGTCCGTTTCCGCAACCGAGATTCGCTGCCCGAGGCAGCGAAGCAAGCAACACCTTCCCTTTTGGAGACCTTTGAAAATGAATGACCCAATCGTAATCGTCGGCGCAGCACGTACCCCAATGGGCGCCTTCCAGAGCGACTTCGCAAGCCTGAGCGCCAATGACCTGGGCGCAGTGGCCATCAAGGCCGCCGTCGAACGCGCAGGCATCAAGCCGGAAGCGGTCGAACACGTCTACTTCGGCAACTGCCTGATGGCAGGCCAGGGCCAGGCGCCAGCACGCCAGGCTTCGATCAAGGCTGGCCTGCCGGTATCGGCCGGCGCCGTGACCCTGTCCAAGATGTGCGGCTCCGCCATGCAGGCAGCGATCTTCGCCTACGACGCACTGGCAGCCGGCAGCGCTGAAGTGATCGTGGCAGGCGGCATGGAATCCATGACCAACGCCCCTTACCTGATTCCGAAAGCACGCGGCGGCTACCGCATCGGCCACGGCATGATGTTCGACCACATGATGTACGACGGCCTGGAAGACGCCTACACCCGCGACGCCAAGACCGGCGCCGGCCGCTCCATGGGCACCTTCGCCGAACAGTGCTCGGCTGCCTACAAGTTCACCCGCGAAGCGCAGGACAACTTCGCCATCGAATCCGTCAAGCGTGCGCAAGCGGCACAGGCATCCGGTGCCTTCAACTGGGAAATCGCCCCGGTGACCGTATCCGGCCGCGCCGGTGACGTAGTGATCGACAAGGATGAAGGCCCGCTGAAAGCCAAGATCGAAAAGATCCCAGCCCTGAAGCCAGCCTTCGCCAAGGACGGCACCATCACCGCCGCTTCGTCCTCCTCGATCAACGACGGCGCTGCCGCCCTGGTCATGATGCGCGAATCCACCGCCAAGAAGCTGGGCGCCACCGTGATCGCCAAGGTCACCGGCCACGCCACCAACTCCCTGGTGCCGGAACAGTTCACCACCGCCCCAGTGGGCGCGATCCAGAAGCTGCTGGCCAAGACCGGCTGGAAAGTCGGAGACGTTGACCTGTTCGAGATCAATGAAGCCTTCGCCGCCGTGCCAATGGCAGCGATGCACGACCTGGACATCCCGCACAGCAAGGTGAACGTGCACGGCGGTGCTTGCGCCCTGGGCCACCCGATCGGCGCCACCGGCGCGCGCATCATCACCACCCTGATCGGCGCATTGAAAGCCAAGGGCGGCAAGAAGGGCGTGGCAGCACTGTGTATCGGCGGCGGCGAAGCCACTGCCATGGGCATCGAGCTGGTTTAAGCACGATGGCGCTGGCACTCGTTATCGGCGCCTCGCGCGGCATCGGCCTGGAACTGGTTCGCCAGTACCTGGCCGACGGCTGGCGCGTGATCGCCACGGCCCGCAGGAAAGAAGATGTCGCCATGCTGGCCGAGATGGGTGCCGAAGCCCATAAGCTGGATGTAACGAATGTGGAAGCCGTAGCAGGCCTGGGCTGGAAACTGGATGGCGAACAGCTGGACGTCGCCATCCTGAACGCCGGCGTGTACGGCCCGCGCAGCGACGGCTTCCCGATGCAAACCGATTTCGACGCCGTCATGCACATCAACGTGCTGTCGGCGATGCGGCTGCTGCCGATCATCGCGCCGCTGGTGTGCGCGGGCCGCGGCAAACTGGCCGTGATGTCGTCGCGCATGGGTTCCCTCAGCGAGCGCCAGGGTTCATCCGGCTCGCTGTACCGCGCCAGCAAGGCCGCGCTGAACTCCGTGCTGGTCGACACCGCGCACCAGTTCGGCCCGCAAGGCGCCACCTGCGTGGCGCTGCACCCGGGCTGGGTGCGCACCGACATGGGCGGCGCCGGCGCCGCGCTATCGGTCGAAGAAAGCGTGCGCGGACTGCGCAAGGTGCTGGCCGAACTGCCGGCATCCGAACAAGCCGTCTACCGAGACTATGACGGTTCACCAATAGGCTGGTAAAGCCGAGCCCGTGTCACACCCTGGGGTCACACCCCAAGTGTGACACGGGCCCAGCCGTACAGAAAGACAACAATGATCCTCAACGAACAACACGAAATGATCCGCGACGCGCTGCGTGCGTTTTCGCAGGAGCGCCTGGCGCCCAACGCAGCGCGCTGGGATAAGGAACATCACTTCCCGAAAGAAGAACTGAAGGAACTGGCGGCATTAGGCGCCTTCGGCGTCGCCGTGCCGGAAGAACTGGGCGGCGCGGGCCTCGATTACGTTTCGCTGGCACTGGTGCTGGAAGAAATCGCGGCCGGCGATGGCGGCACCTCCACCGTCATTTCGGTGAACAACTGCCCGGTGTGCAGCATCGGCATGATGTATGCGAACGAACAGCAGAAGCAGCAATGGCTGCGCCCGCTGGCGCAAGGTGAGATGCTGGGCGCCTTCGCCCTGACCGAACCGCACACCGGCAGCGATGCCGCCGCCCTGCGCACCACCGCCACGCTGGATGGCGGCGACTACGTCATCAACGGCACCAAGCAGTTCATCACTTCCGGCAAGCATGCCGACGTGGCGATCGTGTTTGCCGTGACCGACAAGGCAGCCGGCAAGAAAGGCATCAGCGCCTTCTGGGTGCCGACCAATACGCCCGGCTACATTGTGGCTGGCATCGAGCACAAGATGGGCCAGCATTCTTCCGACACCGCGCAGATCCTGTTCGAGAATTGCCGCGTGCCGGCAGCGAACATGATCGGCGAGCCAGGCCAGGGATACAAGATCGCCCTGTCCGGCCTGGAAGGAGGCCGTATCGGCATCGCTTCGCAATCGGTCGGCATGGCGCGTTCCGCCTTTGAAGCAGCGCTGAAATACGCACGCGAACGTGAATCGTTCGGCAAGCCGATCTTCGAGCACCAGTCGGTGCAGTTCAAGCTGTCGGAAATGGCGATGCAGCTGGAAGCCGCACGCCAGCTGATCTGGCATGCCGCGTCGCTGAAAGACGCCGGCCAGCCGTGCCTGAAAGAGGCGGCGATGGCCAAGCTGTTCGCCTCCGAGATGGCGGAGCGCGTCTGCTCCGACGCGATCCAGATTCACGGCGGCTATGGCTACACTGCCGACTTCCCGGTGGAACGCATCTACCGCGACGTGCGCGTTTGCCAGATCTATGAAGGCACGAGCGATATCCAGAAACTGCTGATCGCCCGCGCGTTGTGATGCAAGCGGGAGCTACGGCTCCCGCGTCGGCGGTTGTTGCGGCGAACCCGGGCAATCGCCGAGGCTGTCCAGGCTCTTTTTCGCCTGCTCCATTCCGTTCTGGCTCGCCATCGTGAACCAGTACTTCGCCTCGGTACACTTATCCGGGCTCGAAGTGCCCAGCACGCGCACGCCCAGGTTATATTGGGATGTCACGTGGCCATTTAATGCCGCCTTCCTGAACCAATAGTAGGCTGCTTCACGATTGCGGGTCGTAAAATCATAAAAGAAGCCCAGGCGGGCGGCCGCCCTGTTGTCGCCGGCATTAGCTTTGCCAACCAGTTCATTCCTTTCGGCTTCAGTCAACAAGAATGCAGAATTCGCATAATGCGGCTCTGCTTTTTTGGGCTGTTTATCATGCGCAATGACTTCAGTTGAAAGCAGGCACGCAGCGGAAAGCACGGCAATAATAGCGGTCGGTTTCGGCACATCGGTTCCCTTTGAGTTCTGGCAAGCATTACATGTTGCATGCCAAATGGCCAGCCCTTCGCGAATTTCGTCTGTTTGTAACACTTTGTCGGATTTCAAGTGCATATATGCTGAGAGGTTGTGGCTCTTATAAAATGTCCGCCATAAGGAGAAAGACATGGTTCATGTGATGTTGGTGGAAGATGATGAGCGCCTGGCCGAATTGGTCACGGAGTACCTCGCCGGTTATGAATTCAAGGTCGAGGTGGTGCCGCGCGGCGACGAGGCCCTGTCGCGCTTCAAGGCGGCCAATCCCGACGTCGTGGTGCTGGACCTGATGTTGCCGGGCATGGATGGCATGAAGGTCAGCCAGCAGATTCGCGACATCAGCGACGTGCCGATCCTGATCATGACCGCCCGAGAGGATTCCTACGATGAGGTATCGCTGCTGGAGCAAGGCGCGGACGATTTCATCAACAAGCCGGTGCAGCCGCGCGTGCTGCTGGCGCGCCTGCGCGCCCTGCTGCGCCGCCGCCAGGGCAAGCCGGAGGTGGACCACCTGAGCTTCGGCCAGCTGAGCATTGCGACCAGCGACCGCTCGGTCACCTGGCGCGGCCAGCCCTGTCCATTGTCGAATACGGAATACAAGCTGCTGCTGGTGCTGGCGGAAGCTGCGGGAACCGTGCTGTCTCGCGATGCGCTGCTGAAGACCATGCGCGGCATTGAATTCGATGGCCTGGACCGTTCGATCGATAACTCGATTTCAAAACTGCGCCGCAAGTTCGACGATACCGATGGCGAGAAGATCAAGACCGTTTGGGGCGAGGGGTACCTGTTCTCGCCGTCGGCCTGGAACTAGAACCGGTCAACCTGGGTCAGGTCCTGGCCCGCTCATTCAAACAGCGGCGCAATGGCGAGCGGGGTATTCTGGCTGACGACCTGGCCCTGCGCAGACCAGTCGGCAAAGCGGTAAGTAGCGGTACGATAAGTGCCGAGCGTTTCGCCGTCGAAGGCTGGACCATCAACTACTGGCAGGGGCGCTTCGCGCGGCCCGTATTTCGCCTGCACCAGCGCATCCGCGCGATTGCCGAACACGAAACGCACACCGCCGCACTTTTTCGAGCCGTAGGAGGAATCAATGTAGCGCTGGTAGGCCAGCGCCTGTTCGCACGCTGCCCGCAAGTCGGTCGACTCGTAAATGCCGTCGTTGCGCGTCAGGATCGTGACGCGCGGCGCAAAGCGGTAGCTGGCCATGCGGCGGTTCAGCGCCAGCACGGCGTTATCATCGTAGGCTGCCTTCAGCAGCGGGAAAACGGCGCGGCCGGTGGCGTCCAGCGGCAGGTTAAGCTGGGTGTTCTTGCCTGTCAGAGTCAGGTGCAAGCCTTCCAGCGTCGCCATCGGATCACGCGGGCTGACTTCGTAATGGATCTGCAGGAAATTCTTCGGCTTGCCGTATTTGGCAAACACGACCATCTGCTTGTAAGCGTCGCGATAGCTGACCCACTCCTCCTGCGCCTGGACGGCGCAGCTCACCACTGCCAGGCATACAGCCGGCAGCGTGGTGCGGAGCAAGGTCAAAATCTTCATCAGAATCGGTAAGCCAGGGCCGTGGAAACGGAATAGTTGGTAGCCCGTTCGACCAGCGGGCTGTCCTTTGCATCGCCGACAAGGCGGTTGACCGTGGCGCCGGAAGTCAGCATCCAGCTTGGGCTCAACGCCCAGTTCCAGCGCACGCCGGCGCGCACATCCTGAACGCCAGCGCCGGGGCGGTAAGCGCTATTGATGCCGGAGCGGTCGGCTTCGTCCTGGGTCACACCAAACCAGGTTTCGCTATAGGCGCGGTTGACCAGCGAAGCGCCGGCCGACAGCACCACGCTGTGGTGCGGCGCCACGTCTGTCATCATGTACTGCAAGGCGGTATGCAGGCGCGCACCATTGCGCTCCCTGCCGCTGCCATATGTCAGCGTGTTCGTCAGGCGCAGCTTGGGCGATAGGTAATAGTTGAAGAAGCCGCCTGCCAGGACGCGGTGTTTGATCACGTCCATATCGCGCAGCCGGTTGGAGTCAATTTCCTCGCGCTCACGGAACTCGTCAGGGCGAAGATTGGTGTGGGCTGTGCGCGCGCCGGATTCTGCGGACACGCCGCTGAAACTGAAGGAGACGCCATCCTGGTCGCGGCGCGGCGACAGTGCCAGCATCGGCCCGAATTCCACCGATGGCGTCTGCGACAGGTGCCAGCCCAGGGCGGTGCCGGAAACAAAAATACCATTGCTCCACTGGACCTGGAGTACCGGCATGGCCAGGGTGCGGTTGTCGCTCGATCCGTCGTAGCGGGGAACCGACTGGGCGCCAATACCAATATACATATCGCGGCTGCCGTCTGGCATCGGGTTGGTGGCCGGCGTCTGCGCAGCTACGGTGCTGCAGGCGCTGGCAATGGCGAGGAACAGGTACTGTCGCATATCAAAGGTGTGCGGTTGGGAATGGCGGACATTGTAATTGCAATACCCTCCCAGGCCGCTAAAACGCTCAGCTCCCTATCCCAGATTCGTTGCGAATTCACCGAAACGGTAGCGTAATCATATAAAAAATGACTGCCGAAATCCGCCCTGAGCTGTACGCTTTTTGTCGCAAATTTGTACGACAGGTTCACTGCAAGCCATTGTTTCTTATACAATACGCCTTGATGAATCGCCTGTTCTTCCGTTTTTTCATACTGGTGATGCTGTCCATCAGTGCGGCGGCATTCATCGTCTATTTCGCCATCAACCGCCTGTTTGGCGACCCCCTCGATTCGATTGCGCGGCGCCAGGCCGCAGCCCAGATCTTCCTCCTCGAGCAGTACATCGACCAGGCCCCGGCCGACCAGTGGCTGGACCGCCTGAACAAGGTGCGCGAGGTTTCCGGCGTGCGTTTCGAGCTGGTGCCGCTGGGCGATGTGCGGCGGCAGCTGTCCGGCATCGACGCGGCGGGCTTCGAGCGCGGCGACGTGGTGCTCGATATCGGGCGCAAGGCCTTCTACCGGCGTGTGGACCTGGTCGGTGAGCGCTATATCGGCAGCAACGAGGAAGCGCTAGTGGCGCAGGACTTGCCGATCGATATCGGCTTTGCGCTATCGATGGAGGCGGTGCGCTACCTAATCGTGGCCCTGGTGCTGCTGATTCCGATCGCGGCCTGGTCGCGGGCGCACTGGCAGGGGCTGCAGCAGCTATCCGATGTGGCGGACCGCTTCGGCGGCGGCGAACTGGGGGCACGGGCGCATATGGAGCCCAAGGACAGCATCTATCCGCTGGCGGAGCGCATCAACCACATGGCCGACCGCATCGAGCGCTTGCTTGATTCCCAGCGCAACCTGCTGCACTCGGTGGGGCATGAGATTCGCACCCCGATCGCACGGCTTGAATTCGCGCTGGAGTTGCTGCGCGATGCGGCGGAAAACCCGGCGCTGGACAAGCGCATCAACGCCATGGAAGGCGACCTGCGCGAACTGAAGGAGCTGGTCAACGAGCTGCTTGGCATGACCCGCCTGGATGCCGAACAGCACCTGCAGCGCCGTCCGTTCGACCTGAGCTCGGCACTGGCCCATTGCCGCGAGACCCTGCCGCCTTCCGAAGGCATGCTGCTGGAAATGGAATTGGGCGGCACGCTGGGCCAGTTCAGCGGCGACCAGCGCTTGCTGGAACGCGCGGTCGGCAACCTGCTGCGCAATGCGCTCAAATACGGCACGCGTTCGGTGCGCCTGGGCGCGGCGCGGATCGGCAGCGTAGTGCAGGTGGTGGTCGAGGACGATGGTCCCGGCATCCCGCATGCCGAGCGCGAACGCATTTTCGAACCCTTCTACCGGCTGGACCGCAGCCGCGACCGCAATACGGGCGGCTTCGGCCTGGGGCTATCGATCGCGCGCAAGGCGGTGCAACTGCATGGCGGCACCCTGGTGGCCGGCAGTTCCGCGCTGGGCGGGGCGCGCTTCACGATCACGCTGCCGGGCTAGCAGGCGGTCTTGGTCTGCAGGCGGTGCGGGGCCTTGTTCTGCTCCCCGCGACCGACCCGTTCGAATTCCGAAATCACCTGCGCGCCGAACAGCAGCAGGGTGGCGCCAATTTCCAGGCTGAACATGACGACGATGGCCGTCGTCATCGAGCCGTACACCAGGTTCACCTGCGACAGTGTGGTGAAGTACCAGACCAGCACATGGCGTGCTACTTCCCACAGCGCAGTGGCGGTGGCGCCGCCGATCAGGGCGTGCGGCCAGGACAGGCGACCGACCGGCATGACCAGGTAGATTGAGCTCAACATCAGAACCTCCCCCGCCAGTCCCAGCAGGTAGAGCAGCACGCCGGACAGGCCGTGCAGCGACCACTTATAGCCGAACAGGTGCACGCTTTCCTCGCCGATCACCTGCAGGCTGCCCGCCACCAGGGTCATCACCAGCGCCCCAACGCCAAGGAACAGGATGTAGCAGTAGGGCAGGACCGCCGACACCAGGTAATGACGCCGGCGCACCTTGGCGCGGTGCAGGAAGATGAAGCACATGGCGTTTTCCAGCACGGAGAAAGCCAGGGAGCTGAAGAACAGCATCACCAGCACCAGCGCCCAGCCGACCAGTTCACGATGCTCCAGGAAATGGCCGACTTCGGCCACCACGGCCTTTGACTGCCCGGGGATCAGCCACTCGAGATAGCGGCCGATAATCTGCAGCAGCTCCTGCTGTGGAATGATATGGGACAGCGCCACCACCACCAGCATCAGCAGCGGAACGATGGACAGCAGCGAGTAATAGGCCACGGCGCCGGCCAGCAACAGCCCCTGGTTGGCCCGGAAACCCTTCAGGCACTGCAGGGCAAAATCCAGGGGATGCGCCAGCACAAAAGCCACCGCCCTGTGCTTGAGTATTCGCATCGCCCCATTCTACGCCGAAGTCCGCTGACGAGCCCGTGTCACACCGTGGGGTCACACCCCGAGTGTGACACGGGCTCGACTGTGCATTAGTTGAGCTCGTGTCACTGTTAGGGTGTGACCCCATGGTGTGACTCGGGCTCTGCTGTGGCGCTAGGAGACGGCGGGTTCGAGCAGGGTGAGGGTCTGACGTTCGGTGTCGAGGCGGGCGCGGATGCCCATCGGGAGGGTGAACTGGTCGCGGATATGGCCGAAGCTGTAGCCGCTGACGGCGGGTACTTTCAGGGGCTTGAGGTGTTGGTCGGTGGTTTCGTCCAGCGTCAGGGAAATGTCGCTGTCTTGCGGGCCGCAGTTTTCGCAAATGCCGAGCATGATGCCGGCGGCCTGATCGAATTTGCGGTTGAGCTGGAGCTGCATCAGCATGCGGTCGATCCGGTACGGCGCTTCGTTTACCTCTTCCAGGAACAGGATGCCGCCCTTGTAATTGCTGGCGTATTCGGTGCCGACCAGGGCACTGACCAAGCATAGGTTGCCGCCAGTCAGCGGACCTTCACACTGACCGGGCACCACCGTGCGCAGTCCGTAGTGCGGTTCTTCCTCTGCCTTACGGCTGTTTTCCAGCGCCATCGGGATGGTGTATTCGTCCTCCGGTTGCATCAGCACATGCATCAGATGGGTCACCGAGTAGTCGGAGAAGGTGGAGGAGGCTACCGGGCCGTGGAATGTGACCAGTCCGACCTTCTTCTGGATCGCCAGGTGCAACGCCGTGATGTCGGAGTAGCCGATCAGGATCTTGGGATTGCGGCGGATCAGCTCGTAGTCGAGGTGCTCGAGCAACTGGATGCAGCCAGAGCCGCCACGAATTGCCCAGATCGCGGTAACTTCGGGGTCGGTAAACATGGCGTGCAAGTCTTCCAGCCGCTGCTCGGGGAAGCCTCCGTAGTTGCCATACACGGCTTCCAGGTTACGGCCCAGCTTGACGTGGAAGCCCAACGATTCAATATTCTTGATGGCCTTGGCAATCGCCGGGGCGTCGGTGTGCCCGCCGGGGGCGATCAGGCCCACCGTATCGCCAGCTTTCAGGCGTGGCGGCTTGACCAGGGCGGTTTTCTTCATGGTTGGCTTTCGGGAAACTGAACGGCCGCCTGCCGCTGCCGATACTCCAGGGAGTGTGGCAGCGGCCAGGGCGGCCGTTACGATTCGGCCAAAACTGCGCCGGGTAATCACATCAGTAGAACTTGTATTTCAGGTTGAGCGCGAAGGAGCGGCCACGGCCGTCTGCCACGCGCGGGTCCCAACCGGCGCCCACCACCTCGTCCACATTATGGGCGGTGAATGGCGGGTCGGTGTCGAACAGGTTCTGGATGCCGGCCGTGATGGTGGTGTTCTTGAAGCCGGTGTACGTGCCCGAAATGCCGAAGATGCTGTAGTGCTTGATCTTCGGGTCAAAGCCGGCGGGCGGCGTGCCTTTGCCGCCATTTGGCAACTGGTCAGCGTAGTGCGAGGCGAATTTGTTGTTGAACAGTACACTCCAGTCGCCGCGCGAGACGGTCAGGCCGGCATTGTGCTTCCAGCGCAGGTAGACGTCGCGGGTGGCGAACTGGCCGACTTGCTCGATGAATGGCTGGCCTTCGAACTCGGCGAACTTGAAGGACTGCATCCAGGTGCCATCCAGCGTGGCGGTGGTCTTGTACTCGCCGAACTTGCCGTCATGGCGCATGCCCAGGTCCAGGCCGCGGGTTTTCAGGCCGGCGGCATTGATCCAGCCTGCCTCCACGTGGTCGATCACACCGGTTTGCGGGTTACGGATGATGTAGTCGTTCAGGTACTGCCAGTTCTTCAGCACTATTTGCGGCGTGCGGTTCAGGATGCGGTTCTGGATGTTGATCGCCCAGTAGTCCAGCGAGGCGGTGAAGCCGGTGAACGGCGCGATCACCATGCCAAGCGTGCCTTGCTTGGAGGTTTCGGGCTTCAGGCCCGGATTGCCGCCCGAGAAGTAGTTCAGGCGTGGAATGGCGCAGAAGGCCGGGTCGCCCGGATGCTGGGCGCAGCCCTCCTGGTCGATGGTGCCGTTGGGCAGTTCGCCCAGCAGGCGGCCCGAATAGAGCTGGGTAAAACTCGGCGCCAGGAAGCCCTTCGAGGCGGAGCCGCGGAACATCAGGTTCTGTGATGGCTGCCAGCGGAACGACACTTTCGGGTTGGTGGTGGCGCCGATCACCGAATAATCGTCGCGGCGCACTGCGAGTTGCACTTCCAGGTCCTTGATCACCGGGACGATCATTTCAGCGTAAACCGCCTTGATATTGCGGCTGACCCGGTCCTGGTTGGCGTTGCCGGGAGCGAGCAGGATCTTGGTCGCGTCGACATCCTGCGCGAACTCGTAAGTTTCCTTGCGCAGGTCGAGGCCGACTGCCATCGATACGGCACCCGCCGGGAGCTGGAATACCTCGCCCGAGATCGAACCATCGAGCTGGGTCATGGTGGTCTTGCCATGCTGCAGGCGCCCGCGGAACTTGGTCGATTCGATCAGGTTCATGGCTTCGTCGGTCTGGCTCTGGCCGGGCAACAGCCACGGATTGATCTTGCCGGTGCCAAGGGCTGAGTAGATCTGGCTGGTCCAGCCATAACCGTCGACCAGGTCGGTCTTGGTGGTGCTCTGGGCGCGCGACAGGCCAAACTTGTAGTCGTATTTACCCGCCAGCACGCCTTCCATGCCGATCAGTCCGCGCAGGTTTTCGGTCACGTTCTCCTGGGTGCGGTTGCCCCAGGGGGTTGAGCGCCATTTGTAGATGATCGGCTTGGTCTTGTCGTAAGCAGGAATGAACTGCGTCATATCCAGGTAATACGGGCCATTGACCGGATAGGCGGCGCCATTGGCCAGGCTGGTCGAAATCTGCACCGGGGTCAGTTCGGCAGTCGCCTTGGTGCGCGAGCCCAGCAGCTCCGCGAACAGCTTGTGCTCAGGGCTCAACTGGAAAGTCGCGCGCGAGATAGCGTTGGTGCGTTCGACCGGGAAGCTGATCACGTAGTCCGCGCCATAGTCATAGGCACAGGAATACCTGGTGCGGGTTGGCGCCGTAACGTCTTTCCACAGGTCGGTCTGGTATTGAGACATGCCGGGAATGCTGCCGCACTTGCCCTGGAAGCTCAGCGGGCTGGCCTGTAGGTAGGTGGTGTTGTCTCCTGGGACCTTGAAGCCCGTTCCCAATGCCGTGCCGGCGCCGGTCAGGATGTTGGCGTAGGGCGTGCCGGTGGTGTCCGGCGACAGGCCGCGCTCCGGCTGGAAGCCATTGGCGAAGTCGCGCTGGCTGGACGACAGCTTGTCGTTGACGTCATGCGTCACGCTGGCCATCACGTTCCAGCCCTGTTCGGCCAGGCTGCCCACGCCGCCCAGCAGGGAGTACCGGCGCTGCATGCCGCCACCGGCTTCAGTTGCGTTGTAGCTGGCTTCCGCTTCCAGGCCGGTGTAGTCCGTCCGCAGGATGAAGTTGACCACGCCGCCGATCGCGTCGGTGCCGTAAATGGCAGAAGCACCGTCTTTCAGGATTTCCACGCGCTGGATGGCTCCGAGCGGAATCGAATTCAGGTCGACCGCCTTGCCGGAGGCGCCGTGGTTGCCCACGCGGCGGCCATTCAGCAGCACCAGGGTGGCGTTCGGGCCCAGGCCGCGCAAGGAGGCGAAGGAGGCGCCGCCGGACACGCGGTCGGCGTCGGCGCCGAACACGTTGTTACCCGAAGTCATATTGTCGGCGCCGGTACCGTTGGCGGAAATGCTGCGCAGCAGGTCCTCAGTGCTGGTGATGCCGGCCTTCTTGATGGCATCGAAGGTGATGACTTGTACCGGGAGGGCGCCTTCGGCCGCTACACGCTTGATGCTGGAACCGGTGATCTCGACGCGCTGCATCGGCTGCGCAGCTTCCTGTGCGATTGCGGGGCTGACCACTCCAATGAGCGCAATCAGTTGCGCCAGCTTTTTAACCTTCACGAGCCTCTCCCAAGATAGGTGTTTTTTGCAGGTTAGCTCCGGAGAAATCTTGTCATCCAATGAAAATTACTCTTACGTCCATAACCTAATGTAATGCCGGCGTCACATTGCTTTTTGCTTCAATGTCGAGGTAGCGCCAGTTGGTGAGTTCGACTGGGTGTCGGTTGTAGTTTTTAAGCCACGGTTGCTGGATATCGGCCGAGATCGGGTGGATCAGCAATACCCAGGGGTTATAGGCGTGGATCAGCTGGTTCAGCTCGCGGTACAGGGCGTTGCGCTCCGCACCGTCGCTGAGCTGGCGGGCTTTCTCGTAACGGGTGTTGTAGTCAGGCAGGTTGAAGCGGGCGTAATTGGCGCGGCCGCTATTTGGGCCCCACAGCAGCTGGAAGAAGTTGTCCCCGTCCGGGAAGTCGGCGATCCAGTTGGTTTCGAACATCTGCACCTTGCCGAGGCGGCTGGCCTTGATGATTTCGGTCTTCTTGTCGGTCTTGAAGCTGACCCGGATGCCCAGGGCATTCAGGTTCTTGCGCCACAGCTCGTCGCGCAGGCGGCCGACCATGGTCGGCTCGCTGTGCATGACCAGCGCCAGCGGTTGCCCGTTAGGCAGGGTGCGGAAGCCGTCCTTGCCCACCTTGTAGCCGAAGCGGTCGAGCAGGGCTTTGGCCAGCTTGGGGTTGTAGCTGATCGGGCTGCGATAGGCCCGGTCGTAGCCCAGCACGTTCGGCGGCAGCGGGCTTTGCGCGGGGATGGCCAGGCCTTTCTTCAGCAGGGCGATGTCCTCGGGGCTGTTATAACCCAATGCTATGGCGCGGCGCAGGGCGACCTTTTCCTTGCTGTAGCCGCCGATCACCGGATCGTCCATGTTCATCCACATGTAATAGGTCTGCAGCACCGGGAATGGGGACAGCACCATGCCACGTGCGGCCAGGTCCTTTTTCAGCACTGGCTTGGCCGACGACGGATCGAGCACCATGTCGCGCATCGACTCGGGCACCTGCTCGATATAGTCGAACTCGCCATTCAGGAAGCCCAGCACGCGCGACTGGTATTCCTCCATGATCTTGACTTCGACCTTGTCGACAAGCGGCAGGTGCTTGCCTTGCCAGACCTGGTGGTAGCCCTTGTTGGCGGCCAGCGTGATCTTGTCGCTGCGCTTCCATTCTTCGATGACGAAGGGACCGCTGCCGACCGGGTGGTTGCCGACCTGGCTGCCGTAGGCATCGGTCACCTCTTTCGCCACCGCGCCGGTAGCCGGCAGGGCAAGATAGAACAGCAGGCTTGGGTCGGGTTCTTTCAGCGTCAGGCGCAAGGTGTACTTATCAAGCACGCGCAAGTCCGCCAGTTTGCCCTCGAACATGAAGGACCAGGGCGACTTTAACGCCGGATCGAGGAGGCGTTCGATGGCGAATTTATAATCCGAGGCCGTAACTTCGCGCTTCTTTCCCTTAAATGCGGGATCATCGCTGAAGAACATGCCGGGCTTGAGGTGGAAGGTCCAGACCTTGCCGCTGGCATCGCTGGTCGGCATTTCGCGCAGGCTGCTGGGGGCCAGTTTGACCGGGCGCGCTTCGTAGTCGTAGCGCAGCATCGGCTCAAACAGGTTTTCAAGCAGGCTCAGGCTGGCCAGATCGGAGGCGACGGCAGGATCGAGGCCGGTTTCGCCCGTCGACAGGAAGGCGTGCAGGACTTTGTCGGCTGCCAGCACTGCCGGAGCTGCGCCAGCCAGGGCAAGGGACAGGGCGGCGGCGAGAACGCGAAAGTTTTTCATGCGGCGGAGCATAAGCCAGTGCGTGGCGATACGCCAGCTTATAACTTTTTTACATGAGCGAAGCGCATACTTTCATCCGCTGGCCCTATACTTTCGCTGCAAAATTGGTCATTCCACTACAAGAAGTACATCCATGTCCCTCAATTACATCTGGTCCGGATTTTTCCTCGTCGGCTTCGCAGCCGCCATCATCCAATGGCTGTTCATGGGCGATACGGAGATCTTCAAGAAGATCATCGACGGGACTTTCGAATCCGCCAAGCTGGGTGTGATGGACATTGCGCTGCCGTTGGCAGGCGTCATGACGCTGTGGCTGGGGATCATGAACGTAGGCGAAAAGGCGGGCGCAATCGGCTGGCTGGCCAAGATCATCTCGCCCTTCTTCTCGCGCATCTTCCCGGAGGTGCCGAAGGACCACCCGGCCACCGGTCATATGGTGATGAACTTCTCGGCCAACCTGCTGGGCCTCGACAACGCCGCCACTCCATTCGGCCTGAAGGCGATGGAAAGCCTGCAGTCGCTTAACCCGAACAAGGACACGGCCAGCAACGCCCAGATCATGTTCCTGGTGTTGCACACTTCCGGTCTGACCCTGATCCCGCTGGCGATCATGGCGCAGCGCGCCATCCTCGGCGCGGCCGATCCCTCCGATATTTTCATTCCGTGCATGATCGCCACCTACGCCGCTACGATCACCGGCATCATCGCGGTCGGCATCCGCCAACGCCTGAACCTGTTCGACCCTGTGCTACTGGCCTGGATCGGCGGCATGACGGCGGCCATCGCGGGACTGATCTGGTATTTCACCGCTTTCCTCACGCGCGAGCAGATCGAGGTGGTGTCCAAGGTGGCGTCCAACCTGATCCTGATTTCGATCATCGCGGCCTTCATCATCGGCGCCTTGCTCAAGAAGGTGAACGTGTACGAGGCGTTCATTGAGGGCGCGAAGGGCGGCATCCAGACTTCGCTGACGGTGATTCCTTATCTGGTCGGCATGCTGGTGGCGATCAGCGTACTGCGCAACGCGGGCGTCTTCGGTTTGGTAATGGATGCTTTCAACTGGGTGTTCAGTGCGCTCGGCCTGCGCACGGATTTCGTGCCTTCGCTGCCGACCGCGCTGATGAAGCCTTTCAGCGGTTCCGGTTCGCGCGCCATGATGATCGATGCGATGAAGACCTACGGACCCGACTCCTTCGTCGGCCGCCTGGCTTGCATCTTCCAGGGTTCGGCCGATACCACCTTCTATATCGTGGCGCTGTACTTCGGCTCGGTCGGCATCCGCAAGACACGCTATGCAATTTCCGCCGGCCTGATTGCGGATCTCGCGGGGGTTTTGACCGCGATTGCGGTAGCCTACGTGTTTTTCGGTTAAGGACCCATTGATGCGCCGCCTGCTTCTTGCCACATTGTTTGCCACATTGTTTGCCGCAATCAGCGCTTGCGCCCAGGCGGCGCTGCCGGAGCCGATCGCCAGGCTGGCCGCCGAAAAAGGCATTCCGGAAAATGCCATCGGGGCGGTGGTGCTGCGCGGCGATGAGGTGCTGGTGTCGCACGAAGCGACGCGTACCTTTACGCCTGCCTCGATCATGAAGCTGTTCACCACCATGGTGAGCCTGGATGTGCTCGGGCCCCAGTTCCGTGGCCGCACCGAGCTGCGCACAACAGGAGAAGTTGCGGGCGGCGTGCTGCATGGCGACCTGGTGCTGCGCGGCGGCGCCGATGGCGACTTCACTGCCGACGCCTTCACGCATATGCTGGAAAAACTGCGCACCAAAGGCATCCGCAGGATCGAAGGCAACCTGGTGCTGGACCGCCAGCTCTGGCAGCCGGCGCGTGCCGATGCAGGTGCGCCGCCGTTCGATGAATCGCCTGAGGCGTATTACAACCTGATTCCCGATGCGCTGCTGCTGAACATGAACCTGCAGACCCTCGATATCACGTCCGATGCGAAGTCGATCAAGGCCAGCGTGCTGCCGGAACTGGACAATGTGCGCGTGCGTTCCGAGCTGACCTTGGTAGACCGCGATTGCGCAAAGTGGGAGGACGGCTGGAAGATTCCCGAATACGTGCGCAACGGTCCAAACCTGACCGTGGTGCTGAAGGGGACATTCCCGCGCAACTGCAGCCGGACCAATGTGATCAATGTCCTGGACCGCACGGATTACGCCGAGCGCCTGTTCCGCGCGACCTGGGAACGGCTTGGAGGCCAGTTCAGTGGCCAGGCGGTCGAGGCTTCCGAGGCGCAGTCACGCGCCTTCAATAGCGGTTCGTCGACGCTGTTGGCCGAGCATGTGAGCCGATCCCTGCCCGAGATGGTGCGCGATACCAACAAGCTGTCCGACAATGGACTGGCCCGCACCATTTTCCTGAGCCTGGGCAGCCTGCAGGCCGATCCCTTGCTTGGCAGCCGGCCGCTGCCCGACCTCGCGGACGCTCCCGCCGCCCAGCCCCAATGCTGCGCCATGATGGATGCGCCACCTCGCATGCCCACGCAGGTCCGTGCCGAACTTGAGATCCGCACCTGGCTGCGCGGCCAGGGCGTCGACGATACCGGCATGGTGTTCGAAAACGGTTCCGGCCTGTCGCGCATCGAACGATTTACTCCCAATCAGATGGCCGGCCTGCTGAGGGTCGCGCAAACGTCCCTGTGGGCGCCCGAGTTCCTCACTAGCCTGCCGATTGCGGCGATCGATGGCACCATGAGGCGCCGCCTGAAAGAAAGCCCTGCAGCGATGCGCGCCCGCATCAAAACCGGTTCCCTCAAGAACGTGGTCGCGATCGCCGGCTACGTCCCCGACGCCAGTGGCCGCCAGTGTATCGTGGTGGTCATGGTCAACCACGAACGCGCTGGCAACGGCAATGGCCGCGCGCTGGCAGACGGCGTGATCGATTGGGTCGCGCGCAGCGCGGCACCGCAAGCGGCAAACGAGGTGCCGAGCGCACGATAAGGAGCATCCATGAGCGAAACGAAACAGTATTGGTTCCCAGCCAAAAGCCATGGCTGGGGATGGGGCGTGCCTGGCACCTGGCAGGGTTGGCTGGTGCTTGCCGCCTACGTGGTGGCCATGGCGGCCGGCGCAGTGGTGCTGAATCCTGCGCGTTCACCGCTTGGATTCCTGGTCCTGACCACGGCCGCCACGGCGATCTTTATCCTGGTTTGCTACCTCACGGGTGAACCTCCGCGCTGGCGTTGGGGGAACGATGGCAAGACGAAGTAAAGGGATTCCGAGCGCGCTGCTGGCGGTTGTAGTTGCGGTGGCGGCGTATTGGTACTGGTCGCCGCTGCTGGTTGTGCACCAGATGAAGGAAGCGGTGCGGGTGCATGATGTGGAGGCCTTCAATAGCCACGTCGATTTTCCGGCGCTACGCGAGAACATGAAGGACGATATCGCCGGCAAGCCGGGCGACGATGCGCTCAGCGGCTTCGGGCGCCTGCTCGGCGGCGTGGTGGTGGATGCACTGGTGCGGCCGGAGGCGGTGATGTTTGTGCTGGAGCACGGTGATTTTGCGAAGAAGCGCGACCGGCGCCACGAGGATCGCGACGCCCGTGACCGTGAGCGGGAACGGGACGAAGAGCCGGACTCCGGCGCAGCGAAACCGAAATGGGTGACCGAGCGCGATGGCGTCGACCGCTACATCGTCCGCAACGACAAGATCGCGCTGGTCTTCGTCCGCAACGGCTTTGCGGACTGGAAGCTGTCCGAATTTCGCCTATGACGCGCGCAGCACCTTGCGCGTGGCCCACACGATTGGAAGGCTGAACAGGAAGATGTGCGACAGGATGTCCATGCCCCATGAGAAGGCATTGAACGTCACCGGGCGCGGGAACGCCGATAGCGGCAGCACCACCAGTCGCATCGTGAAGAACACCAGCAGGCCGTAGCCGACGGCCGCCAGCAGCGGTTTGCGCGCCAATGCCGGGGCGCGTCGCGCCGCGAAGAAGAAGAGCGCCATCCACACAAAACTCAAGGCGAAGTGGCAGGCCAGGCCGAATGCAGCGGCGGGAGCGCCGCCGGTGAAGGCCGCCTTGCCCAGTGCACCGCTGGCCACCACTTGCAGCAGGCGCTCCGGCGGCATGCCGTTATAGCCGGCGAAGCTGATCGCGAACAGGATGTCCAGCAAGCCGCCCAGCGTGCCGCCGGTCAGGATTGCTCGTGTGGTAGACCAGGGCTGCTGCATAAGGGCTGTCTCCTTATAGGACTTTGGTGTAGTCGCGGCGCACCAGCACGCGGTCGCCGCAGTCGAAATGCCACCATTCGCTGTTGATGCCGGCGAAGCCAGCCTGGAACATGGCATCGCGCAGCAACTGGCGGTTGGCGACTTGTGCGGCAGTCAGTTCCCCGCTGGCGAGGTGCCGTGCCTCAAGCACCGGGTGCGACAATTCCGTCATGTCGTCGAAGCCCGTGCCCATGTCGAGCTCCTGGCCGGATGGGTCGAGGATGGTGATGTCGACCGCCATGCCGAAGGAATGGATCGAGCCGCGTTCCGGCGGCGCCAGGTACATCTGCAGGCTGGTGCCGGCCAGCGCCTGCCACAGCTCTTCCTGCACGCGGTGCGGGCGCAGGGCGTCGAGCAGCAGCGCCTTGTAGCCGGGAGCGCGCCGTGCCAGGTAAGCCACCACCCGTTCGATGGCGGCGGCGGCGTCGCGATGCAGCCAGGCGCAATCGAGCGGCGAATACAGGTCGCGGCCGACGAAGTTGTCCGGCCCCGCATAGCGCAGGTCGACCGCGATACCGGCGATGGTGGCCAGGTGGCGGAAGTCGGGGTTACCGAGAACGTCTTCGCTGCGGGTGGTCTTGCTCATTGCTTTCCTTGTTCCAGGCAGGCGCGCGCCATGCTGGCGATGGAGTCGGCCAACTGGCGGGCGCCGTGCGACAGCGGCGCGTGGCTGTTCGTCAGCAGGAAGAGCTGGATCGGAATGGCCGGCGCCCACTGGCGTTTCTGCACCTTGGCCGGATCGGCCGACGCCGCCGTGAAAGGATCGACCACGGCCAGGCCGGCGCCGGCTTCCACCAGCGAACGGGCAATCTGGTAAGTCTGCACCGTGGTGCGGAAGTTGGGCTGGATGCCCTGTGCTTCGCAGGAAGCCACGATCATCTCGCCCAACGGGTCGTTGTCGGCATGGCCTATCAGTTCACCGCTCAGGCCTTCCGCCGTCAGCGGCATGCCCGCTTCATCGCTGCGCCAGGTACCGGCCGGCGCGATCACCGTCATCACGCCTTGTGCAATCGGTTCGGCGATGATGCCGGGGTGGCGCGGGTCCTGCAGCGAAAGCGCCATGTCGGCTTCACCCAGGCGCAAGGTGTTGACGATTTCGGAGGTGTGGTGGGTGGCCAGTTCGCAGCGCGTGTCGGGAAATTCCTTGCGCCATTCGCTCATGGCTTGCGGCAGGACGCTGATAGCGATGGTCGGCGTCGACACCAGCCCCACGGTTTCGACGGCGCGGCCTTTCAGGCTGGCCGCCAGGCGGCGGATGCCCTGCAGGTCGCGGTGCAGTTTTTCGGTCTCGGCAAAAAGGCGGTGCGCTTCCGGCTTCGGGTACAGCTTGCCGCGCACGCGCTCGAACAGCGGCATGCCCAGTTGCAGCTCGGCGTGCTGCAACACCTTGGTCACGGCTGGCTGGGAAATATGCAGCACCTGGGCGGCGCCGCTGATGGTGCCAACCTGCATGATGGCGTGGAAAACTTCGATGTGGCGCAGCCGCATTGTCCTGGTTCCTCTTCCTCGGCGCCGCCGGTCGTCCCCTGCGGCATGTTGGCAGGATAGGGGAAAGCCGGCGGCCGTGCAAACCGCCTTACTGTATTGGCTTGGGCGCAGTCAGCACGTCGAGGATGGCGGCGGATTCGGCGTCCGGCACGCCGTCCCATTTGCTGTTGCGGTACTTGGCCTGGAAGGTCACCAGCACATTCTGGGTTTCTGGGTCCAGCACGCCGGTCTGCGGGGTGGCGTAGCCGTGCTGGGCCAGCTTTTGCTGGAACCAGGCGATGTCCGGCAGCTGGGCTTCGTATTGCGGACGCACCGCGGCCACGGCGGCCGCGTCCGGCCAGGCGATCAGGCCTTCGTCGGCCAGCCGCTTCCACGGGAACATCGGGCCGGGATCCTGCTTGCGTTGCGGTGCGATATCGGCGTGGCCGAGGAAGTTTTCCGGTGCGATCTGGTGGCGTTCCTTGATCTGCTTGAGCAGGGCGACCAGCTGGTCGATCTGGCGCTCGGAGAAGCCATACCAGTGGCGGCCGTCGGGCATGTCCTTGAAGCCGGGGTTGACGATCTCGATGCCGATCGAGCTGTGGTTCAGCGCCGTGTAGTTCTTCCAGCTGCTCAGCCCGGCGTGCCAGGCGGCGCGGTTTTCGTCGACCAGGGCGTAGACGCGCGGCTCATTCTCGTCGGTGATGAGATAGTGGGCGCTCACATCTTTCTCGGTCAGCAGCTTGATCGACAGCGGCAAGTCGGTCACGGTGTAATGGATCACGACGAAACGCACGCGGCTGCTCTGCCCTTTGGAGGTCAGCGAATGGTCGATGTTCGGCAGCTGGGTGGCACAACCGGTCAGCAGGGCGATCAGGGAAGCGAGCAGCAGTTTTTTCATGGTTTCCTTAGTTGCGTGGCCGGGCGGCCATCCTGGCAGCCGCATGATGCGGCCTGGCGCTGCGTTTTTGCAAATGGAATTCAGGCGGCAAGTCGGTGCGCATGGCTTCGAAAATCAGGGGATGCAGTTCGGCCGCGCGGCCGGACAGGACAATCGGCCGCGCGCCGAAGCGCGTCACCAGCGCCAGCGCCAGGCGCGCCAGTTCGCGGCCAGCCTGCAGCAGGATGTGGCGGGCGGCGGGGTCGGCCCCCGCGCTCATGGCAACGGCCAGCGCCAGCTTGCCGATGTCGCCGCGCTCCTGGGTGTACATGAAGTTGCGCGAGAAAGACCAGTCGCTGCCGCCGACATGGTCGAACACCGCATGCGCCATCGGCGAGTCCTCCCAGGCGCCGGGCTGTTCATCCTCGCCGCGCCAGATACGGCGCATCGCTTCGCGCGCAATCCAGAAGCCGCCGCCGGCATCGTCCAGCATGACGCCGCGGCCGCCGGCGCGGTGGAATTCGCCTTGCTCGTCGATGAAGGCGGCAATTGAACCGGTACCGGCATAGACCAGGTAACCCTGGCCGGGCTCGAAGGCGTCGAGATAGGCAACTTCGATATCGTTGCAGAGCGTGATGGCGTCCAGGCGTACGCCGAGCAGCGTGGAGAGCCAGTCCAGCAGCACGGCGCCATCGCCGCCGAAGCCAGTCAGCCCGGCGCAGATGCGCAGTGGCTTGCCGGCTTCCAGTACGTCTTGCGCCAGCTGGCTGAAGATGGTGTGGATCAGCTCGCGTCCGGCCGGCTTGGCCATCATCAGGGCGGACAGCCCGGCGACCGTTCCTTCGGCCACGATGTCGCCTGCCGGGGTGGCAAGCGCCCAGCGTGTTTCCGTGCCTCCAGCATCGATTCCCAGCCCTAAGGTACGATCGGTGTCAGGTTTGCCCATGATCTGTCGAGTGTACGTTGAAACGCCGACATCTTTGCATGAAAGCGCGTGCGGCACTCATTCCAAAAAGTTATAACGCAGCGGAAACTCTTGGACTTTCATTGCCTAAGCGGTCGATTGCCGATACCACCACGCTGCGGGCCGGCACGCCATTATCGTCGGTCAGCACCACTTCGCTGCGGCCGGCAGGCACCACGTTGAAGCGCCATTCTTCGCCGTAGTGCGCCCAGATCGCAAGCTGGGTGGCACGGCCGGCGTTGCCAAGGGTAAGCGACAGTCCGCTGGCGTGGCGCTTGACTGCCACGGTCGGCGCTGGCGGCGCTTCGCTGCCCAGCCATGGCGAAGCCGGCACCAGCGCCGGTCCCTGGTAGCTGGTGGCCTTCAGGTGGTCGCTCACGCCTTTGCGGTTTTGCATCAGGGCCGCAATGCTGAAATGAATGTGGCCGTTCGCGTTGCCGCGGCTGCGCGTGACGCCGACCTGCTGCACGATTTCATCCGCGCTGAAGGACTTGCTGCTGTCGTCAATGCGGCTGGTGTACAGGCCCGGCCAGATATGGCGGCCGCGCTTGTTCTGTCCCAGCCAGTAATCGAGCAACACGGGGAAAGCTTGCGGCTGCTGCGCGATCGGCCAGTACAGCTGCGGGGCCAGGTAATCGAGCCAGCCGTTCTGCAGCCACAATTCGGCGTCGGCATACAGCTTGTCGTACTGGCTGAAGCCCTGGATGCCGGGCGGGCGGCGGTCCGGGCGGCCAATGCCGAAGGGGCTGATGCCGAAGCGCACCCACGATTTTTCCTTGTGGATACCGGTGTAGAGCGCTTCGATCAGCTGGTTGACGTTCTGGCGGCGCCAGTTGGCGCGGTCCAGGGTGCCGCCGCCTTGCAGGTAGCGCTGGTACGGGGCGCCGTCGGGGAAATCCAGCTCGGGCTTGTTGCCGTTCGACGGCGCGTCCAGGGCCGCCTCGCCGCCATTGGCGCCGGGCGCTTCAATCGGATAAGGGTAGAAGTAGTCGTCGATGTGGACGCCGTCGATGTCGTAACGGCGCACCACGTCCAGGATCACGTCCAGCGTTTGCTGGGCGGCGGCTTCCTCGCCGGGGTCCATCCACTGGAATTTGCCATATTGGCGCACCACTTGCGGCCTGGTGTTGGCTACATGCTCACGCGCGTTCGGCGTGCGGGCGGCTGAATGGCGGGCACGGTAGGGATTGAACCATGCGTGCAGTTCGAGGCCGCGGGCATGAGCCTGCGCGATCCAGAAGGCCAGCGGGTCCCAGGCCGGCTCGGGAGCCTTGCCCTGCTGGCCGGTGAGGAACTCGGACCAGGGCTCGAGCTTGGACGGGTAAATGGCGTCGGCGCTCGGGCGCACCTGCAGCACGATCGCGTTCAGGTGCAGTGCCTTGGCGCGGTCGAGGATGGCGAGGGCTTCGGCCTGCTGGCGCGCCGGCGGCAGGTTGCTGCGGCTGGGCCAGTCGATGTTGGCCACCGTCGACACCCAGGCAGCGCGGAATTCGCGCGGCGCGGCAGGCGGCTGTTCGCCGGTGATGCGTTGCTGCACCGGCGCCGGGCTTGCCGCCGTGACCGGGGCGGGCGTATTGCCGCTCCCGCCACCGGAGGGTGGTGCCGCGGCGTCGCCGGCGGCTGGCACGGTCGGCGTCGACGAACACGCCCCCATTAATGCGGCCACGCCGGCCGCGGCGGCGGCTATGGTCAGCCGCCTTTTCGCATTAAAAGCCAAAACCAAATCCTCACATCAGCAGGAGCCGTATTCTACCTATTCCCGGCCAAAGTCCGGATCTATCTTGATCAGTGCCGTCATGATGAAGGCGGGGATGGTTGCCGTGCAGACATAAATGAAGAAGTGCTGGTAGCCGAGATACTCCTGGATCGCGCCGCTGGCCATTTGCGGAATCATCATCCCCAGCGCCATGAAGCCGGTGCAGATCGAATAATGCGCAGTCTTGTGCTCGCCCTGGCTGACCATGATCATGTACATCATGAACGAGGTGAAGCCGAGCCCATAGCCGAACTGCTCCACTGCCAGGCAAGTCGCGATCCAGGCGAAGTTTTGCGGTTGCGCCTGCGACAGGTAGACGAAAATCAGGTCCGGAATATGGATCGCAATCGCGAAAGGCCACAGGCAGCGCTTGAGGCCAAAGCGCCCGATCAGCCAGCCGCCCACCAGGCCGCCGAGGATCAGGCCGACGATGCCGATCGTGCCGTAGGCAATGCCCACAGCGGCGGTGTCCAGGCCAAGGCCGCCTTTCTCCAGCGGGTCTTTCAGGAACGGCACCACCATTTTCAGCAACTGCGACTCGCCAAGGCGGAACAGCAGCAGGAACAGCAGGATCACGACGATGCCGTCCTTGCGGAAGAAGGCGGAAAATGTCGCGAAAAACTCCTGCATCGGCGCCGACGAGTGCACTGCCGGCTTGTCTTCCGCCGGCCTTGGCAGCACGACGAAGTGATAGAGCGCCAGCGCCAGGAAGACCGCGCCGGTCACACCGAAGGTGATAGCCCAGGCCATATGGGGATTGCCGTGGTACTTGATGATTTCGCCGGCCAGGAATAGCAGGCCGCCGTTGCAGGCCACGTTGGCCGCGCGATAGAAAGTGCTGCGCACGCCGACAAATTCCGCCTGCTGCTTCTGCCGCAGGCCGAGCATGTAGAAGCCGTCCGCCGCGATATCGTGGGTGGCGGAGCTGAAGGCCATCAGCCACATGACGCCAAGGCTAAGCTGGAAAAAGTTCGAGAGCGGCAGCGTGAAGGCAACCGCCGCCAGCGACACGCCCAGCACCATCTGCAGGATGGCGACCCAGGAGCGCTTGGTGCCGAACATTTCGATCAGGGGAGACCACAGCGGCTTGATCACCCATGGCAGGTACAGCCAGCCGGTGTAGAACGCCATCTCCGTGTTGGAGATGCCAAGATCCTTGTACATGGCGGTGGACAGCGCCATCACCACGAAATAGGGAATGCCCTGGTTGAAATACAGTGTCGGAACCCAGCCCCAGGGGCTGCGTTGCTGCGCTCGATCCATTACGTCCTTTCTTGTCGGCCGGACGCGCGCAGGGGCGGATCAGATGGTGAGTGCGCCGCGCACGCTGCCCCCGGCCTGGTCCAGCAAGCCTGCCGCCTGCTGCACCGTGGTTTTCTTTAACAGGGCGACCACCGCCACTTTGACGTGGAAGCCGCACTGTTCCAGCGCTGTGCGGGCTGCCGCTTCATCGGCGCCGGTGGCGTGCATTGTGAGCCGCACCGTACGCGCGTACAGCTTCGCATTGGTCGGCTTCAAGTCTACCATCAAGTTTCCATAAACCTTGTTCAGGCGCACCATGAGCGCGCTGGAAATCGTGTTCAGCACGATCTTCTGCGAGGTGCCGGCTTTCAGGCGCGTGCTGCCGGAGATGATTTCGTGGCCGGTGTCGAGGGTGATGCCGATTTCAGCCTCCTGCGTGACCGGCGCACCAGGGTTGTTGGCGATGCCGACGGTTAGCGCGCCGGCCTTGCGCGCGGCTTCGATGGCGCCCAGCACATAGGGGGTGGTGCCGGATGCGGCCAGCGCCAGCACGACGTCATCCGGGCGCGGGTCCAGGGCCTGAAGGTCGCGTGCGCCCTGTTCGCGGTCATCCTCCGCGCCTTCCACCGCCTTGAACATGGCTTCCGTGCCGCCGGCAAGGATGGCGACGGCACGTTCGTGCGGCCAGGAGAAGGTGGGATAGAGTTCAACGCTGTCGAGCACGCCGAGCCGGCCCGAGGTGCCGGCCCCGACGTAGAGCAGGCGCCCGCCCGCTTCGATGCGGGGCACGATTGCTTCGACTGCCTTGGCAATGGCGGGGATGGCGGTGCGCACGGCTTGCACCGCATTCAGCTGGTCATCGGCAAAGGCGGCGACCAGTTGCTCTATGGGATATTGGTCCAGCTCGCGATGTTGTGCACTGGGTGTTTCGGTCTTCAGCATGGAACGAGTGTAATGCCAAATTGCCGGGCCGGCCCATGACGGGACTTGCGAAGCTTATTCCCCCAGGTTATGCGGCGCGGCCTACGCGGCGCGGCGCATCTCCGCCACGAAGTCGTAATGATCGCTGCGGCAGTAGGAATGCGTCAGCTCGATCGCCTGGCCCGACTCAAGATAGGCGATACGGGTAATAAACAATACAGCCTGCCCTTCCGGCACTTCCAGCTGGCGCGCCAGTTCGGCCGAAGCATTCATGGCGCGGATATGCTGCAGCGCGCGCGCCGGGCCCTTGCCGACAGAATCCAGGTATTGGTAAAGCGAATCGCCGATCAGTTCCGGATTGGGAACGATGGTTTGCGGCAGCACCGACACCTCATACGCCATCACCACGTCATCGGCCAGGCGCAAGCGTTCAAGCCGCGCCACGCGGGTATTCGGCGACAGGCCGAGGCTGAGCTGTTCGTCGGCGCTGGCGGCCACCAGCGCGCGCTTGAGCCAGCGCGAGCCGGGCTTGTAGCCGCGCTGCGAAAGTTGTTCCGAGAAGCTGGTCAGGTTCGACAGCGGTTGTTCGATGCGCGGCGCAATGTAGTTGCCCGAACCGCGGCGGCGTACCACTAGGCCCTGGTCCACCAGCTGGTCGATGGCCTTGCGGGCGGTCACGCGCGAAACGTTCAGCAATTCCGAGAGGGTTCGTTCAGAAGGAAGCGCCTGGTCGACCTGGTAACGTCCGTTTCGAACATCGTCGCTCAACTTGCGGGCAATCTGCATGTACAGCGGCGAATTGTCTTGTTGATCTGGTTTGAATTCAACGCTGGTGAGGCTCATTACATTTCTCCTATAACTGCTAGTGTAATAGCGAAAGAGAAATCACGCTGCTCTTTTCATATTTGCTTTAGCGCCCGATACACCGGGGTTATAGGCAGATAATCAGTTTTCATTAGCAGGCCGAAAGGACGGCACCGTATGCTGCTTGCAAAAGGAGAATGCATGCAAAGAGCTTTGCGCGCCTTGGCCGGCGCAGTACTGCTGGGCAGTATCGGCCACGTTTCCGCCAGCAAGCTGGATGCGGAACTGGCAGCGATCGTCAACGATGCGCAGCGGCCGCTTTCGGGCTTGTCCGTACTGGCTATCCGCGACGGCAAGGTGGCTTACCAACAACAGTTCGGGCTGCGCCGGCTTGATACGACGGGCCGCGGCATCACCGCGCCCGTCACGCCGCAGACCATGTTCCGTATTGCATCCATCTCCAAGATGATGACCACCTTGGGCATGATGAGGCTGGTCGAGGAAGGCAAGCTCAAGCTTGACACCGACGCCGGCGAATATCTGGGCTTCGCGCTGCGCAATCCGCATTACCCGTCGCAAGTGATCACCCTGCGGCATTTGCTGAGCCACACCTCAACGCTGCGCGATGACGCGGGCTATTCCTGGCCCGCTGGCACGGCCTTGCGCGATGTGCTGGCGCCAGATGGGAAGATGTGGGCGCGCGATGGCGAGCCGGGCCAGTACTTCACGTATTCCAACCTGAACTGGGCTGTGATCGGGACCATCATGGAACGCGTGACCGGCGAACGCTTCGACCGACTGATGAGGCGCTTGCTGCTGGCGCCGATGGGCCTGCGCGGCGGCTATAACCCTGCCGAATTCAGCGCCCAGGAAGTAGCGGATACCGCAACGCTGTACCGGCGCCGCACGCGCGAAACTGAAATCTGGGACAGCAAGGGGCCGTGGATTGCGCAGGTCGACGACTTCGGCGTGACCGCGCCGCAGGATCCGCCGGGCCTCGACAAGTATGTAATCGGCACTAATGCCACGCCCTTCAGCCCAACCGGCGGCCTTCGCATGTCGGCCAGCGACATGGGCAAGGTCATGCTCATGCTGATCAACAACGGCCGCCATGAGGGCAGGCAGCTTATCAAGCCGGCATCACTGGCCCTGATGTTTGGCGAGCAATGGCGCTTCAATGGCAGCAATGGCGATACCTTGAAAGGGCTTTACCATAGCTGGGGGCTGGGCGCCCAGCGCTTTGCCGACGTGCGGGGCAATATGGGCGGCATGCCGAAGGATGGCCGCTTCCATGCGGTCGGCCACCTGGGCGAAGCCTATGGCCTCGTGTCCACCTTCGCCGTAGACTTAAGGAAGAAGCAGGGCATCGTATCGCTGATCGGCGGCTTTGCCAGCGACCCGGAGGCCGATCCAGGCCTGCAGTCGGCGCACACGCGTGCCGAGGAACGGATCCTTGATGCGATTTACCAACGCGCCATCCTGCGCCGCCGCGACTGAACTACAATAGGCTAATTTTCCACAAGGCAACACAATTCGGGGATCGGATGGCGAGAGCACGGCAAGTGGTGGTGATTGGCGGAGGCGTGGTCGGCCTGGCGTCAGCGTGGTGGCTGCTGGAAGCAGGCTTCCGCGTGACGCTGCTCGAACGCGCCCCGACCGTTGCCAGCGCCGCCAGCTACCGCAATGGCGGCCAGCTCAGCTATCGTTACGTCTCGCCGCTGGCCGACGAAGGCGTGCCGAAAAAGGCCCTGCAATGGCTGTTCGAGCGCGACGGCCCGTTTCGTTTCCGTCCCGAGGCCGATTACCGCCAGTGGCGCTGGATGGCGCAATTCCTGCGCAACTGCAAGGCCGACGCCAATGCCCGCACCACCGCCAAGCTTTTGCAGCTCGGCGAGTTGAGCCGCCTGTCCCTGTCGCTGCTGGAACTGAAATTGCCGCTGAGGGAATTCAACTGGCGCAATGCCGGCAAGCTGGTGGTCTATCGCAGCGAAGAAGCCTTCAAGGCCGCGCTGGACAAGCCCGATAACGACGAAAACCGCGCCGTGCTCTGGGGCCGCGATACGGCCCGCATCGAGCCGGCGCTGGCCGAACTGGCGCCCAGGCTGGCGGGCGGCATCTTCAATCCCGGCGAAGCCGTGGCGGATTGCTATGCCTTCTGCCTGGCGCTGGAAAAACGCATCTATGCCCACCCGCGCTTCGAGCGCTGCATGCACACGGCAGCGCGCACCATTTTCGTTGAAGCCGGCAAGGTGACGGCAATCGAGACCGACGCCGGCTGGCTGACTGCCGACCATTACGTGCTCGCTGCCGGCATCCAGAGCCGCGACCTGGCTGCCACGGCCAACCTCGACCTGCCCATGTATCCGCTGAAAGGCTACAGCCTGACGGCGCCGATCCGCAGCGAACACGTGGCGCCCAATATCAGCGTGACCGATTTCGAGCGCAAGACGCTGTATGCCCGCATCGGCAAGCAATTACGGATCGCCGCGATGGTCGACATGGTGGGCGAAAGCACGCGCATCGACCGCCGCCGCATCGCCAGCCTGTCCCGCCTGGCGCGCGAATCGATGCCGCATGCCGCCGACTACGACAAGGCGGAGGCCTGGGCCGGCCTGCGTCCCGCCACGCCGAACAGCGCCCCCATCATCGGGCCCACGCCTTATCCCAACCTGTGGCTCAACGTCGGCCATGGCCCGCTGGGCTTCACCTTCGCCTGCGGCAGCGCCAGCCTGCTGGCAACACTGATGCTGGGCAAGGAGCCGCCGTTTGAGCTCGACTGCCTGGCCTACAAGGTCTAGTTCAGGTATTTCGCAGGCACGGCCTCGGTCAGCCAGACGCCGTTTTCCGAGATGTAGAAGAGGTGGCCGTCGCGCGCCATCTGGCCGGATTCCACGGTCAATACGACCGGCTTGCCATGCCGGCTGCCCACTTTTTCGGCAGTTGCCTGGTCAGACGAGAGGTGCACATGCTGGCGCGAGGCCGAATGCAGGCCGCTTTCGCGGATCGAATCAAGGAAACGCGTGGCAGTGCCATGGTACAGGCGCTCCGGCGGCGTCCGGGGCGGCAGTTCGAGCGCGATATCAACGGAATGGCCCTGGTTGGCCCGGATTTTCGTGCCATCCGCGCTGATCGCAAATCGCTTCTTATCGCTGTTTTCAACGATGGATTCGATCTGGGAGCGGTTCAAATTCGTTCCGCGGACGTTGGCAAGGGCAATCAATTGGTCGATCAATGCCCATCCATTCTGGTCCAGTACGAGCCCGATTTCTTCCGGTTTGTGACGCAAGACCAGGCTCAGGAACTTGCTTTGACTGACTTCGTTCATGACCGGCATCTAGCACCTGCCACTGTCGGCTTTCTTTACTGTGCAGCTGGGCGCCCCCTTCTCTCGCGCAAAATGAGGAGGGCGAAGCCCAGGCCCAGCAAAGCGAAAGTGCCTGGCTCAGGCACAACCGCCACCACTGGCAACTGGACCGGCGGCTCGACAAGCGGCGGTGAGCCGGTGGGTGCAGGAGGAGTCAGCGGCAATGCCACGTCCGGCGCCCGGGCGGGCGGACCTGCTGCAGGCAAGGGCGGCGGCAGGCCATTGAACGCCGGTGTCCGGCCGAATTCCGTCGGTGGCCTGCGATTGAAGTAGGATGCAGGGGGCCTGCTGTAGTTCATGTAGCTGAAGTCGATGCTGTTGAAGGTATAGGGGGACTGCGTCGATCCAGTTGGACCCGCTAGGGCCTGGCCGCCTGGCAGGATGGAGCAGGCCAGCAGGCAAGACTTGAACATGGCTTCAGCTTTCATTTTGCGCTCCATGACGAGTTGGCGAAACTTCAAGCTTGAAGAAGCATCAACCGTACCTGCACCTAAGTCGCTGATTATCCGGCTCGTTGCTGGTTGAACCGGGCCATGCGTAAAATTTTGCGACGCGGCGCGCGGCTCATTCCCAGGGATTGGGTTCGTCGATGCGCTTGAAGAAGTCCCGTACGCCGGCTTGCTCGTCTCCCTGTTTCAAAGGCACGGCCAGCAGAATTGCCCCCTGGTTCATCGCGAGGAGGTAAGGCCTGTCGTGCGTAACCCATACTTTGAAATCATCGCAAAAATGATTGAGCATGCCGCCAACCTCATTCTTTTCGAAAAAACCACGCAACAGCTTGATGGGCGCGACTTTGACGGTCACTCGCGTACCGGGTTCAGGGAACTGGCTGCCAGGGATTTCGGCGGTCGTCGCAACCACCAGTGTCGGGGCGCTAGCTATCACCCTTTTTTCCCACTGGGTCTGGGCTCGCTCCCAATAAGCGCGCGCCGCTTCCGGATCACTGGGCATGTCGCGTGGCGGCTGGCATGCCAGGGCCGGCGAAGTCATTGCGACCGCAAAGGTCAGCGCGAATAAGGATGCATGGATTTTCATTCTGGCAATTATAGCTTTCCAGCCCGGATGGTGGTGCCAACCCGCATGACCTCGGGAAGTCACGCGAGCCGCTGTTATGGCGGATAATGGCGGGATGTCCAAATCCAAGACCCCTGTCGGCTGCCCATGCGGCGGTCCTTCTTTTGCGACTTGCTGTGGCCCTTTTATCGAAGGAAAGGCCTTGCCGGAGACGGCTGAGCAACTGATGCGCTCCCGTTATTCCGCCTATGCGCTGCAGAACGAGCCGTATTTGTTGTCGACCTGGCACGAAAGCACCCGTCCGACCGAGCCGATTATTAACAAGGACGAAAAGCTCCAATGGCTGGGACTTGAGGTAAAATCTGCTTTACGTTTACGTCAACGTAAAGCAGAAGCCCAGCCGAACGAGGATTTTGTCGAGTTCGTCGCCCGCCTGCGCGTGAATGGCCGTGGCCAGCGTCTGCATGAGCTGAGCCGCTTCCTGCGCGAACCGCGCGAAGGTGGCTTGCGCTGGTTTTACGTCGACGGCGAATTTCCAGAATAAGAGAAGAGGACGACAATGCCGCATATCGAAAGCAAACTCAATCCGCGCAGCGAGGACTTCAAAGCCAACGCCGACGCCATGCAAGCCCTGGTCGACGACCTGCGCGCCAAGGTCGCGAAAGCGGCGCAAGGCGGCGGAGAAGCGGCCTGCGCCAAGCATGTGGCGCGCGGCAAGCTGCTGCCGCGCGACCGCGTACAGATGCTGCTCGATCCCGGCACGCCTTTCCTCGAATTCTCGCAGCTGGCTGCTTTCGATATGTACGACAACGCCGCTCCGGCAGCGGGCGTGATCACCGGCATCGGCCGCGTAAACGGCCAGGAATGCGTGATCGTCTGTAACGACGCCACTGTGAAGGGCGGTACTTACTACCCGATGACGGTGAAGAAGCACCTGCGCGCGCAGGAGATCGCCGAGCAGAACAACCTGCCGTGCATCTACCTGGTGGATTCGGGCGGCGCCAACCTGCCGAACCAGGACGACGTGTTCCCGGACCGCGACCACTTCGGCCGCATCTTCTTCAACCAGGCCAATATGTCGGCCAAGGGCATCCCGCAGATCGCCGTGGTGATGGGTTCCTGCACCGCCGGCGGCGCCTACGTGCCGGCCATGTCGGACGAATCGATCATCGTGAAGGAACAGGGCACTATCTTCCTCGGCGGCCCTCCGCTGGTGAAGGCGGCGACCGGTGAAGTGGTTTCCGCTGAAGACCTGGGCGGCGGCGACGTGCACACCCGCCTGTCCGGCGTGGCCGATCACCTGGCCAAGGACGATATGCATGCGCTGTCGATGGCGCGCACAATCGTGTCGAACCTGAACCGCCAGAAGCCGCAACAGGGCGTGCTGCGCGAAGCGGTGGAACCGAAATACGCGCCGGAAGAACTGTACGGCGTGATTCCTGTCGACACCCGCAAGCCTTTCGATATCCGAGAAGTGATCGCGCGTATCGTCGACGGCTCCGAATTCGATGAGTTCAAGGCCCGCTACGGCACCACGCTGGTGTGCGGCTTCGCCCACATCTACGGCATGAAGGTCGGCATCATCGCCAATAACGGCATCCTGTTTTCCGAGTCCGCGCTGAAAGGCACGCACTTCATCGAACTGTGCTGCCAGCGCAAGATCCCGCTGGTCTTCCTGCAGAACATCACCGGCTTCATGGTCGGCCGCAAGTACGAAAACGAAGGCATCGCCCGCAACGGCGCCAAGATGGTGACCGCCGTCGCTACCGCTTCCGTGCCGAAGTTCACCGTGATCATCGGCGGCTCCTTCGGCGCCGGCAACTACGGCATGTGCGGCCGCGCCTACTCGCCACGCATGCTGTGGATGTGGCCTAACGCGCGCATCTCCGTGATGGGCGGCGAGCAGGCAGCCGGCGTGCTGGCCACCGTCAAGCGCGACGGCATCGAAGCCAAGGGCGGCCAGTGGAGCGCCGAGGAAGAAGCGGCCTTCAAGCAGCCGATCAAGGAACAGTACGAAGTGCAGGGCCATCCTTACTACGCCTCCGCGCGCCTGTGGGACGACGGGGTGATCGATCCGGCCGACACCCGCATGGTGCTGGGCCTGGGCCTGTCCGCCGCGCTCAACGCGCCAATCCCGGACACCAAGTTCGGCGTGTTCCGCATGTAAGGAGATGGCGATGACTTATGAAACCCTGACCGTCGACATCAACGACAAGATCGCCACCGTCACCCTGAACCGCCCTGACGTGCGCAATGCCTTCAACGAGCATTCGATCAACGACCTGGCGCGCGCCTTCTCGGAGCTGGGCCGCAACGAAAACGTGCGCGCCATTGTGCTGGCGGGTAACGGCCCGGCCTTCTGCGCCGGCGGCGACCTGAACTGGATGAAGAAGATGGCCCATTACACCCACGAGGAGAATGAGGCCGACGCCATGCAGCTGGCGCAAATGCTGCGCACTATCTACCTGTGCCCGAAACCGACCGTCGCGCGCGTGCATGGCGATTGCTATGCGGGCGGCATGGGTCTCGTCTCCGCCTGCGACATCATTGTCGCCGTGCCGGAAGCGAATTTCTGCCTGAGCGAAGTGAAACTGGGTCTGATCCCCGCGACCATTTCGCCGTATGTGATCAAGGCGATGGGTGAGCAGGCTTCGCGCCGCTATTTCCTCACCGCCGAACGTTTCAGCGCCGCCGAAGCCCACCGCATCGGCATGGTGCACGAACTGGTCTCCGCCGACGCACTGGACGCCAAAATGGCGGAAGTGCTGAAGGCGCTGGTGACCAACAGCCCGAATGCAGTGAAGGAAGCCAAAGTGCTGGTGCGCGACATCGCCGGCAAGCCGGTGAACGATGCACTGCTGGCCGATACGGCCCAACGCATCGCCCACATCCGCGCTTCCGAGCAGGGCCGCGAAGGCGTGACTTCCTTCCTGGAGAAGCGCAAGCCGGGCTGGCTGAATTGAACGGAGCAGTTTTTGGAAGCAAACCAACAAAGCGATTGGGTAGCACGTAGCCTGAAGTCAGTCTGGCACCCGTGCACCCAGATGCAGCACCATGAAACGGTCCCGCTGATCCCGGTCAGCCATGGCCGCGGCGTGTGGCTGTATGACCATCAAGGCAACCGCTACCTGGATGCGATCAGCTCCTGGTGGGTGAACCTGTTCGGCCATGCCAACCCGCGCATCAACGCGGCGCTGCGCGAACAGCTCGACATGCTGGAGCATGCGATGCTGGCCGGCTTCACCCACGAGCCGGTGATCCAGCTCAGCGAACGCCTGGCGGCGCTGACCCAGCACCAGCTGGGCCACGCCTTCTACGCGTCGGACGGCGCGTCGGCGGTCGAAATCGCGTTGAAAATGAGCTTCCACGCCTGGCGCAATATGGGCCAGGGCGACAAGCAGGAATTCGTTTGCCTGAAGGGCAGCTACCACGGCGAGACGATCGGCGCGCTGGCCGTGACCGACGTGGCGCTGTTCAAGGATGCTTACGGCCCGCTGCTGCGCGCCACGCAGACCGTGATGTCGCCCGACTCGCGCCAAGCGGCAGAAGGCGAAACGGCGGCCGACGTGGCACGCCGCGCCGCGGCCGATGTCGAACGCATGTTCACCGAACGCGCCGGCAAGATCGCCGCCATCATCATCGAACCGCTGGTGCAGTGCGCCACCGGCATGGCGATGCACGACCCGCTCTACCTGAAACTGGTGCGCGAGCTGTGCGACAAGCACGGCGTGCACCTGATCCTGGACGAAATCGCCGTCGGCTGCGGCCGCACCGGCACCTTCTTCGCCTGCGAACAGGCCGGCATCTGGCCTGACTTCCTGTGCCTGTCGAAGGGCATCAGCGGCGGCTACCTGCCGCTGTCCATCGTGCTGTCGCGCGACGAGATCTACCAAGCGTTCTACGATGCCGACGTCACGCGCGGCTTCCTGCACTCGCACTCGTACACCGGCAACCCGCTGGCCTGCCGCGCGGCCTTGGCCACGCTGGACATCTTTGCTGAAGACCATGTGCTGGAAGCGAACAAGGCGCGCTCGCGCAAGCTGACCGAGGCGCTGGCGCCGCTGGCCAACCACGAGCACACCGAGAACTTCCGCAACCGCGGCATGATCTGGGCCTTTGATGCCGTCGGCGCTACGCCGGGCTTCTCGCGCCGCTTCTTCACCGAGGGCACGAGGCAGGAACTGCTGCTGCGCCCCATCGGCAATACCGTGTACCTGATGCCGCCGTATATCCTCAGCGATGAGGAAATCGATGGACTGGCTGCGCGCACCTTGTCGGTGTTCGAGAAAACGCGGGTGGGCTGATCATGGAACTGCTCGCAAAACTCGACCAGCAATTGCAAGCGCTGGATGACAAAAGCCTGATCCGCAAACGGCGCTCGGTCGAAACGGCCTGCGCGCCGCGCATGATGGTCGACGGCCGTGAACTGCTGGCCTTCTGCAGCAATGACTACCTCGGCCTGGCAGCGCATCCGCGCGTGGCCGAAGCGATGCACCAGGGGATTGAACTGTATGGCGCCGGCAGCGGCGCCGCGCACCTGGTCAGCGGCCATAGCCGCGCGCACACCTTGCTGGAGCAACGCCTCGCAGAATTCCTGTCGCCGCACCTGGTTGAGGCGCAGGCGCTGTATTTCTGCACCGGCTACATGGCCAACCTGGCCGTGGTGACCGGCCTCGCAGCCGGCGACAAGGACACTGAAATCTTCAGTGAAGCACTCAACCACGCATCCCTGATCGACGGCGCCCGCCTGGCACGCACCAAGGTTTCCGTCTACCCGCACGCCGACGTGGCCGCGCTGGGAGAACTCCTGTCCGCCAGCACCGCCAGCAACAAGATCGTGGTGACGGACGCCGTGTTCAGCATGGATGGCGACCTGGCCGACCTGCCGGCGCTGCTGGCCCTGTGTGAACGTCACAAGGCCTGGCTGGTGGTGGACGACGCCCACGGCTTCGGCACGCTGGGCGAGAATGGCCGCGGCGCATTGGAGCACTACGCCATGCGCTCGCCTTACCTGGTCTATGTCGGCACCCTGGGCAAGGCTGCCGGCGTGGGCGGCGCCTTCGTTGCGGCGCACCGTACCGTGGTGGAAACGCTGATCCAGCGTGCCCGTCCTTACATTTTCACCACCGCTGCGCCGCCCGCATTGGCTCACGCGCTGCAAGCCAGCCTGGACATCATCTGCGGTGACGAAGGCCGCGAGCGCCGCGCTCACCTGCAAGCGCTGGTGGCACAATTGCAGGACAGCCTGCACTTGAAGCGCTGGCAACTGCTGCCGTCGAAAACGGCAATCCAGCCAATCATCATTGGCGAGAACGAAGAAACCATGCGCATGTCCGCCGCGCTGTACGAGCAAGGCATCTGGGTGGGCGGCATTCGCCCGCCAACGGTGCCAGCAGGTACTGCGCGCCTGCGTGTCACGCTGTCCGCCGGCCACACCGCCGACGACGTGCGCCGCCTGGCAGACGCAATTAACGAATTAGAAAGGACCTGATATGGCGCTTGAAGACCCTGTCATCGCTCCTGCACCCCAAGCCGCAGCGGCCGCCGATGGCCTGCCGCCGCGCTTCGCCTGCTTCGTGGCAGGCACCGACACCGAAATTGGCAAGACCCTGACGTCTTCCGCCATGCTGTATTCCCTGGTGCGCAATGGAGCGCGCGCCTGCGGCATGAAACCCGTCGCCGCCGGTGCGGTGATGAAGAACGGCCAGTTGCACAACGACGACGCCGACCAGCTGATCGAAGCGAGCAATGTGCACTTGCCGCAGGCGCTGACCACTCCCTTCATGCTGAAAGAGCCGGCTGCACCGCATATCGCCGCCGCCCTGGAAGGTGTTGAAATCGATCCGGTGCCGATCCTGGCCGCCTACGTGGAAGTCGCTGCCGCAACGGACGCCATCGTGGTGGAAGGCGTGGGCGGTTTCCGCGTGCCGCTGACCGACGATTTCGACACCGCCGACCTGGCCCAGCAGCTTGCGCTGCCGGTCGTGCTGGTGGTGGGCCTGCGCCTGGGCTGCATCAACCACGCGCTGCTGACCGTGGAAGCGATCGAGTCACGTGGCCTGAAGCTGGCCGGCTGGGTCGCCAACACCCTGGAATTTGAAATGAATTTCGCGGACGAGAATATCGCCGCACTGGCAGCGCGCATTCCGGCGCCGCTGCTCGGCCGCATCCCGCGACTGGCAAAGCCGACTGCCGCCGCTGCTGCCGAATACCTGAACTTCACGTCCCTGCCAAACTGGCCGGGCCGCCGCACCACGTAAGAGAGGAAGAACATGTCCCTGCAAGAACCTAAAGCCGTCCAACTGCACCGTCCAACCGCCGCCATCAAGCTGCCGGAAGCCGCTACCTGGCCCCTGGAAGACGTGATGGCCCTGTACGAGCTGCCATTCAACGAGTTGATGTTCCGCGCACAGGAAGCCCACCGCGCCCACTGGCCGGACGGCGACGTCGAACTGGCGACCCTGCTCTCGATCAAGACCGGCGGCTGCGAAGAGGATTGCGGCTACTGCCCGCAGGCCGCACGCTACGACACCGGCGTCGAAGCCAAAAAGATCCTGGACCTGGACACCGTGCTGGATGCCGCCAAGCAGGCAAAGGACAACGGCGCGACCCGTTTCTGCATGGGCGCCGCATGGCGCAGCCCGAAAGAGCGCGACATGGAAAAGGTCGAAACCATGGTGCGCGAAGTCAAGGCGATGGGCCTGGAAACCTGCGCCACCCTGGGCATGCTGGAAGCCGAGCAGGCGCAGCGCCTGAAGGACGCCGGCCTGGACTACTACAACCACAACCTGGACACTTCGCCGGACTTCTACGACAACGTGATCTCCACCCGCCAGTACCAGGACCGCCTGGACACCCTGGGCCACGTGCGCAACGCCGGCCTGAAGGTTTGCTGCGGCGGCATCGTGGGCATGGGCGAAACGCGCGAACAGCGCGCCGGCCTGATCGCCCAACTGGCCAACCTGAATCCATACCCTGAATCGGTACCGGTCAACCACCTGGTGCAGGTGGAAGGCACTCCGCTGCACGGCCTGGACAAGCTGGACCCGCTGGAATTCGTACGCACCATCGCCGTCGCCCGCATCACAATGCCGAAAGCGCGCGTGCGCCTGTCCGCCGGCCGCCGCGAGCTGGGCGAAGCCGTGCAGGCCATGTGCTTCATGGCCGGCGCCAACTCGATCTTCTACGGCGACAAGCTGCTGACCACCGACAATCCGGAAGCCAACGACGACCGCGCATTGCTGGCAAAACTGGGCTTGCCGACCCGCGGCGCCGTCCTGGACTCTGTACAAAAAGAAGCCTGCGGCTGCTAAGAAAAAAATTCAAAAAAGAGTAGAGAGAGACATGTTCAAAAAAATCCTGATTGCCAACCGTGGCGAGATCGCTTGCCGCGTCGCTGCAACTGCACGCCGCCTGGGCATCAAGACCGTCGCCGTGTATTCGGACGCGGACGCCAATGCCAAGCACGTCGCCGTCTGCGACGAAGCGGTGAACATCGGCCCCGCCGCCGCCAAGGAATCCTACCTGTGCGGCGACAAGCTGATCGCCGTGGCGTTGGCCACCGGTGCGGAAGCGATCCACCCGGGCTATGGTTTCCTGTCCGAGAACGCCGAGTTTGCGGATGCCTGCGCCGAAATGGGCCTGGCCTTCATCGGCCCGCCGGCTTCCGCCATGCGCGCCATGGGCTCGAAGTCGGCTGCCAAGCAGCTGATGGAAAAAGCCAATGTGCCACTGGTGCCGGGCTACCACGGCGACAATCAGGATGCAGGCTTCCTGCAGGAACAGGCCGACCGCATCGGCTACCCTGTGCTGCTGAAGGCTTCGGCCGGCGGCGGCGGCAAGGGCATGCGCGTGGTCGAATCGTCGGAAGCGTTCAAGGATGCGCTGGCGTCCTGCAAGCGCGAAGCGATCAGCTCCTTCGGCGACGACAAGGTGCTGGCCGAGAAATACCTGCAGCGTCCGCGCCACATCGAAATCCAGGTGTTCGCCGATACCCACGGCAACTGCATCTACCTGTTCGAGCGTGACTGCTCCGTACAGCGCCGCCACCAGAAAGTGCTGGAGGAAGCGCCTGCACCGGGCATGAGCGCCGAGCGCCGCGCAGCAATGGGTGAAGCTGCCGTTGCCGCCGCGCGCGCCGTGGGTTACGTTGGCGCCGGTACGGTGGAATTCATCGCCAACCAGGACGGCAGCTTCTACTTCATGGAGATGAACACCCGCCTGCAAGTTGAGCACCCGGTGACAGAAATGATCACCGGCACCGACCTGGTGGAATGGCAGATCCGCGTCGCCGCCGGCGAAACCCTGCCGAAGAAGCAGGAAGAACTGACCATCAACGGCCACTCGATCGAAGCGCGTATCTATGCCGAGAATCCGGAGAAAGGCTTCCTGCCGTCGATCGGCACGCTGCGCCACCTGGAAACGCCAGCCGCGGCCAACTTCGAGCTGGGGGGCGTGCCCGGCCATCCGGCTGCCGTGCGTATCGATTCCGGCGTGCGCGAGAACGATGCCATTTCGCCTTTCTACGATCCGATGATCGCGAAGCTGATCGTGTGGGGCGCAGACCGCAAGCAGGCGCTGGCCCGCATGGCGCAAGCACTGTCGCAATACCAGATCGTCGGCCTGGCGACCAATATCGCCTTCCTGAAACGCCTGGTGGAAGGCGACGCCTTCGCCAACGCAGACCTGGATACCGGCCTGATCGAACGCAACCACGATGCGCTGTTCCCTCCGGCGCGTTCGATTCCGGTTGCTGCCGTCGCGCTGGCCGCGGTGTCGCTGATCGAAGAAGAGAAGGAAAAGTCGGCCGCGCAATCGGGCGCCAACAAAGGCGATCCGTGGGGCCAGGCGCTGGGCTGGCGTATGAACTTCCATTACGCCCGCAAGCTGGCTTTCAGCGACGAACATGGCAAGCAGTACGCGCCGATGCTGACCTATTTGCCGCACGGCTGGCGCTTCGAGATCAAAGGCCTGGAAGTCGACCTGTCGCTGTTCAGGCAGGACGGCGTGGACCTGAGCATCAAGCTAGGCGAAACCTCGGTGCATGGCACCGTGCGCCGCGATGGCGATGTATTCCACGTGTTCACCGGCGGCGGCCACTATGTGCTGGACTATAACGACCCGATGGCGCACGCCGGCGAGTCCGAAGCCGAAGGCGGCCGCCTGACCGCACCGATGCCGGGCAAGGTGGTTGCCGTGCTGGCTGAAAAAGGCAAGGAAGTGAAAAAGGGCGATGCGCTGGTCATCATGGAAGCGATGAAGATGGAGCACACCATCTCCGCCCCGCATGACGGCGTGGTCGAAGAGGTCCTGTACGCGGTGGGCGACCAGGTGGCAGACGGCGCGCCGCTGCTGGCCTTCAAGACCGCCGCTTAAGGAGAGGCGCATGCGCATCCTGCTTTATCGCGCGGATGGCAATACCGCGCCGTGGATCAAGGATTTCGCCGAATTCATGCCGGAGGCCGAAGTGGTCGTATGGCGCGAAGGCATCGGCGAGCTTCCAGCCTGTGACTACGCAGTGCTGTGGACGCCGCCGCAATCCATGCTGGCCGACCTGGCGCGCGTGAAGGCGATTTTCCTGACTGGCGCAGGTGCTGACGCGATCATGAAGTACTCGCACGCGATTCCGCCGCACATTCCGATCGTGCGCCTGAATGACGCGGGCATGGGCATCCAAATGGCGGAGTACGTCACGCACGCCGTGCTGCGTTATTTCCGCCGGCTCGACGAATACGAGGCACAGGCCCGCGCCGGCGCCTGGCTGCAACTTGAAGCGCGTGACAAGGCCGATTTTTCGGTGGGCGTGATGGGCGTTGGCGCGCTCGGATCGCGCGTGATCGAGGCTTTGCGTCCATTCGAGTTTCCGTTGCGCGCCTGGAGCCGGTCGCCAAAATCGCTGGCTGGCGTTGAATCCTTCCATGGCGATGAGGGGCTGGACGCTTTCCTCGGCTCGTCGCGCGTGGTGGTGTGCATGCTGCCGCTGACGGAAGAGACCACCCACATCCTCAACCGCGCGAACATGATGAAGCTGCCGCAGGGCGCCTACCTCATCAACGTTGGGCGCGGTGCGCATATTTCCGAACCGGACCTGCTATCGCTGATCAAGTCCGGCCATATCGCGGGCGCCATGCTGGACGTGTTCCGCAACGAGCCGCTGCCGGCGCAGCATCCGTTCTGGCAGGAGCCGCGCATTACGATCACGCCGCATATTTCCGCGCTGACGTTGCGCCGCGAAAGCGTGGAGCAGATGGCCGGCAAGATGCGCCAGCACGCACGCGGCGAAGAGGTCGCCGATGTCATCAATCGCACAAAGGGATACTGAAATGAGTTTGCCAAAGAAGGTCAAGATTGTTGAAGTGGGCCCGCGCGACGGGCTGCAGAATGAAAAGGGCGACGTCCCGGCCGAGGTGAAGATCGAGCTGGTGAACCGCCTGACGGAAGCAGGCTTCCCGAATATCGAAGCGGCATCCTTCGTGTCGCCGAAGTGGGTGCCGCAGATGGCGACTTCGAAAGAAGTCATGGCGGGCATCACCCGCAAGCCGGGCGTGATCTACTCCGCGCTGACGCCGAATATGCAGGGCTTTGAAGCCGCGCTGGCGGCGGGCACCAATGAAGTCGTGATTTTCGGCGCAGCGTCTGAAGCATTCTCGCAGAAGAACATCAACTGCTCGATCGCAGAATCGATCGAACGCTTCGTACCGGTCGCCAAAGCGGCCAAGGATGCCGGCCTGCGCCTGCGCGCCTCGGTCAGCACGGCGTTTGGCTGCCCATACCAGGGCGAGGTGCCGCTGGATTCCGTGGCCTATGTTGTGGGCCGCATGCGCGACCTGGGTTGCGACGAGATCGATATTGCCGACACTATCGGCGTGTCGACTCCGCGCAAGACCCTGGCGGTGATGGAGCGCGCGATCAAGGAGTTCCGCGCCGAATCGCTGGCCGGCCACTTCCACGATACCTACGGCCAGGCGCTGGCGAACATCTACGCCTCGATGGAACTGGGGATCGAGATTTTCCACTCCTCCGTATCCGGCCTGGGCGGCTGCCCCTATGCCAAGGGCGCTACCGGCAACGTCGCCACCGAGGACGTGATCTACATGATGAATGGGCTCGGCATCGAGACCGGCGTGGACCTGGACAAGGTGGTCGACGCCGGCCAGTTCATCTCCAGCTTCCTGGGCCGCAAGGCCGCCAGCCGCGCGGGCAATGCCATTGCCGCCAAGCGCGCAGGGTAAGGCGCATGGCCAGGCTCTTGAAGATTTGGGGTCTCTGCATGGCTTTTGGCGCCGGCATCGCACCTGCGCATGCCGCAGTGTCCCCGCAGGAAGCAAATGCCAAGGTTGCCGCCGAGATCAAGCAAAGCCGGAAGGTACTCGAGGCTGCTTGCGAGGCAGCTTATGCGAAATTGCCGGGAAGATAGGTCAGCTTTCATCCGAACGGCCGCGTTGCAGGAACACTTCCCGCAGTGCGGCCGCTGCGCGCTGCAGCGCTTGCCAGTTGGGCGTTGCGAACAAGGCTTCAAGCCGCGGCAGGGGATGCGGCGCTCCAGCCGCGATATCACTCCACGTGCGCGCGAACTGCGCGATGCCGTTGCGCTCCTCCGCCGAGAAGACCGGTTCAGTGAAATGCGTCTTCCAGTCTGGCGTTACCCAATCCTCCCATTGATTCAAGACTTCGTCCGCCGCCGACATGGCCGGCGCGGAAGCTTGCAGTTGGCGTTGTGCGTCGAAAGAGCTGGCCAGTTCCAGGTATTCAATGATGCGGTTGCGCACGCGGCGCAGGCCGACTGGTTGCTCGGGCACGGAAGCGCGCGGGGTGCGCAGCCAGTAGTACAAGTCGTAAGTCGTAGCGCTTTCCGGCGCCGGTCCATCCGGGATATCGGTCTTTTGCTGCCACAACGGGAACCAGTGCGGATCGCGAACATGTTCAGCGCCTGTCGTGGCGCCGCCGAACTGCACGTATCGCACTTGAGCTTCAGCCAGGCTGTACACATTTGCGCCGCTTGCCAGGAAGGGGGAGTAGAGTTGCGGCAGGTCGTCGTGCCAGTCGCAGACAGGGCACGCTGCAAGTGAGCCGGGCGCGCCGGCGAAGGTGGCGTATCCGCAGCAAGGGCAGGTGTACATGGCTCTGATCCTAATGCAGAAAAAAAAAGACCTGCACGAATGCAGGTCTTTTTTCTGAAACTTGGTCGGAGTACAAGGATTCGAACCTTGGACCCTCTGCTCCCAAAGCAGATGCGCTACCGGGCTGCGCTACACTCCGAAGAAGCAAGATAATACAAGCTGGGCAGGGGGCCGTCAACCCCCAGATTTAAAAGTTGGAGAATTTTGATGCCTTATCGAACGCCGAGATGGCGTATAGTGGCCGGTATCGTTATTTCTTTGCTACTGCACCTGGCAGCGGTGATCTTTGTGCGGCTGCCCGAACCGCGCAATGTGGCTGACTCCCGCACCTGGCTGACGAAGGTGGAAGTAAGGATAGTTGCGCCACCTGAGCCACCGGAACCGAAGCCGGAGGCGCAGAGCAAACCGGAGCGCGTTGCAGCCGCCGAGCCGCGCCGCCAGCCGCGTCGTGCAGAGCCGCGCAAGAACGCTGTCAAGGAAGAATCCGAGCTGGCAATCCAGCCAGCCCGCACATCCACGCTGGTGCTGAGTCCCGCCGAGCCGGGGGCAGCGCCGCACTTCGACCGCGAAACCGCGAAAGCCGCCGCGCGCGACATCGCAGGCGAGCTGGAAAGTGCCCCGCTCAAGATGCGCGAAACCCGGGACGAGAAGCTGGCCCGGCAAATCCAGAACGCCGCCCGGCCCAATTGCAAGGACGGCATCCCCGGCGGCCTGCTCGCCCCGCTCTACCTGATGATGGATAAGAAAGACAGCGGCTGCAAATGGTAAAAATCAATGGGGACGTACCCCATTTATTTTTACTGCTTGAGCTCGAGCGCGCGGTCGTAGAGGGCGTTCTTCTTTTTGCCGGTGATCTGGGCGGCGAGGGCGGCTGCTTGTTTAACCGGCAACTCGGCGAGCAGGATTGCCAGGATGCGGTCGGTTTCGGCGTCGTGGCCTTCTTCGGCTGGCGGGGCGCCTTCGACCAGGACCACGAATTCCCCTTTTTCATGGTTGGCGTCGGTTTTCAGCCAGCTGACCGCTTCGCCCAGCGGGCAGCGGTGGATCTGCTCGAACAGCTTGGTGACTTCGCGGGCGAAGACGACCTGGCGCTCGGCGCCGAAGGCGTCGCACAGCGCCTGGGCACACTCGACAATCCGGTGCGGGGCTTCGTAGAACACCAGCGTCGCCGGCGCGGACACCAGCCCTTGCAGCACGGTCTCGCGCTGCTTGGCCTTCGATGGCAAAAAGCCAACAAAGTGGAATTGGTCGTTGACCAGGCCGCTGGCCGACAACGCAGCCACGGCGGCCGAGGCGCCCGGCAAAGGAATCACGCGCAGGCCGGCGGCGCGCACGGCGTCCACGATGCGGGCGCCGGGGTCGGAAACGGCGGGCGTGCCGGCGTCGGACACCAGGGCAATGCGTTCGCCAGCCTGCAGGCGGCCGATCAGGCCTTCGGCCGCTTGACGCTCGTTGTGCATATGAGCTGCAATCAAGGGCTTGTGCAGGCCGAAGCGATTCATCAGCTGGGCCGTGTTGCGCGTATCTTCACACGCAACAGCGTCGACCAGCGACAGCACATGTAAAGCACGCAGGCTAATGTCAGTCACGTTGCCAATTGGTGTGGCCACCACGTATAAAGTTGCCGTAGGATAATTTTGGTGGGCGGTCTCGCCGAGGATTGGTAAACTGGCGAGAGAGCTGGAATCTTGTGCTGTCATTGGGGGAAGGATGCTGTCTAAAAATATCAAAACGCTGATACTTGGCGTTGCCACGGCCATGCTGGCCAGCGCTTGTAGCACGCCGTGCGACGCGCCCGGGGGATTGTGCGCGCCAATCACTTCGGTGACAAGTGCGCCGCCTGCCGTTGCCAAGGCGCCGCGGCCAAAACCGCCGGCGCCGCCGCCTGAACCGGAGGTCGTGGTCGAAACCTTCGCCGTGCCGTCGCCGGAAGATGCGGCGCGGCCGCCGAGCTTCATGCAGGTCGTCCCTCGGCCGGCAGAAAATGCCGATGGCAAGCGCGCTTACCGCATTGCCCTGCTGCTGCCGCTGCGCTCGGAGTCCCTGGGCCGTGCTGCCGATGCCTTGCGCGCCGGTTTCATGGCGGCGCTGGAGCGCGACAGCCACGGCTTTGAAGTCAATGTTGTGGAAACCGGCGATTCGCCGCAGGAAGTGCTGTCTGCTTACGTCACGGCCCAGGAAAAGAACGATATGGTGGTCGGCCCGCTGGCCCGTTCCGCCGTGACCGCCATTGCTGCCGGCCCGCTGGTGGAAAAGCCGACCATCGCGCTGAACCACCCCGAGTTGCGCGGCGATCCCCAGGTTCCGCCGCAAATGCTGACGATCGGCCTGTCCATCGAGGATGAGGCACGCCAGGTGGCCGAGTGGGGCGCGCGCGAAAATCCTTCCGCCAGGGCGCTGGTCATTTCCGGCAACTCATCCTGGCAGAAGCGCATTGCCGGCGCCATGAGCGCGCAATTGCAGCGCCTGGGCCTGCGCCCGCGCAACGTTGACCTGACTCCACTCAACGGCTACCTGCAAGACTCGGAACTGGTGGCCTTGCGCGGCCGCCTGCAAAGCGAGCCGGCCGGCGTGCTGTTCGCGGCGCTGGACCCGGACCAGCTGCGCCAGCTCAAGATCGCGTTGTCGGCGCCGCCGCTGGGCGAGCTCCCCTTGTATGGCACTTCTTCCCTGAATCCTGGCCGCACCATGTACCGCGCCGGTCCTGAACTGGACGGCGTGCGGCTACTCGACCTGCCATGGCTGGTGCAGCGTGACCATCCAGCGGTGATGACCTATCCTCAGCCGGTGCCGCGCGACGAAGCGCGCATCAGCGCCGACATGGAGCGCGTGTATGCGCTGGGGATCGATGCCTTCCGCATCGCCCGCGAAATTGCCATCCAGCCGCAGCGCCGCTTCCAGCTTGATGGCGTGACCGGCCAGCTGACCATCGATTTCGGCAACGGGCCGTCCTGGTTCGAGCGGCTCGAGGTGCCGGCCGAGTACCACAACGGCGTGCCGGTACCGGTCGCCCAGTAAGGAAAACGCATGCCCCGCACCGAACTGCAGGAAATCGGCCGGGGCGGCGAAGAGCGCGCCCTGGCTTTCCTGCAGCAGCAGGGGCTGACGCTGGTGGAGCGCAATTTCCTGTGCAAGATGGGGGAGCTGGACCTGGTCATGCGCGATGGCGAGCACCTGGTGTTCGTCGAGGTCCGGGAGCGCAATAATCCCCGTTTTGGCGGCGCCGCCGCCAGCATTTCCCCCGCCAAGCAGCGCCGCGTGCTGCGCGCTGCCAAGTTTTACCTGCTGCGTTTTGCCAAAATGCCACCATGCCGCATCGACGTGGTGGCCATCGACGGCGAACACATTCATTGGCTGCGCAACGCTATCATTGATCAAATGTAAGCATTTTTATCAGCGCTTGTGAGGCCCGCCAAGCCACTGCACTATAATTACGCACACTATGACCAATCAACGCATCCTCTCGCACTTCCACGAAAGTGCCGAACTCAAGATCCAGTCCGCAACCGTCCTGGCGCAGCCTATCGCGCAGGCGGTGGAACTGATGTTCTCTGCCCTCTCAAACGGCAACAAGATCCTGGCCTGCGGCAATGGCGGCTCGGCGGCTGACGCCCAGCACTTCGCCGCGGAACTGGTGGGCCGTTTCGAGCGTGAACGCTTCCCGCTGCCGGCAATTTCGCTGGCAACCGACACCTCGATCCTGACCGCCGTGGCCAACGACTACAGCTACCGCGAGATCTTCTCCAAGCAGGTGCAGGCGTATGGCCAGGCTGGCGACATCCTGCTGGCGATTTCCACATCGGGCAATTCGGCCAACGTGATGGCGGCAATCGAAGCGGCGCTGGAGCGCGAGATGCGCGTAGTGGCACTGACCGGCAAGGGCGGCGGCGCGATCGGCAAGATGCTGACCGATGCCGACGTGCATATCTGCGTACCGGCCGATCGCACCGCCCGTATCCAGGAAATCCACCTGTTGACCATTCACTGCATGTGCGACGGCATCGACGTTGCACTGTTCGGAGGAGATGTAAATGAATAAAGCCCGTCCACTTTCGCTGGCCGTGATGGCCGCGGTCCTGGCGAGCACCACCCTGTCCGCTTGCGCCCCAATCCTGGTCGGCGGCGCGGTTGCCGGCACCCTGGCGGCGTCGGATCGCCGCACACTGGGCGCGCAGACCGAGGACAAGTCGATCGTGGTCAAGGCCGAGGTGAAGATGCCTAACATCGCCGGCAAGAGCGCCCACGTCAACGTGAACAGCTTTAACCGCCGCGTGCTGCTGACCGGAGAAGTGCCTGACGACGAGACCAAGGCCAAGGTGGAGCGCGAAGTGCGCGCCATCGACGGCGTGCAGAACGTGACCAATGAACTGGAAGTAGGCTTCTCCTCCAGCTACACCTCGCGTTCCAACGATGCGCTGATCACCTCCAAGGTCAAACTGAGCCTGGCCGATGCCAAGGATATCTCGGCCAATTCCTTCAAGGTCGTCACCGAGAAGGGCGCCGTGTTCCTGATGGGCCGCGTGACCCAGCGTGAAGGCGCGCAGGCGGCCGACATCGCGCGCGGCGTGGCCGGCGTGACCAAGGTCATTAAAGTGTTCGAGTACATCACCGATGAAGACGTCAAGCAGTACCAGCCGTCCCAGCAGGCTTCCCAAGGCTAAAGAACTATCATGAGTACGGGCTCCAGGGCATGGGTTAAACCGGCAATTGCGCTTGCCGTCATTGCCGGCATCGGCTTCACGACATACCAGTCGCTGAACAAGCGCCAATCCGCGCCTGCGGTGACCTTCCTCGGCATCAAAGGGGAAAAGATCACGCCCGAGAGCCTGAAAGGCAAAGTGGTGATGGTGAATTTCTGGGCCACCTCGTGCACCACCTGCGTGGCCGAGATGCCCGAAATGGTCGAAACGTACAACAAGTACAAGGGCCAAGGCCTGGAATTCGTCGCCGTGGCGATGAAGTACGACGCGCCCAACTACGTGGTCAACTTCACCGAAACCCGCCAACTGCCTTTTAAAGTGGCGCTGGACGTGACCGGCGACGCCGCCAAGGCCTATGGCGACGTCTCCATGACGCCGACGACCTTCGTCATCGACAAGGACGGCAACATCATCAAGCGCTATGTGGGCAAGCCGGAATTCCCGGCCCTCCACGCGCTGCTCGAAAAAGCCCTGAAGGGTTGAATTACTCGCCCCAGCCGCTGGGGTCCAGCGAGTTGTAGGCCCGGATCTCCTTCTTCCCGCCTTTCAGCTGGTAATAGTCGCTCTCATACAGGCGGAATGAGCACAGGTCGATCGGCGTCACTTCCGATGCATTGATGGAGGAAATCGCGCCGGCTGCCTCCAGGCTGCCGGTGACCAGCTCGGAGCAGAAGAAGCGCGCGAAGTCTTCCTTGTTATGCGTGAGCTTTTCCGCAACCGGGATGCTGTCGAAGGCATCGAGGGCGGATTTGATCGCCTGCGGCATGTCGTAGGGCTTGTGGTTCTGGTGGATGAGGAAGTCGTAAAAGGCCTTCTTGTTCATCTTGTCCCACAATCCTTTTTCGATGGGAAGCCACCAGATCTCGCCGTCATAGGTTTCGACCCGGTCGCTGAGCCGGCTGATGGAAACGCCGGAAAAGCCATTCAGCGTCGTGGATTCGATCACCTGGTTGAACATCCCGGGTTGTTCATCCAGGTCGATCAGCAGCTTGGTCTGCAGGATGACGCCCACGTGCGAAACGGGCGCCCTCGTCGCCCACTTGATCACTTCCGAAAAATCGCCCTTGCCGGAAAACGCAATGACATCGCCAGCTTTCATTTGCGCCCTGACATCGCTGTATTTGGCCGGAATCCATGCCATGACTGCCTCCCTGGGTTTTGGTCCGTGAGATTTCAGTTTAGGCAGCGCCAGCCGGGCCATTCTCTCGAATTGTCACATCACGCTTTGGGGTAGAGGATCATCTGCGTGCAGCGGAACAGGGCGATGGCTTTGCCGGTCGCCTTGTTGGTCACCGTTGCATCCCACACCTGCGTGGTGCGGCCGTCGTGCACCATGCGGGCGGAGACGGCGATCGTACCTTCGCGCGCGGTGCCGAGGTGGTTCGCCTTCAGTTCGATCGTGGTGAAATTCTGGGCGCCTTCCGGCAGGTTGGCGATGCAGCCGAAGCCGCAGGCTGTGTCGGCCAGGGTGACGACCGTGCCGGCATGCAGGTAGCCGTTCGGCGCAAGATGGTGCTGGACGATGTCGATTTCCGCCTGCAATTCGCCTTCCGCGGCGCCGGTGACGCGCACGCCAAGGTGGCCGGTCAGGTTGTTGTGAGTGAGTTGGTTGAGTTTTTCGAGGTCGAACTTCATCAGGCTTGTCTCCGTTTACAGATAAAGGATCATAGCAGCCGGAAACAGGGTATGCTTACGCATGCGCGACCTGCCCCACAAGGGCCCGGTCTGCAGGCAAGACCAGAAGCTCAAAAGGTGGATTCAACCGATTAACTTACGGAGAATGACCTATGAACGAACGAGAGCAACTGTCTGCCATCGTGCAGCGCATGGAAGTGAAGCTGACGCAGGGCCACCAGGAAGATTGGGCCCGCCTGCTGCACCGCGCCCGCACGCTGAGCGCCTTCGATTGCTCGGCCGCCAAGGGCGAGATCCTGCATTATTTCGGCGGCGCCGGCTCGATCAGCGATCTTCAGCTTGATGAAGAATTCAGCGAACTGCGCACCCAGCTCTACACCCTCTGCTACGGCAAGCACACCACGCATTGAAGCGCAGGACTGTCCGCCTGCTGTTCCTGGCCTGGGCCCTGGTTTCGACGGGCTGGCTGGCCAACTCGTTCCGGACGCGCGGCGTCGATCCGGCGCTGCTGCGCGGCAGCGTCGATGCCGAAGAATCCCTTAGCCTCCCGCCGCGCGCTTCGGGCGCCACGTCTGGATTGCTATTCTTTTGCGGCTCGGGCGTCGCGGCGGAGGCCTATGTCCCGATGCTGCGCCAGGTTGCCGATGCCGGCTATCCCGTTGTGATCATCAAGCTGCCGTTGCGCTTCGCCCCGCTCGACAGCAGCAAGGATGAGGCTTTGGCGAGGGCGCATCGGGCCATGGCGGCCCATGCCGATGTCCGGCGCTGGACTATCTCCGGCCATTCGCTGGGCGCCGCGCTGGCGGCCCGGCTGGCCTACCAGGAGCCGGCGCTCCCGGCCGCGCTGGTCCTGGTTGGCACCACCCATCCCAAGCAGGAGGATCTCTCCAAACTGCCTTTTCCCGTTACGAAGGTCTTTGCGTCCAACGATGGCGTGGCGCGCATCGGCGACGTGATGCATAACAAGCCGCTGCTGCCGGCGCAAACGCGCTGGGTGGAAATCAAGGGCGGCAACCATTCGCAGTTTGGACATTACGGCCACCAGTTGCTCGATGGCGAGGCGGCGATCAGCCGGGAGGCGCAGCAGGCGGTCGTCGTGCAAGCGCTGCTTGCTGCTCTCAAGCCCAGTTGATGGGGTCTTTGCCTTGCTGCGCCAGGTAAGCGTTGGCGCGCGAGAAGGGGCGGCTGCCGAAGAAACCCTTATGCGCTGAGAAGGGCGAAGGGTGGGGCGAGGTGATGACCAGGTGCTTGCGCGGGTCGATCAGGGCGCGCTTGGCGATGGCATAGCTGCCCCACAGGATGAAGACCAGGCCGTCGCGGCCGGCCGACAGGCGCTTGATGGCGCTGTCGGTGAAATTTTCCCAGCCCTTGCCGGCGTGCGAGCCTGCTTCGCGGGCGCGCACTGTCAGCACGCAGTTCAAGAGGAACACGCCTTGGCCAGCCCAGTCGGACAAGTCGGTGCGCTGGCGCGCCACACCCAGGTCGGTTTGCAGTTCCTGGAAGATGTTCTGCAGGCTCGGTTGCGGGCGATTGCCGTCGGGGACGGAGAAGCAGAAGCCCATGGCGGCGCCGGGCGTGTGGTAAGGGTCCTGGCCGAGGATCACCACTTTCACGTCGTCGAACGGCGTCAGGTCGAATGCGCGGAAAATATTGCGGCCGGCGGGGAAGCATTGGCGCTCGGCGTATTCGGTACGTACGAAACTGGTTAGCGATTGCCAGTAAGGCTGCGCGAATTCTTCTTCCAGTTGGGCTTTCCAGCTTGGTTCAATGCGGACGGTCATATCGAAATCTTATCATCCTGCGGCAGGCCTATACTGGCGCAATGGAATCGCATCCGAACCTGTTTGCCCATGCCGTGGCTGCAGCACCGGTCAATATCCGGCGCACTGCGCGGTTTGGCGAGGCGTTCGAGGCCATCGCCCGGAATTGCCTGGCGCAGGTCCGTGGCAACTTGCCGGGCGTGCTGGCGGGGGACGTAGAAAGCCTGCACCAGATGCGGATCGGCGTCCGGCGTTTGCGCGCGTTCCTGTCGGCAGCACAGTCCTGGGATCCGATGCCGGTGGGGACCGCTGGCAAACTGCGCTGGTTTGGCGTTGAGCTGGGCCGGACGCGCAACTGGGACGTCTTCCTTGAGTCGACCTTGCCCAGCCTTGGCGGTTCGTCCGAACCGGTGGAGGCGATGGCGCGAGAGCTGGCTGCGAAGCAGCGCGCCCACATCCAGCATTTGCTGCATGGTGCACGCTGCAAGGCGCTCATGGACGAACTGGCACTATGGAGCGGGGAACGCCTGTGGCGTGATCCGGCTCGCATACAGCCTTGGGACAAGGATGCGCGCAAGGTGGCGCGGTCCTTGCTGCGGCAGGCGCGCGAGCGGGTCAGGAAGCGCATCCGCCGGCTTGACGCAGCGCAGCCCAGCAGCTTGCACCGGCTGCGCATCGCAGTGAAGAAGGAGCGCTATATGCGCGAGTTCTTCAACATGAATGCACGCGCGCAGGTACTGTCCGACGCGCAGGAATTGCTGGGCAAGCTGAACGACGGCCGTGTTGCACGCGACCTGCTGCGCACCCTGCAGGATCACTTGCCCAGGCATGCGGCCGAACTGTCGTTCCTGGAGGGCTTGCTGGCGGAGCGGCAGGAGCATGAGATGCCGAAGGCCTTGCGTTTCGCCCGCCGCAAACTCTAGTCGTCCAGGCCTTTGCCGGCCAGGATCTGCGGCATGCATTTCTCGACGCGCGACTGGCGGGTCTTGGATTGCTTGGCGGAGGAGAAGTGCAGCAGGTAGCCGCGCTGGCGGCCCGGCGTCAGGCCGTAGAAGGCTTCCGCCAGTGCTGGATGCTCGTCGAGCTTTTGCAGGAATTCGTCGGCCATCGGGAAGTCTTCGGTCTTGCGGAATTCGACCTTGGCGCCCGACTTTTCCAGCTCGATCGCTTCTTCGACGTAGGCCTTGATGATTTTTGCCTGCCGCTTGATGTCGGCGAGGCCGGTGAAGCGGAGCTGGCGCCCTGCTTGAACGTTGGCAGTCTGCCGCACCAGGATGTTTTCCGGATCCTGCATCAGGGAGCCCTTGAAGAACAGAAGCGCGCAGTATTCCTTGAAGCCGTGGATCAGGACCACGTTCTGGTCATTGTAGGTAAAGCACGCGCAACCCCATTTCGTCTCCTCGGCCAAATGCGTGGAGAGAACGATCTTGCGCAGTGCTTCGAATTCCTCGTGCCATTTATGCTCAGCCATTCTTGCCTCCCGTTGTTATTAGGTCGGCAATATACTACTTCAGAATGGCTGATTCGGCTCAGGCCTGTTCCAGGACGTTGTGGGCCTGGACGTCGGCGTGGTACGAGGAACGCACCATGGCGCCAACCGCGGCGTGGGCGAAGCCCATTTCGTAGGCTTTTTCTTCGAACATCTTGAATACGTCCGGGTGCACGTAACGGCGCACCGGCAGGTGGCTGTTGGACGGCGCCAGGTACTGGCCGATGGTCAGCATGTCGATGTCGTGCGCGCGCATGTCGCGCATCACTTCCAGGATCTCTTCGTCGGTCTCGCCCAGGCCGACCATCAGGCCGGACTTGGTCTTGACGTGCGGGTAGCGTGCCTTGAAGTCTTTCAGCAGGGTCAGCGAGTGCTGGTAGTCGGCGCCCGGACGGGCTTCCTTGTACAGGCGAGGCACGGTTTCCAGGTTGTGGTTCATCACGTCCGGCAAGCCGTCGGCGAAGATGTCCAGCGCCTTTTCCAGGCGACCGCGGAAGTCGGGCACCAGCACTTCAATCTGGGTCTTGGGCGACAGTTCCTTAGTCTTGGTGATGCACTCGACGAAGTGGCCGGCGCCGCCGTCGCGCAGGTCGTCGCGGTCCACCGAGGTGATCACCACGTAGGACAGGCGCAGCTTGGCGATGGTGTTGGCCAGGTTGATCGGCTCCTGGGTGTCCAGCGGGTCCGGACGGCCGTGGCCCACGTCGCAGAACGGGCAGCGGCGGGTGCACTTGTCACCCATGATCATGAAGGTAGCAGTACCCTTGCCGAAGCATTCGCCGATGTTCGGGCAGCTCGCTTCTTCGCACACGGTCACCAGCTTGTTCTCGCGCAGGATGTCCTTGATCTCGTAGAAGCGGGAGGAATGCGATGCCGCTTTGACGCGGATCCACTCCGGCTTCTTCAGGCGCTCGGCCTGTTCGATCGGGATGATCTTGATCGGGATGCGGGAGGTCTTGTCGGCGCCTTTTTGCTTGTCGCTTGGGTTGTAAGTCATGGCTGCTTTGCTTTCAAGTTAATTCAGGTTCGGCCACCTGCAGCTGGTTGACCAGCTCATTGGCCAGTGCCTGCTGGACATCGGCCAGCGGGACATCCACGCCCATCGAACGCATGTCGATGGTTTCCAGGCCTGCGTAACCGCAGGGATTGATCCAGGTGAAGGGGGCCAGGTCCATGCCCACGTTCAGCGATACGCCGTGGTAGGTGCAGCCGTTGCCGCGCACCTTCAATCCGAGGGCGGCGATCTTGGCGCCTTTTTTCGGGCCGTTGGCGATGTAGATGCCGGGCGCGCCTTCAACGCGCTCGCCGGCGAGATTATACGCGGCCAGCACATTGATGATCGCTTCCTCGATCTTGTTGACGAACTGGCGGGCATACAGCTTGCCGCCTTTCTTGTTGCGGCGCAGGTCCATCATCAGGTAGATCACGACCTGGCCGGGGCCGTGGTAAGTCACCTCGCCGCCGCGGTCGGTCTGCACCGTGGGAATCGAGGTGGCGCCGGCCAGCAGGTGGCCGCGGTCGGCACCCAGGCCCAGCGTATAGACGGGCGGGTGCTCGACGATCCACAGTTCGTCGGGCGTGTCTTCCTGGCGCGCGTCGGTGAAGGCGCGCATCGCTGCGAAAGTTGGTTCGTATTCGGCTTGGCCGAGATGGCGGATGACCGCCGGCTGAATAGGCATAAGGCCGCCATTATACCTTTCCAGCCTTGGCGCTGCTTAATGACTAGGCAGTTTTATGCCGATTTCCTTAGCCTGTCATCAGGTTGATGTTCTTTAGCCAATCTTGCAAGGACGGTCGTTGCGACTGGAAGATAACGTAATCCTTCAGCTTTTGCGGCACCGGGTCGCCATTCATCACCAGGCGGCTCAGCATGATGGCCAGGTCGGTATCGGCAATGCACCAGCTGCCAAACAGGTAATCGCCGTTGACCAGGCGTCCGGCCAGTTGCATTAGCTTGTTCGCTGCCGCCTGGGCGGCCGGGGACAGTGGGGGCTCGGGCTGTTCGGCTCGCTTGTAGAACACGGTATAGGTGCTGCGGTCTTCCCTCAGCGCCTGCAGGTCGCTGCGAATCCAGGCCTGGATTTGGCGCGCGATCGCACGTTTCTCAGGGCGGACCGGGTACAAGCTGGGGTATTGCGGCGCGGGATATATCTCTTCCAGGTATTCAGTGATGGCACTCGACTCGGTGAGCATGAAGTCATCATGCACCAGGCATGGCACGCGGCCAGTCAGGGCCTTGTCGGTGAATGATGGTTCCTTGTTCTGGCCGGCGTCCAGGTTCACAGTCTCCAGCTCGAAGTCGAGGCCTTTTTCGCGCAGGGCGACGTAGGCGGAAATGGCGTAAGGACTGACAAATTGACTGTCCACATACAGTTTGAGACTCATGGCGGCGTTCCGGCTTGGTAAAGTTATTTATTTACATAATATTTGCTTGCCTCATGCTAGCCAAAACGATATATTTTCAACCGTCTTGCTAATTTTTTTCACATGCGAATTCCCAATCTTTCTGCCTTGCGCGCTTTTGAGGCGGCAGTGCGCCACGGAAATTTCTCGCGGGCGGCGGCAGAGTTGTGCCTGACGCATGGCGCGATCAGCCATCAGATCCGCGGCTTGGAGCAGGAATTGGAGGTGCCGCTGTTTGTGCGCCATGGGCGGCGCGTGACACCGACAGAGGAGGCACGGCAATACGCAGCCACCGTGGCGCGCTGCCTGGCAGAGCTGGCCAACGGCGCCGCCCAGCTGCGGCCGCAGCAAGGGTTGCAGCGCTTGAGCGTGACCTCCATCCCCTCCTTTGCCGCACGCTGGCTGGCGCCTCGGCTGGGACGGTTTATAGAACAGCACCCGGAAATCGAAGTCGTGCTACAGCTCGGCCAGCAGTTGCAAGACCTGGCGCGCGACGGGATCGATATCGGCATCCGCTTCGGACGCGGCAGGTATCCGGGGCTCGAAACGGTCCACCTGAGCAGCGAAATCCTTTATCCAGTAGTAAGTCCTCGCTATCGCGATGGCGACCTGCCGGCCTGCCCGCAGGATTTGGCGCGCGCCACGCTGCTGCGATCAGAGGACGCCTGGACGCCGTGGTTCCAGGCAGCCGGACTCAGCCTACCGGAGCCCGCCGGCGGTGTCATGTTCGAGGACTTGTCGATGCAGGTCCGTTCCGCCGTCGACGGCGACGGGGTGGCGCTGGTGCGTCATCTGGTGGCAATGGAGGAGATTGCTGCGGGACGCCTGGTGCGGCTGTTCGATATCGCCACGCCTTGCGCGTATGAGTACTACCTGGCGAGTCCGCCGCACGTCCTGCAGAAACCGCAGGTGCGGGCGTTCCGCGAGTGGCTGAAGGCGGAAATCGCCCGCAGCCAGCTTCTTAAAGCACCATCTTGACCATCGGGTGGCCGGACAGCGCGCGGTAAATATTGTCCAGCTGCTCGCGGCTGGTGGCGCGCACGGTGCAGGTCAGGCTGGTGTAATTCCCTTTTGCCGACGGACGCGATTCCAGCTTCCCTTCGTGGAAAGTCGGGTCGTGCTCGACCACTACCTCGATAATCGTGGTGGCGAAGGCGTCGTGGGTGGCGCCCATCACCTTGATCGGGAAGTCGCTCGGGTACTCAATGAGGGACTCTTCAGGCGAGATGGGTTTCATCATGATTTTTCCAATCTTGTAACAACAAAAAAAAGACCCGGCGCGGTGCGAGTGCGCCGGGTTCCATTTTACATCGTTACCTATATGGCCCCTGAGGGCCACTTTTCAAGGTCAGGCGGCTTCTGGCGCCTTGTTCGACAGGCGCTGCAGGCGTTCCAGGGCCGATTCGCTGCCGTTGGCCGGGTTGGTCACCGATTTGCGGATCGCTTCGATTTCTGCGGCCTGGTCGTAAGGGCGCTGGCCGATGTCGGAGACGATCTTCATGCCTTCGGCTTCGTTGGCGATCGACTGGGCGCGCTTGGTCAGCGCGTTCAGCGCGCTGGTATTGCCGCGCATGCCGGACAGGTTGGCCAGCTGGCTCTGGCGCTCGGCGCGCACTTGCTGCAGGTCGCGCTGGGCCTTGGCCTGGGCCAGGGCTTGCATCGCCTTTTTCGCGGCGGCATCGAAGTCGGCCAGCTGCTGCGACAGGGCGTCGACGATCTTCTGCAGTTCTTCCATATAGGCCTGGGCGTCGGCTTCTTCCTGGATTTCCTGCGGCAGGCGACCTTTGTTGGCTTCCAGCTCGTCGCAGAACAGGTTGATCGTCGCTTCCGAAATCTGGCCGGCGGCCAGGCGTTCGGCAAGGGTACCGGTGGCTTTTTCGTCGGTTTCGATCAGTTTGCGCAGGCGGACCACGTCGTCGCGCTCCTTATTGAAGGCGGCGCGGGCTTGGGCCAGCTTCTGGGCGGCGCTGCGCAGGGTGTCGGCCAGGCGGTCGCGGTCGGCCTCGGTCGCCGTTTCCGGGTCAAAACTGGCGATGGCTTCCGACACGCGGTCGCCCAGGGCGCCAAAGTGCTTGGAAATCAGTCGTGCAGTCAGGGCCCAGCCATTCGAGTTGCTCATTTTTGCTTCCTTTCAGTTAAGTTCAATTCACCAATGCGGCGGTCGTTATTGGATGACCAGCCGTTCCTGCTCCACCGGAATTCCCACTACGAAGTCGACGTGAATTCCGCGTTTCCTTGCATCGCCGTTCACGCTCTGGAGGATCTCCGTCGTGACCAGCAGGTATTCCTTGCTGCCGTCGCCCAGTTGCCGGGCGTAGGGCATGAAGTACAGCTCTTGTTTCAGGCCCTGCATGCCGCTGGCTTCGTCGATGCGGGTTTCGGTGCCCGTGAAGGGCGGGACGAAACCGGCATTCGGGTCGCCAACATCGCGCTCGAAGTCCAGCGCTTCCTGCTCGCCGAAGGCGGTGGCCAGCACTGCGCTGTCCGCGCCGCTTTCCTCCAGCTGGCTGCGCCACAGGCTGAATTGCAGGTCGCCAAGGCCGCAGCCATCTGCGCCAGTGAAGGCGTCCTGGTCTTCCGCCGTGGTGGGGATGAAGCGCACCAGCTGCGTGCAGTACAGGATTTCCTTCACCTCGCCGTGCTCGTCCACATAAAGCTGGAGGAACTTTTCGCGCTCGTCCTCGTCGCCCTTAGCCAGGTAGTAGCGGTACAGGCGGCCGGCCATCGACAGCTTGAACTGCGAAATGGCGAGGATCCGGCTGTCTTCCGCTTCCGGCAACGCGACCAGGGAACCGTTGGCGTTGGCGCGCAGCAGGGGCGACGCTTGCAGGTTCACCACGCTGCCGATCCGGGCTGCCAGCGGCAGGCCGCGGTCTTCCGGCTGCGGCGCGTCGCTGTCGACGCCGCGGCGCTTGGCGCCGCTGCGCAGGTAATCGATGGCGTCTTTCCAGCCCATTCCTTAGTTCCTTTCAAACGAGTAGTTAGCGTTCTTTTTCACTTCCTGCGCCGCGGCCATCATCCTGAAGGCTTTCCAGGCCAGCCACACCAGGCCGCCGATCAGCAAGGCGACTGCCAGTTTGGCCAGGGTGCTCGATTCGTGGGCGGCTGGTTTGGCGGCCGGGGCTTGTACTTGCTGCTGGCGGGCGGTCTCGACAACAGCACCAGCAATGTCGCTCGCGCCGGCGGCATCGGCCATGGCACCGGTATTGCCGCTGACGTCACCCTGGACGGTTGGCGCCGGTGCCGGGGCTGGCTGAGCAGCAGGAGCAGGGGCCGGAGCCGCATGGCCGCTGGCTGCGCGGCCCAGCATGAAGCCGCCGATGCCCCACAGCCAGCCGTTGCTGCTGTCGCGGACGATTACGGGCGCCGGCGCACTGGTCGAACCGCTGTTCGGGGCGCCGTGCTGGGCAAAGGCGCCGTTGCTGTAGCCGCCATTTCCGCCGCTGCGGCCACCAGGAACGACCGGATCAAGCGGAGGCAGCGGAGGCGTGGTCCCGGTGCGGGAGGCCGTGGAGCTGCCGAAGCTGCCGGGCGCCGGCTGGCCAGTAGCGGCCGCACGCCGCGTGTCATAGGTGCGCATCGCCTGGTCCTGGGCGGCGCGGCGGTCGAGGTCACGGGACATCGCCGAATCGCGTTGTTGCGTGCGTGCCGCAGCAGGCGGCTGCGACTGGCGCTGGCCAAAGGTGCCGAAGCTTGGCTTGCTCGGGGTGCTGACGCTGCGCGAAACCGTGCTGCGGCTCGAGGAAAAGCCGCTGCGGTATGAGCCGCTTGGGCGGGCATCGGCCGTGTTGGCGACTACAATTGCCACCACGATTGCCATGATGGCCGCGAAGCGAGTGCGCTTGAACATGAAATTCACCGTTGTCAGGTAGTTAAACTTTCGATGAAAATCAGCATATCTTTCAAACAATCCGACTGCATCGGTAAAAAAAGGCCAGCTTCACCATGACTAAGAAATACCTGGACATGAACCAGCACGACGCGCTTTACAAGGTGGCGCGTACCTATCCCGGCGGCATTGAGGCGCTTGCCCAGCAAATGGGCATTTCGGCCAACGTGCTGCGCAATAAGCTGGCGCCGACCATCGCTTCGCATTACCCCTCGTTCGAGGAGGTTTCAACGATCGTGGACCTGTGCCACAAGGCTGGCGTGCATGAAGCCATGTTGCCGCTGCACGCGCTGCTAACGCGGCATGGCATGGCGGCCTTCATCGTCCCTATCCCCGATGAGGTGAGCAATGACGACCTGTCGCAGACGGTGTGCAAGGTGATGGCCCAGGTGGGCGCGGTGGCGGAGGCGGTGTCCGAGGCGCTGATCGATGGCAAGGTGACGGAGGCGGAGGCCGACCTGATCGAGCGGGAGTTCCACGGCGCGCTGTCGGCGTTGGGCGAGTGGCGCGAGCGCATTCGCCAGCGGGCGAAAATCGGCAAATAAAAAAGCCAGCCAGGCCTGTTGGCCGGCTGGCTAAGACTCATTCTTCCGTGGGGGCGAAATAGTCGGGACAAGGCGCGCAGCTTATCCTTGTTTCGCTACCCCTTCATGACATCGCTTTAACGGCGCTCTTCTTCCCGGCGATCTTCGCCGCGACGTTCACGCACTTCACGGCGCTGCTGCTGTTGCTGCTGTTGCTGTTGCGGCTGTTGTTGATGTTGCTGCTGCGGCTGCATTTGGGGTTGCATTTGCGGCTGTGGTTGCGGCTGGGCCTGCTGCGGTGGTGGCGACATCTGCGGCGGGCGGGCCGGGGCCATCTGCATCTGCGGCGGTGCGTCGCGGCGGCCACGGTCTTCCCGGGCCTCGCGGTCCCCTCCGCCGAAGCGCGGCTCATGGCGCGGTTGCTCCACGCGTTGCGGCTGCGGCTGCGGTATTTGCGGCGGCGCTGCTTGCAGTTGCGGCGGCTGCTGGGTCGCCGTAATGATGCCTGGGCGGCGCTGCTCTTCCCGCATATTGCGGCCGCGCCAATTGTCGCGCTCGTCATTATCGGTACGGGTCCAGTTCTGGCGCGGCTGCTGTGGCGGCGTCGTCAGCTGCTGAGGTTGCTGCGGCTGGGTTTGCAGCAACTGCTGGCGTTGCTGTTCCTGGCGCTCAGGGCCACGCAGGTCCGGGCCGCGTTCGGCACGACGCTCCCAGTTACGGTCGCGATTGAAGCGGTCGTCGCGGTCACGGTTGAAGCGATCTTCACGGCTCGGCGGCGGTTCCTGGCGTTGCGGACGCTGCAAGCTGGAAGCCAAGACCGGCGGCGCGGTCATGATCGGCACGTTGCGCACGTCCTGCGGCGTGACGCGCGCTCCGTTGTTCACCGGAATATGGCGGCCACGCCCCCACTGGTCGCTCGGCAAGGCGGTCACGCCATCGCGGCGGCCATCGTGGTTGCGGTCCTGGTAGCGCTCGTGCCAGCGCTCGTTGGTGCGGTGATTCCACACGAGGCGGCGCTCGAAATCGGACGATACGCGGTAAGCCGGCACATAGCGGTCGCGCGGGCTCAGCGGGTACCAGCCAACGGCGGGACCGGAACGGCCCGAGCCGAAGCTTACGCTCCAGTTATTGCCGCCGACCCAGCCCACCAACGCGGGCGACCATACTGCGCGGCCAATGACGCGTCCCGGCGTCCAGCACCAGCGACCGCTGACCACGACCCAGCGGCCATAGTGGAACGGTGCATAACCCCAGGGCGAGTTATCGACCCAGGTCCAGCCCCATGGCGAAATCCAGACCCAGCGGCCGTCACGATAGGGCGCCCAGCCGACCGGCACCGCGCGCGGGAACCAGACGGTGCCGTATTCGCGGTCTTCCACCCAGTTGCCGTAATTATCCAGGTCTTCGTAGCCGGTCATGTCAGCCGGCACGTAGCGCGAAGCGACCATGCCTTCGTCGCGGCGGTCGCGGTTGGCGACCCAGTTGTCGAAATCATCACGCCGCGCAAGCGCGGTAAAGATGTCGTCGCCGCGTACTTCCACGCGTTTTCCGGACCGGGCGGTCAGCATGGTGCCGGCGCCTTCAACGCGGGCATTGCCGGCGAAGACGTTGACCACGGTGGTGTCGGGAGCGCGCTCCGTGTCGACCCGGAAGGAGCCGGGTTCGGTGAGCGTAATGCGGGCTTGCGGCGTGAGGAATTCGAATTCATTGAGCATGGCCGGATCGCGCACGCGCACGGCGGCGGTGCCGTAGTTCAGGCGCAGCACCAGGCGCTCGTCATCCAGTTCCTGCACCTCGAGGTCGGTGTCGCCGTCCAGGCGGATGGCGGTGGAGCCGACGCGGAATTCCGCACGGGCGCCAGACGCGGTCGTCAGGTGGTTTTCGCTGGTGACCGGCCAGTTCATCAGGTTGCCGGATTCTTCTTCGCCGTTGACGAGCATGGTCACCCTGCCTTCGGTAACCGTCACCCGTCCCACCCGGGCGGGCGGATCGGCCATGGCAACCGAGGTCACTGCGACTAGCGCTGCCAGCGCCAGGAACTGCACTATCTTGCGGCTCATTCTATCTCTCCAAGGGAACGTCTGCGGCGTTTTTGTTTTTATATAACGCCTGAGCCCCCTTGGCGAGGACGCAAGTTACAAATAATTTCAAATGGGGGTAAAACGCTGCACCTGCTTGCCATCCACTTCGATGATTTCGAAGAAAACTTCGCGCGGGCGGCACCAGATGGAGCCGTTGGCGGCCTTGTACACGATCATTGTGCTGAGGTCGGATTCCAGCGTGGCTTCGCACACCAGATCGTAGATGCCGCCCTTGTAATGCCGGAACTGGGTGGTCATGCCTGTGCCGCTCCCCGCTTGACGAAGAACAGGGCGCCGCCGATAAACATCAGAAGACCACCAAATACGCGATTTTGCACCTTGATGGCAGAAGATTCGCGGAAGAAGCGCTGCATCGACGAGGCCAGGAAGGCGTAGCTGTGCATCACCACCAGGTCGATCACGCACATGGTTGCGGCCAGGATGGCCAATTGCGGCAGAAGCGGAGCATGCTGGTTGATGAACTGCGGCAGCACCGCCACCATGAAGATGATGCCTTTCGGGTTGGTGGCATTGGTCAGGAAGCCGATCATCACGCGCTTGCGGAAGGTCGGCAGCGCCTGGCGGGCGGCATGTACGCCTTCGCCGGCGGCGACTTTGGCGCGCCACTGGCTGATGCCCAGCCAGATCAGGTACAACGCGCCTACCGTCTTCACCACGCTGAAGGCGACCTCAGAGGCGATCAGCAGGGAGCCGACACCCGCGCCGGCAATCGCCAGCACCAGCAGCAAGCCCAGTTGCAGGCCGAGGATGGTGGCGGAAGTACGCTTCACGCCATAGGACAAACCATGCGACATTGACAACACCGCGCCGGAACCAGGCGACACGGCAATGATGCAGGCAGCGATGACAAAGGTGATCCAGGTGGTGAAAGTCATGACCGATTACCGACGAATAAAGAGTTCATTGTAGCGTTGAAGATGCCCGCTGGCTGCGGCGGCGTGTTAGATTGTCGATCCTGTAATTTTTCTTTGGAGTTATACGAAATGGCCGGTTCCAGCCTGCTTGCACTGATCGACGATATTGCCACCATCCTGGACGACGTGGCTGCCATGAGCAAAGTGGCAGCCAAGAAGACCGCGGGTGTGCTGGGCGACGACCTGGCGCTGAATGCGCAGCAGGTCGCAGGCGTGCAAGCCGACCGTGAACTGCCTGTTGTCTGGGCAGTAGCGAAGGGTTCGATGATCAACAAGGCGATCCTGGTGCCTGCTGCGCTGGCGATCAGCTACTTCGCGCCATGGGCGATTACGCCCCTGCTGATGCTGGGCGGCGCCTACTTGTGCTTTGAAGGTTTCGAGAAGATTGCCCACAAGTTCCTGCATTCGCCGGCGGAAGATGAGCAGCACCACAAGGAACTGGTGGATGCGAACCAGAGTGTTGACCTGGTGGCAATGGAAAAGGAAAAGGTCAAGGGCGCCGTGCGTACCGACTTCATCCTGTCGGCCGAGATTATCGTAATCGCCCTGGGCACCGTGGCGGCCGCCAGCTTCTTGCAACAGGTGACGGTGCTGGTTGGCATCGCCATCGTGATGACCGTGGGCGTATATGGCCTGGTGGGCGCCATCGTGAAGATGGACGACGCCGGCCTGTACCTTACCAAGCGTGCCGGTGCCGCCGTGCAGGCGATCGGCCGTTTCCTGCTGACTGCGGCGCCCAAGCTGATGAAATTCCTGTCGGTTGCCGGTACGGTCGCGATGTTCATGGTCGGTGGCGGCATCCTGACCCACGGTATTCCTGGCGCGCATGACGTGATCCATCACGCTGCCGAAGCTGCCGGTTCGGTGGGCGGCGTTGGTCCCCTGCTGGCTGCCATTACCCCGTCCGCGCTGGATACCATTGGCGGCGTGATCGCCGGCGCTATCGTGTTGGCGGTCGTCACCATCGGCAGCAAACTGTTGAGCGTGGTCAAGCGCTAAGCATTGGCCCGGCGGCACACTGTCATTTTTAACAAGGAGAATCCGATGTCGACCCATAACCGACCTTCCGGCGCGTTTGTTGGCGCCTCCTGGACCGCCCTGCTGCTGGGCGCCGGCGCCTTCCTGGCCGGCCTGTGGAATGCCCAGATGGCGCTGAACGAGAAAGGGTACTACCTGACCTTGCTGCTGTACGGCCTGTTCGCCGCCGTATCGCTGCAGAAGTCGGTGCGCGACAAAGTGGAAGGCATTCGCGTGTCGAATATGTACTTCGGCCTGTGCTGGATTTCCACCGCGTCCGCTATCCTGCTGCTGGGGGTCGGTCTGTGGAATGCCAACCTGGCGCTCAGCGAAAAAGGCTTTTACGGCATGGCTTTTGCCCTGAGCCTGTTTGCCGCCGTCGCAGTGCAAAAGAACGTTCGTGACAGTTCGGCAATCCAGGCAGAAGTGGCCTGACCGGCCAACCCTGCCAGATTTGATCTACATCATTAAAAAAGCGCGCTCAAGTCCCTAGACTGTTCCCTGTGATCTTGCGTTATAGCAAGAAAGTCAACAGGGAGCGCGCGATGCGTAAGAATTTACCGGTAACCAATCAGGAAGTAGAACTGGACGAAGACCAGGCGATCGTCTCCAAGACTGACCTGGAAGGCAATATCGTCTACGTAAATCCTTACTTCGAGCACATCAGCGGCTTCTCCGCTGCGGAGCTGATTGGCCAGCCGCAAAACATCATCCGCCACCCGGACATGCCGCCGGAAGCGTTTGCCGACCTGTGGCAAACCATCCGCGCCGGCATTCCCTGGACCGGCCTGGTGAAAAACCGCTGCAAGAACGGCGATTTCTACTGGGTCAAAGCGAATATCACCCCGATCAAGGAAAACGGCCGCACCATCGGCTACATGTCGGTGCGCACCAAGGCCGAACGCGGCCAGATCGCGGCCGCGACCGAGGCCTACCGCAAGATCATTGCCGGTGCCCGCAATATCCGCATCAAGAATGGCCAGATCGTGCGCCTGGGCCTGTCGAACGTGCTGGCACGCCTGAGCCATGTGTCGCTGGCCATGCGCATCTGGCTGGCCACCAGCGTGGTCAACGTGCTGCAGATCGCGGTCTGCATCGCTGCACTGTTCGCCGATGGCACCAGCGACGTGACGCGCTGGGGCATCTTTGGCGCCACGGCCTTTGGCTTCCTGATCAACGTCTTCCTGTGGTACACGCTGCGCACCGGCATGCTGCAGCCGCTGGGCCGCGCGCTCGATGGCGCGCGCCTGATCGCGGCCGGCGACCTGACCGGCTCCTTCGACACCGACAGCACCGACGAAGTGGGCCAGTTGCTGCGCGCCCTGCAGCAGATGAATAACAACCTGATCGCCACCATTCGCGACGTGCGCTTCAATATCGATGCGATGGCCGTGGCGACCAAGCAGATTGCCGCCGGCAATGCCGACCTGGCCGGCCGCACCGAATCGCAGGCAGCGAGCCTGGAAAAGACCGCTTCCAGCATCGAGGAATTCTCTTCGACCGTGAAGGCCAATGCCGAGAACTCGATGGAAGCGAACGCGTTGGCAGTCAGCGCTTCCGGCGTAGCGGTGCAAGGCGGCGAGATCGTGTCCGAAGTGATTGCGACCATGGACGAGATCAACTCCTCGTCCCGGCGCGTGGTCGACATCATTGGCCTGATCGAAGGCATCGCCTTCCAGACCAATATCCTGGCGCTGAACGCCGCGGTCGAAGCGGCACGCGCCGGTGAGCAGGGCCGCGGCTTCGCCGTGGTGGCTGGCGAAGTGCGCAACCTGGCGCAGCGCTCCTCCGCTGCCGCCAAGGACATCAAGCAGCTGATCGAAATCTCGGTGGAGAAGGTCAGCACCGGCATGGAACGTGCGCAACGCGCCGGCGCCACCATGGACCAAGTGGTGAACTCGGTCAAGCAGGTCACCACCATCATGCACGAGATTTCCACCGCCTCCCGCGAGCAGAGCATCGGCGTCGACCAGGTCAACCAGGCCGTCAACCACATGGACCAGGTGACGCAGCAGAACGCCGGCCTGGTCGAAGAGGCCGCCGCAGCGGCGGTCAGCCTGGCCGACGAAGCCGGCCACCTGCGCGACGCCTTCAGCCTGTTCAAATTTGAACGCACCCGTCATGCGCGCCTGACGGCTGTCAATTCGGCACGCGGCGCGCAGCCAACCCGTAAGGCGCCCAAACGCCTCGCAGCCTGATACCGAACGAGAAAATCATGAATACCATTGCAGAACCAACCGTACAGTTTGATGCAGAGCTGATCAGCCGCATGAGCACTTCCGGCCCGCGCTACACTTCGTACCCGACCGCCGACCGCTTCAAGCCGGACTTCAGCTACTCCAGCTTCCTCGAGGCGCAAGCCAACCTGCGCATGCGCGGGGCGCGTGCACCGCTCTCGCTGTACGTCCATATCCCTTTCTGCAACGTGGTCTGCTACTACTGCGCCTGCAACAAGGTGGTGACCAAGGACCGCAGCAAGGCCGTCACCTACCTTGGCTACCTGAAGCAGGAAATCGATATGCAGGGCAAGCTGTTCGCGGGCATGAACCGCGTGGAGCAGCTCCACTTCGGCGGCGGCACCCCGACCTACCTGGATGACGACCAGATGGGCGAGTTGCTGGCGCACATGCGCAAGCACTTCGAATTCGCACCGGATGAAGAGGGCGAGTACTCGATCGAGATCGACCCGCGCACCGTCGACGCTGAACGTATCCACACGCTGCGCAAGCAGGGCTTCAACCGCGTCAGCATGGGCGTGCAGGACTTCGATCCTGACGTGCAGAAGGCCGTCAACCGCATCCAGCCTGCCGAGGAAACCCTGGCCGTGATCCAGGCAGCGCGCGACGCGGGCTTCCGCTCAATCAGCGTGGACCTGATCTACGGCCTGCCAAAGCAAAGCATGACCACCATGCAGGCAACGATGGACAAGGTGATCGAGGCCAATCCCGACCGCATCGCGCTGTACAACTACGCGCACATGCCGCACCTGTTCAAGCCGCAGCGCCGTATTGCGGAAGACGAGCTGCCAACGCCGGCCGTGAAGCTGGATATGCTGGCCCTGTGCATCGATCGCCTGACCAAGGCCGGCTACGTCTACATCGGCATGGACCATTTCGCCAAGCCGGACGACGACCTGGCCGTGGCACAGCGCCAGGGCCGCCTGCATCGCAACTTCCAGGGTTACTCGACCCACGCCGAAACCGACCTGGTGGCGCTGGGCGTGTCTGCCATCAGCTCGGTGAACGGCACCTACAGCCAGAACGAGAAAACGCTGGACGAATACTACGCGCGCCTGGACGAAGGCCGCCTGCCGATCGCACGCGGCTACGCGATGGACAACGACGACCTGCTGCGCCGCATGGTGATCCAGATGCTGATGTGTAACTTCGAGCTGTCGATCTCGGCGCTGGAACTCGGTTATCCGATCCGCTTCAAGCAGTACTTCGCCAAGGAGCTGGAAAAGCTGCGCGAGTTCGAGCGCGACGGCTTGCTGGCGATCGAAGACGACTGGATTTCCGTAACGCCCAAGGGTCGCCTGCTGATCCGCAATATCTGCATGGTGTTCGACCGCCACCTGACTGCCGACCGTGCTGCAGGAACGGCGCCGGGACAAGTGCATCCGCTGCGCTTCTCGCGCACGATTTGAGGAGTTCATGAACCTGCTGCCCATCCTGATTGCCGGCCTCGCCGGCAGTGTGCATTGCGCCGGCATGTGCGGCGGCATCGTCAGCGCGTTCAGCGTTGGCGGTCCGTCCGCCGCGCCGGCGCGTGCTCGCGTGATCCCGATTGCGCGCATGGGCACGGGTGGAACTGCCGCCATGACTTGGGCCGGCGCCAATGCAGGCGCGCTTGGCCACGTGCTGGCCTATAACAGCGGGCGCATTGGCAGCTATATGCTGGCTGGTGCAATTGCAGGCGGCATCGCCGGCAGCATCGCCAGCCTGGCACAAATGGCATCCGCGCAGTTGATCGCCTACTGGATGGCCAACCTGATGCTGGTCGCCATGGGCCTCTACCTGATGGACGCCTGGCGCGGCCTGGCCCGCGTGGAGGCCGTGGGCGGCATCCTGTGGCGCCGCGTGCAACCGATGGTCAAGCCCCTGGTTCCGATGGATACGCCGTTGAAGGCGCTGGCGCTCGGCGGCCTGTGGGGCTGGGTGCCTTGCGGCATGGTGTACAGCATGCTGCTGACAGCCATGCTGACAGGCTCCGCGCTGGATGGCGCCCTGGTGATGGGCGCCTTCGGCCTGGGCACGCTGCCGATGCTGCTGGCGATGGGCATAGCTGGTTCGAAGCTGCGCCAGTACCTGCAAAAACGCTCAGTGCGAGTGGCCTGCGGCCTGCTGGTACTGGGCTTCGGCGTGCTGGGCCTGGCCCGCGCAGCCAGCGGCGGCCAGCACGCATTGTTCGATGTGCTTTGCCTGACGGTGCAGCCATGATGATGAATGAAATTGCGGCCTGCTTCCATTGCGGCCAGCCGGTCGCCGCAAGTGCCAACTGGCATGTGAACATCGAAGGCGTCGAGCGCGCAATGTGTTGCCCTGGCTGCGCGGCTGTTGCGCAGACCATTGTCGATATCGGCCAGGCCAGCTACTACCGCGAGCGCAATGGCTTTGCCGCGCCGGGCGAGGCGGGCGTCGCAGCGGCGCTGGTGCCAGCCGCGCTCGCGCTGCCGGAAGACGATCCGAACATCATCGACGATGGCGATGCGCGCGAAACGACCTTGCTGGTGGAAGGCATCCGCTGTGCCGCCTGCGTGTGGCTGATCGAGCATCGGCTGCGCCAGGTCGAAGGCGTGGAAATGGCCAACCTGAACGTCGCCACGGAAAAGCTGTTCCTTCGCTGGCACAAGGATAAAACTACCGCCGCGGCGCTGCTGGAGGCGGTGCGCAGCATTGGCTACAACGCCTGGCCTTACGATACCAGCCGCCACGACGCGCAGCTGCAGAAAGCCAGCCGCACGCTGGGCCGCCAGCTCTTCGTTGCCGGCCTGTCGATGATGCAGGTGATGATGTACGTGGCGCCGGAATACATGGCCGGTGACGACGGCACGCTGGATGCCGGCATGGCTAGCCTGATGCGCTGGGCCAGCCTGCTCCTGACGCTGCCCGCCATTGCCTACTCTGCCCAGCCTTTCCTGAAAGGCGCCTGGGCCAGCCTGAAGGCGCGCGTGCTGGGCATGGACGTGCCGGTGGCATTAGGCATCATGGCCGCCTTCATCGGTAGTGCCGTATCGACTTTCCGCGGCCACGGCGAGGTGTATTACGACTCGGTCACCATGTTCATTTTCCTGCTGCTGGCCAGCCGCTACCTGGAAATGGTGGCGCGCCGCAAGGCAGCCAGCGCCTTGTCGCGCCTGCGCCATGGCGTACCGGAGATGGCGCAGCGCCTGGCTGCCTGGCCGGACCTGCGCGATGCCACCACCGTGCCCGCCAGCGCACTTGCCGCCGGCGACCATATCATTGTCAAAGGCGGCGAATCCGTGGCAGCCGATTGCGTTGTCGTTGAAGGCAGCACGGCCGTCGATCTGTCGCTGCTGACCGGCGAGAGCGCCCCGCAGCGCAAGACTGTCGGCGATACGATTCCCGGCGGCGCGGTCAACGCAGGCAGCCCGGTCGTACTGCGCGTCGAGAAGCCGGCGCGCGAAAGCACCCTGGCCGGCCTGCTCAAGCTGATCGAGCGCGCCGGCAGCGCCAAGCCGCAAATCGCGCAATGGGCGGACCGTACCGCCTCTTGGTCTGTCGCTGCGCTGCTGCTGTTCGCGGCGGCCAGCTTTGGCTTCTGGACCTGGCATGACGCAGTGCGCGCCTGGCCGGTGGCGATTGCCGTACTGGTGGTGTCCTGCCCATGCGCCTTGTCGCTGGCGACTCCCTCGGCGCTGGCAGCAGCGACAGACCGCCTGTTGGGCAAAGGCGCCCTGGTCGTGCAGCCGCATGTCCTCGAGACTTTGCACCGCACCACACATATCGTATTCGACAAGACCGGCACGCTGACGGAAGGCTGCCCAACCGTGCAAAACATCGACGCGATCGATGGCGCGCGGATCATCGGCATCCTGCGCGTGGCAGCGGCACTCGAAACTGGCAGCGCGCACCCGATTGCACGGGCCATCAGCGCCGCCGCTGAAGCGCATGGCGCTGGCGCGGCTGGCGCCACCGGCCTGCACGAACTGGCGGGGCAGGGCATGGAAGGCATGGTCAATGGTGTTCGCTATCGCCTCGGCACTGCGGCATATGTAGCCGGCATCGCTGGCAGCCCGGTACCGCGATCGGGCCTGGCCGGAACGGCTGGCGCTGCGGGCGCCACGGACAGCTCGCCGATGACCACCGTGTGGCTGGGCATGCAGGGCCGTTGGCTGGGACGTTTCCGCATTTCCGACGCACTTCGGGCGGATGCGCGGCGGACGGTTGAATTCTTCCAGCGGCTCGGCAAGGAGGTCGTGCTGCTAAGCGGCGACCAGCAGTCACTGGCGGAGAGCGTGGCAGGACAGTTGGGCATCACGGAGGCGATCGGCGACTGCCTGCCGGACGAAAAGCTGGCATACGTCCAGGCGCTGCAAGCGCGCGGCGGCGTGGTAGCGATGGTTGGCGACGGCATCAACGACGCCGCCGTGCTGAGCGCGGCCGATGTCTCTTTCGCAATGGGCAGCGGGGCAACGTTGGCACAAGTACATGCCGACTGCGTACTGCTCGACGCCCGCCTGCCGCTGCTGACGGAAACCGCCCGCAGCGCGGACAAGACCATGCGCGTGATTCGCCAGAACCTGGCCTGGGCCACGCTATACAACATTGTTGCCATTCCGGCAGCGGCCTTCGGTGTGCTGAACCCCTGGCTGTCCGGCGTTGGCATGGCGGCCAGCTCCGCCATCGTCGTTCTCAATGCGCTTCGTTTGCGCAGAGGTTAAAAAAATGGAATCACTTTACCTGCTCATCCCCATCAGCGTCGGCCTGGTTTTCGGCGCGCTGTGGTTGTTTTTCAAGGCCTCGGATGACGGCCAGTTCGACGATCTGGTAGGCCCGGCCATCCGCGTTTTGCAGGACAACGACCGGATTTGATCCACGTCATGTTTTTTTGAAGTGCTCCTCGGTAACCTTTGACATATCTCATCAAAGTGTCTGCCTGGAGAATTCAAAGTGGATCAATCACTGGACTACAACTACAAGGTCGTGAAGCAATTCGCGATCGCCACCATACTGTGGGGCGTTGTGGGCATGCTGGTCGGCGTCATCATCGCCGCCCAACTTGCCTGGCCCGCCCTGAACCTGGACATTCCTTGGCTGACCTACGGTCGCCTGCGTCCCCTGCACACCAATGCAGTGATTTTCGCCTTCGGCATCAGCGGCCTGTTCGCCACGTCGTACTACGTGGTGCAACGCACTTGCCAGGTCCGTTTGTTCTCCGACAAGCTGGCAGCTTTCACTTTCTGGGGCTGGCAAGCGGTGATCCTGGCCGCCGTGGTCACCCTGCCAATGGGTTTCACCCGCGGCAAGGAATACGCTGAGCTGGAATGGCCAATCTCGATCCTGATCGCCCTGGTGTGGGTCAGCTACGCGGTGGTCTTCTTCGGCACCATCGTCAAGCGCAAGGTCAAGCACATCTACGTCGCCAACTGGTTCTTCGGCGGCTATATCCTGGCGGTGACCCTGCTGCACGTGGTGAACTCGATGTCGATGCCGGCCTCGCTGTTCAAGTCCTATTCCATGTACACCGGCGTGCAGGACGCGATGATCCAGTGGTGGTACGGCCACAATGCGGTGGGCTTCATCCTGACCGCCGGCTACCTGGGCATGGTGTACTACTTCATTCCAAAGCAGGCCGAGCGTCCCGTGTACTCCTACAAGCTGTCGATCGTGCACTTCTGGGCGCTGATCTTCACCTACATGTGGGCGGGTCCGCACCACCTGCACTACACCGCGCTGCCTGATTGGGCGCAATCGCTGGGCATGGTGTTCTCCCTGATCCTGCTGGCGCCAAGCTGGGGCGGCATGATCAACGGCATGATGACCCTCTCCGGCGCATGGCACAAGCTGCGCACCGACCCGATCCTGAAGCTGATGATCGTGTCCCTGTCCTTCTACGGCATGGCCACCTTCGAAGGCCCGATGATGTCGATCAAGACCGTCAACGCACTGTCGCACTACACCGACTGGGGCATCGCCCACGTTCACGGCGGCGCGCTGGGCTGGGTGGGCTTCATTACCATGGGCTCGATCTACTACCTGATCCCGCGCATGGCCGGCCAGACCAGGATGTACAGCACCAAGCTGATCGACCTGCACTTCTGGGTCGCCACCATCGGCGTCGTCCTGTACATCGCCGCGATGTGGATTGCCGGCGTGATGCAGGGCCTGATGTGGCGCGCAGTCAACGCCGACGGCACCCTGACCTACACCTTCGTGGAAAGCGTCAAGGCCACCTATCCGTACTACGTGGTGCGCTTCCTGGGCGGACTGCTGTACCTGGCCGGCATGTGCATCATGGCCTACAACGCCTGGATGACCCTGAAGGGCCGCGAAACGACGCGTGCACGCATCCCTGAATTGAGCATGGCCGCCTGAGTGGCAACTGATCGGAGTAGAAGATGAAATTTTCCCATGAATGGATTGAGAAGAACCCCTGGCTGCTGATCGCGCTGGTCACGCTGGTGGTATCGGTGGGTGGCGCGGTGGAGATCATCCCGCTGTTCTTCCAGAAGTCGACCACGGAGCCGGTGGCGGGCCTGAAGCCTTATTCCGCGCTGCGCCTGACCGGCCGCGACATCTATGTGCGTGAAGGCTGCTACGTCTGCCACTCGCAGATGGTGCGCCCGTTCCGCGCCGAGACCGAGCGTTACGGCCACTACTCGGTGGCGGGCGAGTTTGTGTATGACCGCCCGTTCCAGTGGGGCTCCAAGCGCACCGGCCCAGACCTGGCACGCGTTGGCGGCCGCTACTCCGACGAGTGGCACCGCACCCACCTGAACAACCCGCGCGACGTGGTGCCGGAATCGAACATGCCTAACTATCCGTGGCTGGCGCAGAACAAGCTGAAGCCGGAAGACGTGGTGCCGAAGATGCGCGCACTGAAGCGCATGGGCGACCCGTACACGGAAGAAGAAATCGCCGCCGCACCGGCCGAACTGGCCAACAAGACGGAAGAGGATGCACTGGTGGCCTACCTGCAAGGCCTGGGCACCCTGATCAAGACGAGGAACTGAAATGGAAAACTTTTTTGGCAATGCGAGCAATGTGATGACGGTGATTTCCTTCCTCACTTTCCTCGGCATCGTATGGTGGGCCCAGCGCGGTAACTGGGAAGAAGCAGCCAAGCTGCCTTTCGCAGACGAGGAGAAGGACCATGGCTGATTTCACCAGCGAATTCTGGAACCTGTACGTCGTCGTCCTGACCGTCATCGGCATCGTCGGCTGCGGCGTGCTGCTGTGGTCCCAGTCGTCCGTCAAGGGTTCGGCCCTGAAGTCGGTGGACGGCAAAGTCGGCACCACCGGCCATATCTGGGACGAGGACCTGACCGAGCTGAATACGCCTATGCCGCGCTGGTGGATGTGGCTGTTCTACCTGACCATCGCCTTCGCCATCGGCTACCTGTGGCTGTATCCGGGCCTGGGCAGCTACAAGGGCTCGCTGGGCTGGACTTCCGCCAAGGAGCACAAGGAAGAACTGGCCAAGGCCGAGAAGGAGTACGGCCCGCTGTTCGACAAATACAAGGGCCAGGACCTGAAAGCCGTAGCGGCAGATCCACAGGCGCACGCCATCGGCGAACGCCTGTTCCTGACCTACTGCGCACAGTGCCACGGTTCCGATGCACGCGGCAACAAGGGCTTCCCGAACCTGGCAGACAAGGACTGGCTGCACGGCGGCGATCCGGACACCATCAAGCTGACCATCATGAAGGGCCGCCACGGCGTGATGCCTCCGATGGGCGCGGCAGTGGGCTCGGAAAAGGACATCGAGAACGTTGCGCAGTATGTCCTGAGCCTGTCGGACAGCACGCACGACCCGATCAAGTCCGTCATGGGCAAGTCGAAGTTCAGCGCCTGCATGGCCTGCCACGGTGCAGGCGGCAAAGGCAACCCGATGCTGGGTGCGCCTAACCTGAGCGACAAGACCTGGCTGTACGGCGGCAGCGCCGAGACCATCATGGAAACCATCCGCAAGGGCCGCAACAACACCATGCCTGCCTTCGAGGACTTCCTCGGCGAAGGCAAAGTGCACGTGCTGGCAGCCTATGTATGGGGCCTGTCGAACCCTCCAGTCACCGCTTCTCGGTAAGAAATGAACGCCCCCGCACCACAAGTCATCAAGATGTACGCCAAGCGCGAGGATATTTTCCCGCGCGAGGTGAAAGGCCATTACCAGAACCTGCGCTGGATCTGCCTGATCCTGACGCAACTGGTCTTCTACGGAGCGCCCTGGCTGCAATGGAATGGCCGGCAGGCCATCCTGTTCGACCTGATGTCGCGCAAGTTCTACATCTTTGGCCTGGTCTTGTGGCCGCAGGACTTCATCTACCTGGCGGCCATGCTGATCGCCTGTGCCTGGGGCCTGTTCCTGGTTACGGCGGTTGCCGGCCGCGTGTGGTGCGGCTTCTCCTGTCCGCAAACGGTCTACACGGAGATGTTCCTGTGGATCGAGCGTAAGTTCGAAGGATCGCGCAGCGCCCAGATGCGCCTGGCGAAAGAGCCGATGTCGTTCAACAAAGCCTGGCGAAAGGGCGGCAAGCATCTCGCGTGGCTGCTGCTGGCCTTGTGGACCGGCTTTACCTTCGTCAGCTATTTCTCGCCGCTGCACAACCTCGCCAAGGAAGCGCAGACGTTCAACTTCGGCCCATGGGAAACCTTCTGGGTGCTGTTCTACAGCCTTGCCACTTACGGCAATGCCGGCTGGCTGCGCGAGCAGGTGTGCAAGTACATGTGCCCTTACGCCCGCTTCCAGAGCGCGATGTTCGACCGCGACACGCTGATCATCACCTACGACGAAAAGCGCGGCGAACCGCGCGGCCCGAAATCGGAAGGCTCCTGCATCGACTGCTCGCTGTGCGTCCAGGTCTGCCCGACCGGCATTGATATCCGTAAAGGCCTGCAGTACGAGTGCATCGGCTGCGCCGCCTGCATCGATGCCTGCGATATCGTGATGGACAAGATCCAGCAGCCGCGCGGCCTGATTCGCTACAGCACCGATCGCGCAATGCAGCTCGGCCTGAGTGCGAAAGAGATCCGCAAGCGCATCATGCGCCCGCGCGTCTTGCTCTATACCGGCGGCCTGCTGCTGTTCATCATCGCCGTATTCACCACCCTGGCCTTGCGCACGCCGCTGAAGATGGACGTGATCCGCGACCGCGGTTCGATGGGCCGCGAAGTGGAAAACGGCATGATCGAAAACGTGTATCGCCTCCAGATCATGAACACCGGCGAACAAGGCCATACCTACCGTATCCGTGCCAGCGGCATCGATACGCTGCAGGTTGCGGTACCGGATACCGTGGAACTGGGCCCGACCGAAACCCGCGCGGTGCCGATCCGCCTGCGCGTTGATCACGGCAAGGGCGAGACTGGATCCAACAAGATTGCGATTGAGCTGACGGCGCTGGATGATCCATCGCTGGCCGTCAAGGAAAAAGCGGTATTCATCGTGCCGCGCTAAGGAGATTGAAATGAATGCTACCGTCGCCCCCGCCGACGCCGCCCCTTGGTATACCCATCGCTGGCCATGGCTGCTGATGCTCGGCCCGGCCGTTGTGGCAGTGGCAGGCATCGCCACCAGCTACGTCGCTTTCACCAGCCAGGATGCGCTGGTGGTGGGCGACTACTACAAACAGGGTAAGGCGATCAACCAGGACTTGCGGCGCGACCGCGCGGCCGCCGCCCTCGGCCTGTCGATCGGCCTGCGCTACGACGCAGCGGAAGGCCTGCTGCACGGCCATGTCGGCAGCAGCAAGCCGCTCGCGGACGAAATACTGTCCGTGCGCCTGCAACACGCCACCCAGCCGAATCGCGACATGGTGCTGATGGCCCGCCCCGATGCCGCCGGCAACTTCAGCGTAGCGCTGCCGATGCTGGAGCGCTCGCGCTGGCAAGTGCTCGTCGAGGGCAAGCAGCGCGACTGGCGCCTGGAAGGCGTCTGGCAATGGCCTGTAGAACGCGAAGTGGCGATCCGCGCCGACGCTGGCACTACGCCCGGCACGGCACGCTAGCCGACCAGGTATTCGCGCGCCAGCGCACGCGCCCGATGCAGGCGGCTCTTGGTAGCCGCCGTCGTCAGGCCGAGTTCCTGCGCAATCTCCGCAATGCTCAATTCTTCAAAGTCGCGCAGCAGCACAATCTGCAGGTAGTCGCGCGGCAGCGATTCCAGCGCCTGCACCAGTTCCGTCCGCAAGCCTGCATCATCCTGCGATGCCAGCCATTGCTCGGCGCGCTCCTCGTCATACTGGTCGTAGTTGAAGGCGCGCCGCCCAAGCCGCCGGCACTCGCGCTGCACGACCTTGAACAGCCAGCCGGAAAACGCCGCCAGCACCTTCAGCGAAGACAGGCGGCGCGACATCACCAGCAGCACCTCCTGCACCGCATCATCCACGTCGCTGATCAGGCAATTGCGCTGCGCATAACGACGGATGTCGGGCTGGCACACCGCCAGCAGCTTGGCCAGGGCCTGCGGATCGCCGCTGTGGGCCGCCTGCAGCACCGGCTGGTGCTGTTCAAGAAGTGCCATTACCGATTCGCCTTATCCAGTTTGCGGCCCACCATGGCGCAGGCAGGGCAGAAGCCAAACAGCCCTGACAGCACGATCCCCGCCGCCGACAGCGCCACGACCGCGCCCCACAGCCCGCCGAGGGCCAGGACTGCCCACGCCACCACTGCCAGGCCAACGATCACGCGCAGGGCGCGTTCCCAGGTTGGGACATTTTTAACATAGAACATTTTGCACTCCTTTTCGCAGTTGGAGGGAAATTCCTCACCTGCTAAGAGGGGTCGATTCCGGATTTGGATTCGCGGTTACAAAAATAAATTACACTAGCCAGCAGCCCCCTCGCCCAAAGGACGTCGATGAAGCCTCTCGGGATCAATGTGAAGGTCGCACTTGCCACCAGCATCACGTCCATCGTGATGATTGCCGTGGTGACCGTATTGCAGGCGCAACGCCTGCGCGAGGACTTCACCAAGGTACTGTTTGCGCAGCAGGATGCCCTGATCACCCGCACCGCCGAAGACCTGGACGACAAGCTGACTACCCTGCTGGACGTCATCGCCCAGTCGGCACGCAAGCAGCCGCGCAGCCTGATGAACGACCCCGCCGGCTTGCGCAACTGGTACGAGGAGCGCGCCATGCTGTCGATGTTCGACGACGTCATCGTGATCGATGCCGCCGGCAGCGTAGTGGCAGATGTTCCCCATATCACCGGACGGGAGAAGGTCTCGGTCGCAGACCGCGAATACTTCAAGAAAGTGCTGGAGACCCGCAAGCCGCTGATTGCGGGACCGATCAAGAGCCGCGTCAGCGGCCAGCCCATTGTACAGATGGTGGCGCCCATCCTGGACGAGCGCGGCAAGGTGGCCGGCGTACTGGCCGGCGTGCTGCGGCTGTACAAGGACAATATGCTGGGCCACCTGCGCACCGCCAAGGTAGGCAAGACCGGCTACTACTTCGCCGTGACGCTCGGCGAGCCGTCAATCTACGTGGTGCATCCCGAAGCCAGCCGCATCCTTCAGCCGCGGGCCCCGAATGCCAATCCGGCTACGACGCGGGCGATGAACGGGGAGTTCGAGGGCACCGTCTTCAGCACCAGTGCCGCCGGGGTGCCCGGCGTAAGCAGCTACCGGCGGCTGAAATCCACCGACTGGCTGCTTGCCTCCATCCTGCCGGTGAATGAAGCCTTTGAGCCTTTCGAAGGCGTTCTGTTACATATGCTGGCATGGGGCGTAGCGGCGTCAGTGGTCGCCGCGCTGCTGATCGGCTGGATCACGCTCTACCTGCTGGCGCCAGTGGCGAGGCTGCGGAATGCGATCCAGGACCTGCGTGCCGCGCCCGGCGCGTTCACCCCAATTCCCGTCACCCGCAAAGATGAAGTTGGCGAACTGACGGAAGCATTCAACAGCCTGATGCAGGAGCGCCAGGCAGCCGAAGCCCACTCGCAGGCCCTGATGGCGGAAGCCGGCCTGCGCGCGGAGGAGCTGGAGCAGGAGCGCGACCGTGCCGAGGCAGCGAATCGCGCCAAGAGCGACTTCGTGGCGAATATGAGCCATGAGATCCGCACACCGATGAACGCCGTGCTGGGGATGGTGTATTTGCTCGGGAATACCTCGCTCAGCGCGCAACAGCGCAAATACCTGAACATGATCCGCACTTCCGGCCAGTCCTTGCTGGGCATCCTGAACGACGTGCTGGACTTTTCCAAGATCGAAGCGCGCCGCATGGAACTGGCGCCGATCGACTTCGACCTGGACGAGGCGATGGCGACCCTGGCCACCACCATGACCATGAACGCCGGCGACAAGGAGCTGGAACTGGCCATCGTGGTGGCGCCGGACGTGCCAACCCTGCTGCATGGCGATGCGCTGCGGCTGCAGCAGATCCTGACCAACCTGGCCAGCAACGCCATCAAGTTCACCGAGCAGGGGGAAGTGGTGGTTTCGGTGAAAACGGCGGTGCGGGTGGCCGACCGCGCACTGCTTTGCTTCGAAGTCCGCGACACCGGCATCGGCATGACGGAACGCCAGACTGCCCAGTTGTTTCATGCCTTTTCGCAGGGCGACGAGAGCATCACGCGCCGCTTTGGCGGCACCGGCCTGGGCCTGGCCATCACGCGCCGCCTGGTGGAGCTGATGGGCGGCCAGGTGCAGCTTCAAACCGCGCCCGGCGATGGCAGCACCTTCTCCTTCGAACTCTGGTTCAGCGTGCTGCCGGAACGCGCCGCAGCGCGACGCCTGCCGACGATCGGGCCGCTGAACGTGCTGGTAGCGGACGATAACAGCACCAGCCGCACCATGATCGCCCAACTGTTGCGCGCCTGGGGTTGGGATGCGGACGAAGTCGATAGTGGCGAGGCAGCCCTGCAGCGCTTCCAGGAACGGCTGTCCGGGCCCCACCCTTATGACGTGGTGCTGACCGACTGGCACATGCCGGGTTCGGACGGCTATGCCTCGGCACGCGAAATCAGGCGGGCAGCCGAGGGCCACCGCCAGCCTATCGTGGTCACCATCAATGCTTTCGCGCGCGCGCAGGTCGACGATATCGCCAGCACCCCGGAAGCGGATGCGGTACTGGTCAAGCCGATCACGGCATCGAGCCTGTTCGACGCCCTGCACCAGGCGCTGGCGGCAACCAGCGGAGCCGAAGATGCTTCTGCGTCGGCTTCCGCACTGGGCAACCGGCTGCGCGGCGCGCATTTCCTCCTGGTGGAGGACAACCTGCTGAACCAGGCCGTGGCACGCGGCATCCTGGAACTTGCCGGCGCAACGCTCGACGTGGCGGGCGACGGCCAGCAGGCGGTCGATATCCTGCGGGCCAGCGCCAGCCGCTATGACATCGTGCTGATGGATATGCAGATGCCGGTGCTGGATGGCTTCAGCGCCACGCGCATGATCCGCGACGAGCTGAAACTGGACCTGCCGGTGATAGCGATGACCGCAGGCGTGCTGGCTTCCGAACGCCATCGCTGCACCGAGGCCGGCATCACCGACTTCATCGCCAAGCCGGTGGTGATCGAGGAGATGATGGCGGTGATAGAGCGCTACCTGCGCAAGCCTGCGGGAAGCGTGCCCGCTGCGAACGATGCCGGCACGGCGCCCTCGGAGCAGGCGCCGTCCGAGCAGGTATTCAGCATGGACAGCCTGATGCGCGTGATGGGCAAGGACCAGAAGGGCCGGGCGGTCATGTTCAAGATGGTGCGCGGCGCGCTGGAAGGCGGCCTGCAGCCCATGGACGATGCGGATGCGGCAGTGCGCGCGGGCCGGCCCGGCGAAGCGGCGCGCATCCTGCACAGCCTGCGCGGCGCGGTCGGCGTGCTGGGGGCAAAGCGGCTAGTGAAGGCCACGCTGGACGCCGAATCGGCAATCCGGGTCGGCAATCCGGACAACCTGCCGGGCATGCTGGCTGCCGTGCGCTACGAGCTGGAGCAGGTGCTGGCGCACGGGCGCCGCTGGCTGGAGCAGGAAGACCGCTAGCTGTCGCGCCGGTTCAGGAAGGCGCCGGCAGCCAGGCCTGCCCCGAAGGCCAGGTACACCATCAGCAGCGACGTATGCGACAGGCGCTCCTCGAATCCTGGCCGCAGCCGGTGCGGCGTCAGCTGGTAATCGGTGAAGCAGGCAACGGCGCTTGCCGCCGCTGCGACAGTGGCGGTGGTTGCCGCCTCCTTCTTGTCGAGTGTCTTGCAGCAGGACTTTTCGAATAGCGCGGCCCAGAACATCGACGCCCCGTGGTGGATCAGGTATCCGACCAGCGTGTGCTTGAGCGTAGGCTTGTCGACGCGCGTCGCCTTGTCACCCCAGAGCCAGTGGCTGACCGCGTTTACTCCTGCAAACATGCTGCCGGCTTCGCGTTTGCCGCAGGTTGCCAGCACCAGCGTCGAGGCAAGGCTGGCCAGTGCGCCGGGCAATACGCTGTGCTTGAGCGCCGTGCTCCAAGTGTCCATGGCGATTCTCCCTTTTCGTGTAATGTCCGAGGACGGGAGGAGGAGCCGATGCGGGTGCTGCTGACCGGCGCTACAGGGTTTATCGGGTCGCGTGTTGCGGCGGCCTTGCTGGCGCGCGGTCATGAGGTCATTGCTGCCGGGCGGCATCCCAGCCGCGACGATCGCATGGGCTTTGTTCCTGCCGACTTCGTCCACGATACCGAAAAAGCTGTGTGGGCGGCGCGCCTCAAGGGCGTGGATGCGGTGGTCAACGCGGTCGGTATTTTTCGTCCGCAAGGCGCAGCTTCTTTGACGGTGGTGCATGATGCGGCGCCGCGCGCGCTGTTCGCCGCCTGCGCGGAGGTGGGCGTACGTTATGTGGTGCAGGTGTCGGCGCTTGGTGCGGATGCCGGCGCGCGTTCGGCCTTCCATGCGAGCAAGAGGGCGGCCGACGATGCACTGGCTGCGTCGCAGCTGGGCGGCTGCATCGTCCAGCCCTCACTGGTCTATGGTGCGGAAGGAGCAAGCGCGCGCATGTTCCGCATGCTGGCCGCCATGCCGCTCGCGGTCCGGCTGGGCAGCGCGCCGCAGCTGGTGCAGCCGGTCCATATCGACGATGTCGTAGCCGCTATCGTTATCCTGGTCGAGCGGGGAGCCGCCGAGCGTCCTGCGACTGGCGCCGGCGTGGGGCGCCTGGCGCTGGTTGGCCCGGAGGCGATGCCATTCGTGGACTATCTGCGGGCGCTGAGGAAAGCGATGGGCCTGGGCCGGTGGCGTTTGCCGGTGCTGCGGTTGCCGGATTGGCTCGCGCGCTGCCTGTCGCGCGTTGCGGGCATGCTTCCAGGGAGTCCACTCGACCAGGAGACGCTGGAGATGCTGGCGCGCGGGAATACCGCTGACGCGGCCCCCCTGGCTGCACTGCTGGGCCGCCAGCCGCGTGCGGTGCGCGACTTTATTTCCCAGCCGGAGGCTACACGCAGCCAGGCGCAACTCGACTGGCTGCTGCCCGTTCTGCGTGTGAGCATCGCCGCTGTGTGGATCTGGACTGCCATCGTATCGGCCGGCCTGTATCCGGTCGCCGACAGTTACACGCTGCTGGTCCGCACCGGCGTGCCGCAAATGCTGGCGCCGCTGATGCTGTACGGCGCGTCCGCGCTCGACCTGGCCTTCGGCGTGGCCACGCTGGCATGGCCACGCCGCAGCCGGCGTTTGCTATGGCTTGCGCAGATCGCCCTGATCGCCTTCTACAGCATCGTCATCGCGTGGCGCCTGCCCGAATTCCTGCTCCACCCCTATGGCCCAATCAGCAAGAACCTGCCCATGCTGGCCGCGCTGTGGATGCTCTACGAAATGGAGAAACCGTCATGGAATACCTGATCGTCAAATGGTTGCACGTCCTCTCTTCAACGCTGCTGTTCGGCACAGGCATCGGCTCCGCGTGGTACCTGCTGTTCGCGGTGATCAGCAAAAATGTGCAGGCAATTGCCGTCGTCACCCGCATCCTGGTGATTGCCGACTGGCTGTTCACCGGCGTTACGATGATCGCCCAGCCGGCGACCGGCTTTTACCTGATCCATCTCGCCGGCTTTCCCATGCACACGCCCTGGATCAAATGGTCCGTCGTGCTGTTCGTGATCGCCTTGCTGTGCTGGCTGCCTGTCGTCTGGCTGCAAATGAAGATGCGCGATGTCGCGGCGGAAGCGATGCAGCAGGCGGCGCCGCTGCCTGCCCAGTTCTGGCGCTACTTCCGCGCCTGGGTCGTGCTTGGCATTCCGGCTTTCTTCGCCTTCATCGCCGTGTTCTACTTGATGGTCGTGAAGCCGGCCTGGGGATAGATGGCCTGGCCGCGCTCCAGCATGGCGACGAATTCGCCAATCCGTTTGGCCCGCGTTTCCGCGCGCTTGGCCTGGTGGGTGCGGAACAGGATCGAATAGCGGTTCTGCGAGCTAAGCTTCGAGAAGTTCGCACGCGCCTTAACGCTGGCATCCAGCGCTGCCTGCAAATCGGCCGGCACTTCCGCCGCGCTCCATGAGTCATATGCTGCTTCCCAGCGGCCGTCCTGCTTGGCGCGCTCGACTTCCGCCAGCCCGGCAGGCTGCATCAGCCCCTTTTCGGCCAGTGCGGCGACCTTGTCGCGGTTCACCTTGGACCAGATGCTGCGCTTGGCGCGCGGCGTGAACTTTTGCAGCCAGTATTGCTCGTCGATGCTCTTCTTCTGACCGTCGATCCAGCCGAAACACAGGGCCGCGTCCAGCGCTTCCGGGTACTGGACCGACGTTTCCGGCGCCTCTTTCTTGGCGATCTTCATCCACACGCCGGGCGAGGAGGAATGCTGCTTTTGCAGCCACGTCCACCATGCTTTTCCTGTGGCAAACAGGCGCTGCTCCAGTTCGACTTTAGTGCTCATAGTTTGACCTTTCGTGCGACTTCGACAAAAGCCTTGGCGGCCGGCGAGGCCTGCGCCAGGTTGCGCAGCGCCAGCCCGACCCGCCGCCGCACTGGCGGCGAGAAGGGGCGCACCGCGATGTTCGGATGGGTGGCCGCCAGGTCGACCGGCAGCGCCAATTCTGCCATGCCTGACACGCCATCGCCGCGCCCCACCATGCCGAGCACGGTCAGCACCTGCGACATGCGGTAACGGACTTGCGGGCACAGGCCCTGTGCGGCAAACAACGGTTCGATCAGGGTCGAACAGCCGGCGTCGGGCATGATGAAAGGTTCGTTCGCCAGGTCGTGCGCGCTGACGGACTTCTTGGCCGCCAGGCGGTGGCCTGCCGGCAGCAGCGCCACCATCTGGTCCTCCACCAGGTCGACGGTGTCGAAACGGTCGTCGGGCTGCTGGATAAAGCCGATGTCGACGCGGCGGTCGAGAATCCATTGCAGGGTGTCGTCGTCCGTGCCTTCGTCGATGCGCACTTCAATGCCGGGATAGCGCTTCTGGAAGACGTCGAGAATGGCCGGGATCAGCTTGAGCGAAGAGGTCGGGCCGAAGGAGCCGATGCGCAGCAAGCCCTTATTCAGGCCGCTGGCGGCCGATACTTCCTGCCGCATCGATTCCGCCAGGCCGAGGATTTCACGGGCGCGCACCAGCAGGCGCTGGCCCAGTTCCGTCACGTCGGCCGTGGCACCCTGGCGCTCGATGAGCTGGGCGCCCAGTTCCTGTTCCAGCGACTTGATGGCATGTGAGATAGCGGACTGGCTCACGCCAAGCCGCATGGCGGCGGCGGTGAAGCCGCGCAATTCCGCCACGAGGGCGAAGATTTCCAGTTGGGTGAAAGTCATGAGGATTTACTCATTTTTCTATGAGTCAGGATTAGTATTAATGTATAACCTCCTTCACTGACACGCAAGGCCCACTGCCATGATCTACCTGAAACTGATCGCCTGCACCCTGATATGGGGCGGCACCTTCATCGCCGGCCATATTGTCTCGAATGCACTGCCGCCGCTGACGGCAGCCTCCATCCGCTTCTCGATTGCCGCCGCGCTGCTGCTGGTGCTGGCCTGGAAGCGGGAAGGCGGCCTGCCGAAACTCTCGATGCAGCAACTGGGGGCGACCGCCGCCTTGGGCCTGACCGGTATCTTCCTGTACAACTTCTGCTTCTTCTCTGCGCTGGGCAAGATGGAAGCCAGCCGCTCGGCGCTCTTTATCGCGATGAATCCGATCGTGACCGCGCTGGCCGCTGCCGCCGTGCTGCGCGAACGCCTGAACTGGCAGAAATGGGCGGGAATCGGCATTGCCTTTGTCGGCGCCACAGTACTGATCACGCGCGGCGAGCCGATGGCGGCCTTGCATGACATCAGCCAGTCGATCGGCGTTGGTGAATTGATGATGCTGGGCGCAGCCTCCTGCTGGGCAGCCTACACGCTGGTCGGCCGCGCCGCACTGAAAGGCCTGTCGCCGATCGCCGCCACCACGTATGCCTCGCTGTGGGGCCTGGGCTTCCTGCTGATCACCGCCTCGCGTGAGTTGCCGAACGTGGCTTGGGCATCGCTGGGCTGGCAGGTGTGGGCGTCGGTTACCTACCTTGGCGCTTTCGGCACCGTGGTGGCTTTCGTGTGGTGGTATGAGGGCGTGAAGGCCCTTGGCCCGGCACGCACGGCGGTGTTCAACAACCTGGTGCCGGTATTCGGTGTATCGCTCGCGGCGTTGATGCTGGGCGAGCAGGTGATGGCTTCGATGATTGCCGGCGGCCTGCTGGTGGCCACCGGCGTGACAATCACAAATCGATAATCAAGCGCTGATCAGGCTTGAAATGCCCATGCCTTCGGCGGCCAGGATCATGGTCATCGCAGCCAGTGAGGCTGAACGAAGGGCCTCATCACGCTGGGCGCGTTCGTCGCCGTCCATCGAACCCTGCGCCATGCGGGTCCAGCTGTCGACAACGGGTTGGATAAGTATGCCTTTATCCACAGCCGGTTTCAGCGCCGCCGCCACCTGGTCCTGCACCTTCAGGGTACCGCTGATGATGAAGGTGACCGGCGCATCCACGACTTTCTGCTGGCCGAAGGACAGTTCGCGCAGCTTTTCCCGCGCTTCCTGCGAGCGCACGGCGATGAACTGCCAGTTCTGCACGTTGTAGGCGGAAGGCGCCAGCGTTGCCAAGCGCGCCAGCTCCGCTACCTGCTCGTCGCTGACCGGCGCCGCCGGGTCGAAGTAGTTGGCCGAGACGCGGGATTCGATCAAGTCCTTGATTGGGTTAGACATTATTTAGCCTCCTGCAGCTTAAGTTGAAGAGTGAGTACGCTGCCCAGCACCACGGCCAGGCCAATCATTGCGGTGCCGCCGAGCTTCTGCCCGAGCAGGAGCCAGCCCAGGACGACGGCGGTTGCAGGGCTCAGCAGGCCGAGCGAGGACACGGCAACCGGCGACAGCTTGCTCAGGCCACGGAACCACAGCAGGTAAGCCACCAGGGCGCCGACGAAAGTCAGGTAGGCATAACCGAGGATCTCGCTGGCAGCCAGCGAGGCAGGCAGCGGCGGATCGGCCAGCAGCGCCAGCGGCGTGAGCATCAGGCCACCGAGCAAGAGCTGCCAACCGGCCAGTTCAACCACCGGCAAGCCGGTTTTCCAACGGCGCGCCAGCCAGGTACCGACAGCCATGCTCAGGGCGCCGGCCAGGGCTGCTGCAACGCCGAGGGCATCCCAGCGGGCGGACGGCGACAGCAGGAGGGCGGCCATGCCGGCCACGCCCACCGCAGCCGCGCCGAGTGCGGCCCATTGCGGGCGGCGTCCATCCCATCCCCAGGCCAAGCCCATAATGACGATTGGCTGGATCGCGCCCAGCACGGCTGCCAGGCCGCCCGGCAGGCGATAGGCGGCGACGAACAACAGGGCCTGGAAGGCGCCGATGTTCAGCGCCGCCAGCACGGCGACGCGCCACCAGAGATGGCGGGCCAGCATGCGGCCGGCGAACAGCACCAACAGCAGGCCGGCCGGCAGGGCGCGCACGGCGGCGGCGGTGAAGGGACGCCCGGCGGGCAAGATTTCGGTGGCAACGATATAGGTCGAACCCCAGATGACGGGGGCCAGCGCGGTGATCGCGGTATCGGCTAGGGGGAATTTTTTCATGGCTGCAAAAGTATCTTGAAATCGAGATAAATCGAAGTATAGCCGAATTTATCTTGAAATCGAGATAAATTGTTATAATCGTCCCGATAGATAACTGGGGACGGCTGTGGATAAAGTGGATTTAATCCTGGAGCAATGGGCACGGGAGATGCCCGCCCTGGACGTGGGACCAATGGGCGTGATCGGGCGCCTGAACCGCTGCGCGGCGCTGATGCGGCGCCGGCTCGACGCGACATTCGAGCAATTTGGGCTCAGTAACTGGGAATTCGACGTGCTGGCGACCCTGCGCCGGTCTGGCGCACCTCACCAACTGGCGCCGACCGCGCTATTTTCGCAACTCATGGTGACGTCCGGGACGATGACGCACCGCCTGCAAAGGCTGGAGGCGCAGGGCTGGGTGACGCGCGCGCCGAATCCAGCCGACGCACGCAGCCTGCTGGTCCAGCTCAGCCCCGCAGGGCTGGAGCTGATCGAGCGCGCCGTGGCGGCGCACGTGGAAAATGAGAAGAACATCATGGCCCCGTTCGGGGCCGATGGCTCAGCCGCGCTTGACGCGCAGCTGCGCAAGCTGCTCGCTATGCTGGAGTCTTGAAGGCGCCGACCTGGGCGCCGATACGCGCGCCCATGGCCTCGCCCAAGGCCTGCAAGCCACTCAGCGGGCGCACCATCACCTCGAATTCGACGATCTTGCCGGCGTCGTTGAAGCGAATGAAGTCGATGCCCTTGAGCTGTTTGTCACCGACGTTGGCGCTGAATTCCAGCACCACGCTCAGGCCATCGCCGGTCGCCAGCTGGCGGTGATAGGCGAAGTTCTCGAACACCTGGTAAGCCGTGTTCAGCACCAGCACCACCGCCTCCCGGCTGGCGTAAGGCTTGTTTGCAATCGGCGAGCGAAACACCGCATCCGCATCGACGATGGAGGGCAGGGTGGACAAATCACCGCCGGCGATCATCTTGTGCCAGCGTTCGAGCGATTCCGCAACGGCCGGTTGCAGCAGCATGGGCTTACTCCTTAAATGGCGGCAGCCAGTCGGGTGCCTTGGTTGATGGCGCGTTTCGCATCCAGTTCGGCGGCCACGTCGGCGCCGCCGATCAGGTGTACCTTGCAGCCCGCGTCGAGCAGGCCTTGCTGCAGTTCGCGCAGCGGCTCCTGGCCGGCGCAAACAATCACATTATCCACCGGCAGCACGTGCTGCTGGCCTTCGACGGTAACGTGCAGGCCTGCATCGTCGATGCGGTCATAGCTGACGCCCGACTGCATGTTCACGCGCTTGGCTTTCAAGCCGGTGCGGTGGATCCAGCCTGTGGTCTTGCCCAGGCCGTCGCCAACCTTGCTGGTCTTGCGCTGCAGCAGGTGAACCTTGCGCGGCGAAGCTTCCACTTCCGGCGCGCGCAGGCCGCCACGATCCTTGTAGCCATTGTCGATGCCCCACTCGGCGTAGAACTTCTCCGGCACCAGACTGGCGCTCTTGCCTTCGTGGGTCAGGTATTCGGACACGTCGAAGCCGATGCCGCCCGCGCCGATCACCGCCACGTTCTTGCCGACCGAGGCGCCATCGCGCAGCACTTGCAGGTAGCCCAGGGCCTTCGGATGGTCGATGCCGTCGATGGCCGGGGTGCGCGGGGTGACGCCGGTTGCCAGCACCACATCATCGAAGCCGCCCGCAGCCAGTCCGGCCACGTCGACACGGGTATTCAGGTGCAGCTTGACGCCGGTCAGCTCGATCTGGCGGCCGAAGAAGCGCAGGGTTTCGTTGAATTCTTCCTTGCCCGGCACCTTTTTCGCCACGTTGAACTGGCCGCCGATTTCGCTGCCGGCGTCGAACAGGGTCACGTCATGGCCGCGAGAGGCTGCGGTGGTGGCGAAGCTCAGGCCCGCTGGGCCGGCGCCGACCACGGCGATGCGCCTGGTTTGCTGCGCAGGAGCGATTACCAGCTCGGTTTCGTGGCAGGCGCGCGGATTCACCAGGCAGGAAGTGATCTTGCCGGAGAAGGTGTGGTCCAGGCAGGCCTGGTTGCAGCCGATGCAGGTGTTGATTTCGTCGCCACGATCTTCGCGCGCTTTCTGCATGAAGAAGGCGTCGGCCAGGAATGGGCGCGCCATCGACACCATGTTCGCCGCGCCATCGGCCAGGATGCCCTCGGCCACTTCCGGCGTGTTAATACGGTTGGTGGCGACCAGCGGGATGCCGACCTTGCCCATCAGGTTCTTCGTGACCCAGGCGAAACCGGCGCGCGGCACCTTGGTGGCGATGGTCGGAATGCGCGCTTCATGCCAGCCGATGCCGGTGTTGAGGATGGTGGCGCCGGCCTGTTCGACCGCCTGGGCCAGCTGCACCACTTCGTCCAGGGTGGAACCGCCTTCCACGAGGTCCAGCATGGACAGGCGGTAGATGATGATGAAGTCCTTGCCCACGCGCTCGCGCACGCGGCGAACGATTTCGACCGGGAAGCGCATGCGGTTTTCGTAGCTGCCGCCCCATTCGTCGGTACGCTGGTTGGTGCGGGCGGCGATGAATTCGTTGATCAGGTAGCCCTCGGAACCCATGATTTCGACGCCGTCGTAGCCGGCTTCGCGCGCCAGCACGGCGCATTGGGCGTAGTCCTCGATGGTCGCCGCCACTTCTTCGGTGGAGAGTTCGTGCGGGGTGAACTGGTTGATCGGCGCCTTGATCGCGCTCGGGCCCACCAGTTTCGGATGGTAGGCGTAACGGCCGAAGTGCAGGATCTGCATGGCGATCTTGCCACCTTCCGCGTGCACGGCGGCGGTCACCTTGCGGTGCTGCGCCACTTCCTCGGTGGTGGTCAGCTTGGCGCCGGCCTTCCACGGACGTCCCGCCTCGTTCGGGGCAATGCCGCCGGTCACGATCAGGCCCACTTCGCCGCGTGCGCGCTCGGCGTAGAAGGCGGCCATGCGTTCAAAGCCATCGACTTCCTCTTCCAGGCCGACGTGCATGGAACCCATGATCACGCGGTTTTTCAGGGTGGTGAAGCCCAGGTCGAGCGGGGCGAGCAGGTGTGGGTAGCGGTTCATTGGCGTCCTCATTTATGCAACTGGTTGCATAAATATAGCCCGGTTACCGCGTCTATGCAACTAGTTGCAAAGACAATGTGGCTTGTCCGCCTCGCGCTGCTGAGGCAAGATGGTGGCATCTTTTTCATTGTTTCCTGCCATGTCTTTGCCTCACGCGCTGTTGACCTCCCTGTCCGAGCGAGCCGGTTCCGGCTCGGAACTGGCCCGGCGCTTTGATAAATCGATCGGATTCTTCTGGGCTGCCACCCACCAGCAGATTTACCGCGAACTGGCACGCCTGGAGCAAGCCGGCTGGATCGAGTCCCTGCCCGCCGAAACGGGCCGGGGACGCAAGCGCGCCTATCGCGTACTGCCGGCCGGGACTGCCGAGCTGCGGCGCTGGGTTGCCGAGGCCGAAGATCCCCGCCCCCAGCGCGACGCCCTGATGGTGCGCATCCGCGCCGAGGCGGCGATCGGTCCGGCAGGGCTGGCGGACGAAATGCGGCGCCACCTGGCGTTGCACGAAGCGAAACTGGCCCTCTACAAGAGTTTCGAGCAGCGGGACTTCGCCAGTGAATCCGACTCGCGCGAACGAAAGCTGCAATACGTGCTGCTGAAGGGCGGTATCGCGCAGGAGGAGCTGGCCATCAATATGGCGCGCGAGGCCTTGCGTATCCTGGAAAGCTGACCTGGATCATTTCGCCGGGGAGGCAGGACGTCTACCATCCGGGCATGGATACCGACTACAAAGACCTCACTCAGGACATATCGGCCAACCTGGCGCAGCTACGCAAGACCCCGCCGGAAGTAATGAAAGGCTTCAGCGACATGGGCAAGGCTGCCATGGCGGGCGGTGCGCTTGATCCCAAGACCAAGGAGCTGATCGCGTTGGCGGTTGGCGTTGCCGCGCGCTGCGACGGCTGCATCGGATTCCACACCAAGGCTTTGGCCCGCTTGGGCGCTACCGTCCAGGAGGTTCACGAAGCACTGGGCGTGGCGATCTATATGGGCGGCGGCCCGGTGGCCATGTATGCGGCAAATGCCGTAGCGGCCTACCAGGAGTTTTCGGAACTACAAAAAGTGTAGGCAGTGTTATGCTCCAGTCAAGGGATTGCCTGGAGATGAAATGCGTCGTCGCGCCGTGCTGGGTTTTGCGCTGTCTGGCCTGCTGCCGGCCTGGGTAGCTGCGCAAGCTTTTCCGGTGATGAACGTCTCCACCCTGGTGGGTGACGACCCTGCCGCCACCATTTCCGAACTGGTGCTGCGCGAAGCCTACCGGCGCATTGGCCGCACGCTGGTCGTGCACCAGTTGCCCGGCGAGCGCTCGCTGGTATACGCCAATGACGGCAAGATGGATGGCGAGCTTTATCGCAAGCTCGGCCTGGACCGCGACTATCCCAACCTCGTCATCGTTCCCGTCCCCCTGCTCACCTTCGAGCTGGTGATCTTTTCGCGCGGTACTTCATTCGTGGTCAACGGGTGGGAGAGCCTGCGCCCCTATACGCTGGGCTTTGTGCGCGGGAACAAGATCGCGCAGGAGAACACCAGGGGCATGAAGGTTGAGCAGGTGCCGACCATGCACCAGGCTTTCGAAAAGCTGATGATGGGGCGCACGGACCTGGTGCTGGGTCATCGCGCGTCGGGCATGGCCGTGGTGCGAAGCCAGAAGCTGGAAGGCATTACCGTGCTGGAGCCGCCGCTGTCTTCCTTTCCGGTCTATCACTACGTGAACAGGAAGCACGAGGCGCTGGTGCCGGAGCTGACGCGCGTGCTGAGGCAAATGCAGGCCGATCGGACCATCGAGCGCATCCAGAAGTCCATACCGGGCAGCTGAGCAGTAATACCACTCGGCGAGTAGCCGAATGCTGGTATTCATCGTTTAACAGAATGTCTCATTTGAGACATCTCCCTTTTCATTCTCAAACAGCCATTTTTTGAGCCCTCGCAGGGCACATGCATTTTTGCAACTGGTCTTATATTGGCAGCACTAATTAAAACCACTTGACTACCAATTGTCCCAATCCCATCCTAGCCCGACAACCACAACCGAAGGAGGGGGAGCATGGAACAAAGGGTTTCAAGAAGTTTTCTGGTCGCCGGTTTGACGAGCAGCCTGCTGGCAGCTTGCGGTGGCGGTAGCGACACCGGCCAGGCCTCACAACAGCCGCGCACACTCGCAACGTCCACCGTGGCGGAAACGTGTCCGGCGTGGAGCAGCAGCGCGGTCTACACTGCGGGCATGTGCGTGACCTACAACGGCACGGTGTACAAAGCCAAGTGGTGGACGCAAAACAATGTGCCGGGTGCAGAACAGTACGGGCCTTGGGAAGCGCAGGCGACTACGCCAACGCCTACTCCAACCCCGACACCAACGCCGGATTGTCCTGCGTGGAGCGCCAGCGCGGTCTATACCGGTGGCATGTGCGTCACCTATAACGGCTCGGTCTACAAGGCGAAATGGTGGACGCAGAATAATGTGCCGGGCACCGATCCGAACGGGCCTTGGGAGTTCCAGTCGACCACGCCGACTCCGACTCCGACTCCGACGCCAACCCCAACGCCTACGCCTACCCCGACACCTACTCCAACGCCGACGCCGACACCAACGCCAACTCCGACACCGACACCGACACCTACGCCGACTCCAACCGGCCGCGAGATCGGTTCCTACTTCGCCCAGTGGGGCGTGTACGGCCGCGATTACGAAGTAGCGGACATCCACACCACGAAGACGCCGGTCAATGGCGTGCAGACCAGCGTGGCCGACCAGCTCACCTTCATCAACTACGCCTTCGGCAATGTGTATCAGAAGAACGGCGGCTACGAGTGCGATATGGTGACGAAGGCCGAAGTGGGCAACGACAACCCAACTTCGCCGGATGCCGGCACCGGCGGCGATTCCTATGCCGACTACCAGCGCCAGCCGAAACGCACCGTCAACGGCCAGTCCGTGCCGTGGGACGCACCGCTTTCCGGCAACTTCCTGCAGCTGAAACTGCTCAAGCAGCAGCACCCGAACCTGAAAGTCTTCATCTCGCTGGGCGGATGGTCATGGTCGAAGTTCTTCTCGGCCGCAGCCAAGACCGACGCACTGCGCAAGCAGCTCGCCAAGTCCTGCGTGAAGATGTTCATCGCCGGCGACCTGCCGATCCAGGATGGGCGCGGTGGACCGGGCGCGGCCAAGGGCGTGTTCGACGGCATCGACATCGACTGGGAATACCCGGGCGGCGGCGGCCAGCCGTACAACACCTACGACGCGGTCAACGACAAGCATAACTTCACGCTGCTGATGGCGGAATTCCGAGCGCAGCTTGACGCGCAGGGCGCCACCGACGGCAAACGCTATGCGCTGACCGCAGCGATTGGCGCCGGCGTCGACAAGATCGCCAACACCGAACCTGGCCAATACGCACAGTACATGGACTGGGTGAACGTGATGACCTACGACTTCCACGGCGCGTGGGAATCGAGCACCAACTTCCATTCTCCGCTGTACCACGACCCGGCCGATCCGGCGACCGGCAACCTGGCCAAGTACAACGCCAACGATGCCCTCGCCACGCTGACCGCAGCCGGTATGCCGAAGAACAAGATCCTGCTCGGGATTCCGTTCTATGGGCGCGGCTGGAAGGGCGTCACGGCAGGGCCGAATGCCAATGGCCTGTACCAGGCTGCCAGCGGTGGTGCTGGCGGCACCTACGAGGGCGGCATCGATGACTACAAGGTCTTGCGCAACAAGACCGGCCAGCGCTGGTACCACCCGGTGACCAAGCAGTTGTACCTGTACACCAGCACCGGCGAATGGTGGAGCTATGACGATCCAACCGTGATCGGCACCAAGATGCAATACGTCCGCGACCAGGGTCTGCGCGGGGCCTTCTCGTGGGAGCTGGACGGCGATGCGAGCGGTGCGCTGACCAGCGAAGTCTGGAAGGGACGTTAATCGTCCATCCCTTGCCGGCGGTGCGCCCAGCGCCGCCGGCTTTTCCCTTTTTGGAGACGCTTATGAAACGTCGTGCGACGGTGCATTCCCTTGGCATCAGCGACGAATGGCGGCGCTGGATTGCCGAAAACCTGATGCTGGGCCATTCTCCTGCGACGCTGGCGGGCATTCTCGGCCAGTCCGGCATTCCTCCCCAACTCGCGCAAGCCGAAATCACGGCTGCGATGAACAGTCCGTACCTGCACGGTGTACAGCGCCTGCATAACCGGCTGGCCAAGCGCGACTGGCTGCTCGGCATCCAGGCGCGCCTGAACCGCATGGCGCCGCAGGAAGTGCCGCGCCGCGAACGCCTGTCGACCGAGGTTTTCCTGCACGAGCACTACCTGTGCAACCGGCCTGTGATCATCACCGGCATGCTGGACGACTGGCCAGCGCGCGGCAAGTGGACACTGGACTGGTTGGCCGCGCAGTTCGGCGAACGGGAAGTCGAAGTGCAGTTCGGCCGCAATGCCGATGCCGACTACGAAATGAACAGCATCGCGCACAAGCGCCATATGCCGTTCGGCGAGTACGTGGAACGGGTGCGCAGCAGCGGCAGCACCAACGACTTCTACATGACGGCCAATAACGACGGCCGCAACCGGCAGGCCCTGGACGAGCTGTGGCAGGACATGCCGCTGCTGCCGGAATACCTGGATGGCGAACGCAAAGGATTCTTCTGGCTTGGGCCGGCGGGGACCATCACGCCGTTCCATCACGACCTCACCAACAATTTCATGATCCAGGTGATGGGTCGCAAGCGCGTGCGGCTGATCGCGCCTTGCGAAACACCGAGGCTGCAGAACCAGCGCCATTGCTTTACTCCGGTCGATGGCCGCGACATCGACCAGCAGCGCTTCCCGTCGATGGCCGGCGTTCCGGTCCTCGACGTTGAGCTGGCGCCTGGCGAAATCCTGTTCCTGCCGGTCGGCTGGTGGCACTTCGTCCAGGGGCTCGATATCTCACTCACGATCTCGGCGACGCACTTCCGCTGGGATAACGATTTCTACAGCAGTTATCCGCATAACCACGATTTCTAATAACGGAGACAGCATGAATATTCGACCGAATTACCTGATGCTGGCGCTGGTCGGCAGCGCCATTGCCGGTTGCGGCGGCGGAACCGATAGCCGCCAAGCCCCGCAGCCGGCCCGCACACTTGCGACGGCTGCGGTTTCTGAGTCCTGCCCAGCCTGGAGTGCCAGCGCGGTATACACCGCAGGCATGTGCGTGACCTACAACGGCACCGTGTACAAGGCGAAGTGGTGGACACAAAATAATGTCCCTGGCGCCGAGCAGTACGGGCCGTGGGAAGTGCAGGCGACTACGCCAACCCCGACTCCAACCCCTACGCCAACACCAACGCCGACTCCAACGCCGGATTGCCCTGCATGGAGCGCGAGCGCGGTCTATACCGCCGGTATGTGTGCGACTTATAACGGCGCCGTCTACAAGGCAAAGTGGTGGACGCAGAATAATGTACCGGGCACGGAAGTGAACGGCCCGTGGGAGCTGCAGACGTCCACGCCAACGCCGACGCCGACGCCGACTCCTACCCCTACGCCAACTCCTACACCTACGCCAACTCCCACCCCGACACCGACTCCGACCCCTACGCCCACTCCAACGCCAGTGGCATGCCGCCCTGACGGCTTGACCTCGCCAGTGCCGAACGTCCCATACTGCAGCGTTTACGACGCCAACGGCCGCGAAAAACTGGCAAACGGCCTGAATCGCCGCATCGTCGGCTACTTCACCAGTTGGCGCACCGGCGCTAACGGCCAGCCGTCCTACCTGGTCAACGACATCCCGTGGCAAAACATCACCCACGTGAACTACGCCTTCGCCAGCGTCGGAACGGACAACAAGGTGCAGATCGGCAGCGGTGCGAGCAGCCCCGAGACCGGCATCACCTGGCCGAACATCCCCGCTGCGGCGATGGACCCGTCCCTCCCATACAAAGGCCACTTCAACCTGCTCGCGCAGTACAAGAAGAAGTACCCCGGCGTGAAGATCATGCTGTCGGTCGGCGGCTGGGCAGGCAGCGGCGGCTTCTACACCGCCACCACCAACTCGGACGGCAGCATCAACACGGCAGGTATCAACACCCTGGCCGATTCGATGGTCGCCTTCTTGCGCCAGTACACCTTCTTTGACGGGATGGACATCGATTACGAGCACCCGACCACCAATAACGAAGCAGGCAACCCGCTCGACTTCCCAATCTCCAAGCCAAGGCTGGCAGGCCTGATGAAGAGCTACAACGTGCTGCTGAAAACCGTGCGTGAGAAGCTCGATGCAGCAGCGGCGGCGGACAACAAGTACTACATGCTGACGATCGCCGGTTCCGCATCCGGGTGGGTGCTGCGCGGCGAGGAGAACCTGTCCGGCCTGAAGTACCTCGATTACGCCAGCCTGATGAGCTATGACCTGCACGGCGGATGGAACCAGTATGTCGGTCCCAACGCTCCGCTGTTCGACGACGGCAACGACGGCGAGCTGAAAGCCGGCAATGCCTACCAGTACGGCGGCATCGGCTACCTGAACGTCGACTGGGCCTACCGCTACTACCGTGGCGCACTGCAGGCGGGCCGCATCAATATCGGCGTGCCGTACTACACGCGCGGCTGGAAGGAAGTCAGCGGCGGCAACAACGGCTTGTGGGGCACCAGCCCGGTGGTCACCGACACCGTCGCCTGCGCCGGCGTGAAAACTTGCGGCAAAGGCGCAACCGGCATCGACAACGTCTGGCATGACCTGGACACCAATGGCAAGCCCGTACCTGGCGGCGGCAACCCGCTATGGCATGCGCTCAACCTGCAAAACGCCATTGTGCCGTCCTACCTCGATGCCTACGGCGTGACCGAGAAGACCATCACCGGCACCTACAGCCCGCAATACAGCGCGACGCTGGCTGCGCCGTGGCTGTGGAACGCAACACGCCAGGTCTTCATTTCCACCGAAACGGCGCAATCCATCGCTGCCAAGACCAGCTACGTCGTGAACAACGGCATCGGCGGCATCATGATCTGGGAGCTGGCCGGCGACTACGCATGGAACGCAGCGCGCAACGGTGGCGCGGGCGAATACTTCATGGGTTACACGCTCACGAACAACATCGCTGCTGCCTTCCGAAGCGCCGCTCCTTATGGCGCAACGCGCGCCGAAACGGCCATGCCGACCAGCAGCGCGAAGGTCAGCATCTCTCTTGGCGGCTGGAAGCTGGGCGACAGCAACTACCCGATCAATCCCGTGATGACGGTGACGAACAACACCGCCACCACGATTCCGGGCGGTTCGGTAGTGGAGTTCGATTATCCGGTATCGGCGCCGGCCAATATGAGCGACCAGTCAGGTTACGGGCTGACCGTCATCAAGGCAGGCTACACCGGGCCGAATAATATCGGCGGCTTCAAGGCCAACTTCAACCGCGCCAAGTTCACGATACCTTCCTGGCAGTCGCTGGCGCCGGGTGCATCGGTCTCGCTGACGCTGAACTACACCTTGCCGATCAGCGGGCCTTCCGCGTACACGATCACGGTGAACGGCGTTCGCTATGCGCTGAGCGAAGAGTATCCGGACCTGCCGGTGGCACTCCAATGAGCGAGGGAACCTGACATGAGAACTCTCACTTACGCGGCACTTGCCGCGGCGCTGTCGCTCTCCGCCTGCGGGGGGGGTGGCAGCGCCGACACCCCGGCCGCTGCGCGCACGCTGGCGCAGGGCGTAGTGGCCAGCGCCACCGCTTCCTGCCCGGCGTGGAGCGCCAGCCAGGTGTACACGGCGGGCATGTGCGCCATTTACCAAAGCAAGCAATTCGAAGCGAAGTGGTGGACACAGGGGAATGCACCAAGCCAGGCTGACACCTGGGGCCCATGGAAATACATCGGGGAGGCGACCGATCCACCCACCGACCCTGGCGACCCGCCGACGCAGCCAGGCGGCGTACCGACCAAGGCGCAGGCCGAAGCGCGCGAGCAGGCGCTGACTGACAATGACTTCTTCCGCAGCGTCAAGGCGTCGATCCGGACACTCGACAACGCAGCGGTGGAAGCGGTGACGCCTGGATTGGCCAGCAACCCGGCCAATGTGAAGCGCGTTGAACGTTTGCTGTCGTCGGCGAAGTGGGACTACTACTTCTCCTTGCGTGAAGCGAGCTATGAGTACCGGCGCTTCCTGCAGGCGGTGGCAAAGTTCCCGGCGGTGTGCGGCGACTATACCGACGGCCGCAATGCCGACAGCATCTGCCGCCATTCGCTGGCGACCATGTTCGCCCACTTTGCGCAGGAGACCGGCGAGCACAATGCCAGCCTGCCCCTGCCGCAGTGGCGGCAGGGCCTGAAATACTTGCGCGAGTTGGGCTGCACTGAAGATGGTCCAGGCTGCGGCTACAACACTGAATGTGCGGATCCGGTCTTCAACACGGTCTGGACTTGCGGGAAGAACGCCGATGGCAGCTACAAGAAGTACTTCGGACGCGGCGCCAAGCAGCTCTCATACAACTACAACTACGGGCCGTTCTCGCAGGTGATGTTCAACGGCGACCAATCGGTGCTGCTGAAAAATCCGGACCAGGTAGCGTCGACCTGGCTGAATCTTGCCTCTGCCACGTTCTTCTTCGTCTACCCGCAACCGCCGAAGCCATCGATGCTGCATGTGATCGACGGAAGCTGGGTTCCCAACGCCAGCGACATTGCCGCCGGCGCGGGGAACAACTTCGCCACCACGATCATGATCATCAATGCGGAATGCGGTACCGGCAGCGAAAAGCCGGCGGCGCAGAACCGCATCGATTATTACCGGCAGTTCGCGGCCGACCTTGGCTGGAATGTGGCGGGCGAGCAGCTATCGTGCGCGACGATGCAGCGTTTTGGCCCGTCCAGTTCCGCCGCCTACAACATCTATTGGGAGAAGAACTGGAACAGCGGCGGCGATTACCAATGCCAGTTGGTGAACTACCAGACGCCTTACAACGCCCTTATCGCCGGCAATTACGTGAAGTGCGTTGAGCGCAACTGGAACGTCACGCTCAACTAAGGTTCATCAGCGTTGCGCAGCAGGGCCGACCGTGCTGAGGGCTTCCGCCATTCGTACCATTTTCACGAATTCGGCGCGATAGCCTTCGCGGTCGGCGCCGCGTGCGCCTTCCGCCAGCCTGGCGATATCGCCGTAGCTGAAGTCGGCGACTTGCTGCTCCCCACGCAGGCGCTGGGCGAAAGCTGCAACGGCGACGGCAAAGCGCTGGTCGTCCGGCGCTGCGTCGAGAGAATCGCGTGCGCTGCCGGCACGCACCGCATGCTCGACCTGCTTGCTGGCGGACTGGCCGGGCAGCTTGTAGCGCACCTTCACAAAGCACAGCTCATCGGATTTGCCTGATTCCGTGGCTTTCTTTTTGCCCGGCTGCGCATAACGCAGCGGATCAACCAGCTTGCCTGCGTTGGCGGCTGGCGTGATTTCGTAGATGGCGGTGACGGTGTGGCCGGCGCCCATGTCGCCGGCGTCGACCTTGTCATCCTTGAAGTCCTGTCGGTTCAGCATGCGGGTCTCGTAGCCAACCAAGCGGTAAGCCGCGACTTGCGACGGGTTGAATTCGACTTGCACCTTCACGTCGTTCGCGATCGGGAACATGGTCGAACCCAGCTCCTGCGCCAGCGCCTTGCGCGCCTCCAGCAGGGTGTCGATATAGGCGGCATTGCCGTTGCCGGACTGTGTCAGGCGCTGGATCAGGGCGTCGTTCAGGTTGCCAAGGCCAACACCGAATACCGACAGGTAGACGCCGGACTTGCGCTTGTCGACGATGAATTTCTCAAGCTGCCTGGGATCGGTGATGCCGATATTGAAGTCGCCATCGGTGGCCAGGATCACGCGGTTCACGGCCTTAGGGTCGAAGTTGCGCTCGGCCTGGGCGTAGGCGCGCTGCAGGCCATCGCCACCGGCCGTGCCGCCCGATGCGTGCAGGTTGTTGATCACGTCGATGATCTTCTGCTTGTCCTTGCCGCTGGTTGGCTCGAGGGCGACGGCGGTGCCGTTCGCATAAGTCACAATGGAGACCATATCGTCATCGCGCAACTGCTCTGCGAACAGGCGGAAGCCTTGCTGCAAAAGCGGCAGTCGGTCACGTGGCCCCATCGAGCCGGAAATGTCCACCAGCAGCACAACGTTGGCGCGCGGGCGGGCGGCGGCCTTGATGTCATAACCTTTGAGCGCGATGTGGACAAGCTGGTTTCCCTGCTGCCATGGGCTCGGCATCACCTCCGTCGTAACTGCAAACGGCTGGCTGGCATTGGTGGGAGTAGCGTAGTTGTAGGGGAAGTAGTTGACCATTTCCTCGACGCGCACGGCTTGCTGCGGCGGCACGCGGCCGTCGGACAGCATACGGCGGACGAAGGCGTAGGAGGCAGTGTCGACATCCACGCTGAAGGTGGACACAGGCTGTTCGCTCACCAGCACGGACTTGTTGCCGTCCTTGTCGGGGAATTTGTCTGCCGATTGCGGCATGGGCGCGATGTGCGGCATTGGCGCTGGCACACCAGGAGAGTAAGCCAACACCGGGGCGGGCTTCACCGAGCCTCTCAGATCGGCCTTTGCCGCTGGCGCGACGGGTGCTGGCGGTACGGCGGCCGGCACTGGTGCCGGCATTGCAGCTTCGGCGACATGCTGCGGCGCCTGGGTCGGCTGCGGCGTACTGCAGGCAGCAAGCGTGAGCATGCCTGCTGCCAAGACCGGCGCAAAGGGTATGGTCTTCTTCATGGTGGACGTCCTTTTGGAATTGTTGTCCTGCTAACATCCCAAAAAGGAGCGTCTTGCGCAACCAAGGTTACATTTTGTAGCCAACGCGGGCGTCACGCCAAGCCCAGCGATTTGCGCAGGCTGGCATCAACCGGGCCAGCCGGCATGAAGCGGCGCAATTTGCTCAACAGCGAGGCTTGTCCTGCTGGCGTGCGGCGCATACGCCACGTCCCGAGCGCCGCTTCCACTATCGTGTTCGCGACACTATCGGGGCCGGGAGCGCTGTTGATGCTGTTGACGACGGAGCGGGCCGCAGTATCGCGCTCATGGTCATAATCGCCGATCCGCAGGGCGGCCTGGGGCGAGTTGGCGTCCAGGTTGGTCTTCGTGTACGAGGGCTGGACGAGGGTGACGCGGATACCGAACTGGCGCACCTCATGGTCCAAGGTTTCGGACAGGCCTTCGACCGCGTGCTTCGAGGCCGAATACAGTCCCATGTACGGTGCCGGCAGGAAGCCAAGCACGGAGCTGACATTCACGATCCGGCCACGGCGCTGCTTGCGCATATGCGGAAGCACCGCACGTACCATGCGCAGCACGCCGAACACATTGGTGTCGAACAGGGCGGCGGCCTCGGTGACCGATGTTTCTTCCACCGCGCCGACCATATTCATGCCTGCGTTGTTGACCAGGATATCAATGCGGCCCGCGCGCTCGATGACCGCCTGGACGCCAAGTTCCACGGACGCGTCATCGCGGATATCGATTTCAAGCAGTTCAACGCCCGACAGGGGCGACGTTTTGGCGATGCTGCGCACGGTGCCAAAGACGCGGCATCCCTGATCGGCAAACTTCTCCGCTGCGGTGCGCCCGATGCCGGACGAGACTCCGGTAATCAATACAATCGGCGAATCCTTCATGCTTTTTCTCCAGGGGGTTCAGAAGCGATAAGCCAGCGAGACAGCGAAGATATCGCTCGCCAGCTTGTAGTTGCCATGCAAGGTGCTGCCGGTCGGCGAACGCATGGCGACAGCCGCATCGTCGAGGAACAGGTGGGTGTAGCTGGCGCTCCATTCGACGCTCTGGCTGGCACGCCAGGTGGCGCCGAGGGATAGCCACTTGCGATCGACGTCCGGCACTCGGACGTCGCGGGAAGCGGCACGGACCGGCGTCTGGTCGTAAGCCACGCCTGCGCGCAGGGTCAGGTCCGGATTGAGCGTGTATTCGGCGCCCAGCGCGCCGAACAGGGTGTTGCGATAGTCGAAGGAGATCGCCTGCGTTGCCTGCGGCGAGTCGAAGTCCAGCACGACGTCCTTGAACCTGCTCCATTTGGTTCGGTGCACGTCGGCCATGACGGACCAGCGTTCGTTGAGCTGGTGCGTCACACTGACTGTCCAGGACGAAGGCATGCGCAGTTCGGTCGAGGCGTTGGTGTCAGTGAACCAGCCGGGGCGCGTGGCCGCGAGTATCGCCTTAGGCCCTTGCGGCACGTCAAACGTGATCGATGCATCGCTCAGCTTATGGTTGACGCCGGAGCGGTAGGCTGCACCGATGTGGGTTTGCCTGGTCGGGCTATACAGCAGGCCGAGCGTGAAGCCGAAGGCATTGTCGCTTCCATCGAGTGCGATGCGCCCGTCGGCACTGGTGGGAGCGTAGCCGGGCACGCGTGCGGCAGCCATGATCGCGCCGAAGTCGAGGGCGGTCGTCAGGTTCGCTGTCGCATGTTCGAAGAATAGCGAGCCACCGAACGACAGCTGCTCGTTCAGGTCATACGACAGGGCGAGGCCGAGGTTGACCGCTTTCAGTTCGGTCTTCTGCCCCTGGTAACGGCCCTTCCATTGCGCGTCGTAGTCGGTGGTGAAGCCGAACGGCGCCGTCAGCGACAGGCCGAGGTGGGCGCGCTCGCCCAATGGCGTGTGGAAGTACATGGCTGGAATCGGCTTGGTCGCTCCCGCGTTGCCGCCATTACCGCCCGATAAAGGCCGGCCAAGCGCATCCTCGCCGTCGCCGTTGAACTTGACCGAGTAGTCGACCGTGGTCAGGTCGGCCTGGAATACCCTCCCATCCAGGCCGCGCATCGCGGCAGGATTCTCTGCGATGGCCGATGCATCACCCGGGGCACTGATCGAGCCTGCGGTTGCCCGGCCCTGTGCCTTGGCGCTTTTCTCCTTGAGTTCAAATGCGGCGCCGTGGCTCTGGCCCGCCAGCAGCATGCCTGCTGCCGCAGCCAGCAGGGACTTCGAATACTTATGCTTCGACATCAACTTCTCCTCTTTTATGAATTCAACTACCGGTCATCAGTTGCGGTCCCGCCGCCTCACCCGCGTGCACCGCTGGCTGTGTATCGCCGGGCCGGATCTTGAACCAGATCGAGTACATCGCAGGCAGGAACACCAGGGTCAGGACGGTGCCGGCAAGGGTGCCGCCGATCAGCGTGTAAGCAAGCGTGCCCCAGAACACCGAGTGCGTCAGCGGCATGAAGGCGAAGATCGCCGCCAGCGCTGTCAGGATCACCGGGCGCGCGCGTTGCACGGTCGCTTCGACCACTGCTTTGAACGGATCCATGCCAGCTTCCTTGTTATGGTGGATCTGGCCGATCAGGATCAGGGTGTTACGCATCAGGATGCCGGAGAGGGCGATCAGGCCGACCAGGGCATTGATGCCGAAAGGCTGCCGGAACAGGATCAGGGTCGGCACCACGCCGATCAGGCCCAGGGGACTGGTCAGGAACACCATCACCATTGCCGAAATCGAACGCACCTGGAAGATGATGATCAGCAGGGTGATCGCCAGCATGATCGGGAACAGCGGCAGCATGGCCTTGGTCGCCTTGCCCGATTCCTCGATGGAGCCTGCTTCCTCGATGGCATAACCAGTCGGCAGCTTGGCGATCAGCGGCTGCAGTTGCTTGGTGATGGCTGCCGAAACGTCCGGCGGCTGCAGGTTGTCGGCGATGTCGCCGCGCACGGTGATGGTCGGCATGCGGTCGCGGCGGCGTTCGATGGGTTCTTCCATCCGCACTTCGATCTTGCCCACTTGCGACAGCGGGATGCGCTGTCCGTTGGCGCCGGCCAGCGTAAAGTCGCCGATCCGGGCTGGATCGAGGCGGATGTCGCCAGCAGCGCGCGCCACCACCTGTACGGTGCGGATGTCTTCACGCACGGCAGTCACCGGTACGCCGTTCAGCAGGAACTGCAGTTGCTGCGCCACCGCGTTGGAGGACAGGCCTACTGCCTGCAGCCGGTCTTGCTGCAACGTGAAATGCAGCGTTGGCGCACGGGTGCCCCAGTCGGCATTCACGGTCCGCATCATCGGGCTGTTCTCCATGAGCTGGCGCACGTCCGCCGCAATGCTGCGCAGCTTTTCCGGGGGACCGCTGACGCGGTAGGCAACCGGGAATGGCGAATACGGGCCAAAGACAAGCTGGGTGACGCGTACGCGCGCTTCGGATGCCAGGCCGCCGCCGACAGCTTCGCGCAAGCGCTGTTTCAACGCATCCCGCTCTTCCTGGCTGTCGGTGCGGACCACGATCTTGGCAAACGACGGATCGGGCAATTCCGGTCCCATGGCCAGGTAGAAACGCGGCGCGCCCTGGCCGATGTAGGCCGTGACGATCTTTGCTTCCTTTTGTCCGGCCAGCCATGCTTCAACCTTCGCGGTAGCAGCGCTGGTCTGGTTGATCGACGTGCCATAAGGCATTTGCACCTCGACCAGTACTTCCGGGCGGTCCGAGATCGGGAAGAACTGCTTTTTGACTACCGCCATGCCCAATACCGACAGCACGAACAGGCCCACGACCGAGCCGGCCACCAGCCACTTGCGGGCGATGACGCGCCCCAGCAGCTCGCGGAAGCGGTTATAGCGCGGGGTGTCGTAGATGGCTTCGTGGCCACCCTCGACCTTTTTGAAATCGGGCAGCAGCTTGACGCCCATATACGGGGTGAATACCACCGCCACCACCCAGGACGCGATCAGGGCGATGCCGACAATCCAGAACATATTGCTGGTGTATTCACCGGCGCTCGAACGGGCAAAACCGTTCGGCATGAAGCCGACGGCCGTCACCAGGGTACCGGACAGCATCGGTGCGGCCGTATGGCTCCAGGCGTAGGCCGACGCGGCGATGCGGTCGTAGCCTTCTTCCATCTTCACCACCATCATTTCGATGGCGATAATGGCGTCGTCCACCAGCAGGCCCAATGCCAGGATCAGCGAACCCAGGGTAATGCGGTCGAAGTTCTTGCCGGTTGCCGCCATGACGATAAAGACCATGGCCAGCGTCAACGGAACGGCAGCGGCAACCACCACGCCGACGCGCCAGCCCATGCTGATGAAGCTCACCAGCATCACCACCACTAGGGCGGCGAAGAACTTGAGCATGAATTCGTCGACCGAGGAGCTGATGTTGACTGCCTGGTCGGTCACCTTGGCCAGGCTCATGCCCAGCGGCAGGCTGGCGTTGATGGCGCCCACTTCGCTGTCCAGCGACTTGCCCAGGTCCAGGCCGTTCCAGCCATCGCGCATGACAATGCCCAGCAGGAGCGCAGGCTCGCCGCCATTGCGGATCATGAAGGTGGATGGGTCCTCATAGCCGCGTTCAACCTTGGCGATGTCGGACAGCTTCAGCGTGCGGCCCTGGGCCACCACCGGTGTCTCGCGGATTTTCTGCAGCGTGTCGAAAGCGCCGTCCAGGCGGATGAACACTTGCGGGCCCTTGGTTTCCACGGAGCCGGCAGCGGCCAATGCGTTCTGGCTGTTCAGCGCGGCGAATACTTCCTGCGGGCCGATGCCGAGCGTCGCCAGGCGTTCATGGGAGAACTCGATATAGATGCGTTCCTGCTGCTCGCCGACGATGTTGACCTTCTTCACCCCCGGCACGTGCAACAGGCGCTGGCGCAGAGATTCGGCGTCGCGCACCAGCAAGCGCTGTTGCTCGCCCTTGGCCTTCAGCGCATACAGGGCAAAGGTGACGTCGGCGTATTCGTCATTGACCATGGGTCCGATCACGCCAGGCGGCAGGTTGCCGATCTCGTCGCCGACCTTCTTGCGCGCCTGGTAGAACTCTTCCTTCACTTCCGAGGGCGGGGTGCTGTCGAGCAGGGTCAGGGTGGTGAAAGCCAGGCCGGGCCGGGTATAGGTCTCGCTGCGGTCGTACCAGCGCAGTTCCTGCAAGCGCTTTTCAATCTTTTCCGCTACCTGGTCCTGCATTTCCTGCGCGGTGGCGCCGGGCCAGGCGGTGACGATGGTCATCACCTTGACCGTGAACGCCGGGTCTTCGGCGCGGCCCAGTTTGAAGAACGAGATCACCCCTGCCAGCGAGATCAGGCAAATCAGGAACAGGGTGATGGAGCGCTCGCGTACCGCGAGGGCCGACAGGTTGAAGCGGCTCGGTTTCACGGACGGGCTCCTTCAGTTGGGGCGCCGGCGCCCTGGGCATCCACCCGCACGTTGGCGCCTTCGCGCAGCAGGTGCGCGCCGAGCGCGACGATCCGATCGCCTTGCTTGACCTGGCCGTCGATGCTGGCGCGGTCGTCTTCGAGTCGCTGCACCGAGACGGGACGCCAGGAGACCTTGGCCGGGTTGCCGTCGATGATCCAGACCCCTGGCCCCTTGCCTGCGTCGAACAGGGCGCCGATCGGCACCTGCAACCCGCCCTGGGCGGCCGGCTGGCCGTCGGCCACCTGGATGGTTACCGTGCTGCCCAAGGGAGCGTTGGCCAGTTCGCCTTCCAGCACATAGCGTGCTTCGAAGGTACGGGTGAGCCGGTCCGCTGCATCCGACAACTGCCGCAGCTTGGCGGGAACGCGCACGCCATCCTTGCCAAACAGGGTTGCCTGGGCGGTGGAACCAACGGCAGGGCGAACCGTCTCCGGCAGCTGGATCACCGCTTCGCGGCGGCCGGCATGGGCCAGGCGGACTACGACCTGGCCGGCATTGACTACCTGGCCGGGTTCGGCCAGCGTTTCCGTGACGACGCCGTCGCCATCCGCCACCAGCTCGGTATAGCGGCTGGCGTTCAGGGCGACGTCGGCCTGGGCCTCGGCTGCGCTGAGCTGGGCGCGGGCGGCATCAGCGGCGGCCTTGGCCTGGTCGTAGGCGGAAGCGGAAACTGCACCGCTTGGGCGCAGGTCGCGGTAGCGGGCTTCATCGTCGGACGCCTGTTTTGCCCTGGCGCGGGCGGCGGCGACGGCTTCCTGTTGAGCATGGGCTGCGAGTTTCAGGTCGACCGGGTCAATGCGCATCAACGGCTGGCCGCGCTTGACGGTCTGGCCGACGTCGACCAGGCGCTCCAGCACCTTGCCGGGAACGCGGAAGCCGAGGTCGCTCTGCACCCGTGCGGCGACAACGCCGGTGTAGGAGCGGGAAAGGGGGGCTACCCCCTGTACGACCGCGGCGCGCACCAGCGGCGCCTCGGTACGGGGATCGGTTGGATGTTTTTCGCCGCAAGCCACCACCGCAAACGGCAGCACGGCAGCGAAGACTGCGGATGGAGTTGAGCGAAGCAGGCGCATGAAAGTCCCATGGATAAAGTGATCGGGACTTTCATTATGGTTCTGGTGACTAATTTAGTCAATGGTCACAAACTATTTTTTTATGGCGACAGGCTCCTGAGCACCAGGCTGGACAGATGCGCCGGGGCATCTTCCGTGTAATCAAAGCTATGTTGCAGCAGCAGTGGGTTGAGGTAAGGGCGCATCACCAGGTAGATCGCCATCACCGTCTCATCCAAGGGAGTCTTGCGCTCGAAGTCGCCCGACTGGCGGCCCTCCTGCAACACCTCGCGCAGCAGCTTCTGGATGCGCACCTCATAGTCAAGCACGACCTGCCAGCGATCCGTTGCTGCTGTCGCTGCAATTTCGTAAAGCTTGCGTTCATTGAACAGCAGGCGAAGGCTGGCTTCAGTAAAGGCCTTGAACATACGGCGCAACTTTTCAGGCGAAGAACTGGCTTCGGCAATTGCCGCGCTGACCTCGGTTTCGATCTGCTGCATGCAATTGGCGCAGATCACTTCACCGATGGCCTGCTTCGACTCGAAGAACTTGTAGATATACGCTTTTGAGAAGCCGATCGACTTGGCCAGGTCGGACACGGTGGTCTTCGCATAGCCGTAGTGGCTGAAATGTTCAACGGCTGCGGCAACGATCTGGTTGCGCACTTCATGATCGGCCGGGCCCCGGGCCGGGGCTGGAGAGATGAGTGGATTTTTCATGCGCTCAAGTTTAAGCCAAACAGAAAGATTGGACAACTTGTGACCATTTGGTATTATGGTCACCATGAACTCATGACGAAGGATGTCCGATGTTAAATAAACAAACCCTGGCGGCGCTGGTCGTTGCCACCCTGTCAACGGGCTGCGCCGTCGGCCCCGATTACGCCCGGCCGGAACCCGTCCTGGCGCAGCAATTCCACGGCCAGGCAGCTGTTGAGCAGCGCCAGGCCGCCACCACTGCCGACCTGGCGCAGTGGTGGAGCGGCTTTGGCGATCCACTATTGAGCCGCTTCGTGGCACAGGCGCTCGAGCAAAACCTCGACCTCGCGCAGGCTTCCGCACGCGTCGCGCAAGCGCGCGCCGGCCTGGGCGCGGCCAATGCTGCCCTGCTGCCTTCCGGGAACATCAGCGGGCAAGCCGCCCGGGCCTACCAGTCGGTAGAAACCCCTCAGGGGCAGATACTCAACTCGGCGCCCGGCTTTGACCGCCATGGCAGTTCCTATGAAGTCAATCTCGGCGCGAACTGGGAACTCGACCTGTTTGGCGGCTTGCGCCGGGGCCGCGAGGCGGCGCTGGCCGAATACCAGGCATCGGAAGCCGGCGCGGCGGCGGCACGGCTGGCGGTGGCGGCGCAAACGGCCGACATCTACATCACCGTGCGCGGCTTGCAGGCGCGCCTTGATGTCGCCCGCAAGCAAGTAAAGACGCAGCAGGATCTTGTGGCGACCATCAAGCTCTTATATGACAAGGGCCTGGCGGCGGAACTGCAACTAAGGCAGGCCGAAGGCGCGCTGGCCCAGGTGCAGGCATCCATCCCGGTGCTGGAGTCGGGCCTGGAAACTGCCCTGAATGCGCTGGACGTGATGCTTGCTTCGCCACCCGGCACCCATCACGCCGAGCTGGCCGAAACGAGCGCCATCCCGCTGGCTCCGCAGATTGCCGCCAGCGGCTCGCCGCGCGAACTGCTGCGCCGCCGTCCCGACCTGATCGTGGCAGAGCGCCGGCTAGCCGCTTCCAATGCCCGCATCGGTGTCGCCATTGCCGAGTATTACCCCAAGTTTTCCCTGAGCGGCCTGCTGGGCAGCGCCACCTCGGTCTCCGGCGGCAACCTGTTTACCAGCGGCGCCAACCAGGCTGCCGGCATCCTTGGCTTGCGCTGGCGCCTGTTCGATTTCGCCCGGGTCGATGCGCAGATCGCGCAAGCCAGGGGGCAGGAGGCGGAAATGCTGGCCGCCTACCGGTTGGCGGCGCTGCATGCGAGCGAGGATGTCGAGAACGCGTTCTCGGCGCTGGTCAAGCGCGAAGAGCAGGCGGCCGTGCTGGAGCAAGGCGTCAGCTCGCTCGGCCGGGCGCGCGAAGCGTCGTTCGCAGCCTACCAGAGGGGCGTCGTCAGCCTGGTCGAAGTGCTGCAAGCGGACGAAAGCCTGCTGCGCGCTTCCGATGCGCGGGTGCAGGCGCAAACGGAATCGGCACGCGCTGCAGTCGCTGCCTTCCGGGCACTCGGCGGCGGCTGGCAGGCTGCCGATGCCGGAGCAATGGCAATGGCAATGCGCTAGCCAGCGCCAGCCGCCTCGGCTGGCTTAGAGGAAGCCGAGGTCGCGCGTGCTGTAGTTGGACAGGTTGGGCAGCAGGGAGAGCAGTTCGCTGTCGCTGGCGCCCAGCCATTTACCCATGGTGGCCGCATACTGGTCGACCGAGGTGCTTGGCAGCAGGCGGCCCTGGCCGACGTCGTCAGGGCCATTGTTGGCGACGACCGGCGCAGTGCCGTAGAAGCGCTTGCCCTTGACGGCGCCGCCCATCATGAAGTGCATGCTGCCCCAGCCGTGGTCGGAGCCGTCGTTGTTGGCGACCAGCGTGCGGCCGAAGTCGGAGGCGGTGAACGTCGTCACCTTGTCGGACACGCCCAGTTCCACCGTCGCCTGGTAGAAGGCGGCCATGGCGTCGCCCAGCTTGGCCATCAGGCCCGGGTGGACGGTGGCCAGGTTGTCGTGGGTGTCGAATCCGCCCATCGAGACGAAGAACACCTGGCGCTTGGCACCCAGGCTGCCGCTGGCGGAAATCATGCGCGCGACCATCTTCAACTGGTCGCCCAGGGAATTCGATGCCGGGAATACCGTTTGCAGTGCAGGCGCGGTGGCCAGGGCCGAGGTGAGCGCCGCGTTGGCATCCACCGAACGGCGGGTCACGCGGTTGTATTCGTTCTCCAGCGCGTGCGTGCGCGGCTGGGTGATCAGGGTGCGCAGGGCCTCGGTGGCGGTGGCCGAACCAAACAGCGGCGACTTCAGGCCGTTGAACTGCATCGAGCCGTTGGCCGACACCTGGTACTGCACGGCCGTCTTGCCGGCCATGTAGACCGCGTTCCCCGATACGTTGACGCAGGTGAAGGTGGCATTGCCATTGCCCGACTCGAACAGGTCGCCCAGGCGGCCGCCCCAGCCGGTACGCGAGCCTTCGGGCGCGGACGACTGCCAGATCGATTGCTGGTCGTTATGCGAGAACAGTTTCGGCGGCAGCGGCACGGACTTGGTCTGGTATTGCAATTTCGTGGTCGGCTGGACCAGCGGGCCGACGTTCAGCATGACGCCAAGCTGGCCGTTGTTGAAAATCGGGACCAGGGGCGCGAGCGCCGGCGCCAATGCGAACTCGCGGGCTGCACCAGTCGAATCCATCACGGGGACGGATGGCGCCAGGGCGGTCGCGGTCAGGGCGTCGCGGGCATAGGCGATGGTCGGGCGCAGTCCCTGGTACAGCGTGTAGTTGGTGCTGTCGTAGGGGATGACAGTGTTCGCATAGTCGTTGCCGCCGTACAGGAAGACGCAGACCAGTGCCTTGTAGTCGCTGGCAGTAGCTGCCGCCGCCTCGGCGATCGACATCAGGTTGATGGCCCAGGGCGCCGCCACGCCTGCTACGCCGAGTGCCGATGCGCGCTTGAGGAAGGCGCGGCGCGAAGCTTGATTAGTCATGGTGGTGGCCTTTACTTCTGTACGATGAATTCGGGGGATGCCATGACCAGCGTGAGCGCCGCATAGACGCGGTTGGCGCGCGCGGCGTCGGTGCCGGTCGCCATGCTGGTGACAGCGTTGCGGATCAGGGTCACGGTGTCTGCGCCCAACTGGCCGGCCGCCAGCACCAGATTGATCTCGTCAACCAGGGCAGGCACGTTGTCGGCCAGCGGCAGCAGGCTCGAATAATCCGCCTTGACGTCGCCAATGCCCCTGCTGATGGCAGTCTGCATGTAGTTGGCATAGCCGACCACGCTGGTTTCGTTCACGATCTGGAATTCTGGTGCGACCACGCCCAGTGCCGGCGGCACGTAGCCGGGGCGGAAGAAATTGAAGACGCTCGGCGAGCGCAGCGGGCTTTGTCCCAGGCGGGACGAGGGCTCACTGGTATTGCCAATGGCCCAGGCTTCGCTCGGCGAGGTGGCGTTGTAGGCACGCGCCCATGCGGTAAAGCGCAGGATGGGTTCGCGCACCTTGCCGAAGCCGGCGTTCGTCAGGTTGGCCGCGGAACGTGCTTCCTGGTCCAGCAGGATGGCCTTGATGACCGCTTTCAGGTCGCCCTTGACGCCGCTGCCGTTGTTGTTGAAGACAGCAGCGACACGCGCCACGTACTCTTTCGCTGGATTGCTGGTGACCAGGCGCTGGATCAGCTGCTTCGATACGAAAGGCGCCACGTTCGGATGCGCGAAAATCGTGTCGAGCGCCTTGTTCAGGGCCGTTGCCGCATCGACGCCGCTGGCGATCGTGGTGCCGAGGAAGATTTTTTCGCCAGGCTCGTATTTGGTTCCAACCTGGGTCATCGGGCGCTTGCGGTAATCCGGCGTGTCGCTGGTACCGCCGGCGAGGTCGGAGTCCCAGCCGGTGAATACACGGGCCAGGCCGGAAATGTCGGCTTGGGTATAGGTTTCCTGCTCGGTCGCCGTGCCGTCCGGGTTCAGCTTCAGCAGGCCGATGGTGAAGAGCTGCAGGATCTCGCGGGCGTAGTTCTCGTCCGGCATGGAGCCGGTTTTCGGATTGGCCTTGGCGTTGCCGCGATAGGTCAGGTATTCGCCCATCGAGGTCGACAGCGTGACCTGCTGCAGCAAGGTGCGGTAGTTGCCGAAGGCATTGGCCTCCAAATTGTCCATGTAGGCGGCGCCGGTGAAGGCACGCCAGGCACCGGTGAAGCCATCCAGGGAGGCGACGACGATTTCGGACAAGGCCAGCGTCACGCGCTGGCGCAGGGTATCGGGGGACGTGATCAGCTTGACCCACAGTGCCGCGTCGATGCCGGCCTGGGTGTTCTTGTTTTCGATGGCGTTGAAGCCCTTCGCCATCAGCCAATCCCAACGCGATTGCGAAGTGGGCATCGCCATCTGCTCGTCCAGCCACTTGCTATAGCCGAGCGCTTGGACCCGAGTCATCTGATCATGCGTTGCGCCCATGGAGGCCTGGGCGAGGAAACGTGCGGCCTGGGCGCCTGCAATCGATTCGACCTGGGGTGGCACCGGCGAGGTCGTACCTCCGTCGCTGCCCTTGCTTTCGCTCCCCCCGCCTCCGCACGCTGTCAGCAAGGTTGCCGCGGCCAGGGTCGCAGAGAGCTTTAGCGAGCTCTCATTATTCTCGATTGTATCGTCCATTGTTGCCCCTCGGAAATTTCCTTAAGGGGGCAGTATAGCTAGAAATGGATGAGCAAAACCTATCGTGCGCAGGTTTTGTGGGTTTTATTCAACCCTTTGTCGAATGTAGTCGGGAGCGACTTTTTTAACGAAAGCATCTGTGCCGATGCGGAAGTTTTCCGTTGCCGCGACGAGCCCGAAATAGTCGGCGCCCAAGCCTGCGGATTCTTCCAGCGTCATGTTCAAGCCACGGTGCAGGGCCTCCCATGTCAGGCGCACTGCGTCCGGGGACTGGTCGAGGATCTCGTACAGGATGGCGCGCGCTGCATCCATCACCGCGTCGGGACTGGCCACCTGCTGCACAAGGCCGATTCGCAGGGCTTCTTCAGCATCGATGATGCGGCCGCGCAGCAGCATTTCCGCTGCGCGGCCTTTCCCCACCAGGCGCGCAAGGCGGGTAGTGCCGCCAAAGCCAGCAACAGCGCCGATGCGCACTTCAGGATGACCGAGTTTTGCATGGCTGGCTGCGATGCGGATCATGCATGCTTCGGCAAGTTCCAGCCCGCCGCCCAAGGCGTGTCCGTTCAGGGCCGCCACCACGACCTTGCCAAGATTCTCGATGCGGTGCGTGATGTGGACCGCAAGCCTTGCGAATTCGCGTACTTCCAGCGGGGTAGCCTGGCTCAGGTACTTGATGTCGGCGCCGGCGGAGAAGGCTTTGGAGCCGGTGCCGGTAAGTATCACGGCGCCGGCTGCGGAACTGGCGGCCGCCATGTCCAGCATTTCTTCCAGTCGCTGCAAGGTCGGCAGGTCGAGCGCATTCAGCGCATCGGGGCGATTCAATGCAATGACGGCGATGCCGGCGGATTCTCCATACAGGACAGTCATGGCTTGGCTCCGGGAGTTGAAATTAAGGTTAGTATAGGTTTCCAGAATTGGACATAGTTTTGTGAGTTCAGAAAACAGTTTTCCGAAAATGAAAAACCTTGCCTTCGACTGGAATGAGCTGAAGTTCTTTCTCGCGGTTGCACGAAGCGGCGGCCTTAGCGGCGCTGCTGCGGTACTGGGCACCAGCGCATCCACGGTCTCGCGCCACGTTGACGCGCTGGAGCGCCGCACTGGCCGAAAGCTGTTCTTGCGCCAGCAAAGCGGCTATGCGCTGACCGATGACGGCAGTGAACTGCTGGCGCACGCCGGGCAGGTGGAGCAGGCCATGGCTGCCGCTGCTGCGCCGGGCGATGCGCAGCGCGCAGTGTCCGGCGTGGTGCGGCTGGCGACTACTGAAATGCTGGCGCAATTCCTGGTCGCGCCCAGGCTGGCGGCATTGCGAACGCTGCATCCGGCGCTAAGGGTGGAGCTCGATATCGCCATGGCTGCGGTCAACCTGTCGCGGCGCGAAGCCGACCTGGCGCTGCGCATGGCCGCTCCGGACGATGGAGCAGGCGACTACATCGCAAGGCGTATCGGCAAGGTCGATTTCGCCCTTTACCGCGCAGCCGCTGTTTCGCATGACAGCGGTGACTACATAAGCTGGGACGGCGCCTGGGATGGCCTGCCGATGGCAGCCGCACTGCGCACTGCATTCGACGGCAAACCGCCAGTCCTGGCGTGCAACAGCCTGCCCACGCAGATCGCCGCCGCCCGCTCCGGCGTGGGCGCCGCCATGCTGCCATGTTTCATCGGTGATGCAGAGCCGGCGCTCCAGCGAATGGGGCGACTGGCCACGCCAGTATCGCGCGACCTGTGGCTGGTCTATCACCGCGACCTGAAAGCGAGCCTGCGCGTACAGGCAATGGCAGCCTTCCTGACCGAGATCACAGGCGTTTGCCACGCAAGAGACCTTTAATGTACTATTCGGCAATTGGGTGCGCGCGTCCTGTCCTGGATGCGCGTTAAACGGGAAACCGGTGACGCTGCCATGTGCGGCCACTCCGGTGCAGCCCCCGCTGCTGTAAGCCTGACGAATCCGGAAATACGCCACTGCGCAACGCGCGGGAAGGCCCGGACGAGGATGAAGGCGAGCCAGAATACCGGCCCGATACTGCCAGCACTGTTCTCCGGGGTGAAGGGAAGCCGCTGTCGACCGGCTTCCTGCGTCTTGCCCGCCTGCCCCCTGTCGACCGTCTCCCGATTCTCCCATGAAGGTGCTCCCATAGACCATTCGACGGGAGGTTTCGAATGCACATCATGGAAGGTTTCCTGCCGCCCGCGCATGCGCTTGGCTGGGCAGCCGTATCCGCTCCTTTCCTGGCCTGGGGCCTGCGCAGCATGGCGCGCGGCTTGCAGGCGCACCCCGAGCGGCGCATGCTGCTTGGCGTTGCTTCGGCCTTCGCTTTCCTCCTGTCTGCGCTGAAGCTGCCGTCCGTGACGGGAAGCTGTTCGCATCCGACCGGCGTCGGGCTTGGCGCGCTGCTGTTCGGTCCTGCGGCGATGGTGCCGGTCGGCTTTGTCGTGCTGCTGTTCCAGGCCTTGCTGCTGGCCCACGGCGGCTTGACCACGCTGGGCGCGAACGTGTTCTCCATGGCGATCGTCGGGCCCTTCGTTTCCTATGGCGTATTCCGCTCCACGGCGGCCCTCGGGCTATCGCGCGCGGTCGCGGTGTTCGCGGCCGCCTGTATCGGCGACCTGGCAACTTACCTGACCACTTCTGCACAGCTGGCCTGGGCCTTTCCTGATCAGATCGGTGGTATCAGCGCTTCGTTCGCCAAGTTCGCCGGTATCTTCGCGTTGACACAACTGCCGATCGCCATCAGCGAAGGCTTGCTGACCGTACTGGTGGTGAATGCGATGGCGCGCTTCAATGCGCACGAGCTGCGCCTGCTGCCGGTGATGGCGCATGTGAAGGAGAAGTCGGCATGAAGGCGCGTACTGGCTTGATCTGGGCGGCCATCATCCTGTTGACCGTTTTGCCGCTGTGGTTTGCAGACATGCCGCCGGCGGAGCCGGGCGGCGCGGCGCCAGCAGCATTCAGCGGAGCGGATTCGCGTGCGCAACAGGCGATTGGCATCATCGCACCACACTACAAACCCTGGTTTGCACCGCTGTTCGAACCGCCGAGCGGAGAGATCGCGTCGCTGCTGTTCGCGCTGCAAGCTGCGATCGGCGCGGGCGTGATCGGTTTCTGGCTCGGCACATCGATGGCGCGCGAGCGCGAACAACGTTGCGCACAGGGGGATTCGGTGCCGGAGCAGGATTCCCATGCGGATTGACGCCGCAGCCTACGCCTCGCGCTGGCAGGCCGTCGCTCCAGGCGCGAAGGGCCTGTTCGCGCTGGCCGGCATCGCTGCCGCCTGGCTCGCCCGCAGCCTTGACACGCTGGCCGTGCTCGCGCTGCTCTCCATGCTCGCCACGCTGGCCGGGGCGCGCGTGCCGATCCGGACCTACTTTGCCGTAGCGGTAGCGCCGGTCGGCTTCCTTTTGCTGTCCTGCCTGACAATGCTGGTCACGCCTGACGGCGGGGGCGGCTGGCGGTGGGCGCCTGGGCTCTCGCCGGCAGTCGGGTACATTGCCCTGCGCTCGATCGCCGCGCTGGCCGCCGTACTCGGGCTGGTGCTGACCACGCCGATGCCGGACCTGTTGATGTTGCTGCGCCGCCTGCGCGTACCCGAACTGCTGCTGGACCTGATGGCGCTGTGCTACCGCATGCTGTTCGTGCTGCGCCAGGCATGGGACGAAGGCAGTACCGCGCAAGCTGCGCGCCTGGGACATGGCGGCTGGCGCCAACACTGGCGGTCGATAGGGTTGCTGACGGGCCAGATGGCACTACAGGTATGGCAGCGCGCGTCGGCACTGCAAATGGCGGCCGATGCGCGCGCCTTCGAGGGCAGCCTGCGCCACTTGCCGGCTTCCTTCCCGCATGCGCGACGCCAGCTTGCCCTATCCTTGCTGGCGAGCGTGCTGCTGCTGGCATTTTCCCTGCGTGACAGGCTATGACGCCTTTGATCGAACTCGAAGCAGTGGAGCACGCGTTTGCCGACGGCAGCCCAGGCCTGCGCGGCTGCACGTTGTCGCTTGGCCGCGGACGCCGTCACGCGCTGCTCGGCGCGAACGGCGCCGGCAAGACCACGCTCCTGCTGCACCTGAACGCTTTGCTGCGCCCCACCGTGGGCCGCTTGCGCTGGCACGGCAACGAGTACGACTACAGCCGCAGTGGGCTGGCCTCGTTGCGCAGCCGGGTCGGCCTTGTGTTCCAGAATCCTGACCGCCAGCTAATCTCGGCACTGGTCGAGGAGGATGTGGCGTTTGGGCCGCTGAACCTCGGCCTCGACGACGCCACGGTACGCACTCGCGCCGCGGATGCGCTCGATGCCGTAGGCCTGGCCGGCTTTGCGCGCCGTCCCGTGCACCACCTGAGCTTCGGCCAGAAGAAGCGCGTCTGCATTGCCGGCGTGCTGGCCATGCAGCCCGAAGTCCTGCTGCTGGACGAACCGATGGCGGGCCTGGACTCGCCGATGCAGATGGAACTCGAGACATTGCTGGACCGCCTCGCCGCGCGCGGCGTGACGATCGTCCTATCCACCCACGACGTCGACTTTGCCTATCGCTGGGCCGACGACATCCACATGATGGCTGCTGGCCGCTGCATTGCATCGGTTCCCGCCCAGGAGCTGGCCTCGCGCCAGGAGGCGCTACGCGCAGCCGGCCAACGCTTGCCCCAGGCATTGGCATTACATGCCGAGCTGGCCAAACGCGGCTTGCTTCCCGCCGGCGCCGCACCGCGAAGCGTGGAGGCCGTGCTGACCGCACTGCGCGCGCAGCCTGTCGACGAACACCAAGGAGAAATACTGATATGACAGCTGGCAAAGTCTGGTTTGTCGGCGCCGGTCCCGGCGGCCCCGAACTGATCACCGTCAAGGGACAAAAGCTGCTGGCACAAGCTGGCGCCGTGCTGTTTGCCGGCTCGCTGGTGGACCGCGCCGCAACGCTCTACGCGCCGCCTGGCTGCGTCATCCGCGATTCGAAAGACATGACGCTGGAAGAGATGACGGCTTGGCTGATCGAGCAAACTCGGGCCCACAGCACCGTAGTAAGGCTGCAGACCGGCGATCCCGGCCTGTACGGCGCCCTGATTGAAATGGCGCGTCCGCTGGTTGCGGAAGGCATTGAATGGGCCGTGGTGCCCGGCGTTTCGTCGGCCATGGCTTCGATGGCAGCCGCCGGAGAATCCATGACCTTGCCCGAGGTGACGCAAAGCGTGATTTTCACCCGCGTCGAAGGCCGCACCCCAATGCCGGAGGGCGAAGACCTGGCCAGCCTGGCTGCGCACCGCACCACGCTGTGCATCTTCCTGTCGATCACCCTGATGTACAAGGTCGAGGGTGCCCTGCGTGCGGCGGGCTGGCCGGAGGACTCGCCCATGCTGGTCGTGCACAAAGCCAGTTGGCCCGGCGAAGAGAAGATCCTGCGCGGGACGCTGGCCGACATCAAGCAGCGCTGCCGGGAAGCCGGCGTAGCCAGCCAGGCCATGATCGTGGCCAGCCCCACGCTGGGCGCCCTGCACTGGGAAACCCTGGTGCGCTCCAAATTGTACGACCCAACTTTTACCCACCGTTTCAGAAAGGCCAGCGCATGAACCAATCCATCATGATGCCAGCGATTGCAGCAGCGAGCGATACCATCCTCGTCGTCGGCCATGGCTCCCGCGAGGAGTCGGGCAACCAGGAAATCCGTGAATTCGTGGACATGTGGCGCGCACGCCGGCCGGGCTGGCGCATCGAATTGTGCTTTATCGAGTTCGCTCCCCCCGAGCTGAATGCCAGCCTGCTGGAGGTTGCCGCAAGTTCGCGCCGCGTGCTGGTAGTGCCGCTGATCTTGAATGCAGCCGGCCATGTCAAGATGGAGATCCCAGAGGCCATCGAGGGTGCGCGCATCGCCCGTCCGCAAACGGAATTCCTGCTGGCGCCGCACCTGACCGCCTGCGACCCGGTACTGGCCATCCTCAAGCGCCGCCTGCGCAAGGCCATGGCGACGCTCGACATGCCCGATCCGACCACCACCGGCGTCGTGCTGCTGGGCCGCGGCTCTTCCGACCGCGGCGCCAACGGCGAAATGGCCAAGATGGCGCGCTGGCTACTGGAAGAGGGCGACCACGAGCTGGTGGACCTGGCCTTCACAGGCATCACCTGGCCGCGCCTGGAAAAAGTCGTGCAGCGCCAAGTGATGCTGGGCATGCGCCAGGTCGTGGTGCTGCCATACTACCTTTACACCGGCACGCTGATGCAGCGCATTCACCGCCAGGTTGAACACCTGCGCGGCCAGTATCCGCAAGTGCGCTTCGCCTGCACCGAGCATTTCGGCTTCGAGGCCGAGATTTTCGAGCTGATGGACCAGCGCGTGGAAGACTTGCGCGCTGGCGTGCCGGATAGCCGCCTGCCTTGCGACGGCTGTACCTACCGCGAGATCGCACATGACCATGGCCACGGCCACTCCCATGCGCATACACACGATCACGCAGAGGCGCAGCCAGCATGAGCACCATCAACACCGTCACCGAACAACTGACCCGCGCCGGCCAGGTGATCGAGCATGACAGCTTCGCCATCATCGACGCTGAAGTCGGCTCACATACCTATACCGAATCGCAATGGCCAATCGTACGGCGCATGATCCACGCCAACGCGGACTTCGACTTCAACGGCCTGACCGACTTCCATCCGGCAGCAGTGCGGGCCGGCATCGCCGCCATGCTGGCCGGCTCGACGCCTGTCGTTGCCGACGTTGAAATGATCTGCTCCGGCCTGTCGCAACCGCGCCTCGCCCACTTCGGCATGAAGACGCACCAGTTCATCAGCGATGCCGACGTTATCGAAACCGCCAAAGTCGAAGACACAACGCGCGCCGTACAAGCCATGCGCAAGGCGCACCGGCTTGGCCTGCTGGAGGGCGCCATCGTTGGCATCGGCAATGCGCCGACCGCGCTGATCGAGCTGGTGCGCCTGATTCGCGAAGAAGGCGTGCGCCCTGCGCTGGTGGTTGGCATGCCGGTTGGCTTTGTCTCCGCCGCCGAATCCAAGGACTTGATGGCGGAAGTGGCCGAGGTGCCGTGGATCGTCATCCGCGGCCGCAAGGGAGGCTCGACGCTGGTGGTCGCAGCCCTCCATGCCCTGCTGGCCCTGGCCGAGGCAAAGCAGAAGGCAGGGCAGGCATGAAGGAAAGGGCAGCGGCCGAACGCGGTACGCGCACCGGTTTCACGACCGGTGCCTGTGCTGCCGCAGCGGCGCGCGCAGCGGTGCTTGGGCTGGCGACGGGCCACGTGCCGGAGGAAATCGAAAGCCTGCTGCCGAACGGTAGCCGGGTGCGCTTTGCCGTGCACGACGGCGGCTGCAGCGCGCAGTCCGCACACGCCATGGTGGTCAAATTTGCAGGCGACGACCCCGATTGCACCGACGGCGCCCACCTGACGGTCGACCTGCGCCTGCTGCCCGGCCGCGCCGGCGACGTGCTGTACGTGGCCGGCGACGGGGTTGGCACGGTAACCATGCCCGGCCTCGGGCTGGAGGTAGGCGGTCCGGCGATCAACCCGGTACCGCGCCGTAACATTGCAGACAACCTGCGCGAAGCCGCGCCCGCCCTGCTGCAGGAACATGGCATCGAGGTCACCATCAGCGTGCCGGATGGACAGGTGATGGCCAAGAAGACCACCAACGCACGCCTGGGTATCCTGGGCGGCATCAGCATCCTCGGCACCACGGGCATCGTCAGGCCCTATTCGACGGCGGCGTGGCGTGCCAGCGTAGTGCAGGGCGTGCAAGTGGCTGCGACCACCGGCCACGAAGTGGTTGCGCTGACCACCGGCGGCCGCACGGAGACCTTTGCCATCGCCACGCTGCGCGCAGAGCGTCCCGAGCTGCCGTCCGCATGTTTCGTCCAGATGGGCGACTTCCTGCGCTATGCGCTGGACGAAGCCGCTTCGCAGCGTATCGGACTCGTGGTGCTCGCGGTCATGGTGGGCAAGCTGACCAAGATCGCGCAAGGCGAAACCATCACCCACGCCAACCGCAGCGAGGTCGATACCGACCTGGTGGCGGAGATCGCGCGCCGCATCGGCGCCACGCCCGAGGACTGCGCCGCCATTGCAGCAGCCGAAACAGCGCGCTTTGGCGCCGAACTGATGGTCGAACGCGGCCTGGGCGACGCCTTCCACCATGCGCTGGCCCAAGCCGCCATCGATACCCTGACCGCGCCCGAGCGCTATGGCCGTGCATTCCAGCTGCGCGTGCTGGTGTGCGATTTCAGCGGCAACCAGGTCGCCGACGTCTGGTCGCCGCCTGCGCTGCCACAAGAGAGTCCTGCCGACGCAAGGCGCATCGGCATTGACCACATCCTCGATATCGACCCCGAGCCAATCCCCGAATAGACCCATGGATACCTGTTTAACTGATCCCAATCCCTGCCGCGTGATCGGCGTGCTGGATGACGGTGCCGCAAGCCTGAATGCAACGGCGCTGGCATGGCTGCGCAATGCCGACGTGGTGATCGGCGGCGCCCGCACTCTCGCGCTGCTGAAGAATGAGTTCAAGCCTGGCGCCATCTGCCGCGACCTGACTGCACGCCTGAAAGAGGTGCCGGAATGGGTGCGCGCCGCGCGTGCCGACAACCTGTGCTGCGTGGTGCTGGCCACCGGCGATCCACTGTGCCATGGCATTGCGCCTTACCTGGCGCAACACCTGTGCGTGCAGGCGCTGGAAATCTTGCCCAACCTGTCGACGCTGCAACTGGCTTGCGCACGCATCGGGTTGGCCTGGCAAGATGCGCGCATCGTGTCGGTTCATGCCCGCGACGCCGGCGAATGGTCGCGCGGCAGTACGCCTGGTCACGGACTGTACGGACTGGCCCAGGCGCTGCGCCAGCATGCGCGCCTGCTGGTGCTGACCAGTCCTGACAACGGTCCGGACCGCATCGCCCGGCTGCTGCTGGCTGAAGGCCTGGGCGACGATTTCCACATGGCAGTCGCAGAGAACCTTCTGCAGCCAGAGGAACGCGTACTGGCAGAACTTAGCCCGCGTGAAGCGGCTGGCATGCAGTTCGCCGCCCTGAGCGTCGTGTTGCTATGGCGCGTAACGCCGGTGCCAAGCCCTGTGCGATTCGGCCTGGCGGACGCGGAATTCGAACAGCGCCAGCCGGAGAAGGGCCTGATCACCAAGCAGGAAGTGCGCGCCGTCAGCCTGGCGCGGCTCCAGCTTCGAGCCGACAGCCTGGTATGGGATATCGGCGCCGGTTCCGGCTCGGTAGGCCTGGAAGCGGCCCGCTTGTGCCCACAGGGGCACGTGTTTGCCATCGAAAAGAACGAGGAAGACTGTGCCATCGCAGGTCGCAACCACGCTGCGTTCGGCGTGGCCAATTACAGCCTGTACCACGCCAAGGCACCCGATGGCCTGGATGCCTGGCCCGATCCGGACGCCGTATTCATCGGCGGCTCGGGCGGCGAACTCGCGGGATTGATTACCGGCGTCCTGCGACGCTTGCGTCCCGGCGGCACGCTGGTGATGAACTTCGTAACGCTTGAAAACCTTGCCACGGCCACTGCCGCATTGCAGGCGCTGGAGGGCGACGGCGTCAGCTGGGACGTGCTGCAATTGCAGGCCGCGCGCAGCAAGCCGATCCTGCACATGCACCGCATGGCGGCCGAAAATCCGGTGTGGATCGTTTGTGCACGCCGTGCGGGAGGACCGGCATGAGCGGTACCTTGTGGGGGATTTCCCTCGGCCCCGGCGACCCGGGACTGATCACACGTGCAGCCTGGGAAGCGCTGCAGCGGCGCGATGCAATCTGGGTCTACCCGGCGCGCAGCGGCAGGACGCCAAGCTACGCATTCGATATTGTGCAACGCGCCGGCCTTGCGCCGCCCGACAAGCATGAATTGCTGCTGTTCCCCATGACGCACGACGGCGAAAAGCTCGCACGGGCCTGGATGAAGGCTGCCGAAACCGTGCTGCCCTGGCTTCGCGCGGGCCGCGACGTGCTTTTCCTCGTCGAAGGGGACGCCAGCACCTATGCGACCTTCGGCCACCTGGCGCGCACGGTGCGGGCTTTGGACGAGCGGGTACCCGTGCAAGTCATCGCCGGCGTCAACGCCTTCACCGCCGCCTGCGCCGAAGTGCCTGTGCCGTTCGCAGAACAGGATGACACGGTCGCAATCGTGCCGGCGGCATATGGCATTAGCGCCATCGACCGCCTATTGCCGGACTTCGACACCCTGGTGTTGATGAAGGTGAAGCCCCTGCTCGATGAACTGATCGACTGGCTGGAGCGCAAGGACTTGCTGGCAGGTGCGCACTTCATTGAACGTGTCGGCGCTCCGGACGAGCGTCGCTTCAGCGGCGCCGAGATCCTGGCGCTGCGGGGCACCAAAGTCAGCTACCTGTCGCTGCTGATCGTCAAGCATGGACAGCGCATTCGCGGTGAGCGCATCAAGGGCTGCCTCAAGAAAGCCGGCCCTCAACCATTAACCCTGGAGTCTGCATGAGCAGCTTATCAATTATCGACACAGCGGCGCCGCGCTTATGCCTGGTAGCCATCACGAAGCATGGCGCAGCACAGGCTGCACGCCTGGCCGCCGACCTGCCCGGCGCCGACATTTGCACTTCCGCCAAGTTCGCGGCGCAATTTTCCGGCCTGCCGAATGCGGTACGCGCCTACGACGGCGCGCTGCGCGATGAAATCGGCCCCTTGATTGAAGGCTACGACCAGATCGTGTTCTTCGTGTCGCTTGGCGCCGTGGTGCGCCTGATCGCCCCCCACCTGCGCAGCAAGGACGAAGACCCCGGCGTGATTGTGGTGGACGACGCCGGCCAGTTCGTGATTCCGGTCCTGTCCGGCCACGTCGGTGGTGCCAACGAATGGAGCGAACGCGTAGCCGACTTGCTGGGCGCAGTGCCTGTGCTGACCACCGCGTCGGACGTGGGCCGCACCATTCCGGTCGATATCCTTGGCCGCCACCTTGGCTGGCGAGTGGAAGCGCCCAAGATCAACATCACGCGCGTTTCTGCGCACGTCGTGAACGGCGAACCGATCGCCTTCGTACAGGAAGCCGGCAGCCCGAATTGGTGGACCAGGCCGACGCCGCTGCCGGACAACATTCACTTCTTCAAGCACTTCGACGACGTACTGCTGGAGCGCTACACCGCGCTGCTGTGGGTAACCCATGCCGAGGTGTCGGAAGAACGCTGGAATGCCCTCCACGAACGACTGGTGGTGTATCGCCCGCCTCTGGACGGCGCAGCGTGAGCACTTTCACGATCGGCCTTGGTTGCGACCGTGGCGCCATGCTGCAAACGGTGCGTGAGGCCGTGCATGCAGCGCTGCGCGAGGCCGGAGCCCAACCCGGGCAGGTAAGCGCCGCCGCAAGCATCACGCTGAAACGCGATGAAGAAGCTTTGCTCGCTTTCGCCGAAGAAAATGGCTGGCCGCTGCACTTCTACGCACCGGAAGAATTGGCGGCCGTTCCGGTACCGAATCCTTCAGAAACCGTGCGCCGCTACACCGGCACGCCATCGGTAAGCGAGGCTGCCGCCCTGCTGGCCGCCGGCCCAGGCACGCCAATGACCGCCCTGGTGGTCGAAAAATTCAAACTCCGAGGCGTGGACAACCGCAATGTCACCGTCTCAATCGCAAGGAAGAATCCATGAACGCACAACTCGAACAGCCCGCCGTCGCGGGAAAGATCATGCTGGTGGGGATAGGCCCCGGCAGCGTGGACCACATGACACAGCGCGCCCGCGACGCCATCGCCGAAGCCGATGTGGTAATTGGCTACGTCACCTACATCAAGCTGGTGGCCGACCTCATTGAAGGCAAGGAAATCATCCGCAAATCGATGACGGAAGAGCTGGACCGCGCCGTCAGCGCACTCGAAGCCGCGCGCGCCGGCAAGAAAGTGGCCCTGATTTCGTCCGGCGACGCCGGCGTGTACGGCATGGCCGGTCCGACCTACGAAGTGCTGTTCCAGTCCGGCTGGACCCCGGAAGACCCGGTGCAAGTGGAGATCATCCCCGGCGCATCGGCCCTGAACAGCTGCGCGGCCCTGGTCGGCGCACCGCTGACCCACGACTTCTGCGCGATTTCGCTGTCCGACCTGCTGACGCCCTGGCCGACCATTGCCCGCCGCCTGGATGCGGTGGCGATGGCGGACTTCGTTGTGGCGCTGTACAACCCGAAAAGCGGCCGCCGCACACGCCAGATCGTCGAAGCGCAGCGACTGTTCCTGCGCCACCGCCGTGCCGACACACCAGTTGCCATCGTCAAGAGCGCCTACCGCCGCCGCGAAAATATTGTCTTCACCACCCTCGACAGCATGGCCGACGCCGACATTGGCATGCTCAGCACTGTCCTGATTGGCAACAGCAACACCTTCGTGCGCAACGGCCTGATGGTAACGCCGCGCGGCTACGCCAACAAGTACGACATGCAAGAGGGTGGCGCGACGCGCGAAGGTGAGCGTGCAGGCCGTTCCCTGTCGACAGGCCTGCTGGGATGGCTCGATACGCTGCGCGCCGAACACGAAGCCGGTGCCAGCATTGAAGAACTGGCAGCGCAGTACCGACTGCCCGCCGACTATATCCGCTCCACGCTCGACGAGCCGTGGGAAGCCGAGACCAGCACCGAAGCGGAAGGGAGCGAAGCATGAGCGACACCCCGGTAAAACCAAAGATCAGCAGCTACCACCGCCACCTGCTGATTTGCACCGGCCCGCGCTGCACTGCCGACGGCCAGTCGCAGGCCCTGTTCGACAGCCTGGGCGACAAATTCAAGGCAGCCGGCTTGAACGAAGGCGAACTGCGCGTGAAGCGCAGCAGGGTAAGCTGCTTCGCGGCCTGCAAGGGCGGCCCGATCGCCTGCGTCCAGCCGGACGGCACCTGGTACTACAATGTCACTCCCGAGAACATGGACCGCATCATCGACCAACACCTATGCAATGGACAGGCCGTTGAGGAAATCGTGTTCCATCAACAGTGAGAGTAGAAGTGCAAAGCAGTTTTGACCAGGCAGCGATTGATGCCGTTTATCGTGTAATTGCCGAACGGCGTGACGTACGCCACTTCGTACCTGGCGCAATCGATGAAGACCTCCTCATGCGCTTGTTGGCAGCTGCGCACCAGGCGCCCAGCGTCGGCCTGATGCAGCCCTGGCGCTTCATCCGCATCCAGAGCCCCGAGCTGCGCGAGCAGATGTATCGGCTGGTCGACGAGGAACGCCAGGCCACCGGGGCCGCTCTCGGCGACCGCAACGAAGAGTTCATGCGGCTGAAGGTCGAAGGCATCCGTGACTGCGGCGAAGTGCTGGTGGCAGCCCTGATGGACCATCGCGAAAAGCACATCTTCGGCCGCCGCACCTTGCCCGAAATGGACCTGGCCTCGGTCGCCTGCGCTATCCAGAACATGTGGCTGGCCGCCCGCGCGGAAGGCCTTGGCATGGGTTGGGTGTCGCTGTTCGATCCGCTCAAGCTGGCAGCCTTGCTGGGCATCCCCGATGGCGGCAAGCCGGTCGCCATTATCTGCCTGGGTCACGTCGCAGGCTTTTACCCCAAACCGATGCTGGAACTCGAGGGATGGGCCATGCGCGGCAAGCTGGCCGACCTGGTTTATACCGACAGGTGGCAGGATAACAACAGTGCATAGCGTATAATCGCCGCCGTTTGGTGCCTCGCGCGCGTTCAAGCGTGCAGTTAAACGGGAAACACATGGCCGTGCTGGTTCAGCCGGCAGGCCAGGGTGTGCTGCCCCCGCAACGGTAAGCAAGCATCGTTCTCCAACGAAGGCCGTCTACACAAGCCACTGTGCGCAAGCATGGGAAGGCAAGACGGTTTGCCTTGCCAGCCCGGATACCGGCCAGACAGGTGGTGCACGCATCGGCGACGATGCGCGCGCTGTTCGGTCGCGCTCACGGGGAGGTGGGCGGGATTGCCGATTCAAACATCCATAATGAAAAAGAAACTGATCCCCATGGTCGCGGGGGCCTTGTGCGCTGTCGCGCAGGCACAAGAGCAAGAGACACCAGCCAGGGTGTACGTCGTTGGCCATCACTATGACAATGGCATTCGCACTTCCGACGCTGCCAGCGAGGGAACCATCACTTCGGCACTGATCGCCAACCGGCCTGCATTGCGGCCCGGCGAGATCCTTGAATTCGTGCCGGGCATGATCGTCACCCAGCACAGCGGCGACGGCAAGGCGAACCAGTACTACCTGCGCGGCTTCAACCTGGACCACGGTACCGACTTCGCCACCTTCGTCGACGGCATGCCGGTCAATATGCGCACGCACGGCCACGGCCAGGGCTATACGGACCTGAATTTCCTGATTCCAGAACTGGTTGGCCGCATCCGCTACCGCAAAGGCCCCTATTACGCAGACGAAGGCGATTTTGCATCGGCCGGCGCCGCGCATATGGGCCTGTCTGATAAGCTGAACGAAAATTTTGCATCGCTGACCGTCGGCGCGGATAACTATCGCCGCGGCGTAGTGGCGAATTCCACCGAGGTTGGCAACGGCAACCTGCTGTATGCACTCGATTTCGGCCACAACGACGGCCCTTGGCAGATGCCGGAAGCGTTCCACAAATCGACGGGTGTGCTGCGATACAGTTCGGGCAACAGCGCGGAGCGTTTCAGCATTACCGGCATGGCGTACAAGGCCGGCTGGCACGCGACCAGCCAGATCCCGCTGCGCGCGGTACAGGACGGACGGCTGGATGAATTCGGTGCGGCCGATCCGAGCGACGGCGGCCGCACCGCGCGCTACAGCCTTTCCGCCGAGTGGCGCAAGCGCGCGGGCGACACGCTGACGGAGGCGCACGCCTATCTGGTACGCAACGATCTCTCGCTGTACAACGACGTCACCTATTTCCTCGACGATCCGGTCAACGGCGACCAGGTGCTGCAGACGGAACGCCGCAAGATGACGGGTTTCGACCTGACCCAAACCTGGTTCGGTCAACTCGGCCAACGCTCGATGGAGAACAACATCGGCGTGCAGGGGCGCTTCGACCGCATTGCGCCAGTCGGGCTGTACGCAACGACGCAGCAGCAGGTGCGGCACCCGATCGCCGAATCGCGTGTTACCGAAGCGAGCATGGCCGCATGGTTCCAGAACACAGTGCAGTGGACGGACTGGCTGCGCTCCATTGCCGGCGTCCGCTACGACAGCTACCGCTTCAATGTCGGCAGCTCTATCGCGGAGAACAGCGGGAAGGTGAACGATCACATTGCATCACCCAAGATCTCCCTTGTGCTCGGGCCCTGGAGCAAGACGGAGTTCTTTGTGAACTACGGAGAAGGCTTCCACAGCAACGATGCGCGCGGTACCACGGCACGCCTGTCGCCACGCGAACGCGAGCCTGTCGATCCTGTCACGCCGCTGGTGAAAACGCGCGGTGCGGAAGTCGGCGCCCGCAGCGAGTTCGTGACCGGCCTGCAAAGCTCGGTCGCACTGTGGCGCCTGCGTTCCGGGTCCGAACTGGTATTTTCCGGCGATGCCGGCGACACGGCGCCGAGCCGAGCCAGCAAGCGTTCCGGCGTCGAGTGGAACAATCACTACGCCGCGACCAAGCACCTGCTGCTGGACTTCGACCTGGCCTATTCGCGTGCGCGCTACACCGAGTTCGACGCCGCCGGCGACCGTGTGCCGGGCGCTGTCGAGAAGGTGGCTTCGTTTGGCGCAACGCTGAACGACATCGGCCCATGGTCCGGCGCGTTCCAGCTGCGCTATTTCGGTCCGCGGCCGCTGATGGAGGACAACAGCGTTCGCTCGTCCAGCACGGCTATCGCCTACTTGCGCACCAGCTATCGCTTCGACCGCCGCTGGCAGCTGACGGCCGACGTGTTCAACCTGTTTGACCGCAAGGCGAGTGATGTCGACTACTACTACGCCTCACGCCTCGCGGGCGAACCGGCAGAAGGCGTGTCCGACATCCACTGTCACCCCGGCGAACCGCGCACGGTGCGTTTGACTTTGCGCGCCGTGTTCTGATCCGCCAGCCCGGCCAGATATGCGCACAGCATATCGGCCAGGCCGCCAGCGTAAGCCTTGATCTCCTTATCGGTACGGGGTTCCTGGGAAAACTGCTGGCCGACGGCGCTGAGAGTATCCATCACCAGGTCGCTTGCCAAGGTACGCTCCGCATTGGTGGCATTGGGCAGCACCTGGTCGATAAAGGTCCGGAACATCCGGTCGCCGGAGGCTTTGGTTTCGATGGCCTCCGGCGCGTCGCGGTAAAGCGGCGCTGCATCGTTAAGCGCGGTGCGCACCGCCGCTTCTTCACATTCCGAGCGCACAAAGGCATGCACCAGCTTACGCAAGCGCTCCAGCGGCGGCTTTGCTGCATCCTGCAGGATTTCCGACAGCATGGCCGACGTTTGCTGCCACTCGTCGCTTTGCAGGCGGAACAGGATCGAAGCCTTGTTGGGGAAGTACTGGTAGATCGAGCCCACGCTCACCCCCGCTCGCTCCGCCACGCGCGTTGTGGTGAAGCGGCGGGCGCCTTCTTTCGCCAAAACCTGAATAGCTGCCTGCAGAATTGCGCTGACGAGGTCATTGGAGCGGGCCTGTTTTGGCCTTCTTCGCGAGGAAACTCGGGCGTTTTTGCTATCGGTCATGGCGGGTCCTGGGAACGCGAATATGAAATGTGAAGGATTCTTCATATTATTCCTGCTCTTACACAAGAAAGGAATACCCCCATGATTACCCTGACATCCGCACCTGTCGCGCCCCTGCTGAACCGCCTGTTTGACGAAGCCAAAAGCACGCGTGTGCCCGCCATCGCCGCCTTCGCCGCTCTGCCGGAAGAGGAGCGCGTGCGCATCATGAGCAGCAAGACCGGTTATCGCGAAATCTACGCGGACCTGAAAGATGCCGCGATCCCGGTGTCGCGCGAGACGGGCCTGCTGCTGTACATGTTGGCGCGCAACGCCAAGGCAAACGTGATCGTCGAATTCGGCACCTCGTTCGGCATCTCGACCCTGCACCTGGCTGCAGCCCTGCGCGACAACGGCGGCGGCCTGCTGATCACCACGGAGTTCGAGCCATCCAAGGCACAGCGCGCCCGCGAGAATCTTGAGGCAGGCGGCCTGCTTGACCTGGTTGAAATCCGCGAGGGCGACGCACTGGAAACCCTGCGCGCCGGCTTGCCGGAACAGATCGATCTACTGCTGCTTGATGGCGCCAAAGGCCTGTACTTCGACATCCTGCGCCTGGTGGAACACCGCCTGCGTCCCGGCGCGCTGATCATCGCCGACAATGCAGATTACTGCCCTGAGTACATGTCGGTGGTGCGCGAGCCGGACGGCGACTACCTGTCCTTGCCGTTGCCCGGCGACGTTGAACTTTCGATGAAGCGCAACTAAGTCACGAAGCGTCCGCCCACTCCATCGAGCGCTGCACCGGGGAAGTAGCGGCTCAGGCGACCGGTATTGCAGAGGGACTTGTGCTTTCATTTGATCGCTGTCGCCGCAGCCCTGATTCTGATCAGCTATTCCCCGAACAGGATAGCGACATGCCGTAGCAAACGCATGCCAAGACATGGGCACCGACGTGGTCGTCTAAATACCCGCTTCGGGTTCGTGGAAAAAAAATTGATCATAATCGATCTTTTGCGTCATAAATGATCGTGTTTAACCTATAATTTATTTTATTATTGATCGCTTTAAATCGATCAAGTTTGAGCTAAAATATCGATCATGATCGATATTTTTACACTCGCATGGACATCAAAAAGTTACAACTTGGACAGTTAAGCGAGGCCTTGCGAGGTGTTCACATTCCTCCGCGCCCACCTGTTGGCTGGATTCAATCAATTCGCAAAACGGTAGGAATGACCACCCGTCAACTAGCGGAACGCATGGGAGTTGCGCAAAGCACGGTCGTGGCCATGGAACAGTCGGAAAAAGGTGGCACGATCACATTGGACAGTTTGCATCGTGCTGCCGAGGCATTGGATTGTGAGTTGCGCTATGTTTTGGTTCCTCGTCAAGAGTTGCAAACCAAGGTCGAACAACAAGCGACCATCGTTGCGAAGAGAAACATCGCGAAAGTTGCTCACACGATGAGCCTGGAGAATCAAGAACCGTCGGATAAATTCAAGAATTCCTTGCTGAACGAAGAAAAGGAAAGAATCATGAGAGGGCGCTGGGGCAAGCTATGGGACCGCTAGGCGGATCGCACGCCCCCGGCGCCACACCAAACGATCCGGATGAGGTAGCAGGCCTGATCCCTAAACACATCACCACCCGTGGAGAGCTCGACGAATGGGAAACATCGAATATCTTAGCGGGGAGAAATTGGGCGTTTAACAACCGCTATCGCGGCGACATTCTCTCTGAGGACTATGTACGAAAACTGCATAAGCAGATGTTTGGCAAAACATGGAAATGGGCTGGCACATTTCGCAACACTGAGAAATCGATTGGTGTCGATCCGGCACGAATTGCAGTGGACCTACACAATCTACTCGGCGACGTGAAAACTCAGCTCGAGTTCAGTTCGTATCCTCTGGACGAGATCGCCACTCGGCTACATCATCGTCTCGTCTTGATCCATCCATTTCCGAACGGGAACGGTCGCCACGCTCGGCTTCTCACAGAGGTCTTCCTGCAAGTGAATGGCGCTGCGCCATTCACTTGGGGACAAGTCAACTTGAACGCCGCATCGGCAACACGTTCTGCTTACATCGCTGCACTACAAGCGGCTGACGCGCGCGATTACGCTCCCTTGTTGAATTTCGTAAGGTCATAATCCTCATGCTGACCAAATTTGGTCGGCATGAGGTTAGGCGGCACGGCGAGCTGAATATGTCGTGGCGATTATTCGACAGTCACAGATTTCGCCAGATTACGTGGCTTGTCAACGTCGGTACCGCGTGCGAGGGCTGTGTGATAGGCCAGCAGCTGCAGCGCAACCACGTGCAGGATCGGCGACAACTGGCCGTAGTGTTCCGGCAGGCGGATCACGTGCAGGCCGTCGCCTGAGGTGATGCGCGAATCGACGTCGGCGAAGACGTAGAGCTGGCCGCCGCGGGCGCGCACTTCCTGCATGTTCGATTTCAGTTTTTCCAGCAGCGCGTCGTTCGGGGCGATGGTCACCACCGGCATTTCGTCGGTCACCAGCGCCAGCGGGCCGTGTTTCAGTTCACCGGCTGGATAAGCTTCCGCGTGGATGTACGAAATCTCTTTCAGCTTCAGCGCGCCTTCCAGGGCGATCGGGTAGTGCATGCCGCGGCCCAGGAACAGGGCGTTTTCCTTGCGCGCGAATTCTTCGGCCCAGGCGATGATCTGCGGTTCCAGCGCCAGCACGGCGGCAATGGCGGAAGGCAGGTGGCGCATGGCTTTCAGGTGTGCAGATTCCTGTTCTTCGGTCAGCAGGCCATTCACTTGTGCCAGGCTGAGGGTCAGCAGGAACAGGGCGGCGAGCTGGGTGGTGAAGGCTTTGGTCGATGCCACGCCTACTTCAACACCGGCACGGGTGATGTAGGCCAGTTTGCACTCGCGCACCATGGCGCTGGTGGCCACGTTGCAGATGGTCAGGGTGTGCTCCATGCCCAGGCTGCGCGCGTGCTTCAGCGCGGCGATGGTGTCGGCGGTTTCGCCGGACTGGGAGATGGTCACCACCAGGGTCTTAGGATTCGGCACGCTGTCGCGGTAACGGTATTCGGAGGCGATCTCCACGCTGACCGGTACTTTGGCGATCGATTCGATCCAGTACTTGGCGGTCGATCCGGCATAGTAGCTGGTGCCGCAGGCGAGGATCAGCACGCGGTCGATTTCCTTGAAGACCTTGTAGGCGCCGTCGCCGAACAGTTCCGGCATGATGCCGGTCACGCCTTCCAGCGTGTCGCCGACCACGCGTGGCTGCTCGAAGATTTCCTTCTGCATGAAGTGGCGGTATGGACCCAGTTCCGCCGCGCCGGTGTGGGCGTGCACAGTCTTTACTTCGCGCTGCACCAGTTTGCCGTCGACGTCGACGATCCAGACGCGGCCCAGTTGCAGGTCGACCACGTCGCCTTCTTCCAGGTAAATGATCTGGTCGGTGGTGCCGGCCAGCGCCATGGCGTCGGAGGCGACGAAGTTTTCACCCTGGCCGATGCCGACGATCAGCGGCGAGCCCTGGCGCGCGGCGACCACGCGGTGCGGCTCTTCGCGGCAGAACACGGCGATGGCGTAGGCGCCGTGCAGGCGCTTGACGGCGTGCTGCACGGTGTCGAACAGGTCGCCGTTGTACATGTGGTCGACCAGGTGGGCGATCACTTCGGTGTCGGTCTGGCTGGTGAAGACGTAACCCAGGGCGGTCAGTTCGGCGCGCAGTTCGTCGTGGTTTTCAATGATGCCGTTGTGGACCAGGGCGATGCGGGCGGCCGACTCGCTTGGCGAGAAGTGCGGGTGGGCGTTGTGCGAGGCTGGGGCGCCGTGGGTGGCCCAACGCGTGTGGGCAATGCCGGTGAAGCCGTTCAGGCCACCTTCGTCGATCTGCTTTTCGAGGTCGGCCACGCGGGAGGTGCTGCGGGAGCGCTGCAGTTTGCCGTCCAGGTGCAGGGCGACGCCGCAGGAGTCGTAGCCGCGGTATTCCAGGCGCTTCAGGCCTTCAACCAGGATCGGGGTGATATTGCGCTGGGCTACAGCGCCGACGATACCGCACATACGCGACCTCATTCTTTAAAAGTTAATGAATGCATGCTAGAGCAGGCGCAGAGAAATTTGCTTTCTCATTTTTCCATACTGTGAAAGAATATTTCTCACGACACTTTGCTAGAAATTTTATTTCAAATTATGGTCTTTGATGAAATCGACCGTCGCATCCTCAATGCTTTGCAGAAGGATGCCTCTCAAACCAACGCTGAACTGGCTGCTGCCGTGCACGTGTCCGCGCCTACCTGTTTGCGCCGGGTCAAGCATTTGCGCGATTCCGGGGTAATAGAACGGGAGGTTGCCCTGGTTGCGGCGGATAAGGTCGGGGCGCACCTGACGGCGGTTGTGGAAATCTCCCTGGATATCCAGGCCGCTGAGCGGATGACGGAATTCGAGGCGCTGGTGGCGCCGGAACCGGCCATACTCCAGTGCTATCGCGTCTCTCCCGGGCCGGATTTCGTGCTCATCGTGCAGGTGTCGGACATGCCGGCCTACCATGCATTGGCCCACCGTTTGTTCGCCGGGCAGGCCAATGTGCGCAATGTCAAAGCCTACTTTTCCACTTTCCGGAGCAAGTTCGAGACCAGCATTCCGGTCTGAGCCAGTTATCCCGGTTTATACCGGGCTAAGCACAGGCTTATACACATCTTTTTCCACACCACCGCGCCGCTCCGGCGCGGTTATCCAGCGATACGCACCGCATATCCTCGCGTTTTCCGCAGGGTTTCCCACATCCTTATCCACAGTTTTAAGTTATCCGTGGTTGTTAGCCGGTATTCCCCAGGCTTTTCCACAGACGCAGTGCAACGGCGCGCTGTGTGGATAATCTACGCGTGTCGGCCGCCTCTTATCCAAGGCCTGTCCCATGGTTTTCATGCGGAATTGCACCGGCTTTTACACATCTTTATCCACAGCGCTAGAATGGGGCATGAACTACCTCGCACATATCTACCTGGCACGCCATAGCGAGGCGGCCATGGTCGGCGCCATGCTGGGCGATTTCGTCAAAGCGAACGGCGGGGATCACTACGCGCCGGAGATCGCGAATGAGATCGCGCTGCACCGATTTATCGACTCTTTCACGGATAGTCACCCGGTAGTGACCGAGGCCAAAAGCTTGTTCACGGAAGGCCGACGGCGTTATGCGGGCATCGTTCTGGACGTGTTCTACGACCATATCCTGAGCCAGCGCTGGGACGAATACTGCGAGGAGCCGCGCCAGGAACTGATCGAGCGCTTCTACGCCGCCCTGGCGGCGCATGAAGGGCAGTTGCCGGAACGGCTGCGCGAAATCCTGCCCAAGCTGATCAAGCAGGACTGGCTGGGTGCTTATGGGGAGTTCAGCGGGGTCGAGCTGGCGCTGACCCGCATGTCGGACAGGTTAAGCCGGAACGGCCACCTGCTGCGCGAGGGCATCGGGGAAGTGCAGCAGCACTACGAAGCGATCGCCGATGGTTTCGATCGCTTCTTCCCCGAGCTGGTGAAATTTACTTACCAGCGCCGCCGCCAGTTCTCGGTTGCTTAGGTCTTCTTTACCTTCACTGGGCGCTTCCAGCCTTCAACCGTCAACTGTTTAGGGCGCGAGATGGTCAGCTTGCCGGCTGGTGCGTCCTTGGTCAGCGTCGTGCCGGCGCCGATGGTCGCGCCTGCGCCCACGGTTACAGGCGCCACGAGCTGGCTGTCGCTGCCGATGAAGGCGTCGTCTTCGATCACGGTGCGGAACTTGTTCGCGCCATCGTAGTTGCAGGTGATGGTGCCGGCGCCGATGTTCACGCGCGAACCGACGGTAGCATCGCCCACGTAAGCCAGGTGGTTTGCCTTGCTGTGCGCGGCGACCTGGCTGTTCTTGATTTCGACGAAGTTACCCACATGGACGTCTTCACCCAGTTCGGTGCCAGGGCGCAGGCGGGCATAAGGTCCGATCTGGCCCTTGTCGCCGACCACCGCTTCTTCGATATGGGTAAAAGCCTTGATATTGGCGCCGGCGCCGATCTTCGCGTTAATCAGCACGCAGTTCGGACCGATGGTTGCGCCCTCGCCGATTTCGACCTTGCCTTCGAAGACGCAGCCAACGTCGATGGTCACATCGCGGCCACAAGTCAGCTCGCCACGCACGTCGATACGCGCAGGGTCGGCCAGGGTCACGCCTTTGTCCAGCAGGCAGTTGGCGACATTGCGCTGGTAGATGCGTTCCAGTTCGGCCAGTTGGGCCTTGCTGTTCACGCCCAGCACTTCCCACGCTGCGGCAGGGTGGGCCGAGACGACTTGCACGCCTTCTTCCACCGCCATGGCGACGATATCGGTCAGGTAGTACTCGCCTTGCGCGTTTTCGTTTTTCAGCTTGCCCAGCCACTGCTTCAGCTTGGCGGTCGGGATCACCATGATGCCGGAATTGATTTCCTTGATCAGGCGCTCGGCTTCTGTGGCATCCTTCTCTTCAACGATGCGCTGGATCGCTCCGCCCACGCGAACGATGCGACCCAGGCCGAACGGGTTGTCCTGCACCACGGTCAGGATGCCCAGCTTGTCCTTGCCGGCGGCTTCGGCCAGGCGTTTCAGGGAAGCGGCGGAAGTCAGCGGCACGTCGCCATACAGCACCAGGGTTGGCTGGTCGTCGTCGAGGTGCTCCAGGCCTTGCTGGACAGCGTGGCCGGTGCCGAGTTGCGGTTCCTGCAGGGCGGCCGAGATTTCGGTGCCGGGAACGGCCTTGTGCTTGTCCAGCGAAGCCAGCACCGCTGCGCCGCCGTGCCCGTAAATGACGCACAATTTAGCCGGAGACAGGCTGCGCGCGGTGTCGATGACGTGGGACAACAGAGGCTTGCCGGCTACGGGATGCAAAACTTTTGGCAGCGCCGACTGCATGCGCTTACCCATGCCGGCGGCGAGAATGACGACGTTCATAGACCGTAGTTTTCTTGTGTGAGTTAAAAGATGAAAAAGTTTAACACGTGCATCGTGCTGGCTTTTGCCCTTCTGCTCGCAGCATGCAGCTCCCTGCGGCTGGCTTATAACAACGGCGATACCTTGCTGTACTGGTGGCTCGACGCCTACGTCGATTTCGACAGCGAACAGAAGGCGGAGGTCAAGCAGGATATCGACGAATTTTTCCGCTGGCACCGCAAGACCCAGCTTCAGGACTATGTTCAGTTCCTGCAAAAGGCCCAACGCCAGTTGCGCGGCAACCCGACGCAGGCCGACCTGATGGCCGACTATGTGGATATCCGCGACCGTACCGAGGCGCTGCTGCTGCGCTCTGCCCCCGATATCGCGGAGCTGGCGCTGTCGCTCAAGCCCGAGCAACTCGCCGGCATGGAGAAGAAGTTCACCAAGAACAATGTCAAATTCCACAAGGAGAACATGAAGGGCGATGCCCAGGACCAGAACAAGTTCCGCTTCAAGAAGTCGATGGAACAGTTCGAACTATGGTTCGGTGGTTTCAGCGATGAGCAGGAAGCCATCATCCGCAAGACCTCCGACGCGCGGCCGCTGGATAATGCGCTGTGGCTCGACGAGCGTATCCGGCGCCAGCAGAAGATCATGAACCTGGCGCGCAAGATCATGACCGAGCGGCCGAGCAAGCAAGTGGCCACGCAGTGGGTCGAAGAATTGATCCGCTCGGGCTTTGACCGCTTGGACGCATCTGAACGCAAAGCCTTCTTCGAGAACTATACCCAGTCGACCGTGGAACTTGTCCACACCGTCGTGCGCATCACTACGCCAGAGCAGAAAGCCCACGCGCAAAAGCGCATGGAAGGCTGGATCAAGGACCTGAATACCCTTGCGGCGCAAGTGCATTAAGCCTTGGCGCCCAGACGGCATGAGATAATGCCGGCCATGCAAAAAAAGAAAGTCCCCAACCAGGTCCGCATCATTGGCGGCGACTGGAAGCGCACGCCATTGCCGGTGCTGGAAGCACTAGGCCTCCGCCCAACGCCAGACCGCGTGCGCGAAACCGTCTTCAACTGGATCAACCACCTGCACGATGCCGCCTGGAGCGACACCCAGGTGCTGGACCTGTTTGCCGGCAGCGGCGCCCTCGGTTTCGAGGCCGCCAGCCGCGGCGCGGCCAAGGTCACCATGGTTGACGCCAACAGCGCCGTCGTGCGCCAGCTGGAAGCCAACCGCGAAAAGCTGAAAGCCACCAATATCGCCATTCAGCGCGGCGACGCCTTGGCGACGGCGCAATCGCTGGCCGGCCGCGGCGCCAGATTCGACCTGATTTTCCTCGACCCGCCTTACCAGCAAGGCCTGCTGGAGCGCGCGCTGCCGCTGTGCCGCGCGCTGCTCAAGGACGGCGGCCTGGTTTATGCCGAGGCGGAAGCACCGCTGGCCTTCGACGGCTGGGAAGTGGTGCGTGCCGACAAGGCGGGCATGGTGTACTACCACCTGCTTCAGGCATTGCCTGAAAATGAGGCATAATTCTTCTTTGTCCTAAGCCAAACGCATGGAGTTGCAATGGTTGTAGCAGTTTATCCGGGTACTTTCGACCCGCTGACCCGGGGTCACGAAGACCTGGTGCGCCGCGCATCGGGCCTGTTCGACACACTGATCGTCGGCGTGGCCGATAGCCAGAACAAGCATCCGTTCTTCACGCTTGAAGAACGGCTGGAAATTGCCAACGAAGTGCTGGGCCATTATCCAAACGTCAAAGTCGAGAGCTTTTCCGGCCTGTTGAAAGACTTCGTGCGCGAGCACGATGCACGCGTGATTGTGCGCGGCCTGCGCGCCGTGTCCGACTTCGAGTTTGAATTCCAGATGGCGGGCATGAACCGCTACATGCTGCCGGATGTGGAAACGCTGTTCCTGACCCCATCCGACCAGTACCAGTTCATCTCGGGCACCATCGTGCGCGAGATCGCAGAGCTTGGCGGCGACGTATCCAAGTTTGTTTTCCCGTCCGTCGACCGCTGGCTGCGTAAAAAGATCGCAGCGCGCAAGGGCGAATAAGAGAGTAATGCCATGGCTTTAATGATTACCGACGACTGCATCAATTGCGACGTGTGCGAGCCCGAGTGCCCGAACGACGCGATCTACATGGGTCCGGAGATCTACGAAATTGATCCCAACAAGTGCACCGAATGCGTCGGTCACTTCGATGAACCGCAGTGCCAGCAGGTCTGCCCGGTCTCTTGCATTCCATTTAATCCAGATTGGCGGGAAAGCAAGGAGCAACTGTTGGCAAAATTCGAGAAATTGCAGGCAGATAAGACCTGATGCCTCCCAAAAAGGGTAGCTCTGCGGTATATTGCTACTTGATACAAACGGAGACAAAATGAGTATTACTCGCCGTAAACTTTTACAAACTGCTGCCGCCGCCGCTTTCCTGGCCGCCAGCAGCCTGCCCGCATTTGCCGCCGAAGTAGCGGGTGTCAAATTCCCCGAAACGGTCAGCGTAGCCGGCCATGACCTCAAGCTGAACGGCGCCGGCGTGCGCACCAAGCTGGTGTTCAAGGTCTACGCGGTAGGCTTTTACCTGCAAGAAAAGAAAACCACCGTGCAGGACGTGCTGAGCGTTGGCGGGCCGCGCCGCATTCGCATCGTCGCCATGCGTGACCTGAGCTCGGACGACTTCGGCATGGCCTTCATGAAGGGCCTGAACGACAACGTCAGCCCGGAAGAACGCACCAAGCTGCTGCCTCAGACCAAGGCTTTCGGGGAGATTTTTGCCCAGTTCCCTGGACTGAAGAAGGGCGACGAGCTGATCGTGGACTGGAACCCTTCGACCGGCTCCCAGCCGTTCCTGAACGGGAAGAAGGTCGGGGAAACGCTGCCGGACCAGGCGTTCTTCAACGCCATCATGCGCATCTGGATCGGCAACAAGCCGGTTGATTCTTCGCTGAAACCGAAACTGCTGTCGGGCGCGGAAAAAACAGCCCCAACACCGGAAACGAACTGATTGCTGCGCTGCGGAAGGCTTACGCGCGGCAGGCCATTGCTCGCAGTTCTGCGACGTGGCTAGGCGAGCCTTCCATCGAATTCAGCATACGCTTGAACATCATGGTGTCGCGCATCAGGCGACGTTGCAAGCGTTCCTCTTTGCTCAACTTTGGCTTAACGACAAGCACGGCAGCGCGGGCGATACCACGCAGCAGCGGCTTGAACACGAATGCCAGCGCCAGCGCCAGGATCACCAGCGGTAGGTACTGTGCAAATTCGATGATGTTAATGTAAGTAGACATGGCCGTTTCTATACCTTTAGAATCTATTGGTACTATAGTGCGCCGCAACATATAACGCCAATTCCGTTTCTCCATAACAATCATTATTGGTGTGAATGACCGATGAGCTTTCTGACCCTGGACCTGAATCTGCTGCGCGTTTTCGACGCGGTAATGACTGAGCAGAACCTGACGCGCGCTGCCGGCCACCTGGCCATGACGCAGCCGGCGGTGTCGAATGCCATCAAGCGCCTGCGCGAAAGCCTGGGCGACGACTTACTGATCCGCACGGCCTATGGCGTAAAGCCGACGCCCAGGGCGGAAGCGCTGTGGCCCCAAGTCCGCAGCGCACTGGCCTCGCTGGAAGCTGCGGTGACGCCGGGCACGTTTGACGTGTCCAAGACCCATGCCACGTTCCGCATGGCGATGGCCGATGCAACGGCCGCGTTCTGGCTGCCTTCCCTGATGCGCTCGATTGAACGCGAAGCGCCAGGCGTGAACATCCGCATGGTCCCTTTGACAACGCGGGAGCCGCGGCCGATGCTGCTGCGCGGGGATATCGACCTGGCGGTCGGCTTCTTCCCTGGCGTCGCAGCGCAGTTGATGAGCGAACCGAGCTCACCGATTCGCCATGAACGCCTGTATTCCGGGATTTACGTGGCCGTGATGCGGCGCGGGCACCCGCTGGCCAAGCAAGACCTGACGCTGGATAACTACTGCGGGGCCAACCACCTGCTGGTCAGCTTTTCCGGCCGTGCGCATGGCCTGGTCGACGAAGCGCTGGCGCAGATTCAGCGCGAACGCCGCATCCTGCTGACGGTGAACCAGTTCTTCACCGCTGGCCGCGTGGTGGCCAATAGCGACCTGATCACCGTGTTGCCGAAGCACCTGATCGCCTCCACTGGCATGACAGATGCGCTGATCTACAAAGAGCTGCCATTCCAGCTCCCAGCCGTACACCTGGACATGCTCTGGCACGAACGCGACGCCCGCAGCCCAGCCCACAAATGGCTGCGCAGCCACCTCGAGAGCATGAACTCGGTCGCCCAGAAGACCGCCCCCGGCACCAATCCCAAAAACGACACCTACTAAGCCTACAGCCGGGCTCGTGTCACACCATGGGGTCACACCCCAAGTGTGACACGGCCTCATCGGCTGTTTGGCAGAAAACGGTCGATTGCCCTCGCGACTGTCCGTATTGATACTTCGAAGTGGTTTGCGATTTGCCCGCGCGTGTAGGCGCCGGTTTGAAACGCACGCGCCATGGCTTCGTCGCGGTCTGGGTAAATCGAAGCGAAGGTGATTAAGGATTGAGCATCTTCCGATTGCGGATTGGGACGTTCTTTATGAAAGCGCAGTGGATCGGGTAGATCGATCCCATTCGCGACGAACTCCTGGTAGGCGGCGATTCTTTGGCTCCGGTCCCCTGATCCAAATTGCGAGAGCAGCCAGCTGGTTTCGAGCCAACCGGGCGCATCGTCAAGGGCGAGATAGTACCGATGACTGCTCCAAGGCCAATCGGCGGCATCATGTACGAGTTTTGCCCGTACGGGATTGAGACTGATATAGCGGGCCACTGCGAGCATTTGCTCACTTCTTGCCACGTTGACCGCGTGGAAGCGGCCTTGGATAACGTGACCGGTTAATCCGTGCCGATGGTTGAAGTGCTGGCAGTAAGAGGAATTCAGCTGAAGCATAGCGGCCGACAAATTGGCTTGAACCGTTTCTATCAACAAATGATAGTGGTTCGGCATCAGGCAAAAGGCATATACCTTAAGCTCGTGCTTGTCCACGGTTTCAGACAATGTGTCGAGCCAAATCAGGTGATCGCGCCGGTCATGATAAATGGCAGCACGACGATTCCCACGCGAAGTTACGTGGTAGATCGCTCCAGGAAATACGATGCGGGGGGCGCGGCTCATAACTGCAACGCTAGCATCTGAACATGCCGTGCATGCTGAGGAAAATCAAACAGTTGAGCCCGTGTCACACTTGGGGTGTGACCCCAAGGTGTGACACGAAGTGAGCCGTAGTTAGGCGTCGAGGGTCATCAGGCTGGCGTTGCCGCCGGCGGCGGTGGTGTTGACGCATAGGGCGCGTTCGGCAATCAGGCGCCACAGCGGGATGTCGCCTTCTTCCGTCGTGTCGATGACCGATACGATCGCTGCGTCGCGTGCGGCCAGTTCTGGGCGCAACTTGGCGCCGAGGCTGGATTCCACCAGGGCGATCTGGAAGTCGGCTTTTGACATGTCGGCGGCGGCTACTGTCTGGATCACGGCTTTTACGTCTCCTGGCAGGTCTGCCGGCAACGAACCATCTACTATCAGGGCGCGATTGCCGGTCGACAGGGCGGCTGCAATCTGGTTCAGCAGCACGTCGGTGTGCGAGGCGAAGCAGGCGATATTGCCGCGTGGGACGTAGGCCAGCGTATTGCGCTCACCCGTCGGTCCTGGCAGGACCGTCAGGCTGCCCACTGGCGTGGTGCGTGCGTAGCTTTCGATATGCGCTGCGAGGCGGCTCTTGCCTTGTGCCTTGGCCCATGCGGCGAGCGAGTCGATTGCAGGCACCCCCTGGCGCTCGTGGCGCTCTAGCGTGACAGCGCCGCGCTGCAGGCGCTTCAGGTACAGCGGGCCGCCGGCTTTCGGGCCGGTGCCGGATTTGCCTTCGCCGCCGAATGGCTGCACACCCACCACGGCGCCGACGATGTTGCGGTTGACGTAGATGTTGCCTACGTGTGCGCTGGTGGTGATGTAGTCGATCGTTTCGTCGATGCGCGAGTGCACGCCGAGGGTCAGGCCAAAGCCGCTGCCGTTGATTTGCTCGATCACTTTCGGGAGTTCGGAACGCTTGTAGCGGATCACGTGCATCACCGGGCCAAACACTTCCTTGGTCAGCTCGGACAGGGAGCTGATCTCCAGCACCGTCGGCGGCACGAACGTTCCGGCGTCGGCGCCTGGTACTTCCAGGGAGAAGCTGGCCTTGGCGTGGGCGCGTACTTTTTCGATGTGCGATAGCAGGTTTTGTTGCGCTTCCTTGTCGATCACAGGGCCGATGTCGGTCACCAGGCGGTCTGGCGAGCCGATTCGCAGCTCTTTCATCGCGCCTTTCAGCATCTTGATTGTCTTGTCGGCGATGTCTTCTTGCAGGAACAGCACGCGCAACGCGGAGCAGCGCTGGCCAGCGCTGTCGAAGGCTGACGAAATCGCGTCGCCGACCACTTGTTCCGGCAGCGAGGAGGAGTCGACGATCATCGCATTCTGGCCGCCGGTTTCTGCGATCAGCGGGATGTCCACATTTTCAGCAACCGAGCGCTTGGCCAGGGTACGGTTGATCAGCTGCGCCACTTCGGTGGAGCCGGTGAAGATCACGCCTTTTACGCGGGTGTCGTTGCACAGGCCTGCGCCAACCACTTCGCCGCGGCCTGGCAGGAATTGCAGCGCTGCGCGCGGTACGCCGGCTTCGTGCAGCAGTTCTACTGCGCGTTGCGCGATCAGCGGCGTTTGTTCGGCTGGTTTTGCCAGCACCACATTGCCCGCTGCCAGTGCTGCGGCGGCCTGGCCCGTGAAGATCGCCAGCGGGAAGTTCCATGGGCTGATGCAGGTCACAGGGCCCAGCGCCAGCGTGTTGGTGCTGCCGCGCACTTGCACTGCGTAGTAGCGCAGGAAGTCGACTGCTTCACGCACTTCGGCAATTGCGTTCGGCAGCGATTTGCCGGCTTCGCGCACGGCCAGCGCCATCAGCTCCAGTTTGTGGGTTTCGAACAGGTCGGCGGCACGATCCAGGCAGGCGGCGCGTTGCGATGGTTCGGTGGTTTGCCAATCCATGGCGAATTGGCTGGCTGCGTTCAGGGCGTTGTTGACGTCATCTGCAGTGGCTTCGGTCACCGAACCTACGACGTCGTCCTTGCGGGCTGGGTTGATGACAGGTTGCGCAACCTGGCCAGCAATGGCGTCAACTGCGAGCAGCGGGCCGGCGGTCCAGCTGCGCGGTTGTGCCAGCGCCAGCGAAACTTCGCGCAGCACGTCCTCGTTCGACAGGTCGATACCGGCGGAGTTCTTGCGTTCTGCGCCGAACATGTCCAGCGGGAGTGCGATGCCGTTGTGCGGTACGCCATTCAGTTTGCGTGCGGCTTCGATCGGATTGGTGATCAGGGAGTCAACCGGAATGCTTTCGTCGACGATCTGGTTCACGAACGAGGAGTTGGCGCCGTTTTCCAGTAGGCGGCGTACCAGGTAGGCGAGCAAGGTTTCGTGCGAGCCGACCGGTGCGTAAATGCGGCAAGCCTTGTCGAGGTTTTCTGCGCCGACCACCTGGTCGTACAGGGTCTCGCCCATGCCGTGCAGGCATTGGAATTCGTAGCCGTTGATGCCGTCGCGCTTGGCCCAGGTGTAGATCGTGGACAGCGTTTGGGCATTGTGGGTGGCGAATTGCGGGTAGATCACGTCGCTTGCTGCCAGCAGTCGCTGTGCGCAAGCCAGGTACGATACGTCGGTGTAAACCTTGCGCGTATAGACCGGGTAGCCAGGCATGCCATCGACCTGGGCGCGCTTGATCTCAGCATCCCAGTAGGCGCCTTTCACCAGGCGCACCATGAATTTGCGGCCGCTGCGCTTTGCCAGGTCGACCAGGTAGTCGATCACGAATGGGCAGCGCTTCTGGTAGGCCTGCACCACGAAGCCGATGCCGTCGAAGCCTTCCAGTTCAGGATTGAAGGCCATTGCTTCCATCAGGTCCAGGGACAGCTCCAGGCGATCGGCCTCTTCGGCGTCGATATTCAGGCCGATGTTGTAGCCCTTGGCCAGTTTGACCAGGGCGGTGAGGCGCGGCAGCAGTTCGGTCATCACGCGTTCGCGCTGGGCGCGGCTGTAGCGCGGGTGCAGTGCGGACAGCTTGACGGAAATGCCTGGACCATTGCGGATGCCGCGGCCATTCGATGCCTTGCCGATGGAGTGGATCGCCTTTTCGTAAGCGGCGTAGTAATTGGCTGCATCGGCTTCGGTCAGCGCTGCTTCGCCCAGCATGTCGTAAGAATAACGATAGCCGCGCGCTTCGTTGTCCTTGCCGTTCTTGATTGCTTCATCGATCGTCTGGCCGGTGACGAACTGGTTGCCCAGCATGCGCATCGCCAGGTCGACGCCTTTGCGGATCAACGGTTCGCCACCTTTGGCGATCAGGCTGGTGATCGCCGAGCCGAGCCCTTCTTCGCTGGAGGAGCTGACCAGTTTGCCAGTAATCAGCAAGCCCCAGGTCGCTGCATTCACGAACAGGGAAGGCGATTCGCCCAGGTGCTTGCGCCAGTCGCCTTTGGAAATCTTGTCCGCGATCAGGCGGTCGGCGGTGGCGGAGTCAGGAATACGTAACAGTGCTTCGGCCAGGCACATCAAGGCGATGCCTTCTTCGGACGAGAGCGAGAATTGATGCATCAGCGCATCCACACCGGAGGAACGGGTGCGTTTTTCACGAACAGCGGTTACCAGGCGCTTGGCCAGGGACTGTGCATCTTGCGTAGTTTCCGGGGAACCGACGTTAATTTGCGACAGAAGCCATTGCACGGCAGTTTGTTCGTCGCGGCGGTACGCAGCGGTGATGGCGCTGCGCAGCGGAGTGGGATCGCGCAGGATTTCTGCTTGAAGTGCGGCGAACGGAGTGGTGTTCAGATGCATGAATGTCTCTATTGGCTAGTATGTAAAAAAGCTGGGCGTTGACACAAAAACACGCCCGGCAAACCCTGTTTGCGCGGGCGTGTTGTGCAGTGCAACTAATGATTCGATTGTACGGCGGAATCGCTCGGATTAATTCTGGTAATACTTATTACTAGCAATAGATAGTTTTTGGTGAGAGAATTTGACCGAATAAAATTAATAGTGGGGATGTAATGCTGGACAAGATCAGTAAGAAGATTCTGGCCGAGTTGCAGAACGATGGCCGGATCAGCAATGTGGAACTGGCTGCGCGAGTGAACCTGTCACCTGCCGCTTGCCTTGAGCGGGTGCGAAAGCTGCACGAGGCCGGCTACATCATGGGGTATACGGCGCAGCTGAACCCGCAGCTACTGGATGTTTCGCTGCTGGTGTTCATTGAAGTCGTGCTGGATCGTACTACGCCGGAGGTGTTTGATGCCTTCAAACACAGTGTCCAGCTCATTCCCGAAGTCCTGGAATGCCATATGGTTGCCGGCGGTTTTGACTACCTGGTCAAGGCGCGTGTGAAAGACATGGCGGCTTACCGCGAGTTCCTTGGGAAAACTTTGCTGCAGAAGGGGGTGCGCGAGACCCACACTTATGCGGTGATGGAAGAAGTGAAAAACACTACCAAACTGCCGATCAAGTAAGCGATTTGCAGAAATTCTGGATGACGCCATAGGCGTAGCGAGCGGCGACGGTTTGCACGAAGTGCATGAAATCCGTCGCCGCTTCTTCGTTGGCGTTGTCGGAAATCGTCCTCATGATGGCAAACGGTATTCCCAGTTCGTGGCAAACCTGGGCAACTGCTGCGCCTTCCATTTCGACTGCCAATAGATCAGGCAGTGCGTCTTTCAAGGCTCCCAGATGGGCCCTGTCCTTGATGAATTGATCTCCACTACCGATCAGGCCGCGGTGCACCAGTGCGTTGTTTTGCAGGAATTCGCGTGTAGCCAGGCTGAGTTTCAGGCTCAATTCGCGATCTGTAGGCATGCGTGAAAGCCCGGTCAGCGGTATTTCGAAGCGTGGAAACAGCGGGCTGGCATCAAAGTCATGTTGTGCCAGGGAATCCGCGACGACAACATCTCCAACTTGAACCCCCAGGTCTGCAGAACCGGCAACGCCGGTAAAGATGATGTGGGTAACGTTGAACTTCTCCACAAGTGTTGCAGCAGTCACAGCAGCAGCGACCTTGCCAATTCGCGATAAAACAGCCACAGAATCGATTTTCCAGAGTTTTCCGGCCGTGTACTCACGCTTACCGTGAATGAGCTTGTAGGGGCTCTCCATGGCTTCCAGTAGACCTTGTTGTTCTTCTGCCAAGGCGGAGATGATCCCGAGACGCATGCGCGAGTTTTCCTCTATTTATTTAAAGTTGTATACGAAAGGATAGTAGTAGATAGTAAACGCGACCCTGTCTGTGGATAAAGCTGTTAACATCCACAGAATCAGAAGTTTACGAATTGTAGAACTGGCTGGACAAGAACTGCATGTAAACCGGACGAGTTCTGAACAAATTTTGTGCGTGAACTCAAAAACGGTGTTTACACACATTCGATCCTGTGGATATTCATTGACTTATCAACAGGTGGTGTAGTTTTTCAGCAGAAATTGGCACTCCGAACAGGTATCCCTGGCCGTAATCGCATCCTGCAGCGATCAAAATTTCCAGTTGGGCCTCGTTTTCGACCTTTTCCGCGATGACTTTGATGTCGAGTCTATGGGCCATGGCGACAATTGCCTCGCACAGGAGTTGGTTGTCGCTGAAGCTGGTGTCCAGCTTGAGGAAATCGATCTTGAAACGCTTCAGGAAGTTGAGGGACGAGTAGCCATAGCCAAAATCGTCCAGGGATATCTGGAGATGGGCGTCCCTGAGCGACTCCATGCGATGCACGACTTCGCGGTTCGCTTCCAGTAGCAAGCCTTCGGTTATTTCAATCACCATCGAGCGGGGTGAAAGTGCCTGCTCGCGCAGCAATTCCAACCAATGTTCGACGCCTACTGCTTCGTGGCGGAACTGCCAGGCTGATTTGTTCACGCAAACCTTGAAGTCATTGCCGAAGCTCGCTGCCAGGGCTGCTGCTTCCTGGAAGACCCATTCTCCGATGGCCGCGATGATGCCGGTATTTTCGGCAACGCCGATGAACTCGGCTGGTTTAAGCAAACCGCGCTGGGGATGTTCCCAACGAATGAGCGCTTCCGCCATTTCGATTTTGTTTGTGGCGAGGTGGCGGATTGGCTGGAACAGAAGCCGTAATTCCTTGTTTTTTAAAGCGCTATGCAACTCCTTGGCCAGTTCGATACGCATCTGGCTGGCTTCCTGCATGAAGGGCGCGAAGTAGTTGAAGCGGTTCCGGCCCTGCTGTTTCGCGAGATACATCGCCTGGTCTGCATTTTTGATGAGCACTTCAGCATCGTCGCCGTCGTCCGGAAACAGGGATATGCCTACGCTGCCTGAAATATGGGCGATTTCGTGCTTGAGCTGGAAGGGCCTGGACAGGCTATGCAGGATTTCCTGCACGATCCTGACTACATCGCCGGGCTCTTTGAGCTCGCTGAGTATGACTGTGAATTCATCTCCTCCAAGGCGGGCTACGGTATCGGTATTGCGTACGCACTCGTGCAGGCGTTCCGCCACTTGTTTGAGCAGGATGTCGCCAAAGTCGTGGCCAAGCGTATCGTTGACGGCTTTGAATCCATCCAGGTCGATGAAGATCAGCGCCATCGGCAGTTGGTCGCGCGCTGCTTTTTTGATCTCCTGGCGCAGGCGGTCATTGAACATACGCCGGTTGGGTAGTCCTGTCAGGTTATCGAAGTTAGCCTGTTTCCAGATCGCTTCCTCGGTGGCCTTTTTCTTCGTAATATCAGTGAACAGGGCGACGTGTCGCAGCGGGTTACCGTTGTCATCGAACACAGTGTTGAAACGCAGCGAAACCAGATAATGGTCGCCATTCTTGTGCTGGTGCCAGATTTCCCCTTCCCAGTAGCCAGTGTGGGTGATGGTTTGCCGCATGCGGCTGTAGAACTTGATGTTCTGGTGGCTGGAAGTCAGTTCGTAAGCAAGATGGCCAATGACTTCTTCGGAGGCGTAGCCGCTGATCTGGGAGAACGCCGGATTTACGGAAAGAATTCGGCCTTCGGCATCGGTCACCATCATGCCTTCGGAGGCATTTTCGTACATTAGGGTGGCCAGTTTGCTGGATTCTTCGTGACGCTTTCGCTCGCTGATGTCCTCCGCCATGACGAAGAGGCCAATGACATTTCCGTATTCGTCACGATCGGGCACGTAGGTGATGGCGTCGCAGCGCTCCTGGTCTTTACGCTGCATACCGCGTTCGAAATGGACAGTTTCGCCGGCAAAGGCGCGTTCGAGATGTGGTTTGGTTTCGGCGTACAACTCTGGCGGCAAGACTTGCTGCAGTTCCTCACCATTGCCGTAAATTTCAGCAAAGCGCCGGTTCTTGAAGGAGTAATGTTCGTCGCGGTCCATGTACGCGATCACGATTGGCAGATTGTCGGCTATCAGGCGTAAGCGCTGTTCGCTGCTAGCCAGTTTTTTTTCGGTTTCGGTCGATGTTGCGTAGAGGATCCGGTAGCGGCGTTCGCGTTCTTCGGCTGCAGCAAAGGATCGCAAGGCATAGACGATGGCGGCCAGGATCAGCGTGAAAATCAGGAATAGTGCGACGCCGGCAATCAGGAATTGGCGTTGTGAAATCAGAGCAAGGCCGACATTGGAATTTCCGACAGTGACCACCAGGGGAAGGTTCGGCAATTTGCGGTAGCTGGCGATGCGGGATTTTTTGTCGATAGGGCTGACGGTGTTAATTGTGCCAGTTGGATTGCTGCCGAAGGCGCGATAGACATTTGAGTCTCGGATATCTCGGTTAAAGGTTTGGTCAAAAAGTGGTGCGCGAGCCACGATATGTCCATTGGTGTGGAACAGAGTGATTGTCACGTCTTCGCTCAGGCGTGAGTTTTCGAAAGTCTCGGCAAGATTGCTGGCATCCACCGGGGCGACAATCACTCCCAGGAACTTGCCATCAGCGTCTTCAACCCTGCGGCTCAGGAAGAACAGGCGCGACTTTGAGACTTTGCCTATGGTTGGTTCTCCAATAAACAGCCCGTTTCCTGGCTTGAGCTGGGCTTGGAAGTAGTCCCGATCAGCATAGTTCACGCCTTTGACGGCGATATCGCGCGAGCTGGCTGCTGCATAGCCATTCGGATCCAGGAAAGTGATCCAAAAATTGCTTCCGAAGAATGCACCGCGCGAGGAGAGCAAGCTATCGATTGTCTGTGGCGTATACGGGGCGACCTTGATTGCATTCGAAAAGCCTAGCAGGGCAATGTCGGATAGCTGGATTGTGCTGAGTACGTGCGCTTCGATAGCTCGTGCGTAGTGCTGGGTTTGCTTACGAATAGCTTGTTCGCGATCGCTTGCAGAAGATGCGAGTTGCCAGGCGACGACTGCCGTGGCGAGCAGGGCGAGCATCGTCATGGTGACGAGCAATCGCCTGCGAAAGCGTCGATAGGCTTCGGTGGTCGACAAGAGCCCCTCCAGGCGAATTGCATGGAACAACTTGCTTGTTCAGTATAGGTGGAGAGTTTTGTTTACGTTAGATTAGTGTGTATACAAAGTAGTAATGGTTGTTAACAACCCCGACTTTCTGTGGATAAGTGCACCTTGCGGAGAAAAATCAGGGGTTTACGGGCTGTATAAGCAGGCGCGTAAACCTTGCGTGAGTTGCGGACTGTTTTTGGACAATTTTGGGCGGTTTTCGGGAAGTCTTGTTTACTCACAAACGATGCCTGTGGATATTCATAGCGTTATCCACAGCTTCGGACCAGGAGAAAGCTTGGAATCTGCGGGCCAGTTTGACTACATCATCGTGGGCGGAGGGACGGCGGGCTGTGTTCTCGCGAATCGCCTCACGCAAAATCCAAAAAACCAGGTGCTATTAATCGAAGCGGGAGGAAAGGACGATTACGTCTGGATTCACATCCCGGTCGGTTACCTTCACTGCATCAATAATCCGCGTACGGACTGGCTGTTTCGCACCGAACCGGATGTGGGCCTGGGCGGCCGCAGCTTGATTTACCCGCGCGGAAAGGTTCTTGGCGGGAGTTCTTCGATCAACGGCATGATCTATATGCGCGGCCAGGCTAACGATTACGACCAGTGGGCCGAGCTATGCGGCGATCCACGCTGGCGCTGGTCGGAAGTCTTGCCTCTATTCCGCAAGAGCGAAGACCATCACGGCGGCGTTTCGGATTTCCACGGCGCCGGCGGCGAATGGCGTGTTGAAAAGCAGCGCTTGCGTTGGGACATTCTTGACGCGTTCCGCGATGCTGCGGAACAGACAGGCATCCCGAAGGTAGACGATTTCAACCGCGGTGACAATTTCGGCTGTTCATATTTCGAGGTGAACCAGAAGCGCGGGATCCGCTGGAATACTGCGAAAGCTTTTTTGCGAGCCGCGACCGGGCGCCCCAACCTGACGTTGATGACGGGCTGCCACGTTGAAAAACTGGTGCTGGAGGAGGGTGTCTGCAAAGGCGTCATATTCACCGGCGGTGGTACTCGCTGGAACGCGGAGGCGCGTGAAACCCTGCTGGCGGCTGGAGCGATCGGTACGCCGCAGATTCTTCAGCTGTCCGGCATCGGCCCTGCAGACATGCTGGCGCAGGCAGGCGTGCAGCCGGTGCATGATTTGCCCGGCGTCGGAGCCAACCTGCAGGATCACCTGCAGCTGCGCATGGTATTCAAAGTCCAGGGCGCGCGGACATTGAACACCCTGGCTTCAAGCTGGTTGGGCAAGGCACGCATTGGGCTTGAATATGCGCTGTTCCAGAGCGGGCCGATGTCGATGGCGCCTTCACAGATGGGCGCTTTTGCACGGTCGGGTCCTGAGCAAGCCACGCCTAACCTGGAGTATCACGTGCAGCCGCTCTCGCTGGAGCGCTTTGGCGAACCGCTGCACGACTTCCCTGCTTTCACCGCGAGCGTTTGCAACCTGCGCCCAACCTCGCGCGGCCATGTGCGCATCGCTTCGGCCGACTCATACGCGCCGCCGAAAATTACGCCGATGTACTTGAGTACTGACGAAGACCGGCGCGTGGCCGCGGCTGCGCTGAACCTGACGCGCAAGATCGTTTCCGCGCCTGCGCTGGCGAAATACAGGCCGGAAGAATGCAAACCCGGTGTGCATTTTCGCACCGACGAGGAGTTGGCCGAGGCTGCGGGGTCCATCGGGACCACGATTTTCCACCCGGTCGGCACCTGCAAAATGGGTCGCGCTGACGACGTTTCGGCCGTGGTTGACAGCGAATTGCGGGTTCTCGGCGTGCGCGGCTTGCGCATCGCCGACGCCTCGGTGATGCCCACCATTACTTCCGGTAACACGAATTCCCCGGTAATCATGATTGCGGAAAAGGCAGCGCTTTTGTGTATGATCTAGCAAAACCGGGGAGACGCAATGTCCGACTTCATCTTGGAAACAAAGAGTTTGACCAAGGAGTTCAAGGGATTCACCGCTGTCGCCAACGTGGACCTGCAAGTCCAGCGAGGGCATATCCACGCCTTGATCGGTCCGAACGGCGCCGGCAAGACGACATGCTTCAACCTGCTGACCAAGTTCCTGGTGCCCACCTCGGGCCAGATTCTCTTTAACGGCAAGGACATCACCTCGCACAAGCCGGCGCAGATTGCGCGCATGGGCGTGATTCGTTCCTTCCAGATTTCCGCAGTTTTCCCTCACCTGACCGTGCTCGAGAATGTGCGCATCGGCTTGCAGCGCAAGCTGGGTACGACCTTCCATTTCTGGCGCAGCGAACGCACGCTGGAGCGCTTGAATGGCCGCGCGATGGAATTGCTGGCCGAGGTCGACCTGGCTTCGTTCGCCGATACGCTGACGGTCGACATGCCTTATGGCCGCAAGCGCGCCTTGGAGATCGCCACGACGCTGGCCATGGAGCCCGAACTGATGCTGCTCGACGAACCAACCCAGGGCATGGGCCACGAGGACGTGCACCGCGTTACCGAGTTGATCAAGAAGGTTTCCACCGGGCGCACGATCCTGATGGTTGAACACAATATGAGCGTGGTCTCAGGCATCTGCGACCGCATCTCCGTACTGCAGCGCGGGGCGGTGCTGGCGGAAGGACCGTATGAAGAAGTGTCGAAGAACCCGCAAGTGATGGAAGCCTATATGGGAACCGAAGCATGACGGCCGCGCTGGAGATCAGCCAGCTCCAGGCCTGGTATGGCGAGTCGCACATCCTGCATGACGTGAACCTGAACGTGAACCACGGCGAAGTGGTGACGCTGCTTGGCCGTAACGGCGCCGGCCGCACCACGACGCTGCGGGCCATCATGGGCTTGACCGGAACGCGCAAGGGTTCGATCCGCATCAATGGCCAGGAAGCGATCGGTTTGTCGACGCACAAGATTGCCCACTTGGGAGTCGGCTATTGTCCTGAAGAGCGTGGCATTTTTTCTTCGCTTACCACCGAGGAAAACTTGCTGCTTCCGCCGGCGTTGAAGACCGGGCAGGGCATGCCGGTCGAAGAAATCTACGAGATGTTCCCGAACCTGAAGGAGCGCCGAACGAGCCAGGGCACGCGCTTGTCCGGCGGCGAGCAGCAGATGTTGGCGGTGGCGCGCATCCTGCGCACCGGTGCGCGCCTGCTGCTGCTGGATGAAATCTCGGAAGGGCTGGCGCCCGTTATCGTGCAAGGGCTGGCGCGCATGATCCGCACGCTGAAGGCCAAGGGTTACACGATTGTGATGGTCGAACAGAATTTCCGGTTCGCGGCACCGCTGGCGGATCGGTTTTATGTCATGGAACACGGTCGGATTGTTGAGAGTTTTGCGTCATCGGAATTGGACGCCCGCATGCCGGTATTGACCGAGCTGCTGGGCGTTTGAATATCAAAACTGAAAACGGAGACACTATGAAACGCAACGCCATTGCCTTTGCAGCAGCCCTTTGCGCCTTTGGTAGCGCGCACGCCCAGATTTCCGGCGACACCATCAAGATCGGTTTCATTACCGATATGTCAGGCGTCTACTCAGACATCGACGGGCAGGGCGGCGCCGAAGCGATCAAGATGGCGATTGCCGATGCCGGAGGTGCGATCAACGGCAAGAAGATCGAATTTGTTTTTGCCGACCACCAGAACAAGGCCGATATCGCCGCCTCCAAGGCGCGCGAGTGGTTCGACCAGCAGGGCGTGGACATGCTGGTTGGCGGCACAAATTCCGGCGCCAACCTGGCAATGGCAAAAGTGGCCGCAGACAAGAAGAAGGTCTTCATGGTGGTTGGTGCCGGCTCCTCGCGCCTGACCAATGAAGAATGCACGCCCTACACCGTGCACTACGCCTACGACACGGTGGCGCTGGCGCGTGGTACCGGCAGCACCATGGTCAAGCAGGGCGGCAAGAACTGGTACTTCCTGACCGCCGATTACGCCTTCGGCCACTCGCTGGAGAAGGACACGAGCGAGGTGGTCAACAAGTCGGGCGGCAAGGTGATGGGCAATGTGCGCCATCCCTTCCCTGGGACCGATTTTTCGTCCTTCCTGATGCAGGCTTCATCCTCGGGAGCGCAGGTGCTTGGCCTGGCGAATGCCGGCGGCGACTTTATCAATTCGGTGAAGGCAGCCAATGAATTCGGCGTGTCGAAGAAGATGAAGATGGCAGGCCTGCTGGTGTTCATCAACGACATCCACTCGCTTGGCCTGAATGCCACCGCCGGCATGTACCTGACTGACGGCTGGTATTGGGACATGAACGACACCACGCGCGCCTGGTCAAAACGCTACTTCGCGAAGATGAAGAAGGAACCGTCGATGCTGCAGGCGGGCGATTATTCTGCCGCATCGCAATACCTGGCTGCGGTGAAGGCCGTGGGCACGGACGATTCGGACAAGGTGATGGCGAAACTGAAATCGACCACCATCAAGGATGTCTTCACCACCCATGGCGTGATCCGGCCGGACGGCCGCATGGTGCACGATATGTACCTGATGGAAGTGAAGAAGCAGTCGGAGTCCAAGTATCCTTGGGATTATTACAAGGTCGCTGCGACGATTCCTGGCGACCAGGCCTATATGTCGAAGGCTGAATCCAAGTGTGCCCTGTGGAAGTAAGCTAGATGGAAATCTTCGGCCGCCCGCTTCCGATGATGATGTCCCAGCTTTTGCTGGGGCTCGTCAACGGCTCTTTTTACGCCATGCTGTCCCTCGGCCTTGCCGTGATTTTCGGTCTGCTGAATGTGATCAATTTCGCGCACGGCGCCATGTACATGATGGGCGCCTTCCTCGCGTGGATCGGCATGACCTACTTCGGCATGAGCTATTGGAGCGTGCTGTTGCTGGCGCCGTTGATCGTGGGTGTCTTGGGTGTGGTGATCGAAAGGACGATGCTGCGTCGCCTGTACAAGCTTGATCATCTCTATGGGCTGTTGTTGACGTTCGGGCTGACCCTGCTGATCGAAGGCGGATTCCGCTCGTTTTACGGGGTTTCAGGGCAGCCGTTTGAAACGCCCGAGGCCTTGCAGGGGGCGACCGACCTTGGATTCATGGTGATGCCGAATTACCGCGCCTGGGTCGTGTTGGCCTCCCTGGTGGTTTGCCTGGTGACCTGGTTCGTGATCGAGAAGACGAAACTGGGCGCTTACCTGCGCGCCGGCACCGAGAACCCAAAGTTGGTGGAAGCGTTCGGGATCAACGTTCCCTTGATGGTGACCCTGACCTACGGCTTCGGCGTCGCTTTGGCGGGCTTTGCAGGCGTCCTGGCGGCTCCAATCCAACAGGTGACACCCTTGATGGGGTCGAACCTGATTATCGTCGTATTCGCCGTTGTGGTGATCGGGGGCATGGGGTCGATCCTGGGTTCGATCGTGACCGGCCTGGCGCTCGGCGTGATCGAGGGGCTGACGAAAGTGTTTTATCCCGAATTCGCCAACACGGTCGTATTTTTGGTGATGGTCATCATTTTATTGCTGCGCCCCGCTGGCCTGGTTGGCAAGGAACGTTAAATGAACAAGAAGCTGGGCTATTCCATCGCATTCGTGCTGGCGCTGGGGGCGCCGTTTGTCGGCTATCCCGTGCTGCTGATGAAGCTCTTGTGCTTCGCATTGTTTGCCTGCGCGTTCAACCTGCTGATCGGCTTTACGGGGTTGCTGTCGTTTGGCCATGCAGCCTTCTTCGGGGCGGCGGGCTACTTTGCGGGCAACGCTCTGAAGAATTGGGGGCTGTCGTTTGAACTGAGCTTGCTGGTTGGCGTGGTGGCCGGTGCGGTGATCGGGTTGGTTATGGGCGGCCTGGCGATTCGGCGCCAGGGGATTTACTTCTCGATGATTACGCTGGCGTTGGCGCAGATGGTGTATTTCGCGGCGCTGCGCTTTACCGATTTCACTGGCGGCGAAGACGGCTTGCAGGGTATTCCGCGCGGCAAGCTGCTCGGGGTGCTGGACCTGGGCAGCGACCTGACGATGTATTACGTGGTCCTGGGGATTTTCATCGCGGGCTTTGCCCTGATCATGCGCACCGTGCATTCGCCCTTCGGACAGGTGCTGAAGGCGATCAAGGAGAACGAGCCGCGAGCGATCTCACTGGGCTATGACGTGGACAAGTACAAGCTCGCGGCGTTCGTGCTTTCCGGCTCGCTGGCCGCGCTGGCTGGTGCGACCAAGTCGATTGTGTTGGGCTTTGAAACGCTGACCGATGTGCACTGGGCGATGTCCGGCCTGGTGATTTTGATGACCCTTGTCGGCGGCATGGGCACGCTGGTTGGGCCGATCATCGGCGCGATTCTGATCATCGCTTTGGAGAACAAGCTCGGCGACTTCGGCACCATGATTGCCGGAGCCACCGGTATCGAGTGGTTCTCCACACTTGGCGAAGCGGTCAGCCTGGTGGTCGGCTTTATCTTCGTTGCCTGCGTCCTGTTATTCCGCAAAGGGATCGTTGGGGAGATCCTTTACCTGCAAGCGAAGAAGCGCAAGGCCTAGTTGGCGGGTTTGAGGCGGGAGCTATCGACCCAGCCGGCGGCGACTCTCGCAGCTTTCGGATGCTGGTAGAAGACCAGCGTATAACGGCCGTGAATGCGGGATGCCTCGAGCCGGTCGCCCGGCACCACGAAGGTGCCGGCGATTTCGCAGCGCTCGTCCGGTGCAGAATGGAATTGCAGTCTCCCGTCGCCTGCCGCGATAAGGGCTGCAAGCAGCCGGCTGCTCTTTTCGTTCGCTTGTTCGTGCTTCGCGAAACACGCTTGGCTTACCGCTGCCAGCTCGTAGATCTTCCCATCCCTCCACGTGATCTGCTCAATTTTCCCCCCGCCGGGTTGGCGCAAATGGACGACAGGATACTGGCCAGCGAAGCTGATTCCTGCGATTTCGGTGCAGGCGCCGAAAGGGGGAGAGACCTGGAGCGGCGCCTTGGATTGAATGCTGAGTAAGCGAAAAGCGGCTGGACATTCGTGGGCCGGCTGCCAGGAGCGGACGAGGACGAAGTCCTTCGTGGCTTCTGGAATAAGCCGGAGGATTGCTGCGTCATCGGCGTCGTCGATGGCGAATGCTCTTTGTCCGTTGTGAAAACCGCCGGCTTGGTGGCGACATAACGAACTTCAGTGCGGCCGAAGCGCCCGTCAATTCCATCGCCTGCGGCGGCGGTTCCGGCCATTAGCGAAATCAGAAGTAGAAGGAACGACCGACTGGCCATGTGAAGTATCCGCGCGTTAAGGAACGCGGATTATATCGTTGAGGGCCGTGTTATTTCAGAGCGCCAATTTGTATAGTGCGTGGGCGTCGTCGCGTGTGACCGGTCGTGGATTGTTGCCGAGCAGGCGGGTTTGCTTCATGGCCTCATCGGCCAGCAGGTCGAGGTCGCTGGCGGTGATGCCGACTTGCTGCAGCGTGCGAGGCAGCCCCGTGATGATGGCGAATTGTTGCATTGCAACAGCGAGTGCTTCGGCGCGCGCTGCGGGGCTGCCTTCGGTGTGGGGAACGATAATTGTCGCCAGCTCGGCATATTGCTCGGCGCATGCCTCTGCGTTGAAGCGCAGCACGTGGGGCAACACCAGCGAGTTCGATAGCCCATGCGGGACATGGAAGACGCCGCCGATCGGATAGGCTAGGGCGTGGACTGCCGCGACGGGCGCGTTGGCGAAGGCTTGACCAGCCAGCATCGCGCCGAGCAGCATGGCCTGACGTGCAGCCAGGTCGTGTCCGTTCTCACAGGCGCGGATCAGGTGGCGTGATAGCAGGCTCAAGGCTTGGCGGGCCAGGCCGTCGGAGAGGGGATTCTTCTTGTGTTTGCTGGTGTAGGCTTCAATGGCGTGAACCATTGCGTCGATACCAGTTGCTGCGGTTACTGCAGAGGGCAAGCCAATGGTGAGCTCGGCATCGAGTATCGCCATATCGGCGAAGAGTTGAGGAGCGACGATGCCCATCTTGCTGGTGGCGCCGGTGGTCACGATGGAGATGTTGGTGACTTCGGAACCGGTGCCGGCGGTCGTCGGGATTTGGACCAGGGGTAGGCGCGTTCCGCGGACATTGCCAATGCCGTAGATTTCTGCGAGTGATTGCGGGCTGTCGGCGAGCACGGCGACCAGCTTGGCAACATCCATTGAGCTCCCTCCGCCGAGACCAATGACGAGTTCGGTCTCGTTCTGGCGGGCGAGTGCGAGTGCCTGTTCGATCACGTGTTCGGGCGGATCAGCTACCACGTCCGCAAATTGTTCCACGTGAAACATTGCCGAGCGCAAGTTGGCGATCGGTGCTTCGGCCAGTCCGGTGCGCAGGAACCCTTGGTCGGTAACGAGCAGCACGCGGCGGAGGTTTGGGAACCGTGCGCGAAGTTCCTTGCCCAAGTCCCTTGTCGCGCCGGGGGCAGACAGGATTACGGGAACGGTCGCGAAGCTGAAAGAGGTGATCTGGTTCATCAGGGGAGCTTACACCAGCCTCGGGCGCCCTGTTGAGTTCCGGCTTACAATATTACGTTTCTGAATCAGTTGGGGCGGGGTGATGGTCGAGTATGGTTTGTTGGCTGGGGCTGCGTTCGCGGCAGGTTTTGTGGATGCGGTAGTTGGAGGCGGCGGACTGATCCAGATTCCCGCTCTCTTCTCGGCGATGAGCGGTACTCCGCCAGCGACGCTATTGGGAACCAATAAGGTTGCCAGCGTATTCGGGACCAGCGCTGCGGCAGTGAACTATGCGCGACGCACGCAAATCGCCTGGACGACCGTGGCACCGGCGGCGATCGCGGCTTTCCTGTTTGCCTTCCTCGGAGCCTATACCGTCACCAGGATTCCGCCTGACTTCTTGCGAGGACTGCTGCCATTTGTGCTGTTGGCGGTGGCCGTTTATACCTTCTATCGCAAGGACCTGGGCAGTGTTCACGCTCCGCTGCACACCGGTACCAAGGAGAGGGTGCTGGCGGTGTTGGTCGGTGCGGGGATTGGTTTCTATGACGGCTTCTTTGGCCCTGGCACCGGGAGCTTCCTGGTCTTCCTGTTCGTTCGCAGCTTTGGCTTCGACTTTCTCGGCGCCTCGGCGGCTGCCAAGGTGGTGAACGTGGCGTGTAATGTGGCGGCAATCCTGTTGTTCGGATTCACTGGCCACATCATCTGGCAGCTCGGCTTGATGATGGCGGTGTGCCAGGTGGTTGGCTCTGTGCTGGGTACCAAACTGGCGCTGAAGCATGGGAGTGAGTTTGTGCGCCGCCTGTTCCTGGTCGTAGTGGTGCTTTTGATCGTCAAAACCGGCTATGACGCATGGATTAAGTGATAGTGTTTCACGTGAAACAATGTTGAAGAGGGTGCCAAACGGCGCCCTCTTTTGTTTCACGTGAAACATTTCGATCAAAAAAATCCTGCCCAAAAAATTCGCACGGTCGAAAAAACTTTATAATTCAGTTCGATCCCCAGCTTTCCCCCATTTTTACCATGTTATTTCCAACTGAATTCGACGTTATCGTTGTCGGCGGTGGTCACGCCGGTACCGAGGCGGCCCTCGCTTCCGCCCGCATGGGCCAGAAGACTCTCCTGTTGACCCACAACATTGAGACGCTGGGTCAGATGTCGTGCAATCCATCCATTGGCGGCATTGGCAAAGGCCACCTCGTCAAAGAGGTCGACGCAATGGGTGGCGCCATGGCCATCGCAACCGATGAGTCGGGCATCCAGTTCCGTATCCTGAATTCCTCCAAAGGCCCTGCCGTGCGCGCGACTCGCGCCCAGGCCGACCGTATCCTGTACAAGGCCGCTATTCGCCACCGTCTGGAAAACCAGCCCAACTTGTGGCTGTTCCAGCAGGCTGTAGACGACCTGATGGTGGAGGGCGACCGCGTCGTTGGCGCCGTCACCCAGATCGGCTTGAAGTTCCTGGGCCGTGCTGTCGTGCTGACCGCTGGCACATTCCTGGACGGTAAGATCCACGTCGGCCTGCAGAATTTCTCGGCTGGCCGTGCCGGTGATCCGCCAGCGATTTCGCTGTCGGCACGCCTGAAAGAATTGAAGCTGCCACAAGGCCGCCTGAAGACCGGTACGCCGCCACGCATCGATGGCCGCAGCATCGACTTTTCGCAAATGACCGAACAGCCAGGCGACCTGGACCCAGTGCCAGTGTTTTCAGTGATGGGCAATGCCTCCATGCACCCGCAACAGTTGCCGTGCTGGGTTACCCATACCAACCAGAAAACCCACGATATTATTCGTGGCGGCCTGGACCGTAGCCCGATGTACACCGGCGTGATCGAGGGCGTTGGCCCGCGTTACTGCCCGTCGATTGAAGACAAGATTCACCGCTTCTCGGCCAAGGAATCGCATCAGATCTTCCTGGAACCGGAAGGCCTGACGACCCACGAGTTCTACCCGAACGGAATCTCGACCAGCCTGCCATTCGATGTGCAGATCGAGCTGGTGCGTTCGATGAAGGGCCTGGAAAACGCGCACATCCTGCGTCCGGGCTACGCCATCGAGTATGACTATTTCGACCCGCGTGGCTTGAAGGCTTCGCTGGAAACCAAAGCCATCAATGGCCTGTTCTTCGCCGGCCAGATCAACGGCACCACCGGTTACGAGGAGGCGGCAGCGCAGGGCATGCTGGCAGGTATCAATGCGGCATTGCAAACCAAGGGCGAAGAAGCCTGGACGCCAGCCCGTTCGGAAGCCTACCTCGGCGTGCTGGTCGATGACCTGGTGACTCAGGGCGTGCAAGAGCCATACCGCATGTTCACCAGCCGTGCTGAATACCGCCTGAGCCTGCGTGAAGACAACGCTGACATGCGCCTGACAGAAATCGGGCGTAAGCTCGGCGTGGTTGGCGACGCGCAATGGGAAGCATTCGATCGCAAACGCGAGGCCGTGGCGCAGGAACTGGAGCGCCTGAAATTGACCTGGGTCAACCCACGCATTCTGGCGGCAGCCGAGTCGGAACGCGTGATTGGCCAGGCCATCGAACGCGAATACTCGCTGGCAGACCTGCTGCGCCGTCCGGGTGTCGGCTATGAAAAGCTGATGACCATGACCGGCAATGAAGGCCAGCCGCTGGCAGGTCCCGGCGTCACCGATGAGGCAGTGATGGAGCAGATCGAGATTACCCTGAAGTACTCGGGCTATATCGATCGCCAGTTGCGTGAAGTCGAGCGTCACGAGCACTACGAAAACCTGAAGTTGCCGGAAGGCTTCAACTACGCCGAGATCACGGCGTTGTCGATGGAAGTGCGGCAAAAACTGCAGAAGCATCGTCCGGAAACCCTGGGCCAGGCTTCGCGTATTTCGGGCGTGACTCCGGCGGCGATTTCGCTGCTGCTGGTGCACCTGAAGAAAGCCGGTTACGGCGGCTTTGTCACACTGAAAGACGAGGCGGCTTGATGGCGGTATTTGATCGCGCCGCGTTGGCGCACGTGTTGAAGAATGGCGTCGAAAAGCTGGACCTGGGCCTGAGCGAAGCACAACAGGAAAAACTGCTGGACTACCTGGCCCTGCTGAACAAGTGGAACAAGGTGTACAACCTGACGGCCGTCCGCGACCCGATGGAAATGATGACCCTGCACGTCCTGGATTCGCTGGCAGCAGTGCCGGCATTCACGGATGCGCAGAATGTGCTGGATGTCGGGGCAGGGGGCGGATTGCCGGGCGTAGTGCTGGCGATTGCCAGGCCGGAGATGAAAGTGTCGATGATCGACATCGTCCACAAAAAGACGGCCTTCCTGAATCAGGTCAAAGCAGAGCTGGAACTTGGCAACGTAACGGTGTACACAAAGAAGGTGCAGGAACTGCAGGTCAAGACGCCCTACGACGTCATCACCTCGCGGGCCTTTGCGGACCTCAGCGATTTTGTGAACTGGTCCGGGCACCTGCTGGCAGAGGGCGGTCGATTCATAGCCCTGAAAGGCACGGCGCCGGCAGAGGAGCGAGAGCGACTGCCGGACCCATGGAAAGTGAACGAGCTACAGCCTTTGCAAGTACCAGGACTGGATGCACAGCGTCACCTGGTTTTCATCGGCAGGGCGTAACTGGCTAAACAGTATAAATAATTTTAATCGTTTATACGAAATAAATAGTATAAACGGTTTATACCGAATAAACGATTTAGACCATATAAGAAAACTCGATGGCCAAAATTTTCTGTGTAGCAAATCAAAAGGGCGGCGTAGGTAAGACTACCACGACTGTGAACCTGGCCGCCGGCCTGGCCAAACTAAATCAACGAGTGTTGCTTGTTGACCTCGACCCTCAGGGTAACGCGACAATGGGCGCGGGGATCAACAAGGCGACGCTCCAAGCTTCCACTTATGAAGTCTTGCTCGGCACGGCCGACGTGGCGACTGCACGCGTGCGTTCGGAAGCGGGCGGCTTTGATGTGTTGCCTGCAAATCGTGAACTGGCCGGCGCCGAAGTCGAGATGGTGCAGCTCGAGAATCGCGAGCGCCGCCTGCGCGACGCACTGGGCCTGGCTGCCAAAGACTATGACTTCATGCTGATCGATTGCCCTCCTGCGCTGTCGATGCTGACTCTGAATGGTTTGTGCGCGGCGCATGGCGTGATCATTCCTATGCAGTGCGAGTACTACGCGCTGGAAGGTTTGTCCGACCTGGTTAACACCATCAAGAAGGTGCATGCCAACCTGAACCCGGACCTGAAGATCATCGGCCTGCTGCGCGTGATGTTTGATCCGCGCATGACGCTGTCGCAGCAAGTCTCGGCCCAGCTCGAGCAGCACTTCGGCGACAAAGTATTCAAGACCATCATTCCGCGCAATGTGCGATTGGCCGAGGCGCCGTCCTACGGCATGCCGGGCGTGACCTTCGACCCGACCTCGAAAGGAGCGCAGGCCTACATCGCCTTCGGCGCAGAGATGGTTAAACGTATCAAGAAAATGTAATCAACGATGGCAACTAAAAAAATGAAAGGCCTCGGCCGCGGCCTCGACGCGCTGCTCGGTGGCGACGAAGATCCGTCCAATCCAACTTCCCATCCGACGCCGTCGGAAATGGCGGTGCAATTCCTGCAAGCCGGTAAATACCAGCCGCGTACACAGATGGACGAGGGCGGCCTGGCGGAACTCGCTTCGTCGATCAAGACCCAGGGCATCATCCAGCCACTATTGGTTCGACCGGTCGGTATTGACAAGGGGACTGGCCATGTCAAATATGAAATCATCGCGGGCGAGCGACGTTTCCGTGCGGCACAACTTGCCGGATTAGAAACTGTGCCGGTCCTGGTGAAGGACGTGGACGACACGACCGCGGCCGCGATGGCCCTGATCGAGAACATCCAGCGCGAAGACCTGAACCCGCTGGAAGAGGCGCAGGGTATCCATCGCCTGATCACCGATTTCAGCTTCACCCATGAACAGGCGGCCCAGGCAGTCGGCCGCTCGCGTTCGGCTGTGTCGAACTTGCTGCGCCTGCTGAACCTGGCGGAGCCAGTGCAGACCATGCTGATGGCAGGTGATATCGACATGGGCCACGCGCGTGCCTTGCTGGCTGTCGATGCGGCATCACAAATTGCTTTGGCGAATGTTGTTGTAGCGAAACGACTATCGGTGCGGGAAACCGAGAAACTTGTCCACAACCACATGGAAGAGGCTAAGTCCAAACCGGCGCCGCGTGCGAAGGAAAAGTCGGGCGACATCAAGCGGCTGGAAGAGGAGCTGTCCGATACCCTGGCTACCTCGGTCGTATTCAAAATGGGCGCCAAGGGGCGTGGCCAGATGATTATCGATTTCGCGGATCTCGATATTCTGGATGGGGTGATTGCCCGTCTGCGCGGCTAAAACCGGTAAACCAGTGTCTGACCCTGTGGGTCAGACACTGTCGTACCGGTTTTGAAAGAGCGCCATGCACCAGAGCTGACAGTTCCCTGTCAGCCTGCTGCGCTATTCTGGCGCGCTATTACCCTGTGAGTAATCTGCATTTGCACGCTTTTTGGGCAGAATTTCTTGTTGTTTGAGTGCCTTTTTGCGATGCACCACGTTTGACCTTGGCAACGTAAACAAACTATAATCCCGTGTCTTTGGGTCTAAAGGAATGGTGGCAAGTGAGTGATTCTTCAAGAAGTATCGCCTGGCCAGTTTTCCGAGTAGTTGCCCTGCAGTTCACCATCGCCGTCCTCTTTTCCGCTACCGTGGCGCTTTTCGCCGGGGTGGAAAAAGGCTGGTCCGCAGCCGTGGGCGGCGGTATGGCAGTGATCGGGAGCCTGATTTACGCGCTGATGGTAGCGCGCGGCACCGATGATGCAAAGAAAGCATTTCGGACGCACTTCCGCGCCGAGATGCTGAAGGTATTTGTAACGGCAGTGCTGTTTATTTGCGCACTGGTGCTGTTTAAGTCAGCCGCCTGGTTATGGCTGATCCTGGGATTCGTAGTGGCAACCCTGGCTTACTGGCTGTCGCTGCTCAAGATTTAATCATTAAAAATTCGGACCTATGACTACTGAACACGCTACGGGCGGTCACGCCGGCCCGGCTAACGCCACCGAGTACATCCAGCACCACCTTTCGCACCTGAATTCCGCTGGTGATGTTGTCTCCCCTAATTCCATCAACCTGGACACCTTCTGGATCTCCCTGATCCTTGGCTTCGTGTTCCTGGGCATGTTCTACATGGCTTCCCGCCGCGCCACCGCTGGCGTGCCAGGCAAGCTGCAAAACTTCGTTGAGTGGGTCATGGAGATGGTCAACGAGACCGTCAACTCCGCATTCCACGCCAAATCCAAAGTTATCGCTCCACTGGCCATTACCATCTTCGTATGGGTCTGGCTGATGAACGCCATGGACTTCCTGCCTGTCGACCTGCTGCCTAAAGTGCTGAGCTGGTTCGGTGTGCACAAGCTGCGCGTTGTGCCTACCGCCGACGTGAACCACACCTTCGGCATGTCGATCGGCGTCCTGCTGTGCATCATCGGCTTCTCGATCAAGGCAAAAGGCGCTGGCGGCTGGACCAAAGAACTGTTCACCGCACCGTTCCACGCTCACGGCACCGTCGGCACCATCATCCTGGCACCGATCAACTTCATCTTCCAGATGCTGGAGCTGTTCGCCAAACCAATTTCCCTGTCGCTGCGACTGTTCGGCAATATGTACGCCGGCGAGCTGATCTTCATCCTGATCGCACTGCTGCCATGGTGGGCACAGTGGCTGCTGGGCGGCCCATGGGCAATCTTCCACATTCTGATTGTTACCCTGCAAGCGTTTGTGTTTATGGCGTTGACGGTTGTGTACCTGGCCCTCGCGGTTGAAAAGCACTAATCAGCAACTTATTCGTAGTATTTGGTTTTAGTTTTTTGGTATTTTCGTTTTTTTTAAATTAGGAGAAATCTAATGCAAGCTCTGATCGCACAAGTACAAAGCATGACCGTTCTGGCCGTAGCAATCATCGTTGGCCTGGGCGCCATCGGCACCGCACTCGGCTTCGCTATCCTGGGCGGCAAGTTCCTGGAAGCTTCGGCACGTCAGCCTGAACTGATGCCACAACTGCAAACCAAACTGTTCGTTATCGCTGGTCTGCTGGACGCGATCTCCATGATCGGCGTTGGTGTTGCTCTGCTGTTCACCTTCAACAACCCATTCCTGACCGCCCTGACCGCCGCTGCTGCTCAGTAATCTTTCTCCTGAATCTGGAGAAAACTTTTAGGAGCAAGGTATGAACATCAATATGTCTCTCATCGGTCAGATGATCACCTTCGCGGTGCTCGTCTGGTTCTCGATGAAGTTCGTATTCCCAGCGCTGAACAATGCGCTGGATGAGCGTGCCAAGCGAATTGCAGATGGTCTGGCTGCCGCCGACCAAGGTCAGGCTTCGATGCAGAAAGCTGAAAAAGCTGCTGCAGAAGCCATGACCGCTGCCCGTAACGATGCGTCTTCGCTCGTTGCGGACGCTGAAAAGCGTGCTCAACTGGTCGCTGAAGAAATTAAAGCAAACGCACAAGCCGAAGCTGCCCGCATCGTGGCACAAGCTAAAGCTGAAGCTGAGCAGCAAGTAACCCAGGCCCGCGAAGCGCTGCGTGGCCAAGTGGCTGACCTGGCTGTGAAGGGCGCCGAGCAAATCCTGAAGCGCGAAGTCAACGCGTCGGCTCACGCTGACCTGCTGTCTCGCCTGGCTACCGAGCTCTGATTATGGCAGAGCTCGCAACCGTCGCCCGTCCTTACGCGGAAGCCCTCTTCCGCGTAGCCCAGGCTGGCAACCTCGCGCAGTGGTCCGATCTGGTGTCCGAACTGGCCCAGATCGGTTCGCATGAAGAGGTGCTGGCATATGCCCGCAATCCAAAAGTTCTGGATAGCGATGTCATCGCAGCCATCAAGGCCTTGCTGAAATCGCCGCTCAACGCGGAAGCGAACAACTTCCTCTCGATGCTGATCGAAAACGGTCGTATCGCATTGCTGCCGGAAATCGGTGCCCAGTTCGCGCTGCTGAAGAATGCAGCCGAAGGTGCGGCAGACGCCGAAATCACGAGCGCATTCGACATGAGCGAAGCCCAAGTGGCCGAGCTGATCAAGACGCTGGAAAAGAAATTCAGCCGCAAGCTCAAACCAGTCGTGAAGACCGATCCTTCGTTGATCGGTGGCGTTCGCGTCGTGGTTGGCGACGAAGTGCTGGACACTTCGGTCAACGCCAAGCTGCAGCAGCTGCGTTCCGCGCTGGTCGCCTAACCGGGCCGCCTTTCGCGACAGCTAGAGAGAAAACATTTAGGAGTTAGTATGCAACTCAACCCATCCGAAATCAGCGAGCTGATCAAGAGCCGGATCCAAGGCATTGATGGCGGCGCTGAAGTGCGCAATCAAGGCACCGTAATTTCCGTAGCAGACGGTATCTGTCGCATCCACGGCCTGTCGGACGTGATGCAAGGTGAGATGCTGGAATTCCCAGGCAACACCTTCGGCCTGGCAATGAACCTGGAGCGTGACTCCGTTGGTGCCGTTATTCTGGGCGCCTACGAGCACATCTCCGAAGGCGACACCGTCAAGTGCACCGGCCGTATCCTGGAAGTTCCAATCGGTCCTGAACTGCGTGGCCGCGTTGTTAACGCCCTGGGCCAGCCGATCGACGGCAAAGGTCCTGTTAACACCACCCTGACCTCCCCAATCGAAAAGATCGCTCCAGGCGTTATCGCCCGTGAGTCCGTCGGCCAGCCTATGCAGACCGGCCTGAAGTCGATCGACGCGATGGTGCCAATCGGCCGTGGCCAGCGTGAGCTGATCATTGGCGACCGTCAGACCGGTAAGTCCGCCGTTGCAGTTGATGCCATCATCAACCAAAAAGGCCAGGGCGTTACCTGTATCTACGTTGCTATCGGCCAGAAAGCATCGACCATCAAGAACATCGTGCGTTCCCTGGAACAGCACGGCGCGATGGAGTACACCATTGTTGTGGCCGCTTCCGCTTCGGAATCCGCAGCAATGCAGTACATCTCGGCTTACTCCGGTTGCACCATGGGCGAATACTTCCGCGACCGCGGTGAAGACGCCCTGATCGTGTACGACGACCTGTCCAAGCAAGCAGTTGCTTACCGTCAGATCTCCCTGCTGCTGCGCCGCCCACCTGGCCGCGAAGCATACCCAGGCGACGTGTTCTACCTGCACTCCCGTCTGCTGGAACGCGCTGCTCGCGTGAACGCCGACTACGTCGAAGCCTTCACCAAAGGCGCTGTCAAAGGCAAGACCGGTTCCCTGACCGCACTGCCGATCATCGAAACCCAGGCTGGCGACGTTTCCGCGTTCGTTCCAACCAACGTGATTTCGATTACCGACGGCCAGATCTTCCTGGAAACCTCGCTGTTCAATTCCGGTATCCGTCCTGCGATTAACGCAGGTATCTCGGTGTCCCGCGTTGGTGGCGCTGCCCAGACCAAGGTCATCAAGAACCTGTCCGGCGGTATCCGTACCGACCTGGCACAGTACCGTGAACTGGCTGCGTTCGCGCAGTTCGCTTCCGACCTGGACGAATCGACCCGTAAGCAGCTGGACCGCGGTGCCCGCGTGACCGAACTGCTGAAGCAGGCTCAGTACTCGCCACTGTCGATTTCCCTGATGGGCGCTTCGCTGTTCGCAGTGAACAAGGGCTTCCTGGATGACGTCGCTGTCAAGCGCGTGCTGGCTTTCGAAGCCGAACTGCACTCGTTCCTGAAGACCAAGCACTCCGCTCTGCTGGCCAAGATCGAAGAAACCAAGCAACTGGACAAAGACGGCGAAGCTGCGCTGTCGGCCGCCATTGCCGAGTTCAAGAAATCCTTCGCAAACTAATATTCGGGGGCCCGGCGACGGGCCTCCACGCAAAGGAGAAGGATCATGGCAGTAGGTAAAGAGATACGTGGCAAGATCAAGAGCGTAGAGAATACGAAGAAGATCACCAAGGCGATGGAAATGGTCGCTGCATCGAAAATGCGCAAGGCGCAGGACCGTATGCGCGCCGCCCGTCCCTACAGTGACAAGATTCGTAATATCGCTGCGAACTTGGCTAACGCCAATCCAGAGTACACGCACCCGTTCCTGGCTGAAGCCGGTACGGAAGCCAAGGCTGTGGGCTTTATCATCGTGACGACCGACAAGGGTCTGTGCGGTGGTATGAACACCAACGTTCTGCGTATGGTGACCAACAAGACCCGCGAGCTGGAAGCTGCAGGCAACAAGATTGAAGCAGTCGCAATTGGTAACAAAGGTTTGGGCTTCCTGAACCGCATCGGTGTACCAGTGGTCGCACAAGCTACCCAGATCGGCGATACGCCGCACCTGGAAAAGCTGATCGGCCCAGTGCAAGTGATGCTGGAGAAATTCCAGGAAGGCAAACTGGACGCCGTTTACCTGTGCTACACCAAGTTCATCAACACGATGAAGCAAGAGCCGATGGTCGAGCAGCTGCTGCCGCTGACCGCGGACAAGATGAAGGCCGATGAGCACTCCCACAACTGGGACTACATCTACGAGCCGGACGCTGCTTCCGTGATCGACGAACTGCTCGAGCGCTACATTGAAGCGCTGGTGTACCAGGCCGTTGCAGAAAACCTGGCGTCCGAGCAATCGGCGCGTATGGTGGCGATGAAGTCCGCATCGGACAACGCCGGCAACGTGATCGGTGAGCTGAAGCTGGTCTACAACAAGACCCGCCAGGCTGCAATTACCAAAGAACTGTCTGAAATCGTCGCCGGTGCGGCAGCGGTTTAAACGAATTTAACTATATTTGAAGGAACGAACATGGCTGATGGCAAAATCGTTCAGTGTATCGGCGCTGTGGTGGACGTTGAGTTCCCACGCAACGCGATGCCTAAGGTTTTTGACGCGCTGAAGATGGAAGGCTCCGAGCTGACCCTGGAAGTGCAACAGCAGTTGGGTGACGGCATTGTCCGTACCATTGCTCTGGGCTCTTCCGACGGTCTGCGTCGCGGCATGACCATCCAGAACACCGGCAAACCAATCATGGTTCCAGTGGGTAAAGCTACCCTGGGCCGTATTATGGACGTGCTGGGCAACCCGATCGACGAATGCGGCCCTGTCTCCCACGAGCAGACTGCTTCGATCCACCGCGTGGCTCCTGCTTACGACGAACTGTCCCCATCCCAAGACCTGCTGGAAACCGGCATCAAGGTGATTGACCTGGTCTGCCCATTCGCTAAGGGTGGTAAGGTTGGTCTGTTCGGCGGTGCAGGTGTGGGCAAGACCGTGAACATGATGGAACTGATCAACAACATCGCTAAAGCGCACTCGGGTCTGTCCGTGTTCGCCGGTGTTGGTGAGCGTACCCGTGAAGGTAACGACTTCTACCACGAAATGGCTGACGCCAAAGTGGTTGACCTGGAAAACCCAGCCAACTCCAAAGTGGCCATGGTTTACGGTCAGATGAACGAACCACCTGGCAACCGTCTGCGCGTGGCGCTGACCGGCCTGACCATCGCTGAATCCTTCCGTGACGAAGGCCGTGACGTTCTGTTCTTCGTGGACAACATCTACCGCTTCACCCTGGCCGGTACCGAAGTTTCCGCACTGCTGGGCCGTATGCCTTCCGCAGTGGGTTACCAGCCTACCCTGGCCGAAGAGATGGGCCGTCTGCAGGAGCGTATTACCTCCACCAAGACCGGTTCGATCACCTCGATCCAGGCCGTCTACGTTCCAGCGGACGACTTGACCGACCCGTCCCCAGCAACCACCTTCGGCCACCTGGACTCGACCGTCGTTCTGTCCCGTGACATCGCTGCACTCGGTATCTACCCTGCAGTTGACCCACTGGATTCGACCTCCCGTCAGCTGGACCCGCTGGTTGTGGGCGAAGAGCACTACAACACCGCACGTGCCGTACAGGGCACCCTGCAGCGCTACAAAGAACTGCGCGACATTATCGCGATTCTGGGTATGGACGAACTGGCTCCAGAAGACAAGCTGGTCGTTGCTCGCGCACGTAAGATGCAGCGTTTCCTGTCCCAGCCGTTCCACGTTGCTGAAGTGTTTACCGGTTCCCCAGGTAAGTACGTTTCGCTGAAAGACACGATCAAGGGCTTCAAGATGATCGCTTCCGGCGAACTGGACCACCTGCCAGAACAGGCCTTCTACATGGTTGGTACCATCGAAGAAGCCATCGAAAAAGCCAAGAAACTGGGCTAATTCGATTGTCGTAGCGGCCTCCTCACCGGGGCCGCTATAGCTACAGAGGATAAACATGGCAAACACTATTCACGTTGATGTGGTTTCGGCCGAAGAGCAGATCTTCTCGGGCGAAGCGACTTTCGTGGCGTTGCCGGGCGAGCAGGGCGAGCTGGGTATCTACCCGAAGCACACCCCGCTGATCACCCGTATCCGTCCAGGCGCGGTGCGCATCCAGGTTCCAGGCCAGGCTGAAGAAGAGTTCGTCTTCGTCGCCGGCGGCCTGCTGGAAGTGCAGCCAAACGCCGTGACGGTCCTGGCTGACACCGCGATCCGTGGTCACGACCTGGATGAAGCCAAAGCTGAAGCTGCCAAGAAACTGGCGGAAGAAAGCCTGGCGAACAAGCAGACCGGCATCGACTACGCGAAAGCACAAGCGGAACTGGCAGCGGCTATCGGCCAGCTGGCAGCAATCGCAAAACTGCGCAAGATCAAGGGCTGATCCCTTCTTCTCGTCGCAATGGAAAGGCAGCCTCGGCTGCCTTTTTGTCTTTCTACAGGCTGCCGGGAATCGGCCAGCCAGAACGGCTCCGCGCGCCATGGCCCTGATTATCAGGTTCGCTGCATCGGACTCTGTATAATCCCTGTCTTAAGCAAAGCCTAACACTGGCGCCTTTTGTAGACGCCCCAATACCGTAAATGATTAGTACAAAGATTAGTACAAAGACATCCCAGCTGCACCGTCTTCTCAGCGTACTCCTAGTGTCTTTCCCCAGCGTGTTGTTGATCTTGCCCGTCGGCCGGCGTTTCAACTTTTACGTGTTGCTATTGTGTGCTGTTGGTGGCCTTGCGCTTGGAGTAAAGCCGGGCGGGAAGTCATTTCGTGACATCTTAAAGAAATATTGGGGTATTCATCTTGCAATGGCGGGCATGCTCATCGCAGTCCTCCTTAATCAAGCTGCACATGGCGCATTCGTGTTCAAGCCTTTTGAAAAAGGGCTGCAACTTGCCGTATTTCCGCTTTTGCTTTGGGTGTTCCTACTACTATCGAGCGATAAGCTCCGTATTCTTCAGTGGTCTTGGGTAATTGGGGCTCTGCTCTGCTCCATCGCGTTGATCTGGACGACATATGGAGTGAATGGACGCCCTGGCGGCATCATCTCGAACCCGTTCATTCTGTTCTCGAATCTGACGCTGCTGATGGGATGCATGGCTTTGCTTTCCATCGGATGGAATACGCGGGATGAAATCGCACCGATGGCGATCAAAGTAGTGGCGTGCGTCTTGAGTCTGGTTGCCTCGTATATGTCGGGCACCCGTGGTAGCTGGATCGCAGTTCCCGTCTTCATTCTGATTGCCGTGTCGCTTAAGCAGAGCATGCACGATCGCCGCAAGATCGCTATATCGGTTGTTTCAATGCTGTTGCTTGCCGCGGCGATGGCTTCTTTGCCATACACGAAAACGCGGATCGAACTCGCCTATTCCGAAACCGTGCATTATGCCGAACAGCCGAAAGCCGAAACGTCGATCGGCATCCGCTTGCAACTCTGGCAAGCTTCCTGGAACATGTTCCGGGAGAATCCAGTTTTCGGCGTTGGCACTGCTCCATATGAGGAAACGCTGAGAAAATTGGCAAGGGACAGGGTAATTACGCCGCTAGCGGGAATGCAACTCCACTCTCACAATGACCTTCTGCACTTCATGGCGACGCTGGGAACACCTGGTGCCATTGCCATGCTTGCACTCTATCTTGTACCTGGCCTGTGGTTCAAGAAGTTCTTGCGGAGCGCAGACTCGCAGCAACGCGTAGCGGCCGGCATGGGGCTGGCCACAAGCCTGGCGTTCCTGGCCTTTGGCCTGAGCGAGACCATGTTCTATTCAAACCTGTGCAGCGACTTCTACATCATCAGCGTGGCGGCCCTGTCGGCATTAGTCATCAACAGGCAAGAGGAACTGGAGAAAGCTGTCGCGTCTCCGCTGCCTTCGGAGTTAATTTATGAAAAATGAAGTTGGATGTTTCGTTGTCAATCTTGAGAAAGATGTTGAGAGGCGGGAGAACATCTCACGACAACTCGAAAAAGCCGGCATCCCTTATACGATTTTCAGTGCGGTCTACGGCAAATTTCTAACGCCTGAAGAACTGGCGCAGCACTACGATAAGCGCCGTGCCATTGAGCTGTCGCATGACCTGACGCCTTCCGAGATTGGCTGCGCGCTTAGCCATGTGTTCACTTATCGGAAAATGCTTGAAGAAGGCATGCAGTATGCGCTGGTGCTGGAAGATGACGCGCAACTAAGCGAGGATTTGCCCGCTGTTTTAACAGGGCTGCAACGCGAGTATGCCAGCAGCGAACCGGTCGTTTTCTTGTTGAATCATGTGCGGAAATACAAGAATAGAAAGACCCGGCGCCTCGATGAAAAATACATGGTAGCCGACATTTACGGCACACCGATTCGCGCAAATGGCTATTTCGTTACACGCGCCGCCGCGAAGCAGCTGCTCGACAATCTCTACCCAGTATGGGCAGTGGCCGATGACTGGGCCGTATTCAACCGGGACTTTGTGACAGTCAAAGCGGTTGTGCCTTATTGCGTCGGCCTCTCCGAGCACGCGCAGTTCTCCAATCTCGAGTCCGAAAGACAAGGTGTACAGTTGAAACGGAGCATCGGTTACCACTTACATCAACTCTTCTACCACAAATTTATCAATCAGCTCCTTATCAGACCTTTCCAGCGTGTATCCAAACAGGATGAAACCTGGTGATTATTAAGGCAGCCTCGGCTGCCTTTTGTCTCTTTCAGGCCAGGTTGAACGCCCACTTTAGACACGTGCGCGCGCCTGCGTACGCAACATAGAGGAAATGCCATGACCACGATCTTCATCACCGGCGCAGCTGGCGCCCTCGGCAGCGCAGTTGCGCGGGCATTCGATGCTGCAGGAGCCAACACTGTCCTGATCGGTCGCGAAACAGCGCGCCTGGAAAGCGCTTGTGGTCCTGCCAGCGGACGGCGCATGCTGGCGATCGCCGACCTGCGCGATGCTGCGTCGGCCGTTGCCGCCGCAAACGCCGCTGTCCAACGCTTCGGCCGTATCGATGTGCTGTGCAATATTGCGGGCGGGTTTGCGATGGGTACGCCCGTGCATGCGACGACGGATGCGCAATGGGACGAGCTGTTCGATCTCAATGTGCGCAGCCTGCGCAATGCGGTCGCGGCGGTGGTGCCCGGCATGCTGGACGGGCTGGGCGGCAAGGTCGTGAACATCGCTTCCGGCTCTGCGCGGCAGGGCATGGCGAATATGGGTGCTTACTGTGCCAGCAAGGACGTTGTAATTCGCCTGACCGAGTCAATGTCGGCCGAGCTGCGTGGTCACGGCATCAATGTCAATTGCGTCCTGCCCGGCACCATCGATACGCCGGACAACCGTGCCGCCATGCCCAATGCCGACCGCAGCAAATGGGTTCCGCCGGAAGCACTGGCCGACGTGATCCTGTACCTGTGCAGCCCGGCTGCGCGCGCTATCCACGGCGCTGCGATTCCATGTACCTGAAGCCGCTTCAGCCACAGAACGCATTGGTGTCACGAGATTGAAATCGGGTGCGCGCAGACGGGGTCAATGGCACATGCCGTAGGCTTGCTTGTCCTCGAACCAGCGGTAGGTGAAGGTGCGGGACACGTAGCGCTTGCCGCCAATGAGAACGTCCGGCGGGGTCAGGTCGAAGCGCTTTGGCATCTTGCCCTTGATGATCAGCCGGTAGCGGAACTGGGTATCGTCGCTGGTGCCGACGGCGAACAGCACCAGCGGCACGCCGTTGACGATTTCCACCATCTCGGGTTTGCCGTTGGTCGGGCGCTGGTAGACGCTCAGCACGGTCGCGTTTTCAATCAGCGGACCCTTCGGCTGGCTGACCTGGAAGTGGGCCGTGGCAAAGTGCACCTGGGTCGTGCGCGGCAGCATGTAGTTGACCCCGATTTCCATACCGCCTTCGGCAGCTTGCGGCAGGACGGTGGTGGCCGCCACCGTGATACCACGCGGCAGTTCAAAGGTATCGGCGTCAACCGGCGTGCTGCAATCAGGAGACGTGGCCTGGTACAGCGACGCGGGCGTATAGGTATCGCCGCAGCCGGCGAGGACGAGTAGCAGGGCGAGTGGCGCGGCTTTGCGCATGGTGTGAAACCTCTTGTTTTTAGTCATGACAGTTTACCCGACCGGCTGGCTGAGTGGTGCGCCACCCGCCCAGTCGCGGTGTTAGTCTTGAACTAAAAGTAGCGATGGAAGGCAGCCATGATCCACCATCTCGGTATCGTCGTTTCGGATTTCGTACGCAGCGCGGCGCTCTATGACGCTTGCCTGGCGCCCCTCGGGATTCGGCGTGCGGTGACCGACCTGGACTGGGCCATTTATGCTTCTGCTACCGGCCATCCATTCTTGTGGGTAGGCGCGGAGATTCCCAGCTATTGGAAGAATGGGCATGAACCTTCGCGTAGTCCCATCCATTTGGCGTTTTCCGCGCCGAACCAGGATGCCGTGAACGCCTTCTACCATGCGGCGATCGACCTGGGAGCCGAAGATAACGGCCCACCAGGTCCACGGGTCAGCGATGCAAATTTCTACAGCGCCTTCATTATTGACCTCGACGGCAACAATATCGAGGCCACCGTACAGCTAAGCTAGCTGCGCTTTTGCCGGCTGCGTGCAGCGGCCGACTTCATCAGTGATTTCCATTTCTGCCGTTCAGCAATCCGTTCCAGCGCTGTTTGCTGGTTGCGGCGCACCTCGCGTTGCAGCTTGTGGAAGTTGTGCAGGCGGTCGGGGTCCACATGGCCCAGCACTGCACAGCCGGGTTCGCCCTCGTGCCGGCAATCGCGGAACTGGCAGCCTGCGGCCAGCGATTCGATATCGTCGAAAGCTGACGACAAGGATTCCGGGCTCAGGCTGCGCAAGCCTGGCGTATCGATGATGCAGGCGCCGGAAGGGCAGAAATGCATGGACCGGGCGGTTGTCGTATGCCGGCCGCGATGGTCCGTGCGCCGAACGCCGCCGGTTTCCTGGGTTGCTCCAGCCAGGGCATTGGTCAAGGTTGACTTGCCGGCGCCGGAAGAACCAAGCAGGCAGATGGTTTGTCCGGGGCCTAGCCAGGGATCCAGCTGCGTTATGGATTCCGCGCTGGTGCCGTTCACCAGCAGGAACTGCGTGCGCGGCGGCAGCCGTTCCGTCAGCGCGGCCACCCGGCTATCAATGTCCGCGCAGAGATCCGGTTTGCTGAGGACGATCAGGGGCGTGACTTCGGCGGCCGCGGCGAGCGCCAGATAGCGTTCAATACGGCGCAAATTGAAGTCGCCGTCCAGGCCCATGACCAGCAAGGCGGTATCGATATTGCTCGCGATGGGAGGTGAATCGGCGCGGGCGAATTGATTCATTGGGGATAAACGGTGGTTTATCCACACCTCGTTCAAGGAATTGGCCTGCGCGATCACCCAGTCGCCGGCGCAGAGCGCCGTCCCGGCGAGCAGGCGGGGGAGGGCGCGAGCGTGAATTTCGGCCACGCCGTCGTGCAGGCTGATGCGGTCGCGTTGATATTCTGTGATGCGGTACAGGCGGCCGGCAGGTGCCTCGGCCAGGCGCGAAATGATGGTGTTGTTAAGTCCGATGCTGCGTAAAGCTTCGTAGTCGAAGTCGATCATGATGAGCGTTTTCCATGGGTGAACACGGCCAGCCACGCGCGGCGTGGCAAGCAGGATTAGTCTGGAAATGTCGGCGCCCGGCCGGGCGCTCTAGCTCAAACGCTGAAGGTCAGGCAGCCGACAGGAGGGCAAGATCAAACGAACGCATGGCAAAACTCCTGTCAGGTTGGTGGGAAAGCCGCCAGTGTCGCACCGGCGGCGGGGCAAGTCAATGCGGTGGCTCGCGGTCGACGGTGCGGACTTCGGAACACTCGGGCTGCAGTGCTTCCTCGATTACTTCCAGCGCCAGGTGGGGCTGGGCGGCGCCGCACATGAAGATGTCGGCGGCTGCGAAGCCGTTTTCGGGCCAGGTGTGGATCGAAATATGTGACTCCGCCAGCAACACGACGCCGGTTATTCCCAATCCGGTGCCAAAGCTGTGGAAGTGGCTGTGCAGCACCTGTGCGCCGGCTGCGGCTGCGGCGCCGCGCAGCAATTGCTCAATCCTTGTGCAGTCCGCAAGCAGGCCCGGCTCAATGCCGGACATGTCGGCCAGCAGGTGCGTGCCGCTTGGTTGGTGAATGCTCACTTATGGCCTCCGCCGCCGCCACCGCTGCCCCAGCTGCCGGAGCTGGAGGACCAGCTGCTGCCGTGGTAGCCGCCGCCGCTACTCGACGATGGGCCGCTGACAAACTTGATCCAACTGGTGCCGACACTGAACATGCTCACCACCAGGGCGTAGCCGAAGAATTTATTCATTTTTTCGTTTGATCGTCGATTGCGTCCAGCACCAGGGCCGGCAGGTAGAGCGCAAGGCAGGCCAGGATCGTGACGCCGATGGTGCCGCCGAAATTGAACAGCAGCGGAATGGCGTTCAACGCCAGAATGCCGATGATCCAGTTCTTAGCCGAGCGCGCATATCGGCCTTTGCTGAAATCCTGTGCAACCTCGCCGCTGGCCTTGTCCTCGCCTTTGACGGCATCGCCGAACCAGGCTTTGAGCTGGTCCCAGGCGACCGGGGTTGATCGCGACCAGCCAAGTTCTGTGGGCGTTAGTTCGGCCGCGAGCGTCACCTGCTGGCGCTTGTATTCGTAGACGTGAGTATGGTCGCCTACCGCCACACGCCAGTTGAAGGCGCCGGCTGCGTAAGTCACAACAGAGTTGTAGTCATACAGTTTGCTGTAGCCGGCCTTGTCGAAGTTGACCGTCTGGGCGTCGAGCACGTTTGCTTCCGGCCACTGGTCCATCACATTGGCGCGCGACCAGCCATCGGCAGTTTCGACCAGCCAGGTAAAGCCATTCCGGCTGCCGTACAGCAGGTATTCGGTCCAGCCGCTGCCCTCGTCGTCGGCACGGCGCATCACGCCGATGACAGTGAAATCCTGGTTGCCCAATTTGCCGGAGGCGCCCAGCGGCAGCGTGAAGTATTCCTTCTCTTGCCGCCGGCCGACGGCGATGACCTCGGCTTTCGGGCTGGCGGCGTCGATTTCGGTCTGGCAGGACTGGCAAACCAGGTTTGCGGTCAGGCCGGGCAGGTATTTGATCTGGCTGCCGCAGTTGGGGCAGTCCAGCGCATCGAGCTTGCCCCGGTAGCGGCCGGCGGTGCGCTTGATTTCGTCTGCATCGCGCAGTAATTGGGCTTGCATGGCTTCCAGCGTGACCGAGACGCCGGTGTACATCAGCGGCGGGCCTTCGTCGGAATAGTCGAGGGTAATGAAATGGCTGCCGCGCCGGAAGTCGGCGACTTTCGCCTGCCAGCCATCGCCCACCTTGAACGGCAGTTCGCCCTGGCCGCCGATGCACTGCGCGGTCCTGACGTCAGCCGACATATAGCGCGCGCCCACCAACTGGTAGGGTTTGCCAGGCTGGATGTCCTCAAAGGCCGGCAGCTGCGCATCGGGTTTGCGCAGCGTGGTCACCGTGTACTGGCCGGAAGCATCGCCCAGCCAGCCGCTGGTGGCGTCATCGAAAACGATGAACCACTCGTTCCACACGCCCGCGTCGTAACGCAGCTGGATGCGGCCCACGACATTGAAGTTGCGGCCGCCCAGTACACCGCTGGTGCCGACCTGGATCGGGGAATAGTCCTCCAGCACGGAGGAAATCTTGCCCAGGTCTTTGACCGCGCCGGCTTCTTTCAGTACACGCGTGTTGCAGTACTCGCACACCGCCATGACGGAGGCGTGCGAGCGGAAGTTGACCTCTGCGCCGCAGCTAGGGCAGGAAACTGTTTGCATGCGGCCTGGCTTATCCGATCAGTTTCTTGAGCAGTTCAGCCTTGGTGGCGTCGTAGTCGGCTGGCGAGATCAGGCCCTTGTCCAACAGGGCTTTCAGCTTGCCGAGGCGGTCTTCGATCGATTCCTGCGCTGGCGCGGCGGGGGCGGCTGGAGCTGCAGCAGCAGGCGCTGGGGCCTGTGCTGCGCCCGGATTCAGTGCCTGGCCCATGGCTTGGCCCATCACCTGGCCGACGGTCAGCCCGGCGCCCAGGCCTGCGCCAATGCCAGCCAGGCCGCCTTCGTTGCCGGCAGCCAGCGGGATCGATTGTGCCACCTGGTACTTGGTGAAGCCAGCCATCTTGGCGTCGCTCATGCCGCCCTTCATGCCGGCGGAGATACGCTCGTCCAGCGCGGCTTGCAGTTCTTCCGGCAGGCTGACGCTGGCGACGTTGAATTCATCCAGGCCGATGCCGTAGCGTGCAAACGCGTCGGCCAGGCCGCCTTTGACTTCCTGCGCCATCAGGGCCTGGTTGGCTGCCATGTCGAGGAAGGCGATCTGGGAGGCGCCCAGCGAGTTGGCCATGGAGGCCAGCAGGATGCCGCGCAGCTGGTCTTCAACGTCGTCGCGGGTGTAGATGTTGCGGGTGCCGCTCAATTCAGTGAAGAATTTGCGCGGATCGGCCACGCGGTAGGAATACATGCCGAAGGCGCGCACGCGGATCATGTCGAAATCCTTGTCGCGGATCGTGATCGGCTGCGGGGTGCCCCACTTGCGGCCGGTCTGCACGCGGGTGCTGAAGAAATACACATCCGACTTGAACGGGGAGTCGAACAGCTTGTCCCAGTTCTTCAGGTTGGTCAGCAGCGGCAGGTTTTGCGTGGTGAGCTTGTGGGTGCCGGGGCCGAACACGTCGGCAATCTGGCCTTCGTTGACGAATACCGCGACCTGCGATTCACGCACGATCAGCACGCCGCCGTTCTGGATCTCGAAGTCCTGCATCGGGTAGCGCCAGGACAATACGCCTTCCGCGTCCTCGTTCCACTGCAGTACGTCGATAAACTGCTTCTTGATAAAGCTGCCGATACCCATGATGTAACCTCTCAGGAAATGCAGGCGGCATTGATGCCGCCAATGGAAAGCGAAATAGTGCCGAGCAGGCCGCCGAAGGCGCTGTTGTCGGCCTCAATTTGGTCCTGCGCCATTTTCAGGCAGCGTGTCGTGATGGCGTAGCCGAGCGCTTGCACGATCATCGCGCCAAAGGCCCAGGCCAGGAACTGCTGCCAGTTGTAGGTATGCAGGATGCTCGATGCGATGGTCATCGAAAAACCCAGCATGGCGCCGCCCAGCGACAGCGCCGCGGCATGGTTGCCCTGCCGGATCAATTTGACTTCGTCATACGGCGTCATCCATGTATAGGCTTTGAAGAAGACTACCAACAACAAGGCGGCCAGCGCCAGGTGGACCAGATAATTTAGGATGGCGTTCACGTCGATCCCCGGTTAAAGTGACATGCTTGTAGCAAAAGAAACATATTAGAACAAAAGCATCCAAATGACCAAAAAGATTCTCATTGTTTCAGTCTTCGTCGTCGCGTCCTGCGGACTTGCCTATGAGTTGATCGCTGGCGCACTTTCCAGCTACCTGCTGGGTGATTCGGTGCTGCAGTTCTCCACCATTATCGGCTGTTACCTGTTTGCGATGGGTGTCGGGGCGCATTTTTCCAAGTATGTGAAAGACGAAGACGTGCTGGCCCGCTTCGTCGACATTGAACTGGCGGTGGGCCTGATCGGCGGCCTGTCCGCTGCCGTGCTGTTCATGACGTTTGCCTGGGCGTCGGCGCCGTTCCGCACCTTGTTGTACACCATGGTATTCCTGGTGGGAGCCATGGTGGGCATGGAGATTCCTCTGGTGATGCGCGCCTTGAACTCGCGCCAGACCGAATTCAGTGAACTGGTCAGCCGCGTGCTGACGTTCGATTACCTCGGCGCGCTGGCAGTGTCGCTGCTGTTTCCGCTGGTGCTGGCGCCGCAGCTTGGCCTGGTGCGCACCGGTTTCCTGTTCGGGATGCTGAACATCGCGGTGGCCCTGTGGACAATTTATGTTTTCCGCACAGAGCTGGCGAACGTGGCCGGCCGTTTGCTGCGCGCCAGTGCCGTGATGCTGGCGCTGGTGATCGGTTTCAGCGGCGCGGACCGGCTGACCGGTTGGGGCGAACATGGGCTGTTTGGCGATGAAATCGTGTATTCGACCAGCACGCCGTACCAGCGCCTGGTAATCACCAAGTGGAAGGATGACCTGCGCCTGTATATCAACGGCAACCTGCAGTTTTCCTCGCGCGACGAGTATCGGTACCACGAAGCGCTTGTGCATCCGGTGATGGGGGCGCTGCCTTGGGCCAAGCGCGTGCTGATCCTGGGCGGCGGCGACGGGCTGGCGCTGCGCGAAGTCCTGCGTTATCCACAGGTCGAACACGTCACCTTGGTGGACCTGGACCCGGCGATGACGGCGGCCTTCACCCAGCGCGATGAACTGGTGGCGTTGAACAAGGGTTCTTTCCGCGACAAGCGCGTGACGGTGGTGAATGCCGACGCGGCGATCTGGCTGCAGCAGAACCAGGACATGTTCGATGCAGCGATTGTCGATTTTCCCGATCCTTCCAGTTTCGCGCTGGGCAAGTTGTATTCAGTGCCGTTCTACGGCGTGCTGAAGAAGCATATTGCCGCCAATGGCCTGGTGGTGGTGCAGGCGACCTCGCCGTTCTTCGCGCCGCATGCCTATTGGACGGTGGATGCGACGTTGCGCGACGTGGGCATGCGTACCTGGCCGTATCACCTGTATGTGCCGTCTTTTGGCGAATGGGGCTTCATCATGGCTTCGCCGCAGCTTGATTACCGGCCGCCCGAGGCGTACAGCCTGCCGATGCGTTTCCTGAATGCAGAGACCACGAAGGCAATGTTTGCCTTCCCTCCGGACATGAAACCGCTGCCGATGGCGCCGAACCGTCTCAACACACAATCGCTGGTGCATGAATTCGAGCAGGACTGGCGCAGGGTGATTCGCTGATGCTGCGTCGTTCTTTCCTGGCCTGGGCTGCTGCCGGCGGCGTTACCGCTGCGGCCAGCGTGGCTGGATACCTGCGATGGCAGGAGATTACGCCGGTCGTGAATGCGCCTGGGCGCGATGAAGGGCATTTCCTGCGCGACCGCAAGCCTTTGCCTGCACCGTCGCAGTCATTGTCGGCTGATGTGCTGATCCTCGGTTCCGGTGTTGCAGCGCTGACTGCTGCCTGGCAGTTGCGAAAGCAGGGGCATGATGACTTCCTGATGCTGGACGGACCCGAGCCATATGGTAATGCTGCTGGTGGGCGATTCGGCGCGTTGGGGTACCCGACAGGCGCGCATTACCTGCCGCTGCCGGCCGAGGAATGCGCCCATGTGCGCGAACTGCTGGCGGACCTGGGCGTGATCCAGCGCGGGGCAACGTCGCGCAAACCTTATTACGACGAGCGCTTTGTGCTGCATGGACCGGAGGACCGGTTGCTGTTTAATGGCGCCTGGCAGGAGGGCGTTTTGCCGCATGAAGGGGTGCCGGATGCCGAACTGGCCGAGCACAAGCGCTTCTTTGCGCAAGTGGAAGCGTTGCGCAGTGCGGTCGGCGCGGATGGAAGGCGCAGGTTCACTTTCCCCAGCGAGCATTCGTCGGCGGATGCGGAGGCGGCGCAGCTCGATGCCATGAGTTTTGGCGCCTGGCTTGCCCAGCATGGCTATCGGACGCCATCGTTGCTGTGGTACATGGATTACTGCTGCCGCGACGATTACGGCGCGGGGCTCGATGCGATCTCCGCCTGGGCGGGGTTGCATTACTTCTGCGGCCGTGGAGGCGAAGCGGAAAACGCGGAGCAGGGCGCCTGGCTGACCTGGCCGGAGGGGCTGCAGGCGCTGGCCAGCGGGATGGAACGGCTGGCACGGCCCAAGCGCCTTGCGGGCAGCGCGGTGCGTGTACGGGTGGACAACGCCAGCGGCGGCACGGGCCAGGGGCGGGGCGTGGAAGTGCTTTGCTTTGCACTCGAACGCGGTGTGCCGCGCACGTTCACGATCCGCGCGCGCCGCGTTATTTCCGCGATGCCGCTGCATGTCGCGGCGAGGGTTGTGGAAAACATGCCGGATGTCCACAAGCAAATTCACGCGCCATGGATGGTGGCGAATTTCCTGATGAAGCGTTTTCCACAGGAGCTGCCAGCGGTACCGCTGTCCTGGGATAACGTGGTGCACGGCACCAACGGCCTGGGCTACGTGGTCTCGACGCACCAGGACATCCGCGTGGCGCCGCCGGAGAAGACGGTCTTCACCAGCTACGTGGCTCTGGCTGACCGCGACCCGCGCGAGGCGCGCAAATGGATGATGGCAGCGAGCGGCGAAGAGTTGCTGGCGCTGGCGAGCGTCGACCTGAAGGCGGCTTACGGCGCGCAATTCGAACGTTGCGTGGAGCGCGTGGATATCACCTTGCGCGGCCATGCAATGGCGGTACCGGTGCCGGGATTCCGCAGCGATGCGGGCCTGAAGTCCTTGCGCGAAATGGATGGCCCGGTCCTGTTTGCGCATTCCGACTTGAGCGGCTTCTCCGTGTTCGAAGAAGCGTCCTGGTGGGGCTACCGCGCAGCGCAAAAGGCACTGCGCGGCTAACTGCTGGCTCAGGCGGCCGGGGGCAAGGTGTTGGAGTAGACCGAAACGCCGTCAAGGTCCCGGAGATCGATGGTGAATGCTTTCGTCTGTGGGTCAATGTTCACCTCACCAAAGAACTGGAAGCCGGCGAAAGGTGAGAGATTGGCTTGCCCGGTGGGCGGCGCTTTCTGGAATTTCACCTGCGGCCCGAAAGTCGCATCCAGGAGATTGGGGCCGAAAGTACCGGCGTTCAGTGGGCCAGCAACGAACTCCCAGAATGGCGAGAAGTCGGTGAACTGGGCGAGCGCCGGATCGTAGTAATGGGCGGCGCAGTAGTGAACGTCGGCAGTTATCCACACCACATTCTTGATCGACTTGATGTCGCGCAGCAGGCCAGCGATTTCGATCTCGCGCCCTAGCGGCACGCCATCGTTTCCGTTGGCGATTGCTTCCCAGCGCGCGGTGCCGCTGGCGTCCTTGCCGTCGGGGACCTGCAGGCCGATTGGCATGTCGGCGGCAATCACCTTCCACGTTGCGGTGGACTGAGCCAGCGAGTCCTTGAGCCATTTGACTTGAGCAGCGCCAAGGAAGGCGCTTGCGTCGCTCTCGACCGCCTGCAGGTTGGTGCTGTTCGGGCCGCGATATGAACGCATGTCGAGGACGAACACGTCGAGCAGCGGGCCATAGGGAATCCGGCGATAGACGCGCTGCGATTCGGGCTGGTCGCCCCAGCGCATTGGGGCGTATTCCAGGAATGCCTGCTTGCCGCGGGCGATCAGCGTCTGGATATTCTTTTCCGTGTAGCGAGTATCGGCGCTCAAGTCTTTCGATGCCGACCAGTTGTTGGTGACTTCGTGGTCATCCCACTGCCAGATCTGAGGGACTTCGGCGTTGAAGCGGCGGATATTATCGTCCATCATGTTGTAGCGATAGCGGCCGCGAAACTCGTTGAGCGTTTCGGCGACTTTCGAGACTTCCGGGATCACGAGGTTCTTCCAGGTACGCCCGTTCTCGGCCTTTACTTCAGCGCTGATTGGCCCGTCGGCGTAGATGTTGTCGCCGCTGTGCACGAAGAAGTCCGGCTGGCGCTTGCGCATGGCTTCGTAGATTTTCATGCCGCCGAATTCGGGATTGATGCCCCAGCCCTGGCCTGCGGTATCACCGCTCCATACGAAACGCACGGGGCGTTTGTCGTCCGGCGCTGGCAGCGTGCGGAAGCTGCCGGTCGCAAGGTCGCTGCCGATTTTCAGGTCGGTGGCGTTGTCGTAGGAGACGCGCAAGAAGATCTTTTCACCGGAGGGCAGGCCTGTCAACTCAATACGGCTGGTGAAATCGCTCGCTTCCGTGGCCGTCGGGCCAAGGACCTGGCGGGGGTTGAGGAAGCCTTCAGTGGTGTCGAACTCTACCCGCATGCGGGCAGGGCGGTCGGAACGCGACCACACGACTGCCCGGCCATCGGCGATGTCGCCAATCTGAAAACCGTACGGCAGCTTGGGTCGCTCGGATTCGGCAGCAATAATGTTCGGTGCTGCAGGAGAGCTGCCGGAGCCGCAACCAGAAAGCCCAAATGCTGCGGTGCCTACCGTGAAAGCTCCCGTGTGGGTCAGGAAGCGCCGGCGGGTATAACCAGGATTCGTCATATTGAAGCCTCATTGATGTTAAACGGTACATCAATGTATTTTCGAAATATGACGGGCAATTGACGAAAGGCCTCTTCGTGATCGAAGAGGCCTTTCGGGAGGAAGCGGGATTACTTGGCGGCGGCTGGAGCTGCAGCCGGTGCAGGCGCCGCGGCCGTGGCCGGGGCCGGGCTCGCCTTCACTTCGGACTTGGTTTCAGCAGGCTTCTCGGCCTTCTTGTGGGTGCCCTTGTGCGCAGTCTTTTTCTCGACTTTCGCGTCGGTCTTGGTTTCCACTTTCGCTTCTACCTTGGCTTCTGCTGCTGGAGCAGCTGCCGGTGCCGGAGCGGTCGGAGCAACCGGGGTGGTAGCGAAAGCAGCGGTAGCGAACAGGCCGGCGATCAGGGTAGCGATGGTCTTTTTCATGGTGTAAGTCCTTTAAGTCGAATTTGGGGGCTGCGTGTTTGATGAAGATTACTTGGCTGCAGGAGCTGCGGCAGGGGCCGGGACTGCAGCCGGTGCAGGCGCCGCGGCCGTGGTCGCAGCCGGGCTCGCCTTCACTTCAGACTTGGTTTCAACAGGCTTTTCTGCCTTCTTGTGTGCGGTTTTGTGCACGGATTTCTTTTCGACCTTTGCTTCGGTCTTGGCTTCCGCTTTCGCTTCTACTTTGGCTTCAACTGCAGGTGCCGCTGCCGGTGCTGGAGTGGTTGGAGCAACCGGGGTGGTAGCAAAAGCAGCGGTAGCGAACAGGCCGGCGATCAGGGTAGCGATAATCTTTTTCATGGTGTGTGTCCTTTTAATGATCAGTGTTTAAGTTCGGTAGCTAGGATTACTTGGCTGCTGGAGCTGCGGCAGGCGCAGGGGCTGCTGCAGTGGTGGCCTTGTGCGTGCCTTTGTGTTCGGTTTTCTTCTCGACTTTCGCTTCGGTCTTCGCTTCGACCTTTGTTTCTACCTTGGCTTCAGCCTTGGCGCTGGTGGCTGCGACGGCTGCCGCAGGAGCCGCTGCTGGCGCTGGAGTGGTTGGAGCGGCTGGGGTGGTAGCGAAAGCAGCGGTAGCGAACAAGCCGGCGATCAGGGTAGCGATGGTCTTTTTCATGGTGCGTGTCCTTTGGAAGAAATTATATAAATCGTTTAGCTAATTAGTTGATTACTTCTTTTCAGCGGCAGGTTTCTGAACTTCCTGCCTCACTTCCTGTTTGACTTCGGCTTTGACTTCAGCCTTCACTTCAGCCTTTACTTCCGGGACCGCTGGGGTAGCTGGGGCAGGAGTTTGTTGTGCGAATGCGGCGCTTGCGAACAGACCGGCGATCATGGTGGCGATGACTTTTTTCATTTTTAAATCCTCACTATTAGTTGATCTTGTGTAGCGCACTGTTTCCTGTGTCACTGAGCTGAAAACGGGCTCACTCAGCAGTATGTTGACGGTCATTACAAACCCTTACATTTGTCGCAGATTTACAAAACTTTACGCAGGACTCATCGAAGCGACATGAGGTCTCCCTAAAGTGGCCATACCCACTAACCCTTATTAGGAGATGTCATGAACAAGAAGTCCTGGATCGCAATCGCCGCAGTTGTCGCCGCCCTGGGCGGTACCGCCGCCTATGCCGGCGCAGACCATGGAAGCGGCCATGGCCACGGTCGCGGACACAGTCCATGGACGATGGATGCCGCCCAGGCGGATAAGCACATCGAAACCATGGTGGCGCACATCCTGCCCGACGCTACCGAGGCCCAGAAATCGCACCTGACCGAAATTGCCAAGGCCTGCTTCAATGACGTCAAGCCGATCCACCAGCAGTTGCAGGAGGGGCATGAGGCGATGCACAAGCAGTTGGCGCAGCCAGCCATCGACCGCGCTGCGCTGGAAACCCTGCGCGCTGACCACATGAAAAAAATGGACCTGATGTCGCGCCGCGTGCTGGCTGCTGCGATGGATGCTGCCGAAGACCTCACGCCCGAACAGCGCGCGAAGTTCAACGGCGCCCTGCATATGATGGCGATGAGCCATATGGGGAGCCATTAAGCTATAGTCTCAACCATGTCCCAACCCCTTGTCCTCATCATCGACGACGACCAGCGCCTGGCGGCGATGGTTGAAACTTACCTGGCCCAGAATGGCCTACGCGTGGAGCATGCCGAAACCGCGCAGGCCGGCCTGGACCGGCTGGCGCAGGCCGACGCAGGCAGCTTTTCCGCCCTGATCCTGGACCTGATGCTGCCCGACGTCGATGGGCTGGAAGTCTGCCGCCGCCTGCGCAACATGCCGCAGCCGATGCGCAGCCTTCCGGTGCTGATGCTGACGGCCAAGGGGGACCCCCTCGATCGCGTCATCGGCCTGGAACTTGGCGCAGACGACTACTTGCCCAAGCCTTTCGAGCCGCGCGAGTTGCTGGCCCGACTGCGGGCGCTGTTGCGCCGCCCGGCGCTGGCTGATGTCGGCGGTGCAGCGGGGCCGGCAGCAGCCGGGCAGCCGGCCGCCGAACCGCCGTTGCGCTTTGGCCGGCTCGAGATCGACCCCGGCGCGCGCATCGTGCGTGTCGACGGCGCCGAGCGGCCGCTTACGGCCTATCAGTTCGACCTCCTGATGGCCTTTGCCCAGCGTGCCGGCCGGGTGCTGTCGCGCGAACAGTTGATCGACGCGCTGAAGGGGGGCGCGCTGGAGCCTTTCGACCGTTCCATTGATGTGCACGTGGGCCGGGTGCGCGCCGCTATTGAGGATGATCCGAAGGCGCCGCGCCGCATCATTACCGTGCGTGGCGCGGGATATGTCTTCGCCAAGGTGCAGGATGCGTAACTTCGGCTCGCGCATGTATGTGCGCATTTATGCGACGCTGCTGGCCTGCATTGTGTTGGCCGTGCTGATGTTCGGCTACATCCACTTCTGGTTCGCGCCGCCGCGCCATATGCCGCGCAATGCCACGATGGCGGTGACGATGCTGCTGTTGATGATCGCGATTGTGATTGCAGCGGGCGCCTATCCCGTCGTGCGCCGCATTACGCGCCGGCTGGAGCAGCTGCAGGGCAGCGTGCAGGCCTGGGGCAGGGGCGACCTGGGCGCGCGCGTGGATGTGCATGGGGCGGACGAGGTAGCCCAGTTGGCCGCCAGTTTCAACGATTCGGCGGCGCGCATCGAGGCACTGGTGGGGGCGCAGAAGTCCCTGTTGGCCAATGCATCTCACGAGCTGCGGTCGCCGCTGGCGCGCATTCGCATGGCGGTGGAGTTGCTGCAGGATTCCGCCAGTCCGGCGATACGCCAGGAGTTGGCGCGCAATATCTCCGAGCTGGACCAACTGATCGACGAGGTCTTGCTCGCGAGCCGGCTGGATGCGGTTCCGCAGGAGCATGCAGCGATCGAAGAAGTGGAGCTTACCGGCATCGTCGCGGAAGAATGCGCACGGGTAGGGGCAGTACTGGATGGCGTAGCCGGAGCAGTGCAGGGCGATGCGACGCTGCTGCGTCGCATGGTGCGCAACCTTCTGGAGAACGCGCGCCGGCATGGCGGCGAGGCTGAGGTGAGCGTGATGCTGGCCAGCGCTGGCGGCGGCACCATGCTTGAAATATGCGACCGCGGGCCGGGCGTGCCGGCGGCTGAGCGCGAGCGGATTTTCGAGCCCTTCTACCGGCTGCCGGGCGCTTCTGAGAAGGCGGGCAGCGTCGGCCTTGGCCTGGCGCTGGTGCGCCAGATCGCCCGCTGCCATGGCGGCGAGGTCGAATGCCTGCCGAACGGCGAGCATGGCGCCTGCTTCCGGGTCACGCTCCCGTCAGACGGTCAGCCATCCGCTTGATGGCGCGCAACTGGCGGCCGCCCTGCACCGAATAGTCCGGATCGTCGTAGCCCCACCAGTCCCAGCATGCTTTCGGATTCGGCATCGGCGTGATTGCCGCCGCTTGCGGGTAGAGCACCACAATGCGGTTGGTGTCGGCCCAGGCGTTGTAGCCCGCGTGGCGCGCGTAAGTATCCTTGAGGGTGCCGATGTCCTGCAAGCAGCCGTGCAGGGCGATGTGCAGCTTGCAGCCGGTGCCACCGGCTTCGCAGCCTGGTGGAATGTAGACATAGCCGGTGTTGGCCATGCCGTGCGTGGTCGGCGCCGGGAGGAATTCGGACTGGTCGAACTCCTGCAGCTTGCCTGCCGGGGCGGCATTGTCGCCGCGTGCTTTCAGCGGGCCGTAGATCCATTGCAGCAGGTTGCCGGCCGCGTCGAAACCGCAGTTGCTGATAAATGGCGCGGCCAGGGCGTCACACCTGTTGCCATAACTGTCGGTCGGCATGGCGTGGCCGGCGGCCAGGTCGCTCTTGAACTGAACCTGTGCGGCGGGGATAAAGGCTGCGTAATATTTGGCCAGGTCGGCCATTGAGGCTGCAGGCACCAGCTTGTCGAGGGTGCCGGAGAACATCCACACGCGGTGCGTGGCCAGCTTCGCAACCGGATCTACCAGGCCCGCTTCGGCGCGCTTGCGGGTCACGGCTGCCAGTTCGGCCACATCGGCGCCTTTGCAGCTGCCGATGGCGTTCATCATGCTGCCTTGCGCGCAGTAGTAGCTGCCACCGGCGATGATGCCCGCGCCAACCACGCTGCCGGAGTAGGCGACCTGGTATTGCACCGCCATGAAGGCGCCCGACGAGAGGCCGGAAATCGACACCTGCTGTGTCTTCATGGCTGGCAGCGGCGCCGGCGCTGCGGTGGCTGCCAGCGCCAACGTGCAGCCGGCAATTGTCATACAATCGGAAATTCGAACGAACCGGAAGAGACTACCCATGCCATCTATCCTCACCAAGTTTGCAGCGCTGTCCGCGCTGAGCCTGAGCGCTGCTGCCGCCTTCGCACAGGCGCCTGCCGCGCAATCTGCAGCCGCAGCAGCCGCCAATGCGCCGGCCGCGAGCTGCCCCGCTATCCTGAAACAGTCCTTCAACCGCCTGCAGGACGATGCGCCGCAGGACCTGTGCCAGTACGCCGGCAAGGTGATCCTGGTCGTCAACACGGCCAGCTATTGCGGCTATACCCCGCAGTACAAAGGACTGGAAGAAGTGTATGCGAAATACGCGGGGAAAGGTCTGGTCGTGCTGGGCTTCCCGTCGAATGATTTCGGCAAGCAGGAACCGGGCAGCAGCAAGGAAATCGCTGACCTCTGCTACAACACCTATGGCGTGAAATTCCCGATGTTCGCCAAGTCGGTGGTGTCGGGCGACGCACCGAACCCGTTCTACGCGAAGCTGATCAAGGCGACCGGCAAGGCGCCGGCCTGGAACTTCCATAAATACCTGATCGACCGCAAAGGCAATGTGGTCGAGAGCTTCCCGAGCAAGGTCAAGCCGGACGATAAAGCCCTGGTTGAAGCGCTCGAGAAAGCCCTCGCAGGCTGATTACGCGGCGGCGGCTACCGGGGAAGTGGCGAGGGTGAAGCCCTCATCCAGCCAGCCGGTGATCCCGCCCGTCATGATTTTCACCGGGCGGCCCAGCTTGGCCAGCCGGATCGCCGCGCGCGCTGCGCCGTTGCAGTGCGGGCCGGCGCAGTAGGTCACGAAAACGGTCTCCGGCGGGTACTCGGCCAGCTTGGAGCCGATGATCTTGCGGTGCGCCAGGTCCACCGCGCCGGGCACATGGCCGGCAGCATATTTTTCCGTTCCCCGTACGTCGAGCAGCACGAAATCCTGTTGCGCCGTTCCCATTACGCTGTGGACATCCCAGCAATCCGTTTCAAAACGCAGCGAATCTTCAAAGTGGGCGAGGGCCTCGGCGCAAGGGGCGGCGGCGACTTCGGTGACGATGGATGGCATCTTGTCTCTCCTGTGGCGTTGAAAGTGACTCCATTCTCGGCCGCAGCGGCTTAGCGCGGCAGTGGCGCGAATGCCATATTGCGTTAAGATTGCGCCATGAGCGTGAAAAGACACTTGGTCGTGGCGCTGGCCTACGATGGCCTGTGCACCTTTGAATTCGGCTGCACGGTCGAATTGTTTGCCCTGGACCGTCCGGAGCTGGGCGTGGATTGGTACGACTTTGCCGTCTGCTCGGTCGAGCCGGGCCCGATCCGCGCAGCGGGCGGCATCGTGGTGCAGGCGCCTTACGATCCATCGCTGCTGGAACGGGCCGATACCATCGTGATCCCCGGCTGGCGCGACGCCGATGAAGCGCCGCCGGAAGCCCTGCTGGCACAAATCCGTGCCGCCCATGCGCGCGGCGCCCGCCTGTGCACCATCTGCTCGGGCGTATTCATCCTCGCCGCAGCGGGCTTGCTGGACGGCCGCCGCGCTACGACGCATTGGCGCTACGTCGAGCGGCTGGGGCGCCGCTATCCTCGCGTGCACGTGCTGGCGGATGACTTGTATGTCGACGAGGGGCAAATCATTACCTCTGCCGGGTCGGCGGCGGGACTGGACATGCTGCTGCATCTGGTGCGGCGCGATTACGGCGCGCGGGTCGGCAATATGGTGGCGCAGCGTCTGGTGGTGGCCCCGCATCGCGAGGGCGGGCAGGCGCAGTTCCTGCCGCGTCCCATGGCGCACGATGAGCAAGGCAGGTTGTCGCGCCTGATGGACTGGCTGCGCAGCCATCCCGCCGAGCGGCATACGGTGGCCAGCATGGCCGAGCGCGCGGCCATGAGCCCACGCACGCTGCAGCGCCAATTCCAGGACGCTACCGGCATGGGCCCGGTCGAATGGCTGGCCCGCGAGCGGGTAGCGATTGCGAAGGATTTGCTGGAGTCGCCGGAAATCGCCCTGGCACAGGTAGCCGAGCGGGCGGGTTTCGGTTCGGAAGAGTCGCTGCGCCACCATTTCCGCCGCATTGCCTCAACCACGCCCGGCGCATACCGGCGTGCTTTCCTTGTCACGGCCAATCGTGCGGCATAAGCTGAGGGCTCACTTCACAAGGAGATTCAAATGGCTTATGTCGATGGATTCATTGTGCCGGTTCCCCGCAACAAAATGGATGCCTATCTGGAGATGTCGCGTCAGTGTGCCAAGGTATGGCGCGAATTCGGCGCAACGGAGTATCGCGAGACCGTCGCAGACGATGTGAAAGTTGGTGTTCACACTTCATTCCCGCAAGCAGTCAAGCTGGAGGACGGCGAGGTAGTGGTGTTCTCGTGGATTATCTATCCCTCGCGCGAAGTGCGCGACTCCTGCAACGAGAAAGTCATGTCGGACCCGCGCATGAAGGACATGATGGATCCCGCCAGGATGCCGTTTGACGGCAAACGGCTGATCTATGGCGGCTTCGAAATGCTAATCGACCTGTAGGCTTGCGCGCATCGCGCCGCGTAGGGAATTGCACACCACGATTTCCTCCGCGGCGAGCAGCATGTCGCGCGTGACGATGCGCTCCTGTGCGCCCCAGGCATCGATGATCACGGCACGCATCACGCCCGGCAGCGTGCCACTGGATAAAGGCGGCGTTATCCACAGGCCATCCATGCGGAGGAATACGTTGCTGCGTCCTCCTTCCGTCAACTCCCCGCGCTCATTGAAGAACAGCTTGTCGAAGGCGCCTTGGGCATCGGCGGCTTTCCACGCCGCGTCATAGTGCTCGCGGATGGTGGACTTATGGCGCAGGAACAGGTCGCCGCTGTCGGTGGCTTCATCAGCCAGCAACACGCTCACGGGCTCCTGCAGCGGCGACAGGGCGCCGGTCTGCACGGCGAAGGCGCCGGCGCTGTTCATTGCGAGCCGCAGCCGGTGCGGCTGGCCGGCGGGCAGGGCCTGGCAGGCCAGCGTGAGGTAGGCTCGGGCGGCAGCTTCATCCCAGGCGAAGCCGAAATAGCGTGCCGATGCCGCAAGGCGTTGCAGGTGGCGCTCCAGATGGCGGGGGCCGGCTTCGCGCGTGGCATGCATGGTTTCGAATAGTTCGAAAACATTTGACAGGCCGGTCAGGAAGCGGGCCTTCAACTGGCATTCGGCGAATTCGTCGTGCGGCTCGCTGTCGTAGACGATGCCGGCGCCGACGCCCATCACGCCTTTGCGGATGCCGTGTTGCTCCGCCTGGAGCGTCAGCGTGCGGATCGGGACGTTCAGGCAGAAATCGCCACCCGGGGCGAACCAGCCGACGGCGCCGGTGTAAATGCCGCGTGGTTCGGGTTCCAGCTCGGCGATGATCTCCATGGTGCGCTTCTTGGGTGCTCCGGTGATGGAGCCGCAAGGATAAAGCGCGCTGAAGATCTCTCCCAGCGTGGCGCCTTCGCGCAGGCGGGCCTGCACGGTGGAGGTCATCTGCAGCACGCTGCTGAAACGCGTGACTTCGAACAGTTTCGGGACCTCGACGCTGCCGGTAGCGGCCACCCGGCCGATATCATTGCGCAGCAGGTCGACGATCATCAGGTTTTCAGCGCGGTTCTTCGGGTCGGCCGCGAGGGCAGCAGCTCGGCGAGCATTTTCCGCTTCGTCGGCAGCAGCGGGGGCGGTGCCCTTCATCGGGCGCGCGGTAAGTGTTTCGCCTTCCTTGCGCACGAAAAGTTCCGGCGACAGCGACAGGACGGCGCGGCCATCGTCAAAGCCGATCAGCGCGCCGTACGGCACCGGCTGGCGGGCACGCAGGCGCTGATACAGCGCAAACAGCGAACCGAAGGCGTCGAAATGCAGGCGATAGGTGTAGTTGACCTGGTAGGTGTCGCCGGCGGCGATGTAAGCGCGGATGCGCTGGATGGCGTCGACAAACTGCGCTTCGCTCACATTGGCGCGGATGCTGGCCACGCCGGCCGGTGTGGTATCGGCTGCGGCCTGGGCGGCCAGCCAGTCTGCGACCTCCGCCTGCGACAGCTCGTCGCAGCGCTCGAACAGCAGTACCTGCGCCAGTGGCGGCGCGTCGTGTGCGGCAGCGCGCGGCTCGACGCCGACGATATGGTGTCCCAACTCGTAGCTGAGCACGGGCACCGCGTGCAAGCCGCGTGCGAGAGCCTGCTCCATGCCGGCCAGCACGCCTGGCCAGCCGGAGAAGTCGCTGCAGGCGAGGGTAGCGTGATGTCCGGTGTAGAGGCGGGATAAGCGGCCAGCGCCGGTGGCTGGATCGACGCTAGCGTCGTCCAGCAAAGCAAAGGACAAGCAGTTCAATTCAGCAGCAATGCAATCTGTACGGCGGCGTCTTGCGAAGGATTCGACTTGAAGCCGCTCTTGGCGTATCGGTGCCAACGGCCCAGCACAAAGCTGACCAGCAGCCCGGCGCGGGCGGTGACGTCAGCCTCATGGGCCTGGCCTTCGGCCGCTGCAGCACGCAGCGCCTGTTTCAGTGCCAGTTCCACGCGGTCGTAGAACTGGTTCATACGCTGCTGCAGGCGCTCGTCTTCGTTGACCAGCGCGTCGCCGATCAGCACCCGGGTCATGCCAGGGTTGCTGCTGGCGAAATGCAGCAGCATGCCCAGGATGTCGCGCGCCTGGGCCAGGCCGTCCGCTTGCTTGTCGGCGATCTGGTTGATCAGGCCGAACACGGTGGACTCGATGAATTCGATCAGGCCCTCGAACATCTGGGCCTTGCTGGCGAAATGGCGGTACAGTGCCGCCTCGGAGACATCCAGCTTGCGCGCCAGCGCAGCAGTAGTGATCTTTTCTCCTTTTGGATGCTCCAGCATTTCAGCCAGTGCCTGGAGGATTTGCAGCTTGCGCTGTCCGGGCTGTGTACTTGCCATAGGTTTTGGACCAGTTATTTTAAGTTTCTGACAGATTTTACTTTGACATCAAGCCATGCCGGTTTTTTCCCCGGTTTCAGCAGGTATTGCGTCACCCACACCGTGCGCATGCCCAGCGCATGCGCCGAACGCAGGTTATCCAGCGTGTCTTCGACAAGGATACACCGGCGCGGGTTCAGGCCCTTCCGGCGCATCAGCCGCCGCAGCATGACGCGCGATGGCTTGGGGCGCAACTGGCGATGCACATGCATTGATTCGATGGTGATCTGGTCGCTGAAATGCCGGCCGATGCCCATATGCCCGACCACCTTGCGCGCGTAATCGCGTGGCGCATTGGTCAGCAGGATCTTGCGGCCGGGCAGGCGGCGCAGCAGCTGGCCCAGGCCGCGCTCATAGCGGATCATCGACTCGATTTCCGGCAGGTCGTGCGTCTCGCGCAGGAAGTGGGCCGCGTCCACGCCATGGTGGCGCACCAGTCCAAGCAGGGTGGCGCCGTAGCGCTGCCAGTAAAGGGCGCGGGTGGCGCTGATTTCCTCTGCGCTGGCCGGCGTGTCGCCGTCGCCCAGCACGCGCGCCATGTACGCGTTCATCTTCTCCACCATGGCGGGGAAGATGGCATGCGATGCATTGTGCAGCGTGTTGTCCAGGTCGAACAACCAGACCGGTGCCAAAGGTTTAATATTCACGTTCTACTTGGAGAGACTATGCGACGCACGATTATAGTGATGTTTTGCCTGCTGCTTGGATTGAGCTTTTCGGCCACTGCCGCCCCGCCGGCGCGCGGCGCGCTCTACAAGCTGGAATACGCTGGCCATACATCGTGGCTGTTCGGCACCATCCACGTTGGCCTGCCCGACTTCTACCCGCTGGAGCCGCGCGTCACGCAGGCCATGGAACGCGCCACGGCGGTGGCGCTGGAAGTCGATCCCGCCGCCGATCCGGCCAAGTCGATGGCGGTAATGCGTGAGTACGGCCTGTATGCGCCCGGCACTGGCAGCGCCATGACCGACATCCGCCCCGAATACCGCCCGCGCCTGGAAAGCATGTTGAAGAAGCACGGCATCGCGCCGGAAATGGTGGCGTCGATGAAACCATGGCTGATCGTCATGATGATCACCATCGGCGAATACCGTGCGCTGGGCTACCGTCCGGAGCTGGGCGTCGACCTGCAGCTGGCGCGCACCGCCCACGGCCGCAACCAGCGCGTGGTGGAACTGGAATCGGTCGGCGGCCAGGCCGCGCTGTTCGGCCGCCTGACGCCGCAGGAACAGGCGCGCTTCCTGGAAGACAGCCTGGATACCTTTGAAGACAGCAAGCAGGGCGTGCAGCCGCGCGACCTGGTCGACGCCTGGGCTTCCGCTGATGCCGCCAAATTCGACGCCCTGGCGCGGGAGGTGGAAGAGGACAAGACCTTCTCCGGCAAATTCATGAAAAAGGTGTTGCTGGAAGAGCGCAATCCCGTACTGGCCGACGGCATCGTGGAAATGATGAAAAAAGAACAGCACAGCTTTGCCGCTATCGGCACTCTGCATCTGGTCGGATCGGGAAACGTTGCGGAACTGCTGCGCCAGCGTGGCGTGAAAGTAGAGCGGATCTACTGAGGAGAATGGTGCCCTTGACGTGGATTGAACACGTGGCCTCTCCCTTACCAAGGGAGTGCTCTACCACTGAGCTACAAGGGCATTCACGTTTTTGGCGGTTGTAGAAAACCGCCAAAAATTTTAGTGAGACCGGATCATAGTGCCAAAAGCCTGTTCGGTCAAGACTTCCAGCAGCAGGCTGTGTTCAATTCGCCCGTCGATGATGTGCACGGTGTTCACGCCGGACTTGGCAGCGTCCAGTGCGGAAGAGATTTTTGGCAGCATGCCGCCCGAAATCGTACCGTCGGCGAACATTTCGTCGATTTCGCGCGCCGACAGGTCGGTCACCAGGTTGCCGTTCTTGTCCTGCACGCCGGCGATGTTGGTCATCATGATCAGCTTTTCAGCTTTCAGGATCTCGGCGATCTTGCCGGCGACAACGTCAGCGTTGATGTTGTAAGCCTGGCCATCTTTACCGAAGCCGATCGGGGAAATAATTGGAATAAAGGCATCATCCTGCAGGGCTTTCACCACGGCCGGGTTGATCGCCTCGATCTCGCCGACGAAGCCGATGTCCAGGAATTCGCCTGGTTTTTCCTTGTCCGGCATGGCCATCTTGCGGGCGCGGATCAGGCCACCGTCCTTGCCGGTCAGGCCCACTGCCTGGCCGCCGTAGTGGTTGATCAGCATGACGATGTCCTGCTGCACTTCGCCGCCCAGCACCCACTCCACCACTTCCATAGTTTCTTCGTCGGTAATACGCATGCCCTGCACGAAGGTGCCTTGCTTGCCGATCTTCTTCAGCGCATTGTCGATCTGCGGACCGCCGCCGTGCACCACCACCGGGTTCATGCCCACCAGTTTCAGCAGGATCAGGTCGCGCGCGAAGCCGTGCTTCAGGCGCTCTTCGGTCATGGCATTGCCACCGTATTTGATAACGATGGTTTTGCCGTGGTAATTACGGATGTACGGCAGCGCCTCGGCCAGGATCTGAGCCTTGACTTGGGGCGTAACTCCGCTCAGGTCAGTGGACATATCCGGGTCGCGGGCAGGCAGGTTGGTCATGGCGGGGGTTCCAGAAAATTAGATTTAAGGTCAATGGTGCGCATTATAGGGCCAATCGAGTTGTAATTTACGGTTTGATCCGCTAGTCTGGCCATCTCCCTTACGCATGATTGCATTGATGATATGAGCACCTGTGAGCGTTGCGGCGTCGAGTTCCACTGCGCCATGGCCGATGCGCCAGCCGGGCAGAAGCCGACTGGCGCGCCGGGCGAGACGCCGTGCTGGTGCACTTTCCTGCCGCTTGCGATTCCGGTTCCCGGGGCCGATGCCGTCGGCTGCTGGTGTCCTGCCTGCCTGCGTGCCCATATCGCCTCCCTGGAAAACCGACCTGATGTTGCTTCAACCTGACCTGCTCGGCTTTATCGCAGCCTTCTGCACCACTTTCGCTTTTGTACCCCAAGTCCTGCTGGTTTGGCGCCAGCGTCATGCCGACGGCATCTCCACCGGCATGTACCTGATCTTCAGCTTTGGCGTGCTGCTCTGGCTGATTTATGGCCTGCAAACCAATGCCTGGCCAGTGATTATCGCCAACGGCATCACCCTGGTGCTGGCCCTGTGCGTGTTGGCGATGAAACTGCACTTTTCGCGGCGCTGAAGAAGCGCATCATCTCCCGGCTGGCATCCGGCCCGCGCGGGTCGGTGTAGCTGCCTTCCGCGCTACCGCCGGACCAGGCATGGCCGGCGCCGTGGATCACCCAGTGCTCTCCGAGAGGCGAGCCGTCTTCCAGCCAGTGCGCCTTCAGCGTGAAGGCGTGGCCGTCGGGTACCTGGCCTGCCAGCGTGGCCGGACTGGCCTGCTCGCCCAGCGGATGGCTGCGCAAGCCCTGCGCCAGCACTTCCTCGCCATTGGCGGGGTGCACGGTGCGGTCCTGGTCCCCGTGGAACACGATCACCGGCTGGCCCGCCGTCAGGGCCGCCTGCGCGCGGGCCGCGCCGCGCCGCATCGCCAGCAAGGCTGATGGCAGGTCGCGCGCTGCGGCGAAGGGCAGGCCCGAATGCACGCCCACGGCGGCAAACAGGTCCGGATACAGGGTGCCGGCGATGACCGCCATGGCGCCGCCAGCGGACAGGCCGGCGATGTAAACCTCGCTTTGCAGTACCGGATAGCGCGTCATGACGTCGCGCGTCATGGCGGCGATGATGGCGGGTTCGCCCTGGCCACGCTCCTGGTCCAGGGCGCTGAACCAGTTCCAACATCGGGTGTGGTTGGCGTCCGGCGTTTGCGCCGGGTATAGCACCAGGCAGCCGCGTTCTTCGGCCACCGCATTCATTTGCGTGCCGGCGGCAAAATCGTCGGGATCCTGCAAGCAGCCGTGCAGCATCACCAGCAACGGCATGGGCTGGCCTTCGTAACAGGATGGTACGTACAGCTTGTAACTGCGGTTGCCGGCGCGGCAATGGAAATCGCCGCCGATGAATTGCGGCTGGCCGGGGGCGACACGCCCGAGGCGGTGGCGCGCGAACTGGCCCAGCGCGCGGGAAAACCAATGGCGATCGAGCTTCATATGCACCTCGGAGGCTGGTTGGTCGGTTTGTCTCCTCGCCACTCCTTATTGTTCTGGTGCCCCATCAGTATATGGCCATTCCAGGCACTTTTGCCGCACTGCGGTAAAATGTCGGCCATGAGTACTGAACTGCCGCCAGGCGCGCCGGAACTGGCCACGCCCGTGCCATCACCCTGCATCAGCCTGTGCAAGATGAACCAGGACACTGGTTTTTGCGAAGGTTGCCTGCGCACCATTGACGAGATCGTCGCCTGGTCGCGTGCCGACGACGCATACAAGCGCGCCGTGTGGGCTGAGCTGCGCCGCCGTGAGCAACTGATCGACTTTGACTGACGCAATGAAGCTACACCCATCCATCCACGTTTTCGAACGCGGCTGGCTCTCGTCCAATAATGTCCTGCTGTTGGGCCGCCACGACGCTGCCATGATCGACAGCGGCTATGTCGCGCACAAACAGCAGACGCTCGACCTGGTGCGGCACGCCTTGCACGGCCGCCGCCTGGACCGGCTGTACACGACGCACCTGCATTCCGACCACTGCGGCGGCAATGCTGCGCTGCAGGCGCATTTCGGCTGCGACACCTATATCCCCGAGCCGGAAGCTGAAAAAGTACGTCACTGGGATGAAGACGCGCTCAGTTTCAAGGCAACCGGCCAGCAGTGCGAACGATTTTCCATCGACGGCGTGATTACCGCCGGCGAAACGCTGACGCTAGGCGACCTGGAATGGCAGGTGCTGGGTGCACCGGGACACCACGCCCACTCGGTGATCTTCTATTGCCCGTCCGAGAAGGTGCTGGTATCGGCCGACGCGCTGTGGCAAAACGGTTTCGGCGTGATCTTCCCCGAGCTCGAAGGCGAAGAAGGATTTGCGGAAGCCGCGGCCACGCTGGACGTGATCGCCGGACTGGATGTGAAAGCGGTTATCCCGGGCCACGGTGCGGTGTTCGAGGACGTGGAAGCCGCGCTGGCGCGCGCCCGCCGCCGCCTGGACTTCCTGTCGGCCGACCCCAAGCGTAATGCAGAATACGCGGTCAAGGTTCTGCTCAAATTCCTGTTGCTGGAGCGCCAAAGCATGCCGGTGGCCGACGTGGTGCCGCTGTTCGCCTCGATCCCGTTGATGCAGGCGATCGCCAGCCGCCACCTTGGTATGAGCACCGAACAATTGGCCGCGTGGGCCGTCAAACAACTGGTGCGCGCCTGCAGCGCACGCGTCGAGAACGACATCCTCCTCAACGACGGCTGACTTCGTGTCACACCATGGGGTCACACCCCGAGAGTGACACGGACTCTGCTAAGCAATAGTCGCGTTCGTGTCACACTTAGGGTGTGACCCCAAGGTGTGACACGGGCTCGGCTATACTGGTTGCATGAGCGACCAATCCCCGCGTGTCCAGCATGTCAGGCAGGTTCTGTTATGGCCGTTGCGGCTGATGCCGCCAGATGGGGCCGAGCGCGCGCATGCGCGGCCCTGGGAATTTCTTGGGGCTGACTCGCCGTGGCGCGAGGTCACTTCTGCGCAGGACGCCAGTGCGGCCTTCCAGGAGCGCTACTACACAGAATTCGTCAGCTTCCTGCCCTATGTGCAGCGTTTCCTGTTTGGCGCTGGCCAGCGCCGCATCTTCCGCCGCAAGGATATCGCCAAGGTACGCGTGACCACGCAGGCCGGCGTCGAGCCTCGCGTGCTGGATGTGCACAATCTCTGCCTGCATTTTTTCTTCGACGTCGACATCGTGCTGCTGGTGATGGAGGTCGGCGCCAACGACCTGCCTTTCGACGATGCACAGGATTTGCTGTACCGCTTCGGCCGCGCCTACCCTGCCGGCTGGGATGACGCCGGTAACGCGCTGCATTGCATGCATGGCGTCGAATGGCTCGATGCCCACGGCCGCCTGCTGGTGCGATCCGATGCGCAGGAGCGGCAAGCCTTCATCGACCAGGTAGTGCGCCACCAGGCGCCGCGTATTGCTTCACACTGGCGCTACTTGCTGGAACCGATGGAGCCCGATGCGCCCGGAGCTACGGCGGCGTTGCGCTACCGCCAGGTGGAGTACTACCGCATGCCGATGATGGCCTACCTTGCCGTCGACCGGCCGAGCGAGCTTTCGCCGTCGGACTTTGCGGCCCTGGGCACGATGGCCGGTACTTCGTCCGCTCCTGCCGATGCTCAGCGCACGCAGTCGGACGGTGTCGACCGCCGCTATTTCTATGACCGTTTCTGGTGCAATGGCGGTGCCGCGCCTTACACGCGGTATATCTGCAGCGGTTATGCCCTGGTCGTGGTGGGCGACGCGGCTTCGCAATTCTTCTGCTGCAAGGAGCGCGGCGTGCTGTCGCAGTTCCGGCACCAGCACTTCCTGCTGTTCATGATCGCCCACCTGCAGAAGGCATCCCTGCTGATGTTTTCCGACCGCCTGGCGGAGGCGCTGACGCAATTGCAGGTGACGGATGCCGACAGTGTGCGTTCTTTCAAGCGTCGCATCCGTTACGCCTTCGAGAGCTTCCTGCGATTCACGCACCGCTACTGGTTCACCGAAATCTCGGACCAGCAGCAGATCCGCGCGCTGTTCCGCATGTGCGGCCAGCACCTCGACATCGAGCGTGCTTACGTGGAAGTCAAAACCCGTGTGGCCGACATGAACGGCTACCTGGAAGCGGACAGCCTGCGGCGCCAGGCCAATACCGTTGTGCGCCTGACGGTCGTCACCATCTTCGGCATGATCGGCACCATCACTACCGGCTTCCTTGGCATGAATCTTCTGGCGGAAGCCGATGCGCCAATGTCGCGCCGCGTATGGATTTTCGGCTCGGTGTTCGTCATCACTACCGCGCTCACCGTGTACACGATGGCGAAGTCCAAGCGCCTGTCCGACTTCCTCGATGCGCTGTCCGACGAACGCCTGTCGGTGTGGACCAAGGTAAAGGCCTTGCTCGGGGTGTGGCGTTCTTAAATTGACAATATTTCATGCGCGCTGCAAGATCAGGTTTTACATCGCCTGTGAGCCTTCATGAAGCCAAGCCGTATCGCCACCGCTGTAGCCCTTTGTTTCTCCCTGTCGGGATTTGCCTGCGCCAGCAACGCGCCGATTACGCGCGTGACCCTGTATTCCGGGACCGCCACCGTGGAGCGCCAAGCCCAGGTTGCCCCTGGCATGAAGGAATTGGAGATCACCGGTTTGCCGGCCAATTTCGATGCGCACACGCTGCGCATCCAGGCTTCCCCGGGCGTGCAGGTCGGCCAGATCGTGACGCGCGACGTGGGACAGGCGGGAGCAGTCAGCCCGCGCGAAGCGGAGCTGGAAGCGAAATTGCAGGCGCTGGAAGACAGCCGTGACCTGCTGAACGTGGAGATTGAGTCGTCCGTGCTGGTGAAAAACTACCTGTCCAAGCTGAATGGTGGCGAGAATACCTCGACCCCGGTCGACGGCAAGTCTCTCGGTGCCGCGGTCGACACGATCAAGCGCGGCGGCCGTGAAGCCTTGGCGCAGATCCAGCGCAGCCAGATCCAGCTGCGCGAGATCGACAAGAAAATAAAGACGGTACAGCGCGAACTGGAGAAGGTGCGTAGCGGGGCGCGCGACCAGCGCAGCATTACCATTGCCGTCGCGGCGCAGCAAGCTGGCAGTGTCCAGCTTTCCTATCAGGTCAATCGTGCGGGCTGGAAGCCGGCTTACCGTGCCTCTCTGAACTCCACGACGTCCACCATCGAACTGGAACGCATGGCGGTAGTTGCGCAGAAGTCCGGCGAGGACTGGAGCAGCGTCGAAATGCGCCTGTCGACCGGCCAGCCGCGTCTTTCGCCGCAGGCGCCCGAGCCTGTGCCGCAGCGCCTGACCTACTATCCGCCAAGGCCGCCGCAGCAGCACAACTATGGTGCTGCGCCGGAAGCTCCGATTGCAGCGGCCCCGGCTCCCGTGATGGTCACTGGCAGCCGCATAGCCCAGGATACTTTCATCCCACCTGTGCTGGAAACGCAGGGCACGTTCGATACGGAATTCGCTGTTCCCAACCGCGTCACCCTGGCATCCGACGGCCGCGAAATCACGCTGGCCCTGTCGACCCTGAAGGTCGCCGCCAAGCAGCGCGTGCGTGTGGTTCCCCGCCAGGAGAAATTCGCCGTGATAACGGCGGAAGCCGAGCGTCCTTCCGGCGTCTGGCTGAACGGGAATATCCAGTTATTCCGCGATGGCGGTTATGTCGGCGCTACCCATTGGAACACCCAAGCGTCGGACAAGCTGGCGCTGTCCTTCGGCCGCGATGACCTGGTGCGCGTCACGGTGGATCGCGCCGACCAGCAGTCGGGCAGCCGCGGATTCCTGTCGCAGCGCGGCGAACAGCAGGTGGCGGACGTGTTCACGATCAGCAGCTTCCACAAGACGCCGGTCGACTTGCTGGTGCTGGAATCGACGCCTGTCAGCGCGTCGGAAGAGATCAAGGTGAAACAGGTGTTCTCGCCGCAGCCTGGGATTGCGGCGTGGGAGCAGCGCCAGGGCGTGGTGGGTTGGGAAAAAACCATGGCGCCAAATGAGACCATGAAGATCAACGTCGGCTACAGCATCACGTATCCGAAAGAGGGTACAGTAGGCGGCATGCAAAATTTCTGAGGCCAACGCCATGACACTACCAGCCGCATTGCAGCACCTGGCCCTGCCAGTCATCGCTTCCCCCATGTTCATCGCCAGTGGCCCTGCGCTGGTGGCAGCCCAGTGCAAGGCGGGTATCGTCGGCTCCTTCCCTGCACTGAATGCGCGGCCGAAGGAATTGCTTGATACCTGGCTGACGGACCTGCAAAAGGAACTGGCCGACTACCAGGCCGCCAACCCCGGCGTGCGCGTGGGCCCGATCGCGGTCAACCAGATCGTCCACCATTCCAACGAACGCCTGGAGCACGATGTGGAAGTATGCGTGCGCCACAAGGTGCCGATCATCATTTCCTCGCTGCGCGCGCCGCCTGTGGAAATGTTGGATGCTATCCACAGCTACGGCGGCATCGTGCTGCATGACGTGATCAATATCCGCCACGCGCAGAAGGCCTTGGAGGCGGGTGTGGATGGCCTGATCCTGGTCGCCAGCGGCGCGGGCGGCCATGCCGGGACGCTGTCGCCGTTTGCGCTGGTGGGCGAAGTGCGGCGCTTCTTCGACGGTCCGTTGGCGCTGTCCGGATCGATCGCGACCGGCGACGCGGTGCTGGCCGCGCAGGCGATGGGGGCGGACTTCGCCTACGTCGGTTCGCGTTTCCTGGCCACGCAGGAGTCGAACGTTACCGAGGACTATCGCGAAGCCATTATCGAATCGTCGGCGGCGGACGTGGTTTACACCAACCTGTTCACAGGCGTGCATGGCAACTACCTGAAAAAGTCCATCGTTGCGGCGGGGCTTGATCCGGAAAACCTGCCGGAATCGGACAAGTCGAAAATGAGCTTCAACAGCGGCACAGCCAAGGCATGGCGCGATATCTGGGGCGCTGGCCAGGGTGTCGGCTTGATGCACGATGTGCCGACTACCGCCGAACTGGTGGAGCGAATGACGGCAGAATACAACGCTGCGCGCGCTCGCCTGCAACTCCGCACGTAATAAATGCGCGCGTTTCGTAATGTTTTGTAAGCGCCCATGACAAGGCGTGAACGCAATCACCGGGCTGCGGCCGCTGTTCTGTAAAGTTTTGTAAGCACTGCCGCAGTTCTTCTACAAAATCCTCATAAAAATCAATGGTTTGTGGATGGCGTCCGTACGCGAGGGCGTCGCTGGTGTCACATTTTTCACGGTGTTAGCATGAATTTACTGATCGACAACACCCCGTGGAGAAGCCGCCGTGCCAACCAGCCGTATCCTGCGAGCCGCACTAGTCCTGGCGCTGATTTGCACCAGCGCCGCACGCGCCGGCACCCTGGTACTGGAGAGCTGGCGGGTTGACGACAAGGCCCTGTGGGAAACCGTGCTGCTTCCCGCGTTCGAACGCAAGCACCCGGGTACTTCGGTAAAGTTCTCGCCCACCGCTCCCACCGAGTACGACACCAGCCTGGCCGCCCGCTTAGGCAACGGCACCGCAGGCGATATGCTGGCCTGCCGTCCCTTCGACACCTCGTTGCTGCTGTATCGCCGTGGCTATCTGGAAAAGCTGAACGGCAAGGCAGGGATGGAGAACTTCGCATCTGGTTCGCTGGTCGCCTGGCAGACGGACGATGGCAAGGATACTTTCTGTATGCCGGTCGCCTCCGTGATCCACGGCTTCCTGTACAACAAGAAGATCTTCAGGAAGCTGGGCCTGCAGCCGCCCGCGACGGAAGCGGAATTCTTCAACGTGCTGGATGCCGTTCGCAAGAGCCAGTACGCGCCGCTGGCGCTGGGCACAGCCGACGAATGGTTGTCCAGCCAGACCGTGTTCACCAATATCGGCCCGAATTACTGGGGCGGCGAGCAAGGCAGGCGTGCGCTGATCGCTGGCAAGGCCAAATTCACCGACGCGCCCTTCGTTGCGGCCTTCGAGTTCGAGGCGCGCCTGGCAGCCTACATGCCCAAATCGGCGCCGGTGCAGACTTACCGCGATGCCCAACTGCTGTTCGCCCAGGGCGGCGCCGCAATATATCCGGCCGGCTCGTGGGACATCTCCTATTTCAACCAGTTTCCCGACCTTGAGCTGGGCGTATTCGCGCCACCGGTGCAGCAGGCGGGCGACCGCTGCCAGATTTCCGACCACATGGACATCGGCATCGGCATCAATCGCAAGTCGCGCAACAAGGCTGACGCCTACAAGTTCCTGGCCTGGCTCGGCTCCCAGGAATTTGCGGACCTGTACACCAACCGCGTGATCGGCTTTTTCACGCTATCGAATCACCTGATCGCAGTCCGCGACCCGCTGGCCAAGCAGATGGCCGCCTGGCGCACGACATGCGATTCGAACTTCCGCCTGAACGCGCTGATCATGAACCGCGGCTTGCCGAATATGGAAAGCGAGCTTTGGTCGGTAAACGCGCAGGTCCTGAACGGAAAGCTGGGCGCGCGCGAAGCGGCGGCGCGCATCCAGAACGGTTTTGCGAAGTGGTATCTGCCACAGCAGGAATGATCACACTCCCCCAAGCAGTGTGTTGGCCCCGGCATGGGGAGTATGCCGGGGAATTTTTTGCAGCGCTTTAGAGACGATAAGGAAAAAGAAATGAACGGAGCACCGCTAGGAAGGAAGAAACTACCGCAGTTGATCGCGCTGATGTTCGGCACGCTGGCACTGCATAACGTGCAGGCACAGTCTGCGGAGGGCACCGACACCCTGCAGTCTGTGGAAGTTCGCGGCATTCGCGAAACGCTGAAGCGCAACCTGGCCGAGAAGCGCGATGCGCTGAATGTGGTGGATTCCGTCACTGCGGAGGACCTGGGCAAGTTCCCGGACAAGAACGTGGCCGATTCCCTGCAGCGCATCCCTGGCATTTCGGTCGACCGCACCTGGGGTGAAGGCCGCGACATCTTTGTGCGCGGTACCGACAAGAACCTGAACATGACGCAACTGAACGGCCAATCGGTCGCTTCCGCCTACTGGTGGAAAAACGATGCGCAAAGCCGCGGTTTCAACTACGACATCCTGCCGTCCGAACTGGTGGGTAGCCTCGATGTCTTCAAGAGCCCTTCGGCCGACCTTGATGAAGGCAGCATTGGCGGTTTGGTGATCGTCCGCACGCGCAAACCGTTGCAATTCAAGAAGCCCTTCACCGCGCAAGCCTCGGCGGAAGCGACCTACAGTGAGCTGCCGAAGAAAACCGACCCGCAGTTTTCCGGCTTGATGAACTGGGTTAACGAAGCCAAGACCTTCGGCGTGCTGGTTGCCCTGAGCCGCCAGGAGCGCACGATGCGCCGCGACGGCCTGGAAAACTTCACCGACGCGACCAAGTACAACATCGTCGACCAGAATGGCGTGGTTACCCCGAACGCATACGCCTCCTGGGGCGGCGGCACGCCGATCTTCCGCCAGGATCGCGAGCGCACCACCGGCAATATCACCCTGCAACTGCGCCCGACCCCGCAATCCGACATATCGCTGAATTACCTTAATTCCGATATGAAGATGGATAACAGCAACCAGAACTACCTGTGGCAGATCGGCGGCCTGGCTGACGCGAACAACAATATCCGTGTGGATAACCCGCGTTTTATCAACAACTCGGACGGCGGCAAGTCCGTGGTGGGAGGCACCGTGGGCCCGGTGAATGGCGTGTCGTTCGAGCCGATCTACCGCGAAGCCTATGTGAAGTCCAAGGTTCTGGACCTGGAAGGCAGCTACGACGGAGACAACTGGAGGCTCCATGCGCAGGCCGGCACGACTTCCGGTTCCGGCGGCAGCAAGCATGACCGCAACTTCTGGTTCACCGGGAACACCCGCGCTACGATCAATATCGCGCCGGACACCTACGAGGTGAAATACCTCGACATGAGCCCACTCGACCCCACCAAGCTGACGCTGCAGAGCGCGCGCGACTGGATTCGCCGCATGGAGAGCAAGGAGAACTACGGCCAGGCCGACCTGACCTTCGACCTGGAAAATCCCTACATCAAGTCGGTGAAGGTAGGCCTGAAGTACCGCGACAACAAGGTGCAGAACCGCCGCACCATCGGTACCGTCGGCCCGGGCAGCGTGGGCTGGATTCCTTACACCCTGGCCGACCTCTCCACCGGCGCGTCGCCGATGATCAGCCAGGAGGCCGCAACGGCGGGCTCACTGACCCAGTTCGCCTGGGTGGACGATGCCCTGGCCGCAAGCGAAGGCTTCGCCATGTACGACAAAGGCATGGTCTACAAGGAGGCGAAGGGCGAGTACTACCGTATCCAGGAGAAGATTTCGGCCGCATACGTGCGCGCCGACTACGCCTTCGATAAATGGCGCGGCGACTTCGGCGTGCGACTGGTGCGCACGAAACAGACCTCGGATGCCTACCAGGACCTGGACGGCACCGGCAACTATGTGCTGGGCAGCGTAGGCCGCAGCTACACTGACGCACTGCCGAACATCAACGTGGTGTACGACTTCCGCAAGGACCTGCTGCTACGCGCCGCCGCTTCGCGCGTGATGGCCCGCAACACCTTCAGCGACCTGAGTGCCAGCACGGAGGTCAGTGGCACCACCAATGCCGCCACCGCAGGCAATCCGCTGCTCAAGCCTTACCACGCCAACCAATTCGAGATTGGCGCGGAGTGGTATTTCGCCGATGCGTCGCTGCTGTCGGCAACCGCCTTCGCCAAGCAACTCGATACCTTCATTTACACCTCGACGGCGATGGAGAACGTGGCAGGCGTGCAGCGTCCGGTAACCCGTCCGCACAATGCCGACAATGGCGCAAAGGTCAACGGCCTGGAGATCCAGTGGCAGCAAGCGTTTGGCAGCAGCGGCTTCGGCACTGTGGTCAACTTCACCTACACCGACGCCAAGACCGGCGCGGTGGCGGGCGGACGCAAGCTGAATGTCATCGGCAATTCGAAGAACCAGATGAATGCCAGCGTGTTCTACGAGAAGAACAGCTACAGCGTGCGCCTGTCGTACAACTACCGCTCCAAGTCCTACGGTGGCCTGGACCAGGGCGGCCAGGACGTGACCAGCGCCTACGGCCAATGGGATGCCACCGCCAACTGGGATATCACCCCCCAGTTGAGCATCTTTGCCAGTGCCGTCAATATCGGCAATGAGCTGATCCGCACCAACACCACCGACGGTTTGCCGGTCGGTGTGTACGAAAACGGCGCGCGCTATAGCGTCGGCCTGCGCGGCAAGTTCTGATCTGCCGCAACGCCCCCTCCTGCCCGGGAGGGGGCTTCTTCATCTTCGTCCTTCGGATTCACATGCACAAAGAACAGACCCTCGAGATGGCCGGCGCACAAGCCGTCCCAGGCGCAGGCAGCGTGGCGGTAGCCATGACTTTCATTGGCCTGATGTTTTTCATCCTTGGCTGCGCGACATGGCTGAACGGATCGCTGATCCCCTTCCTCAAGATCGCCTGCGACCTTAACAACTTCCAGTCGTTATGGGTCACGTTTGCGTTCTACATTGCCTACACCTTAATGGCGCTACCTTCTGCCGCGGTGTTGCGCCGTACTGGCTACCGCGCCGGCATGTCGATCGGCCTCGCGGTCATGGCCTTCGGCGCGGTGTTGTTCATCCCGGCCGCGCGCGCGGCCTCTTATCCGCTGTTTCTGCTGGCACTGTTTACCCTGGCCAGCGGCATGACACTGATGCAGACGGCGATCAACCCTTACATCGTCTGTATCGGCGCACGCGAGAGTGCTGCGACCCGCATCAGCATCATGGGCCTGTTCAACAAGACGGCGGGCGTGCTGGTGCCGCTGGCATTCAGCGGAATGATGCTGTCCGACTTCGGCAGCTACTCGGACGCGACGCTGGCCGCTATGAGCGCGCCGGATGCGGCGCTGCTGCGCAGCCAGCTCGCGCAACGGCTGGTGCTGCCGTATGGCTTGATGGCTGTGGGTCTGCTGGCGATGGCTGTTATCGTGCGCCTTGCGCCACTGCGTGAAATTCCTGGACAGCAGGCCAGTGGCGATGAAGGCACTTCCCGCTGGGGCGTGCTGCAGTTCCCGCAACTGGTTCTGGGTGCGCTGGCGCTGTTCGTCTATGTCGGTGTGGAAGTGATCGCGGGCGATACCATTGGCCTGTACGGGCATAGCCTGCATGTGGAGAAATTCGGCATTCTCACTTCCTACACCATGGGCTTCATGGTGGCCGGCTATATCGTCGGCATTGTGGCGATTCCCCGCTGGCTATCGCAGAAACAGGCGCTTTTGCTGTCCGCGGTGAGCGGGATCGCGTTTTCCTTCGGCGTTATCCAGGGTTCGGCCACTGGCAGCGGCTTGTCGCAAGCCTTGTTGGGCGTATTCGGTGTGCCGGCGGTACCGGACACGGTGATGTTCCTCGCCATGCTGGGCTTCGCCAACGCGCTGGTATGGCCGGCAATCTGGCCGCTGGCGCTGGAAGGCCTGGGGCGCTATACCGCCAGCGGCTCGGCCCTGCTGATCATGGGGATCGCGGGCGGCGCTCTGTTGCCGATGCTGTATGGGCACCTTTCCGACGTCTCAGGTTCGCAGGCTGCATACTGGCTGCTGCTGCCATGCTACGCCCTGATCCTGTTCTATGCCGTAAAAGGACACAAAATGACTTCATGGAGATAGAATTGCCGGATCGTTATCTGCTGGAGTAGTAGGTGCACAAGTCCCACCGGCGTTTGCAGATCGCGCGCCTGGCGCGCCTGCTATCACTTCCCTTGATGCTGATGTCATTGGCCGCCGAGGCGGCGGCGCCTTCCTTGCAGGTGCTGCATTGGTGGACTTCAGCCGGGGAGCGCCACGCCGCCAATGTATTGGCGGCGCGCCTGGGGGATGAAGGCGTCGCCTGGCAGGATGCGGCAATTCCCGGCGGCGCGGGCCTTGGGGCAGGCAAGGTCCTGCGCAGCAGGGTCCTGGCTGGCAATGCACCGGATGCGACGCAGATCATCGGCGTCTCGATCGGCGAGTGGGCGGAACTGGGCCTGCTGCTTGAGCTGGATAGCGTCGCCAACTCCGGCAACTGGAACAAGGCGCTTTTCCCCACTGTGCGCGAGCTGGTTCGTCATCGCGGCCATGTAGTCGCGGCGCCGCTCGGCATTCATCGCATCAATACACTTTTCTACAATCGCAGGCTGTTCGAGCGCCTCAACTTGGCGCCGCCAACGACCTGGCCTGAACTCGAGAAGGCGGTGCACCGGCTGCGTGCCGCCGGCATTGCTCCGCTGGTGCAGAGCAGCGAGCCGTGGCAGGTGGCGACCCTGTTCGAAAACCTGTTGCTATTGACCGGCGGTCCTGAGTATTACCGCGAACTGTTCGTGCGCCAAAGTCCGCAGGCGGCCGTCGACCCGCGTCTGGCGCAGTCTTTGCAGCGACTGCGCAGCATGAAGAGCTGGATGCTCAGTCCGGCCGAAGAGCAGCCGTGGACCGAGGCTGTCAAGCGTTTCTCGCGTGGCGAGGCAGCAATGTTCGTGACGGGTGACTGGGCCAAGGCCGAACTGACTGAGCTGGGCCAGGAGATCGACACCGATTTTTCCTGCATCCCGCTGCCCGGCACGGACAACTATCACCTCTACAGCGTGGACACGCTGGCCATGTTCGTCAACGATTACACCCATCAAGCGGCGCAGGAAAAGCTGGCGAAGGCCGTGATGTCGCCGCTCGCACAACAGCAATACAGCGCTGCCAAGGGTTCGGTGCCGGTACGGCGCGACGCCAACCCGGCTGCGATGGACAGCTGCGCGCGCGCGTCGTGGCGCAGTTTCGCGCGAGGCACGGCTGCACAGGCGCCAAGCCTGGTGCACCGCATGGCGGCCGACGAGGAAAGCCGCGACGCCATCATCGCCGAGGTACATCGCTTCTACATGGATGATGCCGTGGCGCCGGCGGAAACGCAGCGCCGTCTGGCCGGTCTCCTGCGGACTTTGAATTTCCGCTCCCACAAACAGCAAGGAAGCCAACATGCCACGCAAGATACTGATCGTCGATGACGACCAAAAAACCCGGCTGCTGCTCAAGACCTACCTGGAGAAAAACCAGTATGAGGTGATCCTTGCCCACAACGGCGAGAGCTTCCTGGCCGAACTGCATGCACACGCCGAGCAATTGTCGCTGGTGATCCTCGATGTGATGCTGCCCGATACCGATGGCTTCGCGCTGTGCCGCATCGTGCGCCAGCGGTCCAACCTGCCGATCATCATGCTGACCGCCAGTTCCGACGAAACCGACCGCGTGGTAGGACTCGAGCTCGGAGCCGACGATTACATCGCCAAGCCATACAGCCCGCGCGAGCTGCTGGCGCGCATCAAGGCGATCCTGCGCAGGGCTGGCGCCGACCCGGCGCCTACCGTGCGTGCATACCACTTCAACGGCTTTACGCTGGACCTGGCGGAACGCACGGTGGTCGATAGCCAAGGCGTGCCGCTGGCGCTGACGGGACTCGACTTCCAGCTCCTCAAGTATTTCGTAGAACACCCCGGCACGGTGCTGGACCGCAGCGTGCTGTGCGAGGAAACGCGCGGGCGAGATGCCGGGCCGCTCGATCGTTCGCTGGACGTGCAGATCAGCCGCCTGCGCCTGCGCCTCAACGACGATGGCAAGCAACCGATGCTGATCAAGACGGTGCGCGGCGCAGGCTACGTGTTTTCCGCCACGGTGGCCGTAACCCATGCGTAGGCTGTGGCCGCAGTCGCTGCTGGCGCGGCTGTCGCTGGTGATGGTGGCAGGCTTGTTGTTGACGCAAGTGGCAGTGAGCTCGCTGTGGACCATGCAGCTGCGCGACAAGACGCGAGCGGACGTGAAATCGGCCGCGCAATACCTGGGGCAGGGCGCGGCCAGCTCAATCCGCTTTTTCCGCAGCTTGCCGCCAAGCTACCGCAACCTGCTGATCCAGCAATTCCGCGAAATGGGCGGCACGCGCTTCTACGTCGCACTGAACCGCGACGAGGTCGAGGTGCAGCCCATCGCGCCGAATGCGTTGGCGCAGGCGGCGCTCAGCACGCTGGAAACCACGCTGCGCAAGGACCTGGCCGGGGAAAACCCCCTGCGGCTCGACTTCGCCTGGCCCGAGCAGTTGACCGTGTCGCCCGACGGCGTGCGCGTCGGCGAGCTGCCGGAAGCGTGGGTGCGCCACATCCTGCTGCTCAAGCCCGATCCCGCGCCAATCCTGGTCATCCAGACGGAGCTTGAGCCGGGCAACTGGCTGTACCTCGCCACGTTGATGCCCAATCCCTATTTCCTGAACAATAATGATCCCCTGTCCTTGGACAAGCTGGTAGTGCAGGGCGTGTCGCTCGCGGTGCTGCTGCTGCTGTCCTTCCTTGTCGTTCGCTCGATCACGCGCCCGCTGGCTGCGCTGTCCGATGCAGCCGAAGCATTCGGCAAGGACGAACATGCCCCAGCCCTGCCGGAATCCGGCAGCCGGGAATTCGTCAACACAGCGCGCGCTTTTGGCGCCATGCGCGAGCGCATTGCCAAATACATCAGGGACCGCGAACGCCTGTTCATCTCCATCTCGCACGACTTGCGCACGCCGATCACGCGCTTGAAGCTGCGCGCCGAGCTGCTCGACGACGATGCCCTGCGCAACGAATTCGAAGAAGACCTGGATGAACTGGACATGATGGTCAAAGGCGCGCTGCAATGCGTAAAAGACAGCGATATCCACGAAAACCCGACCGAAGTGAAGCTGGACCCCCTGATCCGCCGCCTGGTGCGCAGCGCGCAACTTGCCGGTCACGATGTGGCGTACGACGAGAGCGGCATCGTCGTGCGCGGCAAGCCGCTGGCGCTCAAACGCGCGATTGGCAACTTGCTCGATAACGCCTTGTTTTACGGCGAGCGCGCGCAAATCAGCGTGCGTTCATTGGAAAGCTGGACGGAAATTGCGGTGCGCGACCACGGTCCCGGCGTGCCGGAAGAAGCGATACCCAGCTTGCTGGAGCCTTATGTGCGCCTGTCCCACGGCCGCGAACGCAATGATACGGGCATGGGACTGGGCCTCGGCATCGCCAAGGGAATAGTGGATGGCCATGGCGGCCAGCTAGTGCTGGCCAATCACCCGGACGGCGGCCTGAATGCGGTCATCCGGCTGCCGGCCTGAATTCAGCCTTTGCTCAGGTCTGCCGGATTGAGCGCCCACAGCCCCGGCAAGTTGCGCCAGTAGCCATAGGCATCCATGCCGAAGCCGACCACGAAGCGGTTCGGGATCGTGATGCCGATCAGGTCGGCCTTCACCGGCTTGGACTTGCCGATATCCTTGTCGCAGAAGACGGCGATGATGACTTCCTTGGCGCCCATTCCCAGCAAGCGTTCCTTGACGTGCGCCAGGGTCTCGCCTTCGTCAAGGATATCGTCCAGCACGATCACCGTGCGGCCGGAGACGGTCGGGCGAGGGACCACTTTCCACACCACTTTGCCGCCCTGGTCCTCGTCGCCGTAACGGCTGACGTGGATGTAGTCGAATTCGAGCGGAAAAGTCAGCTGCGGCAGGATGTTGCCGGTGAAGACAACAGCACCGCCCATCACCCCCAGTACCAGGGGAAACTCCTGCTTGGACGGATCGCCGAAACGGTCGTTCAGCGAGTCAGCCATGCGGCTGACTGCCGCCTGAACCGATTCCTTGTCGAAGAGTTCTTCGGCGTTCTTGAGGAGGGCGCGTGCGCGGTCGTGGTGAAAGTCTTGCATGATGTTTCTGAGGCAGGTCAAGAATGGCTCAATTATCCCGCCATTCCGCCGCCTGCCCTAGGAACAGTTGGATTTACGCCACACGCTGCGGCATCTCAACTGTAATCTCGCACATCGTCGATGATCTTGCCGTCATTCGGCAAACTGCCGCGCGGCGCGAAGCGTACTTCGCCGCGCAGTTTGGTGATGTCGCGGATCGTGGCGACGATGTCGCTGGCCTGGGCCTCCAGCGCGGGATCGTCGGTCTCGCAATGCAGCGTCATGACTTCGTCGGCGATCTTTCCCGAAACGACCAGGCGTGCCTTTCCCATGCCGGGATGGCGGCGTGCGATCTCGTGCACTTGCGACGGGTGGACAAACATGGCGCGCACCTTGGTCGTCTGGTCGGCGCGGCCCAGCCAGCCTTTGATGCGGGTGTTGGTACGGCCGCAAGGCGATGGTGCGCTATCCACCAGCACGGCCGACAAGTCGCCGGTGGCGAAGCGGATCAGCGGGTAGTCGGGGTTGAACAAGGTGACGACCACCTCGCCTACTTCACCCGGCGCTACCGGCTCGCCGGAGCCCGGACGGACGATTTCCAGCAGCACATCCTCGTCCAGCACCATGCCAGGATTGAGCTTGCCGTTGCTGCGCGTTTCGTAAGCGATGCTGCCGATGTCGGCGGAGGCATAGGTGGAAATCACCTCGGGCACGCCATGTTCGGCGAACCACTGGCGCAGCGATTCAGGCAGTGCTTCCGCGCCCATCATCGCGCGCTTCACGCTGCTGATGTCGGCGCCCATTTCGGCGGCCTTCTCGATGATGATCTTCAGGAAGGAGGGGGTGCCGATATAGGTATCCGGCTGCAGTTCCGCCATGGCCTGGACCTGCAACTCAGTCTGGCCCGCGCCGGCGGGGATCACCGTGCAGCCGATGCGCGCGGCGCCGCCTTCCACCATGAAGGCGGCGGGGGTGAAATGATAGGAGAAGCAATTCTGCACCAGGCAGCCGGGACGCACGCCGGTGGCGAACATGGGACGCGAGAAGCGCCACCAGTCGATCGAGCGGCCTTCGGGATCGAAGATGGGGCCGGGGGACATGAAGATGCGTCCCAGCTTGCCGGCCGGGGTGCTGTTCAGGCCCCCGAAGGGGCGTTCCTGCGCCTGCAGCCCCTTGAGGTCGGACTTGCGCGTCACAGGCAGTTGCGCCAGCGCTTCGCGGCTGTTGATGCGCGACGCATCGACGCCGGAAAGGATGCGCGCCCAGCCAGGCGCCGACTGTGCTTGCGCTACCAGCAGCGGCAGGCGCTCCATCAAATCGCGTTCGCGCTCGGCGTGCGGGCGCGTCTCGAGGCTGTCCAGGGTTTCGGCCATCATGCCGCTCCTTCAATCTCGCGTTGCAGTTTCTTGGTCAATTTTGCGAATACCAGCTCGTGCGAGCGCTTGAGCAGCGCTTTCGCTTCCGCGTCCGGTAGCTTGGAAAGGTCCTGCACCATCACCCATTTGGCGCGCGCCAGGTATGGTGCAGGAATGATGCCTTCGCGGTCCGTCAGTTCCAGGAAGCGGTCTTCATCCACCTTGAAGCTGATTGCTTTCGCTTTGTCTTTTGCGTCCATTGCAGCAAACATCTTTTCGCCCACCGAGAACACCAGGTTGCATTCCCATTTGATGTCTTCGGTGGCGCCAGGCAGGGTGCGGCAGAACTCTTTTGCTTTGGTTATGTTCATTTTAGTCAGCGGTCGCCAGGTGCCAACACGCTACGCGTGTCAGCAGCTGGCACCCGTCAATTAGGCTAACCAGCGTTTGCGCCGGCGGTAAAATTTCATGTCGCGGAAGCTCTTGCGGCCGGCGCCGGACATGCCGAGGTAGAACTCCTTGACGTCTTCGTTGTTGGCCAGTTCGCTGGCCTCGCCTTCCATCACCACCCGGCCGTTCTCGAGGATGTAGCCAAAGTCGGCATAGCGCAGGGCCACATTGGTGTTCTGCTCCGCCAGCAGGAAGGACACATTCTCTTTCGCGTTCAGGTCTTTCACGATGCCGAAGATCTCTTCCACGATCTGCGGCGCGATGCCCATCGACGGTTCGTCCAGCAAAATCATGGAAGGCTTGGCCATCAGCGCGCGGCCAATGGCGCACATCTGCTGCTCGCCGCCGGAGGTATAGCCGGCCTGGCTGTTGCGGCGTTCGCGCAGGCGCGGGAAGTAGTGGTAGACCTTTTCCAGCGACTCCTTCATTTCGCCGCGCGATGCGCTGCGCGTATAAGCTCCCGTCAGCAAATTCTCCTCGATGGTCAGGTGGCCGAAGCAATGACGGCCTTCCATCACCTGCGACAGTCCGCGCTTGACCAGCTCATTGGGCGTGAGCTGGTCGATGCGTTCACCCTTGAATTGCACCTCGCCCTTGGTCACGTCGCCGCGCTCGCCGCGAAGCAGGGTCGAGATGGTCTTCAGCGTGGTGGACTTGCCGGCGCCGTTGGCGCCCAGCAGGGCAACGATCTTGCCCTGCGGGACCTGCAGCGACACGCCTTTCAGCACCAGGATCACGTGGTCGTAAATGACCTCGATGTTATTTACCGACAGGTAGCTCATAAGCCTCTCACTTCATGCAGGCAGGCGTGATTTTCTTTTCAGCGGCGTACTTGCCGGACGATTCGTCCACCAGTTTTCGCAGCAGGACTTTGTCGCCCACCACCCAGTTCGGCGTCACAGCCTTCCAGGCTTTTCCGTCCCATTGCTGGACCTTCACAGCACCCGAGCCCTCGTGGTCATCGCAGGAAGTCTTCACAGTCGGGAACATATTGAAGACGCCCAACGCCTTCTGGCGGGCTTCGTCGATGTTCAGGTTTTCGAAGCCCCAGCGCAGTTGTTCGCCAGTGACCGCCTTGCCCTTGCCGAACTTCTCCTGGGCCGCACGCATCGCTTCCACATACATCACGCCGGCCGTCAGGCCGCGCATGTGGTAAACCGAACCGATGCGGCCCTGGTCGGCCAGGTTGCCCTTGCCGCTGGCATAGACTTTCTTGCGCAGTTCATCCAGCAGAGGGTAGTTGCCGGGGGTGTTGAAGGTCATAGAGGTATAGCCCTTCGCCGCATCGCCCGATGGCACAGTATCTTCTTCAGAGCCGGCCCACCACACGCCCAGCATCTTCTCGCGCGGGAAACCGTTGCGTTGTGCGGTCTTGATGGCAACGGAATTCATCACACCCCAGCCCCACAGGATCACGTAATCCGGCTTGGCCTGGCGGATCTGCAGCCATTGCGACTGCTGCTCACTGCCTGGCGGCGCGACCGGAATCTTGATCAGTTCAAAGCCGTATTGTGCGGACATCGCTTCCAGCACCGGCAACGGTTCCTTGCCGAAGGCTGAGTCATGGTACAGGTGGACGATTTTCTTGCCTTTCAGCTTGTCCATGCCGCCGCTCTTGTCGCCCAGGTACTTCACCATGGCGGCAGCCTGGCTCCAGTAGTTGGAGATCAATGGGAAGACATACGGGAAGACCTTGCCGTTGGCCGCATCGGAGCGGCCATAGCCCAGGGTCGTCATCGGGATCTTGTCCTGCGGGATACGGTCCAGGATGCCGTAGGCAATGCCGGTGGATAGCGGTTCCACGACGGTGGCGCCGCCATTCTTGGTTTTCAGGCGCTCATAGCATTCCACCCCGCGCGAGGGGTTGTATTCGGTCTCGCATTCCTCCCAGCTGATTTTCACGCCGTTGACGCCGCCGTTGGCATTGACCAGGTTGAAGTAGTCGATGATGCCGCCATAAAAGCCGGAGCCGCCTGCCGCATAAGGACCGACGCGGTAGGAGGGCAGGGCGACGAATTGCTCGGCTGGTTGCGCCCATGCGCTGCTGGCGACGATGCTGCTTGCTACGGCAATGCCAAGTACGAACGATTTCATGTGTTGTCTCCAGTTTTATAGTTGCCGCTCAGTGCGGGAAAGGCCACAGGCGGAGTTTCTCTTTACCGATTTGCCACAAACGCGCCAGACCGTGGGGTTCCACGATCAGGAAGAAAATGATCAGGGCGCCGAACACCATCAATTCCAGGTTCGATGCCACGGTAGTAGGCAGCGCCAGGCCGTGCGCCACGATGTTCAGGACCACCGGAAGCAGCACGATGAAGGCGGCTCCGAGGAATGAGCCGAGCACGGAGCCGACGCCGCCGATGATGATCATGAACAGGATGCGGAAGGACAGGTCCAGGTTGTAGGCTTCCGGCTCCACGGTGCCGAGGTAGGCATAGGCGTATAACGCGCCGGCCACGCCGCAGTAGAACGAGCTGACCGCGAACGCCAGCAGCTTGGTGCGCATCAGGCGGATGCCGATCACTTCCGCCGCCATGTCCATGTCGCGCACTGCCATCCAGGAGCGGCCGACATTGGAGCGGATCATGTTCTTGGCCAGCAGGGCCATCACCGCCACCACGCCAAGCACCAGCACATACACGCGCGCTGCGGAATCGAAGCGGTAGCCGAGGATTTCCATGCTCTGTGCCGTGATCACGCCGGACGAGCTGTAGTTGGTGAGCCAGCCGATCTTGGTCAGGCACCACACCACGAAGAACTGCGTTGCCAGCGTCGAAGCGGCCAGGTAGAAGCCGCGGATGCGCAGCGACGGCAGGCCGAAGGCGATGCCGACCATGGCGGCGCACAGGCCACCCAGTACGAAGGCCAGCAGCAGCGGTATGCCGGGAATGCGCAGCATGAAATTGTATGCCGCAAACGCCCCTACCGCCATGAAGGCCGCAGTGCCCAGCGACAGCTGGCCTGCATAGCCGGTCAGGATGTTCAGTCCCAGGGCCGCCAAGGCAAAGATCAGGAAGGGCGTGAAGATTGCCTTCAGCATGTAAGGCGATGCAACGAAAGGCAGCACCAGCAGCGCCACAGCCAGCGTGGCGAACAGCGCAATGCGGTCCTGGCGGATCGGCAGGATCTGGCCGTCCGCCTCGTAGCTGGTCTTGAATTGTCCTGCTTCGCGGTAGAACATCGCTCAAATCCTCCGGATGATTTTTTCGCCGAACAGCCCTTCCGGCCGCACCAGCAGGAACATCAGCGCCAACACATAAGGGAACCAGCCTTCGATACCGCCGCCGACGTGCGGGCCGATATAGACTTCGGCCAGTTTTTCAGATGCGCCGATAATCAGGCCGCCGACGATGGCGCCCGGCACCGAGGTAAAGCCGCCCAGGATCAGCACAGGCAGCGCTTTAAGTGCAATGAAGGTCAGCGCGAACTGAACGCCGTTGCGCGCGCCCCACAGCAAGCCGGCCACCAGGGCGACCATGCCGGCAACTGCCCACAGGATGCCCCAGATACGTTGCAGCGGAATACCGACCGCCTGCGCGGCCTGGTGGTCGTCGGCCACGGCGCGCAGCGCGCGCCCGACCTTTGTCTTGGCAAACATGACGGCCAGCACGGCCACCATCACGCCGCAAATTGCGGCTGCGGTCAGGTCGAACTTGGAAACGATGATATTGAACTTCTCCATCAGGAACTCGCTCGGTACGTCCTCAATCGGGATGTCCAGCTTATGCACCTGCGAGCCCCAGATGAGCTGGGCCAGTCCTTCGATGAAGAAGGCCAGGCCGATGGTGGCCATGAACAGCGCTATCTCCGGCTGGTTGACCAGCGGCCGCAGCACCACGCGCTCGATCGCCAGGCCGAGGATGATCATGGCAACGATCGTGGCGGGAATCGCCAGCCACAGCGAAAAACCGAACTTGTCCATGAAGCCGACGCAAGTCAGCGCGGCGAAGAACACCATCGCTCCCTGGGCGAAATTGAACACGCCAGAGGCTTTGTAGATCAGCACGAAGCCGATGGCTACCAGGGCATACATCACGCCCGACAGCAGGCCGCCGATCAGCACTTCGGCAAAGAAGTTGATATCCATTTAGTGGGCCACTCCGAGGTAAGCATCGATCACATCCTGGTTGGTGCGGACTTCATCCGGTGTGCCGTCGCCGATCTTCTTGCCGTAGTCCAGCACCACCACGCGGTCCGAGATATCCATCACCACGCCCATATCGTGTTCGATCAGCACGATGGTGGTGCCGAACTGCTCGTTCACGTCGAGGATGAAGCGGCACATGTCCTGCTTTTCTTCCACGTTCATGCCGGCCATCGGCTCGTCCAGGAGCAGGATCTGCGGTTCGGCGGCCAGTGCACGGCCAAGCTCAACGCGCTTTTGCAGCCCGTATGGCAGACGTCCGACCGGCGTCTTGCGGATATGCTGGATCTCGAGGAAGTCGATCACCTCCTCGCATTTGCGGCGATGCTCAATCTCCTCGCGGCGCGCCGGCCCCCAATACAGGGCTTGCAGCAGGAAGTTCGACTTCATCTTCAGGTTGCGGCCGGTCATGATGTTGTCCAGCACCGTCATGCCCTTGAACAGCGCAATGTTCTGGAAGGTGCGCGCGATGCCCGACTTGGCGGCCGCGTAGCAATCCATATTCTTGCGATGCTGGCCGCGGTAGATGATTTCGCCCTGCTGCGGACGGTACACGCCGTTGATCACGTTCAGCATCGAGCTTTTGCCTGCGCCGTTGGGGCCGATGATGGCGCGGATTTCATGCTCGCGCACATCAAAGGAGATATTGGTCAGCGCCTTCACCCCGCCGAACGACAGCGAGATATTGCGCAGGTCCAGGATCACGTCGCCGATCTTGCGGCCAGCCGTGATGGCTTCCGGTTCGTTCATTTGCATGGTGGCTTCCCCGCTTATGCTGCCTTGAGGTCCATGATCCGAAGGTCGGCTGCCACCATGCCGGTGCGCCCGTCTTCGAATTTGACCTGGGTTTCGATGTATTGCGAAGCTTTGCCGCCGTACAGTGCTTCGATCAGCACCGCATATTTCTCGGCGATGAACTTGCGGCGCACTTTGCGGGTACGAGTCAATTCATCATCGTCAGGGTCGAGCTCCTTGTGCAGCACCAGGAATCGGTGGACCTGGGTATCCGCCATCAATGCCTCCTGTGCCAGATCGGCATTGACCTTTTCCACGCACTCCTTGACCAGCGCGTAAGTCTGTTCATGGGCGGCCAGGTCGGTATAGCCCGAGTAAGCGATGCCGCGTCGCTCGGCCCAGTTGCCAACAGCCTCCATGTCGATGTTGATGAAGGCGGTGACCTTGTCGCGTTCATGGCCGAAAGCCACGGCTTCCTTGATGAAGGGGAAGAACTTCAGTTTGTTCTCAATGTAGTTGGGCGCAAAGATGGCGCCATTGTTCATCTTGCCCACGTCCGCTGCGCGGTCGATGATGCGCAAGTGGCCGTCGTTGTCGAAGATGCCGGCGTCGCCAGTGTGGAAATAGCCTTCGCCGTCGATGGCTTCGGCTGTCGCGTCAGGGCGCTTGTAATAGCAGTGCATCAAAGTCGGCGACTTGACCAGCACTTCGCCGTTCTGCGCCAGTTTCACTTCCACGCCCGGCGCCGGCTTGCCGACGGAATCGAACTTGATCTCGCCATCCGGCTGCAGGCAGATATAGGCGCAGGTCTCGGTGGAGCCGTAGAACTGCTTCAGGTTGACGCCAATTGAGCGATAGAAGCGGAACAGGTCCGGACCGATTGCAGCACCAGCCGTATAGGCGACACGGATGCGCGACATGCCCAGCACATTGCGCAGCGGCCCATACACCAGGGCATTGCCGATGGCATAGCTGATACGGTCGCCCAGTGGCACCTGTTTGCCGTCCAGGATGTCCGAGCCGACGCGGCGTGCGACGTCCATGAAGTGATGGAACATCTTGCGCTTGATGGTGCCCGCATCTTCCATGCGGATCATCACTTGCGTCAGCATGTTCTCGAAAATGCGCGGCGGCGCGAAGTAGTAGGATGGACCGATTTCGCGCAGGTCGGTAGTCACGGTGTCCGACGATTCGGGGCAGTTGACGGTAAAGCCGGCGGTCAGCGCCTGTGCGAACGAGAACAGGCAGTCGCCCACCCAGGCCATCGGCAGGTAGGACAACACGTTCTCTTCGTCGGTCAGCTTGTCGAAGCTTATGCCGCCAACGGCAGCAGATAGCAGGGCTTTGTGGGTCTGGCACACGCCCTTCGGCTTGCCCGTGGTGCCGGAGGTGTACAGGATGATGGCGTTATCGCTTTCCTTGCCTTCAGCGATCGACGCTTCATAAAAGCCGGGATGCGCCTTGTCGTACTCGCGCCCCAGTTCCTGCAGGCGGGCATAGGACATCAGCTGCTGGTGCGTGTAATTGCGCATGCCCCGTTCATCTTCGTAAGCAATGTGCTTGATGTTCGGGCACTGGTCACACAGGTCGAGCAGCTTGTCGACCTGCTCCTGGTCTTCCACGATGGCGTACGCGATTTCGGCGTTCTCCAGCACGAAGGACATGTCGGCCGCGGGCGCGTCCTGGTACATAGGCACCGGCACGCCGCCCAGGCACTGCGCCGCCAGCATCGACCAGTACAGGCGCGGCCTGTTGTCGCCGATGATGGCCAGGTTCATGCCGCGCTGGAACCCAATCGCGGCCAAGCCGCAAGCCAGCGCCCGCACTTCCGCATTCACTTGCTGCCAGTCCCAGGTCTGCCAGATGCCCAGGTCCTTTTCGCGGAACGCAGGCTTGTGCGGCCGCTCCTTGCCATGCTGAAGCAGCCTGCGAGGGAAGGTCGTCAGATTATCCTGCACGGTGTCTCCTTGGGTTTTTAGGTGCGCATTTTTAGTTGTGATGCGCTTTTTGTGTGATGATATTAGCGTGAGCTATGTCGCAAAGTTGTCATTTCAAAGACAATTCGACGACTTTTGATGGTGCGACGCAACAACATGAAAACAGAACCGAGCCTGATCGAAGCTATACGCAGTTCCACCTGGGCGCCCGTGCTCACAGAGGAGCAACTGGCGCGCGTAGAGGCTACCTGCTACGAGGAGTTCATTCCCAAAGGCGGCTTCGTTTGCCATAAAGGCGAGATTGTCGATAATTGGATCGGCATTATTTCGGGCATGGTGAAAATGAATAACTTCTCGCCAAACGGAAAAAGCGTCACATTTACTGGCGTGCCGCCTGGCGGCTGGTTTGGCGAAGGTTCATTACTCAAAGATGAACGCCGCCGATATGACGCCATGACGCTGCGTGACAGCCGCATCGCACGCATGCCGGCCGCCACCTTTCACTACCTGCTCGAGAATAGCCTACCCTTCACCCGGTTCCTCTTGATGCAGCTCAACGAACGTTTGGGTCAGTTCATCGGCATGGTGGAAAACGAACGCCTCCTGGACCCGGACACACGCGTTGCACGCTGCCTTGCGTCACTATTTAATTCCCACCTGTATCCCGGCATCGAGCGGCTGGTGCAGATTTCGCAGGAAGAAGTCGGGCTCCTGTCGGGCTCTTCGCGCCAACGCGCCAACCAAGCCTTGCAAGTGCTCGAAAAGCAGGGCTTGTTGCGCGTGGACTACGGCGGCATCCGCATCCTCGACCTGGAGGGATTGCGTCGCTTCGAGGCATGAATAATGTGCAGCATGCGCTTTCACTGATGAGTAGAATGAATTTTCATATTCATCACTTCAGTGGAGTTTGCCATGCGTTCCCTGCCTGCCCTCTTGCTGTTGGTATTGTCCCTGTGCGTCTCGGCTTCAGCGCAATCTGCAAAGCAATATGAGTTCTATGTGGTGGGCGATCCCACCAACGTGACAAGGCCTCAGCCAGCCCAGCCTTCGTTGGTATTGATGGGAGGGGGAACGGACGTGGACGACGCATTCCGTTGGATGATCCAGAAGTCAGGCGGCGGTAATTTCGTCGTCATCCGCGCTACGGGAACGGATGCCTATAACCCCTACATCTACGCTTTTGGTGGCGGCGTCACTTCGGTTGAAACGCTGATCATCCCTAACCGCGCGGCGGCAAATGATCCGTTTGTGCTGGAGCGCGTGCGTAATGCCGAAGCCTTGTGGATCGCCGGCGGCGACCAGGCCAATTACTGGGAGGACTGGAAGGGCACGCCGCTGCAGGCCGCCATCCAGGGGCTGGCCAACAAGAATGTCCCCATCGGCGGCACCAGTGCCGGCTTGGCTGTGATGAGCCAGTATGTGTTCAACGCCTTGAATGGCTCGATCACCTCGCCTCAGGCGCTATCCAATCCCTATGACAAATCGGTCTCGCTCGGACGTGACTTCCTGGCTTTGCCCGGCATGGGCAATATGATCTCCGACATGCACCTCGATTCGCGTGACCGCATGGGGCGCCTGGTGACCTTCATGGCGCGCATCGTGAACGATGGCTGGACGCCTATGACGCACGGCATTGGCGTCGATGTGGAAACTGCGCTGCTGGTGGAAAATGGAATCGCCACGCGCGTGGGCAATGGCTCAGCGTATTTCCTGAACACCGTCGGGATTCCCGAAGTCTGCAAACCCAAAACGCCGCTCACATACCGCAATGTCGGTGTGCAGCGCCTGTCCGGCAGCGGCAGCTTCAGCCTGGCGAATTGGGCCAGCTACGGCAACTCTACCTTGAACTACAACATCTCAGCCATCAAAGGCGTGTTGAGCTCAACCCAGCCGGGAGGTTCCGTTTACTAAGTAACGAGTGTTCCCGAACAGACCAGCCGATATTGCCGGGCGCATGCTGGGCGCACCTGATCTGTATCGGAGGACATCATGAAGTTTCCAATCAGAACTGCGCTGGCGACGCTAATCACCCTCGTCAGCGCGCACGCCTTGGCACAAATCACGCTTTATCCGCGCGAAGGCTGGCGCGGCCGCCCGATTAACGTCACACGTTCCATCAGCGATCTGCGCAGCGCAGGTTTCGATAACCGCGCCTCGTCGGTCGTGGTTGAGCGCGGCCGCTGGGAAGTGTGCCCGTTACCTAACTTCGAGGGCGAGTGCAGGATCTTGCGGCGCGGCAGCTATGAATCGCTGGAGGGTATGGGCCTTAACGACAATATCTCGTCGATCCGCGCCGTGCCCCCGCGCCGGCGTGTTGATGAAATGGCTTACGCACCAGAGCCGGTGGCCCAGCCAAATTATGAATACCGCATGCGACCGAGCGAGCGTGTGTATGAAGCCCCAATTACTTCTGCTCGCGCCGTGGTGGGCCCGCCCGAGCAACGCTGCTGGGTTGAGCGGCAGCAGGTTGAAGCCTCGGGCGGCAGCGGCACGGCAGGCGCCATCGCCGGCGCCCTGATTGGCGGCGTGCTGGGTCACCAGGTGGGCGGCGGCTCCGGCCGAGACATCGCCACGGTCGGCGGCGCGATTGCCGGTGCGGCGGTCGGCTCCAATGTTGGCCGCAACGCCGGCAACCAGTACGCCCAGAACGTTCAGCGCTGCGAAGCTATTCCCAGCCGCACGCCGCAATACTGGGACGTGACCTACGAGTTCCGCGGCACCGAACACCGCGCCCAGCTCTCGTCCGAACCTGGCCGCACCATCACGGTCAATCGGGATGGCGTGCCGCGCATGTAGGCCGGTGAGCGCCCGTCGGCCGGGATGCCTTACCCCCGCTCCAGGTTCGGCAACGAGGAAATCAGCTCGGCGCCACAACTGGTGACGTGGGATTCCAGGGCCACTGCGCGGCCTTCGATCACCCAGTCCGGGTCGCCCTCGGCGATGGTGCAGCCGCTGTGACCCGGACGTGGGCACGAAACAGTGTCGCCCACGCGCGCAACGGCAATGCCCATGATGGAGAAGTTTTCTGCCGCACTGGTGACCGAACCGCCATGGCTGGTGGAATCACCTAATCGAATGACACGTTTCATGGCTAGCTCAGGTGAGGCGTTGCAAATGCGATCGCGATGCCATTTGGCTCGGCAAACTCCGCGCACAAGACAGGGCCCTGCTTGCCTTGCGCCTGTACCAAAGCAACGGCCAGCAGGCCTATGGGGCTGGCCTGTCCAAGGTGCCCGACATGCCGGACCATATCAGTTGCCATCTCGATGGGTTTAAGGTCGATCTTTCGATGCATTAGTGCACCGGCAATCGAGGCCAGGCGGCCACCGGCATGCTTGGACTCGCCAGTATTGTGCACAAGCCATTCGCAGCGCGATTCGGCAGCCTGTCCGGGCGCACTTGCATGAAGTTGCGCCTGTTCGAGAAGCGACGTCAGCACTAGCTGGCCGCTTTTATCGTCGATCTTCCCGGTGGCGGCGCGGTAGATGCGCGCTACTGAACCCAGCGCGCGCAATTCATCTCGCAGCAGTTGCGGCAAACTCGCAAGCAAAGGCAAACCGCTGCCCGAATAATGACCACGGGACGGGTCATCATCGGTGCCCGCCGCATCAAGCATGGCCGGCAAATCGGCAGCGGTCACCAGCAGGGCGAACACGCCATGGCCAGGCTTTGTGACCGGCAGCGATAGCTGCGACATCGATGAATCAAACGCCAGCACCACCGCAGCCGGAAGCTCGGGAATGCTCTCGAATAGCCCAAGCACGCTATTCGAAGCGCTGCCCCGCGACGGCATGGCCATTACCAGCGGCGCATCAGCCTTCAACTTCACCGGCAGCTTCATGTCGAAGATGAGCCTCGCCGCGATCATGCGCACGTGTTCAATTGCATCCTTGGCCGCAATGTCGGCAGGTGCCACCAGATAGATGGGCAAGGCGGCTGCTGCGCCGCACTCGGCATAAATATAGCCAAGCGCTTCGGCGATACCGGCATCCAGTACGCGGCGAGTGTCTTGCGAAGCAAGTTCCTCACTCTTCTCGTCCGCCTTCATCATCGAGATTGCCACACTGCGGCTCTCGCTCAATTCCAGCATTTCGTGGATTGCCAGGTCGTTGATCGCCAACAAGCGGCAGTCACAATATTGGCGGCGCTGCTCGACTCGGGAATGCGCCGGATCCTGCACGGTTTGCATCGCAGCTTCCGTTTGGTTGTGCTGCGCCTCCGGAGCGCTTTGCTTGCGGTCACTTACGTACCAGCGACCAAACCACCATGCCAGGCACATGCCGATGGGGGGCAGAAAGTGCAGCGTCACCAATTTGTAATTGGCCCACTTGCTATAGTCAGGCCGGACTCCGAGCGCGAGGAAGGCGATCCAGCAAGCGAGAGCGCCCAGCAAAATCAAAAATCTAGATAACAGCCATCGCATTCGTCATTTCCTTTGTCATTTCGGTTCCGCATGAAAACGCGTCACACTTCCTCGTAGCCTGATTCGCGCACATAGGGATCGTGTTTCGTAATGATGCATTCCCGCTCTACCCAGTCAGGCCATCGTGGGATTTTGCTGGTGCGCATAGCGAATACGCGGGCAAAGCTGGCCAAGAAACAGATCGGAACGGTTAACCAGTCCTTTGGTAGTCGTGCATAGCCTTCTTGCCAGGTTTCGTAACGTTTCGCGATTGGCAAGCATTCCTTCAGCATTCTGTGGGGTTGCTTGGGGCCATCTTCCATATAGCGACGAAGGTACTCCCAGCAATTGCGCACTTCATTGATATCTTTCGACGCGTAACCAAGTCTGAAAATACCGGTTGCCGTCCGGTGCTTGCCCTTACCTTCCATCAGAAAGCAACTGATATGGAATGCCACGTTGGTATCCCATCGATACTCGCTAATGCAAAAAAACGCCTTATCCCACTGTGTAGTTAATACCGTCCCGTCCCTTTTCCAGATGTAGATCTTTCGATTTTTTCGATTGAGCCGGATCGGAAGATGGGTGTAGTTAAAGGACTCCTTCAACAATTCGTAGATGGAAACCATGAAGAGAAGCTGCACCAAGATTGGCAACAGCAAACCACTCCATCCTACGAAGTCAATAAAATGATGAAAGTGAGTAAGTGCATCAGTCTCGCCAGAATTGATAAGCAAACAAAGTATCAATATCACCAGTATAGTGAGCAGGTAACCGAGCGTTCCGAGCCCTCGCGAAAGGTACCTGGTATCCGTCACTTCGATAAAGGTGCTGTTAAACTGGATGACAAACGGGTCGTCATGCGACCAATTCTCGTCAAATCCTTCCAGCTTCTCCTTTATCTTCAGTTCGTTTTCATTCTTATCATTATTCGGTAGACCATTCCACTCGAATTTCTTTGACTGGCTATAGTCGCTATACATTCTTCATCTCGATCTGAGCGGAAAACAGATTACGCCGCTTGTGAGGTTTCTCGCGGTGCTTCGTACCCCGATTCGCGAACATACGGATCATCTTTGGCAATAGCGCATTCCTGCTCGACCCAGTCAGGCCAGCGTGGTATTTTGCTGGTACGCATGGCGAATACTCGGCCTAAGCTGGCGGGCAGATTGAATGGCGTGGCCATTATTTGCATAATGACGCTGCCATGCAGTAGAAGCGACAGGCGCATAAACCCTTCCCACCAGGTCTCTCGGCGTTTGGCTATCGGCAGACAAATCTTAAGCATTCGATATGGCTGGGCGGGCCCATCTTCCATGAAGCGGCGGAAATATTCCCAATGGAGCCGCAAGTCGGTTGCGTCACTTGAGGTGTAGCTGCTCAGAGTGAAAGAATCTTTTACGGTCTGACGATCTTCGGATAAGATATGGCCGACAATATCCCCCATCTGGACAGCGCCCTTACTGTAGCAACGCACATAAAAGAAGGTTTTATCCCAAGGCGCGCTGAATACCTCTCCATTTCTGCGCCAAATATAGATTTTTCGGTTCTTTCGATTAAGTCTTAAAGGAAAATGAGTGTAGCTGAATGATTCGCGAAAAAGTCCATACGCAGAAAAGGCGATAAACAGGAACACCATCAAGGCAGCAAAGAACAATGTGTTTCTCATCCCTTCCCTGTTGTATTCTTCAATAGCGTCCCACCGGCTAACTGTGTCAAACGTAATTGCTGCCAAAAACCAGGAAAGTCCTACAATAATCAGCAATGCCAGTGTTGTGAATACACCCCGGATAGGGTAGTCCCTATCTACTATTTCTGCGAAAGTACTATTTTGTTGAATGACTGACAGCTGATAAAGCGGCAAGTTCTCGTCAAATTCGGCAATTTTTTCACCTTTCTTCAGTTCGTTGAGTCTTTCTTCTGGTTTCAAAGGTCGATTGACCTTGAAGCCATTCGGTCTTAGAAATTCTGGTGAATACATTTTTTCTTCAAGGTAAACATGGCGAGCTTTTTGTCCCCTTGGCTTAACGCTGGGGAAATTGTCATGCCGCTTTAGCTTTATGGGGCGCGATATATCCAGACTCGCGCACATAATGGTCGTCTTTCTCGATGGCACACTCCTGTTCTACCCAATCCGGCCAATGGGGGATCTTGCTAGTTCGCATGGCGAACATACGCCCAATACTAGCTGGCAAATCAAATGGGATGAACGATGTAGCTTGCAAGAAAATGCTGCCGTGCAAGTTCAAGGAAAGACGCATGCAGCCCTCCCACCAAGTCTCGCGCCGTTCTGCTATAGGCAGGCACACCTCTAACATTCTGTGCGGTTGTTCCGGTCCATCCTCCATGTAGCGCCGGAAGTACTCCCAGTGCATTCGCACGTCGTCGACGTCGGAGGAGCTGTAACTACCAAATGCGAAAGTTTCCTGTACTGTGACTCTGTCCGCTGCCAGCACATGGCCCAAGATGTCCCACGATTTAAGGCTGCTAAAGTCGTACGAACGCAAGCAAAAGAACACCTCTTCCCACCCAATGCTTAATACCGTACCGTCTTTTCGCCAAACATAGACCTTTCGGTTCTTTCTGTTTAAACGTATCGGGAAATGGGTGTAGCAAAATGATTCGCGCCTCAATAGCATCGCCAAAACGAACAGCATTGGCAAACACAGTGAAAAGGCGAACGCCATGAACCAAAGATCTTTTATCGTTGTCTCAGTCGACAGATCCCATCGATTCAGGGTGATCATTCCCAGAGTTATGAGCAGCCATGTCAATGCTATTATGAACACGGCGCAAAGCGTTGTAATGACTCCGCGCACGGAATAATTCCGATCTGTGATCTCGATAAAGGTGCTATTTAATCGGATTACTGATAACTGATAGTGCGGAACAGCCTCATCAAACTCGGCCAAGATCGCCTTATTGCTAAGTTTGTTTTTTTGCTCATCTTCGTGCAGGGGGCGATTGACATTAAATCCCCTAAATTTTAAAGTTTCTGGCGAATACATATCGATTCCTTACGTCAGAGCTTTCTCAAGTTCTTTCATTTCCAGTTCTCCGTTATTATATGCATTGCCGATGCCAAAGATGCAATTTTCGATCCAGCTTTGAACGGCATTGTCCTTATATTTTTCGAGGAAATAGACAATGGCGAAGTAGATCCCAATCGCTACTAGAATAAAAGGATTAAAGCCGCTCATCATCCAGATCGCTATGCCGGTTCCCAGAAGACCGGAAGCGATGTAGAGTCCAGCAGTACGATAGTTCCCCTTCTGATATTCTTCCGCGCCTTTTATAAAATCCCAAACCGACATAAGCGCTGCTCCTACAAGGCCAGCACGTCCCCCCCATCTTTTGAGCCGTTCCCCCCATCTGATAGCCACCCCGCGCGCCGACTGAACGCCTGCATTCCCTATCTTCTCTAGCGCCAATCCAATCGTGTCACAAATTGTTCCGGCTACACCCACGAGGCCCGCAATGAGCCGTGACGTGGCCTCAGCCATGTCACCTTCTAGAGCTTTAGCGTGATCGGCAATGGTTTTGGTAAGGCAAACGTATTGCAATATCCCAACACAAACCCCTGCCCGTACATCAGCATGGATTATCTGCTCAAATTTCTGGAAACGGATGTCGTTCAGAGTTTTGGGCGTCAGTAGTGTTGAGCTTCCAACCTGCCGCATAGCCACCCACTTTAAGGTTCCACGCTGATCGAGCTGTTCGCCGTAAATGGCTGCAAGTTTCAGTTCACGGGCAACTGCCGTCCTGATTTGTGCTTTGGACATTTTCGTTCCGCTATTTTCGAACAGCTGGGTTGCTAAAAAAGCGCGGAATTCTTTGCGGCTTCCTTCAAATGATAGTCGCTGCCAGCCGAGCCCGCTGTGCATACCCAATATGGTAAAGGCCAGCTTGGCCGCGCCATCTATGAACTTAGAACCCACCTTAGCAAAAGGACCTATCATTCGCCCCATCAGTTTGGCGGCTGTGTCAGGAGTGTCGCCCCGGAGTTCCTTAATTGCTTCTTTGTAGAAGCCCATCAAGCCGTCCCAAGGAATGGCCCGTGAGTCAAATGCCGTAGCATCGAGTACTTTTTTTCCGAGGCCGTCGTTGTTGTAGACCAATGCTCGCATCAGAAGGTTCTCTGGCTTGCAATCGTCGTCATCCAGCCACTTTTGGTATTGGTTAAAGCAAGCCTTGATCGCCTCAGTTCCGTAGGTAAAGTTGGCGAAGATTTCAGTAAAAGCCACACCATTTCGTATGTCATTGGAATCGAAATTGCAGTTCATGCAGTTCAGCATGTGCGTACTGGTGCTCCACGCGACATGTGCCTCGCCTAACGGGTCGATATGCGTTTCAGTGAACGTTTTGATCTCTTGCTCAAAATTCTTGTAAAACGCTTCTACTGTCGCCTCATTGAAGCGCGCCCGGCCACTTTCGCGGTGCGTATAACGCCTCCAGGCCTCAGCCTGTGCCGTTTGAATTGCCCCCACACTGGGATTGCCGATGGCTTCAATTTTCTCCATCGTTTGCCCATCGAGATAACCGAATCTTCCTGCAACGGCGAGCTTACGCATCCGTTCCATCTCGGCGTCTGCCAGGAACGTGTCTCTGGCGTTCTTCATGACAGAACCACGCAATTGGAGAATCGCGCTCGATACTGCAACTTTTCGGGACTTGATTTTGTCCTGCTTATTCAGCTCAAGCTGGTTCGCAATCAGATGGTTCGCCTGTACTGAGATTTCGACGGCCATCGCCACCGGATCATGCAGACTGACGATAACGCCCTGGCCCTTGCGCAGGGCATCGGCGGTTGCCAGTGTTTCTTCCAGCTGCAATCTGCGTGGTGCGAAGGGGTAGGGAGCGTCATAGAACGCATTAGGGGCCGTGGCCTTGAGCGGATCGCAGGCGTATTCGGCCACTTTGCTGCCCAGCTGTTTGAGCGGATGGACGTTCTCCTGCTTGCTGCCTGCCAGGACAGCTTTGACGTCCAGCACCTGCATGTGTTTCCTCCGATAGGCCGCGTCTTCGTGTTGTTTCAGCACGGCGTTGGTCCACTCCACATCGGAGAATCCGAACCATACACGGGTAGCTTTGTTCGGGTCGGGAATGGTGACCATGCCGGCGACATTTTGGTGGCCGGTCTGCGTACACGGTTGCTTGTCGGAGGTAAATGAACGCGGCACCGGTTTGCCCACTTCAAAGCGCATGAGGTACGCGTCTTCGGTAACGAAGTAGCCATCCCAGCGCTTGCGCGCTTCGTCGTGAACGTACAAGTAGCCGCCGCGCAGCAGGCGGCGAGTGTAGTGGGCGGAGTCACCCAAGCCTACGAACTCGGTCTTGCCGTCAGCATGGAGCGCTCGGGTTTTGGGGGCGCCAGCAGAGACGGGCGCCAGCGCGTAGCGGGCTACGAGTACAGGCAATCCACGCTTGTCGCAAAATTCGCAACCGGGTACGGTATTCAATGTCATGGTGCTTTGTCCATCAGGTATTGGGTGTGTTGTTGCGCGTTGAGGTCGGTGGCAATGCGTTGCCAGTCTGCGGGCTGCAATTCGGCAATGGCGTCCAGGTACGTCTGCTCGTTCCTGTCTATGCCGGCCAGCAGCGCGCGCACGCGGGGGTGCGTATCAAAATGCGGATGAACGGTCATGCCTTGTAATGCGAACTGGACTTGCTCGTCCTCCCTTGCCAGGGCATGGTTCGCTGCGCGGAGCAGCAGCGAGTCTATTTTTTCGCTGACGCTGAAGTATCCCTTGGCATCGGATGCGTAAGCCGGCCTTAGTTCGTCCGGCAACTGTGCCAAGGTGCGGTTGATTGCCTGTATGCGGTGCATCTGCTCGCCCTGAGGGCGGCTGAAGAACTGCGCCAGCACTGGCTCGCAAGCCGGGGCCTGCAAGCGATGCCATTCGTGGTCGCAGTAAATGCTCCATTCGCTAATGCAGCCAAACAGCGCTTTCAATTGCGGCGGGCTGTAGATGCGTAGTATCTGCGTCATGACGCGCGGTGCATAGCTGCGCAGGTGGAACTTGCCGCCGCCAGGCAGTCGCGCTATCAGCTGCTTTTTCCAGTGTGCCTGCAGGTGCTTTGCGTCGGCGCTGGTCTTGAACAGTGACAGGATGGGCGGCGTTACCTTGTGCGCGCGGGCGTGCTCCAGCTGTTCGCACAGTGCGAAGAATTCTTCATCCGGTAGCGATGCCAATGGCAGCAAGGCAGGAAATTTGGCGGCATCGGCTTCCAGGCCGTCGGGCACTAGCGGCAGCAGCTTCCACGTCGGCGGCAGTTCGTCGCCCAGCATATAGCAGTCGACCATTGCGTAGCCGTGTGCTTCAAGTAATTCTTGTGCAAACATGCGCTTCGATATCAGTTGATTGGAACTAGAGCGCCATCGTTGGCGACAGCGCTCGCCGACTGCATAGCGCACATCTTTTCGTTGCCTTTCGGTGGCTCTGCTATGTCTGCCGACTTGCTGGCTGCGCCGGTCATAGCGTACTTCGCGGCCTTGAGCAGCATGTTTTGCGGGCTTCCTGCCTCGAGATCCTTGCCGATCCGGATATAAGATCCCCCCGCCATCAGCAGGATTTCCTCCGGCGCCTGGATCACCACGCGGCCATCGACGCTGGTGATGGTGAGGTCCTTTTGCGCCGTAGCATTGATTTCTCCGTCCTGGGCCTGCAACTTCACGTTCCCTTTGGCGGCGATGATCTTGAAGGTATCCTTCAGCTTCGCCTTTGTGCCGGATACGAACAGGCTGATCGACTCTGCAGCGTTATGAATCCAGCGCCGGCCGGTCGTCTGGTTCATATCGCGTTGCGCGACCTGGTCAAGGTTGGTGTTGGCGGCCACGGTGATGCTTTGCTGGCTGGTCAATGCGGTACCGGCAGTTGAGCCAAGCATGAGGATGCCTTGCTTGCCGTGTTGGTCCCCTTCACCGCTTTTGCCGTCGGGGTCGGTGTTGAAGCCGCGCTCCAGGTTGTCGACTGCCTCTTTTAGCTGGGTTTGGTGCCCAGCGTGTGCCTGTGCGCCAGGCTTGCTGTCATCGTCGACCTGCTTGTTGTCATGTCCCGTTTCCGGCAGGTTGGCCTCGACCTCCGCCGCGTATTCTCCCTGGCGCTGAACTTGCTCGAGGGCGGCACTCAGCACCTGAATGATGGCGTCGCGCATCAACTGCGTGCCGCCGGCACTCTTCTGCTGTTCCGTGGTCAGCAGCAATGAGCACGCGCGCAGGGCGCCAGCTGCTTCGCTAGCCAGTTCATAGCCTTCACCGCGCGGCTCACCTTTGCCATCGCTCCGCGGTTGCGTCAAATAGCCAAGGTTTACTTCGCTGTGCCAATGTTCGCTTGCCAGTTGCGCGCTGATCTGGCCCCGCGTATCGTCCAGGCGAAGCTGGTTGTAGCGGCTGCCGCCGAATTCCTTGCTCTTGATGCCGGACAGGGCGAAGTTGCCGGGCAGGCTGCCTACATGGCTGAATGTTGGTGGTGGGGCGTTGCCGTTGTGGGCGCGATTGGTAATGACGGGCCGGTCGCAGTTCCCGTCCAGGAATTGGAGTATGACTTCATCGCCGGCGCGGCATAAGGCTATCATGCCGTAGCCGTTGCTGGCCCAGCCGCTAAGGTTGCGTATCCAGGCTGAGTCGCGCGCTGTGCCGGACGCGCCAGCGCCGTGTTCATGGTCTTCGATTGTGCAGCCGAGAATCCTGACCTTGGTGCAGCCCAGTTCATTGCAGCTGATTTCCTCGCCCTCATCGGCGACCACGATGGCGCTCATCGGATGGGTCGGCGGCAGGTCTACCCGTGGATCGTAGGCTGGTACGATCGGAATGCCGCGACGAACGCAGGTGAAGCGATTGCTGTAGCGGGCGACCCGTTCGTCGCTGGCTTGCGCCAAGGTGGATGGGTCAAAGCTGGCGGACGTCGATGCGTGCCAGCCGTTGACCGCAAACAAGCGTTGCACCTTGTCGCCTAGGGTCTTGGGCAGGTTGTTTTCTGCAACGACGTGCAGTTCGGTGATGACGAATTCGCGTTCTTCCGGGGCGTGGCTGTCGATCTCGGAATGCCCGCTCATGCTGAACGTGACGCCGACGCAGGCGCTGCGCTGGTCCGATTCGGCGTAAAAGCGTTTGCTCTTGTACTCGTGGTGCTGGGTGCGCAGTCGGGTCAGGAAGGCGAAGTCCTCGCCGTCCTTGCCCATATGCGGCGGGTCAATCCAGCTGTCGGTGACCGCTTCCGCGAATTGGTTGCCCAGCGTGCCTTGGTCAAGCAAGGAGTCGGCCTGGTGGCTTGCCATACGCGCGGCCTTGTAATCCCAGCTATGCCGGGTGCTGGCACCGGGGGCGAGCGTGCGTTCCGCACTCCAGGCGTTGATGGCGTCGGCCTTTTCTGTGCCGTCTGCCCGGTGATAGCGCCATGGAGTGGTAGCTGGTTCTGGCAGTTGCCATACGTTGTCGAACAAGACGAGGGTATGGCTTGGCATGTCGTCGCTGCCGGTTTCGCTGGATTGACCGGGGCGAATGAACCAGGCGATTCCGCGTCGTTTCATCAGCCTTTTCAGGAATTGCGAGTCTGATTCCTGGAACTGCATGGTGAAGGCGCGTGAAGGGTGGTTGCCAAGCACACCGGACAGGTCGATGTCGAAAGAGCGTGCAAGCACAGGGTTGCGGTGGCGCCACTCGCTGACCAGTCTCTGGATGATGTCGGTTTCACTCATGTCGAGGAAGACGCGCGTATTGGTGCGCAGCTCCATCATGGCGAGCGCATCGCGTACCACCAGTTGGTAGGTCGCGAAGCCGCCATCGCTTTGTCCTTCGGAAGCGCTTTGCACCAGGCCGCATACCGAGCGCAGCGTGCCGTCGGCGGTGACAAACTGCACTTCGACGGGTAATGCGATGAATTGCTTGATGGGCAGTCCAGCTTGGGTCGAGACGCAAAGGAGGCGGTACTCGATGCCATCGCCGCACATCGTTTCAACACCGGTTGCGCGCTGGACCATGAGGGCGTCGTCCAGGACTTCATTCTCGGATCCCAGGCGCAGGCGGATCGGGCGGTTGGCTTCACTGAAAGCGGCGGATAAGCCGGCGAGGTCGAGCAGATTCATAAAAAAAAGCCCGTAATGGGCCGCTATTTAGTTGTCATTGGGCAATAATTTATTGGCGAAAGGATGCTAGCACAAGGTAACAAAAAGCTAACTTTTGGAATTCCAATCGTGCGGGGATTCTTGCTTGTTGCAAGTTGCTGGTGATTGATTGAGCGGCAGGCGGGTGGTGGCCTGCCGCCCGGGGGCAGGCTTTAGCGCTGTTCGGCGAGGACGGCGTGGAATAGCTGGTTCAGTTCTGCATTGACGTCGCTGCTTCGGAAGCGGACCACGTCCGGTCGTTCAAGGCGGACGAGTTCCGCTTCGATGAACCGGTTAAGGCACGGCACCGGTTCGGACAGTCCCATTTCCGGCGCACCCTTCTTTTTCTCCAGTAGCGCCGCGATTGCCTCCAGAAGTTCCGTCTCGCCTTCCAGCAAATGCAGCAGCTTGTCGAATTCAATAGGCGCTGGAGTGCCATAACGTTCGAGCCAACGCACGGACAACAAGGGACGCAGCACGTAGAAATACTTCTTCAAAGGAACCATATCGGCACGCAGATAGCCGCGATAGTTGGTCTTTGCCATGCTCCGGTAGTGGTAAATGCCGTTCTCGCCGGAATACACGCTCGGCAGCAACGCACGAGCACCGTCCGCGAAACCGCCGTGGGAACGGTACAGGATTGGCGATTGGATCCATTCCACAAATGCTGGATTCGAACGGCGGAACAGGCGTAAAGCCTTGCGAATATCCCAGCCATTGATATCGATCTCATCGACGATCTTGTATTCAATGACATCGCGTTTCTCTTCCAGGTCGACTGCGACGTACCAGTCGCGCGGGTGCGCGTAGATGAAGCGCACGTCGTAATCGCTATTCGGTGAGGCAAAGCCCCAGGCACGGCTGCCGGACTCTACTGCCAGCAGGATACGCACATCATGTTCGGCTTCGGCAGCCGCAAGCCGGCGCATAATCTCTGCGCGTACATCTTCAGGAATCAATTCTCTCTCTCCATTGCCGCCTGAAAGCAGCGGCCGCCGGGCATTATGGCTCAATCGGGGTATGATTGCGCTATGAAAGAATCAATCCGCACCAGACTTGAATCCATGCGCGCGGCAATGCACCGCCATCAGGTTGATGCTTGCATGGTCCCATCCTCCGATCCCCATCTGTCCGAGTATTTGCCGGCGCGCTGGCAAGGGCGGGAATGGCTGTCGGGATTTACCGGCTCGGTCGGCACCTTCATCGTCACCCAGGATTTCGCGGGCGTCTGGACAGATGGGCGTTATTGGACGCAGGCGGAAGCGGAGCTGGCCGGAACTGGCGCGAAGCTGATGAAAATTTCATCGGGCGCCAGCGTGCAGTACGTCGACTGGTTGGCCGAGACCTTGAAGCCCGGCCAAATGCTAGCGGTCGATGGCGCAGTTCTTGGCCTCTCGATCGCTCGCCTGCTGCAGGCGCGCGGCATTGCCTTGCGCACCGACCTCGATTTGCTGGATGAAGTGTGGACCGATCGTCCCGGCTTGCCTGACGCTCCGGTCTACGAGCACCAGCGGCCATTTGCCGACAAGACGCGCGCGGCCAAGCTGGCGGCGTTGCGGGCGGAGATGACGCGCCAGGGCGCGGCCCATCACATCATCTCGACGCTGGACGATATCGCCTACCTGTTCAACCTGCGCGGCTCGGACGTCAATTACAACCCGATCTTCCTGTCGCACGCGCTGGTCGACCAGGATCGCGCCATGCTCTTCGTCGGCGCCGGCAAGATTGAGCCGGGCCTGGCGGGCCTGCTGGCGGCCGACAACGTCTTCGTAGAGCCATACGAGGAGGCAGCTCAGGCTCTGGCTACGCTGCCAGCCGGCAGCACGCTGCTGCTGGACCCGCGCCGCATCACGTTCGGCACTCGCCAGGCGGTACCGGACAGTGTGAGAATTATTGAAGCGGTCAATCCAACCACCTTCGCAAAATCCCGCAAGACCGAACATGAAGCGGAACATGTGCGCGCGACGATGGAGCAGGATGGCGCCGCCTTGTGCGAATTCTTCAGCTGGCTCGAACAAACCCTGGCCGATCCGAAGCGCGAACCGCTGACCGAGTACGCCATCGGCCAGCACTTGCTGGAGGCGCGTCGACGCCGCCCAGGTTTTGTCAGCCTAAGCTTCGGCACCATCGCAGGCTTCAATGCGAACGGGGCGATCATGCATTACCGCGCGCCGGCACAAGGCAGTGCCGTGGTTGAAGGCAATGGCTTGCTGCTGCTCGATTCCGGCGGCCAGTACACTGGGGGCACCACTGACATTACCCGTGTGGTACCGGTCGGCGTCATCACGCAGGAGCACAGGCGCGACTTCACCCTGGTCCTGAAAGGCATGATGGCGTTGTCCGTCGCCCGGTTCCCGCGCGGCGTGAAATCGCCGATGCTGGATGCGATTGCTCGTGCGCCGCTGTGGGCTGCCGGCATCGATTTCGGCCACGGTACCGGCCATGGTGTCGGCTATTTTCTCAATGTCCACGAAGGCCCGCAGTCGATTTCGCCCTCGACGCCGCCGGATGCGCATACGGCCATGGAGCCAGGCATGATCACCTCCAACGAGCCGGGCATCTACCGTCCTGGCAAGTGGGGCATCCGCATTGAAAACCTGGTGCTGAACGTGCCTGCGGCAGAATCGGAATTTGGCGAATTCCTGGGATTTGAGACCCTGACCCTGTGCCCGATCGACACGCGCTGCATCGACAAATCCCTGCTGCGCGAAGACGAAGTGCGCTGGCTGAATGATTACCACGCCACCGTGCGACAACGACTGTCGCCTCATGTCAGCGGCGACGCACTGCGCTGGCTGAACGAAAGGACGGAGGCAATATGAGCCGATCCACCAAGGCATCCAACGCGCTGGCGCGCCTGAAAGAGCGCTCCGGCAACCAGTCCTACTCGATGACCATGACCGGCAGCGGCCATTTCTTCCTGACGGAAGGGCCAGGCCAGCCGCCGCTTTGCGCGCCGATGGAGCTGGATGATTTTGTGGCCTTCGTCAATGCGCAGGGCCCGCAAAAAGTAAAACGCGTCAGCAAACTCGATGTAGCATTCGAAAAGCAGCTCGCAGCCAAGAAAACACCAAAACCATAAGTGAGGCAGCTATGCCCAGCATAGATTTCCTGCGTGCTTACTGGTCGTCCGGCGAACTGGCGACCAATCTCGTGATCCTGATGAACCTGATCGGCGCGCTGCTGCTTGGCCTGCTGGTCGGTTATGAGCGCTCCTACCACGGGCGAGCGGCGGGCATGCGCACCTATGGGCTGGTATGCATGGCGTCGGCGGCGCTGACCGTGGTGTGCGGCTACCCCTCGCTCTGGTTTGGCGGCCATATGTCCGAGCTGGTCGGCACTGACCCGACCCGTGTGGTGCAGGGCATCGTGACTGGCATCGGCTTCCTTGGCGCGGGCGTCATCATGCGCGAAGGCTTCAACATTTCCGGCCTGACGACGGCGGCGTCGATCTGGGCCTCGTCGGTGATAGGCGTGGCAGTCGGACTGGGCTTCTACCTGGGAGCCATGGGCCTGGCCTTCCTGTGCGCGATGTCCATGATCTTCCTGTCCAAGGTTGAAGCGTGGCTGCCGTCGCGCCATGCAATCGCGATCACCATGCGCTTCAAGCCGGGCTTCGAGCCGAAGGAAGACCAGCTGCGCGCCATGGCGCTGGAACGCGGCTACCAGATCGCCGGCGGTTCTCTGACCATCGGCATGGACCAGGGAAAGCTGGAATGGCGCTTCGTCGCGCTGGCACTGAGCAAGCGCAGCGGATCGCCGCTGTCGCGCATCGCGGAAGAGATGACCCATTACGAAGGCATCGACAGCTTCCAGGTTACCCACGCACGCAACTAGGAGGCAGGTTTGGTCATCCATTCACAAGACGTTCTCGATTTCTGGTTCCTCCCCATTGGCGCCAGGGGCCACAATATGCAGCGCTCCGAGTGGTGGCGCAAGGACGATGCATTCGACCGCGCGATCTTCCAGCAGTTCGGCGACGTGATTGAGCAGGGGCTGCTGGGCGGCCTGCGGCAGTGGGATGACGAGGGCACGCAAGGTACCCTGGCGCGCATCATCGTGCTGGACCAGTTCACGCGCAATGTCTATCGCGGCACGCCGAAGGCCTTTGCCGGCGATGAACTGGCGCTGGAGGCGGCCAAGGCGCTGGACGATTCGGGCGCCAACCAGACCTTGCCGCCGGCGCAGCGCGCGTTCTCGTATATGCCGCTCGAGCATTCGGAGAACCTGTCGATGCAGATGCGCTGCGTGGACCTGTTTGAAATGCTGGCTGCGGATGCGCCGGGCTATGCAGGCATGCTGGATTACGCCAAGAAGCACTACGAGGTGATACGCCGCTTCGGACGCTTCCCGCATCGCAACGCCATCCTCGGCCGCGAATCGACGCCGGAAGAAGTGGAGTTCCTCAAGCAGCCAGGGTCGAGTTTCTGATGCGTGGATTGACCGTCATTGGCGGCGGCCACGTCGGCAGCGTCCTGGGTCGCCTGTTTTCGGCGGCCGGCGCGTTCACGGTGCAGGATGTGCTGTCCCGCTCGGCCGATAGCGCGGCGCGGGCGGCCGCTTTCATCGGCAGCGGACATGCCGCGGCCTCATATGCCGGGCTGCGGTCAGCCGACGTGTTCATGCTGTCCGTGACTGACGACCAGATCGTTCCTGCCTGCGAAGCATTGGCGGCTGCCGTGCCGCTGCAGGGGGCCGTGGTATTTCATTGCAGCGGTGCGCTGGCATCCGACCGCCTGCACCCGGCGCGCGCAGCAGGCGCCTATGTCGCCAGCGTGCATCCGATACGCAGCTTTGCCGACGCCGATGCGGTGGCAGCGGGTTTCGCTGGCACCTTCTGCGGCGTCGAAGGCGACCGGCAGGCGCTTGATGTTTTGCTGCCTGCGTTGACCGCGATCGGCGCCAGGGCTGTGCAAATCGATCCGGCAGCGAAGACCGTGTACCACGCAGCTGCCGTTTTTGCGAGCAATTACCTGGTAACAGTGATTGACGCGGCCTTGCGCGCCTACCAGGCGGCTGGCATTCCGGAGTCCGTGGCGCGCGAACTGGCGCGGCCGCTGGCGCTGGAGTCGATGGAAAACGCCTTCCGCCTCGGCGCAGCGCCTGCGCTTACGGGACCGGTAGCGCGCGGCGACATGGCGACGGTGCTGCGCCAGCAGGATGCCGTGATGGCATGGGACGCTGAGACGGGCCAGCTATACCGTGCCCTGGTGCCGCCAACCAGCGCACTGGCCGAGCGCAAACGGGCCGGCAAGCCCTGAGCTGGCGGAGCGTTCCCGCGCGCCAGCGGAGGTCCGGGCCGCACCTGACCCGTCTACCCGGCTCGCGCGCAGCCGTTGGCATCGCAGGCCGCGCCGTCGCTGTGCTGCGCACCGCGAGCGTCGGCACCATCTTTCGCCGAACTCAATGGCTGTTCGGCCAGCAGGCGCCCGATCACCCCTCCCAGCACCATGTCGTCGATGCTGCCGAAATGGTTCAGCCGCAAGCGTCCTTCGCGGTCGAACAGCAGCAGGCTGGGCGTGCCGCGCAGCGCGTAGTGCTGCATGGTGGCCGGCACGGGCGAGCCGGGAACCGGCCTGTCGACCGCCACCGGAAACGGCAAGCGGTATTCATGGATGAACACTTCCAGCGCCTGCGGGGTCATCACGTCGTGATGTTCGAAGACGCTGTGCAGGCCAATCACCACCAGTTCAGGGAACACCTGCTGCATCTTCATGGCTTGTGGAACGCCGTGCGCCACGCAGCCCGGGCACAGCATCTGGAAGGCATGCACCGCGACCACCTTGCCGTCGGTGGCAGGCGCAGCCCCGTTGAGCCACGCCGAGGCATCTAGCCGCATCATTTTGCGCGCAGCTTCACGCCAGGGAAATCGACCGGCACCTTGAACGCGACGTTCACATAATTGGTGAACAGGTTCAGCGCCACATGGGCCATGATCTCCACGATTTCCTCATCGCTGAAGCCGACCGCCCGCAGCTCTTCCACCTGTTCATCATCGATCCTGGCCCGGTTGCTGACCACTGCTATCGCGAAGCGCAATGCGGCGCCAGTCTTTGGATCGCTCGACTGGCCAGCTTGTGCCGCGCTCATTTCGTCGGCGGAGGCTCCGGCTTTGCGGCCCAGTGCCGTATGCGCCGCCAGGCAGTATTCGCAATCGTTGCGGTCGGCGATCGCCACGGCAATCTGCTCGCCCAGTTTGGCGTCGAGCTTGCCGCTGCCAAGGGCACCGAAGCTACCCCACATACTCTTCAGGGCAGCCGGTGAGTTGGACACCGCCTTGAACATATTGGGCGTGGCGCCGAAAGCCTGGTGGATCTGGGCCAGCAGGCCGGTGGAGTCATTGGTGTTCAGTGGAACGCGCGACATGGTGAAGCTCCTTTCATTAAATTAGGAGTCCTAATTAAATAGGACAAAAAAAAGGCTGGCCTCAAGCCAGGGCCTGCCAATTCTTCAGCTGCTGCGCTGGATCGGCCGGCTGGTGGTCCGGGCAATCAATGCGCAGCATCGCCACCGACAATGGAACGTCGACCAGCCCGCAATGGTGCGGGGCGGCGTCATCCTGGTGCCGGTCAGGCTGGAAATATTTACAAGAGAGGCAAGCGCGCAGTTCCGGGAAGCGTTCCGTCTTCTGCAACTGTCCAATCAGCTGCAGCAAGCCGCCCAGCAATTGTTCTTGCGCCTGCGGCGACAACTTGCCGACTGCCTCGTCGGCAAATGCGGTGGCACCCGCAATGCGTTGCGCCATTTGCCGGCCATCCTCGGTAAGATGCAGGTCGGTGGCACGGCCATCGTCCTGCGCGCGGGCTTTGCGGACCAGCCCTTTCGCCACCAGGGCCGCAACCGAATCGCTGGCGCTGGCTGCCGAAATCGAGAGTTGCCGCGCAACCCAGGACAAGCGCACGCCCTGTGCCCGGCTATGCAGCAATTGCAGGATCTCAGCCTGCGCCGGGTTCAGGTTTTCGCTGGTCGCAAATTCCCACATGCCCGAGCGCAGCACGCTGCCGATGCGGGAAATGGCGGAAATGATGCGGGTCGAAGTCGTGTCCATGCGCCAAGTATATGGGCAAAACACAATATGTCAAGGACTCCTAACTAATCTTCCGGCTTGTAAATCAGCAGTGCAAAAGTATAGTTGAAGAGCAGGTAATGCTTTTTGCTCCAGCTTCTGTTGTGGTCGAGCAAAAAGATAGTTCCAGCGAGTGACAAAATTGGTCGTTAGCAATAAGCTTGTCCACCTAAGCCACACACAGTTCTAGGGGAACGCTATGTTATTTTTGAAATCCACGTCTGTCACCAAGGCGCCTGGCATTTACGAAGTCGATATTGCCGCCAAACCGCCTGGCAAGACCTTCGGCGTGTACATGGCAACCGACCCGGATAACCCGCCGACTTCCGTACTCGAGGCACTGGCTGCAGGCGGCTTCAAGCAGGTGCACAGCTCGGGCTACACCCACAAGGACCGCGGCAAGGTGCTGGACCTGCACTTCCAGAAAGATGGCACCGACCTATTCAACGGCTGGAAGGCGGAAGAAGCCGAAGCCAATATGGCCATCATCAACAAGATTTTTGGCGATATCGGGGTGGCGATCACCCCGCGCGTGATGTCGCTGGCCGAAGCTTACGCCTGAACTTCGATGTGATACAGGGCCCAGGGGCAGGTAGTGAAGCGCTCGCCCACGGGCCTGCTCGCCATTTCCGGCACCCGGTCCGCATCGTAAATCGCCCATAGTGGGCCGAGGCCGCCCAGCGCCATCGGGGCGCTATCCATGTGGGTGGCAACGATAAAGCGCTGCGTCCTGGCGCGTGACAGGGGCACCGCTACCGCATAGCCATCCACTGCACGCAGGATCAGGTTGCTGCTGTCGCTCGTTTGCGCGCAGGCAGCTTTCAGCACATCGACCAGCAGCGGGCCGGACAGGGTATGCGGCTTGTTGTCGTATTCCAGCGTCGGCTTGATCGCGACGGCGGGCAGCGCATCCAGTGCGGCAAAATCGAAAGCGAAGGCTTTGTCGAATGCCAGGTGCTGGCGGTGCATCATCTGGTCGGCGACACGGTCGAAGCTGCCGCGATTCGGCTTGGCAATTGCACCGGTTACGGTCAGCAGCGCCGGGCCGCGCTCAGCTTTGGGAGCAGCGGCGCCTAATGAGGGGAGGGCGCCGGCCGCTGCCACGGCACCGAGGAATTGACGTTTGTTCATCGTTATATGATAACGCCTATGGACCTGTTTTCTGCTGAAGCCGAGTTACTGCCTATCCCGATCGAGGATGGCGAGCTGTATTTCATGCGGCAGCTTCCGCTCGCTGTGGATAACGCAGAAGTGATGCAAAGGCTGCTCGATGAAACGGCATGGAAGGCAGAAACCATTTTCCTGTTCGGCCGCGAAGTGGCGCAGCCCAGGCTCAGCGCCTGGTATGGCGAGCAGCGCTATACCTATTCTGGCCGCACTTTCGAGCCGCTGCCCTTCACGCCCCTGCAGCTTGAAATCAAGCGCGCCATTGAAGCCGCTAGCGGCAAGCGCTTCAACAGCGTTCTGCTCAACTATTACCGAAACGAGCAGGACAGCATGGGCTTTCACAGTGACGATGAGCCGGAACTTGGCCCCCAGCCTGCGATCGCCTCGGTCAGCTTCGGCGCCACCCGCACCTTTATCCTGAAGCACAAGAAGCAGCCCAAAACCGTCAAGATCGACCTGACCGACGGCAGCCTGTTGCTCATGGCGGGAAAACTCCAGCATTGCTGGCGGCATGGCATCAATAAAGAGCGAACACCTCGTGGCCCGCGTATCAATCTGACATTCCGGCTTATCTGAAGCCAAGTTCGCTCATTTTGAGCTGAACATTGGTATTTCAAGGCTGCTTACAAAATCACACAATTCTTACCAGTTCGTCTCCCCCTTGAACTTTTGGCAGTGTTATCGTGCTTTCCATCGCACTTCCACAGACGAAGCGCGATCCCAAGCAAGTCCGACTTACTTTTGCTGAAAGATCACGAACATGAAAAAAATCGCATTCGCACTCATCACTTCCGCCGTTGCCCTCGGCGCGGCCTCCGTCCAGGCGCAAGAGCTGAAGCCGTACATCGGTGCAGGCGTCGTGGCCAACTCGAACAAGTACACCTTGCCGAATGACACCAGTGACGGCGACAAGAAATCCACGGAGTACGGTGGCAAGATCTTTGGCGGCGTGCAGATCGACAAGACCTGGGGCGTGGAAGCCGGCTATGTAGATTTCGGCAAGCAGTCGTACAACTACACCACCGGCGCAGGCACCGGCAGCATCGAAGGCAAGGCCAAGTCCTTCTACCTGGCTGGCAAGGGCACTTTCCCGATCAACCAGCAGGTGGCGCTGACCGGCAAGCTGGGTATCGCCCACAACAAGAATGACGTAAATGCCACCGGCCTGGCTTCCGCGTACAACGGCGATAGCAGCCGTAACGCGCTGTACGCTTCGGTTGGCGCTGAATACGCCTTCACCGAGAAAGTCTCGGGCGTGCTGGAGTACGAGCACTTCGGCAAGAACGATATCGACCAGGGCCGCCGCAAAGGCGCGGTCAACCTGGGCGTGAAGGCTAGCTTCTGAGTCGAGGGGGAGGGCAGTTCAGCTGCTTCCCCCCGCAAAGTCCCGATCGAGGCCGGGTGCGACAACGGCAGCCTTGCGCTGCCAATGTCCTTGTGCCCGCCTCACCCTCCATTCGGACACTGCGTCCGCTGCATAGGGTAATCAAAGGCTTTTTCCTTGCCTTTCGAGACACCTTCGATGCGCGCCTTGATGCCATCGGCCCCATCGCGCTTGTAGATGATCCGCTGCGGGAAGTCATGCTGCGGGTTTTCAAAGATCACCTCGCCATCGCCGATCGACTTGATCGGGAAGGCCGCTTCGAGTTGACGGCTTGGCTTGGCCACATAGGCCCAGATCCCCGGCTCGGTTTCGCGGATCATGGTGTGTTCCCACTCGACTGTCTTGCCGTTTTTTACCGTGCGGGCGACGCCCAGCATGGTGCCGCCAGCTGGCAGGGTCCACATTTCCACGGAGCCTTTTTCAGCGCCGGTGTGCGACCAGCAGCCGGCTAGCCAGGACAGCTTGTCGATGGGGGCCTCGTGCGCAATGGCGCCGGCACTGGCTAACACCAGGCCACAAAGGAATTGTTTGCGCATGTTGGCCTCCTTTTAAACCGGTAAACCGGGGTCTGACCCGCAGGGTCAGACCCCGAATGATCTTGCGGCTAATGGGGTTGGTTCGAGGTCTTTGATGTTCGACGAAGATCAAAGGCGCCCAACCCAATCCGTGGCGTCGGAATTGACTGGGTCTGACCCTGTGGGGCAGACCCAGGTTTACCGGTTTTAGCCATGCAGCGGCTTATAACGAATACGCTTTGGCTTCGCGCCTTCCTCGCCCAAACGTTTCTTCTTGTCGGCTTCGTATTCCTGGTAGTTACCCGCAAAGAAAGTCACCTGGGAATCGCCTTCAAAGGCCAGGATGTGGGTGGCGATACGGTCCAGGAACCAGCGATCGTGGGAAATCACCATCACGGAACCGGCGAACTCCAGCAGCGCATCTTCCAGCGCACGCAGGGTTTCGACGTCCAGGTCGTTGGACGGTTCGTCCAGCAGCAGCACGTTGCCGCCCATCAGCAGGGTCTTGGCCAGGTGCAGTCGGCCACGCTCACCGCCGGACAGGTTGCCGACGATCTTCTGCTGGTCCGACCCCTTGAAGTTGAAGCGGCCCACATACGCGCGCGATGGCATTTCGAAACGGCCCACGCTGAGGATGTCGGCGCCGCCGGACACCGCCTCGAATACGGTCTTGTCGTTGTCCAGCTTGTCGCGGCTCTGGTCCACCAGCGAAATCTTGGCGGTCTTGCCGATCGCCACTTCGCCGCTGTCCGGTTGCTCGATACCGGCAATCATCTTGAACAGGGTCGACTTACCAGCACCGTTCGGGCCGATGATGCCGACAATGGCGCCCGGCGGGATGATGAAGGACAGGTTGTCGATCAGCAAGCGGTCGCCAAACGATTTGCTGACGTTCTTGAATTCGATCACATCGTTGCCCAAGCGTTCGGCCACAGGAATGAAGATCTCCTGGGTCTCGTTACGCTTCTGGTACTCGAATTCGCTCAGTTCATTGAAGCGCGCCATGCGGGCCTTGGACTTGGCCTGGCGTGCCTTCGGGTTCTGGCGCGACCATTCCAGTTCTTTCTGCAGCGCCTTCTGGCGCGCGGATTCGGTGGCTTCTTCTTGCTTCAGGCGGGCCTGTTTCTGGTCCAGCCAGGAAGAGTAATTGCCCTTCCAAGGGATGCCGTGGCCGCGGTCCAGTTCCAGGATCCATTCGGCAGCATTGTCCAGGAAGTAGCGATCGTGGGTGATGCCAACCACGGTGCCAGGGAAGCGCACCAGGAATTGCTCCAGCCATTCCACAGATTCGGCATCCAGGTGGTTGGTCGGCTCGTCGAGCAGCAGCATGTCCGGCTTGGACAGCAGCAGCTTGCACAGCGCCACGCGGCGCTTTTCACCGCCGGACAGCACGCCGATCTTCTGGTCCCATGGCGGCAGGCGCAGCGCGTCGGCGGCCATTTCCAGTTGGAGGTTCAGGTTGCCGCCGTCGGCAGCAGCGATGATCGATTCCAGGCGTTCCTGTTCCTTGGCCAGCGCGTCGAAGTCCGCATCCGGTTCGGCATACGCGGCGTACACGGCTTCCAGCAGTGCTTGCGCGTTGAAGGCTTCACCCAGGCCGGATTCCACTTCCTGGCGCACGGTTTTTTCAGGATCGAGTTGCGGTTCCTGTGGCAGGTAGCCGATGTTCAGGCCAGGCATCGGGCGCGCTTCGCCCTGGATGTCGGTGTCGATGCCTGCCATGATTTTCAGCAGGGACGATTTGCCGGAGCCGTTCAGGCCCAGCACGCCAATCTTGGCGCCTGGGAAGAAGGACAGCGAAATGTCCTTCAGAATCTGACGTTTCGGTGGGACGATTTTGCCCACGCGGTTCATGGTATAGACGTAATTGGCCACGGTATGAGTTCTTGTCGGTTCGTAAAGGCGCTAGTTTAGCGCATTGTGATGGCGCATAAAAAAAGACCCGGCAAGTGCCGGGTCCTTTTGGGGCAGCTGCTTGCTTATGCTTTGCGCCGGCGTACCGTTGCCAGCGCGGCCAGGCCCAGGCCAGTCAGCAGCAGGCTGGTTGGCACAGGCACTTGCGCAGGCGGCACAGCGTCCTGCGCTACGAAGTCCAGGCGCACGTCGGTCAGGTTGAATTGTCCCAGCATGGAATTCACGGAAAAGTTGAGGATGCCGTCTGCCGCCAGGTCGTTCAAGGCCAGGGAGTCCAGGCTCAGTTGCACCACCAGGTCGCCGCCCAGCGAATCGTAATGACTGATGAACTGGTTGTACCAGCGGTTGTAGCCGCCATTTTCGCTGCCCGTCTGCTTTTTGATGTCTTCGATCTTGCCGCTGTCGGTGTCGAAAGCACTTTGATCGTTGGCCGAGCCGGTCGCGGAGGCGCCACCGGTCGTGACCTTCATCTCGTCGGCGATGGCGTCGCTATAGTTGGTGTTGAATTGCTTGATGTGGAAGTTGTCGGTGACGACCTTGCATTTGCCCTTGTTGCAGTCCGTCGTTTCGCGATTCTCCGAGTAATTCAGGTTCGTCACGGACGAACCGACGATGTCGAAGTCGGCGGAGGAGAAACCGGACACGGTCAGCACGCCGGAGCTGATCGAAGCGCTGGACAGGCTCTTGCCAGCCAACAGGCTATTTACGTCGATCTTCAGGTTCTGGCTCTGGCCAGTCGTCAGGTACTGATTAAACGAAAATGCGGACGACAACGGCATTGTTTCAGCTTGCACAGATGCTGCACAGAACAGGGCTGCGATGCCCGCCAGAAACTTTTTGCTAACCATTATTGCTCTCCCGAAGTGTTACTGGGAATTAAGCAATTGTCGTGCCCGCGTGCAACGGACTTTCCCTAGGTCATTGATTCGATTACGGAAAAGTCAATTGAGTGACAGTAATTATGATTTCCGCAGAACCAACGCTGTAAAATTTTCCGACACTCAATTCGCCTTTCTGTTGATCAACCAGCTCTCCAGCATATAGATCGCCAGCGCACTCCAGATGAACAGGAAACCGACCAGCCTGGTCGAGGAAAACGCTTCGTGGAAGACCCAGACGCCCAGCAGCATTTGCAGCGATGGCGACATATATTGGAGCATGCCGAGCACCGACATCGGAATGCGCCGCGCACCGGCGGCGAACAGCAGCAGCGGGATCGCCGTTGTCGGGCCTGCGGCTGCCAGCAGCCAGCGTGTGCTGTCCGATTCGGCATTCAGGAAGACGCTCTGGCCGTGGTACACCAGCCAACCGAGGTAAGCCACTGCCAGCGGGAACAGGATCAGGGTTTCGAAAGACAGTCCTTCCAGCGCCGCCAGCGCCGCAGTCTTGCGCAGCAACCCATAAGCGCCAAAGCTCAGGGCCAGCACCAGCGCGATATATGGCACCTGGCCAGCCTGCCAGGTCAGCCAGGCCACCCCGGTGGCGGCAACACCGATGGCAATCCACTGGCCACGACGCAGTTTTTCCTTCAGCACCAGCATGCCCAGCAGCACATTCACCAGCGGGTTGATGAAGTAGCCCAGGCTGGCATCGACCACATGGCCATTGTTCACTGCCCAGATATACACGAACCAGTTTGCGCTCAGCAGGAAAGCGCTGGCCAGGAAACTGCCCACGACTTTGGGCTGGCGCAGCACTTGCGGCAGCCATTTCCATTGCCGCCGTACCGCCAGTACGAGCATCAGGAACAGCAGCGACCAGGCCATGCGATGCGCCAGGATTTCGGACGCCGGCACATTCTTAATTGCGTGAAAATATAGCGGGAACAGGCCCCAGGACAGGAAAGCGCCTGCGGCGTACAGCATGCCGGTATTCATGAGAGCGATGATTTTCTATGCGTAAAGATGGAAAATAGCATATCCGTCAGGTTTTCACCGGCGGCGTAAAAAACTTGCAAAAGGCCCATAACTGGCCTATTGTGCGATGCACCAAAACCAATTTTGGGTGAAATCTTGTCACAACATAAGAAAAGCAGCGTAGCTGCATTGACATTGGCCGCCATTGGCATTGTCTACGGCGATATCGGTACCAGCCCCCTCTATACTCTCAAAACCATTTTCGACCCCACCCACGGGCTTCCCCTGAACCAGGAGAATCTGCTGGGCATCGTCTCGCTCATCTTCTGGGGCCTGACGATGATTGTCTCCCTCAAATATGTCAGCCTGATGTTGCGCGCGGATAACCGTGGCGAGGGCGGCATCATGGCCTTGATGGCCCTGGCCCTGAATTCGGTGCACAAGGCTGCGCCCAAATGGCACTTCCCCCTGCTGCTGATCGGCACCTTTGGCGCCACCATGTTCTATGGCGATAGCGTGATTACGCCTGCGATCTCGGTGCTGTCGGCCATCGAAGGCCTGGAGGTGGCAGCGCCCGGGCTGGAAAAATACGTGGTCCCGCTGACCATCGTCGTATTGGTAAGCCTGTACGCGGTGCAGCGCCACGGCACGGCCGGTATCGGACGCTTCTTCGGTCCGATCATGGCACTCTGGTTTGCGGCGCTGGCGGCGATGGGCGTCATCAATATCATCAAGGAGCCGGCGATCCTGGGGGCATTGAACCCTGTGCATGCCTTCACCTTCCTGTTCTCGCATGGCATGGTGGCGTTCGTTGCCTTGGGCGCCGTAGTGCTGGCGTTCACTGGCGCGGAAGCGCTGTACGCCGACATGGGGCACTTCGGCAAGAAGCCGATCCGCCTGGCCTGGTTCCTGATCTGCTTCCCGGCACTGGCGCTGAACTACCTTGGCCAGGGTGCGCTGCTGATCAAGGATCCGTCTGCGATTACCAATCCATTCTTCAACCAGCTCGGTAGCTGGAGCGTGATTCCGCTGGTGATCCTGTCGACGGCGGCCACCGTGATCGCGTCGCAGGCGACCATTTCCGGCACCTTCTCGATGACCAAACAGGCCATTGCGCTGGGCATGCTGCCGCGCATGCGCATCCAGCACACCTCGGAAAGCGAGATGGGCCAGATCTACATCCCAGTGGTGAACTGGCTGCAGTTGATTGTCGTGCTGATTGCCGTGATTGGCTTCCAGTCTTCGGATGCACTCGCTGGCGCCTACGGCATTGCGGTGACCGCAACCATGCTGGCGACCACGATCCTGACCTTCTTCGTCACCCGCTACCGCTGGCACCTGCCGCTGCTGCTGTGCTTCGCTGCGACCGGCTTCTTCATCGTGATCGACATCACGCTGTTCTCGGCTACCTCGCTGAAGCTGTTCCACGGCGGCTGGTTCCCGCTGCTGCTCGGTACCGCGCTGTTCACCACCATGCTGACCTGGCGCACCGGCCGCGAGCTGGTGTTCAAGAACCTGGAAAAGCACGCGATCCCGCTGGAAGACTTCCTGAACTCCCTGTTCATGGCGCCGCCGACCCGCGTGCCGGGTACCGCGGTGTTCCTGCGCGGCGAGAGCGATGGCGTGCCGCATGCGCTGCTGCACAACCTGTCGCACAACAAGGTGCTGCACGAGCGCGTGGTGTTCTTCACCGTGCATATTGTGGAGGAGCCTTATGTGCCGCCTTCGGAGCAGGTCCGGGTGACAGTCCTGGGCCATGAGTGCTACCAGCTGAATATCAATTACGGCTTCAAGGACGAGCCGGACGTGCCGGCCATCATGGCCCTGTGCGAAGAGAAAGGCCTGAAGTTCGAAATGATGGAGACTTCCTTCTTCATCGCGCGCCAGACCGTGATTTCTTCGCCGGGCGACGGCATGGCGCCATGGCGCGAGCACCTGTTCGTGGCGATGTCGCGCAACGCGCGCGCTGCGGCCGACTATTACCAGATCCCGCCGAACCGCGTCATCGAACTTGGCACACAAGTGGAGATTTAATTTGTAACGGATCTTGCCTCTTGTAGAGGGGGGATTAACGGTCTGCTAAACTGCTGCTCCGTTACCCTCCTTTAACGAATAGGCAAGATTGAAATGAAGAACTCGATGTTCAAGGCAATCGCCACCCTGGCTTGCGCTGCGGCCCTGACAGCATGCGGTGGTGGTGCCAAAAATAACGACACCACTCCGCTGCCGCCGCAGCCTGCTTATGCGGTAGTTGTGGACAACGAGCCAGGCGGCAGTGCTCCGGTAGTGGCCTCTGGCGACCTGGTCACCTTCAGCTACACCGGCTGGCTTTACAACGAAGCCAAGACCGACAAAAAAGGGGATCAGTTCGAGAGTTCCGTTACCAACAGTGTCGATAAGCCGATGACCATGACGGTCGGCGTCGGCGCCCGCATTGCGGGCTTGGACAAGGCCTTGATTGGAATGCAAGCGGGCGGCTCGCGGCTTGTGATCATCCCGTCGAATATGGCGTTTGGCCCGGTGGATGTCAAAGACTCGACTGGCAAGGTGATCGTCCCTGCCAATACCTCGGTCGTGTATCAACTGAACGTGCACAGCTTCAGCACGCTGCCATCGCCGATTCCGCCGCAGCCGGTATTTACAAAGCAAGAGCTTCAAGTCGGCTCGGGCGCAGCGGCCGCTGCCAAGAACCTGGTGACCATCCAGTACCGCGGCTGGCTGTACGACAACACCAAGCCAGACAACAAGGGTACGGAATTCTTGGACAAATACAGTGGCCAGCCTTTCAGCTTCCTGCTGGGCGTGGACAGCCGCATTGCAGGCTGGGACCAGGGCATCGTGGGCATGCAAGTGGGGGGCAAGCGCAGGCTGCTGATCCCGGCCAGCATGGCATGGGCCCAGTATGGCCGCAAGGACGATGCCGGTAACTACATCGTGCCGCCAGGCACCGCCGTCGTGTACGAAATCGAGATGACCGCCCTCAACGCGACGCCTCCGGCGCAAACCGCGCAGCCTGCTTTCGACAAGATCATCATCGCAGAAGGCGCAGGAGATGCATCAGTCACAGGCAACACGCTGACCGTAAGCTACTCCGGCTACTTGTACGACGACAGTGTCACCGACAAACGCGGCCTGCGTTTCGACACTTCCCTGACCAAAGGGGTTCCAATGACCGTCAAGTTGGGCGCTAACGCAGTCATCAAAGGATGGGAAGATGGCCTGCTCGGCATGAAGGCTGGGGGCAAGCGTACCTTGATCATCCCGGCAAGCATGGGCTACGGCACGACCGGCCAGGGCAGCATTCCTGCGAACGCGCCGCTGATCTTCGATGTTGAAGTGACTTCCATTACCAAGTAATTGGCGAAAGCCCAAAAAGAAACGGCCTTCGGGCCGTTTTTTTTTGCCTAGCGCAGCATCTCCAGGTGTGGAATGCCATCCTCGTCATATGGTTCGCCGACAGCCTTGAAGCCGAAGCTGCCATAGAATTTTTCCAGGTGGGCCTGGGCGCCGATGCGGATGCGGTGGCCTGGATGCAGCGCCTCGGCGTTGCGGATGCCCTCCGCGATCAACTGCCGGCCAGCACCGCTGCCGCGTGCCGCCTGCGTCGTCAGCACGCGCCCCAGCGACATTTCAGGATACTTGATGCCCGGTGCGATGCAGCGCAGGTAAGCGGCCAGGGTCCGCTTGCCCTCGATCGTTTGCCAGCCGAGCAGGTGGTGGGCGGCTTCATCGTAGCCGTCCATATCGGAGTAAAAACACTGCTGTTCGATCACGAAGACCTCTTGCCGCTGCCGCAGCAATTCATACAGGTCTGCGTTGGGAATGCTGTTGAAGTCCAGCCATTGCCATTCAATCATTGGTCGCCCCGCTTGATAGGAGGCGACCATTTTATGCCAGCTTAATATTCGACGCGAAGCTCGCCGTTACGGATGGCAGAGGCCAGTTCTGCCTTCACTTCGGCGCGGGTCTTGCCGCGGGTCGGGGAGGCAAAGTCCAGCGGATACAGTTCGCCGTTCAGGATTTCGCCACGGCGCAGGGCGGCGACGGTCTCACCCTTCACTTCCGCGCGGGTTTTGGTCGATACGAAAGAGTTGTCGGCCTGATAGCCTTCGCCGCTGTTGGTGTCGGGCGGCGCTGCCTGGGCGGCAGTGGAGAGGGCCAGGGCGGCGGAAGCGATGATGGTTGCAAATGCTTTCATGATATTTCTCCTCTTGGGTGGGCCCGGCCGCCTTTGCTGCCGGGCCCTTGCTTGCTTATACGATGGTCAGGGTGACGTCGATATTGCCGCGAGTCGCATTCGAGTACGGGCAGACGATATGGGCGGCGTTCACCAGTTTTTCTGCGGTGGCGCGATCCACGCCTGGCAGGGAGATCTTCAACTCCACTTCGATGCCGAAGCCGGTTTCGATCGGGCCGATGCCGACAGTGGCGTTGATGGAAGCGTCAGCCGGTACGGCGATCTTGTCGCGGCCCCCAACGAACTTCAGGGCGCCAATGAAGCAGGCCGAGTAGCCGGCTGCGAACAGTTGCTCCGGATTGGTGCCGAACGCGCCATTGCCGCCCAGTTCTTTTGGAGTGGTCAGCTTGACGTCCAGTGCGCCGTCGCTGGAGGCGGATTTGCCTTCGCGGCCGCCGGTGGAAGTTGCGTTTGCGCGGTACAGGATGTTGGAGATCTTTGCCATGGTATGTTTTCCTTTTCGTGAGTAGTGAGCGATTAGCTAGCGTGCTATTTGTTTCCAGTTTCCGGGGCCTTGTTTGCTGCCCATGTGCACACTATAGATAGTGTGCGATTTAATTGCAAGCTATTTTTGAAGAATTTTTCGCTCATCATGAACTCACTCGGTTTGAGCCAGCAGTTGCTGGATCCGCGCTTCGGTTTGCTCGTACTGGCCTTCACCGAAGTGGGTGTACACCACCTGGCCTTTTTTGTTGACTAAATAGAAAGCTGGCCAGTAGCGGTTGTTGTACGCGTTCCAGGTGGCGTAGCGGTTGTCCTGCGCGACTGGATAACGTATGTCGAAACGCTTCAAAGCGGTGCGCACGTTCTCGGTCTTGCGCTCGAAAGCGTACTCCGGCGTATGCACGCCGATCACGACCAAGCCCTTGTCTTTGTACTTGTCGTGCCACTGCACGACGTGCGACAGGGTGTTGATACAGTTTATGCAGTCATAGGTCCAGAAATCAACCAGTATCACCTTGCCACGCAGTTGTTTCATCGTCAGCGGTTCACTGTTCAGCCATTGGGTAATGCCGCTGAAATCGGGCGCTTCGAACGGGGCCGTTGCTGCACCGGCGCCGGCGCTGGCGCTGGCGCCCACCAGGGTTGCGGCGGCAGCCAGGAGTTTCAGGGTGGTCTTCATATTCACAGTCCTTTCAGGGTTGGGAGGTGTTGCGCGGCCCAGGAGTAGGCCAGGGTGTCGTATTGCAGGTAGATCGCGATGGCGGTGGCGACCACCAGCACGCCGAACACTTGCTGCAGGCGCTCGGCGTGGCGGGCCACGGAACGCACGCGCTGGGTGGCGTACTGGCCGCCGTAAATAATCCCGAGCATGGGAACGGCCGCGCCGACGGCGTACAGGGTCAGCAGCAGGGCCGACCAGGCCGGATCTTGCGCCTTCACCACCAGCACCAGGATCGAAGCCAGAACCGGGCCGGCGCAAGGCGTCCAGACCGCACCCAGCGATATGCCGAGCAGGAAGGCGCCGCCATTGCTGCCGTCGTCTTCGCGCGGTGCCGCGTCGGCGCTGCGGCCAGGCAGGCGCGCGACCAGCCATTCATAAGGGGCCGGCCACAGGCGGAACAGGCCGGACAGGGCCAGCAGGGCAAGGGCGGTATTGCGCAGCACGTCCTGGGCCACTTCGATCGTGGCCGAGACTACGCCCAGCAGCATGGCGAAGCTGGCAAAGCTCAGGATGAAGCCGGCCACGATGATCAGCGGACGGCGGCGGTTGCGCTGGTTGACGCCGGAGCTGAGCAGGATGGGCAGCATCGGCAGCACGCAGGGTGAAGCGATGGTGAGCAGGCCGGCCAGGAAGGCCAGTGGAGTGTCGAGCGGGTTGGTCATGGTCAGCTCCGTGTCTTGGAATGACTCCATTGAACCGCCCCCAGGTATCCGGCATATTTCGCCGCACCCGCTTGTGTGCAATGTTTTGTGTACCTGGCCAGGCTGTACACACTGGGATACAAATCCCTGTCCCGCATTGGGTATCATGGCTTCATGGAAAACCCAGACCACATCCTGATCGTTGACGATGACCGTGATATCCGCGAGTTGATCGGCGCCTATCTGCAGAAAAACGGCTTGCGCACATCGCTGGCAGCCAACGGTCGCCAGATGCGCGCCGTGATCGAGGAAGACACGCCCGACCTCATCGTGCTGGACCTGATGCTGCCCGGCGAAGACGGCCTGGCCTTGTGCCGCGACCTGCGCGCCGGCAAGCACAAGGCCATCCCGGTGCTGATGCTGACCGCGCGCAACGACGAAACCGACCGCATCATCGGCCTGGAAATGGGCGCCGATGATTACCTGCCCAAGCCTTTCGCCGTGCGCGAACTGCTGGCGCGCATCAACGCCGTGCTGCGCCGCACGCGCATGCTGCCGCCGAACATGCAGGTCAACGAATCGGTGCCGATGCTGGCCTTCGGCGACTGGCGTCTCGACACGGTGGCGCGCCACCTGCTTGACGCCGACGGCACGCAGGTGGCGTTGAGCGGCGCTGAATACCGTCTCCTGCGCGTCTTCCTCGACCACCCGCAGCGCGTGCTGACGCGCGACCAGCTGCTGAACCTGACCCAGGGCCGCAACGCCGACCAGTTCGACCGTTCGATTGACTTGCTGGTGAGCCGGGTGCGCCAGCGCCTGCGCGACACGGCGCGTGAGCCGCGCTACATCAAGACACTGCGCAGTGAAGGCTATGTGTTTTCGGCCGCCGTCACGCTGGCGGCAGGCGAGCCATGATGCGCTTGCATTGGCCGCGCTCCCTGTTCGCCCGCTTGGCCCTGCTGCTGTGCCTTGGCGTGGCGGTGGCGCAGGGCTTGTCGTTCTGGCTCACCATGCGCGAGCGGAATGAGGCGACTACCAATATGATGATGGGCTACATCGAGCGCGAGGTCACCACCTCGGTGGCCCTGCTCGACGCCTTGCCTGCGGCGCAACGCGCGGACTGGTTGCCGCGGCTGGCGCGCCGCAGCTACGAATTCAGGCTGGAGGAATGCGACGAATCGCTGCCGCACCTGGACGTCCTGGAGGCTAATGCCGTGCGCTCGTTCGAGGAAGGCGTCGGCAAGCAATACAAGCTGACCGTGCACCAGATTATCGGCGAACACGAACGCTATCAGGTGCATCTGCGCTTGAGCGATGGCATGCCGCTGACGATCGACTTCCGTCCCATGCGCAGCGTGCCGATGTCGCCCTGGTTTGGCGCCTTGATGGTAGCGCAGCTTGCGGTATTTGCCCTGTGCTGCTGGCTGGCCGTGCGCCTGGCGACGCGGCCGCTGGAGCAGCTTGCGCTGGCGGCCGACGCGCTTGGCCCCGACATGCAGGGCGCTCACCTGCCGGAGAGTGGGCCGTCGGAAGTGGCGCGTGCCGCGCGCGCCTTCAACGCCATGCAGCAGCGTATTGCCGGCTACATGGCCGAGCGCATCCAGATCCTGGCCTCGATCTCGCATGACTTGCAGACGCCGATTACCCGCATGCGCTTGCGCGTCGACATGATGGACGACGAGGCGCAGCAGTCCAAACTGCGGCAGGACTTGCAGGCGATGGAGCAGCTGGTAAAGGAGGGCGTAGCCTACGCGCGCACCCTGCACGGCACCTCGGAAGCGGCGACGCGCATCGATCCGGACGCGCTGCTCGACAGCATGGTGCATGACTACACCGACGCAGGGCAGGACGTCACGCTTCATGGCGCAGTTGGCCACGCGATGGAGCTGCGCCCGCAAGCACTGCGGCGCGTGCTGGGCAACCTGATCGACAATGCGCTGAAGTTTGGCGGAAGCGCAGAAGTATGCGTGACGCCGGATGCGTCACATGCTGGCGGCATCGTGATCCAGGTACTGGATCGCGGCCCGGGCATCCCGGCGGAATCGCTGCAAGCGGTCTTCGAGCCGTTCGTGCGGCTGGAGTCCTCACGCAGCCGCGAGACCGGCGGCACCGGCCTTGGCCTGGCGATTGCGCGCCAGCTGGCCACCGCGATGGGCGGTGCTCTGACACTGCACCAGCGCGACGGGGGCGGACTGGAAGCGCGGCTGGCGCTGCCAGGCTAAGCTCAGACCATGGCGCAGTCGAAGCCTTCCAGCACGTTGACGATATTGATGCCCAGCTCGCGTCGGATCGTCCCGCCCTCAAGCTGGAAGCTGGTGGGAAAGCCAAGCCAGGCCAGGCGCTCGCCAAGGCGCAGGAAATCGGCAGACGTGAGCCCGAAGCCGCCGTGCTCTTCGCCTTGGAAGATGTTTCCGCCCAGGGCCACGATCAGCGCCTCCGGCCGGTACATCGACAGGCGCACGCAAGCCGTTTCCAGCGCAGCGAACCAGGCCTGCGAATTGGAGCCCGGGGCCAGCGGGATGTTGACGTTGTAGCCAAGCCCGGCGCCCGCGCCTGTTTCGTCGGCATGGCCGCAAAAGTAGGGAAAGGCATGGCGCGGGTCGGCGTGGATCGACAGGCAAAGCACGTCGGAACGCTCGTAGAAGATGCCTTGTGCCCCATTGCCGTGCTGGTAATCGAGGTCGAGGATGGCAACCTTGGCCATCCCGTCATCGAGCAAGTGCTGGGCGGCCAAGGCCGCATTATTCAGGTAGCTGTAGCCGCCGCAGAAATCGGCGCCTGCGTGGTGGCCTTGCGGCTGCGTCAGCACAAAGGTACCGCGCTCACCGACGCGCAGGGCATGCGCCGCATTGACCGCGCAGTCGGCGCCACCTTTGGCCGCGCTCCAGGTGCCGGCGCCGATCCCGGTGAAGGTATCCATCGAATACAGGCCGAGACGGGCCCGGAAATCCTCCGGCTCGATATCGGTGCGCATGGTGCGTATTGCATGCTGGTTGGCTGTGACAACCGGCCAGCCCGCAAAACTTGGATGCGATAGGGATTCGCTCCACGCGTTGCGCAGAAAAGAGAGGTAGCGCGGGCTGTGGGTGCGTTCAAGCGCGGTCAGCGGCACGCTTTGCGGGGTCACGATCTGGCCCAGCCCGCGCCGCTCCAGTTCTGCCTGTACGGACCTGACCAGATGGTCCGTGCCGCCGAACTGTTGCGCGTGCTGTCCGTTAAAGAAGGTGAGCAAGGGTCAGGTGCAGTGGTTCGGGCACAGGTTGCTGGCCCGGTAGGCCTTGACGTAATCGTCGAAACTGCCGGTCTGGGTACGTTCCAGTTGTTCCTGCTCCGCGATGGAGACGCGCGCCATTTCGCTGAAGCGCGCCACGTCCTCCGCGCTTGGCGGATGGCTGCGGAAGTAAGCCGCATGCTTTTCGCTCTGGTGCAGGCCGAAGGCCGTGAACGACTTGCCGTTCGCGCGCAGCGACTGCAGCACGCGCGCCGAAGGGGTGAGTTCGGGATCGTGCAGCTTGGCCGCCTGTGCTTCCAGCGCCGCCATATGTTCGCGGCCGCCGTGCTCGCGGTCCAGCAACTCCGCCACGGGCTTGAAGCGCTCCAGCATGTCCAGGCCCCACTGCTTGAGCGTAACCTCTTCGCCATCGCGGGTCAGGGTCAGGCCCGGACGGCGGCCTTCCTTCACCGTGCGCGCGAAATTACGCGCCAGCAGTTCGCCATGCTCCGGCGTGATCAGCGGGCTTTCTTCCAGCGCGGCGAACAGCAGGAACACGTCGAGGAAACGGCCCGTCTGCACGTTGATGCCGACCGGTTCAAAGGGGTCAACATCCATGCAGCGCACTTCGATGTACTGCACGCCGCGGTTGCACAGCGCCTGGATCGGACGCTCGCCGGTGTTGATCACGCGCTTCGGACGGATGGTCGAGTAGTACTCGTTCTCGATCTGGATCACGTTGGTCGACAGCTGGACCCATTCGCCGTCCACCTTGGTGCCGATCTTCGCATACGGCTCGTAAGGCTGGTTGACCGCCTTGGTCAGCGTGGCTACATAGGAATCGAGGCTGTTCTCGTGAGGGTGCAGGCCCGATTGCGCCTCGTTCTGGTAACCCAGGTCGCTCATGCGCAGGCTGGTCGCATACGGCAGGTACAGCGTGTCGCCGGACAGCTTTTCCAGCTTGTGCGGGCGGCCGCGCAGGAAGCCCTCGGCCAGCGCCGGCGAAGCGCCGAACAGGTACATCAGCAGCCAGCTGTAGCGGCGGAAGTTGCGAATGGTCGCCAGGTAGGCTTCCGACTGGTAAGCCTTGGGCGTCACGTTGGTCGCGCCCTCGTTCTCGGCCAGGATGCGCCACAGGCGCTCGTCCAGCGAGTAGTTGTAGTGGATGCCGGCGATGCACTGCATTGCCTTGCCATAGCGCAGGGCCAGGCCGCGCCGGTACACGTGCTTCAGCATGCCCAGGTTGGATTTGCCGTACCAGGCAATCTCGATGTCTTCCTCGGCCGGCAGCTCGCAGGGCATCGACTGGCTCCAGATCAGTTCATCGCCCAACTTGGTGTAGCTGAAACGGTGGATCGCATCCAGTCTTTCCAGCGTGGTCGCGATGTCATGCTCCGCCGGGGTGATGAACTCCAGCAGTGTCTCCGCGTAGTCGGTGGTGATGTGCGGGTGCGTCAGGGCCGAGCCCAGGGGCAGGGGATGGGGCGTACGCGCCAGGTGGCCGTTCGGCTGGACCCGCAAGGTTTCTCGCTCAATGCCGCGCAGGCCGCCGCCCAGCACTGCACGGTGCTGATCGTCGGCCAACAAGGCCAGGCGGCGAGTCAATAGATTGGACAATTTGCTTCCTTTCCGATGCAGCAAATCAAATTGGTGCGAGATTAACCGAAAACCGAAAAGCGCGTACGATGGCCCCCAAAAACGGCCCGGAAGCCGCATGTTGCCGTATTTTACCCGGGGCGGCGGCCGCCGCTGACCCGTTCGATGCCGGCCAGGTCTTGCCAGCTTTGCACATCAGTGTAACCGGATGACAACAGAAGCGCGCGCACGGCGGCGGCCTGGTCGTAGCCATGTTCCATCAGCAGCCAGCTGCCCGGCGCCAGCCTGGCCGGAGCGCCGGAAATGATGGTGCGCAGTGCGCTCAGGCCATCGGCAAAGTCGGTCAGCGCGCCGCTGGGTTCGAAACGCAGGTCGCCTTCGGACAGGTGGCGGTCGCCATCCGCGATATAGGGCGGATTGGAGACGATCAGGTCGAACTGTTCGCCCTGCACCGCGCCATACCAGTCGCTGTGCAGGAAACGCACCGCAGCGTTATTGCGCTGGGCATTGCGCGCAGCCACGGCCAAGGCCTCCTGGCTGACGTCCAGTGCTGTAACGCTGGCATCCGGCCGGCTATGGGCGACAGCGACGGCGATGGCGCCGCTGCCGGTGCCCATGTCCAGCACCTTGCCGCGCGGCGGCAGGCGCACCAGCGCCAGTTCCACCAGCAATTCCGTGTCGGGACGCGGGATCAATACCGCCGGCGTGGTCTCGAAATCAAGGCCGAAGAACTCACGCTGGCCGATGATATAGGCCACGGGCTCGCCATCATGGCGGCGCTGCAGCAGGGTGGCCACGCGCCCCGCCTCCTCCGCGCTCAGCACGCGATCGGATTGCGTAATCAGTGCCGTGCGGCTGATGCCCAGCGCATGGCAAACGAGGATGCGCTGGTCGACCGGATCGAGCAAAGGCTTGCGCTGCAAGGCGCCAAGCGTGATACCGGCCGTGACCTGGTCTTTCATGCGCGCTTGCGCAGCAGCAGCCACGCAGTGACGACGGCCAGGATGCCGAACCAGATGCAAGACCACATCGGGATCACCAGGCCAAAGAATTTCTCGTTCGCGTCCTGGCACAGTCCTTCAGCGTAAAACAGCCAGGGCAGGTATTCCGAGGTAGGGATTTTGTTCAGCATCGTTTCCATAGGGTCGATGCCGCAGGACAGGCCAGGATGGGCCAGGATCCACAGCTGCTTGATCGCCACGCCCATGCCGCCCAAAGCGCCCAGCAGGCCAACACCCGCCGCAATTTTCGGCTTGGAAGTAAAGGCCCCGATCAAAGCCGCGAAGCCGATCGCGATGAACAGGTAGCGCTGGATCACGCACAGCGGGCAAGGCATCAGGTACATCACATGCTGCAGATACATTGCCGCGCCAATCATGCCAAAGCTCACAAAGGCGATCGCCAGCAGAACGTTACGGTTGCTCATCGTCATCAAGTTATCAGGGTTGAAAGTCCGCCCAATTCTCGCACAAAGCGCTGAAGCCTTCCTTAAACTAAGTCGGGGTCAGGTCTGGCACAGCTTAATGAGAAGCCAGACCTGACCCCGACTTTCAAATCAGTCGCCGAGGGCGGCCAGTTGCTCGGCCTGGTGCTCGGTGGTCAGGGCTGTCGTCAGTTCGTTCAAGTCGCCGTCCATGATCATGTCCAGCTTGTACAGCGTGAGGTTGATGCGGTGGTCGGTCATGCGGCCTTGCGGGAAGTTGTAGGTGCGGATGCGCTCGCTGCGGTCGCCCGAGCCGATCAGGCTCTTGCGGGTGGCGGCTTCCTTCGATTGCTGTTCGCGCAGCTGCACGTCCTTGATGCGCGCTGCCAGCACCTTCATCGCGGAGGCTTTGTTCTTGTGCTGCGAGCGGTCGTCCTGGCATTCCACCACGATGCCCGATGGGAGGTGGGTGATGCGCACCGCGGAATCGGTCTTGTTGATGTGCTGCCCGCCGGCGCCGGAGGCGCGGAAGGTGTCGATGCGCAGGTCGGCCGGGTTGATGTGGACGTCTTCTACTTCATCCGCTTCCGGCATCACGGCTACGGTGCAGGCGGAAGTGTGGATGCGGCCCTGGGTCTCGGTGGCCGGCACGCGCTGCACGCGGTGGCCGCCAGACTCGAACTTCAGCTTCGAATAGGCGCCATTGCCGATGATGCGCGCGATGACCTCGCGGTAGCCGCCCAGGTCGCTTTCGGATGCGGACACAATCTCCACCTGCCAGCGTGAGCGCTCGGCAAAGCGGGTGTACATGCGCAGCAGGTCGCCGGCAAACAATGCCGACTCGTCGCCTCCGGTGCCGGCGCGGATCTCAAGGAAGATATTGCGCTCGTCGTTTTCATCCTTCGGCAGCAGCATCTTCTGCAGGTCCAGCTCCAGCCCGCCCAGGCGCGCCTTGCCAGCTTCGATTTCTTCCTGCGCGAATTCCTTCATGTCCGGATCGGACAACATCGCTTGCGCATCGTCGATATCGCCCAGCACCTGCAGGTAATCCTTGTACAGCGCCACCAGCGGTTGCAGCTCGCTGTGCTCGCGCGTCATCTTGCGGTAGCTGTCCATATTCGACGTTGCGCCTTCGGACATCAGCAGTTCGTCCAGTTCGACCAGGCGGTTTGCCAGTTGGTCCAGCTTGGCCAGCATTGATGGTTTCATTCGGGTCCTATGCGGAAGGAAGCGCCAGGCGGCGCGGAAAAACGGGAGGGGTGCCGCTTGTGCGGCAGGCTGCGGGGAGGCGCCGCTAACGGCGGCCGCGGAACAATTGTGGCAGCAGTTCGGCCAGTTGGGCGCGCTCGTCGCCCTGGGCCCGGTGCAGCGCCTGCTGCGGGCCGTGCATGAATTTGGCGGTCAGGCCCTTGGACAGCGCTTCCAGCACTGCATCGACCGGTTCACCCTTGGCCAGCAGCTTGCGTGCGCGTTCCAGTTCCAGCAGGCGAATCACTTCGCCATTTTCCTGCAGTCCCTGGATCACCGGCACCACGGCGCGGTCGTCGATCCAGTGCATGAACGATTGCACGCGGGTTTCGATAATTGCCTCGGCCTGCGCAACCGCGGCCTGGCGGTTCTCCATGCCGGTCTGCACCACCTTGCCCAGGTCGTCCACGGTGTACAGGAAGACGTCGTTCAGGCGGCCCACTTCGGGCTCGATATCGCGCGGCACGGCCAGGTCGACCATGAACATCGGCTTGTGGCGGCGGGCCTTGATGGCGCGTTCCACCATGCCCAGCCCGATCAGCGGCAGCGAAGACGCGGTGCAGGAAATGACGATATCGTACTGGTGCAGCTGGTTGCCCAATTCGGCCAGGCGCATGGCCTTGCCGTTGAAGCGATGCGCCAGTGCTTCGCCGCGCTCCATCGTGCGGTTGGCAACAGTGATCGACTTCGGATTCTGCGCCGCGAAGTGCGTGGCGCACAGCTCGATCATTTCACCGGCGCCGATGAACAGCACGTTCTGCTCGGAGATCTTGTCGAAGATGCGCTGCGACAGGCGCACCGCCGCCGCCGCCATCGACACGCTGTGCGCGCCGATCTCGGTGGTGCTGCGCACTTCCTTGGCCACCGAGAAGCTGCGCTGGAACAGTTGGTGCAGGTAGGTGCCCAGTCCGCCCGCTTCATCGGCGGTACGGATCGCATCCTTGATCTGGCCCAGGATCTGGGTCTCGCCCAGCACCATCGAGTCCAGGCCGGATGCGACGCGGAAGGTATGGCGCACGGCATCGTGCTGCGGCAGCATGTACAGGTGCGGGCGCAGCTCGGAGTAATTCAGCTTGTGGAAATCGGCCAGGAACTGGGCGCCGGCGTCGAGCGGGTTGGCGGCATTGCTGGCAGCGTACAGCTCAGTGCGATTACAGGTGGACAGGATGGCTGCTTCGTCGCCGCCTTTCGAATCCGCGCAGGCAAACCAGTTGCGCGCGGCCGCCACAGCCGTCCCCAGCTGCTCAGGCGCGAACGCCAGCCGTTCGCGCAGCGCGACAGGTGCAGTGGTGTGGTTGAGGCCGACGGCGAGCAGTTGCATCTTGGTCCAGACGGAAGATTCCAGCCGCCATTATACCTTGAGCGAGTTTCCCTCTCAGGAACCCAGCTTTTCCAGCCGGTAGCCGTAGCTGTACACCGGCACCAGGCGGAAGCCGTTTTCAGGCTTCAACTGCAATTTATTGCGGACGCGGGAAACGTGGGTATCCATCGTGCGCGACGGGACTTCGGTTTCGCGGATCCAGACCGCTTCGTGGATATAGGCGCGCGACAGCGGACGGCCAATGTTGCGGAAAAACAGCAAAGCCAGGTAGAACTCTTTGTGGGTCACGTCCAGTACTTGCCCGTCCATCAACAAGCGGCCAGGACGCGTCTCGAAGACATATTGGCCGAACTGCAACTGTTCAGCGCCGTTCTGGCTCGGGTAGGCCAAGCGCAGTTGAGCCTGAACGCGCGCCACCAATTCGGCACGGCGCAGCGGTTTGACCAGGAAGTCTTCGGCCCCGGCCGACAGGCCGGCAACAATATCGTCTTCGCCGGAACTGGTGGTCAGGAACATCACAGGGCCGTTTTCAGGCAATTTTTCGCGGGCCTTGTGAATGACCTCGGCAGGATCCATATCGGACACCTGCCAGTCGAGAATCAGCATGTCGACGCTGTCCTTGCGCATATTGGCCAGCAAGCCCTTCCCGGTCTGGTACCCATGGCAGGCATGACCAGCAGAAGTCAGGACCTGGCAGATCAGGTCCGCCTGGCTTCGGTCAGCATCAAGGACAACGATTCTCATGTTCTTTACAGCAATAATGTTAAGAAGCAGTCACACGAATATAACAGAGATTTACAAGAAATAGTTACCAATTTGATCAAAGATTGCTATAAAGCACTATTCTATTGAGTGCCGTGTGAGGCAGTTCTTCATCACACGGTACACTGCTTGGGCTGCCAGCACAATGGAGAGGGTGCGCTTTTGCAAGTCGATTGGAGGTGAAACATGAAAAATGACTGGACTGTGTTGCCTTCCAGCGAAGCGGATATCGATGCGGTGCGCGAGCGTTGCAGGCGCCTAGTGCGGCGCCGCGCAGCAGTTTCGGCCGGCGTGGCGGCAGTACCAATCCCGGGGATCGACGTGGTGTCGGATCTGCGCCTGTTCACCCAGTTGATCGACGATGTCAACCACGAATTTGGCCTGTCGCCGGCCCAGATCGACCGCATGCAGCCGAAATTGAAGCTGATCGCTTACGAGGCTGTCATCAGCCTGGGCGGGATGCTGGTGGGGAAAGTTGTCACGCGCGAGCTGGTTGCGACGGTGTTGAAGCGCAGCGCGGGCAAGATTGCGGCCAAACAGGCGGGCAAACTGGTGCCTATTGCTGGTCAAATTGCGTCAGCTACTATTGGTTTCTTTGCCTTCCGGCAGATTGGCTACCAGCATGTGGATGCTTGCGCCAGGGTGGCCAGGCTGGTGCTGGCAGGGGCGGAAAACCGATAAACCGGCCGTCGCGGGCAAGTGTCAGACCCTGCGGGTCTGACACTGGTTTACCGGTTTAGGCGTCCGGCAGCACCACATTCACATCAAGCACTTCCAGGTTGCCCTGGCGATCCAGCGAGATCTTGATATCGTCCGCCGACACTTTGGTGTACTTCGAAATCACATCAACCAGCTCTTTGTGCAGTGCCGGCATGAAATCCGGCCCGGCGCGGCCATTACGCTCGCGAGCAATAATGATCTGCAAGCGCTCCTTTGCCGCAACCGCAGTCTTGGGCTTGTTCTGGAACAGGAAAGAAAGCAGGGCCATTATTTAGCTCCAAAGATACGCTTCAGGAAACCAGGCTTTTCATAGTCGGTAAACTTCAGCTCAACTTCTTCGCCCAGGAAGCGCGACACCACGTCGGTGTAGGCTTCGGCCACATCGGTTCCCTTGAAGTGGATTGCCGGGTTACCCTGGTTGGAAGCATGCAGCACTTGCTCCGACTCAGGGATGATGCCGATCAAAGGAATGCGCAGGATCTCTTGCACGTCTTCAAACGACAGCATCTCGCCCGCTTCTACGCGCTTCGGCGAGTAACGGGTGATCAGCAGGTGTTCCTTGACCGGTTCGCCGCCGGACAGCGCGCGGCGCGACTTGGCCTGGATGATGCCCAGGATGCGGTCGGAGTCACGCACCGACGACACTTCCGGGTTGGTCACGATCAGGGCCTCGTCGGCGAAGGTCAGCGCCATCAGGGCGCCGTGTTCGATACCGGCTGGCGAGTCGCAGACGATGAACTCGAAGTCCATCTTGATCAGCTCGGCCAGCACGGCTTCCACGCCGTCTTCGGTCAGGGCATCCTTGTCGCGGGTCTGGGACGCCGGCAGGATGTACAGGTTTTCGCAGTGCTTGTCCTTGATCAGAGCCTGGTTCAGGGTGGCTTCCTTGTGCACCACGTTGATCAGGTCATACACAACGCGTCGTTCGCAACCCATGATCAGGTCCAGGTTGCGCAGGCCGACGTCAAAGTCGATGACGACGGTTTTGTGGCCACGCATGGCGAGGCCGGTGGAGAAGCTGGCGCTGGAAGTCGTTTTGCCGACACCGCCCTTGCCGGACGTAACTACAATAATTCGTGCCACAAAGAATCCTTTACTGTTCTGTTATTTTGCGGAATTGACAGATTGTATATCCAGACTCTCGCCCTTTAGCCGGATTTGTACCGGTTTGCGTGCGTTTTCGGTCGGGAAACCATCCTCAAAAGTACGGTAAACACCTGCGATCGAGACCAGTTCCGGGCTCATCGACATAGCGAAAATACGGGCCGAGGCGTCGCCGGAAGCGCCAGCCAGGGCACGGCCGTTCAAAGTGTTGTAAACGTGAATACTGCCATCCGCGATGATCTCGGCGCCGTTGTTGACGACGGCCATCACGATCAGGTCGCCGCCGCGCGCATAAATGCGCTGGCCGGCCCGGACCGGGGTGTCGATGATCATGGTACCGCTGAATGCTGGTGCCGCCGGCGTGGGAGCCGGGGCCGGCGCAGGGGCCGGAGCTGGCGCTGGCTTCGGAGCAGGGACCGGCGCCTCTTCGCGCTTGCCGCTGTCCAGTTGCAGGCCGTGTTGCTGGATTTCTTCCACCATGTCCGGCTTGGCGTTGCGTACGGCAACCGGGTTCAGGCGGTATTTTTTCAGAAGGGCGATTGTTGCCGCCCAGTCAATGCGTTCGCAGCCCGGCGCCAGGTCGCCGACGTCGATGACCGCCAGGTCCCCCTCGAAGAAATCGGAAACGCCGCCAGTCATCTCATGCATGGCGGCGTCGAGGGCGACAAGGTCGCTCGTGTACATGATGGCGGACACGGCGACAACGGTGGAAATCTTGATTTCGATAGGCTTTTGAAGCTTGCTTTTCGGCATAACAATCGCAGAGTAACGGGCATGGCCCAGGCTGGGTGCATTGTACTTTGCTTAAGCTTGCTTGGGGAGGGGAGCCCAGTGTTTATGCGGGCTGCAGGCCTAGATGAACGACGAACGGGTCGAAATCCCTGTCACTGTAGAGCAGTGCATGGCGCGATTCGATGCAACGCGTCGCGATCAAGGTGTCCACAGTTTTCCGGATGGTGACTCCAAGGGATTGCAATTGCCTGAAGTTCCTGGCTGCCTGGATTGCAATCTCGACACCACCGATGTCGATCGTCTCTAGTGTCAAAAGCAACTTTCTGGCCTGATTGAAGTCGCGCTGGCGACGGAAGCCCTGCAGCACTTCCGTCAAGATCAAGTCGCCGATAGCAATGGGCTCGTTGCCCAGCAATCGATCAAGCCGTTCGACTTGAGGCGTCGCATTGCCGCGGAAATAGTCGATCCAGACGCTGGAATCGACCAGGATCATTTATCGACCCTCATTGCGTCCAGATCGCCTTCCCACTGCAATTTACCCTTGAAGCGCCGGATTTCCTCCTGTTGCTTTAGCCGCAACAACGTCCGAAGTCCCATTTCGACCGCTTCACGCTTGGTAGCGGCCCCGGTTAGTCGCAACGCGTCGTCCATCAATTTGTCGTCTATCTCGATATTGGTGCGCATGATGTGTACTCGCGGAGGTTCTTATACACATACTATGACGGCCTTGGCTTCGGCGCAAACGAGAAATTTGCGTGTACAAAGTTATGAAAGCTGGATTTCCGCGCGGAGTTGCTGGGCAGCGACAACCATATTTTGCAGGGCGGCGGACGTCTCTGGCCAGGCGCGGGTCTTGAGGCCGCAGTCCGGGTTGACCCAGAGCTGGGCTGGCGGGACGACTTTCGCAGCCTTGCGCAACAGCTCGGCCATTTCTTCACTGCCGGGAACGCGCGGCGAATGGATATCGTACACGCCGGGACCAATCTCGTTCGGATAGCGGAAGCTGGCAAAGCCGCCCAGCAGCTCCATCGCGGAGCGGCTCGATTCGATCGTGATCACATCCGCGTCGAGCGCGGCAATCGCCGGCAGGATGTCGTTGAACTCGGCGTAGCACATATGGGTGTGGATTTGCGTCGCGTCGGCAGCCACCGCGGCGCTGATGCGGAAAGCTTTCGTGGCCCAGGCGAGGTAAGCATCCCAGCGGTTGCGACGCAGCGGCAGGCCTTCGCGCAAGGCTGGCTCGTCGATCTGGATGATGGCGATGCCGGCGTTTTCCAGGTCGCGCACTTCGTCCCGGATGGCGGCAGCGATTTGCAGCGCGGTATCGGCGCGCGGCTGGTCGTCGCGCACGAAAGACCATTGAAGGATCGTCACCGGCCCGGTGAGCATGCCTTTCATCGGCTTGCGGGTCAGGCTTTGCGCGTACTTCGTCCAGCCAACCGTCATCGCTTGCGGGCGCTGTACGTCGCCGAAGATGACCGGCGGCTTCACGCAGCGCGAGCCGTAGGATTGCACCCAGCCGTTCGCCGTGAACGCAAATCCGTCGAGCTGTTCGCCGAAGTATTCGACCATGTCGTTGCGCTCGGCTTCGCCATGCACCAGCACGTCCAGGCCAAGTTCTTCCTGCGTGCGGACGGCATGCGCGATCTCGGCGCGCATCGCCTGTTGGTAGTCCGGCGCGGACAATTCGCCGCGCTTGAAGGCGGCGCGGGCAATACGGATTTCCGGTGTCTGCGGAAAGGAACCGATGGTCGTGGTCGGGAATGCCGGCAACTGCAGGCGCTCGCGTTGCAAATGCTGGCGCTGCGCGAATGACGAGTTGCGGCGCGCAGCGGCATCGTCCGACGCCAGGCCTGCCATGCGTGCTGACACATCGGTGTTGTGCACACGGGTGCTGGCGCGGCGGCATTCCAATGCTGCACGCGCTTCGGCAAATCCTCGAGCAACCTGCCCCGACACTCGCTCATCGGCAGACAATGCCGCTTTAAGCAGCGCAAGCTCCGCCAGCTTTTCTTCGGCGAAGGCCAGCCACGAGCGCAACTCGTCGTCCAGCGCAGGTTCCGCCGCCAGGCTGTACGGCACATGCAGCAGCGAGCACGAGGTCGACAGCCACACCGGGCCACTGCGCTTGGATAGGACAGGCATCAGCGTGGCCATGGTTGCATCGAGATCGGTGCGCCAGATGTTGCGGCCATCGATCACGCCGATCGACAGCACCTTGTGCGCCGGCAGCCAGTCGGCCACGCTGGTCAGCTCGCTGGCGGCGCGTACCGCATCCACATGCAGGCCTGCGACGGGCAGGCGGCAGGCCAGGCTGACGTTTTCCTCCAGCGGCGAGAAATAGGTAGCGACAATCAGTTGGGCGCCCGCCTGGTTGAGCAGCCAGTACGCTGGTTCGAAGGCATTACGCCAAGCGTTGGGCAGGTCGAGACCGAGGATCGGCTCATCGAGTTGCACCCAGTCGGCGCCGGCAACGCGCAACTGCATCAGCAAGCGGCTGTATTGTGGCAGCAGGCGATCGAGCAGGTCGAGGCGGCTGAAGCCTGGCGCTGCGTCGCGTTCCTTGCCAAGCCAGAGGAAGGTCAGTGGGCCGAGCAGGACGGCCTTGACGCGATGCCCGGCGACGCGGGCTTCGCTGACTTCGTCCAGCAGGCGCTTGCTGTACAGGTCGAAGGAAGTGGATTCGCTGAATTCCGGCACCAGATAGTGGTAGTTGGTGTCGAACCATTTGGTCATTTCCAGCGCTGCACCATTGTGGCCACAGCCGCACGATGCGTGTGCACTGTCGCCACGCGCCATGGCGAAATAGCGCGCCAGCGGCGTCTCGTCGCCGCTGAAACCGAAGCGCGACGGCTCGCAGCCGAACAGTTGGATATGGTTGGCCACATGGTCGTAGAAAGCAAAGTCGCCTACCGTCACGAAGTCCAGGCCATGCTGGCGCTGGGTTTCCCAGTGCCGGGCACGGAGATTGCTCGCAGTTTGCTGCAGCGCGGCCTCGGACGATTCACCGCGCCAGAAGCGCTCCAGCGCAAATTTCAGTTCGCGCGCTGCGCCGATGCGTGGAAAGCCAGGAATATGTGTTTGAACGAGTTTCATTTTTGTCATGCTTAAGAAATATTGGTGAAGTACAGTTTGCGGCATGACGGCATATAATAAAAACGAAACTTTTTATGCATCCACTTGAAAACTTTTCATACATGCTTGAGATTCGTCACCTGCGCACGCTGTCTGCGCTCCGTTCCTCCGGTAGCCTGGTCAAGGCGGCACAACTGCTCAACCTGACGCAGTCGGCTTTGTCGCACCAGATCAAGTTGCTGGAGGATCGCTACGGTACGCCGCTATTTGAGCGTAAATCGATACCGATCGGCTTCACCGCGACCGGCGAACGTCTGCTGAAACTGGCCGATACCCTGCTGCCGGAAGTCGAGCGCGCCGAGCGCGACGTGCTGCGCCTGTCGCAGGGCGACACCGGCCAGTTGCGGGTCGCACTTGAATGCCATACCTGTTTCGACTGGCTGATGCCGGTGATGGATGCTTTCCGCACCCGCTGGCCAGAGGTGGAAATCGACCTGGTGTCCGGCTTCCACAGCGAACCGGCCGACCTGCTGCGCAGCGGTACAGCTGACCTCGTGATCGGTTCGGACTACAGCGCCGAGTACTCAACCTTCCCGCTGTTCCGCTTCGAAATCCTGGCCGTGATGGCGCAAAAGCACCGCCTCGCCACGCAACGCCGCCTGTCGGCGCCAGACTTTGCAGGCGAAACCCTGATCACCTACCCGGTGCCCGAAACGCGCATCGACCTGATCCGCGAAGTGCTGCGTCCAGCCGGCATTGAGTTCCAGCGCCGCACCGCCGAACTCACGGTCATGATTCTGCAACTGGTTGCAAGCCGGCGCGGCGTGGCCGCATTGCCGAACTGGGCGACCAAGAATTACGTCGACTACGACTACGTCATCGCCCGTCCGATCGGCGAGACCGGCTTGTGGAGCGACCTGTTCGTCTCGGTGCCTCCGGCCTTGCAGCACAAGGCTTACGTGGCCGACTTCGTCAATGTGATACGCGAGCAATGCGCGGCCACCTTGGACGGTATCAAGTTATTGTCGTGACATCGCGTAGGGTTTTATGCAAAATGAAAGCGGCCTTGATGTTTATCAAACAATTGTCTGGAATCGCGTACTAACATGAGAAGTCTTGCGGTATCTCAGCCACAGATCAACTGAAGGAGCATGGGCATGTACGCGTTCAACGACGAATTTTCCCGCGCCGCACAAGCGGCTTTTGACGCGCAACTCGCCAGCTTCGCTAGCATCTGTGACTGGCATCGTGATACCACATTGGCTTCTCTTGCTGCCATGACCGCAGCCTCTAACGAATTCCTGGCCATCCAGCATCCACAAGACTTGCTGCAAATGGCAACCGACCAGGGCAAGCACGCCATCGACCGTGCGCAGGCTTATGGACGCGAGGCAACAGAAGTGGCTTTGAATAAGCCCCTGTTCCGGTAGGCCATAGCTGGCCGCACGCATGGCACTTAGCTAGAATGCATTGAATGATTTTCATACCACTCCCGGAGAAGCAGAATGGATGATGTAGTAATTGTTGCAGCAGGCCGTACCGCCGTTGGCAAGTTCGGCGGTTCCCTGGCCAAGACCCCGGCAGCAGAGCTGGGCGCCCATGTCATCAAGGGCCTGTTGGCCCAGACCGGCATCGACCCTAACCTGGTCAGCGAAGTGATCATGGGCCAGGTGCTGACCGCTGGCGTTGGCCAGAATCCTGCGCGCCAGGCCGTAATCAAGTCCGGCCTGCCAAGCGCCATTCCGGGCTATACCATCAATAAGGTGTGCGGCAGCGGCCTCAAGGCCACCCACTTGGCAGCGCAAGCTATCAAGTGCGGCGACGCCAACATCATCATCGCCGGCGGCCAGGAAAACATGAGCGCCTCGCCGCACGTGCTGAACGGCTCGCGCGACGGCTTCCGCATGGGCGACGCCAAGATGGTCGACACCATGATCGTCGATGGCCTGTGGGACGTGTACAACCAGTACCACATGGGCATCACCGCCGAGAACGTCGCCAAGAAATACGATATCTCGCGCAGCCAGCAAGATGAATTCGCGCTGCAGTCACAGCTGAAAGCGGAAGCCGCGCAAAAGGCCGGCAAGTTCAAGGACGAGATCCTGCCGCTGGAAATCGTGCAGAAGAAAGGCAGCATCTTCTTCGATCAGGACGAATACGTGAAGCCAGGTTCGACCCTGGAAGCGCTGTCCGGCCTGCGCCCAGCCTTCGACAAGGCAGGCTCCGTCACCGCCGGCAATGCTTCCGGCATCAACGACGGCGCCGCAGCGGTGATGATGATGTCCGCCAGGCAGGCCAAGGAACTGGGCCTGACTCCGCTGGCCTGCATCAAGGCTTACGCCTCGTCCGGCCTCGACCCGGCTTATATGGGCATGGGCCCGGTCACCGCTTCGCAACTGTGCCTGAAGAAGGCCGGCTGGTCGCCACAGGACCTGGACCTGTTGGAGATCAACGAAGCGTTCGCCGCGCAAGCCTGCGCCGTGAACAAGGAAATGGGCTGGGACACCAGCAAGATCAACGTCAACGGCGGCGCGATTGCGATCGGCCACCCGATCGGCGCATCCGGCGCCCGCATCCTGGTGACCCTGCTGCATGAAATGGTTCGCCGTGACGCCAAGAAGGGCCTGGCCTCGCTATGCATCGGCGGCGGCATGGGCGTAGCACTGGCAGTTGAGAGGGAATGAGCTTTCGTTTAAATAAATAGGGGAACATTAAATGGCACGAGTTGCATTGGTAACAGGCGGCATGGGTGGTCTGGGCGAAGCGATCTGCATCAAGATGGTCGCACTGGGCTACAAAGTGGTAACCACGTATTCCCCGAGCAATAAGACGCACGAGTCGTGGCTGGCCACGATGAAGGACCAGGGCTATAACTTCACGGCCTATCCTTGCGATGTGTCGGACTACGATTCGGCGCAAACCTGCATCGCAGCAGTCGAACGCGACATCGGCCCGGTTGACGTGCTGGTGAATAACGCCGGTATCACCCGCGACATGACCTTCAAGAAGATGGACAAGGTCAATTGGGACGCCGTGATGAAGACCAACCTGGACTCCGTGTTCAACATGACCAAGCCGGTAGCGGATGGCATGGTGGACCGTGGCTGGGGCCGCATCATCAACATCTCCTCGGTGAACGGCCAGAAGGGTGCATTCGGCCAGACCAACTACTCGGCGGCCAAGGCTGGCGTGCATGGCTTCACCAAGGCGCTGGCGCTGGAAGTGGCACGCAAGGGCGTGACCGTCAACACCATCTCGCCAGGCTATATCGGCACCAAGATGGTGATGGAGATCCCGAAAGACGTGCTGGATTCGAAGATCATCCCGCAGATCCCGATGGCGCGCCTGGGCAAGCCGGAAGAAGTAGCCGGCCTGGTGGCCTACCTGGCATCGGAAGAAGCGGCCTTCGTCACCGGCGCTAATATCGCGATCAACGGCGGCCAGCACATGTCCTGATCGAAGCAAAGAGCAACGCAACACCCAAACGCCGTCCGGCCTCCGCGCCGGTCGGCGTTTGTTCTTTTGGAGGCGCCATGAAAAAAATGCTGCCCGTGCTGCTGCTTGTGGCCTGCAACCGCGACATCCCGCAAGACAAGCTGCTCGACATCCTGAACCAGCGCGCGCCGCTGGTAGCGCACATCGGTCCCATCATCAAGGTCGACGTGCTGAGCACCGCCAAGGCCGCCGCCACCGGCCGCAGTTGTGAAGTCCGCCTGATGCACGTCACCGGCAAGAAAGGCTCCACCTACGTCAGCTTCCTGCGCCGCGAAGAACCCGGCGGCACCGAATCCGCCCTGACCTGGGCCGATGACCGCCAAGCCGCCAGCGGCAAGATGGGAGAAATGCTTTCGGCGCATTGCAACAACAAGTGATTGACGCACGCTGCCCGGCTCACATATCGTTCATTCTCAACAATAATTTGCTGGGGGACAACGATGCATATGATGGGCATGAATATTTTCGCCGCGCTGCTGGCCGCGGTATCGAGTTTCATGTTGGGCGGCCTGTGGTATTCGCCGGCCGTGTTCGGCAAGATGTGGAATGACGAGAACGGCGGCGTCAAACCGGACGGCCATCCGGTACGCGTATTCGGCGTGGCATTTGTCTTTTCCCTTCTCGCGGCGTTCGCGTTTGCACGCTGGGTCGGCCCGGCGCCAACGCTCGACTATGCCATCAAGCACGCCTTGCTGGCTGGCTTCGGCATGGTGGCAGCCAGCTTCGGCATCAACTACCAGTTCGCCAACCGCAGCGTCAAGCTGCTACTGATCGACGGTGGTTACCACACTGCGCAGTTCCTCGTTTTCGGACTGATCCTCGGTTTATGGCATTGAGCATTGTCGTGATGTGGACAGTTGCCGCGATTATCGCGTTGAATTGGCTGTCCCTCATTGCATATATCGTCACAAGGCACGAAGGTAACTTCTCCTTTGCCCCGCCATTTCTGTGTGGCATTGCCGGCGCTATCGCAAGTGCCATGTCGAATGAGCCGTATGGCTTCGCGATCTCTGCAGCATTCTTGCTGCTTGACCCCAGCATAGGACTGGCGCTGGGGACTATCGCCTTTAAGAAATGTCGGGGGGGCTCAACGCAATGAGAATACTGAAAAAGCTGATTGAAGTCTTCGATCGCAGAAAGAGCCGGGAAGGCCCTGTGGCCTCGGCTGCGGCGCCGTTTGAAACGCCAAGTTCGTCAGGGAATACGAAAGTTAGGCCGACCGCTAGAAGTATCATTGAAGCACTTCGCAGCGATGAGATGATTATAGCCAAGCGTCAGCTACGGGAGTGGTGGATCGGCTTGCATAAAGAGTGGCTTCCTTCCGGCGAATGCTGGGTCATTGGAGGATACTTCTTCTTCTTTGATTTCCAATGGCCACTAGTCGAGGCTATTGGCAATGCTTTCGAAAGCGCATCAAGCCCGAGAATTTTCGTCGGCCGAGCCGCATACTGGCGAGTCGCATCCATCGAACTGTGGGAGGCCGGAAAAATCGAAGTACTTCGCAGGAGACTTCCGGGAGCACTAAGGATCTACGATCCCCAGGTCTACTTGATCTGGGCGAGGGTATTGGTTCTCGATGGTAAGTCGCTGGAAGCTGGAAAGTATTTCCTCTTCTCTGGTCTGTATGATGATTCCGAGAGTGAGTTTGTATCGCACTTCAAACGGACTCTCGCTCGGGCACATCCGAACGAAATCACTGGAAGAATGCCTGGGCCTTGCACAACAAGAAGGGCAAGGCGAGGATTCCCACCTAAGGTTTATGAGGACTTGGCAACCGTGCCCAGTCCGGAATGGTTGAGGCGACGTCCCGCTCAGTTGATGTGGGCGACATATTAGCCTCATGACCACAACATTGCGCATAGAATGGGTTATGCATTGAGCAGGGTGAACGTTGCGCGTATTGAGAAAAAGCTTTTCGTTGTTAGCGACGTGGTGGGCGTATCCGCATACGACTTCAACTTCGACTTGCACTTTGCATGCGATCATCCATATCGGGTCGAGGGCGAGTCGCTGTGCATCCTGAGGATCGGCCCTATCGACGATTACGCAGCCGAATTCAGGGAGAAGCTGGACATGGGGCTACGCCTCGTGAACTCCCCGGACGAGCACTCCCGCGCCAGTGAACTTGAACACTGGTATCCCTACCTGGAAGGGCTCACGCCGCGAACCCAGGTCTTTGATGCATTGCCGCACGTGGAAGAAATCGAACAAGATTTCCAGTGGCCAGTCTTCATGAAGGGCTCCAGGCAAACGAGCAAGCATAATCCTGATCTGTCTGTCATTCAAAGCCGTGAGCACTATGCATTGGTTTCGGAGAAGTATCGTAACGATCCGATCCTGCACTGGCAGAAGCCGGTAATTCGAGAGTTTGTCCCACTTATGCCGGTGGAGGGCAGTGTCCCAGGTAAGGTTAAGCCGTCGATGGAGTATCGATCATTCTGGTGGCATGGCAAGTGTGTCGGTTGGGGGCGGTACTGGTACCAGGTCGCTCCGTATCATTGCGCCGATGTTGATGCCGGGCTAGAGGTCGCCAGGCAAGCCGCCGCGCGCCTTGATGTGCCATTCCTCGTAGTAGATTTCGCAAAAACCGCAAATGGGCGTTGGATCGTGATCGAGTGTAATGATGCGCAGGAGTCCGGCTATGCAGGCATTCCTCCGCAGGTGCTCTGGCAAAACGTTCTCGCGCAATTTCTCAGCCCTTGTCAAAGATGACAAGGCCGTACGAATGGAGACCGATCCCGCACCATCTGGATATTGTTTGTCCAGCGTGCAAGCAGCGCGCAGAATTCGAGTTTGCCGAAGTTGTTTGCATCAAGCTGAAATCGGATGTGGAATTTTTTCAGAAGAGCAGCTTGTTCGAGTACCAGCAGTTCCAGGACTCATGCGGCCATAAGTGGCATGCGGCACTCTATTACCAGGGACTTCATGGTCGTCCCGAGAAGGCACTTCACGAACTCCCTGATGGCTATTCCGCGGACGACTGGGAGCATTCGCGGTTTCTCAAAAATCGTAGCGGCTGGCCGGTTGGCTCGATTCGATGTGGTTCCTGCCATCTGCGGCGCAAGCATGTGTTGAGCTGGCCCACAGACGCCTATTTTTCGATCACCTACCGCAACCATGTGCTCTGGGCGTTTCACCGCGAATCCGCCAGCGAAGTGTTGCAGTACTTGCTGTCCAAGGACAGGAATCGGTCGCGGTATCGTTGGGGTTGCTTCATGCTGTACATTCCAACCATATTCAAAACAGGTAAGGCCAGGGAGTCCGTTGCAAAGCAACTGAAAAACCTGCTCCTCCTGCCATAACTGGAAAGCCCCGAATGTATTTGTTATACCCTTCTGATCCATTCAATAAATCAGCCGTGGACGAAGAGTACGCGGAAGAGTTTGCTGCCGTCATTAAGGCGGGCCTTGCTTACTCCCTGTTCTCGTTTGAAGACTTTGAGAGCGATCGGTTCCGCGCCAGGCCGGTGCTCCCGGCTGGCGTGAAGGTCGTTTATCGAGGATGGATGATGACGCCCGAGTCGTATGCTCGACTGGCTGAAGGCGTTGCCGCGAGTGGGGCGCAAATGAAGACCAGTGCCGAGGAATACCGCCGGTGTCATTATTTGCCAGAGTGGTATCCCGTTTGTGAAGCGTGGACGCCCGAAACCATCGTGGCGGAAAGAAGCGCCGACTTTGTGAGTCTTGTCAGTGGCAAGAATTGGCCAGCTTATTTCGTCAAGGATTACGTCAAGTCACTCACCACGCAGCGTGGGTCGGTCGCACAAACGCCTGAAGGGATCGCGGAAGTGGTTTCCCTGATTGCGCAATACAGGGGCTCGGTGGAGGGCGGGATATGTATTCGCAAGTTTGAGGAGCTCCGTCCCGAAACCGAAGAACGATACTTCGTACTCAACCGGAAAGCGTTCTCAAGGGACGGAAATGTTCCTGCACTCGTTGCGGAAGTGGCCGAACGTGTTTCGAGCCCCTTCTTTTCCGTTGATACTGTCCTTGATGCGTCTGGCCAATTGAGGTTGATAGAACTGGGTGACGGACAGGTATCAGATAGGAAAAAGTGGACGCCTGCCCAGTTTGCTGCAATGCTTCAGAACCAGCCGTAAGATCAACGGCTTATGTCGATTTCACCGCTGGTGATTCGTCGTCATTCCTGAAAGGGCATTTTCGCCTCGATTACCAGGAGACTCCGATGAACAAAACCATTACTGCATTCGAACGTTCGCCCGATGGCGGCATGGGCCTGGCACGCGATACGCGCGTCCGCTGGGCGCTCGAAGAAACAGGCCAGGCTTACGAGGTACGGCCGGTTTCCTTCGCCGCGATGAAGGAGCCTAAGCACCTTGCCCTGCATCCGTTCGGCCAGATTCCGACCTATGAGGAAGGCGACCTGACGTTGTTCGAGTCGGGCGCGATCATTTTCCATATCGCTTCGCACTATCCGGGCCTGTTGCCGGAGGATGCCAATGCCCGGGCGCGTGCGATCACATGGATGTTTGCGGCACTCAACACGGTTGAGCCGCCGATCCTGGAAATCGTTATCGCCAAATTCCAGGAGGGTGACAAGCCGTGGAGCAAAGAGCGCCTGCCCCTGATCATGGATCGTATCCGCGTTCGGCTTGGCCAGCTCTCCGCGCGCCTGGGTGATGCACAATGGCTGGATGGCGATTTCAGCGCGGGCGACCTGGTCATGGTGTCGGTGCTGCTCAGGCTCAAGCCATCGGGTATCCTCAGTGAATTCCCCCGACTGGCCGCATATGTGGCCCGTGGCGAAGCGCGCCCCGCCTACAAGCGAGCCTTTGCCGCACAGTTGGCGTTTAATACTGCCGAGCCAGCGGCCGGCTGACGATGATTGGATGACTTATGTACGCGCTGCCCGAACTCGATGAACAAATCCTGCAGCCTGGCGTGAAAGGCCTGCCTATCGTGGAGCCGCTGCGTCAGCACATGATCGGCGCCCAGCATTGGAACGTGCTGGCGGCGGACACGAGCCTGCCGGTGGCGGTACTGAAGGCTTCTGCACTGCAGCACAACCTGGCCTGGATGCGCGGCTTCTGCGAGCGCCATGGGGTGCTGTTGGCGCCGCACGGCAAGACCACCATGAGCCCGCATCTGTTCGCGGCGCAAATCGAGAACGGCGCCTGGGGAATCACGCTGGCCACTATCCCGCAGGTGCAGATCGCGGCGCGTTTTGGCGTGCGGCGCGTGATCCTCGCCAATGAACTGGTGGCGCCGGCCGATATCCGCGCGGTACTGCACCTGATGCAGGAGGACCATTCCTTCGAGTTCTTCGCACTGGTCGATTCGCAGCAAGGCGTCGAGCGCCTGGCGCGTGCCGTGCAGGCCTTAGGGCTCGCGCGGCCCTTGCCGTTGCTGGTTGAACTGGGCATGAAGGGCAGGCGCGCCGGATGCCGCGATCCGGAGGAAGTGATGGCGGTAGCGCGTGCCATCGCCGCTGCACCCGGACTGCAACTGGCCGGCATCGAGGGCTATGAAGGCCTGGTCGTGACCGACAACCGCGATGCCGATGTGGAGCTGGTCAACGGCTTCCTGCAGCGCATGGCGGAAATGCTGAGGGCCGCGGCGGCGGAAGGCCTGTTCGGCGGCGAGCAGGTGATTATCTCTGCCGGCGGCTCGGCCTATTTCGACCGCGTGGCGCGCGAGTTTGCCGGGCTGGCCGTGCAAGGCAAGAAAGTCCTGCCGATCCTGCGCAGCGGATGCTACCTGACCAATGACCACGGCTACTACGGTGGTTTGACCAGTGAACTGGCCAGCCGCGAGGGCAAGGCGGCAGGGGAGGGCCTGCGGCCGGCGCTGGAAGTCTGGACCACGGTACTGTCGCTCCCCGAGCCGAACCTGGCCATCCTGTCCATGGGCAAGCGCGATGCCTCGCACGACCTGGGCCTGCCGCGGCCAATCGCCGCGCATCGGCCGGGCGCGGGCGCGCTGGCGCTGCCGGAGGGCGCCGTGATCGACAAGATGAACGACCAGCACGCCTACCTGCGCTGGCCGGAGGGCGTCGAAGGGGGCCTGCAGGTGGGCGACCTGGTGGGCTGCGGCATCTCCCACCCCTGCACCACCTTCGACAAATGGCCGCTGATGCTGCTTGTGGATGACACGTACAACGTTCTTCAAGCCATCAATACCTTCTTCTGAGCGGTTACAATCTTGGCTTCACGCACAGAGGATAGACATGCCCGACGCCTTCCCACACCTGTTCCCGCCAATCCAGCCCCGCAATAGCGGCATGCTGGCTGTCGATGACATCCATACAATTTATTGGGAAGAGGTGGGCAACCCGAACGGCATTCCGGTCGTCTTCTTCCACGGCGGCCCTGGCGCAGGCATGTCGCCGCAGCACCGCCGCTTCTTCAACCCGGACCACTACCGGGTCATCCTGTTTGACCAGCGCGGCGCCGGCAAATCGACCCCGTTGGGCGAGGTGCGCAACAACACCACCCAGCTCCTGATTGAGGACATCGAGCGCCTGCGCGCCCTGTTCGGCATCGATAAATGGCTGGTATTCGGCGGCTCCTGGGGCTCGACGCTGGCGCTGGCTTACGGCCAGGCCCACCCGGAGCGTTGCCTGGGCTTCGTCCTGCGCGGCATCTTCCTCTGCACGCAAAAGGAAATCGACTGGTTCCTGCAAGGCTCGGAATGGTTCCATCCCGAGGTTTACGACGAATTCGTCGCCTCCATCCCGGCCCAAGAGCGGGGCAACCTGCTGCAAGCCTACGTCAAGCGCATCATGGACCCGAACCCGGACGTGCACTGGCCCGCCGTGCGCGCGTGGAGCAAGTTCGAAGGCCGCCGCGTCTTCCTCCTGCCGCAGCCGGAGGAACCGCCATCGGACACCCTCGACCTGGGCGTCGGCCGCATGGAATCGCACTACATGGCCAACCTGGGCTTCTTCTCCGACGGCCAGTTGCTGGCCAATGTGCCGCGTATCGCCCACCTGCCGGCGGTGATCGTCCAGGGCCGCTATGACGTGATCTGCCCGCCGGTATCGGCCTTGCGCCTGCAGCAGGCCTGGGGCGCCAATGCCGTGATGAAGATGATTCCGGACGCCGGCCACGGCGCCATGGAGCAGGGCATCAGCCGCGCCCTGGTCAACGCTACCGAACAATTCCGTCAGCAAGGACGCTTCGCATAATGAATCTGCAGCTTGGCGACATCGCCCACATCATCCAGCTTGCGATTGCCCCGGTTTTCATGCTGTCCACAGTCTGCACCAATCTCCTGGTGCTGCTGAACCGCCTGGCGCGCATCATCGACCGCTCGCGCGTGCTGGAAGAGCGCCTCGACGTGGCCTATAACGACACGTATATCAACGAGCTCGATATCCTGTACCGCCGCTCTCACCTGATCAATGTTGCGATTGCGCTGTGCACGGCCTGCGGCCTGTTCGTCTGCCTGGTGGTGGCTCTGCTGTTCGTTGGCGACGCTACCAACGTCGCGCTGGACAAGTACATTGCCGGCCTGTTCATCGCCGCGATGATTTGCCTGATCGGCAACTTCGGCTACCTGCTGCGCGAAATCTTCATCGCCTCGACATTCATGCGTGCCCACCGCCACGTGCGGCACATCGAAAGAAATCCAAACTAAGAATCATCATGCACGATTACAAACGCCCACCTACGCTGCACCGCTACGGCCCGCGCAGCGAACTCGAACAAGCCCTGAAGGATGGCCAGTTCGTGCTGCGCCCTGTGGGCAGCTTCCTGACCCTGAGCTTTTCGCAAGCCTGGAACCGCGACTTGTTCGACCATTTCGGCGCCGACAGCTGCCTGGTGATCCACAACACCGAGGAATTCGGTGAGCGCATTCATCGCGCCGTGCAGCGCACCTTGCCGAATTGGGCCGGCATCGATGGCGCCATCGAATACGGTGGCCGCGCCGCGCTGGGCGCTGCCTTCACCAAGACGCGTGAAGATGCGGTCGAGAAAGAATGGCAGTTTGCCTGGCGCTCCATGCAGACCGCATCCACCATGAACCCGGTGGTGATCCGCATCGGCAGCCTTGAGAATTTTGCGGAAGTGCGCGACCGCGACCACTACACGGCCTAAGCCGCCGCTTTAAGGAACGCTGGGCACTCCGCCCAGGCCGCGTGCCAGTTCGGACTGTTTCGGCAGCGCCGGTTGGCGTTCCAGGTGGGCCAGCACCGCATTCATCATGCGTTCGATATCGCCGCGGATGATGTTGGTGCCCAGCAGGCCCGGCACGTAGAAGTTCGGCATCAGGCGCCCGCTATACACCACGCGGGTGCCGCCGGTTTCCGGAATGGGAATCAGTTCCCAGCGCGCCTCGTAGTGTTTCATGTCCCCCGAAACCAGGGCGATGTCGATCGACGACATCGGCTGCTCCGTTGCACGCACGACAAGATGGATGGAGCGCGACATGAACAGGAAGCGCGCCGTGCCAAATTGCTCAATGATGACTTCGTTACCATTCCGGGAAAGCACCCGGCACGACGCCATGTCGGGCACGAATTCTTCCATGCGGTCGTAGGTCGTGAGGGTGCGCCAGACTGTTGGCAGGGATGCATGAACGGTGCCGCTGGCGTTCACTTCATAGAGCTGTTGCGCGTCTGCCTTCACCCGGTTGACGGACACTTCCAGCTTGGGAATCTCCAACCGGGCCGCCTGGCCCGCGCCGAACGCGGGCGCGGTAAAACCGAGGAACAGTACTAATAACAGTCGCTTCATGCTACCAGCGTAAGGGAACTGGTGGCAGAATACAAGCGCCGCGCGCTTCCATCGTTAGACAGCGCACTGAACTCCCGCCTTACCCCTATGACCACGAATTTCCCGCATCTCCTCTCGCCCCTCGACCTGGGTTTTACCACCTTGCGCAACCGCGTCATCATGGGTTCCATGCACACGGGGCTGGAGGATCGCTTCTTCAATTATGACAAGCTGGCCGCCTTCTACCGCGAGCGCGCCAGGGGCGGGGTAGGGATGATCGTGACCGGCGGCATCTCGCCGAACCGCCAGGGCTGGCTGCTGCCCTTTGGCGGCACCATGAACTTCATCGGCGACGTGTTCAACCACCGCAAGCTGACCCGTGCCGTGCACGAAGAGGGCGGCAAGATCCTGATGCAGATCCTGCACGCAGGGCGCTATGGCTACCAGCCGTTCGCCGTGTCCGCCTCCGACAAGAAATCGCCGATCTCGCCCTTCAAGCCGAAGGCGCTGACCGAAAGCGGCATCGAATCGACCATCAATGCCTACGTGCGCGCCGCCAGGCTGGCGCAGAAGGCCGGCTATGACGGCGTCGAGGTGATGGGCAGCGAAGGCTACCTGCTGAACCAGTTCCTCTGTGCCCGCACCAACCTGCGCACCGACCGCTGGGGCGGCAGCATCGAGAACCGCATGCGCCTGCCGGTGGAAATCGTGCGCCGCATGCGCGATGCGGTCGGCCGCGACTTCATCATCATGTACCGGCACTCGCTGCTGGACCTGGTGGACGGCGGCAATACCTGGGAAGAGGTGGTGGCTGTCGCCAAGGCCTTGCAGCAGGCCGGCGCCACCATCCTCAACACCGGCATCGGCTGGCATGAGGCGCGCGTGCCGACCATCGTCACCTCGGTGCCGCGCGCCGCCTTCGCCGAAGTGGCGGGCCGCCTGCGCAAGGAGGTGACCATTCCCGTGGTCGCCTCGAACCGTATCAACATGCCGGCGGAGGCCGAGGACATCATCCGCCGCGGCGATGCAGACATGGTGTCGATGGCGCGCCCCTTCCTGGCTGATGCTGAGTTCGTTAACAAGGCCGCTGCCGGCCGCGCCGACGAAATCAATACTTGCATTGGATGCAACCAGGCCTGCCTTGACCACACTTTCCAGAACAAGCGCGCCAGCTGCCTGGTGAACCCGCGCGCCTGCCATGAGACGGAGCTAGTGTACAAGCCCGCTGCGGCTCGCCGCAAGGTAGCGGTGGTCGGCGCCGGTCCTGCCGGCTTGTCGGCTGCGACGGTGGCGGCGGAATGCGGCCACGACGTCACCTTGTTCGACTCGGGCGACCGCATTGGCGGCCAGTTCAATATCGCCCGGCAGATCCCGGGCAAGGAAGAATTCAACGAAACCCTGCGCTACTTCGGCCGCAAGATCGAGCTGACCGGCGTCAAGCTGCAGCTCAATCACCGCGTCACGCGCGAAGAACTGCTGGCGGGCGGCTATGACGACGTGATCGTCGCCACCGGCATCCGTGTGCGCAAGCCGAAGATCGACGGCATCGACCATCCGAAAGTGCTGTCCTATCTCGACGTACTGCGCGACAAAAAGCCGGTCGGCAAGCGCGTGGCCATCATTGGCGCGGGCGGCATCGGCTTCGACGTCGGCGAATACCTGTTGCATAACCCTGAGCATGCGCTGCCCCTGGCAAAGGAGCATTGGACTGCCGAATGGGGCGTCGACCTGCACGCCAAGACGGGAGGCGGCCTGGTGCCGGCAAAGGCGGCGGAGCCGGTGCGCCAGCTCTACCTGCTGCAGCGCAAGACCAGCAAGCTCGGCGCCGGCCTTGGCAAGACGTCGGGCTGGGTGCACCGCGCGGTACTGGCGCGCAATGGCGTGGTGATGATCCCCGGCGTGCAGTACAAGCGGATCGACGACCATGGCCTGCACATCCAGGTTGGCGAAGAAGAACGCTTGCTGGCAGTGGATAACGTGGTGATCTGCGCCGGCCAGGAAAGCCTGACTGAACTGATGCCGCCGGAAGGCGAGGCAGCTGCGGCAGGCGCCCCGCGCTTCCACAAGATCGGCGGCGCCGCCCTGGCAGCAGAACTCGACGCCAAGCGCGCCATCAAGGAAGGCGCGGAGTTGGCAGCGCGACTGTAGGCGCGCTAGGCGTGCGTCCTGCCGATTTCGCCGGCGACGTGCGCCGCCATCGACTTGGCCAGCTCCTGCTCGCCGATGAAGATGACGCCGGCGCGCTCGCTGCGCAGCAGGGCAGCCTCCTCTTCGCTGTGCGTGCGCACCGCGATCTTGATATCCGGATTCAGCGCGCGCGCCGTTTCGATCATGGCGCGCACGTGGAAGGTATCCGGCGTCGCCACCACCAGCATGCGCGCCTTGTGGATATGGGCCTGGATCAATACCGCAGGTTCGCCAGCATTACCCGCCACGGCGGCGATGCCTTGCTGGCGCAGCTGGTCGACCAGCTCGCGATTCTGCTCCGCCACCACGTAATGGATGCCCTGAGCCGCCAGCTCTTCAGCAATATTCCTGCCCACGCGGCCATAACCGACCAGCACCACCTGGCCTTCCAGCTTGGATTGCGCGGTCGTCATCGGCAACTCTGCCAGCGGATCGGCGGTGCGCGCATATTGCGCCGCCAGTACCTTGTTCTTGCCCAGCATGCGCTCCAGCGGGCCAGCGAGCAGGAACATCAGGGGGTTCAAGGCGATCGACAGGATAGCGCCGGCCAAGATCAGGCTTTGGCCTTCATGCGGCAGCAGCCCAAGCGAGATGCCCAGCGCCGCCAGGATGAAGGAAAACTCGCCGATCTGCGCCAGGCTGGCCGACACCATCAGCGCCGTGCTGGCTGGATAGCGCAGCAGCACCACGAGCGCGAAGGCCGCAATCGACTTGCCGAACAGGATAATGCCCACCACAGCAAGAACGCGCAGCGGCTGTTCAACCAGGATCAACGGCTCGAACAGCATGCCGACCGAAACGAAGAACAGCACCGCGAACGCATCGCGCAATGGCAGCGATTCATGCGCGGCGCGATGGCTCAGCTCGGATTCGCGCAGCACCATGCCGGCGAAGAACGCGCCCAGCGCGAAGGAGATGCCGAAAAGTACGGTAGCCGCATAAGCGATGCCCACTGCCGCAGCGATCACGCACAGGGTGAACAGCTCGCGCGAATTGGTGCGCGCCACCTGCCACAAGATCCACGGGAACAGCTTGCGGCCCACCAGCAGCATGAAGCCGACGAACAGCGCCACCTGGCCCAGCGTGACAGCCAGCGCCTTGAGCACGCCGCCCTCGGCCGCGCCATGGCCATGGCCGGCAGCATCGCCGGCATTGCCGCCCAAGGCGCCTGCCAGCGCGGGCAGCAGGACCAGCACGAGGACCGTCACCAGGTCCTCAACCACCAGCCAGCCGACAGCAATGCGGCCGTTGAACGAATCCAGCGTGCCGCGCTCCTCCAGCGCCCGCAGCAGCACCACCGTGCTGGCCACCGACAGCGCCAGACCGAACACCAAGCCACCGCCCAGGCTCCAGCCCCAGAAATGCGCCAGTGCCATGCCCATGCCGGTCGCCGCCGCGATCTGCAGGATCGCACCGGGCAGCGCCACCTTGCGCACCTCCCACAAATCATCGAGCGAGAAATGCAGGCCGACGCCGAACATCATCAGCATCACACCGATTTCAGCCAGCTGGCCAGCGAGCGCGCTGTCAGCGACAAAGCCAGGGGTAGCAGGACCGATCAGGATGCCGGCTGCGAGATAGCCGACCAGGGCGGGAAGTTTGAGGCGGGTGGCGATAAAGCCGAAGACGAGACCGAAGCCAAGGGCGGCGGCGATAGTAGTAATCAGGCTGATGTCATGCGGCATGCAGGGCCTCCTTTCGCAAGGAGTATAACTGCATGAAAGTCGGGGTCAGGTCTGGCAATCCGCCACTCTTTTCGCGATGCGAAAAAAGTGGCGGATTGCCAGACCTGACCCCGACTTTTATCTTAGGCTTTACGTACGACGACGGAGCCGATGGAGTAGCCGGCGCCGAAGCTGCAGATCACGCCGTAGGAGCCGGACGGCAGGTCGTCCTGGTGCTTGTGGAAGGCGATGATGGAGCCGGCCGACGAGGTGTTGGCGTAGGTGTCCAGGATCACCGGCGCTTCCAGCGGCTCGGCGTCGCGGCCGAGGATGGTGCGGGAGATCAGCTGGTTCATGCTCAGGTTGGCTTGGTGCAGCCAGAAGCGGCTCATCTGCTCAACCTTCAGGCCGGCGCGGTCGATCGATTCCTTGATCATTTGCGCTGCCATCGGGCACACGTCCTTGAATACCTTGCGGCCTTGCTGCTTGAACAGCTTGTCCGGCGCGCCGATGCCGCTTTCGTCGAAGCGGTTCATGAAGCCGAAGTTGTTGCGGATGTTGTTGGAGAAGCTGGTCTTCAGCTTGGTGTCCAGGATGTCCCACTGGTGTTTGGATACGGCGCTTTCCTTGGCTTCCACGATGATCGCAGTGCAGGCGTCGCCGAAAATAAAGTGGCTGTCGCGGTCGCGGTAGTCCAGGTGACCGGAGGTGATTTCCGGATTCAGGATCAGTACCGCGCGCGCCTGGCCACTCTGCACCGCGCCAACCGCAGTCTGGATGCCGAAGGTGGCCGAGGAGCAAGCCACGTTCATGTCGAAGCCGAAGCCGTCGATGCCCAGCGCCTGCTGCACTTCCACTGCCATGGCAGGGTAGGCGCGCTGCATGTTGGAGCAAGCCACCAGCACCATGTCAATGTCCGCCGGGCTGCGGCCGGCGCGGTCCAGCGCCTGGCGTGCAGCTGCCACGCAGATCTCGGCCTGCAGCGACAGTTCTTCGTTGCTGCGCTCGGGAATGCGCGGGGTCATGCGTTTCGGGTCCAGGATGCCGGTCTTTTCCATCACGTAGCGCGACTTGATGCCGGACGCCTTTTCAATGAAGGCTGCGCTGGATGGCTCCAGTGCAGTCACGGTGCCGGCTGCGATGGCGGCGGCGTTTTCCGCGTTGAACAGTTCGGCGTAGGCGTTGAAGGCGGTGACCAGCTCTTCATTGCTGATCGAGTTCGCTGGAGTAAAGAGGCCGGTTCCGCTGATGACGGCTTGTTTCATGGTCAATATTTCTTTCTTAGAATGGGTCAGGCGACCGGTAAGATGGCCGATTTTACCGCATCTGCAACGAAAAACGGCGCCCCAGGGGGCGCCGCCTTAACCTTTGCCAGCTTTATTTCTTCGGTGGCAGATCCAGCTTGACCAGCTTGGATTCGGCCTTGGCCAGTTGCACTGGAACGCCTTGCAAGTGGTTGAGTGCCTGCTTGAGCTGGAAATCGTCGCCACTGCCATATTCCAAAGGCTTGCGCTTCTTCTCGGCAGCCAGGATGCGCATCTGCTCTTCCAACTCGTCGCGCGGGGCCTTGCCGGCTTCCTGCTCGCGGTCGTTGCTCAGGTGTTTGGCGAGGTCGGCTTCGCGCATGCGCAGGCTGTTCAGGCCGTCGCCATCCTCGTTCTCGTCCACCGCCAGGTCAGGCGAGATGCCTTTGGCCTGGATCGAGCGGCCGTGCGGCGTGTAGTAGCGCGCGGTGGTCAGCTTGACGGCGGTATCGGCGGTCAGCTGGCGAATGGTTTGCACTGAGCCTTTGCCGAAGGTTTGCGAACCGATGATGGTGGCGCGCTTGTAATCCTGCAGGGCGCCGGCCACGATTTCGGAGGCCGAGGCGGAGCCGGTATTCACCAGCACGGCCATTGGGATGTGCTTGACCGCTTCCGGCAGCTTGGCCAGCGGGTCGCCATCACCGCGCAGCGAGTAGTATTCGGCGCGGCCGTAGAAGATCTGTTTCGAGTCCGGCAACTGGCCGTTGGTCGAAACGATCGGGGTGTCCTTCGGCAGGAAGGCTGCCGCGACGCCGATCGCGCCTTGCAGCACGCCGCCCGGGTCGTTGCGCAAGTCCAGGACCAAGCCCTTCAGGTGCGGGTCCTGGCGGTACAGTTCGGTGATCTTGGCCGCGAGGTCGTCCACGGTGGGTTCCTGGAATTGCGAAATGCGCACCCAGGCATAACCCGGCGAGACGATCTTGGCCTTCACGCTCTTCTGATGAATTTCTTCGCGGTTCAGGGTGAATTCCAGCGGCTGCGGCTCATCTTTGCGCATGATTGTCAGCATTACCTTGGAACCCGGCTCGCCGCGCATCTTTTTGACCGACTCATCCAGGCTCAGGCCTTTCAGCGAGGTGGTATCCAGGCGGGTGATCATGTCGCCCGGCTTGATGCCGGCGCGGTAGGCCGGCGAATCCTCAATCGGAGCCACGATCTTGATATAGCCTTCGTCGCCCTGGGCGATTTCAATGCCGAGGCCGACGAACTTGCCTTGCGAACCTTCACGCAGTTCGGCATAGGCTTTCTTGTCGAGGTAGGCGGAGTGCGGGTCGAGCGAGGCGACCATGCCGGAGATGGCTTCGGTCAGCAGTTTCTTGTCTTCCACCGCTTCCACATAATCGGATTTGATCAGGCCGTACACATCGGCAAGCTGCTTGAGTTCTTCCAGCGGCAAGACAGGGTCAGCCTGCTTTTGTGCCATCGCCGAAAACTGCAGGGATACCGCTACCCCCGCGACCACGCCAAGGCCGATCAGCCCAGCGTTCTTGAGTTTCTTGCCCATGTGTCACCTGTTCCGAATACAGCGGTTAACTCGTCCGCCATTGGAGTTCAGTATAAACCTGATTTTCAGCAATCGTAGCTGCCAGCATGGAATAAATCCTTTTAAAAGCCACGATAAATTCATAACTTTGTAGGTGTTTGCCAATGTGTTTACCAGAGTAAGTATTTGTAAGAAAGCCAGACCGACTGCGCTGCCAGGCCTACACTGGGTTCGCCATTTCTCTCTACCCTAAAGTGGTTTATGCCTGCGGCACCCCCGCGGGCATCTTTTTTTCCGGAGCAATAATATGAAACTGATACGCACTGCCCGTGCCGCCTGGCTGGTATTGGCCATGGCTGTCGCGCCCGCTTTTGCCGTGCCGGTCATGGACATGCGCGCCGAAGACCTGGTGCCCATGGCTTCCGAATTTCGCAAGTCCCTGAACCTGAACGCGAACCAGCAGACCCTGTGGGCCAAGGTGGAGAGCCAGAGCAAGGCATTGCTGCGTGAGCGTAAAGCGCGCCGCGAACGCCTGCAGGAAGCAACCAAGCTGGGTTTGCAGGCCCAGAATGTCGAATTGCGTGACCTGCAGGCCGGCCTTGAAGCCGAGCAGGCTGCGACCGCGGCCGAGGACCGCCAACTGCGCGAATGGTGGCTGGGCATCAATGACGCGCTGGACGATGGCCAGCGCCAGGCGGCGGCAAAGTTTCTCGTAGACCAACTGATCCGCATGGAGGAAGGCCTTGGCGGAAGCCGTGGGGAACGGCCATCGGGCGAGGAGGGCGGCCATCGCGGCGGCCACGGCGGACGCGGTGGCATGGGCGGTCCGGGTGGCGGCGCCGGCGTCAGCATTGGCGGCGGCTCTGGCCGCGGCATGTAGCAAGTATCGTAAAGTAACAACGGCGGCGGCCCTGTGCCAGCCGCCGGGGTGGGGATTACAATGCCTGCGCGGCGCCAACCGGCCTGCCGCGTGCAACGTTGCCCACTCATGAAGAAGTTGATCCCTTTCGCCTTGGTGACCCTGGGAGCGGCCAGCGGTGCCGCAGCCCAGCAGGAAGCCATCAAAGCTGCTGATAACGTCGTCCCCCAGGTCACCATCAGCGGCGGCCGCCAGGACGATATGACGGAGCGCCGCAACTCCACGGCGGCCAAGCAAGTGTTCGGCCGCGAAGAACTGGACCGCAACGGCGACAGCAATATCGGCGACGTCTTGAAACGCCTGCCGGGCATCACGCTCGGTGGCCGCGCCGGCCGCGGCGGCGAGGTACGCATGCGCGGCCTGGGCAGCGGCTATACCCAGGTGCTGGTCAATGGCGAACGCCCGCCAGCCGGCTTCTCAATGGAATCGCTGTCCCCTGACCAGGTCGAACGCATCGAAGTCATGCGCGGCCCGGTGGCCGAGCACAGCACCCGCGCCATCGCCGGCACCATCAATATCGTGCTGCGCGACGGCTACCAGATGCGCGACATGCAGGTAAAGGCATCCGACCGCCTGGAGCAGGGCCGCCATTCGCCGGAGCTGTCGGTCACAGCGCCGGGAAAGTCGGGCGCCCTGAATTACACCTTGTCGGCCTCGGTCAACGTCAACCGCCAGCATGACAGCACCCGCACCCACAACACGGAAGTTGAAGCCGATGGCGACCTGGCCAAGGAGCAGTTCCTTGAAAGCGAAAGCGCCGGCAGCACCAAGGGCCTGCACCTGACGCCGCGCTTCTCGTACAAGTTCGAGAACGGCGACACGCTGAACTTCCAGATCTTCCTGATGCACCAGAAGTCGCATAGCGCGGCGCAGACCAACCTGTCGCAGCCGGTCGGCAGCCAGCCGCCGGAGTACAACCTGGCGCAGCAGACCAGCGACGGCGACGTCACTTTCCTGCGAGGCTTCGGCAATTGGGTGCACCGCCTGCAGGGCGCCAGCAAGCTCGATGTGAAGTTCGGCTTCGGCCTGGGCAAGCGTGACAGCGATTCGCTGCGCTACCAGTACGACACGCAAGGCACGCTGCTGGACCGCTTTACCGATACCGACAACACCAGGGACAAGAGCCTCAACACCGGCGGTAAATACACCGCCCCAATCGGCGCCGGCCATTTGCTGGCCGCCGGCTGGGACCTGGAAGCCAGCCACCGCGAGCAGGTGCGCGTATCGCTGGACAGGAGCGGCAACGCGCAATTCGCCGATTCCGGCGACAACCTGGCCGCAGACACCCGCCGCGCCGCCTTGTTCGCGCAGGACGAATGGGACATCACGCCGCAATGGTCGGCCTATGTCGGCGCGCGCTGGGAAGGCATCCGCACCACGTCCGACCGCAGCAGCGGCACCATCAGCAACACCAGCAAGGTCTTCAGCCCGCTGCTGCACGCAGTCTGGAAAATCCCGGGCCACGAAAAAGACCAGGTGCGCGCCAGCCTGACCAAGAGCTACAAGTCGCCCAATGTGCAGGACCTGATCGCCGCGCCGTTCCTGTCGCGCCTGAACAGCGCCACCAGCCCTGACCGTACCGGCAACCCGAACCTGAAGCCGGAACTGGCCACGGGCCTCGATCTCGCGTATGAACACTACCTTGGCCGCACCGGCATCGTCAGCGTCAGTGGTTTCGTGCGCAATATCGACAACTTGATTCGCCGCGAACTCACGCTGCAGCAAACCGAGCTTGGCCAGCGCTGGGTTTCTTCGCCGGCCAACATCGGCCACGCCCGCACCAGCGGCATCGAACTGGAAGCCAAGTTCGCGCTGTCCGAGCTGATGGACAATGCGCCGCAGATCGACTTCCGCAGCAACTACAGCCATTTCTGGTCGAAAGTCGACGGCATCCCAGGCCCTGACAACCGCCTTGACCAGCAAGCAAAACAGACGGCCAACGTGGGCATGGACTACCGCCTGAAAGACATCCCGCTCACGCTTGGCACAAGCTACAACTGGACGCCGGCCATCCGCACCCAGGTGAGCGACAAGCAAGTAGTGGAAGCCAGCCGCAAACGCGTGCTGGACATGTATGCGCTGTGGCGTTTCGACAGCCGCACGCAGATCCGAATCAGCGCCAACAACCTGTTGGCGGATGATGCAACCGGGTACAACCTGGTCAATGCAAATGGGCTCGCCGTACAAGGAGCCACACTGAACCCCACCTATACCCAGTGGAGCGTTCGACTTGAAACCAAATTCTAAAGGGACAAAGAGAGTGAAACGACACATCCTGAGCACCATTACCCTGAGCCTGATGGCGGCATTCGCCCACGCAGGCGGCCACGAGCACACTTCGGCCCCGACTTCCGGCATCGACACGCAGTACATCGACAAGAACGTGCGTGCCCAGGACGACTTCTTCGAGCACCTGAACGGCGGATGGCTGAAGACCACTGAGATCCCGGCCGACAAGTCGAGCTGGGGCTCCTTCGCCAAGCTGCGCGACGACACCCTGTTCCAGCTGCGCGACTTGATCCAGGGCCTGCAGGGCCAGAAAGGCCTGAAAGGCGACGACGCCAAGATCGCCGCGCTGTACGCTTCCTACATGGACGAAGCCAAGCTGGAAAAGCTGGGCGCCAAGCCGCTGGCCGGCGAGCTGTCCAGGATCCGCGGCCTGAAAGACAAGAAGGGCATTCCTGCGCTGATCGCCCACTTCAACAAGTCCGGCGTGCCGGCGCCATACGGCGTGTTCGTCAGCCAGGACGCGCGCAACTCGACCCAGTACGCCGCCCACATGGGCCAGTCCGGCCTGGGCCTGCCCGACCGCGAGTACTACCTGAAGAAAGACGACGCCAAGATGGCGGACGCGCTGGCCAAGTACGAGCTGCACGTGGCCAAGATCCTCGGCCTGGCCGGCAACAAGGATGGTGCCGAAAAAGCCAAGGCCATCGTGGCACTGGAAACCGAACTGGCGAAGGCGCAATGGTCGCGCGTCGACAACCGCGACCCGGTCAAGCGTTACAACAAGATGGAAATCACCAAGCTGGCTGAGATCGCGCCAGGCTACGACTGGAAGGCATCCCTGGGTGCTACCGGCATCGCCGCCAAGACCGATACCGTGATCGTGGCACAGCCAAGCTACATGACCGAGTTCGCCAAGCTGGTTGAAAGCACCCCGCTGGAAACCTGGAAGGCCTACTTTGAATGGCAACTGCTGCGCGATGCTTCGCCATACCTGTCGAAGGATTTCGACCAGGCTAACTTCGACTTCTACGGCACCGTGCTGACCGGCGTGACCGAACAGCAGCCACGCTGGAAGCGCGGCATTGGCGTGGTGGAAGCCTCGATCGGCGAAGGCATGGGCAAGCTGTACGTGGCCAAGTACTTCCCGGCCGAGCGCAAGGCGCGCATGGAAGAACTGGTGAAGAACCTGCTGGCGGCCTACAAGCAGAGCATCGACAGCATCGACTGGATGGGCGCTGAGACCAAGAAGCAGGCGCAGGACAAGCTGGCCAAGTTCACCCCGAAGATCGGCTACCCGAACAAATGGCGCGACTACAGCAAGCTGCAGTTCAAGGAGGGTGACCTGATCGGCAACCTGGGCCGCGCCGCCGATTTCGCCTACAACCGCAACCTGGAGAAGCTCGGCAAGCCGATCGACAAGGAAGAGTGGGGCATGACGCCGCAGACCATCAATGCCTACTATCGCGCGACCGCCAATGAAATCGTGTTCCCTGCCGCGATCCTGCAGCCGCCGTTCTTTGACATGAAGGCTGACGATGCCGTCAACTACGGCGCGATCGGCGCTGTGATCGGCCACGAAATCTCGCACGGCTTCGACGATTCGGGCTCGCAGTACGACGGCGACGGCAACCTGCGCGACTGGTGGACTGCCGCCGACCGCGCCGCCTTCAAGGTCAAGGCGGACGCCATGGTCAAGCAGTACAGCTCCTACGAGCCGGTGCCTGGCTATAACATCAACGGCAAGCTGACCCTGGGCGAGAACATCGCCGACAATTCGGGCCTGGCCATTGCGTACAAGGCGTACAAGATCTCCCTGGGCGGCAAGCCTTCGCCGGTGATCGATGGCCTGAGCGGCGAACAGCGCGTGTTCATGGGCTTCGGTCAGGTGTGGCGTACCAAGATGCGCGAGCAGCAGGCGATTGTGCAGATCAAGACCGACCCGCACTCCGCCGGCCGCTTCCGCGCCAACGGAACGGTGGTCAACCAGCCAGCCTTCTACGAAGCCTTCGGCGTGAAGGAAGGCGACAAGATGTACGTGAAGCCGGAAGACCGCATCATCATCTGGTAATCATTGTTTTGCTAAAAAGCCACGCAGTCGCGTGGCTTTTCTTTCAACGTTTCACCCCGGCGTGCTAGAGTCGCGCGATACCGTCACATCTACCTAGGAGGGTAACCTTGAAACGCAAGATCCTGAGCGCCGTCATCATCGGCCTCTTCGCTGCAAACGCTGCTATCGCGGCCGGCAAGCCTGCACAGAAATCCGGCATCGAAGCCGCCAACATGGACAAGGCAGTCCGTGCCCAGGACGACTTCTACCAGCACCAGAACGGCACCTGGCTGAAGAACACCGAAATCCCGGCCGAGCGCTCCACCTGGGGCACCTTCGTCCAGCTGTCCGATACCGTCCAGGCGCAACTGCGCACCCTGATCGAAGAAGCCGCTGCCAAGGGCGGTAACGCCGACGCCAAGCGCGTAGGCGACATGTACGCCGCCATGATGGACGAAGCCCGCGCCGAGCAACTGGGCCTGACCCCGCTGGCCGGCGAACGCGCCCGCATCGCAGCCCTGAACGACAAGAAGCAGCTGGCAGCCCAGTTCGCGCACTTCTCGCGCATGGGCGTCAGCAGCCCGTTCGACGTCGGCATCCACCAGGACAATAAGGACTCGACCCGCTACGTGGCCGACCTGTCCCAATCCGGCCTGTCGATGCCTGACCGCGACTACTACCTGAAAAAAGACGACGCCAAGCTGGCCGACACCCTGGCCAAGTTCGAAACCCACGTTGCCAAGATGATGGCGCTGGCAGGCGACAAGAACGCCGCCGCTACTGCCAAGGCCGTGGTCAACGTCGAAACCCGCATCGCCCAGATCCAGTGGACCAAGGTCGAACTGCGCGATCCGGTCAAGGCATACAACAAATACGAAATCGCCAAGCTCAAAGAGCTGATGCCAGGCTTCGACTTCGACACATGGTTCGAAGGCGTGCATATCAACGGCAAGGTGAAGGACGTGATCGTCAGCCAGCCAACCTACCTGCAGGCGCTGGATAAAGTCATCGCCGAAGTGCCGATGGAAGACTGGAAGGCCTATATGGACTACCGCCTGCTGGCGACTTTGTCGCCAGAGCTTTCCAAAGCCTTCGTTGACGAAAACTTCTCCTTCTACGGCACCACCCTGAGCGGCGCCACCGAACTGCGCCCACGCTGGAAGCGCGCCGTATCCCTGACTGAAGGCTCGATGGGCGAAGCGGTCGGCAAGCTGTACGTTGCCAAGCACTTCCCGCCGGAAGCCAAGGCCCGCATGGAACAGCTGGTGAAGAACCTGCTGCTGGCCTTCAAGCAAAGCATCGACACCCTGGAGTGGATGAGCCCTGAGACCCGCAAGGAAGCCCACGCCAAGCTGGCCAAGTTCACCACCAAGATCGGCTATCCGAACAAGTGGCGCGACTACAGCGCGCTGGAAATCAAGCGCGACGACCTGGCAGGCAACGTGATCCGTTCCAGCCAGTTCGAACACGAACGCAATGTGAACAAGCTGGGCAAGCCGATCGACCGCGACGAATGGCTGATGCCACCGCAGCAGATCAACGCCTACTACAACCCTGAGATGAACGAGATTGTGTTCCCGGCCGCCATCCTGCAGCCGCCGTTCTTCGACATGAAGGCTGACGACGCGGTCAACTACGGCGGCATCGGCGCCGTGATCGGCCACGAAATCTCGCACGGCTTCGACGACCAGGGCTCGCAATTCGACGGCGACGGCAACCTGCGCAACTGGTGGACCGAAGAAGACGGCAAGCGCTTCAAGGAGCGCACCGGCATCCTGGTCAAGCAGTACGGCGAATTCGAAGCCCTGCCAGGCTACAAGGTCAACGGCGAGCTGACGCTGGGCGAGAACATCGGCGACAACTCCGGCCTGGCCGTGGCCTACAAGGCCTACAAGCTCTCGCTGAAAGGCAAGAAAGCGCCTGTGATCGACGGCTTCAGCGGCGACCAGCGCTTCTACATGGGCTGGGCGCAGGTATGGCGCACCAAGTACCGCGACGCAGCGCTGATCTCCCGCATCAAGGCCGACCCGCACTCGCCAGGCCCGTTCCGCACCAACGGCACGCTGCGCAACCAGCCAGGCTTCTACGAAGCCTTCGGCCTGAAGGACGGCGACAAGCTGTACCTCGCGCCAAAAGACCGCGCGATCATCTGGTAAACCGGCACTGCAGTGTCTGACCCGCGGGGTCAGACACTGGCCCCGCAACCGCCGCGTTTCGGGTGTCAGACCCTGCGGGTCTGACACCGGTTTACCGGTTCTAAAGGACCCCATGAAAAAACACCTCCTCGCCGCCGCTGCAGCGCTGTTGGCAACAATGGCCAGCGCCGCCGACAAATCCGGCATCGAACTCCAATACGTCGACCCCGCCATCCGCGCCCAGGACGACTTCTTCAAGCACCTGAACGGCAAATGGCTGGCCACAGCCGAAATCCCCGCCGAAATGTCCAGCTGGGGCGTCTTCGAAAAACTGTTCGAAGACATCCAGCCGCAACTGCGCAAGATCATCGAAGACAGCGCCCAAAGCGCCGACACCGCCGACAAGAAACGCATCGGCGACTTCTACGCCGCCTTCATGGACGAAGCCCGCCTGGAACAACTGGGCGTAGCCCCCATCCAGCCCGAACTGGCCCGCATCGCTGCCCTGAGCGACAAGAAGGAACTGCCAGCCCTGTTCGCGTACCACAACCGCCGCAACTTCGCGGCGCCAATGGACATCGGCATCCACCAGGACAACAAGGACTCCACCAAATACGTGGTGGACTTCGTGCAATCCGGCCTGGGCATGCCAGACCGCGACTACTACCTGAAAAAAGACGACGCCAAGATGGCTGAAACGCTGGCCAAATACCGGGCCACCGTCGAAAAAATGCTGGCGCTGGCCGGCGACACCAACGCCGCCGCCAACGCCAAAGCCATCGTCGCCTTCGAAACCAGGATCGCACAACTGCACTGGACCAAGGTCGAGCTGCGCGACCCGGTCAAGGCCTACAACAAGGTGCCGGTCGCCAAGCTGGGCGAACTGATGCCGCACTATGACTGGAACGCCTACCTGACCGGCCTGGGCATCGCCGGCAAGGTCGAATACGTGATCGTCAGCCAGCCAAGCTACCTGAAAGCGCTGGACAAGCTGCTGGCCGAAACCGCGCTCGACACCCTCAAGCCCTACTTCGCCTGGAACGTCATCCGCGCCAACGCACCGTTCCTGTCCAACGACTTCGTCGAAACCAACTTCGAGTTCTACGGCAAGCAACTGGGCGGCGCCACCGAGAATCGCCCACGCTGGAAGCGCGGCGTCACCGCCACCGAAAACGCGCTTGGCGAAAGCATCGGCAAGGTCTACGTCGAGCAGCACTTCCCGGCCGCCAACAAGGCGCGTATGGAAGAACTGGTGAAGAACCTGCTGGCGGCCTACAAGGACAGCATCGACAAGCTGCCCTGGATGAGCGCCAAGACCAAGAACGAAGCGCAGGCCAAGCTCGCCAAGTTCACGCCGAAAATCGGCTACCCGAACAAATGGCGCGACTATAGCGCGCTGACCATCGACCGCAACGACCTGGTTGGCAACGTGAATCGCGCCACCGAGTTCGCAGTGCAGAAGGAACTGGACAAGCTAGGCAAGCCAATCGACCGCGACGAATGGGGCATGACGCCGCAAACCGTCAACGCCTACTACAACCCTGAACTGAACGAGATCGTATTCCCTGCCGCCATCCTGCAGCCGCCGTTCTTCGACGCCAACGCCGACGACGCAGTGAACTACGGCGCCATCGGCGCCGTGATCGGCCACGAGATTTCGCATGGTTTCGACGACCAGGGCGCGCAATACGACGGCGACGGCAACCTGCGCGACTGGTGGACCAAGCGCGATCACGCCAACTTCAAGGCCAAGACGCAGATGCTGGTCAAGCAGTATGGCGCCTTCAGCCCGGTCAAAGGCTACAAAGTGAACGGCGAGCTGACGCTGGGCGAGAACATCGCCGACAACTCCAGCCTGGCGATTGCGTACAAGGCCTACAAGCTGTCGCTGGGCGGCAAGCCAGCGCCGCTGATCGACGGCTTTACTGGCGAACAGCGCTTCTACCAAGGCTGGGCGCAGGCATGGCGCGCCAAGTCGCGTGACGCGGCGCTGATCCGCCAGGTCACCACCGACCCGCACTCGCCCGAAGAATTCCGCGCCAACGGCAGCCTGCGCAACCAGCCGGGCTTCTACGACGCGTTCGGAGTGAAGAAAGGCGACAAGATGTACCTCGCACCGAAAGAGCGCGTAATTATCTGGTAAACCGATAGAGCGGGTCAGGTTATGCGCTTTTGACTTTCGCAACAAGTCAAAAGCCTTAAACCAACACCATCAGCCACAGCACAGACGGGGTCTGACCCTGTGGGTCAGACCCAGGTTTACCGGTTCAAAAAGGCAAAAAAAAACCGCTCCAATCGAGCGGTTTTTTTAAACGCGGGAGAAAGAGCTCAGCCCTTGCCAGGCTCCGCAGCCGGCGCCTCAGCAGCCGGAGCAGCCTGCTTCACCTCAGGCTCCTTGAACTTGCCACCAGACTTATTCGCCATGAACACAACAGCGCGCGCCACTTCCACATCATCCAGGTCCGGGTTGCCGCCCTTGGCAGGCATCGCACGCAGGCCTTCCAGAGCGTGCTTCACAACAGTGTCATAACCCTGAGCAATACGAGCACCCCAAGCGCCGTTATCGCCGACCTTAGGTGCACCAGCAGCGCCCGAAGCGTGGCAAGCTGCGCAAGTCGCAGTGTAAACAGCCTCGCCGGTCTGCAGCACTTTAGGCGCGTTGACATCCTTCAGGGTAAAGCCGTTATCCGCAACAGGCTTCAGGCGAGCAGCAACAGCTTCCGCGCTCTGGCTTTCCGAACCCGCGCCAGTCAGTTTTTCCTGGGTCACAAACTGCACCAGCAAAACGATGCCAATGATGGTAACAGCGAAGAAACCTACAACGGCAGCGACCAGCTGCTTTGGCGTTCTGATAGCGGATTCGTGGCTCATGATTTCCTTAGGACAGTTTTCGAAAGCTGCTGGAGGGTTATCTTTTTGGCATTTTTAACGCCGCGCCCTCGTCAAACCTGCGATTATAGACGGAAACCCCTAGCTATGGAATGGATTTCCGGCTATCCTTCGTGTCTCTTCAGCATCAGCAAGCGGCTGTAGCTCAGTGGATAGAGTATCGGCCTCCGAAGCCGAGGGTCGTGGGTTCGATCCCCGCCAGCCGCGCCAATTTCCCCGCATTTTTCATGCCCATTTGTGATGGGAACCATAACTTCGCCGTTTGGCAAAGTTATGCGTCCAATCGCCGGCTGCCCGCAAGTACCAGCGCGCCGCTTCCTCCTCGTTTTTCGCGACACTGTCTCCCCGTTCAAACCAATTCGCGATCATCAATGGCGCCATCGCATCATTCAGCTGATATGCAAGGGTTGCATACTCAATAGCACTTGCCATATCGATTGATCCGAACTGGCCAGTTTGATACATCACGGCGAGTTGAGTTGCAGCGAAACCAAAGCCGAGTTTGGCTGAACTCAGGTAGTGCGCCCGCGCTTGATCAAGGTGCACAGGTAGGCCTATCCCTCGCTGGTAAAAGGCCCCCATTTCAAAGTGTCCAAGGGCACTTTCGCAAGCCACCGCCATGGCTGCCCACTCAAGCGCCTTTTCAGCCGACCTTGATTGGCCGAGACCTGCCAAACTAAAGCGGGAACATATGCACATTGCAAACGGAGAACCCGCTTCGGCTCCCTTGCGGAATATTTCATAGTTGTTCTGCGCTGTAGCGCGATCCCATTTCGTTTTGTCTTGCAAACAAATATCGATCCACAAGGGGTCGAGCAACTCGCTTTGCACGGCGAAGCCAAGTGTAGGGTCGACGTTTCGCAGTACTGATTGCAGGGTCGCGTAATCCATAAATTTCGTGAATATCGGCCGGCGGTGGAGCCAAGGCCAACGTGGCAACGCTATGCGCTCAACCTGGTTGTCTCGGCAACCAGTGTATGCAGTGGACCCAAAGAGGGGGGCCGAGCTACTGATTCCTCGTCCAACCTGGTCAGATAACTGCGTAACAGCGCGGCGCGGTGTGGACGGAAGCTGATACCTGCAGTAGCCACCGTCGTAATCCTGTCCACGCGAAAAATGCGAAAGTCATCCCGCAGGCAGCAGCGCGCCAGCACCACAAGCATCCGATCCAAATACACGATCGCCAATGGCCAGATGGTGCGATGGGTCGCAATGCCATTGCCTGCGACGTAAGCGATCTCCAACGCCTCCTCGCGCCAGCATGCTTTGCGTATCAGGTCCATGTCAATGTTATCCGGATCAACCAGCTTTGCCTGGTCATCGAAGCGGTGCGCGCGCGATACCGCATGCAGCACATGCTGTTGCCCTGCCGATGGCAGCGTTGCCGCTACCTTGCTCAGCACCGCATCAGCTGCCGCGGCAAGTGCCGGGTCGCCCATCTGCCGGACTTGCGCCAGCCCCAACGTCAGGGCCTCGATCTCGATGCGGGAGAAGGTGCGCGGCCGCAGGCTGCCATCGTCGACCAGGGTATAGCCGAACCCCGGCTCGCCTTCGATGTCGGCTCCGCCTGCGCGCAAGGTCTCGATATCGCGGTAGACCGAACGCACCGATACCCCGGTTTCGCGTGCCAATTGTTCGCCCGTGACGGGCGTGGACAGCGTGCGCAATGCTTGTAATAGAAGGAAAAGTCGTTCGGATCGGGACATTTGCCACTGACAGAAATTGGCAGGAGGGGTGCTTATAGTATCACCGTAGCAAACCAACCCTTAAACCGATTGAAAGAGTCCCGTATGTCCATCCGTACCGTAATTCACTTGAATTTCCAGGGCAAAGCTCGCGCCGCGCTGCAGTTCTACGCCGATGTATTCAAAGGTGAGCAGACGTTTGTCACCTATTCCCAAGCCGGCCGGGCCCAGGATGCCGCCGATCCAGAGCACATCGTGTGGGGCCAGGTCACAGGTGAAGACGGCATCGCGCTGATGGCTTACGACGTGCAGGCTGGTCTCGACTGGCATCCCGGCGACAAGGCCTTTTTTGTTTCGCTGCGCGGCGACAAGCCCGACGCCATCCGCAGCCTGTGGGAAGGCTTGGCCGCGGACGCCGAAGTCATGCACGCGCTGGCTCCAAGCCAATGGTCGCCGCTGTACGGCATGCTGCGCGACCGATTTGGTGTGACCTGGGTTGTGGACGTGTCTGTCCCATGGCCTTCGGCGTAACTGAGGCCGTAGCGCCGGCGCCTGCAAGCCTGGCGGACCGGGACATGCTGAAACTGTGCGTAAGTATTCTGGTGACATTACGGTTGCGTCCTGCCGATAACGCCTCCATTGCAAGAAATAATTGATGTTCGCTACAAGCCTGGGTTGCGCCGCCCTTGGTCAATCGTTAATATTGTGTAAATTTTGTTAACCAGAAGCTGGCGCGCGCATGCTGGATGTATTGATTACTGTCGATGTGGAGATCTGGTGCGATGGCTGGCAAGACATCGATGCCCGCTTTCCGGACGCCTTCCGTCGCTACATCCATGGCCCCACGGCAGGTGGTGACTACGGCTTGCCTTACCAGCTTAGAGTGCTGTCCGACCATGGCCTGAAGGGCGTGTTCTTTGTCGAACCGCTGTTCGCCGCCCGCTTCGGCCTCCAGCCGCTGGCGGAAATCGCCGGCATGATCGAGGCGGCCGGCCACGAGGTGCAGTTGCACCTGCATACCGAATGGGTGGACGAGGCGCGTGAGCCGCTGCTGCCATCGGTGGCCGGCAAACGCCAGCACCTGCGCTACTTCTCCCTCGACGAACAGACCATTCTGATCCGCAAGGGCAGGGACATGCTGGAGCATGCCGGGGCTACGAACGTGAACGCTTTCCGCGCCGGCAGCTTCGGCTTCAACCGCGACAGCCTGCGTGCGCTGGCCGCCAATGGCCTGCCGTTTGACAGCAGTTACAACGCCACCTTGATGGGGCCGGACAGCGGCGTCATGCCTGGCACCCTGATGACCGATCCGGCCAGCTGCGACGGCGTAACGGAATATCCGATGACGGTGTACCGTGATGGCCGCGGCTTGCGCCACGCGCAACTGACCTCCTGCTCGTCGGCGGAGCTGGAAGGCTTGCTGTGGCAAGCGCTGGAGCAGGGCCGCCAAGCGTTCGTCCTCCTTTCGCACGGCTTCGAGCTGCTGAATACGGCCAAGACCCGCAGCGACCCCGTGGTGGTGCAGCGCTTCCGCCGCCTCTGCCAATTCCTGGAGCAGCACAGTGACAGTTTCCGCACCGCCGGCTTTGCCGGCCGCCAGCAAGCCGTGCCAGGCATCCAGCATGGCCCGCTGACTTCCCCATTTCACCGCACTGGCATGCGCATGGTGGAACAGGCTTACCGCCGGAGGTATGGATGAGCCGCTGGGAATTGCGCCAGGTCCCGTTCAGGTTCCAGCTCAGCGACCTGACCCTGGCCAGCTATGCGCTTCCGCTGCAGGTGCGTCCGGAAAAGCTGGGCGCCCCGCTGCGGCAATCGCAATCGCTGCACGCCCCCGTGCAGGAGTTGCTGCCCGGTAGCCAGGGCTTCGTTGAACGCGGCGTTCCGCTTGACGAGCAGGCGCCGCCGTTCCGCAAGGCCGGCGACTACCTGTGCTACGTGCCGCAGCATTACCGCCATTGCTTCATCGACCTTGGGATGGGCTTTGCAGCCTATCAGGCCAAGTTCTCCTCCAAGACCCGCGCCACCATTGTGCGCAAGGTGCGCAAGTTCGCCGAACAGACGGGCGGTGAACTGCGCTGGAAGAGCTACCGAACGCCGGAAGAAATCGACGCTTTCCTGCAACTGGCCTTGCCGCTGTCGCGCCGTACCTACCAGGATCGCCTGCTCGATGCCGGCCTGCCGGCCAGCGAATCGTTCCGCCAGCAGGCGCGCGCCTGGGCTGCCGATGACCAGGCGCGCGCCTACCTGCTGTTCGATGGAGAACGTGCCGTGTCCTACTTGTTCTGCCCGGCCAGCGATGGTGTGCTGAGCTACTCCTACCAGGGTTACGACCCCGAGTACATGAAGATGTCCGTCGGCACCGTGCTGCAATGGCTGGCGCTGGAAGATTTGTTTAACGAAGGCAAGTTCCGCTACTTCGACTTCACCGAGGGCGAAACCGAGCACAAGCGCCTGTTTGCGACTGAGCAGCGCTTGTGCGCGAATATCTTCCTGGTGCGCCGCAGCCTGGCCAACAGCCTGCTGCTGCGCGCGCATTTCGCGATGAACCTGCTGTCGGGGTGGCTGGGCCGCATGGTTGAGCGCTTCGGGCTGAAGGCGCGCTTGAAGCGCATGCTGCGTTTTGGCCGGGTTGCGGCCGTATGAAAGCGCTGCTCAAGCAACTGGCCCGGGCGGTGCTGGGTGATTATTCCATCTACCGCGTGCTGCAACGTCGTGCCAGCGCAGGGCCGGCGCCGATGCCGCCGCAGGCGGCGGATTTTGTGATCGGCCCGGTGCAGCGTGCCGAAATCGAGGCGTCGCCCGATCCGGTCATGCGCGAACAAGCCTTTTACGCAGGCGAGGGCGCACGTGCCTACGCCTGCCGCGATGGCGGCCAGATCGTCGGCCTGTGCTTCTACTGGTATGGTGAGCGCTACCTTCCGCGCGGCTTCTGGCCCTTGCAGGACAAGCAGGCCAAGCTGGTACAGATCATTACCGCGCCCGCCATGCGCGGGCACAAGGTGGCGCCGGCATTGATCGCCGCCTCGGGCGCCGATATGGCGGCGCAAGGTTTTGACTGCCTGTTTGCGCGGGTGTGGCATAACAACCACCCATCCTTGCGCGCCTTTGCCGCGGCCGGCTGGACCCGCTGCGCCCTGGTAGTGGAACTCAATCCCTTGCGCCGGGCCCGGCCTTGGCGCCTGCGCTTCCCTTAAGATGGCCCAGCGTGTGAATTTCATGCAAGAATACGAACTCGACCATCGGGGTGCAGCGACATGATGAACAAACCGAACCTTGACCTGCTGCGTGCGGTCGCCGTGCTGTTCGTGCTGTTCTCGCATGTCTTCCGCACCGCATACGGCCAGGCTACGCCAGCTTCGTACGCGATGGGGCAGCTGGGCGTGATGATTTTCTTCGTGCATACCAGCCTGGTGCTGATGCAGTCGCTGGAGCGCCAGGATGCAAGCGGCACGGCCTTGTTCAAGCGCTTCTATATCCAGCGCATCTGCCGTATTTATCCCTTGTCGATGACCCTGGTGCTCGGCGTCTATTTCCTGATGGACCAGCACTGGACGTATTACGAATTGTTCACCAACCTGGCGCTGGTGCAGAACCTGACGTACACGCGGCTGATGAGCGACCCGCTGTGGTCGCTGCCGCTGGAAGTCCAGATGTATTTCATGCTGCCTTTCCTGTTCGTCTTCTTCCGCAACAGGCCGATCAAATGGCTGTTTGCATTCTGGCTGCTTTCGTTGCCGGTGGGGCTGCTGCCGCCCATCGTATCGCCGCGCTTTAATGTGTTGTCCTACGTCCCTTGCTTCCTGGGTGGGGTGATCGCCTGGCGCCTGGGCGACAGGGAGCGGCTGCCGGCCTGGCTATGGCCGCTGGCTTTGGGCCTTGCCAGCCTGGCCTACATCCTGTTTGCCGAGACGCGCACGCATTACTATTCGCGTTGGGCAGTCTGCCTGGCGCTGGGTCTCACGATCCCCTGGGTGCGCCAGCTGGGCACGCCTGTCCTGAATGGCGTCAGCAAAACCATCGCCAAGTACAGCTATGGCATCTACCTGTTCCATTATCCGATGCTGGCCCTGTGTTTCGATACGCTGGCCGGTTGGCATCCGGTGCTGCAGTGGAGCCTGTTCTGGGCCATGATGGTGGTCTTGCCTTACCTTGGCTACCATTTGATCGAACACCCGATGATCAAGCTGGGCGCGGCCTGGCGCGAACGCAAGGAACTCGGCGCGCGCCAGCTTACCGGCGCATGACCTAGCGCAAACCCCGGGCTCCGATCGTGGTGCAGACTGAAGTTCCTGCACCACGCGTCCGGAGCCATGATGTTCAAGCCGAACCTTGATTTCCTGCGTGCGCTTGCCGTGCTGCTGGTCTTGACGGCGCATATCGCCGGCTACACCATCCGTACCAATCCTGTTTCGTTCGCCCTGGGCCAGCTGGGCGTCATGCTGTTCTTTGTGCACACCAGCCTGGTGCTCATGCAGTCGCTGGAGCGCCAGCAACTGGACGGGGCGGCCCTGTTGCGGGCCTTCTACCTGCAGCGCGCCTGTCGCATCTATCCACTGGCAGCCGTCCTGCTGCTGGGCATCTACTTCTTCATGGATGCGCAATGGACGCCGTTTGAGCTGGCGGCCAACCTGCTGCTGGTCCAGAACCTGGTGTATGCGCGCTATATGTCGGTCGTGTTATGGACGCTGTGCCTGGAAGTACAGATGTACCTGCTGCTGCCGCTCCTGTTCCTGCTGTTCCGGCGGCGGCCGCTGCGCTGGCTGGTGGCGCTGTGGCTGGTGTCGATTCCGCTGGCCCTGCTGCAGCCGCTGGTGACCGCGCGCCTCAGCCTGTTCGAGTTTGCGCCCTGTTTCCTGACCGGGGTACTGGCCTGGCGCATGCAGGGCAGGGAGCGCTTGCCGGGCTGGCTGTGGCCGCCGTTGCTGGCGCTGGCATGCGCGGCGTTTGTCGCCTATGCGGAGCCGCGCGCCAACAACTACGGGCGCTGGCTGGTGTGCCTGGCGGTGGGGCTGGCGATCCCCTGGCTGCGCGAGATGTCGGCGCCGCGCCTGAACCGTGCCAGCAAGTTCATCGCCAAGTACAGTTATGGCATCTACCTGTTCCACCCGCCGCTGATGGGACTGGCGTTTCGCACGCTCGATGCGCTCCATCCCTTCTGGCAATGGAGCCTTTTCCTGTCCTTGCTGGTGCTGTTCACCGGCTTGGGCTATCACCTGGTCGAACTGCCGATGATCAGGCTCGGCGCGCGCTGGAGTGCACGCCGGGCTGGCGCCGCGATGGCGGCCCCGGCAGCCTAGGCCAGCGGCCGCGCTGCCAGTTGTTCCGGCGTGGAGTAGATGGTCAGGTTCTCGCCGGCGAGCCGCTGCAGGTGGTCGAAGAAGCCGCGCGCAGGAATCCACCACGATGGCGCTTCGCCGACCTGGCCGGCATGCAGCAGGCCGGCGCGCTTGAATTCGGCCATGAAATACTGGCGCAAGTCCTCGCGCGAGCGATGGTCGATGCGGCGTTGCGCCAGCTCGGGGTCGAAGGGGCGCAGGGGCACGTCGCTACGCTGGCCGGCCTGGTCGATGCATGGCAGGCGGAAAGTCTCCGCGCCCCATACCGGCACCGGGAAGGCGTCGCCCATGGCATCTTCCAGCACGTGGTAGAAGGTGACCGGGCCCATCGAAATGCCGAGGCCCAGCACCTTGGCATTATCGAGGCCGACAAAGCGCTGCCACGGCGAGCCTTCGCCGAACACCGATGGCGCGCGGTGGTGGGCTTCGGTCAGGTAGGCCGCATGGCGGCCCCAGGCGGAAACCGAATGCGTCGGGTGCACGCTGCGCGCGATGCCCGCGCTGGCCAGGAAGGCTTCCGGCAGGCGGCCCATATTGGTGCCGTGCTTGCGCACGTCGAACACATAATCCTTCATTTCGCAGGTGCCGCGGATCGAGCCGCCCGGCATGTAATAGGTCGGCAGCACCAGCGTGCCGTCCGGGCCGACCGCTTCCTGCAGTGCTTGCACCACGGTGGCGGCGCCGCCTTCCACATAGCCCAGGCTTTTCAGCGAGGAGTGGATGAAGACGGCGTCGCCCTTGGCAATGCCGAGCCTTGCCAGCCCTGCCACCAGCTCGTCGCGGCTGACGTGGCGCTGGCTCTGCTTGACTTCGCGGGCGCTGCTGCGCCGGCGCAGCTTTTCCAGCACGGCCTTGGCCAGGCGCTTGGCCTGCTTAAGCATTGCGGGCTTTCAGCAAGTCCTGTTCCAGCAGGTTGGCGTCGATGCAGAACTTGGCGGCCCAGTTCAGGAATTCGTATTCGCCGTAGGCGCCGTCCACCGGGAACGCGCCCTTGACCGCGCCGCGCGTCTCCTTCGGGCCGTCGACCTTGATGGTGCGGCGCACATATTGGGTCAGCCGGCGGCCGGCGTCGAAATAGCGCTCCTCGCCAGTGAGCTGGTATAGCAGGAACAGGCAGTGGGCATTCTGCACCGAGCCGGTCAGGCAGGCCCAGGTGGCGGCAGGGCGCCATTGGCTGTCCAGGCGGCCCGGCAGGAAGCCGTCGGGCCCGACGACTTCGAGCAAGGCGCTGCCGGTGCGCTCGGCAGCTTGCAGCAGTTCGGGGCGTTTCGACAGCAGGTAGCCTTCCAGCACCCCGCGCAGCACATAGCCGATGGTGTGGCTCAGCGGATGGACCGGGTCGTTCAGGCAATTCGAGGCAAACCAGCCGTTGGGCTGCTGCTTGCCCAGCGCCCATGCCACCTGGCGCAGGCCGGCCTCGCCGTAGCCGTGGCCCGGCGCCACGCGCTCGGCTTCGAACAGGCCCCAGGCGACATGGGTCTCATAAGCTTTTTCGCCCGGCTTGGCGAACGGCGTTGCATGCTTGCGCCAGCAGCCGTCTTCATCCAGCGAATCGCGCAGCCAGGCGGCGGCGCGATGCATGGCGTCCAGGTAGCTGGCATCGCCATATTCCCTGGCGCCGGCCGCCAGCCCGAGCAGGATCTGGCCGGTATTGAAGGTGACCGGCACGCGCGGGTTGGAATCGATGCGCCCGCCCTGGAAGCCGCCTTCGGCAAACTGGATCGCGACGAACCAGTCCAGCATGCGGCGCGCGCGCTGGTGCAATTCGGCGCTGCCCTGGCGGCGCGCCAGTTCGATCACGGTCGGCACGATGTAGCCGGTGGTTTCGGGGTAGGAAGTGGCCCAGCCCTTGACCAGGCTGAAGTCGCGCGCCACGCCGCCGTCGGCGGAGGCGGAATGGTCCTGGGCCGCGCCCAGCCAGTCGGTGCAGGCGGCGATGACTGCCTCGATGCCTGGATCGTGGGCCGGCAAGCCGCGCCGGTCGGCCTCGCGCTCGGCCACGGCGCCCAGCGGCAGCGGCGCCTCGGGAGTGAATTTGTTCTTGATCGAGCGCAGGAGCTGGAGCATTTGATTTCCGTTAAATGTTGTCAATTGACCATCATGATCATGCCAGCCAAGGGGGCGACTGTCAATTTCGCGATTGCCGCGATCATATCATTAAGATAATATGCTGGACGTTTTGGCAATCCCGCACCGGACAGCCGCGCTTGCGGCACCGGGTTCGCTCCCTTATCCTGATTGCAATTCCTTTCCCTGCCTCGCCATGATTGCCTCGACTACCGATGAAATTCCAAACTGAGCTGGCGCGTGGCGTGAAGTGGGTGGCAGGGGCCAAGCTGGGCTCGCAACTGATTACCTGGGGCGTGACGATCTTCGTCATGCGCCTGCTGGCGCCTTCCGATTACGGCTTGCTGGCCATGTGCACCGTCGTGCTTGGCCTGCTTGGCATGTTTGCCGAGGTCGGCCTGGGCCCGGCCCTCATCCAGCGCAAGGAGATCAGCGAACAGGACCTGCGGCAAGCCATGGGCGTGGTCTGGCTGGTCAACCTCGTGCTTTTCTTGCTGACCAATGCATTGGCGCCGCTGGTGGCCGCCTTCTACGGTGAAGTGCGGCTGCAGCCGCTATTGCATGTGCTGTCCGTGCAATTCCTGCTGCTGCCGCTGGCGATTATTCCCGACGTGCGCTTGCAGCGCCGCCTGGAGTACAAGCAGCGTTCGCTGGTCGAACTGAGTGCCGCCCTGGTCGGCTCGCAAGCGACGCTGTTCATGGCACTGTTTGGCGCCGGCGTGTGGTCGCTGGTGGCCGGCATGCTGGCCACCCAGGCCTGGCGCATGGGGGCGCTGAACTGGTGCGCGCCCGGCCAGCCGCGGCCGGACTGGTCATTGGCGGGGATGGGCAAATTGCTCGGCTTTGGCGGCAGCCTGACCGCCACCCGCCTGTTGTGGTACAGCTTCATGCAGGCCGACGTGGCGATCGTCGGCCGCGTGCTGGGCGACCAGGCGCTGGGCTGGTATTCGGTCTCGATGCACCTGGCTTCGCTGCCGGTGCAGCGCATGGCAGGCATCCTGAACCAGGTGCTGTTCCCCATCCTGTCGCGCACCCAGCACGACTTGCCGGCCATCCGCGCCGGCGTGCTGCAGCTGCTGGGCTATATCAGCCTGCTGTCCTTCCCCATCCTGTGGGGCATGGCCAGCGTGGCGCCGGAACTGGTGAGCGTGGTGCTCGGCAAGGGCTGGGAAGGCGCCGTGCTGCCGCTGCAGGTGCTGTGCCTGGTCATGCCCTTCCGCACCCTGGCCCAGATGCTGCCGACCGTCACCGACGCGCTCGGCCAGCCGGGCATCAATTTCCGCAATGTGCTGCTGTCCTGCATCGTGATGCCGCCCGCCTTCTACCTCGGCACGCGTTGGGGCATCCAGGGCGTGGCCTATGCCTGGCTGCTGGCCTACCCGGTGGTGCTCTTCATCAATATGCGCAGCATGCTGGCCGCCATCGGCGTCGGGGCGGAGGCGGTGGCGCGCCGCACCGGGCCGGCCCTGTTGTGCGCTGCCCTGATGTTCGGCGCCGTCACCCTGTTGCGTACACCGCTGGCGGCACAGCCGCGCGCCTGGGCCCTGGTGGCCGAAGTACTGGGCGGCATGCTGGCCTATGGCCTGGCCAGCCTGCTCTTCAACCGCAGCATGGTGGCCGAGGTACGCGGCGTGCTGCGCCGTCGCAGCCCGGCGTGATGGCAAATACGCCACAGCAGCTCATTGAATTTTCCTATTACAATTTTTGGTGAGTTTCCGCAGCGCATCATCTTCCTATACTTGACTGCATGATATGGCCAGGGACGCCCGCTTGCGTCCCGCCAGGCCATGCGGACCCCCGCTCCCGGTTCGTGCCAATTCTCCCCTGTAGATTGCCGAACAAGGAGCACTGCCATGCGCCTCAACACCCCTGTCACCAGCCAGGAGTTCATCCTGGACGACGGCAAGACCATCGTCTCGACCACGGACCTGAAGGGCAAGATCACCTACGCCAATCCCTACTTCATCGAAGTCAGCGGCTTTACTGAAGAGGAGCTGATCGGCGCGCCGCAGAATATCCTGCGCCATCCGGACATGCCGGCCGAGGCGTTTGCCGACCTGTGGGCCACCATCAGGGCCGGCATGCCGTGGAGCGGCATGGTCAAGAACCGCTGCAAGAACGGCGACTTCTACTGGGTGTACGCCAACGTGACGCCGGTGATCGAGGCCGGCCGCCCGGTCGGCTATATGTCGGTGCGCAGCAAGCCCAGCCGCGAACAGGTGGCGCAGGCCGACCATCTTTACCGCGAACTGCGCGAAGGCAATCCGCGCCGCCTGCGCCTGGAACGCGGCCGCCTGCGCCGGCCGGGCTGGCGCCACTGGGCCGGCCGCTTGCGCGAGCTCTCGCTGGCCAGGCTGATCGGCATCGGCATGGGTGCGCTGAGCGGCTTCCTGGCCCTGCTCGCCGTGTCCGGCGCGGTGCAGGGCGCTCCGCTGTGGATGACGCTCGCCAATGCCGCCTTCAGCGTCTTCACGCTGGCCTTCTGGTACGCGCTGCAGCGCGCCATCGTGCAGCCGCTGCGCCAGGCGACGGGCTTTGCGCGCAAGATGGCCGGCGGCGACCTGACCGGTGTCCTCGAGATCGGGGCCGACAATGAAATGGGGCAGTTGCTGGCCGCACTGCGCCAGACCAATGTCAACCTGCACAGCATCATCGGCGATGTGCGCAGCAACTTCGACGAGATCCAGACCGCCACCAGCGAAATCGCCAGCGGCAACCTCGACCTGTCGGGCCGGACCGAATCGCAGGCCTCGAGCTTGCAGCAGACGGCGGCCAGCATGGAGCAGCTGACCAGCAATGTGCAGCAGAGCGCGGCCAGCGTGCACAGCGCCAATGAACTGGCCGGCCAGGCTTCCAGCGTGGCGGCAGCCGGCGGCTCCATCGTCTCGCAAGTGGTGCAGACGATGGACGACATCAGCCAGTCGTCGCGCAGGATCCTCGACATTATCGGCATGATCGACGGCATTGCCTTCCAGACCAATATCCTGGCCCTGAATGCCGCCGTGGAAGCGGCCCGCGCCGGCGAGCATGGCAAGGGCTTTGCCGTGGTCGCCACCGAAGTGCGCAGCCTGGCCCAGCGTTCGGCCACGGCCGCCAAGGAGGTCAAGCAGCTGATCGACAGTTCGATCGCGAAAGTCGACGCCGGCGCCAGGCTGACCAGCAACGCGGGCGCCACCATGAGCGAAGTGATCGAGTCGGTCGGCCGCGTTACCCGCGTCATGGACGAAATCCACCATGCCACCCAGGAGCAGAGCCGCGGCATCGGCCAGGTCAACCAGGCCGTGGTGCATATCGACGGCATCACGCAGCAGAATGCCGCCCTGGTCGAGCAAGCGGCAGCGGCTGCCAGCAGCCTGGCGCGCCAGGCCGAATGGGTGGCACAAGCCATTGCCGTGTTCAAGCTGAAACAGATCGCGGCGCGCAGCGCGTCCACGCCGCACGCGACCCTCATCCTGCAATAGTAAAAAGAAAACTATGTTTCCTCTTTGATATTGACGTTTATTGTGGGTAATATATGATAACTGCCAGTAATCACAACATTTGCCTGCTCCGAAGCTGGGCGTGTCCTTGCGAAAGAGTTGACTATGTGTGGACTGGTAGCAGTGCTCAACACCAACGGCCGTCCTGCCGAGCTGGCCCTGCTGAAGCGGATGAGCGACCTGATCTGGCATCGCGGGCCGGATGACGAAGGCCATTACCTGGCCGGGCCGCTTGGCTTTGGTTTCCGGCGCCTGGCCATCCTGGACCTGTCCCTGGCCGGCCACCAGCCGATGAGCTTGCCCGATGCCAGCCTGACCATCGTCTTCAACGGCGAAATCTACAACTACCTCGAATTGCGGCGCGAGCTGGAGGGCCTGGGCCACCAGTTCCGCTCCCGCAGCGATACCGAAGTCCTGCTGCACGCCTACCAGCAGTGGGGCCAGCAATGCCTGTCGCGCCTGAACGGCATGTGGGCCTTCCTGATCCATGACCGGCGCCGCAACCATGTGTTCGGCGCCCGCGACCGCTTCGGCATCAAGCCCCTGTACCGCTACCAGGACAGCTCGCAGGTGATGTTCGCCTCGGAAATCAAGGCCATTCGCGACTCGGGCCGCGTCAGCGTGGAGACCAACTGGCAGGTGGCGGCCGATTTCCTGGTGCATGGGGCGCAGGCGCTGGACTCCGGCCAGGCGTCGTTCTACCAGCAGATTCTCCCGGTCGGGGCCGGCTGTGCCTTCGAACTGGGCCTGGACGGCAGCTACCGCGAGTGGAGCTACTGGAGCGTGGCGCAGATCGCGCCGCGCCATGTGGCCGACCCGGCCGGCGAGTACGCAGCCCTGTTCGAAGATGCCATGCGCCTGCATATGCGCAGCGACGTGCCGGTTGCCGTGCACCTGTCGGGCGGCCTCGATTCCAGCGCCATCCTGTGCGAGGCGGCGCGCATCCGTGCCGCCGACGGCGCCAGCGACCCGCTGCGCACCTTCAGCTTCATGGACGAGGACTTCGACGAGCGCCGCTACATCGACGCCACGCTGGCCGAGACCGGCGCCCTCATGGAACCGCTGCATGCGAACGCGCGCCAGATCTGGGACGATTTGCCGCAACTGCTCTGGCACCAGGACGAACCGGTGCATTCGATGGCGGCGGCGGTCAGCTTCCAGCTCATGAAGCAGACCGCCGCGCGCGGCGTCAAGGTCGTGCTGAACGGGCAGGGCGCCGACGAGACGGCAGCCGGTTACCCGGCATTTTTCCGCCATTACTGGCACAGCCTGATGCGCGCCGGCCGGCCACTCCAGGCCTGGAACGAGATGGCTGCCTTTGTGCGCCACCACGGCGGCGCCACCGGTCGGCATTTCCGCGCCCAGCTCGAATTGGGCCTGCGCAACGCGCTCTCTGCGCTGCCGCCCTACCGCGCACTGGCGCTGCGGCGTGCCGGTGCTGCCGCCGGCGCCAGTCCGTGGCTGCAGCCGGAGCTGTGCCGCCATGCCCTGCCGCAGCCGGCGGCGCGCGACCAGCGCCTGCCGGCCACGCTCAGCAACGCGGTCACGGTGGCGCCCCTGCCGCTGTTCCTGCGGGTGGAAGACCGCAACGCCAGCGCCCATTCGATCGAAGGACGGGTGCCCTTCCTCGACTACCGCCTGGTGGAATTGCTGTTCCAGTTGCCGGACGAGTGGCATATGCGCGGCCACTGGAACAAGTACGTGCAGCGCGAGGCCCTGCGCGGCCGGATTCCCGAGCTGGTGCGCACGCGCGTCGACAAGATGGGCTTCCCGGTGCCATCGCGCCGCTGGCTGTGCGGCGCCATGTATGAAATGGCGCGCGACCTGCTCGCCAGCCGGGCCGCGCGCGAACGCGGCATCTACAACGTGCCGGCCTTGCTGCAAAAACTCGACCGCATGAAGGCCGACGAGGCCGAGCCTGCCATCCCGCTGTTCGATATCGTCGAGTTCGAACTGTGGTGCCGCATGGAAGCGCCCCAGTCCAGGCTGCAGTCCCGGATCGCGGCCTGAGCGCAGCCTGGGCTGTCGCGGAAAAGCCTTTGCCGAGGGGTAACTCGCATAAAGGCTGTGACAGGCGGGCCATCGTGGTGTAAAATTGACAATGAATGCCACAATTGCAATAAAGTTGACGGCCAAGTCAATGCTGACCGTGGCGCCGATCCAACTGTTCCACAAAGAAATGTTAAATGCGCGCAGAGCGAAAGCGACTGCATGCGGCCGGTTTTCCCCTGGAAATCGGGCGTTCATTGTGAACCCAGCATTGTAGTTGGCAGGCAGCTGTTATATGGTTAGCATAAGTGTAATAAGTAATTCTGATCAGGAACTAAACATGGATGACACAAAGGTAGTTGCTGTAGTTGGCCTCGGCTATGTCGGCCTGCCGCTGGCTGTTGAGTTCGGCAAGAAACGCAAGACTATCGGTTTTGACCTGTCGCAGTCCAAGATCGAGAATTACCGCCAGTTCTGCGATCCGACCGGCGAAGTGTCGGAAGCGGAATTGCGCGAAGCGACCCGGTTGCACGTGACCTACGATCCGGCCGCCCTGGCCGAAGCCGATTACATCGTGGTGGCCGTGCCGACCCCGGTCGACAATGCCCATTCGCCCGATTTCAGCCCGCTGGTCGGCGCCTCGACCACGGTCGGCAAGTACATGAAGAAGGGCGCCATCGTCGTGTACGAATCGACGGTCTACCCGGGCGCCACCGAAGAAGTCTGCATCCCCGTGCTGGAAAAGCATTCCGGCCTGAAATGGCCGCAAGATTTCAATGTCGGCTACTCCCCTGAACGTATCAATCCAGGCGACAAGCAGCACCGCCTGACCACCATCCTGAAGGTGGTTTCGGGAGATAATCCTGCAACGCTCGAAGAGGTTGCTAAACTATATGAATCGATAGTGACGGCTGGGGTATACCGGGCTTCCAGCGTGAAAGTTGCGGAAGCGGCCAAGGTGATCGAAAATACACAGCGCGACCTGAATATCGCGCTGATGAACGAGCTGGCAATCATCTTCGACAAGATCGGCATCGATACGCTGGAAGTGCTGCAGGCGGCTGGCACCAAGTGGAATTTCCTGCCTTTCCGTCCCGGCCTGGTTGGCGGCCACTGCATCGGCGTCGATCCTTACTACCTGACCCACAAGGCCGACATGATCGGCTACCACCCGCAGGTGATCCTGGCGGGGCGCCGCATCAACGACGGCATGGCCAAGTTCGTGGCCGAGAAGACCGTCAAGCAGATGATCGCGGCGGGCTGCCACATCAAGGGCGCGAAAGTGAACGTGCTGGGCCTGACCTTCAAGGAAAACTGCCCGGACTTGCGCAATTCGAAGGTGGCGGACGTGGTGTTTGAACTGAAGTCGTATGGCCTGGACGTGCATGTGCACGACCCGGTAGCCGATTCGGAAGAATCGGTGCACGAATATGGTATTCGCCTGGAAAGCTGGGACAGCCTGCCGCAAGCCGATGCGGTGGTGGCGGCAGTGTCGCACAAGGAATTGCTGGCGCTGTCGCTGGCCGACCTGTCGGCCAAGCTGAACCCGGGCGGCGTCTTCATCGACGTGAAATCGGCATTCAATATGGCAGGCCTGGAAGAAGCCGGATACAGCGTCTGGCGCCTGTAAGAAAAATATCAGGGAAGCCTGGGAGGGCTGTAGTGGGCAAGTTTGACGACGTGCGGCTGCACTTGCGTGGCCAGCGATATCATTGGCTGGTGACGGGTGCCGCCGGGTTCATCGGCTCCAACCTGGTGGAGGCGCTGCTCAAGCTCGGCCAGCAGGTCACGGGCCTGGACAACTTCGCCACCGGCCACCAGCACAACCTGGACCAGGTGCGCGAAGCGGTCGGTTCCGCGGCCTGGGCTTCGTTTACCTTTATCGAAGGCGATATCCGCGACCTGGCGACCTGCCAGCAAGCCTGCGCCGGCAAAGCGGGTTTGCCGATTAATTTCGTCCTGCACCAGGCCGCACTGGGGTCGGTCAGCCGCTCGATCGACGATCCGCTGCTGACCCACGGCACCAATGTGACCGGGTTCCTGAACATGCTGGTGGCGGCGCGCGACGCGAAAGTGAAGCGCTTCGTCTACGCCGCGTCCAGTTCCACTTACGGCGACCATCCCGCGCTGCCGAAAGTGGAAGACACCATCGGCCGGCCGCTGTCGCCCTATGCCGTCACCAAGTATGCCAATGAACTGTACGCCGATGTCTTCGCGCGCACCTATGGCATGGAAACCATCGGCCTGCGCTACTTCAATGTGTTCGGGCCGCGCCAGGATCCGGAAGGCGCCTATGCGGCAGTGATACCGCAGTGGGTGTCGGCCCTGATCCGCAACCGTCCCCTGTTCATCAACGGCGACGGCGAAACCAGCCGCGATTTCTGCTTCATCGACAACGTGGTGCAAGCGAACCTGCTGGCAGCCATGGCCGACAAGCCGGGCGCTGCCAACCAGGTGTACAACGTCGCGCTCAATGAGCGCACCAGCCTCAACCAACTGTACCTGATGATGCGCGAGCTGCTGCAGGAGCGTTTCCCGCACCTGCTCCAGCACCAGGCGCAATACCAGGAATTCCGGGCCGGCGACGTGCGCCATTCGCAGGCCGATATCACCAAGGCGCGCGAGCTTTTGGGGTTCGATCCATCGCACCGTATCGGCGAGGGGTTGAAGGAGGCCATGGATTGGTATGTCCGCCACCTGGCCCCGCAAGACAGTTAACGAGACATGGCCGGAAGGCTCCGCGCGCTTTCACGGCCGGCATGCGCAGCAAAGCGGGAGGGAATAAAAATGCTAAGAATTTCCAATCACTACATTTCCAAGGTTGTCTTCAGCCTGCTTTTCCTGGAGGTGTTGATCCTGATTGGCTCGTTCTACGCTGGTGCTGGCCTGCGTTTTTTCGACGGTGACCAGTTCGCCATACCGAAGCTCGACCACTTCTTCATGTCGGCCTGCATTTTTGCGGCCGCCATCGTGTTCAGCATGTCTGCGCTGGGCATGTACCAGATCAATTTCCAGGAAGGCTTGCGCAATCCCTTCTTCCTGCAATTGATGCCTTCCTTCGCCATGGGCTTTTGCATCCTGACCCTGGTGTTCTACCTGGCGCCCGACCTGTATTTCGGGCGCGGCATCCTGGTGCTGGTGTTCATCATTTCCGGCGCCGGCATCCTGCTGGCGCGCGCCATGTTCATGAAGACATCGCGCACGCATTTCCTTGCCACCCGCATCATCTTCCTCGGCGGCGGCGCCCTGGCCAAGGAATGCGGCGAGCTGGCCACGCGCGAGACCAACTACCGCCGCTACGACGTGGCCGGCTATGTCGCGGTGCCCTCGGAAGAAATCTGCGTGGCGCAGAACCAGCTGCTGCGCCTGCCTGAGGGCGGTTCGCTGGTAGCGCTGGCAAACGCCCAGCGCGTATCGGAAATCGTGGTCTCGGTGCAGAACCGCCGCGGCGGCGCCTTCCCGATCAAGGAACTGCTCGAATGCAAGCTGTATGGCATCCAGGTCACCGATGCCGCCACCTTCTTCGAGCGCGAAACCTACCAGATCCGCGTGGAATCGGTGCAGCCTTCCTGGCTGGTGTTCGGCGGCGGCTTCGACCAGAGCTTCATGCGCACCTTCATGAAGCGCGCGGTGGATGTGCTGGCTAGCGTATCGCTGCTGGTGGTGTCCCTGCCGGTCATGATCCTGACCGCGATTGCCATCGTGATCGAGGATGGCGCGCCGATCTTCTATTCGCAGGAAAGGGTGGGCATGGATGGCCGCGTGTTCCGCGTCCTGAAATTCCGCAGCATGTTCAAGAACGCGGAAAAGAACGGCACGCCGCAGTGGGCCGCCAAGAACGACCCGCGCATCACGCGCGTGGGCAATATCATCCGCAAGCTGCGTATTGACGAACTGCCGCAGATCCTCAATGTGCTGAAGGGCGAGATGTCCTTCGTCGGCCCGCGCCCCGAGCGTCCTTACTTCGTCGAGCAACTGACGGAGCGCGTGCCTTATTACAATGTGCGCCACAGCATCAAGCCAGGCATCACCGGCTGGGCCCAGGTGCGCTATGGCTATGGCGATACGGTCGAAGACGCGCTGCAGAAACTGCAGTACGACCTGTACTACGTCAAGAACAACAGCCTGCTGCTCGACGTGCTGGTCCTGATCGATACCATCAAGGTGGTCATGTTCAGGGGAGGCCGTTAAGGACATGGAGGCCTGATGCCGACCAGTATCACCGCCTTCAGTTACGCCAGCGCTGCGCTGGCGTTTCTGTTATTTAGCGTGCTGGTCCTGACCGGCTGGCGCCAGCGCCCGGACCAGCGACCGCACCAGCGCGTGCTGGCCACGGCCTCGCTGCTGACCGTGCTGTGGGGTGCGGTGATGGCCAGCGCCACCGTGGTGCCGTGGGCGCCGTGGGTGCTGCACGGCGCCGAATGGCTGCGCAATGCGGCCTGGACGGCCGTGCTGCTGGCCATGCTGGGCCTGTGGCAGCGCGGTGCGCGCACCTTCCAGGCCAGCCTCGCCGTGTATGGCGCCATGCTGCTGGCCAGCCTGCTGGCGCAGCAACTGCCGGCCGGCCTGGGCTTCCACGTGCTGGCCATCGGCCGCCTTGGCATGGCGGTGCTGGGCATGCTGCTGGTGGAGCAGCTCTACCGCGACCGCAGCGTGCAGGTGCGGTGGGCCATGAAATTCATCTGCCTCGGCCTGGGTGCGCTGTTTGCCTACGATTTCTACCTGTACAGCGATATGCTGCTGCTGCGCGAACTCGATCCCGAGCTGTGGGCGGCGCGCGGCCTGGTCAATGCGCTGATCGTACCGCTGCTGGCGATTTCCCTGTTGCGGCGCGCCTCCTGGCCGGCCCAGCTGGCCGTCTCGCGCCGCGTGGCCTTCCATTCGGCGGCGCTGCTGGGCTCGGCAGTCTACCTGCTGGCGATGAGCATGGCCGCCTACTACCTGCGTTTCGTGGGCGGCTCCTGGGGCGGCCTGATGCAGCTGGCCTTCCTGTTTGGCGCCACCTTCCTGCTGGCGGGCGTGCTGTTTTCGGGGTCCTTCCGCGCCTGGCTGAAAGTGTTCATCAGCAAGCATTTCTACCGCTACAACTACGATTACCGCGAAGAGTGGCTGGCGTTTACCCGCACCCTGTCGGCTACCGGACCCAACCTGGGCGAGCGCACCATTTCCGCCCTGGCCGAGCTGGTGGAGAGCCAGGGCGGCGCCCTGTGGATACGCCGCGAACAGCGCTTCGAACCGCTGGCCTCCTGGCATGTGCAGGCCCAGCAGGCGAGCGAGCCGGCCGATTCGGCGTTCTGCCGATTAATGGAAAGCAAGCAATGGCTGGTGGAAGTCGCCGCCCACGACTTGCACGATCCGGAAGTGCCGTTGCCGGCCTGGCTGCTGGCCTTCCCCAAGGCCTGGCTGGTGGTGCCGCTCCTGCTGCAGGGCCGGCTGGCCGGCTTCGTGGTGTTGATGGCCTCGCGCAGCGAAGTCAAGCTCAACTGGGAAGTGCTGGATCTGCTGAAGATTGCCGGCACCCAGGCCGCCTCCTACCTGGCCCAGCAGGAGGCCGACAATGCCCTGATGCTGGCGCGCCAGTTCGACTCGTTCAACCGCCTGTCCACCTTCGTGGTGCACGACCTGAAGAACCTGGTGGCGCAGCTGTCGCTGCTGACCGCCAATGCGGAAAAACATGCCGACAATCCCGAGTTCCAACGCGATATGATGGAGACCGTGACCCTGTCGGTGCAAAAAATGAAACTGATGCTGCAAAAGCTCAGCCGTACCGCCTCCCCCGAGCGCGCCGTGCCGCAAGACCTCGGCACCTTGCTGGCGCAGGCCGTGGCGCTGAAGGCCGCCTTCGAGCCCAAGCCGTCGCTGCAGCTGGCCGATGCCGGCCTGAAAGTGCTGGCCGAAGGCGAACGCCTGGAAAGGGTGCTGGGCCACCTGATCCAGAACGCCATCGAAGCCACGCCGCGCGACGGCAAGGTGTGCGTGCGCCTGGCGCGCGAGGGCGACAGCGTGCTGGTGGAAGTGGCCGACACCGGCAGCGGCATGAGCGAAGAGTTCATCCGCGAGCGCCTGTTCAAGCCCTTCGATTCGACCAAGTCGGCCGGCATGGGCATCGGCGCCTTCGAAAGCCGGGAATACATCCACCAGCTGGGGGGAACGCTGCAGGTGCGCAGCACGCCGGAACAAGGCACCACATTCACGGTCAGCCTGCCGCTGTACCGCCAGCAAACCATTGAACAAGCCGCCTGAAGGCGCAAGGACCTGTTGTGAGCCAGAGCAAACCCAAGCTGTTGATTATCGAAGACGATCCCGGCCTGCAAAAGCAGCTCAAGTGGAGTTTCGACGACTACGACGTGGTCGTGGCGGGCGACCGCGAAGCGGCGCTGGCCCAGTTGCGCCGCCACGAGCCGGCCGTGTGCACCATGGACCTCGGCCTGCCGCCCGACCCGGACGGCGCCACCGAGGGCCTGGCCACGCTGCAGCAGATCCTGGCGCTGGCGCCGGACACCAAGGTCATCGTCCTGACCGGCAACCAGGACCGCGCGCACGCGGTGCAGGCGATTGCCATGGGTGCCTACGACTTCCACCAGAAGCCCTGCGAACCGGAACTGCTGGCGCTGGTGATTCGGCGCGCCTTCTTCCTGCACGGCCTGCAGCAGGAAAACCGCCGCATGCAGCAAGGCGGCGCCGACACCCCGCTGGCCGGCATCATCTCGCGCGACCCCGGCATGCTGAAGGTGTGCCGCCAGGTGGAAAAAGTGGCGCCCAGCTCGGCCACCACCATGGTGCTGGGCGAATCGGGCACCGGCAAGGAAGTCATCGCGCGCGCCCTGCACCAGGGCAGCCCGCGCGCCAAGGAACGCTTCATGGCCATCAACTGCGCGGCGATTCCGGAGACCCTGCTGGAATCCGAGCTGTTCGGCTACGAGAAGGGCGCCTTCACCGGCGCCGTGAAGCAGACCAAGGGCAAGGTGGAAGCGGCCAACGGCGGCACCTTCTTCCTGGACGAAGTGGGCGACCTGCCGATGCCGCTGCAAGCCAAGCTGCTGCGCTTCCTGCAGGAGCGCGTGATCGAGCGCGTCGGCGGCCACGAGGAAATCCCGGTCGACGTGCGCATTGTCTGCGCCACCCACCAGAACCTGAAAGAGCTAGTCAAGGCCGGCCGCTTCCGCGAAGACCTGTACTACCGCCTGTCGGAAATCGTGCTGACCATCCCGCCGCTGCGCGAGCGCGACGGCGACTCGGTGCTGCTGGCGCAGCACTTCAAGAACCGCTTCTGCGCCCAGGAAGGGCGCGGCAACCTGCACTTTTCCCCCGACGCCCTGGCCCAGATTGCCCACCATGACTGGCCGGGCAATGTGCGCGAAATGGAAAACTGCATCAAGCGCGCCATCATCATGGCCGACGGCCCGGCCATCACGGCCGACGACCTCGGCCTGTCGGGCGCGCCGGTGGAGGAAGAGCCGTTCAACCTGCGCCAGGTGCGCGACGAAGCCGAATACCGCGCCATCGTGCGCGCGCTGGCCCGCGTCGAAGGCAATATCGTCAAGGCTTCCGAACTGCTGGGCGTGTCGCGCCCGACCCTGTACGACTTGCTGGAGCGCCACGCCATCAAGGCCTCCTCCTGAGCGGGCGCGCCCCGCTACTCAGCCAGGGACGGCGTCGGCGCCCTCGTCTTCGGCTTCGGCGCGCTGGCGGCGCACCTTGATGCGCTTGCGCGCCGGCTTCAGGCTGCCCGCCAGGGCCACCAGCAGGAACACGATGGTCAGGCGCGGCACGTCGGTGATGGAATCGAACAGCCCCACCATCATGCAGCCGGTCAGCGCGGCCAGGCTGACCGCGGCATAGCTGTCGCCGGCCAGGCCGCGCGCCATCATCCGTCCGCCCAGTGCCAGCAAGAGGAAGGCGGTGGCCAGCGCGCCCACCCAGCCCAGCTCGAACAGCTGGTTGACCGCGAAATTCTTCACGTGCCAGGGCATGTGGTTGCGGTCGCTGCTGAAGAACCAGAAATCGTTGCCGCCGCTGAAGCTGCCATTACGGATCAGTTCGCGGTCGGTGCCAGCTTCCACCAGGCTCACATTGTCGACTTCCAGCGGCGCCTTGTGCGAATGGTTGTACAGCTCGAGCACCAGCGGCGCGCCCCAGCTGCTGCGTGCGCCGCGCACCGGCAGTTCGCCTTCCACGCTTTGCCAGCCATCGACCAGGGGCATGGCCTGGAATTTCACCACGCTGCAATCCTGCGGATAGATCAGCCAGCGCTGGCACACCATCGCCACCGGCAGCGCGTCGGCACTCTTGCGCCGGATGTCCAGCCGCAGGCGGTAATGCTGGCCCGGCTGGACATCGACGTGCTGCAGCATGCGCAGCACCTCGCCCCAGCCGCGCGCATATTGGGCTGCGCCCAGCAGCAGGAAGCGGTTGCCCGCTTCTTCGGCATAGCTGAACGTGCCCGGCACTTCGCCTTGCGTGTTGTGCCACATGTAGGCGGTCGGGAAGCGGCCCAGGCCCTGGCCGAACGCGGTCGTCATGGCCGTGTCGTCCATCATGCCCAGCGCATCGCTCCAGTGCGCCACGCGCACGCCCAGGTCGTTGCCCACGGTGGCAAAGCGGCTGCCGGTGTAATAGCTGCTGGAAATCGGTATCAGGGCCGCAAACACGATGGCGCTGAAGAAGCCCACGGTCAGGGTGCCGCGGTTGAGCGTCCACGGCCGTTGCGGCAGCAGGCGGCCGGCGCCCATGGCCAGGGCCAGCACGATGGCCGGGGCGATGCCGGGCAGGGCTTCGTTGCCGCCGTAATGGCGCGCCACCAGGGCGGCCGCCAGCGCCTGCGCCGGCAGGGCGGCAGCCAGCAGCAGCACGCCCCAGGGGCGTTGCGGCGCCGGCCCGGCGGCCAGCAGGGCCGCCCCGCCGCCGGCGCACAGCAGGGCGATGGCGTACGCCAGGTAGGGCCCCTTGGCCAGCGGACTGGCCGAGCCAAGCATGCCGATCAACCCCACCAGCAAGAGCAGCACCAGGCCCAGGCCGGCTGCCGCCGGCGGCTGGGGCAGGCGCGGCGCGGCGCCGCCCAGCAGCAGGGCGGTGGCCAGCAAGCCCAGCGCAGCGCCCAGGCCGCGGTAGCCGCCGTGGGCAAACACCTGGCCCAGTACCCAATAGCTGAGCACCAGCAGCATCAAGGCGGCTGCCATGTTGCGCAGGGACAGGGTGCCGCCGCGCAAATGATGGGCCGCACCCAGCCCCACGATGACGGCGCCGGCCGCGGCATACGCCAAGTAAATATCGCGCGAGAAGGTGGTCAGCCCGGCAAACAGCCCCAGGCCCAGCGCCGCCAGCCCCAGCGCCAGGCGGCGCGGCGGCGGGTGGTTGACCAGCCAGAGCGTGACGAAGGGGAAGGCCATCGCCAGGTAGGCATCGAGCGCCGCGCCGCCGGTATGCATGGCGGAAAACGGCGCCGTGGGGCGGTAGTCGCTGGAAAAATTGAACAGGCCGGGGAAGGCCATGCGCTCCCAGACCACGGCCAGGCTGCAGGCCACCAGGCCCAGGATCATGCCGGGCACCAGCAGGCGCTGCAGGTTGCTGCCCTGCTCGCCGGCGGTTGCGCGCAGCAGCGGCAGCAAGAGCAGCGGCCACAGCACGCCTTTCAGCACCCGCAAGCCATTATAGGGACTGGTGTAGTTGGCGAAGGCATTGGCATCGAGCGGCGCCAGCGGCATCACGCCGCGCCAGGCCGCCACCAGGTAGCACAGCGCGAACAGGCCCAGCGCGAAGCGCGCCAGGGCGGGCAGCTTGGTGGGCGCGGGCGCGCGCCCCACGGCCCAATAGCCGGCGGCGCAGGTGGCCAGCAGCAGCAAGTCCAGTTCTTCCAGGAAGAACCAGCCGGTCCAGGGGGCAAAGTCCAGCACTGGCAGCAGGGCCGGCACGGCCAGCAGCCAGGCTTGCGGACGCCACAGCAGCAGCGCCATGTAGCCGCTGAGCAGCATGGCCAGCGGCAGGCGCGGCGCCGGATACACGCTGGCAGCTGCCATCAGCAGCAGCAGGGCGGCGAACGCCGCGCCGCGCCGCGCCAGCAGCCGCATCATGGCTTGACGGGCGCTGGCGCAGTGGCTGCCGAGGCCGGGGCGGCGGCGGCGCCGGCGGGTTCGCCGGCGCTGTTGCCGGCCTTGTCCTCGCCCTTGGCTTCCGGCTTGCTTTCCCCTTCAGGCGCTACCTCGGCCTTTTCTTCGGGCGGCGCTGGCGGCGGTTCCACCCATTTGCCGGCCTTGACCAGGGTCTGCTTCAGTGCCGGCAGCGGGAACTGCAGGGCGTAAGCCTTCTGGGCATAAGGCAGGGCCTGCTCGAACTTCTTCTGCTTGGCATAGATCAGGCCGATGTTGTAGTTGATGGCCGGGTCTTCCGGCGACAGCTCGAGTGCCTTTTGCAGCATTTCCATCGCCTGGCCCTGGCGCTCCTTGGCATAGGCAAAGCGCGCATACATCAGCCAGGCGTTGCTGTCGTCGGGGAAGAAGCGTACCGCACGCTCGAAATAGCATTCGATCGGCAGCTTGGCGCCCTCGATGATGCCGCTGCGGTTGCGCGGCGCCAGGCGCAAGGCGGTGTTCAGCGCCCGCGGATGGTTGGGGATGTGCAGCAGCGTGTATTCGAGGTCGGCGCCGAGCACGCTCGATTCGCCGCGGATGCCCTGCTCGATATCGTCGGTAAAGTGGCGCGCATGCACCAGCTTGATAAAGTAATCCGGCACGGTGCGGAAGTCGTGCTGGCCATTGGTGGCTTCGCCGCAGACCATGCGGGCGCTGCCGGGTACGGCAATGGCGTACAGGATGGCGGCCAGCGCCAGGAAACGGGTTTTCATACTTCCTCCGTGGAGCCGGCCGGGGCCGGCAGGGCCTGCGATTGGGGCAGCACGCTGTCGAGCATGCGTGCCAGTTCAACGGTGCGCGCCTGGCGCGATGCCGCGGCCACGGCGGCCGGCGCCGGCAGGGGCGCCTGGCCGGCGCGTGCCAGCTGCAGGAAGTGTAGCAGGCCGCGCTTGATGCCTTCGCTGTCGTCCAGCGGGGCGATGGTATCGACCCCGGCCGCGCGCAAGGTGGCGGCGGTATCGCCGACGGCATCGGTCAGGGCCAGGATCGGACGGCCGGCGCGCAGGTATTCATACAGCTTGGCCGGGATCTGGTGGTTGCAATTGCTGGCCTGCAGCACCAGCAAGCCGTCGGCCGCCAGCATTTCCGCCAGCGCCGCCTGGTAGGGCACGTGCGGCGCCAGGCTGACCAGGTCGCTGATCCCGTGCTCGGCCAGCAGGGCGCTGACGTAGTCGTCGTGGGCGGTGGCGCGCAGCACGATGTGCAGCTGGCTGGCATCGATGGCGCCGGCCGCCTTCAGTTCGGACAGGGCGCGCACCAGCGGCACCGGGTCGCGTTCCGAGGGGTAGATGATGCCGCTGTGCACCAGGGTGAAGGGCTGGCCGGCCGGGCGCGCGTGGCCGGCAGCCTGGGCGCCGGCGCTGCGGAAGTTTTCCTCGTCGTAGCCGTTCTCCAGCATGGTGAAGCGGCTGCGCGGCAGTTCCGGATAGCGCGTGGTATAGGTCACCACCGCGCTCGGTGTATTGCAGACCACCAGCGCCGCGTTGTGCACCGCCTTGCGTTCGATCCAGCGCCAGATGGCGCGCACGCGTGCGTCGCGCGGGTAGTTGGTGTCGGTCATCGGGTCGCGGAAATCGACCACCCACGGCAGGCGGGTCAGCTTGTGGAGCACCAGGCCGATCAGGATGGCGCTGGCGATCGGGTGGGTACTCCACAGCACTTGCGGACGGTATTGCCGCACCAGCGACAGCCCGGCCGGAATGGCGCCCAGGCACCAGCCGACAAAGCGGTCGGGCCAGGCCGTAAAGCCCAGGTAGCGGCCGCGCCAGGCCAGGTGGCGCCCGGAATCGAGGGCGAAGGCGCGTTTGACCACCACTTGCGGCGGGATTTCCGCCAGCTGGTCCGGGCCCTGGTTGACGTAGGTGCGCGGGTGCGCCGACAGCACCAGCGGCTGCCAGCCCAGGGCCGGCAGGTATTGGGCGAACTTGAGCGTGCGCTGGATGCCGCTGCTGCCGCGCAGCGGCGGGAAGTGGAACGCCACCATCAGCACGCGCTTTACCACGCCTGCACCCATTGCGCAGTCCAGTCGGCCACCTGGTCGCGCCAGGCGCGGGTGGAGAAGGTGTGGTCGGCGCCGGCCAGCGTATGCTGCTGCACGGCGGGGCCCGCCAGCAATTGCTGCCAGCGGCGCGAAGCCTTGGTCATGTCGAGGAACTCCTGCGCCGTCAGGTCGGCGCCACTGAAAATGAACAGGACGCGGCCGCGGAAGCGCTGCATGGCCTCCAGCAGGCGCGCCGGCAAGTCGGCACTGAGCGGCGGCGCGCTGCCGTCGCGCGGGATGGCCGGCGCCGCCTGCGCGGGGGCGGCGGCCGGCGCCGGCTGGCGTGCCGCGCCCAGCATCCCGAGCAGGGAGCGCAAGGCGGCTCCGGCGGCAAAGCGGCCGCTGGCCACCTTGCGCCACAAGGCCGGATCGCGCAGGCGCTGCCAGTAATAATGCTTGAGGGTGCTGCGCGCCAGGCCGGCGGCCGTGCGGGCCCAGGGATTGAGCAGCACCAGGCCGCGCACGCGCGCGTCGCGATGGCCGTAGAACAGGGCGGCAGCGGCGCCGTCGCACAAGCCCCACAGCACCACTTCGCGCAGGCCGGGCACGGCAGCCTGGAAGGCGTCGATGGCGGCCGCGACATCGGCATCGACCTGCTCGAAGCCGCGCGCGGCGCCGTCGCTGTCGCCCATGCCGCGGTAATCGAAGCGCAAGACCGGGATGCCGCGCGCGGCCAGCTGGCGCGCCAGCAGGGTGAACTGGCGGTGGCTGCCGGCGCGGTACTGCGGCCCGCCGACAATCACCAGCACGCCGCGCGTGGCCGGGCCCGGCGCCGGGCTGAGGATGCCGACCAGGGTGTCGCCGCCGCAGGCAAAGCTGAGGGCCTGGTCGTCACGCATGGCAAGCCTCGTCCAGCAGCGCGCAGGTGGCAGCCAGCAGGTCCGGCGCTTCGGCGATCTCCTGGGTAGCCCAGAACTGGGGGCCGGGTGCCAGGCGGGTGGCGGCAACGACGCCGGCCTCCTGCCAGGCCTTCAGCACGCGTGCCGCCGCCGGCGGCAGCGGGCGGCCCGCGTCCGCGACCACTTCGCACCAGTGCACCGGGCAGGGCGGCGGCAGGCGGCTGGCATCCAGGCCGTCGAAGCCCAGGGCCAGCGCCGGCGCCAGCGTATAGCCGGCAATTTCCAGCGCTTCGCCGCGCGCCAGGGCGGCGCGCAAGGCGGCCGTGCCGCCTTCGCCAGCCTGCTCGCCCAGCATCCGGGCGGCGACTTTCAGGCGCAGGAACTGCGTCAGGTGGGCGCTGCCCTGCAGCACCGGTTGCCACAGCAGCAGCGCCGAAGGCGGGACGGCGGCGCGGCTGGCATGGTCGAGCGCCAGCAGGGCGCCCAGGCGCAGGCCCCACAGGCCGGGCGGCTGCGCCAGCACCGGCCCCAGGGTGGCCGCCAGCCATTGCAAGCCGGCAGCGACATCGGCCAGCCAGCTGTCCCAGCTGGCGTCGCCGAAATCGCCGGCGCTGTCGCCGCAACCGTGCAGGTCGAGCTGCAGCACGGCATACCCCTGGCGCGCCAGGGCAGCCGCCTGCAGCGCCGCCATGCGGCGCGCCTTGTTCATTTCTTCGCCCAGCGGCGGCAGGTACAGCCAGGCGCCGCGGCAGGGGGCTTGCGGAGCATGGTACAGCCCGAAGCGGGCCGCGCCGCCCTGGCCGAGGAACAGGGGCTGTACCGGCGCCGCCATTACGCCGTCAGCTTGTGCTGCACGAAGGCGGCCAGGCTGCCCAGGGTGGCAAAGGTGGCCGCGTCGATTTCATCATCGTCGATGCTGAAGCCGAACTGTTCTTCCAGGGCGCCGATCAGTTGTACCACGGCCATCGAATCGAGCTCGGGCAGGCTGCCCAGCAGGGCCGAGTGTTCGGTCAGGCTGCGTCCGGCGGGACCGAGGGCCAGCACATCGGTCAGGATGGTCTTTACTTCTTCCAAATACATGCGTTACTCCGTAGCAGCAATAAAAGTGACATGGTACATGGTCCGGGCAGCCGGCGGCCATCTGTCGCCACTTGCATATTGTGCATCATTGTTATCGATTATGGAACAGCGCCGCCCTGCCCTTGGCAGGTGGCCCGCTCAGCCCGGCGCCACGGCCAGTCCGCTGCCGTGGCCGGCGCGGCGCTGGCGCAACAGGCCGCGCACGGCAAGGTACAGGCGCAGCGCGGGCGCCAGCACATGGCGCCGGTTCAGCACTTCCAGCGTAAAGCAGGGATTTTCCTGCTCCATCCAGAGGCCCTTGTAGGGATCGGCGCCCAGCATGAAATCGATGCGCTCGACCTGGTCGTGCCGGTAGACGTATTCGATCAGGTGCCCGGTCAGCAGGCTGCCGGGCGAGAAGCGGTCGGCGTTGCAATCCTGGGCCAGCTTGAAGATATGGGCCACGCCCTCGTTGACCAGCCACAGCTGGCTGGCCACCACCTGCTGGTCCAGGTACAGCAGGCCCAGGCGCAGGTAGCCGCGCGCGGCGCTCCAGTGCATCAGCCAGTCAATGAAGGAGCGCGACGGCTCGCGCCCCTTCCAGCTATGGCTGTAGGTCGACCAGTAATGTTCCACCTGTTGCGCGGTGGGCGCGGTCACCACTTCGAAGCGGTGCGCTTCGCGGGCCAGCGCCTTGCCCTTGCGCTTGAGGGTGTTCAGCAGTTGCGAGGGGCGCTTGGCCCAGTAGCTGTCCAGGTCGGGCGCATAGGCCGAATAATTGGCCGACAGCGGCACGCGCTGCACGGCATGGCCCTGGGCGGCCAGGCCTTCGCTGGCCTGGTCGGCCTGCTGCAGGCTGGCCGGCGCCGCGCTCAGCTTGAGCCAGCCCTTGTCGAGCTGGTCCAGCGCCTGCAGCAGCAATTGCCAGCTCTGCTGCGGCGACAGCAGCGCGCGGTCGATGAACAGGCCGACGCAGGGCGAGTAGAAATTGCTCAGCAGGCGAACTTCCATGCTGCGCAGCAGGCCCGGCAGCCGTTCCACCGGCACCGCCAGGCAGGGCTGCTCGCCGCGCCAGGCAAACACCCAGCTGAAGCGGCGGCCGCTGTCCGGGTGGACTTCGCGCTCGAATTTCACCAGCGCTTCATACCAGTCCAGGGTGCAGAACAGCGGGTCTGGCTGGTGCGCGCGCAGCCATCCGGCCAGCTCGGGCGGCAAGGGCTGGTCCATCGGCAGCTCACGCACGCGCAGGGCGTTGCCGCGCTGTTCGCGCGCCTTGCCTTGCAGGCGCTGCAGGCGTGCCCGCAGGCGCCATGCCAGGCCGACCCGGCAGGCCTGCAGGAAGGGCCGCGGGTCGCTGGCGCGCCAGTAGGTGAAGGCCGGCCGCTTGCCGCCGTAGGGCCGCAGCGTGCGCTGGGCGCGCACGGCGCGCCAGTAGGACAGGGTGTCGTTCTCGGCGTCAAACCAGGTGACCGGGCCGCGCAGCGTGCCCGGCCGGGCACGCTGGCCGAGGGCAAGCTGGAATTCCTGGTAGACCTGGTTGAAGCCGGCCGCCACGCACAGCTCGAGCCAGAAGTCGGTGCGCCCGACCGTCGGCTCGATGACCCAGAAGCTGCCGTCCGGAGCGCGCTTGAGTTCAAGCGAGACCGGGCCCGACATGTCGAGGCCGGCGAAGAACTGGCGCGTCAGGGCCAGCACTTGCGGCTCGTCGACGCTTTCCGCCACCGTGGTCTGGCCGCGCGCCGGCGGGAAGGAGGCGATCTTGCGGCCGACCATTTCCTGCACCACTGCGCCGCGGTCGAGCACGAGGGCGCCGAAATACAGGCTCTGGTCGTCGCCGGCAATGTACTCCTGGGCCAGGATCGGCAAGTCGCCCTGGTATTGCTGCAGCAGGGCAAGCAGTTCGGGCAGGGCCTGCGCCAGCGCCGTCTTGAACGAGGACAGCGGGCGCGCCGGTTTCAGGATCACAGGGTAGCGGAAGCCGGCCACCGCGGCCTCGGCCTCCTCGACGCTGAGCAGGGTGGCCGAGCGCGGATAGTTCAAGCCCTGGCTGCGGGCCGCCTGCTCCAGTTCGTTCTTGCGCTGCAGCCGCAGCACATGCTGCGCGCAAGCGGCCCAGCTCAGCAGATAGTGCGGACGCAACTGTTCCAGGCCCTCGCCCATCTGGCGCACATGGGTATCGTTGCTGGGAAAGAGCACCACCTGGCGGTCTTGCGGCAGGCGCGCGCGCAGGCTGGCCAGGGTTGGCACCAGGTCGCTCATCTCGGCTTCGCTGCACAGGAATGTGTGCTCGATGGCATTGCTGCGTACGCCCGGCCGCCACGCATCCTTCTCCAGCGCGTACACTTCCACTCCCGCCTCGTGCAGGCCGCGCACCACGGACAAGCCGTGGCTGCACAGGCCGACCACCAGGGCGATTGCCGGCTTTTGCGGCGACGACGAGCTAACAGGATTTTTCACAACGCAGTTTGATTTTGCACAGAAAACCATATATTAAATGCAATACTCTTGCTTGTGCGAGGATTGTTGCAACAATCCTGCACCTGCCGCCGTTTGCAGGGTGATGTACGGCAAGGATCCTATATTTTTGCAATATAATTAATGCAATCCCTATTGACGAAGTAATATGAGCGACCTGATCCATCAATTTATTTTTGCTTCGGCGCAACGCACACCCCAGGCCGAAGCCCTGGTCTACGGTGAGCGCCGCCTCGACTATGCCGCCCTGGCAGCCGCCGTGCAGGGCGCTGCCGATGGCCTGCTGGCGCGCGGCCTGCAGCGCAGCGAACGGGTCGCCGTCTACCTGGAAAAGACTATCGAGAACGTGGCCGCCATGTTTGGCGCGGCCCGCGCCGGCGGCGTCTTCGTGCCGGTCAATCCCCTGCTCAAGCCGGAGCAGGTCGGCTACATCCTGGGCGACTGCAATGTGCGGGTGCTGGTCACCTCGGCCGACCGCCTGCGCCTGCTGGCCGACATCCTGCCCTCCTGCCCCGACCTGCATACGGTGATCGTGACCGGCAAGGCGCAAGAGCTGCCCAGCTTCCCGCAACTGCACGTGCTGCCCTGGGCCGCTGCCATGCAGGACGCGCCGCCGGCCGCCGCCCACCGCTGCATCGACACCGACATGGCCGCCATCCTGTACACCTCGGGCAGCACCGGCCGCCCGAAAGGCGTGGTGCTGTCGCACCGTAATATGGTGGCCGGCGCCGTCAGCGTCTCCACCTACCTGGAGAACACGCCGGCCGACCGCCTGCTGGCCGTGCTGCCGCTGTCCTTCGACTACGGCCTGTCGCAGCTGACCACGGCCTTCCGCGTCGGCGCCACGGCGGTGCTGATCAACCACCTGTTCGCCAAGGATGTGCTGAACGCCGTGGTGGCGGAGAAAATCACCGGCCTGGCCGCCGTGCCGCCGCTGTGGATCCAGCTGGCGCCGCTGGCCTGGCCGGCCGACTGCACGCTGCGCTACCTGACCAATTCCGGCGGCGCCATGCAGCGCGCCACCCTCGACGCCCTGCGCGCCGCCCTGCCCAATGCCCAGCCTTTCCTGATGTATGGCCTGACCGAGGCCTTCCGCTCGACCTACCTGCCGCCGTCCGAACTGGCGCGCCGCCCCGACTCGATGGGCAAGGCCATCCCGAACGCGGAAGTGATGGTGCTGCGCCCGGACGGCAGCGAATGCGCGCCCAATGAGCCGGGCGAACTGGTGCACCGCGGCGCCCTGGTGTCGCTGGGCTACTGGAACGACCCGGCCAAGACGGCCGAGCGCTTCAAGCCCTACGCCTCGTCGCAATACGGCTTGCCGCTGGTGGAGATGGCGGTGTGGTCGGGCGACATCGTGCGCCGCGACGAAGAAGGCTTCCTGTATTTCATCAGCCGCAACGATGAAATGATCAAGACTTCCGGTTACCGCGTCAGCCCGACCGAGGTGGAAGAGGTGGTGTATGCGCGCGACAAGGTCGGCGAGGCGGCGGCGCTGGGCGTCAAGCACCCGGGCCTGGGCCAGGCCATCGTGCTGCTGGCCTACCCGCGCGCCGGCGAGAGCTTCACCGAGGCCGAGCTGCTGGCCGCCATCAAGCCGCACCTGCCGGCCTATATGCATCCGCAGAAGGTGGTGGTGTCGGCTACGCCGCTACCGCGCAATCCGAACGGCAAGATCGACCGCAAGCTGCTGTCGACCCAGTACGAGCATATCTTCGCGGAGGGCGCATGAGCATGGACACCCCGCGGGTGCGCCCGCAGCACGCCCCGCTGCTGCAGTTCGCCGTCGACAATGATTGCCTGCTGATCGGCGGCATCCCGCTGCCGCGCCTGGCGGCCCGCGTCGGCCAGACCCCGTTCTACGCCTATTCGCGCGCCGCCATGACGCAGCGCGTGGCCGAACTGCGCGCGGCCCTGCCGCACGACGTGCAGCTGCATTACGCCATGAAGGCCAACCCGATGCCGGCCGTGGTGCAGCACATGGCCACCCTGGTCGACGGCATCGACGTCGCTTCCGGCGGCGAGCTGCGGGTGGCGCTCGACACCGTGATGGCGCCGGCCAAGATCAGCTTTGCCGGCCCGGGCAAGGGCGAGGCCGAGCTGTCCTGCGCCATTGCCGCCGGCATCGTGCTGAACCTGGAATCGGAGGGCGAGATGGAGCGCGCCGCCGTGCTCGGCCAGCGCCTGGGCATCGTGCCGAAAGTGAACGTGCGGGTGAACCCGGACTTCGAGCTGAAATCGTCCGGTATGAAGATGGGCGGCGGCCCCAAGCAGTTCGGGGTCGACGCCGAGCGCGTGCCGGCCATGCTGGCGCGGATCGGCGCGCTGGGCCTGGATTTCCATGGCTTCCACATCTTCAGCGGCTCGCAGAACCTGAAGGCGGCCGCGCTGCAGGAGGCGCATGAAAAGACCTTTGCGCTGGCGCTGCGCCTGGCCGAGGCGGCGCCGCGCGCGCCGCGCATCCTGAACATCGGCGGCGGCTTCGGCATTCCCTATTTCCCGGGCGAAGAGCGGCTCGACCTGCCAGCGGTGGGCCGGAACCTGGCGCGCATCATGGATCAAGTGCGGCCGCGCCTGCAGGGCGCCGAAGTGGTGATCGAGCTGGGCCGTTACCTGGTGGGCGAAGCCGGCGCCTATGTCTGCCGCGTGGTCGACCGCAAGGAATCGCGCGGCCAGGTCTTCCTGGTGACCGATGGCGGCCTGCACCACCACCTGTCGGCCTCCGGCAATTTCGGCCAGGTGATCCGCAAGAATTATCCGGTGCTGATCGGCAACAGGGTGGCCGGCGGGCCGCGCGAGCTGGCCTCGGTGGTCGGCCCGCTGTGCACCCCGCTTGACTTGCTGGCCGACCAGATGGAACTGGGCCAGGCGCAGGCAGGCGACCTGGTGGTGGTATTGCAATCGGGCGCCTATGGCGCCACGGCCAGCCCGGCGGCTTTCCTGAGCCACCCGGCGGCGGTCGAAGTCTTCGTGTAAGCGGAAGGGAAGCGTATGAGCGGGATCTGTGGATGGATAGGGCTGGCCGCTGCGCCGGAATTGCTGCAGCAGATGGCGGCGCCGCTGCTGCGCTTCGACCAGGGCACGCTGCATGCCCGGTCCGGCCTGCGCAGCGGCGTGGCCGTGGCCGCGCTGGACGGCAGCGCCGACGTGTTCCAGCGCGACGGCCTGCTGGTGGCCCTGTGGGGCCAGCCGCGCCTGGTCGACCCGGGGCTGGCGGCCCAGGCTGCCGGCCAGGGCGTGGCTGCCACTGTCGCCACGCTGTGGGCGCAGGGCGCGCAGCGCACCTGCGCCCAGCTGCATGGCTGCTTCACCCTGGCCATCCTCGATGAACGCAGCGGCGAAGCCTTGCTGGCCACCGACCGCATGGGCATCCAGCCGCTGAGCTGGCAACTGGCCGGCGAAACCCTGGTCTTCGCCAGCTCGGCCGATGCGCTGGTGCGCCACCCGCTGACGCCCGGCGTGCTCGACCACCAGGGCTTGTACAACTACGTGTATTTCCACATGGTGCCTTCGCCCGGCACCGTCTACCAGGGCCAGCAGCGTTTGCTGCCCGGCCGCTACCTGCATTACCGGCAGGGCCGCGTCGAAGAGCACACCTACTGGCGCATGCAATTCGAGGAAGAGGGCAAGCGCACGTTCGGTGAGCTGCAGGAGGAATTCCTGGCAGTGCTGCGCCACAGCGTCAAGGACGCGGTGGGCGACCGCAAGGTCGGCGCCTTCCTGTCGGGCGGCACCGACAGCTCGACCATCGCCGGCTTGCTGACCCAGGTGGGTGGCGTGGCGGCCGATACCTACTCAATCGGTTTCGAAGCCCAGGGCTACGACGAGATGGAATACGCGCGCATCGCCTCGCGTCATTTCGGCACCCGGCACCATGAATACTATGTGACGCCGGACGACGTGGCGAACGCCATCCCGCAGGTGGCGGCCGTGTTCGACCAGCCCTTCGGCAACGCCTCGGCGGTGCCGGCTTTCTACTGCGCGCGCATGGCCAAGGCCGACGGCGTGCAGCGCATGTTCGGCGGCGATGGCGGCGACGAACTGTTCGGCGGCAACGAGCGCTATGCCAAGCAGCATGTGTTCGAGCTGTACGAGCGGGTGCCGCGCCTGGTGCGCAAGGCCCTGCTGGAACCGGCCGTGTTCAACTTCCCCGGCGGCGAGCGGGTGCGCCTGCTGCGCAAGGCGCGCAGCTATATCGAGCAAGCCTCGGTCGGCATGCCGGCGCGCCTGGAAACGTATAACCTGCTGGGCCGCTATGGCCCGCAGCAAGTGTTCACCGACGACTTCCTAGCCGCCGCCGACATCGGCAACCCGATTGCCACCCTGGAACGCAACTATGGCCGCAGCGAAGCGCGCTCCCTGATCAACCGCATGCTGGCGCTGGACTTGCAGATCACCCTGGCCGACAACGACTTGCCGAAAGTGATGAAGGCTTGCGAGCTGGCCGGCGTGGAAGCGGCCTTCCCCTTCCTGCACGACGCGGTTGTGGCTTTTTCGGCCGGCCTGACCCCGCAGCAGAAGCTGAACGGCACCCAGTTGCGCTGGTTCTTCAAGGAAGCATTGCGCGGTTTCTTGCCTGATGCCATCATCACCAAGCAGAAGCACGGTTTCGGCCTGCCGTTCGGCGTCTGGCTGCAGCAGCACCAGGCCTTGCAGCAGCTGGCCGCGGACAGCCTGAGCGACCTCAAGGCGCGCAAGGTGGTGCGCGGCGACTTCATCGAACAGCTGGTCGGCACCCACCTGAAAGAGCATGCCGGCTACCATGGCACCATGGTCTGGGTGCTGATGATGCTGGAGCAATGGTTCCGTGCCCACCGCAACGCATCATAACGAGATTACCAAACTGAGGGAGAACATGGCACATCGCGTAACCCGGCTGGCCGTCGCCGCCACCCTGGCCGCCAGCGCATTGCTGGCCGGCTGCAAATCGGACACCCCGGAAAGTCTGCTGGCCGACGCCAGGCAGCTGCAGCAGAAAGGCGACCGCAAGGGCGCCCAGATCCAGCTCAAGAATGCGCTGGCCAAGGACCCCAATAACGGCGAGGCGCGCTACCAGCTCGGCAAGCTGTCGCTGCAGATGGGCGACCCGGCCTCGGCGGAAAAGGAAGCGCGCCGCGCCCTCGAACTGAAATACCAGCCGGCCGAGAGCGAACTGCTGCTGGCCGAGGCGCTGCTGCGCCTGGGCGACTTGCAGAAGATGCTCGATGAAACGGAAAAGTTCCAGCAAAGCCCGGCCCTGCTGGCCTTGCGCGGCGAAGCCCTGATCGGCCTGCGCAAGCTCGACGAGGCGAAAAAGCAATTCCAGTCGGCCCTGGAAGCCGAGCCCAATAGTGCCGACGCGCTGACCGGCATGGCGCGCCTGGCGGCCATCGGCAACGACCTGGAGGGCGCGCGTGCGCTGACCGAGCAGGCCATTGCCAAGGATGGCGCCAACATCAATGCGCTGACCTTCAAGGGCGAGTTGCTGCGGGCCCAGTCCAAGCCGGAAGAAGCGCGCGCCGCGTTTGCCGAAGTGATCAAGCTGGACCCGACCAATAGCGGCGCCAACCTGGAACAGGCTTATCTCGACATCGTGGCCGGCAAGTTCGATTCCGCCCAGGCTGCCATCAACGCGGCCAAGAAGACGGCGCCGCGCAGCCTGAGCACCTTGTACACCCAGGCCCTGCTCGACTATTCGCGCGGCAATTACAAGGCGGCGCGCGACAACCTGCAGGCGCTGGCCAAGAGCGCGCCGAACCATCCGCCCAGCCTGCTGCTCTCGGGCGCGGTGGATTTCCAGCTGGGCAACCTGAAGCAGGGCGAAGCCAAGCTGCGCACCTATACGGAAATGGACCCGGGCAATGCCTTCGCCCGCAAGCTGCTGGCGGCGACCCTGCTGCGCGGCAGCAACCCGGCCGAAGCCCAGAAAGTGCTGGAGCCGGCCCTGAAGGGCCCGGTCAGCGATGTCAGCCTGCTGGAACTGGCGGCCCAGGCCCACCTGCTGCAGCGCGAACCGGCCAAGGCGGTCTCCCTGCTGGAACAGGCCGTCGAGCTGAACCCGAAACGCGCCGCCAGCTACATCGCGCTGGGCGGCGCCCGCGTGGCGCTGGGCGAGCGCGACAAGGGCATCGCCATGCTGAACAAGGCGCTCGAGCTGGAGCCCGGCTCCCTGCCGGCCGCCACGGCGCTGGCGCGCACCCAGCTTGCCATGGGCAACTACGACCAGGCCCTGGCCGTGCTGGCCAAGCAGGAAGCCGCGCACGGCAAGGAGCCGGAGTTGTACGTGCTGCGCGGCCACGTGCTGCTGGCCAAGCAGGACAAGGCAGGCGCCCGCGCTGCCTTCAGCAAGGCGGTGGAACTGGCGCCGGCCAGCTATGCCGCGGTGGTCACCCTGGCCCAGCTCGAGCTCATGGAGCAAAAGCCGGAGGCGGCGCGCCAGCACATGCTGAAGCTGCTGGACAAGGATAAGGACAATGTCGCTGCCATGACCGCCCTGGCCCAGATGGCCGAGCGCGCCAGGAAGCGCGACGAAGCGGCGCAGTGGCTGGAAAAAGCCGCCACGGTCGATCCCGATGCGCTGGTGCCGGCCGTGCGCCTGGGCGCCCATTATCTGCTGAACAGCCAGGGGGCCAAGGCCGCCGAGCATATGCGCAAGGTGCTGCTGGTGCACCCGGCCGCGCCGCTGGCGCTGGAAGTCATGGGCCGTGCCCAGCAGATGTCCGGCGACCTGGACGGCGCCTATGAAACCTATAGCAAGCTGGCTGGCGCAGCGCCCAGGGCGGCGCAGGCCCAGCTGTACCTGGCCAGCGTCCAGGTGCAGAAAAAGGATTTGCCGGGCGCCCAGGCCAGCGTGAAGAAGGCGCTCGGGCTGGACCCGGATTCGGTGCCGGGCCATATGATGCAGGCCGACCTGGCCGTGCTGCAGGGCAAGCCGGACGAGGCCCTGGCCATCGCGCGCAAGCTGCAAAAATCCCAGCCCAAGCTGCCCAGCGGCTTCCTGCTGGAGGGCGACCTGCAGCTGAGGGCCGGCAAGCCGGCGCTTGCCGTGGCGCCTTACCAGCAAGCGTACGCCTTGGCGGCGCGGCCGGAATTGCTGCTCAAGCTCACCTCGGCCCTGCGCGCCGCCAACCGCGCCGCCGACGCCGATGCCCAGGTGGCCGCCTGGCGCAAGACGCATCCGGACGAACCGTTCGGCCTCATGTATGCAGCCGAGCAAAACATCGCGGCCAAGCAATACAAGGCTGCCATCGGCCAACTGGAAACCGTGCTGGCCAAGCAGCCCGAGAACGTGCTGGCGCTGAACAACCTGGCCTGGTCCTACCAGCAGGACAAGGACAAGCGCGCCCTGGCCACGGCCGAGAAGGCGCAGCAGCTGGCCGGCGACAACCCGACCATCATGGATACCCTGGGCTGGATCCTGGCCGAGCAGAACCAGCTCGACCGCGCCCTGGCGATCCTGAAGAAGGCCAGTGAGCTGGCGCCGAAAGCTGCCGATATCCGCGGCCACTATGCGGCCACGCTGTGGAAAAAGGGCGACAAGGCTGGCGCGCGCAAGGAATTGCAGGCCGCCATGGCCGACGCCCGCTTCGCCCAGACCGACGAAGCACGTGACTTGCAAAAGCAATTTGAATAAGTAACAACTTCTGCACCCTGCAACCCGCATGCGCTTGGCCGCATGCGGGCACTCTTCCTCTCAGTCTATTGTGCAGTTGAAAACAATAGAGTCTTTTTCACAACATTTACTTCATGGGTATTGTGTGGCGGGCGCTAGCATGCCACCATGTGTGGAGTTGGTAATTTTTACATAACTCGCTTGCAATCCGCTACATTTTCGTCCCGGCATCAATCGTGCGCGCCTCCGCAAGTGTAATCAACTATATTTTGCCGTTGAGCACGGCGTCCGCGCCGCTCGCCGTGCTCATTGGCCGTGGCCAGCCGTAAGGCTTGCGAGTGCCAAAGGAGGATACAGCCATGAATGGAACTGCTGTCCCAGTGCTGGAAGCCGAGCCTGTCCGCAAGACTCCAGCCGATTCCCATGCGCGCGCCACGCTCGAGGACTTGCTTCCGGAAAATATGGAAGACCTGGTCACCGACGAAAAATCATTTGGTATTCGCATGATCGATACGGTTGAAGGCCGCAGCAAGGCCAGCCTGCTAATCAATAAAATGTACTCCTGGCGGGGCTATGCCGGGACCCACAAGCTGACTGACGATCCGAACCGGATCACGCTCACCGCCAGCAACAAGGGCGAAGTGGTGGGCACCCTGACCTTGGGGCTGGACTCGCCAATCGGCATCATGGCCGATGAAATTTTCAAGGAAGAGGTCGATTCGGTGCGCATGATTCCGGGTGCCCGTGTCTGTGAAATCACCAAGCTGGCGTTCGACAATGGCGGCAGCAAATCGCAGATGGCTTCGCTGTTCCATCTGTCGGTGATTTATGCGCGCGACCTGCACCACTGCACCCACATCTTCATTGAAATCAACCCGCGCCACCGCCGCTTCTACGAAGCCATGCTCGGCTTCAAGCGCCTGGGGGAACTGAAGACCAACCCGCGGGTCGACGCCCCGGCCTACCTGCTGGTGGTGGAACTGGACTACGTCAGCCAGCAGATCGAGAAATACGGCGGCCAGGGCGCCGACATGGCCATGTCGGCGCGCTCGTTCTACCCGCTGTTCTATTCGCCGCGCGAAGAACGCGGCATTATCCAGCGCCTGAAGAACATCCAATAGTCTATTGAGATTTGATAGTCGATTGACAATTATTGTGGTATTGTCAATATCCTGATCACCTGCAGGGGTTTCCATGCCACGTCGCGAGAACCGGGGGGCGCAGCGCGCCCTCGCCATCTTCGGCAGCCTGATGCTGGCTGCCGGCCTGTCCGGCTGCCTCAAGTCCGAAACCAGCGCCACCCTGGTGGCGCAAGCCCAGCAGTTCTTGCAAAAGGGCGACAGCAGGGCAGCGCTGATCCAGCTCAAGAACGCCGCCGACAAGAGCCCGCAAGATGGCGAAATCCGGCTCCTGCTGGCGCGCGTCTACAACGACAACAGCGAAGCGGCCCTGGCCGAAAAGGAAGTGCGCAAGGCGCTCAGCCTCAAGGTCGAGCGGGCCCGGGCCTTGCCGCAACTGCTGCGTGCCCTGCTGGCGCAGGACAAGGCCAAGGAAGCGCTGGCCGAAAGCGAGGCCGATGCCGCCAGCGCCGGCCCGGCCCTGCTGGCCGTGCGCGGCGATGCCTGGCTGGCCCTGGGCGACGGCGCCAAGGCGCGCGAAGCCTATGCGCAAGCCCTGGCTGGCGAACCCGGCCAGGCCGATGCCCTGCTGGGCCAGGCGCGCCTGGCGCAACAGGCCGGCGATCGCGCCGCCGCCCTGGCGCTGGCCGAACAGGCGCTGCGCGCCCACCCGAAAGACTTGTCGGTGCTGCGCTACCAGGCGGCACTGCTGCGCCAGCTGGGCAGGAACGACGCGGCGCTGGCGGCGCTGGGCCAGGCGCTCAGCGTGCAGCCCGACCATCTGAATGCCCGCGTCGAGCGCACCGACCTCGAAATCGCCCTCAAGCAGTTCGACGCGGCCAAGGCCGATATCGCCGAACTGAACAAGCTGCGGCCCGATACCCTGCATGCGCTGTACCTGCAGGCTTTGCTCGACCATAACCAGGGCAGGTATACGGAAGCGCAGGGCAATCTGCTCAAGCTGCTGAAAGCGGCGCCCGGCCACCTGCGCACCATGCTGCTGGCCGGCGCCAATGAACTCAAGCTGGGCAATGCCACCGCGGCCCAGGGCTACCTGAACGCCTACCTGGAAAAGTACCCGGAAGACCTGTTCGCCCGCAAGCTGCTAGCCCAGTCCCTGCTCGGCACCCACCAGCCGGCCGAGGCGGCCGCAGCGCTGGCGCCGCTGTTGCGCAGCGGCGCCAGGGACCCGCAGTTGCTGGTGCTGGCCGGCGAATCGCACTTGCGCAACAAGGACTATGCCGCGGCCCAGCAGTATTTCGAACAGGCGGCGCAGGCATTGCCCAACGAAGCCACGCTGCACCTGTCGATCGGCCTGGCCCAGCTCGGCCAGCAGCAATATGCCAAGGCCGTCGAGCAGCTCGAGCGGGCCACCGAGCTCGACCCCAAATCGGAGCAGGCCGCGCTCTACCTGATCCACACTGAAATCAGCCTGCGCCGCTACGACAAGGCGCTGGCGGCGATCAAGGCTTACCAGGCCAGCCAGAAGGACAGCGCCATCGTGCGCAACCTGGAAGGCGGCATTTACCTGGCGCAAAAGAATGCGCCGGCCGCGCGCGCCGCCTTTGAACAAGCGGTGGCGCTGCAGCCCAAGCACCTGGCCGCCAACATGAACCTGGCCCAGCTCGACTTGCAGGACAAGCGGCCCGAAGCCGCCCGCCAGCGTTTCCAGACCGTGCTGCAGCACGACCCGCACAATGTCGGCGCCATGACGGCGCTGGCCGACATTTCCACCCAGCAGGGCAAGCAGGAAGAAGCGCTCGCCTGGCTGGAAAAAGCGGTGGCGGAAAAGCCCAAGGCCACCGAGCTGGGGACCCGCTTGGCCCACGCCTACCTGCAGGCCGGCCAGAACGCCAAGGCCACCACGCTGGCGCGCAAGCTGCAGGTGGAAGATCCGGCCAGCGCCTACCTGGCCGAATTGCTGGGCCAGGTGCAACTGGCCAACCAGGACGCCAGCGGCGCCCTGGAAAGCTTCGGCAAGATGGTGCAGCTGGAGCCGAAATCGGCGCGTGCCTGGTTCGGCATGGCCACCGCCCACCTGATGCTGAAAAATGCCACGGCCGCCAGCGGCGACTTGAAGAAAGTGCTGGCCATCGATCCGCAACACCGCCCGGCGCGCCTGGCGCTGGCTGAAATCGCGCAGCAGCAGAACCGCCCGGCCGAAGTGCTGGCCATCGCGCGCCAGATGCAGAAGGAGGCAGGGCAGCAGCCGGCCGGCTATGTGCTGGAGGGCGACCTGCTGGCGCGCCAGCAAAAATACAAGGAAGCCGTGGCCCTGTACGACAAGGCCTATGGGATTGAAAAGGATGGCCGTGTCATGCTGGCGCTGCACCGCACCCTGCTGGCGGCCGGCCTGCCGCGCGACGCCGACGCGCGCCTGGCGCAGCATCGCAAGGAGCAGCCGGGCGACCTGGCGGCCGCCATGTACGCCGCCGAACTGGCCCTGTCGCGCCAGCAGTATGCCGCCGCGGCTGCCGACCTGGAGCTGGTGCTCAAGGCCGCGCCGGACAGCCCGGTGGCCCTGAACAACCTGGCCTGGGCCTATAGCCAGCTGAAGGACCCGCGCGCCCTGGCCACGGCCGAGAAGGCGCTGAAGGCGGCGCCGGACAGCCCGGCCGTGCTCGACACTACCGGCTGGCTGATGGTCGGCAAGGGCGACACCGGCCGCGCGCTGCCGCTGCTGAAGCGGGCCAGCACGCTGCAACCGTCCAATGCCATGCTGCGCTACCACCTGGCGGTCGCGCTCAACCAGTCGGGCGACAAGAAGGCCGCCAGGGCCGAACTGGAAAAACTGGTGGCGGCCGGCACCCCGTTCCCCCACCTCGACGATGCGATCGCCCTGCTCAAGGGCTTGAACGGCAGCTAAGCGCGATGAGCGACGACTTCATCTACGGCAAGGCTTTCTCGCGCAACATCGGCTGGGTCACCGAAGCCGAGCAGGCCTGCCTGCGCGGCAAGCGCGTGGCCATTGCTGGCGCCGGCGGGGTGGGCGGGGTGCACCTGATGACCCTGGTGCGCCTGGGCGTGGGCGCCTTCCACATTGCCGACTTCGACAAGTTCGACCTGCCCAATTTCAACCGCCAGGTCGGCGCCATGCAGTCGACCCGCGGCTTGCCGAAGATCGAGGTGATGGCGCGCATGGCACGCGACGTCAACCCCGAACTCGAGATCAGGATGTTCCCGGACGGGATCAATGCCGGCAACCTGGACGCCTTCTTCGAGGGCGTCGACATCTACATCGACAGCCTCGACTTCTTCGCCTTCGACATCCGCCAGCAGACCTTTGCCCTGTGCGCCCGGCGCGGCATCCCCGCCACCACGGTCGCGCCGCTGGGCATGGGCGCGGCGCTGCTGAACTTCCTGCCGGGCCGCATGACGTTCGAGGAGTATTTCGGCTGGGGCGACTTGCCGGAAGGCGACAAGGCGATCCGCTTCGTGGTCGGGCTGGCGCCGGCCGGCCTGCACCGGCCCTACCTGGTGGTGCCCTCGGCCGTCAATTTCGCCGAGCGGCGCGGGCCTTCGACCATCATGGCCTGCCAGCTGTGCGCCGGCATTGCCGCCACCGAGGCGCTGAAGATCCTGCTCGGGCGCGGCGACGTGCTGGCGGCGCCGCACGGCATGCAGTTCGATGCCTACCGCAACAAGCTGGTGCGCACCTGGCGCCCCGGCGGCAACAAGCATCCGATCCAGCGCCTGGCGATCATGATCGGCAAGCGCGCCTTTGCGAAAATGGCCCAATCATGACTACCATCGAACAGATCCTCGACCTGGCGCGCTGGGCGCCCAGCGGCGACAACACGCAGGTGTGGCGCTTCGAAATCGTGGCGCCGGACCATGTGGCGGTGCATTGCCACGACACGCGCGACCATGTGGTGTACGACCTGGACGGCCACCCCAGCCAGGTCGCGGTCGGCGCCATGCTGGAAACCATGGCGATTGCCGCCAGCGCCCACGGCCTGCGCGCCGATGCCGTGCGCCGCGCCGGCAGCCCGGACACCCATCCCGTATTCGACGTGCGCTTCACGCCCGATCCCGCCATCGCGCCCAGTGCCTTGCTGCCGGTGATCACCACGCGCAGCGTGCAGCGCCGCCCGCTCAGCACGCGGCCGCTGACGGCGCAGGAAAAGCAGGCGCTGGAAGCGGCGGTCGGCCCGGCGCACCAGGTGCAGTGGATCGAAGGCTTCGGCGGGCGCTGGGCGGCGGCGCGGCTGATGTTCAACAACGCCAAGCTGCGCCTGACCATGCCCGAGGCGTACGAGGTGCACCGCAGCATCATCGACTGGGGCAAGACGCACAGCCCGGACAAGGTGCCGGACCAGGCCCTCGGTGTCGACAACGGCACCCTGGCCCTGATGAAATGGGCCATGGTGAGCTGGGAACGGGTCAACACCATGAATACCCTGATGGGCACCTGGGCGCCGCGCCTGCAAATGGACTTGCTGCCCGGCATCGCCTGCGCCGCCCACTTCGTAATTCGCGCCAAGGCCGCGCCGGCCGGCATCGACGACTACGTGGCCGCCGGCCGCGCTACCCAGCGCTTCTGGCTGACGCTCGCTGCGCTGGGCCTGCACATGCAGCCGGAAATGACGCCGCTGATCTTCGGCCGCTATGTGCGCAACGCCCTGCGCTTCACGCGCCTGGACAAGCTGCAGGACTCGGCGCGCCGGCTGTATGGCCAGCTCACCGGCGTGATCGGCGCGGCGCCGGAAACGGCCGTGTTCATGGGCCGGCTTGGCGCCGGCAAGGCGCCGAAGGCGCGCTCGCTGCGCAAGCCCCTGGCTGAATTGATGAAGTAAGCCGGCATCGCGCGATGACACGCAAGAAAATCCTGTTCCTGGCCGAAGCGGTGACCCTGGCACACGTGGGCCGCCCGCTGGCCCTGTCCGCCAGCCTCGACCGCGAGCAGTACGAGGTGCACTTTGCCTGCGCCGAGCGCTACGCCTTTTGCTTCGAGGGCGCGGACCTGGTGCGCTGGACTATCCACAGCATCTCGAACCAGCAATTCCTGCAAGCCCTGGCGGACGGCAAGCCGGTCTATGATGCCGCCACCTTGGACGGCTACGTGGAAGAAGACCTGCAACTGCTGCGTCAGGTCCAGCCCGATATCGTGGTGGGCGATTTCCGCCTGTCGCTGTCGGTCAGCGCGCGCCTGGCCGGCGTGCCCTACGTTTCGCTGATCAATGCCTACTGGAGCCCGTATGTGCACCAGCGCTACATCGTGCCCAGCCTGCCGCTCACGCGCTTCTTGCCGATCGCGCTGGCCAATGCCCTGTTCAAGCTGGCGCGCCCGCTGGCCTTTGCCCTGCACACCATTCCCCTCAACCGGGTGCGGCGCCGGCATGGCCTGCCCTCGCTGGGCTGGGACCTGAACCGCGTCTACACCGATGCCGACCACACCCTGTATGCCGACGTGCCGCAGCTGTTCCCGCCGCACGACCTGCCGGCCAGCCACGCCTTCATCGGCCCCGTGCTGTGGTCGCCGCCGCTGCCGGTGCCGGACTGGTGGGACCAGTTGCCCACCGATCGCCCGCTGGTCTACGTGACCGTGGGCAGCTCGGGCCACGGCGCCTTGCTGCCCGCCGTGCTGCAGGCCCTGGCCGGCTTGCCGGTGACGGTGCTGGCCGCCACCGTCGGCATGGTCAAGCTCGATGCCGTGCCGGCCAATGCCCGGGTGGCCGACTTCCTGCCCGGCGAGGAGGCCGCGCGCCGCGCCGCCCTGGTGATCTGCAATGGCGGCAGCCCGACCAGCCACCAGGCGCTGGCGGCCGGGGTGCCCGTGGTCGGCATCGCCGGCAACCTCGACCAGTTCCTCAACATGGAGGGCATCGTTGCCGCCGGCGCCGGCGCCTTGCTGCGCGCCGACCGCTTCGATGGCGCCGCCTTGCAGCAGGCGGTGCAAGGCTTGCTGGCCACGCCGGCGGCTGGCCTTGCGGCGCGTCAACTAATGGACATATTCAGAAACTATCGCTCTTCGGAAGCGTTTAGCAAGTTACTGTCGAAAATCCTTACAAAGGCATAAGTTAGTATCAACGTGGTACTAACGGTAACAAGCCAAGGTATTGATTTCTAAGGAAACCGGGAAGTTGGCACAACTATTGCTCATAGGAGCTTGTGCCCGCTGCAAGGCCAGATAGCAGCAAAAGGTCAGACAGCCCCTTTTAACTCAGGAGTCAATCAATGAAGATTTTCCGCAAACTGCTCCCGCTCGCTACTGTAGCCGGCCTGTTGTTCGCTGCCGGTGCTGCACAGGCAGACGTGATCACCCCCTTCACCATCAAGGACGGCACCAACGTGCTGGCCACCAATGTCAATTCGCTGGACTGGGCCGAAACCGGCAGCGGCCTGGCCAAAGGCATCGGCCCCTTCGGTGCGCCGCTGGCGGTTGGCACCAAGTTCGACTTCCTGTACCAGGCAACCCTGGTGGGCAAGGCCGGCGGCACCGGCAGCCCATCCCTGGGCGGCAGGCTGGACGGTGAAGCGAACGGTTCGGCCGACGGCCTGTTCGAGATCACCATCGCTGCCCGCATGACCGAGGTGGTGTCGAGCGTGGTGCCAGGCCCCGGCGGCACCGCCACCGCCAACTTCAACCTGGCCCCGGGCCAGAACCAGGTCGCGATCTATTTCGACACCAACCAGAACGCCAACACCGCCACCGGCGTGGGCTTCGACGACGGCATCATGATCGCCCTGCTGACCATCGATACTAACTCGTCCGTGTTCCAGTTGCTGGCGCCTAACAATGGCCAGGGTTCCGCCCGCCTGCACGCCGGCATGCTGTCGCCCGGCGACTTCATCGACGCCAACTACCTGGAAGGCGTCACCAGCCTGCTGTTCGGCATCGATTTCCAGTCGAGCCTGAACTACCCGGCTGACACCTCGACCACCACCGGTTTCCACCGCAATGGCTCGAGCAATAACGGCGACCCGTTCGCGACCGACCTGGTGGCCGGCAACGACATCCTGTTCAAGGTGGACGGCTCGAACCGCTTCACCCGCGTGCCGGAACCAGGCACCATGCTGCTGATGGGCATTGGCCTGCTGGGCCTGGCTCGCCTGCGCCGCCGCGCCTGAGCTGCCGCAGGAAATCAATGGGGACGTACCCTTTCAAGGGGTACGTCCCCTTTTTATTTATTGCGGCGGCTTGAACATCTTGGCGACTTCGCGGATCACCATGCTGTGCGGGAACAGGCCGGCAAAGAAGCGTTGCTTGTAGGTGCCCTTGATCGAGGCCACCACCGGGTCACCCTTGGCCAGGCCGGCCAGCGAAGCCTGCACCACCTCGGCCGTGCTGCCGCGCGCAACCAGGGCGCTGGCGTAGGCGCCGGCCTTGGCGTCGAATTCGGTGTCGGTCGGGCCCGGCACGAGGGTTTGCACGAGGATGCCGCGCTCCTTCCATTCGCCATGCAGGGCCTGGCTGAAGCTTTGCACGAAGGCTTTCGAGGCGGCATACACGGCCATGTAGGGCACCGGCTGGTAGCTCGCCTGCGAGGACACATTGATCACAGCGCTGCTCGGGTAGGATGCCAGGTCGGGCAGGAAGCGGTAGCACATCTCGACCATGGCGCGGTTGTTGACCTCGATCATGTCGCGGTAATCATCGAGTTCCCAATGCTCGAGGCGGTTCCAGCGTCCGATGCCGGCGATATTGCATAGCAGGCGAATGCGGATGCCGAACGCATCCAGCCGTTCCTTCACATGGGCCACTGCGCCTGGCTTGGCGAGGTCGACGCGTATCACTTCAGCCTTTACGCCCAGTTCCTGCACCGCGCGCCTGGCCAGTTCCTGCAAGCGCTCTTCGCGCCGCCCGACCAGCACCACGTTGACGCCGTTGCGCGCCAGCTCGCGCGCGAATTCGGCGCCGATGCCGCCCGAGGCGCCTGTCACCAGCGCCCAGTGGCCGCGCAAATCTTCAAGCTTGATCATCGTAAATTCCTTTTCCTGTCAGCTGGCGTGCCACGCGCAGGGCATTGGCGGCAATGGTCAGGCTGGGATTGGTCCCGCCGCTGGACGGGAAGAACGAGCCGTCGACCACGTACAGGTTGGTTAGGCCGTGTGCGCGATTGCTGGCGTCGAGGACGCTGCTGCGCGGGTCGCTGCCGAAGCGGCAGGTGCCGCAGGCGTGGGCGATGCGCTGGTTGTTGTCGGCCTGCTTCACCAGGTCGAAGGCATAGGGCTTGAGCGCATCCTTCATCAGCCGGCGCATCGTTTCGATGCGCGCCGCATCATGCGGGCGCACGCGATATTCGAACGCCAGGCGCGCATCGCCGCTGGCCGGCGTGACGCGGTTGTCGGCATACGGCAAGTCTTCCAGCGTGCTGGCCAGCACCAGGCGCTCGTGCACGAATTGCCTGAGGATGGGCTTGATCACCGGTTGCGCCAGCTTGAACAGGGGCGCCAGCCAGGGCAGGGCGCCTTGCCGCAGGTCGTCTTCCATCGACGCCGCCAGCACCGGCACCGGCGGCAGGCGGCCGAACGATTGCACCGAGCCGAGCTTTTGGCCGCCGCGCTGGTAGAAGTCGTTGAAGCCGAATTCCTTTTGCCGGTTGTCGAACCCGGCCGGCGTGCGCGGCTTGATCACGTACAGGTCGATATGGTGGCGCATCAGGTGGCGTCCCACCAGGCCGGAATCGTTGGCCAGGCCTTGCGGCCAGTGCGGGGAGCTCGACTGCAACAGCAGGCGCGGCGTCTCCAGTGCGCCGGCCGCCAGGAAGACCTGCTTGCCGCGCAAGGTCAGGCGCTGGCCGCGCTGCTGGCACACCACGCCGGTGACGGCGCTGCGCGTGGCCTCCAGCTGCAGCACTTCGCATTCATCCATCAGCGTGGCACCATGCTGCGCCAGGGCCGGTTCCAGGCAGACGCGGCTGGCGTCGTTCTTGCACTGGCGGTCGCACAGGTAACCCTGGCAGGCAGCGCAGCCGTCGACGAATTCACAGGCCAGCGGCAGGCGGTAGGGATGCAGCGCGCGCTGGCGGAAGAACTCGAACAGCTCGCCGGAAGCCGGCGTCAGCGGTGGCGGTTGCCGGAAGTGGGCGGCCCAGTCGCCGCTGCCGCCGGTGCGCAGCGGGTCGGGCGTGCCGCGCACGCGGAACAGGCGCTCAGCCTCGGCGTAATGCGGCAGCAGTTCTTCGTAGCCGATCGGCCAGGCCTCGGGCAATGCCGCCTCGGCTGCGTCCGGGTGCTGTGCCCGCGGCGCGAAATCGGCGGGGAAGAAGCGTTCCAGCACCATGCCGTACAGCGCGCTGGAGCCGCCGGTGCCGCTGCCGATGAAGGGGACGAAATGCTGGGTGCGCGGGCCGGCGTTGCTGCGGATGGTGTCGCTGTAGCGGCCGGCGCGCTGCAAGGTGGCGCGGTGCTGCGGGCCCGGCGCGGCTGGGGTGGGGAAATGCGTTTCGGCGTAGCTGTTGGTCAGGGCGCCCGGCTGCAGATGGGACTTGCCTTTTTCAAGGAATAACACGCGTTGCCCGGCCTTCGCCAGCGCATAGCCAAGTGGCGCGCCGCCCATGCCGGTGCCGATGATGATCGCGTCCCATTCCATCGGGCAAGGATATCATCGGCGTGATCGAATTGCTATCTGGTGTGTACAGCGCTGCGGCGCCGCTGCCGCGTAAGGATGGCTGGATTTGCCGTACAGCTGGCCGATCCGCCGCACATAGGCGCGCGTCTCGTCGTACGGCGGCACGCCGCCGTACTGGTCGACCGCCTGCTCGCCGGCATTGTAGGCGGCCGTGGCCAGCGCGACGTCGCCGCTGTAGCGCGCCAGCAGCCAGCGCAGGTAGGCCAGGCCGCCGCGCAGGTTCTGCTCGGGGTTGAAGGCGTCGAGCACGCAAAAGCGCGAAGCGGTGGCGGGGATCAGTTGCATCAGCCCGCGCGCGTCGCGCGGTGAAACGGCGCTGCGGTTGAAGCCGGATTCGACGGCGATGACGGCCAGTGCCAGGGCCGGCTCGATCTCGTATTCGGGCGCCAGCCTGTCGACCAGGGCCAGCAGTTGCGGCGACGCCGCCGCATAGTCGGGAATCGGCAAGGCAAGGTCGAGCTCGAGCGCGGGATCGGGCGCCATGCAGGCCGGCAGCGCGGCCCCCGGCGCCGCCGGCAGCAGGGCCTGCATGCGTGCGCTGGCCGCATGGCCCTGTTCGGCAGCCAGCCCGAACAGGCGCCAGGCGGCGCCGTCGTCGTGCGCCACGCCGCGCCCGTTGGCATACATCCAGCCCAGGGCATACTGGGAATCGGGGGCGCCAAGCCGGGCGGCGCGGCAGTACAGCGCTGCGGCCTGGTGCAGGTCGCGCGCCACGCCCTCGCCGTGTTCCAGGCGCTGCGCTTGTTCGTACAGGGTGGCGGCATTCTGCGCGCAGGCAGCGTGGGCCAGCAGGCTGGCCGCCACGAGGGCTGGGAGTCGCATGCAGGCTCCGTGCAAGGCGATGTCCCAGCCATTGTAGCGGGACGGCGCTGGCAGTTGCTGCCGTTATGCGGCCGCACCCTGCGAGTTTTTGGGCGTCAAAAGTGCCTTATGGAACAGGTGGCGCGCCAGGCGCAGCGGCGGCATGCGCAGCCAGTTGCCGCGCACATACAAGAGGAAGTCGGCGACCGCGCCGCCGGCGCCGCGGCAGCTCGGATGGTGGGGCAGCAGCGCACGCATGAACAGCGCATCCATCACGGCCAGCAGTGCGCGCTGCGGGCCGGCGGGCGCCATGGCGGCCAGGGTGGCCGGCGGCACCTCGGTGCCAAGCAGCGCGGCACTGTAGCGCAGGCCGTAGAACATGAAGCGCTGCAGCTGGTGCTGGCGCGCGCGCGCCGGCAACCCTGCCCAGAAGCCGGGCTCATTGGCGCCGAAATGGGTGAGCAGGCAGTGCAGGTCCCACAGGTCGCGCAAGCCCTTGTCGAACTCGCCGTCGGCAAACAGGTGGGTGGCGCTGTGCAGCACCATGTCCAGCGGCGCCAGGATGGCCGAGCCCGGCGGAGCGGCAGCGCCCGCCAGCGGCCGCGCGGCGGCACGCAGCAGGCGCGCATCTGGGCGCTGGGCGGCCGTGCGCGGCAGGATGGTGTGGTGCACGTCGATGGCGGTCTGGCGCAGCACATGCATCATCGGCGGCAGCTCGTGCATCCACTCGCGGTAGTAGCGCTGGTCGTAGCTGTCATGGTGGGTGCCGACCCAGCCGTGGCGCATCAAGGCCGCTTCCACCTGCGGCAGGCTGTCTTCCGGCACCAGGATGTCGATGTCGGAAAACAGGCGGCCGGCGGCAGGCGGCAGACCGGCTGCGGCATAGGCGCCGCCCTTGAGCAGCAGCAGCGGCACGCCGAGCCCGGCCAGGGCCTTGCCGATCAGGCGGATTTCCCAATAGGTGGCCTGGCGGTGGCGCCGCGCCATGACTGCCGCCCACGCCAGCTGCTCGCGCGCCTGCGGCAAGGCTTGCGCCAGCACGCCGTGCCGCTCCAGCCAGTCATGCAGGGTGGCGCTGAGGTTGGCATTGGCGGCCTGGCGCAGCAGCAGGTCCCAGCCGGCCGGCGGCAGGCCGGCCAGCTGCTGCGGCGCGCGCAGGGCGCGCAGCAGGAGCGGCAACTCAGCTTTCATGGAGGCGGGCAAAGGTGTCCAGGGCTTCATCCAGCGCACTATAGCGGAAGCGGAAGCCGGCTGCCTGCTCGATCAGGCGGCCGAGCGCAGCGAAGCCGGCGGCGCCCAGCACGCTGTAGTTGAAGCTGTTGCCTGCCAGTTCCATGAAGGTGGCAGCGCGCGCCAGCGGTTCCAGCGTGGTGGCGGCGCCGGCGCTGTAATGGGGGAACACGATCCAGGCCGGCTGGGCGCAATCGCCGGCCCGCTGCACGGCATCGCCCGGCGCGCGCATATGGGCCACGGTGCCCTTGGTGGTGTCGTGCACGGGTGTGCTCAGCACCGCGTCCGGCACATAGGCGCGGATGATGTCGACCGAAGCATTCTTCAGGCTGATGGGGCGCGGATTGGGCACCAGCAGGCCGCTCTCGGGATCGAGCAGGGTCAGTTCGTCCGACAGCAGGCGCCAGCCGCCCCTGCCGCACAGGGCGGCGGTCAGCGTGCTCTTGCCCGAGCCGGGCGGCGCCGGCAGGATCACGGCGCGGCCCTGGCGCTCGAGCACGGCCGCATGCACGATCAGGTAGCGGTGGGCGCGGCTCGAGACGCACCAGTTCAGGCCCCATTCGAACATGGGGAAGGCATGTTGCAAGGGCATCGGCTGGAACATTTCGTAGCCGTCGCAGTGCAGCCGTACTTGCGGGCGCAGCCAGCGGCGCGCCGAACGCGGGCGCACCAGGTGCAGGTGGAAGTCGGCGAAATCGCTGTCCTGCAGCAGCGGGTAGTCGCCATACAGATGGCCGATGCCGGCTGCCACGCTGGGCATGTCGGCTTGCAGGCGCACGCTGAAGCGGCCGGTGCGCAGGCGCAAGCCGTCGCCGGCCAGGCGCGCCCGCAGGTCAGCGGGCGCCAGCGAGGCCACGTTCAGCATGGTTCCACCAGGTAGAGTTTGCGCAGTTCGGCCAGGGCCAGCTGCAGTTCCGGGTCGGCCCAGTCTTCAGGCGCCAGTTCGCCGTCGCGCAATGCCTGCAGCAAGTCGAGGGTTGCCTGGTCCAGCAGGTGGGTGGCGCCGGACACTTCGTTGTAGAGCACCACCTGGCCGTCCCAGCTGCGGTGCAGCAGGGACTGGCCCGGCACCAGTTGCCATTGCACCGGCATCAACCCATCGTACCGGCCAGGTAGTCGACCACTTGCTTGGCGTCCCATTGCACGCCGGCAGTCGGTGTGAAATAACCGGTATCGCGCAGCTCGTTCCAGATGTTTTGCAGCATCGGCACGGTCTGGAAGCCGGACAGGCCGGCCAGCACGTTCAGGTAGGCTGCCACAAGGTGGGCGCCCAGCTTGTAGGTGTCGAAGTTGGGGCCGTTGCCCAGGATATAGTCCAGGGTGCTATTGTCCGAACCGTAGGTGCTGCTCATTTCGAGGTTGCAGGTGAATACAGTCCGGAACAGGTCGGTCGGCAAGGCGCCGGCCGGCCAGACCTTGTCCGGCAGCGGCGATGGCGTCGGATTCCTGCCGTGGCCGTTGCCGTTTCCTCCGCCGTTGCCATTCCCATTGCTGCTGGCGCCCGGTGCCGGGTCGGTGTTTTTCCACGCGCCTGGCGACTTGCCGGCGCAGGCGCCGGGGTCGTTGGGGCGGGCGCTGACCAGGCCGGACTGGAAGCCCGATGGCCCGGCGCACACGACCGCCGCCATGCCCGGCTGGCTGTGCAGGGTCAGCAGAACGCCGGATGCTGCGGCACCGGCGCGGGTGAAGCGGCGGCGCGCAGCGCCTTTCGCGCTCAGTTGCTTGCCTGGCTGTTGTTCGTTGGCCACGTCGTCGTCCTTGCGAATTATGTGGGGCAGCTCAGCCGCCCATGATACTTAGTGAACAAGCAAGTACCGTTCCAGATACGAGTTTCACCTATGGAACAGCTGGAAAATCAGGTGCTTAGCCACGGAAAAGGGGGCTCGGATGCCCCCCGGCGGGCAATCATATCTTGAACTGTAAGAATTATCGACACCTAAAGGAAACTATCCAGCTGCTACTTCCTGTCAGAAGAAGCTCTCGGGAATGACCAGGATATCGCCGGGGCGCATCGGCACGTTGGCGGAAATGTCGCCATCCTTGATCAGGTCGTTCAAGCGCACGGTGAACTGTTGCTGCTTGCCGTCGACCATGCGGATGATGCTGGCCTTGTTGCCTGCCGCGAATTCCGTGACCCCGCCGACGGCAATCATCACGTCCAGGATCGACATGTCGCGGCGGTAAGGCAGCGATTGCGGCTTGGCGGCCTGGCCGATCACGCGGATCTGCTCGCCGTACGTGCCGACGAAGCCGGTGACGATGACGGTGACCACCGGTTGCTGGATGAACTTGGCCAGCGCTTTTTCGATGTCGCGCGCCAGTTCGGTCGAGGTCTTGCCGCTGGCCGGCAAGTCTTCCACCAGCGGGGTGGTGATCTTGCCGTCAGGGCGCACCGGCACCACTTGCGACACTTCCGGATTGCGCCAGACGATGATGCTCAGGTTGTCGCCCGGGCCAATCAGGTAATCGGTTTGCGGCACGACGCCGGCGTCGGCCGGTGCGCCGCCATGGGGCGTGGAGCAGCCGCCCAGGCCCAGGGCGCCGAGGACCACAGCGCTCGCGGCGAGAACGCGGGCCAGCTTGGTTTGCATATTCACATTATTCTCCTTGTTTGCTTTTTAGCATTGCCTGTTATACCACGAGTCTTGCTATTTTACCTTCTATTTCTGTGCGCCACCTTGTTGCAGCAGTTCGTGCACGTGGCGCACCGGGATCGCGTAGCTGATGCCGCTGGGGGCGGTGATCGCGCTTTCCTTCATGCCCTTGACCAGGGTCATATTGATGACCGCCACCACGGTGCCGGTTTCGGGATCATACACGGGGCTGCCACTATTGCTGGGGTAAGCCGTGCCGTCGAGCTGGTAAATCGTGAACGGGGCGCCACGCTGCAGCTGCAGCACGGCGCGCGGATTGAGGCCACGCGAAGTCGGGGTCGGCAGGATGGCCGGCGTCTGCGCCGCCAGCAGGGCGCGGTGGGTGACCGGGTTCAGGCCCAGCATGATGCCCAGCGGATAGCCGGTAAACACCAGGTCGCTGCCTTCGTCCAGCATGTCGCTGCTGCCCAGGGTCAGCGCCGGCAGCGGCGTGCCTTTCATGCGCAGGTGCACCAGGTCGTGCGCGCGGTCGATAGTGACCACGCTCGCTTCGCGGAACTGCAGCTGGTCGCCCTTCCCGGTGACAATGCCCAGGGTTTCCAGTTTTTCCGCATCGAGCGCCGTGACCGCATGGGCGTTGGTGATGACCGACAGTCCGTCACCTACCACAAAGCCGGTGGCATGGAATACGATGGCAGGGCTGCGCGTGCGGTTGAAGGTGCCGATGCCGACTACGCTGGGCTTGACCGCGGCGATGGTGCGCGTCAGCGGAGCGGCCCCGGCCAGCGGGCTGGCGCAGCCCAGGCAGGCTGCCAGGAAAAGTGAAATCAGCTTGGCCATGCAGCCTCCAAATTGGTGAATTGCCGTAGGGAAATGTTAAATTCTTTTCGTCAGCAGGGTGCAACAGGCATAAATTAATAGTAACAGGCAGCGCGTTCTGCTGTATGATAGAGATTAGATGTTATTTAGGCAATATTAGATGTGGGCATTGCGACAGTTTGCCTGCCTAACCAGGGATGAGTGATCGAAATGGCAGAGATTTTGGCATTGCTGTTGACCTTTCTTAAGGCAATCGGGAAATACCGCTGGTATGCAGTGGCGATTGCCTGGCTGGTCGCCGTCATCGGCTGGGCGGTGGTGTACCGCCTGCCGAGCGACTACCAGGCGTCGGCCAGGGTGTACGTCGACACCCAGAGCATCCTGAAACCGCTGATGGCGGGCATGACCACCACGCCCAATGTGGAGCAGCAGGTGATGTTCATGCGCCGTACCCTGATCAGCCGGCCCAATGTGGAGCGCGTGCTGCGCATGGTGGACCTGGACATCAAGGCCAAGGACAGCAAGGAGCACGAGCGCCAGGTCGACGAGCTGATGACCGCGATCAAGGTCACCGGCACCGAGCGCGACGACATCTACACCATCTCGTACAACAATGAGAACCCCAAGCTGGGCAAGGACGTGGTGCAGTCGCTGCTGACCATCTTCGTCGAAGGTTCCTTCGGCGGCAAGAAGCAGGATTCGGAAAAGGCCGTGCAGTTCATCGACGACCAGATCAAGATGTACGAGGAGCGCCTGGCAGCCGGCGAAAACGCGCTGAAGGAATTCAAGATCCGCCACATGGGCCTGCTGCCGCGCCAGGGCACCGACTATTCGACCAACCTGGGCGACCTGTCCGAAAAGCTGAACCAGGCGCGCCTGGAACTGCTGGAAGCGGAACAGGCACGCAATGCCATCAAGCGCCAGATTGCCGGCGAAGACATGGCGCCGGCCGCCGATGCCACCAATATTTCCAACCCTGAACTCGACGGCCGCATCTCGACGCTGGAAAAACAGCTCGACAGCCTGCGCATGCAATATACCGAAGAGCATCCGGACATCGTCTCGGCCAAGCGCCTGATCGCCAACCTGCAGCAGCGCAAGAAAGACGAGGCGAAGAAGGCGGCCAAGAGCGGCGACCCGGGCATGGGCTACAGCCCGATGCTGCAGCAAATGAACGTGGCGCTGTCGGTGGAGGAAGCGCGCGTGGCCTCACTCAAGGCGCGCGTTGGCGAATATACCGCGCGCATGGAGCGCATGCGCTCGCAAAGCACGGCAGCGCCGGAAGTCGAAGCGCAGCTGGCCCAGCTCAACCGCGACTATTCGATCAACAAGGAAAACTACGAAAAGCTGGTGCAGCGCCGCGAAGCGGCCAAGCTGTCCGGCGACCTCAGCTCGGCAACCGACATGATGAGTTTCCGCGTGATCGACCCGCCGATCGTGCCGCAAACCCCGATCGGCCCCAACCGCCCGCGCTTCTACTCGATCGTGTTCGTGGCGGCCCTGCTGGCCGGCCTGGGCGGTGCGTTCCTGATGAGCCAGGTCCGTCCTACCTTCCTCAGCCAGCACAGCCTGCGCGAAGTGACCGGCGTGCCGATCCTCGGCACCATCGGCATGAACTGGACCGAGCAGCAGCGCGCCTCGCGCCGGCGCCGGCTGTATGCCTTCGGCCTGGCCGTGGCCTCGCTGCTGACCGCCTTTGGCGGTGTCATGACCGTTACCTTGCTGCGCGCCGCTTGAGTCGCGCAACACCCAGGGAGTCCACAAGTGAGCATTATTGAAAAAGCCGCCAATCGCCTCGGGCAAGCGCGTCCTGCCGACGCCGCTGCCGAGACCACCGTTTCCCCAGCACCGGCCGCGGCTCCGGTAGCTGAAGCAGTGCACGCGGCCCCGGCCGCTGCTGCTCCGGCTGCTGCCCCGGCCGCGCCGGCCCCGGCGGCAGCGCCGCTGATGCCGACCCTGGCTACCCTGCAGCCGCACGGCGACGCCAGCCGCCGCACCACCCATACTGTGGAGCTGGACCTGATGCGCATGCACGAATCCGGCCTGGTGACTGCTGCCGGCGGCCGCACCGCGCTGGTGGAAGACTTCCGCATCATCAAGCGCCCGCTGATCAAGCGTGCCTTCGGCGCGCGCAAGCCGGGCGACAACCCGGGCAACCTGATCATGATCACCAGCTCGCTGCCCGGCGAAGGCAAGACTTTCTGCGCCATCAACCTGGCCATGAGCATTGCCATGGAACTGGACCACACCGTGCTGCTGGTCGACGCCGACGTGGCGCGTCCTTCGGTGCTGCGCACGCTCGGCCTGCCGGCCCAGCGCGGCCTGATGGATATCCTGCTGGACGACAATGTCGACATGGCCGATGTCATGCTGCGCACCAATGTCAACACCCTGTCGATCCTGCCGGCCGGCACCAGCTCGCCGCGCGCGACCGAGCTGCTGGCTTCGCACATGATGAAAAACCTGGTGAACGAGATCGCGAACCGCTACCCGGACCGTATCGTGATCTTCGATTCGCCGCCGCTGCTGCTGACTTCCGAATCACATGTGCTGGCGTCGAACATGGGCCAGATCGTGATGGTGGTGGAGTCGGAACGCACCACCCAGCACGCGGTCAAGGAGTCGCTGCGCCAGCTCGAGGGCTTGAGCAACGTCAACCTGATCTACAACAAGTCGCGTGAATTCCCGGGTACCGAAACCTATGACTATCACTATGGCTAAGCGCGGCCGCCTGGCCCTGCTGCCGCTGGCAGCGGGCTTGTGCGCAGCGTTTCCGGCGCAGGCCGCATGGGATTTCACGCCCACCGCTGCCGCGCGCGCCACGTATTCCGATAATGTCGGGCTGCAAGCCGATGACCGCGCCGACAGCGGCATGGTGCTGCAGCTCACGCCCGGCTTCCAGTTGCTGAACCACTCGCAGCGCTTCGATTTCAGCCTCGACTATGCGCTGAGCCTGTATGAATACGCCGGTGCGCGCCGCAACGGCGCCCAGCGCCACAACCAGGACCTGAACAGCCAGCTCAAGTCGCGCCTGGTCGAGGACTTCCTGTACCTCGATGCCCAGGCCGGCATCCACCAGCAAGCCACGTCGGCCTTCGGCCCGCTGCAAGCCGGCAACGACTACGTGCGCACCAACCGCACCGAGGTGCGCACCTACCGCATCAGCCCTTACCTGGTGCACCGCTTCGGCGCCTTTGCCAATGGCCAGCTGCGCTACACGCACGACTCGGTCAGCACCGACAACGCCGGCATGCGCCGCAGCGACGGCAATACCATCAGCGCCCAGCTGGCCAGCGGCGCGACCTTCCGCCGCTTCCTGTGGGATGCCATGGCGTCGCGCTCGGTGATCGACGAGCAGCTGCCCAGCATCGGCGGCGGCGCCGAGCGGCAGCAGACCACCAGTTCCAAAGCCGCCAATGTGAACTTGCGCTATGCCGCCACCCCGCAGCTCAACCTCGGCGTGTACGGCGGCTATGACAGCTACGATTTCAGCAGCGTGGGCGGGGCCCAGTCCGGCGCTGCCTATGGCGGCTCGCTGCAGTGGACGCCGTCCGCGCGCACTTCGGTGCAGGCGACGGCCGGCCACCGCTTCTACGGACCCAGCTACAGCCTGGCGCTGCAGCACCGCAGCCGCGGCACCGTGTGGAATATCGGCTACAGCGATTCGGTCAGTTCGACGCGCAGCCAGTTCGTGCTGCCGCAGGCGATCGACACGGCAGCCATGCTGGACAACCTGTTCCGCGCCCAGATTCCCGACGCGCTGCTGCGCGCGGCCGCCGTGCAGGCGTATATCCAGGCGGCAGGCCTGCCGCCGGCGCTGGCCACCAGCGTCAACTTCCTGAGCAACCGCTATTCGCTCAACAAGCAGCTGAACGCCGGCGTGGCATGGCAGCTGGCGCGCACCACCACCACCTTCAGCATGTTCAAGACCAAGCGCCAGATGCTGTCGAGCCAGCAGGTCGACAGCGTCCTGCTGGGCAACACGCTGTCCACCCTGAACGACAACACCGAACAGGTGGGCGGCATGGCCAGCATCAGCTATCGCCCTGGAGCGCAGACGGTGGCGACCCTGCTGGCCAATGCCTCGAACGTCAAATCGTTGAGCGATGCGCGCAGCAGCACCCATCGCGACCTGCGCTTCAACCTGTCGCGCACTTACAGCACGCGCACCACCGGCATCGTGGAATTGCGCCACGTGCGCGGTTCCACCGGGCTGGGCGGCCAGAAGTACACGGAAAATGCCCTGTCCGCGACACTGACAACGAGATTCTAAGCATCAAGGTCTTCCCATGTATGAGAGCTATTACGGGCTGAGCGACAAGCCCTTCCGCCTGCGGCCCGACCCGCATTTCTTCTTCGGCAGCAAGGGCCACAAGCGGGCCATGGCTTACCTGGAGTACGGCCTGTCGCAGGGCGAGGGCTTCATCGTCATCACCGGCGAAGTCGGGGCCGGCAAGACCACCCTGGTGCGCAACCTGTTCAACCAGATCGCGTCGGACAAGATCGTGACTTGCCACCTGGTCAACACCCACCTCAGTTCCGACGACGTGCTGCGCGGCGTGGTGGGCGGCTTCGGCCTGCCGTGCGAGGATGCGGCCAGCAAGACCACCCTGCTGGCGCGCCTGGAAGTTTTCCTGCGCCAGTGTGAGCAGGATGGCAAGCGCGCGCTGCTGGTGGTTGACGAAGCGCAGAACCTGACGCCGAAAGTGGTGGAAGAATTGCGTATGCTGTCCAATTTCCAGACCGACGAGAAATCGCTGCTGCAGACTTTCCTGCTGGGCCAGCCGGAATTCCGCGCCACCCTGCACAGTCCCGGCATGTCGCAGCTGCGCCAGCGCGTGATTGCGACCTACCACCTGGGGCCGATGGACAGCAGCGAAAGCAATGCCTATATCGAGCATCGCATGCGCACCGTCGGCTGGCGCGGCAACCCGCATCTGACGCCGGCTGCCTATGCGGCCGTGTTCGAATATACCGGCGGCATCCCGCGCAAGACCAACCACCTGATGGACCGCCTGCTGCTGATGGGCTTCCTGGAAGAGATGCAGGAATTCACCGATGCCGACGTCGACACGGTGATCCGCGATATCGCGCAGGAATTCCAGCCGCCGCCGCCCGAAGCGGCTGCCGACGGCGCCGATGGCGCGGCCATGCATGCCGCCGGCGCTGGCGGCCTCAGCTTCGGCAACCAGTACCCGGCCGTGCTGGACGAGCGCATGATGCGCGTCGAAAAATCACTGACGTCGGTGCTGTCGATCCTGAAGAAGATCGTGCGTTCGCCGTCCTCTTACAACATCCAACAGGACAGCAACGAATGAGTGCCTTCCGAATCCTATGCGTCGTCGGCGCGCGGCCGAACTTCATGAAGATGGCGCCCATCATGGCCGCTTTCGCGCAGCTCAAGCCGCAGGTCGAGGCGCTGCTGGTGCACACCGGCCAGCACTACGACGTGGCCATGAACCAGCAGTATTTCGATGCGCTGGGCATCCCGAGCCCGGACATCAACCTGGAAGTCGGCTCCGGCAGCCACGCCCAGCAGACCGCCGAAGTGATGAAGCGCTTCGAGCCGGCCATGGATGAGGTGCAGCCGGCTGCCGTGCTGGTGGTGGGCGACGTCAATTCCACCATCGCCTGCGCGCTGGTGGCGGCCAAGAAGGGCGTGCCGGTGATCCACGTGGAAGCGGGCCTGCGCAGCTTCGACCGCGCCATGCCGGAAGAAATCAACCGCGTGCTGACCGACCAGCTGTCGGACCTGCTGTTCACCACCGAGGAGAGCGGCGCCGGCAACCTGGCCAGGGAAGGCATCGCAGGCGGGCGCGTGCACTTCGTCGGCAACGTGATGATCGATACCCTGCGCGCCAACCTGGCGCGCGCCATCCCGGCGCCGCAGATCGCGGCCGGCGCCGGGCGCCCGGACTTCCGGGCCGGCAAGGGCGAATACGCCGTGCTGACCCTGCACCGGCCGTCGAACGTGGACGACAAGGCCGTGCTGCAAGGCTTGCTGGAAACCGCCGCCAGGATTTCGGAACGCACGCCGGTGATCTTCCCGGTGCACCCGCGCACCCGCGCCACCATCGAGAAATTCGGCCTGAGCCACCTGCTGGACCGCCCGGAAGTGCTGCTGCTGCCGCCCATGGGCTACCTCGAGATGCTGGGCCTGATGCGCGATGCGCGCGTGGTGCTGACCGATTCCGGCGGCATCCAGGAGGAGACCACAGCGCTCGGCACGCCATGCATCACGCTGCGCCACAACACCGAGCGCCCGATCACTGTCGACGAAGGCACCAACACCATTGCCGGCAACGACCCGGCGCATGTCTGGGCTGCCTATGAGGCGCAGCTGGCCGGCGCCGGCAAGGCCGGCCGCATCCCGCACTTCTGGGACGGCCGCGCCGCCGAGCGCATTGCCGCCATCGTGCTGGACTGGCTGAAGGCGCGGGGCTGAACATGGGCGCGGCCGTTCGCAATGCCATGACCATCGACGTGGAAGACTACTTCCAGGTGTCGGCGTTCGCGCCGCACATCAGCCGCGAAAGCTGGCCGCAGCGCGAGTGCCGGGTCGAGGCGAACATCGACCGCGTGCTGGCCGTCCTGGACGACGGCCGGGCCAAGGGCACCTTCTTCACCCTGGGCTGGATCGCCGAACGCTATCCGGACATGGTGCGCCGCATCGTCGCCGGCGGCCATGAACTGGCCAGCCACGGCTACGGCCACCTGCGCGCTTCCGACCAGTCGCGCGGGCAGTTCATGGACGATGTCTCGCGCAGCAAGAAGATCCTGGAAGACATCGGCGGCCAGCAGGTGATCGGCTACCGCGCGCCCAGCTTTTCGATCGGGCCGGGCAACCTGTGGGCGCTGGACGTGCTGCAGGAAGCGGGCTACCGCTACAGCTCCTCGATCTACCCGATTGCGCACGACCATTACGGCATGCCCGATGCGCCGCGCTTTGCCTTCCACCCGAACGGCGCGCAAGGCTTGCTGGAAGTGCCGATCACCACCGTGCGCATCGGCCAGCGCAACCTGCCGGCCGGCGGCGGCGGCTATTTCCGGCTGCTGCCCTATGCGCTGTCGCGCGGCATGATGCGGCGCGTGAACAGGCAAGACGGCCAGCCGGCCATCTTCTACTGCCACCCGTGGGAGCTCGATCCGGGCCAGCCGCGCCCTGAAGGGCTGGGGCTGAAGACGCGCTTCCGCCATTACGTCAACCTGCACCGCATGGAGTCGCGCATCAGGGCCCTGACGCGCGACTTCGCGTGGGATCGCATGGACCGCATTTTCCTGGGGCAGCAATGACGTCGATTATCGAAGCGGCGGCGGAGCGCCGCGCGGCACGCGCCAAGGCGGAAGCGGAAGCGGCGACGGCGCTGGCAGTGGCCGCCGGCAAACCGGTAAACCAGTGTCAGGCACAAGAGCCTGACACTTGCCAGGCAGCTGCTGCGGATCAGGGTCAGACCCTCGGGTCTGACCCAGGTTTACCGGTGTTGGTGCAGTTGCTGGGCAGCAGCCCCGACGAACGCGCCCGCTGGGACGCCTTCGTCCAGGCTTGCCCGGAAGCGACCTTCTTCCACCGCAGCGGCTGGCAAACCATCATCGAGCAATGCTACGGCCACCCGACCTGGTTCTTCTACGTGGAAGAGGGCGGCGTGATCACCGGCGTGCTGCCGCTGGCGCGCATGAAAAGCCGCATGTTCGGGCACTACCTCGCCTCGCTTCCCTTCTGCGTCTACGGCGGCGTGGCAGCCAGCACCGACACCGCGCGCAAGCTGCTGGACCAGGCTGCCGAAGAACTGGCCGCCTCGCTCGGCGTGGGCCACCTGGAATACCGCAACTACGCGGCGGCCCACCCAGGCGACCCGAAATGGCAGGGCAAGGACCTGTACTACACCTTCCGCAAGGCGATCAGCGGCAACGACGAAGAAAACATGAACGCCATCCCGCGCAAGCAGCGCGCGATGGTGCGCAAGGGCATCAAGCTCAATCTGCAGGGCGAGGTGGACGACAACGTCGACCGCATGTTCACCGCCTACGCCCACAGCGTGCACCGCCTGGGCACGCCGGTCTTTCCGAAGAAGTATTTCGCCCTGCTCAAGGAAACCTTCAAGGACGATTGCGAGGTGCGCGTCATCACGCAGGACGGCAAGCTGGTGGCCGGCGTGCTGAGCTTCTTCTTCCGCGACGAAGTGCTGCCCTACTACGGCGGCGGCATGGACCTTGCGCGCGAGGTGGCCGGCAATGACTTCATGTACTGGAACCTGATGCAGGCTGCGGCCGCCAAAGGCTACCGCATGTTCGACTTCGGCCGCAGCAAGAAGGGCACCGGCGCCTTCGACTTCAAGAAGAACTGGGGCTTCACGGCCCAGCCGCTGCCTTATGAATACCAGCTGTTCGCGGCCGACGCGCTGCCGGACGTGAACCCGCTGAACCCGAAATACCAGCTTTTCATCAAGCTGTGGAAGGCAATGCCGCTGCCGCTGGCCAATGCGCTCGGCCCTTTCATCGTCAAGAACCTGGGGTAAATCGTGGAAGACCTGCTGCTGCTGGTGCATCGCATGCCCTATCCGCCCAACAAGGGCGACAAGATCCGCTCCTGGCATTTGCTCAAGCACTTGGCGCAACGCTACCGCGTGCACCTGGCCACCTTTGTCGACGATCCGGACGACTGGCAGCACGTGCCCGTGCTGCAGGAGACCTGCGCCTCGTCGCATTTCCTGCCGCTGGCGCCGCGCGCGGCGCGCTTGCGCAGCCTAGGTGCCGTGCTGCGCAACCGCGCCCTGTCCTACGACTATTACCGCCATGCCGGCATGCAGCGCTGGGTCGACGACACCATGCGCCGGCATGGCATCGGCCGCATCGTGGTGTTTTCCTCGCCGATGGCGCAGTACGCCGAGGCCTGGCCGCAAGCGCGCCGGGTGATCGACTTCGTCGACGTCGATTCCGACAAATGGCGCCAGTACGCCGAGCGCAAGCCGTGGCCGGCCAGTGCGGTCTTCAGCTACGAGGCCAGCCGCCTGCTGCGCTATGAGCGCCAGGTTGCGGCCAGCTTCGACGCCGCGCTCTTCGTTTCCGCGCCGGAGGCCGAACTGTTCCGCCGCCTGGCGCCGGAAAGCGCTGCGCGCATCGGCTCCTTCAGCAACGGCGTCGACACGGCATTCTTCGCGCCGGGCAGCTACGCCAATCCCTACGCGCCCGGCGAAAAGGCGCTGGTGTTCTGCGGCGCCATGGATTACTGGCCGAATATCGATGCCGTGCAATGGTTCGCGGACGAGGTGCTGCCGGCCCTGCGCGAGCGCGATCCTGCGGCGCGCTTCGTGATCGTCGGCGCCCGCCCGTCGGCCGAGGTGCAGGCGCTGGCGGCGCGGCCCGGCGTTACCGTGACGGGGACCGTCCCTGACGTGCGGGCCTATGTGGCGCATGCCGCGCTGTCGGTAGCGCCGCTGCGCATCGCGCGCGGCATCCAGAACAAGGTGCTGGAAGCGATGGCGATGGCGAAAGCGGTGCTGGTGACGCCGCAGGCGCTGGAAGGCATCGATGCGGAAGTGGGGCGCGAACTGCTGCTGGCCGACGATGCCGCGCGCTGGATTGCCGCCGCAGCGGCTGCCCTGGCCGGCCCGGCAAGCGGGCTTGACGCACTTGGCGCTGCGGCGCGCGCGCGCGTCGTGGCGGACTACAGCTGGGATGCCCGGCTGGCGCCCCTGGACCGCATGATCGAAACCCCGGCTGCGCGGCAAGCTGGCGCAGCCCCAGCCCTTTGGACACCGGCATGAATACCCTACCTTCCACCGGACCTGCCACGGCGCCCGGCGCGGCGACCGGACCCGTAGCGCACGCCCGCAATGCGCTGCTGGTCGCGCTGGTCATGCTGCTGCCGCTGCTGGTGTTCCATGAAACCGCCTTCAGCATCGCCCAGATCTGGGAGCGCTCCGAGACCTTTGCGCACGGTTACCTGATCCTGCCCATCAGCCTGTGGCTGGTGTGGCGCGAGCGCGCGGCGCTGCAGCAGTTGCCGCTGCAGCCGTGCTGGCCGGCCTTGCTCCTGCTGGCCGGCTGCGGCGCGGCCTGGCTGTTGGCCGACCTGGCTGAAGTGGGCATCGTGCGCCAGTACGCGCTGGCCGCCATGCTGCCGCTGACCGTGCTGGCCGTGCTGGGCAAGCGCATTGCCGGCGCCTTGCTGTTCCCGTTGGCCTTCATCCTGTTCGCGGTGCCGGTCGGCGAAAGCCTGGTGCCGCCGCTGATCGACCTGACCGCCAACTTCACCGTCCAGGCGCTGCGCCTGACCGGCATACCAGTCCTGCGCGAAGGGAACAACTTCGCCATCCCCAGCGGCAACTGGTCGGTGGTCGATGCCTGCAGCGGCCTGCGCTACCTGATCTCGTCGATCACCCTGGGCTGCCTGTTTGCCTATCTGAGCTACCGCACCGCCTGGCGCCGCGCCGCCTTCATCGTGGCATCGATCCTGGTACCGATCGCGGCCAACGGGGTGCGCGCCTACATGATCGTGATGATGGGCCACCTGAGCGGCATGACGCTGGCGGTCGGCGTCGACCACCTGATCTACGGCTGGCTGTTCTTTGGCATCGTCATGCTGCTGCTGTTCTGGGTCGGCAGCTTCTGGCGCGAAGACGCCCAGGCGGCGCGCGGCGGCCCGGCCGCGGCCCGGCCGCCGCTGGCCTTGCCCTTGCGCCCGCTGGCCGGCGGCGTGGCGGCCGTGCTGGCCGTGCTGGTGGTGTGGCCGGCGCTGGCTGCGCGCGCCGACCAGGCCACCGTGGCCGCAGCGCCAGCCAGTCTCGCGCTAGCCTCGCCGGCGCCGGCCGGACCGGCCTTCACCACCTGGCAGCCCGACTATGCCCCGGCCAGCAGCACGCTGCGCCAGTTCTATGCCGGCAAGCCGCCGGTCGGCCTGACCGTGCTGTTCTACCGCGATGCCCCGGGCAGCGCCAAGCTGGTCAGCTCGACCAACCGCATCGGCCAGCAGAAGGGAGCGTTCCACGAAAACAGTTCGGGCCTGCGCGACGAGAATTTCGGCGGCCGCCATATGGCCGTGCGCGAAGCCATGCTGGGCTTTGAGGGACGCCGCCTGCTCGTGTGGCAGTGGTACTGGGTCAACGGCAGCATGACCAGCAGCCATTACGTCGGCAAGCTGCTGCAGATCAAGGGCAAGCTCCTGGCCGGCAACGGCGATGGCGCAGCCGTGATGGTGTTTGCGCCCTATGATGAAGACCCGGCAGCGGCGCGTGCCGCCATGCGCGCCTTCCTGGATAGCAACCTCGAGCCACTGGACCGGGCCCTGGCCGGCACCCGGCGTCCCTGATTCCCTGCCATGAACGACATCCCACTCATCGTCCACCTGACGTATGCCCTGGATTTTGGCGGCATGGAAAACCTCATGGTCGAGCGCATCAACCGCATGCCTGCCGAGCGTTACCGCCACGCCATCGTGTGCCTGACGCGGGTCAACCCGGACTTCGTCAAGCGCATCAGCAAGCCCGGCGTCGCCGTGCACACCCTGGGCAAGCAGCCCGGCCTGTCGCCGGCCACGCACGGCGTGCTGTGGCGCCTGTTGCGCGCGCTGCAACCGGCCGTGCTGCACACCTATAACTTCTCGGCCATCGAATATGCGCCGGCGGCGCTGCTGGCCGGGGTGCCGGTGCGCGTCAACGGCGCCCATGGCCGCGACCACACCGACCCGGACGGCAGCAACCGCAAGCACAATTTCCTGCGCCGCCTGATGCTGCCGTTCTACGACGTGTGCTATGCCAATTCGGCCGCCATGGAACAGTGGAACCGCGACGTGATCGGCGTGCCTCCTGCCAAGAGCCGCCTGCTGGCCAACGGCATCGACACCGAGCGCTTCCGCGTGCGCGGCGACAGCGAGGCGCGTCCCTTCTTCAACGATGGCGAAATCGTCATCGGCGCGGTCGGCCGCGTGCAGGACGTGAAGGACCACGCCACCCTGATGGATGCCTTCCTGCTGCTGCGCCAATTGCTGCCGCAGCAGAGCGAACGCCTGCGGCTGGCGATTGTCGGCGACGGCCCGCTGCTGCAGAAACTGCGCGACAAGGCGGCGGCAGCCGGCATTGCCGGCGCGGTGTGGCTGCCGGGTGCGCGCAACGACGTGCCCGACATCCTGCGCAGCTTCGACGTCTTCGCCATGTCTTCGATCGCCGAGGGCACGCCCGGCTCGGCCCTGGAAGCCATGGCCAGCGGCCTGCCGGTGGTGGGCACGCGCGTGGGCGGCATTCCGGAAGTGATCGAAAACGGCATCACCGGCCAGCTGGTGCCGCCGTCGAACGCGGCCGCCATGGCGGCCGCGCTGAAGCACTATGTGGAAGCGCCGGCGCTGGCGCGCCGCCACGGCCAGGCCGGCCGCGAGCGGGTGCTGCGCAAGTACAGCATGCCGGCCATGGTGGCCGGCTACCAGGACATGTACGACAGTTTGTGCGAACGCAAGCTCAAGATAAGAAAGCCAGTACCATCATGTGCGGAATAACAGGGATCATGGATGCGCGCGGCGGGCGCGCGGTGGACGAGGCGCTGCTGCGCCGCATGAACGACACCCAGCATCATCGCGGGCCCGACGAGGGCGACGTGTATATCGAGCCGGGCGTGGGCTTTGGCCACCGTCGCCTGTCGGTGATCGACATCGCGCTCGGCCAGCAGCCGCTTGGCAACGAAGACGGCAGCGTGATGGTCTGCTACAACGGCGAGATCTACAACTACCGCGAACTGACCGCGCAGCTGAAAGCACTCGGCCACACCTTCAAGACCAGGAGCGACACTGAAGTGATCGTGCACGCCTGGGAAGAGTGGGGCGAGGATTGCGTGCACCACTTCCGCGGCATGTTCGCCATCGGCCTGTGGGACCGCAACAAGCAGGTGATGTTCCTGGCGCGCGACCGACTGGGCGTCAAGCCGCTGTACTACGCCATGACGCCGGACGGCTGGTTCGCCTTCAGCTCGGAGCTGAAGGCGCTGAGCATGCACCCATCGCTGCCGCGCGAGATCGACCCGCAGGCGGTGGAAGACTATTTCGCCTACGGCTATGTGCCGGAGCCGAAGACCATCTACAAGGGCGCGCTCAAGCTGTCGCCGGGCTTCCGCCTGACCCAGAAGGTCGGCGCGCCGCTGGCGGTGCCGCAGCAGTTCTGGGACGTGCCGTTCAAGCTGCACGAGAAGATGACCGAGAGCGATGCCCAGGGCGAGCTGGTGGAGCGCCTGCGCGAGGCGGTGAAGATCCGCCTGGTGGCCGAAGTGCCGCTGGGCGCCTTCCTGTCCGGCGGCGTCGATTCCTCCGCCGTGGTGGCCATGATGGCCGGTTTGGATGAAGGCGCCGTGCACACCTGCTCGATCGCCTTCAAGGACAAGGCTTTCGACGAATCGGAATACGCGCGGCAGGTGGCCGGGCTGTACAAGACCGACCACTTCGTGGAAACCGTCGACACCGACGACTACGGCCTGCTCGACACCCTGGCCCACCTGTACGACGAACCGTATGCCGACAGTTCGGCGATCCCGACCTACCGCGTCTGCCAGCTGGCGCGCAAGCGCGTCACCGTGGCGCTGTCGGGCGACGGCGGCGACGAGAACCTGGCCGGCTACCGCCGCTACCGCTATGCGATGGCGGAGCAGAGTGTGCGCGGGCGCATTCCCGAAGCGCTGCGCAAGCCGGTGTTCGGCACCCTGGGCCGGGTCTACCCGAAGGCCGACTGGGCGCCGCGCGTGCTGCGCGCCAAGACCACCTTCGAAGCGCTGTCGCGCGACCTGGTGGAGGGTTATTTCCACGGCGTGTCGATCATGTCCGACGCCATGCGCGCGCGCCTGTTCTCGGCGAAATTCCGCGCCGGCCTGCAGGGCTATGGCGCGATCGACGTGATGCGCGGCCACGCGGCAAAGTCGCCGACCGACGATCCGCTGTCGATGATCCAGTACCTGGACATGAAGACCTACCTGCCGGGCGACATCCTGACCAAGGTCGACCGCGCCTCGATGGCGCATGCGCTGGAAGTGCGGGTGCCGCTGCTGGACCATAAGCTGGTCGAATGGATTTCCGGCCTGCCGCCGGAGATGAAGCTGAAGGGCAGCGAAGGCAAGTACATCTTCAAGAAGGCCATGGAAAAATACCTGCCGCACGATATCCTGTACCGCCGCAAGCAGGGCTTCGCGGTGCCGCTGGCGGCCTGGTTCCGCGGCCCGCTGCGCGAGCGCGTGCAGCAGGCGTTGCTGGGGCGGGCCCTGGCCGATACCGGCATGTTCAACCAGGACTTCCTGCGCGAACTGGTGGAGCAGCACCTGTCCGGCCGGCGCGACTACAGCGCCCCGATCTGGTCCCTGCTGATGTTTGAAGCCTTCCTGAAAAAAGAGATGCAGGCATGAGTATCCGTATCCTGCACGTGCTGGACCATTCGATCCCGCTGCACAGCGGCTATACCTTCCGCACGCGTTCCATTTTGCAGGCCCAGCGCGCGCGCGGCTGGCAGACCTTCCATATCACCAGCCCGAAACAGGGCGCAAGCGGCGCGCCGCGCGAGACGGTCGACGGCCTGGAGTTCTACCGCACGCCGCCGGCCAGCGGGCCGCTGGCGCAACTGCCGGTGCTGAACCAGGTGGCGGTGATCAACGCCCTGGCGGCACGCCTGCTGGAAGTGGCGCAGGAAGTGAAGCCCGACGTGCTGCACGCGCATTCGCCGGCGCTGAATGCGGTGGCCGCGCTGCGCGTGGGCCGCAAGCTCGGCATTCCTGTCGTGTACGAGATCCGCGCCTTCTGGGAAGACGCCGCGGTCGACCACGGCACCAGCAAGGAGTGGGGCTTGCGCTACCGCCTGACGCGCGCTATGGAAACCTGGGCCCTGCAACGCGTCGACGCCGCCACCACGATTTGCGAAGGCTTGCGCAGCGAGATCATCGGGCGCGGCATCCCGGCCAAGAAAATCGAAGTGATCCCGAACGCCGTCGATATCGGCGACTTCTCGGTCGGCGGCGCGCGCGACGAAGCGCTGGCGCGGCAACTGGGCCTGGAAGGCAAGACCGTGCTGGGCTTCATCGGGTCCTTCTATGCCTACGAGGGACTGGACATCCTGCTCAACGCCCTGCCGGCCATGCTGGCGCAGCGCCAGGAGATCCGCGTGCTGCTGGTCGGCGGCGGGCCGCAGGACGCCGCGCTGCGCGCACAGGCCCAGGCGCTCGGCATCGGCGACAAGGTGGTCTTCACCGGCCGCGTGCCGCACAGCGAAGTGCAGCGCTACTACAACCTGGTGGACGTGCTGTGCTACCCGCGCCACAAGATGCGCCTGACCGACCTGGTGACGCCGCTCAAGCCGCTGGAAGCCATGGCGCAGGGCCGCCTGATGGTGGCCTCGGACGTGGGCGGCCACAAGGAACTGATCGACGACGGCCGCACCGGCGTGCTGTTTACCGCCGGCGACGCCGCATCGTTGTCGCAGCAGGTGCTGGCGTTGCTGGAAGCGCCGCAGACATGGCAGGAGTTCCGCCAGTCGGGGCGCCGCTTTGTGGAGGAAGAACGCAACTGGACCGCCAGCGTGGCGCGCTACCGCAACGTGTACGGCAGCATCACGGAGAAAGCACTGGCATGAACGCGCCGCAGCAAGCATTCGCCGCCGTGCCGCGCGCCGAGGAGGCGCCGGAAGTGCAACGCATTGCCCTGGTCGGGCCGCTGCCGCCGCCTTCCGGCGGCATGGCCAACCAAGCCTTGCAGCTGGCCGGCTTGCTGCGCGAGGCCGGCATCGCGGTCGACTTCGTCCAGACCAACGCGCCGTACCGCCCGGCCTGGGCCGGCAAGGTGCGCGGCGTGCGCGCCCTGTTCCGCATGCTGCCGTATGTGGCAAACCTGTGGCGCGCCGCCGGGCGCGTGCAGGTGTTCCATGTGATGGCCAATTCCGGCTGGTCCTGGCACCTGTTTGCCGCGCCGGCGATCTGGATCGCGCACCTGCGCGGCACGCCGGTGGTGGTCAATTACCGCGGCGGCGAGGCTGCCAACTTCCTCAAGCAGGCTGCGGCCTGGATGCGCCCCAGCCTGCGCCGCTGCGCCGCCCTGGCCGTGCCGTCGGGCTTCCTGGCGCACGTCTTCGGCCAGCACGGCATCGATTCCGTGGTGGTGCCCAATATCGTCAACCTGGAGCGCTTTGCCGCCGACGCGGCGCCGCGCGCGCGCGGCGCCTTGCGCCTGCTGGTGGCGCGCAACCTGGAAGACATCTACGACAACGCCAGCGCGCTGCGCGCTTTCGCCGTCATCCGGCAAACACATCCCGAGGCCACGCTCACGGTGGCCGGTTCCGGCCCGCTGCGCGGCGAACTTGAACAACTGGCCCAGGGACTGGGCGTGGCGCACGCTGTCCGCTTTACCGGCCGCGTCGATACCGCCGACATGCCGGGCCTGTACCGCAATGCCGACATCATGCTGAATCCCAGCCTGGTCGACAACATGCCCAATTCCGTGCTGGAAGCCCTGGCCAGCGGCGCCCTGGTGGTCAGCACCAACGTCGGCGGCGTGCCCTACGTGGTGGAAGACGGCAAGACCGCGCTGCTGGTGCCGCCGGCCAATCCTGCCGCCATGGCGCAAGCCGTGCTGCGCCTGGCCGAACAACCGGCGCTGGCCGAGGCGTTGCGCAGCGCCGGGCGCGCCAGCGTGGCGCAATATGACTGGTCCAGCGTCAAGCCGCGCCTGCTGGATGTTTACCGCCAGGCCCTGGCAAGCAAAGGAGGGCGCCGCCCATGATGTACACCGCCCTGGTTTCCGGCGTGCTGTTCCCGCTGCATGAAAAGCTCAAGAAGCACAGCAGCGTGGCCGTGCGCCGCCATATGGAGCAGACCCAGTACTGGCCGCCGGCCCGGCTGCAGGAACTGCAGATTGAACGCTTGCGCGCCCTGCTGCTGCGCGCCCAGCAGCAGGTGCCGTATTACCGCGCAGCCTTTGCCCGCATCGGCTTCGATGCCGCGCGCGACTTCAAAGGCGTGGCGGACCTGGTGCGCCTGCCGCTGCTGGACAAGGCAACGATCCGCGAAAACATCGAAACGCTGAAAGCCGACGATGCCCGGAACCTGGTGCGCTACAACACCGGCGGCTCCACCGGTGCGCCGCTGACCTTCTTCGTCGGGCGCCACCGCGTCAGCCACGACGTGGCCGCCAAGTGGCGCGCCACGCGCTGGTGGAATGTCGATATCGGCGACCGCGAGATCGTGATCTGGGGCTCGCCCATCGAATTGAGCGCGCAGGACCGCGTGCGCATGGTGCGCGACACCCTGATGCGCACCGAATTGATGTCGGCTTTCGCCACCACCGAAGCGGGACTGGACGGCCACGTGGAACGCATCCGCCAGCGCAGGCCGAAGATGCTGTTCGGCTATCCGACCGTGCTGGCGCGCATTGCCTCGCATGCCGAAGACAAGGGCATCCGGCTCGACAAGCTGGGCATCCGCGTTGCCTTCGTCACTTCCGAATGCCTGTACCCCTCGCAGCGCGAGCAGATCGAGCGCGTGTTCGGCTGCCCGGTGGCCAATGGCTACGGCGGCCGCGACTCCGGCTTCATCGCCCACCAGTGCCCGGGCGGCAAGCTGCACATCACCAGCGAAGACATCGTGATCGAGGTGCTGGACCCGGAAGGCCGGCAACTGCCCCCCGGCGAATCGGGCGAGATCGTGGTGACGCATTTGCAGTCGGGCGATTTCCCCTTCATCCGCTACCGCACCGGCGACGTCGGCGCGCTGGACACCGAGCCATGCAGCTGCGGCCGCACCTTGCCGGTGCTCAAGGAAATCCACGGCCGCACCACCGACTTCCTGATCAACCAGGACGGCACCCTGATCCACAGCGCCGCGCTGGCCTACATCATGCGCGACCTGCCGGCGGTGCGCGCCTTCAAGGTGATCCAGGAAACGCTGGACTGGACCCGCGTGCAGATCGTGTACGACGGCCTGTTCGACGACAAGGCGCGGCAGGCGGTCGAAGCCGGCTTCCATGCGCGCATGGGCAAGCAGGTGAAGATCGACGTGGAACTGGTGCCGGAAATCCTGCCGGAAAAAAGCGGCAAATACCGCTATTGCGTGACCAAGCTGGAGACCCCATGGAACGCCTTGACCAAGTAAGCCGGGAGGCGCCATGCGCGACATAGTCATTACCCTGATCGTATTCGGCTCGCTGCCGTTCGTTTTCAAGCGCCCCTTTTATGGCGCCGTGCTGTGGATCTGGATCAGCGTGATGAACCCGCACACACAGAGCTGGGGCTGGGCGCAAAGTATGCCGTTCGCCGCCATCATCGCGGGGACCACGGTGCTGGCAATGTTGGCCAGGCCGAAGGACGTCAAATTCCCGAATACCGCCCTGACCTGGATCCTGGTGGCGTTCACGGGCTGGATGTGCCTGACGACCCTGTTTGCCATCGGCCCGGAAAACCCGCTGCCGCTGCTGAACAAGGTCGTCAAGATCATGCTCATGACCCTGGTCGTAGCCATGCTGGTGCGCACCCGCAGGGACATTGAAATGGTGGTGTGGGCCATCGTGGTCTCGCTGGGCTTCTATGGCGTGAAGGGCGGCCTGTTTACCATCCGCAGCGCCGGCGCCTACCGCGTGTGGGGACCGACCGGCACCTTCATCGAAGGCAATAACGAGATCGCGCTGGCCCTGATCATGGTGGTGCCGCTGATGCTGTTCCTGGGCGGCCTGATCACCGGCAAATGGGGCAAACGCGCCATGTGGGCTGCAGCCGGATTGTGCGTGCTGGCCGCCCTGGGCTCCTATTCCCGCGGCGCGGCAGTAGCGCTGGCAGCCATGCTCGGCTTCCTCTGGCTGAAGAGCCAGGAAAAGTTGAAGCTGGGCGCATTGATGGTGGTGCTGGCGCCGCTGGCGCTGGTGTTCATGCCGGAACAATGGCACAGCCGGATCGATACCATCAACACTTACGAGCAGGACAGCTCGGCGATGGGCCGCATCAATGCCTGGAAGATGGCCATCAACCTGGCCAACGACCATCCGCTGTTTGGCGGCGGCTACCAGATCTACAACAAGTTCATCTTCCAGCTCTACGCACCGAATCCGGACGATATCCACGCCGCCCACAGCATCTATTTCCAGGTGCTGGGTGAACACGGCTATGTCGGCCTGGCGCTCTTCCTGCTGTTGTATCTCGTGGTCTGGCGCAACGGGACCTGGGTGATCAGGCACGCCGGCGAGCTGCCTGAACTGGAATGGACCATCCGGCTGGTGCGCATGCTGCAGGTGAGCCTGATCGGCTTCATGGTCGGCGGCGCCTTCCTCAGCCTGGCCTATTTCGACGTGCCTTACTACATCATGGTGATCATGGTGGCGACCCGCCTGCTGGTGCAGAAAACCTTGAAAGAACAGGTGGCGCAAGCGCCCGCCGCGCTTGAAAAGGAGGCGGAAAGTGTGGCTTAAGCGGCAACTGGAACGGGGCGCCTTGTCGCTGCTGTCCGGCGGCGGCAGGCGTGCGCCGGCCATCCTGATTTACCACCGCGTGCTGCCGGCGCAGGACCCGCTGTTCCCGGGCGAGGTGCATCGCGAGCAGTTCGAGCGCCAGCTTTGCTGGCTCAAGTCGCGCTTCAATGTGCTGCCGCTGCTGGATGCGGTGCGGCTGGCCGCCGAGGGCAGGCTGCCCGCGCGCAGCGCCTGCATCACCTTTGATGACGGGTATGCCGACAACGCCGACGTGGCGCTGCCGCTGCTGCAGAAGCATGGCTTGCATGCGAGCTTCTTTATTGCCACCGGCTTCCTCGATGGCGGCCGCATGTGGAACGATACCGTGATCGAAGCCGTGCGGCGCGCGCCGGGCGAGGTGTTCGATGCCAGCGCGCTCGGCCTGGGACGCCACGCCATCGATAGCTGGGAGGCGCGCCGCAGTACCATCGGCGCCCTGATCGGCCAGCTCAAATACCTGCCGCTGGAACAGCGCCTGCAGCAGGTCGGCAAGGTGGCCGCCCTGTCCGGCGCAGAGCTGCCGCGCGACCTGATGATGAGCGGCGCGCAGTTGCGCAAGATGCATGCGGCCGGCATGGCCATCGGCGGCCACACGGTCAACCACCCGATCCTGGCGCGCCTGCCGGCCGCGGAGGCGCGGCGGGAAATCGCGCAGGGCAGGGCGGCGCTGGAAGCGGCGCTCGATGCGCCGGTGCGCGCGTTCGCCTACCCGAACGGCAAGCCGGGCCAGGACTACCTGCCCGAGCATGTCGCCATGGTGCGCGAGATGGGCTTTGAGGTTGCCGTGTCGACCTCGTGGGGCACCAGCCGCGGCGAAACGGACTGGTACCAGCTGCCGCGCTTCACGCCGTGGGACCAGGGCATCGGCAAGTTCGGCCTGCGCCTGGCGCGCAATATGCTGCAGCCGGCAGAACGCGTCTAACCGGCGTCGCCGTCGCCCTTGCGCAGGCGCGACAGCAGGGCCGCCGCCTGGTCATTGAGCGGCAGACCGTGGCGCCTGAGCAGCTGCACGTGCAGCACCAGGTTCTCCAGCACCAGCTTGGCCGCCACCGCCAGCAAGGTCAGGCGGCGGTCTTCTTCGCTGAAGCTTTCCATGGTGTCGGCCATTTCGCACAAATGGTTGGCGACCAGTTCGCGCAATTCCTGCTCATCGAACGGCAGGTCGGCAAAATCGATCGGGTCTTCCTGCTCCACTTCGTGCATCAACTGCTCGAGTTCCCGCGGGGTGATGCCCATGTGTGGCTCCGGTTATGCACACGCGTTTATTGTAGGCCAAAGCACGCTAGAATAGCTTTCCCATGGCCCAGATCATCTTTACCCAGCAGTTGGCGCGCTTCCTGCCGGTTCCGACGTTGGAAACCCAGGCGGGCACGTTGCGCGCAGCGCTGGACGGGGCCTTTGCCGCAAATCCGCGCCTGGGGGCCTACGTCTTGGACGAACAGGGCCGCCTGCGTGCCAACGTCGTGGTGTTCATCGACGGCAAGCGCAGTGAGCTCGACGAGCCGCTGCGCAGTGATTCCAGGATCTACGTGCTGCAAGCCCTATCGGGAGGATGACATGGCAGACCGCGCTTTTATTGCAAGCCGCAAGGGCTTGTTCGAGCTGGCTTACCGCAATGGCGCATGGGCGCTGGAGGAAGACAAGTCCTTCTTCGGCGACCCGGTATCGATGGTGCTGTACGACGCGCGCGATGGCGCCACGTATGCTTGCCTGAACCTGGGGCACTTCGGCGCCAAGCTTCACCGGCGCGATGCCGGCAGCGCGCAGTGGCAGGAAATCGCAGTGCCGGCCTATCCGCCCAAGCCGCAGGACAGTAGCGACAAGGTCGACTGGACCCTGAAGCAGATCTGGTCGCTCGAAGCAGGCGGCCCGGACCAGCCCGGGGTGCTGTGGGCCGGCACCTTGCCCGGCGGCCTGTTCCGTTCCGGCGACCGCGGCGAAAGCTGGCAACTGGTGGAAGCGCTGTGGCAAGTGCCGGAGCGCGCGCAATGGTTTGGCGGCGGCTACGACGTGCCGGGCATCCACAGCATTTGCGTCGACCCGCGCGACAGCAATGCAGTGCTGGTCGGCGTATCGTGCGGCGGCGCCTGGCTGACGCGCGACGGCGGCGCGAGCTGGCAGCTGCGCACCCAGGGCATGGCTGCGCGCTACATGCCGCCCGAGATGCAGGATGCCGGCGCGGTGCAGGACCCGCATCGCATCGTGCGCTGTACAGCCGAGCCGGACGTGCTGTGGTGCCAGCACCATAACGGCATCTGGCAGTCGCGCAATAACGCGGAGAGCTGGGAAGAAGTTACGGCGCCGCTGTCGAGCTTCGGCTTTGCGGTGGCGGTGCATCCGCGCGACGGCAGGACCGCCTGGTTCGTGCCGGCCGTGGCCGACCAGCAGCGGGTGCCGGTGGAAGCGGCGCTGGCGGTCAACCGCACTGCCGACGGCGGCGCCAGTTTCAGCACCCTGCGCAGCGGGCTGCCGCAGGAACATTGCTATGACCTGGTGTACCGCCACGGGCTGGCGGTGGCGGACGATGGCAAGACCTTGCTGATGGCCTCGACCACCGGCGGGGCCTGGCTGTCGACCAACGGCGGCGAGCACTGGCAAACCATTTCCACCACGCTGCCGCCGGTGTACGCGGTACGCTTCAATTAAGGCCGTAATAGGACAGGAACATTTCGACGGTGGCGGTGATGACCGCCTCCTGTTCCTGCGGCGTCAGCGGCGCCTTGCCCATCGCCACTTGCGGCCAGAGGGCGAACGACTTCAACTGGCCTTGCAGCATGTGCGACATGAAGGCCGGATCGCCCGCCTTCAGCACCTTGTCTTCCTGCGCCGCGCGCAGGAAGCTGGCCACGCCTTCTTCCTTCTTGCCCAGTTTGGTCATCATGTCGCCGGCGCGCTGCGGCGCGTGGATGGCTTCCGCAATGGCCACGCGCACCAGGTCGAGGAAGTAGTCGTCGCGCAGCATGGCCATTTTCTGGCGCATCAGTTCGAGCAATTGCGGCTTGAGCGGCTTGCCTTGCTGGTAGCCGATGGCATTCAGGGCGGCACTGCAATCCCACAGTTCCTGCAGGATCTGCTCGAACAGCTCGTCCTTGCTGGCGAAGTGGTTGTAGACCGTGCGTTTGGAAACGCCGGCCTCGGCCGCGACGCGGTCCATGCTGGTGGCTTCGAAACCGCGCGCACGGAATTCGGCGATGGCGGCCGTGATGATGGCGGCGCGCTTGCGGTCGGTGAGTTTGTCGGGTTGGTTCATAAAGAATATTTTACACCGGGTAGTTTACTTTTCCCAAAACAGAAACTACACTGTGTAGTGTAACTCTTCTGAACTGAACATGAAACGAACCCTGCTGATTGGAGCGATCTTCATCATGACTTGCCTTGCATATAACGCCGCTGATTCTCGCCCTGCATACCGCAATGACGCGCCGCGCCAGCAGCCGGGTTTCCTGAAAATGCTCAAGGTGCTGTGGGACTTCACCTTCAACAAACCGGCCGATACCGTGCCGGCGCAAGCCTTGCCAGTGCGAGCGCTCACTAGCCAGCAGCTGCTGGCAGCGCCTGACAACAGCCTGTTCCGCCTGGGGCATTCGAGCATCCTGTTGAAGCTCAACGGCGAGTTCTGGCTGACCGATCCGGTGTTTTCCAAGCGCGCCTCGCCAGTGCAGTGGGCTGGTCCGGCCCGCTTCCACGCGCCGCCGATCAGCATTGCCGAACTGCCGCCGATCAAGGGCGTAATCCTGTCGCACAACCATTACGACCACCTCGATTACGCCGCCATCCGCGAACTCGAAGCGAAGACCGAATACTTCCTGGCGCCGTTGGGCGTGGGCGACACCCTGGTGTCCTGGGGTGTTCCTGCGGCCAAGGTGCAGCAACTGGGCTGGTGGCAGTCGGCCACGGCCGGCAGCCTGAAGCTCACCGCCACCCCGGCCCAGCATTTTTCCGGACGCACGCTGTGGGACAGCAACAAGACCCTGTGGGCCTCGTGGGTGATCGAGAGCGGCAGCCTGAAAGTGTTTTTCAGTGGCGATACCGGCTACTTCAAGGGCTTCCGCGAGATTGGCGAGCGCTTTGGCCCCTTCGACCTGACGCTGATGGAAACCGGCGCCTACGACCCGAACTGGCCGGACATCCACATGCAGCCGAAGGAAACCATGCAGGCCCACATCGACCTGCGCGGCAAGGTCATGCTGCCGATCCACAACGGCACCTTCGACCTGGCCATGCATAGCTGGGACGACCCGTTCGAACAGATCACGGCCCTGGCCGCCGCCCGCGGCCAAACCCTGGCGACGCCGATGATCGGCGAAGCCCTCGCTATCGCCCAACCGCAGGCCACCGGCGCCTGGTGGAGGATGCCATGAAACCCTACCAGCAGTTTTTGAGAATGTGGCCCATTCCGCAGCAAGCGGAGTCGTGTTACAGTGAGGAAAATGTTAACCTCATGACAAGTGACTACCATGACCTTACTGAAAGTCTTGCCAGCCCTGCTGGCCAGTCTGGCTATTCTTCCTGCCCAGGCGGAAGGGGTCGGACGTATCGACCGGAGCGTCACGAAGCAGATCTCCGCTGACCTGAAGACTTGCGCCAAACCCGAATGGCCGAAGGAAGCACTGCGCAAGGAGCAAGGCGGGACGGTCATCCTGGCCTTCCTGATTGGCCTGGACGGCAAGGTGCTGGAATCGCGCGTTGAAAAGTCGAGTGGCCATGTCCAGCTGGACCTGGCGGCGCAGGATGGGCTGGCCAAGTGCGCATTCACGCCGCCTGAGAGCGTAGGCCGCACTGAACCGACCTGGACCAAGATGCAGTATGTCTGGACCATCGAGCCCAAAAAGACGCCCGCACAACTGCAAGCCATCTTCGAAAAGGACAAAGCCTTGGCGCTGCAAGGCGACGCTGAAGCCATGTACCGCCTGAGTGTGGCCTATGCAACTGGCCAGGCTACCGAACGCAATAAAGACGAAGCCATGCGCTGGCTGCGCCAGTCCGCCGAACACGGTTTTTCCCTCGCCCAAGAGGGCTTGGGCAATGTGCTGATGATGGGGAAGCAAACAGAACGGCTTCCCGACGAAGGCTGGGCCTGGATCGAGAAAGCTGCTGCCCAGGGCCGCGCCAGCGCGCAAATGACCTTGGGCATGTCGCTGCTGATCGGGCGGGGCAGGGAGCAAGACCTGGCGCGCGGGCGCGAACTGCTGGAAAAATCCGGCGCCCAGGGCAACGCCATGGCCATGGCCGTGCTGGGGACATGGCTGCTGCGTGAAGGCGGTGAGCCGCAGCAGGGCCTGAAGCTGATTGAGGAAGCAGCCGATAAACAGGACCGCATGGCGCAGTTTACCTTGGGCGAGGCGCTGGAAAAGGGCGAGCTACTGCCCCAGGACAACGCTCGCGCCCTGGAGTTGTACCGGCGCTCAGCGGCGGGGGGCTACCGGCCGGCAGTCACTGCACTGGCTCGCCTGCAGCCGCAGGCCCAAAAAAATTGATCAGCTTGTTGCACGCCAGGGCGAGGCTGCGCCCGGGCATGCTCACGCTTGAACATTGATCAGCTTGCCGATCGCCTGGCCGAGGGTATTGACGGTCGGGGGCGTGGGCAGCACGCCGGCTGGGATGCGTTGCCCGATGGCGTAATCAAGGCGAGGCGCTCGCAGCGTTGGCGCTGCCTCGGCTTGGGCGCGTGAGCTGTCCTGTTGTGCCCTGGAGAGGGATTGGGTGTCGAGTTGCAGCTGGGAGCGGCTGGCGTCCAGGCGGTCCTGGTCCCGGGCCACCTGGTCGCGATCGAACTGGACCTTGCGTTCGGCAAAGGCCAAGGCTGTCTGCAGAGCGTTGATGGAGTTCAGGGACACCACAAGTCTACCTTGATAGAGACCTTTCATTCAGGCATCTTGGTCAGCTTAGGCGAAAAGGTGGGCGAATACTAGAGCTCGCTTTGCAAGGGAAAAAAAGGGCGCCGCAGCCTTGGAAAATCCTGCGACGCCCGGAGGGGAACTGGGACTAAGGGGGGGTACGGCATCAGAAACGGTAGGCCAACGACAGCTCCCAGCTGCGGCCGAACAGTGGGCGGGCATTGATCGGGCCGCTGCCGCCCGTGGTCAGGCGCGAGTTGCCTTCGGTCAGGCCAAGTTCGTTGGTGATGTTATTGCCGCTCAGGCGGATTTCGATCTTGTCGCCGATGGTGAACAGTGCGCCCAGGTCTACCGTCTTGTACGAAGGCAGGTATTGCAGGTTGGACTGGTCGGCCCAACGGTCGCCGACATAGGTGTACGTGCCGTACAGCTTGAGCGAATTGTTCTCTCCCATCGCGATGCGGTAGGTAGGCGTGAAGCGGTATTGCAGCTTCGGCTGGCGCTGCACCAGCTTGCCTTCGGTCAGCGGGTTGTCCTTGTACTTCGAATCCTGCCAGTTGCCGGACAGGCTCAGCGACAGGTCGCGGATCGGGCGTACCGCCAGCTCCACTTCCACGCCGTCGCCCTTGGAACCGGACACCGAATTCAGGATGGTGCCATTGGACAGGATCTGCTGGAAGGCGATGCCTTCGAAATCGGTGTGGAAGTAATTGATGTAGGCGCTGTACAGCTGGCCCGCAGTCTTGAAGCCTACCTCGTATTGCTTGATCTTCGGCGTCGGCAGGAAGCTGCGGTCGTCGACCTTGGCCTGGGTGCCGGCATTGCGCAAGTCGTCGAAGGCGATGAAGGTGTGGCCCATATTGGCGCGGGCGAACACGCTCATGTCCTTGGCCAGCTTGTAGTTGCCGCCGACGGTGAAGCTGTTGGCGGAGTCGGTGCGGTTCAGCGCCGTGTTGGAGCCGGTCGGCATCGAGGTATTGTTGTTGTAGACGGTCAGCGGATTGTTGTCGGTGTCGCCCGTGGCCAGGTTGGAGATCGTTGCGTCAAGCTTCTGGCGCTCGCGGCGCACGCCGCCGTCGATCTTGATCTTGTCGTTGACCTTCCACTCGTTGGCGATGAACAGCGCGGTATTGCTGCCGTCATAGGAAGCGACCGGGGCGTAGAACACGCTGCCATCCTTGCCGTTGTTGGACACGATGACGCCGTTGTCCAGCTTGACGTTGATCAGGCGCGCATTCGGTACGGCCGTCATCAGGTGGCTGCTGCCCAGGTACCACACGTCGTCCGACGAGTAGTTGGCAAAGTAGCCGCCCACGGTCAGGGTGTTGTCCTTGATCCATTCCTTGCTGACGCGGATTTCGTCAGTGAAGGATTTCAACTTCTTTTCGACTGCCCACAGGCCGGCCTGCACCACTTGCTGGTTGGCCGCGACAGGCGTGCCATCGAGGTAGGTAGCCGTGGCGGTGGCGCCGCCAGTCGCGGCCAGGGCCGCCGTGTTGTAAGCCGACATCGACAAGGGGTTGTTACCGGTGAACATGGCAATGGTGTTCAGGTCGCCGTCGAAGTGGTTGAACTTGTTGGAGACGTTCCAGCCATTGAAGTCCTGCTCGAACTCCATGCCCAGCACGGTGGATTTCAGGCCGCGGCCGTCGCCCAGGTCGTAATTCAAGGTCTTGCCCGGCGCGGCTTCCACGGTGAAACGGCGCATTTCGTTGCTCATCAAGGTGCCTTTGAGCGGATCGAAACCGGGGAATTCGGTGATGGTGCGGCCTTCATCGCTGGAAATCAGCGGCACGCCGGTATAGAAGGCATTCTTGTCGTCGGTGCGGCGCACGTAGAAGGTCGCTTCGCCCTGGTCCAGCTTGCGGGTCAGGGTGGCGGTAACCTGGCCGCCGTCATCGGACGGGAAGCCGGAATCGCGCACGCCGTGGGTGTTGCGGTAGAAGCCGCCGATGGTGCCGTACCAGCCATCGGAGATCTTGCCGCCGTAGAAGACGTCAATGCGGCGCAGCTCGCCGGTGCCGGTGGTGAAGCGCACCGAGCCTTCCGGTGCGTCGCCGCCCTTTTTCAGGATGAAGTTCATGGTGGCGCCCGGCTGGCCGCTGGAGAAGATGGTGCTCGGGCCGCCGCGCAGCACTTCCACGCGTTCGATGGTATCGTCCAGGCGGAAGGCCGAGGAGCCCTCGAAGAAGGACAGGGTGGACACCGGATACAGCGGATTGCCCTGCATTTGCACCGAGACGAAAGGCGAATCGGAGCCGGAGGGGAAGCCGCGCACCTGGATGTTGGCGCCGGACTGGCCGCCGGTCGATTCGGCAAACGCGCCCGGCACCAGCTTCATGACGTCGGCGGTGCTGATCGGAGCCGCTTGCTTGAGCTGTTCTTCCGAGGCGGTGGTGATGGAGAAGGCCGAGTCCAGCTTGCGCACGCCGCGGGCCGACGCCACGCCGGTCACGACCACTTGCTGGATTTCTTTCTGGACGGCGGCGTCTGCCGCAGCCGGGGCTGGCGCGGCTTCCGCCGTGGCTGGCTGGCCTTCCTGTTCCGCGGCCTGGGCCTGGCCGATCAAGGTCAGTACAGCGATGGAAATGGACGATAACAGGAACTTCCGATGGTTTTTCATACGTGTCTCTTCTTTCGTTTTATGTGATTCGGCTTCCAAGGCCTGACCATTGAATCAAGAAATGATATCGATGTCAATCGAAATGTTATCGATGTCATTTTGTTGTTGCAGGGTTTGGAAATCTGTCATAATGCCCCGCATGGCTGTCAATAAAACTATGGAAGACCTCGCCAAGCTGGCAGGGGTTTCAAAAATTACCGTGTCGCGCGCCCTGCGTGGCAGTCCCCTTGTGACGGAAGAAACGCGGGAGAAAGTGCGCCAGATCGCGGAAGCCCAGGGCTACCGCCTGAACGTGAGCGCACGCAACCTGCGCATGGGGCGTTCATACTCGGTGGCAGTGGTGGTGGAAATGACGCCCGAGAAGGGCCGGCCCATGTCCGACCCTTACCCGCTGGAATTGCTGGGCGGGATCACGCAGGAGCTGACGACAGCCGGCTACAGCGTGGTGCTGACCTCGCGCCAGCTGCTGGATACCGCCCCGGTGCAAGGCGCCGACGGCTTGATCCTGCTGGGCCAGGGTTCGCATGGCGAAGCGGTGACCGCGCTCAAAAAGCGCAGCCAGCCGCTGGTGGTGTGGGGCGCGCCAGGGGCGGGCTCCGATACCGTGGTGGTCGGCAGCGACAACCGCAAGGGCGGCATCAGTGTCGCCCAGCGCTTCATCGAACTGGGGCGCAAGAAGGTGTTGTTCCTTGGCGACGTGGACCACGCCGAGGTGCAGGAACGCTGCGCGGGCTTTATTGACGCGCTGGGAGGGCAGGGTAGCGTGCACATCATGCGGCCGAAGGCGTTTACCTTCGAAGCCGGCTTTGATTGCCTGGACTCCCTGCTGAAGAAGAAGGGCTTGTCGTTCGACGGCGTGTTTGCCGCCAGCGACTTGCTGGCGATGGGCGCGATCCGTGCACTGGCCGAGCGCGAAGTGCGCGTGCCGGAGCAGGTATCGGTCATCGGCTATGACGATACGCCGGGCGCAGTGAGCTTCGTGCCGCCGCTGTCCAGCGTGCACCAGTACCTGCGCGATGGCGGCGTGCTGTTGGCGAAGAAGATGCTGGACCTGCTGGAGGGGCGTCCCGTGGCTTCCGAAACCCTGCCGACCGCGCTGATCGTCCGCGCCACGTAAAAATTTTTTATACCGTTTCCAAACCGGTTTGAACGAAACAGAAGGATGAAGATGCAGCACACTTTCCCCCTCGATGCCTGGGGCATCCGCGAAACGTCCTTCGATGCGGCGTCGAATTTCCTGGATGAGACCCTGTTCGCGCTAGGCAACGGCTACATCGGCCTGCGCGGCACGCCGGAAGAAGGCTATGCGGGCCCGGCCGGCACTTCGCTGGACGGCAGCTACCTGAACGGTTTCTATGAATCGGAACCGATCCACTACCCCGAAAATGCCTATGGCCTGGCGCGCAACAACCAGTTCATGCTGAACGTGCCAAACGCCAAGGGCATTGCGCTGTGGCTCGGCGAGGAGCGTTTCGACCTGCTGCAGGGCAGTGTCGAAAGCTATGAGCGCCGCCTCGACTTCCGCACCGGCTTGCTGGAGCGCGATGTGCTCTGGCAGGCGCCTTCCGGCCGCCGCGTGCAGCTGCGCAGCCGCCGCCTGGTCAGCTTCGCCAGCAAGCACCTGTTCGCCATCGAATTCACGGTGACGCCGCTTGGTTTCGACGGCGCCGTGCGGCTCGAATGCACGATCGACGGTCTGGTGCGCAACCTGGAGGCGGGTGACGATCCGCGGGTAGGCTCCGCCACGACCGGTCCGGCGCTGGCGCTGGCCGGCACCGAGCTGGCGCCGCACTTCGCGGCCCTGCAGCAGCGCACCCACAACAGCGGTTTCACGCTGGTGTCGGCCGCCGCGCAGGTGCTCGATGCGCCGCATTCGTTCGCGCAGCGCGCCGAGGGTTCGCGCCTTGTGCAGTCGTACACCGTCGATGCGCGCGACGGCCAGGCCGTGCGGCTGGTGAAGTACGGCTGCTATGTCAGCTCGCGCGATTACGCGGCAGACGAATTGCTGGCACGTGCGCGCGCCGAACTGGAAGCGGCGCGTGGCCTGGGCTTCGATAAGCTCGCCGCGCAGCAGGAAGCCTACCTGGCCGAGTTCTGGGCGCAGGCGGACGTGGAAGTGGCGGGCGACGACGCGCTCCAGCAAGGCATCCGTTTCAACCAGTTCCACTTGCTGCAATCGGTGGGCCGCGACGGCAAGACCAATATCTCCGCCAAGGGCGTGACCGGCGAGGGCTACGAAGGCCACTATTTCTGGGACACGGAGATCTACATCTTCCCCTTCTTCCTGTACAACAAGCCGGAGATCGCGCGCAAGCTGCTGGAGTACCGCTACGCCGGCTTGCCCGCCGCACGCGAACGCGCGCGCCAGATGTCGCACGCCAAGGGTGCGTTGTACCCGTGGCGCACCATCGCTGGCGAGGAATGCTCCGCTTACTTCCCGGCCGGCACAGCGCAGTACCACATCAACGCCGACGTTGCCTACTCCATCAAGCAGTACATGGATGCCACCGGCGACGATGCCTACCTGCTGCAATACGGCGCCGAGATCCTGCTTGAAACCGCGCGCATCTGGCTCGGCATCGGCAGCTATAACCGTGGCGGCGCCTTCGTGATCAACGAAGTGACCGGGCCCGACGAATACACGGCGCTGGTGAACAATAACTACTACACCAACGCGATGGCGAAGCTGCACCTGCAATTTGCCGCCTCGGCGGCCGAGCGCATCGCACGCGAATACCCGCAGGACTGGGCGCGCATTGCCGCCGCCGTTGCGCTGGATGACGGCGAGCTTGAAGCATTCCGCAGCGCTGCCGCTGCGATGCTGCTGCCCTATGACGCGGCCCTTGGCATCCACCCGCAGGATGACAGTTTCCTCGACAAGAAGGTGTGGGACTTCGCCGGTACGCCAGCCGAAAAATATCCCCTGCTGCTCCATTACCACCCGATGGTGATCTACCGCCACCAGGTCTGCAAGCAGGCCGACGTGGTGCTGGCGCTGCTGCTGCTCAGCGAACAATTCACGCTGGAAGACAAGAAGCGCGACTTCGATTACTACGAAGCGGTGACGACGCACGATTCCTCGCTGTCGTCCTGCATTTTCAGCATCATCGCCTCCGAAGTGGGCTACGAAGGCAAGGCCTACGACTACTTCATGGAAACCGCCCGGCTCGACCTGGATAACACCCATGGCAATACGCACTACGGCGTGCACACGGCCGCCATGGCCGGAACCTGGCTGGGCGTGGCTTACGGCTTCGGCGGCATGCGCGTGGTGGACGGCAAGGTGCGCTTTGCGCCGACATTGCCCAAACAGTGGCAGCATTACCAGTTCCGCATCCACCTGCACGGCAGCTTGCTGCAAGTGCGCGTCAGCCCGAGCGGCACGCAATACACGCTGTTGCGCGGCGAGTCGCTGGTTTTCCAGCACCGCGGCGCGCCCGTTACCGTTACACCGGCTGCGCCGGTACAGGAGCTTGCATGAAAGCCGTTATCTTCGACCTCGATGGCGTGATCACCGATACCGCCCACTATCACTTCCTCGCCTGGCAAAGACTTGCGCAGTCGCAGGACGTGCATTTCGACGAAGCCTTCAACGAGAACCTGAAGGGCATCGACCGCATGGGTTCGCTCGAGCTGATACTGGCTGGCGCGCCCCGCAGCTACAGCGACGCGGAGAAACTGGCGCTGGCCGACACCAAGAACGAGCATTACAGGACGCTGATCGCGGAAATGTCGCCCGCCGACCTGTTGCCCGGCGCGGTGGATGCGCTGGACTGGTGCCGCGCGCAAGGCTTGAAGGTGGGCCTTGCGTCGGTCAGCAAGAACGCCTTCACGGTGCTGGAAAGCCTCGGCATCACCGAGAAATTCGACTATGTCGTAGACGCGGCGACGATCGCGCGCGGCAAACCCGATCCCGAAATCTTCCTGCGCGCCGCGTCGGAACTGGGCGTAGACCCGGCCGATTGCGTTGGCGTGGAGGACGCCGTTGCCGGCGTGACCGCGATCAAGGCGGCCGGCATGTTCGCCATTGGCGTTGGTCAGGCGGCCACGCTGTGGCAGGCGGACACCGTGATCCCGGGACTGGAACAATTCAAGAATATCATGGAGACACTATGCAAAACCGGCGCATCACCTGGGTCCTGTTCCTGATCTATTTCACGTTCGCCATACTGTTGAACAGTGTTGGCACGGTGATCCTGCAGGTCATCGGCAACTACGGCGTCAGCAAGTCCGCCGCCAGCGTGCTGGAAGGCTTCAAGGACTTGCCAATCGCCGTGGTGTCCTTCCTGGTGGCGAGCTTCCTGCCGCGCATCGGGTACAAGAAGGCCATGCTGGCCGGGCTTGCCATCGTCACGGGAGCTTGCCTGTCCATGCCGCTGTTGCCTTCCTTCCTCACTACCAAAATGCTGTTCCTGTGCGTCGGCATATCCTTCGCGCTGGTGAAAGTGTCGGTCTACTCCACCCTCGGCCTGGTAGCCGCCGACCGCCGCCAGCATGCGGGCATCATGAATACGCTGGAAGGCTTCTTCATGGTCGGGGTGCTGTGCGCTTACTGGGTGTTCAGCTTTTTCATCGACTCGGACGACCCGAGCTCGCAAAGCTGGCTGCATGTGTATTGGGTGCTAGCCGCCCTGTGCGTGCTCACCTTCGTGCTGCTGCTGGCGACACCTTTCGACGAGAGGCTGGCCGCGCCACCGGAAGCGCGCAGCCTGCCGCAGGAATTTGCGGCGATGCTCAAGCTGTTCTTCAAGCCGTTGGTGTGCGTTTTCGTGCTGACGGCCTTCCTGTACGTGCTGATCGAGCAGAGCGTGGGCACCTGGCTGCCGACCTTCAACAACGAGATCCTGCATCTCCCGGCTGCGATGAGTGTGCAGGTCACAAGCATCTTCGCCGCCTGCCTGGCCGCAGGGCGCCTGTCGGCTGGCGTCCTGATGCGCCGCATGAACTGGTACCCGGTGATGAACGCCTGCCTGCTCGGCATGGGCGCGGTGGTCTTGATTGCGCTGCCGATGACGCACGACGTGGTCGTTGCGCAGGGCGCAGGATGGGGCGACGCGCCGCTCGCGGCCTTCCTGTTCCCCCTGATCGGGCTTTTCATGGCGCCGGTCTACCCGGGCATCAATTCCGTGATGCTCAGCTCCCTGCCCAAGCACCAGCATTCTGCGATGACCGGCCTGCTGGTGATATTCTCTGCGCTGGGCGGCACCACCGGCTCGCTGATCACCGGCTATGTGTTCGGCGCCTTCAGCGGCCATTTCGCGTTCTACCTGACGCTGGTGCCGATTGCGATCGTGCTGGTCACGCTGTACTTCTTCAAGCGTGCGGTCGATGGCAGCGACGGTGGACTGGAGGCACCGGCTATAATTTCGCGATGAACCTGAAGAGCCTCGCCGACAAACTCGGCATGTCGAAGACTACCGTCAGCCGCGCGCTGAACGGCTATCCCGAAGTCAGCGAGTTGACGCGCGAGCGCGTGCTGCGCGCGGCGCGGGAGTCGGGCTACGAAGCCAATCCGATGGCGCGCAGCCTGGCCGTTGGCCGCAGCAACGTGCTTGGCACAATCTATCCGCTGCTGCCGGCCGACCTGGGCGACGCCATGTTCCTCGAGGTGGTGGGCGGGATGTCGGAAGCTCTTGAGCAAAAGCGCATGAACTTCATCATCGCGCCCGTGTCGCCAGCGAACGAAATGCCGTCCTACGAGCAAATGGTGCGCGGCCGCCGCCTCGACGGCTTGGTGGTCAGCCGCACGCTGGTGCACGACGAGCGCATCGCCTTTCTCGCCAAGGCCGGCTTCCCCTTCATCGCCCACGGCCGAACGCAACTTGACGCGCCGTACGCATGGTTCGACTACGATAACGAGGCCGGCATCCGCATGGCGCTCGAGCGCTTGCTGTCGCTGGGTCACCAGCGCATCGCCATGGTCAGCGCACCGCTGGCGATGAATTTCTCAGCGCAACGCCGCGCCAGCTTCCTCGCCACCTTGTCCGGCGCCGGCTTGGCCGCCGATCCGCGCCACCTGGTCGATGATTGCATCGACCGCCGCGCCGGTTATGCGGCCGTACAGGCACTGCTGGCAACGACGCCGCGCCCAAGCGCCATCGTGGTCGACAACCACCTTGCCGGTGTAGGCGCCGTGCGCGCCCTGCTCGACGCCGGCATCGCGATCGGCCAGGAGATCTCGCTGATCGTCTGGGGCAGCATGGCCGACACGCTGGCAGATATCGACGTCACCACCATCGACCAGCCCAATGCCCGCGCCGCCGGCGCGAAAATGGCCGAAATGCTGTTGGCGCGGGTCAATGGCGAGCCAGCCGGCGCGCTGCAGGTGTTGTGGCAGCCGGCGTTGACGGCCGGCGCCACGGCCGGCCCGCTGTGCCGATCTTGACCGTGTTTTTGCTGGCGTCGCCGACCAGGCCCGAGGCGTGCCAGCGATTGACCAGGTAGAGCGGGCGTGCCTTGACCTCGTCAAAGATGCGGCCAAGGTATTCGCCGATGACTCCGATGGCCACCAGCTGGATGCCGCCCAGGAACAGCATTACCGCCATCAGCGAAGGGTAGCCTTTGACTTCATCGCCGAACGCCAGCGCTTTCCACACGACGAATACCGCATATGCCAGCGCCATGATTGCGACACCCAGTCCAACATAGGTGGCCACCTTGAGCGGCGCTACTGTGAACGAAGTAATTCCTTCCAGCGCGAAATTCCAGAGGTTCCAGTAGTTCCATTTGGTCGTGCCGGCAGCGCGCGGCGCCCTGCGGTAGTACAGCGGATGCGAGGAGAAGCCGACCCAGGCAAACAGGCCTTTCATGAAACGGTGTACCTCGCGCAGGCGCTTCATTTCCTGGACCACGCGGCGCGACATGAGGCGGAAGTCTCCGGTGTCGGTCGGAATCGCGACGCGGCTGAGACGGCGGATCAACTTGTAAAAGGCCTTGGCGGTAGCTCGTTTCAGCCAGCTTTCGCCATCGCGCCTGGTGCGTACGCCGTAGACTACATCGTAGCCCCTGCGCCAGATGTCGAGCATGTCCGGGATCAGGGCGGGCGGGTCCTGCAAGTCTGCATCGAGCACCACGACCACATCGCCATTGGTATGGTCCAAGCCGGCGCTCAAAGCGATCTCCTTGCCGAAGTTGCGCGACAGGTCGACGATGGCGACGTGCGGATCCGCCTCGCGCAATTGCTGCATCAGCAGCAACGTCTTGTCGCGGCTGCCGTCGTTCACCAGCACTATTTCGTAATCAGCGCCAAGCTGCACCATGACTTCCGTTACGCGTCGATGGAATTCCCCAAGCACTTCCTCTTCGTTATAGGCAGGCGCAACGATGGAAATGCTGGGCATGCCGGCAGGGCGTGGGGTCAGGTCCTGGTGGGTTGGAATATCCATGATTTGCTCGCTTGGTAGTTAATCAGGAGGATGAGTGCCGTGGCGAATACCTGCGCCAGCAGGTAATGCCAGCCTGCCGCATGGAGCAGCCCGACGATCAAGCCATTCAGGAAAATGCCGACGGCTGCCATCATCAGGAAGCGCGGCAGGGCTTCGCGATGCGGCCGTGTGCTACGGAAGTTGAAACGCCGGTTCAGTTGATAGTTGCAAAGCGCACCGGCGGTGGCGCCGGCCATGGCTGCCAACCCGCTATTCGTCCCGAAGCCCTGTACCAGGCCCACAAGCAGCAGGTAATGCAATCCTGTGCCCACGGCGCCAATGACGGCGTAACGGGCCAGCATCAACATCTCGCGCAACATACTGCGCGTGCTGTCGGACTGGTGGATGCCGGCCTGGCTTGCACGTACCAGTTGGGCGGCGCCGAAGATCGCCAGCAAGGCCAGCGGCGGGACATGGTATTTGCTGCTGCTTTCAAACACGCTATGCAGAACGAAGAAATAGGCATAGCCCAGCACCAGGGTCGAATGCAAAGCGGCGTCACCGGGACCGGCGCCGCGCAACGATAGCGCCAGCAAGCAGGCCCACAACCCATACCAGAAAGCATTGGCGGCCAGTTTCGCCACCAGGTAGGTACGGTTGCTGCCCCCGCCACTGCGCACCGTGACGTACTGCCCGAATGAATCGTCGCCGAGAAACAGTTTTTGTTTGACAGGTATCAGGCCGACAAACGCAGCGGGATGGCTGCTGATCCATTCCTTTGCCAATTGCAGGCCGGTGCGGTTGCGTTCGAGTTCGCCGAGATTGTCGAGCTCCACTTCGCCGCGCCTGGTATAGCCGCCCGTCGCGAGTGGATTGTTGGCGCGGTACAGGTTGTCGCCACCGTTCGACGTGATCAGCAGGAATTCACCGAACACTCGCGTATTGCGCGCACTCCACGGGGCGATCACAAGCGCCATGCCAAGGACCAGCGTAGCCAGCGCTGCGAGGACGGCGCGCCATGGGCGGCGCTGCAGCAATTCATAGCACAGCAGGACAGCCGGGAAGAACATGGTGGATGGCTGGGCCAGGGCGGAAAAGCCGAGTGCCAGGCCTGCCGCGATGCGCGGCAACGGACCCGCCGACCGGTGCGTGTACAGAAAGAGCACCAGCGGCAGCAGGAAGACCAGCAGGTTTTCTTTCTCGGCCGTCACCGCGCAGGCCAGGTAGTTGGGCCAGACGGCCAGCAGGAAGGCAGCCAGGCGCGCCGCCTGCTGGCCGGCCGCGCAGCTTGCCAATCTCCACACGAGCAGGCTGGCAAGCAGGTATAGCGTCAGGTTGCTCAGCAGGACGATGGTGGCGGCCGGCAGCGGCAAGTGCAGCCAAGCGGCCAGGAAGAGCGGATAGCCAGGCGGCCAGAATGCATGCGAGTTGGCGATGAAATACGGCTCACCGGCAGCGAGCTGCTGCCCCAGTTTCAGGTAAACCGCTCCATCAGACACCGTGGTTGCGGGGAAGACCATGGCCCAGGCAAGGCGCAAGACAATGCCGCATGCCACGATGGCGAGCAAGCTGCTGCGCGGGCTGAACTTGTCGGTGGCTGCAAGTAGCGTGTGCAAGCCATGTGCGAGGTGTGCGCGGAAAAAAAATGCGGTTGCCCCGGCTGCGCTGCCAATCGCGAGGCAACCCAGCAGCGCAACGCTGCCCAGCGGCCCGGCGACTTGCTCCCAGGCGATTGCGGGAGTCGCGAGCAGTACGCCGCATGCCATCACGTAGAACAGGAGACGGGACAAGACAGCAAGTCCGGCAGCAATGGGCGGGGCAGGCATCGCGACCTCCGGTGCGTAGATCGATGCTACATTCGTTTGGATGCGTCCTGTAAAATATTATCAAATATATATTTACAAGTGGTAAATAAAGTGTCGTCCTTTGTGTAATTTTGGGGTCCGTTGCGGCGTCTCCAATGTGGACGTGCCGTTGTGAACTTGCTACAACGCCCTATTTCAGCGGCAGGATGGCCTGGCGGTAGGGCTGCGCCTCGTTCTCCACGTACCAGTTGGCCCACAGGCGGTTGCATGAACGCCCGTCCACCGCGCGATCCGGTTCCAGGCTCAGGTAGTTGCGCGCGCCGATGTAGCGGTGCGAAGTGCCGGGGAACTTGTACATCGAGGTCGTGATGCCGCCTTCCAGTTGTTCCACCTTGTCGCCGACATGTTCGAGGTAGAACAGCGCCATCGCGGGCGGTGGCGGATGCACCACGCCGGAGGAGGTCAGCTGGTGGATGGTAACCGGCTTGCCCCGGTAATGCTTCTGGCTTGATTCGATCGCGCCGATGGCGCCCACGTGCACGTCGCCGGAGAGGATGGTCACGCGGCCGCCGGTGCGCTGCGACCATTCCTGCAGGCGATGGATCAGGCGCAGGCGCTCCCATTGGTGGGTGCGGCTTAACCAGTGGTCTTTCAGGTCGTCCTCCAGCTCCTGCTGGCCGGGCAGGGCGCACAGCAGCATTTCCAGCGTGCTGAAGTCTGGGTGCACGACCGGGATGCTGGACATGAGCAGCAGATGCTTGCAGTCTTCTTGCGCCTCCAGCCAGGCGTAGGCGGCATCCCACGATTGCTGGCCCATGACCACGTCCGGGGTGCGCTCGCTGCGCAAGTCGAGCACCAGCAAGCCATAATCGCCGAAGCGGACGGCCTTGGTAAATCCGGGTTGCTGCGGCAGGCGCATCGGAAGCTCATTCTCCGCCGCGCAGTGCTGCTGGAACAGCAGGAAGTAGTCGCGCGCCACGTTGTAGATTGCCTTGAATACGGGCGATTGCTGGAACTTCTCAGGGTAAGAGCCCCAGCCATCGATGATGTCGTGGTCGTCCCACATCATCACCGTCGGAACGGTGGCGAACATGCGCGCCACGTGCGGATATGCCCAGACCTTCAGGTAGTTCCCGAAGAAGAAATCGTCGATCTCGGTTTGCAGCGTCTTGGTGACCGGCTTGTTGGCGAGCTTCTTGTCGTTCGGGGCAGCGGCCCAGTCGTTCAGGGCCGTCGTGCTCCACATGGCATCACTGTAGATCTGGTCGCCGCCCATCAGCAGCAGGTGGTAGGGGCGCTGCACATGGTTGTCGTGCATCTTGTTCCATACCGGGTCCTGCGGGATGTCCTTCATCTTCTTGTAGTCGGAGAAGCCGTTGCAGGAGGTGTAGGCGCAGGTGGGGGCGCTGTCGCGTGCCGGCACGACGAAGGTGAAAGCCTGGCCATCGACGATGTACTGGACCTGCTGCTCGCGCGTGGCGTGCTGCTCGATGGCGAACTGCCAGCTCTCGACGGCATGCACGGCGCGCTTGTGCAAGCGGGTGCGCAAGCGGCGGGATTCGACGGCCAGCGTGCGGACTTCTGCTGCGGCACCTGGCAACACGGCTGCCGTGACTGCGGGCGGTACTTCGCCGTTCCACACGACCAGCGCGCTGACTGTCCACATGCCGTCGGCGCAGCCGCAGAACTTCAAGATAGGTCCCAACACTACTGCCATTGCAATCCCCGTGACGTTAACAAATCGTTAAATGATAACGTATCGCGGTCGGGCTTCGTGTGTTCCAGCTAACTGACGGCCTGCGGTGCGAGTCGTAGCCTGTGACCATGGTTTAACGTCACAGGGAGGCTGTCATGGGGAAGTATTTCTTGGCTTGGCTGCTGGGGGTGCCGGGGATTGTGCTGTTGCTGGTGTGGCTGTTCTTCCACTAGAACCGGTAAGCCGGGGTCAGACCCAAGGGTCTGACCCCAATACGCTGCGGCCGCAGGCCGTTACATGTTGCGGCGGTATTGGCCGCCGACTTCGAACAGCGCGGTCGTGATCTGGCCCAGCGAGCAGACGCGGGCTGCGTCCATCAGCTTGGCGAACACGTTTTCGTTGTCGATGGCGGCTTTCTGCAGCGCTGCCAGGGCGGCTGGCGCGGCATCCGCATTGCGGGCGTGGAAGTCAGCCAGGCGGGTCAGCTGCGATTGCTTTTCGTCGTCGGTGGAACGGGCCAGTTCGATGGTGGCCGGGGCTTCCGAACCCTTTGGATTGCGGAAGGTGTTCACGCCGATGATCGGCAGCGAACCGTCGTGCTTCTTGTGCTCGTACAGCAGCGACTCTTCCTGGATCTTGCCGCGCTGGTAGCCGGTTTCCATGGCGCCAAGAACGCCGCCGCGTTCGGCGATGCGTTCGAATTCCTGCAGCACGGCTTCCTCCACCAGGTCGGTCAGCTCTTCGATGATGAAGGCGCCCTGGTTCGGGTTTTCATTCTTCGCCAGGCCCCATTCGCGGTTGATGATCAGCTGGATCGCCAGTGCGCGGCGGACGGATTCGTCGGTCGGCGTGGTGATCGCTTCATCGTAGGCGTTGGTGTGCAGCGAGTTGCAGTTGTCGTAGATCGCGATCAGCGCCTGTAGCGTGGTGCGGATGTCGTTGAAGTCGATTTCCTGGGCGTGCAGCGAGCGGCCGGACGTCTGGATGTGGTACTTCAGCTTCTGCGAGCGGTCGTTGGCGCCGTATTTCTCTTTCATGGTGACGGCCCAGATGCGGCGCGCCACGCGGCCCAGCACGGTGTATTCGGGATCCATGCCGTTGGAGAAGAAGAACGACAGGTTCGGCGCGAAATCGTCGATGTGCATGCCACGCGCCAGGTAGGCTTCCACGAAGGTGAAGCCGTTGGACAGCGTGAAGGCCAGCTGCGAAATCGGGTTCGCGCCCGCTTCCGCGATGTGGTAGCCGGAGATCGACACCGAGTAGAAGTTGCGCACCTGGTGGTGCACGAAGTACTCCTGGATGTCGCCCATCACCTTCAGCGAGAACTCGGTCGAGAAGATGCAGGTGTTCTGGCCCTGGTCTTCCTTCAGGATGTCGGCCTGCACCGTGCCGCGCACGTTCATCAACACCCAGTCCTTGATCTTCTGGAATTCGTCTTCGGACGGCTGGCGCTTGTTCTCGGTGACGAACTTCTCGACCTGCTGGTCGATGGCGGTGTTCATGAACATCGCCAGGATCGCAGGGGCGGGACCGTTGATGGTCATCGATACCGAGGTGCTTGGGTTGCACAGGTCGAAGCCGTCGTACAGCACCTTCATGTCGTCCAGGGTCGCGATGGACACGCCGGAGTTGCCGATCTTGCCGTAGATGTCCGGACGGATCGCGGGATCGGCGCCGTACAGGGTGACGGAGTCGAAGGCGGTCGATAGGCGCTTCGCATCCATGCCGGTGGAGACCAGCTTGAAGCGGCGGTTGGTACGGAAAGCGTCGCCCTCGCCCGCGAACATGCGGGTTGGGTCTTCGCCTTCACGCTTGAAGGCGAACACGCCGGCGGTGAACGGGTAGGAGCCAGGGACGTTTTCCAGCATCAGCCAGCGCAGCAGCTCGCCGTGGTCTTCGTACTTCGGCAGCGAGACCTTGCGGATCTTGGTGCCGGACAGGGTGTGCTGTACCAGGCCGGTGCGGATTTCCTTGTCGCGGATCTTCACGACGTATTCGTCGCCGGCGTAGGCCGCCTGCATGTCCGGCCACTGGGCCAGCAGCTTCTTGGCTGCGCCATCCATGGCGTGATCGCGTTCGATGATCAGGTCGTCGAAGTCGGCCACCGGCTTGCCGGCGACAGCCATCATGCGCTTCGATTCCTGCAGCTGCTGGCGTTCGCGCGCCAGCTTGGCCTGTGCTTGCGTTTTCTTGTGGTAGCCGCGCACGGTGTCGGAGATCTCGGCCAGGTAGCGCGCGCGTGCCGGCGGCACGATCACGTTCTTGCCGGAGCTGAAGCGCACGTCCATCGGGGCCAGCACGCCCTTGGTGGTCTTCAGGCCCTTGCCTGCCAGTACCGGCAGCAGGCCCTGGTACAGCGCGGTCACGCCGTCGTCGTTGAAGCGGGAAGCCTGGGTACCGAACACCGGCATTTCTTCCGGACGCTTGCTCCACATCTCGCGGTTGCGCTGGTACTGCTTGGCCACGTCGCGCAGCGCATCCTGCGCACCCTTGCGGTCGAACTTGTTGATCGCGATGAAGTCGGCGAAGTCCAGCATGTCGATCTTTTCCAGCTGGGACGCGGCGCCGAATTCCGGCGTCATCACGTACATGGAGACGTCGACGTGCGGCACGATCGCCGCGTCGCCCTGGCCGATGCCGGAGGTTTCCACGATCACCAGGTCGAAGCCCGCCACTTTGCAGGCTGCGATCACGTCAGGCAGGGCCTGGGAAATCTCGGAGCCGGCTTCGCGGGTCGCCAGGGAACGCATGAAGACGCGGGTCTTGCCGTTCCAGGGGTTGATCGCGTTCATGCGGATACGGTCGCCCAGCAGCGCGCCGCCGGACTTGCGGCGGGACGGGTCGATCGAGATCACGGCGATGTTCAGCGCGTCGCCCTGGTCCAGGCGGATGCGGCGGATCAGTTCATCGGTCAGCGAGGATTTGCCTGCGCCGCCGGTGCCGGTGATGCCCAGGGTCGGGGCGGTGATGGCCTTGGCGGCCTTGGTCAGTTCGGCGCGCAGCTTGTCGGAGGCCTTGCCGTTTTCCAGCGCGGTGATCAGCTGGGCCAGCGGGCGATGGCGTTGCTCGATCTCGCCGTCGCGGATGGCGTCCAGCTGGGTCGGCGAGTAGGTGGACAGGTCGACGTCGCACTGCTGCACCATCCACTGGATCATACCGACCAGGCCCATGCGCTGGCCGTCTTCAGGGGAGAAGATGCGGGTCACGCCGTAGTCGTGCAGGTCCTTGATTTCGCTCGGGACGATCACGCCGCCGCCGCCGCCGAACACCTTGATGTGCGAACCGCCGCGCTGGCGCAGCAGGTCGATCATGTACTTGAAGTATTCGACGTGGCCGCCCTGGTAGGAGGAGATGGCGATGCCTTGCACGTCTTCGGTCAGGGCCGCGGTGACCACTTCGTCCACCGAGCGGTTGTGGCCCAGGTGGATCACTTCGGCGCCCTGCGATTGCAGGATGCGGCGCATGATGTTGATCGAGGCGTCGTGGCCGTCGAACAGGGACGCGGCGGTGACAAAGCGGACTTTGTTCGCGGTCTTGGCCTGCTCAGGCTCAGCGGACAGTTTCTTGGCGTTGGCGAGGTCGTTCATGTTGTGTGTTCCTTGGAACGGGGGAATTTTGATTATATGACGTTTACGTTAACGTCAAGTCAAGCAAAACCGGTAAACCAGTGTCTGACCCGCAGGGTCAGACACCTCGTCTACGCGGCGGTCGCAGGCCGGGGTGCCTGACCCTGCGGGTCAGGCACCGGTTTACCGGTTTTTAGGCAGCGGCCCGATCGCCGCCCTTAAACGCAGCCATCATCTTCGCCTTAGCCATCTTGTACTCAGCCACAGCCTTCTCTTTCACATGGCCAAAACCACGAATACGCTCCGGCAGCGCAGCCACTGCCACGGCCTGCTCATGGTTGCCAGCCGACAATCCCGCCAGCAGCTCCGCCACAACAGCGCGATATTCCGTGATCAGCGCGCGTTCCATCTTACGCTCCTCGGTATAGCCGAAGATATCAAACGCGCCACCGCGCAGGCCCTTGAACTTGGCCAGCAGCTGGAACGCCTTCCACATCCACGAACCATATTCCGCCTTGACCAGGTGGCCCTTGGCATCCTTCTTCGCGAACAGCGGTGGCGCCAGGTTGAACTTCAGCGAGAAATCGCCTTCGAACTGGGTCTTCAACTGCTCCACGAAGCGGCCATCGGTATACAGGCGCGCCACCTCATATTCATCTTTATAGGACATCAGCTTGAACAGCGACTTGGCAACCGCTGTCGACAGCTTGTTGCCCAGGCCCAGCAGGGTCTCTTTCGAGCGCACTTGCTGTACCAGGTCTTCGTAGGCAGCGGCATAGGCAGCGTCCTGGTAGCCGGTCAGGAATTCAACGCGCTTCTTGATCACGTTTTCCAGCGACTGTGGCATCTGCACCACGACAGCCTGGGTCGGGGTCGCGATCTTTTCCACACGCTTGAAGTCCACGGCGGCGCGGCGGCCCCACAGGAAGGAGCGCTTGTTCGATTCAACAGCCACGCCATTCAGTTCGATCGCGCGCAGCAGGGCTGCTTCGCTCAGCGGGATGCGGCCTTTCTGGAAGGCGTAGCCCATCATGAACAGGTTGGAGGCGATCGAATCGCCCATCAGCGCCGTCGCCAGCTTGGTGGCGTTGATGAAGTCCACGGACTGCGCGCCGCCGACCGATTCGGTAATCAGCGCTTCCACGCTTTCGGCCGGGTACTGCCAGTCGGCGTTCTGCGCGAAGGTGCCTGGCGGCTGCTCGTGCTGGTTGACGATGGCGAAGGTGCGGCCTGGGCGCATCTTCGACACGGCGTCGTAGGCGCCGGAGGTCAGCATGTCGCAGCCCAGGATCAGGTCTGCTTCGCCGGTGGCGATACGCTGCGCGCGCAGGTGGGCAGGGGTCTTCGCCACTTTGACGTGGGAAGTCACGGAGCCGTTCTTCTGCGACATGCCGGTCATGTCCAGCACGGAAGCGCCTTTGCCTTCCAGGTGGGCGGCCATGCCCATCAGGGCGCCGACGGTAATCACGCCGGTGCCGCCGATACCGTTGATCAGGATGTTGTATGGCTGCTCGATGCTTGGCAGGACTGGCGCAGGAACATCGCCCCAGTCGTCGGTCTTGGCGGTGCCGGTCTTGGTCTTCTTCAGCGTGCCGCCTTCGACGGTGACGAAGGATGGGCAGAAGCCCTTGGTGCAGGAATAGTCCTTGTTGCAGGAAGATTGGTCGATGGTGCGCTTGCGGCCGAATTCGGTTTCCTTCGGCAGGATCGAGACGCAGTTGGACTGGATGCCGCAATCGCCGCAGCCTTCGCACACCGCTTCGTTGATGACCATGCGCTTTGCAGGGTCGGGGAACTCGCCCTTCTTGCGGCGGCGACGCTTCTCGGCGGCGCAAGTCTGGTCGTAAATGATGACGGTGCAGCCTGGCAGTTCACGCATTTCGCGCTGCACGGCATCCATTTCCTTGCGGTCGTGCAGGGAAACGATGGAAGGCAGGGCGGAACGGTCGGTGTAGCGCGACAGGTCTTCGGTCACCAGGGCGATGCGCTTGATGCCTTCGGCCGCCATCTGCTGCGCGATCATCGGCACGGAGACGGTGCCGTCGACCGGCTGGCCGCCGGTCATTGCCACGGCGTCGTTGTACAGGATCTTGTAGGTGATGTTGACCTTCGCCGCCACGGCGGCGCGGATCGCCAGGTAGCCGGAGTGGAAGTAGGTGCCGTCGCCCAGGTTCTGGAACACGTGCGGCACTTTGCTGAACGCAGCCTGGCCGATCCACGGCGTGCCTTCACCGCCCATATGGGTGGTCAGCTTGTTCATCTCGGGGTAGATCGAGGTCGCCATCACGTGGCAGCCGATGCCGGCCAGCGCGAAGGAACCTTCAGGCACCTTGGTCGAGGTATTGTGCGGGCAGCCGGAGCAGTAGAAGGCCGGACGGAACGGGGTCTCGATCGCCTTCTTCAGTACTGCGTCTTTCGCTTCCAGGAAGGACAGGCGGGCCTTGATCTGGTCCTGGATCGAGGCGTCGGCGATGTAGCGGGCCACGCGGCTGGCGATCACGCGCGCCACTTGCGATACCGAGAAGTCAGCCTTCGGCGGCAGCAGCCATTCGCCGCGCGGGGCCACCCACTCGCCCTTGTCGTCGAACTTGCCGATGATGTGCGGGCGCACGTCGTCGCGCCAGTTGTACAGCTGTTCCTTCAGCTGGTATTCGACGAACTGGCGCTTCTCTTCCACCACCAGGATTTCGTCCAGGCCCTGCGCGAATTCGCGCACCGAGTCCGGTTCCAGCGGCCACGGCATGGAAACCTTGAACAGGCGCAGGCCAACCTTGGCGGCCATGGCTTCGTCGATGCCCAGTTCTTCCAGCGCTTCCAGCACGTCCAGGTAAGATTTGCCGGAGGCGATGATGCCCAGCTTGGCGTCCTTGGAATCGATGGTGGTGTGATTCAGCTTGTTCTCGCGGGCGTAAGCCAGAGCCGCGTAGATCTTGTAGTCCTGCATCAGCGCTTCCTGGTTGCGCGCTTGCTGGCCCAGCGGGATAGAGGACAGGCGGGCATTCAGGCCGCCTTCCGGCATCACGAAGTCCTGCGGGAGCTTCACTTCGACGCGGAACGGATCGGCGTCGATCGAAGCGCTCGACTCGACGGTGTCGGCCAGCGCCTTGAAGGCGACGGCGCAGCCGGAGAAGCGCGACATGGCCCAGCCGTGGATGCCGAGGTCGATGTACTCCTGCACATTGCATGGATACAGCACCGGGATCATGCAGGCGGAGAAAATGTGGTCCGACTGGTGCGGCAGGGTGGAGGAGTAAGCGCCGTGGTCGTCGCCGGCCACCAGCAGGATGCCGCCGTTCCTGGACGTGCCGGCATGGTTCATGTGCTTGAAGACGTCGCCGCAACGGTCCACCCCCGGGCCTTTGCCGTACCACATGGCGAACACGCCGTCGTACTTGGCCGGGCCGATCAGGTCAACCTGCTGCGAACCCCAGACAGCGGTTGCCGCCAGGTCCTCGTTCACGCCCGGAACGAATTGCACATTATGCTTTTCCAGGTGCTTCTGCGCCTTCCACAGGGTCTCGTCCAGGCCGCCCAGCGGGGAGCCGCGGTAGCCGGAAATGAAGCCGCCGGTGTTCAAACCGTCGCGCGCATCGCGCAATTGTTGCATCATAGGCAAGCGCACCAGCGCCTGGATGCCGGACAGAAAGACTTTACCGGTAGTGGAAGTGAATTTGTCGTCGAGGGTGACGTCGTGAAGTACGGACGAGTTGCTGCCGTCTGGCATGGTGGCTGTCTCCAAAATCATGATTCGGTGCGTGCCTGGCATCGGTCGGCGCCGGGTAAGCGCGTCCTTGCCTAGTCACAACGCCTGCGGGTGTGCAGGCCTTTTCAGCGGTCAAGTTTACGGTTTACTTTACGTATACGGAAATATGGTTTGGGGATGGGGGTATAAGAAAAAATGATGGCTCGACGAACAATTCTGATGGCGGCAGCAGTGTTTTTGACCAGCCCAATCGGGGCGTTTGCCGGCGTGGCGCGCAAGATGCAATTGGTGACCAGCCATTTGCCCTCGCTCGTGCATGAAAGCGGCCAGCCCGGCGGTTTGCAGGAACTGGTAGCCGAGCTGTGCAAGCGGGCCGGCGTGGCGCCGGCAACCCAGTTCGTGCCTTGGCGCCGTGCGCAATTCCTGGCCACCACCATGCCGGCAACGGCCATCTATCCTCTGACCCGCTTGCCCGAGCGTGAGGCGCAATACCGCTGGCTGGTGCCGCTGTTTGAGGAGAACTACGTGCTGCTGGCTGTGCGCGGCAAGCTGCTGCCAATCGAGCAGATGAAGGACAAGCGCATTGCCTTGCTGCGCGGCGCCGCCCAGGCAGCGATCCTGAAAGAGTTGGGCTTCAAGCACTTGGTCGAAGCCAGTTCAATCGATGAAGTGCACCGTTTCCTGCTGGGCGGAATGGCCGACGCCGCCTTCGGCGAGCGCCGCATCATTTCCGCCTCGCTGAAAGGCCACGGCTCCGGTGAACGCGATTTCGAAACCAGCGTTCCCATACGCACCACCACGGCCTGGCTGGCAGGCTCGCCTGACTTCGACGACACCGACATTGCCAAGTTCCAGCGCGCGCTGGAATCAATGCGGGCAGACGGCACCTTGCGCCGCATCCTTGCAAGACATAAGCTGATCTAATAGCTCAACCGAGCAGGCGGGCGCCGGGCCAGGTATTGCGCTGGCAGAGGTCGGTGGCGACTTGTTGCGTCAGCGCGGCAATCGCGTTGGCGGCATTGGTGAGGGGAATGTTGCGCGATGCGCACAACACCACGGTGCGGCTGATGGCAGGGCTGTTGATGCGCACGCTGCGCATCTGGCCGTGTTCGATTTCGGGCAAGACCGGCGCTACCGGCAGGATCGTGGCGCCCATGCCTGCCATGATGGCGGACTTCAGGATGGCGATCGAGTTGATTTCGATGACATTGCCGATCACCAGCCCGGCGGCGCGTGCCATGGCCTCGATGCGCGGCCGCACGCCATGTTGCAGGCCCGGCAAGATGAGGGTGGTGTTCAGGGCTTGCTGCAGCGTGACGGTTTTGTTGTCGGTGAACCACACCGCGTCGTGACGGCAGATGAAACGCAGTTCTTCTTCCGCCAGGGGGGTGGTGGAAAACGGCGTCAACTGGCCGTCGTCGAACAGCACAGCCAGGTTGACACGTCCGCTTTTGAGCTGTTCCGCCAGGTTTCCGGTCAGTTCTTCGGTCAACTGCAGCGTAATGTCGGGATATTGCTCGCGCGCGGCAGTGAGCAGGGGCAGCGCCAGGGCGCCGGAAATGCTGTGCGGCAGGCCCATGGTGACGCTGCCGGAAGGGCGGGCCGACTGGGTGACGGCGGAGCGGGCGTCGGCCACCTGTTTCAGGATCGCCTGCGCATGGTCATAGAACACCTTGCCGGCATCGGTACTGACCACGCCCTGGGCACTGCGGTGCAGGAGCTGGGCGCCCAGCTCTTCTTCGAGCTGGCGTAGCTGCTGGGTCAGGGCAGGTTGTGCAACATGCAATACCAGTGCGGCACGCGACAACGATCCGTGGTCGACGATTGCTACAAAGTAACGCAGCTGGCGGAGTTCCATATTCCCGTAGGATAACATTGTGTATACTTATTCTAACGTTCTTCACGCAATTACTTCGCGAGCCTCACCATGTTAAAGAAAGTCGATTCGGCGCAGTTAAAGGTCGGCATGTATATCCACGACCTCAGTTGCGACTGGATGACCCATCCGTTTGTGCGCAACCGCTTCGAGATTTCCAGCCAGGAGCAGATCCAGAAAATCATCCAGGCCGGCATCCATGACGTGGTGATCGATGCGTCCAAAGGCTTGGACGTGGAGGATGCGCCCTCGCTGGCCGAGGCCCAGGCGGCCACCGAACGCGAAGTGGAAGAGATCGCCAAGGAACCCTCGCGCATCATCCGCACTTCCCTGGGTGAGGAACTGCAGCGCGCGGCCCAGATTCGCAGCCAGGCAGCCGGCGTGGTGCGCAATGTGATGGCCGATGCCCGCCTCGGCAAGGCTATCGAGATCGGCTCGGTGCAGCCGGTGGTGCAGAACATCACGGAATCGATCTTGCGCAACCCGGGCGCCCTGCTGGGACTGCTGCGCATCAAGTCGAAGGACGATTACACCTTCCTGCATTCGGTCAGCGTGTGCGCCTTGCTGGTGGCCTTCGCCAATGCGCGCAATATGGACCAGGACATCATTCGCGAAGCCGGCCTCGGCGGCCTGCTGCACGATACCGGCAAGGCCCTGGTGCCGGATGCGATCCTGAACAAGCCGGGCCCGCTGACCGACGAAGAATTCGCCATCATCAAGAAGCATCCGATGGATGGCTTCAATATCCTGAAACAGTCCCCTGACGTGCCGGCGCTGGCGCTGGACATCACGCTGCACCACCACGAGCGGCGCGACGGCACCGGCTACCCGGACAAGCTGGCCGGCGACGATATCAGTGAAATCGCGCAGATGGCGGCAATTGTCGACGTGTACGATGCCATTACGGCCGACCGCGTGTACCACAAGGGCCTGCCGGCAGCAGCGGCGCTGCGCAAGATCTACGAGTGGAGCAAGCACCATTTCAACGCCAAGCTGGTGCAGGAATTCATGCGCTGCGTGGGCATCTACCCGGTCGGCACGCTGGTGATGCTGGAGTCAGGCCGCCTCGGCGTGGTGGTCGAGCCGCATGAAAGCAACCTGCTGGCGCCGAAGGTGAACGTGTTCTTCAACACGAAGAAGAATGTCTACATCAAGCCGGAAACGGTCGACCTGTCGCGCGGCCTGGGCTTCGGCGGCGGCGACAAGATCGTGGGCCATGAATCGCCATCGAAATGGCAGGTGGACCCGATGCGCTTCCTGACCCTGGCCTGAGCCCGAACCTCAGAAGAATTCGGCGGTATCGTTGGATTCGACGGTCTGCAGCTGGCCGCCGCTGACCAGCTCGTCGTAATGGCAGGCCATGTTGCGGCCATGGCTCTTGGCGTAATACAGGGCCTGGTCGGCGCGGCCGAGGATGATCACCGGCGCTTCATAGGCGCTGATGCTGACGAAGCCGACACTCACCGTGACCTGGCCAACTTGCGGGAACTCGTGCTGTTCCACGTTCATCCGGAAGCGTTCGATGATCTTCTTGGCGTTATCCAGGGTGGAAGAGCGCAGCAGCACCACGAACTCTTCGCCGCCGAAGCGGAACACGCGGTCCTGGGCGCGGAACGATGATTGCAGCAGGTTGGCGATCAGGATCAACACCTCATCACCGTACAAATGCCCGAATTTGTCGTTAACTGCCTTGAAATGATCGACATCGACCACGGCCAGCCATTGTTTTTCCTGTTCTTGCGGATTGCGGCGCTCGAGGCCGTCCGGCGGCACTGCCAGCACGTCGTGCTCGGCTGAGGCCTGCAGCATCTTGGCCAGTTGGTCGTCGAAGGTCTTGCGGTTCAGCAGGCCGGTCAGCGAGTCGCGCTCGCTGTAGTCGAGCAGGTTCTGGAAATTGCGGTAGACGCTGACGATGCCGCCGATGATGTGGATGGTATCGCTGGTATACGGCGTCGGATTGACGATTTCCAGGCAGGTATCAGCCTTGTCACCCATCCAGATCGGCAGCCAGAGTGTGTGCTCACCCTCGGGCGACATGTGGTCGGCACTCGATTCGTGGTGCGCCAGGCAGCGCGCGAGGGCGGGGAACATGCTGACCGGGTCGCCCGGGATGGCCGGGTCCAGGTACTCCTCCATGCGCGCAGGGCGGCCTTGCTCGATCACGGCGCGCGAACGGACGTAGAGCTGGCCTCGCACATTGACGATGCTCAGCACACGTGCCTGCGTGGCAGACGCCAGTTCCGCTACCGCCGAGATCACCGAGATGTCGAGCATCGTGTGATCGCGGTGGCCGGTCATGTCCACCATATGTTTCAGAAGGGAATCCATGTGAGTGTCCGGTAACTAGGCGCTCAGCGGCAAAGCAAGGGGCTTTCTAAAGAATAGCTGATCAGGATAAATCTTTTTTGTATTCTCGGCAATTAACTTTGCGCACTTCCATGTAAAAACGCGACCTCATTGCAACACAGCTTCCATGCCTCCAGTTTGACATAGAACACCGCACAGCGAGAAAAAGTTCTGTGCGGAAAGCTTGCGCAATATCAACTTGTTCGTAGGAATGGCTCCTATAGTAAAGCCAATGATGCGCAGCCCAGGCGTCAGAGTTTTCCTAGCGAAGGAGATCATCATGAAAGCACTTTCGGCAGTGAGGCGGTTCATCAGGGATGAGCGGGGCGTGACGGCAATCGAGTATGGCCTGATCGCTTCGCTGATTGCACTGGCAGTAGGCACGGCAATGACCAGCGTCTCGAACGAGCTGAAGGCCGTGTTCAACGACGTGGTCGATGCACTGACGCCTTGATGGGGTGGCTGGCGCCCGGCGGCGGCCGGGCAGCCAGCCTTTTACCATGAGCGGACTCGAAATCATCCTGCTGTGCCTGGTGCTCCAGGCGGCAGCGTCGGACCTGGCCTGGCGCCGGATCCCCAACGTGCTGGTGGCGGCAGGCTTGATGCTGGCGCTGGCACTCCACTGCTACCTGGGCGGCAACAGTGCGCTGCTGGCGCAGGGGCTGGCCGGCGCGACAGTGGGCCTGCTGTTGTTCCTGCCCTTCTATGCACTGGGCGGCATGGCCGCCGGCGACGTCAAGCTGGCGGCCATGGCAGGCAGCTTCGTCGGGCCCTGGCAAGCGCTGCAGCTTGCCCTGCTGAGCGCGCTGGCAGGCGGGGTGCTGGCGCTGTTCTGCCTGCAACTGGCGCGCTGGCGCGGCGCCAAGGCGGAAGGCATGCCGTATGCCGTGGCGATTGCGGCCGGCACCTTGGCCAGCGTTGCATTGGCGCATCGCTGACCTTTGCTCCGCCTCAATATCCAACCGGAAACCCATGGCTATCATCGGTTCCAACAGGAGGACACCATGATCGATTTTGCAGACGATGAACAGCCGCTGTTGCCAAACCCGCCGCGCACGGTGCGCGACACCGGCCTGGAACCGGCCATGCTGGCCGAGCTGGCGGGCAAGGCCTTGCTGGGCGCCGGCAAATGCCACCTGTCGGTGCTGACCAGCCGCCTGCGCCTGTCGATCAATGTGCTGCGCGAAGTGCTCGACGGCCTGCAAGGCGAGCAAGTGGTGGATGTGGCGTGGCGCGGCGATTCCGATATCGACGTGCAGTACCAGCTCACCGGCATCGGCCGCCAGCGCGCAGCGGAATGGCTGGACCGCTCGCCCTATGTCGGCCCGGCGCCGGTCCCGCTCGAAGCCTGGCGCGCCCAGCTGCAGCGCCAGGCCTTGCAACTGCCGCCGGTGCTGGCGGCCGACGTGGCCAGCGTGTTTGCCGACGACTGCCTGCCGCCGCGCATCCATGAACTGGTGGGCGCCGCCATGCATGCCGGACGTTCGGTCTGCCTGTACGGGCCTTCCGGCAGCGGCAAGACCACCCTGGCGCGCAAGCTGGGCCGCCTGCTGCAAGGCGTGGTGGCGGTGCCGTATGCGGTGGCGGTAGGCAGCGCCATCATCCAGCTTTACGACGCGGCGGTGCACCTGGCGCCCCTGCCCTTGCCGGGGCGGCCTGCCGGCGCACGCAGCGGCGACATGCGCTGGCTGCTGTGCCAGCGCCCCGTGGTGCAGCTGGGCGCGGAGCTGGATGGTGCCATGCTGGACTTGCGCCACGATCCTGCCGGCGGCTGCTACCTGGCGCCGCCCCAGCTCAAGGCTTGCCACGGCCTGCTGATCATCGATGACCTGGGCCGCCAGCGCGTGCCGGCTGCCGCGCTGCTGAACCGCCTGGCACAGTTGCTCGATAGCGGCACCGACCAGCTTGCGCTGCCAGGCGGCCATGCCTTCAGCGTGCCATGCCAGGCGGCGCTGGCCTTTGCCACCAACCTGGCACCGCACACCCTGCTCGATGGCGCGGCGCTGCGCCGCATCGGCTACAAGGTGGCGCTGGGACCGCTGCCGGAAGCCAGCTACCGCAGCCTGCTGCGCCAGCAATGCCGGGCGCGCGGCATCGAGGCCGATGAAGCGGCGCTGGCCTACCTGGTCGGCGAACTGCACCGGGGCAGCGGCCAGCCCTTGCTGGCCAGCCTGCCGCGCGAAATCGTGGCGCGCGTGGCTGAATTCGCCGGCTTTGCCGGCACCGTGCCGAGCCTGAATCCCGCCACGCTGGACCAGGCCTGGTCCAGCATGTTTGCCGATGGTGCCGTATGAAGGGGCGGCGCGGCTTGCTGATGCTGTCCCTGGCAGCGGTGCTGGGCCTGGCCGCCGTGCTGCTGGCCTCGCGCTGGTTGCGCCAGCCCGCGACGTCCACCGTGCGCATCGCGGTGGCGGCTGCCGATGTCGGCCTGGGCCAGCGCCTGGCGCCGGACATGCTGGCGCTGGCCGAGTGGCCGGCCGGCAGCATGCCGGCCGGCGCCCAGCGCGAGCCGGCGGCGCTGGCGGGCCGCGTGTTGAAAGCCAGCGTGCAGCGTGGCGAGCCGGTGACGGAGGCCAAGCTGGCGCCGGCCGGCACGCTGGGCGGCCTGTCGGCCCTGATCGCAGAAGGCAAGCGCGCCATCACGGTGCGCGTCAACGACGTGGTGGGCGTGGCCGGCTTTGCCCTGCCGGGGAATTTCGTCGACATTCTGGTGTATGCGCCGGCGCAGCACAACGGCAGCAACGGCGTCAATGAAACGGCAGTGTCGAAGATCGTGCTGGAACGGATCCTGGTCCTGGCCGTGGCACAGGAAGTGGCGCGCGACGACACCAAGCCGCGCGTGGTCAATGCCGTTACGCTGGAAGTCACGCCCGCCCAGGCCGAGCAGCTTGACCTGGCGCGCAGCGTCGGCACGCTGTCGCTGGCGCTGCGCAACCAGGTCGACCCGCAGCCGGGCGCCACGCCCGGCGCCACGCGCCATAGCGTGCTTGGCACCGGGATGGCGCCGGCCCCGGCAGCCACCGCCGCTGCCGCGCCATCAGCTGCGGCGCCGCGCCTGGTGCGGGCTGCCTTGCCTCCCTCCGCCGAGCCGGCGCGCTATTGCATCGGCGTCATCGACGGCAACCGCAGCAGCAAGGAATGCCTGTGAGGAGGCGCCATGCGATCCGCACCTACCTGCCTGCCAGCCGCGCTGGCCCTGACCCTGTCCCTGCTCCCGGCCGCATCCGCGCTGGGCGATAACCTGCACTGTGCCGGTTCGCCCGCCGTTCCCGGCAAGCTGGCGCTGGAACTCGGCAAGTCAACCCTGATGCGCCTGCCCGACACAGTGAGCGGGCGCAGCATCGGCAACCCGCACGTGCTGCAGGCAACGCTGGTGGCGCCCGATACGCTGTACCTGGTCGGCGCGGACATCGGTAGCACCAACCTGATCGTGCAGGGCCGGTCCGGCGCTTGCAGCGTGGTGGAAGTGGCGGTGGGCCTGGATGTCTCGCCGCTGCGCGCCAGCCTGGCGGAGCTGCTGCCGCAGGAGCGCGGCATCAAGGTCAGCGCCGCGGCCGACGCCATTGCCCTGAGCGGCAGCGTGAGCGACGGCGCCACCCTGGCGCAAGTGCTGGACCTGGCGCAAGCCTTTGTGCGCCAGGCGCCGCAGCCGCTGGCGCGCAAGGAAGGCGCGCCGGCGCAAGCGTCGGCGCCTGGGCCGCGCCTGGTGAACCTGCTGGCTGTCAGCGCACCGCAGCAGGTCAAGCTGGAAGTCAAGGTGGCGGAAGTGTCGAAGACCCTGCTCGACAAGCTGGAAGCGGGCCTGGCGCTGCGCCATGCCAGCGGCAGCTGGACGGCGATGGTGCTGGCCGACTTCCTGAGCGGCACGCTGGGCAGCGGCCTGTCGCTGTCGAAATCGAACGGCAGCAGCGTGCGGCTCGAAGCGGAACGGCAGGATGGCCAGGTGCGCATCCTGGCCGAGCCGACGGTCATGGCCATGAGCGGGCAGGAAGGCAATTTTCTCGCCGGCGGCAAGGTGATGGTTCCGGTGGCGCAGGAAAACAACCGCATCACGCTGGAGGAAAAGGAATTCGGCGTCGGCCTGAAATTTACCCCCACCGTGCTGGCCGGCGGCCGCATCAACCTGAAGGTGGCGCCGGAAGTGTCGGAACTGTCGCGCGACGGCATCGGCGTCAGCAACGGCAGCTTCAGCGGGCGCGCCATCTTCCCGCTGATTACCACGCGCCGCGCCAGCACCACGGTGCAGCTGCAGGATGGCCAGAGCTTTGCCATCGGTGGCCTGATCCGGCATACCCAGGTCAACAACATCAAGGGCGTGCCCTTTCTCAGCGAGATACCAGTGCTGGGCGCGCTGTTCCGCAGCACCGACTTCCAGAACGACCGCAGCGAACTGCTGTTCGTCATCACGGCCCACCTGGTCAAGCCGGAGGGCGAGGGCGCGGGGCTCGATGGCGCGGCGGCGGCGGCGGCCCAGGCGCGCTACCGCAAGTCCTACAGCGAGCCGGCGCCGGACACGGGGGAACGCAAATGAAGCGCAAACATGAGCGCGGCGCGCTGCTGGTCATGACGGCCCTGGTGCTGCCGCTGGCGATCGGCGTCTGCGGCCTGGCGCTGGAGCTGTCGATGGCCTTCCAGCGCCAGAGCCAGTTGCAGCAAGTTGCCGATACGGTCGCGCTGAGCGCGGCGCAGCAGCTGGATGGCAGCGCGAGCGGCATTGTCATGGCAGGTTCCGCCGCCAGCGTGGTGGTGGCGAACCGCCAGGTGCGCGGTGTGGGACGGGTCTGGCTCAATACCGCCGTGCTGTCGTTTGCTGCGGGCCCGGACGGCCCCTGGCTGGAATACAGTGCGGCCCAGGGCGCGCCCGGTGAGTTGCGCTATGCGCGCGCCGACATGGCCGCGCAGGGGGAAGCCTTCACCATGCTGCCGGTTGCTTTCGGCCGCCTGCTGGGCGGCAGCGACGCCACGACGGTGGGAGCGCGCGCCGTGGCCGGGCCGAATGGCCTGCGCGTGCTGCCGCTGGCGATCTGCGCGCCGAGCAGCAGCGCGGTCGCCACCCGCTACAACGGCCCCGGCCTGGACGAACGCATCGAGTACGGCCTGCGTTTCGGCGTCGCCTACAACCTGCTGGCCCTGAACCCGGCGCCGGGCGCCAGCAGCGGCGAGTACTTCCTGGTCGACCCGGCCAGCCCGCCCGGCAGCCCGGCGCTGCCGTCCAGCACCGACAGCAGCCAGGTGGCGCCGTTCATGTGTGCCGGCAAGCTGGCCTACAACTCGCTGGCCGGCGCGCTGCATGTGCGCCGCAACGCCGGCTTCGACCTGTGGCAGCAGCTCAACTCCCGCTTCGGCAGTTACGGCGGCAGCGACGGCTGCGACCCTTACACGGCGCCGCCGGACAGCAATGTGCGCGAGTACCGCGGCGCCCTGGCGAGCTGGATCAGCAGCTACCCGCCGCAGGCTGCGGCCGCCGCCAGCACGCCCGCGGCCGGCAAGCCCCTGGTGAGCGTGGCCGACGGCGCCTATCCCTTGCCGGCCATCCCCCCGGCGCAGTACGGCACGCTGTGGGCCTACGGTCCCGCCAGGCGCAGCAACAACAGCAACTTCCAGTTCTCCCATTGGAACAGCCTGTATCCCGGGTCGCCGGCATTCAGCGCTACCGGCACCAGCTGGCCAGCCGGCGGCGTGTACAACAACACCGGCTTCATGACCGCGCCCACCGGGAACCCGGGCCGCAAGGACCGGCGCCTGCTCTACGTGCCCCTGCTGGCCTGCCCGCTTCCGGCTGGCGCGAATGTGGACGGCACGGTGCTGGCGGTAGCGCGCTTCTTCATGACGGCCCAGGCCTCGGCCACCGAAGTGCCGGGCGAGTTTGCCGGCATCCTCAGCGCGAAGGAGGTGGCAGCGCTGGCAACCGATGTGGAGCTGCTGCGATGAAGCGCCTGCGCTGCCGCGGCGTGGCCGCCATCGAAGCCGCCCTGGTCATGGCGGGGCTGGCGCCCTTGCTGGCGCTCGCCCTGAACATGGGACACCTGGCGATCGATGGCGCGGCGGCGGACCGGGCCGCCAGCAACGCCGCGCGCTTCCTGTCCCAGGTGCCGCTCGAGAGCCTGCGCGACAGCAGCCGGCGCACCGTGGTGCTGGACAGCGCCCAGCAGATGATCGGGCAAACCCTGTCCGCCGCCAACATCGGTCCCCAGGCATGGCATGTCGAGTTCATGTGCGATATCGGGCATTGCGACCAGCTGTTGCCGGGCATGGTCCCGAGCAAGATCGGCGTGATGCTGACCGTCGAAAGCCAGGCCGTGGTCGAACTGGGACATCCCGCGGTGAACCTGGTCGTGTACGCGGAGGCCGGCCGTGACAACTAGGACAGCCCGCCGGCGCGGCAGCGCCACCGTTGAATTCGGCCTGGTATGCGCGGTGTTCATGCCCATGCTGTTCGCCATCTTCGAATACGGCCGCCTGCTGTTCGTGTGGAACACGCTGCCCGAAGTGACCCAGCGCGCGGCGCGTGCCGCCGCGATCACGGACTTCAGCAATCCGGCGGCCATGCAGGCGCTGCGCCAGGCGGCGCTGTTTCGCAGCGATGACGGCGCGCTGCCGCTGGCGCCCAACGTCAGCAGCGCCAATATCCGCATCGAATACCTGTGGCGGGACGCCGCCGGCGTGCTGGCGCCGCTGCCGCTGTTGCCGGCCTGCCCGCTGGCCAACCGCATCAACTGCGCGCGCGATCCGCATGGCCCGGCTTGCATCAGCATGGTGCGGGTGCGCCTGTGCGGCAGCGGCGCCGCCTGCACTGCGCTGGCTTACGAGCCCTTGCTGCCGATGGTGCCGGTACCGGACCTGATGCCTTCTGCCACCACCCTGGTGCCTGCCGAGTCGCTGGGCTACACGCCGGGCCAGGCGCCTTGTCCCTGAACCTGCACGCAAAGGAGGTCCCATGAAAGCGCTGTTGATCAGCAATGACGAACGGTTGCAGGCCGAACTGGCGGCGCAGGGCTCGGCGCGCCTGCCGGCGCTGCAGCTGGCAGCCACGCGGCGCGACCTGCGCGATGCGGTGGAACGGCTGCTGCCGCAGCCGCCCGAACTGGTGCTGTTCGATGCCAGCGAGGTGGAGCCGGCCCAGGCCGAGCTGCTGGAACCGCTGGCGCGGCATTATCCCGACACCTCCTTTATCCTGCTGACGCGCGCGCCGCAGCACGAGTTGCTGATCCGCGCCATGCGCGTCGGCATGCGCGAAGTGCTGCAACTGCCGCTGGTGCATCGGGCCCTGCACGAAGCGCTGGACCGCATCGAGATCGAGCGCGGCGTGACCGCCGTACGCGAGGGCAAGGCGCTGGCCTTCATTTCCTGCAAGGGCGGCAGCGGGGCCACCTTCCTGGCCACCAACTTCGGCTATGCGCTGGCGGCGCTGGCCGGGCGCAAGGTGTTGCTGCTCGACCTGCACGGCCAGTTCGGCGACGCCACGCTGTACGTGTCGGACCAGAAGCCGGCCATGACCCTGTCCGATATCTGCGGCCAGATCGGCCGCCTCGACGCGGCCTTCCTGGAGTCCTGCCTGGTGCACGTGGCGCCCGGCTACGGCGTGCTGGCCGCAGCTGACGACCCGGCGCTGGCGACCCAGATGAAGCCGGACCATATCGATGCCATCCTGCGCGTGGCGCGCCAGCATTACGACTATGTGCTGCTGGACGTGGGGCGCCAGATCGATGCCCTGTCGCTGCGCGCACTGGACCAGGCCGACGCCATCTACCCGGTACTGCAACTGGCGCTGCCCGACATCCGCGATGGGCGCCGCCTGCTCGACATCTTCCGCTCGCTCGGCTATCCGCAGGAGCGCACGCGCCTGATCGTCAACCGCTACGAGAAGGGCGGCAAGCTGCGCCTTGCCGACCTGGAGCAGGCGCTGGGCGCCGACGTGCTGCATACGGTGCCGAACGACTACCTGTCCGCCACCGACTCGGTCAACCAGGGCATTCCGCTGCTGCAGCTGGCGCGCAGCAGCCCGGTGGCGCGCAGCCTGGCGGAACTGGTGGAGGCGGTGACCGAGCGCCGCCTGCCCGAGAGCAAGGGCTTGTTCGACCGGCTGTTTGGCCGCGCCGAAACCGAACATTGATGGGGAGCCGACCATGAGCTTGCGAGAACGCCTGGCGCTGGGCGATGAAAAACCGCAGGCGCCGAGCGCCCCGGCGATGGCCGACGGCGCCTACCAGGAGCTGAAGAAGTCCATGCACCAGATGATCCTGGAGCGCATCGACCTGGAGCGGTTGAAGCGCCTGACGCCGGAACAGTTCAAGCACGAACTGGCGCTGCTGGTGGCGCGCATCGTGGAGGACGAGCGCATCGTGCTGAACCAGGGTGAACGCCACAAGCTGGTGCTCGACATCCAGAACGAGATGCTGGGCTTCGGCCCGCTGGAGCCCCTGCTGGCCGATCCCGGCGTGTCCGACATCCTGGTCAATACCCACGCCCAGGTCTACGTCGAGCGCACCGGCCGGCTGGAACTGACCGGCATCAGCTTCCACGACAACACGCACCTGATGAAGATCATCGAAAAGATCGTGTCGCGCGTGGGCCGGCGCGTGGATGAATCAAGCCCGATGGTCGACGCGCGCCTGCCGGACGGTTCGCGCGTCAACGCCATCATCCCGCCGCTGGCGGTGGACGGGCCGATTCTGTCGATCCGGCGCTTCTCGGCGCAGCCGCTGTCGATGGAAAAACTGCTGGAGTTCAAGAGCCTGACGCCGCCCATGTCGGAAGTGCTGAAGGCGCTGGGCCAGGCGCGCCTGAACGTGCTGATCTCCGGCGGCACCGGCAGCGGCAAGACCACGCTGCTCAACGTGCTGTCCGGCTTCATCCCGGCCAGCGAACGCATCGTGACCATCGAGGACGCGGCGGAACTGCAACTGCGCCAACCGCATATCGTGCGCCTGGAAACGCGCCTGCCGAACGTGGAAGGCAAGGGCGAGGTGACGCAGCGCGCGCTGGTGCGCAATGCGCTGCGCATGCGTCCCGACCGCATCATCCTGGGCGAAGTGCGCGGCGCCGAGGCGATCGACATGCTGCAGGCCATGAACACGGGCCATGAAGGCTCGTTTGCAACGATCCACGCCAACTCGCCTCGCGACGCGCTGTCGCGGCTGGAGAGCATGGTCGGCATGGCAGGCGCCAACCTGACGCCGCGCACCGCGCGCCAGCAGATCTGCTCCGCCATCACGGTGGTGATGCAGCTTTCGCGCCTGACCGACGGCACGCGCAAGCTGGTCAGCCTGCAGGAAGTCACCGGGATGGAGGGCGACACCGTGGCCATGCACGAGATTTTCCATTTCGAGCAGACCGGTGTGGATGCCCAGGGCAAGGTGCAGGGCCATTATTTCGCCACCGGCGTGCGGCCGCGCTTTGCCGAACGCTTGCGCATGTTCGGCGTGCCGGTGCCCGACAGCGTTTTCGATCCCGGCAAAGTCTACGAATAGGGGGCGGTCATGGATTTCGCCTGGACTGCATTTTCCGTGCTGCTGTTCGCCGCCGTGATCTGCCTGTGCGAGGGTGTCTGGCTGTGGTGGAGCAGCACGCACGGCAACAGTGCGCAGCGCATCGCGCGCCGCCTGCGGTTGATGTCGGGCCGCACCGAGGGCGCGGGCGGCGGCATCAGCATCCTCAAGGAGCGCCGCTACGCGAACTCGCCGGGGCTTGATGCACTGCTGCGGCGCATCCCGCACATCGGCGCGCTGGACCGGCTGCTGCTGCAATCCGGCCTGCGTTGGCAGGTGGCGCGCCTGCTGCAGGTCCAGGGCGCCGCCGCGCTGGCAGGCTTGCTGGCGCCTGCCGCCTTGCACATGCCGCCGCTGCCATCGGCCATTGTCGGCCTGCTGTTCCTGGCAGCGCCGTGCGTGGCGCTGCTGCGCGCGCGCGCCGCACGCATACGCCGCATCGAGTCGCAACTGCCGGAAATGGCCGACTTCCTCGCGCGCGGCCTGCGTGCCGGCCATTCCTTTGCCAACGTGATGCAGATGGCGGGCGACGAAGTGGCCGATCCGCTCGGCGGCGAATTCCGCGTCACTTACGAGGAGGTGAATTTCGGCGTCACCATGCAGGACGCCCTGCACAACCTGGCTGCCCGCGTGCCGCTGACCGATTTGCGCTACCTGGTGATCGCGGTGCTGATTCAGCGCGAATCCGGCGGCAACCTGGCCGAGCTGCTGGACAATGTGTCGCGCATGACGCGCGCGCGCCTGCAACTGTTGGCGCAAGTGCGCGTGATGTCGGCGGAAGGCCGCATGTCGGCCTGGGTCCTGACCTTGATGCCGCTTGGCCTGATGGCCGCGATGCAGGTGACCAATCCGAAATACAGCTCCGTGCTGTGGCAGGACCCGAACGGGCAGCGCATGCTGTGGTACGGGGCATGCGCCATGGTGGTAGGCATGGTATGGATGCGCCAGGTGATCAGGGTGCGCGTATGAGCGGCGCCGACCTGTCTGGCATCCTGTTCCTGCTGCTGGTGTTTGCCGTGGTGGCAGGCCTGGCGCTGTGGGCCATGCTGGCCCTGTCCGGCGTGCCGCTGCGCGAGCGCCTGAAATCCTTCACCAGCGCCAGCGAAACGACGCCTGCGCCCGGCCAGGGCGAGTGGATCGAAAAAGTGGCGCGCGTGGCGGAGCCGTTCAGCCGCCTGTCGCTGCCCGAAGATGGCTGGGAACAGTCGGCGCTGCGCACGCGCTTCATGAATGCCGGCTGGCGCCATCCCGCTGCACCAAAACTGTACTTTGCCGCCAAGACCTTGCTGGCGCTGGCCTTGCCTGCGCTGGTGGCAAGCCTGGCGGGACGTAGCGGCAACCTGCTGCTGGCATTGTTTGCCAGTGCGGCCATCGGCTACTACCTGCCAAACGGCGTGCTGGCGCGCCGCGCCGAACTGCGCCAGCGCGATATCTTCGAAAGCCTGCCCGATGCGCTGGACTTGCTGACCATCTGCGTCGAGGCGGGCCTGAGCATGGAACGCGCGCTGGCAAAAGTTGCGGGCGAAATCCACATCAAGAGCCTGCCGCTGGCACAGGAGCTGCAGCTGGTGCTGATGGAAATGCGCTCCGGCTTTTCCAAGGAGCGCGCGCTGCGCAACCTGGCCCTGCGCAGCGGCGTGGAAGATGTCGATGCGCTGGTGGCGATGCTGGTTCAGGCCGAGCGCTTCGGCACCAGCATGGGCGATTCCCTGCGCGTGCACGCCGACAACCTGCGCCGCAAACGGGCCGTGGTGGCGCAGGAGGCGGCCGCCAAGGTCGCGCTCAAGCTGTTGTTCCCGCTGATCTTCTGCATTTTCCCGGCGCTGATGATCGTGTTGCTGGGGCCCGCATCGATTCAGATGAAAGCCGTATTCCATCCTGTGGCGCACAGCGCGCGTTAGGAGCTTGCCATGCGTAAGACGATCATTGCTGCCTGTGTGGGGATGGTGGCGGCCTGCAGCACGCCGGTGCTGCCGCCGCCCCCCGCCATCGTGGCGGCCACGCCGCCTGCTGCGCCGGCGCCGGCTGCGCTGGCCAGGGATGGCCGCTATGAAGAGGCCATTGCGTTGCTGGAACAGCGTGCGCGGCGTACGCCTGGCGCGGCCCTGCTTGGCGACCTTGGCTACGCCTACTACCTGGGCGGGCACCTGGAGGAGGCGCGTGCCGCACTGGAACGTGCCTGCCTGATGGCGCCATCCAGCCCGGTTGCCTGGGAACGGCTGGCGGCGCTGCTGGAAACGACCGGCGACAGCGGCCGCGCGCTGGAAGCCATGCGCCATGCGCGCCTGTTGCGCGAAGCTGCGAGCGAGCCTGGCGCCGGCACGCAGGCCGCGTCCGGAAGCACGCCCGGCAGCGGCCTTTGGCCGGCGGGCATGGCGCATGTCGAGGTGCGGCAAGTCAGCGCCGGGCTGGTCGAAGTCGCGCGAGTGGAAGACAAGGCGCCGCCGCCGGTACCGGCGCCAAACGCGCCCACGCGGCTGGAAGTCAGCAACGGCAACGGCATTCGTGGCATGGCGGCAGTGGTCGCGCAGCGCTTGCGGGCGGAAGGGATGCAGGTGGTGCGCCTGACGAACACCATCCCCTTCAACGTGGAAGAGACGCGGGTCGAAATACGCGGCAGCGGCGAGCCGCAACTGCGCATCGTGCTCGGCAAGGATGCGGCAATAAAAAAGCCGCCCGGGGTTAGCGGGCGGCAAGCACCGTGAAACAACTCACGAGTTGGTAGGGAAACTTTGGCGTCAGTTCCAGGACACGCTGCCCAGGCCGCGTGCGGTGGACTGGCGGTTGGCCGGCTTGCCGTACACCGTTGCCGAACCCATGCCGGAGAGGCGCAGGTTGGCGGAAGTCCTGGCGTTGAAGGTGGCGCTGCCAAGGCCGGTCATGTCGGCATCCACGCTCTCGCTTTGCAGCTGCTTCGCATCGAGGCTGCCGATGCCGCCCAGTTTTGCGTAAAGCTGCTTGCTCTGGCCGGAGATCGCGATCTGGCCGGCGCCTTTCAGGTTCAGGTCCACCACGTCAGCCTGGGTATCGCTGACGGTCATGCTGCCCACGCCGGTCAGGCGTGCGTCGACTTTCTTGAAGCGCGAGGCCATGTTCACGGCGCCGGCGCCTTCCAGGGAGAGGCGAACTTCATCGCCGTCGAATCCCTTCACTTCAGCCGAGCCCACGCCGGCAGAAACCAGTTCGCGCAGCTGCGGCAATGTCAGTTCCGCTTTCAGGTTGCGCGGGCCGATCTGGATGCCGCGCATGTTTTCGGTACCGATGCGGATGGTGTCGCCGTTCTGCGTCACCGTAATCTTTTGCAGGTAGCGCTTGTCGCCGGACAGCACCAGTGCCGGTGCGCCTTGCTTCAGCTTCAGGTCTACCACGCCATCCAGCACTACTTTCACAGGGCGGCCGTCGACAGTGCGCGCTTCGGTGATGATCTCGTCCGCGCGGGCGCCGCCGGCGGCGAACATCATTGCGGTCATCATCGTGGCGGTGAAAAGCTTTTTCATGTCGGGGCTCCGTGAAGTTTCGATTGCGTTCGAATTACAGTGCAGCTTTTTCAGCAGCGGTCAGGCGCTTGGCGGTGACGGTCACCACGGGCATTGCCTTGGCTTCGGCCTTTGCCACGACGGCTGCCGGAGCGCTGTGCTTCAGCGGGGTGGCGGCGGTGGCGAAGCCGGTTGCGCTGATCACGGCAACTGCTGCGAGGAAGATGTATTCCATGTTTTTGGCGATGTTCATTTTGCTCTCCATTCGGTTGGGTTAAGTTCATTTCGCGTTTCGTTGATTGAACTATAGATATGTGCGGTGTCCAGCACTACCGGTCTGCGACGAAATGCAGAAATGGCGACCTGAAATGCAGGAAAGCCGGTGTGACGAAGGCGGACGCCCGTGTGACGGGGGCTGTCGGCACCTATGAAAAGGGCCGGTATACTGTCCAGCCATGAGAACCTTGCATTTCCTACGTATCCTCGGCATCTGCGTGCTGGCATGGAGCGTCGTCTGCCTGACCGGCGCCGCCTCCTCCTATGGCTCGCTGCTGCAGCGCGGCGCCAACCCCTCCTATGTGGAGCTGCTGCGCGACTGGGGCAGTGCGCACGCCCTGATGGTGTTGTTCAGCGCCGTGCTGTATATCGTCCTGGAGCGATGGCCGCAGTCGCTGGCCAGTGCGCGCGGCATCGTGCGCACCTATCTGCTGGTGCTGATCCTGTTCCTGCCATTGGAGTGCCTGTTCGTCTCCCTGCAGCAGGAAAGGAGCAGGTTCGCCATCTTCCTCGAGCTGACCTGGACCACCTTCACCTTCGTTACCGTGGCCGGCCTCCGCATCTGGCAGATCCAGCGGGCGCGCGAGACCGACAACCTGACCCTGCGCCTGGAGCTGGAGCAGCAACGCCTGGCCGCTCTGCGCGGGCAACTGGAGCCGCACTTCCTGTTCAACGCCCTGAACGCCGTCAGCGCGCTGGTACGCATGGACGATAAAGGCGCAACCCTGAGCGCCATCAGCCGCCTGAGCGGCCTGCTGCGCTACGCCCAGGCGGCAAGCTCGCGCGACTGGGTCACGCTGGCGGAAGAATTGCAGTTCGTGCGCGATTACCTGGCGCTGCAATCGATGCGCTACGGCGGACGCCTGCGCGTATCGATCGAAGGCGATAGCGGCACCGTGCTGGCCGCCGATTGCCCGCCCTTGTTGCTGCAGCCCCTGGTCGAGAATGCGCTGCGGCATGACCTTGACTGCCATGACGGCGAAAGCGATATCGCGCTGCGTTTTTCAGAGCAGGGCGGCATGCTGCATATCGTTATCAGCAATTCGGTGCGCGAGGTGGAGCCCAATCCCGGCATGGGAATGGGCTTGCGCAATATCGAGGCCCGCTTGCGCATTGCGTGTGGCAGCGGGGCCGGCCTGCGCACCGAGCGGGCGGATGGCCGCTTTGTCGCTGAAATCAACATGCCGATGTATTTCGCCTCATGAAGATCCGTGCCCTGATCGTCGACGACGAAGAGCCAGGCCGTATCAACTTGCGCTACGGCCTCGCGCCGCATGCGGGCTGGGAACTGGTTGCCGAATGCGCGAGCGCCGCCGCCGCACGGGCGGCGCTGGACGCTCATTCGGTGGATGTGGTCTTCCTCGATATCCAGATGCCGCAGGAAACCGGCCTGGCACTGGCACGCGAGCTGGCCCGGCGCGAAGAACCGCCGCTGGTGATATTCGCCACGGCTTATAACGAGCACGCCATCGAGGCCTTTGAAGTGCATGCGCTGGACTACCTGCTTAAGCCTTTCGACGACCAGCGCCTGGCGCAGGCACTGGAAAGGGCTGCCGCCATGCTGGAGCAACGCCAGCGTGCGGCCTATGCGCGCGCGATGCGCGCCTTCGCCGAGCCGACGGCGCAGGCATACCTGCAGCAACTGAACGTGCGCTCGGTCGGCCGCATCGAATGCGTGCAGGTGGCGGAAGTGCTGTGGATCGAGGCGGCGGGCAATTACGTGGAGCTGCGCTTGCCGCAACGGCGCGTGCTGCACCGGGTGCCGCTGGCGCGGCTGGAGCAGCACCTTGACCCGGCCAATTTCCTGCGCGTGCATCGGCGTGCGCTGGTGCGGGTAAGTGAGGTGGCGTCGCTGGAGCGCGATGCCGAGGGCGCCAGCCAGCTGGTACTGCGCTGCGGCGACCGCGTGCCGGTCAGCGAACGCTACCTGCCGGCCGTAAAGGCCTTGCTGGGCGCTTAAACCAGGGCGGCGATAGCCGCGCCCATCTCGGTGGTGGAGGCGCTGCCGCCCATGTCCGGCGTGCGCGGGCCCTGGACCAGCACGGTTTCGATCGCACGCATGATGGCGTCGTGCGCCTGGGTGTAGCGGGCGTCGCCGTTGCCGAGAAAATCCAGCATCATGGCGCCGGACCAGATCATGGCGACCGGGTTGGCGATATTCTTGCCGTAGATATCCGGCGCCGAACCATGCACCGGTTCGAACAGCGAGGGCAGGGTGCGCTCCGGGTTCAGGTTGGCCGACGGTGCGATGCCGATGGTACCGGCGCAGGCCGGGCCAAGGTCGCTCAGGATGTCGCCGAACAGGTTGGACGCCACCACCACGTCGAATCGCTCGGGGCTCAGCACAAAGCGCGCCGCCAGGATGTCGACGTGGTACTGGTCCCAGCGCACGTCCGGGTAGTTGGCCGACATGGCTTTCACGCGCTCGTCCCAGTACGGCATGCTGATCGCAATGCCGTTCGACTTGGTGGCCGAGGTCAAGTGCTTGTTTGGGCGCGACTGCGCCAGGTCGAAGGCGAACTGCAGGATGCGGTCGACGCCCTTGCGGGTGAAGACAGCTTCCTGCAACACGACCTCGCGTTCGGTGTGCTCGAACAGGCGGCCGCCGACGGAGGAATATTCACCCTCCGTGTTCTCGCGCACCACGTAGAAATCGATATCGCCCGGCTTCTTGCCGGCCAGCGGGCAGGGCACGCCTGGCATCAGGCGCACCGGACGCAGGTTCACGTACTGGTCGAATTCGCGGCGGAACTTGATCAGGGAGCCCCACAGGGAGATATGGTCGGGAACCGCATCCGGCCAGCCGACCGCGCCGAAGTAGATCGCATCGAAGCCTTTGAGCTGGTCGAACCAGTCGGCCGGCATCATCTGGCCGTGCTGCATGTAATAGTCGCAGTTGGCCCATTCGAAGGTGGTGAATTCCAGCGGCAGGCCAAACCTGGCTGCGGCGGCCTGCAGGGTGCGCAAGCCCTCCGGCATCACTTCCTTGCCGATGCCGTCGCCGGCGATGACTGCGATGCGATGGGTGCTCATGCTGCGTCGGCCTCCTCTTCGACAGGGGCTGAGCGCATCCACTGCACCAGCGGCCAGGCATCCTTGAAAGCGCCCACGATCATGCCCAGCAGCTCGTCCGGCTTGTTCAGCGGCAGCTTCACTTCCTGGTAGACGAAGAAGCTTTTCAGCTTGATGAACTCGATGTGCTCGTGCTCCGGATCGAAGCCTTTCGGCGGCCGTTGCAGCTTGTGTTCTTCGGTGATGGAACCGTAGCGCGCCTTCAGCGCCTTGTTGGCCAGCGCCTTCTTGAAGCCCTTGGCATCGTTGACCATGTGGTTGCGCAGGGCCTTCAGGCGGTGCGGCGGCGGAATGTATTCGCCGGCGCCGATGCCCAGCACGCCGTCAGGGCTGATCTGGAAATACCAGGTCGGGCCGCCCGCCATGCTGGGGCGGCGCATGTCGTTCGGCGCAATGGCGGCCGAGAAATGCGTCTTGTACGGGCTCTTGTCGTGGGCAAAGCGCACGTCGCGGTTGATGCGGAACATGGCTTTCTTCGGATTGCAGAACTTGACCTGGGCATCGAACTTGCCCAACTCCGCGATCACCTGGGTCACCAGCTCCAGGAATTCCTCGCGCAGGATGTCGTAGCGCGGCTTGTTCATCACAAACCACGGGCGGTTGTTGTTGTCGGACAGTTCCGTCAGGTAGCGGGTGAGGTCGCGCAGGTGCATATTATTTTTTGGCTGGGGGGCGTTTGCCCACGGTGAGTTGGAGATCGCTTTCGCGGCTCTTGCGCAGGATGCGCATGGTCGACTGGCCGCCCGGCGCGAGCTGGGCGATCAGGTTCAGCATTTCATTGGTGTCCTTGACCGGCTTACCGTCCACCGACAGCAGGATGTCGCCCGGCTTCATGCCGGCCTTGTCGGCCGGTCCGTTGCGTACCACGCCGGCGATGATGGCGCCCGAATCGCGCGCCAGGCCGAAGCTGTGCGCCAGTTCCGGCGTGATTTCCTGCGATTCGACGCCGATCCAGCCGCGCACCACGTGGCCATCCTTGATGATGGCATCGAGCACCGAACGTGCCGTGCTGACCGGGATCGCGAAGCCGATGCCGACCGAACCCCCGGTCTGGGAGTAAATGGCCGAGTTAATCCCCAGCAGGTTGCCCTGGGTATCGATCAGGGCGCCGCCCGAATTGCCGAAGTTGATGGCGGCGTCGGTCTGGATGAAGTTTTCGAAGTGATTGATGTGCAGGTTGTTGCGGCCCAGGGCCGAGATGATGCCCATGGTGACGGTCTGGCCGACCCCGAATGGATTGCCGATGGCCAGCACCACGTCGCCCACCTTGGCCTGTTCCACCTGGCCCAGCGCGACCACCGGCAGCTTGTCCAACTCGATGCGCACCACGGCCAGGTCGGTTTCCGGGTCGGTGCCCACCATCTTGGCGGCAGCCTTGCGGCCGTCCGGCAGCACCACCTGGATCTCGTCGGCCGCTTCCACCACGTGGTAGTTGGTCAGGATATAGCCCTGCGGGCTGACGATGACGCCGGAACCAAGGCTGTTCTGGTCATCCTCCTCGTCGCGGTCGCCGAAGAAGCGCTTGAAGAAGGGATCGCGCGACAGCGGATGGCGCTTGCGCACCGCCTTGGTAGTCAGGATATTGACCACGGCCGGCATGGCGCGGCTGGCAGCGGCCCGGTACGATCCCGGAGAAGGCGGGGCGCTGGCGTCGGCCAGGATTGCCGTGTGCGCGGCAGTCGGCACGGGCTTGGGGAGCACGGCCGGCCGCTGCACGGCCGTGTATACAAAGTACAGTGCCAATGCGATGGTCACCGTTTGTGCAAACAATAACCAGAGTCTTCGCATGGCGGTATTGCTACAAAATGGGAGTTAACTCCTATTTTCGCAAAGAATCGCGAATTTCGCGCAGCAGCACGATATCTTCTGAAGGTGGTGCAGGTTCTGCCGGTGCGGCAGCCGGCGCTTCGGCGCGGCGCAGCTTGGCGACCAGGCGTACCATCTGGAAGATCACGAAGGCCAGGATGATGAAGTTCAGCAGGATGGTGAAGAAATTGCCGTAGGCGATCACAGCGCCCAGTTTTTTCGCTTCAGCCAGGGCCAGGTTGTGCGCCTGTCCGTTGAGAGGAATGTAATAGTTCGCGAAATCGAGGCCGCCCAACAGCATCCCGATCGGAGGCATGATGACGTCGGTTACCAGGGAATCGACGATTTTGCCGAAGGCGGCGCCGATGATGACACCGACCGCCAGGTCGGTGACATTGCCTTTCATTGCAAATTCTTTAAATTCTTGCATCGTTCCCATAACATATTCCTTCCAAAAATTTATGGATTTGTATCAACTTTGCTGCAAATTCATGGAACACGCAAGAGGCGCAACATTGGGATGGATTAGCTAATTGCAAGGTTTTGCTTTAAATCGCAACATCACTCCTTTATAATTTAAGGTTGCTAGAAGCTTTGTTAACAATAAAGATTTTGGATTTTTGACTGATTGGGGTTTGTATGAGTAACGAGAAGCAGGTCGATTCGAGCCGTCGCGGTCTCCTCGTCGCAACGTGTGCGGCAGGTGGTGTGGTCGGTTTGGGTGCAACTGGCGCCCTGGTAAGCACGTTCCAGCCGTCCGAGCGCGCGAAGGCAGCTGGTGCACCGGTGGAAGTGGACATCTCTACGCTGCAGCCGGGCGAAATGAAAACGGTCGAATGGCGCGGCAAGCCAGTCTGGATCCTCAAGCGTACCCCCGAAATGGTGGCAACGCTGGCGAAAGACGAAGCTGAACTGGCCGATCCAAAATCCGAGCGTACCCCCGACGACCTGACGCCGGAATACGCCCGCAATCCGCATCGCTCGATCAAGCCGGAAATCCTGGTGGCCGTGGGCATCTGCTCCCACCTGGGCTGCTCCCCATCGTCGAAATTCACCCCAGGCGCACAGCCTTCGCTGCCGGATAACTGGCTCGGCGGCTTCCTGTGCCCATGCCACGGCTCGACCTTCGACCTGGCTGGCCGTGTATTCAAGAACAAGCCTGCTCCGGACAACCTGCAAGTGCCGCGCCATATGTACCTGGGCGACAACAAGCTGATCATCGGTAAAGACGAGAAAGGCGAGGCATAATCCATGGCCGCATTCAAGGAAACCAAATTCCCTGCCGACGCACCTGCAGCCAAGAAGCTGATGGGCTGGGTCGACGACCGCTTCCCTGCCACCAAGCTGTGGAACGACCAGTGGGGCAAATACTACGCCCCGAAAAACTTCAACTTCTGGTACATCTTCGGTTCCCTGGCCATGCTGGTCCTGGTGCTGCAGATCGTCACCGGCATCTTCCTGACCATGCACTACAAGCCGGACGCCGGCCTGGCCTTCGCATCGGTTGAATACATCATGCGCGAAGTTCCATGGGGCTGGCTGGTGCGTTATATGCACTCGACCGGCGCCTCGGCCTTCTTCATCATCGTGTACCTGCACATGACCCGCGGCCTGATGTACGGTTCCTACCGCAAGCCACGTGAACTGATCTGGCTGTTCGGTTTCGCCATCTTCCTGTGCCTGATGGCCGAAGCGTTCTTCGGCTACCTGCTGCCATGGGGCCAGATGTCGTACTGGGGCGCCCAGGTGATCGTCAACCTGTTCGGCGCGATTCCGCTGATCGGCCCTGACCTGTCGCTGTGGATTCGCGGTGACTACGTGGTGTCCGACGCGACCCTGAACCGCTTCTTCGCCTTCCACGTGATCGCGATTCCGCTGGTCCTGCTGGGCCTGGTGGCTGCCCACCTGATCGCACTGCACGAAGTCGGCTCGTCCAACCCGGACGGCATCGAAGTGAAAGAAAACCTGGGCCCGGACGGCCACCCAGTCGATTCGATCCCATCGCACCCGTACTACACCGTGCACGACCTGTTCGGCGTGTCCGTGTTCCTGACCATCTTCTCGGCTGTGGTGTTCTTCGCGCCTGAGATGGGCGGCTACTTCCTGGAGTACAACAACTTCCTGCCGGGCGATTCGATGAAGACCCCGCCGCACATTGCTCCGACCTGGTACTTCACCGCCTTCTACTCGGTGCTGCGCGCCACCACCTCGGACTTCCTGTGGGTGCTGATGGTCGGCATCGCTGCCTACACCGCCTTCCTGTGGATGAAGTCCAAGCTGTCGGGCATGGTCAAGATCGCCGTCAGCGTGATCGCGCTGCTGATGATCGTCGGCATGCTGCCAGGTGCACTGGATGCGAAGTTCTGGGGCGTGGTGTTCTTCGGCGGTTCGGTGGTGATCCTGGCCTTCCTGCCATGGCTGGACCATTCGCCGGTGAAATCGATTCGTTACCGTCCTGACTGGCACAAATATGTGTACGCCGGCCTGGCCATCGCCTTCGTAGCCCTGGGCTACCTGGGCACCCAGCCGCCAAGCCCAGTCGGCACGATCATCGCTCAGATTGCGACCCTGTACTACTTCAGCTTCTTCCTGCTGATGCCGTGGTGGAGCGCGATGGGTACGTTCAAGAAGGTGCCGGACCGCGTTGTGTTCCACGCGCACTAATCGGACGACCAGAACGCTAAGCAAAGGACTAATAAATGATCTTTTCGAAGAAACTGCTGGCCCTCCTGGCCCTGGTACCAGCGCTGGCCTTCGCCAACGAAGGCGGCTTCCCCCTGGAAAAGGCCCCGGACCGCTCGCACAACATGGCCGCCCTGCAAAACGGCGCCAAGCTGTTCGTGAATTACTGCCTGAACTGCCACAATGCGTCGTCCATGCGCTTCAACCGCCTGCGCGACCTGGGCCTGACCGAAGAGCAGATCAAGAACAACCTGCTGTTCACCGGCGAAAAAGTGGGCGAAATGATGACCACCGCCATGCCGGCCAAGGACGCCAAAGTCTGGTTCGGCACCGTGCCGCCTGACCTGTCCGTGATCGCCCGCGCCAAGGCAACGCCGTCGAACACCGGCAGCGATTACCTGTACACCTACCTGCGTACCTTCTACAAGGACGACACCCGCCCAACCGGCTTCAACAACATGGTGCTGCCGAATGCGGCCATGCCACACGTGCTGTGGGAGCTGCAGGGCGTTCAGTCCGCCAAGTTCGAAGAAGTGGAAGATCCACACGAGCACGGCAAGAAGATGCACAAGTTCGTGGGCTTCGAGCAAGTCACGAAGGGCAGCATGAGCAAGCTGGAATACGACACCGCCGTGGCCGACATCGTTGGCTACATGGAGTGGATGGCCGAGCCGGCCGCCCAGAAGCGCAAGCAACTGGGCGTATGGGTCCTGATCTTCATGACTATCTTCGCTACCCTGGCATGGCGCCTCAACGCGTCGTACTGGAAAGAAGTCAAATAATTGCGTGCGCCGGATTTCCGGCGCGTGTTTGCGCCGCCTGATACGTCAGGCGGCCCAACTGGGGTGAACCGTTCGCGGTCTCGCCCCCTTTGTTTCTAAGGAACTAGGAAAATGATGGTTCTCTATTCGGGCACTACCTGCCCATTCTCCCAGCGCTGCCGCCTGGTCCTGTTCGAAAAGGGCATGGACTTTGAAGTGCGCGATGTTGACCTGTTCAACAAGCCGGAAGATATTTCGACCATGAACCCGTATGGCCAGGTACCGATCCTGGTCGAGCGCGAATTGATTTTGTACGAATCGAACATCATCAATGAGTACATCGACGAGCGCTTCCCACACCCGCAGCTGATGCCGGCAGACCCGCTGATGCGCGCCCGTGCCCGCCTGATGCTGTTCAACTTCGAGAAGGAACTGTTCGTTCACGTGCACACGCTGGAAAGCGAGCGCAACAAGGCGAGCGACAAGAGCCACGACAAGGCCCGCGCAGAAATCCGCGACCGCCTGACCACCCTGGCTCCGCTGTTCCTGAAGAACAAGTACATGCTGGGCGACGAGTTCTCCATGCTGGACGTGGCCGTGGCTCCGCTGCTGTGGCGCCTGGACCACTACGGCATCGAGCTGTCGAAGACCGCAGCGCCGCTGATGAAGTACGCCGAGCGTATCTTCTCGCGCCCTGCCTACATCGAAGCGCTGACTCCGTCCGAGAAAGTAATGCGTCGCTAATTGCGGCCCCTGCGGCGCGCCCATGGAGCGCGCCGCAACTTATAGTTTGAACATGGCAGAAATCTCCACCAAGCCCTATATGCTGCGCGCCATCTACGAATGGTGCACCGATTGCGGCTATACCCCCTACCTGGCAGTCAAGGTCGACGCAGCAACCCAGGTCCCGATGGAATACGTCAGGAAGGGCGAAATCGTCCTGAACATCAGCTTCGGCGCCACTTCCGGCCTGAAGATGGACAACGACGCGATCCACTTCCACGCCCGCTTCGGCGGCGTGTCGCGCGAGATCTACGTGCCGGTCAATAACGTGATGGCGATCTACGCCAACGAAAACGGCCAGGGCATGGCGTTTGAACCGCTGCTGGGCCAGGCGCCAGCACCGAAAATGCCTGCAGCGGTCGAAGAAGTTGCGCCAGCGCCGACCCTGTCTTCCGTGCCAAGCGCCCCTGCGCCGCGCAGCGAAGACGATAATGGACCGGACGATGGCGGCGAGCCACCAAAGAAAGGTGGCCGTCCAACCCTGACTCGCATTAAATAGCGTATAATCGCGGCGGAAGTTTTACAGCCGGCTTAGCTCATCAGGTAGAGCAGTTGATTTGTAATCATCAGGTGGCGGGTTCGAGTCCTGCAGCCGGCACCAGAATTTAGCAGTAAAAACAAAGGGCTACGAGCGAACTGCACGTAGCCCTTTTTCATTTCCCCGTCCTTCGCCCTCTCATGTAACCGCCATGTAACCCGCTTTCAACAATTACAAGCGCAGTCACCTGATCCCCGAGCCGCGATCTGAATTACTTATCTCGGAAAGAAACCCTTCATTCCTCTTGAAAGCACTCGGTAGGTCTTCTGGAGGAAGCGGACCAACACGTCCCCGGAACGCTTTTACCGTTCCGTCGAATTTCTTCGCCTTGTCGTCATCCTTTTGCCTTGACGCGGCATGTGGGAGCCCTTTAGCCGGCCTGCCCGGCCAGCGACGCTGACTTCAATCCAGCGAGTGCGTAGACCTAGGTAAATCATGTGAATTTGCCTGATCAGCTTGTGACCCTAGTACAGGTCGAGACCAAGCCCAACCTCTTGCAAAACAGCGTTCAGTTCAATATTGTCGCGGAGATATGAAGACGCAGGGGCGTCGAAGAATTGAATTGCAATGACTATTAACCGTAGTTGAGCGAAATCAGTGAAGTTGATTAATGTCATTAGATGATCTTTTCTGTCCTCAATTGTAAATCCGTTTGAGTCGCTTAATTTTTCTGTGACAATTTTTACTGTGATATAAAACCCTCTGAGGATGCCATAAATCCGCTCATCCCCATCAATTTGGTTAAGGAAGTTGACTATGGCTTTATCGTCAGCGCCGTTACCTCTTAGATTTTCTAGCTCATCCTCAATATAAATTATTGTGTTTGGCCCTGGTCTCAACATGCCGTTTCCGGGTGGGGCGTTAACGATAAAGCTATCCAGAAGACTTTTCTGTGAGGCGATCATATTAAAGAAGAGCGTACTAAATGACCGCAGTTTTTCGGTTTGCTTGCTATCTTTAAGTTCTTCTCTCAAGTCTACGTTTGCTTGATTTTGCAAGTTCAGCGACTTAATGAGTAATACAATTGATATAAAACTCAGAATAGGGTTGAGCGATCCACCCATATAGTCACCAAATTGGCCCCAAATTGCTGAGTCATCCGCAAAGCCATAGCCAAGAATGAGGCGGAATTTGATAACGTAGAAAGCAAATGCCGCAACCATGGCTGCGGCGGCAGCTACTATGTACCGAGTAAGAGTCATATCAATTTATGATGTACTTAATAATTTTTCCGTCTCGAAGGCGTATAGGGGAAGCGTTTATATCAAGATAGCGCCAATGCTCGCTGGGTTTTCCGTTGTTATAATGAAGATTCTCAGAGAATCGCTGTTTGACGGCAAAATCTAAACTTTGATATTCACCGCTGAAACCAAAGGCAACTGTCTCGTTCTCGCCTTTGATTTGAAGCCGCCCATTTCCGGTATTGGTATTTAAACGACTAATCCTTGCTACGAATTGCATTTCTTCATCCGACTTTTCTGCGTCAAGCACGCTTGCGGTATTGTCGTCAAACTCCGCCAATATTATTTGCTCTTCACGACTCTTCCGATAACGAATCTTTACGTCATGACCAAATTTTGTTGAAACTTCATGAATATTTTTCAGCGACGATACCCGAAGCTGCTGAACCAGTTCATCAGATTTATCTCCTAGTTGCGTAATGACTGCTTGGGCCTTTTCAGTTAATTCACGAGCCTCCTTGTAGATCGAATCGTTCAGGTAATACGCAACGAGTTCTGCAAAGACTGCTCTTCCGATTTTAGTGAAGCGCTTTTGAAATTTCTCGTCATAAATATCGATACTGAATTTTTGCCCATATGAACCCTTGAAACTTTGCCTCAAGGTTGTTCGCACTTTTGCCTTGTGGGACTGTCGTTCGGGCACTCGCTCACCGAGGACTGTCTCTGCAATATACCTTGTTGCATCTGAAACGCCTTGCAGAGTATCAAGCCCTGATTTCATGTCCACCGAATCTTCAGTGGTATCGATTACTACGTCAAAATTAATCGTCATGCGCCCAGCTTTCTCAAATGTGTGATTAGAATAGCAACAACAGTGGTCTATGTGATCACAACATTACCAGATTGCAGAGAGGAAAAATTCACCAATTGTCACGTAACGAGAAGAACATAAGGTAGTTCAAGAATTGCTGCGAGTACGATGGAACGGAGGGCATACAGTAGAAACACTGTGATTTCATACAGTATAGTCCTATTATGTGGCTAAGGTGATTGACAGTCGAAATCAGATCGTCGCAAAGTTGAGGCCCAACCTTTCGACCGCCAGCACACGGCGTCTGGGAACTACCTTTGTTCGCGATGTGCCGCACAGTTCGAGTTATGATAGTGTTGCGGTTTTCTTGGCGATATGTCATAACGGCAACGAATCGATTGCCGGTAGGCTATTTCTTCCCAACTATGGAACGTATTCATTCAATCAACGCGAGTCGCATTGCATGGTGTTGTGCCGATTTTGGCATCACCGTGGAGCAGCTTGCCGTCGATACGCATATTGCGGCTGCCAGTTTGGCAAAAGTGATAAGTGGTGAGGATGGAAGTGGTCTTACCTTCAAACAGTTGGGGAAAATTGCGAGCTACTTTGGGAGAGGCGTGCTGTTTTTCCTTGAGCAAGATCCTATCGAAGCTGAGCAGGTACATACGTTGGCTTTCCGCACGTTGACGAATCAGAAGCCTGAATTGTCAGCTCGAATCAAGCTCTTTATCGAACGCGTCGAACAGCAACGTGCAGTGTATTTGGCGTTGCGTGAAGAAATGACGAAGGAGGACCTCCCGCAATTTGAGTTTCCAAGACTTTCTAAGGATCCGGTGGCTGCGGCAAGGCTTGCACGTGAGTGGCTTGGTCTTGGGGCTCACAATACATTTGAGACTTACCGGGCTGCGATTGAGAGCAAGGGAATACTAGTATTTCGAAGCAACGGATATAACGGGAAGTGGCAAATTGCCAGCGATAGTCCGATACTGGGCTTCACCCTCTATGATGAAGAATGTCCCGTAATCGTGGTTAAGAAGCTGCGCGCCGAAACCAGGCAAGCCTTCACGCTGATGCACGAGCTAGGGCACCTTCTTTTGCATCGAGAGAGCTCGATTGATGACGAAGACGATATGTACTCCCATATGGGGGCTGAGCGGGATGCAAATGCGTTCGCGGGTCACTTACTCGTACCGGACGAATTTCTTCGACAAATTAGGGACCAAGAGCGCCCGGATGACGTTTCTCTGTTCGATAACTGGCTCCAACCTCAACGGCGGGCATGGGGCGTAAGCGGTGAAGTAATCCTTCGCCGTCTTATGGATGCTCAGCGGCTTTCAAGTGCAAAGTACGTAGCTTATCGTGCGTGGAGAGATGCTCTACCGAAACCGGAGCCAGAGCGTGCGGCAAGATTATATCGACATCGTGAACCCAAACACATTTTCGGCGAGACGTTCGTTCGAGCAGTCCTAGACGCATTGAGCGGGCGCAGAATTTCTTTGTCGAAAGCCAGCAAGTATCTGGATGGGTTGAAATTAAACGACCTGCATGAGCTTGAAAGGCACTATGCTGGTCTTTGATACCTCCTCGATTGTCTATGCTTGGGACAACTACCCTATAGATCAGTTTCCTAACCTATGGCACTGGCTAGAGGGTGAATTTGACAGCCGAAACATATGTCTTTCGGAGGTCGTGCTGGATGAGGTGGAGGAGGTTTCGCCAGAGTGTCATGCTTGGCTCTGCGACCAAGATGTTAACTATTTGGCTATCAGCGATCCGATTGCAACTGAAGCGTTGAGCTATAAAGCATTGTTGGAAATCGGAGCGCACTTCGGGGGCGGGGTGGGGGAAAATGATCTGTTTATTGTCGCTACCGCGCGGATCTATGGTGTAGAGCTTGTCACGAATGAAGCTCTGCAAAAAACACTTCCGAAGACGAAGGCTAACTATAAGATTCCTGCCCTTTGTGCAATGCAAGAAGTAAAGGTTACTTCTTGCAGTTTCTTGGAGTATCTGCGGCGGTCAAAAGTGGTGTTCGGATAGATGCGCTGTTTAGAAGCATGTCTTCAAAGGCTCCCGGCCACTACTTCAGTTTCTCGGTGAAGTCTTCGGCTCGCGTTGGATAGCCGCAGAATAACTTTTTTTGTCCACATTTATGAGCTGTAAGGGAGGCTTCGGTACTGGCTCCGACCCGCTCAGACTTTTGATAGCCCCCGCCCTTGGCTAGGACTCCTTCACACCAAGCTAGACACCAATTAGTTCGTCATTTTCCCCAGATGTGCACGCGACAAGCCATGGTTCAACACGATTGGCGCCATCGAGCGCCTCTTTGTTGAAGGCGGTCGCCGGATTGCCTCCATGGCATCCAATGCATTGCTTCATCCATTTCTGTCCGAGCCTACGCGGAAAGTAGCCCTCGCAGTCCAAGCAAGTCGCCACCTCGAAAGTCGGAATTTCAGATAGCGCATCTAGCCAAAGTGACGAAAAGCCTGCTGGACAGACCTCGGCAATATGCGCCGTCGCGTTGAGTACGCGGCCTCCATGCGCCAGCGCATCAAGTGAGATTGGAAAGCGTTCGAGGACTTCGTCCAAAAAGTGTGGAACAAACCAATCGTTTCTCGCTGATTCAAAGACTGGCTCAAAGCTGGCTTGCGCTAGCCGGGAGATGAGTTTGCCAATTTGGCTTAGCTCCTCATTGGTACGATTGACGCTAAAGTTCAAGTCACTGATACCGCTTCGCGTCCCCGTTCGTTGAAACGGCTGTTGTGCATCGTCCGCGAGCCTAATCGAAAGGCGGCCGAGACTCCCATAGTTCTCTTCGCCTCTCGCTACCTCTACTTTGGCCCCGACTGCGAAGCGCGCTTGAGGCACTCCCGCTTTCGAATAACTGCCCACGGAGAACGATTTGCGTCGTGTTCCATCCCCCTCGGCTAAGTATCCTGCTGCCAGGCAAAGGCAGTGCATTGCTGCTTCGTATTCCCAATCCCCGTTCAGGCAGAGCAATGCCCAATCGCGCGCCCCCTGAAATACCAGAACGTGCTGGTTATCGTTTGCTCCAGGCTCCCGTGGTCGCAAGACGTGCAGGGCTTCAGAGCCTTCTACTAGGCAGCAATACTCAATCAACATCTCATCCTCATGTGTGTCGTTAATGGGCTTAGCCTCGTACGGCTAACGCAGAAGGCAATTATCCCATTTTGGGATAATTTCTAGTGGATGGTCCCATCGGGGGATGAAATCTATCCACCGTCCACATTACGCCGAATTGATTGAGAAACTGGTCGAGGTACGGACTAGCTGTGGTGTGACGCAGACTGAGCTGGCGAAGCAGCTCGGTAAGCATCAATCCTACGTGGCTAAGATTGAGGCCCTGGACCGCCGACTCGATGTGGTCGAGCTTGCCGACTGGTTAAAGGCACTGAAAATGCAGCCGCAAAGGTTTATGGAAGGGTTGGATTGGTGGAACTAGTTTGAGTAACGCAATGCTGGTCGATTAGTCCTTACAAAGCTTGGCTAAGAAAAAACACCTAACAGAGCATAGGTGTTTTCCATTTTTCATCTTAGTGCGCGCGCCTAGCTTCTGGCTTGCACGGGCGCGTCATCATCCCCCTGAACGAATTTTCGTTGAGCTGCTGCAGCGGCGGTACGCCAAGCTTCGTGAGCAGCGAGAAGGGGTCACTGAGGTGCGGGGCTAGCAGGGCGATGAGGGCTTCGGACGAGAGGCTGCTGTGTGCCGCCACAAAGCCTGCCGCCACGTCAAGCGCGAGCTTCCTTTGTTGCAGGCTACGCTTGCGCTTACGTTTGGGTGGTTTCATGCCAAATTTCTTGCCCACCTTTTCATGGAAGTCCGCTTGCATGGCAGTGGTAGCTCGCCGGTCGCCCAGGAGGGCAGACCCCATCAACTTCCCATTTTTCAGCGGAAGCAATAGCACATGGGCGTGTGGATGCTGCTGGTCATCATGCATCACCGAGCTCAGAACTGGCGCAGCAAAATAGCTTTCCACCCATTCGGTCGAGCAGCGGAAATACTGTTCGAAATCGATCAACATGTTGCGGGGCAGGCTAAAGACAATCTCAACAGCCATGCTAGCGTTTTTCCGAACCTTTACGCCAGCCGACTTAATCCATGCATCTGCAAGGGCGCTTACTTCGGCCGCAGAGCCAGGGCCAACCAGGACGCGGTTACGATTGCTGCGGGAAAGATCTATCCCGTCGGGCACGGCCCAAGGCAAGTCGCGGTAGAGCTCGCGCAGGTTGTGGCGCATTGCCGTCAGAATCACCAAGGAATTAGATGAGACTTCCATCTTTTCTTTGCTCAACGTCGCCGCCGCGAGGAAGTGAACATCATCGTTTATGCGGTCGTAGTTCCGTGGAACAGCCCTAACGGCGCGCGCCCGGGACGACGCGGCGCGCACAATGGACTTGGTCGTCATTATTCGCCCACTTCCATGCCGACGATGCGTTTCAGGTCTTCGACGCGCCAGCCCAAACGGCCGTGGATCCGGATGGGGCGGATAGGACCATTTTCCAAGCACGCCCACTTGCGGAGGGTTTGTGGGCGACGGCCCAAGTGAAATGCTGCCTCGTTGGTGTCCAGGACTGCCCGGCGTTCGTTGTTCAGAGATACGATAGATTGATGGGAATTCATTACTAAGCCTCAGTGTTGATAAAGAGGGCTCAGTAAAAATTGCCAGCCTTTTGCCAGCGCTACTCAGGCAATTAGATTCGTGGTTTTTCTAGTGGCGGTGCCCTACATACCTCGAAAATCGGGCAATAAGGTCGGGCAATTCGAAATCATTTCCAAGGTTGCCCCTGTTTTCAGGCGCCTGATATCTCTACTCGTCCTTTGTCACATCCAGCAAAACAGTTTGCTTCGCAAGCAGCCCAAACTTTGGGCAGCCTTCGGCGGATAGCGCGTTCAGCCACGCTTCTTCGTTAAATCCTGGAAGCGCTTTCAACTCCTCCAAAACGTCCGTGCCGAAAATTATTCCCTCATCTAGCCGCGCTACGGTATCGAGAGCATGGACGATAAGTTGGGTGATAGTGTCGTCGTCACCGTCGCTCCTGGTCTCGGCTACGATGAGCTCAATGTCGGTGTAACGAACGAACCTAACCGTCATGAGGGGCTCATAGTAGACGAAGCCGTTCTCACTCATCTCTATTCCATAGTCCCAAAGACGCCTTGGCAGGAGGGTTCCCGGTACACCGGCAAATAGGCAAAGTAGCGCGAATACGGCGGTTCCAAGCAATTGCAACGGGTTCGACGAAGCTCGGAAATCATCAAGAAATAATAGTGCGATGAAGAGCACACCCATCACGAAGAATCCCAGTTGACTCCTTGGCGACATCTCAAAATTCGCTATGACGTTCGTAACGTGCTTTGCCCCGCGATTTTTCATAGCCAAAAATCCCTCCGCCCAGTTTGCATTACAGTCCAGCAGCCTAAGGTCACGACTATCGCTGGGCTTCCTCGCCATATGAGGACTTTTCCGACCACTCTTCCAGCCACGGGGCGAGCTCGGTTCGAGTCTGGAACCGAGCGGTCAAGCGAGAGCGAGATACGCCGTAACGGTCCTCAAGTGCAATTGCAAATTCCACGGGGTGCCATAGGCTATTGTCGCCCTTCCCACGGCTGCCCTTGTACTTCCGGATACCTTTCAACCATAGCGCTTTCCCATTCGCCAAAGTCTTAGACAGCTGTAACGTGGTCAGGTCCCCGAACGCATCAATGAGTTGCTGCGAGGTCAGGAGCGCGCCATTTTCAACGCCGCGTTTTCGGGATGCCGCTAACCTTGGCCCGAGCCTAAGAGTCGAAAGAAGTCCTCCATCCCATTCCTCTAGCGAGTTCAACGCTTTCCTTGCTAAGGGAAACCAGGTCTCGGAATTCCATCCATAGTCCATTGCGACGGAACGCACTACAACCATCATGTCTGTCCATTCGGTTTCAGACGGTGGCAGCTCCGACAGCGCCTTCACTTGATTGGACGGCACCAAGCTCCCGCCGGAGCGAGCAGCTTGCTCAAGAGCTTTTAGTCCGTGCCGGGACACTCTAATCATGTCGCGTGTCACCTTGACAGTCTTGCCAGGCGGTTCGAGAGCAACCTCCAGTGCGCTATTGGAAGTCCCACTTGGTATCGCAGCTACAAGAGCGTGGCCTTGCTCCAGCAAGTCGAATGCTTGCATCAAATCGATATGAAACGTGACGCCTCGACGAAGTGCCGCCAACCTTCGGACTTGGGAATCCAAGCGATAGATTCCAACGACTTCATCGTCAGGTAATGCGACAGTCAAAGAAGTGAGTGCGTTACTGTCGGACGCGGCGCCCTTGAGCCCCATTCTGACGACGTGGTCGAGAATGCGGGTTGGAGTCCACGTAATACCCTGGCTCTCGGACAGCCATGTGGCCGCCTCTTCAAGCGAGTTCAGCATCAATGGCTCGCTGTGGAGGCCAGTCTTATCGCACATTTGTTCTGTGGGTGTTTGGTGAAGGCCGCAATGTTACTACGGGCGCCTAGAGTAGATATGCAATGCCGATTCACGATGCCAACACGCGAAGCCTTTGGCTCACTTCTTCAAATTCAACTCCAGCCTCGCTAAGAATCCAGGCCTCAATCGTGCAGTGCCATTTGCGAAGTAGATCTAGCGGACGACGGATGTAGTTCTGTTCGCGAACACCTTGCGGCGCGTGGCCTTGGATTTGTGCCGAAATCCCACTTGGCGTTTCGACCCACTCGCTGAGGCTCGCAAACGAGCGGCGCAGCCCATGCAGCGTCAGATGCGGCAGGCCAGCTACTGCAAGCGCTTCGTTATGCGCGATGCGCGGCTCGGCAATGCGGCCGGATTCGGACGCTGGGCTCGAAAACACCCATTCATTGCGGCGGGGTAGGTTGGACAGCAAGTTCGCCACGTACGGAGTGAGCGGAACCATTCGGAAGTCCTCAACCTTGTCGGCCAATTTCAGGCTCTTCCAGCGCATATCCACATCAGCCCACTTCAAGGAGGCCAGCTCTTCGCGACGGGCGCCAGTCATGAGCAAGCACTGCAAATAGGCGGCGATTACCGGATTTCGAATTTGCCGCACCGCCTCGAACCACGCTCCTAGCTGCTCGCGCTGCAAAACGTCGTTTCGCAGTCGCGGCTTACCCAAGACCTCTCGAACCTTCGTGCTCTTTGCTGCATTGACTGCGACGATAGCGGAATAGGTAGGGTGCTGCGCGCACCAGTTTAGGCAAGCCTTCAGCAGTCGGATGGCGAGGCGTCCACTAGACGGACGTACTTGAGACTCCTCGCGCGCCCACACCTCGACGCACTCCATGCTGAGGTCGCACATGCGGACGTTCATCAGACTCGCCAGCGGCCCGGTTACGGTAAGGCCGGGACCGCGCTTTCGCTTTTCGCCTCCTGGCTGCGCAATTTTTCGATGGGCGACAACATGATGCGCGGACCAATACGGGGTCCGCTCTTTTATATATGCATCCCATACCACGGCCAGAGTGACAGCTTCGCGTTCCTGCTTCGCCAATGCTTCGTTGGCCTGTGCTTCTTTTTCCTCTCTAGCCGCGCGCTCCTCCGCAAGTTGGTCCTCTTTGACCTGGCGCGGATCCTTCCCTTCATCCACCAGCGTTTTCAATCGGCGCGCCTCTTGGCGGGCGCCCTTGCCCATTGGTTTGCCTTTTCCATCAGTGGGGGCATCAATAGGCCAGGTGTCCGGGTCGCCAATCGTGATACGAATTGTTTCGCCGCGTAGCTTGGCCTGAAACATGTATGAGCGTGCGCCTTTTGCGGTGACCCGCAGCCCGAGGCCTGGAGCGCCGCTGTCCCAAAGGAAGGATTGGCTCTTGCCTTGTTCGCACTGGAAGGCCGCGACGCGCCCCGCTGTGAAGTTCACCTTTGCCATTGCTTGTCTTGCTCCGCTTCCGTGTAACCACCATGTAACCCGGCACGGAGTATATCGTTCACAAAACATCAATGCAAATCAATCAATCAAATTTGGTAAGTATTTGATTTACTTGATTTCATGGCTGGCGAGGAAAGGACATCAACAGCGAAGATTTCGCTCTCCTCATGATTTGTAATCATCAGGTGGCGGGTTCGAGTCCTGCAGCCGGCACCAGCATTCCAAAAGCCCAGCCCTCACCGGCTGGGCTTTTTCTATTTGCGCCTGCGTGGTTGTTGTGCAGCCAATGCTGCAAATCAAAACCCCCGTAAAGTGCACCTCTATAATTATCTGACTTCTTGACAATAATCGAGGAAGAGTGATGGCTGCAGATTTCGTCGCCTATATCGATGAAGCGGGAGATGAAGGTTTCAAGTTTCTGGAGGGCGAACGTGGTAGCTCGCGCTGGTTCGTTCTATCTGCGACTATTGTACGAAAATCGAACGATTTGCAATTAGTGAAGGCTGCGAAGGATGTCAGGCAGCTGCTCGGCAAGCCGGATAAATTCGTACTGCATTTCCGTGAACTGAAACACGAGCAGCGAGTGCCTTACGTGCGCCTATTGGGAACACTACCCGTGCGAACTGTAAGTATACTTGTTCATAAGCCTTCAATTAACAATCCGGAGAACTTTCAGCAAGAGGCGCACAAGCTTTACCGCTACAGCACCAGGCTGCTACTAGAACGTGTTAGTTGGTTATGCAGAGACCACGCAATCGGAGGTGCTTGTAACACGGACCTCATTTTCTCGAATCGGTCTGCGATGTCATATGACGACTTGAGATCCTACTTGGAACTGCTGTCGCAACAAGCCAGGGCAGGTGCAGATATCAACATTCATTGGCCTGCGATCACGTGCGACAGCGTGCGCGCGGTAAATCACGACAAATTGGCAGGCCTACAGCTCGCGGATGCAGTGGCATCGAGTGTGTTCTTCGCAGTAAACAAAACTCAGTATGGAGAGGTCGAAAGTCGGTATCTAGAAATATTGAAGCCGACAATTTACAGAAAAGACCGTCGAGCCGATGGTTACGGCCTGAAGATCTGGTGTGGGGACGACGCGGAAAAACAAAGGCTCACCAAGCTGGTGAGCCTTGAGTAAAGTAGACCCCAGGTTCGAGGTTCCCACCCGTTCGGGCTGCCGCCGTTAAGCGACCTCTACAAATCCTGCGCTTGTCTACGCTTGAATAGTAACAAATGATGGAATTTTCAGCAATCGTTGGCATCAGTCAGTCAAGCGTTACCGTTCCCGTCCCCAGCTAACGCACGCGAATTTGACTCAAGGTTCCTTCGCCGAACGCTTTTGCAAAAGGTGATCGATTGAGAACTTGCCGCCGCCTTGAGCAATCAGAGGCAGCAGTAAGGCGGCCCAGCCCAGGTGGGTCGGCCAGGCTTGTGGATAGACGAAGATCTCGATGACGGCGGTCATGGCAAGGAGGCCGAGGGCGGCGAAGCGGGTGAACAGGCCGGCGACCAGCAGCAGTGGCAGGGCGTGTTCGGCGAAGGTGGCCATGGGGGCGGCGATCTCCGGTGGGATCAGGGGCAGCATGTACTCGTAGCGGAAAAGGTCGATCGTCGAATCCTTCAGCGTGAACCAGCCTTCGACTTTGGTGCGGCCGGAGAGGAAGAAGACTGCGGCAATGCCGAGGCGGGCCGCGAGCAGCTGTACCGATGGGGGCAGCAGGCGCGCGGCAAGTGCGTGGAGCGCTGCGATGCCTCCTGCGATGGTGCCGGTGGAAGTGGCTGCGGCGGCTGGGGATCGGGCGAAGTTGGTGTTCATGGTGGTCTCCGTTTTGTCAGGTATCAGGTGCGCCATTTGCCTTGGCGCGCCAGTGTGATGGCTGCATCGGCGATTTGTTGCGTGGTGGCGCTGGCGGCGAGGCCGATTGCCGGGACAGGCGTTGGCGTGGTGCCGCCATCCGCCAACACGAGGCCGATGACGCGCGTGCGGCGATGGCTGGCGGCGGCGCGCGCTGCCTGGGCTCCCTGACCGGTGCCGATGAAGACCGCTTCCGGGATGTGCAGGCTGTCGATGAAGGTCAGCAGGTCCTGGCCGAGCGCCGTGGCATCCGCATCACGCAGCGTCGGCAGCAGAACGAAGTAGCCTTGCGCTGCCAACAGCGATGCAATTTCGGTGTAGTGGTCGATGGAATCGCCCGGGCTGCGGGCGAGCACGATAGGGCGGCCGTCGTCAGGGCCGGCGGCGTGGTAGCTGAGTGCAGGCTGTGCTGCGGCTACTGCGCGCAGCACTTCGGTGGCGCTGCGGATGGGCAGCGCGGCGCCGGCGAGTGCCGGTGCGAAGGCGAGGCTTGCGGTCCCTGCCAGTCCGGTGAGGGCGGATAGCAGGAACAGGCGGCGGGTTTCATTCATTTTCAACTCCGGTAATGAGTTCACTACCAAGCCAGTCGGCCAGCATGGCGCCGGCGCTGGCGATGCCTTGTTCTTCGCCGACGCGTTCCACCAGCAACGCGCACAAGCCGGCGAAGCTGCCGTCGCGCTGGAGGTGCGTCAGCGCGGCAAATTCGATGGCGTCCAGTGCTCGCAGGCAGGAGACGAAGCCCTGGCGCCAGACCAGCAGGCCGCCGGGCGCGGGAAGCATTTCGCCTTCCAGGTTGCTGCTGCCGTCGCGCAGGGCGAACCACAAGTCGGCGGCGTTGGTGGTGGCAATGCGCAGTTGAAGTGTTGGCGCAAGCGTCAGGCTGGCGTGCTCCCAGTCGACTTCGGCCAGTGCGTCGGCAGCGACAGGCGCGGCATCGGGGCCGATGAACGCCTGGTCCAAGGCATGCTCGATCCAGGCCAGTTCGTGCAGGTCCGGATTGTCGGGGAACAGCGCCTGTAGCGTGTCGCAGAAATCGTCGGCGTAGGCGTCCAGCGTCCAGGCGTGTGGAGGGCGGCGCTTGATGTGCGCTGCGGCAGCATGCAGGAAGGCTTCTTCGCCGATGAAGGCGCGCAGTTGCGGGTAGCTCTCTTCCAGGCAGCCGACAAGCTGCGCGCGGTAGTTGTTCAGGTAGACCGCGCGGCCAGGGCCGGCCGGCACGCCTGCAACGGGCGTCGATGAGGCCAGCATGGCGTGGAAATCGCCCTGGAGATTGGCGAGGTTCATGCTGCCTCCCTGTGCGCTGCGAGATGGCGCGCGATATCGAGTTCGGCCAGCAGGTCGGCCAGCGGCGGGATATCGCCATCGCGCTCGATCATGGTGGCCACAGGGCCGCAGCGTGCGATCGTCTGCTGGTACAGTGACCACACCGCATCGTTGACGGCGCTGTCGTGGGTGTCGATCAGCAGGCCGTCGCCCTGGCTATGGCCGGCGAGGTGGATCTGGCATACGCGGTTCATCGGTACCCCGCGCAGGAAATCGAGCGGATCGAAGCCGTGGTTGCTGGCACTGACGAAGACGTTGTTCACGTCCAGCAGCAATCCGCAGCCGGTGCGCTTGGCCATGGCGGAAATGAATTCCCATTCCGTCATGCTGGACTCGGCATACGTCAGGTAGCTCGAAGGATTTTCGACCAGCATGGTGCGTCCCAGTGCTTCCTGCGCCTGGTCGATGTTGTTGCAGATGATGTCGAGCGCCTCCTGCGTGTAAGGCAGCGGCAGCAGGTCGTGCGAATTGAAGCGGCCGATGCGCGACCAGCTCAGGTGGTCGGAGACGAACATCGGTTCGATCTCTTCCACCAGGGCGCACAGGCGGGCCAGGTAGTCCGGCCGCAAACCGTCGGCCGAACCAAGCGACATCGACACACCATGCAGCACCACGGGATGCTTCTCCCTCACGCGGCGCAGGATATCGCGCGGCTGGCCGCCGGCGACCATGAAATTCTCCGAGATCACTTCGACGAAATCCACGTCGACGTCGCCTTCGAGGAAATCGCGGTAGTGCTCGCGGCGCAGGCCGAGGCCAAAGCGATGGGCATGCATGGTGTGCCTCCGTTTGGATTACTTGGCTTCGGTCAGGGTGCCGCCCAGTGCCTTGCACTCGGTCGGGGTTTTTACCAGCACTCCCTGGCCTTTGCACTGGTTCAGGCCTTTGCAGTCGTTCTTGGCGGTGGCGCACAAGCTGGTGCCCTTGCAGGTGTTGATGCCGTAGCAGCGGCCCGGTTCTTCCTTCACTTTTTCTGCAGCGAACGATGGTGCCGACAGGGATGCCAGTGCGATCAGGGCGGCGGCGCCGGCCAGGCCAGCGCGGGTTTTGGTAGCGATGCTCATGATGAATCTCCTTTGGTTAAAGTAGGACTTACTGGACGCTGAGGGCAGCGTCTTCGATGACTTTCGCGACCGCTTCCGGCTGCGAAATTTGTACTGCATGGCTTGCTGCGATTTCTGTGACCCTGGCGCCGGCACGCTTGTACATCCAGCGCTGCAGTTCCGGGCTCACCAGGCGATCCTGCGTGGCGACAATGCCGAAGCTTGGCTTCTGGTGCCAGGTGGCGAACCAGCTTGGCGTTCCCATCAGCACATTGCTGACCGGTACTTGCGAGGCCGCCATGAAGTTGACGCGGTTGGGCGTCAGGTCGGCGGCCAGGTCGGCCTGGAAGCGCGCAGTGTCGTAGAACTGGAAGCCTGCGCGGTCCGGCTTGACGCCTTCACCGGCGCCCGGTATCGACGACAACAGCTGCTGCGAGGTTTCGCCGACTTCCGGCATCAAGGCCGCCACATACACCAGCGCCTTGACCTTGTCGCCGGTGGCCACATTTGACATCACCGTGCCGCCAATGCCATTGCCGACCACGATCACGTTGCCGAACTGCTGGAAAATCGCTTTGCGGACGATGGCAATGTCGTCGTCGAGCGAGGTATGGGGCAGTTGGGCCACGGTGACGTTGAAGCCTTTCAGACGCAGGGTGTCGTGCACCACGCGCCAGCTGGAAGCGTCGATGAAGGCGCCCGGCACGATCACAACGTTTTTCGCGGCTGGCTGGGCGGCCGGTGCGGTGGCATGTGCCGCGCCGGCAAGGCCGGCTGCCAGGGCGATCACCGATGCAATGGCACGCTTCATCACTTCGCCTTCAGCGAGCCGTAGCCCTTAGGGGTTTTGATGGAGGTGCAAGTGCCTTTTTCGACCAGCACCCAGGCATCGCCCTGGTAGTCGACTTTGGAGGTTGCTGCGCACGAAGTGCCCGGGCCCGCGGCACAATCGTTATGGCCGGCTTTCGCCACGCCATAGCACTTTTCCATTTCCTTCTTGGGTTCTGCGGCGTGTGCGGCGGAGGTGCACAATGCGATAGCCAGGGTGGCTGCCAGTCCTGCGTAGGTGGTTTTCATAATCTTGGTCTCCTTGGTTAAGGTGTGACCAGATTAAGGGGGCAGTGTGTATCGCTTTTGTCGAGAGCTCGTGAGAAGTGTATCTGGCATGGCGCCAGATACACTGGGATACAAAAATGTCTACGGCAGGGTGCCGACGTCCACCGTTGGTACTTGTCCGGTAGCCGGGCGGGTGAAGCTTTGGTTGATTGGCACATTGGGGCTGAAGAAGCCGCCATTACGCAAGTAGAAGCTTCCGTTATGCAAGCCACCTGCGTAATCCATGCGCTGGGCGTTGGCTGCGGTGGCGTCGCCAGTGAAGCGTGCCGTCACCAGTTCGGTCCAGCTACCGCCGGTACTGCGCGCCCACTGGTTGTTGAACTGTACGCTGCGGCCAAGGTAGCCCCTGGTGTCAATGAAGTTCTCCAGGAAGGAATACACGCCGGCGTGGTAGGTCGTGGTGGCCGGGCGCTTCCAGGTGGCGATGAAGCGCCAGGCGTTGGTTTCGGGTGCGTAGAACCAGGCGGAGAAATTGGTACCGCCCGCGCCGTCCGGCACGACGCGTGTGATGAAGCGGTAGGTCTGTCCGGCCATCCAGTTGTACAGCAGGTAGGACTGGCCGCCGGTGCCTTCTCCGCCAAACGAGTTGTCGACCACGTTCGGGCCCTTGCGTACCAGCGTGGTCTTGGCGCCGTTATCGGCATCCCAGATCGAGAACAGCACGCGGCGTTCGGTCGGCGAGTTGACCTGGATGCCGAAGTAGCCGCCATTGAATCCGTTGGCCATGAAATAGGAGCCGATCTTGTCTTCGCCTGCCGGCACCGTCACCTCATTGTAGAAATACTCGGTGTTGGCCGGCACCGTGTAGCCGAGGTGGACGGATGGCCCGCGGCGCGACCAGTAGTAATTGGCTGCGTCGTTCGCATAGTTCAGCGGCGTGCTGGTGTTGACGCGCAGTGCCGCAACGTCACCGAAGTAGGAGCCGGATTTGCTAATGCCTTGCAGGTCGACCCGCACGTAACCGGCTGCGGGCACGTTGATGGTACCGACGGTGTAGGTCTTGGTCCTGCCCTTGGTGAGGGTGATGTCGAACGGCGTGCCATTGGCGGTCACGCGGATGTTGCTGGTCTTGCTGCCGGTCAGGCCGGCGTCCAGCGACAAGGTGGCGTTGCCCGCGGCGGCCATGCGGAACCAGATGCTGGTGACGGTATTGGCGCTGGTCCAGTTGGCCAGGCCGTTGTTGTTGATGACTTCCGTCGAACCGGCATCGGCGCTGGTGACGAAGCCGTTGCCGGCCAGGGCGACTACGGCATCCCCGCTGGCAACAGGCTGGCCCGCCAGGGCCGCGGCGGCGGAAAACGCAAGGATTAACAGCGAAATTCTTCGTTTCATCTCCATATCCTTTCAATTTTATTGAAAAACGAAAGGTAAACTACGATGAATCGAAAGTAAGCGCAACTGAAATCGCAGCGTACAATGAGCGGCATGAGGCCAGACCTGCCACCCGACCAGCAATGGAAGCTGATGCTGGGGAGCTTTATCCATGAGTTCTCCCGGCTGGAAGCGCACGTATTCATCCTGTGCGCACGCTGCATCGGTACCGACGACACGCGCAAGCTCACATTCGGCAAGCGGCTTGACCGCATCAAGGCCAGCCTGAAGCAACAATCGCCGCAGTCCAGTGAAGCCATGCTGGCGCTGTTGCGCGAGGCGCGCGGCCTGGCGGAATTTCGCAATGCGCTGCTGCACAACACGTCTTTCCACGGCATGGGCGGCAGCGCGCCGCAAATCGAAGAAATGGAAGCACGGCTGCAGCAGCTTGAGGTGCTGCTGGACGCGCTGGCGCTGGCTTAGTTGCGCAGGGCGGCGATGGCTTGCTGCACGCGCGCACTGTCGACGCGCTTGGCCAGCTTGCGGCCTTGTTCGCGCATGCGCTCGAACGCTTCGTCGAGTTCCGCCGCGCTCGGCTGCAAGGGCGCCAGCGAACGGGCCAGCTTCGGCAGGAGGCCGCGTTGCAGGAAGCGTTCTCCCATCTGGCTCAATTGCCAGGCTACCGCGCCAAGGCTGAGGAAGAAGGCGATGATGAAACCGGTGTCCATGTTTTCCGGCGCCTGCTGTCGCAGCGCGGCAAGCACCAGGGCGCAAAACGCGAATGCGCCGCCGATGGTCCACCACACTTCGCGGTCGAGGCGCGTGGTCGCTTCGAACTCGTCGAGTGCGTCGGCCTGCAGGCGCAACGCCGCATCGAGCTGGCGCCGGCGCTCCGATTCATCAAGCAGCAAGGGCGCTTCGCGCAGGCGCGCAGCAGCGGCCAGTGCATCGGCGTGGCGGATCGACAAATGGGGATTGGTGGTTTGTTCCAGCTGCACCAGCGGCAGCTGTTCCGCGCTCAACTGGGTGTAGTGTCCGACTTCCATGGGCAGCGCCATGCCGCAATCGCAGCAGGTGCGCTGATATCCGGCCAGCTCGCCTTTGGAAATGGTGAGGTAGTACACGTGCCAGGCCATGCCGATGCGCTGCACGGAGAACGCACGGGCTGCCCGGCATACGGGGCAGAAGTCGGCGACGTAGCCGGCGTGGGTGTAGACCGCCTTCCTGCCCCAGACGAAAATCATGCGTGCTTGTGGTGAGTGGTTGCCTTCGCGGTCTTATGGTGCGCGGAGGTTTTCTTCTTCGCCAGGTGATGCTTGGTGGAGGTCGAGGCGGTCTTGTGGTGGGTGGCGGTGGCCTTGGCGTGGGTGGTGCTGGCAAAGGCAGGCACGGTCAGGGCGAGGGCCAGGCTGGCAACGATCAGGTGTTTCATGCGTATCTCCGAGGGCGGCAATGGCGTGCCGGTTCGCCCAGCCATTATAGGCCCCGCCTCCGCCGTTTTTCCATAGGCACAAACCGTAAGGGATGCCCTTTGTACCGTCAGCCGAAATGGCGGCGCATCAGGGCTCGCGCCTGCCGTGCGCTGTGCTCGACTGTCTCGAAGTTCAGGGCGCCGCCCGCGTAGTATATGCGGCACTGGCCCTGCAAGGCGTCGATGCGTTCGAAATAACCGGCTTCCAGGGCGGTGCCGTCGACATGAGGGAAGTAATCCCACTCCTGCTGCAGGACGACGCGCGCCAACCTTCCCCCTTGGGCGGCAATATCGGCCGCCAGCAGCTCGCGCAACTGTCCGGTGCTGGCGGCGTCCCCGGCCAACTGCCAGCCCAGGTACATCGGCAGGGCAGGATTGCGGTTGGCCCAGGCATTCATGTGGCCGATGCGTTCGGGGTGTTCGTTCTGGTGCAGGAACAGGAATTCCCCACCCGGCAGGCTGCTGGCGGCAAAGGCGCTGACCAGGTAGCGGTTGCTGCGCAACTGCGCCAGCAGGGCGGCGGCTTCGCTGCCGGCCGGCAGGAAGCTGGCTGCCGTGTGCAGCGGCGCCGCCACCACCACTGCATCGAAGCTGTGCTGGTCGCGGCCATTGATGGTGAGCTGCACCGGACGGCCTGGTGGGCTGTCGAGCGCTGTCACGGCCGCGCCGAGGCGGACGTCGAGCTCTCGCGCCAGTCCTTCCCACAAGCCCTGGAAGCCCTGCGGGAAGACGTGGAACTTGCCCGGCGCCAGGCCGCCCTGGCCGTCGGGCCGGAACAGCCACGGGATCAGTTTCATGAAATACAGGGCCGGCACGGTTTCGTAATAGCCGTAGCCGAACCCCACCAGGGCGCCGCGCGCCAGTTCGGCCACCGGCGTGAAGCCGTGGCTGGCGGCGAAGCGGTCGAACGGCTGGTGCAGCGCGCGCGGCATGCCGGCCAGGGTATCGTAGCGAACCATGGCATAGCGTTCCAGCGCCGCGCCATAATTGGCGATGGCTTGCCCGATTTCGTCCGCGCTGTAGCGGCTGGCAAGGAAGGACGGGGCATCGTGCCGCACCCCATGCTCGTCGAGGAAGCGCTGCTCCACCGGGTAGGGCGCGATCGCAACGCCCAGGCGCTGCGCCAGTCCCAGCACCAGTTCGCACTCGGCGGAGGCGATGACGGCGCCCAGTTCTACCGGGCCGGCGGGCGTCTGCGCGGTGTACACCTTGCCGCCCACGCGCGTGCCCTGTTCGAACAGCGTGACTTTCTTGTAGCCCAGCTGGCGCAGGGTGTCCGCGGCGGTCAGCCCTGCCGGGCCGGCGCCGATGACGGCGATGTTTTGTATGGCTTCCATGGGTTCTCCCGTTCAGGCCCGCATCAGGCGATCGGCCTCGATCCACGCCGTGACCGAGCGCGGGAAGACCGGCGAGGCCGGATCCACGCCCAGTACCGCGCACATTTCATTGCTGCCCACCACGCCGTAGGGGCCGACAATGCCGCCCTTGGTGTGGCCGACCGCCATCACGTCCCCGTCGAGCACGAACTCGAAGCGGATATAGGTCCAGCGCTCGTCCCAGCACAGGGCGCAGAAGCGCAGGGTATAGCGCCGGAACGGCTTGAGCCCGCGCCGGAACGCGATCATCGAGCCGCCCAGCATCGGGCGCCAGCCGCGCTTGAGGGCCGGCCCCATGAAGCCGGCGCGCGTCATGTATTCGACCAGAGCCAGGTCGATGATGGTCATGTAGCGGCCATTGTTCATATGGCCGTTCAGGTCCAGGTCGTTGGGCAGCACGGTGAGCTGCATCTCGATCGTGTCGCCGATCTGGATCGCGGGCTTGAAGCAGGCCCGCAGCCAGACCAGCATGAGGCGGAAATACAGGTTCATTGCGCGGCTGCCGCGGCGGGTTGGCGCAGGCGGCTGGCGACGTAGCGCAGCGCCTGCTGGGTTTCCGGCTGCAGGAAGGCGTCGACGAAGTCGTCGACCGGCAGCGCATCGACGTCGGCAAACACGTCGCGCAGGTCGCGGCGGGCGATGGCGCGCGTGCTGACCAGGGCTTGCGGCGGCACCGACAGCAGTTCCTGCAGGCGCTCGCGCGTGCGCGCCACCACCTGCGAAGGCTCGGCCAGCTCGTCGACCAGGTTCACTTCCAGCGCCTGCTGCGGCGACAGCATGCGGCCGAACACCAGCAGCCTTTCGGCCTGCAGGGCTCCCACCACGCGGCGCACCGCAACCTGGAAGCAGTCCGGCAGCGCCACGCCGACCCGCACTTCGTTCAGGCCAACCTGCCAGGGGCCTTGCGCCATGACGCGGTAGTCGCAGAACACGGCCAGCAGGGCGCCGGCGGCCATGCAATGGCCGGTAATGGCGGCGAAAATCGGTTGGCGCGACAACGCCATCTCGGACGCCAGCAGGAACACTTGCTGCCAGTATTCGCGCACGGCTTCGTAGTCGCCGCCGACCAGGGCGGCCACGTCCACGCCGGAGGAAAACACGCCCGGCGCACCGGACAGGATGATGCCGCGCTGGCCTGTGCGCTCGGCTTCGGCCAGGGCATGGCGCAGGGTTTTCAGCACGCCCACGTCGATCAGGTTGACCGGCGGTCGGGCGATGCGCAATTCCGTGATGCCGGAATCGTGGGGAATGATATCGATCATGCTTGCTCCAGATTCTTTTTGAAACGGCGACAGCTGTCCCTGGCGCGCACTGCGCCATGCAAGCTGCCGCCTGGGGATGATGGGGCTTACTGCTTGATGATGTTGTGCTTCAGGCACCACTCGCGCACGTCGCGGAAGCGGGCTGCATTGAGGCGCTGGTTGTTCGGCGAGTTGCGCACCTCGCGGATCTTGTCGGTGTCGCCGGGTTTGATCGGGAAGTCGAAGGATGCATGCAGGGCGATTTCCGGCATGTAGGTGTATTCGTCCAGCAGGAAGCCGTAGCCCTTCTGGAAGAACTCGCACATCTCTTCCAGCTCCTCCTTGGGCGCCGCCTCGAAGTAGTTTTCGCAGATGGTCTTGGCGAAGGCGATGTGGCGCACTTCTTCCAGGTGGTGTTCCTTGAACATCTGGCGCGTCAGCGGGTCGATGCCGTCGGTCTGGGTCTGGAAGATCGAGTTCAGCTCCGCGAACCATTCGATCAGCAGGTTCCAGCAGATGCCGTACACCGGATGCTTGCCGGCCAGCTGGCGCTCGAACAGGGAGTAGTTGGGGATGTTTTCCGGATGGCTCCACAGGCGCAGGTTGGCCTTGTCCAGGTAGCGGCGGAACATCAGCGTGTGCACGATCTCTTCGCGCGAGAACACCATCAGGTATTCGCGCACGTCGTCGCTCAGGACGCCGTGGTACTGGTTGACGTAGCCGACGTACAGTTCGGGCAGGGTCTGTTCCAGCCAGATGAAATAGGACACGTCGCGGCCGGTCTCCAGCCACAGCACTTCATTGCGCTGTTCCTCGGTCAGCATATCCCAGTAGGGCGTGCCGTAGATCCAGCTCGACTCGGCCACCTTGGGCGGCTTGGAAAAGTCGATGCCTTTTTCCCAGTCGACCACCTGGTCGAGGAACAGCAGCTTGCGGTGCGAGGCGTTGATCAGCGTGCGCACGGTCTTGCTGCGCTTCTCGTCGAGCACGATAGGGTTGGTTTTAGGTTGGCTTACTGCGGCAATACTGGCTTCCATACTTAACTCCTGTTATTGAGATGTTCGGGGGCAGTACAGGGAATGCAGCAAAAACTTACGCCGCGACCTTTTCGTCGCGCAGCTCGCGGCGCAGGATCTTGCCCACATTGGTCTTGGGCAGGGCGTCGCGGAACTCGATGTATTTCGGTTTTTTGTAAGCGGTCAACTGCTGTTTGCAGTAGTCCATCAGCTGTTCGCTGGTGAGCGATTGGTGTTTGCGCACCACGAACAGCTTGACGGCTTCGCCCGAACCGGCGTCGGGTACGCCGATGCAGGCGCATTCGAGCACCAGCGGGTGGGCGGCCACCACGCCTTCCACTTCATTGGGGTAAACGTTGAAGCCGGAGACCAGGATCATGTCCTTCTTGCGGTCCACAATGCGGACATAGCCCTGTTCATCCATGATGCCGATGTCGCCCGACTTGAAGTAGCCGGACGCCGTCATGACCTTGGCCGTTTCGTCCGGACGCTTCCAGTAGCCGGCCATCACCTGCGGGCCGCGGATGGCGATTTCGCCGGCCTGGCCGAAGGGCAGGGGATTGCCGTCGTCGTCGACGATCGCCACTTCGGTCGACGGCACCGGCAGGCCGATGGTGCCGCTGAAGCCGTTCTGGTCGGGACGGCACAGCGTGGCCGTCGGCGAGGTCTCCGACAGGCCGTAGCCTTCCAGGATCGGGCTGCCGGTCGCGGCCAGCCAGCGTTCGCTGACCACCTGCTGCACCGCCATGCCGCCGCCCAGGGTGATGCGCAGGCCGGAAAAGTCGACCTTTGCGAGCTCGGGCTGGTTCAGCAAGGCGTTGAACAGGGTGTTCACCCCGGGGAAGAAATTGACGCGGTACTTGGCCAGTTCCTTGACGAAGCCCGCCATGTCGCGCGGATTGGGCACCAGCAGGTTCATCGCGCCCCAGCGCGCGCCCATCAGCATGCAGGCGTTCAGCGCCAGGACGTGGTACAGCGGCAGCGCACATACCGTCACCACCTGTTCGCCCTTGGCTTGATTGAGCAGGGCCGGCCCGGCCCACGCATCGTTCTGCAGCATGTTGGCGATCACGTTGCGGTGGGTCAGGGTGGCGCCCTTGGACAGGCCCGTGGTGCCGCCCGTGTATTGGAGGAAGGCGATGTCGTCGTGGCCCAGCTGCATCGGGCGCAGGGCTTCGCGTGCGCCCTGGCGCAAGGCCGCGCGGAATGGCACGGCGCCCGGCAGATCAAAGAGCGGCACCATCTTCTTCAACGTGCGCACCACGAAGTTGACCAGCATGCCCTTGGCAAAGCCCAGCATGTCGCCCATGCTGGCCACCACCACGTGCTTGACGCTGGTGCGCGGCAGCACCTTTTCCAGCGTGGTGGCGAAGTTTTCGAGGATGAAGATGGCTTCGGCGCCGGAATCGGTCAGCTGGTGCTCCAGCTCACGCGCCGTGTACAGCGGATTGACGTTCACCACGGTGCAGCCGGCGCGCAGGACGGCCGCCACTGCGACCGGATATTGCAGCACATTGGGCATCATCACTGCGACGCGGGCGCCCTTGGCCAGTCCGCGCTGCTGCAGCCATGCGGCCAGGTTGCGCGAGTGCTCGTCCCACTCGCGGTAGCTCATGACGCTGTCCATGCAGGCGTAGGCCTTGCGCGCGGCGAACTTGCCGAAGGACTCCTCCAGCAGGTGCGGCAGGGAGCGGTACAGGTCGGGATCGATGGAGGCCGGAATGCCATCGGGGTAGGACTTGAGCCAGACTTTATCGGTATTCATTGTTTGCTTGTCTCCTCTCTCATGCGCATCAAAGCGTGCGTCTTGTCATCGGCGCCGGGGCCGGCCACCGTATCGATCTGCGCCGGCGCCAGGTCGCGCCCGTCGGCGGCGCGGATGCCCACGCCGGCCACGGGCAGCCCGGTTTCGCGCTCCACCAGCGTCATGCGCGGCCCGTCCGGATGCGGCGCCCATTGCTCGCCCCACACGGTCATCGCGGCCAGGATGGGATAGAGCGAGTGGCCCTTGGGCGTCAGGCGGTAATGGACGATGCGGGCGTCCTCGTCGCTGGGCTGGCGCAGCAGGATGCCGTTCTCCACCAGCTTGCCCAGGCGGCGGGCCAGGATATTGGTGCTGATGCCGAGGTGGCGCTGGAAATCCTGGAAGCGGCTCATGCCGCAGAAGGCGTTGCGCAAAATGACAAAGGTCCACCATTCGCCGACCTGCTCCAGGGTCTGGGCGATGGGGCAGTTCATCTCGGCGAACGAACCTTTGCTCATTGGCTTCCATTTTGGTAGTAAATATATAACATTTACTCTATTGAAACCGCTTGCGTAACACAAGCGAATTTTCTAGAACGGTCGCTCTATTTTTCTGCGGTGCAACATGTCGCACCGTTGTCATTTCCGCCATTTATAGTTAATCTGTTTGCAAAATTACCAATCGTCAACGGAGGCGTGACATGCAAAAACTGGGTGCGGAATTCTTCGGTACGTTCTGGCTAGTCCTGGGCGGTTGCGGCAGTGCGGTGCTGGCGGCGGCATTTCCCGGGGTGGGGATCGGCTTGCACGGGGTGTCGCTGGCCTTCGGCCTGACGGTGCTGACCATGGCCTTTGCCATCGGCCACATTTCGGGCTGTCATTTGAACCCGGCGGTATCGGTCGGCCTGTGGCTGGGCGGCCGCTTCCCGGCCAAGGATTTGCCGGGCTATATCGTGGCGCAGGTGCTGGGCGGCATTGCTGCGGGCGGCGTGCTCTACCTGATCGCCAGCGGCAAGGCAGGTTTTGACGTGGCCGCCGGCTTCGCCTCCAACGGCTATGGCGAGCATTCGCCGGGCGGCTACAGCCTGGTGGCGGCCCTGGTCACGGAAGTAGTGATGACGGCCTTCTTCCTGGTGGTCATCCTGGGGGCAACCGACAAGCGCGCACCGGCTGGCTTTGCGCCGATCGCCATCGGCCTGTGCCTGACCCTGATCCACCTGATCTCGATCCCGGTCACCAACACCTCGGTCAACCCGGCGCGCAGCACCGGCGTCGCGCTGTATGTCGGCGGCTGGGCGGTGGCGCAACTGTGGCTGTTCTGGGTGGCGCCGATCATCGGCGCCGGCGTCGGCGCAGGCATCTACCGCTTCATTGGCGACGAACAGAAATAAGTGCGGCGGCGCCAACTGCTATCATTGGGACAATCCAGGGAGGGTATATGGCGCTACCGCATGCATCATCCGGGCAAGTGGTCCGGATTGGCCGCGAGGCCGGTGAAAGCTTGTCGCAGTTTTCTTCCATCGCACTGGCCAAGACGGAGCAGCTGGAATTGATCCGCATGACCGTGCCGGCCGGCCGTGCGGTACCGGAGCATGCGGTCAAGGGCCAGATCACGCTGCAATGCCTGGAAGGCGAGGTGGCGTTCGATGCGCATGGCCGCACCGCCATCCTGCGCGGCGGGGAAATGCTCTACCTGCAAGGTGGCGCGCCGCACGCCCTGCGCGCCAACACCGATGCGCTGCTGCTGTTGACTATTGTGCTGGAGGATTGAGCGGCAGGCGGAAGGTGAACCGGACGCCGTCGCCCGGCCTGCTGTCGAGGCGTACGCTGCCCTTCAGGATCGCTTGCACGGCGTTCAGCACGATCGTCAGGCCCAGCCCGCGCGCCCCCTCGCCGACCCGCGTCGTGTAGAACGGTTCGAACACGCGCGGCAACGCATCGGCGGCGATGCCGCAGCCATTATCCGTATACACCAGCTCCACGTCGCTGCCCTGGCGCGTAGCGGCAATGTGCACGCAGCGTCCCTCGCGGCCGGCAAAGGCATGGCGCGCCGAATTGTCCAGCAAGGCAACCAGGACCTGTTCGATATGGCCTGGGTAGCTGTCCATTTCCAGGCCGGCAGGAATATCCACCGTCAGGCTGATCGCTTCGCGTCGCAGCAAGGGCGCGGTGGCGCTGGCGACGTGGGCCACCGTTTCGTCGAGGTCGAAGCGGCGCCGCGGCTGCCCCTCCTGGTCCACTGCGATCTGCTTGATGCTGGCCAGCAGGTTGCCGGCACGCGTGCTATTGCGTTCGATCGTGTCGCAGGCTTGCCGCCCTTCGTCGAGCATGCGCCGCAAATTCGATTGCGACAGGGAGCGGGCTTCGGCCTGCTGCAAAATATCGTCCAGCCGCGCGGCCAGCGAGGACGAGCCCAGCACGATATTGCCGAGCGGCGTGTTCAGCTCATGTGCGATGCCGCCGACCAGGCGGCCGATGGTGGCCAGCTTGGCAGTGGCCACCATCTGTTCCAGCAGCGCGGCATCGCGCAGCGCCTGTTCGCGCCGTTCATAGACTTGGCGCAGGTCGCGTTCGACCAGGCCGCGGAATTGCTCCAGCAGTGCGCGCTGGGTATCGTCGTAGGGATTCCTCTTCCGGTCCAGCACGCAGATGGTGCCGAACACGTGGTCGTTAGGCCAGACCAGCGGCAGGCCGAGGTAGGAAACCATGCCGAGCTTGATGTCGGGATTGGCGCACCAGGCGGCGTCCTGCAAGGCATCCGGCACCAGGAGTTCGCCTCGCCGCGCCATCACGGTCTCGCAATACAGGCCGGTATTCAGCGGCGCCAGTTCATGTTCTTCGTAGGGATTGCCGGGCGAATGGCTGGACAGGAATACCTGGATGCTGGGCGGCTGCACGCGCATGATCAGGGCGGCCGGCACGTGCAGCAGGCGGGCCAGCAAGTCCAGGACTTGCTGCCACTTGTCCGCCATCGTCGTGTCGATCTCGAGCGTTTCGGCCAGGTTCGCGGAACTGATCATCGTCGCCTCCACTGAAGGGATGCGCCGATTATAGGATGGAGAGCGCGACGATGCTACTTAACTGGCGGCACCTGGTTTTCCGAGCGCGGGTCGCGCGCCAGCAAGCCTTGCACCAGGTCGGCCGGTTGCAAGCCGTCGAACAGCACGCTGGCGACGGCGTTTGTAATCGGCATCTCCACGCCGAGGCGGCGCGCCAGTTCGCGCACCGCTTTCGCGCAGGGCACGCCTTCGGCCACATGGCCCAGCTCCTTGACCACGGTTTCCAGTGACTTGCCCTGCGCCAGCCCCAGGCCGACGCGGCGGTTGCGTGACAGGTCGCCGGTGCAGGTCAGGATCAGGTCGCCCATGCCGGTCAAGCCCATGAAGGTTTCGACTTGCCCACCCAGGGCGGTGCCGAGGCGGGTAATCTCGGCCAGGCCGCGCGTGATCAGCGCGGCGCGGGCGTTCAGGCCCAGGCCCATGCCGTCGGCCACGCCGGTCGCGATGGCCAGGACGTTCTTCACGGCGCCGCCCACTTCCACGCCGACAATGTCGTCGCTCGAGTAGACGCGCATGGTGCCGCCGTGCACGGCGCCTACCACCAGCTCGCACAGGGCGGCATCGCTGGAGGCAATGGTCAGGGCGCAAGGCAGGCCCTTGGCCACTTCCTGCGCGAACGAAGGGCCGGACAGTGCGCCAGCCGGCACGCTATCGCCCAGTACTTCACGCACGATCTGGTGCGGCAGCATGCCGGTGTCGTATTCAAAGCCTTTGCACAGCCAGACGATGTTCGGAATCTGCCTGCCTTTCAGTGCTTGCAGCAAGGGGCGCAGGCCGGCAACCGGGCAGGCGGCAATCAGCAAGCCATCCTGGCCCGCATGGGCCACGGCGGCATCGAAATCGGAGCTCACCTGCAGCGCAGGCGGGAAGGGGAAGCCTTTCAGGTAATGGCTATTGTCGCGGGCGGCGGCCATCTCGGCCATCGCGGCGGCATCGCGGCCCCACAGCACCACTTCGTGGCGCGCGGCAACAGCGATGGCGACGGCGGTGCCCCAGGCGCCGGCGCCCAGCACGCTGATCTTGCGTTTGCCTTCTTGCAGCATCTTGCTCAATTACCCCAAATATCGTTGCTGCGCACATAGCCGACCAGGCCGTCGCGGTGCTTCACCTTGGTCCAGCCGTTGGCGGCCGGTTCAGCCAGTTCCAGCAGCACGCCCTTGTCGGCGATGAACACCACAGGCGAGGTATCGTCGGCCGCGCCGCGTACCCTGGTGTTGGCTGCGCGGACGATCACGTTGCGCTGCTTGATGCTCAAGCCCTTGGCTTCGGTCCAGGCCAGGTCGCCGGCCATATCGCGCACCTTGACCCACTCGCCATAGGTCAGCACGACTTCCAGCGGGGCGCCGGAGGGGACGATGTACTGCTTGGCCGCCCGGGTCGAGGGGGCGCCGTACAGCACGGCAGGATTGGCGCCGACCGACCGGTAGTCGATAGCCTGGGCGCTGGCGCAAGCCAGCAGCGGTGCGGCGATGGCGACAATTCGGCGTAAATTCATCGATTAATACCTTAAAAATGCGCAAAGGCCCACTGGGGCCTTTGCATGCGGGGGAACCGTGGTTCCCCATGATAGCGCAGAAGTATTACTGTACGGTGGCAGAGCCTTCGACCGGGGTGGCGCCAGCTTCAGCAGCTTGCTGCTGGGCGATGGCTGCCAGGCGCTGCTGGTAGAACACTTCAAAGTTGATTTCCGCCAGGTGGATCGGAGGGAAGCCGGCGCGGGTGATCATGTCGGCGATGTTCGAACGCAGGTACGGGTACACGATGTTCGGGCAGCCGATGCCCAGCAGTGGGTCCAGCTGTTCAGCTGGAATATTGCGGGCTTCGAAGATACCGGCCTGTTTGCCTTCAACCAGGAAAGCGACTTTGTCCTTGATCTTGGCAGTCACGGTCACGGTCACGGTGGACTCGAAGATGCCGTCAGACAGCGGCTCAGCGCCAACGTCCAGCGCCACTTCGATCGAAGGGGCTTCCTGTTCCAGGAAGATAGCTGGGGAATTAGGCTGTTCCAGCGACATGTCTTTCAGGTAGACGCGTTGGATTTGGAATACAGGTTGCAGGTTTTCTTCAGACATGGAACGCTTTCGTATCAGTTATATAGTTAATGCTTGTCCAGGCCACGGGGGTAAGCCAAAGTCAAACGCGACGGCAATTGTAGCAAAACTAGTTTATTTTCCAACGTTTCGCCCGCTTGTCCGTTGTATTTGGGGCCGTTTAACCTTTTAACAAGGGGTCGAGGCCGCCAGCCTGGTCCAAAGCGTACAAATCGTCAAAACCGCCAACGTGGGTATCGCCGATATAGATCTGCGGCACCGTGCGGCGGCCCGTCTTTTCCATCATCAGCTGGCGCTGGGCCGGGTCGAGGTCGACGCGGATCTTGTTGATGGCGGTGACACCCTTGCTTTCCAGCAAACGTTCGGCGCGCACGCAATACGGGCACACCAGGGTGCTGTACATGGTAACGTTGGCAGTCATGGCAACTCCTTTACTTTGTCAGCGGCAGGTTTTGCGACTTCCAGGCATCAATCCCGCCTTCCATCACGACAACGTCGGAGAAACCGGACTTTTCCAGCATGCGGGCGGCGCTGAAGGCGCTGATCCCTTTATCGCATACCACCACCAGGGTCTTGTCCTTGAACTTCTTCAGTTCGTCCATGCGGTTGCCCAGTTCGGCCAGCGGGATGTGTTTGGAATCGATGATACGGCTTTCGGCCTTGTCCTTGGCGCGCACATCGAGAATGCCGGCTTTGCCGCGGTTGATCAGCAGGGTGACTTCGGCCGGCGAGGCTTTTTTACCGCGCTGGGTCAGGACCGGGAACAGCAGGGCGCCGCCGGACAAGAGGACGATGGCGATCAGAAAAATATTGTCGATGATGAATTTCACGGTAATCCAATGGTTGAACTTAATCCGAGCATTATAAAATAGATGCTTGTTCGTGGCTTCGGCGGCGATTTTCACCCATTTCCAACTCTATTGTTATAGCTATATGTACAAAATCGTATTCATGCGTCACGGCGAGTCCACCTGGAACCTGGAAAATCGCTTCACCGGCTGGACCGATGTGGACCTGACCGAAAAAGGCGTCAACGAAGCCAAATCTGCCGGCAAAATCCTCAAAGATGCCGGCTTCTCCTTCGACCTGTGCTATACCTCCGTACTCAAGCGCGCCATCCGCACCCTGTGGCTGACCCTGGACGAGATGGATGAAATGTACGTGCCGATCAAGCATGACTGGCGCCTGAACGAGCGTCATTACGGCGCCCTGCAAGGCCTGGACAAGGGCGAAACCGCCGCCAAGTTCGGCGACGCGCAGGTGCTGGTATGGCGCCGCAGCTACGACATCCCGCCGCCAGCGCTGGAAGCCGGCGACGACCGCACTTCCTTCAACGACCCGCGCTATGCCGGTTTGCCAAAGGATGCCATCCCGCTGACCGAGTGCCTGAAAGATACTGTGGCGCGCGTGATGCCGGCCTGGGACGATGAAATCGCCCCAGCCATCAAGGCCGGCAAGCAGATCCTGATTTCGGCCCACGGCAACAGCCTGCGCGCCCTGATCAAGATGCTCGATGGCATCAGCGACGAGGCCATCGTCGGCCTCAACATCCCGAATGGCCAGCCCCTGGTGTACGAACTGGATGCCGACCTGAAGCCGATCAAGCACTACTACCTGGGCGACCCCGCTGCCATCGCTGCCGCCCAGGCTGCCGTGGCCAACCAGGGCAAGGCCAAGTAATCCCCGTGGCGTTGCATCCGACTCGCCCGGGTCGCGTCTGGAATTTGCGTGGCGTTGCGCTGGCCTTGCTGCTGGCGCTGGGCGCCGTGCATGGCGCCGACGCCGCCAAGGCGCCCAAGCCGACCGAACGCAGCAAGCAAAAGGCTGCCGCCGAGACGGAGCGGGCGGCGCTGGCGCGCAAGCTGGCCAACCTGAAGGCGGAAATCGGCAAGACCGAAAGCGCCAAGGAAGACGCGGCTGACACGCTGGCCGAGTCGGAGGAAGCCATTTCCGACGCCAATCGCACCCTGCGCGACTTGGCGGCGGAGCAATCCCAGATCAATAGCAAGGTGGCCGAACTGGCCGCCGAGCAGCTGCGCCTGTCCGCCACGGTGGCGGCGCAGAAGCAGCAACTGGCCAAGCTGCTGCGCGAGCAGTACGTGGCCGGCAATGAAGACCGCATCAAGCTGCTGCTCTCGGGCGACAATCCCAACCGCATCAACCGCGAACTGCAACTGATGGCTTATGTGTCGCAGTCGCAGGCACGCCTGCTCGATTCGCTGCGCGCCAACCTGAAAAAGGTCGAAGAAAACCAGGCCGAGGCGCAAAACGCCAAGCAGGAACTGGACGAAATCGCCGAGGAAGAAAAGCAGCAGAAAGCGAAATTGGAACAGGAGAAGGGCCGTCGCGCCGCTGCCCTGGCCAGCCTGTCCAAGAAGCTGGTCGCCCAGCGCAAGGAAGCTGGCCGCATGGAACAGGACGCCCAGCGCCTGGATGCCCTGGTCGATAAACTGAACAAGCTGATCGAAGAACAGGCGCGCATCGCCGCCGCTGAAAAGGCACGCCAGGAAAAGCTGGCCGCCGAACGGGCCGCCAAGGCCAAGGCGGAAGCGGAAGCGCGTGCGCTGGCCCGCGCCAAGGCGCAGGCCGAGCGCGAACGCCTGGCGCAGGAAGCGAAAAAGGCCGGCAAGCCGGTGCCGAAACCGCCGCCGGTCGAGGACGAACCAAAGGTCGCCGCCAAGCCGGAGCCTTCCGAGCAGCGCGACGAGAAGTCGCCGCGTCCATCCGAGGTGGCACTGGCGCCAGTGGTGCCGGACGGCGTGTTCGCCAGGTTGAAGGGCGAGCTGCCGGCGCCGGTGGCCGGCAAGGTGGACAAGCGCTTCGGCAGCAAGAACGCCGACGGCGTGGCCTGGAAAGGCATGGTGGTGAAGGCCGCCGCCGGGGCCGAAGTGCGCGCCGTGGCGGCGGGCCGCGTGGTGTACGCAACCTCGCTGCGCGGCTACGGCAATTTCATTATCATCGACCACGGCGGTCAATACTGGAGCGGCTACGGCTACAACGAGTCTGTGCTGAAACGCGCCGGCGACGTGGTGAAAGCAGGCGAGGTGATCGCCACCGTTGGAAATACCGGCGGTTACGAAGAATCGGGTTTATACTTTGAAATGCGCCACCAGGGCAAGCCGATAGATCCGGCCGGGTGGGTCAAGTTCTAGCGGCGGAAAGCAATCAATGGGCAACAAAACGAAGAGTCTGGGCCTGGTCGGCCTTGGTATGGTGGCTGGCATCGCCGTCTCGATGCAGTTTTCCGCCCTTGCGCAAAAGGCTTCCACGCCCTTGCCGCTGGAAGAACTGCGCACCCTGTCCGAAGTTTTCAGCCTGATCAAATCCGACTACGTCGAACAGGTCGACGACAAGAAGCTGCTGCAGGACGCCATCGCCGGCATGGTTTCCTCGCTCGATCCGCATTCCACCTATCTCGATAAGGCCGCATTCAAGGAAATGCGCGAATCCATCCACGGCAAGTTTGTCGGCATCGGCATCGAAGTCGGGGTGGAGGACGGCTACATCAAGGTGGTGGCGCCGATCGAGGATTCGCCGGCCTGGCGCGCCGGCATCAAGGCGGGCGACCTGATTACGCGCCTCGATAACGAACCGCTGAAAGGCCTGCCGCTGGACGACGCCATCAAGAAGATGCGCGGCGAACCGCGCACCAAGGTGGTGCTGACGGTGGCGCGCAAGGATGAAGACAAGCCGCTGCTGATCCCCATCGTACGCGAGGAGATCCGCGTGCAGAGCGTCAAGGTGAAGATGGTGGAGCCGGACTATGCCTGGCTGCGCATCTCGCAATTCCAGGAGCCGACGGTGGAAGACATGGCGAAGAAACTCGGCGCCCTGTATGCCAGGAATCCGAACATCAAGGGCCTGGTGCTGGACCTGCGCAACGACCCGGGCGGCGTGGTGCAGGGCGCGGTCGGCGTGTCGGCTGCCTTCCTGCCGAAGGATGCGCTGGTGGTGTCCACCGACGGCCAGTTGGCCGATTCCAAGCAGGCTTTCCACGCCACTTCCGAGAATTATGCCACCCGCAGCGGCGGCGATCCGCTGGCCAAGCTGCCAGCCGCGCTGAAGACGGTGCCGATGGTGGTGCTGGTCAACGGCGGCTCCGCCTCCGCTTCCGAAATCGTCGCCGGCGCCCTGCAGGATTACAAGCGCGCCATCGTGATGGGCAGCCAGACCTTCGGCAAAGGCTCGGTGCAGACGCTGCGCCAGATCACCGCCGATTCGGCCGTCAAGCTGACTACGGCGCGCTACTTCACGCCGAACGGCCGCGGCATCCAGGCCAAGGGCATCGTGCCGGACGTGCTGGTCGATGAAACGGCGGAAGGCGACGCCATCAACAGCCTGCGCCTGCGCGAAGCCGACCTGCAGAAGCACTTGGCCAACGGCGACGGCGAAGAAGACAAGGAAGGCCGGATCCGCCGCGACGAACTGGAAGAAGCACAGCGCCTGCTGGCCGCTGCGAAAAAGCAGAAGCCTTTCGAGTTCGGCGGCAAGGACGACTTCCAGCTGGAACAGGCGCTGCGCCACTTCAAGGGCTTGCCGGTCAAGACATCCAGGCCTGAGCTGGCTGCCAAGTAAATGAACGACCAGCAGCTGCTGCGTTATTCGCGCCATATCCTCCTCGATGAAATCGGCATCGAGGGGCAGCAGGCGATGTTGCAGGGCAGGGCGCTGGTGATCGGCGCGGGCGGCCTCGGCTCGCCGGCTTCGCTCTACCTGGCCTCGGCCGGCATCGGCCAGCTGACCATCGTCGACCATGACAGCGTCGACCTGACCAACCTGCAGCGCCAGATCGCCCACACCACCGAGCGTGTCGGCCAGCCCAAGGCCGAATCGGCGCGCGCCACGCTGAATGCCATCAACCCCGAATGCCAGGTGAACGCCCTGGTCGAACGCGTCGACGACGCGCGCCTGGCGGCGCTGGTGGCGCAACACGACGTGGTGCTCGATTGCACCGACAATTTCAAGACCCGCCATGCCGTCAACCGCGCCTGCGTGGCGCATCGCGTGCCGCTGGTGTCGGGCGCCGTGATCCGCTTCGATGGCCAGGTCAGCGTGTTCGATACGCGGGTGGCGGGGCCTTGCTACTCCTGCCTGTTCCCTCAAGACCAGCCGTTCGAGGACGTGGCCTGCTCCACCATGGGCGTGTTCGCGCCGCTGGTGGGCGTGGTCGGCGCCATGCAGGCTGCCGAAGCGCTCAAGCTGGTGATGGGCATTGGCGAGTCGCTCTCAGGCCGCCTGTTGCTGCTGGATGGATTGCGCATGGAGTGGAACAGCATTAGCATCACCCGCAACGAAGCCTGTCCTGTGTGCGGGACACAACATCAATAAACAGGAGATCCATCAATGAAGCGAGTTTCCGCCGTCCTGGCGCTGGCGATTGCAAGCGCGTTCAGCGCACAGGCAGCCGTCACGCAAACCACGCGCTACGTCATCATTTCCGAGAACAACGGCAAGCAGATGGGCGAGCAGGTGGTGGAAAACCACGACGACGGCCTGACCAAGGTTCGCTACATTTACAAGGACAACGGCCGCGGCCCCGAACTGACGGAGGAATTCCGCCTGGCGCCGGACGGCACCATGTCGCAATACCACGTCAAGGGCAATTCGACCTTTGGCGCCGTGGTGGACGAGGTCTTCGAACGAAACGGCGACAAGGCGCAGTGGAAGTCCACCACCGAACAGGGCGCGAAGGATGTGCGCGGCCCGGCCGTCTATGTAGCGCTGAACGGCAGCTTCGAAGTCGATTCGCGTGCAATCGCCGCGCTGGCCAGGACGCCGGATGGCACCATCCCGCTGCTGCCATCGGGCACCCTGAAGCAGGTCGTGCTCGATGAAGTGCAGGTTGCCGGTCCCAAGGGCCAGTCGCAGCAGGTGCAGCTGGTGGCACAGACCGGCCTTGGCCTGAGCCCCAAATTCCTGTGGATCACCAAGGGCGCCAATCCTTCCCTGTTCGCCGTCATCGAGCCTGGCACCTATGTGTTCGCCATCGAAGGCTGGCAGGACAACGGCAAGGTCCTGGCCGAGCGCCAGAAAAGCGCCGAAGCAAACATGCTGAAAGACCTGGCGGCCAAGCTGCAGCACCCGCTGCAAGGCCTGACCGTGGTGAAGAACGCCCGCATCTTCGACAGCAACAAGGCCACCGTCGGCGCGCCGTCCGACGTGTACGTGCTGCGCGGACGCATCGCCGCCATCATGCCGGCCGGCTCGCCGGTGCGCGGCGCCGTCAACGAGATCGATGCCGCCGGCCGCATCATGCTGCCAGGCCTGTTCGACATGCACGGCCACATCGGCCGCTGGGAAGGCGCGCTGCACGTGGCCGCCGGCGTAACCACGCTGCGCGACATGGGCAACGACAACGCCCAGCTGCAGATGATGATCGACGAGACTTCCGACGGCAAGCTGCTGGCGCCGCAGATCGTGCCGGCCGGCTTCCTGGAAGGTGAAAGCCCGTATTCGTCCAATGGCGGCTTCGTGGTGAAAACGCTGGAGCAGTCCAAGCGCGCCATCGACTGGTACGCCGAGCATGGCTATCCGCAGCTCAAGATCTACAACTCCTTCCCGAAAGAGATCCTGAAGGACACCGTGGCTTACGCCCACTCGCGCGGCATGCGCGTCTCCGGCCACGTGCCGGCCGGCCTGCGCGCCCAGCAGGCGCTGGACGCCGGCTACGACGAGCTGCAGCACATCAACCAGGTCATGCTGAACTTCCTGTTCAAGCCGGGCGTGGAAACGCGCAGCCTGGAACGCTTCTACCTGCCGGCTGAAAAAGTGGCCGGCCTGGACTTCAATTCGAAGGAAGTGAAGGACTTTGTCGCGACCCTGAAGAAAAAGCAGATCGTGATCGACCCGACCCTGGCGACCTTCGCTTTCCTGAAGCAGAAGGATGGCGACGTCAACGAGCCATGGGCGGCAGTGGAAGGCAATATGCCGCCCGACGTGGCGCGCGGCTTCCACGTCGGCACCATGAAGATCCCTGATGCCGCCACCCAGGCGCGCTACGAGAAGTCTTTCGCCAAGATGGTGCAATTCGTCGGCACCCTGCACAAGGCCGGCGTGCCGATCGTGGCTGGCACCGACGACCTGGCAGGCTTCACCCTGCATTCGGAACTGGCCCTATTGGTGAAAGCCGGCCTGACCCCGGCCGAAGCGATCCAGATCGCGACCCGCAACGGCGCCCGCTACACCCGCACCAGCGCCGACCGCGGCAGCATCGAAACCGGCAAGCTGGCCGACCTGGTGCTGGTCGACGGCGACCCGACCAGGAATATCGAAGACTTGCGCAAGGTATCCGCCGTCATCACGCGCGGCCAGGTGATCTATCCTAAGGAAGTGGACGAGGCGCTCGGCATCAAGCCTTTCGTCCGAGATTTGCCGGGGTTGCAGCCGTTGGAAGCTGTACCTGCCAATATAGCGGGTTCGAACGACGGCCTGTTGCGCCGCGCTGGCGCAATTGGCCGCAAGCACGATTGAATCACTTATACTGCCAGTTTAATTTCTAATGAATCTTATGCAAAAACCAAGCAAACGCCGCTCCGGCGGCTTCACGCTGATCGAAATCATGGTTGTCGTTGTGATCATGGGCGTGCTGGCGGCACTGGTGCTGCCTAAGGTGCTGGACCGCGTGGGCCAGTCCAAGACTGCCGCCGCCAAGGTCGAAATCTCCACCATCATGCAGGCGCTGAAGATGTACAAGCTGGATAACCAGCGCTACCCGACTACCGAGCAGGGCCTGCAGGCCCTGATGGCCAAGCCGACCGCCGGCCCTGCCGCCAATGGCTGGAAAGCGCCGTACCTGGAAAAAATGCCGAAGGACCCTTGGGGCAATCCGTACCAGTTCCTGTCCCCGGGCGTAAAAGGTGAAATCGATGTGTTCTCCTATGGCGCCGACGGCCAGCCAGGCGGCAGCGGCGACGATGCAGATATCGGTTCCTGGGAAATCTAAGCGTTCGGCAGCGCACTCGGCGGGGTTCACGCTGATCGAGCTGCTGGTGGTGCTGGTCATCATCGGCATCACGCTCGGCCTGACCGTGATGAATGTCGCGCCGTCCCAGGCGCAAGCCATGCAAAAGGAAGCGCAGCGCATCGCGCTCCTGATGCAGCTGGCGCGCGACGAAGCCATCGTGCGCAACCGGCCGATCGCCTTCGAAGCGGGGCAGGACAGTTACCGCTTCCTGGTGCGTAACGACAAGACCTGGGAAACGCTGCCGCAGGACGACCTGCTGCGCGAACGCCCATTCCAGTTCACCCCGATCACGCTGCTGCTGGACCCGCCGACCAATGTGCCCGGCACCATGCGCATCGTCTTTGGCCGCGAACCGGTAGACCGCCCATTCACGCTGACCATGGCCAGCGGCGATTTGCGCGCCATCATCCGTGCCGACGGCGTCGGCCATTTCACGGTGGACTGAAGAATGCGGCAAAAAGGCTTTACCCTGCTGGAAGTTCTGGTGGCGCTGCTGATCGTCTGCACCGCGCTGGGCGCCGCCTTGCGCGCCATGGGCAGCCTGACCCAGAACAGCGAAGGACTGCGCACCAACATGATGGCCATCTGGTCGGCGGAAAACCGCATGGTGCAGGTGCGCCTGGCCAAGGTATGGCCGGCGCCAGGGAAAACCACCTTCGAGTGTCCGCAAGCCGATTTCAATTTCATTTGTGAAGAAGTGGTGTTCACGCTGCCGAATCCGCGCATGCGCCGCATCGAAGTGAGCGTCTATGAAGCCAGCGCGCCGGAACGGCGCATCACGTCGTTGAACCAACTGGTGCTGCAGGAATGAAGAACGCGCGCGGCTTTACCCTGATCGAACTGCTGGTGGCGATCACCGTGCTGGCCATTGTCGCCGTGCTGGGATGGCGCGGGCTCGATGGCATTGTGCGCTCGCGCGAACAGCTCACGCAGAACATGGAGCAGACACGCGGCACCCAACTCACCTTCGCCCAGATGCAAAGCGACCTGGAACAGATTGCCGACAAGCCCCTGCTGCGCGAGCGCCAGAATCTGCTGGCCGAGAGCAACCGCCTGGTCTTCGTGCGCACCGTGATGGTCGAGAATGCCGCTTCGCAGCTGCAGGTGGTCAGCTACACCATCCGCGAGGGCTTGCTGTCGCGCACCGAGTCGCGCGGCGCGCGCGACCTGATCGAGCTGGACGCCCTGTGGAAGGCCGCGCTGGAACAATCGGGGCCGCAGTCGCCGGTCGGCCTGCAAAGCGGCGTCGCCAGCATGGAATTCCGGGTATGGGAGGGCGGCGGCTGGCGCCAGCCGAACAATTCCACGGCTTCGCCTGCCGATGGCGTGAAATGCGCCGATCCCGACCCGAACAAGTGCAAGGACATCAACCCGAGGGCCGGGCCAAAGGCCGAAGGCCCGACGGGGCTTGAAATCTCGCTGCAGATCCAGGGCCAGCCGGCGCCCCTGGTCAAGGTTTTCCAGCTGGGGTCCGTATGAAACGACGCTTCCAGTCCCGCCAGCGCGGCGTAGCTGTTGTTACGGCGCTACTGTTAACCACCCTGGCCGTGACGATCGTGGCCAGCCTGTTCTGGCAGCAGCAGGTGCAGGTGCGCTCGATCGAGAACCAGCGCCTGCATTCCCAGACGCGCTGGATCGTGCGTTCCGGCCTTGATCTGGCGAGGCTTATCCTGCGCCAGGACATGCTCGATAGCCGTACCATGACGCGCGCCGACGGCCTGTGGGCCACGCCGCTGGCGGAAACCCGGCTCGACGACTTCGTCAAGCGAGAAAAGATCGAGGGCGAAACTTTCGACGCGACCATTTCCGGACAGAATTACGACGCACAATCGCGCTACAATCTTGCGAATCTGGCCAGCACGACTGGCGCCGGCGGCATCAACAAGAAACAGGTGGCGGTATTTGCGCGGCTGCTGCAAGTCCTGCAGCTTGACCCTGCGCTGGCCAAGGTGGTGGCGACCCAGGTGGCGCGCAGCGAGGGCGCCGGCCTGCTGCAGCAGCCACCCGGCGGCACGCCGACGCCGGACGTCGAGGCTGTAGCGCCGGGCAGCGGGCAGCCGATGAAGATGCTGCGGGCCGAGGATTTGCTGTCGGTGTCGGGATTTGACCAGAAAGCCATCGACAGGCTGCGCGATTTTGTCGTCGTCCTGCCGGCGGCGACGCCGATCAACGTCAACACGGCGCCGGCGGAAGTGCTGGCGGCTCTGATCAACGGTTCGGTGTCGGAGGGGCAGAACCTGGTGGTGGCGCGCAAGCGCGCTCCCTTCCTCAACGTCAGCAACTTCAAGCAGAACGCCGGCAAGGCGCCGCTGCTGCAGGACAGCGACATGGACTGCCGCAGCGACTACTTCCTGGTGATGAGCCGGGTGAAGCTGGATCGGGCGGAGCTGGTGTCGTGGTCGTTGATCCATCGCGACCAGAACGGCACCCAGGTGGTGTGGATACGGGAAATTTAAGGAACAGGGAAGGCCAGCTTTGACAACACTCTACATTCGGTATCCGGCCCGCGCCGCAGCCGCCGACAACGGCGTGCCGGCAAGCTGCCAGTTCGCGCTGGTGGGCGACGGCGGCAACGTGATGCAGCAGGGCGCCGGCGCGCTGGGCAACCTCGGCGAGCTGGTGTCCTCGGCGCGTCGCGTGGTGCTGCTGCTGGCTGCCGCCGATGTCTCGCTGCTGAAGGTCAAGATGCCGCCGCTGTCGGGCGCCCGGCTGAAGGCCGCCCTGCCCAACCTGGTGGAAGAACAGGTCCTGGGCGACCCAGCCGACTGCGTGCTGGCCCTGGCCCCCGCCAGCGGCGACAGCGACGAGCGCGTGGTGGCCGTGGCCAACCGTGCCTGGCTGGAAGTGCTGGTCAAGGCACTGGTGGCGCAAGGCGCGCATGGCGTGGCGGCGCTGCCGGTGCAACTGAGCCTGCCGCTGGCGCCGGGCAGCGTGTCGGCGGCCCTCGGCGTGGACGATGCGGGCCTGGAGCTGACCCTGCGCACCGCGCCCAACGAAGGCCTGGGCCTGACCCTGCCCAATGCCCCCGAACCTGCGCTGCACACCCTGCGCGCCCTGGCCGGCGAAGCCCCGGTCACGCTGTACGTGGCGTCGGCCCAGCGCGCGGAATATGCCGCTGCGGCAGCCAATGTGCCGGGCATCACGGTTGAAGAAGACAACTGGGCGCACCGCATCGCGGCGGCGAAAGCGGTGCCGTTCGACCTGGCTGCCGGCCTGGGCGCCGTCAGCGGCGCCACCGCCCGCGCCTGGGCGCGCTGGAAATGGCCGTACCGCATCGCCGTCGCGGCTGTGCTGGTCAATATCGTCGGCATGAACTGGGAATGGATGCGCCTCAAGCGCGAAGCAGACGCCGTCAGGCAGAACATGGTGCAGGTGTTCCGCGCGGCTTATCCGAACCAGCCGGTCACCGGCGACCCGGCGGCGCAAATGCGCCGCAATATCGCCGTGGCGCGCGCCAGCAGCGGCGGCGGCACGCCTGATGAATTCACCAATATGAGCGCGGTGCTGGGCGAAGCGCTGGCCGTGCTGCCCAATCGCGAGGCGGTGGCAGGCATCGAGTACAAGGAACGCAGCATGACGGTCAAGTTCAAGCCGAACAGCGTCGACGCCAACGCGCTGGCGCAGGTACAGGCCGCGTTGGCCCAGCGCAAGATGAGCGCCACCGAAAGCGGTCCTGGCGTGTGGCTGGTGAAGGCGGGGGGCAAATAATGGCAAAACTGAACGACGCCATGAACGGCTACCGCGCCGCTGCCGACGCCTGGTGGGCCGCACGCACCGAGCAGGAACAGCGCATGCTGGCCGTCGGCGGCATCGTGCTCGCCCTTGGCCTGGTGTGGGGCGTGCTGATCGATCCGGCGCTGAGCGGCCGCGCCAAGCTGCAGAAGGAGCTGCCGCAACTGAACCAGCAGGTGGCGGAGCTGCAGGCGCTGGCCGGCGAGGCCACCCAGTTGGCGGCCCAGCCGCCGGTGCAGCCGCAGCCCCTGAGCAAGGACGGTGTGGCGGCGCGGCTGCAAGCGGCCGGCCTGGCCACGCAAAACCTGGCAGTTACGGGCGATTACATTAAAGTGGAATTCAAGGGCGTGCCGTTTGCCGGCCTGGTGACCTGGCTCGATGCGATGCGGCGCGAACAGCGCGTGGTGGTGCAGGAAGGCAGCATGACGCAGCAAGGACCGGCTGGCCAGGTGGACGCCAACCTGACCCTGCGCCAGGAGTCTTCCCCGCAATGAAGCGCGCAGTCTTGTGGTTGCTGGCCATAGTGCTCAGCGCAGGCCTGACGGTGCTGGTGTTCCTGCCCGCGAGCTGGATGGGGCAAATGGTGGAAAGCCAGAGCGGCGGCCGTTTGACCCTGGGCGATGCGCAGGGTACGCTGTGGCGCGGCTCGGCCTTCATCGGCGGCGCCGCCAGCAAGGATGGCGCGGTCACGCCGCTGCTGCCGGGACGCTTCAGCTGGCGCCTGTCGCCGCTGGTGCTGTTCGGCAGCGTCGACATGGAACTGCAAAATCCGGACGCCCTGACGCAGCCGGTCACGCTGCGCGGCGGCTGGAACAGCTGGGACGTGAGCCCGGCGGCCCTGATGCTGCCGGCCGACGGCCTGGCGGGGCTGGGCGCGCCATTGAATACGCTGGCACCAAGCGGCCGCATGAAATTGTCCTGGACTTCGCTGCACCTGGCGCGCGAAGGGCAGGCGGTGTCGCTGAACGGGCGCACCACGCTGGAAATGCAGGACATGTCGTCGCGCCTGACGCCGGTGAAGCCCCTGGGCAGCTACCAGCTGGCCTTCGACTGGAAGGGCCAGCAAGCCGCGCTGGCGTTGAATTCGCAGCGCGGCCCGCTGCTGTTAAGCGGTGCGGGAAAGTTTGCGCAAGGCCGCCTGGAGTTTTCCGGCCAGGCGGAAGCAGCAACAGGATTTGAAGACCAGCTTGGCGGCTTGTTAAGCATGCTGGGCCAGCGTAAGCCAAACAGCGTTAAAAACGTCATTGCACTAGAGTTCCGATAATGAAAACACACACTGCAAGCCCAACCCCCTTCCCGGCGCTGCGCCGCCTGAGCGCTGCCGCGCTGCTGTGCTGTGCGCTGGCGCCCGCCGCCGCTCCGGTGCCGGCCTGGGCTCAGCCCAATGACGAAGCCGCGCTGAATTTTGTCGGCGCCGACATCGAATCGGTGATCAAGGCCGTCGGCCACTACACCAACATCACCTTCCTGATCGACCCCCGCGTCAAAGGCACGCTGACCCTGGTCTCGGAAAAATCCATCACCAAGTCGCAAGCCTTCCAGCTGCTGGCCTCCGCGCTGCGCCTGCAAGGCTATGCCATCGTCAGCGGCGACGGCTACGCCAAGGTGGTGCCGGAAGCGGAAGCCAAGCTGCAGGCTTCGCCGACCGTGATCGGCGGCCAGAAAAGCCCGCAGGGCGACCAGATCGTGACCCAGGTATTCCACCTGAACCACGAGAACTCGGCCAACCTGGTGACCGTGCTGCGCCCCCTGATCACGCCCAACAACACCATCAACGCCAACCCGGGCAACAACACCCTGGTGATCACCGACTACTCGGACAACCTGAGGCGCCTGGCCAAGATCGTGGCCTCGCTCGATGCGCCGTCGTCGGCCGACCTGGACGTGGTGCCGGTGCGCTACGCCATCGCCAGCGACCTGGCCGCCATGATCAACAAGCTGATGGAACCGGGCGCCGGCGGCGACTCCGGCCGCGTCACCCTAGTGCCGGACCCACGCACCAACTCGCTGGTGGTGCGCGCGCCTTCGGCCGCACGCGCCAACCTGGCCAAGTCCCTGATCTCGAAACTGGACCAGCCGACCGCGCAAGCCGGCAATGTGCATGTGGTCTACCTGAAAAACGCCGAAGCGACCAAGCTGGCGGAAACCCTGCGCTCCGTGGTGTCGGGCGACGGCGGCAGCAGCCAGTCCGGCAGCAATAGCGGCAGCCTGTCTTCGCTGGGCGGCGCCGGCAGCGGCAACAGCCAGATGGGCCAGTCGGGCCTCGGTTCTTCCTCGCAATCGGGCAGCGGCCAGAACGGCCCGAGCAATCCTGCGCTGCAAAGCGGCAGCCGCAGCGGCTCGCAGTCGTCCGGCGCCGGCGGTTCGGCAGGCTATATCCAGGCCGACGCCACCACCAACACCCTGATCATCACCGCGCCGGAAGCCGTGTACCGCAACTTGCGCGCCGTGATCGACCAGCTCGACGTGCGCCGTGCACAGGTCTACATCGAGTCGATGATCGTTGAAGTGAACGCTGAAAAGCTGTCCGAATTCGGCGTGCAGTGGGCGGGCCTGAGCGGCAACTCCGGCAGCACCTACCGAGTCGGCGGCGGCACCTCGTTCGCGACCGATTCGGGCAACAACATCATTAATCTGAATAACATCGCCAACACCACAGACATCACGAAGCTGACTCCACCAGGCGCTGGCCTGACTCTGGGCGTGTTCAAGCAGCTCGCCAACGGCAAGTTGGGACTGGGCGCGATTGCCCATGCCCTTGGCTCGGACGGCGACAGCAATATCCTGTCAACGCCGAACATGATCACGCTTGATAATGAAGTGGCGACCATTAAGGTAGGCCAGAACGTGCCGATCGTGACCGGTTCGTTCACCACCACTTCGGGCACTAACAATAACCCGTTCCAGACCGTGGATCGCAAGGACATCGGCATTACCCTGAAAGTGCGCCCGCAGATTTCCGAAGGCGGCACCATCAAGCTGGCGATCTACAACGAAAGTTCGAGCATCGACAATAGCGTTCCTTCGAGCAGCGGCCTGATCCTGAAAAACCGCGTGATCGAGACCAATATCCTGGCTGACGACGGTCAGGTGCTGGTCCTCGGCGGCTTGATCCAGGACGACACCAGTGAAGGCGTGGAGAAAGTTCCGGGCCTGGGCGACATTCCTTTGATCGGCAACCTGTTCAAATACCAGAAGCGCCAACGCAAGAAAACCAACCTGATGGTGTTCCTGCGCCCTGTAGTGGTGCGCAACCGCGAGCAGCAAACGAGCCTGACGGCCGACCGCTATGACTTTATCCGCGCCTCGCAAGAAGCGTCGAAGCCAGAACCGAGCATGGTGGTGCAAGACCTGGGTCGTCCAACCCTGCCGCAACTGGTGAACGGCGAGCCGAATGGAGGCGGCCAGATGGTGCGCCCGATTCCGCCGGCGCCGCACACCGTGCCTGAACAGAAGCAACAGCAACAGTAAAAGCGAGCAATGACCAACCTCCTGCCCTATGCCTTTGCGCGCGACTTCCTGGTGCTGGCCCAGCCCAGCGCCGAAGCCGAGCACGCGGTCGATGTGATGATGTCGGCCGCCACGCCTGCGTCGGCGATTGCGGAAGTATCGCGCCGCTTTGGCCGCATCAACCTCAAGCACCTGTCGCGCGCCGACCTGGAGGCGGCGATTGCCACCGCCTACGCCAGCGCCAGCGGCGACGCCTCGCAGGTGGCGGAGGAATTCGACGCCGACCTGGACCTGACCAAGCTGCTGCAGGACGTGCCGGCCATCGAAGACTTGCTGGAATCGTCCGATGACGCGCCGGTGATCCGCATGATCAATGCCCTGCTGACGCAAGCCCTGCGCGACGGCGCCTCGGACATCCACATCGAGCCATTCGAACAGACCTCGGTGGTGCGCTTCCGCGTCGATGGCGCGCTGCGCGACATCGTGCGTCCGCGCAAGGCGATCCACGGCTCGCTGATCTCGCGCATCAAGATCATGGCGCAGCTGGACATCGCCGAAAAGCGCTTGCCGCAGGACGGCCGCATCACCTTGCGCGTGGGCGGCAAGCCGGTGGACGTGCGCGTCTCCACGCTGCCGACCGGCCACGGCGAACGCGCCGTGCTGCGCCTGCTGGACAAGGAAGCGGGCCGCCTCGACCTGTCCCACCTCGGCATGAGCGAAAAGATGATGGGGCAGTTCAACAGCCTGATCAACCAGCCGCACGGTATCGTGCTGGTCACCGGCCCGACCGGCTCCGGCAAGACCACCACGCTGTACGCCGCGCTGTCCATGCTGAACAACACCTCCACCAACATCATGACGGTGGAAGACCCGGTCGAATACGACCTGCACGGCGTGGGCCAGACCCAGGTCAACGCGCGCATCGACATGACTTTTGCCAAGGCCCTGCGCGCCATCCTGCGCCAGGACCCGGACGTGATCATGATCGGCGAGATCCGCGACCTGGAAACCGCGCAGATCGCGGTGCAGGCATCGCTCACCGGCCACCTGGTGCTGGCGACCCTGCACACCAACGACGCCGCTGCCGCCGTGACCCGTTTGCTGGACATGGGCATCGAGCCCTTCCTGCTGTCGTCCTCCCTGCTTGGCGTGCTGGCGCAGCGCCTGGTGCGCAAGCTGTGCCCGAGCTGCAAGACATTCGACGGCACGCAATGGAAAGCCGTGGGCTGCGAACATTGCGGCAATACCGGCTACCAGGGCCGCGTTGGCATCTACGAGCTGCTGCAGACGGACGAACATATCCGCGCCCAGATCCACGACCGCACCTCGGAAGCGGAGATCCGCGCCACCGCGCAGCAGCAAGGCGGCATGATCACCATGCGTGAAGACGGCGAGCGCTGGCTGCAGCAGGGCGTCACCACGCCGGCTGAATTGCTGCGCGTGACGAAGGACTAAGCGATGCCGGCCTTCCGTTATGAAGCCGTCGATGCGGCAGGCGCCAGCAAGAAGGGCGTGGTCAACGCCGACAGCGCCCGATCCGCGCGCGCCGACCTGCGTTCGCAGGGCCTGGTGCCGATCAAGGTCGACGCCATTGCGGCGCAAGTGGACGCCAGCGGCGCCGCGTCGCGCCGCGGCTTCGGCGAAAAGCTCAGCACCACCGAACTGGCGCTGTTCACGCGCCAGCTGGCCAGCCTGCTGGAAGCGGGCCTGCCGCTGGAGCAAGCCTTCACCGCGTTGCTGGAGCAGGCCGAGCGCCCGTATGTGCGCGACCTGGTGGCCTCGATCCGCTCGGAAGTCATGGGCGGCTCTTCGCTGTCGGACGTGCTGTCGCGCCATCCGCGCGACTTCCAGGAAATTTACCGCGCGCTGGTGGCCTCGGGCGAGCAGATCGGCCAGTTGTCGCGCGTGCTGTCGCGCCTTGCCGATTACATCGAACGCCGCAACGCGCTGGTGCAGAAGGTCAAGCTGGCCTTTACCTACCCGGCCATCGTGACCGTGGTGGCCTTCCTGATCGTGATCTTCCTGCTCACCTATGTGGTGCCGCAGATCGTGTCGGTGTTTGCCAATACCAAGCAGAAGCTGCCGTTGCTGACCGTGATCATGCTGGCGATTTCGGACTTCGTGCGCAGCTATGGCTTTGCCGTGCTGGGCATCCTGATTGCTGGCGGTTTCGTGGTGCGGCGCATGCTGCAGAACCCCGACATCAAGCTGCGCTGGCACACCTGGCTCCTGACGGCGCCGCTGTACGGCAAGTTCGAACGCAGCCTGAACACCTCGCGCTTCGCCAGCACGCTGGCGATCACCACCGGCTCGGGCGTGCCTATCCTGCGCGCACTGGAAACCAGCCGCGACACACTATCCAACGTGGCCATGCGCCAGCTGGTCGAGCAGGCCAGCGATTCGGTGCGCGAGGGCGCCAGCCTGGCGCGTTCGCTGTCGGCGCAAAAACACTTCCCGCCGATGCTGATCCACATGATCCGTGCCGGCGAAATCACCGGCGAACTGCCCGCCATGCTGGACCGCGCCGCCAGCGCACAGGAATCGGACCTGGAGCGCCGCACGCTGACCATCGCCGGCCTGCTGGAACCGATGCTGATCCTGGCGATGGGCGTGGTGGTGCTGCTGATCGTGCTGGCCGTGCTGATGCCGATCATCGAAATCAACCAGCTCGTGCGCTGAACCTGGAGAATTGAATTGAAACGTTTGCCTTTGATCTGCAGTGTGGCCGCCGTCGCGGTGCTGTCTGCCTCGCTGGCCTATTGGGGCATGCAGCTGTTCAAGCCCAAGCAGCGCCCGATTGCGGCGGTGCCGGTGGCCCAGATGCCGGAAGCGAACATGGACGCGGCGCGCGGGCTGTTTGGCGGGAACACCGCGGTGGCTGTGGTGAGCAACTACCAGTTGCGCGGTGTGGTGGCCGATACGCGTGGCCACGGAAGCGTGGCGATCATTTCGGCTGACGGGCAGCCGGCCAAGGCTTTCCCGGTCGGTTCCGAGGTGTCGCCTGGTGTCAGCGTGAAGGAAGTGCAGCCGCGTCATGTGATCCTGATGGAAGGCGGCGTGCAGAAGCGCCTTGACCTGATGAGCGACCAGGGTGTGAGTTCGACCGGTGGCATCGTCGGGCCGGTTGGCATGGGCGGGCCGCAGGAGCCTCCGCCAGTCCCCCTGCCGCAGCCGGCCACGCCAATGGCGCCGCCGCCAGTGCAGATGGCGCCGGCGCAGCCGCCAACCATGTCGGCGCAACCGACCGGTGGAGCGCCGCAAGCGCGATGAAGCGCTTAATATTTGTCCTAGCTTTATGCACGGGCCTTGCCTGCGCAGCCGAAAACCCGGAAAGCGGGGTCAGGCCCATGGGGCAGACCCCTGACACGCGGCAGTCGCTGGCAGGTGTCGGACCCAGTGGGTCTGACACAGGGGTGCCGGTTTCACGCCGCCCTCGCGTTGCCCTAGTATTAAGCGGCGGCGGCGCCCGCGGCTTCGCCCACGTCGGCGTCCTGCGCGCCCTGCAACAAATGCGCATCCCGGTCGACATCGTGGTCGGCACCTCGATGGGCAGCGTGATCGGCGGCGCCTGGGCCGCCGGCGCCTCCCTGAAAGACCTGGAAACCATGGCCGCCACCACCGACTGGGACAGCGTGGTAGCCGACCGCCCCGCACGTGACGAGCTGCATTTCCGCCGCCGCGACGAAGACATCCAGATCCCGTCGCGCATCGAATTCGGCATCACGCGCCACGGCGTGCTGGGCCCGCCCGGCGCCGCCAGCAATGCCGCGCTGGAAATGGCCCTGCAACGCCTGCTGCCGCGCGGCACGCGCGACCTGCCGGTCAGCCAGTTGCCGCTGCCGTTCCGCTCGGTCGCCTCCGACCTGCTGACCGGCGAACTGGTCGTGCTCGACAACACGCCGTTGTTCCAGACCATCCGCGCCTCGCTGGCCGTGCCGGGCGTGTTCGCGCCGGTGCGCATCAAGGACCACCTGGTGGTCGATGGCGGCCTGGTTCGCAACCTGCCGGTCGACATGGCGCGTGCCATGGGCGCCGACATCGTCATCGCGGTCAACGTTGGCACCACGCTGGCGCCGGAAAAGGAATTGGGCAGCGCGCTGGGCGTCGCCAACCAGATGCTGCAGATCCTGACCGAACAGAACGTGCAGCGCTCGCTCAGCGAGTTGCGCAAGGACGATATCCTGATCGCCCCCAAGCTGGATGGCATCACTTTCCTCGATTTCTCCACCTGGGAGAAAGCCATGGCCGCCGGCGAAGCGGCTGCGCGCGAGCTGGAGCCGCGCCTGGCTGCGCTGGCGCTGCCGGAACGCGAGTACGTCAGTATGGAAAGCTTGCGCCTGGCGACGCCGGCCGACTCGGATCGTCCCGTCAAGCTGGCCAAGGTACAGGTCCAGGGTGCGCGCGAAGTGAATCCCGAAGTGCTGGAAAAGCAGTCCGGCCTGGTGATCGGCCAGCCGACCACGCGCGAGCAGGTGCGCCAGGCCGCCGTTGCGTTGTACGGCCGCGGCGACATGGCGCGCGTGGAAACCGATATCGACGACATGGATGGCGAACGCACTGTCACCATCCGCGCCACGGAAGCCGAATGGGCGCGCAGCCGCATGCGCGTCGGCCTCGAGCTGGCCAGCGACTTCCGCGACTCGAACAATTTCGCCATCAAGGTGATGCACGTGCTCTCCGCGCTCAATAGCTGGGGCGGCGAGTTGCGCACCGAGGGGCGCCTGGGCAATGAACGCGGCCTCGGCATCCAGTGGTGGCAGCCCTTGGGCGCGGGTTCGCAATGGTTCGTGATGCCGTCGGCGCAAGTTGGCAGGATTGCCGGCGATATCTTCCAGAAGGAGCGGCGCATGGCGCGTGTGGCCTACAGCACGCGCGCCGCGTCATTTGCGCTGGGGCGGCAGTTCGGCAACTGGGGCGAACTGTCGGTCGGCGTCACGCGCCAGGCCAACTCGGTGCGTCCGCTGATCCCGCAAGACCCTGCGGTTCCCGTGAACCGCGTGTACAACAGCAAGACTTTCGCCCGCTTCCGCGTCGATACGCTCGACTCCCTGGCCTTCCCGACACGCGGCACCCTGATCACCATCGGCCGCGAGCAAACGCCGGGCAGCGGCAAGAGCGTGGGCACGGGCGGCGTCAACTGGGGCGCGACGGCGCTGCAGGCTTTCGAGTGGAACGACTGGGCCGGCCATGTATCGGCGGAGTGGGCCAAGGCGCAAGCCGGCGCTTCGCCGGTAACCCTGGGTGGCTTCCTGCGCCTGTCTGGCACGCCGACCGATTCGATCCAGGAACCAACCATTTTGCTGGGCCGCCTGGTGCTGGCGCGCCGCATCGCAGCGTTGCCGAGTGCGTTCGGCGGCACCATGCGTGCCGGCTTCTCGCTCGAGACCGGCGGTGGCTTTGACCGCGGGACCAGCGCGACCGGCCGCGCGCTGAAACAGGCGGGAAGTGCATTCCTGTCGGTGGAAACCCGCTTCGGCCCCTTGTTCCTTGGCGCCGGCGCCACCCGCAGCGGCGAAGAAACCCTCTACCTCTTCCTTGGCCCGGTCTGGTAAGCCGGCCTCCCACTGGTGAGAATTCGATAGGCTTATAGCAATATTGTTTGATAAACTAGGTTGCTCAGGGGTAACTGCCTCCCCAGCCATCATATTCGTGTGGAAAAGAACTCTATTATGAAAAGCAGGCTTTTAGCGGCCGCCGCCGTGTTCATCTTCATTTGCCAGGGCAGCGCCATGGCAGCCGAGTTTGTCGATGAGGTAAAAGAATTCCGCTCGACAAATAAGGAAGCAAGCGCAGACATTTCCGAAATTGCCAGAAAATATATCGCAGCGGGCCAATCGCAAGAAACGGTCGAGCATTACTTGAAGGCTCAGAAGTTCAGCTTGAACTACCAGCCGGTTGCCGCCGGCAAGGTGCAGACGCTGGTCGCCGTCCACGCCGGGAAAGGTGCGGACAGCATCGGATTTCACGACGAGATCCGGGTCATCGTCACTTTCGAGCATGGCGTGGCCAAACGCGTCAACAGCAGGTTGATTTATCGCGCACTGTAATTGCCGGCGCTGGTTGGCGGAAAGGCGGCGCTATTCGTCGTCGGCGCCGGACAGCTTCTTGTCGATCAGCTTTTTGGCAGACTGGCGGTCGGCGGTGGTGCGGTTCTTGTCGTGCGGCCCCGCGGCGCGCGCCTTGGCCAGCGCCGCAATCGGATTGCGGGGCTTGCCAAAGTGTTGCGAGGGCTCGACGCGGATCCGCATCTTCTGCCGCGTCGCCAGTTGCTTGTTAGCCATTACAGTACGTAGCGTGACAGGTCTTCGTTGACGGCCAGCGCATCCAGCCGCTGGTTCACATAGGCTGCATCAATGGTGAGGTTCTTGTCGCCGGTTTCGGTCGCCGTGTAGGAGATCTCTTCCAGCAGCTTTTCCATCACCGTGTACAGGCGGCGTGCGCCGATGTTCTCGGTGCGCTCGTTGACCTGGAAGGCAATCTCCGCCAGGCGATTGATGCCGTCCGGCGCGAATTCCAGCTGCACGCCTTCGGTCGCCAGCAAGGCCTGGTATTGCTTGGTCAGACAGGCGTCGGTACTGGTCAGGATACGCTCGAAGTCCGCAATCGACAACGACTCCAGCTCAACGCGGATAGGGAAGCGGCCCTGCAGCTCGGGGATCAGGTCCGACGGTTTTGCCAGGTGGAAGGCGCCGGAAGCGATGAACAGGATGTGGTCGGTGCGCACCATGCCGTACTTGGTGTTGACCGTGGTGCCTTCCACCAGCGGCAGCAGGTCGCGCTGCACGCCTGCGCGCGAGACGTCGGCGCCGCCCACCTCCGAGCGCGAAGCGATCTTGTCCACCTCGTCCAGGAACACGATGCCGTTCTGCTCCACGTTGGCGAGCGCCTTCTTCTTCATCTCGTCTTCGTTGACCAGCTTGGCCGCTTCCTCGTCCAGCAGGAATTTCATGGCTTCCTTGATCTTGACCTTGCGCGCCTTCTTGCGGCCGCCGCCCATGCCGGAGAACATGGACTTGATCTGCTCGGTCATTTCCTCCATGCCCGGCGGCGCCATGATTTCCATGGTCGGGTTCTGCTCGGCCAGTTCGATCTCGATTTCCTTGTCGTCGAGCTCGCCCTGGCGCAGGCGCTTGCGGAAAGTCTGGCGTGTGGCGTCGTCGGTGCGCGGCTCGGCCGAGGCATTGGCAAAGCCGAAGTCGCGCGGCGGCGGCAACAGGATGTCGAGGATGCGGTCTTCCGCCGCATCTTCGGCGCGGGCGCGCACCTTGGCCATTTCCGATTGGCGGGTCTGCTTCACGCCGATCTCGATCAGGTCGCGGATGATGGTGTCGACGTCGCGGCCCACGTAGCCGACTTCGGTGAACTTGGTGGCTTCGATCTTGATGAACGGCGCGTCGGCCAGCTTGGCCAGGCGGCGTGCGATCTCGGTCTTGCCGACGCCGGTCGGGCCGATCATCAGGATGTTCTTCGGGGTGATTTCATGGCGCAGCGGTTCTTCCACCTGCTGGCGGCGCCAGCGGTTGCGCAGCGCGATGGCGACGGCCTTCTTGGCCTTGCCCTGGCCGACCACATGCTTGTCGAGTTCGCCGACGATTTCTTGAGGGGTCATGTTCATGCTGGGTCCAGGGTCTCGATAATGTGGTTCAGGTTGGTGTAGATGCACAGCTCGCCAGCAATGGTGAGCGACTTCTTCACGACTTCGCTTGGGGACATGTCGGTGTTCTCGATCAGGGCCTTGGCAGCCGACTGGGCATAGCTGCCACCGGAGCCGATGGCGCCGATGCCGCCTTCCGGTTCCAGCACGTCGCCGTTACCGGTGATCACCAGGGTGGAATCCTTGTCGGCCACCAGCAGCATGGCTTCCAGGCGGCGCAAGACGCGGTCGGTGCGCCAGTCCTTGGCCATCTCGACCGAGGCGCGCAGCAGGTTGCCCTGGTGTTTTTCCAGCTTGGCTTCGAAGCGGTCGAGCAGGGTGAAGGCGTCGGCGGTGCCGCCGGCAAAGCCGCACAGGACCTTGTTCTGGTACAGCTTGCGCACCTTGCGCGCCGTGCCCTTCATGACGATGTTGCCAAGCGTGACCTGGCCATCGCCGCCGATCGCGACATCGTTGCCGCGACGCACGCACAGGATGGTAGTGCCGTGAAATTGTTCCATGTTAATACCTTTGTTGGGGATTAACGCGGTACTTTGGGGCCGAAGCCCCAAAATTCAACTGATCAGTACTTGTGAGGGAAGAGCCGCGCTATATCAGCATAACCCAGCAGGCGCATCAGTGCTGCCACCAGATGGTTCAGGTCGCGGAACTCGACCCGGCGGCTGGCGCCTGCCAGTTCCGCCACCTTGCTTTGCAGGGCGCTGGCGGCGCCGAATTCCATGCGCGCCAGGCGGCCGCAGTCAAAGACCACCACCTGGTTTTCGCTGGCATAGGCGTCGATGGCCGTCAGCAGGGTGCCGATGTCGCCTTCGATCACGGCCGGCAGCATGAAGCGGTCGGAAGCGGCCGCCGTGGCCTGGCGTGGTGCGTTGGCAACCTTCTTTGGCGCGACGAAAGGCGGTGGCGATACCTCGAAGGTGACGCAGTAATCCATCGAGGCTTCTTCGAATTCCTTTTCCTGGTTCAGCAGGCGCAGCAGTTCAAGGTAGAGCAGCCACGGCGCTTCTCCGCCATCGCGGTTGCCGATGGTCAGGATGCAGCGAACCTGCTCCGCCAGCTCGGCGGCACCGACCACGATCAGGTCGCGATCAGCGGCCTGCACCTTCTTCAGGGCCGCCAGCAGGAGGGCGCAGCCTTCCGGGTCGACGCCGTTGACGCGCGAGAAATCCAGGCGCAGCGGCTGCTTCTGGTCCATGCCATCCAGCCGCTCCAGCTGGGCTGCGACGGAAGCGTTCAGGATGCCGGCCAGGCCCAGGGTCGGGGTCACGCCGGAATAGCCGCGCGTTACTTCCGGGGCCTTGCTGTCCGCGCTGGCGGGCGGGACCCAGGACGGCGGCGAGGTTTCATACTGGCTGGCGTAGTCGATCGAGACGTTCTCGAACGATTCCTGGCGGCCCAGTACCTGGTAGAGGTCGAACAGCATCCACCAGACAGTGCGGTCCTGCGCCGAGTCGGGCAGGCTGCCCAGCAGCATCTGTTCGGCCACTTCGGTCTGGCCGTTGGAATACAGGATCGCGATCTCTTCCACGATCGGCGCGCTTTCGGCGGCCGCCGCTTCGAGCGGCATATCCTCGTCGCCCAGCAGTTCGGTGGTGTACTGGTCCAGCAGGGGCAGGGTGGCGCCATCATTGGCGGCAGCGGCGGCAGCTGGCTGCAGCGTGCGCGGCTTGCGGGCCCAGGCCGGCTCCGGTTCGTTGAAGATGTCCGCAGCCATCGCCGCCTCGATGGCATCGATCTTCATGGCGGTGGCGCGGGCGATTTCGCGTTGCAGGTCCGACTGTTGCGCGCGTTGACGCTCCAGTTCGCTGTTCGCGGCCAGGCGTGCAGCGTCCGCATCGTCTGTTTCGACGGCGCGTTCGTCAACCTTGCCTTTTTTGAAAATGGAGAACAGTCCCATAGGATCACTAGTGTAGCCCAACGGAAAATTATAAGGGCGTACCGTACGTGTAAAGAAAAGAAAAAAGCACGCCTAAGCGTGCTTTTTCTCGATTTGTGGCAGTTCAGTCGCCGTACAGCTTCTGTTTCAGCTCACGGCGCTGCTGTGCTTCCAGCGACAGGGTAGCCGTTGGACGTGCGATCAGGCGTGGAATGCCGATCGGTTCGCCGGTCTCCTCGCAATAACCATAGTCGTTATTGTCGATTGCCGCGATCGATTGCTGCACTTTCTTCAGCAGCTTGCGCTCACGGTCACGGGTACGCAGTTCCAATGCGTGCTCTTCTTCGATGGTGGCGCGGTCGGCGGGGTCCGGCACCAGCACGGTTTCGCGCAGGTGTTCGGTGGTTTCGCCAGCGTTCTTCAGCAATTCTTTTTCAAGGTTCTGCAGCTTGTTCTTGAAAAACGCCATCTGGGCCGGATTCATATAGTCCTTGTCGCTCATCTTCAGAATTTCTTCCTCGGTGAGCAGGACTTCTGCGGCGGGGGTCGATTTATTTGCTTTTGTCATGACTTCGCTTACCTTCGATACGACAGAGTTTTCAAATTTCTGCTTGGGTGGCGTCAAAAAAAACGCCTTAGTTTATACCAAACATTGTTCAAGGCCAGTAATAAAGATGTCTTTTGGGAGATTTTTGCCAATAAACACCATTTTGCTTGCCCGTGTCTCGTTTTCACCCCATTTTGCACCCAGGTCGCTGCCCATCAACTGGTGCACGCCCTGGAACACTACTTTCCTCTCTGCGCCCTGCATCAACAATACGCCTTTGTAACGCAACATGCGAGGACCGTACACATCAACGAGACCGCCCAGGAATTCGTCCAGCTTGGCCGGGTCGAACGGGCGTTCGCTCTTGAAGACGAAGGCCGCGATATCGTCGGTATGATGGGCGTGGTGATGATCGTGATGGCCGCAGTGCTCGTCGTGCACATGGCCATGTTCGTGGTCGTGCTCGCTTCCATCGTGAAGGTCCTCGGCCAGGAAGTCGGGATCGATTTCCAGCTTTTCATTCAGGTTGAAGCCGCGCAGGTCGAGCACCTCGGTCAGCGGCGCCTTGCCGAAATCGGAACGGCTGATCGGCGCGCGCGGGTTGATGCGCTTCAGGCGGGCAGTCAGTGCATCGACGGCGGCGGCATCCACCAGGTCGGTCTTGGACAGCAGGATCTTGTCGGCAAAGCCGACCTGGCGCTGCGCTTCTTCGTGCTCGTCCAGCTGCTGCATGGCGTGGCGCGCATCGACCACCGTGACCACGGCGTCGAGCAGGTAGTTAGCGCCTACTTCCTCGTCGATGAAGAAAGTCTGGGCCACCGGGCCGGGATTGGCCAGGCCGGTGGTTTCAATCACGACGCGGTCGAACTCGATTTCGCCGGCGGCGCGGCGCTTGGCCAAATCGCTCAGGCCGACGATCAGGTCGCCGCGCACGGTGCAGCAGATGCAGCCGTTATTCATTTCCACGATTTGCTCGCGCGATTCCTGCACCAGGATTTCGTTGTCGATATTTTCCTGGCCAAACTCGTTTTCGATCACGGCGATCTTCATGCCATGCTCTTCACGCAGGATGCGGTTCAGCAGCGTGGTTTTGCCGGCGCCAAGAAAGCCGGTCAGGATAGTGGTGGGAATCATTGCCATAGTCGTACGAGAAGCATTTGGAATCGGTCGATTATGCCGGAATTCTGGAAATGCTGGCAAATGGGCAAACTTGAGCGGGATCAAGTTCCCGGCTATTTAATTTTAGCCCTTGGATGGGCCTTGTCATAGACCAGCGCCAGGTGCTGGAAATCAAGGGCGGTATACACCTGGGTCGAAGTGATGCTGGCGTGGCCCAGCATGTCCTGCACGGCGCGCAGGTCGCCCGAGGATTGCAGCACGTGCGAGGCAAACGAATGACGCAGCATGTGCGGATGCACCGCGACCGGCGCACCGGCCCGGATGCCGTGGGCCTTCAGCCGCAGCTGCACCACGCGCGGCGTGACGCGCTTGCCGCGCTCGTTGACGAACAGGGCATTGCTGCCATCGGCCGGCGCCGGGCGCACCGCCAGCCAGCGTTGCAGGGCATCGAGGGCGGCGCTGCCGACTGGCACGCGGCGCATCTTGTTGCCCTTGCCGGTCACCACGACTTCCGCGTTGCCCAGTTCCAGCCAGCCCAGCGATGCGGGCTGGCCATCGCCGGCCTTGCGGAATTCGCGGTCCAGGCTGGCCAGTTCGGACACCCGCAGGCCGCTCGAATACAGCAGTTCGAACATGGCGCGGTCGCACAGGCGGGCCGGCTCGCCAGCATCGGCAGCCGGCATGGCAGGCGCCACCAGCTGCACCGCATCGTCGGCCGAGAGGGCCTTGGGCAAGGTCTTGGCCCGCTTGGGCGCGCGCACGCCTTCCACCGGATTGGCGGCCAGCGCGCTGTGCTGGCCCAGCCAGGCAAAGAAGCCGCGCCAGCCGGACAGCTTGCGCGCGATGCTGCGCGCATCCAGGCCGCGGCTATGCAGCTGGGCCGCGTAGCGGCGGATATCGAAGTGGCTGAGGGCGTCCCAGGCTTTGCCGTCGGACAGCGCGGCCAGCTCGCGCAGGTCGCGCCCGTAAGCAGCGACCGTGTGCGCGGACAGCTTGCGCTGGGCGGCCAGGTGGGCCAGGTAGGCGTCGGCCTGTTCGAGCTTGCCGGCGCCGCTCATGGAAGGGTCGGCCTTGATGCTAGGCCAGCAGGGGCGCCAGGGCAACGCTGGCTGTTTCGCCGATGTGGACCAGGAAATCGGTCGCCATCAGGGACGTGAAGCGTTCCGGGTCCGGCGAGCCCATGATCAGCAGGCCGAAGGCCGGGCCTTTGGCGCCGGGCTTGCGCAGCGGCAGGATGACCGTTGACTTGATGCGCTCCGCATCGTCCAGCCAGCGCACCGCTTCGAAATCGTTGTTGCTGCCGCAGTAAGGCGTCAACAGGCTGTTGGCGAACAGGCGGGCATCCTCGGAGACGCCGCTGGCAAACCATGCGCCGGCGAATTCGTCGCTCACGTTGAACAGGCGCAGGGTCGCGGCCGGCACCTGGAAGCTGTCGACCAGGCCTTGCACGATGGCGCGCGGCACTTCGGCATCGTCGCGGGTTTGCAGGATGGCCTGGTTCCAGCTGTGGAAGCGGTTGGCAATGGCGGCATTGGCCTCCGCGTGGCGGGTCAGTTCTGCCATGCGCAATTCCAGAGCCTTGTATTTGTCGCGCATGACTTCCATCTGGCGTTCCTGCAGCGAGACCGCACGCCCGGTCAGTGGGCTGGACAGCCTGACGTCGCCGAGCAGATTGGCGTGTTCTTCGAAGAAGTGGGGATTGTCGGCCAGGTACTGCGCGACGATTGCGGAATCCAGGGTGTCGGTCATTGTTGATGTCACATCGAATGTTGCAGGCGTGGACATTTTAACCGATCCAAACCGGTAAACCAGTGTCAGACCCAAGGGTCTGACACTTAACCCGCGGCGGAAGAGCAGACTGGGTCAGCCCCTTGGGTCTGACCCAGGTTTACCGGTTTTAGAAGTTGTGATGAATACCCAGCGCGTAATGATTCTGGTTAGTATCCGAAGTCGCCGTCGCAGTGAGCGGCAGCTTCTTCTGCGACAGGTCCAGGTACAGATAGGTACGCGGCGACAGGCTGTATTCATAGCCGACCGAGAACTGCTTGGTCTTCAACTGCCCATCCGGGTCCTTCTGGCCGTAGCCGATCAGGAACTTGCCCGGCCCGACAGTGTAGTTCGCACCCAGCATCCAGGAAGTGATGCCGTCATTGCTGGCCAGGATATGGCCCAGGTCCTGTTTACCGTAGTTGGCCATCAGCTTCAGGTCAGGAATCGGGCGGTAATAAGCGCCGATCGAATGCCATTTGACCTCGGTGGCATTGCGTTCGGTACCGGCGTAGATCGCCCACTGCGGCATCGTGCCCGGCGCCATGTACGTAGCGCTGACCGAATACGGATAGGCGCCGGCCAGCGAGCCCACCGGATACTGCGGCGCCGCCGCGGTGCCGCGGCCGACGATCGGAGTCGTCAGGCCATTGTTTTCCTTGCTGCCGATGTTCACATTGAGCTGGAAGCCATTCCACACCGGCGTGTTGTACCAGATGGCGTTGGAGAAGCGGTTGCCGGAATTGCCGGCAATGCCCAGAGGATCGGAGCCGCTGCCCGACAGGGCGGTGCGGTAGCCCGCCACCATGATGTCGGTCTGAAAGCCGGCGGGGTTCGGCATGCCGGACCATGGCTCGAACTGGGTCGTGGTTTCCTGCAGGGAAGTCAGTGCGCGGCCGGCGCGAATGGTACCGAAGCCGCCTTGCAGGCCGACCCGGCTCTGGCCCTGGAACAGCGGACGGGTCACGCCTTCAATGGTGCCGGTATCGGGCTCGAAGCGGATCTCCAGCTGGAACAGCGCCTTCAGGCCGCTGCCCAGGTCTTCCACCCCGCGGAAGCCCAGCTTGTTGTTGTCGCGCTTGGCTTCCTGGACGGCGGAATTGGCTGTATGGGTCGTCTTGGTAATGCCGGCATCCAGCGTGCCATAAATTGTGACCGAGGATTGGGCAAAGGCGGCACTGCTGAAGGCGCCCATCAAGGCCAGGGCCAATAACGATTTCTTCATGTGTTCTTCCTTTTTATGAGTCAAACCGGGTACAGGGATGCTTATACGATAAGTGCAGACAGCGCCGTATTCGGGCCGATTGGTCATCTACCTGCACGAAAAAGGGTCAAAACCGTCCAGTGCTGTTGTATTTTTGAAACGCTTGCCAGCCTGTTCATTTAGTGAAAGAGCTGTAAGGAAGCCGAAAGCTAGGGCTGTCACATTTGTCACATATCAAAAAGTCCGGGAGTCATGCGCCAGCGCATAGTGGTGCGGCTACACTGGACATGCAGCTTATTCCTTGGAACCGGATACATCGATGGCAAATCGAGACGAGCTGGTGATTATCAGGGGAGCGCGGTCAGGAGACGCCGCAGCCCAGTTAGCGCTGGGCAAGCTCTACCTTTTTGGCGGGGCCAGCCTGCCACGGAACATGCCGACAGCCTTGCATTGGCTATGCCGCGCCGCGACCCAGGGCGTGGAGGAAGCCTGGCAACTGATTGGCGCCAACATCCCCTTCGAAGTCGCGCAGCCTGCGCGGGCCCAGGCATTGCAGTGGTTCGTGCGCGCCGCGCAGGAAGGTATCCCGGCGGCGGTGCGCGTGCTGGCGCAACTGCGACGCGTCGATCCATCGCCGCCAGCCGCGACGGGCCAGCCGCGCCAGGCCGCCGCGCCAGCGATGCCGCGCGCGGTGCCGGGCCGCGAGGTGCCGTCCAGTGTGCCGGATGCCTGGCGCGCGCTGGAGGCCGAGCCGGATGCCGACCAGGACGAGCTGCTGCGCTTGCGTACCATGGCAGCCCAGGGCGGCGACCGCGATGCCCAGTTGGCGTTGGGCCTGCACCTGGCCCGCATGAACAGCGAGGGCGACCGGGTCGAGTCCAGCAGCGGCACAGTCAACTTCAAGCGCGCCCTGCGCTGGCTGGCCCAGGCCGGCGAGCAAGGGCTGGCCGATGCCTGGTTTGCCATGTCGCGCATCTATATCCGCCCCGAGTTCTCCCAGCGCAGCGCGAGCGAGGCGCAGGCCTGCCTGGAACGGGCGGCGGACATGGGGCATAGCGGGGCGCAGCTGGAATGCGGCATCCATGCCTGGCGCGCGCGCCGTGGCGCCGAGGACAATGATGTGCGGGCCGTGTTCTGGCTGCAAAAGGCGGCAGCCCAGGGCAGCGCCGAGGCGCAGCAGGCACTGGACCGGATCGCGCCGCCGCCACCGCCGGCAGGCTGGGCCGATCCGCTGTTGCCGTTGCTGACGCGTGAAATCCTTAGCAGCCAGCCATTGCTGGCGGCGCGCATCGAGCTGGCGGCCCTGTTCCGCCTGACGCGCGCCGAAGCTTTGCTATTGGACGTGAAGGCGGCCGACCAGGGGCATTGCCTGGTGGTCGATATTCGCGCCAGTTATGGCCGCAGCAAGCGCCGCCTGGTGCTGGTGCGCACCGCGGCGGAGCGGCAGAAGCTGGACCGCATCGTGCGCCTGTTCGAGCAGGTGGATGCGGATATGGAAGGAAATTACCGGCAGCGGCTGTACCGGCTCAAGAGCTGGTTGGGCGCCGACATGATGGCGGCTGCTTGAGAACCGGTAAACCTGGGTCAGACCCCAGGGTCTGACCCAGGTTTACCGGTTTCAGATCGTGATCTCGCCTTCGAAGACGGTCACGGCCGGCCCGGTCAGGTAAACTGGCTGGCCCTCGCCCGCCCACGCAATCGACAATTGCCCGCCGCGTGCGTCAACCCGCACCGGCGAATCGAGCAAGCCGCGACGAATGCCTGCCACCACCGCCGCGCAAGCGCCGGTGCCGCAAGCCAGCGTCTCGCCGGCGCCGCGCTCGAATACGCGCAGCTTGACGTGTTGGCGGTTCACCAGCTGCATGAAGCCGGCATTCACCCGCTTGGGGAAGCGCAGATGGTGCTCGATCAGCGGCCCCACCAGCTCCACCGGCGCGCTGTCGACGTCAGCCACCACCTGCACCGCGTGCGGGTTCCCCATCGACACCACCGACACCTGCACCGCTTCGCGCTGGCCGCCCAGTTCGAGCACCAGCGGCCACAGGGTTTCGCGGCCTTCCGGCTGGCCCTGCAAGCCCTCCGCATCGAACGGCACTTGGGCCGGATCGAGCACAGGGGCGCCCATGTCAACCGTGATGCTGCCGTCATCCTCCAGGCGCGGTTCGATGATGCCGGCCAGCGTTTCCACCCTGATCTTGCGTGCCGCGGTCAGGCCTTTTTCGACCACGAACTTGACGAAGGCGCGCGAACCATTGCCGCACTGTTCCACCTCGCCGCCGTCATTGTTGAAGATGCGGTAGCGGAAATCGCAACCCGGCACGCTCGACTTTTCCACCACCAGCATCTGGTCCGCACCGACGCCGAACCGGCGGTCGGCCAGTGCTTGCCACTGGGCGGGGCTGAAATCGATTTTCTGGTTAATGGCGTCGATGACCACGAAGTCATTGCCTGCGCCGTGCATCTTGGTGAATTTGAGTTTCATTTTTTCTTTGAATAGAAAGAAGGCTGGCCATCCGGGCGGGTCTTGAAACGCTTGTGGGTCCAGAAGTATTCGGCCGGCGCTTCCTTGACGCGTTCTTCGATAAATTCATTCATGCGGCGCGTTGCCGCGACCATGTCGGGCCCTGGGTAATTCTCCCACACCGGATAGAACTTCACACGGTAGCCTTCGTAATTGGGCAGGAAAGTGGCGATCACCGGCATCACCTGGCCGCCGGTTGCCGCGGCGATGCGCGCAGTAGCGGTCAAGGTCGCGGCGGGTACGCCGAAGAAGGGCACGAATTCCGCATCCTTGTCGCCAAAGTCCATGTCCGGCAGCATGAAGTAAGGCAGCTTTTCCTTCAGCGCGCGCAGGATGGGCTTGATGCCGTCCTGGCGCGTGAACAGCCTGACCGGCTTGAAACGCGCGCGGCCGGCGCGCAACACTTCATCGAAGACCTTGTTTTTTTGCGCGACGTACATCGACGATGCCGACGCTTCCATGGCGATCGAGGCGCCGCCCACGTCCAGGCAAACGAAATGCGGGCAGAGCAGGATGGTCGGCTTTTCCGTCATCTCGGCAACCGGAACCTTGCCGGGCGCCATGCCGTCGCTGGTTTCCACCTTGATCAGCCTGCGCAGGCGCTGTTCGGAGGCCCACCACAGGATCGAGCGTTCCAGCACGCTGCGCGAATAGGCCTGGAAGTGCTGGCGCGCGATGCCACGCCGCTGTTCCTCCGTCAATTCCGGCATGGTCAGGCGCAGGTTGGTCAGCGCGATCTCGCGGCGTGGTCCCATCACGATAAACAGCAGGTTGCCAACGGCCTTGCCGATGCGGCCCAGCACCGGCAGCGGCAACCAGTGCAGCAACCACATCATCCCCAGCAGGAGCCTCATGCCGATGCCTCCTGCGCCGCGGCGCCCGGACCGGTCACGCCGGCCGGCACTTTGTAGCGGTTATAGCTCCAGTAGTACTGGGCCGGACAACGCGCGATCAGCTTCTCCATTTCAGCGTTGATGGCGCGCGCCTGGGCGGCGGAATCGCCTTCCAGCGAGCCCTCGAACGGCACGAAACGCACCACGTAGCCCTTGCCGCCCGGCAGGCGTTCGGCGTAGACGATCAGGATCACGGCATCGCCCAGCTGCGCCATCTTGGCCGGCAAGGTCATGGTGTAGGCAGTGCGGCCGAAGAAATCGGCCCACACGCCTTCGCCTTCCTGCGGCACCTGGTCGGGCAGCAGGCCGATCGGCTGGCCTTTCTTCAGGAACTTGGCCAGCATGCGCACGCCGCCCATGTTCGCAGGCGCCAGCAACAGGTTCTTGCGGGCGCGGGCGCCCTCGATCAGCGGCTTCATCGCTTCCTTGCGGGGCGGACGGTACATCACCATCAGCTCGGTGCGGTGGGCGATTTCCTGCGCGGTGATCTCAAAACAGCCCAGGTGCGGGGTCAGGAAGACAATGCCCTTGCCGGCATCGAGGTATTGCTGCACCAGGCCCCAGTTTTCGACGGTGGCGCGGTCGGTCACGCGCTGCGGGTCGGCGCACCAGATGAACGGCAGTTCGGCAATGGCCTTGCCCGCTTCCCCCACGGCGCTGCCCAGGTGTTCGCCGAACCCGGCCTGTTTCATATTGGCGCGCATGCGGCGCCGGTAGGAAGGGGAGAGCAGGTAGACCAGCCAGCCGAGACCCACGCCCAGGGCATGCAGGATTGGCAGGGGGAAGATGGAGAAGAAGCGAAATATTCTTAACAGCATTTCTTAATTTATAAGAGCATTTTTACGTTGCTCTGCACAAAAATTTTTTAAGAAGCGTAAAATACCACGTTGCAGTAGCCGCTGAGTTAACAGACAACTTGCGAGGCGGGATACAAACTTCGCTAAAGCGTCGCAAGCTTTATTGGTTTTGCGACAATGTTATTTAGAACCAAAGCTAGGAGCTTGCGATGTCCAACGATTTCCTGTTTACCTCTGAATCCGTCTCTGAAGGCCACCCGGACAAGGTAGCCGACCAGATTTCCGACGCGATTCTGGATGCCATCCTGACCCAGGACCCACGTGCCCGCGTTGCCGCGGAAACCCTGTGCAATACCGGCCTGGTGGTGCTGGCAGGTGAAATCACCACCCACGCCAACGTGGATTATATTCAAGTAGCCCGCGATACCATCAAGCGCATCGGCTACGACAACACCGAATACGGTATCGACTACAAGGGCTGCGCCGTGCTGGTTGCTTACGACAAGCAATCGCCCGACATCGCCCAGGGCGTCGATGAAGGTGCAGGCATCGACCTGGACCAGGGCGCCGGCGACCAGGGCCTGATGTTCGGCTACGCCTGCGATGAAACCCCGGAACTGATGCCAGCGCCGATCTACTACTCGCACCGCCTGGTCGAGCGCCAATCGCAGCTGCGCAAGGACGGCCGCCTGCCATGGCTGCGTCCTGATGCGAAATCGCAGGTCACCCTGCGCTACGTCGACGGCCGCCCGGTCTCCGTGGATACCGTCGTGCTGTCGACCCAGCACGCGCCTGAACTGAGCCACAAGCAGATCGAAGAAGCGGTGATCGAAGAGATCATCCGCCCGGTGCTGCCGACCGAATGGATCAAGGACACCAAGTTCCTGGTCAACCCGACCGGCCGTTTCGTCATCGGCGGCCCGCAGGGCGACTGCGGCCTGACCGGCCGCAAGATCATCGTCGACACCTACGGCGGCGCAGCCCCGCACGGCGGCGGCGCGTTCTCCGGCAAGGACCCATCGAAAGTCGACCGTTCCGCAGCCTACGCTGCGCGTTACGTAGCCAAGAACGTGGTGGCCGCGGGCCTGGCGCGCCAGTGCCAGGTGCAGGTGTCGTACGCGATCGGCGTGGCACGCCCGATCAACATCACCGTGTACACCGAAGGCACCGGCGTGATCTCCGACGAGAAGATCGCACAACTGGTGCAGGAACACTTCGACCTGCGCCCGAAAGGCATCGTGCAGATGCTGGACCTGCTGCGCCCGATCTACACCAAGACCGCCGCTTACGGACACTTCGGCCGCGAAGAGCCGGAGTTCAGCTGGGAGCGCACCGACAAGGCCGCGATCCTGCGCGCCGCTGCGGGCCTCTAAACCGGCAAACCGGCCGGATGGCCGTCCCGTCTGACCCGCAGGGTCAGACACCCCGGCCAGCGACCGCCGCGTATCAGGTGTCTGACCCCTTGGGTCAGACACCGGTTTACCGGTTCGGGCTCGCACAGTGTTACAATCTACCCCCTCCGAGGAGCGCTGCGACCAGCAAGCCTGGCCAGGCTCGGAACATCAACACCGCGCTCACGTTACTTTTTTCAACACACTGAAAGGAGGGCGTGATGAACGCCGTACTCAAAGACTCCCAAGACTACATCATCGCTGACATCGGCCTGGCCGCTTGGGGCGAAAAAGAGATCAAGATCGCCGAAACGGAAATGCCAGGCCTGATGGCAATCCGCGAGGAATTCGCCGCTGCGCAGCCGCTGAAAGGCGCGCGCATCACCGGCTCGCTGCACATGACCATCCAGACCGCAGTGCTGATCCGCACCCTTGAAGCACTGGGCGCGCAAGTACGCTGGGCCTCCTGCAACATCTACTCGACCCAGGACCACGCCGCCGCCGCCATCGCATCGGCAGGCACCCCGGTCTTCGCAGTCAAAGGCGAAACCCTGGCCGACTACTGGGACTACACCCACCGCATCTTCGAATGGCCAGGTGAAGGCGTGTACTCCAACATGATCCTGGACGACGGCGGCGACGCAACCCTGCTGCTGCACCTGGGCGCGCGCGCTGAAAAAGACATCTCCGTACTGAACAACCCAGGCTCGGAAGAAGAAATCTGCCTGTTCAACTCCATCAAGGCCCACCTGGCCAAGGACGCGACCTGGTACTCCAAGCGCCTGCCGCACATCCTCGGCGTGACCGAAGAAACCACCACCGGCGTGCATCGCCTGTACCAGATGCACAAGGAAGGCAAGCTGGCCTTCCCGGCCATCAACGTGAACGACTCCGTCACCAAGTCCAAGTTCGACAACCTGTACGGCTGCCGCGAATCCCTGGTGGACGGCATCAAGCGCGCCACCGACGTGATGGTGGCCGGCAAGATCGCCGTCATCGCCGGCTACGGCGACGTGGGCAAGGGCTCGGCGCAAGCCATGCGCGCGCTGTCGGCGCAAGTGTGGGTGACCGAGATCGACCCGATCTGCGCCCTGCAGGCCGCAATGGAAGGCTACCGCGTGGTGACCATGGATTACGCCGCTGAACACGGCGATATCTTCGTGACCTGCACCGGCAACTACCACATCCTGACCGAGCAGCACATGCTGAAGATGAAGGACCAGGCCATCGTCTGCAACATCGGCCACTTCGACAACGAGATCGATGTCGCCTCGCTGAAGAAGTACCAGTGGGAGAACATCAAGCCGCAGGTGGACCACGTGATCTTCCCTGACGGCAAGCGCATCATCCTGCTGGCGGAAGGCCGCCTGGTGAACCTGGGCTGCGGCACCGGCCACCCTTCGTACGTGATGTCGTCCTCGTTCGCCAACCAGACCATCGCCCAGATCGAGCTGTTCGCCAACACCAAGGCTTACCCGGTCGGCGTGTACACCCTGCCGAAGCACCTGGACGAGAAGGTCGCGCGCCTGCAGCTGAAGAAGCTGAACGCGCAGCTGACCACCCTGACCGAAGAGCAGGCAGCGTATATCAACGTCAAGATCGAAGGCCCTTACAAGCCTGAACACTACCGCTACTAAAACCGGTAAAGCGGCGGGAACTGACCCTAGGTCCAGCTCCCGTCCTCTACTGCAAATCAGGCGACTGCCGCGTATCAGGTGTCTGACCCTGCGGGGCGGACACCGGTTTACCGGTTCTAAAGAAGCGAGATGAAATCATGCGTTTGGTTCTCACCTGGATAATCAATGCCGCCGCGCTGTTCGCGGTGCCTTACCTCATGCATTCCGTCAGTGTCACAAGCATTGGCGCCGCTTTGGTTGCTGCCCTCCTGCTTGGCCTGGTCAACACCCTGGTGCGCCCGCTGCTGCTGTTGCTGACATTGCCCGTCACGGTGCTGTCGCTCGGCCTGTTCATCTTCGTCATCAACGGCTTCATGTTCTGGCTGGTGGCGAAAGTGGTGGACGGCTTCCACGTCGACAGCTTTGGCTATGCCGTCCTCGCAGCGCTCCTGTACAGCGTGATTTCCTGGGCCTTGTCTACCCTCCTGTTGAAAGACAATGATGGCTAACCATAATTTCAGTATCGAATTCTTCCCGCCGAAAACGGCGGAAGGGACGGAGAAGCTGCGCCTCGTGCGCGCCAAACTGTCCGAGCTGCATCCCAAGTATTTTTCCGTGACCTTCGGCGCCGGCGGCTCGACCCAGCAAGGCACCCTGGATACCGTGCTCGAGATCATGGCGGCCGGCGAAGACGCTGCGCCGCACTTGTCCTGCATCGGCGGCACGCGCGAATCGATCCGCGCCATCCTGCAGCAGTACAAAGCGCACGGCATCAAGCGCCTGGTGGCGCTGCGCGGCGACCTGCCTTCCGGCTACGGCATGGCGGGCGAGTTCCGCTACGCCAATGAGCTGGTGGAATTCGTGCGCGCCGAAACGGGCGACTGGTTCCATATCGAAGTGGCGGCCTACCCGGAAGTTCACCCGCAGGCACGCTCGCCGCAGGACGATATGCAGGCCTTCGTGCGCAAGGTGAATGCCGGTGCCAATGCCGCGATCACCCAGTACTTCTATAACGCCGATGCATACTTCCATTTCGTCGACGCGGCGCAGAAGGCGGGCGTGAACGTGCCTATCGTGGCCGGCATCATGCCGATCACGAATTACACGCAGCTGATGCGCTTCTCGGATATGTGCGGTGCGGAGATTCCGCGCTGGGTGCGCTTGAAGCTGGCATCGTTCGGCGACGATTCGGCTTCGATCAAGGCGTTTGGCCTGGACGTGGTCAGCGCGCTGTGCGAAAGACTGCTGGCTGGCGGTGCGCCGGGCCTGCATTTCTATTCGATGAACCAGGCCGTCGCCACGACGGCACTATGGAACCGGCTGGTCTGAAACCGGTAAACCAGTGTCAGACCCACAGGGTCCGACACTTGGCCCGCAGCCGTCGCAGGCCGGGTGCCTGACCCTGTGGGTCAGGCACAGGTCTTCCGGTTCTAGTCTTCGGTAATGATGCGGTCCAGCGCCACATCGTGTCCGTCGCTGCCGAATTCGGCGGCGAGGCAGCGATAGGCCACCCCCACAGTAGCCGGGCGCGGTTCGCGCGCCAGCGTGCGGTCGTAGAAACCGCCGCCATACCCCAGGCGGTAGCCTTGTGCGTTATAGCCCAGGCAAGGCACCAGTAAAGCCGGCGGATACTCTTCCACCAGGCGCAGCTTGGCCGGCACGGCCACTCCCATCGGGTCCTTCACCATCGGTTCGCCAATGGTCCACTCGGCGAATGCCAGCGGGGCATGCTTTTCCAGCACCACCGGCAGCAGCAGTTTCACGCCCAGTTGCGCCAGCTCCGCATAACAGGCATGCAAGTTTGGCTCGTCGCGCAAGGGCCAGTACACGCCCACCGATCCCACACCGGATTCACGCCACCACTGGACCACCTTCGCACCAATTTCCTTGTCCCATTGCGCACGCATTTCCGGCGCCAGCGCACGGCGTGCCGCCAGCATCTTCTTGCGCAGGTCCGCCTTGCCGGATGCTGGCTGGCCGTCGGGGTTGCGTGGTATCCTAGTTGGGCTGGTCATATCGTGAATTACCTTGAGAGTCGTACATTGATTTCCACCTCGAAATGGATAGCCGGCGCACTGATGGTCGCAGCATGCGCCGCCTCGCCACTGGCCTTGGCGCAGGATAACGCAAGCGACAGCCGCAAGGAAGACGATGCCTTCCTCCTGCTGCGTGATTCGGTACGGCGCGACGACGCCGCCAAGGCGGAGTTTTACGCCGCACGTCTTGCCGATTATTCGATTCCTTCCTACGTCGATTATTACCGCCTGAAGGCCCGCTTCAAGGAAGCGACCGATCCGGAAGTGCGCGCCTTCCTGAGCAAATACCAGGGCAGCGCGATCGCAGACCGCATGCGCAACGACTGGCTGCTGGAACTGGGCCGCAAGCGCGAGTGGGCCACTTTTGACGAACAGTTCCCGCAGTTCGTGCTGCAGGACGACACCCAGGTCAAATGCTACAACCTGCTGTCGCGCCTTTCCAAAGGCCAGAACGTCGCCGCCGATGCGCGCGCGCTGCTGGTCTATCCGCCTTACTACGGCGAAGGATGCGGTGCGCTGATCGCAGCGCTGGCGCAGACCGGACAATTCACCGAGGATGACTTGTGGGGGCAGGTGCGCCTGGCCGGCGAAACCAATGCCACGGGCCCTGCCAAGCGCACCGTGATCCTGCTGAACGGCTCCGACAAGAAGATGGGCCAGGCAGTCGACCTGCCGACGCTGGCGTTGGCCAAAGGCGCCGGCAGCACACGTGCCGACCACGAAACCTTCCTGGTCGCAGTGGGCCGCGGCGCCCGCACCAGCATGAACCTGGCGCGCATGGCGCTGGAAAAGAACTCGCCGCACCTGACACCGCAGGAGCGCGCGATCGGCTGGGCCAACCTGGCGCTGGTATCGTCCTACTCGTTCTCGCCCGACACGGCTGGCTACTGGGCCAAGTCGGCCGGCGCCCCGCTGTCGCTGGACCAGATGCAATGGAAGACCCGCATCGCCCTGCGTGAGCGCGACTGGAAAACGGTGAAGGCCACCATCGCCGCCATGCCGCCGCAACTGCGCAAGGACCCGACCTGGATCTACTGGAACGCGCGCGCCCTTGCCGCCGAAGCAGGCAGCAACACGCCGGAAGTGCTGGCGGCCTACCGCAGCATCGCCGACCAGTCCAGCTACTACGGCATCCTGGCCGGGGAAGAGCTGGGCCAGCTGGTCACCATCCCGCCGCCGGGCGCGGCCCCGACGCCGGCCGAAATGGCCGCCATCGCCGCCAACCCGGGCCTGCAGCGCGCGCTCAAGTTCTTCGAAATGCGCCTGCGCTTCGAAGGCACGCGCGAGTGGAACTGGGAGACGCGCCGCCTGAACGAGCGCGAGCTGATCGCCGCTGCCGAATTCGCGCGCGAAAAGCATGTGCTGGACCGCATGGTGTACACCTCCGAAAAGACCCGCGTGCAGGCCGACTACACGCACCGCTATCCGGTTCCGCATGACGACATCATGCAGCCGACCACCAGCACCCTGGGCCTGGACCGCGCCTGGGTATATGGCCTGATCCGCCAGGAATCGCGCTTCGTGATGGATGCGCAATCCTCGGTCGGCGCCTCGGGCCTGATGCAGGTGATGCCGTCGACCGGCCGCTGGGTGGCGCGCAAGATCGGGCTGACCGATTTCGTGCAGGGCATGCTGACCGACGTGAAGACCAATATCCTGCTGGGCGCGAACTACCTGAACATGGTCCTTGGCAGCATGGATGGCTCGCAGGTGCTGGCTACCGCCGCCTATAACGCCGGGCCGGGACGCCTGCGCTCCTGGCGCACGCAGCTGGCCAAGCCGATGGACAGCACCATTTTCATTGAATCGATCCCGTTCTCGGAAACGCGCGGCTACGTGAAAAATGTGATGGTCAACGCCACGTACTATGCGGCGCTGTTCGACGGCCGCCCGCAATCGCTGAAGGCGCGCCTGGGCAGCACCGTCACGCCAAAGGGTTACACCGAGCAGGAACAACAGGAAGCCGCCTACGGCGGCCGTTAAACCAGAGCAGAGGAACCATGCAGACCACAGAACTCGACCCGAAACTTGCCGAAACCCTGGCCGCGGCGCGCGAACCCGGCCTGACCCTGGTCATCGGCAACAAGAACTATTCCTCCTGGTCGATGCGCCCGTGGGTTGCGATGAAAGCCTTCAATATCCCGTTCACCGAAGTGCGCGTGCTGCTCGACCAGCCCGACACATCCAACAATATCGCCAGGTACAGCGCCAGTGGCCGCGTGCCGGTGCTGCTGGCCGGCGACATGGCGATCTGGGACAGCCTGGCGATCTGCGAATACCTGGCCGAGCAATTCCCCGACAAGCCCATGTGGCCGCGCGACGTGGCCGCCCGTGCCCTGGCGCGCTCGGTCTGCGCCGAGATGCACAGCTCCTTCGGCAGCCTGCGCACCACGATGTCGATGAACATCAAGGGCAGCTACCCGGGCAAGGGACGCACCCCGGCCACCCAGGCCGACATTGGCCGCATCAGCGAGATGTGGGAAGAATGCCTGAGCCGCTTCGGCCACAACGAATTCCTGTTCGGCGAGTTCTCGATTGCCGACGCCTTCTTCGCGCCGGTCGTGTGCCGCTTCAAGACCTATGGCGTGGCGCTGCCGCCGGCGCTGGCCGCCTACTGCGAGCGCATGCGCAACCATCCTGCCGTCGACGCCTGGATCGCCGGCGCCCTGGCTGAAACCGAAACCGCGCCATTGCATGACGCGGAGATGCCGGACGATTGATGGCGATGAAGAGTTACGTGGTCGGCGGCGCGGTGCGCGATGAATTGCTTGGCTTGCCTGTCAAGGACCATGACCACGTGGTGGTTGGCGCTACTCCGGAAGACATGGTGAAGGCCGGCTTCCGTCCCGTAGGCAAGGATTTCCCGGTATTCCTGCACCCCGAAACGCAGGAGGAATATGCGCTGGCGCGCACCGAGCGCAAAACGGCGCCCGGCTACAAGGGCTTCGTTTTCCACACTTCCAGCGACGTGACGCTGGAAGAAGACCTGGTGCGTCGCGACCTGACCATCAACGCCATTGCACGCGGCGACGATGGCGTGCTGGTCGATCCCTACCACGGCCAGCGGGACATCAGGGACCGCATTTTCCGCCACGTGTCGGACGCCTTCGCCGAGGACCCCGTGCGCATCCTGCGCGTGGCGCGCTTTGCCGCGCGCTATCCCGGCTTCCGCGTGGCGCCCGAAACCAACGCGCTGATGAAACGCATGGTGGAAGAGGGCGAGGTCGATGCACTGGTGCCCGAGCGCGTGTGGCAGGAGATCGCGCGCGGCCTGATGGAGCAGAAGCCTTCGCGCATGCTGCAGGTGCTGCGCGAATGCGGAGCCCTGTCGCACATCCTTCCGGAAGTCGATGACGGCCACGCTGTGGCGCCTGTGATCGATCGCGCCGCAGCGCAAGGCCATGAGCTGCCGGTGCGTTTTGCTGCGCTGACGCTTGCGCTCGAGGTGGCGCAGGTCGAGCAGGCCAGCAAGCGCCTGAAAGTGCCGACCGAATGCCGCGACCTGGCGGTGATGACCGCGCGCGACCGCGCGAGCGTGGGCCAGGCGCAGGCGCTGGACGCCGCAGCACTGGTCAGCCTGTTCGAACGCTGCGACGGCTTCCGCAAGCCGGCGCGCTTCATGCAGATGGTGCTTGCAGCCGAATGCGCGAATGCGGGCGGGACTTCGCCGTCGCCGCAGCGCGGGCTGCTGGCCAGGGCGCTCGATGCAGCGCGCGCAGTCAACGCCGGCGAGATCGCCCAGCGCTCGGCGGCGGCGCCGCAACAGATTCCCGAGCTGGTGCGCGCGGCGCGCGTGCAAGCGGTACATGCAGCGATCGGCGCGGAGGGGCGCAACGATGACCAGCCTTAACTTCTTCCGCAATCCCTTGCGCGGCCTGTTCGGCGGCACGGACCGGCCGACCGTGCCGGTCAAGGAACTGCGCGAGCGCGACCGGCGCCGCATGCTCAAGCACTTCCTCGCGCTGGAGCACCGCGACCGCCTGCTGCGCTTCGGCTCCCCCATCAACGACGAGCAGGTCACGCGCTACGTCAACAGCATCGACTTCGATCGCGACCTGGTGTTCGGCGTCTACAACCGCGTCTTCAAGCTGGTGGCGGTCGGTCACCTGGCCTTCAACGATCGCGACGAAGACAAGCACAAGGCCACCGAGAAGGACCAGGTGGCGGAATTCGGCGTATCAGTCTCCAAGTCAGCGCGCGGCCTTGGCATCGGCTCCAAGCTGTTCGAGCGCGCCAACATGGCCTGCCGCAACAACGACGTCGACACCCTGTACATGCACTGCCTGTCCTCCAACGCCACGATGATCCACATCGCCAAGAAGGCCGGCATGGAAATCCACCGCGACTATGGCGAAGCGGACGCCTATCTCAAGCTCGGTCCGGCCGACCCGGCCAGCGTGCTGCAGGAAGCGATGGAAGAACAGCTCGCGTCGCTCGACTACGCCCTGAAAGCCAACGTCCGTGCCGCCAGCAAACTGCTCGACAAGATCCCAGGAGTAAAATCGGACGAAAAGTAGAGGAGGCTTCATGCCGTTCGCCCTGCGCAGCATTGCTTTAGCCGTAACCATGGCCGCACCGCTGGCGCAGGCGGCGGGCGCGCCGCTGACCTTCTGCTACGAAGATATCCCGCAGGCGCCGTGGACCATGCCGGATGGCACGGGCCTGAATATCGAGTTGCTGAAACGCGCAGCCAAGATCACCGGCGACCATGTCAACTTCGTTCCCCGCCCGTGGAAACGCTGTGAAGAAGAGACTCGTACCGGCGTGATCGACGCCATGGTCGGCCCTTCCGACAACCCGCGCCGGCGCGCCTACAGCCGGCCGCCGACCAAGGCCGACGGCTCGCAGGACCCCGAGCGCGCCATGTATCGTGACCACGTCGATGTGTACCTGCGCGTCGACAGCGGCGCAAGCTGGGATGGCAAGACCCTGGTAAATCCGCGCAAACTGGTGGTGGCGCAGCGCGGCTACTACATCGTGGACATGCTGCAGGCGAGCGGCCAGACCGTGATTGACACGCCCAAGACCGCGGAGGAGGGCTTGCGGCTGCTGGCTGCCGGCAGTGCCGACGTCGCCGTGCTGATGGGGCGCGATGCGGAAAACCTGCTGAAAGAAGACCCGCGCTACCATGGCCGCGTGGTGCTGGCAAAACAGCCTTTCGCTAATTTCGATTTCCACCTGATGGTGGGCCGCAAAGCCTATGACAAGGACCCCAAGCGCTTTGAGTCGCTCTGGAACGCCATCGCGAAAGTGCGTTCTACGGCTGACTACCAGCGCCTGGAACAGTCGCTGGTCCGCCAGCACGAACACGATTGACGGCGGCACGCATGCCGTAAGCGAACAGCAGGCCGCTGGCGTACATCAGCACACCGTACAAGGCGCCCGGCATGGCATAAGCATCCTGCTTCAGGACGCTGCTGCCGATCACCATCGCCAGCGTGCCGTTCTGGATCGCGGTTTCGATACCGAGCGTCACGGATTGCTGGCGCGACAGGCGAGCCAGCCATGCCGCACCGAAGCCGCAGGCCAGCATGGCGACGTTGAGCGCGACCGCAAACGGCGCCAGGGTATGGAAATTATCGCGCAACATTGCCCAGTTCTTTGCCACGGCAGCGGCCACGATCAGGATGAACAGCACCGACGCAATCCTGGTACAGGCGCCCTCGATGCGCTGGCCCATGGCCGGCTTCAGGTGGCGCAGGAGCATGCCGATGGCAACCGGGAGGCCGAGCATCACAACCATCTGCTTCATCATGGCGCCAACCGGGGCCTCCACCCGCTGCCCGCTGCCTGCGAAGTATTCCAACGTGAAGGACACAATGAGCGGCAGCGTGAAAATGGTCAGCACGCTGGCCACGGCGGTGAAGCTGAGTGCCAGCGCCACGTCGCCGCGCGCGATGTAAGTCAGCAGGTTGGACGTGGTCCCGGTCGGGCAGGCAGCCAGGATCATGAAGCCGATCGCGAAGGCGCCGCCGATACCAGCCAACTGCAGCATGCCGAAGCAGACCAGCGGCAGCAGCACGAAATGACACAGCACGCCCACCAGCAGCGCGCGTGGCTGCGTGACGATGCGCCTGAAATCGGCCGGCGTCAGGCCCAGGCCAAGGGAGAACATGATGAAGGCGAGTGCGGCGGGCAGCAGTACGGTCGAGACGATGTCTCCTTGCATGGCGTGTCTCCTGTTCCAGATTGGGTTTTTGCAGGGCGACCTATTTATATCATGCGTCGCGCACCGCGCCGCACCTCAGCCAGCCCGTCGTAGCACTTGCAATAGATCGACTAATACATGCTAGAATGCAGTTAAATGGACTGGGGGTTCCCGGTCGGCGTCTATGCCTCGGTGGGTTCACCGGGGCTTTTCGCTTTCTGGGGGCGGAAAAATCTTGCGTCCCCAATCTTCATATCCTGACCCAGCGTTTGTTCTACCACCGCTACAGAAGAACTTTTTCTTCAAGACTTCAAAAGCGCGAGTTTCCTGTCCAGGCCGTACGACACTCAGACCTATTGGTCGGGCTACGAGGTCGGCTAGTTGTAATCCGGCAGAATTGACTTTCTTATCGGCGAACAGGATCTCGAACGGTAACGCAGTTGCGAGTCGATTCGCACCTGCGCAAATTCGTCGAAACTCCAATTCCAAATCGTTGTCCTCTTTCTTGCCTCGACACTCGACCAAAATATGCGTCGTTGCGCCGTCCTGTTTTTTTCCAAGAGCAGCTGATACAACGTCTCAATACAGAAGCCTAAGGCGAGATGGTACGGATTTGGTGGCAAGCTATCGGTTGTCTGCAAACGCAGTTTATCGATCACACAGCTTATGAGTATGAAATTGCTAGTGTCGATAATCCCGGTCAGATCCGCAATAAATTGCTGCTGGTGTCCCCTACTGCGAAAGAAGTTGAAGACACCGGTTTCCTTTCGTATTTCATGCTCATGCAATACGACCAGGTCGTGACCGAAGTAATTGAACTTAAACTTCTCTAGAGCAGGGACAACCGTCTCGCTATAGTACCGTTTGTGAAAGACACAAAATGACAGTACGAAAACAGGGTAAATGGGATCTACGCTCGCCATGCCATGATCGCCGCTTTCATCGACATAGACGATATAGTCACTAAACCTGACTTTGCTTGCAGCGTCAGTTGTACCGGATTCCACTTCGAAAAGCGGGAACTGGGGCGAGGCTGCAGGCTCAGCTTTTGTCATGGCTTTAGACCAGCGGCAGTGCCGTGGTGTCCTTGATGCGCTGCAGGGCGAAGGACGATTTCACATCCAGCACTGCCGGGTGGCGCAGCAGCGTCGCCATCATGAAGCGCGAGAAGTGGTCCATGTCTTCCACGTGCACGCGCAGCAGGTAATCCATCTCGCCGGTCATGGCGTAGCAGGCCACCACTTCCGGCCACTGTTCGACCGCCACAGCGAAGTCGGCGCGCGGCGAAGTGCCGGTCGGGTTCACGCCCAGGGCGCGTGCGTTGCTGTGGGCGGCGGCGTCGCTGTGCTTCTCCAGGCGTACATTGACGTAGGCGAGCAGGCCAAGGCCGATCTTGTCCGGGTCCAGCAGCGCCACGTACTGGCGGATCACGCCTTCCTCTTCCAGGCGCTTGATGCGACGCAGGCAGGGGGAAGGGGAGAGGTTGACCTGCTCCGCGACATCCTGGTTGGACAGCCGGCCGTCCGTTTGCAAGATGGACAATATCTTGCGATCCGTTTTATCCAGCGCAATCTTGGTCATAAATTCCTCATTCAGTCGATGTTCTCGCAATATTATTGCTCAATCCGTCCAATGTTGGGAAATGTTTGCAATTAAATGTCGCATGCAGGGGACTATACTGTGCGCAATTCTAATAGGGAGACGCACCATGAAATTCACCCCCTGGGAAAACCCCATGCGCACCGACGGCTTCGAGTTCGTCGAGTTCGCGGCACCCGATCCCAAAGCCCTGGGCAAGCTGTTCGAAAACATGGGCTTCACCGCGATCGCCCGTCACCGCCACAAGGACGTGACCCTGTACCGCCAGGGCGACATCAACTTCATCATCAACGCCGAGCAGGATTCCTTCGCCCAGCGCTTCGCCCGCCAGCACGGCCCGTCCGTGTGCGCCATCGCGATCCGCGTGGACGATGCAGCCTTCGCGTACAAGCGCGCGCTGGAACTCGGCGCGTGGGGTTTTGACAACAAAACCGGCCCGATGGAGCTGAACATCCCCGCCATCAAGGGCGTGGGCGACTCCCTGCTGTACCTGGTGGACCGCTGGCGCGGCAAGAATTCGGCTGATGGCAAGCCGTCCGGCGCCATCGGCGACATCTCGATCTACGACGCGGACTTCGTGGCCATTCCGGGTGCCGAAGCCAACCCGGTCGGCAATGGTCTGACCTATATCGACCACCTGACCCACAATGTGCACCGTGGCCGCATGAAGGAATGGGCTGACTTCTACGAGCGCCTGTTCAACTTCCGCGAAGTGCGCTACTTCGACATCGAAGGCAAGCTGACCGGCCTGAAGTCGAAGGCCATGACTTCGCCATGCGGCAAGATCCGCATCCCGATCAACGAATCGTCGGACGACAAGTCGCAGATTGCCGAGTACCTGAACGAGTACCACGGCGAAGGCATCCAGCACATCGCGCTGGGTACCGACGGCATTTACGACTCGGTGCAGGGCCTGCGCGACCAGGGCATCGTGTTCCAGGACACGATCGAGACCTACTATGAGCTGGTCAACCGCCGCCTGCCTAACCACGGCGAGAACGTGGAAGAATTGCGCCGCCTGCGCATCCTGATCGACGGCCATTCGAACGAAAACGAACGCGAACTGCTGCTGCAGATCTTCACCCAGAACGTGATTGGACCGATCTTCTTCGAGATTATCCAGCGCAAGGGCGACCAAGGCTTTGGCGAAGGCAACTTCCGCGCGCTGTTTGAATCGATTGAGCTGGATCAGATTCGACGTGGCGTGCTGGACGATCCTAACAAGACCGCCGCTTGAAACCGGTACCCCGGTGTCAGACCCGCAGGGTCAGACACCCGGCCAGCGGCCGCCGCGTATAGGTGTCAGACCCAGTGGGTCTGACCGGACGGCGACCCGGACGGCTTACCGGTTTAAGAATTCCGGCAGCCCCGCAAACAAGAACGGGGCGCCGCTCACAACTTGAAGAAGTTTTTGGAGACACACCTGATGAACGCACCCGTCAAGAGCGGCGAGCTATCGCCTGCGCACGACATCACCCTCGACGACAAGTGGACCCTGGAGCGCGGCCGCGCCTTCATGACCGGCACGCAAGCCCTGATCCGCCTGCCGATGCTGCAACGTGAACGCGACCTGAAAGCCGGCCTGAACACCGCCGGCTACATCACCGGCTACCGCGGTTCGCCGGTCACCTCGGTCGACCAGACCGCGATGAAGGCCAAGAAGCACCTCGACGCGCACCACGTCAAGTTCCACCCCGGCATGAACGAAGACCTGGCGGCGACTGCCGTCTGGGGCACTCAGCAGACCAACCTGTTCGAAGACGCCAAGTACGACGGCGTGTTCTCCATGTGGTACGGCAAGGGACCGGGCGTCGACCGCTGCGGCGACGTGTTCAAGCACGCCAACAACGCCGGCTCTTCCAAGCACGGCGGCGTGCTGGTGCTGGCCGGCGACGACCACGCTGCAAAATCGTCCTCCACCGCCCACCAGTCGGACCACATCCTGAACGCCTGCGGCATTCCTGTGCTGTATCCGTCGTCGGTGCAGGAATACATCGACTACGGCCTGCACGCCTGGGCCATGAGCCGCTACACCGGCCTGTGGGTATCGATGAAGTGCGTGACCGACATCATCGAGTCGGGCGCCGTGGTCGACTTCGACCCGGACCGCGTGCAGATCAAGATGCCGGAAGACTTCGAGCTGCCGCCGGGCGGCCTGAATATCCGCTGGCCGGACACCGTGCTGGACATGGAAGTCCGCATGAACAGCTATAAGTGGTACGCCGCGCTGGCCTACTGCCGCGCCAATAAGCTGAACAAGATCATCTGGGATGCGCCCAAGCCGAAGATCGGCATCATCACCGCCGGCAAGTCCTACCTCGATACCCGCCAGGCGCTGGCCGACCTGGGCATCGACGAGCAGGCCGCTGCCGACATCGGCATCCGCCTGTACAAGATCGGCATGACCTGGCCGCTGGAAGCGGACGGCGTGCACGAATTTGCCAAGGGCCTGGATGAGATCCTTGTCGTCGAAGAAAAGCGCCAGATCCTGGAATACGCGCTCAAGGAAGAGCTGTACAACCTGCCGGACGGCGAGCGCCCGCGCGTGGTCGGCAAGTTCGACGACACCGGCGAGTGGAGCAACAAGGGCAAGACCGGCCACGGCGACTGGCTGCTGCCTGCGACCTATGAGCTGAACCCGGCCCAGATCGCACGCGCCATCGCTTCCCGCATCGAACACTATTGCAAGGACCATCCGGTTGCGGCCCGTGTGAAAGAGCGTATCGCCTTCCTGGAAGCCAAGGAAGCCGCGCTGAAGAACCTGCCGGCCAAGGCCAATCCGGAAACCGACCGCATTCCCTACTTCTGCTCCGGCTGCCCGCACAATTCCTCGACCAAGGTGCCGGAAGGTTCGCGCGCCATGGCGGGTATCGGCTGCCACTACATGGTGCTGTGGATGGACCGCGAAACGTCCACCTTCACCCATATGGGCGCGGAAGGCGTGACCTGGGTCGGCCAGGCGCCGTTCACCAATGAGAAGCACGTCTTCACCAACCTGGGCGACGGCACCTACTTCCACTCGGGCATCCTGGCGATCCGCGCTGCCGTGGCGGCGAAGGTGAACATCACCTACAAGATCCTGTACAACGACGCCGTGGCAATGACCGGCGGCCAGAACGTCGACGGCCCGCTGGACCCTGGCATGATCTCGCGCCAGATCGCGGCCGAAGGCGTGACCCCGATCATCGTCGTCACCGACGATCCCGAGAAATACCCGGACGACTACAACTGGGCGCCGGGCGTCACCGTGCGCCACCGCTCCGAGCTGATGGACGTGCAGAAGGAACTGCGCGACAAGCCGGGCGTGTCGGCCATGATCTACGACCAGACCTGCGCCTCCGAGAAGCGCCGCCGCCGCAAGAAAGGCGAATACCCGGACCCGGCCAAGCGCGCCGTGATCAACGAAGCCGTCTGCGAAGGCTGCGGCGACTGCTCCGTGCAGTCCAACTGCCTGTCCGTGGAGCCGCTGGAAACTGAACTGGGCCGCAAGCGCCAGATCAACCAGTCCAGCTGCAACAAGGACTTCTCCTGCGTGAACGGCTTCTGCCCGTCCTTCGTGACGGTGGAAGGCGGCGGCCTGAAAAAGCCGAAGAAAGCTGCGGCCGCGGGCGGCGGCGAAGTACCGGCCCTGCCATCGCCTGTACTGCCTTCGACCGCCAACCCGTACGGTATCCTGATCACCGGCATCGGCGGCACCGGCGTGGTGACCGTCGGCCAGATCCTGGCCGTGGCGGCACACGTTGAAGGCAAGGGCGCTATCGTGCTGGACATGTCCGGCCTGGCGCAGAAGGGCGGCCCTGTGATGTCGCACGTGCGCCTGGCCGACAAGCAGGCCGACCTGCATTCGACCCGTGTCGGTACCGGCAGCGCCAACCTGGTGATCGGCTGCGACCAGATCGTGACCGCGTCGAAAGACGCTCTGTCGCGCATGGGCGAAGGCCGCACTTACGCCGCCATCAACTCGACCGGCGCTACCACCGCAGCTTTCGTGAAGAACCCTGACTGGCAGTTCCCGGGCACTTCTTCGCAGGCAGAGATCAAGCGTGCCTGCGGCGAAGCCAACGTGGACTTCGTCGACGCCGGCAAGATCGCGACTGCGCTGATGGGCGACTCGATCGCCACCAATATGTTCATGCTGGGCTACTCCTTCCAGAAAGGCCATGTCCCGCTGTCGGAAGCTGCGCTGATGAAGGCGATCGAATTGAATGGCGTATCGGTGCCGTTCAACAAGGCAGCCTTCAACTGGGGCCGCTACTGCGCGCACGACACTGCCGCCGTGACCAGACTGGCCACCCCGGCAACCGTGATCGAATTCAAGCGCACCCAGACGCTGGAAGAGATCATCGCCAAGCGCGTGGAACTGCTGACCGCCTATCAGGACGCCGCGTACGCCAAGCAATACAGCGACTTCGTGGCGCAGGTACAGGCTGCGGAAGGCGCGCTGGGCTCGAAGAAGCTGACCGAAGCCGTGGCCCGCTACTTCTACAAGCTGATGGCCTACAAGGACGAGTACGAAGTGGCGCGCCTGCACAGCGACCCTGCCTTCCGTGAAAAGATCGCCAATATGTTCGAAGGCGACTACAAGGTGAAGTTCCACCTGGCGCCGCCGCTGTTTGCGAAGAAGGACAAGGAAGGCCACCTGGTCAAGCAGGAGTTCGGTCCGTGGATGCTGAAAGCCTTCGGCATCCTGGCCAAGTTAAAGGGCCTGCGCGGCTCCGCCCTCGACGTCTTCGGCTACACCGCGGAGCGCAAGATGGAACGCGCACTGATCGGCGAATACCGCAAGACGGTGGAAGGCCTGCTGGGCAAGTTGAATGCCGATAACCTGGCAACCGCAGTGGCCATCGCGCGCATCCCCGAGGACATCCGCGGCTACGGCCATGTCAAGGAGCGCCACCTGAAGGCGGCCAAGCAGAAGGAAGCATCGCTGCTGGCAGATTTCAACAAACCGGCCGTCGCAACCCACGCAGCCTGATCCTGAGAAGCCGGGGCAAGTCCCCGGCTTTTTTCATAAGCATCTGCAAAATCATTCGTTCATTTAAGAACTTCGGATTGTTAAGGTGGCCGCTCTTCACAAGAGGACCACTTCAATGCAGACAAAATTCAAATTGAAACCGTTGGCAGCGGGCGCTTTCGTTTTGCTGGCCGGCGTTGCGCAGGCGCAGGAAGCTTCCCCTGCCGCTGTCGTCATTACCGGCTCGCGCATCCCCCGCGCCAGCCTGGAAGGCCCATCGGCCGTCACCGTCATCACCGGCGACGACATCACCAGGCAAGGCTTCAAAAACGTCTTCGACGCGCTGACCAACCAATCGCAGAACAGCGGCTTCGTGCAAGGCGCCGACTACGGCAATACCTTCACGCCATCGGCCAACGCCATCAGCTTGCGCGGCCTCGGCCCGAACCATACGCTGGTGCTGCTCAATGGCCGCCGCATGGCCGACTTCCCGATTGCTTACGAAGGCACTGTCAACTTCACTAACCTGGCCAATATTCCGTCGAGCGTGGTGGAGCGCATCGAGATCCTGAGCGGCGGCGCGTCGGCCGTCTACGGTTCGGATGCGATTGCGGGCGTGGTCAACATCATCCTGAAGAAGCAGGCCAACGGCTACGACCTCAACCTCAAGGCAGGCACCACAACGCGCGGCGGCGGCAGCGACAAGCGCCTGCAGTTCACCGGCGGCCACAGTTTCGACAAATTGAACACCCTGTTCAGCGTGGAACTTCTGGAGCGCGATCCGTTGTGGAGCGCAGACCGCGACTTCATGGCCAGCAAAACCGGCGTGGCGCCGACCTCCGTGCTGGCGCGCAAGAACGTCAGCACCGGCAAGTACGTCGACCCGGGCACTATCTGCTCCGACATCGGCGACCTGTTCGGCGGCAGCACCGTGAAATACACGGCCAAGGCAGGCAGCTACTGCGCCAGCCCGAAAGTCGGCCCGACCTACTGGACCACGCAAACGAAGAACAGCAGCCAGAACCTGTTCGGCAGTGCCAATTACGAACTGTCCGACAGCGCCACTCTCTTTGCGGAAGCGCTTTACGGCAACAACCGCAGCAGCAACAACACGCGCGGCCCGTCGTGGACTTCGCGCTCGGCCACCGACAGCTATTTCTGGAACCAGAACACCAGCCGCTACGAGGCGTGGAGCCGCTACATCTCGCCGGAAGAAATGGGCGGCGTCGGACGCTACAACCGCCGCTGGGACGACCAGGCAGCCTCGCTGTCGCTCGGCTTGCGCGGCCAGGTCCCGAGCACCACCTGGAATTACGAAGCAGGCTACACCGCCTCGCAGTACAAGAGCCAGAATCACACCCAGCGCGCGCTGGCCAATATCGACAGCTTCTTCCTCGGCCCGCAACTGGGTGTGAATGCCAGCGGCGTCGCCATCTTCGCACCTGACCCGGCGCGCCTGGCTACCCGCCTGACACCGGGCGAATTCAATGCCATCACCGGCGAATCGGTCAGCGACGACAAGTCCTGGACCAACACGCTGAGCCTGAGCGCCAACGGCGAAGCCTTCACGCTGCCGGCCGGCCCGGTCAAGGTGGCTACGGTGGCTGAGTTGGGCAAGCAGGGCTTCTCCAACACTCCCGATCCGCGCATCAACCTGGGCTACTTCAACACGCTGGCACCGTCCGACGTGACTGCAGGCACCCGCAAGCGCTACGCCATCGGCGCCGAGGCCAGCATTCCGCTGGTGAAGACGCTGGACGGCACCCTGGCGGGCCGCTACGACCATTACTCCTTCGCTGGCCGCGGCGACGGCAAGTTCACCTACAACGGCGGCCTGGAATGGCGCCCGGCTTCGCAGATCCTGCTGCGCGGGAATGTCGCCACCAGCTTCCGTGCGCCGGACATGAACTACATCTACAAAGCGCGCGGCACCGGCTACTATTCGTCCACCACCGACTACTACCGCTGCGCCAAAGCCGGCCAGCCAGTGGCGGACTGCGACTTTGCGAACTACTCGCCGGGTGCCGATTATGTGCAGACCGGCAGCAAGGACCTGCGCTCGGAAACAGGCCGTTCCGCCGGCTTGGGCGCCGTGTGGTCGCCAAGCGCCGACTTCGACGTCACGCTGGACTATTGGAAGATCCGTATCGACGACCTGGTGACCAACCTGAGCGCCGACAAGCTGCTGCGCGACGAAGCCAATTGCCGCATCAAGGGCGATCTGGCTTCGCCCACTTGCGCCGACGCGATCCGCCGCATCGTACGCTATGCCGACAATGCGCTGAACAGGCCGGGCGAGATCAGGCAAATCCTGGTCAACCCGATCAACGCGGCATCGACTAAAGTCAGCGGCATCGACCTGTCGGCCCGCTACGTCCTGCGCACCGCGGCTTACGGCAATTTCATCACCAGGGTGAATTATTCGAAGACCCTGAAGCAGGAGTCGCGTCAGTTCGCCGATGACCCGCTGAACAACGACAAGGATGACCTGGGCAACTACGACTGGCGCGACAAGCTGAATGCCAGCCTGACCTGGAACGCCGGCGACTGGTCTAACACGCTGTTCCTGCAGCGCTACGGCAAGGTGCCCAACAGCGCCGGCGATGCCTGGCTGACGCCGACTACCCTGGTCAACGCCAGCTCGGTGGTCAAGCTGGACAAGCGCATTACCGTGTCGCTGGCCGTGAACAACCTGTTCAACCGGATCAAGCATGACGACAGCGGCGGCTGGCCGTATTACCCGGTCGGCAATTACAGCCCGGCGGGGCGCCAGCTCTGGCTTGAGCTGAACTACCATTTTGGCTCTTAATCTGTTGTAAATATTGATTAGAATATTTACAATCAAATAGTTACTCCATAGAATCGTTGGATGCAATAATTCTATGGAGTACATCATCGACACCGCCACCCCATCGCAGTCGGCCGTACTGGCCGAGCTGACCCGTCCCACCGCCGCCTACCAGCGCAGCGCGCGCCTGGCCGTTGCCGGCCTGCTGGTTTTTGTGCTGCTGTATTTTGGCCTGGCAGGCTGGTTCCTGTTCAGCGCCTGGCGCCTGGTGCACGCCAGCCAGCATAGCGGAAATGGCTTCGCCAACTGGTGCGCCGCCATCGTCGCCGTGCTGCTGGCAATCGTCATGTTGAAGGCCATCTTCGCCGTGCGTCACTCGATGTCGCCCGGCATGGTGGAGATCAAGCGCGAAGAGCAACCGCGCCTGTTCAATTACCTGATGGAGCTGGCCGATGCGGCCGGCGCGCCGCGCCCGCACCGCGTCTTCCTGTCCAATCGCGTGAACGCCGCGGTGTTCTATGACCTGTCGTTGCTCAACCTGATTTTCCCCTCGAAGAAAAACCTGGAAATTGGCCTGCCGCTGGTGAACGCCATGCCTCTGGGCGAGTTGCGTGCGGTGCTGGCGCACGAATTCGGCCACTTCGCACAACGTTCGATGGCGGTGGGCCGCTGGGCCTACGTGGCGCAGCAAGTGGTGCAGGAAATGGTGGCGCGCCGCGACAAGCTGGACGACGTCATCGAAGGCATCGGCCGCCTGGATATTCGCCTGCGCCTGGTGGCCTGGGTGGTTCAGGTCATCGTCTGGTCGCTGCGTTCGCTGGTGGAGCAAGCCTTCCGCCTGGTGGTATTGATGCAAAGGGCCCTGTCGCGCGAAATGGAAATGCAGGCCGACCTGGTGGCGGTGTCGCTGACAGGCAGCGACGCCTTGGTCCACGCATTGCACCGACTGGGCGCGGCGGACGACGCCTGGGAGCGTACCGTTGGATTCGTGTTCGGTGAATATGGGTCGGGCCGCGCCACCATTGACGCCTTTGCCGTGCAAAACCATGTTACGGCGCGCATGGCCGGCATCCTGGACGATCCATACTACGGCAAGGTGCCGCCGCTGCCGGCAAGTCAGCCGGAACAACACCGCGTCTTCAAGGCCGAACTGGGCCAGCCTCCGCGCATGTGGCAAACCCACCCGCAAAACCACGAACGCGAAGAGAATGCCAAACGGCGCTACCTGGCCGCCACGATCGACCAGTCCAGCGCCTGGTCGCTCTTCGACGATCCCGCGGGTCTGCGCCAGCGCATGACGACGCACCTGCTGGAAGGACAGGAAGGCAAGGCCGAGCCGGTCGAGCTGGAAGAAAGCCTGAAACGCCTGGCAAAGGAATATCGGCGCGAGCATTTCCAGAGCCGCTATTGCGGCGTGTATTTCGGCCGTTCCCTGACGCGCCACGCGGCACAGGCAGCAGAGCTGCGCGCTGCGCGTAATGCCCAACCGGCTGCCGAAGCCAGCGCGCTGTATCCGGTCTCGCTCAAGGAGGACGTGCGCCAGCTGCGCCAGTTGCAGGAGGAGCGCGCGCAATTGTCGGCCGTGATCAATGGCCACGCCCAGGTACAGGGCAATCGCGTCCAGCTGGGCGGCGAGGAGTACCGGGTGAACCAGCTGCCGGCAGCGCTGCAACGCACCGAAGAACGCATCGCCCAACTGGAAGAAAAGCTGCGCCGCCATGATGCAACAGTACGGGCCTGGCACTATGCGGCGGCGGTCAAGCTGGGCGAAGGCTGGCCCGCCTACCTGGACAGCCTGCTCGACGTGCTGCACTACGCTGAACATGGCGCCGCCAACGTGCGCGATGCCTGGGGCCTGGTGCTGAACACCCGCGCCGTGGTGACGGCCGTGGCGCGCCAGAGCGAGAGCAATATCCAGCGCCTGATCGCCGATTGCTGCGGCCTGTACGTGGTGCTGGACGAAATCTATCGCGGCAACGGCGCTGTGCAGCTCGACCCACAGTTGATGGAACGGCTGGACATAAAGGAGAGCTGGCAAGACGCATTGCAGAAATTCACGCTGCCGCCTGTCTCGCGCGACAACATCAACGACTGGCTGCAGGTTGTCGCCAACTGGACGTCCCATACGAGCAACTGGCTGGGCGCCTTGCGCTCCGCGGTGCTGGAGCAAATGCTGGTCAGTGAAACGCTGCTTGCCAGCCATGTGCGCAGCGGCGCGCCGATCGAAGCGGCACCGCAAGCGTGCCAGGTCCCCAAGACCTACAGCGTGCTGCTGGCAGGAAGCGAGCGCAAACTGCAAACCTCGCTGGACTGGTGGTCGCGGTTCCAGCGTGCCGACGGCTGGCTTGCCGGCGGCGCGCGGCTGGCCGTTGCGGGCGGCGTCGTGGTCAGCGTGCTGGGCATGGGCATGGCGCTCGGCACTTCGACCGTCATGGTGTACAACGGCCTGGGCACGGCGGTACGCGTCACGATCGATGGCAATTCGAAGCTGGTCGAACCGGGCCAGCACATCACGATCGATGCCAGCCCTGAAGAGGGGCATGCGGTCGAAGCCCGCCTGCCGGATGGCCGGCTGCTGGAAAGCTTCCCCGCGCGCGATGGCGCGGACCAGTCGGTGTACAACGTCGCCGGCGGCACTGTGATGGCAACTGGCGTTGTTCATTACGGCGGACCCGGCAATGACGAGAACACCGTGCTTGGCGCACCGCGCTGGTTCGATACCGACGCCGACGTGCTGTTCGAAGAACCGCCGGAATCGGTCAGCAGCAAGAGCAAGAAATGGCGCAAGGTGCTTGCCGCGGCGTCGGGCATGGAGCCGGAGTCGCTGTCGCAGCTCGTGAAGGACGATGCGCAGCGCAAGGCCATGGTATTGGCCCACGCACGCTGGGACAACATCAAGGCTCCATCGACCCGCGCCTGGCTGACGATGGCGCACGAGGACGGCGCGGGCGACGTGCTGGTACAGCGCCTGAAGGAAGACCCGGAAAACGTCCAGCTGCGGCGCGCAGAACAGGGCGTTGCCAACGAGTCGCCGGAGATTTGTGCGGCCGCGCGCGAGCGTGCCAAGGCACGCCCGGATGACGGCGACCGGCTCTACCTGGCGCTGCGTTGCGGGCAGTCCGCCAGCAAGGAGGAAATCGCGGCGGCGCGGGCACGCTTCCCGGGCAACGCCTGGCTGGCCTACCTGCACGTGCGCACCCTGCTGGATCAAGGCGCCTGGGAGGAAGCACTGGAGCCGCTGCGCAAGGTGCAGGGCAAGCTGCCGTACGAGAATGCCGATCTGGAAATGCAACTGGAACGTTTGCAGCGCCTGTTGGATGGCCAGGCCGGGAACCGCGCCTTGCCCCAAGGTTCGCGCGTCGCTGCCATGGCGCAGGCCGAGCGCGATGCGAATGATCCTTACGGCGCCCTCGCGCGCGGCGAGCTGGCCAAGGCGCTGGACGCGGTCAAGGGCGATCCGGGGCGCGCGGCGCGCATGCGCCGGCTGGTTGGGGCGTCCGATGGCGCCACTGCCGCCCAGGTGCAGGCTGCGCTGGAGGAACCGATGACAAACGGTATCGACCAGGTGACCTTGCTGGTAGGAGCGGCACTGGCGCTGCGCCATGGCCGCGATACCGAACCATACTGGGCCCAGGCGAAGCCGATGGGGGAATATGCGCTGCGCATGCGCCGCTTCATCGAGGCTTCCGGGGCCGGCAAATACCAGGAAGCGGAAATGGCGCTGGGCGCAATGCCGATGGAAGCGCGTGCGCTGGCCTATGCGGCGGGCGTGGTGGCGGCAGGCGACGGCGCGCCTGCCCGCTGGCGCAAGACTGCGCGCCTGGCGCTGTTCGCTCCCGAGCGCCCATACCTGCGCAACTGAAGCGCACTATAATGCTCCGGCGTTTCCAACCCAACCGCCGGAGCATTGAGATGATTCGTAACGCCGTACTGCTTTTCCTGTTTGCCGCCTTCCCGCTGGCGCATGCCGCGCCGGACCTCTCGACGGTCGCCGAACGCTCCGGCTACCAGGCCACGGGCCGCTACGACGAAGTGCAGCGACTGTGCGCGGACTACCAGAAGGCCTACCCGAAAGCGGTGCGCTGCTTCTCCTTCGGCGAAACGCCGGAAGGCCGGCCGATGCTGGCGCTGGCCGTTTCCCGTACCGGCGCGCTGACCGCCGCTGCGGCCAGGCAGCGCAAGCTGCCGGTGTTGCTGGTGCAAGGCGGCATCCACGCCGGCGAGATCGACGGCAAGGATGCCGGCTTCCTGGCCCTGCGTGAGGCACTGGACGGCAAGACCGCCGCCGGTGCGCTGGACAAACAGGTCGTGCTGTTCATCCCCGTCTTCAACGTCGATGGCCATGAACGCTTCGGCAAGAACAACCGCCCCAACCAGCGCGGCCCGGTTGAAATGGGCTGGCGCGTCACCGCGCAGAACTACAACCTCAATCGCGATTACGTGAAGGCCGATGCGCCGGAAATGCAGGCCATGCTCAAGCTGGTCAACGAATGGGACCCGCTGGCCTACATCGACCTGCACGTGACCGACGGCGCCAAGTTCCAGCCCGACGTCTCGATCCAGGTCGAACCGGTGCACGGCGGCGATACGGCGCTGCTCCCGCTGGGCAAGGAGCTGCGCGACAACGTCATGGCCGACCTGCGCAAGCAGGGCTCCGACCCGCGCCACTTCTACATTTCCTTCGACAAGACCGATCAGCCGGATTCCGGTTTCGTCGACAGCATGGCCACGCCGCGCTTCTCGACCGGCTATTTCCCGCTGCGTAACCGCTTCGCCATGCTGGTGGAAACGCACTCGTGGCGCGATTACCCGCACCGCGTGATGGTCACCCGCAACACGATTGTCTCGCTGATGGAGCAATTCGCGCAGCATGGCGCGGCCTGGGCCAAGGCTGCAGCGGAAGCCGATGTGCGCGCCGCCAGGCTGGCCGACATGCCCCTCAGCTACAAGACCACCGAGCGTACCGAGATGATCGACTTCCCGGGCTACGAGTACACCCGCACGCCGTCGGACGTCTCGGGTGGCGTCTGGACGAAATATGATGAATCCCGGCCGCAGAAATGGACCGTGCCGCTGCGCGACGAAGTGGTGCCGGATGTAATGGCCAAGGCGCCGGCCGGCGGCTACCTGGTCCCTGCTGCGCAAGCTGCACTGATTGAACCCAAGCTGAAAGTGCATGGCATCAGCTACAAGCGCCTGGAGCAGGCGCCGGGCAAGGTCTCAGTGGAAGCCTTCCGCGCCGATGAAGCCAAGCTGACAGCAAGCTCCTTCGAAGGCCACCAGCTCGCAAGCTGGAAAGGCGCCTGGAAGATGGAACAGCGCGAGGTGGGCAGGGGCGCCCTGTTCGTGCCGATCGCCCAGCCGAAATCGCGGCTGGTGATGACGATGCTGGAACCGGCAGGCGCAGATTCGTTGGCCGCCTGGGGCTTCTTCAACAACTACCTGGAGCGCAAGGAGTACATGGAGGAATACGTGGCCGAGGAGGCTGCCCGTGAAATGCTGGCAGCCGATCCGGCACTGGCAGCCGCCTTCAAGGCCAGGCTGGAAAGCGATGCGGCATTCGCCAAGAACCCGCGCGCCCGACTGGATTTCTTCGCCCGCCGCCACGCCACCTGGGATGAGCGCTACAACCTGTATCCGGTGTACCGCACGGGACTTGTTTACTAAACTTTCTGAAACTTCGCCGTTTCTGTCACTTTCGATTGCGAGGAAAGATCGGGTAAAGGTATAAAAGGAGCATCATAAAAGGAGACACCATGGGTATCCGACCTTTCGTGGCGCTGTTTACTGCAACACTGTTGGCCGCCGCCGCCCAAGCGGCGCCCACGGGCAGTCCGGCGGCCGCCGTCAACGTGTTTATCGGCACGGGCGGCGACGGCCACACCTTCCCCGGCGCCAGCCGCCCGTTCGGCATGGTGCAACTGAGCCCGGATACCCAGGTGCGTCATTTCCGCCAAAGCTATCCATGGGCGGCGGGCTACCGCTACGAAGACAACTCCATCCTCGGCTTCTCCCATACGCATTTCTCGGGCAGCGGCCACTCCGACCTGGGCGACATCCTGCTGATGCCCTACAGCGGCGAAACCAAGCTTGAACCGGGCTATCCCGAACGGCCGTTCAGCGGCTACCGTTCCCGCTTCCGCCACGAAGATGAGCGCGCGGAACCGGGCTATTACGCGGTGCGCCTGCAGGATCACGAGGTCGATGTCGAACTGACCGCCAGCGAGCGCGTCGGCCTGCACCGCTACCGCTACGCCAAGGGCGCACAGGCAAAGCTGATCCTGGACCTGCGCCAGAGCATTTACGATTACGCCGGCAAGAACTTGTGGTCATCGCTGCGCCTGCGCGACAGCACCACCATCACCGGCATGCGCATTACGCGCGGCTGGGCGCCCGGACGCCAGGTCTACTTCGCCATGAAGCTCTCGCGCCCGGTCTCAAGCCACACCCTGCTCAACCGCGAGGAGGGCGTTGAATACAAGGGCTTCGCCGGTCCCGGCAAGACTCCGGCCGACAAAGTACAGGTGGAAGGCAAGGCACTGGTGGCCGCCCTTGAGTTCGGCATGCCGGAAGATGGCACGCTGATGGTCAAGGTCGCGCTGTCCGGCGTCAGCGAAGATGGCGCGCTGGCCAACCTGGAAGAAATGCCGGGCTGGGATTTCGATGCCGAACGCCAGCGCGCAAGCACAGCCTGGAGCGAGGCGCTGTCCGCCGTTGCCATCGAAGCGCCGGCCGACATGCGGAGCATGGTCTATACAAGCTTGTACCACGCCATGCTGGCGCCAAGCCTGTTCATGGACCGCGACGGCAGGTATCGCGGCCCGGACAACCAGGTGCACCAGGCCAAAGGCTTCCGCTACCATTCGACCTTTTCGCTGTGGGACACCTACCGCGCCCTGCATCCGCTTCTCACGCTGGTGCAGCCGGAACAGCGCAATGCCGACTTCGTGAATTCGCTTGTCGCATCGCGCCAGCATAGCCCGCACGGCATCCTGCCGGTATGGGCTTTCCACGGCCTGGAAACCTGGTGCATGATCGGCTACCACGCGGTGCCGGTGATTGCCGACGCCTACATGAAGGGCATCAAGGGCATCAATGCCGACGAAGCGCTGGCCGCGATGGTTGCCAGCGCCGACTATGGCCCGTACGGCGGCCTTGAACACTACAAGAAGCTGGGCTATGTGCCAATCGACCTGGAACCTGAAGCCGCCTCCAAGACCGTGGAATATGCCTTCGACGACTGGACCATCGCCCGCATGGCCGAGAAGATGGGCAAGAAGGATGTGGCCGCGCGCTTCTACCGGCGCGCGCAGAACTACCGCAATGTGTTCGACACCAAAACCGGCTTTGTCCGCGCCCGCAAATCCACCGGGGAATTCCGCGAGCCCTTCAACCCGGTGCAGTCCAACTTCGGCAGCGATTACACGGAGGGCAGCGCCTGGCAGTACTCCTGGTATATGCCTCACGATAACGCGGGCCTGGTCGGCATGCTGGGTGGCGACGCCGGCCTGCAGACGAAGATCGACCAGGTGTTCGACGCCAAGATCGATGACAAGGTCTACGCGCACATGGAAGACATCTCCGGCCTGATAGGCCATTACGCCCACGGCAACGAACCATCGCACCATGTGGCCTACCTGTACAACTACGCTGGCGCGCCGTGGAAGACCCAGGCGCGCCTGGCGCAGATCGTCGCCAGCCAATACCATAACAAGCCCGATGGCCTGGCGGGCAACGACGACCTGGGACAGATGTCCGCCTGGCTCGCCTTTACCGCATTGGGTTTCTACCCTGTGGCGCCGGGCAGCAACGAGTATGTGATTGGCCGCCCCTTCGTCGACAAGGCCACACTGAACCTGCCGAACGGGAAACGCTTTGCCATCCGCGCGGAGCAGATGTCGGTGGCCAATCCCTATGTCGGCAGTGTCACGCTGAACGGCAAGCCCTTGGCGCGCACTTTCCTGCGGCATGAAGACATCATGACCGGCGGCGAGCTGGTATTTCGCATGCAGGCCGGACCGAACAAGGAATGGGGCCGCGAAGCCGGCGCCCGTCCATATAGCCAAACGGGATATCAACAATGAGGAACACCATCTTCCGCGCCGGGCTGGCGCTTGTGCTGGCGGCCACCGCGCCGCTGGCAGCCGCACAATTCGTGGGCAAGATCAGCGATCCGGTCGAGTGGGTGAACCCGCTGATGGGCACTGCCAGCAAACCGGAAATGTCGAACGGGAACACTTATCCCGCCATCGCAGTCCCGTGGGGCATGAACCTGTGGACGCCGCAAACCGGCAAGATGGGCAATGGCTGGACCTACCAGTACGATGCCGACAAACTGCGCGGGCTGAAACAGACGCACCAGCCTTCGCCATGGATGAACGACTATGGCCAGTTTTCGGTGATGCCGGTGACAGGCAGCAAACGCTTCATGGAAGACGACCGCGCCAGCGCATTTTCGCACAAGGCGGAGGTTTCCAAGCCGTATTATTACAGCGTCTACCTGGCGGATGCCAACGTCACCGCAGAACTCACGCCAACCGAACGCGCTGCCCAGTTCCGCTTCACTTTTCCTGAATCGGACAAGAGCTTTGTGGTGGTGGACGCCTTCGACAAAGGCTCCTACGTCAAGATCGTCCCTGGGCAGCGCAAGATTGTTGGCTACAGCACCCGTTACGCGCGCGGCCCGCTGCCATCCAGTTTCCGCCTGTATTTCGTGATGGTGTTCGACAAGCCGTTCAGCTCCACCGATGTGTGGCGCGGTAAGGAGCTGGTGCAAGGCGCGCTCGAAATGGAAAGCCAGCACAGCGGCGCCATTGTGGGCTTCAAGACCGGTCGCGGCGAGCAAGTGCACATGAAGGTCGCTTCGTCTTTCATCAGTCCCGAACAGGCCGAATTGAACCTGCAGCGCGAACTGGCCAACGACGATTTCGACGCTACGCGCGCACGCGCCAAGGCGGCATGGAACCGCGTACTGTCCAAGGTGGAAGTGGAGGGCGGCAGCATCGACCAGATGCGCACGTTCTATTCGAGCCTGTACCGGATGGTGCAGTTCCCGAACAAGATGTATGAAATCGATGCCGCCGGCCAGCCGGTGCACTGGAGCCCTTACAACGGCAAGGTCTTGCCCGGCTACCTGTTTGCCGGCACCGGCTTCTGGGACACCTTCCGCGCCCTGTACCCCTTCCTGAACCTTGTCTACCCGTCGATCAACCGCGAAATGCAAGCCGGCCTGGCCAACGCCTACCGTGAAGGCGGCTGGCTGCCCGAGTGGTCTAGTCCCGGCTACGCCGACATCATGGTCGGCAACAACTCCGCCTCGGTGGTGGCCGATGCCTGGATCAAGGGGAGCCGCAGCCCGGACATCGAAACTCTTTGGCAAGCGCTCAAGCACGGCGCCGACAATGAAGGGCCGGTCAGCGCAGTTGGCCGCGCCGGCGTGAAGTACTACAACGAGCTTGGCTACGTGCCATACGACGTGAAGATCAACGAGAACGCCGCACGCACGCTGGAATATGCCTACGACGACTTCGCGATCTACCAGCTGGGCAAGGCACTGGGCAAGCCGGAGTCGGAGATCGGCGTCTACGCGCAGCGCGCCATGAACTACAAGAAGCTGTTCGACCCTGAAACGGGCCTGATGCGCGGCCGTAACAAGGATGGCAGTTTCCAGGCGCCGTTCAACCCGGTCAAGTGGGGCGATGCCTTCACCGAAGGAAATAGCTGGCACTACACCTGGTCGGTCTTCCACGACATTGACGGCCTGGTGAACCTGATGGGCGGCCGCGCGGCCTTCATCAACAGGCTGGATACCGTGATGAGCATGCCGCCCGTGTTTGACGAAAGCTATTACGGCTCCGTGATCCACGAGATCCGCGAGATGCAGGTGGCGAACATGGGCCAGTACGCGCACGGCAACCAGCCGATCCAGCACATGCTTTACCTGTACAACTATGCCGGCGCACCTTGGAAGTCGCAGTACTGGATCCGCGAAACGCTGAACCGCATGTACAAGCCAACGCCGGATGGCTACTGCGGCGACGAAGACAACGGCCAGACTTCGGCCTGGTATGTGTTCTCCGCCCTGGGCTTCTATCCTGTGACGCCGGCGGTCGGCCAATACGTGGTGGGCGCACCGCTGTTCCAGCACGCCACCGTGCACCTGGAGAACGGCAAGCAGATTCGCATCAACGCACCGGCCAATGGCGCCGCCACGCGCTATATCCGCGCCGCAAAGCTGAATGGCAGCGCGCTGCAGCGCAACTGGCTGGGCCATGACGAATTGCTGCGCGGCGCCATTTTCGATGTGGAGATGTCGGCGCAGCCGAACCAGCAGCGCGGCACGGCTCCCGGCGACGCGCCGTATTCCTTCTCGCGTGCTGAAACGGCGGCTACTTCGCCGAAATCCAGCGCGTCGAAGCGCAACAGGCCGCAGGCATAAATGCCGTCATAGGTATCGACGGCAGCGTTGTGAGCCAATCAGGAAGGAAACCTGGACTATCTGCGGATGAATCTGCGCGACGTGCTGGAAATGGCGCGCAGGCGGCGCGCCCTTCGCCAGCAGCGTTAGCCAGCCTGCAGTGGAATCACGCCGGGCACGGTTGCCGGCGTGGAGCAAGGCTCCTCGTCGAAAGCGATATCGCCCAGCGGGTTGGCGATGCCGTCGGTCTTGAGGTCCTTGAAGCCGAACAGCTCGCGGTCCATCAGGTGCGATGGCACCACGGTCGACAGGGCGGAGAAGGTGTTCTCCACGCGGCCGGGATGTTTCTTTTCCCAGTCGCGCAGCATGGCCTTGATCTGCTTGCGCTGCAGGTTCTCCTGCGAGCCGCACAGGTCGCAAGGGATGATCGGGAAGTTCTTCACCGCGGCGTAGCGCTCGGTGTCTTCTTCCTTCACATAAGCCAGCGGGCGGATCACCATGTGCTTGCCGTCGTCCGACACCAGCTTGGCCGGCATGCCCTTGATTTTCCCACCGAAGAACATGTTCAGGAAGAAGGTCTCGAGGATGTCATCGCGGTGGTGACCCAGGGCGATCTTGTTGCAGCCCAGTTCATCGGCCACGCGGTACAGGATGCCGCGGCGCAGGCGCGAGCACAGGGAGCAGGTGGTTTTGCCTTCGGGGATCAGGCGCTTGACGATCGAGTAGGTGTCCTGGTTCTCGATGTGGAAGGGCACGCCCAGCTTTTCCAGATAGGCCGGCAGCACGTCGGCCGGGAAGTTCGGCTGCTTCTGGTCCAGGTTGACGGCCACGATCTCGAAGTTGATCGGCGCGCGTTCGCGCAGCGTCATCAGGATGTCCAGCAGCGCGTAGGAGTCCTTGCCGCCCGACAGGCACACCATCACCTTGTCGCCGTCTTCGATCATGTTGAAGTCGCCGATGGCCTGGCCGACCAGGCGGCACAGGCGCTTGTGCAGCTTGTTGTTTTCGTAGGCGATCTTGTCTTCGGCCTTGGTGTCCACTACGGCGTTCATGCTGCGTCCTTGATCTTGAATACTTCAACGCCCACGCCTTCGCAGTCAGGATAGACGTCAGGCTTCATGGTCGACACACGGGCGGCGCGCACGCTTGGATGCGCCAGCATGGCCTGCACCACGTCGTCCACCAGGGTTTCCTGCAGGTGCACGTGGCCCTCGGCCATGCGGCGCGCAATGGTCTCGCGCATGAAGTCGTAGTCGACCACTTCGTGCAGTTCGTCGGCCTTTGGCGTGGACACGGCCAGCGGGATATACAGGTCAACGTTGATCAGTACGCGCTGCTCGCCTTTCTTCTCGAAATCGTGCACGCCGATATTGATCAGCACTTCATAGTTGCGCAGGAACAGCCGGCGGCAGTCTTGCAGTTGCGGGTGAATCAGGGCGGACAGCATGGTGCTAAAACCTTAAAAGTGAAAATTCTTTATTTGGCCAGGAACATTACATCGCGCGGCGACGGCAGCAAATGCTGGCCGCCATCGACCAGCAGGGTAGTGCCGGTCACCGCACGCGCGCCTGCCGCATAGACCACGGCGGCGGCAATGTCCTCGGGAGTGCTGGAACGGCCCAGCGGCGTCTGGGTGTGCGCCTTGGCGAAGCCTTCCTCGCTCTGGTCTCCGGATACCATGGTGATGCCCGGCGCCACGCCCACCACCCGGACCTTCGGCGCCAGCGACTGGGCCAGCATGGTGTTGGCCGCCTGCAGCGCCGCCTTGGACAGGGTGTAGGACAGGAAATCAGGGTTGAGATTATAAAGCTTCTGGTCCAGCAGGTTCACAACCACGGCCTGGCCGCCTTCCGGCGTCGCATCGTACAGGGCGCGCGCCAGCTGGATCGGCGCCGCCACGTTGGCGTGCATGTGCGCGTCAAGCCGGGCGTGGCTGAAATTCAGGTCGCTGTCGTAATCGAACAGGGACGCGTTGTTGACCACGCAGTCCACCCGTTCCAGCGCCTTCAATGCGGCGGGCAGCAGCCCGCGCACGGCTTCTTCGTCGGACAGGTCGCATTGCAGCGTAATGGCGCGGCAGCCGAGGGCGGCGACGGCCTGCGCCACTTCGCGCGCTTCGTCGTGCGAGTTGCGGTAGTGGACGGCGATGTCCCAGCCGGCGCGCGCCAGTCCCAGCGCGATTTCGCGTCCCAGGCGGCGGCCGGCGCCGGTCACCAGGGCCACGCGCGGCTGTTCGGGGGTCGGAATTGAAGTAGTCATAGTCAAATTGAGCAAAATGGCGCCGGCTGGCGCTGAACCGCTACAATGCCGGCATGTCTTTACCAGCACCTTCCCCCGACGCGCTGGCCGCGTCCCAAGCCCTGCAGCGCCTGATTGCCGACGACATCGCGCGGCAAGGCGGCGCCATTCCGTTCTCCCGCTTCATGGAGCTGGCGCTGTATGCGCCCGGCCTGGGCTATTACAGCGGCGGCGCCGCCAAGCTGGGCAAGGATGGCGATTTTACAACCGCACCCGAGCTGAGCGCCCTGTTCGGGCAGTCGCTGGCGCATGTTGCAGCCGCTATTATGGACCAAAGCGCGCCGCATATCCTTGAATTCGGCGCTGGAACGGGCAAGCTGGCGAGGGATATCCTGACCGAGGCGGCGCAAGCCGGCATCGTGGTCGAAAGCTATTCCATCGTCGAACTCTCCGGCGAACTGCGCGCCCGCCAGCAAGAGCTGCTGCGCGCCTTCCCGCAGGTGCGCTGGCTGGATGCCCTGCCGGAATCGTTTGAAGGCGCGGTATTCGGCAACGAAGTGCTGGATGCCATGCCGGTCGACGTGATCACCCTGGCCGACAGCGGCTGGCAGTCGCTGCACGTGGCCGCCGATGCCGACGAGGCAGGCGGCGCATGCTTCGCCTGGCGCCCGGTGGCGGCCGACGCCGCGCTGCAGTCGCAGATCGAGCGCCAGGTTCCTGATACGAAAGCGCTGCCGGTCGGCTATGTGACCGAAGTGCACGGCGCCGGCTGCAGCTTCATGGCCACGCTGGCCGCCATGCTTGCAAAAGGCAAAGGCGCCGCCTTCCTGTTTGATTATGGCTTCCCGGCGCGCGAATACTACCTGGGCGACCGCGCCACCGGCACCCTGATGTGCCACTACCGCCACCACGCCCACGCGGAACCGTTCTACCTGCCAGGCCTGCAGGACATCACCGCCCACGTCGACTTCACGGCGATGGCGCTGGCGGCGCAGGACGCGGGCGCCGACGTCATGGCATATAACAGCCAGGCCGGCTTCCTGATCGGCGCCGGCATCGGTGAGCTGATGCAGCGTTTCGACCCGGCTGACGCCCTGAATTACCTGCCGCACGCTAACGCACTGCAGAAATTGCTTTCTCCAGCCGAAATGGGAGAATTGTTCAAGGTGCTGGTGATTGGCCATGGCATTGAATTGCCGGGTCAATTGCTGCGTAGCGACCGCAGCCACCGTTTGTAATATGATTGAGAGATGGGAAAGATACATACTCACTATGACAACCTCAAGGTAGCGCGTGGCGCGCCACAGGAAGTCATACGTGCTGCTTACAAGGCCCTGAGCCAGAAATATCATCCTGACAAGAATCCCGGGGATGAGAAGGCGGCCCGCATCATGGCGATCGTCAACACGGCCTATGGCACCTTGTCCGATCCGCAACGCCGCAAGGAGCACGACGAGTGGATCACCCAGGAAGAATGGGAAATCGAATGGCTGGAGAGCACCAGGCACGAGCCGGCGCATGAGCCGGGCTGGTCCGACCAGCTTGACCTGCCGCGCCGGCGCCGGGTGCTGAAGTCCTGGCGCTTCTGGGGCACGGTGGGCGGCGCCGCCGCAGCCGGCTGGCTGGGCGGGGTGCTGACGGTGACCGAGCCGCGCGCCATGTCCAGCGTGTTGGCCGGCGCCTGGGGCGGCAAGCCTCCTGCCGAATTGACCGCCACTGCCGCCGCCACCCCGAAAATCCACCCGCCGCGGGTAGAAAAAGTCACCCCCGACGATGGCTGGGCCGTCGCCAAGCCATACTCGCCGGAACCGTCGGTCTCTGCTGCAGCAGCACCGCCGATTAAGGTGCTGGCCCTGTCGCAGGTAGTGCTGCCCGGCGCCGCGGTCGATTGCGAGGCCGAGGTTGCCCCATCAGTCGCGCCGAACGGCGAACCATGGCCGGTCCAGTCCGGCTACGTGGAAGGTTTCCCGGTCGGGAACAAGGGCGAAGACATGCAGCTGACGCTGGACAACAGTGCCAACGCCGCCCCGGTCTTCATCAAGGTGTACGACCTCGAGCGCCGCTCAAATGTGCGCTACGCCTACGTGCAGCCGCACGACAAGCTGGTAGTCGACCAGCTATCGAACGGCAAATACGAAATTCGCTACCAGAACCTGAACCTCGGCGCCGGCCAAAACGGCTGTACGCACAAATGAAAGTCGGGGTCAGGTCTGGCAATCCGCCACATTTTTCGCGATGCGAAAAATGTGGCGGATTGCCAGACCTGACCCCGACTTTTGTCTTTTAAGCTGCGCCGGCGGTCAGCGTTTCGCTCAGGCCCATTTCAGGGCTGGCCATCAGGCGGTAGATGTCCACCAGGATCAGCATGCGCTCGTCGATCGTGCCGAGGCCGATCATGTATTCGGAGCTGAAGGCGGTGCCCATGTCCGGCGCCGGCTTGATCTGCTCGGGTGTCAGCGTGGTCACGTCGGAGACCGAGTCCACTACCATGCCCACCACGCGGCCATTGATGTTGAGGATGATGACCACCGTAAACTGGTCATACACCGGCTCGCCCAGCTTGAACTTGATGCGCATGTCCACTACCGGGATGATGATGCCGCGCAAGTTGATCACGCCCTTGATGAATTCGGGCGCATTGGCGATGCGGGTTACCGCTTCGTAACCGCGGATCTCTTGCACTTTCAGGATATCGATGCCGTACTCTTCGGAACCCAGCTTGAATGCCAGGAATTCCTTGCCTTGGCTCGCGTCTTCTTGCGCAGTAACTTGCATGGTTTTTTCCTTTAGCAAAATCTGTGTTGTCAAAGCGTATCAGAGTGCAAAGCGATTTACGAGCGGGCAATTTTTAATTGCTAGCCAAGTCAAATCTGATTATGCTGGATGTAAAGATTAGCGCATTTTGATCAAGGAGACTTCATGGCGGACCCTCAAGCCGTCGATGACAACTGGCTGCTCGAAGAAGACGAAGAAGAAAAGCCAACGCCATCGGCCGGATCCCCTGAACAGCGGCTGTGGCGCGTGCTGATTGTGGACGACGACCAGGACGTGCATGCGGTAACCCGCCTGGCGCTGCGCAATGTCAGTTTCAAGGGGCGCGAGCTGGAGTTGTTCTCGGCCTACAGCGGCCGCGAGGCATTCGAGATCCTGCGCGACACGCCGGACATCGCCCTGGTATTGCTCGACGTGGTGATGGAGACCGACGATGCCGGCCTGCTGCTGGCGCGCCGCATCCGTGAGGAGCTGCACAATTCCATCGTGCGCGTGGTGCTGCGCACCGGCCAGCCGGGCCAGGCGCCGGAACAGCGCGTCATCATCGAATACGACATCAACGATTACAAGGCCAAGACCGAGCTGACCACGCAGAAGCTGTTCACCACCGTGATCTCGGCCCTGCGGGCCTATGAAAGCCTGAACATGCTGGAGCGTTCGCGCATCGGCCTGGGCAAGATCCTGGCCGGCGCGACCAACCTGTACCAGATCCATTCGTTGCGCGAATTCGCGTCGGGCGTACTGAACCAGGTGTCGGCCATCCTCGACGTGGGTGCGGACGGCGTGCTGTGCCTGATGCAGGTCGACACCGGCGACACGACTGTGGTGGCGGCGACCGGCGGTTATGCGCCGCTGGCGGAAAAGGAACAGATGCCGGAAAGCCATCCGCTGTGGCCGACCATCCAGAAGGCGTTCAAGGAAAAGAAAAGCCAGTTCGAACACCCGGCCAATGTGCTGTTCATCCATACCCAGGAGAGCCGCGACGTGCTGATTTCGGTGACGCCGCCCTGGCCGCTGGCCCAGATCCAGCGCGACCTGCTGGAAGTGTTCTGCGAGCGTATCGCCGCTGCCTTCGACAACCTGTACATGTTCGGCCAGCTGCGCAAGGCGCAGGAGGCCACGGTGGTGGCGCTGGCCGACCTGGCCGAATTCCGCGACGGCTGCACCGGCGGCCATGTGCGGCGCGTGCAGCAGCTGTCCTCGGCTATCGCGGCACGCATGAAAGAGCGCGGCATCTACGATGACGAGCTGACCCCGCAACTGGTCGACATGATCGGCCTCGCTTCGATCCTGCATGACGTGGGCAAGGTCGCCACCCCGGACCATATCCTGCTGAAGCCTGGGCCCCACACCGACGACGAGCGTGCGCTGATGCAAACCCATGCTGCTGTCGGGCGCAGCGTGCTGGAGCGTGCAGCCAATATGGTCGATGGCGTCAGCTACCTGACTTACGGCGCGGAAATCGCCGGCGGCCACCATGAGCACTGGGATGGCGGCGGCTACCCGAACCAGCTCAAGGGCAAGCAGATTCCTTTGTCGGCGCGTATCGTGGCCGTGGTCGATGTCTTCGATTCCTTGCTGCACGAACGTCCGTACAAGGAGCCGTGGCCGTATCCGGAAGTCATGACCTACATCCGTGACCGTTCCGGCACCCAGTTCGATCCCGAGGTGGTGGCAGCCCTGAACGACGTGGTTGAACGCAACCCGGGCCTGGGCCAGTCCTGAGCAAAACCCGCTGAGGCAACCCGACTGTGGCAGCCGCGCCGCGCTGCCACCTTCATTCTCACCAAAGTTCACGGCATGCAGCGTGCAAGCGCTAAAATAAGGACAGCCCTCGCTCTTGTCCTACGCCGAAAGCCATGAATGAACTGAAGGGCCTGACAGCGCTGGTCATCGAGCCCAACCCCAGCATGCGCGCCAGCTTGCACAATATGCTGAGCTTGTGCGGTTTGGTGCGTATTGACGATGCCGCCAGTTCCAACCAGGCCATCCGCGCGCTGGAAACCCGGATCTACGACCTGGTCCTGTGCGAATACGCCCTGGAAGGCGGCCAGGATGGCCAGCAAATGCTGGAAGACCTGCGCCACCACCGCCTGGTCAATGCCTCCACCATGTTCTTCATGGTCACCGGCGAAGGCGAGTTCAGCAAGGTAGTCAGCGCCGCCGAGCTGATGCCCAACGATTACATCCTCAAGCCTTTCGCAGCCGATGCCATGCTGGAGCGCATCTGGCGCGCGCTCGACCGGCGCAACGCCTTGCTGCCGGTGTACCAGTTGATCGACATGGGCGATTTGCGCGCAGCGATCGAAGCTTGCGAGGAAGGCGAGGAAGCGCAGCCGCGCTTTGCCATGGACTTTCGCCGCCTGCGCGCCGAAATGCACATCCAGGCCGGCGAACCGGACCTGGCGGAACCGCTGTATGCCGAACTGTGGAACAGCCGCCAGGTACCCTGGGCACGGCTGGGCCAGGCCAAGACCCTGTACCTGCGCAGCCGCTACGATGAAGCGCGCGCCATGCTGGAAGACCTGCTGGGCAGGAATACCCGCTTCCTCGATGCCTACGACTGGCTGGCGCGCACGCATGAAGCAAATGGCGACCCGGCGGCAGCGCAAGCCGTACTGGCCAATGCGGTTGAACTGTCGCCGCACGCGGTGCGCCGCCTGCGGCGGCTGGGCGAAGTGGCGCTGGAGGCGGGCGACGTCGATGGCGCCGAGCGCGCTTTCAAGCAGGTGGTCAGCAAGACCCGCTATTCCGAGTTCCGCACGCCGGAAGACCATGCCAGGCTGGCGCAAACCCTGGTCAAGAAGGGCGACCCGGTGCAGGCTGCCGCCGTGATCCGCGACCTCGACAAGTCGCTGTCGGGCACGCCCAACGCCGACGTGTGCAGCGCCATCGCCTCGGCCGCGCTGCATGAATTCACCGGCAACGTGGCGCGCATGAATGCCTCGCTGGACTATGCAGTGACGGGCGTGCGCACGGCCAGCGGCCTGTCGAATGAAATGAAGATGGAACTGGCGCGCACCTGCCTGGAGGTGGGCAAGGAGGAGCAGGCGACGGAAGTGATGCGTGACGTCATGCGCAACTCCGCCACGCCGGGCGCCATGGAGCGCGCCATGCGCATGATGGAAAAGAGCGGCCATGCCGAGTTGGGCCAGCGCTTGGCCGACGAAAGCCGCAACGAGGTCGGCGAGATGGTGGCCGCCGGCGCGGCGCTGGCCAAGAAGGGCGATTTCCGCGGTGCGGTCGACCTGATGCTGGAAGCCGTGGCCAAGCTGCCGGACAACTCGCAGGTGGCCTTCAACGCGGCGGTCGCCATCCTGAAATGCCTGGAAAACGAAGGCTGGGACGATGCCCTCGGGCGCCATGCGCTGGCGCTGGTGGCCACGGTGCGCCGCCTTGATCCTGCCAACGACAAGCTGAACGCGCTGGCCGGCCTGCACCAGGACATATTGAAGAAATACAACATCCGTCCCGCCGCGCGGCGCGAAGCCGGGGTGCGCGTCGCGATCTGATAGCCGCTGGGGCTACAATGGGCTATGAGCTCCCATCCACCAGAAGAACGCCCGGTCCGCGCCTACCTGCTGAAAAAGCTATGCAGCGACGACGAGGGCTTGTTTGCGCTTGGCGTGTCGATCGCGCGCGTAGTGCAAATGGCTGACTCGGACGACCAGGGCACGCAAAGCCTGGCCTACCACGTGCTGTCCGACGTCGCGCTGACGCAGAAGATCCTGCGCCTGGCCAATACGCCGCAGTACCGCCAGGCGTCGGGGGCGCCGGTAACCACAATTTCCCATGCAATTTCGCTGCTTGGTTTCGATAACGTGAAAACCACGGCGCTGGCCATGCTGCTGGTCGACACCATGGCCAACAGCAAGCATGCGCAAAGCGTGCGGGTCGAGCTCGAAGCAGCGCTGTGCGCCAGCCTGGTGGGGCGTGAACTGGCGCGCTACAGCCCTTACCAGAAGGCGGAAGAAGCGGCCATCGGCGCGTTGTTCAAGAACCTGGGGCCGTTGCTGATTGCCTCGCGCGAGCATGAGCGCTTCCGCGAAATCAATGCCCTGGTCGTGGCTGGCGAACATTCGCAGGCCCAGGCTTCGCAAATGATCCTGGGCAGCACCTACGACACCTTGACGGCGACCGTGCTGCGCGAATGGAAGATTCCCGATGTGATCATCCGCTCGTTGACTCCCTTGTATGGCAGCACCTTGCGGCCACCGGCGGACCGCACGGAGTGGATACGGCAGGTGGTGCACTTCAGCATGGATGCGGCACGTGCACTGACCCGGCTGGGCGGCGCGGCTGCCGACGACGTGCGGCTGCTGCACCAGCGCTTCGGCAATGCGCTCGGGCTGGAGCGCGAGCAGGTGACCACGGTGCTGACCCGCGCGCGCAGCAGCATGGATGCCTTGTTGAACAGCATGCAGCTGGATGGCGCTTCCGGCGGCAGTGCCGGTGAGCCGGGCGATCCTTACGCGGAATCGGCCGAGGCGCCGGGACCGGCGGGGACCTTGCCGAGCGTGCTGGCGCTGGCCAGCCTGGATGCGGGCGCGAAGGAGGGCGCTTACCCGAGCGGCAAGCCGTATGATGCACGCGAACAGCTGCTGGCGGGGGTGCAGGAGCTGACCGAGATGCGGGTGGAGGGCAAGGCGCGCGTCAATGAGCTGGTGCAGGCGGTGCTGGAGACTTTGTATCGCAGCATGGGCTTCCGCTTTGCGACGGTGTGCCTGAAGGATGCGAAGACGGGGCAGTTCCGGGCGCGTATCGCGCTGGGCGATAAGCGGGCCTTGCGCCTGGAGGGGTTTGTGTTTCCGCTGCAGGGCAAGGATCTGTTCCACCTGGCGCTGGATAACGATGCGGATTTGATGATCGCGGATGCGAATGTGGCCAAGATCCGCGACCTGCTGCCGAAGTGGCATCTGGATCTGTTGCCCGATGCGCGCAGCTTTATCGTGCTGCCGCTGGTGGTGCAGGGCGTGCAGCTTGGCTTGTTCTATGCGGATCGGGCGCTGCCGGCGCCGGAAGGCGTGCCGCCGGATGAGACTTCGCTGATTCGGGCGTTGAAGGCGCAGGTGTTGGCGGCCTTGTCGCCCTAGAACCGGTAAACCCGGGTCCGACCCAAGGGTCAGACCCTTCTCAAAAAGTCAAAGGCCCGGAACCACCCCCGCGGCAGGGAAGCCGTTGGGGGTCTGACCCTTCGGGTCTGACCCCGGTTTACCGGTTTTAAGCGGTCTCCGGCAGCCGCCCGGCAAGAGCCTCAAACTCAGAAACCGGCATCGGCCGCGCAAACAGATACCCCTGCGCCTCGTTGCAATACTTGCTGCGCAAGAATTCCACCTGCGCCTCGGTTTCAACACCCTCCGCCACCACCCCCAGCCCCAGCGCATGCGCCAGCCCGATGGTCGCGGTAACGATCACCGCATCATTCGGATCGCTCTCGATATCCTTCACAAACCCCCGGTCGATCTTGATCCGGTCGATCTCGAACAACTTCAGGTAGCTGAGCGACGAATACCCGGTCCCGAAATCATCGATCGCCACCTTGATCCCGCGCGCCCGCAGCTCGCGCAACAGTTCGCGGCTACGCTCCGGATCCTGCATCGCCGCCGATTCGGTGATTTCCAGCTCCAGCAAGGAGGGATCAATCCCGCTCTCGCGCAGCAACTGGTCCAGCAGCGGCAACAGCGCACCGCCGTGGCACTGGCGCGCCGACAGGTTGACCGCGAGCCGCAACGAACCTTCCCAGCGTCGCAGCAGGCCAACGGTCTGCTGCAGCACCCATTCCCCCAGCGGCAGGATCAGCCCCGACTCTTCCGCGATCGGAATGAAGCGATCCGGGCCCACCATGCCCAGCTCCGGATGGTGCCAGCGCAGCAGCACCTCCGCGCCGATCACGCGGCGCGTGGCCAGTTCCACCTGCGGCTGCAGGTAAAGCTCGAATTCCTTGCGCTCCAGCGCCTGCCACAGGCGGTTCTCCATCATCAGCCGGTCGTGGGTGGCGGCATTCATGGCCGCTTCGAAGAACTGGAAGTTGCCGCGGCCCTGGCTCTTGGCCGCATACATCGCCGTATCCGCATGGCGCAGCAGGGTGGCGCTGTCGTGGCCATCGGGCGGGAACATGGCCACGCCGACGCTGGTGCCGGTGTGGATGGTCTTGCCCGTCAGCTGGAACGGCTCGGCCAGGGCGGCCACGATGCGCACGGCAATCTGGCTCGCTTCGGCCGGCGTCACGTTGCCGCCCGTGACCACGATGAATTCATCGCCGCCCAGCCGGGCGATGGTGTCGACTTCGCGCAGCAAGTCGCGCAGGCGGTCGGCCACGGCCACCAGCAACTGGTCTCCGGTGGCGTGGCCGTGGGTATCGTTGATTTTCTTGAAGTGATCGAGGTCGAGGAACATCACTGCCGCCGTGCCGTTCGCGCGCCGGGTTTGCGCCAGCAGCTGGTCGAGGCGCAGGTTGAGCGACAGGCGGTTATCCAGACCGGTCAGCGGATCGTGGTGGGCCAGCTTGTAGATGCGTTCCTGCGCGCGCTGCTGCTCGGTCAGGTCGTGCAGGATGGCGACGAACACATTGCCGTCGGGGAGCTCGACCTCGCTCACTGAAATTGCAATCGGCAAGATGCTGCCATCGTGCCGGCGTCCGCTTGATTCGTGTTCGTGGGTGGCGCCGCCGGCGATATTGCGCAGCAGGCGCGCCGCGCTGTCGCTTTCCGCTTCCGGCAGCAGGATCGCCAGCGGCATGCCCGACAGCGCTTCCGTCGGATAGCCAAACAGGCGGCAGGCCGCCGCGTTGGCAGACACCAGCAAGCCCTCGGCATCGATGGTCAGGATGGCGTCGGCCGCCTTGTCGAGGATGGCCTGCAGGCGCGCTTCGCGTTCGCGCAAGCGTATCGTGCTTTCTTTCACCTGTTGCTGGATCTGGGCGCGTTCGCCGCTGGTCAGCAGCATCAGGGCGCCGAGCAGGCCGGTCAGCATCAGGCCCGCGCTCAGGACCAGCCAGCTTTGCCAGCCATGCTGGTGCACCATGTAGGCCGCCGAGGGAACCAGCACCAGTTCGTAGTCGCGGCCGCCAAGGCTGAGCTTGCGCCAATAGTCTTCGTCGTTCGGCGCGCGCGACAGCTGGTCGATCAGCGTTGTCGGGCCGGGCATGCTGCGATCCACCAGGCGCGCCTGGATATGCGGGAAATCGGCGTTGGCCAGCGCCCCGTTGACGTAGGAGTCGATCTGCATGGCCAGCAGCAGCATGCCCGCCGCCGGCTGGCCGTCGCCCGGGTCGACGGCTTGCAGCAAGACCACGCCGCTGCCTTCGCCAGGCATGGAGAGTGCCACCGGTGCGCTGGCGACCGGCTTGCCGGTACGCAGCGCCTCATGCACCGCTTGGGCGCGTACCGGTTCGGCCAGCCAGTCCAGGCCCTGGTAATGGCGGCGCGCGGCAGGCTCGATGAACAGTGTCACCATGTGGTCGCCTGGCGGCACCTCTGGCTGCTTGGAGGCGGCGTGGCTGTGCGTGTGGCCGGGACCGGTGGCGGGGGCGATCATGCGGAAATCGGGGTCGATGGCATCGCGCGCCCAGGTTTCGAAAGCCGGCCGTTCCGCCTCCGACACGAGGCGCAACCAGGCCATGGACAGCAATTCAGGGCGCTGGTCGAGGTAACCGTGCGCAATCTTGTCGAAGCCTTGCGCCGACATCACGCGTCCATAGCGGTTGATGGCGCGCGCCATGGCCAGGACATAGCGCTCATGCTCGCTGAAGCGCGACTGCAGCAAGTCGCCTACCTGTTGCGCCTTGAGACGGAAGCCTTCCAGGTGCTGCCGGGTTTCCCAGCGCGCCACCAGCACGTACAGCATGACGCACAGGGTGACCAGGAACAGTTGCGGCACGCCCACCAGCAGGCGGCGGCGCTGCCACAGCGCGCGCGGCTGGCCGAACAGCACCCAGCACAGCGGCGCCGCAAGCAGGACGCCGATGGCATCGCCGATCCACCAGGTGAGCCAGCTTGTCAGCAGCTCCGCTGGGGCAATGGCGCCGGCGGCAACTGCCGCAAGATTGGACAGCGTACTGCTCACCAGCGTGACGCAAACCGCCAGCAACAGGAAGCGCAGCACATCGCGGCCGGCGCCGATTTCCGGGCGGATGGCGCGCTGGAAATACAGGCCGCCCAGCCAGGCTTGCAGGGCGGAGCCGAAAGCGGCGGCAAGCGCAGCCAGTCCTTGCGGCAACGGTGGCAGGGGCAGCGGATTGGGCGCGCCCGGCAGGGGCAGGAAATTGATCAGCAGGGCGCCGACCGCAACCCCTGGCAGCAAGCGCGGGCCAAAGGTGACCACGCCAGCCAGGGCAATCCCGGCCGGCAGGAAGAGCGGGCTGGCATAACCGGGCGCCAGCGACAGGTAGAGGCAAAAGCGGCCGATGACCGCGTAAGCCGCCAGCATCAGCAGGTTGGCGGCCAATGTTTGCGGCCAGCCGGGAGAGGTATTCTTCACAGAATGAGCGCTCGGAGGCACAGGACAAGTTGACCGATTTTATAGCAAACGGTGCAACCCAAAAACAACACTTGCAAATTTGCAGGACTAGCCATTACAATCTCGCCCCGAAGCGCACGTCATGCAGCGTTTGCGAAATAAGCAAATAACGTTCTTGACAGTGTAAGAAAGTTGCTTCATACTCTGCGGTTCCTTCGCGGAGGGGTGGCCGAGTGGTTAAAGGCAGCAGACTGTAAATCTGCCCTCTTATGAGTACACTGGTTCGAATCCAGTCCCCTCCACCAAAATGCAGGAAGCTGAGTGAAGTTGTAGTCGAAAGAAGTCGGACCTCGCGGGTGTAGCTCAATGGTAGAGCTGAAGCCTTCCAAGCTTAAGACGAGGGTTCGATTCCCTTCACCCGCTCCAAGCAGCACAGTAGTAAAAATAAGCCCTTGTAGCTCAGTGGTAGAGCACTCCCTTGGTAAGGGAGAGGCCACGTGTTCAATCCACGTCAAGGGCACCAGAATTCTGCAGTATCTATCTGATTAGTCGGGCGCGTGCCCAGCAACTCAACATTTGTTAGGAGTCTAAAATGGCAAAAGAAAAGTTCGAGCGGACTAAGCCGCACGTGAACGTTGGCACCATCGGTCACGTTGACCATGGCAAGACCACCCTGACCGCTGCTATCGCAACCGTCCTGTCGAAGAAATTCGGCGGCGAAGCGAAAGCTTACGACCAGATCGACGCTGCTCCAGAAGAAAAAGCACGCGGCATTACCATCAACACCGCCCACGTCGAGTACGAGACCGCAACCCGTCACTACGCTCACGTTGACTGCCCAGGCCACGCCGACTACATCAAGAACATGATTACCGGTGCTGCGCAGATGGACGGCGCGATCCTGGTTTGCTCCGCAGCTGACGGCCCAATGCCACAGACCCGCGAGCACATCCTGCTGGCACGTCAGGTTGGCGTTCCATACATCATCGTGTTCCTGAACAAGTGCGACCTGGTTGACGACGCAGAACTGCTGGAACTGGTCGAAATGGAAGTGCGCGAGCTGCTGTCCAAGTACGAATTCCCAGGCGACGACCTGCCAATCATCAAGGGTTCGGCACGTATGGCCCTGGAAGGCGCTGCTGGCGAAATGGGCGAAGACTGCATCATGCGTCTGGCCGATGCACTGGATTCCTACATCCCAACCCCAGAGCGCGCTGTTGACGGCACCTTCCTGATGCCAGTGGAAGACGTGTTCTCGATCTCCGGCCGCGGCACCGTGGTGACCGGTCGTGTTGAGCGCGGCGTGATCAAGGTCGGCGAAGAAATCGAAATCGTTGGTATCGTTGACACCGTCAAGACCACCTGCACCGGCGTGGAAATGTTCCGCAAGCTGCTGGACCAGGGTCAGGCAGGCGACAACGTTGGTCTGCTGCTGCGCGGCACCAAGCGTGAAGACGTTCAGCGTGGTCAGGTTCTGGCGAAGCCAGGCTCGATCAAGCCGCACGCTCACTTCACCGGCGAGATCTACGTTCTGTCGAAAGATGAAGGCGGCCGTCACACCCCGTTCTTCAACAACTACCGTCCACAGTTCTACTTCCGTACCACCGACGTGACCGGCTCCATCGAGCTGCCAGCGGACAAAGAAATGGTTATGCCAGGCGACAACGTCTCCATCACCGTGAAGCTGATCTCCCCGATCGCTATGGAAGAAGGTCTGCGCTTCGCAATCCGCGAAGGCGGCCGTACCGTTGGCGCCGGCGTGGTTGCCAAGATCATCGACTAAGTAGTCGAAAAGAATCCAGCCAAGACTAGCGCCCGTCGCTGATGGGTGCTAGAATTACGGATTCCACTGTAAAGTTTTACGTAGGGGCGTAGCTCAATTGGCAGAGCGTCGGTCTCCAAAACCGAAGGTTGGGGGTTCGATGCCCTCCGCCCCTGCCACCGAATCTGGTGCAGGGCACCGAAAGTAAAAAGTAAATGTCTAATCAATCCGTGCAAACCGTTAGCACGACGAACGATAAGTTCAAAGTCGTGTTGGCAGTTGTGGCGTTGATTGCAGGCGTGGTCGGATTCTTCGTCCTGACCGGTAAACCAACCCTGGTGCGGGCAGCCGCGCTTGTGGTTGGTTTGCTTATTTCCGCCGGCATCGCGTACACCTCTGCTGCAGGCCGTGATTTCCTGAATTTTGCGAAAGAATCCGTTCGCGAGACCAAGAAAGTTGTTTGGCCGACCCACAAGGAAGCCCGTCAGATCACTCTGATCGTGTTCGCCTTTGTGCTGGTCATGGCGATTTTCCTCTGGGGCACGGATAAGATCCTCGAATTTGTGTTGTACGACCTCATCCTGGGTTGGAAGAAATAATGAGCGAAATTGTACAAGACGAGCCAGGCAAGGAAGAGCCTGCGCAGGCAGTGTCGACGCCAGTCAGCAACAAGCGCTGGTACGTCGTGCACGCCTACTCCGGCATGGAGAAAAGCGTACAGCGCGCCCTGATGGAGCGCGTCGAGCGCGCCGGCATGCAAGACCAGTTCGGCCAGATCCTGGTGCCGACCGAAGAAGTCGTTGAGGTTCGTAACGGCCAGAAGTCCGTTACCGAGCGCCGCTTCTTCCCGGGCTACGTCCTGGTGGAAATGGAAATGACCGACGAAACCTGGCACCTGGTGAAGAACACCAGCAAGGTGACCGGCTTCATCGGCGGCAAGTCGAACAAGCCGACCCCGATTCCTGCGCGCGAGATCGAAAAGATCATGACGCAAATGCAGGAAGGCGTGGAAAAGCCACGTCCAAAAGTGCTGTACGAAGTGGGCGAGCAAGTCCGCATCAAGGATGGCCCGTTCACCGACTTCAACGGCAACGTGGAAGAAGTCAACTACGAGAAATCCAAGGTGCGTGTGTCGGTCACCATCTTCGGTCGCGCTACTCCGGTCGAACTCGAGTTCGGCCAGGTCGAAAAGATCTAAACCGGTAGTTCGGTGTCTGACCCATTGGGTCAGACACCGGTTTGCCGGTTTTGCGGTAAATCGCCTGCCAGCGCGTCTAAGCTGGCAAAACCAAGAGGAGCCCCGCCGCGTGCGGGGCGCTACTACTCAATCCAACGATAGGAAGTGCCCAAATGGCAAAGAAAATCATTGGCTTTATCAAGCTGCAAGTTCCAGCTGGTAAGGCAAACCCATCCCCTCCAATCGGTCCAGCACTGGGCCAGCGCGGTCTGAACATCATGGAATTCTGCAAGGCGTTCAACGCGCAGACCCAAGGTATGGAACCAGGCATGCCAATCCCAGTCGTGATCACTGCGTTCGCGGACAAGTCCTTCACCTTCGTGATGAAGACCCCTCCAGCGACCTTCCTGATCAAGAAGCACTCCGGCGTGCAAAAGGGTTCGTCCAAGCCACATACCGACAAGGTAGGCAAGCTGACCCGCGCTCAAGCTGAAGAAATCGCTAAACTGAAGACCCCGGACCTGACCGCTGCCGACCTGGATGCTGCTGTTCGCACCATCGCTGGTTCCGCACGTTCCATGGGCATCACCGTAGAGGGCATCTAATCATGGCAAAACTGTCCAAGCGCGCTCAAGCCATCAAGGCTAAAGTAGACCGTACCAAAGTGTACGCTTTCGACAACGCTGTCGCCCTGGTTAAAGAACTGGCTACCGCCAAGTTCAACGAATCCATCGACGTGTCCGTTCAACTGGGCGTGGACCCTAAGAAGTCCGACCAGGTTGTGCGTGGTTCCGTGGTTCTGCCAGCTGGCACCGGCAAGACTGTTCGCGTTGCTGTGTTCGCAACCGGCGACAAGGCTGAGCAAGCTAAAGCTGCCGGCGCTGACGTCGTTGGTATGGAGGACCTGGCTGAGCGCGTCAAAGCCGGCGACATGCCTTTCGACATCGTGATCGCTTCCCCAGACACCATGCGTATCGTTGGTACCCTGGGCCAGATCCTGGGCCCACGTGGCCTGATGCCTAACCCGAAAGTTGGCACCGTCACTCCAGACGTGGCCGGCGCCGTGAAGAACGCCAAGGCCGGTCAGGTTCAGTACCGTACCGACAAGGCAGGTATCATCCACGCGACCATCGGCCGCAAGTCGTTCAGCGACGCAGATCTGAAGACCAACCTGGTTGCTCTGATCGACGCCCTGAACAAGGCTAAGCCAGCTTCGTCCAAAGGCGTGTACCTGCGTAAAGTATCCCTGTCGTCCACCATGGGCGCTGGCGTACGCGTAGACCACGCTGGCCTGAACGGCTAAGTTTTACACTTCGGTGCCAGTGGCTGACACGCGCAGCGTGTTGGCCCCTGGCACCGACTGAATAGTATTAAGTCCTCAGCCGGAAGGTTGAGGCGGATCTTTGGGTTGGCGGCGGTTCTGCCGCCGCCATGCCTTCAAAGACCGTTGGGCTCGGAGCATCAGGTAGGCTCTGGGTTAATAGTGAAAGCTCCCAACGCAGATGGTGATCCCGAACAAGTTTATGTAGTCCCTTTTGACTCCTAAACCTCGGACGCCGTTGTTCGAACCGATGCGAGGCGAAAGCCGAGCATTATTTAAGGAGAAGACCGTGGGTCTCAATCTGAATGACAAAAAGGCCGTCGTAGCCGAAGTTTCCGCAAAAGTAGCAACTGCGCAAACTATCGCTGTGGCCGAGTACCGTGGCATCCAGGTTGGTCACTTGACTAAACTCCGTGCTAATGCGCGTGCGCAAGGCGTGTACATCCGTGTTCTGAAGAACACCCTGGCACGTCGTGCAGTAGAAGGCACGCAGTTCGCCGCTCTGGCCGACTCCATGACCGGTCCGCTGATCTACTCGATCTCGGATGATGCTGTTGCTGCAGCGAAAGTCCTCGCCGACTTCGCCAAAACCAACGACAAACTGGTCCTGAAGGCTGGTAACTATGCAGGTAAGCAGCTCGACGTAGCTGGCGTTACCGCACTGGCGAGCATTCCTTCCCGTGAAGTCCTCATTTCGCAGCTGTTGGGCGTTATGCTGGCTCCGGTGTCGGGCTTTGCACGTGGCTTGGCTGCTCTGGCAGCCAAGAAAGAAACCGAAGCTGCTTAATCGCTGGCCTCGTTTCTTAGTCAATACCAATTCTGTAGTACTACAAACAAATTAGGAGTTTCAAATGGCAATTTCCAAAGACGACATCCTGAACGCAGTGTCCGAAATGTCCGTAATGGACCTGAACGAACTGGTCAAGGCATTCGAAGAAAAGTTCGGCGTGTCCGCAGCTGCAATGGCAGCTCCAGCCGCTGGCGGCGCAACCGGCGGCGCAGCTGCTGCTGAAGAGCAAACCGAATTCAACCTGGTTCTGTCCGAAGTCGGCGCTAACAAAGTTGGCGTGATCAAGGCTGTTCGCGAAATCACCGGTCTGGGCCTGAAAGAAGCCAAAGACCTGGTTGACGGCGCACCGAAGACCGTGAAAGAAGCAATGGCTAAGGCCGACGCTGAAGCAGCTAAGAAGAAGCTGGAAGAAGCCGGCGCGAAAGCTGACCTGAAGTAATTGAACCAAGGCGGGTTAACTGCCTTAGTTTAGGAAGCCAATGCGGCGGATCTCTCCCGAAAGGGAGGGTCCGCCCTTGGCTCCTTTGTCGTCTCTGAAGTAGAAGTTGTTGTTTTCTAGTGAATTGAGCTTTGCGAAGCGCGCCCGCAACGCTGAATTCTCTACCTTTTCCTGTCTCACACGGAGTGTCCATGCACTACTCATTTACTGAGAAGAAACGCATTCGCAAGTCCTTTGCGAAACGCGCCAACGTCCACAACGTTCCGTTCCTGCTGGCTACCCAGCTCGAGTCGTACGAGAACTTCTTGCAAGAGCACACTCCCGTTGCAAACCGCAAGAACGAAGGCCTGCAATCGGCTTTCACGTCGATCTTCCCAATCGTTTCCCACAACGGCTTCGCCCGTCTGGAATTCCTGTCCTACGTCCTGGGTGACCCGGCGTTCGACGTCAAGGAATGCCAACTGCGCGGCCTGACCTTCGCTTCCCCGCTGCGCGCCAAAGTGCGCCTGGTGATCCTGGACAAGGAATCGCCAACCAAGCCGGTCGTGAAGGAAATGAAGGAACAGGAAGTCTACATGGGCGAACTGCCCCTGATGACGACCACCGGCTCGTTCGTGATCAATGGTACCGAGCGTGTCATCGTATCCCAGCTGCACCGTTCGCCAGGCGTGTTCTTCGAGCACGACCGCGGCAAGACCCACTCGTCCGGCAAGCTGCTGTTCTCGGCACGTATCATTCCTTACCGCGGTTCCTGGCTGGACTTCGAGTTCGACCCGAAAGACATCCTGTACTTCCGCGTCGACCGCCGCCGCAAGATGCCGGTATCGATCCTGCTGAAGGCGATCGGCATGACCCCGGAACAGATCCTGGCGAACTTCTTCGTCTTCGACAACTTCAACCTGCGTTCGGAAGGCGCGGAGATGGAGTTCGTGTCCGAACGCCTGCGCGGTGAAGTCGCGCGCTTCGACATCGTCGATCCGAAGTCGGGCAAGACCATCGTCACCAAGGACAAGCGTATCAACGCCAAGCACGTGCGCGAAATCGAAGCAGCCGGCATCCAGCACATCTCCGTGCCGGAAGACTACCTGCTGGGCCGCGTACTGGCGAAGAACATCGTTGATCCGGAAACCGGCGAAGTGGTGGCACTGGCCAACGACGAGCTGACCGAAGACACCCTGGGCAAGCTGCGCGAAGCCAATATCTCCGCGATCCAGACCCTGTACACCAACGACCTGGACCAGGGCGGCTACATCTCCCAGACCCTGCGTATCGACGACACTGCCGACCAGACCGCAGCCCGTATCGCGATCTACCGCATGATGCGTCCTGGCGAACCGCCAACCGAAGAGTCGGTGGAAGCCCTGTTCAACGGCCTGTTCTACAGCGCCGACCGCTACGACCTGTCCGCCGTGGGCCGCATGAAGTTCAACCGCCGTATCGGCCGTGACGAACTGACCGGCGCCATGACCCTGTCGAACGACGACGTGCTGGCCGTGATCAAGATCCTGGTTGAGCTGCGCAATGGCCGCGGCGAAGTCGACGATATCGACCACCTGGGTAACCGCCGCGTACGTTGCGTGGGCGAACTGGCCGAGAACCAGTTCCGCGCCGGCCTGGTGCGCGTTGAGCGCGCCGTCAAGGAACGCCTGGGCCAGGCCGAAGCCGACAACCTGATGCCGCACGACCTGATCAACTCCAAGCCGATCTCGGCTGCTATCCGTGAGTTCTTCGGTTCGTCCCAGCTGTCGCAGTTCATGGACCAGACCAACCCGCTGTCGGAAATCACCCACAAGCGCCGCGTATCGGCCCTGGGCCCTGGCGGCCTGACCCGCGAACGCGCAGGCTTCGAGGTGCGAGACGTTCACCCGACCCACTACGGCCGTGTGTGCCCGATCGAAACGCCTGAAGGCCCGAACATTGGTCTGATCAACTCGCTGGCACTGTACGCCCGCCTGAACGAGTACGGCTTCCTGGAAACCCCGTACCGTAAAGTTGAAAACAGCAAGGTGACCGACAAGATCGATTACCTGTCCGCGATCGAAGAAGGCCGCTACATCATCGCCCAGGCAAACGCCAAAGTGAATGAAGAAGGCCAACTGGTCGACGAACTGGTATCGTCCCGTGAAGCCGGCGAAACCATTCTGGTCTCCCCAGAGCGCGTGCAGTACATGGACGTTGCGCCAGGCCAGATCGTGTCCGTTGCAGCATCGCTGATTCCATTCCTGGAACACGATGACGCGAACCGTGCACTGATGGGCGCCAACATGCAGCGTCAGGCCGTGCCTTGCCTGCGTCCTGAAAAGGCGCTGGTCGGTACCGGTATCGAACGTACCGTGGCAGTCGACTCCGGCACCACCGTGCAGGCCCTGCGCGGCGGCGTGGTGGACTACATCGACGCGGGCCGCGTCGTGATCCGCGTGAACGACGAAGAAGCACAGGCTGGCGAAGTCGGTGTGGACATCTACAACCTGATCAAGTACACCCGTTCCAACCAGAACACCAACATCAACCAGCGTCCGATCGTCAAAGTGGGCGACCGTGTGGCCAAGGGCGACGTGATCGCCGACGGCGCATCGACCGACCTGGGCGAACTGGCACTGGGCCAGAACATGACCGTGGCCTTCATGCCATGGAACGGCCTGAACTTCGAAGACTCGATCCTGATCTCGGAAAACGTCGTGAAAGACGACCGTTACACCTCGATCCACATCGAAGAACTGTCCGTTGTTGCCCGTGACACCAAGCTGGGCGCGGAAGAAATCACCCGCGATATTTCGAACCTGGCAGAGAACCAACTGGCTCGCCTGGACGAGTCCGGCATCGTGTACATCGGCGCTGAAGTGCAAGCCGGCGACGTGCTGGTCGGTAAGGTGACCCCGAAAGGCGAAACCCAGCTGACCCCGGAAGAGAAGCTGCTGCGCGCGATCTTCGGCGAAAAAGCATCCGACGTGAAAGACACCTCGCTGCGCGTTCCATCCGGCATGGTTGGTACCGTCATCGACGTGCAAGTGTTCACCCGCGAAGGCATCCCACGCGACAAGCGCGCCCAGCAGATCATCGACGATGAACTGAAGCGCTACCGCCTGGACCTGAACGACCAGATGCGTATCGTGGAAGGCGACGCCTTCCAGCGTCTGGAAAAGATGATGATCGGCCAAGTGGTCAACGGCGGTCCGAAGAAGCTGGCCAAAGGCGCCAAGGTCACCAAGGACTACCTGGACGACCTGGACAAGTTCCACTGGTTCGACATCCGTCCTGCCGACGAAGACATGGCCAAAGCCCTGGAAGCCATCAAGGAATCCATCGCCGAGAAGCGCCACCAGTTCGACCTGGCCTTCGAAGAGAAGCGCAAGAAGCTGACCCAGGGCGACGAACTGCAGCCTGGCGTGCAGAAGATGGTCAAGGTGTACCTGGCCGTTAAACGCCGCCTGCAGTCCGGCGACAAGATGGCAGGCCGCCACGGTAACAAGGGTGTTGTGTCCCGTATCGTTCCGGTGGAAGACATGCCATACATGGCTGACGGTACCCCGGCAGACGTGGTGCTGAACCCACTGGGCGTTCCGTCCCGTATGAACGTTGGCCAGATCCTGGAAACCCACCTGGGTTGGGCAGCGAAGGGCCTGGGCATCCGTATCGGCGAAATGCTGCAAGCGCAGATCAAGGTCGAAGAGATGCGCAAGTACCTGACCACCGTGTACAACGAGTCCGGCGCCAAGGAAGACATCGCTTCCCTGTCCGACGACGAGATCATGAAGCTGGCATACAACCTGAAGAAGGGTGTGCCGTTCGCGACTCCGGTGTTCGACGGCGCGCACGAATCGGAAATCCGCCGCATGCTGGACCTGGCGTATCCGGACGATATCGCCAAGCACCTGGGCATGACCCCGTCCAAGAACCAGGTCACCATGTACGACGGCCGCACCGGCGAAGCGTTCGAGCGCAAAGTCACCGTGGGCGTGATGCACATGCTGAAGCTGCACCACCTGGTCGACGACAAGATGCACGCCCGTTCCACCGGTCCTTACTCGCTGGTGACGCAGCAGCCTCTGGGCGGTAAAGCCCAGTTCGGCGGCCAGCGCTTCGGTGAGATGGAGGTGTGGGCACTGGAAGCGTACGGCGCGTCCTACGTGCTGCAAGAAATGCTGACCGTGAAGTCCGACGACGTGAACGGCCGTACCAAAGTGTACGAAAACCTCGTCAAGGGCGACCACGTGATCGACGCCGGCATGCCGGAATCGTTCAACGTGCTGGTGAAAGAGATCCGCTCGCTGGGTATCGATATCGACCTCGAGCGCAACTAAAACCGGTAAAGCAGTGTCTGACCCGCAGGGTCAGACACTGAGCCCGCGGCAGCCGCGTACCGGGTGTCGGACCCAGTGGGTCTGACACCGGTTTACCGGTTTTAAGTAAGTAAAGAATTCGTCACTATCTGGAGTGATACATGAAAGCCCTGCTCGATTTATTCAAGCAAGTACAGCAAAACGAGTCGTTCGACGCGATCAAGATCGGTCTGGCCTCTCCTGAGAAAATCCGTTCGTGGTCCTACGGCGAAGTCAAAAAGCCGGAGACCATCAACTACCGTACCTTCAAGCCAGAGCGCGATGGCCTGTTCTGCGCCAAGATCTTTGGCCCGATCAAGGACTACGAATGCCTGTGCGGCAAGTACAAGCGCCTGAAGCACCGCGGTGTCATCTGCGAAAAATGCGGCGTTGAAGTGACCCTGGCCAAAGTGCGCCGTGAGCGCATGGGCCACATCGAACTGGCTTCGCCGGTTGCCCACATCTGGTTCCTGAAATCGCTGCCGTCGCGCCTGGGCATGGTCCTGGACATGACCCTGCGCGATATCGAACGCGTCCTGTATTTCGAAGCATACGTCGTGACCGATCCAGGCATGACCCCGCTGAAGAAGTGCCAGATCATGTCGGAAGACGACTACGCCGCCAAGTACGAAGAGTACGGCGACGACTTTACCGCCTTCATGGGCGCTGAAGGTATCCGCGAACTGCTGCGCTCGATCGACATCCACCGCGATGCCGAAGCCCTGCGCGTGGAACTGAAGGAATCGAAGTCCGAAGCGAAGATCAAGAAGTACGCCAAGCGCCTGAAAGTGCTGGAAGCATTCCAGCGTTCCGGCATCAAGCCAGACTGGATGATCATGGAAGTGCTGCCGGTGCTGCCACCGGAACTGCGTCCACTGGTCCCGCTGGATGGCGGCCGCTTCGCGACCTCCGACCTGAACGACCTGTATCGCCGCGTCATCAACCGTAACAACCGTCTGAAGCGCCTGATGGAGCTGCGTGCTCCAGAGATCATCACGCGTAACGAAAAGCGCATGCTGCAGGAAGCAGTTGACTCGCTGCTGGACAACGGCCGTCGCGGCAAAGCGATGACCGGCGCTAACAAGCGTCCGCTGAAGTCGCTGGCTGAAATGATCAAGGGTAAGGGCGGCCGCTTCCGTCAGAACTTGCTGGGTAAGCGCGTCGACTACTCCGGCCGTTCCGTGATCGTGGTGGGTCCACAGCTGAAACTGCACCAGTGCGGTCTGCCAAAGCTGATGGCCCTGGAACTGTTCAAGCCATTCATCTTCAACAAGCTGGAACTGATGGGTCTCGCGACCACCATCAAGGCCGCCAAGAAGCTGGTCGAAGTGCAAGAGCCAGTGGTGTGGGACATCCTGGAAGAAGTGATCCGCGAACATCCGATCATGCTGAACCGTGCACCAACCCTGCACCGTCTCGGTATCCAGGCTTTCGAGCCTGTGCTGATCGAAGGTAAAGCGATCCAGCTGCACCCGCTCGTCTGCGCCGCGTTCAACGCGGACTTCGACGGTGACCAGATGGCAGTCCACGTTCCTCTGTCGATCGAAGCACAGATGGAAGCCCGCACCCTGATGCTGGCTTCGAACAACATCCTGTTCCCATCGAACGGCGAACCATCGATCGTTCCTTCCCAGGATATCGTGCTGGGCCTGTACTACGCGACCCGCGAAGCAGTGAACGCCAAGGGCGAAGGCATGATGTTCCCGGACGTGTCGGAAGTGATCCGCGCGTACGACAACAAGGAAGTGGAACTGGCGACCCGCATCACCGTGCGTATCGTTGAGAATCCAAAGGATCCAGCAACCGGCGAGTTCGTCCGTACCGTGACCCGTTACGAGACCACCGTTGGCCGCGCCATCCTGTCCGAGATCCTGCCGAAAGGCCTGCCATTCAGCGTACTGAACCGTCCGCTGAAGAAGAAAGAGATCTCCAAGCTGATCAACACTTCCTTCCGCAAGTGCGGCCTGCGCGCAACCGTGGTGTTTGCCGACCAGCTGATGCAGTCGGGCTTCCGCCTGGCAACCCGCGCCGGTATTTCGATCTGCGTGGACGACATGCTGGTACCGGAAGTGAAGAAGACCCTGATCGCGACCGCCGAAGCGGAAGTGAAGCAGATCGAGCAGCAGTACGCTTCCGGTCTGGTCACCGCCGGCGAACGTTACAACAAGGTCGTCGACATCTGGGGCAAGACCTCCGACGAAGTCGGCAAGGCGATGATGGACCACCTGAAGGTGGAAGACGTGGTGCGCCGCGACGGCACCCAGTCGACCCAGGAATCGTTCAACGCGATTTACATGATGGCCGACTCCGGTGCGCGTGGTTCCGCAGCACAGATTCGCCAGCTGGCCGGTATGCGAGGCCTGATGGCCAAGCCAGACGGCTCGATTATCGAGACGCCAATTACCGCGAACTTCCGCGAAGGCCTGAACGTTCTGCAGTACTTCATCTCGACCCACGGCGCTCGTAAAGGTCTGGCCGACACCGCGCTGAAGACCGCGAACTCCGGTTACCTGACCCGTCGTCTGGTCGACGTGACCCAGGACCTGGTGGTGATCGAAGACGATTGCGGCACTTCCAACGGCACCCTGATGAAGGCGATGGTCGAAGGCGGTGAAGTGATCGAAGCCCTGCGCGACCGTATCCTCGGCCGCGTGGCAGGCACCGACATCGTCAACCCAGAGACCCAGGCTACCCTGTACGAAGCCGGCACCCTGCTGGACGAAGACATGGTGGAAGAGATCGAACGCGTCGGCATCGACGAAGTGAAGGTCCGTACCCCGCTGACTTGCGACACCCGCTACGGCCTGTGCGCCAAGTGCTACGGCCGCGACCTGGGCCGCGGCCTGCTGGTCAACGCCGGCGAAGCAGTCGGTGTGGTGGCAGCGCAGTCGATCGGTGAACCTGGTACCCAGCTGACCATGCGTACCTTCCACATCGGTGGTGCGGCATCGCGTGCAGCAGTGGCATCGTCCGTCGAAGCCAAGTCGAACGGCACCGTGCGCTTCACCGCCACGATGCGTTACGTCACCAACGGCAAGGGCGCCCAGATCGTCATTTCCCGTTCCGGCGAAGTGCTGATCACCGACGACCACGGCCGTGAGCGCGAGCGTCACAAGGTACCGTACGGCGCGACCCTGATCGTCAAGGATGGCATGGCTGTGAAGGCCGGCGCTCCTCTGGCAACCTGGGACCCGCTGACCCGTCCGATCATTACCGAGTACGCCGGTACCATCCGCTTCGAGAACATCGAAGAAGGCGTGACCGTGGCTCGCCAGGTCGACGAAGTGACCGGCCTGGCCACCCTGGTGGTGATCGACGCCAAGCGTCGTGGTTCCCCAGGCAAGGCCCTGCGTCCACAGGTGAAACTGCTGAACGAAGACGGCGGCGAAGTGAAGATCGCCGGCACCGAACACGCAGTGGCGATCGGCTTCCAGGTCGGCGCGCTGATCATGGTGAAAGACGGCCAGCAAGTGTCCGTGGGTGAGGTTCTGGCGCGTATCCCGACCGAATCGCAGAAGACCCGAGACATTACCGGTGGTCTGCCACGCGTGGCGGAACTGTTCGAAGCACGTTCGCCGAAAGACGCGGGCATGCTGGCGGAAGTCACCGGTACCGTGGCCTTCGGTAAGGAAACCAAGGGCAAGCAGCGTCTGGAAATCACCGACATGGACGGCAACAAGCACGAGTTCCTGATTACCAAGGACAAGCAAGTGCTGGTGCACGACGGCCAGGTGGTGAACAAGGGCGAGATGATCGTGGACGGCCCAGCCGATCCGCAAGACATCCTGCGCCTGCTGGGTATCGAAGCGCTGGCACGCTACATCGTTGACGAAGTGCAGGACGTGTACCGACTGCAGGGCGTGAAGATCAACGACAAGCACATCGAGGTGATCGTTCGCCAGATGCTGCGCCGCGTGCAGATCACCAACGCCGGCGACACCGACTACATCGTCGGCGAGCAGGTGGAGCGTTCCGAACTGCTGGAAGAAAACGATCGCGTCAATGCCCTGAACAAGATCCCTGCAACGTACGAAAACGTACTGCTGGGTATTACCAAGGCATCGCTGTCGACCGACTCCTTCATCTCGGCCGCATCGTTCCAGGAAACCACCCGCGTGCTGACCGAAGCCGCGATCATGGGCAAGCGCGACGGTCTGCGCGGCCTGAAGGAAAACGTCATCGTCGGCCGCCTGATCCCAGGCGGTACCGGCCTGGCCTTCCACCGCGCCCGCAAAGAGAAGGAAGTGTGGGAAGCCGAAGAGCGCAAAGCGCTGCTGGAAGCAGAACGCGCCGCGATCGTGGCCGAACTGCCAGCGGACGAACCGCACCACAGCGACGAAGCGTAATCCGCTTCAACGCCAGAAAAAACGCCACCTTCGGGTGGCGTTTTTTTTTGCGCTACGGCAGAGCCCGTGTCACACCATGGGGTCACACCCCAAGGGTGACACGGGCTCTTCAGTTGATCCTGGCCTTGATCAGCACAGGCAGGTGATCGGATGGGAAGCGGCCGTGGAGTTAATCGGTCAGTGTTGCGTAGCTCAATACCGGGCCATAGGCTGGCTTCGCGCTGATATCGAATGCATCGGCCAGCCGAGACTTCATGATGGCAACCTGTTCGGTCTCCGGGACGGAATTCAAATCGCCGGCCACGATCACTGGCTCGGAGCCGGCAATTTCCTTTACCTTTCGCAGCATGAGCTTAGCCGATTCCCGGCGCGCCACCTCGCCTTCGTGGTCGAAGTGAACGGAAAAGAAGTAGAACTTGCGGCCAGTCTGGCGATCCTGCAGTTGCGCCCAGGAGGCGATATGGTTGCAGCAAGTAGCATCCCACCCCAACGTTGTCATGTTCCACGATAGGTAGTTCGGACTCACCAGTATAGGCGAGACGCATTGCTGGAAGCCCGCTGGCGCGAAATGGTAGGGTCTAATTAACAAACTGCTGCAAAAATGCCACCATTGGGTGGCGTTTTTATTTGCGCCAGCCCCAGAAATATTGTCAGGCGCCAATTGCATACTACAATCAGTATTTTCTGCATTCTGTTTGAGAGCGCTATGGCCGAATCCCTCCAAATCACCTGTGACGCGACGACTGTGGGCGATGATGGAAAAATGTACCTGCATGAGTCGATGTTCAGCGGCCTGTATGACTTGCCAAACAATCATGCGGAAATCGTGGCACGCCTGCACCCTGCCAAGCGCAAGCTGTTTGATGCACTGGTAGGCGGCGAGGAGATCGAGGTCGAGACGAAAGACGCGAAGGGTGCCGTTGTCAAGGTCAGGCTGGACAATGATGTCACGATCCATGTAAACCAGCGCTACGGCGGTGTGCGCCGCTTCAGCTATTCGTCCATTATTGCGAAACATGCCCGAAGCTATGGCGAAGTCCAGGCGAGAGGCTTCGACGCCAATTGCGAGCCGGTGATTCGGCAGATGCCTGACCGCAGTTTCAGGATCATTTTCAACACGATGCCGCCGCGTGGGCATGCGCTTGGGGCAGCCTTCAATATGGATCACTTCGGCGCCCACATGGTCAAGCTGACCGAGTCCAAGATGACCTGGGATGATCGTGACGTATTTCACCTTCCCTCCGCGACTGAGGCGGAAATTCGCGCCATTTTGCAGTTCATGCTCACTTACGGGAAGGCCTGAGGCCACGAGATGTGACCTCACTCGTTTCTCGACTACTTTTTATCGCTTGCCGCGGCCTTCGAATCGTCAATCAAATCGAACTTGCCGTCGGATGTCATGAAGAAGGTGCAGTCTGCACCGGTTGCACAGCCGCTGACGTGCTTTTTGCCGGGCGCTTGCATCAGGTAAGAGCCCGGGCCCAGCTTGGTTTCAGGGGCGCCATCGGATTTATGCACGAAAGTGCCGGACATGATCACGATCTTCAGCGCGTGGGTGTGGTGGTGCAGGGCGTTGACCTGCCCGGCGTCGAACTTCACCAGCACGCCGTAAGGGCCGCCTTTCATCCAGTCGCCCCACAGCTTGGCAACCTTGGTGCCGGCAACCGGGCCGGCTTCCCATTTCACCGACTCGGCCGGCCAGACCACATCTTCCATGGCCTTGCCTTTATCCTTGGCTGGCGCGTTGGCGCTCAGCAGGGTAGAAACCGCTAGTACCGCAAATGCCATTGTTCTCATGGTGGCGCTCCTTCTTATGGTTGGCGGGGAAACTGGCGTCCATTTATCGTTATAGCCCATCCGCAGCGGATTCCAAGTTGGTAGGCAGCGACACTCCTGTGCTGAAACGCCCGGCCTGGACGCTGATTCCAGCCGAGCCCGTGTCACACTTGGGGTGTGACCCCATGGTGTGACACGGGCTCGGCTGTAGGTGGGGTATATTGCTTCGATGGAGAGCGTCGAAGAGCTTGAGCGGTGGTTCAGGATGGCGGGCGTGCACTCGCTGAATGCCTGTGTCGGGCCGCTTCCCGGATCGGGGGCTGCGTTGGGGCGGTGGACCAGCGATGGGCCGGATCACGCCATTCGCTCCGTAAGCCCGCATCCGGGCACTTACCGCCTGGCGCTGATGATGGAGCCGCTCGATGCGCGCATCTGGCACGGCGATACGCCGGTCTGGGGCGGGACCATCGGAGCGAGCCGCTTTCGTCTTTGTCCGCCAGGGGAGCAGGGGCGCTGGAGCCAGTTGAGCGGCTGCGATATCGTGAATGTCTTCCTGCCGGTGCAGCTACTGGACCGCTTGGCGGCGCAGCGCGGCGAGGATATCGATGCCACGCTGGCGGCTAGCCAGTTCACTTCCGACCGCATGGTATCCGACCTGGTGCGCAAGATGCTCGATGCGCAGGCGCTGGCCGGGCCGCTGGCGGCGGAGATGTGCGACCACCTGGCCATGGCCCTGGCTTGCTACCTGCTCGAACATTATTCGCGCCCGGCCCAAGGCGCCGACAGCTCCCTCGGCGGTGCGCGCCTGCGCCGCGTGCTGCGGCATATTTCAGATCACCTGGATGCGCCGCTGGCCAATGCGGAACTGGCGTCCCTGTGCGGCATGAGTGCGGCGCATTTCTCGCGCGAGTTCCATCGGGCGGTCGGCTTGCCGCCGCATCGCTATGTGCTGACCCGGCGCCTGGAGCAGGCATGTATGGCACTCGCAGGCCGGGAGGCGCGCATTGTCGACATTGCGGAGGAGTTCGGGTTTCATAGTGCCAGCCATTTCACGCGCGCTTTCACGACGCAGTACGGCCTGTCGCCTGCGGCGTGGCGCGCCAGCCGCTGTAACAATTGTTAAAAGCAGGATTGTGCAAATTGCGCGCGTTTTTGCACGCGCCGCCTCTTTGATCGGCCACAGAATCTCCAGTTCCAAACCACAACAAATGGAGAGAGAACATGGCTTTACTTCGAAACTCACTGGTGCTGCTCGCGCTGGCGGCGGCGGGTGCTGCACAGGCCGACAATATCTCGCTGCGCATCGGCTTTGCTGAAGGCCGTAGCGGGGCGGAGTTCAAACCCCTGCATGCGGAAGTGGGCAAGTTTGCTGTGACGCCCAATGTGCGCCAGGGCGCGGAGGATGACCAGTGGGTGGTGGTCGCCAAGGATGCCCAGGGACGCGTGCTGCATGAGGTGAGCGTCAACAATGGTTTGCGCCGACATGTGGAGACCTTCAATCCGCGTTCGGGCGCTATCGACCTGTCGACCACGGTGCAGCAGCGTGAGGGCAGCTTTGAGGTGTCGCTGCCATTCGACAAAGCCACCGCGAGCGTGGAGGTGCTGCCGAAGAAGGGTGCCAGCACCGGCGCCAAGACGGCTCTTGCAGCACCTGCTGCGCTGGCGCGTTTCGATCGCGGCACCCTGGAACAGGCGGCAGCGAGCGGCAAGGCCTCGCGCTCGGCCATGCTGGCGGCGACGCCTTCCGCCACCGCGACGACCATCCTGAACAACGGCAGCGCGGCGACGCATATGGACTATGTGTTCATCGGCGACGGCTACACCGCTGCGGAAATGGATAAGTGGCGCGCCGATGCGCAGAAGGTGATCAATGGCTTCCTGGCCGATCCGCTGTTCAATGCCAACCGCGCTTCGATGAATATCCATCGAGTCGACGTGGCCAGTAACCAGTCGGGCGTGGACGAACTCGATAAGGGCATCTATCGCGATACGGCGATGGATGGGGAATTCGCTTGCTACAACATCGAACGCCTGCTGTGCGTGAACAATACCAAGGCGACCAATATCGCGGCTTCCGTGCTGGCGCCCGATGCGCGCGATGTGATTGTGGTAATCGCGAACTCGACGCGTTACGGCGGTTCGGGTGGCGCAGTGGCAACGCTGTCGATGCATGAGCAGTCGATCGAGGTGGCCTTGCATGAAATCGGCCATACGGCGTTTGCATTGGCGGACGAATACGAGTACGGCACCTGCAACACCAGCAGCGAGCCGACCGAAGTCAATGTGTCGCTGAACGGCACGCGTTCCGTCAAATGGGGCAGCCTGATTGCGGGCAGCACGGCCGTTCCGACCGGCCTGGGCGTGTATCCGAACGGTACTGTCGGCACTTTCGTGGGCGCGCAGTACTGCGGCTCGGGTAAGTACCGTCCGACAGAGAACTCGCGCATGCGCACGCTGGGGTATCCGTGGCATGCCGTGAATGAGGGCGCGGTGAAGAAGGTGTTTGCCAAGTACACCGGCTCCGGCTCGGTCACGCAAACCGGCACCCTGGCCAACGGCGGCAGCGCCATTGCGCCTAGCGCGTCGCCTGGCTGGGTGCAGGCCGGCGCTGGCGCCTTCTCGCTGCAACTGAGCGGTCCTTCCGGTGCCGACTTCGACCTGTTCCTGTACAAGTGGTCGGGTAGCGCGTGGACCAAGGTCGCTTCCAGCGAGGGCAATACTTCCAGCGAGTCGATCAGCTACAACGGCACGGCGGGCTATTACTACGCGCAGGTGAAGTCGTATTCGGGCAGCGGCAACTATTCGCTGACCTACGCTTTCCCTAAGCCTTGATCTCGCGCTGGCGTGCCTTTGTCAGCGAGGAGAATGCCTTGTCGTAGGACCATTGCACCAGTTCGACCAGGTAGTCTTCCGGGAAGCGGCGCACGTCGACAATCGTGACCCAATGGAAGCGGCCCATGTAGCGTGCCGGTTTTACGCCGGGCATGCCGGTGAGTTCGAGGAAGCGGTCGGGCGTGGCGCGGAAACTGAAGCGCCACTGTTCCGGTTCGCTGGTCTTGAAGTAGGCGAAGGTCTTGCCGCCGACCTTGTAGCTCAGTACATTGACCGGCGGTGCATGCAGCAGGCTGTCTGCGCCAGGCAGGCTGGCGCAGTGGGCTTTGACTTGAGTGATGTCCACTTTCGCTCCCGACTCGAAAGTGGACATTCTAGCGTCAACTGACCAGTAGTTTGGCCGATTTCAAGGTTGCGCTGTCCGGGCCCACCGAAATGGTGAAGTTGCCCGGTTCGACAACGCGCTTCATGTCGGCGTTGTAGAACTGCAGGTCGGCCGGCTTGATGTTGAAGGTGACGGTGCGCTTCTCGCCAGGCTGCAGCGTGATGCGCTGGAAGCCTTTCAGTTCCAGTACGGGACGGGTAGCGCTGCTGATGTCGTCGCGGATGTACAGCTGCACCACTTCGTCGCCGGCGCGCTTGCCGGTGTTGGTGACGTCGACGCTGACTTTCGTGCTGCCGTTGGCGGCGATGGTGGCTTGCGCCAGGCGCGGCTCGCTGAATGCGAAGCTGGTGTAGCTCAGGCCATAGCCGAACGGGTAGAGCGGCTTGGTGCTGCCGTCGATGTAGCCGCGGCGGGCGCTTGGCTTGTGATTGTAGAAGATCGGCAGTTGGCCGACGTGGCGCGCTACTGACACCGGCATCTTGCCGCCCGGGTTGGCGCGGCCGAACAGGACGTCGGCGGCGGCGTGGCCGGTTTCCTGGCCGAGGTACCATCCTTCCACCAGCGCGTCGGCACGTTCGGCCAGCAGGTTGACCGACAACGGGCGGCCGTTCAGCAGGAAGACCACGGTTGGCTTGCCGAGGTCGAAGATGGCCTTGGCCAGTTCGTTCTGCTGGCCCAGCATATCCAGCGTCTGGCGGTCTCCCAGGTGGTTGTCGGCCCAGGCTTCGCGGCTGGTCTGTTCGTTGTCGCCCAGGACCATGATGATGGTGTCGGCGTTGCGCGCGGCGGCAACGGCTTCGGCAATCAGCTTGGCGTTGGTCTGCGGTGGGGTGAAGATGATTTCGTCCTTGCCCCAGATCCGTTCTTCGGTGATGCGCACGCCTTCGCGGTATTCGAGCTGGAAGCCCTGGCGCTGGCTTTCGGCTTGCAGGCCTTCGTACACCGAGACCACGTGGCGCGGCACGTCGGAATAGCCGCCGATCGGGGTGTCCTTGGCGTGGGTGCCGAGCAGCAGCACCTTGCCGACCTTCTTGCCGTCCAGCGGCAGCAGGCCTTTGTCGTTCTTCAGCAGCACGACGGCGCGCGCGGCAGCCTCGCGGGCCAGGGCAACGGCCTCCGGCGTGGCGGTCAGGCTGTCGGCGATGGCGGCGTCGACGTAAGGCTGTTCGAACAGGCCGGAGAGGAATTTCCATTCGAGGATGCGGGACACCACGGTGTCGATTTCTGCGACGCTGACCTTTTTCTCCTTTACCAGTTGTGGCAGGAGCTGGTAGCCGAAGGCGTCCGGGGTTTCGATGTCAACGCCGGCTTTGACGGCGCGCGTGGCGGCGTCCTTCGGCATGTCGGCGAGGCGGTGGCGGGTGATCAGTTCCTTGACGCCGAAGTAGTCGGATACTGTCAGGCCTTTGAAACCCCATTCTTCGCGCAGCACTTTGTGCAGCAGCCAGTGGTTGGCGTGCGATGGCAGGCCGCCGATCTCGTTATACGAAGGCATCACGGCGGCCGCATTGGTTTCCTTGATGATGCACTCGAATGGCGGGAAGAATTCTTCGCGCAGCGTGCGTTCGGTGACTTCGGCGGGACCGATGTTGGTGCCGCTTTCCGGTTGGCCGTGGCCGGTCATGTGCTTCAGCGTCGTGAACACCTTGTCCTTGGCCAGCTTGCGTTCCTCACCCTGGAAGCCCAGCACGGCTGCTTTGCCCATCTCGGCGCACACGTGCGGGTCTTCGCCGAAGGTTTCTTCGATGCGGCCCCAGCGCGGTTCGCGTGCCACGTCGACCACCGGCGCCAGTGCCAGGTTGGCGCCGCGGGCACGCATCTCGCGGGCGGCGACGCTGAATACCTTGCGTACCAGCGGCGGGTCGAAAGTCGATGCGAGCGCGATCGCCTGCGGGAAGCTGGTGGCGTCCTTCGCCACGTAGCCGTGCAGGGATTCTTCGTGCATGAACAGCGGAATGCCGAGGCGCGTCTGTTCGACGGCCCATTTCTGCGCGGCGTTGGTGTAGGTTGCGGTCTCCTGCGCGTTGCGGTTGGCGCGGGCGCCGCTGTCGCCGGCGCCGCCTGCTTCGGCGCCGCCCTGGCGGTCGGAAGGGCGGGCCAGCATGCCGAGGCCATTCGGGTAAGCCTTGGCGGCTTTCGCGGCCGAGAATTCACCGTTGGCGTCCTGGATGATGCCTTTCTCCTGCCAGATGCACAGCATTTGCGCGACCTTTTCCTCCAGCGTCATGCGACCGAGCAGGTCTTTTACGCGGGCCGGCACCGGCGCGGCGGGGTCTTTGTACACGGGCCTTGCCGCTGCGGCAGCCATGGCTGCCGGCGTGCCGAGGGCGGCTACGCTAGCCGCGCCGGATAGGGATGAGAGGAACTGCCTGCGTTTCATGCTGTGTCTCCAGTAGTTGTATTCGTTTTATATTTTTCTTGAACCTGCTTAGCCTTCCATCTGCTCCAGCTCTTTGCCGCGCGTTTCATGCACATAGCGCAGGACGAAGAACAGGGAGATCACGGCGGCGACGGTGTAGATACCGTATGCGCCAGCCAGGCCGATGCCGCCGAGCAGGATAGGGAAGGTCACCGTGATGATGAAATTCGATGTCCATTGCGCAGCGCCTGCGACTGCCAGGCCGGAGCCGCGAATCTGGTTGGGGAACATCTCGCCCAGCATGACCCACATGACCGGGCCCCACGACAGGTTGAAGAAGATCACGTAGACATTGGCGGCGATCAGCGCAAGCACGCCCATCGAGCCGGACAGCGTCAGCTTGCCGCTTGCGTCGAGCGACGCGCTGGCGAATGCGAGCGTGACCAGGCCGAGCGTCACCGCCATGCCGATGGAGCCGATCCACAGCAAGGGCTTGCGGCCAATGAGATCGATCAGGAACACGGTGACGATGCAGGCGCCAATGCTCAGTGCACCCGAAAGGACATTAATCAGCAGCGCATCGCTCTCGGAGAAGCCAACGGCCTGCCACAGCACCGCGCCGTAGTAGAACACGACGTTGATTCCGACCAGCTGCTGGAATGTCGCCAGGCCGATGCCGACCCAGACGATAGGACGCAGCTTGCCGGTTGCCTTGTTGATCAGGTCGGACAGGCGTGGGCGATGGTGGTCTTCGGACAGCGAGACGTCGATCGCCGCGAACTTCTCCTTGGCTGCGGAGGCGCCATACAGGCGCTCCAGCACGGCCATGGCTTCGGATGTGCGCTTCTTCACGACCAGGAAGCGCGGGCTTTCAGGAATCGCCAGCAGGAGCAGAAGGAACAGCGCGGATGGAATCGCCATCATCCAGAACATCCAGCGCCACGCTTCCTGGCCGAGCCACAGTACGCCGGTCGAACCGCCGGCTGCTTTCGCCAGCATATAGTTGCTGAGGAAGGCACAGAACAGGCCGCTGATGATGGCGATCTGCTGGACGGTTGCGAGACGGCCGCGATAGCGGGCCGAGGCGACTTCGGCGATGTAGGCCGGCGACATCACGCTGGCCGCGCCGACGGCAAAGCCGCCCAGTACGCGGGCGGCGATGAACACCGCCGATGTCGTCGCGCAGCCTGCGCCCAGCGCCGACAGCAGGAACATCACGGAGGAAATGATCAGCACTGCACGGCGCCCCCAGCGGTCGCCAAGGCGGCCGGCGAAGAAGGCGCCGATCGCGCAGCCAAGCAGCATCGAAGCGACTTCGAAGCCGATGCCGGCGGAGGTCGAGTGGAAAGCCTGCTTCAGGCCATCGACCGTACCGTTGATGACGCCACTATCGAAGCCGAACAGGAAGCCGCCGATGGTGGCTACGCAGCTGATAAGGATGATGAGGCCAGTGTTCTCCTCTTCATGACTGGGTTCGGTATTTTCCAGGGCAATGCTGTTCATGGATGTCTCCTCTTTATTTATCGGGCCCGGTTCGTGCCGGGTCAGTGATTGTGGCGCGGCGTGTCGTTCGCGACGCCCCGGTAAGCCAGTGCCAGCTCCATGCACGCGCCGTTGGCCATCTGGCCCACGGTGGCACGATAGATTTCCTGCCATGGCGTCTGGCTAGGCGGTACAGGCGGCACGCCGTCTTGCTTGCGGCGTTCAATTTCTTCGTCGTCCACCAGCATATTGCAGCTGCCGGTGTTCAGGTCGATGCGCACCGTGTCGCCGGTGCGGATCCAGGCCAGGCCGCCGCCCACCGCGCTTTCGGGCGAGGCGTTCAGGATCGACGGGCTGTCGGAGGTGCCGGACTGGCGGCCGTCGCCAAGGGTCGGCAGGTTGTTGATGCCTTTCCTGATCAGCGCATCCGGCGGTTGCATGTTCACCACTTCCGCCGAACCGGGCCAGCCCACCGGCCCGGCGCCGCGGATCACCAGGATGGTGTTCTCGTCGATGCCCAATGAAGGATCGTTGATGCGGGCGTGGTAGTCGCCGGAGCCGTCGAATACCACGGCGCGGCATTCAAAGATGTTTTCCTGGCCGGGACGGCGCAGGTAGCGGTTGCGGAAGTCTTCCGAGATCACGCTGCTTTTCATGATCGCGAAATCGAACAGGTTGCCGCGCAAGACCATGAAGCCGGCTTGCTCTTTCAGCGGTTTGTCAAACGGCGTGATCATTTCGCGGTCGGCGCTCTCGCGGCCTTCCAGGTTCTGCGCCATGCTGCGGCCGGTGACGGTCGGGCGGTCGGCGCGCAGCTTGCCCGCCTTGTGCAGCTCCCACATGATGGCTGGCACGCCGCCAGCGCGGTGGAAGCGCTCGCCGAGGAATTTGCCGGAAGGCTGCATGTTCAGCAGCAGTGGGATGTCGTGGCCGTAGGTCATCCAGTCGTCTTCGTGCAGCTCGACGCCGGCGTGGCGTGCCATGGCCATGATGTGCTGCTGGGCGTTGGTGGAGCCGCCGATGGCGGCATTGACCACGATAGCGTCCAGGAAGGCTTCGCGCGACAGGATCGACGACGGCCGGATGTCCTGCTGCGCCAGTTCGACGATGCGGCGCCCGGTTTCATAGGCCATCTGGCCGCGCTCGCGGTAGGGCGCCGGGATGGCGGAACAGCCGGTGAGCGACATGCCCAGTGCTTCGGCCATGGCGTTCATGGTGGAGGCGGTGCCCATGGTGTTGCAGTGGCCCGCTGACGGTGCCGAAGCGGCGGCGATCTCGAGGAACTTTTCGTTGTCGATCTGGCCTGCTGCCAGTTGGCGGCGGCCTTTCCAGATCGCGGCGCCCGAGCCAACCAGTTCACCATCGAGCCAGCCATCGAGCATCGGCCCGCCGGACAGCACGATGGCGGGAATGTCGACGGTGGATGCGGCCATCAGCTGCGCCGGGGTGGTCTTGTCGCAGCCGGTGGTCAGCACCACGGCGTCGATCGGGTAGCCGTGCAGGATCTCGACCAGGCCCATATAGGCCAGGTTGCGGTCGATGGCGGCGGTGGGACGGCGGCAGTTCTCGAAGATAGGGTGCAGCGGGAATTCCATCGGTATGCCGCCCGCGTCGCGGATGCCGTCGCGCACGCGCTTGGCCAGGTCGAGGTGGATCCGGTTGCATGGGCTGATGTCGCTGCCCGATTGCGCGATGCCGATGATCGGGCGGCCGCTGCGCAGCTCTTCCGGCGTGATCCCGTAGTTCATGAAGCGCTCGAGATACAGCGCGGTCATGTCGATGTGGTCCGGATTGTCGAACCAGTCCTGCGAACGATAGCGGCGGGTGCTCATGCTGCTTTCCTGTCGAATTGATGTTGCGGCAGGCCGGGCACGTCCACGCGGAAGGTGAACACGCCGCCAGCCAGCGGGTGTGCGGCCAGGGCTTCTTCGCTCATGCCCTTGCGCGCGGTGGTGACGAAGACCGTGCGCAGGTCGGCGCCGCCGAAAGCGACCTTGGTGATGTTAGGGCAGGGCATCGGGATAGTTTGCGCCAGCTTGCCGTCCGGCGCATAGCGTTCGATGCGGCTGCCGCCGAACAGGGAGATCCAGAGGTGGCCCTCGGCGTCGACCGCGCTGCCGTCCGGGTGGCCGGGCACGCCATGCGCGTAGCGTACGAATTCGCGCTTGTTCGACAGCGTACCGTCAGCTGCGCTGTCGTAGGCATATACCACGCGCGCCAGGGTGTCGGTGTGGTAGAAGGTCTTGCCGTCCGGGCTGTGGCAGGGGCCATTGGTGATGATGATGTTGCCATCCATGGCTTGCAGGCCGCGTGCATCGAGGCGGTACAAGGAACCAGTGGGAGCGGATTCGCCGTTGTCCATGGTGCCGAACCACAGGCGCCCGTTGGCATCGATATAGCCGTCGTTGCAGCGGTTGCCCGGCTGCCCGGTTTCGATTTCCAATACTGTCTCGAACTTGCCGGCGGCGGTGAAGCGCGCAAGCTTTCCCGGCAGGCCGCAAATGAAATCGCCATCGGCCATCGGCAGCGCAAAGCCGATCTCGGCAGGAGCCTGCCAGCTCAGGCGTTCACCGCCATTCTCATTGCAGCGGTGCAGGCGGCGGCCCTTGATGTCGACGAAATAGAAGGCGCGTTCCGCGGCATGCCAGACCGGCCCTTCGGCCAGTGTGGCGCCGACTTCCCAGATGCATTGCGGCGAGCTCACGATCCGTACCATCCAGCGTCGACGAAGTAATCGCGGCCGGAGCAGCGCGCCGCATTGCCGGAAGCGAGGAACAGGGTCAGCGCAGCCACGTCATCCGGTTCCACGCGCTCGTGCAGGCACTGGGCGGCCAGGATCGCGGCTTCGTCTTCCGGCGAATGCCACAGCGCCATCTGGCGCGGCGTCTTGATCGAGCCGGGAATGATGCAATTGACGCGGATGCCGTCGGCGCCGAGGTCGCGGGCTAGGCCGCGGGTCAGGCCTTCGATTGCCGCCTTGGCGGTCATGTACAGCGACAGCTTGCCCAGCGCCAGGTGCCAGGAGATCGAGCCGAAGTTCAGGATCACGCCGCCGCCCGCAGCCTTCATGCCCGGCGCCACAGCCTGCGCGCAGAAGAACTGGTGGCGCAGGTTGACGGCCAGGCTGTCGTCCCAGTATTTGGCGGTGACGTCTTCCACCTGGTGGCGGTTGTCGTTGGCGGCGTTGTTGACCAGGACTTCAACCGGGCCGAGTTCGCGCTCGATCTGCTGGAACACGGCGCCGACCTCGTCGAGGTTGGTCAGGTCGCAATGGATGAAGCGCGGCGGATGTTGCGCACCTGCCAAGCTTTGCTCCAGCGCCTTCGAGGCCTCGTCCTGGATATCGAGGAAGACAACGTGCGCGCCCTGTTTGGCGAAGGCGTCGACGATGGCCGCGCCAATGCCGGTGCCGCCGCCCGTGATCACGACGCGCTTGCCGGCGAGGTCAGGGTAGGTGGCGTATACCACGGGTTTTCTTGCTGCTGTCATGTATTTATTCTCCTGCCGCGATGCCGCGGCGTGCCAGGTTGCGGTAGAGGGCGCGGACACCAAACGTCCACGGCGGCAGCTGGTCGCTGCGTTGCACGTGGTTGACCAGCGCGCCAAGCGCCGCGCTGCTGATGGTGACCCGGTCGCCCAGGTGATGGGTAAAGCCGGCGCCTTTCTGGCCACGGTCCTTGATCGGCGAGAACATCGTGCCGAGGAAGAGCATGAAGCCGTCCGGGTATTGGTGGTGGGCGCCCGCGGTTTGCGCGACCAGGTCGAGCGGGTCGCGGCTGATTTCGCACATGCGGCTAAGGCCGTCGAGCACGAAGTCGTCGTCGCTGCCTTCGATCGCCAGGCGGACTTCGGCGTTGCGCACGTCGCCCATGGTGAAACTGCTGTCGAACAGGCGGATGAAGGGGCCGATCGAGCAGGAAGCGTTATTGTCCTTGGCCTTGCCCAGCAGGAGTGCGCTGCGGCCTTCAATGTCGCGCAGGTTGACGTCGTTGCCCAGGGCCGCGCCGACAGCTTCGAAGCGGCTGTTCACTGCCAGCACGATCTCCGGCTCCGGATTGTTCCACTGCGAGGCAGGGTGCAGGCCGACATCGGCGCCGAAGCCGACTGCCGACATGGGCTGGGATTTCGAGAAGACTTCGGCGAAGGGGCCGATGCCCACTTCCATGTATTGCGACCATGCGCCGCGCGCATGGAATTCGCGCTTGAGCTGCTCTGCCTCCGGCGAGCCGGGTTTGATGCTGGACAAATCGCCGCCGATGGTGGACAGCAGTTCCGCGCGCAGCGCATTGGCGCGAGCGGGATTGCCGCCGGCCTGCTCTTCGATCACGCGTTCCAGCAGGCTGACGGCAAAGGTCACGCCGCAAGCCTTGATGGCCTGCACGTCGCACGGCGCCAGCAGGCGCACGCCTTTGACGTCACCAGCCAGTGCAGCGCCGATCAGTTCCTCGGCGCTGCCCAACTGTTCGCCGTCCACATCGCGTGCGAACTGCAGCACGTCCGGACGGTCCAGCAGGTCCGCTACCGTGGCCACATGCGCGGTGATATCGAATACCACGCCATTTCGTACCACGACGACGCAGGGGCCATCCACCGGCGCCGGGCGCCACACGCGCCCCACCAGCAGGGTATCTTCCAGGTCGTGCGGCAGGCACGCCGATGCATTAATCGTTTGCATAAAGTCTCCTTTGAATTCTTAACGGCCCAGGCTTGGCAGCTTGGGCGAGTACTGCCAGCCTGGCACCAGGTATTGCATGGCCATCGCGTCGTCGCGCGCGCCGGTGCCGACCTTCTTGAACAGTTCGTGCGCAGCTTCGATGCGCTCCATATCCGGCGCGATGCCCAGGCCCGGCGCCTCTGGTACCGCTACCTCGCCAGCTACAATTTGCGGCGGATTAACGGTCAGGCGTTCCTGCCCTTCCTGCCAGATCCAGTGGGTGTCGATGGCGGTGATACGGCCTGGCGCCGCAGCCGCCGCATGCGTGAACATGGCCAGCGAAATATCGAAGTGGTTGTTGGAGTGTGAGCCCCAGGTCAGGCCCCATTCGGCGCAGAGCTGGGCCAGCCGCACCGAACCTTGCATGGTCCAGAAATGCGGATCGGCCAGAGGAATGTCGACAGCCCCCAGCAGGTGCGAGTGCGCCATCTGGCGCCAGTCGGTGGCGACCATATTGGTGGCGGTTGGAATGCCGGTGGCGCGGCGGAATTCGGCCATGACCTCGCGGCCGGAATAGCCGTCCTCGGGGCCGCATGGATCTTCGGCATACGCCAGCAGGTGACCCTGGCCGCGGCACAGGGCGATCGCTTCGCCGAGCGACCAGGCGCCGTTAGGGTCGAGGGTTACACGGGAATCGGGGAAGCGCGCCTTGATGGCGGCGATGGCTTCCATCTCCTCGGCGCCGCGCATGACGCCGCCCTTCAGCTTGAAGTCGCGGAAGCCATAGCGATCTGCCGCTGCCGCGGCCTGGTCGGCGATGGCGGCCGGCGTCAGTGCTTCGCGGTGGCGGGCAGCGTACCAGCCGGTGCTGCCGCTGCCGGACAGGTAAGGCAGGTCGGTGCGCTGGCGGTCGCCAATGTAGAACAGGTAGGCCAGCATCGGCACGCTGTCGCGCTGCTGGCCGGCGCCGAGCAGTTCGCACACCGGCACGCCCAGGTGCTGGCCCAGCAGGTCGAGCAAGGCCGCTTCGATGGCGGTGACCACATTCTCCAGGCGCAGGTTGATTTCGTGCGGCTGCTTGAGCACTGCGGCTTCGGCGGCGGAGGTGACCTGGTGCTGCATGCCGCTGCCTTTGCCGGAGATCGCGGCGCGCACGGCGTTCAGGGTGCGGTTGAAGCGGCCGGTTTCGGTGCCGACCACCAGCGGAATGGCTTTTTCCAGCGCTTTGGTAATGCCGGCGCCGCCAGGTACTTCGCCAACGCCGGTGCGGCCCGCGCTATCCTTGAGAATGACGACGGTGCGAATGAAATAAGGAGCGTGCGCGCCGCACAGGTTGAGCAGCATGCTGTCGTGGCCGGCGACCGGAATCACCCGCATTTCGACGATGGCAGGCGTGCTGCCGCTGCCCTGAATTGTTGCGTGTACCATTTGATTACCCTAAAATGAATAGCGCTACCATTTCTCAAGTGTGAGGTATTTATGCGGGCAAGTCAACAGAAGTTGTGTGCATGGATTGCGGGGCTGGCCCTGCTGGCTGGCGCTGCCGGCGCCGGGGCGGCAACGCCGCAATGGCGCTGGGTTGCGTCGTGGGGTACGGCGCAGATGGTGCCTGAAGGACCCAATGAATTACCCGCCGCGCAATGGCGCGATGGCAGCCTGCGCCAGGTGGTGCGTGCCTCGCTCGGAGGGAAAGTGTTGCGGGTGCGCGTCAGTAATGCCTTCGGTACCGCTCCGCTGGCGCTGGAAGCGGCCAGCATTGCCCGTGCGGTGACGGCCGGCTCCCCCGATGTTGACGCTGCGACAATCCGCCCCCTGACCTTCGGCGGCCAAGCTGCGGTCGTGATCCCCGCCGGCGCCGAGTATTACAGCGATCCAGTTGAACTGCCGCACGCAGCCGGGACCGACCTGGCAGTGTCCTATTACTTCAAGGGCGAACCTGCGCGCCAGACCGGCCATCCCGGTTCGCGCACTACCAGCTTTACGCTGGCGGGTCGCCATGAGGCGGAAGCGAAATGGCCGGAGGCGGGCAAGGTGGTGCGCTGGTACGCACTGGCAGATATCGAGGTGCAGGCGCCGCGCGGCACTGCTGCGGTGGTGGCGATCGGCGATTCGATCACGGACGGCTATGGCACCACGACGGATGGCAATGACCGCTGGACCGACTTCCTGGTGGCGCGGCTGGCGCGGGAAAAGATGACCATCGGCGTGGTCAATGCCGGCATCGGCGGTGGACGCCTGCTGCGCGATGGCCTGGGCCCCAACCTGGCATCGCGCTTCGAGCGCGACGTCTTGGGACGCAGCGGCGTCACGCACGCGTTGGTGCAGATTGGCGTGAATGACCTTGGCGGCCAGCACCGCGCCGGTGAAGATACGCCTGCCGCGCGCGCAGCCCTGCTGGAAGCTTTGAAGGTGGCGCATCGCCAACTGGTGGAGCGCGCCCATGCCCAGGGAATCTGCGTGATTGGCGCGACCGTCACCCCCTATACCGGCAGCGATTACTACCGCCCTGCGCCACACAATGAAGAAGACCGCCAGGCCTTGAACAAATGGATACGCACGTCGGGTGTGTTCGATTCGGTGGCCGACTTCGATGCAGCGTTGCGCGATCCCGCGCAGCCGGAGCGCCTGCTGAACGCGCTCGATGTCGGCGACGGACTGCATCCTTCGATTGCCGGATATCGCGCAATGGCGGAAGCGTTGCCGCTGAACGCCCTGCTCTCTTGCGGAGCTGCGAAATGAGGCGGTTGTGCGAACTGTTGCTCGCCGTCGCCTTGCTTGGCGCCGGCGTTGCCGGACCGGCCCATGCGCTCGGACAGAAACCTTTCGTTGCGACTGAGCGTGCGGCTGCGGCGCCGGGCTCTGTCGTGCTCGTGGAAGCTGGCCGCGCGTCCACGCTATACGTCGATGCCGGCGACCATGCCGGCGTGCTGCATGCGGCAGCCTCGCTGCAGGAAGACATCGGGCAGGTCAGCGGCGTCTGGCCAGCGCTTGAGAAGTCCACGCCGCGCGGCAAGGACGTGATCATCATCGGCACGCTGGGCAAGAGCCGCCTGGTGGACGGCCTCGTGAAAGCCGGCAAGCTCGATGCAAAGGCTATAGTGGGTAAATGGGAGGGCTGGCTGGTGCAGTCGGTGGCGGAGCCGATGCCTGGCGTCGAGCGCGCCCTGGTGATTGCCGGCAGCGACAAGCGCGGCACGATTTTCGGCATCTACGAGCTGTCGGAACAGATCGGCGTATCGCCTTGGTACTGGTGGGCCGACGTGCCGGTGAAGCGAGCGAACGCACTCTACGCATCGCTGCCGGCACCTGTCAGCGATGCGCCGGCAGTGCAATACCGCGGCATCTTCCTGAACGACGAAGCGCCGGCGCTGACCGGCTGGGCCAAGCAGCGCTACGGCGGCTACAACCACCAGTTCTACGAAAAGGTATTTGAGCTGATCCTTCGCTTGCGTGGCAACTACCTGTGGCCTGCAATGTGGGACGCGGCGTTTTATGACGACGATCCGCTGAACGGCAAGCTGGCCGATGAATATGGCGTTGTGATCGGCACTTCGCACCACGAACCGATGGCGCGCGCCCACAAGGAGTGGACGCGCTACGGCAAGGGGCCGTGGGATTATTCGCGCAACGAGGCAGTGCTGAAGGACTTCTGGTGGAAAGGCGCTGTGCGTGCGAAAGACTACGAGAAGATCGTCACCCTTGGCATGCGCGGCGACGGTGATGAGCCGATGTCGGAAGAATCCAACGTCGCGCTGCTGCAGCGCATTGTCGGCGACCAGCGCAAGATGCTGTCGAAGCTTCCTGCCGCGCCGCAGGTATGGGCGCTGTACAAGGAGGTCCAGGACTATTACGAGAAGGGCATGCGCGTGCCGGATGACGTAATCCTGCTGTGGTGCGACGACAACTGGGCCAATATCCGCCGCTTGCCGACAGCGGAAGAGCGCAAGCGCCCAGGCGGTGCCGGCGTGTACTACCACTTCGATTACGTCGGCGGCCCGCGCTCGTACAAGTGGCTGAACGTGACGCCGATCCCGAAGATCTGGGAGCAGATGCACCTGGCGTGGGAATACGACGCCCGCAAGCTGTGGATCGTGAATGTCGGCGACCTCAAGCCGATGGAGGTGCCGATCGAGTTCTTCCTGAGCTATGCGTGGAAGCCGGATGCATGGCCGGCATCGCGCCTGCAGGAGTACTTGCAGCAGTGGGCGGCGCGCGAATTCGGCCCGGAGCATGCCGTGGAGATCGCGGACATCGTCGCGAAGTACACCAAGTACAACGGTCGACGCAAGCCAGAGCAACTGGAACCGGAGACCTACAGCCTGGTGAACTACAACGAGTCGGAGCGCGTGGTGGGGGAATATCGCGCGCTGGCCGAGAAGGCAGAGCGCATCAATGGCCAGCTGCCGGAGGCGAAGCGCGATGCTTTCTTCGAACTGGTGCTGTATCCGGTGAAAGCCGGCGCCGTGGTCAATGAGCTGTACGCAACGGCTGGGATGAACCGCTTGTATGCCCGCCAGGGCAGGGCCGCTGCCAATGTACTGGCCGAGCGTGCACGCGAGCTGTTCCGCCAGGATGCTGCGCTGTCGGAGCAATACCATGCGCTGCGCGGTGGGAAATGGAACCACATGATGTCGCAGACCAGGCTTGGCTACACCTACTGGAACCAGCCGCCGCTGAACGTAATGCCGGCCGTGAACGAAGTGCAGTTGCCGGCTGCCGGCGCGCTCGGTGTAGCCGTTGAAGGGCACGCGGCCGTGTGGCCTGGCCCGGGAGCAGAAGCGCTCGCCTTGCCGGCGCTGGACGCATACGAAAAGCGGGCGCGCCATGTTGAAGTCTTCAATCGGGGATCGCTGCCGCTGTCTTTCACCATTATTGCTGACCAGCCCTGGCTCGTCCTGTCGCGCACCGAAGGCAGTGTGGAAGTGCAGGAGCGGATCAGCGTCGACGTCCGATGGGCCGACGTGCCGCGTGATGCGCGCGAAGCGACGCTGACCATCAGCGGCGACGACGGCTCGCGGGCCATGGTCCGTGTTCCGATCCGGCAGCGCGAGGTAGCGGTCGAAACGGCCGTAGCCGGGCAGGGCGGCCGGTTCGTGGAGACTGGCGGTGTGGTATCGATCGAGGCGGCCCACTTTACGCGGCAGGTGACACCGGCGGGACGCTCCTGGCTTCTGGTTCCGGATCATGGCCGCACCTTGTCGGCCATGACCGCATTGCCGGTCCACGCGACAGGCGGCCTGGCTGGGCCGCAAGCGATGCGCCTTGAGTATGACGTCGCGCTTGCCAAGCCGGGCAGGTTCACCCTGCATACCACGCTGGCGCCGACCCAGAAGTTCCAGCCCGGTGGAGGTTTGAAGTTCGCGGTGTCGATCGACAACGAAGCGCCGCAAATCGTCAACATGCACGCCGATGCATCGCTGGCTGTGTGGGAGCGCTCGGTGAGCGATGGTGCGGTGACCTTCCGCACCACCCATGCCGTGCGCAGCGCGGGAGCCCACACCATCAAATTCTGGGCGATCTCGCCTGGCGTAGTGCTGCAGAAACTGGTGCTGGATGCCGGCGGGCTGAAGCCAAGCTATCTCGGCCCGCAGGAAAGTCCCCGGCTCTAAGCGGCGGAGCGCTGCGGCATCGCTCGCAGCGCCCCTGCAATCGCCTCGCGCAATGGCTTGGCGCGAAGCTGCGCGTCGTAAGGACACGGCCGCATTGGCAAGTTGTCGGTGCGCGGCGCCTCGTGCCAGGTTTGCAGCCAGCTGATATCGTCCGACATCCCCCACAGCAGGAAATCGCGGCACTGTGGATAGCTGAACGTCGCGTCAAGGAAGTCGCGCGCCAGTGCCGCCACGCCCGCGTCGCGCGCTGCGATATCGCCCGGCAGCTTGCGGTCGTTGACGTCGAACTCCGTGACCAGCAGATCCAGTCCCATGCCCGTTACTTCGTCGAGGAAGCGCCGCCATTCAACCAGGTCGTGCGAGGCATTGCGGGAATCGTCCCAGGAGCCGATGTGGCCCTGGATGCCGAGCGCTTGCACCGGCGTGCCGCGCTTCTTCAGCGCCTGCAGCATTTTCAGCACGCCGGCGCGATGCTTTGTGCTGCCTTCATCCCAGCGCATGTAGTCGTTGTACACAAGCTGCGCCGACGGCAGCTGCTCGCGTGCGAGGCGGAAGCACAAATCCACCTGCTCGATGGCGCCAAGCCGTTCCGTGAACACATTGCTGCGCATGCTGCCGGTATCGGGATCGACCGCCTCGTTCACGACGTCCCAGCTATAGATGCTGTCGCCGAAGTGGCGGGTAACGGCGCCAATATGGGCTTGCAGCAGGCGTTCGGCTTCACGCGCCGGCGCAGCGCCGAAATCGTGCTGGTTGACCCAGTCAGGCAGCCATTTGGACGGTTGCCACACCAGCGTGTGGCCACGCACGTTCATGCCTTTGGCGCGAGCCCATTCGAACATTGCATCGGCGCGGGTGAAGTCGAATTGGCCGGGCCTGGGCTGCACGGCCTGCCATTTCGTTTCGTTCTCGGCAACGATAGTGTTGCATTCACGCGCCATCAGTTCGAGATAGGCGGGCTTGCGATGGGCGTAGCCGAGGGCGTTCCCAAAACGCATGCCTTTCGCTGCGGCGATTGATTTCAAAGGGGTTTCTGCCCCGATGGCGAGTGCGGGAAGGGAGGCCGCTGCCGCCCCCGCGGCAAGCCATTGCATCACCTGGCGTCGATTTTTATTCATGAAAAGTCTCCTGTTGGCTTGAATTTTGAGATAAGCTACTACGAAATGGTTGCGCAAACATAATAAAAAACTGGGAGACGAAGGATGGCTATTTGGCAGCGTGTCGTGCTGGCGCTGGCCCTGCTGCTGCCGCTTGCGGCAGCGCAGGCGGAGCAGGAAGACGGATATGAGCTTTGGCTGCGCTATCGGACGCTTGCCGGCGTAGCGTTGCCCAAGCAGATTGCGTTGGCAACGCCTGGATCGCCGACGGTGCAGGCGGCCGTGCAGGAATTGCAGCGTGGCTTGCGCGCCATGGCTGGCAAGGAGCCATCACTTGCCGTGCTTTCGGCGGGCGCCCAGCCGGCCAGCGGCGCTATCGTGCTGGCAACCCGCACGCAACTTGCAGCAAGCGGTGGCCAGGCTGCCGTGGCCGGCGCGCTGGAAGGACTGGGCGACGAAGGATATCTGCTGCGCTCGATGTGCGAGCCGAATGGGCGCAGGTACACGCTGATCGCAGCCAACAAGGATATCGGCCTGCTGTACGGTGCCTTCGCCTGGCTGCAGGCCGCGCAACTAGGCAAACGACTCGATGCGCTGGATGAACGCAACGCGCCGAAGCTGGCGCGGCGCGTCTTGAACCACTGGGACAACCTGGATCGCACCGTGGAGCGCGGATACTCAGGTGAATCGATCTGGAACTGGTGGGAGCTGCCGGATATCCGCGACCAGCGTTACATCGACTATGCGCGCGCCAATGCTTCTCTGGGCATCAATGGCACGGTGCTGAACAACGTCAACTCCAAGCCGGAGATCCTGACTGCACCCTGGATCGCGAAAGCTGCCGCCCTTGCTGACGTTCTGCGTCCCTACGGCCTTCGCGTCTATCTCTCGGTGCGCTGGTCGACGCCCCTGGAGCTGAAGCAAACCCGCACCGCCGACCCGCTCGATCCGCAAGTCGCGCAGTGGTGGCGTGACAAAGCCGACGAGATCTACCGCGTCATTCCCGACTTCGGCGGCTTCCTCGTCAAGGCCAACTCGGAAGGCCAGCCCGGCCCGCAGGATTACCACCGCACGCACGCTGAAGGCGCCAATATGCTGGCCGCCGCACTGGCCCCGCACAAGGGCATCGTCATGTGGCGCGCCTTTGTTTACGCCTCGGAACAGCCTGACGACCGCGCCAAACAGGCCTACAGCGATTTCGCACCGCTGGACGGCAAGTTCGCGCCGAACGTGGTGGTGCAAGTGAAGAATGGCCCGCTGGATTTCCAGCCGCGCGAACCGGTGCATCCCCTGTTCGGCGCGATGCCGAAAACGCCGCTGATGATGGAGTTCCAGGTCACCAAGGAGTACCTCGGTTTCGCCACCCACCTGGCCTACCTCGGCACGCTGTACGAAGAAACACTGCGCGATGCGGCGCCTGCGGTCGCCGGCATGGCAGGCGTCGCCAATATCGGCAGCAGCCGCACCTGGAGCGGTTCGCACTTCGACCAGGCCAACTGGTACGCCTTTGGCCGCCTTGCCTGGAACCCGCAGGCCAGGGCGCGCGATATTGCGCTGGAATGGGCCGGCCGTACTTTCTCTGCGAAGGCCGCGCCGGACATCGCCGGCCTGATGATGATGTCGCGTGAAGCCGTGGTGGACTACATGACGCCCCTCGGCCTGACACACCTGATGGGTACCGGACACCACTACGGCCCCGCGCCGTGGGTGTCGGACCTGGCGCGCCCCGAATGGAACCCGGCCTATTACCACCGTGCCGACAGCAAGGGCATCGGCTTCGACCGCACGGCGACCGGCAGCAACGCCCTGGCCCAGTATGCGCCGGCGCTGGCGCAGCGCTGGTCGGACCCGCGCAACACGCCGCCTGAATACCTGTTGTGGTTCCACCACCTGCCGTGGGATTACGCGATGCCGTCCGGCCGCACGCTGTGGGCCGAGTTGTTGGCGCATTACGACAGCGGCGTCGCCGCTGTGGCGGAAATGCAGCAGCGCTGGCAGCGCCTCAAGCCGTTGATCGACGCCCGTCGCCACCAGGAAGTGGCACAGCGGCTGGCCGTGCAACGCCAGGAGGCGCAATGGTGGCGCGACGCCAGCATCGCCTACTTCCAGTCCGTATCGAAGCTGCCGCTGCCCGCTGGCGTGCAGGCGCCGCCGCATAGCCTGGAGTACTACAAATCGCTGCACTTCCCGTTCGCGCCGGGACATGGCTGATACAGAACGATACTTTTTTTGTTTGTGTTGGTAGCGGTAACAATTTATGTTACCAAATGGTAGTAATAACTATAATTTGGAGAAGACAGATGCAAGTAATATGCAGAGAGACCCTGCTGGGACTCACCGTCATGGCCGGCATGATTGCCCAGGCCTATGCACAGGAAACGGTAACGCCAGAGAGCAATGTGGTGAAGGTGACCGGCTATCGCGGCAGCCTGGAAACTTCGGCGCGAGACAAGCGTGAGGCGATCGGCTTCCAGGATTCCGTGTTCGCGGAAGACCTGGGCAAATTCCCGGATACGAACATCGCCGAATCCCTGAACCGCATTCCAGGCATCCAGGTCAGCCGCGAGATCAGCGGCGAAGGCCTGAACATCCAGATCCGCGGCCTCGGCACCAGCTTCACCAAGGTCTTGCTGAACGGCGCCCCGGTGGCGGTGGCATCGACCGGCCGCACCGACAACCAGAACACCAACCGCGAGGTTGACCTGGACATGCTGCCGACGGACCTGTTCCGCAAGCTGACCGTCAACAAGAGCCCGACCGCCGGCCTGCTGGAAGGCGGCGCCGCCGGCGTGGTCGACATGCGAAGCGCCCGCCCGTTCGACAACAAGGGCCGCTACATTGCAGCCAACGTGACCGCTACCGAAAATTCGGTCGCCAAGAAAGTCGGCAACCGCGGTTCCGTCCTGGCCAGCAACACCTGGGGCAATACCTTCGGTATCCTGGGCGGCATCGCCTGGGGTACCAACAAGGTCCGCACCGAGGGTTTTGAAACCATCGGCTGGACCAATGCCAACCTGAGCGCCGCGCAAAGCAGCTCGCCTACACGCAACAACACCGGCGGCGGCAACTGGACCATCCCATCGACCGTGCCGGCCGGCGCGGGCAACGGACTCACCACCGGCGCCACCATCGACCAGGCCTTCCTGCTGGCGAATAATCCGGGCCTGAACATCACCCAGATCGACAACGCCATCATCCCGCGCCTGGGACGCCAGATGGTCGAAAGCGGCAAGAAGGACAAGGTCTCCATCGTCGGCAGCCTGGAATACCGCCCGACCGAAAACCTGCAGTTCTACCTCGACACCCTGGGCGGGAAGAAGAAGAACACCCTGCAGCGTATCGACATGAACTGGGTCGGCCGCAACGGCGCCATGATCCCGCTGAACATGAAGGTCGACCGCGACGATTGCACCAATGGCTGCGTGGTCACCAGCGGCACCTTCGCCAATGCCCAGCACTTCCTCGAATTCCGTCCTTATACCGAAGACGTGACCTTGTGGGGCGCCAACCCGGGCATGGAATGGAAGATCAACGACAAGTGGAAGATGGATGCGCAAGCCAACATCACCCGCTCCACCTTCCTGCGCGATTCGCCGACCGTGATGCCGATCACCGCGCTGGGCACCGGTAATACCGTCGCCTTCGACAATACTTCGGGCGACGTCCCCACCATCAGCTCGAACATTGACCTGAACAACCCGGCCAACTTCCAGTGGAGCGGCGGCCGCGTGAACCTGCAGCAGGAAAAGCGCAACACCGAAACCAAGGGCGCGCGCGCCAATGTGACCTGGGGCGAAAAGTCCTTCAACGTCAAGGCCGGCTTCGCACTGGACGACATTTCGCGCCGCATTACCGCCAAGGACAATTCCGGCGCGTGGCAGGCAGCTGTTTGCGGCAACAATCCGAGCGTGTTCCTGCTTGGCCCGAACGGCGCACCGTCGTGCAACGGCGCCAGCACCCCGGGCGCCAGCGCGGCTGCGCTGTATCCAGGTTTCGGCACCGGCTACACTGCCGGCCGCACTGACACCCTGGTGTACAACGGCTCCCTGATTCCGGCGACCGCGCTGCAAAGCTACCTGCAGCCTGGCCCCGGCTTCGTCACGCTGGACTGGAACAAGTTCCGCCAGGACTCGCACTACGACCAGTTCGTGGCGACCGCGCCGGAAACCGGTTCCTCCAACACCAGCGCCTCCGCCGGCTACATCAAGGAAAAGACCAAGGGCTTCTACACCGAGGTCAATGGCGAAGCGGACCTGGCAGGCATGCAGCTGCGCTACAACGCCGGCGTGCGCCGCGTGAAGACCGACCAGACCGTGGGCGCCTTCAATTCGATTCCCGATCCGCGCAACGCAACGCTCACGCTGAACGGCAGCAAGTACCCCAACATCGACAGCTTCTACTACCTCGACACCAGCTACAGCAACACGCTGCCATCGGCCAGCGCCGCCCTCAGCCTGCGCAAGGACCTGCTGCTGCGCGCCTCCGCATCGCGCTCGATGACCCGTGCCGATCCGAACGCGTTGCGTCCGGGCATCAACTTCTCCAATCCGTCGGCCGATATCGGCAGCGTCGGCAACGCCTCGCTCAGCCCCTACCTGTCGGATAACATCGACGTCGGCCTGGAGTGGTACACCGGCCGCGAAGGCTATGTCAGCCTGACCCTGTTCCAGAAGAAGATCAACGGCTTCACCGTCAGCGAAAACGTCACTACCCCGTTCCGCGACCTGGCAGCCTACGGCGTGACCTGGGACGCGCTGACCCCGGTGCAGCAGGCAGCCATCAATGCGCGCGGCGGTCCCGACGCGGCCACCGTGGTCCTGACCCGCCAGAAGAACGCTTCAGGCGAGCTGAAGATCCAGGGCGTGGAACTGGGCTGGGTGCAACCGCTGGACAAGCTGCTGCCGGTGCGCGGCTTCGGCTTCTCCGAGACCATGACCTACACCAGGCAGAAAGCCAGCGGCGAAGGCACCAACGGCTTCGTGGCGCTGGGCGTGCCGCGCCTGACCAACAGCTTCACCGCCTACTACGAGCAGTCCGGCTACAGCATCCGCTTCTCGCACAACTGGACGGAAGGCAGCCAGGTATCGGGCGCCAACCAGAACGGCATCACCAATGCCGCGCTGTTCGTGAACGACTACAAGCAGCTGGACATGTCCTCCAGCGTGGACCTGGCCAAGGTCTTCGACCGCGACAACTGGCCAACGCTGACCTTCGACATCACCAACCTCAGTGATTCGGCGCAGCGTACCTACTTCCAGTACGAGAGCGCAGCCTTTACCAGGTACAAGCCAGGGCGGACTTTCAGCCTGGGGCTGCGTGCAAAGTTCTGATCGCCTGTGGTAGAGTCCCTTTGTTGTCCAACCACAAAGGGTCTTTTAAGCAGATGTCGAGCAAGAAGGTAAAGCCGAAGCCAGGAGCCACGGCGCCGCGCAGCGGGGCGCCGACCATGTCCGACGTGGCCAAGCTGGCCGGCGTCTCGCCGATGACGGTGTCGCGCGTGATGAACGGCGACCCGAACGTACGCAGCACCACGCGCAAGAAGGTGGACGAAGCAGTAGCGGCACTGAATTACGTACCCAACCAGGCGGCGCGCCGCCTGGCCGGGGTACGGCCTGTACGCATCGGCTTCCTCTATTCGAACCCCTCGGCTGGCTACCTGACCGAATTCCTGGTCGGCTTGCTGAACCAGGCGTCGCTGAATAACGTGCAACTGGTGGTGGAGAAGTGCGAAGGGGAGCAGTGGAAAGACAAGACCCAGCGCCTGCTGGATAACGGCGTCGACGGCATCATCCTGCCGCCGCCGCTGTGCGATGTGCCAGGCTTGATCGACCTGGTGGCAAAGGCCCATGTGCCGGCAGTAACGGTTGCCTGCGGCCAGCCCGACAAGCGCGTCAGCGCCGTCAGCATCGACGACTACCAGGCCGCCTACACCATGACCAACCACCTGATTGCGCTGGGCCACCAGCGCATCGGCTTCGTCATCGGCCATCCGAACCAGACCGCCAGCGCACGCCGCCTGGCAGGCTTCAAGGCTGCCATGTCCGACAAGGGACTGGCGATGCCGAAAGAATTGACGGTGCAAGGGATGTTCACCTACCGTTCCGGCCTCGACGCGGCCGAGCAGCTGCTGGCACTTGAGCATCGCCCGACGGCAGTTTTCGCCAGCAACGACGACATGGCCGCCGCCACGGTGGCGATTGCCCACCGCATGGGACTGGACGTGCCGGGCGACCTGACGGTAGCCGGCTTCGACGACACCGCGCTCGCCACCACCATCTGGCCCGAGCTGACCACCGTGCGCCAGCCGATTGCCGACATGGCGGAAACCGCCGTCAAATTCCTGGTGCACCAGATCCGCGCCCAGCGCGAAGGCGACCCGCAGCAGCCGGAACACCTGGTCATGGATTCGACCCTGGTGCGCCGCCAGTCCGATGCCGCGCCGCGCATGCGCCCGCCGGCCAGGAGCGTCGCCAAAGCCTGATGAAAAATGGGGTACGTCCCCATTATTTGGTCATGCTAATATTTGGCTCATGATCGCTTCGGCCCTGTTTACCCCGGCCCAGCAAAAGCTGCTGGGCTTATTGTTCGTGCGCGTGAATGAGGGATTCCACCTCAATGAAATCATGCGCCTGACAGGGCTGGGCAGCGCTTCCGCACAGCGCGAGCTCAAGCGCCTGCACGAATCGGGGCTGATCGTTTCCGAACGCATTGGCAATGTGCGCCGGTTTCGCCCCAACAAGGAAAATCTGGTCTATCCGGAGCTGGCCAGCCTGGTCAAGAAGACTTTCGGCCTGGTCAGCGTGCTGAACTCGGCGCTGGCGCCAATGCGCAAGCAGCTCAGCGTGGCTTTCGTCTACGGCACCACCGTCAAGCAAGCGGAAGATTCCAGCGCGCCGGTCGAGCTGCTGCTGATCGGCGAAAACACCACGTATGGCGAGCTGCTGAGCCGCTTGCCGGTGGCCGAGCGCCTGCTGCGCCGCAAGATCAATCCCAACCTGTATTCCGTCGACGACTTCCAGCGCCGCTTGCGCGAGCAGCAGCCATTCATTCTCAAGATGCTGGGAGAGCGCAAGGTGTTTGTGCTGGGCGACGATACCGACCTCGATCACATCATCAAGGAAGTCCACCCGGAGGATGAGCATGGAGACGCGTTACCGGACATTTAAGGAGTTCTACCCCTTCTACCTGAAGGAGCACTCCAACAGCACCTGCCGCCGCCTGCATTTCGCCGGCTCCACCATTGTCCTGCTGCTGGTGGCGATGGCCATCGTCAGCGGCGAGCTGGCGCTGCTATGGCTGCTGCCCGTGGTGGGCTACGGTTTCGCCTGGGTCGGCCACTTCTTCTTTGAACACAACCGGCCGGCCACGTTCAGGTATCCGTTGTTCAGCCTAATGGGCGACTGGGTAATGTTCCGCGATATGCTTACGGGCCGGGTTGCATGGTGAGGGCGCCGTGCGCGGCAGGCTGATGGCCACGCGGGTATAGCGCCCCGCCTCCGATTCGCAGCCAATCTCGCCGCCGAAGGCCGACACCACGCGCTTGCAGAAGGCCAGGCCCATGCCGGTGCCGCCGCCATTGCGGTGTGTGGTATAGAACGGCTCAAAGACGTGCGGCAGCACGTCGGGCGCAATGCCATGGCCGTTGTCGCTTACCACCAGCCAGTTATGGTTGCCGCGGGAATAGCACTCGACATCCACTGCACCGCTGCCACCGGCCTTCACCGCCTGCAGCGCGTTCTTCAGCAAGTTATACAGCACGAACATCAGCAGTACGTCCGAACCGTGAAAGCTGTACTCGTTGCGGATGGTGACGCGCACCTGCGCGCGTTCGCTTCCGGAGAAAGGATAGCAAGCCATCGCTTCATCCACGCAGACGCTGATGGAATGCACGGCGAAGCTCTCGCTGCGCATGATGCCATCGCGCGCAGAGGCCAGCAACATGTCCACGATGAAGTTCGAGCGCGACACTTCGGCGTCGATGCTGCGCGCAATCTCGCCCAGGTGTTCCAGCTGGCGCGTGCCGAGTGCGCCCTGGTGTTCCGGCCGGTAGCCAGCGATCAGCTCGGGCAGGTTGCGCGCCAGGATGCGGGTCTGGCTGCGAATGCTGGCCAGCGGGGTGCGCATTTCATGGGCGATGGTGGCGGCAGCGGCCATCGGGTCGGCCAGCAGGTTATGGCGCACCATGGCTTGGGCGATCAGGCCCAGGGAGGCCATGATGAACAGCACGCCCGGCGGATACATTTCGACCCCGTAGTTGCATAGGTAATCGCTGGCCGCGCCGAAGTAGATGAGAATGCTGACCAGCACATAGCGCAGGCGCGTGCGCTCGGTTGATACCGCGCGCTGCTGGCGGTGGTACAGCAGCCACAAGGCGCGCCCGATCACAATCACGGTCTGCGCCAGGTGCAGCGGGTGCAGCCAGCCGGCCTTGGGATAGGCGCCGTAGAAATAATGCTGCAGCCCGGACAGCATCCAGTCCGTGGTTGGCAGCAGCAGTCCCAGGCCACCGGCAAACAGGTAGCTGAGGTAGAGGCCGGGACGCTCGTCCTTGCTGCCGGTCAGTTCGATGATGAAGTGGTACAACGTGGTCGGCAGGAACAGGATGGGCAGGTAGCCCAGGCGCGCCAACACCATGGCGGTGGTGTCGTTATGCGTCAGGAACAGCAGCGCCCAGCTCGCCTGCCAGAAGAAGGTGGTGGCGCATACGGAAAAAAAGGTCATGCCGACCCGGTTTGGGCCGCGCGAGCGCAATACGTACAGCCCATAGCAGATAAATAGGGCTGAGACCAATGCCGGAATTAGCGCATACATTGAGTTTCCTCAGCTTAAAAAGGGATTGTTAACAGCTTATTGTCAAGAAATTAGACAAGTATTGAGGAATATCAATAGTTCGGCGCGCCAATCGGAAAAAGTAAGGGCTGGCATTAAGCCGTTTTACTTTTATGGAGAAATAGTCCTATGTACGTCCACGTCCCAGCCCCCGACGCTCCTGCCGCAGCCGAAATGACCTTCCACCACAAGCTTTCGATTTTCCTCAAGGATTCCAATGCCTACGGCAATACCTACTTTGCGCGGTATTTCGAATGGCAAGGCATTTGCCGGGAGAAGTGGTTTTATGAATGTATTTCCCGCGACATGCTGCAGGCGGAGGGGGTATTTATTACCAAGCATGCCCAGAATGATTACCTGCAAGAGACCTTCCCATTCCAGGAAGTGTCGTGCGAGGTAAATACCTACGACGTCAGGAAATGCTCGTTCTGGCTTGAATTCCGCTTTTATGCCGATGGAAGCCCGGTATCGGTGGGCCGGCAGCAGATCGTGTTTGCCAACCACGCGAAACAGATTTCGCCGCTGCCCGAGCTGGTGCTCAAGCGCATCAAGCGCTACGCCCTCAAGAAATAACTGCCCAGCCCGTGTCCCACCATGGGGTCACACCCGAAACGGGACACGGGCACGGCCATTGCGCGCTTGAGGTCGTGTCTCACTTCGGGTGTGACCCCACGGTGGGACACGGGCCCATCTGTTAGCGCGATGCGGCGATCCAGGCGTCGACTTTGGACTCCAGCAGGGCCAGCGGCACGGTGCCGTCGCCCAGCACGATGGCGTGGAACTTGGCCAGCGTGAATTTGCTGCCCAGGGCCTTCTCGGCCTTGGCGCGCAGCTCCTGGATCTTCAGGGCGCCGGTCTTGTACGCCAGTGCCTGCGCCGGCCATACCATGTAGCGTTCGGTCTGGTTGCGCGCGACACTTTCGTCGCCCAGGGTTTCGGTCATGTATCGGATCGACTGCTCGCGGGTCCAGCCTTTGGCATGCATGCCGGTGTCGACCACCAGGCGCACTGCGCGCAGCATTTCGTCGTTCAGGTGGCCGAAGTATTGGGCAGGATCTTCGTACAGGCCCATTTCCTTGCCCAGGGTTTCCGCGTACAGCGCCCAGCCTTCGGTGAAGGCGGTATTGCCGCCGAATTTGCGGAACTTCGGCATGTCCAGTTCCTGCATCAGGGCGATGTGGAAGTGGTGGCCAGGTTTGCCTTCGTGCAGGAACAAGGTGTTCATGCCGGTGCTGCCGTATTTGGTCGGGTCGGTGACCACGGACCAGAACACGCCTGGACGCGAGCCATCCAGCGCTGGCGCGGTGTAGTGGTCGGATGCGGTATCGCGGCTCAGTTCAGGCTCCAGGCGCAGGTCCAGCTTGGCCTTGGGGATCAGGGTGAACATGGCGGGCAGCTTGGTGTCCAGCAGGTCGTTCAGCTTGTGGTACACGGCTTGCACTTCGTCTTCCGTTTTGAACGGGAAGAACTTCGGCTGCTGCGACACCCAGGTCGGCAGGCCGGCGGCCGGGCCGTTGTAGCCGAGTTTCGGGCCCAGCTTGGCGTATTCGGCCTGGATGCGCGCTACTTCGCGCAGGCCGGTCTGGTGGATTTCTTCGGCGCTCTTGCTGGTGGTGGTGGCATCGGCGATGCGTACCTTGTACCAGGCGTCGCCGTTCGGCAGGGCATTCCAGCCGGTGCTGGTGCGGCAGGCCGGGATATATTCTTGCTCCACGAAGGCGGACAGCTTGGCCAAGGCTGGATTCAGCTTGTCGGCCACGGTGGCGCGGAAAGCGGCGGCCAGGCGCTGCTTGTCGGCGTCGCTGAAGCTGGCCGGGAATTTGGTGACCGGCGTGAAGTAGATGTTCTTTTCAGGCGTTTCGCTGACCAGTTTTTGGAACTGCGGCAGCGCGGCAATCATGATGGCTTTCGGCTGGGTGATGCCCTTGGCCATGCCTTCCTTCATGTTGGCGATGGCCTGGTCGATCCAGGCTGGAAGCTGGTTCAGGCGGCTCAGGTAAGCTTCGTATTCCTTGACCGTGGTCAGTGGCTGCGATGCGTCGCCGCTCGAGAAGTTGGCCAGCGTGACCGGCATGCTGTCCATATGGCTGATCGGCAGCAGGTGTTCAGGGAAAGGCTCGTACGCCAGGTAAGTCTTCAGCTCGAAGGCCATCACGTCGTAGCTGATGCGGTCGCCGCGATTGAGCTGCGCGCGCGGGATGGCCTGCAGGCGCTTGGTGAAAGTGCGGTACAGGTCGAACTGCTTGCTGCGCGAGGCGGGCCAGATGGCGGTGCCCAGCTGGTCGTCGAAGCGGTTGTCGCCATTCTGCGTCGCGCCTACCGGATCGAACTTGGCGATGGCATCGTAATACTCGTCGGCCAATGCCCAGAACTGCTTCTTTGCCGCCTCATTGCTCTTGGCCGGAGCTTTTTCCAGCGCCGCAGGTTTGGCCGCGGCAGCATTGGCGTGGACCGGGGCATACGCCAGCAAAACGGCGGCCGCCAACGCGCCGAGGGTAATACGATGTTTCATTTTTCTTGATCCGGGTAAATGAAGGAGCGATAAGCATAGCCGAGCAAGCCCGCTGCTACAATGTTGCAAGATCGCTAAACTGGAACGAGGGAGCCGCATGTCGTATCCGCACATCGTTCCCCTCCAGAGCGCACCTGATGATCAACCGCGGCACGGGCCCTATGAAAAAAATCCTGGCAATGATGATTCCAGTGGCGGCGATGGCTGGATGCGCAACGGCGCCAACCGCGCAGCGTGGCTGCGTAGCGGAAAAGTTCGACAGCTTCCTGCCGCGCTACATGAGCGATCGCCAGTTCGCCGCCGAGCGCACGGTGTTCCCGCTTGAATCGCTGGCGACGGCGGAAGAAAAGAAAACGCTGGTAGCGCGTGAGCAGTTTGCGGCATCGGCCCTGCTGGCAGACATGATCAGGACCGATCACCTGTCGACCAGGCAGCTCGCAACGCCGGGCGGCATGGAGTTGAACGTGTTCCGGCCCGACTCGGATTCGCTGGTTTATTTCTACCGCTTCCGCCAGCAGGATGGCTGCTGGTACCTGTGGCAATTCGAGGACTCGTCGCTGTGAAAACAGGCGGCATCCGCCGGCAGCCAGGCCGGCCGGGAGCCGCGGCGGGCCGAGTCCCGGGCCTTAAGTAGCGTCCAGCGACTCCGCGCCGGTCATCAGCGATTCCACTGCCCGCTCGAACAGCGGCGAGTATTCCACCGGCCGCAGGCTGCCGTCGCGCATGGCTGCCAGCAGGGCTGCGCGCGAGTACACCAGTGGCGTGGTGTGGTCCGGCGCCGTGAACAGGAAGCCTGCATTGCGCGCCGCCACGGCACCCAGGCGCAGCGGCACGTAACTGCCGCCAGACAGCAGTTCGAAGCCGTTGCCGGCTTGCGCCCATTGCAGCCATTCGTCCTCGTAGCTCGATACCGGGGCCAGTGCCGGGTCGGGCTGCACGGTGGCCAGGACGCCATGCAGCGCAAACTCGGCGCTGAACTGCGGCTGTGCCGGCAAGGCATCGGCATGCGTGGTGGCGGCCAGCGCCGGCTGTCCCGCGTCAATGGCGGCGAAGCGTTCGCGCAAGCCTGCCACGTTCATGCGCGGCGTGGTCGGCATTGGCATATTGTTGGACAGCACATCCATGTGCAGCGACACCAGCTGGTCCAGTGCCGCCTGCGCATCGGCTTCGCTCATGCCGATCGTTGCCAGGCCGGCCCTCAACTCGCGGCCCAGCGACGGCAGCATTTTCATCAGCACCGAGCGTTCCTCCGGCAGGATTTTTTCCTGCGCGCTCCACACCAGTTCCGGCAGCAGCTTGCCGTAATCGGGCTGCTTGCCATAAGTGTGTACCATCACCTGCGCCCAGGTGCCGGTGATGAAATCCATCATGCGGCGGTCGACATTGACCGATTCGAGATGGCCGCGCAAGTTGTCCGCCAGGGCCGCCACGAAAGGCGCCACTTTCACCGCCCGTTCGAAGGCCGGCATCGAGCGGCGCACCACCGGGTCGCATTCGCGCAGCAGGGCGGCCAGGAAGCTATCCAGTTCCAGGGCCGCATCGGCGAACACGGAAGCGTCGTGCTCGTATTGCTGCAAGACCTGGTTGACCAGCCGTTCCACTTCGCCCTGCAGCGGCACGACCAGCGTCGAATCGGCACCGATGCCCACCGCGGCGCTGCCGATGCGGTCCAGCAGATGGCGCGCCGGCAGGTGGGCGCCTTGCAGCACCGCCAGGTCTTTCAGTGCCGCGCGCAGGAAGGGCGCGTGCAGGCGGCTCAGTTGTTCGCGGATGCCTTTGGGAAGCTGCTCGTCATTCAGGATGAACTCGAACAGCAGGCCGACCAGTTCCACCACGATGCGTTCCGAACTGTGCGGCAGGTTTGCCATGCGGTCGAGCAGGGCCAGCGGCGGTTGCGGGCCGCTGCCGGCATGTTCGCGCTGGAGCTGGCGCAAGGCGGTATCAAGCTGCACGCGCAGCGTGTTCTGCGCCTGCGGCGCACTGCGCCGGATGCCCGAGGGATTGAACATGCTGAAGACCAGCTCCTGCAGTTCCGGCTTGGATGGCACATCGGCTTGCCCGTGCAGGATGCTGGGCGGCGAGTCTTGCTGGATTTCCTTCCGTACCGCCCCCAGGCGCGCCACGCGCTGGCGCATGGCGACGTCGGCGTCGGCCTGCCCGGTTGCGGCGCGTTGCCATGCCAGGCGGTCCTGCTCCAGCCGGCTCAGGGCCGAGGGACGTGCCACCAGGCGCGAACGGATGCCGCGCGATTCGAATACTTCGCGCAGGCGGTTGTAGAACTCACCCAGCTCCGCCGTCATGGCGTGCGACAAGGTATCGAACAGCAGTTTGCTTTGCGCCTCGTCTGCCACCATGGCGCTCAGGGCGTCGTACAGGGAGCGCGCCAGCAGGTAAGGGCGGAACGGGTTTTCACGCTCGCGCACTTCGCTGTCGCCGTGCATCTGGGCGATGATCAGGTTCAGGTGGCCCAGGCTCAGTTCGTCCGCGTCGCGCAGCTTCAGCAGCAGGCGCTCGACTTCGATCTGACGCGTTACCACTTCGTCATCGATCAGGGTCAGGGTATCGGCGCGGAAGTCGTGCAGCCCGGTGCGCAGGTCGGTGTGCATGGTCTGCATGGCGCGCGCCAGCAAGCCTGCGTAAGAGCGCTCCATGCGCGCACGCATGGCAGCACCCTGCTCACGCAGGAAGAGGCGGCACGCCCCGGCAAGACGCTGGTCCGCCGGCGGCGCCGTACGCAGGGCTTCGCCCAATACTGCGTCCGCCTGCTCGGTCATCCGTTTGCACATTGTCGCAAAGCCTGTTTGCGCTTCTTCTAGGGCGAGTGCAAGCACCCTTTTCAACGTTTGCATATGCCTAGATTCTATCGAAATGTTGCGCCCAACAGTCAACAATTTAACGGTCGAAAATGTGTCAAAATGCAATTTTGACCGGAGTTTCCTGCAATGCGTATCGCGCTAGTTGCTGCCTTGATGTTAACCGCAGTGTCGGCCCAGGCCGATGTCAGCCTGGTGGGCACCATGAAAGAGAGAGCCCTGTTATCGGTTAACGGCGGTGCACCACGCACTTTCCCGGTCGGTGCCACGCTGCCTGATGGTAGCAGACTGGTTGGCGTCACGTCGGGCGAAGCCACCATTGAAGACGGCGGAAAACGCTATGTCATTCGCCTGGGCGAGTTCGCCGCGTCCAAATCCGATGGTGGCGGCAATTCGATGGTGCTGTCGCCCGATATGAATGGCCATTACGCGGTGGCTGGCGAAATCAATGGCTTCCCGGTGAAAATGATGCTCGATACCGGCGCCACGCTGGTGTCGATTCCGGCCGCGCTGGCGGGCAAGATGGGCATCGACTACAAGAACAAGGGCCGCCGGGCCTTTACTCAGACGGCAGCCGGCACGGCGCCGGTGTGGATTGTGAAACTGGACAAGGTGAAGGTGGGCGAGTTCGAATTCGCCAACGTGGAAGGCTCCATCAACGAAGCCGGCCTGGGCGTCATCCTGCTCGGAAATTCGGTGCTCAAGCGGCTTGACATGAAGACGGAGTCTGGCCTTCTGACGCTGACAAAGCGTTTCTAGCATACAGCGCCGCTACCACGTCCGATTGCGTCACGATGCCGGCAAAGCGGTCTTCGTGATCAAGCACGGGGATGTGGTGGAAGCCGGAATCGGCCATCAGCGGCACCAGTTCCGTGATGGGCGTGTCGATGCTGGCCGTGCGCGGGTGCTTCACCATGATCTGGCCGACCACCTCCGGCTTTTCCGAATGCGTGGTGCCTGACGGACGCAGGAAATCCAGCAACTGGCGGCGCATGCCGTGGTAGTCGTCCAGCCCGCCGTGCGCCATGAAGTCGCTGGTGGTGACGATGCCGATGACGCGCCGCACGCGGTTCAGGACCGGCACGGCTGCAATACGGTGCTGGCGCATTTCGCGCCAGGCATCGGCCAGCGGGGTGGCGAATTCCGCCGTCACCACGTCCTTCGACATGATGTCGCCGCAGGTGATGATGCCGAAGCGGCGCTGGTAGGCGCGCATCTCGGTCTTCAGGAACAGTTCTTCCAGGTCGTCGCGGCTGATATCCAGTTCCTGGTTGTACTGGCGCAGCACCGCGTCCAGGTCTTCCGGCTGGAAGCCGAAGCGCACCGTCGGCACCTCGTCTTTGGTTGCGTGCGGGTTCGGGTGTGCCAGCTGCTGGCTGTGGGGATAGCGGCGCCCGGTCAGATTGTTGTAGACGATTGCCGCCAGCACGACCAGCACGCAGTCCACCAGCACCGGTCCCAAAGGCAGGCGATAGCCCATGGCATGCACGGCCGGCCCGCCGATCACCATCATCAGCGCCGTGGCGCCGCCGGGCGGGTGCAGGCAGCGCAGCGCGTACATGGCGGCAATCGCCAGCGGCGTCGCCAGTGCCGCCGCCAACGGGCCGGGGCCGAAGAACTGCACGCAGGCCACGCCCATCAAGCCGGACACCACATTGCCGCCAATGACGGCCCATGGCTGCGCCATCGGGCTGGCGGGAAGGCAGAACAGCAGCACGGAAGAAGCGCCAACCGGGGCCACCAGCCACATCGCGTTATCGCCCAGCAGGTAGTGGGCGGCGAAGCTGGTTATCAAAAGGCCAAGCAGGGCGCCGACACTGGCGCGCAGGCGCTGGCGCTGGCTGGTATTGCTGCGGGCGGGAAGCAGGGAAAGAAGCACGGAATTCAGCATCCGGCCATTATCCCACGGTTGGCCGTGACTCTCAGCCACCGGCCCCGTGCGACACAAGGTCAAGCGGCAGGCTGGTGGTGTACTTGATCTGCTCCATTGAGAACGCGGACGAAACGCCGGTCAGTTGCGCGGCCTTGATCAGCTTCTTGTAAAAACGGTCATACCCATCGATATCGGTGGTCACGACTTTCAGCAGGTAATCGATGTCGCCGCTCATGCGATGGAATTCCTGCACTTCCGGCAGCGCCACCACGGCGGCGGCAAACTTTGCCAGCCACTTCTCGTCATGCTGGCTGGTGCGCACGCTGACAAAGACGGTCACCGGCAAGCCCGCCTTGCGGCGGTTGATGATCGCCACGCGGCGGTCGACATAGCCATCCTCCTCCAGGCGCTTCAGGCGCTTCCAGCATGGCGTGGTCGAAAGGCCAACCTTTTCCGCCAGCTCGGCCACGGACAGCGTGCCATCGACCTGCAGCGCCCCCAGGATCGCGTAATCGAAGCGGTCAAGATCATTCATTTTTATTTATATGGTTATTTGGAATGCTTATTCTACATTAAGGCTTGTTTGAGGTAATTTTGGAATGCCTGATTCACGACCAGTTCGTAAACTATTGAGTATGAGCAAAGAAATCTACCTCGACGGGAATGCCACCACCTGCGTGCTGCCGGCCGCCATTGATGCGGCGGTGCAAGCCATGCGCGACTGCTTCGGGAATCCCAGCAGCACCCACGCAACCGGCCTCAAGGCCAAGGCCATGATGGACGCCGTGCGCCAGCGCGCCAAACGCCTGCTGGGCGTGGGCAACGGCCGCATCATGTTCAACAGCGGCGCCACGGAAGGCATCCAGACCGCGGTGCTGTCAGCGCTGTGCGCCTTGCGTGAACGCCGTGAGCGCGGAGAAGCGATCGGCGCCCTGCTGGTGTATGGCGCCACCGAACACAAGGCCGTGCCGGAAGCGCTGGCGCACTGGAATCGCTTGCTGGGCCTGGGCCTCGAACTGAAAAAGCTGCCGGTGGACGGCGACGGCCGCCACGACCTGGCCGCGCTGCGCGCCTTGGCGCCGCAAGCGGCCTTCGTCTGCACCATGGCGGCCAATAACGAAACCGGCGTGGTGTCCGACCTGGTTGGCATTGGCGCCACGCTGGCAGCCAGCAAGGCGCTGTGGATGGTCGACTGCGTGCAAGGCCTGGGCAAGCTGCCGCTGGACCTGGGCAACACGCGCATCGACTACGCCCCGTTCTCCGGCCACAAGCTGTACGCGCCGAAAGGCATCGGCATGCTGTATGTGCGCGAAGGCGCGCCATACACGCCGCTGGTCATGGGCGGCGGCCAGGAAGCCGGGCTGCGCTCCGGCACCGAAAACATGGCGGGCATTGCGGCGCTGGGCGCCGTGCTGGCCGCGCTGGAAGAAGGCGGCACCTTCCGTTCGCCGTCGGAGCTGCACGGCTTCCGCGATAAACTGGCCGCCAGCCTGCGCGCAGCTTTCCCCGGCATCGTGTTCAACGCACCGCTCGACAAGGCGCTGCCGACTACCCTGAATTTCTCCGTGCCCGGTTTGTCGAGCAAGGAGCTGCTCGATGTATTCGACGCCGCCAATGTGCGCGTCAGCGCCGGCAGCGCCTGCTCCGCCGCCAAGGCTGCACCAAGTTATGTGCTGGATGCCATGGGCCTGCCGGCCTGGCGCAGCAGCAGCGCGGTGCGCATGTCCTTCGGTCCGCTCGCCAGCGAAGAGATCATCAACGAAGCCTGCGCCCGCATCGAACGCTGCGGCATGGCGCTGCGCGACGCAGGCCTGATGGATACGCCGGTGTCCGGCGCCGTCGTGCCGGAAGGCGTGCTGCAACTGAGCCTGGCGGGCAATCACACCTGGCTGCTGCTGGACGAGCCGTCGCGCCAATGCATCGTGATCGACCACCAGGCCGAACTGGGCGAACGTATTGACAGCCTGCTGCACAGCCACGGCTACAAGCTCGCGGCGCGTCTCAGCACGCGCGACGGCGGCGAAACCGACAGCTTCGCTTTCGGCGCACACGCGGTGCGCCGAGTGGCGCTGGATTCAACGCGCTCGGCTTACCTGCTGTGCAGCGGCGACAAAGTCGACTACGCCTTCACCGGCCTGGCGGCGTTGTCCGAACTTGCCGGCAAGGTGCCCGCCGATGCGTTGGTATGCGCCGGCCGCGAAGAAGTGAACGCCTGCTGCACCAGCTTGCGCGCCGAGGCTCAGGCCAGCAAGGCGAGCACGGAACTGAACCTGGACAGCATCGCCCTGGCGCGCCTGCTGGAAGCGCAACCCCAAGCCGTGCTGGTGGACGTGCGCGAAACCTACGAACAAGCCGCCTGCATTCCCGGCGGGCGCGCAGCGGAAAGCGTGCCGCTGAGCCGTCTGGCGGCCTTCGTGCCGGGCTGGCTGGCGGCCGTCGACCAGCCGCCGTTGGTGTTCTTCTGTCGCAGCGGGAACCGCAGCGCCAAGGCAGCGCAATGCCTGCGCCGCCTTGGCTACCGGAATGCCTACAGCCTGGCCGGCGGCGTCGCGCTCGCCGCGCCCGAGTTGGCGCTGGCTGCATGATTTTGTGAGCTTGTATCCTGTTTGCGGCGGCCTGCGGGCCGCCGTTTTTTTTGTGCCAACCGGCTCAGAGCTTCATTTCCAGCATTGCACGGAACAGGACGCTGGTCGGGGTGATGGTGGTGTCGCTGCGTCGCCCGGTGGCCTCGACATAGGAAGACTGCGCCAGGTTGTCCTGACGCAGCATGTTCGATGCCGACAGGCGCAGCTGCGTCTTCGGCGTGAACTTCCACAAGCCATACAAGTCCAGCGCGCGCTTCGGCACCGAATAGGCGTACTGCCTGTCGGAGATGCGCACTTCGCCGCCGCCCTGGTAGCTGTAGGAGCCGCCCAGGGTCAGCGGCAGCTTGTCCAGCTTCCAGTCCGCGCCGACGGTGCCGCTGACCGGCACCTGCTGGTCGAGGCGGTTGTTCGGGCCCGGTACGGTGTCGAGCTTCGACCAGCTGCGCGTCAGGTTGGCGCGCATCTCGACGCCCGGTGCTTCCTTCATGATCGAGCGCAAAGGCAGCTTGGCTTCCAGCTCGATGCCGTAAGTGTTTGCGGTGCCGGCATTGACCGGGCGCGACACCCACACGCCATCGATCAAATCCACCCGGCGGCGCGTGATGTCTTCGATGCGGCGCGCGTAAGTGCTGGCCGACAGCAGGCCGCCGCCTTCACCCAGGTAGTGCTCGAACGCCAGGTCCAGGCCCCAGGCCAGTTCCGGCTTCAGGTTCGGGTTGCCCATCATGTCCGGCGAAGTCGAGCTGTTGTTGTTGGAGGTGAAGCGGCGCGGAATCAGGTCGCCCACCCCCGGCGCCTTGTAGGTGCGGGTCAAGCCGAAGCGCACCTGGTCCTTCTTCTTGTCGCCCAGCTTGTACAGGGTCTGGAACAGCGGGCTCAATACGCTGGAGTTGTTGTCGATGCTGCCGTAGTCGGTGCCGGTGCTCTTGATGTTCACGCCTTCCCAGCGCAGGCCAAAGTAGACGGACCAGCGCTCGGTCACGTTCCATTCATCCTGTGCGTAGGCCGCCAGGCGGGTCACGTCGGCGGAATAGACTTCGTCAAGGTTCTGCGGCGCGATGCCGGCCGGCGCGCGCAGGTATTCTTCGCGCTGGATGCGGTCCTCATCGCGCTTGCTGTAGCCGATATCCCAGCCGGTAGCCAGGGCGTGGCCCGGCACGATCGGGCTGGAGTACTTGCCGGTCGTGGTGAAGCCCTTGTCGGTCGACTCGGAAGTGACGCTGCGCTTGCGCTCAACCTGCGTGCCGGTCTGCAGGTTCGGCGCGCCCACGTTGCGGTGGTTGTAGTTGAGGCCTGCCTTCATATCCAGCTTGGCGCCGTCGGCCAGCGGGCGCGCCCAGCTCAGATCCGTGCGGAACAATTCCATGTCGGCCTTGATATCCTGGTCCAGGCTGCTGAACATCGGCTCCTGGCCGTGCACGGTGCTGATGCGTTCCGTGTTGTGGGCGCGGAAGCGGTTGACCGCAATGAAGCTCTGCGAAGTGATCACGTCGCCCGGCTTGATCGTGTAGTTGATGCGCGGCGCCAGGTTGAAGTTGCGGAAGTAGCCTTCGCTGGTGGCTTCGCCCCGGCGCAGCAATGGTGCACTGCCGCCAGCTTCGGTGACGGTATGGCTGGGGCGATCGAAATCGCCGTGCAGGAAGCCGCCGCCGATCGAATACGACCACGGTCCCTTGCGGTCCGACATCTGCAGGTTGACGCTGGCGCCGGGCTGGCCGTTATCCGATTGCAGGCCGGCCTTGATCTCGGTCTGCGCGGTGGAGATGGCTTTCTTCAGCACGATGTTGATGCCGCCGGCAATGGCCTGGGTGCTGAACTCGGCGGTGGCGGCGCGCATCACTTCGATGCGCTCGATCATGTCCGGTGTCAACGAATCGAGCGAGAAGCCCGGTGGCGCAGGCTCGCCGTTCAGCATGATGGAGGTGTAGCCGCTGCCCAGGCCGCGCATGCGGATATTGCCGCCGCGGCCTTGCACGCCGTCCAGCGTGATGCCTGGCAGGCGCTTGAGCACTTCGCCGATGCTGGTGTCGCCATTCTTCAGGATCTCCTCCTGCGTCACGACGATCTTGGTCGCGGTGTCGTTGCGGCGGATATCCATCGCCGCGCTGCCCTTGATTTCAACCTTGGGCGTGGCGTTTTCGACGGGAGTTTGTTCCTGGGCGTAAACGCCGTGCAGGGCCTGGACGATCAGCAGCAGGGGGAGGGCGATTTTCTTCATGCAAATGGCGGTGGCTTTTGGGAAACTCAACAGGATACACTGCCGCGTGCCGAACTTAGCAAAAAAACTCGTGCTCTTTCTGATGCGAAATTTTGCGCCTGAAACGCGCTGATCTGTAAGAAACCCATATGTACGCTAGCGAACAGTCGCATGTCGTGCGCCCGCCTACCATTGCTTGGAACATACTGCCGGTCTACACGGCAGTTCCAAGAATAAGTGTGAGGCCCCCCTTGAAAGAGAACCCTTTTTTATGGCCGGCCGCAAGTGCCGGTTTCAAGGAATCGGAATCGGGGTCCCTGGAAAAGGGGACCGGTGAGGAAGATGATTTGCCGCTGCGCGGTGAGCTGTTCAGCGCGCAACAGATGGAGCAGCATGGCCGCGCGCTTGCCGCCAGCCATGAGCTCAGCAAGCGTGGCGGCGGCGACCGCCTGCTGGCAAGGCTGAGCGAGAACGAAGCGCTGATCGGCGCCACCTGCGAGGGCCTGACCGAAGCGGTCAAGGAAGGCCGCCAGATCACGCCGGCATCGGAATGGCTGCTTGACAATTTCTACCTGATCGAAGACCAGATCCGCACCGCGCGGCGCCACTTGCCCAAGGATTACAGCAAGGAGCTGCCGCGCCTGGCGAAGGGCGCGCCGGAAGGCACGCCGCGCGTCTACCAGATCGCCCTGGAAATCATCGCGCACGGCGACGGCCGCGTCGATCCGGAAAGCCTGAGCCGTTTCGTCGAAGCCTATCAGGAAGTGGCGACCTTGAAGCTGGGCGAGCTGTGGGCCATCCCTATCATGCTGCGCCTGGCGCTGATCGAGAACCTGCGCCGCGTGGCGGCGCGCGTGGCGGAAAACCGCTTCCAGCGCGACCTGGCCAATAGCTGGGCCGACCAGATGGTGGAAATCGCCGACAAGAACCCGAGCGGCTTGATCTTGCTGGTGGCTGACATGGCGCGCTCCGAGCCGACCATTACCAGCGGCTTCGTGGCCGAACTGGCGCGCCGCTTGCAGGGACAAAGCCCGGTGCTGACCCTGGCGCTCAACTGGATCACCTACCGCCTGGCGGAGTCCGGCCAGACCATCGAGCAGCAGATCCAGGCTGAAATCCATTTGCAGGCAGCCGAGCAGGTCTCGATCGCCAACAGCATTGGCAGCCTGCGCTTCCTCGGCACCATGGACTGGCAGGAGTTTGTCGAGACCATGAGCGTGGTCGAGCAGTCCTTGCGCGAAGATCCGGCCGGCACCTACCCGGACATGGACTTCTCCACGCGCGACCAATACCGCCACAGCGTGGAACGCATGGCGCGCTATTCGCGTGCCACTGAGGCGGAAGTGGCGCAGCAGGCGCTCGAGCTGGCGCGCACGCGCGCCGCCGACCAGGACACGCGCCTGCATCACGTTGGCTATTACCTGGTCGGCGACGGCATGCTGCTGCTGGAGCGCCAGGTCGGCGTCCGCCTGCCGCCGCTGCGCTCCCTCAAGCGCACCATGCGCACCTCGCCCTTGCTTTCCTATCTCGGGGCAATCGGCGCGCTGTCGGTGATCGCCACTGCGCTGATGCTGGAGCGCGCCTGGCGCGACGGCGTGCAGCCGTGGGCGCTGCTGGTGCTCGGCATGCTTGCCCTGATGGGCAGCAGCCAGCTGGCGCTGGCCCTGGTCAACTGGGTGGCGACGCTGTTTGTCGAGCCGCGGCCCTTGCCGCGCATGGATTTTCGCAATGGCATTCCGCCCGATGCGCGCACCATGGTGGCGGTGCCGGCCCTGCTGTACAGCCGCGAGAACGTCGATGAACTGTGCGAGCAGCTCGAGGTGCGCTTCCTTGCCAACCGCGACCCCAACCTGCGCTTCTGCCTGTTGACCGATTTCGCCGACGCGCAGGAGGAAACGCAGCCGGCCGACGCCGCCCTGACCGAGCGCGCCGCCGCCAATATCGCGCGCCTGAACCTGAAATACACGGAGCAGGGCGCGGCCGCGCCCTTCCTCCTGCTGCATCGCCCGCGCCGCTGGAACGCTGCGCAGCGTACCTGGATGGGCGAAGAGCGCAAGCGCGGCAAGCTGTCCGACCTGAACCGCTTCATGCGCGGCGGTGCGCAGGATGCGTTCGCGCTGATCGTTGGCGATATAGACGACCTGCCCGCCTTTAAATACGTGATCACGCTCGATAGCGACACACAGCTGCCGCGCGATGCCGCGCGCCAGTTTGTCGCCACCATGCGCCATCCGCTCAACCTGCCGCGCATCGACCTGCGCCTGCGGCGCGTGGTGGCCGGCTACGGCATCCTGCAGCCGCGCGTCGCGGTCAGCCTGCCGAGCGAGAACGCTTCGCGCTACGAAAAACTGTGCGGCGGCGAACCGGGAATCGATCCGTATACCCGCACCGTCAGCGACGTCTACCAGGACGTCTTCGCCGAGGGGTCCTTCATCGGCAAGGGCATCTACGATGTCGACGTGTTCGAGGAAGTGCTGGGCGGGCGCCTGCCGCAGAACCGCATCCTGAGCCACGACCTGCTGGAAGGCTGCTACCTGCGCGCCGGCCTGCTGAGCGACGCGCAGCTGTATGAACACTATCCGTCGCGCTACCGCGACGACGTGAGCCGGCGCCAGCGCTGGATGCGCGGCGACTGGCAACTGCTGCCATGGCTGATGCGGCGCGTGCCGCTGGCGGGCGGCAAGCATGAAAGGAATCCGCTGTCGGCGCTGTCGCGCTGGAAGCTGTTCGACAACCTGCGCCGCAGCCTGGTGGCGCCGGTCCTGACCTTGTCGCTGCTGATGGCCTTTGCCGCCTTGCCGCACCCGTGGTTCTGGGCCTGCGCCGTGTTGGCGATCATCTTCCTGCCGCCGCTGGTGAGCGCCATCCACGACCTGGCGCACAAGCCCGACGACACGCTGTGGAGCCAGCATGCGCCGGCTTCGCTGCGCCGCAGCGGCATGCAGTTCGCGCACGCCTTGCTGACGCTGGTATTCCTGCCGTACGAGGCCTATGTCAGCCTGGACGCCATCGTCCGCACCGGCTGGCGCCTGCTGGTATCGCGGCGCCGCTTGCTGGAATGGCGGGCATCGGGGCTGTCGCATGCCGGCACCAGCCTGGCCAGCAACTGGCGCACCATGTGGATCGCGCCGCTGCTGGCGCTGGGAGCCGGCGCCGGCCTGGCCGTGTTGCGCCCGCAGGCCGTCGAGGCGGCGCTGCTCTTCGTCGCAGCATGGTTCGTCTCGCCGGTGGTGGCATGGTGGATCAGCCTTCCCATAGCGCGCGTGCAGCGGGCGCTGAAGGAAGACCAGAACCTGTTCCTGCATAAGCTGTCGCGCAAGACCTGGCTGTGGTTCGAGACCTTCGTCGGCCCGGAGGACAATTGGCTGCCGCCGGACAACATGCAGGAGCATCCAACCCAGGTGGTGGCGCATCGCACCTCGCCCACCAATATGGGCATGGCCCTGCTGGCCAACCTGACCGCCTACGACTTCGCCTACATTTCCGGCGCACAGCTTGCGGCGCGCACAGCCAGCACGCTGGACAGCATGGCGCAGCTTGAACGGTACCAGGGCCACTTCTACAACTGGTACGACACCCAGTCGATGAAGCCGCTGCATCCGATCTATATTTCCACCGTCGACAGCGGCAACCTGGCCGGGCACTTGCTCACGCTGCAGGCCGGCCTGGTCGGCATCGCCGAACTGCCGATCGTGAATCCGAACCTGGCGCAAGGCCTGGCCACCACCTGCGCCCTGGTGCGTGAAGCGGCAGCAGCGGCGGGCAGCGTGGCGGCCGATTCGCTGGCCGCGCTGGAAGCGGCCATTGCTGCGCCGCCGCCCGCCTATCCGCCAAGCTTGCGGCAGCAGCGCGCCTGGCTGCTGCGCGCTTGCGAGGGCGCGGAACTGTTCCTGCGCCAGGCCGCGGCGGCACTCGATCCGCAAGTTGCAGCGTGGGCCGGTGCGCTGCATGTGCAGTGCCGCAGCCTGCTGGACGAACTGGATGGCTTCGCGCCCTGGATCACGGCGCAGGCCGAAGCGCAATACGACACGACGCTTGACCGCGTACCGACCTTGCGCGAACTGGCCAGCTGGCCCCTGCCGGGGGCGGTGCTGAGCGACCTGGCGCCCGACGAGCGCGAACGCCAGCAGCAGCTGGCGACGCTGGTGGAGCAGGGCGCGGCGCGCGCGCGCGAGCGGCTCGACACGCTGAACCGGCTGTCGCACCAGGCCAACGAATTCGCCCAGTGCGAGTACGGCTTCCTGTTCAACCAGACCACCAAGCTGCTGGCCATCGGCTATAACCTGAGCGAGCGGCGGCTGGATGCGAGCTGCTACGACCTGCTGGCCTCCGAAGTGCGGCTGGCCAGCTTTGTCGCCATCGCCCAGGGACAACTGCCGCAGGAACACTGGTTCGCCATGGGACGCCAGCTTTGCATCGTGCACGGCCAGCCGGTGCTGCTCTCCTGGAGCGGCTCGATGTTCGAGTACCTGATGCCGCTGCTGGTGATGCCGACCTACCCGAGCACCTTGCTGGACCAGACCTACCAGTCGGTGGTGGCGGCGCAGGTGGAATACGCCAGGCAGCGCAATGTGCCGTGGGGGATTTCCGAATCGGGCTACAACACCACCGACGCGGCGCTGAACTACCAGTACCGCGCCTTCGGCGTACCGGGCATCGGGCTGAAACGCGGCCTGGCGGAAGACCTGGTGGTGGCGCCGTATGCCACCATGCTGGGGCTGATGGTCGACCCGGATACCGCTTGCCAGAACCTGCAGAAGATGGCGGCCATGGGCTTCATGGGACGTTACGGCTTCTACGAGGCGATCGATTACACGGCGGCGCGCCTGCCGCGCGGCCAGCAATACGCCATCATCAAGTCCTTCATGGTGCACCACCAGGGCATGGGCTTGCTGGCGCTGAGCTACGTGCTGAACGGCCGGCCGATGCAGCGCCGCTTCGAATCCGACCCGCTGCTGCAGTCGACCCTGCTAGTGCTGCAGGAACGCAGCCCGCGCATCGGCGCCTTCCATTCGGCCAGCGCGGAGCAGGCCTCGGTGCGCAGCACGGTGCCCGAGCAGGCGGCGCCGATGCGCATCATGAGCCAGCATACGCCGCCGGTGCCGGAAACCCAGCTCCTGTCGAACGGCCGCTACCACGTGATGGTGAGCAGCGCCGGCGGCAGCTACAGCCGCTGGAACAACCTGGCCGTGACCCGCTGGCGCGAAGACAGCACGCGCGACAACTGGGGCCAGTTCTGCTACGTGCAGGACGTGGAGGACGGCGCCGTCTGGTCCACCACCTACCAGCCGACCCAGGCCGAGCCGAAGCGGCTGGAGGTGATCTTCTCCGAAGGGCGGGCAGAATTCCGCCGCAGCGACAACGAGATCGAGCTGTACACGGAAATCGTGGTGTCGCCGGAGGACGATATCGAAATGCGCCGCACGCGCATCAGCAACCATTCCGACCGGCGCCGCATCATCGAGGTCACCAGCTTCGGCGAAGTGGTGATGGCGCCGGCGCCGGCGGATAACGCACACCAGGCATTCAGCAAGCTGTTCGTTCAGACCGAGATCGTGGAGGACGAAAGCGCCATCCTGTGCACGCGCCGCCCGCGCGGCAAGGATGAGAAAACGCCTTACTTGCTGCATGTGATGACGGTGCACGATGCGCAGGTCCAGCAGGTCTCCTATGAAACCGACCGGGCGCGCTTCATCGGCCGCGGCAACACGGCGCACGCGCCGCTGGCGCTGCGGGAGCCTGGGCCGCTGTCCGGCAGCGAGGGCTCGGTGCTCGATCCCGTGGTGGCAATCCGCTACCGTATTGCGCTGGAGCCGGGGCAGGTGTCGGTGATTGACGTGGTGACCGGCATGACCGACACGCGCGATGCCGCGCAATACCTGATCGACAAATACCAGGACCGCCACATGGCGGACCGCGTGTTCGAGCTGGCATGGACGCACAGCCAGGTGGTGCTGCGGCAGCTGAATGCCAGCGAAGCCGAGGCCCAGTTGTACGCGCGCCTGGCAAACCATGTGATCTATCCGAATGCGGCCCTGCGTGCCGATGCCGGCGTCCTGGTGCGCAACCAGCGCGTCCAATCCGGCCTGTGGGCCTACGCCATTTCCGGCGACTTGCCGATCGTACTGATGGAAATCCGCGACGCCGCCAATATCGAACTGGCGCGGCAGCTGGTGCAGGCGCATGCCTACTGGCGCCTGAAAGGGCTGGTGGTGGACTTGGTGATCTGGTACGAGGACCGCTCCGGCTACCGCCAGGCCCTCCATGACCAGATCATGGGCTTGATCGCTTCCGGACTTGATGCGCAGGCGATCGACCGGCCGGGCGGCATCTTCGTGCGGCCGACCGATGGCATCGCGCCGGAAGACCGGGTGCTGCTGCAGACGGTGGCGCGCGCCGTGCTGAGCGACGAACGCGGCACGCTGGCCGACCAGTTGAAGCGCGGCGTGGCGCCCACGCTGCGCATGCCGCCGCTGATGGTGGAAGCGCGCGCCGAAGCGTTTGAACGCGATGCCGCGGCGGGCGTCCCGTTGCCGGATGACTTGATCCTGGTGAATGGCCTGGGCGGTTTCACGCCGGACGGCAAGGAATATGTGATCGCCACCAGCGCCGGACAACGCACGCCGCTGCCGTGGTCGAACGTGATCGCCAACGCGCAGTTCGGCAGTGTTGTATCGGAAAGCGGCCAGGCCTACACCTGGCAGGAGAACGCGCATGAGTTCCGCCTGACGCCATGGCATAACGACCCGGTATCGGATCTGAGCGGCGAAGCGTTCTACCTGCGCGACGAGCAGAGCGGCCGTTTCTGGTCGCCATGCGCCTTGCCCGCGCCGGGCGCAGGCAGCTACCTGACGCGCCACGGATTCGGCTATTCTTCGTTCGAGTACGCGGAAGCGGGCATCAACAGCCGCATGACCACCTTCGTGGCGCTGGATGCGCCGGTGCGTTACACGGTGATCCGCGTGCGCAACGATTCCGACCAGGCGCGCAAGCTGTCGGTAACGGGCTACGTGGAATGGGTGCTGGGCGATATGCGCTCCAAGTCAGGCATGCATATCGTGACTGAAATCGATCCGGTGACCGGCGCCCTGTTTGCACGCAACGCCTACAACACGGAATTCTCCGGCCGCGTAGCCTTCTTCAATGCCGATGCTTCCGTGCGCAGCGTGACCTGCGACCGCACGGAATTCATCGGCCGTAACGGCAGCCTGGCCCGGCCGGCAGCGCTGCGGCGCGTGCGCTTGTCGGGCAAGGCCGGCGCGGGACTGGATGCCTGCGCGGCGATCCAGGCGCCATTCGAGCTGCAGCCGGGGCAGGAGCGCGAGATCGTGTTCGTGCTCGGCATGGGCGGCCGCCGCAATGCCGACGCCACCAACGTGGTGCAGCGCCACGGCGGGCGCGGGGCGGCGCTGCAGGCGCTGGGCGAAGTGCATGCGCATTGGGACAAGGTGCTGGGCGCGGTGCAGGTGCAGACGCCGGAGCCGGAGCTCGACGTACTGGCCAATGGCTGGCTGATGTACCAGACCATTGCCTGCCGCATGTGGGCGCGCAGCGGCTATTACCAGAGCGGCGGTGCGTTCGGCTTCCGCGACCAGCTGCAGGACGCGATGGCGATGGTGCATACGCGTCCCGACATCCTGCGCGAGCATTTGATCCTGTGCGCGGCGCACCAGTTCGTGGAGGGCGACGTGCAGCACTGGTGGCATCCGCCTTCCGACCGAGGCGTGCGCACGCACTGTTCGGATGACTACCTGTGGCTGCCGCTCGCGGCATGGCGCTATGTGTCCAGCACGGGCGATATGTCGGTGCTGGATGAGCAGGCGCCCTACCTGGAAGGCCGCCCCGTGCAGCCCGAGGAGGATTCCTATTACGACATGCCGAGCCGCTCGGCCCATGCGGGTGACTTGTACGAGCACTGCGTGCGCGCCATCCGCAACGGCCTGCGGTTTGGCGAACATGGCTTGCCGCTGATCGGCTCCTGCGACTGGAACGACGGCATGGACAAGGTGGGCGAGCATGGCAAGGGCGAGAGCGTGTGGCTGGCCTGGTTCCTGATCGAGGTGCTGCAGCGCTTTGCCGAAGTGGCCGAGAGGCGCGACGACTCCTCTTTCGCCAGCGAATGCCGCGAGCAGGCCAAACAGCTTGCCGCCAATATCGAAGCCAATGCCTGGGACGGCCAGTGGTATCGCCGCGCCTACTTCGACGACGGCACCCCGCTCGGCTCCGCGCAGAACGAGGAATGCCAGATCGACTCGATCTCGCAAAGCTGGGGCGTGCTGACCGGCGCCGCCGACAAGGCGCGCGTGGAAGGCGCGATGGAGCAGGTGGAAGCGCGCCTGGTGCGGCGCGAGTTCGGCCTGATCCAGCTGCTCGATCCACCGTTCGACAAGTCCGCGCTCAATCCCGGCTATATCCGCGGCTACGTGCCGGGCGTAAGGGAGAACGGCGGCCAGTACACCCACGCCGCCATCTGGACTGTGATGGCCTTCGCGCGCCTGGGCGATGTTGAACGGGCCTGGGACCTGATGCGGATGATTAATCCGGTACGGCACGGTTCCGATGCCGAATCCTGCGCTCGCTACAAGGTCGAGCCGTACGTGGTGACCGCCGACGTCTACGCCGTCGAGCCGCACGTCGGCCGCGGCGGCTGGAGCTGGTACACCGGTTCTTCGGGCTGGATGTACCGCCTGCTGCTGGAGTCCCTGCTCGGCCTGACGCGCCAGGCCGACAAGCTGCTGCTGGCGCCGCGCCTGCCGGCATCCTGGCCCGGCTTCACGCTGCACTACCGCCACGGCAGCAGCACCTACGTCCTGCGCATCACCCGCGGCGAAGCCACCGCCTCGCCAACGGAAATCGCCCTGGTCGACGACGGCACCACCTACGAGATAGACATCAAAGTGTGATTTGAAAGTCGGGGTCAGGTCTGGCAACAGGACATTTGCGCTGCGCAAATGTCCTGTTGCCAGACCTGACCCCGACTTTAGGTGTGCTATCCTCTGCGCGCTTGTAACAACAGAGAGATGCCATGTTCCGACTGTCTTTGACTGCTGCTGCGTTGGCGGCTGCGTTTGCGCTACCCGCGCGGGCGCAGGATCCGCTGAGCTTTGCGCGCTACGACCAGGTGCGCACCACCGACCTGCACCTGGACCTGAGAGCCGACTTCACGCGCAAGACGCTCGACGGTTATGCGGAACTGTCGCTGAACTGGATCGACAAGTCGGCGCGCACCCTGGTGCTTGACACGCGCCAGCTCAAGATCGCGCGCGTGCAAGTGCAGCGCCCTGACGGCAACTGGGCGCCGGCCTCCTTCATGCTCGACAAGCAGGATCCGAAGAAGGGCCGCGCCCTGCGCATCGCCCTGCAATCGCAGCCCGAGAAAGTCCGCATCTATTACCGTACCGCGCCGACCGCGAATGCGCTGCAGTGGATGAATCCCGAGCAGACGCTGTCGGGCAAGCGCCCCTTCATGTTCAGCCAGTCGGAAACCATCGATGCGCGTTCGTGGGCGCCGGTGCAGGATACGCCGGCGGTGCGCTTTACCTACAGCGCCCATATCGACGCGCCGGCCGGCATGCGTGTAGTAATGAGTGCGGAAGGCGACCAGCATGCGACCGGCAAGGGCGGCTGGAACTTCAAGATGCCGCAGCCGATCCCGGCCTACCTGCTGGCCATCGCCATCGGCGAAATCGAACTGCGCAACCTCGGCCCGCGCACCGCGGTGTACGCGGAGCCCGGCCGCATCGATGCCGCTGCCTACGAGCTGGCCGACACCGAGAAGATGATCAATGCTGCCGAAGCGTTGTACGGCCCTTATCGCTGGGGGCGCTATGACATGCTGGTGCTGCCGCCATCGTTCCCGATCGGCGGCATGGAAAACCCGCGCATGACTTTCCTGACCCCGACCATGATCGCAGGGGATCGCAGCCTGAACGACCTGATCGCGCACGAGCTGGCGCATAGCTGGTCCGGCAACCTGGTGACCAACGCTTCGTGGAAGCACTGGTGGCTGAACGAGGGCTTTACCACCTACGTCACCACCCGCATCGTGGAAAGCCTGTACGGCAAGGAAGTGGCCGACATGAACCTGCAGGTGGAGCAGGCCGAAGCCGTCGCGTCGTTGAAAGACATCCCGCCCGCCAAGCAGGCCTTGCTGACCAAGGACCCCGACACCAACCCGGACACCTACACCGACGAGGGCCTGGCCTACCCGAAAGGAGCCTGGCTGCTGCACACGCTGGAGCAGCGCGCCGGCCGCGACGTGTTCGACCCCTTCCTGCGCGGCTGGTTCGACCAGCACGCCTTCCAGTCGGCGACCACCGCCGAATTCGTCGAGTACCTGCGCAAGAACCTGCTGGCCAAGAATCCCGCCATCATGGGCGATGCGGAGCTGGACGAATGGCTGCACGGCAGCGGCATCCCGGCCGGCGCGCAGTACGTGAATTCGCCGCGCCTGGCCGCGCTGGACGGCAAGCGCGACGCCTGGTTGAAAGGCGACCTGGGCACCAGCCTGCTGGAGACGCAGCAGTGGACCGCGCTGGAGTGGATGCATTTCCTGAACGGCATCGACAGCAAGGCCAATGCTGCGCAAATGAAGGAGCTCGATGAGGCCTTCAAGCTGCGCGATACGAAGAATAATGAAATCGGCTTCCGCTTCCTGCTGGCGTCCGTGCATGCGGGCTACGGCGTACGAGAGCCGTTGAATGCCTTCCTCATGAGCGTGGGGCGCCAGAAGTTCGTGGTTCCGCTGTACAAGGCGCTGCTGAACAACCCGAACGAAGCAGCATGGGCCAAAGGCGTCTACGCCAAGGCGCGGCCGCGCTACCATCCTGAGACCCAGGGTTCCGTCGACAAATTGCTGAAGAAATGACCATGCTGCTGAAGAAACGAATTGCCACCCTGCTCATGCTGGCCTTCGCAGCCAGTGCCGCCATCGGCGCGCCGGCCATCGCCGCGGCGGAAGGCGCGGTAGCCGCCGCCGCTGCCAGTGCGCCAGCCTTCGACCTTGAGCGTGACGTCAACCTGGCGCTGAAGACCTTCGACGTGCCCGGCATGGCCATCGCCATCGTCAAGGACGGCAAGGTGGTGGCGACCAGGGGCTTCGGCGTGCGCCGGCTCGGCAACCCGGCGCCGGTCACGGAGCAAACGCTGTTCGAGATTGCCTCGAACTCGAAAGCCTTTACCGCTGCCGAACTGGCGCAACTGGTGGACGAGGGCAAGCTGGGCTGGGACGACCCGGTTACCAAGCACCTGCCCGGTTTCCAGATGGCGGACGCCTACGTGACCCAGGCCATGACCGTGCGCGACCTGCTGGTGCACCGCAGCGGCCTCGGGCTGGGCGCCGGCGACCTGCTGTGGTGGCCGACCACGACCTTCAGCACCGATGAAATCATCGACCGCCTGCGCAACGTGAAGCTGGCGACCAGCTTCCGCAACAGCTACGCCTACGACAACCTGCTGTACATCGTGGCGGGCAAGATCGTTGCGCAGAAGTCCGGCAAGAGCTGGGAAGAGGCGACGCGCGAACGCATCCTGGCGCCGCTGGGCATGACCGGCAGCACCACCAATGTCGATGACATGCTGAAAACGGCCGACTACTCGGCGCCGCATAGCAAGATCAATGGCAAGGCCGCCGTGGTCAAGCCGATGCCGGTGCAAAACGCGGTTGGCGCGGTCGGCATCCAGACCAATGCGCAAGACATCGCCAAGTGGATGCAGGTACTGCTCAACGAAGGCAAGATGGAGAACGGCAAGCAGCTGTTCAGCGCCAAGCAGGCGCGCGAGATGTGGACCCAGCAAACACCAATGAAGATCAGCGAGCCGAAACCGGCGCTGGCTGCCACCAGGCCTAACTTCGCGGCGTACGGCCTGGGTTTCCAGCTGCGCGATTACCGCGGCCGCAAGGTCGCCATGCACGGCGGCGCGCTGCAGGGCTTTTATTCGCGCATCGTGATGGTGCCGGAAGAGAAGCTGGGCGTGGCCATCTTCACCAATGCGGAAAACGGCCCGGCCATGACGGCGCTGCAATGGCGCATCCTGGACCACTACATGGGCGCGGCGCCGACCGACTGGATCAAGCTCTACGCCGAGCAGGAAGCCGAAATGTACAAGGAAGAACTGGCGCGCCAGGGCAAGCTGTCCTCGGCCCGGGCGGCGGCATCCAGGCCTTCGCTGCCGCTGGCATCCTACAACGGCGACTATAGCGATCCCTGGTATGGCACGGTGAGCATCAGGCAGGAAGGCGGCAAGCAGCTCATGTCGTTCAGCCGCACGCCGGATCTGACCGGCACGCTGGAGCACTTCCAGCACGACACGTTCATCGTGCGCTGGAAGGAGCGCAATTTCAACGCCGATGCCTATGTGACGTTTTCGCTGAATCCGGACGGTTCCATTGATCGCATGAAGATGGCGCCAGTGTCCACCGAGACTGATTTCAGCTATGACTTCGCCGATTTGTCCTTTACTCCGGTGAAAAAATGACAAAATTCCGACAAACTTGAAACGAAGTGTGAGAATCATTCATGTGCGCATGCAGCATAATAGCGGCTGGTTTGTGCACTTGGGAGAATGAATGACTAGCCTGATCGTTTCAATTGCCGTCGTCTTGGGCGGTCTTTTCGTTGCCGGATACGGCTTTGTCACCTTGATGAGCCGCCTGCAATCCCGCTAGGAAGCTCCAGTTCAAATACCTTGCGCTTGCGCGCCGCGATCTCCCCCAGGGCGCGCTGGAAAGCCGGGTAGCCGTTCAACAGCTTGTCGAAACTGCCATCGGCTTGCGCAAGTTTCAAGCCTCGCTCCACCCGCTCCGCCATCGCCTTGTTGTCCTTGCTGACAAAGAAATAGAACGGTACGCGGTAATGCAGGAAGATCGTCGGTTCCACCATCAATCCATCCTTCCCATACACCTTTTCCTCGGCCCAGGCCTCGTGCACGCCGCGCGGCATGTAGTCGAAGCGCTTTGCTTTCAGCATCGGGAACAGCGAACTGTAATTGACCGTCGTTTCAACCGGCAAGCGGTTGTGGCGCAACACATCCACCGAAGGCCAGTTGACGCCCGCGCCGGCAACGAGCTTGCGCAGGTCGCCCAGGCTGCGAACCTCGCGGAAGCGGGCTTCATCCTCCTTGCGGATCATGAAGACGCGATAGTCGTTCAGCTCGCGCACCAGGGAGATGCGAATCGGCAGCAGGTCGCGTTCCCGCTCGGCGTTGGTGCCGTCCCACATGATGTTGATGACGCCATTGCGCTTGAGTTCCAGGGCGCGGCGCGGGCTGGTCAGTTCGTGGGGATAGAACTCGATGGAGAAGGGGCCGTCGGTCTTTTCCAGCGCGAGGCGCAGCAGCAGGTGAAAGTAGGTGACCTGTACCTCGGAGCCAGGCGTGACCGAGGGCAGGACGAAGCGCATCAGCGGCGCATTGGCCGCGTCGCCCGCATTGGCCAGGGTGGATGCTGCCGCCAGCAGCAAGCCGGCGGCAGAGCGTTGCAGCTTTTTCAGCACTGATTACTGCGGCTTGACGAACTTCAGCGTCATGCGGTCGCTCTCGCCAATGGCAGCGTACTTGGCGCGGTCCTTGTCCTTGTTGGTGAAGGTCGGAGGCAAGGCCCACACCCCGTTCTCGTGGTTGGCGTCATCCTTGGCATTGGCGTTGACTTCAGACTTTGCCACCAGCTTGAAGCCGGCCTGTTCGGCCATCTTGATGACATAGGCTTCGTGCATATAGCCGGTACTGGCCTTGGCATCCTGGGTCATGGCGGACGGCAGGCGGTGTTCCTCCACGCCGAAGATACCGCCTGGTTTCAGCGTGTCGTAGATGCTGGCCATCAGCTTCTTCATGTTCTCGTCGCCGGTGCCGATCCAGTTATGGATGTTGCGGAACGTGAGCACCATGTCGGCGCTGCCTTTCGGCGCGTAAGTGTATACGCCGTTGCCCGGTTCGAAGGCGCCCAGCACCACCTTGTCGCGGCCCGGCTGCTTGGCCAGGAACTCCTGGAAGCGTTCAGCCGACTTGCGCACGCGTTCGTCGGCCGATTGCGGGCTGGAGCCGGCGGTAATCAGCTTGCCCTGGTCGCGCAGGTAAGGGGCCAGGATTTCGGTGTACCAGCCGCCGCCCGGCGACAGTTCGACCACCGTCATGTTCGGCTTGATGCCGAAGAAGGTCAGGGTCTCGTAAGGATGGCGGTACTGGTCGCGTTTGACGTTGTCCGCGTTGCGGGTAGGGCTGGCGATTGCAGCTTTCAGGGCAGGATCTGCCAGTGCAACGCCGGAAAAACCGGTAAAGCCAACGGCCAGCAGGCCGGCCAGGACGTACTGTTTCATTCAGGAGTCTCCTTTTTTCGTTGGGCAGGCGACGCAGCGGCTCCGGTCGCCCGGGACTTGATGATCGTGCAAGCTGGCCGCCCGGTCAAGTGTCCGCGCGGACGGTGTGCGGACACTGCCCGGACACTTTTTGCGGATATGTTTCAGCTTTGTACAAGCTTTACACAATGGCATAAAAATTGCGTACGATTTGATCCCTGCAAGCTGTCTTAGGTAAAAACGATAACCCTGGAGAGACTATGGAACGACGTGCATTCCTCAACATGAGCGGCGGTGCAATGGCTGCCATGATGATGCCTTTTGGCCGCGCCATTGCGGCCGACGAGCTGGTAAAGCCCGTGGAAGTGAAGTTCAAGAAGATGCTGGCAGATACCGCGCTGACCGCGGCCACCCAGGCCGGCGCCAGCTACTGCGACGTGCGCATCGGCCGCTACCTGAACCAGTTCATCACGACCCGTGACCTGAACATCGAAAACGTCACCAATACCGAATCCGCTGGCGTGGGCGTGCGCGTGATCGCCAACGGCGCCTACGGCTTTGCCGCCACCAGCGACATGTCGCCGGACGGCGTGGCCGGCGCGGCGCGCCAGGCGGTCGCCATCGCCAAGGCGAACGCCAAGCTGCAGGCAGCCGGCGTGCAGCTGGCGCCGACGCCGGGCGTGGGCGAAGTGTCGTGGGCGACCCCGATCAAGAAGGACTGGCGCACCGTGCCGATCAAGGAGAAGGCCGACCTGCTGATCACCGCCAACAAGGGCGCGCTGGAAGCCGGCGCTTCGTTCATCCAGTCCTTGCTGTTCCAGGTTAACCAGCAGAAGTACTTCGCTTCCACCGACGGTTCCTATATCGACCAGGACCTGCATCGCCTGTGGGTGCCGTTCTTCGCCACGGCCGTTGACAAGTCGACCGGCAAGTTCCGCAGCCGTTCCGACCTGGGCACCCCGGTCGGCATGGGCTATGAATACCTGGACGGCCGCAAGGAAGACAAGATCAAGGCAGCGGGCGGCGTCGCCACGCTGTACAACCGTACCTATGACCTGGTCGAGGATGCGAAGGCCGCCGGCCGCCAGGCCAAGGAAAAGCTGACCGCCAAGTCGGTCGAGCCGGGCAAGTACGACCTGGTGCTGTCGCCGGAACATATGTGGCTGACCATCCACGAATCCGTCGGCCACCCGACCGAACTCGATCGCGTGCTGGGCTACGAGGCCAACTTCGCCGGCACTTCCTTCGCGACCCTGGACAAGCAGCAGTCGAAGAAATTCAAGTACGGTTCGGACCTGGTCAACATCGAGGCAGACAAAACCATCCAGGGTTCGCTGGGGGCGGTCGGCTACGACGACGAAGGCGTCAAGTGCAAGAAGTGGGACATCATCAAGGACGGCATCCTGGTGAATTACCAGGCTACGCGCGACCAGGCGGCGGTGATCGGCGAGAAAGAATCGCACGGCTGCTCGTACGCGGACTCCTGGAGCAATGTGCAGTTCCAGCGCATGCCTAACGTTTCGCTCAAGGCTGGCAAGAAGAAGATGACCCCGGACGAACTGGTGAAAGACGTGAAGAAGGGCATCTACATCGTGGGGGCCGGTTCCTTCTCGATCGACCAGCAGCGCTACAACTTCCAGTTCGGCGGCCAGATGTTCTACGAGATCAAGGACGGCAAGATCGGCCAGATGCTGGAAGACGTGGCTTACCAGTCGAATACCCAGGAGTTCTGGAACGCCTGCACCGCCATGTGCGATGAGCGCGACTGGCGCATGGGCGGCTCTTTCTTCGACGGCAAAGGCCAGCCGATGCAGGTGAGCGCGGTGTCGCACGGTTCGTCAACTTCGCGATTCAACGGCATCAACGTGATCAACACTGCCCGCAAGATCGGCTAAGGCGAAAGGACTACGAATGAAGATCCTGAATCAGGAAGAGACCAAGCGCATCTCCGACAAGGTCATGTCGCTGAGCAAAGCCGATGAGTGCATCGTCACCATCAACGGCAGCCGCACCGGCAATATCCGCTATGCGCGCAATGCCGTGTCGACTGCCGGCCTGGTGGAAAATACCCAGCTGTCCGTGGCGGTCGCCTTCGGCAAGAAGCAGGGCACGGCAGTCATCAACGAGTTTGACGACAAGTCGCTGGCGAAAGCCGTGCAGCGCGCGGAAGAACTGGCAAAACTGGCGCCGGAAAATCCGGAGTTCATGCCGACGCCGGACAAGCAGGCGTTCAAGGGCTCCGACACCTTCAGCAAGTCGACCGACGCGATCAATCCTGAGTACCGCGCGCAGGTGGCGGCTTACAGCATCGAGGCCTGCAAGAAGAAGGGCCTGGTCGCTGCGGGCTTCTTTACCGACCAGTCCTCGTTCGAGACAGTCGCCAACTCGCGCGGCGTGTTCGGCCACCAGTCGCAGACCGGCATCGACTTCACCTGCACCGTGCGGACCGAAGACGGCCGCGGTTCGGGCTGGGTGCGCCGCGATGCTCAGGACGTCAATCGCTTCGATCCGCGCGCAGCGGCCGAAGTGGCGATGGAGAAGGCGATCCGCTCGGCAGAAGCCAAGGCGCTGGAGCCTGGCCGCTATACGGTGATCCTGGAACCTGCCGCGACTTCCGACCTGCTGGCGTTCATGTTCAGCAGCTTCGACGCGCGTTCGGCCGACGAGGGCCGCAGCTTCCTGGCCAAGAAGGGCGGCGGCAACCGCATGGGCGAAAAACTGTTCGACGAGCAGGTGAACGTGTGGGCCGACCCGTGGGATAAGGATATTCCTGTGCTGCCATGGGATAACCAGACCTTGCTGGCGCGCGAGCGCATGGACATCATCAAGAACGGCAAGATCGCTTCGTTGAACTACTCGCCGTTCTGGGGCAAGAAACAGGGCCAGCGCGCTGTAGGCCAACCGGGCAATATCATCATGTCCGGCGGTTCCAAGTCGACCGAGGAACTGGTTGCCTCGACCAAGAAGGGCATCCTGGTGACCCGTACCTGGTATATCCGCATGGTCGATCCGCAAACCGTGCTGCTGACCGGCCTGACCCGCGATGGCACTTTCTACATCGAGAACGGCAAGATCAAGCACCCGGTGAAGAACTTCCGATTCAATGAAAGCCCGGTGACGATGTTGAACAACATCGAGGAACTGGGCCGTCCGGAAGTGCTGGCCGGCGACGAGTCGCAATTCCAGCTGCTGATTCCGGCCATGAAGGTGCGGGACTTCAACTTCACCTCTTTGTCTGACGCTGTATAGGAAACCGAAGAGCGCAGCCGCCGCGCCACAAAGTGTCAGACCCTGTGGGTCTGACACTGCTTTACCGGTTTAAAAATGGAGCAACACATTGGAACGCAGATCCTTCCTGAAAGTCGCCGCTGCCGCCGGCGGCACCATGCTGGTCCCCGTCTTCGGCAACGCCATCGCCGCCGAAGACCTGATGAACCCGATGGCCCGCAAGTTCAAGAAAGAACTCGCCGACGCCGCGCTGAACGCCGCCACCAAGGCCGGCGCCAGCTACTGCGACGTGCGCATTGGCCGCTACCTGAACCAGTTCATCACCACCCGCGACACGCGCGTTGAAAACATCGTCAACACCGAATCGACCGGTGTCGGCGTGCGCGTGATCGCCAATGGCGCCTACGGCTTCGCCGCCACCAACGCGCTGACAGTCGACGCCGTCGCCGACGCCGCGCGCCAGGCAGTGGCCATTGCACGCGCCAACGCGCGCCTGCAGGCCTCGCCGGTGCAACTGGCGCCGGTCAAAGGCGTGGGCGAAGTCGCATGGCAGACGCCTTTCAAGAAGGATTGGCGCGAAGTGCCGATCAAGGAAAAGGCCGACATGCTGCTGGCCGCGAACAAGGCTGGCCTGGATGCCGGCGCCTCCTTCATGACAGCCAACCTGTTCCAGGTCAATCAGCAGAAATACTTTGCCTCGACCGACGGTTCCTACATCGACCAGGACGTACACCGCCTGTGGGCGCCTTTCACCGCGACTGCAGTGGACAAGGCAACCGGCAAGTTCCGCACCCGCGACGGCCTGTCTTCGCCGGCCGGCATGGGTTACGAATTCTTCGACGCCAAGCCGGAGCACAAGGTGCGCGCGGCAGGCGGCGTGACGCAGTTGTACAACGGCGGCTACGACATCATCGAAGACGCCAAGGCCGCCGGCAAGCAAGCGCGAGAAAAGCTCTCGGCCAAGTCGGTCGAGCCAGGCAAGTACGACCTGGTGCTGAGCCCTGAACACCTGTTCCTGACCATTCACGAGAACGTCGGTCACGCAACGGAACTGGACCGCGTGCTAGGCTATGAAGCCAACTACGCCGGCACCTCCTTTGCGACGCTGGACAAGTGGAAGAGCAGGAATTTCAAGTACGGTTCCGACATCGTCAACATCGTGGCCGACAAGACCACTCCCGGTTCGCTGGGCTGTGTGGGCTACGACGATGAAGGCGTGCCTTCGAAGAAATGGGACCTGATCCGCAACGGCATCCTGGTGAATTACCAGGCCACGCGCGACCAGGCGCACATCATCGGCGAGAAGGAGTCTCACGGTTGCTCATATGCGGATTCCTGGAGCAGCGTGCAGTTCCAGCGCATGCCCAACGTCTCGCTGGAAGCAGGCAAGAAGCCGCTGTCGGTGGACGACATGGTCAAGGACGTGAAAAAAGGTATCTACATCCTGGGCCGCGGTTCCTATTCGATCGACCAGCAGCGCTACAACTTCCAGTTCGGCGGCCAGTTGTTCTACGAGATCAAGGACGGCAAGGTCGGCCAGATGCTGAACGACGTGGCATACCAGTCGAACACCCAGGAGTTCTGGAACTCTTGTTCGGCCACCTGCGACCAGCGCGACTGGCGCATGGGCGGTTCGTTCTTCGACGGCAAAGGCCAGCCAAGCCAGGTCAGCGCCGTGTCGCATGGTTCCTCGACCACGCGCTTCAACGGCATCAATGTGATCAACACTGCCCGCAAGATTGACTAAGGACGCGATAGATGAAACTCCTGAGCAAAGACGAAGCAAAAAGCATTTGCGACAAAGTGATGGCCATGTCCAAGGCAGACGAGTGCCGCGTCAACCTGAGCGGAAGCCGCAAGGGCAACGTGCGTTACGCCAACAACAGCGTTTCCACTGCCGGCCTGATTGAAGATACGACCTTGGTGGTCAGCGTCGCTTTCGGCAAGAAGCAAGGTTCCGCCACCTGCAACCAGTTCGACGCCAAGTCGCTGGAAGCGGCCGTGCGCCGCGCCGAGGAAATCGCGCGCCTGGCCCCGGAAAATCCGGAATTCATGCCGGCCGTGGGCAAGCAGGACTTCAAGGCCAGCAATACCTTCAACCGTAATGCCGAGGCATTCAATCCCGAATACCGCGCAGATGTGGCCTTCGCCAGTATCGCCGCCGCCAAGAAGGCCGGCTTGCAGGCGGCGGGCTTCTTCAACGACAGCATTGGCTTCGACTGCATCGCCAACTCGAACGGCGTGTTCGGCTTCCAGGAACTGGGCGGACTGAATTTCACCGTGACCACCCGCACCGACGATGGCCGGGGCTCGGGCTGGGTCAATCGTGCCGCCTACGATCCGAAGGCATTCGATCCGCGAGCGGCATCCGAAATCGCCATCGAGAAGGCCTTGCGCTCGGTGGACGCCAAGGCCTTGGAACCGGGGCGCTATACCGTGGTGATGGAACCTGCGGCCACCAACGACCTGTTGAATTTCATGTTCAGCGCCTTCGACGCGCGCTCGGCCGACGAAGGGCGCAGCTTCCTGTCCAAGAAGGGCGGCGCCAATCGCCTGGGCGACAAGCTGTTCGACGAGCAGGTGAATGTCTGGACCGACCCGTGGGATGCCAATGCGCCAGTACTGCCATGGGACCAGGGCTCGATGCAGGCACGCGCGCGCCGTGACCTGATCAAAGGCGGCGTGATCACCTCGCTCGATTACAACCGCTACTGGGCACAGAAGCAGAAGAAAGAAGCGACTCCGCCGGCGGGCAATATCATCATGGCGGGCGGTTCCAGGTCGACCGAGGAACTGATTGCTTCGACCAAGAAGGGCATCCTGGTGACCCGCACCTGGTATATCCGCATGGTGGACCCGCAATCGGTGGCGCTGACCGGCCTGACCCGCGACGGCACCTTCTACATCGAGAACGGCAAGATCAAGCACCCGATCAAGAACTTCCGCTTCAACGACAGCCCGGTGTCGATGCTGAACAACATCGATGAACTGGGGCGTCCGGTGCTGATCGGCGATACTGATGCGCGCAAGCTGATGATCCCGGCCATGAAGGTGCGGGACTTCAACTTCACGTCGCTGTCCGACGCGGTCTGAGGAATGCCCGCCTACGATTTCTACTTCACGCGCCTGACTTACGAGTCGGGCGACTGGGATGTCGATATCCGCATGCCGAGCAATGTGCTCAACTCCCTGGTCGAATACACGACCCTGAAGGTTGATCCCGTTGAACGCATCGTCGCGCTGTCCGATCCGAAGATGCTGGAGGCGCCGTTCTGCTACCTGGCGGGCCATAAGCTGGTGCAGTTCACGCCTGCCGAGCGCAAGAACTTCGAGCGCTACGTGCGTGGCGGCGGCTTTGTTTTCGTGGACGACTGCAACCACGACATCGACGGCTTGTTTGCGAAATCGTTCGAGGCGGAAGTGGCCCGCATCTTCGGCCCGAAGGCACTGCACAAGATTCCCAACAGCCACCCGCTGTATTCCGCGTTCTTCAAATTCGACGGACCGCCGAATACCGGGATGGAGTTGAATGGCTGGGGTGACGACCTGGTGCACGACTACCTGAAGGCCGTGGAATTCGGCGGCCGCATCAGGCTTTTGTATAGCAATAAGGACTATGGCTGCGAGTGGGATTACGACTTCCGCAACAAGCGCTGGCTGGCAATCGACAACACGCGCTTCGCAGTCAACATCATTCAATACGCGTTGGGAGCATGACCGTGGCTGAAAGCGGCTGGAGCGAAAACGAGATCGGCGTACTGCACGCCAAGGTGAAGGCACTGAAGGCGAGCATGGGCCGCGTCATCATCGGCCAGGAAGAAGTGATCGACTCGCTGGTCATTTGCCTGCTGGCCGGCGGCCATGCGCTGGTGGAAGGCGTGCCGGGCCTGGGCAAGACGCTGCTGGTGAAGTCGCTGGCGCAGGCCACCGACATGGAATTCCGCCGCGTGCAGTTCACCCCGGACCTGATGCCGTCCGATATCGTCGGCACCGAGATCCTGGAAGAGGATCATGCGACGCGCAAGCGTGAGTTCCGTTTCCAGCAAGGGCCGGTGTTCACGCAGGTGCTGCTGGCGGACGAAATCAACCGCGCGCCGCCGAAGACGCAGTCGGCGTTGCTGGAAGCGATGCAGGAACGTTCGGTGACCTTTGCAGGCCAGACGCACAAGCTGCCGCGCCCATTCTTCGTGCTGGCGACGCAAAATCCGATCGAGCAGGCAGGCACCTATCCGCTGCCTGAAGCGCAGCTGGACCGCTTCCTGCTGCATATCGATGTCGGTTACCCGACGGAGGACGAAGAAATCGCGATGGTATCGGCCACCACGCACGCCGGCTTGAAAGATGCGGAACCGGCGATGGACGTGGAAACCTTGCTGCGCCTTCAGGCGCTGGTGCGCGATATCGAAATCGGCGAGCACCTGCTGCGCTACGCAACGCGCCTGGTGCGCGCCACCCGTCCGCGCGAGACGAGCGTCGAAGCGGTGAAAAAGCACGTCGGCTGGGGCGCTGGACCGCGCGCGGGCCAGGCCCTGGTGCTGGCCTCCAAGGCGCGTGCATTGATGCAGGGCCGCCTGGCGGTCACCCGCGAGGACATCGGCCACATGCTGCTGCCGGTGCTGGCGCACCGTGTCCTGCGCAATTTCGAAGCGGAAGCTGACGGCATTGCGATTGCCGACATCCTGGCCGCACTGCGCGACGCAATCAAGCCCGAGTAAGCATGCTGGAAACACCCGCGTTGCTGGCGCACTCCGCCGACCTTGAGCTGGTGATCCGCCATGTGCTGGCGGGTCTCGGCCATGGCATTCATGCGGGCCGCGAACGCGGCGCCGGTGTGGAGTTCTCCGAGTACCGTGCGTACGCGCCCGGCGACGAATGGCGGCGCGTCGACTGGAAGCTGCTGGCGCGCGCCGACCGCTATTATGTGCGCGAGGCGGAGCGTGATAGCCATGTCGCGACGTGGCTGGTACTGGATGCAACAGCCTCGATGGCAGAGCCAAGCCGCCGCGTCGATGGCTTGAGCAAGCATTGGTATGCCCGCACGGCGCTGGCTTGCGTGGCGGCGATTGCGCAGCGCCAGGGCGATGCCTTCGGGCTGCTGGTGCTCTCCAACGGCAAGGTCGAATTCACGCAAGCTTCGCGCGGCCCGCGCCATCTGCAGCGCGTGTTGGCGGCCCTGCAGCGCGCCACGCCGTCCGGCGGGCTGCCGGATGCTGAAACCCTGCGCGCAAGCCTGCACTTCGCGCGTTCGCAAAGCATGGTGTTCGCTGCAACGGACGCTTTGGACTGGCCGTCGCCGCTGAGCGAAGCGCTGGTGCGCTTGCGCCATATGCGGCATGACGTGCGCCTGCTGGCCTTGCGCACCGAAGCCGAAGTCGAAGCGGATTTCGCTGCCGGCCACGCCTATCGCGATCCGGAGGAGGGCGCTCGCCTGCATAGCTTTACCCGCGCCGACCGCGACAATTACCGCAAGGCGCTTGACTCCCACTTCGGTGCCGTGCGCACCGCATGTCGTCAGCATGACGTGCCGTTATGCGAAGCGCAGATTGAACAATCTTTGGGCGAAGCCCTGCGGGTGTGGTTGAGGAATCCGGAGGCGCGCAGGCCATGACCAGCATGCAGCCTTTCTGGTGGCTTGCCTTGCCGGTGCTTTTGCTGCCGGTGTGGTGGCATATGCGCAAGCGCGAGCGCACGCGCACCGACATTCTCGCCACTGCACGCTTCCTGCCCGCAGCAGCGCCGCAACAGCAGCGCGTGCTGCGCTGGTCGGACGTATTGCTCCTGTTGGTGCGGATGGCATTGCTGTTTATGCTGCTTGCCTGGCTGGCGGTGCTTGTCATGCCGTGGAAGGGCGACACGGTGTTCATCGACCCATCGCTCGAATCCTCGCCGTGGGCTGCGCAACAGGTGCAATCGGCTGGCATGGGCGCCGCTGCCCGCGAGCCGCTGCCCGCCGACCTGTGGAACTGGCTGGCCCGTAACGAACACGAATGGCGCCCGGAGGCGCGCTTCCTCATCCTTGCTCCCCGTGCCGCCATGCCCGCGCTTCCCCCGCGCCTGGCCCACGCAGCAGAGCTCCGCCTCGCTCCTTCCGCCATCGCCGCCCAGCCGCCCGTCGCTGCCGCTGCGACGCCCCGCAAGCGCCACGTCGTCGTGTCCGCGCCAGCCGAGCGCCTGCCTCGCTGGCAAGCGTTGTTTGCTGCCTTCAGCACCGCCGCCGACGGCGCCAATCTCTACCTTCTCTCCGACACCCCAACCACGGACACTGAGCTGATAGTCTGGGACCATTCAGGCAACGAACCTCCAGCCTCATGGAAGGCCCCTCTCTGGTGGCGCACCGCCGTCACTAACGGGCAAACGCAAACCCCGGAGGGCCTCGCCTGGACCGCCCCGCAATGGCCATTGCATGACGTCGATGCAGCCCGCGCACTTTACGAGCGCTGGCAAGCAGCAACTGCGCAGATGTCACCTTATCCAATGCCCGCGCAAACCCTGAAGGCCGGGCGCAAAGAACCGCTAGCCGCACCGCTGGCCCGTTCACCAGAATGGCTGGCGCTCGCCTTGCTGGCGCTGTTCGCAATCGAAAGGATCCTCACCCATGCCCGCAGCCGCTGACCACCTGGCCAGCGTGCGCCAACGCATGCTGGATGCCCTGATCCGCCGCCGCATCTCCAGTTGGCTTTTGCCGCTGCTGCCCGCAGCCGGGTTGGCTGCAATAACGCTCGCAGGTACCTTTGCTGCAAAGCTGCTGACGCTGACCATTCCGCTTGCACTGGCAGGAGCCGCCATGCTCTGGGCGGCGATTGACTTCGCGCTCTGGCGCAAGCGGGTGGATGCCCAATTGTCGTCCTGGCTGAACGACGCGGTTCCGGAACTGGAGGACAGTAGTGCCATGCTGGCCGCTGCCCCGGACACGCCACTCGGCCGCCTGCAACACAATCGCCTGATCGCGCGGGTCGGCCAGGTACTCGACGATGAGCGCTTGCGCAGCATCGCAATGCAGAAAGCCCGCTTCAATGCGATTCCGCTTGCCCTGGCAGCCGTGGCGGCCGCCGCTGCATGGGCCTATGTCGCAGCGCATAGCCCTCAGTACGCGCCGCCCGCGGGCACCGGTGCGGCAGCGCCGGCAGCCATCGCGGCAGCCGGCATAAGCCTGCACGCCGAGCCTCCGCCGTACACCGGCGTGAAGCCAAGTGAAGGCGCGCCGCGCGACCTGCAGATTCCCCAGCACAGCAAAGTGCGCTGGTGCGCGGTCAACGCCGATGCCATCATTGAGCTTGGCGACGGCCAGAATTTGCGGGCGACGGCGGGCCGCTGCGCTGAATGGACCGCAAGCGATTCCATCTTCTGGCGTAGCCGCCATAACGCCAGCCAGCGCTACACAATCCGCGTCACGCCTGACCAGGCCCCGCAAGTCGCCATTGCCGCGCCGAACGAATCGGTCAGCGTCCTGAAGCCCGACGCCCAAAGCGCACAGCTCAGCGTCAGCGTCAGCGACGACTACGGGGTCGTCAAAGCAACCCTGCATATGACCCTCGCGCGCGGAAGCGGCGAAAACATCCGCTTTACCGACAAGGAAGCTCCGCTTCCCGCTTCGTCCGATCCGCGCAAGCGCAGCTGGAACAAGCAATGGATGCTGAAAGAGCTCGGCATGGAGCCCGGTGACGAACTGTATTTCTTTGTGCGCGCCAGCGACAACGCTCCGGTCCCGCATGTTTCGCAATCGCCAACCTACACGTTGCGCCTGCCCGGCCAGCAAGGCGAAGCACTCGAATCGACTGCCCTGCCATCGATGGTGAAACCGGAAAACCTGCGCAGCCAGCGCCAGATCATCATCGACACCGAACAACTGGTGGCCGACTCGCCGCGCCTGGGCGCCGCAGAACTGCGCGCCCGCAGCGAGAAGATCGCTGGCGACCAAGCCAAGCTGCGCTTGCGTTATGGCCAATTTCTTGGCGAGGAGTCTTCCCTGTTCGGCGACGAAGAACACGGCGATGGCGATGGCCATGAACACGGTGGCGCCGGCACCCAGGGCCCGGGCGGTTTCGGCACCGGAAATATCGCCGCCCAGTTCGGCCACGCCCATGACCAGGAAGGCAACGCCACCATCTTCGATCCGGCCACCAAGGAAGTCCTGCGCCGCGCATTGCGGGCGATGTGGGACGCCGAAAAGCTGCTTCGCGCCATTGCACCCAAACCGGCCTTGCCGCCGGAGTACAAAGCGCTTGGGGCGATCAAGGAACTGCAGCAGGCGGAACGCGTCTACCTGCACCGCACAGCCTTCGTGCCGCCGGCCATCAAGGAAGAAAAGCGCATGAGCGGTGAGATGACTGGCGCGGCCAGCTACCGCCGTGCGCAAGGCACGGCCAACGAATTCGTGCCGGCCGATGTGCGCGAACTGGTGCAGGCCCTCGGCGGAGATGGCGCGCTGCCCTCACTGTGGACCAAGGCTGCGCGCGAAGCAGTTGCCCGCATCAAGGATGAAGAACAACGCCTGTCGGCGCAAGCCGCCGTGCAGGATGTGGCTGATGGTTGCCAGTCATGCCGTGTCCAGTTGCGTGCCTGGCTGCGTGCGACCGTGCAGCAGCCGGCAGTGCTGTTGCAGGCACGCCCGCAAGCGCAGACAAGGTTTGGCCAGGCATTGCAAGGGAAGGGCGCGCCGTGAACGTGGATATCAACTTCCTGTACGGTGGTGCGGTGTTAGCCGGCACGGCAAGCGCCTTGCTGTACTCACGCAAGAAGCGCTGGATAGACGCTGCCTTGGGCCTGGCGGCCGGCGCCTCGCTGGCGACCCTGCTTGCCGCCCCCGCTGCTCCTGTTGGCGGTGCGCAGCCAATAGTCCTGGCGACAGCAAGTGCTTCGCCAGCGGCACCGGACGATCGGTTGGCGGAGGCGCTGGCACAGATGCCGTCGGCGCTTCGCGATACCCCTGTGGAAGTGCAGGGCCAGGGCCTGTACGAGGCGCAATGGCGTGACATGCCCGTACGCCCTATCCAGTGGAAGCCGGCACAGGACGGCCTGCTTTGGTTGGACTTTCCACGCTCCCTGCCGCTCGGCCGCAGTTTCGCGCTGACCGTGCGGCGCGATGCCCCGCAGGCGGGCTGGCGCTTGCAGCTGCTGGCTGAAAATGGCCAGGTGCTGGCTGAATCGCGCGCCGCGGCTGCGGCAGACACCTTGACCGTGCAATGGCAACCGCCCTTGGCTGAATCGATGGTCTTGCAGGCGCGCCTGCTCGACATGGATGGAAAGACCGCTGCGCAAGGCCCGGTGCCGCTGCGGGTTCTGGACGCCGTCCCCTTGCAGGTGCGGGGCCGCTTTGGCGCTGCGTCCTTTGACGCGCGCGTGCTGTACCAGTTGTTGACGGACTCCAACGCCATCGTCGATTGGCAAACCACGCTTGGCAAATCGCTGACGCGCAACGAAGAAGCACGCGCACCGCTGACGCATCCCAACATGCTGGTAGCCGATGCCGCCTGGCTTGAACGCGGCGGACTGCGTGGTGCGCTGGCGCAGGTTGCTCAAGGCTTGCCGCTGCTGGTCCTTGGCGGCAATGCAGACGATGCAGCGTTGTGGCAGCGTGAGACTGGATTGAAGCTGTCGGCGCAATCGGCCACCACGGAGCAGGAAGATACGCGCCACCTACCATTCGCAGGCGCCACCCTGGCGTTCGCTCCCGGCGCACAAACGCCGATGGCCAGCGGCGCCTGGCAGCCCGTCGCGCGCGACAAGGACGGCAAACCCTGGTTGTGGCAGCGAGACTGGCAAAAAGGCCGCATCCTGTGGCTGGGCGTTCGCGACTGGCACCGGCACGCCATCAGCGAGCCGGCGGCTCTCGGCCAGTGGTGGCAGCAAGTGATCGACTTTGCCGCGTCGGGCAGCGAACAGAAATTGCGCTGGCTTGATGCCGACCCAATGCCGCTGCCAGGCTTGCGCACTGAAATTTGCGCGCAAGGCGTGGCGACGGGCGGCGCTGTCACGGTGGGGCAGGAGGCCCTGCACTGGCAGGCCCGCAGCGAGCGCGCGGATTCGGCGTGCGTTGCACTGTGGCCGCGCGGTGCTGGCTGGTTACCGGTACGCACCGGCCAGGCGGAAAGCGCAGTCTACGTGTACGCTGCGCAAGACTGGCCGGCATGGCAGGCTGCGCTGCGGCATGACGCGACTGCCCGTTACGTTAGCCGCAGTGCACAGCCGATTGCCGGACTGGGTGCGGTCGATGCGGCCACGCTGCGTACCGGCGAACCGCAACCGTGGCCTATTGCAGTGCCGCGCTGGATGCCTGGCCTTGCGTTTGCCTTCTGCATGTTGCTCCTGTGGTGGCGTGAACGCCGCTGAACCGCAAGCTGTGCTAATGTCATCGCATGAAAGCGATCGACGAATTCCGTGCCAGGCCGGGCCTGCGCCTACGCGACAAGGATGCGAAATCGGACAGCAAGCCCGATCGGGAAATGCTGGACAAGATGTTGGACGACATCTCCGACCTGCAGGAGATGTTGTACGCCGAGCGCAAACGCAAGCTGTTGATCGTGTTGCAGGGCACGGATACCTCCGGCAAGGACGGCACCGTGCGCCACCTGTTCAGCAAAATCAACCCGATGGGCTTGCGCGCCGTGGGTTTCCGCGCGCCGACCGAGATCGAAGCCGCGCACGACTTCCTGTGGCGCATCCACCGCGAAGTACCCAAAGCCGGCGAGATCGCGGTCTTCAACCGCAGCCATTACGAAGACGTGCTGATCACGCGCGTTCTCGGCAAGATCACGCCGCAGGAATGCAAGCGTCGCTATGCCCAGATTCGCGACTTCGAACGCATGCTGGCCGAAAGCGGCACCACCATCGTCAAGCTGTTCCTGCACATTTCAAAGGATGAGCAAAAAGAACGCCTGCAGGAGCGAGTGGACGATCCGCACAAGCACTGGAAGTTCGACCCCGAAGACCTGAAGCAGCGCGAACTCTGGAAGAACTACCAGAAAGCCTACGAGGATGCGATTACGGAGACCGACGCCGGCCATGCGCCGTGGTACGTGGTCCCCTCGGATTCAAAACGCTATCGCAACGAAGTCGTTGCCCGCCTGCTGCTGGAAACCCTGCGCGGCATGCGGCTCGACTGGCCGCCGCCGGACAAGCGGCTGTTGAAACTCAAGGTTCGCTAGCCCAGTCCCGCACATAAGCCGGCGCCGCGGCCTTGCACTCCGGATCGGTGACCGGCGCGGTGCGCCATTGCACGAACGGCAGTTCGCCCGCCCAGGCAGCGATGCCCATGTCTTCCTCGTCGTCGTTTGGCCCGCCGCTGCGCACCTTGCACGCCGCTTCCGCCAGCGGGATCCGCAGCACTGTGGTGGCAGCATGTTCCTTGTCGTTGCCGCCGCGGACCTCGAGGCGGCGGCCCGGCGCCAGATGATCCATGAAGGCATCCAGCGTGCGGCGCTGCTCCGTCTCGTCGACCGCTTCGAAGCGGCCGTAGATCATTACCGAGCGATAGTTCATCGTATGGTTGAAGGCCGATCGCGCCAGAACCAGGCCGTCCAGGTGGGTGATGGTGACGCAGGCATCCTGCGCCATCAATTGCTTCAGCATGCGGCTACCGTTGGAGCCATGGATGTACAGGTGGTCGCCTTCGCGCCAGCAGGCGGTCGGGATGCAGTGCGTGCACTGCCCGTCGCTGAAGGCGATATGGCAAATGTAGGCGGCATCGACGATGGCGCGCACAAGGTCGGGTTCATAGGCGGCGTTGGCGGCGCCACGTCGCACGCGGGTGCGGTCGGATGGGGGAGGTGTTGTATTCATGGCATCGGACTATAATGTCCTGCTGGCCCCTGTAACAGGTCCAGGGCTATGCAAAACCATGGAGCCACGATTGGACTACTCGCTGCTGATCTCGAACTTCACCGCCAGCCATGGCCACCACGGCTGGCCGCGCCAACGCCTGCTGCACGAATGCCTGCGCTCTGCCATCCGCGACGGCACGCTGGCTCCCGGCACGCGCCTGGTTGCCACCCGCGCGCTGGCAGCGGAACTGGGCGTGGCGCGCAACACGGTGCTGTACGCCTACGAGCAGCTCACCAGCGAAGGCTATGTGGTGACCGACCGCAGCGGCACCATTGTTGCCGCCGTGGCGCCTGCCCGGCAGCAGCAAGCCAGCGTGGTGGTCCCGCACAAGGGCCTGTCGCAGCGGGCGCAGAACCTGCGCCACAGCACCGCTTCTGCCGCCAGCGGCACGCCCTTCGTGCCGGGCGTTCCCGACCTGCCAAGCTTCCCGATCGGCCTGTGGCGCCGGTTGCTGGAGCGCGCCTGGCGTTCGCTGCCCACCGACAAGCTGAATTACGGCGACCCGTGCGGCGAACCGGTGCTGCGCGAAGCCATCGCCGACTACCTGCGCGCCTCGCGCGGCGTGATCTGCGAAGCGGCGCAAGTGTTCATCACGGACGGCAGCCAGAGCAGCCTTGACCTGTGCGGACGCGCCTGCGCCGACGCCGGCGAAACGCTGTGGATGGAAAACCCCGGCTACGGCGGCGCCATGGCCGCCTTCCGCGCCGCCAGCCTGAAGCTGGAGCCGATCGAGGTCGACGAGGAAGGCATCGCCCCGCGCTCCGAAGACTGGAAGGAGCGCCCGCCGCGCCTGATCTACACCACCCCTTCGCACCAGTACCCGACCGGCACCGTGCTGTCGCTGGCGCGCCGCATGGCCCTGATCGACGGCGCACGCGCCTGCGGGGCCCTGATCATCGAAGACGATTACGACAGCGAATTCCGCCACGACGGCCCGCCGCTGGCATCGATGCAAGGCTTGCAGCCGGACGCCCCGGTGCTGTACTGCGGTACCTTCAGCAAGACCATGTTCCCCGGGCTGCGCATCGGCTACCTGGTGGTGCCGCCGTGGCTGGTGCGGCCGCTGGCGACCATGCGCCAGCAATCGGCCTCGCGCGGGCGCGCCGCCGACCAGCTGGCACTGGCCGAATTCCTGCGCAGCGGCCAGTTCGCCCTGCACCTGCGCCGCATGCGCCGCGTCTATCGCGAACGGCGCGACGCCCTGGTGGAAGCGCTGGACAGGCAGCTTGGCAGCATCGCCAGCGTACAGGGCGCCTCGGCCGGCATGCACCTTGCGCTGCGCTGGGAAGACCCGCGCCTGTCCGACGTGGAGATCAGCCGCCGCGCCCTCGAGCAGGAAGGCATGATTGCCAACGCCCTCAGCGTGCACGCCGTGGCCGGCCAATGCAGCTGGCGCGGACTGGCCCTGGGCTATGGCCAGGTCGATCCCGCCGGGGTAGATGCGCTGGTCAAGCGCCTGGCCGGTGTCATTCATTTAACGGCCTACGAAAATTTTTACCGAAAGTTCAAATAGTTGATCGAAAACCTGCGCCGCTTGTTTTTAGAATGAAGTAAATCTGGCCTGACCAGATGTAGTCAAAAACAAAAAACGAATACTGGGGCGCAATGAATCAACATTTCCTGAAGCTGCGGCAGAATTTCAAGGCCGACATGATGGCGCGCTACGCCGTCGACGAACAACTGTTTGACGAAACCAGCCAGTGCATCGCACCCCTGGCCGTGCCGTTTTCGGTGCGCCGCGGCGAGCTGCTGCAGCGCGTTGGCCAAGCCTCGCGCGACGTCTTCTGGCTGACCGGCGGCGTGGCCCGCGTGGGCTATGTCAGCGAAAGCGGCAATGAAGTCACGATGCGCTTCGCCACCGAGAGCCATATCGCGAACGCCTATGAAGACTTGCTGGAGTTCCGCGGCGAGCTGCCGGCGCGTTCCTTCATCGTGGCCGAGACCTCGGTGCAGGGTTTCCGATTCGACTGGGAGCAAATGAGCGTGGCGCGCAGCCAGCACCCGGTGCTGACCGCCTACATGACGCGCCTGCTGGAGTTTGCCGTATGCAGCCAGGCGCGCCGCTTCATCACGCACACCGCTTCGAGCGCCGAAGAGCGCCTGGCCAATTTCAGGGAAGAGTATCCGAACCTGGAACGCCGGATTTCGCAGAAGGTGCTGGCATCCTACCTGCAGATCACGCCAGCCTACCTGTCGCAGCTCATGCGCCGCGAACAGGAAGCCGCCTAGCGCTCCTGCTGCTCCTGCTCCTGGCGCAGCAGGGTGGACATGTATTGCGGCGTAATGCCCAGGAAGGAGGCCAGCGATTTCTGCGAAATACGCTGCTCCAGTCCCGGGTATTGCTCGCGGAAAGCCGCCAGGCGGCAGTTGGCGGACGTCATGCTGCGCACCAGGCAGCTTTGCGAATAGCGGCGGATCGAGTGCTCCGACACCTTCAGGTAGTACTCGCGCATGATGCTGTGCTCTTCGCGCAGGCGGGCCATGGTGGCCCATTCCACGCGGATCGCCGTCACCGGGGTCTCCGCAATGATGAATTCCTGGGCCGGCTGGCCGTCCTGGGCCGCCAGCAAGTCGTGGTGCGATCCGCAGGTATCGCCTTCCGCCGAAAACGCCATCGTCACATCGGCGCCATCCTGCGTGATCATGCCGCGCCGCGCCACGCCGCGGTAAAGCCAGTAAGCCACGCTGGCCGGCACGCCCGCGCGCTGCAGGTATTCGCCCTTGCGGAAATGTACCTCGACCACGTGCGGGGCGAGAATGCGATTGAAGGCATCGAACATTTCACGCGATACGCCGATGCGGCTCATCGAGTATTCGCTGAATTCTTCTCGCTGTTTTAGGAATGCTTCGGACATTGCGGCAACTCTTGGTCTTTATGACAATATTGTTTCTTGCCTGAAACCACAGGCCCCGCAATATAAACCACTGAAAGACGCCGGGCAATCCCGCCGTGACGACTGTTGCGTCCTACCAGTTAAATTTAGTAACTACTTAATAATCTTCAACTATTTAAACAGGAAACGCGCGCGCATGTAGCTATACTACGCGTTGGCCATCCAGTCGCGCATGCCGTCCACCCAGGGACGGGCATTCAGGTTAAGCGATTTCCTGATTTGGTTGGCGCGATCGTACAACAGTGAGAAATCGATCGATGGCGAACGCTTGAAAGCAATCACCACGATGTTGGCGTCGTGCACTTCCGGCAGCCACACCACCGCGTCGAACACCAGTTCCATGTGCTGCAGGTTCTTGGCGTAATTGTCGAAATCGCCAAATACATTGGTGGTCATGATGCCGTCCGGGCCCAGGCAGTCGAAGCAAGCCTGGTAGAACTCAGGCGTATCGAGCACCGGGCCGCGCGCTTCCTCGTCGTACAGGTCGACTTGCAGCACGTCCACCGTGCCATGGTTGCGCCGGTCGAGCACGAAGTCCATGGCATTCATCTGGCGCACCTCGAGCCGCTCGTCGTTCGGCGGCAGGCCGAACTTCTCTTCGCAAATTGCAATCACGTTCGGATTGAGTTCAATGGCGGTGACGCGCGCCTTGGGGAATTGGCGGTAGCTGAACTTGGTCAGGGCCGCGCTGCCCAGGCCGAGCTGGACAATATGGCGGGGAGCGGGAATGAATAGCGTCCACATCATCATCATGCGCACGTATTCAAGCTCGATCATGTCGGGCTTGGACAGGCGCATGGCGCCCTGCACCCAGGACGTACCCAGGTGCAGTGAACGGACACCTTCGAACTCGGTGATGGTGGCGGGAGGAAAACCAGGCTGGTCGAATCTACGGGAAGTCATGGCCGTAAGTTTACCAGCCCGGCGCTCAAGCTTCCCGGCGGCGCCTGCAGGCCGCTGCGCCGGCCCCGCCGAGCCCCGCCAGCAGCAGGGCATATGCGTCCGGCTCCGGCACCGCGCTGATGTTCAGCGTTCCCGAGTAGCTGGCCGAGGCGGGCGTGAAACTGGTGTCTTCAAAATTCACGTAGCCGAAGACACTCAGTTCTAGTGGACCCGAGATCACGGTCGGCAACAGGAAACCGTATTCGAAGAGACCCGGACCGATCAGGCTCAAGGCGTTGCCATTGACGTAGGCGGCGGTGAAGGTGACATCGGTGTTCGGGCTGAAGCCCAGGGTCACCAGGCTGGCATCGACCGAATAGGTGCCGGCGCTGGGCGAGAAATAGAAGGTATCAGAGAAGGCTCCCTGTTCCAGGTGGGTCACGCCGAAAGCGGCGGAAAGTTCGGTGGCGCTGCCGCCGAGGTTGACGTTGGTAACAACGTTGTCGGCCTGCACCGCCGTGGCGGCCAGTGCAAGCAGCATACCCATGGCTGTCTTCATGGTGTTCTCCTGAAAGCGCAGGCGAGGCGCCTGCACATTCCAAGGTAGGCCGCACCGCTACTGTTTGATCTACATCAAAGCGGAAGGATGATTGCCACCGCAAGACCGCCACCATCGCGGTTGGCCAGCGCGATGCGGCCACCATGGGCTTCGGCGATCTCGCGCGCCAGCGCCAGGCCGAGGCCGGTGCCGCTGCGCTTGGTGGAATAGAATGGCACCAGGGCGTTGGCCAGCACCGCCTCGCTCATGCCGGGGCCGCGGTCCTGCACTTCGATGCGCAGCATGCCTTGCTGGCGGCGCAGCTCGAGGCTGACTTCTTCGGGTGGCGAGCCTGACTCGTGGGCATTCTTCAGCAGGTTGAGCAAGGCTTGCTCCATCTGGGCGGCGTCGAAGGCGTGCGCTTCGGCCGGCACTTCGCCATGCAGCTTGAATTGCACCTGGTCGGACAAGGCGGCCAGGAAGGCGCCCCAGTCCTGCTGTTCAAGCCGTGGCGTGGGCAGCTTGGCGAAACGGGCATAACCGAGGATGAAGCCCTCGAGGTGGCGTGTGCGTTCCTCAATGGTGGCCAGGATTTGCGGCAAGCGCTCGGTCTGGCCGCGCCGCACCAGTTCGCTGCCCGAATGGGCCAGCGAAGTCAGGGGGGCCAGCGAGTTGTTCAATTCATGGCTGATAACGCGGATCACCTTCTTCCATGTCTGGACTTCCTGGCGGCGCAGTTCCTGCGTGAGCTGGCGCAGCAACAGCAGTTCGTGCGGACGGCCATTCAGGCTGAAGCTGCGCCGCGCAAGGTGGAAGACTTCTTCCTCCTCGCTGTCGCCGATGGTAAACAGGCCATCGCCGCCGCGGCCCAGGGCTTCGCGCAGGGCCGGCTGTACGCGCGCCAGCAACTCCGCCAGGCGCAGGCCCTCCAGCTTGCGGCCCTCGTTGACCAGCTGGCGCGCCGCCAGGTTGCCGAACACGATGGCATCGTTGTCGGTAACCAGCAGCATGGCGACCGGCGTGTGCTGGACCATGGTGTCGAGCAGGAGCTCGCGCTGCACCAGGCCAAGACGCTGCTCGCGCAGCACCTGCCCCAGTTCGTTGTGAGCGGCTACCAGGTCGCTCAATTCATCGTTCTGCGGCCAGTGCAGGCTGAAGGAAAAGTCGCCATCGCGGTAGCTGGCAACGGTGCCGGTCAGCGCGCGATACAGGGAAAGCTGGCGCTGCAGCTGGGCGCGGATGGTAATCACCGCCAGCGGTACCAGGCACAGCAATGAAATGCCAAGCACGATGGACGGATGCTTCGGCAAGAGCTGGTCCAGCCCCAGCGCAATCAGGATTCCCGTCGCCGTCAGCGTCCCCACCAACGCCGACCACAGAGTCAAAAGCGAAAGGCGCATAGCTTATACGGTCGTGCTCGTGTCACACCCTGGGGTCACACCCCAAGTGTGACACGGGCTCGTCTGCGCACCAGATGGGGTCGTGTCACCTTTGGGGTGTGACCCCATGGTGTGACACGGGCTGGGCCGTAGTGGAGGGCGGCTCATGGGCGGGCGATGCCGAGGCGTTCCATGCGGCGGTAGAGGGCTTGGCGCGAGAGGCCAAGCTCGGCGGCGGCCTGGGCGACCACGCCGCTGGCGCGCTGCAGGGCGCTGACGATGGCGTCGCGGTCGGGTTCCTGCTCGGGACTCGTTAGCGCGCCGTGGCCGTTCATGGTGTTCGCTGGAAGGCCGAGGTCGGGGACGGTGATGGCGTCGCCTTGCGCCAGCAGGCTGGCGCGTGCCATCACGTTCTTCAGCTCGCGTACGTTGCCGGGCCAGCCGTGCGCCAGCAGGGCGGCTTCGGCGTCGGGGCGCAATTGCCGTTCCTGGCCGAGGAAGTGGCGCGCCAGCGGCAGGATGTCGCCGGGGCGTTCGGCCAGCGGCGGCAGGCGCAGTTCAATCACGTTCAGGCGGTAGTACAGGTCTTCGCGGAAGGTGCCGGCGCGGATCATGGCGGGCAGGTCGGCATTCGTTGCGCTGACCACGCGTACCTTCACCTGGCGTTCGCGGTTGGAACCGAGTCGTTCGAAGCGGCCGGTTTCCAGCACGCGCAGCAGCTTCATCTGGCCTGCCAGCGGCAGGTTGCCGATCTCGTCGAGGAACAGGGTGCCGCCGTCGGCGGCTTCAAACTTGCCCTCACGGGCCTTGGAGGCGCCAGTGTAGGCGCCAGCGTCGGCGCCGAACAGTTCGGCTTCGATCAGTTCGGCGGGCAGGGCGCCGCAGTTCAGCACCACGAAGGGGCCCTCGCGCACCGAGGAATTGGCCTGGATGATTTCGGCGATGCGTTCCTTGCCGGTGCCGTTCGGGCCGGTGATCAGCACTGGCACGTCGGCGCGGGCGACCTGGCAGGCGAGCGATATTACACGCTCGGTGGCGGGGTCGTTCCAGACCATATTGTGCAGCTTGTAGCGTTCCAGTTCGCGGCGCTGGCGCAGTTCGTCGCTGCGGTGCTGGTTGAGGGCGCGGTTGGCCTGGCCCAGTTCCAGCAGGTTGCGCACGGTGGCGATCAGGCGCTTGTCGTCCCAGGGCTTGGACAGGTAGTCGGCGGCGCCGGCCTTGATCAGGTCGACGGCGGCGTCGAGGTGGGTCCAGGCGGTCAGCAGGATGACCGGCAGGTCGGGGTGGCGCTTGCGGATGGCGCGGAACAGCTCTACGCCTTCTTCGCCGGAGGTGGTGTCGGCGCTGAAGTTCATATCCTGCACCACCAGGTCGATGCTGGCGCTGCGCTGGTCGAGCAGGGCGAGGCCTTCTTCGGGGGAGGCGGCGTGCAACGCTTCGATGTCGTGCAGCGAGAACAGGACTTCGAGGGCGACTGCGACTGCGGCGTTGTCGTCGATGATCAGTACGGTTGGCATTTTGGCAGGATACATTAAAACCGGTAAACCGGGGTCTGACCCAAGGGTCTGACCCCGAACGGTTTTGAGGTCGGCGGTTGGGTTGGAAGATCTTGACTTTCGACGAAGATCAAAGGCGCAAAACCCAAACCACCGGCAGGCGGGCTGACAGGGTCTGACCCTGTGGGTCAGACCCTGGTTTACCGGTTTAGGCCGAACGGGTCGCCAGCGCCGGCGAGATGGAAGCTGCGCGCCACGCCGGCCCGTACACGGCGGCGATGCCGAGCGCCCAGGAAGCCAGCGCGCCAACCACCATATACTCGGCGGGCAAGCGCGCCAGCTCGAGTTTCGATACCAGCAACTGGTTCAGGGCCAGCGCGCCAAGCAGGCCGCCGACAATCCCGGTAGTGGTGATCATCAGGTTCTCAGTGACGAAGTAGCGCAGGATGTCGAGCTTGCGCGCCCCAAGCGCCCGCCGTACGCCAATCTGCTTGCGGCGCTGCGTGACCCACAGGCTGGCCATGCCGACGATGCCGCTGGCGGTCACCACCATCAGCAGCACGCTGACAGTGATCAGCATCCAGCACAGCGCGTTGTCGGCGCGGTAGCGCTTGACGCGCTCTTCGGACTGGGTGGTGGTGCGTACCACCACTTGGCCGTTATGCAGCTTGCGGATCGCTTCCTCGGCATCCTTCATGGCGCGGTCGCGCTGGCCCGGCTCGGCGCGCAGGGTGTACAGCGAGCGCGAGCTGCCCGTGATGCGGGCCGGTACCATGGTCGACATTTCGCCGTCCTGGCCCATGGCGGCGGACGGGGTCTGCAGCGTGTCGATCACGCCCACCACCGTCACTTCGCGCGCCTCGGCGCCGGTGCCGTAGTACATCTTCTTGCCGACAAAGCTGGGCGCGTCCGGCCACACCTTCTGGCCGGTGGCTTTGGTGATCAGGGCCACGGTGGGGAAGGCCTTGCTGGTGTTCTGGTCGATTTCCGGCGCATCCTGCGGGGTGAAATCGCGGCCGTCGACGATCTTCAGGCCCCAGGTCTTGACCAGCGAGTCCGGCGTCACGTACATGGACGGGCTGGCGTTGCTGCGCTCCTGCTCGCGGCTGGCGGCCACGCTGTTGTAGTTGCCGGAGTTGGACAGCGTGATCTGGTTGGTGTCGGCCACCGAAACGATGCCAGGCACGGCGCGCAAGGCCGCCGCCTGCGCTTTCTGGTTCGCCAGCTGCTGTTCATGGCCGCCCGGGGTGAGCGGTTTCACGCGCAGGTTGAACACTTCTTCTTCATTGGCGATGCCGGTCGGGCGCGCGGCGACAGCCTGGCGCACGCTGACGATGTGCATGGCGTTGGCCAGGATGGCGAGGCTGAGCGCCACTTGCACGGCCACCAGGATCGGGCCGGTCTTGGAGCGCATCAGCGCGGAAAAGATTGGTTTGATTTCCATGGTTATCCTCACTGCGATTTCAGTTGCAGGGCCGGGGTGACCTGGCAGGCGCGCCAGGTCGGCAGCAGCCCGGCCAGCATGGCGGCGCTGACGGACATGACGAAGGTCACCAGCAGCATCATCCAGTCCATATGCGTGGTGACGGCGATCTGCTCGGAGATGCTGCCGATCAGGGCCAGCGCGCCCAGTGCCAGCACCAGGCCGAGGATGCCGCCGGCCAGGCCGACCACGGCGCTCTCGATCAGGAACTGGGTGAAGATTTCCTTGCGCGAGGCGCCCAGGGCGCGCCGCACGCCGACTTCCGGTGCGCGCACAGAGAACTTGGCCAGCAGCAGGCCGATGGTGTTGACCAGGCAAAGCAGCAGGAAGCCGAAGGCCAGCATGGCCGACAGGCGGCTGTCCTTGCCGACCACTTTCTGTTCTTCCAGCCATTCCATCACGTTGAACAGCTTGTTCGGCGCGTTGCGTTGCAGGCGTCCCAGCTTGCGCTGTTCGGCGGCGTAGGCGTCCAGCCAGGCCTGCAGTTGCGGGCGGTCGGATGCCGAATGCAGTTCGAACCAGAACTGGATCCAGATGCATTCCGAATCGAGCAGGGCCTGGTAGCCGGGGCCGCGGTCGCTGCTGCAGTTCATATTGCCGTTCTGTCCCATTTCGTGACGGATCGCGTTGTGGAAGGGGATGTAGAACTCGTCCTCGTCGCCGAAGGCGCCGGGGCCGCCGATGATGCGGTGGTAGCGCGGCACCGGCTTCCAGTTGCCGTACACGCCGACCACGGCGTAGTCGAAGCCGCGGAAGCGCACGCGCTGGCCGACCGGGTTGGCATTGCCGAACAGGCGTTCGGCCAGTTTGCCGCTCAGGACCATCACGTCGGCGCCGGACTTGTCGTCCGCTTCGTTCCACGGCCCGCCGTGCACGAAGGGGACTTCAAACATGGCGAAGAAGTCGCGCGTCGGCGACAGGCCTTCGGTGGTGAACACCGGCAGGTCCCTGCGCGCCGGTTCGATGGTGCCGTCTACGCCGCGGACGGCGGTGCGGCGGTCGCCCTGGCCGGAAGCGAGCAGGTTGACGGCGTCGCGGTAGGACATCTCGTCGCCTTCACGCTCGCCCGGGGTGTAGCCCTTGAGCGGCCCGTTGTCGACCAGCGGCACGATCAGGCGCTCGCTCTTGTGCGGGATCGGGTCGCCCGACATCACGTGCAGGATGGTCAGGGTCGACACGCTGGCGGCCACGCCGACCGCCAGGATCAGCACCATCAGCGCGGTCAGGACCGGGTTGCGGCGCAGGCTGCGCACGCCCAGCAGGAAATAGTACTGGATCATCTCAGGCCTCCTTGGCGACCACCAGCGACGGCGATTTGCGCACCAGGTCGGACACCTGGCCGTCGATGATGTGGACGTTGCGCTGGGTGCGCTGGGCCAGTTCCGGGTCGTGGGTCACCATCAGGATGGTGGTGCCTTCGGCGTTGATCTCTTCCAGCAGTTCCATCACGCCGCGCGCCATCTGGGTATCCAGGTTGCCGGTCGGTTCGTCGGCCAGCAGCAGCTTGGGCGAGCCGGCCAGGGCGCGGGCGATGGCCACGCGCTGCTGCTGGCCGCCGGACAGTTCGGCCGGGTAATGGCGCATGCGCGAAGCCAGGCCGACCTTGGCCAGCGCGTCTTCGATGCGCTCCTTCCGTTCGGCGGCATTGAAGCCGCGGTAGCGCAGCGGCACGTCGACGTTGTCGAACAGGCTCAGGTCGGGAATCAGGTTGAAGCCCTGGAAGATGAAGCCCAGTTTCTCGTTGCGCAGGCGCGAGCGGGCGTTGTCGTCCATGCCCTTGACGTTGATGCCGTCCAGGACGTAGTCGCCGCTGGTGAAGTCTTCCAGCAGGCCTGCAATGTTCAGGAAGCTGGTCTTGCCGGAACCGGAGGGGCCGGTGACGGTGACGAACTCGCCCTGCTTGACTTCGATTTCGAAGCCGCGCAGCGCGTGGGTTTCGATCATGTGGGTGCGATAGACTTTGCTCAGGTTATTCATGCGCAGCATGGTTTGCCTCTCCGTAGGGGTTATTTGTTGATCGAGACGCGCTTGGCGTTCTCGAAGTTTTCGGTACCGGCGATCACGATCTTGTCGCCTTGTTTCAATCCATTGACGATTTCCACGGCGGCCACGCTGGTGGCGCCAAGCTGCACCGGGGTGCGCACGGCGATGCCGTCCTGCAGCAGGTAGACATAGCGGCCGCCTTCCGACTCGACGAAAGGACCGCGCTGCACCATCAGCACGTTCGGCTTCTCGTCGATCAGCAGGCGCGCCGCTACGCGCTGGCTCTGGCGCAGGCCTTCCGGCTGCTTGTCGAAGCGCACGCGCGCCAGCACCTGGTTCTTCACCACTTCCGGCGACAGGGCCGACAGCTTGCCCTTGGTCTTGGCGCCGGCCACTTCGATTTCGGCGGTCATGCCCAGGCCCAGGTCGTTGACATAGGATTCCGGCACTTCCAGTTCCACTTCGAGCTGGGACAGGTCGACCAGCGTCATGAGCGGCGTGTTGGCCTGCACCACGCTGCGGTTGGCCACCGACAGGGTGCCGATGAAGCCATCCACCGGCGCGCGCACGGTCAGCTCGTCGACGCGGCGCTGGGCGTTGGCAAGCGACAGCTTCTGGCGCTCCATCTGCGCGGTCTTGGTCTTCAGCTCCAGCGAGACGTTGTCGCCTTCCAGTTCGGCGGCCTGCTTGGTGTGCCTGGCGCGGATGTCGGCGGCGGCCACGGCGTCCTTGGCTTTCTGCATGTCGATCTTGGCGATGATGCCTTCGGTCGACACGCTTTCGTAGCGCTGCAGGGTGCGCATGGCGGATACGCGCTCGATTTCCGCGGTGTCGGCTTCGCGCTGGGCGGCCAGCTTCTGCTTGCGGGCCAGGATCTGCTGGCGCGCCACTTCGGCCTGCAGTTCGTTGAACAGCGTCTGTTCCTTTTTCAGTTCGTCGGTCAGGTCGGGCGATTCCAGCACGGCCAGCACCTGGCCTTTCTTGACGGTGTCGCCAGCGTGCACTTTCAGTTCGACCGTGGAGGTGGAGGTCGAGTACAGGGTCGGACTGACGGCGGCCACGATGCGGCCGTTGACGGCGGCATCGCGGATCAGGGTGCCGCGCGTGACTTCGCCGATGCGCAGGCGGGCGGCGCTGACCGATTGCTCGCTGCCGCTCCAGCTTTTCAGCAGGCCATAGCCAGCCGCAGCCAGCGCGAGCCCGACCACCAGCAGCAGCACCTTGCGGCGCGGGAAGCGGCTGGCCGGAGGGGCGATCACTTGGTCCTGGTGTGAGGTGTCGCGAATCATATTCTTGTTCCTGGTGTTGGTGATGTGGTCAATCTTGCTGATGCATGAAGTGTGCCAGCACCTAAGCCTTTGATTCCTATGACGTCCGCCTTGCCGCGGCTGCTGTCCGCGAGCGTCCACCGTGTCCACCTGTCCGCCATGCCCAGTCAACCGGACTACTTGATTTTTTTGTAAGCGGCTATACTTGTTGGCTTATCTTTATGGCAAGGGGTGGTTCTGTGGAGTATTCGTTCTCCGACAGCGCGGTGGCGCGTTACGATGAACTGGCCGGCGCCAGCGGCAACGGCGCGGTGGATGGGCAAACATGGCAGGATTTGCTGCTCGCGCCCTACCTGCGGGCGGTCGGCGAGGGGGCCAGCATCTTTGGCCGCCAAATGCTGTATCGGCGCTTGCGGCGCGGCGCCAGCGCTGCCGCGGCCGATCGTGTGCGCGCCTTGCTGGCGGACGTCGGCGCGCGCGAGCGTCTTGCCACGCAACTCGCGCCTTTACGCAAGGCCAGCGCAGAGGTCAGCGAATCCTTGTTCGTCCCGGTGACAGGCGCTGTCGTGCAGACCGAGTCGCCGCTGCCGCCCGTGCCGCGCTGGTCGGCCTGGCTCTGGCTGGTGCCCGTAGCCTTCCTCGCCAGTGTTGCCGCCAGCTTTTTCTGGTTGGTGGCACTGGTTCCGGCGGTTGTGCTATCGCTGGTGCTGATGGCGATCCAGATTGCTTTCCACTCTCGCGTCCAACAGTGGGGAGCCATTTCCGAGGCGCTGCGATTGCAGCTCTACGCACATAGCCAGCAAGCAGACGCACCCGGCGCCGGCCAGGCAGCCCAACTGCGCAGCAAGCTTGCGCGCAATGGCTTCTCCACTGCGCCTGGCGTGACCGAGTATGCCGACTGGATCATGCTCGCCAACCTGAAGCACTATTTCGCCACTTGCCGCCTGGTGCGCGGAAACGCGGCCTTCCTGCGCGAGAGTTTTGAACTGGTGGCCGGCTGCGATGCCGACCTTGCGCTGGCGCGTCATCTTTCCACGCAAGCGCAATGGTGCTGGGCGGAGGAGGGCTGGGAGCAGGAGGTCCAACTGCGTGCGGTCCGACACCCGCTGCTGCCTGATGCGCAGGCGCTGGACCTGGAACTGGATGGCAAGAGCGCCTTCATCAGCGGCCAGAATGGCATCGGCAAAAGTACCCTGCTGCGCACGGTCGGCCTCAACCTGCTGGCCGCGCGCGCATTCGGCTTCTGCTACGCGGAGGCGGCGCACGTGCCGAACCTGCCGGTCTATGCCAGCATGCAGAATGAAGACGCTCTTGATGGCGGCGAAAGCCTCTACCAGTCGGAACTGCGCCGCGCACATGAATTGCTGGCGCTGGCCAAGGAGCCGCAACGCGCGGTCTTCATCATCGACGAAATTTTCCGCGGCACGAATCACCTCGAGTCGGTTTCCGCTGCAGCCGCAGTCCTGGAGCAACTGGCCGGCCGTGGCACCGTGCTGGTGTCTTCGCACAACGTGGTGCTGGCGCAACTGCTCGAGCAATGCTGCGAGCCGCTGCTGGTGCAAAAACGCGCCGACCGCCTGGTGTTGACGCCCGGCGTGCTGGCCGAAACCAACGGCCTGACCCTGCTCGCCCAATCAGGCTTCGACGCGTCGATCGAACAACGCGCCCGCGATGTCTACAAGCGTCTTTCAGGCCGCCTGCTGCCGGCCTAAGACAGACGTTCGCCGGCGCAGCCAAAGCTTGGTCAGGCCGTACATGATTGCGATGACGCCGACCCACGCGGCGTAGACCACGGCCAGGGAAGGCTCGTAGCCTTTCGGTAGCGTGAATCCTCCCGGACCGCCTTGCGGGGTCGCGCCGTAGCGCAGCATGAAGTACGGCCCGGAGAGGAAGTGAATCATGGCGATGTGGATCACGTAGAAGAACATCGGGGTGCCGCCGAACAGCATCAGCAGCGGCACGGGGCGCAGGCGCTCGAACCACGCCAACAGGGGCAGAGCAATGCCGATCGTCACGCACAGGTAGAGGAGCGACGGCGGGTATTTGTGCACGCGGATGAAGGAAATGAAGTCCCACACGAAGCCGCGTCCCTGCGGCGACCAGGGATCGGGATCTCCGTAGAAGTTGCCGCTGCGCAGGGCGACGAAGACCATCAGCAGCACGGCGCCTGCAACCAGCAGGAAGCGCTGCCGGCGTGCCGGCTCCCATTGGAACACGGGGCCCAGCGCGTAGCCGGCCGCGATCAGGCCGAGCCATGGCATCAATGGATAGGCGAGATACACGCCGTAATTGCCGGCCACTGGCCAGAATCCGCGCTGGTGCCAGGCCAGCCACAGCGGGTGGGTGGACTGGATCGAATCGAGCAGGTTATGCGGCAGGATCAAGAGCGCGGCAATGAGCGCGATCGCGGGCCAGGGCAGCCACGCCAGCCCGGCAAGGAAGATCATCCCCATGCCCAGTGCCCACAGCACCTGCAGGATGGTGACGTTGTAGCCGAACTGCCAGCTGAAGCTGATCCAGGTCGCTTCAAGCACCAGCAGCAGGAGGCCGCGCGTCACGAGATAGCGCGACAGCGCGGGAATTCCGCTCTTGGTCCCCCGCAGGTAGGCCGAAGTACCAGCCAGCAGCACGAACGTCGACGCGCACAGGTGCGTGATCCAGCGCGTGGCGAACCACAGCGGCGTGGTCTTGGCCAGGTCCTCCGGATCGAAAAGTGCAGCGCCAAAGAAGTCGCGCGTATGGTCCAGCGCCATCAATACAATGACCAGGCCGCGCAGCATGTCGATGCTGGCGAGCCGCTTCGTAGTCTGCATGAGCGTCCCCCATGTTTATTTGCTATGCATTGTGGGCGCGAATTGCCATCCAGGCAAATATTTAATTTCTGTCTTGACAGAAATTTGTGTAAGCATAGAATGACAGGCATGGAACTGAAACCGATAGCCGAACGATTTGTACTGCACTGGGGCGAGATGGGTTCGCGCTGGGGCGTCAACCGCACCGTGGCGCAAATTCATGCGCTGCTGTACCTGGCCGCGCGTCCCATGGACGCCGAGGAGATCCAGAATACGCTGGGCGTGGCGCGCTCCAACGTCAGCAACAGCCTGAAAGAGCTGCAGTCCTGGAACCTGGTGAAAGTGGTGCACCTGAAGGGCGACCGCCGCGACCATTTCGAAACCTCGACCGATGTGTGGGAGCTGTTCAAGCTGATCGTGGCCGGGCGACGCCAGCGCGAGATCGATCCCACCGCCGCCGCGTTGTCGGAGTGTCTCGCCAACCCTGCGATGGCGGACGAGGACGAAGGCACGCGTGAACGGATCGAGGAAACGCTGAAGTTCATCGAAGTGATGGCGACGCTGTCGGATGAACTGCTGCGCTACAAGCCGGAAACGCTGATGAAGACGTTGGGCGTCAGCGCAAAAATCAGCCGGGCCATTCGCGGCAAGCAGTGATCGGGCAATAACGGAGGCGGGCGGCAATGCCCGTTTTTTTGAACATAAAATTTCTGTCTTTACAGAAATTACTGTCGGGGGAGGTTGTAAAATGTTGATCGCCTATGAAATCGTGATACCGCTGCTGGTTGGCCTGGCTGTCAGTCGCTACTTGCGTGATGTGCTGCGCCGCCTGCTGGTCGACCTGTGCGGAACGGCGGAACGCTCCGAATTCTGGGTGCGTGTGACCACGGTCCTGATTACCGCCTTCCCGGTGCTGTTGGCCTTGTGGTTCGGCCACAGCGACGCGCGCGATGCCAACCTGGCCAGCGTGCTGCGCACTACGCTGATCATGACTACCGCGGGCATCGTGGCGGGCGTCGCCGTGATGGCCTGGAGCATCGCAAAGTCGATTCCCAAGGCGGCCAAATGAAGGTCCTTGTTTGCGGCGCGGCTGGCTTCATCGGCCGCGCCATTTGCCTGCGATTGGCAGCGGCCGGACACGAAGTCCTGCGCGGAGTGCGCCGTCCTGCAAGGGGCGACGTGGTAGTCGATTACTCTGCCGACCTGCAGGCGGCCGACTGGCTGGAGCGCCTGCGCGGCGTCGATGCCGTAGTGAATGCTGTCGGCAGCATCAGCGAAAAGGGCGCGGCCACGTTCGAAGCACTGCACGCCCGCGCGCCGGTTGCCTTGTTTGCCGCATGCGCCCAGGCCGGCGTACGGCGCGTCGTGCAAATCTCGGCGCTCGGCGCGGATGGCGGCGACACCGCCTACTTCACCAGCAAGCGTGCGGCCGACGAAGCGTTGATGGCACTTCCATTGGAATGGATCATTTTGCGCCCATCGCTGGTGTTCGGTGCGGAAGGCGCGTCGGCTGCAATGTTCTGCCGGGCCGCCAGCATGCCGATGATTGTTGCGCCGGCCTTGGGCAAGGCGCGCTTCCAGCCGCTTCACGTCGACGACCTGGCGCAGGCGGTAGCAGCTGCGCTCTCTCCGGCGACGCCGGCACAGCGCGTGATCGATATCGCTGGCGACAGTGCCGTCAGCTACGATGGCATGCTGTCCGCCTACCGTAGCGCGATGGCCTTTCCTCCTGCCCCAGTGCTGCACGTTCCCGCAACGATCATGGCGTGCGCGGCCTGGGCCGGACAGTTCTGCGGCGCGCTCCTGACGCCGGAGACCTGGCGCATGCTGCGTGCGGGCAGTGCACTGCCGGAAGGCTGCGCCGCCAGCGCCGCCCCGATATGCGAGCTATTGGGCCGTTCGCCGCGCGGCTTCAACGACTTCATGACGCCCGCCGAACGTGAACTGTTTCGCCTGCGCGCGCTGGCCGGCTGGCGCACCGCTTTGCTGCGCTGGGTCCTGGCGATCGTCTGGCTGGCGACGGCCATCGTGAGCGCCTTCGTCCACCCGCAAGCGGACAGCCTGGCATTGCTGGCACGTGTCGGCATTGAAGGAATCCCAGCCATCGCCGCGCTGTATGGCGCAGCGGCCCTGGACTTCGTATTCGGCATCGCCTGCATCGTCCGCCCGCGCCGCGCGCTCTGGCTGGCGCAGGGCGCGCTGATACTCGGCTACAGCGCGGCAATTGCGGCCTGCCTGCCGGAATACCTGTGGCATCCCTTCGGCCCCTTGCTGAAAAACCTGCCGATCCTGGCCATCCTGTTCATCTTGTTTGCGGAGGAAAAAACGTGGACTACCTGACTCTCAAGACCATCCACATCCTGTCCTCGGTGCTGCTGGTCGGCACCGGTTTCGGCACGGCGTTCTACCTGTTCTTCGCCAACCGTTCGCGATCGGTAGAGGCGATTGCCGTGGTCTCGCGGCTGGTGGTGCGCGCCGATTGGTGGTTCACCACGCCGGCCGTGATCGTGCAGCCCCTGTCCGGCGCCTGGATGATCCACCTCGCCGGCTACCCGCTGGACGCGTTCTGGATCAGGGCTTCGCTGGCGCTGTACGTCCTGGCGGGCGCCTGCTGGCTGCCGGTGGTGTGGTACCAGGTCAGGATGGGCAAGCTGGCGCTGGCAGCGCATGCCGCCAACACCGCGCTGCCGGCCCAGTACTGGCGTTATGCGCGGCGCTGGGAACTGCTTGGCTATCCGGCCTTCATCGCCATGCTTGCCGTGTACTGGCTGATGGTGCACAAGCCGGTATGAGGCTTACTTGTCCTGCGACTGCGGCTTGCCCTTGTCGATCACTTCGCGGCAGTCGCCTTTGAACCTTGCGTTGTCGTAGTTGGTCCAGCCGTAGCTGTCCACGACACGCTTGTGCACCTGGAAGTCCTTGTTGAGGAAGCTCCAGGCCGGCTTGTCGTCCGGGTAGCGGATGTTTGCCACGTCCAGCATGGTATGGAAGATGTTTTCCGTTGCCAGCTTGGCCTTGCGGTTGCGCAGCAAGGCGCCCACCTTGTCCGGGTAGCGATCGAGATACTGGTCCGAGAACCACATGAAGGCCGGCACATGGAATTCATAGTCCGTGTTGTGGCCGTGGAAGGCCAGGCGGCATGTGCCGTCGTACAGGGTCTGGCCATGGTCGGCGACGTACAGCATCGATGCCAGCTGGCCCGTGCCTTTCAGGTCGCCGATCACCTGCGACAGGAACCAGTCGGTGTACAGGATCGAGTTGTCGTAGCTGTTATTCAGTTGCTGCTTGATCTTCAGGTCGGTGTAGGCCGGCTTGTCGACGCCGAACAGCGAGGGCTGCCACTTGTCGAATTCCTTCGGGTGGCGCTGGCTGTAGTTCCAGTGGCTGCCCAGCGAGTGCAGCACGATCAGCTTTTTCGGCGCCGGGTCGGCCAGCGCGCGCTTGAGCGGCTCGAACAGCACGTCGTCGTAATTGGAGTGGTTGGTGAAGCCGCCCAGGTTGAGGAACTGGATCACGTCCGCTTCCTTGGCAAACACCGACACCGGCGTATCGTACTGGCCGAACGAGATCTGGTTCGACAGCCACCAGGTCTTGAAGCCGGCTTCCTTGTAGGCCGTCAGGAAGGATTTTTCGCTGAAGCCATCCTTCAGGCTCTGCGTGGCTGGCTTGCGCGAAATGATGACCGGCACCGACAGGCGCGTCGCCGATACCGACGTGATCACGTCCGACAGCGGCACCAGGTTGCTTTCCTTGGCCAGCAAGGGATTGGTCTCGCGCTTGTAGCCGTTCAGGCTCCAGCGGTCGTAGCGCGACGATTCGCCCAGCACCATCACCACGATTTCCGGCTGCGTGCCGCCGTCGACCTGGCGCGCGCCGAACTCGAAGCTGGCGCTGCGTTCATTGAGGTCTGCCAGGTAGCGCCGCTCCTTGTAGAAATCATAGCCGCGCGCGGCCAGGCCGAAGGGCCAGGATTCGATGAAGGCGCTCGGATCGAACGGCAGGCGCGCCCAATAAGGCAGGGCCGGACCGGGCAGGTGCAGGGCGTGGGCGCCGGCTACTGCGGCGCGCGCTGAGGCACTCTCGCTGGAATCGTCATCGCTGGCGGCGCTTTCGCTTGCACTGTCGCTGTCTTTCGCGGCGCTGGCGGCCATGCTGGCTGCCGGGCGCGCCGGCGCCGCGTTGATGCCGAATTCATAGCCCCAGGCCGCCGTGGCGGCCAGTACGACCAGGGAGAACAGTGCCAGCCAGCGCGAGCCACCATGCCAGTCCAGCCCGCGCGTCTGGCGCGCAGCGCGGAAGGTCAGTACCCACCATACGGCGACGCCCACCATCACGGCCAGCATGGTCCATACCTTGCGGCCGAGGAACTCCAGCGCTTCCTGCGGGCTGGTTTCGGCCAGGATGCCGAGGTGGTGGGTGGAAATGCCCTGGCCGTAAAATACGAACAGGTAAATTTCGGTCGGCAACGCCAGGAAGGCGGGGATCAGCAGCCAGTGGAAGTAGGCCGGGCGCTTGAACAGTGCCCATATCGTGACCCAGGCCACGAACTCGATCCCCAGCAATTGCCACGGCTGCTCCACCGGCTTGCCCAATAGCAAAGGCAGGAAAGGCACTGCGGATAGCGCCAGGTAGCTAAACAGGATGAACAGGGTGGAAGGGCGCGGCAGCATTGCTTACAGGAAAGTACAAAATGATCGCTATTATGCTGCCAATAGCGGGCCGTGGGGCGTTCCAATACTGCCACTTTATTCAGCATTCCGGTTGACTGAGCTGTTAACCAGGTATATACTCGCGAGTTCTCAATTTAGTCTGCGCATCGTATACGCCTCGTTTTGAGTGACGTTCAGCGCACACTGGAGATACCGTTTTAGCCCCCGGGCAAAGCTGCCCGGGTTGTCAATGCTGTAATTTTGTTGGATTTAAAACGATGCCAACCATCAACCAATTGATTCGCCAACCACGTACCAAGCTGGTCGTGAAGAGCAAATCGCCGGCACTTGAAAACTGCCCGCAAAAGCGTGGCGTGTGCACCCGTGTGTACACCACCACTCCTAAGAAGCCTAACTCGGCACTGCGTAAAGTTGCAAAAGTGCGTCTGACCAACGGCTTCGAAGTGATTTCGTACATCGGCGGTGAAGGCCACAACCTGCAGGAACACAGCGTTGTCCTGCTGCGCGGCGGTCGTGTAAAAGACTTGCCAGGTGTGCGTTACCACATGGTCCGTGGCTCTCTGGATACCCAGGGCGTGAAAGACCGTAAGCAAGCTCGCTCCAAGTACGGTGCGAAGCGCGCTAAGGCCGCTAAGAAGTAATTTGCAATTTAACTGAGTTGAGGCGGTCGCGAGACCGAGTAAGTGGAAGGCTATGATGGCCTCCGCGAGTGCCCGAGGCACTCAACTGAAGAAAAGGAAATGACATGCCACGTCGTCGTGAAGTACCCAAGCGCGAAATTCTGCCGGATCCAAAATTCGGTAGCACCGAAGTCGCTAAATTCGTTAACGTTCTGATGCTGTCCGGCAAGAAGTCGGTTGCAGAAAACATCATCTACGGTGCCTTTGACCATATCCAATCGAAGTCCGGCAAGGACCCGCTGGAAGTGTTCACCGCAGCGATCAACAACGCCAAGCCACTGGTTGAAGTGAAGTCCCGCCGTGTTGGCGGCGCTAACTACCAGGTTCCAGTCGAAGTGCGCCCAGTGCGCCGCCTGGCCCTGTCCATGCGTTGGCTGCGTGAAGCCGCTAACAAGCGCTCCGAAAAGTCCATGCCACAGCGCCTGGGCGGCGAGCTGCTGGAAGCCGCGGAAGGCCGTGGCGGTGCAATGAAGCGCCGTGACGAAGTCCACCGTATGGCTGAAGCGAACAAAGCGTTCTCGCACTTCCGCTTCTAATACGTTTGGCCGGCCATTCGTGGCCGGCCTAGTTCAAGCCGGGCGCATTTTTCTAGTAAAAATGTTGCTCGGTTTTGTCCATTCAAAGATTTAGGATCAATTATGGCCCGCAAGACCCCCATTGAGCGCTACCGTAATATCGGTATCTCCGCTCACATCGACGCCGGTAAGACCACCACTACCGAGCGCGTGCTGTTCTACACCGGCGTGAACCACAAGATTGGTGAAGTGCACGACGGCGCCGCCACCATGGACTGGATGGAGCAGGAACAAGAGCGCGGCATTACCATTACCTCGGCAGCGACCACCTGCTTCTGGAACGGTATGGCCAACAACTTCAAGCCACACCACATCAACATCATCGATACCCCAGGGCACGTTGACTTCACCATCGAGGTGGAGCGTTCGATGCGCGTTCTGGACGGCGCTTGCATGGTTTACTGTGCAGTGGGCGGCGTGCAGCCACAGTCTGAAACCGTATGGCGCCAGGCTAACAAGTACAAGGTCCCTCGTCTGGCCTTCGTGAACAAGATGGACCGTACCGGCGCCAACTTCTTCAAGGTCTACGAGCAGATGCGTTCGCGCCTGAAGGCCAACCCAATCCTGATCCAGATCCCGATCGGCGCTGAAGACAACTTCAAGGGCGTGATCGACCTGGTCAAGATGAAGGCCATCATCTGGGACGACGCGTCCCAGGGCATGAAGTTCGACTACGTTGACATCCCTGCAGAACTGCAGGATTCCGCGACCGAGTGGCGCGAGAAGATGGTTGAAGCCGCTGCTGAAGCGTCGGAAGACCTGATGAACAAGTACCTGGAAGAAGGCGAGCTCTCCGAAGAAGAGATCAAGCAAGCCCTGCGCCAGCGTACCATCGCGTCGGAAATCGTTCCGATGATGTGCGGCACCGCCTTCAAGAACAAGGGCGTGCAGGCCATGCTGGACGCCGTGATCGAATACCTGCCATCGCCAGTGGACATCGCTGACGTTGCCGGTACCGACGAAGACGAACAGCCAGCTACCCGCAAGGCTTCGGACGAAGAGAAGTTCGCTGCCCTGGCATTCAAGATCATGACCGACCCGTTCGTGGGCCAGCTGGCCTTCTTCCGCGTCTACTCCGGCGTGGTGAACGCAGGCGACACCGTGTACAACTCGGTGAAGCAGCGCAAAGAGCGCCTGGGCCGTATTCTGCAGATGCACGCCAACCAGCGTGAAGAGATCAAGGAAGTCCGCGCCGGCGACATCGCCGCTGCTGTGGGCCTGAAGGACGTGACCACCGGCGAAACCCTGTGCGATCCATCCTCGATCATCACCCTGGAAAAGATGGTGTTCCCAGAACCAGTGATCCAGCAGGCAGTTGAGCCTAAGACCAAGGCCGACCAGGAAAAGATGGGCCTGGCCCTGAACCGCCTGGCACAGGAAGATCCTTCGTTCCGCGTCAAGACCGACGAAGAATCCGGCCAGACCATCATCGGTGGTATGGGCGAGCTGCACCTGGAAATTATCGTTGACCGTATGAAGCGCGAATTCGGCGTGGAAGCAACCGTTGGCAAGCCACAGGTTGCATACCGCGAAACCGTGCGCAAGTCGGTGTCCGACGTGGAAGGCAAGTTCGTCAAGCAGTCCGGCGGCCGCGGTCAGTACGGTCACGCTGTTGTTACCCTGGAACCACAGGAACAAGGCAAGGGCTTCGAATTCGTCGACGCGATCAAGGGCGGTGTGATTCCTCGCGAATTCATCCCTGCGGTGGAAAAAGGCGTGCGCGAAACCCTGAACAACGGTGTTCTGGCAGGCTACCCGGTTGTTGACGTCAAAGTCACCCTGACCTTCGGTTCCTACCACGACGTTGACTCGAACGAAAATGCATTCCGCATGGCCGGTTCGATGGCGTTCAAGGAAGCGTGCCGTCGCGCCAGCCCAGTGATCCTGGAGCCAATGATGGCTGTTGAAGTCGAGACTCCGGAAGACTACGCCGGTACCGTGATGGGCGACCTGTCGTCCCGCCGCGGTATGGTGCAGGGCATGGACGAGATCCCAGGCGGCGGCGGCAAGATCATCAAGGCAGAGGTACCTCTGTCGGAGATGTTCGGCTACTCGACCATCCTGCGTTCCGCGACCCAGGGCCGCGCGACCTACACCATGGAGTTCAAGCACTACTCCGAGGCGCCTAAGCACGTGATCGACGCAATCGTCACCGCTAAAGCGAAGTAAAATAAATAATTACCCGGGCGGGGGAGATCCTCCCGCCCGGTTTGACCTTAAATCTAAAGTTCTGAGGAAGAATTAAAATGGCAAAAGAAAAGTTCGAGCGGACTAAACCGCACGTGAACGTTGGCACCATCGGTCACGTTGACCACGGCAAGACCACCCTGACCGCTGCTATCGCAACCGTCCTGTCGAAGAAATTCGGCGGCGAAGCGAAAGCTTACGACCAGATCGACGCTGCTCCAGAAGAAAAAGCACGCGGCATTACCATCAACACCGCCCACGTCGAGTACGAGACCGCAACCCGTCACTACGCTCACGTTGACTGCCCAGGCCACGCCGACTACATCAAGAACATGATTACCGGTGCTGCGCAGATGGACGGCGCGATCCTGGTTTGCTCCGCAGCTGACGGCCCAATGCCACAGACCCGCGAGCACATCCTGCTGGCACGTCAGGTTGGCGTTCCGTACATCATCGTGTTCCTGAACAAGTGCGACCTGGTTGACGACGCAGAACTGCTGGAACTGGTCGAAATGGAAGTGCGCGAGCTGCTGTCCAAGTACGAATTCCCAGGCGACGACCTGCCAATCATCAAGGGTTCGGCACGTATGGCCCTGGAAGGCGCTGCTGGCGAAATGGGTGAAGACTGCATCATGCGTCTGGCTGATGCGCTGGATTCCTACATCCCAACCCCAGAGCGCGCTGTTGACGGCACCTTCCTGATGCCAGTGGAAGACGTGTTCTCGATCTCCGGCCGCGGCACCGTGGTGACCGGTCGTGTTGAGCGCGGCGTGATCAAGGTCGGCGAAGAAATCGAAATCGTTGGTATCGTTGACACCGTCAAGACCACCTGCACCGGCGTGGAAATGTTCCGCAAGCTGCTGGACCAGGGTCAGGCTGGCGACAACGTTGGCCTGCTGCTGCGCGGCACCAAGCGTGAAGACGTTCAGCGTGGTCAGGTTCTGGCGAAGCCAGGCTCGATCAAGCCGCACGCTCACTTCACCGGCGAGATCTACGTTCTGTCGAAAGATGAAGGCGGCCGTCACACCCCGTTCTTCAACAACTACCGTCCACAGTTCTACTTCCGTACCACCGACGTGACCGGCTCCATCGAGCTGCCAGCGGACAAGGAAATGGTTATGCCAGGCGACAACGTCTCCATCACCGTGAAGCTGATCTCCCCGATCGCTATGGAAGAAGGCCTGCGCTTCGCAATCCGCGAAGGCGGCCGTACCGTTGGCGCGGGCGTTGTAGCCAAGATCATCGACTAATTTTTAGTCAGTCGATCTGAATCAAGCGGGCCGGCATGTGCTATCATGTCGGCCCGTCGTAGTATTTACTTACATTGCCGGAAACATATTGTTGCCGGTTCGTTCTTTTAAGGAATAAGCATGTCCGCTCCAAACCAAAAGATCCGTATCCGCCTGAAGGCTTTCGACTACAAGCTGATCGACCAGTCCGCACTGGAAATCGTTGACACCGCCAAGCGCACCGGCGCCGTGGTAAAAGGCCCAGTTCCTCTGCCAACCCGTATCCAGCGTTACGACGTGCTGCGTTCCCCGCACGTGAACAAGACCTCCCGCGACCAGTTCGAAATCCGCACCCACCAGCGCCTGATGGACATCGTGGACCCAACCGACAAGACTGTTGACGCCCTGATGAAGCTGGACCTGCCAGCTGGCGTGGACGTCGAAATCAAACTGCAGTAATACCGGTTTCGTCGCAAGACACCTGAAAAGCCCGCTCCTGAGCGGGCTTTTCTTTTTCCAGGAGATTGGCATGAAACGCTTCGCAGTCATCGCCGCCGTCGCGGCACTGTCCCTGCTGGCCGCCTGCGGCAAGAAGAACCCGGCCGACCAGGCGGCGCAAGACATCAAGGCCATGGGCGCCCAGCGCGACAAGGCGAAGGATGCGCTCAAGGCGGCGCAAGAGGCACAACAAAAGCAGAGAGATGAAGCCGACAAGAACTGACGCGCTATACTGCCGCGCATGAGTGACAAGACCATCCTGATCGTCGAAGACGAACAAGCCATTGCAGACAGTATTGCCTTCGCCCTCGGCAAGGAGGGCTTTGCTCCGCACCATGTGATGCTGGGCGAGCAGGCGCTGGCAGCCGCGCGCGAGCAGGCGCCGGCGCTGGTGATCCTCGATGTCGGCCTGCCCGATATCAGCGGCCTCGATGTGTGCCGCCGCCTGCGTCAGTTCTCCGAAGTGCCGGTAATCTTCCTCACCGCGCGCAGCGATGAAATCGACCGCATCGTCGGCCTCGAGATCGGCGCCGACGATTACGTCACCAAGCCTTTCTCTCCGCGTGAACTGGTGGCGCGGGTGCGCGTCATCCTGCGCCGCGCCGGCAACGGCAACGGCAACGGCGTCGTGCCCGCCGCGCCGGTCTCGCCCCCATCGGCACCGGCTGCCTCCCGCACGCCAGGCTTCGAACTGCGCGCTGCCGAAGCGCGCATCCTGTTCCGCGGCCAGCCGCTCGACCTGACCCGCTACGAATACCTGCTGCTGAAAACCCTGGTCGAACATCCGGGCCACGTGCTATCGCGCGCCCAGTTGATGGACCGCGTCTGGTGCGACGCACCGGAAACACTGGACCGCACGGTGGACGCCCACGTCAAATCCCTGCGCGCCAAGTTGCGCGCCATCGATGAAAGCGCCGACCCGATCCAGACCCATCGCGGCATGGGCTACAGCCTCCAGGCCGGCGCATGAAAATCGGCCTGCGCATCCTGCTGGGCTACTTCCTGATCGTCGGCCTGGCAGCCTGGTTCCTGCTCAACGTCTTCGTACAGGAAGTCAAGCCCGGTGCCCGCTCCACCCTGGAAGCGGCGATGAACGATACTGCGCAGCTGTTGGCCCAGGTGGTAGCCGACGATGTAAGGGACGGCGCTTCCGATCCGGCCCTGCTGGCAAAAATCGCCGCCGCCAGCCGCAACACCGACTACCGCATCACCATCACCGATGCGGCAGGCATCGTGCGTTTCGATTCCGCCAGCAAGGCTGTCGGCCAAGACTACTCTCGCTGGAACGATGTCTACCTCACCCTGCGCGGCAAATACGGCGCCCGCATGTCGAGCGACTCGCCGCGTGAATATGGCGGCGTCGCAATGTACGTCGCCGCGCCGGTGCGCGACGGCGCGAACACGATTGGCGTGCTGACGGTCTCCAAGCCCATCTCCAGCGTACAGGGTCTCATTGAGCGCAGCCAGCGCAAGATCCTCAAGTGGGGCGTGGTGTTGCTTGGCCTGTCGCTGCTGATCGGCATTGCCATCACCTGGCGCATGGCCAGCACCGTCAACAAGCTGATGGTCTTCGTGGAAGACGTGCAGGCCGGCCGCAAAGCCGTCATGCCCAAGCTGGGCAGCAGCGAAATCAGCACCCTCGGCCATGCGCTGGAAGCCATGCGCGCCAAGCTGGAAGGCAAGGACTACGTCGAGACCCTGATGCATACGCTCACGCACGAGTTGAAAAGCCCGATCGCGGCCATCCAGGCTACAGCCGAACTGCTGGAAGAGGAGATGCCGCCCGAGCAGCGGCGCCAGTTCCTGTCCACCATCCAGGCCCAGAATGCCCGCCAGCGCGACCTGATCGACAAGCTGCTCGCATTGGTGCGCGTCGAAAAGCAGCAGCGCATCGACGATGCAGCGCCGCTCGACGTCGCCGGCCTGCTGCAGGACGTGGCTGGCGACTTCCAGGCCCGCCTCGCCGCGCGCAAGCTGCAGTTGGCGATCGAAGCAGATCCCACCCTGCAGTTGCGCGGCGATGCCTTGCTGCTGCGCCAGGCGCTGGGCAACCTGCTCGACAACGCCATCGGCTTTTCCCCGGCCGGCAGCATGGTGACGATGGCAGCGCAACGCAGCGACGGCCACGTCGAGATCAGCGTGCGTGACGCCGGCCCTGGCATTCCCGCCTACGCCCAAGCGCGACTGTTCGAACGCTTCTACTCCCTGCCGCGTCCCGATGGCGCCAAGAGTACCGGCCTTGGCTTGCCCTTCGTGCGCGAAGTCGCCGCCCTGCATGGCGGCAGCGCACAAGTGGTGAACGGGGAGGGCGGTGGCTGTCGCGCTGCCCTGCTGCTGCCGCTTCACGCAGAACGCATCGCCAGCGCATAAACGCTCCCCACACTGGCGCTATTTGCGTAAGTGAGGGAGCACTCTTGAAACGAAAATCGATCTTCTTTGGTGTGGCGCTGCTTGGCTTGGCGCTTCTGGCTTCCAGTATCTGGGTCTGGCAGCGCAATGGCGCCTACGGTTTCAATGTCCTGAAGCGGCGCGGCGGAACCTACTGGATAAAGATGGGCGCCGACGACGCCAGGCTGCCGTTGCCCATGCGGGAAGCGCTCAAGGAGATCGTGCCGGCGGTATCAGCGGGCCAGTTCTACTGGCGCGAGTTTGAGCCCGGCTACGAGGTCGCCGAAATGCCGGTGATGTCGGCCGCCGGCGAAGTCGACCGCATCCTGCTCAACCGGATCGATCCGCAGCGTTTTCGCTTCGTGGTGCGCAGCGCGCCGGAAGGCGACAAGGGGCTCGACGAATGGGAACGCGCCCTGCCCAGCGCAGTGCTGATCGTGAACGGCAGCTATTTCGGCCTCAAGGGCCAGCCCGATACACCGTTTCTCAGCGAAGGAGAGCAGCTTGGCCCGCGCCAGTACAAGGCTCGCGCCGGCGCTTTTGTTGCGCGGGAAGATGGCAGCGCGGGCGTGCGAGACCTGACGCGGGCCGATTGGCAAGGCGCTTTCACGGGCGCGCGCAACGCGATGGTCTCGTATCCACTGTTGCTGGGCGAAGATGGGCAGAATCACGTGAACGTGAAAAGCCGCTGGCTCGCCAACCGCAGCTTCGTGGCGCAGGACCGGGCCGGCCGCATCCTGGTTGGCACCACGAAGGAAGCATTCTTCTCGCTTGACCGCCTGGCAAGCTTTCTCCGCGATGCGCCCTTGGACCTCGCGCTGGCGCTCAACCTGGACGGCGGCCCGATTGCATGCCAGAGCGTGCGCCTGGATGGGTTCCAGCGCAGGTTCTACGCGCAATGGGAAGCGCAGGTGCGCGAGGGCGCGCCGAAGGGGACCGAGGTGAGCTTGCTGCGTTGGCCCGTTTCGCAGGCGACATGGGCAATGCCGGTCGTGTTGACGGTCGAGCGCTCGCGTTGAGCCGGCGTGACAAGAAAGCAGGTGCCTTCACACAGAACGCATCTTCCCTGCACACCGGCTTTTTACACTGGCGCAACCATAACAACAGGAAGTGCCCACCATGCAAAAGAAACTCCTTTTCAAAGCCCTGCTCGTCGGCATGCTGATGCTGCTGCTCGGCGTTCCGCTGGCCATGATCCAGTCCACCATCAGCGAGCGCATCGCCTACCGCGACGAAGCGGCGCGCAGTATCGCTGCCGATTCGGTGGGCGAGCAGCATATCTACGGTCCGGTGCTGGTCATGCCATACACTGAGGTGTACGCCGTCGAAGAAAAGGACAAGGACGGCAAGCCGGAGATGAAGCGCTACCGCAAGCAATCGCAGCACCTGGTGTTTCCCAACGAGCTCGAAGTCCTGTCAAACCTCGGCACCGAGCGCCGCCACCGCGGCATCCACCAGGTCCTGATGTTCAATGGCGCCCACAAGATCAACGGCGACTTCATCGTGCCGGCAGTGGCTGAACTGCCCCACACCGAGACCGGGTCGCAGATCACGCCCGAACGGCCGTATATTGCGCTGGCGGTAGCCGACGTGCGCGGCGTGCGCGACATCCCGCGCCTTGTGTGGGGCACTCGTAGCTTCGAATTCGAGCAGGGCTCCGGCCTGCGCTCCTCGCGCCAGGGCTTGCATGCCTTGCTGTCGATGGAAGATGCCGCGGCTGGGCAGGTGAAGTTCAGCTTCAACCTGAACCTGGCTGGCATGGATAGCCAGGCCTTTGTTCCGCTGGCGCGCAATAACCGCTTCGCCATGTCTTCGCCATGGCCGCACCCGCAGTTCAGCGGCCGCTTCCTGCCGGAGCAATATAGTGTCGGCGACAAGGGCTTCCAGGCCGTGTGGCGCATTTCCTCGCTGGCCAGCGAGGCGCAGGCACAGCTGCGCCTGCGCGAACAGTCGGCAGGGCAGAGCGAAAGTGCCTTGCCAGCGCTTGACACCATCCAGGCCGCGTTCATCGAGCCGGTCAACGTGTACTCGATGGCCGACCGCGCCACCAAGTACGGCTTGCTGTTTGTTGCGCTGACCTTCGCCGCCTTCTTCCTGTTCGAAGTGATGAAGCGATTGCCGATCCACCCGGTGCAGTACTTGCTGGTGGGGCTGGCACTGGCGCTGTTCTTCCTGCTGCTGGTCAGCCTGTCCGAGCACTACAACTTCGTTGCTTCCTACCTCGCCGCCAGCGCCGCCTGCATCGTGTTGATTGCTTATTACCTGATGCATGTGCTGCACGACTGGAGGCGTGGCCTCGGCTTTGGCGGCGCGCTGTGCGCCTTGTACGGCATCCTGTTCGGCCTGCTCAATTCGGAGAACAACGCCCTGATGCTGGGCGCGATCCTGCTGTTCGCCGTGCTGGCCGCCATCATGGTTGCCACCCGCAAGGTCGACTGGTACAGCCTGGGCAGCCCGGCGCCAATGCCGGTGGAGCAAGCGTGATGCTGCCGGGCGGCCTGCTGACGCCATCCCTTGCCGAGGGCGCGCAATTGGTGGTCCTGTGCGGCTACACGGCCAGCCAGCCCGCCGGTCCGGTGCGGGTAGTGCTGGACCAGCGCGGCGCGCGCGTGGTGCTGGTGCTGGCCAGCTATGAGACTGTGGCGTGGCAGCTGGATGTCCGCCCCGGTACGGAGCTGGTGGCCGTGGTGGCCAGTGCTTACCGCGAGGTTGCGGTGGCCGGGCATGGCCGCGCCCCAGCCTACCGCTTGGCCCTGCCGTGCGCACCGGCGCCGGACAGTGCTGCCTACCGGGACCTGATGCAGGTCCTCCAGGCGAGGCTGGGGCGTGGCCAGCCGGATACGTTCCGTGGCTACATCCGCTTGCCGGAGCAGGTGGCAATTGCTTCCTGTGGCTCAGCGCTGCTGGTGACGGCGCAGCCAGAGCCAGGCATACAACACAAGGTTCACGCCCAGCACGACGCCCGCCAGTATGTATTGCACGGGCGGCGTCAGCCCGGCAGGGTAAATCAAGGGAAGGAGGTAATGCTCGATGAATCCCTCCGCATAGCCCTGTTGGCCTGCGCGCACGCGTAGCTCGTTTTCCAGGTAGGTGAGCGGGCAGATTGCGCCCAACAGTTCAATGCCGGCCGCCCACAGGGTAGCCGGCAGGTGAATCCGCCACATGCGCGGCCAGCGCAACGTCAAGGCAGCGCCGCAAAGGACAAACAGGATGAAGGCCAGGTGCAGCAGCAAGACTGCATCGGCAGCGAGACGGAATAGCATCGCTGGATTTTACGCTGCCTTTCTGGATGAGCCCGTGTCACACCATGGGGTGTGACCCCATGGTGTGACACGGGCTCGGCGGTGCTTATGGGCGGGTGAAGCTCCACTGCTGGTTGGTGCCGTTGTTCAGCGACCATTGGATGATCTGGGCGTTTTCGGCGGTGCTCTTGTTTTGCACGTCGACCACGTAGCCGCTCAGCAGGTTCTTGACCGTGTACCAGCCGCTGGCGGGGCTGGCGAAGCTCCAGTGCTGGCCGTTGCCGGCCCAGTAGGACCATTGCGCGATATTGGTGCCTGCCGTGGTGGAGTTTTCCCAGTTGTCGAGGCTGAGCAGGCTGCCGGCGTTGATGATGCTGTATTGGCCGTCGCCATGCCCGATCAAATACCACTGCTGGTGCTTGCCGCCGCTATACGTCTGCTGCTGCACCATGGCGCCGTTGCTGGTGGAGGCGTTGGCGACCGCCAGCGCTTTGCCGCTCAGGCGTGACTTGATTACGTAAGGGCCGTCGCTCATGCCGCCGCAACCGGCAAAATTCGTAAAGTTGCGCGTCAGGCTGGGCCAGCCGCCGCTATACGTCATGCGCAGGATGTCGAGCTTGGCATTGCCGCCGTCGTTCAGGTCGTAGTAGTGGATCGAAGTGAAGTTGCAGCCATCCTGCTTCAATACGCCGATGTGGCCGGGGCCTTTGTATTTGCCGTCGACATTCGGCAGCACGGTGCGGGTGCCGGAGTAGGGGCCGGTAATGCTGGTGGCGCGCTGCACCTCGACGTAGTAGGTGCTGTTGCTGCCTTTGCAGCAGGCGCCGCGGTTGACGAACAGGTAGTAGTAGCCGCCGTCGCGGGTGATGTAGGGGGCTTCGATGTCCTGGCCGTTGCCGCCCCAGATCTTGGTGACGTTGCCGGCCAGCTTGCCGGTCGACTGGTTGATCTCGGCCACGCCGATGCCGCCGAAGAAGGAGCCGTAGCTCATGTACACCTTGCCGTCATGGTCGCGGTACAGGGCCGGGTCGATGGCGTTGATCTCGCTGTTGCCGCCAAACGATTCGACCACGATGCCGAGGTCGGTCCAGGCCGGGTTTTTCAGCGAAGGCGAGCGGGCGACGCCGATGGCCGAGCTGGAGGTACCGAAGGTCGAGACCGAGTAGTAAATATAGTAATACCCATTCATGTGGATCACGTCCGGCGCCCAGAACGAGCCGCTGAAGTTGGGAATCTTGTTGGCGATCCAGCTTGGATAGGTGCTGAATACCGGCCCCGGGCCGCCCTGCCAGGTGGTCAAGTCGGTCGAGGTGGAATACCAGATCCCGGTGCCGGTGGTGAAGTTGAAATAGGTGTCGCCGTCCTTGGTGATGGTGCCCGGGTCGTGGGCGTTCTGCAGCCCGGCGAGGTTGATGGCCTGCGCCGCCAGGGCGTGCAGGCACAGGCAGAGTACTGCCAGCAGCTTTTTCATTCGGTCTCCTTATCTATTTATAGGGCGCACTAGCCCATCACCAGATTAGGAGGCGTTGCCCCAAGGCACCAATGAGTTTTTTATCCGCTGCGATACCGTTTCCGGCATAGTCCGAGCAGGCCCAGGCCGGCGCCCAGCATGCCCCAGTTGGCCGGCTCCGGTACCGGCGCGAGCGCGTCGACCATCAAGTTGGTTCGCCACAGCAGTTGCTGGTTGTAGGCAGTGTCGTTGTGCCAACCCAGCGAGAAGCTGTCGGTAAATCCGCCCGGTTCTGCGCCCAGCGTACTGCCGCGCTTGTAGTCAGGTTCGCAAGTGCTGGGAGCCAGGTCGAGGCAGATGCCGGCGAAGCCGCTGCTCCTGGCGCCGCCCGCGGTGCTGTCGTGGAAGGCCAGTTGCAGGCGGCCGCTGACGGTCACACTGGCGCCCGGTGCAAGATTGAGAAGAATGTCGGTCCACAGGCTGCTTTCGCCGCTGCGCCAGGCGCCGTCTCCTTCGGCCATGTCGACCGCCAGGCTGCCGCCGCCGGCCAGCGGGTTCCATCCGCCCTGTGCCTGCGAGCCGTTGTGCTGGGCGTTGGTGGCCACGGGCTGCCAGCTATCCTTGTCGATGGCCCATTCGGCAATGTCCTTGTAAGTGTCGACGTTGACGATGCGCGAATACAGTTTGCGATGGTCCGGCTGCACGGTGTAGTTGCCGCTGCCTTGCAGCTGCAGCTGGTCGACCGTGAGGGTGGCGCCGGCGTTGCCGGCGTGGGTCAGGGGAGCGGCCAGCAAGCCGGCCAGGAGTGCGGGAATTGCCAGTTTTACCATGGGAACCTCCGTACACAAAGGAGGCAATCTTATCCGCGAGTTAACTGACGGCGGCGCTCGCTTGCCGCCAGGCCAGAACATTTGACATACCTCGTACAAAGCTGTTGCGTCAAGGGGGAAATATCGGTACACTAGCCGGCTTCGGTATGGGTTCGTCTTTTTTGCCCGTATCTTTTTTTGTAGTTAAACAAAGCCCCGCCCAATCGTAGGTGGGAATGGAGAAAAAATGAGCCTTGGCCTCCTCGGTCGCAAGGTTGGTATGATGCGCATCTTCAACGATGACGGGGATTCGATCCCAGTCACCGTGTTGGACGTGTCGAACAACCGTGTTGCGCAAATCAAAACTCCTGAAGTGGATGGTTATTCCGCTGTTCAGGTTGTCTTCGGTCAGCGTCGCGCATCCCGCGTGACTAAAGCTGCTGCCGGTCACTACGCTAAAGCAGGTGTTGAAGCTGGTTCCTTCATTAAGGAATTCCGCGTTGACGCAGCTAAGGCAAACGAACTGAAAGCTGGTGAAGTTATCGCCGCTTCCCTGTTCGAAGTCGGTCAGAAGATCGACGTGCAAGGTGTGTCGATTGGTAAAGGCTATGCCGGTACCATCAAGCGTCACAACTTCGCATCGGGTCGTCAAACCCACGGTAACTCCCGTTCGCACAACGTACCAGGCTCGATCGGTATGGCGCAGGATCCAGGCCGTGTGTTCCCAGGCAAGCGCATGACTGGTCACATGGGCGACGTCACCGTCACCACCCAGAACCTGGAAATCGCTCGTATCGACGCTGATCGCCAGCTGCTGCTGGTGAAGGGTGCAGTACCAGGCGCGAAAAACGGCCAGGTTGTTGTATCGCCAGCTGTTAAAGTTAAAGCAAAGAAGGGAGCTTAATCGATGGAACTGAAGCTCTTGAACGCGCAAGGTCAAGTTGCGTCGAACGTAGCTGCCGCTGACACCGTCTTCGGCCGTGACTACAACGAAGCGCTGATCCACCAAGTCGTCGTTGCTTACGCTGCCAACGCACGTAGCGGTAACCGCAAGCAAAAAGACCGTGAAGAAGTCCACCACACGACCAAGAAGCCATGGCGCCAAAAAGGCACCGGCCGTGCTCGTGCTGGTATGTCCTCCTCCCCGCTGTGGCGCGGTGGTGGTCGCATCTTCCCGAACTCCCCTGACGAGAACTTCTCGCACAAGGTCAACAAGAAGATGTATCGCGCGGGTATCTGCTCGATCCTGTCCCAACTGGCCCGCGAAGAGCGCCTGGTTGTGATCGAAGACCTGTCGATCGAAGCTCCTAAGACCAAGCTGCTGTCGCAAAAGCTGACCGGCATGGGTCTGGATTCGGTCCTGATCGTTACCGACACCATCCAGGAAAACCTGGAACTGGCTTCCCGCAACCTGCCGAACGTGCTGGTTGTCGAGCCGCGTCACGCTGACCCAATGTCCCTGGTCTTCTACAAGAAGGTCCTGGTCACCAAGGCAGCTCTGGCACAGATTGAGGAGATGCTGGCATGAGCGCAGTTATCAAACACAGCGAAGAGCGCCTGATGAAGGTGCTGCTGGCTCCGGTCATTTCCGAAAAAGCCACCATGGTTGCGGAAAAGAACGAGCAGATCGTGTTCCTGGTTACCAAGGACGCGACCAAGCCAGAAATCAAGGCCGCCGTTGAACTGCTGTTCAAGGTTGAAGTGGAATCGGTGCAGACCGTGAACCGCGAAGGTAAGGTCAAGCGTTCCGGCCGTTTCATCGGTCGCCGCAACCACACCAAGCGTGCTTTCGTGTGCCTGAAGCCAGGCCAGGAAATCAATTTCACCGAGGAGGCTAAATAATGGCACTCGTTAAGATGAAGCCAACCTCCCCAGGCCGTCGCGGCATGGTGAAGGTTGTGAACGCCGACCTGTACAAAGGCCGTCCGTTCGCCGCCCTGCTGGAGAAGAAGTCCAAGACTGCTGGCCGTAACAACAACGGTCACATCACCACCCGCCACATCGGCGGTGGCCACAAGCACCACTACCGTGTTGTGGACTTCAAGCGCACCAAGGACGGCATCCCTGCGAAAGTGGAACGTATCGAATACGATCCAAACCGTACCGCACACATCGCCCTGCTGTGCTACGCCGACGGCGAGCGCAAGTACATCATCGCCCCTAAAGGCGTTGCTGTAGGCGACACCCTGCTGAACGGTTCGGAAGCGCCGATCAAGGCCGGCAACTGCCTGCCAATCCGCAACATCCCAGTCGGCACCAACATCCACTGCGTGGAAATGCTGCCAGGTAAAGGCGCCCAGATGGCCCGTACCGCTGGTGCTGTTGTGGTCCTGATGGCCCGTGAAGGTACCTACGCCCAGGTTCGCCTGCGCTCCGGCGAAGTGCGCCGCGTGCACATCGAGTGCCGCGCCACCATCGGCGAAGTCGGCAATGCTGAGCACAGCCTGCGCAAGATCGGTAAAGCTGGTGCGATGCGCTGGCGCGGTGTTCGCCCAACCGTCCGCGGTGTGGTGATGAACCCGATCGACCACCCGCACGGTGGTGGTGAAGGCCGTACCGCAGCTGGTCGTCACCCAGTATCGCCATGGGGCCAGCAGACCAAGGGTAAGAAGACTCGCTCGAACAAGCGTACTTCTTCGATGATCGTCTCTCGCCGCGGCAAGAAATAAGGATAAACCATGACTCGTTCATTGAAAAAAGGGCCGTTCTGCGACGCCCACCTGGTGAAGAAAGTCGAAGCCGCGCAAGCGTCCAAGGACAAGAAGCCAATCAAAACCTGGTCCCGTCGTTCGACGATCATGCCTGACTTCATCGGTCTGACCATTGCCGTGCACAACGGCAAGGTGCACGTGCCTGTGTACGTTTCCGAGAACATGGTTGGTCACAAGCTCGGCGAATTCGCGCTGACCCGTACCTTCAAGGGCCACGCTGCTGACAAAAAGGCTAAGAAATAATGGAAACTAAAGCTATCCTCAAAGGCGTGCGCCTGTCGGATCAAAAAGGTCGCCTGATCGCTGACCTGATCCGCGGCAAGAAGGTTGACGCCGCGCTGAACATCCTGCAGTTCAGCCCGAAAAAAGGCGCGTTCATCGTCAAGAAGGTGCTGGAGTCCGCAATTGCGAACGCCGAGCACAACGACGGTGCCGACATCGACGAACTGTTCGTGAAAACGATCTACGTCGAAAAGGGTCCAATCCTGAAGCGCTTCACTGCACGCGCTAAAGGTCGTGGCGACCGTATCTCGAAACAATCCTGTCACATTTACGTGACTGTCGGTAACTAAGGAGCTGCGATGGGTCAGAAAATTCATCCAACCGGTTTCCGTCTGGCGGTCACCCGTAACTGGGCATCTCGCTGGTACGCAACCAACGGTAACTTCGCTTCGATGCTGAACGAAGACCTGAAGGCACGTGCTTTCCTGAAGAAGAAGCTGAAAAACGCTTCCGTGGGCCGCATCGTGATTGAGCGTCCTGCCAAGAACGCACGCTTCACCGTGTACAGCTCGCGTCCTGGCGTCGTGATCGGCAAGAAGGGCGAGGACATCGAAGTCCTGAAGTCCGCCCTGACCAAGATCATGGGCGTGCCAGTGCACGTGAACATCGAAGAAATCCGTAAGCCGGAAATCGACGCTCAGCTGATCGCTGACTCGATCTCCCAGCAGCTGGAAAAGCGTATTATGTTCCGCCGCGCCATGAAGCGCGCCATGCAGAACGCAATGCGCCTGGGCGCCCAGGGCATCAAGATCATGTCCTCGGGTCGTCTGAACGGCATCGAGATCGCCCGTACCGAATGGTATCGCGAAGGCCGCGTGCCTCTGCATACCCTGAAGGCGGACATCGACTACGGTACCTCCGAAGCCTCCACCACCTACGGCATCATCGGTGTCAAGGTGTGGGTGTACAAGGGTGACCGCTCCGCCACCGGCGAAGCACCAGTCATCGACACCCCGGCTGAAGAGAAGAAGCCACGTGGCCCGCGCCGCGACGACGGTAAGCCAGCTGGCCGCCGTCCAGCTCCAGGCGCCAAAGCCCCAGCCGCCCGCCGCGCTGCCAAGCCGGCTGCAGCTGACAAAGCAGGAGAATAAGCATGCTGCAACCAAGCCGCAGGAAATATCGTAAAGAGCAGAAAGGCCGCAACACCGGCATTTCGCACTCCACCGGCACTAACGTGTCGTTCGGTGAGTTCGGCCTGAAGGCCGTGGCTCGTGGCCGTATCACTGCACGCCAGATCGAGTCCGCTCGTCGTGCAATGACCCGCCACATCAAGCGTGGTGGCCGTATCTGGATCCGTGTTTTCCCAGACAAGCCGATCTCCAACAAGCCTGCCGAAGTCCGTATGGGTAACGGTAAAGGTAATCCGGAGTACTACGTTGCCGAAATCCGTCCAGGCAAAGTCCTGTACGAAATGGATGGCGTTGGCGAAGAACTGGCACGCGAAGCGTTCCGTCTGGCTGCTGCTAAACTGCCTCTGGCTACCACCTTCGTGGTGCGCCAGGTTGGCCAATAATTGGAGTGAAATATGAAAGCATCTGAACTCCGTGGCAAAGACCAGGCTGCACTGCAGAAAGAACTGAACGACCTGCTGAAGGCGCAGTTCGGTCTGCGTATGCAAGCTGCTACCCAGCAGCTGGGCAACAGCTCGCAGCTGAAGAAGGTCCGCCGCGACATCGCCCGCGTGAAAACGGTAATGAACTCGAAGGAAGCGAAATGACCGAACAAGTTAAGCTGAAGCGTACTCTGATCGGTAAAGTCGTGTCCGACAAGATGGACAAGACCGTTACCGTTCTGATCGAACGTCACGTCAAGCACCCTCTGTATGGCAAGATCATCGTTCGTAGCGCCAAGTACCACGCGCACGACGAGACCAACCAGGTCAAAGCCGGTGATACGGTAGAGATCACGGAAGGTCGTCCGATCTCCAAAACGAAGGCGTGGACGGTGACCCGTGTAGTGCAAGCTGCACAAATCGTCTAAGTAAGTTGCAAGCCGGGAGCGTGAGTTCCCGGCCACAATTTAATTAGTTCTTGCAGGCCCGCAGGTTTTATGTGATACTTGCGGGCTTCGTCCATGTATCCGCCGCAAAGTTTCTCTCCGCAGACGCGATAGCGGTCAGTACTTGTATGAAGATCAAGCACCCAATCAGCAAACATTGTGTTTGCTGGCGGGACCAAGACTGACCGATGTCCGCATTGTGTGGATTCTTCGGCTTAAGTTGGGAAAGAGATAACTATGATTCAAACTGAAAGCCGGCTCGAAGTAGCCGACAACACCGGTGCCAAGGAAGTCATGTGCATCAAGGTGTTGGGCGGTTCCAAGCGCCGTTACGCTGGCATCGGCGACGTGATCAAGGTCACCGTTAAGGTGGCTCAGCCTCGCGGCCGTGTCAAAAAAGGTGAAATTTATAACGCCGTGGTTGTGCGCACCGCTAAGGGTGTGCGTCGCCAGGATGGTTCCCTGGTTAAGTTCGACGGCAATGCCGCTGTCCTGCTGAACAACAAGCTGGAACCAATCGGTACCCGTATCTTTGGCCCAGTGACGCGTGAACTGCGCACTGAGAAGTTCATGAAGATCGTGTCCCTGGCACCGGAAGTCCTGTAAGGAGTCAGACAATGGATAAGATTCGCAAAAACGACGAAGTCATCGTCCTGACTGGTAAGGACAAGGGCAAGCGCGGCGTAGTGACCCAGCGTGTAGACGCTGAGCACGTCGTGGTGGACGGCGTTAACGTGGCTAAAAAAGCCGTTAAGCCGAACCCGATGACTGGTGTTCAAGGTGGCATCGTTGACAAGACCATGCCTATTCACGTGTCCAACGTTGCCCTGTTCAACGCTGCGACCGGTAAGGCAGATCGCGTAGGCTTCAAGGAAGTGGACGGTAAAAAAGTCCGCGTCTTCAAGTCGAACGGCGAAGTAGTGAAAGGGTAATCAGAAATGGCCCGTCTGCAACAACTGTACAAAGACAAGATCGTCGCTGAGCTGACCGGTAAATTCGGTTACACCTCCGTGATGGAAGTGCCGCGCCTGACCAAGATCACCCTGAACATGGGTCTCTCGGAAGCCGTGGCTGACAAGAAAATCATCGAGCACGCTGTTGGCGACCTGACCAAGATCGCCGGCCAGAAGCCAGTCGTGACCAAGGCCCGTAAGGCAATCGCAGGTTTCAAGATCCGCGAAGGCTACCCGATCGGTACCATGGTGACCCTGCGCGGCGCCCGCATGTACGAATTCCTGGACCGTCTGATCACCGTGGCCCTGCCGCGCGTGCGTGACTTCCGTGGTGTGTCTGGCAAATCCTTCGATGGCCGTGGTAACTACAACATCGGCGTGAAAGAACAGATCATCTTCCCGGAAATCGAGTACGACAAGATCGACGCACTGCGTGGTATGAACATTTCGATCACCACCACCGCGAAGACCGACGACGAAGCCAAAGCGCTGCTCGCCGCCTTTAAATTCCCGTTCAGGAACTAAACGATCATGGCAAAACTCGCACTGATTAACCGTGAACAGAAGCGTGCTGACCTGGTAGCCAAGTTTGCTGCCAAGCGCGCCGCTCTGAAGGCCATCATTGATGACCAGACCAAGTCGGAAGAAGAGCGTTACGAAGCGCGCCTGAAACTGCAGGCCCTGCCGCGTAACTCGGCTCCAACCCGTCAGCGCAACCGCTGCCAGGTCACCGGTCGCCCACGTGGCACCTTCCGTAAATTCGGCCTGGGTCGTATCAAGCTCCGTGAATTCGCCATGCGCGGCGAAATCCCGGGTATGACCAAAGCCAGCTGGTAATAGGAGAATAAGCAATGAGTATGAGCGATCCTATCGCCGATATGCTGACCCGTATTCGCAACGCACAGACCGTGCAAAAGACCTCCGTGGCAATGCCATCGTCGAAGGTGAAAGTTGCGATTGCCAACGTCCTGAAAGACGAGGGTTACATTGAAGATTTCGCCGTGTCCACCAACGAGGGCAAGTCGGAACTGAAAATCGGTTTGAAATATTATGTAGGCCGTCCTGTGATCGAGCGTCTGGAACGTGTTTCGCGTCCAGGCCTGCGTATCTACAAAGGCAAAGATGAGATCCCAACCGTGATGAACGGCCTGGGCGTGGCAATCGTGTCGACCCCGAAAGGCGTCATGACCGATCGCAAGGCGCGCGCTACCGGTGTTGGTGGCGAAGTCATCTGCTTCGTGGCTTAAGGAGTAACACAATGTCTCGTGTAGCTAAAATGCCGATCGTTGTGCCTGCTGGCGCCGAAGTTGCCATCTCCGCACAAGCGATCACCGTCAAGGGCCCGCTGGGCACCCTGACCCAGAGCCTGAACGGCCTGGTAAAAGTTGAAAACAACGCTGGCACCCTGTCCTTCGACGTGGTGAACGACAGCCGTGAATCGAACGCCATGTCCGGCACCCTGCGTGCCCTGGTCAACAACATGGTCGTGGGCGTTACCAAGGGCTTCGAGAAGAAGCTGTCCCTGGTCGGCGTGGGCTACAAAGCCCAGGCTCAAGGCGACAAGCTGAATCTGTCCCTGGGCTTCTCGCACCCGGTCGTTCACGACATGCCTGCCGGTGTGAAGTGCGCAACCCCGACCCCAACCGAGATCATCATCTCTGGCGTTGATCGCCAAAAGGTTGGCCAGGTTGCCGCCGAAGTGCGTGCTTACCGCTCCCCTGAGCCATACAAAGGCAAGGGTGTCCGCTATGTGGACGAAGTGGTTAAGCTCAAAGAAACCAAGAAGAAGTAATTAGGGGCTGACGATGGACAAAAAAGAATCTCGTCTGCGCCGCGGACGTCAAACTCGCATCAAGATCGCGCAACTGAAAGTGAACCGCCTGTCGGTCCACCGCACCAACCTGCACATTTACGCGAACCTGATCAGCCCGGACGCCAAAGTTCTGGTTTCGGCCTCGACCGTGGAAGCGGAAGTGCGCGCCGAGCTGGCTGGCAAGTCTGGCAAGGGTGGCAACGCCGCCGCTGCCGCACTGGTTGGCAAGCGTGTCGCAGAAAAAGCACTGAAAGCGGGCATCACCGAAGTCGCCTTCGACCGCTCCGGTTTCCGTTACCACGGCCGCATCAAGGCGCTGGCTGAAGCCGCGCGTGAAGCTGGCCTGAAGTTCTAAGGGTACGATCATGGCAAAAATGCAAGCAAAAATGGCATCCGATAAGCCGGATGATGGCATGCGCGAAAAAATGATCGCGATCAACCGCGTGACCAAAGTGGTCAAGGGTGGTCGCATCATGGGCTTCGCAGCGCTGACCGTGGTTGGTGACGGCGATGGCCGCATCGGCATGGGCAAGGGCAAGTCGAAGGAAGTTCCGGTCGGTGTGCAGAAGGCAATGGAAGAAGCCCGCCGCAACCTGATCAAGGTTCCTCTGAAGAACGGCACCCTGCAGCACACCGTCACCGGCCGCCACGGCGCGTCGAAAGTGATGATGTCGCCAGCCAAGCCAGGTACCGGCGTGATCGCTGGTGGCGCCATGCGCGCTATCTTCGAGGTGATGGGCGTGACCGACGTGGTGGCAAAATCCACCGGTTCGAACAACCCATACAACCTGGTGCGCGCCACCCTGGACGGCCTGGCCAAAATGAGCACTCCAGCTGACATCGCTGCCAAGCGCGGCAAGTCGGTTGAAGAGATCCTGGGTTAATAGGGAGCACTTCAATGAGCACTATCAAAGTCAAACTGGTGAAGGGCCTGATCGGCACCCGTCAAGACCACCGCGCTACCGTGCGTGGCCTGGGCCTGCGTCGTGTGAACTCTGTCAGCGAACTGCAGGACACTCCTGCTGTGCGCGGCATGATCAACAAGGTCGCCTACCTCGTTAAAGTCGTTTCCTAAGCGACCCTTAGGAACTGGAGAAAACAATGCAACTGAATACCATTCAACCAGCAGAAGGCGCGAAGCACGCTAAGCGCCGCGTTGGCCGCGGTATCGGCTCCGGCCTGGGTAAAACCGCAGGCCGCGGCCACAAGGGTCAGAAATCGCGTTCGGGCGGCTTCCACAAAGTCGGCTTCGAAGGCGGTCAAATGCCTCTGCAGCGTCGTCTGCCTAAGCGTGGCTTCAAATCCCTGAATGCCACTTTCAAGGCTGAAGTGCGTCTGTCCGACCTGAACGCCCTGGCTGTCGGTGAAGTCGACATCCTGGTGCTGAAACAGGCCGGTGTGCTGAATGTTCTGGCACGCGACGTACGTGTGATCGCTTCCGGCGAAATCACCAAAGCAGTGACCGTAAAAGGCCTGAAGGTGACCGCTGGCGCGAAAGCAGCCATCGAAGCAGCTGGCGGCTCGGTAGCCTGAGTCAGCTAGCTTAATCGGAGCGAAAATTGGCAACGAACCAACAGCTTGCTAAATCCGCCGCCGCCGGCTTCCCTTGGAACCGGCTGTGGTTTTTGCTGGGCGCTCTGGTGGTGTACCGTATCGGTGCACACATCCCTGTTCCGGGTGTCAACCCGGTAGAGCTGGCACGGTTGTTTGAATCGCAGCAGAACGGCATCCTGGGCATGTTCAACATGTTCTCCGGTGGCGCGCTGTCGCGTTTCACGATCTTTGCCCTGGGCATTACTCCATACATTTCGGCCTCGATCATCATGCAACTGGTGTCGATCGTGTCGCCGACCATGGAGGCGCTGAAAAAAGAAGGTGAATCGGGCCGTCGCAAGATTACCCAGTACACCCGTTATGCAACTGTCGGTCTGGCTTTGTTCCAGGCGTTCGGCATCGCGGTCGCGCTGGAAGCCCAGCCTGGCCTGGTGATCGACCCTGGCATGGGCTTCCGCTTCGTCACCGTGGTGACGCTGCTGACCGGCACCATGTTCGTGATGTGGTTGGGCGAGCAGATTACCGAGCGTGGCCTTGGTAACGGCATCTCGATCATCATCTTCGCCGGTATCGCGGCTGGTCTGCCAAATGCGCTGGGTGGCTTGTTCACCCAGGTCAGCAACAACCAGATCAACGCTTTCTCGGGGATCCTCATCGTGGTCCTGGTAGCTGCGGTTACCTACGCGGTGGTGTTCGTCGAACGTGGTCAGCGCAAGATCCTGGTCAACTACGCCAAACGTCAGGTCGGTAACAAGATCTACGGTGGGCAGACCAGCCACCTGCCGCTCAAGCTCAACATGGCAGGCGTGATTCCGCCGATCTTCGCTTCGTCGATTATCTTGTTCCCGGCTACCATCGTGGACTGGTTTTCGAAAGGTGCGGACACCTCTAACCCAGTGGTCCGCTTCCTGAAAGATCTGGCTGCGTCGATGGCTCCTGGTGAGCCAATCCATGCACTGCTGTACGCCGTGGCAATCATTTTCTTCTGCTTCTTCTACACCGCACTGGTGTTCAACAGCAAGGAAACTGCGGACAACTTGAAGAAGAGCGGGGCCTTTGTGCCAGGGATTCGTCCCGGTGAGCAGACAGCCCGTTACATCGACAAGATCCTGATGCGATTGACCCTGGCGGGCGCCGTGTACATCACCGCCGTGTGCTTGCTGCCGGAATTCATGCAAGCCCAGTGGAAGGTGTCGTTCTATTTTGGTGGTACTTCGCTGTTGATTATTGTAGTTGTGACCATGGACTTCATGGCTCAAGTGCAAAACTATGTGATGTCGCAGCAATATGAATCGCTGCTGCGCAAAGCTAACTTCAAGGGCGGACTTCCGACACGATAAATGGCAAAAGACGACGTAATTCAGATGCAGGGCGAGATCCTGGAGAACTTGCCCAATGCAACTTTTCGAGTAAAGCTGGAAAACGGCCACGTGGTACTCGGCCACATTTCGGGTAAAATGCGGATGAACTATATCCGCATTCTCCCTGGCGACAAGGTCACGGTTGAATTGACGCCGTACGACCTGAGCCGGGCCCGTATTGTGTTCCGGACAAAGTAATTAATTAAGCAATTTCGAACATAAGAGAGTGCAATCATGAAAGTTAACGCTTCAGTTAAGCGCATCTGCCGCAACTGCAAGATCATCAAGCGCAAGGGCGTGGTCCGCGTAATCTGCGTGGAAGCTCGTCACAAGCAGCGTCAAGGTTAATTCGAGGGAATAACGAATGGCACGTATTGCAGGGGTTAACATCCCAAACCATAAGCACACCGTTATCGGCCTGACCGAGATCTACGGTATCGGCCGTCCTCGTTCGCAGTTCATCTGCGCACAAGCCGGCGTTGCAACCAACAAGAAGGTCAAGGACCTGGACGACAGCGAGCTGGAAAAGCTGCGTGAAGAAATCGGCAAGTTCATCGTCGAAGGCGACCTGCGTCGCGAACTGTCGATGAACATCAAGCGTCTGATGGACCTGGGCTGCTACCGTGGTCTGCGTCACCGTAAGGGCCTGCCGGTCCGCGGTCAGCGCACCCGCACCAATGCACGTACCCGCAAGGGCCCGCGCAAAGCCGCTCAATCGCTGAAGAAATAATCTAGGGAACTACTATGGCTAAGCAACAAAGCTCCGCAGCAGCCGCTCGCGTACGCAAGAAAGTCAAGAAGAACGTCGCTGAAGGTATCGCACACGTTCACGCTTCCTTCAACAACACCATCATCACCATCACCGACCGCCAGGGCAACGCTCTGTCGTGGGCGACCTCCGGTGGTGCTGGCTTCAAGGGTTCGCGTAAGTCGACCCCGTTCGCAGCGCAGGTTGCTGCTGAAGCCGCTGGTAAAGTTGCGCAGGAATGCGGCGTGAAGAACCTGGAAGTTCGCATCAAGGGCCCTGGTCCTGGCCGCGAATCCGCTGTTCGCGCACTGAACAACCTGGGCATCAAGATCACCGAGATCCAGGACGTGACCCCAGTGCCGCACAACGGCTGCCGTCCTCCTAAGCGTCGTCGCATCTAATATCTGCAAGACAATGGCCGGTCTGGTGTGGACCGGCCACCGTTTTTCAGAAGTCAAAATCGCTGGAACAGTGAACCGGAAACGGTTATACTGTCCGGCTATTTTTGCCTTTCCGCGCCGCTTTTCGTGGCCGGACTGGCAATGTTGAGCCACCGCCTGCGCTGAAAGTGAGCCAGGCTAGCGCCTAACCGCATCCCGACGCGGCTGGGGCGTCATTTACATCATTAAGGAAAATACCGTGGCACGTTATATCGGACCAAAAGCAAAACTGTCCCGCCGTGAAGGCACCGACCTGTTCCTGAAGAGCGCACGCCGCTCCCTGGATTCCAAGTGCAAACTGGACGTCAAGCCAGGCCAGCACGGCGTGAAATCCGGCGCCCGCACCTCCGACTACGGCAACCAGCTGCGCGAAAAGCAGAAGGTCAAGCGTATGTACGGCGTGCTGGAACGCCAGTTCCGTCGCTACTTCGCTGAAGCTGAGCGCCGCAAGGGCCCAACCGGCGAAACCCTGCTGTCCCTGCTGGAATCCCGCCTGGACAACGTTGCTTACCGCATGGGCTTCGGCTCGACCCGCGCTGAAGCGCGTCAGCTGGTGTCCCACAAAGCCTTCACCGTGAACGGCAACGTGGTGAACATCCCTTCGTACAACGTGAAGACCGGCGACGTGATCGCCGTGCGCGAAAAGTCGAAGAAGCAGACCCGTATCGTTGAAGCCCTGTCGCTGGCTGAACAAGTTGGCATGCCAGCTTGGGTGTCGGTTGACTCCAAGAAAATGGAAGGTACCTTCAAGTCCCTGCCAGAGCGCAACGAAATCGCTGCTGACGTCAACGAATCGCTGATCGTCGAACTGTATTCCCGTTAATCTCGGGTGCTGTACCAAGGCGGGACGCGGTCCCGCCTTTTCCATTTAATGCCATCAGCCTTATCGGTGTAACGAGCCGAGGGTAATGAAAAGGACATTTACATGCAAAATAGCTTGTTGAAACCACGTATTATCGATGTTGAAGCCCTGGGCCACGGTCACGCCAAAGTCGTGATGGAGCCGTTCGAGCGCGGCTACGGCCACACTCTGGGCAACGCGCTGCGCCGCGTGCTGCTGTCTTCGATGACCGGCTTTGCGCCGACCGAAGTCACCATCGCCGGTGTCGTTCACGAGTACTCCTCGCTGGACGGCGTGCAGGAAGACGTGGTGGACCTGCTGCTGAACCTGAAGGGCGTCGTGTTCAAGGTGCACAACCGTGACTCCGTTACCCTGACCCTGAAGAAGGAAGGCGAAGGCCCAGTGATGGCGTCGGACATCGACTTGCCACACGACGTGGAACTGATCAACCCGGACCACGTGATCGCCAACCTGACCGCTGGCGGCAAGCTGGACATGCAGATCAAAGTCGAAAAAGGCCGCGGCTACGTTCCTGGCAACGTGCGTCGCCTGTCGGAAGACGCCAACAAGACCATCGGCCGCATCATCCTGGACGCTTCGTTCTCGCCAGTGCGCCGTGTTTCCTACGCTGTCGAATCGGCACGTGTGGAACAGCGTACCGACCTGGACAAGCTGATCATCAACATTGAAACCAATGGCGTGATCACCCCGGAAGAAGCGATCCGTCAATCGGCCCGCGTGCTGGTCGACCAACTGAACGTGTTTGCTGCCCTGGAAGGCACCGAAACCACCGCTGAAGCGCCATCGCGCGCTCCAATGGTCGATCCGATCCTGCTGCGTCCAGTGGACGACCTGGAACTGACCGTGCGTTCGGCCAACTGCCTGAAAGCAGAAAACATCTACTACATCGGCGACCTGATCCAGCGTACCGAAAACGAGCTGCTGAAGACCCCGAACCTGGGCCGCAAGTCGCTGAACGAAATCAAGGAAGTGCTGGCATCGCGCGGCCTGACCTTGGGCATGAAACTCGAGAACTGGCCGCCGGCTGGTCTGGAGAAGTAAGTAACAAATTGGTGACAGTGCTGGACATCGCGCAGCGATGTTCTGCCCTGTTGCCAACTAATTAGCAGTAACTTTAAACCATAACCGGACCGCGCCGAGGCTTGCCAAGGCGATCGAAGATCTCGGATTTAAACATTATCGAAAGGAAGTACCATGCGTCACCGTCACGGCCTCCGTAAACTGAACCGTACCTCGTCCCACCGTCTGGCAATGCTGCGCAACATGACTGTTTCGCTGCTGCGTCACGAAGCGATCAAGACCACCCTGCCAAAGGCAAAGGAACTGCGTCGCGTTGTGGAACCAATCCTGACCCTGGGCAAGACCGACACCCTGGCCAACAAGCGCCTGGCTTTCTCCCGTCTGCGCGACCGCGAGATGGTTCTGAAGCTGTTCGCTGAACTGGGCCCACGCTACGCAAACCGCAACGGCGGCTACCTGCGCATCCTGAAAATGGGTTTCCGTCATGGCGACAACGCTCCAATGGCTTTCGTTGAGCTGGTGGACCGTCCAGAAGTCAGCTCCGCTGACGAGGCACCAACCGCTGAGTAATCTCAGACAGGTTTATTGAAAAGCCGGGCACTGCCCGGCTTTTTTTATTTCTGCTGGTAACAGCTTAAAGCAGCGTTAAGCCGCCCGGTGTACTATTGGCGTGCCCGATCGATTCACCGCTCAAGACCATGCACCGACAAGCGTCCTCCTTCCAGGCGTGGCTGTTCGCCGCGCTCTCGCTCTTTGTTCTCCTGTTTGCCGGTGCGGCGCGGGCCGACGAGGAATTCCTCGATCCCCAGGTAGCATTCAAGTTTTCCGCCAAAGTGGTGGAGGGCAAGGCCATCGCCGTGACGTATGAGATCGCGGACGGCTATTACATGTACCGCGAGCGCTTCAAGTTCGTTGCCGACGGCGCAACGTTGGGCGAGCCGCAAATCCCGCCGGGCAAGGTGAAATACGACGAGACCTTTGCCAAGAACGTGGAGACCTATCGCCACCAGGTGACGATCGTGATCCCGGTCGAGGCGCCCGGGCCATTCACGCTGATGGCTACCAGCCAGGGCTGCTCGGAAAAGGGCCTGTGCTATTCGCCGATGGAATCCTCGGCGCGCCTGATGGTGGTCGGCGGCAGCAGCGCACCGGCTGGCGGCAGCGTATTCGGCATTGGAACAAAACAAGGCACAGCAGGCGTTGCGCAAAGCGTGCCTGTCGCAGTTTCGCAAGCTGGCGTGGACATGCCTGCAGCTGCCGGCGCCACGACCCCGGCAGCGCCAGTCGCCGCCGCGGGAAGCGAGAGCGAAATGGGCAAGATCGAATCGGCGTTGAAAGGAGGCAGCCTGCTGGTGATCGCGCCGCTGTTTATCCTGCTTGGGCTGGGCCTGTCCTTCACGCCCTGCGTGTTGCCGATGGTGCCGATCCTGTCCTCGATCATCGTTGGCGATGGATCTTCCGGCAATCGCTCCCGCGGCTTCGTGCTGTCGGTCAGCTACTCGCTCGGCATGGCCATCGTCTACACCGTGCTTGGCGTGGCGGCGGGCCTGATTGGCCAGGGTTTGTCGGCCGCCTTGCAAAACCCGTGGGTGTTGGGCTTCTTCGGCCTTGGGATGGCCGGCATGGCGCTATCCATGTTCGGCGTGTATGACCTGCAAGTCCCGGCGGCGATGCAATCGCGCCTGGCGGGCGCGTCGAATCGCCAGTCCGGTGGCAAGCTGGCCGGCGTCTTTGCGATGGGAGCCATCTCGGCCCTGATTGTCGGCCCGTGCGTCGCGGCCCCCTTGGCTGGCGCGCTGGTCTACATCAGCCAGACCCGCGACGTCGTGATCGGCGGCAGCGCCCTGTTCTCAATGGCTGTTGGCATGAGTATTCCGTTGCTGCTGGTCGGTATTTCGGCCGGCGCCCTGGTGCCGCGCGCGGGTGTCTGGATGCAGGCCGTGAAACGCTTCTTTGGCGTGCTGATGCTGGCGATGGCCCTGTGGCTGGTGTCGCCGGTCTTGCCGGGCAAGCTGCAGATGATTGGTTGGGCCATACTGGGCGTGGGCTATGCGTTCTTCCTGCTGACCCATGAACGCGGCAAATGGCTGCCGAAAGTTATCGCATTCTTCTTTGCGGTACTGGGGCTGATCCAGGTCGCGGGCTTAGCGACAGGCAGCGCCGATCCGTTGCACCCGATTGAAAGACTGGCCGGACGCGCCGATCGCCACCTGCAATTTACCCGCATCAAAACGGTCGCTGACCTGGATGCCGTGCTGGAGCAAACCGGCGGCAAAACCGTGCTGCTGGATTTCTATGCCGACTGGTGCGTGTCGTGCAAGGAAATGGAAAAGCTGACCTTCATCGACCCGGCGGTCCAGCAGAAACTGGCCAATACGATTTTGCTGCAGGTCGATGTCACGGAGAACAACGAGGCCGACAAGGCGATGCTGCAGCGGTTCACTTTGTTTGGCCCGCCGGGCATCATCATGTTTAATGCAATGGGCCAGGAAATCCCGGATTCGCGGGTCATTGGCTTCCAGAATACCGAGAAATTCCTGCGATCACTTCAAAAGCTGAACTAGTCCAAGGGCGCGAAAGGCGCCCTTTTTTTGGAGTGTTTATTAAGATAAAATCAATATATCTTGCTGGGTGTAATGGCTAATCGAAGGAAACGCATGAATGTTCGTAGTTTTGCCGTGATGGTGATGGCAGCCTTGCTGGCCGCCTGTGGTGGTGGTGGCGATGATAGGAGTGGTGGTGTCAATGCAGGTGAGAGTGCCCAGCTGCCTGCCGGTCCAAAGACGTATGTCGCAGCCGCTGCAACGGTGGGCGACTATTACTCGTACAAGCAGGTGTGGCAGGTTTCAGGGCAAAACGATTCGACCACTTATGAATCGCGGTTGGTCAGCGGGGTTGCAACGGATGGGGGGACAACCGTCAAAGCCGTGTCGGCACTAGCAGGGCAAAGCGAGCTAATGGTGGCTAGCTCGAAAACAAGAACGGAAGAATACGACAGCTTGGGACGCCTGCTGAGTATCAGGGATTACCCCTGTGTTTCTACGACCAAACCAGCGTATCACATGGTGGCGCTCAAGACGATCGCGGCCGGGATGAACTGGCAGCATGCTGGCGTGTATGAAACCAATTGCGGTTTCGAGCCTGAGCAATCAACCCTTGAGTTCAAGGATGTGGTCGGTGCCCTGGAACGGGTGACCGTGCCTGCTGGTACCTTCAATGCGCTCAAAATAACTCGGAACCACACCTCGAACAGCGCGACCTGGACGGCGGTGCGAGAGCGCACCTGCTGGTGGGAACCTGAGCTGGGCGTGGAAGTGAAATGCATCGCCAATACGGCACGAACGAAGAGGGCGACTGGCGAAAAGACGAGCGATGCGGACACCTATGAGTTGCAGGCATTCTCCAATCGTGCATTGGGGCGCAAAGTTGATTCGACCCTGCGTTTCACCGGCTCCTGGGCTGGACGCTTGCTGGGCGACGCCTATGGCAAATGTACAGCGATGTTCTTCCCGGATGGGACGATCAAGGGTAATTGCGCAGACAGTGGATTCGAATTCGATTTAGTCGGCAAGGTCAATCCGGACGGAACGCTGGCACTCAACCTGGTCAGCAATGGTGTCGCAGGTCAGACGATCACGGGTAAGTTCGATAGTCTGCAGCAGATCAGCGGCACTTGGAGCGTGCCCAATCATGGCAGCGGTACTTGGGTGATCAACCAAGACTAAGTCTTGCCGAAAAAGGGCGCCGACCGGCGCCCTTTTGTTGCCAGTCCAGGGATCAATGATGGTTGCGCATGGCATGACGGTGCATGCCATGACCGAAATGTCGAGCCTTCTCATCGAACAGCTTTTGCTGTTCAGGCGTCAATACTGCATAGAAAGTTTTGGTTGCTGCCAGGTTGCTTTCCATGCGGCTCAAATGGGCCTTCGCCATCTCGATCCGCTTTTCCATGCGCTCCGGCGCCGGCATATTCTTGAAAGCGGCGCGGTCGAACTGGCCGCGCTGCGGCATATTCGATTTCAGCGCCGACAAATAAGCCTGCCATGCACCTTCCTGGGCCGGCGTGATCTTCAGCGTATCGTGCATGCGCTTGGCATGCGCATCCATACGCTCCTGCATTTTGACTGGATCGAATTTGGTGGCCGCATATTGGTGCTGCGGAGCCTCCTCCGCCATGGCCGGCAAAGCCGCCGTGCCAAATCCGAACACAGCTGCGCCGATGACGAATGCTTTATGCAAGGTTTTCATGATAAATCCCTTCGTAGTTGAACACACACCTATGTGCACTCGCACTGCACATGGAAGCATCTTCCGGCTTTCCTGTTTCGGACAAGTGTCCCGGAGCAAGCACTTTGTATCCAGATGTTGCGTCTTTGATTGCATTATGGCAATATTGTTGGTTTTTCGTTTAATAATTGTCTCAAAGGGAATCGATGCGTAAGTGTGGCTTGGCAGTGTTGGCGGTGGCAGGCGTGCTTGCCGGTTGTGGTGGAGGCTCCGATGGTGGGAACAGCTCTGCACCACCGCCTGCGGCCCCTCAAACTTTTGTGGCGGCGAAGGCGAGCGTGGGGGACTACTTCACATGGGAAACCACGACACGTGACAAGAACACCGGCGAAGAGGGTTACAGCTACAGCACCAAGTATTTTCGTAGCGTAGGAAGCGATGGCGCGGCAACGGTCAATTACTTTTCCGATTATGCGAATGCGACAGTTTCCCCGGTCTTTACCTCGAGCATGAGTTCAATGGACCTGGACAGCCTGGGGCGTGCGCTGCGCGTCAGCTATGGCGAATGCACGGAGACGACGAACCCGCCACTTTATTCGGTGGCGCCGTATGCCGTCGCAGTCGGCATGAACTGGCAATATTCAGGTGTCGTCCAAGCCCAGTGTTCGCTTAACCCTGCGACACAGACCGCGATTGAATTCAAAGACAGCGTGTTAGCGATCGAGCAGGTGACCGTTCCGGCTGGAATCTTTACGACCCATAAGATAAGTCGTAACCATACTGACGAAGACGGCAATTTCCGTACAGTTGCCGATCGCATCTGTTGGTGGGAACCCGACTTGGGCACCGACGTCAAATGCGTCAGCAACATCACCAGGACCAACAAGATTACCGGTGCCAGTCGTGCTGTGACCCAGACCGAAGTGTTGGAGGGTTATGCGAAGCAAAAGCTGGCGCGGAAGTTCGATACCCCGCTGCGCTTTATCGGCAACTGGAAAGGGCGCATCGACGGCACCACGGCGTTCGGACAGAACGTGGCCGGGACGTGCACCGTTGCCATTGACTGGGACGGCGACATCAGCGGCGGCTGCTTCGGCGACGCCGTGGCGCTGAATATCACCGGCAAGGTCAATGCTGACGGAACGCTGTACTTCAATTCGGTCAACAATAGCGATGGAAGCCCGTCCTTCGCCGGCAAGATCGATAGCCTGCAGCAGATGAGCGGTGTCTGGAACATCCCGGTTGTTGGCAACGGCACCTGGACCATCATTCAAGACTGATCAGCGCTGCCAGAGTTTTGTAACGCCATGTTTCGACAAGCAATATCTAAACATGGCGATACAAACTGTCTACCCTTGGCCAGCGTTGCAAGGGATAATTGTACGCATGGAAAATGCTGCCACTATCCTCATCGTCGACGACGACCGTGATATCCGCACGCTGTTGCAGGACTATCTGGAAACTAACGGTTACCGCACCCATGGCGCCGGCGACGGCGCGGCCATGTGGAAGCTGCTCGACAACACCAAGCCCGACCTGATCGTGCTGGACCTGAACTTGCCGGGTGAAGACGGCCTGACCCTGTGCCGCAAGCTGCGCGCCCACTCGACCCTGCCGGTCATCATGCTGACTGCCCGCAGCGAGCCGCTGGACCGCATCCTTGGCCTGGAAATGGGCGCAGACGATTACCTGCCCAAGCCATTCGAGCCGCGCGAACTGCTGGCCCGCATCCGCAGCGTGTTGCGCCGCAGCGCCAATGCTGCCGTCAGCGGCGTCGAGAAAGCCAGCCGCATCCGCTTCTCCAACTGGGTGCTGGACCTGACCGCGCGCCACCTGGTCAATCCGCAGGGAACGGTCATCATGCTGTCCGGCGCCGAATTCCGCCTGCTCAAGGTCTTCCTCGAGCACCCCAACCGCGTGCTCAACCGCGACCAGCTGCTGAACCTGACCCAGGGCCGCGACGCCGATCCATTCGACCGTTCGATCGACATCCAGATCAGCCGCCTGCGCCAGAAGCTGGGCGAAGATGCGCGCCTGCCGCAAATCATCAAGACAGTGCGCAATGGCGGCTATGTGCTGGCCGGTACGGTGGCCGTGGAGCCTGACTGATGAAAGCGTTCTTCAGGGGCATGACGGGCCGGGTCTTCCTGGTCCTGATGCTGGGCATCCTTGCCTCTGCCGCGTTGACCCAATACCTCGCCGTCAATGAACGCCAGCGCACCCTGCAGCGCTACCGCGACTTCTTTGCCCTCGAGCGTGCCGAGCAGATCATTTCCACCGCAGTTGTCGTGCTGCCGGAATCGCGCAACCAATACCTGCGCGTGGCCAGCATGGGCGCCATCAAGCTCGAGGTCCTCGACGACTTGGCCGGCATCAGTCCGGAAATGAGCGAATTCGGCGCCACCCTGGCCAACCGCCTCGGCAAGGAATACACCCTGCAATCCCTGCAGGACCGTCCAGATGCCTGCGAGCGCCCGACGCCCGCCTACACGGCCTTCTCCGTGTTTGGCGCCGGCACCGGCACCTGGCGCGGCACCTGCGAATCGCTGGCGGTCACCATGCCCGACGGCCAGCACCTGAAATTGTCCATCCTGCCGCCGCGCCAGCCCGCGCCGACAGGCAAAAATGAATATGCCGCTTTTGTTCCCTTCCTCCTCAGCATTGCCGTGCTGGCCTACCTGGTGGCCCGCATGACGATGGGTCCGTTAAAGAATCTGGCCGTCGCCGCCAAAAACCTGGGTCACGACATCAATCACCCGCCGATCAAGCTGGGCGGCGCGACGGAAATCCGCACCGCCTCGGCCGCCTTCAACGCCATGCAGGCGCGCATCCGCCAGCACATCGCCCAGCGCACGGAAATGTTGGCCGCTATCACGCACGACCTGCAGACCCCTCTGACCCGCATGCGCCTGCGCCTGGAAAAAGTGCAGGACCCGGAACTGCAGGGCAAGCTGCTGGAAGACCTGTCGGCCATGCAACAGATGGTCAAGGAAGGCCTGGACCTGGCACGCAGCATGGATACCACCGAGGCCATGCAGCGCGTCGACCTCGACGCCCTGCTCGACAGCGTGTGCGCCGACGCCACCGACGCCGGCCAGCAGGTGGACCTGAAAGGCCGCGCAGGCATGGATTTGATGGGCCGTCCGCTCGACATCCGCCGCTGCCTGGTGAACCTGATCGACAACGCGGTCAAGTACGGCCAGCGCGCGCACGTGACGGTGGAGCGCGAGGCCGGCGCGTCGCGCGTACGCATCCGCGATGAAGGCCCGGGCATCCCGGCCGGCCAGCTGGCCCAGGTGTTCGAGCCGTTCTACCGTCTGGAATCGTCGCGCAACCGCTCGTCCGGCGGCACCGGCCTTGGCCTCACGATTGCACGCAATATCGCTGAACAGCACGGCGCCAGCCTGACCCTGGCCAACCACGCGAGCGGCGGCCTGGAAGCCACCCTCGTGTTCCCCGAATTTTATGCAGGAAAATAGTTAGACCTCTCATGAAGAAGAAAACTCTGGCAGTAGTGGTGGGCCTGGCCGTGGCAATCGGCGGCGGCGCCTGGTATGCGAGCAAGGCCCCGGCCGAGCAGGGCGCCGAGCATGGACAAGGCAACGCCGCTGGCGGCAAAGGCAAGGGCGAACAGGGCCCGACCACGGTCAACGTGGTGGTGCCGCTGCGCCAGGACGTGCCGGTCGCGTTGTCGGCCAATGGCACCGTGAGCCCGATCTCGACTGTCGACCTGCACCCGCAAACCACCAGCACCATCGTCAAGGTGCATGTGAAGGAAGGCCAGTTCGTCAAGCAGGGCGAGCTGATGTTCTCGCTCGACGCCCGCACCGAGGCGGCCAACGTCGAGAAAGCCGATGCGCAAGTGGCCAAGGACCGCGCCACCCTGGCCGACCTGGAACGCCAGTACAAGCGCGCCCAGGAATTGCGCACCCAGAACTTCCTGGCGCAGAGTGCAGTCGACACGCTGAAGAGCCAGGTGGACTCGAGCCGCGCTACGCTGGAAGCCGATATTGCCGTCGCCCGCGCCAGCAAGGTCGACCAGAGCTTCACGCAAATCCGTTCGCCGCTGACCGGCCGCGTCGGCGCCATCAATGTCTATCCGGGTAGCCTGGTGCAGCTCAGCACTTCGCTGACCACGGTGACCCAGCTCAACCCGATCAACGTTGCCTTCACCGTGCCGGAATCGAGCCTGGCGGCCTTGCTCGATGCGCAGCGCGCCGGCAAGGTGGCGGTGCAAGCGTTCCAGAACAATTCGGACAAGCCGATCAAAGGCCAGCTCAGCTTTGTCGACAATACCGTCGATCCGGTGGCCGGTGTGATCCGCGTCAAGGCCGTGTTCGACAATGCCGATACCCGCCTGTGGCCGGGCCAGTACGTCAACACCAAGCTGACGGTCGCCACCCTGAAAGATGCACTGGTGGTGCCGCAGAACGCTATTATTACCAATACCAAAGGTACTTTTGTGTACACGGTTGCGCCTGACCAGACGGCCAAGGTAGTCAACGTCCAACGCATCCACGGCTTCGGCGCATTGGCCGCGGTCACCGGCCTGAATGGCGATGAGCAGATCATCGTGGAAGGCAAGCAGAACCTGCGACCGGGCGGCAAAGTCCGCATTGCCGAACCGGCAGTGGCGCAGAATGGCAAGGCACACAAGAAGGGTAAAGCCGAATGAACCTTTCCGAGCTGAGTATCCGGCGCCCCGTCATGGTGGTGCTGCTCTCGCTGAGCCTGATCCTGGCGGGCGTGCTGGCCTATTCCCACATCCCGGTCGCCGCACTGCCGAGCTACAACACCCCGGTCATCAACGTCAGCGCCGACCTGCCGGGCGCCTCGCCGGAAACCATGGCCTCGTCGGTTGCGCTGCCGCTGGAAAAACAATTCTCGACCATCGGCGGCCTGTCGATGATCACCTCCACCAGCACGCTTGGCAATACCTCGCTGACGCTGGAATTCGACCCGTCGATCAACGTCAACGAAGCGGCTGTCGACGTGCAGGCCGCTTTGCTGCGCGCCCAGCGTTCGCTGCCGCAGGAGATGACGGACCTGCCGTCCTACCGCAAGGTCAACCCGGCCGACGCGCCGGTGCTGTTCGCCACCATGACTTCGCCGTCGCTGAGCCTGTCCGAGCTCAACGATTACGCGGAAAACCTGGTGGCGCCCAACCTGTCCACCCTGCCGGGCGTGGCCCAGGTCTCGGTCAACGGCCAGAAGCGCTTTGCCGTGCGCGTGCGCGCCAAGCCGGACCTGATGAACTCGCGCAACCTGACGCTCGACGAGCTACAGGCCGCCATCAAGGCTGCCAACGCCAACACGCCGCTCGGCACCATCGATGGCCCGAGCCAGACCCTGACCATCCAGGGCAATGCCCAGCTGATGCGCGCCGCCGATTTCGCCGACCTGATCATCGCCACGCGCAATGGCCAGCCGGTGCGCCTGAAGGAAGTGGCGACGGTGGAGGACAGCTACCAGTCGATCAAGGCTGCCGGTAGTTACAACGGCGAGCGCGCCATCGTGCTGCTGGTACAACGCCAGCCCGATGCCAACACCGTGCAAGTGGTCGATGCGGTGCGCAAGCTGCTGCCGCGCTTCCGCGCCCAGTTGCCGGAATCGGTCTCGATCAACCTGGTCAACGACCGCTCGGTGTCGATCCGAGAGGCAATCCACGATGTGAACCTGACGCTCGCGCTGACCGTGGTGCTGGTGGTGCTGGTGATCTTCCTGTTCCTGCGCCGCCTGGCGGCCACCTTCATCCCGGCCGTCACCATGCCGATCTCGCTGCTGGGTGCCTTGTCGCTGCTGTACGCGCTGGGCTACAGCCTGGACAACGTGTCCCTGCTCGGCATCACGCTGGCAGTGGGCCTGGTGGTCGACGATGCGATCGTGGTGCTGGAAAACATCGTGCGTCATATCGAACTGGGCAAGAAGCCTTTGCAGGCAGCCCTCGTTGGTTCGAAGGAAATGGGCTTCACCATCGTGTCGATTTCGATTTCGCTGGTGGCGGTGTTCATCCCGATCTTCTTCATGCCGGGCGTGATGGGATTGATGTTCCATGAATTCGCCGTAGTGGTCGGCCTGTCCGTACTGGTGTCGGCAGTCGTGTCGCTGACCCTGGTGCCGATGCTGGCCTCGCGCTTCATGCCGGCCGACTCGCATGAGACTTCGGGCGACGATACCTTCATTGGCCGCCACTTCGAGCGCGCCTTCCATGCCACGCGCGACGCCTATGCGCGCACGCTGGACCTGGCCCTGCATCACCGCTTTGTGGTGCTGGGCATCGCCGTCGGCACGTTCGCGCTGACCGCCTGGCTGTACATCGCGATCCCGAAAGGCTTCTTCCCTGAGGAGGACCTGGGACAGATTCGCGTGAATACCGAAGCGTCGGAAGACATCTCCACCTCCGCCATGCTGCAGCTGCAGGAAAAGGTCGCCGCCACGATCCAGGCCAACCCGAACATCAAGGATGTGACTTCGTTTACCAGCGGCGGCAATACCGGCCGCATGTTCATCGTGCTGAAGCCGCGCGGCGAACGCAAGAAGATGACCGAGGTGCTGGATAGCCTGCGCAAGGAAACGAAAAAGATTGCCGGCATCCAGGTCTACCTGAGCCCGGTGCAAAACCTGCAGCTGGGCGGCCGTCCTTCGAAGAGCCGCTACCAGTACACGCTGCAATCGGTCAGTCCGGATGCGCTGAACGACTGGGCAGCCAAGTTCCTGGACCAGATGCGGGCCGATACCGATTTCCGCGACGTGACCAGCGATTCGCAGAACCGTGGCCTGCAGGCGCAACTGAAGATCGACCGCGACAAGGCCAATATGCTGGGCGTCAAGCTGGCCGATGTGCGCACCGCGCTGTACCTCGCTTTTGGCGAGCGCCAGGTGTCGACCATCTACTCCTCGGCCGCCAGCTATTTCGTGATCCTGGAAGCGGCCACCGAAGACCGCCAGTTCGACGATTCGCTGACCAAGCTGTCGGTGCGGAACAGCAGCGGCCAGCTGGTGCAGCTGTCGAGCTTTGCCACGGTGGAGCGCACGGTGGGCCCAACTTCGGTCAACCACCAAGGCCAGTTGCAGGCGATCACGATTTCCTTCAACCTGGCGCCCGATGTCCCGCTGGGCAATGCCACGGCCAAGATCGAAAAGATGGGCATGCAGATGGGCCTGCCGGCCTCGATCATCACCAGCTATGGCGGCGATGCGGCCGTGTTCAAGGATTCCCAAAGCAGCCAGCTGATCCTGATCGTGGCGGCGCTGGGCGTGATCTACGTGCTGCTGGGCGTGCTGTACGAAAGCTATATCCACCCGCTGACCATCCTGGCCGGCCTGCCGTCTGCTGCTGTGGGCGCGCTGCTGACCTTGTGGATCTTCAAGATGGACCTGACCATGATCGCCATCATCGGTATCCTGATGCTGATCGGTATCGTGAAAAAGAACGCCATCATGATGATCGACTTCGCCCTGGTGGCGCAGCGGGAGGAGGGCAAGGCGCCGATGGATGCGATCCGCGAGGCCTGCATCCTGCGCTTCCGCCCGATCATGATGACCACGCTGGCGGCCCTGATGGGCGCCTTGCCGATCGCGCTTGGCCTCGGTGCCGGAGCCGAACTGCGCCAGCCGCTGGGCTTGGCGGTCATTGGGGGCCTGCTGTTCTCCCAGGTGATTACTTTGTATATCACGCCGGTGATTTACCTGTTCCTGGATAAATATTCCGGCAGCGGTCCGATGAAGGACCAGGACCTGGATGATGGATCGGCAACGGAAGCCGTGCAACCGGTCGAGCTCAGGGCCGTCAAAGCGGCCAAACACTGATAATATGCGGGGCGGCGCTTACAACCTGTAACATTCGTCAAGGGCGAAAGTCGGTAAGCTTCCACCCCAGCATCGTCAGTTAAAAGCCAATATCTTGCACCAGTACACCCATTCCCACGCCGAACTTGCGGCCCACGACGGGCATACCTGCCCGACCTGCGGCCAGCCATGGCCGCAGGACAAGGTACTCGAATATGGTGCGAGCAAGCCTAACCGCTGGGGTATTGCCTTCACCATCGGCCTGCACTTGCTGGTCGTACTCATCTATTTCATCAAGCCCAAGGAAAAGATCGACATTACGCCGCCTTCCAAGGCCGGTGAAATGGTCTATATAACCCCGGGCAAGCCGGCGCCCCAGCCAAAACCGAAATCGCAGCCGAAGGCAAAGCCATCCAAGGAAACGCCGCGCTCGTCGCGTGCCTACCTGCCGCCAAACAAGAATGCGATCACCGAAGTCATCAAGCCGCAGGAGAAGATTGTGCCGCCCGAGCAGGCCAAGCTGACGCCGGTGCCGGATACGGTGCCGGACATGGCTGCCCTGATCGAGCAGCGCCGCCGTGCGCGCCAAGGTGACTCGCAACAACCGGCACAGGAGGAAGATCCAGCTGCCGCAGCCAAGCAGCGCGCCATGGCTAACATTATGGGGGCGCAAGGCCGCAACGCGGACGGCTCCGCTATGAATGACACTGGCGGCATATTCGAAGTTACCGGCAAATCCTTTAGCGAGGCCATAATTAAGTTCCGTGGCTTCAGTCCAAGTCGCAACAAGAAGTGGTTGCGCCAGGTACGCGTGGAACTGGGTACGGAAAAAGATATCGAAACGGCCATCATCACGACTATGATCGAAATGATCCGTAGGGAGAAACCTGGTGACTTCATGTGGGAATCACCTCGGCTGGGCCGCGACATCCCACTGAGTGGGCGCAAGGAGGATGAGCCGATACTGAGAGCATTCCTGATGAAGGAATTCTTCCCGGATTACTATAAAAGAAATTGAAGCGAAAGGCCGCCGCTGCGTAGTTTGTTGGGTTTACCGCACCCCCCAACAAAAATTCATGAATCCTGTCTGCATCCTGCCGCTATAATCGCGAAATTTGCCGCTTGGAGCCGGAGTTTTCGCCGCGATGAACATCACCCTGATTTCCTTTGTTGTGCTGTACCTGCTGGGCACGCTTGGCCTTGGCGTGTGGGCCGGTACCCGCATCAAGAATACGACCGACTTCGCGGTGGCCGGCCGCAGCCTGCCACTGATCATGGTGGTGACGACAACTTTCGCGACCTGGTTTGGCGCGGAAACCGTGATGGGCATTCCTGCCAAGTTCGTGCAGGGCGGCCTGAACGCCATTGTGGAAGACCCGTTCGGCGCGGGTACCTGCCTGATCCTGGTCGGCATGTTCTTCGCGGCCCGCCTGTACAAGCTCAACCTGCTGACCATCGGCGACTTCTACCGCCAGCGCTTTGGCAAGGGCATCGAGGTGTTCTGCTCGGTGGCCATCATCATTTCCTACCTGGGCTGGGTGGCGGCACAGATCACCGCCCTTGGCCTGGTATTCTCCGTGCTGACCAACGGCGCCATGTCGGAAACCGCCGGCATGATTGTCGGCACCCTGGCGGTGCTGATCTATGTGGTGATCGGCGGCTTCCTGGCGGTGGCCTGGACTGACTTTATCCAGATGATCGTTCTGGTGGTGGGCCTGTCCGTGATCGCCTTCTTCTCCGCCGACCTGGCGGGCGGCGCCGGCAAGGTGGTCGACATGGTAGCCAGCAAGGACCTGGGCAACTTCCTGCCTCCCGCGCAATTCACCGACATCGCCTTCTTCGTCGGTTCGGCCGTGACGATGATGCTGGGCTCGATTCCGCAACAGGACGTGTTCCAGCGCGTGATGTCGGCCAAGAATGCGCCGACTGCGCGTACCGGCGCCATCATTGGCGGGGCCAGCTACATCCTGTTCGCGGCGGTGCCGATGTTCATTGTCTCCTGCGCCATTATCGTGCTGGGCGATCACGGCCTGGAGATGGCCAAGAACGATTACCAGCGCCTGCTCCCGACCTTCGTGTTGACCAAGATGCCGCTGGTGATGCAGATCCTGTTCTTCGGCGCGCTGCTGTCGGCGATCAAGTCGACTTCGTCGGCAACGCTGCTGGCGCCGTCCACCAGCTTCGTGGAAAACATCCTGAAGAACCTGCGTCCAGGTATGGGCGACAAGCAGCAACTGTTCGCAATGCGTGCCACGATTGTGGTGTTTGCCGGTTCCGTGCTGTTGTACGCGGTGGCGATGAAGGGTACTTCGATTTATGAACTGGTGTCGAGCGCATACCAGGTTACTCTGGTCGGCGCCTTCGTGCCGCTGCTGATGGGCCTGTACTGGAAGCGCGCCACCACGCAGGGCGCGATCCTTTCGCTGGCATTCGGCATCGGGACCTGGCTGGTATTCTTCCCGCAGATCGGCGGCGAAGAATTGGCCGCGAAATTCCCAGGCCAGTTGGCCGGATTGGCTGCCGCCTTCGTCGGCATGATCGTCGGTTCTTTGATGCCGCAATTCCTGCAGGACCGCCAGGAAGGCGTACACCACGTCAAAGGCTTGAACGCCTGAACCGGCAAACCTGGGTCTGACCCAAGGGTCAGACCCAGGTTTGCCGGGTTTAGCCTTTCAGCTTGCGGGCGATGTCGAGGGCGAAGTAGGTGAGGACGCCGTCGGCGCCGGCGCGCTTGAAGGCCATCATCGATTCCATCATCACCTTGTCGTGATCGAGCCAGCCGTTCAGCGCGGCGGCCTTCAGCATGGCGTATTCGCCCGACACCTGGTAGGCGTAGGTCGGCACCTTGAATTCATCCTTCACGCGGCGCACGATGTCCAGGTAGGGCATGCCTGGCTTGACCATCACCATGTCCGCGCCTTCGGCGATGTCCAGCGCCACTTCGCGCAAGGCTTCGTCGGTATTGGCCGGATCCATCTGATAGGTGAACTTGTCGGCCTTGCCCAGCGCCGCTGCCGAACCGACCGCATCGCGGAACGGGCCGTAGAAGGCGGAGGCGTATTTCGCCGAGTAAGCCATGATGCGGGTGTGGATCAGGCCTTTGTCTTCCAGCGCCTTGCGCATCACGCCGATGCGACCGTCCATCATGTCGGACGGGCCGACGATATCGACGCCGGCTTCGGCCTGGCACAGCGCCTGGCGCACCAGCATCTCGGTGGTTTCGTCGTTCAGGATCGAGCCTTTTTCGTCGACGGTGCCGTCCTGGCCGTGGCTGGTGTACGGGTCCAGCGCCACATCGGTCATGATGCCCAGCTCGGGGAAGTTTTTCTTCAGCTCGCGCACGGCGCGCGGGATCAGGCCTTCGGGATTGGTGGCTTCCACGCCGTCATTGGTTTTCAGCGATGGGTCGATGTTCGGGAACAGCGACAGCACCGGAATGCCCAGCTTGACGCATTCCTCGGCCACTTTCAGCAGGTTGTCGATCGAGATGCGGTCCACGCCCGGCATGGTGGTGACTGCTTCGCGGCGGTTGGCGCCTTCCACCACGAAGACCGGGTAGATCAGGTCGTCCACGGTGACGGTGTTCTCGCGCATCAGGGCGCGCGAGAACGGGGCGCGGCGCATGCGGCGCATGCGGATGGCTGGAAAATCAGGAGTGATCATTCTTCGCTTTCATCAGGAGTGGGCGCTTGGTCGCCGTCGGCGAGGCCGGCCAGTTCTTCGATCTTGGCCGTCGCTTCCTCGATGCCGAGGCGCTTCAGCGCGGAAAACAGTTGCACGGTGAAGGGGAAGCCTTCGCCGTCTTCATCGACGTAGCTGTCGAGCTTGGCCTTGGCCTGGCGCAGCACGTTGATGGATTCATTGCGGTTGAGCTTGTCGGCCTTGGTCAGGATGCAGTGGATCGGCTTGCCGGTTGGGGCGAACCATTCGATCATTTGCACGTCGAGGTCGGTAAATGGACGGCGCGCATCCATCATGAGCACCAGGGCGGCCAGCTGATCGCGGCGCTGCACGTAGTCGCCCAGCAGGCGCTGCCAGTGGTTCTTGGCGTCTCCCGATACTTCCGCATAGCCGTAACCCGGCAAGTCGGCGATCAGGCACTGCAGTTCGTCCATGTTGATCGGGTCGTGGCGGTGCATCGCGACGTGGGCGCCACCGATCGAGAAGAAGTTGATGTGCTGGGTGCGGCCCGGGGTTTTGGAGGCGAATGCCAGCCCTTTCTGGTTGCACAGGATATTGATCGCGGTCGATTTGCCAGCATTGGAACGGCCCGCAAAGGCGATCTCTGGCACCGTCGTGCGCGGCAGGTCGCGCAGATGGTTAACGGTTGTGAAAAAGCGGGCTTGCCAGAGTTTGGACATGGGGAAAGCAACAAAAAGAGGGCAAAAATGCAGGAAAGCTATTGTACAATAAGGGGTTACGAATTGTTGCCATGCTATATTGCCCAATTCTTATACTACTCATTATTTACTTCTGTCCCAAGGTGTCTGAATGAATCGTGCGTTTTCGCCATTTGTAAAATCCTTGTTCGTCGCAATGCTGGCTGTTTCCGGCGTGGCCTCCGCTAATGAAGCGCATGCCCCGGCAGCAGCCAAGGTTGATCCAGCCAAAGGCGCGACGCTGTACGCTGAAGGTGACAACGCACGCGGCATTCCTGCCTGCGTTTCCTGCCACGGCGCCAAGGGTGCATCGACCATCACCGTCAATCCCAAGCTGGGCGGCCAGGGCGAAGCCTACGTCTACAAGCAACTGGTGGCCTTCAGCGGCGATGCCCGTCCAGGCACCGTGATGACTGCCTTTGCCAAGGCACTGACCGACGAAGAGAAGAAGAACGTGGCTGCCTATCTGGCCACCGAGCCAAGCAAGGCCGGCGCGGCCAAGAACAAGGACACCGTTGAACTGGGCAAGAAGATCTACCGCGGCGGCATCGCTGAAAACCGCGTCCCGGCCTGCGCATCCTGTCACGGCCCTGCCGGCGGCGGCATGCCAGCCATGTACCCACGCGTAGGCGGCCAGCACCAGGACTACACCGCTGCCACCCTGAAAGCCTTCAAGGCCGGCACCCGCAAGTCCAGCCCTGAAATGCAGACCATCGCTTACCGCATGTCCGACAAGGAAATCGAAGCGGTTGCCGACTACATGGCCGGCTTGAAGTAATTGCAATGCGCCGCCCGATGCAGGGCGGTTCTGGACATGAAAAAAGGGTGGCCGCGCAAGCAGGCTGCCCTTTTTTTGTTATTCTCCTGACTTTTCCCTGAGCTGCAATGAGCGACACCCCAAGTACCTCCGGAATCCAGCTTCGCAACCGGCGCGGGCCACTGGCCGAGACGGTCGAGCTGCTGTCCTCGATGCGGTTTGCGATCGCGCTGTTTGTAGTGATCATCTTCGCGGCGATCATCGGCACCATCGTGCAGCAAAGCCAGCCAATGCCGAACTACATCAACCAGTTTGGCCCGTTCTGGTTCGAAGTCTTCAACAAGCTGGGGCTGTACGCGATCTACTCGTCGTGGTGGTTCGTGTCCATGTGCGGCTTGCTGGTGGTGTCGACCACGCTGTGTATCGTCCACAATACGCCGAAGATGCTGAAGGATATGCGTAGCTGGCGCGAGAAGGTACGCGAAGCTTCGCTCAACAATTTCCATCACAAGACGCACTGGCAGTCGCCGCTGTCGCGCGAGCAGCTCGCCGGCCAGACTGCCCAGCGCCTGGGCCATGCCGGCTACGGCACCAAGGTCATTGAGAAAGACGGTGCCATCCTGGTCTCGGCCAAGCGCGGCGCCGGCAACAAGTTCGGCTACATCTTTGCCCACAGCGCCATCGTCGTCATCCTGATCGGCGGCATGCTCGACTCCGACCTGCCGATCCGCTTCCAGCAGTGGGTGCTGGGGAAGACCGCCTTCGGCGGCACCGGCCTGATTGCCGACATCCCGGCCCAGCATCGCCTTGGCGTGCACAACCCGACCTACCGCGGCAATATCGCCCTGCCGGAAGGCACGGCCGGCAACACGGCCATCCTGGCGCGCCCGGACGGCGTGCTGATCCAGGAACTGCCGTTCACCATCCAGCTCAAGAAATTCGATATCGACTTCTACAGTACCGGCATGCCGAAGCTGTTTGCCAGCCACGTCACCGTGCGCTCCAACGACAGCGGCAAGACCGTCGATGCCGTGGTCGAAGTCAACAAGCCGCTGATCTTCGAAGGCGTGGCGATCTACCAGTCGTCGTTTGAAGACGGCGGCAGCAAGCTGAAGCTGCTCGGCCACCCGATGAAGGGCACCGCTACCACCACCTTCGGCCTGGAAGGCGAAGTCAACGGCACCACCAAGCTGAACGATGAATACACCGTGGAGTGGAGCGATTTCCGCCCCTTCAATGTGGAAAACATCAGCGGCCAGGATGCGCGCGCCGTCACCAAGGGCGAAAGCCTGAATGAATCCTTCTCGCGCAGCCTGGGCAAGCAACTGGGCTCGGCCGCCAAGACGGCCCACAACAAGGACTTGAAGAACGTCGGCCCGTCGGTGCAGTACAAGCTGCGCGACAAGACCGGCCAGGCGCGCGAATACCAGAACTATATGCAGCCGGTGACCATCGAAGGCGATACGGTGTTCCTGGCCGGCGTGCGCGCCAACCCGTCCGACCCGTTCAGCTACCTGCGCATTCCGGCCGACGACGAGCACAGCGTGCGCGAGTGGATGCGCCTGCGCGCCGCCCTGCAGGACCCGGCCTTGCGCCAGAAAGCCGCTGCCAGCTACGCGGCGCACGCCATGCCGCAATCGAAGGCCGGCGATACCCTGCGCGGCCAGCTGGAAGCCTCCGCCCTGAAAGGCCTGGAAATCTTTGCCGGCGATACCAATGGCGCCGGCTTCTTCGCCATCAGCCGTTTCCTGGAGAAAGTGCCGCAGGCCGAGCAGACCAAGGCCGCCGAGATCTTCCTGAAAATTCTGAACGGTTCGATGTGGGAACTGTGGCAAGCCGCCCGTGCCCAGGACGGCAAGCCGGCCGCCGCAATGGACGAGGCCCACGGCCGCTTCCTGCAACTGGCCACCAACGCGCTGTCGGACAGCTTCTTCTACGGCGCCCCTGTCTATCTGCAGCTGGATGAGTTCACCCAAATCAAAGCATCGGTATTCCAGGTGACGCGTTCGCCGGGCAAGACTATCGTGTACATTGGCTGCCTTCTGCTGGTGCTGGGCGTATTTGCCATGTTCTACATCCGCGAGCGCCGTGTATGGGTGTGGATCAAGGACGGCGAAGATGGTGCGGAAGCCCTGATGGCGATGAGCACCCAGCGCAAGACGCTGGACTTCGAAAAGGAATTTAAGGAACTCAAGGAAAAACTGCCGCAATCGGCGTAAGCTGTTGCCAGGTTTTTGGAGAATTGCAAATGGAAGCAACACAAACTTATACCCAGCAGCCCGGCTATTTCAAGCGCCTGAACGCGTTCGACTGGCTGTTTGCCGTGGTGCTGTGCGCGGGGGCGCTGTACGCCTTCAACCGTTTCGGCGCCTACATGGACATTTATGAAAAGGCTATCCTGCTGGCCTCGGCCCCGGTGTTTGCCGCGCTGGGCTGGTACTGGAAGCCGCTGCGCTGGCTGATGCCGCTGTCGTTTGCACTGGCGCTGTGGGCTGTCAGCCTGTACAGCGGCGACCTGGCGGCGGCGGACAAGCGCTTCTTCCTCAAGTACATGCTGTCGAGCCAGTCGGCCATCCTGTGGATGAGCACCATGTTCGTCCTGTCGACCCTGTTCTACTGGGGCGGCCTGGTGGCCCGTTCGGATTTCGGCGGCGCGATTGGCTCGCGCCTGTGCTGGGCCGGCATCGTGCTGGGCGTGACCGGCATGCTGGTGCGCTGGTACGAGTCCTACCTGATCGGCACCGACGTCGGCCACATCCCGATCTCGAACCTGTACGAAGTGTTCATCCTGTTCTCGCTGATCACCGCGATGTTCTACCTGTACTACGAAGAACACTACAAGACCCGCGCCCTGGGCCCCTTTGTGCTGCTGGTGATTTCGGCCGCTGTCGGCTTTCTGCTGTGGTACACCGTGGCGCGCGGCGCTTCGGAGATCCAGCCGCTGGTGCCGGCCCTGCAAAGCTGGTGGATGAAGATCCACGTGCCGGCCAACTTCATCGGCTACGGTACCTTCGCCCTGGCGGCCATGGTGGCGTCAGCCTACCTGCTGAAGTCGCACGGCATGCTGGAAGACCGCCTGCCGTCGCTCGAAGTGCTGGACGATGTGATGTACAAGGCCATCTCGATCGGCTTTGCCTTCTTCACCATCGCCACCATCCTCGGCGCCCTGTGGGCGGCGGAAGCCTGGGGCGGCTACTGGTCCTGGGACCCGAAGGAAACCTGGGCCCTGATCGTCTGGCTGAACTACGCAGCCTGGCTGCACATGCGCCTGATGTCGGGCCTGCGCGGCCGCCCTGCCGCATGGTGGGCCCTGGTCGGCCTGCTGGTCACCACCTTCGCCTTCCTGGGCGTGAACATGTTCCTCTCCGGCCTGCATTCCTACGGCAAGCTTTAATATCGGCTTCAGCAAACTGGTGTAAGGTTTAGCTATTACCTTGCACCAGTTGGAGCCGGCCATGTTGATTCTCCCTTCCGAAATCACGCCGCGCGAAGTATTCGAATCGCGCCGCAAGTTCATCAAGTTGGCCGCTGCCGGCGCCATTCTTGGCCCGGAACTGGTGCAGGCGGCCAATCTCCCGTCCAAGCTGAATCCTGCTTACGCCGTGATGGAAAAGCAGACCTCGCGCAAGGACGCCACCAGCTACAACAACTTCTACGAATTCGGCACCGACAAGTCCGATCCTGCCGAGAACGCGCATACGCTGCGCACCCGCCCGTGGACGGTGCAGATCGAAGGCGAAGTCAAAAAGCCCATGACCCTCGACATCGACAGCCTGCTCAAGCTGGCGCCGCTGGAGGAGCGCATCTACCGGCTGCGATGCGTCGAAGGCTGGTCGATGGTGATTCCGTGGATTGGCTATTCTTTCTCCGAATTGATCAGGAAGGTCGAGCCGAGCGGCAATGCCAAGTTCGTCGAATTCATCACCCTGGCCGATCACCAGCAAATGCCGGGCGTGCGCAGCCGTGTGCTGGACTGGCCCTATGTGGAAGGCCTGCGCATTGACGAGGCGAACCATCCGCTGGCGCTGCTCACGGTGGGTATGTACGGCGACGTGCTGCCGAACCAGAACGGCGCGCCCGTGCGCATGGTGGTGCCATGGAAGTACGGCTTCAAATCGGCCAAGTCGATCGTCAAGATCCGTTTCGTGCGCGACATGCCGCGCACCTCATGGAACAAATCGGCGCCCAATGAGTACGGCTTTTATTCGAACGTGAACCCGGAAGTTGACCACCCGCGCTGGTCGCAGGCATCCGAGCGCCGCATCGGTGAAGACGGCTTCTTCACCAAAAAGCGCAAGACGCTGATGTTCAACGGCTACCCGGAAGTGGCGTCCCTGTACACCGGCATGGATTTAAAGAAGTACTACTGATGGCCTTTACTCCCATACCGCGCCAGCTAACGGCAATCAAGAGCATCGCCTTTGTGCTGGCGCTGGTGCCGTTCTTCGCCCTGGTATATCTGGTGGCGACGGACCAACTGGTCGAACCGCTGCAGTACATCACGCGCAATACGGGTTCGTGGACCTTGTACTTCCTGTGCATCACGCTGGCTGTCACGCCGCTGCGCCGTTTGTCGGGCTGGAACTGGCTGCTCAAGTTGCGCCGCATGATGGGGCTGTATGCGTTCTTCTACGCGCTGCTGCACTTCACCACTTTCCTCTGGTTCGATCATTTCTTCGACGTGCAGGAGATGTTGAAAGATGTCGCCAAACGGCCCTTCATCACTGTCGGCTTCACTGCCTTCGTGCTGCTGGTGCCGCTGGCCGTGACAAGCACCAACGGCATGGTGCGGCGCCTGGGCGGCAAGCGCTGGCAACTGCTGCACAAGCTGGTGTATGTGATTGCGCCGTTGGGCATCCTGCATTTCTGGTGGATGCGGGCGGGCAAGCACGACTTCAACAAGCCGATCCTGTTTGGGCTGATCGTGATTGTGCTGCTTGGGATGCGCGCCTGGTGGGCGCGCACTGGTAAACCGGCAACCCGGGTCTGACCCAAGGGTCAGACCCCCGATGATCTTGCGGATGGCGGGGTTGGTTTTGCTTTATCGGATAACCGACTCCAGCGCGAACAGGTCGGCTGGATTTTCGCGCTGGCGCACAACGTGGACCTTGTCGCCGTCAACGATCAGCTCCACGGCGCGGCCGCGGGTGTTGTAGTTGGAAGCCATGGTCATGCCGTAGGCACCGGCGGTCTTCATCACCAGCAGGTCGCCGGCATCGACGTTCAGCTCGCGGTCGCGGGCCAGCCAGTCGCCGGACTCGCAGATCGGGCCGACCACGTCGAACATGGCGGCTGCGGCGTCGTTGCGCACCACCGGTTGCATATCCATCCATGCCTGGTACATCGCCGGGCGGGCCATATCGTTCATGGCTGCGTCGACGATGCAGAAGTTCTTCTCTTCGCCGTGCTTGATGAATTCCACGCGGGTCAGCAGCACGCCGGCGTTGCCGACGATGGAGCGGCCCGGCTCGAAGATCACCTTGATCGGTGCCCCACCATGCTTCTCGGTGCGCCAGGCATCGATGCGCTTGAACAGGCGCGCCAGGTAGTCGCCGACAGGCACCGGTGCGCCGTCGCCGTAGTCGATGCCCAGGCCGCCGCCGATATCCAGGTGGTGCAGGTGGATGCCTTCCGCGCCCAGCGCGTCGATCAGTTCAATGAGCTTGTCTAGCGCTTCCAGCAGCGGCGCGTCGTCCAGCAACTGCGAGCCGATATGGCAGTCGATGCCGGAGACGTCCAGGTGCGGCAGCTTGGCGGCGGTGCGGTAGGTTTCCAACGCGTCGTCGAAGGCCACGCCGAACTTGTTGGCTTTCAGGCCGGTGGCGATGTAGGGGTGGGTCTTGGCGTCCACGTTCGGGTTCACGCGCAGCGAGATGCGCGCTTTCTTGCCCATGTTGCCGGCCACTTCGTTCAGTCGGTGCAGTTCCGGGATCGATTCGACGTTGAAGCACAGGATGTCGTGTTCGAGCGCCAGGCGCATTTCTTCCACGCTCTTGCCGACGCCGGAGAAGATCACTTTCTTCGGGTCGCCGCCGGCGGCGATCACGCGCAGCAGTTCGCCGCCCGACACAATGTCGAAACCTGCGCCGCGGCGGGCCAGCAGGTCGAGGATGGCCAGGTTGGAGTTCGCCTTCATCGCATAGCACACCAGCGCATCGCGGCCGGCGCAGGCATTGGCGTAGGAGTCGAAGTTTTCGGTCAGCTGGGACTTGGAGTAGACGTAGGCCGGGGTGCCGTAGCTTTCCGCGATGGCGTCGAGCGCAATGCTTTCGGCGTGCAGCACGCCGTTCTGGTATTCGAAGTGGGACATAAGCTTACTGTTGGGATGCTGGTGGTGTGGACGGAACCGGAGCCGCCGGTGGCGCCACGCCCGGTTTCGCCTCGGTGGCGGGCTTGGCGGGTCGCTTAGGCATGTAGAGGGGGCCGGTTTGGCCGCATCCGGCCAGCAGGGCTGCCATTGTAAGGACAGCAAGTGCGATTGGGGACTTCACGATTAAAATAGGGGCTTGATAGGAATCTTGGAGTGTAGCATGACCGAATCGGAATTTTTGGACCTGGCCGAAGCGACCCTGGATGCGATCGAGGCTTCGCTGGACCGCCTGTGCGAGCAGGATATGGTGGACGTGGAGTGCAGCCGCAGCGGGAACGTGCTGGAGATAGAGTTCGTGGGGAACGGATCGAAGGTGATCATCAACTCGCAGGCGCCGATGCAGGAGCTGTGGGTCGCGGCGAGGTCGGGCGGCTTCCACTATCGCCAGGTGGAGGGCAAGTGGGTGGATACGCGCCGTGGTACGGAGTTGTATGCGGCGCTGTCGGAGATTGTGACGGAGCAGGGTGGGGCGCCGGTGGTGGTGGCGCCCTGAAACCGGTAAACCGGTGCCTGACCCGCAGGGTCAGGCACCAGGCCTGTGGCAGCCGCGTATTGGTGTCTGACCCTGCGGGTCAGACACTGCACTGCCGGTTTTAGAACAGCTCGTTTTTCACCGCATCCTTCTGCTTCTCCTCCGCCGGCGTGCCGCGCGTCGCGCCTTCCAGGCTGTCGATGCCCACGCCCGGTGGATTCTCCGCATAGTAGTACTCGCCATCCTGGGCAATGATGCCCTGCGGAATCGGCCTTTCCTCAATTGGAATATTCTTCAGCGCCTTGCCCATGTAGCTGATCCAGATCGGCAGGGCCAGCCCGCCGCCGGTTTCCTTGTTGCCCAGGTTCTTGGGCTGGTCGAAGCCGATCCAGGCAATGCCCACCAGCTTGGCCTGGTAGCCGGCAAACCATGCATCGATCGAATCGTTGGTGGTACCGGTCTTGCCCGCGATGTCCGGGCGCTTCAGCGACAGGGCACGGGTGGCGGTACCGAAGCGCACCACGTCCTTCAGCATCGAATCCATCAGGAAGGCGTTGCGCTCGTCGATGACGCGGTTCTTTTCGTCGCCCGCCTTGTCCGGGTTGGCCTGCGACAGCACCTTGCCGTTGGCATCGGTGACCTTGGCGATCAGGTAAGGCGAAATCTTGTAGCCGCCGTTGGCAAATACCGCATAGGCGCCGGCCATCTGCATCGGGGTCACGCCGCCGGCGCCCAGGGCCAGCGTCAAATAGGGCGGGTTGCGCTCGGGGTCGAAGCCGAAGCGGGTGGTGTATTCCTGGCCGTACTTGGCGCCGATGCGGTGCAGGATGCGGATCGAGATCATGTTCTTCGACTTGGTCAGGCCGCGGCGCATGGTCATCGGGCCTTCGTACTTGCCGTCGTAGTTCTTCGGCTCCCAGGCCTGGCCGCCGGTCTGGCCGGCGTCGAACGAGATCGGCGCATCGTTGATCATGGTGGCCGGCGACAGGCCGCGCTCAAGAGATGCTGAGTAAATGAAAGGCTTGAACGAGGAACCGGGCTGGCGCCAGGCCTGGGTCACGTGGTTGAACTTGTTTCGGTTGTAGTCGAAGCCGCCCACCATGGCCTTGATCGCTCCATCTTCGGTGCTGGCCGAAACAAAGGCCGATTCCACTTCCGGCATCTGGGTAATCAGCCAGTCCTTGTCGTCCTGCATCACGCGGATCACGGCGCCGCGGCGGATGCGCTTGTTCGGCGGGTTTTTGTCCGAAAGCCAGCTCTTGCCCATGGCCAGGCCGGCGCCCTTGATGGTAATTTCCTCGCCGGAAGCGGTGACTGCCACCACCTTGTCGGCAGCGGCGCTCAACACCATGGCGGCCACGATATTGTCGCTGTCCGGATGCTCGGCCAGTTCGGTCTCCACGATTTCGTCGGCTTCCGACTTGTTGGCCGGCAGGTCGACATACGATTCCGGGCCGCGGTAAGCGTGGCGCTTCTCGTATTCCATCACGCCGCTGCGCAGCGCCAGGTAGGCGGCGTCCTGGTCGGCCTTGGTAATCGTGGTGAACACGTTCAGGCCGCGCGTGTACGTCTCTTCCTTGAATTGCTCGTAGACCAGCTGGCGCGCCATTTCCGCAACATATTCGGCATGAACACCAAACGCACTGCTGTCTGTTTTCACTTTTAACTGCTCATTCTTCGCCACCTCATACTGTGCGGGCGTAATATAGCCAAGCTGGGCCATGCGTTGCAGGATGTACTGCTGGCGCACCTTGGCGCGCTTCGGGTTGACCACCGGGTTGTAGGCCGAAGGCGCTTTGGGCAGGCCGGCCAGCATGGCCGCTTCCGCCACGCTAATGTCTTTCAGGTTCTTGCCGAAATAGATTTGGGCGGCCGATGAAAAGCCGTAGGCCCGCTGCCCCAGGTAGATCTGGTTCATGTAGACCTCAAGGATCTGGTCCTTGGTCAGGTTCTGCTCGATCTTCCAGGCCAGCAGCGCTTCGTAGGCCTTGCGCTTGAACGTCTGCTCGCTGGAGAGGAAGAAGTTGCGCGCTACCTGCTGCGTGATGGTGGACGCGCCCTGGCGGGCGCCGCCCGTCGCGTTGTGGACCGCGGCACGCAGGATGCCCCAGTAGTCGACGCCGCCGTGTTCATAGAAGTTGCTGTCTTCGATCGCCAGCACGGCCTTCTTCATGACGTCGGGGATGTCCTTGATATGCACCAGGTTGCGGCGCTCTTCGCCGAACTCGCCGAGCAGCACATTGTCGGCCGAGTAAATACGCAGCGGTATTTTCGGACGGTAATCGGTAATGGTATCCAGCGACGGCAGGTTGGGGTAGGCCAGGGCCAGGCCGAATACCACCAGCAGGACGCCGGCCAGGATCAGGCCCAGCAAAGAAATCAGGGCCATCAGCAGAAAACCCTTCGGCGATTTTTTTGCCGTGGTCTCGTGGTTGTTTGCAGTCATACGCAGCTTCAGTGAGTTTTATGCAAGGCATTATAAATGAGGCCCCTGGCCCTTGAGCGCACGTGATCTCTGGAAATATTGGCTGTAGGCAACAAGACAACTTAGTTTATTGATATGCCATTAATTGCAACATTGGGTGTGGCAAATCCCTCACAAAACATTAATGGTGCACTGGAGAAATACCTTTACACGGCGCTGACAATGTTGCTAGCATCTAATGTACTGTCTCATGTTTGCGGTCTAAACACGGGTTTTTAAACGAATTTGGATATGTAAATGTCTATGGAGTTGTCAGGAGTGCATCCATGTCATTGGACCTGAAAGCCCTGTTTGGCGGCGCCCAGGGCCCGCTGGTTGGCTTAGATATCAGCACCTCGAGTGTGCGTATGGTGGAATTGTCCGAAGCGGGCAAGGACGGCATGCGCCTTGACCGGTGCGCCTCGGAGCCCCTGCCGCGCGGCGCAGTCGCCGACGGCAATATTGAAAATATGGAGCAAGTGGTCGAGGCGGTGCGCCGCCTGATCAAGAAAAGCGGCACGCGCGCCAAACACGTCGCGCTGGGCATGCCGCCTGCTTCCGTGATTACCAAGAAAATCGTGCTGCCGGCCGGTTTGTCGGAGCAGCAGCTGGAGATGCAGGTCGAGTCCGAAGCTGCCCAGTACATCCCGTTTGCACTCGACGAGGTGAGCCTGGACTTCGACGTGATCGGGCCGGTTGCCAATTCGACGGAAGACATCGAAGTCATGCTGGCTGCGGCACGTCGCGAAAAGGTCGTCGACCGCGTGGCGATTGCTGAAGAGGCCGGCCTGAAAGCATCGGTGGTGGACGTCGAATCGTATGCCGCGCGAGCCGCGCTGGACCACGTCACCTCGCAGCTGCCGAATGCCGGCGCCGGCCAGGTGATTGCGCTGTTCCAGATCGGCGCCGTGTCGACCCAGATTTCGGTGATGCTCGATGGCACGACGGTCTATGAGCGCGAGCAGCCGTTCGGCGGCAATTCGCTGACCCAGGATATCGTGCGTTCCTACGGCCTGGCTTTCGAAGAGGCCGAGGCGCGCAAGAAGGCCGGCGACCTGCCGGAGAACTACCAGTCCGATGTGCTCGCACCGTGGCTGGAAGGCGCCGCGCTGGAAGTGACGCGCGCGATCCAGTTCTTCTTCACGTCGACGCCGTTTACCAAGATCGACCAGATTTTCCTGGCGGGCGGCTGCGCCGTGTTGCCGGGCTTGCTGGACATGATCGCCAGCCGCACCCGTATTTCCAGCGCCGTCATTTCGCCGTTCAAGGGCATGCAGCTGGCGTCCGGCGTGCGTGAACAGGCGCTGCGCAACGATGCGCCGGCATACCTGGTGGCCTGCGGCCTAGCCATGCGGAGGTTCGGCTGATGATACGCATTAACCTTCTCCCGCACCGGGAGGAAAAACGCGCGCTGCGCAAAAAAGCCTTTTACGCAATGCTTGGCATCGGCGCCATCGCCGGCGCGACGGTCGTGCTGATGGTGGGCGGCTATAACGCCCGTGCCATTTCGATCCAGGACTTGCGCAACGGTGAACTGAAGGGCGCCATCGCTGAACTGGACAAGAAAATCGTGGAAATTTCCACGCTGCGCCAGGAAATCGACGCGCTGAAGGCGCGCCAGCAAGCGGTGGAAGACTTGCAGGCTGACCGCAACCAGCCGGTCTACCTGATGGATGAACTGGTCAAGCAGACGCCACCGGGCGTGTTCTTGAAGTCCGTCAAGCAGGAAGGCCAAAAAGTCACGCTGACCGGCAGTGCCCAGTCGCAGGAACGGGTGTCCGAGCTGCTGCGCAACCTGTCCGGCAATTCGCCGTGGCTGGAACGTCCGGAACTGGTCGAAGTCAAGGCCGGCACGATCGGCGGCAAGGACAAGTCGAGCGGCCGCGCCATCGTCGAGTTCCAGCTGTCCGTCATGATCAAACGTCCGCGCGACAAGGACGAAAACCCGGACGGCAAGCCGGGCGCCAAACCTGGCGCCACGCCGAATGCCGCAGCCAAGTCCTGAGAAACTAACCATGGCAACTGATTTGAAACATTTAGATGAGGTGCTCAAGGCCCAGTTCAGGGACCTGAACGGGGTGCACCCGGGCCTGTGGCCGATCCTGCCGCGCGTGCTGCTTGCGCTGGGCGTGGCGGCTCTGGCCGTCGCTGCCGGCTATTTCCTGTACTGGGAGTCCCAGTACGAGGAGCTGGAAGCAGGCGCGCAGCAGGAGCAAAAGCTGCGCGACGAATACAAGCTGAAGATCGCCCAGGCGGTCAACCTCGAGGAGCTCAAGCGCCAGAAGGAACAGGTCGACAAGTACGTGGTGCAGATGGAGAAGCAACTGCCGGGCAAGGCAGAAATGGCGGCCCTGCTGTCGGACATCAACAATGCCGGTACCGGCCGCGGCCTGACTTTTGAACTGTTCAAGCCGAACCGTGTCGAAGTCAAGGATTACTACGCCGAGCAACCGATCGAGCTGCGCGTCAATGGCAGCTACCACGATCTTGGGGCTTTCGCCGGCGACCTGGCAGGCATGGCGCGTATCGTCACGCTGAACAACGTCTCGCTGGATATCAAGCCCAAGGAGGGCAAGGAGTTGCCAGCCGGCGTGCTGCAATTGAATGCCATCGCCAAGACCTTCCGCTATCTTGATGCAGAGGAAGTGGCCGAGCAGCGCAAGGCGGCCAACGAGAAGAAAAAGGGAGGTAAGAAGGAATGAAGAAGTTTGCCCCCCTCGCCTGTGCCCTGCTGCTGACCGCCTGCGGTGAGAGCGACGTGCAGCAGGTGCGTACCTGGATGAAGGAGACCGAGGCCCAAACCAAGCCGACCGTCAAGCCGCTGCAGGAACCGAAGACCTTCGTGCCTTTTGCCTACGTGGCCGGCGACGTGCTTGATCCCTTCAACGCCAGCAAGCTGCTGACCGAACTGGCCAAGAGCCGCGCAGGCAGTTCCCAGGCGCCGGACCAGAACCGGCGCAAGGAATTCCTCGAAAGCTTCCCGCTGGATGCCATGAAGATGGTCGGCACCATGGAAAAGAACAATGTGGTGAATGGCCTGGTGCAGATCGACCGCACCGTCTACCAGGTCAAGAAGGGACAGTACGTGGGACAGAATTATGGTTTGATCACCGGGGTCACGGATGACGCGATCACGGTGCGTGAAATTGTTCAGGATGCGGCCGGCGACTGGGTCGAGCGCATGTCGAAGCTGGAACTGCAGGAAAGTAAGGAGAGCTCCAAATGATCGCCATCAGAACCCTGAAGCGCTTGTGCCGCCAGGCTAGCGTAGTGCTGGCCCTGGCCGGCAGCGCAGCCGTTGCGCAGGCCCAGCAAGGCAACGCGATCGAATCGATCACGGCCAACCAGCAGGGCAGCAATGTGATCGTGAAGATCGCAATGAAGGATACGCCGCAAAAGCTGCCGATCGGCTTTGCCATCACCAACCCGGCCCGTATCGCGCTCGATTTCGGCCAGACCAGCAATGCTACCGGCAAGACCAGCCAGGACCTGAACATGGGCGACCTGGCCAGCGTCAACGTGGTGCAGGCTGGTGATCGTTCGCGCCTGGTGTTCAACCTGAAGCGCACGCTGAACTACGCCACCGCCATCGACGGCAAGAACGTGATCCTGACCATTGATGCTTCCGGCGGCGTGGCGCAGGCAGTTGACGCGCGCGGCCTGCCGGTGGCGGCAGCCAAGCCTGCCGCGCCGGTAATTGTCGGCAAGCAAGCGCTGCGTGATATCGACTTCCGCCGCGGTAACAACGGCGAAGGCCGCGTGGTGATCGACCTGCCGAACAACCAGGTTGCCGTCGACGTGCGCCAGACCCCGACCGGCGTCGTGGTGGACTTCCTCAAGACTACCGTGCCGGATACCCTGCGCCGCCGCCTGGACGTGACCGATTTCGGCACCCCGGTCAACCGCATCACCACCGTGCCGCACGGCGACAATGTGCGCATGACCGTGGAAGCGCACGGCCTGTGGGAGCAGAGCGTGTACCAGAGCGACACCCAGCTGGTGGTGGACGTCAAGCCGATCAAGGAAGACCCGAACAAGCTGGTGCAAGGCAGCCAGGGCTACCGCGGCGAGAAGCTCTCGTTCAACTTCCAGAACGTGGAAGTGCGCGCTGCGCTGCAGGCCATTGCCGATATCTCGGGCCTGAACATCATCACCAGCGACAGCGTGCAGGGCAACCTGACCCTGCGCCTGAAGGAAGTGCCTTGGGACCAGGCGCTGGATGTGGTGCTGCAAGCCAAGGGCCTGGACATGCGCAAGAACGGCAACGTGCTGTGGATCGCGCCGAAGGAAGAATTGCTGACCAAGGAAAAGCTGGAGCTGGAGCAGAAGGCCCAGATCGCCGACCTGGAGCCGCTCAAGTCCGAAATCTTCCAGCTTAACTACCAGAAGGCGGAAGCATTCAAGACCGTGTTCGGCATTGAAGGCGGCGGCGACACGAAGAACCGCATCCTGTCCAAGCGCGGCAGCGCCATCATCGAAACGCGCACCAACCAGCTGTTCGTGACCGATATCGCGTCCAAACTGGAAGAAGTGCGCAAGCTGATCCAGAAGACCGACATCGCCACCAAGCAAGTGCTGATCGAAGCGCGTATCGTGGAAGCGTCCGATACCTTTACCCGCAACCTGGGCGCCAAGCTGGGCTTTGCCGACATGCGCGCCATCCGCGGCGGCGACGCCGGCTGGGGTGTCGGCAACGGCAACAACCGCGTTGGCCTGACCGGCAACATCACCGGCATGGGCCAGGCACAAGGCATTGTAAAAGTGGATGATGGCCAGGGTTCCTACAACAATACCCAGTTCATCAACCTGCCAGCGGCATCGATCAACGGCGCGCAGGCTGGCAGCCTGGCAGTCAGCCTGTTCAATTCGGCTGCCAACCGCTTCCTGAACCTGGAACTGTCGGCCCTGGAAGCTGACGGCGCCGGCAAGATCATCTCCAGCCCGCGTGTGGTGACCGCCGACAAGGCTCCTGCCGTGATCGAGCAGGGCGTGGAACTGCCATACCAGGTGGCGACTTCTTCCGGCGCGACCTCGATCGTGTTCCGCAAGGCCAACCTGAAGCTGGATGTGGTCCCGCAGATTACGCCGGACGGCAATGTGGTGCTGGATGTTGACGTGAACAAGGACTCGGTGGGCCAGGAAACCCGCGCCGGTTTCGCCATCGATACCAAGCACGTCAAGACCCAGGTGATGGTGGAAAACGGCGGCACCGTGGTGCTGGGCGGTATCTATCAGCAGGTCGAGCGCAACACCACGAGCAAGGTGCCAGTACTGGGCGATGTGCCGATCCTTGGCAACCTGTTCAAATCGAATACGCGCGTCAATGACAAGACCGAACTGCTGGTCTTCATTACGCCAAAGATCGTTACCGACCGCCTGTCCGCGCGTTGAGGCGAAACATAGTGTCATCAGAATAAAGGAAAGAACATGGCAAACGTAGTATTCCGAAAACTGTCCGGCCTGGTTGGCGCGCTGGCTTGCGCCAGCCTGCTGGCAGCTTGCGGCGGCGGCGGCGGCAACCCTGGCGTCAGCCCCACCAATCCCGATCCGCTGACGCCGAAGGCCTCCAGTGTGGTGGTGAGTTCCAGCTCCGATACCATTGCCGCCTCTGGCGTCGACGGCACGGAAGTGACGATTACTGCCACCGTCAAGGATGGCGGCAACCAGGCCGTGCCTGGCGCAACTGTACTGTTCAGTACCTCTGCAGGCACCATCAGCAACAGCGGTGCGACCACGGACAGCAATGGCCAGGTCAGCGAGAAGCTGAGCGTGAAAGGCGTTAACCAGCCGGCTGGCCTGGAAATCAAGATTTCCGCCGGCGTCAAAGGCGTCGACCACGTCAGCACCAACACCATTACCGTCAAGACGGTATAAGCGGCACCCACTGCAGCGCCTGCCCGGCGGCAGGCTGCTGCAGTGTAATTTGCGCTATCATGCGTGAATGCAAAATGTATACTTAGTCGGATTGATGGGGGCTGGCAAGACGACCATCGGTCGCCAACTGGCCCGCAAGCTGGGCTTGCGGTTTGTCGATTCCGATCATGAGATCGAAAGCCGCACCGGCGCTTCCATTCCCTGGATCTTCGAGATCGAAGGCGAGCCGGCCTTTCGCCGGCGCGAAGCGGAAGTCATCCGCGAACTGACCAGCCAGCAAGGCATCGTGCTGGCCACCGGCGGCGGCGCCATCCTCAACGAGGACAGCCGCACCCTGCTGCAACAGCGCGGCACCGTCATCTACCTGCGTGCGTCGATCAACTCGATCCTGGCGCGTACCGCGCACGACAAGAACCGGCCCCTGCTGCAAACGGCCGACCCCCGCAAGAAACTCGAAGAACTGCTGGCGCAGCGCGAGCCGCTGTACATGGACATGGCCGACCTGGTCATCGACACCGGCCGCCCCAACGTACAATCGATGGTGCAGAACATCATCAACCAGCTCGATGCGCTGGCCTGCCAGGCCGCGCCCAATTGCATCACCAAAGCACAACCCGCGATGAACGAACAAACCAACATCCTGCTCAACGTCGACCTGGCCGAGCGCAGCTACCCGATCGCCATTGGCCCTGCGCTGCTGGACGATGCCGGCCTGCTGGCCAAATACGTGGGCGGCAAGAAAGTCGCCATCGTCTCCAACGACACCGTGGCGCCGCTATACATGGAGCGCGTACGCGCGCCGCTGGCCGCCGCCGGCAAGGAGGTGATCGAAGTGGTGCTGCCGGACGGCGAGGAGCACAAGCACTGGGAATCGCTGATGAAGGTGTTCGACGCCCTGCTGGCCAGCAAGGCCGACCGCAAGACCACCCTGGTGGCGCTGGGCGGCGGCGTGATCGGCGACATGACCGGCTATGCCGCCGCCTCCTATATGCGCGGAGTCGACTTCGTGCAGGTGCCGACCACCCTGCTGTCCCAGGTCGATTCCTCGGTCGGCGGCAAGACGGGCATCAACCACCCGCTGGGCAAGAACATGATTGGGGCCTTCTACCAGCCGAAGGCGGTGATCGCCGACACCACCACGCTGGAAACGCTGCCGGTGCGCGAACTGTCGGCCGGCCTGGCGGAAGTGATCAAGTACGGCTGCATCATCGACGTGCCGTTCTTCGAATGGATCGAAGCGAACATGGGCCTGCTGATGGCGCGCGACAAGGGCGCGCTGGCCTACGCCATCGCGCGCTCCTGCGAGATCAAGGCCGATGTGGTGCGCCAGGATGAACGCGAAGGCGGCCTGCGCGCGATCCTGAATTTCGGCCATACCTTTGGCCATGCCATCGAGGCAGGCATGGGCTATGGCGCCTGGCTGCACGGCGAAGCGGTCGGCTGCGGCATGGTGATGGCGGCCGACCTGTCGCAGCGCCTGGGCTTCATCGACGCCGCCACGGTGGAACGCATCCGCGACCTGGTGTCCGCCGCCGGCCTGCCGATCGCGGCGCCGGACCTGGGCGCCGAACGCTGGCTGGAACTGATGGAGGTGGACAAGAAAAACGAGGGCGGGGCGATCAAGTTCATCCTGCTCGATCCGCTTGGCAAGGCGCGCATCACGACGGCGCCGCAAGACCTGCTGCTGCAAACCCTGGCCGCCTGCACGGAGTAATATGGAAGAGACGCTCGCCCCCTACGCAGCACATTCGGACAAGGGGCGCGGCCGCCGCTTTCCCGAAACACCGCATGCCTCGCGTTCGCAGTTCCAGCGCGACCGCGACCGCATCATCCATTCGACCGCCTTCCGCCGGCTCGAATACAAGACCCAGGTCTTCCTCAACCACGAGGGCGACCTGTTTCGTACCCGCCTGACGCACAGCCTGGAAGTAGCCCAGATCGGCCGTTCGCTGGCGCGCAACCTGCGCCTGAACGAAGACCTGGTGGAAGCCATCGCGCTGGCGCACGACCTGGGCCACACGCCGTTCGGCCATGTGGGGCAGGACGTGCTGCACGAATGCATGAAGGAGCATGGCGGCTTCGAGCACAACCTGCAAAGCTTGCGCGTGGTCGACCTGCTGGAGGAACAGTATGGTGCTTTCGATGGCCTGAACCTGATGTTCGAAACGCGCGAAGGCATCCTGAAGCACTGCTCGGTCAATCATGCCCGCCTGCTGGGCGACGTCGCCCAGCGCTTCCTCGACAAGACCCAGCCTTCGCTGGAAGCGCAGCTGACCAACCTGGCCGACGAAATCGCCTACAACAGCCACGATATCGATGACGGCCTGCGTTCCGGCCTGATCTCCATTGCGCAGCTGGAGGAAGTGGAATTCTTCGGCCGCCTGTGGCGCGAGGTACAGGATGCGCACCCGGGTCTGGCCGGCCGCCGCGCCATCTACGAAACGCTGCGCCGCCTGATCACCGCCCTGGCCGACAACCTGATCGCCACCTCGCAGGAGCGCATCGCCGCGCACCATCCGCAAAGCATGGAAGACGTGCGCGCCGCGCCGCCGCTGATCCGCTTTTCCGACCAGATGCGCAAGGATGCCACGGAGCTCAAGCGCTTCCTGCACGAGAACCTGTACCGCCACTACAAGGTCAACCGCATGCGCCTGAAGGCCAGCCGCATGGTGCGCGAGCTGTATGAAGCGTTCACCGCCGACCCGTCGCTGCTGCCGCCCGATTACCGCACCGAGCGCGGCGATGTGACCGGACAGGCGCGCCGCGTGGCAGACTACATTGCCGGCATGACCGACCGTTATGCCATCGCCGAGCACCGCCGCATCTATTCGCTGGAAAACCTCTAGCTTGCATCGGTGTGCGTCACAGGTTAATCTTCTGGCAAGCTAAACTTGCCAGAAGAACCATGACCGACATCACTGCCTCCATTGCCACCACCCCACAACTCAGCAAGCACCGCATCGAAGCCCTGGTTGACGGCATCTTCGCCGTCACCATGACGCTGCTGGTGATCGAATTGCGTTTGCCGGAACACGCCACTACGCATAACAGCGCCGAATTGCTGGGAGTCTTGCAGGAATTGGCGCCGACCTTCATCTCTTGGGTGTTGAGTTTCCTGGTACTGGCGCTCTATTGGACCGCCAACCATCGCCTGTTCAGCTATGTGCGCCATGTGGATACGCCTTTGCTGTGGTACACCATCCTGTTGCTGGCAGGCGCCAGCCTGCTGCCCTTCGCTTCCGCAGTAAACAGCCGCTACCTGTCGCAACTGGCGCAAGCGGTGTATGCGGGAGTGATGTGCCTGATGTCGATCGGCTCGCTGCTGGTCGCCACGCGCATTTACCGCCATCCAGAGTTGTGCGCGCATCCGATGGACAAGGCAACCTATGTTGCGGCATGCACCCGCACCGGCATCATGGTCGTCATCGCCATCGTGACCGTCGTGGTGGCCGGCCAGGTCGCCGGCATTGCCAACTCGGCCTTCCTGCTGCTGTTCCTCGCGCGCCCCTTGAGCAACTTGCTGACGCGCCGCCTGCGCTAAGTTTGCGCTGGCTCAAGCCGATTCGCACCTGGGCCTGCTTGAAAGACCGGCTTCCAGGGACGATGATGGGACTTGGGAGGCGTAGGTGATCGAGGAACAAGAAAAGTCCGGCCTGGAACATGAGCGACGCTTTGCTGCACTCGAGCAAAACGTCGCCGTCATCATGTCCAACTACGCGACAAAAGAAGACCTTGCGAAGCTGCAAACGCAGCTGGCGCGCATGGGCACGCAAATGGCGCAAATGGAGACCCGCCTGATCAAATGGGTGATCGGCGCGATGGCAGCAAGTATCGTCAGCGTGATCGGAACCGCATTGAGCGTTGCCAAGCTGTTCATGTCGTAACTGCTGTCAGAACATGCGCCCCTGGCTGCGCTCGCCGAGCAGGTCGAGCGCGAGCTTCTTGATGGGCGCGGGCAGGGCCGCGCCGGGCAGGACGGAGGCATCAAGCCAGGTATAGCGGCCTTCGCCGGCCAGGGCGGCGCGGCTTGAGAGGCTGACCAGCAGCGGGTGGATGTGCAGCTTGTAATGCGTGAAGACGTGCACTACCGGCAGCAGGCGTTCCAGCGATTCCATCACGCCAAACGGCTGCACCGCGGCAGCGACAGCTGAATCATCAGGCCCGGCGTCCTGCGCGGCGAAGGCCGCGTGGCCTGCCAGTTCAGGCAGGGACAGCAGGCCGCCCCAGATGCCGGCGGCCGGGCGCTGTTCCAGCAGCACCTGGCCGCGGTCCACCAGCAGCAGCATGTGCGCCACTTTCTGCGGCGTGGCCTTCTTCGGCTTGCGCACCGGCAGTTCGGCCGTGCGCCCGGTGGCGAAGGCGACGCAGCGCGGCTGCATGGGACAGCGTTCGCAGGAAGGGCTGCTGCGCGTGCACAGCGTCGCGCCCATGTCCATCAAGCCTTGCGTGTAGGCCTCGATGTCCTCGGCCGGCGCCAGCGCTTCCGCGCGTGCCCACATGGCTTCTTCTGTCTTGCGTTCGCCGGGATAAGTATCGATGCCGAACACGCGCGCGAATACGCGCTTCACATTGCCGTCCATGATGGCGGCGCGGCGGCCGGCGGAGAAGGCGGCAATGGCGGCGGCGGTGGAGCGTCCGATGCCAGGCAATTCGGCCAGCAAGGCAGGATCGGCAGGAAATACGCCGCCGTATTCAGCCACCACGCGCTGCGCGCACTTGTGCAGGTTGCGCGCGCGCGTGTAGTACCCAAGGCCGGCCCACTGCGCCATCACGTCTTCAACGGGAGCGGCGGCCAGCGAAGCGAGGGTAGGGAAGCGCAGCAGGAAGCGCGCGTAATAACCCAGCACTGCCGAAACCTGCGTCTGCTGCAGCATGATCTCGGACAGCCACACCAGGTAGGCATCGCGGGTGTTCTGCCACGGCAGGTCGTGGCGGCCATGTTTCTTCTGCCACGCAACCAGCGTGGCAGAAAAGCTCGGGTCTTCGTACTGCAATTACGCCGCTGCCTCCAGTACTACATGCTCGGCCGAGATCGCATCGTTGATGGCGGCGGCCAGCGCGGCCAGCTTGGCCTTTTGCGCCTCCAGCTCGGCCTGGGTGGTTTCGAAGGCCTCGATCTTCTGCTCCAGCGTATCGGTCGCATCGTGGATGCGTGCGATCGACTGCTGGCGGTGCTTCAGCTGCTCCTTGTGCTGGCGGATCTGCGCTTCCAGCGGCGCCATGATGACCTTCAGCCAGGCATCGGTATCGGCATTGGCGGCCTTGAAGCAGCGCTTGACGGCCGATGCCACCGAATCGAAGAAGCGCTCCATCAGCACCACGCGCGAAGTGGTCAGCATGACGGCGGTACCGAACTGCTTCTCGTAGATGCCGTGGGCTTCATTGATTTCATCGCGGTACTTGGCCAGCGAGAAGGCCATCGGCATCGGCAGGGTCAGGCCGTGCTCCGTCGAGAACTTCTTGTACATGGTTTCCATCATGCTGCGGATCTCTTCGATCTTGCGCTCCGATTCATCCAGGTTGGCGTGGATGCTGTCGAAGTACACCTTGATGGCATCGCGCAGGCCGGTGGTGAAGCGGCTGTTCTGCATTTCCGAACGCGCCTTGATCAGGTTGTCGCGCAGGATGCCCATGCCCAGGCTGGAATACAGCTCGGTGGACAAGCGGGTGAACACCGCGCGCGTGGCCTGCAGCTTGAACAGGCTTTCGTCGAATTCCTTTTTCTCGGCTTCGACGCGGCGCGCCATGTGCGCGATCACCGACTGGTTCTTGCCGCGCAGGCCTTTCAGCTCCAGCAGTTGCTCGACGATGCCGCGCGTCTTGGCCGACAGCGCCGCGTACTGGGCGCCGCTCAGTGCCGCCAGTTCGTCGCCCAGGCGACGGCGGATGATGTCCTTGCGGGCCGGGATCAGTTCGTTGAACAGCGCGCTCTCCAGCTGCTTCATGCGGCTCTTGTGCACCAGGTCATGGTCGCCGGTGATCTTGCCCAGCAGCGCTTTCTGCGCCGAGACCGGGAATACCTGGCGCGCGTCAAGGCCCAGCATATGGGCTGCGTGCTCGCGCTGGCGCGCGATGGCGGCTTCGATTTCTTCTTCGGTACGCAGCGGATCCCACATGGAGTCGATCTTGTTCAGCACCACCATGCGCCCGGCGCCATTGCCGATGTGGGTGCGCCATACTTCGATGTCGCTCTTGGTGACGCCGGTGTCGGCGGCCAGGATGAACAGCACGGCGTGCGCGTGCGGGATCATGTTCAGCGTCAGTTCCGGTTCGGTACCGATGGCGTTCAGGCCCGGCGTATCGAGGATCACCAGGCCCTGCTTCAGCAGCGGGTGCGGGAAGTTGATGATGGCGTGGCGCCACTGCGAAATCTCGACCAGGCCATTGTTGTCCAGCGTGGCGCCCATGTCGGGATCGTTCTCGTCGTACAGGCCGTAGCGCTTGGCTTCTTCCACCGGCACGTGGCGGGTCAGGCTGACCTGCTTGAACACTTCCTGCATCTGTTCCGCGGAATCGAGCTGCAGCGGCAGCACGGTCCAGGCATGCGGCTCGTCGCGGTAGTCGCTGGTCGACAGGTTTTCGGCGCGCGTTTCGATCGGCAGCAGGCGGATGCAGGCAGGGTAGGCCGGGTCGTACATCAGCTCGGTCGGGCACATCGTGGTGCGGCCGGCTGCCGACGGCAGGATGCGCTGGCCGAAATCGGCGAAGAAGATCGAATTGATCAGTTCGGATTTGCCGCGCGAAAATTCCGCCACAAAGGCCACCGACAGCTTGTCGTCGGCCAGTTTGGACAGCGTTTGCGCCAGGCGCTGTTCGGTCGCGGCATCGGACAGATCGGCCTGCACGATCCAGTCTCGGTAGTTTGCGACGGCGCCCATGACGCCTTGGCGCCATTGGCTGTATTGTTCCAGGTCCCGTACCATTAGCTTCTCGTTATTTCTGGCAATTTACACAATAAAAAGTGGATCTTTGGCCCTGCTTGATCTGGCGCACAGGCGCGCCGCAACAACGGCAGGGCACACCAGCACGATCATAGACGAAATATGTCTGTTGGAAATACCCTGATTGTCCATTTACCCCGATAAAGTCGCGCAAAGTGCTGCCTCCTTGCACAATTGCCTCAGCCAGCACGTCGCGGATGGCCTGCGCCAGGCGGTCGTAGCGGGCGGCACTGATGCGGTTGGCTGCGGTTTTCGGGTTGATCCCGGCGCGAAACAGGCTTTCAGAGCAGTAGATATTGCCCACCCCGACCACGATGTCGCCGGCCATCAGCACTTGCTTGATGGCCGCGCCGCGGGTACGGGTCTGTTCGAACAGCAGCTTGCCGGTAAATAGCGGGCCCAGCGGCTCCACGCCCAGGCCGCGCAGCAGCAAGTGCTCTTCCAGTGCGCCGTCTTCCGCCGCGTGCCACAGCACGGCGCCGAAACGGCGCGGATCGGTCAGGCGCAACACCTGCCTGCCATCGGCGCCTTCCACCATCATGTCGAAATGATCATGTTTTTCCGGCGGAATGCCGGTTGGCAGCACGCGCAGGTGGCCGCTCATGCCAAGGTGGATGATCAGCGAGCCATGCTCGAATTGCAGCAGCAGGTACTTGCCGCGGCGGCCGGTCGCGACGATGCGGCGGCCGGCCAGCAGCGCCGGCAAGTCGTCCGGGAAGGGCCAGCGCAAGCCTTCGCGGCGCAGCACCACGTCGCGCACGATACGGCCTTCGAGATGGGGTGCGACGCCGCGCCGGGTGACTTCTACTTCTGGTAATTCAGGCATGAGGGTGGTTTCTTGCAGGTTGGCGTAGAATCAAGTCTTGAGCCCGATTTGCAGGATCTTCCTTTGAAAAACGCATTCGCCATTGTAACCCTGTCGGTCCTCGTGTCCGCCTGCGCAGTCGTGCCACCGGAACAGGCTGCGCCTGAGCCCGCAGCACCCGTGGCGCCGGCCACGCCGGCTGCCGATGCCATTGCCAAGGCCGCCAGGCTCGACGAAAAGCTGCCCAACGTCGAACTGACCAGCGATTTGTTCTACAAGCTGACCAAGGCCGAACTCGATTTCAAACGCGGCCAGTGGCAAAGCGCCTATGTGACCATGATGGTGCTGGCACAGCAGACGCGCGACCCGCGCCTGGCGCGCCGCGCTTCCGAAATGGCGCTGTCGGCCAAGCAGGGCAATGAAGCGCTGGCAGCGATCCGCCTGTGGCGCGAACTCGCGCCCGATTCCGACGAGGCCGCACAGTATTTCCTCGGTTTTGCCGTCCTGGGCGACGACCTGGGCGAGGCGGAAACCCTGTTCGCGCAGCGCCTGAAAGCTTCGCCGCCGACGGGCCGCCCGCTGCTGATGTTCCAGATGCAGCAATTCCTGCTGCGCGCAAAGGACAAGGCTGCCGCCTTCGGGCTGATGGAGCGCGTCCTGCAGCCCTACCTGAATACGCAGGAAGCCCACCTGGTGCTGGCGCAAGGCGCCAGCGCCGCCAGCGATGCCGAGCGGGCGCGCGAGGAAGCGAAGAAAGCCGTGGCGATCAGGCCCGACTCGGAACTGGCCACGCTGACCATGGGGCAAATGCTGGGCGACCTCGATGGCGCGCAAAAACTGTTCGCCGAGTTCCTGCAGAAATACCCGGCCGCGCGCGAAGTGCGTTCGGCCTATGCCCGCCTGCTGGTGGAGCAGAAGCAGTACGACCAGGCGCGCGAACAGTTCCTGCTGCTGCTGAAAGAACAGCCTGACAATCCGGGCACCCTGTATGCGCTCGGCATCATGGCGCTGCAGGGACAGGACAGCAAGGCGGCCGAGGGCTATTTCAAGCGCTATGTGGAAGTGCTGGAGGCGGCTCCCGATCCTGAGCGCGACCCGAACAAGGCGCTGATGCTGCTGGCCCAGATCGCCGAAGAAAAGGGCGACCTCGATGGCGCGCTGGCATGGCTGGACAAGATCGACGGCGAAGATGCCCGCGCCGCCCTGCCGGCTCGCCTGAAACGCGCTCATCTCACGGCACGCAAAGGCGACGTCGACGGCGCGCGCGCACAGTTAAAAGAGATCGCCCCGGCCGACCAGGCCGAGCAGGTGCAGATCCTGCAAACGGAAGGCCAGTTGCTGCGCGACTCGGGCCGCGCAGTGGAAGCCTTCAAGACTTTGCAGGATGGCGTGCTGCGCTTCCCCAACAGCCCCGACCTGATGTACGACTACGCGCTGGCCGCGGAAAAGCTGGGCAAGGTCGAGGCGATGGAAACCGCGCTGCGCAAGGTGATCGAGTCGGTGCCCGACAACCACCACGCCTATAACGCGCTGGGCTATTCGCTGGCGGACCGCAATGTGCGCCTGGACGAAGCGTATGAGCTGATCGACAAGGCGCTGAAGATGGCGCCGGGCGACCCTTACATCATGGACAGCATGGGCTGGGTGCTGTTCCGCATGGGCAAGCTGAAAGAGGCAGAGCAATCGCTGCGCCAGGCCTATGCGCTGCGTGGCGATGCAGAAATCGCCGTGCACCTGGGCGAAGTGCTGTGGAAGCAGGGCGACAAGGCCGGCGCCGCCAAGCTGTGGCGCGAGGCCCGCGACAAGGATCCAAAAAACGACGCGCTGCGCAGCACGCTGGCGCGCCTCAACGCAGGAATTTAATGAGCTTCAAGACACTCGCCGCCATCGCCGGCGCGGCCGCCATCCTGTGCGGCTGCGCCACCACGCCAACTGCGCCGCCATCCGCTGCCGTTGTCGCGCCCTACGCCGACAGCCTGGCCGTGTCGGGGCGCCTGAACGTGCGCTATATCAAGAACGGCAACCCGGAGTCCTCCACCGTCAAATTTGACTGGAAGCAGGACGCGCAGAGCACCGAGGTCGCCTTGTTTGATCCCTTCGGCAGCAAGGTGGCCAATATCAGCGTGACGCCGGAGGGCGCCACGTTGCGCCAGGGCGGCAACAAGCCGCCGCTGACGGCGCCAAGCATCGACGCGCTGAGCGCGCGTGCGCTGGGATGGGCGTTGCCGGTAGCAGGCCTGCGCGGCTGGCTGCAGGGCCACGCCACCGCTGCCGACGGCAAGCCATGGTCGGCCAGCCCGGCCAACAGCGAAGTGACCACGCGTGAAGGCTGGCACCTGCAATATACGGATTGGCAGCCCGACAGCTCCCCGCCGCGCCCGAAACTGATCGACGCCGAGCACCCGGGCGGAGGCGATGTGCAGCAAATGGCCTTGCGGATCGTCATCTCCGAATAAACATGAAAAGCCTGTTGAACTGCCCGGCTCCGGCCAAGCTGAACCTGTTCCTGCACGTGAATGGCCGCCGCGCCGATGGCTACCATCTGCTGCAATCGGTATTCCAGATCATCGATCGCTGCGATACCCTGCATTTCTCTCTGCGCGACGATGCTGAACTGCATCGCTCCAACGATATCCCCGGCGTGCCCGTCGAGCAGGACCTGGTGATCCGCGCTGCCCGCATCCTGCAGGCCGAAGTCTTGCGCCGCACCGGCGCCTTGCCGCCAGGCGTGAATATCACGGTCGACAAGATCCTGCCCATGGGCGGCGGGCTGGGCGGCGGCTCGTCCGATGCGGCCACCACTTTCATGGCGCTGAACAAGCTGTGGGCTGCAGGACTGCAGCGCGAAGAGCTGATGGCGCTGGCCTTGCCGCTGGGCGCCGACGTGCCTTTCTTTATCTTTGGCCAGACCGGCTTTGCCGAAGGCGTTGGCGAAGAACTGCAGGCGGTTGATGCGCCTGACTGTTGGTATGTTGTCATCGAGCCCGGCGTGGCCTGTCCGACGGCGCAAATTTTTACCTCCGAGCATTTGACAAGGGATACGCCGCCCGTTAAGATGTCGGACTTTTCCAGCTACCATGCAAATCGACAAGATCTGCGGCAGTTCGGGAAGAACGATTTGCAACAAGTGGCGTGCCGCTTATTCCCGCAGGTAGCAGAAGCGGTAGAATGGCTGGGCGCTGCCGGCGACGCCAGGATGACTGGCTCCGGAGCTTGTGTGTTCGTCGCCCTCCATAGCGAAGAACAGGCCGATGCGGTGCTTGCGAAAGTGCCAGCCGCCTGGACCGGGTGGAAAGCGAGGGCACTGAAACAGCATCCGATCATCGCAAAGTTGTGAAGCGTAAAAAGATTTGGTTTTTCGTGAAATAGGCTATATAATGTCGGCCTACTGACGGAAGACAGTCAGTTGAGAGTAGGGGAATCGCCAAGCTGGTTAAGGCACCGGATTTTGATTCCGGCATACCAAGGTTCGAATCCTTGTTCCCCTGCCACCGTTTTCCCTGGGTCTGTCGAGGCAGCAGTCTCCAGCCAGGGTTAAGACAAAAGCTCCTGTATCGCAGGAGTGCCTCAAGAATTCAACACTACCTCTCGGGACTCCCAATGGCTTACGAAAACCTGATGGTTTTTACCGGCAACGCTAATCCAGCCTTAGCAGAAGGGGTCGCAAAAAATCTCGGCATCCCACTCGGCAAAGCAGTCGTATCGAAGTTCTCGGACGGCGAAGTCATGGTCGAAATCAACGAAAACGTCCGCGGTAAAGACGTGTTCGTGCTGCAATCGACCTGCGCACCGACCAACGACAACCTGATGGAACTGATCCTGATGGTCGATGCCCTGAAACGTGCGTCCGCTGGCCGAATCACCGCTGCAATTCCTTACTTCGGCTATGCCCGCCAGGATCGCCGTCCGCGCTCCGCCCGTGTGGCCATTTCGGCAAAAGTGGTTGCCAATATGCTGGAAGAAGCCGGCGTCGAGCGCGTCCTGATCATGGACCTGCACGCAGACCAGATCCAGGGCTTCTTCGATATCCCGGTTGACAATATTTACGCTTCGCCAATCCTGCTGGGCGACCTGCAGAAAAAGGCCGAGCAAGACCTGCTGGTCGTGTCGCCTGACGTCGGCGGCGTGGTGCGTGCCCGTGCCCTGGCCAAGCGCCTCGGCTGCGACCTGGCCATCATCGACAAGCGTCGTCCAAAAGCCAACGTTTCCGAAGTGATGAACATCATCGGCGACGTGGAAGGCCGTAACTGCGTGATCATGGACGACATGGTCGACACCGCAGGTACCCTGGTCAAGGCTGCCGAAGTGCTGAAAGAGCGCGGCGCCAAGAAAGTAACCGCTTACTGCACGCACCCGGTGCTGTCCGGTCCGGCAATCGACCGTATCTCCGGCTCTTCGCTGGACGAGCTGGTGGTGACTGACACCATCCCGCTGTCCGAAGCTGCCAAGGCTTGCGGCAAGATCCGCCAACTGACCTGCGCACCGCTGCTGGCTGAGACCTTCAAGCGCATCATCAAGGGCGACTCGGTGATCTCCCTGTTCGTCGACTAAAGTTTTTCCGGCCGTGGCGCAAGCCGCGGCCGATTTCTTGAAGTGCCCTGGTCGCGGGGCACTTCGTTTATCGACAAGGCGCGAGCCTTGTTTTATTTTTTGGAGTATTCCATGAAAGTTGTAGCATTCAAACGTGATCTGCAAGGTACGGGTGCGAGCCGCCGCCTGCGTAATTCCGGCCAGACCCCTGGCATCATCTACGGTGGCACCGAAGCCCCTGTGACCATCGCCCTGGACCACAACGCACTGTTCCACGCGCTGAAAAAAGAAGCTTTCCACTCGTCCATCCTGGACATGGAAATCGACGGCAAAGTGGAAAAAGTGCTGCTGCGCGACTTCCAGATGCACGCGTTCAAGCAACTGGTTCTGCACGCTGACTTCCAGCGCGTTGACGCCAACAAGCCACTGCACGTGAAAGTTGCCCTGCACTTCGAAAACGCTGACGTGTCCCCAGCTGTGAAACTGCACGCAGCGACCATCAGCCACGTGGCCAACGAGATCGAAATCTCCTGCCTGCCAGCTGACCTGCCAGAGTTCCTGACCGTTGACCTGTCGAAGATGGATGTCGGCCAGTCGATCCACGCTTCCCAGCTGACCCTGCCGAAGGGCGTGACCATCGTGACCCACGGTTCCGATGCCACCATCGCTACCGCATCCGTGCCAGCCGGCGCTGTTGCTGCTGAAGCCGCTGCTGCTAAAGAGTAATCCTCTTTCGCCGCAATAAAAAAAGGGGACGTACCCTTTAAAGGGGTACGTCCCCTTTAAAGGGTACGTCCCCTTTTTTATTGCTTACGCGCCGGGACGCGGCTGGGGCGCCGAGGGTGGCACCACGATGGCCTCGTTCAGGCGCATGAACTTGAAGCCGGCCAGGCCATTGTTGGCACGTGCCTGGGTGCGTGCGATAAAGGCTTCGAACGGTTCTTCGCGCACTTCCGGCGCCGAAGAATGCAGGAAGTGGCGTGCTCCCTGTGCATCAAGCACCACCAGGCCAACGTGGGTCACCATGTGCTGGCCCTTGCGCACAGATACTACTTCCACCATATCGCCTTCGCCCAGCGTACCGAACTCCCGCAGCGCGCGCTCAACCGGCAGGTAGCTTTCCTGCGTGTCCTGCACTGGAATGTCGCGCTGTACATGGTGCTGGACCTTGAGGAACTGCGCACGATCGACGCGCATGGCATAGCTGGCGCCGCTGCTTGCATCTGAGAGCAGCCAGTGGTTGTTGATGTTCCAGTCCACTTCCATGTAGTGGTTGCGGCTGGCTACGCCGATCACGCCGTCCTTGTATCGAATGCGCTGCAGCGTCCAGAAGAACTCCTCCCACGAGGAGCTGAGCGCCATCGCATAGGTGTGCTCGGCGAAAACCAGGCAATCGCTGGCGGACAGGCTGTACATCGGCAGCGTGTCGTGCAGCTCGTAAGGGAATTCACCCAGCAGGTTCAGCTTGTACGGCTGGCCGATATTGCGCCGGCCGACGGTAGCGATGCGCTTGCGCAGGTCGGGTTCGGCACGCCGCACCTCGGCGATGAAGGCGCCCGCTTCCTGCGGCGACATCTGGTAAATCTGTTTCGGTTCCGCCGCCGCGGTGAGCGCGGCGGCGAGCATGACACTGGCAAGGAAAGGCATGTTCAGGCTGGTTTGGTTTTCGAGGGCCAGGTGAAGTAAGACTTGGCGATATAGCCCCAGGGTACGGCAATAATGGCCAGCAGCACGCCCAGGAAAGCATAGGTGGTACTTTCCGCCGGCGAGCCGGCCAGTTCGCCGCGCGACCAGAGCGGGTAGGCGACGATGGCCAGCCACATCACCTTGTAGAGGATCTCGAGCAGGATAATCGGCAGCATCTTCACCGGGCGCAGCAAGCCAAGGCCTGCCAGCGTGGCAAAAGCCGTCCATACGGTCCATGCCACAGCCTTGTTCGGCTCCCACGGGCCCTGGTGGGTCAGGATTTCAGTCCAGGTGGTTTGGCCCAGCATGAAGAACATCAGCGCATAGAGCAGGCGCAGCAGGTAGATGTTGATGCGCATGACGCCTTCATGCCGCGCATCGCGCTGCCACAGGCGGGCCAGCATCAGCCCACCTCTTTCAGCATGGTTTCGACTTCGGCCAGGCGGCCGTTCATGTTGGCCAGCGTGGCCTGCATGGCGGCCAGCGCGGCGGCGTTTTCCGCCTGGGTGGATGCTGCTTTCGCGGCCAGTGCGTGGTAAGCCTCGGCGTTGGCCGCTTCGGCGTGCGCCTTGTGCGCGGCGGACCAGTACTTCATGCCAAAGACAATCAGTACAGTTGCCAACGGCAGGCCCAGGGTCAACAGGTAAATATGCTCGGACATACGGTCATTCCCCTTCCAGGTTGAGATGTTTGGCAGCTTCCGCGATCGCAGCGGGATCGAGCGTCAGGCGAAAATCGGCCACTTCAAAGTAGTTCAGCGCCTTGCCGTCGCTGGAAAGCTCGTGCTTGCTGGTGACAAGGCCAGCCGCCTCCAGCTTGGCAAGGTGCAGGTGCAGCAGCGGGCGGCTGATGCCTACGTCGCGGGCCAGTTGGCTGACGTAGTTGCGGCCGTCCGTTTTCAATGCAGCGATGATGCGCAAGCGGTGCGGATTGGCAAGCGCTTCCAGCACTGGCAATAGCTTTTGCATTCCACTCACTTCAACAGCAGGCGGCAGTTGGCGCTGACCGATTCGGTCGCCATCGCCCCTTTTTCGCCACGCGCTGCTTGCATGCATTGGGCGAAGCTTTCTTCCTTGGTTTTGGGACGTTCGCATTGTTCGGCCAGCAGGGTGTTCTGGGCGATCAGCATCCTGTTTTGTTCAAGCAGCTGGTCGATGCGCTCCTTGTCCGTCATTGGCGCGTCAGCGGCCAAGGCGGGGGCGGCCAGGACTGCGGCAAACATGAGGGTAGTCAGGTATTTCATGGCACGTCCTTTCTGTTTTAAATTAAAGACACGTGTAATAAATATCTTACAGGTGGAATCTGTTGTCAAGTGTTCTATGCTGAAATGACTTTTCACCACGGGAGGACGATCCAATGAAAGCGCAACTTGCAGGGGTTATGGTGCTGGTAGCCGTATGTGCTGTGCCAGCGTTGGCGGCCGACGCCAAGGCGGATGGTGCGGCGATCAAGGCGGTCGACCAGGCCTGGCTGAAAGCCTTCGCGGCAGCCGACGGCGATGGACTGGCCAAGCTGTACGACGAAAACGCGGTACTGATGCCGCCAGGTGCGCCAGCAGTCACCGGCCGTGCGGCCATCCGCGAATTCCTGCTGAAGGAGGCGCAGGGCGCCGGCAAGTCCGGCATGGTGTTCAGCTTTGGCGAGAAATCGGACAGCGGCGCAAGCGGCAACCTGGGCTGGTCGTCCGGCACCTATATGGTGAAAGACAAGGACGGCAAGGTGGTCGAGACCGGCAAGTACCTGTCGGTGGACAAGAAGGTCAACGGCAAGTGGATGTATTGGCGCGATACCTGGAACGCTGACAGCGCAGCGCCGAAATAGTTCCGCTCTTTCTTGTGCGCCAGTTCAAGGCACAAAGCGCGAGAATGGCAAACAATGGTGGCTTGCCGACAGCGGGAGGCCGCCATGGAACAGTTGACCCCGGATGACCGGACTGCCGCACAGGAGAAAGCCTTGGATGCCGTCAATTGCGAACTGGCCTTGCTGCGACAGCACATGGATGCGCGGTTCGCCAGCATGCAGGCCTCCTTCGATGCACAATTCGCCAGCATGCAGGCCTCCACAGACGCACAGTTCACCGGCATGCGCCAATACATTGACGACGGCTTTGTGAAGCTTCGTCTCGAAATGCAGCTTTACACAAGGGATGAGATTGCCAAGGCCGTGGCACCGCTGCAGGCCCAGATCGATGCCCTGCGCGATCACGTAGACCGTATCAGCCGCTGGGGATTCGGCATGATGGCCATGATACTGATAGGCGAACTTGCCTTGCTGGCGCGCGGACTACTCGGTTGAGGGCAAGGGTATAATCTGCGGTTTTGCACTCGCAACCGCAAGACCATGCCCATCCGCCTGATCGTTGGCCTCGGCAATCCCGGCGCCGAATACGAACAAACCCGCCACAACGCCGGCTTCTGGCTGGTGGACAACCTCGCAAACTCGCTGCCGAATGCGCGCCTGCAGCGCGAATCAGGCTTCAATGCCATGGTGGCCAAGACCATCATCGGCGGCAACCAACTGTGGCTGCTGGAGCCGCAAACCTACATGAACCGCTCCGGCCAGTCGGTCGGCGCCATTGCGCGCTTCTACAAGATCCAACCGGACGAAGTGCTGGTAGTGCACGATGAACTGGACTTGCCGCCGGGCGCCGCCAAGCTGAAAAAGGGCGGTTCGTCCGGCGGCCACAATGGCCTGAAGGACATCACGTCCGCCCTGGGCACCCAGGACTATTGGCGCCTGCGCATCGGCATCGGCCATCCGCGCACGCTGAACCTGAACCAGCCGGTGGCCGACTTCGTGCTGCACCGCCCGCGTCGCGAAGAGCAATTGCTGATCGAAGAAGCGATCGAGAAAGCGCTGCGCATCATTCCCACCGCCGTCGCCGGCGACTTCACCAAGGCGACGATGGAGCTGCATACCAATTAACTGGAGCCGGCGCCGGCCTGCCGCAGCAGGCGCCACACCATCCCCGCAACAAGCGCCACGCCCAGCACCAGCACGCCCCACAGGATCATCAAGCGGTTCTGGGCGGCGCTGTTGTCGGCGCTTGCCTGCTTGGCTGCGTTGGCCAGCGCTTCAAGCTGCTCTTGCGCTGCGCCAGCCGTAGCGTGATCCAGCGTGCGCAATTCTGCCTCGGTAAAGCCGGGCGCCACCTCCCTGATATCGCGCTCCGCCGGCGCGGCTTTGTCGCGCCCCACAGCCAGCTTATAGGGCGGGGTGCCGCTGGCAACGAATACCAATGTGGCCGGCACCCAGCTTACGCGCAGCGCGGGTTTGACCGTCGGTGGCTGGTCGAAGCGCAGCACCCAACGGTCGCCAAGCCAGGCCGGAACGGCGATGTCGTCCGAGAGCCGTGATTTGCCATCCTTCTCCAGGCGGTAAAACGTGGTGTGCAGGGCCGGCTCGAAACGGAACTGGCCGGTGCGACGTACTTCGACGTAGTTGCCCAGCATCGCGGGCAACACCATATTGCCGCTGTCGATCTGCAGCCCGACGCGTCGAGCGGTGACGCCTGCCGGTTTGCTGTATTGCAGGTCGCGCGGGTCGCGGCCCGGTTGCGGCTGCAGCAGCAAGGATTCGAGCGGCGCTGCAGCCGGCCCCTGAACCGGCGACTGGGCGCTGATGCTGGCGAAGGGGAGCGGCTCGCCGCTGCGCCAGCTGAGGCGCGCATAGCGCATCTGGCGGGCCGGGAATTCCAGCTTGTCGTTGGCCAGTGTTTCAGCGCTGGCATTGGCCAGCCAGCTCAATTCCGCCACGCCGATGGCTTCCCAGTGTTTCAGGTCGTCGCTGGCTTCCAGCCATACCTGGCCGGTATAGGTGTTGCGGCCCGGCGGCAGTGCGAAATGCAGCGCGTCGACGGTAGGCGCTTGTTGCATGCCGTCCTGCCGCAGGTCGAGCACCAGTCCGGCCAGGCGTTCCTGCGTGCGGCCGGCCGGCGCGGCGCCCTGTTGCGTGGGCAGGCGGACGGAGAGCACGCGGCCATCGCTTGCAGTGCTGACTTCCAGTCCCGCCAGCGGGGCGTCGGAACGTTCCGCCATCAGTGGGAAGATACGCACCGGAAGGGCCCGGTGGCTGATGGTTGGCGCAGCATCCGGCTGACGCAGGGCAAATGGTTGCGGCGTGCCATGCGCATCGAACACGCGCAAATCGTTGAGCGACGGCGAGCGCGCATTCAGGTAGGCATCGCGCGGCAACTGCAACTGCACCACGCTTGGCTTGCCATTCACCGATAGCGGAATGAGGTGGGTGTAATTCTGCGGCAGATCGCTTACCGCAGTGGTGGCGACAGCAGCTGCCAAAAGCAACGCGTTCATGCTGCTTCCTTTTCATTTTCGCCGCCGCGCGCGGACGGATAGGGGGCAAGGTAACCGATGCCGACCATCAGCGCGCCAACGCCGAGGAAGGATACGATGCGCTCCACGCCGCCGACGTTGGACAGGTCCACCAGGAACAACTTGGCGACCACGACACCAAGCAGTACTGCGCCGGCGATCCACAATTTCCGGTCCTGCCTGCGGGCCGCGAAGCGCATCAACAGCAGCGCGGTCACGCTCCAGACCAGCGAGAGCATGGCTTGCACGAACTGCGATGCAAACAAGTGATCGAACTGGTACGGTACGCCGACGTAGTGCGACACGGTGCGCAGCAGCGCGAGGTTGAACCACGCGTAGGCGACCAATGCTGCGCCGGCCAGCAGCTGTGGACGGTAGGGCGAGAGCTTGTCCTGCAGCATGCGGTAGGCGGCAAGCGACAGCAGCAGCGCAAAGATGCTGGTCAGGTCAAGCGGATTTGCCAGCGGGACGTAGGGCAGCGGCGCCATTGCGCCATCCTGGCCCAGGTTCCAGACTGCCACCAGCAGCAGCGACCAGCCGCAGCCCAGCGGCAGCAACACGTCGCGGTACCACTCCGCTACCGGTTTCACGGGCCAGCCGTTGGCACGCACGCGGCGCATGACCCAGGCCAGGCCGCCCATCATCAGCCAGGCCGGCAGGAAGTTGGCCCAGGCCGGATCGGCGCCGCTGCCTTCCAGCCCGCGCGAAATCCAGTAGGCGCCAACCGGCCAGATCATCAGCCAGGGACCGGTGCTGCGCAGCGTGTGCAGGACCACTTGCGGCGCCTTGCCCAGCGTTGCGCCACGCATCAGCCATTCGGAGAGCAGCCACAGGGCGGCGTAGGCAAACCATACCTCGCCGGCGGGCACCGTGATGCTGCTATACAGCGCGCCAAGCATGCCCAGCGTAGTCATGCCGAACAGCAGCCATGCCGGCAGCACTGCGGCGCGCAGGGCTGGCCAGGACAGGCGTTGCGCCAGCTTGACGAACAGCGGCGTAGTAGCGACGACCACCAGGTTGTAGGCGCTGGCACGCAACGGGCTATGCGGCTCAAAGTCGCCGGTGGTGGCGATTTCATAATGGGCCAGCAGCCAGTTGGCAATCGTCGGCACGATCACCAGCAGCCACCATACGCCGGCATACGCCAGTACCGCATTCGACCAGGCAGGCGGGTATTGCGAGCCGTGGCGCTTCAGCGTCCAGGCGCTGAACACGGCGCCGGCCAGCAGCATCACGCTGCCCAGGAAAGGCGTGGCGAACAAGTCCGGCGACATCGGTGCAACGTGCCAGTTCAAGGCGAGCAGGAAGGCCAGCACCAGGCCCGCCAGCAGTTGTATGCCCAGGGCCAGGCCGCGTGCCATTGGCCAGGCCAGGCGGCGTCCGATCAGGGCCATGACGACGGCTGCGCCAAGGGCACTGGCAACCAGCAGGTTGGCCTGTAGTTTGCCGCTGGTGCGAAGAATGACTTCGGTCCAGGCGCCGCCGACCAGCCAGATAGCGGAGCCGGCGAGAAACAGCGCCCCCAGCAGTTGCAGGCGGCCCAGGCCCTCTTCGCCGGAATGGCTGCGGAAACGCATGGCCATGATGCAGGCGCTGATCGCCAGCAGCAGGAAGCCCAGCCACAGGTTGGAATGCATGGCGGCCTCCGGATCCAGGCCGGACACCGAACCGATGAAGCTGACCCAGGCGCCCAGCTGTACCAGCAGGCCGAAGCCCCAGGCCAGCGGCTGGCGCTGGCGCAGGCCGATCCAGACGATGCCGGCGCCTTCCAGCGCCCAGGCGGCAGAGGTCCAGCGGCCGTCGAGCGCCATCGGAATGGCGAGCGTGCCGAACACCACAGCCAGTGCGGTGAAGGCATCGACCAGCAGGCCGTAGGTGGCGCGGCGGCGCGCCAGCGAGATTGCCAGCGCGGCGTAGAACAGGCCAAGTACTAGGGCGGAATAGGCCATGCCGAATTCGAAGCCCTTGACCAGGCCGAATTGCAGGCTGGCGGCGAGCATCGGCGTGCCGAAGACCAGCGTGCCGTCGACATAGCCTTTCAGCTTGGGCGCCTCGAGGTGGGCGTAGGCGACGGCGATGCCGACGTAGTACAGGAAGAACAGTGCCAGGAAGCCTTGCACCGACAGGTAGAACTGCGGCTCGTAGCGCAGCACGCCCCAGGTGGTGCCAATGGCAAAAGTGAACGCGAAGCCGAGCAGGTTCAGTGCGCGCCAGGAGCGCTTGAGGGCGATCGCCAGCACCCCGGCGTTAAGCAGGGCGTAATAGCTGAACAGGCCGACGTGGCTGCCCTGGCCGGTGGACGCCAGGATCGGCGCCGCGAAGCCGCCGGTAATGCCGAAGATGGCCAGCCATTGCGCATTTTGCAGCACCGCCAGCAGGCAAGTGCCAAGCGTCAGCAGGAACAGCATGACGAAGGCCATGCCGCCCGGGATCAGGTGGTAGATGCGGAAGGCGCCAAACACCACCAGCATCAGCACCGCCATGCAGGTGCCCTGCAGCGGCAGGCTGACGCCCTTGTTGCTGTTGCGGATGCGCCAGGCCCAGGCCAGCGCGGCCAGGTCGGCGAGCACGATGCCGGCCAGGCGCAGTTCGATCGGCACGGTGACGCGGGCGGCAGCATATTTCAGCAGGAAGCTGACACCGATGAAAAGGATGAGAAGGCCGATTTTCGCCACCAGATTGCCTTCGAACAGCCAGTTGCGGGCGGCGGTCAACCAGGCTGGCGGCTCGCTTGGCGGCCGGTTTGGGCGTGCGGGAGCCGGGGCTTGTTCGGCCTTGCTTGCCTTGGCAGCAGGTTCTGGACGCGGCGCGGCAGGTGGCTCGGCATTTGCGGTGGGCGATGCAGCGGCGGCTATCTCGGCCAGAGGTTCGGGCGTGGCGGCTTGCTCAATTGGCGCCGCAGGTGTGACGGCCAGTGCCGGCGCTGGCGTTGGCTGCTGCGCTTGCCCTGGGAGCACGGCGGTACGCGCTGGCAGCGGCTCGCGCTCGGCCGGCCGGGATGGCGCGACGGAAGGCGCCGCTGCAGCTGGCGGTTCCGGCGCGACGCCTGCTTGCTGGGCAGCGGTGCGTTGCTGGAGGCTGGCAAGGGCGATTTCCAACGCAGCAAGGTCGCGCTGCAACTCGAGGGCATGCTCGCGTGCCTGTCGGGCATCGCGGCGCGCGAGCCAGGCCCAGCGCGACACAAGCGCCAGCACGATAAACCACAGCAAATCCATGAATGCTCCTATATTGTACTAATGGCATTATTTTCCATTGGTAACAATATTACAAGCGCCAGCGATACCCGTATCGCCGATTGCCCAGAGGCGTATCAGGATCTGATCCTGCTCAAGCCTCCGCCTCAGGAACCAGCAACAGCAGGTCCGTCGCACCCACGTCAACGCCGGCCTGGGACAGCAGGGTGCTGGCCTGGCCGCGATGATGGGTTTGGTGATTGAAGAAATGCAGCAGCAATAGCCCGAGTTGCCGCTGGTTGGCTTCGCCGTTCATGCGGCGATAGCTGATGACGGCGTCCAGGTCCGCCTCCGTCAGGCCGGCGCTCCAGTCAAGGATCAGGCGGTCAAGCCAGGCCCGGTGCTCGCGCAGGGCGGCCAGGGAATCGAAGAGCGGCTGATCCAGCGCGATCGGCGCCGGCAAGGCCAACACAGGCGCAAGTGCGGCGGCAAAGCGCGGATGGACGCCGATGCGTTTCAGCCAGATGGTGTCTGCCACGGCGATGTGGTTCAGGGTCGCCAGCAGGGAACCAAAGAACGCGCCGCGGTCTGCCGTCAATTCCTCCGCCGGCAAGGCCGCCGCCGCTTCGTACAGCTTGTTGTTCATCCACTCGTTGTAGCGGGCCAGCAGGGCGATATGGGCGGTTCTGGACATGTTCTGGGGTACAATCTCGGTCTATTTGCGGAAAATTCCGTAGCAGAACAATATCATTTAAAGGTTTTCCATGAGTCTCAAATGCGGCATCGTCGGCCTGCCTAACGTCGGCAAGTCCACTCTTTTCAATGCACTGACCAAGGCCGGCATCGCGGCAGAGAACTACCCGTTCTGCACCATCGAGCCAAACGTCGGCGTGGTGGAAGTGCCTGATCCGCGCCTGAAGCAGCTGGCTGAAATCGTCAAGCCGGAACGCATCCTGCCTGCCATCGTGGAGTTCGTCGACATCGCCGGCCTGGTGGCTGGCGCGTCCAAGGGTGAAGGCCTGGGCAACCAGTTCTTGTCCCACATCCGCGAAACCGACGCTATCGTGAATGTGGTGCGCTGCTTCGAAGACGACAACGTCGTACACGTGGCCGGCCGCGTATCACCGCTGGACGACATCGAAGTGATCCAGACCGAGCTGGCGCTGGCCGACCTGTCGACCGTGGAAAAAACCATCGCCCGCGAGCAGAAGAAAGCCCGCTCCGGCGACAAGGATTCGGCCAAGCTGGTAGCCCTGCTGGAAACCCTGGTGCCGCACCTGAACGAAGCCAAGCCAGTGCGCGTCATGGGCCTGGGCGCCGAAGACATGGCGTTGATCAAGCCGCTGTGCCTGATCACCGCCAAGCCAGCCATGTACGTGGCCAATGTGTCCGACAGCGGCTTCACCAACAACCCGCTGCTGGACCAGCTGACCAAGTACGCCGAAGCCCAGAACGCGCCGATCGTGGCCATCTGCGCCGCCATCGAAGCGGAAATCGCCGAACTGGACGACGCCGACAAGGAAGCCTTCCTGGCCGACATGGGCATGGCCGAACCTGGCCTGGACCGCCTGATCCGCGCCGGCTTCAAGCTGCTCGGCCTGCAAACCTACTTCACCGCCGGCGTGAAGGAAGTGCGCGCCTGGACCATCCACGTAGGCGACACCGCGCCGCAAGCTGCCGGCGTGATCCACACCGACTTCGAGCGCGGCTTCATCCGCGCCCAGACCATCGCCTTCGACGACTACATCGCGTTCAAAGGGGAAACCGGCGCCAAGGAAGCGGGCAAGATGCGCGCTGAAGGCAAGGAATACGTGGTCAAGGATGGCGACGTGCTGAACTTCCTGTTCAACGTTTGATGCAGGCCAGCGCCCTCGCTGCCGCGCTGGCGGCGCTGCTGTTGACTGCGCCGGCGGTGGCGCAGCAGGGCACCTACTTCCACAAGAAATTTGATGGCACCATCGGCGACAAGCTCAAGTTCAGCATGGACTTGAAAAATGTCGATGGCGTCATTTCCGGCACTTACCGCTATGCGGGCAAGAAATCCGAGCTCTTCCTGAAAGGCAAGGCCGCACCCGACGGCACGCTTGTGATGGACGAGCAGCTCGCATTCAATCCCACGGTCACGGGCCGCTTGCGCGCGGTGCTGCGCGACGGCAGCCTGCAGGGCAGCTGGCAATCGCCGGACGGCGGCAAGAACTTGCCGCTGGTCGCCCACCAGACTTCTGAAATCATCATCCCGCCGAAAAAGGCGCTGTTGGCCGGTGCGGTCGGCAAGTATCGCCTGTCCGCGATCCAAGGCTTTGGCGGTGCCAATACCATGTGGGACCTGAGCCGCGACAGCAAGGGGCGCTGGAGTGGCAGCGAATCTTCGATTTCCGGCGGCACGCGCCAAGGGGGCGACATGGGCTTGAGCAAGAGCGACGAAAAGCTCCTCGCCAGCACCCTGGTCGAAGTGTTGCCCGACCTGTCCGTGCGCCTCTCGGCTGGAGGCAAGTTGCTGCTTACCGTGCCGTTTCGCGAAGAAGGCATGGAGTACGGCCTGAGGGAGGCCTTCGACGACAATCTGAAGGCCTTGTCGCCCAGGACTACGGTGTGGGATGAGCAGCTGTACCTGCTGGCACAGGAAAACACCACCTTCTACCGCTCCCTCTATACCGCACTGGTCGAGGATCAACCGGCCCGGGTGCTGCTGCGCTACTCGGTCGTCAGCGCATCGTTCGAATTGACCATTAAGCCGGCCGGGTGCTGCGACAATGCGGTCCTGACCTTCGCCCGCTCCAACTGATCGAGCGGGGATTGCCGGCCCAAGTCCTGCCTTGCGCGGTGTTTCTATCGAGTTTCAAAAATGGGCTATCAAGTCGAGAAGATGTCCCGCGAGGACATCGATTGGATTTATTCGGTCGCGGCGCTCGCCGGGTGGCATTGGTACCTGCACCCGCGCCAGTCGGCGGAAGTGATGTGGTTGGGTGGCGGATTCACGGTCGACCGGGCTGCGGGAAGCTTCATGTTGTGGTTGCCGCGCCGAAGGGAGATGCCCGCAGACCACTACCTGTTCCACTGTAACGAATGGACATTGCACTTGTGGCAGGAAGATCACTGCGAATATTCGGTCGAGGACATGCAAGCAGGCCCTGAGGACAACCTGGAGCAGGCGCGGGTGCTGGTCGAGAAAGCATTCCAGTCCGGCGGGTGGCACCTTACTGGCAAAAAAGACGACATTTTCGCTGTGCCTGCCAATGGTGCGTGGTACAGGCTATATCGCCGCGGACCCATCTCCAATCAAGTTGCTATTGAAGGCCAAGCCCGGATTCCGCCAAAATTGCTAAGCAGCCTGAAGGAAGAAATTACGGCGGCTTTTGCAGTATTTGGCGATTCGGGGCGCGGCCCCACGATAGGAGCTACAGGCTGGCCGATGATCCCTGTTTTCGTCGCGGAGGACAGGCGGGGTTGATTGTTACTTGGTCTTTGCCTCGTGCTCGGCGATCGCTTTGGTGAAGCTATCCATCAACGGGTTCGGCACGGCTAGCGACAGCTGGTAATGCTCGATCTTGAAGCCCTTGCCAGTATTGACCAGCACGCCGCTGGCCTGGCAAGTCCCCATCTGTGTGTTGAGCTGCTCGTCGAACCACACGTATTTCTTGTCCGGCGAGAAGTAGACATTGCGCTTTTGCGCGGTGAAGCTCCACGCCTTCTTGCGATCCCAGAAACGCTTGGCCCAGGCCTTGAATTCCTGGTAGCTCCACACCTCGCTCTTGTCGGTGCCGATGAACACGGCGTCCGGCGTGAACTTGTCCCAGTAGTCGGGGCGGGTGTTGGCTGCGTCGTCGTGCCAGCTGTCGACGAAGGCGTTGACCTGCTGGCGGAATTCGCTGTCCGGGTCGACGGCCAGAGCGCTGTGCATCATGAGGACGGTGGCGGCGGCGATCAGCAAGCGTTTCATTCGGTTGTCTCCCGGGTCAATGTTGGCGAAATAGTATAATCGTTGGATTGTGCACAGCATCCAGTAAAGAAAATGGCCTCACCCAACGAAAACGCCAGCATGGCACTGTTCTGCGACTTCGAAAACGTCGCACTGGGCGTCCGCGACGCCAACTACGAGAAATTCGACATCAAGCCGGTGCTGGAACGCCTGCTGCTGAAGGGCAGCATCGTGGTCAAGAAGGCTTACTGCGACTGGGACCGCTACAAGGGCTTCAAGGGCCCGATGCATGAGGCGAATTTCGAACTGATTGAAATCCCGCACGTGCGCCTGTCCGGCAAGAATTCGGCCGACATCCGCATGGTGGTCGATGCGCTGGACCTGTGCTACACCAAGGCCCACGTCAACACCTTCGTCATCATTTCGGGCGACTCCGACTTTTCGCCGCTGGTGTCCAAGCTGCGCGAGAACGCCAAGCGCGTGATCGGCGTGGGCGTGAAGGATTCCACCTCGGACCTGCTGGTGGCCAACTGCGACGAGTTCATTTTCTACGACGACCTGGTGCGCGAATCGCGCCGCCAGCGCCAGGCGAGCCGCGATGCGAGCGAGCAAAAGCCGAAGCGCACGCCGGAAGAAGAGAAGCGCCGCCGCGAAGAGATGGACAAGCGCCGCAACCAGTGCGTGGAAATCGCCTACACCACGTTCGATGCGCTGGCTGCCGAACGTGGCGAAGGCAAGATCTGGGCTTCCGTGCTGAAGGAGGCGATCAAGCGCCGCAAGCCGGATTTCAGCGAGTCGTATTACGGTTTCCGCACCTTCGGCAACCTGCTGGAAGAAATGAAGGCGCGCGGCCTGCTGGAATTCGGCCGCGACGAGAAGTCCGGCGCCTACGTGTACCGTAGCAGCCAGCCGGTCGTGCTGCCGGTTGAAGCGCAGGTCGAGCAGGACGCTGGAATTGTGGCGGACGCCGTTGCAGCGGAGGCGCAGGAACTCCATGAGGAAGCTTCTGCTGCCCCCGGCGAGCCGGCAGGCGACGCGCGCCGCGAACGCGAAGGCCGCGACGGCCGCCGCAACCGCGGTAACCGTGGTGGTCGCGGCCGTCGCGGCGAGGGCGATGCGGCTGCAGGAACTGCGGCCGCCCCGGTCGAGGTTCCAGCCGATGCCGAAGTCGCTGCCGTGGCTGCGCTGGAGGAGGTGGCTCCAGTGGTGGAAGTGGCGACCGAAGCCCCGGCGGAAGCGCCTGCTGAAACCCCGGCCAAGCGCACCCGCGCTGCTGCCAAGAAGCCGGCGGCCAAGAAGGCCGGCTCGCGCGGCAGCAAGGTAGCGCAGGCGGCTGCCGATGCGGCGGAAGCGGTGCAGCAGGCCGAGGCAGTGTTGGCTGCGGTTGCGGCTGATGCGGTGGTAGCCGAAGCAGCGGCACTGGAAGCGCCGCCAGCGGAAGCCGCGGCGGAAGCCAAGCAGACGGCGCAGAAGCGCGTCAGGAAGCCCGGCACGCACAAGCCGTCCGCGCGCAGCAAGCTGCCGAAGAAGCCGAAAGCAGAAGCTTAACGTTCACGATTCGCCGCGCACCGCGCGGCGAAGTTTTTTCTGCCATACTCGCAAGCACTATGCCCTTCATCTCCGAACTGACCCTTTACCCGATCAAGTCCTGCGCGGGCCTGTCGTTGAAGCACGCGACCCTGACCCGCGCCGGCCTGATGACCGAGCAGATCTACGATCGCGAGTGGATGCTGGTCGACGCCGGCGGCGTGGCGCTGACCCAGCGCGACCATCCGCGCATGGCGCTGATCGTGCCGCGCCTGAAAGCTGAAGCCATGGAGTTGCGCGCGCCCGGCATGCTGCAGCTGGAAATCCCGCTTGGCCTGCCCGACCCGGACCGCGCGCCGACGCTGCAGGTACAAGTCTGGGACGACAGCGTGCTGGCCTACGATTGCGATGAAACGACCGCCACCTGGTTCAGCAAGTTCCTCGGCATCGAATGCCGCCTGGCGCGCTTCCACGCCAACGCAAAGCGCCTGACCAGCGGCAAATGGACCAACGGCGACCAGCACCCGACCCTGTTCTCCGACGGCTACCCGATCCTGGTGATCGGCACCGGTTCCCTGCGGGACCTCAATGAAAAACTGCAGCAGCAAGGCCGCCAGCCCTTGCCGATGAACCGCTTCCGTCCCAACCTGGTGGTGGGAGACCTGGACGCCTTCGAAGAAGACTACACCGAGGAATTCCGCATCGGTGAGGCCGTCCTGAAGCCGGTCAAGCCCTGCGCGCGCTGCCCGATGCCGTCGGTCGACCAGGCCACCGGCGAATTCGGCCCGGACCCGCTGGACATCCTGCAAAGCTACCGCGCCAAGCCGGAAGTCGATGGCGGCATCTGCTTCGGCATGAATGCAATCGTAGCAACAGGTGATGGCATAAAACTATCGGTTGGCGACCCAATCGAGGTTACACTGTCGTTTTAGCAGTGAATATCGGCAGGGCGATGGAGATCACGCAGAAAATCACGGGCAAGCAGCCCACATTGGCGGAACTGGCGGCAGAAAACCAGTCCCTGCGCGCCCGTCTTGCCTACCTGATCGAGCAGGCCGAACGCAATCACTCGATCATGACGCGCCACCAGGCATTCGACCTGGAGATTGTCGGCGCGGCCAGCTTCCCCGAGCTGATTGGCACCATTTTCCGCACCCTGCCGGTGATTTCCGACCTCGATGCTGTGACCCTGTCGCTGGTCGACGTGGATGACGATATCCGCACCGTGATGGAAAAGCTGGGCGTCGATTTCGCCGACTTTCCCAACCTGGTGTTCGTGCCGGACACGGAGAGCCTGGCCTTCGAGATCGAACCGGGCCAGGCGCCCAAGCCCTGCCTTGGCATGTTCGACGCACGGAAGCACGGGCCGCAGTTCCCGCAGCCTGGCATGCGCCTGCAAAGCGTGGGCGTGGTACCGCTGCTGCGCAACAAGCGGCTGATTGGCTCGCTGAACCTGGGCAGCGCCGACCCGACGCGTTTCTCGCCGAGCCTGGGCACCGATTTCATCGAGCATATGGCCTCCATCATCGCCATCTGCCTGGAGAACGTGATCTCCAACGAAATGCTGAAGTACATGGGGCTGACCGATGCGCTGACTGGCGTGTTCAACCGCCGCTACGTCGATCGCCGCCTGCTCGAAGAAATTGCCCGCGCACGCCGGCAGTCCTATCCGGTGTCGTTCATGTACATCGACATCGACCATTTCAAGCGCGTCAACGATACAGTCGGCCACGGCGGCGGCGATGAAGTGCTGCGCGAAGTGGCCAACCGCATCAAGGCGGAGCTGCGGCTGTCGGACGCGCTGGCGCGCTTTGGCGGCGAGGAATTCGTGGTGCTGCTGATCGATGCTGACCTGGAGAGCGCGACCTATGTGGGCGAACGCATCCGCGCCGGCATCGCGGCCAGCATGATCGAGCTGTCGCACGGCGTGAAGGTGTCGATCACGGCTTCGGTCGGCGTGTCCAGCCTGGCGCAGGTGCCTGGTGACGTGTCGCCGGAAGAGCAGGCGACGCAACTGATCGAACAGGCCGACGAAGCGCTGTACCAGGCCAAGGAAGGCGGCCGCAACCGAGTGATCCGCTACGCTGCGTAGAACCGGCAACCCGGTGTCTGACCCGCAGGGTCAGACACTGACTTACCGGTTTTCAAGCCAGCAGGTCGTTTTCCGCACGCGCCACTTCCTCGGCCGTGCCGCGCAGTACCACCACGTCGCCGGCTTCCAGCGTGGTGCCAGCATCTGCATCCAGCCGCACTGTTCCGCGACGGATGGCGGAAATTTCGGCGCCGGTGCCATCCAGCCCCAGGTCCTTCACGCATTTGCCGATGCAGGAAGCCTGCTCGCCCAGCGGCACCGAGTGCAGGCGCACCATTTCCGACTCTTCGCCGCTGTCGCTGGCGCCGTGGAAATAGCCGCGCAGCGAAGCGTAGCGCTCTTCGCGGGCGCGCTGCACGCGGTGCACCACGCGCCGCAGCGGCACGCCCAGCATCACCAGCGCGTGCGATGCCAGCATCAGAGAGCCTTCCATCAGTTCCGGCACCACTTCGGCGGCGCCGGCTTCCTTCAGGCGGTCCAGGTCCGAATCGTCGTGCGAGCGCACGATCACCGGCAGCTCCGGCGCCAGCTCGTGCACCAGGTGCAGCACCCGCAGCGCCGAAGGCGTCGAGGCGTAAGTGATCACCACCGCCGAAGCGCGCTTGATGCCGGCTGCCACCAGCGACTCGCGCCGCGCCGCGTCGCCGTAGGACACGTTGGCGCCGGCGGCTTGCGCCTCCTGCACCCGCAGCGGGTCCAGGTCCAGCGCCTGGTAAGGAATCTTCTCTTCGGTCAGCAAGGTCGCCAGCGACTGGCCCGAGCGGCCGAAGCCGGCCACGATCACGTGCTTCTGCACCGACATCGTGCGCGCTGCGATATTGGTCAGGTTCAGCGACTGCATCATCCACTCGTTGGCGGAGAACTTCAGCACGATCTTGTCCGACTGCGCGATCAGGAAAGGCGCCAGCAGCATCGACAGCACCATCGAGGCCAGCACCACCTGCACCACGAAGGGGTCGACCAGCTTCATGCCGCCCACCACGTTCAGCAGGACGAAGCCGAATTCACCCGCCTGCGCCAGCGCCAGGCCGGTGCGCATGGCAGTCGAGGTGGAGGCGCCGAACAGTCGCGCCAGGCCCGCGATCAGGGCAAACTTCAGCAGCACGGGCCCGGTGAGCAGCACCAGTACCAGCCACCAGTTTTCCAGCACCACGCGCGCGTTCAGCAGCATGCCGACGGTGATGAAGAACAGGCCCAGCAGCACGTCGCGGAAGGGCTTGATGTCTTCCTCCACCTGGTGCTTGTACTCGGTCTCGGAGATCAGCATGCCAGCCACGAAGGCGCCCAGCGCCATCGACAGGCCGGCCTGTTCCGTGATCCAGGCCGCGCCCAGCGTCACCAGCAGCAGGTTGAGCATGAACAGCTCCTGCGAGCGGCGCAGCACGACAATGGTGAACCACTTGCGCATCACTTTCTGGCCGACAAACAGCAGCAGGAGCAGCACCACGGCCGCCTTCAGCCCGGCCAGGCCCAGGGTCTTGGGCAAGTCGGCCGGATTCTGCGCCAGGGCCGGGATCAGGATCAGCAGCGGCACCACCGCCAGGTCCTGGAACAGCAGGATGCCGATGATCTTGCGTCCATGCTCGCTCTCCAGCTCCAGGCGTTCCGTGAGCAATTTGACTACAATGGCGGTCGACGACATCGCCAGCGCGCCGCCCAGTGCGAACGAAGCTTGCCAGCCCAGCTGGATCGAGGGCGGCAGCAGGAAGTGGATGAGCCAGCCGAACAGCATGGTGGCGGCAATGGTGAGGCCGACCTGCGCCATGCCCAGCCCGAACACGATCGAGCGCATGGCCATCAGCTTGGGCAGGGAAAACTCGAGCCCGATCGAGAACATCAGGAACACCACCCCGAACTCGCCCAGCAACTCCGTCGCGTGGCTTTGCTCGGCCAGCCCCATGGCATGGGGGCCCAGCAGGATGCCGACAGCCAGGTAGCCCAGCATCGGCGGCAGGTGCATCATGCGGAAGGCGACCACGCCAAGGACGGCGCTGCCGAGGAGGAGGAGGGTCAGTTCAAGAGGGGAGAACATCCGTTGTTTGTTTTGTCTGGCAAGTTTTTTGCTTATCTAATTCGGCTATACTTCGGGCATGAGTTTAACCCATGAAAAAACAATGCTGAAATCTTTTGATGCCAAGACCGCAACACGTGCCCTGGAACTGGCGCGCGAGGCCCTGCAGATCGAAACGGACGCACTGGCAGCGCTGAATGCGCGTCTGGCCACCGACGAAACTGTAGGCCGGGCGGTGTCCTTGTTGCTTCAATGCAAAGGGCGCGTCGTGGTGTCCGGCATCGGCAAGTCCGGCCACATCGGCCGCAAGATTGCGGCGACGCTGGCCTCGACCGGCACCCCGGCCTTGTTCGTGCACCCGGCCGAAGCGGCGCACGGCGACCTGGGCATGGTGACGCCGGAAGACGTGGTGATCGCCATTTCGTATTCCGGCGAAGCAGCCGAACTGATGGCCATCCTGCCCGTGGTCAAGCGCATGGGCGGCCACGTGATCGCCATGACCGGCAAGCCGGCGTCGAGCCTGGCCAGGCTGGCCGACGTGCACCTGGACGTGTCCGTGGCCAAGGAGGCATGCCCGATGAACCTGGCGCCGACCGCTTCCACCACCGTCACGCTGGCGCTGGGCGATGCGATCGCGGTGGCGCTGCTGGACCTGCGCGGCTTCAAGGAAGAGGATTTTGCCCGTTCCCACCCTGGCGGCGCCCTCGGCCGCCGCTTGCTGACGCATGTGCGCGACATCATGCGCAAGGATGGCGCCATCCCGGCCGTGGGCCTGGAAACGCGGCTGCCCGATGCTCTGCTGGAAATCACCCAGAAGGGCATGGGCATGACCGCCATCGTCGACGCGGCCAACAAGCCGGTCGGGGTCTTCACCGACGGCGACCTGCGCCGCATGATCGAAAAAGTCCAGGACTTCAGCAAGGTCGTCATCAAGGACGTGATGCACCTGAACCCGCGCACCATCGGCCCCGACCAGCTGGCGGTGGACGCCGTGGCGGTGATGGAAGAATTCCGCATCAACCAGATGCTGGTGGTGGATGCCGACGGCACGCTGGTTGGCGCTCTGCACATCCACGACCTGACCCGCGCCAAGGTGATCTGATGACGCTCGAACGCGAAGACCTGCTTGCCCGTGCAGCCAGGGTGCGCCTGTTCATCTTCGACGTGGACGGTGTGCTGACCGACGGCAGCCTGACGTATGGCGCCGACGGTGAAATGGTCAAGACTTTCAATGTGCACGACGGCCTGGGCATCAAGCTGCTGCAGGAAGCGGGCATCAAGACCGCGATCATCAGCGCCCGGCGCACGCCGATCGTGCTGGCACGCGCCAAGGACCTGGGCATCGATTACGTGCACCAGGGCGGCCACGACAAGCTGACCCCGTTCAAGGCCTTGCTGGCCGACCTGGGGCTGGCGGAAGAGCAGGTTGCCTTCATCGGCGACGACGTGGTGGACCTGCCGCTGTTGAGCCGTGTGGGCTTTGCGGTCAGCGTGCCGAATGGCCGCAAGGAGGCGCACGATCGCTCCCACTACATTACCGAAGCTGCGGGCGGCCGCGGCGCGGTGCGCGAGGCCTGCGAATTCGTGCTGCGCGCCAGCGGCAGCTATGACCGCGTGATGGCCCAGTTCCTGGTGTAAGGGCAAGCGATGCGTAACCAGAGGACCGCCCACCGCTTCCGCCTGTCGATCGGCATGATCTTCGTGCTGCTGGCGGCGCTTGGCAGCTTCTACCTGCTCGAGCTGCTGAACCGCGCGGACGAACAGATGCAGGCCGACAAGCGCATGAACGAGCCGGATTACATCATCCATAACTTCTCCTTCGTGCGCATGACCAAGGATGGCAAGCCAAGCTATATCATTGCCGGCGACAAGCTGACCCACCGCCCGGTCGACGATTCGTCCGAGATCGACAATCCGCGCGTGCACAGCCTGGCCGGCGAGAAGCCGCCGATGGAGATCGTGGCGAATACGGCGCGCGTGGACGACGCCAACAGCCGCGTCACCCTGAACGGCAGCGTGACGATCGACCGCGCGGCATCGCCGCAATCGCAACTGCTGCACCTGGAATCGGACAAGCTGGTGATCTTCCCGGACGAAGACCGCATGGAAACCGATCATCCGGTGAAGCTGCGGCTGGGGGATACGACTGCTGCGGCCAACAGCATGCGCGCCAATAATGCGACGCGCGAAATGCACCTGGCCGGCAACGGCACGCTGCAGATTCCGCCCAAGGCCGCGGACCAATAACTGAGGAATGAACATGAAACGACTACTCTTGTCGGCAGCCTTGCTGCTGGGAGTCGCCGCTCCGGCGCTGGCCGAGAAAGCCGACTCCTACAAGCCGACCAACATCAGCTACGGCTCGATGGACATCGACGACGTCAAGCAGGTCACCATCCTGCTGGGCGGCGTCAAGCTGACCCGCGGCACCCTGACCATGACGGCCGAGCGCGCCTACGTCAAGCAGACGCCGGAGGGCTTCCAGCAAGTGACGCTGTTTGGCGACGGCAAGAAAGCCACCTTCCGCCAGAAGCGCGACGGCGCCGGCGACCAGTGGGTGGAAGGCGATGCCGACCGCATCGAGTATGAGGAACAGGTTGAACTGGTGAAGATGTTCAACAAGGCCACCATCCGCCGCCTGGAAGGCGGCAAGCAGAACGATGAAGTGCAGGGTGAGTTCATTTCTTACGACAGCCGCAAGGAATTTTTCAGCGTGCGCAATTCGGCCAGCGGGGAGAGCAAGCCCGGCGGCGGTCGCGGCACCATGGTGATCCAGCCGACCCGTACCGAACCCCCAGCGACGCCGACGGAGAAGAAGTAAGCATGCAAGCAAATAACTGCGCCAGCACGCTGGTCGTGCGCGGCCTCCAGAAAACCTATGGCAAGCGCCAGGTGGTGCACGACGTTTCGCTGCAAGTCGATTGCGGTGAAGTGGTCGGCCTGCTCGGTCCCAACGGTGCCGGCAAGACTACCTCTTTCTACATGATCGTCGGCCTGGTGGCTTCCGATGCAGGCACCATCGATATCGGCGGCACCGACGTGTCGAGCCTGCCGATCCACAAGCGCGCCACGCTGGGCCTGTCCTACCTGCCGCAGGAAGCTTCGGTGTTCCGCAAGCTGACGGTGGAAGAAAACATCCGTGCCGTGCTGGAACTGCAGAAGGTGGACGGCAAGCCTCTGCCCAAGGCGGAAATCAAGCAGCGCCTGGAATCGCTGCTGGCCGACTTGCAAATCGAGAAGCTGCGCGAGAACCCGGCCCTGTCGCTGTCGGGTGGCGAGCGCCGCCGCGTGGAAATTGCGCGCGCCCTGGCCACCAACCCGCGCTTCGTGCTGCTGGACGAACCGTTTGCCGGCGTGGATCCGATCGCCGTGATCGAAATCCAACGTATTGTGCGTTTCCTGAAGGAGCGCAATATCGGTGTGCTGATCACCGACCATAATGTGCGTGAGACCCTCGGCATTTGCGACCGCGCCTACATCATCAACCAGGGCGCCGTGCTGGCCTCGGGCCGCCCGGACGACATCATTGCCAACGAATCCGTTCGCCGCGTCTACCTCGGCGAACACTTCCGCATGTAAACGAAGGCCATGAAACAAACACTGCAACTGCGAACCTCGCAACACCTGGCGCTGACGCCGCAGCTGCAACAATCCATCCGCCTGCTGCAGCTGTCCACGCTGGAGCTGCACCAGGAGTTGGAACAGCTGCTTGGCGACAATCCCATGCTGGAGCGCCTTGACGACCCGCTCGACCACTCGGTACGGCTGCTGGCCGATGGCGCCATCAGCCAGGGCAACGGCAATGGCACCGAAGCTCCCGCCACGCCTTCGGCTGAAGGCCCGCAAGGCGAGGGCGGCGAAGCCCCGGCCGCTGCCGGCGAAAGCGATACCTATGAAGGCGGCGACCATGAAGCCGGCAACGGCAGCGACGACGCCGACTGGAGCGCCAGCGCCGGCAGCAAATCCGCCGACGACGAAGACAGCCGCCCGCAACTGGAAGCTTCCGGCTGCACGCTGCGCGAACACCTGCTCGAGCAGATGCGCGTCACCGTGCAGGAGCCGCGCGACCGCGCGCTGATGGAACTGATCATCGATGCGCTGGACGAGAACGGCTACCTGGAAGAGCCGCTGGAAGAAATCCACGAGCGCCTGCCGCCCGAGCTGGAAATCGAACTGGACGACCTGCGCTGCAGCCTGGTGCTGCTGCAAAGCTTCGATCCGCCCGGCGTCGCCGCACGCAATGCCTCCGAATGCCTGGCGCTGCAGATCAGGCGCATGCCCGGCGTGCCGCTGGTGACGCGCCGCATGGCGCTGACCATCGTCGAGAAGCACCTGACCTGGTTCGCCCAGCGCGAGTTCACCAAGCTGAAGAAAGCGCTCGACTGCGACGATGAAGACTTGCGCGAAGCACAGTGCGTGATCCGCCAGTGCAACCCGCATCCGGGCGCCGAATTTGCGTCAGGCGAGTCAGACTACGTGGTGCCGGACGTGATCGTGAAAAAGGGCCGCGGCGGCTGGATCGTCACCCTGAACAACGACGTGGTGCCGCGCCTGCGCGTGAACGCGCTGTATGCCAACCTGCTCAAGCAAGGCAAGAGCGAGTCGCAGATGAATGGCCAGCTGCAGGAGGCCAAGTGGTTGATCAAGAATATGCGCCAGCGCTTCGACACGATCCTGCGCGTCGCGGAAGCGATAGTAGAAAGACAAAAGAACTTTTTCAGTCATGGCGCAGTGGCCATGAGACCCCTTGTGTTGCGTGAAATTGCTGATACACTGGGACTACACGAGAGCACTATTTCTCGCGTAACAACTCAAAAATATATGCTCACCCCGCATGGCATGTTTGAGTTGAAATATTTCTTTGGTAGCCACGTCGCGACCGAAGCCGGGGGGGAGGCTTCCTCGACTGCGATACGGGCACTGATCGTGCAATTGACAGGAGCAGAAGACCCGAAAAATCCTTTATCCGACAGTAAGATTGCGGACATGCTGGGTGAACAAGGCATGGTGATTGCGCGACGGACTGTTGCCAAATATCGAGAAGCGTTGAAGATCCCTCCAGTTAGCCTCCGCAAATCGTTGTAGTGCAGTGCATGGGTTCCTCTGTGCGTTTCGGCGTGCACGAACTCGAGAGCGACATCATCTTTAGGAGTGTGTATGAATCTCACCATCAGTGGACATCATGTCGAAGTGACCCCAGCCATTCGCGAGTACGTGCAGAACAAGCTGGAACGAGTCAAGCGCCATTTCGATCAAGTAATCGATATTGCTGTCATCCTGACTGTAGATAACCTCACCGAGAAAGAGAAACGCCAGAAAGCCGAAATCAACCTGCGCATGTCTGGCAAAACTGTTTACGTCGAAAGCCTGTCGCAAGACCTTTACGCCGCCATCGATACCCTGATTGATAAACTGGATCGCCAGGTCATGAAATACAAGGACCGTGTGCAGAACCACAGTCATGCGGCCATCAAGCATTTCCCGGATACGTATGAGGCACCACCCACCGCCATGTAAAGGACTGGCCGTGCAGCACACCAAAGGGCGCAATTGGCGCCCTTTTTTGCGACCAGTGTGCGTTAGAATATTTGCATGAGCGAACACGTACACACCCAACTCTCCAACGGTACCGGCTTCATCACGCTGGACCGCCCCAAGACCCTCAATTCACTGTCCCTCGACATGGTGCGCGCGATGACGCAGGCGCTGCTGGCATGGCGCGACGATGCGTCGGTGGCGGCGGTCGTGGTGCGCAGCAGCAGCGAACGCGCGCTGTGCGCAGGCGGCGATATCCGCTTCTTCCACGACGTCGGCCGCGGCAATACGCAAGGCGGCAGCGCGCTGCTGGAAGACTTCTTCACCGAAGAATATGCGCTGAACCATTTAATCCATTTCTACCCCAAGCCTTATGTGGCGCTGATGGATGGCGTGGTGATGGGCGGCGGCATGGGCATCGCGCAGGGCGGGCCGGAGTGCGGCGTGCGCATCGTCACGGGCCGTACCAGGATGGCGATGCCCGAGGTGAACATCGGCCTGTTTCCCGACGTGGGCAGCAGTCACTTCCTGTCGCATGCGCCGGGCCAGCTTGGCATGTGGCTCGGCCTCACCGGGCTGACGGTCGGCGCCGCGGATGCGCTCTACCTCGACCTGGCTGACTACTTCGTGCCGGAAACTGAACTGGCCGGACTGGCCAAGCTGTTCGAGTCGACGCCCGGCAAATCGTTGCGCGATGCTGTCGCGGTCTTTGCCTGCCCGCACAACGCCTTCGCCGGCGACAGCGAACTGGAAGCGCAGCGTGCCCTGATCGATCAGCATTTCTCGGCGGGCTCGGTACCCGCCATCATGGATTCGCTGCGAGGCGACAGCACGCCTTTCGCGCAGAAATCGCTGAAGGCAATGGAATTGCGCTCGCCGCTGATGATGAGCGTGACCCACGAGCTGCTGAAGCGCGGCGCGTCGCTGGGCGTGTCCGACTGCTTGCGCATGGAGCGCAACCTGGTGCGCCGCAACTTCGAACACGGCGAGATTTTCGAGGGCGTACGCGCCCTGGTGATCGACAAGGACAACCAGCCGCAGTGGAATCCCGCAACGCTGGCCGAAGTGACGCCCGCCATGGTGGAGCGCTTCTTCGAACCATGCTGGCCGGCCTGGGCGCACCCCTTGCGCCACCTCGCATGAGGGATCTGGACCGGATCGACCGGGGCATCCTGAATATCCTGCAAGAAGATGCCAGCACGCCGTTGCGCGAGATCGCGGAGCGCGTGCATTCGTCGGTCGCGACCTGCCAGCGCCGCATCGAAAGGCTGCGCAACGACGGCGTGCTGGTCAAGGCTGTCGCGCTGGTTGACCGCGCGCTTGCCGGGCGGCCCCTGACGGTATTCGTGTCGGTCGAACTGGAGAAGCAGAATACCGACATCCTCAAGCAGTTCGAGCACCGCATGCGTTCCGAGCCCGAGGTGATGTCCTGCTACGAAGTGGCCGGCGAGTTCGACTTCCACCTGATCGTCACGGTGGAGTCGATGGAAGAGTACAGCGCCTTCACACGGCGCGTTTTCACCTCGCACCACAACGTCATCAACGTCAAGAGCCTGTTCGCGATGAACTGCTCCAAGTTCGAGACCAAGCTGACGCTGTAGTCACGGCTCGCAGCTGTAGCGCAAGCTGTCGTCCAGCGCGAGCGGCAGCACCAGCGTATGGAACTTGCGGGCGTTGGCATCGGCGCACAGCTTGGCGCGCGCTGCGGGATCGCTGCTGTATGGCGCAGCATACTCCGCATTGAATACCGGCTTGCCGCTGGCGATGAAAGCCTGGTAGCCCTCGCATTCGGCGAACTCATGGCATTGTTCGTTGACGGCGAAATCGAAATCGCCTACCAGGTCCTTCAACTGATCCGTATCGTTTTTCAATGCAATGGACATTCCCCGGTGGTGCGCTTCGCTTGCCAGGAATCGGTTGTAATCGAGCTGCGTGGCGGCGGTAAGGGCGAAGCCGCTGTTGTTCGCATAGCCGTCCACGTTGTCTGCTTCAACGCCATTGCATCCCTTGGAGACTGCCAGGTCCAACCGCGCAAGCATGATCTTCCGCACAGTTGCCGAGCGCGTGTCGAGCCATCGCTCCCCAGCCCATCCTTGCAGGTCCTGGCCCATGTCGGCTGGCGCAAAGCCGGAAAAGTCGGGACGCCAGTTTTCGGAGCTGCCGGCTGAAAAATAGCAGACCACTTTCTTGCCGCTCGCCTTCAATGCCTGGACGGTAGCAGGCGCTGTCTCGAACAGATCGATGTCGTACACGGTTGCCGCATAGGCGGTATTGACCGTCCCTTTCAACTGCCACTGCCAGGTATCGCCCAACGCAGGTTTCCAGTAGGCGGCTGGTGCGCTTGCAGGCGGCGGCGTATCCGAACTGCTTCCGCCGCCGCATCCGCTCATCGTCGCCAGCGCCAGGCAGAAGATACTGATCGGAAGCAGCCGCCGGGTGTGTTGTCGCATCAATTCATCCTTGAAAATATTGGCCGGCAATAGTTTCACGGACGGCTTACGGCATGCTTACTCCCTGGCGCTCATGTGCTTAGGTCAGTGTCGTCCCAGTCATCTCCTGGCGCCAATGCCCAGGTGAACGAATGGCGGCGCTCATGAACGGCTCCGCCGTGCGCTATCGGATCGAAGTCTTTGGGCACGGTCATGCTCCCCATTTGCGCGCTCCTGACAGCGTTATGCGCGCAGTAGAATTTGTATTCCATGAAAATGACCTCGCCGGCCGCGCGTAATGAAGCGCTCGCCGCGAAGTCGGCGATATTGCCATCCCAGTCGGGCAGGAAATCAAATAACATCGCCTCGATGACTTCGTCGGATATTTGACTGGTGTCCAGCGTCGGCACCTGTGCAAAACCCAAGATCCAGGCCAGCGCCCACATATTCTCCAGCCTCCAGCCGACAGTTTGGCCATGTACTGCTTGGGATTCGTGGCGCGGCAGATCGATCAAAGCAAGTTCGCTCTCCGTCATTGCGGCACGCAGGTCGTTTCGCTCGATATAGCCCTGCAGTTGGGCGGTTTCGGCCAAGCGTACAGGCATTGCCGCCCAGGCAAATACGGCTTGCAGTGCCATCAAGCGCCTGCATAGCGTTTGCGCATCACGCAAAGTGATGTCCAGGTCGGGAAGTGGCAAGGAATTCGCGGGCTGAAAGCCGAGCGCCATCAGTTCGCTGAAAACGCGTTGCTTCAGTTTCAGTGCGATGCTGTTACCTGCACCGGACGGCGCCGTGATGGGAGTGTATTTCGGCCATTTGGCCTGAGGATCCAATGCAGACAAATCCTCACCATACAGCACCCTTCCGTTTGAATCCCGCATGGACGAGGGAGTGAACCAGACTGCATCGAGCGCTTCTGCGATCACCGACAGGATCTCGTATCTTTCGTCATTGGCTTCTGCGTCGGGCTCGCAGCTTGTGCCAAGCGCGAAACCGAATTTCTCGGTCAGGGCGAGTACCCTTGCCTGTGCAGGAGCGTGCGGGAAGCGTGCGAAATAGCCGCGCATTCCGCCCATCTGGTCCTGCCACGCTTGTCCGCTGTAATAATCCGGATCGTGGGTGATACTCAGGCGTTTCTTCTTCAGCCATCCGCCGGTCGTCACTTCGATTTCGCTCCACGCGTCGTCGGTGCCCGTGACTTTGAACTTTGCATTCAATTTCTTCAGGACTTCGATTACTAGCCCAGGGTTTATTTCCTGAGCGAATAGCGAAACAGGTTCAGTTGCCATCGTTTGAGTTTCCTTTGTGTCGCCGACCTTTACTCCAGTCGGTCGCGAGCGATGTTGTTGCGTATGGCATAGGCGGCCGCCATCGTGGAAAGGCAGGGCAGCCAAACCCATAGGAGTTCAGATTTAATTACAGTCAAGCCGGCGGGGCCCAGGAAGCGCCCCATGGTCAATGGCGATACGCGGATAAACTGGACCGGGAAGAAATGCCGCTGATCGGAGAATGGCCACCAGATGGCTGCACCGAGGCCGCCGGTTGTCAGCATGTCGAGCAAGGGATGCGAAACGCAGGCAACCGACACGAACGCCATCGTCACCCATCGTTTCGCGTGCAGCCACGGTGCGGCCAGTGCAGCCAGCATTCCCAATGCAAGTGCAAACGCGATCGAATGCGATGCCCCGCGGTGGCCAAGCTGGTTCGCGTATTCGATGCCGAGCTTGAAAGCGATGACGTCCATGTCAGGCACGATTGCCGCAACCATGCCTGCGAACAGCAGCCGGCGTGAAATGCGGTCCGGGCCAAGTACGACACCGAGTGCCAGCGGAATCGCTGGGTGGGTAAGGATGGTGGGCATGGTGCAGAGGAAATTAAAGCGGCACCTGGCAGAACAGGTTCACCAAAAACGAAACGTCGAGGTATTTGCGGCCAGTCTTCTGGACTAGTGTCGGGATTCGCTCTCTGACTGCCAAATAGAAGGAGGCATCCATTACTCTTTGGGACAGTCGACCGGAGGCAACGGGCCGAATACGACCTCGGAGTCAGCCGGGCCGGAAGTCTGCAGGATGTAGACGACGTTGGCTGCGCTGTCCACATACATCATGTGGGCGCGACCGCCTGGCAGCATGCCAGGTGAATTCAGCGTCATGTGTCGCGTGTCGCGCAACTTCTCCGGCAGCTTCGGTACCGTAGGCCACTTTTCGCGGGTGCCGGAAGGCGACACGAAGCCGGCGTAGTGCGCAGCCGTGCAGCGCCAGATTGGTTCCGGCTCGGGAGGTGCAGCGCCCAGCGCCGCTGCAAGCAGTAATGAGATCGCCATATGCAAATGATAGATCAAAAAGCAGGCGTTGATTTGTTTTTAATTGTTACCGGCGGCTGAGCTGCGGCCGGGCGGGAGGCGCGCCGCTTTCCATGCGGATGCGCAGTTCTCCGTCTTCCTTGATCAGGAGAACGGCGTATGAATGGGACGTGGTCTCGAGGCCAGCCTGGTCGCTCCGCGCGACACCGCCGGTGACCATTACCGACTGGTCACCGAGTTTTTCGAATGCCAGGTCTTGCCAACGGAACGTGACAGGCGGCTTCCAGCTTTTCGCGTATTCGTTGGAAAGCTTGTCAAAGCCAATTTCTTCTTTCCATTCTCCGCCAATGAAAATGGTGCCGCGCCGGGAATAGCGGTTGGCCAGCGCCTTGCGATCGCCGGCGGTGAGGTCTTCTGCATAGGTGTCCATGAAGAAGTGCGCGAGATCGAGGATATCGGTTGCCGCAGGATCCGCGCAGGCGATCTTTGGCAGTGGGCCGAAGATCACGATGGAATCCAGCGTGCCCGCGGACTGCTCGACGTAAGCGCTGCCGGCTTTGACATCAACGTACATGACATGCGACTTGCCGCCCGCATAGGCGCCCGCTGTGTTGAGCAGCATGGACCTCTTCTTGCGCAAGCGCTCCGGCAAGGCCTTCAGCACCGGCCATTTGGCCGCGGTTCCGGATGGCGAAACGAAGGCGCCATAGTGCTGCGCCGTGCAGCGCCAGGCCGGATCGGGATCGACGGGCGCAGAACCGGCAGCCGCTGCGGCCAGCAAGACGAGCAAGCTCATTTTTCCTTCAACTCCCTCATGCGTTGCGGGATCAGATCCATCTTGCCTTCAACGTTGAACTCTTCGCAGCTGTCCGCGACTCTTTGCTCTTGGCCACCCTCTTTGGTGAAGTAAAGCTTCTCGCAATCGCAACGCAGGCGAGCCTTGAGCTGCTTGCCCTGCTTGAGTTCCGCAGTCCAGCACGAGTCGGCACAGCCGCAGGATTGGTAGGTCAGGACTTCGCCTGCACGTGGCCAGTCCAGATTGTATTTGTGATGCTGTCCAGCTGCCTGCACTGCAGGAGTCAGGGCCAGCATCGCAAGCAGGATGAGGATAGGAGTTGATTTCTTCATATCGGCGAATGTTAGCATATCGCCAAGTGAGAAAATTTCTCACCGCTATAGAGGTAATCGGGAAATCGTTTCGCCTGGACTGCCTATGATGATCGCTCGTTGTTTGAAAGGAGAGCATCATGATTGACCACGTATCCATTGCCACCCGCGACCTGCCACGTGCAGTGGAATTCTACAAAGCCTGCCTGGAGCCGCTTGGCTACAGCGTGCAGCACGAAGACGAAGGCCAGGCCATCTTCGGCGCCGACGGCCACTGGGCCTTTGCAATCTACCCGGCGCAAGGCGATGCGCCGCTGGTGGGCCAGCGCGGGCACATTGCCATCAAAGCGCCGTCGCAGCTGGCAACGCACGCCTTCCATGCCAACGCCATGGCGCAAGGCGCCGCTTCTTTGCGCAAGCCGGGCCTGCGTCCCGACGTCAACGAGCGCTATTTTGGGACGATGATCACCGATCCTGACCAGCATACGATCGAAGTGGTGCACTGGCTGGATTAATTTGGTGCACGCGGCCGGCCGGCGGCTGGCCCGCATCTTGCTGTAACGCTTGGGTCATCAAACTTCACCCAAGCGCTCATGACCAACATACGCTCAGCCCACCCGGCCGATGCTGCTGCCATCGCTGCAATCTACAACCACTACGTTTCATCCACCACCATTACTTTCGAAGAGGCCGAAGTCGGTGTCGACGACATGGCCGGCCGAATCACGAAAGTGATTTCATCGAAGCTGCCCTGGCTGGTGCTGGAGCAGGACGGCAAGATCCTGGGCTACGCCTACGCCAGCAAATGGAAGGAGCGCTCCGCTTATCGCTTCTCGGTCGAAAGCTCCATCTACCTGCACCAGGAAGTGCGTGGCAAAGGCTTTGCGCGCAAGTTGTACCAGCATTTGTTCAACCTGCTGCGCCAGAGCGGCGTGCATCTCGTGATCGGCGGCGTGGCGCTGCCGAATGAAGCCAGCGTTGGCCTGCATGAAAAGATGGGCTTCCAGCCTGTCGGCGCGTTCAAGGAAGTCGGCCGCAAGTTTGGCCGGTGGATCGACGTCAGCTACTGGCAGCTACGCCTGGAGTGATCAGGATTGCTCGCGGTGGCGCAGCACAACGGTTTCAGTCGGCGCGAAGTGACGCGCCAGGCGTTCGGCCATATAGACTGAGCGGTGCTGGCCGCCGGTGCAGCCGACGGCTACCGTCAGGTAGGAGCGGTTGTCGCGCTTGAAGTGCGGCAGCCATTTGGTAACGAAGCCCTTGATGTCCAGGAACATCTCCTCCGCGCTCTCCTGCGCATCGAGGAAGGCGATCACCGGTGCGTCGCGGCCGTTCAACGGACGCAAGGTGAGGTCGTAATACGGGTTGGGAATCGCGCGCACGTCGAACACGAAATCGGCGTCGAGCGGCACGCCGAGCTTGAAGGCGAACGATTCAAAGAACAGCGTCAATGGCGCGTTCTCGCTGTGCACCAGGTCCTTGACCCAGGCGCGCAGTTTGTTGGCACTCATTTCCGACGTATCGATCACGTGGCCAAGCTGCTGGATCGCGGACAGGCGTTCGCGTTCTTCGGCGATGCATTCGATCAGCGTGCGGCGTGCTGCAGGATTTTCGCCAGGGGCCAGCTCGTGCGACAGCGGGTGGCTGCGGCGCGTTTCGGAGAAGCGCGCCACCAGCGAGTGGGTATTCGCGGTGAGGAAGATCACCTTGACCTCGTGGCCGTCTTCTTTCAGCTTGCGGTATTCGCCGGGCAGGCTGGCAAGGCTGGAAGCGCTGCGTGCGTCGACAGCGACGGCCAAAGCATCCGTTCCCTCGATTGCGAGGCGATTGATCAGGTCCGGCAGCAGGGCAGGCGGCAGGTTGTCGACGCAGTAGTAGCCGATGTCTTCAAGAACATTCAGCGCAACGGATTTGCCGGAGCCGGAGATGCCGGTGAGTAGGATGATTCGCATGTGACCGATAGTACCATTAGTCCGAATCAGTCGCCGGACATGGCCTGTCGTTGGTGAAGCAGGGGTTTCGCCGAGCGGGCTCGGCGCCTGCGGAACGGGCCCGCCATGCATAGCGGGCTTCCTTAGCAACATGAGTCATGGGTGGGGCTAGTCCCCACTCATGGCCTGGCGTTGCCGCTCCATGAATTCCTGCAGCGTGTCGATGCCGCGCAGTTGCAGGATGGTGTTGCGAACCGCAGCCTCCAGCAGCACCGCGATGTTGCGGCCGGCTGCAACGGGAATCACGACCTTGCGGATCGGAAGTCCCAGCACGTCTTCGGTCGGGAACTGGAACGGCAGGCGTTCCACCTCTTCTTCTAGCGCTGAACGGCGCACCAGGTGCACGATCAGCTTCAGGCGCATCTTGCGGCGCACGGCAGTCTCGCCGAAGATCGCCTTGATATCCAGCAGGCCCAGGCCGCGCACTTCCAGCAGGTTTTGCAGCAGCGGCGGGCAGCGGCCTTCGATCATGTTGGGAGCGATGCGCGCGAATTCCACCGCATCGTCGGCCACCAGGCCGTGCGAACGTGAAATCAATTCAAGTCCCAGCTCGGATTTGCCGAGGCCGGAGTCGCCGGTAATCAGCACGCCCACACCCAGCACGTCCATGAACACACCGTGCATGATGATGCGCTGCGCCAGCTTTTTCGACAGGTAGACGCGCAGGAAGTCAATCACCTGCGCTGCAGGCAGCGGCGTGGAGAACAGCGGGATATTCTTTTCGTCGCAGATCGCCAGGATGTCAGGCGGGGTCTCGAGCCCTTGCGCAATGATCAGCGCAGGCGGGCCGCCTGCGATCAGTTCACCGATTACATGGGCGCGCGTCAGCGATTTGAGGCGCTGGTAGTAATTGATTTCCTGGTGGCCGAACACCTGGATGCGTCCAGGGTGAATCGTATTCAAGTGGCCAACCTGGTCGGCCGCCGAAGCGACGTCGCCGGAGATCAGGCGCTCGCCGCCTGGAAAGCCGGCGAACCAGCCCAGTTGCAGGGTTTCGCGATTGTCGTCGTACAGTCTCTGGATCGTCAGCGGCGTTTGCAGCATGTTCAACCTGCCGCTTGCAGGCTAGGCTGCCAGTTGACGATGCGGCTGTAGACCGATTTCGGGTCCGGGTCTTCCGTCAGTGCCTGGCGGAAGGCGTCGTCCGAGAACATTTCTGCGATCTCGGACAGGATTTCGAGGTGCTGCTGCGTCACGTGGTCGGGGATGAGCAGGAAGAACAGCAGGTTCACAGGTTTGCCGTCCGGCGATTCAAAAGGAATCGGTTCGGCCAGGCGGACAAAGGCGGCCAATGGCGCCTTCAGGCTCTTGGAACCCTTGATGCGCCCGTGTGGGACAGCGACGCCGTGGCCGAGGCCGGTGGAGCCCAGGCGCTCGCGCGCGAACAGGTTGTCCGATACGGTGGAGCGAGCGATGCCGCAGTTGTTCTCGAAGATCAGGCCGGCTTGCTCGAAAGCGCGCTTTTTGCTGGAGACTTCCAGGTCGAGCTGGACGTTCTCTAGCGAAAGGATTTTGCTCAGGTTATTCATGACGCGACATTGATGTGCTTTGCGAGCGCATTATAGGCCTCTTTCTCAGCCGTGTAACTCGAATTTCACGCAATGTTTCTGCGTGGAAAAATCCCTTACTGGCGGGCGTTGCGCAAATTGGACGGCCGCTGTGCACTACTAAAGTTGGTGCGCCATGGGTTGATATCAAGGCCGCCTCGGCGGGTATACCGTGCATACACCGTCAAGTGTTGCGGCTTGCACTGGCGCAGGATGTCCGTGAAGATGCGCTCGACGCACTGCTCGTGGAACTCATTATGCTCGCGGAAGCCGATCAGGTATTTGAGCAAGCTTTCCTGGTCGATCTGCGGCCCGTAGTAGCTGATCTGCACGCTGCCCCAGTCGGGCTGGCCGGTGACCAGGCAATTTGACTTCAGCAAATGCGAGACGAGGGTCTCCTCTACTGGCAGCTCGTCGAAGTTGGCTTTCAAAGTTTCCGGCTGAGGGGAGTAGTTGTCGACGTCGATGTCGAGGCGGTCCAGCAACTGGCCTTCCAGCTCGCCCATTTCCAGTTTTTGGAAGTCCTCCTGCATGGTCAGGGTGACATGCACGCTGGCGCCGGCGGCGGCGGACAGGTCTTGCTGCAGCAGCATTTTCAGCGCGTCGGGGCCGGCCAGCCTGGTCTGGTTGAAGGAATTGAGGTAAAGCTTGAAAGATTTAGATTCGATCAAGTTTGGCGAATCGGCAGGGATGGTGAAGCGGGCCACCGCCACTTGCGGCTTGCCGCGCATGTTCAGCCAGGACAGCTCGTAGCCGTTCCAGATGTCCACTCCGAAGAAGGGCAGGGTGCCTGTCAGGCCCAACTCGTCGCGCTTGCCCTGGCGCGGGATGGGGAACAGCAGTTCCGGCGCGTAGTCGGTGCGGTAGGCGGAGGTTTTGCCGAGGGGGGAATGTTCTGGGAGGTTGGACATGGCGGACTTTTCTTGAAACGGTCTGCCAGTTTACCAAAAACCGGTAAATCTGGGTCTGACCCGCAGGGTCAGACCCCGTACGGTCTCGAAGTCGCGGGTGGGTTCGAGGTCTTTGACTTTCGACGGAGATCAACGGCGCACAACCAACACCAACAGCGGTAGCGCAGACAGGGTCTGACCCTGCGGGTCAGACCCTGGTTTACCGGTTTCAGAGGAACAGCTTGTACACCGGATTCTGCGACTCATCCCAATAGCGATACCCCAAGGTAGCCAGGAACTGCGCAAACTTGTCCATATCCTGCGGCGGCACCTGCAAGCCAATCAGAATCCGCCCCACGTCGCCGCCCTGCGAGCGGTAATGGCACAAGGAGATATTCCATTCCGGCGCCATCGAATCGAGGAAGCGCATCAGCGCCCCCGGCCGCTCAGGGAATTCAAAGCGATACAGCAGTTCATCCTTGGCTAGCACGCTCTTGCCGCCGACCAGGTGGCGCAGGTGCGACTTGGCCAGTTCGTCATGGGTCAAATCCAGCGTCTTGAAGTTGTTCTCTTCAAAGCGCCGCGCAATCGACGACGACTCGCTGCGATCGGCAATCTGCACGCCGACGAACACGTGCGCCTGCTCCTGGTCGCTTATCCGGTAGTTGAACTCCGTCACATTGCGCGGGCCCACCAGGCTGCAGAAGCGCTTGAACGAGCCGCGCTGCTCCGGCATGGTGACGGCAAACACGGCTTCGCGCGACTCACCGAGTTCGGCGCGTTCCGCCACGAAACGCAAGCGGTCGAAGTTCATGTTGGCGCCGCTACAGATGGTCACCAGCGTCTCGCCCTGCACCGGATACTTGCCCATTTCCGAGCGTTCGACATAAGCCTTGGCGCCGGCTACGGCCAGCGCGCCGGAAGGCTCCAGGATCGAGCGCGTATCGGTGAACACGTCCTTGATCGCCGCGCAGATCGCATCGGTATCGACCACGATCACTTCATCGACAAATTGCTGTGCGAGGCGGAAGGTCTCTTCGCCCACCAGGCGCACCGCGGTGCCGTCGGCAAACAGGCCCACATCCGACAAGGTGATGCGCTCGCCAGCCTTGATCGAGCGGCCCATCGCATCAGAATCCATGGTTTGCACGCCAATGATCTTGATATCCGGGCGAAGCTGCTTCACATAGGCGGCGACACCGGCAATCAGGCCGCCGCCGCCGATCGGCACGAAGATCGCGTGGATAGGGCCGGAATGCTGGCGCAGGATTTCCATGGCAATCGTGCCCTGGCCGGCGATCACTTCCGGATCATCGAATGGGTGCACGAAGGTCAGCTTCTGCTCTTTCTCGAGCTGCAGGGCGTGGTTGTAGGCATCCGTATAGGACTCGCCATGCAGCACCACTTCCACGCTGGCGCCGCCGCGGCGGCGCACGGATTCGACTTTCAGCAGCGGGGTGGTGGCAGGCATGACGATGAGGGCGCGGCAACCGAGTTTGGCTGCGGACAGGGCGACGCCCTGCGCGTGATTGCCGGCGGAGGCGCAAATGACGCCGCGCTTCAATTGCGCGTCGCTTAGATTCGCCATCTTGTTGTAAGCGCCGCGTACCTTGAAGCTAAAGACGTCCTGCATGTCCTCGCGCTTGAAGTAAATCTGGTTGCCAATTCGTTGCGAGAGAATCGGAGCCAGTTCGAGCGGGGTTTCATGGGCCACGTCGTAGACGCGGGAGGTCAGGATTTTCTTCAGGTAGTCGATAGTCATAATTTGCAAAGGATTTGAGTGGTGCAAGGACTGTCAACGGCGGGTAACCGAAGGGGTGGCACGCCTGCCATGCGGGTATGCAATGGCGCGGGCTGTCTGGTGTGCCGGGTGTTCTGGTCGGTTCATTATAATGGAAGCCTATGATCGAATCTGCAATCCAATGGCTGCTGGGTGTGTTGGCGGCGCCCGAAGTGGGACTGACCTCGGTCTTCATCATCAGTTTTGTCTCTGCCACGCTGGTGCCGCTGGGGTCCGAACCCGCTGTCTTTGCCGTCTGCAAAGCCAATCCCGACATGTTCTGGCCAGCCATTGCGGTCGCGACCGTGGGCAATACCCTGGGCGGCGTGGTCGACTACTGGATCGGTTATTACGCCAAGAAAGCCTTTACCAAGGAACGTTCCAGCCGCTGGTTCGGCTGGCTGGCGCACTACGGAGCCAAGACCATGCTGCTGTCCTGGGTGCCCGGCATCGGTGATCCGCTGTGCACGCTGGGCGGCTGGCTGAAGCTGCCGTTCTGGCCCGCGACCATGTATATGGCGATCGGCAAGCTGGCGCGCTACATCACGATGACTTCGCTGCTGTTGTATGTGCCGGACGGTGCCTGGCGCTCGATCGCGCATGCATTAGGCGGTTGACCTCAATCCGATCCCAGGCCGCACAGCAGCAGCAGCAGGGCGGCGGCCAGCTCGCTCTCGTACTCATACCGTAACGGTTCCAGTTCTGGAGCGGCCAGCACTTCGCACAAAGCTGGCGCCGGGTGGCTGAGTGGCCAGAGCCCGATCATGAGTGGGATTGCCAGGCGCATGAAGGTGAAATAGGCAGCGACCGGCAACGCCGGTGCCCTCGCGTGCAGCAGGTCCGCTACCGCAGCCGTCATGACGATGGTGCGCAGCTTGAATTCCTTCAGCCTTTCCTGCGATACATTGCGCTCGATAATCGAAGGCAGAATGCTGAGCAGGCGGCACATCAGAGGATAAGCGGCGCTGGCGCCGGCGAAGGCCTGTGCAAGCTGCTGTCCGGTTGCCGGCTGCACGGCGGCGAGCCGCTCATCCAATTCCTGCTGCCAGCGTCCAGTCTCCTCTTCCAGCAAAGCCAGCAGCAAGGCTTCGCGATTCTCGAAATACCGGTAGACATTCGATTTGGTCATTTCGGCGCGCCGCGCCAGCTCATTCAAGCCAAGCTCGCTGACTTCCATGCCGTTGCGCAGGGCAGCCTTGGCGGTTTCCAGCAAATGGAGGCGGCGCTCCTCTTTCTGTTCGGGGCGGCGGGCGCGCTGAAATGTCTCTGGTGCTGTCATAAATGAATCAGACGTTCTGGTGAGTGGCGCAACTTTATCATCGCAAAGCTGCTTAACAAGAGACCAGTGGTCTTCTAAATTGGAGACCAGTGGTTTCTTATGTCGAATGTCTCACACGGAGTGCAAGATGGCTACCCCTTTAATGGTTCGTTCGGAAATTCTCGGGCAGGATCTGAGCGGCAAGACTTAGGTTGTCACCGGCGCCAATTCCGGCATCGGCCTGGTGACCACCCAGCAATTGGCCAAGCAAGGCGTGACCGTCGTCATGAGCGTACGCCGGGTCGAGGAAGGGAAGCGTGTCGCTGCTGAAATCCGGCAAGCGCTGCCGTCGGCAAAGCTGGCCGTGTACCGGCTGGCGCTGGACGATCTTGCTTCCGTGCGCGCCTTTGCGGTCGAGGTCAACCGCGAGCATCCAAAGCTGCAGGGACTGGTCAACAATGCGGGGGTCATGAAAACGCCATTCGGCCGCACCAAGGACGGTTTTGAAACGCAATTTGGCGTCAACCACCTGGGCCATTTCCTGCTTACCGAGCTGCTGCTAAATGCGTTGAAGGCCGGCGCGCCTTCGCGAGTGGTCAACCTGTCGAGCTATTTCCATGAGTTTGCCATGGGGCGCAAGGGCGAAATCCACTTCGAGGACCTGAACTACGAGCGGCGGCCATTCGATACCTGGGAAGCGTACGCGCAATCGAAGCTTGCCAACTTGCTGCACGCCCGCGAGCTCAGCCGCCGGCTGGCCGGCAGCGGCGTGGTTGCCGCCAGCGTCAATCCCGGTTTTGTGCGTACCAACCTGCTCAAGGTTCCGCTGCCGATGTGGCTGCAGCGCCTGCTGGTGATCCCGGTGCTGAGGCTGGCTGGAATGATCGAGCCTTGGGAAGGCGCGCAAACTACCCTGCACGCCTTGCTCGCGCCTGAAGTGGAAGGCCAATCGGGCGCATACTACAGCCAGATCGCTGGCTATCAGGACAAGGCGTCGCGTAAGGGTGGCTGGCCGCTGCGCTCGCCCAATCCGGTGGCACATGACGACGACGTGGCCCGGCGCTTATGGGACGTCAGCGAAGCACTGGTGCAGGCAAAGTAAGCGCTGGCCTGCCGCGCGAGCGGGATCGTAAGATTCCGCATAGCAGCAGTGTTGCGAAATTCCAGACTGATGGGCGGGCATCGCGGAAAATTAAGGGTGGAATTTTTGTTGAAATGCGAAATTATATTTTGTTAATTGACGTTAACGGAACCCTTCGGCCTTCTAAGGCTGTTCCCATCTTGTGCGCCGCAATAAGATAGAATGGCCTGTCCCAGCGTCAGCCCCCCGTCCACGCAATATGAACGCACCAGCACAAATCCAGGCACTGCTCGCCGAATCGCCAGATGGTCACGCCCACACCCGCTTGCGGGAAATTCCGTACAACTACACCTCGTTCTCTGATCGCGAAATTGTGATCCGCCTGCTGGGCGAAGAGTCCTGGGCGTTGCTGGACGAACTGAGGGCCTCTCGCCAGACCGGCCGTTCCGCGCGCATGCTGTACGAAGTGCTGGGCGATATTTGGGTCGTACGCCGCAACCCTTACCTGCAGGACGACCTGCTGGATAACCCGAAGCGCCGCCAGGCCCTGATCGACGCGCTGCATCACCGCCTGTCGGAAGTGGACAAGCGCCGCAACACCGTCGATGCGGCTGCCGATGCCGATTCGCAGAAGCGCAGCGGCAACGTGGAAAAGCTGCTGCGTGCCGCCAGCAAGGCAGTCGCCGATTTCGGCGAAGAGTTCCGCCAGATGTACGACCTGCGCAAGCGCACGCTGAAGGTGCTGGGCAAGTACACCGAGAAGCACAACATCTGCTTCGACGGCATGAAGCGCATCAGCCACGTGACCGACGCCACCGACTGGCGCGTCGAATACCCGTTCGTGGTGCTGACCCCGGACAGCGAAGATGAAATGGCCGGCCTGGTGAAAGGCTGTATCGAACTTGGCCTGACCATCATCCCGCGCGGCGGCGGCACCGGCTACACCGGCGGCGCCATTCCGCTGACGCCGCTGTCGGCCGTGATCAACACCGAAAAACTGCTCAAGCTGGGCGCCGTTGAAATGAAGGTGCTGCCGGGCCTGGACCGCGAATACGCGACCGTGCACTCGGAAGCGGGCGTCATCACCAACAAGGTCAGCGAAGCGGCCGAGAAGGCGGGCTTCGTGTTCGCCGTCGATCCGACTTCGGCCCACGCCTCCTGCATCGGTGGCAATATTGCGATGAATGCGGGCGGCAAGAAGGCCGTGCTGTGGGGTACCGCGCTGGATAACCTGGCATCGTGGCGCATGGTCGATCCGAACGGCGACTGGCTGGAAGTCACGCGCCTGGACCACAACCTGTCCAAGATCCACGACACGCCGCTCGCGCGCTTCAAGCTGGAATGGACGCATCCGAATTCGCGCGGCGAAGCCAAGGGCGAACCGTTCAAGACCGAAATCCTGGAGATCGAAGGCCGCAAGTTCCGCAAGGAAGGCCTGGGCAAGGACGTCACCGACAAGTTCCTGGCTGGCCTGCCGGGCGTGCAGAAAGAAGGCACGGATGGCCTGATCACGTCTGCGCGCTGGATCCTGCACAAGATGCCGAAGTTCACGCGCACGGTTTGCCTGGAGTTCTTCGGCCAGGCGCGCGATGCGATTCCTTCGATCGTGGAGATCAAGGATTACCTGGACGGCCTGCCGGCGCAGGGAGAACAGTTCAAGACCATCCGCCTCGCCGGCCTGGAGCACCTGGACGAGCGTTACCTGCGCGCCGTCGGCTACGCGACCAAGTCCAAGCGCGGCGTGTTGCCGAAGATGGCCCTGTTCGGCGACATCGTCGGCGACGATGAAGACGCCGTGGCGCTGGCCGCGTCCGAAGTGGTGCGCCTGGCGAACACCCGCGTCGGCGAAGGCTTCGTGGCCGTGAGCCCGGAAGCGCGCAAGAAATTCTGGCTGGACCGTGCCCGCACCGCGGCAATCGCGAAGCACACCAACGCCTTCAAGATCAATGAAGACGTGGTGATTCCGCTGAACCGCATGGGCGAATACACCGACGGCATCGAGCGCATCAACATCGAACTGTCGATCAAGAACAAGCTGCAACTGGCGGAAGAACTGCGCGAATTCCTCGCTGCCGACAAGCTCCCGATCGGCAAGAGCGACGACGCCACCGACGACAAGGTCGGCTACGCGGAAATGCTGGGCGACCGCCAGGCGCAAGCGCTGGCGCTGGTGGACCAGGTGTATGCACGCTGGACCTTCATCCTGGCCAACCTGGACAGGCCGCTGGCCGAAGTGCGCGGCGACCTGCTGGCGCTGGGCCTCGAGCAACTGGCCGGCGCGCTGGACGACCGCCTGCAGCACCAGCCGCAAGCGACCCTGTTCGACGTGGCGCAAGACCGCACCGTGCGCATCAGCTGGAAGCAGGAGATCCGCGCGCAACTGCGCCAGATCTTCAACGGCGGCGCCTACAAGCAGATCCTCGACGAAGCGCAGGCGATCCACAAGCGCGTGCTGCATGGCCGCGTCTTCGTGGCGCTGCACATGCACGCCGGCGACGGCAACGTGCACACCAACCTGCCGGTCAACTCGGACCATTACGAAATGCTGCAGGACGCGCACAAGGCCGTGGCGCGCATCATGAAGCTGGCCCGCTCGCTGAATGGCGTGATCTCGGGCGAGCACGGCATCGGCATCACCAAGCTGGAATTCCTGACCGACGATGAAATCGGCGAATTCCGCGAGTACAAGAAACGCGTCGACCCGGAAGGCCGCTTCAACAAGGGCAAGCTGCTCAACCTGCCGGGCATGGAAGCCACGCTGGAAAACGCCTACACGCCGTCGTTCGGCCTGATGGGCCACGAATCGCTGATCATGCAGCAAAGCGATATCGGCGACATCGCCAACAGCGTGAAGGACTGCCTGCGCTGCGGCAAGTGCAAGCCGGTGTGCTCGACCCACGTGCCGCGCGCCAACCTGCTGTATTCGCCGCGCGACAAGATCCTCGCCACCTCGTCGCTGATCGAAGCTTTCCTGTACGAAGAACAGACCCGCCGTGGTATTTCGATCCGCCACTGGGAAGAATTCGAAGACGTCAGCGACCACTGCACCGTGTGCCACAAGTGCGCCACGCCTTGCCCGGTCAATATCGACTTCGGCGACGTGTCGATGAACATGCGTAACCTGCTGCGCAAGATGAACAAGCGATCGTTCAATCCGGGCAAGAAGGCGACCATGTTCTTCCTGAACGCGACCGATCCGGCGACCATCAACGCCACGCGCCAGACCATGATCGGCTGGGGCTACAAGGCGCAGCGCCTGGGCCACGAAGTGTTCAAGGCCGTGGCGCGCAAGCAGACCAAGGCGCCGCCGCCAACCGTCGGCAAGCCGGCCGTGCGCGAGCAGGTGATCCACTTCGTGAACAAGAAGATGCCGGGCAACCTGCCGAAGAAAACGGCGCGTGCGCTGCTCGACATCGAAGACAACAAGATGATCCCGATCATCCGCGATCCGAAGAAGACCAACGCCAATACGGAAGCGGTGTTCTACTTCCCGGGTTGCGGCTCGGAGCGGCTGTTCTCGCAGGTGGGCCTGGCAACGCAGGCCATGCTGTGGGAGGTGGGCGTGCAGACCGTACTGCCACCGGGCTACCTGTGCTGCGGCTATCCGCAGCGCGGCGCGGGCGATTTCGACAAGGCCGAGAAGATGATGACGGATAACCGCGTCCTCTTCCACCGCATGGCGAACACGCTGAACTACCTGGACATCAAGACGGTGGTGGTGTCTTGCGGCACCTGCTATGACCAGCTGGCGACCTATGAGTTCGAGAAGATTTTCCCGGGCTGCCGCATCATGGACATCCACGAATTCCTGCTGGAGAAGGGCGTCAAGCTGGAAGGCGTGGAGGGTACCCGCTACATGTACCACGATCCTTGCCACACGCCGATGAAGCAGCAGGACCCGATCAAGACCGTGAATGCGCTGGTGTCGACCATCGACAACGTGAAGATCGAGAAGAACGACCGCTGCTGCGGCGAGTCCGGCTCGCTGGCGAATGCGCGTCCGGATATTTCGACCCAGGTCCGCTTCCGCAAGGAGCAGGAAATGGTGTCGGGCGCAGACAAGCTGCGTGCCGACGGCTTCCAGGGCGACGTCAAGATCCTCACTTCCTGCCCATCGTGCATGCAGGGCCTGAGCCGCTATAACGATGATTCGGGCACCACCGCAGATTACATCGTGATCGAAATCGCCAAGCACAAGCTGGGCGACAACTGGCTGGTGGATTACGTGGCGCGCGCCAATGACGGCGGCATCGAGAGGGTGCTGGTATGACGACGACTGCGAACTGCGACCTGTGCAAGCTGTTGGCCGGCTTCGATGCGGCGCCCGCCGGCGCGGCGAGCCCGCTGGTCTGGCGCGACGAGCGCCTGGCTGTGGTGCTGGTCGACGAGCCGGGCTATCCCGGCTACACCCGCGTGGTGTGGCACGACCATGTGCGCGAGATGACCGACCTGTCGCCGGAAGACCGCGACCACGTCATGTGGGCCGTGTGGGCGGTAGAGCAGGCGCAACGCACGACCATGGCGCCGCACAAGGTCAATGTGGCCAGCTTCGGCAATATGACGCCGCACGTGCACTGGCACGTGATCCCGCGCTACACTGACGATGCGCACTTCCCGAACCCGACCTGGGGCGCGAAGCAGCGCGAAGCCGATCCGGCCGCCGTGGCAGCGCGTGCGGCCTTGCTGCCGGCCCTGCGTGCGGCGATTATCCTGAACCTGAAATGAGCAATCCTACCGGCCTGACTGTCCACAGCAAATCGCGCTATCTTGAAGTCTCCTTCGACGATGGCGCAAGCTTCAATATTCCTTTTGAACTGCTGCGCGTGTATTCACCGTCGGCGGAAGTGAAGGGGCACGGGCCGGGCCAGGAAGTGCTGCAAGTCGGCAAGCGGGAGGTCGCCATGACCAACCTCGAGCCGGTCGGCAATTACGCCGTCAAGCCGACCTTTGACGACGGCCACAATTCCGGCTTGTATACCTGGGATTACCTGTACGACCTCGGCGCCCGCATGGAGCACCACTGGACTGACTACCTGAAGCGCCTGGAGGCGGCCGGCTTCCCCGGCGACTCCGGCCGCGAGCCCGGCACAGTTCTCCCCGGCGCTGCCGCAAAAGCCCACGGTTGCGGCCATCATCACTGAGTCAGTCGCAGTCCAGCTCCGGGTGCTGGCACATGAACTCCTCATACTCCTTCACGTGGTTCAGCCAAACATATTTGTACATGGCGCGGTTTTTCGCTGGCAATGAACGCAGGAATTTCGGGGAAAATGACGTCACTTCAGGAATGTCATCCGGGTGGCCCGGGCAACACCTGAGCATTTCTGCGTGCATCCTGTCCATTTCCTCTTTGGTCGCTTGGTCCAGTTCAGGGAAGTCTACGTCAGCGGGAAGTCTGTATCGTTTCATAGTTGAGCTCCAAGAGTTGTAGCGGAGTGACGAAATCGATTTGTGCAAAACCTGCCTCGCCGAGCATCATGTGCAGATGTGGCAGGCGTTCTGCTTCCAGGCGCTGCCATTGCCATGTCATAAACAAGCTGGAACCGAATTGAGATGCACACGCGATTTGAGCGCCAAGCTTCGCCTCATTGGAACTTAGGCCGCCGCCGGCTATCAAAAGTTCCGCTTTTTCGCGAAATATTTTGTTGTCCGGTAGGACGAGCACGGATTCGGCTTTCGTCAGGCGGGCGGAGGCCAGTTCGGGTGGGCCAGCAATGATTGCCTGGAGGGCGATCTCGGATGTGCAGAGATTCCGGGTGTGCGGCAGGGCACGGAACCAGCGCCGCGTCAGCGACTGGCAGGTGCGTGCATAGGCGCTGCGGGCTGGCGGTCGGCCAGGGCGCAGAGGATGGAAGTGTCGAGGTAGATCTTGCTGGGCATTGGGCCAGCTTACGCTTGGCCCGAATGCCTGCTTTCGGATACATCAAGGAATGGCGGCATGTTGCCGCCATTGAAAGTGTGCTTAGTTGACCATCATTTTGCGACGCTGGAACTCTTCATAGCGCTGCTGCTCGCGTTCCCAGATGTAGCGGAATGCGGCGCGGGCTTCTGGAGTCAGGCGGCGAATTGCCTCGACGTTGAAGGTCATTGGATGCGGCTCAGCGGACGCCAGGGCGCGCGACTGGGCGCGGGTGGCATCGATGAACTGCTTGGTGGCTTCGTCGATATCCGGGAAAAAAATGTCCGCGGGCAATTTTTGCTGAAGCTCCATCTGAAAATCTCCTAGTAAGACAAATCGTCTGAGCCATAAAACGACTCGTTGAGCATTCTGGTTGACAAGCGTCATCAAAATCTGTGCGTCACCCCACAAATGTATAATGCGGCAATTACAAGGCACCCTCAAAATGACCAACACCACCCATTTCGGTTATAAAACCGTCAACGAAGACGACAAAGTCAAGGAAGTCGCCAAGGTCTTCCACTCCGTCGCCGCCAAGTACGACATCATGAATGACCTTCTGTCCGGCGGCTTGCACCGCATCTGGAAGGCTTTCACTATTGCTAACGCGGCCGTGCGCCCGGGCATGAAGGTGCTCGATATCGCGGGCGGTACCGGCGACCTGGCCAAGGCGTTTGCCAAGGCGGCTGGTTCGACCGGCGAGGTGTGGCTGACGGATATCAACGAATCGATGCTGCGTGTCGGCCGTGATCGTCTCTTGAATAAGGGCCTGGTTACCCCCACCTTGATTTGCGATGCGGAGAAGTTGCCGTTCCCGGATAACTACTTCGACCGTGTCAGCGTGGCGTTCGGCCTGCGCAATATGACGCACAAGGATGTTGCACTTTCTGAAATGCGTCGCGTGTTGAAGCCGGGCGGCAAATTGCTGGTGCTGGAATTCTCGAAAGTGGATCCGCTCTTGCAAAAACCGTATGACTTTTATTCCTTCACGGTGTTGCCGTGGATGGGCCAGAAAGTGGCCAACGATTCGGAGAGCTATCGCTACCTGGCCGAATCCATCCGCATGCACCCGGACCAGGAAACGCTGAAGACCATGATGCAGGCTGCGGGTCTGGAGCGCGTGCAGTACTACAACCTGACGGCGGGTGTGGCCGCTTTACACACTGGCATCAAAATGTGAGACATCCAACGATGAAAATGAAAAAATTCCTGGCCGGCGCGATGATTGCGCTGTCAGCTGTGAGCATGATGAGCGAATTGTCTGCCCGCCCGATGGGCGGCGGCAAGTCCTTCGGCCGCCAGTCGTCGAGCGTGAGCAGCATGCCGAAGCAGACCACTACTGCACCGGCGCCCACCGCTCCGACTGCAGCGCCGACTGCCACCCGTCCGGCTGCAGCGCCTGCGCCTGCAGCACCGGCTCCGGCGCCGAAACCTAGCATGTGGAAGGGCATCCTCGGCGGTGCACTGCTCGGCCTCGGCTTGGGCGCACTGCTGTCGCACTTCGGCCTGGGCGGCGCCATGGCGTCGGCCATCAGCTCGATCCTGATGATCGCCCTGATCGGCGGTGTGATCTTCGTCATCGTCCGCATGCTGCGTCGCAAGTCGCAGCCGGCGGCCCAGCCAGCGTTCAGCGGAGGCTATAACGGCGGCAACGTGCACCAGATGCAGCCAGCGGCTTTCGAGCCGGTGATGCCTGCTGCGGGCGCGGCATTGGCGGCGCCTGCTGTGGCAGAAGCTGCGGCGCATACCCCATGGGGCGTGCCGGCCGACTTCGACACCGCCAGCTTCCTGCGTGCGGCCAAGTCCAATTACATCCGCCTGCAAGCGGCATGGGACAAGGCGGACGTGGAAGATATCCGTACTTTCACCACGCCCGAGGTTTTTGCCGAGCTGCGCATGCAGATCCAGGAGCGCGGCGCGCAAGCCGAGTACACCGATGTGGTGGCGATTGAGGCCGAGTTGCTGGGCATCGAGAACGACGGCAATGATTCCCTGGCCAGCGTGAAGTTCTGGGGCAAGATGAAACCCGCCGCCGATGCGCTGCCGGAACCGTTCCAGGAAGTCTGGAACCTGAGCAAACCGCATAACGGCAAAACCGGCTGGATGCTGGCAGGTATCCAGCAGCTTGCGTGAGTTGGCGCAGTAACTGGTAAGATCGAGACCGCCCTGGTTTTCCGGGGCGGTTTTGTTTTATTTGGACCCACTTGAATATGTTTCCATTCCCTCCCAGGCTGCCTGGCCTGAGCATGCCGGCAGCTGCCACCGTCAATCACCTGCTGGCGCAGGAGCCATGGGCGCGCACCGAGCTCAAGCTACATGCCGGCAAGGTCGCCGTGATCGATGCCAACCCCGCTGTGCTGCGCCTGCGCGTGGCGCCCGACGGCATGGTGGAAGCGGCAGGCAACGAGGCCGGGGCAGCGGTGACGATCCGCCTGAAGCTGAGCGACCTGCCCCTGATCGCGCAAAACCGCGAGCGTGCTTTCTCCTACGTGCAGATCGAAGGCGACGCCGAATTCGCCAACGCCATTTCACGCCTGTCGCAATCGCTGCGCTGGGAAGCCGAGTACGACCTGGAAAAACTGGTGGGCCCGATTGCAGCCGTGCGCCTGGTGCATGGCGCGAAAGCGGTAGTGCAGGGTGCGCGCAACGGCCAGCGCAAAGTGGCCGAGAATGTCGCGGAATATTTCCTCGACGAGAACCCGCTGTTGATCCGCCCTGTGGTGGCGGAAAGCTTTGCGGCCGATGTGACCCGCTTCCGCGACGACGTGGAACGCGCCAGCAAGCGGCTGGAAAAACTCGAACAAAAACTGGCTAAATGATTCGCAAATTCCTCAGGCTGTTCAAGATTGTCCGCGTCTCCGTCCGGTACGGGCTGGATGAAATCGCCATTTCCGGCTTCGACAAGCCACGCATCAGCAAGTTTCTCGATACCGTCTTTTTCTGGCGCGACCTGTCGACGCCGCGCGCCGTGCGCCTGCGCCGCGCGCTGGAGGAGCTGGGTCCGATCTTCGTCAAATTCGGCCAGGTGCTGTCGACCCGCAGCGACCTGTTCCCGCTCGATATCGTGGCCGAGCTGTCCAAGCTGCAGGACCGCGTACCGCCCTTCGATTCCGACCTGGCGATCAGGATGATCGAGGAGTCGCTGGGCGCCCATCCTGACGAACTGTTTGCGCGCTTCGAGCGCGTGCCGGTGGCGTCGGCATCCATCGCCCAGGTGCACTTTGCTGCGCTGAAGGATGGCACCCAGGTGGCAGTGAAAGTCCTGCGCCCTGGCATGAAGAAACTGATCGATGAAGACGTAGCGCTGATGCATATCGCGGCCAACTTCATCAACCGCGTGTGGGCCGATTCAAAGCGCCTGAAAATCCAGGAGGTGGTGCAGGAGTTCGACAAGTACCTGCACGATGAACTGGACCTGATGCGCGAGGCCGCCAACGCCAGCCAGTTGCGCCGCAACTTTGCCGAGTCGAAGCTGCTGCTGGTGCCGGAGATGTACTGGGATTATTGCTCCAGCAATGTGATCGTGATGGAGCGCATGCACGGCATTCCGGTGTCGCAGATCGATCGCCTGATCGAGGCCGGCGTGGACTTGAAAAAGCTCTCGTCCGATGGCGTGGAGATTTTCTTCACGCAGGTGTTCCGCGACGGCTTCTTCCACGCCGACATGCACCCGGGGAATATCCTGGTGTCGATCGAGCCTGAGTCGTTTGGCCGCTATATCGCGCTGGACTTCGGCATCGTCGGCACGCTGAACGATTACGACAAGGATTACCTGTCGCAGAACTTCCTGGCCTTCTTCCGCCGCGATTACAAGCGCGTGGCGGAGGCGCATATCGAATCAGGCTGGGCGCCGAAAGAGACCCGCGTCGATGAGCTGGAAGCTGCAGTGCGGGCGTGCTGCGAGCCGATCTTCGACCGTCCGCTGAAGGATATTTCGTTCGGCCAGGTGCTGCTGCGCCTGTTCCAGACTTCGCGCCGCTTCAATGTGGAAGTGCAGCCGCAGCTGGTGCTGCTGCAAAAGACGCTGCTGAACATCGAAGGCCTGGGCCGCCAGCTCGATCCTGACCTGGACCTGTGGAAGACGGCCAAGCCTTACCTGGAGCGCTGGATGGCGGAGCAGGTGGGCTGGCGCGGCCTGGTGGAACGCCTGAAGGCGGAAGCGCCGCGCTATTCGCATATCTTCCCGCAGTTGCCGCGGCTGGCGCACCAGGCGCTCACAGTCGCTGCGGAGCGCGACGTGGAGACCAAGGCTTTGCTGGCCCACTTGGTTGCAGAGCAACGGCATACCAATCGCTTGCTGTCGTTCTTTGCATTCCTGGTCGGGTCGTTTGTGTTGGGCGCTGTGGCGTACGTGGCTTATGCCCGACTTCACTAACCGCGATCCGCGTACGCCGGAGTTCTGGGACCAGCGGTTCGAGGCTGAATTCACTCCTTGGGATCGGGGTGGGGTGCCGGCGCAACTGGCGCGCTGGCTTAAAACCGGTAACCCGGGGTCAGACCCACAGGGTCAGACCCCCCGGTACGCGGCAGCCGCTGGACAGGTGTCTGACCCTGCGGGTCAGACATCGGGTGGCCGGTTTTCGGTGCTCATCCCCGGCTGCGGCAGTGCCTACGAACTGCAAGCGTTCTGCGAAGCCGGCTGGAACGCCACCGCCATCGACTTCTCCCCGTCCGCCGTTGTTGCGGCGCAACAAGCTGTCGGCCCCTGGCGTGAGCACGTGATCGAAGCCGATTTCTTCGAATACACACCGCAACTGCCGTTGGACCTGGTCTACGAACGCGCCTTCCTGTGCGCCATGCCGCGCGAGATGTGGCCGCGCGTAGTGCAGCGCTGGGTGCAACTGCTGCCGGAAGGCGGCCTGCTCCTGGGCTACTTCTTCTTCGACAGCAACCCGAAAGGCCCGCCGTTCGGTGCCGACCAGGAGCTGCTGAGCCGGTTATTGAGCGCTTACTTCGACCTCGAGCGAGACACGCCGGTCGAAGACTCCATCCCGGTATTCGAGGGCAAGGAGCGCTGGATGGCCTGGCGCCGGAAAAAAGCTTTATAATTCAGGGTTTTGATGTTTTTTGCGGAGTAATCGATGCCTATCTACGCTTACCGCTGCGAGGAATGTGGCTTTGCCAAGGACGTGCTGCAAAAGATCTCCGATCCGCAGCTCACCGATTGCCCTTCCTGCGGCAAGTCCACCTTTAAGAAGCAACTGACCGCAGCCGGCTTCCAACTGAAAGGCACCGGCTGGTACGTAACCGATTTCCGTGGCGGCAGCGCCCCGGCAACCGGCGTTGCCAGCACGGCCAAGACCGAAGCCCCGGCGGCAGCCGCGCCGGCACCTGCACCGGCGAAGTCCACCAGCGAGGCTTGATTTTCCCCGCACAAGGAACACGATGCGCAAATATTTCATAACCGGCTTGCTGGTCCTGGTACCGCTGGCCATTACGGCATGGGTGCTGAACCTGGTGATCTCCACCATGGACCAGTCGCTGCTGCTGATCCCGGAGAAGTGGCTGCCCAAGGACCGACGAATTTCGGGCCTGGGCACCATCCTGACCGTGCTGATCGTGTTCCTGACCGGCCTGCTGACCAATAACCTGGTTGGCAATTTCCTGATCCGCCAGTGGGAAAAGCTGTTGCACCGCATTCCAGTGGTCAGCTCGCTGTACGGCAGCGTGAAGCAGGTATCGGACACGCTGTTCTCCGATTCCGGCAACGCCTTCCGCAAGGCGGTGCTGGTGCCTTATCCGCATGCGGGCTCGCGCACGATCGCCTTCCTGACCGGCGCGCCGGCCACCGAAGTGCAGAAGCACATGGACGATGAATTCATCAGCGTCTACGTGCCAACCACGCCGAACCCGACTTCCGGCTTCTTCCTGATGTTCCCGAAAAAAGATGTAATCGAGCTCGATATGAGCGTCGATGCCGCACTGAAGTACATCGTTTCGATGGGCGTTGTCGTCCCTGAATAAAACTTAACCTGAAACTGAGAATCAATATGTCCATGCGTACTGAATACTGCGGCCTCGTAACCGAAGCCCTCGTAGGCCAAACCGTCAGCCTGTGCGGCTGGGTGCACCGTCGCCGCGACCACGGCGGCGTGATCTTCATCGACCTGCGCGACCGCGAAGGCCTGGTGCAGGTGGTCTGCAACCCGGACCAGGCGGAAGTGTTCTCCGTCGCCGAATCCGTGCGTAACGAGTACTGCCTGCGCATCACCGGCACCGTGAAAGACCGCCTGGCCGGCACCGTCAACAACAACCTGAAGTCGGGCAAGATCGAAGTCGTTGCCTCCAAAGTGGAAGTGCTGAACGCCTCCGTGCCAGTTCCATTCCAGCTGGACGACGACAACCTGTCCGAAACCACCCGCCTGACCCACCGCGTGCTGGACCTGCGCCGCCCGCAGATGCAGAACAACCTGCGCCTGCGTTACAAGGTGACCATGGAAGTGCGCAAGTACCTGGACGACCTTGGCTTTATCGATATCGAAACCCCGGTGCTGACCAAGTCCACTCCGGAAGGCGCGCGCGACTACCTGGTGCCGTCCCGCGTGAACGCGCACGAATTCTTTGCGCTGCCGCAGTCGCCTCAGCTGTTCAAGCAGCTGCTGATGGTCGCCAACTTCGACCGCTACTACCAGATCACCAAGTGCTTCCGCGACGAAGACCTGCGTGCCGACCGCCAGCCGGAATTCACCCAGATCGACTGCGAAACCTCGTTCCTGAACGAGCAGGAGATTCGCGACCTGTTCGAAACCATGATCCGCAACGTGTTCAAGAACACCATGGACGTGGAACTGCCAAACCCGTTCCCGGTGATGGACTTCGCGGAAGCGATGGGCAAGTACGGTTCGGACAAGCCTGACATGCGCGTCAAGCTGGAATTCACCGAACTGACCGACGTGATGAAGGATGTGGAGTTCAAAGTCTTCTCCGGCGCCGCCAACATGAAGAACGGCCGCGTAGTCGGCATGCGCGTGCCGAAGGGCGCCGACATGCCGCGTTCGGAAATCGACGCGTACACCCAGTTCGTCGCCATTTACGGCGCCAAGGGCCTGGCCTACATCAAGGTCAACGAGAAGGCCAAGGGCCGTGACGGCCTGCAGTCGCCGATCGTGAAGAACATCCACGACGAAGCCCTGAACAAGATCCTGGAACTGACCGGCGCGCAAGACGGCGACCTGATCTTCTTCGGCGCCGACAAGGCCAAGGTTGTGAACGACGCGATCGGCGCGCTGCGCGTGAAGATCGGCCACTCCGAGTTCGGCAAGGCCAATGGCCTGTTCAACGACGTGTGGGCGCCGCTGTGGGTGATCGACTTCCCGATGTTCGAATACGACGAAGAAGAAGACCGCTGGACCGCAACCCACCACCCGTTCACTTCGCCAAAGGACGGCCACGAAGACATGCTGGAAACCAATCCAGGCGCATGTATCGCCAAGGCCTACGACATGGTGCTGAACGGCTGGGAACTGGGCGGCGGCTCGATCCGTATCCACCGCGAAGAAGTGCAGTCCAAAGTGTTCCGCGCGCTGAAGATCGGTGCTGAAGAGGCTCGCGAGAAGTTCGGCTTCCTGCTGGACGCGCTGCAGTACGGCGCGCCTCCGCACGGCGGCCTGGCCTTCGGCCTGGATCGTATCGTGACCTTGATGACCAAGTCCGATTCGATCCGCGACGTGATCGCCTTCCCGAAAACCCAGCGTGCACAGTGCTTGCTGACCCAGGCTCCATCGCCGGTGGACGAGAAGCAGCTGCGTGAACTGCATATCCGCCTGCGTTCGGCTGAGCCTAAGGTGGCTGGCTAAAACCGGTAAACCAGTGTCAGACCCGCAGGGTCTGACACTGGGCCCGCGACTGCCGCCGCAACTGCAGTGAAGGACGGGGGCTGGACCTAGGGCCAGTTCCCGCAGGTTCACCGGTTTATGAAGCCCTACAAAATCCCCGAATCCGTCCTGGTGGTCATCCACACCGCCGAGCTGGAAGTGCTCCTGATCGAGCGCGCCGGCAACCCCGGCTACTGGCAATCCGTCACCGGCTCGAAAGACGCCCTCGACGAACCCCTGCTCACCACCGCCACCCGCGAACTGTTCGAAGAAACCGGCATCGTCGCCGACGGCAAGCACATCGTACTGCGCGACTGGGGCCTGCAGAACATCTACGAAATCTATCCCATCTGGCGCCACCGCTACGAACCCGGCGTCACCCACAACCTCGAACACATCTTCAGCGTGCAGGTGCCGCGCAACGTGCCCGTCATGCTGAGCCCGCGCGAACATACCGCCCACGTCTGGCTGCCGTATCTGGAAGCTGCCGACCGCTGCTTTTCGCCCTCCAACGCCGAAGCCATCCTCCAGTTACCGCAATATATGTAACTTGCAGTTTGCTTGTAAATCGCACTCCGCGCGTTTGGCTATAATCGGACATCGACTGTCACGCTGGGGGCACATGCCATGCCGGAGACTCAGGATATTCTTCTGGAGCAGTTGCAGGTAGGCTTGTATGTCCACCTCGACCTGAAGTGGTTTGAGCATCCTTTTGCATTCAGCCATTTCAAGATCAAGTCGCAGGAGCAGATCCATCAGTTGCGCAGCCTCGGCTTGCACAAGATCCGCATCGATCCTGCCTTGAGCGACGTGCAGCCTGCCGCGCTGTCGGCCGAAGCGCAGGAAATTGCCGCCGCCGCGCCGCCGCCGCCGCCTGCGCCTGAATCCCCAGAGCTTGCAGCCAAGCGCGCCATGATGGAACGCATGCGCCAGCAGCGCGAGAACGCGGCCCGCATCGAACATGCGTTTGTCGATACGGCGCGCGCCATGAAAGACATGGAAAAGAACATCTTCGCGCGCCCGGCCGAGAACCTGCAGAAGGCCAGCGAGATGATCGGCAAGATCGCCGACTCCATCCTGAGTGCGCCGGAACTGGCGATCCACGTCATGGGCGACCGCACCGGCGGCGAGGAAATCTACCTGCATTCGCTCAACGTCACCATGCTGTCGATGATGATTGCGCGCGACATCAAGCTGCCGCGCGAGGTGGCGGGAGCGATGGGCGTCGGCGCCATGTTCCATGACCTTGGCGTGCGCAATATCCCGGACAAGGTGCTGACCAAGACCGAGCCATGGACGCACTCCGAGCAGCACCTTTACGAAACCCATTGCGCGGTGGGGACGGAAATGGGGCAGCAGCTCAAGTTCCCGGCCGCCGCCGTTGCCATCGTGCGCGACCACCACGAAATGTTCGATGGCAGCGGCTACCCGCGGCAATTGAAAGGCGAGGAGATCGGCGTGCTGGCGCGCATCGTGGCGATCGCCAACTACTACGACCGCCTGTGCAACCCGGTCAACGGCACGCCCGGCCTGACCCCGCATGAAGCCCTATCGCTGATGTTCGCCAAGAACCGGGGCAAGTTCGATCCCAAGCTGCTGCAGGTGTTCATCCGCTGCCTTGGCGTCTACCCGCCGGGCACCATCGTGCAGTTGTCGAACGGCGCCACCGGCATGGTCGCCACCATCAATACCGAAAAGCCGAACAAGCCGGAACTCGTCGTGTATGAACCGGGCGTGTCGCGCGAAGATGCGATCATGGTGGACATGGCGCTGGAAAGCGACCTGAATATCGTACGGGCCATCAAGCCTGCGCAGGTGCCGAAGGAAATCTACGCTTACCTCAGCCCGCGCAAGCGGGTCAGCTACTACTTCGACGCCACCAAGCCGGGCCAGGGAGCGACCGGGTGATTTCCGCACTGCGCCAGCTGATGCTCGACCACAGTCCGCATATGATGCTGCTGGTCGATCCCACCGACCTGCACATCATCGTTGCCAACCGGGTGGCCGAGCAAGTGCTTGGCTATTCGGGAGCGCAACTGGTCGAAATGCAGATCACCGACATCGAGAGCTCGCTGCAGGACGTGTTTTACTGGGAGGACGTGCGCGGCGGCCACTTCCAGGATATCGATGCGCAGGAAGGCGAATACCAGCGCGCCGACGGCACGCAAATCATGGTCATGAAATCGCTGCGCGTGCTGCGCCATGAAGACCGCTGGCTGATCCTGATTCTGGCCCGCGATGCACGCCAGGAGCGCAAGGTGGAGGACGTGCTGGAGCAGACCCTGTCGCAGCTGCGCACCACGCTGGAAGCAACCGGCAACGGCATCCTGGTGATCGACTGGCACAACAAGATCGCCAGCATGAACCGTCAGTTCAGCGAAATGTGGCACATCCCGGAAGCCTTCCTCAAGAACGGCAACGACGCAGCCATCCTCGAATTCCTGACTGCCAATGTGGTCGAGCAGGATTTATGCCGCGAACGGCTGCAGCAAGTGAGCGATCCGCACGAGACGCTGGACCAGTTCCACCTGCACGATGGCCGCGTGTTCGAATGCAGTTCGCGCCCGCAATTCCTCGGCGAGCGCATTATCGGCCGGGTGTACGGCTTTCTCGACAACACGGAGCGCGTGCATGCGGAGCAGGCCCTGCGCGAATCGCGCGACCAGCTGGAGAGCCGCGTGCACGAACGCACTCTGGCGCTGCAGATGGCGAACATCACGCTGGAGAGCGAGAAGACGCGCCAGGCCGACCTGATCCGCAAGCTGGGGGAAGCACAGAACCAGCTCCTGCAATCGGAAAAGATGGCTTCCATCGGCGTGCTGGCAGCCGGCGTGGCGCACGAGATCAACAACCCGGTCGGCTTCGTCAATTCCAACCTGAGCAGCCTGCAGCGCTATATGCAGTCGCTGATGCGGCTGCTGGACGCCTATGAGGCGCGCGAAGAACACCTGCCGGAAAGCGACCGCGGCGAGCTGAATGCCCTGCGCAAGGAGATCGACGCCGATTACCTGCGCGAGGACCTGGGCAGCCTGCTGTCCGAATCGATGGATGGCCTGGACCGCATCAAGCGCATCGTGCAGGACATGAAGGACTTCTCGCACGCCGGGGGCGGCGACGTGCTGGTGGCCAACCTGGAAACAGGCCTGGACAGCACCCTGAACGTGGTCTGGAACGAGCTGAAATACAAGGCGGAGGTCGTGAAGGAATATGGCGGCGTGCCGGAAATCGAATGCATCCCGTCGCAATTGAACCAGGTGTTCATGAACCTGCTGGTCAATGCCGCCCACGCCATCGAGAACCGCGGACGCATCACGGTGCGCACCAGTTACGAGAACGAAATGGTGACGGTGTCGGTGAGCGATACCGGCAGCGGCATCGCGGCGGAGAACCTGGGCCGCATCTTCGAGCCGTTCTTCACCACCAAGCCGGTCGGGAAGGGCACTGGGCTGGGCCTGTCGCTGTCCTACAGCATCGTGCAAAAGCACGGTGGGCGTATCGAGGTCGACAGCGAAATCGGGCGCGGCACTACCTTCCGCGTGATCCTGCCGCGGCAGATGTCGCCTGCCGCCGAGGAAAACGACGTCATAAATTGACCTGGATGCGGGTGGCTTAGCGGCTGCAGGGCACGGCAAAGTCGACGTGGTAATGCTCGTCATGCCGTACCCACGGCTTGCCCGTCATGAACTTGAGCCGCTTCAGTTCGGCGCCGCGCGGCGTGGCGAACAGGCGCGGCAGGTAGGCGGTGTCGAAGATCACCAGCGCGAGACCATGTCCGCGCGCACGGGCCGCCTGGTCCAACTGGAGCAGGTGTTCGGCCATCGCGCCAAAGTCGATGCTGTAGTCGCCATGGCGAGCGTCGCGGTCGAATTCGATGTCGTAGCCGAAACGCTGGGTGGCCGGTGTCGGCAGGCGCGCCGGCCGGCCACCCTGGTCCCGCACCGGCACGAGGAAATCGACCGACAGGCCATTCTGGTGCGTGCGATGAGGGCGGAAGCGGCCGCCGAACTCGTTGCCGGATTCCCCGTACACATATTGCACTCCCGGCGCGGCGCGCTCGAGCTTACGGTAGGCGTCGAGGATGATGGCCGACACTTCGCTGTGCACGTGGTTGCGGCCCATGCCGATGGCCAGTTTGCTGTAGGCCGTGAAATTGGCGCCTTCGGACGGGAGCTTGACGCTGCCTTCGATGCTGCCGCGATTGACGGTGCCGTGGCAACGGCTGCCGTCTGCGCCGGCCGAGGATGCGCAAAACGCCAGGAGGGCAGCAGCAGTGGCGCGGGCCGCTTTCAACGGCCAGGCCCCGAAAGGACGCGGCGCAGCATATAGCAAGCGGGGAAGGCTGGCAGCAGCAAGAGGACTAAGAAGCCCGAGTTGCTTTCCGCAGCACCGGCTCCGGCATTTGCGGCCATCAGCATGACCGAGGTGTTGACGGCCGCGTGCATGGCAATGCCCGGAATCAGCGAGCGCGTCCGCTCATAAAGCCAGCCAGCGACGATACCGAACAGGCTGGCGCCGACAAGCTGGTAAATGTTCATGTGGTAGAAGCCGAACACGACCGCTGATCCCAGGATGGCGTAGCGACGCTCATACTGCTGCAGGAAGCTGCGCAGGATAATGCCACGGAACAGCATTTCTTCCACCACGGGCGCGATGACGCAAATCAGCAATATCTGCGGCAGCCCGGCCGACAGCCAGCTACTGATCTCGTTCTCCATCCCGGCGCGCATGGGAAATTCGGCAAGCAGCAGGCGGTTCACCAAGCCCATGAGCAGGAACAGGCATGGCGTGGCCAGCAGGACCAGGGGCACGATGACAACCATGGTGGCCGCGGTTGCCGCGCGCGAGGAATGGAACAGGTCGCGGTAGTCAAGGTTCTTCCAATGCAGCAGCGCGGTGAAAACGATGCCGTTGGCCAGCAGCCGGGAGAGCGTGACCAGGCTGTAGGGATCGTCAAGGCCCAGCAAGCCGTGCGCGTCGTACAGCACGCAGGTCATCAGGTAATCGACGGCCCAAAGGCATAAAACAAGGAAGAAAGCTTCTGGTGCGGAAGGGAAAGTGGTGTGTCGTTCATTCATGCGCATGACTATAAAGCAATTCCCGACACTTTTGACGGGGAGCAAGCCGGGCAGTTGGGGTTAGAATGGTTCCATGAAGATCCGCGTTGCCACATACAACATCCACAAAGGCATGTCATACCGTAGCCACCCACGGGTGCATGCCTTGCGCCATGCGATAGAGGCCTTCCATGCCGACCTGGTCTTCCTGCAGGAAGTGCAGGGCCAGCACGACCGGATCGAGGCCCGTTACGGCGAAGAAAGCGCGGGCCACCGGCACTGGCCGAAAAAGGCCCAGCATGAATTCTTCGCGGGCGAGTCGCACCAGTCCGTGTACGGCCTGAATGCGCAATACGATCATGGCCACCACGGCAATGCGCTGCTCAGCAGATATCCGATTGCGCGCTGGACCAATACCGATATTTCCGATCACGCCTACGAATCGCGCGGCATCCTGCATTCGGTGGTGGAAACGGAAGGGCAACTGGTGCACTGCTACGTGATCCACCTCGGCCTGTTCGAGCGCAGCCGCGTGCGGCAGGCGGACATGCTGATCGAAGCGGTGCGCAGTTCGGCGCCCGATGGCGAGCCCGTCATCATCGCCGGCGACTTCAACGACTGGCGCAATACGCTGACGGACAAGCTGCAAAGCGCGCTTGGCGTACGCGAAGTCTTCGACGAGATCAAGCACGGCCATTCGGTCGGCGACCTGGTGCGCACCCTGGCGCGGCGCAAGGCCGCCCAGCGCCCGGCCCGCACCTTCCCGGCCGCCTTGCCATTTTTCAGGTTGGACCGCATCTATGTGCGGGGCTTCAAGGTAGAATCCGCGGAAGTCCTGCATGGCCCGCTGTGGGCCAAGCTGTCGGATCACGCGCCCATCGTGGCGAACCTGAAACTGGTTTCCTGACACATGCGTCACGTTGATTTTCTAGCCGATAACGAAGTCAAACTCCTGCACTGCGGTACCGATTATTTTCCGGCACTGGTCGAGGCGATCGAGGCCGCGCAGTTTGAGATCTATTTCGAAACCTATATCTTTGCCGAGGATGAGACCGGCAAGCGTGTCATGGCCGCGCTGAAAGCTGCCGCCCAGCGCGGCGTGACGGTGCGCATGATTACCGACTGGTTCGGCACCGGCCACAAGCCCGCCTACCGTCTGCATGCCGAGGTGACGGCCGCCGGCGTCGAGCATCGCATCTTCAACCCCTGGTTCCGGCGCGGGGTGACGCGCACCCACCGCAAGATCTGCGTGGTGGACGCCCAGGTGGCATTTGTCGGCGGCATCAATATCAACGACGATATGTTCACCGACTACGACCACAACAAAGCGCTGGCAGCCCCGCGCTGGGATTTTGCGGTGGCGGTGCGCGGGCCGCTGGTCGAATCGATTCACAGCGAGGCGGAAACGCAATGGACGCGCCTGGGGCATATGAATATCGTCAAACGCCTGACCCTGTTCAACGAAGTGCGCAAGCTGAACAAGATCGCGCGCCAGAGCGCCATGCAGGCCGGCTTCGTGGTGCGCGACAACCTGCGCAATCGCCGCACCATCCAGCGCGCCTACTTGCAAGCGCTGGGACGGGCCAGGAAAAGCGTGCTGCTGGCCAATCCTTACTTCGCGCCGGGCCGCAAATTCCGCCGTGCGCTGGCTGCAACCGCACAGCGTGGGGTGGAAGTGGTGCTGCTGATCGGCGTGGGAGAATTCTGGCTGCAGGATGCGGTGGCACACTCCTTCTACCCGAAGCTGCTGGAAGCGGGCGTCAAGGTGGTGGAGTATCGCAAGACGCAACTGCACGCCAAGGTGGCGGTCATCGACGATGACTGGGCGACCGTTGGCTCCTCCAATGTGGATGGGCTGAGCCTGTTCCTCAACCAGGAAGCCAACGTGGTGATCAAGGACGCGGAATTCACGCGTTCCCTGCGCGGAAAGATCGAGGATGCCATCGCCGATGGCGTGGTGATCCACCCGCAGGATTTCGAACATGTCGGGCGCTTCCGGCGGGTCGGATACGAAGTGGCGTACTTCTTCTACCGCACGCTGATGCGCATTTTTGCAGTCGGAAAGTACACATGAGTGACGTAAGGATAGACAAATGGCTGTGGGCGGCGCGCTTTTTCAAGACGCGCCAGCTGGCCATCGACGCCATCGACAAGGGCAAGGTGAAACTGTCGAGCGGCGAACGCATCAAGCCCTCACGCAACGCGAAGCTGGGCGAGCGCCTGCATATCGATAACGGCGCGGACGAATGGGACGTGCTAGTGGTGGGCATTTCCGGCAAGCGCGAAGGCGCGCCGATAGCACGCCTGCTCTATGAAGAGAGCGAAGAATCGCTGGGCCGCCGCGCCGCCCTGATCGAGCGCAAGAAACTGTTCCCCGAGCCCTTCGCCGACAACAAAGGCCGCCCAACCAAGCGCGACCGCCGCACCTGGGAAAAGGCCACGGAAAGCTGAAAAAGGGGACGTAACCCTCTTTTCTACGGCTTTTTTCGCCTCCGGCGAATTTAAAAGGGGTACGTCCCCTTTTTAATTTTGTTGCAACGCAACAATAGAGGTGCACTTCTAGTGGTGCCGTTTGACTTTCGCCACACGCTGGATAATAGTACGAACGTTCGCAAAACTTTTCACCAGCGGCCGATCTGTTAGAGCGAGAATAAGGCTTTTCCTTCTATCTGGATGGGTTCAAAAGTGAGTGGAATTCTTGTCAATACACCAACGAAATTCATGCGCAAAGGCGAAATGACCCGTGCGGCCATCCTGGATGTGGCCCTCGACCTGGCAAGCCGTGACGGCCTCGAAGGCCTCACTATCGGCTTGCTCGCCGACAAGATGAACATGAGTAAGTCCGGTGTATTCGCGCACTTTGGTTCGCGGGAAGATTTGCAGATTGAAGTCCTGAAGCTGTATCACCATCGCTTCGAGCAGGAAGTGTTTTACCCGGCGATGAAGGAGGCCCGTGGCCTGCCTCGCCTGCGCGCCATGTTTGCCAACTGGATCAAACGTGTGAGCGTGGAAATCGCCTCGGGCTGCATCTATATCAGCGGCGCCGTCGAGTATGACGACCGCCCTGGCCCGATCCGTGAAGAACTGCTGGCCATGGTCGGCGCGTGGCAGGCAGCCTTGCTGCGTTGCGTGCGCCAGGCCATCGACAACGGCGACCTGCGGTCCGATACCGATGCGAGCCAGCTTGTGTATGAAATGTACGGCCTGATATTGGCCCTGCACCATGAGGCGCGTTTCATGCGCACTCCTGGCAGCGTGGACCGGGCAGGCGTGGGCTTCAACCGACTGATCGAAAACTATCAACCATCCTAAGGCTGCGTTTCGCAGCAGCCGAGCAAACATAACCTTTTAGCTTTCTGGAGAAAAAAATGGGTCAATACGTCGCGCCAATCCGTGATATGCAGTTCGTCCTGCACGAGCTGCTGAAGGTGGAAGAGAAGCTGAAAGAGCTGCCTCCTCACGCCGAAACCGACGCGGACATCATCAACCAGGTGCTGGAAGAAGGCGCCAAGTTCACCTCCGAAGTGCTGTTCCCGCTGAACCACTCGGGCGACCGCGAAGGCTGCCATCACGATGCAGCTGCCAAGACCGTGACCACTCCAAAAGGCTTCAAGGAAGCCTACGCACAGTACGTTGAAGGCGGCTGGGCTGCGCTGGCTTGCGATCCGGAATATGGCGGCCAGGGCCTGCCTATCGTCCTGAACAACTCTTTCTACGAGATGCTGAACTCCGCCAACCAGGCATGGACCATGTACCCAGGCCTGTCGCACGGCGCCTACGAGTGCCTGCTGGCCCACGGCACCCCGGAACAGAAATCGACCTACCTGCCTAAGCTGGTTTCCGGCGAATGGACCGGCACCATGTGCCTGACCGAGCCGCACTGCGGCACCGATCTGGGCATGCTGCGCTCGAAAGCCATCCCTAACGCCGACGGTTCCTGGAACATCACCGGCGCCAAGATCTTCATCTCGGCCGGCGAACACGACATGTCCGAAAACATCCTGCACCTGGTGCTGGCTCGTGTTCCGGACGCTCCAGAAGGTTCGAAAGGCATCTCCCTGTTCCTGGTGCCTAAGTTCATCCCTAACGCCGACGGTTCGATCGGCGAGCGCAACCCGATCTTCTGCGGCGCGATTGAAGAGAAGATGGGCATCCACGGCAACTCGACCTGCCAGATGAACCTGGACGGCGCCAAGGGCTGGATCATCGGCCAGCCGAACAAGGGCCTGAACGCGATGTTCGTGTTCATGAACGCCGCCCGCCTGGGCGTGGGCGTGCAGTCCCTGGGCCTGACCGAAGTGGCTTACCAGAACGCGCTGGTGTACGCAAAAGACCGCCTGCAAATGCGCTCGCTGTCCGGCGTGAAGAATCCTGAAGGTCCAGCCGACCCGATCATCGTGCACCCTGACGTGCGCCGCATGCTGCTGACCGGCAAAGCCTACGCTGAAGGCGCGCGCGCTTTCGCTTCCTACGTGGCGCTGCAGATCGACCGTGAACTGCACCACCCTGACGAAGAAGTGCGCAAGGAAGCCGGCGACGAAGTTGCCCTGCTGACCCCGATCATCAAGGCCTTCATCACCGACAACGCATGGATCGCCACCTCCGACGCAATGCAGGTGTACGGCGGTCACGGCTACATCTCCGAGTGGGGCATGGAGCAGTACGTGCGCGACGCGCGTATCAACCTGATTTACGAAGGCACCAACACCGTGCAGTCGCTGGACCTGCTGGGCCGTAAGATCCTGATGGACAACGGCGCCAAGCTGCGCAAGTTCGGCGAGAAAGTGCGCGCCTTCGTGGAAGAAAACGGCACCGACGAAGCGATGTCCGAGTTCGTCACCCCGCTGGGCGACCTGGGCGAGAAGCTGACCAAGCTGACCATGGAAATCGGCATGAAGGCCTTCCAGAACCAGGACGAAGTGGGCGCCGCTGCAGTTCCTTACCTGCGCGTGGCCGGCCACCTGGTGTACTCGTACTTCTTCGCACAGATGGCGAAGATCGCCCTGGAAAAAGAAGCGTCGGGCGACAAGTTCTACACCTCGAAGCTGGCAACCATCCGCTTCTACTTCGGCCGCCTGTACCCAGAAACCGCAACCCTGATCCGCCAGGCTCGTTCCGGCGCCGCCAACCTGATGGCCCTGGACGCTGACCTGTTCTGAAGTTGATGGCGCTGGCTGATCGCGCGCCAAACCGGTAGTGCGGTGTCAGACCCAATGGGTCTGACACCGGTTTGCCGGTTTTGCTGTAGAAAGCCAGCCCCCATGGCATAGCAACGGAAATACCAACCAAAGGATATATATGAGCAACTTCAACGTGAAAAAAGTAGCGGTGCTGGGCGCCGGCGTGATGGGCGCGCAGATCGCTGCCCACTGCGTCAACGCTAAAGTACCAGTCGTCCTGTTCGACCTGCCAGCCAAGGAAGGCAACAAGAACGGTATCGGCATCAAGGCCATCGAAGGCCTGAAGAAGCTGTCCCCGGCTCCTTTCGGCGACAAGGCCGACGCAGAACTGGTGCAGATCGCCAACTACGAAGACAACCTGGACCTGCTGGCCGGCTGCGACCTGATCATCGAAGCGATCGCCGAGCGCATGGACTGGAAGCATGACCTGTACAAGAAAGTTGCTCCGCACATTTCGCAAAACGCAATCTTCGCATCCAACACCTCCGGCCTGTCGATCAACAAGCTGGCCGAAGGCTTCGACGCTGACCTGAAGGCGCGCTTCTGCGGCGTGCACTTCTTCAACCCACCGCGCTACATGCACCTGGTGGAACTGATCCCGACCACCGACACCAAGCCGGAAATCCTGGACCAGCTGGAAACCTTCATGACTTCCGTGCTGGGCAAGGGCGTGGTCCGCGCCAAGGACACCCCGAACTTCATCGCTAACCGCGTTGGCGTGTTCGGCATCCTGGCCATCATCCACGAAGCCGAGAAGTTCGGCCTGTCCGTCGACGTGGTCGACGACCTGACCGGCGCCAAGCTGGGCCGCGCCAAGTCCGGTACCTTCCGTACCGCCGACGTGGTTGGCCTGGACACCATGGGCCACGTGATCAAGACCATGGAAGACAACTTGCCGAACGATCCGTTCGCAGCGCTGTACAAGACACCTGCCGTGCTGTCCGGCCTGGTCGCCAAGGGCGCCCTGGGCCAGAAATCCGGCGCCGGCTTCTACAAGAAGGTCGGCAAGGACATCATGCGCCTGGACGCAGCAACTGGTGAATACGTCGCCGGCGGCAAGAAGGCAGACGACATCATCGCCCGCATCCTGAAAGAAAAGGATCCGGTCAAGAAGATGAAGGCACTGCGCGAATCGACCAACCCGCAAGGCCAGTTCCTGTGGGCGATCTTCCGCGACGCTTTCCACTACATCGCGATCCACCTGGAATCGATCGCCGACAACGCACGCGACATCGACTTCGCCATGCGCTGGGGCTTCGGCTGGAACGTTGGTCCGTTCGAAACCTGGCAAGCAGCCGGCTGGGGCCAGGTTGCACAGTGGGTCAAGGAAGACATCGAAGCCGGCAAGGCGCTGTGCAATGCACCGCTGCCAGCGTGGGTCTTCGAAGGCAAAGTGGGCGAACAGGGCGTGCATACCCCTGAAGGCTCGTTCTCGCCAGCGACCAAGTCCTACACCCCGCGTTCCGAACTGGCTGTGTACAAGCGCCAGGAATTCCGCGCTCCAGTCGTGGGCGGCGGCGGTGCAGATCCCAAGACTGCCGGCGTGACCGTGCACGAAGACGAATCCGTGCGGCTGTGGCACACCGGCGACGACGTCCTGATCCTGTCGCTGAAGACCAAGATGCACGTGATCGGCAAAGGCGTGATCGGCGGCATCCAGCGCGGCCTGGCCGAAGCTGAGAAGAACTTCAAGGGCCTGGTGATCTGGAACACCGACGCAGCCGAAGGCGGCGCCTTCTCGGCCGGCGCCGACCTGCAGGAAGCCCTGCCAGCCTTCATGGCCGGCGGCGCGAAAGCGGTCGACCCGATCATCAAGGAGCTGCAAGACACCTTCATGAAGATGAAGTATTCCAACGTGCCAGTGGTGGCGGCTGTTGCCGGTATCGCCCTGGGCGGCGGCTGCGAAATGATGCTGCACGCATCGAAGCGCGTGGCTGCACTGGAATCGTACATCGGCCTGGTGGAAGTGGGCGTTGGCCTGATCCCTGGCGGCGGCGGCCTGAAGGAAGCGGCAGTACGCGCTGCCCGCGAAGCCAAAGGCAACGACATCCTGCAATTCCTGAAGACCGGCTTCACCAACGCTGCAACCGCGAACGTATCCAAGTCCGCGCTGGAAGCGAAGGCCATGGGCTACCTGAAGGAAGACGACATCATCGTGTTCAACGCCTACGAGCTGCTGCACGTGGCGAAGACCACTGCCCGTGCGATGGCTGACGCAGGCTACCGCGCTCCGATCCAGCGCCCAGTGCCGGTGACCGGCCGTTACGGCTGGGGCACCATCCGCGGCCAGTTGGTCAATATGCGCGATGGCGGCTTCATCTCCGCACACGACTACAAGCTGGGCGACATGATCGCCGAGATCGTGTCCGGTGGCGACATCGACCAAGGCAGCGTAGTGAGCGAGCAGTGGCTGCTGGATATGGAACGCAAGGCCTTCCTGGAATTGCTGAACCATCCTAAGTCGCAAGAGCGCATCATGGGCATGCTGCAGACCGGTAAGCCGGTTCGCAACTAAGAGCAAATGTCCATCCTGTCGCTGGCCTTCAAAATCCTGTTGCGAGTGAAACCAAGCATGGTCTATGAGCAAATCAAGAAGCACATGACGGAGTCGCTGCCGTTCGTGCGCCTGCTCGGCATCCGTATCGACAGCATCGGCCCGGGAACGGCCGAAGTGTCGATGCCGGACGACGGCAAGCTGCACAACCACCTCGGCACGCCGCATGCAGGCGCGTTGTTTACGCTGGCCGAAACGGCGTCCGGCGCGGCCATGGCAGGCGGCTTCGCCGACCTGATCATGGACATGCGCCCGGTCGCCAAGGAGTCGCGCATCCAGTACCAGAAAGTTGCCAAGGGCGCGACGCGCGCCTCCGGCAAGGTACCGGGCGACCTGGCCGCGATCCGCGCCCAGCTCAAGGATGAAGGAAAAGTAGCGTTCCCGGTCAACGTCGACATCTTCGACGAACACGGCACGCTGGCAGCACAAGTACAGGTGGACTGGTACCTCTCCGCCAAACGCTAACGAACACAGATACTGGAAAGCTTAAAATGAGCAAACAACTGCAAGACGCATACATCGTCGCCGCAACCCGCACCCCGATCGGTAAAGCACCGCGCGGCATGTTCAGCAAGACCCGCCCGGACGACCTGCTGGTCGCCGCCATCAAGGGCGCCATGGCTGCCGTGCCTAACCTGGACCCGGCCCTGATCGTCGACGCGATCGTCGGCTGCTCCTTCCCGGAAGCAGAGCAGGGTTTCAACATCGCCCGTAACTCCGTGGTGCTGGCAGGCCTGCCGAACACCGTGGGCGGCGTGACCATCAACCGTTACTGCGCTTCGGGCATCACCGCCCTGGCCATGGCTGCCGACCGCATCCGCGTTGGCGAAGCCGACGTGATGATCGCCGGCGGCGTGGAATCGATGTCCATGGTGCCGATGATGGGCCACCACCCATCGATCAACATGGACACCTTCAAGGACGAGAACGTGGGCCTGGCCTACGGCATGGGCCTGACCGCCGAGAAAGTGGCGCAGCAGTGGAAGATCTCCCGCGAAGACCAGGACGCCTTCGGCCTGGAATCGCACCGCAAGGCGATCGCCGCACAACAGGCTGGCCTGTTCAAGGACGAGACCACCCCGGTCGAAATCATCACCCGCACCCCTGACCTGCGCACCGGCGAGATCAAGGTTGGCAAGCGCACCGTGGACACCGACGAAGGCGCGCGCGCCGACGCCTCCATGGAAGGCATGGCCAAGCTGAAGCCAGTGTTCGCCGCCAAGGGCACCGTGACCGCCGCGACCTCCTCGCAGATGTCCGACGGCGCCGGCGCGCTGATCGTGGTCTCCGAGAAGATCCTGAAAGAACACAACCTGACCCCGCTGGCCAAGTTCTCCTCGTTCGCTGTTCGCGGCGTGCCACCGGAAATCATGGGCATCGGTCCTAAGGTCGCCATCCCAGCCGCTTGCGCAGCTGCCGGTATCACCCAGGACCAGCTGGACTGGATCGAACTGAACGAAGCGTTCGCCGCCCAGGCCCTGGCCGTGATCCGCGACCTGAACCTGGACACCAGCAAAGTGAACCCGATGGGCGGCGCAATCGCCCTGGGCCACCCGCTGGGCGCAACCGGCGCGATCCGCGCCGCGACCGTGGTGCACGCACTGCGCCGCAACTCGCTGAAGTACGGCATGGTCACGATGTGCGTGGGCGCCGGCATGGGCGCAGCAGGCATCATCGAGCGCGTATAATCCGCGCAAGCAAGCGATAAGCAACAGGGCGCTTCGGGAAACCAGGCGCCCTTTTTCACATCCACAATCCGGCGAGAAGACTGTGTCTGACCCTGCGGGTCAGACATAGGTTTACCGGTTTAAAAGGAGACAAACAACAATGGCCATCCAGACCAGCAAAGCCAACGGCATCCTGACCATCGAATTCGACCGCGTGGACCGCAAGAACGCGATCACCTCCGCCATGTACCAGACCATGGCCGACACCATCAACGCCGCCGAAGGCGACGCCGAAGTACGCGCCATCCTGATCACAGGCAAGCCGGAGATCTTCACCGCCGGCAACGACCTGGTCGACTTCGCCATGACCACCACCGCCAACGACGGCGTGGCATTCACCGACCGTCCTGTGATCCAGTTCATGAAAGCCCTGTTCAACAGCACCAAGCCGGTCGTAGCGGCCGTGAACGGCGCAGCCATCGGCATCGGCACCACGATGCTGATGCACTGCGACCTGGTGTACGCCGCCGACAACGCCAAGTTCTCGGTGCCGTTCGCAGCACTGGGCCTATGCCCTGAATTCGGCTCCAGCATGCTGCTGCCGGCCAACGGCGGCCACGCCCGCGCGGCGGAAAAGCTGATGCTCGGCGAACCGTTCAGCGCCCAGGAAGCCTACGACATGGGCCTGATCTCCAAGCTGCTGCCAGCAGACCAGGTGCTGGCCCACGCTCAAGCGCAAGCCGCCAAGCTGGTCGCGCTGCCAGCCGAATCGATCCGCCAGACCAAGCGCCTGATGAAGGCCGGCCGCGAAGCGCTGAAAGCCCACATCGACGTGGAAAGCGCCCAGTTCGGCGCCATGCTGACCGGCGCCGAAGCCAAGGAAGCCTTCACTGCCTTCTTCGAAAAGCGCAAGCCGGACTTCTCGAAGTTCGCCTGATCGGAGCCACAATTGATTGCCGCGCCTGCCTGGCTGCCATTCGGCTTGCTGGGCCTTTCAATTGCCAGCACCGGCCTCGCGGTCACGCATAGCGAGCGGCCGGCTTTCTTGCGCAATCTCTGGCTGGTCTTGCTCGCACTGGCGACCGGCGCCGGCCTGGCGGCGGGCGTGTTGCGCCCCATCGCCCTGGCCAGCATCGCCGCTTTGCTGGCTTTCGCCTGGCTGGCGACCCGCCATGGCAAGTCCGCTGTGCGGGCGCTGTTGACGATATTGACGCTGGTGCTGGCACTTGCGCTTGCAATGCACGCCGTTCCCGGCTACGACAATCCGCTGCTCTTGAAAGATGTCCGGCTGTCGGCGCACTCGGCGCCTTACACCTTGTATGCGAACTTCGACAAAGGCGTGGTCGGGCTGGTGCTGCTCGCGTTGTTCTGCCGCCGCGCCAGTTCCTGGCGGGATTTTGCCGTCGCATCGAAGTCGCAAGTACCGGTGGTTGCGGGGCTGTTGTGCGGAGTGCTAAGCATAGGCTGGGCGATTGGATTCGTGCATCCGGATTTCAAGCTGTCGCCATTCCTGCCGCTGTTCGCCGCCATCAACCTGCTGTTTGTCTGCGTGGCGGAGGAGGCATTCTTCCGTGGCGTCATCCAGGAACAGCTCGCACGCTACGGCGATGCCATTGCCGTCGTCGTTTCCGGCCTGGTGTTCGGCGCTGCGCACCTGGGCGGCGGCTGGCAGTTTGGTGTGCTCGCCAGCCTGGCCGGACTGGGTTACGCGGTGCTGTATTCAAGGACAAAGCGCATCGAGATTCCGATTGCGGCCCACTTCGTGTTAAACCTGGTGCACTTCGTAGCATTCACGTATCCGCGCGCTGGCTGAGAAAAGTCTCTGGAGAAGCGCCTGACGGCAAGCACTTGATCTAATTCGCGATGAATGGCCGTTGGCAGTCGGAAGCCAAAGGTTCCTGGACCGCGATCTCGCGCGCGCCTTACCTTTTAATATTCTTCCACCAAGGTTGCGCGCGTACCGCAGTTTTCAAAGCCATGGAACAGCGGTAGCAGGCTTTTGTGGCATACGACGCCGGGCGAGAAGCAACCATCAATGACGAAGAGCAGGCGCTCGTTGATTGGCGTACTTGCCATCAACTGCGTGTTGAAGCGGAAGGTCGTGACGTCGGGCGGGCTGGAGCCTAATCCCCTGTCAACCTTGTCGTCCCCACTCATGATCTCCGACAGTTCCCAGTCCAGGCAAGCGAACTTCGCCGTGAATCCTACGTACCAGTAATCGTGCAGCGTTTTGTCGTCGTGGACATACTGCGCAGGGTGCGTGAAGATCCGGCTGACGCCTTGTCCCAGCAATGCATCCCGTACCGGCTTGCGCACCAGCAGGTTATCGAATTCGAACATCACATCGGGTGGCACCGCCAGCGATGGGTGGCCCAACCGGCGAGCCCACTGCTTTGAAATATTGTAGAAGGCAAGCGGGGGAGAGCCGGGCGGCAAGGGCTTGGTTTCGTATTCGAGTTCTTCCGTTTCGTGGAAGGGGCGCGGCGTTGGCAGGGAATCGCTGTGGCCGCGCTTGATGAAGTAATACTCTTTTTCGAAGTTGCTCATTGTGTGCTCGTTATTCGTAATCGACAGTACCGACTTGGGGACCTGACGTCCTGTGGTCCAGGCTTCCGCAGCGGCGGCATGATTTGTCTTTGTGGATTGCTGCTTTCAGCGTCGCCAGGTTGGAGCGCGACGTGGGCGGCAACTCCAGGTCATCTTCCCGTCCCTCGGTGCGAAGGGCGCCGATCTTGTGCACTTCATCTGCAGCACGCGTGAACTGGATCAGCGACTCGGCGAAGACTTCAGGCGCCCAGTCAAATGCCAGGCCGTCGTGCCCGCCGGTCAGCGACGCTTCAAGGCGTTCTCCGATTTCGAAGATGATGTTGTCGACCACCCGCCCAGTGGAAAGCAGCAGGAGGGGCAGCAACAGCCGCAGTTCCAGCATCAGCGTGCCGCCTCCAGCGCCCGCGATATAGGCGTACATGGCGGGTGGAATAGCGTCGAACATGATCTCCATATGGGCCAGCCAAATGAGCATGCTCTCGTGCTCCTCGAGCAGGTCGTCGACCAGTTGCCTGTCTTGCGACGCGCGGATTGCTTCAGCCAGTTCAGGCCAGATCGCCGGCAGCACGCGCGCGAGAAAGTCTTCGATACCGGCCTTGTCGCCGTTGGCGATCAGCGTGGGAAGGGACAAGACGGCGCCGCAATGTTCGCGCAGGGCGGCGGCAAACGCTTCCCCGTTGCCTGTGGTCCCGTGGGTGAAGTCATGCGAAGCCGCGCGACGCTCGCGGCCGGGTCGCAGCTTGAGACCACTGGTGACGGGCAGGCCTTGCATCGATTCCTTCCACCAGACCCATTCGTCCGCCTGGTCGGACTGCGCCGCTTCGCCTGGAATGGCATGCAGGCGCAAACTGTCGGAAAAGTCGTTCCACAGCCCCGCGTCAAACACGATGGGCCGTGAACGGAGCCACTTGGCAGGCGGCGGATTCCAGCCCACTTCCGCTGCCGCCTGGTAGGTAATGGCGGCCGCTTCCTCCCAGTGTTCACGATAGGTCTCCAGTGCTTCCACCATGTACAGGAAGGCGCTGTGCAAGCGCATGGCAATCATCCTGCGCTGTCCCCTGATTTCATGCGCAAGCTCTTTCGTGAGAAGGTCTATAGCGACTGGCGATACAAGTTTCGACATGGCTCTACAAATTGCAAAAAAAGCAAACAAGTATTGTAACAACAGGTCCAAAGTCGTGTCGTACAGCCATGCGGTGCCGCGTATAATGCAAGCGACTTTTCAACCGGAGACCTGTCAATGTCCATGCAAGTCCTGCGCCGCGCCGCTGTCCTGTCCGTTCTGGCCGCCGCCATCGCCATCCCTGCCTACGCCGGCAGTTCCGCTTCGTCCGCATCGAGTGCCGGTTCCGAGTCCTCGGGCAGCGTGTCCGATTCGATCGGCGGCTCCAGCAAGAGCTCCAGCGGGGACGACAGGAAAGTGGCCGCTGGCCAGTACCGCGTCATCGACGTTGCAGAAGCGCCGGGCAAGCCGGGTGCCACGCGCCTGAAGCTGCAAGGCCAGGGCAATGAATTCTTCCTGACCGTGCCGAAAGCCGCCCTGGCAGAACGCGCACTGCCAGCCGGCGCACTGGTGCAGGTCAACGAGCGTCCATACGGCTACGAATTCGCATATGTCGATACGCAGCAGGCCTTCTTCCTTGCCCTGGACGAAGCATGGCAACGCGAACTGCGCTCGCACGCCATCTGATCGCTGCCTGCCTGGCGCTCGGCTGGAATGCCGCAGCGCAGGCGGGCGGAATGATGTTCTGCGACCGTCCCGCGAAAGTCACGGCGACGGCGCAGGACCACGTGCTGCGTTTTGCAGCCGTGGTGAAGGATGAACTGGAACGCTCGGGCGCCACGGCCGCCGTCGTTTCGCGCGCCGGCCTTGACCTGGCGCGCCTCGGCCTGCGTTACTCGCACGCCGGCCTGGCGTTGAAAGACAATCCGAACAGCCCCTGGTCGGTGCGCCAGCTTTACTATGCCTGCGACGAAAAGCGCCCACGCATCTTCGACCAGGGCATGGCCGGCTTCGTGCTCGGCGCGGAAGAACCGGCGCACGGCCACCTGTCGCTGGTGCTTCTGCCGGACGAGCAGGCCAGGACGCTGCAGGCGGCGGCACTGGATGCGCAAACGCCGCTGTCGCTGCTGGCAGGGGAGTACAGCGCCAATGCGTATGCCTACAGCACGCGCTATCAAAACTGCAACCAGTGGCTGGTAGAGCTGATGGCAAGCGCCTGGGGCGCAGCCGCTCCCCGGCGCGAAGACGCGCAAAGCTGGCTGCGCGAACGCGGTTACCAGGCGGAGTCGGTCGCCGTAGGCCGCACGCTGGTGATTGCCGCACATTTCGTGCCGCTGGTGCATGTGCAGGACCATCCCGACGAAGACCTGCGCGCGCAGACCATGCGCGTCAGCATGCCTTCGTCGATTGAACATTTTGTTCATCGCGAGTCGCCGCAAGCGCGCCGCCTCGAGCTTTGCTATAACCCGAACCATATCGTGATCCGGCGTGGTTGGGAACCAATGGGCGCAGGCTGCGAAGCGCAGCCTGGCGACGAGGTAATCGCTTTTGAAAACAGTCACTGACAAGGTCATATGAATACGATTGCTTCGCTTTACCTGATCTCCGCAGGGGCGCTGGCAATGTCGGCATTCCAGTCGGCCCTGGTGGCGCGCAACAGCTCCTACGGGCGCGCGTGCTGGGCGTTTGCGGCCATCTGCCTGTCCTTTGCCTGTTTCCAGTACGCGAACGTGCAGCAGCAGCTTGCTCCGGGATTGGCGGAAGCCATCGCGGCGCACAAATGGGTCAACTTCTTTTCGATCCTGCTGGCGCCGCAGTTCTGCTACCTGGTCGCCTCGCTCGACCCAAGCCGGAACGCATTCCGCCTTACCTACGGCATTGCCTTCATCTCGGCCATACTGGCGGTGGACAATTTCATGGTGCCTTATGGCTACCGCTTTTCTGCGCTGGAGACCGAAGCGCCCATCGAGCTGGTGTGGGGCGGACATGCATTCCTGCTGTTCGGTGAAACGACGGCTGCCTATACGGTCAGCCGCTTGCTGTCGCTGGGGGCGACGGCGTTCGCAGTCGTCTACTGCATCCGCGTGCAACGCCAGAAGGCGCGTTTTTCAAACCGGCTGGTGTGGAGTTCCGCCGCGCTGGTGGTGGTGACGACGGCGCTGGGAGGTGCGACCGACACCGGCATGCTGCGAATGCCGTATTTGAGCGGTTTCGGATTCCTGTTCCTGGCTGCCTCCTACCTGCTGCTGGTCAGGCGTGAAGCGACCCAGCGCCTGACCGAGAAGATCCGCATCAGTGCCGCGCTGGAGCGCGAATTGGAGAACCACAAGCTTTCCAGCAGGCGCATCGAGCGCGCCCTGACCAATGATGAACTGACACGGTTGCCGAATCGCGAGGGCGCGCTGGAAAAGCTGCGCGCCATGTTCGTCTGGAGCGAATCCAGCCTGACCAGGACGGCTGTGCTGCTGCTTGACCTGGACCGGTTGGCGATCATCAACGGTACGCGCGGCTACGAGATAGGCAACCAGGTGCTGATCGAGGTGGCGCAGCGGCTGCGCGAACATTGTGGCAAGCGCAGGCTGGTGGCAAGGCTGGGCAGCGCGCGCTTCGCAGTTGGCATTGCGGGCCACAAGACCCTGGCAGGGATCGAGCGCGAAGTGGAGGGCATCATGGCAGCGATCAAGCCGCCATTCACCGTGGCGGACACCGTACTGAACATGACGTTCAGTGCCGGCGTGGCGATCTATCCGGACCATGCCAATTCGGCGGAAGACTTGCTGGCGTCGGCAGGCCTGGCGCTGCACGAGGCACGCGACCTGGGGCCGGGCAATCTGCGCGTGTTCCACCCTTCGCTGCAGCAGTCGCTGAGTGAGCGCATCGGCCTTGAAAATGAGCTGAAGGAAGCACTCGAGAACGGCGAGCTTTTCCTGCACTACCAGCCGCAGGTCTGCGCCGTTACTGAACGGGTGCTGGGCATGGAAGCGCTGATCCGCTGGCAGCACCCGGAGCTGGGCCTGGTCATGCCGGACAAGTTCATTCCACTGGCCGAGGCGACGGGTACGATTGCGGCGATTGGCGCGTGGGTGATTGAAAGCGCCTGCCAGCAATTGCAGAATTGGCGGGCGCTGGGCTTCGGCGACGTGCGGATGGCGGTCAACCTGTCGGCACAGCAGCTGCTGCTAAGCGATCTTGGCGACAACGTGCAGGCAGCCTTACGGCGCGCGGGGCTGATGGGTGAAGACCTTGAACTCGAAATCACCGAGTCGGTGCTGATGCAGGACCCGCAGCGCTCCATCGAAAAACTGGAGTCCCTGCGCAGGCTGGGTGTGCGGCTGTCAATCGACGACTTCGGCACCGGCTATTCCTCGCTCGGCTACCTGAAGATGCTGCCGGTGCACTCCTTCAAGCTTGATCGCAGTTTCGTGCGCGATATCGGCACCAGCGAAAAGGATCTCGAGATCTGCGCCACGGCTGTCGGCCTGGCGCGCAACCTCGGCCTGGAAATCGTTGCCGAAGGCGTGGAAGATGCGGTGCAGGCCGACCAGCTTCGCCAACTGGGCTGCAACCTGCTGCAGGGCTATTACTTTGCGCGCCCGCTCGCGGCGCATGCGGCGACCAATTACCTGATGGACCGGATGGAAGCTGCTGCATAAGCTGGCAAATCGAAAAGTAACTTGTTCAATTTGCTTTCGTTTAAAATAACGTGCATTGCAAAGAAGAAATGAACGAGGATCGATATGGACGCACCCATTGCTTCGCTCTACCTGATATCCGTGGGAGCGCTAGCAATGTGTTCATTCCAGGCGGCTTTGCTGGCGCGCAGCAGTTCCTACGTGCGGGCTTGCTGGGTCTTCGCCGTGATTTGCTTCACGTTTGCGTTGTTCCAGTATGCGAATCTGCGGCAGCAGCTGGCGCCCGACCTGGCGGCGGCGATTGCCGCCCACAAGTGGGTCAACCTGTTTTCGCTATTGCTGGTGCCGCAGATCTGGTACCTGATTGCCGCACTCGACGACCGCAAGCGAGCCTTCTTCCTTAGTTATTTTGTCGCGGGCGTGACGCTGCTCCTGGTGGCGGACAATTTCATCTCGCCATTTGGCTACCGCTTCGCTTCCCTTGCTGCCGAGGCGCCCTGCAAACTGCCCTGGGGTGAACAGGCATTTCTCCTCGCCGGTGAGACGACTCCGGCTTATACCGTCAACCGGCTGTTGTCGCTGGGAGCCGCCCTGTATGCCGCGGCCTTCTGCATCCGCGCCCGGCGCGAGCGCGCGCGCTTCTCCAATCGCGTGGTATGGCTTTCCGTTGCGCTGATCGTAGTGACGACCGCCATGGGCGGCGCAACCGATGCGGGCAAGCTGCAACTGCCTTACCTGAGCGGCTTCGGTTTCCTGTTCCTCGCTGCTTCGTACTTGCTGCTGGTGCGGCGGGAGGCCGCGCGGAGCATGACCGAGAAAATTCGCATCAGCGCTGCGCTGGAACGCGAAGTCGAAAGCCATAAGCTTTCCAGCCTGCGCTTCGAGCATGCGCTGACCAACGATGCGCTGACGCGTCTGCCGAATCGCGCGGGTGCGCTGGAAAGGCTGCACGCCATGTTCGTCCAGAGTGAATCGAACCTGACCAGGATGGCGGTGCTGCTGCTTGACCTGGACCGGCTGGCCATCATCAACGGCACCCGCGGCTACGAGGCCGGCAATCAATTGCTGGTCGAAGTGGCGCAGCGCCTGCGCCAGGACTGCAGCAAAGGCGGGCTGGTGGCGCGCCTGGGAAGCGCGCGCTTTGTCGTCGGCATTGCGGGCCACAAGACTGTGGCTGGCATCGGGCGCGAAGTGGAAGAAATACTGGCCGCAGTCAAGCCGCCATTCAGCATTCCCGGCACGGTACTGAACATGACCTTCAGCGCCGGCGTGGCCGTCTATCCCGACCATGCTTCGTCGGCGGAGGATCTCCTGGCTTCGGCCGCGCTGGCCTTGCACCAGGCGCGCGACGCCGGGCCGGGCAACCTGCGCGTGTTCCATCCTTCGCTGCAGCAGACGCTGAGCGAGCGCATCGGCCTGGAAAACGAATTGAAGGACGCTCTTGAAAAGGAGCAGTTCGTCCTGCATTACCAGCCGCAGATATGTGCCGCCTCCGGGCGCGTGGTGTGCATGGAAGCGCTGATCCGCTGGCATCATCCTTCGCTCGGGCTGGTCATGCCGGACAAGTTCATCCCGCTGGCCGAAGCGACCGGCGCGATTGCCGCCATTGGGTCGTGGGTGATCGATGCGGCCTGCCGGCAATTGGCGAGCTGGCGTGAAAACGGTTTCATCGATATTCGCGTGGCGGTCAACCTGTCGGCGCAGCAGTTGCTGCTGTCCGATCTTGGCGATACCGTGCAGGCGGCCTTGCAGCGCGCCGGCCTGTGGGGCGCCGATCTGGAACTCGAAATCACGGAGTCCGTGCTGATGCAGGACCCGCAACGCTCGATTGAACGGCTGGAGGCTTTGCGCAGGCTGGGCGTGCGCCTGTCGATTGACGATTTCGGCACAGGCTATTCCTCGCTCGGCTACCTGAAGCTGCTGCCGGTGCATGCCTTCAAGCTTGACCGCAGCTTTGTGCGCGATATCGGCAAGTCGGCCAAGGACCTGGAGATCTGCGCCACCGCGGTCGGCCTGGCGCGCAACCTTGGCCTTGAGATCGTTGCCGAAGGGGTGGAAGATGCGAGCCAGGCGACGCAGTTGCGCAAGCTCGGCTGCCATCTCCTGCAGGGCTATTACTTCGCCCGTCCATTGGCCGTCTACGCCGCAACGGACTTCCTGGCAACCGAAAGGAGGGTCGCATGAGGCCCGGCTGGAAACCGACCCGGCGCAATCGCAACGCCGGCACCAAGGCGAATGGCCTTGGACGCGGAGGCCCAAGGGCGGCTGCAGCGCTTTGGGCCGATCGTCGACCCTGAGCGCATGGCAAAGGAAGGCCTGCAGCCGGCCTGGTTCACCTTCTAATCATTCCCAGTGCCAGGACTGGCCCCAGCTTTCCTGGTAGTCCCACAGGTGCAGGTCCTGGCCATCGAATGAACCCCACCAGGCGTCCTTGACGTCGATTGCCTTGCCAGGGGCGTGGCCAGGGCGCAGGGTCTGGCCGGACCAGGAGAAACGCTGGTTGGCCTTGTCGTTGCAGTCCCAGACGACCAGCCTGGCCCCGTTGCCGGTGCCGAAGGCGTAGACGTCGACGCATTTGTCGGGGTTGTTCTTGCTGCGCAGCAGTCCATCCGGGTCCTGGTACCACAGTTGCGTGACCTGGCCCTGGCAGCTCCAGTGGTGGACCGGCGTGCCGTTGGCCATGTTGTTGCCCTCGATGTCCATGCACTTGCCACGGCCGTCGACCAGCTTGCGGAACACATAGGCGCCGCCAGGCTTGACGCTGGCAATCACGCCCGCCCCAGTGACGGAACCGTCCGACACCAGGCGGATGCGCGCGCTGTCGCCGTTGACCATGAAGCTGGTGGCGATGGCGCCGGACAGCGATTTCACCAGCGCTCCATTGCGGTCATATACGTGGATGAAGTCCCGGTTCGCATCGGTGCCGCCGTTGACGTAGACTTTCAGCGCGGCTGCGCCGGGGATAGTCAGCCACTGGGAGCGGTCTTCGTTATTGCCGTAGGCGCCGCTGCTCCAGCTTGTGGCAAGCGCTTCGATGCTGACGCTTGCTCCGCTGGACGTGCCGGCGCCGTCGGAGACCAGTTGCGCGATGACGCCGTTGTCGGCGACAACCAGCGATTGGGCAAGCGTTCCGCTGAAGCTTTGCAGCAGGCGGCGGTTGCTGTCGTAAATGCGCAGCACATCGCCGGCGCCCAGCAGGCCGCTGACGTTGACGCGCACTGCGCCGGCACCGGGCAGGCGCAAGGTTCGCGCGAGGTCGGCGTTATTCCCGTAGGCGCCGGTGTCCCAGCGCGTTGGCGCATCGTCATATTTTTCCCATTTGCCTTCCTCCGCCTGGTCCGAGTAATTGAGCCAGACCGGATTGGCGCCGGCCGCCAGGCGCAGGCGTTCATTCATGTACGCGTTGGCGGGAACGGAAAACGCGAAGCCGCTGCCGAAAGCCGCGACGCAAGCCTGCTTGCCGCCCTGCCAGGCGCCGGCCGCAGGCGTAACGCGCCAGTCGTCCGGCTGGGCCTTGCTCTGGCAGGCGAAGCGCAGCGCCACGGTGCAAGCGGCATCGTTCCAGCGCCCGTCGCCGCGCATTTGCGCGCAGTCTTCATTGTTATAGTCGTTCGGTTCGCCTTCGGCCCAGGACCAGATGGCGGAGGCGATCATGCCTTCGTCCCAGCGGTCCGCATCGACGTTGTCCACGCCGCAGCGCATCAGGGCAGGGATGTTGGAAGCGTCGATGGTGCCGGTTTCGTCGACCCAGGAATCGGGCAGCACGTCTTTGCCCAGCTTGGAGTCGGAGACCGCGTAGATTTTGTCCTGCTCGATCGGCAAGCCGTCCACTGTGCAGTTGGCGGTGTTGACGTACTTGACTTGCCGGCTGTTCCAGCCGCCCGCAGCGCCGGTGGCGAACAATGGGCCTTGCCAGACCACGGCGCCATCGTAGGTATTGTTGGCAGACTTGACGATCACCCGCTTGCCGCGGGCGATCATTTCGCGCGGCGTTTCCCAGCGGTTGGCTGGCTTGTCGGAGGGCTTGTACAGCAGGTTTCCGAAGACAGCAGCCAAGGGACCCACCACGCCGGCCTGGTTGTTGGCACGGTCCTCCAGGTCGACAAAGACGATTGCCTTCGGATTCGCGTCAAGCCAGTTGCGAATCTTCCACAACTCATTGGGATAATTGTCCGGAGCGCCGTAGATCGCCGCACAGTCCTGGTGGCACAGCTGAACCTCTCCATTATTCATGTGCAGGTCCAGGTCGATGTTGCGGATGCCCGAATTGAGCAACTGGTTCATCGGCCAGCGCTGGTTGGCCCAGGTGGCGCCGCTGTCGTTCCACGCATTATGCGCGCCCAGTACCTGGATGCGATTGAGCGGGGTGTCCATGGCTACGTCGTATTGCGTGCGGATGCCCAGGCCCAGGTCCGCAGCGTGCAACGCCTGCATCCCGAGCAGGAGAGAAACGATGACGCCTGCCAGCTTCATTCTGCCTCCGAAAGGTGAGAGTCCTGAACCGGAAAACTTACCCCAGGAAGGGCGTGCGCACGATGGAGGGCAGCCTCTAGGATTTTGGCTCGTGCGGTCATTTACTTGTAGCAGAGTCCTGCTAGTTTGGCCGGCACACCCATTCATAGGAGGAACAGATGCTGAAAACCGTTAGCTGCGCGGTCGTGGCCGCGTGCGCCTTTTCCGTCTTGCCGGCCTTGGCGGCTTGCCCTGACTACGTGACGGCGGCCAATCCGCCTGCACTGTCGGGCCCTGCGCGCAAGGGCTTTGCCAACTTCGGCAACACCATCCTGGCCGGCCTGTACAAGCCCTGGCATATGGCGCACGACGTCATTGTGAAGGCGGGGCAGCCCGCGACCATCACCGGCAAGTTCGATTACGATGCGGTCCTGCACAAGGACCTGGAAGGCGAACGGGTGCATGCCTACCTGTATGGCACCGGCATGCAGCAGTGGCAGTATCTCGGCAGCTTTATTACCGACAGCGACGGCAAGGCCAGCGTGCCCCTTGGCGTGCGCCCGGTCGGCGACTATGTGGTGCGCTTCGTGGTGGAGGGAGACCTGAGCAGCACCAACGGCTACCTGAGCGTGGTCGATCCAAGCCGTGACGCGGTGCTGTTCGACATCGACGGCACCCTGACCATCAACGATTTCGAAGCCTATGCCGATTACGTCGGCGTCAAGACTGCAACGGCGTATTCCTACGCGCCGCAGGTCGTGAATGCCTACCGCCAGAAAGGCTACCAGGTCATTTTCCTGACCGGACGGCCTTACTGGGTAACGAAGGATGGCCTGGAATGGCTGAAGATCCAGAACATGGGGCAATGGCACTACCACTCAAATCCCTACGGCGGCGGCCCCATTCCTCCGGACACGCAACAGTTCAAGACCGAGTATGTGCGATACCTGCGCAACACCGTTGGCCTGAATATCGTGCGCGCCTACGGCAACGCCACGACCGATATTGCGGCCTATGCCGACGGCGGCATACCGAAGGCGCAGACCTATATCATCGGCCCGAATGCAGGCGCGTCCGGCACGCAGCCGATCCAGGGCGATTACACCGCCCATTACAGCTTCGTGGTGGAACCTACGCCGGTGGCGAGCTGCCGCCTGTAACGTGGTAGATTCCCACTTTGAACACTGAGAAGGAGGTTTGAAGTGGGAATCCTTGACGGCATGCTGGGTAACGCGTCCAAGATCGACATCGCGGACTTGCGGGAAGACTTTGCGAAAGTCCTTGCACCGAATGAGCGAGTGGAGCATGCTTACCAGCTGATACGCGACTATTTCGTGTTTACCGACAAGCGCCTGGTGGTAGTGAACATCCAGGGTGTCACGGGCAGCAAGAAGGAGTATCACTCGATCCCTTACAAGAGCGTGACGCATTTCAGCATCGAGACCGGCGGCACGCTGGACCTCGACGCCGACCTGAAGATCTGGATCTCCAGCACTGCGGAACCGTTCACGCAAAAATTCAACAAGCGCCTGAGCATTTACGAAGTGCAGGCAGTCCTGGCGAGCTATGTGCTGAAATGAAGCGAATTGTCTTCGTGCTGGTGTTGGCTGCAGCCGCCTTCTATATCTGGGGCGATCCTGCGGGGCTGCTGCACCGCGTCAGCATGTGGACTTGCGACTGGCTGCGCGTCTTCAAGGTTTGCTGACGCATCCATTGTTCGCCGGCGGACGAATTGTTACGGCGAGGCGCTCGCTAGCATGATGGCTTTGAAGGGAGCCAGCCATGCCAGCCTACGAAGTCATCGACATCCCCAGCCACCAGCCAGCCCTGGTGGCGCGCGTGCGGCACACCGCCCCCGACCGTGCCAATGGCGCTCTGCCCGTACTGTTCGTGCACGGGGCTTCGTTCCCCTCGGGATTGTCTTTCGATTTCCGCATGGATGGCCAGTCGTGGATGGACTGGATGGCTGCCCGCGGCTACGACGCGTATGCGCTCGACTTTCCCGGCTACGGGCTGTCGGATCGCTATGCCGGCGCTGCTGCATCGCCGCCTGGCCGGGCGCGCGAGGTGGTGCAGGATGTGGGCAGCGCGGTGGACGCCATCCTGCGCAGGACGGGCAAGCCGCAAGTCCTGCTGGTCGGGCATTCCTGGGGCGGCTCGGTGGTGGCGCGCTACGCCCAGGACCACGCGGCCAAGGTGGCGAAGCTGGTGCTGTTCGCGGCCATCACGCCGCGCGCTGCAGCCGGCCCGGCGCCGGCGCCGGCGGCTGCAGCTGCAGCTGCCAAGCCGGTCGATGCCTACGAGGCATTGACGCCCGCCCAGCGCATCGCTGCCATGGACGGCCTGCGCCCGCCGCAGGAACCGCCACTGTTGCACGCCGATGTCTTCGCTCGCTGGGGTGCGCAATGGCTGGCGTCGGATGGGCGCCGCGATGGCGCAGTAAGCTTCCCTGCCGGTCCCAGTGCCGACCTGGCGGACTTGCATCAGGGCCGCAGCTACTACGATCCCGCGCGGCTGGCAATGCCCGTGCTGCTGGTGCGCGGCGAATGGGACGCCTGGCCCGGCGACGCGGACTACCGCACCTTGCAGGCCGCGATCAAGGGCGCGCGCTACGTAACCATCGCGCGCGGCACCCACGTGATGCACCTGGAAGCGGCACGCGTGCAGCTCTATGAAACGGTGCGCGGATTCCTGGATTAATTGATGCCGTAGCGCGCACGGATGGCAGCCAGCGCGCCGTTCTGCTCGAGCTGGGTGATCGCCTGGTTGATGCGCGCGAGTTGCGCTTGCGTGGTGCTGGCGGCATTCAGCATCAAATGCACCGGCGCGCGGTAGGGCATGTAGGGCAACTGCACGATCCGGACCTTTTGCAGGCGCGCGATGTGGCGCAGGGCGTGGGCATCGCCCATGATCAGGTCGCCGCGTCCGGCCTCGAGCATCTTGATGCCCTGTTCGAAAGTGCCGAAGGTGCTGCGCCGTCCTTCCGCGTTCAGCAGCGGCAGGGCGCGTTCGTAGTCGTCGCCGTAAAAGCCAAGGCGCGGCGCCAGCAGGCTGGCATGCTGGGTGGCGATGTCCTGGAAACTGTCGATGCGGCGCAGTTTGTCCAGCTTTTCGGGCAGCGTGAACAGGCCCACCGTCTCCTGCCGGTAGGGCAGGCTGAAACGGGCGTAGCCGCGCCGCTCCTCAGTGGCGGATGCGGCCATCAGCAGATCCAGTTTGCCTTGCTGGAACAGCACGTTGCGCCGCGCCGGCGGCATTTCCTTTTCCAGTTGCAGGGCGCAGCCGGCATGCTTGAGTATGGCCTGCAGCAATTCGAAATCGACGCCACCCAGCACTTCCTTATCATTGTGATAAAAGTAGGGCGGCCACTCTTCCGGCGCCAGGCGCAAGGTGCATGCCTCGGCCGGGCAGGCGAGCTGAATCAGGAGTGCAGCGAGCAACATCCTCATGACCGAGGGCATCCGAAAATATCCACGAGGACAGTGTTTCAGATGGCAGCGTCGCTGTAAAGAAAAAAGCTGGTGAATGTGGTGCCGGTATATTTCCCGACCGCCGGCCCCGGTAGTGGCGCCGCAGCGCCAGGTGCACGCATTTTGCTGGCCGAATGTGACCGCCGTTTGACGCCCGTTTGACGCCCGTGTGACGGCTTGGTGTAATAGCGGCCATGAAAGAAATACATGCACTGCTGCAACAAGCCGTCGCCCTGCACCAGAAGGGCGAACTGGCGCGCGCGCAAGCCATCTACGACGAGGTGCTGCGCACCCAGCCGCTCAATTTCGATGCGCTGCACCTGAGCGGGGCACTGGCGCGCCAGCAGGGCGAGCCGCAGCGCGCGCTGGACTTGATCGATGGCGCGTTGGCCATCGATACCCGCCGCGCCATCGCCCACTGCAATCGCGGCGTCGCCTTGCAGGACCTGGGCCGCTATGAAGAAGCCCTGGCCAGCTTCGAACGGGCGCTGGCATTGCAGCCGGATTACGCCATCGCCCTGAGCAACCGCGGCAACGCCCTGCGCCACCTCGGGCATCTCGATCGCGCGCTGGAAAGCTACGAGGCGGCGCTGCGCCTCTCGCCCGGCTATGCCGACGCCCTGTGCAACCGTGCGCTGGCGCTGCAAGCGCTGGCACGCCACGAGGCTGCGTTGGACGGCTTCGGCGCGGCGCTTAGGCTGCGCCAGGAATATCCGGAGGCCTTGCATGGCGCCGCCGTTTCGCTGCTGGCCCTGGGCAAGCCGGCCGATGCGCTGGAAGGCTTCGAGCGCGCACTGCACCTGCAGCCGGAGTACGCGGAAGCATGGTGTTCGCGCGGCGCCTTGCTGCTGCGCGCGCAGGATCATGAGGAAGCGCTGGCGAGCTTCCAGGATGCGCTGGCGGTGCGCCCGCGCTACGCCCGCGCCCAGCTTGGGCTGGCGAACACCCTGCGCGCCATGGGCCGCCGCGACGAAGCGGTCGAAGCCTACCAGGCAGCGCTGGCCTTTGGCGCCGATGCCGACACCGTCGGCTACATGCTGGCCATCATGGGCGCCGAGCAGGCGCCGGGAGCCTCGCCGGCCGCTTATGTGAAGGCGCTCTTCGACCAGTATGCCGGCAATTTCGACCGCCACCTGGTCGACGTGCTGCGTTACCGCACGCCGTCGCTGCTGGTGGAAGCCTTGCGCCGCCACTTGCCGCCGGGCGAGCTCGATGTGCTGGACGCCGGCTGCGGCACCGGCCTGTGCGGGCCGCTGCTGCGGCCACTGGCCTGCCTGCTGGAAGGCGTCGACCTGTCGCCGCACATGCTGGACCGCGCCCGCGATACCGGCCTGTACGACGGCTTGTACTGCGGCGAGATGGTGGGCTATTTGCGGACCCGCCCGGCCAGCGTCGACGTCATCGTCGCGGCCGACGTGTTTGTCTACCTGGGTGAGCTGAAACCGGTGTTTTCCGTGGCGCGGCTGGCGCTGCGCAGTGGCGGCCGCCTGGCCTTCTCGGTGGAGGCGCACGAAGGCGCCGAGGACTTCGTATTGCGTTCCTCCGGCCGCTATGCGCATTCGCGCCAGGGCATCGAAACGCTTGCGCGCAGCCACGGCTTTGCCATCAATGAAATCACCCCAAGCACCCTGCGCCAGGAAAGCGGCGAAGACATGCGCGGTTTGCTGGTCATATTATCGAGAGGCTGAATACATCCCATGCGCATGATCATGGCAGAGCCGCTTGAAATCGCCGCAAATGCGATCATGGCAGTCTCGATCGTCCTGGCGGGACGCAACAATGTCCATTCCTGGTGGACCGGCATTGTTGGCTGCTCGCTGTTTTCCGTGCTGTTCTACGACTCCCAACTGTATGCCGACGTGGCGCTGCAGCTGTTCTTCATCGTCACCTGCATTATCGGCTGGCGCCAGTGGCTGCGCGGCGACCATGGCCATGCGCTGCATATCCGTACCACGCGGCCTGCCGTCCTGCTGATGATGGCGCTGGCGGGCGTCGCCGCCACCGCCGCCTACGGCCTGATGCTGAAGCACTACACCAACGCTTTCGCGCCTTTTGTCGATTCGACCGTGCTGATGTTCTCTGTCATCGCGCAAGTGCTGCTGATGGGGCGCCGCATCGAGAACTGGCCGGTGTGGCTGCTGGTGAACACCATCTCGGTGCCGCTATACGCCAGCCGCGGCCTGTACCTGACGGCCGTGCTGTATGCGGCCTACTGGATCAATGCCCTGGTGGCGTGGCGGCATTGGCGCCGCGAGCGCCGGGCAGGGCGCTAGGCAGTCTCAGAACTGGCGCTCGTAGCTGGCGCGGATCCAGGCCGGATTGCCGATGGACTGCACATTCTCCTTGCGGCCGTTGGCATCCGCATACTCGCTCCCGGCAAGAGACGGCTGGCGCAGGATGCTGCCGGCGGTGATGCGCCATTGGCTGCCGGGTGCGAGGCGGTAGTTGACGTAAGCTTCCAGGTTGCGTTCAACGCCGTTATAAGCAGATTGCCATCGCGTGATCCGGACCCGGCCCGTGGCGGTGTACGACAGGTTGGCGCCGCCACCCCATGGCCCGGACCGGTAATCGGCGCCGGCGTTCGCGGTCCAGCGTGGTTGCCGGGCCAGGCGGTTATCCGGGCCCGGCACGCTGTCCACACGCGACCAATGGCGCCCGGCGGTGAGGGAGAAGCGCAGCGGCGTTGCCGGAAGCGGGCCTTTCCATTCCAGCTCCATGCTGCTGGTGCGTGCGCTGCCGAAGTTATCGGGCGAGGAAACCCAGCGCCCATTCTTCTCGGAGACTGCGTTGAAGATCACGTCGCTGATGTGCCGCGTACCGGCGGACAGGGAGAACAAGGCGCCATCCTTGCCGTAAGCTTCGAATGCGACATCCAGGCCGCGCGCCAGCTCGGGCCTGAGCTGCGGGTTGCCGCTGGCATCGGGCGCCAGTTCCGTATTGACCAGGCTAAGAAGACGGCGCGGCATTAACTGGTTGGTGGTGGGGGCCTTGTAAGTACGGGCCAGGACAAAGCGTAGCTGGCGGCGCTGCTCGCCGGGCAGCTTCCATAGCGCTTGCAGGATCGGGCTGGTGACGCCGGCGCGCACCGTCACCGCGGCAAAATCGTTGCCGCTGCTGCGTGTCTCGCTGGTCTCGCGCCGCAGGCCGCCATACAGCGACCAGCCGGAACCGAGTTCCCATTCGTCCTGCACATACGCCGCTGCATTCCGCAGGCGGGTGCGCGAGGTACGATCGAAATCGACGACGCCGGCGCCGCCTGCCGACGTCTCGTCCTGCTGCTCGCGTTCGCGCTGGTGACTGGATGACAGGTCCCAACCGAGGCTGATGGCATGGCCGCGTGCGGCCGGCAGCGACAGCTTGCCGGTCCAGCCTCCGCGCCGGCTGCTGGCGTCGACGTCGTAGCGACGGTCCAGGGTACGCTCGCCAGCGATGCGCTCAAAGCCCGAGTTGCGCTCGCGTTGCACCTGGTCGCCGCTGATGCTCAGCGTGGATTCGATGCGGCCGCCTTCACCCCATGGGCGCGACCAGTTGCCTTCCGTGCGCAGTGCCGCCGTTTCATCCTTGCGCCCATAGTCGGTGTGCACGTAGGGCAGCACGCTGCCGCCGGTCAGTTGCACTTCGCGCGCGCGGTCGGCATGAAAGCGCACCACATTGGCGAAGGTTTGCCATCCCAGCGTTTCCGTTGCAGACAGCTTCCAGTTGAAGCGGCTGTTTGCGTTGAAGAACAGGAAGCGGTTGCGGCTGCGCTCTTCTTCCTCGCGCCGGCTGGTGAGCGCGCCGGACGGACTGGTCTCCAGCACGCCGGTGTGCTCCGGCCGATGGTTGTTGCCTTGCGTGACGCTGGCATTGAAGGCATGGCTGCCTGTGTCATCCTTGTCCGCCAGGCCGAAGCCGGCGCTGCGCGATGGCAGGTGCGCCGGCAGGGTGGCGGCAGCGCGCCATTCCCGCGTTGGCTTGCTGGCGCTCCTGCGCAGCACGATATTGATGGTGCCTGCTACCGCCTGCGTGCTGTGCTCTGCCGTGGCGGAGCGTATCACTTCGATCTTGTCGATCATTTCCGGCGCCAGGTTGTCCAGTGAAAAGCCGGGGGGAGGGCGGTCGCCGTTGAGCAGGACCTGGGTGTAGCCGGCTCCGAGGCCGCGCATGCGCGGGCCGCCGTCGCTGACGGACACCCCCGGTAGCCGCTTCAGCACGTCAAGGGCATTGGCGTCGCCGAACTTGAGGATTTCCTCGCGGGTGATGATGGTGCGCGAGGCAGTGTCGCGCTCGCGCTGCATGTCGGCGCTGGCTCTTACCTGCACGACGGGCGGCGTTTCCTGGGCGTAGGCGCGTGCGAAGGCCATCGCCGCGCAGGCGATCAGTCGAATTTTCATGGCTTGTGGCTTACTTCAGGACGAAGATGGCATTCACGGTTTGTGAATAGGGGATTGAATCCGGCACGCTGTATTTGCCGGTTTGCGGCGCGGTGCCGCGCGTTTCGCGGCCGGCCTGCTGTTCCATGAAAGGTGCGCCGACCTGGGCAAGCGGGCCGCGTGCGATGGCGACCACCGGGCCAAGCTTGCGGCCGAAGGCTTTGGCCAGCGAGTTGCCCTTGTTGCGCGCGTCGTCGGCGGCGGCCGCCATCAGCTGGGTGTTGATATCGTCGCTATCGGTGCGGTCGAAGGTCGAACTGATTCCGGTGACGTGGGCCAACTCGACCAGCTTGGCGACCAGGTCCGGCCATTGCGCCAGGTCGCGCACGCGGGCGTGGAACAGGCGGCCCATCGAATAGGCTGGCGCCTGTTGCTCGTTGACCGGGACGGTTTTCTTTTCGATCTCGTAGGATTCGATGTCGGCTTGCTGCACGCCGTGATCGGCCAGCAGCTGCATCACGCTGGCGCTCAATTCCTGCAACTGGGCGGCGGTGGCTTCCGCGCTCGCATCCTGGGCCCCGGCTTCGAACTTCACTTCGCCGATGTCGGGCCGCATCCACAGTTGCGCCTTGCCGGTGGTGCTGACGAACGGATGCGAAGGGAGGGGGGAGGCGGATGCCTGCGCGCTGCAGGCGGCGGAAACCAGGCCCAGAACCAGTGCCGCGATGCTGGTACTCAATCTCATCAGCTGTGTTCCTTATTCGAGGGTCCAAACGTACTGCATCTGCTGCCAGGTGGCGACGGGTTTGCCGCGCACCCTGGCGGGTTTGAAATGGCATTTGCCGATGCCGGTTCGCGCTGCCGTGTCCAGGCCCGGGTGGCCGCTGGACCTGACCACGCGCGAGCCGGCGACGTTGCCGCGTTCGTCGATGTTGAACGACAGCGTCACGGTGCCGGTATGCTCGGCTTGCAGGTCCTCGCTGGGCCACAGCGGCTTGGCGCAGGACTTGAAGTCGACCACGGCCGGCGTGCGCGCTGCCGGGACGGTGGCGGCGTCGACGCGGGCATTCGCGTAGCCGGCCAGGCAGGCGGCGGCGACGCCCAGCGCAGCCACAGCGGCCTTCCAGTTGCTGCGCTGCTCTTGCGGCACCATCAGGTGGCGGATGCGCTGCATCAGGTCGCCCCCATCGGCGGCCAGCGCCACGCGCTGCGAGGCGAACTGCATTTTCTCCAGCTCGGACAAGGCGAGTGCCAGGCGGCGCGGTTCGCCAGTCAACCGTGCGGCGATGCTGTCGGCCACCAGTTCGCGTTCATGGCGGATGCGGCGCGACAGCCACCATACGGCAGGGTGGTAGAACAGCAGGGTCTCGACCACGTTCTGCATCAGGTTGACCAGGAAGTCATGGCGTCGCACATGGGCCAACTCGTGCGCCAGCAAGGCTTCCAGCAATTCCGGCGGCATGCGCGCCAGCAGCGCGGCCGGGACCAGCACGACCGGACGCCACCAGCCCGCGGTGATCGGGCTGGCCAGCGTTTCAACGATGCGCAGGCCGACCTGGCGGCGAATGCCAAGGCGGGCTGCGAGACTCGAAAGGCGCTGCTGCCAATGGCCGTTGCGGCCGCCGGTGCGGCGGGCGCGGGCTATCCAGGCCAGGCCGAAGGCGCTGCGCAGCGCCAGGGCGCCGACGCAGGCCAGCCAGGCGGCGACCAGCATCGGCAAGTGCCTGTCGATGCTGGCCAGCAGTTCGCTTTGCCCGAGCGTGGCCGCGCTGCCAGACAGTACCAGGGCTTGCAGGGAGCGCGGCGTGGCCTGCAGCGCACTGGCGAATTCGCCGGCCGGCCACAGCAGGCAGGCCAGCATGGCCATGCAGGCGACCGCGTAGCGCGCGCCGGGGCGGGCGCCGCGCATCAGCCAGAGCAGGGCGGCCGCAGCGAGGCCGACCAGTGCACCTTGCCAGACAAAGTGGAGCAGGGCCCAGCCGGCCGCGTGGATGATGTCATTCATTCGGCTTGTCCTCCTGCTTCAGCAGCGCTTCGATTTCCTCGCGTTCCTTCTTCGAGATGCCGCTGCGCAGAGCCGCCAGCACCAGCGCCTTGGCGGAACCGGCGAAGGCGCGCTGCAGCAGGTCCTGCAGCATATTGCCCTGCATCGCCTCGCGCGCCACGGCGGCGGCATAGATATGGGAGCGCTGGCTCTCGTCGCGGATCAACAGGCCCTTGCCATGCATGATCTGCATCAGGCGCAGCACGGCGCCGTAGGCCAGGTCAGGCTTCTCGCCCAGCATGGCTTCGTGCACCTGCTTGGCGGTGGCGGGGCCCAGCGGCCAGATCGCCTGCAGCAATTCCAGCTCGGCGGGAGTGGGTTTCGGAATGGTAGCCATGTTTATTTCCTTCTAAGGTTTTGACTAGAATAGCCTGTCTAGACAGAGTTGTATACTTTGCCGTTTTCCTTGTGGCGAAATGTAGACAATGCTGTCTATATATTCAAATTGCATATAAGTCTGAGATTTAATTAGTTTCAGAAATGAAGGGTCGACGTTATAGTTGCCGCATGAATACGCAAGCTGTCCTCCGCCGCCACACCATCTACATGCTCTGCATGGCGCAGTGCATGTGCCGCTGCTAAGCACCCCATCCCCCTAGTTTTGCCCGACCTGCCAATCCGGCCGGCGCGGGCCTCGTACACCCAAAAGGAAGACCATGATCAAGCCACTGAGCATTACGCTGGCCATTGCCGCCGCATTCCCGCAACTCGCTTACGCCGAGGAAGAACTGGCGCGCGTCGTCGTGACAGGTTCGAATATCCGCACCTCGCAAAAGGAAGGCGCCAGCGCCGTGCAGGTGCTGACCGCCAAGGAGCTTGCCGCCACCGGCAAGGCCACCGTGGCCGATATCCTGCGTACCATTTCCGCCAACAGCGGCAACAGCTATAACGAGCAGTACACCGGCAGCTTTTCGGCCGGCACGGCGGGCCTGTCGCTGCGCGGCCTGGGCCAGAAGAACACCCTGATCCTGGTGAACGGCAAGCGGGTGTCGTCCTACGCCACGGCGCAAGACCTGCAGGAAGTCTTCGTCGACCTGAATTCGCTGCCGATGGCCGCCGTGCAGCGCATCGAAGTGCTGAAGGATGGCGCCTCGTCCGTCTACGGTTCGGATGCGGTGGCGGGCGTGGTCAACATCATCCTGTACAAGGAATTCAAGGGCACGGAGGTGAGCGCGCAAGTGGGTTCGTCCACCGAGGGCACCGGCCAGCTTGAACGCAGCGCGTCGCTGCAGACCGGCTTTGGCAGCCTCGATGAAAAAGGCTGGAGCGTGGTGTTCTCGCTCGATGCGCTGAAGCGCGACAAGCTGCAGCAAACCGACGTGTCCTACCTGCGCGGCAGCGACTTCCGCGGTTATGCCAACGGCACGCTGGCCTGGACCCCGACCAATTACTACGGTACTTCCGACGCGACCAAACAGCTTGGCGGCGTGCAGGGGCCGCTGCAGGTGCAGAACTACGGCGACATCACGCCGGGCAAGAGCGGCCGGGTGCTGGCGTATAACCCGGCCGAATTCCGCACCCTGATCCCGGGCGTGGAGCGCGTGCACACCTCCTTGCGCGGCACCTTGAAACTGAATGACGACACCGAAGCTTATGCAGAAGGACTGTACGGCTACTCGTGGGCGGAGCAGACCTTTGGCGCACCGCTGACCGTGGGCAGCGGCCTGCGCGCCTGGAACAATGCCAGGCAGGCGTTGGACAACATCACGGTGGCGCTGCCGGCCGGCCATCCGAACAACCCTGGCACGACCGCGTTGCCATTCACTGCCACGCTGTTCGACCTGGGGCCGCGCATGAAGCAGGACAAGGTGGACTTCTACCGCGCCCTGACCGGCATCAAGGGCAACTGGAACGGCTGGGAATACGACGCTTCCATCGCCCGCTCGGGCAGCAAGCTGAAGGAAACCGTACAGAATTTCGTCAACCGCTACGAGTTCGAAAAAGTGCTGGCGGACGGCAGCTACAACTTCGCCGACCAGTCGAAGAACAGCGAAGAGCTGCGCAATCGCTTGCGCCTGTCGACCCTGCGTCCCGCCGAATCGACGCTGACCGTGGCCGACTTCAACGCATCGAAGGAACTGCTGGAGCTGCCGGCCGGCGCGCTGGGCTTTGCTTTCGGCGCCCAGTGGCGCCAGGAAGAGATGAACTCCAATACCTCGACCGCCGTGCTGTCGGGTACGGAACTGCGCCCTGCGATCAACATCATCCAGGGCAAGCGCCAGGTGACTGCGGCCTTCGCCGAATTCAACGTGCCCGTGCTGAAAGACCTGACTGTCAACCTGGCCGGCCGTGCCGACAAATACAGCGACTTCGGCTCCGCCTTCTCGCCGAAAGCCAGCGTGCGTTACCAGGCCGCCCCCTGGCTGCTGCTGCGCGGCACCGTGTCGCGCGGCTTCCGCGCACCTTCGCTGCCGGAGATTACCAGTTCGACTTCGGTCAGCTACGGCTCCGTGATCGACAAGCGGGACCCGATTACCCCAAGCCAGGCGCGCGGCATCACCAACATCACGGTCGCCAATACCGAACTGTCGCCTGAGCGCTCGAAGAACCTGAACCTGGGCTTTGTTGTTTCGCCATCGGCCAATAGCAGCGTGGGCGTGGACTTCTACCATATCCGTACCACGGGCGTGATCGACACCGAAAGTACCGACACCATCCTGGCCAACGAAAGCACCCATCCTGAGAAAGTGGTGCGCGACGCCCAGGGCCGCATCCAGACCCTGTACCGCCAGTATGCCAACCAGGGTGAACGCGTGGTGAGCGGCATCGACGTCGACCTGCGCTACAAGCTGCCAAAAACCGCCTACGGCAACGTGACCCTGACTGCGCAATTGAGCCGTGTGTTCAAGTATGAACAGCCGCTGTCGAACGGCGAGCCGCTGACCAACGGCGCCGGCACCAACTACTTCGGTTCCATCCCGAAATGGCGCGGCACCACCAGCGCAGCCTGGGAACTGGGCCAGTGGACTGCCAACGCGGCATGGAATTACGTCGACGGCTACGAGCAGACCACCCGCCCCGGCGAGCGTGTCAAGCCATTCGCCACCGTGGACCTGAACCTGGGCTACAGGATCAGTGCGGCCACCAGCATGAACCTGTTGCTGGCGAATGCCTTTGACCGCAAACCTTCGTGGGACAGCTCGTTCAACTTCTTCGACTACACGCAAGGCGACCCGCGCGGCCGCTTCGCCTCAGTCAAGCTCAATCACAAGTTTTGATGATCGAGGCGCGGTAGCTGCTGGGCGTGGTGCCCATCCGCTCGCGGAAGGCGGTTGCGAAATTGCCGGCATTGGCAAACCCGAGCAGCAGCGCAATGTCCTGCACGTCCATGTCGGTATCGCGCAGCAGGTGCATGCCGCGCTGGATGCGCGCTTCGCGGATGTAGGCGAACACGGTCATGCCGGTGTGGGTGCGAAACAGCTGGTTCAGTTTTTCGCGGTAGGTGCCCACGCTGGCGGCGATTTCCGCCAGGCCGGGCAGGGCTGCCAGGTTGTCGTAGATCAGGCGCTTGGCGGCGTTGACGATCACCGAGTCGGTGTCAATCGGCCCTGCTTCGCTGGCCTCGACCGGGGGCCGTTTCATCAGGTTCAGGTGCACATGGATGCGCGCCGCCAGTTCACCGGGCGTAAACGGCTTGCTGACAAAGTCCACCCCGCCAAGCTGAAGGCCCATGATGCGGTCTTCCACCGCCTCGGTGCCGCTCAGGAAAATGATCGGGATATCGCGCGTTGCCGGGTTGGCCTTTAACAGTCGGCAACAGGTGTAGCCGTCCATATTCGGCATCCGCACGTCCAGCAGGATCAGGTCGGGCCTGCCGGACAGGGCCAGCTGGTAGCCCTGCTCGCCATTGAAGGCCACCGACACCCGGTAGGGCATTTCGCTTAACAAGTCGACGAGCATGCGTTGTTCGAACGCGGAATCATCCACGATCAAAATATTTCGCACTTGTGCATCGCTGGTCAGGTACATGGTCGCTCAGGGTGGGGCCGTGTTGCTTATTATGCCCATGTTTGAAAAAATGTTGCGCATTTCACATTGAGCAAAGGCATTCTCTCCTCTGGCAAAAGTAAAGTGCGCCGCAACAACGCCGAATGGAAAGAAGATAGCTACGTTCCTTGCAAGAGTGATTTTTGGTGAGTCTTTTAGGGGTGTTTTCGCGGTTCAATTGAGTCTGAAGCATTCAACTGGTTAAATTAAACCAACTGACTAGGAGGCAACATGAAACATACCGACTTTGGCCAAATGCCCTGCCCGATCGCGCGTAGCCTCGGCAAGGTAGGCGAGTGGTGGAGCATCTTGATTCTGCGCGATGCGTTTTACGGCCTGACCCGCTTCGATGAATTCGAGAAGAGCCTGAAGATTGCGCCGAACATGCTGACCCGTCGCCTGGCCGGCCTGGTCGAGGGCGGCCTGATGGAGCGCCGCCAGTACAGCACCCGCCCGCCGCGCTATGAGTACATCCTGACCAAGGCAGGCCGCGACTTCAAACCTGTGCTGCTGGCCTTCATCGCCTGGGGTAACGAGCACCTGTCGCCGGAAGGCGCCAGCTTGCTGGTGGTGAGCCGCGAAACCGGCAAGCCGGCCGACCAGGTGCTGGTCGATGCCAACAGCGGCCTGGCCATCAATGACGAGGACTACATGTTCGCGCCAGGGCCTGCGGCGCCGGAAGTGATGCGTAACCGTATCACCGAAGCCGGCCGCCGCATGCCTAATTAGGCTGCAGCTGTTCGTAGACCGCGTTCGCGACCTGCGACAGCTCTTTCTTCCCGACGGCAGCCGACAGCGCATAGCCGAAGCTGCCGTCGATCCAGTAAAACACTCCCACGTTGCCTTCCTGCGCGAACCGGAATCCCGTGTCGCGGTTTTGCTGTTGGCCGGAACTGACGTAGAGCGTGAGGCGCTGGCCGCCGGCATCGGCGTACATGAATTGGGCAACCGGGCCCGTGCCGCCGGGCAGCAGCCTTCCTCCCACCAGCTCATAACCCTGCTGCGCCAGTTGCGGCGGACGCAGTTGCTTGCCCAGGCGTTTCGACAGCCAGGCCACCAGGTGCTGCTGCTGGTCGGCGCCGACTTCGACCGGGTGTTTGACTTCAGGCGAGTAGACGGCGTGGGCGATGGCGGCTTCGCGCGGCAAGGCCGCCATGGCCTGGGCCGGGGCGCTGGCCTGAGTTCCTGCGCCGCGCAGTGTCCAGCCGGCCGCGCCGCCGATCATGCCGGCGCCGACCGCCACCGCCAGCATGGCGGCCATGCGGCGCCAGGCTGGCATGGCCCAAGCAGGACCGTTGGCCGGGCCGGGCCGGCCAGGCGCCGCCGGGTGCAGCGCTTGCGGAACATCGGCGTCCAGCATGTCGTCGAACAGCGCGTGCAGGGCGGCATTCTGCTCGCGGTAGGCTTGCAGCCGGCCGGCTTCGGCGGGATGGTCGGCCAGGTAGCGATCGACCGCCGCTTGCCGATCCGGCGGCAGGCGGTCATCAACCCAGGCTTGCAATTCGGCTTCGTTCATTTCACAACCTTCAAATTGACGGCCGGCGGCTGCCCCGTCATCAGCCGGCGCAGGTTCTCGCGCGCGCGGCTCAGGCGCGACATCACCGTGCCAAGCGGGATATCGAGCGTGGCGGCCACTTCTTCATAACGCATTTCTTCCAGCGCTACCAGCAGCAGGACCTCGCGCTGGGCAGGCGGCAGCTGCTGCAAGGCGCGCTCCAGGTCGCGCAAGTCGAGTCCCGCCGTGGGCGGCGCGGCCGGCAGGTCCGCGTCATCAAGCTCCACGGCCGGCGGCGGCGAGCGCCGCACCTGGTCCACGTGCAGGTTGTGCATGATGCCGAACAACCAGGCGCGCAAGTCACCATCCGGGCGCCACTGGGCGATGCGCTCCCAGCCGCGTTCCACGGTGTCCTGCACCAAGTCGTCCGCGCGGGCGCTATCGCCGGTCAGCGCCCGCGCATAGCGGCGCAGGCGCGGCAGGCAGGCCAGCAAGCGTTCATGCATTTCCTGCATGCGCTCAATCCTTGACGACGTGCCAGATATCCTTGACGTTGTCGCCTGCGCGGTCGCCGGCTTTCTTGTCGCCGGCGAACAGGTAAAGCGGCTTGCCCTTGTAGGCCAGCTGCTTGCTGCCGTCGTCGCGGGTGATGGCCGACCACGGCGCAGACAGTTCGCCGCTGGCGGCCACGGCAGGCCAGTTTTTCAGGCAGCCATCGACGCAGGCGCTCTTGCCGCTGCCGGCAACGTCCTTGTCGAAGGTGTAGACGGTCATGCCGGCGGCATCGACGTACACGCCGTCAGCTTTTTTCAGCGGTTCGGCGGCAACGGCGGCAGTGCTCAGCAGGGCAGCCAGGGTCAGTACGATAGCTTTCATTTTGTCCTCCGTGAGTGATGAGTATTGCGTATACGTAGCGTGTGGCCAGCTTATTCCATCCTGCCTAAAATATTTTCCTGCCTATTCAGTCACGGAGGATGCGATGAACAATTTCATGCGTGTAGCTGTGTTGTCGGCCCTGCTCGGCGTCGGAAGCGCCTGGGCGGAAGGCCTGGCCAAAGCGGACCAGAAGATGCTGACCGACCTGGCCCTGGCCAATATGGCGGAAATCGAGACAGCCAAGCTGGCCTTGCAAAAAACCCAGAGCGACCGCGTCAAGAGCTTCGCCCAGCAAATGGTCGACGACCATACCAAGGGGCTGGAAGAAGTGCGCAAAGTGGCGGCTGCGCGCAGCCTGACCCTGCCGACCGAGCTCGATGCCAAGCATAAGGCCATGGCCGCCAAGCTGGAAAAACTCTCCGGCGACAAGTTCGACCGCAGTTATATGGAGCAGGCCGGCGTGCAAGCCCACAAGGAAGCACACCAGCTGGTGAGCAAGGCGGAATCGACAGCCCAGGACAGCGAACTGAAATCGCTGGCCACGCGCTTGCAGCCAACCATCCACCAGCACCTGAACAATGCCGAGCAGCTGAATGCCGCGATCAGGGGCAGCAGCGCGACGGTGGGCAGCAGCGGCACCGAGGGCAGCAGCGGCGCGGGCACCATGCCGCAAACGGAAGCCGGTGGCCACGACCATGGCAGCACAGGCGGCAACAAGCCGGATTCCAGCACCCGCAGTACCAAGCCGGAACGGCGCTGACAGCCAGCCGCGGGCAGCCGCGGCGTCGTCAGCCCTGCAGTGCTTAAGCTACTTGAACACCAAAAAGTCCGGTCGTGCGGTATGATTCCATGCTGCAACATCTATTTCAAGGATATTAAGTAGTGGATTTGTTCGCGCTCGACGAAGAGCTGGCCCTGTGGGAAGCAGAATTGCCTTTTGCTGAGGACGAACGTCGCCTGAAATTGCTATCCCGGCTGGCTTGGCACCTGCGACAGCGCGATGGTGTGCGTTCGGCGCAACTTGTCGCCGAAGCAACTCCGCTTGCCCATCTTTTGCCGGCGGCGGAAAGGCGTGTGCTGGCAGCGCGCTGGGAACTGGTCAAGGCTGAAAACTGTTGGCTCGCGGGCGAGCTCGACGCCGCCATCGCCATTGCCGAACGCGCCATGCTGGAATTTGCCCGCCACAATGACCGGCTGGGGGCTGCCGACACCCACAGCCTGCTGGCCTGGGTCGCAGTCGACCGCGGCGACTCGGCCGGCTGCGACAACGAGCTGGCGCTGGCCATTGCAGACGCCCGCGCCTCCGGCGACGCCATGCGCATCGATGTTTTCGAGAGCCTGGCAGCGCTGTTCAGCGTGTTCCGCAATGCGCCGGCCGCCAACGAGCGCTGGAGCAAGCGCTTTGCGATCGACCTGGCAAGCCGCCATCCGGTGGTCGCGGGATCGATTTCGGATTATCTCGGCACGGCGGCATTCCAGGCGGCGGAGTTCGGCCGCGCCATCAGGCACCTGATTGCGGCGTTTGAAGCGGCCCTGGTCTCCGGCCAGGTGCGCCGCGCCGTGATCCTCGCCACCAATATCGGCAACGCCTTCACGCGCCTGAATGCGCACGACGCCGCGCTGGAATGGATGCAGCGCGGGCTGGAGCTGGCGCGGCCGACCGGCTGGCCAATGTGTATCGGCCTGAGCCAGATGCAATCGGCTGAAACGCTGCGCCACCTCGGCCAGCGGCCGGCGGCAAAAGCGCTGCTGCGCGATGCGCTGCAGATGCTGGCTCCCTTGTCCGGTTCGCGCGCCTTCGTCATGGCGCTGGAATACCAGGGCGACCTGGCGCTGGACCTTGGCGACAATGAGGCGGCGCTGGCCAGCTTCCGCGAACTGGAACTGCGTGGCCATGCCCTGGCGCAGAGCGATTTCCATAGTTGCGCGCGGCGCGGCCAGGCGCATGCGCTGGCGGGGCTGGGGAGAATGGAGGAGGCGCAGGCCGCCGCCATGTCGGCGCTGGCGCTGGCGCGCGAGCTGAACGACCCGTTCAGCCAGATCGCGGCCTTGCGCGTCCTGGCCGATATCCACGCCGGCAACGCGATGTCCGTGCTGCAGTACCTGCGCGAGGCCTTGATGATTGCCGCCACCATCGACGGCTATATCGTTCCCGGCGAACTGCTCGATGCCGTGGCGCGCGAATATGCCGCCGTTGGCGACTTCGCGCGCGCTTATGAGTTTTCGCTGCAGGCCAATGCGGCGCGCGACCGCAGCAACAGCCAGGAAGCGACCAACCGCGCGATTGCAATGCAGGTCCAGCACCAGACCGAGCGCGATCGGCAGCTTGCCGCCGCCGAGGCGCAGCGCGCGGAGGTGCTGGCCCAGACCAGCGCCACGCTGAGCCACTTGTCCGCGATTGGCCAGGAAATTACTGCGCAACTCGATGCCTCGGCTGTGTTCCGCGCGCTGGACCGGCACGTGCACGGCCTGCTTGATTCGACCCACTTCTCGATCTTCCTGCTGGAGACGGACGGCGATTTCCTGCATTGCGCGTTTGGCGTGGAAATGGGCTTGCCGCTGCCGCCGACGCGCATCGCGCTGTCCGATCCGCAATTCAACACGGCGCGCTGCGTGCGCGAGCGCGATGAAATCCTGATCGAAATCGAAGACAAGTCCGACACTCCCAACCTGATTCCCGGCACCCTGCCGACCCTCACGCTGCTGTTTGCGCCGCTGATGATCGGCGAGCGCGTGCTGGGCGTGATGACCGTGCAGTCGATGCTGCCGCGTGCTTACGGTGAGCGGGAGCGCCTGATCTTCCGCACCCTGTGCGCCTACGGCGCCATCGCGCTGGACAACGCCGCCGCGCAGGCGCAACTGCTGGAAAAGAATCTCGAACTGGAGCGGGCCTACAAGGCGCTGGAAGAGGTGAGCCTGACCGACCAGTTGACCGGCTTGCGCAATCGCCGCTTCTTCCTGCAGCACGTGGAGTCGGACGTGGCGCTCAGCCTGCGAGGCTACGACGGGCCGGCCTCGGAAGCCGATGCCGTGGCCGACCGCGACCTGGTGTTCTACATGGTGGACCTGGACCACTTCAAGGAGGTCAACGACCGTCACGGCCACGCTGCCGGCGACTCGGTGCTGGTGCAGATGAAGGACCGCCTGCGCGAGGTGTTCCGCGAGTCGGACTACCTGGTGCGCTGGGGCGGCGAAGAATTCCTGGTGCTGGCGCGCGCCACCGGCCGCAGCGGCGCGCATGTGGTGGCGGAGCGCATCCGCCAGGCAGTGTCGTCGCGTGAATTCCTCCTGCCGGATGGCACGCGGCTGGCGCGCACCTGCTCGATCGGCTTTGCCTGCTATCCCTTCCTGCCTTCGCACCCGCGCCTGATGTCCTGGTCGCAGGTGGTGGAGCTGGCAGACCTGGGGCTGTACATTTCCAAGCATTCCGGGCGCGACGCCTGGACTGCCGTGCATGCCACCGAAGCGACGCAGCCGGAAGAATTGTTTCCACGCCTGGTGCACCAGCTTGGCCAATGCATCGAGCGCGGCGAAGCGCGCATCGTGACCAGCCTTGGCGAGCGCACTATAATCACCCAATGAGCACACATCGCTGTTCCTGGGCCAATCCAAACAATCCACGCTATATCGCCTACCACGACCAGGAGTGGGGCGTCCCATGCCGCGACGAACTGCGCCTGTTCGAGATGCTGAATCTCGAAGGCGCGCAGGCGGGCCTCAGCTGGGAGACGATCCTCAACAAGCGCGACAACTATCGCGCGGCGTTCGATGGCTGGGACGCGCGCAAGATTGCCGCCTATGACGAGGCGAAGGTCGCGCAGCTGCTGTCCGATCCCGGGATCGTGCGCAACCGGCTCAAGGTGAACGCCGCCATCACCAATGCGCGCGCCTACCTGCGCCTGCTGGAAGAGGGCGGCAGCCTGTCTTCGCTGCTATGGGACTATGTCGACGGCAAGCCGATCGTGAATCGCATCACAGCGCAGGGCGAGCGCCCGGCGCGCACCGAACTGTCCGACAGGATCTCCAAGGACCTCGCCAGGCGCGGTTTCAAGTTTGTCGGGTCGACGATCATTTATGCCTACATGCAGGGGATCGGGATGGTGAACGACCATGACCTCGCATGCTTCCGATACAAGGAGTGCCAGCACGGTGGCTGATTCGCGCCACGTCGTCCTCGACACCGCGTTTGGCAGCGGCGCCCAGTTCCTCGCAACCCTCGCCCGCCACCGCTCCGCGGCTGGCGGCGCCGGCGCTAGCCATCTGCATTATCTCGCGATCATGCCCTCCGTTCCCGGCTTGTCCACGCTTGCCGCGCTGGCGCAGGCCGTGCCCGCCCTGGCGGCGCAGTGGCCGGTCGACGTCCCCGGCCTGCACCGCCTGCACCTGCCTGCGGAACGCCTGACGCTCGACCTGCTCGCCGGTCCTGCCGAAGCCTGGCTGCCCGAAATCGTGGCCCGTGTCGACGAGTTCATTATCGACCGGCCGCTGGAGCACATCCGCGCCCTGCAATGCCTCGCAGCGCCCGCATCCACGCTGCGCATCCGCCGGCCCGATGAACATGCGCTGCGCTCCCTGCGCGCCGCCGGCTTCACCGTCACCGGCGAACCTGAAGGCGAGTGGCAACATGCCGCCTACACCAGCCGCAAGCCCCAGCCGCCGCGCGCGCCCTCGCCCGAGCGCCGCGCCATCGTCATCGGTGCAGGCGTGGCAGGCAGCGCCGCCTGCGAACGCCTGGCAGCCCGCGGCTGGCAGCTTACCCTGATCGAACGCCACGGCGCCCCTGCGCAGGAAGCTTCCGGCAACCGCGCCGGCATCTTCATGCCTCTGCTGTCGAAAGACGACAATATTCCGACCCGCCTGGCGCGCGCGGCGTACCTGTACGCGCAGCGCGCCTGGCAGCACCTGGGCGGTCTCGATCCGCACGCACCCGGTCCCGATGCGGAAGCCGGCGCAATCCGCGGCAACCGGTGCGGCGTGCTGCAACTGGCACGCGATGCCGAGCACGCCCGGTTGCAAAAGGACGTCGTCGACACCTGGCGCTACCCCGAGCGGTACGTGCGCTGGCTCGACGCCGTCCAGGCCAGCGCCATGCTGGGCGCGCCGACTCCTTACGGCGCCTGGCACTTCCCCGAAGGCGGCTGGGCCACGCCCGCTACCGCCTGCCGCGCCATGCTGCAAGCCTGCGGCGACAAGCTGCGCCGCGTCTTCCATAGCGAAGCCCTGCACATCGAGCGCGTGCAAGATGAATGGCGCGTATGCGACGCCTGGGGCCGACTGCTCGCCGCGGCCCCGACGGTCGTGCTGGCAAACGGCGCCGGCGCGACTGCGCTCGAGCAGGCCCGCGCGCTGCCGCTCTACACCATGCGCGGCCAGGTCACCCACCTGGAAGAAGGCAGCTTTCCCAGCCTCAAGCTGGTGGTCTGCCGCGAAGCCTATATGACGCCGCCGGTGGACGGCATCGTTTGCGTCGGCGCCACCTACGACAAGTCCAGCGAGCGCCAGCTGTGGCAATCCAGCCAGGATGAAAACCTGCTGCGCGCGGAAGAAATCCTCGGCAGCCCGCACGGTGCAGGCGCCCCGCTGCAAGGCCGGGTAGGATTCCGCACCATGGCCCCGGACCGCCTGCCGCTGGTGGGCCCGCTGCCAGACAGCGCCGGCGAGGCCCGCACCGAACGCCTGCGCGACCTGCCGCGCCACGCGGGCCTCCATGCCTTGCTCGGCTACGCCAGCCGGGGCTTGATCTGGGCCCCGCTTGCAGCGGAAATCCTGGCCTGTCAACTGGAAGACGAACCCCTTCCCATCGAAGCAACACTGGCCGCCGCACTGGACCCCGGACGCTTCCTGCTCAAGCAGCGCCGCAAGCTATAATGGCCTCCTATCCAATGGCTGGAGAATCCATGGAAGACCGCGCCGGCTCGCCAGAGCTGTTCATGTTCCTCGCCTCCACGGTGCACGACATGAAGAATTCCATCAGCGTCCTGACCGGCACGCTGGAGAACCTGCTTGTGCAGGCAGGAGATTCCGCGCAAGACAATCCAGCCTATCCGCAGATGGCGCAAATGCTGTACCAATCCAAGCGCCTGAACGACCACCTGATCCAGCTACTAGCGCTCTACAAGGAAGTCGGCCGCCCCAATTATCCTTTCGATCCGGCCCCGGTGCAGGTCAGTGAGCTGGTCGACCAGCTGGTGGCCCAGCAGCGCGTGCTGCTGCAATCGAAGGGCATCCAGCTCGACACCGAATCCCCGCCCGGCCTGATCTGGACCCTGGACGAAGACCTGGTGCTAGGCCTGCTGGCGCACGCAATCAACAACGCCGTGCGCTATACGCGCGACCGCATCGCCCTCACCATCCGCGAAGACGATGGCTTCATGGAGGTGCGGGTGGAAGACAACGGCGCCGGCTTCCCGCCCAATATGCTGGAAGCGGGCCAGGTGACAGGGCAGGGCATCAACTTCCTGGCCAACAGCAGCGGCCTTGGCCTCTATTTCGCCAGCGAAGTAGCGAAGTCCCACAAACACCGCCTGCGCCAGGGCAGCATCGCGCTGGAAAACGGCGGCGCGCTGGGCGGCGGCTGTTTCATCCTGCGCTTGCCATGAACGCCCCAGCCGTCACCACGCCCGTCGCAACGGCGCCGGAAAAAGAACCGGGCGTCAACTGGGCCGACAAGCGCTACCTGATCGTGGACGACTTTGTCGGCGTGCGCCAGTTGCTGCGCGAAGCCTTGCGCAGCCTGGGTGCGCGCCACATCGACCAGGCGTCGAGCGGCGGCGAGGCGATCGGGCTGCTGGCGCGCATCCAGTACGACGTCATCCTGTGCGATTTCAACCTCGGCGAAGGCAAGAGCGGCCAGCACGTGCTGGAAGAAGCCCGCATCCGCGGCATGCTGATGCCAAGCTGCGTGTGGCTGATGGTCTCCGCCGAGAAGAGCGTGGAGGCCGTGATGGGCGCCGCCGAGCACCAGCCGGACGCCTACCTGATCAAGCCGATCACCGAAGGCGTGCTGCTCACCCGCCTGAACCGCGCCTGGCAGAAGAAGCAGATATTCCAGGACATCGACCAGGCCTACCTTGAAAAAGACTACCTGCGCGCGGCCCGCTTGTGCGCCGAAGCGGCCGGCCGCAACAAGCTGCATGAGGTCGACCTGATGCGCATGCGCGCCACCTTGCTGCTGAAGGCCGGCGAGACCGAGCAGGCGCGCCTGGTCTACGAAAAGGTGCTGCAGGAACGCGACTTCAACTGGGCCCGCACCGGCGTCGGCAAGATCCGCATGGCCAATGGCGAGAACGAGGCCGCGCGCCAGATGTTCCAGGGCGTGATCGCCGAGAACCGTTTTTACCTGGATGCATACGACCAGCTGGCCAAGTCGCTGCAGAACATGGGCCGCATCGAGGAAAGCTGCGACGTGCTCGAGCGCGCAGCCAGGATGTCGCCCAATTCGGTGCCGCGCCAGCGTGCGCTGGGCACGACAGCGCTCAAGCTGGGGAATATCGCGCTGGCCGAACGGGCTTTCCGCAAGTGCCTGCAGATCGGCGAATACTCCATCATGAAGACGGTGGATGCCTACTTCGGCCTGGCGCGCGTGCTGGGCCAGAAGAACGACGCCAAGGAAGCCTTGCTACTGCTGGCCGCGGCCCAGCGCGACTTCTCCGGCGGCATGGTGGAGCTGCGCTCCAAGATCACGGAGGGCCTGGTGTACCACGAGAGCGGCGATTACCGGCGCGCGCGCAAGTCCGGCGACGAACTGGAAACCATGCTGAAGGAAGACAGCGAGCGGCCCGACACCGCAACCTGCCTGGAAATGGCGACCTTGCTGTTTGCCGTCGGCGTGAAGGATGCGCCGGTGGAGTTGCTGTGCTACGTGGTGCGCAACAACGACGAAAACACCGTGATCCACGATGAAGTGCAGCGCATCTTCGACAAGGCCCGCATGAGTGAAGAAGGCGCAGCCCTGATCAGCACGGCGCGCAAGGAAGCAGCGGAGATGATGAACAAGGGCGTGCTGCTATGGAAGACCAACAAGCTCGATGACGCAGTCGAATGGATGCGCGAAGCGCGCCGCGGCCTGCCGGATAATATGCGGATCCTGTTCAACTCCGCCCAGATCCTGATCTCCCACATGCAGGCCAAGAGCTATAACGACGCCCTGATGGCCGAAGCGAATGATGTCTTGATGCACGTTGACCGGATTGCGCCGGGCCAGCAGCGCTTTGCGCAGCTGATCGAGCAGTTGCAGAAGTTGATCCCCGGCCGGATGTCGGCGGAAGAAATCGAAGCCGAGCTGACGGCCGCCATGAAAGATGACCACGACAAGGAGTGATCCATGCGCGATATCGCCAAAGAGGTCTATAACAAGATGAAGGTGGGGGCTGCCGCCTGGATTCGTCCAGTCAGCGCCAAGGGCGACACCATCGAATCCTTCCAGTCCGCGCATGACGCGGCCAAGGCCCTGGAAGACGAAGGCTTGATCAATATCATGAAGGTCCAGCGCGATGACGATGGCCTGATCGAGGCCATCCGCATCCAGAAGCTGAATTAAGGCTTGGCGGCCTTCGTGGCGCGCTTGCTTGCCGGCTTGCGCGCTGCCGGTTTGGCGACAGGCTTGCCGGCGTCATGGGCGGCGCCGTTCTTTGCTTCGGCCGGCTTGCCGGCCGGGTCGGGGGCCATCGCCGTGCTGACGGCTTGCGCAAACTGCTCTTGCAGCAGGTTCCACCAGGCGGCAGGGTTGGCCATCTGGTTGGCTGCGGCGCTGGCAGTGTCGTGCGCGGCAGGCTTGGCATCGGCCGGTTTTTCGGCCGGCTTGGCGGCGTCGCCGGCAGGCTTGTCCGCTGGCCTGGCGGCCGCAGCGGTTGCCGGCTTGGCAAACGGATCGTTGTGCGGCGCCTGCTGCACGGCGGCGGCCAGCGATTGACCCATCGACTTCAACGCCGCGATGGTGCCGCGCTGGACTTCCAGCGCCTGGATGCTCGAGCGCAGCATGGTGGCGTTCAGGTTGAGCCAGGACTCGACCGCTTTCAGCTCGCTGATTTTCTTGTCCAGGTCATCCACCGACAGCGTCGGGGCGGCGATGCCGGGAATGCTGATGCCTGGCACACCCATGCTTCCCCACAGGGATTTTACGAAGTCCAGCGTATCCGTCATCACTGCAGCGCCGGGGATGTGGGGCATTTGTGGATTGCTCATATCGGGTCTCCGAGGGTAGGTTGTTTAGCGTAGCACACAGCTCTCCCAGACAGCAACGAGCAGCAGCACGGCGACGCAAGCGCCGGTGGCCAGCAGCGGGGAAAGGTGCAGCACGGTCGACAGGACGCCCAGCACCAGCAGCAGCGCGATGCCGAGCAAATGGGACAGCGGCGGCCAGGCGCGCGTATGCGCCAGCCATTTGAACACGGCGGTGCCGCACAGGAAGAGCAGCTGGCCGCCGATGATGGCGGCCAGCGCTGCCGGGCTGCCATGATGGGGATGGCTCAGCACCAGCTCGTCGCCGACGGCGCCGACGATGATGCCGGCCACGATGGGAATGTGCAGGTAGGTGTAGTTGTTGCGTGCATGGCGGCCCGGCGTTTGCGAATGCACGATGCGGTGGTGGCCCTGTTCCAGCCCGTGGTCGAAATACAGCCACCACATCAGGATCGAGCCCACCACCGCCAGCAGGAAGGCCAAGACGGTAAGCGGATCGAAGGCCAGGTCGGCAAACGTGGCGCCAGTCACCAGCAGCGACTCGCCGAGCGCGATGATGACGAACAGGGCGCAGCGTTCGGCCATGTGGCTGCCGTCCACGTTCCAGTCGGCCAGGGTGGAGCGGCCCAGTCCTGGCACGAAATAGAACATGACCGGCCCTAGCATGTCGACCGCCAGTGCGCCGAGCCACCATGCCATGCGCGATTCCGGCGGCGCCAGGCCGCCGGCAAGCCATAGCGCGCCGCTGGCGCCAAGCCACAAGGCAATGCGCACGAAATTGCAGCGCAGCGCGGCATCTTCGCCGCGGCTGGCCGCCAGCATCGCCAGCGTGCGGCCCACCTGCTGGACCAGGATCGAGGCGCCGAACAGCCAGCCCATGTCGGTGAAGGCGCGCGGAATCGAGACCGACATCAGCAGGCCGGCTACCAGCAGCGCAAACAGGGCGGCGCGCACGGATTTCTTTTCCGGGTCAAACCAGTTGGTGGCCCAGACCGTGTAGATCCACACCCACCACGTCGCCATGAACAGCTGGCCGACCTGCAGCGCGCCTTGCGCATCGAGCTTTTTCAGCAGGGTGTGGGATAGCTGGGTGACGGCAAACACGAACACAAGATCGAAGAACAGCTCGACCATGCCGACCTTGCCGGAATCGGCCTGGCCGCGCTGGCGCAAAAGGGACATCGGGACTCCTTGTCAGAATATCCAGCAAATTATGCCATTGAGCGTGCTGTCAGCGGAATCGGGGGCCGGCACGTTAAACTAGCGACCATGACGATCGTTTCTTTTCCACGCCACCCACGCCGCATCATTGCCATTTGCGCAGCCACCGTGGCACTGCATTTCATGACGATCAACTGGGTCAGCGGCCGCATTGGCGCGGCGGAGCGCGAACGCGATGCTGAAAAAAACGTCATCAGCGCGGAGTTGCGCCTGGCGCCACCGTCGCCTGAACCGGTCGCTCCGGAGCCGGTCGAAGCGCCGCCGCCACCGAAGCCCAAGCGGAAACCGAAGCCACCCAAGCCTGCGCCGCCGCCCGAAGAAGCGGCACCGATTGCCGACAGCGCGCCGGCCGACGCAGGGCCAGCCGTGCCTGCGGAGCCGGAAGCGGCTGCGCCGGACGGCCAATCGGGCGCTGCGCCCGCCACGCCTGCCGTAGAATCCGCGCAGCCGCAGCCGCAGCCTGAAGCCGCGCCGAAAGCCGAGCCGCCAGCCAGCGTCCAGCGCTGGAAAGTTGCGCTGCCGCCGTCGGCCCGGTTCGAACTGGACGTCAGGCGCAAGGACGCGGACGGCACCAACTGGAGCGGCTCGGCCAATATTGGCTGGGAGACCGATGGCGCCACGTATAAGGCCACGCAGGAAGTCGGCATCAGCCTGCTGATTGCGCGCGTCAAGCTGCTGGAAGTGAGCAGCGAAGGCACGATCAACGACACGGGCATCGCCCCGGCGAAATTCACCGAGAAGCGCCGCAACCGATCGGCCACCGCGACCCACTTCAACCAGCAGGATCAAAAGATCACCTTCTCCGCCAGCGAGCGCAGCGTGCCACTGGCGGCGGGAGCGCAGGACCGCGCCACGGTGCTGTTCCAGCTGGCCGGCATCGGCCGCGCGGACGTCAACCAGTTCGGCAAGCCGATGGACATCCTGGTCGGCGAAGACCGCAATGCCCAGGTCTACAGCTTCCTGCTGGTCGGCGAAGATGAACTGGAAACCCGGATGGGCAAGCTGATCACCTGGCACCTGGCGCGCCCGCCCAAGCCCGGCAGCTACAGCGCCAGGCTCGATATCTGGCTGGCGCCCAGCCTTGACTGGTACCCGGTGCAGATCCGCAATACGGAAAGCAACGGCGCCGTCACCACCCAAACCGTCACCCGCATCATCAAGTAAGGAAGCAACCATGCGCAGTACCCTGATTACCCTGGCATTGACCCTCGCAGCCACCACCGCCAGCGCCGCCAAATCCGATTACCCGGTCGCCAGGCGCGCCACCAGCCTGCCGCCGTCGGCTGACCTGAGCTACGTGGTCAAGGGCAGCAACCATGGCTTCCCCTTGGTGGGCGCCGGCACCATCGCCTGGCGCCAGGGCGACGGCAGCTATTCCCTGCATACGGAAGCGCGTTCCAGCCTGTTCGGCAAAGTGCTCGAGCAGCGCAGCGAAGGCACGCTGGACGGCTACGGTCTGGCGCCCGCCAGCTTTTACGAGAAGCGCTTCCGCAAGGACCCCACCACCACCCGCTTCGACCGCGACACGCGCCGTATCGAATTCGAAGACGGCAAGGTGAGTTACGCCATCCGCGGCGGCGAGCAGGATCGCAGCAGCGTGACCTTCCAGCTGGCGATCCTGGCCCGCGCCACCCCGGAGAAATTCACGCCGGGCAGCGAATGGACCTTCTTCGTGGCCGGCCGCCGCGACGGCGAACCCTGGACTTTCCGCGTGGTCGGCACGGAAACCATGGAAAGCGCCACCCTCGGCGAACAGAAGGTGCTGCACTTCAGCCGCAAGCAGGTCGGCGGCCACGAGCAGCAGGCCGACCTGTGGCTGGCCCCCGACCTTGACTGGTACCCGGCGCGCATCCTGTTGAAGGAAGAAGACGGCGATTCCTTCGAGCAAGTCCTAGAGAAAGTCAACCGAAAATAGCCACACCCGGCCTGTTATACTTGCACCCTCAAAGTCGGGGTCAGGTCTGGCAATCCGCCATTCTTTTCGCATAGCGAAATTTGTGGCGGATTGCCAGACCTGACCCCGGTTTTAATTACTGGAGCGCAATGATTGATTTGATGGCAAGTGCGGCCCTGGCCGACACCAACCCGACTGAGCAAGAGCAGCAGGACGCCCTGCAGGCCCACTTCCAGCCCCACATTTCCGCCGACGAGATCGAGCAGGTCTATCACCTGAAGCGCGCCCAGCCGCTGCTGCAGGTGTTTACCGCTTTGTTCCACGGCGGCTTCGAGGGGGTGCTGGTGCGCCTGCTCGTCCTGCGTGAACTTGCCAATGAGACAACTTCGTCCGCGTTTTCGCGGTCCGATATCAATACGCGCCTGGCCTACCTGCTGCCGGAAAGCCTGGAAACTGTGCTGAACCGCCTGCGCTCCAACGGCTTGCTGGCCTGGGATGCGCAGCAATCGGTTTACCGCGTGACGCCGATGGCGCGCAATGTGCTGGCCTCGATCGACAGCCTGCTGGCCCTGGCCGCTCCGGAAGACGACGATGCCGAAATGGGCTTCCTGTTGTCGCAGGTGGCCGGCGCCCAAGCCGTGGGCGGGGTCACCACCGAGCAGCTGCAGCACCTGCTGGGCCGCCTGGTCGACCTGACCGAGGAATTCCGCGACGCCATCGCGTCCGGTTCCGAATTCCGCCTGCGCGAGTCGCAGGCCAAGTGGCACCAGGCCTGCGACTGGGTCGAGAAGGGCTCCCAGATCCTGCGTGCCATCACCACTGACGAAAATGCGGACAGCGCCACCCACCGCGCCGCGCAAGCCATCGGCCGTGCCCAGTCGCAGCTGCTGAACATGCAGGGCATGTTCTCGCGCGCGCTGAACCAGATCGAGCGCCAGCGCGTCCACCTGGGCCAGTCCGGCCTTTCCACTACCGACATCAAACGCTGGCTGCTGGCCCATGAGGACCTGTCTTCGCTGGCGAATGATGCGATCGACCAACCGGTGAAGCCGCTGTTCATCACGCCTGCCGAGATGATCGACGTCGCCGAGACAGAATTAATGACAGAACGTGCCAATAACAATGGGCTGAACGGCCTGCCTGCCGGCCAGGATGCGCCGACCACGATCAACGACAGCCCAGCGATGCAGAAGGAGCTGGACGACTGGCTGGCCCGCCTGTCCGACTTCGCGCAGCTGAACAATTTCCCTTCGGTGGCCGAGGAGTCGCCGCGCGAAGTGAAGGTGCACGAGGCGCTGCTGCCGGCCTCCTTCGCCCTGGCGTCCTACCGCGCCTCGATGCTGCCGCTCTTGGGCGACGAGGCCGAGGCGTCGATGCAGGGCACCACTGCCGACCTGGCGCGCCTGCCGGTGCGCTTCTCACCGCAGGACGAAATGGTGCAGCTGCCCGACCTGGAGGTCGCCGCCATGTCCCTGGCCGCGCTGACCCTCGAATTAGACAAAGAAAGTCCGAAGTCCGATGAGTGACGATACCCAAATCCTGATCGCGCGCCTGGTGGCGCACCAGACCTTGCGCCGCGACGACAAGATGGTCAAGCGCGCGCTGTCGGACGAGTTGTTCCGCGCCGAAGTCGATGCGCGCCTGGCCGCCTGCGGCATGAAGCTGCTCGATAACGTCTACGCCGACCACGTCACGCTGGCCCTGCACCGCAATATCGAGCCGAAGGTCTTCGGCGCGCGCGACACCTGGCAGAACAACAATTTCGGCCTGGCGCGCGACGGCGTGGCCTTGCTGGTGGTGCTGTGGGCGCTGATCATCCTGCCCAAGCGCGAACGCCAGGAAACCCACCAGGCGGCGGACGACGACCAGAACGATATGTTCGGCACCGAGAAGCCGGTGCCGCGCGCGGAAGATACCTCGATCGGCATCCCGTACAAGGCGCTGCTGGCCGACTTCGGCGACAAGCTGGGCAAGAAGACCCGCATGGACATGAACCTCGGCATCCTGGGCAAGCTCGGTTTCATCGAGCGCCGCGGCGAGATCATCGTCGAAGGCCCGCTGCTGGACCTGCTGATGGATACCGACCTGCTGAAAGAGCGCATCATCAACGGCGCCCTGGCCGACGTGTTCAAGCGCGCGCCGGCGCAGATCGTGCACATCCCGCGCGAAGTGCTGGCCGCCGCCAACGACGCCGAGCCGCAGCAAGCGGCCAACGAAGAAACCCCGACGGAAGAATAAGCGATGTTCCAAATCAAATCCCTTGAGCTGGTCCACTGGGACTACTGGCAGCGCATCAAGAACATTCCGCTGGATGCCAAGATCATCACCATCGCGGGGCAGAACGGCTCCGGCAAGACCACCTTGCTGGACGCGCTGCGCACGCTGTTCGGCCTCGATTGCTCGATGGGGCGCACCTACAAGCACTATGCCCGCCACAGCGGCCAACAGACCGCCTGGCTGCGCGCCGTGGTCGACAACAAGCCGCAGGGCAAGCAGCTGTCCAACCGTCCGTTCCGCAGCAGCGGCTTCTTCGCCGAAGACGAGGTGACCCTGTTCTGCCAGGTGCAGAAAAACGGCGGCGACTGGAAGCGCCAGTACCTGATGCGTCCCGGTAACGTGGACATCGAAGAAGTCACCGAAGCCAACGACTGGCTGGGCGTGGAGAACTACCGCAAGCGCCTGGCCAACGCCGGCCTGTCGCAAGCCATGTCCAAAGTGCTGGCGCTGGAGCAGGGCGAAACCGACAAGCTGTGCGAATACGCGCCGCGCCAGTTGCTGGACCTGGTGTTCCAGGTGTTCGGCGACAAGGAAGTGCTGGACGCGTACGACGAAGCGAAGCGCCACCAGCGCGATACCGAAGAAGAGTTGAAGCGCTTCGAGGCCGAACTGGAAGGCTCCAAGACCAACCTGGAAGGCCTGCGCCTGCGCGTGGCCAACTATCACCAGTGGGAAACGCTGCACAAGGAACGCCGCAACCTGCAGGAAGAAGTGCTGCCATCGCTGGAATACCACGAGGCGCGCGAGAAGGCCGCCAATGTCAGCCGCCAGCTGCGCGAAGCGCGCAAGCCGCTGGCGCAGGCCGACCAGCTGCTGGCCGACAAGCGCGGCGAGGTGGCCAAGCAGGCCAAGGCCCTGCAGGACGCGCAGCAGCAGGAAACCCTGCTGGAACAGGAGCAGACCGCGCTGACTTCGCGCCTGAATCTCATCAACGGCAAACTGAAGCCGCTGGAATCGCTGGCGGAGCAGAAGTCCCGCCTGCAAAAACTGGCCGCCGAATCGGGCGCCGACGTGGCCGATGCGGCCGCGCAGCTCGAAGCCAAGGAAACCGAGCTGCTGAAGCTGCGCTCGCAGCGCGATGCCGTGTCCAACCGCATCGCGCAGGACAAGGCCACCATCAACGCACTGTCTGGCAAGACCGCCATGCCGGAGCCGGACAATGTGCGCGCCATGCGCCGCGCGCTGAACGATGCGGGCATCCCGCACGCCATGCTGTCGGACATCGTCGAAGTGACCGATCCGAAATGGCAGGGTGCCGTCGAGGGCGTGCTGGGCGGCTACGCCTCCGTGGTGCTGCTGGAGCGCTCGTCAGATGCTTCCTCGGCCTACCGCCTGGCGGAGAAGGAACGCTATCGCCACTTCATCGTGCCCGATTGCGTGAAAGCGCACGAGCCGAAGAACCAGAGCCTGCTGTCGGTGGTGAAGTTCAGCGGCCTGGCGCCGGAATGGCTGATCGACCAGCTGTCGCGCATCACGCGCGTGGAGTCAGTGGAAGAAGGCGCAAAGCTGGGCAATATCGAAGAATGGATCACGCCTGAGGCCTACCACAAGGAACGCCGCGGCGGCCGCTCGCTGTTCGTGGAAGCTTCGCGCTATCGCTTCGGTTCCGCCGGCAAGACTTCGCGCATGGATGCGATCCAGAAGAACCTGCCGAACCTGGAAGCGGAGGAAGACAAGTACACGCTGCAGATTTCCAAGCTGGCGTCGGAAACCTCCGCGCTGAAGGCCCGTCTGGCCGGCGTGGATGCGGTGAAAGAGCTGTCGGCCCGCACCGAGGAGTTCGACGAAGCCGCCCGCTCCGCCGTGCCGCTGCGCGCCGAGCGCCTGGAAGTGGGCTCGCGTCTGGGCGAACTGCAAGGCCTGATGAAAAACGCCACCGTGGCGCGCACCAAGGCCGACACCGCATGGCAAAGCGCCCGCATGTCGCTGTCCGAGGCGGAAGCGGGCCTGCGCCTGAACTTCAAGCGCCAGATGGAGCAGCGCTCAGACCACGCCCGTGCCATGCTGGCACTGCGCCGCCAGTGGCGCCACCTGCCGGGTGCATGGCGCCGTCCTGCGCGCCGCCAGGCGCTGGTGCAGCAGCACCAGAATGCGCATCAGGTCGACCTGCGTATCGCCAGCCTGCAATCCTCGCTGGCGCGCGATGACTGGGAACTGGATGCGACCGTGATCGACCAGTACGCGCGCCTGAACGAGCAGCTGTCGAACCGCAAATCGGAAACCGAAGAACGCCGCTACCAGAACAACCGTGCGATCGAAGCCACCGCCAACGCGCGCGGCGCCTACATCGAGCGCCTGCGCTACACGATCAAGACCTATTCGTCGAACATCAAGGAGCTGGGTGCGCTGGCCAATATCGACGTGCACGTCGAGCCGGTCAAGCTGGAGAACGACGATCTGCTGCTGTCGCAGGCCGGCCTGCAGGTACGCTTCAAGTTCGACGGCAAAGGCCCGATCGGCCTGAACGACGGCGAAGCGTCGGGCGGCCAGCAGGTGATGAAATCGCTGGTGCTGCTGATCGGCTTGCTGAAGTCGGAAGATGGCTCCGGCGGCTTCGTGTTCATCGACGAACCGTTCGCCCACCTGGACATCCGCAACATCCAGCTGGTCGGCGAGTTCCTGAAGAACACCGATGCGCAGTACCTGATGACGACGCCGCTGACCCACAACACGGACGTCTACGATCCTTCCGACCTCACGCTCATCACGAGCAAGAAAAAGAAGGACACCCAGTGGGCGCAGCCGATCTTCGTGCTGCAGCGCCGCCAGGCGGCAGCGGCTTAATCGCCGTTGGTCGTTATTCCGACTGCACGATACAGGGGACAGAACCTGATCGTGCCGGTCAGGAGCGGCACCACGCCGATCCAGCCCCAGGTCCCGATAAAGCCGAACAGGGTGGCGATGACCAGGCCCAGGCCGACTGCAACGCGCAAGGCACGGTCCACCGTGCCGATGTTTTCCTTGATGCCCATGGCTTTCTCCTTTAACTGTCAAGCAGTATGGAGAAAGCCCCGCGCGGCAGGGAATGACCTAAATCAAATTCAGGCGGCTTCCTTGGAACAGGCGCCCAGGATGGTGTCCAGTTCCTTTTTCAGGGCCAGCATGACGGGCCGGCCGCGGATGCGGTTCACCATTTCGAAGAAGGTGATGCGCATCGCTTTCAAATCCTCCAGCGTGGCGGCGGCTTCCAGCTTGGCTTGCATGACCTGGCCGCGCGCGCCCAAGGTCGGTTCGATGGTGCGTGCATAGAAGGCGCGCGCCTGTGCATACTGCGCTGCAAGTTCCTCTTCGGTCGGCGGGATCGGCATGATCGTAATGGGAGGAGCCTCACCTTCTTCGATGAAACCCTGTGCCAGCAGTTCTTGCACGGCGCCGGCATCGAGCCCCAGCCCCGTTACTTTCGGCAGCAACTCTTCCATTGGATGGCGGCCGTCAATCATCACCAGCAGGGTGCGCATACGGGATGGCAAGCCATAGGTGCGTGCCGAAATTTCCTCTCGTCCCTTTGCGGTCTTATTGTAAGTCGTCATAGGAATGTTTCCTCATGGCAATCATTTTCGTGTGATTTTAGAATACACGACCTTTAAGGAATTGACATCGTCTGAAATATCGTCTTTAATTTCTGTAACGACAGAAAAAAATGAAAAATAACATAATTCAACAAATATTCATTCTGGAACCGGTGGAAATCCGTGACTTTCAGGATGTTAAGCGTGTTTCGGATGAATTTCACGTTTGTAGTTTTTATGTCACAAATGGAGTGAGCCAATGGCCGCACTGACCCTGTTTTTCGATAATGCCTGCCCGTTTTGCCGGAGCGAGATGTCCCGCCTGCGGCGCTGGGACCGCGCCGGCCGCCTGGCCTTCGTCGATATCGCTGCACCCGGCTTCGATCCCGCTCCGCTGGGCACCAGCCTCGCTGCCATGAACACGGAGTTGCACGGACTGCGTGCCGACGGCGCCATGCTGGTCGGCACCGATGCCATCCTGGCGGCCTACACGCTGGCGGGACGCGCCTGGCTGGTATGGCCGCTGCGGGTAGCAGCGCTGCGGCCGATGCTGGCCGCGGCCTACCGCAGTTTCGCCCGCAACCGCTACCGCATTTCGCGCTGGCTCCGGATCGACGGCGCGCGCCCTGCCTGCGACGGCGAGCGTTGCCAGGTCTACTTCGGAGGCAAGGATGGAGCGTAAATGGCTGGTGCGCTGGATGTACGCCAGCGCGGTTGGACATTTGCTGGTCGGCCTGGTGCTGCCCTGGATCGCCGGCGCCGCAGCCCTTGACTGGTATCTCGCCTGGCTTGGCCCGGCATCGACGCGCCCGCAGCACGCCTGGTGGATGGCGCTGTTCGGGCCCACCATCCAGTGCGTCGGGCTGTGGATGCTGGCCTTGGTGTGGTTCGGCGACCAGCGTCGCGAGCCGGCGGCCTGGCTGTGGGTGGCGGCAGGACTGCTGTTGTGGGGGCCGCAGGACATCATGGTATCGCTGCGCGCTGGCGTATGGCCGAATGCGTGGCTCGACATCGCCACGCTGGCGCTGTTGCTGCCTGCCGCCTGGCGCCTGTACCGGATCGACGCTGCCGCGCGTGACGCCGCCGAGGCGGCGCCGCTGGTCGGCGAGGGAGAGCTGTTCCGAAAAGTCCTCGGCAGCGAGTGGAGCAAGCTGCACCCCGACATCCAGCAACGCTTCGCCAAGAACCCGGCACCCGGCAAACCCTTGCTGTACTACGGCACCCTGGCGGAGTTGCGCGCTTCGCGATTCGGCAAGCTGCTCGGCTTCGCCAGCAAACCCTTCATCCAGGGCGCACTGATACCCTACGACGACAGCGGCTTTCCGGTCGACATCCAGGTCTACGGCAAACCGGGCTCGCAGAACATCTACAAGCAGCGCATCTACATGCTGAATGGCCGCAAGCCGGTCAAGTTCACCTCCTACATGGCGGAGAGCGAGCGCGGCGAAGTGCTCGAATACGTGGGACTGGGCCTCGGCATGAAGCTCAAGCTGCACGTGGCCGATGGCAACCTGCATTTCACCAGCGACGGCTATTTCTGGGACCTGCTGGGCTGGCGCATCCCCCTGCCTGGCGTGCTCACGCCGGGCAAGACCTACCTGCGCCACTGCAACGAGGCGCCCAACCGATTCAACATCCGCATCGAAATCCGCCACGCCCTGTTTGGCACGACCTTCGTGCAAGCTGGCGTCTTCCACGAGAGGCGTGCAGCGGAGAGGGAGGCAGCATGAACACGCATCTGCTCGCATTGCAGCTCATGGCCGCACAAGGCTGCCTGGGCGCCTTCGACACCATCTACCACCATGAGCTGACGGAAGCCTTGCCGCAGCGCGTCACGGCAAGGCGCGAGCTTGCCATTCACGCAGTGCGTGCCACGATCTACGGCGTGCTGTTCGTGGGGTTGTCGGCCTGGGTGTGGCAGGGCGCCTGGGCCTGGGTGCTGCTGGCGCTGTTCGGCATCGAGATTGTCCTCACGCTGTGGGACTTCGTGGTGGAGGACCAGACCCGCCTGCTGCCTGCCACCGAGCGCGTAACGCACACCGTGCTGGCGATTAACGGCGGCGCCTTCATTACCCTGCTGATGCTGGGAATGCCGGCAGCCATCGATGCGCCGACAGGATTCGCTTATGCGCCGCAGGGCTGGCTCAGCGTCTTCCTCGCCTTGTGCGGCGTGGGCGTGTTCGTGTCCGGCGTCCGGGACGCCTTCGCCTCGCGTGCCGTGCCTGGCGCTGCCTCGCAAAGCGTACGCTTCGACGGCCCGCCGCAAACGGTGCTGGTCACCGGCGCGACCGGATTTGTCGGGCATTCGCTCGTGCCAGCCTTGCTTGCCGGCGGCCACCGGGTCATCGTGCTGTCGCGCGAGCCGCGCAAGGCGGCATGGGAATATGGCGGCGCCGTGCGCGCAGTTGCCGGCATGGGCGACTTGTCGCCGGCCGAACCGGTCGACGTCGTCATCAACCTCGCCGGCGCCCGCATTCTTGGCTGGCGCTGGAGCGAGCGGCGCAAGGCCGTGCTGCGCGGCAGCCGCGCCGGGCTGACGCAAGGCGTGGTGGACTGGATTGCGCGGGCCGTGCACAAGCCGCGCCTGGTGATCAATGCATCCGCGGTCGGCTACTACGGCATCCAGCCGCAGGGCAGTGGCCAGGTATTGAACGAAGCCAGCCCGCCGCAGGCAATCTTCATGTCGCAGCTATGCCAGGAATGGGAGGCCGCCGCCAGCCGTGCACGCGAGTATGGCGTACCGGTTGCGCTGGCGCGCTTCGGGGTGGTCTACGGCCATGGCGGCGCGCTGCAGCCTATGCTGCTGCCGATCAGACTGGGCTTCGGCGGCCGCATGGGAACAGGACGCCAGCGCAACTCCTGGATCCACATTGCCGATTTGCTGGGGGCGATGGCCCACGTCTGGCGCCTCGGCGCCAACGCTGACGGCGCCTGGAATTTCACGGCTCCGGAGCAGCCGACGCAACTGGAGTTCACCCGGGCCGCCGCCGCCGAGCTGCATCGCCCGAGCGCGATTCCTACGCCGGCCTGGCCGGTGCGCTTGCTGCTCGGCGAGCAAGCGGGCCTGCTTCTGGAAGGCGCCGCCGTAGCGCCGACCCGCCTGCTCGCCAGCGGTTTCAGCTTCCGCTTCCCGACAGTCCGGCAAGCGCTGGCCGACCTGGTTTAGTCGAGCTTCTTCTGCGCCATGCTCCAGCGCAGCAGGCCGATGGAGTAGGCGGCAAGGTAGCCCAGCATCAGGCCGAAGGGAATGACGGTCAGCGGATGTTGCAGGACTTCGGCCTGGTTGATCACGCGCGGGTGTTCGGACTGGCGGTTGACGTAGAACTCGACGCCGATCTGCAGCACCCGGGCGGCGAACAGCATGCAGATCAGGATCGCGGTGCGGCTCGGCGGGGTGAAATACAGCTTGCTGCCGGTGTTTTCGAAGCGGGTCTTCTTGAGCGCGAAGAAGGCCATCCAGGCGCCGGCTATCACGGCGGCAGCCATCATCGCCAGCGCCGGCGGGTTGCGCAGCATGGACTGGGCGGCTGCCAGCAGCAGGACCGGCAAGCCGGCCGCGCCGACCCAGTGCCGCCACGCCACCGATTCCTGGCGGCGGAACACCAGCTTCAGGCGCGAATAGATGCGCCAGATCAGCGTCGGAACGAGGATGAGCAGGACTACGGTGGTGACAGTCAGTTGCATTGGGCGCCGGATTCGGGAAAAAAAGAAGAATTTTAACCGCAGGCGTAAAATACCCCTTCGTGATCTCGCTTTCGGGAGTTCCAGCCATGGAAAAACACCGTATCCACGCCCACCGCGCACCGGATTTGCCGGTGCCAGTCGACGAGTCGCAGCCGCACCCCGAGCCGGTGCATCCGCACAGCCCGCACAACCCTGTCCCGCAAGACGAGCCGGTGCCCAACCATAATCCCGAGCTGCGTCCGCCCGGTCAGTCGAAAGCCCAGTTGTAAAGCACGTCCAGTGCGTTGTTGGTGCCCGTCTGCACCTGCAGCGTCACGCGGTTGTTGACCTTGTAGCGCAGCTTGACCAGGCTGGTCGCGGTGCCCGCGCCCTGCTCGAAGCTGATGTAGGCGCGCGAAGACAGCTTTTTGCCGACCGTGACGACCGTGCTTTCCAGCCCCTTGGCCTGGCTGACGCCCAGCTCATCGAGACCGACCCGGTTGGCCAGGCTCGGCCCGCCGCTGCCGCCCAGCAGGGCGCCGGCTGCGGTGCCGAGCAGGCTCATTTCATTGCCGGCCATGTCGGCGGTGCCGTGGCCGAGCACCATCCAGGCCAGTTTTTCGCTGTCCGGCACGGAAGGCGTGGAAACCAGCTTGGCCGATGGCGCCAGCGCGGTGCCGCGCACTTCGACGCCGGCTTCCACATTGGTCTCGCTCAGCTCATCGCCTTCGGGGCGCTTGCGCACGGCGCGGATGTTCAGGCCCGGGTTGTCGTAGGCGCCGGTGAAATTCAGCACGCCGCGTTCGATCGCCAGGCGCTGGCCGTAGGCGGCGTACGTGCCGCTGACGACGCGGATGCTGCCGTTGACGCGCGGGGCGCGGCGATCGGCCATGCGCACGCGCACGGTGCCGGCCAGCTGCGCGTCCAGGCCCTTGCCGCGCAAGGTGAAATCGTCGCCCAGGTCGGCCTCCAGGTCGATATTCAGGGGCAGCCCGCTGCTGGCGGCAGCCTTCGGTTTTTCACGGCCCAGGATCACCACGTCTTCGCTGATGGTGGGCGTGTCGAGCGAAGGCAGTTCGATGACGGCGCGGTTGGCCCTGAACTTGCCGTCGAACTCGAAGCGCTTGGCGTCGCGCACCAGGGTGCTGCTGCCGCTCAGCACCAGGGTGCGGTCCGGGCGGTTGAATACTTCGAGCTTGTTGGCGGCCAGCTTGAGGTCCATCGACATGTCGCCGCCTGCCAGCCGCAACCAGCCGTCAGCCTGTACATTGCCGTCGGTTCCATCGAAGCGCAGGCGTTGCAGCTGCAGCTGGTCGCCGCTCACTTTGGCCTGCAGGGCGCCGTTGCGCAGGCGGATGCCTTGCTCGGCCCAGTTGATCACCAGCTGTTCGCCCACCACCTCGCCATCCAGCAGGGGATTGGCGATGGTGCCGTGGCCGCTGGCATGGGCGCGCAGGGCGCCGCCCAGTTCCATTCCTTGCACGCCAAGCAGCGGGGACAGCCAGGCAATGGAAGGCAGGCTGGCGCTGGCGCCGAAAGTCAGGGGGCTGTCGGATGGAATGCGGCCGTCGCGCAACTGGGCGCTGGCTTCCAGGCGCGCATTGCCGGCGCGGTCGCCGGCCAGTTCGGCCTGGGCGCGCAGCTGGTCGCCGGCGACCGTGACGCGCGCGTCCAGCACCTTCAGCTCGAGCGGGATCGGGCGTTCGCCGCCGGTGATCGTTACGTCGCCTTTTTCGCGGAATACGTGCAGGTAGCCGTCCAGCGCGGGCGCGGCGCCTTTCGCGGCGGGCGCTGCCAGTTCCAGCGACCAGTCGCCGCCCAGGGTCATGGTGCTGGCCACGTTGCTGCGCCAGGTGTCGGACAGTTGGGCGAGGTAGCTGGCGTTGACGCCGCTGGCGCTGCCTTTGCTGCGCCAGCGCAGGCCGTTCTTCTCCAGCGTGTCGATGCGCAGGCTGCCTTCCGGCATGGCGATGGTGGCGCTGCTTAACTCGAGCTGCTCCGGCTGCGCCAGGCCGGCAACGCCATCGCCTTTGCGGCCGCTAATGCGCAGCGTGGCCGGCGCCTGCAGGGTGAGGGCGAAGCGGCCTTTGTTCTGCAGGGCGTCGATGCTGCCGTTCCAGCTATCCGGGGCGAAGCTGCCGTGGACTTTTGTGCTGGCGTCGAAGTCGGGATTGGTGGCGGCTAGCTGCACCGAGTGGTTGCCTGCGGTGCCGCTGGCCTGCAGGCGCAGGCGGTCAAGCAGCAGGCCGGGCATGTTCAGGCCCGTGACCACCAGGTCGGCCTGCAGCGGATCGTCAGGTGCGAAAGAGGTGCCGATGGTGGCGCTGCCCTTGATCGAAGAGATCTCACGCTGCCCCGGCAGGCGCAGGTGGGCGCCATCCAGCGTGGCGCTGAGCGTTGGCATGGTGTTGGGGCCGCGGCCAGCGACGTTGCCGCCACTGGCGTAGCCGCTGCCGCGCAGGTTGCCGGACCAGCCGCTGCCCAGAACCGCCAGTTGTGGTGCGTCGAGCTTCCAGTCGATGCGGTCTTGCGGCTTGCCGAACGAGCCTTTGGCCTGCAGCAGGTTGGGGCCGAGGTGCAGGTCGACGTCGCTGTCCTGCACGCGGCCGGGGGCGGCGGCGAACTTTGCATGGCCGCTCAGTGCCGCGTTGCCAAGCGTGGACGCCGGCTGCAGGCGGATATCGGCATTGGCCAGCCAGTCCGCCGAGGCGCGCAGCGTGGCGTCGAAATCGGCGTTGACGTTGCCCACGACCGAAGCGCCAAAGCTGGCCGGGTTGAGGCGCATTGCGCTGCCGGACAGCTTGACGTCCATTGCGCCGAAGAGCGCCGCTTCGCCGCTGGCACGGATCACGCTGTCGGCGCGGGCCGGCGCCGGCGTGGGCGCGGCCGGGCGTTGGCCGCCTGGCGGCTGGTAGCCCAGGCCGCGCGCCTCCGCGCTGAAGCTGGTGCGCGGCGCCTGGTAGCCGCCGTCCAGGGTGCCGCTGGCGGTGGCGCTGCCTTGCAGCTGCGGGTCGAGCACGGAAAGCTGTTCGGCGTCGACTTGCCATTCCAGCTTGTCGCCGGCAGCGCCGAATGCGCCGCGCGCGGTGGCGCTGTTGCGGGCGTAAGCGAGGCGGGCGTCGATGCTGGCGATGTGTTGCGCATCGGCGGCCAGCTTGACGCTGCCCGACAGCGGCTGCCCCATCAACTTGCTGGGCTGCAGGACGATGTCGGCGTTGGCGCGCCAGTCCGGCGCCAGCTTTCCGCTGGCCTGCAGTTCCGCGTTCAGGTCGGCCGCAGGGAATGCGCCCAGCGCGGCCGGATCGAAGCGCTTGACGACTGCGTTGGCCTTGAAGGCCTTGTCGTCCTTCAGGCTGGCCTGGGCGGTGGCGGCGATGCTGCCTTGGCCGGCGCTGACGCGCGCCTGGTGCACGGTCAGCAGCAGGTCTTGCAGCGTGGCGTAAGCGTCCAGGCGCAGCTTGCCTTCGCCCAGCGCGGCGCGCAGGGTGTGTTGCTTGCCCTTGGTTTCGGCGCTGATGTCGCCGGCAATCGCCGTGCTGATGGCGGCGCCGTGCAGGCCGCGCAGGTCGAGGCGGTCGGTGTGCAGGCGCACGCTGGCGGTGTCGATGCTGCCGTCTTTTGGCAGGCGGCGCAGCTTGCCGCTGCCGGTGAACTTGCCGGCGGCGCCCAGGTCGATCAGCAGGCCGCTGAGGCTTGCATTGTCCAGCGTGCCGCCCAGTTGTGCGGCGGCGCTGTGCAGGGGCAGCTTTTGCTGGTCGAGCGGGCCGGGGGCGCTGCGGTTGGTAGCGGCCAGCTTGCCGGACAGCTTGTCGCCATTGATGGCGGCGTCCAGCGCCAGGTCGATTGCCGCCTTTGGCCAGGCCGGGTCGAAGCGGGCCGGGTCGACGTCGCGCGCCTGCAGGCGGATGCTGCGCAGGGGCAGGGCGTCGAACGGCGCCAGCACCAGGGTGCCGTCGCCGTTGGCGTAGTTCGATTTGCCTTTGACGTCCAGCTTCAGTTGCGCAAGGTCGCCGCTGGCGTACAGCTCCAGCCGCGTGGCGCTGCGCTCGACCATGCTGGGGTCGGGCGGCGTTGCCGCCGCAGCGCCGGGTGGTGTAACGGGATTGCCGGCAGGCCGGGCCGCGGGAGTCGACGGCGGCAGCGGCGCCAGGGCGGCGGTGGCGCTCAGTTTGTACGGGCGCGTGGTCGAAATTTCCGCGCTGGCGGCAAGGGCGCCAATGGGTGTCTCGGCGCTGGCGTCCTTCAGTTGCCAATGCTGGCCGTCGCCCTGCAGCTGCAGCTTGATGGCGCGCAGCTCGGTGCGGCTGCCGTCTTCGCTGACCAGGGCCAGCGTGCTGACGCGGCCGTCCGCAATGCTCAGGCGGAACGGCGGCGTGATCGATGCCGGCATCACGGCTGGTTTGGATGGCCCGGTGCTGCGCGATTCGGCGCGCGCCACATGCAGCTCGCTGATCGCCACGCCCTCGCTGAAGTATTGCAGCGGCGACCAGTTGATGTCGATGTTATCGAGCGTCAGGACGCTCGACTCGTCGCGGTAGATGATGCGGCCGATATGCATGCGGCCATACAGCGAACCGCTGACGCCGGTGACCACGATCTGGCCGCCGCTGGCGCGCGCAACCCGCGCCACGATCTGCTGCAGCGTGGTTTCGCGTCCCAGCAGCCACGCCGCGCCGCCCAGCACGGCCAGCGTCACGCCGCCGCCGATCAGCGTGCGGCGCAGCCACTTGCGGCGAGGCGCTGCCAGCGGCGCCTCAGGCGGCGCTGGAGGATGGGGGGGATGGCGCGGCGTATCCATCAGAACGTGAACCCCAGCGAGAAGTGCAGCCGGGCCTTTTTAGTGGCATGGCCATATGCGACGTCGACATTGATCGGCCCGACCGGGCTCTTGTAGCGCGCACCGACGCCGTAGCCGGACTTGGGACGCAAGCCGCCCAGCGAATTAGACGCATTGCCGGCGTCATAGAACACCGCCGCGCCCCAGGTCGGCTTGAACCAGTACTGGTATTCGGCGCTGCCGGTGACCAGGTAGCGGCCGCCGACCGTCGCTTCGCCCTGCTGCACGCCCAGCTCCTGGTAGGCATAGCCGCGCACCGAGTTGTCGCCGCCGGCGCGGAACAGGTAGGTGGTCGGCACGCCTTCCTGGTGCGCCGAGCCGAGGGCGCCGAATTCGGCGCGCAGGATGACGGTGGATTTCGGGCTCAGGGGCCGGTAAGTGATGCCGCGCGCCGTGGCGCGGATGAATTTTTCATCCGTCAGCACCGGCAGCAGCGCCCCGCCCAGCGTGGCATTCAGCACATAGCCCTTGGTCGGGAACACCAGGTTATCCACCTTGCGCCAGGTGGCGGCATAGGTGATCGGCAAGGACTGGCTGTGCGACGAGAGCACCCGGTTCACGGTCTTGCTCTCGTTCAGGTACTCGATGGAGATGCTGCGCTCGAGCAGCGGCGTGCCCCAGGCCCGCTTGGCCGCGACGGAAGCGGTGCGCGTGATCTCGCCTTCGATATCCTTGCGTTCCAGCGCCGCGCCGAAGCTGTCGTTGTAGCCGTCCGCCGTGGTGGGAAAATAGAAATCGCTGCGCGCCTGCTGGCGCTTGGTTTCCAGCGTCAGCGCGCTCTTCATCTTCAGGCCGAACACGTTCAGGTCATCGTAGGTGCCCGAGGTGCGGTAGCCGGTATTGGTGCTGAAGCCGATACCCACGCTGGCATTCTTGCGCTTGTTCTCCACCACGCGCACCAGCAGCGGCAGCGGCGCCATCGTCGCCGGCTGCGGCACGCCCTCGGCCTTGCCCTCGGCCGCCTCGATCTGCTCGCCCAGCAGGGACGACAGGTCGGCGCTCACCTCGACGTTGGAGAAATAGCCGGTCTCCTGCAGCTTGCCCTGGTAAGCCTGCAGCGCCGCTTCGCTGTAGACGTCGCCCGGCTTGATCGGGTTCAGGTTGCGTACCGCCGATTCGGGATAGCGCCGCAAACCCTCGATTTTCAGTTCGCCGAAGCGCATTTCCGGCCCGCTGTCGAGCGCCACGTGCAGCAGTGCGCGCCGGGTCTCCGGATCGACCACCGCTTCGCTGGAAATCATTTGCGCGCGCGGGTAGCGCGTCTGCACCACGGCGCGCAGCAGATCGCGCTTGGCCTTTTCCCATTCGTCCTGGCGGAACACGGCGCCCCGCGGCAGGGCCCAGCCGGCCTTCAGCGCCTCCTGGTCGAACGGCGCGCCCGACGCCGACTGGAAACCTTCCAGCACGATCTCCACCTCGCCCACCAGCACCGGCTCGCCCGGCTGCACGTCGACCGTGACGGTCGGCGTGCCGCTTTCGTCCAGGCGGATATTCACCGCCGGCGTGTAGTAACCGGCAGTCGCAACCAGCGTCCTGATCTGCTCCGGCGCGGCGCGCAGCATGCGCTGCAGCTGGTCGCGGTCCATGCGCTCGTTCGTGCGGTAGCGCACCAGGTCGAGGTTATCTTCGAGAAGCGACTCCAGCGCGCGCGGGGCGTTGATGCGGACCTGGTAAGTCCAGCCCTGGGCAGCCGCCAGCAAGGGCAGCAGCAGGGCAGCGCAGCCCAGTACAAGGCCCCTCAATACTTTTATGCCGGTTTGTGCCAAAATTCGTGGTCTGTGATCTGGAAGTCGAAACCGAATGTTACCGGATCAGCCGCAATCTTGTCGGCCACTTAATGATTGATTACAAATAGACCTCTAAGAAAGACTGCGATGCTGACAAACGACGCCGCACTGGTCCTGTTCAGCGGTGGACAGGACTCGACAACCTGCCTGGCCTGGGCCCTGGAGCGCTATCCGCGCGTCGAAACCATCGGCTTCGACTACGGCCAGCGCCATGCGATTGAGCTGACCGTGCGCCCGCGCGTGCTGCAGCAGATGCGCAGCGTGAAGCCGGAATGGGCGGAACGCCTGGGCGAAGACCACATGGTCGACCTGGGCCTGATCTCGCAACTGTCGAAGACGGCCATGACCGAGGACATCGAGATCGTGATGCAGGAAAACGGCCTGCCGAACACCTTCGTCCCCGGCCGCAACCTGCTGTTCATGACCGTGGCCGCCACCCTGGCGTATCGCCGCGGCCTCACCGTGCTGGTCGGCGGCATGTGCGAAACCGACTTCTCCGGCTATCCGGACTGCCGCGACGACACCATGAAGGCGCTGCAGGTGGCCCTGAACCTCGGCATGGACACCCGCAACAAGCTGGAAACCCCGCTGATGTGGCTGGACAAGGCGCAAACCTGGCAACTGGCCGAACGCCTCGGCGGCCAGGAACTGGTTGACCTGATCCGCGCCGACACCCATACCTGCTACAAGGGGGAACGCGGCGCGCTGCACGACTGGGGCTATGGCTGCGGCACCTGCCCGGCCTGCGAGTTGCGCGCGCGCGGCTACCGCCTGTACCAGGCCGCACTGCGTGGCAATCACGATAGTAGCGCCGATTGACTTTTTCTATAGGGCAATTGCTTTGCCCTAAACAAACTAAGATGCTGGTATGCCGAGGCCACCTGCCAGCCCGCCGCTCCAACGCCTGCTCCAACCCCGCCTGCTGGCTGGGCTGGTGGTTGCGCTTTGCCTGACGGCGACCGGCAGCGTCTGGTGGGGCGCCCACGTCGATGCCGAGCGCGACGCCCGCAGCGGCTTCGAATACCGCGCCCGCGAACTGGTCAACAATATGGCTGCGCGCATGCAGGCCTATGTGCAGGTGCTGTACGGCGTGCAGGGCTTGTTCGCCAGTTCCGACTACGTCGACCGGCAGGAATTCCACACCTATATCGAGCGCCTGGAACTGGGACAGAACTTTCCTGGCATGCAGGGCATCGGCTTCATGCGCCTGGTGCCGGGTGCGCAGCTTGAGTCGCACGTCGCCATCGTCAAGGCCGAGGGCTTTCCCGACTACGCGGTGACGCCGCCCGGCCAGCGCAGCCAGTACGGCCCGGTGGTCTATCTGGAACCGTTCTCCGGCGCCAATATGCAGGCTTTCGGCTATGACGGGCTGTCCGAGCCAGTGCGCCGTGCCGCTTTCGAGCAGGCGCGCGATTCCGGCCTGCCGACCATGACGGGCAAGCTGCTCCTCAAGCAGGAAACCGCCGACCCGGTGCAGTCCGGCTTCATTATCGCGCTGCCGATCTACCAGAACGGCGTGGGCCGCTACACCCTGATCCAGCGCCGCAGTGCGCTGAAAGGCTGGGTCTACGCGCCGTTTCGCGTGGGAGACGTGATGGCGGCGCTGGGGCACGATGCCCTGCGCGGCCTGGACGTGGAGGTCTACGACGGCGACGCACCCAACGCCATGACGCGCATGTTCGACAGCGCGCCGGCGGCTGCCGCGGTGGAAGGGCGCCAGCACGCGCTCAAGCGCATCAGCCTGGCGGGCCGGCGCTGGACCCTGCATATCAGCGCGCTGCCCAAGGCCAACGGCGTGCTTTCGGATAAACCGCGCGCCATCGCCATCGGCGGCCTGTTGATCAGCGCCTTGCTGGCGCTGCTGGCCTACGTGCTGGCGGAAAGCCGGCAGCGCCTGCGCCTGGCGCTCGACCAGAGCAGCCGCATGGGCGATGAATTGCGCGAGGGGCAGGAAACCCTGCTGGCCATGGCCGAACATGCCCAGGGCAGCCAGGCGGTGTTGCGCTGCATCCTCGATTCCACGGTGGACGGCATCCTGGTCGACAACTACAGCGGTGCCGTGCTGAACTCCAATCGCCGCTTCCGCCAGTTGTGGAATGTGCCGGAGCAGCTCGATTGGGAAAACGACGGCGCCATCCTGCTGGCCCATATGGCCAGCCAGCTGGAACAGCCCGATGCCTTCCTGCAGGCCTGCGCCCGGCCCGAGCCGGACGACGAGGACAGCCACAGCCAGCTGCAGATGCGCGATGGCCGCGTGCTGGAAGTGACCACGCGCCCGCTGCGCCTGGGCAGCGAAGCAGCAAGGCTGTGGTCCTTCCGCGACGTCACCGAACGCACCCTGAACGAGCGGCGCGAGGAAGGGCGCCACCAGGTGCTGGAATTGCTGGCCGCCGGTGCGCCGCAGCAGGAGGTGCTGGACAGCCTGATGCGCGGCATCGAGGTGGTCAACCCCGGCATGATCTGCAGCGTGATGCTGCTTGACGAAGAAGGCAGGCACCTGCACCTGTCCGCCGCCCCCAGCCTGCCGGCCTTTTTCAGGCAGGCCATCGACGGCTTGCCGATCGGCTTTGGCAACGGTTCCTGCGGCAAGGCCGTCACCAGCAACAGCCGCGTGATCGTGGCGGACATCGCCAGCGACCCGCTGTGGGCGCCGTACCGCGAGATGGCCTTGCGGGCGGGACTGGGCGCCTGCTGGTCGGAGCCGGTGCACGGCGCCAACGGCAAGGTGCTGGGCGCCTTTGCCATCTATCACCGCGAACCGCAGCGCCCCAGCGTGGCGCAGCTGGCCCTGATCGACCAGGCTGCCAGCCTGGCCGGCATCGCGGTGGAACAGGCGCGCGCCGCCGAAGCCTTGCGCGTCGGCGAGGCGCGCTTCCGCAGCCTGTACGACCATGCGCCGGTCGCCTTGTGGCAGCAGGACTGGTCGGCCGTGCGCGCGGCCTTGCAGGAGCTGGTCGAATCGGGCGTGGAAGACGTGGCGCAATGGCTGCAGGTAAACCCCAGCCAGTTGCAACGCCTGGCCGGGCTGGTGCGCATCACCGACGTCAATGCCGCCGCGCTGGCCCAGGTTGGCGCCGACCCGGCCTGCAAGCAGGCGGGCAAGCTGGGCCTGGCGCAGAATTTCGCGCCGTCGGCCATGCGGGAATTCGGGCGTGCGCTGCTGGCGATGGAGCAGGGCGCGCACCTGTTCCAGTGCGAAGCCAGCTTCCTGCGCCTGGATGGCGTGGAGCGCCAGAATGAACTGACCCTGCTGGTGATGCCGGGCCACGAACATGCGCTGGACTTCGTGATCGTCTCCACCATCGACATCACGGAGCGCAAGCGCCTGAATGAAGAACTGCTGCAGCTGGCCACCACCGACTTCCTGACCGGCTTGCCGAACCGGCGCGAGTTCATGACGCGCCTGGAAGACGAGCAGGCCCGCCTGCAGCGCGATGTCGGCGGCCGCGCCGCCGTGCTGATGCTGGACATCGACTACTTCAAGGACATCAACGACGCCCACGGCCACGACTGGGGCGACGCCGTGCTGCGCCACCTGGCCGGCCTGATGCGCGATTCGCAGCGCAAGATCGACATGCTGGGCCGCGTGGGCGGCGAGGAATTCGCCATCCTGCTGCCGGGCGCCGACCTGGAAGCGGCGCGCGCTTTTGCCGAGCGCCTGCGCCAGCGCATTGCCGAGACCCCGATGGGACGCAATGGCAACAGCATCGCCATCACGGTCAGCATCGGCATCGCCAGCATGGCGCCGGCCGATCGCAGCGGCGACGCGGCCCTGGTGCGGGCCGACCACGCGCTATACCGCGCCAAGCGCGCCGGGCGCAACCGGGTGGAAGGCTGATCAGTCGGGGCGCATGCGCAGCTGTTCGACCTTGTCGCCCTTGCCCAGGCTCAGGTCGACCAGCATGGCGCCGCTGCCGTAGTTCAGGCGGTAGCTGTACTTGCGCGCTTCGCCATCGGTGCTGCGCGCCAGCGCTTCCACCTTGCGCAGCGGGCCCCATTCCTGCAGGTCCTCCGACACCATGGCCAGGAATTCCGGCGGCAGGTCGCCCGCTACTTTGTCGCTCAAGCCTTCCGGCAGCTTGCGCTCGGCAATGCTGGCGAACATGGCCCGCACGCGTTCGGCCACGGCCGGTTCGGTTTCCGCAATCGCAGGCTTCGGCTTGACGGCCAGCGCCGGCAGGTAATGCGCGGCGACGATGTCCCCCAGCTTGCCGGGGCGCGCGCTGGCCGAATTGGCCAGCACCACCACCGACAGCCTGTCGTCCACGAAGCGGTACAGCTGCGAACGGAAGCCTTGCCATGCGCCGCCGTGGGCGATGGCGCGATGGCCGTTACGCTGGAACAATTGCCAGCCGTAGCCGTATTCGGTGGCCGTGCCGTCGTTCAGTCTGGCCGGCGTCCAGCTGGCATTGCGCACGCTGGCCGGGAGCACCTTGTCGCCATACAGCGCCAGGTCCCATTTCGCCAGGTCGCGCGCCGTCAGGTACAGGCTGCCGTCCGCCGTGGTGTTCAGGCGCGGCGCCACCCAGGACTGGTTCACCAGCTTGCCGCCCTTGCGTTCATAGCCGCGTGCGCGGTGCGGAATGATGTCGGCTTCGCTGATGATGCGGGTGCCCATGTCCAGCGGCGCGAAGATGCGCTCGCGCAGCTGGTCGCCATAGAACTTGCCGCCCGCCTTGTTGCAGATGAAGCCGAGCAGGTGGTAGCCCATGTTCGAGTACGACCATTTCTCGCCCGGTGCGAACAGCACGGGGATCTCCGCCTCCAGCGCGATCAGCTCTTCTTCCGTGTAATCCTTGGTCAGGTCCAGCCTGGCGTAAGGATCGCCCAGGCCCGAGGTATGCGACAGCAGGTGGCGGATGGTGATGCCTTCCCAAGCCTTGGGCGTGTTCGCCAGGTGCCGGGAAACAGGGTCATCCAGCGACAGTTTGCCGTCTTCGGCCAGCAGCATCACCAGGGCCGCGGTGAAGGTCTTGCCGACCGAACCGGACTGGAAGATGGTGGCGGGCGTGACCTTGACCTTGTTTTCCAGGTCGGCCAGGCCATAGCCTTGTTCTCGGATGATCTTGCCGTCCTTCACGACGGCGATGGAAACGCCGGGGATATGGCTGCGTTTCATCTCCGCCAGGATGGCGTCATCGAGCTTGTCAGCGAAGGCGGGGGCAGAGAAGGCGAGGGAGAGCAGCAGGATGGTCGGGCGCATGGATGCAATCCTTGAGTTGCAAAAATTGCATTGTAGCACCCGATCCGGGCGAATCAGGCAGGGGCATGTTCCAGCGCCGGCGCGGCAGCTTCGGCAGGCTTGCGGTGGCGGCGCTTCACCAGCCAGTAGATGAAGAACGGGATCATCAGCGGCAGCAACAGGGGCGACACGGCCGCCATGGTCACCACGGCCGCCAGCGCCAGGGACAGGATCACGATCACGCCGACGCCTGCCATCACCACGGCCACGATGGCTGCCGCGAAGATCATCGCCACCGCCATCACGGCAAACACGCCGCCGGCCAGCACGGTACCGAACAAGGCGCCCAGCGGCCCGTCATAGTCCGTGTCGCCGACCGTGACGACGAGGTCGCTCGCATCGAAGGAGATCCAGGCTGCAACCATGCAGAAGAACAGCAGGACCAGGGACAGGGCAAATACCTTTTTCATGATGGGCCTCTTGGCGTTGAACATGGTGTTACTGTAGGCCCGGCGCCCCTTGCCAGCCATCCGCTTGCGACGAACGGTGGATTTTGCATGATGAATGGAAAAAGTCCGCCGTTCCGCCTTGAATTGATTGACTGTTTGCCTATACTGAATATCCGATCTCTGAGATGGAGGGGAATATGGCTTGGCTAGTAAGAGACGGGAGCCAATCGTTGCTCCTGGGAATCGACAGCGAACCGCGCCAGCGCAGCGCGATGATCGAGTTAGGCCCCAAAGGCCCGCCATCCGCACCACCGACGATTCCACCAATCATCATCAATCCCTTCAAATACCAGACGCCCGACCCGGCCATCGATCCGCGCATCACTCCCCTCGGCCCGCCGGTGTTGCCGCCTCGGCGGCCTGCCATGTCGCTGCATTGATCTGGCACAAACTTGGTTTTCCTGATACAGCCCGCGCACCACGCGGGCTTTGTTTTCCGCTGGCTAGCGTGGGCGCCTCCTGCTATATTTCCCAGACGCATCTAACCTTGGGAATAAGATGGAAAGCCGTCTGCGCCGCCTGGAGGCCGTCCAGGAAATCCTGCTGGAAATTGGCAAGCTGTCCAATAGTTGCACCGACATCTTGGTCTTCCTGCAGTCCGTGCACGCGGCACTGGGCCGCATCATGTACGCCGCCAATTTCTACGTGGCCCTGAGCGACCGAGACGCGCCCGGCAATGCGGTGCGCTTCGTCTATTTTGTCGACGAAGTGGACGACCATCCCTACAAGGACCAACTGGTGCAGCTGGCCACGCCCGACCAGTCGCCGACCGCCTGGGTCATCCTGAACAAGCAGCGCCTGGTGATGACGGGCGACGAACACCGCGCCCGCGCAGAAAACGAAGTGTTCGGCGTCGGCACGATCGCCGAGCACTGGGTCGGTTGTCCCTTGCTGGACCAGGACCATGAGGTGCTGGGCGCCATGGTGATCCAGAGCTACGACAAGGAGCACACCTACAGCGAGGAAGACCAGGCTCTGTTCGCGCAGATTGCCAACCACGTGTCGAGCGCACTGCAAGGCTTGCAGAGCATGGACCGGCTCGAGCGTGCCGTGCGCGAACGCACCTTGGAACTGGAGCGCGAAGTAGCGGAGCGCAGCAAGGCCGAACGCCTGCAGCGCGCGCTGTACGAGATTGCCAGCCTGTCCGCATCGGCATCGGCCGAATCGGACGCCAGGCTGCTGTACGCCCGCCTGCACGAGATTGTCGGCAGCCTGATCACCGCCCGCAATTTCCTGATTGCGCTCTACCATCCCAAGCGCGACGAAATGTCGATCCCTTACTTCGTCGACGAGAAGGACCAGGAAGCGCCGGTCCAGCGTTTCGAATACGGCGTCGGCATGAGCTCCTTCGTGCTGAAGAAGCGCCAGCCCATGCTGCTCGACGGGCCCGCGTTCGCGGCGCTGATGGACCGCGGCGACATCAATGAACCGCTGGGGAACCAGGGCATCGCCAGCTGGATGGGTTGCCCGATGATGGTGGGCGATCAAGCGCTGGGCGTGATCATCGTGCAAAGCTACGACGCATCCGTGGTGTACTCGCAGGCCGAACTCGATATCCTGGCCTACGTTGCCAACCACACCGCCGCCGCCATCGCGCGCACCCGCGCCGACCTGGCGATCCGCCGCGCCAAGGCCGAACTGGAAGAACAGAACACCGCGCTGGCGACCGCGCTCACGCAATTGCAGACGGCGCAATCGGAGCTGGTGCGGCAAGAGAAGCTCGCCTCGCTGGGGCGCCTGGTCGCCGGCGTCGCGCATGAAATCAACACCCCGCTCGGCATCTGCGTGACCGCCACCAGCCACCTGGTGGAAGAGCTGCGCCTGTGCCGCCTCGACCTGGCTGAAGGCACGCTGGACGAAGACGGCTTGAACCAGTTCTTCGACACGGTCGACCAGTCGCTCAAGATCATGACCACCAACACCCAGCGCGCAGCGGCGCTGGTGCGCAGCTTCAAGCAGGTGGCGGTGGACCAGTCGTCCGACAATATCCGCCACTTCAACCTGCGCAAATACCTGGATGAAGTGCTGCTGTCGCTGCAGCCCAAGCTGAAGGGCAAACCGATTGCCGTCAACGTCGACTGCCCGCCGGACATCCATTGCGAGAGCTTCCCCGGCGCCGTCTCGCAGATCGTCACCAATATGGTGGTGAACTCCCTGGTGCACGGCTTCGAAGAAGGGCAGAAGGGCACCATCCGCATCACCGGCAAGCTCGAAGGCGATCACGTGCTGTTCGATTACAGCGACGACGGCGTCGGCATGGATTCCACCACGCTGCAGCAGCTGTTCGATCCCTTCTTCACCACCAAGCGCGGCTCCGGCGGAAGCGGCCTGGGGGCGCACATCCTGTACAACCTGGTGACCGGACCGCTGGGCGGCACGGTGAAGGTGGTCAGCTCGCCCGGCATGGGGCTGCACTACCACCTGCGTTTCCCGCGCGACCAGCGCAAGCAGTCTGCATGAGGGCGTTTTTCCTTGCCTTCGCGGCGGCGTTTGCCTGCGCCGCCGGCGCCGCACCGCTGGCTGACCAGCCGCGCAGTTATCCTTTCAAAGACCAGCAAGGCGACGATGCAGTCGCCAAGCTGCCGTGGATCGTAGGCGGCCAGGCCGGCGTGGCTGAGCGCATCAACGCCTATGTGTACGACGCGTTCCTGCATACCCTGCCTTCGGCGGACGCCAAGGCCATCGGCGGCATGATCGACCCGGGCACCATGTCAATCGAATCGAATGGCATCAGCCCTGTGAACGGCGGGCGCATGGCGCGCGTTTCGCTGCAGCTGTCGGCTTGCGGCGCGCATTGCGGCGATTCGAATTTTGACTATTACTTCGATGTGTCGAATGGGCGCATGGTGGAGGCACTGGATGTGGTCACGACGGATGCAAAGGCCAGGTTGCTGCCCAAGGCGCGCAAGGCGCGCAGCGTGACGATGCAAAAGCACATCGCCGAGCTCAGGAAGCGCTTCAAGAAGGGCAAGGACAAATCCGATGCCGAAGACCAGCTCATACTGTATGAAAATTGCCTCGACAACGAAGAACAGGCAACTGCCGGCGATTTCGGCCACCTGGGCATCCGCGACAACCGTCTGGTGCTGCGTTCCATGTCCTGCGGCAGTTATTCGGTCCGCAGCATCGACGAGCTGGGCGACTTCGAGTACGTACTCAAGGGCGATGAAATGCGGCCCTACCTGAATCCCTACGGCCGCAAGCTGATGCTGGGCGAGGGCGACGCACCGGCGCCGCTGGTCGGAAAATCCGCCCAGCTGTACAAAGGCACAATCAACGGCAACCTGGCGGTGACGCTGTTTATCGGCGACAGCGGCCTGTCAGCAAGCCCGTCGCCGCAAGCCCACTATTACTATGACAAGCACCGCAAGCAGATTGAGTTGACGGTGCAGCGTCAGGGCGCGCAGCTGACCCTCACCGAGCGCGACAACGACGGCAAGCCATCTGGCGTGATGACGCTGAAGGTGTCCGGCGCAAGGCTGACTGGTGAATGGCGTTCCGGCGCCAAGCGTATGCCGGTCGAACTGGCCGCGTACTGACGAAAATTCGGGGTCAGGTCTGTCTTTTGGACAGACAGCGCACTCCTTTGACAAAAATCAAAACGGGGCGAATCGCAACATCGCGTATTCGTCCCGTCCCGTCGTTTTTCGGTGACTTTGATTTTTATCAAACGTCGTTCACCGCTGTCCAAATGACAGACCTGACCCCGAATTTCAGTCGGGGAAGCGCTCGTTGATCGCGAGGGCCTTGTCCATATTGGCGATCAGCAGTTCGACGAATTTCGGGTCGAGGTGAGTGCCCGCCACCTCGCGCATGTGCTCCACCACTTTCTCGACCGGCCAGGCATCCTTGTAGCAGCGCTTGTGCATCAGCGCGTCGAACACGTCGGACACGGCCACGATCCGCGCGTACTCGTGGATATCGTGGCCCTTCAGCCCTTGCGGGTAGCCGCTGCCGTCGAACTTTTCATGGTGCTGGTGGGCGATCACGGCGGCTGCCTTCAGGATCGGGCGCTGCGAGCCGTCCAGGATCGACAGGCCGACCGTTGGATGCTGCTTCATGATTTCCCACTCGGCCGCATCGAGCTTGCCCGGTTTGAGCAGCACCGAATCCGGCGTGGCGATCTTGCCGATATCGTGCATCGGCGCCGCGTGTTTCAGCACGGCGGTTTCATCTTCCGGCATGCCGGAAGCGCTGGCCAGCAGGTGGCAGAATTCGGCCATGCGCCGCACGTGGTTGCCGGCTTCGTTGGAGCGCGATTCGACCACGTCGCCCAGGCGCATGATCAGCTCGGCCTGGGTGTCAGTGATTTCCTGCGTCAGCAGGATATTGTCGAAGGCGATCGCTACCCCGCTGCAGAAAATCTCCAGCAGCTTCTGGTCGATCTCGGAAATCTCGTCCACGCCCTTCAGCACCAGCAGCGACGCCTTGCCGCTGCTGTTGGGGAAGTAGCCGACGAAGGTGTCGCCGGCCATGCGCGAGATGCGGTTGCGCTCGGCGTCCTTGAGCTGGGCCAGCAGCTCCGGCGTCAGCAGGCTGTCCTCGTCCTGGCCGATCTGGGCCAGCACTTCGTAATCGTGCTCGCCGCTGACGGCGCTGGCGCCGCGCAGGCGCACCAGCATGCTGTGCTCCAGGCGCAGCAGCGCGACCACCTGCTGCAGCAAGCCGTCGGCGAAGTCTTTCAGGTTGCGTGCCTGGAAGATGTGGGCCGAGGCGGCAATCACGCGTTCCAGGCCTTCGCGGTAATGCATTTGCTGCTGGCGCGCTTCTTCCACCTTCATGATGTCGCGGTAGGCGCGCAGGGCGGCGAAGGTGGTGGTGAACAGCTTGGTGCGATCGAGCTCGGTCTTTTCCTTGTAATCGTTGATGTCGTAATTGACGATCACGCGTTCTTCCGGCGCCTGGCCCGGTTGCCCGGTGCGCAGCACGATGCGGGTGAACTGGTTGTCGAGGTCTTCGCGCAGCCAGCGCGCCACTTCCAGGCCGGAGTCTTCGCGCTCCATCACGACGTCGAGGAAGACCAGGGCGATGTCTTTTTCCTTTGCCAGCACTTCCTTCGCTTCGGCGCCGCTGTATGCGTGCAGGAAAGCCAGGCCGCGTCCTTCCAGGCGAAACCGGCTCAGCGTGAGCTTGGTGATGTCGTGGATATCGGGTTCGTCATCAACCAGCAGGATGCGCCACGGCGCAAGTTTGGGCGTAGCAGAAGACAAGAAAGACATATTGGCAAATTCCAAATGTGACACACAGTCCTGGATGATGCGCAATTTTCAGGCGCATCAAATTGATTGTAGTCCTACCCATTGTTATTAACAACAGGCAATACTGGATGAGCTAAATCTTTACAACATCTACTGCGTCGCCGTAACGCTTTTGACAGCGCTCGCACCAGAACGTACGGCGCTGGGTGAGCCCGAGATGGGCCCGGTGCAGCTTGATATTACAGCGCGGGCACACGGCACGGTTGTGCACCAGCCAATGTTTTTTCAATTCAAACGCCAACTTCCATTGTTTGAACTCAAAACTGTATTGGCGCGCTTGCTTGACCAGCTCACGCAACTTTCCTTGTGGCAATTTACTTACCGTGGAGAGAGGGTGTATGTGTAAACGAAACAATACTTCGTTTTTAATAATATTGCCAACGCCAGCGAAGATGTCCTGGTCGAGCAGGACATCGCAGACAAGCCGCTCGGGATTGTCGCGCAGTTTTTTCAGCGCCAGGCGCGGACTCCAATGCGCCGACATCACGTCGCCGCGCCAATCGTAAGCCTGCTCCAGTTCCCCTTCCACCAGCTTGACCGAACAGGTATAGAAGTTCAGCTCGCCGCCTTCTTCGAATTGCAGCGACAGCCGCGGCTCGGCGCCTGCCTTGCGCTCGTCGATGCGGTAGCTGCCGAACATCAGGAAGTGGATGCGCAGCGTGTACAGCGGCAATTCGATCAGGAAGTGCTTGCCCCAGCTGCGTAGCGACAGCACCGGCTGGCCGGGCAGCTCGTCGAACGGCACGGCCTTGCTGTTGCCGCTGGCGCAGGCAATGGTGCGCCCTTCAAACGCGCGCACCTGTTCGCTGAGGATGACGATCGACGGGCCTTCGGGCATGGCGCACCTCCTTGCCGACAGCATCGGCGCTCCAGCGCGGCGGCGCCGTGCGCACGCGCACAATTGCTATACTCGCTGCATGCTGATCCGACCTACGACCGAACACGACTGGACCACCCTCAAGGAGCTGCGCCTTGCTGCGCTGCTTGATGCGCCAACTGCCTTTGGCGTGACGCACGCCAGCGCCGCTGCCAACCCGGATAGCCAGTGGCAGGACCGTGCCGCGGGGCGCGGGCCGGCGGCCTATCTGCTGGCCTTCGACGGCGGCATGCCGGTCGGCATGATCGGTGGTGTCCTGAGTCAAGCGCAGGAGTTCAGCGTGATCGCGATGTGGGTCAAGCCGGCACACCGCGGCAGTGGCGCGGCGGCGGCGCTGGTCGCTGCCATGAAGCAGCACGCGCAAGCACAAGGCCACCAGCGCGTGGTGCTCGAGGTGTCGCCTGCGAACGGACGTGCCGCAGCCTTGTACCGGAAGCTCGGCTTCCAGTTCCTGCCGCAGTGGGAAGCGCTGGCAAGCCACCCGCATATCCAGCTGCAGAAGATGGAATGGCGGGCGGGCGAAAGCTGAACCGGCCGCCTCTTTCGTTTGCGGCGCGCAATCGGCTAGTCACAATGTTGTCATTTTCGCTTCCTAGAATGGCGGGCAGTTTCAACTCCCCCACTTTTGGAAAGCGTCATGGAAAACAAAATCGATCACGACGATATCGGCTACAACGATACCCCGAACGAGCACTTCAGCGAAATTCTCGACAAGCGCATCAGCCGCCGCAACCTGCTGCGCGGTTCGGTAGCGTCGGCCATCTCCGTGATGATGGGTTCTGCCACCCTGACCGCCTGCGGCGGCGGCGGCGACGATGCACCGGTGGTCACCAAGCCGGAAACGCCGGCGCCGGTTGAAAAGCTGCTGGGCTTTGCGGCCGTGGGCAAGAGCCTGGCCGACCTGGTCACCGTGCCGGCCGGCTACACCGCCACCGTCATCTATGCACTGGGCGATCCGTTGACCGCTTCCGCCACGGCCTTCAAGAACGATGGCAGCGATGCCGACTTCGAGAACCGCGCCGGCGACCACCACGACGGCATGGAATTTTTCGGCCTGGACAGTGCCGGCAAACCTTCTGCCAGCGGCAACGACCGCGGCCTGCTGGCCATCAATCACGAAGCGACCACTAACGAAAAGCTGGCATCCTTCTTCATCCACGCCAATGGCGGCACCAACACCCTGCCGCGCCCGGCCGCGGAAATCGACCGCGAAACTTCGCTGCACGGCATCTCCGTGGTGGAAGTGCGCAAGAACGCAGGCAAATGGGAATACGTCAAGGATTCGGCGTTCAACCGCCGCGTCACCTGCCTGACTGACTGCGACCTCAGCGGCCCGGTGAAAGGCAATGCCCTGGTGAAGACCAAGTACTCGCCGGACGGCAGCAAGATCCGCGGCACCCTGAACAACTGCGGCACCGGCCGCACCCCATGGGGTTCCTTCGTCTCCGGCGAAGAAAACTGGAGCGGCTACTTCACCCGCGGCGCCACCGACGATGCCGCGCGCGGCAACGACAAGAGCGTCGCCGCGCTCAAGCGCTACGGCCGCAGCCAGGGCGCCGCATCGCGCCACGGCTGGGAATCGGGCGGCGCCGACGACAAGTACGCGCGCTGGAACAACTCCAAGCTCGGTGCTTCGCTCGATGGCAGCGACGACTACCGCAACGAAATGAACGGCATGGGCTATATCGTGGAAGCCGATCCGTACAACAAGGGCAAGAATCTGCGCAAGCGCACCGCGCTGGGCCGCTACGCCCACGAAAGCGCCGCCTTCGGAAAGACCGTGGCCGGCCAGCCGCTGGCCGTGTACATGGGCGACGATTCGCGCAACGAGTACATCTACAAATTCGTCTCCACCGCCACCTGGAGCGAGGCCGACGCTGCGCCGGCCGACCTGCTGGCCACTGGCGACAAATACCTGGATTCAGGCAAGCTGTTCGTGGCCAAGTTTGCTGCCGACGGCAGCGGTTCCTGGATCGAGCTGAACATCAGCAATGCCGCCATCGCCGCTTACACGACCTATAAGTTCGCCGACCAGGCCGACGTGCTGGTCAACGCCCGCCTGGCGGCCGACGTCGTGGGCGCCACCAAGATGGACCGCCCGGAATGGTGCTCGGTCAACCCGGCCAATGGCGAGGTCTACTTCACCCTCACCAACAACAGCGCCCGTACCGCACCGGACGGCCCGAATCCGCGCACCTATGAAGACATGAAGGGCACGTCCAAGCAGACCGGCAACGTCAATGGCCACATCCTGCGCGTCAAGGAAAAAGACGGCAACGCTTCCGCCGCCTTTACCTGGGACGTCTACCTGTTCGGCGCCCAGTCCGATGCCAACCCAAGCCTGGTCAACCTGTCCAGCCTGACTGCCGACCAGGATTTCTCCAGCCCGGACGGCCTGGCCTTCTCGCGCTCCACCGGCATCTGCTGGATCCAGACCGACGACGGCGCCTATACCGACGTCACCAACTGCATGATGCTGGCCGGCCTGCCAGGCCAGGTGGGCGACGGCAAGAAAGTCACGCTGGCGTACGGCGCCACCAATGTCGACACCTTCGTCGGCAAGACCCCGACTGCCGACACGCTGAAGCGCTTCCTGGTCGGCCCGGTCGACTGCGAACTGACCGGCATCACCGAAACGCCGGATGGCAAGACGCTGTTCGTCAACATCCAGCACCCGGGTGAGGGCACGGCCAACGCCAATATCGCCGACCCGGCCAAATACACCAGCCAATGGCCAAGCAATGCCGGCTACGGCGTGGGCAAGCGTCCGCGTTCGGCCACCATCGCCATCACCAAGAACGACGGCGGGCGCATCGGTAGCTGATTGTAAAAAGTTGTCTGAAAAATGGGGTACGTCCCCATTTATTCTGGGCCGGACGTATCCGGCCCGTTTTTTTTGTCAGGAATTGTTTCAATGACAGCAGGGGCGGGGGCGAGGAGTATATTGAAGCTTATCTAGGAAAGGAAACCCATCATGAAACGCCGAACTCGCTTCTGGATCGCCGCTGCCCTGCTGCTGGCGGCGGCTGGCGCCGCCTCGGCAGGCGGGGTGACCGTCAAGTACCAGGACCCGGACAAATTCACGGACGTGCCGTTCTGGGAACAGGACCGTGACCAGGTGCTGAAGGAATTGACTACCCATTTCGAATCCCTGGCCAGGCAATTGCCGGCCAACCAGCAATTGTCGATCACCGTGACCGACATCGACCTGGCCGGCCGCGTCGAGCCGCGCCGCCGTTCCCTGCACGACTTGCGCATCCTGCGCGGCGGGGCCGACTGGCCGACCATGGAATTGCAATATACGCTGCAACAGGATGGCAAGGTGCTTGCCAGCGGCACCGACCGCCTCAGCAACATGATGTACCTGGACGGCCTGAACCGTTACGCGGGCGGTGATTCGCTGCGGTATGAAAAGCCGATGGTCGACGATTGGTTCAAGAAAACGTTCGGCGCACCGACCCAGCTCAGCAGAAAGTAATGTTGCCGCTCAGTCGATCCAGTTCACGCGGCTGAACTTGGCGCGGAAGTCGTCCGGCATCGGCACCACCTGGCTGTGGCGGTAGTGGTAGAACACGAAGCCTTGCTTGGCCATGGCAACCAGCGTGCCATCGGCCGGACGGGTGATGCGGAAGATGACGTCGCCGCCATACTTGTTGAAATCCATCACGCCTACCTCGAACAGCAGCTGGTCGCGCGCGTGCGCTTCGGCGCGGTAGGTGGTGGCCAGGTCGGTGACGATGATGCCGGTGCCGTCGGCTTCCGTTTCCTGCACGCCGAACTCGAACAGGAAGCGCGCCCGCGCTTCCGAGATCATGGAAATCATCGAGTCGTTGCCGAGGTGGTTGGCGCCGTTGATGTCGGTCACGCGGACCGTCAGCTGGGTCGAAAAGCAGAATTGGTCTTCCGGGAACGCAAGCGTCAGTCTGGCCATGTCTTTCGCGGGCTGGTGGGAAAGCGCCCATTGTAGCGCGCCTTCGCCACCGGGACCGGTCCTTACGGTTTGCGGATGATCTGGTACACCTTGCCGGATTCGCTCAGCATGTACAGCTCGCCCGCGGCATCCTGGCCGAAGGCCGGGACCTGGCCGATATCGCCCACCGCCCAGTCTTTCGCTTCGCTGACTGCGCCGTTGCTATACAGGAAGCTCTTCAGGAAGCCCTTGCAATAATCCGAATAGAGGTAGCGGCCGGCCAGTTCCGGCAAGGCCGTGCCGCGGTAGACAAAGCCGCCGGTGATCGAACAGCCGTTGGCATTGTTGCTGCCGTGGTCGTACTCGAAGACGGGCAGGGTCAGTCCTTGCTGGGAACAGGTGCTGGCGTTGTAGCAACTGGTCCCTTCCATGGTGTTCCAGCCGTAGTTGACTGCCTTGGCGCCGGCCGCCACCACGTCGACTTCCTCCTTCAAGGCCTGGCCGACGTCGGCAATGTACAGCGACGATGTCGTGTTGTCGAAGGCGAAGCGCCAAGGGTTGCGCAAGCCGTAGGCCCAGATTTCGCCACGCTTGCCGGCCTGGCCGACAAAGGGATTGTCGGCCGGCACGTTATACAGCGGCGCCACCACGTCGTCCACCTTCAGGCGCAGCAGCTTGCCCAGCAGGGAGTCGAGGTTTTGCGCATTGCCGCTCGGGTCGCCAGCGCCGCCGCCGTCGCCGGTGCCGGCATACAGGTAGCCGTCGGCGCCGAAGGCCAGCATGCCGCCCATGTGGTTGGTATACGTCGGGTGCGGGATGGTGATGATGCGCTTGAGCGAGTTGGCGTCGGCCACGTTGGCATCGGCCGAGACTTTCACTTCGTCGATGGCGATGTTGCTGAACTTGTCCGTGTAATAGATGTAGAAGCGGCCGGTCTGGGCGTAGTTCGGATGGAAGGCCATCGACAACAGGCCGCCTTCGCCGTCCGTGCTGAGCAGGCCGGTCAAGTCGAGGAACGGCGTGCTGCGCAGCGTGCCGTCGCTGCCGAGGATGCGGATGCGGCCCGGGCGCTCGACAATGAAGCGGCGCGCATCGCCAGCCGGTGCGGTCAGCAACAGGGGAGTGCTGAGGCCGCTTGCCACTTCCTTCACGGCCAGCGCGAAGGCCGGCTTCGGCGGTTCCGGCGGCGGTGGCGCCGGTTGCGTCACGGGGGGCGAACTGCCACCGCCGCCGCCACCGCAAGCTGCCAGCAGCGCGGCCATCAAGGTTGCAGCCAGCGTGCTGGCCGGGGACACAGCGAGGGCCGCAGGCGCGGGCCGGGAATTCAGGTCATCAGCCATCATTTCCTCCGGTTGGGTTAGCAGCCAACTTTAGGACTGCCCAACTGCGCCATCTGTGCGGGAACGCACTTACTGGTTTTCACTTAAAAACAGCAGGGTGTGGCCATGCGCTTCGGCGGCGCTGGGCTGGTGGTAGCTGTTGCGGTGGTTGCAGTTGAAGCCGTGTTCGGCGTCCGGGTAGAGGTGGATTTCAACCTGTTCGCGCGCGCCGAAACGCTCGGCCACCTGGCGCACGGCCTCCAGCGGGATGTGGGCGTCGCGCCCGCCAAAGTGCAGCAGCAGCGGCGCGCGGATGTCGTCGGCGCGCTCCAGGCAATGCTGGATGCCGCCGCCGTAGTAGGCGACCGCATGCTCGGCGTGGCCATTGGCCAGGGCCAGGTAGGCCATGCGGCCGCCCCAGCAATAGCCCAGCGCGGCCAGCCGGCCTGCGGCGCCGGGCGTGGCGCGCAGTGCAGCCGCGGCAGCGCCGATGTCGGCCTGGGCCTGCGCCACGTCGGTGCGCTGCATGCACTGGGCGGCGCGGCCCCAGTCCGCCTCGTCATAGCCGAACTCCAGGCGCTTGCCCTGGCGCCAGAACAGGTCGGGCGCCAGCACTACATAGCCGTCGGCCGCATATTGCTCGGCCACCGCGCGGATGTGGGCGTTGACGCCGAAGATTTCCTGCAGCAAGAGCAGGGCGGGGCCGTGGCCGCTGCGCGGCAGGGCCAGGAAGGCGTCGAAGGCGCCGTCCGGGCCCTGCACCGTGACCCATTGCGTGCTGAGGTCCATGCCCTTAGCCGCCTTGCTGCGGCCGGGCCAGCGCCTGCAGGCAGGCATCGAGGTCCTGGCGCGCAAAGGCCGACACGTTCTTGGCCACTTCGGCCGTGACCAGCTTGCGGGTCTGCTTGTCCAGGCTGTCGCGCAGCAGGCCCAGGAAGCGCGGCGCGGCCACCAGGGCCAGGTGCTGGAAGCGGTCCTGGGCGGCGGCCGTATCGAGCCGGTGCCCGATTTCGCGCGCGAACTGGCGCACCTCGTGCTGCACCGGTTCTTCCACCCGCGGCGCGGTGTGGCCGCGCCCTTCGGGGCCGAAATACTGGCCGTGGCCGTCGGAAGCCAGCTGGCGGTTGTCGGCGCGTCCCAGCGGGTTGGCCAGGTCTTCGATCTCTTCGGCCGGCAACTGGCCGTCGCGCAATTGGAAGATGCGGGCGTGGCTGCTGTCAGCCACGACGATCCAGGTGTTTTCCATGGTCGCCTCCTCGTGGTGTGGGCAGCCCAGTATAGGCCGCTGCCGCAGCGCTTGGCGCGCGTGAGCCGGGCGGAAAATGTTTCCATATGGCATTAAATGGCCGACCGTGCGACAATGGTAAGCTGGCAAAGCGAAGGCAGGGACACGATGGACGATCCGATCAGCGCAGCATCACGGCAACCGTTCCGCACGCGCACGGCGGTGCTGGCGCTGCTGTGCGGCTTCGGCCTGACCGGCGTCCTGTTTGCCGGCGTCAGCCGGCTGGAAGCGCAGCGCGCGCAACTGGCTTTCGAGCAGCGCGTGCAGGCGCGCGCTTTCGTGCTGCGCGAGGGCATCGGCAGCGCCCTGGCCAGCCTGCATGCGGTCAACCAGCTGTTCGTGGCCCGCCCCGGCGCCAGCCGCGAGGAATTCCATCGTTTCGTCACGCCGCTGCTGGTGCGCCGGCCCTATGTGCTGGGCATCAGCTACCTGCGCTACATCGAGCACGCCGAACGGCCGGCCTTCGAGGCCGGTCTGCAGGCGCTGCAGCCCGGCGCCACGGTGCGCGAGCTGCGCGCCGGCGCAGCGCAGCCGGCCGCCGTGCGGCCGCGCTACCGGGTGATCGACTACATCGAACCGCTGGCCGGCAACGAGGCGGCGCTCGGCCTCGATACCCTGTTTCCCGGCCGCGACGACGGCGCGCGCCAGCGCGCCTATGCCAGCGGCGCCCCGGCGGCCGGGCCGCTGGTGCAACTGGCGCAGCGCGACGGCGCGCGCCAGCGCCTTGGCGTGGTGGTGGCGATGCCCTTGTACGCCGGCGCCGCGCCGGGCGGCACGGTGGTCGGCGAGACGGCCCTGACCTTGCAGCCGGGCGCAATGATCGAGAAGATCTTCGCCAGCGCCGGGCCAGACGCCGGCGCGCTCGACCTGCAGGTGTATGCCAGCGCCGAACCCGATCCGGTCGCCCTGGTGTACGACGCGGCGCCGGCCCCATCGCACGGCGGCCTGTCCCTGCCGGCCTGGCTGTACCCGGCCCGCACGGCGCCGCTGCAGCTGGCGCTCGACGTGGCGGGCTCGCGCTGGCTGATGGTGGCCACGCCCGGCGCGCGCATCCTGGCCAGCGAGCACCTGGCTTCGCTGTCCACGCTGGCGCTGGGCGTGCTGATTACCCTGATCGGCTCGGCCTTCATCGATTCGCTCAAGCGCCGCAAGCTGCTGATCCAGCAGCGCGTGGCCACGCGCACGGCGGAACTGAAGGCGGCCAACCAGGCCTTGCTGCTGCGCCAGCGCGCCATCGAGTCGAGCACCAATGCGGTGATGATCACGGCGGCCGAACCGCACAACCCGATCGTGTACGTGAACCCGGCGTATGAACGCATCACCGGCTACCGCGCGCAGGAAGCGCTGGGCCGCAGCCCGCGCGTGCTGTTTGGCGATGACCTCGACCAGCCCGGCATCGACGAGCTGCGGGCGGCGATCCGCGAGCAGCGCGACGGCCACGCGGTGCTGCGCTGCTACCGCAAGGACGGCACCCAGTACTGGAACGACGTGGTGCTGTCGCCGGTGCGCGACGAGCACGGCGTGGTGGTCAACTTCATCTCGATCCAGCACGACATCACCGCCATCAAGGCCTATGAGTCGGAGCTGGAACACCGCTCGACCCACGATGCGCTGACCGGCCTGCCCAACCGCGTGCTGCTGCAGGACCGGCTGGCGCAGACCATCCAGCACTCGGGGCGCAAGGGGCATGAACTGTGGCTGGTGTCGATCGACCTTGATCGCTTCAAGTTCACCAACAGCCGCCTGGGCCACAAGGGCGGCGACCGCCTGCTGCAGATCGTGGCGGCGCGGCTGCAGGCGGCCGTGCGGCCGGTCGACACGGTGGCGCGCCTGGGCGGGGACGAGTTTGCGCTGCTGCTGTTACCGGAACGGGGCGGCCTGGCGCCGCGCGCCGAACAGCTGCAGCGCGTGCTGGACAGCCTGGCGGCGCCGCTGGTGCTCGATGGCACCGAGCTGTTCCTGACCGCCAGCGCCGGCATCGCCGTGTTCCCGACCGACAGCAAGGAACCCGGCGTGCTGGCCGAGCGGGCCGACATCGCCATGTTCCGCGCCAAGGAAATGGGCGGCAACCAGTACCAGTTCTACACCGCGGCCCTGAACGAGCGCCTGGGCGAGCGGCTGCGCATCGAAAGCGCGCTGCGCACGGCGCTGGAGCGGCGCGAGTTCGAGCTGCATTACCAGCCCCAGGTCGACTGCGCCAGCGGCCGCATCATGGGCATGGAGGCGCTGATCCGCTGGCGCCATCCGGAAATGGGCATGGTGGCGCCCAACCGCTTCATCCCGCTGGCGGAGGAGACCGGCCAGATCCTGGCCGTCGGCCACTGGGTGCTGCGCACCGCCTGCCGCCAGCTGCGCGACTGGCAGCGCGACGGGCGCAAGCACTTGCGCATCGCCGTCAACGTCTCGGCGCGCCAGCTGGCAGAGCCGGACTTCGTGCAGGGCGTGGCGGAGGTGCTGGCCGATACCGGCCTGGCGCCGCACTGCCTGGAGCTGGAACTGACCGAGAGCGCCGTGATGAACGACGTGGCGCACGCGATGGCCGTCATGCACGCATTGAAGAAGCTGGGCGTGAAGCTGGCGATCGACGACTTCGGCACCGGCTATTCCTCGCTGGCGCACCTGAAGCGCTTCGAGATCGACGTGCTGAAGATCGACCAGACCTTCGTGCGCGACCTGACGGTCGATCCCGACGATGCCGCCATCGTCACCACCATCATCGCGCTGGCCCGCAACCTGGGGCTGGAAGTGATCTCGGAAGGGGTGGAGACGCAGGAACAGCTGGACTTCCTGCGCCGCCATGGCTGCCGCCATATGCAGGGCTACTTCTTCGGCCGGCCGCTGCCGGCCGAAGGCTTCCTCGCCCTGCTGCAGCAGGATGAAGCGGCGGCTAGCGCTTCACAAAGCTGAACGGGTCGCCTTTCTTCCAGGCCGGCATGGCCTTGCCGTTGGCGACTTCATAGCCCAGGTTCAGGGTGAACTGGGCTTGCTGCACCATGCCCGACAAATCCCAGCTGGCATGGTATTCGTCCTTGACGCTGTGGTAGTCGCGCTTGAAGGCGACGATGCTGGCGGCCGAGGCATCGTGCGCATGCTCGAACTCGAAGTGGCCGTCGCCGGAGAACACGGCGGAACCGACGTTAAAGGCCGGCACGCCCGCCTTGGCGAACTGGAAGTGGTCGGCGCGGAAGTAGGCGCCCGACAGGTCGGGGATCGGCGGCGCCAGTTTCAGGCCCATCTGCCTGGCCACCTTGGCCGCGCTGTCATGCAGCGAGCTGCGCTCGGCGCCGGCCACGCCGATGTCCCTGGTGCGGCCGGCAAAATTCATCGAATCGAGGTTCAGGTCGGCCAGCGTGCGCTTGAGCGGGAAGGCCGGGTTGGCGACGTAGGCCTGCGCGCCGTGCATGCCCACTTCCTCGGCGGCCGGCCACAGGAAGACTTGCGAGCGCTTGGCCGGTTTCTGCACCGCGGCGGCAGCCATCGCCAGCAGGGCGGCGGCGCCGGAACCGTTGTCGATGGCGCCGTTGTAGATGCGGTCCGTGCCGTCGGCCGGGCCGTCGGCCTTGCCCAGATGGTCCCAGTGCGCGGAATAGACCACCGCCTGATCCCTCAGTGTCGGGTCGCTGCCGGGCACGATGCCGACCACGTTGAACTGCTCGACCTGGCGCACACTGGAGCGGATTTCGCTGTGGGCGCTGATGTTCAGGACCACCGGGCGGAAGTCGCGGCGTTCGGCGGCGGCGCGCAGGGCGTCCAGCTCGAAGCCGGCAGCCCTGAACAGGGTGCGCGTGTAGTCTTCGGACAGCCAGCCTTCGACCAGGTTGCCGCCGCCGGGCGCATGGAAGCGTTCCAGCGAGAAGCTGGTGGAGGGAACGTTCCAGCCATAGGCGGCCGATGGCGTGGTGTGGATCAGCAGCGCGCCGGCGGCGCCGCGGCGCACCGCTTCTTCGTACTTGTACATCCAGCGGCCGTAATAGGTGTAGCCTTTGCCGGCAAAGCGGTTCGGTTCTTCGGCGGTGGGCTGCGGGTCGTTGACCATCATGACCAGGATCTTGCCCTTGACGTCGGCGTCCTTGTAGTCGTTCCAGTTTTCCTCCGGCGCGATGGCGCCGTAGCCGACGAACACCAGCGGCGCATCGAATATCACTTCGGCGCGGCCGCTGCCGGTGCCGATCAGGACGTCCTCGCCCAGGCGCGGCTTCAGGGTGCTGGCGCCGGCAGAGAATGTGATCGAACTGCCGGGCTGCAGGCGGGTGCCCTGGAACCTCACCGGCTGGCGATAGGAGCCGTCGGCCAGCGGCTGCAGGCCGATGGCCGCGGCCTGGGTCTCCAGGTAGCGCACTGCCAGGTCGCCGCCGCGCTGGCCGGTGCCGCGGCCCTCGAGCAGGTCGTCGGCGAGGAAGGAAAGGTGGGCGCGCAGCGGCGCTTCCTTGACGGTTGGCGCTTGCTGCGCTGCGGCAGAAGCGGCCGCCAGCAGCAGGCTGGCAGGGATCAGGTACTTGGTATGCATGGCGGGGATCTTACCCCATAATGGAGCGCATTCCCGGCGTCGAAACAAAGGAGATACATGGAAGTCATTATCATCACCGGCGCATCCGACGGCATCGGAGCAGAAATGGCGCGCCAGCTGGCGCGCACGCGCGGCAAGGATGTGGCACTGGTGCTGGCCGCGCGCAACGAGGCCGCCCTGCAGGCGGTGGCTGCCGACTGCGGCGGCGCCGGCGCGGCAACGCTGGTGGCGGCCACCGACGTGGCGCAGCAGGACCAGTGCCGCCACCTGGTAGCTGCCGCGGTGGAACGCTTCGGCCGCATCGACGCCCTGGTCAACAACGCCGGCCGCTCGGCCCACGCCCTGTTCGAGGACGTGACGGACCTGGGCTGGTATGAAGACCTGATGAAAGTGAACCTGTGGGGCGCCATCTGGTGCACCCACGCCGCGCTGCCATACCTGAAGGCGTCGCAGGGCAGGATCGTGGCCGTGTCGTCGCTGGCCGGGCTGGTTGGCGTGCCGGGGCGCACGGCCTACGGCGCCACCAAATTCGCCATGGCGGGCTTCTTCGAGGCACTGCGGGCGGAAATGAAGCAGCATGGCGTCAGCGTGACCACCGCCTATCCGGGCGTGGTGGATACCCAGATCCGTTATCGAGGTTATAACGCTGCCGGCGGGGAACTGGGCAGGAGCAGCCTGCGCGAGGACGATGCGATGCCGGTGGCTGAATGCGCGCAGCTGATTATCGATGGGATGGCGGGCCGCCGGCGCGAGGTGGTGATGACGGCCAAGGGCAAGCTGGGACGCTGGCTCAAGCTGCTGGCGCCGGGGCTGATCGAGAAAATGGCCCTGAATGCGCTGAAGGATGATGTGAAGCCGCACACCTGAAAACCGGCAAAGCGGTGTCTGACCCGCAGGGTCAGACACCTGGCCTGCGGCGGCCGCGTGTTGGTGTCTGACCCTGTGGGTCGGACACCGGGGTGCCGGTTTAAAAGGGTAAAATAGCGCTTTCCGTCGCATCAGGCGATACAACAATAACCTCACGAGTGCCGCCATGTCTGACACCCTGTTTACCGATTTGAACCTCAGCGCCCCCATTTTGAAGGCGCTGAAAGAAGTAGGCTACGAGACCCCGTCTCCGATCCAGGCCTCCACCATCCCGTACCTGCTGGAAAACCGCGACGTGCTGGGCACCGCGCAAACCGGCACCGGCAAGACCGCCGCTTTTGCGCTGCCGATCTTGTCGCGGATCGACATCAAGCAGGCCGCGCCGCAGGCGCTGGTGCTGGCGCCGACCCGCGAACTGGCGATCCAGGTAGCCGAAGCCTTCCAGCGCTACGCCACCCACATCCCGAAATTCCACGTGCTGCCGATCTACGGCGGCCAGTCCTACGGCCCGCAGTTGCAGGCGCTGCGCCGCGGCGTGCACGTGGTGGTCGGCACCCCTGGCCGCGTCATCGACCACCTGGAAAAGGGCTCGCTCGACCTGTCGCAGCTGAAAACCCTGGTGCTGGACGAAGCGGACGAGATGCTGCGCATGGGCTTCATCGAGGACGTCGAGCGCATCCTGCAGGAGACCCCTGAATCGCGCCAGACCGCGCTGTTCTCGGCCACCATGCCGGCCCAGGTCAAACGCATCGCCACCACCTACCTGAACGACCCGGCCGAAGTGATGGTGGCGGCCAAGACCACCACCAACACCAATATCCGCCAGCGCTACTGGCTGGTGTCCGGCATGCACAAGCTGGACGCGTTGACCCGCATCCTGGAAGCGGAGCCGTTCGACGGCATGATCATCTTCTCGCGCACCAAGATCGGCACCGAGGAACTGGCTGAGCGCCTGCAGGCGCGCGGCTTCTCGGCCGGCGCCATCAACGGCGACATGCAGCAGGCGGCGCGCGAGCGCATCATCGGCCAGCTCAAGGACGGCAAGATCGACATCCTGGTCGCCACCGACGTTGCCGCGCGCGGCCTGGACGTGGAGCGCATTTCGCACGTGGTCAACTACGACGTGCCGTACGACCCGGAAAGCTACACCCACCGCATCGGCCGCACCGGCCGCGCGGGCCGCAGCGGCGAGGCGATCCTGTTCATCACGCCGCGCGAGCGCAACCTGTTGAAACTGATCGAGCGCACGACGCGCCAGCCGGTCACGCCGATGACGTTGCCGACGCTGCAGGCGGTCAACGACGTCCGCATCAGCAAGTTCAAGGACCAGATCACCGACACCCTGGCGCAGGAAGGCCTGTCCTTCTTCGAAAACCTGGTGCGCGAATATGAGGCAGAACACAATATCCCGGCGGTGGAGGTGGCAGCCGCGCTGGCAATGATGGCCTGCGGTGGCAAGCCGTTGCTGCTGGACAAGTCGCGCGAAAAAGGCTGGCATGAAGACGGCGCGCCACGCCAGGAAGGCCAGGGCCAGGGCCGCGAGCCGCGTGAACCGCGTGAGCCACGTGAGCCGCGTCCGAAGAAGGAGCGCATCGAGCGCGAGCCGGAGCAGGGCATGGCGACCTACCGCGTGGAAGTGGGCTACCAGCACGGCGTCAAGCCGGGCAACATCGTCGGCGCCATCGCCAACGAAGGCGGCATCGATTCCAAGTTCATCGGCCGCATTGAAATCTACGACGACTACTCGCTGCTGGACATGCCGGCCGACCTGCTGCCGGGCGACATCGATGCGATTGCCGCGCTGCGCGTTGCAGGCCAGGCATTGCGCATTCACCGCGACGGCGAAACGCCGCCACCGGCGCCAGCCGCCAAGGCGCCACGCGCAGCCAAGCCTGAGCGCGCCGAGCGCCCGGAACGCGCCGCGCCACCGCTGTCCGAACGCGCCGATGACGACGAGCCGATGTTCGAGGAAGCACCCAAGCGCAAGAAGAAGGACAAGGCCGCGGCAGGCGAGGGTGCGCCAATGCCAATGCGCGCCTACCGCGTGGAAGTCGGTTCGGGGGATGGCGTCAATGCCGGCAATCTGGTTGGCGCCATCGCCAATGAGAGCGGCCTCGAGTCGCGCTTCATCGGTCGCATCGAAATCCTCGAAGACCATGCCTTCGTCGAGATGCCGGACGGCATGCCGGACGACATCTTCAAGCACCTGCGCAAAGTCTGGGTCGGCGGCAAGCAGCTGAAAATGTCGCTGGCCGACGCCATGCCGCCGATGTCAGGCAAGCACACCCCGCCGAAAAAGCCGGTAGCCAAGCCGAAGCGCTGATCCACGTCGAAACGACCGGGCCTGGCGAGTCGCCTGGCCCCCTTCTCTGGAGCCCCTGAACCGCGCCGACAATAGCGGCGTCAACCAGGCTTGTTGCCGAATTGGCCATCCACAAGCTATGCTGCTGGCTGTTCCGGACTTCACCGAGATAGCCATGCACAAACTGATCCGCCATTCCCTGTGCGCCGCCGTGGGTGCCGCCGCTGTCGGTGCGTCCGCTGCGCCGGCCGACGCCGTGGTCACCAAGCCCATGGACTTGCAGGATTACCTCGCGCTGAAGGGGCCCGCGCCGGACAAGCGAGTTATGTACGGCCCCTCGCCAAGCCAGTACGTTGAGCTGTTCAAGCCGGCAGGCCCCGGCCCGCACCCCGTCGTCGTACTGATCCACGGTGGCTGCTGGACTGTGCACTTCGGCGGCATCGAGCAGATGCGCAATATGGCGGGCGCGCTGACCCGGCAAGGCATCGCGGTCTGGAACGTGGAATACCGCCGCTACGATGAAGACGGCGGCGGCTATCCCGGCATGTACCAGGACGTGGCCACCGCTGTGGACTTGCTGAAGCACGAAGCCAAGTCCAGTGCCCTGGACCTGAGCCGCATCGTCGCAGTCGGCCATTCCGCCGGCGGCCACCTTGCACAGTGGGCGGTCTCACGCCACAAGCTGCCCGAGTGGAGCCCTGCCTGGGCGCCGCAGCCGCTGAAGATCAACACCGTCATCAGCCTCGGCGGCCTGGCCGACCTGCGCAACGAAGCCGCCCTGATCCGGCGCACCTGCGATCGCGAGACCGCTCAGATTGCCGGCCTGCCGAGCGCTTCGCGCCCCGACGTTTTCGCCGACACCTCGCCGGCTGAAATGCTTCCGGCCGGAGTGAACACGATCCTGATCCACGGCGAGCATGACGATATTTCGCCGGCCGTTACTGGAGAAAACTACGCCCGTCGCGCCAAGGCTGCGGGCGACTCAGCGGAGGTGCTGGTTCTGCCAGGCGGCAGCCACTACGACGAAGTCTCGGCCGACTCGAAAGCCTGGGGAATCGTCAATGCACAGATCCGCAAGGCGCTGGGATTCTGATGGAAGCGATCATGTTTGTCGGCATCCAGGCCTCCGGCAAATCGACCTTTTATAAAGAGCACTTCTTCAATTCCCACGTCCGCATCAGTAACGATTTGCTGAAAACGAAGAACAGGGAAAAACTGATGTTCGCGCTTTGCTTCGATACTGGAATGCCGCTGGTGATCGATAACACGAATGTCAGCAGGGAAGTGCGGGCGCGCTATATCGCGATGCTGAAGGAGCACGGCTATTGCATCAGGTGTTATTACTTCAAGAGCGACCTTGACCGGTCGCTTGAATGGAACGGCCAGCGACAAGGGGCCGAATGCATACCGCAGGTCGGCATCTTCAGCACTCACAAGCGGCTGGAAATCCCGGCGCGCGAGGAAGGCATTGATGAACTGTTCTACGTCGACTGGATTGACGGAGAACGTGTTGTAAAGGAATGGATTAGTGAAGTTTGATGAACTCGACGAATCAATGCGGGTGTATGAAACCGCGCATGACCAGTGCGTCCTGCCGGGCATCTATATGGTCGCGAGGATCGACGGCCGCAGTTTTACGCGCCTGACCAAGGAGCTTGCCGGCTTTGAGGCCCCGTTCGATGTCCGCTTCCGCGACTTGATGATCGAAACCACCAGGCATTTGATGAACTGCGGTTTCAAGGTCATCTACGGTTACACCGAGAGCGACGAAATCTCCCTGCTGTTCGACCCGGACATCAATGTCTTCGGCCGCAAGACCCGGAAATACAACTCTATCCTCGCCGGTGAAGCGTCCGCCAAATTCAGCCTGATGCTGGGGCAGTTGGGCGCCTTCGATTGCCGGATTTCGGAACTGCCCACCAAGCGCCTGGTGGTCGACTACTTCCGCTGGCGTAACGAAGATGCGCACCGCAACGCATTGAACGCCCACTGCTATTGGATGCTGCGCAAGGAAGGCGTGGAGCCGAACAGCGCCGCCGCAACGATTGCCGGCAAATCGCTCGCGGACAAAAACGAGCTGCTGTTTAGCCGCGGGATCAATTTCAACGAACTGCCGAACTGGCAGAAGCGCGGCGTAGGCCTGTATTGGGGCGTCGAAGAGAAAGCGGGTTTCAACCCGAAGGACAATGTGCCGGTCGTGTCGCACCGCCGCGCAATTGTGACGGACCTTGAACTCCCGATGCGCGACGAGTACAGCGCCTTCGTCGCAAACCTGATTGAAGGCGCTTGATCCGCCAGCCTGGCATCTTTCGAACTCAGGCGGAACTTCCCCGACCCCTCGGTTCTAAGCCATTGCGAACAATCGGACGACTCTGAGGGGCTCCTCTCAATTCCGAGGCCGGTCAACTTTGTTCGCAAAGCAGCTCATTGCTGCTTATCCCTGCTCATTCCTTGCTCATCGTAGCTCTTTTGATGCTCGTTTTTGCTCTGAGTGCCGTCGAGTCATCTTGAGCACGATTAAGCAGCACTGGCGCAATCAATGCGCGAGTAGCCGCTGTAGTCGCTGTGGCCGGTCAAGCTTTCGGCGTTGGGTACTTAATGGCATTGAGCTGGATTTTTTCCAGCGCCGCCGCGTGCAGGTCGACATCGAGCTTGTCGGCGATATGCACCAGGTAAAGCAGCACATCGGCCAGTTCATGGCGGATCGCCTCATGCTGGCCGTCGGCCAGTTCGCCGGCGCGGCCGGTGGGCAGCCACTGGAAATGCTCGGCTAGTTCGGCCACTTCCACCGACAGCGCCATCGCCAGGTTCTTCGGCGTGTGGTACTGCTCCCAGTCGCGCGCAGCGGCAAAGGCACGGGTGCGCTCGCGCAGGTCCTGCAACGAGTCGCTCACGCCGTTTTCTCCATGAACACGCTCAAGGGGTCGTCGCGGTAATCGCCATACGGTCCGCGCACGCGGTAGCCCAGTCGCTCATACAACCCGATCGCTTCCGGCTGCGAAGGTCCGGTCTCCAGCATGAACTGGCGGCAGCCGCGCGCCAGCGCTTCCGTTTCCAGCATCCCGAGCAGGCGCTGCGCCACGCCCTGGCCGCGCGCGGACGGATGCACGAACATGCGCTTCACTTCCCCGTACTCCGGCGTCACGACGATGGCGCCGCAGCCCACCGCAGCGCCGTCGAGATTGCGCGCCACGGCAAACAGCACATTCGGCTGCAGCAGCGAATTCATGTCGAGCGCATACACGCTTTCCGGTGGATACAGCGACAGCTGGTAAGCATCCAGCAGGTCGATCAGGGCCACGACTTCGGGCTGGTTGGGGGTCTCGAGTTTGATGTCCATCGCCCAATGGTATCATCCCTGCGCCACCTGACCGGGGCCGGTCCGGGGCGAGACATGTCTAAGGATAACCATGAAATCGCTAGTTCCTCATGCCATTACACTGGCAGTCAGTGCACTTGTCGCCACCAGCGGCATCGCGGCCGACAATAGCGCCATTACCCCGCGCGCTGAAAACCCTTACCTGAGCCAGGTCGATGCTGCCGCCCGCTCGGCGCGCGTGTCCAATGTCGCTTATGTCCTCGACTTCACGCTGACCGGCCAGGAAAGCTTCAGCAACACCACCACCGTCGCTTTCGACCTCAAAGACAACGCGCAGCCGCTGACGCTGGACCTGGACAAGGCCACCATCAAGCGCCTGCTGGTCAACGGCAAGCAGGTCGCCGCGACGCAGTACAACAACTGGTTCATCACGCTGGCCGCCGCCGACCTGAAGGCAGGCCGCAACAGCGTTACCGTGGAATTCGAGCGCAAGCACAGCACCAATGGCGAAGGCCTGCACCGCATGGTCGATCCGGTCGATGGCCGCGTCTACACCTACTCGCACTTCGAACCGGCCGCCGCGCACCAGATGTTCGCGCTGTTCGACCAGCCGGACCTGAAGGCCACCTACCAGGTCAACGTCACCGCGCCTGCCGACTGGACCGTGGTGTCCACCACGCGTGAATCCAAAGTGGAAGACGTAGCCAACGGCAAGCGCTGGACCTTCCCTGTCTCAAAGATCCTCAGCCCTTACAACTTCTCCATGCACGCCGGTCCGTACAAGGTGTGGGAAGACGCTACCAGCGCCAAGTACCCGATGCGCCTGTTCGCGCGCCAGTCGGTGGCCGACCAGGTCGACCCGGCGCCGTGGTTCGAATACACGAAACAAGGCCTGGCCTGGTTTGACGACTACTTCGGCATTCCTTACCAGTACGGCAAGTATGACCAGCTGCTGGTGCCGGACTTCCTGTATGGGGCGATGGAAAACGCCGGCGCGGTCACCTTCGCCGAACACTCCTTCCTGCACAAGGACAAGATGACCAGCGCCGAGAAGCACGACCTGGCCAGCGTCATCATGCACGAAATGGCGCACCAGTGGTTCGGCGACCTGGTCACCATGCAGTGGTGGAACGGCCTGTGGCTGAACGAGAGCTTCGCTTCCTTCATGGGCACCCTGGCTACCGCCGAAGCCACCGAATACAAGGACTCCGCCTGGCAGTATTTCTATTCGCAGGGCAAGTCGGACGCCTACGTGCAGGACCAGCGCGTCACCACCCACCCGATCGAAACCCCGGTGCCGTCGACCGCCAACGCCTTCGACAACATCGACGCCATCACCTACTCGAAAGGCGCTTCGACCCTGAAGCAGTTGCGCCACCTGCTGGGCGAAGAGACCTTCCGCAAGGGCGTGCATAACTACCTGGTCAAGTACCAGTTCAGTAACGCCAGACTGGATGACTTCATCGGCAGCCTGGCCGAAGCGGCCGGCCGCGACCTGGGCCAGTGGACCCAGGACTGGCTGTACCAGCCGGGCGTGAACACCATCACCGCCAACTACAGCTGCAAGGCCGGCAAGATCGACGCCTTCAGCCTGCAGCAAACGGCCGTGGCGCAATTCCCGACCCTGCGTGAACAGCGCGTGCAACTGGCCCTGATGCAGAAGCAGGGCAAGCAGCTGGATATTGCCAAGGTGCTGCCGGTGACCTACAAGGGCGCCAAGACGGACGTGCCGGAGCTGAAGGGCGCGGCTTGCCCGGACCTGGTCTACCCGAACTACCAGGACTGGGGCTTTGTGAAAGCCAAGCTCGATACCCGCTCCTTTGCCACCGCGCGCCAGGACGTGAGCAAGGTGGAAGACAAGCTGCTGCGCACCATGCTGTGGCACAGCATGTGGGACAACGTGCGCGACGGCGCGCTGCCGCTCAACGAATTCCTCGACACGGTGCTGGTCAACGCGCCGCAGGAAAAGGACTACGTGCTGCTGGGCGACGTGCTGGGCAAGATGGCCCAGTCGATCCGCTACCTGCGCACCATGTCGGCCGACGGCGCCTACACGCGCACCGTGGTAGGGCGCCTGGAAAAGATGGCGTGGCTGCAGGCCAAGGCCAGCAAGGGCGACTTCCAGCGCCGCTGGTTCGGCGCCTACCTTGGCACTGCCGGCAGCAAGGATTCGCTGGAGCGCATCGCCGCCATGCTGGACGGCCGCGAAAAGCTGGCCGGCCTGACCCTGAGCCAGGACCTGCGCTGGGACATGATCGCTGTCCTGAACCGCAAGGATTATCCGGGCGCCGAGGCGCGCATCGCCGCCGAGCAGGCCAAGGACAAATCCGACAGCGGCGAGCTGGCTGCCGTGGCAGCCCAGGCCGCACGCCCGGATGCCAAGGTGAAGCAGGAATGGCTGGCCAGGATCGGCGACACGCAGACCAAGCTGCCGTTCTCGCGCATCCGCACCGCGATGCATGCGCTGTATCCTTCCTCGCAGGTGGCGCTCAATGAGCAGAGCGCTGCGGCGCGCCTGGCCCAGTTGCCCGTGCTGGACAAGTCGGCCGGCCCGGTCTTCATGCGCGACTATGCAGGTGCCATGATCCCGGCCACCTGCACGGCGCAAAGCGTGCAGCGCCTGTCCGATACCGCAGCTGCCAACCCCGGCCTGAGCGCCGGCACCCGCCGCTCGCTGCTGGTGGCGCACCAGGAAGACCAGCGCTGCGTGGCGATCCGCAAGGCCCTGACGGTGAAGCTCAACTAGACGGCAGCCCCGGTGGAGAGCGCGGCCTGCGCAGCCAGCAGGTCGAGCAGCGCCGGCAGCGGCGCCGGACGGCCCAGCAGGTAGCCTTGCAGTGCATGGCAGCCGTTGGCCGCCAGGAAGTCGGCCTGGGCCTGCGTCTCCACCCCTTCCGCCACTACCCGCAAGCCCATCTGGCCGGCCATGGCCAGGATGGTCTGCACGATCACCACGTCGCTGGCGTCGTCCGGCATGTCCATGATGAAGCTGCGGTCGATCTTCAGCTCATACAGCGGCATGCGCTTCAGGTAGGCCAGGCTGGAATAGCCGGTGCCGAAATCGTCGATGGAAAAGCGCACCCCGAGCTCGGCCAGCTCGTTCATGCGCGCCACGATTTCATCCATTTTCTCCACCAGCAGGCCTTCCGTCACCTCCAGGATCAATAGCGCCGGTTCCATGCCGTGCTCCTGCAAGATCGTGCGCACCTGCTGCACGAAGTCGGCCTGGCGGAACTGCTGCGGGCTGACGTTGACCGACAGCGGCAAGGACAGGCCCAGCACCGACATGCGCTGCTGCGCCAGGCAGGCCTGCTTCAAGGCCCATAGCCCGAGAGGCACGATCAGGCCCGCTTCTTCCGCCAGTGGGATGAAGATGGCCGGCGACACCATGCCGCCCTCGTCGCGCTCCCAGCGCATCAGCAATTCGGCGCCGTGCAGCCGCCCCTGGCAATCGAACTGCGGCTGGAACACCACGTGCAGGCGGTCCTGCTCGATGGCCTGGCCCAGCTCGCGCTCCAGCGTCAGGCGCCGCTCGACTTCGGCCTGCATGGCCGCTTCGAAGAAGGCAATGCCGTTGCGGCCGGCGCCCTTGGCGCGGTACATCGCGGTATCGGCCTCGCGCAGCAGGTCGTCGGCCTGCTGGCCGTACCGTGGCAGCAGCGTGACGCCGATGCTGGCCGAGCAGCCGTAGCCCTGGCCGGCAATCTCGAACTCCTGCGCCAGCGCGGCGCGGATCTTTTCCGCTACCGCTTGCGCCGCATTGCCGGCCGCGGCCAGGTCGGGCGCCAGGTGCGCCAGCAGCACCACGAATTCGTCGCCGCCGATGCGCGCCACGGTGTCGCTCTTGCGCACCGCTTCCGACAGGCGCTGCGCGGCCAGCCGCAGCAAATGGTCGCCGGTGGCATGGCCGCGCGCATCGTTGATGGTCTTGAAGCGGTCGAGGTCGACAAACATCACGGCGCTGAACGCCTGCTGGCGCTCGGAACTGGCCAACAGCCCGGCCAGGCGGTCCAGCAACAGGCGCCGGTTCGGCAGCCCGGTCAGCGGGTCGTAGAACGCCAGTTGCTCGCCTTCGGCCAGCGAGCGCGCCAGGTGGCGCAGCAGCACGCCGCAGCTCAGGGTGAGGATGCCGGCAATGAACAGGTAATTGAGCGCCACGATCGAAGCGCGCAAGGCGGCGTCGTCGGACAGGCCGACGGCTGCCGGATCGGGCGGCGGCGCAAAGCCGGTCAGCACGATGGCGACGGCGCCGGCCAGCAGCAGCCAGATGGCCGGCTTCAGGCCCACCAGCAGCGCGGCCAGGCAGGGCACCGCCAGGAGGTAGGTGTGCGCCACGGGACCGACCTGCAGCATCAGCGCCACGCCGACCGCGAAGGTAATCAGCAGGAACTGCATGGCGCGCACCGGGTAGGACACTACTTCCTGCAGCCGCCACAGGGCAGTCAGCCAGGACAGCGCAACCGCGTCGACCACCACCACGCCCCACAGCCCTTCGCGCAGCGATTGCACGATGCTTGGAATGGCCGTGGCCAGGCCCAGTACCAGCACAATCTGGACCAGGCGGGCAAAGATTTTTTCGCGCCAGTGGGTGATCTGGTCGGGGGCAGCCATGGGCTAGCTTCCTTGCTCTTCGGAACCTTGATGGTACGCCCAATGGCGGCTTGTGTCACGGCAGCCTCAGCGTGACTATTTGATAGTTTTTCTGGCATGCCTTTCTTATAAAATCGGCCGTTTCATCCAAAAATTAGGGGATCTACGTATGAAGACCAAACTGTTCGCGGCCGTGGCGGCCCTGGCGCTGGCCGGTTGTGCCGGCACCCAACCAACCCTCGGCGGCGGCAGTACCGTGGCCACCGGCAGCGCCGGCGGCGCCACCGCCGCCAATGCCAACACCCAGCTGGAAAAATGCGACCGGCCGCTGGGCACCCTGTCGGTGGTGGAAGACCGCAGCATGCCGTGGTTCCAGCAACTGAGCCAGTACAAGCTGGGCTCCACCACGCCGGTGCTGCGCATGATGATCCAGCAGTCGAACTGCTTCGTGGTGGTGGAGCGCGGCGCCGCCATGGACCACATGATGGGCGAGCGCGCGCTGGAAAAATCCGGCGAGATGCGCGCCAACAGCAACTACGGCAAGGGCCAGATCGCCGCTGCCGACTACACCATGAGCCCGACCATCACCTTCAGCCAGAAAGGCACTTCGGGCGTGGGCGGCGCACTGGGCGGCTTTGGCCTGATCGGCAGCGTGGCCGGCATGGTGGCCGGCAATATGAAGACCAATGAAGCGTCGACCATGCTGCTGATGATCGACAACCGTTCCGGCGTGCAGCTGGCGGCAGCCGAGGGCAGCGCCAAGAACACCGACTTCGGCGCGTTCGGCGCCCTGTTCGGTGGCGGCGCCGCGGCCGGCGCCAGCGGCTACACCAACACCCCGGAAGGCAAGATCCTGGTGGCGGCCTTCATGGATTCGTACAACAACGTGGTGCGCGCGGTGCGCAACTACAAGCAGCAGGAAGTCGCCGGCGGCCTGGGCACCGGCGGCGCGCTGGGCGTGCAGGGCGGCACCACCACCGCTTCGCAACAGCCGGTGGCCGCGCAGTCGCAGGTGCAGGCGCCTGCTGCCAAAGCCAAGGCCAAGAAGAAGTAATTCCACCCGTTTGCCGGGCGTACAGCACGCCCGGCAAATTGCCAGTCCCGCCATCCGTTGTTATAGTTCCCCTTGCAGTCTTGCGCGGAGCTATACCTTGAACACCCAGACCATTCCAGACACCGCCGCGCCAATCCGGGTGCTGCTGGTGGACGACCATCCCATGCTGCGCGCCGGCCTGGCCGATGCGATTGCCGGCCAGCCCGACATGCAGGTGGCGGCCGAAGCCGGCGATGGCCGCGAAGCCGTTGCCGCCTGGGCCTCCGTGCGCCCCGACCTGGCAATCATGGACCTCGCCATGCCCGGCATGTGCGGCCTTGAGGCGCTGCAGGCCATCCGCGCCCAGTTCCCGGCGGCGCGCATCGTGATGCTGACCACCTTCGGCGGCGACGCCCAGGTGCGGCGCGCGCTGGAGGCCGGCGCCAGCGGCTTCCTGCTCAAGAGCAGCTTGCGCAAGGAGCTGGTGGGCATGATCCGTGCCGTGCACGGCGGCCAGCGCTACATCTCGCCGGAAATCGCGCAGCAGCTGGCCAGCCACCTGGGCGCCGCCCTGCTCAGCGAGCGCGAGGCCGAGGTGCTGCAATGCGCGGCAGCCGGCAACGCCAACAAGCGCATCGCCAGCCAGCTGGCGATTTCGGAAGAAACCGTGAAGGCGCACATGCGCAGCATCCTGGCCAAGCTCGGCGCCAACGACCGCACGCACGCGGTCACCATTGCCTTAAAGCGCGGCATTATCGGGCTTTGATGGCTGCTGCCCGGCCAGCGCCGCCATTGCCAGCAGCAGCGCCACGGCCGGCAGCAGGCCGATGCCCATGCCCCAGCGCGATGCCAGCGCGCCCGCCACGCAGCCCGCCGCAAAGGCCAGCACGCCGCCGCCCAGCGCCGCCAGCGCGGGCCGTTCAGCGCCGCCCACGCGGTCCAGGCAGTCGATCACCAGTTGTGTGACATTGCCGGTCATGACCGTGCTGGCCGGCAGTTTCGCCAGCAGCAGCTTGCCGTAGCCGTTCTGCGCTCCCATGGCGGCAGCGCACAGCAGGCCGGCAGCCATGTCCCAGCGCGCGCTGGCCGCTGCCGCCAGCATCAGCGCCGCCTGCAGCAGGTGGGCCGGCCGCAGCGCCTCCCTGCCGCCGCCCTGGCAGCGCCGCACCAGGGCCCGCACTGCCACCACGCCGCCGACGAAAGCAGGGAAGGCGAGCAGCTTGAGCAGCACGTCATTACCCGGCGACACCACCTCCCGTCCGAGCAGGACGAAGTTGCCCGTCACGTGGGCCGTGAACAGGCCATGCAAGGCCACGAAGCCAAGGGTGTCGACGTAGCCGGCCAGGAAACTCAGGGTCGTTCCGCGTGCCATCTGCCCTCCTTGCGTGTCAGGTCGTGCCAGGCCACCAGCAGGAAGCCGCCAGCCAGGCCGAGGTGCTCGTAAAAGCTGTTGGCCGCCATGAAGCGCTCCATGCCCGCCATTTCCCAATAACGGTTGGCGATGAAGCTGGCCGCCACCGTGAACAGGGCCAGCCAGGCGGCGCCCAGCCAGCGCAGGCGGCCGCTCAGGATCATCGCCGCCGACCCCAGTTCGCCGGCGATGACCAGGATTGCCAGCGGCGCTGCCGGCTGCAGCCCGAAGTGCTGCATTTCGCCGACCGCGCTGCCGAAGTCGAGCAGCTTGTTCAAGCCGCCCTGCAGGTATGCTGCGCACAGCAGGAGCAGGGCCAGCCAGTGCAGGGCGCGGATGCCCGCGCCGGGCCTGTGCGGCGCCATGTCACACCGCCCAGCAGGAGCAGCCCAGCGCGCCCCAGAACGACTTCAGGTCCGCAATCGGCAGGGAGCGGGTCCAGGCCGTCGCGTGCTGGTGGCCGTGCATGCCGCATTGGCTGGAGCAGCCGCAGGCCGCCGCCGCAGCCATGGCGGCAGTCCTGGCGTGGCCTGCTGCGCCACCCTGCGCGCCGCGCGCCACGGCGCCCGGCATGGCGCCCCAGGCGCCGTAGCCGCCGTACTGGCGCACCGGCGACCAGTCCGGCATGGCGGTCGGGGTCGGCGGATCGTACTGGCCGAACGGGCCGGCGCCGTACACCACCTTGCCGCCAACCACGGTGAGCAGGGACGTGGTGCCGGCAATCTCGTCCTCCGGACAGCGCAGGAAGTCGCGGTCAGGCACCATCAGGTCGGCCAGCTGGCCGACGGCGATGCGCCCCTTCTTGCCTTCCTCGTTGGAGAACCAGGTCACGTTCTCGGTCCACATGCGCAGCGCCGCTTCGCGGTCCAGGAGGTTGCGCTGCGGGTAGAGCCGCATGCCGCCCACCGTGCGCCCGGTGGTCAGCCAGGACAGCGAGACCCACGGGTTGTACGAGGCCACGCGCGTGGCGTCCGTGCCGGCCGACACCTTGACGCCGGATTCCAGCAGGTATTTCACCGGCGGCGTCGCTTCCGCCGCTGCCGCACCGTAGCGCTCGACGAAATACTCGCCCTGGTAGGCCATGCGGTGCTGCACCGCCACCCCGCCGCCCAGCGCCGCGATGCGGTCGATCGATTGCGGCGAAATGGTTTCCGCGTGGTCGAAGAACCAGTGCAGGCCGTCGAGCGGCATGTCGCGGTTCACTTTTTCGAACACGTCCAGCGCGCGCGAAATGGTTTCGTCATAGGTCGCATGCATGCGCCACGGCCAGCGGTTCTGCACCAGGATGCGGATCACGCCTTCCAGGTCGTCTTCCATATTGGCCGGCATGTCCGGCCGCGGCTGGCGGAAGTCTTCGAAGTCGGCGGCCGAGAAGGTCAGCATCTCGCCCGCGCCATTGTGGCGGAAGTAATCGTCGCCCTGCTGGTACTTGCTGCTGGCTGCCCAGTGCAGGAAATCGTCCTTCTCCTGTTTCGGTTTTTGCGTGAACAGGTTGTAGGCCAGGCGGATGGTCAGTTCGCCCGCATCGGCCAGTTGCTGGATCACCTGGTAGTCCTCGGGGTAGTTCTGGTTGCCGCCGCCCGCGTCCAGCGCGCCGGTCACGCCGAGGCGATTCAGCTCGCGCATGAAGTGGCGGGTCGAGTTGAGCTGGTATTCCGGCGGCAATTTGGGGCCCTTGGCCAGCGTGGCGTACAGGATGGAGGCGTTCGGCTTGGCCAGCAGCAGCCCGGTGGGGTTGCCGGCGCTGTCGCGCAGGATCTGGCCGCCCGGCGGCTCCGGCGTGTTGCGGTCGTAGCCTACAGCGCGCAGCGCGGCGCCGTTCAGCAGGGCGCGGTCGTACAGGTGCAGGATGAATACCGGCGTGTCAGGCGCCACGGCATTCAGTTCCTCGATGGTCGGCAGGCGCTTTTCCACGAACTGGTGTTCGGTGAAGCCGCCCACCACGCGCACCCATTGCGGCGCCGGGGTGATGGCCACCTGGGCGCGCAGCATGGCCATGGCGTCGGCCAGCGAGCGCACGCCGTCCCAGCGCAACTCCATATTGAAGTTCAGGCCGCCGCGGATCAGGTGCAGGTGGTTGTCGATCAGGCCGGGCAGCACGCGCCGGCCCTGCAGGTCGATCACGCGCGTTTGCGCTCCGGCCAGCGGCAGGATCTCGCGCGCCTCGCCCACACGGGAAAAACGGCCGCCGGTGACGGCAACCGCATCGGCCTCGGGCTGGCCCTTGTCCAGCGTCGTGAAGCGGCCGTTGTGGAGTATCAGCTCCGGAGCAGTCATTGCTTCTCCTCGTTCTTTGCAGCGCAAGGCAGTTCGCCGAAACAGTGCGGCTTAACGTGTTCTTGCAGCCATGATAACTGCTGTTCCTTCGGCGCCAGCCACTGGCGGACCAGCGGCGGCACCTGTTCTCCCAGCAGTATGCCGAGCAGCCCCACCAGCGCCACCACGGGCGGCGCCGGCGAGCGCACGTTCAGCACGCCGTACAGGATGCCGGCCAGCAGGCCGGCACCCAGCGAGAGAAGATAAATCTTCACTGGCCTTCCTTGGCGTGGAACATGGTCTGGGCGTAGATGATGCCCAGGCCGTAGGCGCCGCCGAATTTCTTGGCGATGCCGGTGGTCAGTTCATAGGTGTCGGTGCGGGCCCAGTCGCGCTGCAGTTCCAGCAGGTATTGCAGCGAGGTCATTGGGCGGGCGCCGGCCTGCACCATGCGGTCCATGGCGCGCTCGTGCGCTTCGGTGGACACGTCGCCGCAGGCGTCGGCGATCACGTACACCTCGAAGCCCTGGTCCAGCGCGGACAGTGCCGGGCCGACGATGCAGACGCCGGTCCACAGGCCGGCCAGCACGATGCGCTTCTTGCCGATGGCGTTGACGCGGCGGATCACGTTCTCGTCTTCCCAGGTGTTCATGGAAGTGCGGTCGGTGATTTCCGCGCCCGGGAAGGCGTCCTTGATCTCGTCGAAGACCGGGCCGGAGAAGCTCTTCTCGGCCACGGTGGTGACGATGGTCGACACGTCGAATCCGGCGGCGGCGTGCGCCACCAGGGCGGCGTTGTTGCGCAGCTGGACGGCGTCGATCGAGTGGGTGGCGAACGCCATCTGCGACTGGTGGTCGATCATGATCAGGGTGTGGTCGCGCGGCGTCAGCAGCAGGGAACCCGGGGTGGCTTTGGCGTTAATGGTCATGTTGTTTCCTTTTAAGTGAGTTACCAGAGTGGGCGCAACTTGTCGAGCGCGGCGGACACGCCGGCGCCGTAGGCTTCATCGGCCTTGTTGCAGTTTTCAATGTGGCGCTGCTGGATGTGCAGCGGCACGCCGGCCAGCGAGCGGGCCGTGTTGTCGAACAGGGCTTGGCGCTGCTGCTCGTCCATCAGGCGGAACAGGGCGCGCGGCTGGCTGTAGTAGTCATCGTCGGCGCGGTGGTTGTAATGCGCGGCGGCGCCGTCCAGGGACAGGGGCGGCTCGGCGTAGGCGGCTTGTTGCTGCCATTCCCCCTTCGAGTTCGGCTCGTAGCCGATGGTGGCGCCCTGGTTGCCGTCGACGCGCATGGCGCCGTCGCGGTGATAGCTGTGGAAGGGGCAGCGCGGCGTGTTGACCGGGATCGCGTGGTGGTTCACGCCCAGGCGGTAGCGCTGGGCGTCGCCATAGGCGAACAGGCGCGATTGCAGCATGCGGTCGGGCGAAAAGCCGATGCCCGGCACCACGTTGGCCGGCGTGAAGGCGGCCTGTTCGACGTCGGCGTGATAGTTGCCCGGGTTGCGGTTCAACTCCAGCACGCCCACTTCATGCAGCGGATAGTCCTTGTGCGGCCAGACCTTGGTCAGGTCGAAGGGATTGAAGGCTGCCTGCGCGGCCTGCTGCTCCGTCATCAGCTGCACTTTCAGCGTCCAGCGCGGGTACTCGCCGCGCTCGATCGCTTCGAACAGGTCGCGCTGGGACGATTCGCGGTCCTTTGCAATCAATTCCGCAGCCTCGGCATCGCTCAGGTTGACGATGCCTTGCTGGCTGGTGAAGTGGAACTTGACCCAGTGCCGTTCACCGCCGGCGTTGATGAAACTGAAGGTGTGGCTGCCGAAGCCGTGCATGTGGCGGTACGAGGCGGGGATGCCGCGCTCGCTCATCACGATGGTCACCTGGTGCAGCGCTTCCGGCAGCAGGGTCCAGAAATCCCAGTTGTTCTCGGCGCTGCGCAGGTTGCTGCGCGGGTCGCGCTTGACGGCGTGGTTCAGGTCCGGGAACTTCAGCGGGTCGCGCATGAAGAACACCGGGGTGTTGTTGCCCACCACGTCCCAATTGCCCTGCTCGGTGTAGAACTTGACGGCGAAGCCGCGGATATCGCGTTCCGCGTCGGCCGCGCCCCGCTCGCCGGCCACGGTGGAAAAGCGCGCGAACACCTCGGTCTTCCTGCCCACGGCGCCGAACAGCGCGGCTTTGGTGTAGCGCGTGATGTCGTGCGTCACGGTGAAGCAGCCGAAGGCGCCCGAGCCCTTGGCGTGCATGCGCCGCTCAGGGATCACTTCGCGGTGGAAGTGCGCCAGCTTTTCCAGGTGCCACACGTCCTGCAGCAGCATGGGGCCGCGCGGGCCCGCGGTTTCCACGTTCTGGTTGTCCGCAACCGGCGCGCCGGCCGCGGTAGTGAGCTTGCGTTCCATTGCTTAGCCCTTGATGAAAGCCAGCAGGTCGGCGTTCAGCTTGTCCTTGTGGGTGTCGGTCAGGCCATGCGGCGCGCCAGGGTAGACCACCAGCTTGGCATTCTTCAGCAGCTTGGCGGCGGACTTGGCGGCAGCGTCGATCGGCACGATCTGGTCGTCGTCGCCGTGCAGCACCAGCATCGGGATGTCGATCTTTTTCAGGTCGGCGGTAAAGTCGGTTTCGGAGAAGGCCTTGATGCAGTCGTAGGTGTTCTTGTGGCCGGCCATCATGCCTTGCATCCACCAGGCGTTAATCATGCCTTGCGATGGCTTGGCGCCCGGGCGGTTGAAGTTGAAGAACGGGCCGGAAGCGATGTCCAGGTAGAGCTGCGAGCGGTCTTTCAGCGAGCCGGCGCGGATGCCGTCGAACACTTCGATCGGCAGGCCGCCCGGATTGGTAGCGGTCTTCAGCATCAGCGGCGGCACGGCGGAAATCAGGCCGGCTTTGGCGATGCGCTTGCTGCCATGGCGGCTCAGGTAGCGCGCCACTTCGCCGCCGCCGGTCGAGAAGCCGAACAGCGCTGCGTTCTTCACGTCCAGCAGGTCCAGCAGCTGTGCCAGGTCGTCGGCGTAGTGGTCCATGTCGTTGCCGTCCCAGGGCTGGCTGGAACGGCCATGGCCGCGGCGGTCGTGCGCGATGGTGCGGTAGCCACGGTCGGCCAGGAACAGCATCTGCGATTCCCAGCTGTCCGAACTCAGCGGCCAGCCGTGGCTGAACACCACTACCGGGCCGTTGCGCGGGCCCCAGTCCTTGTAATAGATTTCCACGCCGTCGCGGGTGGTGAAGGTGCCGGACGTACGGCCGGCGGCAGCAGAGGCCCTGGCGCCGGCCGGTGCGGCGGCGGCGCTGGAAGCGGAGAGCGAGGCGCCGGCGGCGGCGACGGCGGTGGCAGCGCCCAGCAGGACGTTGCGGCGGCGGTTGCTGATAGGGGATGGCATGGTCGGTTCTTCTTTCTTCAAGTGGTTAAACAGCACTTGAAAGAATAGCCAGCCGATGCCGCAGCCGAATCGCCCATCCGGGGGCGCGCCGCCTACCTCTTTTGGGGGAGGGCCGGCAGCGCGGGCTTGTCGGGCAGCCAGCGCCACAGGCGGCGCAGCAGGCTGTCGCTGCGCCGTTCGGCATAGGCCAGCTGCGCCGGCATCTGCAGGCGCACCGTGGTGCCGCCCTGCGCCGGGGAGACGATGGTGCAGGTGGCGCCTAGCGCTGCGGCGCGTTCCTGCATGCCGACCAGGCCGAAGTGTCCGGGCAGGGCCGGATTGCTGCCGATGCCGCCGCCGTTGTCGCTGACTTCGAGCTGGAACAGGGTGGCGCCGTAGTCGATCAGCAGGTCGACCCGCGTTGCCTGGGAATGGCGCGCCGCATTGAACAGCGCCTCGCGCGCGATGACCAGCACCTCGCAGTGCACATGATCGAGCAGCGGGCGCGCCGCCTGCGCCACCGACAAGTGGAAGCGCTCGTTCAGCAGCACCGTGCCGTACTGGCGCAGCACCTGGGCCAGGTTCTCCGCCTCGCCGTCGCCGCGCAAGTCCATGATGTAGTTGCGGCCCTCGGCCATCAGCTGGTCGGCCAGCTCCAGCGTCTGCTCGATCCTGGCCTTTTCCTCGCTGTCGCGGGGCAGCAAGGCAGCCTGGCGGTCGAAGAACATGATCAGCCCCTGCACGCTTTGCAGCAGCGTGTCGTGCAAGCCGCGCGCGATGCGGGCGCGCTCGGCCAGGCGCTCCTGCTGCAGGTCGCGCATGTGTTCCGTCAGCTGGCGCACGCGCAAGGCATACAGCGCCAGCAGCGCCAGTGCCGCTGCCGCCAGCAGCAGGGCGTCGAACCAGCCGGTCTGGGTGAACGATGGCAGGATCTCCAGCTGCATGCTGGCGCCGTCTTCATTCCACACGCCGTGCTCGTTGGCCGCCGTCACGCGGAAGCGATAGCTGCCCGGCTGCAAATTGGTGTAGAAGGCCTCGCGCCGGCCTTGTACCTCCTGCCATTCCTGGTCCACGCCCTCCAGTCGGTAGCGGAAGCGCACCCGTTCCGGCATCGACAGGGTGAGCGCCGTGAAAGCGATGGCCAGGTCCTTGCTGCCCTTGGGCAGCTGTAATGAAGGCAGCGGCAGGTAGGACGCGCCGCCCGAACGCAGGCCGCGGATCTGCACCGCCGGCGCCAGCGTGTTGCGCGCGATGTTGGCGGGATCGATGCTGGCAATATTGTTGGCGGTCGAAAACCACAGCTTGCCGTCGCTGCCCTGCACCAGCGAGGGCAGGGGGCGGAACTGCTCCGCGCTGCCCAGCAGGCCGTCCTGGGCATCGAAGCGCTCGAACTGCGGCAGGTAGGCCGGGTCGGTCAGCAAGCGCGTGAGCTGCGCGGCCGACAGGCGCGAGATGCCGTCGATGCCGTGCAGCCACAGCTCGCCCTGCGCCGTGCGCGCGATGCCGGAAATGCCGCGCAAGCCGGCTTCCACCGCATGGTAGCCGGCGCTGTCGAACCAGCCCAGGCCGAACTCGCCGCCGGCCCACATGCGCGGGCCGTCGGCCTGCAGCGCCAGCACGTTGCCGATGCCCACGCCCTGCTCGGGGCCGAAGATGCGCGCCCGGCCATCCTCGATGACGGCAATGCGGCTGCCCAGGTAGCCGACCCAGATGCGCCCCTGCTCGTCGCTGGCCACGGCGGGCGCCAAGCCCTGCGGCAGGCCGGCCACGCCGCCATCCTTGCGCCAGTTGTTGCCTTCGGCCATGAACAGTCCCTTGCGCGAGAGCGACAGCCACATGCGGCCCGCGCGGTCCAGCGTCATGGCCTGCACGTCGTGCTGCGCGTGTTGCGGCGGGTGCGGATAGCGGGTCAGCAGGCCGGAGGGCGCGCGGCGCCAGCGCTCGCTGTCGGTGCCGAACCAGAGCGCGCCGTCCGGGGCGCGGTAGCCGGAGGTCATGCTGCCGGCTTCGCGCCGCAGGCGCAGGCCTTCGCTGCTGTAGCTGTAGACCGCGCCCGCCATATTGCTGACCAGGATGCGGCCCTCGCTGTCGGCCAGCATGCCCGGATGGTCCAGTTCCTCGGGCGTGGCCAGCAGGCGCAGGCGGTTGCGGCGCAGCCGGTCCAGGCCGGCCGAGGTGCCGATCCAGATATTGCCTTCGCGGTCTTCGAACCAGGTCTGCGGCAGGCCGCCGCTGATGCCGCTCTCGCGCGTCAGCTGCTGCGCCGCATCGCCTTCGGCGGCGCCGTCGCCGGCCAGGCGCTCCAGCGCGTGGGCCTTGAGGAGCCACATGGTCCCGTGGCGGTCGAAGTGGATGCCGTTGGCCGCCACTTCCGCCTGCGGCGCGGCGCCGCTGGCCGGGGCCCGGTCCTGCAGGCGGTAGCCGCTGTCGTTGCCGTCCGTGGCCCACATGGTGCCATCCGGTCCTTCCGCCAGCGACATCAGGTCGAGGTGGGGCCAGGCGCGCTGGAACTGCTGCTGGCCCGGCTCGCGCCAATAGACGCCGCCCTGCACCGACACCCATTGCCGCCCGCTGCGGCTGAACAGGATCTGGCGCGCGCCGCCGTCCGGCAGCCCGCTCTCGGGCCCGACCCGTTGGAAGCGGCCGGCGCCGGGCCTGAGCTGCGCCAGGCCGCCGCCGGCCGCGACCCAGATGGTGCCGTCCGGGCCTTCCGTCAGGCTCAGCACCGCCGATGCGGGCAGGCCCTCGGCCGGCGTGAATTCGCGCACCTTGCCGTCCACGAAGGCGGTGACGCCGCCGAAGCGGTGCCCGATCCACAAGCCGCCGTCGCGGGTGGCCAGCAAGCCCATGGTGCTGGTCGACTGCAGCCGGTGCCCGGCCAGGCTTTCGATGCGCTCGAAATGGGCGCCGTCGAAGCGGTGCAGGCCGCCGGGCGAGGCGATCCACAGCCAGCCGTCGCGCGTCTGGGCGAATTTGACAACGTCGCTGGGCGCGCCCTGCAGGCGGGTCCAGGCGGTATGGGTGTAGTCGGCCAGCAGGCGCGCCGGCGCAGCCTGCGTGACGCAGCTTGCTGCCAGAGCGAGGGCAGCGATCAGTGAGCGGAGAAACATTCCGCTAGTGTAGGTGATTCGCGCCCGCCCTATAAACGCGAAAGGTCGGGCCCGCCGCTGGGGCCCAGCCAGGTGGCGGCGAATCGCTTGTGCGCAGCGGCGGCGGCGGCCTTGTCGCCGCGTTTCTCGTACACCGCGGCCAGGCCGCGCAGGGCCCAGCCGTTGCTCGGCGTTTTGGCGAACGAGGCGCGGAAGGCCGCTTCCGCTTCTTCCAGCTTGCCGGCCTTGAGCAGCGCCGCCCCCAGCGACTGGCGCACCGGGTAGTACCAGTACGGCGGCTCGGTATAGGGCAGCGCGTCCTGCGCCGCCACCGCCTGCGTGAACAGGGCGATCGCGCCGGGCAGCTCGCCCTTCGCCTCGGCCAGCTTGCCCGCCGCCACCAGGCGCGCGGTGCGCACGATATCGGCGCCGGGCACGCCCCAGTCCTGCAGCGGCTTGAAGTCGGCCTGCTGCTCGATGGCGGCAATGCGCTCGACCTCGCGCTGGCTGTCGTCCCACATCGCCGTGCGCGCAAAGCCGACGGCGCGCGCGTAATGCCACATCGCGCGCAGCAGCACGAATTCCTCGGCCGGAGCCGGCAGCGCCAGCAGCGTGCCGGGGCTGCTGAACTGCACGTGGGCGAAGTAGGGCGCGGCGCGCACCGGCTGCAGCGGCGGAATCGCGCGCAGCTGTTCCGGGCTGATCGACTGCTCCAGGCGTTGCGTCGCCTGCAGTGCGGCCTTGCCGTCGCCGCCCATCAGCGCCGAGACCATCGCGAAGTGGATGTTGTGCGGATAGTAGGCGCCCTTGTACATCGGGTCGCTGGCGGCGCCGCGGAAGTAGGTTTCGTCAATGGCAATGGCATCGAGATTCGCCTGCAGCGCGTCCTTGTACAGGCCGACGCGGTAGTAGATGTGCGACGGCATGTGCACGATATGGCCGGCGCCGGGCATCTGCCTGGCCAGCTGGCGCGCATGGGGCAGGGCTTTTTCGGGATGGGTCGAGGCTTCCATCGCGTGGATGTAGTAATGGATGGCGCCGGGGTGGCTGGGATTGCGCTCCAGCACCCGCTCCAGCGCATCGACCAGCTCCTGCGTGCGGCCTTTCGGGCTGGCGCCGCCCGCTTCCCAGTAATCCCAGGGCGACAGGTCCATCAGCGCTTCGGCGAACAGCACCTGCACCGTGTCCTCGTTGGGGAAGCTGCGCGCAGCGTCGGCCATGGCGGCGGCATAGGCCTGGTCCAGCGCTGCGCGGTCGGCTGGCGGCTGCGCGGCGTAGCGCCGGTTGACGGCGCGCACCAGCGCCTGTTCCACCGGGCTGGCGCTATTGGCTGCCGCCGCTGCGCGCTCGGCTGCCGCAAACGCCGGCCCCGCCATGTCGGGAAACATCGGCGCATTGATGTTCGGCCCCAGCACCAGCGCCTCGCCCCAGTGGCACATGGCGCACTGCGGGTCGGCCTGCTGCGCGGCGTGGAAGGCGCGGGCCGCTTCCGCGTGGTTGAAGGCGAACAGCAGGCGCAGGCCCTGGTCGAAGTAAGCCTGCGCGCGCGGGCTGCGCGTGGTGATCGAGAAATGCAGCTTGCCCAGGTCCTTGTACAGCGGCGGCGGACCGCCTGCCTGCGCCTGGCGCGCCTGCTGCGCCGGCTTGAAGGGCGCCGTTTCGGCCGGCGCCGCCAGCGCCAGCAACAGCGGCCGGCCGCCGGCCGGATTGGCGCATAGCGCGCCATCCAGCAGCGGATCGAAGGCCGGCTCGCGTACTGCCTGCGAGCCGGCAGGGAGGGCGCCGGCCGCCAGGCACAGCATGAAGGGCAGGGCACGGGCGGCCGGCATGTCAGCTCTCCTTGTCAGTGGTGCAAGGGCTTGCCGGCAGCCTGGCCGGTGGTGGCCGGGTGCAGGGCATGCTCCAGCTTGCTGGTGTCGTAGTAGGCGCGCAATGAAGCGACTTTATTGTCGCGCATCTTGAAGACGTGGACGAACGGATTCTCGTAGGCGATACCCGTGCTGCGGGCAATCCAGCTCGAGTCGCCGGTCACCACCACGGTATCGCCTTCCTGCACCATGGTCTTCGGTTCGAGGTAAGTGCACTGCGTGGTCTCATTCAACTTCACGAAGAATTCGGCTATCTGCTGCTTGCCTTGATAGCTGCCACCTATGGGCAGGTAGTCGGAGTCGGGATTGATCATCTCCGCATCGTCGTTATAGCGTTCGAGCAGGCCTTTCAGGTCGCCTGCCGCGAATAGCTTGTAGCCTTCACTGATGAACTTTTTGGTGTCCATGACATCCCCCAAACACCGGCACCTGCAGCGGCATGCCGCAGGCTGCCGATCAGATAAGCCTAGTACGCAGGGGGCAGATGTCAAGCTCAGCGCGGGGCGCCGAATACCTGGGTCCAGTAGGCTGCCGGGCGCTTGCCCTGGCGGATGGCGACGCCGGCGCCGAACTCGGTGAAGCGCGGGTTCATCAGGTTCAGGCAATGGCCGGGACTGTTGATCCAGCCGGCCACGGCCTCCGTCGCACTGGACTGGCCGCGCGAAATGTTTTCGCCGATATGGCGCCAGCGGTAGCCTTGCGCTTCGGCGCGCTGTGACACCTCGTTGCCCTGCTTGTTCTTATGGGCGAAGTAGCCTTGCTGCGCCATGTCCTGGCTGTGGGCCAGGGCGGCCGCTGCCAGGTCCTTGTTCCAGGCCAGCGCCGGCGCAGCGTCCATCCAGGTGTCGCCGCATTGGCGCGCCTGGGCGCGCGCCGCATTAGTCGCCCTGAAGACCTCCCGCGCTGCATCGGCCATATCGGGCAGCAGCATCAGCGGGTTCGGCGCCGGCACCGCCAGCACGATGGTCCATTCATTGCCTGAGCGGTGGGCGCCGATCTCGCGATAGCGCGCGCTGCCCAGCGTGGCGCAATACGAGTCGCGCAGGGCCTCGAAGGCGCTGCGCGCGTCTGCGGGGCCCTCCACATTGACCGCGTCGGCGACTTCCGGGTCGTAGCCGGCGCTGTCCAGCGCCGCCAGCAGGATCATGCCGGGCCGCAGCGCGATGCGCGACAGTACCGGCTTTGGCGCCAGCACCGCTACGGCGGGGCGCTGCTTGCCCTGGCAGGCGGCCGGCGCGGCACGCCAGGCGTTGACCATCGCCACAAGTTGTTCGGCATCGCCGGCATGGGCAGGCGGCAGCAGCGTGGCGAGCGCGGTTGCGAGAATGGCAAGTCTCTTCATGCAGGCACTATACGCGCTCTGCTAAACTTGCGGGCAACAAAGGAGTGTGACAATGGTTTCATTGCAAGAACAATTGATGAAGGCTGGCCTGGTCGACAAGAAGAAGGTCAACAAGGTGCAGCAGGAAAAGTCCAAGCAGCACAAGGAAGAACTGCGCAGCGGCACCAAGGCCGTGGACCAGACGCGCGAGGCGGCCCTGGAGCAGCAGCGCAAGAATGCCGAGCGTGCGCGCGAGCTGAACGCGGCGCGCGACGCGGCTGCCACCCAGAAGGCTATCCTGGCCCAGGTGGTCCAGATGGTGCAGCAGCACCGCCAGCCGAAAGGCAACGGCGATGTCGCCTACAACTTCACCATCGGCAGCAAGATCGAGCGCATTTACGTATCGGATAAGGTGCAGCAGCACCTGGTCAACGGCCGCCTGGTGATCGTGGTGCTGGACGGCGTGGCCGAACTGGTGCCGAAAGTGGTGGGCGAAAAGATCGCTGAACGCGCGCCGGAAGTGGTGGTGGCGGTCAAAAAGGCCGCCAGCGAGCAGCCGGCGGAAGACGATCCTTACGCCGACTACAAGATCCCGGACGACTTTACCTGGTAAGCAGCACCCCGGCTTCGGCGGACACGGTGAAAGGCACCGTCGCGCCGCCATAGCCGGCCCAGTTGCGCAAATCGAAGCTGCCGCCGCCCGACATGCGCTGTCCCTGCAGGTTCAGGTAGGTCAAGGGCTGCTTTGGCTTGCACACTTGCGGCAGGCCGACCGATTGCAGGAAGGTGACCGAGCCCGTGCCCACGCGCGTGCCCTTGCCGTCTTCCACCAGCAGCGCCGTTTCCACGTCCACCCCGATGCCGCGCGCCATGCCGGCCCAGCCATCATTGACGATGCGGGCGATGAAGGCCACCAGGCGACCCATGCGGTCGCGCGTGTCGAAGTGGGCGTCGGTAATCACGCTGCCCAGGTCGGGCAGCAGCAGGAAGTCGCGCTCCAGCGTCATGCGTTTGTCGTAGGGATTGGCCAGTGCTTCAGCCGAGGTGATGCTGCCGTTCAGTGCCGCAAAGCCGAAGCGCCCCATCAGGGCCAGGCCGGCGCTGGTGCCGCCGATCGGGATCTTGCGCCCGGCCAGTTCCTGGATCGCAGCCTGCACTGGCGTGCCCTGCCAGAAGTTGATGTAGTCCGACTGGTCGCCGCCGGCGATGAACAGTTCTTCCGCATTGCGGATGCGTTCGGCCACGAAGGGATCGTTGGCGGCATCGCGGCTCGGGATCACCAGCGTTTCCACCGATTGTGCCCCGCCCATGGCGAAGATATAGGGGTTGTAGGCGTCGGTGCCGCGGCTGCGGATCACCACGAAGTTGCCGCCGCCGCCTTTCTGGATCATCCAGGCAAAGACGGCATCGACGTCCGGCCCGCCACCCATCAGCACCAGGCTGGGTTTTTTAGGCTGCGGCAGGACGACGTTGGTGGGATCGCCCACCGCGTAATACTGGTAAGGCTTGCCGGCGTGGGTGGGTGCTGCCAGCGCGGCGGCCAGCAGCAGGAAGACAGCAGACAGGCGGTGGAGGCGTGGCATGGCGATGCTCCCGGGCTGGTGGAAACCTGCCCAGCCATTGTACGCCCGTCACTTGCAGGAATTTAGCTGCGGGCTGGAATATTCAGGCCGCGCGCCACAGCCGGGCGGTCGAGGAAGGCGGCCAGCACGCGGCGCACGTTGGCGAATTTCTCGAAGCCCACCAGGTCGCCGGCGCCGTAGTATTCCACCAGGTTGCGCACCCACGGGAAGATCGCAATATCGGCGATGGTGAACTGCTCGCCCATGATCCACTTGCGGCCTTGCAGGCGCTGCTCCAGCACGCCGAGCAGGCGCGCCGATTCGTTGATGTAGCGGTCGCGCGGGCGCTTGTCTTCGTATTCCTTGCCGGCGAACTTGTGGAAGAAGCCCACCTGGCCGAACATCGGGCCGATGCCGCCCATCTGGAACATCACCCACTGGATGGTTTCGTAGCGCGCGGCCGCGTCCTGCGGCATCAGCTTGCCGGTTTTCTCGGCCAGGTAAAGCAGGATGGCGCCCGATTCGAACAGCGGCAGCGGCTGGCCGCCCGGACCGTCCGGGTCGATGATGGCCGGGATCTTGTTGTTCGGGTTAAGCGACAGGAACTCCGGCGACATCTGGTCGTTGCTGTCGAAGCTGACCAGGTGCGGCTCGTAAGCGAGGCCGGTTTCTTCCAGCATGATCGATACCTTGACGCCGTTCGGCGTGGGCAGGGAATACAGCTGCAGGCGTTCAGGATGTTGGGCGGGCCATTTGGCGTTGATGGGAAAGTCGGTAATGCCAGTCATGCTCAATCTCTCGCGGTTGGACAATGAACCGCGATTATGGGGCAATCCGGTTTTTCATGCCCAAGCCGGGTTATTATTGCCAAGCAATTAACTTTGCGCATACCGATAACTAGGAGACAAGATGAGACAGCATGTTTTATCCCGTATTCTGACGTTGGTCCCGTTCGCGCTGCTGGCGGCCTGCGGCAGCAGCAGCGACGATCCCCCCGCGGCGCCCACTCCCCCACCGATTACCGGCACCACCTATGTCGCATCGATCCGCTATACCTCCTACGGCGTCCCGCACGTCAAGGCGGAGACTTTCAAGGGAGCCGGCTATGGCTACGGCTACGCCTTCGCCAAGGAGAACATCTGCCTGTACGCGGAAGAACTGGTGACCCTGCACGGCGAGCGCGCGAAATACTTTGGCGGCGCCAGCGGCTATCTGGGCCAGCTGGGCGACACCTTCGGCAATATCGATTCCGACTTCTTCTACAAGCTGCAGTTCACGCCGGCGCTGGCGGCCAAGATCAAGGCCGCCTCCAGCCAGGATGCGCAAGACCTCACCGCCGGTTTCGTGGCCGGCTACAACCGCTACCTGAAGGAGACTCCGCTGGCCAGCCTGCCGGCAGCCTGCAACAGCGCCGTCTGGGTGCAGCCGATGACGGAGGACGATGCCTACCTGCGCTTTGCCCAGGCCGCGATGGCCGGCAGTTCGCTGGCCTTCATCAAGCAGATCGGTTCCGCGCAGCCGCCGAAAACCGCCACGGCCGCGCTGCTCAAGCGCAGCAAGCCGCGCCTGCTGGCCGCCTCCGATTACGCCAATTCCTCGATTGCAAAAGGCTTGCAGGCCATCCAGGAGCACACCATCGGCTCCAACGGCTTCGGGCTGGGCAAGGACGTGACGCAGTCCGGCAAGGGCATGGTGTTCGGCAACCCGCACTTCCCGTGGTGGGGCGCGTTGCGCCTGAACCAGCTGCACCTGACCGTCACCGGCAAAGGCTACGACGTGTACGGCGCCACGCTGCTTGGCGTGCCGCTGCCGCTGATCGGCTTTAACGACAAGGTGGCGTGGACCCACACCTTCTCCACCGACAACCGCTTCACGCTGCGCTACCTGGCGCTCGACCCGAGCAGCCCGACCCGCTACATCAAGGACGGCAAGCCGGTGGCGATGACGGCGGTGCCGCTGACCATCAGCGTCAAGGGCGCCGACGGCGCGCTCACCTCGCTGTCGCGCACCCTGTACACCACCGAGTTCGGCCCGATGCTGATGGACAGCTCCTTCGCCTGGGGCACAACGTCGGCGTTTGCGATCCAGGACGCGAACCTGGCCAACCATAAGCTGATCGACCAGGTCATCCTGAACGGCAAGTCCACCAGCGTGGACAGCCTGCGCACGGCGGCGGCAACCCATGTCGCCATGCCGTGGGTGAACACCATGGCCGCCGACAAGGCCGGCGATACCCTGTACGGCGACTTCTCGGTGGCGGCCAACGTGCAAGATGCCCAACTGGCCGGCTGCGTTCCCGGTGCGGCGCAAGGCGCGCCATTCCAGGACATCATGGCCACCACCGGCGTGGTGGTGATGGCGGGGACGACCTCGGCCTGCGACTGGTCGGGCGCGATCGGCGCCGCCCAGCGGCCCTGGGTCAAGCGCAGCGACTACATCCTGAACGCCAACGACAGTCACTGGTGGCCGTCCGCCAGCACCTTCCTCACCGGTTATCCGAAGATCATCGCCACCGGCCCGAATGTGGAAGGCGCGCCGCAGAACAACCGCACCCGTACCGGCCACGCCATCGTGCGTGACCGCCTGGCCAGTGCCGACGGACTGCCGGGCAACCGCTTCACCATGGCCAACCTGCAGCAGATTTACTTGCAGGCACGCTTCTTCAAGGCGCAGAAATGGCTGCCGGAATTCACCGCCGCCTGCCTGGCTTCCAGCACCGCCACGGCGGCGGCCAAGGATGCCTGCACTGTGCTGCAAGCATGGGACAAGACCCATGCGCCAGGCAGCGCCGGCGCCATCCTGTTCTTTGAGCTGTATGCAGCGCTGGGCGAACTGAATGCGGCTTCGTGGTGGAGCGTGCCGTACAACCCGGCCGACCCGCTGGAGACGCCGCGCGGCGCCGCAGGCATCGCCGCCGCCATGGCGAAGCTGGAGGCGCTGGTCGCCAGCAGCCAGTTCGATACCGCAGCCAAGCGCCGCACCCGCCCGGAAGAAGTGCAAACCCTTTCGCGCCCCGACGGCAGCCTGGCCGTGCCGGGCGGACGCTATACCTTCATGAACTGGCGCGGCGTGAAGAACCAGATCTATCCCGGCATCTGGATCTACACGGCCGATTCGAAAACCAACGCCGGCGCCTACGGCAACAGCTATATCCAGTTCGTCACCTGGGACGATAGCGGGCCGGTAGCGGAAGGCATCCTGACCTACAGCCAGTCCTCCAACCCGGACAGCCCGCATTTCAATGACGAGACCAAGCTGTACGTGAAAGGCCAGTGGATCAAGCTGCCCTATACCGAGGCCCAGATCACTGCCGACCCGGGCTACAAGCTGGTTGAGATATCAGAGTGAATCTCTTTACCCTGATTGGCCAGGCGGCTCCCATGGATTAAAAACGGAGACGCCTGCCGCTTGGTAAGGAGCCATGTCGCGGGACGCCACAATGAAGTTGTGCGATGCGGCAATCGCAGCGATATAGCCGTCCGGTGTGGGAAATCCACGCCCGGCGGATTTTGCTGCTGCGGCCAGTTCCGCATAATGCCGGGCGGCCTCGATATCGAAGGCAAGGATGCGGCCCCTGAACAGGTCGACCAGACCGTCCAACGCTGCGGTCAACGCTTCCTTGCGCCGGCCGGTCGGGAGTGCACGAATGCCATAAAGCAGTTCGGCCAGCGTAATGCTTGACAGGTAAAGGGTTTCGGCCGCCTGGTTATCCAGCCAGGCCTTGACAGCGGGATGTGGTGCCGCTTTCATTGCTTCGGAAACCACATTGGTGTCGAGGACGATCATTCGAACGTCAATGGCTCGGCAGGTTTGCTGTCACGGGCTTGAGCTATGGTTTCGATGTCCTTGTCTGTAATGCCGATTTCGCGGCCGAGTGCAGACAAGGCTTCGCCCATGCGGATTCGCGTTTCCGGTTTTACTGCGCTGGCCAGAATTTCCCGCACTTCAGCCTCGGTGCTGCGCCCATTTCCGGCGGCACGCACCCGGAGCGCCCGGTGGACTTCATCGGGAAGGTTGCGAATTGTTAACATTGCCATCGAATCCCTCCGACAAATGCTGTGGATGCATTCATCCTAAACAGATGAATGCAAGCTAGCAAGCGCCGATTGCAATGAATTACGCGGCTCGGCGCGCGGCGCGGCAGGCTTCGAGCTGGGTGCGCAGCTCGGCGGCTTCTGCCAGGTAGTTGTCGCGCGCCGTGGTGGCGCCGACCAGCTCCATTTCCGCCGCCAGCTTGGCGTCGGACAGCGTGGCCGCGATGGCGACGCTGCGTTCGAGCTGACCGCGCAGGTCGGCGATCTGGGCATCCTTGCCTTCGATCGCCAGTTGGTCCTTGGCCTTGCCGACCAGGGCGTCCGCCGCGATATTGCGGGCGTTGCGCAATTCCCCGTTCAGGCGCGTGATCTGGTCTTCGTTTTCTTCCAGCGTGGCGTGGGCGGCTGCCAACTGCGCACGCAGTTCTTCGATCTCGCTGCGCAGCGGGCGGCCCACTTCCTGGGCGGCTTGCTGCACCCAGTGGTTCAGCGCCGCCTTGACCGATTCGGGGATTTCCAGCTGGGGGATGTCGTGCTCTGCCATGTCCGGCTCCGGTGAGGTGTCCACAATCCAGACACGATACCCCTCGATTTGCCGCAGGGCAATGGATGAATGGAAACTGAAAGCTCCTGTTTGTTATCCTGAAATTTGCTTCTTGGTAACAAACCAGGGCTAACAATAATAGGGAGACAATCATGGGCTGGTTCTACCACCTGAAGATCGGGAAGAAGCTGCTATGCGCGTTCAGCCTGGTCATCGCCTTCACCTGCGTGATGGGGCTGTTCTCCATCGTCGAGCTGGTCAAGGTCAGCAAGTCCTCGACCGACATCGCCACCAACTGGCTGCCGGCAGTACGCTACGTGGGGCAGGTGCAGACCTCGCTGGCCCGCTACCGCATTTCGGAGGCCAGCCACATCCTGGTGGATGAAGGCGAGGAAATGAGCACCATCGAAAAATCGATGGCCGGCCGCCTGGACACCATGCGCAAGCAACAGGAATTGCTGGCCGCGCTGGTGACCGATGCCGAAGAGTCACGCATTTACGCCGACCTGAAACAGGACATCGATGCCTACCTGGCGCAGAGCGCAAAATTGGCCGCGCTGTCGCGCGCCGGCAACAAGGAAGAGGCGCGCCTGCTGTTCCGTGGTGCTTCCAACAAGATTTACCGCAAGCTCAATGAGCAGTTCGAAGCGCTGTCGAAATATAACGACGAAGGCAGCAGCGGCGCCGAAAAAGCCGCAGCGGAACGCTTCGAGATGTCGCGCAAGCTGATCATCGGCATGCTGGCCGCGCTGCTGGTGGTGGGCGTGCTGCTGGCGCTGTGGGTGGCGCGCATCGTGGCGGCGCCTTTGAATGAGGCGGTAGCGGTGGCGCAGCGCGTAGCGGGCGGCGACCTGAGCGCCAGCATCAAGGTCGAATCGCGCGATGAGACAGGCGCGCTGATGCAATCGCTGCGCGAGATGAACGATAGCCTGGCGCACGTTGTGGGCCAGGTGCGCGGCGGCACCGATGCCATTGCCACCGCCTCGGCGCAGATCGCCAGCGGCAACCTGGACCTGTCGGCCCGCACCGAGAGCCAGGCCAGCTCGCTGGAAGAGACGGCATCGGCCATGGAGGAGCTGACCTCCACTGTGTGCCAGAACGCCGACAACGCGCGCGAAGCCAAGCAGCTCGCGCAGTCGGCATGGAACGTGGCCGGCGATGGCGGCAAGGTGGTGCAGCAGGTGATCCTGACGATGGAAAACATCAGCGCCGCCTCCGGCAAGATCGTCGACATCATCGCGGTCATCGACGGCATTGCGTTCCAGACCAACATCCTGGCTCTGAATGCGGCGGTGGAAGCGGCGCGTGCCGGCGAGCAGGGACGCGGTTTTGCCGTCGTCGCATCGGAAGTGCGCAACCTGGCCCAGCGTAGCGCCTCGGCGGCCAGGCAGATCAAGCAATTAATCGACGACTCCGCGCGCGAGGTGAATACCGGCACCCGGCTGGTGCAGCAGGCCGGCAGCACCATGGAACAGGTACTAGCCAGCGTGCGCCGCGTCAGCGACGTGGTGGCGGAGATCTCGGTCGCCAGCGCCGAGCAAAGCACCGGCATCGATGAAGTCAACCGCGCCATCGGCCAGATGGACGAAGTGACGCAGCAGAACGCCGCCCTGGTCGAACAGGCCGCTGCTGCAGCCGGAGCGCTGCAGGAGCAGGCCGACCAGCTGGCGGGCGTGGTCAGCCAGTTCCGCCTGGCCGGCATGCCGGGCCGGCAGCTGGCGCTGCGCTAGGCGCCTCCCTGCATAATGAAAACCACCTTCGGGTGGTTTTTTTTTGTTTTTCGGGAACGCAGGCGCAACGCGCGACATCCAATGTCTTGAAAACAGCCAGAAACGGGGAGCCCCATGAACGACCTAGCCGCATTCGAACAGCTGATGCGCCGCCATAACCGCGCCCTATACCGCACCGCGCGCAGCATCGTGAAGGACGATGCGGAAGCCGAGGACGTGCTGCAGGAAGCCTACCTGCTGGCTTTCCGCGCGATGGCCGACTTTCGCGGCGAAGCCAGCATGTCGACCTGGCTGACCCGCATCGTGATCAATGAAGCCATCGGCCGCACGCGCCGCCGCAGCGCCGAGATCATCCCGCTTGACGTGGAGGACACAATGGACGAACACCAGGAACGACCGGAGCAGGCCTTGCTGCGCAGCGAGGCGCGGCGCCTGATCGAGCGCAAGATCGATGGCCTGCCCGACAGCTTCCGCACGGTGTTCGTCCTGCGTGCGCTGGAGGAAATGACGGTGGAGGAAACCGCCGCCTGCCTCGCCATCCCGGAAGCCACCGTGCGCACGCGCTATTTCCGCGCCCGCGGCCTGCTGCGTGAAGCCTTGTCGCGCGAACTCGATGTCGCGCTGGAAGATGCGTTTTCCTTCGACGGCGCACGCTGCGACCGCATCGTTGCCAACGTTCTCGAACGGCTGAAAAACTGACCACCCACCACAAGGAGAAAACCATGTCCTTCCTGATTTCCCTCGACGACGCTGCACAGGGCACGCGCCGTTCCTTCCTCTCCAGATCGGGGCTGCTGCTGTCCGGCGCGGCCGTGGCGTTGCTGGCGGGCGAAGACGCCCTGGCCGCCAAAGGCGACAAATCGTCCGACGAAGACGTGCGCATCCTGAACACGGCGCTCGGCGCCGAACTGGAAGCGATTGCCGCCTACCAGCTGGGCGCGGAAAGCGGCCTGCTGCAAAAGTCGGTTCTCGACCTGGCGGTGACCTTCCAGGGCCACCACAAGGAGCATGCCGACATCCTCGCCAAAACGATCGCCAAGCTGGGAGGCAAGGCCGTTAGCGCCAAGGCGAAATATGCCTTCCCGACCGAGAACCTGACATCGCAGACGGACGTGCTGCGCTTTGCCGCGGCACTGGAGAAGGGCGCCGTCAGCGCCTACCTGGGCGCCGTGCCGCTGTTCGGCAACCGCGAGCTGGCCAAGGCGGCCGCCAGCATCCTCGGCGACGAGGCGATGCACTGGGCGGTGCTGCGCAACGCCCTCGGCGAAGCGCCGGTGCCGTCGGCCTTCATGTCATGAAAACCCCGCTTGCCGCACTGGCGCTGGCAGCGTGCAGCGCCACCACGCAGGCCGCGCCGGCTGCCAGCGTGGCCGCTGGCAAGGTGGTCTACGAGCGCTGCCTCGCTTGCCACGCGCTGGCCTACGACCGCACCGGGCCGCGCCATTGCGGCCTGTTCGGCCGCCGCGCCGGCAGCCTTGCAGGATTCCCGTATTCGCAGGCGATGCGGCGCTCGCGCATCGTCTGGAACGAGCAGACACTCAACCTGTTCCTGGCCGATCCGCTGAAGACCGTGCCCGGCACGAGCATGGGCTATGCAGGCGTCAAGGACGACGCCGAGCGCGCCGACCTGATCGCTTACCTGAAGCAGGCTTGCCGATAAACTTGTCCATGGCTTGTTTTGCGGTATCCTCGTTGGATGACCGATGCTTTAGCGCGCCTGCCGGAGCTGTTACTGGACGCCGTCTTCATGGTGGACGAGGGCGGACGCATCGTGTTCGTCAACCCGGCCTGCCGAGCGATCTTCGGCTACGCGCCGGAAGAAATGATCGGCCGCATCATCCTCGACTTCATCCATCCGGATGACAAGGACAGGACCGTGGCTGAAATGGGACATGTGCTGAACGGCCGTCCAGGCCTCGGCTTCGAGAACCGCTACCTGCGCAAGGATGGCAGCGTGGCCCACATCATGTGGACCGCGCGCTGGTCGCCCGAAGACCGCTTGCGCATCGGCGTGGCGCGCGAGATCAGCGAGCGCAAGCTTGCCGAGCAGCGCCAGGCCGGCATGCTGGCGCTGGCCACGGCCGCCCATGGCGCCGACAGCCTGCCCGAACTGTTCCGCAGCTTCGACCAGATCCTGCAAGGCTTGCTGCCCTTGCGCGGCATGGTGGCCGTGTTGCAGCCGGGCGAGCGGCTGGCCTATGCCAGCACGCCGGAACGGGCCGCGCGGCTCGACGCGACAGGCTGGCACCACGTCACCTTGTCGGGTTCCGGCATCGCGTTCGGCGAATTGCGGCTCGACTTGGGCCAGCACGGCGCGCTGTCGGCGAGGGAAATCGATCTGCTGGAATTTACTGCCGGCCAGGCCGGCGCCGTCATCGAAAGGCTGGCGCTGCATGCCGACCTGGCCCACGCCGCGCGCTACGACGAGCTGACCGGCCTGCCGAACCGGCGCCTGTTCCAGGACCGCATCCTGTCCGCCATTGCGCGCTGCCGGCGCGGCCAGTCGCGCGGTGCGCTGCTGTTCATCGACCTCGACGACTTCAAGCAGGTCAACGACCAGCATGGCCATGTGGTGGGCGACCAGCTCTTGCATGCCATTGCCCGCCGCATCACGTCCTGCGTGCGTGAATCCGATACGGTGGCGCGCATCGGCGGCGACGAATTTGTCGCCCTGCTGGAAAACGTGGCCGGCCATGCGCAGGCGGAAGCCCTGGCCAGCAAGATCCGGCAAGTGATTGCCACGCCCCTGGTGCTGGCCGGCCGCACCCTGCAGCCACACGCCAGCATCGGCATTGCCCTGTATCCCGAACATGGGGACGTCATCGACCAGCTCATGCGCCATGCCGACCAGGCCATGTATGCGGCGAAAGCCGCGCGCAAGGCCGCGGCGGACTGACTGGCCGGCCAGCCTGGAGGCCGGGCAAAGCCAGGGTTGTCATGACAAAATGCCAAGATGGCGGGCCCGGGCTGCCTTGCTGGGTTATCATAGCGGCCTTGCCGGCTGATGCATCGTGATCGGCTCGCGCTGTAAAGAATAGAGGAGGGTTGGTGAACCAACTGTGTGTTAAAGATGTTGGTGCGCCGCTGAGCATGGAGCACTTGGGTCCAAAAGTAGCTATCCTCTTGGGGACCTTCCGTGGCCAGCAGTATCTGGCGGAGCAGCTTGATTCCTTTGCCGCCCAGACTTATTCCAATTGGGAAGTGTGGGCCTCGGATGATGGCTCGACGGACGATACCCTGAAGATACTGGAAGGATTCAAGGCGCAGTGGCCTGCCGGCCGCCTGTCGATCCAGGCCGGTCCTGGCAAGGGGTTTGTCGCCAATTTCCTGGCGTTGACTTGCAATGCCGGCATCCAGGCAGAGTATTACGCGTATTCGGACCAGGACGATATCTGGGATGCCGATAAACTCGAGCGCGCCCTGCAATGGCTGGAGGGCGTGCCGGCTGGCGTTCCTGCCTTGTATTGCGCGCGTACCAGGCTGGTGGATTCGAACAACCGGGAAATCGGCTTTTCGGCCCCGTTCGGCAATCCGCGCTTTGCCAATGCCTTGGTGCAGAGCATTGCCGGCGGTAATACCATGGTATTCAACAATGCGGCCCGCACCTTGCTCCAGAAAGCAGGGCCGCAGCTGGCGGTGGTGTACCACGACTGGTGGGCCTATCTGGCCGTGAGCGCGTGTGGCGGGACGATTTTCTTCGACCCGACGCCTACGCTGCGTTACCGGCAGCATGGTGGAAACCTGGTCGGGATGAATTCAAGCTGGGCGGCGCGCTGGCAGCGCATGCGCAAACTGTGGCAGGGGCAACACAGGACTTGGAATGAAAACAATATCGCTGCATTGCGCATGCTGGAAGACCAGCTAACGCCTGACAATAGGGAAATACTGAACCATTTCGCCAAGGCGCGGGAAAAGGGCTTCATTTCACGCCTGGTCCATCTCTGGCGCAGCGGCGTCAGCCGGCAAACGCGGCTCGGCAATATCGCCCTGTTTGCTGCTGTTATCTTTCGGAAATTTTGACCTGGCGGCCTGGTATCAGCCGCCCGGCAGGAAGGCGACGATAGTCTGATGAATATTCTCGTAACAGGCGGTGCCGGCTATATTGGATCCCATACCTGCGTGGAACTGCTGGCAGCGGGACATACCATTGTCGTATTCGATAATTTCAGCAATAGCCACCCTGAATCGCTGGCCCGCATCGAACGCATTACCGGACAGCGGCCCATCCTGGTCGAGGGCGATATCCGCGACCAGGCCGCCATTGAGCAAGCCCTGCGGGGCCACCAGTGTCAGGCCGTCATACATTTTGCCGGCCTGAAGGCAGTCGGCGAGTCGGTCGAGCAGCCGCTTGCCTACTACGACTGCAATATCATCGGCACCCATCGCCTGCTGGGCGCAATGCAGGCTTGCGGTGTTCGCACCCTGGTCTTCAGTTCCTCGGCGACCGTCTATGGGGAGCCCCAGCGCCTGCCGTTGACCGAGGACCATCCGCTGTCGGCCACCAATCCCTATGGCCGCAGCAAGCTGTTCATTGAAGACATGCTGCGCGACGTGTACCGCGCCGACCCAGGCTGGCGCATTGCGATCCTGCGTTACTTTAACCCGGTCGGCGCCCATGAAAGCGGGCTGATTGGCGAGAACCCGCAGGGCGTTCCCAATAACCTGATGCCTTTCGTGGCGCAGGTGGCAGTCGGCCGGCGCGAATACCTGAATGTCTGGGGCAATGACTACCCGACCAGCGACGGCACTGGCGTGCGTGACTACATTCATGTGGTCGACCTGGCCGGCGGACACTTGAAAGCCTTGCAGCGCCTCGATGCCCCCCAGTGTTCAGAAATCAACCTCGGCACCGGGAATGGTTACAGCGTCCTGCAGGTGGTCCAGGCATTCGAGCATGCCAGCGGTCAAGCCATTCCGTATCGCATTTCTCCGCGGCGGGCAGGGGATGTCGCAGCGTGCTACGCCGACCCGTCCCGCGCGGCGCGCGAACTGGGCTGGAAGGCCCAGCGTGGCCTCGAGATCATGTGCCGCGATCACTGGAACTGGCAAAAGAAAAATCCGAATGGATACGTATAAGACGGATGAATCGCCGTGCTTTATCAGGGGCAGGTTTCTCAATGTTAGAATATTGCCCAATTTTAATGCCTGCTAGCAATTGATTATTAGGTACCAGTAATGAATCAAATCAAAAAAGCTGTCTTTCCAATTGCGGGGCTGGGAACCCGCTTTCTTCCCGCTACCAAGGCATCTGCCAAGGAAATGTTGCCGGTCGTCGACAAGCCGCTGATCCAGTATGCCGTGGAGGAGGCCTACGCCGCCGGGATTCGTCACATGATTTTTGTGACTGGCCGTACCAAACGCAGCGTGGAAGACCACTTTGACACGGCCTACGAGTTGGAAAACGAGCTTGAGCTGGCGGGCAAAACCGAGCTGCTGAATACGGCGCGCAGCATCGCGCCGGAGGATATGGTGTGCACTTACGTGCGCCAGCCCCGCGCCTTGGGACTCGGCCACGCTGTCTTGTGCGCCAAGGAACTCGTCGGCCATGAGCCGTTTGCGGTGCTCCTTGCCGACGATCTGATGGTCGGCAAGCCTTCGATCATGGCGCAGATGGTTGAACAGTTTGGCGAATGGCGGGCAAGCATCCTCGCCGTACAAAACGTACCGCGGGAAGACACCAAGCGCTACGGGATCGTGAGTGCCGAAGACGTCGCGCAAGACATCGTGAATGTGACTGGGATTGTGGAAAAGCCAACTCCAGAGACGGCGCCAAGCACGCTCGCAGTTGCCGGGCGCTATATCTTGACGCCAGGGATTTTCAAGGAGCTGGAGAATCTTCCGCGCGGCGTTGGCGGCGAAATCCAGCTGACCGACGGCATTGCCAATCTTTTGCGCCGCGAAAAGGTATTTGCCTATCGTTATAAAGGCGCGCGTTATGACTGCGGCAGTAAACTAGGCTTTTTGCAAGCCACTGTCGATCTGGGGGCGCACCACGATGAAATCGGTGCCGAGTTTTCCGCCTGGCTGGAATGGCGCAAGCAAAACCCGGTCGCTGCCGGTTGAACAATACTGGCATGAAAACCCGCTAGTGCCCGGACAGGGCGCCAGCCGGCGTCCCCGCGCCGGCCGGGTACGCTGAATATATGCATAAGAAATTAACCCTCTCGATCGTCAGTCACGGTCACCATGCCCATGTGGCGATCCTGTTGCAGCACCTGGCGCGGTTGGATCGGAGCGATTTTGAAGTCATCCTGACGCTGAATGTTCCGGAGCCGGAGCCGGCGCTGCTGGCGACCCTGCCTTACCCGGTACGGCTGATTCAGAATCCGACGCCCAAGGGTTTTGGCGCCAACCACAACGCGGCCTTCCTTGAAAGCGCAGGCGACTATTTCGTCATCCTTAATCCCGATATCGAGTTGCCGGAAGACCCCTTCGGCCCGCTGCTGGAGTTGGCTCAGCGGGACAGTCTCAATATCTGTGCCCCGGTGATTGTCGATGCCGACGGCCAGGTCGAGGACAGCGCGCGCAATTTCCCGACACCGTACGGCCTTTTCAAGCGCCTGGTCTGCCGTTTGCTGGGGCGCCCGATCCTGCCGGACGCCCTGCGGCAGGACAGCGACACCCTGCAGCCGGACTGGGTCGCGGGCATGTTCGTGATGGTGCCGCGCGCGATCTATCAACAGCTGGGCGGCTTCAATGATGACTATTTCCTGTACTTTGAGGATGTCGAATTTGGGGCCCGTGCACGCCTGGCAGGCTGCCATATCGTGGTATGCAAGCGCGCTCGTGTAATTCATCAGGCCCAGCGCGACAGCCACCGGCAGTTGCGTTTCATGTGGTGGCATGTGCAAAGTGCCGCGAAATTCTTCCGCTCCACAGTGTATCTGCGCGTCCTGATGCGGCGCGTGGCCAGGCCTGAATAGCCAGCCGGGGCCGAATGTAACTTGTGTTTCAGTTGTTGTGGATGAATCGAAACCGAGGCGTTAGCCCTGTTCAGATGCGGTAAAATCAACATTTACCTGAGTGGTAGAAGTTTATTGATAACTTGTTTTAGAGGAAGTCACGATGATCTTAGTAACGGGTGGTGCAGGCTTTATCGGGGCCAATTTTGTGCTGGACTGGGTGAAACAATCGGATGAATCCCTGGTCAACCTGGACATCCTGACTTACGCAGGCAACCGCGAAACGCTGGCATCGCTTGAAGGCGATGCACGCCATGTCTTCGTAAAAGGTGACATCGGTGACAGCGCCCTGGTGGCGCGCCTGCTGGCCGAGCATAAGCCGCGTGCGGTGGTGAATTTTGCTGCCGAAAGCCACGTCGACCGCTCGATTCACGGCCCAGAAGCTTTCATCCAGACTAATATTGTCGGCACTTTCCACCTGCTGGAGGCCGTGCGCGCCTATTGGAGCGGTCTGGACGGCGAGGAAAAGACCAATTTCCGTTTCCTGCACGTTTCGACGGACGAAGTGTACGGCTCGCTGGGCAAGGACGATCCTGCCTTTACGGAAACCAATCGTTACGAGCCGAACAGCCCGTATTCGGCCAGCAAGGCAGCCAGCGACCATCTGGTGCGGGCCTACCACCATACCTACGGCTTGCCAGTGCTGACCACGAACTGCTCGAACAACTACGGGCCATACCACTTCCCGGAAAAACTGATTCCGCTGGTGATCCACAACGCACTGGCTGGCAAGGCGCTGCCGATATACGGCGACGGCCAGCAGATCCGCGACTGGCTCTACGTCAAGGACCACTGCAGCGCCATCCGCCGCGTGCTGGAAGCCGGCGCGCTGGGCGAAACCTACAATGTCGGCGGCTGGAATGAGAAAGCCAACCTGGAGGTAGTTCACACCCTGTGCGAAATCCTTGACCAGTTGAAGCCGCGCGCCGATGGGCAGTCGTACAAGACGCAGATTACCTTCGTCAAGGACCGTCCCGGCCACGACAAGCGCTATGCGATCGATGCCAGCAAGCTGGAGCGCGAGCTGGGCTGGAAGCCGGCCGAAACCTTTGAGACCGGCATCCGCAAGACGGTGCAGTGGTACCTGGACAATACGGGCTGGGTCCAGAACGTCACCAGCGGCAACTACCGCAACTGGGTTGAGAAGCAATACGCATGAAAATCCTGCTGATCGGTAAGAACGGCCAGGTCGGCCGCGAACTGCAGCGTACCCTGCTGCCGCTAGGCGAACTGGTGGCGCTGGGCCGTGACGGCCTGGACCTGGGTGATCTCGCTGCAGTAAAGCGGGTATTGGCAAGCCAGGCTGCCGACGTGATTGTCAACGCTTCGGCCTACACTGCGGTCGACCGCGCCGAAGCTGACGAAGCCGGGGCCATGGCTGTCAATGCCGTTGCGGTTGGTGCGATGGCCGAATATGCGCGTGACAATGGCGCCTTGCTGATGCATTACTCGACCGACTACGTGTTCGACGGCACGAAGGCACAGCCTTATGTGGAAGACGATGCCACCGCACCGCAAAGCGCCTATGGCCGCAGCAAGCGCGCCGGCGAAGAAGCGATCCTTGCCAGCGGCTGCAAGGCGCTGGTGTTCCGTACGAGCTGGGTGTTCTCTGCCCATGGCGGCAACTTCATCAAGACCATGCTGCGCCTGGCCGGCGAACGCGATAGCCTGAATGTAGTCGCTGACCAAGTTGGCGCCCCGACCTCGGCCGAGCTGATAGCCGACGTCACTGCCCTGGCTCTGGCCGCCTACCGCCGCGGCGAACTGGCTGGCGGCATCTACCACCTTGCCGCCTCGGGCGCTACCAGCTGGCACGGCCTGGCCAGCTACGCGATCGCAAGCGCCAAGGCGCGCGGTGCCGCATTCAAGGTTGAACCGGCACAGATCCATCCAATACCGACCGAAGCTTATCCGCTGCCGGCCGCGCGGCCGAAAAATTCAAGGCTTGACACCGGCAAGCTTGCCGCCGCCCTCGGCCTGCAGCTGCCAGACTGGAAGATCCATGTCGACCGCCTCATTGAACAAATCTCCTGAACGGAAAACCGTATGAAACGCAAAGGCATTATCCTCGCCGGCGGCTCCGGCACTCGCCTCCATCCAGCCACCTTGGCAATCAGCAAGCAACTGCTGCCGGTGTTCGACAAACCGATGATTTACTATCCGCTCAGCACCCTGATGCTTGCCGGAATCCGCGATATCTTGATCATTTCAACGCCGCAGGATACGCCGCGCTTCCAGCAGTTGCTTGGCAATGGCGAGCAATGGGGCTTGAACCTCGAGTATGCGGTACAGGAATCGCCGGACGGTCTGGCCCAGGCCTTTATCATCGGTGAGCGCTTTATTGGCGACAATCAGTCGGCGCTGGTGCTGGGAGATAACATCTTCTATGGCCACGAGTTCCAGGACCTGCTGGGCAATGCCATGGCCCGTACTGAAGGCGCCAGCGTCTTCGCGTACCATGTGCAGGACCCGGAACGTTATGGCGTGGCCGAGTTCGACGCCCAGCGGCGCGTGCTGTCGCTGGAAGAAAAGCCCGCCAAGCCCAAATCGAACTATGCGGTGACAGGCCTGTATTTCTACGATAATCAAGTCGCTGAGCTGGCCAAGAGCCTGAAGCCGTCAGCACGTGGCGAACTGGAAATTACCGACCTGAACCGCCTGTACCTCGAACAGGGCAAGCTCAATGTCGAAATCATGGGCCGCGGCTATGCCTGGCTTGACACCGGCACCCACGAATCGCTGCTGGAGGCCGGCCAGTTCATCGCGACGCTGGAGAATCGCCAAGGCCTGAAAGTCGCCTGCCCTGAGGAAATCTCCTTCCGCCAGGACTGGATCGATGCCGCGCAACTGGAAAAACTCGCGCGCCCGCTGGCCAAGAATGGCTACGGCCAGTACTTGTTGCGCATTTTGCAAGAAAAGGTGTATTGATGAACGCCACCCGCATGAGCATTCCCGATGTTGTGCTGATCGAACCCAAGGTGTTTGGGGACGAACGCGGTTTCTTCTATGAGAGTTTCAACCAGCGCGCATTCAACCAGGCGATCGGGCGTGAAGTCACCTTCGTGCAGGACAACCATAGCCGCTCCGCGCGCACGGTGCTGCGTGGCTTGCATTACCAGATCCAGCATCCGCAGGGGAAGCTGGTGCGCGTGACCCATGGCGTGGTATACGATGTCGCGGTCGATTTGCGGCGCAGCTCGCCGACCTTTGGCCAATATGTCGGCGTGGAACTGTCAGCCGAGAACAAGCGCATGCTGTGGATACCGGAAGGTTTTGCGCACGGCTTCGTGGTGTTGTCCGAAAATGCCGAGTTCCTGTATAAGACGACTGACTTCTGGTATCCCGAATTTGAGCGCAGCCTGGCATGGAATGACCCTACCGTCGGAATAGCCTGGCCGTTCGAGGGGGCTCCGGCGCTCTCAGCCAAGGATCAGGCAGGCAAGCTGCTGGCCGACGCGGAGCATTTCGCATGAGCGTCCGGCGCTAGGCTGCGATGAAACCGGCGAGCAAGCGCTTGGTGCAGGGGCTGGCGGCGTTGCGGCTTGGCACGCTGCTTGGCCGCGCAAAACCAGCGCCGCCGGCACTATCCGACTTGCCGCCCGGCTTTGACGGCGAGCGCTATCTGGAGTTGAACCACGATGTCCGGGCGGCCGGCATTGCACCGGCCGCGCATTATTTGCTATACGGCCGACATGAGGGGCGCAGCTTTGCGGCGCCTCCCGCCATCACTGATGAGCCTGCGAAGTCGCCGCTGCTGGTGCACCTGATCCAGGAGGCCTTGCCGCCAGGCTTCGACAGCCGGCTCTACCTGGAATTGAACCCCGATGTGCAGGCAGCCGGCAGCGACCCGATCGAGCATTTCCTGCTGCACGGCCGCGCCGAAGGACGGCCATACCAGCTGGCGCCCGCCCCGACCGAGGAAGAGCCCACCCTGGCGCTGGAGGAATTGCCCGCCGGCTTTGATGGCGCACTGTATTTGCAGTTGCATCCCGATTTGCAGGCGGCAGGGGTCGACCCGGTCCGGCACTATCTGCAGCATGGCTCGGCCGAGGGGCGGGCGATCGCGCCGCCGGATCCGGCCCAGGCGCAAAAGGACGCGCTGGCCCAGTTGCCTGCCGACTTTGATCCTGAGCTTTACCGCAAATTGCACCTTGACCTGGCCGACCCGGCAATTGATGGCATAGCCCATTATCTTCATTTCGGCCGGCATGAGCAGCGCGCCTATACCTTGCCGGCGCTGGACTTGTCGGAAGGCCGCTGGCAGGCGGACCGCGAAACCGTGCTGGTCGTTTGCCACGAAGCGTCGCGTACCGGCGCGCCTATCCTCGGCTTGAACCTTGTGCAATCCCTGCTTGAGCGCTACAACGTGGTGGCGGTCCTGCTGGGCGATGGACCGCTGGTCGATGCCTTCCGCCGCTCAGGCGCCGCGGTCGCGCTACTGCCGGCTGCGCGCCTCAGCAACTTGCTGGCGCGCAACCTGGTGACGCAGCTATGCCAGCGTTATCGTTTCAAGTTTGCATTGGTCAACAGCATTGTCTCCGGGCTGATGTTCGAGCCGCTGGCAGAGGCCTTTGTGCCGACCATCGGTCTGGTGCATGAATTCGCTTCCTATACGCGGCCGCACGGCGCCTTTCGCAATGCCTTGCTCTGGTCGACGGAGATAGTGTTTTCCGCCAAGGTCACCATGGAAAATGCGTATGCTGAATATCCCGACCTGCCGCGGCGGAGTGCCCGGATCTTGCCCCAGGGGCCCTGCCGGCTGCCCGAGACGGGGCTGGAGCAGGCGGCACTGGCGAGCGAGCAGGATGCCTTGCGTCGGCAAATGCGGCCGCCCGAGGCAAGGGATGCGACCCTGGTGCTGGGCGTGGGGTTTGTGCAGCTGCGCAAAGGGGTCGAACTGTTTATCGAATGCGCGGCGCGGGTGGCGCGCTTGCCCGGAGGCGGGAATTGCCGGTTCGTATGGATCGGCAAGGGTTACCAGCCGGACCAGGATGTGGCGTACTCGGTGTATCTGGCCGACCAGGTCCGGCGCGCCGGCCTGGAGCAGCAACTGGTCTTCATCGACGAGACCATTGCGATTGAAACCGCCTACGAAGAAGCCGACATCATGTTGCTCTCTTCGCGCCTTGATCCGCTGCCGAACGTGGCCATCGACGCCTTGGCGAGCCGCTTGCCGGTACTGTGCTTCGACCGCACCACCGGCATTGCAGACTTCCTGGCCGAGAGTGGGTTGCGCGAATATTGCGTCGCCGACTACCTCGACACCTCGATGATGGCCAGCAAGGTCGTGGCGCTGGCCAACGATGCGGCCTTGCGCGGGCACGTAGCCGCGCGCAGCCAGGCGGCGGCGGCAAGCTATTTCAACATGGAGCGCTACATTGCAAGCCTCGAGCAGCTCGCGCTCTGCGCTGCGCAGCGCATCGAGCAAGAGCGGGCCGACACCCGCACGATAGTCGAATCCGGCATGTTCCAACCTGCATTGGCCAGCATGCCGGGCGAAGCCGGCACATTGGAGGCCCAGGTCCGTCGTTATGTGCGCGCATGGGCAAGCGGCATTGACTTGCACATGCCGCATCCAGGCTTTCGCCCTGAGCTTTATCGCGAACAGCAGGGAACGGTTGCAGAGAACACCGATCCGTTCGCGCACTATTTGCGGGCAGGCCAGCCGCCAGGGGCATGGAACTGCTAGCACGGTTGGGATCGCCCGGGAGTCTGGGCGGGCTGTTGAAATGCTAAAATAGAAGATTATTCTTTGTTCGCGCCCCCGTGACGGCCAGCGCCCATGATGTTTTTTGTGTAAGTGGTAGCATGAATTCGGAAATTAATGTCGTTGCTGCAGCGGGCGCGCAGGGCCGTGCCGTCGACGCGGGCCAGAGCGTGCCAGCCCCGGGACCAGCTGAAATTGCCATTGCGGTCAGCAACCTTAGCAAATGCTATCAAATCTATGAGCAACCGCGCGACCGCCTGAAGCAGTCGGTGTTGCCGCGCCTTCAGCGCGCGCTTGGCCAGGCTCCCGCCCGGTATTACCGCGAGTTCTGGGCAGTCAATGATGTCTCGTTCGAAATCAGGAAAGGCCAGACGGTCGGCATTATCGGTCGTAACGGCTGCGGCAAGTCGACCCTGTTGCAGATGATTTGCGGCACGCTGAACGCAAGTGGCGGCAAGGTGGAGACCCGTGGCCGCGTTGCCGCCCTGCTGGAACTGGGGGCCGGCTTCAACCCGGAGTTCACCGGACGCGAGAACGTGTACATGAATGCCACCGTACTGGGCCTGCGGAAAGAAGAAGTCGACGCCCGCTACCAGGACATTGTAGCCTTTGCCGATATCGGCGATTTCGTCGACCGTCCGGTCAAGACCTATTCCAGCGGCATGATGGTGCGCCTGGCTTTTGCCGTCATTGCCCACGTCGATGCCGACATTCTGGTGATCGACGAGGCGCTGGCTGTCGGCGATGCCTTCTTTACGCAAAAATGCATGCGCTTCCTGCGCAATTTCATGAAGACCGGCACCGTGCTGTTTGTCAGCCACGACACGGCCGCAGTGCGCAGCCTGTGCAACTATGCGATCTGGATTGAACAGGGACGCATGCTGGAGCAGGGCGCGCCGAAGGAGGTGTGCGAACACTACCTGGAAGCGTTCTACGAGGCACAGCAAGGCAAGAGCACTTCAACGCGCATCAAGTCCGCCGGCACTGGAATGGCGGCGGCAGCGCAGGACCAGCGGCGCGACTTCATCAACGCCAGCAACTTGCGCAACGACCTTGAGCTCTTTGCCTTCGACCCCGACGCGCCGTCGTTCGGCAAAGGCGAGGCGCAGATCACAGCGGTGCGCTTCCTCGACGCGCAAGGGCAGCCGCTGGCCTGGATCGTCGGCGGCGAAAACGTGGTCCTGCGCGTCGAGGCGCAGGCCCATAGCGCCCTTGATTCGCCGATCATCGGTTTCTACGTGAAAGACAAGCTGGGCCAGAACCTGTTCGGCGACAATACCTGGCTGACCAGCATGGATGCGCCGGTCGCTTGCGATGGCGGTCAGTTCCTGGCGGCAGATTTCGCGTTCCAGATGCCGCGCCTGGCCGCCGGCCAGTATTCGATTACGGTGGCAATTGCCAACGGATCACAGCACGATCACGTGCAGCACCACTGGGTGCATGATGCCGTCAGCTTCAAATCCGAGTCCACCAGCGTGGCGGGCGGGCTGATCGGCATCCCGATGCAAAATATTAAACTTGAAACGTTGGCTGTCCATGAATGACTTTAAAGAAGGCCTGCTGCAGGCCGCGAACTTCACCCCGGTCTCCCTGCAAGCCCCCGATGGCTGGTGTGGCCACCTGCCGTTTGCCGCCTGGCTGATGAAGCAGTTGCGTCCGTCACTGTATGTGGAACTGGGCACGCACTCGGGCAATTCCTACTTCGCGTTTTGCCAGGCTGCACGCGAAGACAATATTGGCGTCAAGTGCTATGCGGTCGATACCTGGCAGGGGGACGAGCACGCGGGCAATTACGGCGGCGATGTGTTCGAGCAGGTGTCGCTGCATAACCAGGCCCATTACGCCGGCTTCTCGCGCCTGCTGCGCATGACTTTCGACGATGCGGTCAACTATTTCTCCGATGCGTCGATTGACTTGCTGCACATCGACGGGCTGCACACCTACGAGGCGGTCAAGCACGATTTCGAGACCTGGCTGCCGAAGTTGGCGCCGGGTGCGATCGTGCTGTTCCATGACATCAATGTGCGCGAGCGCGGTTTCGGGGTCTGGAAGCTGTGGGAAGAACTGCAGCAACGCTATGCCGCCCACCATGAGTTCGTGCATTCGCACGGGCTGGGCGTCCTGTGCATTGGCGGCGCCGGCGAAACCACTGCGCTGCCGTGGCTGCGCCCCGGCTGCGCGGAGCAGCATGTGCTGCGCAACTATTTTTCCGCGCTTGGCGCGCGCCAGCTCGAGCGTTTCCAGGCAGCGCAGTCGCACAGCCAGCTCGCTTCCGCGCGCCAGCAGATTGCTGAACGTGATGCCTTGATTACCCACTTGCATGAAGTCGTGGCGGAACATAGCGGCAACCTGCACGTGGCGAATACGGCGCTGGCCCAGCGCGACGTCCAGATGGAAGAGGCGCACGCGGCATTGGACCTGCTGCGCAAGGCTCAGGTCGAATATGAAGAACAGCGGGAAGCCTTGACCGCAGCCTTGGCCGAACGCGATGCCCAGCTGGCCGCCGCGCGCCAGGAATTGGCTGAACGCGACGGCAAAGCTGTGGCCACCTGGCGCGCCCTCAAAGATTGATTTAGTTTTACAGAACTAAAATTGTATAATTTGCAATCATGCGGCGCGCTGGAGCAGGGGCGATGCCCGGCTGCCAGCGCGTGTAACGCTCTTTGCGCGCCCGTCCTTTTAAGTGGTAACCATGAATTCCGAATTCAATGAAAGTTTGTACTTGAAGATCAACCCGGACGTTGCCGCCGCCGTGCGCAGCAAGCAGTTTGCTTCAGGCCGGGAGCATTACGACAAGGTGGGGCGCAAGGAAGGCCGCCCGACCGACTACACGGAATTGATGGACAGCCTGGTCATTGCTGCCGCCGAGCGCGGCAGCGAGGTGCAGCGCCTGCAGCAGGCCCTGCGTGAACGCGAGCTTGAAATTGCAGCGTTGAAGCAGGCCATCCAAGCGATCTATCACTCGACCAGTTGGCGCTGCAGTGCGCCGCTGCGCTGGCTGGGCACGGCGGCGCGCACCCTGACCGGCGGTGCGGCGTTCTGGCGCAAAGTCGCGGCCGCGCGCACGGTCCTGCTGCGCTTGCTGCGCCAGGAATCGCTGCCAAGCCTGGCGGCGCGCGCCCTGAAAGTGTGGCGGCGCGAAGGACTGCGTGGCCTGGTGACCCGGCTGCGCCAGCAGCACCAGCGCGCCGCCGCCCAGGCGGGTGCCGCTGGCACTGCTGCCGCGCTCGGGTTTTCGCTGACGCCGGCCGCCCTGGTGCGGGGGCAGGATGGCCGCTATGCGCTGGAGCCGGCCAGCCCGGGCTATACCTATATTGAACCCCAGCGTCCTGTCGACCTGGCCGAACGCCTGGCCGCGATGGCTGCCGCGCCGCGCTTTTCCATCGTCGTGCCGGTCTACAATACGACGCCGCAGCTATTGGCCGACGTGCTTTCGTCAGTGCAAGGGCAATGGTATCCGCACTGGGAGCTGATCCTGGTTGACGATGCCAGCCCCAGCGCCGAAACCCGGGCCGCGCTGTCTGCGATCGACCATCAGCAAATCAAGTTGCTGCGCCTGGAGAAGAACCAGGGGATTGCCGGCGCCACCAATGCCGGCCTGGCCGCGGCCCAGGGCGATTTCATCGTGTTCATGGACCACGACGATACGCTGACTGTTGACTGCTTGTACGAATTGGCCTTGTGCATCGACGACGAGCAACCGGACTTCGTCTACAGCGACGAAGACAAGCTCGACGAGCAGGGCCGGTATGTCCAGCCGCATTTCAAGCCGGACTGGTCACCGGACACGATGATGAGCACCATGTTTACCTGCCACGTGTCCTGCGTGCGCCGCAGGCTGCTGGAACAGGTCGGCGGCCTGCGCTCGCAGTACGACGGCTGCCAGGACTGGGATTTCGTGCTGCGCGTAGCGGAACACACCAGCCGCATTAGCCATGTCCCGAAAGTGCTGTACCACTGGCGCATTATTCCTGCGTCGGTGGCGGCCGATATCGGCGCCAAGCCGTATGTGCTGGAAGCATCGCGCCGGGTGCGCGCCGACGCGCTGGAACGGCGCGGCCATGCCGGCAGCGTCGAAGCCGTGACCCAGATGCCGGGCTTCTTCCGCGTCAATTACCACCTGCGCGGCACGCCCCTGGTTTCGATCATTATCCCTAGCCGCGACAATGGTGCGGTGCTGCGTCGCTGCATCGAGTCGATCCATGAAAAGAGCAGCTACCGCAATTTCGAAATCATCGTGCTGGACAATGGCTCGGTTGACGCGGCCACCCTGGCTTACCTGGAGCAGGTGCAGCTGGCAGGCCAGGCGCAGGTGCTGCGGCACGACGCGCCATTCAACTTCTCCGAGCTGAACAATATCGGCGTGGCCAGGTCCAGGGGCGAGCTGCTGCTGTTCCTGAACGACGATACCGAAGTGCTGTGCGCCGACTGGCTCGAACGCATGGGCGGCTATGCGCAGCTGCCGCACATTGGCGCGGTGGGCGCCAAGCTGCTCTATCCCGGGGCGCGCGAAGTACAGCACGCGGGCGTGTTGAACCTGGCCGACGGCCCCGGCCATGCCTTCCTGCGCCAGCCGGCCGAGGCGCCTGGCTACTATATGCGCAACCTGCTGGAATATAACTGGCTGGCCGTCACCGGCGCCTGCCTGATGATGGCCGCCGACAAATACCGCGCGCTGGGCCAGTTCGACGAGAGCTTCCCGATTGCCTACAACGACGTCGAGCTGTGCTTCCGTAGCGCGGCTGCCGGGCTGTATAACGTTGTCGTTCCGGCGGTCACCCTGATCCACCACGAGTCGATCAGCCGCGGCGTCGACCATATCGACCCGGTCAAGCTGGCGCGCCTGACACGCGAGCGGCATCGCCTCTACGAGGCGCACCCGGCGTATTTCCAGCGCGACCCGTTCCACAATCCCAATCTTCACCCCTGCGGTGTCAATTTCGAGGTGCCATGCTGATGAACGCTCCTGCCCCTGTTTCATTGGCGCCGGCCACAGCGCAGGCCCATTTCCAGTCCGAAGAGCTGGAGGCATTGCTGGCACGCGCCAGCGCCGTTTCCTTTGATTTCTTCGACACCCTGTTCATCCGTCCCTTGTCTCACCCCGAAGACGCGTTCGATATCCTGGGCGCCCGCTTTGGGATTCCTGATTTCCGCGCACGCCGCCGCGCCGCCCAGACCGAAGCGTTCCGGCGCATGGCTGCGGCAGGGCGCAAGGAAATCACCCTGCACGACATCTATGCCTGCTGGCCCGAGAGCGGCGTGCCGGGCGTCGAGCTGATGCAGGCCGAATATGAGCTCGAGCTGGCGCTGGTGGAACCGAACCCGGAACTGGCGCAAGTGTTCGCGGCCGTGCTGGCCTCCGGCAAGCCGGTGGTGATCACTTCCGATATGTATTTGTCGGCCGAATTCTTTGTCGCGGCGCTGCGGCCGCATGGCTGGGATCATCTGCCATTGTTCATTTCCGCCGACCGCAATGCCACCAAGCGCGACGCTGGGGAGCTGTTCGACGCGGTGGCGGCACAATTGGGCCTTGACGCCAGCGCAATCTTGCACATCGGCGACAATGAGCTTGCCGACGTCACGCGTCCACGCGACAAGGGCCTGATGGCTTTCCATTACCGCGCCGCGAAGCCGGCCGGCGACGGGACCAGGAAGGCGGCATCGCTCGCGCTGTCCTTGGGGCAGGGCTTGCTGCGCACGCGCGCGCGCGACATTGCGGCTGACTCGTTTGCCGAGCTGGGCTATACCTATGGCGGGCCAGCCAACCTCGGTTTCCTCGACTGGATCGGCGAACGTGCCCGCGCCGACGGCGTCGAGCATGTCCTGTTCCTGTCGCGCGACGGCTATACGATGGAGCGCATTGCGCGCGCCGATCCTGCTTGCGCCTTGCCGCCTTACTGTTACTTCCTCGGCTCGCGCACCGCCTACACGCTGGCGGCGATCCGTGCCGACAATTTCAACGAATTCCTGCCTTTCCTGCTGTCGGGCAGCGATGGCCTGGCACCGCACGAAGTCCTCGAGCGCATCGGCGTGACGCCGCCCGCGCCGCAGGCGATGGCCGACCTGGGCCTCGGCGACGATGTGCGCATTTCACCGTCCCTGCACCCGCGGCTGGCCAGCTTCCTGTACGCTTACCGCTGGGAGATCCTCAAGGTATGCCAGCGCAACCGCAGCGCCTTGTACCGCTACCTGCGCCAGATCGGGCTGAAGGATGGCAGCCGGGTTGCCCTGGTTGACGTTGGCTGGAGCGGGACCAGCCAGGAAGCGTTTGAGATGGCGCTCAAGCCGCTGATGCAACTGGACGTATTCGGTTATTACTTCTGCCTGGCCGATACGCCCGAACGCCAGCGCCGTGCAGGTTCGCAGCGCATGGCAGCACTGGTCAATGAGGCCAGCACGTCGGCGGCAACGGTGGCCAGCGTCTACGCCAACCGCGTCACAGCCGAGCTGTTCTTCTCGGCGCCGCATCGCTCCGTGATTGGCCTTCAGGATGGTGCCAACGGGGTCGAAGCGGTGTTCGATGCCGGACGCGGCGACACCGGCGAGCTGTCGGCCATCGCACAAGAGGTTTGCGATGGCGTGCAAGCGTTCGCAGCGCACTATTTGCCGCAGCGCCGCCGCCTCGACGTGCGCGCCACCCCGTTGCAGACGGCCTGGCCATTGATTGAATTGCTGACCGATCCGGGCAAGAAAGCGCAGCAGTTGCTCGGCCAGGTTAAGAACTTCGACGCCTGGGGCAGTTCGCGTCACCACAAACTGACGGTTCGCGACTACTGAGCCCTGCGCCAATCAATCAGCCGCAAGCCGGCAGCATGCGATGCTGCCGGCATTTAAACAATCGACCGGGATGCCAGGTTCCTGCTTATAATCGACCTCTTCAGAGCGGCCTGGTCACCGCGGCGATTGAACCCAAGTCGTGGATTACGATGCCGAAACTGTCAAATAACTCATTCCTTCTGGCGGTCGCTGTTTTCGCAACCTGCTTTCTCTCATTTTTTTTCGATCCATTCCTGATCATCAATCGAGACCGCTTCGATGACTTTTCCGAAGAGATTGTCGAGTGCTCGATGCTGCACACGCAAGCGGTGGGTTGGCGTGACAGGCTTGGGCTAGGCGTCTACCTTCCGAAAAAGGCTTGCCGAGATCGATTCCGGGATGGGTCCATCACTCAAGTTGTTCGCAGCAATCTTGCTGAACTGACTGATCCGAATTGGGAGCGAGGGCTTTCGCGTTTTTCACCATCGTTCATCGTTCCCACGTCGTACTGGAATATTCGCCGGTACATGCCAGGGGAGCGGTTGGAATTTCCCGATGGATCTGTCCGCGCCGTCGTGGAAGCGTCGATCAGCAATTCTTACGTCACTGTTCGCGTCGATGGGCCCATCCAAAACGCATTCAGCAGTGCGTTTGCGCCTGACAGCCGCCCGCCCGCCGGCGACTTCATTCGATATGACAGCCAAATCGGTGGCCCAGGGTTTGTATTCGGCGGCCTGTACCGAATTTTCAAGAAGCATGACGTACATTTCTATCGCGGATTCAATATTGCGTTGTTATCCCTTTGCATCGCGGTGGTCGGCTATTTCATTGCATTTGAGTTTGGAATTATTGCGGCAACGTCTCTCTGCATAGCTGCCCTGTTTTCACCGTGGCTTGTCAATGCCGCCGGAAATCTGTACTGGATGGCGTGGACCTGGTTCCTGCCGGCTGTGCTGGTGCTTTGCCTGGCATCTCAAAGCCAGCTCGAAACACTATCTGATCGATTTGGGCGCAAGGCCTGTGCTGCCTGCTTCGCAGTTATGGCATTGAAATGCGCCTGCGGCTACGAATATTTGCCGTCAATTATGATCACGTCGTTTTTGCCCATCGTATATTTCTGGGTCCGCGATCGTTTGCCAGCGATGGATGCCATCAGAACAATCTTCAAAATTGGTATTTCTGGATGCGCGGCATTTGGTGCCGTATTGCTGGCGCATGCCTATTTGCGCGCAGGATCAATATCATCAGGTATTCAAGCCATAGCATCTGACGTTACGCGCAGGACTTATGCGTCAGGAGGGGCAGTGCAAGAGTCGCTGGGTAACGGGGCATCCCTGTTTGAGGTAGTTGGATTGTATTTTGGAAGACTTTTCCAGCCAATCATCGCCGGGGTGACTCAGCCATTCTATGTAACACTGGCCGTTCTCGCAGTCTTTGCCATCCTGTTGACGGCAGAGAAAGGTAAGCACAGGGCGCTTGGAGCAGTTTTCATCGTGAGCATCCTCTCGCCAATGTCATGGGTCATCGCAGCGAAGGGACACGCATTTGTGCATCCACACATCAATGCAGTTCTGTGGGATTTGCCGACCGTGCTTTTGGGCGTTGTTTGCGCGATGGTCGCGCTGACCAAGTGCGCAACCCTTGTCCATCAGCTGGTGATTTCACATGAGGGAAGGGGCAGCAAACCTTCCTTGTCCGTGTTGCCGAGCGACAGCTGCACGCCGAGCTCCTAGGACTGGCATCCCTTTTCCCCTTGAGAATGCGGGTCCCGGCCGGCCAGGCACGGGCCATACTCGCGGCTGTAGTCCTGCCATGGCACCAGGCCAAGCGCGTTGCTGCAACCGCTGCTGCGAGGTGAACCTGGGCGATTGCTATATTTTCGCGTTGGCTTGCTGGCGAGCCACTATCACGTAATTGGAGGGCACACCAGCTCGTCCAGGAATCAGGATCTCGCCCTCGACATATACGTTCAGGTACTTGCCTGCAGGCTTGACGTCGACGACTTTCCGCGTGTCGCCGTTTTCCAGCTTGACGTAGTTGCCGACCACGAAATCCCGGACATACAACTCAATATTGGGGACTATGAAGCCTGCCCATCTGCGCGCCACTCCGTGATCCCAGTTATCGTCCGTCAGATAGAAGCTCCAGGGCGCATGAAGAGTTTCGTCATTCTGGTAAGTAATCTGCTTGGCGGAGCAGGATTTGATTGATGCAGAAACTTTGCTGTTTCCCACCACCTTGATATCAAAAAAGCTACCGGATTCTGGAGTCTTGAGTACAGGAATTGACGCAGTCGATCCATTAATCGGTAGCGAAACATATCCATCGCCAATGGCCGAGATATTATTCTTTTGCATCAGCAAATACCGCCCAGCTCCCGATGCCGAGTAATTTACGGTGATTGCATAAAAGCCGTTCGCATCAGAGGCGAGCGTAAAGCCGCCGCCATCCTTCGCCACATCGCAGCCGACAGCGCTGTATGCGCGCTCTTTGCTGGCTTTGCGCCATACAATGGTGGTTGGTGACACGTAATCCGGTTCCCAGCGGGATAAAACTTCCTCGTAGAACCAGAAATTCTGGCTCAGGCTCCATTGCTGCCAAGATTCTTCGGTGCTGAAACGGGTGGTAACAAGCAAATCGGCATTGGCAAGCTTGGACTGGGCAGTTTGTCGAACCTCTCCCAGAGCATGAATGGCGGCATCGACCGGCCAGGATGGGAAGCTCCTGTTAAGAGAGCTCAAGATTCCCCAGTATTCCTCGATTATTTTGCTGTCCCGGTGGCTGCGGGCATAGTTGATATAGTCCTTCCATCCTGTGGCAAGAAATCCGCCAAATTCCGGGACATAAAACCGGCCTGAATCACTTTCAGCGATTTCCGACGCTTGCTGGTAATTCATCCACTGTTTAGCAGCGCCAGCAAACAATGCACCAAATGTAATAGTGAGCAGGCATAGCTCGATTGAATGTGCGATACCCGGCGAGATTTGTATCGTTCGCGATGCAAGAATCTGAAGTGCTTTGGCCGCAAGCAGGATGGCCGTCACCGCCCCCCAATAGTAGAAGCCGCCGAAGTACTTGCCAAGTTGTCCGCCTAATGATGCTACGGCACCACCGGCAAACAGTGATATGCCGATCCAGGCTAGCAGGGCAAATTCAATCCTCCGGGTTTTGATCACGCAGAGCAAAACGACTGCTAATACCCCAAGGGGAAAATCATTTTTCTCTGAAATAATTCTTGTGACCTGGCTGGCCTCGAATATCCGCTTTGACGGCTGATAGGAGGAAAAATACCACCATTGGTCATTGGCGACGTCCACGAAATTGTATTTTATGAATTCCAGGGGATGGCCGCCTGTGATCAGCAGCAGCATGGCCGCCCAGGAAGAAATAGCTGTGATGACGATGACTGCCATGCTTTTTTTCCAGGTCGGCCTTTCCTTGAGATAGCAGACCCCCAGGAAAAAGACTGCGATTAACAAAGCCATCGAAATCGCATAATCGTTCGACCACAGCAAGCTGACTCCCACGAGCAGGCCTGCCAGTATGTCACGCCACTTCCCTTGTTGCTGTTTAAGTAATAAATACAAACATATCCCTGCCAAATAGGGCGCGCCAGACCGGATGGGCCGCAGTGAATTACCCGGTTCGCGGGCAAAGTTGAAAATATCGAATAAGTGAGATGCCTCAGGTATTAACGATAAAAGCGCAAATAGCGCGGCGCCTGCTGCCAGCGAGCATAGCTTCGACGCACGGAAGATTAGGTGAAAAATGACCGAAGTCGCAATCCAGCCGAGACTCAATGTAGTGAACTTGGCCGCAAAGACGCTGGCAGCCAGGGTGCCCCCCGCCATTTTAAAGAAGGGGAAAATCAGCAATAAGGGGCCAATACCCAGATAGGGGAAGAAGTTCCGCCCCGGCAACTGTCCGGCGTCGAGCCGGAACATGCCGCTGGCTGTTTGAAAAGCACCATCCAGATGGAATGTCGGAATGTTAATCGACGAAGCAAGTGAATGCGCAACGATCAATGCCACGGACGAAAGGATCGCTCCAGCCGCTAACAGCCGGATGAATAAATCGCGGCTCTTGTTGATTTTTTCGATCATTTTGCCCCGTGAGTTTTGTCGTTGAGTTAATTTTTTTGGGTGCGTGATCTTATCATGCACTCCGTGCTCGGAAACTTGCCGGGTGCGTTCCTTGGCAGGCGCAAGTTGCTGGCTCCCCTTCCCGAGGCTCACAGGGAGCGCCAGACGGCGGCGGTATGGTACGGACGGGGAACATAAAGGGTGACGCTTGCTCTGGCGCCCAAGTATAATGGGCGGTTCATCGCGTAATAACCATGCCCGGGTTCGGAGAATTGTGAATATGGCGTTCTATCCTGTCTTTCTATCAGTAGTTTTTGTAGTGCGCAACCAAGGCACGCAATTGGAAGGTATTCTCAGGACGGCCAGCCAGCAGGCTGCCTCTTACGTTAGCGACTACGAACTGATTATTGTCGACAACGCTTCCGATGATGACAGCGTGCAGGTACTCAAGAAGCTGACCGCGCAAGACGGCCTGCCAAATCTTCAGGTCTATGCGCTGACCAAGGAGGTCAGCAGCGATTCGGCAGCATGGGTGGGTCTGGAGAATGCACTGGGCGATTTTGTCGCGGTCATCGATCCGATGAGCGACGATATTGCCTTCCTGCCGCAGATGCTGGAGAAAGCAGTCGAAGGCGCCGACGTGGTCTTTGCCAATAATCGCAAGAAGCCCCGCCAAAGCCTGCCGTACCGCGCGGCATACAGCGCATTCCACTGGCTCTACCAGAGCTTTAACGGCATCGACTTGGCCAATGAGGCGCCGAGCTACCGCTTGCTTAGCAAGCGCGTTATCAATTTCATCCTGCAGCACCCGCAGCCTTCCGTGACTTACCGCCACTTGCCAGCGACGGGCGGGTTTGCGCGCGCCAACATGGAATACAGCGCCGAACCTGCCGCAGGCAGCGTCAAGAAGCTGGGCGAGAGTGTTGATCGTGGCATGCGCCTGCTCGTCTCGACCACCCAGGCGCCAATGCGCCTGGTGACCAGCCTGTCCCTGTTCGGAGCTGCAGCCAATTTGTTGTACTCGATTTACGTGATCGTGGTCGGGGTCTTCAAAGCCGATGTGGCGCCGGGCTGGGTCAGCCTGTCGCTCCAGCAATCGGGCATGTTCTTCCTGATTTCGCTGGTGCTGCTGGTGCTGGGCGAATACATCCTGCATATGGCCAGCCTGACGAACGAAGGGCCGCTCTACCACGTGGGCCAGGAATTCACGAGCGCCCGCATGACGCGCAAGGAAAAGCTGAACATTGAAACAGTGGCGTCCCAGGCCGCAAGCATCAATACCCAGACTGCGCGCGTAGGTACCTGAGCGTGAGCACGACAAATGCAGACGCTGTCATCATTGGTGGCGGATTCTATGGTGCAGCTATCGCCATCTACCTGGCAAAGCAGCGCGGCCTCCAGCGTGTTGTGCTCCTTGAGCGGGAACCGAAACTGCTTTGCCGCGCCTCCTACCATAACCAGGCGCGCGTCCATAACGGTTATCACTACCCGCGCAGCTTTACCACCGCCTTCCGCAGCCGCGTAAACTTGCCCAAATTCGTGCGCGACTGGCCCGATGCAGTCAAGCAGGACTTCACCAAGCTCTACGCTATTGCGCGGCGCAATTCCAAGGTGACGGCCAAGCAATTCGAGCGCTTTTGCCACGAAATCGGCGCCAAGATAGAGCCGGCACAAGCCGCGCAGCAAAAGCTGTTCGAACCACGCTTGATCGAAGCAGTCTTTCTCGTTGAAGAATATGCCTTCGATTCCACGCGCCTGGCAGCCTGGGCCAAGCGGGAACTGCAGGAATCCGGTGTCGAGGTAAGGCTCTCGACCAGGGCCATGGCAGTGTCGCGTGAACCCGGATCGGAGTTGCTGGTCAGCACCGTCGATACAGATGGCAATCCAGAGGCTTTGCATTGCCGCTTCGTTTTCAATTGCACCTACAGCGGCTTGAACCAGTTGGCCGGTGACTTCCCCGGCACGTTGACCCGGTTGAAGCACGAAATCACGGAAATGGCGCTGGTCAAGGCTCCGCCAGTGCTCGAGGGGCTGGGCGTCACCGTGATGGATGGTCCATTCTTCTCCATGATGCCGTTCCCTGCGCGTGGCCTGCATACGCTGTCCCACGTGCGCTACACGCCTCACTTCAGCTGGCAAGATGAAGGCGGCAACGATCCCTACAAGAAGCTGCAGGATTATGCGCGTGAGTCGCGCGTCGACCGCATGCTGAGGGATGTCGGACGCTACATGCCCGCCGTGCTGGATGCGAAGTACGTGGACTCGTTGTTCGAAGTGAAAACGATTTTGCAGAAGAACGAGGGGGACGATGGCCGTCCCATCCTGTTCGAGAAACATGCCGAGCTGCCTGGCTGCTATTCCATCCTGGGCGGAAAGATCGACAACATTTACGACGTGCTCGAAAAACTTGAAACCGAAGTGATCGAGCCTTCCCGGAGCAAGCAATGAAACAAAACGCGCTAATCGGATTCTCCGGCTTTGTGGGAACCACCCTGCTCAAGCAGGCATCCTTCGAAGCTCTTTATCGCTCGAACAATATCCAGGAAATCGACAATAGGGATTTCGACATGGTCGTTTGCGCCGGCGCGCCTGCGCAGAAATGGATTGCCAACAGCAAACCTGAGGAAGACAAGGTCAAGATCGCGTCGCTGATCAGCCACCTCAAGACAATCACTTGCAATACCTTTGTCTTGATCAGCACTGTCGATGTCTTCAAGAGCCCATTGGGTGTCGATGAAGACACGCCGGTCGACGAGGAGGGCTTGCACGCATACGGGCTGCACCGCCGCCAGCTGGAAAAGTTCGTGGAAGAGCACTTCCCCAAGCATCTGATTGTTCGCCTGCCGGGCCTGGTGGGGCCGGGCTTGCGCAAGAACGTGATTTACGACTTCCTGAACAACAACAACCTGCACGCAATCGAAAGCCGCGGAGTGTTCCAGTTCTACCCGATGGTCAACCTTTGGTACGACATCCAGACCGCGCTGCAAAAAGGACTCAAGCTGGTTCACCTCACTGCAGAGCCGGTCAGCGTCGGCGCCGTTTCGCTGGAGGGATTCGGGCGTCCATTTACCCAGGAGCTCGCGAATGCGCCCGCGCGCTACGATATGCAAACCCGCTATGCCGACCAGTTTGGTGCGCGCGGCCGCCACCAGTACAGCGCACGTGAAACGATCCAGGCAATCCGGGCGTATGCCCAGTCGGAACCGGTCAAGGCGGGAGATGCTTGATGAGACTGGCTATTTCGAACATCGCCTGGGATGTTGCTGAAGATGAGGAAGTCGCAAGCCTCCTCAGGAAATTCAATGTCGATGCCATTGATATTGCACCTGGCAAATACTTCCCGGAACCGCCCAAGGCCAGTGCCGCCGACATCGACCGCGTCAGGCAATGGTGGTCCGCTCATGGCATTGAGATCACCGGCATGCAGGCGCTGTTGTTTGGCACTGTCGGACTGAATGTCTTTGGCCCGAAAGAGGTGCAGGATGCATTGCTCGAGCATTTGTCGGCAGTCTGCCGTATCGGCTCGGGACTGGGGGCAACCCGCCTGGTTTTCGGTTCGCCCAAGAACCGCGACCGCACTGGCCTGGATGACGGCCAGGCCCTGGCCGAAGCAGTGGCTTTCTTCCGACGCCTCGGGGATATCGCCCAGCATCATGGCGTCATCATTTGCCTGGAGCCTAATCCGGTTTGTTACGGTGCGAACTTCATGACGACCAGCGAAGAGACCGCGCTTGTCGTCCGCAGCGTCGATCACCCGGCAATCCGGATGCAGCTCGATACCGGCGCCCTGGCCATTAACAAGGAATCCATCGAGACCGTGCTGTCCGATTGCTCTGGCCTGATCGGGCACGTCCACGCGAGTGAGCCCAACCTGGTCCCGCTGGGAGATCCCGGAACTGATCACGCGGCCTTGCATGTTGTGATGCAGCGCTTTATCCCGGCCCATATCGTGTCGATTGAGATGGTGGCGACCAAGGAGGAACCGCATCTGGCCGCAATGGAGCGCGCCTTGTCCTGCGCCGCTGCGTCGTACCGGCCGACAGCGGGGGGGGCAGCATGAAGTGGGCAATTTTGTTGCTCGGCATTCTCGCCAATGCCTCGGCGAGCGTCCTGGTAAAGATCGCGATGATGCCGCCGCGCCGATTCCCCTCGCTGTCAGACCCGATGGCGGCGCTGACTAACTGGCCTTTCTGGCTGGGCTTGGCCTTGTATGGCGGAGCCTTCCTGCTGTACGCCGCGGCACTGGCGCGGTTGCCGCTGAATGTGGCCCATCCTGTGTTGACCTCCGGGGCCGTAGCCACCGTGGCTTTGTTTTCCATTTTCCTTTTCCGTGAGCCGTTCCACTGGACTACCGTCGCCGGGATTTCCCTGGTCGTCGCTGGCGTGGCCCTGATTACGGCACGTGTCGCATGAACCAAATGAATATCTCTCAAGCTGGACGGGACGCATGGCAAGTCCCGGCAATGGATGTGGCCCTCTGGGAAGGCAAGCGCCACAAGCATTGTGTCGTCATTCCCGTCATTAATGAAGGCGAGCGCATCAAGAATCTGCTGAAACGCATGCAAGCGCTGCGGATTTCTGCGATGGCCGACGTCATTATTGTTGACGGCGGCAGCAAGGATGGCTCACTGGAACTGGGCGCGCTGAAGCTTGCCGGCGTCACGGGCCTGGTCGTCAAGAAAGGTCCAGGCAAGCTGAGTGCACAGCTGCGCTGCGCATACGCATTTGCGCTTGATCACGGTTACGAGGGCATCGTCACCATCGACGGCAATGACAAGGATGACCCGGAAGCGATTCCGCGCTTCATCGAAGCGTTGGAGCAGGGGATCGATTTTGTCCAGGCATCGCGCTTCCTGCCGGGGGGCGTTGCCGTCAATACGCCGAAGTCGCGTGACTTTGCGATCAAGTACATTCACGCGCCCTGCCTGAGCATTGCATCGGGCTTCAAGTGGACCGATACAACCCAGGGCTTCCGGGCTTACAGCAGAAAAATGCTGCTCGACCCAAGGGTCGCACCGTTCCGCGACGTTTTCTCAAGCTATGAATTGCTCGCCTACTTGTCGTACCGGGCTCCCAAGCTGGGCTACGTATGCAAGGAGCTGCCGACAACCCGGCAGTACCCGGTTGGCGAGGTGCCGACCAAGATCAGCGGTATTCGCGGCAACCTGCTGGTACTGACAGTGCTGTTCAAGGCTTGTCTCGGCCAATTCAATCCAGGATAACAGGGCAACGATGGCGACGGCTACTGACAACAAGCTTGAAGTTTCATTCAAGCAGCTGGTTCTTTTCCTGTTCTGCTTTTTCCTGGCAACGACGCATTTTTATCCTGGCACCGGCTCGAATGGCAACGTCGAGCAATGGATGAACCTGGCAAACCAGTATTTTTACGGGCCACAGGATTTCTTGTTCAGCTATGGGCCGCTGTATTGGCTCACTGGCAACGTCACCAGCCAGTACAGCGTCGCCAGCTACTGGACCGGCGTCGTCTTCCTCAGTGTCGTGTTTTCGCTGTTCTGGGCGACCATCATTTCGATGGCAAGCGCGGCCAGGTCCGTATTCTTCCTGGCGGGACTATTCCTGGTCTTCTTCGCCAACCTGAACTTCGGGCCAGCCTTGTTCCTCTGGCCCTTTGTCCTGGTAGTGTTCCTTGACATTCATCGCCAGCGCGAGATACGGTCCGGTGAATATTTCCTGTTCGGTTCGCTCATTGCTGTTGCGTTCTACCTGCGCTTCTTCTGGGGCATGGCTGCGCTGGCCACGCTTGGCAGTTATTTTTTCAGCCGAGCCTTCAGGACCAGGCAGCTCAAGGGCTTATTGCTTCTCGTGGCTGGGTTGCTGGCTGGATATGTGTTAATCGGCTTGGTGGTGTTCCACGACTACAGCAGCCTTGTTCGCTACATCATCATCAACAAGCAACTGAGTTTCGGCAACTCCGTCGACATGACACTGGAGCTGACGAACAGCACTGGGACCTGGATGGCAGTCGCGTTGGTCGCGATTGCGCTGAATGTCTATCTGGTCCTGCGCAAGCGGGACCTGTTAATTACGGTCAATGTCCTGTTCCTGCTCTTCTTCAAACTGGGATTCAGCCGGACTGATCATTACGTCCCGTACTTCGTTATCCCGGTCGCCATGCTGATGCTGCTGCCGCTGCTGGACCGCTCCAAGCTGGCGCGCGCGGTGTTATTGGTCGGCACGGCCAGCCTCTACTATTTGCTGGTCATGCCGAGCTACCCGGGGGCACCTGGGCGCAAGGTATTCCAGCCGACCGTCGATCTCCGGCCCGAGTATGCAAGTCGGATGGAAAGCACTTACCCGGGCTTCAAGCTGAACCCTGAAATGCTGCAGGCAATCGGCAGGAATTCGATTGATATATATCCCTACAACAACGAGTACGCGTTTGCGAACCAGCTCAATTACAAGTATCGCCCGCTGTTCCAGAATTACATGACCCTGACGCCGAAACTCGACGCGATGAATCAAGCATTCTTCGAGTCGGCTGACCGGCCACAGTTTGTGCTCTGGACGGCGGGCATCGCCTGCGCTTCGGCGGATTGCGATCCCTTTGAGGCGTTCGACGGCAAGTATTCGCTGAACGAGGATCCGCTGACTACCAGCGCCATCCTGTTGAATTACCATGTGGTGAAAACTGGCGCCGGAAAAGGCGGCATCCCGCTGCTGCTGCTCGAGAAAAACCAGACGGTGAAGAAATACCAGGAAAGCGCCGTCAGCGCCCAGCAGGGCATGGAATTTGGCAAATGGTACAAAGTGCCGAAGGGCGCAGACGGACTGCTGAAAATCAAGCCGGAGCTGAAGTTTACGCTGTATGGGCATGCGAAAAACCTGCTGTTCCGCGGCAGCGTCCTGAAAGTCAGGTTTAAGTTTGCCTCCGGGGCTATGCGCGAGTATCGCGCCAATATCCTGAACGCCGGCAGCGGCATCGCGGTGACCCCGCTGTTAAACAGTTTCAACCTGAGCGGGCCTGCGCCGGTCGAAATCATGTTCGAGACGACGAATGGAAAGTACTTCCAGCCCTCGTTTGACGCGACATGGGTATTGGTTCCGATCGCGGGGCTCAAGGTGGCCCAGTCTTATGCCGATGCGCGCAGCGCGTCTGCGCCCGAGCACGCGCAGGAGAAGACCATCACCTGCGAGGGGGCGATCGATGTCATTAACGCCGAGCGCTACACGAACCAGGTGATGTCGATCGAAGGCAATATGAAGGTGCAGGGCTGGCTGGCTTCCGCCACCAGTGTCGGCGAGCTGTTCGACAAGACTTATCTGGTCATTACCGACAGCCAGGGCAGGAAACACTATATCGGGACCCGTGTCGAGAACCGGGAAGACCTGACGGCCGCCTTCAAGTTCGAACGCATGAAAACCGCCGGTTACGTCTCGATCGTCGATCTGTCATTCCTTGACGGACCAGCGACAATTGGCCTGGCAGGGGTCAAGGGCCCGACGCTATACACATGCAGCCAGTTTGCCGCCAGGTTCAACGTCAAACGATAAGCGGACGCATCTGACAGCCCCGGTCCTGCCGACCGGGGTCAGCCGGCGGATTTGGCCAATTCTTTCTTCATCCAAGCCGCCGTGCGGGCGAAGCCTTCCAGCATGGGAATGGCCGGCGCCCAACACAGTTCTGCGCGCGCCAACGCATTGCACAGCACGCTTGCCCGGACATCAAAGGAGCGCCCCGGCAAATGGCGGCGTTCAATACGGCGCCCAAGCACCTCTTCAAGCCCGGCAATCAATTCATTCAGGCTGGTGCCGATGCCGGAGCTTACGTTGAACAAGCGCTGCGGCCCGGTATATTGCAGCGCCTTGAGGAATGCAGCCGCCACATCGCTGACGTGGATATAGTCGCGTGTCACGCTGCCATCGCCCCAGATCTCGATCGGTATTCCTTTAATCGCCTGATGCAGGAAGACCCCGACTGCACCCTGCGCCGTCTCGACGCGCTGGCGCTCGCCGTAAGGATTGGCAACGCGCAGGGTGATGGCTTTAATGCCGTGCAAAGCCTCGTACATTTGCAGGTATTTTTCAATGGTCAGCTTGGTGATGCCATACGATACAACTGGATTTGTCGGGTGCTTTTCATCGATCGGCAAGTAGAGCGGGTTCCCATAGACCGTGCCGCCGGAAGAGATGAAGATGATTTTCCGCACCTGATGCGCAACCATCGCATTCATGATGTGCAGGGACGCCACCACATTACTCTGCACGTCATATATCGGATCGTCGTTGGAATTCTTGGGCAGGGTGGTTGATACCAGGTGCAAGACGGCCTCGACGCCTTGCATCGCGGCCTGCACGTCATGCGTGCTGGACAGGTCGCCGCACAACCATTCAACCGATTCGGCGGCGTCAAATTGACGGTAAGGGGGAACCCGCGGACGCTCGAATATCCGTAGCGTATGGCCGGCCGCCAGCAATTGGTCAGCAATTGTTGAACCGATGAAGCCGCCGCCGCCGAAGATTAATACTTTCATCGAAAATCCTTAATCAATCCTTGTTGCAGTCGCGTCGGGATTCAGCTGCAGGTATTTCCTGCCCGTATTGTTTCCTGGCGCGGCTTGGTCGGGGACGATTATAGCAATCGATGGTCCGCCGGGTGGATTTACTGCAATGATTTATATATCGACAGGGTTTCTTCGGCCATCATGTCAGGCGTTCTGGCATAGTGGGTAGTACGGGCCAGCTGGTACAGTTCCTGTGGCGCGCCAACCAGCTTGCCCAGCTGTTGAGCCAGGCTGTCGACACTACCGCGCTCAAAGGCGTAACCGTTGCGGCCAGGCTCCAGGAACTCAGTCATGCCTTCCACATTGGAAACCAGCACGGGCGTATGGGTGGCCAGCGAATTCAGCAAGACCAGCGGGCTATTCTCGTACCAGCGGGAAGGGATGACGAGCAGGTCGATTGCGCGCAAGACATCGGCCATTTTTTCTGATGGGAAAGTGCCCTCGAACCTGACTTGCTGGCCCTCGGCCAGGGCCTTCAATGTTTCCATATAGGCCGGATCCTGGTCCGCAGGTCCATAGATACGCAGCTCAGCCGAGTTTTGCGGCAGGCGCTGGAAGGCTTTCAGGAGCAAGTCGGTGCCCTTATGCGGCGCAATCTGGCCGATGAAGCCAATCACCGGACGGTGCCCGGCAGGCCGCACGGGTTTGGGCGAACGGTCGATATCGACGCCAAACCAGATGTCTTGCATCGGGACCGCGATGCCGTTGGCCTCATAGGCCTTCTTCAGGAAGCGGGTAGGTGCGACGGCCCCTCGGTAGGTGCCGTTATACAGTCCCTGCAAAGTGTCCGGACGCCGGACGATATCTTCGACCAGGCCGTCCACAGCCCCGCCGCGCATGCCGGGCAAGCGCCGGCCGAGATTGGCTGCGGTGGCGATCCATTTCGCCGACCGCGGTGTGCTTGCCTTGCGAATCCAGGCCTCGGAGTACGGGCTGCGCGCGGCATCTTTGAGATGGCAGGCAACGCAATTGCTGCGCGACGGTGCTGGTCCGCGGCACAACTCGCCGTCCGCGGCTTCCAGTTTGTTGTTCAGGCAAAAGCCGAAAAAATCCGTGAAGGTCGCATAGGTTGGAATGCCCAGTCTTTGCGTGACTTCCAGCACTACCGCAGTGTGGTTGATCAGGTGAGTGACGTGCACGATATCGGGCTGAACTTCGCGCAGCGCCTGTTCCAGCACAGGGCGCATGTCTGGCTGATAATAGGTTTCCTTGACACGGGTATGCGGCACTTTGTTTTTATCGATGCAAACCACCGGAATGCCCTCGTATTCGTAGCGCGTGATCAACCCGTCAGCGGCAGGCTCGCCCTGGAAAATGGCCGATAGCACCACAACTTCGTGGCCGGCATTGCGGTAGTGTCGTGCCAGGGCAAGCGTGTAGGTTTCAGTTCCGTAAAAATGCTGCGGGAAAAAACAGTGGATGACAAATGCTATCTTCACACGGACTCCTTGCTGACTGTACTGGTGATCTCAGCGTAAATTTCCGCGTAGTGATCAATCATTGCCTGGACTGAGAAATTGTCCTGGGCACGCCGCTGCTGGGCGATGCCGAGGGCTTTGCGTTCCTTGGGCGAATCAAGCAGGCGCACCGCAATCCGCGCCAGCGCCTCGGCGTCGGCACCGGGCGCCACCAGTTCGCGGGTGCCGATGATTTCGGGAATGGCGCCGATGTCATAGCCGATGACCGGCACCTTCATGCTCATGGCAAAGGGGCTGACTTGCCCGAAGCTTTCCTTCCAGACCGGGGCCACAAAGATACTCATGCGGCGGTACAGGCCAGGGAGAACATCGTAGCCTACATAGCCTGTAAATTCGAAGTTGTGCAGCACGCCTGCTGCTGCGGCAGCCGCTTTGAACGGCTCGAGCAAGCTGCCGCCGCCGACTATCAGGATCTTCGTGCCTGGCCGCATCTGGGCGATCCGGATGAACGGCTGGATTGCATCTTCGTTGAGCTTATCGTGCTCCAGCCGGTAGACCATGCCGACGCAGTCTTCGGGCGCGTGCTCGTTGGCGCCCCGCGTAAAGAGGTTGAAGTCGGAACCTGGATAGACCGTCACGTGGCGCTCATCGTTATCGCCAAACACGCTGCGCACGTAATCGCTGACGTAGACATATTTTGCCACCGCGCTGGAGCGGAACGGGGCAATCGGTGTGTTGATGTTTTCAACGACAGGCAGGCCCAGCATGCCGGCCGCTTCGATTGCCAGTGCATACCACGGTTCATCGCAGTCACCCCAGTAATGGACGTGTACCATGTCCGGCTGGAGCCTTTTGTAATACGCGATAAAAGGCTCGATGCTCTCGCGTTGCCTGCATTCTTCGACATCAAGGCCGGTATAGGCCGGAGGCGCCGGAATAAAACTGGTCAGCACGTGATGGTGGTAGCGATGGCCCAGGAATTCGACGAGGTCGACCACCAGCCGGGACGATCCACCAGTCATGAAGTTGGCGATGACGTGGACTACGCGCGGGGCGGCAGGACCGGGGGCGGCCGGCAACTTGACGCGGTAGGCACCGGTATCCCCGATCGGCGCAGGCGGAGCGCTGGCCGGTGCCAGGCGCGCCCGCATTGTCCGCGGCACGAGGCCGCCGGCGGTGATGCGGGCGATGTTGATGAGCTTGCGCAGCCCGAATGGCTGGAACAGCAACGCATCACGCAGCCGTACCCAGCGGGTGTGGCGCAAGGCGCTCAGGTCGGCAGTGGCGGCTTGCGATTCGGTGCGTAATTGTTCGATCAGACCCGCAGCATTTGCCAGCTCGCTGTCGCGTTTTGCGACCTCGGCATAAAAGTAAAGCCGTTCGGCCTCGAAGCCGTGGCGTACGCGGTCCAGGTCGGAGGCCAGGCCGTCAAGCTGGGCTTGCAGCTCATTCTGCCGGGCCAGCATCATCGATTCTTTCGCCGTAAAACCTGCGGCCAGTGCCTCGATCTCGCTGGCTTGCTGCTGGCCGAGCTGCCGCAGCGCCGCTTCGGCTTCGCTCAGGCTTTGCGCAACGGTGTGGATTTCCTTTTGCTTGAGATCCGCATGCGCTTCCAGACGCTGCACTTCCCGGCCCAGATGCTGCAAGTCCTGGTCCTTGACGAGGATGGCAGATTCCAGGCGACGCGTCTCATCGCCGAGCAGCGCCAGCCCCTTGTCCTTGTCCTGCACGAGCGTTTCCAGCCGGTGTATGTCCTGGCCAAGCTGGGACAGGCTGCGGTCCTTGGCCTCGATGGCGGTCTCGAGCCGGCTGATGTGTTCGGGGTGCCAGAACGGCAGACGCACCTCAAGCCTGCTGCCTTCGAACTGCTCGAGGGTGAGCTGGTTGGAAGGCTTGTTCGACACGAGCTCTTGCAAAGCCTGCTCGCGTTGCACAAAGTCTGCAAAATCGCTTGCCCGCAAGGGTATGCCGACGTGCCCTGCCAGCGCCAGCAACAGGTCCGGAATCCTGGTCGACACGCCGTCGGCAGGCATGGCCACCGACGCCAGGCCAAAGAACGACAAGCCCAGGCTGCGGAATACCAGGAAGCCGAGGGGGCAGCGCATCGTCGGCAGCCATTCCTGGTCGAAAAACACGCCCGACCCGTCCGGGCCGACGATGAAATTGCGGGGGACGGCGTCAAAATGCCTGCCATCCAGGCTGGTCGATTGATCGAGGGCGCGGCGATCAGGCAGCCCGGCGTGCGACAGGAAGTTGCTGAACCAGCACTCGGCCCACTCTTCCAGGGCTGCCAGTGTCCATCCCGGGCGGGAGGTAATACGGATCAGCTCGGCTTGCCAATGGCGGCCTGGAATAAACGCAGCCTGCTCGAAACCGATGGCCATGCTGGCAGGCGTGGCGGCAGCGGAAGCGGCAAACAATGGCTCATGCTTGACGATCAATTCGCCAGCTGCGTTCTCACAGAAGGCGACCTGCTTGGCAAACGCCTGCCGGCGTCCGCTGGCGAAGTGATAAGCAAGCACCTTTTGCGCATGCGGCTCGCGGGGGCGGTCGCTGGCCAGCACCATGAAGGAGTTGGCCAGCGCGCCCGCCAGGCCATTGCGCAGCACTGGCGACCATGCATTCTCCAGGGAGAAACTGGTCGGCGCCCGCTGCGGATCGGTCAGCACTGAGTTCTGCAGCAGGGGGGAAAGATCGCAATTGCGCGCACGGACGCCTTGCTCAGAGAGCATCGATACCGGGAACTTGTAATCGGGGAATGGATACCACCACTGCTGCTCGCTCAAGCCAGCGTTGCTCAATATGCGGCGAAGCTCTTCCTCACCGAAGGTGACGGCATCGTCAGCCCGATACAGGTCTTCGACGCCATACATCGGCATGCCGTTGTGGTCTTCCGGGCTGCCCGCCAGGTATTTCAGTCCGAGCTGGTTTTCGATAGCCAGCAAGAGCACGCCGCCAGGACGCAGGAAGGAGCGTGCCTTCGCCAGCATTTCCTGGACCGCATCGCCGCCCTCGCTGGGCTTGAAGTATTTCCGTGCATATTCGAGGACGCCGATCAAGGTCACGACGTCAAAGCGCTGTTCGGGTTCGAAGGCATCGAATGAATCGTTGACGACGCGTACATTGGGCAGCCCGCGGCATCGACTGGCGGCGATTTCGGCGCGAGTCCGGCTGCCTTCCAGGGCCAGCACCTCGCCACCGAGTTCGCCCAATGCCCGGGTAATGGCGCCGCAGCCGCAACCGATCTCAAGGATGGCGCCCGTCAGCACTGGCTTGAATGGCCACAGCAGGTTCAAACGGCCCCGGCCCAGATGGTATAGGCTGGGCCAGTCCGTGACGGCGCTTTCCAGCTCATGCGAGAAAATGCCTGGGTCCTCGCATTCATCAATAATGCGCTTGATGCGCTGCTCGATCGCGTCGCCGTCGGTATAGGCAAATTCGTGGTCGCTTTCCCTGCGCCACACCGACGTTTTCTCATCCTTCCTGTACGTCCCGAATAGTGTCATTTCGATCCTTAATCTGTTCAAGCGCCCTGGCTGCGCGGGGAGCCTGAAGTCATCTTGGCCTGCAAGTCGAAAAAGCCGGAGAAATCGTGACGATCGCGTGCCACCACGGTCAGCTGGATGGAGTCGTAGCGCCTGTCATGTGGAACGACAGTGCCGTCCGGCCGCCGCGAAGCCACCCCAATCGAAACGAAATACTCGCCTGGCGCGAAGGCTGCCTTGAATGCGATCGTGGCAACCATCACTTCTCCGGATGCGCCGGCTGCACTGATCTCGCGGCAAGCCTGCAGTTCGGAATTGGTGTTGTAAAGCGTGACGCCTTCCTTGGTCTTGATGGTAAAGCCGAGGATTGGCCGCACGACTTCCTGTGAAAACGCAATCGACAAACGCAGGCGTACCTGGTCGCCGATATCGACGGTGGCGGGATTGCTATTCTCCGCCACCACCACGGCGTAGTCGAGGATTCGCGCGGCGCGGTCCCCCCAACGATACTCGTGCGGATTATAGGTCTGGCGAGTGTGGAACAGTTCTTCTGCCAAGGATAAGGTATCGTCGTCCGCAGCCAGGGCGGCGGGACTTTCCTTTTCAAGCTCTGCCGCCTCGTGGATGCGTTCGGCGCCGAACATGAAATCCATGTAGGTATTGATGACGTCGCGCGGCTTTCCCGCCGTGACCATTACCCCATCATTCAGGAAAATGGCGCGATCGCAATGCGTTGCGATCTGTTCGGTGGCATGGGAGACCAGCAGGATGGAGGTGCCGCGCTGCTTGAGCGCTTTGATGTGGGCGAAGCATTTGGCCTGGAATTTGGCGTCGCCAACCGCCAGTGCTTCGTCAACAATCAGGATGTCCGGATCGGATTGCGCCTGGACGGCAAACGCAAGGCGCACGCTCATGCCGCTGGAGTAAGTCTTGACCGGCTGGTCGATGAAGTGGCCAATCCCGGAAAACTCGAGAATGCGGTCGAAACGCCGGTCAATTTCGTCTTCTGAAAAGCCGAGCAGTGCACCGTTCATGTACACGTTTTCACGGCCGGTGAATTCGGGATTGAACCCCGACCCCAGTTCCAGCAAGGCCGCAATGCGGCCATTGGTGCTGATGCTGCCTGTAGTGTGGTTGAGGGTGCCGCAAATCATTTGCAGCAGCGTTGACTTGCCGCTGCCGTTGCGGCCGACGATGCCGACCGTTTCGCCTTTGCCAACCTCAAAAGAGACATCCTTCAGTGCCCAGAATTCGCGAAAATACTGCTGGGGCGGCTGGCTCGCCATCCTCTGCAGGCGGGGCAAGATGAATTGCTTGAGGCGATCACGCGGATGCCCATAGATGGGATAGCACTTGCTTAAATTCTCGATCTTGATGGCATGGTCAGAGGACATCTGCGAACCCCGTGCGAGTTTTCTGGAACCACGCAAAACCTAACCAGGCAATGACAGTTGTAGCTAGCCAGTAAATTCCCAGCACGAGGAAGTCGGGAGATTTTCCCCAGAACAGCACATCCCGCGTCAACTCGATGACGGGTGTAATCGGATTCAGGTAGATCCAGGTACGGTAGACCTCGGGCAGTGACGTCGCTGGATAAAATATGGGGCACAAGAACATCAGCGCCATCGTGACGATGCCCATGAATTGGGAAACATCGCGCAAGTAGACGCCAAGGGATGCCAGGGCCCAGCTCATGCCCATGATAAACAGGGCGAATGGCATGACGATCAGGGGCAGGTACAGGATGCTGGCGTGGGGCACGCCGAAAAAGGCAATGTAGGCAAGCAGCCACACGCCAAGGCTGACCAGCGCGTGGAACAAGGCAGACAGCAAGTTCACGGCTGGCAGAATTTCCAGTGGAAACACTACTTTCTTGACGTAATTAACGTTGGAAAGGATCAGCGTTGGCGAGCGCGTAATACATTCAGAAAACAGGTTAAACATGAGCAGCCCGGCGAACAGCACCAGGGCGAACTCGGTCTTGGAAGCGCTCGCGACATTCCAGCGTGCCTTGAACACTTCGCTAAACACAAAGGTATACACGGCGAGCATGAACAGCGGGTTGAGGAAGGACCAGAGAAGGCCCATGGCGGACCCGCGATAGCGTCCGAGGACCTCTCTTTTGGCAGCAGTTTTGATCAGGTCGCGATTGCGCCACATGCTGGCAAACATTTCGCGTGGACTTGCTGAAAAATTACGCATTAGGCGACTAGCTCCACTTTGGTAGAAGATTTGCCGGAGGCATGGTGGAAAGATGGACTGCGGCAGCCAACCTGGGGCCGCGTGGCGTGGGCGATGCTGAGCCTGGACGGCGGCAACCGGCGCAGGCACGGATCTGGCCGTTATCGAGCGCTTGCAGGTTCTTGCCGTCAGTGATTGGAATACTCATCAACCCGCCTCCACCTGTGATCCCCCGCTCGCAACACCTGGGAAACTGTCGGAGAGTGCCCGACTTCGGGGCGGGGAGAGGGGGCGCGCATGTACGGCCAGCTTGCCTGGCCGCAGATGCAATTCCGTTACTTGAAATTAACTGCGTCCAACCAAGAAGGGTTGGACATGGAATTCTTGGTGGCCCGGGGCGGAATCGAACCACCGACACAAGGATTTTCAGTCCTCTGCTCTACCAACTGAGCTACCAGGCCAAGGCGCGCAATTATAGCAGACGGATTTTCCTTTTGCCAAGGCTTCAGCCCAGTACGATAGAATGTTGTCATGAGTGCAGCAAACCTCGATCCCGGACAGATTGCGTTCATGCGCGGAGGCGTGTCGATCAGCGTGGCCAGTTGCGACCGCAACGGCTTGCCCCAGCTTGTGCGCGCCATCGGCTGCCGCGTCAGCGACGACGGCCGCCGGGTCACGGTCTTCGTGCCGGAAGCGAAGTCGCAGGCGGTGCAGCGCGACATCTTTGCCAGCGGCGCCATTGCCGTCGCCTTCACCCAGCCTTCCACCCACCGTACCATGCAGCTGAAGAGCCGCGATGCGCGGGTGGCGGCGCTGCAGCCGGACGACGTGCAACTGGTCGAGGCTTACCGCGACGCCTTCGTGGCGGAGGTGGGCGCGATCGGCTTCCACGAAAAGATGGTGCGCACCCTGCTATCGTGCCCGCCCGAGGAACTGGTGGCGCTGAGCTTCTGTCCCAGCGAGGCCTACAGCCAGACGCCGGGGCCCAACGCCGGCAAGAAGCTGGAGGCAGGCGAATGAGCGCGATCATGCTCGACACCATCCGCGAGTGCTTCGAGGGCGTCATCCCGGCTGTGCTGGGCACGGCCGACCTGGCCGGCATGCCGAACGCCTCCTACCTGTCGCAAGTGCAGTACATGGACCGCGACCACGTGGCGCTGTCCTACCAGTTCTTCAACAAGACGCGCGCCAATATCCTGGCCAATCCGCATGCCAGGCTGACGGTGGTCAATCCCTATACCGGAGCCCAGTATTCGCTGGCGCTGCAATACCTGCGCACCGAGACTTCCGGCCAACTGTTCGAAAGCATGAAGGCCAAGCTGGCCGGCCTGGCCTCGCATGTCGGCATGACGGGCGTATTCAGGCTGCTTGGCTCCGACGTGTTCCGTGTCACCGAGATCGTCTGCGTCGACCGCGACGTGGCGCCGCCGCCCCCGCCGCCGCGCAACACCCTGGCCGCGCTGCGCCTGTGTTCCGAGCGCCTGCTGGCCTGCCGCGACCTGGCGCAACTGTTCGACGAAACCATGGCTTGCCTGAACGAGAAGATGGGCATCAGCCACGCCATGCTGCTGCTGCACGATCCGCAGGCGGCCTGCCTGTACACGGTGGCCAGCCAAGGTTACGAGCAATCGGGCGTGGGCTCCGAAATTCCGCTGGGGCAGGGCGTGATCGGGGTCGCGGCGCGCGAAGGCACGGCAATCCGCATCAGCCACATGACGGCCGAATACAGCTACAGCCGCGCGATCCGGCAGCAGGCGGAAGGTACAGGGCTGGGACATGCACTGCAGACCGAGATTCCCTTTCCCGGGCTGGCCGCATCGCGCAGCCAGCTCGCCGTGCCGATCCAGGGCTGCGAGCGCCTGATCGGCGTGCTGTACGTGGAAAGCCCGCAAGACCTGCGCTTTAGCTACGATGACGAAGATGCGCTGGTGACCTTGTGCGGCCAGCTGGCGATGGCCATGCACATCATGCAGAACGTGCCAGTTCCTGAGCCTGAGCCCGAAATGGAGGCGCTGCCCGAGGTGCAGGGGACGCCATTGGCGGTGCGCCACTTCGGCGACAACGATTCTGTCTTCTTCGGCAACGACTACATGATCAAGGGCGTGGCGGGAGCCGTGCTGTGGGCCTTGCTGCAGGACTTTGTTGCGCATGGCAAGACCGCCTTCAGCAATCGCGAACTGCGGCTGGACCAGCGCGTGCGCCTGCCGGACATCAGCGACAACCTGGAAGCGCGCCTGGTCCTGCTGGCGCGGCGCCTGTGCGAACGCGAGGCGCCGGTGCGCATCGAGAAAACAGGACGCGGCCATTTCCGCTTGTGCGTCCAGCGCCCCTTGCGGTTGACGGAAGCCTGAGCTTGCGGCGCTTCATGCGGCGATCGGCTGCGGCGCTGCCAGTACTGCTTCCAGCTTCTGCATGTCGCGTGCGCTGACCAGGCTGCGCGTGAGTGCCAGTATGCCTTCGAACAGCGGCGGCGGCATGCCGGCGCGCATGCCCAGCAGCATGCCGGCGCGTTCGGCCGGGCTCACGGCCGGGATCATCCAGCGCATGGTTGCCTGCATTTCCTCCGGCGTAATGGCAGCAATGATGCGCTCGTGGATCTGGTGCAGTTCCTCGTCGGAGTAGCAGGCCCACAGCACGGCATTGTGCTCGGTTTCCTCCAGGTTCATATGCACCAGGTTCTCGCCGATGAAGACCGACAGTTGCAAGTGCAGGTGCTCCAGGTGCTGGAAGCGGGCGCCGCCGACCGCAGTGGCGCAGTGGTCGCACAGCGCCAGCAGCTTGTCGATGGCCCAGTCGTGGTGATCATGGTCGCCTTCGGCCAGCTGCGCCGAGCCGGGACGGCGCGCGTTCATTGCAGGATGCACGAAATCGCGCTCGTGTTGCAGGTGCTTGCGCATCATGGCCAGCAGTTCGCGCACCTGCGCCAGGCTGCCCTGCAGGTCTTCGTTATCGGCGGCGTCGGTGCGGGACAGGCGGCTTTCCGTGTCGCTCATGAAGTGGCGCAGCGCCTTGTGGATGCCGGAGTACATATTGATTCGCGGTTTGCTCATGTCATCATTCCTCGGGTGGGTACGAAAGAATGGTAGTCATGAAGACATCGACGCGTTCTTAAAAACTCCCTCAGCAAACCTTAAAAACTTCTTAAGCAAAAGTCGGGGTCAGGTCTGGCAATCCGCCATTTTGGCGGATTGCCAGACCTGACCCCGACTTTCATGGTGCACGTTGGCGCGACTTCAGCGTGGCGCCGTCGAGGGCGAACAGCAGCACATGCTCGCCCATGCGCGGGCGGCCGTCGGGGCCGGGCTCCAGGGGGATGGGTGGCGTGGACTGGTACAGCCAGACTTCGCGGCCGCTGTCGAAGCGCAGGCTGAGCTGGGGCGGGCCCAGTGCGGCACGCGTTGCCGCGCGGTCGCGCGGGGCGGCCGGGCTAGCGGGGGGCGGGTCGTCCATGTATTCGAAGCCCAGCAGGGTGTCGTCCGGCCAGCTGCGGTCCCATATCGGGGCGAAGTAACTGCGGTCGAGCAGCACTTGGCAGTCGCAGTAGGGCATTTCAGCAGCGGGCGGATTGCCCGCATACAGCGCGTGGAAGGGCAGGGTGGCGCGCCGCTCGCCAGCTTGCAGGGTGATGGAGAACAATGGTTTTTCCGTAAAGAACATATAGTTGCCGTGCGGGTCGCTGCATACCTTGTCCGGACTGCGCAGGAACTCATCGAGCCAGGCAAACAGGTGGGCGTTGTTGGACACCAGCCCGGCCTCCATGCCGACCAGGCATTCCAGCCGCAGGTCACCCAGGCGCCGCATGCCTGCCGGTACGCCCGGGCTGCGCACTTCGGCGCGCCATGTCATGGACAGGGTCTTGCGGTTGGCAAGAACCGCGCTGTCTTCGCGCCACAGTTGTTCGTTGTAGTCCAGCGTGAAGCTGTTGTCGGCGCCGACCGGCACCGACATGCTGGTGGTATCGCCCACCACCTTCAGCCTGATGCCTTGCATATCGGTGCCCGGCTGGCGCGGCAGGAGGCGGAAGCGCAGCGTGGCCTGCGGCGCCAGCGCGCGCTCGCGCTTGAAACGCTCCACGCCCTGCAGCATCTTGCGGTAGGACTTGTCCACCGGCGAACGGGTGCCGGGCACCTCCACCGTGGGCAGGGCCATGGCCGAGGCCAGGGCCAGCAACAATGTCGTTTTCCACATAATTGCAGATTGTGGCATCCTGCTGAAATCCTCGCACAATGAATGCGCGCAGCAGTGCGCGCCCGCTACTGATGATCAACGAAGCTCCGGCGCTTGAGAGTCTGTCAACCAGGTATGAACTCCTGGTATCCAGCATCAGCGACTACGCGATCTACATGATGGACACGGAAGGCCGCATCAGTAGCTGGAATGCGGGCGCCCAGCGTTTCAACGGTTTCAGCGAAAGCGAAGTGCTCGGCATGCATTTCTCGCGCTTCCATACGCCGGAAGACCAGCAGGCCGGCCTGGCGCAGCGCGCCCTCGCAACAGCGCTGCGCGAAGGCCGTTTTGAAAGCGAGGGCTGGCGGGTGCGCAAGGATGGCTCGCTGTTCTGGGCCAGCGTGGTGATCGACCCGATCTATACGCCGGACGGCGAGCATGTCGGCTTTGCCAACGTCACGCGCGATGTTACGGAGCGCAAGCGCGTCATGGAAGCCCTGCGCGAAAGCGAACGGAGTTTCCGCCTGCTGGTGCAAGGCGTGATCGACTACGCAATCTACATGCTGTCGCCGCAAGGCTTGATCACCAACTGGAATCTGGGCGCGCAACGCATCAAGGGCTATGCGCCGGAGGAGGTGCTGGGCACCCACTATCGGCGCTTCTTTACTGAAGATGACAAGGCGGCAGGCGTGCCGGATCGCGCGCTGGAAGTTGCGGCGCGGGCGGGCCGCTACGAAAGCGAAGGCTGGCGCGTGCGCAAGGACGGCACGCGCTTCTGGGCCCACGCCGTGATTGATGCGCTGTACGATGATGACGGCGAGTTGCTCGGCTTTGCCAAAGTCACGCGCGACAACACCGAGCAGCGCCAGGCGCAGGAATCGCTGGAGCAGGCGCGCGCGGCCCTGTTCCAGGCGCAGAAGATGGAATCGATCGGGCAATTGACGGGCGGCGTGGCGCACGACTTCAACAACCTGCTGGCTGTGGTATCGAACGGCATCGACATCCTGCGCACCGCGCCGCCGGAAGCTGCCGGTGCGCGCGTGCTGGACAGCATGCGCCGCGCGGTCGACCGGGGCGCCGCGTTGACGCAGCAACTGCTGGCCTTTGCGCGCCAGCAGCCGCTGGCGCCCAGCGTGCAGCAGCTGAACCGCCTGGTGCTTGGCTTCGAAGGCGTGCTGCGGCGCGCGGCCGGCCCGCTGATGCGCTTTGAAATGGACCTTGACCCCAAACTGCGCCAGGCCTCGATTGACGAAGCGCGCTTCGAGGCAGCCCTGCTTAACCTGGTGGTCAATGCGCGCGATGCCATGCCCGAAGGCGGCACGCTGGAAGTCACCACGCGCAACGTCAGCCTCGGAGCCAACCAGGAGGGAGCCCTGCCTGCCGGCGACTATGTGCGGGTCAGCGTTGCCGACACCGGCACCGGCATGAGCGAGGAAGTGCGCCGGCGCGCCTTTGAACCGTTTTATACCACCAAGGAAGTCGGCAAGGGTTCCGGCCTGGGATTGAGCCAGGTGTACGGCTTTATCGTGCAATCCGGCGGCGGTGTGACAATCGACACCGAGGAAGGCAAGGGTACATGCATCAATCTCTTCCTGCCGGCCCTGGAGGAGGCGGTGCCGGAAACGCCGGCGCCGCGCGCGGCGCGCGAGGAACGCGTGCTGATCGTGGACGACGACCCGCTGGTGATGGAATCGGCGCGCGAACTGTTCCAGTCCATGGGCTACGCCACCTTGCATGCCAACGATGCGGCGGCTGCCTTGCGCGCACTGCAGCGCGACAGCGAAGTCGACGTGCTGTTCAGCGACGTGATGATGCCGAACGGAATGACCGGCCTGGAACTGGCGCGCGAAGTGCGCCAGCGCTACCCGCGCATCAAGATCATCCTGTCTTCCGGCTTCCCGCAGTCGGACCAGGAGTTTGCCGTCGTCGGCAAGCCGTATCGCCTGGCCGACCTGGCCCGCCAGTTGCGCACGGCCTGAGTTACACTCTACGGCTTTGGCACAAGCCGCGGAGGGGACATGAAAAAAATCGTACTGGGAGGATTGGCCATGCTGATGGCTGGCAGCGCCATGGCAGCGTCGGTGCAGGACGTGGCGGAACGCTACCGCAAGCTGGTGCTGGCCATCGGCCAACACGACGCCAGCTATGTGGATGCCTACTACGGCCCGCCGGAACTGGAACAGCAGGCGGCGCAGGACAAGCAAAGCCTGGCGTCGATCAAGGCCGGCGTGGTGGCGGCACAGCGCGACATCGCGCAGCAGAAGGCCGCTGGTGCCGACGAAGCGCTGCGCATCGAGTTCCTTGCCAAGCAGCTCAAGGCCATGGAAGCGCGCGTCGAGATGCTGGAGGGCCGCAAATTCAGCTTCGACGAGGAGACCGCGTTGCTGTACGACGCCGTCACTCCGCATCACGACCGCGCCTACTACATGGCGCTGGTGGCGCAGGTCGACAAGCTGCTGCCTGGCGAGGGTTCGCTGCCGGAGCGCCTGAAAGCTTTCCGCGCCAAGTTCGCCATCCCCAAGGACAGGTTGAAGCCCGTGTTCGATGCCGCCATTGCTGCCTGCCGCGAGCGTACCGCTGCCTTCATGGCATTGCCGCAGAAGGAAAGCTTCGTGCTGGAATTCGTCGCCAACAAGCCGTGGTCAGGCTATAACTGGTACAAGGGCAATGCGCATAGCCTGATCCAGATCAATACCGAATTCCCGATCTACATCGAGCGCGCTGTGGACCTGGGCTGCCACGAAGGCTATCCGGGCCATCACGTCTATAACGCCTTGCTGGAGCAGGCGCTGGTCAAGCAGCGCAACTGGGTAGAGTTCAGCGTGTACCCGCTGTATTCGCCGATGTCGCTGATTGCCGAGGGCAGCGCGAACTACGGCATCGAAATGGCCTTCACCGACGAAGAACGGCTGGCCTTCGAGCAGAAGGTGCTGTACCCCTTGGCGGGATTGGACCCCGCCCTGGCGCCGCAATACGCGCAGCTCATGAAATTGCTCGGCAAGCTGAGCTACGCCGACAACGACGCGGCGCAGGCTTACCTGGAAGGGAAGTGGACGCGCGAGCAGACCATCGAATGGCTGGTGAACGTGGCCTTGTACCCGCCGGAGAAATCGGCGCAGCGCCTGTCCTTCTATGACGCCAACCGCGGCTACGTCATCAACTACAACCTGGGCAAGGACCTGGTCAAGGCCTGGGTGGAAAAACATGTGACGGCCACCGATCCGGTGGCCGCCCGCAAGCAGCGCTGGGAAGCGTTCAAGACTTTGCTGTCGTCGCCGCGCCTGGCCAGCGGCCTACGCTGATGAGCTGATCAGGCGGCTTTTTTCGCGCTCAGGCATTCTTTCATGAAGGCCTTGCGCTCATCGCCCTTCTTCCCTGCCGCGTCTGCGTTGCAGGTCTTCATCTTGTCCTGCTGCGTCGCCGGCGCGGCGGGTTTCGCACTCAGGCATTCCTTCATGAATGCCTTGCGTTCGTCACCTTTCTTGCCTTCGGCTTCCTTATTGCAGGTCGTCATTTTGGATTGCTGGGAGTTCTTTGCCGGCGCCGGGTCCGCGGCGAAAGCGGCGGAACAAGACAGGGCCAGGGCGGCAATGATCAGTTTTTTCATGAGGGGTTCCTTCTAACAGTTGAGTTGGTCTTGCGGTAGTAACTATACATAGATTTTTTGTCGATGTGACCTATTCTCAAAGGACGCCGATGAGTTCAAACGGTCGTTTCTACTGGGGAGTGAACATGGACAAGAACTTGAAAGGGGCAAGCTATGCCGGCCTGGCGCTGCTGTTGCTGTCGGCCTGCGCGGGCACGGATCCAAAACTGGGCGGGGCGCCAACCATGGCCACCGGTTCCGCGGGCGGCGCCACGGCGTCGAATGCGAATACCCAGTTGGAAAAATGTGACAAGCCGCTCGGCACGCTCGGCGTGGTGGAAGATACGGCTGCGCCGTGGTACCACCACCTGTCGCAATACAAGCTCGGCTCAACCGTGCCAGTGCTGCGCATGATGATCCAGCAATCGAATTGCTTCGTCGTCGTCGAACGGGGGGCGGCAATGGGCAAGCTGATGCAGGAACGGGCGCTGGCTTCGTCCGGTGAAATGCGGGCCGGCAGCAACTACGGCAAAGGCCAGATGGTGGCGGCCGATTACACCATGAGCCCGAGCATCACCTTCAGCCAGAAAGGCACGCAAGGTGTCGGCGGTGCGCTGGGCGGCCTGGGACTGCTGGGTAGCGTGGCGGGCGTTGTCGCAGGCGGCCTGAAGGCGAACGAGGCCTCGACCACCTTGCTGATGGTGGACAACCGTTCCGGCATCCAGCTGGCGGCGGCGGAGGGCAGCGCCAAGAACTATGACTTCAACGTTGGCGGCGCGCTGTTCGGCGGCGGCGGCTTCGGCGCGGCCGGTGGCTATTCCAACACGCCGGAGGGCAAGATCCTGATCGCCTCCTTCATGGATTCGTACAACCAGCTGGTGAAGGCGGTGCGCAACTATAAGGCGCAGGAGGTTGCCGGCGGCATGGGCACGGGCGGCGCGCTGGGTGTGCAAGGCGGATCGACGCCGGCATCCAAAGAGCTCGAGAAGAAGGCCGGCAAGAAGAAAAACTGAGTTCCATTGCGGGCCAGGCGAACTATAGTGTAAGTAGCTCTTCGGAAGGGAGGCCGCCATGACCCGCAAATATATCGACTGCCGCGAATTCCCCAGCGATGCGCAATGCAGCGTCGCGATATCGGCAGACAACGAAGACGAGCTGCTGGAAGTGGCCGTCCAGCACGCCGTCTCGGTCCACAAGCATGCGGACAGTCCTGAACTGCGCAGCGCCATCCGCGGCATGATCCATGAAGGCATGCCGCCGGAACATGCGATGCCGCCCGGCGCCACGACAGGCGCGCCGGAAGGCGTCAGGCCGCACTAGGCGGCTTGCTCCGAGGGCCGGGTTTCCAGGTAGCGCAGCAGGTCGCGCCCGAGCACGCGCAGGCGCGCTGTCTCGACCTGGCGCTTCTTGTAGGCGTCATGGCTGGCTGGGCCTTCCAGCGTGCGGCCATGGCTGGCCTTGTCCATCAACTGGATCTCGTACTCGAAGAAAAAGCCGACGTCGTAGTCGGGGCCGCCGCTTGCCGGGTCGTCCGGCGGCAGGTGGATCATCTTGCGGACCGTGACCTGGATGCTGTTGAAGCCGGCGCCGCTATGCGGGTTGTCGGCCCGAGTTTGCGGCGACGAGATCGCCATCAGCTCCGCATCCATCTTTTCCAGTAATTCAGCCGGGTAGCCGTCGGCCGCTTCCAGCAGGCAGCGGTACTGGGTGAACACTTCCTTCGCGGCCTCCATGTCGAGCAGGGTGTTGCGGGTACGCTGGGAGTCGACATTGGTGACCGATATCAGGTGGGCGCGCTGCAGGGTGCGCAGGGCAAGCAGGCATTCGAAGCGCGTGTTGAACACCAGCCGCACGCCGAGGTGGTCGAAGATGTCGGCAGCCAGGTAGGCGGCCTTTTGCAGCAGCTTCAGCAGGATACTGCCGCGGCTCTTGTTGTTCTTGCGGTCAAAGTGCAGCAAGGGCAGGCAGGTTTCGCCATCGCTCAGGTAGAACTGGCCGTCCTCTTCGCGGATCACTTCGTCCAGGCTAGCAAACACTTGCTGGCGAATGGTGTTGAAGTAGCGCAGCTTGAGGTTGTTATCGATGTAGAAAATGCCGTGCATGACCTTGAGCACGGCGCAAGACCACATGCGGCGCAGCTCGACTTGCTCATTGCCGTGCAGGGAAGCGAATACCAGCAAGTCCAGCGGGTCTTCCGGCGCCATCACTTCCGGCGGGACCAGGGCGGCCTGCACGGGGGCCAGGAAGCTGGTGCAGATGAAATCCAGCGCTTCAGCGTGGGCGCGGGCGATCACTGCGCGCGCATGCGGGTTGTCGATGTCGAAGCCGTATTCGCGCACGAACTGGCGCGCGTCATGCTGGTTGCGCAGGGCCAGGCCGCCGAGGTCGATGGCCGACACGCCGGAGGCGATGGCATTCAGGTAGGTCCAGTTCAGGGAAAACTTGCCCTGGCACTTGAGTGAGGGATGCATGGCGGCGTTCGTGAATTGGTGCAACCGTCCAGTCTTTAAAGAAAGTATCGCAGTCGCCGGTGCAAGCCGCAAGCGCGGTGTTGTATCGAAATCGGCCCTGCGTCTTGGCGGGCTGCGCACGATTGAAAATCGCATTTACAACGACGTTATTATTTTAATAATATAGTGTCGGCCGAAAATTATTCTCCTGAAATAACAGTGATTCCATCCATTCCCAGCCTGCGATTTGATAACCGTACCGAGTTCGACGCGCTGCACTTCGATACCCTCGACCAGAACGGCGTTGCGTTTCACGTGATCGTCGCCAAGACAGGATACCGCATGGCGCCGGGTGAAACCGCTGGCATGGCCAGGCTCATTCCAACCGATGAGCCGCTGCCGCTGTACGACAAAGACCAACACTATGATGACGATCTGGAAAAGAGCGTACGGGTAGAAAGCGACCTGGCGCCGTACAAGCCGCTCTGCGATGTCGTGGTTATCGGCGAAGCCCATCCACCAGCCAACGTTAAGGTGCCGCATTTCCATGTCGGGCTGCGGCTGAGTCATCCTGATGCGCCGGCGCCGACCCCCGAGCGGCCGCGCCCACTCAATCCCATGCAGGCTTTGTCGCCCGCTGTTTTCGAGGAATGGCAGCGGCAGTTGGAAATCGCGGAGCGAACACGCCTACCCGGCAAGGTCCTGGTCGATAAGACCTTGAACGTGACGGGGAAGCGCTATCTGCGTCGCCGTGCCGCGCCTGTTCGATGGCTGGGGGGCTTGCTGCGTGCCGCGCCGTGGCGACTGACATCCGCAGAGCCGGCAACGGCTGTCCCGCTGCGCTACGAGTCGGCTTTTGGCGGCGAGTGCCGCGTGGAGCGCGCCAGTGGCCTGACGAAACGGATTCCAAAGAAGCACCGCCTGAAAGATGGGCAGGCCGCCAATTATCCAACGCCGCCTGGCGCCCCGGACGCGCACGACAGCAGCCAGCAAAACCCGGCAGGCTGTGGTTTCAGCAGGAAGTGGTACCTGGACGCGACCCGGACTTCCGAACTGCCAGCGCCCTGCATTGAGTATCCGGCGCGGCCGTTCAGTGCGGACTTGTTCTGGAAGGTAGCCCAAGGACAAACCGACCTGGAAACTGCCGGCATGGGATATGTGGGGCGTGGGTGGCTGCCCCGCCGCACGCTGGTCGGTACGGTCGAAGAAAAGTCCGACTGGCAGGAAAACGAGATACCGCTTCTGCCCAAGGATTTCGACTTCCGCTATTGGAATGGTGCCCCGGATGACCAGCAGTGTCCGCACCTGGTTGGCGGCGAGCAGTTCCGGCTGACCAACTTGTCGCATCCTTCATCGACCCTGGCGCAGCTTGACCAAGCGGGCAACCGTCACCTGGCCTTCACCTTGCCGCAGCAGTCGCTGTTTGTCATGGGCGCAACGGAGGCGGGAGGGATTGCGGTCCTGCCGCTGGCGATCGACACTGTCGTGATCGATATGGAAGCCGAACGGCTTGAATTGGTGTGGCGGCTTGCCATTGTCGCCGACGGAGAATTCGAGGACGTTCGCCTGATGCACGCTACCGAACCCGAGCAGCTGGCACGCCTGAACGAATGGCCGTCCGCCCAGCCTGGACCCGCTCCCCTGGCCGCCTGATACACCACACAACCCGCAACAAGAATCGCCATGGCTCACGAAACAGTCACCAAATCGAAACGCTTCTACTGCGTAAGCCTCAGTCCGGACTTCTGCAAGACGCCAGTGGGAAGCAGCGTTGTCGTACTCCCTTACAACATCAAGGGGGAATTCAAGGACGCGGCCGACGCCTCAAGAAATGTCAAGACCCAGGGCGAACCGGTCCTGCTGCACAACAAGAGCTTCATCCCGAACATCACAGGTGATGAACGAGGCACCTTGGGTGGCATCAAGAGCCAGACCTACCTCAAGCGCGCGCAGCCAATGGAGTTCAGTTCGACCAAGGGATCGAATGGCGCGCAGACGATACAGGAATCGCGCCTGATCTACATGAACGACAAGAATACGATCGGACGTATTCACGAACGCCAGGTGCAAGCGCCGCGTCCGCGGCTGACAATTCTTGGTGTCGAACTGCCGACGTTGAAAGAGGCTGCACAGGAATACAAGGATAAGTACTCCGAACCGATGCACCAGTTCGGCGGCAAGGCAATGGATGTCGGCGGCAAGATCGGCATGGGCAGCGCCGCGCTGGGCGGCGCTGGACTTGCGGTCGGCGCCACCGGCGTCGGCTTGCCGGCAGCGGCTGTGATGGAGACTGGCGCTGCAGCCGGTGCTACTGTTGGCGGCGGCGTGGCTGCTACGGGGCTTGCCGTTGATTCGACGGCTACTGCACTTGATAATGCCGCCAACTTCGTCCTCACCGGAAAGGCGCCTGACGTGATGGGCATGGCCGGCGATATGGCATGGAACGCTGCGGAAAACCTCGCTCTGAAAAAGCTGCCCTTCGTCGGCGGTTGGATCAAGAAACTGGCAGCCAAGAAGAATGCCGTACCAGGCAAGACCCCGACACCGCCCAAGAAAGCGCCGCCAGAACCCAAGAAAGCGGATGGTGGCAAAGGCGACAAGGAAGGGCATGATGGTGGGAAGACCAAGAAGCCCAAGGGAGAAAAAGCGGACAAACCGTCCGACTGCTGCCCCAAAAATGGCGCGCCGGGCGGCAAACCCGTGAAAAGCAAACGCCCTGTGCACTTTGGCACTGGGGAAGAAATCCTGCAACAAACGGACTTTGTATTGGAAGGACCGACACCCCTGGAGTGGGTCCGGACGTATCGATCCGGTTCCGAAACGGAAGACTGGGGCGTATTGGGCGCGCGTTGGGCGACGCCTTTCACGAGCTCAATCTCAGTTTGCGCCCAAGGCATTGTCTATCATGACGACAGCGGGCGTGCACTGCGCTTGCCCATGCTCGCCATCGGCCAGGAGCACGATAGCAGAGCCGAAGGTTTTACCTTGCGCCGCGACAGCGAAAATCAGATCACGCTGGTTTGGCGCGATGGGGCGAACGATACCTACCTCTCAGGACCGGATGGCTGGCTGCCGCATGGTCACGAAGGCGTCAACGCAATGCTGGCGCCACGCGCTCCGGTGCGCGCCCAACGGTACTATCTGGCCCGGCACGCTGGCCGTGACGGCAAGGGCATCCAAATCGAGCGCATCCACGAGGCCAAACCCGGAGAATCGCTGCTGCGTATTCGCACCGACGACGGGCTGGCGCTCGAAGCGCTGCGTGCTGACTATCTACCAGAAGAGGTGGCTGACGATGCGCCAGTAGCAATGCCACGTATTGGCCGTGTTGAACGAGTCGACGCCGATGGCAGCCGCCAGTGCCTGGTGCGCTACAGGTACGAAGCCAGCCTCATTGACGCCAGCGATCCTCTCACCCCATTCCCACTGCGCTGTGATCTGGTAGAGCAAACTGACCTGGCCGGCCAATCGCGTACCTACAGCTATCAGCATCACCTGCTTAGGCAATACACCACTTACACAGGGTTCGCGCACGGGCTGGAATGGGTCAGCCTGGCCTTTCTACGTGAACGCTGGGCTGGCTCCCTACTCGGATCCCCACAACTCGCTGAACGCCATCCGATCAACTTCAACAACAGCTATCAGGCGCGCGCCATACGCACCAGCACGTCCGACGGAAATGGCGAAGTACAGATCGACTATGTTGATGCCGACACCACCCGCGTCACTGAAGCTGACGGCGGTGTACTGGAATACAGCTTCAACGCCAACTGGCTCGCGACATGCGTGCGCCGCATTGGACCTGATGGCAACGCACGCGTACTGGGACGGCGCGAATGGGACCGTGACGGCATGCTGCTGGCCGAAACCGATGCCGAACACAATGCCACACGATACGAGTACGACCTTGCCGGCAACCTGACGTCGATCACCGATGCCCAAGGCCATACGACCCATATCGAATATGATGGCCACAACCAGCCCATCGCCGTCACCGATGCGCTGGGCCATACCACTCGTAGCCGTTATGACGAGGCCGGACGCATCGTCGAGCGCATCGATGCATTGGGTCACAGCACCGGCTATGCCTACGATGCGCAAGGACGCCTGTCGCTGCTGACAGATGCACGCGGCGGCACTAAGCGCCTTGTATATGACCAGGGCGGTCGACTGGCTGCGTACACCGATTGTTCCGGCTTTACCACGCGCTACAACTATGATCGGAATAGCCGCCTGGCCGAGCATATCGACGCCGCCGGCAATACCAGCCATTACGTCTACAATGCCCACGGCCAGCTCGCAGCCGTAACGCGCCCCAATCAAACGACAGAGCAATTTGAATACGACGCCGAAGGGCAACTGCTTGCCTATACGGACGGCAAAGGCCAGGTCACGCGCTATCGCTACAATGGGCATGGCCAGCCAATCGAACGCATCGACGCCAAAGGTCAGACACTAAGCTATGTCTACGACAAGGCGCTCCGCTTGATCGAACTGATCAATGGTAATGGCGAGTCATATCGCTTTGCTTATGACGCCGAAAGCCGGCTGGTCAGCGAAACAGGATTCGATGGCAAGACCACGACCTACACGTACAACCAGGCGGGCCAGCTGATTGGCGCTGCCTGCAATGGCGTGCAAACTGATTTTGCCCGCGACGCGCTGGGCCAACTGCTGGCGAAAAGCAGCCCCGATGGCGCGGTGCGCTACGCCTACGATGCGCTTGGGCGCTTGATTGCGGTGACGTCGCCGCAGGCCGAGAATCGCTTTGAATATGACCCGCTAGGCCAATTGGTTGACGAACGTGTCGCTTATGCGCTGGCCGCCCCACGCCTACCTGACACCCCAAGAGAGTATGTGGCGGCCTTTACGATGACCCATGCCTACGATGAGCTGGGCAATCGTATTCAGACTATCCTGCCCAACGGCCGCCGTATCGACACGCTGCGCTACGGTTCTGGCCATTGGCATGGCACGTTATGGCAAGGTAAATCACTGGTCGATTTGGAACGCGACCAGCTGCATCGAGAAACTACGCGCCAGCTTGGGGGCGAACGGGAACGGCTGACGGAGAGCCGAAGCTACGACCCGCAATCGCGTCTGCGCACCTTCACATTGAGTAAAGGAGCTGAGCGCCTGCGTGAGCGACGTTACGATTATGACGCTGCGAGCAATCTGACGCTAATCGACGACCTATCAAGCGGCAGTACCCGCTACACCTATGACCCGCTCGGTCAGTTGCTCTCAGCAACTCAGCGCGACTTGAAGGAAACGTTTGCCTTCGATCCTGCCGGCAATTTACTGGATTCAGATGTAAGTGGGAATCCGGTTCAAATCGACACCCGCAAGGTTCTGCGTGAATTGGATGAGCAGCCAACCAATATAGCGGCCATTCCGCCAAAGCTGGCCAAAGTCACGCATAACTTGCTGCGACAATACATGGGGTATGTGTATGAATACGATGTGCAGGGGAACACCATTAGCAAGCGCTTGCGCGTGGCAGCAAGTGCCAACGATGAAGGCGTCCTTGAATTTTCCTACGATACAGAAAACAGACTGACGACAGCCACCCGCACCTTTGCTCATTCTCGGCAAATTGCACGCTACAGCTACGATGCATTTGGAAGGCGCATTGCCAAGCAGTTGACCTCACAACGCTGGGACGCCAGGAATGCCGCGCCGTCCGCCGAGGTTACCGATACGGACAGTCTCACGCTCTTCGTCTGGGATGGCGACACCTTGTTGCAAGAGGTGTGGCCGGACAAAACAATCACATATCTCTACGAACCGAACAGTTTTGTGCCCCTCGCCCGAATCGAATCGGGGGAAGGGGCTGCTTGTTATAAGCCGGCCAATAGTCATCTATGTCGCATAGAGGAATGGGCGCTACCCGGCGTCAAAAATGATCCGGATGCACATGTCGAGTTTTGGCAGGTGCAGCAGGAATTCAATAAGGCGCAGGTCCATCGTGCAGAATGGATGCAACGGTTCGAGCAGGCTGACGGCAACTCCAGCGCTGACCACGTGCTTCATTATCAGTGCGATCACCTTGGTACGCCACTTGAGTTGATTGATTGCCACGGAGAGATTTTTTGGTCGGCGCGCTATCGAGCCTGGGGCGGGGTCCTGCGCTATGGCGTGGTGAATGTGGTACAGGCGCTGCGATTTCAGGGACAGTACTATGACGAAGAGACGGGACTCCATTACAACCGGCATCGCTATTACGACCCCAGTATAGGGCGTTTCCTGTCGCAAGATCCTATTGGACTCAGCGGCGGCGAAAACCCCTACATTTATGGACCGAACCCGACGAGGTGGACCGATCCTAACGGGTTGAAGCGCACTCCTCACGTTGGAAATTGTGCCGATGACGTAGCGCGTAGTGCATTGGATGCCGCGAATGCCAAAGCGATTAAGAACAACAAAGAATATGGTGGGCTGATTTATGAAAAGGGTGGCAAATATTACGCGACAATACCGGTTCCTGGAACCGGTCGTACATTCAAGCCAATTTTTGCTTTACCGCAAGTTCCGAGCGGGGCGACAGTGGTTGGAGACTATCATACGCATGGTGATTATTCTCTCGAAGGCAAGAATGGGAGTGTAATTCGAACAAGCGATCCGTTGCGGGATAGCTTCAAGAGCGACAATTTTTCTGACTCGGATAGGCGGACACACATGTTCGCATCGCAAAAAAATAAGTGCCACAAGTCATATCTAGGTACCCCAAGTGGCAAGTACAAGGTCTTACAGGGAGGGATTGAGCATGAATTTTGATGGAGGACAGATGTGGGAATTAGATCACTATCCGAAAGACTTTAATCTCCCTGGGAAAGTTATAAGGGCGGCAAGTCTTGCGTACGAGGAGTTCGTGTCTTTTTCTAAGGGAGAATGGTCACTTGATAATTATGAGATCTGTCTCAGCATCACTAAAGATCTTCAGTTCTTATCATTTTCGTTTATTCCGGACCCTGCTTACGAAATAAACGGCTTACCTTTTGAAATTTCGGCAAATGGCATGTACAAAAACGGTAGAGGCGTGGTGTACGTTTTTCGAATCGAGGATTACGCATTGATAAATAGAACATTTATGAGATAAGCGTAAATACATGCTTAAATGCGGATGCAAAGTGCTTTGGTGTCTTCTTGCGAGGAAATAATGAAGAGTGGTAGTGAGGCGTGGGATTACTTGACAACAAATTATCCGGGAGACTTTTTGTTTCGCGGTAAAGTTTTGAAAATTATGAGCCTTGCTTATAGGGAGCTTTCGAAAAAGCCAAGTGCGGATGAGTCATTAAATAGTTGTGATGTGCAAATTGAAATCGAAGACAATTTGCAGCGCTGTTATATTACATTCAATTTCGCCGCTGATGAAAATTCCGGGAATCGTGGTGAGAGTGTTGCTGAAATAATAAGATACGAATATGATCTAAATAATTTGCAATTAGTGGACGTAATTCGAATTCATTGAGATTTAACTTGGCTCGTCGTATATTACTGGATGAAGATATTGGTGGTGGTGCTATACCGGAAATGGCGCGTGATCAAACAGCCTCACCGTCGGGCACCTCGAATGACTGACAATCTGAGTGTCGGCGTCGAAGAATAGCCGCATAAACGGCGGCGCCGTCGACCCCCGCAGTTTTCATGCCATTTCACTACCCGAATCCTTTGATTTAGGCGGTTCAGACGGACTTCGCGCCTCAGAGGCCGAAATTGTGGCCTCTGCCAGATAGCAAAGGCTCCGCAAGCCGTAGCGGCAGCCTTCCTGTTCAGATGGATTGTGGCGCGGGCCAAGCAGCTTAAGCGCGGCATTTTGCCGCCAAGTAGCGCTTCGGACAGCGGCTTATCTTTGCTGCCTTTGCGCTAAATGTGCATGCGGTAGCCTTAATTGGGCCGCTATTACCTCAGTAGGAAATGGCGGCTGTCCACTGTGTTCGGGGCCAGTTCGCGGCGCCGATTTATCGACCGACACAGGCATAGCCGCGAAATCGACATGTCGCTCAAGCATCGGAGCGCGTCGCCAAGCTTGGTCATTTTTCTTGGTACCTCAAGTGGTAAATATGAGGCTCTACAAGGAGGTATTGAAAGTGAGTTCTTATAACGATAAGTTGCTGGGTTTGGATAATCTCTTCCAGCGGAGCTTTATCTTTTCTGGCGAAGTCGTTAAGGCAGCGAATCTAGCTTACGCAGAGTTTATGCGGTTATCAAAGGGCGCATGGTCTCTGGAAAGTTATTCAATATGTTTTAGTGTTACGGATGACAATAGGTATACTTCCTTTGCATTTATGCCAGACCCAGCTTATGAAGTAAATGGAATACCGTTTGAAGTGGCGGATAGAGGGATGTACAAAAATGGAATGGGGGTGGTGTACATCTATCGGTTGGTGGACTATTCGTTGGTTAATACAACCTACATGCGATAAGAATCGCCGCTAGAGATGCTTAGTGCAGAAATGATGAAATTACTTAGAGCGGTGAACTATGACGGAGAATAATGGTGAATGGGCTAAATTAAAATCGAATTTTCCCGGTAATGCGCTGTATAGAGGCAAGATATTAAAGATTATTAGTCTTGCATATGAGAAATATCTGGAGCGCGGAGGGGGCGATGCGTCATTGAAGCATTACGATGTTGTTGTTGAAATAAACGAATCCGGTGAGACTGTTGAAATTTTGTTTTCCTTAAGAAATTTAGTTGAACCTATAGATCCAACGGCTGATCTTATTGAAATTTTTGGTTTTACCTTTAATTTTGAAGACTGTGGATTAGTTGATGTTGCAACGGTACGGTAAGAGATAATCATAGTAGTAGTAGAGGAACGGGGCGTGACGGCACCGCCGCTTTCTATGCGGCTATTTGAAGTGTCGCAGGGCGGGCTTAATAAAATTGAGAATTAATGAGTACACCAACTACCGAACAATTTTATGTGCTGGAAGATGCGATCGCTGTCTTTTGCCTTTTAGGGAGATACTTCCTTCCATCGAGCCAGAGTTTGTTTATTATTTCAATAGGGCAATCTTTGCGGAAAGGCGAGAGCATTCGTTCGCTCACAAGAAAAAATAACCGCCGTCGATGATATATGGTGATTAAATGGATGATATGCTAGGAATAAAAAAAGATGCCCTGTTCAGCTCTTTCGCTTCCCTGAATTGGATTGATGTAAATTTATTTCGGCTCGGAACGAACATGGGAGAAATGAATTTGACGAAGCAGGAATCTGCTGAATTGCTTTTGGATTTTTTTGTGAAAAACGATATTGGAAACAAAATTGCGGACATAAAACAAACGCTGCGTGAGGAGATCGAGCAATATTTGGATTTTGATGAGTCTGGAATAACCGATCTTGATCGGATTTGCCAGAGGAAACTTAGCGAATGTCCTCCAGTGTAAGGAGATTCGACTAGCGGGCGCCTCGAATGGCTGACAATCCGAGCGTTGGCGTCGAGGAATAGCCGCATAAACGGCGGCGCCGTCATCCACGCTATTTTCATGCCATTTCATTATCCGAACCCGTTGAATTAGGCGGTTCAGACGGACTTCGCGCCTCAGAGGCTGAAATCATGGTCTCCTCTAAGTAGCAAAGGCGCCGCAAGTAGTAGCGGCAGCCTTCCGGTTCAGATGGAGTGTGGTGCGGGCCATGCCGGTCGAGCGCAGCATTTTGCCGCCCAGTTGCACTTCGGACAGCGGCTTATCTTTGATGCCTTTGCGCTAAGCTAAATGTGCATGCGGTAGGCTTCATTGGGCAGTCGATCTTGGCGCTTTGTGATTGACATAGCCATAGATACCCCGGCTGGTGTTGGTCGGCTCGCTCTTGAAAGTCCAAATCGTTGTGCGGCCTCGAATCTGACTCGAGTCGCGCAGTCCGGCGAAGCGGTGGAAGCTGAAGCAATCGAGCAGTTGGAATTCCATCTGTTCGTTCGTCCGGCAATTTATTGAACAGTTGCTGGATCAGCAGAATCCGCACTATTACCTAAGTAGGGAATGGCGGCCATCCACCGCGTTCGCGGACAGTTCGCGGCGCCGATTTATCGACTGACACAGGCATAGCCGCGCGCATGCCAACACATCAATATCGAGCGCAGGGACGGGAAAAAGTGCTTATCAATATTACCGGCGAAGAGATGATTGATGAAAAATTCAATGCGCTTATCGAGCGCGGGAAACAAGTAGGAAGCTCATTTAGCTTTCCTCGCGGAGGTGAAACGTTTTGGATAACGCTTGCTGTCCAAAAAGTCGGAGCTGAATATTTTGCTCACATTGCGCTAATCAAAGAAAAGAACATGGACCGCGAGAAATTCGAACTGTACGAAACATGGGCCTTTCCAACTCTTGAAAAGGCTATTGACTATCTTCAAATGCATAGCCCCAGCCCATTCGCGATAACCAGTCTTTCAACGTTTAAAGGACAGAAAGGATTCAACCCGAAGGCTGAGGATATTCTTCGTGAGGTACCTTAACTGTATTGCAATCGCCACCGTTATTACGACACCGATACTTAGCCCGCGCCATGCTGCAGCTGAACTTGAAGGCGGCGGCCTGCAAGTTGTGCCGCCTCTGCTCTCAGAAAGAAGGGAAGTTCTCGACGTCCTGCCGCCGCGCCCCGTCTGACCGCCGGCTCCCACGCGCTCACGTTGGAAGACGCTGTTTATCACTGCCTCGCCCCAGATCGGCCAAAATTCCAGGTCACATTAGTAAAAAAATAATGTAAAATTTTCTCGGTAGTAACTCTAATAACGATTCAATACCCCTTTAGGAGCAACCGTGAGTAATCCATATTCGATGCCGCAAGCGCCGCTGGTCGAACGCCTCAACAGCGACGAGACCTACATGCCGAAGTTCTTTTCCCTCAGTGGCCGCATTGGCCGTGTGCGTTACCTGGCATACGGTTTCGGCGCAGGCCTGCTGATGATGCCTGTTGTGTTCCTGTTGGCGGGCCTGGGCGCACTGACTGGCTCCAGCGCCAACAGTGCCGGCGCGGCGGGCGCCATCGGCGGCCTGCTGGGCTATGCCCTGTATCTGGTTGCCATCCTGAGCCAGGTGCGCCGCCGCCTGCATGACCTGGGCAAGTCCGGTTGGATGGGCCTGCTGATGATTGTCCCGCTGGTCAATATCATTTTCGGCCTGTGGCTGTTGTTCGGCTCGGGCGATGAGGGTGCCAATGAATACGGCCCGGCGCCAGCACCGAACACGACTGGCGTGATCATCCTGGCGTGGATTCTGCCGATCATCATGATCGTCGGCATGATGGCTGCGATTGCGATTCCTGCTTACAGCGATTACACCGCCAAGGCGCGCGCCGCGCAGATGCAAGACAGCCAGTAATGCATGCATAACCCTTACGCCGCGCCCCAGGCAGGGCTGGAACTGCCGTTCGCCCCTGTCGGCGAGGCGCGGCTGTTTTCCTGGAATAGCCGCATCGGGCGCTGGCGGTTTGTGGCGTACTGCATGCTGGGCGCTCCTGTTGCGCTTCTGTACGCCATCGCACTCGGCACGGCCTTCGGCACGGCGTGGGTGCAAAAATACATTCCCCTGCAATCCGGGCTCCACGATGCCTTGAGTTTTTCAGTCCCGCTGGTTTTCCTGCTGGCGATCGTGCTGGCGACGCGCCGGCGGCTGCACGATTTCGATGTCAGCAGCTGGTGGGCGCTGTTGCTACTGTTCCCCTTCTTGCAGATCATCTTCCTGATCTACCTGCTTATCGCACCCGGTACACCGGAGGCCAACCGTTTCGGCGCGGTGCCCGCGCCGGCAGACCTGGGCGTGAAGCTTGGCGTGGCGCTCGGTTGCGCCTTGCCGCTGGCGTTTACAGCGCTCCGCTTTCTTTGATATCGAGGTAGCGGTTCAGCAGGGCGCCGGCCAGTTGCTCCGGCGCGACGTCGACCAGGTGGCCTGAGCGCAGGCCGAGGCGGCGGATCGCTTCCTGGCGCTGCTGCAGGTAATGCTCGCTGGCTGCCAGCCGCAGGGCGTCGTCGAAATCCTGCACCGGCGCCACGCTGGCGGCGTCCAGCGCGCGCTCGCGCAGGCTGGCGCACAGTACCAGGTGGCGCGAGGACAGCAGGTCGACCGCTTGGCGCAGCGCCACGTCGTCTTCATCGCGCACATTGGTCACCAGCACCACGAAGGCGCGCCGGTTCAGGCGGTTCAGCAAGTCGTTGGCGGCGCGCAGGTAATCGGGCGCGGCTTCGCCTGGCTGCAGGTCGTAGACCCCGGCCAGCATGCGGTCCAGGCCAATGCGGCCCTTGGCCGGCGCCAGCCAGCGATGGTCGACGCCAAAACTCATCAGCCCCACCGCGTCGCCCTGCTTGCCCGCCACGAAAGCCAGGGTCAGCACGGCATACAGTGCGTGGTCGAAGTGGCTGGTGTCGTCGTCGCGCGCCAGCATGCGGCGGCCGGTATCGAGCAGGAATACTACCTGCTGGTCGCGTTCGAGCTGGTATTCGCGGCTGATCGGCTTGCGGTGGCGCGCCGTGGCTTTCCAGTCGATCGAGCGCAGGCTGTCGCCGCGCCGGTATTCGCGCAGTTGGCGGAAGTCGGTGCCTTCGCCGCGTTGGCGCTTGACCAGCGAGCCGGCGGTCGGCGCCTGGCGGTCGGTGGCGCGCAGGGCCTGGCCCAGCAGGCGCGCCACGTCGGGAAATACCTTGGTGGTCTGCTGCGGCCCGATGCGGTGTGTGGCCTGCCACAGGCCCAGCGGTCCGGCCACGCGCAGCCATGGCTTGCCGAAATTGCCGTCGCCGCGGTCCAGCGGGCGCACGCGGTAGGTGAGTGTGGAAAACGTACCGGGCGCCAGGCGTGTCGCATGCGGCATTCCTTCCAGTTCCCAAGCTGCTGGGTAATCGTCAAACACCTCAAGCTGCAGCGCGGCCTTGCCCTCGTTGTGCAGGGTCAGGCGCACTTCGTGCCAGGCGCCGACCGGCAAGACGCCTGCCATGCTGCGTTCCGCGCGCAGGGCAGGCCGACGCCGTGCCAGCAAGGCATCGGCGCCGGCGGCCAGCAGCAGGGCGCCGCCGAGCACTTGCCATGGCGCCTGCAGCAGCGGCCAGACGCTGGCCGGCACGCCGAGCGCGGTCAGGCCCATCAGGGCCAGGAACATACGGCGGGTTGGCTTCATCAGTTGCGCGGCGCGGCGACGGAATCGATCAGCGCAGCCAGCACGTCGTCGGCGCCCAGGCCATCGAGCTCGCTTTCCGGCGACAGGGCGATGCGGTGGCGCAGCACCGGCAGGCTGGCCTGCTTGATGTCGTCAGGGGTGGCGTAATCGCGGCCCGCCATCAGGGCTATGGCGCGCGCCAGGCGGACCAGGGCAATGCTGCCGCGCGGGCCGGCGCCGACTGCCACGCCGGGCCACTGGCGTGTTGCGCGCACCATGCGCACGGCGTAGTTGGCGACTGCCTCGTCGACGCGGATGCGGGCCACCAGCTGCTGCAGTGCGACCAGGATCTCCGGCTTGATCAGGGTGCGCACCTGTGCCACTTCAAGCGCGTCGCCGACGCGGTCCTGGGTCACCGCCAGCAGCATCGCGGTTTCTTCCTGCTCACCTGGGTAGGCGATGCGCGCCTTGATCAGGAAGCGGTCAAGCTGGGCTTCCGGCAGCGGGTAGGTGCCTTCGCTTTCCAGCGGGTTCTGGGTGGCCAGCACCATGAAGGGCGCTTCCAGCGTGTGCGCTTCGCCTTCGATGGTGACCTGGCGCTCCTGCATGGCTTCCAGCAGAGCGGACTGGGTCTTGGCCGGCGCGCGGTTGATTTCGTCGGCCAGCAGCAGGTGGGTGAAGACCGGACCTTTGCGGATGCTGAAGGTCTGCTGGCGCTGGTCGAAGACGGCATGGCCCATCACGTCGGCCGGCATCAGGTCGGGCGTGAACTGGATGCGCGAGAATTCGCCGGCAAAGGTCTTGGCCAGGGCCTTGACCAGCAAGGTCTTGCCCAGGCCCGGCACGCCTTCCAGCAGCACGTGGCCGCCGGCCAGGCAGCAGGCCAGCACCTGTTCGACCACCGTTTGCTGGCCGACGATGGCGCGGCCGATTTCCTCGCGCAGGCGTTGCACGATGTCGATCGCCTGTGCCAGGCGGTCGGCCGGAATGGCGTTGTTGGTGGAGGCGGACATGCTATCGCTCATGATGGGCTCGCAATTGTTGGAGTATTGAAATTTGTCGTGTGAAGTCGGCGGCGCGGCTGGCCGGGGCGCCAAGCAAGGCATCGCTCACTTGCGCTTCCGGCAGCTTGGCCAGGCGCGCCAGGCGGCGCGCGCGTTCGGCCGGACCGAGGGCGTGCAGTTCCGGCAGGCGCCGCAGCAGCTGCTTCTCGGTACTCTTGCGCACGGCCTGCAGCAGCAGGGCGCGCCCTTGCGGCAGGCGCCACAGCCAGCGGCCGCTGGCTTCGATATGCTCGATCAGGGCGCGGCGCGCAGTGGCTGCTTCCGGCAGCATGGGGCCGAAGCGGCGCGAGGCGCTCCAGGTCCACAGCAGCAGCAGGGCGGCCAGGCCCAGCACGACCAGGCGGGCGTGCTGCCACAGCCAGGCTGCCCAGCCGACCGGCTCGTTGTGCTGCACCAGCATCACCTGGGCATTGGGCCCGCTTTGCCCGGCCAGCAACAGCAGCAGCTCGCCGTGGTCGAACTGGCGCAGCGCGTCGTTGTCGAAATAGCTGTCGGCGGCATCGACCGCCACCATGGCGACCTTGCCGCGACCTTCGCCATACACCAGCACGGCCAACTCGTAGGTGTCGCCCCACAGCGGTTTCGGGCCCTTGCCTTCGATGCGTTGCAGGGTATCGGAAGGGCGGGCCAGCTCGATGGTGTTGGCGGCGCCCGGCGCGTTGAGGCACACCAGGCGCGGCGGGCCGGCGGGCTCTTTCGCGGCCGCCGTTTCTTCTTCGCCTGTCTCGCTTTCCTCGTCTTCCTCGTCCTCGGCGCCTTGTTGCCCGGCCCTGGCGGCAGCGCGCTTCTCGCGGCGGCTTGCCTCCAGCGGATCGATGCGGCATGTGTCGTCCATGCGGGTGCGGCCCGACATTGCCACGCCAAAGTGCTTGCCCAAAGGGTCGGTCGACTGATCGGGGGCGCCATCCGGACCGGCTTCGCCGGCGTCGGTGTCGTCAACCCAGTCGGGGGTCATGATCAGGGTGTTGCCGCGGCGGACCCAGTCCAGCAGCAGCCTGGCCTGGCGTTCGTCCGGCGGGCGTGCATAGCGCGACAGCAGCATGACGCCGTCCGGCAACTGGTTCAGCAGCTGGTAGCTGAGCACGGGCTCCACGCGCACCTTGTGGCCACGCGCTTCCAGCAGCCGCGTGGCCGCCAGCATCGGGTTCTTTGCCTGCGCTTCGGATATGTGGTGCTGGCCGCGCCACACCTTGTGGAAGTACAGGTGCCATAACTCGTAGCCGGCGCCGGCCAGCAGCACGGCAACGATGGCGATGATGATTGAATAGCTCCGCTTCATGCTGCCTCGCGGTCGAAGTGTGCTTGCCAGCTTGAGCACAGCGCCGCCACCGTTTCAGCGGCCGGCCAGCGCGCGCCATAGGCCGCGTTCAGCCAAAGCGTGGTGGCCTGGTCGGCCAGTGCCAGGCTGGCGCTATCGAGCGTGCCGGCGGCGTTGGCGCTGCGCGCCTGCGCCAGGCATTCGCCTTCCGTCGCGCCGTGGTGCAGTTTGAGTGACTGGCGGCTGACCAGGCGCGACAGCGTGGCGCGGTACAGCAGCGCCAGCGCGGCACGCTGCTGGTCTTGCTGCCACAAGGCGCGCACGGCGCCGGCCACATCGGCCGGCAGGCTCTCTTCTCGGATATCGAGGCCGCCCACCTCCGTGGCCAGCCTGGGCTCGGGCGCTGCCGCAAGGCTGAAGCGCAGCGGCGCGGCATAGCGCCACAGAAGCCAGGACACCAGGGCAACCGCACCGGCGATCAGGGCAAACTTGAACACGCCGGCCAGGATGGCGGCCAGCCAGCGCGGCACCAGCGGCGGGGTCTTCGGCTTTACCTGTTCCTTTTCCGGCGGAACGCGCAGCTCCCATTGTTCGCCGCAGCGATAGCCGCGCAAGTCTTCGTGCGCGAAAACCTCGTCGAGCTGGCGCCGCACTGCGGCTTGTTGCGGCGACAGGTCGGGCCCGCGGCCGCTGTCCTGTTTCCTGAGGCCGTCGGGCGGCTCGCATGCGGGGACCACGGGCGGGGCGCTGGCGGCCGGCGCGGCTGCCTGCACCGGCGGCGGCATGCCGAGCAAGGCCATGGCCAGCAGCGGGGCTGCCATCAGCACGCTGGCGACGTGGCGCGCCGCGGCCGGCCGTGCCGGAGGACGCAGCTGGCGCAGCACGATTTCGATATCCCAGGCTTCCAGCGTGGCGCGGCGATTCAGGTACAGGGTAAACGTGCAGGCCGTGTAGACCGGGCCGATGATGGCACAGGCCAGGCACCATGCCGCCGTGCCCAGGGCTGCCTGCAGGGAGCCCTGGTCGGTCAAGCCGAACAGGGCGAAGGGATTGGGCGACTCGCCCGGCATGAACAGGCCGATCAGGGCCAGCACGCCCATCATCAGCACGAATTCGAAGGTGGCGCAGGTGCTGCCGAACATCAGGGCGGCGCCGCCGGTGCCGTTGCGGGCAATGGTGGCGCGGCGCGCGGTGGCGACCTTGCCGCGGGCGCGTTCCAGCACCCATACCGGCTGGTGCAGGCCGCGCCCGGCCATGAAGGGGCGCCACCAGGTCAGCATGCGGAACCAGCCGCCGCCCAGCTCGCGCGGCCAGGCGCGCAGGGCGTCGCGCCAGCTGGTCTGTTCGCCGAAAACCTGGCGTGCCAGCACGTGCAGCGGCGCGCGTTCCAGCAGGGGGCGCAGCCACCATGGCAGCAGCCAGCCCAGGGCCAGGTCAGGGTAGTACCAGCTGATCAGCACGGCCAGCGCCGACAGCGGCAGCCACAGGGCCAGCCAGGCGCGCCATACGTCGGCGCCGCCCGCATGCAGCAGGGCGAAACCAAGGTCCAGGCCTTGCGCATTGCTGCGCGGGCGCAAATCAAGGCGCAGCTTATCGAGTTGCATGCACGCCTTTCTCGCGGCCGGCGAAACCGAAGAACAGGAAAACCAGGGCCCAGCACACTGCGCCGACGCTGTATTTGACGGCCGGGGCAAAGGCGCTGGCCGACCAGAAGGCCTCGAAGAAGGCTGCCAGCACGGTGAGCAGGGCGGCGCCGGCCACCACCGGATACATCTGGACGCTGGCTTCCTGCAGGGCGCGGCGGCGGCTCAGGCGGCCCGGCTTGACCAGCGCCATGCCAAGGCGCACGCCGGCCACGCCGGACAGCACCAGGCCTGTCAGTTCAAAGCTGGAATGGGTCACCACGAAGGACCAGAAATTACTGCGGGTGGCCGGATCGAGGCTGAGCCAGGCGGCCACCACGCCCATTTTCATGCCGTTGAACAGGACGCTCAGCAAGGCGGGCACGCCGCCGAAGATGCCGCTGGCGAATGTACGGAAGCCGATCGAGACATTGTTCCAGATGTAGTGGCCGAACATCTGCAGGTCGCCTTCGCTGCCGCCGCGGCCAGTCTTCATGCTGGAGGGGGCGTACATCTGGTGCATGCGCGTCAGTTCGTCCGGCGAGGCGAACATGAAGGCGTTGTGCGAGTCGTGCCATACCAGCGCGCCGATGGCGATGGCCGGCCCGAGCAGGCAACACAGCACTAGCAGCAGCAGCTTCCATTCGGCGCGTACGCGGCGCGGCAAGTCGGCGCGCAGCCATTGCAGCAGCACGGTCGGGCGTTCGGCCGCCACCCCGTACAGGGCGTGGTGGCAGCGCGCCACCAGGCCGTGCAGGTAGGACACCAGCTGCGGCGAGTAGCCGCGCTGGCCGGCCAGGGCCAGGCACTGGCACAGGCGGCGGTATTGTTCGGGCAGGGCTTCGCGGCCTTTGGCGCGCTTGGCCAGCAGGGTATCGATCTCGCTCCACAGGGGACCGTAAGTTGCCTCAAACTGCGCTTGCTTCATCGGACCAATCCTGCGGCCATGCCGCGCAAGCGTTCCAGCGAAGCGTCGCCCTCGCGGCCGGTCAGCGGCTCAGCGATATCGGCCAGTTCCAGCATGCGCGCGTGCGGCAGGCGGCTTTCGCGGGCAAACAGGTCGGCCAGCGCACGCTGCTGCTCCGGCGTCAGCGGAAAGGGCAGCGGCAGCGGCGCCGCATCGGGCACTTCGACGCGCTTGGGCGGCTTGTCGCGGTACACCACCTGGGTACCGGCCACGATGTCGCCCAGGCGGCGGAAATGGCGGTCGCACAGCATGGCCAGCAGGCCGGCGGCATACAGCAGCGGCAGGAAGTCGGCCACCATCAGCAGGTTGCGCAGCACCGACTCGCGCCAGCGCACCGGCAGGCCGTTGGCGCGCAGCACCTGCAGGCCGACGATGTGCTTGCCCAGCGTGCGGCCGCCGGCGTATACCTCGCACAACACCGGGTAGGCCCAGTAGGCAAGGAAGAACACGATCGCCGTCACGCCGTTTAACAGTTTTTCGGAAGGGATGACCGCGCCCAGGATCGAGATGAGGAAGCTTGCCCCCATGCCCCAGGCAACGAAGTCGATGGCCCATGCGTAGCCGCGTGCCACCGGACCGGCAGGAACAAGCAGCAAACGCACGCCTTCGGGGGTGGTCAAGGACAGGCGTCCGTCGAGAAGGGAATTCATGCCATTTATTTAACCATAAAATTTCCTCCTTGGAAATATTAATGGAAATGTTTTATGCCTGCCGCCTCTTCGATTTGCCGGTAATCGCGTGCCTGGCGCACGCTGCCGATGGCTTGCCAGATGGCCTCGATCCGTTGCGGATCGCGCTGGTAGGCGCCGCGTCCCACCATCAGGTACAGGTTGACAGTGGAATAGGGCAACTCGGCCTGCTGGACCTTCCCCTTGAAGCGGGGATCTTCGTGCACCAGCTTGCTCGCTTCCAGTCCCTGCAGGATGGCGACGTCGAAGCTGCCCGTGGTCAGCATGCGCAGGGCGTCGGCAGCCGACTTCACGGTGTCATGGGGAATATAGCCGCGTTCACGCAACTGCTGCCCGACCAGGTAGCCGGTCTGCACGATCACGACCTTGCCGGGCGCCAGCAATTCGTGGCCGTCCCAGCTGCCTTTACCGCCCACGCGCAGGAAGACCAGGGCGGCGTCTTCAAATAAGGCCCGGCCAGGATCTTCGCGCCCGTCGGGCAATTGGGGAATGCGCGACCATGCGCGGCGGTCAATTGCATCCGCTGCACCGACTACTGCATCCACCTGGCCAAGTTTTAATTCATTTAGGCAACGCTTCCAAGGTTTCGGTGAATAAATAAATTGTTCATTCAGGAGTAATTCAACTCGCTTTAATAATTCAAAATTCAGGCCTTTTCCAGCGGGCGTGCTCCATGGCCTCTGGTCGACATCTTCGTAGCAAAGGCGCAGCGGCGGGCCTTTCGCGGCATGGGCAGCCATGCCGGTCAGCAGCGCCAGCAGCACGCAGAGGCTTTTGTAGCTCATGCCATAAAGATTATCACGGCATTTTTATGTTCCAGGCGACTTCATAAAAAAGATCCATACATGTTGTATTTGTGCATGTAAAACGGGAAATAATAGACGGATGAAAATGTTGCATATAAATTCTTCCCTAGTTTTTTTAAAATCTGTATGGAAGAGAGAAATACATGAATAAACATTTTCCGATTGCAGCATTAATGTTGTCCGCCAGCCCGTTTGTGCTGCTGGGCCAGGCCCACGCACAAGCACAGGATGCTGCGCCTATCCAGGCGCAGCAGGCTGCCGACAGCACCACCGACGAGATCCAGAAGGTGGTCATTGTTTCGACCGGTAGCCGCGGCTCGCAGCGCACCATGGTGGATACCCCGGTCCCGGTTGACGTGCTGAGCTCGCGCGAACTGACCAAGACCGGCCAAGTCACCCTCGACAAGTCGATGCAGTTCCGCGTCCCTTCCTTCAATACCGTACAGACCCCGGTCAATGACGCGACCTCGCTGCTGGACCCGTACGAAATCCGTAACATGGGCCCGAGCCGCGTGCTGATCCTGATCAACGGCAAGCGCAAGAATATGAGCTCGCTGGTCTACACCCAGACCTCGCCAGGCCGCGGCGAATCCGGCTCCGATATTTCGGCCATCCCTGCCGATGCGATCAAGCGCATCGAAGTATTGCGCGACGGCGCTTCGGCGCAATACGGCTCCGACGCGATCGCCGGCGTGGTCAACATCATCCTGAAGGACAATGCTGAAGGCGGCTCCGTCACGGCGCGTGCCGGCATCACCCACGAACACGATGGCGGCATGGGCGGCCTGAGCGTCAACCAGGGCTTCGCGCTGGGCGGCGACCGCGGCTTCTTCAACTACACCATCGATGCGTCGCGCGTGAACCTGGCCAGCCGCTCCGGCGCGGTAAGCGCAGCCGGCGAATCGAGCGACTTCGGCGCGCCGCTTTCTGAAGTGCAGGCCTTCCTGTCGAAATATCCTGACGCCCGCAACATCAACGGCTCGCCGAAGACCAAGGCCTACAAGGGCCTGTTCAATACCCGCTACGATATCGGCGAAGGCGTCGCGATCTACGCCAACGCGGCGTATGTGAACAAGAAGATCAACTCCTTCGCGAACTACCGTACTCCTTACTGGCGTCCGACCGATTACGGTTTGTTGCACCCTGCAGGAACCCCGTACGAGGGCTATCAGCCGACCTTCGACGGCACGCTGGACGACTACAATGCCACCGGCGGCGTGAAGATGGACCTGGCCGGCTGGAATGCAGACTTCAGCCTGACCTACGGCGGCAACAAGCAGAAGTACGACGTCGACCACTCCGTCAACCGCAGCATGGAAGACGCCGTCCTGGCGGGTACCAGCACCGAGCACTCGCCGACCCACTTCTATGCTGGCGGCGTGGAGTTCCAGCACTACGTGTTCAACGGCGACATCTCCCGGCAGCTGACCGATACCGTCAACTTCTACGCCGGTACTGAACTGCGCCACGAGAAGTTCGAAGTGAAGGCGGGCGAGCGCGCATCGTGGCAGGGCAGCGGGGCGGACTCCTTCGCGGGCAACCATCCGGACAACTCTTTCCCATCGTCGCGCTCCAACTATGGCGTGTATGCCGGCTCGACCTGGGACATCAGCAAGGACCTGCTGGTTGATGGTACCGGCCGCTGGGAAAAATATACCGATTTCGGCTCCGCATTCGTGTGGAAGCTGTCTACCCGCTACAAGGCGAACGATTGGGTGACGCTGCGCGCATCGGCCTCGAAGGGCTTCCGCGCGCCGTCGCTGGCTCAGATCTACACGCAGAAGGCGCAGTACTCCTTCGTGCCTGGCGGCGGCATCCAGGTGTCTGGCCTGGTGAACAACGTGTCGGCGCAAGCCGCTGCGCTGGGCGTGCCTAAGCTGAAGGCGGAGAAGTCCGACAACATCACGCTGGGCCTGGGTCTGAAACCGGATGAAAACACCAGCGCCACCCTGGACTACTACAACATCAAGGTGAAGGACCGCATCGTGCTGGGCAAGGAAATCGTGCCGACCGGCGATCCTTCCCAGCAGCTGGACCAGATCCTGGCGGCAAATGGCATCGTTTCCGTCAGCTTCTTCGTCAACGCAGTGAAGACTCGGACCGAGGGTCTGGATTACGTGCTGTCGCGCAAGAATATCCCGCTGGCGGACGGCAAGCTGACCCTGAACCTGTCCGGCAACTACACGCACAAGAACGAGCGTGACGGCGCGGTCAAGAATCCTACGATTGTGGCGAACGCCGGGCAGTCCGTGCTCGATGCGACCCAGGAAGCGCTGATGTTCACTTCGCGTCCGAAGTTCAAGACCATCCTCGGCGCCGACTGGGACTACAAGAAGCTGAACCTGTCGGTCAACAATACCGTGTTCGGCCCGACCCGGTTCCGCCAGGCTGGCCTGGACAGCAACCTGGAAACGAAGTTCAAGACCAAGAACGTCACCGACTTCGCCCTCAACTACAACCTGATGCCGAACGTGACCGTGTCGTTCAACGTCAACAACGTGTTCAACACCACCCCTGAGTGGGAGTTCAAGGCCCTGAACGCCGAAGGCCAGAAGATCATCGACGACCCGAACGCCAAGGCCATCCAGCGCAACCTGATCACCTTCAACGGCCGCTACGACATGGTGACCTACGACGGTTCGCATTTCAGCCAGCTTGGCCGCACCTATGCCGCATCGCTGAACTACCGCTTCTAAGCCGCAATCCGCTTGCTGCGAAAACCGCCCCCCTGGGGCGGTTTTTTTATTGTAAAGTGGATAATCAACGGTGAGGGGGAAACCATGCTTTCGATGCGGCGGGCAATCACAAGCGGCGCGCAGCACGTAAGGCCCGTTATTGACGACGCTGTGCTTGCCCGTTACGTCGAAAACGGCCTGGCGGTGCGCGAAGCGTTCCGCAAGAAGGAGCTGCGCGAAACCCTGATCGCGCGCCTGAAGCCGCATCGGCGCCTGATTGCAGGCTGCGTACCGGCAGGCATCCAGCAGCACGGCATGCTGCCGGAGCGAGCGCCTTCGCACGGGCTGGCCGAGATCTCCGACGCGGATCTGGCGCAATGGCTGGTCGACGATGGCCGCCTGATTTACGGCGAATTCACGCAGCAGGAACTCGACAACTATTTCGAAGCGGTGGCACCCTGGCTGCCCCTGCACGGCCATTTCATCGACCTTGGCAGCGGCCTTGGCAAGGTCGTCCTGAGTGCGGCGCTGGCCTTGCCCGGCATGCGCTGCACGGGCGTCGAGCTGCTTGGCTACCGCAATGACATGGCGCAGGTGCGGCTGGCGCAGATGCTGGCGGCAGGCGTGGCGGAAGATCCCGCGGCGGCGGCCAGGGTTGCGGCCCGCGTGCGGCTGCTGCACCAGGACATGTTTGAAGCCGATGTCTCGGACGCGAGCATGGTCTATATCTACAGCACCTGTTTCGCGCCAATGATGGACCGGCTCGCCGGCAAGCTGGCGCGGGAGTTGCCGGAAGGGGCCCTGGTAACGACGGTCACGTTTCCGATGCCGCACCCGGCCTTCGAACTGGTGAAGCAATTCGCGCCGCCCAGCGTGGCTTGGACGACGGTGTTCCTGTATCGACGGCGTAGCGCGCTGGAAGCGGCGACGCCGGCGGCGGCCAACTTCCTGTACGAACAGGATAGCGCTGCATGGGAATATGCAGTGCGGGCCGCGTTTGCGGCTTACGATGCGGAGGATGGAGCCTGATATGGATATTCGTGCGATGACCCTGCCCGAGCTGGAAATGGTGCTCGATTGGGCCGCATCTGAGGGATGGAATCCCGGACTGCAGGATGCAGGCAGCTTTTATGCCGCCGACCCGGACGGCTTCCTTCTCGGCAAGATCGATGGCGAGCCGGTGGCCAGCATCTTCGCGGTGCGCTACGGCGCCGGATTTGGTTTTATCGGCGGCTATATCGTGCGGCCGGAGTTTCGTGGCAAGGGCCATGGCATGGCGCTTTGGCGCGCCGGCATGGCGCGACTCGAAGGGCGCAACGTGGGACTGGACGGCGTGCCGGCCCAGCAGGCCAATTACGCGCGTTCCGGTTTCAGGCTGGCGCACCGCAATGTGCGCTATGAAGGCCGGGGCAGCGACGTTCCCGCTGCCGATCGCGTGCTGCCGCTGGGACCGCACGATATGCGCGATGTGCTGGCGTATGATCGCGTCTTCTTTCCCGCCGACCGTGAGCAATTCATGCGCTGCTGGTTGCAGCAGGAAGGCAGCGTGGCGTTCGGCGTGCGTGAAACTGGCGGCGCACTGCTTGGCTATGCCGTGCTGCGGCCGTGCCGCGCGGGCTTCAAGATCGGCCCGCTGTGCGCAGCGTCGCCGGAAGTGGCCGAGGAATTGATGCAGGCGCTGCGTGGCCGCGTGCCGGCCGGGGAACCGGTATTCCTCGACGTGCCCGAGCCGAATGCCGCAGCCGTGGCGCTGGCGGAGCGGCACGGCATGCATGCCTGCTTTGAAACGGCGCGCATGTACACTGGCGAAGACCCTGGCTTGCCGCTGGCGCAGCAGTACGGCATAACAACTTTCGAACTGGGATGAAAAAGTGCTTGACCATGACGTCGCGTCAACCTTGAGGATGGCTGCATGTTCACCGTAAAACAGCTCTCCGACATCACCGGCGCCACCGGCCGCACGCTGCGCTACTACGACAGCATCGGCCTGCTCAAGCCTTCGCGCATTGGCGACAACGGCTACCGCTATTACAACGAAGTAGACCTGCTGCGGCTGCAGCAAGTCCTGTTCTACCGGGAGATGGACGTGCCGCTGGCCGCCATCTGCGACATCATGTCGCAACCTGGCTTCGACGTCCTGGCGGCGCTGCAAAGCCACAAGCAGGCACTGGCTGCCCGGCTGCAGGAATTGCAAGGACTGATTTCCACGGTGGACAAGACCATCCTCCACCTGAAAGGAAAACACAGCATGAAACCAGTACAGCTCTTCGACGGCCTGCGTGACAAGCACGACAAGCACCAGTTGGAAGCGGAACAGAAATACGGCAAGGAAGTCGTGCAGGATTCGGCCCGCCAATGGCAGGGCTACGGCGACGGCAAGCAACAAGCCCTGATCGATGAAGGCAACGCCATCTACGCCGAGCTGGCGGTCGCCATGCCGCAAGGCGCCGGCAGCGGTGCAGTGCAGGCCCTGGTGGCGCGCTGGCACGAACACATGCGCCACTTCTGGCCCGCCGACCGCGCGCACCTGCCGAGCCTCGCCGCCACGTATCGCGACGACCCACGCTTCCGCGTCAACTTCGACAAGATCCACCCCGACCTCGCACCTTTCATGGTCGAAGCCGTGAGCATCTACGCCGCCTGAGCACAACGCTTGCCCAAGCGCAAAACGCGCCGCCTGGTGCGGCGCTACTCTCGCTTTTGTGCGACGCTACCGGCTGCGGGGATTCGGTGATGAAAGATCAGCTCTTGCTTTTGATATCAGCCATTGCCTGCGCGTTTGGCGCGTGGGCATTTTGGCACTACCTGGATGCAGACGCGGTAGTCGCGTTGATGACGCTTGCATTGGTGTCGTCTGTGGCGGATAACCTGCGTTTGCGACGCAAGTTGCGCGAAACGGAGCGGCGCGGTTGACAGGGCGGCGCGGCGGCGCGGAGAATGGCCCTTCCACAACCCTGCTGGATAAGGAGGAAGTCATGAAGCTCCGTCGTGTCGCGCAGTACCTGGTTGTTGTTGCAGGATTCACCCTGGCCGGCGCCGCCCTCAGCGCTGCACCGGAAAAGAAAAAGGCCGCTGCGCCGCTTGACGACAAGGCGGCAATGGAGGCGATGAATAAAGCCGCCATGCCTGGCGAAGCACACAAGAAGCTCGATGCATTGGCCGGCAAGTTCACGGTCAAGTCGAAAATGTGGATGGACCCATCCAAACCTCCGGAGGAAACTGAAGGCTCCACAGAACGCAAGTGGATCATGGGTAACCGCTACCTGCAGGAAAACTACCAAGGCAAGTTCATGGGGCAGCCTTTCGACGGAATGGGCATCCAGGGCTATGACAACGTGACGAAGAAGTATTTCGGCAGCTGGATCGATTCCGGCAGCACCGGCATGACCCTGTCGCATGGCAGCATGAACGGCAATACCATCAAGTACAAGGGCATGATGTCCGACCCCATGAGCGGCAAGGAGGTGCCTTACACGATGAGCGTGGCCATCACCGACAACGACAACCACAAGCTGGAAATGTGGGGGCCGGGGCCGAACGGCAAGGACATGAAGTGGATGGAGATGAGCTATACCCGCGTCAAGTAAGGAAAGGCCCCGCGGGGGGCCGGCGCACCGGCGCTACGCCACGCGCAGTGGCGCGCGGTGCGCAACCTCGAGCAAGATTCCCCAATCAGTGCGGCAATAGAAACCGGGGCCGCCGCGCATCTCCTGCAGCGGTGACAGCCCGTTCACGCCCGCGGTCTCCAGCTCCGCATGCTTGGCGCTGACGGCGGCTGCATCGCCGACGAGGAAGCCGATGTGGAAAGTCTTGGGATAGCTGGGCTCATCATGGCGGGTCAGCACGAGTACCACGCCGCCGTCGCCGGCCAGCACGGCCATGCCATGGTTGCCTTTGGTTTGCAGCAAGGTAAAGCCGAAATGGCGGGACAGGAAAGCGGAAGCCGCAGCCACGTCGGGCACGGACAGGTCGAGATGATTCAATTGCATGTGAACTCCATGGTTGGTGGGCCCAACGGGAGTGCCAGCGAAGATCGATCGGCCACGCCCAGACGAGCCCGAGACGCACGTGCGCCGGGATCGTCGTGGGTTCTCATGCAAGACTGCACATGGAGCAGAGCTCTCCGGAGAGGAGAGGGACCGGGCTTACCTTGAACCGGTCCTGCCTTTTTCGACAGGCCGGATCATAGCACGATATCAGCTGCGGCCAAGGCGCGGCGTGCGCCGCCCGGGTACGGCGGACGGTTCGGCATCGACGCGGAACACGCCAACGGCCTGCAGCAGTGCTGCCGATTGCTGCTGCATGCTGGCTGCCGCGGCGGCAGCCTGTTCGACCAGTGCGGCGTTCTGCTGCGTAACTGCATCCATTTGCGAAATCGCTTCGTTGACCTGGGCGATGCCCGCGCTCTGTTCGTTGGAAGCGGTGCTGATCTCGTTGATGACCTGGCGCACACGGTGCACGCTTTCCACCACTTCCTGCATGGTGCTGCCGGCCTGCGCCACCAGGGAATTGCCGACGCCGACCGTTTCAACAGAGGCGCCGATCAGGTCCTTGATCTCCTTGGCCGCCGCTGCACTGCGCTGCGCCAGGTTGCGCACTTCCGAGGCCACGACCGCGAAGCCGCGGCCCTGTTCACCGGCACGCGCCGCTTCCACCGCCGCATTCAGCGCCAGGATATTGGTCTGGAACGCAATGCCATCGATCACGCTGATGATGTCGACGATCTTGCGCGAAGAGCTGTCGATCGAGGCCATGGTCTCGACCACTTGCGACACCACGGCGCCGCCTTTCTGCGCCACTTCCGAGGCATTGGCCGCCAGCTCGTTGGCGGTACGCGCATTGTCCGCATTCTGGCGCACGGTGGACGTCAGTTCCTCCATCGACGCCGCGGTTTCTTCCAGCGAGCTGGCCTGGCTTTCGGTGCGGGCCGAGAGGTCGCTGTTGCCGGCGGCGATCTCGCTTGACGCGGTGGCGATGGTATCGGTTGCGTTGCGCACCGAGCTGACGATGCGCGCCAGGTCGTCGCGCATGCCCTTCAGCGCATTGACCATGCTGCTGTTGTCATCGCGCTTGACGTCGATCGGCACGGTCAGGTCGCCGCCGGCGATGCTGCGGGCGATCGAGGAAGCGTAATCGGGTTCGCCGCCCAGCTGGCGCAGCATGCCGCGTGCGATGAACACGCCGATGCCGAGCAGCACGGCAGCCAGTACCACGGCGCCCGCGGCGAAGGTGACGGCGCGTCCGCGCACGGTGGCGTCGACGGTGTCGACGTACACGCCGGAGCCGAGGATCCAGCCCCAGGGCTCGAAGCCCTTGACGTAGGATACCTTCTGCACCGGCTTGTCGCTGCCTGGCTTCGGCCACATGTAATCGACCGGTCCGGCGCCTGCCTTCTTGACCATGTTGACGAATTCGACAAACAGGAATTTGCCGGTCGGGTCCTTGTTGCTGCTGAGGTCTTTGTTGTCGAGCTCAGGTTTGATCGGGTGCATGATCATCTTTGGCTGCATGTCGTTCAGCCAGAAGTATTCGTTGTTGCTGTATCGCAACACCTTGATCGCGTCCATTGCCTTCTTCTGCGCTTCCGCGCGCGGCAGGGCGCCGCTGGCTTCCTGCTTCTGGTAATAGTCGAGCACGCCGTAGGCCGTTTCGACAGCCTGTCGCACATTGCTGGTTCTTTCCTCCAGGATGAGGGTGCGCTCGGAAATGAGGAAGATGGCGGTAAGGATGATGATGCCGAGGATGGCGCCGGCATTCAGCACTGCGAGTTTCTTGGCAATGCTCATCGACTGCGTGAAGTTCATGGTTTGTCTCCAGCTAAAACGATCCTTTTTGTGAAGCCAGCATGGCACGCCTCGCAGAAAAAGAAAAGGCCCTCCGTGGAGAGCCTTGACTTGAGTTTGCCTTTTTATTTAGATCGTTTTGCTGCGCTTTGGTCGCGTACCGTGCGGAATTCGGAGTCGCTCGACCAGTTCGGCCAGTCCTTCGATTCGGCCAGGTCGCGGCCAAGGCCGTACAGGACACCCAGGTCGCGCGCCATGCCGGTGAAGGGCCACTTGGCATCCCACTCGTCCGAAGGCTGGTGGTAGTTGTTGTTGGTGTAAGCTTCCTGCGCTGCCTTGCCGGCAGCGACGCCGCCTTGTTCCCAATCCTCGCCGGAATCGAGCGAGAACGCAGGCACGCCGCGCTTGGCCATCGGGAAGTGGTCGGAGCGGAAGAAGTAGCCGGCTTCAGTGTGCGGGTCAGGCGTGTAGCTCACGTTGATCGCCTTGAACCTGCTGACCAGCATATCCAGCAAGTCCAGCTTGGCGCTGCCGGAAATCGTGAAGTTGCGCGCCGGGCCGTACGGGCTCAGTGCATCCATATTGATCATGCCGACGGTGGTGGCCAGCGGATAGACCGGATTGGCTGCATAGTACTCGGAGCCGAGCAAGCCTTTTTCTTCAGCCGTCACCGCCAGGAACACCACGCTGCGCTTGGGCGCCGGTGCCTTGCCGTAGGCGCGCCCCAGTTCCAGCAGGGCGGCGATGCCGGTGCCGTTGTCGATGGCGCCGTTGTAGATCTTGTCGCCCTTGGCGTCAGGCAGGCCAACGCCGAGGTGGTCCCAGTGGCCGCTGTAGATCACGGTTTCGTCTGGCGCCGTCGTGCCTTCGCGCACTGCAATCACGTTTTTCGACTTGATCACTTGCGCGTCGACCGCGTAGTGGGCCGACAGGCTAACGCCTTTCAGCTCCACCGGCTTGAACTCGCGCGTTTGCGCCTGCTTCTTGAGCGCGTCGAAATCAAGGCCGGCGCGCTTGAACAGGTCGGCCGCCACGTCGCGCTGGATCCATGCTTCCATCGGCGCGTGCGATTTGCCTGGTTCCTTGCGCACGATGTCGTACATCACGTTGGTATTGGAGTTCTTCACCGTCGCCCAGCCGTAGGAGGCCGGTGCGGTTTCGTGCACAATCAGCGTGCCAATGGCGCCCTGGCGTGCCATCTCCTCGTACTTGTAGGTCCAGCGGCCGTAGTAGGTCATGGCCTTGCCGCCGAAATCGCCTTCGCCGGTTTCGAAGTCCGGGTCGTTGATCAGCACCACCGCCAGCTTGCCCTTCAGGTTGACGCCTTTGAAGTCGCTCCACTTGCGCTCAGGCGCGGTCACGCCGTAGCCGACGAAGACCAGCGGCGCCTTGTCGAAGTCGACCCGCTTGGCGCCATTCATCGCGGCGCGCACCGCCAGCTGTTCGCCTTGCGCGAACGGGATGCTGTCCTTGCCGGCGTGCGCGTTCAGTACTACCGGACCCTTGATCTCGAAGCGCCCCAGCGGCACTTCCTGGTACCAGCTGCGCTTGCCCTTCACCAGGTCGCCGCCTGGCTTCAGTCCGGCTGCTTCGAATTGCTTGGCGATGTATTCGACGGTCTTTACTTCGCCGGCGGTGTTGGGGCCGCGGCCTTCGAATTCATCGGATGCCAAAGTTTTAACGTCCTGCGACAAGCGCTGCGGATCGATCTTCGGCACGTCCTGCGCTTGCGCTGCGGCTGCAGCCAGCAGCACGGTGGCCAGCATGGAATGTTTCACTGGTTACCTCCTGGTTGGGGTGAATGGATCTAAAACCCGGCAAGTATCGGTCTTGCAGGGCTGCAGGTCAATTGCCTGGCCCGTATGTAACTTAGTGTTGCTCGCTGGGCTGCGGCGACCACGCGCAGAGCTGGCTGCGGCATACTGCCGTAAGCATTTTTTTCACCGGAGTCATCACATGAAACGCACAATTCTCGGCGGCCTGATTTTTGGCCTGGCATGTTCGCACGCCTTTGCGGCGGACCCGGGTTCAGGCATCGACGCTGCAGGCATCGACCAGCAGGTTCGCGCGCAGGACGATTTTTTCCGCTATTCGCAGGGCAAGTGGCTGAGCGGCGTCGAGATCCCGGCCGATCGTTCGAGCTGGGGAGGGTTCAATGTGGCGCAAGAAAACGTGGAAGGCCAAGTGAAATCCATCATTGAAAGCGCGGAACGCGACAAGTCGCGCAAGGCAGGTTCCGATGCGCAGAAGATCGGCGATTACTACGCCAGCTTCATGGATGAAGCGCGCCGCAACGCCCTGGGCCTGAAGCCGCTGAAGGCGGAGCAGGCGCGCATTGCCGCCCTGTCCGGCAAGCAGGGCATTGCTGCCCTGGTGGCGCACCTGAACCGCATCGACGCCGGCGGCCCGCTCGACATGAGCGTGCGCCAGGATGCCAGGGACTCGACGCGCTATGTGGTGGGTATCCGCCAGGCCGGCCTGGGCTTGCCCAACCGCGACTACTTCCTGTCGGGTAAGGATGCGCGCCTGAGCGAGATCCGCGCAAGGTACCAGCTGCACGTCGAGAAAATGCTGGCGCTGGCCGGCCATGCGCAAGCGGCGCAGGAAGCGGTGCAGATCGTGGCGCTGGAAACCGGGATCGCCCGTGCCCACTGGACCGCCGTGGACAACCGCGATCCGGTGAAGACCTACAACAAGCTGTCGCTGGCAGAATTGAAAGCGCTGATGCCGGGCTTCGACTGGGACGCCTACCTGAAGGGCGTTGGCGTGGCAGGCAAGATCGATTCCGTGATCGTCAGCCAGCCAAGCTACCTGTCCGCGCTGGACAAGCTGATCGAAGCAACGCCGCTGCCGGTGTGGAAGGCCTACTTCGAGTTCCACATGATCAGCTCTTTCGCGCCGTACCTGTCGCAGCCTTTGGTCGACGAGGACTTCGCTTTCCGCGGCGCGGTGCTGGCTGGCACCAGGGAAAACCGCCCGCTGCAAAAACGCGCGATCGCGGAGGTAAATCGCGCGCTGGGCGAAATGGTGGGCAAGGCGTACGTGAAGGAGTACTTCCCCGCTGAACGCAAGCAGCAGGTGGCCGAGATGGCGCAGAACTTCATTGCCGCCTTCCGCGAAGGCATCGACACGCTGGAGTGGATGAGCCCTGAAACCAAGTTGCAGGCGCAGGCCAAGCTGGCCAGGATCAACGTCAAGATTGGCTATCCGGACAAATGGCGCGATTACTCCAGCCTGAAAGTGGCGCGCGACGACCTGGCGGGCAACGTGCTGCGCTCGCGCGAATTCGCGCACAACTTCAGCATCGACAAACTGGGCAAGCCGGTGGACCGCTCGGCATGGAGCATGACCCCGCAAACCGTCAACGCCTATTACAGCCCGTCGCTGAACGAAGTGGTCTTCCCGGCGGCGCGCCTGCAGTATCCGCTGTACGACGCCAATGCGGAGCCGGCGGTCAATTACGGAGCAGTCGGCATCTCCATCGGTCACGAAATCAGCCACGCCTTCGACGACAAGGGTTCGCAGTACGACGGCGATGGCAACCTGCGCAACTGGTGGACCAAGGAAGACGGCGAAAAGTTCGCCGCGCGCGGCAAGATGCTGGTGGCGCAGTACAACGGCTACAGTCCGGTGCCGGGCTATCACGTAAACGGCGAGCTGACCTTGGGCGAGAACATTGCCGACAACGCAGGCCTGATCATGGCCACGCGCGCCTACAGGATCTCCATGAAAGGCCAGCCTGGCCCGGTGATCGACGGCTACACGGCCGAACAGCGCATCTTCATGGGCATGGCGCAGGCACGCCGCGGCAAGGGCCGCGAAGCGTTCCTGATCCAGCAGGTGAAATCCGACCCGCACTCGCCATCCGAATTCCGCGTGAATGGCAGCCTGAAAAACCACCCGGGCTTCTACGATGCCTTCGGCGTGAAGGAAGGCGACAAGATGTACCTGCCTCCCGAACAGCGCGTGATCTTCTGGTGATTTATTTGCGTCCGGGTGTTGTATTTTGGTTGGAAAGAAAGAAACTGTGAGAATTTGAAAATGTTTATTGCCATACCATAAGCCCTTTTTCCTGAGGGTTTTGTTATGCATCCAATCATTCGGGCTACCGCGCCCCTGCTGATGGCGCTGGCCTTGGCCGCTTGTGGCGGCGGTGGCGGTAGCCCGGGCGCAAGCTCGAGCGGTAACTCAAGCGGTAGCTCCGGCGGAACTGCCACGAACCCGGACGGCAGTTGGCTCTCCTTCACGCCAAATCCGGTCCAGGTATCGGGCTACGAAGGAGAGTCGATTCCGTTCAAGATCACTGCGACTTCCAGCCGCACGTTTACCAAACCGTTCAACGTCGCCATCGTCGACACATCGGGCACGATTACTACCGACGTACAGATCTCGGCCCTGAACGAGATGACCTATCAAGCTAGCCTGAGCACCTCGCCCAAGCTTCCCGCTGGTCTCACACAGGTCAATCTTGAAGTCCGCTTGTGCGAAGATGCGCCGCTGACCTGCAGCAAGCCGCTGCCTGGATCGCCATGGAAAGTACCGCTGAAAGTCAACGTGAAGTCGACGACGGAGGCGGCTAAGCGTCTTGCACTGTCGGCGCAATCACTGCAGGCAGTAACTTATGCTGGCGAACAGGTTCAACTGAACCTGGATGGCACGTTCACGGGAGACCTGCTGGGTACGCAATTCCTGGTTGGCGTGTACGAGAAGGGTGGCTTGAGTAATGTCAGCTATACGCAAAGCGCGCAAGGCTTCAATGCAACGCTGAAATCAGCTGCCACCTTGCAGCCGGGTGAATACAACAGCAATGTGGAAGTTCGCTTGTGCCGCGACGATCCGGCAACCTGCCGCCTGCCGATACCTGGTTCTCCCTGGATAATCCCTCTGAAATTGACGGTCAAGAATGCAAGCAACCTGACCACGCTTTTGCGTGTGCCGGGTGTTGGCGCCTGGTCCAGCTTCCAGGGCAACGCTTCGCACAGCGGATTCATTGACGCAACGTTTGACGCGACTAAGTTCTCGCGGCGTTTCAGCTTACCGGCCAGCGCTGTGACTGAATCCACGAACAGTGTCGCCACCGATAATGGCAAGGTGTTCATGACTCTTGGCAAGAGCTTCGACAGCGAATTTGAACTGCTTGCCATCAGCGAAGCCGACGGAAGTATCTTGTGGCGCAGCAGCCTGGGCAAAGTCAACCGCGCAAACTCGCCGGCTGTCGGCAATGGGTATGTGTTCGTGGTCACTGTCGATGTGCAGAGCAACCTTTGGGTATTTGACCAGCAGAACGGCAACCTGGTCTCCAAAACCGCATTTGGCTCGAATACGGGTTCCCGCGCACCGACTGTCGCTGGCACCGACGTGTTTTCGATGGATGGTTATGACTATGACCGCAGCATGACAGCATTCTCATCCTCGCTCTTGAGCAAGCGCTGGTCCTCCCCCATGCAAAGCGTGATGCGTTCGAGCCCTACGCCGGCTGTAGACCTTGAAAACGTTTATGTATTCCTGGACGGGAAACTTCGCGTGCTCGATACCAGTAATGGCAATCTGAAGTGGGCGGTATCCGGTCCCGACGCCAATACCTTGGGCGGGCAGAGTGTTACGTTGTCCGGCAACCTGGCCTTAACCTACGGTTCGGTTATCAGCGCTTATGACCTTACCTTGCGCACAGTTGCCTGGTCGGTGGCGAACAGCAATGTCGTCGATATGGCTGTGGGCAATGGCATGGTGTATTCCGTGGCTGGCATGAGCACTGTGCTGGAAGCACGCTCACTGTCCGACGGCAAGCTGCAGTGGACTTCAGAAAGCCTGGGGCAGGACAACTTCCGGAGCGTGGTCGTAGTGCGCAACCTGGCTTTCGTCAGCGGCAGGGTGAGGACGGTAGCGGTTGACCTCGCGACCCATAAAGTAGTGTGGAGCTACCCGCGCGGTGGCAATCTTTCGATCTCCAGCAACGGCGTGCTTTACATTATGGAAGACAACCGCTCTGTATCGGCGATCAACCTGCAGTAATCAAAGATAGCGCGACAGCAGTGCGCCATCCAGCCCTACTTCGAGCTGGATGCGCACGATGTGGCCGCTGCCGGGCGCGATCGTGATCTCGCTGCCATCGTCCGCCAGCATGCGGGCGATGGTGATATCGCGGTTGCCGCGCGGGTGCATGACTTCAATGCGGTCGCCCACCGCGAAATGGTTCTTCACATCGACGCGCGCCCAGCCGCCGTCGATTCCCAGCACATCCCCCACATATTGGCTGCGGTCGGTCTCCGAAGCGCCGCGCATGTAGTTCTGGTGCTCCTGCGTGTGGTGGCGCTGGTAGAAGCCATCCGTGTAGCCGCGATTGGCGAGGCCCTGCAGCTGGCCGAGCAGGCTTTCGTCGAACGGGCGTCCGGCCACCGCGTCGTCAATGGCCTGGCGGTATACCTGCGCCGTGCGCGCTGCGTAATAGGCCGACTTGGTGCGGCCTTCCACCTTGAGCGAGGTGACGCCGATCTTCACCAGGCGCTCGACGTGCTCCACCGCGCGCAGGTCTTTCGAGTTCATGATGTAGGTGCCGTGTTCATCTTCAAAGATCGGCATCAGCTGGCCGGGACGCCCGGCTTCTTCCAGCAGGTAGGTCTGGTTGGCCAGCGGGTGGCGCGGCTGCTGGTGCAGCACCGAGATGTCGCCGGTCGCGTCCTGGCAGCCTTCGCCCACCTTGTAGTCCCAGCGGCAGGCATTGGTGCAGGTGCCCTGGTTGGCATCGCGGTGGTTGAAGTAGCCTGACAGCAGGCAGCGGCCGGAGTAGGCCATGCACAGCGCGCCATGCACGAAGACTTCCAGTTCCATGTCCGGGCAGCGCTGGCGGATCTCCTCGATCTCGTCGAGCGACAGCTCGCGCGACAGGATCACGCGCGTCAGCCCCATGCGTTGCCAGAACTTGACGTCGGCCCAGTTGACGGCATTGGCCTGCACCGACAGGTGGACCGGCATGTCCGGCCATTCTTCGCGCACCATCATGATCAGGCCAGGGTCGGCCATGATCAATGCGTCGGGTTTCATGGCGATGACGGGCGCCATATCGCGCAGGTAGGTCTTGAGCTTGGCGTTGTGGGCGAAGATATTGCTGGCGACGAAGAACTGCTTGCCGCGCGCATGGGCGCCGTCGATGCCTTCCTGCAGCGCCGGCAGGGTGGAGAAGTCGTTGTTCCGCACGCGCAGGCTGTAGCGCGGCTGGCCCGCATACACTGCGTCGGCGCCGTAGTCGAATGCGGCATTCATTTTCGCCAGGGAGCCGGCGGGCAGGAGGAGTTCGGGGGCGGTCAGCATGGCAGGCAAAATCCGCCAGCGTAGCCAGGCCGTCGCTGCCCGGCCATGATCTGGATCAAGTCTCGCGTATCATGTCGGCCATGATGATCGATTGGTTCTCGCCTGCGCAGTGCGCCGGCTATGTCGCGTTTGTGCTGGGCGTGGGCTGTTTCCTGCAGTCGGACGATCGCCGGTTCAAGCTGTTCATGGCGGGCGAATGCCTGGCCTACATCGTGCATTTTGCCTTGCTGGGCAATCCCACTGCGGTGGCCAGCACCTCGGTTTCCCTGTTGCGCTCCTTGCTGGCGCTGCGCACCCGCTCGCTGTGGGTGGTGGCGCTGGTGATTGCGCTGAACGTTGGCCTTGGCCTCGCCTTTGCGCGGCAGCCGGGAGATTGGCTACCGCTGGCGGCATCTTGCCTGGGGACGCTGGCCCTGTTCCTGTTGCAGGGCATTCCAATGCGGCTGGTGATGCTGTGCGGGACCTGCCTCTGGATCGTCAATAACATCAGCGCCGGCTCCATCGGCGGCACGGCGCTGGAAGTGATCGTCGCCGGCGTGAATATCGCGACGATCGTGCGCTTACGCCGCGTGCAGCTCGCCGTATAGGGCGAGGAACTCCTGGCTCAGCTTGTGGCTGCGATCGAGGTGGATCATCGGCAGGTTGCGCTCATGGGATTCGCGGATGCGGATCGAGCTTGAGAGCTTGTTTTCGAACACCGGCAAGCCTTCTTCCTTGAGCTGGTCGACCATGCGCTGCGGCAGCAGGGCGCGCGGCTGGAACTGGTTGACCACGATGCCTTCGATCTGCAGCGCGGGATTGTGGTCGGCCTTGATCTCTTTGACGTTGTCGACCAGGGTGTAGAGGGCCTGGCGCGAGAAGTCGTCGCAGTCGAACGGGATCAGGCAGCTGTCGGCCGCGATCAGGGCCGACTGGGTGAAGAAGTTGTAGGCCGGGGGCGTGTCGACGTAGATCTCGTCGTATTCCTTTTCCAGCTCGTTGAGCGTGTCGCGCAGCTTGTAGATCTTGTGGCGCGATTCCAGCTTCGATTGCAGGTCGCCCAGTTCGGGATGGGCCAGCATGATGGACAGGTTGGCGAACGGCGTGGCATGCACGTACTCGCCGGCCGGCCTGGCGAACATGCTGAAACTGAGCATTTGCTCGAAGTAGGCGCCGAGGGTAGGCGCCAGGCCTTGGGTTGCCGCGCCGAGCAGGTAGCGGCTGCTATTGCATTGCGGGTCGATATCGATCAACAGCGTGCGTTTGCCATGGTGCGCCGCGATGGCCGCCAGGTTTACCGCAATGGTCGATTTACCGACGCCGCCCTTCTGGTTGAAGATTACGCGTTTCATTTGCTGGCCCCCGCTGTGGCTAAGATTGCAACGATTTTAGCATGATGCGGCGCAGCAAAAGCAAGCGCTTACGTGTTTATGCCTTCATGCAGGAATTTGAATCCATGAGGCCGCGCAGGTAGCCGCGGCGGACCTTGCCTGCCAGGATCGCGCTTTGCGCTTTCCTCGATTGGCGCTCCGCGCCGCTCAGCTTGCGCAGCCAGCCGCGGAAGGGAATCGCGCCTTCCACCGTGCGCGCCAGGGCCCCGGTGGCCGCGTCACCGATGGCTTCCTTGGAGGCGTCCAAATGGCTCTGCTTTTCTTCGGGAACGTCGAAGTCCGGGCCCAGCTCTTCGTCGAGGTCCGCAACTTGCGCCAGCAGGGCCGGGCAGCTCTTGTCGGAAGGCGCCTTGTACGGGTTGCCCATGGCGTCGCGCAGGACGTCAGGGATTTCGACCTTGGCGATATTCAGGTCGCGCAGCGGAGTGGTCGAAATTTCCTGGATGCGGTTTTGATCCTTGGTAGCGCATGCGCTCAGGGCCAGCGCGGCAATGGCCAGTATCAGTCGTTGCATAGCTCTTACGGTTAAAAAAAATGCAAGTATAACTAAGTCGGCGCGATTCGTTCCACAATTGTTTTGCGGTAGCGGCGGCTCATGCGCAGGTGCTGGCCGCATGCCATCACGACTTCATACTCGCCGTCCTCGCGCATGTCGAGCGAGCGCACGCTTTCCAGATTGACGATGGCGGAGCGGTGGATGCGCTGGAAACCGTAGGGCGCCAGTTCCCCCTCGAGCTCGGACAGGCTGCGGCGCAGCATATGCGCCCGGCCGGCGGCATGCACGGTGGCGTAGTAGTCGCTGGCCTCGATCCAGTCGATGTCGGCAAACTTCACCACGTCCAGGGTATTGCCGTTCCGGATGATGAAGCGGCGCGTTTCGCCCGGCACGCGCAACCGCTCTTTCACGCGTTGCAGCACCCGCTCGAAGCGCTGGTCGTCGAAGGGCTTCAGCAGGTAGTCGAGCGCGCCGACTTCGAAGGCGCGTAGCGCAAACTGGTGATGGGCGGTGACGAAGACGATGGCAAAGGGCGGTGCTGTGCCCAGGCGCTCGAGCATCCCGAAGCCGTCGCATTCCGGCATTTCCACGTCGAGGAAGACCAGGTCGGGCCGGGCCGCCGGCAGCGCCGCCAGCGCTTCCTCCGCCGAGCCGCACTGTCCGACCACCGTGATTGCCGGATCGCGCGCCAGCAGCAGGGCGACATTGCTGCGGGCCAGGGGTTCGTCGTCGATGATCATTGCGCGCAGCATCAATGCTCCCGGTAGGGCAGGGTGAGCGTGGCCTGCACGCCATGCTCCATGTCATGCAGCACCAGCGACTGCCGCTCGCCGTACAGCGCTTGCAGGCGCTGTCGGGTGTTGGACAGGCCGACGCCTTCACGCAGTTGCGCCGCCAGCGCCGGCCCGTCGTTGGCAACGGACAGCACCAGCATTTCGCCTGCCCGGGCGGCGGTTATGTGCAGCGTGCCGCCCCTGGCGCGTTTGGCAATGCCATGCTTGATGGCGTTTTCCACCAACGGCTGCAGGACCAGGTCGGGCACCTGCGCCGCCGCGATGTCGGCCGGAATGTCGAGCTGCCAGTGCAGGCGCTCGCCGAAGCGCACCTGCTGGACCTCCAGGTATTTGCGCTGGAAATCGGCCTCGCTTGCCAGCGGCACGAGCTGGCGTTCGGAGCGGTCAGTCACGCGGCGCAGCAAGTCGCCGAGGGCGGCGATGGTGGCGATCGCTTCATTGTCCTTCTTCTCGCGAATCAGGCCGCTGACGGCGTTCAGGGCATTGAAAATGAAATGCGGCTCGAGTTGCAGCCGCAGTGCCGCCAGTTGCGCCTGCGCCAGCAGTTCGCGCTGCTGCGACAGGCGCTTGCGGGTGGCGAAGGTGACGCTGAGCGCGGCAATCGCGCCATACAGGATGACGTCTCCCACCAGGTTGCCGATGAATTTCGACTTCCACAGCGGCAGGAAAGGATCGGGCCCCTTGGGATAGGCGAAAGGATTGAAGGCATGTTCCAGCGTGGCCGCCCAGCAGGTCCAGGCGGCGCCGATCGCCAGGCAGGCGCAGGCATGCACGGCCCAATTGCCCGCAGCGCGCGACGGCAGGGGAAAGCGCCGCAGCAATGCAAGCGCTACCGGCGTCGCGGCTGCCCACGCGGCCCATGACGCGACGATCACGAAGAACAGCGTCCACCAGTCATGTTGCATGCCCATGGCGTGCATGGACACCACGGTCTGGGTGGCGTCAAACAAGGCCAGTGCCAGCCAGGCGAGGAAGGGTGCGATTGCGGTCATGGCCGCAATGATAGGTGAATTCAGGGCACCGGGCGATGGCTTTGCAGCGAAACCACGGCGCGCTGCAGCGAACTGCATCGCGCTGGGCAATGGGGCAATGGGAGACTACAAGCCTTGACAATCCATCGAGGCGAGATCATGAAAAGACGAGAGCTGTTCCGCATTTCCACCGCAATGGGCCTGGGTGCCGCGCTGCCCGCGTTGGCGGCGGCCAAAGTGCAGCAAGCCGGTGCGCCGGCACCCGCGGCGCCACTGAAGCCGCCGCCGGAAGGCAGCATTCCTGTGGCCTTCCTGCTGTCCGATAACGCCGTGGTCATCGATTTTGGCGGACCATGGGAGGTGTTCGCCAACACCAGCGTGCAGGGAAGGTCGGGCGAAGCGGCGTTCCAGCTGTATACGGTTGGCGCGACGGCGGCGCCGGTAACGGCATACGGCGGCATGAAGATCGTGCCGAACTACACCATCGCCAACGCGCCCCCGCCGAAGGTGATTGTGGTCCCGGCGCAAACCGTGAGCGATCCTGCCGTGCTGGAGTGGCTGCGCCAGACCTCGCGCACGGCAGACCTGACAATGTCGGTCTGCACCGGTGCATTCATCCTGGCCCATGCCGGGCTGTTGGACGGAAAGTCGGCAGTCACCCACCACAGCGCCTTCAAGGAATTCGCCATGAAATTCCCGCGCGTTCGCCTCAAGCGCGGTGCGCGTTTTGTCGAAGAGGGCAATATCGCCACTGCGGGAGGGCTGTCCTCCGGCATCGACCTCGCCCTGCGCGTGGTGGAGCGCTATTTCGGCCGCGCGGCGGCAAGCAACACGGCCTATACCATGGAGTACCAGGGCCAGGGCTGGCTGGACCCGAACTCCAACAGCATTTACGCCAGGACGCGCCGCTCAACCGAGCAGCATCCGCTGTGCCCTGTTTGCGAAATGGACGTCGACAAGTTGGACTCCTTGTCCACCACTTACCGCAAGCGCAACTATTACTTCTGCATGGAGGAGCACAAGAAGTTGTTTGATGCGAACCCGGCGAGCTTTATTGCTTCGCTTCCCTGAGCAGTCAGTCGCGGAAGGCCGACATCTGGGGCAGGCCAGAGCAATCGGCACGGTGTAACTGTTGTTGGACGAATGAAGGTATATCATGCATGGTGTTTCAACGATTGGACTATGCATGCTTATAGCGACTCACAGCGGCAAGTTCCACGCAGACGATGCGTGGGCTGTCGCTGTATTAAATGTTTTATATCCCGGCGCCGACATCATCCGCACGCGCGACCAGGCCATCATCGATACGGCTGACTTTGCAGTCGACGTGGGCGGTGTGTGGGATCCGGCGGCGGGCCGCTTCGACCATCATCAAAAAGGCTTCGATGTGGCGCGGCAGAGTGGCGTGCCTTATGCCAGCGCCGGCCTGGTATGGCGCGAGCATGGCGCGCGCTGCGTGGCTGCGCTGGCCCTTGCCCATACCGGGCAGCAGCTGGCGGAAGCGCAGGCACGCGAAATTGCTTATGCCATCGATGCGGACGTGGTGCAGTACCTCGACCTGTCGGATGTGGGCGCCGCGAAGAGCGCGCCGGGCAGCTATGGCTTGTCGGCGGTAATTTCCGGCTACAACAGCAACTGGCTCGACGAGCAAAGGCTCGGCTATGGTGAAGCGTCGGATGAATTCCGGCTGTCGCAGTTCCGCCGGGCGATGGACGTGCTGACTGATGTCATGGTCAATGCGGTCAGATACCGGGTCGGCGCCTTGCTGGCCGTGGAGCAGGTGCGACAGGCGGAAGTGCTGGAGGGCGGCAAGGTCCTGTTCCTGAAAAATGGCGCGCTTCCGTGGAGCCAGGTGGTGCGCAAGGAGATGCCCAAAGTGCTGTTCGTGATCAGCTACAGCATCGCCGAGCAGCGCCACCTGCTGCATACGGTTCCGCTCAGTACCGAAAATTTCGATGCGCGGGCAGACTTGCCGGAGGCATGGGCGGGCTTGCGCGATGCCGAACTGGCGGCAGTCACCGGCGTGCCGGACGCCGGTTTTTGCCACAACGGCAGGTTTATCGCCTCCGCCAGGTCGTACGAGGGAATCCGCGCCATGGCATCCCTCGCCCTGCAAGCCCTGAACCCCGCCTAGTTGTTGCAGCCCATGCTATGGAGGCGGTCATATGCTGCCTTGGCTTGCACCAGGCCATAACCGTAGTATGGGTCGCGGCCGGCCGCGCCCAGGTCAAGCGCGGTCTTGTCCAGCGTGCTGCGGATCTGGGCCGCGCTGCATTTCGGGAAGTAGCTCCACACCAGCGCTGCCACTGCCGACACGTGCGGGGTTGCCATTGAGGTGCCGTTGAAGAGCGCGTAACTGCTTGCGTTCACTTGCAGCACCGCCGGCTGGCCCAGTTGCTGCAGCAGGCTGGCGCCCACCGTATCCGATACGCCGACCGAAGGAATGCTGGTGGCCGATCCACCCAGCGTGCCATTCAGCTCGCCCGCCACGTTGTTGTACACGACCGCGCCAATGCCGCCGCTGGCCTGGCAGTTGGTGACCTTGGCCGCGAACGAGACCGAGCCGCGCTGGATCAGGCAGATCTTGCCGGCCATGGCGCCATCGACCGCCGTGCCGAGCCCGAAGTTGGCCAGCATGCCCGAGGCGGTGCCGGGCGGCGTGCCATCCATCGGAATCGGCGTGTAGACGACATCGCTCACCTGCAGGGTGGCGCTGCGGCCGCCGCCCATCGGCACCGTCGACAGCACGCTGACGCCCGGCGCCGACAGTTCAACCTTTGGCGTGAACTGGGAGAAGCTGGCGACCTGCCGGTTTTCGTCCAGGGCGCCGATCGACATCACGCTGCTGTAGCCGGCTGGGTAGGACTGGGTATTGTTGCCGTCATTGCCGGCGGCGGCAATCGATAGCACGCCGCGCTTGGCCAGCCCGGCGAAGGCGAGTTCTTCGGCGATGCTCGGGTCGCCGCCGCCAAGCGACATGCTGATCACATTGGCGCCGGCCGCGCCGCACTTGTTGGCGGCGCCGATCAGGGTCGAGGTATAAGTCCATTCGTCGGCACTGAACACCTTGACGATGTGGATGTTCAGCTGGCGGCCTGGATTCACGCCGACCACGCCGACGCCGGCATTGTTGATGGCGGCGATGGTGCCGGCGACGTGGGTACCGTGATGCAGTTCGTCGGTGCTCCAGTTACCGGTGCCGGGATTGCTGTTGCCGGTGAGGCGGTTGCCGTTCAGGTCTTCATGTGCCCGGTCGATGCCGGAGTCGATGATGCATACGGTGCGGTTGCTGGCATAGGTGTCGGGCAACTGGTCGGCCTGGACCATGCTGATGCCATACGGGACCTGCTGGCCCAGCAGATAGGGGCTGCCGGTGGACGGCGTGCTGACGGCGAAGGGATAGCGTTTCCTGTCCTCTTCCACGAATTCGATCTGTGCGTTCTTGCGCAGCGTGGCCACTTCGCTGCCGGGAACCTCGGCTGCCGTGGCGTTAATCTCCGCCAGGTCCTGTACCACCTTGCCTCGCGCTGCCGCGATCGCTGCTTTGGCGCCTGACGCGCCGCCGGCCTTGAAGCCGATGATGACGCGCACGTCGCCGGTCGCGGCGCCGGCAATGGAGAACTGGGCACTGACGGCCGCCGCCAGCACGGTCATGGCGAACCTGGCGCGGGAATTTCTGCTCTGTTTTTTGAACATGATGAGTCCTGGGATCGAGTGTTGAATGAGTGGCCTTGGACAACAGAAAAAGACAGCCGCTGGTGGCGGCTATCGAAAGTGATGCTAGGTTGCTTCAATCGCAAGGTCAACCGGAATACTGGCTTTCTTCGCAAAACTGACCTGGAAACCACACAAATTCCATGCAGAAACAGGCAAAAAAAAAACGCCACCCGAAGGTGGCGTTCAGCCTCAGGAGGAAGCTTAGAACTGGTTCATGGTGTTGTCTTTGCCGGCCGCTTTCAGGGCAGCCTCGCCGCTGAAGTATTCCTTGTGGTCGTCGCCGATGTCGGAACCGGACATGTTCTGGTGCTTGACGCAGGCGATGCCCTGGCGGATTTCCTTGCGCTGCACGCCGGCCACATAGCCCAGCATGCCCTGGTCGCCGAAGTATTCCTTGGCCAGGTTGTCGGTCGACAGGGCCGCGGTGTGGTAGGTCGGCAGGGTGATCAGGTGGTGGAAGATACCGGCTTCGCGGGCTGCATCAGCCTGGAAGGTGCGGATCTTCTCGTCGGCTTCGATCGCCAGCGGGGTGCCATCGTATTCAACGCTCATCAGGGCGGCGCGGTCGTAGGCCGACACGTCCTTGCCTTCCGCTTTCATGCGGTCGTAGGCTTGCTGGCGGAAGTTCAGGGTCCAGTTGAACGATGGGCTGTTGTTGTACACCAGCTTGGCGTTCGGGATTACCTTGCGGATTTCGCTGACCATGCCGCCGATCTGGGCAATATGCGGTTTCTCGGTTTCGATCCACAGCAGGTCGGCGCCGTTCTGCAGCGAGGTGATGCAGTCGAGCACGCAACGCGCTTCGCCGGTGCCGGAGCGGAACTGGAACAGGTTGGAAGGCAGGCGCTTTGGACGCAGCAGCTTGCCGTCGCGCTTGATGATCACGTCGCCGTTGCCCAGGGCGTCGGCCGACACTTCGTCGCAATCCAGGAAGGAGTTGTATTGGTCGCCCAGGTCACCCGGTTCCTTGGTGACGGCGATCTGCTTGGTCAGGCCGGCGCCGAGCGAGTCGGTACGGGCCACGATGATGCCGTCGTCCACGCCCAGTTCCAGGAAGGCGTAGCGTACCGCGCGGATCTTGGCCAGGAAGTCTTCATGCGGCACGGTGACTTTGCCGTCCTGGTGGCCGCACTGCTTCTCGTCGGACACCTGGTTTTCGATCTGGATGCAGCAGGCGCCAGCTTCGATGAACTGCTTGGCCAGCAGGTAGGTTGCTTCCGCGTTGCCGAAACCGGCGTCGATGTCGGCGATGATTGGCACCACGTGGGTCACGTGGTTGTCGATCTTGTCCTGGATGGCTTTCTTGGCGTCGCCGGTGGCGGCATCGAGTTGGCGGAACAGGCCGCCCAGTTCGCGTGCGTCGGCCTGGCGCAGGAAGGTGTACAGCTCCTTGATCAGGGCCGAGACGGCAGTCTTTTCGTGCATCGACTGGTCAGGCAGCGGGCCGAATTCGGAGCGCAGCGCAGCAACCATCCAGCCCGACAGGTAGAGGTAGCGGCGGTCGGTGCTGTTGAAGTGCTTCTTGATGGAGATCATTTTTTGCTGGCCGATGAAACCGTGCCAGCAACCGAGGGATTGGGTGTACTGGGAAGGGTCGGCATCGTAGCGGGCCATGTCGGCGCGCATGATCTTGGCGGTGTAGCGGGCAATGTCCAGGCCGGTCTTGAATTTGTTCTGGGCGCGCATGCGGGCGGCCGCTTCAGGGCTGATGGCGTTCCAGGCGCTGCCGTTGCGTTCCTTCAGGGCTGCGATGGCTTGAATGTCGTCTTGGTAGTGGGACATGGTCTATTCCTAGCAAAAAAGCGGATTAAAAAAGGCGAAGCACTTGGAATAATGATAGGCCGTTCTTTTGCGTCGCACCATGTCTTATATAAGACATATAAGCTATATTTTTTCCTTTTTATTCAAATAGTTAATTTTAATTTGTCATGATATGAAATCGCTTTTCGCAAAATGAACTGTTCGGTATGGTGCGCCGCTAAGCAATTTTCTACGATATGAGATCTGGTTTTCGCAATGTGGAATATGCTCACTTGGGCAGCACGGGCATCACGCCATCCTGGTGTTCGCCTTCCTCGACGTTACCGAAATGGACGTTGAGGTCCTTGGCCGGGCGGAAGTTCGCCAGGCGCACTTGGTAGGTGAGCGCGTTGATCTTCTTGAACGTGCCGGGGAAGCACAGGCTGACCAATTCATCCGGCTTGCGCTTGATGATGTTGAGGGTGAAATCCTCGATCCCGTTCTTCCAGGTGTTTCCCGTCTTGAGGATGTAGGACACGTTATGGGTATTGACGTAGCCATTGCTGCGCGCCGCGACCTTGGCACGGGCATTCAGGTAGCCCTGGTCGGTGCAATAGGTCGCCGCGAAGCCGTCGTACATGGCCGTCGCACCGGGGCCGCCTTCGAAAAAGGGGCGGTAGTCGTGGTGAACGCGCAGGATCTTGTTGGCCGGGAATTTCTGGCGCCAGACGTAATTGACTTCCACCGTCCAGGTCGGGTCCCGGCTCTCCTCATCCAGCAGGCCCAGCTTGATCAACTGCCTGGCTTGCTGCTCGGTGAAGGCAGCGACCTTGCCGGAGGTTTCTGCAAACGCTGGCGTGTAGGCGATCTCTTTGTTGCTGAAACCGAGTTTCTTCAGCTGCGCGGTGACGTCCTCGCCTTCGGGCGAGCGGGCCACCAGCCTGCTCTGGAAGGTAACAGGTTTGCCGTCAACGCGGATGGAAAACCCGTCCGGTTGGCCATAATACGTGTCACTGCCCTGCATTGCGGCAGGGTAGGGCGGCAGGGGAAACACAATGGTTTCCTCGACATCGTTGGCCGACTCATTAAGGAATTCGTAGTCGACGCTGATCAGGTCATGGCTGATGTTCAGCACTTCCTTTTTCATCGCAATGGCGTCGGTTTTGCCGAACACAATGCCGCCAACGCTGACCGAGGCAATGCCGTCGTTGGCCAGGACCGTCGCTGGAATCGTGCATGCCGCAAAGGCGAACTGGAAGATTCTTTTCATGGATTAATTACCTATTGGAAACTCAGGGAAGTGCGGCATATTATATTGATAACGCGCGGTGGGGCGTACGCAACACCGGCCAACCACTTCGATTTCTGTGCGGCATTTGTGTTACATCCCTGTGGTAATCTGTTTGCACTTGCCGCGCTCGCGGCCTTCGGTCCCTGACCGTATCGTTTCCCCTTCCTCGCCCCCGAAGGTCCATTTTTCACATAGATCAAGGGAAATCATGATTTCTCTCTTTGCCAGGACACGCACAATACTGGCCCGGCTTGGCCTGCCCGCCGCAGTTTTTGTGGGCGGGGTGCTGGCGTCAGCTTACCTGTATGTCGCAACCGTCCAGCATAGCCAGGAGGAGCAGCTCGCTGACTTGCAGGAAAGCGCCAGGTATTACGAGGCACTGTTGCGACATCGACTGGGGCAGTACATGGACGCCACCCGTTCGATGGGTGCGTTCTTCAGTGCATCGGGCCGCGTCGACCCGGAAGAGTTTGAGAAGTACATGGCAGCCAGCCGCTTGTTCGAACGGCTGGAAGGCAGCAGTTCCTTCGGTTACCTGCCGCGGGTGGAGGCTTCCCAGCTTCAGCGCTTCGAGGCCGAGACGGCGCAGACGTTTGCCGGCTTCCGCATTTCCAGTCCGCGCTACGGTGCCGATGCTTTTTATCCCCTGCTGTATGGCCAGCATGCGACGGATGCAAATCGTGCAGACCGCTTGCGCGGCTTTGACTTCTCGTCGGTGCCGGAACGTTGGCAAGCGATGCGCGAAGCGGATATGCGCGATGCCCCGGTGGCCAGCAGCCGCCATTCGGCTCTGCAGCATGCCGGAAGGGCCCAGGTTGTCATGCTGTTTACCCCTGTCCGGGGCGCGCGCGCCGGAACGAACGCGAAGCCTGGTGCCGACTTGAAGGGATTCGTCTTTTCATCCATGTACGTCGATCGCCTGTTCCAGGGTTTCGACCATGGACGCCTTGCCCAGCTCTTCGACCTCGAGGTGTTTGAAGACCGCGTGGCCGAGAGCACGGTGTTGTTCGACGCCGACCAGGTGCCGCACGTGCTGCAGCCTGAATCGGCCCACGTGCTGGCACACCGGGTGGAATTGCAGTTTGCAAACCGCAATTGGCTGATCTTTTTCTATGCCAAAAAGGCTGTGCTCAACCCGAAAGCGACGCAGGCGGGGGCGCAAATGTTTGCCATCGGCCTGCTGCTCTCCCTGGTCGCCAGCTATGTCGCGGCTGCGTGGCCGCGTTACCTGGTGCGCAAGCGCGCGAGGCGCGACTTCAGCGAACGCTTCGCCGGCTTTTTCGAAGGCCATCCTTTCGCCGTGTATGCGCTGGACACCGAACGGCGCATCATCCACGCGAACCAGCAGCTGGCGCGAGAACTCGGCGTGAGCCGCGAAGCCCTGGTCGGGGCCTCTGTGGACAGCTTCATCGTGGACGAAAGCCGCGCAGTCGCGGCAAGGCGTTTCGAGGAAGTCCTTGCCGGCAACGCCGTGGCCTATACCAGCCGGGTCGTTGCGCCCGATGGCCGCAGATCGGACATGTCGATCGTGCTGATACCGATGAGTGCAGGCGGCACCTTGACCCATGTACTGGGCTTTGCAGAAAACATCACTGAGCGCAAACAGGCGGAACTGGCCCTGCACGAGTCGCGCCAGATGCTGCGCCACATCATCGACAATATTCCACAAAGCGTGTTCTGGAAGGATCTCGACAGCGTCTTCCTTGGCGGGAACCGGTCCTTGCTCGAGGATGCCGGCCTGGACAACGTGGACGAGCTGGTTGGCAAGACCGATGCCGACTTGCGCTGGAAGGACCAGGCCGAGCACTTCAGGCAGGTGGACCGCGACGTGATGCGCTCCGGCCTGCCACGCCTGAAAATGCAGGCAACCGATCATCGCCGCGACGGCTCGCCGTGCTGGATCGAAACCAGCAAGATCCCGCTCAAGGACGAGCAGGGGAAAGTTGTCGGGGTACTGGCAGTGACCGAGGACATCACCGCGCGCAAATACATGGAGCAGGAGTTGTTCCGTCGCGCGAATTACGACATCTTGACCGGCCTGCCGAACCGGGGCTTTTTCGATAGCCACCTGGGCGAGGCTGTCAAGCGGGCACAGCGGCAACCAGGGCTGGCGCTGATGTACTTCGACATTGATCGTTTCAAGCACATCAACGACAACTATGGACACGATGTCGGGGACGAGGTGATCCGTATGTTTGCCAGCCGCACGCGCGCGGTGCTGCGCGAGTCGGACTTTATCGCTCGACTTGGCGGTGACGAATTCGTGCTCGTGATCGAAGGCCTGGCCGAAAGGGAAGATGCCGCCGTGATTGCGGAAAAGCTGGTTCTTGCGATGGTGCCGCCTTTCCTTTTGCCTGGCGCGCAACTGCAGGTGAGTACCAGCATTGGCGTGGCCTATTACGAAGCCGGCATGGCGGCCGAAACCTTGGTCAAGGCAGCCGACCAGGCCATGTACCAGGCCAAGCGCGCCGGCAGGAATTGCTTCCGGCAGGCAGAAGCCCAGCGTGCCTGAGACGCGCCAGGAAGTGGCGCTCAGGGGCGTGCAAGCCGAGGTCGACAAGTTGCTGGGGCAATAGGACGGGGAACGGTAACGCCGCCTTATGGCATTTGGCGCTACATTGACCGGGTCCCGCGCCAAGCGGATTCTTGATGAAGGAGCCCGGCCATGACTATCAAAGGACGTTGCCACTGTGGCGCCGTTGCGTTCGAGATCGATGGCGAAATTCCCGCCCAGCTCACACGCTGCACCTGTTCGTTTTGCGCCAAGCGCGGCGCTTTGCTCGCCTATTTTTCGCCTGACCAGTTCCAGCTGGTGCCGGCGCCCTCGGGCGACAGCGCCTACCGCTGGAAAACCAGGGCGGTAGCGCACCATTTCTGCCCCTTGTGTGGCTGCGCGACCTTTTCCGATTCACCCGCCTTCGAGATGGATGGCAGTTGGGATGGCCATACCCGCCGCATAGGTGTCAATGCGCGCCTGTTCGACGATTTCGATGCCGCCACGGCCGACGTCACGGTGATCGACGGCAAGCACTTATGGTGATGCGCGGGCGGCAAACTTAAAAAAATTCATCACGGCAAGTTCCGGTTATATAATTTATAACCTTTATGTTTATATAGGATCTACCCAGAGTGAAGCTACTTACCGCCATCATGCTCAGCGCAGGGATCCTGTCGCCAGCATTCGCCGCTGCGCCAGCCATCCCCGTCAAGGCTGCCGCAAGCAAGGCTGCCGCAGTCAAGGTCACCTCGGTCGAGGGGATTACCGAATACCGCCTGGCCAACGGCCTGCGCGTGCTGCTGTTCCCCGACGCGAGCAAGCCGACCCTGACCACCAACATCGTCTACATGGTGGGTTCGCGCCACGAGAACTATGGCGAGACCGGCATGGCGCACTTGCTGGAACACCTGCTGTTCAAGCCGACCGCCAACTTCGGCATCAAGAAAGGCAGCAAGACTCCGGTGGAAGTGCTGAACCAGACCGGCGGCCGCTTCAACGGCACGACCTGGTATGACCGCACCAATTACTTCTCGACCTTCCCGGCCAACGACGACAACCTGAAGCTGATGCTGGAGCTGGAAGCCGACCGCATGGTCAACTCGCCGATCAGCCAGGACGACCTGTGGAACAACAAGGCACAGAAAGGGGAGATGACGGTCGTACGTAACGAATTCGAACGCGGTGAAAGCGATCCGTTCCGCGTCACGCTCGAGCGCACCATGTCGGTCGCCTTCGACTGGCACAACTACGGCAAGTCGACCATCGGCGCCCGTTCCGACATCGAAGGCGTGAACATCGAGCGCCTGCGCGCGTTCTACCAGCGCTACTACCAGCCCGACAACGCGATCCTGATGGTGGCCGGCCGCTTCGACGAAGCCAAGGTGCTGGCCCAGATCAACGAACTGTTCGGCAAGATCCCCAAGCCAAGCCGCGTGCTGGCCCCGACCTATACCGCCGAACCGACGCAGGACGGCGAGCGTGCGGTCACCATACGCCGTAGCGGCGGCACCCAGATCGTAGCTGCCGGCTACCACGTTGCCCCGGCCAGCCATCCGGATGCGGCGGCCCTGCAGGTGCTGGGCCGCATCCTGTCCGAGGCCCCAAGCGGCCGCCTGCACAAGACCCTGGTGGATGCCAAGCTGGCGTCGTCCGTGATGGATCTCGACTTCAACCAGATGGAACCGGGCTACCATCTGTTTGCTGCCGTGGTGCCGAAGGACGGCCAGACCATGGCGGTGGAAGAGGCGATGCTGAAAGCGCTGGAAGACATCAAGTCCAATCCGGTCACCGAAGCTGAAGTGGAGCGCGCCAAAGCCTCGATCGCCAAGGACATCGACCAGACTGTCAACGACACTGCCCGCTTCACCATCGCCCTGACCTCGGCGCAAGCGGCGGGCGACTGGCGCCTGTTCCACCAGCGCCGCGACCAGGTTGAGAAAATCGACGCGGCGGCCGTGCAGGCCGCGGCACTGAAATACCTGAAACCTGCAAACCGTACGCTGGCACGCTTCATCCCGACTGACGCCGCCGACCGTACCGAGGTGCCGAAGACGCCGGACGTCGCCGCACTGGTGAAGGACTACAAGGGCCGCGCGGCAATCGCGCAGGGCGAAGTATTCGATCCCAGCCCCGACAACATTGAAAAACGCACCCAGCGTTCGGTGTTGGCCAACGGCATGAAGCTGGCGCTGCTGCCAAAGAGCACCAAGGGCAACACCGTCAGCGCGTCGCTGCAACTACGCATGGGAACGGCCGAGAACCTGATGGGCAAGGCCGTCATCGGTGACCTGGCCGCCTCGTTGCTGTTGAGCGGTACCGAGCGCCTGTCGCGCCAGGAGGTCAAGGATGCCCTCGACAAGCTGAAGGCAAACGTCAACGTCAACGGCGGCGCCGAAGGCGTGACCGTCAACGTGACCACCACGCGCGACAACCTGGCGGCGGTACTGGACCTGTTGGGCGAATCGCTGATGAAGCCGGCATTCACGGCAAAGGACTTCTCCGAGCGCCAGCGCGAGATGATCTCCGGTACCGAACAGCAAATGACCGAGCCGCAACCATTGGCCGGCAACGCCATGCAGCGCCTGACCAATACTTTCCCGGCGGGCCACGTGCGCTACACCATGACCTTGCCGGAGCAGCTGGCGGAACAAAAAGCCGCGGCCCTGGAGCAAGTCAAAGCCTTCCACAAAGCCTACTACGGCGCCGGCAACGCGAGCCTATCCGTGGTGGGTGATTTCGACGCCGCTGCCGTGCAGGCGCAGTCAGCCAAGCTGTTCGGCAACTGGAATGCGGAGCAGCCCTACGTCCGCATCGCCAGCGAACTGAAACAAGTGGCGGGCCAGAGCATTTCGCTGGAGACTCCGGACAAGGCCAACTCGGTCCTGTTCGCGATCCAGCCGGTGCCGATGAAAGATGACGCTGCGGCCTACCCGGCCCTGTTGATGGGTAACTACATGCTCGGCGGCGGCGCCCTGCGCAGCCGCCTGGCCGACCGCATCCGCCAGAAGGAAGGCCTGTCCTATGGGGTGGGTTCGCAACTGTCCGTGCCGGCACGCGATCCGGCCGGATTGTGGCTGGCCTTCGCGATCAGCGCTCCGCAAAACACCGTCAAGGTGGAGGCCGCGCTGCGTGAAGAGCTGAACAAGGCGCTCAAGGCAGGCTTCACGGAAACCGAGCTGGCCGATGCCAAGAAAGCCTGGCTGCAATCGCAGCAGGTGGGCCGTACCGGTGACGCGGGCCTGGCTGGCCGCCTGGCCAACTACCTGAGCTTCGACCGCACCATGGCCTTCGACAAGGACCTGGAAGCCAAAGTCAGCGCGCTGACCGTGGCCCAGGTCAACGAAGCACTGCGTGCGAACCTGAAGCCGGAAGCCGTGTCGGTCATCAAAGCCGGTGACTTTGCCAAGGCAGCGGCGGGCGCGGCTGGTGTAGCGCCAGCCTCCAAGCCGTAAGTGATGCCACCCCCGCCGCGCTGCGCGGCGGGGCTTCCGTCAAGCGCTGAGCAGCGCTTCCAGCTTGTCAAAGGACCCGCTCCATCCCTGCGTCATGCTGGCACGGTGTTCAAGGAAGGCTGCCAATTCTGCCGCCGTGGCTTTGCCTTCCACTTCCCACGTCACGGTAACCCTGGTGCGCTCAGGGGTTTCGGCAGCAAATTGCACCGTGGTGCGCATGGTTTCCGGCCATACCGGCGCCATCGGGTGGCGTGCGATCTTCTCGTTCTCGTCGCAGAATTGCTGGGTGTAGACCAGCAGGTCGGGGCGGCGGATTTCCTCATAACGGGCGCGGCCATACATGGTGATGGCCGCATTGCTCATGCAGTAAAGCGACTCGCCTCCGGTGCGGATATCGGCGCGCAGGAAGCGCATTTCCATGCCGGTTGGCGGAAGCCAGCGGGCCAGGTGTTCTGGCCTGGTCCACATGTCGAATACAGTCTCCAGTGGCGCTTCGAAGCTGCGATTGATGACGAACTTGTCTTCGTCCGCCAAGCGCTTGCCCAGGTATTCCGCCAGCCGGTCCCAGGTCGAATCGCCGTTGGCGTGCCTGATGAACTGGCGGGTCTGGGCGGCCGCTTCCGCATCGGCCAGGGCCATGGTCATGTCCATGCGGGTCCTGCCATCGACCTCGGCGAACAGCACCGTGACGCGGAACAGCGGCGGCGTGTCGTCCGTGGCGCCGTGGTCGTAGACCAGCTTGTGCAGCGGCTCCACCACATGGTAGGTGGTCTTGTTCGGGAAATCGGTACCGTCCGGGCCGTGCATGGTGTAGCGCCATGTGCCGCCGACGCGCAAGTCCTTACTGTGCGTGGTCAGCGTAAAGCCGCGCGGCCCCCACCATTGCGCGACCTGGGCCGGATCGGTCCACGCATCCCATACCGCCTGCACCGGCGCGTCATAGGTGCGGATAATGCGAATCTCATTCGGGGCGCTGAATTCAGCCATTTTCGTCTCCTTTAGGTGGGTTTTTTGCGGTAACGGTTTTCAGGTAGGCATCGAGGCGGTCGAAACTCTCTTCCCAGAACACGCGGTATGGCTCCATCCAGTCGGCGGCATCCTTCAGGCCATCGCCATTGATTTTGCAAGAGCGCCACTGCGCCTTGCGCGTCTTGGTAATGAGGCCGGCTTTTTCCAGTACCTGCAAATGCTTGGTAATGGCGGGCAAGCTCATCTCGTCCAGGAAGGGCTGGGCCAGGTCGGAAACGTTGGCCTCACCCTGCGACAGCCGCGCCAGCATGGCACGCCGTGTCGGGTCTGCCAGGGCAGAAAAAGTTTGGCTGAGCGCGTCTTGCATCGAATTTCACCAATCATTTAATTAACCTATTGGTTTAATATAAGTCGGAGAACGGGCGCCGTCAAGAAAGAAAAACGCCGATCGCGAGGATCGGCGTTTTCAAGGAGCGTTCAGCTTACTTGCGAGGCTTGCGGCGCGAAACGGCGATTCCCGCCAAGCCCAGGGATAGCAGCAGCATCCTGGCTGGCTCTGGTACGTCATTCGGCGTCGTGGTGTTGGTGAAGGAGAAGCTCAGGTCGTTGAACTCGAACGGGGAAGCCAGTTGCCCTGGACGCGCGCATCATAACAACAACATTACCGTTTTCACTTGTAGTTACAAGCGGTCACGATTTGTTTTACTCGTGAAATTCGTTGCTTTACAGTTAATGTGCAAAGTTTTCCGACATCCCCACGCTCGCAGACCGGGGCGATCCGCGAGTGATGGGCGAATGCCGATTCACATCAGAAGTAGTAGTTGCCCGAAATGCCAACGTGGTTGGCTTTCACTTCAACTTTGTTGTAGCGGTTCTTGACTTCAAATTTCTCATTCACGTAACGCAGTTTGATGCTGATGTGCGGCGTGAACAGGTACTCCCCTTCCACCACAGCGCTCAGGGTGTTGTCGAACTTCACGTCCTCGATTTCGGCCGCGCCGCTGCCGCTCAGCTTGGCGCCAGTGACGTAGCGCAGGCCGGTGCCAATCTTCCATTGCGGGTCGATATGGTAGAAAGCCAGGGCTTCGATCGGGAAGCGGTTGAAGTGCAGGTCGCCGTTGCGCGCAGACTGGTTATCCACGTGGAAGTTGACGCTGGTTTGCGCCGAAAACTGCTCATTGATGCGGAAGTCCAGGCCGCCGGTGAAATATACGCCGGAGCCGGCACGGATGTTGGCGGTATCGCCGTTAGTGTACTCGGCAGTGGCCAGTTTGTCGCCGCCAGCGCTTGCGCCGAGGCCGACGAAGGGACGCACGGTTTGGGCCGGGGCAGCAGCGTCCTGGGCGTAGGAGGAGGAGGCGATTGCCAGTGCGGCGAGGGCGAATACAGCTTGTTTCATGCTAAAGATCTCTTGTTTTGAAAGTGTGGGAAAAGGCATTACCCAGGGGTACTAAGGTAGCTTGCCATCCGGCATATCGGTCATATTATTTGCCGGAAGGAAAGTAAGCGCGAGATAGTATCATGTTGATACCTTTGGAAAATGCGCTAATTCTCACAAAGTCAAAAGGCGGGCGCACAAAACGAAAACGCCGACCACTCGGGTCGGCGTTTTCACTTTTTATTCTTGGTGGCCCGGGGCGGAATCGAACCACCGACACAAGGATTTTCAGTCCTCTGCTCTACCAACTGAGCTACCAGGCCAAGAGGCAGCATTATAGCAGGGAATCCTTGGTTTGCAATAGCCTTTTTCCATTGAGGGAAAGCTATAATGCGCGGATGAACAAGCCCACGCATCACCATGTGCAGACTGCGGTCTGCATCGTCGGCAATGGCGCCATAGCCAAGACGGCAGCCCTTGCGTTTGCCCAGTCAGGATTGAGCGTAACTGTGCTTGGCCCCCCCCCGGCGCCGATGCGCCCGGACGAGGCGAGCTGGGACGTCCGCGTGTTCGCCCTCAACCATACTGCCCACCGCCTGCTCGATTCGCTGAAAGTATGGGGAGCGATGGATCAGTCGCGCATCGCCCCGGTCGACGCCATGCTGGTCAATGGCGACGGCAGCAAGGCCGGCGCGCTGAACTTCGATGCCTACGGCGCCCACACCGGCACCCTGTGCTGGATTGTGGAAGACCGCAACTTGAACCAGGCCCTGGATGCAGCGCTGCGTTTCGCGCAGAATGTGCATTTCGTGCAAGGCAAGGCCGTCGCGCTGAAGCACGACGAGCAGGACGCCGTGATCACCCTGGACGATGGTTCCCACCTTGGCGCTTCGCTGGTGGTTGGCGCCGACGGCGCACAGTCCTGGGTGCGCGGCCAGTGCGATATCGGCCTGGATTACCGGCCTTATAACCAGAGCGGCGTGGTGTCCAACTTTGCCTGCGAACTGCCGCATCACGGTGTCGCGCACCAGTGGTTCACCGGCGAGCAGGGTATTGTCGCCTTGCTGCCGCTGCCGGGCAGGCAGGTCTCGCTGGTGTGGTCGGCGCCCGACATGCTGGCCGATTCCCTGTGCCGCGAAGGTGCTACAGCGCTGGCCGAAAGGCTGGCTGCTTTTGCGCAGGAAAAGCTGGGCAAATTGACCCCGCTGCAGCCGGAAGTCGTCAAGGCCTTCCCTTTGCGCTTGATGCGCCCCCATGCGATGGTGGCGCCGCGCGTGGCCCTGGTGGGGGATGCCGCCCACGTGGTGCACCCGCTGGCCGGGCATGGCATGAACCTGGGCTTCGGCGACGTGCAGGAACTGGTCAAGGCCGTGGCGGAGCGGGAAGAACATCGCTCCATCGGCGATGACCGCGTGCTGGCGCGTTATGCCCGCGCACGCAAGGAAGAAGTGAGCCTGATGCTGGCCACCACGGATGGCCTGGAGCGCCTGTTCGGCACCGATCTCGAACCGGTGCGCGCAGTGCGCAATTTCGGGCTAAACTTGCTGGATAAATTGCCGGGCGTAAAGCGCCGGCTGATTTCACATGCCCTCGGAAAGCTGTAAAGCGGAGAACTTAATGAATAAGAGTAAGCTGGTATTGGCATTGGCTTCGGTCATGCTGATGTCCTGTGCGGATGCGCAGAACGCAAAAGAAGAAGCGCAACTGCGCAAAGCCCTGGCCGAGCGCCTGAACGGCGTCAAGATCGACTCCGTCAAGAAGTCTCCGATCCCTGGGATGTACGAAGTCGCCATCGGCAATGAGGTGCGCTACGCGGACCCGAGCGGCCGCTACCTGGTGGAAGGGCATATCCTTGACCTGCAGACCCGGACCGACCTGACCCAGGCCCGCATCGATGACCTGAACAAGATCAAGTTCGACGACCTGCCGTTCGAACTGGCGCTGAAGACCGTCAAGGGCAACGGCAAGCGCGTGATGGCGATCTTCGAAGACCCGAACTGCGGCTATTGCAAGCGCTTCCGCCAGACGACGCTGGCCAATATGGACAATGTGACCGTCTACACCTTCCTGTACAACATCCTGTCGCCGGATTCGTTTGCCAAATCGCAGAACATCTGGTGCTCGGCCGACCGCAACAAGGCATGGGATGACTGGATGTTGAACGGCAAGGCCGCGCCGGTTGCGCCGAACGGCTGCACCGCGCCGAACGACAAGGTACTGGCCCTGGGCCAGAAAATGAGCATCAATGGCACGCCTGCGATCTTCTTCGCCGACGGCAGCCGCATTGCAGGAGCAGTTGACCAGCGTACGCTGGAAGCAAAGTTCGCCACCATCAAGTAAAAATGCGGGCTCGGGTCCGGCAACCGGACCCGAGCCCGGAGATACCTTAACTAGGGAGCTGGCATGGTCACATTGAACATCAACGGGCGCGACGTACAAGTCGACGCCGACCCTTCTACGCCTATCCTGTGGGCCTTGCGCGACAACCTCAATATGACCGGCACCAAGTTCGGCTGCGGCATGGCGATGTGCGGTGCGTGCACAGTGCATCTGGAAGGCCAGGCAATCCGCTCCTGCGTGACGCCGATTTCGGCGGCGGTGGGCCAGAAGATCACCACCATTGAAGCCATGTCTGCCGACAAGGTGGGCAAGGCGGTGCAGGATGCCTGGGTCAAGCACGATGTACCGCAATGTGGCTACTGCCAGAGCGGCCAGGTGATGAGCGCAACGGCCCTGCTGCGCACCAACAAGGCGCCGACTGACAGCGATATCGACAATGCCATGTCGGGCAATATCTGCCGCTGTGGCACCTATCAACGGATCCGCGCCGCCATCAAGGACGCCGCGAAATCCATCGCTTAAGGGAGGCGGCCATGCGCAAAGAATGGTTCATGGCAGCTCAAGCGGACGGTGCGGCTCCTGAAGGGGTGTCGCGCCGTACTTTCCTCAAGGCCGGCAGTGGCCTGATCCTCGGCTTCTACGTGGCCAGCAACGGCGGGCGTTTCGCCCGGGCGCTGGCCGCCGACGCGCCGGCCAAGCCGCCGGTGGCGCCCAATGCCTTCCTGCATATCGCACCGGATAATACCGTCAGCATCCTGGTCAACCGGCTCGAATTCGGCCAGGGCGTGCATACGGCGCTGCCGATGCTGATCGCCGAGGAGCTGGATGCGGACTGGTCGCAGGTGCGCTCTTCGCTGGCGCCAGCCGGCGACCCCTATAAAGACCCCAACTTCGGCATCCAGATGACGGGCGGTTCCACCGCCGTCAAGCATTCCTGGCAGCAGCACCGTGAAATCGGCGCCCGTGCGCGCGCCATGCTGGTTGCCGCGGCGGCCGAGCAGTGGAAAGTGCCAGTTTCGCAGGTACGCGCGTCGAAAGGCTTGCTGACCGGACCATCCGGCCAGAGCGCGACGTATGGCGCGATGGCCGATGCGGCGATGAAGCAGCCGGTGCCGACCGAAGTCAAGCTGAAAGACCAGAAGGACTTCACCATCATCGGCAAGCCGACGCCGCGCCTGGATGCGCGCGCGAAGTCGACCGGCACGCAGCAATTTGGCATGGACTTCAAGCCGGAAGGCACCAAGGTTGTGGTGGTGGCGCGTCCGCCTGTCTTTGGGGGCAAGGTGAAGAAGTTCGATGCGGCCAAGGCCAAGGCCATTCCGGGCGTGATCGACGTGATCAAGGTCGATACCGACCGTGGCGGCAGCGGCCTGGCCGTGGTGGCGAATGGCTACTGGCCGGCCAGGCAGGGGCGCGAGGCCCTGGTGGTCGAATGGGATACCGAGGGCCTGGAAAAAGTCAGCAGCAAGAAGCAGCTGGCCGAGTACAAGGCCCTGGCGAAGAAGGCCGGAATGCCGGTGAAGAAGGCCGATATTGCGGCCATCGCCAAGGCGCCGAAAAAGATCAGCGCGACCTATGAATTCCCTTACCTGGCGCACGCGCCGATGGAGCCTTTGAACTGCGTGGTCGACCTGAAGGGCGACTCCTGCACCATCTGGGCTGGCAGCCAGTTCCAGACGCTGGACGCGGTGGCAGCGGCCAAGGCGGCCGGCCTGACGCCGGACAAGGTCACGTTGAACACCATGATGGCCGGCGGCGGTTTCGGCCGCCGCGCGGTGCCGACTTCCGACTACATCGTGGAAGCCGTGAACGTGGCCAAGGCTTGGGGCAAGGGTCCGGTCAAGCTGATCTGGAGCCGCGAGGACGATATCAAGGGCGGCTACTACCGTCCTTCGCATGTGCACCAAGCCGATATCGGCTTCGACGCCAAGGGCAATATCGTGGGCTGGAATCATGTGATCGTTGGCCAGTCCATCATTACCGGCACGCCGTTCGAGCCGATGATGGTCAAGGACGGCGTGGACGCGACGATGGTCGAGGGCATGGGCGATCCGTACTCGGTGCCGATGAACCTGAGCGTGCATAACGTGAAGGCCAATGTGCCGGTGCTGTGGTGGCGCTCCGTGGGCTCGACCCACACCGCCTTCGTGATGGAGACACTGATCGACGAAGCGGCGCATGTCGCCAAAATGGACCCGGTGGAGTACCGCCGCAAGCTGATCGATCCCAAGCATGCGCGCCAGCTGGCGGCGCTGAACCTGGCGGTCGAGAAGTCGGGCTACGGCAAGACCAAATTGCCGAAAGGCCAGGCCTGGGGCGTGGCGCTGCATGAATCGTTCGAAACCTCGGTGGCCTACGTCGTGGTGGCTTCCATCAGGAATGGCCAGCCCAAGGTGCACAAGGTGACCGCAGGCGTGCATTGCAACCTGCCGGTGAACCCGATGACCATCGAAGCGCAGGTGCAGGGCGCTGCGCTGATGGGACTGGGCACCACCTTGCCTGGCGCGGCGATCACGCTGAAGGATGGCGTGGTCGAGCAGTCGAATTTCAGCGACTACACGGTGGCGCGCATGACGGACATGCCGGCGGTGGAAGTGTTCACCGTCGCATCGACCGACAATCCTACCGGCATGGGCGAACCGGGCTTGCCGCCGCTGGCGCCGGCGCTGGCCAACGCAGTGTTCAAGCTGACCGGCAAACGCGTACGCAAGCTGCCGTTAGACCTGGCCAAGGCGTAAGGCAGGCATAGCACGTGGCCGCTTCCGCCCCCGCCCGCGCGTCCGCCGCTGTTGCGGACGCAGGCGCCGTTGCAGGCATCTTGCTGGCTGCAGGCCGCGGTAGCCGTTTTGATCCGACCGGCGAGCGCTATAAGCTGCTGCAGGCGCTGCCGAATGGCGAGCCGGTCGTCGTGGCCAGTGCCCGCGCCTTGCAGGCCGCGGTGCCGCGCGTAATAGCGGTAGTTCGCGCGGAAGACGCGGCCACGGCCAATCTTTTACGCGGCCTTGGCTGCGAAGTTGCCGTTTGCGAAAACGCGGGCGAGGGCATGGCCGCCTCGCTGGCATGCGGCGTGCGGCGCGCGCAGGACGCCGGGGGCTGGCTGATTGCGCTGGCCGACATGCCTTATGTGCAGCCGGCCACGATGGCGGCGCTGGCGGATGCCGTGACAACCGCAACGACGATCGCAGCGCCGGTGCACGATGGCCAACGCGGCAACCCGGTTGCCTTCGGCCGCGTCCACCTGCATGCCTTGCTGGCGCTGGCCGGAGACCAGGGCGCCCGCAGCATCTTGAAGAACAACCCGGTTAACGAACTAATGGTGGACGATCCCGGCATCTTGCAGGACATCGACACGCCATCCGACATCCAATGAAAAACAAAAAAATCAGCTACACCATCGCCGCCAAAGACCCGGCAACCCATATGTTCCAGGTCACGATGACCATTGAAGCGCCGGCGGCGGAAGGCCAGGTCCTGGTGCTGCCAGCTTGGATCCCCGGCAGCTACATGATCCGCGAATTCTCGCGCAACATCGTGCAGATCCGCGCCGAGGCAGGCGGCCAGCCGGTCGAACTGTCGAAGCTGGACAAGCACTCGTGGCAAGCCGAGCCCTGCAAGGGCAAGCTTACCGTGCATTACGAAGTCTATGCCTGGGACCTTTCGGTGCGCGCCGCCCACCTTGACCAAACGCACGGCTTCTTCAACGGCACCAGCGTGTTCCTGCGCGCCCTTGGTCAGGAAGGCGAGCCGCACGTGGTCGACATCCAGCGGCCTGCCCATGAAGCAGCGTCCAAATGGCGGGTTGCCACCGCATTGAAGGAATTGAAAGCCAGGCGCTACGGCTTTGGCACTTACGTCGCGCAGGACTACGACGAATTGATCGACAGCCCGGTGGAAATGGGCACGTTCGAGATGGCCAGCTTCAAGGCGCTGGGCGTGCAGCACGACGTGGTGTTCACCGGACGCGTGCCAAACCTCGACATTGCCCGCGTTTGCGCCGACCTGAAGCAGATCTGCGAGACGCAGATCGCCTTCTTCGAGCCACGCACGAAGAAGGCGCCGATGGACCGCTACGTGTTCATGACGATGGTGGTGGGCGACGGCTACGGCGGCCTGGAACACCGCGCCTCCACGGCGCTGTTCTGCTCCCGTGCCGACTTGCCCACCACAGCGCAGAAAGGCAAGGAGCCGAGCGAAGGCTATATGAAGTTCCTGGGCCTGTGCAGCCACGAATACTTCCACACCTGGAACGTCAAGCGCATCAAGCCGGCGGTGTTTGCTCCTTACGATTACCAGGCAGAGAACTACACTCCGCTGCTCTGGCTGTTCGAAGGGTTTACCAGCTACTACGACGACCTGTTGCTGGTGCGTGCCGGCCTGCTGTCGGAAGAAGGCTACTTCAAGATGCTGGGCAAGACTGTCGGCGCCGTGCTGCGCGGCAGCGGCCGCACCAAGCAAAGCGTGGCCGATTCCAGCTTCGACGCCTGGGGCAAGTACTACCGCCAGGACGAGAACTCGCCGAATGCCATCGTCAGCTACTACGCCAAGGGCTCGCTGATCGGCCTGGGCCTGGACCTGACCATTCGTGCCAAGACTAATGGCAAGCGCTCGCTGGACGACATCATGCGCGCGCTGTGGCAGAAGTTCGGCCGGGATTTCTACAACGGCAAGCCGCGCGGCGTGACGCCGGAAGAAGTGGAAGCGCTGTTCGACAACGTGGCTGGCTTCAAGCTGAAGACTTTCTTCGACAAATACATCCGCGGCACCGAAGACGTGCCGCTGGCCAAGCTGCTGCCTCAATTCGGCGTGGGCTACAAGGACGAACGCAAGGCGTCCAAGCCTGGCCTGGACGTCAACCTCGGCCGCGAGGGCGCCGACTGCAAGCTGAGTGCCGTGCATGATGGCGGCGCCGCGCAGAAGGCCGGCCTGTCGGCCAACGACCTGCTGGTGGCCATCGACGGCCTGCGCGTCAGCGGAAACCCGTCCAACGTGGATGGCCTGCTGTCGCGCTACAAGGTCGGCGAAACCGTGCAGGTGCATGCCTTCCGCCGCGACGAGCTGATGGCCTTCGACGTGGTGCTGCAAGGCGATCGCGTGCCGGGCATCACCATCGCCGTGGAGCAGCAGAAAACCAGCCTGCGCCGCCCGACCGCCTGATGGCGCCGTGAAGTTCGCGCTGGATCCGTTCACCATCCTGTTCACCACCACGCTGGCCTGCGCGTGCTGGCGGTAGGCATGGTATTCCATGCTTGCGAGCTTCCGGCGCGAGGTCGCCGGCGTTGGGCACTGGGCCTGCGGGCTGCTTTGCATGGTTGGCGCAGGTGGGCTGTTCCTGTCGCGCGGCATGCTGCCCGACGAAGCGGTACTGCCTGCGGCCAATACCTTCCTGATGTGGGGCATCGGCTTGTCGATGGTGGGGACGCGGCGCTTTTTCGGCGAGCCGCCGGGATGGACGATATTCCACGCGGCGTGGCGGCCATGTTAATCAGCGGCCAGGCGGCGGACCCAGTCGCAATTGCAGGAATGTTAACAGCCGGGATTTCCAAATTGCACAATCAGCATCAGTATTGCCAGCCAGCAAACTTTGGTTGAGTCCCTTGACAGCTTGTCATCGCGCGCCGACGCCGCCCTGTACCGCGCCAAGGCAAACGGGCGCAACCGTACTGAAATCGCGGCCCCTACACCTTTGGCGGCCTGACTGTCGCCACGTTGGCGGCTGTCGTTTTCATGCCGCACGGACTATTATTTTGCTCGCCGGTAATTTACCATCACTCATTACGAGTTTGGCTACGTTTAATTTATGACTTATCTACTGCACATCGTCGCGCGCGAAGTTCCCGCCAACGATGCGGAAGTTCTCCCATTCCTGGAACAGATTGCCGGTGCAACCATCAGTATTGCGCCATCCCAGCAGTTGAAGAGTTTTCGCGACGCCATCCTGAAGCTGTTCCCCTGCCTGACCAGCTATGGCGCCGGGGACAAGGCCGTTGAGAACTGCCCTTGGGCGGATGGCCCGCTGGCAGACAATTTCAAAGGCGGTTATGGCAGCGTGGCGATCTCGCGCCGCCATGACGAAGTGATTCCTCACGTGCTGCGTATCGCCAGCGACCTGGGCGTGACCGTGGTGGACGAGCAAAACGGTGCGGTGCACCGCCCGCAGGCTTACCAGGTCGTGCTGGAAGGTCCGCTGGAGGGCGTGGAAGTCGAAACCGCCGCGACCCAGCTTGCGGAGTTGATGAACCAGCCGCTCCCGCAGATGGTGCTGCTGCTGCATTCGCGCCGCCGCACCCTGGTCAAGAAGGGCCTCACCCGCGCACAGGCCGAAGTCTATGTGACTGCCTTGCGCGAGCGCGCCAGCTGCCGTGCCACGGTTTCGGCGGAGCCGCGCAAGGCCGCGGTCAAGTCCGTTCACAAGGCCCCGGGTCACGTTGCCTCGAGGGCGCCAAGTCCACCCCCGGCGCGCGTGGCGCAAGTGCCTCAGGCGACCAGCTTCGACCAGCCGGAAATCGTCGGCATCGAGCCTGACGAGCAAATGTTCCAGGCCGCCGAATCCCAGCGCATGGCCGCTGCATCGCTGGTTGGCAGCATGGTCCTGCTTGTGCTGGTCATGGTCCTGCGCATCAAGTCGCCGTTCATGATGTCGTTCGCGCTGGCGATGAGCGCGCTGGGCGCCATTGCGGTGGTCCGGCTTGCCCAGGCGATCGGTTCCGGCCTGCTTCGCACCCTGGTGTTTGCGATGCTGGCATTCGTGCCGGGCCCGGGCACCCTGATGGTCGCGTGGACGTATTTCCGCGCTGCGGGCGTCTTGAAAGAGAACGGCCTTACTACCCGCAACTCCTTGCTGGATGCGGACGAGGTGCGCGAGCTGGGCGGCCGTGACGGCATGCTGCCTTCCACCAAATTACTGCTCGCGCTGCTGGTTCTTGCAGCAGTCGGGGGCTACGCCTTCATCAACCAGATTCTTTGAGATCGCGGTGGCTGGCCAGCGTTACGCGGCCAGCCGTTCCTGCGTTCGCAGCGCATGAGTTACCAGATTCAACTGGCGTCGGTCGCCACCCCGGAAGCGGACCTGGACGTTTTTCCCTTCATGAACAGGTTGCGGCAAGAAAGCGGCGAGCAGCCGCCATCCGCCTTGTTGAAGCGCTTTCACGACAAGCTGACAGCCCTTTTTCCGGATACGCCCTGGTCGGATTGTCATTTCGCCGGTGATGCCGGCCGCTTGACCGTGGACTACCGCAAGCAGGAAGTGGTTCCACATGTGCTTTACCTTGCCGGCGAATTGGGCCTGACCGTGGTGGACAACCAGTCTGGCGCAGTGCATCGTCCCCCGACTTACCAGGTAGTGCTGGAAGGCCCCGCGCCGGGCGTGGCGCTGGGCGAAGCTGCCAATCGCCTTGCCGCCCTGATGCAAAAGCCGGTAACGGAAATGCTGGCGCTGTTGTCCGGAGGACGGCGCAAGATCGTCAAAAAAGGGGTACTGCGAGCCCAGGCCCAATACTATGTGCTTGCGCTGAAGGAGCGCGCCGGCTGCCACGCGACGATGGCGCTTGAGCATGACCGCGTGGTGCATCTGGAACCCCCGCCGCCAAGCCCGCCCCCGGCGCGGCCTGCCGCTGCAGGGAAAGCTGCGGCGGCGTCGGGCGTATCCCTGGAGCCGGTCGACGTCAAATCGACCATGCCGCCGCGATCGCGCCGCGAACAGGAATCGGAACCGGAAACCTGTTCATTGGGCGGCGCCGACCCGCGCCTCTTCATGCTGGCCGATGGCCTGCGCCTGACGGTGTACGCGACCGTGCTATACCTTGTCACCGGATACTTTTTCCGCGACCTGGCCGGTTGGCCGAAGCTCTTGCTGGCGCTGGGCCTTACCGCCCTGGCAATGGCTGCCGTCTACCGCCTGGCCAAGGGAGCAGGGTCGAATATCGTGATGCGGATCCTGGCGATGGTCCTGATCATCATCCCGCTCGCCAATATCCTCGTGCTGCTGCTGATGATACGGCGCGGTAAAGTGGCCTTGCGTGAAAATGAAATCGGGGCCGGCTGGTTTGGCGCCGCCTACGACGACATGGTCCGCTTGCGCGGCGGAGACAGCGGCTTGCTGCCGTCGACCATGACCGGCCTGCTCGCCGCTTTGGGCGTGGCTGGCTTGATCGGCTTCGGGAAGCAGGCGGCTGAAAAATATATCGACGCGGTGCTTGGCAGCCATCCGCAGCCTTGCGCTATCGTCGGCATTTGGGAGTCCAGCAAACTCGGCCCGAATGGCAGGGTGGTGATGCGGGATGACGGCAACTATTCCGTCCTGCCGCTGCAAGGCCAGGAGGACAAGGTCAAGCAGGAGCAGGGCGAATGGGCTGTGCGCAATCGCAGTTTTGTTTGGCAGGTGCCACTGGCGGACAAGCCCTGGATGAAGGTTGAGCACATCGAGACCTTCAAGCTCAGTCTCGATGGCCAGACCCTTACCATTTTCGAGCCACGGTCGATGGGCTTGTTTACTGAATGGCGCCGCGCGGGCGCCATGAAATCGCAGCGTTGCGGCTTTAATTGAACAGCTTGCGCAGCTCGGCCCCCGGATCGGGCGCGCGCATGAAGGCTTCGCCGACCAGGAAGGCGTGCACGTTGTGTTCGCGCATGCGCTGCACGTCGGCTGGCGTCATGATGCCGGATTCGGTGATGACCATGCGTTCTTGCGGAATACGCGACAGCAGGTCGAGCGTGGTGTCCAGCGTCACGTCGAAGGTGCGCAGGTTGCGGTTGTTGATGCCGATCAGACGGCTCTTGAGGTCCAGCGCCGCGGCCAGCTCGTCGCCATCGTGCGATTCGATCAGAACGTCCATGCCCAATTCGTGGGCGCAGGCTTCCATTTCCGCCATCAGGCCGTGGTCCAGCGCGGACACGATCAGCAGGATGCAATCGGCGCCCATGGCACGCGCTTCATAGATTTGGTACATGTCGACCATGAAGTCCTTGCGCAGGACGGGGATGTCGCAGGCAGCGCGCGCCTGTTTCAGGTATTCGTTCGAGCCCTGGAAGAAATGCACGTCGGTCAGTACCGATAGGCAGGTCGCGCCGGCACCGGCGTAGCTGCCGGCGATTTCGGCTGGACGGAAGTCGGGGCGCAGCACGCCTTTCGACGGCGAGGCTTTCTTCACCTCGGCGATCACGCCGGCCTGGCCGGCTTCGATCTTGCTGCGCAGGCTGGCTTCAAAGCCGCGCAGGCCGGCGCGCAGTTCCTTGTCGCCTTCGACTTCGTCGCGCAGGGATTGCAGGTTGCGGTGCTTCTTGGCCGCCGCTACTTCGTCGGCCTTCACGGCCAGGATTTTGTTCAGGATGTCGGACATGATGATTCTTTAATGTTGTTCGGCCAGGCCCAGGCGCGCGCCAAGCGCGATGAACAGGCTGCCGGTCGCGCGGTTCAGACACAGCGCCACCAGTGGTTTGACCTTCAGCCGCGCGCTGGCGAAGGCGGTGAAGATGGCAAGGCTGTTACACCACAGCATGCTGTTGAAATTGAAGATGCAGCCCAGGACCAGGAAGGCCAGCGGTTTGTTGGCCGCGCCCGCGTCGATAAACTGCGGCACGAATGCCAGGAAGAACAACGCGACTTTCGGGTTCAGGACATTGGTCAGGAAGCCTTGCGCGAAGATTTTGCGGTAGGGCAGATTCGCCTGCGGCGCAAACCGGCACACCGGTGTCTGACCCAATGGGTCAGACACCGGTGTGCCGGTTTTATCGGCCTTAAGCCGCGCCCGCAGCATGCAAATGCCGCACCAGACGATATACGCCGCGCCCACCCATTTGACAACGGTGAAGGCGGTGGCGGAGGTAGCCAGCAGGGCCGACAGGCCAAGCGCTGCCGCGCCGATGTGCAGCATGGTGCCCGCGCCGACCCCCAGCGCCGCAGCGCAACCGGCACGCCAGCCCTGGGTAGCGCTGCGCGCCATGATCAGCAGCGAATCCGGCCCCGGCATGATGTTCAGCAGCAGACCGGAGATCACAAACAGCGTCAGGTCATGGATGCCGAACATCGCTTAACCCTCCCGGCCGAGTTCCTGCGTGACGCGAACGAACTGTTCCAGCTTGGCCACCGCGGCGCCGGACGACACAGCCGTTCGTGCCCGCGCCAGCCCGTCCTCGATGGACGAGGCTACGCCGGCCGCATACAAGGCGGTGCCAGCATTCAGCGCCACGATATCCGACGCAGGCCCCGGTTCGCCGTGCAGGGCTTCCATCACGCGCGCCTTCGATTCGGTGGCATCCGCCACCTTGAGGTTGCGCGAAGCGATCATCGACAGGCCGAAATCTTCAGGATGGATTTCATACTCGCGGATTTCGCCGTTGACCAGTTCACCCACCATGGTGCCTGCGCCCAGCGACACTTCATCCATATTGTCGCGGCCATAGACGACCACCGCATGCTGCGCGCCCAAACGCTGCAGCACGCGCACCTGGATACCCACCAGGTCCGGGTGGAACACGCCCATCAGGATGTTCGGGGCGCCGGCTGGATTGGTCAGCGGGCCAAGGATATTGAAGATGGAGCGCACGCCCAGTTCGCGGCGCACCGGCGCCACATGCTTCATCGCAGCGTGGTGATTTGGCGCGAACATGAAGCCGATGCCGGTCTGCGCGATCGACTGCGCGATCTGTTCCGGCTTCAGGTTGATGTTCGCGCCCAGCGATTCGATCAGGTCGGCGCTGCCCGAGGAGGACGACACGGAGCGTCCGCCATGCTTGGCCACGCGCGCACCGGCGGCAGCGGCGACAAACATCGAAGCGGAAGAAATATTGAACGTGTGCGCGCCATCGCCGCCGGTGCCGACGATATCCACCAGGTTGGTGGTATCGGCCATCGGGACCTTGGTCGAGAACTCGCGCATGACCTGTGCCGCAGCGGTGATCTCGCCGATGGTTTCCTTCTTGACGCGCAAGCCCATGGTCAGGGCAGCCACCATGACTGGCGACATTTCGCCCGACATGATCTGGCGGAACAGGTACAGCATCTCGTCGTGGAAAATCTCACGGTGTTCGATGCAGCGAACCAGTGCTTCTTGATGCGTGATAGGCATGATGCTTCCTTCTCTTATTTGCGATCGAGGAAATTCTTCAGCAAGGCGTGGCCGTGCTCGGACAGGATGGACTCGGGGTGGAACTGCACGCCCTCGATGTCGTATTCCTTGTGCCGCACGCCCATGATTTCGCCGTCGTCGGTCCAGGCTGTGACTTCCAGGCAGGAAGGCAGCGAGGATCGCTCGATTGCCAAAGAGTGGTAGCGGATTACCGTGAACGGGCTGGATAAGCCCTGGAACACGCCCACACCCGTATGCGCGATAAGAGAAGTTTTGCCATGCATGACTTGCTTGGCGCGGATAACTTTGCCGCCAAAGGCTTCGCCGATGGCCTGGTGTCCCAGGCAAACGCCCAGGATAGGTTTCTTGCCCGCGAAGTGCTTCAGCACTTCCAGCGAAATGCCCGCCTGGGACGGGTCTTTCGGACCCGGCGAGATGCAGATGCGGTCGGGATTCAATGCTTCGATTTCGGCGATGGTGATTTCGTCGTTGCGGTGCACGCGCACGTCTTCGCCCAGCTCGCCGAAATACTGCACGATGTTGTAGGTGAAGGAGTCGTAGTTGTCGATCATCAGCAGCATGTCAGAACTCCCCATCCAGGCCATCTTGCACTTGCTCGGCCGCGCGCAGCACGGCGCGCGCCTTGTTTTCAGTTTCCTGCCATTCCATTTCCGGTATCGAGTCGGCGACGATGCCGGCGGCGGCCTGCACATACAGCATGCCGTCCTTGATCACGCCGGTGCGGATCGCAATCGCCACGTCCATTTCGCCGCCGAAGGACAGGTAGCCGCAGGCGCCGCCGTAGATGCCGCGCTTGCAGATTTCCAGTTCGTCGATGATTTCCATCGCACGCACTTTCGGCGCACCGGTCAGGGTGCCGGCAGGGAAGGTGGCGCGCAGCACGTCCAGGTTGGACATGCCTTTCTTCAGCTTGCCCTCCACGTTGGAAACGATGTGCTGCACGTGCGAGTACTTCTCGATCACCATCTTGTCGGTCAGCTTCACGCTGCCGGTTTCGGAGATGCGGCCCAGGTCATTGCGGGCCAGGTCGATCAGCATCACGTGTTCCGCCACTTCCTTCGGATCGTTCAGCAGCTCTTCGGCCAGCGCCGCATCGCGTTCGGGCGTATTGCCGCGCGGGCGTGTACCGGCGATCGGGCGCAGCGTGACTTTCTTTTCGCCGTCAGCCAGGGTTTCGTTGCGTACCAGGATTTCCGGCGATGCACCAACGATCTGCATGTCGCCGAAATTGTAGAAGTACATGTACGGCGACGGGTTCAGCGAACGCAGCGAGCGGTACAGCGTGAGTGGCGAATCCACATATGGCTTGCGGATGCGCTGGCCGATCTGCACCTGCATCAAGTCGCCCGCCAGGATATATTCGTGTGCCTTGGCGACGGCCTTCAGGTAATCCTCCTTGGCGAAGTCGCGGATGGTCTCGGTGCGTACCGACGGCGTGGTTACCGGCGCATCGACACCGCGCCGCAGCAGGGCGCGCAGGTCTTTGAGGCGCTGGCGCGCCTTGGCGAAGGCTTCCGGCTGCTGCGGATCGGCGTAGACGATCAGGTACAACTTGCCGGACAGGTTGTCGATGACGGCCAGTTCCTCGGTCACCATCAACTGGATTTCCGGCAGGCCCAGGTCGTCCTTCGGCTGCGTCCTGGCCAGGGTCTTTTCAATATGGCGCACGGTGTCGTAGCCGAAGTAGCCGGCCAGGCCGCCGCAGAAGCGCGGCATGCCGGGACGCACGGCTACTTTGAAGCGCGCCTGGTATTGCTCGATGAATTCGAGGGGATTGCCCTCGTGGGTCTCGATCACCTGGCCGTTCTTGACGATCTCGGTCAGCTTGCCGGTGCTGCGCAGCAGGGTATTGGCAGGCAGTCCGATGAAGGAGTAGCGGCCGAAACGCTCGCCGCCCACCACCGACTCCAGCAGGAAGGTGTTCTTGCCGTAGTTCTGGGTCTGGGCCAGCTTGAGGTACAGGGTGAGCGGAGTTTCCAGGTCGGCGAAAGCTTCCGCGATCAAAGGAATACGGTTGTAGCCTTCCGCGGCCAGGGATTTGAATTCGAGTTCGGTCATGTTTCTCTCCATTCCGCCATGGATGTGGTGGTGGCGGTTCGGTTACAAAAAACCTGCCGGAGCAGTGACACGCACGTGCGCCGACAGCAATCGGGACTAAGTCAGGATTGCCAGCGTCGCCACAGCCAGGCCTCAATCGAGCCCCGGTGGGTTACATTGTGTCTTTTGTTGAGAAACATTTTGGTCAGATAGCGTCGTTTTGCGTGCTAATCAAGGCAGCTGCATGAAGCAGCGTGTCAACTATACCATCGGAATCTGTTTCGTGTATACCCACGCCGTGGTTATATCCATATGGCACAGTCAGCACAGGACAGCCGGCCGCGCGGGCTGCTTCGGCGTCGTTCGAGGAGTCGCCAATTGCCACCACCTGCGCCGGCGGCAAGTCGAAAAATTCGCAGGCCTTCAGCAAGGGCAGGGGGTGGGGTTTCTTCTTTTCGAAGGAATCGCCGCCAAACAGCACTTCGAAGTAGCCGTCCAGGCCCTTCAGCGCAAGCAGCGGCTTGGCGAATGCCACCGGCTTATTGGTCACGCAGGCCAGGCGCAGTCCGTCCGCACGCATGCGCTCCAGGCCCGACACCACGTCGGCATATACTTCGCTGTGCCGGCCATTGATGACCAGGTAGTGGCGCTGGTAGGCTTCCATCGCGGCCGGGAAGTGCTGCTCGACGCCGGCATCGTCGTGGTCCAGTGCGAGCACGCGCCGCACCAGGTTTTCCGACCCTTTGCCGACCATCAGTTCAATCTGCGCGACTGTAATTGGCGCCAGCCCCAGTTCTTCGCGCATCAGGTTGATGGCCACTTCGAAGTCCGGCATCGTGTCGAGCATCGTGCCGTCGAGGTCAATGATGGCGGCCCTTACGCCGCGCAGGACCGCCGCCATTCTTACAGCGAAGCCAGTTGGCCGCGCATCGCGTCAATCACGGCCTTGTAGTCAGGCTGGCCGAAGATCGCGGAACCAGCCACGAAGGTGTCGGCGCCGGCTTCTGCCGCGGCCTTGATGTTGTCGATCTTGATGCCGCCGTCGACTTCCAGCATGATGTCGCGGCCGGATTCGTCGATGCGGCGGCGCGCTTCGGCGATCTTCTTCAGCGCCTGCGGGATGAAGGACTGGCCGCCGAAGCCCGGGTTCACCGACATGATCAGGATCATGTCGATCTTGTCCATCACGTGATCCAGGTAGCTCAGTGGGGTGGCAGGATTGAACACCAGGCCAGCCTTGCAGCCGTTGTCGCGGATCAGTTGCAGCGAACGGTCGATGTGGTCGGACGCTTCCGGATGGAAGGTGATGATGTTGGCGCCAGCCTTGGCGAAATCAGGAATGATGCGGTCGACCGGCTTGACCATCAGGTGCACGTCGATCGGTACTTGCACGTGCGGGCGGATCGCCTGGCAGACCAGCGGGCCGACGGTGAGGTTAGGCACGTAGTGGTTGTCCATGACGTCGAAGTGGATGATGTCGGCGCCAGCGGCAACTACGTTGCGAACCTCTTCACCCAGGCGGGCGAAGTCGGCGGACAGGATGCTCGGAGCGATACGGAAAGTGGTCATGGCTGGTCGGCTGAGAAAAAAGATGCGTTATTTTACGCTGCTGTGCGGACGCTGTCCGATTGCTTGGACTAGAATTGCCCAATTGTTATGAAGGAAACCCTTATGGCCCAGTATGAGTTTGCGGTCGAGGTACGCACGCAGTACCTGCCGGAACAGTCCAATCCGGACCGCACCAATTTCGTGTTCACTTACACGATCACCATCAAGAACACCGGCACCGTGCCGGCCCAGCTGATCTCCCGTCACTGGGTGATCACCGATGCGAACAACCATATTGAAGAAGTACGCGGCCTGGGCGTCGTCGGCCACCAGCCATTGCTGGCGCCGGGCGAGGTGTTCGAGTACACCAGCGGCACGCAGCTGCGCACGCCGCAGGGCTCCATGTATGGGGAATATTTCTGCGTGGCTGAAGACGGCCACCAGTTTGAAACCAAGATTCCTGAATTCGTGCTGTCCTTGCCGCGAACCCTGCACTAGTTACTTCTCGCCGTCCTTCTTCTTTTTGTTGGCCGGCAGCGTCCACCAGACGATGAATACCAGAAGGAAGAGCGCCACCAGCGCTTCAAGCATCAGATAAATCATAGACAACACCTCATGTTTTTGACACGCCGTAGTTTACCCGTTTGCGCCACCGCCGTCGCGTTAGTGCTGGCCGGTTGCGTCACTCCACCACCGCCGCCTGCCAAACCGTCGCAGCCTGCCCCTGTCACGCCGACTGCGCCTGCCACGCCGGCCCAGCCGCCGGTCCAACCCACCGTGCCGGCCGCACCGCCCCCGCCTGCCAAAGCGGAATTCATTCCCGCCCGCTTCTCCGACTTGCCGGGCTGGGATCGTGACGACCTGCGCGCTGCATGGCCGGCCTTCATGCTGTCCTGCTCCAAGCTGGCAAGCGGAGCAGACTGGAAGGAACCCTGCGCGATCGCCAAGACCGTGGACGCCAATAGCCAGGCTGCCATCCGCCTGTTCTTTGAATCCTTCTTCGACCCGCACCAAGTGGTCGCGCCGGATGGCAGCAATACCGGCCTGATTACCGGCTATTACGAACCGCTGCTGCGCGGCGCCCGCAAGAAGGGCGGCCCTTACCAGACACCGTTGTACAAGGTGCCGGACGATATGGTCATCATCGATGTCGGCTCGGTCTATCCCGAACTGGCGGGCAAGCGTGTACGCGGCCGCCTGAAAGGCAAGCGCGTCGTGCCCTATCCGGCGCGAGAAGAAATCAGCCGTACGGGCTTGCCGGGCAACGAGCTGCTGTGGGTGGACGATTCGGTCGAGGCCTTCTTCCTGGAAGTGCAGGGTTCCGGCCGTGTGCAACTGCCTGACGGCGATACCGTGCGCGTTGCCTATGCCGACCAGAATGGCCGGCCGTACCAGTCGATCGGCAAATGGCTGGTGCAGAAGGGTGAGCTGACCGCTGAACAAGCCACTGCGCAAGGCATCAAGGCCTGGATCGACGGCCACCCGACGCGCCAGCAGGAGCTGTTCAATGCCAATCCAAGCTACGTCTTCTTCAAGGAAGAAAAGCTGCCCGACCCGAAGGTCGGCCCGAAAGGGATGCTGAACGTGCCGCTGACGCCGCAGCGTTCCGTGGCGATCGACCGCAGCCAGCTTCCGCTGGGAGCCCCGGTCTACCTGAATACCACGCTGCCTGGCGACGATGAGCTGCCGCTGCAAAGGCTGATGCTGGCGCAGGATACCGGCGGCGCCATCAAGGGCGCCATCCGTCTTGACCTGTTCTTCGGCTTTGGTTCGGAAGCTGCCGATTTCGCCGGCCGCATGAAACAGCGCGGCAGTATCTGGGTGCTGTTGCCCAAGCTCGCCCGCTAACGCTTGCCCTGCGCATCGGGCACATTCAGCGCGCGCATGATCTTGCCGATATCGGCAGCATACATGCGCGCGCTTGCCTGGTAGGGAGAGCGGCAGGGAACGGGCAGCGTAGCGCCGTCCTTCAAACCCAGCACCACTTCATGCCGCGCGGCGCATGCCTGCGAGATGGCCGGCAAGGCCTGCATGCCGCCAAACAGCGGCTTTCTCTCGACCTGCACCACTTCCACATCCTGGCGCAAGGTCGTGCACGAAGGCAGGGTATCGACCAGGATGCTGGTGCTGGTGGGCGTCATGCTGCGCTTGCCTTTGCAGTCTTCGCGCACCAGCTTGGTCAGCGCCCGCAGCATCATCGCGTCGGTCTGGCGCTGCGTCGGCGCCACCGGCTTGGCCAACCCTGTCTGATCGAGCACGCGCGACCATTCGTCGCGCATTGCGCCGGAGCCATCCAGCACTGCCGGGAGCACCATTGCCTTGCAGGCCTGGCTTCCGCATTCCATTGCCTGGGCCAGGTCCGGCTTGGCGCCATTGCGAAGCTGGCGGTAAAAGTCGTCGATGCGCGCGACGGCGTCACCCTTGCCCTGGCGTGCCGCCAAGGCGTAAACAAAGGCCGGCAGGCCACATTCGTACTCCAGGCGCGTGCCGCCGATCTCCGCGGGGGAGATAGCATGCCAGCGGCGGTCGTCGGCGATCAGCATGCAGGCGGCCAGGGCATCATCCAGTTCGTTCGCGGCTTCCTGTGGCGTCAACCAGCCTTCGTGCACGGACACCAGCCAGCGCAGGAATTCGCCGATACCCTCGTTGATCAGGCGCGAATCGTCGTAGATGTCCACGGCGTCGCGGATCTGGAAGCGGTGGCTCATTTCATGCGCCACCAGCTTGTTGGCAAGGCGGGATACCTCCGGCGATGGCTCGGCAGGCCAGTTGAACAGCGCCAGATGGAGCATGTCGCCGGCGCTTCCGCCAATATTCGGTCCGCCCGGCTCCTTCGCCATGGTGGCAGCAATGATCGGGCGCCTGAACCGTGCTCCCGGCATGCGGTTGTTCAGCCACTTCGCAGTGCGGTCGGCCCGCTCGCGCAATTGCGCCACGGTGGCGGGCGGCAGCGCCGGATCGTAGTAGTCGAGGCTCGTGTCTGCCGCCGGCAAGCGGGCCGGGAACAGCAGTGCCGGCGCATCGGCGTGGGCAGTTGCGCTTCCTTCGTGCCGCGCCAAACCTGTCAGTATGCTGCCGGGCGCAGCAAAGCGGTAAATCACCGCTCCACAGGCCTCGGTGACAGCATAGTTCGACATATGCGCGTAGATACCTTCGCCGGTAGGGAAGGAACCGGGATATCCCTCGACCTTGTTGGTCGTGGCAGGGACGCGGAAGGCGAGCGCCTTGCAATTGTTGGCGCCGCGCGCCAGTGCGTCACCGCCAGCTTTGCCGCACTCACCGACAGCTTGCCAGTGCGAGCGTATCTCGGCAGCGCCGGCGCCGGTCTTCAGGAACGGCAGTTGCGTGCAGGCGGCGGGCAGCTCGTAGCTGACTTCCAATGCGTCGGGAGCCGCCAGGCGGACAGTGACGTGTACGTTTTCGGCAGCGGCGCCAGACATCGCCAGTGCCAGCCCTGCCAGTAAGCCGAGGTGCTTCATTCTGACCCTTGATCAAGTTGCGAATTCGATAAATATTACCAAATTCGCAATAAGATCAGGGGTCAGCGTAGAACGAGCACCGGCAAATTCGTATGTGCGAGAACCTTCTGGGTTTCGCTTCCAAGGAATAGTTTATTCAGGCCCTTGCGGCCATGGGACGCCATCAGGATGATGTCGCAATGCCGCTCTTCCGCGGTCTTGACGATGACCTCGTAGGGGTTGATTGCCTCGCCCAGCACGGCATCGCACTCGATGCCGGCTGCGGTGGCTGCCGCAAGCACCTTATCCAGGCCAGCCTGGACATTGCTCCGTACTTCGCGGTCAAAGACGCCGGGGTCTGGCAGCACGGCCGCATCGGCCAAGGGTACGAAGGGGAGGGGCTGGACCACGGAGACCGCAGTGATGCGCGCGCCATGGATCTTTGCGAATTCGATCGCAGTCTGGGTGGCCCGTTCCGAAAGTTGCGAGCCGTCGGTGGGCAGCAAAATCGATTTGAACATGGCAGTTCTCCTGACAAATTCTCCAGTCCAGTGTAGGTCTACCCCGGATTCATCGGCGCGCGCTTCGTGCACAACAGCTACAATTGCCCGATAGCTAACCGACTGGAGGAGAATAAATGGAATACCAGGACCTGCTCGTAGAAGTTCACGACAAAGTGGCGCTGATCCGCCTGAACCGTCCCAAGGCCCTCAACGCCCTGAACGACAATATGATGAATGAGCTGGGCGAGGCTTTTGCCAAGTTCGAAAAAGACCCCGCAATCCACGTGATCGTGCTGACCGGCAGCGAAAAGGCCTTTGCCGCCGGCGCGGACATCGCTGCGATGAAGGATTACACCTACCAGGACACCCACCGCGACAACTATATTGGGCGCAACTGGGAGCACATCCTGAAAGTGCGCAAGCCGGTGATCGGCGCCGTGGCCGGTTTCGCGCTGGGTGGCGGTTGCGAACTGGCCATGATGTGCGATTTCCTGGTTGCAGCTGACACCGCCAAGTTCGGCCAGCCTGAAATCAAGGTCGGCGTTACGCCGGGCGCCGGCGGCACCCAGCGCCTGCCGCGCACCATTGGCAAGGCGAAAGCGATGGATATGCTGCTGACCACCCGCATGATCGATGCGGCCGAAGCGGAGCGCATTGGCCTGGTCTCGCGCGTAGTCCCGGCCGACAAGCTGATCGAATCCGTGCTGGAAATCGCCCAAGGCATCGCCCAGATGCCGGTTTCTGTCGCCATGCAAATCAAGGACTGCGTGAACCGCGCCTTTGAGACCACGTTGTCGGAAGGCGTGAATTACGAGCGCCGCCTGTTCCACGCAGGCTTCGGCACGCCGGCCCAGCGCGAAGGCATGTATGCCTTCCTCGAAAAGCGCTTGCCAAACTTCGAGGGGCTTTGATATAGTTCGGTCCCTCGCAACGCAGCGTACTTAACGCAACGAAGCGAGAGAAGAAAAAGAGGGGTTGACGAGTTGCACGCTGTACCGCATAATCTCGCTTCTCTGCTGCTGACAAACACAACGCTTTGTCAACGATAAGGCAGCGATCTTTAAAAATCAACAGTCGATAAGTGTGGGCGTTTGACGATATGCCCGAGCCTTCGGGCTCGATGCTCAAAATATACGTTATAACGCTCGCACAAAATTAAACGTAAATCTCTTTATGAGATTTCGTCAGTATTTTGAGTGAGTGACCTGCCGCAGAAATGCGGCAAAAACAGAGATTGAACTGAAGAGTTTGATCCTGGCTCAGATTGAACGCTGGCGGCATGCTTTACACATGCAAGTCGAACGGCAGCGCGGGCTTCGGCCTGGCGGCGAGTGGCGAACGGGTGAGTAATATATCGGAACGTACCCAAGAGTGGGGGATAACGTAGCGAAAGTTACGCTAATACCGCATACGATCTAAGGATGAAAGCAGGGGACCGCAAGGCCTTGTGCTCCTGGAGCGGCCGATATCTGATTAGCTAGTTGGTGAGGTAAAGGCTCACCAAGGCAACGATCAGTAGCTGGTCTGAGAGGACGACCAGCCACACTGGAACTGAGACACGGTCCAGACTCCTACGGGAGGCAGCAGTGGGGAATTTTGGACAATGGGGGCAACCCTGATCCAGCAATGCCGCGTGAGTGAAGAAGGCCTTCGGGTTGTAAAGCTCTTTTGTCAGGGAAGAAAAGGGTCTGGCTAATATCCAGATCTGCTGACGGTACCTGAAGAATAAGCACCGGCTAACTACGTGCCAGCAGCCGCGGTAATACGTAGGGTGCAAGCGTTAATCGGAATTACTGGGCGTAAAGCGTGCGCAGGCGGTTTCGTAAGTCTGTCGTGAAATCCCCGGGCTTAACCTGGGAATGGCGATGGAGACTGCGAGGCTAGAGTTTGGCAGAGGGGGGTAGAATTCCACGTGTAGCAGTGAAATGCGTAGAGATGTGGAGGAACACCGATGGCGAAGGCAGCCCCCTGGGTCAAAACTGACGCTCATGCACGAAAGCGTGGGGAGCAAACAGGATTAGATACCCTGGTAGTCCACGCCCTAAACGATGTCTACTAGTTGTTGGGTCTTAATTGACTTAGTAACGCAGCTAACGCGTGAAGTAGACCGCCTGGGGAGTACGGTCGCAAGATTAAAACTCAAAGGAATTGACGGGGACCCGCACAAGCGGTGGATGATGTGGATTAATTCGATGCAACGCGAAAAACCTTACCTACCCTTGACATGGCAGGAATCCTGGAGAGATCCGGGAGTGCTCGAAAGAGAACCTGCACACAGGTGCTGCATGGCTGTCGTCAGCTCGTGTCGTGAGATGTTGGGTTAAGTCCCGCAACGAGCGCAACCCTTGTCATTAGTTGCTACGCAAGAGCACTCTAATGAGACTGCCGGTGACAAACCGGAGGAAGGTGGGGATGACGTCAAGTCCTCATGGCCCTTATGGGTAGGGCTTCACACGTCATACAATGGTACATACAGAGGGCCGCCAACCCGCGAGGGGGAGCTAATCCCAGAAAGTGTATCGTAGTCCGGATTGTAGTCTGCAACTCGACTACATGAAGTTGGAATCGCTAGTAATCGCGGATCAGCATGTCGCGGTGAATACGTTCCCGGGTCTTGTACACACCGCCCGTCACACCATGGGAGCGGGTTTTACCAGAAGTAGGTAGCTTAACCGCAAGGAGGGCGCTTACCACGGTAGGATTCGTGACTGGGGTGAAGTCGTAACAAGGTAGCCGTATCGGAAGGTGCGGCTGGATCACCTCCTTTCTAGAGTCGGCATCAGACTCAAACGTTCACACTTATCGACTGTTGTAATACGAAGAACAGCAATGTTGGGGCTGTAGCTCAGCTGGTTAGAGCACCGTGTTGATAACGCGGGGGTCGTTGGTTCGAGCCCAACCAGCCCTACCAAACCAATGGGGGATTAGCTCAGCTGGGAGAGCACCTGCTTTGCAAGCAGGGGGTCGTCGGTTCGATCCCGTCATCCTCCACCAAGTTTTCAAACGTAAGCGTAGCCGCTTAGGTTTGAACGCTTAAATGTTCATCGTTCTTTAATAATCTGGAAGAAGTAAAAGTTTTATTAAGCGATATCGAAAGATATTACTTAGGGTAGTAGTAAAACTCATCAAACACAGTAGTAAGTGCTTGAACTTATAGCCGTCAAGGTTATAGGGACAAGTGAATAAGTGCACATGGCGGATGCCTTGGCGATTACAGGCGATGAAGGACGTAGAAGTCTGCGATAAGCTTCGGGGAGCTGACAAACAAGCTTTGATCCGAAGATTTCCGAATGGGGAAACCCGGCCTTATAGGTCATCACTCACTGAATACATAGGTGTGTGAAGCGAACGCGGCGAACTGAAACATCTAAGTAGCTGCAGGAAAAGAAATCAACCGAGATTCCCAAAGTAGTGGCGAGCGAAATGGGAAGAGCCTGTACGTGATAGTCGTTCTGATAGTGGAATCCTCTGGAAATAGGAGCCATAGCGGGTGATAGCCCCGTACACGAAATCAGAGCGGTGGTACTAAGCGTACGACAAGTAGGGCGGGACACGAGAAATCCTGTCTGAACATGGGGGGACCATCCTCCAAGGCTAAATACTCGTAATCGACCGATAGTGAACCAGTACCGTGAGGGAAAGGCGAAAAGAACCCCGGGAGGGGAGTGAAATAGATCCTGAAACCGTGTGCATACAAACAGTCGGAGCCTCGTAAGGGGTGACGGCGTACCTTTTGTATAATGGGTCAGCGACTTACATTCAGTGGCGAGGTTAACCAGATAGGGGAGCCGTAGAGAAATCGAGTCCGAACAGGGCGCCAGTCGCTGGGTGTAGACCCGAAACCAAGTGATCTATCCATGGCCAGGTTGAAGGTGCGGTAACACGCACTGGAGGACCGAACCCACTAATGTTGAAAAATTAGGGGATGAGCTGTGGATAGGGGTGAAAGGCTAAACAAACTTGGAAATAGCTGGTTCTCTCCGAAAACTATTTAGGTAGTGCCTCAAGTATCACCGACGGGGGTAGAGCACTGTTATGGCTAGGGGGTCATCGCGACTTACCAAACCATTGCAAACTCCGAATACCGTTGAGTGCGAGCTTGGGAGACAGACATCGGGTGCTAACGTCCGGTGTCAAGAGGGAAACAACCCAGACCGCCAGCTAAGGTCCCAAAGATTGGCTAAGTGGAAAACGAAGTGGGAAGGCTAAAACAGTCAGGATGTTGGCTTAGAAGCAGCCATCATTTAAAGAAAGCGTAATAGCTCACTGATCGAGTCGTCCTGCGCGGAAGATGTAACGGGGCTAAGCCAGTCACCGAAGCTGCGGATATCCGTAAGGATATGGTAGGAGAGCGTTCTGTAAGCCTGCGAAGGTGTCTTGTAAAGGATGCTGGAGGTATCAGAAGTGCGAATGCTGACATGAGTAGCGATAATGCGGGTGAAAAGCCCGCACGCCGTAAGCCCAAGGTTTCCTGTTCAACGTTCATCGGAGCAGGGTGAGTCGGCCCCTAAGGCGAGGCAGAGATGCGTAGCTGATGGGAAGCAGGTTAATATTCCTGCACCGTCGTATGATGCGATGGGGGGACGGATCGCGGAAGGTTGTCTGCCTGTTGGAATAGGCAGTTCCTGGTTCATAGAAGGCGCTTAGGCAAATCCGGGCGCGTAATTCAAGGGACTGGGACGAGCGAGCTTGCTCGCGAAGCAATCGGAAGTGGTTCCAAGAAAAGCCTCTAAGCTTCAGTCATACGAGACCGTACCGCAAACCGACACAGGTGGGCGAGATGAGTATTCTAAGGCGCTTGAGAGAACTCGGGAGAAGGAACTCGGCAAATTGGTACCGTAACTTCGGGATAAGGTACGCCTCGGTAGCTTGACCACTTTACTGTGGAAGGGCGAAAAGGTTGCAATAAACTGGTGGCTGCGACTGTTTAATAAAAACACAGCACTCTGCAAACACGAAAGTGGACGTATAGGGTGTGACGCCTGCCCGGTGCTGGAAGATTAAATGATGGGGTGCAAGCTCTTGATTGAAGTCCCAGTAAACGGCGGCCGTAACTATAACGGTCCTAAGGTAGCGAAATTCCTTGTCGGGTAAGTTCCGACCTGCACGAATGGCGTAACGATGGCCACACTGTCTCCTCCCGAGACTCAGCGAAGTTGAAGTGTTTGTGATGATGCAATCTACCCGCGGCTAGACGGAAAGACCCCATGAACCTTTACTGTAGCTTTGCATTGGACTTTGAACCAATCTGTGTAGGATAGGTGGGAGGCTTTGAAGTAGGGACGCCAGTTCCTATGGAGCCATCCTTGAAATACCACCCTGGTTTGTTTGAGGTTCTAACCTTGGTCCGTAATCCGGATCGGGGACAGTGCATGGTAGGCAGTTTGACTGGGGCGGTCTCCTCCCAAACGGTAACGGAGGAGTTCGAAGGTACGCTAGGTACGGTCGGACATCGTGCTAATAGTGCAATGGCATAAGCGTGCTTAACTGCGAGACCGACAAGTCGAGCAGGTACGAAAGTAGGACATAGTGATCCGGTGGTTCTGTATGGAAGGGCCATCGCTCAACGGATAAAAGGTACTCTGGGGATAACAGGCTGATTCCTCCCAAGAGTTCATATCGACGGGGGAGTTTGGCACCTCGATGTCGGCTCATCACATCCTGGGGCTGTAGCCGGTCCCAAGGGTATGGCTGTTCGCCATTTAAAGTGGTACGTGAGCTGGGTTTAAAACGTCGTGAGACAGTTTGGTCCCTATCTGCCGTGGGCGTTGGAAATTTGAAGGGGGCTGCTCCTAGTACGAGAGGACCGGAGTGGACGAACCTCTGGTGTACCGGTTGTCACGCCAGTGGCATTGCCGGGTAGCTAAGTTCGGAAGAGATAACCGCTGAAAGCATCTAAGCGGGAAACTTGCCTTAAGATGAGATTTCCCGGAGCCTTGAGCTCCTTGAAGGGTCGTTCGAGACCAGGACGTTGATAGGTCAGGTGTGGAAGTGCAGTAATGCATTAAGCTAACTGATACTAATTGCCCGTACGGCTTGTCCCTATAACCTTGACGGTTATGTAGCATTTACACAGTGTTTGAGAACCCTACCCCCACTTTACTTCTTCCACGATTGTTGACAAGTCATGCCTGATGACCATAGCAAGTCGGTCCCACCCCTTCCCATCCCGAACAGGACCGTGAAACGACTCTGCGCCGATGATAGTGCTGCAACCAGTGTGAAAGTAGGTTATCGTCAGGCTCTTATTAGAAAAGCCCGCCAGGCATGAATGCCGGCGGGCTTTTTGCTTTTCTACTTCAGGCTCCCGCATGCAGCGTCAGTGTGAACTCGACGCCGCCAGCCACATTGCGCACAGCTACTGTGCCGCCCATCTTGGCCATATAAGTCTTGACGACGAACAGGCCTTGGCCGCGATTGGCGCCTTCTTCCTGGCCCGATACGCCATACTCGAATACCTTGTCGATCAGCGCCGGCGCGATCGAGGCGCCTTTGTTATGGATTGCCAGGCTGGCTGTGCGCTGGTCTGACGTCAACGTCATCGTGATCGGGGTGCCCGGCGTTCGGTGGCGGTTAGCGTTGTTCAAGATGTGGGTCACCACATCTTCCAGCGAATAAGGATCGGCGCGAACCATGGCGGGCGTTCCGCCCTGGTAGCTTACGTCGGCAATGCCGACACAAGGTGCGTTGGCTGCCACATCGCGCAGGAAGGCGTCGAGGTCCAGGGTTTCCAGCTGCAGGGTGGTCGACTGAAATGCCTCGCTGGGTGATGCTTGTCCATAAAGTACACGTACTGCCTGCTGCATGCGGTGAATATAGCGCCCACTTGGGTCATGCTCGCCACCGTGCAGCGCCATCAGCGACTGTAGCGGCGACATGATTTCGTGGCCGACTGCGTGCCACATGTCTCGCTCCTGCTCGGCGCGAATCGCTTCCTTCTCCACGTCCTCGCGCACTCGCCGCAGCAGGTCGTGCAGGCAGTTGGCCAGCACACCCAATTCGTCGCGGCCGCGCAGGTCGGACAAGTCAAATTCATCGAGCGCTCCGGCAGTCTTGACTGAGCGTGCTACTTTGTCGGCGCGTTTGGTCAGGATGCTGATTGGGCGGATGATGCCAGCTTCCACTACAAGCCAAGCCACCAGCAATGCACCAAGGATGGCGCCGACAAACCAGGACACACGGGTGGCCACCACGCTCAAGGTGTCGCTGACGCTGCGCGCATCTCCGCTCAATTCAATTTCGAAATTGCCAAGCGGTGTAGGCACGCTGGCGTGGGTTTGCAGTGCCTTGACGGTGGTGTCGACTGGCAGGTGGCGTACCAGGGTAAGCAGGGCGTGCCAGCTCTGGTCGCCACTGCTGCTGGCTGCCGAAAGGGTCAACACTTCCTTGCCTTGCTCGGTGCGGATGCGCAGGGTTTCACCTGGCAAAAGCAGCGACTGCAGGTCGCGCAGGGAAAACAGCGGCGTGGCCTGGTCGCGTGTCGTGTCCAGCAGCGCAGGGCCATCGCCTGGCGGCAGTACTGCCAAGTCAACGTTGATGTTGGCCAAGTCCGCTGGCGGCCAGGCTGGCCGGGGCTTGGCAAAAAGGGCGTCTTGCAGCACCCCGACCGGCAGCCGGACAGAGAAGAACGTGCTGTGCGCGCAGCCAGGCGTGCCTTCAGGTGCGCAAATCGGGCTTTGCCAGATCCAGCCGCGGAAATCCTTGACCGGACGGGCATGCGGCTGGCCTGCATCGGCCGCTGTGTAGCCGGTCAGGCGGCCGCGTATGCCGCCGTTTGCCGGGTCGCCGGTCTGTTCGAAAGGAGCGATCCAGTGGTACTCCTGGCCACGCAAGCTTACCTTCACGTCGACGCGGTGAGCCCCTTCGATTGACTCTTCGCGTATCGGGTGGGCCGCAAGCAGTGGAGCATGGAAGGTCCCGGCGACGTAGATAAAGCCGCCTGCCCAGGGATTGTTCCCGATGCCGACACAAAGCGTGCCCTTGTCGCTGCGCGGTGCAGCGCAGCCGGCCATGGAGATCGCTTGCTGCACCTTGGCCTGGTCGTCGAAATCCAATGCGGCATAAGGCAACAGTACCGGATGAAGGCCGGGGTTCTGACCCACAGTTGGATTCAGCAGGGCGAGCTGCCCGGTTGGATGGCGCAGCGTAGCGGCGATCTGCTCGCGTGTCTTGTGGAAGGAGTGCTCGTAAGCCTGGTAGCTGAGCTGCTTCTCCTGCTGCAGCACGGATACCGCCAGGCCGACTGTGGCGACTCCCAGTAGCGGAAAGGCCATGCGCAATACGATGCGCAGTCGGTATGGCGTCAGCAGGGAAATGGGGTTCATGCCTGGTCGGTCCAGCGGAAACCGCGCATCGGGATGTTCTCGATGCACTCGAAGTCCGGATCGATTTCGCGGAAGGCGTCGCGAATGGTGCTCACATGCTTGCGGATATTGTCGCGGTTGCGCCCACTTTTCACCACTTCAAACAGGTCTTCGTAGGACACCACCTGGCCGCGCCGCTCGAACAGTGCTGCGAGGATGCGCTGCGCCGTCAGCGGCAGGTTGATGCGTTGTCCGCGCCAGGTGGGCGTGCGCTGGCGCAGCGGATCCATCGCAAGCTCGCTGGCCGGGGCGGCGGGCTTGCTGTCTTTTGCAGCGCGCAGGATCTCCAGGAAGGTTTCGATGAAGTCGGCTTCTTCGAAAGTGGTTTTTTGCAGGTAATCCCAGGCGTCCAGCGCTTTCATGATCGAGCGGTAGATAGCTGCCGGCATGGCCGACACCACCAACACCGGCGTCGCATGGCGCTTGTTGATGGCGTTGATGACGGCGACGCCGGCGTGGCGCTCGCGTCCCAGTTCAATGTCCAGTACCACCAGGTCATAGCGTTCACGGGCGATGGCTGCCTCGGCGTCGTCGCGGTTGAACCACTGGTCGACCTGGATGCCGGGGCGGGCCGCGGCAATCCAGCCGGCAAGCTGGTTGCTGGTGGGGAGATCGTCTTCAATGATGGCTACGCGTGTCATGCAGGAAGTATTACCCAAAAGCCCGGCCGCCGGCGTGAATTTTTCTTCACAGGCCGGAAGGGAGTGGGCAGGCGGCAGCATTGAACGTTCGCGGCCTGCGGCCGGAAGATTGCTGCACCGGCGCGGTGCCGGGCCAACCAACCAGAAAGGCAATCATCATGAACAACCGGATCAGTACGATGCTGCAGGCGATTCGCTCGACGCTCGGCCGTGCTGCCAGCAGCATTCATCTCCCTTCCGGCGCCCGCAAGGGCGTCGTGCTGCTTGCCGTGACCGGCGCCGCCGCTTACGGTTTGTACCAGTTCCCTCCAATGCGCACGGTTGGCCGCGGCGAAGTGGCAGTGCGTACCAACCACCTGACCGGCGATACGGCGATTGTGCGCGAAGGCCTGGCGCTGGACCTGCCCGGCATCCATGAATTGCGCCTGCTGTCGCTGCGCGACCAGACCTATCGCCCGGCTGCTGCCGGCGAGACTCCCTTCCAGTCAGGGGAAGGCTTGTCTCTGGGTCTGGACATGTCGGTGCGCTATGGCCTGGACCAGGCCCGCCTTGAGCAATTCGCGTCCAAACTGCCGGCCGATATCTCGCGCGACGTGGTAGCGCCCGATGTGGAAGGGGTGATCTACAAGATACTGACGCGCTACACGGTGCGTGAAATCTTTTCTTCCAAGCGCGCCGAAATCCAGCAGGCCATTGAGGCTGAACTGAAGCCCAAGCTGGCTGCTGACGGCCTTGTGCTGCGCAGCGTCACCATCGGCAAGGTCGTGCTGCCGGAAGATTTCAAAGCCGGCATGGAGAAACTGCTGGCCGAAGAGCTGGCGTCCGAAAAAATGCGCTACACGTTGGAACTGAAAGAAAAGCAGGTGCGCCAGACCGCGCTCGAAGCCGAGGCTGAAAAAGTGGCGCGCGAAAAGGCCGCCGAAGCTGCCGCTTCCGAACAAGTGATTGCCGCCCGGGCCCAGGAAGAAGCCATGCGCCACGTGCTGCCGTTCAAGGAAAAGCAAGTCAAGCAACGTGAACTGGAAGCAGAGGCTGAAAAGACGGCCCGCATCAAGACTTCGGAGGGCAATGCCCAGGCCCGCATCATCGAAGCTGCCGGCGAAGCGGATTCGCGCCGCAAGCTGGCCGACGCCGAAGCCTATCGCCAGGAACTGGTGGGCAAGATCGCCAGCGCCCAGATGGAGCGCGACGGCGAGCTGCTGAGCAAGCATCCGCTGCTGATCCAGAAGACCATGGCCGACAAGCTGTCGGACAAGGTGTCGGTCATCATCGCGCCGCCGCCGGCCGATGGCGGCTTCATTGGCTCGACGCTGGTGGGTGCGCCGAAGACCGCGCACGCCGAGCGTATTGCTGCCACCGCTGGAGAATAAGCATGGCCGCCTCAATGCTTGCCGCCACCCTGGCCTTGGCCATCGTCGCCCAGGACCAACTCCCGCTGCGGGCGGCGCCGCGCGAATCAGCCCAGGCCCAGGCCGTGCTGTGGCAGGGCGACGCGCTGGAAGTGCGCGGCACCCGCGGCGATTTCCTGCAGGTGTACGACCATCGCCGCGAGCGGGCCGGCTATGTGCGCGCGAGCCGCGTGCGGCAAGTCGGCTTGCAGCCTGCTGCCGCGCCGGAGCTGCTGTCGGTGCTGCGCTTCCTGCGCGATACGCCGGGTTCCGAGGCGCTGGGCATCAGCTACGGTGCTGCCTACCTGAAGGCCGCCGCACCGCAAGCCATCGATGCTGAACCGTTTGATGCGATCGGCAGCATGGCGGAGCGGCTGGCGGCGCGTGCTTCTTCCAAACTGGCGCCGCAGGCCGAGACGGCGCTGGCCGCCCACCTGGAAGTGGTGGCCAGCTATGGCGTGGCGATGCGCAGCTACGAGAATGACGGCAAGATGCGGGTCTGCTACGACGGCGACGCTTTTCGCCGCGTGCTGGCGGTCGCCGCCAGTGCCGAGCAACGCTACCGCGCGGCGCTGGCGTTGAGCAACGGCGCCTGCATCGATCCAGCGCTGGGCGTCGTGCAGCGCGCCGAGCATGACCGCTGGCGCGCCGAACTGCTCGACACGGTGGACCTGGCGCGCCTGCCGGAACACATGAAGAACCGCATCCATATGCGGCGCGCGGCAGTCTGGTCGAGCGTGGCGTTCCAGCGCGCGCGCAAGGGCGAGGATGCGTCGCAGGCAGCCGGCCGCGCGGAGCAGGCGCTGGCGGCAGTCAACAAGTCAGAACTGGCGGACGAAGACAATGCTGCGTATGCGGAAGCCGGCGTGCGGGTCGGCGCGGTGCGCTGGGCGCTGGAACCCACCCCGGCGCCGGCGCAGGGCAAGACGGCGCCCCAGCTGGCAGTGACTTCCGCCGCGGGCCGGCCGGGCGAAACTTGCGTCAGCTTGCAAGGCGGCGGCAAGCAGCTCGCGAGCCGCTGTACCTGGGGTGTGGCGTGGATGGCGTCGGCGCGCGTGCATCCGCAAGGCACGGCGTTGGCATTGGCGGTGCAGCCGCTCGATGGCTGGCGCGAAATGTGGCTGTTTCGCCGCCAGGGCGAGAGTTGGGTGATCGACGTGCTGCCGCCGGCCTCCAGCGATCCGGACATCGGCTACGCGGAATTCGCGGGCTGGGTGCCGGGCACCGCCAAGATGCTGGCGGCGCGGGAAGTGCGCGCCGAGGGCAAGTTCCGCCGCAGCTTCGAGCTGCTGGACATGGCCACGCTGGCAACTGAACGCGGCGCCGACAGGCCGGAATCGCTGTCCACTTTCTACAAGTGGCAGGACCCGGCCTGGAAACGCCAGACGGTCAGCCTGCGCTGATTACTGCGGACGGTAAGTCACCTTCAGGTTATAGGTCCCGGCGCTGTAGCCGTTCAACATGACGTAGACGTCGCCATTGGCCGTGACACTGGTGCTGCAGGTCTCGGTCGCAGTGGAGCCGTCCGACTTGCAGCTGTAGCTGCTGGTGGTCGGCAGCGAACCTTTGCGGACATACAGGTCGATGTCGCCGGTGCCGGTGGTTTCAGCCTTGAAGGTGCCAACGCCTGCCTTGAACGGGCCGAAGGTTTTCTTCTGGTTCAGGGTCAGGCTGCCGCTGAAGGTTTCGACCGTGTCCGGCTGAACGATGACAGGACCGTCGCTGCCAAGTTCCACCGCAAAAGCTGCAGCCAGCTTGGCGAACTTCAGCGCATGGTCGGCCTGGTTGCCTGAATTGGCATAGGTGTCGTTGGACGTATGGATGTAAGGGTTATCTTCACCCATCAGCGTTTCGAACGGTATCGAGGCCGGGAAGCCCTGGTTCTGCCAGGAGGCATGGTCGGAGCAAGCGTAACCGCAGGAGCTGTAGCCCACGGTGACGCTCGGCTGGTAGGTCGACATCAGGGAGGCCAGGAATGTGTTCTGCTGGCTGTCCGTGTAGTCGGTGTAGATCCAGACATCCTTGGCCGAACCGCGGTAGTTGGTCATATCCAGCTGCAGCACGCCGACCACGTTGACGTTGTTCGCCTTGAAGTTCGCCGCGATATCCTTGGAGCCGAGCAGGCCGGCTTCCTCCGCCGCATAACCCATGATCTTGATGGTACGGCGCGGCTTGTAGCCGGCGGCGATCATGGCGCGCACCGCTTCGGTCAGGCTGGCGATGCCGGAAGCGTCATCGTCGGCGCCGGGCGAGCGTGAGGTCTCGCCATTGCCGCTCATGTTGATGCTATCCAGGTGGCCGCCCATGACAATGACTTCGGAAGCATTGTCGGTGCCGTTGATGGTCATGATCACGGACTTCTGGTTATAGCCCGAGTGCGTGTACTGGCTCACGCTGATGTCGCTGCGGCCCGCAGCCATGCTGGTCCACTTCTGCGCCAGCCAGTTGGAGGCATTGGCGCCATTGGTGGTGCGGTAGTAGCGGTTCGCGAAGTTCGACATGTCGATGATGGTCTGCGCGATGTTCGAGGCCTGCATCGTCGGCAGAATTCCGTTGACAGCGGTCTGGTTATCGATGGCGTAGCTTGGGCGGCTGACGGCCAATGCCAGCGGCTGCACGGTGCCTGCCTTGACCAACGCCTGGCGGCCTTCCTCCTCACTGGCATGCACGATGAAACCACCGCAGCGCTTCAATTCCTTGTGGATGGCGGCCGACAGTTTCAGCATGGTTTCTTCGTCGATTTGCACCAGATGGACTTTCTCCTTGCCCTGGCCTTGCTTGCTCTGCTTCGCAACGGCTTGCGGCGCGGCGGCTTGCAGCTTGGCGTAAGCGGCGTCGCCGAGGGTAATCCAGGTGGGGGCTGCATTTGCTGCGCTGGCTGCAAAGAGTCCTGCGGCCAGTACGACTGGGGTGAATCTCTTCATGTCTGCTCCTTTGCGCAAAAAAAAATGCACCCGGGGCGGGTGCATTTGTCAAAAATCTTAGCAGATTATTGGTTTCGCACGATTGTGTACCAATTTGATTTGCCTCAACTGTCGCAGAAATGCCGCGCACATCATGGAAGCGTGCACTTTTCTGAGGGAGGAGGAAGACCATGAAAGCGCAACTGCTGGCCGCATGTGCGGCCATATTCCTCACTGCCTGCAGTGGCAAGGGCAGTAACGGCGGCACGCCGGCACCACAGTTTGCCGCGGAAGTCACCCGTACCAGCTATGGCGTGGCGCATATCCAGGCCAAGGATTTCGCAGGCGTCGGCTATGGCCTGGCCTATTCTTTTGCCGAAGACAATATCTGCATGTTGGCCGACAGCTTCCTGACGGTGCGCGGCGAGCGCTCGCGCTACTTCGGACCGGATGCCCACGCGACAAAGCCCCTCAACGGCGAATATGGCGCCGCCCTTGATTTCATGGATTTGCGCAACGAAGATAGCGACTTCTTTTTCAAAGGCTACCTGGATATCGAGAAGCTACGGGCCGGCTATGCCGCCGGTTCGAGCGAAATCCAGCAACTGCTGCGCGGCTATGCCGCCGGCTACAACCGCTATCTGCGCGAGCATGGTGCGCGCCTGCCCGAGGCCTGCAGGAATGCGGCCTGGGTCAAGCCGATCAGCTTTGACGACGTGATGCTCCTGATCGCGGAGAAGGCATTGCATGCCACGGGTGAAGTGTTTGCCGCCGAAATCGTGGCCGCAGCGCGCGATGTAGGCGGCAACGTTACCCTGGCTTTGCAGGAAGGCCCGGTGGATGCGCCACCATCGGGCGAGCCGTACGTCATGCCAACCCAGGGCGCGATGGCCAGCAACGCACTGGCAATCGGCAGGGAAGCCAGCAGCAACGGCCGCGGCATCCTGTTGGGGAATCCACATTATCCATGGACCAGCACCGACCGTTTCTACCAGCTGCACGTCACGGTGCCGGGCAGCTACGATGCAATGGGCGTGAGCCTGGGCGGCCTGCCGCTGGTGGTCATCGGCTTCAACAAGGACCTGGCCTGGACCCATACCGTGACCAAGGCGGTGCATTTCACCACTTTCCGCCTGCCCCGCGACGGCGCCGATCCCATGCGCTACGTGATCGACGGCGTGCCGCAATGGCTGGAGACCCGCACGGCGGCAATCGATGTGCTGCAGCCGGATGGCAGCTTGCTGAAAAAGAGCAAAGCCTTCTACTTCAGCAAACTGGGCGCCGTGCTGGCGGTGCCTGGCAGTCCGCAGGGGCAGGGCGGCCTGCTGGTGCTGGGCGACCCAAATCGCAACAACACGCGCTTGATGGAGCAATGGCTCGCCATCGGTCGCGCCAGCAGCGTGCAGGACTTGCAAAAACAGCTCGGGCGGCTGGTCGGCCTGCCTTGGGTGAACACGGTGGCCGCAGACAGGAACGGCGGTGCTTTCTATGCCGATGCCAGCGTCGTGCCGCACCAGGGCGCCGATCAGTTCAGCGGCGATTGCCTGTTGCTGGCGACACTGCTGATGTTCGACGGGGCGCGCTCATCCTGCGCCTGGGGGCACGATGACGATGGCACGCCGGACGGCATATTCGGCGGCGCCAATGCACCAAGCATGCTGCGCGCAGACTATGTGGCAAATTCCAACGACGGCTATTGGGTCACCAATGCGCGGCAATTGCTGGTCGGGCCGACGCCGCTTGGGTATTCTCCCTTGTATGGCCCTGTGGGTGTGGCGCAGCACCTGCGCACGCGCAGCGGCTTTATCGGCATCGAGGACATGCTGGCGCAGCGCGGCCATGTCGGGCAGGAGGACCTGCAGGCGCTGATGTTCGCCAATCGCGTGCTGGCGGCGGAACTGGTGCTGCCGGAACTGGTCCCGGCCTGCATGGCCAGTACCGACGACTTGCTGCTGCAAGCTTGCACCGCGCTGGCGACATGGGACCGCAAGGCGGAGCTGGACAGCCGCGGCGCCGTGCTGTTCCGCGAATTCTGGAACAGCGCCGCCAAGCTGCCGGCGATATGGTCGCAGGCATTCGATGCAACCGATCCGCTGCACTCGCCGCGCGGCGTGGCGCCGGCAGCAATACCTGCCATGCTGGCGGCGCTGAAGGACGCCGCTGTGCGATTGCGGCAGCTTGGCGTGCCGTTTGACGGGCGCCTGGCCGATTTCCAGGTAGAGCCGCGCAACGGCCAGCGCTTCCCCATCCACGGCGCGATTGGCGATATCGACGGCAGTTACAACTCCATCCATATGGCCGGCGAGCTGGGAACTTCGGGCTACGAGCGGGTGACCTGGGGCACCAGCTATATCCACCTGGTCAGCTTCGACGAAGATGGGCCGCAGGCGCGCGGCCTGCTGGTCTACGGGCAGTCCACTGACCCGCGCTCGGCGCATTATGCCGACCAGCTGCCGCTCTACGCCGAAAAGCGCCTGCCCCTGCTGCCCTTCACGGCAGCCGCCATCGCCGCCGACCCGGCGCGCCGCGTCAGGCAATTGCGAGAATAGTGACTTAGTGCAACTCCGCACACCGGGCTTGCCAGTCACCGGGCATGGGCATACGATGGGCGCATGAGCCCACAGCGCATCGAGCCGCCGGCGCTGCTCTTCATCGAGGGCGACCTCACGATCCGGCGCGTGCAGGAAATGAAGGACGTGCTCCTGGCACGCCTTGCCCAGTCACAGGCGCTGGAAGTGGACCTGGCTGGCGTGACGGAGATCGACACGGCCGGCGCCCAGCTGTTGCTGATGGCGCGCCGCGCCGCTCAAGCCAGCCGGAAGGAGCTGCGGCTGGTCGCGCACAGTCCCGCTGTCGTCGCGCTGTTCGAGCTGCTGCGCATCCAATAGGAAGGCACCCCCATGGACCTGGACGAAGGCTTGCTGGCGTTTGTCACCGAGGCGGGGGAGTTGCTGGCCGAGATGGAAGCCGGCTTGCTGAAGCTGGGCGAGCCTGCCGTGCAGGAGGAAGCCGTCAATGCCATTTTTCGCGCGGCTCACACCATCAAGGGAACGGCGGGACTGTTTGGACTGGATTACGTCGTGCTGTTCACGCATGCAGTGGAAAGCGTGCTGGAAGAAGTGCGCAACGGTGCCCAACCGCTCGATGGCGAACTGGTAGCGCTGCTGCTGGAATGCGCCGACCAGATTGGCGCGATGGTGCGCGATGTCGAGCGAGGCGGACGGGGCGAGCTGGGCGAACGGTGCCGCCCGCAGCTCGATGCACTGCATGCCTATCTTGCCCCGGCGCCCGCCCTGTTGCCGATGGCGGCGTCCTTCGGCGCCGCGGCCGATATTGGTGAAAGCGGCCGCTGGCTGGTGTCGCTGGAGTTCGGGCGCGATGTCTTCCGGCAGGGCATGGACCCGGCTTCCTTCATCGCCTATCTCGGCCGCCTGGGGCGAATCGTGGCGCTGGCCACGGTCGATGGCGGTTTGCCCCCGCCGGGGCAGATGGACCCGCAAAGCTGCTACCTTGGTTTCGAGATCGTGCTGGAAACGGCGGCAAACGCCGAACAAATCAGCAAGGTGTTCGAGTTCCTGCACGATGAATGTATTTTGCGGCTTCTGCCGCCCGGCAGCGGCAATGAGGACTTCCAGCGCCTGGCCAATATCTTGCCGCTGCACGGCGCCGCCATCGCGGAAGTGCTGCAGGCCAGCGCCCTCGGGACGGTGGCGCCGCCGGTTGCAGCGCCACCGGCGGCGCCTGGCGTTGCCGCAGCAGCGGCGGGGCCGCGAGAAAGCCGTACCATCCGCGTCGACGCCGAGCGTCTCGGCCAGCTGATTACGCTGGTGGGAGAGTTGATCATTGCCAGCGCACGCACCCAGATGATAGGCGGCCGCTTCAAGGACGCCGACCTGCAGGACAGTACTTCCGCGCTGGCTGGCCTGGTGGAGCAGGTGCGCGACAGCGCCCTGCAATTGCGCATGGTGAAGATCGGCGCCACGTTCAACCGTTTCCAGCGGGTGGTGCACGATGTGGCGCGCGAAATCGGCAAGGATATTCGCCTGGTCCTGGGCGGCGAGGACGTGGAGCTGGACAAGACGCTGGTGGAGCGCATCGGCGACCCGCTGACCCACCTGGTGCGCAACGCCATCGACCACGGCATAGAGGCGCCCGAAGTACGGCGCCTGCGTGGCAAGCCTTTGCAGGGGACCGTGTTCCTGAACGCCTTTCACGACTCGGGCAGCATCGTGATCGAAGTCGGCGACGATGGCGGCGGCCTGCAGCGCGAACGCATCATTGCCAGCGCCATCGAGCGCGGCCTGCTCGGGCCGGAGCAAAGACCCGGCGACAGCGAAGTGTTCGCGCTGATATTCGAGCCGGGCTTCTCGACCGCCAGTGCGGTGACCAGCCTGTCGGGGCGTGGCGTCGGGATGGATGTGGTCAAGCGCAATATCGAAGCGCTGCGCGGCAGCATCGCCATCGACAGCGAAGCTGGCCGCGGCACCACGGTACGGGTGCGCTTGCCGCTGACGCTGGCCATCATGGACTGCATGCTGGTGACGGTTGGCAGCTCGCGCTTCGCCATCCCGCTCGGCACGATCGAGGAATGCGTGGAGCATGAGCGTGGGGAACGGCGCGGCTTCGTCGACTTGCGCGGCGAGGTGCTGCCAACGGTGGCCCTGCGCCGGTTATTTCGCCTGCAAGGCGTAGCTCCCTGCCGCGAAAGCGTGCTGGTGGTGCGGCACGCCGGCCAGCGCGCCGGGCTGGTCGTCGATAGCCTGCAGGGACAATGCCAGGCGGTGATCAAGCCCCTCAGCCCAGTGTTCAGCGCCATCTCCTGCCTCAGCGGGTCGACGGTGCTGGGCAGCGGCGACGTGGCATTGATCCTGGACATACCGGCCCTGCTCAAGCAACTGCAGGCAAGGCAAGCTGGAAACCTGGCGGCATAGGAGCACGACGATGCGGCGAAAACTGACGGTGGGTATGCGCCTTGGCTTGCTGGTCGGGGTGCTGGTGATGATGATGGCGGGCATCGGCTACGCCGGCATGCGCGGCATTGAGTTCAGCAATGCCCGCCTGAAAACAACCTATGAGGACCGGACGGTGGCATTGATCTACCTTGGCAAGGTCAATGAATACATGCTGCGCACCCGCCACCGCATGGTGATGACCGCCGCGGCCGCCAGCCCGGCCGAGGTGGAGGCTGCCCAGCAGGGCGATGCCTCGCACCAGGAGTTGATCCGCAAGAACTGGAGCGCGTACATGGCTACCTCGCTGACGCAGCAGGAGCAGCAGCTGGCGGCGCAGTACACGGTAGCCTGGAGCGGCTGGCAGAACATGCGCAGCGCCATCATCCAGAAGGCGCGCGCCGGCAAGCATAAGGATGCGCTGGAGGATGCGCGCGGCGCCGACGTGCAGTTCCGCGCCGTGCTGGCAGCCATGGGCAAACTGATCGACTTGCAGGAGCGGGTAGCGCGCGAAGAATACGAGTCGGCCATGGCGCAGGCCAAGGCCACCATGCGCACCAACGCCATGCTGTTGGGCGGCGGCCTGCTGGCGGGCATCGTGCTGTCGGTGTGGATGATACGGGGCCTGTTGCGCCAACTGGGCGGCGAGCCGGATTACGCGGCCCACATCGTGCAGGAGGTCGCCGAGGGCAACCTGGCGGTGCAAATCAAGCTGCGGAAAGGGGACAAGGCCAGCCTGCTCGCGTCCATGAAACAGATGGTCGACAAGCTGTCCGGCGTCGCCTCGGAAGTGAGCAACGGTGCGCTGGCGCTTGCAGCGGCGTCGGAGCAAGTCAGCGCCACGGCGCAATCCCTGTCGCAGGCGGCCAGCCAGCAAGCAGCCAGCGTGGAGGAAACCAGCGCTTCGGTGGAAGAAATGAGCGCCTCCATCGGCCAGAACACGGACAATGCGCGCCTGACCGACACTACTGCCTCCAGGGCGGCTGGCGAGGCGGGAGAAAGCGGCGAGGCGGTGCGCAGCACGGTGAGCGCCATGCGCGATATCGCCAAACGCATCGTGATCATTGACGATATCGCCTACCAGACCAATTTGCTGGCGCTGAATGCCGCCATCGAAGCGGCGCGCGCCGGCGAGCATGGGCGGGGCTTTGCCGTTGTCGCGGCGGAAGTGCGCAAGCTGGCGGAGCGCAGCCAGGTGGCGGCGCAGGAAATCGGCGACCTGGCCAGCGGCAGCGTACAGGTGGCGGAACGGGCCGGCGGCCTGCTCGACGCCATGGTGCCGGCCATCCAGCAGACTTCGCGCCTGGTGCAGGAAATCGCCGCCGCTTCGATCGAACAGGCGACGGGGGTGGGCCAGATCAACATGGCAATGGGGCAGTTGAACCAGTCGACGCAGCAGAATGCCGCCGGAGCGGAGGAGCTGGCGTCCACCGCAGAAGAAATGAGCAGCCAGGCGGAGGAGTTGCAGCAGCTGGTGCGCTTCTTCCGCGTCGCCCATGACGAAGCGCCGCGCCGCACTGTTGAGACGAAGCCCCCGGCCGGCCAGCGGGCGCCGCAGCGCCGGCTGGCGCGGGTGCCGCCGCTGGATGAAAGCAACTTCACGCGATTCTGAGGGCAGGGCATGGAAGCAGAACACCAGTACTTGAGTTTCCGCCTTGGCGAGGAAACGTTCGGGCTGGGGATCCTCGGCGTGCGCGAGATCATCGAGTACGGCGGCGTGACCGACGTGCCGATGATGCCGTCCTGCGTGCGCGGCGTGATCAACCTGCGTGGCGCCGTGGTGCCGGTGCTGGACCTGGCCGCGCGCTTCGGGCGCGCCCCGTGCACAACAGGACGGCGGAGCTGCATCGTCATCGTCGAATGCGGGCAGGCGCCGGAGCAGCAGGTGCTTGGCCTGCTGGTCGACGCGGTGAATGCGGTGCTCGACATCGACGCAGGGCAAATCGAACCTGCGCCCGGCTTCGGAGCGGGGCTGCGCAACGACTTCATCACTGGCATCGGCAAAGTCGATGGTAAATTCGTCATCCTGGTCAACCTGGAGGCCGTGCTGAACGTGCCGGAGATCGCCGCAATGGCGGGAGATGTGAATTGATGCAGACAGTTGCTCCCCTGACGGATCGCGAATTCGTGCAATTCCAGCGCTTCATCCACGAAGCGGCCGGGATTTCGCTGTCGGAGGCCAAGAAGCCGCTGGTGTCGGGACGCCTCGCCAAGCGCCTGCAGCACCTGCAGTTCGATAGCTACGGCTCCTATTTCGCGTTCATCGCCAGCGGAACGGCGCCGGAGGAAACCCAGATCGCGATCGACCTCCTGACCACCAATGAGACTTACTTCTTCCGCGAAGCCCGCCATTTCGAGCATTTGCGCACCGTGCTGAAGGAACGCCGGCAGGACGGGGCGCCGTTCCGGGTCTGGAGCGCAGCCTGCTCCACAGGGGAGGAGCCGTATTCGATCGCCATGGTGCTGGCCGACCTGCTGCCGCCACAAGGCTGGGAGGTGCTCGCTTCCGACGTCAGCGCGCGCGTGCTGGAGACGGCGCGCCGGGGCCACTACCCGATGACGCGCGCCGCCCATGTTCCGCCGGAATACCTGCGCCGCTTCTGCCTGAAGGGCATCGACGTCGAAGACGGTACGCTTCTTGTTTCACGCGTGCTGCGCGAATGCGTGGAATTCGCCCAGATCAACCTGAATGCGGCGCGCCTGCCGGCGCTGGGCAGGTTCGAGGTGGTATTCCTGCGCAATGTGCTGATCTACTTTGACGGCGAAACCAAGCGGCGCGTGGTGCTGCGCGTGCTCGATTACCTGCGCCCGGGCGGCTACCTGTACATCGGCCACTCAGAGAGCCTGCACGATATGGGGCTGCCGGTACGCGGCGTTTCCCCGGCAATTTATTGCAAGGAATGAGATGAAAACGGGCGCCGGCTTCGAGGTCTACCTGCTGCCCGGCGAGTACTTCGTCGGCGATGCGCGTTACCGCATCCGTACCGTGCTGGGCTCCTGCGTGTCGATCACCTTGTGGCACCGGCGCTTGCGCATCGGCGCCATGTCGCACTTCCTGCTGTCGGAGCGCGAAGCGGGGGCGGACGGCGAGCCGGAAGCTGGCTTGAGCGGCCGCTATGGCAAGGACGCGATGACGTTGATGGTGGCCCAGCTCAAGGAGCGCGGCGTGCCCGCGCGGGAATGCGAGGCGAAGGTATTCGGCGGCGGCACCATGTTTCCATCGATCGAAGCGGGCCGGCAAATGGGAATCGGGCACCGCAACGGTGTCGCGGCGGAAAAGCTGTTGGCTGAGTACGGCATTCCCGTGGTGTCGGAAAGCCTGTTCGGCACGGGCCACCGGCATATCCTGTTCGACGTGGCCACCGGCGATGTCTGGGTGCGCCAGGGAGAGCTGGCGGAAAAGGGCGAGGCATGAAGCAGATCAAGGTCATGGTGGTGGACGATTCGGCCGTGGTGCGGCAAGTGCTGAGCGGCCTGCTCGGCCGCGAGCCGGACATGCAGGTCACGCACGCCGTGGCCGACCCGATCCTGGCCGGGGAGCGCATGCGCCTGCAGTGGCCGGATGTGGTGGTGCTGGATGTCGAAATGCCGCGCATGGATGGCATCACCTTCCTGCGCAAGATCATGGCCGAACGCCCGACGCCGGTTGTCATCTGCTCCTCGCTGACGGAGAAGAGCACCCGCATATCGATGGAGGCGCTGGCTGCCGGCGCCGTTGCGGTAGTCGGCAAGCCCCGGCTGGACCTGCGCCAGTCGCCGCACGAGGGCTGCGACGATCTGGTAGCTGCGGTGCGCAGCGCGGCCCAGGCCAGGCTGCAAGCTCTTCCCGCCGTCCGCCTGTCGGCGCCGCCCCAGGTACCGCCGGCCAAGCTGAGCGCGGACGCCATCCTGTCCCCGATGGGCGAGCGAGAACTGCCCGCGCGTGGCAATGGGCGCGTCGTGGCCCTCGGCACGTCGACCGGCGGCACGCAAGCGCTGGAACGCGTATTGAGCGAGCTTACGCCGGCTGCGCCGGGCATCGTCATCGTGCAGCACATGCCGGAACAGTTCACCGCTGCTTTCGCCGAGCGCCTGGACGGCCTGTGCCAGATCGAGGTCAGGGAAGCTCGCAATAACGACCCCGTGCGTCCGGGCCAAGCATTGATTGCTCCAGGCGGCCGCCATATGCTGCTGCGGCGCGGGCCATCCCAATACTTCGTCGAAGTGGTCGATGGACCGTTGGTTAACCGTCACCGACCCTCGGTCGACGTGCTATTCAGGTCCGTGGCAAAGTGTGCCGGCGCGAGTGCGCTCGGCATTATCATGACCGGAATGGGCGACGATGGCGCTGTCGGCCTGCTGGAAATGCGCCAGGCCGGCGCCCGCACGCTGGCGCAGGACGAACAGAGTTGCGTGGTTTACGGCATGCCGCGGGAAGCGGTGAAGCGCGGCGCGGCGGAGCGCAGTGTCGCGCTGGATGCAATAAGCCGCGAAATCCTGCAATATGGAGGTGTCGAACGGAGGGCGAATGAAGGACTTTAGCGCAAGCACGGCCTTGATCGTCGAGGACAGCGCAGTGCAACGCGAGCACGTAGCAGCGTTGCTGCGCCAGATTGGCTTCGGCACTGTCCTGGTCGCGAACGACGGGATCAATGCCTTGCTCACGCTGGAGCAGCGCGCCGCCCCGGTGGACCTGGTATTGACGGACCTCGACATGCCTGGCATGGACGGCGTGGAGTTGATCCAGCAACTGGCCAAGCGGCGTTGGGCGGCCAACCTGATCGCCGCATCGGCCAACCAGCCGCGCCTGATGGAAGCGGCAAGCAGCCTGCCTGCAGGCAGTGCGATGCGCCTGCTGTCCACCATGCCCAAGCCGGTGCGGCTGGAAGCGCTGCAGGCACTGCTGCACGACGCATCGATGCTGGCGCTGGCCGAGCTGGAACAGGACGTCGCGCCGGAAGTTCCCAACTTCATGGAGATTGAGGCCGGCCTGGCGGCCGGAGAATTCATATCTTTATATGCGCCGCGCGTCGCCCTCGATAGCGGCCGGATGGTGGGCATCGCGGTGCAGGGCACTTGGCGCCGCCCGGGGCGTACTGCAATCGATGTCGCCCGCCTGCTTCCTGCGCTGGCGGGCGACAGTGAAACCATCGGCGCCATCTTGCTGGCGCTGGCAACCCAGTCCGCAGCAGACTTGCACGGTTGGCAGGAAATGGGGCTGTCAGCGATCAAGCTGTCGCTTCCGCTGCCGGCCGAACTCCTGGAAGACCTGGGAGAGCTGGGGCGGCTGGTGGCCGGCATCCAGGCGCAGGACGTCAAGCCGGGCAGCGTTTGCTGGGAGATTAGCGAGGCGGTGATTGCAGCCTGTGAGCCGGAAGCGCTGCACAATATAGGCCGCCTGAGCTTGCGCGGCTACGGCGTCGGGGCAGTCCACTGCGGGCGCTATGAGGCAAAAACGCGCGACTTTGCCTGCTTCCCGCTGGCGGAGATTTCGATCGACCCCTTGTTCGTGCACGAGGCGGCGCAGCGCAGCCATCGCAGGCCGTTGTTCGAGGGCCTGCTGGCCATGGCCGGCAAGCTTGGCGTGCCGGCTTGCGCCGACGGCATCGAAAACGTCGAAGACTGGGCGCTCATGAGGGAGATGGGCTGCAGCACTGGACAAGGCCCGTTGATTGCCGCCCCGATGGAGGGAGGCGAATTCGTCGAGTGGTACAAGGACAGCCGCCAGCGATTGCGCGACTGCGCGGGCCATCAACTCAGTGACGCGGCGCCTCCAGCGGCAGGGACAGGGTAAAGCAGGTACCGCAGCCCTCCTCGCTGCGTACGGTAATCCGTCCGCCCAGGATGTCGGAGACGATACTGTGCACGATATGCAGGCCGAGGCCTGAACCGCCGACGCCCATCTTGGTGGTAAAGAAGGGATCGAAGATGCGTTCCTGGTTACTGGCGCTGATGCCGTTGCCGTTATCGCGCACGTGCAGCGCAATCCAGTCGGCCTTCTCATACTCAGCCACCAGTTCCACCTTGCCCTCGCTGCGGCCATCAAAGGCATGCATGATGGCGTTGTTGACCAGGTTGGCGATTACCTGGCCGAGCGGGCCGGGGTAGCTGTCCATCATCAGCTCGTCCGGGACGGACTGCACGACCTCGAACGGGGTGCGCCTGATCGATGGCAGCAGGGTCAATACATTCCCTGAAACGACTTCCGACAGCAGGAAGGTGCGGCGCTGGGTGCTGGTCTGGTCCACCGCCACTTGCTTGAAGTTGGTGACCAGGTCGGCGGCACGTTGCAGGTTGCGCATCAGGATCTCGGTCGTGGTGCAGGCATTATCCAGATAGCCGACCAGTTCCGAGCGCCGCATGTTTTCGCCCTTGTTGAAGTGCTCGCGAATATCCCCTGTTTGCGCCTCGAAGGTGCTTGCCACCATCAGGCTGTTGCCGATCGGCGTATTCAGTTCATGTGCAATGCCGGCAACCAGGGAACCAAGTGCCGCCAGTTTTTCATGGTGCACCAGGTCTTCCTGGGCCCGCGCCAGCGATTGGTAAGCCTGCTTCAACTCATTATTCGCGCGGCGCAGCGCAATGTGGGTATTGATGCGGGCCAGGACTTCTTCGACCTGGAAAGGCTTGGTGATGTAATCGACGCCGCCAACTGCGAAGCCGCTGACAATCTGTTTGGCGTCGCTGAGGCCCGTCATGAAGATGACCGGCATCTCGCGCGTATCGGCATCGGCCTTCAGGCGGCGGCATGCCTCGAAGCCATCCAGGCCAGGCATCACAATATCCAGGAGGATGAGGTCAGGTTCGGCCAGTGCCGCCCGCATCATGCCTTCGCGCGCATCGTGCGCCAGCACGACCAGGAAACCATGGTGGCTCAGGTGGTCGAGCAGGGCGAGCAGCAGGGTGGGCGAATCGTCGACGACCAGGACTGTTGGCGGGCGTGGCTGAGCTTGTTTAGATGGCATTCCAAACCTTTTTCACGTGTGGCCCTTGTCAGAGTGAATCTGGCTTGCTATAGTTCTGTCCCTCGCAACGCAGCGCTGACAAATCAGCGAAGCGAAACGAGAAAAAGATGGGGTTGACGAGTTGCACGCTGTACCGCATAATCTCGCTTCTCTGCTGATGACAAACACAACGCTTTGTCAACGATAAGGCAGCGATCTTTAAAAATCAACAGTCGATAAGTGTGGGCGTTTGACGATATGCCCGGACCTTCGGGTCCGATGCTCAAAATATACGTTATAACGCTCGCACAAAATTAAACGTAAATCTCTTTATGAGATTTCGTCAGTATTTTGAGTGAGTGACCTCGGTAGCAATACCGAAAAACAGAGATTGAACTGAAGAGTTTGATCCTGGCTCAGATTGAACGCTGGCGGCATGCTTTACACATGCAAGTCGAACGGCAGCGCGGGCTTCGGCCTGGCGGCGAGTGGCGAACGGGTGAGTAATATATCGGAACGTACCCAAGAGTGGGGGATAACGTAGCGAAAGTTACGCTAATACCGCATACGATCTAAGGATGAAAGCAGGGGACCGCAAGGCCTTGTGCTCCTGGAGCGGCCGATATCTGATTAGCTAGTTGGTGAGGTAAAGGCTCACCAAGGCAACGATCAGTAGCTGGTCTGAGAGGACGACCAGCCACACTGGAACTGAGACACGGTCCAGACTCCTACGGGAGGCAGCAGTGGGGAATTTTGGACAATGGGGGCAACCCTGATCCAGCAATGCCGCGTGAGTGAAGAAGGCCTTCGGGTTGTAAAGCTCTTTTGTCAGGGAAGAAAAGGGTCTGGCTAATATCCAGATCTGCTGACGGTACCTGAAGAATAAGCACCGGCTAACTACGTGCCAGCAGCCGCGGTAATACGTAGGGTGCAAGCGTTAATCGGAATTACTGGGCGTAAAGCGTGCGCAGGCGGTTTCGTAAGTCTGTCGTGAAATCCCCGGGCTTAACCTGGGAATGGCGATGGAGACTGCGAGGCTAGAGTTTGGCAGAGGGGGGTAGAATTCCACGTGTAGCAGTGAAATGCGTAGAGATGTGGAGGAACACCGATGGCGAAGGCAGCCCCCTGGGTCAAAACTGACGCTCATGCACGAAAGCGTGGGGAGCAAACAGGATTAGATACCCTGGTAGTCCACGCCCTAAACGATGTCTACTAGTTGTTGGGTCTTAATTGACTTAGTAACGCAGCTAACGCGTGAAGTAGACCGCCTGGGGAGTACGGTCGCAAGATTAAAACTCAAAGGAATTGACGGGGACCCGCACAAGCGGTGGATGATGTGGATTAATTCGATGCAACGCGAAAAACCTTACCTACCCTTGACATGGCAGGAATCCTGGAGAGATTCGGGAGTGCTCGAAAGAGAACCTGCACACAGGTGCTGCATGGCTGTCGTCAGCTCGTGTCGTGAGATGTTGGGTTAAGTCCCGCAACGAGCGCAACCCTTGTCATTAGTTGCTACGCAAGAGCACTCTAATGAGACTGCCGGTGACAAACCGGAGGAAGGTGGGGATGACGTCAAGTCCTCATGGCCCTTATGGGTAGGGCTTCACACGTCATACAATGGTACATACAGAGGGCCGCCAACCCGCGAGGGGGAGCTAATCCCAGAAAGTGTATCGTAGTCCGGATTGTAGTCTGCAACTCGACTACATGAAGTTGGAATCGCTAGTAATCGCGGATCAGCATGTCGCGGTGAATACGTTCCCGGGTCTTGTACACACCGCCCGTCACACCATGGGAGCGGGTTTTACCAGAAGTAGGTAGCTTAACCGCAAGGAGGGCGCTTACCACGGTAGGATTCGTGACTGGGGTGAAGTCGTAACAAGGTAGCCGTATCGGAAGGTGCGGCTGGATCACCTCCTTTCTAGAGTCGGCATCAGACTCAAACGTTCACACTTATCGGCTGTTGTTAGGTACTGGTCAAACGTAAGCCTTCGGGTTTAGGTTTGAGTAGTAACGTTCTTTAACAATCTGGAAGAAGTAAAAGTTTTATTAAGCGATATCGAAAGATATTACTTAGGGTAGTAGTAAAACTCATCAAACACAGTAGTAAGTGCTTGAACCTGTAGCCGTCAAGGTTATAGGGACAAGTGAATAAGTGCACATGGCGGATGCCTTGGCGATTACAGGCGATGAAGGACGTAGAAGTCTGCGATAAGCTTCGGGGAGCTGACAAACAAGCTTTGATCCGAAGATTTCCGAATGGGGAAACCCGGCCTTATAGGTCATCACTCACTGAATACATAGGTGTGTGAAGCGAACGCGGCGAACTGAAACATCTAAGTAGCTGCAGGAAAAGAAATCAACCGAGATTCCCAAAGTAGTGGCGAGCGAAATGGGAAGAGCCTGTACGTGATAGTCGTTCTGATAGTGGAATCCTCTGGAAATAGGAGCCATAGCGGGTGATAGCCCCGTACACGAAATCAGAGCGGTGGTACTAAGCGTACGACAAGTAGGGCGGGACACGAGAAATCCTGTCTGAACATGGGGGGACCATCCTCCAAGGCTAAATACTCGTAATCGACCGATAGTGAACCAGTACCGTGAGGGAAAGGCGAAAAGAACCCCGGGAGGGGAGTGAAATAGATCCTGAAACCGTGTGCATACAAACAGTCGGAGCCTCGTAAGGGGTGACGGCGTACCTTTTGTATAATGGGTCAGCGACTTACATTCAGTGGCGAGGTTAACCAGATAGGGGAGCCGTAGAGAAATCGAGTCCGAACAGGGCGCCAGTCGCTGGGTGTAGACCCGAAACCAAGTGATCTATCCATGGCCAGGTTGAAGGTGCGGTAACACGCACTGGAGGACCGAACCCACTAATGTTGAAAAATTAGGGGATGAGCTGTGGATAGGGGTGAAAGGCTAAACAAACTTGGAAATAGCTGGTTCTCTCCGAAAACTATTTAGGTAGTGCCTCAAGTATCACCGACGGGGGTAGAGCACTGTTATGGCTAGGGGGTCATCGCGACTTACCAAACCATTGCAAACTCCGAATACCGTTGAGTGCGAGCTTGGGAGACAGACATCGGGTGCTAACGTCCGGTGTCAAGAGGGAAACAACCCAGACCGCCAGCTAAGGTCCCAAAGATTGGCTAAGTGGAAAACGAAGTGGGAAGGCTAAAACAGTCAGGATGTTGGCTTAGAAGCAGCCATCATTTAAAGAAAGCGTAATAGCTCACTGATCGAGTCGTCCTGCGCGGAAGATGTAACGGGGCTAAGCCAGTCACCGAAGCTGCGGATATCCGCAAGGATATGGTAGGAGAGCGTTCTGTAAGCCTGCGAAGGTGTCTTGTAAAGGATGCTGGAGGTATCAGAAGTGCGAATGCTGACATGAGTAGCGATAATGCGGGTGAAAAGCCCGCACGCCGTAAGCCCAAGGTTTCCTGTTCAACGTTCATCGGAGCAGGGTGAGTCGGCCCCTAAGGCGAGGCAGAGATGCGTAGCTGATGGGAAGCAGGTTAATATTCCTGCACCGTCGTATGATGCGATGGGGGGACGGATCGCGGAAGGTTGTCTGCCTGTTGGAATAGGCAGTTCCTGGTTCATAGAAGGCGCTTAGGCAAATCCGGGCGCGTAATTCAAGGGACTGGGACGAGCGAGCTTGCTCGCGAAGCAATCGGAAGTGGTTCCAAGAAAAGCCTCTAAGCTTCAGTCATACGAGACCGTACCGCAAACCGACACAGGTGGGCGAGATGAGTATTCTAAGGCGCTTGAGAGAACTCGGGAGAAGGAACTCGGCAAATTGGTACCGTAACTTCGGGATAAGGTACGCCTCGGTAGCTTGACCACTTTACTGTGGAAGGGCGAAAAGGTTGCAATAAACTGGTGGCTGCGACTGTTTAATAAAAACACAGCACTCTGCAAACACGAAAGTGGACGTATAGGGTGTGACGCCTGCCCGGTGCTGGAAGATTAAATGATGGGGTGCAAGCTCTTGATTGAAGTCCCAGTAAACGGCGGCCGTAACTATAACGGTCCTAAGGTAGCGAAATTCCTTGTCGGGTAAGTTCCGACCTGCACGAATGGCGTAACGATGGCCACACTGTCTCCTCCCGAGACTCAGCGAAGTTGAAGTGTTTGTGATGATGCAATCTACCCGCGGCTAGACGGAAAGACCCCATGAACCTTTACTGTAGCTTTGCATTGGACTTTGAACCAATCTGTGTAGGATAGGTGGGAGGCTTTGAAGTAGGGACGCCAGTTCCTATGGAGCCATCCTTGAAATACCACCCTGGTTTGTTTGAGGTTCTAACCTTGGTCCGTGATCCGGATCGGGGACAGTGCATGGTAGGCAGTTTGACTGGGGCGGTCTCCTCCCAAACGGTAACGGAGGAGTTCGAAGGTACGCTAGGTACGGTCGGACATCGTGCTAATAGTGCAATGGCATAAGCGTGCTTAACTGCGAGACCGACAAGTCGAGCAGGTACGAAAGTAGGACATAGTGATCCGGTGGTTCTGTATGGAAGGGCCATCGCTCAACGGATAAAAGGTACTCTGGGGATAACAGGCTGATTCCTCCCAAGAGTTCATATCGACGGGGGAGTTTGGCACCTCGATGTCGGCTCATCACATCCTGGGGCTGTAGCCGGTCCCAAGGGTATGGCTGTTCGCCATTTAAAGTGGTACGTGAGCTGGGTTTAAAACGTCGTGAGACAGTTTGGTCCCTATCTGCCGTGGGCGTTGGAAATTTGAAGGGGGCTGCTCCTAGTACGAGAGGACCGGAGTGGACGAACCTCTGGTGTACCGGTTGTCACGCCAGTGGCATTGCCGGGTAGCTAAGTTCGGAAGAGATAACCGCTGAAAGCATCTAAGCGGGAAACTTGCCTTAAGATGAGATTTCCCGGAGCCTTGAGCTCCTTGAAGGGTCGTTCGAGACCAGGACGTTGATAGGTCAGGTGTGGAAGTGCAGTAATGCATTAAGCTAACTGATACTAATTGCCCGTACGGCTTGTCCCTATAACCTTGACGGTTATGTAGCACTTACCCGTGTTTGAGAACACTACCCCCACTTTTACTTCTTCCCGGATTGTTGACAAGTCATGCCTGATGACCATAGCAAGTCGGTCCCACCCCTTCCCATCCCGAACAGGACCGTGAAACGACTCTGCGCCGATGATAGTGCTGCAACCAGTGTGAAAGTAGGTTATCGTCAGGCTCTTATTAGAAAAGCCCGCCAGGCATGAATGCCGGCGGGCTTTTTGCATTATGATACGGCACGCAATTCTTTATAAAGGAATAACGATGCCGATTACGAAACTCCTCAGCGGCCTTACCCTGGCCCTGCTTTCCCTGCACGTCTCCGCGGCGACCGAGCCGGCTTGGGTTACCAAGAGCAATGAGAACGCCAAACTGCTGCTGAACCTGCAAGCCAAGTACTCTCCCGAAAGCGCCAGCAGCCTCGGCGTCGATGGCTATGACGAGCAGATCACCGACATGTCGCGCGACCTGTTCGAAGCCACCGCCAGGGATACGCGCGCTGTCGTCGCCGAACTTCAAAATCGATTGAAGGCTGAGAAGGACCCTAAAGTCAGGCAAGACCTGGAAATCCTGATCGGCGCCGCAGAAGACCAGCTGCGCTCGGCCGCAGTGAACCGCAAATACCTGCTCCCATTCACCGACGTGACCCAGCTGATGTTTGGCGTGATGCGGCAGACGCTGGACCCGCGCATCCCGAAAGAACGCCAGAAAACCCTCCTGGTGCGCATGCAAAAATACGCCGGCATCACCAAGGGCTACCGACCGATTACCGAGCTCGCCTATGAGCGCTACCTGGAACGCCAGAAAGCCGACAAGAACCTGCTTGGCCCGTACAAAGGCGAAGTGGAGCAGGCACTGAGTGCTGCGCCAGCCCTGATCAAGGGCATGAAGGAATTGCTCAGCAAGAGCGAATTGAAGGGCTGGGAGCCGGCATTTGCCGCGATCGAATCGCAACTGACTGCATACAACGCCAAGATCAAGGACCAGATCCTGCCGAAGGCACGTGCCGACCATCGTCTGCCGGCGGAAGTCTATGCGGATAATTTGCACCAGTTCGGCGTAGATATCGCTCCCAAAGAACTGATTGCGAAGGCCTTGACGTCGTTTGCGGAAATTCGCAACCAGATGGCGATCACTGCCAGCCTGATCGCCAAGGAGCGCAAGCTGCCGGACGCAGACTACCGCGTCGTCATGCGCGAGTTGAAAAAACAGCAGATCCCGGTGGAACAGGTGATGCCACTATATGGCGAGCGCCTGTCGCAGATCGAATCTGCCGTGCGTGAGCAAGGCATTGTCACCCTGCCGGACCGCAAGGCGGTGATCCGCCTGGCGAGCGAGGCGGAGAACGCACAGCAGCCTGCGCCACACATGAGCCCACCGCGCCTGATCGGCAACACCGGCGAGTACGGTGAGTTCGTGCTGACCACCGGCATGCCGCCTGATGCGAGCGGCAAGAAGCTGGCCTTCGATGACTTCACCCACCAGGCCGGTAGCTGGACCCTGACCGCGCACGAAGCACGTCCAGGCCACGAGCTGCAGTTCGCGAAGATGATCGAAATGGGCGTGTCGACCGCGCGCGGCGTCTTCGCCTTCAATAGCGTGAACGTGGAAGGCTGGGCACTCTATGCCGAAGCGGAAATGCAGCCTTACGAGCCGCTCGATGGCCAGCTATTCGCCCTGCAGCACCGCATGATGCGTGCGGCTCGTGCGTTCCTGGATCCGATGGTCAACCTGGGGGAGATCACGCCAGAAGGCGTGAAATCGTTCCTGGTCGATGAAGTTGGGCTGTCGGAAGGCATGGCAACGCAGGAAATGCAACGCTATACCTTCCGCGCGCCGGGTCAGGCGACTTCGTACTTCTATGGCTACCAGCGCCTGATGGAAACCCGCCAGGCTGCCGAAGTGGTCTTGCGACAGAAGTTCAATCGCAAGGCCTTCAATGACTTCGTGCTGGCCCAGGGGATGTTGCCGCCTGTGCTGCTGCGCAAGGCGGTGATGGAAGACTTCGTCCAATCCCAGCGTTAAACGCCCCAAACGATATCGTGTCCGCCCGTCTGGGCGGCACGCAGCATTTCCAGCAGGGGGAAGGCGCGCTGCGCAAAGCCAACCTTCTGCGATTCCGCATATGCCGCATCGGCATCATCTTCCGGCAGCGCATGGCTGGGCATATGGGCGGCATGTTCGGAATCGACTTCCGGATGCAGCTTGCTGAGCGCAACTTCCTTCTCGAGCAGTTGCAGCGCCTGGGAAGCTTCCGCTGCCGTGATGACGCCCCGGGTGGGGCTCTTTTTCAGCAGGTCCATGATGCGTTCGACATGCTCGTGAGCCATCATGACTTCCGGCGACGAAATGGATTTAAATTTGATCAACATGGCGCGCTTCCCTTAGTTTGTTGATGTGCTAATACGATAGCACGAGTGCAGTCGCGCGCGTCGTGCTACTTAATACAATTTAAACGAACTCAAGAATGTATCAACCGTATCCGCATCAAAATGTTTCTGGTTCCCCAGAATGACGACCTGATATACGCGTTTATCCTTCGCCAGGAAGCGGCCATGCATGGCCAGCGGGGCGCCATTGGGCGCGGCGCCGCGTGCTTCCACTTCAAATGCACCGTCCCTGGTGCTTTCCTTGGTAATAGTACCGCCGATATTGCGCACCATGGCAAGCCTCATCGCCTGCACGGCCTGCGCGGCCTTGGCTGCGTCCGGTAGCTCAGCGGTGCCGACGGCAAACATGGTGCCTTCGACTTCCGCTGCGGACATGGTCATCTTCACTTCCTGGCCATCGAGGTTGACGGTGCGGGTGTAGGTGGCGGCTTTGCCGGGCAACATGACGGTGTATGGCGCGTCGGTGCTACGGAAATCGCGCCAGTCGAATTTTGGGCTGCAGGCTGCGAGCGTGCCTGCAGCGAGCAGGGCTGCGAGGGCTTTGTCCAGGGTGAGTTTCTTCATAAGCCGAATGTTAGCACCTCGCGCGCCGCTCACACTCCGCCGGGACCCATGCCCGGACCCATGCCGCCGCCAGGTGGAGGCCCCATGCCTGGCCCGCCTGGCCCGCGCATGCCGCCTGGCTCGTGGTCTGGGCCTCCTTCGCGACGTGGCCCGGGCGAGCTGCCGAAACGGTAGGACAGGCCGACGTAGATGATGCGACCGTCGAACTCGCGCAGCGAGCGTTCGCGCAGTGCATAGGTGTCCGTGACGGTCGACATCTTGTTGCTGTTGAAGACGTCGGTGGCATTGACCATCAGGGCCAGTTGCGGCGTGATGGCGTGGCGCCAGGTCAGGTTCAGCGTGGTGTTCGGCTCGCGGTAGCCCTGGCCAGTCAGCATCTTGCCTTGCGCCTGCACTGCCGCCTGCAGCATGTCGGTGCTGGTCGCTTGCCAGTTCAGGCGCAGGCGGCCGCTCAGCGAGGAGGCCGTGCGTTTGGTCTGGTCGCCATTCATTTCGAACACGCTCTGTTCGAAGCGCGCTACGTTGCCGCTCAGGTTCAAGGTAAGCGTTGGCAAAAGCTTGCCGGTCAGCGTGAATTCCATTCCGCCCGAGCGGGTACTGCCGGCATTTTCGCGGGTGGTCAGCAGCACCGTGTCGCTGATGAAGTATTTGCGGTCCAGGATGGAATCGGTCTCGTCGCGGTAGTAGCCGCGCAGGTTGGTCTCCAGGCCGAACATGCGGGTCTCGTAACCGAGTTCGAAGGAATCGGTTTGGGCTGGCTTCAGCTTAGGGTTGCCGGAAGAGACGTTCAGTTCATCGCGGTAGACCACGAAAGGATTCAAGTCCTGCGCATTCGGGCGGCGCAGGCGATGCGCGTAGGCGAAGCGCATTTGCGAGTTTTCGCTCATCTTGTAGGTGGCGAAGAAGCTCGGGATCAGGTTGGTGTAGCTGTTGCCGGCGACGACCTGGCTGGTGAGCTGGTCAATCTCCATTTCGGTATGTTCGGCGCGCAGGCCGGCCATCAGCCCCCATTGCTCGTTGAGGCGCATCTGGTAGGAACCATAGGCGGCGTAGATGGTTTCCTTCATATCGAAGGCATTGCTGCGCAAGGCGTTAGGCGAGCCTTCCTGCGTGATCGGGTCGATGTTGGTGTAATCGATGCTTGAATCGTTGCGGTTCTGGACGATCTTGTAGCCAAGCTTGGTCACGCCGCCGAACAGGCTGGCTTCGTAGTCGCCGGTGAAATCGATGATCTCGTTCCTGTTGCGGTTCTTCTGCGCGCTGTCGGACTGGCTGCCGACGGGCGGACGTACGAAGTAGGTGTTGCGGTAGGTGTTGTCGGAATCGTTGGTGGCGGTCGACACGCGCAAGTCCATCTTGAAGCTCTCGCCCGGCGCATCGCCTTTGTGGTCCCAGCGCGCATTCCACGAGTAGTTTTTGCTCTCGCCTTCGCGCACGGTGCTGCGCAGGTAGTTGTCGGTGATGGCGCCGTCGGGATCGGCCGACAGATAAGTGTCGGCCGCGCGCGCATCATTGGTGCGATGGGAGTATGCGACCTGGGCACCGAGCGTATCGTTGGCGCCCAGATTGTAGGTGACGCCGCCGTTCAGGCCTGCATTGTCATTCAGTCCGTTTGACTGCGATTGCTGCTCACTGTGCGACAGCGCACCGGTGCGCGGGTCGATGCGGTCTCGCACCGTTTCGCCAACGGAGTTGCGGCCGTCATGGCGCACGTTGATGCCGCCCTGGAAGCCCCACAAGCCTTCGTTGTAGGTGCCGGACAGCGCACTGTTGTAGCGGCCAGCCGTGCCGTAGTTGGCGTTGGCCACGCCAAAGCCGCCGGGCTTGCGGGAGCGTTTCATGACCAGGTTGATGATCGGGCCGCCGCCGCCTTCGTTGCCGAACTGCGCGCCGGGGTTGTTGATCACTTCCACCGATTCCAGGTCTTCGGCCGGAATCGACTGCAGCGCCGGGCCGCGGTTATCGCCCTGCAGCATGGCCGATGGCTTGCCGTCGACGTAGACCTGCACATTGCTGCTGCCGCGCAGGGTCAGCGAGCCATCCGGGTCGACGTTCACGGATGGAACGTTGTTCAGCGCATCGGCTGCGGAGCCGTTGCTGGCCGAGGCGTCGGATTTCACATCGTAGACCTGGCGGTCGATGCGGTTGGTCGGGCGCTCGGCGGCCACCGTCACGCTGGCGATATTGCCTGCATCAGGCGGGACTTCCTTTCTTACGGTTGCTGGCGCGGCGTCGGCCTTGGCTGGCTGGGAGGTCTGGGCCTGGGCAGCGGCGCTGCCGCAGCACAGAAGGATCAGGAGAGGACCGGCGCAGTAGCGCGAGTAACGATATTGGGTAGTCATGGTGGCGGCAATTCTAGCGAAGAAACCGCCGCTAAAACCACGCATTTACGTGGAATTACATTTGAAACTTAGAGTTGCCGAAGGGCGCGGCGCAAGTTGATCGCTTCGGAGACATGCTTGCCGCCGATCTGCTTCTGCCCGTCCAGGTCGGCCACGGTGCGGGCCACACGCAATACGCGGTGATAGGCGCGGGCCGACCAGTGCAGCTTGTGCATGGCCGCTCGCAGCACAGCCTGGCCGCTGGAATCCGGCTTGCAGAAACGGTCGATTTCCCGTGGCGTGAGTTGCTGGTTGGTTTTGCCCTGGCGGGCGATCTGGCGCTCGAAGGCCGCGTGCACCCGGGCGGCAATCGTTTCTGATAGCTCACCCACTGCGTCCGCTTGCAGGATGTCAGGTGGTACGGGGCCGACTTCGATCTGCATGTCGATGCGGTCAAGCAGGGGCCCCGATACGCGGCTTTGGTAGCGCAGGATCTGGTCGGGAGTGCATTGGCATAAACCGGCAGGGTGACCGAGGTAGCCGCAGGGACAGGGATTCATGGCGGCGATTAGCTGAAAGCGGGCGGGGAAGTCGGCGTGCCGCGTGGCGCGGGCGATCGTGACACGGCCCGACTCGAGTGGTTCGCGCAGGACTTCCAGCACACGGCGATCGAATTCGGGCAGTTCGTCAAGAAAGAGAACGCCGCAGTGCGCGAGCGAGATTTCGCCCGGCCGGGGCACGCTGCCGCCTCCGACCAGGGCCGCGCCGGACGAGGTATGGTGCGGCGCGCGGAAGGGGCGCACTTTCCAGCCTTCGACGGTGAAGCCGCTGATCAGGGATTGCACGGCGGCGGCTTCCAGCGCTTCGTCGTCGGTCATCAAAGGCAGCAGGCCGGCAAAGCGGGTGGCCAGCATGGTCTTGCCGGCACCGGGCGGGCCGACCAGCAACACCGAGTGGCGCCCGGCAGCAGCCACTTCCATTGCGCGCTTGGCGAAGATCTGTCCCTTGACGTCGGCAAAATCCGGAATCGATGGCGGCAGCGGCAAGGGCTGCGCCACGTGGCGGGGGAGGGCAAAGCTGCCATCGGGGTCGAGGCCGAAGTGGGCGCATACCTGCAGCAAGGTGGCGGCAGGGTAGATGCGCGCGCCTGCAACCAGCGCGGCTTCGTCGGCATTGGCGAGAGGAAGAATGAAGCCGCGGCCGGAGCCGCCGGCGGAGCGCTGCATGGCATATGTCATCGCCAGGGCGCCGCGAATCGGGCGCAGTTCTCCGGTCAGCGACAGTTCGCCGGCAAATTCGAATTGTTCCAGCGAGGAAGAAGGAATCTGGCCGGAGGCGGCGAGAATGCCGATGGCGATCGGCAAATCAAAACGCCCCGATTCCTTAGGCAGGTCGGCCGGGGCCAGGTTGACGGTCGAGGTAAATGTATTATTCCAGTGGTGAGAACAGTGGCTTCGTGATGTACCGATAGAGTCAATTGCGCATGAGGATACCTGTCATGAGTAAGGTAACAGTGGCCCGTGTTTTCGAAATCGAAACGCACGCAACAATACGCACGAGAACATACTACCGTCGGGTTTCTATCGAGGCCTCGGGACTTACTCAGACGGGATGGATGTGTCTGCTTTTGAATGCTTTGGAAATTCGAACAAGGCAGAAGCCGGAGCCAACCGCCGATGTCATCTCGTTTCGAGATGGGCTTAACTTGCTTGTCGCGACTGACGCTGCAACAGAGCTGCTCAATCTTCGACCTGAGCAAGTGGGACGTTTGGAAATACGAAGAATTTTCTTATTGTTCGAGAACGCTCTGATTAATTCTGAGCGACCGCGTTCGGTTAAGGAGCGAATAGGAACTTACTTCAGGAAATACGTACTTGACCTAATTCCTTTATTGGACGTTGCTGACGTGATTACGCGCAAGACACTGCGCTTTCGAACACGCATGTACATATCCTCTTTGCCGAGGCGGGTGATTAGCGACGCACCTGGTTTGAATGGAGAAGATCACGAGCTGCAAATGCCACTCGCGGCAATGCCCCACAAAACGATCAAAGAACTATATCGAAATTCCCTGGCGAGGCTGGAAATTGACCTGCAAAAAGTAATTGAAGCGTGCAGAAAAGAACTACTGTACTGGGAGACGATTAGAAAGACGGTCCATACTCTTGCACAAGAGACCTTTCGGTCGTCGCAGATACAGCTTTGTGAACATGTTCGGCATGTGGGCGCTAAGTGGGCAATGATCGAATACTCGAAATTGCCTGCTCATCTTCAGTTAGCCCTGTATTGCCAAGCGGTCGAAAAGGAAAACTTAGCGAAAGCCAATTCACAGCAGCAAGGATGCCATACCGGCAGATTCCCCAACGTTCGAAGACTGTTGTCGATTGAGCTTGGTTTGACTAGTCAGAGGCTTGCCGGAACACGCCCTTACCAAGTCCTATTTCTTCCTCAAAGAATGAACTCCTGTGAGCTAATTGCAGCCTTCGTTCTTCTGCTTTGCTATACCGGATGGAATGCTCATTCGTTAGTAAATATGACGGTTGACGATATCAAGTTTTCGGCAGGATCAGCCCATATATTTGAGCAAGTTTCAATCAAAGGCTTTAAATCCAAAACTGACGACGATACTCCCGAGATCGTTCTGGATTCCACCCAGCCATTTGCGGCTTATGCGTTGGAACTGCTGATTTGGAACAACCGTCAGCTGAGGCGATTAGGAGTCATTGAGCCTGATGAACGGATGCTTTGGTTCTCCTACTCGAACAAGGGAAACATGAAGCAGCAGTTCATTGGTTTTCAGCATGCGTTAGCGGTCTTCATTAGCCGTCATTCGCTACCCAAATTCTCGTTCGACCAAATTCGCCCACATGTGCTTCTGACTGAACAACTAAGATTTAACAACGTGGATCGCGTTCGGGAACTTGCTGGTCACGCAACGATCAGCACCACTGGTCGCTATCACAATCAAGAGCTATTTCGTCGGCTCAACTCAGCAATTAATCTAGAGTTTCAACGCAGATTGCAGGCGACGGTTCACTTTCGGCTCAGAGAACAGGAAGACTCTTGGAAGAACGTCCCAAACCCTGATCACGTAGATCCTGATCTGATAGTGGCGATAGGTGATGGCGCTAGCTGTCGCAACCCCGGTCAGCCGCCTTTCATGAGTTACCTTGAAGGCGACGTTTGCGACGGCAGAGGCTGTCATGAAGGAGACGGATGCCCGAATCGTCTTATTTGGATTGACGAGGACAGAATAGAAGAGTTGGTACGCCGCCGTCGTTACTACCTGGTGAACTGGGCGCGCTTGTTTGACGAAAACCGCGAAGCCTTCGAAACGATACACTTGGGACGGATACTTTTTTCCTTAGGTTTGTATGACTTCATCAAAGAGAGTAGGTATTCGCATGTATTGAAGGGTATCGAACATCGTGTGGGGGATGAATGGAATCGAGAAGAGAAAGTGCGCGAATAACGCCGCCATATAGGCCGCAGCATGTCGAGTTCTCGTTAGAAAATATCAGAGCGAATCTTCATCCAGACATTCGGCTAACGGAAGAGTGGATACTAAGTCTTCCTCGGTTGTCTGCACGCTCGGACGAGCCGAACATCGCGGAGATAGACTTGTCATCCTTCTGGTTGCCGGCGAATAGCGTCTATCCCGTGCCACAACCTATTACAGAGCAGCCGCGCTTCGCCGCATGCATGGTCCTTGCGGTCAGTGCCTATTGGTCTAGCGCTAATACGCAGAAGACCCGCGATGTGAGAGCTAAGAGTGTTGCCTCGAGCCTGGCGAAATTTCTGGAGTTCGCGTGGATGAAAGATAAGTTTGAGCTATCTTCCTGGACTAAAGAGGACTTTAGGTCCCTTGCAACCGAACTGGCGGAAGGTGGCTGGCAACACGCTCTGAAAATTAAGGACCGGCTGCTCGAGGCGTACGAGAAGACATTTCAATCGGATTTCTCGATGTTGCTGAGACCGCCCAACGGACTAGATCAAGGGTCCATCTGCACTGCCACTTTTCAAGCTCAATTGGGGACGAATGTGCAGGGCCAAGAGGTAAAGATCTATCACAAGGCGTTGGTAGAGGGAGCTCCAGGTTTAGATTCTAAGATCAAGGACGCGGCCTCAATTCGTAACGTATTTGCCGCAATCGTCCCTAAGCGACCTTCCACGAGCATGCTCCGGGAGACGTTTGCCGTCTTGAATTATGCCTATGACTTGCCATTCGGCCTTGGACTAAGCGCTCTGCCTTTTGAAGACGGTCACATTTCGGCAAAGAAGCTAGGGCGCCCTTGTGGACGTACTGCAAATCTCACTGCTGACCAAGCGGCTCGCCTATTTGCAGAGAGTTTCCGGTGGGTATATAGCTATGGGCCGAAGATTGTGATCCTGTTGGGGGAAATCTGTGAAGCCGTCATTCAATCCCATGAAGAGGGGCGTGTAGTTCTGGGGCACGATCTCGACGACGTACTTCAACGGTCCTCGTCGCGGCAATGGCTTGATCAGCATCTTCCTATGCCAGTAAAGGGTATCGATGTTGTTAGAACTGCGGCCAAGTCCCTATCGGTGCGGGAACTCATATTAAGTCTAATGTCCGCTTGCTTTTTCTTGGCTGCAACGATGAATGCACGCAGAAAGGACGAGATATCGCATCGCCGATTCGGGCTCCATAAAGGATGCGTGAAGATGGTCGATGAAGTCTTAGGACTGTTCGAAGGCGAGTTTTATGTAGAAAAGACAGTTTGCGACTACGTATCATTTTATGTGAACAAAGCGACGCGCGACGTTGTGCAACTGCTGGAAGGCATTCAGATACTTTTTGATGAAGTTGATGTTGCGTTGGGACGAGGCGATCCTACGTCACTGCCGGCTCGAGAACGCTCCCTTTTTACCTACAGACGGATTAGTCGAATCGAGGGAATCCGGATTGAGCGATGTTGGTTCGACTTCGAGGGAAACCGACCAAGAGGTAACGCCCGGAGGTTTGTTGAGTTTGCATTAGGCGAGCAGAAAGTGAAAATCACACCTCACATGTTTCGAAGAGCCTATGCACTCATTTTCTATTATCGCTACTCAAACGCGACGTTACAGGCGTTGTCATTTCAAATGCGCCATCACTCCTTAGGAACAACGTTCGTTTACGTCACTGATCCATGGTTCGTTGCTGACGCTGCAAGCATAGCCGCCGCGTTTAAGGACGGCGAAGCGAAGAGGCAATATGCACTTTCGCTGGAAGCGAGAAGTTTTGAAAGAAAGCTTGGGGAGGTTGCAGATGAACTCCTCATCGAGACAGTATCTTCGTTATTGGCGGGCGAACCGTCTTTAGGTAGCTACGCCCGCTTTGTTCGATTCGTTCATTCGAAGCTCAGCGCATCCATTAAATTTGACGAGGCGAGCTTACGTGAAGCCAGCATTAAGATCTCTTCAATCTTACGTCATCGAGGGCATCGCCCCTTGTGCATGCCGCATGGGCAATGCATGGCAGGGACTACACGTAGCATTCATTTGGCCCGCTGTAACGTAAAGGGGGGAATTGGGCTGGACCGCAGCAGGGCGTCGCCAACGATGTGTGCACGATGTGCCTATCACTATTCGAACGAATCCTACTTGGTGAATATCAAGAGCGATTTGCAGCGGCTCCTGGAAATCGCTGCAGGGCCTCAGTCTGTCGAGCAAAAAAATGCGGAGCGGTCCGTTCGCGATTTGCGGCGTTTAATCGAGCTTCATGAACAACGGCTGGGCGAGAGGCGCTTATGAGTTCGGAAGGGCGGAAAAGGGTACTTCGGATAAGCGCTGCGGTGGCAGAGAATGTTCACCAACACGCGTCTTTAGTTAACGCAGCGGCGGCCGATGCGAACATTAGACGAAAAATATCGATTTTGGAACTTTGGATCGAATCGGGTATTCCACACATACCCCAAGACAGCTTGTCGAGCGAAAGTGGCTCTCGCCTACTGGACTACTACCCTAGGACTTTGCGCCAGTTCAATCTGTGGGATGGGAGTACAAACTCTGTTCTGGGAGAGCTCGGAAGTATACGAAAGAATGCCCCGCAGACCTTGAGAAAGAACCTGGCGATGCAGGAGACTGTAGAGCGATTGTTAACTGCGCTGCGATTGCGTGCTGCAGAACAGATCCGATCTGCGAAACCGATTCGTATCCAAACGTTAACACGGAAGTTGGAGGTCTCTGAGGTGCGCCGTGCGCTGCTTGAGCATGAGATGCTTGAGCAGCGCAAAAACATGAAAGAGTTGAGTGCCGAACTGATCAGGCTAAAAGAAGCGAACGCGCTAATTTCGGAGGAAGCGCATCGTGCTATTGGCTCCATGACAGCAACAATTCAAGAATTGCGTGCAGCGAATTCAGATTTGACTAGACAGTTGGCAAAAGTGGCTCCCATTCGCAACGCGAAAGGAGGCAGTCGTGAGTAACGAAGTTAGCGAAGCGAAGATCGAATTAAGTTGGCGTACAGTTGGCACCGATCTTCTCCTTCTGGCGTACAGGGGTACGTCCTTGGTCTACCCGCTGATTGACTATTGCCTCTACTTGTCTCACAAATGCGCTTTAAGCCAAAAGACAATTTATAACGCGATTCCATATGTACAGCGTTTCCTCGAGTTCTTAGAGACGCAAGATATGAAGATTGGGGACGTTAGCGATAATACGCTTGCACGATTTCGAGAAAGCGAATTAGTTCGAGTAAGGAAGAAGGCTAACCGATCAAGGAGTGAGCGTGCCGCAAAGCGAACTGTTAATGCAAAAATTCGACGCATCTATCAATTTCTTTGGTGGTTTCAACAAGTAGAATCGCAAGCGACACTTTTGATTGGTCCTCGTGGTTGCAACGTTCGTTCCGCGCTTGGAGTTCCCCAAGGCAAACGAACCATTCGCGACCGGGATCGGTATCCAGAGGTCTTCCGTTTGGTCGGAGAGGGATCACGACATCGAACGAAGTACGTTGCGAATGACGATGACGTGGATGCAATCATGCACGTCTTCCTTCTTGGGGAAGATCAAATAGCCCAGCGAAACATACTCATGTTGGAGTTTGCCGAAACGGTAGGGATGCGCCGCGGCTCTATTAATTCCCTCCGGACGGACCAGTTCGATCGCAACCAAATTGACGCCGCGGTTGGGACATGGGCCGTCGTACCACCTGCCCAAAAGTTTGGCTATGAAAACAAGTTCGAAATTCCTTTGCACCTAGCATACCGAGTGTGTGACTTTATCGATTCTGTCGTTAAACCGGCAATGGCGAGTAAGGGATGGGGGGGAAAAAATACGGAGGGACGGCTGTTCTTTTCGTTTAAGAATGGGCGCCCATTGCGGGATCAGACCATATCCCAAATTTTTGGAAAGGCGATGGATGATGTAGGTGTGCGCGAGCATGGTGCAAACATTCACAGTCTTCGAAGAAAGTACGCAAATGATGAAATCATTCGTGAACTAGACCGTAGAGTAGAGCAAGGGCTTGATACGAGTGCTGCATCTGTTGCCGCATCTGTTTCGATCGCGCTAGGGCATTCGAACCCTCAATCGATCGAGCCATACATCAGTAAAGCACGTGCGCACGCAAAACAGAAATGTGCTACAAGCGAACGATTGACGGAGATGAGTGACCTCAGGGCTGAGAACGAGGCACTAAAGAGCCAGGTATTGGAACTGAAAATGAAGCTTGCGAAACGCGCGACTCGATAGCTGGTTGACTTTTTAAGCCGACTATCCGTAAGATTAATGTCAATTGTCTGTAGGCTCCTCTTCCCCTGCTTTGTCAGGTTCTAGTCGGCCTACGTTAGTAGGAAAACCGCATGCGAAAGCCTGCCTCTGGTGGGCTTTCTTCACATTGGGGGTGGTCTCCCACGTCATCTGTAAGAAAACCATCAAGGACGCGCCCGAAAAGAAATGGCACGTATTCGTTGACGTTTTCGAGCCCACGAAAGTTCACGCAAACCGATAGATTTAGATCAGACTAATTTAAGCTGAGTAGACATACATGTATTCGGCGGAAGCTTTTTGATGTTCACGTACCATCCGATGAATAATTTTCGAAAGGAGTGGTGTGGTTCTCTTTCTTGACTTCGATGGCGTCCTTCATGAATATGGTGCCGGGGAAAGCAATCTTCTACGACATGTGCCGCTTTTCGCAGCAATCCTTCGTGAGCACACTAATGTCGATGTTGTCGTTGCATCTGCTTGGCGAAAAACGGAGACACTGTCGCAGTTGGCAAGTCATTTCCCGTATGACTTGAACGCACGATTTGTTGGGGTTACGAGCGAAAGCCAAGCGGGATTGCGCCAGCGCGAACGAGAATGTTGGGATTGGCTTTGTGCCCAGCATAGAACAGGCGAGGACTGGATAGCGATCGACGACAATCTCGATAATTTTGGACCCGACCTGCCAGGATTGGGCGCGGTTCTTTTTGTCGATCCAGCGACGGGCCTTGACGAAAATGCGTGCCTACAGCTTAGGGCAATGATCGGTAACCCCAAACCCGGCTCCCATTTTTGTTATGAGCGCAGCACAGTTCGCGGCTGGCGATTGTGGGAGTGAAATAGGTCCCGCCGCGCTATCTCTTGCCCCATTGTGAAAGTGGACTGGATTGGACCCAACGGTGTTGGCAGATTCGGTGCAGTTTGGTCCTGTGCTCTCACCGAATGACGACTTACAGGAGTGTGGCGTGAGTACATATCATTGGAACGGGAGTCGATGATATTTTTTCTGGTTACGTTTTCTTGCTGAAGATTGATTTGAGCCAAGCGAGTATTCCTTTGGAGCCCGCGGGCTGATCGGGCAGCGAATCAAGTTGAGGCTGCGTCAGCTCAGGCTTGGGATCAATTTGAGGTGGTGTGCGCTCAGGCTTTGGATCACCCAGCACATTCAACAAATCAGCGCGTTGCACATTTCCAATGGCAGTGTAGATCACGTCTGCGAGCCTTTCGATCGTCTCGAAATTTCCAATTACCAGGTCGAGAGACTGCTGAATTAATTCGTCGACTTCGTGTCCGATGCCCGCTTCCTCCGCATACTTCGTGCTTTCCGCGAAGTCGTCTTCACAGCCAGCGCTGGGCGAGCTCAGAACAGAAAGTAGCGTCGCCTCTCCGATTAGGTTTTGACTGTGGACTCCGGCAAAGCCGATCTTGACAAATTCTCTGGCTTGTTCCTTCGACATGGTCCGCAGCTTGACCTTTGGGCCAAAATGGGCGCGAGCGAGGTGCCCTGTACTGGAATTGACCTGCTCCCCAATTTAGTACGGCGCCGAGCTGGAGTCTGCGGTTAATAACGCATCAGCGAACTGCTTTGGCGTCAGATTTCTCAGCGTGCTGTGTGGCCGTTCCTCGTTGTATTCCTTGCGCCAGGCATCGATCACCTGCCGTGCATGCCGCAACGATATGAACCAATGTTCGTTCAGGCATTCATCCCGAAATTTCCCGTTGAAGCTTTCGACATAGGCATTTTGCTGGGGCTTTCCTGGTGCAATGAATTTCAGCTGTAGCCTGTGTTGGTAGGCCCATGCATCCAACGTCTTTCCAGCAAACTCAGGCCCATTGTCGACGGTTACAGAGCTTGGCAAGCCGCGTGATTCCGCCAGACGCTCCAGCACAGAGGCGACACGCCACCCTGGCAGCGAGGTATCAACTTCAATCGCCAAACATTCCTTCGTAAAGTCATCCACGATGTTCAGGCAGCGCAACCGCCTGCCATCGACAAAGCCATCCGACACAAAGTCCATCGACCAGCTTTGATTAGCGCCCGTAGCCAACACCCTGACGGTGCGTTCGACTCCGGCGATGCGTTTGCGCTTCCTGCGCCGAACCATCAGGCCTGCCGCGTGGTACACGCGGTAGGTACGCTTCCAATTGAGCGTCCATCCTTCTCGGCGCAGCAGCACATGCAGGCGACGGTATCCATAGCGCCGCTTCTGGCCAGCCAGCTCGGTCAGCCGCGCCAGCAATTCGTCATCGTCCGAGCGCTTTGCGGCATACCGGAACAAGGATCTGGAAATTCCGATCAGCCCGCAGGCTCGCGTCACGCCCAACGCATGCATGGTCATTAAATGCGCCACGGCGAGCCGCTTAGCCTGCGGGCCTACCACTTTCGGCTGACCACGTCCTTTAATGCCGCGTTATCCAGCATGGCATCGGCCAACAGGTGCTTGAGCCTCACATTTTCTGACTCGAGTTCCTTCAGCCGCTGTGCCTCCGAGACCGTCATGCCGCCAAACTTGGTCTTCCAGTTGTAAAAGGTCGCTTCGGCAATGCCGTATTTCCGGCTGAGGTCGGCGACCTTGGCGCCAGCTTCTGCCTCTTTCAGCACACCAATGATTTGCTCTTCAGTAAAGCGCTTTTTCATGCCTGCCTCCCATGTGGCAGACTCTAGATTAACACCGTACTATTTCAGGGGAGCAGGTCAGAATGGGGAAATGTGATCGCAGGATCATTGATTTTCCAATGTTCGGACTGGTGGGCGACAAACGCATGTCCAGCTTCATGGAGCGCGGTGATGTATTGGAGTAGCTGCGAGTGGTCTAAGCGGCGCATAGAATTGTGGCCAAGGACGAGAAAGGCGTAGATTATACTTGCGCCAGCAGGTCACAACGGTGCTGCCCCCGCAGCGACCTAGAGCCGTTTCACTGAAATTGTTGGCGCCTTGACTGAAAGCCCGGAGTCGTTCGTCGGCTTGGGAAATTTTGTCTGGATTGACTTAAGCATATACGCTTGCCTCGGCCATGCCGATTAGACGACCCAAAAGGTCTTGGCCCATTATCGTATCAAGGTATGAACCAGGTCGTACACCGCCGAGTGCTGACAGAGGCGTGCTGAGCCAAGCTCCTAGCCATTTCGCGGAATCGAAATCGCTAGCTCCGCTCCTTGCAACCATCTTTTCGACAGAACCAACCAAAGACATCAAACCGATTACGCGCTCGCTTGGGGCTAGTGGTAAAAATTTGCTCTTCCCTGGACGAATTCCTAAGTCAGCGGCGAGCGCCGCTTCCCGCATGGCAAGTGATTTGGCGAGCAATTTTATGCGCGAGCGCCGTACTCGAGCGCGAGTTAGCTCGATCCGGTGAATTGGTCCGCCGTTATAAAGCTCGAGATAGATGCTCATGTCTGTGGCACAGTTTCGAGGAGACATAATGAGGTACAACGCGTTTAATGGCTCCGACGGATCTGAAGGGGGATGTCATTGAGCACCTTGCTCACCGACATAGCGGCGTTCAATTATTCGCATGAGCTTTTCCAACGGCGCTCCAGATTCAAGAATGTAGTCCCGAGGAGAACGACCCAATAGTTCTCTGGACGCATTGTTCATAAACGCATGTATTCCCCATCCTTTGACGCCAGCCGTGTGCAGGGCATCAAGGATTGTCAATAGCCGCTCTTTATGACATTCAAATTGCCATGCAGGGAAGCGAAAGCCGCCTACTTGGCTAGGATCGATTAGCGCATATAGTTCGCCACGTTCGCGTAGCATATTGATCAATGTCTCCGAGAAGCCGGTACGTTTGGCAGCCTCCGACAACGTAAGATTGTCTACGCTCGCCAACTCTAGCTGCATATAGGTGTCTCCGCGTCCTCGTGCGGCCGCTAGTGGGTCTTGCTTCGCTTTTGGTTTTCTTGACATAGAAGGTTCACGGTTAGAGGACTCGCTTTCGCACTTCCATAGATTTAGCCGAAGTGCCCCAACATTGCTAGCCAGCTGCTCGACATTGCGCCAAATAGCTTTCATCGGGATGCCTTCGTCGTTTGCAGCCTGGAAGATTGCCATGATCGAAACTTGGCAAGGAACCTCGTCAAACAACGTGGAGAGGTGAGGGGCGTATTGCTCATCGACGTGTCCAGAGATCAGTGTTTGGCGTAATTGCTCGGCGTTCAGTGCAAGACGATAACTGACACTCGAGCCTTGTGCAGCCATCTGAAGCCATAGCCGAGGACTGAGCGGCGCCAAAGTCGTCTCGTCCAAGCTAAGGATAGCGGCTAGCGAGACCTGGTTTCTAGCAGCCTCAACGAATTGCCTTGCTCGCTTTAGGCTTAAGCCAAGTTCATTGCAGCGAATTTGAATCTTTTCGTCGTCAGTAGCTGCTGTTCCTACAGCTGCTACACTCGCCGATATTTGGAGCCGCTCGGCTTGATCCGCAACACCAAAGCAATCGCTCAATAAGTTAATATCGCGCTGAGAGATGCCGGCTTCGCGGAATTCGTTCCTCCAAGTGGATGCGATGTCTTTTATCTCGCCAACAATTTCGCGTGCCTCCGCTTCGGTTAGAAGGAAGCGATCGCATTGAGAGAGCGCGTTGGCGATCGTGCTTGCGGGTCCGAATTTTCCAACCCCAATGCTTTGAGGTCTGTGCGGAGCCTCCAGGTGAGGGACGATATCGAATGCCGGCGATAATCGGAATACGCTTGGTTGGACCATGAGGAAGGCGTGGTTGCGCAGATGATCATCCACATTCCCCACCATGATGTTTAAAACCATCCGTCGATAAAGTTCGTGCGCGTCGGCACGCACGTTCGCATTAAAGGGACGCAAGGCTTCGGCAATTCCGGCGTAAGAAAAGTTCGTTGCGAATTCCCGGCCGTCAGAACTAAGCGGCTGTGGATCAAGGAAGCTTTGTGCGCTGGCATAGTGGATATGCCCCCCATCTTTGCGATCAAATCGTTCAATCAGCAGAACTGATCTCTCTCCAATGGTCACCAGTTCGAATGACGGAACGTCGAGTCCTGCCCTCGTAGCGAGCCTTAAGGTCGCGTATTCGGTCGTTGGCACGTCAATCAGATCGTCGGGACGACTGAATTTGGCAATATGCTCGGAACCCTCATGCATAACCAGAGTTTTCGGTCGCATGCCGCCAAGACTGCAGCCGGGAACAATCGCGCGTTCAGTTTCGAAGTCGAACTTTGCATTAGGGTCGAGAGTGTAGGCATCAATTCCTCGCAAGACTTTCGCGGTCAGTGACCGAGATGCCTGAACTGCCACCGTCAGTTGAGGTGGGACCTCCATGTCGTTTGAGAATCCCAAGCAGCCAGACCCAAGCAACTGTGAGCTAAGAAACCACTCGACCGCATTTTGCGGCACGTGCTGATTGGAATCTCGCCGTAGTTTAAGAGTTAAATTGGCACCCCAAGCGAGCGGAGCAGTATCAGAGAGTATCCCGTAAGACCCATCGCCACCGCGCCGAATGGCGATCGCCGTCTGATGTAATGGCACATGAATAGGATCCAACGCGAAGGAGGGGGGCGCGTGGAGGTACCGTGCTTCGTAGATGAACCGACCGTTCTCGAGCTCGTCAAGTTCGAAGCGCCCGATTGGAATCGGGACTGCAGGATTTCTGCAGTCGAACACGAAGCAAGATTGAATCGGCATCGGGTGTCTCTTAGGGGGAATATCTTCGTTCGATCACGGTCTACAACGAATGCTGTAGTCCTGTGTAGTGGTCAAATATGCTGACCTGCTCGTCAAATCTCGACGATGAAATTTTGGTTGAATCCTTCGTTTTCTTGGCTGCCATCCTTTGACATATATCCAAAGGGATTGCACACGACACGACAAGCTCCGATCGTATAGTCGAAAGATTCGTGCATGTGCCCATGGACCCAAATATTTGCCTTCTCTACTACTTGGTCGAGGTTTGAGGCGTATGCGGCCGATGTCAGATCATTCGCAAATTGACTGGGAACTGATTGCATAGAGGGTGCCATGTGGGTTACGACGACGGTCGGCCCATCATGGGGTTCAGCGAGCTTGCTGGCGATCCAAGACTTCTGTCGCTCGTGAAAAAGCGCAGTATCCTTGGCGCGCAGCTTCCCGTAGTTTTTGCTGGCGAGCCGAATGCGTTTGTAGTCCGACATCGCCTCTTCTGACCTGGTCATCGCGAAGTAACGTCGGTCATCACCGAACAGCTTGAAGTCTGTCCATAAGGCGGCGCCCAAGAAGCGAACGTTGCCGATCACATGCATTCCGCAGTCTAAGAAGATCACGTTCTCAGTCGCGGCGCTAGCGGCGCGAATCTTATCTATCTCGTTGTCGAGATTATGCCCGTACCCTTCGTGGTTGCCGTGGACGTAAATCACTGGGATGCCCTTGAATGCATCTTCTGCCCATTTGACTGCACGAACCCCGCTGGTGTCGATGTCGCCGGCGAGAATAACCGCGTCCGGCGAGGCGACAGTTGTGTCAAAAGACACCTGGTGTTGGTTCCAGAATTCGCGATGAAGGTCAGACAGTATGAGCAGGCGCATTAATTCTTTGGGTGATCTAAGACAACTTATTTGGCCAGAATGGCGCGCATCTTTGCGAACCACAACTGCCCCTCATTTGCGGAGACTCGAATTTCATGCCTTGGATGCTCAGCGTCGAGAATGGTGATAACAAGTCGATTATGGATCTTGCGATTACCGCGGACATCACATTCATGCGACCATGTATCGATCTTGGCGTAAGGGTAGCGGTGCAGTTTTGCCCCATCAATGATCGCCATTTCACGCAGAGAGTCATCAAACACGAAGACCTTCTCGTTACCCACGCGATGATCCGCTTTGAATCCGCTGGCGAAGAGCTCTTTCAGGTTGCGCTGTTGAGCCCGAAAGTAGTTGATATACGCCCACATGAACAATATCACCAGGGCGCCCCCGCCATAAACTACCAGGTAAGCCATCCACTCGCCAGCCGTCATTGCATTTTCCTTAAAAATTCACAATATATTGTGAAGACTTAATGATAGCGTACGACGAGGATCTCTCCCAATATATTGGGAGAGGATGTGGATCCATTAGTCTCATTCGGACGCGTGCTTCGTCAACTCAGGAAAGATGCTGGGTTGACACAGGAGCAACTCGCTCTGACGGCGGGGATCGAACGAAATTTCGTCAGTCTCATTGAGCGAGGGATCAATCAGCCGGCATTGAAGGTCATTTTCAAACTGGCCGATGCGCTTGGCACGACTCCTTCTAAAATGCTGCAAGAGGTCGAACGCCAACTTAACGCGCCCAACTAGTTGAAATTGTCCGGATGCAATCTGTGCTGTCAGGCCCATTCTGACCGGAGCCATCATTTCGAAGTAAGAATCAATTCAAGAATCGATATAGGTTGGAAAATTCCCTGTGGGCGGCGGCGCAATTCAGGGCGACCACTTAAATCACGAAGGTCTTAACTGTCGCCAGTCGCCTTGAGTACATGTCGTGCGGTCGTGCGACGGTGATAATTTGTGACATTTCCACCACTTAATTGGTTTATTCTGATCTGATCAAGAAGTTTACCGCTCGGAAAAATTCGACCGCAAACGATTGCTCGCGTTAGCCAATGCGGTTGAGAGTCGCCGTGAGGAAGAGTTGATTTCCTGTAATCTGCGCCTGGTGAATACGTGGGCGGCCGGATGACAGTTCCAGCCAGGAGTCTTCGCATCGTGGGTGAGGCAATTAAGCAGCTACGCTCGTCGCTTACGACAATGCTATCCGTAGCTATTTTGTGGTTGGTTACAGTACAAGCTGTTGGAGATGCGTTAGCCAGACGACAGCATGCGAAAGAGCTCATTGCGTGGCTGTCCGTTCGTGATTCGCTCGTAGGCGGAGCAGATCAACTTTCCCAGCACACCTCTACGGCAGTTACTTGTTTCATCCGAATCGTCCCAGTTCAGTCCGGCACTGAAGTTGAGGAGTGCAGTCCTATTGTGGCGAACATTCCTACAATGGAGCATGCTTCCAGCACTCTTTCCTTGACGCCGTTACCGGAAATAGCGGGGGCATATCGTGTCTCTGCGACCGCAAGCCCACTGAACCTTTCTTCCTATTTTGCCGCATCAATCAACGGTCGAATATGGGTGTTTCCATCGGAGTTGTCGCTGAAAACTACTCGGGATTTTTACAACGCCGCCCTACGCGACGGCCTTGCGAGCCCGCGGCACTGGCCAGCAATGAGGTCAGAATTGCTTAGCGCTGGTTGGGGAGGCGGGACAGCGGAGGGCCTCAAGATCAATGATCCCGACATATCAAAATTCGTCGCTCAAGCGCTTACTGCTACTTTTACCGTGGCTAGTATTCCTATCTCAGCCCCAATGTATCCCGCAGCAGTCGCTACCTTTATATCTTTGATCTGTCTGCTAATGATCGGGCCAATACTGAAGATTAGAATAGGAACGAAAATCCCAGATGATGAACCATGGATTCTAGTGGCGCACTCGCGTGGTCGTATAGGGACAGTGCTCAAGGTCATCAAAATTGCGATCGCGCTCATTTATGTTTCGTTGCCGCTGGTTGTGTTTGCGACCCAACTGCGACTTCGCCTGCTACTCGAGGGCTCGGAGCTTGCACTCTGGATTGCAGCCAATACCCTGCTCTTGATCTGCCCAGTAATCATCATAATCGCAGCAATCAGCCTACGGCGACTGGAAGCGCATCATTCTGCCTCTACAAGCATGTGCTCGCCGGTCGAGAACACGGCGGCTACAACCACCTCCTAATGAATTACCAAAGGATGCCCATGTCGGGATGGTATCTTGCTCCAAAAAGCTATCAGGGTTTGCTGAACATTGGCGAGTGTTCGCTCTCGGTATCGTTTAACGCCGGCATAGACCAGTCGGGAGACGTAAAGATCACTCTGCAGCCAATTCCTTTGAATTCCGATTCGAGGTTTATTGAGGACCATTACTATGAGCAGAAAACTCAGTTTGCTGAATTTTCGCTTTCTGGTGACGACGGTAATGGCGCAACGTTCACAAGCACCAAGATTCTGGTTTATTCACCTGGCCACTTCTTTTCAGACAGCCTTCCGGCAAGCGTCACACCTCGTATCGGCTGCATGCAATGCAGTTTCATTGAGCCGAGTACCGAGGGCTCGTCGCGTGGCGCAAAGTTGTTATTAAGGGACTTTAAGAACTACTTTCCCCTTCGAGCTCATACCCCTTTAGGAGAGGTTGAAATGACTGGGGCAAATGCTCTTGAAGTTCCTGCAAGTTTGACAGGAAGCCTTGCAGTTGCTGCCCCAGCCGATATAGGGAGTTTCTCGCAATGGAAGATTTGCACCTCAGAGCTCTTCACGCACGTTTGCTCAGTCATGTCCTTCGCTCAAGGGGGAAGGCTGGCGGCACCCGTAACCAAATGGCTCAACGAAGATTTCACAGAGATCGAAGTCACATCAATACTGGAAATGAGACCTGGGGCAATGGCGCCCTTCTCTCCATTCGATTTCGCCACCATATTTCAAACTGCCGTCAATACGTATTTCGACCGTCAAATTGACGCAAAAGATCTAAGGATAGCGATCGAATGGTTCAACATGCCGAGCGTATATCGGGAAGGTAAACTTCTGGCCGCCATGACTGTTCTGGAGCACCTCATTAGCGCTAGCCTGTCGAGGCGCGATCTTGAGATAAGATCGAAAACTCAATTTCGCGACCTGCGGAAAGAACTGTTAGCCGTAGTCGAAAAGAAGATTGCTGAATGGACGCAAGATCCGCAGCTACGCGCGACTGAGATGGATGCAATTAGAGACAAGTTTGAGGACTTGAATCGCCGGTCGCTCAAACAGAAGATCGACTTGTTGGCAAGTCGATGGGGCGTTGACTTATCAGATTTAGAGCCCGAGGAAATTGCCTCTGCAAAGCGTGCACGTGATCACATCGTACACACAGGACGGTTCGAGTTCCCTGCGGGGGTGTCTGGCGACCTAATGGATTACGTAAGGCTTACAAGGGAAATTGTCGTTCGTTTCATCCTCGCGGCACTCAAATTTGAGGGAACCTATACCTCTTATGTCGGAGGTGCCCACAACCGCCATTTCGTCAAGGGGATATCCTTAGACGCGAAATTTCATCGGGAGACCTCGTAATCAGCCGACCGCTCAGTGACCGTTCGTTGGCGATCTGAAAACGAGTTCCTAGCACGGTTTTCCGCCTGTGGACACACTATACGCAGGAAGCAATTCAACAAGCTCATATGTCCTCAAAACGTTGAGGCAAAACTCATGGCTGATTCCATGGCGGCCCAACAAGTACTGAGCAAGAGCCCAAGGGTCGCCCCAGTTACCCCGTACGAGGTAGTGGAGCACTGCCTTGGCTTTTGGATCGTCAACACAATCAATCTCCTTTTGCGAGATTCCAGCCCCCAATGCTCTTCCGCCCCTTCGCCACATGTAATGCAGTGCCTTCTTGTTGCTAATGTGAGAACCATCAATACGAGGGGAATCAGCAGTAATGCTGAAGCCATCTACATCTCGGTGCGGACTTGTGAGGTGCTTTGCATTCTCACGCAGAAGTTGTCTCCTTTGATCTTCGGCTTCAAGACGCGCGACAAACTCCGCAGTATTTTTCGCTACAAGCTGGCGCTCCTCGTTGCTCATTTCTATTCCAGAGCCACTTCCATAGTGCGGCGTGCGTTGATCTTCGGGGAGATGCCCATAAAGCCGTCGGAAACAATCGGATCCAACAAGCTTGAACTCCGTTCCGGAGAGCACGATATGGACGCGTCGGAAGATCGCATGTCCACATCCTATCGCTTGGCAAAAGACTCTATCTGCCCTTTCCAGCTGCACTACTGCTATCAGATAGCTGGCGTCGTCGCTTATGTTCACTGCCAGTGTCATGTTTGGCGCACCGTAAGTTTGTACAAGGATAGATTCATATCACTTCTCGACTACAGGCGCCGCAGGTTCAATGGGTGCCAGAATCATCGGCGTCTCATTAATGACACCAAAAGGAATGTGAACCGATGGTGCTACAGCACTTGCTGACTTTAGGTGTGCCGGTTGGTCGTCGAAGAAGATATGCGGCCGAAGAACACCTAGTACCTTGCCTTTGTCGATGCCGCCCAAGAAAAATGCATCGTTAGCATAAACGCCCCAGCTCTCCAGCGTCTTTAGTGCGCGCTCATGCGAGGGGGCGTTCCTCGCTGTAACAATCGACACTCGCAAACGATTTTGATAGTCTGGATTTATCTTCTTATGATCTTCTTCCGCAGCTTGGATTTTGGAGATCCTTACGAGGAATTCCTTAAGCGGGCCGGGATTGTGGGGCTGCATTACGTTTCGCACTTCGTGTGCGTGAAACTCAGACATGCCAGCCGACTGATAAATGGATTCGGATTCATCCCCGGCGAGCACGCCGTCAAAGTCGAAGGCGATACGTAGGGTTAGATCCTGTTCGTCGTCGACATAATTGGACTCCAGAACCTGTCCCGCTGGATGGTGCGCTCTAATCGCTGCATCTACATCTGGCTTATTCCCTGAGAGGAAGAGTGCGATGTTTAGCGCGGGGATATATTCGTAAGGAGAGCGCCCTTGCATAAAGATCGCACGGGTCATCCCCAGCCCGTAGTGCTCGATTGTCTTCATCGCACGCAAGCCGGTATCTGGATCATTGCGGGAAAGCAGGACGACCTCGACAAGGGGATCACCAGGCTCACTCAGGTCATTCAATGACAGGATACGTTTAATGAATGGGAATGCAATCCCTTTCGGAAACGGCTCGTTGAGGTGAGCCCTCTGATATTTGCGATATTCAGCTTCACCATCACGCCGAAATACGGCGTCCGAGTCGCGAAGGTCAAACACTGCGCTGGAAGCGACTCCGATCACCAGGCGATTTTCTAGACTGTAGGGCAAGGGTACCTCGTTGGATAGGTTGTTCGTACGTCAGCTAACAAGCGCTGGCGAATTCTTGGCGTCAGTTCATTTCCTACATGCCGAAATTTAATCCTGACGACATTTTTGGCGTATTAGTTAGCTCGTTCTGAAGTTCAAGGTGAGGCATTTCGAATGCCACGTACTGTTCCAGTGTTACAGTCGAAACGTGCTTGCCAGATGCGCTGACACCAATAACATTAGAGAGTGCCTCAAACCCTACCTGACCAGACGAGCTGCGCCCGTCAACCTTCCGATACTTCAATAGATCCTCCACGTACTCTTTGAACGTAGCAGCATCGGTACCATGCTTGAGGCATTCCATGGCTGATTGCAACGGCACGCCACCAAAATATGTTTTGGCAACCAGTAGCGGCAACTGTTTTTCGGCGATAACGGGACTTTGAGCGTACACGAAGAAGTGATGACTATCCCTGCCATTTAGAACAAGGTGGGCCTCTGGGTAGTCGTCGAACTTTTCCTGCTCTAAGGCCATGGCTCCCTCTCCAACCTTAAACTCTACAAGAATGAGTTTGTCGTCCTTTCCAAACATCCCGTCGCCAACTCCACGTTCTTCTTTGCCGCCTAATGGTGCTAAGAAGTCTACGCCCGAGCGACAAGCCTGCGCGACAAAACTATACTCAACCGTCTTTTCCCAATACTTTGACATATTCATACACCCTTTAAAGATCGTAATTCCGGCGGCTTCGATCTGAAGATCACTTGCCATGAAGGCGGATTCGCCATTGTGTTTTCATTCCTTTTCGATTCTCAACACACTTCTTATCATTAAATATGACCCCTTGTTGATTGAGACGGCTTAAAGCGCTTCTTAATTGTTTATGCCATGCATTGCGATCTATGCCGAGATCATCAAAGTCTCCATGCCATGTTTGTTCGACAAGCTCGTCAAGTGAAAACAGCCTTTCCCGTCCGCATAAATGCGCATAGGAGTATGCAAGTGCGATAGCTGCGCGATAGAGCGAAACATCACCTGGCAAGCTAGGCGGCTTCTCAACATTCATGTACCGCCACACATGTCCTCCAAGCGCTGCCGCACCTAACAGAAACGGTGTCTGATAGTAGATCGCCATTGCGTCTTCAACAGAAGCGGACGCTGGCAAGGAACTCATCAAAGAGTCAAGTTCTACCAATGAATGAACGTCTCGCTCCTTGAGGACTCGCGCTTCGCCACCCAGAACCTTTGTACAAACCAAACATGAGGAGAGCGGAAAAAAATGATGTGGCGTGATCATCTCGCATTTACGACACTCCTTTAACTGAACGCCCATCTGCAAATTTTTCCCAGGTAAAGCGACCCGAAGTGCATCGGGTTCCTCATCAATAATGGTCAGGACTGGCCACTTGGCTACCTCAGTTAGATAGTCGACCCACAGTACTGCTGGCGTCTCGCGAGGCAAGCGTACTAAGAAGGATTTAAGAGTTCTAGACCAAGTAAGATCAACAGTATGGATTCGGTCTACTCTTCTCATGTCGTGGCCAGATAGGCCGAAGGCAGAAGTTCGTCGCTGCTTTGCATTCCGTATGACGTCTTGATATGCGGGGATACTCGAAACTTTAGCTTGGAACCTGCTCAGGGGCTCATCGCCCAGGCAGTCTGCCGCATAGAGAGCAAAGCATGCTGTGGTTGCGCGTGAATATGCACTGAACAACTCCGAGTCCGACAGGTCATTTGCCTCTACGACGATAATGATGGGCGACTCCATGCCACGAAAACGAGATACCAGTGAATGCTTAAGTTCTCCGTTCGCATTTAAGAATTCCTCTATCGAGTCTCTGACGTACCCAGTCCTACTGAGAACAACGATGTCCGAATGTTTTACGCCTCGAGTAATCAGTTGAGAAACCGTCTCGTTCATCGATTCGCGCCAGTCAACGACGGCAATCTCATGCAAAGCTTCTGGGTCAAGTTCTCGAGGGGATGAAATTTGTAGCTGGCCGGGCATCGCCTCGATTAGCCTGTTGGTCACGGCCTTGGGCATTCTAAGAACTATCGACAGCTGTAACTGCTTAAGTCCACTCGCCGCGATGAGTGACGCGAGCGTCGAGGTTTCCCTTTCAAGCGAAAACACTTGAGTCTCATCACAGAACGCAAATATCGGTTTCCCGCTGAACCAGCTACAAAGCAGTTCCCACCATTGAGGCCTAAATGCCTGCGCCTCATCGACGATAAGGACATCAAAGAAGAGTTGATGATGTCCAACGGCAGCACGGAGATCATCTAGGCATTGTCTTTCAAACCAATCTGCGTCGCCGCTCGGGCGTCCAAGAAGCTCTCTCGCAAGATTACAAAGCTTGTGCCACGTGAAGACCTGGCACGTCGATTCCTTCAGTTGCAAACGTAGGTGATCGCAAAGGAGGGCGTTGAAAGTCAGGAAAAGTACTCGCTCACCGGCAGCACTCAGGCGTCGCGCAATTTCAATTCCAATCAGCGTCTTTCCCGTGCCAGGCCATCCGGTAACGATTCCTCCCCTGGCCTGCAAGACGCGGTCTGCAATAGAACTTTGATCCTCGGTGAGTCGGAGCCAGAATTGACCGTCATAGTGAATACGATGTGCCCATTGGGGTGTCCCATCGAATTGTGGACACAGCATTTCGATAGCGGCCTTCATCCGAGCGTCGCCTAACTCACTGAGTTCTAGAGCCGATTTCCAATAAGCCATTACCTCGGCGACTTTTGTGCCAAGTTTTGACAAATCTCGCATATCGAAAAGAATGCGCTGCCGACGTGCCGAATCGTACAAACCTGGTGGAAGAGCCTCATCGGGATAAACATTGCGGGGGACGCCGACCGCATATCCGATCGGCCAACGAATCGTCCCCTTTCCCCCGAGCCAGTGCGCTACGCCATGAGAGTTCCTTCTCACTTGGTTTAACGCGAACTGAGGGCGACCGCCGGCAATGGGAACAAATGCAGCGCCATCGATTCGGTAGTACCCTCCCTTAATTTCAATTGCGAGCATTCCTAATTTGGCATGGAGAACCAAGAAGTCGATTTCGCCAGTTGGAGCGGACCAACCCATCCCGATTTCCGCGCTAGCAGCGGCGAGCCAAGGTAGGCTATGGATTACGACGTAGTCATCGGATAGCTGCTTCTTCAACAGATGGTAGACTGTGGGCTCCGCGGAGCTTTCGGTCTCGGCTGGGCCAAACGATGGAATCATGCGCGCCATTGTTATCGCCCTGAGCGTCGGAAGGCTAGGTACTCGCTGTACTGCGGCATATTCCTAACGTGCGAATGTAGCGGTTCTTTTGCATGGCACTCAATGCAAAGCACTTCCAGGTTACCTTCAGCATTGTCGTACTTCAGCCCATTCTTATGGTGAGTATGCAGGAACCGGGAGAAGGGCGGTGGTAGCCGTGTTGAGCATTCGCTGCATTGGTAGTCTCGGTTCCGCTTCATATTCTCGGACACGAGATTCCAATCCTGCGTGTATTCGTTCAGTGGCGCCGTTTCGCTTGTGTGTTTGGGCAAAACGGCCATCAAATCGCGAGGGAATTGCTTGAAGAACTCTGGGAGGACAAATTGATCCACTTGACGCAATCTTGCCTCACGATGCATACGGAAATTGAACCCCTTCCATTCGATCTCGGCGAGACATATCTGGCACACATCGAGTCGCAAGACTTTGGACACGCCAGTTTCAGTCAAATTCACAAGGAAGTCGCCGTCATCACGATTCGCGACCACGTAGCGGGCAATCCGATTGTTCCGACGCATTTCTTCGAGCTTTGAGCAGTATGCCAAGTGGAACCTGGGCATTGCAGTGCGCCTGGCACCATAATTAGCGACGTCACGAATATAGAGCAGGACGCGATATCCGCGGTAGCTAAGCGTGCGATCCTCCAGAACGGAGATGTCTTCAAATTGGACTTCGATCCCATCTCCGCGCAGGCGCTCTGGCACTGGTGGCAGATTGATTGCTCGCTGCTCTTGCTTTGCCAGCGGCGCAGCAAGCGGCGCCGCCATCAACGTGCGGATATGGTTAAGACTAGCGGAGTCTAAGAAATTAGGAAGCTTCATTTTCCCTTGATCGTTCGCGCAATTTGGTCCATGCGATCCGCAGCGTTTGTAACGATTCTGAATTCGACTCGCTGATTCGCAAGCTGTGCGTTTCTTGATCCGCCTTCCGGCACAACCGGCCTAGATGATGAAAGTCCATTTGCCGTGACATGCTCAATTAGCCACGCCTCATTTTTCTGCACAGCCGGCACGCTAAGAAGGAATTCCAGAGCGCTACGGGTCCGCGCCTGCGAAAGGTTCATGTTCAGAAAATAAGCGGCACGGGGCGCAGTTTCCTTTGTCCACTGCACGCTAGTGTGGCCCTCGATGCGTACTTCCTTGATCGCTTCGCGATACTTATCCGATGTGATCAGCGCGACATAACGTGGGAAGAAGTCACGGAGAATTGTCTTGAATTTCGGCTTTAGTTCTGCCGAACCAGTGTCGAAGAGCACTGTGGGATCATTGAAGCGAATTGTCATGTCGCCTAAGAGCTCTGCATTCCACTGCTTTAGGTCCTTTGCAAATTCTTTTTGCAAGGCCTGATGCAGGTTGTTCTTAGTTTCTTCAAACTCCTTCACCACCAGCGTCGTTGTCTGTTCTACGCGAAGCATAAACGCGGCCGTCAACAGCATGAACACCATCATGAGGCCAGTCATTAGATCGGCCAGAGGAATCCAGTGTGACTGATTACTTTGTTCGATTTCCATTTAAACTTGCCCCGCCATGCGCACGACCTCTCGCAAACGCTCGGTGAGTGGTAAGTAATCTGCAACGAATTTCTCGGACAGTGACGCGAGCTGACGCCCCATAGTTTCCAAGCTCTTTGTCAGCTCCTCTTGAAGTCCCTGATCGAGTGTGACAACGCTTTCTCTTACAGTATCAAGTCCCTTGAGCAATTCGTCGTTGACCAGCTTTTGAGACTGTTTAAGTGTCTCTGTCAGCAGCTGTTTCATCTCGGCCTGCGAACTCTGGACCTGGGTACCCAGGTTCTTTACGACCTCACCAACCTCCGCCTGAACTCGGGATACGCCATACTTCATGCTTTCGGCCAGTTCATCCAACTTCGCTGCAAACTGCGGTGCGACGTCTTTCATCTCCACTAGCACGGTTGCGAGCGATCGTTGGGACTGCTCGATCATGACGTATTGCTGGCCGAGTCCCTGCAGAAGCGACTCCAACGCGTTGGCGGAATCTGTGAACGCTTCTGACCGTTCGGCCAACACTGATAGGCCGCCAGCCGACTTTCGAAGATCTTCAGCCGCCGCGCGTTGAACGGACTGCATTTGGTCGAGCTCATTTTTGTACTGCTGTTGCCAGATTACGAGTTTCTCGACTGCGGCGTTGAGCTCTTTAAAGTTCTGACCAAACTGTTCTTCGAGCTGGGTATTGAAGTCACGTATTACGTCCTTGAGCGCCTCAATCAAAGCCTTTGATCCGTCTTCTGCCATCTTGCTTGCGAAAGTCTCGAATGAATTACGCAACGCTTGCAGCTGGTCGGACTGTCCTTGGCGCATCAGCTTCATTTGCGAAAGCAGACTGCCGTCCTCATCGCCTGAAAGACCACGCTGAAGACTTTGCAGTGCTTGAACTACGTCGTCAAGATTCGCTGACTTCGGTGCGCCGGTAGACTGCGGAATAGGCGTCTTGTGAAAGTGATGGCGTGCTCGAATTAGCAAAGAGCCTGCAACTCCGCTTACGGATGCCAGAAATGCGGTTCTGACGCCTTCGAGGAGATGAGGCACACTTGCTGAGACATCGCCGGCATCGAAGTTCATCAGCGCCATGGAGATCCCCAGGAAGCATCCGAAAATCCCAATGGTTGTCAGAACCTCTGGACCATGTTGAACTGCAAAACGATTGAATCGTATAAAAGCAAAGTAGATTGCCAGGAAGATGTTGACCAACAAAAAGAAGATTGTCAGCTTGTCTTCCAGTACTGCCTGAATTCCCGATGCGGCGTGAGCTTGGCTAGTGGCGACGAACGCAAGAAGTACAGATACAAGTAATCGGAGCATGGTTGCCAGCAATTCTTTTATTGTGGAAACATATAGACTACCAGTTACTTATCAATAACGCCAATTGTGTTGTCATTTTTGATACTTAGATTAACTAGTGTTTTGCTAGAGAATGTGAACTCGGGTTACGGATTTTGCACAAATGATGTTGGGTCATTGCCTTTCAATAAATCGCTCGCTCATCGCTCTCATCAATGTTCATCTACAATGCGTCACCGTTCAAAAACTGACTTCGCGCAATGAACAGTACGAAAAAGGGCGACACGCTGGAACACGCCATCGAGCGAGTATTCAATAACATGCTCAAAGCTGGCGATTTTTGGTGTAACCCCAAACTATGCTCGGTTCATCGAAAAAAGGGCTATTACTCAAAGGACCGTGAAAAGGACATCGTTTTTGATGTTTCGATCGAGTGTCATTTACCAGGTGCGGAGCGCTACTCGATGGTTACCTTAATCGAGTGCAAAAACTACTCGCATAGTGTTCCCGTGGATGATGTGGAAGAGTTCTATGCGAAAGCCCAGCAAGTGGCTGCTGCCAATGTCAAGCTAGTCTTGGCCAGTAATTCTGCCTTCCAAGAAGGAGTGGTGAAATTCGCAAAGTCAAAAGGCATCGGACTATTGCGCTACTTTGGTGACGCGAATACAAAGTGGGAGCTTTATCGTACTCCGTCTGCGGGCCCCACTTGGGGAAAAGACGCCCTGGACGACGCAATGCGGGGAATCGTCTCCGTTGAAGTAGGTGAAAGTGACGTCGACTTCTGCATGCTTTCACCGAAGAGCGCCACGCATTCATTTTGGGAATTTTTCGAAGACTTATACTTATCGGCTCCTGATGGAGCCGGTGCGTATATTGTGTTTCGCAACCCGAAGGGAAAGCCTTCTTGCATTGTTCCGTTTATTGCACTAGAGGAACTCGAGGTGACGTGCGATAAGGTTTTAAAGAGCATCGGGTACCAAGAGGGTAAGGTCTCGCTAGAAGATATCTGTTTGCGTGAGGCAAAGGAGCATGGGTTAGTAGTCTCCCACCATACTTCGCCGCCAGTTCGAGGTTCACGAAAGCCTGTGCTTGGCCAAATTTCTTTCGCTCCGCTTGAAATTCAGCTGTTTGGGGGGCCTGCCAATGAGGGGCGAAGTCGATTTACCCTGGCACACGAATTAGCGCATCATCTTCTTGCCCATGGTGATTTCATGGCGGGTGAGTTCTGTGACGAGGACGACTTTTCTATTGCTAGAAGACGAGGTTCCTTGGCACCTGACGTCGCCAGGCTCGAAGTGCAAGCCAACATGTTTGCCGCATGTTTGTTGATGCCGGAACGACATTTTCGTGCCGATTTCAACAGGCTTATAAACTGGCTCGCACTCCCGAACCGTGGATTCGGCGCACTATTCTTGGATGACCAGCTGTGCAACTACCAGAGCTTCCACCGGATAACTAGCGAGCTCATGGAGCGTTATGGTGTATCCCGCGAGGCCGCGGCAATTCGACTTGAAGGCTTGGGGTTACTTCGAGACGTACGTTCAAAAAGTAAGTGTGATTTTGGTTTGAAATCGAATGATATGGTGGCTGATTGAATCAATGGTGCCACATCAGCTCTCGGTGCTCGTCATTAATTGATCTATTTTCGACAGTATTGCTGAGTTCGTATTAATATCTGACGGACAGTGAGGGAACCTATGATTTTGCCTGATCCGCTAAATGTAGATAGTTTGGAAGCTGCATACTTGGACTGGAATCCATCCAGTACTCCTATACTTCGCCTACCGACTTCTTTGCCGCAACCTCTTCCTTTCTGCGTAGAGGGCGCACTTTTGCAATTTATCGCCTCGGCATCTCGTAGAACTGACGATGGCCTCACAATCGAAATCCGCGGATTGTTGAGGGAAGACCCGAATTACGCGACCTCTCTCAAAAATGCGATCGGTAATACGCATGTGCTGTGTGGATGGATGATGGCGAACCGTTTCGTGGATGGCGCAGGGCACGCAATCCCGAAGTCCGAGAGTCACGTCTATTCGCAGTATTTGGATGCAATGGACACGTATGAGTTTATGGAGACCCATGCGACGCGACAGACGCGGGTCAACCTGATCTGCGTGCAAGGGGCGAAGCGAGAATTCGTTCAGCCGCTCTACCATGAAGTGGCTGGCAAAAAGGTAATTCGGCCGGTGCCAGATGTTCGGCTTTTTGTGCAAGACATCCTTTCCCAGTTGGCATCTAACTGGACAGGTAAGCAAATCCGCGAAGTCTCAGCTCCGTTGGCTCAACTCGTTAAAGAGTTAATGGAAAATGCAGATTGGTGGGCGAGAACCGATGCAGCTGGGAATCTATACAAAGCTGGAAAAAGCTTCCGAGTCTTGAGTTTCCGTATGGTCGATATTGACGACGACAATGCTGCAATATTTGGTGGCGCCAACCATCACTTACATACTTACTTAAGTACCATTCTGCTGGAGCAGGGCAATTCAGACGGTGGCATCTCCAGCTCCCGCCAGAAATCGATAAAACGCCATACGTTCTTGGAGATAACGGTGGTGGATTCGGGCCCAGGACTAGCACGACGTTGGCTCAGTTCGCGTGAAGAGAATCCACTCGTGGTTCGTGATTTAGGTGAAATATCACTGGAAGATGAGCGAAAAGCGGTGACAGACTGCTTCGCAAAATGGGCAACTTCATCACATAACTCCGCACGTGGCATTGGGCTTTTTTCCGTCGCGCGCATGCTTCAAGAGCAGAATGGATTCTTGCGGCTACGTACTGGTCGGCTTGCTTACTTGTTTGGTACGAAGTCTGCCACAAAGGATGTGCAGCAAAAAGCGCAACATCTTGGTGAGGACGGAAAAGCTTCACAGCATGTGCTGGAAGACGGAACGCAAGTTTTCATGGAAGACCACGAGCTCGCGTTCTTCCTCCGCCCATGGAACAAAGGTGACCTGGGGCCGGTTGAAGGCACCTCCTACTCGATTCTGTTACCCGTGCGAGCTTAGATATGCATCTGCAGACCTTTGAAGATTCATCTCGGTCGAAGACTCCGTATGGCGACTGCGTCGTTATGTTCCTCGGTTTGAAGGCCCCTGAAACGTATGCCATTGACCAAGCCTATTCGAGTTGGCTCGAACGCAATGTTCCGCCGCCGGCCACGTTGATCATCGGGCATCGTCGGCTTTTGGAAGAGTTTCATGAAAAAAATATCGCACCAAACGGACGGCTTATTGGGCTTGATCGACTCTACGGCAGCCGGGCCACGAACCAAGTAATTCTTGCAGGCTTCGATTACACGGGACGAATCCAAACAATTGCTTCGGGAGCGCTAGGTGCAGATGACATCACCGACGTCTTTAACGACATTGTCCGTTCGTACATCATTCAGCAATGCGAGGAAGGTGATGTAATCATTCCGGCGCCACCCGGGGCCTATTTCGAAAAGCAGTCATCGCGTCTTTCCAGTCACTTCATTAGGGCCGAATCGTTGTTGCAGTCAACGGCATGTATCGAACTGCTTGCGCTTCGCCTACTGAAACCTCTTCATGATTGGGGTGCGCAAGTCGGTGCGCTAGTCATGGAAGCGTTTCATGTCTACATCGATACGATGGCAGTTTGGCCAATAGCAGAAAAGCTTCGCCAGCTGCTTCAACATGGCAATCCAACGAATTCGGTGCTTAATATAGAAAGCTTTAGATCGTATGACGGATTGAAGAACTGGTCCCCAATCAACCGACCTGCATTCGCAATTATTTCGGCTTCCACGTCTGGGGGATTGGCTTCACAAGTTCGGGAAAAGATCAGATCAGAGAAGCTGTCGATATGGACGGTCTTAACGCTAGACTCAGGCACGGGCTCTCAGTCAAGTTCGGAGAGCATCGCCACTATATCGCGGAAGTTGAACGGTACTGCCGCTCTTGACGGACTTCGGTCAACGTTTGAACCTGATATCAGTTGCCCGCCGCCAGGAACGGAAACGATCAGTATTGTTGGTGAGCGCTTTTTAAGCCAGCCAGCGAAGCCAAAACGTGTTCGTTTGGTTCACGCGAATCTAAATGCCGGCATAAAGGCAATGCTTGCAACGATCGCGAATCAGAAATTGATCAAAGTCCACCGAGGTGGATTTGATTCTCAGTCACGCTGGACTCTTTCGACGGATCTGGATGCTTTGATTGCTCAGGCCTGTACCCCGTCTCAAGATGGGGGGGAGCCGCTGTTGCGTTCGTGGCTCAAGAATTACAGTTCGCCAGCGCCAGTGGTCGTGATCTACCCGTCACCAGAAGGATCGGCTGCGGTTGAAGTGGGTAAAGCGGCTAAACATTTTGCGGATCGAGTGGTTGAAGTCTTGAAAGAGCTTCTCCCCGCAGGGGACGTATCTACGCTCAGTAGTCAAGAGTTGGAGAGATCAGATACCCAGCAATCAAACGATCTCAACGGTTGTAGCGTCGTGGTTGCGTGCCCCGTCATCGGCAATGGATTTATCTTGAAGCAAATAAGTGCGGCCCTGCGACACCGACAACCAAAAGGCCCGCGGCTATTTTTAGCTCTTGCTTCGTTTCCCGAGACAGAAGTTCATGCTACGCAATTGCGGAATGATATATCCGGTGTCGCACTAGATGACAGCCGTTACGATTTCAAGTGCCAGTATTCGCTACCAATTGGACGCCTTGATGGCACTTCAAATTGGCGTGAAGAAGAGGAATTGCTCATTGAATTAGCGCAGAGGCTTCAGCAATCCGGTGAAGAAGAGATTTGGTTGAACACGAGATTGGCGCGGCTTGAAAGCTCATGTACATTTGATGACGATGCAGTTTTTCTGCCTTCGTTCGACGGGCGGCCACTCCCACTGTCGACGGGGTTCTTGCTTTGGCAAGGAAGTTCGAAGATCAGTGGAGACGATTATGGAGGCGCCGTTCTGCTTTCCATTGCCGGGCTGCTGCAAGCTTCTCGGATTGCGAAATCCCAGAAAGATGACACGAGCTTGCGAACTGGCCTGTTCCAGCACGCGCTCATTTGCCCGGAGTCCTTCACGCGGTTCAACGACCCTGTCATTCAGGCTGCGCTGCTCAGAGCTGCGTATGCTCCTGAGTTGAACTACTCCGTCTGCCAAGAAATGAGCTGGGACATGGCGCGTCTTCTAAGAAAATGGATTCGTTATTACGATGAGCCTGCAGGTGCCGCTGTAGGTGAGTTCTTGTATGCGATTACTATTGGAAAACTGAAGCTTAGAGAGCGGGATTTGCGAGATGTGTTGTGCAGTGCCAGGGAATGCAAAGGATGGATCGGCCATCTTGCCTATATCGCGACAACCAGGCAAGAGATTGATATCGAAAGCAGTGCCCCGCTGGAGTAAGGATCGATCTTGGCATGAGTCTTCTCGATGCGGACGACTTATCACGAAACTTGATGAGTCCACCCAAAGTTTTGGCTAAGGAATCGACCTACAAAAGTAGTTGCTTATTGTTGGATTTTCCATGAGGAGATCTGCTTATGCCAAACGTTACGATGTCGGACGTTGTAGATGTATTTAGCTGCGCAGGTTCGCCTAAAGTGACAAAGGTCGCGCAAATCAAAAATCGTCCCCCGTATGAGCCGGCTTTCGACTTCTACCGGCCGCTACGTCAAGCAATCATTGGCGTCCACGCTGAGGGTAAAGACAAGGCCGCACTCGATGCTGTTGTCGACTCTGTACACATTAAAAAAGTGGAGAACTATCGCGAGGCACTGGCTGGATACAAGCGGTGGTGGGGACGAAAGGAACTTACCTGGTTTGATCCAGCGCGTGGCAGCTATTCACATGCAGGCGTAGACGTCACGGTGAATCCGGAGCTTGGATTGGTTGTAAACGGTGAGCGCCACGTGATCAAGCTTTACCTAAAAGACGATCCTCTTACTAAATTGCGCATAGAGCCAGCACTCGCACTGATGGAACTTTCGCTTAGGCACATGTTAGGCACCGATGACAAAGTCGCTGTGCTCGATGTCCGGAACAACAAATTGCATGCTTACGGTGGACAAGGCTCCCAGAGACTAAAGCCTATGGTCGACGGCGAGCTCGCATACATCGCAACGCTCTGGCCAAGCGTCTAAGCGATAAATGGCGGCGAGCTTTCGTCCTCGAATAGTGGCTTTGACTCATATCAAGCGCTAGCTTTTTGAGAACTGGATAATTGCTTTCAGGAGGTGGAGTTATGAACTCAGCTGATCGCCCGGACCATTCGACTTCGACAAGTGTTGAAAGCGCATTACTCCTTCCCCGCGCCCAGGCCGCGAAATACATGGTAAGAGCCGACGTCCCGCTTTCTGTCATCGGTCGCGTTCTTGATAAGGCGGGCCGGCGACGCGTTACAGATTCCCTGCATTCAATGGACGCTGGCCGGCAATTACCTCCGTAGGCGGGTACTCAAATATGAACGTAATAAGCCACTCTTGGAAGTAAGCTGGCCCGTCATCGCGCTCGCGTTGATACCCAATCCACCGCATCTGATTACCGCGTAGGTTGTGGCATTTCACGTCCCATAAATCTGGGAGCAATCTATTGCTGGGAGAGTGGTTTCCCCACTCAGTCACGATGAGCCGGATAAACCCGTTGCTATGGACGAGTTCAACAACCCCGAATACCCCGGATCCCTCGTCGGAATTGCGCTTATGGCGCATGCCGTTTCGCCTTAGCTGTTTAACGTAACTGTACATGCATACAGTACTTCACGGATTAATTAGGAGCCGCAAGGCAGTACCTCCTAAACAACATTGCATAATAAAGCAGCAACGGAAAAGAAGTGTTAGTGCTTGCTCACCGTCGTTGCCTTGAGCTAATTGGGGAAATCAAAAGTCAATAAGAAAACGTGGTCTAAACGAAAAAATTTCACCTTGTACGATCCGAAACGTGTCACTACAATTTGTGACTAGAACTCGTCGGAGCACTACCTGTTGTGACTGCAAGAGGGGGGTGATGGCTGAGGGGAGGTGGAATCGCTAGCCCTGGCAGGGGCCAACGATTCCTGATTTGAACACGAGCCGCTTGGAGGCGGACCATAGCCAGCAATGGAATACTGGCACGGAGGGCACGTATATGGCCAAAACCCATATGATCAGAAGATCGTAGAAGGCTGGCCCTAGGTGATTACGACGTAATCGCTTAGGGCTCCATTATGTCATGGATTTTGTATTACGCAAGATTGACAAACCTACTGGAGCTTTCAAAAAAATGGCAATGTTCACTATTCGCGTCGAACTGCATGACGCTACTTGGACGGACTACAACAATCTCGCGACGCAGCTGGGACGTCAAGGCATAACCGACATCATTCAAGCAGACAACGGCAACCGTTATAAGCTGCCGCCTGCGGAATACAACTACGTCGGAAACGCGACGTTGGATCAGGTGTACAACGCGGTCAACAAGGTAGCCTCAACTTTGGGAAAACGCTTCGCGGTGTTGGCAAACGAAGTGACGTCACGCACGTGGACGGGACTCTCCCGTGTTTGACAGACTATTGCTTCCAAAGTCGACTAGAGTTGATTCGTTGAAGGTCATCTAAACTAAGCGGTACAATGCTTCAAAGCCTCTACGGCTCGGCCCGAATTTGGCCGGGCCGTTTTCATTGTTGCGCTCGGTTACTTGGTAAGTAGCTCGGAAGAGCTTACTTGCCTGATCGTTCGACGCATTGCTTCGAACCTGTTACAAGGACTGAATCTCATCACTTCTTATCGCGAGAAAACCTTCTGTTTGGTTCCTTGCGATGAAGACAAAGATATCTTCATTGACGATAGAAGGGTCTCCCGTCTCTAAATACTTGCGATACAAGGCGCCTAGTGCCGGCGCAGATCGAAAATACTTTTCGATGAAGCTTTTGAGTTCAGCTAAGCACACGGAGCCCTTCAAGCGCTGAGGTGTTTTGAGACCTTTGCAGACGTGACCTAGAAATGAATAAGCCAGATCAGTTGCAAGCACCCACGAGCGAAAACCGCCATCGAGCGCATATACCTCAGCCAAATAACGTTGAATTGCTTCTTCCGACGAAAGCGCGAACACTCGTACCGGTCTCCGTTCGGTGATCGGTTCGTCGAGGGATGCAACGAAATACTCATTTGCCATGTCAATCTCCTAAATCATGCAATAGACCAGTCAAATGAATATTACCAATATATTGGTAATGTTGTGCTCAAGTTGGTTTGAACTTAGTTACATCAGGTTTCTGAAGGCGGAAAATATGCTTGCATCGGCAAGTTGCGCTGCTTGAATTGTCGAAAAAATTCGCTGTCTGCATTTGATCGGTGCTTCAGCAAACCGAAGTTGGTGAGCGCGCCGTTGGGTGAGCTTCCTTCAATGTAGTCATTGCCGACTCAACGAACGGGAAGGCCGGCAGACCATGGCAACATGAACCTCGACGTCGACTTTTGACGCCTGCGTGTTGCCAGCGGGCGACCTTTCAGCGTGCAGCAGGCTGCGTAGCGGAAGTCGCAGGTTGCGGCTCGGCCGCCAGCACTTCGATCCGATAGATTTTCTCAACAAACAAAAGGAAGAATGCGCCCGAAAGCACTAGTACTGTCACCCCAACTACACTACTTTTCAGACGCAGCTTTTCCATTGAAATCTCAAGGTCGACATCTGTATTGCCCTTGCGCTTGAAATGCAGGCCATGCCATAGCTGAATCCCGGAAAAGGCGACACCGCACATCGTGATGGCAATGATCAGCCAAAGAACAATTGTCGCAGAGCGCAGTTGCCATCGATATGCCTCAATGTTCTGGCGCCTTGCCTCGATATCGGCGGCGTAAAAGGCCTTCAGGTAATCGCGGTAATCCTGGGCCAGTGGACCTGCCAGCTTGGCGTTTTCACTGCGGAGTCGCGCGATCTCAGCGGAATCGACTTCAAAACGCTTGCGGTAGATCTGCTGCGTCAAATCCCCCTCCGCGTTGGCGTTAGGAGCGGCCTGCGCCCCAACCAGCCAGACCGCTAGTAACAGAAGCATCATTGCTCGCATTCGGGATGCTCCTTCTTTTGTTTATCTTTTTCCTCTTTGCGAGCGAGCTCAGCACAAAGAAGCTTCAGCCGTAATTGATCCGGTGTCATCGCGCGATCAACGCTGCCGTCAACAATTGTCGGCGCCGCCACCGCAGTCTTCGGAGTCTTAGCAATGCCGATTGCGCTGGTCTCCGGTTCTTTCGGAAACGCTGGCTTCTCACTACTCGGAAAACCGGACTTAATTTGCGCGCGCGGATCCATTTTTTGAGCTTGCGCACTTGCAGCCAGTAATAAAAAGAGTATCAGATACCGCTTCATTCTCGTCCCTCTTCCGGTTAGTTGACTCGGAGATCTACTTCAGAAAATTCGATCGTGATCTTATAGAACACTCCGTGCAGTTTAGATACCAAGCGCTGGTACCGCACTTTGATCGTGGTATTCGTCGGCCCGTATTTAAAGTACGCGTACCGTCCATTGCTTGAGCGCTCTGGCTTGAGCTCTTGGCCCAAACATGCGACCAAGTATTGCTGCCCTTTTGACCAAGCCTGCTGCGCCAGCGCTTCGCTGTCCTGATAAATTTTTTGCGCGCAGGAATACTCCGTAACCCCAGCATGACTTGAGGTGTAGCAATTGCTAAATTCGTTCAGCGGCAGCGTGCCAGTATAGTAATCAAACGTAAAATCGAAATTGCCACGCAAACCTTGGAAATATTGAGCGCCCTCGCCTAAGATCTGACGAATGTTATCGCACGGCTGAACCGCCGCGGAGGGCCCCGGCGCCAGTAACACTGACGCCAGAGCGGTGAGCAGCGTCACTTTTCTCATGCTAATCCTTGGAATACCGATACACGAAACTCAATGTCCAGTGCCGTCCGTCCCTGTCATAGGACAGCTCGATTTCGCGAACCACCCGAGGCGTGTCGTTTGCCACTGGATCGGCCAGGTAGATTACTTCGCCGCCTCCGCGTCGTGGCGTCCGTACTAGTTCTTGGGTAGGGGCCAGGCAAGGCTGCACGGTCGCTAGCAGCGATTCTAAGGACTTCTTGGCGTTGGCTTCGCCCTGCGGCGAGGCGCTACTTCCGAGATACCACACGCATCGGTATTCCGTCGCGTTGACCTCGATTTCGCACAAGTTCGTACCGGGCAATTGAAACGCGGATGGGACGGCGAAGCTATCCTTGGAGGGCATCCGCATTGACTGGAAATTAGTAGCAGACTCCGCTCGCAACTTGGCAATGTAATCGCAGTCGCCTGCGATGGCATCAATGGCTCGCGGCATTAACGCGGCCCACACCAATACCGCGCGGCCATGCCTACGAGCGTCGTAACTGCTTAACATATGCATATCCTGCACCTGCCGCAGTTGCTACGTTGGGGCGATAACCGGTGACATAATCATTCCTGCCGAATTCCACGCCAGCATACATCGCCGTCGTGCGCTGCGCCGGACTGCCATGTGAGTCTTCGTCAAAATACCCGCTTCTGTTAGCCCGTTTTGCTAGAGCACGGGCGAATGCAGCCACATTGAGCTGAACACTCTCTGCCGCTTCACGCGTTCCCAAATACCAGCCCGCCATATAATCGGCATGGGTTTCCCATAAATACGCGCGTTCCTGTAAACCATGGTCATATTGGAACGCATGTGCCCACTCGTGCGCCAAGATTCCGATCAGCACTGAGCTCCACTCCTCGCTGTTGGCAGCGATTTCATGTTCGATCAACGATTTACCTATCGTGATGTATACGCCGTTGGCATCTCGCAGTGTTAGCGCCTCATCGTGACCGTCATCGTCGTGATACTGCCAGCGAGGTGACACGCCGAAATAACGATTGAGAAATACGCTCTCGCGTGCAATCACTTGATCGGCAGTTCGCGAACCGGAGCCGGCGAGATTTACGCGCGTCATATGTAGCTTGTCGACGCGGTCGAAACCGCAGCCAGGCGCCGTGGCGGCACCCGGCGTCGCGGCCGGCGGTTCGCTGCGCGGAAAATCCCCAACTGCCAGCGCAGGGCATGCCAGGCAGCTGGAGCCGAATATCAACACATTGCGGCGCGAAAGCACGTTGATCCTCCGGTTCTGGTATTGTCGTTTTGATATCCCCTATTGTTATCTCATCGACACCATTTAGCAATCCCTAAACAGATGATTCACGAACGGTTGTGGCGTGAAGCCATCACCTGAAAGAAAGGCCGGGAAGCCGCTGAGTCGCGAATCGTGCGAAAGCGATATGTCTCATATGCGCATTTACGGATTGGCTCAGAATCTGCTCACTTCAATTTGTTGGAAGATGACCGTCACCTGTCACCTGCAGCGCCAAATCTTGCGGATGGGCGTTATGTTGCTTAGATCCGGAAAAAAATGCGTTGACTACATTTGATGCGGTGCTGCGGCAGTTCGAAACCGGCGTTCGTGATGGCGGCGCGCACCCGGTCGCGCGATTCCTTTACTTCGGTGTCGGCCAGGCCGACGATCGCGAAGGCGGGCAAGCCGTTTGCCAGGTGGACTTCGACGCTGACTTCCGGCGCCTGCATGCCGGCCAAGGCGCGGCTCTTGATGACTGCGATGCTCATGGTGGCCTCCCGGTCTACGACATCGTAGGCCTCGGGCGCCACCGCCCGTTTGAGCTAGCGCAAGGGGATTACTTGTCGGCCAGCTTGGCTTCCAGTTCTGCCAGGCGCGATTCCATCAGGTCCAGCTTGGCGCGGGCCTTGGCCAGCATCTGGGCCTGGATGTCGAATTCCTCGCGGGTCACCAGGTCAAGCTTGGCGAAACCCTGGGTCATCATCGCCTTGACATTCTTTTCAATATCCTTGGCCGGCGAGTTTTCGATGACCTGGTTGACCTTCTGCTGCAGGTCATTGAAGAAGGCGTTCATGTCCATTTTTTTATTCCTGATGTGTGAGATTTCGCACCACAACGGTGCGGCTTTGGCTTTAAATGGTGCGGAAAGCTGTCTTAACTTCAACTCCTGCACGATTTCTAGCTGGCACGCAATCTGCTAATAAGCAAGAAAGCTATGTTTCAGACTGAATTTTAAACCGCAATAAAAGTTCACTCAAAAGGAAATCGCCATGATTCATAAGAGCAAGAAGCTGGGTCTCACCGCTGCAGTCGCACTCGCAATGGCAACGATGGGAACCGGCCTGGCCCAAGCGGCCGATGCCGCACCCGAGGCGAAGCCTGACAATGAGATCAGCTATAACGCGGCCGTAACCAGCGACTACCGCTACCGTGGTATCTCGCAAACCCGCCTGAAACCGGCGCTGCAAGGCGGCGCCGACTGGGTCAACAACCCGACCGGTTTCTATGCAGGCGCCTGGGCATCCACCATCAAGTGGGTCAAGGACGGCGGCGGTGATGCTTCGGTTGAAGTGGACCTGTACGGCGGCAAGCGCGGCGAAATCGCGCCTGGCGTCAGCTACGACGTGGGCTTCCTGGCTTACGTGTATCCATCCAACGACCTGCATCCGAGCGCCAATACCCGCGAGCTGTATGGCCAGGTCGGCTATGGCCCGGCCACCCTCAAGTACTCGCATTCGCTGAGCAACCTGTTCGGCTTCGCCGACAGCAAGCACAGCACCTACATCGACGCTTCCGTCAACCAGGAAGTGTATGAAGGCATCGTCCTGAACCTGCATGTTGGCCGCCAGAAGGTGAAGAACAGCAGCGCCTTCAGCTACACCGACTGGAAAGTCGGTGCCACCAAGGACTTCGGCGTGGCATCCGTTGCGCTGGCCTATATCAAGACCAACAGCGACGCTTATATCGCGCCGACCAATGGCAAAAACCTGGGCAAGGGCGGCGTGGTGCTGACCGTGTCCAAAACCTTCTAAGAGGCACTCGTATGAAAATGATTACCGCCATTATCAAGCCGTTCAAGCTCGACGAGGTGCGTGAAGCCCTGTCGGCGATCAACGTGCAAGGTATTACGGTGACCGAAGTCAAAGGCTTCGGCCGCCAGAAGGGCCACACCGAGCTGTATCGCGGCGCGGAATATGTGGTCGACTTCCTGCCAAAGACCAAGATCGAGGCTGCCGTTGACGACGCGATCGTCGACCAGGCCATCGAGGCAATCGAGAATGCCGCGCGCACCGGCAAGATCGGCGACGGCAAGATTTTCGTCTCGTCGCTGGAGCAAGTAATCCGTATCCGTACCGGCGAAACCGGCAACGAAGCACTGTAAGGGGAACCGTGATGCACAAGACCATTAAGAAATGGCTGGCGGGGGTGACTGTCCTGTTGGCTTTCAGCGCAGCTCTGCCTGTGCTGGCTCAAGATGCCAAGCCGGCCGAAGCGCCGGCTGCCGCTGCAACCGCTGCAGCACCTGCGGCCGCACCTGGCGTTGCGTCGGCTGATGCTGCCGCTGCCCAGGCAGCCGCTGCTGCGGCCCCAGCCGCCCCGGCTGCTGCGCCAGCCGCGCCGGTAGCGCAAAAGGGCGACACCGCCTGGATGTTCGTGGCGACGCTGCTGGTGATCATGATGACGATCCCCGGCCTGGCCCTGTTCTATGGCGGCCTGGTGCGCTCGAAGAACATGCTGTCGGTGCTGCTGCAGGTATTCTTTGTGTTCGCGCTGATCATCGTGCTGTGGTGCCTGTATGGCTACTCGATTGCTTTCACCGAAGGTAATGCCTTCTTCGGTGGCTTCAGCCGCTCGCTGCTGGCCGGCATTTACGACCCAGCCAAAGGTGCGTTCTCGGTGGCGGCGACCTTCAGCAAAGGCGTTGTGATCCCTGAGTTCATCTACGTCGCCTTCCAGGGCACGTTTGCCGCCATTACCTGCGGCCTGATCGTCGGCGCGTTTGCCGAGCGCGTGCGCTTCTCCGCCGTGCTGGCCTTCATGGTGCTGTGGTTCACTTTCAGCTACCTGCCGATCGCCCACATGGTCTGGTTCTGGACCGGTCCTGACGCGATCACCAACGCCGAGACCCTGGCGACCGAAACTGCGAAGGCTGGCTGGATCTTCCAGAAGGGCGCGCTGGACTTCGCCGGCGGCACTGTGGTGCACATCAACGCCGCTGTTGCAGGCCTGGTGGGCGCAATCATGATCGGCAAGCGCGTTGGCTACGGCCGCGACTCCATGGCTCCGCACTCGCTGACCATGACCATGATCGGCGCTTCGCTGCTGTGGGTGGGCTGGTTCGGCTTCAATGCCGGTTCGGCACTCGAAGCAGGCGACATCGCTGCCCTGGCGTTTATCAACACCCTGCTGGCAACCGCCTGCGCAACCGTATCGTGGGTGTTCGGCGAGTGGATCTTTAAGGGCAAGCCTTCCATGCTGGGCGGCGCGTCGGGCGCAGTGGCCGGCCTGGTGGCGATTACCCCGGCTTGCGGCTTCGTTGGTCCGATGGGTGCACTGGCGATCGGCCTGCTGGCTGGCATCATCTGCCTGTGGGGCGTGAATGGCCTGAAGCGCCTGATCGGTGCGGACGACTCGCTGGACGTGTTCGGCGTGCACGGCGTGGGCGGTATCCTGGGTGCGATCCTGACCGGCGTGTTCGCCGCACCATCTTTGGGCGGCCAGGGTGTATTTGACTACGTTGCCAACAAGGCAAGTGCTGATTACTCGATCAGCGGCCAGGTGATTACCCAGGCGACTGCCGTTGGCGTGACCATCATCTGGTCGGCTGTTGTGGCCTTTGTGGCTTACAAGCTGGTCGATATCGTGATCGGCCTGCGTGTGCCGGAAGAGGAAGAGCGCGAAGGCCTGGATATCACCAGCCACGGCGAATCGGCTTACCACGCTTGAAGTCCGGGTCAGGCACCCAACAAAACATGGCTGCGCCATGTCTTGTCAGGTGCGTGATCCATCGCACGCCCCCGAAAGGGGGCTTTTTTTTGTTCCAAAGTATCTTTTAATTGGCGGTTTTGCCCCAAAATGGAGAGTCTGCAAATACCAACCCGCAAGGAAGTCACATGGTTCCCCATCTCGTCACGGCCCTGACCGGGCCGTTACTGGATCTTGAAGAAAAGATCATTGCCGCGACCCCAGCCATTGAACGGTGGTTCCGCCTCGAGTGGCAGGAGCATACCCCGCCGTTCTATGCCTCGGTCGACCTGCGCAATGCCGGCTACAAGCTGGCCCCGGTGGATACCAACCTGTTCCCAGGCGGCTTCCATTACCTGGCCAACGAGATGCTCCCCCTTTCGGTGCAGGCGGCCATGGCGGCGATCGACAAATACTGCCCGGATGCCCGCAACCTGTTGCTGATCCCGGAAATCAAGCCGCGCCACCCGACCTATTTCCAGGGCGTGGCGCGCCTGATGCAGATTTTCCGCCAGACCGGGCTGAATGTCCGTTTTGGCTCGCTGGACCCCTCCGTCACCCAGCCGACGCCGCTGGCGCTGCCTGACGGCAATATGCTGGTGGTGGAACCGCTGGTGCGCTCGCCGAACGGCCGCCGCCTGGGGCTGAAGGATTTCGATCCTTGCACTATCTTGCTGAACAACGACCTGTCGGCCGGTATTCCGGACATCCTGACCAACCTGCACGAGCAAAGCCTCTTGCCGCCTTTGCATGCCGGCTGGGCCGTGCGCCGCAAGTCCAATCACTTCAATGCCTACGATGAGGTGGCGAAGAAGTTCGGCAAGCTGATTGGCGTCGATCCGTGGATGGTCAACCCTTTCCATGCGAAGTGCGGGGCGGTGGACCTGGCGACCGGGGAGGGGCAGGAGTGCCTGGCGTCTTCGGTGGATGCGGTACTGGCCAAGATCCGTAAGAAGTACAAGGAATATGGCATTAAGGAAAAGCCGTTCGTCATCATCAAGCCGGATGCTGGTACTTATGGCAAGGGCATCATCACCATTCGTGACGCGGCTGAGCTCAAAGAGCTATCGGAAGAGCAGCGCGCGCGCATGACCGTGATCAAGGATGGCAAGGCGGTGACCGACCTGAATATCCAGGAGGGGGTGCCGACCTTCGAGAGCATCAAGGAGGCGTTTGCCGAGCCGGTTGTCTATATGATTGACCGCTATGTGGTGGGAGGCTTCTACCGCGTGCACGGCGAGAAGGGGCCGGACCAGAACCTGAATGCGCCGGGATCGCAGTTCGTGCCGCTGGCGTTCGCGCAGCAGCATGCGGTGCCGGACGTGAAGGCCAAGCCGGGGACTGCGGCGCCGAATCGCTTCTATGTGTATGGGGTAGTGGCGCGGCTGGCGCTGCTGGCGGCTTCTCTTGAGATGGAGCGTACGGATCCGGATCCGGAGGTTTACTAAAACCGGTAAACCGGTGTCAGACCCGCAGGGTCTGACACCTAAGACGCAGCCGCTGCTGGCAACGTGTCTGACCCTGTGGGTCAGACACGGTTTTACCGGTTTTAAGCTAGAATCAGTTGTTACATTTTTGGACTAATCCATGAAAATCGCCTTCCTCGCCGACCCGCTGTCCAGCTTCAAGATCTACAAGGACTCCACCTTCGCCATGATGGCCGAGGCGGCGCGCCGGGGACATGAGGTGTATACCTTCCAGCAGCGCCACATGGCGCTCAAGGAGGGCAAGGTTACGGCCCATGTCTCGCGCATCGAGCTGACCGGCGACCAGCACGACTGGTACAAGGCGGCGCCTTCGGAAGACACCAGCCTGGCCGCCTTCGACGCGGTGATCCAGCGCAAGGACCCGCCGTTCGACATGGAGTACGTCTACGGCACCTACCTGCTGCAGCTGGCGGAACAACAGGGCGCAAAGGTCTTCAACAAGCCGTCCGCCATCCGCGACCACAATGAGAAGCTGTCGATCGCGCAGTTCTCGCAGTTCACCGCGCCAACCCTGGTGACCAGCGACGAAACCCGCCTGCGCGACTTCCAGGCCGAACACGGCGACGTGATCCTGAAACCGCTGGATGGCATGGGCGGCGCCGGCATCTTCCGCATCAAGGCTGACGGCCTGAACCTGGGCTCCATCATCGAGACCCTGACCCTGCATGGCGCGCGCACCATCATGGCGCAGCGCTACATCCCCGACATCGTCAAGGGCGACAAGCGCATCCTGCTGATCGACGGCAAACCGGTGCCTTACTGCCTGGCGCGCATCCCGCAGGCGGGCGAAGTGCGCGGCAACCTGGCTGCCGGCGGTACCGGCGTGGCCCAGCCGCTGTCGCAGCGCGACCGCGAAATCGCCGAGGCCCTGGGCCCGGAATTGGCTTCGCGCGGCCTCTTGCTGGTAGGATTAGACGTGATCGGCGACTACCTCACCGAGGTGAACGTCACCAGCCCGACCTGCTTCCAGGAGATCACCCAGCAGACCGGCTTCCAGGTAGCGTCCATGTTCATCGATGCGGTGGAAGCCCGGGCAGGCAAGCAAGGATAAACATGGTAGGGATTTTATTGATGACACACGCGCCGCTGGGCCAGGCTTTCCTGGCCGCCGCAGCGCATGTGTTCCGGGCCCCGGTTGAAAAACTGGAGGCGATCGACGTGGTGGCGGACCAGGACCTGAACGAAGTGCAGCAGCTGGCGCGCGAAGCCATCAAGCGTCTCGACACGGGCGCCGGTGTGCTGGTGATGACCGATATCAAGGGCGGCACGCCCGCCAATTGCTGTAACAAGCTGGCCGATGCGGGCCAGGTCGAGGTGGTTGCGGGCATCAGCCTTCCCATGCTGCTGCGCGCCATCACCTACCGTACCGATACGCTGGACGTAGTAGTGGAAATGGCCCTGGCCGGTGCGCAGAATGGCGCGGTCAAGGTCGATAACCGTATCCGAGTCAATTAAACAAACAAAACATGATTCAGCAAGAACTTGAAATTATCAACAAGCTCGGATTGCATGCACGTGCTTCTGCAAAATTCACCCAACTGGCAGCCAAATTCCAGAGCGATGTCTGGCTGTCGCGTAACGGCCGCCGCATCAACGCCAAGTCCATCATGGGCGTGATGATGCTGGCTGCCGGCAAGGGCGCCAAAGTCCTGCTGGAAGCAGACGGCGCCGATGAACAGGATTGCATCAACGCCCTGGCCGCACTGGTCAACGACAAGTTCGGCGAAGGCGAGTAAATGCGGGACGGCAGCCCGATGGCATCGTTCTCCCTTCACGGAATTCCGGTTTCGCGAGGCATCGCGATCGGCCGCGCACACATCCTTGCGCCGGCGGCGCTCGATGTAAAGCACTATCTGATCTCCGAGGAGAACGTGGAAGCGGAAGTGAAGCGCCTGCAGCAGGCGCTGGCTGCCGTGCACCGCGAGCTGCAGACGTTGTGGAACGAGCTGCCGAAGGATGCCCCGACCGAGCTGGGTGCCTTCATCGACGTGCATGCGCTGATCCTGTCGGACCCGATGATCTCCGAGGCGCCGCTGGATATCATCCGCAGCCGCCACTACAACGCCGAATGGGCGCTGTTGACCCAGATCGACGAGCTGTCGGCCCAATTCGACGAAATCGAAGACCCTTACCTGCGGGAACGCAAGGCCGATATCCAGCAAGTGGCCGAGCGGGTGCTGAAAGTGTTGATGGGCAGCGAACCGCTGCTGCCAATGCAGGCCGAGCTCGAAGGCGATGAATTCCTGGCCAAGATGATCGTGGTGGCCCACGATATCTCGCCGGCCGACATGCTCAAGTTCCGCGACCGTTCCTTCATCGGCTTTGTGACCGATGTCGGCGGCCAGAATTCGCACACCGCCATCGTGGCCCGGTCGCTCGACATTCCGGCGGCGGTCGGCATGTCGCAGGCATCGACCCTGATCCAGCAGGACGACTGGGTGATCATCGACGGCGATGCCGGCGTGGTGATCGTCACCCCGAGCGCGCAAGTGCTGGAACAGTACCGCGAGCGCCAACTGGCCGCGATGCGCGCCCGCAAGAAGCTGGGCAAGCTGAAAAAGACCCCGGCCGTTACCAGGGACGGCACGCAGATCGCGCTGATGGCGAACATCGAGTTGCCGGAAGACTGCGAGCACGCGATGGAGTCGGGCGCCAGCGGCGTTGGCCTGTTCCGTTCCGAATTCCTGTTCATGGGCCGCGATGGCGACATGCCATCCGAGAACGAACAATACGAGCAGTACACCAAGGCAGTGCTGGCCATGAAGGGGCGTCCGGTGACCATCCGCACGCTCGATATCGGCGCCGACAAGCCGCTGGACCAGATGGAGCACACCGCGCTCAATCCGGCATTGGGCTTGCGCGCCATCCGCTACTGCCTGGCCGAGCCGCAAATTTTCCTGACCCAGTTGCGCGCCATCCTGCGCGCCTCGGTGCATGGCAAGGTGCGCATCCTGATCCCGATGATGGCGCATGCCTTCGAGATCGACCAGTCGCTGGCCATGATCAAACGCGCCAAGGCGCAGCTGGACGAGGCGGGGGAGAAGTACGATCCTGAAGTGCGGGTCGGCGCCATGATCGAAATCCCGGCGGCCGCGCTGGCGCTGCCGATGTTCGTCAAGAAGATGGACTTCCTGTCCATCGGCACCAATGACCTGATCCAGTACACGCTGGCGATCGACCGCGTCGATTATGAAGTGGCGCACCTGTACGACCCGCTGCATCCAGCCATCCTGCAGCTGATTGCGATGACGATCGCTGCCGGCAACAAGGCCGGCATCGAAGTGGCCGTATGCGGCGAGATGGCGGGCGACAGCAAGATGACCCGCCTGCTGCTGGGCATGGGCTTGCGCGAGTTCTCGATGCACCCGTCGCAGCTCCTGGCGGTCAAGCAGGAAATCCTGAACAGCGACCTGGAACAGATTGCGCCGCAAATGCGCAAGATCATGCGCAGCATGGACCCCGAAACGATTGCCGACGCAGTCAACGCCCTGCAAGCCCTGTAACACCAACTTTTTTACAACCGGATTCACATGCCTTCGATTGGAATCGTCTCGCCGCAGACCATGCACTTTGCGGAACCCCTTCAGCTACAGAGCGGAGCGTCCCTGCGCGACTACATGCTGATGTACGAGACCTATGGCACGCTGAATGCGGACAAGTCCAATGCGGTATTGGTGTGCCACGCGCTGAATGCTTCGCACCACGTGGCCGGCTACTACGCGGATAACCCGAAGAACGTCGGCTGGTGGGACAATATGGTCGGTCCGGGCAAGCCCCTCGATACCGACAAATTCTTCGTCATCGGCGTCAACAACCTCGGTTCCTGCTTCGGCTCGACCGGACCGATGCACGTCAATCCTGAAACCGGCAAGCCATACGGCGCCGCCTTCCCGGTGGTGACGGTGGAAGACTGGGTCGCCGCGCAGGCGCGCCTGGCCGACCAGCTGGGCATCCAGCAGTTCGCCGCCGTGATGGGCGGTTCCCTTGGCGGCATGCAGGCCCTGGCCTGGTCCATCATGTACCCTGAGCGCCTGCGCCACTGCCTGGTGATCGCTTCCACGCCAAAGCTGTCGGCGCAAAACATTGCCTTCAACGACGTGGCGCGCCAGGCCATCCTGTCCGATCCGGATTACCACGGCGGCGATTTCTACGAACACAGCGTAGTACCCAAGAACGGCTTGAAAGTGGCGCGCATGATCGGCCACATCACCTATCTGTCGGACGACGACATGGCCGAGAAATTCGGCCGCAAGCTGCGCGACATCGCGGCCAGCGGCGGCGACTACAAGTTCGGCTTCGGCATCGACTTCGAGATCGAATCCTACTTGCGCTACCAGGGCGACAAGTTCGCCGAGTACTTCGATGCCAATACCTACCTGCTGATCACCAAGGCGCTCGACTACTTCGACCCGGCGCGCAAGTTCGACGGCGACCTGACCAGGACATTGGCGGGCACCAGAGCCAAGTTTTTCCTCGCCTCCTTCACCACGGACTGGCGTTTCTCGCCGGAGCGCAGCCGCGAGATCGTGCAGGCCTTGCTCGCCAACCGCCGCGAGGTGACCTACGCCGAAATCGATGCGCCGCACGGCCACGACGCCTTCCTGCTCGAAGATTCGCGCTACATGAACATGGTGCGCGCCTACTACGAGCAAGTGTGGAAAGAAACGAACAAGGAACAAGCAGCATGACTTTCGATGACCTGAGCAGCGCCCGTCCAGACCTGGCCTTCATTGCGCACTGGGTGCGCGAAGGCGCCCACGTGCTCGACGTGGGCTGCGGCGACGGCGTGATGATGGATTACCTGCAGACCGACAAGCGCTGCACCGGCTACGGCCTGGAGCTGGCGGACGACCAGGTGCTGGCGTCGACCCAGCGCGGCGTGCGCGTGATCCAGCAGGACTTCGAAAACGGCCTGGGCATCTTCGGCGACAACTCCTTCGATACGGTGTTGTGCCTGTCCTCGCTGCAGATGATGAAGCACGTGGAAGACCTGCTGCGCGACATCGTGCGCGTGGGCCGCGAAGCCATCGTGTCCTTCCCTAATTTCGCCTACTGGCCGCACCGCGTGGCGCTGCTGAAAGGCCGCATGCCGGTCTCCAAGTCGCTGCCGTACCAGTGGCACGACACGCCGAACGTGCGCTGCGCTACCATCTACGACTTCCAGGAGCTGGCGGAAGAAGTGGGGCTGGAAGTGATCGAATGCGTGGCGCTGGCCGAGGGCAAAACCGTCTCGGTACTGCCTAACTTGCGCGGCGACCTCGCCGTGTTCCGTCTCCGGAAAAAGCAATCCAGTTAAGCTGTGTTATCTTAAAGCCATGAAGAAGTTCAAGTTCACTCTTATCGCGCTGGCGCTGGCCGCCAGCGCCGCCTCGTCCGCGCAGGCGCCTGCGCCGATGAACCCCAAAGCTGACGGCATTCCCGTCACCAAGCTTTCGCGCCTGCGCGTCTTCGCTGATGAGCAGGAAATGGACCAGCAGTCCAAGCTGCAGTACTCCCAACTGCTGAATGAAGCCAAGCAGAAGGAAGCGCTGGTACCGGAATCCGACCCGCAGGTGAAGCGACTGCGCGCTATTGCCGCGCGCATCGTGCCCAATGCACAGCGCTGGAATCCATCCGCCGCCAACTGGCAATGGGAAGTCAACCTGCTCAACTCCGACCAGGTCAATGCTTTCTGCATGCCGGGCGGCCGCATCGCCTTCTTCACCGGCATCCTCACTAAACTGAACCTGACCGATGACGAAGTGGCGATGGTGATGGGCCATGAAATTGCCCACGCGCTGCGCGAGCACGCCCGCAAGCGTGCCGTGCAATCGACCGCCGTGTCGCTGGCCAGCAAGCTGGGTGGTGCGGTGCTGTCGTCCTACCTCGGCATCGACCCGCGCATCACCGACGCCGGCGCCAATGTGGCCGGCCAGCTGACCGTGATGAAGTTCTCGCGCGGGGATGAAACGGAGTCCGACCTGGTAGGCATCGACCTGGCCGCCCGCGCCGGTTTCGACCCGCGCGCAGGCATCGCGCTGTGGCAGAAAATGGGCGCCGTCAATGCGCAGCAGCCGATGGAATTCCTGTCTACCCACCCAAGCGGCAATTCGCGCATCCAGGATATGCAGAAGCAGATGCCGCTGGTGCTGCCGGTCTACGCCCGCGTGCGCGGCCTGGACGTGAACAAGCTGCCGCCTTACCAGACTTCCCCGCTGCCGAAGTCCTGAGATGTCCCGCCCGAAGCAAGCCTCGGGCGCGCCGCCATTGCCGATGCGCGATGGCGTCACGCCCAGCTACCTGTGGCTGCCGGAGGGCGACTGGCCGGACATGATCACCTTCATGTCCGCCAACTATCCCGCCGTGACCGATGCCCAGTGGCGTGAGCGCATGGCGCGCGGCGACGTGGTGGATGGCAAGGGCGTGCCTGTGCAGCCGTCATCGCGCTATGTGCGCGGAGCGCGTATCTGGTACTACCGCGAGCTGGATTACGAATTCCCGATTCCGTTTGAAGAGGAAGTGCTGCACCAGGACGAGCATATCGTGGTGGTCGACAAGCCGCACTTCCTGCCGACGATCCCGTCCGGCCGTTTCGTCAAAGAGACGCTGCTGGTGCGCGTGCGCCGCAAGCTGGGCATCGAAGACCTGGTGCCGATCCATCGGCTCGACCGCGAAACGGCGGGGCTGGTGATCTTCTCCTGCAATGCGCGCAGCCGCGGCGATTACCAGTCGCTGTTCCAGAAGCGGCTGGTGCAAAAGGAATATGAAGCGCTGGCAGGGCCGTTGGCGGGCCGCGAATTCCCTTTCGTCTACCGCAGCCGCATGGTGGAGGGCGACAAGTTCTTCACCATGAGGGAAGAAGCGGGCGAGCCGAATTCGGAAACCATGATCGACGTAATCGAACAGCGCGGCGAGCATGTGCTGTACCGCCTCTGGCCGCACACCGGCCGCCAGCACCAGTTGCGTGTGCACCTTTCTTCGCTGGGGATCCCGATCGTGAACGACGTCTTCTATCCCGTCGCACTGCCGTGCAAGCAGGACGACGTGTCTTCGCCACTGAAGCTGCTGGCCAAGGCGATCGGTTTCCCCGATCCCCTGACAGGCGAGTGGCGTTACTTCGAGAGCAAACGCACTCTTTGAGCCAACTCCTTGCCTTCCTGCGACAGGAAGGGCGCCAGCTTCGCGTAGCTGATCTCAATGGTCTCGTTACAGTCGCGATGGAAATGCGGGTAATCGAGGTCGAAACTCAGGCCTGTTGCGCTTGGGCGCGATGGAATGATGGACGGCTCCAGCCTGTCGCAGACGCTGGCATTCTTCATGATCAGCTTGCGCAGAGGTTCTTCAATCTCGCCGCTTTCGGCCAGCCAACTTGAAGGTTCGACCGTCTCGCCAGTGGCCAGGTCGAAGATCAGCGTGGAGTGGGACGAAGTGGTATGCGGGCCGCCGCAATAGACGTCGGGCGCATCGACGTTCACGAGCAGGTAGTTGGCCAGCACTTTGCCGGCAGTCAGGTTGTCCTGCCAGCCGCCGCCACCATTGCGTTCGCAGAAATTGGCCTGGGTGATGCGCTCTTCCTCCCAGCGTGCGACGTAGTCGTTAATCTTGCGCAGCGGCTCACTGCTGCCGACCAGATTAAAGCTCTCGCCAAGCGGGGAGTGGGAGATGCGCAGCGCCAATTTGCCGATTTTCCCATTGCTGTAGCGCGGCTTGTTGGCAGCAGCGATCGGTGCGTAGAAATCCGGACTGCAATCGCCGCCTGCCAGTGCGGAAAGGCGCGACAACTGTATCGGCATGCCTTTGTCATTGCCTGCGCCTATCCATTCGCCGGTCAATTGCGTGGCCGTGACGCTGGTAATTTTCCATTTGCCAGTGGCCTTGCCCTGTACCTCTTCATTCCAGGAATCGGCCTCTCCTTCCGCCTTTTCAAGCGGAATGCCGTGCAGGTGCTTCAGGTAGAAGTAATGCGAATCAGAATCGGTAAAGCAGGCGTTGATTCCACTGTTGCCGATTTTCCCGGTCCAGGCGCCATGGATCGGCAGGGCATCGCCTGCGTGGGCCGCACTGGCCGCCAGCAGTGCGAGGGCTGCAAATTGTTTCATTCAGTCCTTAGCCGAACATGTAGCGAACCAGCAGGCCGATAGGGAACCACATGCCGAACTGGATTGCGAGGGCGATGAACAAGGCCTGGTTCGATGGGCGCAGGCCGCCTGCGGCACCTTCCGAAATCGTGCGCGTCATCGCTGCATGGGCGACTTCGCGCAGCGTCATGCCGGTGGTGGCCACTTCGGTAATGGTTTCGGCCAGGGGGATGCGCGAAGTCAGGCTGGCCAGCAGCCATGGCAGCGGTTTGGGCAGGCCGGATTGCAGGTTCAGGAAGCCGCGCCAGCCGCTCAGGAATTTTTCAGAGAGTGGGCGGCCCGGTTCGTAATTTACGCTGCGCAGGAAGCTCTCCAGGATTCCTGCACCCAAGCGGGCGAGCAGGCCCGACTGGCTTTCCACGACGCGCGCCAGGATGCCCTGCAAGCCAAGCTTATACGCCATCATGCCGGTCATGCCGACCGCGATCATGAAGGGCGCTGCGACGAATGCAGCGTAGATCATTGCCGAGCCATGGCTGCTACCGAGTTCGCTGCGGAACAACAGCGTGACCCCCAGTGCGTTGACGATCACCGCAGCAAGCACGGCCAGCACGGTGCGCACGATGCCGGCACCGGCGCCACGGGTGACATCGCCCGCCAGCTGCTTGGCGAGGGCGATCTTGTCGATACTGCTGTTTTCTTCGTTTGACGGTGTCAGGACTTGATTCATGGCCAGCGCAATAGTTGTTTAAAGTTTGGCATTTTAAACAACTAGGGCGGGAATCGGCGCTTTTATTGGATTCAGTGCGCCGGTGCGGATTTTGGACTGTAGCTCGAGCCGGGAGGAGCCCAGAACAGCGGGCCTTTCGGGGAGATTTGCAGGTTGTCGCTCAGACCCTGCTTTTTCAGCTCCCGGCGCAAGCCTTCCACGCCGTCATCGCTCTCGATGATGAAGGCTTCGTCGATCACGTCGCCGTAGTGGCGGTTGGTGGTTTCGATCGCCAGTTCGACCAGGTCGCCGTCGGCTTCAATGCTCCACAGGTGCACGTCTTCGTCTTCGGCGAAAGTCTTGAAGCGCCAGGTGCCTTTGTCCGTCTGCACGAACTGGATCGTGTCGAATTGCTCGTCGGTGGCTTCGGTTTCTTCGTCGTTGATAAAGCTGCTCTTGATGGTCAGCAGGAACAGGACTAATACGCTTTTCATGGGGTCGCCGTTTTGTGCAGGTAATACGCCATTGTAAGGGAGAGGCTCGCGTACGCGCATTTACTAGCGCCTGCCGGACCTGTCAACCCCATATTCCTGCTAGTTATCGGCGAAGCGCCATCTCCATAAACTTCATTCCGTCGACACACACAACGTAGCGACAGCAGCAAACCAAACCACTATTAACTTTATGGAGAAATAAAATGACCCGTATCCTGAACCTGCAAGCCATGACCTCCTATCGCCCAATCGACGAAGACGGCGGCAGCACCTCCAGCGGCAACGGCTGCGCATGCTCGACCGCCAGCGCTGCCCTGTGCTTCATGGGCGACGAAGTGGTTGCCATCTAAGGCAAGCGTCGACCACCGGCAGGCAGTGGCGCGGACGTCGCGCCGCTGTCTGCGCCATACAGGAGAGAACCATGTCCCGCATCCTCAACCTCCAGGGCTTGTCGATCAAAACAGGTCTCGACGAAGACTCCAGCAGCACCAGCAGCAATCAGTGCTGCGCCTGCTCGACCCCGAGCGAATGCGCCTGCTTCATGGGCGAAGAATTCATCGCACTCTGAGCAATCCCGGCAAGGCGGCGCGAGGCCGCCGATAGCATTTTCCTCTTCCCAATCATCTTCAGCTTGGTAGGCACAACATGTCAGAATTCGTAATCAAGGACAAATTCATTTATTCGCTGGCGGACAAGAGATACTATGAAACGCTGACACGCTACCAGGCGCAGCACGACGACTTCTGCCTTGGCCTGAAGCGCCGCCTGCCGCAGGACTGGGTCATGCAGCGTCACGAGCTGTGGATGCACTGCATGCCGCCGCAATACCAGTACCCCGACCAGGGCTGGAAAATCCACCTGTCGGCCACTCCCGCGCACGCACCGGCGATCCTGAATACTGCCGCCGCCATCCTGGTCCAGGAGAATGTGCCGTTCAAGTTCGTCGCCGACAAAATGCTGCTGAGCCTGTCGCTTGGCAAGCGCTGGTCGCGCGGCGCGGCAGGCAAGTTCATGGCCATCTATCCCAAGGACGCCGAGCAATGCGAGCGCCTGCTCGAAGCGCTGCACCAGGCTACCATCGGCTTCCACGGCCCCTACATACTGTCCGATCGCCGCTACAAGGACAGCAAGGTGGTGTACTACCGCTACGGCGGCCTGCGCAGCACGCGCCGCATCGGCACCGACGGCAGCAAGACCCACGTCATCCTCGACCAGGACGGCAACTATGTGCGCGATGAGCGCACGCCATTCTTCAACCTGCCGGCAGGCGTGGTCGATCCGTTCCAGCAGGACCAGCACATGCAGGACGGCGGCGAAGAAGGTACGCTGAAGAAGGGCCGCTACAAGATCGACTCCGTGCTGGCCTACAGCAATTCCGGCGGCGTTTACCTGGCCACCGACCGCGTCGACGGGCAGCGCGTGGTGATCAAGGAAGCACGCCCCTTCACCAATGTCTCGACGCGCGGCCTGGACGCGGTGCAGTTGCTGAAAAAAGAGCACCGCATCCTGAGCTGCCTGAACGGGCTCGATATCGCGCCGCAGACGGTGGACTTCTTCTTCGACTGGGAGCACGCCTACCTGGTTGAAACCTATCTCGACGGCGCGCGCGACTTCCGCAGCTATATGGGCGCGGTGTCGCTCAGCCTGCGCACGCGGCCGGAGCCGGACGCCGGCCAGAAATTCTTCACGCGCTTTTGCGAAGTATTCCGCCAGCTGACGGCCATCGTGCAGGAACTGCATCGTCGCCACATCGTATTCGGCGACCTGTCGATGGCCAATGTGATGATCAGCGCACAGCCGGACAGCGACGCCATCAAGGTGCGCCTGATCGACTTCGAAGGGGCGCACGAAGCCCAGGTCGACCTGGCCGCCCACTTGTTCACGCCCGGCTTCTCGCCGGACGAATTCGGCTCGCGCGGCGTCACCTCGTCGGATGACGACCTGTACGCGCTGGGCGCGCTGATGATGGCCGGCCTGTTCCCCATGAATATGCTGTTGACCCTGGACCGCAGCGCCCATAAGCGCTTCCTCGACGCCATGAGCGCCGACTTCGGCTTGCCCGCGCGCCTGCGCCAGGTGATCGAGGGCTTGATGTCGCCGCGCGACCAGCGGCCGGCGCTGGCGGAAGTGGCGCAGGCGCTGGCCGAGCCGTACAGCCTGCCGGCGCCGGTGATCCGCAGCGATGCCTTCAGCACGGCAGGCGCGCACGCCATGCTCGAGCAGATGATGCGCTATATCGATTCCACCGCCGACTTCGAGCGCTATGACCGCCTGTTCCCGGCCGATCCGGAAGTGTTTTCCTCCAACCCGCTCAGCCTGGCGCATGGCGCCTGCGGCATCGCCCTGGTGCAGCACCGCGTGCGCGGCAGGGTGGACAGCGCGGTCCTGGACTGGATCAAGCGCATTCCGCTCAAGCGCGACGCTTACTCGCCCGGCCTGTACAGCGGCCTGAGCGGCATTGCCTGGTTCTGGCTGGAACTGGGCGAGGAAGAGCGGGCGCGCGCCACCCTGGCGCTGGCTGAACAGCATCCTTACCTCAAGCAAAGTGCCGACGTCTACCATGGCGCCGCCGGCTGGGGCATGACGCAGCTGCGTTTCTTCGAACACTTCCGCGAGCCGCAGTACCTGGCGGCAGCGGTGAGCGCCGGCGAATACCTGCTGCAAAGCCGCGAGGCCATGGCAGAAGGGCAGTGCGCCTGGCGCACCCCGCTTGGCCTGTCCGCCAGCTATGCGCACGGGGCGGCCGGCATCAGCGCCTTCCTGCTGTACCTGCATCTGGCCACCGGGCGCGCCGACTTCCTGCTGGCGGGCGAGGAAGGGCTGGCCTGGGTCATCGCCGGCGGCGTCGGCAATGAAGATGGCGGCCTGAGCTGGTTGGCGCGCGACACCACGCCCTCGCTGACGCCGTACTGGCGCTGGGGCAGTTCGGGCATTGCCCGCACCTTGCTGCGCTACTGGCACGTCACCGGCAAGGAAGAGTATGCCGCCATCATCGACCGCGCCATTATCGATGCCGACCGCAAGTATGCGATCTACCCGGGCTACTTCTTCGGCCTGGCCGGCATTGCCGAGCTGTTCCTGGACCTGACGCGCTTCGAACGCTGGCGCGAGCAGGCCGAAAGCAGCGTGGCGCGCCTGTTCTCGGGCGTCATGCTGTACGCCCTGGAAGAAGAGGCTGGCACAGCCTTCCCCGGCGAATCGCTGGGCCGCATCAGCTGCGATTTCGGCACCGGCAGCGCCGGCACCGCGCTGGTCCTGCACCGTCACCTGACGCGCTGCGGCCCATCGCTGATGGTGGACAGCCTGCTGCCCGGCTGGCCTGCAGAAGACCGTTAATCCCTCAACCGCAGGCCGCTGGACGGCCTGCCAGCTTTTCGGAAGACAATCATGGATATCAAGACTGAGCAAGCGCCCGGCGTGATGGCGACCCTGAAACAGATGCTGCCCTTTGGCCGGCGCTTTGCCGGGCGCATTATGCTGAGCCTGCTACTCATCCTGCTGGCGGGCGCCATCCAGCTCACGCTGCCGCTTGGCATCCGGCACCTGTTCGACCAGCTGGTGACCACGCAAGACCGCTCCGGCCTGCACGTGCTGTCGATCTTGCTGGTCGGGGTGTTCGTGCTGCGTGCCGGCCTGGCGTTCTGGGGCCAGTACCTGTTGCAGCTGACGGGCGACAAGATCACCAACGACATCCGGGTTGCCCTGCTGCGGCATTACCAGCGGCTGCCGATCGCTTACCACCACCGCAACCGGATCGGCGAATTCATCTCGCGCCTGTACAGCGACGCCCCGGAAATCCGCAACGTGGTCACCAACCTGACCGTCAACGGCACCATCAACCTGGCCCAGCTGGTGGGCGCCAGCGTGGTGATGCTGTACATGAACTGGCGGCTCGGACTGGTGGTGCTGGCGCTGTGCCCGGCCACCACGGTGGTGGCCAACCTGTACGGCCCGTATTTCCGTCAGGTCTCGGCGCAGATCAAGGCATCGTTGTCGGGCGCAGTGGCGTATGCCCAGGAAACCGTGGCAGGCACGCATGTGGTGCGCATCTTCGGCGCCGACGGACGCGACGTGGCGCGCTTTGCCGACCAGATGGACGGCCACCTGGAGATGGCCGGCAAGGGCCGGCGCGCCGATGCCAGCTATATGGCGATCGTGACCCTGCTGACCGTGGTCTCGACCATCGTCCTGTTCTGGTATGGCGCCACCGAGGTGCTGGCCAGCCGCATGACGGTTGGTTCGCTGGTGGCCTTCTTCCTGTATTCGCAGGGCGTCAACCAGAGCATTACCGTGCTGGCGCAGCAGTATTCCACGATCAACCAGTCGCTGGGCGCCTCGGCCAGGGTGTTCGAACTGCTGGCCGAGCCGGCCGAAACGGAAGACCCTTGGCAGGGCCAGCAGTTTACCGCGCGCCGCGCCACCATCGAGTTCAAGGACGTGAGTTTCCGCTACCACGATTCGGTGCCGGTGCTGGAGAAGGTGAGCTTCCGCGCCCTGCCGGGACAGACGGTGGCGCTGCATGGCCGCAGCGGCATCGGCAAATCGTCGCTGCTGGGCCTGCTGCCGCGCTTTTATGCGCCAACCTCCGGCACCATCTGCATCAACGGCATCGACATCACGCAATATTCGCTGGCGTCGCTGCGCTCGGCCATTTCGATGGTGTCGCAGGACGTGTTCCTGTTCTCCAGTTCGGTACGCGAAAACATCCGCTATGGCCGGCCGGATGCCACCGATGCCGAGGTGGAGCAGGCGGCGCGCGACGCCAACGCACACGACTTCATCCGCGGCCTGAAGGATGGCTATGACACGGCAGTCGGCGAGCGCGGCGTGCAGCTCAGCGGCGGCCAGCGGCAGCGCATTGCCATCGCCCGTGCGCTGCTGCGCGATGCGCCGATCCTGATCCTGGACGAGGCCACCTCCGCTGTCGATGGCGAGACCGATGCCCTGATCCATGCGGCGCTGGAGCGCCTGACGGCCAACCGCACCACGCTGGTGGTGGCGCACCGCATGAGCACCGTCGAGCGCGCCGACGCCGTGGTGCACCTGGAAGCCGCGGCCGGCATGCAGTTCAGCCGTGAAGCCGCCTGACCCTGAAAGGACGCCATGAAGCTGATCGCCATCCTCACCCTTGCTGCCGGCCTGCAGGCGCCGGCCGGCGCCGCGCCGGGCGTGCAGCCGGGCGCCTCGATCGAGGGCATTACCGAATACCGCCTGGAGAATGGCTTGCGGGTGCTGCTGGCGCCGGATCCGTCGCGGCCGACCGTGACCACCAATATCGTCTACCAGGTAGGTTCGCGCCATGAAAACTACGGCGAAACCGGCATGGCCCATCTGCTGGAACACTTGCTGTTCCGGCCTTCGCAGAAGTTCAGCGGCAAGGACGGCGTGCCGACGCCTCTGCAACTGCTGAACGGCATGGGCGCCCGCTTCAATGGCAGCACCTGGTACGACCGCACCAGCTACCACGCCACGTTTCCCGCCGGCGGCAGCAACCTGGCGCGCATGCTGGAACTGGAAGCGGACCGCATGAGCGGTGCCGCCATCGCCCGCGACGACCTGTGGAACCCGCACACCGGCAAGGGGGAAATGACGGTGGTACGCAACGAATTCGAACTGGCCGAGAGCGACCCGTTGCGGGTTACCGGCGAACGGGTGCGGGCCGTGGCCTACGACTGGCATAACTATGGCAAGGCGGCAATCGGCGCCCGCTCCGATATCGAACAGGTCGACATCGAGCGCCTGCGCGCCTTCTACCAGCGCTACTACCAACCGGACAATGCGGTGCTGGTGGTGGCCGGGCAGTTCGAGGAAAAGGCCGCGTTGCAGCAGGTGCGGGCGGCGTTTGGCGCGATCCCGCGCCCGGCCCGCACCCTGCCTGCCACTTATACGGTGGAACCGGCCCAGGACGGCGAGCGCAGCGTGACAGTGCGGCGCAGCGGCGGCGTGCAGCTGGTCAGCGCCGGCTACCACATCGCGCCGGCCGGCCACGGCGACGGGGCTGCGCTGGAAGTCTTGCTGCGCATCCTGGCCGACGCGCCGGGCGGCCGCCTGCACCAGGCACTGGTGGCCGGCGGCCTGGCCACCAGGCTGCAGCTGGTGGACAGCACGACGCGCGAGCCCGGCTTCCTGCAGCTCGGGGCGGTGGTGGCCAAGGATGCCGCCCTCGAGCCGGCCCAGGAGGCGCTGCTGCGCGTGCTGGAAGGCATGCGCGAGCGGCCCGTGACGGCAGCCGAGGTGGCGCGCGCGCGCCAGCAATTGCTGAAAGGTTTCGAGCAGACATCGGCCGACAGTGCGCGCCTGTCGCTGGCCTTGACCGATGCCTTGGCAGCCGGCGACTGGCGCCTGTTCTTCCTGCAGCGCGACCGCATCGCCAGGGTCGATGCCGCTGCGGTGCAGGCGGTGGCAGAGAAATACTTCAGGCCCAGCAACCGGACGCTGGGCCGCTTCATTCCCACCGAACAGCCGGAGCGGGTCCAAGTGCCTGCCAGTGCCGCGCTGGAAGCGGCGCTCGAGCACTACCACGGGCGCGCTGCCGTGCGCCAGGGGGAAGCGTTCGAGGCCAGCCCGGCTGCCATCGAAGCCCGGGTGGAGCGGCTGGCGCTGGCGAACGGCATGCAGGTGGCGCTGTTGGCCAAAGCCAGCAAGGGCGGCACGGTGCACCTCGCGCTGAAGCTGCGCCTGGGCAGCGAAGCCAGCCTGCATGGCAAGAGCGAGGTCGGACCGTTCGCGGCTGCCTTGCTGGCCATGGGCACCCAGTCGACTTCGCGCCAGCAGTTGCGCGACGCGCTGGATGCCTTGCAGGCGACCGTGAGCTTCCAGGGCGGCGCCGACAGCGCCAGCGTGTCCGTGCAGACCGTGCGCGAGCACCTGCCGGCCGTATTGGCGCTGGTGGCCGAGCAGTTGCAGCGGCCGGCCTACCCCGAGCAGGAATTCCTGCAGTACCAGCGCGAACGCGTGGCGCGTACCGAGCAGGCCGCAAGCGAACCGCAAGCCCTGGCAGCCAATGCCTTCCAGCGCCTGCTCAATCCCTTCCCGCCGGGCCACCCGCTGCACACGCCGGCCCTGCCGGACAGCGCGGCGGCGCAGAAGGCCGTCACGCTGGAGCAGGTGCGCGCGTTCCACCGCCAGTTGTACGGCGCGCAGGATGCGACGCTGGCGGCAGTGGGCGACTTTGATGCGGCGCAGCTGAAGGAGCAGCTGGCGGCGCTGTTCGGCAACTGGCGCTCGGCCCAGCCTTACGCCAGGATGGCGCGCGCCTACCAGGCGGCGCCCGGTGCGCGGCGCCAGATCGACACGCCGGACAAGGCCAGCAGCGTAGTGATGGCGGCCTATCCCTTGGCCATGCGCGATGACGATGCGGCATTCCCGGCCATGCTGATAGCCAACTATATGCTGGGCGGCGGCGTCATGCGCAGCCGCCTGGCCGACCGCCTGCGCCACGCGGAGGGCCTGTCCTACACGGTCGGGTCGCAGCTGCTGGTGCCGGCGCGCGACGGCGCCGCGCTATGGCTGGCGACGGCCAGCAGTGCGCCGCAAAACAGCGGCAAGGTGGAAGTGGCCTTGCTGGAAGAACTGGGCCGCGCGGCGCGGCAGGGCTTCACGCAGGCCGAACTGGACGCCGCCAAGCTCGCCTGGGCCCAGGCCCGCCAGGTGGCGCGCAATGCGGATGCGGGCCTGGCCGGCATGCTGTCGGAATACCTGTCGCTGGGACGCACCCTGGAATTCGACCGGGCGCTGGAAGCGCGCGTGGCCGGGCTGGCACTGGATGAAGTCAACCAGGCGGCGGCGCGGCTGCCGGCAGCGGACAGCCTGGCCGTGGTGAAGGCGGGCGACTTTCGTCCTTCAATGCTGGCGCAGCGCGCGCAGGGAAGCGGCAACGTCAACCCATAAGGCCACTGCCGTTTCGACCCCGACCTCGCGCGGCGGGGCGAAACGGCGCAGCACCAGGCCGGCCTGGCGCAGCATGCGCTCGACGGCCGTGGTGGTCACCGTCACATACTGTGCGATGCCCTGGCGCTCGCCAAAGGCGATGACCTCGCGGATCGACTGCAGCGTATGCGCGGAAAAGCCGAAGCCCGCCGCACCTTCTCCCTCCATCACGAAACGGCTGAGCTCCCAGACCTGCGGATCGTTCGGCGCCGCCTGGCCGCCCAGCAGCTCGGCAAACACATCCTTCAACATATACGGGCCATCGGTCGGCAGCAGGCGCCAGCAGCCGCACAGCAGGCCGCCTTCTTCGCGCAACAGCATGTAGTGGGGATCGATGGCGTCGAAGCCGTCGATCTCCATGCCCCCCAGCACGGAGACATCCCAGCCGCGGCGTTCGCGGAAGGCGCGGGCACGCATCTGGTGCATGGCGACCAGGGTCGATTTCGGAAAGGCACGGCGGGCGGCGATTTCGATTTGCAGCGGCATCTCTGGCTCCTTTGGTTGAAGTGACAGGACCATTTTTATGCGCGTCGCATACGGCGGGAACTAGCAGATCTGCTAGTTCCCTCGGTTCGTTGACAAAAAGCTACATTGGTGATTGAATGTTGGTATTGCTTAAATAATAATCTCTATTTTCAATTGGCAAGCTGGGTGCGGACGAAGGGGAGGCAAGGTGCTGGAACTGGACCAACTGCACACGTTGATGGAGGCGCAAAGCGATACGCAATGGGCGCAAGCCCTGGCTGAGCTTGCAGCCCAACTGGGTTTTGAATATTCCTTGTTCGGCGTGGTGCCCAACAAGGCGCAGCCGCTGGAATCGGCTTTTCTTGTGAGCAATTACCCAAGCGAATGGCGCGCCGCCTACGACAAGCTGCAGCTGCATGCGGTGGATCCGACGGTCAGCCATTGCCTTGGCAGCGGCTTGCCCATCATCTGGCAGCCGGCCAGTTTCCAGGGCGAGCGCCAGCAGCAGTTCTACGAGCAGGCGGCCAGTTATGGCTTGCGCTCAGGCGTGACCCTGCCGGTGCACGGACGCTCCGGCGAATTCGGCATGCTGAGTTTCGTCAGCGACCAGCAGCAGCGCACGGCCGGCGCCGGCCAGCTCGATACGCTGGCCAGCCTGTCCCTGATCCGCGACTACGCCCAGGAATCGGCGCGCAAGTTCACGTCGGCCAAGGGCGCGCCGGCGCCGGCGGTCAAGCTGACGGCGCGCGAGCTCGAATGCCTGAAGTGGGTGGCGGCCGGCAAGTCATCGTGGGAAGTGTCACGCATCCTGGGCCGCTCGGAAGCCACCGTCAACTTCCACCTTGCGAACATCATGCGCAAGTTCGATGTCAGCACGCGCCAGCAGGCCATTGTCAAATCCATCGCGGCCGGCCTGGTCACGCCCGAATAAGGCGGCGCGGCGGCGCGCGGCTGCCAGGTCGATTTCGCTGATGTGCATGTCCAGGTAGAGCGACAGCAGGATCGCCAGCGGGGCTGGCACCCAACTGCCTTGTTCGATGCGGCTGCCTTGCGACTGGGTGACGCCGAACTGGGCCCAGAACTCGCCTTGGGTTTCGCGCCGGGATAAACGCAGCCAGCGCAATTGCTCACTGACGGCGCGCCTTGCCAGCCGCGCGGGAATTCGGCTCATAGGGGTGATGTTCCTGAAGGGATCGGGGTTCAAGCTTAGCACCGGCGGCCGCGCCGTCGAGCTAGCAGATCTGCTAGTTCCCGCCGTATGCATGGTGCATAAAAATGAAGGCTCTTCGATCCCACCACAAGGAGCCATCATGCAGCTGAACATCGAAATCGCGGAACGCAACGCCTTCCTGCAGTCGGACCTGTTTGCCATGCACCGCCTGCGCGCCAAGGTATTCAGCGAGCGCATGGGCTGGAAGGTGCCGGTCCTGAGCGGCATGGAAATCGACGGCTACGATGCGATGGACCCTTACTACATGATGATGCGCGAGGAGGGCGGCATGCTGCGCGGCTGCTGGCGCCTGCTGCCGACCACAGGTCCGTATATGCTGAAGGACACCTTCCCGGAGTTCCTGCATGGCCAGCCGGCGCCGGAAGACCCGCAGGTCTGGGAGCTGAGCCGCTTCGCGGTCGAGGCCGACGGCGTATCGAGCTTCGGATTTTCCGCCATGACCATGCAGTCGATCGCCGAGATCATCCGCTACGGCCACCGGCACGGCGTGTCCCAGTATGTCACCGTGACGGCCACGGCGATCGAGCGCATGCTGCGCCGCGCCGGCCTGGTCACCCGCCGCCTTGGCGCTCCCCTCACCATGGGGCGCGAGAGCGCGGTCGCCATCTACGTCGACATCGAAGCGTCGATGGAATCGCTTGGCCTGGCGCGCACCACCTTGCTGAACTAGCAGATCTGCCAGTGGCGCCGGCAGCGGCGCCGCCCCTACACTGTGGCGACCAATTCCAAGTACCGCTCCATGACGAATTTCGACAAGAAGCCCATTGCCGCGGCAGTGGGCATGGCCATGCTGTGCCAGCTGGGCACAGCCGCTGCGCAGGAGGTGCCGCTCGGCGCCGATCCCAATTCGCGTTCGGCGTTTGACACCAAGATGTACCGGGTGGAAGTCAAGACCCGCCCGCAAAGCGACCTTGACCTGCGCCGCAACGCTACGGTGGCCAGGCAGACTTTTGGCCGCGAGGAGATCGACAAGTTCGGCGACAACAGCCTGAATGAGGTGGTGCGCCGCCTGCCCGGCGTGGATATCCAGAACGGCCAGCCGCGCCTGCGCGGCCTGGGCGCCGGCTATACCCAGATCCTGCTCAATGGCGAGCCGGCGCCCAACGGCTTCTCGCTGGAGCAGCTCAACCCGGCGCAGGTGGAGCGCATCGACATCCAGAAGGCCGCCACCGCCGACCAGAGTGCGCAGTCCATGGCCGGCAGCATCAATATCGTGCTGCGCAGCGTGCCGAAAAAAGTCCAGCAAAGCGTGCGCATCGGCATGGCCTACGGTGTCGAGCATCCCACGCCCAATGCCAGCGCCCTGTATAGCGCGCGGGCCGGCGACCTGTCCTATTCGCTGCCGCTGTCGGCCTACGAATACCATGGCCGGGCCGACATGCGGGCCAGCCGGCTGGTGCCGCAAGCCGGCGCCGACACCGGCTTCGCGCGCCAGCTGGCCGCCCAAGATATGTGGGGCCACAGCGTCAACACCTCGCCGCAGCTGAACTGGCGCATCGACGAAGAGCAGGGCCTGAACCTGCAAGCCTTGCTGCAGCGCTCCGACTGGCACAGCAAGGTGCAGTTCGATAACCTGGCGGCCAGTTCGCCGGCGCTGTTCGAGGACCCCAGCCGGAATTCGGGCAGTTCCCGCAACCATCGCCTCAGCGGCCAGTGGCAGCGGCGTTTTGCTGCCGACCGCAAGCTGGAGCTGAAATTTACCGGTGGCGAGGCTGCCAATGATTTCGACAACCAGACTTTCCGCGCGGGCCAGCCCTACCGCCGCAGCGTGGGCGACAGCCGCGACCGCAGTTTCACCCAGTCGGGCAAGGTCGGCCAGCTGGTGGGGGAGCAGCACCGGCTGTCGGCCGGCTGGGAACTGGAGACCAGGCGCCGCGACGATGAGCGCCGCATCACCGTGCTCGGGGCCGACCAGTTGCCGGGGATCGACGGCTTGCCGCTGTCAGCCCGCATCAGGCGGCAAGCCTGGTACCTGCAGGACGAGTGGGAACTGTCCGAACAGTGGCTGCTGTACGGCGGCATACGGCGCGAAGCGATCACCACCCGCAGCGACACGCTGGAGCGTCCGGTACGCAACCACAGTGCGGTGCTGTCGCCTTTATTGCACATCAATTTCAAGCCCGATGCCAAGGGACGCGACGTGCTGCGCGCCAGCCTGACGCGCAGCTACAAGGCGCCGGACCTGTATGCCATGCTGGCGCGGCCCACCCTGAGCAGCATCTACCCATTGCCGAGCCAGGGCAACGATTCGGTGGCTGCCGACCGGGTCGGCAATCCCTTGCTGCGGCCAGAACTGGCAAGCGGCCTGGACCTGGCCTACGAACACTACTTCAACGGAGGAGGCTTGTTCAGCATTGGCGTGTTCCACCGCCGGGTGAAAGACCTGGTACGCAATGTCACCACGCTGGAAGATCCCGACTGGGCCAGCGTGCCGCGCTGGGTCAGCCGGCCCGTGAACCTGTCGCGCGCCAGCAGCAGCGGCGTCGAGCTGGAGTTGAAAGGCCCGGCGGCGCAATTGCTGCCCGGATGGATCGATCCGAAGACGCGCCTCGAGCTCAGGGGCAGCCTGAACTTTTACAAGAGCAAGGTGAATGCGGTGCCTTTGCCCAACAGCCGGCTGGATGGCCAGCAGCCCTGGTCCGGCACTTTCGGCTTCGATTACCGGGCGCGCAGCCTGCCGCTGGCAGTGGGCGCCAACCTGTCTTATACGCCCGGCTATGTCACGCAGCAGACCATGTCGCAGGCGCTGGCGTTGACCCGCAGCCGGGCCATCGACCTGTATGCGCAGTGGACGCTGAACCCGCAGGCCAGCCTGCGCCTGGGCGCCACCAACGCTGCCTCGCAGTGGTCGGGGCGCACCACTACTTCGGAGGATGGGGCGATGCTCGAGGTGGCGAAGAAAACGCGTCCAAGCTACACCTTTGCGCTGGAAATCAAACTGTAGCCGGCCGCTGTTCAGCACCCGCAGGCGGGTTCGCGGCCGCTGGTGTGCGCGGCCTTGCGCAGCAAGCTGCCCTCTCCTGTGCCGGAGGAGAGGTAAAGACGTTCGTCGTAGCCGCAATTGTCGTCGGGGATGGCCAGCAGCAGGTCGCCCTTGCCGTCGCCATCCAGGTCGCCGGCCCAGTAGACGACGGGCGTGGTGTCGCCTTCGTAATGGCCAAGCGCGTCAACGGCGAACAGGAACTGTTTGGCGGAGTCGCCGGTAAGGTGGTAGCGCTTGCGTCCTTCGGCCGTTTTCACCCAGGACAGCACCAGCGGCTGCGCTCCTCCGGGCAAGCTCCATTTACCCAGCTTGCGCAACTTTCGTACTGGGGGCTGCCGAAATACTGCTCGTCGTTCATCGCGTGCCAGGTGACGACCTTGCCGGGCTTGAGCGGCAGGTTGGCGAATACCGCGCGCGGCTTGCCGTCGATGGCGACGCTGTCCAGGCTTTCATCTTCGTCCAGGATATTCTTGGCTCTGCCTGTGCCGACATCAACGCCGACGGGGCGCAGTTCGCATTCCAGCTTCCGGCAGAACAGTCCCAGCCAGGCCGCATTGCGCGGAATGGAATTCGGCACGAATGACCGGGTGCTGTCGATGATGACAGCCGTATCGGCCGCGCCGGCAGTGCCGGCGCAAGTGAGCAGCAAAGCGGCTAGCGAGCGTCGCATCAGGCGTGGTACTCGATGATCAGAGGTGCATGGTCGGAGAACTTTTCGTCCTTGTAGACCGACACGGTATGCGCCTTGGATGCGATGCCAGGGGTGGCGACGTGGTAGTCGATGCGCCAGCCCACATTCTTGGCGTAGGCCTGGCCGCGGTTGGACCACCAGGTGTATTGCTCGGGGCGCTGGTCGAGGCCGCGGTGCACGTCGACGTAGCCGACTTCGTCGAACAGCCTGGTCATCCAGGCGCGTTCTTCGGGCAGGAAGCCGGAGTTCTTCAGGTTGCCCTTCCAGTTTTTCAGGTCGATCTCTTTGTGGGCGATGTTCCAGTCGCCGCAGATCACGAACTCGCGGCCTTCGGCGCGCAACTGCTGCAGGTGAGGCAGGAACAGGTCCATGAAGCGGAACTTGGCGAGCTGGCGCTCTTCCGACGAAGAGCCGGACGGGCAGTACACCGAAATAACGGTCAGGTTGCCAAAGTCGGCGCGCACGTAGCGGCCTTCGGCATCGAACTCGGGGCTGCCGAAGCCGATCATCACCCGGTCAGGCGCCACCTTGCTGTAGATGCCGGTGCCGGAATAGCCTTTCTTTTCCGCGTAGTGGAAGTGGCCGTGGTAGCCGTGCGGGTTGAGGAATTCCTCGGTCATGTCCGGCGCCTGCGCCTTCAATTCCTGCACGCAGATGATGTCGGCGTCGATCGTCCCCATCCAGTTGAAAAAGCCCTTCTTGGCGGCGGAGCGGATACCGTTCAGGTTTGCGGAAATGATTTTTGGCATAGGTGTTCCGGTTAAAATATCGGCACTTTGAACAGAGATGGGTGCACTATGAGCAATTTGAGGCAAGAGTTTATCGCGTTTTCCGTACAGGCGGGAGTGCTGAAATTCGGCGAGTTTACGACCAAAGCAGGGCGGCAATCGCCCTATTTCTTCAACGCCGGCCTGTTCCATGACGGCGCGACCTTGGCCCGCCTGGCCGACTTCTACGCCCAGACCCTGCTGGACTCCGGCGTTGAATTCGACATGCTGTTCGGCCCGGCCTACAAGGGCATCACCCTGGCCTCCGCGACCTCGATGGCGCTGGCAGGCAAAGGCCGCAACACCTCCTTCGCCTACAACCGCAAGGAAGCCAAGGACCACGGCGAAGGCGGCACCCTGGTGGGCGCCAAGCTGACTGGCAAGGTTGTCATCATTGACGATGTGATCTCGGCCGGCACTTCGGTGCGCGAATCCGTGGAGATGATCCGCAACGCTGGCGCCGAGCCTTGCGCCGTGCTGATCGCGCTCGACCGCATGGAGCGCGGCGGCAAGGATGGCCAGATGTCCGAGCTGTCGGCGGTGCAGGAAGTGAGCAAGAACTATGGCATCCCGGTGATCTCGATCGGCAACCTGTCCGACCTGTTTGCCTACCTGTCGGCCGATCCGTCGCTTGCACAGTACAAGGACGCGGTAGCCGCATACCGCAGCAAGTACGGCGTGGAATAAGCCGCGCTGGCGCCAGCCGGGCGTTGTGCTAGACTGTGATTGCTTCCTTACAACATTTAGATCGAGGAAAGTAATGAACATCGCAACGCTCAAGGTGTACGGCGACGAAAGCGCGGTCGCAGACGTGCGGGACGGGCTCCCCAGCGAGCCCGAAAGCGACTGGAAGAAGGGCGACACCAGCCCGACCGGCCGTACCCGCCTTGACCACGGCTTTTATGCCACGCTGGGCACCGACCCCGATCCGGACGGCCTGATGCGCAAGGTGCGCGCCTACCTGCACGAATGCCAGGCGCGCGGCATCACTTTCGATGTGGCGCCGATCCAGGCTGAATTGCGCGTTGCTTTCGCCCCCGCCGCGCCCAACCAGGGCGCTTCCACCCTTGATTTCACGCTGGCCGACCTCTCGCTGTTGCTGGAGATGGGCATCGCGCTGAGCATTTCCTCGTGACCGCATGAACCGATTCGCCGAAGACCGCTTCGCCACATTCAAGGGGCGCAATGGCGCCGAACGCAAGATCCATATCTGGGAGCCCGAAAAGCCTGCGGCCGGCGTGCTGCTGGCCATCCACGGCGGACTTGCGCATGCGGGCGACTATGTGACGCCGGCGCTGTATTTCAAGCAGCACCGTTTTGCTACCGTGGCGTTCGACCTGTGCGGACATGAGAATGCGCGCCGGGTGGATATTCCGGACTTCGGGGTATTTATCGAGGAAGTGGAACTGTTCCTGCATTGGGTCAAGCAGCATTACCCGGGCGTGCCGGTGTTTATCATGGGGCATTCGATGGGAGCGCTGATTGCGACGCGCTTCGGGCTGGAGAGGCTTGAGCGTGATCCGCTGGTGAAGGGCTTTGTGCTGTCGTCGCCTTATTACGTGAATGCGATCAAGGTGCCGGCGGTGCTGGAGAAGCTGTCCGGCTTGCTGGCGGCGCTGGCGCCGACCATGAAGGTGCCGATGGCGTCGCTGACCGATGTGCTGACGCATGATCCGACGATTACGGCGCGCCATCATCGCGACGAGGCGGACGATGTGCGGGCGCGCGAGTGCACGGTGCGGTTCGGCGTGGCGCTGCAGGGCGCGCAGAAAGGTCTGGCGGAGAAGATGCCGACCTGGCGCTGGCCTTTATACGCGGTCGTTGCTGGGGATGACAAACTGGCTGATCCGAAGGCTACCTTGGACCTGCTGGCGATGATTGATCCCAAGCTGCTGGAGTGCCATGTACAGCATGAGAACTATCACGAGAATTTCAATGAGGTGAATCGCGAGGAGATCTTTGCGGATATTCTTCGCTGGATGTGCGGGCACCTGCCAAAACCGGTAAACCAGGGTCAGACACAAGTGTCTGACCCTGTATGATCTCGCGGCCGCGGTGTTGGTTCTAGTCCTTTGACTTTTGTCGAAGATCAAAATCGCACAACCGCAACCCCTGGCTGTGCCGCAGACGGGGTCTGACCCTGCGGGTCAGGCCCAGGTTTACAGGGTTTAAGAAGCCAGCTTCTTCTTCAGCAGCTCGGTCAGCTGGGCCGGATTGGCCTTGCCTTTCGAGGCTTTCATCGCCTGGCCGATCAGCGCGTTGATGGCCGCTTCCTTACCCGCGCGGTACTGCTCAACGGACTTCTCGTTGTTGGCAATAACCTCATTGACGATTGCTTCCAGCGCGCCGGTGTCGGAAATCTGCTTCAGGCCTTTCTGCTCGATGATCGCATCGACCAGGTTCGGGTCTTCCGACTTGGCTTCCCACATTGCGCCGAATACTTCCTTCGCGATCTTGTTGGAGATCGTGCCGTCGGCGATGCGCTTCAGCATGCCGGCCAGCTGCACAGGCAGTACCGGCGCTTCAGTGATCTCCACGCCTTCGCGGTTCAGGGTCGACGACACATCGCCCATCAGCCAGTTCGCTGCGGCCTTGGCGTTCTCCTTGCCTGCTGCAGCAACCACGGCCTCGAAATAGGTGGCCATGCCCTTGGAGGCGGTCAGTACCAGCGAATCGTATTCCGGCAGCTTGTACTCTTCCACGAAACGCGCGCGCATCACGGCCGGCAGTTCCGGCATGGATGCCTTTACACGCTCGATCCAGTCGGCGCCGATGGTCAGCGGCGGCAGGTCCGGGTCAGGGAAGTAGCGGTAGTCCTGCGCGTCTTCCTTGGTGCGCATTTCGCGGGTGACCTTCTTGTCCGGATCGTACAGGCGGGTCGCCTGCACCACCTTGCCGCCGTCTTCGATCAGTTCGATCTGGCGCGCGACTTCCACGTGCACGGCTTCTTCGATGAAGCGGAAAGAGTTCAGGTTCTTGATTTCGCAGCGGGTGCCGAATTCCTTCTGGCCTTTCGGGCGCACGGACACGTTGATGTCGCAGCGGAACGAGCCTTCCTGCATATTGCCGTCGCAGATGCCCAACCACATCACGAGGCCGTGCAGGGCCTTGCAGTAAGCCACTGCTTCGGCTGCGGAGCGGATCTCCGGTTCGGAAACAATCTCCAGCAGCGGGGTGCCGGCGCGATTGAGGTCGATGCCCGACATGCCGTGGTAGTCCTCGTGCAGCGACTTGCCTGCGTCCTCTTCAAGGTGAGCGCGGGTCAAGTTCACGGTGCGCGTGACGAACTGGCCGTCCTTCTCGAAGCCGAAGGTCAGCTGGCCGCCCTGGACGACTGGATCTTCGAACTGCGAGATCTGGTAGCCCTTCGGCAGGTCAGGGTAGAAATAGTTCTTGCGGGCGAAGATCGACTGCGGGGCTACTTTGGCGCCGACGGCGAGGCCGAAGCGGATCGCACGGTCGACGGCTTGCTTGTTCATCACTGGCAGCACGCCTGGCAGCGCCAGGTCGACCGGGCTGGCCTGGGTGTTTGGTTCGGCGCCGAACTTGGTCGGCGAGCCGCTGAAAATTTTGGAGTCGGTAGTGAGCTGTACGTGGTTCTCAATACCGATGACGACTTCCCATTCCATATTCTTTTCCTTAAATCGAAGAAGGCGCGCGTTTATGCCAGTCAGTAGCTTGCTGGAACTGGTGGGCCACATTCAGCAGCTTCGCTTCAGCGAAGTAGTTGCCGATGATTTGCAGGCCGACCGGGCGGTTGGCGTTTTTCTCGCCTTCGCCGAAACCGCAAGGGATGGACATGCCAGGCAAGCCTGCCAGGCTGGTGGACAGGGTGAAGATATCGGCCAGGTAGTTCGCTACCGGATCGTCTGCCTTCGAGCCCAGGTCCCAGGCCACGGTCGGTGCCACTGGACCCATGATCACATCGCACTGGCTGCCCAGCACATTGGCGAAGTCCTGCGTGATCTTGCGGCGGATCTTCTGCGCTTTCAGGTAGTAGGCGTCGTAGTAGCCGTGGCACAGGATGTAGGTGCCAACCATGATACGGCGCTGCACTTCAGGGCCGAAGCCTTGGGCGCGGCTCTTCTTGTACATGTCCTGCAAATCCTTGTAGCCCTCGGCGCGGTGGCCGTAGCGCACGCCGTCAAAGCGCGACAGGTTGGACGAGGCTTCCGCCGGGGCGATCATGTAGTAGGCAGGGATCGACAGCGCGGTGTTCGGCAGCGAAATGTCGACCAGCGTGGCGCCCAGTTCCACGAACTTGGCCAGCGCGGCGCGCACAGCCTTTTCGACGTCGGCAGCCAGGCCTTCGCCGAAGTATTCCTTCGGCACGCCGATGCGCAGGCCGGCCAGCGGCTTGTCCAGGTCGCGGGTGAAGTCTTCGGCAGCGTTGCCTTGTTCAGCGGACAGGCTGGTCGAATCGCGCTCGTCGAAGCCGGTCATTGCCGACAGCAGCAGCGCGCAGTCTTCCGCGGTTTGCGCCATCGGGCCTGCCTGGTCCAGCGAAGAGGCGAAAGCGATCATTCCGAAGCGCGAGGCGCGGCCATAGGTTGGCTTGATGCCGGTGATGCCGCAGAAGGCTGCAGGCTGGCGGATCGAGCCGCCGGTGTCGGTGCCGGTGACGCCAGGGGCCAGGCGTGCAGCGACGGCGGCAGCGGAGCCGCCCGAGGAGCCGCCTGGAACGGCAGACTTGTCCCACGGGTTTTTCACTGCGCCGAAGGCCGAGTTCTCGTTCGAGGAGCCCATGGCGAATTCGTCGCAGTTCAGCTTGCCCAGGGTGACCATGCCGGCGTCCTGGAATTTCTGCACCACGGTGGCGTCGAACGGGCTGACGTAGTTGGCCAGCATCTTCGAGCCGGCGGTCGAGCGCCAGCCTTTGGTGACGAAAATGTCCTTGTGGGCGATCGGCACGCCTGTCAGCGGGGTGGCGGTGCCAGCTGCGATGCGCTTGTCGGCTTCTTCGGCCTGGGCCAGCGTCAGGGCGCGGTCCACGTGCAGGAATGCGTTCAGGTCGCTTTTTTCAATTCGGTCCAGGAAGTGGGTCGCCAGCTGGACAGCGCTGACTTCCTTTTTTTGCAGGAGCTCGGACAGCTCTTTGATTGTTTTGGTGTGCATTCGTTTTCCTCTTTAAACCAGTAAACCGGTGTCAGACCCGCAGGGTCAGACACCAATACGCGGCAGTTGCGGGCCGGATGTCTGACCCTGCGGGTCTGACACCGCCTTACCGGTTTTATTCGATCACCTTCGGCACCAGGTACAGGCCATCTTCGGTCTTCGGCGCCACTTGCTGGTATTCCTCGCGGCGATTCGGCTCGGTTGCCACGTCTTCGCGCAAGCGCAGGGCAACCTGCATGGCATTGGCCAGCGGGTGGGACAGCGGGGCGACGCCCTCGGTGTCCACGGCCTGCATCTGCTCGGCCAGCGCGAAAATGCCGTTCAGCTTGTCCAGCATATTGGCGGAATGTTCAGCGTCCATCTCCAACTGGGCCAGTTTGGCGATGCGTTCAACGTCGTTCAGTGTCAGGGACATGGAATTGTCAAAATGTAATTTATTGGATTGATTGCCTATCACCAGTTAAATCGCGGCAAACGCCGCATAAATCAACGGTTGCGTGCTCGCACAATAGAGTGGATTTAGGGCAAATAACCTGTAGATTATAAGGTACAATCGCGGGTTAATGCGCTGCTGGTGCTGAACACCCGCCTGGCCGCATCTGACCGGATACCTCATATAACGAATTTTGCGCACAGCGCCCTACAGGACACTCATGTTTGGTTTTTTACGTCGCTATATCTCGTCTGACCTGGCTATCGACCTGGGTACGGCGAACACCCTGATTTACGTCCGCGGCTCCGGCATCGTGCTGGACGAGCCTTCCGTCGTAGCGATCCGCCAGGAAGGTGGTCCAAACGGCAAGAAAACGATCCAGGCCGTTGGTAAAGAAGCAAAACAGATGCTGGGCAAGGTACCCGGCAACATCGAGGCGATCCGCCCGATGAAAGACGGCGTGATCGCCGACTTCACCGTCACCGAGCAGATGCTGAAGCAGTTCATCCGCATGGTGCACGACTCCAAATTCTTCCGCCCATCGCCGCGTATCATCATTTGCGTGCCTTGCGGCTCGACCCAGGTGGAGCGCCGCGCGATCCGTGAATCGGCCCTCGGCGCGGGCGCATCGCAGGTGTACCTGATCGAAGAGCCAATGGCAGCGGCGATCGGCGCCGGCTTGCCAGTGTCCGACGCGACCGGCTCGATGGTGGTCGACATCGGCGGCGGCACCACCGAAGTGGGCATCATCTCGCTGGGCGGCATGGTGTACAAGGGCTCCGTGCGCGTGGGCGGCGACAAGTTCGACGAAGCGATCGTCAACTACATCCGCCGCAACTACGGCATGCTGATCGGCGAACAGACCGCCGAAGCGATCAAGAAGGCCATCGGTTCCGCTTTCCCAGGCTCCGAAGTCAAGGAAATGGAAGTCAAGGGCCGCAACCTGTCGGAAGGCATCCCGCGCTCCTTCACCATCTCGTCCAACGAGATCCTGGAAGCGCTGACCGACCCGCTGAACAACATCGTCTCCGCCGTCAAGAACGCGCTGGAGCAGACCCCGCCGGAACTGGGTGCAGACATCGCCGAAAAGGGCATGATGCTGACCGGCGGCGGCGCCCTGCTGCGCGACCTGGACCGCCTGCTGATGGAAGAAACCGGCCTGCCGGTGCTGGTGGCAGAAGACCCTCTGACCTGCGTGGTGCGCGGCTCCGGCCTGGCGCTGGAGCGCATGGACCAGCTGGGGTCCATCTTCTCCTACGAGTAAGGTTGAGTAAAAGGGCAGCGGAAGCTGCCCTTATCAATTGGAAGACATGGAATACAGTCCACCGCCACTGTTCAAGCAAGGCGCGTCCGCCCGTTTCAAGATGATGGTGTTCGCGTGCATTTCGATTGCGCTGCTGCTGGCCGATTCACGCGTGAATGCGCTGACGGCAGTCCGGCAGGGCGTCGGCTTTGTCCTCTATCCCCTGCAGAAGATCGCACTGCTGCCGCGCGATGCCATTAGCGGCATGGGCGACTACTTTTCCACGCTGTCGAAGCTGGAGAAGCAGGTCAGTGTCCTGCAACAGCAACAGATCGCCGCTTCGCAGGCCTTGCAGCAGGCGCAGCTCTACCAGGCTGAGAACAACCAGCTGCGCAAGCTGCTCGATGCGCAGCAGCGCGTGCCGGGCAAGTCGCAGCTGGCTGAAATCCTTTACGAAGCGCGCGATGTGTTCACGCGCAAGGTGATCCTCAACCGCGGCATCCAGCATGGCGTGTCTGCCGGCTTGCCGGTGATCGACAACCAGGGCGTGGTGGGGCAGGTGACGCGCGTGTTCCCGTTCACTTCCGAAGTGACCCTGCTGACCGACAAGGAGCAGGCGATTCCGGTGCAGATCCTGCGCAACGGCCTGCGTTCGGTGGCGGTTGGCCGCGGCCAGTCGGGCAACCTCGATTTGCGCTTCATGGCGCCGACAGCGGACGTGGTGGTCGGCGATATCCTGATTACGTCCGGCATCGACGGCGTCTATCCGGCCGGTCTGGCCGTGGCGCGCGTGGTGCAGGTGGAGAGCAATGCCAGCGGCGCCTTCGGCCGCGTGGTGTGCGCGCCACTGGCCGGTACCGAGCGCAATACCGCGCTGCTGATCCTGATGTCGCTGCCGGAAATGCCGCCGCGCCCTCCGGAAGAAGAGCCGGCCGCCAAGCCGTCGAAGAAGAAAGACAAGGAAAAGGTCAAGGCGGAAGCTGCAGAAGCGCCGAAGGAGGCAACCCGATGAACCGTCCACAATACATCCTGCTGCCTGTCAGCCCGCTGTTCATTTTTTTCAGCCTGTTCTGCGCGGTGCTGCTCAACATGCTGCCGTGGGGCCGCTTCTTCGCGGCGCCGGACTTCGTGGCACTGACGCTGGTGTTCTGGGGTGTGCACCAGCCGCGCAAGGTCGGCATCGGCACCGCGTTCTTCCTCGGCCTCCTGATGGACGTGCACGACGCTTCGCTGCTGGGCGAGAATGCCCTGGCTTATACGCTGCTGTCCTATTTCGCCATCATGCTGCATCGCCGGATCCTGTGGTTCCGCGTGACGACGCAGATCCTGCACGTGCTGCCGCTGCTGTTGCTGGCGCAAACCGTGCAGATGGTGGTGCGCTTCATCGTGGCCGGCAAATTCCCTGGCTGGTTCTTTTTCATTGAAAGCGTGGTGGCAGCGCTGTTGTGGCCATTGGCGACCATGCTGTTGCTGGCGCCGCAGCGCCGCGCCGTGGACAAAGACCACACCCGCCCGATCTGAGCATGACCGAGTTCAAGAATACAGAGCAAGACCTGCACCGCTTCCGGGTGCGACTGTCCGTGCTGGGCGGGCTGGTGTTCTTTTGCTTTTCGCTGCTGCTGGCGCGCTTCATCTGGCTGCAGGTCATCAAGCATAACGACTACATTGCCAAGGCCGAGGATAACCGCATCGCGGTGGTGCCGATCGTACCGAGCCGCGGCCTGATCCTCGATCGCAACGGCGTTGTGCTGGCGCGGAACTACTCTGCGATCACGCTGGAGATTACGCCTTCCAAGCTGGCCGCGCCGATGGAGGACGTGATCGACGAACTGGCCAAGCTGGTGGAGATCACCACCAAGGACCGCCGCCGCTTCAAGAAGCTGATGGAAGAATCGAAAAGCTTCACCAGCGTACCTCTGCGCAGCCGCCTGAGCGATGAGGAAGTGGCGCGCTTCGCCGCCAACCGCTTCCGCTTCCCGGGCGTGGATATCCAGGCTCGCCTGTTCCGCCAGTACCCGCTGGGCGAGGTGGCCTCGCACGTGGTCGGTTATATCGGCCGCATCAATCAGGCTGAATCAAAGGCGCTGGAAGGAACCGAGTACGAAGCCAATTACAACGGCACCGAACATATCGGCAAGGAAGGCCTGGAAAAGAGCTACGAACGGCAACTGCATGGCGTGACCGGCTACGAGGAAGTGGAGCGTACCGCCGGCGGCCGCGCCATCCGCACGCTGTCGCGCACGCCTGCGACGCCGGGCTCCAACCTGATCCTGTCGATCGATATCGAACTGCAGAAGATCGCGGAAGAAGCTTTCGGCGAATACCGCGGCGCGCTGGTGGCGATCGAGCCGAGCACCGGCGACGTGCTGGCTTACGTCTCGCGCCCCGGCTATGACCCCAACCTGTTCGTGGACGGTATCGATGCGCAAAGCTGGAACGAACTGAATACCTCGCTCGACAAGCCGCTGATGAACCGGCCGCTGTCCGGCACTTATGCGCCGGGCTCCACCTTCAAGCCCTTCATGGCGCTGGCGGCGCTGGAAACCGGCAAACGCACCACCAGTCAGGCGATTGCGGACCCGGGCTTCTTCTACCTTGGCACCCACAAGTTCCGTGACGACGTGGTGGGCGGGCACGGCATGGTCGACATGCGCAAGTCCATCGTCGTGTCCTGCAATACTTACTACTACATGCTGGGCCGCGACATGGGTATCGATTTGATCCATGATTTCATGGCGCCGTTCGGCTTCGGCCAGCTTACTGGAATTGATCTGGAAAACGAGAAGAAAGGCGTGCTGCCGTCGCAGGAATGGAAGCGCCAGCGCTTCAAGAAGAACCCGGCGGCAGGCAAGTGGGTGGGCGGCGACACGATTTCAGTCTCCAACGGCTCCGGCTACAACAACTACACGCCGCTGCAGGTGGCGCACGCGGTGGCCAACCTGGCCAACAACGGCGTGGTCATGAAGCCGCACCTGGTCAAGATCATCGAAGACGGCGGCACCCGCAAGCGCACCCTGACCGTACCGAAGGAAAGCTACCGCATCCCGCTCAAGCAGGCCAACATCGACTTCATCAAGGATGCGATGGTGGGCGTGACCACCGAGCCCGGTGCGACCGGCTACCGCGCCTTCCTGAATGCCGGCTATACCGTGGGCGGCAAGACCGGTACCGCGCAGGTGGTGGCGATCAAGGCCAATGAAAAGTACAACGCCGCGCGACTGGATGAACGCTTGCGCGACAATGCCTGGTTTACCGCCTTCGCACCGGCAGACAAGCCGAAGATCGTGCTGGCGCTGATCGTGGAGAACGCAGGCTTCGGCGGCGCCGTGGCCGCGCCGATTGCGCGTAAAGTGCTGGACTATTGGCTGCTGGGCAAGCGCCCGACGGAAAAGGAAACGACGCCGGTGCCGAAGGAAGATGCGGTCACCGTGCCGGTGGAAGACCTGCCTGAGGCGGACGTGGATGCCGCTGCCGAGCGCCGCGCGCAGCAGCAAGGCCAGGCAGGTGGACAGCCGGCAGCGGCAGCGCCGCAGACGCCTGCACCGGTGCCGCAGGCGCCAGCGCCGGCGGACCAGAAGCCGCCGGCCGGCCCGCCGCGCAAGAGAGAATAAAGGAGGCAGCATGCCAATCAATGAAAGGCGTTCACTGTGGCGGCGCATGCGTCCGTACGTGACGGTATTCGATGGCCCGCTGATGCTGGTCATCGTCCTGCTGCTGGCGACCAGCCTGGTCGCACTGTATTCGGCCAGCATCGGCATTCCCGGCAAGATCGAAGACCAGTTGCGCAACATCGCCATGTCTTTCCTGGTGATGTGGTTCGTGGCGAATATTTCGCCGCAAAACATGATGCGCGTTGCGCTGCCGGCCTATGTGGTGACGATTTCGCTGTTGCTTGCGGTGGCCTTGTTTGGCACCATCAAGCTGGGCGCGCGGCGCTGGCTCAACCTGGGTTTCGTTCAGATCCAGCCTTCCGAATTTGCCAAGATCGCGGTGCCGCTGATGCTGGCCTGGTACTTCCAGCAGCGCCACGGACATATGCGCTGGCATGCATATGCGCTGGGCGCGGTACTGCTGCTGGTGCCGGTGTTCCTGATCGCGCGCCAGCCCGACCTGGGCACGGCGCTGCTGGTGGTGGCGGCGGGCGCCTGTGTGATTTTCCTGGCCGGCCTGGCGTGGAAAGCCATTCTTGCTCTGGTGGTGATGGGCGCTGCCTGCCTGCCGGTGGCCTGGTCGATGATGCACGATTACCAGCGCGAGCGGATCATGACGCTGATCGACCCGACGTCCGACCCTCTGGGCAAGGGCTTCCACATCCTGCAGTCGACCATCGCCATCGGCTCCGGCGGCGTGACGGGCAAAGGCTGGACGCAGGGCACCCAGGCCCACCTTGAGTTCATTCCCGAGCGCACCACCGACTTCATCTTCGCCGTGTTCTCCGAGGAGTTTGGCCTGATCGGCAACCTGGTGCTGATGTTCCTCTACCTGCTGCTGATTGGCCGCGGGCTGATGATCGCCTCGGGCGCGCCGAACCTGTTTACCCGCCTGCTGGCGGGCGCGATCACGATGATTTTCTTCACTTATGCCTTCGTCAACATGGGCATGGTGAGCGGCATCCTTCCGGTAGTGGGCGTGCCACTGCCGTTCATAAGCTACGGTGGCACTGCGCTGCTGACACTCGGATTGGCATCGGGCATCCTGATGTCGATCCAGCGACATAGAAAGCTGGTGCAAACTTGAAGAAGCACGCAATCCGACTCCTGCCGCTTGCGGCAGCCGCACTGCTGGCCGCTTGCGGTACCACGCAGACCGACTCCACTTCGCGCAAGCCGCCGCCGCCCGTGACGGCCAAGCCGCAACCGGGCATTCCGGCGCTGCCGGCCGCCGGCTCCGGGCGCGGCGCCTACTACCAGGACGACGGCCCGGGCGACAACCCGCCATCGGGCTTGCTTGAGACGCCTGATGCGGAGGTGCGCAACGATCCTCTCGCGCCTTACTCCAATCGTCCTTACGTCGTCTTTGGCAAGACCTACAAGCCTATCCCGCTTGGCTCGGACTTCAAGCAGCGCGGACTGGGCACCTGGTATGGCAAGAAATTCCATGGCCAGCGCACCTCGTCCGGCGAGATCTACGATATGTACAAGATGACGGCGGCGCATCCGACGCTGCCGATTCCTTCTTATGCACGCGTGACCAATGTCTCCAACGGCAATTCGGTGGTGGTGCGCATCAATGACCGCGGGCCGTTCCACTCCACCCGAATCATCGACGTTTCCTATACGGCGGCGCTGAAGCTTGGCCTGCTGGTCAACGGCATGAGCCAGCTTGAAGTGGTGCACCTGCCGCCGGCCGAGATCGAGCGCATGATCGCGGCGCGCAAGGCTGGCGGCAGCGCAGCGGCCACCGCTTCGGTGACGACGCCCCAGGCGCCGCAAAGCATGCCGAAGGCGGCGCCCATGCTGGCGTCCTCCAATGGCGACGAAGCCAGGCCGGTGTTGCTGGGCGGTGCAGGCGAGCAGGGCTTCTACCTGCAGCTGGGTTCTTATGCACGCGAGGACGGCGCCGACGGCCTGCGCAAGCGGCTGGAAGCAAGCGACGCCAGCCTGAAGCTCGACGTCGAGCAGGCTGGAAAATTCTACCGGTTGTTCGCCGGCCCTTACGCGAGCCGCGAAGATGCGCAGGCAGCCGGCAAGGCGCTGCCTTCAAGCCTGAAGCTCAGGCCTATCGTTATCGAGCGCTAGAGCAGGAACGGGTTTCCTGCTCGGGAAACTTGGCGGTGATCTTGGCGATGCGCGTCCTGGCGTCTTCGCTGAGGTCGCGGAACTGGAAGTACACCTGCTTGCTGCTGGTGTAGCGCGGCGCCACGCGGGCCGGTTGCACGCCTTGCTTGACCAGCGCGGCCAGTTGCGCCTGCGCGGCTGCCTCGGTGCGGAATACGCCCAGCGAGATACCCCATCTCAGCGGCGAGCTATCGTTCAGGATGAAGAAATTGGTGACGCCGAGTTCACGCAACTCGTCCGCCTTCTTTTCGGCGGCAGCGCGGCTGGCTTGCGGCGGGATGTGCACGATGTAGCTCGACACTTCCTGTTCGGCCACGTTGCGGCGCTGCTGGCGGTCGCCCAGTTCCAGCGGCGCCAGGCGGTTTTCAAACTTGCGCGCCTCGTCCAGCGCGAAGTTGCCCACTTCCACGCAGGCGACGGTGGCCGGCTCGTCGCGCGGTACCGGCGGTGGCGGGGCGAGTGCTGCTACCGCGCTTTCGGCCTTGCTGGCGCTGATCAACTGAAGCTTGTCGGCATTCTGCTGCTTTTGCAGGCGTCCAGGTTCATGCTCGTTGCCGCTGAATTGGCCGAGGTAGCCCTCGCCGTACGCATACAGCGCGGCATTGGCGACCAGCAGCAGGGCAAATATCAGTTTCAGCACGGGCGCTCCATACGGGTCAGGCGCTGCGCAAGGCAGCGTGCAGTCCAATCATCACAATGTTCTCGACGTGGCGGTGCGGCACGGGGACCGCTGGCGCGACGTAAGGCGCGGCGCCGCCGGAAATAATACATTCTACGGCCTGGTGCAGCTCGAACGCGCGTTCAATCGCACCGGCTTGCGCGGCCAGGCAGCCGGACAGGATGGCGTCGTCGGTGTTGTCGGCGAAGCCTTCCGGCAGCTTGCCGGGCTTGATCTGCGGTAGCTGGGCAGTGTTCCTGGCCAGCGAGGTGGCCATCAGGCCCAGGCCCGGCAGGATCATGCCGCCCAGGAAAGTGCCGTCAGCGGTGATCGCGTCGATCGTGGTGGCCGTACCGCAATTGGCGACCACGATGGCTTTGCCCGGGCACAGGGCGCGGGCGCCGATGGCCGCGGCGAAACGGTCGCAGCCAAGCTGCGCGGGATTACGGTAGGCATTGCGGACGCCGGCGCGCTCCGGGATGGAGGCGAACCATTCGATGGCTTGCGGATCGAGCTGCAGCTGCGGCGCGGACAGCCAGCCGGCCAGCATGTCGCGCACGGACTGGCCGGCCACGTTGGCGATCAGCACGCGGCTGATGCCGGGCGCGGCGGGCGCACCGGCAAGGGCACCGGCCAGTGCCGCCGGGAACTCGGCGGCGTCAGCATGCATGTGCGCACCTTGCACCAGCCAGTCGCCGAGGGCGGCGCCGGGGGCAACGAGCGCCCATTTGATGCGGGTGTTGCCGGCATCGATCAGCAGTTGGTAGCTCATGGCGCAAGCCTCAGCGAAACATCGCCCGACAGCACGGCCACGCGGCCAGCCGGCGTATCGAGCAGCAAGCGGCCCTGGTCATCGACGCCGGCGGCCAGTCCTTCCTGCTGGACTTCGCCCTGGTCGAGCAGCCGTACCGGCTGCCCGCGCCAGGCCTGCAGCGCGTTCCAGCGTTCGGTGAAGGCGGCAAAGCCGGTAGCGTCGAATTCCGCCAGCACCGCACACAGGCGGCTGAGCAATTGCGCCAGCAAGGCATTGCGGTCCATCTGCGCCAGCCAGGGGGCCGAGGATACTTCGCGGCCGATGGCCGCCTCCATCTCGTCCGGCATCAGCAGGTTCATGCCGCAACCGATGACGGCCCAGATGGTGCCATCCGGCGCAGCCTGGGTTTCGACCAGGATGCCGGCCAGCTTGGCGCCATCCTTCAGCATATCGTTCGGCCATTTGAGCTGGACGGGCACGCCCAGTCCATTCACGGTCTCGGCCAGCGCCACGCCGACAGCCAGCGGCAAGCCCACCATGCGGTGCAGCGGCGCGCGGAACGGCCAGGCGACGGAGAACGTCAGCGATGCGCCCGGCGCGGAGAGCCAGCTGCGGCCGGCGCGTCCGCGGCCTGCGGTCTGGCGCTCGGCCACGCGCAGCACGGGCCCGCTCAATGCGGCCGCCCCCGTCTGCACCGCGCAAGGCACGCGCGCCAGCAAGTCGGCGTTGGTCGAGCCGGTTTCGTCCACCACTTCAATGGCGACGTGGGATGCGCTGTCGGCGACCAGCGCACGGATTGCCGCAGCAGCGAGCGGTGTTGCATTCATGTTGTGCCCTTGCGCGCCTTGTGCGGCGCCTTGGCGAAAGCCCGGTCGAACAGCCAGTTCGGCAGCGCGCGCAACAAGCGCGCAATCATGCCTGCGCCGAAGGGAATGACCCGGTAGCTGTCGCCTCGCTCGATGCTGCGCGCTGCGGCGGCCGCGAAATCGGCAGGCTGCATCAGGAACGGCATCGGATATTTGTTCTGTTGCGTCATCGGCGTATCGATATATCCCGGCGCAATGGTGACCACCTTGATCCCGCTGCCGCGCAATTCGACCCGCAGCGCTTCGCAATACACCCGTACCGCGGCCTTGGACGCGCTGTAGGCGCCCCCGCCCGGCAGGCCGCGCACACCGGCAACGCTGCCAATGCCAACCAGGCGCGCCGGAGAGCCCTGCGCGCGCATCGGCGCGATGAAAGGCGAAAACGTCGCCACCGTGGCCGTGACGTTGGTGGCGATGATCGATTCGAAGACCGGCAAGTCTTCCGCCAGTTCAGTGATGGTGCCGTGCGAGATGCCTGCGCTGGCGATGACGATGTCGCAGCCGCCGGCATGGGCCAGGAAAGCTTCTGCAGCGCTGCGCAGCGCTGCATGGTCGGTGACGTCGGCCGCGTAGCAGCGGTGGCGCTCCGGATTGGGAAGGGTAGCGGCAAGCGCCTGCAGCGCCTCCGCGCGGCGTCCCAGCAGGCCGAGAACGCAACCTTGGGCGGCGTACTGCGCCGCCAGTGCCGCGCCGATGCCGCTGGAGGCGCCGGTGATGAAAACGCGCTTCAAGGTCTTACTTCTTCTCCGCCTTTGCCTTGGCCACCAGGAAATCCAGTACCGTCAGCGCATTGGCGTGCTGCTGGGCCTCGCTTGGCACCGGCTTGATGCTCTTGTTGGCTTCGGCAGGGGAGGTCATGTACTTGCCATCGACGATCAGCATCGGCCAGTAGTCGACCCGGTAATCGCCCATCATGCGTTCCGTGCGGCGCACCTTGGCCGCTACGCCAAAGCCGTTATAGGCTTCGGTAAATTTGGTCTTGTCGATGCCGTTGCTGGCGGCCCAGTCGATCACCGCGGCGTCGTTGCGCAGGGAATTGCCCTGTTCATGCATGGCGTTGAACACTTTCGCATGGTTCTGCTCCACCAGGCCGAGGGCTTCCAGCGCGAAGAACAGCTTCTGCTGCGGCAGCACGGACGGGCCGCGGCTCACATGGATGCGCTTGAACACCACGTTGTCGCCTTGTCGCTTGACCCAGGCGGCCATGGCCGGATCGAGTACATAGCAGTGCGGGCAGTAGTAAGCGAAGAACTCGATGACTTCAACCTTTTTGCCGGTGTCTACCGGCTGCGGCTCTGGCAGCACCACGTAATCGGTGCCGGCCACTGGCGCCGCCGGAGAGGCAATGGCGCCGAACGCGACGCCGCACAAGAGCGCGGCCAGGATCTGCTTAAACAGTTTCATCGCTCGCACTTCCCTTATTTTTGATTACGGACGACGGCAACATCGATGCCGTTTTCAGATAGCTTGGCGCGCACCTTGTTCATGGCCTCCACCTGGGTGAAAGGACCCATGCGCACGCGGTGCAACACGCCGGCGTCGGTGGCGCGGTCGGACACCGTCGCTTCGAAGCCCAGCAGGGCCAGCTTTGCGCGGGTGTTTTCGGCGTCGCCGACTTCGCGGAAGGCGCCGGCCTGCAGGTAGTACACGAATTTGTCTTCGCCTGGCAGGGCAGGCGCCGGGGCGGCTGACTGCGCCGGTGGCGCCGCGCTGTTGACCGGCGGCGGGGCCGCGGGCGAAGTGGTGGCAGGCGCCGGTGCCGGTGCCGGAGCCGCTGGCGCTGCCGCCGGGGCCTTGGCCGGAGCATGGCCCTGCGCCTGGATGTTGTCCACTACCTTCTGCAGTTCATCGGCTGGAGCTGGCTTCGCGTTATCGCGCTCGAATTCGCTGTTTGCCTTCTTCACCGCATCCTTGTTGCCGTACATCGGCTTGTTCGGATCGGCGATCTGGCCGGATGCTTCATCGGTCGGCTTGCCGTTTTTCGGCGCCTTGTCGGTGAACGGCGTCTGGCCCTTGGTGATGCTCAGGGCGACGACGACGGCGATGACCAGGCCGATGACCAGGCCGATGATGAAGCCAACCAAGGTATTACCTTGTTGCAGACGCGGAGAAAAGCGCGAGGAGCGAAAAGCCATGTGGACCTTACATTTGGTTAGGAGCAGAAACACCGATCAGTGCCAGGCCGTTGCGCAGCACCTGGCGGGTAGCGACCATCAGGGCCACGCGGGCCAGCTTGGTCGCTTCGTCTTCCACTAGCACCTTTTCGGCGAAGTAGAAGGAGTGCAGGGCGGCGGCCAGGTCGCGCAGGTAGAAGGCTACCTGGTGCGGGCCCAGTTCCGCCTGGGCGCGGGCCAGCACTTCCGGATACTGCGCCAGGGCGGCCAGCAGGGTCGCTTCGGTCGGCGCGGTCAGCGGCGACAGGTCGACGTTGGCGACCGAGGCTTCGTCGCCGCCCCAGTTTTCCAGCATGCGGCAGATACGCGCATGGGCGTACTGCACGTAGTAGACCGGGTTTTCGTCGGAAGTTTTCAGGGCAACGTCGACGTCGAACACGAATTCGGTGTCGGCTTTGCGCGAGATCAGGAAGAAGCGCACGGCATCGCGGCCCTTGGTGATGTCGCCGCCGCCGGACCATTCGATCAGGTCGCGCACGGTGACGTAGGAGCCGGCACGCTTGGAGATCTTCACCTCGGCGCCGTCCTTCATCACGGTGACCATCTTGTGCAGCACGTAGTCGGGGAAGCCTTGCGGAATGCCCAGTCCGACCGCCTGCAGGCCTGCGCGCACGCGGGCGATGGTGCCGTGGTGGTCGGAGCCCTGCACGTTGATGGCCTGGGTGAAGCCGCGCTGGAACTTGACGATGTGGTAGGCGACGTCCGGCACGAAATAGGTGTAGCCGCCGTCGGTCTTGCGCATGACGCGGTCCTTGTCGTCGCCGTAGTCGGTGGTGCGCAGCCACAGCGCGCCGCCGTCTTCGTAGGTGTGGCCGTTGGCGACCAGGGCTTCCACGGCCTTTTCCACCTTGCCGTCGGAGTACAGCGAGGATTCCAGGTAGTAGTTGTCGAACTTCACGCCGAAGGCCTGCAGGTCGATGTCCTGCTCGTTGCGCAGGTAGGTCACGGCGAAGGCGCGGATGTTCTCGATGTCTTCCACGTCGCCGGAGCCGGTGACGGGCTGGCCGTCGGAGGCGGAAACGGTCTTTTTGGCCAGGAAATCGGCGGCGATATCGGCAATATAGTCGCCGTTGTAGGCCGATTCAGGCCATTCCGCGTCGCCCGGCTTGAAGCCCTTGGCGCGGCACTGGACCGAGGTAGCCAGGGTCTGGATCTGGACGCCGGCGTCGTTGTAATAGAACTCGCGGGTGACCTTGGCGCCTTGCGCTTCGAACAGCGAGGACAGGGCGTCGCCCAGGGCGGCCTGGCGGCCGTGGCCTACGTGCAGCGGGCCGGTCGGGTTGGCGGAGACGAATTCGATGATGACGTTCTTGCCGGCCAGCGATTCGCTCTGGCCGAAGGTCGCGCCCTGTTGCAGCACGGTCTTGACCACGGACTGCTTGGCGGCGTCGGTGACGCGCAGGTTGATGAAGCCCGGGCCGGCGATGTCGGCCGATGCGACCAGGTGCTTGCCGGCCGGGTCTTCCTGCAGGGCGGCGACGATCTTCTGCGCCAGCTCGCGCGGGTTCATCTTGAGCTGCTTGGCCAGCTGCATGGCGATATTGCAGGCGACGTCGCCGTGCGATGGGTCGCGCGGGCGCTCCAGCACCACGTTGGCTTTAACGTCGGAACCTTCCAGGATAGGCTTGAGGGCGGCCTGGAACAGGGAAATGATCTCTTGCTTTTGTTGGGCGAGCATGTGAATAGCCGGGAACGTCTGAAAGAGGGACATTATACTGAAAAGCGTATCATTCCCTCTATTGCTTGACTTGACTCAGTGGATGGCTTGATTGTCCTGTTACGCTGTGGTTTTTATTGGCTGGAGACTCCAAATGCTTTCGCTGTCAGAATTGCAAGAATTGGCCTGTGCCCTTCCCGTCGAAGACAGGGCCCGGCTGGTGCGCGCGGTTTTGGATTCGCTGCCCGATGAGGGCTGGGGTTCTTTGCATCCGGACTGGATGGCGGAAATTGACAACCGTCTGGCAGCATTTGAACGAGGCGAGTTGGACGCTATTCCGGCCGAAGAGGTATTCAAGCAAGCATATAAAAAGGCGAGCTAAATGGCGGCTCGCTTCCTTGCGCCAGCGAGGAAGGAACTCCTCGACCATATTGATTTTTACGACGCGCGTCGACCCGGCTTAGGGAAGTTGTTTGTTCGGGCCGTGGAGCGCGCGGTTCGGCTGGCAGAAGCATTTCCTGACGCCGGGTGTCCCATTGCGGAATCTGTCCGGAGGATAGTGGTCCGCAATTTTCCGTTTGAATTGCTCGATAAGACAGAGTCACATGGCATTCTGATCATCGCAATTGCACATCAATCCCGGCAACCGGGATATTGGCGTGATCGCATATGACGGCGGTTTCATGGCTTAGGTCGGTCTTGTCCCGGGTTACAATCTTGGTTTTCACAGATTTACCGCGATGAATACGGCCGCCCGGCCGTGCCGCCGGCTGGCGGGCGCGATAACAGGATTGCAATGACTAAGAAAGAGCGCCCAACTTTATCCCTCAAACCCAAGGCTAAACCGGCTGCACCGGCGGCCAAGGCGCCTCGTGCGCAGGGGGATGGCGGACAGCGCTCCGCTGGTTCGGACCGTCCGCGTACCGCCGGCCCGCGTCCGGCTGGCCAGCCGCGCGGCGAATCAGCACCACGGGCCAATACGCCGCGCCCGAGCGGCGAGGGGGCCCAGCGCGGCTTCGGAGCACGCCCTGACCGCGAAAATCGTGGCGAAGGCCGCAGCGAAGGCCGTGCCGACCGCGAGCAGCGCAGTTTCGCGCCGCGTTCGGACCGGGAAAACCGCGGCGAGGGCCGCGACGACCGTGGCCAGCGCAGCTTTGGCACGCGCTCAGGCGGCGAAAACAGCCGCAATGAAGGCCGTGGCGAAGGAGTCCAGCGTGGTTTCGGCAGGCGCGAAGGCGCCGATTTCCGCAACGATTCGCGTTCGGATCGCCCACAGCGTGATTTTGGCCGTTCGGCCGGCGGCGAAGGTGCAGGTTCCGGCTCGCCTTGGGCAGCCCGCAAGCCTGCGGCTCGTGGAGAAGACGCACCGGCGCCACGTGCGCCAGCCAAGCCGGCCATCCGCGAAAGCCACCATCGCGACCTGAAACCTCGCGTACAGACCGACTTCCAGTCCGAACTGAAACAGGACTCGCTGGCCTTTGCGATCCTGGGCGCAGCGACTGCGGCAGTGCAGGTCCAGCAGGGCACGGCATTGCCGCAGGCCCTGGCAGCCGTATTCGCAAACAACGGCGCCATCCCGCAAGCGCGCGGCGCGATCCAGGACATCGCCTACCGCGCCATGCGCCAACTGGCACTGAGCGAAATCCTGATCGGCCTGATGGCGCCGAAAGCCCCGGACCCGCTGGTCCAGTCGCTGCTTTCCATCGCCCTGCCGCTGATGCACCCGGCCGACGGCAGCCCGGCCCCGTACGAAGCCTTCACGGTCGTCGACCAGGCCGTAACGGCCGCCGGCTCCCACCCGGACACCGCGCGCGCGAAAAACATGGTCAATGCCCTGCTGCGCCGCTTCCTGCGTGAAAAAGAGGAACTGCTGGACGAAGCCCTGCAGCAGCCGGAAGCACAATATAACTACCCGCAATGGTGGATCGACTCCGTCATCACCGCCTACCCGAAGAACTGGGAGCAGGTACTGGCCGCCGGTAACAAGGCGCCGCCGCTGACGCTGCGCGTGAATACCCGCCGTACTTCGCTCAAGGACTACCTGGAGCGCCTGGCCGCGCAGGGCATCGAAGCGACCCAGGTCGGCGAATTCGCGGTGCGCCTGGCCAAGCCGGTGCCGGTATACCAGATCCCGGGCTTCGACCAGGGCGACGTATCGGTGCAGGACGCCGGCGCCCAGCTGGCCGCGCCTTTGCTGGACGTGCAAGCCGGCATGCGCGTGCTGGACGCCTGCGCCGCCCCGGGCGGCAAGACTTGCCACATCCTCGAACTGGCTGATGTCAATTTGATAGCATTGGACGCCGATCCAAAGCGCCTGCAGCGCGTCCAGGAAAATCTCGACCGCCTGCAATTGCAGGCAACGCTCCAGCCGGCAGAAGCCCAGGCCGACGCGTGGTGGGACGGCCAGCCATTCGACCGCATCCTGGCCGACGTGCCTTGCACCGCCTCCGGCATCGTGCGCCGCCACCCGGATATCCGCTGGTTGCGCCGCAAGAGCGACACCCGTCAACTTGCAACACTTTCGTCGCAAATTCTCGACAACCTTTGGAAAATGCTCGCCCCCAATGGTAAATTGCTGTTCGTGACATGTTCGTTGTGGCCGCAGGAGTCCGAGGCGCAGGCGGCCGCTTTCGCGGTGCGCAACCGCGCCACCCGCCTCGATGCGCCGGGCCAATTGCTGCCTCTGGGCGGCGCCGGGCAGGATCACGATGGTTTGTTCTACGCATTGTTCCAGAAAGATGCGTAACCCTTTGACGAGCACCAGGCAAGTGATCCAAAGATTTCTTCGACTCCTTTGCTGGCAGTTGCTGTTGACGCTTGCGTGCGCGTTGCCGCAGGCTGCCCACGCCTCCGACGAGACGGTGGAGATTACGCGCGCCTATATCGAGGCGGCGGAAGAGGGGTATCGCCTGTCCTCGGCCTATTCCTTCGAGCTGAGCCACGGGATGGAAGAAACCGTGCAGTCGGGCGTCCCGCTGCACTTCACCACGGAAATCAGCTTTACCCGCCCGCGCTGGTACTGGTTCGACGAAAAAGCCGTCACTGCCAAGCGCACCCACAAGCTGTGGTACGACGTCCTGATACGCCAGTACTACGTGAAGATCGTCGGTTCCGTTGCCCAGCCTTTCCAGACGCTGGACGAAGCTCTGTTTTTCATCCGCCGGCCTACCCGCTGGGTAGTCGCGCCGCGCGGCGCCCTGAAGGTGGGCGAAACGTATAACGTGACCCTGCGCATGGGCATGGACAAGGATTTCCTGCCCAAACCGATCCAGGTCAACGCCTTCAATAACAGCGAGTGGCGACTCTCGTCCAGCAAAAAAACCTTCCAGTACAGGGCCGAGTAAGTGACGTCTGCCCTCCGGTACTTGTTTGTCGTCGCTGGCGCGACATGCAGCATATTGCTGTTCCTGCTCGCCTCCGCCTCCGATAATTCCGCCTTCTTCGACCGCTATTACGGCTGGCTGCTGGGCCTGAACGCCTCCGTCGCGGTGGCGCTGGTGCTGCTGGTCGGGTTCTCCCTGTTCCGCCTTTATTCGCGCTACAAGAGCGGCAAGTTCGGATCGCGCCTGATGACCAGGCTGGTGGTGCTGTTTGCCGCCATCGGCGTCTTGCCCGGCCTGGTGATCTTCCTGGTGTCGGTGCAGTTCGTGTCGCATTCCATCGATTCCTGGTTCAACGTGCGCGTGGAAGAGGCGCTGGACGCCGGCCTGGACCTGGGCCGCTCTGCGCTGGATGAATCGCTGGCCGAACTGGAAGCGCAGGCGCGCGGCACCGTGCGCCAGCTGGCCGAAGACCCGTTCTACGCCGCCCCGGCCACGCTGGCGCGCTTCGTGCGCCGCCATCCAGGCACCCAGAGCGCCATCATCGTCGACGCCGACGGCGGCCTGATCGTGTCGGCCATGGGCGAGCGCCGCATCAACCTGTCGGCCGACCTGCCTTCGGCCGCAATGCTGAACAAGGCCAAGGACGAACCTTCCTATGCCGCCTACGAAGGCGGCGGCGAGCTGCGCGACGACCGCATCGGCGCGCCGCAGCCGGCGCCGCTCGACGCCAACAGCGTGCTGCGCCTGCGCGTGCTGATGGCGATTCCCGATCCGGTGCAACCGTCCGGCGCCCACCTGGCGCCGCGCTACCTGCAGATCATCCAGGCCGTGCCGCAAAAGCTGGCCAGCAACGGCGAAATGCTGCGTACCGCCTTCTCCGAATACAAGGAGCGCTTCGTGGCCCGCGTCGGCCTGCGCAAGATGTATATCGAAACGCTGACGCTGACGCTGCTGCTGGCAGTGTTTGGCGCCATCGCCGCCGCCTTCCTGATCGCAAACGACCTGGCGCAGCCGCTGCTGCTGCTGGCCGAAGGCACCCGCGCCGTGGCCGAAGGCGACCTGTCGCCGCGCCCCATCGTGGCCAGCTCGGACGAACTGGGCACGCTGACCCAATCGTTCAACACCATGACGCGCCAGTTGTCCGAGGCGCGCAGCGCTGTGGAACGCAACCGCATTGCGCTGCAAAACGCCAAGGCCCACCTGGAATCGGTGCTGGCCAATATGTCGGCAGGGGTGATGGTGCTGGATTCAGAATTCCGCCTGGTCACCTGCAACGACTCGGTCGAGCGCATCCTGCAGCACGCCGGCGTGACCCTGATCGGGCAGCCGCTGGCCGAGGTGGAGGGCATGCAGGAGTTCGCCGCCGCCATCATCAACGCCTTCTCGGCGCAGTCGGCGCAGACCGCGGCCGGCCGCAACCTGCAGCGCCTGCACTGGCAGCGCCAGATCGAGATTCCGCGCCCGCCCGGCAGCGCCGAAGAAAATGAACTGATCCTGCTGACGCGCGGCTCGCGCCTGCCGCTGGAAACGGGCATCGGCTACATCGTCGTGTTCGACGATATCACCGACGTGATCTCGGCCCAGCGCTCGATTGCCTGGGGCGAGGTGGCGCGCCGCCTGGCCCATGAAATCAAAAACCCGCTGACGCCTATCCAGCTGTCGGCCGAACGCCTGCAAATGAAGCTTGAATCCAAGCTGGCGGGCCCCGATGTGGAATTGCTCAACAAAGCCTCCACCACCATCGTCAACCAGGTCGCCGCCATGAAACGCATGGTCGACGACTTCCGCGATTACGCCCGCACCCCGCCCGCCGTGCTGCAGCCCCTCGACCTGAACACCCTGGTCGAGGACATCCTGCACCTGTACGTGAGCGGGGAGGGCGACGACATCATCCACGCCAACCTGGCGCCGGCCCTGCCCATGATCCTGGGCGACGACACACAATTGCGCCAGGTGATCCACAACCTGCTGCAAAATGCGCAGGACGCGCTGCAGGAGCATCCTCCTGCCGACGCCAGGCCGCGCATCGACGTGGTCACGGAGGGCATCATCTACCAGAGTGCGGACGGCGGCACGCGTATTGCAGTGCGCCTCTCAATCTCCGACAATGGCCCCGGTTTCGCGCCGAAAATCCTGGCCAATGCGTTCGAACCGTACGTGACGTCGAAGGCAAAGGGCACGGGCCTGGGCCTGGCGATGGTGAAAAAGATTATCGAGGAACACGGGGGGCGGATCGATATCCAGAACCGTGACGATAGTAGTGGTGCGTCGGTGCTGATTTTGCTGTTAAAGTTGGCGTCGGTGTAGTTGGCATAATATTGTTGTACCAATAAAATCATTGTCGCGCCGACAGGTATAGAATGCCTGCGTAGAGAGCGATAAAAATGAGGGAAGGGGCAAGGGATACATGGCAAACATTCTCGTAGTTGATGATGAAATGGGCATTCGGGAGCTGCTCTCGGAAATCCTGGGCGACGAAGGTCATGCGGTCACGCTGGCGGAGAACGCCCAGCAGGCGCGCCAGGCGCGCGCCGCCGGGGCGCCCGACCTGGTCTTGCTCGACATCTGGATGCCGGACACGGACGGCGTTACGCTGCTCAAGGAATGGCAGCGCGATGGCTTGCTGACCATGCCGGTCATCATGATGTCGGGTCACGCGACCATTGATACCGCGGTGGAGGCAACCCGCATCGGCGCCATGAATTTCCTGGAAAAGCCGATTGCGATGCAGAAGCTGCTGAAGGCCGTGCAGGCCGGCCTGAGCCGCGCACAGGAAGCGGTGCGCGCACCGGTCATGACGACCCGCCCGGTGATGCCGGCGCCGGTCGAGGAAAGCAGTTTCGGCCAGGCGCAGGTGGCGCAGCAACCGGTGACCCACAACCTGGGCATGGCACGCGCCGTCAACGGCGACAACCCGATCTTCAACCTGTCGTTCGACCTGCCGCTGCGCGAAGCGCGCGACGCGTTCGAGCGCATGTACTTCGAACACCACCTGGGCCGCGAAGGCGGCAGCATGACCCGCGTGGCCGAGAAGACGGGACTGGAGCGCACCCACCTGTACCGCAAGCTCAAGCAACTGGGCGTGGAGCCCGGCAAGCTGTCGAAGAAAAACCAGGCTTGATTCCGACTACGCTGGTAACAGGCCCGACGGCCGCAGCACGTGAAAACGCGATTGCGGCCGTTTTGTCGCCTGGCCACGCCACGGCCATCATCCTTGAAGGTTTGGCCGACGCACATTCTCCATTGGTGTATGATGAAAGTGACCCGACGGCATGGCAGCCGCAGGTACACCGCATCGCCCCCGGCTGCCTATGCTGCGCCGGTAATCTTGTCTTACGTGTTACATTGAATCGTCTCTTGCGCCGTCCCCCGGCGCAGCTCTTTATCAGCCTGGCGGATGCCACTCACGTGGATAGCCTGCGCGCCATGCTTGCCACGGCCCCTTACGACGCCCTGCTGCGCCTGGAGCCGGTACTGAACGCTTGAAAATGGCTATGACAGCCCCATCTCGGTTTGGAAACGAAACGTGAAGGAAGCCATATGAACCTCATTTACAACAGCGAGCAATACAGTGTTGTCGAATTTGGCGCAGACCGCAGCCTGGAAGCCTTGCGCTTCGGCGGCTACGAGATCGTCGACAAAGGCGGCAAGCGCGAAATCTTCATTGCCGGGGTCATGGCGCAGAACTTCCGCCGCGACGTTAACGAATTGATTGCCAGCGAGCCCACCATCGAGGAGATCGATGATTTCCTGGGCAACTATGAAGCACTGATGAGTCAACCGGTGCTGCTGCACTAAGTTCTTTTGCATCCTCCGTGGAGCGCTCCCTTGCTCCACCATGGGCAGCCATGCCAGCGCTGCCCGTTTCCTCTGCTGAATCGATTCAAAAGCCCCGTGATAGAATTTGGAAAAATGTCAATTCGACATTTTCTTCACACTTGGGCCAGTAATTGCGTTCTACAACTCCAACGATCGTTCTCAAGCTTCGCTGCTTGATTCTCGTAGGTGCGTTGATATTCAGCGGCTGCGCGCAAGAGAAATCCGCACTGTCCACAGCGTCGATCCGCATCGCCCTCACCGATGCAGCGCCAGGAATGCCTGCGACTGTACTCCCTGAACTCCAGCGGCTAGGGTTCACGGAGCAGCTTAATCCAGCGCGTACTCCGCACTTCAGGATTTTCTCTACCAGGATTCCCGAAGAATACATGGTCGGCATCCCGTTGGATTCGGACCAGGAGACTTATCAAGTAAATATTTTCTTCAGCGGCCCCAAACCGTTTGGCGAGGCCGGCGTTGTGCTCTACCGAAATCTGGTGGCAGGCCTGAAAGATAGTCTCGGGGCGGCGCGCGTTACCGCCAGCTCGACCAGCGATACAGGGCAGGTTCTGCTCGAGAGCTCACCCCGTTAAGTGCTGCGGCACGCAGCGTACTTCCACGCCTGATCCCCGCGGCGGGAATGATGTGGGAGTATGATTCCCGCTGACACTCCCCTGAACATACTGCCAGAACGCATAACCATGAGCGCCCTCGGATTCAGTCACTACAACCTGCGTGCACCGCGAGCATTGCTTGATGAACTGCGCGACTTCTACTGCGACGTAGTCGGCTTGACCGTTGGCCAGCGACCTCCATTGCGCAGCTTTGGCTATTGGCTTTACGCTGGCGGACATGCCGTTTTGCACCTGTCGGAAGCCGGGCCGGAGGAAGTCAGGCCGACGCAGCCGTCGGGCACATTTGACCACGCAGCCTTTCGTTGTCGTGATCGCCCTGCGTATGAGAGGGCGTTGGCCTTGCGAGGCATCCGGTACCGCGTGGCCCTTGTTCCGGCAACGCAGCAGGTCCAGATTTTCCTCACCGATCCAGCTGGAAATGGGGTAGAGCTGAATTTCGATTCTTCCGACGAGGCCTGAAAAGCAGTGCGCTACGGAGACAAATGATGGCAGCCGAAGAAAACGCAATCCGCGCGGTGCACGCGAAGTGGGTCGAGGCAGCCAATGCGGCGGACCTTTCCAGCCTGCTTGCCATCATGACCGAGGACGTCGTCTTCCTCAATCCGGGCGAGGCGCCTATTGGCAGGGAAGGTTTTTCAGCCAAGTTCACTGCGGCCCATCAAGAGTTTCGCATCGCCTGCGGCAGCGAACTGAAAGAGCTGGTCGTAGCGGACGATTTTGCCTACACGCGCAGCGCAGACCACTTGAGCGTGACGCCGCGCGCCGGTGGCAATGCAACCCTGCTTGCCGGACAGCGAATGACAATTTACCGCAAGCTCCCCGACGGCCAGTGGCATCTTTCACGCGACGCGCATACCTTGTCGCCGGTGCAGAGCTTCAATTTCTTTGCCTCGGAAGTTTCAGCCGCGCCAGTCGATGGAATCTGGACAGTCGCATTTGGCGGCCCCGCGCACGGGGACTATTTCCTGGTCCAGCGCGATGTCGAGAACGTGCTGGGTGAGCGCGGACTCAACGTGCACTATATTGAACTGGGGGGCCAGTCGAAGGGATGTTACGGTGGTGTTGAAAAGGTGCAGGTGCTGCCGGATGCAGTGAAATTCCAGTTCACTTCCGACGCTGCGGTGCGCATCGGATTATCCGGGATTGTCGTTTCCTTTAGCCTGTCCAAGGCGGAGCTCGCGTTAGTGTCGTCTGCCTTGGCGCACATAGTGGAGCATGGGCGAGTCGAAGTACTGTAGGCACCACCATCAGACTGCCATGACCAATAACCAGCAATTCGTCTTGTATGGAGCTGCGGCTTCCGGTTCAGTCGCCGTTGAAGCCGCCCTGGAGCTGCTTGACATTCCATTCCTGGTAATAGAAGGGGAAACCTGGTCATCGGCAGCAGCGCGGAAGCGTGTTGGAGGGCAAAACGCGCTGCGGCAAGTTCCGACTCTGGTGTTGCCGAGTGGCGAGACGCTTACAGAGAGCGCGGCCATCCTGCTTTGGCTGGCTGACGCTCACCCGGGCGCGAGGTTGGCGCCGGGCCCACATGATCCTTTGCGTGCGCAATTCCTGCGCTGGATGTTTTTCGTCTCGTCAGCAATCTACTCACTGCACTGGATCAAGCCGGATGTGAGCAGGATTGGCGCACCGCAAAGCGCCAGGGATGATGTAGTAGACTCAATCCATGAGCGCATAGCTTTCTGCTGGCGTACCATGGACGCGCAACTTCGCCCTTCCAAGTACTTGCTGGGCGATACCTTGAGCGTACTCGATCTCTTCGTGGCTGTGATTTCGCGCTTCGGTCCATGGCGTGAGCGTTTCTATCAAGAGGCGCCAAACATGACTCCAGTGGTCAAGCGCGTCGACGAGGATTCTCGTTTGAAGGCGCTTTGGGAGCGGCGTTTTCCGTCAGACTAGGCAAATACGCGTTAGAAACTCGCGGGAGGATCTATGAAACGCACCTGGACAATCATCGGCGTCGCCGATGTCGCTCATAGCTTCAACTGGTACCAGACTTTGTTTGGCCAGCCAAAGACCGCACCGGCCCACGAATTCTTTGGGCAGGTACGCGACCCCGATGGCACGGTTCTGCTCTGCTTGCACCAGTGGGGATCGCATGACCACCCCACGCTGGCAAGCCCGGGCGATTCGCAGCCCGGCAATGGGCTGTTGCTATTCTTCCGCGTAGACGATTTCGACGAGGCGCTGGCAAGGGCGCGCGGCCTGGTGGCGAACCTCGAAGAAGATGTCAGCGTCAACCCAAGCACCGGCACGAGGGAATTCGCGCTGCGCGATCCGGATGGCTACTACGTCATGGTGAGCGCATGGGACTGAAGACCAGGCTTACGGAAAGGCTCGGGATCAAGCATCCGATCCTGCTGGCGCCAATGGGCGTCATGGCCGGCGGCAGGCTGGCGGCGGCGGTAACCAATGCCGGCGGCCTGGGCATCATCGGCGCTGGCTATGGCGATGCCGAGTGGATCGAGCGGCAATTCGCGGCAGCGGGTGGTGCGCGCGTCGGCTGTGGGTTCATTACGTGGTCGATGGCGCGGGATTCGACGTTGCTCGAGCAGGTCCTGGCCAAACGGCCGGCCGCTCTGATGCTGTCGTTCGGCGAGCTGGAGCCGCACGCCTCGATCATCAAAGCGCGCGGCATCCCGCTGATCTGCCAAGTGCAAGGCATGAAGTACCTGCGCGAGGCCGTCGACGCCGGCGCCGACATCATCGTGGCCGAGGGCTGCGAGGCGGGCGGCCATAGCGGCCATCGAGGCTTGTTCACGCTGGTGCCTGAAGCGGCCGATTACCTGGCAAAGCATGCGCCAGAAACGGTGCTGGTAGCGGCCGGCGGAGTCGGTGACGGGCGAGGGCTCGCGGCAGCGCTGATGCTCGGCGCGGACGGTGTCCTGGTTGGCACCCGTTTCATCGCGGCGGCCGAATCGGAGGCGCCGGAAGGCTTCCGGCAAGCGATCATTCGTGCCGATGGCGACGCTACGATCAAGTCCAACTCGGTCGACGTGGTGCGCAAGCGTTACTGGCCTAACTCGGAATTCGTGGTCCGAGTGCTGAAGAATGATTTTGTCTCGGCATGGCATGGGCGCGAGCGCGAACTGGAGAAATCAATCGATGTCGAGTTCGAGCGGTTCTGGGATGCGTTCAGGAAGGGCGACGCCGACAATTCCGGCGTACTGATGGGGGAGGTTTCCGGCATCATCCTGGATGCGCCACCGGCCGCAGAGATCATTCAGAAGATGGTTATACAAGCGACCACCTTACTGTGCAAACATGCTGATTTGACGCCGACCCTGGCCCCGCCATTATGATGACCGATTTCAAATTGATCGCAGGCCGCCTCGTTACCGAAATTAGAAAAGCCATCTTTTTTTTCGGAACCTGCGGAGTAGTGGTCGGACTACTAATGCTCTGGCAGTTCAAGCTCAAAACGCTTGGCGTTGCCACAGGAAAGGCGTGGCCAACAGAGCTTTTTTCCGATTTCGTGTCGTTCAATGCGTTCACGCTGGTATTCGTTGGCTTGATAGCGATTGCGGCAGCGTCAACGTTGTTTCGGAGCTTTGGCTTTCCATTGCCTCGGCTTGAGGCCTTGGTAGCTCATCTTGAAGAGCGGCTATCGCAGATCGCAAGTTCGATCATTTCATTTACCCTGGGATTGTCCGCATTGGCGCTCTTGCATGCCGTGCTCACGCTGGAACAGGGCGGCCTGGCACTGGCGCTTCTTGTCATGATTTTCGATTGCGTCATATTTTTTGGCTTCGTTACGGCTGGCGCCATTGCGCGTCGTGTCGCGCCATTCGATCAGAGGGGACCGTCGTTATTGGCCTTAGGTGGTTCAGTGATTTTCGTTGGTATTTGCCTAGTCAATGGCATCAACTAATTCCTTCGCGGTAAAGGCAGTTGATTTAGGCCCGCACGGGCTCTGGATGCATAGTGAAGGCCATTGCTTCGGCCTCGCAACCTGTTAAAGTTGTGGGATGTGCCAATTACTTGCAATGAACTGCAATGTCCCGACCGACATTGTGTTCAGTTTCACCGGCTTCGCCCTGCGCGGCGGGCAGACCGATACCCACCATGACGGCTGGGGCATCGCCTTTTTCGAAGGCGCCGGCGTGCGCCATTTTGTCGACCACCAGGCCGCGATCCATTCGCCGATTGCGGAACTGATCAAAAACTATCCGATCAAGTCCAAGAACGTGATCGCGCATATCCGCAAGGCCACGCAGGGCGAGGTCATGCTGGAGAACTGCCATCCCTTCGTGCGCGAACTGTGGGGCCGCTACTGGGTGTTTGCCCATAACGGCGACCTGAAGGAGTTCGCGCCAGTGCTGCACGGGCCGTTCCGCCCGGTCGGCACCACCGACAGCGAGCGGGCGTTCTGCCTGATCCTGCAGGACTTGAGTGAACGCTTCGGCGACACCTGTCCGCCGCTGCCGATACTTCGCGCGCAGATCGAGAAAACCGTGCGCGGCATCGCCGGCCATGGCACCTTCAACATGATGCTGTCCGACGGCCGCGCGCTGTTTGCGCATTGCTCGACCCACCTGCATTACATCGTGCGCCAGCATCCCTTCGACAAGGCCAAGCTGTCGGATGAGGATGTGAGCGTGGATTTCTCGCAGGTCACCACGCCAAACGACCGCGTGGCCGTGATCGTCACCCAGCCACTAACTACTAATGAGCAATGGACGGCCTTCGCGCCGGGCGAGATGAAGTGCTTTGTGGATGGCCTGCCGCAGAAACGGGACTTTGAGAAAATTTAACAGACACCGGCAGGATTTGATGCCAAAATGGCAGGACACGTCAGGAATTTCCCTATGATCGACCTTTCCAGCAACGATGCGGCCTCCCAGAGCCTGAAAGTTCGCGAATTTTATCTGGGCCGCCAGCCGATCCTGGACCGCAACCAGGCCTTGTTCGGTTACGAGTTGCTTTTTCGCAACGCTCCGGTTGGGCCGGCCAATATCAATACTTCGGCGCTGTCTGCTACCGCTGCGGTAGTGGCGCACGCCGCGCAACTGGGCATGGAGCGCACCATCGGCGATGCGATCGGCTTCGTCAACGTCGATGCCGATGCGATCCTGAGCGATATCTTTGGCTTCCTGCCGCGCGAAAAACTGGTGCTGGAAGTTAGCGCTGCCAACACCCTGGCGCCAGCTGTGCTGTCGCGCATGTCGGAGCTGGTGAGCCACGGCTTCCGCTTCTCGCTGGACGATATCAATCCCGATTCGCCGCAGTTGCCTGCGCTGTTGCCGATGGTGGAATACGTCAAGCTGTCGATGCGCGACATGCCGCTTGATGGCCTGGTCCAGCTGGCCCCGCGCATCAAGCAGGACGGCAAAAAGCTGGTGGCCAGCAAGGTCGAGAATCGCGACGAATTCAAGAATTGCCTGGACCTGGGCTGCGATTACTTCCAGGGCTATTACTTTGCCAAGCCGGTCATCATGAGCGGCAAGAAGCTGTCGCCGTCGCAAATGGCGGTGATGGAGCTGATGACCCTCGTGACCTCGGATGCGGACAACGCCGAGATCGAGCGCGCCATCAAAAAGGACGTTTCGCTGGCCCTCAACCTGCTGCGCCTGGTGAATACGCCGGCCGTAGGCGCGCGCCAGCGCATCGATTCCCTGAGCCAGGCGGTGCATGTCCTGGGCCGTCGCCAGCTTCAGCGCTGGCTGCAGATCATGCTGTACGCGGAGCCTGGCAAGCGCGGACATTCCATGACGCCCTTGCTGATGCTGGCCACCACGCGCGGCCGCCTGCTGGAACTGCTGGCGACCAAGCTGCGCCCGGCCCACCGTCACGTGGCCGATATCGCTTTCACGGTTGGCATCATGTCGCTGATGGATACGCTGTTTGGCATTCCGATGCAGGAAATCCTGGCGCAGATCCCGATGGGGGATGAGGTCGGGGAAGCGCTCGTATTCCGCGGCGGCTTCTTCGGCGACCTGCTCAAGCTGGCCGAATGCATCGAGCGCCTGGAAGACATGGACACGCGCATCCTTCCGGCGCTGGCCGACCTCGCGATTTCGACCGAGGAACTGGTGGAGCTGGAAATGTCGGCATTTGAATGGAGTGACAACGTGGTGCGATACGCCCTGTAGAGGCATATGCACCGATGGCGGCGCCGCAGTAGCGGCGCCGTTTTTTTTCCGGAGGACGAAGAGTGTTAAGTGTCAGTGGGTTGAGCAAATCTTATGGCGAGCGGCGCGCGGTCGACGGCGTTTCGTTCCAGGTGCAGCGGGGCCAGACCGTGGGCCTGCTGGGGCCGAACGGCGCCGGCAAGTCGACGACAGTCAGCATGATCTGCGGCTTGATCAAGGCCGACGCGGGCAGCGTCACGCTGGATGGCGAGCCGGTGGTGCATGGCGCCAGCTCGGCCAAGATGAAGCTGGGGCTGGTGCCGCAAGACCTGGCCTTATACGAAGAGCTCCCCGCAATCGAAAACCTCAAGCTGTTCGGCGCCCTGTATGGCATGAAGGGCGCAGCGCTGGTCAAGCGCGCGCAAGAAGTGCTGGCGCTTGTGGGCCTGTCGGACCGTGCGAAGGAAAAGCCTTCGACATTCTCGGGCGGTATGAAGCGCCGCCTGAATATCGGCGCGGCGCTGCTGCATGATCCGCAATTGCTGATTCTCGACGAGCCGACTGTGGGCGTTGACCCGCAAAGCCGCAATGCCATTTTTGAGACGCTGGAAGCGTTGAAGTCACAAGGGCGCTCGCTGATTTACACCAGCCATTACATGGAAGAAGTGGAGCGGCTGGCTGACCATATCGTGATCATCGACCACGGCAAAGTGCTGGCAGATGCGCCGCCGGCGGAACTGTACCGCCGCCTGCCGACGCAAGCAGCCCTGCAGGTGGAACTAGCGGGCAGCGACATCCTGCCGGCGGAGTTGCTGGTCGCGTCGCTGGCCGGCCTGCCGGGCGTCGCTGGCGTGCGCCGCGATGGCGTCTCGCTGGACATCAGCCTGCACGGCGCCGCCCATGCCGCACCGGTGCTGCGCTGGCTGGATGAGCAGGGGCACACGCTGGCTCATTTCTCCACCGCCCGTACCAAGCTGGAAGACATCTTCCTTTCCCTGACCGGCCGCAGCTTGCGCGACTAAGGAATTCCGATGACAGCAATTATTGCAATGATCCGCAAGGACCTGATCCTCTACATCAACGACAAGCGCGCGTTGATGCTCAACTTGCTGATGCCGATCGTGCTGGCGGCCTTCTTTGGCTCGCTGTTCGGCGGCGGCGATAGCGGCAACAACAGCAAGATCGAAATCGGCCTGGTGCAGCAGGACAGCAGCGTGATCGGCCGGAAAGTCGGCGACTCGCTGAAGGCCGATGCCAACTTGACCGTCAAGGAAATGAGCCTGCAGGAAGCGCAGGAAAAAGTCCGTTCAGGCAAGCTGATGGTGGCCGTCGTGATCCCGGCCGGTTTCGGCGATGCTGCCGGCCAGTCGCTGTTCCAGTCAGGCAGCAAGCCTGAATTGCCGGTGTATTACGATCCTTCGCAATCGACCGTGCTGGCGATGGTGAAAGGCTTGCTGACGCAGCACGTTATGCAGGGCGTGACTGGTGAAGTGATGGGCGGCAGCGCGACGGGCGCCAAGTTCACCGACGACAGCCTGAAGAAACTGGAGAATTCTCCTGCGAGCGATGAAAAGGAAGCGCTGGTCGGCCTGTTGGGCAGTCTGAAGAAATTCCAGGAGCAGGAAGCGGCCAAACCGGCCAGGGAGTCGAGAGGCGGCGGTGGCTTGAGCGTGCCGTTTACCGCGAAGGATGAAGCCCTCAGCTCAGGCCCGAAGTACAACGGTTACGCGCACTCGTTTGCCGGAATGGGCGTGCAGTTCATCCTGTTCATGGGGATCGACCTCGGGATCGGCATCCTGCTGGCGCGCCGCATGGGGATCTGGAACCGTTTGCTGGCGGCGCCGGTGACCATGTCGCAAGTGCTGCTTGCGCGCGCGTTGTCGGGCGCGATGATTGCCGCCGGCCTGATGACAGCGATCTACTTCTGCGCGATGTTGATCTTTAAAGTGCAGGTAACCAATGTGCCGGGGTTTGCACTGGTGGTGGTGGCCTTCTCGCTGATGACTGCTTCGTTCGGCTTGTTGATTGCAGCGTTCGGCAAGACGCCCGAGGCGGCGCGCGGGCTGGCGGTTTTTGCCACCCTGATCCTGGTGATGCTGGGCGGGGCTTGGGTGCCGACGTTCGTGTTCCCTGCGTGGATGCAGCAGCTGACCATTATTGTGCCGACGCGCTGGGCGGTTGACGGCCTGGATGCCATGACCTGGCGTGGGCTGGGGATGGATGTGGCGCTGCAGACGGCTGGCGTGCAGCTTGCGTTCGCGGTGGTATTCGGGACGCTGGCAATCTGGCGCTTCCGAGCGCAGGCACGCTAATTCGACTAAACCGGTGCCTGCTTTATCGACGCAGGCACATCGCCGCCGTTTGATGCGCGGCGGATCAGGCATGAGCCGTGGATGAATCGGAAAGGCTTGTTGAGGTGAACGGGTGAAGGCGAAAAATGTGATCTTGGCTGCAGGGATGCTAATAGCACAAAGCTCCTTCGCGCTTGGCCAATGCCCTGGTGACGTAAAGGAGTGCGGGCCAAACCCGTTTTACATTCTGGCTGTCGGCTTTACCCAGGTTTGCTCAGAAGCGTATCCTGAACGTTCGCTAGACTACAAAGCCGCGCTTGCGAGAATGGTCTCGGAGAATACCGAGGCATATGCAAAGATCGATGCTGATGCTGAGTTTCAAGGCAAACTACGCGAGTTCAAGCGTGAAGCGCGACGGTTACCCGCCCTGGAATTGGACAAGGAATGTAGAGGACTGCTTTCGGGTGGGGCGACCTCCAGTAACGGCCAATAACGGAAGTTGCGAATCGATTAGGACTTCACATGCAATTTATATTGAGGAAGATGGAATGACATTTGACGAGCCCGCGCCGCGACTCGGATCGCTGGATACTGAACCAGTTTCAGGAGCGACTCCGTCGCCTTCTTATTCCCTTGAACGTTCAGACATCTCGACTGAGATCGTTCTCGATATACTCGGCCGGTATCAGGTGACGCTCGATACTCAAAGTTTTCCAGCGGCTCTGTATGCCGAGTCGCTGATCTACATGCTCTACTGGTTCCATCGCTTGCGTGATCCGATTCGCAAGCATGGCATCGAAGTCAACATTGCCAGCTATCTGAACATCGAACCTCGATCCGAGGTGATCGCTGCACTGCTTTCCCATCAAGAGCTCAAGAGGCGAGCGAAGGACCGAATTGAACAGGGCACCCTCGTTCGCAGGACCGTCGACGTACTAGTGATGCGCGAAAGGCCGAGCGGGAAGGAATTTCTAGTCCTGGACCGGGCCTTTTTCCCCACCGGCATGGCACTGCCAGGCGGTTTGCTCCAGGACGAAGACGAGCTGAACGACTTTGGAATCCCGGGCGACATTTTTGCTGCGCTAAGGATTACCGCATCCAAGGTGCTGCGAGCTGCCGCCATCCATTATGGAATCTCGGAACGCAACGGACGAAAATACTATTTTTCCGCGACCGAGACTGGCGAAGAAGCCCGAGTCTATATGGACAGGACCATATCGCACGGGTTTCGCGATCACCTCAGAGACATTACCGCGCCGTCGGACCCGCGCCATATCGTCGACACCATCGGCCTCCTCGTCGAGATCACGGATACGGACAAGGTTCAGGGCCGTTGGATCACTGAGAGCCTGGTTACCACACCCAACACGAGAAATGGCACATTCGCTTTCAGACATCACAAGCAGATTGTTGCCGCGCTCCTCGCAAAGAACTTCACGAAGACCAAAGGCGTTTCTCATCACGAATGGATACGGAAAGCGGTAACTAGTCCGCTGGACGTTTACCGGGATATCAGGGCACGGTTCAGCCAGAATAATGACAGGCCGGACACGCCGGTCATAGAATTATTGCCGGTCGTCGACTACGTCCGCAGCCAGATGACTTCCCCGTCGGTCGACGAAAGTTGCAGCGGCAACGCGGCACTGGAGATCATGCGAGACCAATTGCTGCACAAGCTTCATCATGTCACGATCGAGAACGGACCGATGTGTCCGTATGCGCCGACCTTGCGCGTCTTGTTCGAAGCAGTAGCCTTCTTCGACGTGGTATGGCGTACCAGAAAAAACTTGAGCACCCACTTTCAGAAGAATTACTGGTACCGCTACGAAAGCCTGATGAGCCGAATCCCGGAAGCAATCATCATTCCGACTTTTGATAACATCTCTGCGACGGACCTCATGAAGGTCCGGGGCGCCCCCATCTATTTCATTGGGGTGTCGACCGAGCCAGTGTATGTGGATGAGTTCTGGCAATCTCCGCTTGAGTTTCTCATCCATGACCTGAACCACGCATGGAAGATGCTCGATATGGATGACAGATTCTTGCGAGCACATCCGGACATGAGCAGGGACGCATTCATGGAGGCGTCCAATCGCTTCATTCGCGACTATTTGCCGACGATCGCCGTTCAGAAATCCGATACGGAGTTGCAGAAAGAGATCAAGAAGCTCAAGAAGATTCTGCTGTTCGAAGTCGGCCACGAAGATGGGCGACCGCTACTGCCAGGCATCATCGCCGAGACGCTTCTGGAAGCCGAGGGATACGAATTTCCGGACAATGTCGTTCGCTACGCTGACCGCGAAAGCCAGGCATATCTGGAAAGACGCATCATAGGTGGAATTACTGCGCTATCCTATGTTCGGCACAAGTTGCAGCACGGTTTCTTCGACCAGACCGACTCGCAGAATATTCAGATCGTCAGCCCAAAATTTCGGACGGTAGAATGGATCGTAACTGCGGCAGTTGAATTGCTGGAGGAAATGCATGCAGTGATCCCCCGAGAAATTCAGGCTGAGGGCTTAACGGAGTACCTGATGCGGCAAGCCTGCTCACGGGGCCCAACAATTCTCCATGCGCCCGAAAACCTGGATCCGGTGATTGAGAACTACGGCGATGGAACAATGTTCGACAGCAGCAGAAAAGTCGCCATCGATGAGGGCGAGCGGGCGGATATTTAATCGCCCTGCGTCAGGTAGACATTACTGAGCCGGTAAGTATCGTCCGCTGAGGGGCTGTACTTGGTTTACAGCCCACGCTTGGTTTGGCTTCCTGACTTCTGGCTGCTAAATGACACTTCTACTATAAGCCTTTGGTGGGCTTCAGGTACCTTTCGAGGTAGCGACCGTTCGCTTGGGGGCGGATGCGTCACTCAGACGAACGAGTACAATCGGCCAACAGCGAAAGTTCATCCTAATTTCGATAAAGATTTTTAATGCGATTTCGAGTAACTTCAATTACCTTCGAGGATGAGGCTAGGATTATTCTGGCGCCATTGTGCAGAATCGAGGATTGGCTAAATGCGGCGATGGCCGATGGAGACTTCGGGCCTGGCTTGGATAGTCTCATGATCGTGCTGATCTCTTACTATGTCGATGAACAAGGGCAGATAAATCAAGTTCCCAAGCCGTCGAGGTTGAGTAGGTATAAAGACCCAATAACTGGGAATGAACAACGCTGTTTGGCTCTGCATGTTTCTGTCGAAGACAAAGCGTTGCTTGCTGTAGGGCAGGAAAAGATGGTTGGCTATCTCAGTCAGTTGATTGCAGAGAAGTTGCCAGAGCGCCCATTACGGCTCCCAAAAGGGCTGGACTATGGCCGCTTAAAAACCGCCATACAGAAATGCGTCAGCTCTTTTGCTGAAGTAAGTTAGTCGGGCCGAGACCGGCCAGAAGCGGACCTCGGTCGAATATTTGAAAGAAGCTTAGTGGCCTATCATGTGTTGATTTTCACAGCGTCGACGACAGTTGAACCTACGGTCGACCTCTACTTAGGGTCTGCACAAACCGTCGATCTCTATTGGGAGTCGGCTGGCCGCGAAATCGGTCTGCGCAGTTGCATTGCGTGGCTTCCGGCCTCCCAAGATAACTGTTCATTCAGCAAACTCGTCGGCGCGAGAAAAGATGGTCGCAGGAATTCGAACCATCGAACGAATTGTCGCCGAGCGTCAGAGGTAATCTAACGCTACCGGCCAATAGTCGATGTCCAACAATTTGCGTAGTTAGTCGGTTTTGTTATACCTGCATCAGCACTAGGAGACAAACAGTGAAGCGCTTTATCGATGCAACGAAGTCGGCAGTGGCCGATCAAAACTGGTACGCGGCGCTGTCTCTTGCGCTTACAATGCCGGACATATGTGGCAGGCTCGAGAATCCGAAGGCGGGATCTCAAGCACGGTTTACAGCGTGGTTCGACAAATTCCTTCTTAAGCGCTACCAGATGAAAGTTGGACCAATGCGTGAGCTTCACACCTTTCTCTGTGGAGCGGATTGTTACGCACTACGCTGCGCGTTTCTTCATCAGGGCGAGTTCGGAATCGATGATCAGCGTGCGCAACAAGCGTTAGAAAGTTTTCATTTCATTGCGCCTCGAACCGGTATGCTCGTTCACAACAACAAATTCAACAATATCCTGCAGTTGCAGGTGGACGTGTTCTGCGTTGATATATGTAACGGGGTGGAAGAATGGCAAGCGTCCGTCGCCGCCGACGCCGACATCCAAGCGCGGTTAGCTAAGCTTGCAACCATCGGCCAGTTGTGAAGGATGGCCTTTAACCGATTCTTTGAGAGTACAGTCGCCGGCAAGCCGATGGCCGCCGCCAACGTTAAACATTCGAAGGGCAGCGAAGGGGCGAGAAGGGCCTCTCGGTGAGAGGCTCTACTGTTGCGGTTACAGGTTTGGTGCCAGCCAGTGCTCAAGCTGGTCCTTGGAAACACCGCGGCGAGCGGCCATGTCCAGCACCTGGTCTTCGTTGATCTTCCCGACGGTGAAGTACTTCGACTGTGGGTGCGCGAAGTAGAAGCCTGATACGGCGGCGCCAGGGAACATCGCGAACGATTCCGTCAGTTCCATTCCGATCTCGTTCGCGTTCAGCACGCGGAACACATCGGCCTTCACAGTGTGCTCAGGGCAGGCCGGATAGCCCGGCGCTGGGCGGATACCGCGATATTCTTCGTTGATCAGCTCTTCGTTGCTCAGCGTTTCATCGGCGGCATAGCCCCACAGGTCTTTACGCACGCGCTCGTGCAGGTACTCGGCAAAGGCTTCTGCCAGGCGGTCAGCCAGGGCCTTCAGCATGATCGACGAATAGTCGTCGTGCGCATCTTCAAATCGTTTCTCGTACTTCTCGATACCCAGGCCCGCGGTTACAGCGAACATGCCGATGTAATCCTGCTTGCCAGAGTCCTTCGGTGCGATGAAATCCGACAGGCACTGGTTCGGGCGCTGCACGCCATCGATCACAGGCTTCAGGCCTTGCTGGCGCAGGCCGTAGTAAGTGAACGCCACTTCCGAGCGCGACTCGTCGGTATAGATTTCGATGTCGTCTTCATTGACGGTGTTTGCCGGCAGGAGCGCGATCACGCCGTTGGCGGTCAGCCAGCGGCCTTCGATGATTTTCTTCAGTAGCGCCTTGCCTTCTTCAAACACCTTCGATGCGGCCTCGCCGACCACTTCATCGGTCAGGATGGCAGGGAAGGGGCCGGCCAAGTCCCAGGTCTGGAAGAATGGACCCCAGTCGATGTATTCGGCGATCGCCGCCAGGTCCACGTTCTTGAATACGCGGCGGCCGACGAACTTCGGGCGCACTGGCGCAAATTCGAGCTTGGCCTTGTTGGCGCGTGCGGCTTCCAGCGACACGGTAGGCAGCGCCTTCTTGTTGGCGTGCTGTTCGCGGATGCGGGCGTAGTCGTGGTCCAGTTCTTCCACGAATTTGCCGCGCTGTTCGTCGGTCAGCAGCGATTGCGCCACCGAGACGGAACGCGAAGCATCCGGCACGTACACGACCGGGCCTTCGTAGTTGTGGGCGATCTTCACCGCAGTGTGGGCGCGGCTGGTGGTGGCGCCGCCGATCAGCAGCGGGATCTTCATCATGCGGAAGTGCTCGTCGCGCTGCATCTCTTTCGCGACGTGGGCCATTTCTTCCAGTGACGGCGTGATCAGGCCGGACAGGCCAATGATGTCGGCGTTTTCCAGCTTGGCGCGCGCCAGGATCTCGGAAGCGGGCACCATCACGCCCATGTTCACCACTTCAAAGTTATTGCACTGCAGGACAACGGACACGATGTTCTTGCCGATGTCGTGCACGTCGCCTTTCACGGTTGCGATGACGATCTTGCCCTTCGGCTTGGCGACGATGCCGGTACGCGCTTCCTCCGCCTTCTTCTCTTCTTCGATGTAAGGAATTAGGTGGGCCACGGCCTGCTTCATCACACGCGCCGACTTCACCACCTGCGGCAGGAACATCTTGCCCTGGCCGAACAGGTCACCGACGATATTCATGCCATCCATCAGCGGGCCTTCGATCACATTGATCGGACGGCCACCGGAAGCGAATACCTGCTGGCGCATTTCTTCCGTGTCTTCGGTGATGAACTGGGTGATGCCGTGCACCAGCGCGTGCGCCAGGCGCTTCTCGACCGGCGCGTTGCGCCATTCGAGGTTGGCAGCTTCCTGCTTGGCGCCGCCTTTCAGCGTCGCTGCGAATTCGATCATGCGCTCGGTGGCGTCTTCGCGACGGTTCAGCACCACGTCTTCCACACGTTCGCGCAGTTCTGCCGGCAGGTCGTCGTAGACGCCCACCATGCCGGCGTTGACGATACCCATGGTCATGCCCGCCTTGATGGCGTGGTACAGGAACACGGTGTGGATCGCTTCACGGGCCGGGTCGTTGCCGCGGAAGGAGAACGACACATTCGACACGCCGCCGGAGATCTTCGCGTGCGGCAGGTTGTTCTTGATCCAGCGCGTGGCCTCGATGAAGTCGACTGCGTAGTTGTTGTGTTCTTCGATACCGGTTGCGATGGCGAAGATGTTCGGGTCAAAGATGATGTCTTCCGGCGGGAAGCCGACTTTCTCGGTCAGCACCTTGTAGGCGCGTTCGCAAATTTCGATCTTGCGCGCGAAGGTGTCGGCCTGGCCGGTTTCGTCGAAGGCCATCACGATCACGGCGGCGCCGTAGCGGCGGCACAGCTTCGCCTGGCGGATGAACTCCTCTTCGCCTTCCTTCATGGAGATCGAGTTCACCACGGCCTTGCCTTGCACGCACTTCAGGCCCGCTTCGATGACCGACCACTTGGAGGAGTCGATCATGATCGGTACGCGAGAGATATCCGGTTCGGAGGCGATCAGGTTCAGGAAGCGGGTCATGGCGGCCTGGGAATCCAGCATCGCCTCGTCCATGTTGATGTCGATGACCTGGGCGCCGTTTTCCACTTGCTGGCGGGCCACCGACAATGCCTCGTCGTATTGCTCGTTCAGGATCATGCGCGCGAAAGCTTTCGAGCCGGTCACGTTGGTGCGCTCGCCGACGTTGACGAACAGGGAGTCGTCGTCGATGGTGAAGGGCTCCAGGCCGGACAGGCGCTGTGCCACAGGCACGTGCGGCAGTGCGCGCGGGGTGGCGGTCGACAGCAGCTTGGCGACGGCTGCAATGTGGTCAGGCGTGGTGCCGCAGCAGCCGCCGGCCACGTTGATGAAGCCCGCGTCGGCGAACTCGCGCAGCAGGCGCGAAGTATCTTCCGGCAGTTCGTCGAAGCCGGTATCGCTCATCGGGTTGGGCAGGCCGGCATTCGGATAGATGCAGACGAAGGTATCGGCGATCTGCGACAGCTCTTCGGCGTAGGGACGCATCAGGGTTGCGCCCAGCGCGCAGTTCAGGCCAATGGTCAGCGGCCTGGCGTGGCGCACCGAGTTCCAGAAGGCCGGGACGGTCTGGCCGGACAGGATGCGGCCGGAGGCGTCGGTCACGGTGCCGGAGATCATCAGCGGCAAGCGCTCGATCCCTGGGCGCTCGTCGAAGTACTGGTCGATTGCGAACAGCGCTGCCTTGCAGTTGAGGGTGTCGAAGATGGTTTCGACCAGCAGCACGTCGACGCCGCCGTCCACCAGGCCGCGCACCTGCTCGTAGTAGGCGGCGACCAGTTGGTCGAAGGTGACGTTACGCGCGGCCGGGTCGTTCACGTCCGGCGAAATCGAAGCGGTCTTGGGGGTCGGGCCGAGCGCGCCGCAGACGAAGCGCGGCTTGTCGGCGCTGGAGTACTTGGCGGTGGCCGCCTTGGCCAGCCGGGCTGCTTCCACGTTCATCTCATAGGCCAGGTGGGCCATGAAATAGTCGTCCTGCGCGATCGAGGTGGCGCCGAAGGTATTGGTCTCGATCAGGTCCGCACCGGCTGCCAGGTAGCGCTCATGGATCTCCTGGATGACGTGCGGCTGGGTCAGCGTCAGCAGCTCGTTATTGCCCTTGACGAACAGCTCGCGGTGGCCGCTCCCTTCGGGCGCGGCGAAGTCGGCGAAGCGTTCGCCGCGATATGCTTTTTCGTCCAGCTTGTACTGCTGGATGATGGTGCCCATCGCGCCATCCAGGAACATGATGCGCTTCGCGAGGATCTCGCGCAGCTGGGCTTCGGTCTTGGAGGTTGGACGGGTCGTGTTAGTCATTTTGATATCGCGGATTGGGCAACGTGGACCTGAAATTATACGGCAAAGCAGCATTTTCCCTCGGCCACCGCCCCCTGCCGCCGAGACAAATTCGGTATTTGCTTATTCGGAAAAGGCATCAACTTTCACATTTGTGCTGAATCAGCACAAATCATGTGTTGCCAGAGTGCTACCAAAGCGTCAGCGGCCCGCCTAAGATGGCTTCATCAACCAACCACTTTGAAGAAGCTTCAAATGCCTATCCTGAATATCACCGTCAGCGGCACCCCGGAACAAGTGCCAGCCGGGAAAGTCACCAGCATCCTGATGAAGCACACCGGCGAAATCCTGCACAAGGCGCCGGCCCTCACTGCGATCGCGGTGCATTACACGCCCCGCGAGCAGTGGTTTGTCGGCGGCGAGTCGTTGGCGGAGCTGGGGAAGGCCAGCTTCTTCTTCGACATCAAGGTGACCGACGAGACCAATACCGCCAACGAGAAGTCGGCCTACATCGCGGCGGTCTACAAGGACTTGCAGGAGCTGCTCGGCGAACTGCATGAAGTCAGCTACATCCACATCGACGACGCGCGCCCGGCAGCCTGGGGCTGGGGCGGCCTCACGCAGCAGTTCCGCGCGGTTCAGAAGATGTTGATGTAAATGCTGGCGGCGTAATCGACGAAGGCGCGCACTTTAGGCGACAGGTGGCGGTTCTGCGGGTAGAGGGCGTACAGCTCGCGCGGCTTGGGTGTATAGCCGGGCAGGACTTCCACCAGTGCGCCGTTCTCAAGCTCTTCGCGAACGATGAAGGCGGCGGCGTTGGCAATGCCAAGGCCGGCCGCTGCTGCCGCTTTCAGGGCGACGTTGGTGTTGGCCTGCAGCGATCCGCGCACAGCGACAGCATGCTCCGCGCCATCCGGGCCGACCAGCGTCCATTCACTGGCGCGCGTCGCCGCCGTGTAGACGAGGCAGTTGTGTTGCGCGAGATCGTCCGGGACGGCAGGTGCGCCGTGCGCGCCCAGGTAGCCGGGGCTGGCGACAAGCACGACCTTGCTGGTGGCGAGGCGGCGTGCGACCAGCGTCGAATCGGGCAAGTCGCGCGCCAGCCGCAATGCGACGTCGAAACCATCCTCGATCAAATCGACCATGCGGTCATTGCATACCAGGTCGACCTGCACGCCGGGATGCTTCGCCATGAAGCCGGGCAGCCATTGCGCCACCTCGATGGTGCCGAAAGCCATCGGCGCATTGATGCGCAGGACGCCGGTGGGTTCGGCCTGGTGGCGGCCGACGTTGCGGTCGGCGTCATCCAGCAGGTCGAGCACTTCGCGCGTGGATTCGTAGTAATCGCGGCCGGCATCGGTCAGGGCGAAGCGGCGCGTGGTGCGGTTCAGGAGCTGGGCGCCGAGGTGTTCCTCGAGCTGGCGCACCTGGCGCGAAACGATGGTGTGGGAAATGCCGAGGGCGTCGGCGGCAGCCGTGAAGCTGCCCAGTTCAACAACGCGGCGGAGCGCACGCAGCGCCGCGAGTTGGTCCATTTACTGGAAGCGCTGCCCGTCGAGCGGGAAGCCTTTGATGAATTCGGCGGCCGGCAGGCGCTTGCCGCCCGGTTTTTGCAGCTGCGTCAGGCGCAGCGCGCCTTCGCCGCAGGCGACGATGATGCCGTGCTGCGCGTCGGCGGCAATCACCTGGCCGGGCGCGGCGCTGCTGCCTTCGTCCAGCACTTCAGCGCCCCACAGCTTGATCACCGTGCCATTCACTTCGCCGTGGGCGCCGGGGAATGGATTGAAAGCGCGGATCTTGCGGCTGATTTCGCGCGCAGGCTGGGTAAAGTCCAGCGCCGCTTCTTCCTTCAGGATCTTGTTGGCGTAGGTGACGCCTTGCTCGGGCTGCGGCACGGCTTCCACCACGCCTTTTTCCATCTTGTGCAGTACCTTGACCATCATCTGGGCGCCCATGGCGGCCAGCTTGTCGTGCAGGGTGGCGGTGGTGTCCTGCGGCGTGATCGGGGTGCGCTCGATCAGCAGCATCGGGCCGGTGTCCAGGCCTTCTTCCATTTCCATGATGGTGACGCCGGTTTCCGCATCGCCGGACTCGATCGCGCGGTGGATCGGGGCGGCGCCGCGCCAGCGCGGCAGCAGGGAGCCGTGGATGTTCAGGCAAGGCTTGATGTCGAGGGTGGAGCGCGGCAGGATCAGGCCGTAGGCGGCGACCACCATCACGTCGTAGTCGGTGGCCAGCAGGCGCTCGTGGGCGGCCTTGGCTTCCGCTGCGCGCTGCGGATCCTTGGCGTCCATGCGCAATGAGAGCGGCTGCAGCACTTCGATGCCGTGCTTGACGGCATATTGCTTGACCGCCGAAGGCTGCAGCTGCATGCCGCGGCCAGCCGGGCGGTCGGGCTGGGTCAGTACCAGGGGAATCTCGAAACCTGCTTCGTGCAGGGCCTGGAGGGCAACGGCCGCAAATTCAGGCGTGCCCGCGAAGATCACTTTCATGCTTCCCCCCGCAGGTATCAGTAACGGCGACCCGAAGCGCGCAACGCTTCTTCGCGCTGCATGCCACGTTCTTCTTTTTGCAGTTTGGTCTTGATACGATTGCGTTTCAAGGGAGACAGGTATTCAACGAATACCTTGCCTTTCAAGTGGTCCATCTCGTGCTGGATGCAGACAGCCAGCAGGCCGTCGGCGTCGATCTCGAACGGCTCGCCCTTGACGTTGTAGGCGCGCACCTTGACTGCCGACGGGCGCTCGACGCCGTCATAGATGCCTGGCACGGACAGGCAGCCTTCGTCGTACACCTGTTTTTCCTCGCTCGACCACAGGATTTCCGGGTTGATGAAGGCGGTCAGGCCGGTTTTGTCTTCGGTAACGTCAATGATGACAACTTGCTCATGCACGTCCACCTGGGTAGCGGCCAGGCCGATGCCCGGTGCGTCGTACATGGTTTCCGCCATGTCTTCCACCAGTTTTGCCAGGCGCTCGTCGAACACGGCAACGGGTTTTGCAACTTTGTGCAGGCGAGGGTCCGGATAGCGGAGAATATTCAGTTTCACGAGAGAATCTTATTTAAACAACAATGATTGTGCGGTAAACGGCGCATATTATGCGTGCACGATTGCTTCTGTGACACGAATTCCTTGCTTGATCAGGGTAATATGGGCAGAATTTGATTTCAGTGAGGCAAGCCTTTGTGGCCTTCCGTCATTGCCGCACCTAACGGATATATCAATGAAAAATTTTAGCACAAGCAGCAGCCGCCTGTTGGCCGCAGCCCTGTTTTGCGGTGTGACGGCCGTTTCGGCCCACGCCAAGACCATCGTCTGTGAATTCAAGCCGAACGCACCGGATAGCCATACCGTCGTCAAGGGAGATACCCTGTGGGATATCTCCGGAACCTTCCTCGACAAGCCCTGGTGCTGGCCGCAGGTTTGGGGCATGAACAAAGAAGAAATCGCCAATCCGCACTGGATTTATCCAGGGCAGATCGTCTGGTTCGACCGAGAGGCCGGCCGCCTGCGCCTTGGCAACAAGGTTGGCGGCGATGGCACCACGGGCGATATGCGCCTCGGCCCGCAACTGCGCACCGAAGGCCTGGGCAAGGACGCCGTCCAGTCGATCCCGTCCGGCGCGATCGAGCCCTTCCTCAGCCAACCGCTGATCATCGAAGAAGATGAACTCAAGAATGCCCCGCGCATCATTGCGACGCGCGGCGCCCGCGTCTTCATCGGCAAGGACGACAAAGCCTATGTCCGCGGCGACCTGAAGGGCAACACCTCGTTCCAGGTGTTCCGTCCGGGTAAGCCGCTGAAAGACCCGGTCACCAAGAAGACCATCGCCCTGGAAGCGTTCTACCTCGGCACCCTGAAGCTGGAAGCCCCGGCTGAAGCAGGCAGCGACGTGCATACCTTCATCGTCGCCAGCGCCAAGGAGGAAATGGGCAAGGGCGACTTGCTGATGGCAATGCCGCCGATGCCGATGCAGAACTACGTTCCGCATCCGCCGGAAGTCGAAGTCAATGCCAATGTGCTGGCCGTGTATGGCGGCGTCACGCACGCCGGCCAGAACCAGGTTGTCAGCATTAATCGCGGAAAGCTTGACGGACTCGATATCGGATCTGTGCTGCAGCTTTACCATAAGGGTGAAGTGGTGGCCGATCCGGGCGCGTCGAAAGGCCCGCTGAATCTGCGCAAACCGACGGTCAAGCTGCCGGATGAGCGAGTGGGCAGCTTGTTTATCTTCCGTGTGTTCAAGCACATTTCTTACGGCTTGATCATGCAGGTGACTGAACCTGTCGTAGTGGGGGATATCGCCAAGACAGCGGAGTAAATTCCATGGCCGTGCAAGTCACGGATGCCCCCAACCCCGCCCGCCAGGACTTCGAGCGCCTGGCGATGTGGCTGCGCCTGGCGAATACGCCGGGCGTCGGCCGCCACGGAGCCTTCAAGCTGCTCCAGCATTACCACTCTCCCCAGGCAGTTTTCACCGCCGCCAATGCCCGTCTCGCTGCGCTTCCCGCACAGGATGACGCTGCGCCGCTGCCATTGCACATGCTGAAGCAAGCCGGTGCCGACATCGTGCGGCCGGGGCGCGAGCGCGCCGCTGCCGGTGCTGCCGAAGACGAGATCTCGCTGGCGGCCGCACGCTGCCTTGCCGGTCCCATGCCGGAGCGGATACACGCGCTGGCGCATGCCTCGCTGGAATGGGCCGCGCAGGCCGGCAATCACCTGGTCTTGCTGGGCGACCCGGAATACCCGCCGACCTTGCAGCACATCGCCGATCCGCCGCTGCTGCTGTATGCCAAGGGCGACCTGGCCCTGCTCCAGCGCGAGGCTGTGGCGGTAGTGGGTGCTCGCAACGCCACCATGCAAGGCAAGTCGAACGCGCGCCAGTTTGCGCGGGCCCTGAGCCAGGCGGACATGCCCGTGATCTCCGGCCTGGCGCTCGGCATCGACGCCGCCGCGCATGAAGGCGGCCTGGAAGGACCGGGCAGTACCGTGGCCGTGATAGGCACCGGCATCGACCGCATCTACCCGCGCCGCAATGCCGACCTGGCGCGCCGGATTGCCGAGGAGGGTTGCCTGGTCAGCGAATTCGCGCTCGGCACGCAGGCGCGGGCCGAGCACTTCCCGATCCGCAACCGCATCATTGCCGGCATGACCCGCGCCACGCTGGTGATCGAAGCGGCCGCACGCTCCGGTTCCCTGATCACCGCGCACGCGGCCGTGAATGCCGGGCGTGAAGTCTTCGTGCTGCCAGGCTCCGTGCTCTCGCCGCAGTCGGTCGGCTGCCATGCCTTAATTAGAGAGGGCGCGCGCCTGGTCGCCACGCCGGAGCAACTGCTGGAAGACCTGGGCTTGCAGGCGCCGGGCGAGCCGGTGCCCCAAATGGACCAGGCCGCAGGCTGGCTGCTGGCAGCCCTCGGCCATGATCCGATTGGCGCCGATGAGCTTGCAACAAGGTTGCAACTTTCGCCAAGTGACATGCAGGCAAGCTTACTTGCACTGGAGCTTGCAGGTGTGGTGGAAAGGCTGCCGGGCGGCGCTTTCCAGCGCCTGAAAGGCTTCTGAACTGCCGTTATGCTTGTGCCCGGCTCACAGATGCTGCTAAAGTAGCGCCATGTTTGACATCCTGGTTTACCTGTACGAGACCTATTACCGCCCTGATGCCTGCCCTGAACCCGCAGCATTGGCAAAGAAACTCTCCGCAGTCGGTTTCGACGACGTAGAGATTTCCGAGGCGCTGGTCTGGCTGAATGACCTCGCCGCCATGGCTGGCGTCGAGCAGTCGCTGACGGCCGCTTCTTCTGGCACGCGCTTCTACGTGCGCCAGGAGCTGGACGTACTGGGCACCCCCGCCGTCGGCTTTATCCAGTTCCTGGAGAGCGCCGGCCTGCTGTCCCCGCTGCAACGTGAAATCGTCATCGAGCGCGCCCTGGCGCTGGACGAGGCACCGGTGTCGCTGGGCAAGCTGAAGATTATCGTGCTGATGCTGCTGTGGAGCCAGGGCAAGGAGCCGGACGCCCTGATGTTCGACGACCTGTTTGGCGCCGAAGAAGACCAGGCGCCTCGCCTGTTGCACTAAGCGCACTCTTGCCGGCGTTGCCCAACGCCGGCCGTTTCCGTAATAATATTTGCAGCATTGTGGCTTTCATACGAAGCCGCAAGCCAGCGCTTACTTGCGAATGTTGTATTATGCGCGCTGCCGCATACACCGACGAGAACTATAAATATGAGTAAAGCCCTCATCATCGCTGAGAAACCTTCTGTCGCGAACGACATCGCGAAAGCCCTTGGCGGCTTCAGCAAGCACGATGAGTATTTCGAATCCGACGACTACGTGCTGTCTTCCGCAGTGGGTCACCTGCTGGAAATCGCCGTGCCTGAAGAGCACGACGTCAAGCGCGGCAAATGGACCTTCACCCATTTGCCGATGATCCCGCCATACTTCGCGCTGAACCCGATCGCCAAGACTGAATCGCGGCTCAAGGTGCTGAACAAGCTGATCAAGCGCAAGGACGTCACTACCCTGATCAACGCATGCGACGCGGGCCGCGAAGGTGAACTGATCTTCCGCCTGATCGCGCAGAATGCGAAAGCCAAGCAGCCGGTCAAGCGCCTGTGGCTGCAGTCGATGACGCCGACCGCGATCCGCGACGGCTTCACCCACCTGCGCAGCGACGACGAGATGCTGCCGCTGGCCGACGCCGCGCGCTGCCGCTCGGAAGCGGACTGGCTGATCGGCATCAACGGCACCCGCGCCATGACCGCCTTCAACTCGAAAGAGGGCGGCTTCTACCTGACCACCGTGGGCCGCGTGCAGACGCCGACCCTGTCGATCGTGGTCGAGCGCGAAGAGAAGATCAAGAATTTCGTCTCCCGCGACTACTGGGAAGTGCGCGCAGAGTTCGTGTGCGCCGCCGGCATTTATGAAGGCCGCTGGCTGGACACCAGCTTCAAGAAGGACGAGAACGATCCGGAAAAGAAGGCCGAGCGCCTGTGGAGCAAGGCGGCCGCCGATTCGATCGCGCTGGCTTGCAAGGGCAAGCAGGGCAACGTCAGCGAGGAGTCCAAGCCGACCACCTCGATGTCGCCGGGCCTGTTCGACCTGACCTCGCTGCAGCGCGAAGCCAACTCGCGCTTCGGCTTCTCGGCCAAGAATACCCTGGGCCTGGCGCAGGCGCTGTACGAGAAGCACAAGGTGCTCACCTACCCGCGTACCGATTCGCGCCACCTGCCGGAAGACTACCTGCCGACCGTCAAGGACACGCTGGAAGTGCTGAAGGACAACCACAACTACAACCAGTTCGCCAAGCAGATCCTGGACAAGGGCTGGGTCAAGCCGAACAAGCGCATCTTCGACAACACCAAGATCAGCGACCACTTCGCGATCATCCCGACCGGCATCCAGCCGAAGGGCCTGTCGGAGCCGGAGCAGAAGCTGTACGACCTGGTGACCCGCCGCTTCATGGCGGTGTTCTTCCCGGCCGCGGAATTCCTGGTCACCACCCGCTTCACCGAAGTGGCCGGCCACCAGTTCAAGACCGAAGGCAAGGTGATGACCAACCCGGGCTGGCTGGCGATCTACGGCAAGGATGCCGCCGGCGACGACGACAAGGAAGGCAGCAGCGGCAACCTGGTGCCGGTGGCCAAGGGCGAGAAAGTCCTGACCGAGAAAGTCACGCCAAACGGCCTGGTGACCAAGCCACCCGCACGCTATACCGAGGCGACGCTGTTGTCGGCAATGGAAGGGGCGGGCAAGCTGGTCGACTCCGACGAGCTGCGCGATGCCATGGCCGGCAAAGGCCTGGGCACGCCGGCGACCCGCGCGGCCATCATCGAAGGCCTGCTGGGCGAGAAATACCTGCTGCGCGAAGGCCGCGAACTGATGCCGACCGCCAAGGCGTTCCAGCTGATGACGCTGCTGCGCGGCCTGGGCGTGAGCGAACTGACCGCGCCGGAACTGACCGGCGAGTGGGAATACAAGCTGTCGCAGATGGAGAAGGGCAAGATCTCGCGTGAAGAATTCATGCGCGAAATCGCCCAGATGACCCAGATCATCGTCAAGCGCGCCAAGGAGTACACCGACGACACGATCCCGGGCGACTATGCGACGCTGAAGACGCCGTGCCCGAACTGCAGTGGCGTGGTCAAGGAGAACTACCGCCGCTTCGCCTGCACCAAGTGCGAATTCTCGATGACCAAGGTGCCCGGCGGCCGCCAGTTCGAGATCGAGGAAGTGGAACAGCTGCTGCGCGACCGCACCATCGGCCCGCTGCAAGGCTTCCGCTCCAAGATGGGCCGTCCGTTTGCGGCGATCCTGCGCATCGTACGCGATGAAGAGATCAAGAACTTCAAGCTGGAGTTCGACTTCGGCCAGAACGACGAGGAAGGCGAGGACGGCGAAGGCGTCGATTTCACCGGCCAGACCCCGCTCGGCCCTTGCCCGAAATGCGCCGGCGGCGTGTACGAAATGGGCCTGGCCTATACCTGCGAAAACCAGGTAGCCAAGCCGAAGACTTGCGACTTCCGTTCCAGCCGCATCATCCTGCAACAGGAGATCCTCCCGGAGCAGATGGCCAAGCTGCTCAACGAAGGCAAGACCGACCTGCTGCCGGGCTTTATCTCGCAGCGCACCCGCCGGCCGTTCAAGGCCTTCCTGGTGCGCGGCAAGGACGGCAAGATCAGCTTCGAGTTCGAAGAGCGCAAGGCCAAGCCGGGTGCTGCGGCCAAGAAGTCGGCAGCGAAGGCTGACGGCGCGGAGGGTGCGGCCGAGGCGGAATCCGCAGCCAAACCGGCCGCCAAGCCAGCCGCCAAGAAAGCGGCCGCGAAAAAGGCCCCAGCGAAAAAAGCTGCAGCCAAAAAGCCGGCAGCGAAAAAGGCAGCCGCCAAGAAAACCGCAGCAGCGGAATAAACCAACGGGACCCGCGCGGTCCCGTTTTACTTTGTTCGACACCATGAAGAAATCCCGCTGGGCGGCGATTGCTGCCACCATGCTTGTAGCCGGCGCGTCGCAGGCCGCCGTCGAGCGCATCGAGATCACCGAACGCGTGCCGTTCGCGCCGGGCGTCAAGTTCGGCGAACACGGCGAGTATGAAAAGCTGCGCGGCATCGCTTACTTCTCGCTGAATCCCAAGGCCACGGCCAACCTGCCCATCGTCGACCTGAAACGCGCCCCGCGCGACAAGCGCGGCATGGTGCGTTTCTCCAGCGAGTTCGTCCTGCTGCGCCCCGTGAGCGGCAAGACCGGCACGCTGGTGTATGACGTCAACAACCGCGGCAATATCGTCGTGCTGGGCCAGCTCAATGGCAAGGCGCCGAAGAACAACGATCCAACGACGGCGGAAGATGCCGGCGACGGCTTCATGATGCGGCACGGCTTCAGCATGCTTTTCTCTGCCTGGACCTGGGACGTGGCGCCGTCGCCCGCCGGGGTGAAGCCCTTGATCTTCAAGGCGCCCGTGGTAAAAGGCCCGCGCGGCATGACGGCCAATGAATTCATCGTCGATGCCCCGGCCGAGGTGGCAAGCTACGCGGGCCTGCGCGGCATCGGCTACGAGCCTGCCATGCCGAACGACCCGGAAGCCGTGCTGACCGAGCGCACGCGCCAGGGCGACATCCGCCGCCCGATCGACCGCAACCGCTGGGAATTCGTGGAGCCGGAGCAGCCGGGCGGCCCGGGCCGCATCAAGCTGCAAGGCGGCTTCCAGCCCGGCACCATCTACGAAGTGCGCTACGAGGCAAAAGATCCGAAAGTGACCGGTGCCGGCCTGGCCGGCATCCGCGACCTGCTGGCCTACTTCCGCGACAACCAGGTGGAAGGCGGCTCCTTGCCCAAGACCGTGCTGATGTTCGGCTACAGCCAGTCGGCGCGCCTGATCGGGCGCATGCTGCACGACGGGCTGAACCTCGATGAGCAGGGCCGCATGGTGTTCGATGGCGCCTTGCTGGAAGTGCCGGGCGCCGGCGGATCGGGCGGTTTCAACAGCCGCTTCGTGCAGGTGACGCGCCACCCGTCGATGCTGGAAGAGCATGACTACCCGACCGACTCCTTCCCGTTCACCAGCACGCCGACGCGCGATCCGGTGACCGGACGCGTGGCGTCCACGCTGGATCACGCGAAGGACAAGCACGGCCGCGTGCCGAAGCTCCTGATTGCCAACACCTCGGCGGAATTCTGGAACCGCGGCGCTTCGCTGCTGACCACCGCTCCGGATGGCGTGGGCGATGCCGCACCGGCCGCCAATGTGCGCGTGTACGGCCTGATGGGCGCCCAGCACTATGTCGGCCGCTCGCGCACCCGCGCACCGTTCACCGCCTGCGTCTCGACCACCAACTACTACCTGTCCTTGCGCGCCCTGATGCTGGCGCTGGACGGCTGGGCCAGCAAAGGCACGGCGCCGCCAGCGAGCGCCTATCCGCGCCTGGAAGACGGCACGCTGGTCTCCGTAGAGGCCTACCGCAAGGCTTTTCCCGCCGTCCCAGGCCTGACACCGCCGGAGCAGAGCCTGCGCGAGCCGCGCCTGGACCACGGCGCGCGCTTCCTGTCGCAGGGCATTGCCGACCTGGTGCCGCCGGCGCAGAAGATGGCCTTTGAAACCCGCGTCCCGGCGCCGGACGCCGACGGCAACGACCGCGGCGGCGTGCGCCTGGTGGAGCTGCAGGCGCCGCTCGGCACCCACACCGGTTGGAACCTGCGCGCGCCCGAGACAGGCTTTGCCTGGGCCACCTCGCGCTACGACGGCAGCTTCGCCCCGTTCGCCCGCACCGAAGCCGAACGCAAGGCCGCCAGCGATCCGCGTCCAAGCCTGCAGGCACGCTACCCCAATCGCGACGCCTTCATCGCCGCCACCCGCGCCGCCGCCGCACGCCAGGTCGCCGCGCGCCTGCTGCTGCAGGAAGACGTGGAACGCACGGTCGCCGAGCGCGCCGGCCTGTACGACCGCATCCTGGCGCGCGACCCGGCCGACCCAAGCTGCAATTACCTGTATCCCAATCAATGAAGAAGCTCAAGCTCCCAAATACTTTCGTCCTGCTGTTCATGATCCTGGCGCTGATCGCGCTGGCGACCTGGCTGGTCCCGGGAGGCAAGTACGAAACGCACCTGGTCAACGGCAAGCAGCTGGTCGACCCGGACACTTTCCATTACATCGAAAGCAAGCCGCAGGGCCTGGCCGCCCTGCTCATGGCACCAATCAAGGGCTTCGCGGAGGCGGGGCTGATCATCGGCTTTGTCATGCTGACTGGCGGCGCCTTCAACGTGCTGCACAAGACGCAGGCGATCGATGCCATGATCAAGTCCATCGCCAAAGCGCATTCGCGTTCGAGCCTGGTGCGCGCGGCCCTGATCCCGGTGTTCGTGACGCTGTTTTCGATCGGCGGCGCCACATTCGGCATGAACGAGGAAGCGATTCCCTTCATCCTGATCTTCGTCCCGCTGGCGCTGGCGCTCGGCTATGACACCATCACCGGCGTATCGATTCCCTTCCTCGGTTCGCAGGTCGGCTTCTGCGCGGCTTTCCTGAACCCGTTCAATGTCGGCATCGCGCAGGGCATTGCCGGCGTACCGCTGTTCTCCGGCATCGGCTATCGCGTGATCGTGTGGTTCATTGCCACGGCCGTCACGATTGTCTTCCTGATGTGGTACGCAGCGCGCATCAAGCGCCATCCCGAAAAGAGCCCGACCTACCTGCTCGACATCGAAAAGCGCGCCGAAGGCGTGGTCGACTTCGGCGGCTTCGAAGGCATGACGGCGCGTCATCGCCTGGTGTTGTGGATCTTTGCCGCCTCGCTGGGCGGCATGGTGTTCGGCGTGGTCAAATTCGGCTGGTTCATCGAGGAGATCGGTGCGCTGTTCCTGGCCATGACCATCGTGGTGGCCCTGATCGGCCGCCTCGATTCCGATGAGGCGGTGGCAGCCTTCGTGCAGGGCGCGAAAGACCTGGTCGGCACCGGCCTGGTCATCGCACTGGCCCGCGGCACCATGGTGCTGGCACGCGATGCACACATCATCGACACCATGCTGCACGGCCTGATGCCGCTGGTCGCATCGTCCTCGCCAGTGTTCTCGGCGCAGAAGATGTTCCTGATCCAGTCGGTCATCAACTTCTTCATCCATTCCGGCAGCGGCCAGGCTGCGCTGACCATGCCGATCATGGCGCCGCTGGCCGACCTGGTCGGCGTGTCGCGCCAGACCGCCATCCTTGCCTTCCAGTTCGGCGAGTTCACCACGCCGATGATCCCGACCTCGGGCATCACGGTCGGCGTGCTGGCGCTGGCGCGCATTCCGTGGCTGACCTGGGCGCGCTGGATGGTGCCGCTGCAGCTGATTTACCTCGTCCTGGCGCTGGCCTTGCTGGTGCCGCCTTGCCTCATGAACTGGTAGGATGGCAGACATGGAAACCATCAAGCATCCGCTCTCCGCGCCCTATGGCACGGTGTATTACGAACTGACCAGCTACCACTTCGGCAAGGCGGGCGGCCCCAAGGCCTATATCCAGGCAGCGCTGCACGCTGACGAAGTGCCGGCCATGCTGGTGGCGCACGAGCTGCGCCAGCGCCTGCAAGCGCTCGAGGAGGCCGGCAAGGTCAAGGGCGAGGTGATCCTGGTGCCTGCGGCCAATCCGATCGGGCTGGCGCAAGTCATCAACGAGCGCCCGTTCGGGCGCTTTGACCTCAGCAACGGCATCAATTTCAACCGCGGCTACCCGCATTATTTCGAGCAGCTGAAGGTCAGGCTGAAGGGCCAGCTGGGCAGTGATGCCGACGCCAACGTGCGCACCATCCGCCGCCACCTGCGCGAACTGGCCGGCCAGTGGCAGCCTACATCGGATGCCACCACGCTCAAGAAAGCGCTGTTTGAAATGGCCATCGATGCCGACATCGTGCTCGACCTGCATTGCGAGAACGAGGGCGAGCTGCACCTGTACGTGGGCACCTCATTGTGCGAGGCGGCCCAGCCGCTGGCCAACCTGATGGGAGCCTGCGCCGTGCTGCACACCACCGGCGCCGGCGGCGAGCCGTTCGACGAAGCTTGCAGCCGCCTGTGGTGGGACCTGGCCGCGCATTTCGGCCCGGACTACCCGATTCCATCGGCCTGCATGGCGGCGACGGTCGAACTGCGCGGGGAAGTGGAAGTCAGCTACGAGCTCGCTGCACGGGACGCGGATGCCATCATCGGCTATCTGCACGTGCGCGGGCTGGTCGACGCGGGTGACGTCAAGGTGCCGCAGCAGGGCTGTGCGCCGACGCCGCTGGAAGGCACGCAGCGCCTCGATGCGCCGCATGCCGGCATGCTGGTCTACCTGAAGGAAGTCGGCGCCGCCGTGCGCGCCGGCGACGTGATCGCCGACCTGATCGACCCGGTCAGCGGCGATACCACCCAATTAAAATCGGAGGTCGACGGCGTGCTGTTCACGCGCCTGTCGCACCGCTACATCATCCGCGGCATGAACGTGGCCAAGATCGCAGGCGACAAGCCGTTCCGCAGCGGCAGCCTGCTGAGCCTCTAAGGCGTTTCGACAATCACGTTTTCGCGTGCGGCCGTGGTGGAGGCGATGATGCGCCACGGTCCGCCGGCCGTCTGGCGCCAGATGGTGATTTCAGCCGCCTTGTGCGGCTTGCCCGTTGCACGGGCGAGGAATTCGCCGCAGGCGATCTGGTACTGGATGCGGCCATCGTCCAGGACCATCCGGCTGGACGATACCGGCCCGCCGGCTTCGCGCCACCAGTCTTCCTTGTAGCTATCGTCCACGCCTGCTTCGTGCAGCGCATCTTCACGATCGAAGCGCATGAAACCGGCGTCCAGCTCGGGGCTCACAAAGGGGTAGGCGATCTCGGGGCGCCACTCGCAGCGTTCGCCCTCAACCACCGTGGTGCCGGCGAAACCGGTCATCGCCTTGCGGTCGGCCGGAATGCGCAAGTCGATATGGAAGTCGGCGGCCTGGAACCACCAGACCGGCGTCACCAGGTCGCTGCTGCCGTCGGCGCGCCAGATGCCCTTGCGGCGCCACAGCCCTTCGTATGCCTGCGGTACGCTCATTTCAAGTCTTCGGTTTCGAAATAGATGGTAGCGCCGACGGCTGCTGTATTCGCCTTCAGCGCCATGGCCAGGGCGTCGTTGCCGGCGGCCTTCATGCCCCATTTGCGCACCTGGACCGCAGCGGTCGGCGCACCCGGCTCGGCGTGGTAGGAAACGATATGGTCGAAGTCGGGACGGCCGTCGATTTCCTTGACGAGGAAGCGCTGTGCGCCGCTGCCGACTTGCATGTAGCGCGACATGCCGGCGTTGCGCGGCTTGCCGTCCAGCTGGCGGAACAACAGCACCTTGTCGATCACTACCGTGGCGCCTTTGTACTGGGCGCTGCCGCCGCGCTCGAAGTGGCCCTGCACCAGGTCGGCCTTGAATTCCTTGCGCGGCGCCTTGGCTTCCGGCGCCAGGGTGCTCAGCTCGAACTTCTCCGGGTCGATGGTCCACAGCGCATCCTTGCCGTCCAGGCGCTTGCGCAGTGCAGCATCGGTGGCCTGGTCGGCAATGTGGACTCGCAGGATCACCTGGTAGTCGTGTGGCGCATGAAACATCGGCAGGTGGGAGGCGTATAGCCCCTCCTGCCCGCCGAACAGAGCCATGCCGTGGGTGCCGTAGGTCTGGTCCGCCGCCTGCGAGGGCAGCAGCGGCAGGGTGCAAGTTGCCAGTATGGCGCCGGCAAGCGCGCGTCGGATGAAATTCATCCGGCCATTCTACCCCTTCAGGTCGGCGGGCACCTTGCCGCCATTTTCCTCCAGCTTGTGCATCACTTGCTTGTGCAGCCAGATATTCATGGCTGCCGAATCGCCGGAGTCGCCGGTGTAGTGCAGCTCCTGCGCCAGCTCCTTGCGGGCCTGCAGGCTGGAGTCGATGTCGAGCAGCTTGAGCAGGTCGACAATCGACGTGCGCCAGTTCAGCGGCTGGCCTGCCTGGGCGGCCTTGGCGTTGAGGATGGCTTCGACGTCGACCGGTTCCGCAGCGGCCGGCGCTGGGGCAGGCTGGGTCGGGATGGGGGCGGGCGTTGCCGCGGGCCCGCTCGGCGCAGTAGAGGGCGCACCAGAGGCCGGTGATGGGGCGGCCTCTTGATGCGACGACGGGAAAATCTTGTGGAAAATCTTGCTTAGGATGCCCATGTTTGCCTCGCTTTCATTTGCGGAAAAGCTTAACAAGCATGGGCTGGACGCAAAGTGCGCTGTCTAACCGTTGGAGCACCTTAGCGCGAGGTGATGTCCACGTTGCCCAGGTTATCGTCCGGCTTGCGGTCGATCAGTTTATTGTCCGGATCGATGCCTGCCTTGGCCGGGCGGCCGTTGACGACCAGCTTGAAGGTCGATTCGTTGCGGTCGACCAGCTTGCGTTCACGCAGCAGGACATTGCCGTCCTTGTCGTCGACGCCGATCTCGATCAGGTCGTGCAACGGGACTTCCTTTTCCGCACCCAGTTCGTCGGAACGCAGCTTGGCGGCATGCACCACCAGCGTGACATCGTATTTGCCGTCCGCGCGCTTCTGGGCGGTGGCGCTGACCAGGCGGTTGTCGAACAGCACGATGGCATTGAACAGGTCATCCACCAGGTAGGCCTGCTCCGGCGGCACGATGCGGCGCAAGCCGTCCACCAGCACCGTCACGCTTGGATACGGATCGCCGTGGTAGGAATACTTGCGCAGTAGTTCCGCCAGCAATTCGTTGACCTTGGCCTCGCCCACGATATCGGCCAGCAGGTACATGGCCAGGCTGCCCTTGTGGTAGTGGATGTAGTCCTGGTCTTCGTTATCGGCCAGCGGCAGTTCCTTCTTGTTCTCGGTGGCGCGGCCGAACAGGTATTTGTTCAGGTCATAGCGCAGGAAGCGGCGCATGCGCTGCGGGCCGAAGCTCTTCTTCATCACCATCAGCGCCGAGTATTCGGCCAGGGTTTCGCTCAGCACCGTGGCGCCGCGCGTGTTGCCCCCGATGAGCTGGTGCGCCCACCACTGGTGCGCTACTTCGTGCGCCGTGACGTAGGTCGGGTAGTCGATGTCTTTCGGGTTCTTGTCGTCCACGCGGGCGATAAAGCCCACCGCTTCCGAATACGGGATGGTGTTGGGGAACGATTGCGCATAGCGCTCATAGCGCGGGAATTCCACGATGCGCACGATCTTGTGCTGGTAGGGGCTGAAGTTGCGTGTGTAATAGTCGAGCGAATCCTTGACGCCCTTGACCATGCGCTCCAGGTTGTACTCGTGGCCCGGCTGGTAGTAGATCTCGATGCCGACATCCTGCCACCAGTCGTGCTTGACCGCGTAGCGGGCAGACTGGAAGGCGTAGAAGTTGAGGATCGGCTGTTCCATCTTGTAATGGAAGTAGCGGCGGCCGTTCTTGCGCCACTCCTTGACCAGCGCACCGGGCGCCACGGCAGTCTGGTCGCCGGCAGTGCCCAGGGTCGCTTCAAAGCCGACCCAGTCGGCATCGGCGCCGATGTAGTTGCTGGCCAGGCCTTTCGGATCGTCGCGCGGGAGCTTGCGTTCCTGCGCCGGCAAGCCGTGTTTCTTGCGGTCGCGCGGATCGGTCAGTTCGGCGTGGCGCTGGTAGCCGATGTGCGGCAGCACGGTGTTGTTGAAGAAGGTACCGTTGTTCATCACCGGCGTGGTCTTGCCGAGGTTGAAGAAGCCTTTCGGTTCGTAGCTCAGTACAAAATCCAGCGTGATCTTTTCGCCCGGTTGCAGCGGCCGCTCCAGGCGATAGCTGTAAAAGCCAAGCTCCGTGTCGTTCAGGACGCGGAACGCCTTGCGGCCGAATTGCAAGGGCTGCAGGTCCGCGTCGGTGTCCTGCTGCACGTAGATGGTGCTGATCGGCTGCAGGGTCTTGTTCTCGAGCTGGTACCAGCCTTTCACTTTCAGGGTGCGCTGCTCAGGGTACATGTCCAGGCCAAGGCGCACGTCGGTGATGCGCGGCTGGGCCACGTCCAGCACCTGCTTGTACTTGCGTTCATAATCGGCGCGCAATGCGTCGCGCCCGAAGTGGGTCTTGAAATTGTTGACGCACAGGTTGTAGGACAGCACGCCGCCGGCACCGACGAACACGGCCAGGCCGACGCCGAAGGCGCCCAGCACCGGCAGCGTCAATCCGTGGCGCGCCAGGCTGACGCGCTGGCGCCATTCCTCGTTGGTGCCGCGCGGCCAGAACACCACGGTCAGCACCATCAGCATCACGGCGGCGCCGGCCCAATACAAGTCGAACCAGCGCTCGCGCACCATGAAGTGGCCGAAGCCATTCATGTCGGAGTAGGGCAGTTCCGGCGTCACGCCGTACATGAGCAAAGGATGGTCGAGACCGAGGGTGGCGAAGGTGATCGTCGCCACGTAGTAGACGATCATCACGAAGTAGGCCACGTATTTGTGGTTCACCAGCACCTGGGTGGCGATCGCCAGCACGGCAATCAGGGCGCAGGCCGGCAGTTGCACGGTGAACAGCCATTCGAAATACAGGCCGGGCTGCAGGTTGAAGTAGCCGCGGAAAAGCTGAATCGACATGCCGACCAGCATGACGATGAACAGCAACAGCGCCTGCACGCCGATCAGGCCAAACAGCTTGGACAGGATGGGCAGCCAGCTCGGCACTGGCATCGCGTCCAGCATTTGCGACATGCGGTGTTCGCGCTCGCGCCACACCAATTCGCCGGCATAGAAGGTGGTCACCACCAGCATGAATAGCGAGAAGGTGTTCGTCACCATTTCCAGCACCAGGTAGGTGACAGGATAGGTGCCGGTGCCGTACATCGAGCCCATGTCCAGCGAACCGGCATACATGGTCAGCACGCCGGCCAATACGATGACGAAGAAGTAGATGTTCTTGGTGGTCTCGCGCAGGTTCAGGTAGCTGAAGCGCATCAGCAGCAGGCCAAGGCTGCGCGCCTTGAAGTCCGGTTTCTCGTTGGTCGAGGCGGCAACCTGGGTCAGGTTGGCCGGCAGGTCGCTGTCGGTGCGCGCCGCTGCGCCGCTATCGACCGTGCTGACGAAGTGGAAGCGCCAGTAGCCAAGCAGCAGCGCCACGAGCGCGAAGGAAGACCAGATCACGCGGTTCAGCAGGAATACGCCTTCCGGCAGCACCAGGCGCACGTTGCGTTCGGCGATCGGCCAGTATTCGGTGAGGCGGATCACGGCAGTGGTGCCGAATGGATCGATCAGCGCGGCCAGCGTCTTGTAGTCAAGGTCGCGTGCCAGGCCCGGCGCCACGATATAGCCAACCAGCATGACCACGCTCGACACGTACACCGGCAGCATGCGCCGCGTCAGCGCCGCCAGCACGAAGAAGATGGCGCCGAAGATGAACAGGTTGGGCAGCAGCGACAGCGCGTAAGGCAGCAGGTAGTGCAGCAGGTTGAAGGGGCCGAGGCGCTCCGGATCGATGCCCGGCACCTGCGTGCCAAGCCACACACCAAGCGGGATCGAGGCGAACACCACGCACAGCACCAGCCAGGCGCCGAGGAAGCGGCCCAGCATGTACTGGAATTTGCGGATCGGGGCGGAAAAGAAGAAGTGGTGCGTTTCGTACTCGAAGTCCTGCTGCACCGAGCGCCCCATCATGGCGGCGACGATGATCACGCCCATGCAGCCGAGGAAGGAGGAGGTCAGCATGATCGAGCGCGGCGCATTGATGAACACGCGGCCGCCGAAACTGACGATGGCTTCCTTGAACACGCCGCCGGCGGCGGCCATCCACAGGACGGCCAGCAGCAGGAACATGCCGAAGTAGACCCAGGTCGAGAACAGCTTCAGGCGCTGCTTCGCTTCAAAGAGGGCGATGGCGAACATGGCGGCCCCGGTCAGTCGCAGGCTTTGCTGACGTCGTGGCGGCCGAGGATGGTCGCGAAATACAGGTCTTCCAGGTCGCCCAGCGCTTCCTCGAAGCCGTCGCCCGGATCGTCGTCGTTGTAGACGTGGATCAGGGTGCGGCCGGACATCAGGCGGGTCGAGATCACGGCATGGCGCTGCTGGAAATAGGACAGCTCCTTCTTGTCGATGAAGCGCGCCCAGATCTTGCAGCTCACGTCATCGATCAGTTGCTGGGTGGCGCCTGCCACCATCAGCTTGCCCTTGTTGATGATGGCCATATTGGCGCACAGGTCGGCCACGTCGGACACGATATGGGTCGACAGGATCACGGTGCGGTCTTCGCCGATATCGGACAAGAGGTTGTGGAAGCGCACGCGCTCCTGCGGGTCCAGGCCGGCGGTCGGTTCGTCGACGATGATCAGTTTCGGGTCGCCCAGCAGGGCCTGCGCGATGCCGAAGCGCTGGCGCATGCCGCCGGAGAAGCCACCCAGGCGCTGGTTGCGCACTTCGAACAGGTTGGTTTGCTGCAGCAGGCCGTCGACCACCTCACGGCGGCGGGAACGATTGGACAAGCCTTTCAGGATCGCGAAATGGTCGAGCATCTCATAGGCGGTCACTTTCGGGTAGACGCCAAAATCCTGCGGCAGGTAGCCGAGCAGGCGGCGGATTTCGTCCTTTTCATCCAGCACATCCAGGTCGCCGAAGAACACCGAACCGGAATCGCACTCCTGCAGGGTGGCCAGGGTACGCATCAGGGTCGACTTGCCGGCGCCGTTCGGGCCCAGCAGGCCGAACATGCCGGACGGGATGGTCAGCGACACGTTGTCGAGCGCGACGACCCCATTGGCATAGGTCTTCGATAAATTCTTGATGCGCAATTGCATGGTGGCTCCGCTAACCCCTTTTCACATGATGGCATTGTATTGAATGCGCGACATATCGGTTGCCCGCATGCGATAGCCCGCACATTCAGCGCCCCAGGATGCACTTTCCGGGGAGCGAAAAGTGCGCTTCCGGCCTTGGTTTAGCACTAAAGTTTCAAGGGTAACAAGTCTGATACCCCCGCGCAAGGAACAAATCTGGACAAAAGTGCTATATAGTTCCTTGACATGCAAGTACACCATCCAAAACTCGACGCTGCTATACAGGAAAAGATCCTGACGGTGACCCGTTGCGGGCTGACGGCCAGCGAGTCCACCGGCTTTTTCCGCACCGCGATCGGGCTGTATTACCTGGCCAGCTTGATGACCAAGGAGCAGCTGGATTTCAAGGCGCTGGACAAGGCCTTCAACCGTTTCGTCTACCGCTCGATAGGCGGCGGGCATAGCATGACCAGCATCCTGCAGTTCCTGAGCGGCGGGAAGGTGGTGGAGGTGTTGGACTCGCCGCGCTTCATGCGGGCCATGGCGGACTACCTGCCGGAAGTGCCGGTCGATTCGATACCCTTCCTGCTGGGCCTGAACCTGGGCGTGGCAAAAGACATCTCCAAAATCGACGCTCGCGGCCCGGTGGCAGACTGGCTGGAGAAGCAGCGCATCCTGCGGGAGGGAAGTTGATTCTTGCTTGGGTTGGCCCCTGCCTTGGAAACCGCGAGTTCTGCCGAATTGCTAGCTTTGAATGCTGCGGCAGGGACGCTGATCGTGTAGCGCTCCAGCTGCGCCCAAGGGCCAATTGGCTATTGGCGTGATTGCGATGAAAAAAATGTTGAAGTATTTTGGTGTCGCGGCGCTGTCATCGCTGGTCACCGCAGTTTATTTTTGGGGGTTCGCGCCGTATCCGTTTTCGTCACAGCCGTGGCTCGGCTCAGGCTATGACTACATTCCGGAACTGGACACCACGGTGACTGTCTGGAGCACGAAGTCGCCAAAGCGTCCTGTCAGCCTCGTTGTCCTTCAGAAGGGCAATCGAATGGAGGAGAAAACATCGGGGCTGATGCGAGACGAGATGACCGGTTTGGTCAATGATTCGTATGCGGTGCTTTTCACGCCCTGCGATGTCGACGGCCGCGGTTCAACAATCAAATATATCGATGGCAGGATTGTGGTGGAGTACTACAACGTCCATCTTATCATTGATAAAGACGCAAAGTCGCTGCAATGCAGCGTGGTGAAAAATAGCTAGTGCCGGGCATATAATGTGGTTTTCCGAACAAGCTGGACGAACCATCATGAACCGCTACCACAATCCCCTCGACCGTTTCATCACTGGCGCCGACAAGGCGTTGCGCGTGCTGGCTGGCGTGCATTCGGCATCGCGCCCGAATCCGGCGGTGCATGCGGCAGATGCGGAGATGACGGAGCAGGAGCATCGCCACAGCGCGGGCCTGATGCGGGTGAACCATGTGGGCGAGGTGATGGCGCAGGCGCTGTACAACTCGCAGGCGCGCTTTGCCAAGAGCGATGAGGCGCGTGCGGCCTTCGACAAGGCCAGCCGGGAAGAGGAAGATCACCTGGCATGGTGTGCGCAGCGTTTGTCGGAGCTGGGCTCGCAACCGAGCTTCCTGAACCCCTTGTTCTATGCCGGCGCTTATGCGCTGGGCACGGCTGCTGCGCTGGCGGGCGATAAGCAAAGCCTGGGTTTCGTGGTGGAGACCGAGCGCCAGGTTGAAGCGCATTTGGCAAGCCACCTGGACCGCTTGCCGCCGCAGGATGCCAAGTCCCGCGCCATCGTGGAGCAAATGCGCGTCGATGAAATCGCGCACGGCAAGGCAGCGGAAGACATGGGCGCCGAGAAAACGCCGCTGCCTATCCAGCTTGCGATGAAAGCCATGTCGAAGGTCATGACTTCGACCACCTATTACATCTGATGGGGCATGTTCAGAAAAATCCGGCAGCTTTCAATGCCCACCCGATAATTGCCAGCAAGTTCGTGACTGTCAGGCCTGCGACCCAATAGATCAGTTTTTCGAAGTCTAGACGTAACTGAAGTTGTTCGGCGTGTATTTCGTTGAAACGTTCGTCGACTTTGCCTCGCAAAAGCGTGAGCTCTTCCTTCAAAGTATCCACAGTCACCTCTAGCTTAACGATACGTGGCTCGTAGTCCATATTGCCTCCCTTGACAGATTTAGACTCTGCCGCAGTTTGTGGCGGGAGGCTTTGAGCTTGGACAGGAAGGAGCGCGGAAAGTTCCGCGTCAGGTAATTGACGTGAATTCGCGGTTGAGCGCCGCGTGGTATTCGCTCAGTGCCTTGGCACGCGGCGTGCCTTCGTTTTCCCAGGCGATGGCGTTGTCGATGCGTTTGATCACGGTCGGCAGGGTGGCGGTCCAGTCATCCTTGCGCAGCAGGCGGCGGCTGGCGGAGTCCAGTTCTTCGGAAGGCGCGTTGCGCCAGCTGATGTGGCGCACCAGGTTCAGGGCGAACGGGGGACACGTCAGCGATTCGAAGGCCAGCGCGCCGACCTGCCGGCCAGTCAACTGCAAGGCGCCGCGCTTGAACCAGACGTAGGCCAGTGCGAGCAGCGCGGCTGCATAGAATAGCAGGATGCCGGCGGCGATTGCCACGTTGCCGTAGCGGGAGAACAGGCCGGCTGGGACAAGGCCGAACAGGGACAGCGCCATCAGCCAGATAAACGGCGCCAGCACCTTGTAGGGGCCGAACGAAGGCGGCGTCCAGCGCTGCGAGGCCGGGGCCGCAGCGACCACCTGCTGTTTCCAGCGCAGCGGGAACAGAGGGCGGTGCGGCAGCAGGGGATTCGGCACAAACGGCTCCTTGCCGCGCAAGGTGTAATGCTCGGCACCGAAATGCAGCGACCAGCGGCCACCCAGGGTGGCCGCCAGCACGCCTTCATTCGAATGCAGCAGCCGCGCCGAGTCGTACAGGTAGAGGCCAGCCATGGCCGCTACCAGCAGGATTTCGGCGTGGAAGGCAATCAATTGCTGGTTTCTTTCTTCTTGAACAGCGACTTCAGGCCAGCGACGGCTGCCACGCCAGCGACTGCAACCAGTTTCCACATCTTGGCCAGGAACAGGGCCGCGGCAGCCCAGAAGCCTTTCTTGGTCGCGATGACAGCGGCGCCGCCGGTCACCAGGGCGGCCAGGCCGAATTCGGCAACGTGGTCGCCCGGCTTGAACTCGGAGTACTTTTCACCGTCGTTGTAATCGAAGCCGGTCAGCACTTTGCGGAAGCTCGCCACGTCGGCGTCCAGCGTTTCAGGCGAGGACACCAGGGTCGCGCTCATCACGCCGCTGCGGCCCAGCAGGCGGATGGTGTAGTTCAGCGAAACGCCGTGATCCGAGCGCAGCTTCAGGCCCCATTCCAGTTGCTTGGTCTTTTCGTCGTAGTGCGGCGGAACGTACCAGCCTTCGGTGTACAGGGCTCCCAGGCCGAGACGCTTGCGTTCTTCGTTGGCTGGCTCGTCGCTTTCCTTCAGGGTTTTCAGCAGCGCGTCGGCATCGATCTTGTCGCCTTCCTTGACGTAGCCGCTCTGGTCGAAGGTGAAGGTGGCCCACCAGCCGCCCTCGGTGTCCAGGATGGTGTAGTTGCCGTCTTCCGGCAGGTTGCCGGTCAGCTCCAGGAAGCGACGCGAGTTCTTGTCGTCCAGGAATTGCACTTTATCGCTTGGCGTTTTCAGGGTGGCCTTGCCGGCGATGGCTTCGGCGCGCGGGCCGGTGTGCCAATCCAGCTTGTCGAATTCCGCCTTGCGCTGCTCTGCAGTCATGTCGGCCATGGCAAATACCGGCACCAGTGCAAGCGCAATCACCCAGTTACGAATCTTCATTGTTATTCCCCGTTGAGTTATTTTGGATAAACCCAAGAGGATAGCAGCAGGGACGCCGTCCAAAATGCGTACTTTCTCACATCCGCAGGCTGCGTTCAATGGCGCCGGAAGCCGCGGCCTTCAGCAGGCGCTGGAATTTTGGGCACTCGGCATGGCTCGGCGCAGGGCAGGCCGCCGCGTGGCGCAACCCTTCGCTCATCGCCTTGAGGCGCTTGGCCAGGGCCTCGATCTCTTCCGCCTTGGACAGAAGGAAGGCGCGGTCGATGGACGTGCCGCCGTCTGGCGTGAACATCGAGCCGATTTCGTCCAGCGACAGGCCGGCTGACTGGCCCAGCGAAATGATGGCCAGCGTGTCGAGCACGCCCGGCGCATAGGTGCGCCGCAAGCCGTTGCGGCCCACCGGCTTGATCAGGCCTTTTTTCTCGTAATAGCGCAGCGTGGAGGCGGCCATGCCCGAGCGCTGCGCGACTTCGGCGATATCCATCAAAAATCCCTTGACTTGAAGTTGACTTCAACTTCTACAGTGTGCACATCAACCACGGAGATTGCAATGGAAATCATCATCATCGGCATTGGCGCCACCATCGTGTTCGACTTGTGGCTGGTCCTGCTCAAGCGCATGGGCGTGAAGACTATGAACATGGCCTTCATCGGCCGTTGGGCCGGGCACCTGGCGCAGGGCCGCTTCGCACATGACTCGATTGCGGCTTCGCCGGCGGTCGGCGGCGAGCACGCGCTGGGATGGCTGGTGCATTACGCAACGGGCGTGGCGTTTGCCGGCGCGCTGGTAGCGGTGGCGGGCCAGGGCTGGCTGCATGCGCCGAGCATCGGCCCGGCGCTGGCAGTCGGCATCGCCACCGTCGGAGCGCCGCTGTTCGTGATGCAGCCTTCGATGGGACTGGGCATCGCGTCCAGCAAAACGCCGGCGCCGCTGAAGAACTGCCTGCGCAGCGTCGCCAATCACACCGTCTTCGGACTTGGTCTTTATCTTTCCGCCTTACTCATAAAAGGAATCGCGCAATGAAGAAACTCGCAGTGATCTACCACAGCGCCCACGGCCACACGGAGCATATCGCCTCGCATATCGCGCAAGGCGCAGCCGTCGTGCCAGGAATGGTGGTGCATGTGCTAAAGGCATCGGAGCTGGCAGCGGCGCCGGATGCGCTCCTGCAGTACGATGGCATGCTGCTTGGCTCGCCGACCTATCTTGGCGGCGTGTCGGGCGTGTTCAAGACCTTCATGGATGCCACCGGCAAGATGTGGCGCTCGCAGCAGCTGAAAGGCAAGCTGGCGGGTGGCTTCACGGTATCGTCGCTGCCAGCGGGGGACAAGCAATCGACGCTGGTGTCGATGTTCACCTTCTGCATGCAGCACGGGATGATCTGGGCCGGCAATCCCATCCTGCCGGAGCAGCATTCAGGCGTGCCTTACGACGAAGCTGCCAATCGCCTGGGGTCTTGGTCCGGCCTGATGGCGCAGGCCGGGCACGGCACGGCGGCGCATGAATTCCCTGCGGGGGACATCAAGACCGCCCGCATGTTCGGGCAGGGTTTTGCCGAGACCTTGATCAGGCTTCGATGATTTCGAAGCTGTGGGTGATCTGCGCCGTCTTGGCCAGCATGATGCTGGCGGAGCAGTACTTGTCGTGGGACAGGGTGATGGCGCGGTCGACCACTTCCGGCTTCAGGTCCTTGCCGGTGACGACGAAGTGGAAGTTGATCCTGGTGAAAACCTTGGGCTCGGTCTCGGCGCGTTCGGCTTGCAGCACCACTTCGCAACCGCGTACGTCGGCACGGCCCTTCTTCAGGATCAGCACCACGTCGTAGGCGGTGCAGCCGCCGGTACCCAGCAACACCATCTCCATCGGGCGCGGCGCCAGGTTATGGCCGCCGCCTTCCGGGGCGCCGTCCATGGCGACCATGTGGCCAGAACCGGTCTGGGCGCGGAAACTCATGCCCGACGGGCCATTCCAGCTAACTTTAACTTCCATCTGAACTCTCCGTTAAATGCGTCCGGGCATTATACGGTCATCATGTATTTCTCGCTCTTCATGCGCCGCTCGGTATACCAGACGCACAGCATGGCCAGCAGCAGGCTGCTGAAGAAGGTCTGCAGGAAGGGCAGCATGCCAATGCTGCCGCCCTTGGCCAGCTCGCGCAGCAGGGTCTGGTTGGACAGCACGGGCACCATGTACATCCACCAGCTATTGGTCAGGTTCATCATCGGCACCAGGATCACCGGAACCAGCGGCACGATCATGGTGAAGCTGACCAGGGTCTGGGCTTCCTTGAAGGAGCGGGCGTTGATGGCCAGGGCGATTTCCAGCGCCGCGGCGAATAGCGACAGGGTGGCGGAGGCCAGGCACACCATGGCCAGGTCGCGCCAGCCCAGGCGCCAGGACAGGCCGATTTCCTCCAGCGGCAGCCATTTCAAAATGCCGTGCGCGATCGCCAGCTCCAGTGTGATGCCGACAATCGACAGCAGCGAAGCCGCCAGCCATTTGCCGACGATCAGGTCGGCCGGCCGCAGGGGCTGCGCCATCAGCACCTCCAGCGAGCGCCGTTCGCGCTCGCCGGCCGTGCTGTCGACCGCGGTGCTCATGCAGAACATGAAGGCCGGGATGAAGAAGATGCCCAGCATGGTGCTGATGGTGTTGGCCGAACGCGAAGCACTGGTGCCGGCATCGTAGCGCTGCACCAGCACCGGGTTCAGGTTGACCGGCGACACGCCGTGCGCCAGCAGGCGCGCACTGGCGATATTGCGGCTGTAATCGCGCAGCACGAATTCCACTTCGTCGATCTTGCGCGAACTGTCGGAGGCGGAGTCGAACCACAGCTCGACCCGCGCCGGGCGCATGGCGTGGTAGTTCTCGGCGAATTCCGGCGTCAGGCGCAGCACGGCCGTCACGGTCTGCTTGCGCAGCAGGGCGTTGATGTCCTCTTCGCCCATGGCTTCAAGCTCGGTGATGTTCACGTTGCGCTGGCGTAGCTGGTTCATCAGCGTTGGCGCCTGCTCGCTGCCGATCACCGCCAGTTCCACGCCTTCGCGCTCCGGCTTGGTGGCGCGGTCGATTTGCCGCTGCAGCATGAAGCCGACCAGGATCGGATACATCAGCACGAACAGCAGCAGCAGGCTGAGGGCGCGGCGGTCGCGCAGGGTCTCCACCAGTTCCTTGCGCAGCACGATGGGGAATTTCATCCTCATAGCTCGATCCCTTCCTCGGTGCCGACCAGGCGCACGAAAGCATCTTCCAGGCTCGGCAAGCCGGCCTGTTCGCACAACTGCTGCGGCGTGCCTTGGGTGACCGTGGTGCCGTTGGCGATCACGATCACGTCGTCGCAGGAGTGGATCACTTCCTGCATCACGTGGGTTGCCATGATCACGCAGCAGCCGTCCGCCTTCAGCGCGGCCAGCGCGCGGCGCAGGGCGCGCGTGCTCATCACGTCCAGGCCCCGGCTTGGCTCGTCGAGCAGCAGGTGGCGCGGCCGGTGCAGCAGGGTGCGCGCCAGGGCGACCTTGATACGCTGGCCTTGCGAGAAGCCTTTTGCGCGGCGGTCGATGATGTCTTCCAGCGACAGCAGCTCGGTGACTTCCTTGGTGCGCTGTTCGATCGCGGCATCGGCCATGTCGTTCAACTCGCCGAAGTAGCGCAGGTATTCGCGCGTGGTCAGGCGTTCATACAGGCCGAACTGGTCGGTCAGCACGCCGACGTTGCGCCGTACCGCCATCGGATCGATGGCGGGATCGACGCCGTCGATGGAGATGGTGCCGTGGTCGCGCTGCAGCAGGCCGACCAGGGTGCGCAGCAAGGTGGTCTTGCCGGCGCCGTTCGGTCCGAGCAGGGCGGTGATGATGCCGTCGCGCGCGGTGAAGCTGGCGCCCGCCAGCGCCTGCACCTTGCCGAAGCGCTTGCAGAGGTTATGGACTTCGATCATGGCTGTGGCCCTGCACTATTGAGCTGGAAAGTCGGCGCCGGGATTTCGTTCAGGCATTCCGCCTTCACCGGGACGCCGGGCTGGTCGAGGAAGCCGCGCAGCAGGCGCGGCATGCATCCGAGCGGCGATACGATATGCCCGCCATTCTTCACGATCAGGTGCTGGGCATTCTTCATGTACTTGCGCGCCGCTTCGGCGCGGCGCGGCGGCGTGACCGGGTCGAGTGCGCCGGACATCAGCAGCACCGGCGCTTCGATCACAGTCGGCTCCTTGTAAGGCACGGCCGGCACGGCGATGGTTTCGCACATTGTCCCGATGCGCATGATCTGCGGCGCGCCGAGGAAGGAGCCTTTTGTATCCTCTTCCAGCAATTGCGGCGTCAGGCGCGGGAAGTCCTCGGCGCAGACCACGGCCAGGTGCAGCGGCATGGCCGGCCCGCCCTCGGAGGAGAAATCGCGCGACACATTGCTGCGCGCGATGAAGGGCTGCCAGCGGTCCTGGTAGGCGCTGTGGATGAGGAAGGGCAGGCGCCGGCTGTCCGCCTGCGAATACAGGATGTTATGCACGGTGCCGATAAAGCGCATGCTGGTCATTTCGACCTTGGTGGTTTCCGCCGTACGCGGATCGGGCAGCGTGAGCGATTGCGGCGCCTTGGCCAGGCGCGCCGCCAGCGCCTCGAACTCGGAGCGCAGGCTGGGGAAGGCGGTGGCGCAGACCGTATCGTCGGCGCACTGCTTGAACAGGGCGTCGAGCGCCGCCTGCGCATCGTGCGCGCCGGCCGGCACCACCTGGTCGGGCGCCGCCACGCCATCCAGCACCAGGGCGCGCACGCTGCCGGGGTACAGGCGGGCATAGGCCTGGGCCAGGCGGCTGCCGTAGGAGCCGCCCCAGACATTGATGCGGCCATAACCGAGGGCGCCGCGCACCGCTTCGATGTCGCGCGCCGCCTGTTCGGTCGTATATAGATTGAAGCGCTTGTTCAACCCCTTGATGCAGGCACGGGTCTCGGCCAGCAATTCGTCTTCCGTGGCCGTTTCGGCATTCTTGCCTGGTTTGCAATCGAGCTTGCCGGATAATCCGGTGCCGCGCTGGTCGATCAGCACGATGTCGCGCGTGGCGCGCACCTTGCGGAAAGTGGTGTTCAGCAAGGGCACCAGGTCGGAACCGGCTTCGCCAGGACCGCCGGCCAGCAGGAACAGCGGATCGCGCCGCGCCGATTCGCGCAGGGCGGGGGCGACGGCAACGTGCAGGCTGAGGGTGGCGCCCGGCGCATGGTGGTCGAGCGGCACCGCCAGGCGAATGCAGCGCAGGGCTTCTTCGGCGCCAGGCAGGTGGCAGCTTTTGCCTGGCTCGGCCTGCGCCATTGCCGGACCAAGGCCAAGGGCTAACAACGTGGCCAGCATAAGCGATCGCATGGCCGTCTCCTCTTGTGATTCTGGGGTTCCATAGTAGCTCGGCAATATCTGCTTAGCAACGGCAACTCGGTACAGGGCGGGGTTGACCCGGCGGGCCCGGCCGGGCTATAATCGCCAGCTTTCCTTTTCGCTCGGGAAAATTAAACAAGAAGGATGCGTCCGCTGAAGCACAGGGGCGGAACCACCGATAGAGCGTTTTTTATCTTTCACAGAAAGTTCAAACATGAAAACTTTTTCCGCTAAGGGCCATGAAGTCCAGCGCGATTGGTTCGTGATTGACGCGACGGACAAAGTCCTCGGCCGTGTTGCCAGCGAAGTGGCACGCCGACTGCGCGGCAAGCATAAGCCAGAATTCACCCCTCACGTTGACACCGGCGACTTCATCGTTGTCGTGAACGCAGGCAAACTGCGCGTGACCGGTACCAAAGCAACCGAGAAGACCTACTACCGTCACTCCGGTTACCCAGGCGGCATCTACGAGACCAACTTCCTGAAGATGCAACAGCGCTTCCCAGGCCGCGCCCTGGAAAAGGCAGTGAAAGGCATGCTGCCGAAGGGTCCTCTGGGCTACGCCATGATCAAGAAGCTGAAAGTGTACGCTGAGGGTTCCCACCCGCACGCTGCCCAGCAACCTAAAGCACTCGAATTCTAAGGAACTGACATGATCGGTAACTACAACTACGGCACCGGCCGTCGCAAGAGTGCAGTTGCTCGCGTGTTCATCAAAGCTGGCACCGGCCAGATCATCGTGAACGGCAAGCCAGCAGCTGAGTACTTCTCCCGTGAAACCGGCCTGATGGTGATCCGTCAGCCGCTGGAACTGACCGGCAACGTTGAACGTTTCGACATTAAAGTCAACGTGCACGGCGGCGGCGAGTCCGGCCAGGCAGGTGCTGTGCGTCACGGCATCACCCGTGCGCTGATCGACTACGATGCAGGCCTGAAGGGCGACCTGGCACGTGCCGGCTTCGTCACTCGCGATGCGCGTGAAGTTGAACGTAAAAAAGTTGGTCTGCGCAAAGCACGTCGCGCAAAGCAATTCTCGAAGCGTTAATCTTTACGCTCTCGTACAAAAAGCCGCTGGTCTCCAGCGGCTTTTTTTATTTTTAGAACCGGTAGCCTGCGGCCGCCGTGTATCAGGTGCCTGACCCTGCGGGTCAGGCACCGTTTTACCGGTTTTGATAAAATGGCCCCCTCACATAAACAACCCACGCAAGGAAAGAAAATGATCAAAGTAGGCATCGTCGGCGGCACTGGTTACACGGGCGTGGAACTGCTGCGACTGTTAGCCGCGCACCCTGAAGTCGAACTGACCGCGATCACCTCGCGCAAGGAAGATGGCTTGCCGGTGGCTGAGATGTATCCTTCCCTGCGTGGCCGCGTGAATATCGCCTTCTCCTCGCCGGACAAGGTCGACCTGACCCAGTGCGACGTGGTGTTCTTCGCCACCCCGCACGGCGTGGCCATGGCGCAGGCGCCGGAACTGCTGGCCAAGGGCGTGAAGGTGATCGACCTGGCGGCAGACTTCCGCATCAAGGACCGAGCCGTATTCGAAAAGACGTACAAGATCGACCACACCGCGCCTGAACTGCTGGAGCAAGCCGTGTACGGCCTGCCTGAGCTGAACCGCGAAGACATCAAGAAGGCAAACCTGATCGCCAACCCGGGCTGCTACCCGACCACCATGCAGCTCGGCTTCGTGCCGCTGCTGAAGGCCGGCCTGATCGATGCCGGCCACTTGATCGCCGACTGCAAGTCCGGCGTGTCCGGCGCCGGCCGCAAGGCGGAAATCGGCACCCTGTTCTCCGAATCGTCGGACAACTTCAAGGCCTACGGCGTGAGCGGCCACCGCCACACCCCGGAAACAGCGGCCCAGCTGCAGCGCTTCACCAGCGAGAAGGTCAACCTGATCTTCACCCCGCACCTGACCCCGATGATCCGCGGCATGCACTCGACCCTGTATGCGCGCCTGACCAAGGAAGTGTCGAACGAAGAGCTGCAAAAGCTGTTCGAAGACGCCTACGCCGACCAGCCGTTCGTCGACGTGATGCCATGGGGTTCGCACCCGGAAACCCGCAGCACCCGCGGCGCCAATATGCTGCGCCTGGCGCTGCATCGCCCGAACAATGGCGACACCCTGATCGTGCTGGTGGTGCAGGACAACCTGGTCAAGGGCGCATCCGGCCAGGCCGTGCAGTGCATGAACCTGATGTTCGGCCTGGACGAAGGCCTGGGCCTGCAAACCATCGCCCTGATGCCTTAAGTGGAAGGCCGCATGGAACAGGCGCGCGTGCCAATGCTGGCACGCGTGTTTGGCCTGGCTGCGGTCCTGGTCGCCGGCGGCGCGCTGGCGATGTGGGGCGTCGACCTGGGCAAGCGCGTGGTTGGCGTATCGAAAGGCGAATCCGGCCCTACCGTTGCAAAGCGACTCGCCGCGGCTGAGCTGGAACTGGCCCGTGTATCGGCTGAGCGCGATGAATTGGCTGCAAAGCTGAAGGCTGTTCCCGTGGCAGCGCCTGCACCGGCCGCTTCCGATGCCGAACTGGCAAAATTGAATGCCGACCTGGCCCTGCTGGAAGAAGCGCTGCCGCCAGCGAAAGCCGGTTCCGGCCTGCTCATCCGCGGCATGCAAGCCCGCATGGCGGCGCCAAAGCTCTTGCATTACACGGTTCTGCTCCAATATGGTGCGAAGAAGAAGGGCCCATCCGCCTTCTCCGGCCGGCTCAAGCTGTCGGTTGCCGTCATCCAGGATGGCAAGAAAGCGGTGCTTGAATACCCGAAGGATGGCGCCGAGCGCTACGACCTGAAAGTGGACCGCTACCAGCGCGTTGACGGCACGCTGGAACTGCCGGAAGGCCTGAAAGTGGTGGCAGTCAAGGTCAGCCTGTCGGAAAAGGGCAAAATCGTTGCCGATGAAACAACGACTGTGCGCAGCCTCTAAAGCGGCCAAGTCCGGCATGGACTATAATGGGACAACTGATTTTAAGTAGGAGTAACACATGACTGCAGTAGCCGAAGACGTGATCCCGGCACCGATCGTTTTCACCGACGCCGCGGCCGAGAAAGTAGCGCAACTGATTGAAGAAGAAGGCAATCCGGACCTGAAGCTGCGCGTATTCGTGCAGGGTGGCGGTTGCTCCGGCTTCCAATACGGTTTCACCTTTGACGAAATCGTCAATGAAGACGACACCACCATGGTGAAGAACGGCGTCCAGCTGTTGATCGACTCGATGAGCTACCAATACCTGGTAGGCGCCGAGATCGACTACAAGGACGACCTGGAAGGCGCGCAATTCGTGATCAAGAACCCATCCGCGACCTCGACTTGCGGCTGCGGTTCCTCCTTCTCCGTCTAAGCAAAGCCATTACGGCTCAGCCCGTGTCACACCGTGGGGTCACACCCCAAGAGTGACACGCTCTCTGCCATTGCACGGACGAGCCCGTGTCACTCTTCGGGGTGTGACCCCATGGTGTGACACGGGCTCGGCCGTTAACGGGGGTAGAGGACGCCGAGGATGCGCTCGCCGCGCGCGCCGGTGACGGAGGGCAGGTTGCCGGGCAGGCGTTCGCCGAAACGGTAGGCCAGCCACGCGAACACCATCGCTTCTACCCGGTTGGGCGGTACGCCCAGCGCGTCGGTGGACTGAACGTTGGTCGACTCTCCCAGTTCCGCTTGCAACTCGCGCATGAGCGTGGCGTTGTAGGCGCCGCCGCCGCAGACGTAGAGTGCATCCGCGCCGTGAGGGGCGACTTCGCGTGCCAGGCTGACTGCAGTCAGGCGCAACAGGGTGAACATCACATCTTCCGGCCTGGCTTCGGCGAAAGCCGCCAGGCGGGTGTCCAGCCAGTCGGCATGGAACAGGTCGCGACCGGTGCTCTTCGGCGCGGGCTGGGCGAAGTAGGGTTCGGCCAGCAACGTGGCCAGCAGGCCGGGTATTTCCTTGCCGGTGGCGGCCCAGGCGCCGTTGTCGTCGTATTCCACGCCTTTGTGGCGCGCGATCCAGGCATTCATCAGCACGTTGCCGGGACCGGTGTCATAGCCGCCAACCGTACCGTCTTTATGCAGCAGGGAGATGTTGGCGATGCCGCCGATATTGGCCAGCACGCGCATCTTGCCTTCCTTGCCAAATAGCGCTTTATGGCCTGCTGGCACCAGCGGGGCGCCCTGGCCGCCAGCTGCGACATCGCGCGAGCGGAAGTCGGCTATCACGTCGATGTCGCTCAGCTCGGCCAGCAGGGCGGCGTTAATGATCTGGCGCGTGAAGCCGAGCTCGGGGCGGTGGCGGATGGTCTGCCCATGCGCACCCACGGCGCGCACGTCAGCCGATTTCATTTCAGCCTTGGCCAGCAGCTCGGCCACGCAATCCGCATAGAGTTCGGCCAGCTTGTTCGCGGCCAGCGCTTCGCGCTCGATTTCGTTAGGAGAGGCGGCTTGCAGCGCCATCAGCTCGTTGCGCAGCGACTGCGGGAACTCCACGTACGCCGCCGACATGGTGCGCGCAGCACCGGCCCAAAAGTCCACGAGGACGCCATCCACGCCGTCCAGGCTGGTACCCGACATCATTCCGATATATAAGCTCATGGTCCTATTGTAGTTCGGGGGCAGTTGAGTCAAATAAAAAAAAGGCGCACCTTTGTGCGCCTTTTATTCCTTTGCCGCCGGATTACTTGGCGGCGAGGGTGTTGGTCTTGTCGTTCGAACGGAGCAGGGCGAAGCGGTGGATCATGTCGCCGGCCACCGATTTGAAGCGCGCCAGTTCGGCAGTCGTCAGCGGGGCTTGGGCCGTAATGTTCAGCTTGTTCGGGTCCTTGGCTTCGCCTGCGACGCGGAATTCGTAGTGCAGGTGGGCGCCGGTCGACCAGCCGGTGGTCCCGACGTAGCCGATGATGTCGCCTTGGTTGACCTTGGCACCCTTTTTCATGCCGGCGCCGAAGCGGCTCATGTGCGCGTAGGCGGTGGAGTAGTTGGCCCAGTGCTTGATCACGACCACGTTGCCGTAGCCGCCTTGCACGCCGGCGAAATCGATCACGCCGTCGCCGGCTGCGCGAATCGGGGTGCCGGTCGCCGCGGCGAAGTCGGTGCCTTTGTGCTGCTTCCAGTTGCCGGAGATCGGATGCGAGCGCATGCCGAAGCCGGACGAAATACGCGAGAATTCCAGCGGCGATTTCAGGAAGGCCTTCTTCAGCGATTTGCCGTCGAAGCTGTAGTACCCGCCGCCCGACTTGGTCAGCGGATCTTCAAACCACACGCTTTGGTAGGTGGTGCCCTTGTTGGTGAATTCGCCTGCCAGGATGCGGCCGGCGCGCACGAACTCGCCGTCCTGCCAGAAGGTTTCATACACCACGTTGAAACGGTCACCGCGCTTCAGGTCGGAACGGAAGTCGATGTTGGTGGAGAACATTTCAATGATCTGCGCGACGACGGTGTCGGGCAGGCTGCTGCCGTCGGAACTCGAGTCGGTCGCGGCATACAGGGATGTGGTGATTTCGCGCGCGCGCATTTCAATGCGGCGTTCCAGTTTCGCGGCGGTCTCTTCAGCCGTGAACTCTGCGTCGCCCGAGCGGGTGACCATAATATTCTTGACGGGATTGTCTTTGCCGTCCACAACGGTGGCCTTCAGCCACAGCAGGTTGCCGTTTTCGTCGGTCTGCGCCTGCACGCGCTTGCCGCTGCGCAGCTGCATGATGGCGCGCGCGGTCTTGTCTTTCTTGATGAAGGTTTCTGCAGCGTCGTCTTCCACGCCCAGGCGATTGAGCAGCGTCGCGAGGGTGTCGCCGGCGCGGATCTTTTCTTCGTGGACGTAAGTCTGGGTAGCTTCTTGCTTCTGCAGGGCGGTAATCTGCGAGCTCAGGTCCGGCAGCTGGATTTCCTGGGCAACGGTCTTCACGGGCAGGTCGCTTGGATCGGGGGCGAGCGGAGCCACGCCAGCAGCACCAAAAGCGCATACGGCAAGGAAGATCGCCGATGCGCTGATGATCCGCGCCTTACGCGTCGAACCTAGCAGATTGTGCAAGCCGGAGCTTGTGAACTTGTTTATAGGGTTCATGCAATCAGTTAAAATTTGCCGCTTGAACTTTCAGGATTCTTGGTATTTTGTTCTAAGTTGTTGATTTAATTCGTTTTCATCGGGCAAGATTGATGGGATCGGGCATTATAACAAAGTCCTGAGCCGTGCCAACAATTTGAGAGAATTTCGCAAAAATGGATACAGACAACAAAATCCTGCCGCTGACCGATAGCGTCCAGGAAGCCCTCGCCATCACCAAGCGTGGTGTGGACGAGCTCATCATCGAAAGCGAATTCGCTCAAAAGCTGGCGCGCTCGGAAAAGACTGGCGTGCCGCTGCGCATCAAATTAGGGCTGGACCCGACCGCGCCTGACTTGCACTTGGGCCACACCGTGGTGCTGAACAAGATGCGCCAGCTGCAGAACCTGGGCCACCAGGTGATCTTCCTGATCGGCGACTTCACTTCGATGATTGGCGACCCTTCCGGCCGCAACGTCACCCGTCCGCCGCTGACCCGCGAGCAGATCGAGCTGAACGCACAGACTTATTTCAAACAGGCATCGCTGGTGCTGGATGCGGCCAAGACCGAAATCCGCTACAACTCGGAGTGGTGCGATCCGCTGGGCGCGCGCGGCATGATCCAGTTGTCCTCGCGCTACACCGTGGCGCGCATGATGGAGCGCGACGACTTTTCCAAGCGTTTCAAGAACGGCACCCCGATTTCGGTGCACGAGTTCCTGTACCCGCTGATGCAGGGCTACGACTCGGTGGCGCTGAAGGCCGACCTGGAGCTGGGCGGTACGGACCAGAAGTTCAACCTGCTGGTTGGCCGCGAGTTGCAAAAGGATTACGGCCAGGAACAGCAGTGCATCCTGACCATGCCGCTGCTGGAAGGCCTGGACGGCGTCGAGAAGATGTCCAAGTCCAAGAACAACTATATTGGTATTACCGAGCCGGCCAACACCATGTTTGCCAAGGTGATGTCGATTTCGGACGTGATGATGTGGCGTTACTACGACCTGCTGTCGTGGAAGTCGATCGAGGAAATCGCGGGCCTGAAGAAGGCGATTGAAGGCGGGGCGAATCCGCGCGATGCCAAAGTGGCGCTGGCGCAGGAGATCGTGGAGCGCTTCCACTCGCGCCAGGCGGCGGAGGATGCGCTGGCCGACTTCGTGAACCGTTCCAAGGGCGGGATTCCGGATGATGTGCCCGAAGTTGCCGTGGCCGGCGCGCCGGTTGGCATTGGCCAATTGCTGAAGCAGACCGGCTTGTGCGCTTCGACCGGCGAGGGCCTGCGCATGATCGATCAGGGCGGCGTGCGTATCGACGGTACGGTGATCAGCGATAAGGCGCTGAAAATTGAGGCAGGCACCTTCGTGCTGCAGGTCGGCAAGCGCAAATTTGCTAAAGTGACCTTGTCGGCATGATCGGGCTTCTGCAGCGGGTTTCGTCCGCCAAGGTTGTTGTCGATGGCGAGACGACCGGCGCCATCGATGGCGGGCTGATGGTGCTGGTGTGTGCGGAGAAGGGCGATACGGAGAGGGAGGCGGACCAGTTGCTGGCCAAGCTTTTGTCGTATCGTGTATTTTCCGACGATGCCGGCAAAATGAACAAGTCGGTGACCGATGTCGCGGGCGGCTTGCTGCTGGTGCCGCAGTTTACGCTGGCGGCGGATACCAACTCCGGCACCCGGCCTTCGTTCAGCCCGGCGGCTGCGCCGGCGGATGGGAAGCGGCTGTTTGAGTATTTTGTGGAGCAGGCGCGTTCCAGGCACGCGGTCGTTGGCACGGGCGTGTTTGGGGCGGATATGAAGGTGTCGTTGACCAATGATGGGCCGGTGACGTTCTGGTTGCAGGTGAGTCCAAAATAAAAACCGGTAAACCTGGGTCTGACCCGCAGGGTCAGACCCAGTCTGAGCCGCTGCCAGGGGTGTTGGTTCTGGGCCTTTGAGGCCGCAGGCAGACGAGCTGACCGGGTCTGACCCTGCGGGTCAGACCCGGGTTTACCGGTTCAAAAAGCAAGCTGGGAGATAAAGATGAAAATCTGGAGCGATTCCTTCAAGGATGGCGCCGCCATCCCCGGCGATTTTGCTTTCGCGGTGCGCGACAAGGCGACGAAAGTGCGCCTGTCATCCAACAAGAACCCCCACCTGGCCTGGTCCGACGTCCCCCCAGGCACCGAATCCCTGGTCCTGCTCTGCATCGACGGCGACGCCCCCACCGACGGCACCCACGTCAACCAGGAGGGCCACACCCTGCCCGCATCGATGCCGCGCGCCGATTTCTACCACTGGTCCCTGATCGACATCCCGCCGAAACGCAGCAGCATCGCCGCCGGCGAATTCTCGAAAGAAGTCACGCCAAAGGGCAAGCCGGCCGGCCTGCCAGCGCCCCTGCGCCACGGCATCAACGACTACACCGGCTGGTTCGCCAGCGACAAGGACATGGCCGGCGACTATTACGGCTACGACGGCCCATGCCCGCCATGGAACGACGAGCGCACCCACCATTACATTTTCCGCCTCTACGCGCTGGACACCCCGCGCCTGGAGCTGGAAGGCCGCTTCACCTGCCAGGACGTGCTGGACGCCATCCACGGCCATATCCTCGACGAGGCGCAGGTAATCGGCAGCTACTCGCTATTTGAATGACAAGAATCCTGCTGATCCGCCACGGCGAAACCGCGTGGAACGCCGTGCGCCGCCTGCAAGGCCACATCGACATCCCCCTTAGTCCTACCGGCGAACGCCAGGCTGATGCCCTGGCGCGTGCGCTGGCGGCCGAGCCGCTGGAGGCCATCATTTCCAGTGACCTGGGGCGCGCCCTGCAAACCGCGCAAGCGGTGGCGGCGCACCATCCCCACCTGCCCCTGCACACCGACCCCGGCCTGCGCGAGCGCGGCTACGGCGCATTCGAAGGCCTCTTATATACAGAGATCGCCGAACGCTACCCCGTGGAGTTCGCGGAATGGCAGGCGAGGGACGTGGATGCCGTGATGCCGGCCGGGGACCGCGTGGCGGAAAGCTTCCGCCAGTTCTTCCAGCGTTGCCAGGACGGCATCGCGCGCTGGGCCGAACGCTATCCACAACAATCCATCCTGATCGTCGCCCACGGCGGCGTGCTGGAATGCGCCTACCGCGCTGCCCGCGGCCTGTCGATCGACGGCCCGCGCGATTTCCAGGTCAAAAACGCCAGCATCAATCGATTTACCTTTGATAAAGGGGTGTTGTCGCTTGAGCAATGGGGCGAGGTTGCGCACCTGTCCGCCAGCCTGGACGACATTGTTTAAAAAAGTGATTAGTTTTTGGGCAGCGCATCGGTTAAAATAGCCCCCTTTCCCGCACTGTCTTACGGATTTGTTAAGTGAATATCGGACCTCACGAGCTCCGCAATAACGTCTTTGTCGCGCCCATGGCTGGCGTGACGGACCGCCCGTTCCGCCAATTGTGCAAGGAACTGGGCGCGGGCTACGCCGTGTCCGAGATGGCCGCTTCCAACCCGCGCCTGTGGGCCAGCGAGAAGTCCTCGCGCCGTACCGACCACACCGGCGAGATGGAGCCGAAAGCCGTGCAAATCGCCGGCGCGGTGCCGGAAGAACTGGCGGAATGCGCCAAGTTCAACGTCGACCGCGGCGCCCAGATCATCGACATCAATATGGGCTGCCCGGTGAAAAAGGTGTGCAACAACTGGTGCGGTTCCGCCCTGTTGCAGCACGAAGACCTGGTCCAGCGCATCCTGGAAGCGGTGGTGCCGGCGGTGAACGTGCCGGTTACCCTGAAATTCCGCACCGGCTGGAACCGCGAGAACAAGAACGCCCTGCGCATCGCCCGCATCGCCGAGCAAGCCGGCATCCAGATGCTGACGCTGCACGGCCGCACCCGCGCCGACGGCTACACCGGCGACGCCGAGTACGACACCATTGCCGCCGTCAAGGCTGCAGTCAGCATCCCGGTGGTCGCCAACGGCGACATCACCACCCCTGAAAAAGCGCGGTATGTGCTCGACAAGACCGGCGCCGACGCCGTGATGATCGGCCGCGCCGCCCAGGGGCGCCCATGGATCTTCCGCGAAATCGACCATTTCCTGCGCACCGGCGAACACCTGCCGGCGCCGCTGGTGGCCGAGGTGCGCAAGCTGATGGACGAACACCTGCAGGCCCACTACGCCTTCTACGGCGAATTCCTGGGCGTGCGCACCGCGCGCAAGCACATTGGCTGGTATGTGCGCGACCTCCCGGGCGGGGAGGAGTTCCGTCAGGAGATGAACCGCCTCGAGTCGACCGCAGAACAACTGCGCGCAGTCGACAGTTTCTTCGAATCCCAATGGAAGTACGGCGAGCGGTTACAATACCGCCTCGCCGAAGAACCGCTGGCTGCGTGAACCGCGCCTGCATTGGCAAATATTTAGCAAGATCGATAAAAAAATGAGCAAAGAAAGCATTCAGGAAGTAGTCCAGAAAAGCCTGGAAGACTACTTCAATGACCTGGGCGAGCAGCAGGCATCGAACGTGTACGACATGGTAGTGATGACCGTTGAGCGTCCGATCCTCGAAGTGGTGATGGGCCGCGCCGACGGCAACCAGTCGCACGCAGCCCAGATGCTGGGTATTAACCGCAATACTTTGCGCAAGAAATTACAGGAACACGGCCTGCTGTAAGGCTGATTCCGCGTCCCGGTCCCTTTTGGCCGCGACGGGCCGTGGGGCTGGATGGTTTGTACCGATTTCCGTAACCTTCCCCCCACAGCTATGATCAAACAAGCTCTCATCTCCGTATCCGACAAGACCGGCGTGCTGGATTTCGCCAAGGCCCTGTCGGCCATGGGCGTCAACATCCTGTCCACCGGCGGCACCGCGAAACTGCTGGCCGATAACGGCGTGCCGGTCACCGAAGTGGCCGATTACACCGGTTTCCCGGAAATGCTGGATGGCCGCGTGAAGACGCTGCACCCGAAAGTCCACGGCGGCATCCTGGCCCGCCGCGACTTCCCTGAGCACGTCGCCAAGCTGGAAGAGCACAGCATCCCGACCATCGACATGGTGGTGGTGAACCTGTACCCGTTCCAGGCGACCGTGGCCAAGGCCGAGTGCTCGCTGGAGGACGCGATCGAGAACATCGACATCGGCGGCCCGGCCATGCTGCGCTCCGCTGCCAAGAACCACAAGGACGTGGTGGTGATCTGCGATCCGACCGACTATGGCGTGGTGCTGGCGGAGATGAAGGGCACCGACAACGCACCGGGCTACGTGTCGTACGAAACCCGCTTCAACCTGGCCAAGAAAGTCTACGCGCACACCGCGCAGTACGACGGCGCCATCACCAACTACTTCTCCAGCCTGGGCCCGGACCGCAAGCACGAAACCCGTTCCGCCTACCCGGCAACCCTGAACGTGGCCTTCGAAAAAGTGCAGGACATGCGTTACGGCGAAAACCCGCACCAGTCGGCTGCCTTCTACCGCGACCTGGCTCCGGTGGCCGGCGCGCTGGCCAACTACCGCCAGCTGCAGGGCAAGGAACTGTCCTTCAACAATATCGCCGACGCTGACGCAGCGTGGGAGTGCGTGAAATCCATGGGCTCCACCGCCTGCGTGATCATCAAGCACGCCAACCCGTGCGGCGTGGCCCTGGGCGCGAATGCGCTGGACGCCTACCAGCGCGCGCTGAAGACCGACCCGACTTCCGCTTTCGGCGGCATCATCGCCTTCAACGTGGAAGTGGACGGCGCAGCGGCAACCGAACTGGCCAAGCTGTTCGTGGAAGTGCTGATCGCTCCTTCCTTCACCGCGGAAGCGCGCCAGATCATGTCGGCCAAGCAGAACGTGCGCCTGCTGGAAATCCCGCTGGGCGAAGGCGTGAACGCCATGGACTTCAAGCGCGTGGGCGGCGGCCTGCTGGTGCAGTCGGCTGACTCCAAGAACGTGCTGCCTTCCGAGGTGCGTGTCGTGAGCAAGCTGCAGCCTACCCAGCAGCAGCTGGCGGACCTGATGTTCGCATGGCGCGTGGCCAAGTACGTGAAGTCGAACGCCATCGTCTTCTGCGGCAATAACATGACCCTGGGCGTGGGCGCGGGCCAGATGTCCCGTATCGATTCCGCGCGCATCGCATCGATCAAGGCGCAGAATGCAGGCCTGTCGCTGCAGGGTTCCGCCGTGGCTTCCGACGCATTCTTCCCGTTCCGCGACGGCCTGGATGTGGTGGTTGATGCGGGCGCGACCTGCGTGATCCACCCAGGCGGCTCGATGCGCGACCAGGAAGTGATCGACGCCGCCGACGAGCGCGGCGTGGTGATGCTGTACACCGGTACCCGACATTTCCGTCACTAAAAACCGGTGGTTCGGTGCCTGACCCGCAGGGTCAGGCACTGGTACGCGACCGTCGCGTGCAGGTGTCAGACCCTCGGGTCTGACACCGGTCTACCGGTTTCTGCCGTAAAATCCGGGAATGATAATTCTCGGCATCGACCCCGGCTTGCGCACCACTGGCTTTGGCGTCATCCAAAAAGTGGGCAACAAGCTGCGCTACATCGCCTCCGGCACCATCAAGAGCGGCGAGGGCGACCTGCCGCAGCGGCTAAAGGTCATCCTCGACGGCGTCGCCGAAATCGCGGCCACCTACAAGCCCGATTGCGCCGCGATCGAAAAAGTCTTCGTCAACGTCAACCCGCAATCCACCTTGCTGCTCGGCCAAGCCCGCGGCGCCGCGATTTGCGCCTTGGTGACGCACGAACTCAAAGTCGCCGAATACTCGCCAACCCAGCTGAAGCAAGCCGTCGTCGGCACCGGCCGCGCCACCAAGGCGCAAGTGCAGGACATGGTCGCGCGCCTGCTGGCGCTGCCCGGCCTGCCCGGCACCGACGCCGCCGACGCCCTCGGCATCGCCATCTGCCACGCCAACAGCCAGGCCACGCTGGCCGTCGTCACCAACGCCCATCCCGCCCTGTCTGGACTGCGCATGAAGCGCGGCCGCCTGGTGGGCTAATCGCATTCAAAGGAACACCATGATCGGACGTCTCACCGGCATCCTGCTCGAAAAGAATCCCCCGCAACTGCTGGTAGACGTGCAAGGCGTCGGCTATGAAGTCGACGTGCCGATGTCTACCTTCTACAACCTGCCCGGCGTGGGCGAGAAAGTCAGCCTGTTCACCCACCTGACGATCCGCGAAGATGCGCACCTGCTGTTCGGCTTCGGCAATGCCGAAGAACGCGCCGTATTCCGGCAGTTGATCAAGATCAGCGGCATCGGCGCACGCACTGCGCTGTCGATCCTGTCCGGCCTGTCGATCGCCGACCTGGCGCAGGCCGTCACGCTGCAAGAAGCCGGCCGCCTGGTGAAGATACCCGGCATCGGCAAGAAAACCGCCGAACGCCTGTTGCTGGAACTGAAGGGCAAGCTGGGCGCCGACATCGGCGCTGCCGGCGCGCACCCGGTCCACGATTCGCAAGCGGACATCCTGAATGCGCTGCTGGCGCTGGGCTACTCCGACAAGGAAGCGTTGCAGGCGCTGAAGACCGTACCTGCCGGCTCCTCGGTTTCCGACGGCATCAAGCAAGCGCTGAAAGCTTTGTCGAAAGGCTGAGAGCTGTCGAGGAATGAGGTCTCATGAAAATTGAGAGAATCCACGAGCGTCTGGCAAGCGCACTCGATCGCGAAGAGAACACGTTCATTTCCAGCGAGGTATTCGACATTAGCCTCGTCGATGGCGATATCCGGCTTAGCACCCGGACCGTAGAACCGTTCACCAAACGCTACGACGCGGATGATGAATGTGATGATGACGTTGAAGCCTACGGAGCATTTGTCGATGGTGGGCTGGCCGGCAAGATCGAGTTGGCAACAAGCTGGAATGACCTTGGGTCGATCGAGCACATCGTCGTCTCCCGCACGTTTCGCCAACGCGGTATTGCGACTGCGCTGATTCAGTTCGCCAAATCGTGGGCCCAGGACAGGCAGCTCAAGGGCCTGCGACTGGAAACCCAGACCAACAACGTCGCCGCCTGCAAACTCTATTTGCGGAATGGCTTCGAGGTGGGCGGCTTTGACCGATTCGTTTATCGCACCCAAGAGCAGGTCGCCAACGAGACCGCACTCTATTTGTACTGGTTTCCCGAACAGCGGACGTCGGAGTTGCAAAAAAGATAGTATGCTTCGGGTTTTCGAAATCAACTGAACGCCGCATGACATCGACTGTCCGCAAGTCCTTCCTCGCCTTACTGTTGTGCGCACCAATGCTCGCAAGTGCAGGCTCCAAGACATTGTCGGTTGCCTTCTTCGATTACTCGAACGGGATCGGCAAGACATCGTTCAAAGCATTGCGCGCGAGCGGATACGAACACCAATGCTGGCAAGAGAGCTTTGGAGAAATCGAAGGCATTGACACCGCTTACATAGAGAAACCACCGGCGAACCTTCAAAGGGACTTGCTGTTGCGCGCGGTACGCGGCGACGCAGCTGCTGCCGAACAATTTCGCCTGCAGCTAAACAACGCAAGGCTCAGCGGCGCCTATGCGTTTGTTCCTGATCCATCAGGAAGCTTTGCCACCATCTACGGCCTGGGCTATCAATCGATCGCTGTTACGTCGTCGGCCTCTGTTCGTCTTCCGGAAGATGGCAAGCCGATCGCGAACACCACGTTTTCCAAACGCCTGTGTGAAGCCAGCAAGGCGATGGACTGAACCCAGTTGTTTGATCGAAGCGGGGCGTGATAATCGGATGCTTTTAACTTTTCGTTGGGAGTGAAATGCTGCGTCTTTCTTTTTTCGTTTTTTTGACCCTTATCGCATCTGGCGTGCATGCCGAAGAAGATCCGTTTGCTGACCTGAAAAAGGGACAGCCTAAAGCTGTCGGAGCACTCGCCGAACGAATCGCCATGTGCACTCATTTCGCCGGCGAAGAACCTTACGACGCTGAGCGCCGGAAAGAGATTGCTGAGGCCATGAATACGTACCGCTGTGGAAAGATCGAGAGGGACGAGGCGGTCCTGCGCAAGCGCTATAAGGCCAATCCTGGAGTTTTGGGGGCGCTTCAAAGAGCCCATGAATGGTAAGAGCTAAATTACTTGCGCATCCCGTCCACCCAAGCCCATGGAGGCCTGAGGGCGCTGTGGGCTCTAGCCAGTGGTCCAGGGGACTGAGAACAGCATTGCCGCCGCGGTTGAGGAGGTGGCTTTTTCTGTTGTTCTTGTTCCTTTTCTTTGTTTCCTGACTCAAGAAGAACGAGCGATCCAACGGGGCTTAAAAGCTTTATATGCTGACATTGATGACGCAATTGTCTAACCCTCAGTTCCAACGGTCGCTTAACGGCGCCGCTGAACAGTCACGTTAAACCTACACTCATGCCCTTTAATCCTCCACCTATCTTTTGCAGTGAATCTTGTGAAAAGGCAGAACTGGTTCGCTCCTTTGGTGAGTGCCCTGACTGCAAGCAGAGCTGGAATGGTAATGCCGGAGACGGTACCGAGCACTACCGTAACAATGCCTGGAGCATCTGCAACTGGTGTTCAAATAATCAGCATCGTTGCGCGCATTGTGGCAAGGTTGTACCAAACGTCTAACCTTCTGCTCCAGCGGACGCGCTACAGCGGGCGAGGCCCGCTACCGCACAGCTGATCAATCACGTTGGATCCAGGTATGAAAATCCGAGGCTCAATTAAGAAGAACAATTGGGGTGAATCGCGGGAGGCCTTCTATCGTCAGGAGGCTAACAATATCGCGTACTCACTTAAGGGGAAGCTTGCAGTGCGTGGCGCCGATGTGTTTTTGCAGCAAGGCGGAAGTGAGGTGCACTTAGTTACCGAACGACAGACCACTGCACTCTGGTTCGATGTATGGACTGCGCTCAAAGAAAAATTTCCGGGCTTTTAGCATGAACGCCTTTGGCCCTACATCTCGATCAACTGCATCGCCACGTTAGCGGGAAAGTGTGGTGGAATTTAGTGAGCCTTTCTGAAACTTGGTAAGTTAAGATATGCCGACTTTTTCAGGAGCCTATTGATGTCCTTACGCCCAATCCTTGCCGCAGCGCTGCTGCTGCAGGTCTGCTTCGCACACGCTAACAATACCTCCCTGGAGGTGCTGCTGGATGCCCAATTGGCGCCCATGTTCAAGTCCGGCGCTCCCGGCGCCGCTGTCATTGTGATGCGAGATGGCGAGACGGCCTTCCGCAAAGCATATGGCCTGGCCGACCTCGACAAAAAGGTTCCGCTGCAAGCGGACATGCAGTTGCGACTGGGCTCGATCACCAAGCAGTTCACGGCAGTGGCAATCCTGATGTTGGCGGAGCAAGGCAAACTTTCGCTGCAGGACGACATTACGCGGTTCGTGCCGGACTATCCGACCAAGGGCAAGTCCATCACCATACACCAGCTGCTGCAGCACAAGTCCGGCATCCACAATTACACGGACATGCGTTCGTTCTGGTCGGTGGCGCGCAAGGATATGAGCGTCGCGCAGATGATCGACTTCTTCAAGGATGAGCCGCTGGACTACGCACCTGGCGAACGCTGGGCCTACAGCAACTCTGGCTACTTCCTTCTTGGCGCAGTTATCGAGAGAGCTTCCGGCATGCGCTACGCCGATTTTATTGCGCAGAATATCTTTGAGCCATTAGGTATGGTGGATACGGCCTACGAAGGCGCGGAGCGCAGCGCGAAGCGCCGCATTACAGGCTATCGCGGCGGCTTTTTCTCAGCCTATAGTCCGGCCGATCAAATCAGCATGTCGCTGCCCTATGCGGCTGGAGCGTTGGTTTCCACCGTTGACGATCTGGCGCGTTGGGATGCTGCCATCAGCGCTGGCAAGCTGCTGACGGCGGAAAGCTGGAAGCAGGCTTTCACGCCATGCACTCTGCCTGGTGCGGCGGCATGCAATTATGGTTTCGGTTGGACCATTGGCAAACTGCGCGGGCACCAGGAAATAGCGCACGGTGGCGACATCCCAGGCTTTAATGGCTACGTCATTCGACTGCCGGACGATAAAGTCTTTGTGGCTGTATTGAGCAATGGCGAACGCTCTTTGCTCAATTCGGAAGTGGTGGCGAAGCATGCTGCTGCCATTGCCATTGGCGATCCATTCCCTGAGCGGAAAGTCATCGCTCTGGCGCCGGAGGCGCTGGACGCTTTCGTCGGCACTTATAAGCTGCCCGACAACAGCACGCGCACGGTGCGCCGCAAAGGGGCAATGCTGACGTGGCAGCGCGAAGGCCGCCCGGCGACGGACCTGAAGCCGTATGCATCGACCAGCTTCTTCATGGAGGGGACGATGAATAGCGTTGAATTCCGGCGCGATGCCGGCGGCAAAGTTACCAGCCTGTTGATGCAGCAGACCATTGGCGACCAGGTTGCCGAGCGCATTGCGGATTAAGCGAATCGCGAATACGTTTTACCCGGATGCGGGAACCTCTATCGATCAATGAGGTACTTGACCGGCTTGACGAACTTGCTGGCTCCGACATCTGCGTTCGAGGGCTGCTGACCTTCGAGTTCGAAGATATTTCGATCACACATTCACCGCGCGCCGGGGGGGCGTGGAGGCGACGGGCTTCAATTTTGAAGTGCTCCCGTAAATGCATGACAAGTCATTCAACCGGGACGCGCTGATGCGCTCCGGTGTATCCTTGTGGACGTCCTAACCCACTCACTCTGCTGACTGTGCTTCCATCAATCGGGTGGCGATACGCGGCTTGCCGCGCGCAATCCACGATATCTGCTGGAGGCGGGCCGTCTCAAGTCAAGCCACTGTGGCTGGGCGTCAAGAGGAACCCGCGACATGTCACGCAACCTGTCCAAACAGCGAGGTCAACAATGAGCGAGCAGAAGACTGATCCTTCATGGTGGCAAACACTGCCGGGGGTGCTCACGGGAATAGCTGCAGTCATCACCGCTGTGGGCGGTGCGATTGCTGTGCTTCATCAGAACGGGCTCCTCGGCAAAGGAACTTCCAGCGCTGTGTCATCGGCTGATCATCGTGAGCAGAGCCCTTCCGCAAAGATCAGCCCCAGCGCGCCAGAAGCTCCCAAAGCGAACTCACAGCCCGCTGAATTGGGGGCGACCCGTGCCGGGCACTACGCTTTCAAGCTGCTGGATACCAAAGTGGAACCGTACTCAACGGACAAGGACGGCAAACTCCAAAAACTCGCCCTCCGACTCTCCATTCGAGTAACCGATGTTATGGGTATGAGTGACTATGTCGATAGAAGGACAATCCAGCTTTCGGTTGATGGCGCGCAGTTAATTCCGGAGAATTCGATCAATTTCTCGGTGTATGATCGACAGTCTGTCGACACAGAGGCCCTCTTCATCATGCCGGCCAATGCCTCGGCTATCGCGTTGTTGCTCGGTCGGCCAGAAGACACGGTTACGCGACTTCCTTTGCATCTGAACCTGAACACGAATCGTTGAATGCTGGCCTCCCGCTTTACGTTTAATGTAAATCTTTGGAGGAGCAAAATGATTAAGCGAAAAGTTGTTCGTGACTTGATCAGGCGGCGCTTGGTCCCCATGGTTCTTCTTTCGTCGCTAGGGATAAACGGTGCCATTGCGCAGGGCCCTCAGTATGTCGAGGAAAACACCGACAGGCCTGGACAGGACTACCGGAGCTTCGATGTGCCGAAACCGGTTCCAGGAACCTTCGGAGGCACGTGGGATGTCTGCCAGCGCATATGTGAGGGGGATAAAACGTGCCGTGCATGGACCTATGCCAAGCCGGGCATTCAGGGGCCGCTCGCGAAATGCTGGTTGAAAAGCTCTTTGCCGAATGCTCTTTCAAACAATTGCTGCATATCGGGGGTGGTGCCAAGACCACAGGAACCTGGTATTGATCGACCAGGCGGCGACTATGCAAACTTTGAGGTTCCGACCGGATTGACCTCGGAATGCCAGCACGCCTGTGAAAAAGACTCCAAATGCACGGCCTGGACCCAAGTCCGAGCGGGCGTACAAGGGCCTAACGCAAAATGCTGGCTCAAGAACACGATTCCGCCGGCGACCAACAATGTGTGTTGCTGGTCGGGTGTTGTGGAGCGGCCACCAATAGTGAGATAAATTGTGGATCACAAGGGACACAGTAATGGCTGACAGGAAGGGGCTTCCCCTTTGGTCAAGGGGACTGGGCTACGGCCAGCCTCTTCCTTTCTGAAGTGCTCCCGAAAATGCATATCAATTCAATTAACCGGGACGCGTTGGATTGCCTCCACGCTGCGGATTGAGTCAGCAGGTTGTCTCTCACGTTAGAGAGGAGCCGATGCGAGATCCGGCAAGAATTGACACGGTCCTATGCGAAGGCCTCAAACGTCTCGCGAAAATGCTCATTGAGCAGAAATGAGAGGAGAACCAATGTTTCCAGCTAGTGAATGGGTAGAGCGGCTATGAGCAGTTTTCGCTGACCAGCTCCAACCATGACGACGCTCGGTGCATTCGCTGTCATCTTCGACTCCGCGAATCGAGTTCTGCTCTGCCATCGAACGGACCGTGATTTGTGGAACCTTCCGGGCGGGCGCGTGGGTCCTGGCGAAGCGCCGTGGGAGGCTGTGGTTCGCGAGGTACGCGAGGAAGTGGGGTTGGAAGTACGTGTGGAAAAGCTGCTTGGCGTCTATTCGGTTCCTTCGCGGGACGACCTGGTTTTTAGTTTCAGGTGCCTGCTCGTGAGCGGGGAACTTGGTACTTCTGACGAGGCGGACGATGCGGCATGGTTCGCGTGCAGCGATATTCCCGCAAATACTTCTAGGCGACAGGTCGAGAGAATCCGGGACGCCTTTGAGCATCCGGGTGAATTGCTGTGCCGCGATCAGCCATAATGAACGGGTGAAAATTGTCGGCAAGGACAGCGCCAACGGCGCTCCTTGCCAGAGGGGAATGTCATGCTCAATCGAGTCAACGACGCAATCCGGACGCACTACGCCCGTTCCGATCTAGGGAACGCCATCCTTGCAGCGCTGGAAAAGGCCGGCAAGGACCTGAATCACCTCAAGCCCGAAGAGCTGGCGCCGGTGGACGAATTTCATATCCGCGGCAGGACAGCGACGCTTGAACTTGCGAGGGCGGCTTCGTTGGATGAGTCGAAGCGGGTGCTGGATGTCGGCAGCGGTATCGGCGGCACCTCGCGATGCCTGGCTAAGGAATTTGGCTGCCGCGTCACTGGCATCGACCTGACCGAGGAATACTGCAATGCTGCGGCGCTGCTCAGCGCCAAGGTCGGTCTTGCGGATCTTGTCGACTTCCGCCAGGGTGACGCAACCAGGCTGCCGTTCGATGACGCGTCGTTCGACGTCGTGTGGACCGAACACGTGGCGATGAATATTCCGGACAAAGCCCTGCTGTACCGGGAAATGCACCGGGTTCTCAAGCCGGGTGGCACCCTCGCGATCTACGACATTCTCGCCGGCCCGTCCGGTCCTGTTCTCTTTCCGGTTCCTTGGGCGCGCACACCCGATACCAGTTTCCTGGTGCAACCTGATGAACTGCGCCGGCTGTTGGAGGCAGAGGGCTTCAAGGTGACCCATTGGTCGGACACGACCGATGCGGCGCGCACCTGGTTCGTGGCGCTTGCCGAGAAAATACGTCGTGAAGGGCTGCCGGCAGTTGGTTTCCATATCCTTCTCGGACCTGATTTTCCGGCCATGGCCCAGAATCAGCGACGAAATCTCGAGGAAGGTCGGATTGTTCTCGCTCAAATCATCGCAAGCAAATGAAAACCATGGAGGCATCGTGACAGTCAAACGCATGGACAATGTTGGCATTGTGGTAGAGGACCTGGACGCCGCCATTGCATTTTTCGCCGAGCTTGGCCTCGAACTTGAGGGGCGTGCGCCAGTGCAGGGCGATTGGGCCGATGGCGTCACAGGTCTGCATGGCATGCGTGTCGAGATTGCGATGTTGCGTACGCCGGACGGCCATAGCCGGCTCGAGTTGTCCCGCTTCCTGGCGCCGGCGGTGGTTGCCGATCACCGTGCCGCGCCGGTGAATGCCCTTGGCTACCTGCGCGTGATGTTTGCTGTGGATGACATTGACGATACGCTGGAGCGGCTTGGCAGGCTGGGGGCGACAGTCGTCGGTGAAGTGGTCCAATACGAAAACGTGTACCGGCTCTGCTACATTCGCGGACCGGAAGGAATCCTCATCGGACTGGCCCAGGAGCTTGGCCAGGGGTGAGGCCGGGGCGGGCGGACTGCGTGCTAGAATTTGCAAAAAAATTAACCAGCGCCCACATGTCCCGCCGAAGCAAGTTCCTGCCCTTATTGATCCTTCCCTGCCTCGTCCTCCTTTCTGCCTGCGGCCAGAAGGCTGGTGGCGTATCCGATGAAGATATCAGGGTCTCCAGCCTCGAACCACTGCCAAGCATTGCAAGGTCCATGGTCGGGAAGGAGCGCCAGATCAAGCCGAGCGAGCCGGATTACGTTCCCGAGCCGATAGCGCAGTCGCTCAAGGCTCAAGTTGCGAAATGGCCGAAGGGGGAGAAGATTGCAGAAGCTCTTGGCTATTGTTCCGGCGCGCTGGTTTCCGAGCGCCTTGGCGCGAAGTCGGCCTGCGCAGGTGCTGATTTGATCTCCCCGGAGAGTTCGTGCATCGAAAAGCATGGCTATGGCAGGAAATCCATAGGCCAGACGCTTACCGCCGACCGCCAGGACCTCAATGGCGACGGCATCAAGGATTACATCATCTCCGACCGTTACTACTGCCAAAGCCTGTCCGCAAACGCGGCCAATGTGCACTTCGTGATGCTGTCGAATTCAAAGAAGGACTTCACGCTGGCTTATGCGGACTGGGCGTCGCTAGGCCTTGTCGTGGTGGATGACAAGGTCAAGGGCAGGCTGGTCTTGCTCGAGCAGGCCGTCAGGTCATACGGAACTTTCTCGACCATTTATGAGTTGATTGATTCGAAGTATGTTGCGAAAGCCTGCGTCCTGCGCGACGATGATGGCTACAGTGCCTGCGAAATTGTTGCGCCTCAAAGCAGGTTTAATTGAATTCGCCATGACTTGTCCAGCGCGATCAATTGGCTTGTTGCGCGCGCGGTGCTCTATACTCGCCACGATTTTATAATTCGCGCCGCGTATGGAACACCTGAAATGACCAACATCACTGCTACCCAAGTCCCTCCACGAATCCGTCGAAGGCAAAGCCTGGCGCTGGTGCTGCTGGTGGCGAGCGGGGTCATCAATTACCTGGACCGCGCCACCCTGGCGGTGGCCAACGAGTATATCCGCGCGGACCTCGGCCTGTCGCTGGGCGAAATGGGTTTGCTGCTGTCGGCATTCTCGTGGAGCTACGCCTTGTGCCAGCTTCCGGTCGGCGCACTGGTCGACAAGATCGGTCCGCGCTGGCTGCTTGGGCTGGGGCTGGTGCTGTGGTCGGTGGCCCAGGCAGCCGGCGGGCTGGCCTCGACTTTTGGCTACTTCGTGCTTGCGCGCATTGCGCTCGGGGTCGGGGAGGCGCCGCAATTTCCTTCTGCTGCACGCGTGGTAAGCAATTGGTTCCCGCTGCGCTCGCGTGGGACGCCGACGGGTATCTACAATTCCGCCTCGCCGTTGGGCGTTGCCCTGGCGCCGCTGTTGCTGCCGCCACTGATCGCGGCGACCAGCTGGCATTGGGCGTTTTACGCCACCGGCGCGCTTGGCCTGCTGGCTGCAATCGTCTGGGTGAGCGTCTATCGCGACCCTGTGCGCGAGGAATTGAGCGCGGAGGAGCGCGCCTACCTGGAGGATGGTGAAGCCAGCGAAGCCGCACCCAAAACCAGCTTTGCCGGCTGGCTGGCGCTGTTCCGCCATCGCGTGACGTGGGGCATGATGTTCGGCTTTTTCGGCTCGGTATACCTGAACTGGGTGTACTTGACCTGGCTGCCCGGCTACCTGCGCACCGAGCGCCATATGGACCTGGCGCATGCGGGCTTCGCATCGGCAATACCTTTCCTGTGCGGTTTTGCCGGCGCGCTGATCGCTGGTTGGTCTTCCGACCGCATCGTGCGTTTTGCGAACACCCCGATTTCGGGGCGCCGCAATGCGGTGGTGCTGGCGACGCTGGGCATGGTGATATTCACGATTCCTGCAGCGCTGGTGGAGAGCAATGTCCTGGCGGTGGCGTGCATTTCCATTGTGATCTTCCTTGCCAACGCCTCTTCGGCCTGCGCCTGGTCGCTCGCCACGGTGGCGGCGCCTCGCAGCCGCATCGCTTCGCTCGGCGCGATCCAGAATTTCGGCGGCTTCCTCGGCGGTGCGCTGGCGCCGGTGCTTACCGGGTATATCGCGCAGCAATGGTCCTTTGTACCGGCGCTGCTGGCCGGTGCCGCAATTGCCTTCCTTGGCGCCATGTCGTACCTGTTCCTGGTCGTGCGCCCCATTCCGGAAAACGACGGAGACAGTATTCATGCGTAAGGCTGCTTTCGCTCTGGGTGGGGCGCTGATTGGAATGGTCGCGGTGTCGTGCTGGATTGGCGGCGTCATCGGCTGGCAGCAAAGCGGGCAATGGCCGGCGTGGCTGGCGGTGCCGCTCGGCGTGGGCATGGGACCGGTCTATCTCGCGGCCGACCTGATGACCCTCGCAGATGGCAGGGCGCAGGACATGATCGCTCTGCCGCAATCGCTCCTTGGCGGCCTGGCCGGTGCAATCCTGGGCTTGGCGGCGGCCCGCATTCGCCGCTGAGAGGGCGGCGAGCAATTTTTTGAGAGAATTCGATGCGCTGCGGGCGCGTACAATCTTGCACCCATTCCCGCAAACGCGGCAGCGCTGCACTCAAAATGAAGACTCAATTTTTTACCGCGACAAGCCTTGATGGCTTTATCGCTACCGAAGACGATTCCCTGGACTGGCTGTTCCCGCTTGGCGATATCAATGACAGCAGCTATCCCGAGTTCATCGCCCGGGTTGGCGCCATCGCGATGGGCTCGTCCACCTACGAGTGGATGGTGCGCAATGCCGCAACGGTGGCGGCGGAAACGGGATCGCCTTGGCCCTATACGCAGCCGACATGGGTCTTTTCGTCGCGCACCTTGCCGTCGATTCCCGGCGCCGACCTGCGCTTCGTGAAGGGCGACGTCCGACCGGTGCACGCAGTCATGCGCGAGGCTGCGGGCGACAAGAATATCTGGATCGTGGGCGGCGGCGACCTGGCGGGGCAATTCCATGACGCCGCACTGCTGGACGAATTGATCGTCCAGGTGGGGTCGGTCACGCTGGGGCATGGCAAGCCGCTGTTTCCGCGGCGCCTGACCAACCCGCCGATGTTGCTGCAGTCGGCGCGGCAGATCGGCACCGGCATGGCCGAACTGCGCTACCTGGTCCCGGGACGCTGATCGCATGATTATCCGGCCTTATCAAGCTGCAGACTGGCAAGGCATCTGCGCGGTGCACGATGCCGCGCGCAAGTTCGAACTCGATTCCAGCGGCCTGGCAGATGCATTCCTGACGCTGGAGCAAACCGGCGAGGCAGAGGGGCTGTTCGAGGCGACGCTGCTGGTGGCGGAAATCGCCGGTGAAGTTGCAGGCTTTGCCGGCTTCACGGAAGATGAAGTCACCTGGCTGTACGTCGATCCTGCCCGCTACCGGCAGGGAATCGGCCGTGCGCTGCTCGACGCAGTACTGCGCGAGTCGGGCAGGGCCTTGTCGCTGGATGTACTGGTTGGTAACACGGCCGCCCTGGCCTTGTATCAAAGCGCTGGCTTCAAGATCGTTGACACGATCAGCGGCAAGCTGGCGGGCAACGAGCAGTTCGCCGCGACTGCACATGTACTTCATAACTCAAACTCACTACTGGGGAAATCAATTGCTGGACAGGACTAACTACTTCGTCAAGGAGCACGTCGGCGTGCTCAAGCTTTCGGACGCTTACGACATCATCGACCCCGATACCCAGCAGAACCTGGGCGTGGCACAGGAAAAACTGAGCTTCCTGGTCCATGCGCTGCGCCTGGTGATCGACAAGCGCATCCTGCCGACCAAGGTGGAAATTTCCGAGCAGGCCAACGGCCCTGCGCTGCTCACCATCAAGCGCGGCGTAACCTTCCTGCGTTCCCGCATCGAGATCCTGGACCGTTCGGGCCAGGCGATCGGGTACTTCAAGTCCAAGCTGTTCAGCCTGGGCGGCGGCTTCTTCGTCTACGACATGCGCGACCAGCTGATCGCCGAAGTGAAGGGCGACTGGAAGGGCTGGAACTTCAAGTTCCTCGACGCCAAGGGCAACGAGAAAGGCACCGTCAGCAAGAAGTGGGCTGGCATCGGCAAGGAATTGTTCACCAGCGCCGACAACTACATGATCTCGATCGCGGAGGACTTCAAGGCCAATTCCGGCCTGCTGCTGGCCGCCGGCCTGGCGATCGACATCGTCTACAAGGAGCGTTAAGCGCTAGCCCGGCCGCTGGATCACCTCTGCGGCAGTCCTTCACGACCGGCCGTGCTAGACTTTGGCGAATATTCGAGGAGATTTCTCATGACTATTCGTCAACTTTTGGCGGTGCCGCTGGGCGGCTTGCTGTTGGCAGCGGCGCCTGCGGCCTGGAGCCAGCAGGCCGCGCCGGGGCAGGACAAGCCGGAAGCCCGGCAGCCGGCCAGGGCAACAGTAAAAGGCGAACCTTCCACCGCTGCGCGCAAGGCCACCGGGTTGCAGGAGCCGAAGAAGGATGGCCAGCCTGACCGCCGTGAGAAGGCGATGCAGGTGTCAGGCAGCCTGCAGAAAAAAACCAACGAAACGGCAAGCGCGGCCGCTTCCAACATGAAGTGAGCCCCGGGCTGTCCGGCCTTGATAGAATCATGCCTTGAACCTGTTTTTCGAGCTGGCATGAGCATTCAAACCGACAATTTCACCGAGCAGCGCATCATCGATGCGGCGCCATCTTCGCCCAACGAGGAGGCCATCGAGCGCGCCTTGCGTCCCAAGCATCTCGATGAATATGTCGGGCAGTCCAAGATCCGCGACCAGCTCGAAATCTTCATCTCGGCCGCCCGCAAGCGCAGCGAGGCGCTTGACCATACCTTGCTGTTCGGCCCCCCGGGCCTGGGCAAGACCACGCTGGCCAATATCATTGCGCGCGAAATGGGCGTTAACCTGCGCCAGACATCCGGCCCGGTGCTGGAGCGCCCGGGCGACCTGGCGGCGATCCTGACCAACCTGGAGGCGAATGACGTCCTGTTCATCGACGAGATCCATCGCCTGTCGCCGGTGGTCGAAGAAATCCTGTACCCGGCGCTGGAGGACTACCAGATCGACATCATGATCGGCGAAGGCCCGGCGGCGCGCAGCGTCAAGCTGGACCTGCAGCCTTTCACCCTGGTCGGCGCCACCACCCGCGCCGGCATGCTGACCAACCCGCTGCGCGACCGCTTCGGCATCGTGGCGCGGCTGGAGTTCTACACTACCGAGGAATTGGCAAGGATCGTCGCCCGCAGCGCGGCGCTGCTGAAGGCGAATATCGACGAAGGCGGCGCGCTGGAAATCGCGCGGCGCGCGCGCGGCACGCCGCGCATCGCCAACCGCCTGCTGCGCCGCGTGCGCGACTACGCGGAGGTGAAGGGCAACGGCGACATCACGCGCGAGCTGGCCGATGCGGCGCTGCGCATGCTCGACGTCGACCATGTGGGCTTTGACGTGATGGACCGCAAGCTGCTGGAAGCGGTGCTGTACAAATTCGGCGGTGGCCCGGTCGGCATCGGCAACCTGGCGGCTGCCATCGGCGAGGCCGCGGATACTATCGAGGACGTTTTGGAACCATACCTGATCCAGCAAGGCTTCCTGCAACGCACGCCGCGCGGGCGCGTCGCCACGGCGCAGGCCTACCAGCATTTCGGCGTGACCCCGCCGCGCAGCAACGCCACCGGAGACCTGTGGGATGCGTAAGCTCGCAGCGCTGGGCGCGGCGGCGTTGGCCGCGCAGATCGCATCGGCTGCCATGCCCGTGCAGGGCTACACGATCAAGGCAAGCTACCCGCACGATCCGCAAGCCTTCACCCAGGGCCTGTTCTTCAAGGACGGCTTCCTGTGGGAGAGTACCGGCCAGTATGGCGCGTCCTCCGTGCGCAAGGTGGAACTGGCCACCGGCAAGGTGCTGCAAAAGCGCGACCTGCCGGAGAAGGTGTTCGGCGAAGGCATTGCGCCGCATGGCGACAGCATTGTCGGCATCACCTGGATGAACCAGGCCGGCTACGTGATGGACCAGGGCAGCCTGTCCATCAAGGGCACCTTCAATTACCTGGGCGAAGGCTGGGGCATCACCAGCGACGGCGAGCGCCTCTACATGAGCGACGGCACGCCGGAAATCCGCGTGCTGGACCCGAAAACCTTCGGCGAGCAGCGCCGGATCAAGGTCACGGCCGACGGCCAGCCGCTGGCGCAGATCAATGAGCTGGAGTGGGTCGATGGGCAGATCTATGCCAATGTCTGGCAGACCGACCGCATCGCCCGCATCGACCCGTTCAGCGGCCATGTGCTGGGCTGGATCGACCTGTCCGGGCTGGCCGCTACCGCCAGGGCGGGCAGCGATGCCGACAATGTCCTGAACGGCATCGCCTACGACGCCAAGTCGCACCGCCTGTTCGTGACCGGCAAGCGCTGGCCGAAGCTGTTCGAAATCGTGCTGCGGCCACTAAAAAAATAGTAACTGTCGGTAGGCTTGCCTCATGGGATATTCCGCGCAAGAATAGGGTGAAAACTCAGCCTTGCGGAGGCTTGCCGTGCTCGCACGTTCCAGCAGCTTGTTCTGGAAGCTGTTCCTGCCAATCGCCTTGCTGCTGGCCGGGTGTGGTCTGGTCATTTCGGCATTATTGCCAATCCTGATCAGCGAGAACGCCGAGCGCGACGCTGTCGATTCGGCGCAGGCCACGGTGCGGCAATTCCTCATGCTGCGCAAGTACTACACTGAAAACGTGGCGGCGCGGGTGCTGGCGCAGACCGACATGCAGGTCGACCCGGACTATCGCAGCAAGGAAAACGCGATTCCGCTGCCGGCCACGATGATCCACGAGCTAAGCGACCTGATGCAGGGCGGCGGCACGGTGGTCAAGCTTTACAGCCCCTTTCCTTTCCCGCAGCGGCGCGAGCGCGCCAGCGACCAGTTTGCGCGGGACGCCTGGACCTACCTGCAGAAGACTCCCGACGGCGTCTTCTCCCGCACTGAAACCCTGCACGGCCGCACGACGGTGCGCGTGGCGCTGGCCGACCGCATGAGCGCCGATGCCTGCGTTTCCTGCCATAACAGCCATCCGCAAAGTCCCAAGACCGACTGGAAGCTGGGCGATGTGCGCGGCGTGCTGGAGGTGGATTCCACGCGCGAGGCGGCCAGCGCCACCCGCGTCGTGAGCTGGGTGCTGATCGCATTCGGCTCCGTGCTGGTGCTGATGGCGGCGGCGCTGCGCGTGTTTTACCAGCGTAACGTGGCGCAGCCGCTGCACCGGGCGCTGGACTCGGCGCGCGCGCTGGCCGATTCGCGCGCCGGCCATGTGGCAGCGGTGCAGGCTGTCGCAAGCGGCAATCTCGATCACGGCTTGACGCCGGCGCCGCTGCCGCAGCTGGACCTGGCCGGCGTGGCGCACGATGAGGCGGGCGACCTGCTGCTGTCGGTGGCGGCGCTGGCCGAATCGCAGCGCAGCTTCGACGAGGCCTTCGCCAAAATGACCGAAGCGCTGCGCGCCAGCAAGCTGGCCGACCGTGCGCGCGACTGGCTCAAGTCGAGCCAGAATGAACTCAATATCGTGATGCGCGGCGAGCAGGAGCTGGCGGTGCTCGGGCAGCGCCTCCTGGACTTCCTGGCGGAGCGCCTGGGGGCGCGGGTCGGGGCGCTGTACGTCGATGAAGCAGCGGGGGCGGGCATGTGCCTGCTGGCCGGCTATGGCCTGGCGCAGGAGCGCCATCCGGCACGCATTGCGCCGGGCGAGGGACTGGCGGGGCAGGCGATCCGCGACGGCAAGCGGATACTGGTCGACGCGGCGCCGCCCGGCTACCTGGAGATCGGCTCGGCTCTTGGCAGTGCGGAGCCGTCCTGCGTGCTGGTGCAGCCGCTGCAGCATGGGCGCAATATGGTGGGGGTGATCGAGCTGGGCGCCTTCCGGCACTTCAGCGATAACGAGCTGGCTTTTGTCGACCTGTGCGCGGAGGCGATCGCGATCGGGCTGGAGGTCAACATCACGCGCCATCGCACGCGCTCCTTGCTGGCGGAGACGGCGCAGCAGGCGGAGGAACTGCGGGTGCAGCAGGAGGAGCTCCAGCAAAGCAATGCGGAGCTGGAGGAGCGCGCCGACCTGCTGGAGCGCCAGCGCGAGGAAATCCAGCGCGTCAGCGCTTACAAGAGCGAGTTCATGGCCAATATGTCGCACGAGTTGCGCACGCCCTTGAATTCCATGCTGATCCTGTCGGCGCTGCTGAAGGAAAACAAGGCGAACAACCTGAACGAACGGCAGCTTGAATATGCGGGAACCATCCACAATTCCGGGCGCGACCTGCTAAACCTGATCAACGATATCCTGGACCTGGCCAAGATGGAGTCGGGCAAGGTGGAGCTGAACGTCGAGCCGGTGGAGCTGGCCGGCCTGTGCGACGACCTGCTGGCGCAGTTCCGGCCGCAGGCGGAGCAGAAGGGCCTGGCGCTGCGGATCGAGCGCCTGCCCGGCACGCCGGCAGCCGCAATGATGGATGGGCAGCGCGTGCAGCAGGTACTGCGCAACCTGCTGTCCAATGCGCTCAAGTTCACGCACCAGGGCAGCGTGGCGTTGCGGATCTCCGTTGTGGAAGACCAGTTGTCGTTTGCGGTCAGCGACACGGGCATCGGCGTGCCGGCGGATAAGCAGGTGACGATCTTCGAAGCGTTCCGGCAGGCAGACGGCAGCATCAGCCGACATTATGGCGGCACGGGGCTGGGCCTGTCGATTTCGCTGCAGCTCGCGCGCATCATGGGCGGGGCGCTGCACCTGCACAGCGTCAAGGGAGAGGGAAGCACGTTCACTTTCATGCTGCCGCTGCTGCAGGGCTCCGGCCCGGCAAGCGCCGGACCGGCAGCCGCTGCGCCGCCCGCCGCGGCGCCGGGCGATGGCGTGCGCCGCATCCTGATCGTGGAAGACGATCCATTTTTCGCCAGCCTGCTGGCAGATTTCGTGCGCGCCCGCGGCTACACGCCGCTGGTCGCGCCGGACGGGGAGCAGGGCCTGCAACTGGCACGGCATGAAGCGCCGCATGCCGTGCTGCTGGACGTGATGATGGCGCGCATGGATGGCTGGGAAGTGATGCGCGAGCTGCGCGCCGATCCCCGTACCAGCCACCTGCCGGTGCACTTCATCTCCTGCCTTGACGAAATCCAGCGTGCGCGCGACCTGGGAGCGCTGGGCCTGCTGACCAAGCCGGCCAGTCCCGAACAGCTGTCGCAAGTATTCGAGACCATCGAGCAGGCCTGGGCCGGTGCGCTGAAGCGCGTGCTGGTGGTGGAAGACGACGAAAGCCAGTCAAGCAGCCTCGCCGCCCTGCTGGCGGGGCGCCACGTGGAAGTCGTGCGCTGCCTGTCCGGGCATGAAGCCATCGAGCTGCTGGCGCGAGGCCACTTCGACTGCATGGTACTGGACCTTGGCCTGCAAGACATGTCCGGCTACCAGGTGCTGGAGGCGATGCAGGCCACGCCCGGCCTGCGCCACTTGCCGGTGGTAATTCACTCCGGCCAGGACCTGACGCGCGAACAGCTGCGCATGCTGAACCGCTACGCGCGCAGCGTGATCATCAAGGGCACGCACAGTCCCGAACGGCTGCTCAGCGAAGTGCAGTTGTTCCTGCACAGCGTGGAGCAGGGCGGCCATGCCACGCGGCAGGAGGCCCTGGCCCTGGCCGGCAGCAGGGTGCTGGTGGTGGACGACGACATGCGCAACCTGTTCTCCCTGGCCAGCCTGCTCGGCGACCGCGGGGTGGAAGTGCTGGAAGCGGAAAATGGCCAGGAAGCGCTCGACAGGCTGGCGTCGGAAGGAAGGGTGGACGCTGTGCTGATGGATATAATGATGCCGCAGATGGATGGTTACGAAGCGATGCGGCGCATCCGCGCCGATGCCCGCTTCAGGGATTTGCCCATCATCGCGATGACCGCCAAGGCGATGCCGGGCGATCACCAGCATTGCCTGGAGGCGGGAGCCAGCGATTACCTCGCCAAGCCGATCGATACCGCGCAGCTTTTGTCGCTGCTGCGGGTCTGGATTAGACGCTAGGGGAGCGCATGGAACTGAACATCCCGGTGCTGCTGGTCGACGACCGACAGGAGAACCTGACAGCGCTGGAAGCATTACTGGAAGAGATGCCGCTGTCCCTGCACCTGGTGAAAGCCATGTCCGGCAACGAAGCGCTGCGCCAATCCCTCCGGCACGATTTTGCCGTGGTGCTGCTGGACGTGCAGATGCCGGAGATGGATGGCCTGGAAACGGCCGAACTGCTGCGCGCCAACCCCCGCACGCGCCACCTGCCCATCATCTTTGTTACCGCCGGCCTGCATGACCGCGTGCGCCAGTTCAAGGGTTATGAAATGGGCGCGGTGGATTTCCTCAACAAGCCGATCGAGCCGGCCGTGCTGCGCAACAAGGTGGCCGTGCTGTGCGAGCTGTATGCGAAGGTGCAGGAGCGCACGCAAGCCCTGCACGAATCGGAGCGGCGCCTGCGCATGGTGATCGACAGCGCCTGCGAAGCCTTCATCGGCACCGACAGCCAGGGCATGGTCACCGACTGGAATCATGCGGCGGAAGACCTGTTCGGGTGGCGCCGCCATGAAATGCTGGGCCAGCCCGCCGGCAAGGTGCTGTTGCCGGCGCAGGGTTGCAGCCAGCGCGCACGCCACCGCACCGGGCGCGAGTTCGACGTCGAGGTGTCGCAATGGCAGGTGCCGCAATCGCAGCCGCCCGTCTTTGCGGCGCTGGTGCGCGACATCACGCAGCGCAAGAAGGCGGAGGAAGCGCGCAGCTGCGAGCTGCGCCTGGCCCTGCAGCAGATCGTCGAGCAGGAAAAGATGGTGGCGCTGGGCAGCATCGTGGCCGGCGTGGCGCATGAATTGAATACGCCGGTCGGCAACCTGGTGCTGCTGGCATCGACCCTGCGCGACCGCGTGGATGAACTGGCCGGCAATGCCCTGGCGGGCAAGCTGACGCGTTCCTGCCTGGTGCAGTCGGCCGGCGATTGCCGCGAGGCGAGCGAGGTGCTGATCCGCAGCGCCGACCGCGCGCGCGAATTGATCGAGAGTTTCAAGAACGTGGCGGTGGACCAGACCAGCCAGCGCCGCCGCCGATTCGACCTGCATACCTGCCTGCACGATATCCTGGTCACGCTGGGACGCATGATGCGGCAGGCGAATGTCACTGTGGAGCTGCAAGTGGCGCCCGGGGTGCTGATGGATTCCTACCCTGGACACCTGGAGCAGATCCTGAACAACCTGATCGTCAACTCCATCCTGCACGGTTTCGAGGGGCGCGGCTGCGGCAAGGTGTCGATCGCCGCCAGCGTAGCGGGCGACCATGTGCGGCTGGTCTACAGCGACGACGGCGTCGGCATCGCGCCTGAGCTGCAACAGAAAATCTTCGAGCCCTTCTTCTCCACCAAGGTCGGCGCCGGCGGTTCCGGCCTCGGCATGTACATCGTGAACAACCTGGTATGCGGTGCGTTGCAAGGCAGCGTAAGCCTGACCAGTGCGCCGGGCCAGGGCGTGCGCTTCGAATTCCGGCTGCCGCTGACGGCCGGCTAGTCCAGCCCTCGCGCCATGACCGGCAGCAGGGCGCCAGTCACGGCGGCCGAAGCGTCGGACAGCAGGAACAGCACCACCTCGGCTAGCGCTGCCGGAGCGACCCAGCGGCTGGTGTCGGCGTCCGGCATGGCCGCGCGGTTGGCCGGCGTGTCGATGATGCCGGGCAGGATGGCGTTGACCGTAACGCCGCGTGCGAGCAATTCTTCGGCCATGGCTTCGGTCAGGCGGGCCACGCCGGATTTGGCGGCGGCGTAGGCGCCCATGCCGGCCTGGGCGCGGCCGGCGGCCATGGCGCCGATATTGACGATGCGGCCGCGTCCCTGGCGCAGGAGGTGCGGCAGCGCTGCCTGCGATGCCAGCAGGGTGGTGCGCACGTTCATGGCGTACATGCGGTCCCAGGTTGCGATGTCGCCGTGCTCCACGGATTCCCAGGCAAAGCCGCCCGCCACGTTGACGATGCCATCGAGGCCGCCGAAGCGCTCGGCTACGCCGTCGATGCAGCGCCGGGCCGCGTGCGGGTCGCACAGGTCCGCGCCACCGCAGGCCAGTGCGCCAGCGGGCAGGCCGGCGGCGGCGGGCGCCTGGTCGACCAGTGCCGCCTGCGCGCCGCTTGCCAGCAGGGCGTCGCCGATGGCGCGGCCGAGGGCGCCGAAGCCGCCTGTCACGACGTATCGGGCCTTATTCATCGCTATAAATCTTTCCCCCGAATTTCAGGGCGCTGTACTCGCGCTTCGACTGCAGCAGCGGGTAGAACATCTGCCTGTCCCAGCGCTCGGCGCCGAAAAGCTGGTCGTCGCGCAGCCCGTATTGGGCCGGATAGCGGCGCGTGATGTGGGCGGTGCCGAACAGCACGTCCCAGAAGAACAGCAGGTTGCCGAAGTTGCCCTTGTAATGGCCGATGCCGTCGGCGTTGGTGATGGCGTGGTGGGCGCGGTGGGTGGCCGGGGTGGAGATGGTGCGCTCCACTACCCACATCAACGGACGCAGCGCGCGCACCTTGTACAGCGGTTCATCCCAGGCCCAGGCGCAGTGGGCGCCGAGGATGACCGCCTGCTTGACCACGACGTAGGCGAAATACATCCAGCCGCAGCCCAGGTAGACCATGGCGCCGGCAAACCAGATGCCCGGCATCATCAGGTAGTAGAAGAAGTTGTTGCGGTAGGCGATGCGGATGCTCATGTAAGAGGCCGAGTGGTGGGCGCGGTGCAGGGGCCACAGCAACGGCGAGTGCGAGATGCGGTGCCACCAGTACTGCGTCATGTCGTCGCCCACCAGCAGCAGGCCGGCCCAGGCCCACCAGGGCAGGCCGGCCCAGGCATCGCGCATGCCGGGCGCCAGCCACTGGCCCAGCGCGCTGGTGGCGAAGAGGATCAACGGCTGGGTAATCAGCAACAGGCTGACTGTCATGCCTACTTCGAGCGCTGTATCATTGGCGCTGGCGTGCACCGTGTCGCGGTAGCGGCGGCTGGCGAATTCCGCCAGGGCGAGGCCCGTGATCACCAGTGCGAGCAGCGTGTACATCATGGTGTTGTCCATATGGCTGGTCTCCTTTGGCAACCATGATGCAGGGCTGCGCCGGCGAAGATTGTTCAATTCCGGGCAATTCAGGATTTTTTTGCATGCAGATATTCTTCAACAACCCCTGGTTCGCGCGATTGCCGGCGGCGCAGGCCAGCGCCTTGCTGGCGGTGACGCGCGGCGTGCGCCTGGTGCAAGGCGAGGTGCTCTACCTGCAGGGTGAGCGGACGTCCGGGGCGCAGGATGGGCTGTGGGGCGTGGTGCGCGGCGCGGTCCGGCTGTCGGTCATGCATGCGGACGGCAACGAGGCGATCGTGACCCTGGCTGAAGCGGGCAACTGGTTCGGCGAAACGGCCCTCCTGGCGGACTTGCCGCGCAGCGCCACGGCAACAGCGCAGGAGGACACGGAACTGCTGGCGGTCAGCGCGGAGCGTTTTGCGGCCTTGATGCAGGACGTGGTGTTTGCCAACGCCATGGCCCGGCTGGAGGCGGAGCGGCTGCACGCCGCTTTCGGCCTGATCGCCGACATGGCGATGCACAGCACCCGCACCCGCCTGGCGCGGCGCCTGCTGATGATGGCGCATGGCGAGCTGACCCAGGCTGCCAGCGCGCGCACCACCATCGCCGCTTCACAGGACCAGATCGCGATGATGCTCGGCGTCGGGCGCACCACCCTGAACAAGGAATTGCAGGCGCTGGCCGGCTGCGGCGCGATCGGGCTGCGCTACGGCCAGATCGAGCTGCGCGACTTGGAAGCGCTGCGCGCGGCTGCGGCCTGAGGCTGCGCCAGCGGGGCCGCGCCGGCGGGTTACTGGCGCGGCATTTCCGTGCCGGCCAGTTGCGCCAGGATTTCCCGCGCCGCCTGCAGCACGCGCTGGGCGCCGGGCGAGAGGGTGCGCCCGCGCAGGCGGATGGTGGCAATGTCGGCCCACAGCGGCGGCAGCGGCACCTGGACCTGTTCCAGCCGGCCTTCCGCGGCCGCCTCGGCCAGCGCCGCATGGCTGGAGATCAGCAGCAGATCGCTTTCGGCCACCACGTCGACCAGGGTATGCACGCTGTCGCAACTGAGCATGATGGGCAGGTCGCGCCCCGGCGGCAGGCGGAACAGCTTGTTCATCTGCGTCATCAGCACTTCGGGAATGGTGGGCGCCGCCATGCCATAGGGCAGCAGCTCGGGCGGGGTGACGTCGTCGCGCCCCAGCAGCGGGTGGCCGGGGCGGCAGTAGATGCCGCCGTACTGGCGGCATTCGTGGGTAATGATCAGGTCTTCGGCCGGCTCGATCAGGCGCACGTCGGACATGAAGAATTCCATTTCCTCGCCGCGCAGGTGGTCCAGCAGATAGGTCGAGGTGTTGATGGTGACCGACAGGCTGATGCCTGGCTGGTCGGCGCGCACCTGGCGCAGCATGCGCGGCAGCAGGGCGCCCGAGTGCAGGGGGCCGATGCCGAAGGCCACATGGCCGCTGTCGCCATTTCGCAACAACGATAAATCGTGTTCCATGTTGCGTACATCAAACAACAAGCGGCGCGCGTGGTTGAAGAAGGCGGCGCCGGCCACCGTCACCGCCACGTTGCGGTTGCCGCGGTCGAACAGCAGGAATCCCAGTTCGTCCTCCAGGGTCTGCACGGCGCGCGACAGGGCGGGCTGGCTGATGCTGATCTTCTCGGCGGCCCGCACGAAATTGCCTTCGTCGGCCACCGCCAGGGCGTAGCGCAAGCGCTTGAAATCCATGGAAAACTCCTAGTATGCGGAATATGCATTGTGCGGATAAATACAATGCATTGGACGAATAGTAGTGTCAAACACATACTCGTTTCAAGACAGCGTTAAATAAAACGCGGCGCAACTGGAGACACTGTGATGAAAGTTCAGGAATTCGACCCTGCCGTCGTAGGACGCGGCTCGCCATCGCTGCTGGACAGGCTGGAAGTGCAGCGCGCGGCCTTCAATGCCGACATGGTGCCGCCGGCCGCCATCCGGCGCGAGCGGCTTGACCGCCTGCAGGCGCTGGTGGCCGACAACGAAGCGGCCATCCTGGAAGCGATCGATGCCGACTTTGGCGGGCGCGCGCGGCAGGAAATGGTGCTGACGGAGCTGTTCGTCGTGCTGTCGGCCATCCGCCAGCAGCGCCGCAAGCTGGGGCGCTGGATGCGGCCGCGCCGCGTGGCGACGCCGCTGCACATGCTGCCCGGCTCGAGCCGGATCATGCCGCAGCCGCTGGGTGTGATCGGCAATATCGTGCCGTGGAACTACCCCTGCCAACTGGCGCTGGTGCCGGCGGCTGCCGCCCTGGCGGCGGGCAATCGCGTGATGATCAAACCCAGCGAGCTGACGCCGGCCTTTTCGCGCCTGCTGGCGCAACTGGCGGCGCGTTATTTCACCCCGGCCGAGCTGGCCGTGGTCGAAGGCGGCGTTGAGGTCAGCCGCGATTTTGCGGCGCTGCCGTTCGACCATCTCATTTTTACCGGCTCCACCGCGGTAGGACGCCAGGTCGCTGTCGCCGCGGCGCACAACCTGACACCGGTGACGCTGGAACTGGGCGGCAAGTCGCCCGCCATCATCGACGAAAGCTGCGACCTGGCGCAGGCTGCGCCGCGCCTGGCTTTCGGCAAATTGTTCAACGCCGGCCAGACTTGCGTGGCGCCCGACTACGCGCTGGTGCCGCGCGCGCGCGTGGACGAATTCGTGCGCGAACTGAGCGCGGCGGCGGCGGCGATGTACCCGCAGTTTGCCGGCAACGAGCAGTACACCAGCATCATCAGCGAGCGTCATTTCCAGCGGCTGGAGAAGCTGGTGCGCGAGGCGGAAGAGCAGGGCGCGCGCGTGCTGCGGCTGGGCGGTACCGAAGCGGGGCAAGCGGGCGAGCGGCGCATGGCGCCAGTGCTGCTGCTGGACGTCACGTCCGAGATGGCGGTCATGCGCGAAGAGATCTTCGGCCCGCTGCTGCCGGTGCTGCCCTACGACACGCTGCAGCAAGCCATCGCCTTCATCAACCAGCGCGAGCGCCCGCTGGCGCTGTACTGGTTCGGCAAGGAGCGCCGCAACTGCACCAAGGTGCTGCGCTCGACCATCTCGGGCGGGGTCACCGTCAACGACGCGCTGTGGCATGCGGCGCAGGAAAACCTGCCGTTCGGCGGCGTCGGCGCCAGCGGCACGGGCGCCTATCACGGCGAGCATGGCTTCCTCGCGTTCTCCAAGCAGAAGCCGATCTACCGGCAGGCGCGCCTGAACGGCTTCGGCCTGTTCCGCCCTCCGTATGGCCGCGTCTTCGACACGCTGGCCGGTTTCCTGAAACGCCATATGTAATGGATTAGCGTATGCAAGCCTTGATGCAGGATCAGCCGCTGCTGATTTCCTCGATGATCGAGCACGCGCGCCGCGTGCACCCGCGCGCCGAGATTGTCTCGCGCACTTGTGAAGGCACGCTGCACCGCAGCAGTTACGGCGAAGTGGAACGGCGCGCGCGGCGCATTGCCAATGCGCTGCTGGCGCTGGGCGTGGGCATGGGCGACCGGGTCGGCACGCTGGCCTGGAACACGCATCGCCACATGGAGCTGTACTTTGGCGTGTCGGGCATGGGTGCGGTGCTGAACACCATCAACCCGCGCCTGTTCCCGGAACAGGTGGAGTACATTCTCAATCACGCGCAGGACCAGGTGCTGTTCTTCGACACTACCTTCGCGCCCTTGGTGGCCGCGCTGGCGCCGAAGCTGGCAGGTGTGAAGGCATTCGTCTGCATGACCGACCGCGCGCATATGCCCGCCGGCCTGCCGGCGGGAACGCTGTGCTACGAGGAGCTGGTGGAAGGCGCCAGCGATGATTACGCCTGGCCGCAGTTCGACGAACGCACGGCGTCGGCGCTGTGCTACACCTCCGGCACCACCGGCAACCCGAAAGGGGTGCTGTACTCGCACCGCTCGGCCTACCTGCACTCGATGGGCCTGTGCGCTGCGGGCAGTGCAGCCATTTCGCACCGCGACAGCTGCCTGGTGGTGGTGCCGCTGTTCCATGTGAACGCCTGGGGCATGCCGTACGCCGGCGCCATGAGCGGCGCCAAGCTGGTGCTGCCCGGGCCAGCGCTGGACGGCAAGAGCATCTACGACTTGCTGCGCGACGAGCGCGTGACGATGGCGCTGGGCGTGCCGACCGTCTGGCTAGGCTTGCTCAACCATATCGACAGCGAAGCGCGGCCGGCGCTGCAGGAGCTATGCCTGGAGCGCATGCTGTGCGGCGGCTCGGCGATCCCGCCGGTGATGTTCACGCGCTGCCGCAACACGCTGGGGGCGACCCTGATGCAGGCCTGGGGCATGACGGAGATGTCGCCGCTGGGCACCGTGTGCTCGCTGTTGCAATCGCACGACAAGGCCAGCGAGGAAGAAAAGCTGCGCGTGCAGGCGCGCCAGGGCCGGCCGGTGTGCGGCGTGGAGCTGGCGCTGAAGGACGAAGCGGGCCGGCGCCTGCCGCACGACGGCGTGGCGACGGGGCGCCTGATGGTGCGCGGGCCGTGGATCCTGTCGGCCTATTACGGCAGCGATGCCTCGGTGCTGGACGAGGAAGGCTACTTCGATACCGGCGACATCGCCAACATCGACCGCGATGGCTATCTTCAGATAACCGACCGCGCCAAGGACGTGATCAAGTCCGGCGGCGAATGGATTTCATCGATCGATGTCGAGAACGCAGTGATGGGCCATCCCGATGTGATGGCTGCCGCGGTGATCGGCATCCCGCATGAAAAATGGCAGGAACGCCCGTTGCTGGTGGTCGTTCCCCGCCATGGCAGTTCCCCCACACGCGATGAAGTGTTAGGCTACCTTGCCAGCCGCGTAGCCAAGTGGTGGCTTCCCGACGACGTGGTTTTTGTCAGCGAGCTTCCGTATTCCGCCAACGGCAAAGTGCAGAAGATGAAGTTGCGTGAGGAGTTCAAGCAGTTAAATAAGCCTGTATAAGAAGCTGTAAAAACCATTAGGAGACACTAGGATGACGAGGAAGTACAACCGTATCATGGCGCTCGCCGTGGCGGCGGCGCTGGCAACCCCACTGGCGCACGCAGATACCTTCACCACCGACAATGGACTGGAAGGACGCTGGTCCCTGAACATGTCGGTCGGCACCAGCATCCGGATGAAGGATGCAGACAAGAACCTGATCTCTGTACCCAATGGCGGCACGGCGGGCGCCGGCGCCGACGACGGCAACCTGAACTTCAAGAAGCACGATGCCTATTCCACCGTCGGCAAGCTGACAGGCGAACTGGAACTGAAAGGCGATACCTACGGCATGTTCGTGCGCAGCTTCGCGTGGTACGACCGCGTCCTGAAAGGCAAGGAGATGCCGCACGGGCATTTCAACAACGGCTACAAGCAGAACGGAGAACTGAGCGACACCGGCTTCGACCAGCTGTCCACCTTCGACGGCGTGGCGCTGGCCGACGCCTATGTGTTCGCCAACTGGGACCTGGGCGGCAAGGCGCTGAGCGCCAAGCTGGGCAACCAGGTGATCAACTGGGGCGAATCGCTGTTCGTGCCGGGCATTAACGCCATGGGCGCCTTCGATACCAGCGCCGCGCGCCGCCCGGGCGCGCAGGTCAAGGAAGTCCTGCGTCCGCAGCCGGCCCTGATGGCTAACCTGGGCCTGGGCAACGGCGTGTCGGTGGAGGCCTTCTACAACCTGGGCTGGCGCCAGAACGTGGTCGACGGCTGCGGCACCTACTGGTCGGCGGCCGATTCGCTCAACTGCAACAACGGCACCGTGCTGTTTGGCGACGGCACCAAGCTGAACGACCAGGGCCAGTACAACGGCGCGCCGTTCCTGGCCGCGCTGCCTGCTGCGCTGGACCCGGTGCTGGCCTCGCTCGGCCTGTCGCGCAGCATGCCGCTCAACTTCCGCATGACCACCGCGGAAAAGATCAAGCCGAAGAAGTCCGGCCAGTTCGGCGTGTCGAGCCACTACTTTGCCGACGCCATTGCCACCGACTTCGGCGTCTATTTCGCGCGCTACCACAGCCACTCGCCGATCGTCTCGGTGGTCAAGCAGCCGTCGGCGCTGCCGTCGGTATGGTCGGGCCGCCTGGCGCAACTGGTCAAGGCCGTGCCGTCGCTGGCGCCGGCACTGGGCACGCTGGGCGTGCTGCCGGCCGGGAATATCGTGTGGGACTACAGCGGCGAGAACGTGAAGACCCTGGGCCTGTCGGCAGCCACCGAAGTGGGCGGCTTCTCGCTGTTTGGCGAAGTGTCGCGCACCAAGGACATCCCGGTGCAGATCAACGCGATCGACCTGCTGGTCGGCACTGCGCTGGGCATCGGCCCGCAGGCCAAGCTGGCGGTCATTGCGCGCAACCCGGCGGTGCCGACCGGCACCGTGATCCACGGCTATGACCGCAAGGACAAGACGCAGGCGCAGGTGTCGTTCATCCGCCAGATCCCGCAAGTGCTGGGCGCCGATTCGCTGACCCTGCTGGGCGAAGTGGCGGGCCAGAAGTGGAGCGGCATCGGCGACCCGAACACCAGCACCCGCTACGTGCGCGGCTTCATGTACAACTTCGGCCCGACCGCGGCGCTGGGCGGCACTTGCGGGCCGGCCGGCATCCAGCCCAATGCCTCCTACTGCGAGAACGAAGGCTATGCCACCAGCAGCGCCTGGGGATATCGCCTGTCGGCCGAAATGCTGTTTCCGAACGTGGTGGCCGGCGTCAACTTCAAGCCGCGCCTGTACTTCGCGCATGACGTGAAGGGTTATGCGGCCGACAACCTGTTCGTCGAAGACCGCCAGACCCGCAGCGTGGGCCTGCGCGCGGACTACAACAACCGCTACTACGCCGACATCAGCTATACCAGCTATAACAAGAGCGCCAAGTACGACCAGTTCCACGACCGCGACAACATGCAGTTCGTGATCGGCGCCAACTTCTAATAAAGACACAGGAGACATGTAGATGAAGATGATGAAGCAAAGCTTGCTGGCCGCAGCGCTGGCGTGCATCGCGGGCAGCGCCCTGGCCGGCCTGCCGCAGGCGGAAGCAGACCGCCTGGGCAAGGACCTGACGCCGGTCGGCGCGGAGAAGGAAGGCAACAAGGCCGGCACCATCCCGGCCTGGACCGGCGGCATCACCAAGGCGCCGGCCGGCTTCGACAGCAAGAACGGCTACGCCGACCCGCTGCCGAACGAAGCGCCCCAGTACACCATCACGGCCGCCAACATGGACAAGTACAAGGACATGCTGGCGCCGGGGCAGATGGAGATGCTGAAGCGCTACCCGAGCTACAAGATGAATGTCTACAAGAGCTACCGCACGGCAGGCTACCCGCAGGCGGTGTACGACAACATCAAGGCCGAAGCGACGAAGGCCGAGCTGACCGGCGGCGGCAACGGCGTGACCGGCACCGCCAAGACCACGGTGCCGTTCCCGATCCCGAAAACCGGCGTCGAGGTGATCTGGAACCACCTGATGCGCTACCGCGGCGGCACCATCGAGCGCTACACCGCCGAATTCCCGGTGCAGACCAACGGCGCCTTCACGCCGGTGACCCGCACCGAGAAGGTGGCCTTCGCCCAGGGCATGCCCAACCCCGAGCCTAACCGCCTGGTGTACTACATGGCGACCCTGACCGGCCCGTCCTCGGTGGCCGGCGACGCGCTGCTGGTGGTGGACCCGATGGACCAGGTGAAGGAATCGCGCCTGGCCTGGACCTACAATCCTGGCCAGCGCCGCGTGCTGCGCGCGCCGAACGTGGCCTACGACTCGCCGGGGCAGGGCGCGGACGGCTTGCGCACCACCGACGACTACGACGGCTTCAACGGCGCGCCCGACCGCTACGACTGGAAGCTGGTGGGCAAGAAGGAGATGCTGGTCTCCTACAACAACTACAAGATCACCAACAAGGCGATCAAGTATGCCGACATCGTCCGCCCCGGCCATATCAACCAGGACTTCGTGCGCTACGAGCCGCACCGCGTGTGGGTAGTGGAAGCGACCCTGAAGAAGGACAAGCGCCACATCTACGCCAAGCGCGTGTTCTACGTGGACGAGGATAGCTGGGAAGTGCTGCACACCGATTCCTACGACGGCCGCGGCGAACTGTGGCGCGTGCACGAAATCGGCGGCATCCAGTACTACGATGCGCTGACCCACTACTTCGCCTACGAAGTGTTCTACGACCTGCAGGCACGCCGCTACCTGCTCTCCGGCATCTCCAACCAGGAGAAGCCGATCAAATTTGGCGTCAAGCTCGATCCGTCGAACTTCACGCCAGATACGCTGCGCCGCTCTTCCAACTAAGGACGGCGTAGCGGGTTTGGGGGTGTCTCTTCGGGCGCTTGCGTTCACAGGGAGCGCTGCGCCCATTTTTTCGCAGGTAGAGCATGAATATAGTATTGAAACAGGCCGCTGCTGCGCTGCTGGGCGCATTGGCGGTGGCGCCGGCCGTGGCGCGCGATCCGCTGCAGACGCCGGCGCGCATGTCGGCGCGGGCGCCGAAAGCCATGCTGACGGCCATGGCGCTGGCCGGCCAGCGCACGGTGGCGGTGGGCGAGCGCGGCATCATCCTGGTGCGCGATGGCGGCGCCAATGCGCCATGGCAGCAGGCGAAAGTACCGGTGTCGGTCACCTTGACCAGCGTGGCGTTTGCCGATGCTTCCAACGGCTGGGCCGTCGGGCACGATGGGGTGATCCTTTCCACCAATGACGGCGGGGCGCAATGGAGCACCCGCTTTGACGGCAACCAGGCCAATGCACTGATGCTGGCCGATGCCAAGGCGGCAGTCGAGAAGGCGCAGGCGGCCGGGGCGGGAGCGGGCAAGGCGGCGCTCGCCGATGCCGAGAACGCGCTGGGCGATATCGAAGCGGCGGCCAAGTTCGGCCCGTCGCGCCCTTTGCTGGGCGTATGGTTCCGCGATGCCAGGACCGGCTACGCGGTGGGCGCATACGGCCAGGCTTTCCGTACCACGGACGGCGGGGCACACTGGAATTCCATGGGCGCGGGCCTGCCCAATCCTGAAGGCTTGCATTACAACGCGATTGCGGGCGGGCCTGGCAATGTGTTGGCCATCGCGGGCGAGGGCGGCTACGTGTACCGCTCGGCCGACGGCGGCGCAAGCTGGCAGCGTATCGAGACCGGCTACGGCGGCCAGCTGTACGGCGTGATCTTCACCGGCCGCAGCGTGCTCGCTTACGGCTTTGGCGGCCATGTGTTCCGCAGCGAAGATGGCGGCGCCACCTGGCGCGAAACGCCGGCCGTGACGAAGAAGAGCCTGGTGGGCGGCGCCCTGCAGGGCAACAGCATCGTGCTCGCGGCACAAGATGGCGCGCTGCTGCGCAGCGACGACGATGGCGTGAGCTTCCGCGTTATGCGCCAGGGCGATGCGGTGCCGACGGCCGGCATGCTGGCTGTGAATGGCACGGTGCTGCTGTCCGGCGTGGGTGGTGTGCGAGAGGCGGCGAAATGAAGCGCGAAGACGAAAAATCCTGCAAGGTGGCCGAGGAAGGACACCAGCGCTTCACCTCCGTCGAGCACTGGCTGGAGCCGCGCCTGTTCAAGCACCGCCTTGTGATCATGGTGGCTTTCCTGCTGGCGTCGGTGCTGTTTGCCTGGCAGGCGGCGCTGCTGAAACCGGACGCCAGCTTCCAGAAGATGGTGCCGGCCACCCACCCCTTCATCGCCAACTACCTGAAGTACGAGAACGAGTTGCGCCCGCTGGGCAACAACATCCGCATCGCGGTGGAGGCGACCAAGGGCGACATCTACAGCAAGGAGTATCTCGATACGCTGAAGGCGGTGACCGACGAAGTGTTCTACATCCCCGGCGTGGACCGCGGCAACCTGAAGTCCCTGTGGACGCCGAACGTGCAGTGGATGGAAGTCACCGAGACGGGCTTGAACAGCGGCCAGATCATCCCGCAGGGCTTCGACGGTTCGCCGGCCATGCTGGACGAGGTGCGGGCAAACGTGGCGCGTTCGGGGCGCATCGGCAGCCTGGTGGCGGCGGACCAGAAGTCCACCATCGTGCAGGTGCCGCTGCTGGAGATCGATCCGGACAAGGGCACCAAGCTCGATTACGGCCTGTTCTCCGAGCGCCTGGAAAAGCTGGTGCGCGACAAGTACGAAGCACAGGGCGTGAAGATCCACATCGTCGGCTTTGCCAAGGTGGTGGGCGACCTGATTCACGGCGCCAAGGCGATCGGCCTGTTCTTCGCGATCACCTTTGCCATGACGGTGGCGCTGCTGCTGTGGTATTCGCACTGCTGGAAGTCGACCCTGGTGACGGTGTTCTGCTGCTCGCTGGCGGTAATCTGGCAGCTTGGCATCGTGCGGCTACTGGGCTTCGGGCTCGATCCGTATTCGATCCTGGTGCCGTTCCTGACCTTTGCCATCGGCGTCTCGCACGCGGTGCAGAACATCAACACCATGGCCAGCGAGCGCCTGTCCGGCAAGTCGGCCACCGAGGCTGCCAAGCAGACTTTCCGCCAGCTGTTCATTCCCGGCACCATTGCGCTGCTGTGCGATGCGGTGGGCTTTTCGACCCTGCTGGTGATCGAGATCGGCGTGATCCGCGAGCTGGCGATTTCGGCCTCGGTGGGCGTGGCGGTGATCGTGCTGACCAAGATGTTCCTGCTGCCGGTGCTGATGTCCTACGTGGGCGTGACCGATGCCTGCCTGCGCAACCAGGCCCGGAAGGCCAAGCGCAAGCACCGCTTCATGCGCATGCTGTCGCGCATTGCGGAGCCCAAGTACGCCAAGCTGGCGGTGCTGGGCGCAGTGGCGGTGTTTGCCACAGCGTTTGCGCTGAACCGCGACCTGAAGATCGGCGACCTCGATCCGGGCGCGCCGGAGCTGCGCGCCGACTCGCGCTACAACCGCGACAACGCCTACATCACCGGCCATTACTCGACCAGCTCGGACGTGTTCGTGGTGATGGTAAAGACGCCGGCCGGCGAGTGCGGTGCCTACCCGACTGCCGAAGTGGTGGACCGCTTCCAGTGGGAGATGGAGAACGTGCCGGGCGTGGAGTCGACCACTTCGCTGTTCACGGTGCAGAAGCGGATCATCTCCAACGTCAATGGCGGCAGCCTGAAATGGCAGGCGCTGTCGCGCAATCGCTTCGTGTCCAATTCGGCGCAGCGCATGATTCCGTCCGAGTTGTACAGCAACGACTGCTCGATGCTGCCGGTGCTGGTGTTCCTGGCCGACCACAAGGCCGACACGCTGACGCGGGTGGTGCAGGCGGCGCAGGCGTTCGCCAAAGAGAACAACACGCCGCAGGCGGAGTTCATCCTGGCGGCCGGCAATTCGGGCATCGAGGCGGCCACCAATATCGTGATCAAGCAGGCCGAGATCACCATGCTGGTGCTGGTGTACGCCATCGTGGCGCTGCTGGTGTGGTGGGAGTTCCGCTCGCTGCGCGTAACCATCTGCATAATGGTGCCGCTGTATATCACGTCCGCGCTGTGCGAGGCCATTATGGCGCGCCTGGGGCTGGGGGTGAAGGTGGCGACCTTGCCGGTGATTGCGCTGGGGATCGGCATCGGCGTGGACTACGGCATCTACATCTACAACCGCCTGCAGTGCTTCCTGGACCGCGGCATGGAGCTGAAGGAGGCTTACTTCGAGACGCTGAAGACGACCGGCGTGGCGGTGGCGCTGACCGGCGTGACGCTGGCGCTGGGCGTGCTGACCTGGGTCTGGTCGGACATCAAGTTCCAGGCCGATATGGGCCTGCTGCTGATGTTCATGTTCCTGTGGAATATGGTGGGGGCGATTGTGATGATTCCGGCGCTGGCGTCGTTGCTGCTGCCTAAGCGCTAAACCGGGTAAACCGGGGTCTGACCCGCAGGGTCAGACCCCCTACGGTCTTCGGGCCCTCGACGGTGGGTCAAACCCTGGTTTACCGGTTTTACTCCTGGCGCTCCCAAGTCTGCGACCGGCCCAGCATCGGAATACCGATATACCCGCGCACTTTCAGCTTCTTGCCGCCATCGGCAACTTCCAGCTTGCTCTTATAAACCTTGCCGTTGTTCGGGTCGAGAATCTCGCCGCCGTTGTATTCGCTGCCGTCCTTCTTCAGGCCGGACACGATCACCATGCCGACAATCGGCTTGTCCTTGCGCGCATCGGTGCACTTGTCGCACACCGGATTCTGTTCTTCCGCCGGGCCGCGGTACAGTTTTTCGATCTTGCCCTGCAGGGCGCCGTTTTCCTCGGTGATGCGGATCAGGGCCTTCGGCTTGCCGCTGACGTCATCGATGTTCTTCCACAGGCCGACAGGAGAGGGATCTTGGGCAAATGCCGGAGCGGCAGCCAGCAAGGCTGCCGCAGCCAGCGCCACTGTGCGGGTTAGGCGCATGGGGGTGTCTCTTATTTAGATTTGGGGAAAATCAGTGTAGCAAAGGACCCGGCAGGGCACCGTACGGTCATGCTATTTTTTTTGGAGGGAAGACTCTAGAAAATTGAAAGTCGGGGTCAGGTCTGGCAATCCGCCACATTTTTCGCATCGCGGAAAATGTGGCGGATTGCCAGACCTGACCCCGACTTTTAAATCAGGACTTGAAGTTGCCGTCGTTGCGCGGAAGGGGGCTGCTGCACGAGGCCGGGGTGCTGAACTCGCGGTTGCCGGAGGCGGTGGCCTGGCTGCCTTCCCAGGTCGCCGTGCTGCCGTTCCATTTGACGTATTTGTACTGGATGGCGCTGGCCGCTGGCAGCGTGACGGTGCCGCTCCACGGTACGTTGGCGCCGCTGCCCTGGATCGCCAGCGCAAAGCCGCTGGCCGGTGCCCAGTTGCCAAGGCGTGTGTCGTTGCCGACCACGTACAGGTTCTGCCCCATGACGGTATTGGCGTTGGCGATGGTGAAGGTGACCTGGCAGGACGATGCCGCCGTGGTGGTCACTGCCAGCGCGGCGCTGGCTGCCGAAACGTTGCCGGCGGCGTCGATCGCCTTGACGGTGTAGCTGTAGCTGGTGGCGGGGGCCGCTGTGCTGTCGACGTAGCCGGTGCCGGTGGCGGTGCCGAGCAGGCTGCCGTTGCGGTAGACGTAGTAGCCGGTCACGCCGGCGTTGTCGGTGGCGGCGCTCCAGGCGAGGCTGACGCTGGTGGCGCCCACCGCGCTGGCGGCCAGGCCGTCCGGTGCGCCGGGCGGCGTGCTGTCGACATTGCACGGGTTGCTGCCGCTGGTGACGGCGCCGCCGGCCACGCTGGACAGGCCGGTGCCCAGCGCGTAGTTCTTGCCGCCGTTGTTGTCCCAGCTGCCGCTGCCGTTGTTGAACACGGCCTGCCAGCTGCTGGCCGAACCGAGGCTGGCGGTGTAGGACAGCCAGCCGCTGCAGGCTGCGGCCATCGGCACGCCGGGCACCGCGGTCCAGGCGCCACCGGTCGGGCTGTAGTGGATGTTGGCGCTGTTCCAGCCGCTGGGCAGGCGGTAGTAGACGGTGGCGATATTGCCGGCGGCCGTGGTGAGCGTGCGGGCGGCGGAAGCCGGGCCGGTATTGCCGGCGGCATCCTGCGCCTTGATGGTGTAGCTGTAGCTGGTCGAAGGTGCCAGCCCGCTGTCGGTGTAGCTGGTGGCGGCGGTGGCGCCGACCTGGCTGCCGTTGCGCAGCACCAGGTATTGCGCGACGCCGTAGTTGTCGCTGGCGGCGGCCCAGGACAGGGTGGCGGCTACCTGCGTGATGGCCGATGCCGTCGGCTGGCCCGGGGCGGTCGGTGCCTGCGTGTCGGCGGCCAGCGTGGTGACGGCCAGCGCCGGGCTGGCGGCGGACTGGTTGCCGGCGGCGTCGATGGCGCTTACCGTGTAGCTGTAGGCCGTGGCGGGCGCCAGGCCGCTGTCGCTGAAGCTGGTGCCGGTGGGCGAGCCGGCCAGCACGCCGTTGCGGAATACCTTGTAGCCGGTAACGCCGATACTGTCGCTGGCCGCGCTCCAGGCCAGGCTTACCGAGCGGTCGGTCAACTGGCTGCCGGCCGGCTGGCCGGGTGCGCTGGGCGGCGTGCTGTCGATCGTCAGGAAGGGATAGACGCCGTTGACGGTGCCGTTGATGTCTTCCGTGTAGCCGGAGCCGGTGGCCACGGCGCGGTAGCGGCCGGCGCCGACGAACACTTGCTGGATCTCCGAGCGCGTGACGTTGCCCAGCGTGTCGGTCATCTCGACGTAGTAGTCCAGCAGCTGGTTGCGGTAGCCCGGGATATAGGCGTAATACAGGTCGCCGCTGTCCTGCGCCGGCAGGGCGGCGATGGTGTCGCGCGTGGAGGGAATCCAGGCCACGCCGTTCATGTCCGGCTGCAGCTCGCGCACCTGCATCGTCACGTCCTGCCAGGCGCCGACATTGGCCGGGTTGATAGAGAGGCCGGGCTGGCCGGCCAGGGCGGCCGGATCGTACACCTTGTACGTGTCGTCGGCCGCGTCGATATTGTTGCTGGCGTGGACCCGCACATTGACCTTGGCGCTGGCGATGCCCGACACGTCGTGGCCGTAGGTGTAGACGGCGAAGTCATTGCTGTAGTGCTGCACGGTCCAGCCTTCGGCCTTGGAGGCGTTGACCGAGCCGGGATTGTAGGGATAGCGCTGCGGCCACCACACGGAAGGGCCGGTGCGGTCTTGCGCCAGGTGCGCCTGCACATAGGGGCGCGAGAAGGCTAGCGAATTGTTGAAGGCCAGGGTCGGCTTGACCGAGTCGTCCTTGTTTTCATCGTAGTAGCCGAAGCCCGAATCCATGGCAGGCAGCAGGAAATACCAGGCAAGTTCCGCCGGGTTGGCGCCGCCGGCGTAGTCGTTGGCGCCGTCGCCCTTGACCGGGTAGGACAGCATCCACGGGTTGAGCTGGTTGCCGGCGTGCGTGACCTGCTTGTCCAGCGCGGTGCTGGGCGACCAGTGGTTGGGGTGGCCGTCCAGCCAGATCTGCTCGGCGGTCTTGGCGTAGTTGAGGGCGGCTTGCAGCAGGGCGAAATTGCGCTCCAGGTAGTGCCAGCCGTATTCGAAGGAGACGGTGGCGCCTTCCTGCTGCCCTTTCAGGTTGGTCTTGGGCGCCAGGTTGTTGCCGGTGACGCGGTTGAAGTCGGCGAACTGGCCTTTCCATATCAGGAAGGGCAGGTGCCAGTGGTACCAGGTGGGGTCGGACGAAGAGTCGCGCGTGTCGATCCAGGAGCCGTCCTGCACGTGCTGCACGTCGCTCTCGGGAATCGGCTTGGCGCGCAGGTACTCGTCGATGCCGAGGCAGTAGCCGTTGCCGCTGCAGGTGGTCGAGTGGCCGGCTTGCCAGGTGCTGAGCGCACCGGCGCGGCCGCCGGAATTGTCGCCGTCGTGCGCCACCACGAAGAACTGGCGTCCTTCCAGGCTGGTGTAGGGCGCCAGCTCGTCGACCGTGACCGCGCCTTCCCACCCTTCCAGCCAGGAGCCGTTCTGGCTGACGGGGATGCCGGCCAGGCGCGTGACGGCGCCGGTGGCGGGGTCGACGTGGCGTACCCAGTGCGGGGTGGAGGCAAAAGGGAATTTGTTGACCACCACTTGCTGCTCGTGGGCCATATTGGCGGCCACCCAGCTGCCGCTAGCGGAGGTGTTGCGCAAATCGGCGCGGTTGGGCGGGGAGGTCAGGGTGTCGACGCTGGCGTCAAAGCTGGCGTAGGGGTAGTCCTTCAGCGTGCGCGAAAAATGGTTGTTGCCTATCACCGACCACTGCACGCCCAACTTGGCCAGGGTCGGGATCAGGCGCTCCGAAAATCCCAGCTCGGTAGGAAAGAAGCCCTTGGAGGCGACGAAGCCGTTGCCGAGGAAGTAGGGCTGGGCCAGCGTGACGTTCTGGTAGACCAGGTCCTTCAGGAAGTAGTCGGGGCCTACCAGTGGGCCCATGCTGTGGTGGCCGGTGAAGTGCACGGTGTCGAGCGTGCGGTAGTTGTTGGCGGTCTTCAGCGAGTTCCAGGTATTGAGCCAGGACGCGCCCCAGTTGCTGTTGCTGTAGCCGGGAACGTTCTGCGCGCTGGCGAGGCTTTGCACGTTGTTGATGACGGCGCCGGACATGGTGACGTGGACCTGGCCCTTGCCGCCGGACCAGCTTTGCATCTCGTTGGCTACCTGCATCGGCCAGTACTGGTATGCGCCAGTCTTGGCGTCCGGCGTGTAGTAGGCCACCAGGTCGTCGTGCGGCATGATGGCGCCGCCCAGCGAGGCAGGCAGGTAGTAACTGTAGCCGGCTGGCGGGTTGTTTTTCAGCTTGATGACGTCAGCGTCATAGGTGTAGCGCACTGGCGCGCCGACGGGCGTGGCGTTGTACTTGGCCAGCGGATCGACGGCGTAGAAGGGCCAGAAGTTCGGCATGTGGTTGTGGTACACGTGGGCGGCCGGGATGGTGCCGGCGCCGGCGTGGCTGGCGGCGAACAAGGCCGCGAGGACGGCGGCCAGGGGTTTCAAACGCGATTGCATGCACATCTCCTTTCACAGGTTGGAACTGCGGAACGGGTGCGCAAGGGCGCCTCGCCAGTGGGGCGATAGCGGCTATCGGGTGGAGCGTCTCAGTGCGTGGTGCCCTTTGCGGGACTGCTTGGGTGTGGATGTACTATTACTACCACTGAGGCGTGATGCGCAGAGGTAGAGAGGGGTAAACTACGGATTGTTTGACTACATGTCAACACGAATGATGTAGTTTACCTACAGTTCGGGGTAAAAAATGCCCGGCTGGGGCCGGGCATTGCTTTCATCTTGGGTGGCGGATTGCCAGACCTGACCCCGACTTTTAAGCTGGGAGCTTGGCCAGTTGTTCCTGCATCTTGGCCAGGGTGGCGCCGAAGGTGGCGACGCGCTCTTTTTCCTGCGCCACTACGGCGGCTGGGGCGCGGGCGACGAAGCTTTCCGAGGACAGCTTGCCGTTGGCCTTGGCGATTTCGCCTTCCAGGCGGGCGATCTCTTTCGACAGGCGTTCGCGCTCCGCTTTGACGTCGATTTCGACCTTCAGCATCAGCTTGGTGGTGCCGACCACGGAGACGGCGGCCGGCGATTCCGGCAGCACGTCGACGATCTGCACTTCCGACAGCTTGCCCAGCATCTGGATGTATGGGGCGAAGGCGGCCATGCGCGCTTTGTCGGCGCCGGTCGCTTCCACGATCAGCGGCACGCGCACCGATGGCGCCAGCTTCATTTCGCCGCGCAGGTTGCGGGTGGCGTCGGTCAGTCCTTTCAGTTCGCCCACCCAGGCTTCGGCTTCGGCGCTGATCGCCGCTTCGTTCGGCAGCGGGTAAGCCTGGGTCATGATCGATTGGCCATCGCCGCCTTTGCCGGCCAGCGGGGCCACGGTCTGCCACAGCTGCTCGGTGACGAACGGGATGATCGGGTGCGCCATGCGCAGGATGACTTCCAGTACGCGCAGCAGGGTGTGGCGGGTGGCTTGCTGCTGGCCCGGCGTGCCTTGCTGGACCTGCACCTTCGCCAGTTCCAGGTACCAGTCGCAGTACTCGTACCACACGAACTGGTAGATGGTGGAGGCGATGTTGTCGAAGCGGTAGTCGGCAAAGCCCTTATGCACTTCCTGTTCGGCGCGGTTGAGGGCGGAGATGATCCACTTGTCGGCAGCGGACAGGTCGGCTTCGTTGGCGGAGCAGTCGTGGCCTTCGGTGTTCATCAGCACGAAGCGGGTGGCGTTCCACAGCTTGTTGCCGAAGTTGCGGTAGCCTTCGCAGCGGCCCAGGTCGAAGTTGATGTTGCGGCCCAGCGAGGCGTAGGAGGCCATGGTGAAGCGCACGGCGTCGGTGCCGTAGGCTGGAATGCCTTCCGGGAATTCCTTGCGGGTGGCTTTTTCAATCTTCTCGGCCTGCTTCGGGTTCATCAGGCCGGTGGTGCGCTTGGCCACCAGCTCTTCCAGGCTGATACCGTCGATCAGGTCGATCGGGTCCAGGGTGTTACCCTTGGACTTGGACATCTTCTGGCCTTGCGAGTCGCGCACCAGGCCATGCACGTAGACCGTTTCGAACGGCACCTTGTTGGTGAAGTGGCTGGTCATGATGACCATGCGCGCAACCCAGAAGAAGATGATGTCGAAGCCGGTAACCAGGACCGACGAAGGCAGGAAGGCCTGCAGTTCAGGCGTTTCGTTCGGCCATCCGAGGGTGGAGAACGGCACCAGGGCGGACGAGAACCAGGTGTCCAGCACGTCGTTGTCGCGGGTCAGGGCGCCGGTCACGCCCTTGGCGGCGGCTTGCGCTTTGGCGTCTTCTTCGCTGCGGGCGACGTAGACGTTGCCTTGCTCGTCGTACCAGGCCGGGATCTGGTGGCCCCACCACAGCTGGCGCGAAATACACCAGTCCTGGATGTTGTTCAGCCACTGGTTGTAGGTGGTGCTCCAGTTTTCAGGGACGAACTTGATCTCGCCGCTGGAGACTTTTTCCAGCGCGACTTCGGTGATGGATTTGCCCGGGTTGAAGGTGCCTTCAGGAGCCGGTTTGCTCATGGCGACGAACCATTGGTCGGTCAGCATCGGCTCGATCACGACACCGGTGCGGTCGCCGCGCGGCACCATCAGCTTGTGCGGTTTCACTTCGACCAGGAAACCTTGTGCGTCCAGGTCGGCGACGATCTGCTTGCGGGCGGCGAAACGGTCCATGCCCTGGTAGGCGGCCGGGCCGTTTTCGTTGATCTTGGCGTCGAGGGTCAGGATTGACGGCATATCCAGGTTGTGGCGCTGGCCGACGGCGTAGTCGTTGAAGTCGTGCGCTGGGGTGATCTTGACGCAGCCGGTGCCGAATTCCTTGTCGACGTATTCGTCGGCGATCACCGGGATTTCGCGGCCGACCAGCGGCAGCTTGAGCATCTTGCCGACCAGCGCGGTGTAGCGCTCGTCGGTCGGGTCGACTGCCACGGCGACGTCGCCCAGCATGGTTTCAGGACGGGTGGTGGCGACCACCAGGTGGCCGCTGCCGTCGGCCAGCGGGTACTTGATGTGCCACATCGAGCCGTCTTCTTCTTCCGAGACGACTTCCAGGTCGGAGACGGCAGTGCCCAGCACCGGGTCCCAGTTGACCAGGCGCTTGCCGCGGTAGATCAGGCCTTGCTCGAACAGGCGCACGAACACTTCGCTCACCACTTTGGAGCGTTCGGCGTCCATGGTGAAGTATTCGCGCTGCCAGTCAGGCGAAGTGCCCATGCGGCGCATCTGGCCGGTGATGGTGGAGCCGGACTTTTCCTTCCATTCCCAGACTTTTTCGACGAATTTTTCGCGGCCCAGGTCATGGCGCGACACCTTCTGCGCGTCCAGCTGGCGCTCCACCACGATCTGGGTGGCGATGCCGGCGTGGTCGGTGCCCGGGATCCAGGCAGTGTTGTGGCCCAGCATGCGGTGGTAGCGGGTCAGGCCATCCATGATGGTCTGGTTGAAGGCGTGGCCCATGTGCAGCGTGCCAGTGACGTTCGGCGGCGGCAATTGGATGCTGAAGGACGGCTTGCTCAGGTCGAGGGAGGCTGCGTAGTAACCGCGCTTTTCCCACTCGCTGCGCCAGAACTGTTCAATGTCGGCAGGCTCGAAAGACTTGGCTAATTCCATGATTTGGGCTGTAAATTTGGCGAAAACTTTCATTATAAGGTAGATTGCTGGGGACATGGACGCCAGCAATTCCCCTCCGCCCCGCAAGCGCGGCCGCCCTGCGCAGGCCGCTTCCGACAGCCTGAAAACGCTGCTTATTGCCGTCTCGGCAAGACTTTTCCGCGAAAAGGGATTCGATAACACCACCGTGCGTGATATTGCGGCCGCGGCGGGCGTGCAGGCGGGGTCGTGGTTTTATCACTTCAAGTCCAAGCAGGACATTCTTCAGGCGGTGATCGAGGAGGGCATGCAGCAGGCCCTGGCTCGCATCGAGGAGGTGGCTTCGCTTGGCCTGCCGCCGCGCGAGGCGTTCCGGCGGCTGGTGCATACCCATCTCGAGACCTTGCTGTCGCCGGGACAGGATTTCGTCTACGTCATGCTCTACGAGTGGCGCGCGCTTTCCACTGAGGGGCAATTGCGCATCGTCGCGGCCAAGGATCGCTATGAGGCGTTGTGGGATGCGGTGCTGCACGAACTGCAGGCTTCCGGCGAGTGGCCGGCGCCGGGCAAGCTCGATCGGTTGTGGCTGTTCGGGGCGCTGAACTGGTCGGCGCAGTGGTACCGGCGCGAGGCCGGCGTCAGCATCGATGAACTGGCCGAGTCCGCTATTCGCTTCCTGCTTCGGTAGCTCCTCGCGGGTCCCTCTGTGGGAAGTGCTGAAATGGCGTTGCAAGGTGCTGAAAAGTACTGAAATTTGAACTTCCCTCGAATTTCTCCCTCTAAGGGATTTTCACCTTGGGAGATTTCAGCATGAGCCAACACGTAAGTGTGACAGTCACACTGCCTACCCTGCGCGACTTGCTCGACTATCAGGCAGAAAAGGCCAGCGATCAGGATTTCTCGGGGCTGGTCGACCGTGCGATGCATGTCGCCAAACCAGTTTGCCAGGGCGAGCCTTGGTACCGTGCGCAATGCATGGGAGGCCATCTTGGTTCAGCTCCCGGGCCAACTCAACTGGACCCCAGCAACCCGATTGCGCTTTTCCGCTGAAGCCCAAGCTCGCCGGAAAGCATACCGCGAGGCTGCACGAGCGAGAGAGGAAGCGATGTGCACATCTCGCGTTGAGAAGTGCTGAAATCGTGTTGCGAAGTGCTGAAAACTGCTGAAAATCTGATGCACCCGAAAACTCCCCCTCTGGAGTGATTTCAGTCCGCGCGATTTCAGCACCTCCCACAGACAGTGTCCGAACGAAGGCCCGCCGCCCGAAGCGTTGCGCGGTCCTTGACATTTTATGTCATGCTTTTATACTAATGACATAATATGTCTAACCACCCACAACAAGGAGTGACTCTATGGACGAAGTGATGGGCCGGATGCTGGCGATCGAGAGCGCGCTGTCCGCCCAGGTGGGCTCGCTGTCGGTGAGCGCCAACCTGCTGGCCCCCAACGAGCCGGATGGCGTGCCGGTCATGCGGATGTGCATCGAGGGCCAGGAGGAGATTCCTGTCTTCGTCACCGCTTCGCCGCACCAGGTGCTTTGCATCTGCTACCTGTGGACCGAGCGCGAAGTGCGCCCCGAGCGCCGCGCCGAGATGCTGGAAGCGATGATGGACCTGAACATCGCCATCCCGCTGTCGAATTTCGGCCGCATCGGCGAGCACTACGTCATCTTCGGCGCGCTGGCCGCCGACGCCTCGCCGGAGAGCATCGCCACCGACGTGGCGATGGCTGCCGACAACGCGCTGGAAGCCCTGGAAGTGTTCAACGAATTTCTAATGTGAGGAGCCCATCATGGCTGTTTTTTCCAAAGTGCTGACCATGTTGCGAGGTAACCTGCGTGAGCTCGGCCAGAGCATCGTCGACAACAACGCCTCGACCATCTACGAACAGGAAATCGTCGAAGCCACTGCCCACGTGGCCTCCGCAAAGAACGACCTGACGGCCGTGATGGCCAAGGAAATGCAGGCCGACCGCGAAATCGAACGCCTGCGCGCCGAACTGAAAAAATACGAGGACCTGGCGCTGCAGGCGCTGCAAAAGGACGAGACCAGCCTGGCCGAGGAAGTCGCCGCGCGCGTGGCCGACCTGGAAGTGGCGCTGGCCGAACAGGAAGAGGCGCGCGCCCAATATGCCGGCCACATCGCGCGCCTGAAGGACATGATCCGCAACGCCGAGGCTACGCTGCGCGAGCACGAGCGCCAGCTGGCCATGGCCAAGACCACCGAGAGCGTCTACAAGGCCACCGCCACCATTTCCCAGAACATGGGTTCGAGCGGCTCCAAGCTGATGACCGCCAAGGAATCGCTGGAGCGCATCCGCCAGCGCCACCAGGACATGGCCGACCGCATGCAGGCGGCCGAAGTGCTGGAAGGAGAGTTCGGCAGCAAGGCGCTGGAGAACAAGCTGGCGCAGGCGGGCATCGGCGAGCGCGCCAACCGCAAGGCCGAAGTGATGGCTCGCCTGCAGGCGCGCGTCCGGCCGGCCCCGCCGGACCAGGGCTGACGCGCCATGGTCCGCAGTTCTTCCCGCTGGTCAGGATCGGATGCGGCCTTGCGCGCGGTCCAGGTGGCCTTCGACGTGGAGACGCAGGTGATCGATGCGGTGCGCCTCGCCGCGTTCAAGAGCCAGCTCTCCACCTCGGACCAGATCCGCAAGATCCTCGGCCTGCCGTATTCCAGCAAGCCGGTTCGCCCGCGCCTGACGGTCAGCCTGTCGGACGCCGATTACGCGCTGCTGGCCGAACGCCTGGGCGTCGACGCAGCCGACCGGCGCCGCATCAAGGAAATGTTGCATGAGCAGTTGATAACATTTGCATTAAAGCAATCGAAGCACGAGAATAGTTAGTAATTTGACCACCAAGAAGGGCACTGAATGAGCACCTGGCAAATCCTGGCCAGCTTTCCAACCGCCATCCCCAGCGTCCTGCTGATCATCCTGCTGGTGTACTGGACCTTGTCGTTGGTCGGTGTGTTGGACCTGGGCGAGAACATCGAAGGCGACGCCGACCACGCCGACCTGGAAACGCTGGCCTTCTGGCTGGTGGCGCTGGGCCTGGGTGGCGTGCCGTTCTCGATCGTCGCTACGCTGCTGGTTTTCTTCACTTGGCTGCCGACGGCCCTGCTGCACGAATACGTTCTGGCGTGGCTGCCGGCCGGGGTGCTGCAATGGGTCGGCGGCGCCGTCATCCTGCTGGCGGCGGCGGGGTTCAGCGTGTGGCTGTCGGCGCGCGTGGTCAAGCCTTTGCGTGCGCTGTTCGTCAAGCACCATGCGCCGGAAAACCGCAGCCTGGTCGGCCACACCTGCCGCATCGTCACGCTGTCGGTGGACGAAAAATTCGGCCGCGCCGAAGTGGAGAGCAGCGGGGCCAGCCTGAATATCCGCGTCTGGGCCAGTTCGCCCAACTCACTGGGCAAGGATGCTCTCGCAGTGATCGTCGCCTACGACGAGGCATTGCAGCAGTACGAAGTACAGGCCGCCAGCGCGGCAAATTAAATAACAACACCAACACAAACCTGAAGGAAATCCATGGACATCATGTTGATTGCAGCCGCCATCGGCGTCGTCGTTTTGCTCGGCGCCCTGGCAATGTTCGCGCGCTTCTACCATAAAGTCGAACAGGGTCACGCAATGATCATCAACACCCTGCGCGCCGAGCCGGACGTCAGCTTCACCGGCGGCATGGTCTACCCCATCATCCACAAGAAGGAACTGATGGAGATCTCGCTCAAGACCATCGAGATCGAACGCCTTGGCAAGGACGGCCTGATTTGCCGCGACAACATCCGCGCCGACATCAAGGTCACCTTCTTCCTGCGCGTGAACAAGACCAAGGAAGACGTGCTGAAGGTCGCCCAGGCGGTCGGCTGCGCCCGCGCTTCCAGCCAGGAGACGCTGGAAAACCTGTTCTCGGCCAAGTTCGCCGAGGCCCTCAAGACCGTCGGCAAGTCGATGGACTTCGTCGACCTGTACCAGGCACGCGACCGCTTCCGCGACGACATCATCCGCCAGATCGGCAGCGACCTGTCCGGCTACATCCTGGAAGACGCGGCCATCGACTATCTCGAACAGACTTCGATCGAGAAGCTGGACAGCCATAACATCCTGGATGCCCAGGGCATCAAGAAGATCACCGAACTGACCGCGATCGAAAGCATTCGCACCAACGAATTGAAGCGCGACGAGGAAATGCGCATCAAGAAAAAGGACGTGGAAACCCGCGAAGCCATCCTGGAACTGGAGCGCCAGCAAGCCGATGCCGAGGCCCGCCAGAACCGCGAGGTCACCAGCGTGCGCGCCCGCGAACAGGCGGAAGCCGAAAAGGTGCAGTCCGAAGAACGCGCCAAGTCCGAGCTGGCTCGCCTGCAGGCCGAACAAGTCGTGCTGGTGCAGCAGGAAAACACCACCCGCGAGAAGGAAGTGGCGGAGAACAACCGCAAGCGCGCTGTCGCCATCGAGGAGGAGCGTGTCACCCGCGCCCGCCTGCTGGAAGTGGTCGCGCGCGAAAAAGAAGTCGAACTGCAGCGCATCGATAAAGAGAAGGCGCTGGAAGTGCAGAAGAAGGCCATCGCCGACGTGATCCGCGAGCGCATCGTGGTCGAACGCACGGTGGCCGAGCAGGAAGAAGCGATCAAGGACGTGCGCACCATCGCCGAGGCCGACCGCGGCAAGAAGTCGGTGGTGATCGCCGCCGAAGCCAGCGCCGAAGAGAAGCTGCTGCTGGCCGTCAAGGCCGCCGAAGCGGAAGAGCGCGCGGCCAAGCACCGCGCCGCCCAGGAACTGACCCTGGCGGAAGCGGCCCTGAAAGTCGCCGAGAAGGAAGCCGAAGCCAAGAAGCGCCAGGCGGAAGGCACGGAAGCGGAAATCGCCGCCCCTGGCCTGGCGGAAGCGAAGGTCATGCTGGCGTCGTCCGAAGCGATCGTCAAGCAGGGCGCGGCCCAGGCCGAAGCAACCCGCCTGCGCATGGAAGCCGAAGCCAAGGGCAAGGAACAAATGGGCCTGGCCGAAGCTGCCGTGAAGACGGCCGATGCGGCTGCCACCGCCACCCTGGGCACGGCGGAAGCCAAAGTGATCGAGGCGCGCTTCGAAGCCGAGTCGCGCGGCCTGGCGCAGAAGTTCGAGTCCATGTCCGCGATGAGCGCCGAGACCCGCGCCCACGAAGAGTTCCGCATGCAGCTGGAGCTGGCCAACGAGCAGGCCCTGAAAGGCATCGATGCGCAGACCATGATCGCCCGCGAACAGGCAGAAGTGCTGGGCAAGGCCCTGGGCAACGCCAAGATCGACATCGTCGGCGGCGACGGCAACTACTTCGACAGCTTCGTGCGTGCCCTGTCGGTTGGACGCGGCATCGATGCGGCCATCGAAAAGAGCAAGACCTTGCAGATCGGCCTTAAAGACCACCTGAGCGGGGAACGCGACATGCTGAACGACTTGCGCGGCCTGGTCGGCGCGCTGGGCGGCTCCTCGGGCGAGCTGCAGAACCTGACCGTGGCTTCGCTGCTGGCCAAGGTGTCGCGCGAAGGCACCCAGCAACAGCAGCACGCCCTGAACAATCTGATCGCTGCGGTACCTGAGCTGAAAGGCAAGCCATGATCTGCCCGGCCTGCGCACATACCCATTTCCAGCCGACCCGCATCGAAGGCGGCCTGCCCGCCGAGCGCTGCGACGCCTGCGGCGGCGTGCTGGTGGAACTCGAACGCTATCGCGCCTGGCGCAAGGCCATGCCCGAGATGGCATTGGCCGCGGCCGCGTGGGAGCCCAGCGTCACCGATGGCGCGGTCCGGCTCTGCCCCAAGACCGGCCGCCTCATGACGCGCCTGAAGGTGGACAGCCAGCATCCGCTGCGCCTGGACTACAGCGCGGCAGCCCAGGCAATCTGGCTCGACGCCGGCGAGTGGGACACCCTGGTGTCGCTCGGCGTCCATGGCCAGCTCGATGAAATCGCCTCCGACCGCTGGCAGGCCAGCGTGCAGAAGGCCGCATCGCGCGAGCGCATCGAGCAGGCCATGCAGGCGCGCTTCGGCGACGACCTGGCCGAGCTGGCCCGCATCCGCGCCTGGCTGGACGGCCAGCCGAACCGCCGCGAGATGCTGGCCTTCCTGGGCGCACCGAAAGACTAAAAGCGACTGAAGCACGAGATCATGAGCCAAGAACAAGCAGCACCTGCGGGTGCCGAGGCGTCCCTGCGCCATTCCAGCAGCTTCGACCTGCTGCGCAAGCGGCTGGCCGGCCAGGGCAAGTCCCTGCTGGAGAAAGCCACCGCGCTGAACGAAGCCAGGCTGGCCGAATTCGGCCGCGAAGAGATGGCGCTGCGGGCCCGCACTCGCGCCCGCACCGACAACAACTGCACCGCACGCGACCTGGTGCTGGTCGGCGACGTGCTGCTGTTTGGCTATAACGTCTTCATCGGCCTGCGCCAGGAAACCCGGGTGGCGGACGTCTTCGCGCTGTACCGCCTGCGCCAGGACGGCGCCGAAGTGGAGCTCGACCCGCTGGCGCTGGACGGCAGCTTCCTGGCCGACCCGCGCTTCGTGGCCGAATTCAAGGAACTGTATAACTACTACCGCAACGCCCAGCTGGTGCAGTTGCGCCTCAACCAGGGCAAGCTGCTGGCCGCCTTCAAGATCGGCGAGCGCCAGAGCGACCTGCGCGTGTTCCGCTGGCAGCTGGACGAGCAGGGCGCGGCCACCTACATCGACAACCGCGGCGAACGCGATATCGCCTTGCCGCCGCCGCATGATTTCGAGTGGACCGCCACCACGCGCGACCAGCACGTGGTGGGCCAGCACCCGCACGTCAACGTGCTCGACACCCTGTTCGTGGAAACGGTGGGCGGCGACCTGACGGTCAAGATCGAGAACAACACGGAAACGGGACTGGGCATCCACAGCGAGCCGGTCGACGATCCCAACCAGTCGCTCAGCGACGCCGAAATCGCCTATGCCGCGCTCGGCGACTTGATCCTGCTGCGCATCCGGCCCTACCGCGAAACGCAGGTGCGCTACCTGGTGTATTCGCGCCTGAGCCAGCAGGTGCAGCGGGTCGACAGCATCGGCGCCTCCTGCGTGCAGCTGCCGGAAGACCACGGCATCGTGTTCCCCGGCGGCGTGATCCTGCAGGGCGGCGAGTCGCGCCTGTTCTCCGGCCTGCCGGACGGCCTGCAATTCGAGCGCCGCGTGCTGGCGCCGAACGGCGAAGATGTGCTGTACGTCTTCTACGAAGTGGTCAGCGGCACCTATGTCCTGCTGACCTACAACCTGATCAACAAGACCCTGTCGCAGCCGCTGGTAGCGCACGGCTACGCGCGCTATGCCGATGGCAGCATGCTGCTGTTTACCGCCGAGAGCGAGGAGCCGACCCGCAACCACCCGATGCAGTGGTGGCAGACGCCGTTCCTGAGCGAGGAATTTGCCGCCCGCGCCGCCCCGCGCCAGGGGTTCTTCGGCAAGATCGGCAACCGCGAGCTGGTGCGCGGGCTGTCCGAGCTGTATTCGATCGGGCGCATGGTGCGCGAGCAGGGCGAGGCCGGCGGCGATGCGCTCCCAGGCCGCGCCGTTTATGAAAGCCTGCTGCGCCAGTGCCGCCGGGTGGCCGACGCCTTCCACTGGCTCGGCGCGCCCGAAGCCAAGGGCGTCGGCGCCGACCTGGGCGGCCTGTCCGAGGTGGCCAATGCCACCATGGACGAATTCGACAAGGTCGCGGCAATCCAGCGCGAGGCCGCGCGCGTGCTGCAGCAGGCAGCGCAGGAACAGCGCCAACTGCTGGCGGAAACGGCAAGCCGGCTGTGGCAGTCGCCCACCGAATTCATCGAAGCCCTGGAACAGATCCGCCTTGCGCGCGGCCGCCTGGCGACGCTGAAGGAGCAGCGCTACATGGACGTGGCGCACCTGGCCGAATTGGACAGCGAGCTTGGCGCGGAAGAGGCCCGCGTGGGCGAGCGCACCGTGCAGTTCTTGTCGCAGGCCAATGCCTTCGCCAAGCTGGAAGCGGAACTGGCGAAACAGCGCGAACAGCTGCCGCAACTGGGCACCACGGCCGAACTGGCGCCGCTGAACGAAGCCCTGGACCGCACCGCCCGCAGCCTGGACGGCTTGAACGAGTTGCTTGGCACCCTGGCGGTCGGCGACGCCACCTTGCGCACCCAGATCCTGACGGCCATCTCGCGCCTGTACGCAGGCGTCAACCAGCTGCGCGCCGAAGTGCGACAGCGCCGCAAGCAGCTGTCGCAGGCAGAGTCGGCGTCCGAATTCGCCGCCCAGTTCCAGTTATTCAGCCAATCGGTGGAAAGCAGCCTGGAACAGGCCGACACGCCGGAGCGCTGCGACGAATTGCTCACCCGCCTGCTGGCCCAGCTGGAAACCCTGGAAGGGCAGTTCGCCGAACAGGAAGATTACCTGGCCGAGATTGCGCACAAGCGCGAAGCCGTGTACGAAGCGATGGAAGGGCGCAAGCAGTCGCTGCTCGATGCGCGTGCACGCCGCGTGCAGGCCATCGGCGATGCCGCCCGCCGCATCCTGGCCGGCGTGCCCAAGCGCCTGGCCCAGTTCAGCGAGCCGGCCCAGATGGAAGCGTATTTCGCTTCCGATGCCCTGCTGGGCAAGCTGAAGGCCAGTATCGAAGAATTGCGCAAGCTGGGCAACGCGGTCGCGGCCGACGACTTGAGCGGGCAGCTGAAAAGCCTGCGCGAACAGGGCCAGCGTGCGTTGCGCGACCAGAATGAACTGGTGACCGGCAATGTCATCAAGCTGGGACGCCACGACTTCACCGTCAACCGGCAAGCGCTGGAGCTGGCCATCGTGCCCCACCAGGGCGGGCTGGCTTTCCACCTGGCCGGTACTGACTACTACGCGCCGCTGCAGGACGAGCGCCTGGACGCCCTGCGCCCATGGTGGTCGCAGGAGACCCTGGCCGAGACGGCGCAGGTGTACCGCGCCGAATACCTGGCCTACCAGTTCGTGCTCGCCGTGCGCGCCGGCACGGCCGGCATCGACTGGCAGCAATTGCAGGAAGCGCTGGCGCAGCCGGACAACGCGGTGCTGGACGAACACGTGCGCCGCTTCGCCGCGCCGCGTTATCACGAGGGCTACCAGAAAGGCCTGCACGACCACGACGCCGCCGCCATCCTGCGCCAGCTGGTCCCGCTGTGGGAAGGCGCCGGGCTGCTGCGATTCAGCCCGCTGGGTCGCGCCGTCGCGCTGCTGTACTGGACCGACGTGAATGCCTCGCCAGCCTCACAGTCGCTGCGCCACCAGGCGGAACAGGCCGAGTTGATGCGCCGCCATTTCAATAGCGAACGCCTGTGGGACAAGTTGGCGGTGCAAGTCGAGCAGTCGCTGGAGCGTTTCCTCGAGGCCGAACAGCTCGACATCGACGCCTGGCTCGATCACGGCAGCGAAACCCGGGCCCTGCTGCTGCAGCAGGCCGCGCGCTACCTGCTGTCCGAGCTTGGCACGCCCGCTGGCGCCGACCAGCCCTGGCTGCTTAGCCGGACCGGCAGCGAACTGGCCAGCGGCCTGTCCCAGCACCTTGCTCGCCACAATATCGCCGCGCCCTGGCAGGCGCCTGCCTTGTCGTGGCGCGAACGCTGGACGCTGGCCACCGAATGGCTGCACGGTTACGCGAGCCAGCATGGCCACGAATTGTCGCTGCTGCCCGAGGCGGCCGCCAGCCTGCTGTGCAACCTGCCGCGCCGCGTGGTGCAGGCCAGCGTCGACGCCCATGTCGCCGGACTGCTTGGCGAGCATGCCCGCATCGACAACCGGACGCTCAAGCTGCAGCTGAACGACTTCCTGCGCCGCCTCGAACATCACGAGGCCGTGGTGGTGCCTGCCTTCCGCTCGCTGCAGCAATTGCGCCAGCAACTGGCGCAAGAGGAAAACGCCCGCCTGCGCCTGGACCAGTTCCGGGCCAAGCCGCTGTCCAGCTTCTTCCGCAACCGCCTGATCGACGAAGCCTACCTGCCGCTGGTCGGCGACAACCTGGCAAAGCAGATCGGCGCCGCCGGCGACCAGCGCCGCACCGACTCGATGGGCATGCTGTTGCTGATTTCCCCGCCCGGCTACGGCAAGACCACGCTGATGGAATACCTGGGCGAGCGCCTTGGCATGATCTTCGTGCGCATCAATTGCCCGGTTCTCGGCCATAACGTCACCTCGCTCGACCCGGCCCTGGCCAGCAACAGTGCCGCCCGCATGGAACTGGAAAAGCTCAATCTCGGCCTGGCGATGGGCAACAACGTGATGCTGTACCTGGACGACATCCAGCACACCAATCCCGAGTTCCTGCAGAAGTTCATCGCCCTGGCCGACGGCACGCGCCGCATCGAGGGCGTGTGGCGCGGCGAGAGCCGCAGCTACGACCTGCGCGGCAAGCGCTTCGCCGTCGTCATGGCGGGCAATCCGTACACCGAGTCCGGCGACGTGTTCAAGATTCCGGACATGCTGGCCAACCGCGCCGACATCTACAACCTGGGCGACGTGTTGAGCGGGCGCGAAGAATTGTTTGCCCTCTCGTACATCGAGAACGCACTGGTGGCGCATCCGGAATTGCAGCCGCTCGCTTCGCGCGACCCGCAGGACCTGTACCTGCTGGTGCGCATGTCGCAGGGCGAGCCGGTGGCGGCATCGGAACTCAAGCATGCCTACACCTCGCAGGAGATCGACCAGATCTGCGCGGTCCTGCAACGCCTGTCCAAGGTGCGCAATGCGCTGATGAAGGTGAACCTGGCCTACATCGCGTCGGCCGCGCAGGACGACGCCTACCGCAGCGAGCCGCCGTTCAAGCTGCAGGGCAGCTACCGCAACATGGCCAAGCTGGCGCCCAAGGTGTCGGCCCTGATGCACGACGCCGAACTGGATGCGCTGCTGCGTGACCACTACCGCGGCGAGGCGCAGACCCTGACCACCGGCGCCGAAGAGAACCTGCTGCGACTGGCGCACTTGCTGGGCCAGCCGACCGGCGCGGAACAGGCCCGCTGGAACGAATTGGTGGAGGAATTCGTCCGCCTGCGCAAGAACGGCGGGCAGGCGGATGGCGAAACGCGGGTGGCAGATTACCTGGCCGAAATCGGCGCCGGCATCGCCGCCCTCGGAGGCCGCATGGCGCCGCAGGTCCAGGTGCACGTGCCGGAACAGGAGCGGCTGCACGAACTGCTGCAGCGCCTGGCCGACAGCTATGAAAAGGTCCTGCTGCCCATGATGAGCGCAATGAACTACAAGATGCGGCTCGACCACGGCATCTGGGACGAGGTGCGGGCCACCAGTTCCATCGTGAAGGACATGGAGCACCGCCTGCGCTACCGGGGCAAGAAGGGCCCGCCGCCACCCAAGCAGCAGCGCGAGCCGGCTATTGAGCCGCCGGCCGACTGAGGCCTTGCATCACCCGGCGTACAGCGCCTGATGGCTGGCGCGCAGCACGTGCTTCTGGATCTTGCCGGTGGAGGTCATCGGCAAGTTGTCCACGATGGCGATGTGCTTGGGAATTTCGAAGCCGGCCAGCGTGCCGCGGCAATGCTCGCGCAGGCTGTCGGCGTCCGCCGCCTGGCCGGGCTTGAGGCAGACGAAAGCAGTCACGGCTTCGATCCATTCCTGGTGCGGCAGGCCGACCACCGCTGCCACGGCCACGGCGGGGTGGCCGAGCAGCGCCTCTTCCACGCGGATGGCAGGGACATTCTCGCCGCCGGTCTTGATCATGTCCTTCAGCCGGCCCTTGAAGTGCAAGTAGCCGTCCTCGTCCCACATGCCCAGGTCGCCGGTATGGTGCCAGCCGAAGCGGCGCGTGGCCGCCGTGGCTTCGGGATCCTTGAAGTAACCCAGCATGGCATTGGGGCCGCGGTGCACGATTTCGCCGATCTCCCCCTTGCCGAGCAGGCGTCCGTCGGCATCCATGATGGCGGTGTCGTTGACGGGCGTCGCTTGCCCCCAGCAATTGCCGGTGCGGTGCTGCTGGTCGGGCGGGAAGTAGACTGTCATCGGGAACATCTCGGTCTGGCCGCTGCCCAGCGCGAAATGCGGGCAGAAATCCTGCATCAGGCGCCGCAGCAGCTCCGGCGCCATCGGCGCCATGGCGTAGATGGCCAGGCGCAGCGCGGACAAGTCGTGCCCGGCGCGCGAAGGGTGCATCAGCATGGCACCGTACATGGCCGGCAGGGCTGCCACCAGCGTGACACGGTCGCGCGCCAGCGTGGCCAGCACGGCGGCCGGATCGAAGCCGCGCGAGATCGAGATGGCGGCGCCGCATGCCAGCCCCGCTGCGGCCATGCTGAACTGGGCGCAATGGAACAGTGGCAGGATCGCCGACAGTACGTCCTGCTGCACGATCGATACAGTCACCGCGTTCGACATCACGGCCGCCAGCACCGAACGGTGCGAGTGCATGGCGCCCTTGGGGTTGCCGGTGGTGCCGCTGGTGTACATGATCAGCGCCAGGGCATTCTCGTCGAGCGCCAGTTCGGCGGCGGTGCCCGGTTGGCCTGCGATCGCTTGCGCCAGCGTGCCGTCGCCGCTGTCGGCCCCCGTCGCGCAGCGCAGAAGCGGCAGGCCAAGCGCGGGAAGAGCGGCGTTCCAGGCGGGGTGTGCAGCCAGTTGGCCATCCACCACCATCAGGCGCGCTTCGGCGTGCCGCACAATATAGGCCACCTCCGTCGGGGATAGCATGGCGTTGATCGGCACCCACACCATGCCTGCCTTCAGGATGCCGAATGCAGCCACCACGAACTCCATCGAATTGGGACTCAGCATGGCCACCTTGTCGCCCGGCTGCAGGCCGCTGGAAAGCAGGTAGTGTGCGAGGCGGTTGCTGTCCTCGTCCAGCTGGGCATAGCTCATTCGCTTGCTGCCTTCCAGCAGTGCCGTCGCCGCGCCGTTGCGGCGCGCGCTGCGGGAAACCAGCCTGCCAAGGGTGTCCTGCATGCGCTCATTCATTGCCAGCCTCCACGAATAAATCGATCATTGGCTCAACGCCCGGCGTCACCAGGTATTGGGAGAAGTCGGTGATGCCGCCGGCGCGCAGCACTTCCTCGTCGATGAAGAAATTGCCGTTGGTCGAGCGGCTGTCGCGCGTCAGGATCTGGTGCGCCGCATCGGCCATGATCTCCGGCTTGCGGCCGTATTGGCCGCCGCCGGGCAGGGCCACGTTGAGGGCGGCCGTGGCGATAATGGTGCGCGGCCATAGCGCATTCACGCCGATTCCATCCTCGGCCAGCTGGGCCGCCAGGCCATGCACGATCATGCTCATCGCGTATTTCGACGTGGTGTAGGCGGCGTGACGCGCGAACCATTTCGGATTCATGTCGATCGGCGGCGACAGCGTCAGGATGTGCGGGTTGCTCGATTGCTGCAGGTGCTCGATGCAGTGCTTGGCGCAGACAAAGGTACCGCGCACGTTGATGTCCATCATCAGGTCGTAGCGCTTCATCGAGGTGTTCTGCGCGTTGGTAAGGCTGATGGCGCTGGCGTTGTTGACCAGGATGTCAATGCCGCCGAATTCGGCGACGCCTTTTTCGATAGCCGCAACGACCTGCTCCTCTTCCCGGATATCGACCGCCAGCGGCAGCGCCTTGCCGCCTGCCGCGCGGATCTCCTCCGCGGCGGAGTAAATGGTCCCTGGCAGGCGCGGATCGGGTTCGGTCGTCTTCGCCGCGATGATCACGTTCGCGCCATCGCGCGCCGCGCGCAAGGCGATGGCTTTGCCGATGCCGCGGCTCGCGCCGGTGATGAACAGGGTCTTGCCTTGCAGTGTATTCATGGCTTCTCCGTCAATGTGTGATCTCCAGCAGCAGCTGCCCGGTCGCCACCTGCATGCCGAGCGCGGCGCCGAGCGTGGCAACCGTCCCGTCACGGCTTGCCAGCAGGCTGTGCTCCATCTTCATCGCCTCCAGGGCCAGCAGCGGCTGGCCGGCGCTGACTTTCTCGCCTTGAACGACATGCAGCGCGACCACGCGGCCGCTCATGGGCGCTTCGATACGGCCGTCGTCGGCGCCATTGCCGGCAACGCGCGGTTGCGCGTCGCACAGGTCGTGCAGCGTATGCTCGATGCCGTCCAGCAGGAAGTACAGCCCGGCGCCGTCGGCGGCGAAATGCAGCGTGGCGGGCTGGCCATCGAGCGACAGCTGCAGCGTGCCGGCGGAGGCCTCTGCGATTTCGACGCGCGCAGGTGTGGCGCCAGCACTGGATTCAACGCGCCAGGCGGCTGGGCCGTTAGCGCTGGCATGGGCCCGCTGCGCGGCGCCGTCCAGCGTGAAGCGCAAAGGCTGGGCATAGGCTTGGCTGGAGCTCCAGCCGTGCAGCTCATCGGGGTAGCGGCGCACGTGGCGTTGCGAGCGGTGCCATGCCAGGAGGGCGCCTGCCGCCGGCAGGACGCGCGCCGGATCGGCTGCCGCCCCACGCTGGCCTGCCGGCAGATGCTGCGCGATAAAGCCGGTGCTGGCCTGGCCTGCCGCGAAGGCAGGATGCGCCACACATCTCGCGAGGAAAGCACGGTTGCTAGGAATGCCGAGCAGCACGCATTCGTCCAGCGCGCGGCGCAGCCGGAGCAAGGCGTCAGCGCGGTCGCGCCCATGGGCAACCAGCTTGGCCAGCATTGAGTCATAGTACGGCGGCACCCGCACACCGTCGGCCAGCGCGTGGTCGCAGCGCACGCCTGCCGGCGCGCTCCAGCGCAGCACCTTCCCGCTTTGCGGCAGGAAGTCCTGTGCCGGGTCTTCCGCGCATAGCCGCACTTCAATGGCATGGCCGCCAACCGCTCGCCGCGCGTCGAGCTCGGCCTGCGTCAAAGGCAGCGGCGCACCCGCCGCCGCCAGCAGCTGCCACTCCACCAGGTCGATGCCGGTGATCGCTTCCGTCACCGCATGCTCGACCTGTAGGCGGGTGTTCATTTCCATGAAATAAAACTCGCCGTCGCGGTCGAGCAGGAATTCCAGCGTGCCTGCGCCGACGTAGCCAATGGCGCGCGCAGCAGCCACGGCCACCGCGCCCATGCGCTCACGCAGCTCCGGCGATACGGCCGGCGAGGGCGATTCCTCGATCAGCTTCTGGTGCCGCCGCTGGACCGAACAATCGCGTTCCCCCATGTGCACCACGTTGCCATGGCTGTCGGCAAACACCTGGATTTCGATGTGGCGCGGCTCGATGACGGCGCGCTCGAGGATCACTTCCGCGCTGCCAAAGGCGTGCAGCGCCTCCGAGCGCGCCGATGCCAGCGCGGCGCCGAATGCGCCCGCCTCGTCCACCCGCCGCATGCCGCGCCCGCCGCCGCCGGCGGCTGCCTTGATCATCACCGGGTAGCCGATGCGGCGCGCTTCGGCGGCCATGCGCTGCTCCGTCTGGTCCTCGCCCTGGTAGCCCGGCACGCAGGGCACGCCAGCCTCCAGCATCAGCCGCTTGGCGCCGGCCTTGTTGCCCATCGCCCCGATCGCTGCGGACGGCGGGCCGATGAAGGCCAGCCCGGCATCGGCGCAGGCCTGCGCGAATTCGGCACTCTCGGCCAGGAAGCCGTAGCCGGGGTGTATGGCGCCGGCGCCGCTGGCCTTGGCCGCCGCCAGCAGCGTCGGGATGTTCAGGTAAGAATCGGCCGGTGCGGCGCCGCCGATGCGCAGCGCCGCGTGCGGGCCGTCGGCCGCGTCGATCGCGCAGTGCGGCGCGCCGGCATCGGCGTCGGAATACACCGCCACGCAGCGGTAGCCCATGCGCCGCGCCGTGCGCATCACGCGCAGCGCGATTTCGCCGCGGTTGGCGACCAGGATGGTGTCGAAGGCGTTCACGCTTTGCGACCCGGCAGGATGTCCATGTATTTGCAGATGATGCCCAGCATGACTTCGTCGGCGCCGCCGCCGATGGACGTCAGGCGTCCGTCGCGGTAGAACTGCGACACCGGGTTCTCCAGCGTGAAGCCCATGCCGCCCCAGAACTGCATGCAGCCGTCGGTGATCTGGCGCGCCAGGCGGCCCGCCTTCAGCTTGGCCATCGAGGCCAGCTCGGTGACGTCGGCGCCGCCGATATACATGCCGCAGGCGCGGTAGGTCAGGGCGCGCAGCGATTCGAGCTCGGTCTGCATTTCGGCCAGCTTGAAGTGCACCCACTGGTTGTCCAGCACGCTGGCGCCGAAGATCTTGCGCTCGCGCGTGTAGTCGATGGTGGCGTCGATGCAGTTCTGCATCTGCTGCACGATATTGGCCGCGCACCACAATCGCTCTTCCTGGAATTGCAGCATCTGGTAGGTGAAGCCCTTGTCTTCCTCGCCCACCAGGAAGCGCTGCGGCACCCGCACCTCGTCGAAGTGGATCAGGCCCGTGTCGGAGGAATTCATGCCGATCTTGCGGATCTTCTTGCCCACGCTGATGCCCGGCGTATCCATCGGCACGATGATCAGCGACTTGTTGCGGTGTGCCGGGCCGTCGCCGGTGATGGCGAGAAGGCACATCCAGTCCGCCTGCAGGCTGTTGGTGATCCACATCTTGCTGCCGTTGATGATGTAGTCGCCGCCGTCCTTGCGCGCCGTGGTGCGGATGGCCGCCACGTCGGAGCCGGCGCCCGGCTCCGATACGCCGACGCAGGCCACTGCCTCGCCGCTGATGGCCGGCGCCAGGAATTCGCGCCGCAGCGCGTCCGAGCCGAAGCGCGCCAGCGCCGGCGTCGCCATGTCGGTCTGCACGCCGATCGCCATCGGCACGCCGCCGCAGCGGATATGGCCCAGCGCTTCGGCCATCGCCATCGAATATGAATAGTCGAGGCCCAGGCCGCCGAATTCGACCGGCTTTGACACGCCCAGCATGCCCAGCGCGCCCAGCTTGCGGAACACCTCCTTGGCGGGGAAGATCTCCGCCGCCTCCCATTCGTCGACGAACGGGTTGATGTCGGTCTCGATGAAGCGTTTCAGGTTGCGCTGCAGTTCCAAGTGTTCGTGGCTGTATTCCATGGGGTCTCCAGTATTTATGGTCGGGCGATGCCGAATTGCACCGGCCGCAGCTCGCGCCGGCGCGCCTCGTCGCACACTGCCAGCACGCAGGCCAGCACCTTGCGCGTGTCGCGCGGATCGATGACGCCGTCGTCCAGCAGGCGTCCGGATGTCGTGAAAGCGTCGGTCTGGCGCTCGAAGGTGTCGATCACCTTTGCGCGCATGGCGGCAATGGCCGCATGGTCGACTTCCTGGCCCTTGCGCCGCATGCTGCCCTCCATCACGATGGCCATCGTGGCCGCGGCCTGCTCGGCGCCCATCACGGCGGTGCGCGCATTGGGCCAGCTGAAGCAGAAGTCCGGCATGAAGCCGCGCCCGGACATACCGTAGTTACCGGCGCCGAAAGAAGCGCCGCAATGCACGGTGATGCGTGGCACGTTGGCGTTGGCCAGCGCCTGGATCATCTTCGAGCCGTGCTTGATCATGCCGGCCTGTTCGTACGCCTTGCCGACCATGAAGCCGGTGGTGTTCTGCAGGAACACCAGCGGCGTGCCGGACTGGCAGCATAGCTGGATGAAGTGCGCCGCCTTGGTGGCGCCGGCCGGGTCCAGCGGGCCGTTGTTGGTGATGATGCCGACTGCCATGCCGCAGATGGCCGCATGGCCGGTCACGGTGGCCGCGCCGTAGCCGGGCTTGAATTCCAGGAAAGCCGAACCGTCAACGATGCGCGCGATGACTTCTCGCATATCGAGGGGCTTGCGCTGGTCACTGGGAGCGATGCCGAGCAGTTCAGCGGCGTCATAGAGTGGCGCTTGGTAGCCGCCGCCCGCCACGGCCGGCGCCGCAGCCCGGGGCGCGCCGCCATTCCAGCCCAGGCTGGCTACCAGTTCACGTGTGATGCGCAGCGCGTCGGCATCGTCCTCAGCCAGGTATTCGGCCAGCCCTGACACTGCGGCGTGCATCTGCGCGCCGCCCAGTTCTTCCTCGCTGGCGATTTCGCCGGTGGCTGCCTTCAGCAGCGGCGGCCCGGCCAGGAAAGCCTTGGCGCGCTCGCGCACCATCACCACGTAGTCGGAGAGGCCGGGCATGTAGGCGCCGCCCGCCGTGCTCGAGCCGTGCACCACGCTGATCACAGGCAGTCCCGCCGCAGACAGGCGCGCCAGCCAGTAAAAACCGCTGCCCCCATGGATGAAGGTTTCGACCTTGTAGTCCAGCAGGTTGGCGCCCGCGCATTCGACCAGGTGGATGAAGGGCAGCTTCTGCGCCAGCGCCACTTGCTGCAGGCGCTGGAACTTCTCTATCCCCATCGGCTGCACCGCACCGGCATCGATGCCCGAATCGTCGGCCACCACCATGCAGCGCACGCCGCCGACGAAGCCGATGCCGCCCACCAGGCCGCCGCCAGGCACCGAGCGTTCGGGATCTGGATGGTCCAGGCAGTAGCCGGCCAGCGTCGCCATTTCCAGGAATGGGGCGCCGGCATCAAGCAAGGCGCCCAGGCGCTCGCGCGGCAGCAGCTGGCCGCGCTTGGCGAACAGCGGCGCCGAGGCGGCCGACTTGTCGCGCGTGCGCGCCTCCAGTTCGCGCAGGCGCCCCAACTGCACTTGCAGCGCAGCGCTGTTGGCCTGGAAGGCTTCGCCCTGCGGCACGACGCGGCTCTCCAGCGCGGGCATTATTCGCCCTCCAGCACGCGCGGCGCGGCAGCCAGGTGGAAGCCGTTGAAGGCCGCTGTCGCCCCAGCCTGGCGCGGCCGAGGCATCGGCATGCCTGGCCGCACGTTGGGCCGGCCGCCGTCGACGCGCAAGGTGGCGCCGGTGATGAAGGCTGCCGCATCGGATAGCAGGAAGGCAATCGCCGCCGCCACTTCCGACTCGGTACCGAAACGGTGCAGTGGCACGGTGCGCGGAAAGGCGCGGATGGTGTCACGCATCTCCGGTGGATACTGGTCCATGCCTGAAGAAGCGATATAGCCCGGCGCCACGGCATTCACCCGCACCCCGTATTGCGCCCATTCGAAAGCCGCGGTCTCGGTCAGGCTCACCATGCCGGCGCGCGCCGCGCCCGAATGGCCCATATCGGGCATGCCGCCGAACATGTCGGCCACGATATTGACGATGGCGCCGCCATGTTCGGCCATGCTCTGGTTCAGGCATTCGCGCGCCAGCAGGAAGCCGCCGGTCAGGTTGGTCTGCACCACCGCCTCCCAGCCCTTTTGCGAAATCTCGCGCAGCGGCGCTGGGAACTGGCCGCCTGCATTGTTGACCAGGCCATGAACCAGGCCATGCTCGGCCACCACCGTAGCCACCAGTTCGCGCACCGCTTCTTCGCTGCGGATATTGCAGCTGTAGCCGTAGGCCGCGCCGCCTGCGCGGGCGATTTCGGCACGAACGGCATCGAGCTTGGCCGAATCCCGCCCCACCAGCAGCACGCGCGCCCCCAGCGCCGCCAGCTCATGCGACGCACAGCGCCCGATGCCGCTGCCGCCGCCCGTCACGACAATGGTGCGGCCCTCGAACAGGCCGGGTTTGAAGATCGATTGATACATTCAGCTTCCTTTCAGGACCAGCCGAGCTGGCGCGCAGCCAGGTCGTTGAGGATTTCTTCGGCGCCGCCGCCGATCATATACACCTTGGCGTCGCGGTAGACGCGTTCCGACACCGTGCCGCGCATGAAGCCCATGCCGCCCAGGATCTGCACCGCCTCGCCGGAGCAGGCCTGCATGGTTTGCGCCGCGAAGGTCTTCAGCATGCATACCTGCGCCACCGGCTGCTCGCCCCCATCCATGCGCGCCACGATGCTGTCGATGAAGGCGCGCGTGGCTTCGATGCGCGTCGCCATCGCCACCAGCTTGTGGCGCACGGCCTGGTGCTGCACCAGCGTCTTGCCGAAAGTTTTGCGCTGCTGCGCCCACTCCACCGCCTCGTCAAGGCAGGCTTGCGCCAGGAAGCAGGCGTGCATGGCCAGCATCAGGCGTTCATCGTTGAAGTTGCGCATCAGCAGCGCAAAACCGGCGTGTTCCGCGCCCAGCAGGTTCGCGGCAGGCACGCGGCACTGGTCGAAATGCAGTTCGGCGGTATCGGAGCACCACCAGCCCATTTTCTTCAGCGGGGTGCGCGCCAGGCTGGGCGTGTCGCCGGGCACCAGCAGGGCGCTGATGCCAGAGGCGCCAGCACCGCCGGTGCGCACAGCCACCGTAATCCAGTCCGCGCGCATGCCCGAGGTAATGAAGGTCTTGCTGCCATTGACGATGTAATGGTCGCCATCGCGCACGGCCGTAGTCGCCAGGCTGGCCACGTCGGAGCCGCCGCCCGGTTCCGTCACCGCCAGGGCGCTGATCTTCTCGCCGGCAAATATGCCGGGCAGCACACGCGCCCGCAGTGCCGCCGAACCGCCATGCACGATGGGCGGCGCGCCGATGCGGTGGCTGAACAGGGAAGCCAGCAAGCCGCCGCAGCCGGTGCGGCACAGTTCCTCGTTCAGCACCTGCAGCTGGCGATAGCTGGCTGGAATGCCGCCCTCCGGTTCCGGAAAGCCCAGGGCCAGCAGCCCAAGCTCGCCAGCCTGTTTGTACAGTGCGCGAGGGAAGGTGCCTGCCTCCTCCCAGTCGTTGACGTGTGGCCGCAGCTCCTGCTCGACGAAACGTCGCACCGTGGCGCGCAGTGCCTCTTCCATCATGTCCTCCGGCTGGTAAAGTTGGGCGGCACCGCAACCGGCATCGCCAGCAGCCACTGCGCCATGCCTTTGCCGAGCGGGTCATGGCGCAGCGACGCCATCCCGCCGCCGCCCAGAGCCTGTTCGCACACGAAGTTAAGAGCATGAATTCCAGGCAGCTCATAGCGCGTCACCGCACCGCGCACCTTGTCGGCCAGGTACGCCGCCACCGCATCCGGCGTGAGCTGCTCACGGAGCAAAGGCAGGTCGTCCGGATGGCGCGCGATCACGCCGATATTCGAGGTATCCCCCTTATCCCCGCTACGCGCCCAAGCCAGCTCGATCAGCGGCACCACGCGCCACCCCTCTCCAGTTGGGCTCGTGTCACACTTGGGGTGTGACCCCAGGGTGTGACACGAGCTCTGCCGTGCAGGGCCGCTATGCTCGAGGCCGTGTCCCTCTTGGGGACTCGGCGTCCCCGTGATGACCCCAGGGTGTGGCACGGGCTGGGCCGTGCCGTCGGGCAGGTGGACGGTCGGTGCCAGGCGAGTTTTGTCGAGCAGGAAGGAAAACTGTTTGATGGCGGGCGAGACGGCAGGTCGGCCGCCGAAGCCGGTAGTGCCGGGGCCCCAGGAGGTGCCGGCCGGGGCGATCTCGCGCGCGAAGATTTCAAGCGCGGCGCGCTGCGGGTGCGCTACCGCCAACCACATTACTGCCTGGCCGAAGCCTTCCTTCGCGCCCAATACATCGATATGGGTTGCCGAATAGTCGCCCAGGCCGGCGCGCGCGAACATCGCCCGCGTGCGCGCCAGGATCGCTTCGGCGCTGCGGCGCGCCTTGCGCCCCGCTTCGTGGCCGACCACAGTCAGTTGCGCAGCACTGCGGAAGCCGTCGGCATAGGTGGCGCTGACTTTGTAAGTCGGCGTTGGCGCCTGGCCGCGCGCACCTTGCACCAGCACGCGCTGCGGGCCTTCGGCTTGCAGGGTGACGGCGGTGAAGTCGCATACAACGTCGGGCAGCAGGTAGCGCGAGGGATCGCCAATCTCGTACAGCAACTGCTCGGCCGCTACGGCCGGGGTCACCAGGCCGCCGGTGCCTTCCGGCTTGCCCAGCACGAAGCTGCCGTCGGCGCGGCATTCCACTACCGGATAGCCGCTGTTGGCCCAATCGGGCACCTGCTCCCAGTCGGTGAACAGGCCGCCGCTGCCCTGGCAGCCGCATTCGATCAGGTGCCCGGCCAGGCTGCCGGCGGCTAACCGGTCGTAGTCGTCGGGCGCCCAGCCGAATTCGTGCATCAGGGCGCCCAGTGTCACCGCGCTGTCGACGCAGCGGCCGGTGATCACCACGTCGGCGCGTGCATCCAGCGCGGCCTTGATCGGCAGCGCGCCGAGGTAGGCGTTTGCGCTCAGCACCGTGGCCGGCAGCTCGATGCCTTCCGCATGCAGGGCGGGCAGCAGGGCAGATACATCGTCGCCTTCGACCACGGCGATGCGCGGCTCCAGCCCCTGTTCCGCCGCCAGCGCGAGCAGTGCTGCCGCGCAGCCTTGAGGGTTGATGCCGCCGGCGTTGGCGACGATGCGTACGCGGCGCGCCAGGGCGTCGCCCAGCACGTCGCGCATGACGTCGATGAAGTCGGTGGCGTAACCGAGTCCGGGCTGCTTGCGGCGCGCTGCCGCCAGCAGCGACATGGTCAGCTCGGCCAGGTAATCGAAAACCAGGTAATCGAGGTCGCCGCCATCGAGCAGCTGGCGCGGGCCGAGGGCGCTGTCGCCCCAGAAGCCTGCTGCACCGCCGATCCGGACATGGTTCCTGCCTGCGCGCACTGCGGCTCCCTTTTTATTAAATCGATCGATTGAATAATTCAGGATACCGCGGAAAAGCGCGCCTGCGCAAGCCTGTTGCGTTGCTGCGGCACGACGCATGAAAAAAGCCCCGGCTGCCGCCAGTGGCGGGGCCGGGGCCGTCGCGTCGGCGGAGCCGACGCAGGTGCTTAAGGCACCAGGTTGAAGTTCACGTTGACCGCGTTGGCGACATTGATGTCGACCGCCGCGTTGGACAGCGTGGTGTAGCCGGTGGCGGAGGCATCCACCTTGTACATGCCGGTTGCCGGGATCGTGCCTGCGCTGGAGAATGCCAGCGGCAGGGTGGCGCTATAGGCGGCGTACTGCGGCGCGGCCAGCGGCAGCTTGGTGATGCTGTAGGCGCCGGTGGCCAGGTCCGCATTGGTGTAACGCAGGGTGACGGTCGGGCCGCCGGTAATGGCTTGCTTGGCCGAGACCAGGGCCGATTCCGTGGCGCTGGCCGGGGTCAGCGTCGCGGTGCCGCTGATCGAGCCCATCAGGCTGGTGTTGGCCAGGGTGAAGGGCGCGCCGGTGGTGCTGATCGGGACCATGCCGGTGGTGGAGGTCACTGGCACGCCGCCCACCACGTAGGCCGCGTGGGTGTTGGAGGTGATCACCACGTCGTAGTTACCGAGAGGCAGGCGTGGCAGCACGAATTCACCGGTGGCGCTTGGCACCGTCGCCGCCACCACGGCGCCGTTTTGCTGGGCGCTGACGGTGACGCCGTCGGACAGCGTCGACGTGGCAACGAAGCCGCTGATGCCGTTCAGTGCAGTCGGGATCACTTTAACGACCGGTTTCAGCGCGTACTTGCCATTGCCCTTGGTGACGATGGATTTGCAGGCGTCGAAATCCATCACCAGGTCGTAGCGCTGGCCCGCTTCCACGGTGAAGTCGGCATTCATCTTGATGCCGGACTGGACCGCGCTCGGGGTGTCGAGCGAGATCTCGGTGGTGGTGCCGCTGAGGACCACGGAGTTGGCAGTCGCGTTGCCGGTGTTCGGGTCCAGTACCAGGCGCACCTGGTTGTAGCGGCCTGCTGCCAACGAGGTCTGGCCCAGTGCATCCAGGGTGCCGTTGGTCAGGTTCAGCAGGTTGATTTTCTTGCCGGGCGACAGGGTGATGTCGGTCCAGCCGCTGTCGGTGTCGCTGGCGGTCGCGCTTGTGTTGACGCGTACTTTGTTGACCGTCACGTTGACGGCATCGAAGCCGCAGGCCGGTGCGTCGGTAATCGACACGCCCAGGGTGCCCATGGTCTGGACCGGCGGGGCGTCGCCGCCGCCACCGCCGCCGCAGGCCGAGAGCAAGAGGGATGTCAGTGCGAGTGGAAGCAGGGAGACTTTGGAGTTCATGGTGTTGCCTCTCGAAGTAGTTATTGGTGCTCTTCCATTATCGGAACCGAGAGGAAAAACGCTATGTGCGATTACGCACATAGTAACGAATTGTTACACTTGCAGATGGCAAGTAACTGAGCGGTTCCGCCTTGTGTTGGCGCATGGCAACACAGCCATCCCGCACTCCTATGGGCAGTTGACATTCCACGCGGTGAGCTCCGCGCGCGACGGCCGCACCGTCACGTCTACCTTGCTGCCGATATCGCTTTCGTAAGCAAGCAGGAACATGCCATCGGGACTGCGGCCCAGTGCGCGCAACTGGAAATTGCGCGAGCGCGTTGGTGCGCAACTGGTGTTGCCGGCCATGAGCAGGCGAGCGCGCTGCAGCAGTTCGCCCTGGGCCTGGATCAGGCGCAGCATGTCGATCTCGGGCAGTGGCGCGCGCAGTTCGACCATCGTGGCCGGCGGCGTGCCGCAGCTGGTGGTGTGGTGAATCCAGACATGCTGGCTGCTGTCGGCGCTCCAGCTGTCGTCGGCCTGCTGTGCGTAGCGGGTGCGCGTGACGCGGCACAGCGGCAGCACCAGGCGCACCGGCGGCGCGTCGCTGCTAGCGCTGGCAATCCATTTTCTTCCATCGTGTCCGCGCTCAATGCGCAGCGGCGGAACGGGCGCGCCCGGCGCGGTGCGCTGCATGAACTGTTCGAACGAGCGCTGCTCGGCCAGCGTTGGGGCGCGCGCATCGGCGCCTGGCGCCGCCATGGCGGCCTGCGCAGCCATCGCTGCCAGGAATACTACATATCGCATCCGGTCTCCTTTTAATGCGCACCGATTATAGATATAATCCGCTCGCTGCCGAAAGGTGGCACACGCTAGGGGTCCTGTGCGCGCGGTTCGATACCGGGTGCGCGGGTGAGAAATACCCTCCGAACCTGATCTGGATAATGCCAGCGAAGGGAAGCTTCAGGATACGCAGCGGCTGCGCCTACACGGCGCAACCGCAAGCGCAACCTAACCTCCTTTGCTGGCTCCTGCGCCAACAAAGGAGCCAAAATGAACGCCAATCCAACCTTCCTCGCCGCCCAGGCCGAGGTCGACTCCGCAGCCGTTACCCCGCTGCCGAATTCCCGCAAGATCTATGTTACCGGTAGCCGCCCGGACCTGCGCGTGCCGATGCGCGAAATCAGCCTGTCCGGCGACAACGCACCGGTCACCGTGTACGATTGCTCCGGCCCGTACAGCGATCCGGACGCCACCATCGACATTCGCAAGGGTTTGGGCACGCCGCGCGCCGCCTGGATCGCCGAGCGCGACGACACCGAATTGCTGGCCGGCCCGACTTCCGATTACGGCCGCCTGCGCCTGGCCGACCAAAAGCTCGACGCGCTGCGCTTCGAGCTGCACCGCCAGCCGCGCCGCGCCCAGGCCGGCCGCAACGTAACGCAGATGCACTACGCGCGCCAGGGCATCGTCACGCCGGAAATGGAATACGTGGCGATCCGCGAAAACCTGCGCCGCAAGGAATACCTGGCCGGCCTGCGTGCCCAGGGCGAGAAGGGCCAGCGCATGGCCGACCTGCTGGGCCGCCAGCACCGTGGCGAATCGTTCGGCGCCGCCATCCCTGAGGAGATCACGCCGGAATTCGTGCGCCAGGAAATTGCCCGCGGCCGCGCCATCATCCCAGCCAACATCAACCACCCGGAACTGGAGCCGATGATCATTGGCCGCAATTTCCTGGTCAAGATCAACGCCAATATCGGCAACTCCGCCGTCACCTCCTCGATCGGGGAGGAAGTGGAGAAGATGACCTGGGCCATCCGCTGGGGCGGCGACACCGTGATGGACCTGTCCACCGGCAAGCATATCCACGAAACGCGCGAGTGGATCGTGCGCAACTCGCCGGTGCCGATCGGCACCGTGCCAATCTACCAGGCGCTGGAAAAGGTGAACGGCAAGGCCGAAGACCTGACCTGGGAAATCTTCCGCGACACCCTGATCGAACAGGCGGAGCAGGGCGTCGACTACTTCACCATCCACGCCGGCGTGCTGCTGCGCTACGTGCCGCTGACGGCCAACCGCATGACCGGCATCGTGTCGCGCGGCGGTTCGATCATGGCCAAGTGGTGCCTGGCGCACCATCAGGAAAACTTCCTGTACACGCACTTCGAAGAGATCTGCGAAATCATGAAGGCCTACGACGTGAGCTTCTCGCTGGGCGACGGCTTGCGTCCCGGCTCGGTGTGGGATGCCAACGATGCGGCGCAGCTGGGCGAGCTGAAAACCCTGGGCGAACTGACGCAAATCGCCTGGAAGCACGACGTGCAGGTGATGATCGAAGGCCCTGGCCACGTGCCGATGCAGCTCATCAAGGAGAACATGGACCTGCAGCTGGAACAGTGCAGCGAGGCGCCGTTCTACACCCTGGGCCCGTTGACCACCGATATCGCGCCGGGCTACGACCACATCACCTCCGGCATCGGCGCCGCGCAGATCGGCTGGTACGGCACCGCCATGCTGTGCTACGTGACGCCGAAGGAGCACCTGGGCCTGCCGAACAAGGCCGACGTCAAGGAAGGCATCATCACCTACAAGATCGCGGCTCACGCGGCGGACCTGGCGAAGGGCCATCCGGGCGCGCAGATCCGCGACAACGCGCTGTCGCTGGCGCGCTTTGAATTCCGCTGGGAAGACCAGTTCAACCTGGGCCTGGACCCGGACCGCGCGCGCGAATTCCACGACGAGACCCTGCCGAAGGATTCGGCCAAGGTGGCGCACTTCTGCTCCATGTGCGGCCCGCATTTCTGCTCGATGAAGATCACGCAGGAAGTGCGCGACTTCGCTGCCAAGGGCATGCAGGAAAAATCGATCGAGTTCGTCAAGGGCGGCGCGAACATCTACCGCGAGCAAGCATGATCGAGATTGAACTGAATGGCGCCGCGCATGCGGTGCCGCCGCAGCAGACGCTGGACCAGCTGATCGATTCGCTCGAGCTGACCGGCCAGGCGCTGGCGCTGGCGGTCAACCGCCAGGTAGTCCCGCGCCAGCGCTGGCCGCAGGTCGCGCTCAACCACAACGATAAAGTAGACATCGTCCGCGCCATCGGCGGGGGCTAAAAAGGGGAGACTGCAAATGCAAGACAAACCATTGGTTATCGCAGGCAAGGAATACAACTCGCGCCTGCTGGTCGGCAGCGGCAAGTACAAGGACCTGCCGCAGACCCGCGAAGCCACGCTGGCGGCGGGCGCGGAAATCATTACGGTGGCGATCCGCCGCGTCAACATCGGCCAGGACCCGCAAGCGCCCAGCCTGCTGGACCATGTGCCGCCGCACGAATTCACCATCCTGCCGAATACGGCCGGCTGCTACACGGCGCAGGACGCCGTGTACACGCTGCAGATGGCGCGCGAGCTGCTGAACGGCCACAAGCTGGTCAAGCTGGAAGTGCTGGGCGACGAGAAGACCCTGTTCCCGAACATGCCGGAAACCCTGGTCGCGGCGCGCGAACTGGTGAAGGACGGCTTCGACGTCATGGTCTACTGCAGCGACGACCCGATCCAGGCGCGCATGCTGGAAGACATCGGCTGCTGCGCGGTGATGCCGCTGGCGTCGCTGATCGGCTCCGGCATGGGCATCCTGAATCCGTGGAACCTGTCGCTGATCATCGAACAGTCGAAGGTGCCGGTGCTGGTCGATGCCGGCGTCGGCACCGCCTCCGATGCAGCGATTGCCATGGAGCTCGGTTGCGACGGCGTGCTGATGAACACCGCCATCGCCGCTGCCGGCGACCCGGTACGCATGGCGCGCGCCATGAAGCTGGGCGTGCAGGCCGGCCGTGAAGCCTTCCTGGCAGGCCGCATGCCGCGCCGTTTCGCCGCCTCGCCTTCGTCGCCGACGGCGGGGAGGCTCGCATGAGCGACCGGCCCTGCGTGCTGGTGTTTTCCGGCGCCGATCCTTCGGGCGGCGCCGGCATGGCGGCCGATATCCAGGCCATCACCGCGATGGGGGCGCATGCGCTGCCGGTGCTGACTGCCATCACGGTGCAGGACAATAACCGCGTGCATGCGGTGATGCCGGTGGCTGCGGATGTTGTGCTGCAGCAGGCGCGCGCGCTGCTGGCGCAGGTGCCGGTGGCGGCGGTGAAGATCGGCATTCCGGGCAGCGCGGAAAACGCGCAGGCCATCGCCATGCTGATCGGCGAGCTGCGCGCCACGCATCGCGCGGCAGCCGGCGCGGCGCCGGGCTGGGCGCAGCGGCTGTACAGCGATCCGCCGGTGGTGCTCGATCCCGTGCTGCGCAGCGGTCACGGAGATGCGCTGGGCCGCGACGATGCGGTGCAGGCGCTGGCGCCCTTGCTGCCGCTGGCAACGCTGATCACGCCGAATGGACCGGAGGCGGCAGCCCTGGCTGGCAACGCGGCGCGCTATCGCGCTCCCGTTCGCGTGGGCGCCGCGGCGGAGTCCATGATGGCCTCCATGGCCGCCGCGCCGGTTGCTGGCAGCGCGGAACCGTACGATGAACCCGGCCCGGAGCGTGGCGAAGTGCCCGCCCGCGCGGCGCCTGGCGTGCCGCGGGCATGGCATGGCACTGCCCATGGCAATGCACTGGCCCATGCCCGCGCGCTGCGCGCCCTGGGCTGCACCCACGTGCTGGTGACCGGCGGCCACGACGAAGACAGCGACGTGGTGGTCAACCGCTGGCTCGGGCCGGACCGCCAGCAGAACTGGAGCTGGCCGCGCCTGCCCGGCGGCTTCCACGGCAGCGGATGCACGCTGGCCGCCGCCACGGCAGCCCTGCTGGCGCTGGGCAATACCATGGCACAAGCATTAACCAAGGCGCAAGGCTACACCCAGCGCGCACTGGCCGCCTCATATGCGATCGCACCCGGCCAGCGCATTCCGCAGCGATAAGGAGAAATAATGCAAGGACTTTACCTGGTGACCCCGAATTGGGACGACACCGACAAGCTGCTCGAGGTCACCGAGCAGGCCCTGCGCGCCGGCGTCGCGCTGCTGCAGTACCGCCACAAGGACGCCAGTGCCGCCCTGCGGCGCGAGCAGGGCGGGGCGCTGCGCGAACTGTGCCACAAGTACAGCGTGCCTTTCCTGGTCAACGACCACGTGGCGCTGTGCCGCGAACTGGGCGCCGACGGCGTGCACCTCGGCGGCACTGATGCACCGCTGGCCGAGGTGCGCGCTTCGCTCGGCCCCAACAAGCTGATTGGCGCTTCCTGCTACGGCGAGCTGGCGCGCGCCCAGGCGGCACAGGCGGCCGGCGCCAGCTATGTGGCGTTCGGCGGCTTTTATCCATCGAAGGTGAAGCAGTACGCCGTCACCACCCAGCCTTCCGTCCTGCGCCATGCGCGCGAGGTGATCAGCGTGCCGCTGTGCGTCATCGGCGGCATGACGCCGCAGAATGCCGCGCCGCTGGTGGCCGAGGGGGCGCAGCTGGTAGCGGTTATCACCAGCGTCTACCTGGCCGAAGATGTAGCGGCGGCAGTGCGGGAGTTTCAGTCTATAATTTGTCCATTAGCATAACCATAAGGTTGACGCCGATGAACTCCCAGACTCCGCCAAAGCGCCTGATCCTGATCGTCGATGATGACAAGATCCTGACCGAGTTCCTGGGCGAATTGCTAGCCCGCGCCGGCTACGACACCATGCTGGCGCATTCGTCGGACCAGGCCTTGTCCCTGATCGCCGAGCGCGAACCCGACCTGGCCCTGCTCGACATCCACATGCCGGGCATGTCGGGCCTGGAGCTGGCCAAGCAGCTGAACCGCAACACCACGGTGCCTTTCATGTTCCTGTCCGGCCGCGGCGACGCTGACGCCGGCAAGCAGGCAGCCGCCTACGGCGCCGTGGGTTTCGTGGTGAAACCTGTCGACGAGCACCACCTGATGCCGGCCTTCGAGGCCGGCCTGGCGCGCGCGGACGAAATCCGCCAGTTGCGGCGCACCGAGATCAACCTCAACGCGGCGCTGGCGGCCGGCCGCGAGACCAGCCTGGCCGTCGGCCTGTTGATGTGCAAGTACCAGACCGACCGCAACACCGCCTTCGAAGTACTGCGCGACCACGCCCGCTCCAGCCGGCGCAAGATCAATGAAGTGGCCGACCAGTTGCTGGCTGCGGAGGAAATGTTGAACGGCTTGCATGCAGCGTTTAACGCACGCCTGAAAAAATAAGACTTTCCGCCGGCCATCTTCTTGCATTAGACTATTGCGGTGGGCCCCGACTCGCCCGCCGCAACACCCTTCAGCGGCCGCCACTCCTTCGCGGCCCGGCAATATCCTTCGGCCCAGCTCCGCCGACCATTCCCTGCAGTGCGGAGAAACGCTTCATGAACATGTCATTTGATTTGCATCCGGCGCCACGGGTGCTGCACGTCGATCACGATGAAGATAGCGCCGTGGTCCTGGCGACCTTGCTGGCGCCCGAAATCCACGTGGTGCATGCCGCCAGCTTCGACCAGGCGCAAAGCCAGTTGCAGCAAGGCGAATTCGCGTTGCTGGTGATCGATCCCGACCTGCCCGACGGCGATGGCCACGCCCTGATCCGCTCCATGCGCCAGGCCGAGCAAGACATTCCGGTGCTGCTGTATTCGGCCAGCCAGCCGATGCTGCACCACCAGGCCCACGCCTTCCTGCCCAAGCCCTGGACTTCGCCGCGCCAGTTGTGGCGCACCGTGTCGCACATGCTGGGGCTGGAGTCCATGCTGGCGGTGAGGAGTTAGGCTATGCTGTCGTCTTTATCACATTCGGAGTACCGGGATGAAGACGAGAGCAGCAGTTGCATGGAAGGCGGGCGCGCCCCTGACCATTGAAGAAGTGGACCTGGACGGGCCACGCGCGGGCGAAGTACTGGTGGAGATCAAGGCCTCCGGCATTTGCCACACCGACCACTACACGCTGTCCGGCGCCGATCCGGAAGGGCTGTTCCCGGCCATCCTCGGCCATGAAGGCGCAGGCGTGGTGGTAGACGTCGGGCCGGGCGTCACATCGCTCAGGAAGGACGACCACGTCATCCCGCTGTACACGCCGGAATGCCGCCAGTGCAAATTCTGCCTGTCGCGCAAGACCAACCTGTGCCAGGCGATCCGCGCCACCCAGGGCAAGGGCCTGATGCCGGACGGCTCCAGCCGCTTCTCGCTGGACGGCAAGCCGCTGTTCCACTACATGGGCACGTCCACCTTCTCCAACTACATCGTGGTGCCGGAGATTGCGCTGGCCAAGATCCGCCCCGACGCGCCGTTCGACAAGGTGTGCTACATCGGCTGCGGCGTGACCACCGGCGTCGGCGCCGTGCTGTTCACCGCCAAGGTTGAAGCGGGCGCCAACGTCGTGGTGTTCGGCCTGGGCGGCATCGGCCTGAACGTGATCCAGGCGGCGAAGATGGTCGGCGCCGACAAGATCATCGGCATCGACATCAACCCGGCGCGCGAAGCGATGGCGCGCCAGTTCGGCATGACCCACTTCATCAACCCGCGCGACGTGGAGAACGTGGTGGACGCCATTGTGCAGCTGACCGATGGCGGCGCCGACTACAGCTTCGAATGCGTCGGCAATACGCAGCTGATGCGCCAGGCGCTCGAGTGCTGCCACAAAGGCTGGGGCAAGTCGATCGTGATCGGCGTGGCGGCGGCAGGGCAGGAGATCTCCACCCGTCCGTTCCAGCTGGTCACCGGGCGCCATTGGCTGGGCTCTGCTTTCGGCGGAGCGCGCGGCCGCACCGACGTGCCGAAGATCGTCGACTGGTATATGGAAGGCAAGCTCAAGATCGATGAGCTGATCACCCACACCCTGCCGCTCGATCGCATCAACGAAGGCTTTGACCTGATGGAACGCGGCGAATCGATCCGCTCCGTGGTCGTCTACTAAACCTCTACAGTCCGCGGCTTTGGCCGGTTGGGTCAGGCCCTCGGGTCTGACCCAGGGTTACCGGTTTTAAGCATCCTGGAACAACAAATCTGCATTCTGTCGCACTTCGCATGCTGCCGTGGCAGCGCGCGGCTACATTGGCTCCAGAGCACTTGCATCCCGATCTAGACAAAAAGTTCTAGACACGAAGTTCTAGATCATTTAATCTAGTTTGCAAGGACACCATCAAACCGGAGCCGCCCGCCATGAGCAACCTGCTGAACGCCGTCATTCCAGCCCTGGGCTGGTCATTGCTGCACTTCCTGTGGCAAGGCTTGCTGATCGGCTGCGTCGCGGCACTGCTGCTGCATGCCTTGCGCAACGCCCGCCCGCAGGCGCGCTACCTGGTCGCGTGTATCGCCTTGTTCATGTGCGCAGCGCTCCCGCTGGCCAACTTCGCCTGGCGCCTGGCCGATGCCGCCGACACCGGCTACGTGCTGCCGGCGCCGCTGGAAACCGCCGCCATTGCCGCCATCCCCGGCGCAGCCGATGGGCAGGGCGCCGAAACCGCCTTGGTCGACGTCGACGCCATGGCCTCCTGGGAATACCTGCTGCGCCGCCAGATGCCCTGGCTGGTGCTGCTGTGGGCCGCCGGCGCCGCTCTGATGACGCTGCGCCTGTCGCTCGGCCTGCAGTGGGTGCGCACCCGCACCCTGCCGAACCATTACCACGCCGACGCCACCTGGCAGGCGCGCGCCACCGCACTGGCGCAGCGCATGGGCATTCGCCGCCCGGTGCGCCTTGGCGTATCCGACGATGCGCTGGAAGGCCCGATCACAGCCGGCATCCTGCGGCCGATCGTGCTGCTGCCAGCCTCGCTGGTCAGCGGCCTGCCGCCCGACTTGCTGGAAGCGTTGCTGGCCCACGAGCTGGCGCATGTGCGCCGCCACGACTACCTGGTCAACCTGGTCCAGAGCGGCATCGAGATTTTCCTGTTCTACCACCCCAGCGTATGGATGCTGTCGCAATGCATCCGCCGCGAACGTGAACAGATAGCAGACGACTTAGCAGCAAGCACGCTCGGCGAACCGCGGCGCCTGGCACTTGCACTTTCCGAGCTGGATAAATTCCAGTTCACCACCAATCACTTTGCCGTTCCCGCGGCAAACGGAGGAGACCTCATGTCCCGAATCAAACGCCTGATCCGTCCCGATGCACAGCCACTGAGCTGGAAGATGGCGACCCCACTACTAGGAATTTTTGCTGCCTGCGCCGCCTTGTATGCCCACGCCATGCCGCAGGCAGTATCGCTCCCCGCCGCCAGCGCTGTTGCGGCACCAGCGCCCGCCGTGGCAATGCACGTCACCGATGCCGACGACCAGCACGACGTCGAGCCCGCGCCGCCAGCTCCGCCAGCGCCGATGGCTGCAGTCCTGGTTCCGCCCAAGCCGCCGAAACCGCCAAAGCTGCCGAAAGAGCTGCGGGATATCGAGAGCCACAACTACTTCTCCATCGATGACGGCAGTCGCAGCGCCTACGCCTATGTGCGTGACAACAACCAGAAGCTATCGGTGACCAACTTCCACGGCGCCCCCAGCGACCTGGCTGCGCTGCGCAAGCTGCACCAGGAAACCAAGGGCGAATTCATCTACGTGCGCAAGGATGGCAAGTCCTATGTCATCCAGGACCCGGCCCTGCTGGGCAAGGTGCGTGAGTTGTGGAAGCCAGCCGAAGCACACGGCAAGCTCATGGAAGAGCAGGGCAAGTTGATGGACGTCCAGGGCAAGCAGGTAGAAGCCATGAGCGACAAGATCGCAAAAGAAGCCGAAGCCGCCATGGGCAGCAAAGAGCAGCAAGCGATCGAGCGCGAGCTGGAGCGCCAGATGGAGCTGCCCGCGCGCCAGCAGGAACGCATCGCCCGCGCCATGGAAAAAGCCAGCCGCAAAATGGAAATGGCCGACGACAAGACCCGCGCCCAGCTCGAACGCGACCTGGAAGGCTTGCGCAAGCAGATGGAGCCGCTGTCGGAAGAGATGGCGCGCCGCGGCAGTGAGATCGGCGCCCGCCATGCCGCGCTGGCAGCACGCCAGGCGCCAATGGCCGCCATGCACGCCCGCATCGCCGAAGCGTCCCGGCCCCTGGCCGAAATGGGCCGCAAAATGGGCGAGCTGGGACGCGAACAGGGCCGCCTGTCGCGTGAAGCCGACAAAGCCTCGCGCGCCCTGATCGACGAAGCCATCGGCAACGGCAGCGCCAAGCCGCTTATGTAATAAAAGTCGGGGTCAGGTCTGGCAATCCGCCATCTTTTTCGCCATGCGAAAAAGATGGCGGATTGCCAGACCTGACCCCGACTTTCATTTCCATGGTATTGTTGATTTTGCATTTCCTCATTGTCAACAAACCACCATGGAGAAAGCATGTCCCTCAAACAGTATTACACCCTCGGTAATTCCGGCTTGCGCGTGTCGCGCCTGGCGCTTGGCACCATGACCTTCGGCACCGACTGGGGCTGGGGCGCCGACAAGGCCAGCGCGCGCGAGCAATTCATGACGTACACCGAGGCCGGTGGCAACCTGGTCGATACGGCCGACCTGTACACCAATGGCGAATCGGAACGCTGGGTCGGCGAGTTCGTGCGCGATAGCGGCCTGCGCGACAAGATCGTGCTGGCCACCAAGGCGTCCTACAGCAGCGATCCATCCAACCCGAACGCGGGCGGCAATGGCCGCAAACATTTGATGCGCGCGCTGGAAGGTTCGCTGCAGCGCCTGGACACCGATTACGTCGACCTGTACCTGGTGCACGCCTGGGACATGGTGACGCAGCCGGAAGAGGTGCTGCGCACGCTGGACGATGCGGTACGCGCTGGCAAGGTGCGCCACATCGGCCTGTCGAACGTGCCGGCCTGGTATGCCAGCCGCATGCAAACGATCGCCGAACTGCGCGGCTACGAAGCATTGTCCGCGCTGCAGATGGAATACTCGCTGGTGGAGCGCGCCATTGAAGACGAATACATCCCGCTGGGCACGCGGCATGGCATGGGCGTGATGGTCTGGAGCCCGCTGGCCAGCGGCCTGTTGTCCGGCAAGTACAAGCCCAGCACCGGCGGTCAGTTCGGCGAAGGGCGCCTGCAAACCATGAGCGGCTCGAACAACCCGGCCTTCGCCAAATTCAACGAGCGCAATTTCGCCATCGTGGCGGAGTTGGAAAAGGTGACGAACGAGGTGGGCCGCAGCATGGCGCAGGTGGCGGTGAACTGGGTGGCCAACCGTCCGGGCGTCGCAACCGTGATGGTGGGTGCGACCAGGCTGGCGCAGTTGCAGGACAATCTCGGAGCGCTGGACTTCGACTTGCCGGCGCAATTGCGCGAACGCCTGGATGCGGTCAGCGCCAAGGCGGCAGGCTATCCCTACACCTTCTTCACCCCGGGCATGCAGACCATGCTGTCGGGCGCGGCGCCGCTGGGCGACAAGCCGGGCGGATACCGGGCGCCGGTGCGCATCAGCGGCCCCGCGGCAGGCGTGCAGTAAAAATATCTGGACGTCCGTCACTGGCAACGGTGCGCACAGCGCTCAGGCAAAGTACTGCGCCGCCAGGGTGCCGACCAGACGGCGCCCCTGGTTGTCCCCTGCAATCCATTCTTCCGGGGGGAACAGGTCGAACAGCCCGACCTGGGCGACGGTCGGGATGGCCGCCGCGAGTTCTTTCTCAATCTCGCCACGCTCGCCGGCGTTGTATAACTCGATGTTGCGCAGCATTGTTGCGACGGTGCCGGTTTGTACCTTGCTGCCGTCTTTTAACTGCACCAGCGGCAGGGACTCGCCGTCGGCGAGGATCTTCTGGTTGATAGCAGCAAGCTCGTTTTGCGTGTTCATCATTGCTCCTTTGGTTTGCATGAAGCGCATATTCGCATCTTCAGGAGCGCCTTCAAGGCCCGGGCCCCCAACTTGGCGGTTTCCCGACAAGATGTGGCGAAAATCCTGCATTCAGTACAATGCAGGCACGATGAACCGCGAGCAAATGCTAGGGAATGAGCAAACTTAAAGACGATATCCTGTCGGGCGATGCGACCAGGGTCTGGTCGAGTGCATGCGCGATTATCAAGCTGCGCGACAGCGCCGAACTGGACGCACTCGCTTCGATTCTCGACGAGATCACGGCCAGCACGAAGAAGCTCTCGCTTGGGGGCGTGGTGTTCCCCAACGATAAACACCTGCAGTTTGCCCTTCGAAAGCTGCGTTTTCACCGTGACGGGGAGGGGTGCCTGTGCCGCCTTTATCCCGAATACCTGATGTTCGACCCGAATCAGGAGCAAGCCGCAGGGAATGTGCGCATCGAAGGAGTCACCTACCTCGAAGGCAACTGGGTCGACTTTTACCGGTGTTCATGCTCTGTTTGCGGAACTGCCTTCAAGGTCGAGGAGCGCGAATACCACTATACCTGGTGGGGCTGGGGTCTCTCACAGTAGCTTGATGACTGCCACACCGGCCAGCAGCAGCACGACGCCCGTCAAGCGCAGTGCGGAAACATCACGCTGCGGCAGCCGGAACCAGCCATGACGGTCGACGAAAACTGACGCCACTTGCTGTCCTGCCACCGTCAAGCCGACTGCCGCCGAAGCGCCGATGACCGGGATTGCGGTGAAAACGGTGGTCACATAGATCGCGCCGGCGAAGCCGCCCAGCCAACCCCACCAGGGCATGGCAGGCAGTCCTTGCAGCGTGGGCGCCGGTGCGCGCAGTACCGTGGCCGAGAACAGCAGCGTCACCGTCATCGCCAGGGTGGCGACGAGAAAGCTCACGGCGCCGACCACGAACGGTGCACCAAGGTCATGCCGCAGCAAACCGTTCACCACGCCCTGCATCGGAAGGACCGCCCCGGCCAGCAGCGCCAGGACAATCCAGCCAGCCTTGCCCGCGCCAGGCTGCGACTGCTGGCCCGACTGCCCCTTCACGATGATGGCGGCACCTGCCAGGATGGCCAGCATGCCGATGGCAAGCGGCGCATCGATTGTGCGCGGCGTGCCGCCCGCCAGTCCGGTGACATCAAGCGCAAATGACGCCAGCATCTGGCCCGCAATGAACAGGCCAACCGATACGATCGCGCCTAGGCGAGGAAACAGCAGGATGGTGGAGACGACATAGAAGGCGCTCGCCACGCCGCCGACCGCATGCCACCAAGGCACGCTGGGGAGGGCAGCGACGGCGGTCAATGTTCCAGTGAGCGAGGCAAGCACCAGCAGCGCAAGCGTGCCGACCGAGAGCTGCAGCGTGGTTGCCGCAAAAGGACTGCCGGTTGCTTTGGACAGTTGCGCATTGGCGCCCGCCTGCACGGCGAGCAGGCCGCCGGCTAGGAGCGAAGCAGGGATCAATAGGGTTTCCATGTGTAGCCTCCGTGGGAATGTCAGTAACGATGGCGTCCACTGTAGGCTATGCCTCATTGCATGAAAATTCCAAATAATCGCGTTTATCCTATGCAAAAATGCATAACGATGGCGACCTGTGTTTCGAGAACAGCTATGGGCACCCGGGGATTAGATTTCGCTCAAAGAGTTAGCGCGGTGAAGTAGTGGGCGGAAATGCGAGCACTTCCGCCCGAGCCGGCATCAGAGCCGTTCCAGCTTGGCGACCGAGAGGTCGAGCACCTTCATGCCGAAGGAGCCGAAGTTGATTTGCGCGCGGCAGTTGGCGCCGCTGCCTTCGAGGTTGACGATTACGCCTTCGCCGAACTTGGCGTGAGCGACCGACTCGCCGATGCGCCAGCCGCCGGATGCACCGGAGCGCTCGTTCATGCGTGCAGCCAGGCGGTTGTCCGCGCTTGGCACGGAAGGCATTTCATCCCACGCCGACTTGCGCGAGCCGGTAGAGAACCAGTTGTTCTGCACGCGCGCCGTCAACCACTTCAACGATTCCTCCGGCAGTTCGTCGAAGAAGCGAGACTTCATGTTGTAGCGCGTCTGGCCGTGCAGCATGCGGGTCTGGCAGAACGACATGTACAGCCGCTTGCGCGCGCGCGTGATCGCGACGTACATCAGGCGACGCTCCTCTTCCACGCCGCCTTCTTCCTTCGAGCTGCTCTCGTGCGGGAACAGGCCTTCTTCCAGGCCGGTGATGAAGACGTTGTCGAATTCCAGACCCTTGGCCGAGTGCACAGTCATCAATTGCAGCGCATCCTGGCCTTCCTGCGCCTGGTTGTCGCCGGCTTCCAGCGAAGCGTGCGACAGGAAAGCTGACAGCGGCGACATCACGGTCGCCAGCGGAGCGTCTGCATCAATGATCTCGACACCATCGGCCACCACCACTTGCGCGCTCGCAGCTGCAGAGGCCTGCGGACCGAGGTGCGCAGGCGCGCCCTGGCCGAAGCCTTCCTCCGAAACGAACTGCGTTGCCGCGCTGACCATCTGCTCCAGGTTTTCGACGCGGTCGGCGCCTTCCTTCTCGTTTTGGTAATGCTGCAGCAGGCCGGAAGAATCCAGCGTGATCTTCACCAGTTCCGGCAGCGCCAGTTGCTGCGTCTCGAAACGCACGCCCTCAATCAGCTTGGTGAAGGCGGCCAGCGAGCTGCCAGCTTTGCCGACCATGTATGGCACGGCTGCATACAGCGAACAGTTGTAAGTAGCCGCTGCATTCTGCAGTTGCTCGATCGAGCGCGCACCGATGCCGCGCGCCGGGAAGTTCACCACGCGCAGGAAAGCCGAATCGTTGTGCGGATTGTCCATTAACTGCAAGTAGGCGATGGCATGCTTGACCTCAGCGCGCTGGAAGTAGCGCAGGCCGCCGTACACGTGGTAAGGCATGCCGGCCGAGAACAGCGCATGTTCGATCACGCGCGATTGCGCATTCGAGCGGTACAGGATCGCGATCTCGCGGCGCAGGGCGCCTTCGGCAATCAGCGACTTGGCTTCCTCGATGATCCATTGCGCTTCCTGCAGGTCCGAGCTCGCCTCGTACACGCGAACTTGCTCGCCGTGGCCGGCGTCAGTGCGCAAGTTCTTGCCCAGGCGGCGGCTGTTGTTCGAGATCAGCAGGTTGGCGGAATCCAGGATGTGGCCGTGCGAGCGGTAGTTCTGTTCCAGCTTGATCAGGTTCTTGACCTGGAACTCGCTTTCGAAGGCCTGCATATTGCCCACGTTGGCGCCACGGAAGGCGTAGATGCTCTGGTCATCGTCGCCCACCGCGAACAGCGCGCCGCCGAACGGCGAGGCGTGGCCCGCCATCAGCTTCAGCCAGGCGTACTGCAGGTTGTTCGTATCCTGGAACTCGTCGACCAGGATGTGGCGGAAGCGCTGCTGGTAATGCTGGCGCAGCGGCTCGTTGCGCGACAACAGTTCGTAGGTGCGCAGCAGCAGTTCGGCGAAATCCACCACGCCTTCGCGCTGGCACTGATCGTCGTAGAGCTGGTAAAGCTCGACCAGCTTGCGCTCCAGCGCGTCGTAGGCCTCCACCTGCGAGGCGCGCAATCCCTGGTCTTTGTTGTTGTTGATGAAGTACATCACCTGCTTCGGCGGGAACTTCTCGTCGTCGATATTGTTCGCTTTCAGCAGGCGCTTGATCATCGACAGCTGGTCCTGCGAATCGAGGATCTGGAAAGTCTGCGGCAGCGCAGCATCCTTGTAGTGGGTGCGCAGCAAGCGGTTGCACAGGCCGTGGAAAGTGCCGATCCACATGCCGCGTGTATTGATCGGCAACATGGCGCTCAAACGGGTGAGCATTTCCTTCGCCGCTTTATTGGTAAAGGTCACCGCCAGCACGCCGGCCGGAGAGACCTGGCCAGTCTGGATCAGCCACGCGATACGGGTGGTCAGCACGCGCGTTTTGCCCGATCCGGCGCCGGCCAGGATCAGGGCGTTTTGCGGTGGCAGGGTGACTGCTGCGAGTTGTTCGGGATTGAGGTTGTGGAGGAGATTTTGCATGCCGCCATTATACCGGCGGTGCGCTTGGAAGGTCGTCTGGCCGCCGCCATAGCTAGTTGGTTATGGCTTGGAGATTGATTGCCAGAGTGTTAGGCGTCATAATGATGTTTGTTAAAACGTCAATATGACATCGAATTCACGTTGTACCTCGCTTTGATTTGTTTATGACGCTTGCCTCCGCCACTTCGTTCAGCCTCTGGGCCGCCGCCAAATCTGGCCGTGCGGCTCGCGGTGGCGTTTGGGCCGCTGGCAGCGCCGCGTTCTGTGGCAAGAGCAAGCAGGTGCGGTATGCTGCTGGTCGCATGGGCGCTGACGCGGACGCACTGGTGGCCCTGCCTTCGTGGCAAGTTCATACGCGTTGCACAACCCTACATTCGAGCGGACGCGCTAAAGCGCACCGCTCAATTCCACGTTATGCGGCAATAGCATGAACCTGCAAGAGATTTCTGAACTGCTTAAGAACCATAGGGAATTCGAACTTCCCGACCTGGTCGTAGAACGTGCATTCATGCTAGCTCTGGTTGAGTGCGAAAACCCTCAGTTCCTCTTTGAAGTACCGGAGCCGTTTCGCTCAAGGATCGTAATATTCGGCCTTAGCGTTACAAATGAATGGTATGAGATATCGAGCGATGGTCGGCGGGACTATTCACACCATGCTCCGGCACTGCGCAAACTGGTAGAACAATTCGCGGCCATTTCGCGTTGAGACTAGAATGCAAACGAAAAATCGGCATAACAACAAGTTCCAGCGGACGCCTTGCAGCGCCGCTGAACAGTCACGTTGGGCTGTGTAATGGAGCTATCCGAATACTTTGAACAATTTGAACGGCGCCGGAACGTTGAAGTCGGGACCGGTTTCCCTGCCAACATCGCAGCGGAGATCGCCGCTGCACATTCCATTGGTTTGAGCCTTGAGAAACTTCAGCAATTTCTTGCCCGTCGTACTGAAATCACCAGCGTTGCCGTTGCTTTGAAAGGGCATACGCTCTCGGTAGAAAAAATTGAACGAATCCTTTCTACTCGTCGTAAGGGGCTAATCTATCCAAAAGACATTTTGGGAGCAGGATTTTCGAAAGACGAAATCTTGGAGAACTTCCATGCTGATTTGTGAGCGAACTGCCCAACAATTCATTCAACACGGACGCGCTGACGCGCGCCGGTTAATTCAAACACGTTGGGCTGCTGGATCGAAAACTAATGGATAACACCGACCGTAATCGTAAACGTGCGTGGAAAGTCGAACAGAAAATCCAGGCGCGAGCGTCCTTCCCGCTGAAAGACGAATTGATGGAGCAGCTCTTTTCTGCTGTCGATCAGGCGCTGGAAGCTGAAGGATGCGATCACACCCTCCGATTCACTGAGTCTTGGCTCGATCGCAGTGGCTTCGATCGGCAGGCCCCGATCGCCTGGCTCAAAGAACATGGCGGGTACTGCGACTGTGAAGTCATTGCGAACGCTTGCGATCACTGGGAGCAAAATCGGTGAACATTAGCTTTTCTATGCCCAACCCTTCCGTCAACCGAACCTCCGCATCGCTTCGCGCTGCTACGGCCGGTTACGTCCCACGTTGGGCCGCATGATGAAAGAAGAAGGGAAGCGCTGCGATGAATGCGGAAGCCCGTTCGTGGCAGCTCGTTCGCCGATGGCTTCGTTATGTGCCGAGTGTGCCTCGGCTCTGTACGGATATCCGGCATGCGAGCACCTATTTGAAAATGGTCGCTGCAAAACCTGTGGCTGGGACGGCAGTCGCTCCGAGTACGTGGGTGTTCTTCGCCCAACTGTTCATTCAACACGGACGCGCTGACGCGCGCCGGTTAATTCAACCACGTTGGGAGTTTTGAGTGCGTAAACTTATCGCCGGTATCGCGGCATTATTAACCACAAGCGCCGCTTCAGGTACTGCGCAGCCCGTTGGCTCGAAACAGATCAACTACCGCGGGGGCCTAGTCGAGTTTTCCATACCAGCGGCATGGGTCGAAGAGTATGAACCCGAGGGCGGCGGCACATTCTATGAGCCAGGCGACGGTACGGGCACGCTCAGGCTGAATGTCATTTCGGCGAAGCCACCGAATTCGGACGCAAAGTTGACGAGTGATCGAGTCCTTGCGCAGATCGGTCACCCCGCATCTGAAATCCTTCCGAACGGGAATGCCATTTCAACGAAGGTCTCAAGAGAAACCGAGCAAGGAACTCCGCCCATAACCTTTTGGTGGCACGTGGCGAATGTGGTGAGCCCAACGCACGTTCGAATCGCGAACTTCAGTTATACGATATTGAGCTCTAACGAAGGAACTGCGCTTACAAAATCAGAACTATCCTTTCTTGAGAAATCAATTCGAAACGCTAGTTTTAGTCCGGTGACTGGAAAGTGACCTATCCCAACTTTTCCATCAACACGGACGCGCTGGCGCGCGCCGGTTATGGCCCACGCTGGGAGAATCAATTGCGCGGTATTCTTGCAGTCCTGTTTATGGCCGTGCTTCCTTTAGCATCGGCGACTAAAGTTCAAGACATGCCTTTGAAAGACATGGTTCAAGGGGCAACGCAGATCGCAGTGGCAACGAGTGATTCTGTTTATGGGCGAACTGCTGACGGCTCGATCCTTCTGAAAGGGCAATTCCGAACCGGCCCTGGGCTGGGGAACGTCCTCGTGTCAAAAATGCGAATTGTTCGCGTGCTTCGCGGAAATGCTTTACGCAAAGGAGAGGTCCGCGACGTTGAGTTCTGGCCGGGGTGGCATATGGACACAGACTTGGCTGCAAAGTCGGATCACTATCCGGTAATTCTGATGCTAAAGGAATCCGAAGGTTCATTGGCCCCTGTTTTCCCGCCGGAGCCTTGGATCGATAGTCGTTTGGAAAAAGATGTTCTCGGCTTGTTGAAGGTCAAGAAATGAGTCATGCATACTTTTTTTGTCCCAACCCATCATTCCAGCGGACGCCTGCGGCGCCGTTGAATTCAACACGTTGGATTTCTGCCTAAATATGCCAGTTCTTTACACCCCTGATCATCCGCAATTTGAAATGCCGGATCTGCGCGAACTTGTGGAGAATCCTGGGTTCGCATCCGAAGCGACAACCCTTGGCGGGCTGCTTGAGGAGTACGAATCTTCTACTGGATTTTGCTTCGCACTTCATGATCCGCCAAAGTACTTCCGTTACTTTGGCAACGACTTCAAGCCCGAATTTATCTTGGTTGACATCCATGTGATGCGCAATGGAATTGAAATATGCCCCAAGCAAGCACTCGACTTTCCACTTGAGCCGAATGATGTTGTAGAAGCGGGAGTGTTAATTTGCTGAATTTCTACAATCGCAACACGTTTTGTTCCGACCATTTGTTCCAGCGGACGCCCGACGGTGCCGCTGAACAGCGACGTTATGCCTAAGATGATCCTGAACTGGGAACGCCCCTTATACAAATTGCATGCGGATTTGGCTGCTTCAACATCATCAGTTGCGGACGCCGACGTGCTGTTCGTGATCGATGGAATTGAGCGCTCGCTGCAAACAAACTGCGACAGCGCCGCTCAATACCTTTTTTTCGCAATCGCGCCTATCTGCCAAAGCAAACCATACCTGGAAAGTGCATTGCTCCCTATTGCGCTGCGTCCGCTATACGCTCTCGGCATCGAAACTGAGGCCGCCGTATCAGAATGGCTCAAAGACTTCCTCGCTCGAGGCAAACCGTACGTTGATTTATCGGAGAGCGGGCGTACCTGGCTTGAGCGCGCGGTGTCTAGTCCGAACACCTTTCAATCAGCCCTCTCCAAATTGGTCGTGTCAGGTGAGTGAGCCTCCTAAGCTGCATAACACTTCCGTCAACCGGACCGCTACATCGCTGCGCGCTGTAGCGTCCGGCTACGTCAAACGTTAGCCAATGAAGAACGCCAACGACTACTTTGAACTGATTGCAGCAACGGCTGATTTGGATGATCCGAGTGAGGTGGCTCTCGCTCAGAAGTTTATGATCGACGCGCTGTATCGGGTAACTGACGATTTACCACTTCAAGCCCGAGATGCCGCTGCAGTGGCAAATCGATTTTCGACCGGGGTGGCGACTGAGTCCGACCTTGAAAAAGAGCGAGTTCGCCTGTGGAATTCAATCAACGGGCGAGATATGTCTCAAGATGCTGATGTACTGCGTACTCGAACGGCAATTCATGTACTGTACCCGCCAAAGGCTCTCGACATGCGCGATACTCTGGCTTCCTTCTTGGGGTTCTGGTTTGGAAGTGGCCTGAGTGAATCTAAGCTTTCCGCTGTGCTTGCGAACGACTATGGGCTAACAATCAATTCCAGCGGATCGCCTGCGGCGCCCGCTGAATAATCACGTTGGGCCCAAGAGCAATGACTACCTCAGTACGTTCGTTAACAATGCGCTTCGCGCTTCGCGCTGCCGCGGCCGCAAAACTAGAGGACGGTTGGCTTTATCTGCCCTGCGACAAAAATCCTAGCCTTGATTCTGCTTGCCTATTGGTCGTTTCTGATTCAGATGATGACCCTCAGGCTATCGCAAGTGAACACGGGTTCCCTTCGGAGGGCTTGGACACGCCAACGATTGAGGACACGGTAAACGCTGCTCGGCAATTCCAAGACTCTCCGTCGGACGAACTCATGCTGGAGTCCTTTATTTATTATTGGCGCTTTGATGCATGGTTGCCTGAGCCTGGAGCACCGGAACCCCCTCCTTGGGAAGAAGCGAAGCTCAAGTGGGATAGAGAGTTTTTTGATTCATTGGGTGCCGAACGACCGACGGAGCCGTGCCATGCCGAGGGATGCCCGCGCGGTGCGATTCATCACAGCGTTCTTTGTTGGATACATCACTTCGAAATGATCAGGAAAGAACCATGTCCGTTTCTGGAGTAAGTATTTGCCCAACAATTTGCTCAACCGGACACGCCAATCGCTGCGCGTTTGTCGTGCCGGTTGGCACGGCACATTGGGCCAAACCTGAGCTCACGTCTGCTTTAGGCATATGAATACCCTCATGGATAAGATTGAAGACTACTCTAGGCTCCTTGAAGGCTACGACCGCGGCCTATATACCGACGGCGAAGTTGTGTCCGCAGCACTCGGGTTTCTTTTCGAGAGTGCAAATCGTGAAGCAATTTGGAAATCTCTGACTCCTGCTCACCGAGAAATAATGGAGCGACTCTTGCTTGAGTTCGATGAAGCTGACGAACCTTTTTCCATTCGAGGTGATCCACACCAACTGTGGCGTGAGTTGTCGATCTTAAAGCGGTGGCTTTCCGGAATCTGAACATGACGCTATTGCCCAACCTTACATTCGACCGGACCTGCGCGAAAAGCCGCGCAGTCCGGTGATCTTGCACGTTTAGAGAGTCGATGAAGATCTTCACCGTTCCGGACACAGAGACCCAAGCTTCGTTGCGCCGCCAGTTTCCTGAGTTCCAGGCAGTACTTGAGCATGAACCCCATTCGATGGGGCGATTTGGTATTTCGGTTTTTGATCACTGGCTTCGCGACGAAACCGAGTGGAATTTGATGGACTGCTATGACGGACCGGAGCGGATCGAACGCGATCGGAAGTTCCTGTCGCACTGGGAGGCTCTATTCGATGCTACTGACATTTATGCGGTTAGGTATCGCGGGCGCTGGCCACATAAGTCAAAGCTGGTGTTGAAGAAGTACCTCGATAAGGGCGGATTCCTTGAGCGCTGCCGTTTTGATCCCAGTAGGGCTCCTACTCAATTCGTCTTGCTGCCTGAGTATGATTGTATCTTGGTCGCCTCTTGGGACGACACCAACGTTGCCTTCTTCAACTCCAGAGAGCGTGCCGAACCACTTATCTCTCTTGCAAAAGACTGCGGATTGCATTGCCTTGAATTCGACGCTTAAGCCTAACCCACTAATCAACCGGACGGCGTCCGCGCTGCGCGCTCCAGCCGCCGATTATCGCTCGCGTTATGCCTGAAAAAACTTAGCTATGTGGCCCTTCAAAAAAAACACCTCCCAATAGAAACGCTCGACGATGATAATCACAAGTGGTCGATCGCCGAAACGACGGGAAACGGCGGTCCGATGATTGTCCGTTTCAACGAAACGGCAAAGTCGTGGGCTAAGCACCCAGCACTTGATATCCGCGTTGGCTTTGCCGTTCCTTTGAAGCAGGCAAATCCGGATGGGCTACCTGTCCCCGAAGAAAATCAGGAGCTCTCCCTCGTCGAAGACTCGATTCTCTCCCATGTCCGAAAGTTGGGGCCATCGGTTCAAGTCCTAGCCATTACAACCGGGACCTTTAAGGAATTCGTGTTCTACGTTGGCAACGCTGCAGGCATTGCCGATGTCCACAAACAAATCATGTCTGATGTAACTTCACATGAAGTTCAATGTGTAGCAGAGCGGGATCCAAAGTGGAGCGTCTATGACGTTTTTGCGAAATTCGCATAACAATTCCGTCAACCGGACTCACGGAAATGGCCAACTGGCGGCTGAGGGACACTATGAAAATGGTAAGGAGGTCGGCACCTGGAACTACTGGAACGCGACGGTCAAAAGGAGCAGTAATTGTTTTGGCCTTCTGCTCCAGCGGACGTGCTACAGCGGGCGATGCCCGCTTCCGCTCGCCGCTGAGCAATCACGGTCGAAGCGTCCTTCGAACACGTCACAGATTTGCTTGCGGAGAAAGGGCTTCTTGAACAGATTACGGCTGCGTATAGGCTTCTTGATGACGAGCGCTATTCAGTCCTCTGGCCAAATACGTTTCAAGGTGTATTTGAAATCGCATGATCAGTGATGGGAGCCGCGCGGCTTCACGCAGGGTCGTGGCTATCAGGTCTACTTATTCAAGGAGTTCGTATAATGCCCAACAATTCCGTTAATCGGACCCCAGCATCGTGCCGCGCTGCAACAGCCGGTCAAGTCCAACTTTAAGCATCATGAACATCTCTCGCAGTCGATTCGAACGATATCAATGTGCCGACTACCTCACTTCAGTCTGGAGCGTGGACGGTCTTTGGGATGAGGCTTCCTGCCTTTGGCTTCTGGAACCGTTATCTCAAATCGACGAAATCGGCGAGAGGGGCTTCTTACAAGTTGGACGTGCCGGTGTCGATGGAATTGGATTTGGATATCGGCTCGGGTATGAGGGATTCTGGGCGTATTACCCGATGGAAGATCACTTTGAGATTTTGTCTCCATCGATAACCGAGTTTGTAGAGGGGTGGCAAGCCGGTACGATTGCGGTATAGGCTCACTTTGCATTCCGGCCGACGCCTTCGGTGCGACCGAACCCACACGTTAAGTACGCAGGCCCTGAGGGGAAATTTTTAGGTTGAATATGAACGAATCACAAAGCACCACTGGACAGACATCCGCGAAGCAGCCCAACGCGGGCCTCTACGAAAAATTCATTCACGGTGAGTTTGGCCTTGCGAAAACATATTGGTTATTTGGAGTTCTTCCCAATTTCCTTGTCAACATTGCGCTACGTACTGTAGCGTCGGATGACTTGGCGTACTGGATTGGAGCCACGTTCCTGATCTATTTGTGTGTCTTGCTCGTGGCGCTTTGGAACGCGGGGCGGAAATACACTGGGTCCAAGATCTGGTCGGTCCTAGCCTTCCTTGTAGTATTGTCGGCAGTACTGCGGAGCATAGGTCCGGTTCTCAATATGGGAAAGAGCTAGCGCGAATGCCCAATCATTCAATCCGGCGGACGCCTGACGGTGAGGTTGAACCTGCGCGCCAGGCGTCATGCTTACTAGACCCGATATCATCCAACGGCGCTCGAGGCGACATGGACGGCGCCTGCCACTCGAAGCCTGTTTCTGGACGAATCGACCTTGAGCAAAAGTACGCTGAAGCCATACTGGCGTCTTGGGTTCCACGACATATTCGTAAGTCGTATATTCGTGACGCAAAAAAACGAAACGTCCCAACAATGCCGCCGGCCGCCGTCCTCGGGATGGCTGAACGGTTATGTTGTTATGATCTAGAAAGAGCCTCTTATGAGTCAGTTCCAACGGTTGAAAACGTTATTCATGATCCTGCTAATGAGTACTTCGTTACAGGGATGCGTGGGCCTTGTTCAGTATGGAGAAAAGACAACGCAAACTGAGATGCCGAGCGTTTCACTCAGTGCAAAGTCTCCATCCGCTAATCCGCCTGCAATCTCTCCAGGAACTGATAAGCAAGACGGTCGCTGGATTTCGACACCGACCACCAGCTGGATGCGGGAAAACTGGGGTAAGCCGACACGCGTGAAGGCAGTTTCAGAAGAACCGAAAGCCGAACTATGGACTTACGAGTTCGACACAATTTGGGGTGGAGTGATGCCTATTTTCTTGGTCCTGCCAATCCCACTTCGTGCGCCCACTGGCAAGGAAAAAATCGAGTTCTTGCTACAAGACGATCGAGTTATCCGTGCCACCGTGACGCAAGCTACTTACCAGTATGGCGGTGTTTTCCTCTTTTCCCCAGAGGGCCCATTTGTCAGGTCATTCCGTTGAAGGGTAAGGGGTTCTAATGCCGATCTTTACAGAAGGACGGTTCACGCAGGTAAGGAAAGGCCTCGGTCGTTTCTTGTTCAGCCCAGGCCCGATCGAACTCGCAAGAAGGAGGAAGAGAGATCTTGAGCGGGAACGGTCCACGCTCACTGCAAGTGCTAGTCCTGACGAACACGCTCAGCTCAGCGCGCTGATTGACTTTGAAGAGGAGTTCATCCGTTCTATGTCGGAGCGAGCGGCTGAAATAAGGAAGCGGGACTATTCGGTCAGCGCAAAAGGCATTCTTCAACTCTTGGGGTTGTCCGTGCTCGTGCTTTTCGTCGTCGTTTGGCTAAGGTGATTGTCATCCACGTCAGGAGGCAGGCATCAAAACTTTCGTGATAATTCTATGCGTCGTCGTGTTGATGCCCACCTCTGTGCGGCTCGACGCCTGGCGGCGGAGAAGAAGGATTGAGCGTGCGTTCCAGGGCCGCGAATCCCTCACGCCCGAGACGTTCTATGAAACGTATTTTCTGAAGAAGGGCTTTCCACTTTCTGTGGTGGCTGGCGTGCGAGACGTGCTCGAAACGCAGCTTTCTGCAGACTTGTCTCGGCTTGTAGATACCGACGATTTTTCTAAGAACCTGAGTTTCTTTTGGTCCTTTGACTCGATGGCGGACGTGGAAGTGGTGTGTGCGTTGGAAGAACGGTTTCACATTGAGATCTCGGACGACGAAGCCTTGAACGCCCACACGGTTGAAGACATTGTAAGTCTTGTACATAAAAAAACTGGAGTACAGGGGCAACCGTGAGCCATGGTACATTCCGATCTCAAACTTTCTAACCAGCGCACGCTAGGGCCTCAGTTATGTCTTCCGAAAGATTATCGTTTTCCTGTGTCAACGACACATTGATGGTTGCACGCGTCAGCGGTCAACGTTGGGGAGAGATTAATTTTCAGGCTGCCGACCGTCAGTTGGATATCTACTTGATTTACGCTCCTTACGGGCGCGAACCTGTTCCTTTATCGGAGCGGGAAATGGAAATCGTGGAGTGGGTGCTTGAGAACTCCGAAGAAATTGGCCACTCGATTGTTGATGCGGTTCATAGCAACTGCGCAGAGTTGCTGGCCACCAGTTCATCTACGCGAAAACACGACAATCCATTGCCCAACATTCAGTCAAGGGAAGAGGTGCTACGTCATATTAGTCTCAATGCGATATATATCCATCACTTGCCAGATGTGCCTGGTACGATCATTGGTGCGGAACTGGGCTGCACGTGGGACCGCTGGGGCGTTGGTGTGTTGTTGTCGGGAAGTACGGTGCTTCGCGTTGGTTCTCTCGAAACGGCGTTCTCTGAGACGCTGGCGCGGCAATATGCCAGCGAACCATCTGGGACCAAGGCTTCGGACTGACCTGCGGCTGACCAGGGAAGCGTATGCGGGTTAAGGAAATGATTCATCCGGGCAGCGTAGTGCGCCAGTTCTCCGAGGCGGAGGCGAGCCAGCTTGCCGACGACTGGCTCGCGGTATTTGGCAAGAACCGGCAAGGCGCCAACACAAAGGCGTACCTCTGGCATGTCTTCAGCGCCGCGCGCTATCCGAGTATTGCCGGCGCCGAAGCAATTCAACAATACGAGCAACAGGCGGGCATGGAGTTCGTCGTCCTGTCGAACGATCGCAAATTGGCCTTTGTTACCGATTTGCTCCCCAAGTCATCGTCGCTTGCCGACTACTATGTGTTCCCGCCAAACCTCGCGTGGACCATGGCATTCACGCACGAAGACGGCTGGCTGGGCCCGTACTTTGCGCGCCATCCTGACTTTGTGAAACTGGATGCTGAAAATCAGTTCAAGCTGGAGAAGCGACGCCAGGCCGAGGCGGCGCGTCGGAAAGGATGGGCCTAAGGGTTTTATGATCGGGGGGAATGAGCGCATTCAAGGCTTGCCAGTAGCGGCGGCGCGGATGGGGCGGACCCTTGGGTCTGACCCTGGGTTACCGGGTTTGCACTTTTGGGATGAGACAACTGCGGTCGCGGCGATCATGCGGCCTGTGCGCCAGCCTGACTTTTGCACTCTTTCGATTTTCAAACCAGAACCGGTAATTCAGGGTCAGACCCAAGGGGCAGACCCGATACGCGACGGTCGCTGACTTCGGTATTCCCCATGAAATTGCAGATCTCAACCTTACTGTTCTTAGCTCTCATGACGAATACTTTTGCCGCCGAAGTTGGGCGGCCTGGTGAGCTTCTCGGATGCTGGGGCGGTAGTGAGGCTGAGACTCGTTTCAGCGATGGCGTGGTGCAGCGAACTACTACGGAGTGCACGCGCTTCTACTCGGATTCGGAAATTTTCGTGACCTGCGCTGGGCCAAATCCAGGCCAACCTCATGGCTCACACTCGAGTACCAGGTGGAATCTGCGTCAACATACACGCAGCAGCCTCGAAGAGGCAGCCATATGGCGCAGTCGGTAGGGTATTTGCGTCCGAACGAGTTCTCGATTGATGGCGACCTTCTCAGCGTTACCAGCTATCCGGACGCCACTGGCCGGAGCGGGCGATCAATCACGCAGATGACTGCCCGGTTCAAACGTATATCTGGCGTGAACGCGCCAAGTGAATGTGTGCTCGAGAGGTTTATTGACCTGGCGCCGCTCCCGGCAGCGCCGGCTCGCCAAAAATAGCCTTATAAGCGGCGTATACCGAGCATTGGATGACCATGACGAGTACCATCAGCGACGATTGCAGCACTGCCATGCCCAGCAGGGTCTTGCCGAGCAGGAGCAGCACCACATTAGTCAGCAGCATCACAATCGCCACCCAGCATACGAAATACAGCAGGAAGGCACGCAGCGCTCGCCAGACGGCAAAGAAGCTGTAGAACAGCGCTTTGCCGACCCGCATTTGCTGCCAGAAGATTAGCGGCGCGGCGAACAGCATCGCCATGCTGAGCGGCAGCGACAGCAGGAAGATCACAAACATGGCCCAGCCGAAGTTGCCGTTGGCAGCCGCGGCCGCTGCTGCTGCATCCGGCTTTGCCTGCTGCTCCGCCAGCTGGCGCATCGTGTCCATGCCGACCACGGACGCAAACAGCATGGCCAGCAGGGCCAGCACCAGGACGAACAGCGCCCCCAGTCCGGCCAGGCGCGGGAAAATCGGTTTCTGGAAGACCGGGCGCAGCATTTCCGGCGTCAGGCTTTGCTTGCGATCGGCGGCGGCGCAGGCCTGCACGAAGACTGCGGTGAATACCGGCGCCAGGATCATTGGCAGCCATTGCCCCAGCAGGGGAATAATTCCCAGCACCACACCCGCCACCAGGTAGGCCAGCATCAATAGCATCAGCCCGCCGGGCTGTTTGCGGAAGATGGCGAAGCCTTCGCGAATCCAGGCGACGCCTGCGCTGGCGGGGATGTTACTCATTTAATACAACTCCGGGGCCGGAACGGCAATGCGTGTGCGCAGGATGCGCTCAAAGTGGGTCGGGTCGTGCGGCGTCAGCATTTCGGCGGCGCGCGGCAAATAAAAATCGTACAGGCGCGACAGCCAGAAGCGCAAGGAGCCGGCACGCAGCAGGGCCGGCCACAGCGAATGCTCGGTGGCGGTGAAAGGCCGCACCGCGTGGTAGGCGTCCAGCATGGCGCGCACGCGTGCTTCGTCGAGGGCGCCGGTCGCCAGGTCGATGCACCAGTCGTTGACGGTCACTGCGACGTCGAACAGCCAGCTATCGCAGCCGGCAAAGTAGAAGTCGAAGAAACCGGTCAGGCGCTCGCCGTCGAACATCACGTTGTCGCGGAACAGGTCGGCGTGCACCGGGCCGCGCTGCAGGGCGTGGTAGTCGTCGGAGGCGTGCAGCGCTTCCTGGAACTTCATTTCATCGTGCAGCAGGTGGGCTTGTTCCAGCGCCAGGTGCGGCAGCACGGCGGCGGTGGCTTCGCGCCACCATGGCAAGCCGCGCAGGTTGGGCTGCTGCAGGGCGAAGTCCTGGGCGGCCAGGTGCATGCGCGCCAGCATGGCGCCGACGGCAGCGCAGTGCACCGGTTGCGGCGCCATTTGCGGCTTGCCTTCCAGCTTGGAGACGATGGCGGCCGGCTTGCCGTGCAGCGGCACGCAAAGTTCGCCCTGGTCGTTGGGGACGGGCGCCGGCACCAGCACGCCGTGGTCGGCCAGGTGGCGCATCAGCTGCAGGTAGAACGGCAGCTGCTCGAACGTCAGGTTTTCAAAAATCGTGAGCACGAACTCGCCGCGCTCGGTAGTCAGGAAAAAATTGCTGTTCTCGATGCCGGACGCGATGCCTTTCAGCGCGAGGGCTTTGCCAAGGGGGAATTGCTTGATCCAATGGCCGACATCTTCCAGTGAGACCGGGGTAAAAACTGCCATGAGAAACCAGGTTAAGTGTTCGTACGGGGCGCGCGCTTACTTGGTCGGCGCGGCCGGCTGGGCTGGCGGTGGAGGTGGCGGCGGGCCGTCTTCCTTTTCCGCTTCCTCGGCAGAGCGTTTCTTCTTCTTGCTGAGGAGGTCGAACTCCAGCACAGTCCACTGCGGGCCACGGTTGGCCGAGCCGGCTGCATCGCCGGGCAGTGCGCTGCCAGCCGGGGTATTCGGCTTGACGGTATACGTGCTTCCGCCGCTCTTGACCTTGGCTTCGGTCACGCGGCCACCTTCGCGCTTTTCCACAATCTTGGTTTCCCGGCCCGGCTTGGCCGTGACGGTGACCGGATTGTCCACTTCCTCGATGCGTTCCAGTTGCTGCGGCTGGGGCGGGGCAGACTGCGCCAGGGCGCCGGAAGCCAGCAGGACTAGGGGGAGGGCAAGCCAGGAAGTGTGGGCGCGCATGATGGGATTTCGTTCAATTTATTGGTTTGACCATTGTATCAAATGCCCTCCTGTCCCGTTGTAAAACTCTGCGATAATGGAATATTGAGATTTACACCACTCCCCCGCTATGCAAAAGACCCTGTTGCTGGTCGATGGTTCCAGCTACCTGTACCGTGCCTTCCATGCCTTGCCTGACCTGCGCAGTGCCGAAGGCTATCCAACCGGCGCCATGCACGGCATGGTCAATATGCTGCGCCGCCTGCGCGCCGATTTCCCGGCTGCCTACATTGCCTGCGTCTTCGATGCCAAGGGCAAGACTTTCCGGGACGATATGTATCCCGACTATAAGGCGACCCGGGCGCCGATGCCGGACGACCTGCGCCTGCAGATCGAGCCTATCCACGAAGCGGTGCGTGCCATGGGCTGGCCGATCCTGATGGTGGAGGGGGTGGAAGCGGACGACGTGATCGGCACCCTGTCGGTGCAGGCTGAGCAGGCCGGCCTGGACGTGGTGATTTCCACCGGCGACAAGGACCTGGCCCAGCTGGTGACGCCGAAAGTCATGCTGATCAACACCATGACCAATGAAAAGCTGGACGAGGCGGGTGTGCTGGCCAAGTTCGGCGTGCCGCCGAACCGCATCATCGATTACCTGACCCTGATCGGCGATACCGTCGACAACGTGCCGGGCGTGGCCAAGTGCGGCCCGAAAACCGCGCTGAAGTGGCTGCAGGAGTACGACAGCCTGGCCGGCATCATGGAAAACGCCGACAAGATCGGCGGCGTGGTGGGCGGCAACCTGCGCGCGGCGCTGGAATGGCTGCCGAAGGGGCGCGAGCTGATTACCGTGAAGACCGATTGCGACCTGTCGGCGCACATGATGTCGATTTCGGAATCGCTGGGCGCCAAGGATGAAGACCGCGAACAGCTGGTCGCCTTCTTCACCAAGTACGGCTTCAAGACCCTGCTGCGCGAGCTGTCCGGCCTGACCCCGGCCGCGCCGGCACCGGGCAGTGCTGCCGCTGCCGTGCCGGCACCGGGCGCCACGGCCGACCTGTTTGCCGCGCCGCCGGCGACCATCAGCTACGAAACCGTGCTGACCGAAGAGCAGTTGGAAGCATGGCTGGCGCGCATCGATGCCGCCGCGCTGACCGCGCTCGATACCGAAACCACTTCGCTGGAACCGATGTTGGCCGAAATGGTCGGCATTTCGCTGTCCACCGAGCCTGGCATTGCCTGCTACATTCCGCTGGCGCACCGTTACCCTGACGCGCCGCAGCAGCTGCAGCGCGACTGGGTGCTGTCGAAGCTGAAGCCCTGGCTGGAAGACGGCAGCAAGCCGAAACTGGGCCAGAACCTGAAGTACGACGCGCACGTCTTCGCCAACCACGGCGTGACCCTGCGCGGCATCGTGCACGACACGCTGCTGCAATCGTACGTGTTCGAGTCGCACCGCACCCACGACATGGACAGCCTGGCGCTGCGCCACCTGAACCACAAGGCCATCGCTTACGAAGAAGTGTGCGGCAAGGGCGCCAGCCAGATCGGCTTCGACCAGGTTGAAATCGGCCGCGCCACCGAGTACGCGGCGGAAGATGCCGACATCACGCTGCGCCTGCACCTGGCCATGCACGGCCAGGTCTCCGGCGACGAAGGCCTGACCCGCATCTACAACACCATCGAGCTGCCGACCGCCGTGGTGCTGCAGAAGATCGAGCGCAACGGCGTGTTGATTGATGCCGCCCTGCTGGCGACCCAGTCCAACGAACTGGGGGCGCGCATCCTGGAACTGGAGCAGAAAGCCTACGAGCTGGCAGGGCAGCCGTTCAACCTCGGCTCGCCCAAGCAGATCGGCGAGATCTTCTTCACCAAGCTGGAACTGCCGGTGGTGAAAAAGACCCCGAGCGGCGCGCCATCGACCGATGAGGAAGTGCTGCAAAAGCTGGCGGAAGATTATCCGCTGCCGAAAGTGCTGCTGGAATACCGCGGCATGGCCAAGCTCAAGTCGACCTATACCGACAAGCTGCCAAAGATGATCAACAGGCTGACCGGCCGCGTGCATACCAACTATGCCCAAGCGGTGGCGATCACAGGCCGCCTGGCGTCCAACGATCCCAACCTGCAGAACATTCCGGTGCGTACCGCCGAAGGCCGCCGCATCCGCGAAGCATTCATCGCGCCGCCTGGCGCGCACATCGTGTCGGCCGACTACTCGCAGATCGAGCTGCGCATCATGGCCCATATTTCAGGCGATGAAGCGATGCTGCGCGCCTTCCACGAAGGCGAAGACATCCACCGCGCCACCGCCGCCGAGATCTTCGGCGTGGCGCCAGCCGATGTGCAGCCGGAGCAGCGCCGTTATGCCAAGGTGATCAATTTCGGCCTGATCTACGGCATGAGCGCCTTCGGCCTGGCGGCAAACCTTGGCATCGACCGCACCGCCGCGCAGAACTACATTGACCGCTATTTCGCCCGCTTTGCCGGCGTCAAGCGCTACATGGACGAAACCCGCGCCGAAGCCAAGGCGCAAGGTTATGTGCAGACCGTGTTCGGCCGCCGCTTGTGGCTGCCGGAGATCAACTCGCCAAATGGCCCGCGCCGCCAGGGCGCCGAACGCGCGGCGATCAATGCGCCGATGCAGGGCACGGCGGCGGACCTGATCAAGCTGGCCATGATCGCGGTGCAGGACTGGATCGAGCGCGAAGGACTGGCGACCAAGATGATCATGCAGGTGCATGACGAGCTGGTGCTGGAAGTGCCGGACGCCGAACTGGCCTTGGTCAAGGACATGCTGCCGAAGCTGATGGCCGGCGTGGCCGAACTCAAGGTGCCGCTGGTGGCCGAAGTGGGCGTTGGCTGCAACTGGGAAGAAGCCCACTAAGCCGACTGGTAGCCCTCGAGCCGTTGTTTTGCCTGTGCCATTTCCTGTGGGGCTGACAGAATTTGGCAATCGGGTTGACAATTTTTGTCATATCAGGCTGCTGCAATTGTCATTCAATTAATATTCCCAACAATTAAACCGCATGCAGGATTTGCAAAACGACGCCAAAGCGCTGATTGGCCCAGCAGAAGGCATGGATCGCCGCGATTTCATCAAGGCTGCCTTGGGCACCGGTTTCGCCACCGCTGTGATGCCGGTGCAGGCGCAAACCGTGATCAGCACGGATACCACGGGCCTGACTGCCGGCACCATCCAGATCCAGGTCGGCGGGCAAACCGTCCCGGTCTACCGCGCCCAGCCGGAAGGCAAGACCAGGCTGCCCGTGATTCTTGTTGTTTCTGAAATTTTCGGCGTCCACCAGCACATTGCCGACGTGACGCGCCGCCTGGCCAAGGCGGGATACCTGGCGCTGGCGCCGGACCTGTTCGTGCGCCAGGGTGACGCAAGCCGCGAGCAATCCATCGCTGACCTGATGGCTAACATCGTCCGCAAGACCCCCGATGCTGACGTGATGGGCGATCTGGATGCCGTTGTGGAGTGGGCGCACACTAACGGCGGCGATGCCAGCCGGCTGGGTATCACCGGCTTTTGCTACGGCGGCCGCATCACCTGGCTGTACAGCCACCACAACCCGCAAGTCAAAGCCGGCGTCGCCTGGTATGGCCGCCTGGTGGGGGAACGCACTGCCGCCTGGCCCGCGCTGCCGGTCGACATTGCGCCAACCCTGAAAGTGCCGGTACTGGGGCTGTACGGCGGCAAGGACCAGGGCATCACGCTTGCTTCGGTGGAGCAGATGCGCGCCGCCCTGGCGCAAGGAAGCGGCAAATCCACCATCCACGTCTATCCCGATGCCCCGCACGGCTTCAACGCAGACTACCGTCCGGAATATCGCCCGGACGCGGCGCAGGATGGCTGGCAGCGCACGCTAGCGTGGTTCCAGGCCCACGGCGTGGCCTAAGTTAGCGAAAAATGCTGCAGGGCGGTAAAATGCCCGGTTTGCACGCGAAGGAAGCACCATCGACCCCGTCCTGACCTCCATCCTGCTGGCCACCACGATTGCCGGCGTTGCCAGTATCACGGCAGCGGCGGTGTTTTCGTTCGCCCTGCTGTCGAAGGTGGTCGAAAAGATGGTCAGCCTGTCGGTCGGCATCATGCTGTCGACCTCGCTGCTGCACGCGCTGCCGGAAGCGTTTGAATCGGGCACCGACCCGCGCCACCTGTTCGGTGCGCTGCTGGCCGGCCTGCTGGCCTTCTTCCTGCTTGAAAAGCTGGCAATCTTGCGCCATTCGCACCATCACGAGCATGACGGCCACCACCACCATCACGGCCACGACAAGGCGGAAGCCGGCCGTGCAGGCTGGATGATCCTGCTGGGCGACGGCATGCACAATTTCACCGATGGCATCCTGATCGCGGCGGCCTTCCTGGCCAACCCGCAGCTTGGCATCGTCACTGGGGTAGCCATCATCGCCCATGAAATCCCGCAGGAAATCGGCGATTTCATCGTGCTGCTCAATGCCGGCTTTTCACGCACCCGGGCCTATGTCTACAACCTGCTGTGCAGCCTGTTGTCCGTCGCCGGCGGGGTGCTTGGCTACTACACGCTGGACAAAGCTACCAACCTGATCCCCTTCGTGCTGGTGTTTGCCTCATCGGGTTTCATCTATATCGCGGTCAGCGACTTGATGCCGCAAATGCAACGCCGCGCCACCATGCGCGAAACCATCCCCCAAGTTGTCTTAATTGCACTTGGTGTTGTAATTGTGCTTTTCCTGACCGCCGGTGCGCACAATACGCACTGATTAGTTACGTGCGGGCATCATTTTTGCTACGCTACGGGGGATAGGAGATCCACATGCAAGAAACTTCGACCGAACACCACACTGCCGATGCCCTGATGGCTGCGTTCCAACGCGGCGCCGGGGTGCAACCGAACTGGCAACTCACGCCAGAATTCATGGAAATGCTGGGAAAACTGGTCGGTACCTCGATCAGCGGTGCGCATAGCCTGCTGCTGAATCGCGCTGAGCTCAAGCGCAATATCCACGCCGACGCAACGGTCGTCGTCGTACGCAACAACAATCCCCTGAAGTTCCTGCCTGACAGCCAGGCTGCCAAGACCCAGATGCTGCGCAAGAAAATGCCTGGCTTCATGGGCCCGGTGGAAGCGCTGGAAGATGCCTTTGCCGACCTCTCCGCCCACCAGGCCTGCGTCAAAGCCGGCATGGAGGGCGCCGTGGCGGAAGCGTTGACGCGCCTTTCGCCGAAAGCGGTCGAGGAGCAGCAGAAGCGCAGCGTGCTGGGCACGGTGCTGCCGATGGCGCGCAAGGCCGCCCTGTGGGATAGCTACCGCGCCCGGCATGCAGACCTGGCCAAGGCCTGCGAGTCCAACTTCAACGGCACGCTGGGCGATGCTTTCCTGAGCGCCTATGAGCGCCGCCAGGACGAGATGGAATAAGGGAGTCAGCCATGGCCGATATGCCCCAGCGCATTGCGCTCAGCGTCGCGGAGGTTTCCTCCGTCGGCGGACGTGCATCCAACCAGGATGCCATTGGCCGTGCCGAGCGCGGTGAACTGGTGTGCTTCGTGGTCTCCGACGGCGCGGGCGGCCATGAGGGAGGCGAAATCGCCTCCCAGATCGTGGTGCAGGCGGTTTTGTCCAACTTTGGCGCGCGGCCCGACTTCAGCGCCGACGCCACGCCGGCCATGGTGGCCGAAGCGGCTATTGCGGTGGCCCGCAGCAAGAGGGAGCGCCCGGCGCTGCAGGGCATGAGCGCCACGGTGGCGCTGGCGCTGGTCGATCGTGCCGGCGCCCAGGCGACGTGGGCGCATATGGGCGACACCCGCATCTACCTGTTCCGCCGCGGGCGCCTGCTGCATGCCACGCGCGACCACAGCATGGTGCAGCAGATGATCGACGCCGGCCTGGCCGCGGGCGCCGACCCGCGCAGCCATCCCAAGCGCAATGTGCTGTATGCTGCCATTGGCACTGAGAACGAAGTGCAGCCGTCCGTGATGCCGCCGATGGCGCTGCGCGCGGGCGACGCGATCCTGATCTGCACCGACGGCCTGTGGGAATGGGTCGCCGAGCCGCAGATGGAGTTGTTGCTGGCGAAAGCGGGCAGCGCGCAGGAATGGCTGTCCGCCATCTGCACCCTGGCCGACGAGCGCGCGGGCCTGGTGCACAAGGCCCGCGATAATTTCAGCGCGCAGGCAATTTTTATCGGTGAAGCTCCATGAACAAAGCAGTCGAACTGCCTAACAGCCTGCCAATCGGCACCCGCGTCGCGGAATTCGAGATCCGCGAAGTGATCGGTGAAGGCGGTTTCGGCATCGTCTACCTCGCCTTCGACCACTCGCTGCAACGCACGGTGGCCATCAAGGAATACATGCCGTCGGCGTTGGCCGCGCGCGCAACCGATCATACGGTGACGGTGCGCTCCAAGCGCCATGCGGAAGCGTTCGAAGCCGGCCTGCGCAGCTTCATCAACGAAGCGCGCCTGCTGGCGCAATTCGACCACCCGGCGCTGGTCAAGGTGTACCGCTTCTGGGAATCGAACGGCACGGCGTACATGGCCATGCGCTATTACGAAGGGCGCACGTTCAAGGCGGTGGTTCGCGACAATCCCGAGCTGGTGAACGAGGCCTGGCTCAAGCGCCTGCTGCAGCCGGTGCTTGGCGCGCTGGAAGCGCTGTACGCGGCCAAGATCCTGCACCGCGACGTTTCGCCGGAAAACATCATGATCCAGCCCGACGGCCAGCCGGTGCTGCTCGACTTCGGCGCGGCGCGCCAGATCGTGCAGGACATGGCACAGTCGCTGACCGTGATCCTGAAGCCGGGCTTTGCGCCGGTCGAACAGTATGCCGATGACGAATCGATGCGCCAAGGCCCGTGGACCGATATCTATTCTCTGTCGGCCGTAATGTACGCCGCCATCACAGGCAAGGCGCCGCCGGCAGCGGTGGCGCGCATGCTGAATGACCCGATCGAGCCGCTGGCGATCAGCGGGCGCGAAGGCTACAGCAACCAGTTCCTGGAAGCGATCGACCGCGGCATGGCCGTGCGTCCGGAAATCCGGCCGCAATCGATCGCCGAATTTTCCTCGCTGCTTGGTTTTGACGCTGCTGCGCCGGCCGCGGCGCCCGCCGCCGAGGGCAGCAATGCAGCAGCCGACGCCGCTGCCGACGGCGCAAATGCCAGCGCCGCCGGCGACGCCAGCGCAGCGCCAGAGAGTGCGCCGCGCCGCCATCGTTCGCGCTCGGCCCGCAATGCCGAGAAAGGCGGGCCGGCAGCAAGCGAAGCCAGCGCCAGTTCAAGCCCGAGCGCCAGTTCGCCGTTCGACTCCGGCTCGCGCTCGAGCCGCAACAAGACCAGCAGCAAATCGGGCAGCAAGTCGGGCCGGCAGGCAATGCCGGTCGCACGCAGCTCGCGCCCGTCAAACAATATGATCGCTGGCGGCCTTGTCGTGCTGGCTTTGCTCGTTGGCGGCATTTCGTGGCTGGCCGACGGCAGCCCGGTCAAGCCGGCCGCGCCGGAAGTAGCCAGCGCGCAGGTGCCGGCCGCTGGCAGTGCCGGCAGCGAAGCGCCGGCCAGCGCAGCATCGGCCGGCACAGAATCGGCCAGCGCGATTGCCGCAGCCAGCACGCCGCCTGCCGAGCCACAGCTTGCAGTTGCCGGCAGCAGCACTAATGCAGCGTCGACCTCCGGCGCCGCGCCTGTCGCGGCACAGGCGGCATCGGCCGGCGCAGCGCCAGGCGCTGCAGCCGCGAGTGCAGAAGCTGCCGCGCCGACTACCGGCACGCTCAGCATCGCTGTGCAGCCCTGGGCTACAATCTACGTCGACGGCGTCCAGAAAGGCATCACACCGCCTTTGAAGAAACTGACGCTGCCGCTGGGCGAGCACGAAGTGCGCCTCGAGAACCCCAACTTCCAAGCCTATGTCCAGAAAGTCAACGTGGACGCCAGGAAGCCGGTCACCATCAAGCATGACTTTGCACAATGAAGAATAAGATTTTCCTGATCGCCGCCGCACTGGTGCTGGCCGGCTGCGAATCCTTCGGGCCACTGCACGACAAGCCGGCGCACCCACCTGCGACGGCCAAGGAAGCGGCGCCGACGCCGGTCAAGAAGGCCAGCCCGCCCCCTCCGCCAGCGGAGCCTGAAGTGCCCGATGCGCGCAAGGCGCTCAACGCGGGCATCGAGATGTACAAGGCCGGCAATTTCAACGGCGCGATCAAGCAGCTCACCGGGCCGGAACTGGCCAATGCGGAAAAGCCGCTGCAGGTGGAAGCGCTCAAGTACACCGCCTTCAGCTACTGCGTCACCAACCGCACCACGCTGTGCCGCCAGCAGTTCGCCAAGGCCTTCAAGCTGGACAGGTCCTTCGACCTGAGCCCGGGCGAAAAAGGCCATCCTCTGTGGACGCCTTCTTTCGAACGCGCCCGTAAGGAAGCCGCAAAAAAAAAGTAGTTGCTAATGAACGACGCGCAATGACGGGGTGTGACGCAGCAAGTTCATGATCTCTTCATCCCGGAAGCCATTCTGCTTCAGGAAGATCCAGGCATGAATGCTGCCTGCCTCCACGTTGATGCGCATGGCAATCTGGACGATGTCCTGGGTCTCGAATTGCGCGGCCGCCAATTCTGTTCTGATTTTCATATTTTTGCTCTCGCAACAAGTTCGTTATCCCCGACGAACTCCCAAGAACATAGTCACACGTTCCCATGCAAATTTCCAACGAAAAGCGAGCTGTTGCGGCAAGCACGCCACGTTGTAATACACTTGTCATAATCTTTCCATAGGCTGGCATCATGATTTGGACAATGTTGAATACCTGGTACGCCCAGCGTCTCATGCAGCGCTCGCGGCACGGCAAGGCGCTCAAGGAACTACCGCCCGGCCTTTACAATTACTGGAAAAGCAGCGCACGTCTCGAATACCACGGCATCCCGACGGATGCCGTTTTTTTTGCCCGATCCGCGATTGGCCTGCTCGACTTTTTCGAATGCGCCGCACAGGGCCAGACGCCATGCGCCTTGCCCTCCAAGGCCGCTGACTCGGTCTGGCATGCCTGGCTGCGCCTATCCCCGCTCAAGCTGGAAGCGTTCTGCCGCAAGCACTTTGGCCGCGTGGTGCCGCACGTGGAAGGTTCTGCCATGGGCGGCAACCTGGATGAAGCGCTGGCGGTCTGCCTGGTAAGGGCGCGCCATGCGGAAGGACTGAACCGCGAAGGACCGCGGCTGCCGTCGCTCTTCCTGTTGGACAAGAAGCTGAAAATGCCGCTTGGCTACGGCTACTCGGTCAAGCACGGACAGCCGGGATACAGCCAGCTCGACGCGCGGGGCCGGTTCGACCCAAACATCAGCTGCCCACCGCAGATGGCTGCCGCCGGCTTGCTGACAGCGGGCCTGATCACGACCGCACAGTTCAACGACTTCGAGCAACGCGCCCGGCAGCAGGTCACGGGCAGCAGTGACAGCAGCGGCAGCAGTTGCGGCTCCGGCTGCGGCAGTTCGGTCGACTGCAGCGATGCCTCAAGTTCCAGTTGCGACAGCGGTGGCAGCAGCTGCGGCAGCAGTTGTGGCAGCAGCTGCGGCGGAGGCGGCGACTAACGCTACGCTCGAGCCCGTGTCACACCCTGGGGTCACACCCCAAGTGTGACACGGCCTCGGCTGTTCACGCAGATGAGGCCGTGTCACTGTCGGGGTGTGACCCCATGGTGTGACACGAGCTGGGCCGTGGGATTTCAGGCGGGGCCGGTGGCGACGGGGCGGGTGCTGTCGGCGCACCATTCGGACCAGGAGCCGGGGTACAGCGCGGCACCTGGCAGGCCGGCGATTTCCAGTGCGAGCAGGTTGTGGCAGGCGGTGACGCCGGAGCCGCATTGCATCACGGCGCTGGCCGGCGCGCCGACTATCTGCTGCAGTTCCTGTTTCAGCACTGCGGGCTCTTTGAAGCGGCCGTCGGCTTGCAGGTTGTCCTTGAAGAAGCGGTTGCGCGCGCCGGGGATATGGCCGCCTACCGGGTCGATCGTTTCGTTCTCGCCGCGGAAGCGGTCGTTGGCGCGGGCGTCGACGACTTGCAGGCGTTTCGTGTCGAGATTTTCAAGCAGCTCGCCGACCGTTGCCGTGCGCGTCAGCGTTGCCTTGTCGGCGAGCTTGCCGCGCGGGCGCTCGGTGATCGTCGTCACCAGGGGCTGGCCGGCGGCGCTCCACGCTGCCAGGCCGCCATCGAGCACCGCTACCGCGCCATGCCCGACCCAGCGCAGCAGCCACCACAGGCGCGCTGCGTACATGCCGCCGTGTGCATCGTAGGCGACGACTTGCGTGTCGTCGTTGATGCCCCAGCGGCGCAGGGTTTCCAGCAGCGCTGCGCGTTCCGGCAGCGGATGGCGGCCGCGGAACACGCCTTCGGCGTCCTTCTTGGGGCCCGACAGGTCGGTGTCGATATTGGCGAATTGGGCGTTCTGGATGTGGCCTTCGGCAAAGGCATCGCGGCCGAAAGCGGGATTCATCAGGTCGTGGCGGCAGTCGAGGATGACCCATTGCGGGTCGTCCAGGTGCTGCGCAAGGGTGTTGGCGTCAATCAGGGTGGTATGCATGCAGTTTCCTTCAGTGTCGCTGGCAATGCTGGCGACTATAGCAGCTTAGCTCCGCGCATGACAGCGCGCGGAGCCGCCTGCTCAGACTTCACTGGCAATCGGGTCGGTTTCGGAAATGGCCTTGCCGCGATCCGTGCTGCGGGTGTTGTAGAACGTCGCGGCCACGCCGGACAGCAGGATGATCGCCATGCCTACCCAGCTTAACCAGCCGAAGCTGTCGCTGAACAGCAGGACGCCCCAGATGCTGGAGAACACAATCCCGGTGTACTGCAGGTTGGCCACCACCAGCGTCTTGCCGAGGCGGTAGGCGCGCGTCATTGCCACTTGCGCGGCGGTGGCGCACAGCCCCACGCCCAGTATCAGCAGGATGCTGCGCGAGTTGTCCAGCGGGTGCCAGTGCCAGCCGCTTTCCAGCAGGTGCCCGCTGAAACCGGCGAAGAGGTTGGTCACGCTGAAGAAGAACACCACGCGCGATTCGGGTTCGCCCGCCAGGCCCAGCTTGCGCACCTGCATATAGGCCATGGCCGACAGCACGGAGGAGCCGAGCGCCATCAGGGCCGGGCCGAGCTGGTTGGCGTCAAAGGCCGGCTGCAGCAGGCAGGTGACGCCGACAAAGCTCATGCCGACCGCCAGGATCAGCGGCCATTCGACGCGGTTTTTCTGGTGCCACCAGCCATGCGCGAACAGCCACACGGCGATCCAGATCGGCGCCATGTAATTGAGCGTCATGGCCGTGGCCAGGGGGAGCTTGGCGATGGTGTAGTACCAGATCCAGAGCGAAAGGACGCCGACTGCGCCGCGCCAGAGGTGGGCCAGCGGCATGGTGGTCTTGAGGGTGCCGCCTTGCAGGCGCAGCATGGTGAACAGGATGATCATGCCGATCACTCCGCGGTACATCACCATTTCGGATACGCTGAATTCGTCGGACGCCAGTTTCACGCACACCCCCATGGCGGCGAACAGGAAACTGGCAACTAACATCCAGAGTGATTGCATCAGATGTCCAGTTTGCTCCGGTACCATTCATGGAAGTGCTGCATGCCGTCTTCCATCGGCGATTGGTAAGGGCCGGCGTCGTTTTCGCCGCGTTCCATGAGGATCTTGCGGCCGGCGTCCATGCGGGCGCCGATTTCATCGTCCTCGACGCAGGTTTCCATGTAGGCTGCGCGTTCGGCTTCGATGAATTCGCGTTCGAACAGCACGATTTCTTCCGGATAGTAGAACTCCACCACGTTGCGGGTGCGGTTCGGGCCTTCCGGCCACAGTGTCGATACCACCAGCACGTGCGGGTACCATTCGACCATGATGTTCGGGTACAGGGTGAGCCAGATCGCGCCGTGCTTCGGCGGTTCGCCGTTGCGGAACTTGAGCAGCTGCTCGTGCCATTTCTGGTAGGTGTCGGAGCCGGACTTCTTCAGGCCCCGGTTCACGCCCACGGTCTGCACGCTGTAGTCCTGGCCGAATTCCCAGCGCAGGTCGTCGCAGGTGACGAAGCTGCCCAGGCCCGGGTGGAACGGCTCGACGTGGTAGTCCTCCAGGTAGACCTCGATGAAGGTCTTCCAGTTGTAGTCGCAGTGGTGCACTTCCACGTGGTCCAGCATGTAGCCGCTGAAATCCAGGTCCTTCGTGACCGACAGGGCGCCCAGCTTGTTCATCACGTCGTAGCCGTTCTGCTCGAACAGCAGGCCGTTCCAGTTCTGAAGCCTGGCTTTCGGCAGGTTCAGGCACGGGGTGTCCGGGAAGTGCGGCGCGCCAATCAGCTCGCCCTTCAGGTCGTAGGTCCAGCGGTGCAGCGGGCAGACGATGGTGTCGGCATTGCCGCGGCCATTGAACATCAGCGCCTGGCGGTGGCGGCAGACGTTGGACAGCAGTTCGATGCCGTTGGCATTGCGGACCAGCATGCGGCCTTCATTTTCAGCCGCCAGCGTGGCAAAGTCGCCGATATTCGGCACCATCAGCTCGTGGCCGACGTAGCGCGGGCCTTTCTTGAACAGTTCCTGCATTTCACGCTGCAGCAGCGTTTCGTCAAAATAGACGTTGACCGGAAGTTGCGCGTTCGAACGCGCCAGCTTGGCGTGGCTACCCAGATCGGACATCCAAACCCCCCTTAATTAAATATCAAACCAAGAAGAGAAAGATCCGTAAAGACCTGAATTCAGATTATAAAAACGGTATTTCGGACAGAACCGGAGATTATAGCGCGGAATAGGCTATCTTCGCTGAACTTTCTGGGGTGGGGCGCCCCGCAGGCGGCGTGAATGTAATTGCAACGTTTCCACCCTGTTTAGAGGCCGCTTTTTAGACCGAATGCAGGAGTTTGTTCTAAAATAGCGGGCTACACTAGTGTTATATAGCTTTATGACCAAGAAAATGAATGCGCCCGCCACCTTTGAGGAAGCGATGGCCGAACTGGCCCAGCTGGTCAGCCAGATGGAAGCCGGCCAACTGCCACTGGAAGCTTCGGTGGCCGCCTATGCGCGCGGCTCCGAACTGGTGAAGTTCTGCGCCGGCCAGCTCGACAAGGTCGAAGCCCAGGTCAAGGTGCTCGAAGGCGATATGCTCAAGCCTTTCGCCGAAGGCGAGGAGGCAGCCCAATGAGCGCATCGTTCCAGGACTGGATGAAGACCATCCAGGCCGGCATGGAGCAGGACTTGTCGTCCTACCTGCCTGCCGAAGATGTAGTTCCAACCAAGCTGCATGCCGCCATGCGCTATGCCGTGCTCGATGGCGGCAAGCGCGTGCGTCCGCTGCTGGTGCATGCTGCCGGCGCCTTGTCTGGCGCCGATGCACAGGCCCTGAGCCGCGCCGCCGCCGCCTTGGAAATGATCCACGCGTATTCGCTGGTGCATGACGACATGCCCTGCATGGACGACGACGCGCTGCGCCGCGGCAAGCCGACCGTGCACGTGGCTTATGACGAAGCCACCGCGCTGCTGGTGGGCGATGCGCTGCAGGCGCAAGCCTTCGGCGTGCTGGCCGGCGTCGAATCGGTGCCGCCGCAACGCCTGGTCGGCATGCTGCGCCTGCTGGCGGATGCCGCCGGTTCGGCCGGCATGTGCGGCGGCCAGGCCATCGACCTCGATAGCGTGGGCATCAGCCTGACGCTGGAACAGCTCGAGCGCATGCACCAGCTGAAGACCGGCGCGCTGTTGCGTGCCTCGGTCGTGCTGGGCGCGATGGCTGGGAAGGACTTGACGGATGCCGAGCTGGCGGCCCTGCACGATTATTCGCGCGCCATCGGCCTGGCCTTCCAGGTGGTGGACGATGTGCTCGACGCGACGGCCGATTCGGTCACGCTGGGCAAGACGGCAGGCAAGGATGCGGCGGACAACAAGCCGACTTACGTATCCATCCTCGGCCTGGAACCATCGATCGCCCTGGCGGAAAAACTGCGGCAGGATGCGCACGCTGCGCTGGCGCCGTTCGGAGAACAAGCTCTGCGCCTGCGTGAACTCGCAGACCTGATCGTGCAGAGGAAAGCTTAAAATGAAACTGCTTGAAACCATCAATAACCCGGCCGACCTGCGCAAGCTGGCTCGCCACCAGCTTACGCCGCTGGCCGAAGAACTGCGCAGCTTCCTGCTCGATTCCGTGTCCAAGACCGGCGGCCACCTGTCCTCCAATCTGGGCACGGTGGAACTGACCGTCGCGCTGCACTACGTGTTCAACACGCCGCAGGACCGCATCGTGTGGGACGTGGGCCACCAGACCTATTCGCACAAGATCCTGACCGGCCGCCGCGACCAGTTCCATACGCTGCGCCAGTTGAACGGCATTTCCGGCTTCCCGCGCCGCGTGGAATCGGAATACGACACCTTCGGCACCGCGCACTCCTCGACCTCGATTTCCGCCGCGCTGGGCATGGCCCTGGGCGCCAAGATCAAGGGCGAGCACCGCCATGCGATCGCCGTGATCGGCGACGGCTCGATGACCGCCGGCATGGCATTTGAAGCGCTGAATAACGCCGGCGTGGAAAAGGACTGCAACCTGCTGGTGATCCTGAACGACAACGACATGTCGATCTCGCCCCCGGTCGGTGCACTGAACCGCTACCTGGCACGCCTGATGTCGGGCCAGTTCTATGCAGCAGCCAAGAACGTCGGCAAGTCCGTGCTGCCAGGCCCGCTGCTGGAAGTGGCCAAGCGCCTGGAAGAACACGCAAAAGGCATGGTGGTTCCTGCCACCATGTTCGAAGAGCTTGGATTCAACTACATCGGCCCGATCGACGGCCATGACCTCGATTCGCTGATCCCGACGCTGCAGAACATCAAGCAGCTCAAGGGTCCGCAGTTCCTGCACGTGGTAACCCGCAAGGGCCAGGGCTACAAGCTGGCCGAGGCCGAGCCTATCCTGTACCACGGTACCGGCAAGTTCAATCCGGCCGAAGGCATCAAGCCTGCGCTGGCGCCTTCCAAGAAAACCTATACCGAAGTGTTCGGCGACTGGCTGTGCGACATGGCCAAGGCCGACAAGCGCCTGGTGGCGATTACGCCGGCCATGCGCGAAGGCTCGGGCATGGTGCGCTACGAGAAAGAGCACCCGGACCGCTACTTCGACGTCGGCATCGCCGAGCAGCATTCGGTGACCTTTGGCGCCGGCCTGGCCTGCGAAGGCTTGAAGCCGGTGGTGGCGATCTACTCGACCTTTCTGCAGCGCGCCTACGACCAGCTGATCCACGACGTGGCGCTGCAAGACCTCGACGTGACCTTTGCGCTGGACCGCGCGGGCCTGGTGGGCGCCGACGGCGCCACCCACGCCGGCAATTACGACCTCGCCTACCTGCGCTGCATCCCGAACATGGTGGTGATGGCGCCGTCCGACGAGAACGAATGCCGCCAGATGCTGACGACCGCTTACCAGCATCCTGGTCCTGCGGCCGTGCGTTATCCGCGCGGCGTCGGCATCGGCGCGACCATTGCCCAGGAACTGACAACGCTGCCTATCGGTAAAGGCGAAATCCGTCGCAAGGGCCAGAAGATCGCGATCCTGGCTTTTGGTTCGATGGTGGCCCCGGCCATGGGCGCGGCCGAACTGCTGAACGCCACCGTGGCCAATATGCGCTTCGTGAAGCCGCTGGACGTGGAACTGGTCAAGCAACTGGCGGCCGACCACGATGTCCTGGTGACGGTGGAAGAGGGCTGCATCATGGGCGGCGCAGGCGCCGCCGTGGCCGAAGCCCTGGCGGCCGAAGGCATCATCAAGCCGATCCAGATGCTCGGCCTGCCGGACAAGTTCATCGACCACGGCGACCCGGCCAAGCTGCTGGCGCTGGTGGGCCTGGATGCCGCCGGCATCGCAGCCTCGATCAAGGGCCGTTTCGGCGACGAACCGCGCCTGGTGGTCAACAACGGCTGATCACGCACAGCCTGCAAGGGACGGCAAGAGGCGAGGGATGCTGGCCGGGCTCCGGAGTTCAGCCAGCTTGGCGGGCGCTGAGTGCCTATTGGTGATTGGCCCCGAGGTGCTGCACGGGTTCAACCCGGCTGCGCTGGATGCCTCGATCCGGCGCGCCGCGCCTTAGGGCAGGCGTGCCACGCGCAGCGTTGGGGCTTCCTTGTCGCGTGCATCAAGCGTGAAGGAGTAGCGGCCGGCGCTTTCCACTTTGAGGCGCAGGCGCTTGCCCTGTTTGGCCAGCGGCACGGCTACGCCGTCCGCTAGCTGCTGTTCCGGCGCCGGCGCGCCAAGGCTGATTGCCGCCAGGCCGCGCGTGCCGACCTTGAATGAATGTGAGCCCTTGTCCAGGTCCAGTTCTGCGGCGTAGATGCCTTCCTCAACCCTGCGCAGCGGATTGCGCGAAGCCCAGTCGCTCATGGAACCGGTCACGAACAGCGTTTGCAGCCAGGGATTGGCTTTTTCTTCCGGCGTCAACTCCGGGGCGTAACGCAGCTCGATGCGGGCTTCGTTCGACCAATCGCTTTCGCCGATCGGCGAGCGGAAACTGAAGTCGCCGGTATCGAGCTTTTCGTGGCGTTCGCCGTCGATGATTTCGGCGCTTTCGAGCGGGCGCAGGCTGCGGAAGGCGAACCTGATCTTCTTCTTGTCAAAGCTCATGTCGCACCAGTTGGTCGTCATGGCGACAGTGTTGACGAACAGCTTCATCATCAGGCCCATTTCCTTCTTGGCGATGGCGATCATCACCTGGCATTCCAGGCGCAGGTCGCCCAGGCGACGGACGTTTTCCGGCAAGCCTGGCGTGCGGATATCGGGGTAGCCTTTCAGCACTCCCTTCTTGCGGTTCAGTATCAGATCGGCATCGTCATCGATTGCCGATTGCACGCGTGGCACGGCGAAGGTGCCGTCTTGCGCGATGGGGACCGGGATCGGTTCGCCGTTGCCGACAATGCGCAGGTAGAGGGCATCGCCGGCAGGCTGCTCCTGGCCCTCGCGCCCCGTCAGCCGGAAGCGCAGCTCCGGCACCGATGGCGCCAGCGCATGGTGCTCCTCGAATGCATCAAGGCCGGCCACGACGGCGCGGTAGGACTTCATGTCCGGATTCTTTACGCCCTGTACCTCGACGCTTGGAGTCGTCTCCTGGGCTGCCGCGCCACCGGTCGCGAACGCGACTGCGATGGCAAAAACGCATTGTTGAAATTTTCGCATCTGCGCAGTCTAACAAACTTCCATCAAACCTTGTGCCTGCGGCGAGTGTCGCCTAGATTGGTATAAATAGTTTATTCCAATCGAGGGAGTGAAATGCGCTATCTCCTGCTCGCACTGCTGGTCTCGGCCTCGCAAGCCATGGCGCAGGTTCCCGAATCCGGCCGCTGGCAGGAGCTGCGTTTTCCCGCCGAAGAAGTCGAGCAACAGGCGGAGAGCCAGTATATCGAGCAGACGGTGTCGCTGGCTGCTGTTGGCCGGCTTGACCGCGACAAGGTCCTGCTGCTGCGCGTGAAGGGCATCGCCGATGGACTGGTGCGCGCAGCCAGCTCGCTAAGGCCCGCTGCTGCGGGATGGCCGTGGGAATTCCACGTTACCGACGATCCGGCTGTGGAAGCCGAAAGCCAGGCCGGCGGAAAATTGTTGGTCGGCAGCCTGTTTGTCGAACGCCTTCGGCTGAATGATGGCGAACTGGCGGTCCTGCTTGCGCATGAAATTGCCCACGTCGTCGCAGAACACGAGCGCGAAACCCTGTCGGAGGCCTTGCTCGACAGCCGGCGCGACTTGCCGCTCGATGTGGTTCTGGAGCGGTTGGCCTCCGACGTGCCCCTGCAATTCCGCCTGTCCAAACTCGCCGCGATCCAGGAGCGGGAGGCTGACCAGCTTGGCATGCTGATCGCCTATCGCGCGGGCTGGCCATGCGCGGCCATGCTGACCTTTTACAGCAAGCTTGCCGCCGATTCCCCCGCCTTAACCGTGCTCGCCAGCCACCCCAGTGGCGCCACTCGCCTGAGCCTTGCCAAAGGCATGTCGCGCTTGCTTGGCGATTAATGCTGCGGCGCGTGCCATTTCGGCATAGCCAGCGTCGCTGGGGTGCAGGTGGTCACCAGAGTCGAATTCGGGGCGCAGGCGGGATGGGTGCGCAGGGTCTTGCAGCAGGTGGTCGAAATCGATGATGGCGTCGAATTCACCGCTGTGGCGGATCCACTCATTGGCTTCGCGGCGCACGCGGTCCTTGGCGGGCGAGTAGTGGCCGGCGTAGGGCGTGCCTTGCAGGGCGTCTTCGAAGGGCAGCAGCGTGCCGCCGACGATGCGCACTTGCCGGGCGCGTGCGGCGGCGATCAGCTTGCGGTAGCCGGCAATCATGGCGCCGGCCGTGACTGGCGGCTCGTGCGGGGCAAATGCGCTGCCAGGCCAGCCGATGTCGTTGATGCCCAGCAGGACGATCACCGTGTCCACGCCTGGTTGCGACAGCACATCCCGCTCGACGCGCGCAGCCGCCTTTTCGCCCATGCCATCCGCCAGGAGGCGCGCGCCGGAAATGCCGGCATTGACCACGGCGACGCCCTCGGCACGCTCGGCCAGCTGGTCGGGCCAGCGCAGGTTGCGGTCGGGTGTGGAGCCGTTGCCGTCGGTGATTGAATCTCCGAGAGCGACAACGGTGCGTCGCGCTGGGCCCGAGACTTGCACGGCACTCAGGAAGGTGCGGCCAGCCAGCGCTTGGGCGCCCGGCAGCTCGGCGGCAGCGGCCCAGTTGCCGGGAGCCGCAAAGGCCGTTTGCTGCGCACCCCAGTGGAAAGTCGTGAGCGGAGAGCGTTGCGGCAGCCAGGTGGAAATTGACAGGCGCTGGCGGGCGCCAACCGCCAGCGGGGCCGCGTCGCTGGTGACCGACTGTCCCGGCGCAATTGTCACGCTGCGCTGGCCACCAAAGGTCAGTTGCACGCCTGCGCCATCTTGCTGCGACGTAGCTGCGCGCGACGGTTCGCCGCGGGCCGGCGCCAGCCGCACTTCGCCGATCACGAGCGGCGCGCTGCCATAGCGGTTGGAATAGCTGACGCGCACCTGGTCGCCGCCGACGCTGGTGCGCACGAACTCCCGCACTGTCTGCGCCTCCAGCGACGGCGGCATCATGGTGGGCAAGGCGAATTCGGCGCCCCAGGCCGGCATCGGCGCAGCGTACCAGCTGGTGCGCCATTCGGCTGCATGGACGGCTGTTGCGGCGAGCAAGGCAGCCAGGGAAAAAGCAAGGCGTTTCATGTGGATTCTCCAGTCAAGTTCGGATGGAGCCATGCTCCCTTATTCCGATGTCGACTGGTAGTCGCGAAAATGGACTATATTTAAGTCCAAAAAGGAATGATGGATGGACACTTTACGCTCCCTCGAATGCTTCGTGCGTGCCGTTGAACTGGGTAGTCTTTCGGCCGTCGCCCGCGAGCAGCACACCACGCAATCGAATATCAGCAAGGTCGTCGCGGCGCTGGAGGCCGACCTTGGCGTGCGACTGCTCGAACGCAGCACGGCCAGCCTGTCGCCGACCGTGCCCGGACGCCGCTTTTACGAACGCGCCCGCGGCGTGCTGGAAGAATATGCCGACGCGGTAGCCGACGTGCGCGGCGAGACGGCTGCCGCCAGCGGCCTGCTGCGCATCAATGCACCGGTGGCCCTGGGGCAGTTCTGCCTCAACGCCTATGTGCAGGACTTCCTGCGGCAATACCCCGCCATTGAAGTTGAACTGATCCTGAACGACCGCATGGCGGACCTGGTGGAAGAGGGCGTGGACATCGCGGTGCGTCTCGGCAGCGACTTGCCGCCGAACGTGATCGCGCGCCGCATCGGGGCTTCGCCGCGCCTGCTGGTGGCCGCGCCGTCCTACCTGAAGACGCACGGCACGCCGCAAACGCCCGTTCAACTGGGCGAGCACGAATACATCCGCTTCGCCTGGTTGAGCAGCGGGGACACGCTCGAATTATCGGATGGGGAGCAAAATGTGACAGTCGCCACGCACGGCCGTTACCGCGTCAACAATGCGCTGGCAATCCGCGATACGCTCGCTGCTGGCGGAGGGATCGGCTTGTGCCCGGAATGGCTGGTGCATGACTTGCTGGCCCAGCGCAAGCTGCGCCGGGTGCTGCGCGGCTGGCAGGGGCCGGCGCAGGAACTGCACCTGCTCTACCCCAGCCGCCGCTACCTGCCGCACCGGGTGCGGCTCATGCTTGATTACCTGCAGCAGCGCTTTGCCGCGCAGGCCGGCTTTTAACCGCGCTTGCGGTCGTGGTGCCACAGCACGTCGCTGCCGCCTGCAAAGCGGTTCAGCACACGCGCCAGCACGAACATCAGGTCCGACAGGCGGTTCACGTACTGGCGCGGGAAGTCGTGGATGGTTTCGTTCTTGCCCAGCATGACGATGGCGCGCTCGGCGCGGCGGCATACGGTGCGGCACACGTGCGACAGCGCCGCGGCGCGCGAACCGGCCGGCAGGATGAATTCCGTCAGCGCCGGCAGCGTCGCGTTGTACTTGGCCAGCAGCGCATCCAGGCGCTCGACGTGTTCTTCCTTGATCATCTGGTAGCCCGGAATGCACAGCTCTCCACCCAGGTCGAACAGGTCGTGCTGGATCGAGACCAGTTCCTCGCGCATCTCGTCCGGCAGCGCTTCGGCCAGCAGCACGCCTAGGTTGGAGTTCAGCTCATCCACTTCGCCGATGGCCTGGATGCGCACATTGTCCTTGTCCACGCGGGAGCCGTCGCCCAGGCCGGTGGTGCCTTTGTCGCCGGTGCGGGTGGCGATTTTCGAGAGTCGATTACCCATTGCAGCCTCAAATTGTCGTTAACGGTGGCAGGATACGACAAATTACCATTGGTTGGGAGGGGAATTCCGCGTGCTTGCAGGATTTGAACTTACAATGGATCAATGAAAAACAGCACAGCCTTTGTTGCCGCCCTGCGCGCGGCCCTGCCGCCATCGAGCGTGCTGTCGGAAGCGGAAGACACGCGTCCCTATGAGTGCGATGGCCTGTCGGCGTATCGCCAGCTTCCCATGGCGGTTGCCTTGCCGGCTGACGAAGCTCAGGTGCTGGCCGTCCTGCAGGTCTGCCGCGAATTCAATGTGCCGATCGTGCCGCGCGGCGCGGGTACCGGCCTGTCCGGCGGCGCCATGCCGATTGCCGACGGCCTGGTGCTGTCCACCGCACGCATGAACCAGATCGTGCGCATGGACGCCTTTTCACGCACGGCAGTCGTGCAGCCGGGTGTGCGCAACCTCGCCATCTCCGAAGCTGCCGAACCATACGGCCTGTACTATGCGCCCGATCCTTCCTCGCAGATCGCCTGCACCATCGGCGGCAACGTGGCGGAGAATTCTGGCGGCGTGCACTGCCTGAAGTACGGCCTCACCGTGCACAACGTGCTGCGCGTGCGCATGGCAACCATCGAGGGCGATGTGGTGGAGCTGGGCGGCGAGTCCCTCGATGCCCCGGGCCTGGACCTGCTGGCCGCCTTTGTCGGCTCCGAGGGCATGCTGGGCATCGTCACCGAGGTCACCGTCAGGCTGGTGCCCAAGCCCGCCAGTGCGCGCGTCATCATGGCTTCCTTCGACGAGGTTGGCGCAAGCTGCAGCGCCGTGGCTGACGTGATCGCGGCCGGCATCATCCCGGCCGGCCTGGAAATGATGGACCGCACTTCGTCGCGCATGGTCGAACCCTTCGTGCGCGCCGGCTACGATACCGATGCCGCCGCCATCCTGCTGTGCGAAGCCGACGGCACGGTCGATGAGGTCGAAGAGGAAATCGCCCGCATGACGGCCGTGCTGCAGGCGGCTGGCGCCAGTGCGGTACTGGTCTCGAGCAGCGAGCAGGAGCGCCTGAAATTCTGGTCCGGCCGCAAGAACGCCTTCCCGGCAGCAGGGCGCATTTCGCCCGACTATTACTGCATGGATGGCACCATCCCGCGCAAGCAGCTTGCGCGCGTGCTGCTTGGCATTGAGCAGATGGAAGCCAAGTACGGCCTGCGCTGCGCCAACGTGTTCCACGCGGGCGACGGCAACCTGCACCCGCTGATCCTGTTCGATGCCAACCAGCCCGACGAGCTGCATCGCGCCGAAGCTTTCGGCGCCGAGATCCTGGCGCTGTGCGTGGAAGTGGGCGGCACCATCACCGGCGAGCATGGCGTGGGCATCGAGAAGATCGACTCCATGTGCGCCCAGTTCAGCGATGCCGAACTGGCGGCCTTCCTTGCGGTGAAGCGGGCGTTCGATCCTGTGTCGCTGCTGAATCCGAACAAGGCGATTCCAACGCTGAACCGCTGCGCGGAGTTCGGCAAGATGCATGTGCGTGCGGGACGTTTGCCGCATGCCGGATTGCCGAGGTTCTGAGATGGATGCGATGCTCGAACAGTTCCGCGCCCGCATCCAGGCTGCCAGCGCCGATGGCACGCGGCTGATGCTGCGCGGCGGCGGCACCAAGGACTGGTATGGGCAGAACGTGGTCGGCGATGTTTTCGATACCCGCGCCTATGCCGGCGTCGTCGAATATGAGCCGACCGAGCTGGTGGTCACGGCACGCTGCGGCACGCCGCTGGCCGACATCGAAGCCTTGCTGGCGCAGCATGGACAGATGCTGGCCTTCGAACCGCCGCGCTTCGGCGCTGGCTCGACCATTGGCGGCGTGGTGGCCAGCGGCCTGTCCGGCCCGCGCCGCGCCACAGCAGGCGCCTTGCGCGACTTCGTGCTGGGCGCGCAGCTGATGGATGGCCGCGGTGAACTGTTGTCCTTCGGCGGCCAGGTAATGAAGAATGTGGCCGGCTATGACGTATCGCGGCTGCTGGCCGGTTCGCTGGGGACGCTGGGCCTGGTCACCCAGGTGTCCTTGAAGGTGCTGCCCGTGCCTTTCTGCGAGGCGACCATCCGCTTCGAGGTGGACGAAACCGGGGCGCTGCGCATGATGAACGAGTGGGCCGGGCGGCCGCTGCCGGTGTCGGCGACTTGCTGGCATGGCGGGATGCTGACCGTGCGCCTGTCGGGAGCCCAGGCGGCAGTAAGGGCGGCGCAGGCTGGCATGGGCGGCGAGGCGCTGGCCTACGGCAGCGCGTTCTGGAGCGCCTTGCGCGACCAGCGCGGCGATTTTTTCGCGAGCGCAGAGGCGGGAGCGGCGGAGCTGTGGCGGCTGTCCGTGCCAAGCGCCGCCAGCGCGCTGGTGATGCGCGGCGAACAGCTGATCGAGTGGGGCGGGGCGCAGCGCTGGCTGCGCGTCGACCACGGCGTCGCCGAAGACATTCGGCGCGTCGCGGCTGCGGCCGGAGGACACGCTACGCGTTACCGGGTCGCGAGCGAAGATCTTGGCGCAGGCGTTGGGGCCTTCCATCCGCTGGCGCCGGCGATCGCGCGCATCCACGAACGACTGAAGGCCGCCTTCGACCCGGCGGGCATTTTCAATTGCGGCCGCATGTACTGATATGCAAACGAACCTGGCAGATTTCATCAAGGGCACGCCGGACGGCGACGAAGCGGAAGCGATCCTGCGCGCCTGCGTGCATTGCGGCTTTTGTACTGCGACCTGCCCGACATACCAGCTACTGGGCGACGAACTGGATGGGCCGCGCGGCCGCATCTACCTGATCAAGCAGGTGCTGGAGGGTGCGCCGGTGACGGCCAGCACCCAGCTTCACCTGGACCGCTGCCTGACTTGCCGCAATTGCGAAAGCACCTGTCCTTCCGGCGTTAAGTATGGGCGCCTGGCCGACATCGGCCGCAAGGTGGTTGAGCAGCGCGTGCCGCGCAAGCTGCCGGACCGCATCCGGCGCTACGTGCTGAAGGAAGCCTTGCCGCGCCGCTGGCTGTTCGAACCGGCCCTGCGCGCGGGGCAGTTGCTCAAGCCTTTGCTGGGCAAGCCGTTGCAGGACAAGCTTCCCGCGCGCCGGCCCGCGAGCGCATGGCCGGTGCGAGCGCACGCCCGCAAGATGCTGGTGCTCGATGGCTGCGTGCAGCCCGGCCTGGCGCCGAACATCAACGCGGCCGCTGCGCGCGTGCTGGACACCCTGGGCGTGCAGTTGCTTGCCGCACCCGGCGCCGGCTGTTGCGGGGCGCTGCGCTTTCACCTGAACGACCAGGATGCGGCGCTCGACGATATGCGGTGCAATATCGACGCATGGTGGCCATACGTGGCGCAGGAGCAGGTGGAGGCGATTGTGATGACCGCTTCCGGCTGCGGCGTCACGGTCAAGGAATACAGCCATCTGCTGGCGCACGACAGCGCCTATGCCGCCAAGGCGGCGCGCATTTCGGAAATGACGCGGGACCTGAGTGAAATCCTGCCGGCGTTCGAGGCCGAACTGGTGCAGCGCGCAGGCGCGCGCGCTGCCGGGGCGCCGGTCGCGTGGCACCCTCCATGCACGCTGCAGCACGGCCAGCAGATCCGCGGCAAGGTCGAGGGGCTGTTGCGCGCGCTGGGCGTCGAGGTAAGGATGTGCCGCGATGCGCACTTGTGCTGCGGTTCAGCCGGCACCTATTCGCTGCTGCAGCCGGAATTGTCGCTGCAGCTGCGCGACCGCAAGCTTGCCAGCCTGGCCGGCACCGGCGCCGAACGGATCGTCTCGGCCAATATGGGCTGCATCGGGCACCTGCAGTCCGGTACGCAAACGCCGGTCGAGCACTGGATCGAACTGCTCGACCGCGCCTTGCACGGCTAGCTTCAGCGCTCGGCCCACTTGTCCATGATGCGCGTCACCTCGGGCAACTGGTCGAGGAACAGGTCGACCAGCCGCGGCTCGAAATGCCGGCCGCGCTGGTCCTTCATCCAGGCGCAGGCATCCTCCAGCTTCCAGGCTGCCTTGTAAGGGCGCACGGACGTCAGCGCATCGAATACGTCGGCAACCGCAACGATGCGGCCCGCCAGCGGGATGTCTTCGCCGGCCAGGCGATTGGGATAGCCGCTGCCGTCCCATTTTTCATGATGGCACAGCGCCACGTCGTGCGCCATGGCCAGCATGCCGCCCTCGTGCTGGCCGATGATGTGGGCGCCGATGCCGGGGTGGGTTTGCATGACCAGGTATTCTTCCGGCGTCAGGCGGGCAGGTTTTTGCAGGATGCTGTCGGGGATGCCGATCTTCCCGATATCGTGCATGGGGGCGGAAATGAACAGGTCATCCGCGTCCTGCTCGTCGAGGCCTGCGGCAGTGCCGAGCAGGCGGGCATAATGGCTCATGCGAATCACGTGCAGGCCGGTCTCGTTGTCCTTGTACTCGGCTGCCAGGCCAAGCCGCTGCACGATGGCCAGGCGGCTGGCGCGCAGCTCCTCCATGCGCACCATCGACAGGTGCAGCTTGACGCGGGCCTTGACCACGGCGGGGCTGAGCGGCTTGCTGATGAAGTCCACCGCGCCCGCTTCGAAACCGTCCACTTCGTCGTTCGAATCGGTCAGCGCGGTGACGAAGATCACGGGGATATTGGCGGTGGCGGGGTTGGCCTTCAGTACCCGGCAAACGTCGTAACCCGTCATTTCGGGCATCATCACGTCAAGCAGGATCAGGTCGGGTTTTTCGTTGACCGCCAGCTCGATGGCGCGCGCGCCATCCTTGGCAAACAGCAGGCGGTAACTGTCCTGCAGGATCTGGCGCAGCAGCTGCAGGTTGGTCGATTCGTCGTCGACGGCAAGCACGGTGGCTTGTCGGGTCATGGCGTATTCCTTTGCGTGTCCAGGCATTCGTCGAGCAGCGCTTGCAAGGCGTCGCGGGCGGCCGGGAAGTCGAAGTCGTCCAGCGCGCGCTGCAGGGCCTGCAGGTGCGCTTCGGCAACGCAGCCGCGCAGCACATCGGCCAGCGCGGCCAGTTCCTGCTGCTCGAAGCTGCCGCGCTCCAGCGACTGCAGCATGGCCTTGCCCATCGCCTGCACCTGCTCCAGGTCGAGCGGCGACGCCGGCGTTGCGGACTGCGCAAGCGGGTCGCCGGCATCGTCCCGCGCCCACACGGCGGCCAGGGCGTCCGCCAGACGCTGCGTCGCCTGTTCCAGCAAGGCCGGCAGCCCGGCACGGCCGTCCTGCGCCTGCAGGCCGGTCTCCAGCCGCCACAGCGCATCTGCCAATTGTTCCATGCCAAGGTTGGCGGCGGCGCCACGCAGGCGGTGCGCCAGGGCTGCGCAGGCTGCGTGCTGGCCAGCAGCAATTGCGGACCCGAGTTCCCGCTGCGCGCTCTCATAGTCTTGCGCGAAGCGCTGCAGCGCGCGCTGGTAGGCTTCGCGCTGGCCGGCCCAGCGCGCCAGGCCCTTGTCCGCATTCAGCACCATGCCGCGCACCGGGCTGGCCGCTGGCGCCAGTTGCGGCGCGCCGGACGGCATGCCAAGCACGCGCGCCAGTTCCTGCGTCAGCACGGCCACGTCCACCGGCTTGGTGGTGAAGCCGTCCATCCCGGCCTCCCGCGTGGCGTCGCGGTCGCGTTCCAGCACGCTGGCCGTCATGGCGATGACCGGGGTGCGCTTGCGGCCCGCGGCCGCTTCGTCGGCGCGGATGCGGCGTGTGGCCTCCAGGCCGTCCATGCCGGGCATCTGCACGTCCATCAGGATCGCATCGAACTGCGCTTCGGACGCCAGTTGCGCAGCCATGGCGCCGTCGCTGGCGCCGGTCACGGTATGGCCCAGCTTTGCCAGCAACAGCATCAGCACTTCCAGGTTCTGCGGCACGTCGTCGGCAGCCAGGAGATGCATCGGCGGCAGCAAGGTGGGCGCTGCCGCGCTGCGCACGGCTTCGTCGCGCGCCGCCAGCAGCGGCAGCAGCACGTGGAAGGTGCTGCCCGCGCCCGGCGTGCTGTCGGCCCACAGGCGTCCGCCCATCAGCTCCACCAGTTGCTTGCAGATGGTGGTGCCCAGGCCGGTGCCGCCGAAGCGGCGGTTCATCGAAGCGTCGGCCTGCACGAAGGGCTCGAAGATGGCAGCCATGCGGTCGGGCGCAATGCCGATGCCGGTATCGCTGACGGCGAAATGCACCAGGCGCCGCTCGCCTTCGCGCTCGGCGTTGACAGCCAGCGACACGCTGCCCTGGCTGGTGAACTTGACGGCGTTGTCCAGCAGGTTGGTCAGCACTTGCCGCACGCGCAGTTCATCGCCGTGGATCCAGTTCGGCAGTGCCGGGTCGTAGTGCAGCGACATCGCCAGGCCCTTGGCCTTGGCCGCATTGCCCATGCTGGAAGAGAGTTCGTCGGCCAGGGCCAGCAGGCTGAAATCATGCAGTTCGAGTTCCACCGCGCCCTTGTCCAGCTTGGCGGTATCGAGGATGGCGTTCAACAGTCGCAGCAGCGAACGGCCGGCATTGCGCACCGTGTCGAGGTGGCGCCGCTGCACGGCGCTCAATTCGCCATGCAGCAGCACGTCGGTGAAGCCAAGGATGGAGTTCATCGGGGTGCGGATCTCGTGGCTCATATTGGCCAGGAAAGCGGCGCGTGCCGCCGCTGCCTGCTCGGCGCGCTCCTTGGCAATGCGCAGGTCCTGCTCCATCAGGCGCCGGTTGCTGATGTCGAGCACCACGCCGTCCAGCAGTTCGACTTCGCCGTCCGGGCCGAGCACCACGTTGCCGTTGCCCCAGAACCAGTGGATGCTGCCGTCGCGGTGGATGATGCGGTATTCCAGCGTGAACGCGCGGCGCTGTTCGACCGCGCTGCGGCAGCCTTGCTGCACGCCCGGCCAGTCGTCTGGATGCACCAGTTCCCCGAACAGGCGCCGGGGCGGATCGCCGAGGAAGTCGGAGGCGGGGTAGCCGGTCATGCTTTCGATGGCGTCGCTGACGAATACCAGCGGCCAGCCTGGCGCATTGCGGCAGCGGAAGGTGATGCCGGGGATGTTGGCGACCAGCGAACGCAGTTGCTCTTCGCTGGCGCGCAGCGCCTGTTCCAGGTCGCTCACGTGGTGGAACAGTGCGCGGTAGCGCAGCATGCCGTTGGCGAACACCACCAGCGCCGTCAGCAGCGCGGTGGTCAGGGTCACCGCCAGCGCCAGAAAGCCGGCATTCGCGATGCCGCTGGCCGGGTCGAGCGGCACGCGGCCGACGAAGCGCGCCGCAGCCATGCCGGTATAGTGCATGCCGGAGATGGCGCAGCCCATGATGACGCCGGCCGCGGCGACGGTCCCGCGTTCCCCCAGCCGGCGGCGCAAGCCCTGCGAGCCCTGCAAGCCGAAGCGCACCCACAGCGCCAGGGTCGCCAGCGCAATGGCGACCACGATGGACAGCCCGAACATCCACGGGTCATAGCGCAGATGCAGCGCCGAGCGCATGGCCGCCATGCCCGTGTAGTGCATGGCGCCGATACCCGCGCCGACCAGTACCCCGCCCACCAGCAGGCTGCGCACGCCGATACGATGACGGCCAAGCAGCGGCAGGGCGACGCTGGAAGCGGCGATGCTGGGCAGCATCGACAGCAGGGTGGTGGAAGGATCGTAGGAAACCGGCGTGCACAGGTTAAAGGCCAGCATGCCGATGAAGTGCATGGCCCACACGCCGCTGCCGAGCGCAAAGCTGCCGGTCGCCAGGGCGGCCAGGCGCAGCGTGCGCTTGCTGCTGCGTGCCGCCTGGCCGGCCATCTGCAGGCCCATGGCGGAGGAAAAACTCGCCACCAGCAGCGACAGGATGACAAGCGAGGGAGTGTAGATCCCGTAGGTGAGTAGCGCCGGGTCAGCTGGCGGCGAAAACAGCTGGATCAAGTAGTGCTTGATCTCGCCCATGGCGGCGCTTCCTCCTTACTGCGCTATCAGCTTCCTGATCTCGTCTGCCAGGTCGGCAGGCTTGGTGGTCGGCGCATAACGGTCATGGATGCTGCCGTCCTTGCGCACCAGGAATTTGGTGAAGTTCCACTTGATGCCTTCCGTGCCGAGGATGCCCGGCGCATTCTTTTTCAGGTGCTGGTACAGCGGGTGCGCGTTGTCGCCGTTGACGTCGATCTTGGCGAACACCGGGAAAGTGACGCCATAGTTCTTCTCGCAGAAGGCGCCGATTTCGTCGGCGCCGCCAGGCTCCTGCTGGCCGAACTGGTTGCAGGGGAAGCCCAGCACTTCGAAGGGCTGGCCGGCGAACTGCTTGTGCAGTTCCTCCAGCCCCTGGTACTGCGGCGTGAAGCCGCATTTGCTGGCCGTGTTCACGATCAGCAGCACCTTGCCCTGGTACTGTTTCAGGTCCACCTGCTGGCCTGACAGGCTGTCGGCGCTGAAGTCGTAAACAGTGCTCATCAGACGATCCCCAGGTGCTCGGTGCCGGCGGCCAGGTCGCGGTTCCTCGCTTCCTTCGATTCCAGCTTGATGGCCAGGCGCAGGTCGTTGACCGAGTCCGCGTTGCGCAGCGCATCTTCATAGGTGATCTGGCCCGCTTCGTACAGGTCGAACAGCGCCTGGTCGAAGGTTTGCATGCCAAGTTCGCGCGAGCGCTTCATCAGCTCCTTGATCTCGTGCACCTGGCCCTTGAAGATCAGGTCCGCGATCAGCGGGGAGTTCAGCATGATTTCCACCGCCACGGCGCGGCCCTTGGCATCCTTTTTCGGAATCAGGCGCTGCGAAATCATGCCCTTCAGGTTCAGCGACAAGTCCATCAGCAGCTGCTGGCGGCGCTCTTCGGGGAAGAAGTTGATGATACGGTCCAGCGCCTGGTTGGAGCTGTTGGCGTGCAGGGTGGCCAGGCACAGGTGGCCGGTTTCGGCGAAAGCGATCGCGTGGTCCATGGTCTGGCGGTCGCGGATCTCGCCGATCTGGATCACGTCCGGCGCCTGGCGCAGGGTGTTCTTCAGCGCCACTTCCCAGTCCTCGGTATCGACCCCCACTTCGCGCTGGGTGATGATGCAGTTGCGGTGCGGGTGCACGAACTCGACCGGGTCTTCAATGGTGATGATGTGGCCGTAGCTGTTTTCGTTGCGGTGGCCCACCATGGCCGCCAGCGTGGTCGACTTACCGGAACCGGTCGCGCCGACCATGATCACCAGGCCGCGCTTGGACATGATCACGTCCTTCAGGATGGGCGGCAGGCCCAGTTCGTCGAATTGCGGGATCGAGCTGTTAATGGTACGCAGCACCATGCCGACCGCGCTCATTTGCACGAAGGCCGAGACACGGAAGCGCCCCAGGTCGCCGGGGCTGATCGCGAAGTTGGCTTCCTTGGTCAGTTCGAAAGAAGCGGTCTGCTTGTCGTTCATGATCGAACGGGCCAGGTCGGAGGTGTGGGCCGGCGTCAGCGCCTGCGCCGACACGGGCGTCATCTTGCCGTCGATCTTGATGGCCGGCGGGAAGCCGGCGGTAATGAATAAGTCGGAGCCCTTCTTGCTGACCATCAGGCGCAGCAAGTCGAACATGAATTTTGAAGCCTGGTCGCGTTCCATGGTTAGCCTGGGAAGTTATCTGGGATCTTGGCCGCCGAGCGTGCTGCTGCCGGGGAGATCATGTTGCGACGGATCAGGTCCGTCAGGTTCTGGTCCAGCGTCTGCATGCCAACGTTGTTGCCGGTCTGGATCGAGGAGTACATCTGCGCGATCTTGGCTTCGCGGATCAGGTTGCGGATTGCCGGGGTGCCGATCATGATTTCGTGCGCGGCGACGCGGCCGGAGCCGTCCTTGGTCTTGAGCAGGGTTTGCGAAATGACCGCCTGCAGCGACTCCGACAACATGGCGCGCACCATTTCCTTTTCTTCGGCCGGGAACACGTCGATGATACGGTCGATGGTTTTCGCGGCCGAGGAGGTGTGCAGGGTGCCGAACACCAGGTGGCCGGTTTCCGCCGCCGACAGCGCCAGGCGGATGGTTTCCAGGTCGCGCAGCTCGCCCACCAGGATCGCGTCGGGGTCTTCCCGCAGCGCCGAGCGCAGCGCGTTGTTGAACGACAGCGTATGCGGGCCCACTTCGCGCTGGTTGATCAGGCACTTCTTCGATTCGTGCACGAATTCGATCGGGTCCTCGATGGTCAGGATGTGGCCGTACTCGTTTTCGTTGAGATGGTTGATCATCGCTGCCAGCGTGGTCGACTTGCCGGAGCCGGTCGGACCGGTCACCAGCACCAGGCCGCGCGGCTTCATGGCGAAATCGGCGAAAATCTTCGGTGCGTTCAGTTCTTCCAGCGTCAGGACCTTGGAAGGAATGGTACGCAGCACGGCGGCGGCGCCGCGCTCCTGGTTGTAGGCGTTGACGCGGAAACGCGCCAGGCCCGGAATGGCGAACGAAAAGTCGCATTCCAGCATCTCTTCGTATGCCTTGCGCTGGCCGTCGTTCATGATGTCATAGATCATGCCGTGCACGTCCTTGTGCTCGAGCGGAGGCAGGTTGATGCGGCGCACGTCGCCGTGCACGCGGATCATCGGTGGCAAGCCTGCCGACAGGTGCAAGTCGGATGCCTTTTGCTTGAAGGAGAATGCGAGAAGTTCGGAAATGTCCATTTATAATCCCTGTGCTTTTTCAATAGCCAAAAAAGCTTGGCACTGTCTCATTCGATTATGTCCACAATAGCCCACAACTTGCAAGTTGTTACTGAAGCAATTAACGTTGCCGCGCGCGAAGCGCGGCGCGCGCCCAACGAAGTGCAGCTGCTGGCCGTCTCCAAGACCTTCCCGGCGCAGGCAGTTTTCGAGGCGGTGCTGGCGGGACAGCGTGCTTTCGGTGAAAACTACGTGCAGGAAGGTGTGGACAAGATCCACGAACTGGCAAGAATGCGCGGCTGCACGCCGTTGGAATGGCATTTTATTGGACCAATCCAGAGCAATAAGACGCGTCTTATAGCTGAAAACTTCGATTGGGTGCACACGATTGAACGCGAAAAGATCGCGCAACGCCTGAGCGAGCAGCGGCCGCAAGGCCTGCACCCCATGCAGGTGTGCATCCAGGTCAATACCAGCGGGGAAGCCAGCAAAAGCGGCGTGCTGCCCGCCGACGCCGCAGCGCTGGCCCGTACCGTGGCCGCGCTGCCGCGCCTTGTCTTGCGCGGCCTGATGTCCATCCCCGAGCCGCAAGACGATTTCGACCAGCAGTGCGCGGCCTTCCGCGTCCTGCGTGAACTCTCCGATCAACTGCGTGCAGAGGGCTTGGCGCTCGACACGCTGTCGATGGGCATGTCGGCCGATATGCGCGCCGCCATTCATGAAGGCGCGACCATCGTGCGCGTCGGCAGCGCCATTTTCGGCGCCCGCGACTACAACAAAGGATAACGTGATGAAGATTGCATTTATCGGCGGCGGCAACATGGCCGCCGCGCTGATCGCCGGCCTGGCCAGCAAGCTGGCGCCCGGCGCCAATATCCACGTGGTGGACCCGAACCCGGCCTCGCTGGAAAAACTGCGCCAGGAATACGGCGTCACCGTGGCCGCGGCGGCCGGCGAACCGGTGGCGGCGGCCGAGGTGCTGGTGCTGGCGGTCAAGCCCCAGGTCATGCACGAAGTGACGCAGCAATTGCTGCCGCTGCTGCAGGCGGCGCAGGCGGCCGGCCGCTCGCCGCTGGTGCTGTCGATTGCGGCCGGCATCCGCGCCGCCGACCTGTCGCGCTGGCTGGGCGGCTACCAGGCCATCGTGCGCACCATGCCGAATACGCCGGCCCTGATCGGCATGGGCGTGACCGGCATGGTGGCTTCCGCCGGCGTCAGCGTCCAGCAGCGCGAGGCGGCCGACCAGATCCTGCGCGCCGTGGGCGCCACGGTGTGGCTGGACGATGAAGCGAAGATCGACGCCGTGACGGCCGTTTCCGGCAGCGGTCCGGCCTATGTCTTCTATTTCATCGAAGCGATGCAGCAGGCGGCCGAGGAGCTGGGGCTGACGGCGGAGCAGGGCAAGGCGCTGGCCATGGCCACCTTTACCGGCGCAGCCCAGCTGGCGCTGCAGTCGCCCGACCCGGTGCCGGTGCTGCGCGAGAAAGTGACCTCCAAAGGCGGCACCACCTATGCCGCCCTGGCCTGCATGGAAGCGAGCGGCGTCAAGGCCTCCATCGTCGCCGCCGTCAAGGCTGCCGCCGCGCGCGGCAAGGAGCTGGGCGAGCAGCTCGGCGCCGCCGGCTGACGCCGGGCGGCTTCCCTGGCTTGCCAGGCCATGCGCTTGGCTCGCCGGGCCAGTGGACCCGGTGTGGCACAGCACATATCATTCTTGCTTTGTTGATATTGGAATGGAGCAGGATATGCGCAGGACGATCGCGGCTGGCCTGGCAGTGCTGGCCGCCTTGTTTTCCGGGCCGGTGGCACAGGCCAACGATTCCACGGCGCGCGTCGGCGCCGGCGGCCTGGTGCTGCAAAAAAACGGCGACATCCGCATGCTCAGCGAACACCTGAGCATTTCCGTCAAGCGCATCGAAGTGGAATACCGCTTCCGCAACGAGAGCGCGCGCACGATCGAAACCGTGGTCGCTTTCCCGATGCCGGAATTCCATTGGGACCCGGAACAGGATGCGAACTGGCGCAATATCGGCCCGGTCGAGAGCTTCCTGGTGCACGTCGATGGCAAGCCGGCCGTGGTGCGTGCGGAACGCAAGGCTTTGCTGCAGGGGCGCGATATCACGGCGCTGTTGCGCCGGGCCGGCTTGAGTGAAGACCACATCTTCCGCACCTTTGGCGATGCCTTCGATACCGGCGGCATGACGCTGCCGGAGGCGGTGGTGGCACGCCTGCATGCACTGGGCGCGAGCGACCAGAGGATGCCGCAATGGCGGGTGGCGGAAACGGCGTACTGGACCCAGGCCTTCCCTGCCGGGAAGGAAGTCGTCGTCACGCATTCCTATCGTCCCTTTGCCGGCCGCATCTTCGGCACCTATGATGGCGCAAGGCCACCTTCTGAAGATAGCGTCCCGCTTTCATCCATCGGGGAACAGGATCGCGCCTGCCTGGGGGAGGGGGGAATGAAGGCCGTGTTGAACAAGGCACGCCAGAGAGTGAAAGATGGCGCCAGATCGGGCTACATCAACCTGAAGGACGTTGAATACATCCTCGGTACGGGGCGCAACTGGAAAGGCAGCATCGGCGAGTTCACGCTCGACGTCGTCAAGGAGACACCGCAGGACACCGTCTCGCTATGCTTCCCCGGCAAGCCGGAACGCATCGGCGAGCGCACCTTGCGCTTCAAGATGCGTGACTATGTGCCACAGGAGCGGCTGGTGCTGAATTTTTACAGTTTTGAATAAGGGCCAGTTCGGCCAGCAGCGCCGCCAGCTCGCTTTCCACTTCGCTGACAAGCGGCGGAATGCGCTCGATCATGCCGGCGTTGGCAAGCGTTTCGACCAGGCCGCACAGGGCGCTGAGTTCGCGCGCGCCAAACAGGCCGGCGCTGCCTTGCAGGCTATGCGCGTTCAGGCTGATGGCCGAAACGTCGCCGCACTGGATGCCCTGCCGGATTGCGGCAAGCTGGCGCGGGCCTTCCTGCATGAAGGCGGCGCAGGCTGCGGGGCTTAAGGCGCGCGTCGCCGGCGGCGGCGCCACGCTGTCCGCGGTGCCGAACATGGCGTCAAGCTCGGCACGGCGCGGCGACTGCATCAGCAAGCCGGCGTGGCGGCCGATTTCCGCATGCAGGTTTGCCTCGTCGATCGGCTTGGGCAGGAAACCGTTGGCGCCGGCTTCCATGAAGCGCTCGCGCTCTTCGGCAGCCGCGTTGGCGGTCAGGGCGATGACCGGAATGGCAGGCTGCCGCACGCCGGCCGCACCGGCACGCAGCAGGCGCAGGGCGGCGATGCCGTCCATGCGCGGCATGCGGCTGTCCATGATCACCAGGTCGAAGTCGCGTTCCGCCAGGCGTGCCAGCGCAGCGGCGCCATCTTCCGCGATCGTGACGGCATGGCCCATTTCGCCCAGCAGCTCGCGCAGGATGATCTGGTTGGTGCTGCCGTCTTCCGCGCACAGGATCTGCAGGCGCGCGGCATGCGGGGCGCGCGCCTCCAGCGCCCTTTCGGTTGCGGGCTGTCCTGCCTGCAGCGGCAGCCACACCTCGAACACGCTGCCGGCGCCGCGTTCGCTGCGCACCTCGATCGTGCCGCCCAGGGCGTCGACAATGTTCTTGCAGATCGCCAGGCCCAGGCCGGCGCCGCCGTACTTGCGCGAGGTGGCTGCATTGGCCTGCTCGAATTTTCGGAACAGGCGGGAAATCGCATCGGGCTCGATGCCGATGCCGGTGTCGCAGACGGCCAGCGCGATGCCGCCGTTGTGCGCCACGCTGGCCATCAAGCGAACTTCGCCGCGCTCGGTGAACTTGACGCCGTTGCCCACCAGGTTCATCGCCACCTGGCGCAGTCGTACCGGATCGCCGCGCCACCAGCGCGGCAAGGCCGGGTCGATCTCGGCCACCAGCGAAATGCCCTTGGTCTCGGCACGATCGGCCAGCAGCGCCACCACGTCGCGCAGCAGGGCCGGCAGGTCGAAGTCGATGCTTTCGAACGGCATCTTGCCCGCCTCCAGGCGCGAGAAATCGAGGATGTCGTTAATGATGTGCAGCAGCACCTCCGCGTTGCCCAGGCTGATGCGCAGCTTGTTGCGTGTTTCGGGCGACAGGCTGGCGTCCTTCTTCGCAAGCTGCAGCATGCCGATCACGCCGCCCAGCGGTGTGCGCACTTCGTGGCTGATCATGGCCAGGAATTCCGACTTCTGCTCGTTCGATTCTTCCGCCGCCTTGCGTGCAGCCATTGATTCGCGCAATTCCAGGTCGCGCGCCTGCAAGGTGGCGACCTGCTTTTCCAGCGCTTCCTGCACCGCACGCTGGCGCGCCAAGGCGCCTTCCAGGCCGTGCAGCAGGTAGGCGCAGGACACCACCAGCACCGCAGCCACCAGCGTGAAGTTCAGCGACACCAGCGACCAGTGCATCAGCAGGGTCACAAACACCTTGCTCAAGCCAGGATCGATGTTCCCGAAATAGCCGACGATGAAAAGGGTGGCGCTGCACCAGAGCAAGGCCACCATGGCCGGGCGTAGCCCGAGCAGCACGGTGCACAGGATCGGAACGGCAAGCAGGTAGGGCTGGACCAGCGGCCCCACGGAAAAGAGCTGGACCAGTGCAAGCAGGTAGCTGATGGCCAGGAATGCCAGCGCGCGGAAGCGGAACGACAAGGCGCGATAGCAATACAGGATGCCGACGCAAACCAGGGCCGTGATATCGCTCACGATCAGCGGCCACTGGTTCATCTTCATGCTGCCCACGACGCTGGGGATTGCCACCACCAGCCCGAGGAACAAGGCAACGGCGCACAAGCCGTTCAACAGGTTGTTGCGCCAGGTTTGCAGGTTGTCGGCCTGTTCGTTCAGGCCATCGAGCCGGCGGGACAGGAAGTCCCCGGCCCCGTCGTACTGCGGGGGCCGGTCCGGTGTGGTGGAAGAACGCTTGGCGCGGACGAACATTGCAACATAAAAGTATTGGCTAAGGGGTTGATTTTACTACAAGTGGCTACATGTTCACGCGCAGTTCGACGCCGACCTGGCGCGGCGAGTTGACCATGGCGTACGGCGTGCCAAGCAGGCCGGTGGTCATGTTGCCGATGCTGGTCACATAGCGCTTGTCGAACAGGTTGTTGGCAAACAGCGCCACTGCCCATTGATGGCTGGCGGCTTCGTAGCCGGCGCGCAGGTCGGTGCGCTGGGTGGCGCCGCCGACGCGGAAGCGAGGCGTGGTCAGGCAGGCGCCCTGCAGTGCATCGGCATTGCAGCGCGTGGCGCTGGTATAGGCATGCTGCAGCGTGAAATTCAGGTCCCCGCCCGCCACGCCGCGCACCCAGTAATCGGCGCCGAGCGCGGTGGTCCACTTCGGCGTGCCGACCGGCTGGCCATCGAGCCGGATGCCGTCGCTGGTGGTGAAGGTCTTGTAGGTCTGGTCGATGTAGGCGGCGCTCATGTTCAGGCGCAGGTCGCGCACCGGCTGCCAGCGCATGTCGAAGTCCAGGCCATGCGCTTCCTGGTCGCTGCTGGTGACCTGGTAGGTCGGGATGGCGGAACCGTTGTTCACCAGGGCCAGCGATTGCAGGTTGCTGAACTTGTACTTGTAGAGCGAGGCGTTCACCAGCAGCTTGTACTGGCGGTAGTAGTTTTTCACGCCGACTTCCGCGTTCCACACTTTTTCCGGTTCGTAGGTGGCGTTCACCTGCAGTGCATTGAACCCGCCGGCCTGGTAGCCCTTGGCGATGGAGCCGTACACCATCATGTCGTCGTTGAGCTTGTAGTCGAGCACTGCGCGCGGGCTGGTGTCGTTCCACCTGTTCTTCCTGGACAGCGGCGCCGTGGTCGCGCCGGCGCTGGTGAACTCGATGTTCTGCGTCATCGCGCCCAGCGCCATCATCAGCTGCTCCGGCGTGAGGGCGCCCATGCCGACCAGGGCATCGAAGAAGCCGAGGTTTTGCAGGCGGGTGATGCTGTCGTCCAGGCCGGCCGCCGTGCGCGGCGGGCTATACCAGCTGAAGCGCTTGTCGTCGCGCGTGTAGCGCACGCCGGTGGTCAGGTTCAGCTTCGGCGCCAGGTGCCAGATCACGTCGCCGTAGATCGCGGTCGCCTTGTAGCGGCCCTCGACGTGCATGTTCTCCTGCCAGGGGTTGCCCAGCAAGCCGGCCGGAATGTCGACGGCGGCCGCGGCGCCTTCCAGCAGGCTGAAAACGGGGAAGCTGGCCACGTTGCCGAAAATGGTGTCCAGGGTGTTGGTGTTGGTGTTGACCTGGCTGGTCTGGCGGGCTTTCTCGTGATAGAAGCTGAGGCCCGTGACCCAGTCGGCCATGCCGGTATTGCCCGACAGGCGGAATTCCTGCTGCCAGCTGCGGTTGCGTTCCGAGTTTTCGGTATCGACGTAGTGGGTGATCAGGTTGGTGCCGTCGTTGTCCTGCCGGTTGCGCGAGTCGAAGCGGCGATAGCCGGTGGTGGAATTGAAGGTGGCCCAGCCCAGCGGCACTTCGATGCGCAGCGTGCTGCCGCGGAAGTCGCGCGTTTCGCCGTTGTTCATGGCGTCGTTGTAAACCGGGGCCGTGCGCGGGTCGAGGTAGGTGGAAGGGTCGGACGGCACTACCGGAACGCCGGCCACCAGGCCGATGGCAGGGCGCGCCATGTGGTCGAGCTTTTCGGCCTCCACCGACAGCAGCACTTTCGCGCGTGCCGGCGCGTCCCAGCGCAGGGTCGCGCGCAAGCCGTTGTCGGTGCCGTGCTGTAGCGAGTCGCCTGTGGCCGCATCCTTCAGCCAGCCGTCGGTGCCGTGATGCACGGCGGTGATGCGCAGCGCCGTGGTGTCGCCGAGCGGCGTATTGGCCATCAGCTCGACGTTGCGAGTGTGGAAGCGGCCGTAGCGCAGGCGCGCTTCCAGTTCGGTGTCGCGGCCCGGTTCGCGCGTCACGACCGAGATGGCGCCAGCCGCGCTGTTGCGGCCGAACAGGGTGCCTTGCGGCCCTTTCAGCACTTCGATGCGCTGCACGTCGTTGAAATTCATGATCGCCCCGCCGGTCTTGCCGGCATAGACGCCATCGATGTACATGCCGACCGGAGCGTCGGTGCCGATGCCGAAGTCGCCGGTGCCGATGCCGCGCAGCGACAGCGAGGGCTGGGTCGCCTGCTCGGCGTTGACCGACAGGCCGGGGATGTAGCCGTTCATTTCGGCCAGGCTGGGAGCGGCCAGCTTGTCGATCTGGTCGGCGCCAATGATCTGCAGCGCAATCGGCACGTCCTGCGCCTGCTGCGTGCGGTTCTGCGCGGTGACGACCACCACATGGGTTTCTTCCTTCGGCGCCGGATCGGCGGCCATGGCGGCGCCGCTGCAGGCGAGCAGGGCGGTGGAAATGCTGGACGACAGGACTTTCTTGCGCAGCTTCATGTGGTCTCCCCGTTATTGTTGGTTGCAGCTTTCCTTCATCGATGCGATCCATTCGCGTATCAGTTCAACACCTTCGCGGTGCGAAGTGGTGCGACCCAGTTCGGGCATCATCACGCCGGTTTCGGTCGATTTCAGGCGGAAGACGAAAATCGAGTCGTCCGGTTTGCCGGGATTGATGCCGAAGGAGTTGCCGCCGGTGCCGGCGCCTGCGGCCACGGGCGGTTTGCACAGGCCCAGGTGCTGGTTGGCCGGCGCGCCAATCTCCAGGTGCAGGGCGGTGGTATTGGCGGTGCCCTTGTTGTTATGGCAGTGGGCGCAGTTGATATCGAGGTAGGCGCGCGCGCGGGCATCGATCGGAGCACCCTTGTCGCGCCAGTCGACATTGTGCGGCACGTCGGCGGCGCCCGGGACGCCTTGCAGGTAGCCTGCCTGCACCATCTTTTCCAGCTGGCCGTTCAGGTTGATGTGGCGCGCTTTCAGGCCAAGCGGTTCGAACTTCCTGCTCTTCAAGTCCGTCACATGGCAGGAGGCGCACTGGTTCACGTTCGGCACCACGTAGGTGAACTTCTGGCGGCCCTGGGCCGACACCAGCTCCATCGGCACCTGGTCGCCGGTGCGCTTCAGTTCGGCCTCGGTCTGCGCCTCGTTCCAGACGTAAGGCAAGGCGACCCAGCCGCCTTCGCGCCGCACCAGCAGGCGCGTTTCCATAAGCCGCACCTTGCCCAGGTCGAGCGTGGTGTCGGTGCCGCTGTCGTCGCTCGCCAGCACGGCCTGGCTGCCGCCGTCGCGCGGGTAATAGAAGGTCTTGCTGATGATGGTCCCGACCGGGAAGTCGAAGGCGGCATCGGCCTTGTAGGCAGCCGAAACGCCTTTCGGCATCCACACCGTGCGCAGCTTGTGGGCGTAGTCGCTGAAAAGAGGCGTGTTCAGCGTGTAGGGCAGCACGTCCTTGTTCAGTGCCAGGCGGCCGTCGCTGGCCGCCATCAGGCGCCACTCGCTGAGTTTTTCAGGACGGCCCTCGACGATGAACTTCACGGGTTCGGCGGGCGGGGCAGGGCTGCGTGCGCAGGATGAAAGAACGAGCGCGCACGCCGCCACGCCGGCCGCCCTCCACGGGCGGAAAGCAGGGACGGCAAGCTTCATCAGGATTGCGAACTGAGTTGAGGGATGGTAACCGGCGGCAGCTTGGCAAGCTGGCAGCGGTGCGGGGCCGAATCGGCTTTCGGGTTCTTGTACTTGTTGGGGCCATCGGCATTCAGCACTTCGACGTTGTCCTGCACGCAGATACGGGCCTCGGCAGGCATAACGCCGTTCCTGGCCAGCGCATTGTCGGCGTAGCCGTCCCACAGCACGTCGGGCAGGTGGCCGGACAGGCCGTACATCGCCACCTTCAGCGCCTTCAGGTCCAGGCCGTCGGGCGCGTCGCCGCCGCCCTTGAAGCGGTTGCCGTAGACGTAGATCGCCTTTGGATACGGGTCGTAGTCCTTGGAGACGCCTTTCTCGGTGAAGTAGCCGGTCGAGTGGTAGCTGGAGATGATGACGTTGGCGGTCTGGTTGTTGACGATGTCGTTGTCGAAGATCTCCACCTTCGAATTCGAGTTTATCACCACCCCCGAACCGGCCGGCACGCTGGCCACGGCCGTGCCCTTGGCGGCAAAGTTGCCCAGGTTATTCTCGATGACCTTGTTCCTGAACACGCGCGTGCTGTGCCCCGGCTGCTGCAGGTTGGGCATGTTGAACACCAGGATGCCGCCGGTGTTGGCGGTGGCAACGTTGTCGTAGACGTCGGCGTTGATGGTGTTTTCGATTTCAATGCCCGCTACATTGGCTTCGGCGCGCGAGTTGCGCACTACCACGTTCTGCGACTGGCCGACGTAGATGCCGGCGTCCGATGCGGCAATGGCCACGCAGTGGTCGATCAGCACATTCCTTGTCTTGACCGGGTAGATGCCGTAAGCGCCGTTGGTCACCTTGGAGCCGCCGGTCCATTGCACCCTCACGTTGCTGATGGTGATGTGGTCGCCGTCATTGATTTTCAGGCCATCGCCTTTGGAATCCTCGATGGTCAGGCCTTCGATGGTGAAGTCGTTGCCGTAGACAAGCAGACCTTCCGGTCCTGTTACTTGCGGCTTGAAAGACAAGACAGTCTTGTCCATCCCCGCGCCGCGGATGGTCACGCCGTCCGCGCGCAGTTGCAGCCCGCTGGTGAACCGGTATTTGCCGGCGGGGATCTCGATCACCGAGCCGGGCTTGGCGTCGAGCAGTTGTTCCTGGAGTTGCTTCTGGAACGCGATGTCGGCAGCCGAAGCAGGCGCCGGCAAGGAAGGCGTGGTCTTGTAGCAGGCGGATAGCAGGCCGCACAGCGCGAGTGCGCCGATGGCTTTGTACATACATGTCTCCCATTTATTGTTGTAGGGATGCAGCAGCGAAGCCAGTATATCTGTCCATTATTGAAATGATATGTGCAAGATCGGCCAATTCTGCTGTTAGTATCGGCCAGGATGAGAGCGCCAGTTTCAATCGCCATTGTTGTGGGGGACGACTGCTGGGGAGGCCTTGCCCTGCTGGCGCGGGAAGCGTTTGCGATCGCCGGCACGCTGCATGCGCGCAACGCGGACCTGCGCGCAGCGGAGCTGTTCCGGGCGCGCCTGGTGGCCATCGACCGTGCGCCGGTGCGTTCCTTCACCGGCCCGTCATTGCAGCCGGAGGCAACGCTGGCCGACATGCCGGCGCCGCAAGCCGTCATCGTGCCGCCTTATTATCTGCCGCTGTCCGCGCGCCAGCCGATCGCCTCGCCGCTGCGCGATTGGCTGCTGCAAGCCCACGCCGCCGGCGCCGTGCTGGTGGGCATGGCGGGCGGCATGCGCATCCTGGCCGAGACTGGCCTGCTCGACGGCCGCGAAGTGACGGGCAACCTGTCGGACCAGCGCGTCTTTGCCCAGCACTATCCGGAGGTGCGCTTCAGCCCCGACGTGCCGCTGGTGATCGACGGCAGCATCATCAGCGCCGGTTCGGTCAACCCCTGCCTGGATGCCTGCAGCTACCTGGTCGGCCACTTCCACGGCGACGCGGTGGCGCACAAGCTCTCGCGCTATACCAATCCCCCCAGCCAGCCGAGCGCGGGGCACATCGCCCTGCGCAATGCAGGGCTGAAACAGCATGGCGACCAGCGCATCCGCCAGGCGCAGGAATACATCGAGCGCTGCTTCAAGCAGGACTTGACGGTGGAAGGGGCTGCGCAGCGCACGGCCATGAGCGTGCGCAATTTCTCGCGCCGCTTCCAGCATGCGGTGGGCATGCCGCCGCACATCTATATCGCCCGCTGCCGCGGCGAATATGCCAAGGAGCTGCTGGCCCGGCCGGGCCTGTCGATGCTGCAGGTTGCGCTGAAATCGGGGTTTCGCAGCGAGGCGATGATGCGCCGCAGTTTCTGCCAGCTATTCGGCGTCACGCCGGCCGCGTTCCGCGCCGGCGCCGCTCAGTCGCCTGCCAGGTATTTATAGTAGATGGCCTGGAAGCGGCCGGTATCCTTCAGCTGCTTCAGGCCTGCGTTGAAATCGTCGCGGATGGCGGCGTCGCGGAAGACAGGCCGGTAGTCCATCGGGTTGAGCTTGACGAAGGGATGCTCGACCACCGGCTTGGGCCTGAACGACTTGTTAAGCTTGAGTTGCAGGGTAAAGTACTTGAAGATGTTGCGGTCGCTGAGAACGACGTCGTAGCGTCCGCGATCGAGCGTCAGCACTTGCAAGGCCTGGTCGTTCTGCTCATAGTAATGGCCCGCCTTGCGTACGGCGTCCAGCCAGTCCGGATAGCGTTTGGATGCGCCGGCGAAGGAAATCACGGTCAGCCCCCGCAAGTCCTCCGGCTTTGTGATCGACAAGTGGCGTTCTTTCAGCGTGATGAAGACATTGTCGTAGATGACGGCGGGGTTGCCATAGTAGGCGCCCCAGCTCGTCATGTCTTCGCCCAGGTCGGTCATCGCTGCTTCCACTTCGCCAGCCTTGAAGGCGACCGGGATGCGGGCAAACGAGTAGTAGCGCGGCCTCAGGACGTGGCCGCGGTACGCCAGCGCTTCGCGCATCACTTCCAGTTCGATGCCGGAGTCCGTTTCGGGAAAGCAGAAGGGCGGGATCTTTTCGCCGAAAGCCATTGTGACCTCGGCCGCCAGCGCGGGGACGGCAACCAAGGCCAGGGCGGCGGCGCGTACGAGATGGATGGTCCAGGACACGGCATGCCTCAGAATTGATGGCGCATGCCGCAGGCAAGCAGGCGCCGTGCGCCACCGGGCAAGGATGCCTGGTATTGCACGGCATCGTCATTGCGCAGGTCGGATGCGATGAGATAGGTATTGGTGCGCTTCGACAGCGCGTAGTAATAGCCCACGGCCAGCTGGCGTGCATCGGCATTGGCGTGGAAGCGGTCCGCCTTGTAGACGTAAGTGGCGGCGATCGAGGCTACGCCAAACGGCACGCTCACGCCCAGCAGGTAGTCGCGCGTATCGAGCTCGCTGTCGTTGCGGTTGCGCGCAGCCAGCAGCCAGGCGCGCAAGCGGCCGAAATCCATATTGCCGCCTGCGAGCACGCTGCGCACCTGCTTGCGGCCCTGGGCATCGTTGGTCTGATGGAAGGCCAGCACGGTATTCAGGGGCCCGGCCGTATATCCCGCGTCCATGCTGAGCTGTCGGTTGGCAGCCTGGCTGACACCGGACTCGCCAAAACCATAGGCCAGGTCGGCGTAGAAGCCGCCCAGTGTCGGCGGCAGCGAGTACTTGACCGTATTGTCCATGCGCACGCCGGAATCCTGGAACAGGCGTGTCGCTTCGCCGGGACCTTTGGCGTCGAACGGATCGTTGGTGGCGATGGCGCCAAAATAGGGAGTGAACATGCGGCCCAGCCTGACCGTGCCCAGCGGGCTGGACAAGCCGACCCACACCTGGCTGCCAAACACGCGGCCGGCGAAAGATGGCTGGCCCGAATCGGCTTCAATCTGGGATTCGATGACAAAACTGGCCGCCAGGCCGCTGCCCAGTGCTTCAGTGCCCTTGAAACCCAGGCGCGAGGCGGTTTGCAGGCCGCTGTCAACCTTCATGGTGGTGACGCCTGAATCGCTGTCGCGCACCACGCCAAGATCGGCCACACCATATACGGTGATGCCCTGCTGGGCAAAGGCTGTGACGCATGTTGCCAATGCAGGCCATGCCAGTGCAAGCCGGTTCACGACTGCCTCGCGGAAAAAGCAGATAGTTACTTTGTACGCCTGGGCGCGCAACAATGCAATGCTGAGGCCGGGCACTGTTTTGCATTCGCTACAGGATTTGTCTATGCTGGCCCCATGTTGACCAAGACCCTACTGTGTGCAGCGCTCTGGCTGGGCGGCCCGCTGGCGGCGGCCCATGCTTGCGAAGCGGCGCGCGGTGGCAAGTTCAGCATCGGGGTCGAGAAACTGCAATACCTGCCGCTGCACACCGTGGACGCGAACAATCGCTACGGCGGCTATGCGCGCGAGGTGCTTGACGCCTTCGCCGCCCAGCATGGCTATACCTTCGAGTACGTTCCCTTGCCGATCAACCGGCTGTACAGCCGCTTCCTGTCCGAACGCACGCTCGACTTCAAGTATCCCGATCATCCGCAGTGGCGCGAGGACTTGCGAGCCGGCATACAGCTGAGTTACAGCAAGGTGGTGGTGTCAACCGAGGAGGGCGCCATGGTACTGCCGCAGCAGCGCGGCAAGCGCCTGGCGGACCTGCGGACACTGGGCACGGTGCTGGGGTTCACCCCATGGCCTTACAAGGCTGCCATCGACAGCCACGCATTGAAAGTGTCGACCGTCGGCAGCACCGACAGCCTGCTGCGGCTGGTCCTTGGCGGCCATCTCGACGCCGCGTACGTGAATGTCGATGTCGCCAACCATATGCTGGCCGGCGACCTGAAGGCGCCGGCCGGCCTGGTGTTCGACCCAGGCCTGCCGCATGCCCGCTCCGACTTTCGCTTGTCGACCTTACGCTGCAAGGAAGTGGTTGAGCAATTCAACCGCTTCCTGCAGCGGGAGCAGGGCATGTTGCAGCTGCTGCGTGCCAGCCACGGCATCGGCGAGGCCGGCAGCAACGGACGCTAGCGGCGCGCGATCAGCAGGCCGACAATCACGCCGATGGCGGCGCCAGTGGCAACCGACTTCCACGGATTGTCATGCACATAATGGTCGGTGGCCTGGGCTGCCATCTTGCCACGGGCAATCATGCTGTCTTCCAGCTTCAGCAGGTCGCGCTTGGCGGTACGCAGCGTGTCTTCGAACTTGGCCTTGACCATGCCAAGGTCTTCGGAATTGGCCGTAGCAGCATTGCGCAGCCAGGTTTCGGCATCCTGCACGGCCTGTTTCAAGTCGCCCATCAATTTTTCGCGGGCTTCCATGCTTTCGTTGTGGCTATGGCTCTTGCCGTTGGCAACGCCGCCGCCGTTGGGTTTTGCGGTAGTGGATTGTGGTGTCTGGTCCATGATCGCCTCGTCTCAGTGAACAGCACTCGAAGTAAATTCCAGTATAGGTCAGCGCAGCGCGTAGTCGAGCGCAATGCCTGCGAAGACTGCGGCGCCGAGGTAGTTATTGTGGCGGAAGGCGGCAAAGCAGGGCGCACGCTCGCGCCCGCGGATCAGGAAGTAGTGGTAAATCGCGCAGCCGGCTGCCACTGCAATACCCAGCAGGAAGGGCAGGCCCAGGCCGAACTGCCGGCCGACCACCAGCAGGATCGCCAGGTGCACGCCGTAGCAGAGCATGATGGCGGCCACGTCGAAGCGGCCAAAGGTGATGGCGGAGGTCTTGATGCCGATCTTCAGGTCGTCGTCGCGGTCGACCATGGCGTATTCGGTGTCGTAGGCAACGGCCCAGAACACATTCCCCGCCAGCAGCAACCAGGCCACCGGCGGCACCGTGCTTTGCACGGCGGCGAAGGCCATCGGCATGCCGAAGCCGAAGGCGATGCCGAGGTAGGCTTGCGGAATGGCGAAGAAGCGCTTGAAGTAAGGGTAGGTGCCGGCAATGATCAGCGCCGCCACGCTCAGTTGCTTGACCAGCGCGTTGAGCGGCTGGATCAGGAGGAAGGCCAGCAGGGACAGGCCGGCGGCGATCAGCAGCGCCTCCTTGCCGCTGACGCGGCCGCTGGTGATCGGGCGTTCGGCGGTGCGCTTGACGTGCTTGTCGAAGTCCTGGTCGGCGTAGTCGTTGACGGCGCAACCCGCGGAACGCATCAGGAAAGTGCCCATCGAGAAGATCAGCAGCAGCTTCCAGTCCGGCACGCCGCCGGAAGCCAGCCACAGCGCGGCCAGGGTTGGCCACAGCAGCAGCACGGTGCCGATCGGTTTGTCCAGCCGGACCAGGCGGAAATAGAGTTCGAGTTTGCTCAGGGGAGGATTAGTCGCATGCATCCCGGCATTTTACTCTTCGTGGCCGTTCAGCATGCGGACGCCGGGCAACTGGCAGTCGGCCACCGCGGCGACGATGGCATCGATGGCGGCCTTGCGGGTGAAACTCTTGCGCCAGACAATGACGACGCGCCGGTTCGGCTCCGGCTTGTCGAAATAGCGGAAAGACAACATGCCGTCGCGGCCTTCCATGTCCGGCACCGAGGCGCGCGGCAGCACGGTCAGGCCGATGCCGCTGGCCACCATGTGGCGGATGGTTTCCAGCGACGAGCCTTCGAAGGTGCGCTGCATGCCGTTGCCCGGCGAGGAAAAACGCGCCATTTCGGGGCACACTTCCAGCACCTGGTCGCGGAAGCAGTGGCCGTTGCCCAGCAAAAGCATGGTTTCGGTCTTGAGGTGTTCGGCGGGAATGCTGCTGCGTGCGGCCCAGGGATGGTTTTTTGGCATCGCCACCACAAACGGCTCGTCGTACAGCGGCTGGACCGCCATGCCGTGTTCCGGCAACGGCAGCGCCATGATGGCTGCGTCCAGCTCGCCCTGGCGCAGCATTTCCAGCAGCTTGACGGTGAAGTTCTCCTGCAGGACCAGCGGCATCTGCGGCGTGGTTTCAATCATCCGCTTGACCAAAGGCGGCAGCAGGTAGGGGCCGATGGTGTAGATGACGCCCAGGCGCAACGGCCCGGCCAGCGGGTCCTTGTTCTGTTTTGCCAGTTCCTTGATCGCTGCCGTCTGTTCCAGCACGCGTTCGGCCTGGGCCACGATCTGGGCGCCCAGCGGGGTGACCGAGATTTCCGCCCCGCCGCGCTCGAACAGGACGACGCCGAGTTCGTCTTCCAGTTTCTTAATTGCGACAGAAAGAGTAGGTTGAGCCACAAAACATGCCTCGGCGGCATGGCCGAAGTGTTTCGCTCTGGCAACTGCTACGATATATTTGAGCTCGGTCAGTGTCATGAACCCATTTGAACACAGTTGAATGCCTTGTTGCAATGCCATGAATGGGGGAGGGCTCTGGCTATAATGACCAGCAAAACCATAGAACGAGGCGAATATGTCTTCCACACTTGGCCATGAAGAGGCCCAGTCGTATATCTTTAAACTGCTGACGGCCATGCACCAGGTCGGCGGCTCCGACCTGTTTATTTCGGCGGATTTCCCGCCCAGTATCAAGTCGCAGGGCTCGATGCGCGCCCTGAGCCAGCAGCGCCTGACCCCGGACGTGACCCGGGCCCTGGCTTACGCCATCATGAACGAGAAGCAGCGCCGCGAGTTCGAAACCGAGCTTGAGTGCAATTTCGCGATTTCGCTGCCCAATGTCTGCCGCTTCCGCGTGAATGTCTTCGTGCAGCAGCAGGCGGTCGGCATGGTGTGCCGGACCATTGCTTCCGAAATCCCGAATTTCGAGAAGCTCGACCTGCCGGAAGTGCTGAAAGAAGTTGTGATGACCAAGCGCGGCCTGGTGCTGGTGGTGGGCGGTACCGGCTCCGGCAAATCGACTTCGCTGGCGGCCATGATCGATTACCGCAACCAGAATTCGGCCGGCCATATCATCACCGTGGAAGACCCGGTCGAGTATGTACACAAGAACAAGAACTGCCTGATCACCCACCGCGAAGTGGGCGTGGATACCCTGTCCTGGCACCATGCGCTGAAAAACACCCTGCGCCAGGCGCCGGACGTGATCCTGATCGGCGAGATCCGCGACACTGAAACCATGGAACACGCGATTGCCTTCGCCGAGACGGGCCACCTGTGCCTGGGCACGCTGCACGCGAACAATGCGAACCAGACCATGGACCGCATCATCAACTTCTTCCCGGAAGAGCGCCGCAACCAGCTGCTGATGGACCTGTCGTCCAACCTGCGCGCCATTGTCTCGCAGCGCCTGATCCGTACCGAAGACGGCAAGGGCCGCAAAGCGGCGATCGAGATCCTGCTGAACACGCCGACCATCTCCGAGATGATCTTCAAAGGCAACTTCCACTCGATCAAGGAGATCATGGCCAAGTCGCGCGAACTGGGCATGTGCACCTTCGACCAAGCCTTGTTCGAACTCTATAATAAGGGCTACATTGCCTATGAAGAGGCGCTGCGCAATGCCGACTCGACCAACGGCCTGCGCTTGCAGATCAAGCTGAATAGCAGCCGTCCACCACCAGACGCCGCTGCGCCAGCCGCGGCGGCGCCGAAGTCGTCGGGCGGCCTGAGCATGCAGCTGGATGAAGAAGAGGAAGAAGAAGGCGAATGATCGAGTTTGAAAAGAAGATGTGCTCGCGCGAGGAACTGGCCGCGCGGGTGGCGGCGCTGCCGAAACCGGTGGTGATGACCAATGGCGTGTTCGATATCCTGCACCGTGGCCACGTCACCTACCTGGCGCAGGCGCGTTCGCTGGGCGCCTCGCTGGTGGTGGCGGCCAATACCGACGCTTCCGTCAAGCGCCTGGGCAAGGGCGATGACAGGCCCTTGAACAATTGCGAGGACCGGATGGCGCTGCTGGCGGCGCTGGAATCGGTGAGCCTGGTCGTGCCATTCGACGAAGATACCGCGCTGGAAGCGGTGCTGCAGGCCAGGCCCGAGATCTACGCCAAGGGCGGCGATTACGATATGACCGCGATCCCGGAAGGGCAGGCGGTGCTGGCATACGGCGGCAAGGCGGTGGCCATCGATTTCGAGCACGACCGCTCGACCACCAAGCTGCTGGCCAAGGTGCGCATGTTTGGACAATAGGAGGCCGTCATGGCTTTTGGTGTGCTGCTGACCGACGAAGGCGTGGCCGAACTGGGCGCTACGCTGAAGGATTACCTGACTGACGGACCGTCCGGCAAGTTCTTGCCCTGCAAGGAGGCCAGTCCCGACCGCAGTTTCTTCCACCTCATCTCCGAGACGCGCAATGCCGAAGGGGCGATGGTGGAGGTCGAGCTGTACATCCCCAACCGCTACATCAAGCTGGTGATGTCGGGGCTGGAGCGCAAGCACATCGGCTTCCTCTGATAGTTGTAGTCGTTCAGACTTGACATGACGTGAATGTCCAGTGTGTTGGAGTTCGTTTGAGCCGATCGGCTGCCAACCCCGGACGCTCAGGCGCCCGCCGATTAACGCAAGCTTGTTGACCCTATGAAGATAAATTGACTATGGCTAGCAAAATGAGTGCAGAACAACGATTCAAAGACCTGGATCTCGAGCTTCCTCACGTCAGCGCGCCAGCGGGTAATTACGCAACTGCAGTTCAGTCTGGAAATTTCTTGTTCATTTCTGGCAAAGCTCCACTACCGGTCAACGGTCGCCCCGCGAAAGGACGACTCGGGCAAGAGTATTCAACCGCTGAAGGATATGCCCTTGCTCGCTCTGCGTGCATGGACCTTATAGCCGCCATAAGGGAAAAGCTAGGTTCCCTAGACCGAGTCGTCCAGGTGGTTGAACTTCATGGCTCCATCAATGCTGTTCCTGAGTTCGAGGATCACGCAAAGGTCTTGGACGGTGCCTCAGACCTTCTCGCAGAAATTTTTGGTCCAGCCGGGGTCCATGCTCGTTCAGTCATAGGTGTGAGCTCACTTCGCAATGGGGTCCCCCTAACAGTTAAGGCAACCGTAGAAGTTAAGTCTGAATAGATGACGTCTCGTCAGCGAGCGATGAGGCGGCCGAGATCGGCCACGAGCGGACCTCCAACACTTTTTCTTATGAGTTCTTTACCATTTTCGCAGTTGGCTGGGCGCACTATCGTAAGCTGGGTTGGCACTGAAATGGCGCTTTCAGAGGGCCCTCAAGGGGAAGGTCCGATAGTTTGGGAGCACCCGAGCGTTCAGTATTTGCAGCTCATTAGCATTGATATGATGTTGAGCGACGGCGAGGTCTATCGGGTGCTTTCTCAGAGCGACGATGGGAGCGGCTATTATGGGTTGTATTTAGAACGACAAGTTGCGATGGAAGCGCCATCCTGCCCCGAGAGTGGCAGCATTTACCGCACTCGTATGCTAAATGAGTTGCCCATTGGGGCCGTCACCATAGCGGTCGGAGAATCTGATGGTTCGAGTGCAGTTCTGCGCATTGAAGCGATTGTGGATGGCTCTAAGGTTACATTGCTGTCAGGCGAAGTGTACGAACGCGATGCAGGAAACTTCTTTGTCGCCGAAGGGGATGAATCCATCCTCGTTCAAGTCAACGGAGTTCGGCCGACAAACAACCTTTGGGGCTGACGGAGATCGGCCACAAGCAGCCCATCGAATGGAAATACCGGGTAATTCTGTGAGAAGCCAAGTTTAGTATCGTGAGTTCAAAGGAAATTCGTTCGTATCAGTATCTCTGGGACGGCTCTCAGCCTGGATGGGTGCTAACTCGCCTATATGGAAGTTATGTTGAAGTATCGCTGAAGTTCGAACAAACCGGGCCATCTACTCGGGAACTGATGGCGGTGAGGCGTTCCGTGTCGGAGTTTAAGTCTCTACCGCTTAATCAAGTAATTGAGCAATTGCGGGGATGTCCGATCTTATTCTTGGGACGATTTGAGTCTAGGCAGGCCCGTAGAGTAACGGCCGCTTGTCGCAGCGAAGGTTTGAACGTGTTGGAGAAAGCTATTGATGCTCCCCGATTCTTGCCAACGAACGAGATAACAAATTCAGTCCTGGTGATCGAGGATGACGAGTTGGCAAAGTGTGTGCACGAATCGGCGCTACAACATGGCATTCCTGTTCGACACGTTGAGAATTAAGCGAGTGCCTGACCTGACCGCGTACAATCGGCCATTTGCGGCCATGGGGAAGGGCAAGCAGGATGCTAAAAGAATGAAAAAACCGGATGCAAGACTCTTTGACGCCATTTCTTCTCGATCCGATTTAAGTGACTCAGCGGAGCAATTCCTAGCTCAAAGGTTCATGATTGAGGCACTCGGGCGAGTAACGAATCAGTTGCCGTTGATCGCCCAGACTGCTGCCGCCACGGCCAATCGCTTCATTACCGGCGCAGCATCGGCAGACGAAGTTATAGAAGAGCGCGTCCGACTTTGGAACGCGATAGAAGGTAGGGATTTATCGAACGAGCCCGAGGTTCTCAAAATCAGAACTGCGATATGCGTATTGCATCCAATGGAGCTGGCGGTGGCTGGAGAAGCGCTCGAATACTTTTTTGCATTTTGGCAGCGCGGTGGATTGGGACTACCTGAGCTGAGGGCAGCCGTTGAAAACAAGTATGGCTTTTAATGGGCCTGAAACGGCTGCGGACGGCAGTTACAACCCAAGTGGACCCCGAATGAAAATCGTTAAGAAAGCGCTCCTTTCAGCAATCTTGGTTTCCATGATTATTTGGATCGTTTCTTCCATTCCTGGTTACCTTGAGCACAGGGCCGCAATGGCAAAATGGGCCCCTGAAAAAGCAGGGATCGAGGCCGCGAAAGACATTGCTTCAGGTTCAGTCAAGATTTACTTGCACGGGTCCTTTGCCGCTTACGCTGTGGGAGTAGATGAACAATTTATGCCTCTCATCAAAGGGCTTCCAAGGGAAGATGCTGGCGTCGGTTGTGTGATAGACGATCTGGATGTCTTTGAAGCACAGCGCGAGTATGCGACGCGCTATAACAAGCTCATTGTTGAGCACATGCAATCCCGTTCGGAAAAGAATGGATAATTGTCAGCAGCGGGCGGCCAAGGGCGGACATTGAGCGGAAATCAAAATGACGCAGAAGCACAGCAAGCAGCCAAAAAAACTATCCAAGTACAAATGGAAGAAGCTGGGCGCTGAGTCGCTGCGAAATGCACTGCGCTTGCACCAAGACTCTATATCGTTGTTTCATTTGGAATCATATCCGTCGGCATTTCAATTGTCAGTGCTTGCTCTGGAGGAGTTCGCGAAGGCCAAATGGGTCGAGCATTATTACTACAGTTGCATCACGAACGATGGGTTTCCCGATACTGAATTTGAGCAAGATTGGCTCAAACTTCTGTACATTCATTCTGAGAAACAGTTCGGATTCGTCGCGAGAGACATGTTTGAATATTCTCCAAACTTGGTCAATGCGTTGAGACGCGGCGAACTTGAGCGCCGTAAGCAGCAAGCCGTATATGTCGGATTTGACCGCGATAAAAAATTGATAAAGACGGAAGGAAGAATTTCGCTTCCCTCTAGAATAAAACCTCAAGATGCGAAACGAATGATTTCTTGGATCAATGCAGAATTTCTATTTGCACGTAAGCTTCTTGAGTTCCACGAGTCTTACTTTGGTATTGAAGCGATGGACGGCATCCTGCTTTCGCCGGCCGCAGATTTCTTGGCGGAGTGGCCATTTAAGTCGCGCATGCGTTCACGTTCGCATTTGCTACGCCATATCGGTCGAGTCAAGTGACTACTATTTGATGAGATAGCCTGCCCTATGCTCCAAGTTCCGCTTAGGGGCGGAAGCTGCCAGCCGCCTGGCGCGTTTAGTCATCAAGTTTGAGCTGCGACAGATTAGTGCTGCAGGATAGTGATCTTGCCGTCTGCCTCAAGGAAGGCATATTTCATTTTTTCGCGCGGGCAGTCGGCCTCGCGCAGCGACTGCTCCAGGTCACTTTCTGCCACGTGGTTGCGGCGTAGCGCTTCCTTGAAGATTTTGCCGTCACGTCCCAGGAGCACGGCGGTGCCCTCCACCAGGTCGGCAGCCTTCCTGTTGCGGGCGGTGATGAAGGCGATTACCACGTTCAGCGCCACCAGGGTGACGACCACGATCAAGCCGCCGGCAACTGAATCGTCGCCGCCCGTCAGCCCGGGCGATACCGATTCACTGAGCAGCATCACCACCAGCAGGTCGAATGGCGTGAACTGGCCGATGGTGCGCTTGCCGCTCAGGCGCATCATCACCAACAACGCGCCGTAAATCGCAACGCCGCGCATGACGTATTCCCACCAGGGCAATTCGAGATCGAACATTGCGGCCTCCTTCCTGGCCGGTTATACGACGAATCGCCTGAGCCCGGCCACACGCTTCGATCCGGCAACGGCCAGTTGACGGGCTCAAGTCAATATCCCAGAATGTTCGATCTTGATTTACGGAAACATGTTTGATGAAGAATGCGATTGCCGTATTGAGCCTGTGCAGCAGCCTGTTGCCAGTGCTGGCGCGGGCGGACGAAGTGGAATACATCACCGGCAAGCTGGTGGCAGAGGCACAGCTGAAGTGCCTCGACGAGGCGCTCACCATTTCGAACAATCATTTTCGCAGCATCCTGCCCGACCTGATGCTGGATGGCGCGCGCGACCTGGCGAAAATGGGGCCGGAATGGGGGCCGGGCAATGAAAACTATCGCCAGGCTCGCGACCTGCTGGAAATAGCTTTCCAGGATGATGAGATGAGCAATGGGCCGTTGCTTGACGCCGGTTTGCCCCCTTTGCTGCATACCATGGTGAGTGGCTGGGCGCCGGCCCAGCGCACGGAATTCCAGTCCTTTTTGAAGAAGAAGGGCGGCCGCCTTTACTGGGATACGATGATGGACGGCGCAATGTGCGAGGCCTTGATCGAGTTGAGTTCGAAGCCTCCGCATCCACTGCCGCCAGGCGCGGATAAGAATCGCCTGTATGCGCTTGCAACAGGGATTGGCATCCGCAAGATGACAATGGAGCTGGAGTTCAACCTGCTGCCAAAGGACCAAGCCGCCCAAGTGGAGAAGGCGGGGGCGGAGTTGAGCAAATCCGTGCAGCAGGCATTCGGCACGGTGTCTCAGGCCTACGCTGCGCGCGCGCAACAAGTTTTCCGTGCCGTGGAGCCGGATCTGAAGAAAATCCTGGCGGCCTACAAGCCGTAGAGTTGGCGATTACTCAGGCGCCGCCGGCGTAGCCATGCTGGCGCCAGGCTTCAAATACCACCACCGCCACGGTGTTGGAGAGATTGAGGCTGCGGTTACCGGGCATCATCGGCAGGCGAATGCGCTGTTCGGTCGGGAAGGATTCGCGGAACTCGGGTGCCAGGCCGCGGGTTTCGCTGCCGAACACGAACACATCTCCGGGCTGGAAGGCCAGTTCGGCGAACGGGCGCGAGCCGTGGGTGGTCATGGCGAACATGCGGCTCGTATTCGGCTGGACATCCGCCAGGAAGGAGGCCCAGTCCTTGTGCACTTTCATCTGCGCGTATTCGTGGTAGTCGAGGCCGGCGCGGCGCATCTTGGCATCGTCCAGCGGGAAGCCGAGAGGCTCGATCAGGTGCAACTGAGCGCCGGTGTTGGCGCACAGGCGGATCACGTTGCCCGTGTTGGGCGGGATTTCCGGGTTGACCAGCACTACATGAAACAAATCGTTCTCCTAATTCCTAATGAGTCTGCGGCGGCGTGCGGGCGAACACATAGTTCGTCACGCGCGCGGCGCCGTGGCGCTTTAGCGTTGCGGCAAGTTCCTGCAGCGTTTCGCCGCTGCTCATGACATCGTCCACCAGGCCGATATGCCGGCCTTCGACCAGCGCCCGCTCGGGAATCGCAAAGGCATGCGCGATATTGGCATGGCGCGCGCCGTGGGGCGTGCTGCTCTGGGCCAACGTGTCGCGCACGCGTACTGCGAGTCTGGCATGGACGGCGATGCCAAGGGCCTTGCCTAGCGGGCGGGCGATTTCCAACGCCTGGTTGAAACCGCGCTCCGACAGGCGCTGCAGGCCAAGCGGCACGGGGCACAGCAGGGCGGGGCGCGGGTAAAGCCTGGCATCGGCGCGCTCCACCGCGTCTGCCAGCAGGCCGGCAAACAGGCGCGCCAGCGCGAGCTGGCGGGCGAATTTTAACTGAAGCACGAGGCGGTCCACAGGAAGGGCGTAGTCGGCAGCGGCCACCGTGGCGTCGAAGGCGGGACGCTGGGCCTGGCAGCGGCCGCAGGGCATTGGCTCCAGGTCCTCGGGCGCTGGCGGCAGTGGATTGGCGCAGATCGGGCAGCGGGGAGCCGTGGCGGCGAAGAACTGCTGGCGGCAGCCGGGGCAGAGCAAAGCTGGTCCGCAGGCGCCGCACAGCACGCAATTACAGGGCAACAGGGCGGCCAGCAGGCCGTTGGCAAATGCACTACCCATCGCAAATCTCCGCGAACGAGTAAACTGCCCGGATTATCCCATTAAAGAACCGTATTAAATATGCAAGCCCCAGCAAAACCGCCGAAATTGAGCGCTCCTATTGACCTGGATCGAGTCCGCGCCCTGTTTGCCGACCCGGCCCGCGTGGCGGAAGCCGATTTCCTGCGGCGCGAGATTGCCAGCCGCATGCACGAGCGCCTGCAACTGGTCAAAGTCAACCCGCTGCGCGTCATCGACGCGGGTTGCGGCACCGGCCCGGATTTGCCGGTCTTGCAAAAAAGCTATCCGGCCGCCCAGATCCTGGGCGTCGACACGTCGCCCGCCATGATTGCTGCCGCGCGCGGCCAGGCCGGCAAAACCGGCCTGAGCCAGCTGATTGGCAAATTGCTACCAGCAAAATCGGGCATTGACTACCTGTGCGCCGATATGGCCGACCTGCCGCTGGCGCGGAACAACGCGGACCTGGTGTGGTCTAACCTTGCGCTGCACTGGCACCCGCAGCCGGACCGCGTGTTTGCGGAATGGCATCGTGTGCTGAAGGTGGGCGGCTTGCTGATGTTTTCCTGCTTCGGCCCGGATACACTGCAGGAGGTGCGCGCGGCCTTTGCCGAAGTCGACCTGGCGCCGCACACGCTGCCTTTCGTCGACATGCACGATTTCGGCGACCAGCTGGTGGAAGCCGGCTTTGCCGAGCCGGTCATGGATATGGAAAAGATCACGGTGACCTACGACAGCGCCGACAAGCTGCTGACAGATGCCCGTGCGCTGGGCGGCAATCCCTTGCAGACGCGGCGCAAGGGGCTGCTCGGAAAACAGGCGTACCAGCGCATGCTGCAAGGCCTGGAAAAGCAGCGCCGTGCGGACGGCAAGCTGGCGCTGACGTTTGAAGTGATCTACGGCCATGCCTTCCGCCCGGCCCCAAGGGTCACCAGCAGCGGCGAAGCGATCATCCGTTTTGACTTGCCAAGGAAGCCTAAAAAATAGGCAGGGAAGGCCGGGGTTACTTGCGTATACCACAGTGAGGGGTGTGCTGCCCTTGATGTAGGACATGTTCACTGAGTATAATCTTTAGCTAATTTTGCCAAGACTTCGCCCAGCCGAACGCAACAAGGCGGTCCAGGCCAGGCAAATATGGCAGCAAAGCTATCGATGATGTGTGGTCATCGGGAGTGTTTTTCAAGGTTCCAGCACAGTCCGGTCGCGAATTATTTTGCGCTGGCTTGGCTCGGAGCCTTTAGGTGTTTAGCGTGCGGCGGGTCCGCGGTTAGGCGGGCCTGGCGCACAAAAATCTTCTTTATTTTTGGGTGGTTGGGGAAAACATGAAACTTGCGAAGCGACTTCAATCGTTGATGCTCGGCTTGGCCGTTACCGCCGCAGCAATGCCGGCGTGGGCAGAGCCTGCGGCGACAGCGGCCGGCGACTACACGGCAAAGACCGGTGGCACCGGCGGTCCGATGGTCCATCAGTTGAACCTGCAGGCTCCTGCAACAAAGATCGCTGAAAACATCTATGACCTGCACACCATGATGATGGTCATCATTATGGTCATCTTCGTCGCCGTGTTCGGCGTGATGTTCTACTCGATCTTCAAGCACCGCAAGTCGGTCGGCCACAAAGCCGCCACCTTCCACGAATCCACCGCCGTTGAAATCGCCTGGACCGTCGTGCCTTTCCTGATCGTTATCGGCATGGCACTGCCAGCAACCAAGACCGTGGTTGCGATGAAAGACACCTCCAACGCCGACATCACCATCAAAGCCACCGGCATGCAGTGGAAATGGGGCTATGACTACCTGAAGGGCGAAGGCGAAGGCATCTCCTTCATCTCCAACCTGTCGACCCCGCGCTCGCAAGTGGGCAACCCTGGTGAAGAATTCACCGGCAAGCGCAACGAAAACTACCTGATGGAAGTGGACAACGAAGTCGTGGTCCCGGTCGGCAAGAAGGTCCGCATCGTCACCACCGCCAACGACGTGATCCACGCCTGGATGATCCCGGCATTCGGCGTCAAGCAGGATGCGATCCCAGGCTTCGTGCGCGACACCTGGTTCAAGGCTGAATACACCGGCACCTTCCGCGGCAACTGCGCCGAGCTGTGCGGTAAAGAGCACGCCTTCATGCCGATCGTGGTCAAGGTCGTGACCGCCGAAGAGTACACCGCCTGGGTCAACGGCAAGAAGAAGGAAATGGCTGCCCTGGCAGACGATCCGAACAAGACCTGGACCATCGACGAATTGAAGACCAAGGGCGAAAAAGTCTACACCGCTAATTGCGCAGTCTGCCACCAGGCAAACGGCAAGGGCGTGCCGGGTGCCTTCGCGCCACTGGACGGCTCCGAAGTGGTGAACGGCCCGAAAGCCGAACAGATCAATGTGCTGCTGCACGGTAAGAAATCGGGCAAGTACCCATCCGAAATGCCGGCATGGAAGCAACTGTCGGATACCGATATCGCGGCTGTCATCACCTACACCCGCAACAACTGGTCGAATAAGCCAGCGGAAAACATCGTTCAGCCAGCCGAAGTTGTGGCTGCTCGCGCCAAGTAATTAGGAGCATTACATGAGCACTATCGATCACGCACACGATCACGCCCACGGCGACCACGATCACGCACACGATCACCCACACGGCTTGAGCCGTTGGCTGTTCGCGACCAACCACAAGGACATCGGTACCCTGTACATGTGGTTCTCGTTCATCATGCTGCTGTCCGGCGGCGTGCTGGCGCTGATGATCCGTACCGAACTGTTCAAGCCTGGCCTGCAGTTCTTCCAGCCTGAGTTCTTCAACCAGCTGACCACCATGCACGGCCTGGTGATGGTGTTCGGCGCCATCATGCCGGCCTTCGTCGGCTTCGCCAACTGGATGATCCCGCTGCAGATCGGCGCCTCCGACATGGCGTTCGCCCGCATGAACAACTTCTCGTTCTGGCTGCTGCCTCCAGCGGCGATCCTGCTGGCCGGCTCGTTCTTCGTGCCTGGTGGCGCGACCGCTGCCGGCTGGACCCTGTACGCTCCACTGTCGACCCAGATGGGCATCGGCATGGACATGGGTATCTTCGCCATGCACATCATGGGCGCGTCGTCGATCATGGGTTCGATCAACATCATCGTCACCATCCTGAACATGCGCGCTCCTGGCATGACCCTGATGAAGATGCCGATGTTCTGCTGGACCTGGCTGATCACCGCCTACCTGCTGATCGCCGTGATGCCGGTTCTGGCAGGCGCCATCACCATGACCCTGACCGACCGTCACTTCGGCACTTCCTTCTTCAACGCCGCCGGCGGCGGTGACCCTGTCATGTACCAGCACATCTTCTGGTTCTTCGGTCACCCAGAGGTGTACATCATGATCCTGCCGGCCTTCGGCATCGTGTCGCAGATCATCCCGGCCTTCGCCCGCAAGCAGCTGTTCGGCTACGCTTCGATGGTGTACGCCACCGCGTCCATCGCGATCCTGTCGTTCATCGTCTGGGCCCACCACATGTTCACCACCGGCATGCCGGTGACCTCGCAGCTGTTCTTCATGTACGCCACCATGCTGATCTCCGTGCCTACCGGCGTGAAGGTCTTCAACTGGATCGCGACCATGTGGAAAGGCTCGATGACCTTTGAAACCCCGATGCTGTTCTCGGTCGGCTTCATCTTCGTGTTCACCATGGGCGGCTTCACCGGCCTGATGCTGGCAGTGACCCCGGTCGACATCCAGCTGCAGGATACCTACTACGTGGTGGCGCACTTCCACTACGTGCTGGTGGCAGGTTCCCTGTTTGCGCTGTTCGCAGGCTTCTACTACTGGGTACCGAAGTGGACCGGCCACATGTACAACGAGACGATGGGCAAGGCCCACTTCTGGCTGTCGCTGATCACCTTCAACGTGACCTTCTTCCCGATGCACTTCCTGGGCCTGGCCGGCATGCCGCGCCGCTACGCCGACTACCAGGCGCAGTTCACCGACTTCAACTCGATCGCTTCGATCGGTGCTTTCGGTTTCGGCCTGAGCCAGGTGTTCTTCCTGTTCTTCGTGGTGCTGCCGACCATCCGTGGCGGCAAGCAGGCGGAAGCCAAGCCATGGGATGGCGCTGAAGGCCTGGAGTGGACCGTGCCGTCGCCGGCGCCGTTCCACACCTTCGAAGTACCGCCGACTGTCAAGTAATCGCTTTTCGGGGACGGGCCAGCCCGTCCCCTATAGGAAGTACCATGTCTGACCCGAAGAAGCCGAATAGCAACCTGCGCCTGGCCCTGATTCTGTTGTCGGTCGCCGTAGTGTTCTTTGTTTCCGTCATCGGCAAGCAATGGATGCTGGGGCACCACTGAAATGAGCGGCGGCGAGAACAAGAAGCTGCTCGGCAAGTTGTTGGTCATTGCCGTCATGATGTTCGGCTTTGGCTATGCGCTGATCCCGGTGTACAAGCACCTGTGCGAGGTGCTGGGACTGAACCTGATCGATGGCAAGCCGCAGGAAGTTGCCAAGAACAGCCAGGTCGACATGAGCCGTGAAATCACGGTGGAGCTGGTCAGCAATGTGCAGGGCACCTTGCGTTTCCGCGCCACCCAGAACAGCGTGACCGTGCACCCTGGCGAAATGACGACGGTGGTGTACGAGGTAGTCAACAGCGTGGATCGCACGGTGAAGGCGCAAGCCGTCCCGAGCTACACGCCGATGGAAGTGACGCCGCATTTCAAGAAGGTGGAATGCTTCTGCTTCAAGGAGCAGACGCTGAAACCGAAAGAAGCGCGGCAGATGCCTGTGGTGTTCTTCATCGATCCGGCGGTGCCGAAGAGCGTGAAGACCGTCACCCTGTCGTACACCTTTATCGAGGCGGGCGGCCTGGGCAACCAGACCGCAGCCAATTAAGGAAGGCAGATGGGATCGTTTTTGTATTCGATGAAAGCAGTGATCTGGTCGTTCTTCGGCCTGCGCCGCAAAAGCGATTTTGACCAGGACCAGGAGAAGATCAAGCCGGTCCACGTCATCGTCGCCGGATTGCTGGGCGCGGCCCTGTTCATCGGCTTGCTGGTTTCGATCGTAAAACTCGTGGTTTCAAAGTAAATTATTGCAGGATTTTAGGGAGAACAAGATGAGCTCTAATAACGCCGCGGCACCGTACTACTTCGTGCCTGGTCCTTCCAAGTGGCCGATGCTGGCAGGTATTTCCCTGCTGGTGACCATGATTGGCGCATCCGCATGGGTCAACGACGCACCATGGGGCATGATCGTCAATAACATCGGCATCGTCATGACCCTGGCCGTGCTGTACTTCTGGTTCGGCGACGCCATCTCCGAATCCGAGAAGGGCCTGTACTCCAAGCGCATCGACGTGTCCTACCGCTGGTCAATGGGCTGGTTCATCTTCTCCGAAGTGATGTTCTTCGGCGCCTTCTTCGGCGCGCTGTACTACGCACGCCAGATCACCATGCCTTGGCTGGCCGACCTGGACCACAAGCTGATCTGGCCTGACTTCTCGGCCAACTGGAATGGCGGCGTGGGTCCTGCAGGCACCGTGGACAACTACACCCCGATGGGCCCGTTCCCGATCCCGACCATCAACACCGCGCTGCTGCTGGCTTCGGGCATGACCCTGACCATCTCGCACCACGCGCTGCAGGCTGCCAACCGCTCCAAGGCGATCTTCTGGCTGGCCGCCACCGTGCTGCTGGGCGCAACCTTCATGGGCTTCCAGGCGTATGAATACATGCACGCTTACAGCGAACTGAACCTGAAGCTGACCTCGGGCATCTACGGCTCGACCTTCTTCATGCTGACCGGCTTCCACGGCTTCCACGTGACCATGGGCGCGATCATGCTGTCCGTCGTGCTGTACCGCCTGATCCGCGGCGACATGAGCGCCGAACACCACTTCGCCTTCGAAGGCGCGGCCTGGTACTGGCACTTCGTTGACGTTGTCTGGCTGGGCCTGTACGTCGTCGTATACTGGATGTAAGTCGCAGGTATAATTTAGCCGCAAAAAAAGCCGCAGCGCTTGCTGTGGCTTTTTTTTTTGCATTCAGCGGATGCCGGTCGGTTTAATATAGCCGAGCTTTGCCAGCACCAGGATGGTGATGAACAACGCGATCGAGAAGCCGACGCGCAGCGCAAAAGCGCGCACCATTTTCGGGTTGGCCGATTTGCTGCGCATCATGCTGATGAAGGCTGAAGCCAGGCTGCCAATGATCAGCACGAAGGCGACGGCGACAAAGTATTTCATGGTAATAGAGCGGTTTCTGAGGAACCTTATTGTATGGCATTCCGCTTTCGGTTGATCCCTTTCCTGGCCACGGTGGTCCTGGTGGCGATCGGCGTTTCCGCCGGCCGCTGGCAGGATGGCCGCGCCGCCCAGAAGCTTGCGCTCGAAGCGCGCCTGGCGGCCGGCAATGCCGCCGCGCCTTTGGACCTGGGCGCCGCTCCGGTGGCTGCCGCCGACGTGGAATTCCGCCGCGTGCGGCTGCAAGGCGAGTGGGTGAGCGGCTGGCCGGTCTACCTCGACAACCGCCCGCACGCAGGGCGTCCCGGCTTCTACCTGTTGATGCCGTTGCGGCTGGCCGGCAGCGATATGCACGTGCTGGTGGCGCGCGGCTGGCTGCCGCGCGATATGGCCGACCGCAGCAAGCTGCCTTCGTATGCAACGCCGGCGGGCCCGGTGGTGGTCGAAGGCATCGCCCGGCTGGCGCCAGGGCATGTGATGCAACTGGGCGAAGTGCCCAAACTTGCGCCGGGAGCGATCGTGCAGAATGCCGATGCGGCGGCGCTGGCCGCAGCGACGGGCTGGAGATTCCAGCCGCTGGTGGTCGAGCAATCGTCGCCGGATGGCGCGACCGGCACCGCCGAAGCGCTGCAGCGCGACTGGCCCGCACCGGCGATGGGCGCGGACAAGCATAAAGGTTACGCCTTCCAGTGGTACGCACTGGCGGCAATGGCAGGTCTTTTCTTTGTATTCACCGGATTGAGAAAAAGTGGAAAACGCTAAACAAGACGAGAACCAGCGCCGCCGTGGCCGCTGGAGCATGTTCGCGGTGCTGCTGGTGTGCGCGGCACCGATCCTTGCTTCCTATATCACCTACTACTTCATCAAGCCGGAAGGGCGCACCAACTACGGCGACCTGCTCGACCCGCGCCAGCACCCGATCCCCGCCATGGCCAGCACCACGGTCGATGGCAAGCCGCAGACGCTGGAAAACTTCAAGGGCAAGTGGCTGATGGTCAAGGTGGGCGGCTCTGCCTGCGACCAGAAATGCCAGGACATGCTGTTCATGATGCGCCAGCTGCGCACCATGCAGGGCAAGGAAGCCGACCGCATCGAGCGCGTGTGGCTGATCACCGATAGCGAGCCGCTGGAAACCTTCATGCTGCGCGTGAACGATGGCACCCGCTTCCTGCGTGCGCCGGCCGACGCGGTGGCCAAGTGGCTGCCGCTGGAAAAGGGCGGCAAGGTGGAAGAGCACATCTACCTGATCGACCCGATGGGCCACCTGATGATGCGCTTCCCGAAGAACGCCGATCCGGCCAAGGTGAAGAAGGACCTGGCCAAGGTACTCAAGGCTTCGGCCATCGGCTAAGGCGGGCGCAATGGACCACAATTCCTTTGCCCATATGGCGATTACGGCGCTGGTCGTCGCCTCGCTGCCGCTGTCCATCGTCTGGATTTCGAGGGACACCAATAAATACCGCAAGCTGGTCTGGATCGCGGTCTTCCTGACCTTCGACCTGATCGTGTTCGGCGCCTTTACGCGCCTGACCGACTCGGGCCTGGGCTGCCCGGACTGGCCGGGCTGCTATGGCGAAGCCAATCCTTTCATCGCGCATGAACAGATCCGTGCCGCCGAAGCGCTGATGCCGACCGGCCCGGTCACCATGATGAAGGCCTGGATCGAGATGATCCATCGCTACCTGGCCATGGGCATCGGCGTGCTGATCGTGGCCATGATGGGCGTAGCCTGGTGGCGCTCGACGGGCAGGGGCCGCACCGGCGCTGGCGCCGGCATGGCGCGCCGCATCCCGCCGGGCTTTCCGACCTTCCTGTTCTTCTTCATCCTGCTGCAAGGCGCGTTCGGCGCCTGGACCGTGACGCAGAAGCTGCAGCCGATCTTCGTCACCGGCCACCTGGTGCTGGGCATGTCGCTGCTGGCGCTGCTGGCCTGGTTCGGTGGCCGCGAAGACCAGCTGCATGCGCCGCTGCCGCGCGCAGCGGGCTCGCAGGCGGCGCGCCTGGGCCGCATCCGCCTGCTGGCTGCGCTATCCGGCGTGGTGCTGCTGGCGCAGCTGGCGCTCGGCGCCTGGGTCAGTTCCAACTACGCCACGCTGGCCTGCACCGAATTCCCGACTTGCGCCGGGGCCTGGGTGCCGCCGATGGACTTCGAGCACGGCTTCCACCTGTGGCGTGAGCTGGGCAAGACTGCCGCCGGCCACTACCTGCCATTCGAGGCGCTGACTGCGATCCACTGGGTGCATCGCAACTTCGCCGCCGTGGTGGTGCTGGTGCTCGGCGTGACCGCCTGGCAGGCATGGCGCGTCGAGGGCCTGGGCAGGCATGCGCGCTGGATGGCGGCGGTGCTGCTGCTGCAGGCATTTACCGGGGGCGCGACCATCTATTTCAACTTCCCGCTGGCCATTGCCGTGATCCATAACGCCGGTGCGGCAGCCCTGGTGCTGTTGCTGACCATGATAAACTACAGGGCTAAGTACCTGGCTGCCCCCGCCTACCAATAACAATGAAATCCTCGACCTCCCGCATGGGCCAGTACTGGGCCCTGACCAAGCCGCGCGTGACGCAGCTGGCGGTGTTTTGCGCCGTCATCGGCATGTTCCTGGCCTCCGAAGGCATGCCTGACTGGCGCGTGGTGATTGCGGCGACTGCCGGCATCTGGCTGCTGTCCGGTGCTGCGTTCGCCGTCAACTGCCTGGCCGAGCGCGAAATCGATGCCCGCATGGCGCGCACCGCACGCCGTCCGATGGCGATGGGCGAGATTACCGTCATGCAGACCGTGGTGTTTGCCGCCGTCATCGGCGGCGCCGGCATGTGGATCCTGCACCAGTTGGTCAACCCGCTGACCATGTGGCTGACCTTTGTCACCTTTGTCGGCTACGCCGTGATCTACACCATGATCCTGAAGCCGGCCACGCCGCAGAACATCGTGATCGGCGGCCTGTCCGGCGCGATGCCTCCGGCCCTCGGCTGGGCCGCCATTGCCAACGACGTGCCAATGCAAGCCTGGCTGCTGGTGCTGATCATCTTCGTCTGGACCCCGCCGCACTTCTGGGCGCTGGCGATGTACCGCAAGGCCGACTACGAGCGTTCCGGCCTGCCGATGCTGCCGGTCACCCACGGCATGGGCTTCACTGCTTTCCACGTCTGGCTGTATTCGATCATCCTGGCCGCCACCACGCTGCTGCCGTTTGCCGTGAAAATGAGCGGCCTGATATACCTGTTCAGCGCAATTGCACTGAACGCGGTATTCTTGTACTACGGCTGGCGCATCTACAAACACTACAGCGATATCGTGGCGCGCAAGGCATTCACCTGGTCCATCATCTACCTGTCGTTGCTGTTCGCGGCACTGCTGGTCGACCACTACTTCAAGTTCTGAGTCCTATGAAAAAACTGTTTGCGGCGCTGTTCATGCTGCTGGCGCTGGCTGCCTGCGGCGAGAAGCAGTTCAAATTCGAAAACACCGACTTGACCGGCCTCGACTACGGCAAGGGCTTTTCGCTGAACGACCACACCGGCAAGCCGGTGACGCTGGACTCCTACAAGGGCAAGGTGGTGGTGCTGTTCTTCGGCTTTACCCATTGCCCGGACGTGTGCCCGACCACCATGGCTGAAATGTCGGCCGTGATGAAGGAGCTGGGCCCGGACGCCGACAAGGTGCAGGTGCTGTTCGCCACCCTCGACCCTGAACGCGACACCAAGGAACTGCTGTCGCAATACGTGCCGGGCTTCGACTCGCGCTTCGTGGGCCTGTACGGCACGCCGGAGCAGGTCGCCGCCACGGCCAAGGAGTTCAAGGTGTTCTACCAGAAGGTGCCTGGCAAGACGCCGGACAGCTACACCATCGACCACACGGCCGGCAGCTATGTTTTCGACAAGAGCGGCAAGCTGCGCCTGTTCCTGCGCCATGGCGGCGGGCCGGCGCCTATCGTGCACGACCTGAAGCTTCTCGCCGCCAACTGATTCCTGCTAAGCTAAGGGCATGGAACAACGATTTCAGCCCTATAGCCGCCTGGCAGCCATTGTCTTCCTCGTCATTGGCTGCCTTTACGTCCTTCGCCCCTTCCTGGCCGGCATCCTGTTTGCCGCCGCCATTGCGATTTCTTCCTGGCCTCTTTACCAACGCCTGCTGGCCCGCCTGAAGGGCCGGCGCACGCTTGCGGCTGCAGTAATGACGGTGTCGCTGGTATTGATCATCGTCCTGCCGCTGTCGCTGGTGACATGGAATATCGCCGACAGCGTCACCCACTTCTACCGCGGTGCGCGCGATGCGCTCGATGCTGGCGGCTTCGAGCCGCCAGCGTGGCTGCGCCAGCTGCCCCTGGTGGGCGAGTCGGTCGATTCCTACCTGCGCCAGATCCTGAGCAGCAAGGAGGAGCTGCTGGCCGTGGCCAAGAAGTACGTGGAACCGGCCCGCAACATCCTGCTCAATAGCGGCATTGTGCTGGGCGCCGGCGTGGCGCAGGTCAGCCTGGCCGCCTTTGTCTCGTTCTTCCTGTACCGCGACGGCCATAACATCGTGGCCGCGCTGGAAGTGGGCATGGACAAGATCATGGGCGAACATGCGGTCGAAGTCGCGGAGACTGTCAGCCGTACCGTCACCGGCGTGATGTACGGCATGCTTGGCACCGCGCTGGCGCAGGCAGCCGTAGCGGCGGTGGGTTTCCTGATTGCGAGGGTGCCCGCGGTGGCCCTGCTGTCGGTAGCCACCTTCGTCTTCTCGCTGGTGCCGGTGGGCCCGCCGCTGATCTGGGGCGGTGCGGCGATCTGGCTGTTCTCGCAGGGAATGACTGGCTGGGGCATCTTCATGCTGATTTACGGCACGGTCGTCATCAGCGGCGTGGACAACGTGGTCAAGCCGATCCTGATCTCGCGCGGTTCCAGCCTGCCGTTCGCGCTGGTGCTGCTTGGCGTGATGGGGGGCGTGCTCGCCTTCGGCTTCGTCGGCCTGTTCATCGGCCCGACCCTGCTGGCCGTGGCGCTTGGCCTGCTCAGGAACTGGACCAAGGTCAAGCCAGTCGTTTGAGCGCTAGCGCACCAGCATGGCCAGCGCCCGTTCGGGGCTGGTATGGCGCTCCATGATGGTCTTCACGGTGCCGTCTTCGCGCATGGCGCGCAGCGCCTGTTCGATCCTGCTGGCCGAGGTATCGGCAACCAGGCGGGAAATCACCAGCGAACCCTGTACGTTCTCGCGCGGCACCAGGTCCAGTACGCGGAACTGTCCGCGCAACTGGGGATCGCGGTGCAAGGCGTCGACATTGCTGCTCAGCTGGAGGATCGCGTGCACGCGGCCATACTGGAAGAGCCGCAGCAGCGTGGTGTAGTCGGGCGTGTCATACACGCGGCCCTGCTTGCGCAGGCGGTCCAGCCAGGCGTCATAGGTGGCGCCGTGCCGAAATCCCTTGATCACGGCGATCTTCAGTTCCGGCTGCGCGGCGAATTGGTCGAGCGTGGCGGCATGCCGCGCCACCTCGTTGCGCAGCAGGAGCATATTGCGCGATTGCAGATAGGGCGTGAAGCGCGCAAAGCCTTCGCGTTCGGGCGTGGAAATGCCGGACATGGTCATGTCCAGCGTGCCGTCTTTCAGCATGGTCCAGATGCGGATGCGCGAATCGCGCGTCATGCGCAGTTCGCAGCCGGTACGGCGCGCCAGTTCGTCGACGATGTCCTTGTCGATGCCGGCCCACTGCTCGCCGCTGCGGTAGTACAGGGCGCCGTGTTCGTACATGGCGACCGTGTAGGGACCACAGGATGCCGCCGCGGCGCTGCCGGCAAGGCAGGCCGCGACGGCCAGCAGCATACTGCGCACAAGCATATCAATCCTGTTCGTCGGAATCGGGCGGCAAGTTGCGCGGGATTACCTTTACCAACAGTATACGCGGGCCGTTCATCTTTTTCACGACCAGGTCGAAGGCATCGAATTCGACGCGCTGGCCCTGTTTCGGAATGTCGCCGAGCTTCAGCATGATCAGGCCACCGACCGATTCCACTTCATCCAGGCCCATTTCTTCGTTCTCGATGTCGACGCCGAGGATGCGCTCCAGGGAGAAGATGGGCAGGCTTGCCTTGCCGATCAGGGAGCCGTCCGGCTGCGACAGCCAGTCGTTTTCGTTGAGGCGGAACTCGTCGTGGATCTCGCCGACCATGGCGCCCAGCAGGTTATCCAGCGTGAGGAAGCCCACCGGGCGCTTGCCCTTTTCGCCGATCAGGGCGAAGTGCGGCGCGCCATCCTTGAAGCGGCGGAACAGTTCCAGCGCCGGGGTACGGGCGGAGATGGTCTCCGCCGGACGCAGGAAGCCTGCCAGGTTTTTCAGTTCCTTGCGCGACTGCAGGGCGAAGAACAGGTCTTTCAGGTGCACCACGCCCAGCACCGCGTCGCCTTCTTCGTCGAAGTAAGGGTAGCGGCTGAAACGGTTGCGCACAACGGTGTCGAGGTTCTCGTCGATCGAACGGTCGGCGTGCAGCGCAATCACCTCATTGATCGGGCGCATCAGGTCGGCCACGCTCAGTTGCGAGAAGTCCAGCGAGTTGGCCAGGATGTTGCGTTCGTCCTTGTTGAAGGATTCGCCGGGCTGGCTGGTGCGCAGGATCAGCTTCAGTTCGTCGGTCGAGTAGTGCGACTCGTGGCCGCCGGCATTGCCAAGCCCGGCCAGGCGCAGCACCGCGTTGGCGCTCTGGTTGAGCAGCCAGATGGCCGGGTACATGGTCCAGTAGAAGGCGTACAGCGGAATGGCGCTCCACAGCGCGACCGCTTCGGGAATGCGGATCGCCAGCGATTTCGGCGCCAGCTCGCCCACCACGATGTGCAGGAAGGAGATGGTGACGAAGGCGAACACGAAGGAAATGCCGTGCACGATTTCCGGCGAGGTGATGCCGATGAAAGTGAGCAGGGGTTCCAGCAGGCGGGCAAAGGCTGGCTCGCCGATCCATCCCAGGCCGAGCGAGGCAAGGGTGATGCCCAATTGGCAGGCGGACAGGTAGGCATCGAGCTGGCCGTGGACCTTGGCAAGGATGCGGCCACGCAGGCCCTGGGTCTTTTCGATGGCACGCACGCGGGTGCGGCGCAGGGTGACGATGCTGAATTCGGCGGCGACGTAAAAGCCGTTCAGTGCTACGAGGAAGAGTGCGAAAATGACTAGTAAAAGGTTGTCCATATGCGCCCTAAGGCGGAGAGTCGAAAACCTCTATCTTATCCGACCCGGGGCATAGCTCGCGCAATTGTGATAATTTCTTGACGGAAAGCTAAGGCTGCGGAGCCAGGCCGCTGGCCTTGCAAATGGCCAGCAGGCGCATGGCCAGCTCGCTGTCGTTGGCGGCGCGCTCGCGCTGGATGGCCAGCAGGGCGCGCTGCGCTTGCAGTACCGGCTGCTCGTCGCTCATGCCGCGCCGCGCGCGCGTTGCCGCCAGTTCCAGCGCGGAGCGGGCGCTGGCTTCCCGGACGGCGAGAGCTTGCCGGCGCTGGCGCGCGGCGGCGTAGGCGGACAGGGCGTCATCCATTTCATGCCAGGCTTTCAGGACGGTTTTCTGGAAACTGATGGCGGCTTCCTGCTCTTCCAGCTTGCGCAGCTCGACGGTCGCGCGGCGCCGCCCATTCTCGAAGACCGGCAGTTGCAGGCTCGGTCCGAGCGACCATTGGCGGCTGCCCCAGTCGCCGAACTTGCCGGCATCGACTGATTCGAAGCCGAGTGAGAGGCCAAGCGTGATGCGCGGATAAAGGTCGGCGACTGCGACGCCGATCCTCGCCGTTGCCGCCTGCAGGCGGGCCTCTGCCGCCTGGATGTCCGGGCGATGCCGCATGACCTCTCCCGGCACGCCAAGTGCAAGGTCAGGGCCGTCTGGCGCCGGCGCGCCCTGCTGCGCTGCAAACTGCTCCTGAAGCGCGCCGGGCGGCTTGGCAAGCAACATGGTCAGCCTGTTGGCGCCTGCCGCTTCCTGCTCGAGCAGGGCCGGCGCGTGGCTTTCCAGTTCGGCGAGCGCCAGGCGCTGTTGCTCGACTTCGAGATCGGTGGCGAGCCCGCCGCGCTGGCGGGCCGCTGCCAGCGCAGCCAGGTCGCGCGCTGCGGCCAGGTCGGCCTGGAGCAATTCCTGCTGGCGCTGGGCTGCGCGCAGCTCGTAGTAATTGCGGGCCACTTCCAGCTGCACCGCCAGTTGCACGTCGCGCAGGATCGAGCTGGCTTCCGCCATCCCGGCATCCGCCGCCTGCACGCTGCGCCGCACGCGCCCCCACAAGTCCAGCTCCCAGGCGGCATCGAAGCCGGCCTGGTACAGCGCGAAGGGATCGCTGAGTTTTTCGATCAGCACCTCGCGATTGGCAGGGGCGATCGCGTCGACCATGCGCGTACCTGCGCCGGATTCCGACTGGCGCTGCCGGGCGGCGCCAGCATGGGCGGTAAGCTGCGGCCCCTGGGCGCCGGCGGCGACGTTGCGTGCCATCCTGCTTTGGGCGAAGCGCAACGCGGCCGACTGCACGTCGAAGCTTGCGGCCAGTGCTTGCTGCTGCAGGCTGCGCAATACGGGATCGTCGAAGCGGGCAAACGATTGCGCCGTGCCGGCTGCCAGGCCTGTCTCGCGCAGGGCAGGAGCCCCGCCGTGCCAGTCTCCATAGGCAGCAGGCGCTTGCACGGCCGGTTCGTGGTAGTCCGGCCCAACCGTACAAGCAGCCAGCGCCAGGCAAAGCAGGGAGACGGTAATCTGTTTCATGATGGTTCCAGTTCAAGCAAGGCGATGGCGGAACAGCCATGCCGCCAAGGGCAGCGTTATGAGGGCAATCAGCACGAGCGGCACCATATTCGGCCACAAGGTGCCGAGCCCGACGCCTTCGAGATAAATCCGCTGCACCATGTCGATGGCAAAGCGCAGGGGATTTGCCATCGTCGCGACTTGCAGCACTTGCGGCATGTTGCGTACCGGCGTGGTGAGGCCTGACAGCAGCATCATCGGCATCACCAGGACAAAGGTGTACAGCATTGCTTGCTGCATGTTCAGTGATACGGCAGATATCGACAGGCCGATGCCGACGCTGGCAACCGTGAACAGCGTCAGTCCTGCGTAGATCGAAAGCAGCGAGCCCGCCATCGGCACACCGAACCAAAGCCGCGTGACCAGCAGGATCAGGGTCGACTGCACCAGCCCGATCATGATGGGAGGCAGGGCCTTGCCGATCATGATGTCGATCGGCGTCAGCGGTGTCACCAGCAACTGGTCGAAGGTGCCTTGCTCGCGCTCGCGCGCTACGGAAAGGGCGGTCAGCAGCAGGGTTTGCAGCATGCTCAGGGCCGCGATCATGCCCGGCATCAGATACCAGCGGGTTTCCAGGTTCGGATTGAACCAGGCGCGCGCCTCGATGCGCAATGCCGGCGGGGCGCCGCCGTGCCGCTCCCGCCACTGGCGATTGAAGTCAGCGACTACGGCGCCGACATAGGCTGCGGCCGAACCGGCCGTATTGGAATTGCGGCCGTCCAGTACGATTTGCAGCGGTGCTGCATCGCCAGCATACAGGCGGCGTTCAAAGTCGACGGGGATGCTGACGGCAAGCAGGGCCTTCTCGCTGTCGATGGCGTCGCGCAGCGCTTCCTGCGTTTCGACAGTCAGCGCGCGGCGAAAGGTACCGCTGGCATCCAGCCTGGCCAGCAGCTCGGCAGAGGCGGCGCTGTGGCTGGCGTCATGCAGCGCATACGGCACGTACGTCAGGTCATAGGTTGCGGCGTAGCCGAACAGCAGGCTTTGCACGATGGCGGGCACCAGCAGGATGAAGCGGCTCTTGGGATCCTTGAGCACGGCCAGGAATTCCTTGCGGACGATGACGGCAATGCGGCGGAAGAGTGCGATCATGGCTAGTCCAATTGCTTTCGGGTGACCGCACGGGCGATGCCCAGCAACAGCACGGCGTAGGCGGCGAGGATGGCGCAGTTGCGCAGTATCAGCGGCCAGACATTCCCGGCCAGGAACAGGGTCTTTACCAGTTCCATGAAATAGGTCGCGGGCAGGATGCGGCCGACCACCTGCACCGCAATCGGCACGTTGCGCAGGTCGAACAGGAAGCCGGACAGCATCAGCGAAGGCATGAAGCTGCTGACCAGGGCGAGCTGGCTGGCGAGGAACTGGTTCCTGGTCGCGGAAGATATCAGCAACCCCATGCCCACCGCGACGACCAGGTACAGCATGGAGGCGAAAATGATGACCAGCAGCGATCCCTGCATCGGCACCTTGAACAGGAAGCGTGCGGCGGCCAGGCACAGGAAAAGCCCCATCATCCCGACGCAGAAGTAGGGGATGACCTTGGCCAGCAGGATTTCGACTGGCCGCACCGGCGTGACGAACAGCGCTTCCAGCGTGCCGCGTTCCCATTCGCGCGCCATCACCAGGGCGGTGAGGAAGGCTCCCACCAGCGTCATGATCAGCACAATCAGGCCGGGTACCAGGTACCAGGTGCTGGTGTTGGCGCTGTTGTACCAGATGCGCTGCTCGATGCGTACCGCGCCGTTGGCTGGAAGGGCGTCGGGGCGGGCGGCGCTGCCCAGGCGTTCTGCGCGGCGGGCACTCCATTGCTGCAATGCTCCGCTTGCGTAGTTCAGGATGATGCTGGCGCGGTTGGCTTCCGCGCCGTGCACGATGATTTGCACGGCTGCGCTGCCTGCTGCCGCATCGCGCGTGAAGGTGGCGGGAATTCGAACGATGGCGTCCACGCGGCGGTCGCGCATCAAGGCCTCGGCATCATGCATAGACGTGACGGGCAGCGGCGCGAAGGATGGCGACAGGCTGAAGCCGGCGGCAGCTTCCTGCGCGGTTGGCGAACTGTCTTCCATGACGATGGCGACCGGAGCATTTTTTACGTCCAGCGACAGCCCGTAGCCGAAAATCAGGATCAGCACGATTGGCAGGGCGATGCCGATTGCCAGGTTCGAAGCGTCGCGCAGGAGCTGGCGGAATTCCTTGCGCACCAATGCCGCGAGGCGGGAGCGGAAGCCGCTGTTCATCGTGCGCCTCCGTTACGGTTCTTTTCGACGATCTTGATGAAGGCGTCTTCCATATTGCTTGCATCGCCCGCCTGCGTCCTGACCTCGCGCGGCGTGCCGATGGCGAGCACCTTGCCTGCATCCTGGATCAAGATGCGGTCGCAGTACTCGGCTTCTTCCATGAAGTGGGTGGTCACCACGACGGTGACGCCTTGTTCGGAGAGAGTGGTGATCCGGCGCCAGAATTCGCGCCGGGCGAGTGGGTCGGCGCCGCTGGTTGGCTCGTCCAGGAACAGTACTTCAGGCTCGTGCAGCAGGCCGGTGGCCATGGCGAGACGCTGCTTGAAGCCGCCCGGCAGCTGGCCGCTGGGCATGTGTTCCTGTCCCCGCAGCTGGAATTCTTCCAGCACCTGGCTGGTGCGCTTTTCCAGGCGCTGGCCGTACAGGCCGTAGGCGCCGCCAAAGAAATCGAGGTTTTCCCGAACGGTCAGGTTGCCGTACAGGGCAAATCTTTGCGATACGTACCCGACCTTGGCGCGTGCTTGTGCGCGGGCGTGGCGCAGGTTGACGCCTGCCACCTGCAGGAAGCCGGAGCTGGCAGGAAGCAGTCCGCACAACATGCGGAAGGTGGTGGTCTTGCCGGCGCCGTTAGGGCCCAGCAAACCAAAGATCTCGCCGCGCGCGACGCTGAAGCTGGTGCTCGCCACGGCGGTGAAGTCGCCAAACTTCCGCACCAGGTCGCGCACCTCGATCATCGAATCCGCGCCGCCCTCCGGGCTGGCGGCTGGCGCGGGCTTGCTTGCTGCAGGGGGCGTGAGGGCGGGCGAGGCCGGCGAGTCGGGCGGTGGCGGGGCCGCGCGCAGCAGCATCATGAATCCATCTTCCAGCCGTGCGGGAACGGGGTTGACTGGCAAGCCGTCAAGCAGTTGCGCGACCGCGCCATCCGAAGCCTCCGCCCGCCGGATGAACCTCACGTGCCCACCCTCCGGCACGGCATCGACCACGACATCGCACGCATCGAGCAAACGCGCCTGCAACGCCCGCGCCGAATCGCCAGTACGCGGCACGGCCGTAAAACTCAAGCCCTCGGCACGCGAACGCAGGTCCGCCGGCGCACCGGCCGCCAGCAATCGACCCTCATGCATGACAAACACCTGTTGGCAACGCTCCGCCTCGTCCATGTAGGAAGTGCTGACGAAGACGGAAAGCCGTTCTTGCTCCACCAGCTGCCGCACGATTTCCCACAGTTCGCGCCGCGACAAGGGATCGACGCCGACAGTCGGCTCATCGAGCAGCAGCAACTCCGGCGAGCGCACCAGCGTGCAAGCCAGCCCAAGTTTCTGCTTCATCCCACCGGACAGCTTGCCCGCCGGCCGCGAGGTGAAGCGCGCCAGGTCGGTCATGTGCAGCAGCTGCTCGAATCGCTCGCGCCGCACGTCAGCCGGCACGCCATGCAGGTCCGCATACAGGTCCATGTTCTCCTGCACGCTCAAGTCTTCGTACAAGCCGAAGCGCTGCGGCATGTAACTGATACGGTCCTGCACTGCCTGCGGATGCGCCGCAACATCCACGCCCAGTACCGACAGGCTGCCAGCGCTGGGCGCCAGCAGGCCCGCCACCATGCGCAGCAAGGTAGTCTTCCCGGCGCCATCCGGCCCGACCAGCGCAGTCAAGGCGCCAGGCGCCACCTCCAGCGTCACGTCGCGCACCGCCTCGACAGGCGCTGCTGCGCCTTTGACGTTGAAGTGGCGGGACAGGCTGCGTCCGCTGAGGACTGCCGAATCCATGATCAGTGCCCGGTTGCGATCCGCACGGTTGCCGGCATCCCCATGCGCAGCACATCGGCCTTGTCGTCGGCCAGCACGCGCACCTCATAGACCAGCGCCGTGCGCAGCTCCTCCGTCTGCACGCTCTTCGGCGTGAACTCGGCGACCGAGGAAATGTAGCCAACCTTGCCGGCCAGTGGCTTGCCTGGCTGGCTGTCGATGGCAATGCTGGCGGCTACGCCGGGCCTGATACGGCCCAGGTCAGCCTCGCGTACATAGGTTCGGACCCATTTGGGGTCGGCAATTGCCAGTGTATAGACAGGACGCTGCGGCGAAGCCATGTCGCCAGCCTCCATCAGCCGGGCGCGCACGACCGCGTCGACAGGCGCCTTCAATGATGCCTCGCCAAGCTGGTATTGCAACAGCGCGACCGCTGCATTGGCGGCATCGAGTTGCGCCTGCGCTTGCGCGATATCTTCGCGGCGCGGGCCGTGCTGGGCCAGCTCCTGCGCCTGGCGCGCCTGTTCCAGCGCCGCTTGCGCCGATTTGGCGCGGGCGCGCGCGGCGTCGACGTCCTGCTGGCTGACGGCGCGGCCATTGCTGTCCCGTTGCACGGCCAATACACGCTCGAGCTGCTGGCGCGCGAGATCGGTATCCGCTTGTGCGGCGCTGGTGCGGGCACGCGCCAGCGCCAGCTCTTCGGAGCGTGTGCCGGCCTTGAGGCGAGCCAGCGCCTGCTGCTGGGCCGCCGCCTGGGCTTCGGCCTCCGCCAGGCGCAAACGCAGGCCGCGCGTATCGAGTTCCGCCAGGACCTGGCCCGGCCGCACCTTCTGGCCTTCTTCCACCAGCACGCGTGCAATCCGTTCGCTGGAGGGAAAGGCGAGTGCCACCTGGCGCAGGTCGACATTCCCGTACAGGACCAGTTCCTTGTCATTTGGCGCAGGACGGCTCCAGTACCAGGCGCCTGCCGCGATGGCCGCTGCGGCGACAATGGCAAATCCAACAAGCTTTTTGTTCATGGCAGAACCTCCTGCGGAAAATTCTACATCAAATTCAAATTTGGATTTGAAATAGTTTTGGACGTAAAATGCGAGCCATGCAAAAAAAGACAGCAATCCGTGCCAGCCGCCAAGACGGCGACGCCACCCGCCAGGCCCTGTTGGACGTGGCAGGGCAGGTGTTCGCGGAACGCGGCTTTGCCGACGCCACCAGCAAGGAAATCTGCGCCCGCGCCGGCACCAATATCGCCGCCGTCAATTATCACTTCGGCAGCCGCGGCGCGCTATACGAAGCGGTGCTGGTGGAAGCGCACCATCATTTGCTCAAGCTTGAGGACATGCAGGAAATCGCGTCGCGCGACATGGCGCCGCGCGACAAGCTGCGCCTGATCTTGCGCAGCATCGTGCTGCGCGCCACCGGACCGGAAGCACATTGGGGCGCGCGCGTCGTGATCCGCGAACTGATGTCGCCCACCGAGCACGCCCCGGCGCTGGTGCATCAGGCCATCGCGCCCAAGGCCATGGTCATGTTGGCGCTGGTGTGTGACATCCTCGGCCTGCCGCCCGCCACGCCGGGCCTGCAGCGCGCGCTGTTCCTCCTGATGTCGCCCTGCCTGGCGCTGCTGGTGGCCCCGCGCGACATGCGTACGAAACTATTCCCCGCGCTGGGCGACGATGCCGAAGGCCTGGTCGACGACATGATGACCTACGCCAGCGCCGGCCTTGACGCTATCGCTGCGAAATATTCAGCATCGCCTCGACCACGGGGTGGCTGATGCGGCGTTCGTTGGAGATGGCGTAGAACTGCTCGCGCAGTTCGGAGGCCGGCCCCACCGGAACGGCGCCAAACTGCTCCAGCATGTCGCCCGCCAGCGCCGCCGGTGCAAAGAACAGGCCCATGCCGCTGCGGCCGAAAGTATTCAGCATGGCGCTATCCTCGAATTCCCCCACCACGTCGGGCCGCACGTCCTGTTCCAGCAGCCAGGCGTCGATCCGGCCGCGCAGCGCGGTATTCCGGGTCGGCAGCAGGATCGGGGCGCCGTTCAGGCTCTCCGGGAAGTCCCTGCCGTACTTGCGCGCCAGCGCGCGCACGCCGAACAACTGCATTTCGCTTTCACCGAGCAGGTGGCTGAATACCTTGAGCGATGCGCTGGCGCGCACCGGGCGGTCGGTCAGCACCACATCCAGCTTATGCAGCGCCAGTTCGGCCAGCAGGGCGTCAAATTCGCCCTCGGTGCAGACCAGGCGCACCGGCGTGTCCGGCGGCAGCGCCGCCTGCAGGTAGTGGGCCGCGATCAGCTTGGGCATGGAGTCGGAAATGCCGACCGTCAGCCGGATCTTGCCGGCATCCACTTCTTCCAGCGCCTCTTGCATCCGGTCGCCGAGCTGGAAAATCTGCTCGGCGTAGGTCAGCGCCACCCGGCCCGCTTCGGTCGGCACCAGGCGCCGGCCCTGCTGGGTCAGCAGCGACTTGCCGATCGATTGTTCCAGCGCCGCGATTTGCGTGCTGACCGTCTGGATGGCCAGGCCGAGCCGGTCGGCAGCCCGGGTCACGCTGCCTTCGGCGGCAACCATGCGGAAAAAGTAGAGGTGGCGGAAGTTCAGCCCAGTGGTCTTCATGCTTCTGTTTTTACGAAGTAATACTTCGATTATCTTCTATTTTTTAAAAGTCGTCCCGGGCTTAGACTTGCCAGACTTATCAACGAGAAAGGGTCAACCGATGAAGCACTTCAGGATCTCATTCCTGGTCTCCTTCATCTGTCTTGCTGTGGCAGGGTGGTGGGGGTACCAACAAACCGGCGTCAGTGGCGCCCTGGCGGCCTTGTGGATCGCCTTTATCCTGAGCGTGATGGAAGTCTCGCTCTCCTTCGACAACGCGGTTGTCAATGCCTCCGTCCTGAAAAACTGGGACGAATTCTGGCAAAAGCTGTTCCTTGGCGTCGGCATCATCATCGCGGTATTCGGCATGCGCCTGGTATTCCCGCTGGTGATCGTGGCGGTGGCGGCAGACCTCAGCATTCCCGATGTATGGAACCTGGCGCTGAACGACCCGAAAGCCTTCTCGACCCATCTGACCAACCACCATGCCGAGGTGGCGGCTTTCGGCGGTATCTTCCTGCTGATGGTGTTCCTGAATTTCATCTTCGATCATGAAAAACAGATGCACTGGCTGGGCAATGTGGAACGCAAGCTCGGGGCGCTGGGCAAGGTGTCTTCGATCGCCACCATGATCTCGATGGGCGTTCTGCTGGGCAGCCTCGGCATCGTCGAGGAATCGCAGAAATTCATCGTGCTGGTGGCCGGCATGTGGGGCCTGCTGACCTACATTGGCGTGGATGCGCTGTCGTCCTGGATGGAGAAGAGCGAAGAAGGCGGCGTGAATGCCGGTGAACTGGTCAAGCGCGGCGGCGTGGGCGGCTTCCTGTACCTGGAAGTGCTGGATGCCTCGTTCTCCTTCGACGGCGTGATCGGCGCGTTTGCGATTACCAGCGACGTCGTGATCATCATGCTGGGCCTGGCCATTGGCGCGATGTTCGTACGCTCGATGACGGTCTACCTGGTGCACAAGGGGACGCTCGAAGAATATGTCTACCTGGAGCACGGCGCGCACTACGCGATCGGCATTCTGGCAGTGATCATGTTGGCGAGCATGAAGTTCCATATTCCGGAAGTGATTACCGGCCTGATCGGGGTGGCGTTCATCGTGGCATCGCTGTGGTCCTCGATCCGCCATAAGAAACTTGAAATGAAGGGAGCCTGAAACCATGACGATTTTTAAAGTGACCGGGGATATCGATCCCTTCCTGCAGGTGTCGATGAAGCAGGGCGAGCGCATCTTCTGCGAATCGAACGCGATGGTGATGATGGATTCCACGCTCGAGCTGAAAGGCAAGATGCGCGGTGGCCTGGGCGGCGCCCTGATGCGCTCCCTGGCGAACGGCGAGTCTTTCTTCCAGCAGAACATCGAAGCCACCGGCGGCGACGGCAACTGCCTGCTGTCGCCCAACCTGCCGGGCGCCATGCGCGTGCTGGACGTCGGCGAGCGCCAGTACCTGATCAGCGACGGTGCTTTTGTAGCGGCCAGCAGCGGCATCGACCTGCGGGTGCGTACCCAGAACGTGGGCAATGCGCTGTTCGGCCAGAGCGGCGGCTTCTTCGTCACCGAATCGACCGGTTCCGGCCAACTGGTGGTGTCGGGCTTCGGTGCGCTGCATGAAGTCGATGTGGAGCCGGGCAAGGAAGTCGTGATCGACAATGCCCACGTCGTGGCCTGGGACAGCGCCCTGCGCTACGAGATGGCCGTGGCGACGCGCTCCGGCGGCGGCTTGTTCGGCAACCTGGTCAACTCGGTGACCAGCGGCGAAGGCATGGTGCTGCGCTTCTCCGGCCGCGGCAAGGTGCTGATCTGCTCGCGCAACCGCGAAGCTTTCGTGGCCTGGATGATGTCGCACCAGTCCCGCTAATACGATTTATCTCCGTTAAACGCCCCCCATGGCGTTCTTCCTTGCGGTGGTCCTGGAAACAGGCCACCGCTTTTTTTATTGGAGGGCGAGCATGCCGGCGTTATACAGGGCATGCGCCAGCATGGGCGCCAGCAGCGATTTGCTGCGTTCCGCGGCAATTGCCGTGCACAGGCCCAGCACGAAGACCGGCGCCATGGACAACGGCGGATGGATCACCGCGAACAGCGCCGCGCTGGCCGCCATTGCCTGCCAGGCTGGCAGCGAGCGGCGCAGGCCGCCGAAAACCTGGCCACGGAAGATGAATTCTTCAAAGACCGGTGCGGCCAGCACGGCAAGGGGTGCCATCCACACCAGGGCGACCGGTTGTGGCGCGCCTGGCATTGCGCCGGCATGGCGCAGGATGGCCAGCCACAGGAAGCCAGCGGCCAGCGCGGGCAGTGCCATCAACAACCCCCAGCCCACTGCGCTGGGCCATGCGGCGCGCCACGGTCCATGCCACAGGCGCGGCACGCCGCTGGTTCCGCTGCGCCAATACACCAGGTGCGCAAGCCCGTAGACCAGGGCGCCGGAAACGGCGAAGGACAGCGTCACCGTCGGCAGCGAAACCGGCTTGCCGGCAAGGTATAGCGCGCCTGCGACCAGCAGTTGCAGCAGGAAGAACAGGATGGCGGCAATGATGCCGTCCGATGCGGAAACCCGCGGCGGCGGCGAGGCGGCAGGGTCCAGCAGGTAAGGCAGCGAGTCGCGGGCCCGCTGCCACAGCGACAGTGCAAGGGACGCCAGCAGCACGATCGCCGCCAGGCGCACATGCCATTCGCGCGTATTCAGCGAGTAGGTGTATAGCGACGACAGGATCAGGTAGGCGTAGGCAAAGGTGGGGCGCACGCGGGCGTGCATGTCCTGCGCCAGCGGATCGCAAGCCCAGACGCCCAGCGCCACGGCGATCGTCGCGAAAATGGGAATGCCGGCCATGACCAGGACGAGTTGCGAGAGCAGTTGTCCATCGGCCGGCACGCCGAACCATAGGCCCATCGCGAAAACGGCCAATGGGTAGATCAATGCCAGCACCGACCATAGCTGCGCTTTCTCGGCAAGCATGCTGCCAATGCTCTTTGGATAGGTGTAGAGCAGCCACAGGGCGTGGCCCTCGGTGTTGATGGTCTGGAAGGCCGACAGCATCAGCACGTAGGCGCCCAGGCCGAAGGCAACGGAAGACAGCAGGGCCGGGTCGCTGATGAACTGGTGCATGTTCTTCACCTGGCCGTTCAGCACCAGCTGGCTGCCGAAGATGATCAGGGGGATCAGCAGGCTTTGCACCAGGAAGTTGCGGTCGCGGCTTAGCAGGCGCAGCTCGCGCCGTTGCAGCGGCGTGCCGGGCGCCCAGCCGGCGAAAACCGTGCGCACGGCGCCCCTGCGGCCGGTTTCGCGCGAACTGGTGGCGACCACGCCGTCGGCAAGCAGGGTTTGCAGCATGCGCAGGCCAAGCCAAAGCACGAACGCGGTTTGCGCTGCCAGCAGGGCGCCGTAACCCATGCCATGCGCCGCATCGCGCGCATTCAGCGCCTGCAGCGCAAGAGCCGGCGGCGTCCACAAGGTCCAGGCTGGAAATTGAGCGGCCCAGCCGAGGGTCAGCGTGGCGGTCGGCATGGCAAGCGACATGGCAAGGTACATCAGCGGCATGCTGGCCACGGAGGCGATGGCCTGCAGGTTGCGCAGCTGGGACGGCGCCAGGCGCAGGCGCAGGCCGGTATCGGCCACCGTGCGCATCGTCGCGGCACAGGCCAGCAGGGGCACGGTGCATGCGGCCCCCAGCAATGGCGTGCTCCAGCGGTAGCCGGAATGCCAGGCCACCGCCATGCACATCGGCCATAACGCCAGGATGCCTGAAGGATTGGCCAGCGTGCGCTCGGCGATGCGCGCCAACAGCAAGGTGCGCCGTTCCAGCGGCAGCGTGACCAGCCACTCCAGGTCCCAGTCCGGCTGCGCCAGTTCCTTGCTTCCCAGTGGCAGCAGGAAGGCGATGCCGAACAGCAGGCTGGCCTGCATGGCTGCCGCCTGCATCAGTACCGGATGGAAGGGCGCCGACTGCAATTCCTTGCCCGCCTTGCGCATGGCGGCGCGCGGGGCGGCGTCCGATTCGGCGGCGGCGCACTGGCTGCCGGTCGGCAGCCTGCACTGCATGTTCAGCAGCGACGTGCTGGCGGTGTTGATGAAGGCGAACAGCATGAAAGCCGACAGCACGAAGGTGATCAGCCAGCGTGCATTCCTTTTACCGCGCGTGGCTGCGCGGCTGGGGCCGGGCCGGCCCTTGCGCAAGCGCAGGGCGTTGCCGATGTTCAGTAACCGCAACAGCCGCAGGCGTGCAAGCAGCCAGAATGCACGCGGCGCGCTGGGCAGGTCCATCATGCGGCCAGGCTGTCTTCGTCGGTGAATTTGAGGAACAGCTCCTCCAGGGTGCTGTTGGCGCTGCTGGCGCCGCGCAGTTCTTCCAGCGAACCGGTGGCCACCAGGGCGCCGCGGTTGATGATGCCGACCCGGTTGCACATGCGCTGCGCCATGTCGAGCAGGTGGGTGGAGACGAAGATGGTCTTGCCGGCGGCCGCACTGGCGATCAGGCGGTCCTGCACTTCGCGCGCGGCACGCGGATCAAGGCCGTTGATCGGTTCGTCCAGGATCAGCACTGCGGGGTCGTGCACCAGCGCGCAGGCCAGGCCCAGCTTCTTCTTCATGCCCATCGAGTAGTTGACGGCGAATTCCTCGCTCACGTCCTGCAGGCCGAATTCCTGCAGCAGCTGGACGGCGCGTTCGACGGCAGCCTTGCGCGGCATGCCGTGCATCTCCGCCACGAATTGCAGGATTTCCCGCCCGCGCAGGAAATCGTAGAAGATGGGGTTGTCGGGCAGGTAGCCAACGTGGCGTTTGACTTCGGCGGCGTCGGCCTGGCAATCGAGACCGTCGACCAGCACGCGGCCGGCGCTTGGCACCAGGATGCCCATCATCATGCGGATGGTGGTGGTCTTGCCCGCGCCATTCGGTCCAAGGAAGCCAAACACTTCGCCGCGCTGCACCGCCAGCGTCAGCGGCTGCACGGCGGGAAAGTCGCCGTAAAGCTTGGCCAGTCCCTGGAATTCGATCATGGCCGCAAGCTCATGCCGATACGTTCCGTGCGTGGCGCCCAGTTGCCCAGGATGTCGGCGGAAACCAGCACGCGTTCGGCGCGGCCGATCAGCAGCTTGCGCGGCACGAAGCCGATAAAGCGCGAATCGCGGCTGTTGTTGCGGTTATCGCCCAGCATCAGATAGCTGTCGGCCGGCACGGTGACCGGACCGAAATCGCGCTTGGCGTCGACTTGCGGCAGCACCTGGATGCTGTAGCTGGCGCTGGCATTGTGTTCCTGCAGCTGCAAAGCCTGCAGGTCGCCGACCTTGTCGATATGTTCGGTGGCATTGCCCAGCACTGCGTATTCAGAGGTCTTGCCATTGATGATCAGGTGCTCGCCGCGGATTTCGACGCGGTCGCCGGGCAGCGCTGCAATGCGCTTGATCAGGCGGGTGCGGTCCTCCGGCGAGAAGAAGGTGACCACGTCTCCGCGCTGCGGCTCGCCAAGGTGGCTGACGGAGATGTCGGTCAGCGGCACTTTCAGGTCGTAGGCGATGCGGTTGACGAAAACCACGTCGCCTTCCAGCAGGTTGGGATGCATGGAGGCGGACGGAATCGGATTCCAGTCGGCGATGGCGGTGCGGAATACACCCAGCGTCAGCAGGAAGACGATGAAGCCTTTGTTTTCACGAATGAGTTTTTTCACGTCCGGAGTCTCCGACAAGTTCAGGAAACTGCATCATCTTATCAAAATCTTAAACGCTGCTTAGACCGAAGGCTGCCAGCATCTGGCGCTGTCCCCTGGGCGGTACTTGCAGCGCGCGGCTGTCGAGATCCTGCTCGACCCAGCCGCGTTTCAGGGCCAGTTGCAGCAGGGCTGCGCCGAGCGCTCCGCCAAGATGTGGTTTGCGTTCGCTCCAGTCCAGGCAAGGGCAGGCAAAGCGGCGGCGCAATTTGCGCAGGGCAGCCAGGTCCAGGCCGAGTTGCGCGAATTGCTGCTCGCCTGCCGTGCTCAAGTCGTAGCCATCGCTTGCCTCCGCCAGCCAGCCCTGCGCGGCGAAATGGTCATGCAGCCTGACCGCTACCGTACCCGCCATGTGATCGTAGCAGGTGCGTGCATGGCGCAGGCGGTCGGGCGTATTGGGCTTGAATTCATTGCGTGGCAGGCCTGCAACGACCAGCAAGGCTTCCAGTGCGCTGGCCACTTCCGGGCTGGCGAGCTGGTAGTAGCGGTGTTTGCCTTGCGCGAGCTGCACAAGCAGTTGCTCGTCCTTCAAGCGTGCAAGGTGGGCGCTGGCGGTGGACGGGCTGACTTCCGCCACCACGGACAGTTCGGTGGCGGTGCGTGCATGTCCGTCCAGCAGGGAGCACAGCATGCGGGCGCGGGCCGGTTCGGCGATGGCGCCGGCGATGTTGGCAAGTTTGGAATCCATATTTCGGCCGTGGGCGAATTGTCGTTGTGCTTTTTTCAGCATACTGCAATTTCTTGAACGTTGCCGGAGGAATGAAATGCAGAACCTGGAATGGGATGCGGGGCGCGGCTTGTGGGTCGCGGCCGGCGCCGCGCTGGTGGAAGAGGTGCTCAGCCACACCATGCTGCGCGTGCGGCCGCTGGCCGAACCCGTGCCGGCCGCGATAGCCGGCGGCAGCGCCGGCGAGGTGTTCGGCGCACTGGTGCGCATGAACGATGGCGAACGCCACGCCGCGCCCAAACTGGCGCTGCAGCGTGCGCTGGCCCTGGCCGCGAGCGGTGAGCTGGCGCGGCAGCGCGCGCAGTCGGTGGCGCAACGCCTGCTGGCCGAGGGCCGCCCGATCGGCGCCTGGGCATTCGAAGCGCCTGTCAGCGCGGTCGCCAGCCTGCTTGGCTTCGCCGACGCCCAGTTGCCTGCCGTGGCGCGCTGGATGGGCGACTACGTGGCCTGCCTGTCGCCATTGAGTAGTGCGGAGCAGGTCGAACAGGCGCACGCGGCGAGCCTGCGCCTGCTGGCCGCCATGCGCGAGTTGCTGCAAGCGGCGCCGCAAGGGTCGCTGGCCGCAACCGTCGCCAAGGAAGCCGCTGCTGCCGGCTGGCGGGATGACCACGCCATCATCGCCAACCTGGTTGGCCTGCTTTCGCAAACCTACGAAGCGACGGCAGGGCTGCTGGGCAACAGCATGGTTGCGCTCCAGCAGGGCGCGCCAGGCGACGACGCCGACGCGCTGCTGGCGCAAGTGATGCAAAGCGATCCGCCCATTGTCAACACGCGGCGTTTCGCCGCGGAGCGCTGCCAGGTCGGCGGCGTGACAGTCGAGGCGGGGCAGGCGATACTGGTCTTGCTCGGCGACGCAGGGCGCGGCTTTGGCCATGGCCGCCACGCCTGCCCCGGCCAGCAACTGGCGCAGCAAATCGCTGCCGGCTGTATCGAAGCGCTGCGCAGCAAGCCGCTGCCGCAGCTAAGCTGGACTTACCGCGCATCGCTCAACGCGCGCATACCGGAATTCCACCAATGATTGCAGTGATTTTTGAAGTCACCCCGGCCGAAGGCCGCAAGGACGCTTACCTGGACATCGCAGCGCGGCTGAAGCCAACGCTGGAGCAGATCGACGGCTTCATCAGCGTCGAGCGCTTCCAAAGCCTGGCCAACCCGGGGAAGATGCTGTCGCTCTCCTTCTTCCGCGATGAGGAAGCGGTGCAGGAATGGCGCCGCGTGGAAGCGCATCGCGCTGCCCAGCAGGCGGGGCGCGAAAGGCTGTTTGCCGATTACCGCCTGCGCATCGCCCACGTGGTGCGCGACTACGGCCTCAATGAGCGCGCGGAAGCGCCGGCCGACAGCCGCGAACGGCACGGTTGATCAGTGCCCGCGTTTCTGCACCAGCGCACTGCCGGCACCGTGGCGCTTGCCTTCGCTGACTGCGGTCACCGTGCCATCGGGGTTGAAGACGATGGCGTTGGCGGCGCCGATCTCCTCGGCCGAGGCATCCCAGCGCTGGCCGAAACGCTCCAGCGCCCGGGCTTGCGCGCTGCCGGCAAATCCCGGCTCGACGGACGTGGCCTGGCCGTTGCGCTCGGAGATGCGCGGCGCGTTCAGTGCGGCGGGCATGTCCATGCCCAGGTCGATATGGTTGAAGATGGTCTGCAGCACCGTGGTCACGATGGTGGCGCCGCCCGGGCTGCCGATGGTGAAGGCCGGCTTGCCGTTGCGGAAGGCGATGGTGGGCGACATGCTGCTGCGCGGGCGCTTACCGGCTTCCGGCACGTTCGGATGCGGGCCGGTGAAATCGAAGTCCGTCATCTCGTTGTTCAGGATGAAGCCATAGCCCGGCACCGTGATGCCGCTGCCGCCCCATGATTCGATGGTGAAGGTGTAGGCGACGATATTGCCGTCCTTGTCCGACACGGCCAGGTGGGTGGTGTGCGCGCTTTCCGACAGCAGCCTGGCCTTTGCCGCAGCGGCCGGCCGCAGAGGCACGCTTGGGTCCTGCTGGAACAGGTAGGGATCGCCAGGCTGCGCGTGGTAGCGGGCCTGGGCAGGGTCGATCAGCTCACGGCGGCGTGCCGCATATTCCTTGCTGACCAGGCCCGCCACCGGCGTGTCCACATATTCGGGATCGGCCAGGTAGGCATTGCGGTCGGCGAAGGCCAGGCGCGCCGCTTCCATGTACAGGTGTTCGGCTTTTTCGCGCGGCATGGATTTCAGGTCGAAGCCTTCCAGGATATTGAGCGCTTCGGCAATCGTCACGCCGCCGCTGCTTGGCAGGGGCATGCCGACCAACTCATAGCCGCGGTAAGTGCTGCGCACCGGCTGGCGCCAGCGCGCTTCGTAATTGGCCAGGTCGGCCAGCGACATCCGGCCCGCGCGCACCGAAACGCCGGCGGCGACCGGCGGACGGTTGACCGTGTCGACAATCGCCTGCGCCAGCTTGCCCGAATAGAAGGCTTTCACGCCGCCGGCGGACAGCAGGCGGTAGGTCTTGGCCAGGTCGGGATTGCGCAGCAGGGTGCCGGCCGGCAGTGCCTTGCCGTCCCGCATATAGCGCGCCGCGGTGTCAGGGAACAGCGCGAACTTCTTCTCATTTTCCGTGACCAGCGCCACGAAATTGGCGTTCAGCCGGAAGCCATCCTGGGCCACCTTGATGGCCGGGGCCAGCACCTGTTTGAACGACATGGTGCCGTAGCGGTCCAGCGCATCATGCCAGCCGCGCACCGTGCCCGGCACGCCAACGGCCATGCCGCTGGCGACCGCGGTCTCGAAATCCATCGCCTTGCCATCCGGCGCGAAAGCGTTGGACTGGAACGATGCCGGCGCCACCTCGCGATGGTCGAGCGTGATGACGCGGTTTTCCCTGGCCAGGTAAATCACCATGAAGCCGCCGCCGCCCACGCCACAGCTGAACGGGTCGGTCACGCCCAGCGTGGCCGCCGCCGCCACTGCCGCATCGACCGCGTTGCCGCCTTTGTCGAGGATCGCCAGCGCGGCCTGCGAGGCCGGCTCGCTGATGGTCGCCACGGCGCCGCCGGTGCCGCTGGCAACCGGGGTCTTGGCCCAGGCCGGGGCGCCGAACGCCAGCGCAAGGATGATGGTGGACGTCAGTCGTCGGGGCAGGGCATGTGGCGTCATGGGCAGCTATGTTGGCTGGGAAATATTTACCCGCAAGCTTACCCGATAATCCGGCGCCGGTGCCTTCAGCGACGGCGGTTCTGCCGGCTCCATCCCCAGCAGCGTGAAGGTCAGCCCATTAAGCGTCACGGTCTTGCTGGCCCCCGGCATGGCGTCCGCCAGCACGAAGCTGGAGCTGCCTTGCTGGTCGCTCAGCACGAAGCTGTAGCTGATGTATCCAGCCCAGACGCAGACTGCGCCTTTTTTACAGCGGCTGTCATTGACACGCTCGAGCTTGAGCGTGACTGCAGGGGCCAGCTTGACGATTTCCCCTTGTGCCAGGACGTAGCTGGCGCTGGTGCGTGGTGCCGGGCGGCTGGCTGCATCCTCGGCAGTGCTGCGGGTCGAGCCGCAGGCGGCGGCAATAGCGAGGACCAGGCCCGCCATGCCCAGACAGATCAGTCTAGCTTGCATGATGTTCTCCTCTGGCCTGGGAACAGCTTAGCAAATTACAAACTATCGTGTTGCACTGTTGAGTCCACTCAACAGTATGGTCGCGCCGAAAAAAAAGCGCCCCGGAGGGCGCCAGTTTTTATAGTTGGTTTTCACAACTTATTGTGTGCGGCGGCGGCGGACTATCCCCAAGCCCATCAGGCCGACGCCAAGCAGTGCCAAGGAAGCGGGTTCCGGAACCTCTTGCGGGGGAACGCCCGGGTCGGTCGGCGCATTGGCGCTGTTGGCCATGACTTTGAATTCGACATTGGTATTGTTGTCGTGCACGTTCAGCGAATTGAGCTTGAAGGTGTGGACGACGCCCGCCGTCAGGGAAACTTCGTCCCAGTAAGCGGAATAGCTGCTGGGCTTGGGGAGGGTCTTGGCCACCCCAACGTTGTCGAGGAAGAGGTCGAAGTCGAAATCCTGGACGCTGCCGCCATTTGGCGGCGTAATGCCAAAGTCGAAGGTGGTGTCGACGCTCACCGTCACGTACAGGACCTCCAGGTCTTTTACGTGAATCCAGTCGGCAAAGGTCCAAACCGATTCACCGTCAGGATTCCAGCCAGCACTGATTACCGAATCAACCGTCAATGCCAGTGGATTGCCGTAGGTTTGTCCGTCTTTGGTCGGGCCTGCAACGGCCAAGCTGGCTGTCAGGGCGCAAATTGCGGTCAATGCAAGCTTCTTGAACATGGGTAACTCCTCAGTGAGTGTGCTTGAGAGTTACTAAGCAATCGCTATGCCAGGAATTCAAACTCAGCCATATCAAGGGCTTAGCGATAGTTGCGATGTGGAATGTAAAAATTCCCGACATTAAGAAGCTTGCCCAAAAGTAAAAAAAGCACCGACCCTTGCGGAATCGGTGCTTTTGCCGGAGGGTGCAGGCTTACATGTAGGCGGCCAGCGCACCCTTCATTTTCTTCAGCGCAGCCGCTTCGATCTGGCGGATGCGCTCGGCCGACACGCCGAACTCTTCCGCTAGCGTATGCAGCGTGGCGCCCGAACCATCGTCGTTGGCCAGCCAGCGTGCCTCGACGATGCGGCGCGAACGGGCGTCGAGCTTGGACAGGGCGGTTTCCAGGCCTTCGGACTGCAGGCGCACCACCTGTTCCGCTTCCAGCACCTTGGTCGGCTCCATATTGTCGGAGGACAGGTAGGCGATGGGCGAAAACTTGTCGTCTTCGTCGTCGGACGGCGCTTCCAGCGCGATGTCACGGCCGCTCAGGCGGGTTTCCATCTCGATCACGTCCTCGCGCTTCACGTCCAGGGTCTTGGCCAGTTCGTCGATTTGCGCCGGCGACATGGCGTCGAGCCCCTGCTTGTGGCTGCGCAGGTTGAAGAACAGCTTGCGCTGGGCCTTGGTGGTGGCCACTTTGACCAGGCGCCAGTTCTTCAAGATGTATTCGTGGATTTCAGCCTTGATCCAGTGCATGGCATAGGATACCAGGCGCACGCCCTGGTCGGGGTCGAAGCGCTTGACTGCCTTCATCAGGCCGATATTGCCTTCCTGGATCAGGTCGCCGTGCGGCAGGCCATAGCCCAGGTAGCCGCGCGCGATCGACACCACCAGGCGCAGGTGAGAAGTCACCAGCGTTTCCGCGGCCTTGATATCGTTCTTTTCCTTCAGGCTCTTGCCCAGCGCCACTTCTTCCTCATGGGTCAGCATGGGCAGGCGATTGACAGCCGAGATATAAGCGTCCAGGTTGCCCAGGCTCCCGCTGAAGCCAAGGGTCAGCGCGTTGCTGCCGGCAGGTGCCAGTGCGTTTGTTGCGGTCATCTTGTCTATCCTCGCTTGAAGGGAATGCTTTTCAGAGTTACCAGCATGCACGACAGAACTTAAATGATTCTTAACCTCTATCATGCCGTTCTGAACATATATTAGCACTCTCCCTTGGTGAGTGCCAATTGCTGGGATTTTATGGCTCTGATAGCAAAAACACTATCGGCAAAGCGCTATTCCTTGCGTTGGATCAAAGTCAGGATAAGGCGGGCAGGGGCGCGGCTCCGTGCGGGTACGCACGATGAAGTTGAAAGTCGGGGTCAGGTCTGGCAATCCGCCACATTGTGGCGGATTGCCAGACCTGACCCCGACTTTCAACTTTCAATTTAGCCTGGAAAGATGACGCTGGACGCAGAGCAGGGCGCCGATCAGGCCGAGGCCGGCGGACAGGGCCAGCAGGCCGGCCGTGCCCAGGGGATCGAGCGGAGCCAGCTGGAATTCGGAGGCATACAGTCTTGCAAACTCTGCAATGGCCCGGTTGAGGGGCTGCAGGGCCAGCGCCACGCCGCCCAGGGCCACGCCGCCGGCACACAGGCCGAGCAGGGCGCCGGTGTAATAGAAGGGGCGGTGGATGAAACTGTCGCTGGCGCCGATCAGCTTGGACACCAGGATTTCTTCGCGCTGGGTCATCACTTGCAGGCGTATGGTATTGAACACTACCGCCACCACCACCGTGGCCAGCGTGGCGGCCAGCAGGAGCAGGGCCAGGCGCAGCACGCCCAGCAGGGCAGCCAGCCGTTTTACCCAGGCCGAATCGACTTGCACCGATTCCACGCCCGGCAGGGCGCGCATCTGGTCGGCGATGCTGTCGATCTTGCTGCCTTCGGCCGCGTCCTGGAAGGCGTTCAGCTTCACCACGTAGCTGTCCGGCAGCGGATTCTCGCCCAGGGTGGCGACCACGTCGGACAAGCCGCTCTTGGCATTGAGCTGTTCCAGCGCTTTTTCGCGCGAAGTGAAGATGATCTTGGCCGTCGGTGCAATGTTGCGCAGCGAGGAGGCCAGCCCGGTGGCCTGTTCGCGCGGCGTGTCGGCCTTGATGAAGACGCTGAGTTCAGGCTCGACCGCCATCTGCTCCGACATCGGCCGTACATTGTCGAGCAAGGTCACGCCCATGAAGGGCAGGGCCAGCGCAATCGCGACCACCAGGATATTGAACAGGAAAGAACCCGGCGCCCGGCGCACGTGCACCAGTGCAGAGCCGAGGGCGAACAGGTGGTGGCGCAGCCAGGTGCTCATGCGGCTTCCCTCATCAGTTCGCCACGTTCGAGATGGATCACGCGTGCCGCGGCGTCCAGGATCTGTTCATCGTGCGAGGAGATCAGGCAAGTCACGCCGACCGAGTGGAAGGCATGCAGCGCATCGATCACCCGGTTGGCGCTGGCGCGGTCCAGGTTGGCGGTCGGCTCGTCGGCCAGGATGATTTGCGGGCGGTTGACGATGGCGCGTGCGATCGACACGCGCTGCTGCTCGCCGCCGGACAGGGCCAGCGGCTGGCCGTCGGCGCGGTCCAGCAGGCCTACCTTGTCGAGGGCGGCCCGGGCACGCTGCTCGGCGGCGGCGCGCGGCGAGCCGGTCACCAGCAGCGGCATCATGACATTGGCCAGCACCGAACGGTCGTTCAGCAGGCGTTGCTCCTGGAAGATCAGGCCCAGGTTGCGGCGCAGGAAGGGAATGCCGGCGCGCTTCAGGGCGCCGATGTCCTGGCCGTTCACCAGCACCTTGCCCGAGGTCGGGCGCTCCATGGCGGCAATCATCTTCAGCAGGGTCGACTTGCCGGCGCCGGAAGGGCCGGCAAGGTAGACCAGCTCGCCCTTGGCAATGGTGAAGGAAATGTCGCGCAGCGCGACACCGTCGGGAGAATACTGTTTGCTGACGTGCTGGAATTCGATCATGTAGGCCGCTTATGCGAGCAGTGCTTCAACAAATTCAGCCGCATTGAACGGCTGCAGGTCTTCAATCTTTTCGCCGATGCCGATGAAGTACACCGGAACCGGGCGTACGCGGGCGATGGCGGCCAGGATGCCGCCTTTCGCAGTGCCGTCGAGCTTGGTAATGATCAAGCCCGACAATTGCAGTGCATCGTCGAAAGCCTTCACCTGGGCCAGGGCATTCTGGCCGGTATTGCCGTCGATGACCAGCAGGGTTTCGTGCGGCGCCCCTTCCATGCCTTTGCCGATCACGCGCTTGACCTTCTTCAGCTCTTCCATCAGGTGGAGCTGGGTTGGCAGGCGGCCGGCCGTGTCGATCATCACGACGTTGGTGCCGCGCGCCTTGCCGGACTGCACCGCGTCGAAGGACACGGCCGCCGGGTCGCCCGATTCCTGGGAAATCACGGTCACATTGTTGCGTTGGCCCCACACCATCAGCTGTTCGCGCGCTGCGGCGCGGAAAGTGTCGCCGGCAGCCAACAGTACCGACTGGCCGTGGGCTTGCATATGCTTGGCCAGCTTGCCGATGGTGGTGGTCTTGCCGGCGCCGTTGACGCCGGAAATCATCATCACCAGCGGCTGGTGGCGGCCCAGTTCGAATGGCTTTTGCAGCGGCTGGAGCAGGCTGGTCATCAGCTGCTTGAGCGCCTCCTTGACCTGGGCGGCGTCCAGCAGCTTCTCTTCCTTGACTTTGCGCTTGAGCGCGTCAAGCAGGTATTGGGTGGCTTCGACGCCGGCATCGGACATCAGCAGCGCCGCTTCCAGCTCGTCATACAGGTCTTCGTCGATCTTGGCGCCGACGAACAGGATGGACAGGTTGGCGGAGGTCTTCGACAAGCCAGCCTTCAGGCGGCTCATCCAGCCTTGCCTGGGCTCCGGCTTGGCGGCAGTGTCGACTTCGAACGCCAGCGGCGCCGCAGTCTCGGCGCTGGCTGGCGCGGCAGGAGCAGGGGCCGCAGGCGTGGCGGCCGGCGCGGCTTCCGGCGCGACCGGTTTCTTCTTGAAAAAACTGAACATGGACAGGTTGGCAGAGGGTCCTTCAATCGAACCGCGTATTCTACCAGAGGCTAGCTGAGGGCCTGCCGTTGGCGCTGCCGCCATTCCGCGACCGCCGGGCCGATATCGCCCAGTTCACATACCGTCACATGGCTTGGCGGGCGTTTGCGCAAGGCCGGGTTGGTGCCGCCGGCCCAGATCTCCGCCTGTTCCGGCATGCGGGCCCGCAATTCGCGCAGGCTGTCGTTGACGTGCCGCGGGTTCATGGTGGCGGAAAAGGACAGGGCCACGATGTCGGCTTGCATGGCGCGCGCGCCTTCAACGATGTCCGGCAGCGGGGTCTGAACGCCTAGCGGAATGCAATGCGCTCCCTCGGCGGCGAACATGGCCTCGGCCATCAGCAAGCCCAGGCCGTGGCGCTCCTGGGGCAGGGTGGTCAGCAGGACGCGCGGGCGCGGCGCTCCGCTGCTGTGGTTGACTTGCGGCACCGAGAAGACGGCGCTGCGCAGCACGATCTGCACCGATTCTGCATATAAATGCTCTTCAAATACTGCAAACTGCCCGCAAGCCCAGGCTTCGCCCACCAAGGTGGACAGCGGCGCAACCAGGTTGACGACAAAATTCTTCAAGCCCATGACGAGCATCGCCTGCGTCAGTTTGCGGCGGAATGCTTCCATTTGATGGGTTTTGCAGAGCTCCAGGTAGGATTGCAGCTCGGGATGGGGCAAGCTGGTCTCATCGCGCAGGCTGGAGGCGCTTTTTTGTGCCAGGGCCTGCAATTCATCGGCCGAATAGCCGATGACCTTGCCCGGACGATAGCCAAGATCAATCAATCTCTTGATCAATCTCAATTTAATTACCTGTTCGCTTGGATAGACTCGCTCCCCGAACGTATCGCGTTCAGGGCGGGGGAAATCGTAACGGCGTTCCCAGACGCGCAAAGTTTCCTTTGCCAGACCGGTGTCCCGTTCCACGTCACTGATCGTGGATGGAATTGTTACAGAAACCGCACTCGTTTTCATTCGCCGACAGCGCCCCCAGATTGATACGCGACCTGCATTCTAACGCCGAAGTCTGGCACAAAGTTGCATGCGGTGCAGGCTAGTTTCACTATGAAACTGGGGTTCAAACCGCTTGTCCATGACACAACCATGATGCTCTCAGTTTAGCCTCGAAAAGCATCGGAATTGTGAAATATGTCCTGAACAAAAATGTTGAAGCTTGCATAAATTTTGTTCGGTTGCTGTGGCAAAAGGCGCCATCTTGCAATACGTATTACTACGTGAATAGCAGGAAATATTGAGATCATATAAAATGGCGGGCGATCAGCGCCGAAGAGCCCTGGTGATTGATAACAAAGAAAAGGAAGAAGCACATCATGAAGAAGACCCTGATTTCCCTCGCAATCCTCGCAGTATCGGGCAGCGCCTACGCCCAGTCGAACGTAACCATCTTCGGTATCATGGATGCCGGCATCGTGTCCGAACACGGTGGCAAGAACGGTAACGTGACCAAAGTGTCCTCCGGCGTCGCCAATGCATCGCGCATCGGCTTCAAAGGCACCGAAGACCTGGGTGGCGGCCTGTCCGCAGTGTTCCTGCTGGAAGGCGGCATCAAAGGCGACACCGGTGAATCCGACGTGTCCGGTTCCGTATTCCAGCGTCAGGCATACGTAGGCCTGGTGTCGAAATCGGCTGGTACCCTGACCCTGGGCCGCCAGTACACCCCTTGGTACAACGCCTTCGTACAAGTTGGCGATCCGTTCCAGGCTGGCCTGTCCGGTTCGGCCAAGAACATCTTCCCAGCAAACGGCATCAACGTACGTAACAGCAACTCGGTGTACTACAAGTCCCCAGACATGATGGGCATCACCGCTGAAGTGTTCTACGCTGCCGGCGAACAGAAGGAATCCTCGACCGGCCGTCAACTGGGCGCGTCGATCGGCTACAAGAACGGCGACTTCGAAGGCCGCCTGGCTTACAACAACCGCAACAACGACACCGTTGCCAACAACGTCGTGACCGGTCGTGACATTGGCCACAACACCCTGCTGGCCGTGAACTACGACTTCAAAGTTGTGAAAGCCTTCGCCATGTTCAACGCCAACAAGGGCCTGAACAGCGTTGCATACCCGAACGGCACTGCTTACACCGCAGCAGCAGTGGCTCCTTCGACCGACAGCCGCAACTACCTGCTGGGCGCGACCGTTCCTGTGTCGGCTGCCGGCTCCCTGGTGGCTTCCGTGGCCCGCGCGGATGACCGTGAAGTTGCCAACCGCGATGCTAACCAGTACGCAATCGGCTACCTGCACAAGCTGTCCCCACGCACCACCACCTACATGTCGTACGGCAAGATCAAGAACAAGAACGGCGCTTCCTTCACCGTTGGTAACAACGCTGAATCCGGCTCCGGTGACTCCGCTTACAACGTAGGCATCCGTCACACCTTCTAATCCAGCCTGTTCCTGGTCAAAAACGGCTGCCTCGCGCAGCCGTTTTTTTTTACAATGCTGACATGAAAACTTCCCATCGTATCGGCAGCGCACTGCTGCTCGCTTCAGTGACTGTCTTGCCGGCTGCGCTGGCGGCCAACAAGGCTGGCGGCCTGCCGCGCTACGGCATGGTGGTCTATTCCGACCTGTGCGTGCATGAAGGCAGCGGTGAATATGGCGGCCAGCGCATCACGCTGCAGCGCTTTGCCGAGGTCGATACTGTGATCTACGAGTACACGGCGGGGGGCTTGAGCTGGCCGCTGGTGGCGACCGACGTGAATGTCGACCCGCGCGGCAAGATGATGTACTTCACCGTGCAGGAAGGGGAAGAAGAACGCACTATCAGCGGCAAGTTCTCGCCCAATGGCGAAACCCTGACCCTCGATGGCGGCTATTGCGACGACCAGTCGCAGCCAATGGTGCTGTCAAAAGTGCGCGACTTCAGCCGCACTGCCAAGGCCTGCAAGGCCTGCCCCGCGCCAAAGCGTTAAGGGGAACTAAAACGGGTAGCTTTCTGTGTTGCGCTGCGCGTCCCACTTTGCAATGAATGTGCCGACGAACATGCCCACTATCGCTGCAACAATAAAGCTGGGCCAGGAGTCTGGGGCAATTATTGCCGATACGCCGGAGAAGAACACGCCAATACCGGTAGCGAATATAGTTCGCAGGACTAACGGGGGGGAGTGCGGGGTTTCAGGTAGGTATCGCGACTGAATGACTGGTTGCAGAAGTACTTTGCGGCCGGCGGTGAGTGCACTTTCCACGAGCTCCATTTGTGAATCCTGCTTGCGAAGCATGGCCGGATCGATTTCGAGCACCAAAACATCATTCTGTTGACCAATCTTGCTGGATGGGTCATTGCATGATTTGCTTATCATATCGTTCCTCTCGCGAAATATCCCATAACAAGCGTGAGTGCCGCCAGTATCCCTGCAAAAGATTTCAATGCCATTGTCGGCGTCCAGCCAGTTTTGCTCCCACGGAGATGCATCGCGGAGGTTAGTAACACACAGCAAAACACTGCTGTAGCGATGCAGCCTGCTGTCAAGGCAGGATGAATATCGCTTGTGCTCATCAACCGAACGATGGATTGAATGTCAATCACGATAGCCCCGTAAAGCCAACCCAGCGGGTCAAAAGCTTCGCGCCAAGCGAACGGATTAGTGCTTCCGGCGATCTTGAAACATAGGCCTACGAGCAGGTAGAGCCCGCCTGCTCCAAACAGGGCGGCGATTCCTTCAATTAGCAACCAGCGAATTGGTTCGTTCATCATACGCCTTCGCGTGCGTGGATGTAGCGAACGTACTGCCGAATGGCTCGAAGCGATAGGCGAAAAATCAAAGGGCTGGCCGCGCGATTGCGGGCCAGCCCTTTAGCCGGGTGCAGCGGGGATTATTTGCCGGCGGCGACGGCTTGCTTGCGGATGGTGTCGAGGGTGGCGCCTGGCGTGATCAGGTTGCCGTCGTAGCGCAACTCGATGATGGCCGGGAGGCTTTGCTCGCGGGTGAAGGCGAGGGCGCGTTGCAAGGCCGGGGCGAAGTCTTCGGTGGCCGCAACGGTTTCGCCATGGCCGCCGAAGGCGCGCGCCACTGCGGCGAAGTCCGGGTTGTGCAGCGTGGTGCCGGAGACGCGGCCAGGATACTCGCGCTCCTGGTGCATGCGGATGGTGCCGAACATCTGGTTGTTGAAGACGATGATGATCAAGCCCGCCTTGTACTGCACGGCGGTGGCCAGCTCCTGGCCGTTCATCAGGTATTCGCCGTCGCCTGCAAACGTCACCACGGTGCGGGATGGACCGATGATCTTTGCAGCCACGCCGGACGGCACGGAGTAACCCATGGCGCCGCTGGTGGGCGCGAGCTGGGTGCGCATCTGGCCATACGGCCAGTAGCGGTGCGCCCACGTGGCGTAGTTGCCGGCGCCATTGGTGATGATGGTGTCGGCAGGGCACTGGGCCTTCAGTTCCTGCACTACTTGCCACAGGTTCAGCGGGGCGTTGTTGTCCTTGAAGATCGAGGGCTGCTGCTGCCAGGCGTTATACTCGGCGCGCGCCTGTTCGACGCTGTCGCGCCATGCGCTCGCATCGACCGGCTCCATTGCCGCCAGCATGGCCGCAGCCTGCGGCATGCCGGAAGCGATCATCAACTCGCCCTGGTAGACGCTGCCCAGTTCTTCGGGACTGGCGTGGATGTGCACCAGGCGCTGTTGCGGCACCGGCGAGGCGATGATGGAGTAGCCGCTGGTGGTCATTTCACCGAGGCGCGGGCCGATGGCGATCAGCACGTCGGCTTCTTTCACGCGTGCAGCCAGCTTCGGATTGATGCCGATGCCGACGTCGCCGATGTAGTTCGGGTGGGTGTTGTCCAGCAGGTCCTGGAAACGGAAGGCGCAGCCGACCGGCAGGTGGTTCGCTTCGGCGAACTTGCGGATGTCGGCCGTGGCTTGTTCATTCCAGCCGCCGCCGCCCAGCAGCAGCATCGGGCGCTTGGCTTCGGACAGCATCTGGCGCAGTTGCGCCACCTGCGGTGCGGAAGGCGCGCCCTGGGTCGGCACGTAGGCGCGGGTGTCGGCCACGGTGGCTTTGGCGGTCAGCATGTCTTCCGGCAGGGCCAGCACCACGGGGCCTGGACGGCCGCTGGTGGCGACCTGGAAGGCGCGTGCAATGTATTCGGGGATGCGGTCGGCGCGGTCGATCTGGGCTACCCATTTCGCCATCTGGCCGAACATGCGGCGGTAATCGACTTCCTGGAAGGCTTCGCGGTCCATGAAATCGCTGCCGACCTGGCCGATGAACAGGATCATCGGGGTCGAATCCTGGAAGGCTGTATGCACGCCGATCGAGGCATTGGTGGCGCCCGGGCCGCGGGTCACGAAGCAGATGCCTGGCTTGCCGGTCATCTTGCCGTAGGCGTCGGCCATGAAGGCAGCGCCGCCTTCCTGGCGGTTGATGATGAAGCGGATGCCGGATTCGTGCAGGGCGTCCAGCACGTCCAGGTAGCTTTCGCCTGGCACGCCGAAGGCGGTATCGGTGCCGTGGACTTTCAGCGCATCGACCAGGATCTGGCCGCCGGAACGAGGAGTTTGCGTCATGGTACTTGCCTTCTTATACATGGATTTGGCATTCTATGCCTGTGCTAGGGAAATGGCTTTCGGTTTTGCGACACCAAATTATATGGACGGCGTCAGGGCCCAACACCCAACACGGCTGCGCCGTGTCAGGTATCGGGACCTGACCCCGGGTAAATAATGTTGGTGTCAGGGCCTAACACCCAACACGGCTTCGCCGTGTCAGGTATCGGGACCTGACCCCGGGTAAATAATGTTGGTGTCAGGGCCTAACACCCAACACGGCTTCGCCGTGTCAGGTATCAGGACCTGACCCCAATGATGTAAAATATCGCCCGAAGCAAGCCAGACAGCCGCTGGCCGAGGTAGAAATACCGAGGCGGGAGGAAGGTCCGGACTCCATAGAGCGGGGTGACGGTTAACGGCCGTCCGCTGAAAGCCAGCAATGGTATAAGGCGAGGAATAGGGCCACAGAGACGAGCGTATTAAGTTACGGTGAAACGCGGTAACCTCCACCTGGTGCAATTTCAAATAGGCACGCGATGATGTTGCTCGCGGAGCGTGCGGGTAGAAAGCTTGAGCGGCGGAGTAATCCGTCGCCTAGAGGAATGGCTGTCATAGCACCTTCGGGTGCCGTAACAAAATCCGGCCTATCGGCTTGCTTCAACTAATTCTTGAGAGATGACTCAATACATCCTCGCCCTGGACCAGGGCACAACCAGTTCGCGCGCCATCCTGTTCGACCACGAGGGCAAAATCGCAGGATGCGCGGCGCAGGAATTCCCCCAGCACTTCCCCCAGCCCGGCTGGGTTGAACACGACGCCAACGAAATCTGGAACAGCCAGATCACCGTGGCCCGCAAGGTCCTGCAGGACTTCGATATCAGGAAGGTGCGTGCGATCGGCATCACCAACCAGCGCGAAACCACCGTGGTGTGGGACCGCAAGACCGGCGAACCGATCGCGCCGGCCATCGTGTGGCAAGACCGCCGCACCGCCGATTACTGCGAAGAGCTGCGCGCCGCCGGCAAGGCAAAGATGATCTGCGACGCGACCGGCCTTGAGCTGGACGCCTACTTTTCCGCCACCAAGGTCAAATGGATCCTGGACCACGTGCCGGGCGCGCGCGAACGCGCGCGCAAGGGCGCGCTGTGCTTCGGCACCATCGACTCCTGGCTGGCCTGGAAGCTGTGCGGCGTGCACGTCACCGACGTATCGAATGCCTCGCGCACCATGCTGTTCAACATCCACCTGATGCGCTGGGACTCGGACCTGCTGCACCTGTTCGACATCCCCGAAGAAATGCTGCCGCAGGTGGTCTCCTCCAGCGAGGAAGTGGGCGCCACGCGCGACGCGCTGTTCGGCCATGCGATTCCGGTGGCTGGCATCGCCGGCGACCAGCAGGCCGCCACGTTCGGCCAGGCCTGCCACAAGCCGGGCATGGTGAAGAATACCTACGGCACCGGATGCTTCATGCTGATGCACGCAGGCCGCCATCCGCGCACCTCGCACAACCGCCTGCTGTCTACCGTGGGCTGGCGCGTCGACGGCGCCACCGACTACATGCTGGAAGGCTCGGTGTTCATGGGCGGCGCCACCGTGCAATGGCTGCGCGATGGGCTGGGCATCATCCAGCAATCGAGCGACGTGGAGGCGCTGGCCAACAGCGTGCCAGACAGCGGCGGCGTGTTCCTGGTGCCGGCCTTCGTCGGCCTTGGCGCGCCGCACTGGGACCCTTATGCGCGCGGCACCATCGTCGGCCTGACGCGAGGCAGCAACAAGGCCCATATCGCGCGCGCCGCCGTGGAATCGATCGCCTACCAGAGCGCCGAGCTGCTGGCCGCCATGCAGAAGGATGCTTCCATGCCGGTGACGGAAGTGCGCGCCGACGGCGGCGCCGCCCGCAATGACATGCTGATGCAGTTCCAGTCCGACTTGCTGGGCGTGCCCGTGCTGCGCCCGAAAGTCACCGAAACGACAGCGTTGGGCGCGGCCTACCTGGCCGGCCTGGCTGTCGGCTTCTGGGAGTCGCAGGAAGAAATCGCCACGCAATGGGCCTGCGAGCGCCGCTTCACGCCAAACATGGGGGATGACCAGCGGGCCGAGTTGCTGGCAAAATGGAATCGCGCCACAGAGCGCGCCAAAGCTTGGGAGACACCTTTATGATGGACCGTCCGTGGAACGTGGAGCTGGACGCGATCGAGAAACTGTTCGACGCGATGACTGAAGTAGCCTTCTTCGTGAAGGATCGCGATGGCCGCTATGTGGCCGTCAACAACACGCTGGCGCGCCGCTGCGGGCTGCGCAACAAGTCCGACATCCTCGGCAAGACGGTGATGGACGTGCATCCGCGCCCGCTCGCCGCCGCCTATGAGGCGCAGGACCGGCAGGTGATCGACATGGGCGCCACCATCGAAAAGCACCTGGAGCTGCACCTGTACCCGAACCGCCGCCGCGGCTGGTGCCTGACCCATAAAGCCCCGCTGCGCAACGAGCAGGGCGATATCGTCGGCCTGGTCGGCACCTCGCACGACCTCGGCCTGGTCGATGAACAGCACCCGGTGTACCGCCAGGTGGCGCGCATTGCGCAGCGCATCCGCGAGAACTTCCACATGCAGCTGAACCTGGCCGACCTGGCGCGCGAGGAAGGCCTGTCGCTGGCGCGCGTGGAGCGCCTGTTCCAGAAGGTCTTCCATTACAGCCCGCGCCAGCTGCTGCTGCAATCGCGGCTGGAAGGCGCGCTGGCGCTGATTGAAGCCTACCCTGGCCGCAGCATCGCCGAGATCGCGCGCGAATGCGGCTATACCGACCACAGCGCCTTCAGCCGCCAGTTCAAGGCGATGACGGGTTATACGCCAAGCCAGTTCCGAACCGGCTCCGGCGCGCGTCCGCCTGTGGCTTTTTCGCCCATCGCCTGTGCAGTTCACGTTGCCTGACGCAGCGAAATCACCATAACGGCGCGCACGATTGAAGCCGCGCCGCCTCTCCTCGATAGCATGGGCGCTCCCATTACTATAAAGAAGAGGTGGAGATCATGATGTTGAAAGCAATCGGCGCAGCAGCCCTGCTGCTCGCCGCGCAAGCCCACGCGGACAGCGGCGACAAGCTGCACCAGCCGCCCGCACCGCACCAGCGGCAAACCCTGCCGCCGACGGTGGAGCAAAGCAAATACGACCTGGCGCCGACGCGCAAGCCGCGCAACGACCTGATGCCGCGCAACCTGAAGACCAGCATGACGCTCATGTCCGCAACGCCGCAGTGCAAGGACATGAACACCCTGGCCAGCTACAGCGGCGCCGCGCTGGCCGAATACGTGGCCACGCTGCCAGACTACGAGTGCACCTATCCCTTGTTCTCCGCCGCGCCGGCGCTGGCCGCCAGCATCTATTCCAGCGCCAACGTGAGCGCCGTCGCCAGCCGCCTGGCCAGCGAAGCGGCCAGCTACAACGGCACCAACATGAAGCTGGTGAACCTGGTGCTTTACCTGCGCGCCGGCTATTACCAGGCCAGCGGCGGCACCATTCCTGCGCTGACCGAATCGGTGCGTGCCCCGCTGCGCATGGCCATCCACGGCCTGGTGCAGGGCAACGGCCTGTACGCCAACAACTCCGTGGCGCCGACCACCGCTGGCGAAACATGGAAGCTGGTCACCAATATGCACGACGAAGTGCAGTTCCTGCCGGACGCGAAAGCGACCGTCGCGCGCTTCACCAATACCTCAGCCAGGCCGACTGCGGCAGAAGCGCTGAAGCAGGACAGCGCCGGCGGCGGCATGACCGGCGCGCTGACCGTGCTGTTCCGCGGCCATACATCGCCGGATGTCGGCACCACGCTGTCGAACGACATCTCCTACGCCAACACGCTGTACGCCTTCATCACCAACAACAAATCGGCGCTGCTGAACTCCAATGCCGGCTACCAGTTGACCGATGCCTCGAACGAGACTTTCCGCTTCATGCAGTACGCCGGCCTGAAGCCGCAAGTGAAACCGATGGTACAGAACACGCTGAACACCAGCACCATGCTGGGCGCCGACAGCGGCATGTGGCTGGCGGCGGCGCAAGCGGTCAAGTACTACGACAACAGCAATTGCGCGCAGTACGGCGTGTGCAACTACGAAGCCCAGCTGGCCAATGCCGTGCTGAAGACCAGCTACAACTGCAGCCCGACCCTGCGCCTGCGCGCACAGGACGTGACCCAGGCGCAGGTGCAGGAAATCTGCTCCGCACTGGCGACGGAAGAGGGTTATGCCCACACCATGCTGCAGACCAACCGCACCCCGGTGGCACACGACAACAACACCGCGCTGGAACTGGTAGTGTTCGATGACTACGCCAACTACAGCAAATACGCCGGCGTGATCTACGGTATCGACACCAACAACGGCGGCATGTACCTGGAAGGCGATCCTTCCGTGCTCGGCAACCAGGCGCGCTTCATTGCCCACGAGGCGTCGTGGCTGCGCCCGACCTTCAAGGTGTGGAACCTGGAGCACGAGTTCGTTCATTACATCGACGGCCGCTTCGACATGTACGGCGACTTCGGCCAAGGCACGTCGGTGCCGACCGTGTGGTGGATCGAAGGCATCGCGGAATACCTGTCGCTGAAGAATAACAACCAGCCGGCCATCGACATGGCGCGCAGCCGCAAGTACCGCCTGAGCGACATCTTCGGCAATACCTACTCGATGTCCGACTACCAGGACCGCGCCTACCGCTGGGGCTATATGGCGGCGCGCTTCATGGTCGAGCGTCACCGTTCCGACGTGGACCAGGTGCTGGCCAAGTTCCGTGTCGGCGACTACGCGCGCTACAACGACTTCATGCGCGACATCGGCACCCGCTACGACAGCGAGTTCACCGCCTGGGCCGACGCGGCCACCACGGCCGGCGAACCACCGCTGCCTGACAGCGTATCCAACCTGCCGACCTGCAGCGGCCAGGCTTCGCCAACTTACCTTGGCAAGAACTGCGCCATCCGCAACCTGTCTTCCAGTTCGCGCACCTACCTGCACCTGATCGTGCCGGCCGGGGCGAAAAACGTGAAGATCATGAGCGCTGGCGGCAGTGGCAATATGGACATGTACGTGGCCCTGAACCGCTACCCGACCACCACGTCCTATGATGTCGCCTCCACCAACTCGGGCAATGCGGAAAATATCAGCATCCCAAGCCCGGTCGCCAACCAGTGGTATTACATCACGCTGGAAGCGAAGCAGCCGTTCAGCGGCGTCACGGTAGGCGTCACTTACGAGTGAGAAGTATCGCAAGCCGTATAATGTAGGCAAGCGGCGACCACGCCATTTGTCTATACAAGTTGCCGCCCAGTCCACGCTGGGCGGCATTGTTCTTTTGAGGGTAGAAATCGCGCGCAAAGCGCGGCAGGCAGTCATTCCCCCGGTTATCGGGTCTACGGCACTTGTTGTTAAATTGATAAAGTGTCGTTGTCTTCAGGCAACCAATCGCTGATTTGCAAATTTATTTTTAGTCATTTTTACAGCGTTTGGCCAGCCCTGCACGTGAAGTAGCACTTTCAGTATCTTTCATAAGTCCCTAATTTCTCAATGGTTTTTACTTCGGCCATTTCTCAAGGAATGCCGCTAAGTCCTTAATTTCATTGGACAAATCGCTGTTTTCGCTTGGGAAAATCGCTTGACCACCTTGTGAGCATCCTCTAAAGTGGGCGATAGTGTGAAAAAGTGTAGTTTTGTGGGATTTTTTAGATAAGGTTAAGTCGTGTTCCAAGGCGCGTCCGCGATCACATTAGATGCGAAAGGCCGGATGTCCATCCCGGCCAAGCATCGTGACGCACTGATGATCCAGTGTGAAGGACGCCTCACGCTTACCAAACACCCGGACGGTTGCCTGTTGATGTACCCGCGCCACGTCTGGGAAGCCAAGCGCGACCAGATCGCCTCGTGGCCGATGTCGGCCCGCGGCTGGCAGCGCATCCTGCTGGGCAATGCCGCCGACGTCGAGATGGATTCGGCCGGCCGCATCCTCGTTGCCCCTGAACTGCGCGACGCTGTCGGCCTTGGCCGCGAAGTCGTGCTGTCCGGCATGCTGACCCACTTCGAGATCTGGGATCCGGTCAAGCGCGCCGAAAACGAGCAAGCCACCATCGAGGTGGGCATGCCCGATACCCTGTCCGATTTCTCCTTCTGAGGCCCGGTTCAATATGACGACGACCTCGGTGCCAGAATTCCAGCATCGTACGGTGCTGTTAGATGAAGCGGTGGATGCGCTCGACCTGGAGGGCGCGCGCGCCAACGGCATCTATATAGATGGCACCTTCGGCCGCGGCGGCCATAGCCGCCTGATCCTGTCCCGACTGGGACCGGAAGCCCGCCTGATCGCCTTCGACAAAGACCTGCAAGCTATCGCCAACGCCGAAACCATCGGCGACAAGCGTTTCACCATCGTGCATGACAGCTTCGCCACCATGGCGGATGCGCTGGCCGAACGCGGCATTCCCGCCGTCGACGGCATTTTGCTGGACCTCGGCATCTCGTCACCACAAGTGGACGATGCTGCGCGCGGCTTCAGCTTCCGCAACGATGGCCCGCTCGACATGCGCATGGATACCACGCGCGGTATCTCCGCTGCCGAGTGGCTGGCCACGGAATCAGAAAAAACACTGGAAAAGGTGATAAGGGATTATGGGGAAGAACGGTTTGCTTTTCAGATTGCAAAGGCGATTGTTGCTCGCCGGGCAGTCGAGCCAATTTCAAGCACACGACAGCTTGCCGGTATCGTGGCAGGCGCGGTCAAGACTCGCGAGAAGGGCAAAGATCCGGCCACCCGCACCTTTCAGGCTATCCGGATTTTCGTCAATAAAGAGCTTGAGGACCTCGAATCGGCCCTGAGCCAGGCCTTCGACGCCCTGAAGCCGGGCGGCATCCTGGCCATCATCAGCTTCCATTCGCTGGAAGACCGCATGGTCAAGCAGTTCCTCGCCTCCAAGGCCAAGGTGGAGCAGCCGGACCGGCGCCTGCCGATCAAGGCGGCCGACCTGCCGCAGCCGGAGCTGAAACTGCTGGCCCGTATCAAGCCCTCCGACAAAGAGGTGGATGAAAACCCGCGCGCCCGTTCGGCCGTGATGCGGGTTGCCATGCGCCTGCCTTCCACCGGGGGCGTACCTTGAGCAACAAGGTCAATATCGTGTTGACGGCATTGCTGGTCGCATGCGGCCTTTCGGCCGTTAACGCGCAATACCAGGCGCGCCACCTGTTCGTGGACAAGGAGCGCGCCGAAGCGCAGGCGCGCCAGCTCGATACCGAGTGGGCCCAGCTCCAGCTCGACCAGTCGACGCTGGGCAAGCACGCCCGTATCGAGGAAATCGCACGCCGCGAACTGAACATGACCCAGCTCACGCCGAACCGCACCCAATACCTGACGGAGGGCGAAAAATGATGCGCTCCAGCGGTGGAACCGGATCGGCACGCGTGGCACGCTCGCAGGGCGTGGCCTTCTCGAAGAGCCCTGTATTGGCGGTGCGCCTGCCAAGCTGGCGCTCGCGCGTCGTGCTGTTCGGGATGTTCATCGCCTTCGGCGCGCTGGCAGCGCGGGCGGTCTGGCTGCAGGGTACTTCCAGCCAGCAGCAGTTCCTGCAGAAGGAAGGCGCCAACCGCTACCAGCGCACGCAGGAATTGCCGGCCGTGCGCGGCAAGATCACCGACCGCAACGGCCAGGTGCTGGCTTCGTCCATTCCCGTGCGCGCCATCTGGGCCGCGCCGGAAGAACTGCTGGCCGCGCCAAAAGAAAAAATCCGCGCCCTGGCCGGCCTGCTGGAAATGAGCGAAGCCGAACTGCGCAAGAAGCTCGATTCCGACCGCAACCTGGTCTACCTGAAGCGCCAGGTCGAGGTGGAAACCGCCGACAAGATCAAGGCGCTCGACCTGGACGGCATGGATATCCGCCCTGAATACAAGCGCTTCTACCCGCAAGGCGAGGTGATGACCCACCTGGTCGGCTTCACCAACGTCGACGACAAGGGGCAGGAATCGATGGAGCTGGCGCAGCAGGCCAACCTGGTCGGCAAGCCCGGCTCGCGCCGCGTCATCAAGGATGGCCGCGGCCACATCGTGGAAGATATCGGCGGCAAGGTCGAGCCGCATAACGGCAAGGACGTGGTGCTGTCGGTGGACAGCAAGATCCAGTACATCGCCTACACCCAGTTGAAGGCGGCCGTGGAGCACTTCGGCGCCAAGGCTGGCGGCGCCGTGGTGCTGGACGTGCATACCGGCGAAGTGCTGGCGCTGGCCAACTTCCCGAGTTACGACCCGAACGACCGCCGCAAACTCACAGGCGCGCAGCTGCGCAACCGAGTGATGACCGACACCTTCGAGCCGGGTTCCACGCTGAAGCCGATCACGGTGGCGCTTGCCCTGGACAGTGGGCGCGTCAAGCCGGGCACCTTCATCGATACCGGCGGCGGCAAGCTGACCATCGCCGACCGAACGATTTCCGATACCAAGGCGCACGGCGTGATCAATGTGGGGCAGATCATCGAAATGTCCTCGAATATCGGCACGTCGAAGATCGCGCTGAGCATGCCGGCCCAGGATATGTGGGAGATGTTCACCAAGGTCGGCTTCGGCCAGCAGCCCAAGTGGGGATTCCCCGGGGCTGTGGCGGGAAGGGTGCGGCCCTATAAATCCTGGCGGCCGATTGAGCAGGCGACCATGAGTTACGGTAACGGTATCTCGGTGTCGCTGATACAGCTGGCGCGGTCTTACATGATGTTTGCACGGAATGGTGACACCATTCCTTTGTCGTTTGAGAAGGTCGATAAAGAGCCGCTGGGCCAGCAGATCATCAAGCCCCAGACTGCCGCGCAGATGCGCGAGATGCTGGAGTCCGTGGTGTCGGGCAAGGACGGTACTGCCAAGAAGGCGCAGATTCCGGGCTACCGCGTGGGTGGCAAGACCGGCACCGCCTACAAGGTGGAGAACGGCCGCTATGCGATGCCGCGCAAGTACATCGGTTCCTTCGTCGGCATGGTGCCGATGTCGGCGCCGCGCTTCATCATTGCAGTCATGATCGACGAACCGACCCAGAACGGCCACTTTGGCGGCTCGGTCGCAGCACCAACTTTCGCGGCTGTCGCAATCAACGCATTGCGCGCCTCCAATGTGCCTCCTGACTCCAACGTCACCGAAATCGTGGTGCCGGCGGATACCGGACCGGAGGCCATGTAAATGACGACGATGAACCATCAAGAAATTATCAGCTGGATGCGCGAAGCTGCACCAGACGCACAACTGGCATCCGACTCGCGCCGCATCAAGCCCGGCGACGTGTTCTTTGCCTATCCGGGCGACGCCAAGGATGGCCGCACTTTCATTTCCGCAGCCATCGCCAACGGCGCCGCTGCCGTGGTGTACGACGACACCGATTACGCCTGGGATGCCGCGCCGGATTTACCACATGAGGTGCCGCACCTCGCTGTGCCGGGCCTGAAAAAACAGGCCGGCCCGATCGCGCACGCCTGGTACGGCCAGCCCGATGCGAGCATGTTCACTGTGGCCGTTACCGGCACCAATGGCAAGACCTCCTGCGCGGTGTGGACCGGACAGGCGCTGGCGAAGGTCGGCGAAACGACCGCCGTGATCGGCACGCTGGGCGTCGGCATGTTCCGCGCCCGCGGCGAAGTGGAATTCGACGAAACCGGCTACACCACGCCGGATGCGGTACTTCTGGCACGCAAGCTGAAGGACGTGCACGCCGACGGCGCCAATGCGCTCGCCATCGAAGCTTCATCCATCGGCCTGCACCAGGGCCGCACCGAAGGCATGCACTTCGACGTCGCGATCTTCACCAACCTGACGCGCGACCACCTGGACTACCACGGCGACGAAGCCAACTACGAAGCAGCCAAGACGATTTTGTTCGACTGGCCCGGCCTGAAGCACGCCGTGGTGAACCTGGACGACCCGATGGGCCATCGCCTGGTCGCGCACATCAAGGCGTCCAAGGCGGCACGCAAGCCGGCCATCATTGGCTACACGCTGAAAGACATCAAGGCCCAGCCGAACGTGCCGGGTATTTCGATGCTGCGAGCCAGCTCGCTGCGCAGCCGCAACCTGGGTACCGAATTCAACCTCGATTCCACCTTCGGCCACGCCCATGTGCGCACCCAGCTGGTTGGGCCGTTCAACGTGAGCAATGCACTGGCCGTGCTGGCCGCGCTGCTGGCGAAAGGCATTGCCTTCCGTACCGCCATTGACGGCATCGAATCGCTGCAGCCGGCCCCGGGCCGCATGCAGCAGATTGGCGGCCAGGAGGCGCCGATGGTCGTGATCGACTACGCCCATACGCCGGATGCGCTGGAAAAAACGCTGGAAGCCCTGCGCTCCGTGGCGTCCGACCGTGGCGGCCACCTGTGGTGCGTGTTCGGTTGCGGCGGCGACCGCGATCCTGGAAAGCGCCCGCAAATGGGCAGGATTTCGCAGATGGCCGAGCATGTACTCGTTACCAGCGACAACCCGCGCAGTGAAGATCCGGCCGACATCATTCGCCAGATCGTGGCGGGCATGGACGCCAACCATCCGAATTCCGAGTTCATGGCAGTGGAAGATCGCGCCGCGGCAATCCTGTCCGCTGTGCGCAACGCCGGCAAGGCGGATGTGATCCTGCTGGCAGGGAAGGGCCATGAGCCCTACCAGGAAATCAAGGGCCGCAAGATGCCGTTCTCGGATGCCGAGCACGCGCAGCTTGCCTTGTCTGCACGCCTGACCATGATGAGGCCGCACTGATGCGCAGCACGCTCGCCCACATCCTGCCGGCATTGACCGGCGCGCACCTGCACCATGGCGTCCTGTCCAGCGAGGCTGCACTGGCGCTCGACTTCGACGGCGTGTCGACCGACACCCGCACGGTCGGCGCTGGCCAGTTGTTTGTTGCGCTGCGCGGCGAGGTATTCGACGCCCACGACTTCCTGCAGCAGGTGGTCGACAAGGGCGTGGTCGCCGTCGTCGTGGAAAAGCTGCCGGAGGGGTGGACCCTGCCTGCCATCGTGGTGCCGGACACCCTGGTGGCGCTGGGCCAGATCGCCAACTACTGGCGCAGACAGTTTGCGCTGCCACTGGTATGCGTGACCGGTTCGAACGGCAAGACCACCGTCAAGGAGATGATCGCCTCGATCCTGGCCGCCGCCCATGGCGAAGAGGGCCGGCTGGCGACGCGCGGCAACCTGAATAACGAAATCGGCGTGCCGTTGACGCTGTTCCGCCTCAATGCTTCGCACCGTTCCGCCGTGGTGGAACTGGGCATGAACCATCCGGGCGAGATTGGCCGCCTCAGCGCGATTGCCGCACCGACGATCGGCATGGTGAACAACGCCCAGCGCGAGCACCAGGAATTCATGCACACGGTCGAAGCGGTGGCGCGCGAGAATGGCAGCGTGCTGGCGGCATTGCCGGGCGACGGCGTGGCCGTGTTCCCGCATGGCGACGAGTTCACACCGGTCTGGCATGAGTTGTCCGCCGGCCGCCGCGTGCTGACCTTCGGCCTCGACGCCGCTGCCAACGTGAGCTGCACCTTCACCGCCAACGACTTCGGCGCCGAGCTGGAAGTGACGCTGCGCCCTGCGGCAACCGAGCAGCCTGCCGGCCATGGCGCCGCCGCATCCTTCGCTGCGCCGGATGCCGTGCCGCGCCACTTCAGCGTGTCGCTGCAGGCCGCTGGCGAGCACAACGTGCGCAACGCGCTGGCCGCGATTGCCTGCACCTATGCCGCCGGCATCGACACTTCCACCATTCGCACTGGGCTGGAAGCTTTCGCGCCAGTGAACGGACGCCTGCAGAAAAAGCAGGCCGCCAACGGTGCACTGCTGATCGACGACACGTATAACGCCAACCCGGACTCCGTGCGCGCCGCCATCGACGTGCTGGCCAAGGCAAAAGCGCCACGCGTGCTGGTGCTCGGCGATATGGGGGAAGTCGGCACGCAGGGCAAGGAATTCCACGAAGAGGTGGCAGCCTATGCCGCCAGCAAAGGCATTGAGCACGTGCTGGCGACAGGCGAACTGGCGGCGCATATGGCGCCGCACGCAAAGCACTATAAAGAATTCGACGCGCTGCTGCAGGCCGTAAGTGCTGCAGTAACGCCGGATACAACCGTATTGATCAAGGGCTCCCGCTTCATGAAGATGGAACGGGTCGTGCAGCATTTGATTGGATCGCAACACGCTACAAAGGAAACACACTAATCATGCTGCTCTGGCTTGCACAAATCCTGCAGGACGATATCGGGGCTTTCCGCCTCTTTAACTACATTACTTTCCGTGCCGTGATGGCTACCATCACGGCACTGCTGATCGGCCTGATCGCCGGTCCCGCCGTGATCCGCAAACTGACCGTCATGAAATACGGCCAGGCGGTGCGCACGGACGGTCCGCAGACCCACCTGAAGAAGCACGGCACCCCGACCATGGGCGGTGTGCTGCTGCTGATCGCCGTCGGCATCGCCACCGTGCTGTGGTGCGACTGGTCGAACCGCCTGATCTGGCCGGTGATGGTCGTGACCATGGGTTTCGGCGCCGTGGGCTGGGTCGACGACTACCGCAAGGTGGTGCGCCAGGACCCGGAAGGCATGCGTTCGGCTGAAAAATACTTCTGGCAGTCGCTGGTCGGCATCGCCGCCGCGCTGTACCTGGCGTTTTCCGTGTCGGCGCCGACACCGGCCAAGGTATTCGAGCTGTTCTTCCAGTGGGTGCAGTCGGGCTTTTCGATGGACCTGCCGCCGAAGGCCGACCTGATCGTGCCCTTCGTGAAAACCATCAGCTATCCGCTGGGCGTGTGGGGCTTCATCGCGCTGACCTATTGCGTGATCGTCGGCACCTCGAACGCGGTGAACTTCACCGACGGCCTGGATGGCCTGGCCATCATGCCGACCGTGATGGTCGGTTCGGCCCTGGGCCTGTTCGCCTACCTGACCGGTTCCGCGACGTACTCGAAATACCTGTTCATCCCGCACATCCCTGGCGCTGGCGAGCTGATCATCTTCTGCGGTGCGATGGCGGGTGCCGGCCTGGCCTTCCTCTGGTACAACGCGCACCCTGCACAAGTGTTCATGGGCGACGTCGGCGCACTGGCGCTGGGCGGCGCACTCGGCACGATCGCCGTGATCGTGCGCCAGGAAATCGTCCTGTTCATCATGGGCGGCATCTTCGTTGCGGAGACGGTCTCGGTGATCATCCAGGTGGGCTGGTTCAAGTACACCAAGAAACGCTATGGCACTGGCCGCCGCGTGTTCCTGATGGCGCCTTTGCACCACCATTTTGAACAGAAGGGTTGGAAAGAGACCCAGGTCGTCGTGCGCTTCTGGATTATCACGATGATGCTGGTCCTGGTTGGCCTGTCTACTCTGAAGCTGCGCTGATGATCTATAACGGCAAAATTGCACTGGTTCTGGGGCTCGGCGAATCGGGCCTGGCGATGGCGCACTGGCTGGCGCGCTGCGGCGCGCTGCTGCGCGTTGCCGACACGCGCCCGGTGCCGGACCGTCTGCCGCTGCTGCGTGAGCAGCTGCCGGGCACGCAGTTCATTTCCGGACCGTTCAATGCGGCCCTGCTCGATGGCGTGGACTTCGTCTGCGCCAGCCCGGGTCTGGGTCCGAACAAGGAACTGGCCGAGATCATCCCGGCCGCGGCCGAGAAGGGCATTCCCGTCTGGGGCGAGATCGAACTGTTTGCCCAGGCGCTGAAATGGCTGAAGGAAGACCGCGCCTATGCGCCGAAAATCATCGCCATCACCGGCACCAACGGCAAGACCACCGTCACCAGCCTGACCGGCCAGCTGTGCGAACGCGCCGGCCTGTCGGTGCGCGTGGCCGGCAATATCAGCCCGGCCGCACTAGACGTGCTGCGCGAAGTGATGGAGAGCGATACCCTGCCACAAGCCTGGGTGCTCGAGCTTTCCAGCTTCCAGCTGCACACGACTTACAGCCTGAACGCCGATGCCGCGACCGTATTGAATGTGACCCAGGACCACCTGGACTGGCACGGCAGCATGCAGGCCTATGCCGACGACAAGAAGCGCATCTTCGGCGAAGACACCGTGCGCGTGCTGAATCGCGACGACAAGTGGACCATGGCGATGGCCAACCCGACCGGCGAAAACGTCACTTTCGGCACCGATGCGCCGGAACTGGCGCACAGCTTCGGCCTGGTCAACGAGCGCGGCGTGTTCTGGCTGGCGACTGCCGAGCCGGCCGACGACGCCGAACCGCCGAAGCGCCGCAAGAAAAATGATCCGCCGCCTCCGCCTGTGGAGTGCTACGCCAAGAAGCTGATGCCGGCCGATGCCCTTCAGATCCGCGGCACGCACAACGCGTCCAACGCGCTGGCCGCGCTGGCCCTGTGCCGCGCCATCGGCCTGCCGTTTGCGCCGCTGCTGCATGGCCTGCGCGAGTACAAAGGCCAGCCGCACCGCGTCGAGCTGGTGGCCTCGATCAATGGTGTTGACTACTACGACGATTCGAAGGGCACCAACGTGGGCGCTACCGTTGCCGCGCTGGTTGGCCTGGGCCAGTCCTTCGGCGGCGAGCAAAAGCTCATCGTGATCGCCGGCGGCGACGGCAAGGGCCAGGAATTCGACCCGCTGGCCGGACCGGTGCGCCGCTTCGTGCGCGCCGTGGTCCTGATCGGCCGCGATGCGCCGGCCATCCGTTCAGCGCTGGAGCCAACCGGCGTGAAGATGGAGGATTTCGCGACGCTGGAAGAGGCGACCAAGCGCGCGGCCGCGCTGGCCCACGCCGGCGATGCCGTGCTGCTGTCGCCGGCCTGCGCCAGCCTGGACATGTTCAAGAACTACGCGCACCGTGCGCAGGTGTTCATCGACACCGTGCGCGAGATCGCACTTGATGCGGGGCAGGAGATCTGATGGCAATCCAGCTTCCATTCCGCTTCGGTGGCGCCGAGTCCCCAGCTCCGCTGGATGGACGCGCACGCCATTCGAAGATGATGGATTACGACCAGCCGCTAGTCTGGTCGGTGCTGCTGCTCATGCTGTTCGGGATGGTAATGGTGTATTCGGCTTCGATTGCGCTGCCGGATTCGCCCAAGTTCGCCGCCTATAAGAATCACTACTTCGTGCAGCGCCAGGCGATATTCATTGCCATTGCCATCGTGGCCGCCGCCGTGTCCTTCCGCGTGCGCGTGGAAGACTGGCAGAAGGCGGCGCCTTATCTGTTCATCGCAACGCTGGTGGCGCTGGTGCTGGTATTGATTCCCGGCCTCGGCGTGAACGTGAACGGTGGCCGCCGCTGGCTGTCGCTCAAGGTGTTCCAGTTCCAGCCGTCCGAACTGATGAAGCTTTTCATCGTGCTGTATGCGGCGGACTACACCGTGCGCAAGCAGGAATTCATGCACCGCCTGTCCAAGGGCTTTGCGCCGATGGCGCTGGCGGTGGCTTTCGTCGGCCTGTTGCTGCTGCTGGAACCAGATCTTGGCGCCTTTGGCGTGATCGTTTGCATCGCCATGGGCATCCTGTTCCTGGGCGGCGTCAATGCGGTCTGGTTCGGCGGCATTGCCGGCATGCTGGTGACGATTTTCGTCGCCATCATCTGGCTGTCGCCATTCCGCCGCGCGCGTTTGTTCGCCTACCTGAATCCCTGGGAAGAGGAGAACGCGCTGAACAAGTCCTACCAGCTGACCCACTCGCTGATTGCCTTCGGCCGCGGCGAGATCGGCGGCGTGGGCCTGGGCGCCAGCGTGGAAAAACTGCACTACCTGCCGGAAGCGCATACCGACTTCCTGCTGGCGGTGATCGGCGAGGAGCTGGGCATGATCGGGGTGCTGGTCACCATCGGCATGTTCTACTGGATCGTCAAGCGCGCTTTCGACATCGGCCGCCAGGCCATCGCCATGGACCAGACCTTCGCCGGACTGGCCGCCAAAGGCATTGGCATCTGGATCGGCGTACAGACATTTATCAATATGGGCGTGAACCTCGGCTTGCTGCCAACCAAAGGCCTGACCTTGCCGCTCATGAGCTATGGCGGCACCGGCATCATCATCAACTGCGTGGGCCTGGCGATTTTGCTGCGCATCGACTTCGAGAACCGCCAGATGATGCGGGGAGGGCGGGTATGAGCAAGCGCCTGATGATCATGGCAGCCGGTACCGGCGGCCACATTTTCCCCGGCCTGGCGATCGCCCAGGCCATGCGCGCCCGTGGCTGGGAAGTCACCTGGCTCGGTACGTCGCATGGCATGGAAACGGAGCTGGTGCCGAAGCACGGCGTGGAAATGGACGTGGTCCACTTCAGCGGCATGCGCGGCAAGGGCCTGGCGCACAGCATCGGTGGCGCGTTCAAGATGATTGGCGCGTTCGTGGATTGCTTCCGCTTCATCGGCAAGCGCAAACCGGACGTGGTGCTGGGCATGGGCGGCTATGTCTGCGTGCCGGGCGGCGTCATGGCGAAACTGCGCGGCGTGCCCCTGGCGCTGGTGAATGCCGATGCCGGCCTGCTGCTGTCGAACAAGACATTGGCGCCGATGGCGAAAAGGGTTTTCTTCGGCTTCACGGCCGATTTCGGCTCGGTAGCGGGCAAGGCCGTCGTTACCGGCAATCCAGTACGCAAGGAAATCCTGGCGCTGCCGGCGCCGGAGCAGCGCTTCGCGGGCCGCGATGGCGTGCTGCGCATCCTGGTGGTGGGCGGCAGCCTGGGGGCCAAGGCGCTCAACGATGCGCTGCCGGCGGCATTGGCGCTGATCGCGCCGGAACAGCGTCCGCTGGTGACCCACCAGTCGGGCAAGAAGAATATCGAAGCCCTGCGCGCGGCTTACGCGCAGGCGCATGTGGAAGCAAACGTGGTCGATTTCATCGACGACATGGCGGGCGCCTACGCGCAGGCGGACATCGTGATCTGCCGCGCCGGCGCGATCACCGTGTCGGAACTGACTGCCGCCGGGGTAGCCAGCGTGCTGGTTCCCCTGGTGGTCTCGACGACCAGCCACCAGCGCGACAACGCGCAATGGATGGCCAAGCAGGGCGCGTCGATCCACATGCCGCAGACGGAATTGAATTCGGAAAGCCTGGCAGCACTGTTGCAGACCTTGAACCGGAGCACTTGCCAGAAGATGGCGTCCGCAGCGCTTGCAGTGGGCAAGCGCGATGCGAATGACGCCATCGCACAAGAATTGGAAGCACTAGCATGAAACATAAAGTAAAGAACATTCACTTCGTCGGCATCGGCGGCAGCGGCATGAGCGGCATCGCCGAAGTGCTGGTAACGCTGGGCTATAACGTCTCCGGCTCGGACCTCGGTTCGAACGCCGTGACCCAGCGCCTGGTCGACATGGGCGCCACCGTGCACCAGGGCCACGACGCCAGCTATATCGGCAACGCCGACGCGGTCGTCACCTCGACAGCCGTGAAAGAAGACAACCCTGAAGTAATCGCCGCGCGCGCCCGCAAGATCCCTATCGTGCCGCGCGCCGTCATGCTTGGTGAACTGATGCGCCTGAAGCGCGGCATCGCCATTGCCGGCACCCACGGCAAGACCACCACCACCAGCCTGGTGGCGTCGGTGCTGGCCGAAGGCGGCCTGGACCCGACCTTCGTGATCGGCGGCCGCCTGACCGCAGCCGGCGCCAACGCCAAGCTGGGCTCCGGCGAATACCTGGTGGCCGAAGCGGATGAATCGGACGCCTCGTTCCTGAACCTGACCCCAATGATCGAAGTCATCACCAACATCGACGCCGATCACATGGAAACCTACGAGCACGATTTCGAAAAGCTGAAGCAGGCTTTCGTGCACTTCACGCATCGCCTGCCTTTCTACGGCCGCGCCATGCTGTGCATCGACGACCCGCATGTACGCGCCATCATCCCGCAGGTGACCAAGCCGGTCACCACCTACGGCTTCGCGGAAGACGCTGAAGTGCGTGCCGTCAATGCGCGCGCCGTCGGCACCCAGATGCACTTCACCGTGCTGCAGGAAGGCTTCCCGGACCTGGACATCGTGCTGAACCAGCCCGGCATGCATAACGTGCAGAACGCCTGTTCCGCAGTCGCCATCGCGCGTGAAATCGGCGTGCCGGATACGGCAACGCAAGCCGGCCTGGCAGGCTTTGCCGGCGTCGGCCGCCGCTTCACCAAATACGGCGAAGTCGCGATCCCGTCGGGCGGCAGCTTCACCCTGGTGGACGATTTCGGCCACCACCCGATTGAAATGGAAGTCACCACCGCCGCTGCGCGCGCCGCCTATCCGGGCCGCCGCCTGCTGCTGGCTTTCCAGCCGCACCGCTACAGCCGCACGCGCGACCTGTTCGAGGACTTCGCAAAAGTCCTGAGCACCGTCGACGTGCTGGTCCTGTCGGATGTTTATGCAGCGGGCGAGGCGCCGATCGTGGCAGCCGACGGCCGTGCGCTGGCGCACGCGATCCGCGCGCGCGGCAAAACTGAACCGGTATTCGTCGAAAACATCGCCGACATGCCGGAAACAATCATGAACGTGGTGCGCGACGGCGACGTCGTGCTCACGATGGGCGCAGGCTCGATCAGCGGCGTCCCAGCAAAACTGACGAACTGGAAGGCTTGACGCGATGACGAAACTGACTGCACAAGAAGCGCAAGCATTCGGCAAGGTGGGCGTGCTGATGGGCGGCCTGTCGGCCGAACGCGACGTGTCCATCATGTCCGGCACCGGCGTGCTGGCGGCCTTGCAATCGCAGGGCGTGGACGCCCACGCCTTCGACCCGGGCCAACGCTCGCTGGCTGAACTGGCCGCCGAAAAATTCGACCGCGTGTTCATCGCTCTGCATGGCCGCTACGGTGAAGACGGCAGTATTCAGGGCGCCCTGGAACTGCTTGGCATCCCGTACACCGGCTCCGGCGTGATGGCCAGCTCGGTGGGCATGGACAAGATCACCACCAAGATCCTGTGGCTGCGCGAAAACCTGCCGACCCCGGAATACGCGGTGCTGGGCGCTGATTCCGACCTGGACGCGGAAGCCGCGCGCCTCGGCCTGCCGCTGATCATGAAACCGCCGCATGAAGGTTCGACCATCGGCATCACCAAGGTGAGCGACAAGGCCGGCCTGAAAGCCGCCTATGACGCCGCCGCTGCGCTGGATGACTGCGTGCTGGCCGAAGAATTTGTGGAAGGCCGCGAGTTCACCGTTGCCGTGCTGGGCACTGGCAAGAATGCACGCGCGCTGCCGATCGTGGAAATCGTGGCGCCGCAAGGCAACTACGACTACCAGAACAAGTACTTCACCGACGACACCAAGTATTTCTGCCCGCCGCAACTGGACCAGGTGATGCAGGACGAGATGCAGCGCCTGGCCGTAGCGGCCTATCGCGCCGTCGGCTGCGAGGGCTGGGGCCGGGTCGACGTGCTGCTGCGCGCCAAGGACCATAAGCCTTTCCTGCTGGAAGTGAACACCTCGCCAGGCATGACCAGCCATTCGCTGGTGCCGATGGCCGCCCGCGCGACCGGCGTAAGTTACGAAGAGCTGTGCGTGGAAATCCTGCGCACCGCGCGACTGAAGCTGAAGAAGTAAGGACCGAAAAGACCTATGTGGCACGACGTCAAAGCCTTGAATGCATCCGCCAGCGGCCTGTTCGCGCTGTCGGTGCTGGCTTGCGCCGTCGCCGGCGTGTGGTGGGTGGCGAATCGTCCTGTATTCGATTTGCGCGCTATCCGCGTTGAAACCATGGACAAGTCCGAGTTCAAGCACGTGAACCACCTGACGCTGCGCAACGGCACCCAGGGCCGCCTGGCCGGCAATTTTTTCACCGCCGACCTGGAGCAGGTACGCAAGGTGTTCGAGTCGGTGCCGTGGGTGCGCCGCGCCAGCGTGCGGCGCGAGTGGCCGAACCAGCTGATCGTGTCGCTGGAAGAGCATGAAGCGCTTGGCACCTGGGGCGAAGATGGACGGCTGCTGTCGGTAAAGGGAGATGTGTTCACCGCCAACCTGGCCGAAGCGGAAGAGGATCACGAGCTGCCGGAGTTTTCCGGTCCGGATGGCAGCGAAAAGGAAGTGCTGGCGCGTTACGGCGAGTTGAAGACATGGTTTGCGCCGGCCAGCCTGGTGCCGAAGAGCGTCGCCCTGTCGGGACGCTATGCGTGGACGGTGAAGTTGGACAACGGCGCCAGTGTGGCGCTGGGACGCGAGGCAACGCATGACACCCTGCATCAGCGGGTGATGCGCCTGGTCGGAATCTGGCCGCAGATTTCCAGCCGCGTGCCGAATATTGAAACGATTGACATGCGCTACCAGAACGGCCTGGCTTTGAGCGCAGCGGGACTGAAGATCCCGTCAGATACGAAGAAACGTTGAAAGCAGGGCATAGAGATGACTAAAGACGCTAAAAACCTGATCGTCGGCCTCGACATCGGCACCTCCAAAGTGGTGGCCGTGGTGGCCGAGGTGATGGGCGATGGACGCCACGAAGTGATTGGCCTGGGCCAGCACGAGTCCAGCGGCCTGAAAAAGGGCGTGGTGGTGAACATCGAGGCGACCGTCGAATCGATCCAGCGCGCGCTGGAAGAGGCGGAACTGATGGCCGACTGCAAGATCCGCAACGTGTACGCGGGCATTGCGGGCAGCCATATCCGCAGCTTCAACTCCAGCGGCATGGTGGCGATCAAGGACAAGGAAGTCACGGCCACCGACGTGGCGCGCGTGATCGAGACCGCCAAGGCAGTCAACATCCCGACCGACCAGCAGTTGCTGCACACGGTGCCGCAGGAATTCATCGTCGACTCGCAGGACGACGTGCGCGAGCCGATCGGCATGAGCGGCATCCGCCTGGAAGTGAAGGTGCACATCGTCACCGGCGCGGTGAGCGCGGTGCAGAACATCGTCAAGTGCGTGCGCCGCTGCGGCCTGGAAGTATCGGACCTGATCCTGCAGCCGATGGCCTCGGCCGACGCCGTGCTGACCACCGACGAGAAGGAACTGGGCGTGGTGCTGATCGACATCGGCGGCGGCACCACCGACGTGGCGGTCTTCAGCGACGGCGCGATCCGCCATACGGCCGTGATCCCGATCGCCGGCGACCAGATCACCAACGACATCGCGATGGCGCTGCGCACCCCGACCGGCGAAGCGGAAGAAATCAAGATCCGCTACGGCGTAGCCAAGCAGGTGCTGGCCGATCCGGGCGAGCACCTTGAAGTGCCGGGCCTGGGCGACCGTGGTCCGCGCAACCTGTCGCGCCAGGCGCTGGCGGCGGTGATCGAGCCGCGCGTGGAAGAACTGTTTGCGATGGTGCACCAGGTGGTACGCGAGTCCGGCTACGAGGGCGTGCTCTCGTCGGGCATCGTGCTGACCGGCGGCACCTCGATCATGCCGGGCATGGTGGAGATGGCGGAAGACATCTTCCTCAAGCCTGCGCGCCTGGGCACCCCGGACTACCGCGGCCAGCTGGCCGACGTGGTGCGCAGCCCGCGCTATGCAACCGTGTTGGGCCTGTTGTTGGAAGCTAAGAAGCAGTATCTGCGCGGCCACATCGTGACGCGCCAGGATGGATCAGTGAAGGCAGTTTGGCAGCGCATGAAGGAATGGTTCCTGGGTAACTTTTAAGACAATTTTTGAATAATAAACCCCTGCAGTTTTCAATCTCCAGTTCTCCTACCCATATGAGGCCTGGCGCTTGAAAACCGCATTCTAGATAGGAGTAAATCATGGAGTTTGATATGGTTGATAACGCAACACTGGGAACGGTCATCAAGGTCGTCGGCGTTGGCGGTGCAGGCGGCAATGCCGTCCAGCACATGATCAACAAGGGCATGAGCGGCGTGGAATTCATCGCTGCCAATACCGACGCACAAGCGCTGGCCGCCTCCAAGGCAAGCAACATTATCCAGATCGGCGCGAGCGGCCTGGGCGCGGGCATGAAGCCTGAGATCGGCCGTGCGCTGGCAGAAGAATCCCGCACCCGCATCGAAGATGCGCTGCGCGGCGCGCACATGGTGTTCATCGCTGCCGGCATGGGCGGCGGAACCGGCACCGGCGCGGCGCCGATCGTGGCGGAAATCGCCAAGCAGCAGGGCGCACTGACCGTGGCGGTGGTCTCCAAGCCGTTCTCGCACGAAGGCCAGAAATGCCTGGACATCGCCGAAGCGGGCCTGGAAGCGCTGTCGCAGAACGTCGACTCGCTGATCGTGATCTGCAACGAGAAGCTGGAAGAAATCTACGAAGACGAGTCGCTGATCGAGTGGCTGCAGCACGCTGACGACGTCCTGAACAACGCCGTAGCCGGTATCGCCGAAATCATCAACGTGCCTGGCCACATCAACGTCGACTTCAACGACGTGAAGACCATCATGGGCGAGCAGGGCAAGGCGATGATGGGTACCGCCACCGCTTCCGGCGTGGACCGTGCACGCGTGGCGGCCGAACAGGCGGTTGCCTCCCCGCTGCTGGACGGCGTCGACCTGGCGGGCGCACGCGGCGTGCTGGTCAACGTCACCGCATCGCGCGGCCTGAAAGGCAAGGAAATCAAGGAAGTCATGGCTGCCGTGCGCGCCTTCGCCGCACCGGATGCGTCGATCGCACAAGGCATCGCCTACGACGACGCGATGGGCGACGATATCCGCGTGACCGTGGTGGCGACCGGCCTGGGCAAAGCCAAGAAGCACGTGCAACTGGTACCGCAGCAGCAACTGCGCACCGGCACCCACGGCGGCAACCCGCTGAACGTCAACGCAGGCCTGGGCGGCGGTGCAGCAACTGCAGCAGTGGGCGGTTTCGGCAACGCAGGCTTCTCCGGCGTGTCCGCCGACGTGCAGAAACAGCCAGCCGTATGGCGCCGTGAATCGGCCACCGAGCAGGTGAACGCACTGGCCAAGTCGGGCATGGAAACCTACGACATTCCTGCCTTCCTGCGCAAGCAGGCTGACTAAATAGGGTCAGCCGCGCCGCCGGATCACGCGTCCGGCGGCGCGGAGTTATACTAGGCATTCAGGGCTACCCGCGCACTGCGCGGTTTTTTATTTTCAGAACCGGTAAACCGGTGTCTGACCCGCAGGGTCAGACACTGACCTGCGGCAGGCGCCTACCGGTTTTCAACAACAGGAGAAAAAGAATGACCATCAAGATCGGCGACAAACTGCCGGAAGGCCAACTGTCCGAATTCATCGAAACCGAGACCGAAGGCTGCTCCCTCGGCCCGAACACCTTCAATGTGCAGGACATCGCCAAGGGCAAGAAGATCGCGATCTTCGGCCTGCCAGGCGCCTACACCCCAACCTGCTCCGCACAGCACGTACCGGGCTACGTCAAGCACGCTGCCGAACTGAAAGCCAAGGGCGTGGATGAAATCTGGTGCATCTCCGTGAACGACGCCTTCGTGATGGGCGCATGGGGCCGCGACCAGAAAGCCACCGGCACCGTCCGTATGATGGCTGACGGCAACGCTGCTTACTCCAAGGCTCTGGGCCTGGACGCAGACTTCTCCAAGTTCGGCATGGGCACCCGCTCCCAGCGTTACTCGATGCTGGTGGAAGACGGCGTGGTCAAGCAACTGAACGTCGAGCAAGGCGGCAAGTTCGAAGTGTCGAATGCCGAAACCATGCTGGGCCAGCTGTAACCCCTGGATTACTCCGCTAGAGACGGCGCTTCGGCGCCGTTTTTCGTTTCGTCTTTCGTTTTTGCGCGCGACTTGCGCTTCTTGGGCGCCAGCATGACGCCGGTGCAGGACGGGGCGCCGCAGTAGCAGGCGAACTCCTTCTTCACCTTGGCGGTGTGGCGGGCTTCGTAGATCAGCCCGTAGTTGTAGTTCAGTTCTTCGCCTTCGGCGATGTCGCGCAGGGAGCAGATGTAGACGCGGTCGTCTTCGTCTTCTTCCGCCTCGCAATTAGGTTCGCAGGAATGGTTGATGTAGCGCGCCTCGTTGCCGCCCGAACCGCCGTCGATCAGCATGCCGTTGTTCAGGCTGAAGAAGAAGGTATGGCCGATCGGACCGCCTTTCTCCTCGGTACGGCGGCAGCACTCTTCCCAGTCGACGATCTCGCCGGTGTATTCGATGATGCGGGTGCCGGCAGGGATCATCCGGCGCGCAAATACGCCGCGCCCATGCACGGGCGACTCATGGACCACGTAGAGTGGCTCGACATCTTCGATCACTTCGACAAGTTGGGCTTCTGTGTTCATCATGCCATCATAACCCGCCACGAAATCATTCGTGATTTCTTTCGGAAAGCGGGAACAATTCCAGCGCGGATTTGTCTCATCGTTTTTGCATTTTGGGACGCTGACATGAATCGCAATGAACTTCACGACCTGACGCGGATGCGCATCAGCGAAGGTAAAAGCCTGCTGGACGCGGAATTTTATGCAGGCAGCTACTATTTGTCGGGATACGCGATCGAATGTGGGCTGAAGGCCGCCATCGCGAAACAGCAGGAGCGCCACGAATTTCCAGACAAGCGATTGGCAAACGAATGCAATACCCACAATTTGCGGACGCTCGTGAGATTAGCCGGCTTGCAGCTCGAGCTCGAGGAAGAAATTCGTTCCAGTGCAGCGTTCGCTGAAAATTGGTCCGTAGTTCGCAAATGGAGTGAGATCGCGCGCTACGAAGTCAACGTGCCTGCGCAAATGGCGCGATGCATGTACGTCGCATGCGCTGGCCATCTGAAAGGAGTACTACCATGGATACAGAAGCACTGGTAGAGGGACAAATGACGCAAGAAATGATCGCTGGCGGACGCAAGTTCCTTCAGCAACTGGACCAGGAAGGGCTAAAGCCGGTTTCCATGTACTGGGAATATGATGAAGAGTGCCGTGAATGGCTGCTCCAGGTCATCATCAAACAAATGGATATAGAGGACAACTTCAAGGTTCTTCGGAGGGTGTTCAAGGCACTGGATGCCTTGCCCGAAGTGAAGGAGCTGTTGAGGCCTGACTACTTTGACGTGAGGGGGGCAATGGATCCCGGTTATAAGTTGTCACGGCAGCGAATGCCTTATGGCCGAGGCGCGAGCGATCGCGAGTGGGCAAACCGGGACTTCTACTGTTACCGGCTAAGCTGACACAGCCTCAGCAGCAAACCCTTTCTTTCAGTACAATGGACGACCCGGCAACGCTTTTGGGCCTTCCATCGTGACTCCGCAACAAAAAGAAAACCTGCAAGCCATTTACGCCATGGTGGCCGCGGTCGCCATGTTCTCCCTCATGGACGCTTCCATGAAAGTGCTGGCCGCGCGCTATCCGGCAGTACAGGTGACCGCGTTGCGATGCATGCTTTCAATGCCCCTGGTGTGCGCATTCATGGCCTATCGCGGCAAGTTCACCGGCATTTTCAAGGTGCGCTGGCCGTTGCACCTGCTGCGCGGCGCCGTCGGCATTGCGATGCTGTCGCTGTTTGCCTACGCGTTGAAGTCGCTGCCCCTGGCAGATACTTACGCCATCTTCTTTATCGCACCGGCGCTGGTGACCGTGCTGGCGGTGTTCATCCTGAAAGAAAAAGTCAGCCTGGGGCAGTGGGTGGCGATCTTTGTCGGCCTGGGCGGCGTGCTGGTGGTGCTGCGTCCGGACGGCACCAACTTCGCGTCGATCGCCGGCCTGGCAGTGCTTGCCTCGGCCGTCTGCTACGGCATTTCCGCGATTGCTGGCCGTGTGCTGGCCAAGACCGACGCGCCCGAGCATGTGATGTTCTGGGTGCTGACCTTGATGGGCATCGGCGTGGCGCCGCTGGCCATCAATGCCTGGGTGAGCATCGACTGGTCGTTGTGGCCTGCCATGGCTGCACTAGCGGTAAGCGGTTTCTTCGGCCAACTCGCGCTGACGCGCGCCTTCAGCATGGGCAAGGCTTCCATCGTGGCGCCGTTCGAGTACACGGCGCTAGCCTGGGGCGTGGGCATCGACTGGCTGCTGTGGCATACGCTGCCGGACACCTACACCCTGGTGGGCGCAGCCATCATCATCGGCTCCGGCATCTACCTGGTGCGACGCGAGACCGAACATGCCGAGGCTGAGCATCCGTAAGCGGGGAAGGGCGCAGGGCGCTATAATCCTTGCATGCTGAAACAACGAACCATCAAAGAAATCGTCCGCACCACAGGTGTCGGCCTGCACTCCGGTACCAAGGTCGAGTTGACCTTGCGCCCAGCCGAGCCGGATACCGGCATCGTGTTCCGCCGTGTGGACCTGGACCCGCAGGTTGTCTTCCCGACAAGGGCTGACATCGTGGGCGATACCCGCATGGCAACTGTGCTGATGAAGGACGGCGGCCGCGTCTCGACCGTCGAGCACCTGATGTCGGCATGCGCGGGCCTGGGCATCGACAACCTGTACGTCGACGTCACGGCGGAAGAAATCCCGATCATGGATGGTTCGGCATCGTCCTTCGTCTACCTGCTGCAGCAGGGCGGCGTGCAGGAGCAGGAAGCGCCGAAAAAGTTCATCAAGGTGAAAAAGCCGATCGAAATCCGCGAAGGCAAGGGCGCCGCTGAAAAGTGGGCGCGCCTGGTGCCGCACGACGGCTTCAAGCTGGACTTCTTCATCGAATTCAACCACCCGGCGGTGGACGGTACCGCGCAGCGCGCGACTGTCGACTTCGGCGACGTGTCTTATATTCAAGCCATCGCCCGCGCCCGCACTTTCGGCTTCATGCAGGACGTGGAGATGCTGCGCGGGATCGGCCTGGCGCGCGGCGGCTCGCTGGAAAACGCCATCGTGATGGATGAATACCGCATCCTGAATCAGGATGGCCTGCGCTACGACGACGAATTCGTGCGCCACAAGATCCTCGACGCGATCGGCGACCTGTACATGGTTGGCCACCCGATCATCGCCAGCTACGAAGCCCACAAATCCGGCCACGCCCTGAACAACCAGCTGCTGCGCGCCATGCTGGCCGACCCGGATTCTTACGAACTGGTCACCTTCGACTCCCTCGACACCGCCCCGCCGTCCTACGCCAAGCAGATGTCGCGCGAGTGGGCCTACCTTTAATTTAGTTCTCCTGCTCTGCTTGCCAGACCGGCCTTCCGTTAGCAATACTGACAGTATTGCAACGGGAGGACGCCATGACGCAGATCACCCTTGAGGTTAGCGACGAAGTCGATCGCATTATTTCCGATATCGCGGATCGAAATGGCCTGCCACGCGGCTTAGCAATAGGCAGGGCCCTTGCGCTTCTCGCCATCGCGGATGAAGAGCAAACAAAGGGCAATTCACTCGCTATTGTTGATGCGGAGTTCAATCCGCTACACCGCTTGGTCGGAATCTTTTGATGCAATCGGGCCGAATGAACGGTCAGCAGCATGCCGACATAGATGTCGCCCAGCACTTGCCATGGTCTGCGACGGTTGCTGACATCAGCCCTGGGGCGCGACTAACGTTTGCAAAACAAGTCCTTGGTTGTTTGGCGATCATTTGTATTGGGATCATGGTCGCGTATGGGCTAGATCCAGATAATTCCGCACTCCAGGCCATGTTTGAGCTAGTGAAAATCGGCGCTCTGCCGATTGTGACCTTGATGGTTTCGTTCTACTTTCCGATCAGGAAATAGCAGGTCAGCCGCGGCGGCGGGCAACCAGACGCCGCATCGCTTCGATCAGCGGCTCGTTGGCGGCGGTCGGCTCCAGTTTCTGGCTTAGCTCGTCGAAGGAATTGACGGCCGTTTCGGGCAGCCTCAGGCCTTCCCCGCTCGGCCCCACGTGGGCGATCCCTTTCGGCATCTGCACCCGGAAGCGGATATTGTTTATCTGCCATCCATTTGCGTTCAGCGCTTCCTGCAGCTTTGGCACTTGCTGCTTGAGCTTGGCTGCCACGGCCGTGTTCGGCACGGCCAAAGTCAGCTCACCACCGTCAAAAGCAAAGATTTCACAGGTTTTAAAGGCTGATGGCAGCACTTCACGGCAGTCTTGTTGTAATTTAGCCATGCGCTGCACGGCCGGCAGCAAAGCGGCCAGCCGTGCGTTGCCGAGCAGGAAATTGGTCGCTTCCTGCGGGGCGTGCTTGCGGTTGGTGAAGGAAAATGCCATACCGCCATTTTACAGTGGCGGCCCCAGCCGGTGAATTTTTCATCGCTAGCCTATTGTTATATAGGTCAAGATCCCAACCTTGCTACGAACGCATGATAAAATCACGCACTTTTGCCATTGGCGGACCCGAGGAAGAATTTAAGAAATGTCCTTACTGACCCAGATTTTCGGCAGCCGCAACCAGCGTCTGCTTAAGCAATACCAAAAAACGGTAAAGGCGATCAACGCCCTGGAGCCGGAGTTTGAAAAGCTGTCGGATGCCGAGCTGCAAGCGAAAACGCCTGCCCTCAAGGAACGCGTTGCCAATGGCGAATCGCTGGACAACCTGCTGCCGGAAGCCTTTGCCGTCTGCCGCGAAGCTTCCAAGCGCGTGTTCAAGATGCGCCACTTCGACGTCCAACTGATCGGCGGCATGGTATTGCATTACGGCAAGATCGCCGAAATGGGCACCGGTGAAGGCAAAACCCTGACCGCGACCCTGCCAGCCTACCTGAATGCACTGTCCGGCAAGGGCGTGCACATCGTGACCGTCAACGATTACCTGGCACAGCGCGACGCCGAGACCATGGGCAAGCTGTACCGCTGGCTGGGCCTGTCCTGCGGCGTGAACTTGTCGCAGATGCCGCACGCCGACAAGCAGGAAGCCTACGCGTCCGACATCACCTACGGCACCAACAACGAATTCGGTTTCGACTACCTGCGCGACAACATGGTGTTCGAAGCCAGCGAGCGTGTGCAGCGCACCCTGAATTTCGGCATCGTCGACGAAGTGGACTCGATCCTGATCGACGAAGCGCGTACCCCGCTGATCATCTCCGGCCAGGCCGAAAACCACACTGACCTGTACCACAAGATCAACCTGGTGCCGCCGCAACTGACCCTGCAAGTCGGCGAAGAAACCGCGGACGGCAAAGGCAAGATCGAAATCCCTGGCGACTACACCAAGGATGAAAAAGCGCACCAGGTGCTGTTGACCGAAGCCGGCCACGAAAAGGCCGAAGCGATCCTGACCAAGATGGGCCTGCTGCCGGAAGGCGCTTCCCTGTACGACTCCGCCAACATCACCCTGGTGCACCACCTGTACGCTGCCTTGCGCGCGCACGTGCTGTACTTCAAGGACCAGCACTACGTGGTGCAGAACAATGAAGTGGTGATCGTCGACGAATTCACCGGCCGCCTGATGACTGGCCGCCGCTGGTCCGACGGCCTGCACCAGGCAGTCGAAGCCAAGGAAGGCGTCAAGATCCAGAACGAGAACCAGACCCTGGCCTCGATCACCTTCCAGAACTACTTCCGCATGTACGGCAAGCTGGCCGGCATGACCGGTACCGCCGACACCGAAGCCTACGAATTCCAGGAAATCTACGGCCTGGAAACCGTGGTGATCCCGCCGAACCGTCCGTCGCAGCGCAAGGACCGCCAGGACCAGGTGTACAAGTCCAACGCCGAAAAGTACAACGCGATGATGCTTGACATCCGCGACTGCTACGAGCGCGGCCAGCCAGTGCTGGTAGGTACCACCTCGATCGAGAACTCCGAACTGCTGTCCAGCATCCTGGACAAGGCCAAGCTGCCGCACAACGTGCTGAACGCAAAACAGCACGCCCGCGAAGCTGAAATCATCGCCCAGGCGGGTGCGCCGAAAGCCATCACCATCGCCACCAATATGGCCGGCCGTGGTACCGACATCGTCTTGGGCGGCAGTATCGAAAAGATGATCCAGATCATCGAAGCCGACCCGGAGCTGAGCGATGCAGATAAAGCCGCCAAGGCGCAGCACCTGCGTTCCGGCTGGCAGTCGCTGCACAACCAGGTGGTGGCGGCAGGCGGCCTGCACATCGTCGGTACCGAACGCCACGAATCACGCCGCGTCGACAACCAGCTGCGTGGCCGTTCCGGCCGCCAGGGCGACCCGGGCTCTTCGCGCTTCTACCTGTCGCTGGACGACCCGCTCCTGCGCATCTTCGCCGGCGACCGCGTGCGCGCGATCATGGACCGCCTGAAGATGCCGGAAGGCGAACCGATCGAAGCGGGCATCGTGTCCCGTTCCATCGAATCCGCGCAGCGCAAGGTTGAAGCCCGCAACTTCGACATTCGTAAGCAGCTGCTGGAATACGACGACGTCGCCAACGACCAGCGCAAGGTGATCTACTCGCAGCGCAACGAACTGCTGGAAGCGACCGACATTTCCGAAACCATCATGAACCTGCGCCATGGCGTGTTCACCGACGTGGTGCGCACCTATGTGCCGGAAGAATCGGTGGAAGAGCAGTGGGACATCCCTGCGCTGCAGAAGACGCTGGCGCAAGAGTGGATGCTCGAGGTCCCGCTGGTCGAAATGATGGAGAAGGAAAGCAGCATCACCGACGACGACATCGTCGAACGTGTGATTGCCGCAGCCGATGCCGCATATCAGGCCAAGGTCGATATCGTGTCGAAGGAAGCCTTCGGCGGCTTCGAGCGCAATGTCATGCTGCAGTCGGTGGACACCCACTGGCGCGAGCACCTGGCAGCGCTGGATCACCTGCGCCAGGGCATCCACCTGCGCGGCTACGCGCAGAAGAATCCCAAGCAGGAATACAAGCGCGAAGCGTTCGAACTGTTCGGCACCATGCTGGACATGATCAAGAACGACGTGATTCGCATGGTGATGATGGTACGCATCCAGTCGCGCGAAGAAGTCGAGGCAGCGGAAGCGGCCATGAACCAGTCGCACGTCGAGAACGTCCACTACCAGCACGCCGACTTCAACCCGAACGCGGCGCCGGAAGAACTGCTGGCGCCGACCGCCATGCCGGCCGGCGAGCTGGACGCGGCGATCAGCCAGGGTTTCAAGGTCGGCCGCAACGACCCATGCCCATGCGGCAGCGGCAAGAAGTTCAAGGCTTGCCACGGCAAGCTGGCTTAAGCCTGAAAGCCCCCAACTAACGGCCCGGCCGCGCAAGCGCCCGGGCCGTTTTGTTTTGTGACGCCAATCAGCAACTACGTCACTTGACGTATGGGCCATCGCGTTCAGCCTCTTTACCCTGTTCACAAGCAGCAACACTTTCAAACTTGTGACAAGAGGACTGGCATGCAAACGATGATCAAGCTCTCCGTATTACTCAGCGCAGCCGTGGCGTCGTTGGCGCACGCGGGCGCCACCATTCCCATCGGCGAAGACAAGTCCATCAGCGTAGGCTTTGGAGCGCGTGGCAGCTTTACCAGCGAGAAGGACGGAGCGCCGGACGGGAGCTCGCGCTCGAACGACTTCAACCTGGACAGCGCGCGCCTGTTCTTCGGCGCCTCCCTGAACAAGAACATCAAGGGCATGCTGAACACAGAATGGGATGGCGACCAGATCCGGGTGCTGGATGCTGCCGCGCAGTTTGCCTTTTCGCCGGAGTTGAATATCTGGGCCGGCCGCCTTTTGTCGCCGAGCGACCGTGCGAATATGGCCGGTCCCTATTATTCGCTCGGTGGCGGCTACTGGGCGGACGTGGCTTCGCGCTACGGCTACAACGGCGGCATCTTCCGTGGCCGCGATGACGGCGTGGTGGCCTGGGGTAATGCGGCCGAGGGCAAGCTCGGATACTCTTTCGGCGCGTTCGAGGGCCACACCTTCGGCATCGGCAGCCTGACGCAGAAGGAGGCCAAGGCGGCAGGCATCAAGGCCGACGACAGCCTGATGTATGCGGGCCGCGTGCAGTACGACTTCTGGGATGCCGAGCCAGGCTACTACGGCACCGGCAACTACCTCGGAACCAAGGATATCCTGGCCATCGGCCTGGCAGGCCGCTACCAGAAGGATGGTGTGCTGACCATCGCCAAGACCGGCGACTACAAGGCCTGGAACCTGGACTTCCTGCTGGAGAAACGCATCGGCGCCGGCGCGGTGTCGGTGGAAGCAGCCTACTACAACTACCGCAACGACGACGTCATCCTGGCGGAACAGGGCAAGGCGTGGTCGACCGGCCTCGCTTACGTATTCATCCTGGCGCCAGGCCAAGGCAAGCTGCAGCCTTTCGTCCAATTCCAGAAGTTCAAGCCTGATAACAACATCGACGTCAAGCAGTCGGACATCGGCCTCAATTACATCATCGATGGCTACAACGCGCAGTTGAGCGCCAAGTATTCGAAGACAGAGACCGTTGCCGCCGCCGACCAGTCGAAGTTCGTCGTCGCGCTGCAAGTCCAATACTAAGCACCATCCTTCCACTATCAGAAGAGGTAACCATCATGCAAACTCGCCGTCATTTCATCGCCTCCCTGACCCGCATCGCGGCGGCTGCCGCCATGTTGGGTGGCAGCTTCGCGGCGTACGCTGCCGATACCATCAAGGTCGGCATCCTGCACTCGCTGTCCGGCACCATGGCGATTTCCGAAACGTCGCTGAAGGACGTGGCCTTGATGGCCATCGACGAAATCAACGCCAAGGGCGGGGTGCTGGGCAAGAAGCTGGAGCCGGTGGTGGTCGATCCGGCGTCGAACTGGCCGTTGTTCGCCGAAAAGGCGCGCCAGCTGGTAGCGAAAGACAAGGTGGCCGCCGTGTTCGGCTGCTGGACTTCGGTATCGCGCAAGTCCGTGCTGCCAGTATTCAAGGAGTTGAACGGCCTGCTGTTCTACCCCGTGCAATATGAAGGGGAAGAACTCGAGAAGAATGTGTTCTATACCGGCGCGGCGCCGAACCAGCAGGCGATTCCCGCGGTCGAATACCTGATGAGCAAGGAGGGCGGCGGGGCCAAGCGCTTCGTACTGCTCGGCACGGACTATGTGTACCCGCGCACCACCAACAAGATCCTGCGCGCATTCCTGAAGAGCAAAGGCGTCAAGGACAGCGACATCGAGGAAACCTACACCCCGTTCGGCCATTCGGATTACCAGACCATCGTCGCCAATATCAAGAAGTTTTCGGCCGGCGGCAAGACCGCGGTGATCTCGACCATCAATGGCGATTCCAACGTGCCCTTCTACAAGGAGTTGGGCAATGCCGGCCTGAAGTCAACGCAGGTACCGGTCGTCGCCTTCTCGGTGGGTGAAGAGGAACTGCGCGGCGTGGATGCCAAGCCGCTGGTCGGCCACCTCGCTGCCTGGAACTATTTCGAGTCCGTCAAAAATCCGGTGAACGATGCCTTCATCAAGAAATGGAAGGCTTATGCCGTTGCGAAGAAGCTGCCGAACGCGGCGACCGCGGTGACCAACGACCCGATGGAGGCAACCTATGTCGGCATCCATATGTGGGCGCAGGCCGTGGCGAAGGCGAAGTCCACCGATACCGACAAGGTGATCGCGGCAATGGGCGGCCAGTCCTTCAGCGCGCCATCCGGATTCACGCTGACCATGGACCCGAGCAACCATCACTTGCACAAGCCGGTGATGATCGGCGAAATCAAGGCTGACGGCCAGTTCAGCGTGGTGTGGAAGACCAGGGAACCGATCCGCGCCCAGCCCTGGAGCCCGTTCATTCCGGGGAACGAAGGCAAGCAAAAGCTGTAAGCCGTGATGCCGGCGGCTGCTGCGCGCAGTCCGCCGGACTTGATTACTGGAGACTTCCCCATGATGTATTCCGCTGTGCGCCGGCTGCTGGCTGGCATTGCGCTTTACCTGCTTGCCGGGGCCGCGCCGGCGGCCATTGCGCCAGCCATGCTGCAGCCGCTGGCTGGCGACGATCCCGACGCGCGGGTGGCGGCAGTCGCTGCCATCGGCGCGCTCGGCACGCCGGAAGCGGCGGACGTACTGCGTGCTTTGAAGGACGATGCCTTGTACCTTTTGCCCGACGGGCGGGTGGCCAGCCTTGCGCCGTCGGCGCCAGCGCCAGAAGGTGCGTCGGTCATTGTCGTCAATAACCGCCTGCGCGCCGCCATCGAGACGGCCCTGTCGGGCATGGATCTGCTGGCGCCCGGGACGGCACAGCGCCTGGCGGCCGCGCGTGCCTTGCTGGGCCAGGAATTGGACCCGGCCCAGGTGGCGCTGGTGCAGCGCGCCCTGCAGGGTGAGCAGGACGGGCAAACGCGATCGGCGCTGCAACTGTTGCTGGCCCTGGCCAGCTTGCAGGCGCCGCAGGCTGGCGAACGTGCCGCAGCCGCGCGCCAGTTGGGTGAACTGGGCGGCAGCGCGCAGCGCGCGCCGCTGCAGGCCAGGCTGGAGCAGCCATCCGCCGAATCTGATGCCGCCGTTCGCCTGGCGCTAACGGACGCCGTGAAGGCGATCGACGCCAGGCAAGCGCGCACTGAGCTGGTCGGCAACCTGTTTTATGGCATGTCGCTGGCCAGCGTACTGCTGCTGGCGGCACTGGGGCTGGCCATTACCTTCGGCCTGATGGGCATCATTAATATGGCGCACGGCGAATTGCTGATGATCGGCGCCTATACGACTTACCTGGTGCAATCGCTGTTCCGCCACTACTTGCCGCAGGCGGTCGAGCTGTACCTGCTGGCGGCGCTGCCTGCTGCATTCGCCGTGGCGGCGCTGGTGGGCATGGCGCTGGAACGCACGGTGATCCGCTGGCTGTACGGACGCCCGCTGGAGACCTTGCTGGCGACCTGGGGCATCAGCCTTGTGCTGATGCAGGCCGTGCGCACCCTGTTCGGCGCGCAGAACGTGGAAGTGGCCAATCCGGCCTGGATGTCGGGCGGCATGACGGTACTCGGATCGCTCGTGCTGCCTTACAACCGCATCGCGATCATCGTGTTTGCCGTGCTGGTGACGGCCGGCGTCTGGCTGCTGCTGAATGGCACCCGCCTGGGCCTGTTCGTACGTGCCGTCATGCAGAACCGGCGCATGGCGGGCTGCGTTGGCGTGCCGACAGGCCGCATCGACATGCTGACTTTCGGGCTGGGCTCCGGCATTGCGGGGCTGGGGGGCGTAGCCTTGTCGCAGCTGGGAAATGTGGGGCCGGACCTCGGACAGTCCTACATCATCGATTCGTTCATGGTGGTGGTGCTGGGCGGCGTCGGCCAACTGGCCGGCACCGTGATTGCCGCCCTGGGGCTTGGTGAAGCCAACAAATTACTGGAGCCGGTGGCGGGCGCCGTCCTGGCCAAGATCGCCATCCTCGCCTTCATCATCATCTTCATCCAGCGCCGGCCGCAAGGGCTGTTCGCTGTCAAAGGCAGGAGCGTTGAATGAACAAGCTGTTTTCCCGCCGCGCCTGGTGCGCTCTCGCGTGCCTGGTGGTGCTGGCAGCCTTGCTGCCGGCATGCAACCTCGCCTTCGCGCCTGGACATGCGCTGCATGTGCCGGATTACCTGGTCGGGCTGGCCGGCAAATTCATGTGCTATGCCATGGCGGCGCTGGCGCTCGACCTGGTGTGGGGCTACACCGGCATCCTGTCGCTGGGCCATGGCCTGTTCTTTGCCTTGGGCGGCTATGCGCATGGCATGTACCTGATGCGCGCCATCGGCCGCGACGGCGTGTACCAGAGCGCTCTGCCCGACTTCATGGTCTTCCTCGACTGGAAGGAGCTCCCCTGGTACTGGGCCATGACGGACAGTTTCTGGTACTGCCTGGCGCTGGTGGTCCTTGTGCCGGGCGCGCTGGCCTTCGTGTTCGGCTACTTCGCTTTCCGTTCGCGCATCAAGGGCGTGTATTTTTCCATCATTACGCAAGCCCTGACGTATGCCTTCATGCTGCTGTTCTTCCGCAACGATACCGGCTTCGGCGGCAACAACGGTTTCACCGATTTCAAGCGCATCCTCGGCTACAGCATCACGGCGCCGGCCACCAAGGCAGTGCTGTACCTGGCGACACTGGGGTGCCTGGTGGGCGCCCTGCTGCTTTGCCGCTGGATCGTGGCCTCGCGCCTTGGCCGTGTGCTGCAGGCCGTACGCGATTCGGAAGCGCGCCTGATGTTCATCGGCTATAACCCGCTGTGGTTCAAGCTGTTTGTCTGGACCCTGTCGGCAGTCCTGTGCGCGATTGCCGGCGCGCTGTACGTACCGCAAGTGGGCATCATCAATCCGTCGGAAATGTCGCCGGCCAACTCGATCGAAATGGTGGTCTGGGTGGCGGTCGGAGGGCGCGGCACTTTGCTGGGCGCGATCCTCGGCGCTTTCACCGTGAATGGCCTGAAAAGCTGGTTTACCGCTGCCTTCCCGGACCTGTGGCTGTTTGCCCTCGGGCTGTTGTTCATCCTGGTGACGCTGCTGATGCAGAAAGGCCTGCTGGGACTGCGCCTGCCGCGGCGCCCCCGACGCGCTGCACCGGCGCCTAGGCAGGAACTGGAGGAGGTGGCATGAAGGTCGCGCAAGACAATCGGCTGGACACCAGCCATGGCGCCATTCTCTACCTGGAGGACGTGACGGTCGAATTCGACGGTTTTCGCGCCCTGAACAAGCTCAGTCTCGATATCTCCGTGGGCGAATTGCGCTGCATTATCGGCCCCAATGGCGCCGGCAAGACCACGATGATGGATGTCATCACCGGCAAGACGCGCCCCAGCTCCGGCAGCGCATGGTTCGGCCAGCGCCTCGATTTGTCGGCGCTGACGGAATACCAGATCGCGCAAGCCGGCATCGGCCGCAAATTCCAGCGGCCTACGGTCTTCGATTCGCACACGGTATTCGAGAACCTGGAGCTGGCCATGAAGATGGACAAGCGCGTGCGGCCCACGCTGTTCGCGCGCCTGGGCGGCGAACAGCGCGACAAGATCGACGCCATCCTGCGCCAGGTCCGCCTGGAAGGGCAGGCGCAGCGCCAGGCCGGGCTGCTCTCGCACGGCCAGAAGCAATGGCTGGAAATCGGCATGCTGCTGATCCAGGATCCCCAATTGATCCTGCTCGACGAGCCGGTGGCCGGCATGTCCGACGCCGAAACGGCGCGCACCGCGGAATTGCTGGATGAATTGCGCGGCAAGCATTCCATCGTAGTGGTGGAGCACGATATGGGCTTCGTGGCCGAAATCGCCCAGGGCGGCAAGGTGACGGTGCTGCACGAAGGCGCGGTGCTGGCGCAGGGGCGCATGGACGAAGTGCAGGCCGATGAACGGGTGATCGAAGTCTACCTGGGACGCTAGGACGATGATGCTGCAAGCCGAAAACCTGAACCAGTATTACGGCTCTTCCCATACCTTGCGCGGCGTCTCGCTGCAGGTGGCGCGCGGGGAGTGCCTGGCGCTGCTGGGCCGGAATGGCGTGGGCAAGACCACGCTGCTGAAATGCCTGATGGGCGTGCTGCCGGTGGCTGGCGGCACCGTGCAACTCGCCGGGCGCGACATCACGCGCCTGCCGCCCCATGCGCGCGCGGCGGCCGGCATTGCCTATGTACCGCAAGGCCGGGAAATCTTTGCACGCCTGACGGTGGAGGAGAACCTGCGCATGGGAATGGCCAGGCTGCCGCGGCGCGAGGCTGCGAACATCAGCGGTGAAGTCTTCGAGCTGTTTCCCGTGCTGAAGGAAATGCTGCAGCGGCGGGGCGGAGACCTGTCCGGCGGCCAGCAACAGCAGCTGGCCATTGCCCGCGCCCTGCTGCAACGGCCGCAGGTGCTGATCCTGGATGAACCGACCGAAGGCATCCAGCCGTCCATCATCAAGGATATCGAACGCGTGATCCGGCTGCTGCGCCAGCGCGGCGACATCGCCATCCTCCTTTGCGAACAGTACTTCGATTTCGCCCACGCACTGGCCGACCATTTCGTCGTGCTGTCGCGCGGCGAAGTGGTGGCGGCCGGCAGCCAGGCGCAGATGGCGAGCGACGACGTTACCCGCCACCTGTCGGTCTAGAGGACACCGCCAGCGCGGCCGCGGCAGTGCGCGTCTCCACGCCCAGTTTCGCAAACACATGCTCCAGGTGCTTGTTGACGGTACGGGGACTGGTGCCGAGGATGTCGCCGATGTCGCGGTTGGTCTTTCCCTTGCTGACCCAGTGCAGCACTTCGGCTTCGCGCTGGGTCAGGCGGTGCCTGGCCATCAGCGACTGCACCAAGGCGTCGTCCGCCTCCTCCCGCAGCACCACGCTCCACTGGACCGCTTCGTCCGCCTCGCCAAGCGTGAAGATCAGGCGCCGCGTGCCTTGGGCGATGACCAGTGCGGCCGCTTCCTCGCCGGCGGAGCGTGCCCGCACGGCGCGTTGCAGCCAGGGCGATACCTGCGGCGGCAGCGTTGATTTCGCCTGGGCCGGGAAGTAGATGTCCAGCCATTGCCGCGCCAGCGGGGTTTGCCAGATGATGCGTTCTTCCGGATCGACCGCCAGCACGGCGTGGCCGAAGGCGTCGAGGGCGCTGCGGGCCTGGCTCACCAGGCGTGCATTCTGCGTGTGGGCGCGGATGCGCGCCAGCATCTCGTTCTGTCGCACCGGCTTGGTGACATAGTCGCTGCCGCCGGCCTGGAATGCCGCCACCACATGTTCGCTCTCCGTCAGCCCCGTCATGAAGATCACCGGGATGGCGCGGGTCTGCAGGTCCGCTTTCAGGCGGCGGCAGACTTCGAAGCCGTCCATGCCGGGCATGACCGCATCCAGCAGCACGACGTCGGGCACCAAGGCATTGGCCTGTTCCAGTGCGGTGGCGCCATTGTTGGCGACTACGACGGAATACCCCGATTCATCCAGCGCGTCGTGCAGCACGGCCAGGTTTTCGGGCATATCGTCAACTACCAGCACCAGTTGGCCTGGTGGGCGCTCAATCGTTTGTGGCATGGGATGCTCCCCGTTCGAGCAAGCGCGCCATCGCTTCCAGTTCGAAGCGCTGCGCGTGGTCTCGCATGATGTCGACAAAATGCCGGTACGGTTCGCCGAGCGCGGCGATGACGTCCAGCTGCTGCTTGATGCCGCGCATGTAGCCGGCCTTGACCTGGGCGCGCAAGGGAGCAAGCTGGGCGGGCGAGGGCAACTGCGGTCGGCCGGACGGCGAGGCGCTGGCGGCTGCCGTTTCCGGCGCCAGCCAGTCCAGCTGCAAGCGGCGCCCGATCCAGTCCAGCAGTTCGGCCAGTTGCACCGGCTTGGTGAAAAAATCGTCGGCGCCAATGCCGGCCGGGTTGGGCAAGCCCTTGTCGTAGGCATTGGCCGAGACGATGCCGATCGGCACCGTACAAGCGTGTTCGGTGCGCAGCAGGTGGCTGGCCTCCCAACCGTCCATGCCAGGCATGGCCAGGTCCATCAGGATCAGGTCGGGAGCGAAGCCGGCGTAACTTTGCAGGCACTCCTGGCCAGAGGCGGCCTGACCGACGATGAAGCCGAGCGGCGTCAATATGTCCGCCAGCAGCTCGCGGTCATTGCGGTCATTGTCGACCACCAGGATGCGGCGGCGAGCTCCGGCGTACCCGTTGCGCTGGAGCGGGGCGGTATCGGGCTCCGGCGCCTCGGCGTGCAAGCGTGGCAGCAGCAGGCGCACGCTGAAGACACTGCCTGTGTCCGGCGCGCTGCGTACTGTCAGTTCGCCGCCCATCAGCTCCGTCAGCAGTTTACTGATCGGCAGGCCGAGACCGGTGCCGCCGCAGTTGGCGGCATCGCCGGCGCTGCCGCGCGCGAAGGGCTCGAAGATGCGTTCCAGCTCGTGCTCCAGGATGCCGGGGCCGCTGTCCTCCACTTCGAAATGCGCCATGTCGCGCTGGTAGCGCAGTCGGAAGACAATACTGCCCTGGCTGGTGAACTTGACCGCATTGCCGAGGATGTTGATCAGGATCTGGCCGAGCCGCTTGCGGTCCGCGCGCACCACCGCCGGCAGGCTGCCCTGCACCTCGTAACGGAAGGCCAGCCCCTTGCTGGCGGCCTGCTGTTCGAACATCTGCACCAGCTGCGCGACGAAGGTGGCGAAATCCAGCGGTCGCAGGTCGACGCTCAGGCGGCCGCCTTCGATGCGGGCGATGTCGAGCGTGCCTTCGATCAGTGACAGCAGGTGCTCGCCGCTGCCGCGGATGACACGGATGGCCTGCTGCCGGTGCGGCGGCATGGCCGGGTCGTTCTGCAGCAGTTGCGCATAGCCGAGGATGCTGTTGAGGGGAGTGCGGATCTCATGGCTGATGCCGGCGATGTAGCGGCTCTTGGCCTGGTTGGCCTGGTCGGCCAGCTTCCGCGCCTGCTGCGCTTCTTCCTGCGCCACGCGGCGCCCTTCGCGGTTCAGTACCAGCCACCAGGCGACGATGGCGCTGACCAGCAGCAGCGCGCCGAAGATCTTGAGGAAGGCCAGGCGCAGTGGCGCCAGCAACTGCGCCTGCCCGGCTTGCACCAGGGCCGCTGCCTCATGCAGGTAGAGCAGTCCTAACAGGCCAGCCAGGAAGAGCAGGGTCAGGGTCATGAGGAGCAGGTAGTAGCCCAGCCCGCTGACCAGGTAAGGCCAGGCCGACCTGGGCAGCAGCCAACGCATCGCTGCCTGCCATTGCACGGCAAGGCGCGCGTGCGGCTTGCATGCATCATCGCAGCGCGCGTCGAGGCAGCAGCAGAGCGAGCAGATCGGCCCCTGGTAGGCTGGGCAATGCGCCATGTCTTCCGCTTCGTAGTCCTTCTCGCAAATGCTGCAGGTATTGCTGTGCGCCGCAGCCGCCTGGCGCGCAAGGTAATAGCGGCCGCCGGTGAGGTAGGCAATGGCCGGCGCGGCGGCGAAGGCCGTGGCGAGCGCGATGAAGGCTGAAAAGGCGCGGGCCGTGGCGCCGAACAGGCCGGTGAAGGCGGCCACTGACAGCAGGGAGGCCAGCAGCATGGCGCCGACGCCGACCGGATTGATATCGTACAGGTAGGCGCGGCGGAATTCGATGCCGGCCGGGCTCAGCCCGAGCGGCTTGTTGATGACCAGGTCGGCCACCACGGCGGCGATCCAGGCGATGGCGATATTGGAGAACAGGCCGAGCACCTGGTCCAGCGCCTGGAACACGTTCAGTTCCATCAGCAGCACGGCAATCAAGGCATTGAAGCAGGCCCACACCACGCGCCCGGGATGGCTGTGGGTCAGGCGCGCGAAGAAATTCGACCAGGCCAGCGAACCGGCATAGGCATTCGTCATATTGATCTTGATCTGCGACACCACCACGAACACCACCGTGGCCAGCAAGGCCAGGACCGGGCCTGCGCCGACCAGGCTGAACCCGGCCAGGTACATGTGGGTCGGGTTGACCGCCTGCGCCAGGCTGGCGCCGCCTTGCAGCGCGAGCAGTGCGAGCAGGGCGCCGGCCAGCATTTTCAGGGCGCCGACCACGGTCCAGCCAGGTCCCGCGGCCAGCACGCCAAGGTGCCAGCGCAAACGCTGCTTTCCGGGCGGCGGCATGAAGCGCAGGAAGTCGACCTGTTCGCCGATCTGCGGGATCAGGGCCACGCCAACGGCGGTGGCGGCGCCAAAGGCCAGGGTGTTGAAATGGGCATTGGCCGGATCGCTGCCGGAGAACTGGAGCAATTGGCCGGGAAGGTCTGGGCGCTTGCAAGCGATGGCGACGAAGGGCAGCGCCATCAGCAGCAGCCAGAGTGGCTGGCTCACCATCTGGATGCGGCTGATCAGGGTCACGCCATGCGTTACCAAGGGGACCACCGCCAGGGCGCTGGCCAGGTAGCCGAGCCACAGGGGCAGGCCGAAATACAGTTCCAGCGCGTAGGCCATGATGGCCGCTTCCAGCGCAAACAGGATGAAGGTAAAGGAAGCGTAGATGAACGATGAAATGGTGGAGCCGATGTAGCCAAAGCCGGCGCCGCGGGTCAGCAAGTCCATGTCCACCCCGTGGCGCGCCGCGTAATAGCTGATCGGCAGGCCGGTCAGGAAGATGATCAGGCTGACAGCCAGGATGGCCCAGAAGGCGTTGATAAAGCCGTAGTGCACGGCCAGCGTGCCGCCGATCGCTTCCAGCACCAGGAAGGCGATCGCACCAAAGGCGGTATTGGCGACGCGAAAAATGGACCATTTGCGAAACGCGCGTGGCGTGAAGCGCAGCGCGTAGTCTTCGATGGTTTCATTGGCAACCCAGGTGTTGTAGTCGCGCCGGATCTTGACGATGCGCTGAACCGTTTTGGTGCGTGGGCTTTCCAGGTTTGGTGCAGGCGTGTTCATGGGTTTGCGGGATTCGTGCTGGCTACTGCATTAATGCAATTACTATGCCCATCTGAACCCCTGTTTCAACTGGTATGCGTCTTGCTTATTGAGGAGCATGGCCGATACCCTTCCCGACAATTTGATTGGACTTTGTTTGCTGGTGCTCAGCCTTGGCTTGAGGCACGGCTTCGACGCTGACCACCTGGCGACGATCGACGGGCTGGCCCGCTGGAACATGGCGGCACGGCCACGCCTGGCGCGCCAGTGTGGCGCCTGGTTTTCCCTGGGCCACGGCGCGGTCGTCATGGCCATCGCGGTGGCGCTCAGCACACTGGCGGGGCACTGGCAGCCGCCGGCCTGGCTTGAGCTGTGCGGCGCCTGGGTCTCGATCGCCTGCCTGATCGGCCTGGGACTGTTGAATGTGCAGGCGCTGCTTGGCGCGCCTCGCGGGCAGATGGTCGCGCCGGCGGGCTTGAAAGGCCGCTTCCTGGGACGGCTGGCCGCCGCATCGGGACCGGGCGGGGTGGCACTGGTGGGCGCCTTGTTCGCCTTGTCGTTCGACACCATCAGCCAGGCCAGCCTGTTTGCCGTGGCAGCCACCGAGTTCGGCGGCTGGCGGCATGCATTGTTGCTGGGCGTGCTGTTTACGCTGGGGATGCTGGTGGCCGATGGCGTGCATGGGGTCTGGATTGCGCGCCTGCTGCGCCGTAGCGGCGAGACGGCAGTGCTGGCCTCGCGCATCATGGGCTGGGTGGTGGCCGGCCTGAGTTTCCTGGTGGCGGGTTTCGGCGTGCTGAAGCTGTCATCGCCGGCCATCGGCACATGGAGCGATGGCAAGCAGCTGGCCCTCGGTGCGGCACTGGTGGCATTGCTGGCCGGCAGCTTCCTGATGGCCGTGGCCATGGCGCGGCTGCGCGCGGCTGCGCGTACCGACGCCTCCCTCGGATAGTGGTGGCCGTCATGCGCATGGACCTTCCCGCTGCCGCCCTTTCTCCCGCGTCGTGGCGCGCCAGCCTGGCGCTGGGCTATGCGCGCGCTGGCGCTGCAACGCGGCTGGTGCAGCGCGCTCACAGCGGTCCCTTGCGCGTGCAAAAAGCCCTCTATCCGGAAGGGGAAGCCGTCTGCCACAACATCTTGCTGCATCCACCGGCTGGCATTGCGGGCGGTGACGAGCTATCCATCGACATCACGGCCAGCGCCGGATCGCATGCCCTGCTGACCACGCCGGGCGCCGCCAAGTGGTACCGCGCCAATGGCAAGCCGGCGAGGCAGCGGGTCAGGATCGTGGCTGGGCCGGATGCGCGCGTGGAATGGCTGCCGCAGGAAACCATCTTCTTCGATGCCACGGATGCGCATCTGGCGCACGAGGTCGACCTTGCCGCCGGCGCGCGCTACCTTGGCTGCGACGTCCTGTGCTTTGGCCGCAGCGCCAGCGGCGAGCGCTATGCGCGCGGCACGGTGCACCAGCACCTCGAGGTGCGCCAGGCCGGACGCCTGCTGTGGTGGGACCAGGGCGTGCTGCACGGCGGCAGCAGCGCCATGCAAAGTCCGCATGTACTGGGTGGCGCGACGGTCTGCGCCACCTTGCTGGCAGCGGGACGTGCCGCCGACGCTGCGCTCCTTGCGCAGTTGCGCGCGCTGGATCCGGCGCTGGGCGCGAGCGCGCTCAAATCCGTGCTGGTGTTGCGCTACCTGGGCCACGATGCCGAACAGGCGCGCAAGCTGATGGCGCTGGCCTGGCAAACCATGCGCCCGTACTGGATGGAGCGCCCTGCAACCGAACTCCGGATATGGAATACCTGATATGGATCTCTCTCCACGCGAAAAAGACAAACTGCTGCTGTTCACCGCCGCGCTGCTGGCCGAACGCCGCCGCGCGCGCGGCCTCAAGCTCAATTACCCGGAAGCCGTGGCCCTGATCAGCGCGGCCATCCTGGAGGGAGCGCGCGACGGCAAGACCGTGGCCCAGCTGATGGCCGAGGGCGCCCAGGTGCTGGCGCGCGACGAGGTGATGGAGGGCGTGCCCGAAATGATCTCCGACATCCAGGTCGAAGCAACCTTTCCCGACGGGACCAAGCTGGTCACCGTCCACCACCCCATCGTCTGAGGACGGCATGATACCTGGCGAATACCTGCTTGAAGAAGGCGACATCACCCTCAACGCCGGCCGCGCCGGCTGCACCTTGGTGGTGGCCAATAGCGGCGACCGGCCGGTGCAGGTCGGGTCGCATTTCCATTTTTTCGAGGTCAACGCGGCCCTGCAGTTCGACCGCACGCAGGCACGCGGCATGCGGCTCGATATCGCCGCCGGCACCGCCGTGCGCTTCGAGCCCGGCCAGCGCCGCACGGTGCAGCTGGTCGCGCTGGCCGGCACGCGCCACGTGTACGGCTTCAACGCCCTGGTGATGGGCGCATTGGACGGGGAGGGATAATGGCCCGGATTTCGCGCCGCGCCTATGCGGAAATGTTCGGGCCGACCACGGCCGACCGCCTCCGCCTGGCCGACACCGAACTGTTTATCGAGATCGAACATGACTACGCCATTCCCGGCGAAGAAGTGAAGTTCGGGGGCGGCAAGGTGATCCGCGACGGCATGGGACAATCCCAGTTGCCGCACCGGGACGTGATGGACACGGTGATTACCAATGCCGTGATCCTCGACCACTGGGGCATCGTGAAAGCCGATATCGGCCTGAAAGACGGCCAGATCGCCGCCATCGGCAAGGCCGGCAACCCGGACATCCAGCCGGGCGTCACCATGGCCATCGGCGGCGCCACCGAGATCATTGCGGGCGAAGGCATGATCGTCACCGCCGGCGGGGTCGACACGCACATCCATTTCATCTGCCCGCAACAAATCGAAGAAGCGCTGGCGTCGGGGGTGACCACCATGATCGGCGGCGGCACCGGGCCAGCCGTCGGCACGGCAGCCACCACCTGCACGCCCGGCCCGTGGCACATCCACGCCATGCTGGCGGCGGCAGACGCCTTCCCCATGAACCTGGGCTTCCTGGGCAAGGGCAATGTAAGCCTGCCGCGCCCGCTGGAAGAGCAGGTCGAGGCGGGCGCCATTGGTTTGAAGCTGCATGAGGACTGGGGCAGCACACCGGCGGCGATCGACAATTGCCTGTCGGTGGCCGACCGCATGGACGTGCAGGTCGCCATCCATACCGACACGCTGAACGAGGGCGGCTTCCTGGAAGCGACGTTGGCGGCGTTCAAGGACCGTACCATCCACACCTTCCATACCGAAGGAGCGGGGGGTGGCCATGCGCCGGACATTATCGCGGCGGTTGGCCAGTCGAATGTGCTGCCCTCGTCCACCAACCCGACCCGCCCATTCACCGTCAACACGCTGGACGAGCACCTGGACATGCTGATGGTGTGCCACCACCTGGACGCCGCCATCGCGGAAGACGTGGCATTTGCGGAATCGCGCATCCGCCGCGAAACCATTGCGGCCGAAGACATCCTGCACGACCTGGGGGCGATCTCGATGATGTCGTCCGACTCGCAGGCCATGGGGCGGGTGGGAGAAGTCATCATGCGCACCTGGCAGACGGCGCACAAGATGAAAGTGCAGCGCGGCCCGCTGCCCGGCGACGACAGACGCAACGACAACACGCGCGTCAAGCGCTACGTGGCCAAGTACACCATCAATCCTGCCATCGCCCATGGCATTTCGCATGTAGTTGGCTCGCTTGAAGTGGGCAAGCTGGCCGACCTGGTGCTGTGGCGGCCGGCCTTCTTCGGCGTCAAGCCGTCCCTGGTGCTGAAAGGCGGCATGATCGCCTGTGCCCAGATGGGCGATCCCAACGCCTCGATTCCCACGCCGCAGCCCGTATACATGCGCCCGATGTTCGGCGCCTTTGGCGGCGGCTTGAAAAAGTCGCTGACTTTCGTGTCGCAGGCGGCGTTCGAGGCGGGCGTGGCGCAACGCCTCGGACTTGCCAAGCGCGTGGTGCCGGTGCGCGCCACCCGCCAGCTGCGCAAAGCCGATATGGTCCACAACGGCGCGACCCCGCACATGGAGGTCGACCCCGAAACCTATGAAGTGCGCGCCGACGGCCAGTTGCTCGTGTGCGAAGCCGCGCCGGTGCTGCCGATGGCGCAGCGCTATTTCCTGTTCTGAGAAAGCGAAGACCATGCAGACCCTGCACACCAAACTGGCCGCCGCCGACCGCGTCGACGGTGAGCTGGTACTGACTTACGACCAGCGCGAGAAGTGCCGTCAGCGCGCGCGCCTGGTGTCGGGCGAAGAGATCGCCCTGTTCACTGCGCGCGGCACGGTGCTGCGCGAGGGCGACCTGCTGACCGGTGAAACCGGCTTCGTGGCGCGCGTGCACGCGGCTGCGGAGCCGGTGTACACCGTGCGCGCCGCCGATGCCCACGGTCTGCTGCGCTGCGCCTTCCACCTTGGCAACCGCCATAGCCAGGTGGAGGTGGGCGACGGCTTCCTGCGCATCCGCGTCGATCCCGTGCTGCGCGATATGCTGGCCGGGCTGGGTGCGATTGTCACTGAAGACCTGGCGGCCTTCGAGCCGGAGGCCGGCGCCTATTCCGGCGGGCATGGGCACGGCCACCCGCTGGCCCCGGTGCCGTTGCGGCAGAAGATCCATCGTCCTGCGGACGCATGAGGATGGAAGCGAAGGCGCTGCTGCATCTGCTGCAATTCGCCAGCCCGGCGCTGCCGGTTGGCGCCTACAGCTATTCGCAAGGCCTGGAGGCGGCGCTGGAGGATGGCAGCGTGCACGATGCGGCCACGGCGCGCGCCTGGATGAGCAGCATGCTGCACGAAGTGCTGGCGCGCTGGGACGCGCCACTGTTCTGGCGTCTGCTGCGCGCCCACGCGGCAGGCGATGCGGCGGCTGCAGCGTGCTGGGCCGAGCGCTGCCTGGCCTCGCGCGACACGGCGGAACTGCGCGCGGAGTCGGTGCAGATGGGCTTTTCGCTGGCGCGCCTGCTGGCCGAACTGGAGCTGGCGCCGGCCGCCGAAGGCGAGGAAGCCTATCTCGCCGCGCTGGCCCGGGCCGTGCATGCGCTGAGCGTGCCGCACGAGGCGGCGCTGCTGGCCATGCTGTTCGGCTGGGCCGAGAACCAGGTGCTGGTGTGCGTCAAATCCATCCCGCTCGGGCAGGTGGCTGGCCAGCGGCTGCTGCTGTCGCTGCGACCCGAGATCGAAGAAGCGGCCCGTATTGCGCAAGCGCTGGACGATGCGGACATGTCCAACTGTGCGCCCGGGCTTTCCCTGCTGTCGATGCGGCACGAAGTGCAGCACGGCAGGCTTTACCGTTCATAAAGGAATTACCATGGCATCCAATCCCCTGCGCGTCGGCATCGGCGGCCCGGTCGGCTCCGGCAAGACCGCCCTGTGCGAAATGCTGTGCAAAGCGATGCGCGACAATTACGACATGGCTGTGATCACCAATGACATCTACACCCGCGAAGACATGGAGATCCTGCTGCGCGCACAGGCGCTGCCGCCGGAGCGCTTGATGGGCGTGGAAACGGGCGGCTGCCCGCACACCGCGATCCGCGAGGACGCTTCGATCAACCTGGAGGCGATTGCACGCTTGCAGGCGGATTTCCCGTCGCTCGACTTGATCCTGGTCGAATCCGGGGGCGACAATCTTGCCGCGACCTTCAGTCCGGAGCTGTCGGACCTGACCTTGTATGTCATCGATGTGGCGGGCGGCGAAAAGATTCCGCGCAAGGGCGGGCCCGGCATCACGCGCTCCGACCTGCTGATCATCAACAAGACGGACCTGGCGCCGCACGTAGGCGCAGACCTGGACATCATGGCGCGTGACGCCGCACGACAGCGGGGCGAACGCCCTTTCGTGTTCACCAATTTGCGCAGCGGGCAGGGCGTGCAGGAAGTGGTTGGCTTCATTCGCGAACAGGGTTTGCTGGGCATGCCGCGCTAGTCCCTTTGCGGTGAGCTGGCCGGCAGCGAGATGCGAACCGTGGCTCCCTCGCCGGGGGCCGACTCGATCCCGATGCGCCCGCCCATCACGCCGGTGACGATGTTGTAGACGATGTTCATGCCAAGGCCGGTGCCGCCACTGCCCATTTTGGTAGTGAAGAATGGATCGAAGACTTTGCGCTGGACTTCTTCCGACATGCCGGCGCCATCGTCGCGAAACACGATTTCGACCTGCCCGTCTTCGACAGTACGGGCGGATAGTCGGAGGTGGCCGCTGGTGCGGCCTTCAAAGGCGTGCATCAGGGCGTTGTTGATCAAGTTGTTGAAGACCTGGTACACGCTGCCCGGATAAGAATCGAGTTCCAGTTCCGGGGGCACGTCGACTTCCATCTGGATTGCACTGCGGCGCAGGCGCGGCATGTAGGTCGCGGCGGTGTCGAGCGCGACTGCCTGCAGGCGGAAGCGGCGGCGCTGGTCGTTGGTCTGGTCCACGGCAATCTGCTTGAAGGAAGCGATCAGGGACGCTGCTTTCTCGAGCGAACTGGAAATCAGGCCGCATGCAAGCTGTACCTCTTCCAGGTGATGATTCAACGTAGAGCGCCGCACCGAGCCGTCAGCCACCGACAGTTTGAATTCCTTCACGCGGTCGTCCAGCGCGGTGGAGGCCAGCAGGCTGTTGCCGATCGGCGTATTCAATTCATGCGCGATGCCCGCCACAAGCGAGCCGAGGGAGGCCATCTTTTCAGCTGCGATCAGGTCGTGCTGGGTGCGCTGCAAGGTCTCCAGCGCATGCGACAGGTCGCGATTTGCCTGCTCCAGCGCGGCTGAGCGTTCGCGCACCCGCGACTCCAGTGCATCGTTCAATTCGCGCAATTGCTGCTTGGCCTTCATCTCCTGCGTCAGGTCCAGCAAAGCCCAGATGATGGCGTGCTTGCCGTCCAGGAGCAGCGAGGACGACCAGATCGCCACCTGTCCCGGCCCGCCGTCAGGCAGCATCACATCGGCCAGCTCGCCGCGCACCACGCCATGCAGGCGGTACTCGTTCCAGATGCGCTGGCGCTCGTTGGGCGAGGCCCAGAACGTCACTTCATCCGAACGCCTGCCAATCAGTTCGTGCAGCGGCGTGCCGAAGGTGCGAGCCAGGGCCTGGTTGGCGGCGATGATGCGGCCTTCCTGGTCCGATACCGACAGCGGCAGCGGGGTCATGTCGAACAGGGTGCGGAAGCGTTCTTCGGATTCGCGCAAGCGACGCTGCGATTCTTCGAGCTGGGCGATGCGTTCGCGCAGCGCGGCGCTCATGAGGTTGAGCGAATGCGTTACCACTTCCAGTTCGTCGCCGCCGCTCTCGGGCAACTGGCTGAACTGTCCTTCCGCCAGATGTTCCGAGTGGCGCGCCAGGGCAGCGAGGCGTTTGCCGACGCCGCGCGTCATGGCGAAGAACAACAGCAGGGCCAGTGCGAAACCGAGCAGGGCGATCAGGCCGCCCTGGCGCAGCACGTCGTCGCGCGCCGTTACAAGGTCGACGGTGGAAAGGCCGAAGTGCAGCATGCCCACCTGGTTATCCTTCAACAGCAGCGGCGCTTGCGCGTGCAGCAGGTTGCCGTCGACGGAGGTGCGCACGCCGCCGCCCAACTGGGCCTGGCGCAGCGCTTCCGGCATGAAGTCTGGCCGCTCGCCCGCTTCCAGCACCGTTTCGCCGGAAGCATCAAGGATCACGATATAGCGCAGGAAGCTGTCGCGCGGGTCGGACAGCATTTCCGACCAGTAGCTGCGCAATTCGCCCAGGCGGCCGCTGCTGGCATAGGGCGTCAGCGTGAGGTTGAGGTTGATGGCATATTCGTGGGCGACGCGGTCGGCGTTGCGGCTGACGGCGTTGGTCATCAGGCGCAAGCTGTTGCCGATCAACAGGGCCACCACTACGGCCTGGACGAAAGCGCTCAGCAGCAGGAATTTCGCGCGCAGCGAAAGCTTCAAGTTATGCCCCCCAGCTTTGTTGATTTTTGATTATCGGGACATTGTATCCCTTCATTAGTGAAAGTTGCCGAAATTTAAAAAAAACGCCGCCCGGCTGTTGCGGGGCGGCGTTGGCGCGTAGCAGGCGCAGTAAAGCTTGTTCGGCTTATGGCAGGGTCAGGATGACCTTGACGCTGTCGTCGACAGCCGATTTGTCGATGTAGCCGATGGCTTTCGGATCGTCCGCCACGGCTTTTTTCACCTCGGCGTTGGACTTGAATTCCTTCGGTGGCGTGGCCTTGCCGGTAAATACCAGCTTGGACCAGATGGCTTTCACCTGGGCAGGGTCCTTTTCGGCGACTTTCTGGTAGAAGTCGGTGCGGATCTTGGAGCCTTCAGCCTGGTCCACCGGGGTGAACATGGCCGATTTGCCGAGGAAGAACTGGGACGCCTGTTCCGAGAACATGCGCGAGGCCGGATTGTCCTTGTTGACGATCACGACGATTTCGGCCGAAGCAGGCAGGGCTGCGGCAGCCAGTGCCGAGGCGAGGAGGGCGCAGAGGATTTTTTTCATGGCCGTAGCTCCTTAGAACACGAAGTCGATGCCGGCGGCATAGACGTTCACGCTGTTGCTGTAAGTTGGCACGCCGGAAGGCAGGATCAGGGAGCCGCCTTTGACTTGTGGCTTGACGTGGTCGATCTGCACTTTCAGGGCCAGCGACTTGGCGAAGTCCCAACGCATGCCGACCAGGTCGGATTTCTGTTCAGGCGACACCAGCAGGCCGCGCACGGCGCCGAAGGTTGCTGCCAGCGGATGGGCGGCAGGCACGGTCGGCACGGTTACGGACGAACCGTGGCCCTTGTAGTAAGCATGGGCGTAGTAAGGCAGCACTTTGCCGAAGCGGTAGCCGGCCATGATGTAGCCCGAGTTGGTCTCAGGGATGTAGACCGGCTCGTGGGCGCGGCGCTGGGCGTATTCGGCTTGCAGCACGATGTTCTTCCAGTCCATCGTCAGGCCGATTTCGGTGAAGCTCATCTTCTTGCCGCCGCGCAGGGTCAGGTCGTCGGCGAGCTGGACTGCGGCAGGCACCTTGGTCGCGGCCAGGCCGTCGGTCAGGGCGTTGATCGGGGCCAGGTTGTTGACTTCGATCTTGGCGCGGGCGTGCGCCAGGCGGGCGGTGAACGGGCCGTATTCGGCCGTCACGGCAGCGCCGAACACCGGCGACTGGTGCTTGGCGACCGAACCGCCGCCGGTCGGGATGTACAGCTTGCCGCGGCTCACGCCGCCGAAGCCTTGCACGGTGACGTTGGTGTCGCCGAAGGCATGCTGCCAGTTGACGTCAGCACCGTCCATGTTTTCAATCGGGGCCTGGCCGTACATTTCGATCGGCGGGCGCATCATGGTATTGGCGTAGCCAACGTTCTGGTAGTCGGAGATCAGGAATGCGGGCAGCACCACGCGGCCCAGGCGCACATTGGTCTCGTCGTTCAGCTTGTACTTCAGGAAGCCCCAGGTCAGGTCGGTGGTGAACTGCTGGCTGGTGTTCTTGCGGGTCAGTACCTGCACGGTGCCCGACAGGCTATCGTTGAAGGTGTAGGTGGCTTGCAGGCCCAGGTTGCTGTCCAGGCCGATGCGCGGCGAGTCGCCGGTGCCTGCAGCCTGGTTGTAGCGTGCGAATTTTGCATCATCGGAGTTGGTCTTGGCCACGCCCAGGGTGCCAAAGCCACTGATGCTCAGGTTGCCGTCGCCCAGGGTACCGGCCTGAGCCATCATGCTGGTAGCAGCCAGCATGGCGGCGGCGAGAAGCTGTTTCTTCATGAAGTGATCCGATCGAATGTTATTTTATTGATAGTGCAGCGCACCAAAGTCATGCCATTTTGTTTATGGCAGTTTCCTAGAATAAACTAAAATTGCACCAAATTGAATTGGAACCTGCACAAATAGAGAGCAGCTTCTAGAAACTGTGGGGTTTTTGAGTTCTTTGATTGGCGTTATTGCACTGCGCACTGAAATGCGCGTGCGTTTAAAATAACAGCTTCGTTCCCTATCAAGATTGAGAAGAAAACATGGCCGTCAATTCCCCTATCCCAGTTGCCGCTGACCTGAAGCCGGTTGCCGGTATCGAGCTTGGCTATGCCGAAGCTGGCATCAAGAAGCCGGGCCGCAAGGACGTGCTGGTCCTGAAGCTGGCCGATGGCGCCACTGTGTCCGGCGTATTCACGCTGAACCGCTTCTGCGCCGCGCCTGTGCAGATTTCCAAGGAAAACCTGGCGGCCGTGAAAGCCGGCGGCAAGCCGATCCGCGCCCTGATGATCAATACCGGCAATGCCAACGCCGGCACCGGCGAATCGGGCCTGGCCAACGCGCGCACCACCTGCGCCGCGCTGGCCAAGGAACTGGGCTGCGATGCGCAGCAGATCCTGCCGTTTTCCACCGGCGTGATCCTGGAGCCGCTGCCAGTCGAAAAAATCGTGGCCGGCCTGCCGAAAGCCATCCAGAACCTCAAGCTGGACAACTGGTTCAACGCCGCCGAAGCGATCATGACCACCGACACCCAGCCCAAGGCCGGTTCGCGCACGGTCGATGTCGCCGGCCACAAGGTCACCATGACCGGCATTTCCAAAGGCGCGGGCATGATCAAGCCGAACATGGCCACCATGCTGGGCTACCTGGCCTTCGACGCCAAGGTATCGCAGCCGGTGCTGGACGTGCTGGTCAAGGAAGCGGCCGACAAGTCCTTCAACTGCATCACCATCGACGGCGACACCTCGACCAATGACTCCTTCATGCTGGTTGCCACCGGCGCCGGCACCCTGGTGGTGGACTCCGTCGATTCGCCTGAATACAAGGCGCTGGCCGCTGCCGTCACCGAACTGTCGGTATTCCTGGCGCAAGCGATCGTGCGCGACGGCGAAGGCGCCACCAAGTTCATGACCATCACCGTGGAAGACGGCAAGGACACCGCCGAATGCCGCAAGATCGCCTACTCGATCGGCCACTCGCCGCTGGTGAAGACAGCCTTCTTCGCGTCCGACCCTAACCTGGGCCGCATCCTGGCCGCCATCGGCTACGCCGGCGTGGACGACCTGGATGTCAGCAAGATCAACCTCTACCTGGATGACGTATGGGTGGCCAAGGACGGCGGCCGCAACCCGGACTACAAGGAAGAAGACGGCCAGCGCGTGATGAAGCAAAGCGAGATCACCGTGCGTGTGAAGCTGGCGCGCGGCACCGCCGCTTCCACGGTCTATACCTGCGACCTGTCACACGACTACGTGTCGATCAACGCCGACTACCGTTCCTGAGCGGATGTCGCACCAACTCGACCAATTCCTCAAGCGCGCCGAGGCATTGCTGGCGCGCGTGGAAGCCATCGTGCCGCCTGCCGCCGCAGCGCCGGACTGGCTGGCCTCCACCGCCTTCCGCTGGCGCAAGCGGGGCCACACCGGCTTTCTCCAGCCTGTGCCGCGCCCTGCGAAAATCGCCTTTGACGACTTGCAGCACATTGGCCGCCAGAAGGCGCAGATCGAACAGAACACGCGCCAGTTCGTGGAGGGCAAGCCCGCCAACAACGTATTGCTGACCGGCGCGCGCGGCACCGGCAAGTCTTCGCTGATCAAGGCTTGCCTGGCGGCGTTCGCGCCGCAAGGCCTGCGCCTGATCGAAGTCGACAAGGCCGACCTGCACGACCTGCCCGACATCATGGACCTGGTAGCAGGCCGCCCGGAGCGCTTCGTGGTGTTCTGCGACGACCTGTCGTTCGAGGAAGGGGAGAGCGGTTACAAGGCGCTGAAGGTGGCGCTGGATGGCTCGGTGTCGGCCGTGATCGACAACGTGCTGATTTACGCCACCTCCAACCGGCGGCACCTGATGCCCGAGCGTATGTCCGACAATGCCACCTACACGCATGACGATGATGGCGACCTGCATCCGGGCGAAACGGTGGAAGAAAAGATTTCGCTGTCCGAGCGCTTCGGCCTCTGGCTGTCCTTCTACCCGTTCAAGCAGGACGACTACCTGGGCATCGTGGCGCACTGGCTGGCCGCCTTCGGCTGCAGCGTGCCGCAGATCGCCGACGCCCGCGCCGAAGCCCTGCAATGGGCGTTGCAGCGCGGTTCGCGCTCGGGCCGCGTGGCCTGGCAGTTTGCACGCGATTACGCAGGGAGATTGAAATGACTGCGCGCCCGATCGATGTCGCAGTCGGCATCCTGATGCAGCCCAATGGCGACGTCCTGCTTGGACAGCGCCCTGAAGGCAAGCCCTACGCCGGCTACTGGGAATTCCCGGGCGGGAAAGTCGACCCGGGCGAGACCATCCTGGAAGCGCTCAAGCGCGAATTTGTTGAGGAGCTGGGCATCCATATCCAGAGTGCGGAAGAATGGTGCGGCGTCGAGCACGTCTACCCGCACGCCCACGTGCGGCTGCATTTCTTCATCAGCCGCGAATGGAGCGGCGAGCCGCAAAGCCTGGAAGGCCAGGCCTTCGCCTGGCAGGGAACGGTAGGCGTCGAACCGCTGCTGCCCGCCACGATTCCATTGCTGGAGTGGTTAGACAAAGTACGGTATTAAAAGTCGGGGTCAGGTCTGGCAATCCGCCATTTTGGCGGATTGCCAGACCTGACCCCGACTTTCATTTTGATTCTTCGTCGAGCGGATCGGTGGGGGCGGCGCCGGGGATGGTGTATTTTTCCTCGGCCCAGGCGCCAAGGTCGATCATCTTGCAGCGTTCGCTGCAGAAGGGGCGGTATTTATTGGCTTCCGTCCACTCTACCTTGGCATGGCAGGTGGGGCATTCAACGACAGTAGGCATGGTGCTTAGAAATTACAGAGGGTGAGCTCGAATGGTACATCTTCTTCCAGCGGCTTGGGTTTCAGGTCGCCGCCTTGGGAAGTAAAGCGCACCCACAGCATGTATTTGTTGGCCGAGATCTCGGGAATCGCGCCCAGTGCTTCGTCGACCGACAGGCGCAGCATCTGGTAGACCTTGCCTTGTAGCATCTGCTGGTAACTGCCGGCATTGGCGATCATTTTCACCGGGGCGCCGGAGTCACGCAGCAGGCGCAGCACCAGGGCCAGGGCGTCGAACAGCGGCGCCAGCGGGTTGAACCAGGTGACGATGTCGTTGAAGCGCTTCTCGGCCGGCTGCTTTTGCCAGGCGAAATAGGAAGGCAGGTCGAATTCGCAGGCGCCGCCCGGGATGATGGTGCGGCCGCGGATGCTCATCAGCCATTCGTTGTCGCGCACGTTCTGGCCGGTCTTGCCTTGCGAGGCGACCAGGGCGCTTGAAACACTGTCGAGTTCGGCGAGGATGGCGTCCAGCATTTCGGCCTGGACGTTCGGGTTGGAGCGGTAGCCCAGCAAGCTCTGGCGCTGGCGCTCGAGTTCTTGCAGCAGATCGGATTTCAGGTCGGCCCGCCCGGCCACTTCGAGCATGTCGAAGATGGTGGCCAAAGCGACGTGGTGCTGCATCGGGTGTTCCTGATGCACGAAGAACTTGAACTTCTCGTATAGATCCTCCAGGCGCAGCAAGGTGCGGATGCGCTCATTGAAAGGATATTCGTAAACGATCAAAGCATCCCTCGTGTCGAAGACCTATTAATAATCTCGTGATTCTGAACTATGCGAAGCAAAATTACAAATATTGCTGATAAAAACCATGCAAACGGTCTACTTGAGGGGTTAAAGCTTCGATCCTGCCGCCATTGTCTATGACATCGTCGGCCGCTGCCAGCCGTACCGCGCGCGGTACCTGGGTGGCCATGATGGCCCGCACCTGGTCTTCGGCCAGGCCATTGCGCGCCATCACGCGCGCCACCTGGACTTCTTCCGGGCAGTCGATTACCAGCACGCGGTCGACGCGCTGCTTCCAGGCGCCGGATTCGACCAGCAGGGGAATGGCCAGCATCACGTAGTCGCCGCTGGCATCGGCAGTCGCGGCCAGGGTGGCGTCGCGGATCATGGGGTGGAGGATGGCTTCCAGCCGGCGCTTGGCTGGCGGTTCGCGGAACACGAGCTCGCGCATTTTTGCGCGGTCCATGGCGCCGCGGCTGTCGGCCATGTGGGAGCCGAATTCGGCCAGGATGTCGGGCATGGCGGCGCCATTGGGCCCGGTCAGGGTGTGGGCAATCTGGTCGGTGTCGACGATGCTGGCGCCGCGGTCGGCAAACATATTGGCAACCAGGCTTTTTCCGCTGCCTATGCCGCCTGTCAGGCCGACCACGAAGCGCGCCGTCATGTCAGGGCGGGGCCGTACAGGATGGGGGTGATCTGCTGGCCGAAGAACAATGCCGCCAGGCCGGCGCCGGCCAGGTAGGGGCCGAACGGGATCTTGTGGTCGAAGCCCATGCGCGAGGCGATGATGATGCCGATGCCGACCAGTGCGCCGACCACCGAGGACAGCAGGATAATCGCCGGCAGCATCTGCCAGCCCATCCAGGCACCCAGCGCGGCCAGCAGCTTGAAGTCGCCGTAGCCCATGCCTTCCTTGCCGCGCACCAGCTTGAACAGCCAGTACACGGACCACAGCGCCATATAACCGGCGGCTGCGCCCAGCACGGCATCCTGCAGGGGCACGAACATGCCCTTCACATTGACCAGCAGGCCAAGCCACAGCAGCGGATAGGTCAGGTCGTCCGGCAGCAGCTGGGTGTCGAAGTCGATGAAGGTCATCGCGATCAGCAGCCAGCCGAAGACCAGGGTGGCCATGCCGGTCCAGCCGAAGCCGAAGTGCCACACCAGGCCGGCCGACAGCAGGGCGCTCAGGGCCTCGATCGCTGGATAGCGCGCCGAAATCGGCGCCTTGCAGGAGCTGCATTGACCGCGCAGCACCAGCCAGCTGATGATCGGGATGTTTTCCAGCGCCGTGATCTGGTGGCCGCAATGCGGGCAGGCCGAACGCGGCACCACCAGGTTGTAGCGTTCCGGATGCGGCTCCGGTTCATTGCGCTCGCTGGCGCAGAACTTGTCGGCCTCGCGCTGCATCATGACCGGCACGCGGTGGATCACCACGTTCAGGAAACTACCGACCAGCAGGCCAAGGATGCCGGCCACCAGGGCGGCGGCCAGCGTTGCTGGCGGCGAGAACAGCATGAATACGTCTTGCATGCTGCTTACACCACCGAGCCGAGTTTGAAGATTGGCATGTACATCGCAACCACCAGGCCGCCGATCACCACGCCCAGGACCACCATGATCATCGGCTCCATCAGGCTCGACAGCTGGGCGACCGCCTCGTCCACTTCATCTTCGTAGAAGTCGGCCACCTTGCCCAGCATCGCATCGAGCGCACCGGATTCTTCACCGATGGCCACCATCTGGGTCACCATGGTCGGGAACACGTCGGCATTTTGCATGGCCACGGTCAGGCTGGTACCGGTGCTGACTTCGGTCTGGATCTTCTTGGTCGCTTCCAGGTAGACGTTGTTGCCGGCAGCGCCGCCCACCGAATCCAGCGATTCCACCAGCGGCACGCCGGCGGCGAACATGGTCGACAGGGTGCGGGTCCAGCGCGCAACGGTTGCCTTGCGGATCACTTCGCCGAACACGGGAACCTTCAGCAGCAGGCGGTCCATCGTGGCCTGCATCTTTGCCGAACGGCGCCAGCTCTGGAAGAAGAAATACAGCCCGGCAAACAGGCTGCCGAAGATGAGGTACCAGTACTTGACGAAGTAATCCGAGATCGTCATCACGAACAGGGTCGGCGCCGGCAGGTCGGCGCCGAAGCTGCTGAACACTTCCTTGAAGGCCGGCACCACCCAGATCATGATCACGGAGGTCACGATGAAGGCCACTGCCAGCACGGCGATCGGATAGGTCAGGGCCGACTTGATCTTGGCCTTGATGGCCAGCGTCTTTTCCTTGTAGATGGCCAGGCGGGTCAGCAGGTCTTCCAGGATACCTGCCTGTTCGCCGGCTGCCACCAGGTTGCAGAACAGCGGATCGAAGTACAGTGGGTACTTGCGGAACGCCATGTTCAAGCTGGTACCGGTCTCGATGTCGGCACGCAGATCCAGCACCAGTTTCGATACCGAAGGATTGGAGTGTCCCTTGCCGACGATGTCGAAGGCCTGCAGCAGCGGCACGCCGGCCTTCATCATGGTCGCAAGCTGGCGCGTAAACAGGGTCAGGTCCTTTTCGGTGACCTTCTTGCCTGTCCGGTAGACCTTTTTCTTGATCTTGGTGGCCATGATGCCCTGGCGGCGCAGGGTCACGTTGACCACGGCTTCGCCACCGGCGCGCATTTCTCCGCGCACGGTCTTGCCGGTCTTGTCCTTGCCTTCCCAGGTGAATATCTGTTCTTTCGCGGTGCCCGCAGTAGCCATATCCTATTTCCTATTCGTTGGTGCAGCCCAGCACTTCTTCCAGGCTGGTCAGTCCGTTCTTGACCTTGACCAGGCCCGATTGACGCAGGGACTTGACGCCTTCTGATTCCGATTGCGCCGCGATCTGCATCGCGTTGCCGTGTGCCAGGATCAATGCTTCGATCGCGGGCGTGATCGGCATGATCTGGTAGATACCGACCCGGCCTTTATAGCCCGAGCCGTTGCAGCGCTCACAGCCCACCGGGCCGTAAGGTTTCCAGCTGCCATCCAGGTCCTCATCCTTGAAGCCTGCTTTCAGCAGCAGCTCCGGAGCGATGTCGATCGGCTTCTTGCAGGTGCACAGGCGGCGCGCCAGGCGCTGCGCCGTGATCAGGATGACCGAGGAGGCAATATTGAAGGGCGCGACGCCCATGTTCATCAAGCGCGTCAGGGTCGACGGCGCGTCATTGGTGTGCAGGGTGGAGAACACCATGTGGCCGGTCTGCGCAGCCTTGATCGCGATGTCCGCCGTTTCCAGGTCACGGATCTCGCCGACCATGATGATGTCAGGATCCTGGCGCAGGAAAGCTTTCAGCGCCACCGGGAAGGTCAGGCCGGCCCGGTCGTTGACGTTGACCTGGTTGACGCCGGGCAGGTTGATCTCGGCCGGGTCTTCGGCGGTCGAGATATTGATGCCGGGCTTGTTCAGGATGTTCAGGCAGGTGTACAGCGACACCGTCTTGCCCGAGCCGGTCGGGCCGGTCACCAGCACCATGCCGTAAGGGCGGTGCACGGCGTCCAGCAGGATCTCCTTCTGGTCCGGGTCGTAGCCGAGCGAATCGATGCCCATCTGGGCCTGGGTGGCATCCAGGATACGCATCACGGTCTTTTCGCCGAACAGGGTCGGCAAGGTCGACACGCGCAGGTCGATGGTCTTGGTGGACGACACGATCAGGCGCATGCGGCCATCCTGCGGCACGCGCTTTTCCGAGATGTCGAGCTTGGACAGCACCTTGATGCGGGACACCAGCTTGTCCTTGATCGAGGTCGGCGGCTGGGCGTGTTCGATCAGGTTGCCATCGACCCGGAAACGGATGCGGTAAAACTTCTCATAAGGCTCGAAGTGCAAGTCGGACGCGCCCATATTGACCGCATCCATCAGCATCTTGTTCAGGAAACGCACGATCGGCGCGTCTTCCACCTCGGCGTCGGCACCAGCGCCCTGCGCCTGGGACGCGCTTTCCTCTTCGGCGAACTCGATTTCGGCGTCGTCGCCCGTCATCTCGAGGACGGTCTGGGTCGAGCTCTTGGTCAGGGTTTCCAGCAGCTTGAGCAGCACGTCGTGCTGCACAATGACCGGTTCCACGGTCGATTCGGCCTGGAACTTGATCTGGTCCAGGGCCTGGATATTGGTCGGGTCGGACAGCGCCACCGACATCTTGTTGCCGCGCTTGGCCAGCGGAATCACGCGCTGGGTTGCCATCAGGCGGGTATCGATGGCCTTGGGCGGCAGGATTTCGGGGTTGATGGCGCTCAGGTCGAGCAGCGGGTAGGCAAACGTTTCGGCACAGAAGGCGGCCAAGTCGCGCGCGTTGATGGTACCGCCAGCCAGCAGTACATCAATAAACGTTGACTTTTCGGCAATAGCCTTCTTGTTCAGCGCGTCCGCTTGCGGCGGGGTAAGACGCCCCGCTTGCATCAGGGCCCGGGCCAGTCCCGACATAGGGGAACCAGACGCCGAGGTGGGTTGGACTGCTGCCATAGGAGCGCACTATCAGAATATTAATAAAGAGTGAGTCTCCGGATGATGCCTGTAGGCATCATTTTTGTAAAGGTCCGCACGGTTCACTCTGCCTGGCGGAACTCCGGACGTCGCAATTTCACTACTTTAATGGCCTGGTCTTGTGCTTGCACCACTTCCACGATGCAATCGACCACTTTGATGGAAATGGGGGCATCGGGAATGTCTTGCAATACTTCTAACAGCATGCCGTTCAACGTCTTGGGCCCATCAAGCGGAAAGTTTAAACCCAGACGCTTGTTAATGTCACGTAATGCCGTGCTGCCCTCCAGCAGGCATTCGCCGTGCTCGTCCCAGCCGAAGCTGTCGGCCCGCGCTGCGCTTGGGGTGGAGGTGGTGAATTCGCCGATCATTTCCTCGATGATGTCGTCCAGCGTGACCAGGCCCTGCACCTCGCCGTACTCGTCGACCACGATGGCCAGGCGCTCCTTGTTCTCCTGGAAGTTCTGCAGGGCGGCGAAGGCCGGCGTGTCCTGCGGGACGAAGAAGGGTTCGGATAGCAGCTTGCGGAAATGTTCGACCGTCAGTTCGTCCTGCTCGTTCAGCAGGGCGATGGCCTTGCGCACGTGCAGGATGCCGACGATCCGGTTGATCTCGCCGTCATAGACCGGCAGCTTGTTGTGGAAACAGGTGGTGAGCTGGGACTTGATGTCGTCCACCGGCATGGCCAGGTCCAGCGCCTCGATGTGGGCGCGCGGGGTCATGATGTCCTCCACTGAGATGGTGTCGAGGTCGAACAGGTTGAGCAGGATGCTCTTGTGCTTTTTCGGGATGAAGCTGCCGTTTTCCAGCAGCACCGAACGCAACTCGTCCGGTGACAGATTGCCTTCCTGGATCTGGCCAGTGGGCTTGATGCGGAACAGGCGCAGCCAGGTATTGACGAACAGGTGCACGAACCACAGCAATGGCTTGGAGACCGACAGCAGCGGGCGCAGCACCAGCGAAGCAGGCAGCACGATCTGGTCGGCATAGCGGGCGCCGACGATCTTGGGCGAGATTTCGGCCAGCACGATCAGGATGAACACCACGATCACGGTCGACAGCAGGATCACGTGCTGCTCCAGCCCGAACTGGGTAATGGCGATGGCCGTGGCGAGGGCAATGGCCATGGCGTTGATCAGGGTGTTGGCGACCAGGACCAGCGACAGCAATTGTTCGGTGCGTTCGAGCAGCCACAGGGTAGCGATGGCGCGGCGGCTGCCGCGTTTGGCCTGGTGGCGCAGGCGGAAGCGATTGGCCGCCATCAGGGCAGTTTCGGCCATGGCAAAGAAGGCCGAGGCGAGGATCAGGAAGGCGAGGACGGCAAATTGCGCCCACAAGGGAACGGTATCCAAGGGTCGTAATGACGAGTCAGTAAGGGGACGATTCTAACATGGCGCTGGCCCCGGCCGCGTCGTCGCCGCGGCCAGCACGCCTGGGCGAAGCCCCCTATAATGCTGGCCATGCGTGACGTGGATGCAATTCTGGCGCCGATGCGCCTGGCCCTGGTTCCGCCGCCGCAGCTGGCGGGGGTGGTGCGCTATTTTCATGTCGAAAGAAACAGCCCGGGCGCGGTGCTGGTGCCGGCCTCTCCCTGCCCCATGATTACCTTCTTCGTCCGCGGCGGCTCGCGCTTCAGCGGCGTGGACGGGCGCGAGCGGCTGCAGACCGCCCCCTTCATCACCGGGCCGATGTCTGCGCATACGCCGGCGGTCTGGGAGCCCGGCACCACCTTCATCAGCGCGGTGATCGACGTGGGCCAGCTGGGCCGCCTGCTGGACGTGCCTCCCGGCGAACTGCGCGACGCCGTGGTGCTGCTGGCCGATGCCGCGCCCGACTGGAGCGGCACTTGCGCGCTGGAGGAGGGGCTGCGCGCCGGCGGCGACAGCGCCGGCTGGGTTGCCCTGATGGCTGATTGGCTGACGCGGCGGCTGGCAGTGCGCGAAGCCGGCTTCAGGCGCGGCGCGCAACCATTCACCTTGCCGCCGCTGCTGATGGCCCTGCCTGCCGACGAAATCGCCACCCGTGTCGGCATCAGCGTGCGCCAGCTGGAGCGTCGCGTGATGGCCAGCTACGGCCAGAGCCTGCGCGATGGCAAGCGCATGCTGCGCTATATCCGTGCCTTGTCGAGCATGATCGCCGCGCCGCCGCGGCACGGCGGCCTGACCCGGCTCGCCGTCGACTGCGGTTATCATGACCAGGCCCATATGGTGCGTGATTTCATCCAGTACACCGGCATGGCGCCCAAGGCGCTGCTGGAAGCGGCTGCCGACGCCAGCGGGACCATGCGCCTGATGCGTTATGACGAGGCTTCGCGCGCCATCGTCACGCGCGGGGACTGACAGCCGCGGCGCATGTCGCCTCCGTACAATATTTTTCCCTCCTTCCCCGGTACCGTGGCGACGCTACGAAAGGGGAATGAAATGGAACTGGAAGCTACTCTGGAGCGCGACGGTTACGTGCTCACTTCGCTGGACGCGCTGATGGAAACGGTCCGCACCAACAGCCTGTGGTACCTGAGCTTCGGCCTGGCCTGCTGTGCGGTGGAAATGATGGAAGCCGCGTCAGCGCGCTACGACATGGACCGTTTCGGCATGTGCCCGCGGCCTTCGCCGCGCCAGGCCGACCTGATGATCGTCGCTGGCACCCTGACCAACAAGATGGCGCGCGCCATGCGCAAGGTATACGATCAGATGGCCGAACCGCGCTATGTGGTGTCGATGGGTTCCTGCGCCAATGGCGGCGGCTATTACCACTATTCGTATTCCGTGGTGCGCGGCTGCGACCGTATCGTGCCGGTCGACGTCTACGTGCCCGGCTGCCCGCCGACGCCGGAAGCCTTGCTGTACGGCCTGGTGCAGCTGCAGCGGAAAGCGCGGCGCGGCGAGCGCGCCGTCATGCTGCGCGGATAGTGGACTAGCTGCCGCGGTAGGTCGAATAGGCCCACGGCGACACCACCAGCGGAACGTGGTAGTTCTGGTCCGCATGGGCGATGCCGAAGGCGATCGTCACCTGGTCGATGAAGCGCGGCGCAGGCAAGTCCACGCCGAGCGCCGCGAAATAGTCTCCCGCGCCGAACACCAGCTCATACCGGCCAGGCTGCATGGTGTCGCCCTCCAGCAGCGGCGCGCCGCAGCGGCCATCGGCATTGGTCACATCCTCCTTCAATAGCGTGCGGGCGCTGCCGGCCAGCGCATACAGCGCCACATGCACGCCGGCGGCGGGACGTCCGTTGGCGGTATCGAGGACGTGAGTGCTCAGTTTTCCCATTTTGCATTCCTTATTTTGCTTATCCGGCAGATCATATACCGGTGCCATAACGCCAATATATTATTGCGCATATACCTTTAATCCCGGACCTGTCATGAGCAATTACCCGCGCGACCTCGTCGGCTACGGCCGCAATCCACCCCATCCACAATGGCCAGGCCAGGCCCGCGTGGCCCTGCAATTCGTGCTGAACTACGAAGAGGGCGGCGAGAATAGCGTTCTGCACGGCGACCCCGCCTCGGAGACCTTCCTGTCTGAGATCATCGGCGCGGCCGCTTTCCCGAACCGCCATATGAGCATGGAATCGATCTATGAGTACGGTTCGCGCGCCGGCCTGTGGCGGCTCCTGCGCATGTTTGAGGAGCGCAAGCTGCCGCTGACCATCTTCGGCGTGTCGATGGCGCTGCAGCGCCACCCTGAAGCGGTGGCCGCCTTCCAGGAGCTGGGCCATGAGATTGCCTGCCACGGCCTGCGCTGGATCACTTACCAGAACATGGACGAGGAGACCGAGCGCGCCCATATGAAGGAAGCGGTGCAGATCATCAAGGAGCTGACCGGCAGCGCCCCGCTGGGCTGGTACACAGGCCGCGATTCGCCGAATACGCGCCGGCTGGTGGTCGAGCATGGCGGCTTCCGCTATGACGCCGACTATTACGGCGACGACCTGCCGTTCTGGCAGGAAGTGGCGCACACCGGTGCCGACGGCAAGCCGGCCGTGACGCCGCAACTGATCGTGCCGTACACCCTGGATACCAACGATATGCGCTTTGCCGCCATGCAAGGCTTTAACAGCGGCACGCAATTCTTCGATTACCTCAAGGACGCATTCGACGTACTCTATAAGGAAGGGGACCCGGATGGCCTGAACCAGCCGAAAATGCTGTCGATCGGCCTGCATTGCCGCCTGGTGGGCCGTCCGGCGCGCGCTGCCGCCCTGGCGCGCTTCCTCGACTACGTGCAAAGCCATGACAAGGTGTGGATCACGCGCCGCATCGACATTGCCGAGCACTGGCACAAGCACCATCCTTATATGCGAAACGCCTGATATTCAAAATCAGGGATTTCATATATGGATGGGGTGCGGTAATGTTATCTTGCAAGCTAGGAGACCTGCGAGGACAAGATGTCAGAACCGATCCGCTTTTACTACCGCGGCGCCGTGCATGAAGTACGAGACGCTGCCCCAACGCAGACTGTGCTGCAGCACCTGCGCGAAGACTTGCACTGCACCGGCACCAAGGAAGGCTGCGCCGAAGGCGATTGCGGCGCCTGCACCGTGGTGCTGGGCAGCGTGGTCGACGGCAAGCTGGAGCTGAAAGCGGTCAATTCCTGCATCCAGCTCACCCCTACGCTGGACGGCAAGGCTCTGTTTACCGTGGAAGACCTGCAGCAGGCCAACGGCGCCCTGCATCCGGTGCAGCAGGCGCTGGTCGAATGCCATGGCTCGCAATGCGGCTTCTGTACGCCGGGCTTTGCCATGTCGCTGTGGGGCCTGTACCTGAAAAAAGAAGGCCAATGTGCCTCGCGCAAGGAAATCGACGACTGCCTGTCCGGCAACCTGTGCCGCTGCACCGGCTACCGCCCGATCATCGACGCTGCCCAGCGCATGGTCGAATTGCCGAACGTTGAATTCGACGCGGCTCGCGTGGCGGAGCAGCTCGAAGCACTCAAGCGCGATGCGCTGGCTGTCTACAGCGCACATGGCCAGACTTTCCTGGCCCCGCGCACCCTCGATGAGCTGATCCAGCTGCGTGCGGCCAATCCGTCCGCCGTGCTGCTGGCCGGTTCCACCGACGTCGGCCTGTGGGTCACCAAGCAGATGCGCGACCTGGGCGACATCATTTACCTCGGCCACGTCGATGCATTGAAGGTGCTGCGGGTGGACGAAGGTTCCATCGAAATCGGTGCCGGCGTTTCGCTGGAAGACGCCTACGACGCCCTGTGCCAGCACTACCCGAACGAACTGGGCGAGCTGCGCCAGCGCTTTGCCTCCCTGCCGATCCGCAATGCAGGTACCTTGGGCGGCAACGTCGCCAACGGCTCGCCGATTGGCGATTCCATGCCATGGCTGATCGCCCTCGGCGCGCAAGTGGTGCTGTGCGGCGCGGCCGGCGAGCGCGTGCTGGCGCTGGAAGACTTCTACCTCGATTACATGAAGAAGGACTTGCAGCCTGGCGAATTCGTGCAGGCAGTACGCGTGCCCCTGCCGAGCGAGGACGTGCGCTTCCGCACGTACAAGCTGGCCAAGCGCTTCGACCAGGACATTTCCGCCGTCTGCGCGGCCTTCGCCTTGCGCATGGACGGCGAGGCGGTTGCCGAGGCGCGCATCGCCTTTGGCGGCATGGCCGCCACCCCTAGGCGGGCGGCGCAGGCGGAAGCGGCGCTGAACGGGCGCGCCTGGAACGAGGCCGCGCTCGCCGACGCCATGGGCGCACTGGCGCGCGACTATGCGCCTTTGTGCGATATGCGTGCCAGCAGTGAATACCGGATGAAGACCGCGCAGAACCTGCTGCGCCGCTTCTGGCTCGAGACGCGCAATGATGCGCCGCTGGCGGCCGATGCCGTCAACGCCTTCGCTGTCAGTGCGTAATGGAGAAAGAATGAAGGAGCCAGCATGAACCATCCCGTCACTCCTGAACTGAAGGCCGCCACCTGGACCGGCGTCGGCATTCCGCGCAAGCATGAATCGGCCGAGCTGCATGTGCTGGGCCAGGCGACCTATACCGACGATATTCCCGAAGTTCGCGGTACCCTGCATGCAGCGCTCGGCCTGTCGTCCAAGGCCCATGCCCGCATTACTTCGCTGGACCTGGACGCCGTGCGCGCCGCACCTGGCGTGGTCGCGGTGTACACAGCCTCCGACATCCCGGGCACCAATGACTGCGGTCCGATCATCCACGACGACCCGATCCTGGCCGATGGCCTGGTGCAGTATGTCGGCCAGCCGATCTTCATCGTGGTCGCCGACTCGCATGCCAACGCCCGCCGTGCCGCCAAGCGCGGCGTGGTCGGCTACGAAGAGCTGCCGGCCATCCTGACGCCGCAGCAGGCCAAGGCTGCCGCCTCCTACGTGCTGCCGCCAATGAAGCTGCTGCGCGGCGATGCGCAGGCTGCGTTCGAGAAGGCGCCACACACGGTCAAGGGCCAGCTGTACGTCGGCGGCCAGGAACAGTTCTACCTTGAAGGCCAGATCGCCTATGCCATCCCGAAAGAGGGCAAGGGCATGCTGGTGCAATGCTCGACCCAGCACCCGAGCGAAATGCAGCACGTGGTGGCGCATGCGCTCGGCCTGCATTCGCACCATGTGACGGTGGAATGCCGCCGCATGGGAGGCGGATTTGGCGGCAAGGAATCGCAGTCCGCGCTGTGGGCCGCCGCGGCGGCGATCGCGGCGACGCGCACCGGCAAGCCGGTCAAGCTACGCGCCGACCGCGATGACGACATGATGGTCACCGGCAAGCGCCACTGCTTCTACTACGAGTACGAAGTGGGCTACGACGACGCGGGCCGCATCGTGGCTGCCAGGGTCGACATGACTTCGCGCGCAGGCTACTCGGCCGACCTGTCAGGGCCTGTTGCCACGCGCGCCGTCTGCCACTTCGACAATACCTACTACCTGTCTGACGTTGAAATCCATGCCGCCTGCGGCAAGACCAATACCCAGTCGAACACCGCTTTCCGCGGCTTCGGCGGCCCGCAGGGCGCCATCGCCATCGAATACGTGATCGACGAAATCGCGCGCAACCTGGGACAGGACCCGCTGGATATCCGCCGTCTCAACTTCTACGGCAAGACCGAGCGCAACGAAACGCCTTATGGCCAGGTGATCGTCGATAACGTCATCCACGAGCTGGTGGCGGAGCTGGAGCAAAGCAGCGAATACCGCGCACGCCGCGCTGCGGTGGCCGCGTACAACGCAAGCAGCCCGGTGCTGAAGCGCGGCGTGGCGCTGACGCCGGTCAAATTCGGCATCGCCTTCAATGTCACTCACCTGAACCAGGCGGGCGCGCTGGTGCACGTCTATGTCGACGGCTCGGTGCTGGTCAACCATGGCGGCACCGAGATGGGGCAGGGCATCAACACCAAGGTGCTGCAGGTGGTCGCGCACGAACTGGGCCTCGACCTGGAACGCGTGCGCATCACGGCAACCGATACCAGCAAGGTGGCGAATACCTCGGCCACGGCGGCGTCCACCGGCGCGGACCTGAACGGCAAGGCGGCGCAGGATGCGGCGCGCCAGATCCGCGAGCGGCTGGCGGCGTTTGCCGCGAAAACGCTGGGCGGCGAGGCGGCCGATGTGCGCTTCTTCGCCAACGAAATCCACGTGAACGGCCAGAGCGTGCCGTTCGAAGCGCTGGTGCAGAAGGCTTACCTGGCCCGCGTGCAGCTCTGGTCCGACGGCTACTATGCGACGCCGAACCTGCACTGGGACCCGAAGACCATGAGCGGCCACCCATTCTCCTACTACGCTTACGGCGCCGCCGTGTCGGAAGTGGTGGTCGACACGCTGACCGGCGAGTGGAAGCTGCTGCGCGCCGACGCGCTGTACGATGCCGGCCAGTCGCTGAACCCGGCCATCGATATCGGCCAGGTGGAAGGCGCCTTCATCCAGGGCATGGGCTGGCTGACTACCGAGCAGCTGTGGTGGAACGGTGCCGGCAAGCTGATGACGCATGCGCCGTCCACTTACAAGATTCCCGGCATTTCCGATTGCCCGGAAGACTTCCGCGTCAAGCTGTTCCAGAACCGCAATGTGGAGGATTCGATCCATCGCTCGAAAGCGGTGGGCGAACCGCCGCTGCTGCTGCCGTTCTCGGTATTCTTTGCCATCCGCGATGCGATTTCCGCAGTTGGCGGGCATCGCGTCAATCCTCCGCTGAACGCCCCTGCGACCAGCGAAGAAATCCTGCGCGCCATCGCGGCAGTCGAAGGCGAATCACCTTCTGCGGCAGGCTGAAATGGCTGACTGGTTGACGCCAGCCGGGGAACCGGCGGTACTCGTCACGGTCGCGCGCGCCGAAGGTTCGGTGCCGCGCGAGGCGGGAACGCACATGCTGGTCACCGCCAGCGGACAGTTCGACACTATCGGCGGCGGCCACCTGGAACACAAGGCCTTCGCCATCGCGCGCGAAATGATCGCCGCCCGCCGCGCCGGACGCGCGGTGGCGCCGCACCTAGAGCGCTTCCCGCTGGGACCAAGCCTGGGCCAATGCTGCGGCGGCGTGGTCTGGCTGCTCTTCGAGACGGTCAGCGGCGGCCTGGAAGAGGCCATGGCGCAGCTGCGCCAACGCCGCCGCCAGGACAGCTGCCGCATCAGCGCCATCGACGGCGAAGCGGAATGCCGGCTGGTGGACGAGCAGCACAAGGAAACGCATATCCATACCGACGCCGGTGGCCGCCGCTGGCTGGTCGATCCTGTCAAGCCGCCGCGCGCGCACCTGGTCCTGTTCGGCGCCGGCCACGTCGGCGCCGCGATCGTGCGCGCACTGGCCGAGCTGCCGTGCAGCGTGACATGGGTCGACGAGCGCGACGCCATGTTCCCGGCCGAAGTGCCAGGCAACGTCACGATCGAAGCCACCGACGCGCCGGAAGCCTGCGTGGACGAGGCGCCCGACCATGCCAGCTACCTGGTGCTGACCCACAGCCACGCACTGGACTTGCAACTGAGCGAGGCGATCCTGCGCCGCCCCAAGGTCGGCTGGTTCGGCCTGATCGGCTCCAAAACCAAGCGCGCCCAATTCACCTCGCGTCTTGAGGCGAAGGGACTGAGCACGCAAGACATGGTATGCCCGATCGGCCTACCGGGTATCATCGACAAGGCGCCGGCGGTGATTGCCGCCTCGGTCGCCGCCCAATTACTGATGGTCTGGGAATCCCAGGCGAAAGACTAGCAATGAGCAAAAACACCAGCGTGCAAGCCTACCGAGCAGGCTTGCTGCATTTTCACGCCGATCCGGCCTTCATCGAACACGCCCACGCCTGGCATGAGGACGGCCTGCTGATCGTGGCCGATGGCAAGGTACAGGCTGCGGGCGACTACGCCACGCTGGCGCCAACCCTGCCGCCCGGCACCGAAGTGAAGGACTGCCGCGGCAAGATCATCATGCCCGGTTTCATCGACAGCCACGTGCACTACCCGCAGACCGACATGATCGCCTCGCCGGCGCCCGGCCTGCTGCCGTGGCTCGAGCAATACACCTTCCCCACCGAGCGCCAGTTCGAAGACCCGGCGCATGGCGCCCAGGTGGCCGAGTTCTTCCTCGATGAGTTGCTGCGCAATGGCACCACGACTGCCATGGTCTACGGCACCGTGCACCCGCAATCGGTGGACGCCTTCTTCACCGCCAGCGAAAAGCGCGGGCTGCGCATGATCGCCGGCAAAGTCATGATGGACCGCCATTGCCCGGACTTCCTGTGCGACACCGCCGAACGCGGCGCCGAGGAAAGTGAAGCCCTGATCCAGCGCTGGCATAAGAAGGGGCGCTCGCTTTACGCCATCACGCCGCGCTTCGCCCCGACGTCGACGGAAACCCAGCTGCAACTGGCAGGCGAGCTGGCGCAGAAGTACCCCGACACCTTCCTGCAAACCCACGTCTCGGAGAACAAGGAAGAATGCGCCTGGGTCAAGACACTGTTCCCGCAGGCGCGCAGCTATCTCGACGTATACGACCGCTACGGCATGATGCGCCCGCGCGCCGTCTACGGTCACTGCATCTGGCTGGACGAAACCGATCGCGCGCGCATGGCCGAAGCGAAGGCCGCGGCCGCCGTGTGCCCGACCTCCAACCTGTTCCTTGGCTCCGGCCTGTTCGACTTCGAGCAGGCCGACAAGGCGGGCATGCTGCTGTCGCTGGCCACCGACGTCGGCGCGGGCACTTCGTTCAGCATGTTGCAAACGATGAATGAAGCCTATAAAGTAGCGCGCTTGAAGGGCAGCTACCTGCCTGCCATGCGCATGTTCTACCTGGCGACGCTGGGTGCCGCGCGCAGCCTGCACCTGGAAGACACGATCGGCAGTTTTGCCGCCGGCCGCGAAGCGGACTTTATCGTGATCGACCCGCAGGCCACGCCGCTGCTGGCACGCCGCAGCGCCAACACCGACAGCCTGGAAGAACAGCTGTTCGCCCTGGCGCTGCTGGGGGATGACCGCGCCGTAGCGGCGACCTATTCGGGCGGCCGCCTGGTGCATGCGCGCGGGCAGGGCTGACCGCCTCCACCACGCCTAGGAAAGAATATGCATAAGCCATTCAGCAGCCTCCTGCTTGCCGCCGCGGTATCCGCCGCCTTTGCCGCGCCGACGGCCGGCGCGGCATCGAACGCCGACATCACCGCGCGCCATTTCGCCTCGCTGGTCTCCGGCCCGGCGCCGAAGACGGCGGAACTGGCCATGTTCTTCAACAATATGCCGAAGGGCGGCGACCTGCATCACCATTATTCCGGCTCCATCTACGCCGAGCAGTACCTGGAATGGGTCGACAAGCTTGGCTACTGCGTCGACAAGACCAGCTGGAGCGTGCAGGCCGACAAGGCTGCCGACCGCAAGAACTGCGCGACCGTGGCCCAACTCGAGCAGGACCCGGTAGCTTACCGCGCCCTCCTGCACAAGTGGTCCACCATGGACTTCTACAACCACAGCGAAGACCAGCTGGCGCCCGACCTGGCTTTCTTTACCACATTCCCGCGCTTTAACGACGTGGCCTCAACCAATGGCAATGACGGCCAGAAACGCCTGAAAGAGCGCGCGATCGCGGAAAACGTGGGCTATATCGAAACCGTGTTCGAGATCGCCCCCATCACTTTCGACGCCGAATTCGACGGCAAGCTGAACGATGAAGCGGCCTTCGCTGCCTACCTGGCCAAGCTGGAAGCCAGCCCGGCCTTCAACAAGGGCATCGCCGACTACAGCGCCTACGTCGATAGCAGCAGCGCCGGCATCGACGATGAAAACTTCACCATGCGCTACCAGCCTTTCGTGTTGCGCTTCCTGTCGCCGTCGATCGTGTTCTCGCAGATGGCTGCCGGCTTCAAGATCGCTAGCCAGAATCCTAAAGTGGTGTCGGTGAACATTGTGGGCGCGGAGCATTACCCGGTCTCGATGCGCGACTACCACCTGCACATGCGCATGTATAAATTCCTGAGCGCCAAATACCCGAACGTGAAGCTGTCGCTGCACGCGGGCGAGCTGGCCCTGGGCCAGGTGCCGCCGGAAGGCCTGAAGTTCCACATCGCCGAAGCGATCGAGATCGCCGGCGCCCGCCGCATCGGCCATGGCATGGACATTGCTTACGAGCGCCAGCCGCTGGCCCTGTTGAAGAAGATGCGCGAGAAGAATATTCCGGTGGAAGTGAACCTGACTTCAAACGAATTCATCCTCGGTGTGAAAGGGGAGGCGCATCCGGTTAACATTTACCGCAAGTACGGCGTGCCGTTCGTGCTGTCGAGCGATGATACCGGCGTCAGCCGTAACACACTGTCGAACGAATACCTGTTGTTCGCCAGCCGCTACAAGACCAGCTACGCCGAGGTCAAAAAGCTGTCATATGACAGCATTCGCTATGGTTTCCTGTCCGACGCCGATAAACAACGGTTGTTGAAACAACTCGACGGCCGTTTCGCCAAGTTCGAAGCCGACGTGGCAACTTCGCTGAAGTAAGCTCCTCTTTAGCCGTACTTGTGGCCCTTTCGCCACAAGTGCGCGCCTCCCTTACGCCGCCTGCAACCTTATAAAATTCTCCAGAGGCGTGCATTTCTTTATAATTCCGCCTTAACAGCCCCGGTAATTGCAGGAAAGCGTATAACGAACGGCAATTTATTTTCCCTACGTATAAATACGCAAGGGAAAATGAATTTGTGTTCAAACGCGGCTTTCAGGCATAGTTGACGGAAAGATACGTCTACTGCACTTGGGAAGTCCCGGTCGTCACACAAATGTCATATAGCTGTCGCACCCTTGTCATCAACGGTGCCTAAAATCGCTGGGCGGCTACTATTTTTGCAACATTAGTAAAAAGCGCAAATGCGGCAAGCAGCATGTTGCCGACATTTACCAATATTTTGTTCTCTTTTGGGGTATATCAATGATGAATCATAAACGGCTCCGGCTGACGCAAATCGCGTTTAGCCTGTCTCTCGTGTTTGCCGCTCCGGCATTCGCGCAGAACACGACTTCCGCCATCGGCGGTCGTATTTCTGCTGCTGACGGCAAGCCAGCAGCTGGCGCAACCGTTACCGTGCTGCACGTAGAGTCTGGCTCGGCAAGCAATGTCGTCACCGACAGCGAAGGCCGCTACATCGCACGCGGCCTGCGCGCCGGCGGTCCGTACACGATCACCATTACCAAGAACGGCGTTTCCGAAAAGCGTGAAAACGTCTACGTTGAAGTTGCTGAAACCGCTGCCGTGGACGCCACCATCGGCCAGGCCATGCAGACCGTGACCATCGCCGGCGCCAACGCCGCACGTGCCGAGAAGTTCTCGCGCACCAATATGGGCACGCAGACCTCGATCAGCGCTTCCGAACTGGCCATCCAGGGTTCGATCAACCGCAACTTGCAAGACTACGCCCGTGCCGACCCACGCGTTTCCCAGACCGACAAGGAACGTGGCGAAATGTCGATCGCCGGCCAGAACTCGCGCTTCAACTCGATGACCATCGACGGCGTGGCTGTGAACGACACATTCGGCCTGGAAGCCAACGGTTCCCCAACCGCCAAGCAGCCGATCTCGATCGAAGCGATCCAGTCGGTGCAGGTGAACGTCGCCAACTACGACGTCACCCAGAAGGGCTACACCGGCGGCAACATCAACGCCGTGACCAAGTCCGGCACCAACAAGGTGAAGGGCTCGGTCTACTACGTGTTCCGTAACGACACCCTGGCAGGCGACCGCTACAACCTGTCGACCGATACCTACACCGCACCGGCGCCGTTCAAGGAGACCACCAAGGGCGCGACCGTAGGCCTGCCGCTGATCAAGGACAAGCTGTTCCTGTTCGCCGGCTACGAGAAACTGGAATCGTCGCGCGCTGCGCCGCAGTTCGGCCCACTGGGTTCGAGCATGACCAACGTCGGCATCACCCCGGACGCGATTGCCCAGGCACAAGACATTTCCAGGACCAAGTATGGCTTTGACGCCGGCACTTCGCAGATCCCTGAAGGCCTGGCAATGGATGTCACCGACAAGCTGGTCAAGCTGGACTGGAACATCAACGACGACCACCGGCTGATGGTGCGCTGGTCCAAGACCGCGCAGTCCGAGCCGCAGTTCCCGGGCCTGAGCAATACCGGCCTGTCGCTGAACTCCTACTGGTACGCGCAACAGAAGACGATCGAGACCAAGGTAGCCCAGCTGTACTCCGACTGGACCCCGAACTTCTCGACCGAATTCAAGCTGTCTACCCGCGACTATGATTCCGTGCCAGCGGTGAACTCGACCCTGCCGTCGATCGGCCTGCAATTCTCCGGTCCTAACCCAGCCGGTACGCCATCGACCGTGTCAACCGGCAACCGCTTCCTGAACTTCGGTACCGAGTTCTCGCGCCAGCGTAACGTGCTGGGCACCAAGACCCTGGACGCTTACCTGGGCGGCAACCTGGCGATGGGCGACCACCAGCTCAAGTTCGGCGGCGACCTGAACAAGAACGAAGTCACCAACGCCTTCTTGCAGGGCGTGTACGGTTCCTACACCTTCGCTTGCCTGAACAATGTGAACTACGCGTTCAATGGCAACAAGCCGATCAGCTGCGGTACCGCGACCAACGCGCAAATCACCGCTGCCGTGCTGGAGAACTACGCCAACGGCCGTCCATCGAGCTTCTCGGTGCAGGTGCCGCAAGCTGGCCGCAGCTTCAACGACGCCATCGCGCACTTCACCCTGAAGTCCTATGGCCTGTTCCTGCAGGACACCTGGACTGTGAACGATCGCCTGAGCCTGATGGCCGGCGTGCGTGTCGACTACGCCGACCTGCCTGAGTCGCCAACCCAGAACGCTGCCGTGGCTGCTGCTCCAGTGGCAGGCACCGCTGCCACCCAGGGCCGCCAGACCGGTGGTTTCGGCCTCGACAACACCAACACGATCGACGGCCAGAAGCTGTTCCAGCCGCGCGTTGGCTTCAACTACAAACTGGGCACCGAGCGTCCAACCCAGATCCGCGGTGGCGCCGGTCTGTTCCAGGGCGCGGCCATGTCGGTATGGCTGGGCAACCCATACCAGAACAACGGCGTGGCAACCATGACCATCCAGTGCGGCAGCTCCTCGGTGACCTGCCCGACCGGCATCTTTACCCCGGACGTGACCAAGCAGCCGACCCTGGCCGGTGGTTCGCCGCCAGTTGCCAACGTCGATGTGCTGGCCAAGGGCCTGCGTCAGCCTTCCGTCTGGAAAGCTAACATTGCCTTCGATACCGAACTGCCTTGGTACAACGTCGTATTCGGCGCAGAACTGCTGAAGCTGAAAACCAAGGACTCGATCTACTACCAGAACCTGAACCTGGGTGCTCCACAGAAGATCGGTACCGACGGCCGCCCCCTGTACTACACCGACAAGGCGCTGCAGCCAGGTTGCTGGACCGCAACCGGCAGCCTGACCACCACCAACGGCACCGCTCCAGGCAGCCCACAGTGCTCTGGCGCCCGCAGCAAGGCAAACAGCAACGCCAACTACGGCAACGTACTGGTCGCCACCAACACCAAGGAAGGCGACAGCACCCTGGCGACCGTGTCCCTGAGCCGTCCGCTGCTGGGTGGCTTCGGCTGGTCGATGGCTTACACCTACACCGACGCCAAGGAAGTTTCGCCGCTGACTTCGTCGACCTCCGGCTCGAACTACGGTTCCCGTCCGGCCTTCAACCCGAACGAAGAAGTTGCTTCCAACTCCTCGTACCTGGTGAAGGATCGCTTCAACGCGATGGTCAACTTCCGCAAGGCCTTCTTCGGTAACTACAACACCACCTTCGGCCTGTTCTATGAAGGCAAAACCGGCAAGCCATACAGCTGGACCTTCAACAACGACATGAACGGCGACGGCACCAACTCGAATGACCTGATGTACATTCCTTCGGCGCCGCGTTCGGGTGAAGTCATCTTCGCTGGCGACACTGCAACCAACCACGCCAACGAAGACCGCTTCTGGGCCACTGTTGACCAGTACCGTTCCCTGCGCAACGCCAAGGGCGGCGTCGTGAAGCGGAACGATTCGTTCGCTCCATGGACCCACTCCTTCGACGTGCGCGTGAAGCAGGAAATCCCTGGCCTGTTCGCTGGCAACAAGGCTTCCTTTACCCTGGACATCTTCAACGTCGGCAACTTGCTGAACAAGAAGTGGGGTCGTATCAACGAAGTCGGCTTCAACTCCGCCGGCGGCCACGCTCGTTCCTTCGTGGACTTCGCAGGTGTTGATCCAGCTACCGGCAAGTACGTGTACCGCGTGCGTGACTCGGTGGAAGACTACGAAGTTCGCCAGGTCAAGGGCGAGTCGCAGTGGGCCATCCAGGCAACCCTGCGCTACGAGTTCTAAGCTTGAGTGCATGAAGCAGAAACGGGCCGCAAGGCCCGTTTTTTTTGTGCGTAACATATCGTTTCCCGATATGCGCCGTGAGCAGCGGGACCTGTACAATCTCCTTTTATCCAGAACGTTTCCGATGAAGACTTTCCTGCGTCCACTGGCCTTGGCGGCCTTGCTGGCTGGCTGCGCAACGCAGCGTCCCGATAACCAGGTCGAGTTGACCCTTGTCGGCCTGAATGACCTGCACGGCCACCTGGAAGCTTCGCGCTTCGATGACGCCGCCAAGGCTGGCGGCATCGATGCGGTGGCCGCCACGGTACAGGCTTGGCGCAAGGAAGATCCGGACCTGGTGGTGGTCGGTGCCGGCGACATGATCGGCGCCAGCCCGGCCATGTCGGCGATGTTTGCCGACGAGCCGACCATCCAGGCCCTGAACCTGCTCGGCATGCGCGCCACTTCGGTCGGTAACCATGAATTCGACGCCGGCCGCGTGGAGCTGCTGCGCCAGGCCAAGGGCGGCTGCGCAAATTCGCCTCGTCCCGAGAAAGCGTGCAAATTCAACCCATCCTGGGATGGCGCCAGGTTCAGCTACCTGGCCGCCAACGTGATCGACACCCGCACCAACCAGACCTTGCTGCCTGCCTACCGCATCGATGAGGTGAAAGGCGTGAAGGTTGCCTTCATCGGCACCGTGCTGAAAGACACACCGGAACTGGTGGCCGCGGGCGGCATCAGCGGCCTGCAATTCATCGACGAGGCGCAGGCGGTCAATCGCCTGCTGCCGGAACTGCGCGCGCAAGGCGCGACGGTCTTCGTGGTGCTGATCCACCAGGGCGGCCATTCCAAGGCTCGCTACGACCAGCAGTACTGCAGCGACCTCGATGGCGACATCGCCGACGTGGTCAAGCGCCTCGACCCCGCCATACGGCTGGTGGTGAGCGGGCATTCGCACACTGGCTACCTGTGCCGGGTGGACGGCAAGCTGGTGACGCAGGCTGAAAAGTTCGGCCATATGCTGTCGCGTATCTCGCTGGTGGTGGACCGCCGGACCGGCGCCGTGGTCGACGCCAGTGCACGCAATATCGTGGTGGAGCCGGGTAAATATGCCGGCATGCCGGAAGTGGATGCGCTGCTCGCTTCAGTGCGCGCACGCAGCAGCGATGAGCTGAACAAGCCTGTGGCGAAGATCGCCGTGCCTTCGATCAGCAAGCAGTTGATGCCGAATGCAGACGAATCGCCGCTGGGCCAGGTGGTTGCGGACGCCATCCTCGCGTCGGCCCGCAAATGGGGCGCGCAGATTGCATTCACCAATACCGGCGGCATCCGCACCACCCTCGAAGCCGGTGCCGACAAGGTGGTGAGCGTGGCGCAAACCCAGGTTGTGCTGCCGTTCGGGAATGAGATCGTGGTGATGAACCTGACTGGCGCGCAAATCCTGGCGCTGCTGGAAGGGCAATGGAACGGCAGCGAGCCCGACAAACGGGGCCTGCTGCAGGTTTCGGAAGGCTTTACCTATTCCTGGGATACCCGCAAGCCGAAGGGCCAGCGCATCGTGCGCGACAGCGTCAAGCTGAATGGCGCGACGATCGATGAAGGCGCCAGCTACCGCGTGGCGGTATATAACTTCCTGGCCGAAGGCAACGACGGCTTCGTAACTTTCCGCCAGGGCAGCAACCAGGCGGCGACCGGCGTGCGCGATGTCGATTCGCTGCGCGGCTACCTGGTGCGCCTGGAGCAGGACAACAAGCCGGCCGGCACTTACGGAGCCGTTCCGCGCATCATTCGCATCAAGTAAGGAAAGGAAGGCTATGCGCCGCTATCTCCTCGCAGCCGCACTAGCTGCATGTTTCACCAGCGCCCATGCGGCTTTCCAGATCCCGGGCTTTGAGCTGGTGCAGACCGCGCCGGTTGAAACCACGCTGAAGAGCGACGACCTGCGCGGTCCCGCCGAGGTCTGGACCGAGTTGTTCGACAACGCGAAATCGGAAATCTGCATCGGCCAGTTCTACATCGCAAGCGTGCCGGGCGCGCCGTTCGAGAAGGTGATCGAGCGGCTGGAAGCGGCCGGCAAGCGCGGCGTGAAAATCCGCTTCCTGATCGACAAGAAGGGCGTGACGGGCCTGTCCGACAAGGCCACCGTGGAACGCGTGCACGCCATCCCGAACCTCGAGATGCGCGTACTGGACGTCAGCCAGCTCACAGGCAACGGCATCATTCATGCCAAATACCTGACCGTGGACCGCAAGCAGGCCTTTATCGGCAGCCAGAATTTCGACTGGCGTGCGTTCACGCACATCCACGAAACCGGCTTGCGCATCAGCGATGCCCGGATCGTCGGCCAGGTGCAGGCGATCTTCGAGCAGGACTGGTCCGCGCAAGCGGCCCTGGCCGCCGGCAAGACGGTCGCGCCGCTGCAAGCCAAGGCCCCCATCCTGGCCAGCGCGCCCGCGGCCGCCACCCTGGCGTCGACGCTGCCGGCTGAGGCCAATTTCCTGGTCGCGAGCCCGGCCGGCTTCAACCCGGCCGGCGTGCCCGATTCGGAAGTCGTGTTGCCGGCGCTGTTGGCCGACGCGAAACAGGAAATCCGCGTTTCGATGCTGGACTACGCGCCATTGAGCTACGGCCCGAACGGCACGCGCCCGTTCTACGCGGTCGTCGACAATGCGCTGCGCGCCGCCGCCACGCGCGGGGTCAAGGTCAAGCTGCTGGTGTCCAACTGGAACCTCGAGGCGCCTGCCATCCAGCACCTGAAATCTCTGGCCATGCTGCCGAACGTGGAAGCGCGCATCGTAACGATTCCGAAAGCCTCCACCGGCTTCATTCCATTTGCCCGCGTATGGCATAGCAAGACCCTGGTCATCGACGGCAAGCTGGCATGGGTCGGCACCAGCAACTGGGCCGGCGGCTATTTCGACCTGTCGCGCAATATGGAAGTGGTGATGCGCAACGAAGCCATGGCCAAGCGCCTGTATGCGCTGCAGGAGCAGGCCTGGATCTCGCAGTATGCAGAGCCGCTGGACGTCAGCAAGAACTACCCGAAACCGAACAAAGGCAAAGAAGAATGAAGAAACTCGCATTGATCGCGGCGCTGTCCGGCGCCTTCCTGTCCCCCAACGCCATGGCCTGGGGTAACGCAGGCCACCGCATCGTTGGCGCGATCGCGGATAATCTGATCAAGGGCTCCAACGCGGAGAAGCAGGTCAAGGCCCTGCTGCAACCGGGAGAAGACCTGGAAAAGATCGCCAACTGGGCTGACTGCGTGAAGGGCACTTTCTGCGGCCCGCAGACGCAGGAAATGAACGATTACGTGGCGGCGCATCCCAAGCACAGCGAATACCACTACACCGACGTGCCGTTCCAGCTGACCGAATACCACCTGCACGGCGCGGGCACGTCTGAACATGACGTGGTGCAGGTACTGCAGCAATGCATCGCCACCTTGCAGGGCAAGGGCGACGGCAAGTTCACGCCGCGCCAGGCGCTGCTGATCCTGACCCACCTGGCCGGCGATATCCACCAGCCGCTGCATGTTGGCGCGGCCTTCGTCGACAAGGAAGGCAAGTTCGTGGTGCCGAAGTCCGACAAGGAAATCGACTCCCTGAACATCTTCGATTCGCGCGGCGGCAACAACCTGCAGATGGATGAAGCGGCACTGGCCGCGGCCAGCGCCAAGAGCGGCATCCCCGCTGGCGACGAGGCTCCATCCAAGTACCCGACCAAGCCGTTCCACTCCTATTGGGACACCACGGTAGTCGACTACGCCATGCGCCGCAGCAGCATGCGCACGGTGGACAAGTTCAGCCAATGGGCGATCGACGGCAAACCGGTCGTCACGCTGCCGAAGGGCGAGGCGATCACCTGGCCCGCGCAATGGGCCAACGATTCGCTGGTGGCCGCCAAGCAGGCTTACGCCGACGTCAAAGTGGGCGTGGCCAGCAAGCAGACCAGCCGCAACGGCGAGAGCTACACCGTGTGGGCGATGACCGTGCCGGACAGCTATCCAGTGCCATCGTCCGCCCTCGCGCGCGAGCAGTTGATCAAGGGCGGCTACAACCTGGCCGGCCTGCTGCAAAAGATCTGGCCATAAAGCCGTAGACGATGGCCTCCCAGCTCCCACCGAATACCCGGCTTCCTGCCAGTATCTGGGTGCTGGGGCTGGTAAGCATGCTGATGGACATTTCATCGGAAATGATCCACAGCCTGCTTCCCCTGTTCATGGTCGGAACGCTCGGCGCTAGCGGCCTGGCAGTGGGCATCCTGGAAGGCCTGGCGGAAGCCACAGCGCTGTGCGTGAAAGTATTTTCTGGCGCATTGAGCGACTACCTTGGCAAGCGCAAACTGCTGGTCGCTTGCGGCTACGGCCTGGCCGCCCTGTCGAAGCCCTTGTTTGCCATCGCAGGTTCGATGCCGGTGGTTGCCACGGCCCGCCTGCTGGACCGGATGGGAAAGGGCATTCGCGGCGCGCCGCGCGACGCCATGCTTGCCGACCTGGCGCCTCAGTCCATGCGCGGAGCGGCATTTGGTTTGCGCCAAGCCCTGGACACCGTGGGCGCCTGTGCCGGCCCCTTGCTTGCATCGGGCTTGATGCTGTTGTGGGCGAATGACTTCAGAAAAGTGTTCTGGATCGCGGCGATTCCAGCTTCGCTTTCCGTGTTGCTGCTGTTCGTGGGGGTACGTGAACCGGGTGCAAAGCATGGCCGGGAGCGCGTCAATCCTCTGCGCCGCGACCAGTTGCGCCAGTTGGACCGGCAATTCTGGTGGCTGGCAGCCCTGGGCGTATTGTTCATGCTGGCCCGCTTCAGCGAAGCGTTCCTGGTCTTGCGCGCACAGGAGCGCGGCATGGCCCTGCAACAGGTCCCGCTGGTGATGGGGGCGATGAGTTTCGTCTACGCTCTGAGCGCCTATCCGTTCGGTCAATTGGCGGATCGACTGAGCGGCTCGCGCCTGCTTGCGATCGGGCTGCTGGTATTGGTTGCCGCCGATGCCGTGCTGGCGTCGGCCAAAGGCTGGCAGGGTGTGATCGCAGGCGTATTGCTGTGGGGGCTGCACATGGGCATGACGCAAGGATTGCTGTCGGCGATGGTGGCCAATGCTGCGCCGGCGCATTTGCGCGGTACGGCTTTCGGCCTGTTCAACCTGGCCAGCGGTGCGGCATTGCTGGCGTCGAGTGCGTTCGCAGGCTGGCTGTGGGATTGCTTTGGCCCTGCCGTCACTTTCGGCGCAGGCGCGGTGTTTGCCTTGCTGGCGCTTGCGGTGCTGCCCTTCTTGCCGCGCCGCCCCCAGTCTAGGGCTTGAACCACAATTCGCTGCGCTGGAGCGGGGTGTCCGGCGGCAGTGCCGGGTTTGGCAGCTCAATGATGCGCCGCGATGCGATCCGGGCCCGCTCGACCAGCGGGCCTTTGTGTTTGTTGAACAGCGCTATGAGCGAGCCGTCTTTAACCATCATCTCCATGCCGGTCCTGATCCGCTCGGCGAGCCTGTCGCCGGCCGCATCGCGCCGGACGAAGAAGTAGCGGGGCAGGGGGTAACGCAGCATCAGGGTGGGTTCGATCACGATGTCCGTGTGCTGCTTGCGGATCGCGTCATATTCGTTCGGCGCCTCGTCCAGTGCGCGAGGGAAAAAATCGAAACGTCCCGCCTCCAGCATGCCAAACAGGCTGCCGGGGCGGGGGGATTCCACCACGACGATGCCGGCCGCCGACAGCACGGCAGAATCGATCCAGCCCTGGCCCTGGCCGGCGCTCAGGTGCCGCAAGTCTTCCAGCGTGCGGATCGTCGCGAAGCGCGGCAAGTCGGCTTTGCGTACCAACAGCAAGCGCATGCCCATCAGGCCCCGGTCGATCGGGATGCGCACCGGCTGGAACTGCGTTTCCAGGTCGCGCTGGGTGGCGCGGGCAATGATGTTGATGGAACCGTTGCTGCGGCCCAGCTCCTGGAGCATGCGCGGCACGGATACCGGCTCATTCGATGGCGCCAGGGTAAAGGGACCGTATTTTCCGGACGTCTTTTCCAGGGCTGCGCGCAAGACGACCCAGTCGAAACCCTTGCTGGTGTCGAGTATGGAGAAATAGCGGGGATATACCACCTGCATAGGCGGGCTGTCGTGCGCCCGTGCCGGCAATCCCAGTGAGCAAATTGCCGCAGGCAATAATTTGAGCAAGAGCCAGTTGCGCCGGTTCATCAGAAACTCCTTGGTCTATGCAATATAGACCTCCGGCATCCTCGGCACAACAGTGATCCGTGTTGCGCACGGCATACCGGCTGGGCTCGCTCCATGCCAGCCTGCTGTTAGCATCAAAGCTCGGTTTTCACGAGGGAGGGCATCATGGCACGCAAACTTGGTTTGGCGCTGGCTCTTGCTTGCGCCGCTGGCAGCGCTTGGGCTGACGAATGGCGATTCAGTTACACGGGTTTTAACGAGAATGGCGTGTTCCAGCAAGACGCGCGGGTCGATGGCGGCTTTCGGGGCACGGACATGGATCTCGATGGCGTCATTTCCCTGCCGGAGCTGACCTCGTTGTCTATCGCGGGGCGCGATTACCTGGATGGATGCCTGAGCCTGAGCGACCCGTACTTCCGCTGTGAGATTGGGGCATTCAGTTATAAGTTGACCGGGCAATTGACGATCGATGCCAATTGGTGGGGCAATGACGAGGCGTTCTCCGGCTGGGGCGGGGGCTTTCGCACGGGAGATCAATACTCGCAATGGAGCTATGGATGGGAAGACTGGAGCCGCACCTGGTACTGGAGCAGCCAGACTGTTTTCGACATCACGCCAGCCCCGATTCCGGAACCTGCGGCGGGACTGATGCTGCTGGCGGGGTTGGCGACCCTGGCCGGCCTGGGCCGGCGCAGGGTAGAGGAGGGTGCGCTTAGCGCGACTTGACGAACGGTACGCCGATGGCTTTCGGCGCCACCGACTTGGCCATCAGGCCGGCCAGCACAATCACGGTGACAACGTAAGGCACCATCTGGATCAGTGCGCCCGGAATGCGGCCGATCACCGGCAGGTCCACGCCTTCGAGCTGGATCTGCACGGCGCCGAAGAAGCCGAACATCAGGCAGCCCAGGAAGGTGTACACCGGACGCCAGTTGCCGAACACCATGGCGGTCAGCGCCACGTAGCCGGCACCGGCCGACATATCACGCAGGAAGAAGCCCGATTGCACGATGGCCAGGTAGGCGCCAGAGAAGGAGCACAGTATGCCGGCGATCAGCATGGCGGCGTAACGGGTGCGCTCAACGGACACGCCGGCCGCGTCGGCTGCGTGCGGGTTCTCGCCGCAAGCGCGCAGGCGCAGGCCGAAGCGCGAGTGATACAGGAACCAGTGCACCAGCGGCACCAGGATGAAGGCCAGGTAGACCAGCACGGAATGGCCGCCAATCAGCTTGGTGTAGAACCAGCCAAGGAAAGGCACGTCAGCCACGGCGGCGCTGCCAGGCAGCACCACGTCGAACAGGCGCGCGTCGCCCAGGTCAGGGGTGCGGCCGCCTTGCTGGAAGAAATACTGCGCGACCACGAAGGTCAGGCCGCTCATGGCGATATTGATCGCGATGCCGCCCACGAGCTGGTTGCCCTTCTGGGTGACGGCGACAAAACCTTGCAGCATGGCCAGGACGACGGATACACCCATGCCGGCGAGGATGCCAAGCCATGGGCTGCGTGTTGTGAAAGCGACGGCAGCCGATACGAAGGCAGAGGCCAGGATTTTGCCTTCCAGGCCGATGTCGATCACGCCGGAACGTTCCGCAAACAGGCCGGCCATGGCGGCGAAAATCAGCACCGGCGCATTGCGCACGGTGGAGACGAGAATGGAGCCCAGGTGGAGATCTTCGAAAGTCATGGTCTTAACCTTTGCGTGCTTTGAGCAGCTTGATGATGGCCGGGGCGTACAGGTATTCCATCGCACCGCAGAACAGGATGATCAGGCCCTGGATGAAAATGAAGGTTTCGGTCGGAATGTTCGGTTTTTCCAGCGACAGGTCGAAACCACCCTGGGTCAAGGCGCCAAACAGGATGGACGACAGGAGGATGCCTACCGGGTGCTGGCGGCCCATCAGGGCAATAGCGATGCCGACGAAGCCCGCGCCGCCAACAAAGTTAAGCGACAGGTAGTGGGTCGAGCCCATGATGGAGTTGACTGCGCCCAGTCCGGCCAGTGCGCCCGAGATCAGCATGACGAGGATGATCATGGCGCTGATCTTGACGCCGGCGTAGTGGGCCGCATGCTGGTTCAGGCCCAGCGCGCGGATCTTGTAACCCCAGGCCGAGCGCCACATGACAACGCCGTAGATGACCAGCGCGATAATGGCGAAGAAGAAGCCGATGTTGAGCGGGGTCTCGCCCAGGATCGGGAACCAGGCGTTCAGGCGCGGCATTTCGGCAGCGGCAGAGAACACGCGCGAGGCGGTATTCTGCTCGCCGGCCGGGATCAGGTACTTGACGATGATGAAGTTCATCAGCGAGGCGCAGATGAAGTTGAACATGATCGTGGTCACGACGATGTGCGAGCCGCGCTTGGCTTGCAGGTAGCCGGGAATGAAGGCCCACAGGGCGCCGAACAGTGCGGCGCCGATGATGCCTGCCGGGATCAGCAGGTACCATGGCAGGGATGCGTCAAAAGCCAGCATGGCCAGCGTCACGCCAAGGCCGCCGAAATACATCTGGCCTTCGGCGCCGATGTTGAACAGGCCGGCCTGCATGGCGATCGACACGGCCAGGCCGGTGAACACCAGGGTGGAGGCGTAGAACAGCGTGTAGCTCAGGCCTTCCGGGTTAATGATGGCGCTGTTGATCAGGATCTGCATCGACTCCAGCGGATCTTCGCCCATCAGGTGGATCGCCAGGGCGGCCACCAGCAAGGCGGACAGCAGGTTCAGGATGGGCAGGACAAGGCCGGTTGCCCAGCGTGGCATATCGTTCGTGGTCATGATCAGTGCTTATGCATGCCACCCATCAGCAAGCCGATGCGGGTGGTGTCGAATTCGTCGATTTTCAGTTCGCCGGTGATTTTGCCGCCGCACATCACGAGGATGCGGTCGGCCAGGGCGCGTACTTCTTCCAGTTCCACCGATACCAGCAGGATCGCCACGCCCTGGTCGCGCAGGGCCAGCAGCTGGGTGTGGATGGATTCGATGGTGCCGATGTCCACGCCGCGGGTCGGCTGGCCGACCAGCATCAGCTTCGGCTTGGCCAGCACTTCGCGCGCGATCACCACCTTCTGCTGGTTACCGCCGGAGAGCAAGCCAATGCGCAGGTCCGGATTGGCCGGGCGCACGTCGAACTCTTTCATCAGGCCGGCGCAGCGTTGTGCGATGCCTTTGAAGTCGATCAGGCCCCATTTGTTCTTGACCTTGTCCTGGTAGCCGAAGAAGGTGTTCTGCATGACCGAGAAAGCCTTGATCACGCCGTCGCGCAGGCGGTCTTCCGGCACATGGCCGATGCCCAGTTCACGGAATTTGGTCGGCAGGCCGTCGGCATCCCCGCGTTTCGGGAAGGGCAGGGCCTTGCCTTCGAAGTCCACTTCCCCGGAGGTCGGCAGCTTCATGCCGGAGAGGATTTCCATCAGCTCGGACTGGCCGTTGCCGGACACGCCAGCAATCGCCACGATCTCGCCGGCGCGCAGGGTGAAGTTGATATCCTGCAGCAGCTTGACGCCGTTGTCGTCGGACAGCTGCAGGTTCTTCACTTCCAGCACGGCCTTGCCTGGATTGTATTCACCGCGCGGCAGGTTGTTCTCGATCGGACGGCCCACCATCATCTGGGCCAGTTCTTCCTTGGTGGTATCGGCAGTCTGCACCGCACCCACTACACGGCCGCCGCGCATCACGGTAACCGTGTCGGTGATGTCCTTGATCTCCTGCAGTTTGTGGGTGATCAGGATGATGGTCTTGCCCTGTTCCTTGAACAGCTTCAAGATCTCGAACAGCGATTCGGTCTCCTGGGCGGTCAGCACGGCGGTCGGCTCGTCCAGGATCAGGATGTTGGCCGAACGGTAGATCTGCTTCAGGATCTCGACGCGCTGCTGGGCGCCCACCGACAGGTCGTGGATGGTGGCCAGCGGGTCGACGTCCAGGCGATAGCGGTCGCAGATTTCGCGCAGCTTTTTCTCGACGGCGGCGCGGTGCTCGCGCAGGCGGAAGCCGCCTTCGCTGCCCAGCATCACGTTATCGAGCACGGTCATGTTCTCGACCAGCATGAAGTGCTGGTGCACCATGCCGATGCCAAGGCGGATCGCTTCGTGGGAATTGTGGATGTGCTGCACCTTACCGTCCAGCAGGATCTCACCGCCATCTGCGCGGTAATAGCCGTAAAGGATGCTCATCAAGGTCGACTTGCCGGCGCCGTTCTCACCCACCAGGCCATGGATGGCCCCTTTGGCGATGGAGAAACTGACGTCCGTATTCGCCTTCACCGCCCCAAAGTGCTTGGATATATTGCGGAATTCAACTGCTGGCGTCATAAGGATTTTCGGGTCTTATTTACTGAAAAACGCGCCGGACGGGATTCCCCGTCGGCGCGTTCTTTTTATTGGAACTGCTGGTTAGGCCGGGCAGGCGGCGTTGGTGGCGCGGATGTCGATGACCTTGATCTTGCCATCGATGATGTCCTTGCGCGCGCCCATGACCTTTTTCTCGATCTCAGGCGTGATCACCTTGCGGTTGTTCTCGTCCAGCGCCCAGTCCACACCGCCTTCCTTCAGGCCTTTGGCGGTCACGCCGGCCTTCCAGGTGCCGTTCTTCATTTGCATGAAGGAATCGTACACGGCATTGTCCACGCGCTTGACCATGGAGGTCAGCACGGAGCCTGGGTACAGGTGGTTCTGGTTGGAATCCACACCGATCGACAGCTTGCCTTTTTCCTTGGCAGTCTGCAGGGTGCCCATGCCGGAACCGCCGGCCACGGCGAACACTACGTCCACGCCGCGGTCAAACTGGGCACGCGCCAGCTCGCCGCCCTTGGCAGGGTCGTTCCAGGCGGCGGAGGTGGTGCCGACCATGTTCGAGATCACTTCGGTTTTCTTGTCCGTAGCCTTGGCGCCCTGGGCATAACCGCAGGCGAAGGTGCGGATCAGCGGAATGTCGATGCCGCCAATGAAGCCCAGCTTTTTGGTCTTGGAGGCCATGGCAGCGGCCACGCCGACCAGGTAAGAACCTTCTTCTTCCTTGAACGTCACAGAATTGACGTTATTGCCCTGTGCAACGCCGTCGATCAGGACGAAGCGGACTTTCGGGAATTCCTTGGCGACTTTTTGCACCGCCTGGGTCTGGGCGAAGCCGATCGAAGCGATCAGGTCCAGGTTCTTGCGGGCCAGGCCGCGCAGCACCTGCTCAGCCTGGGTATCGCTGCTGGCTTGAACTTCAATGAATTTGATGCCGGTTTCTTTCTGGAAGCGCGAAGCGCCTTCAAAAGCGGACTGGTTGAACGACTTGTCGAACTTGCCGCCAGCGTCGTACACGATGCCCAGCTTCGGATCAGCCGCGTTTGCGCTGGCTGCTACCGCAACTGCGGCGATCATCATGCTAAGTTGTTTGATTTTCATGTAAGGGCTCCGTCGAAGATCGTTATTGTATATTTTTATGGAGTGCCTAGTTCCGCTTTTTCGCGCCAATCCACGCCACGGCACCTTGTAGCTTGCCAACAACGCACAAATGCAAATTTTGTACATGTACCCTTGATTAATTCTTGGGCACGTAATCAAACTGCAAACACATCTTCCTGCAGTCGAATCCGCTTCTCACGGCATGGATTCGTGCGTCACTACTATGCAGTAGGCGCTATATGTATGGCAAATACGTTTTTGCTTACTTATTTATATGCAAGTCAACTAAATGTAGGGTTTCTCGTAAGTAAGAGAAGGCAATTGCTTTCGTGTTAGCATTCGCGCCATTGCAACATTACGTTACTTTTCTTTTAAAGATTGGAACAACGGGTATGGATAAACGCCTCAAGCACTCCCTGATCGCCCTGGCCGTGGCCAGCGCGTTTCCCCTTCATGGCGCGATTGCGCAAGAAGCTACGACCACCACCGAAGAAGTGAAGAAGCCGGGCCAGCTGGAGACAGTGATTGTTACGGCACAGCGCCGCGCTGAAAACATCAAGGATGTGCCGATGGCGATCGCCACCCTGAAGGGCGAGAAGCTGGACGTGCTGACTTCCGGCGGCCAGGACATCCGTTTCCTGAACGGCCGTTCGCCATCCGTTTCCGTGGAGTCCGACTATGGCCGTACTTTCCCGCGTTTCTATATCCGCGGCCTGGGCAATACCGACTTCGACCTGAACGCCTCCCAGCCGGTTGGCCTGGTGATGGACGACATCGTGCAGGAAAACCCGATGCTGAAGGGCTTCCCCGTGTTCGACGTGGACCAGGTGGAAGTGCTGCGCGGCCCGCAAGGCACCCTGTTCGGCCGTAACTCCCCGGCCGGCGTGATCAAGTTCGATTCCGCCAAGCCGGTGTTCCGCCAGGAAGGCTATGTCAACGTCGGCATCGGCAAGGATCGCGTGCGCAACTATGAAGGCGCATACAACTTCCCGATCAACGACGTGCTGGCCACCCGCATCTCGCTGCAATCGCAGCACCGCGGCAACCGCGTTCATAACGACCGTCCGGGCGCGCCGACCACCGATTTTGAAGGCTACAAGGACAATGCCGGTCGTATCCAGTTCCTGCTGAAGCCTAATAAAGACTTCAGCGCGCTGTTGAACGTGCACGGCCGCGACATGGACGGCAATGCCACCCTGTTCCGCGCCAATATCCTGAAGAAGGGCACCAATGAGCTGGTCGACAACTTCGACTACAAGTCCTACCCGACCGATGGCGGCAACGAGCAGCACCTGAAGAACAAAGGCGCCAACCTGCGCCTGCGCTGGGATACCCCGGGGCTGACCTTCCACTCGATCACCGGCTACGAAAAGCTGGAATTCTTCAGCCGCGGCGACGTGGACGGCGGCTACGGCGCTTCCTTCCACCCTCCGATGGGTCCAGGCTTCATTCCATTCCCGGTCGAAACCGCCGACCTGATTCCTGACCATAAGCAGTTGTCGCAGGAATTCCGCGTCGAGTCCAATTACAAAGGCCCACTGCAGTGGATCGCCGGCGTATTCTACTTCGACGAGCATATCCAGATCGATTCGATCTCCTTCGATTCCTTCACCGCAGGTAACCCGCAAAACGCCGCGTACGCGACCCAGCAGCAGGATGCCAAGTCGTACGCCGCCTTCGGTACCATCAACTACACCGTGAACGAGGCTTTCAAGCTGCGTGCCGGCTTGCGCTACACCAAGGACAAGAAGGACTTCGTGGCGCGCCGGATCGAACCGGGCACCGGTGAAAGCAACTGGCCATTGCACGACACTTCGAGCAACGTGAGCTGGGACCTGAGCGGTACCTACACGCTGAACAAGGACACCAACCTGTTCGGCCGCGTCGCTACCGGCTACCGAGCGCCATCCATGCAGGGACGTCTGTTCGACCTGACCTCCCAGCCAACCCAGGCTGATGCCGAAAAAGCTGTTTCGGTGGAGTTCGGCGTGAAGCAGGACCTGTTCGACCGCCGTGCGCGCATGTCGGCCACCGTGTTCAACTACCGCATGAAAGACAAGCAGCTGACCGCCGGTTCCGGTTCCATCAACATGAACCGCCTGGTCAACGCGGACAAGGTGACTGGCCGTGGCATCGAACTGGATCTGCAGGCGAATCTGAGCGACGCGTGGGCGGTGACCTTCGGCACCAGCTACAACGATACCGAGATCAAGGACCCGAACCTGTTCGTCCAGCCTTGCGGCAACTTCGCCAACAATCCGGCAAGCGGCTGCACCGTGACCGATCCGCAAACGACGGTGGGTGGCGGCACCGTAGCCCTGATCAACGGCAATCCGCTGCCACGTGCACCGAAGTGGCAGCATAACTTCACCCTGCGCTACAGCCAGCCGCTGGGCAACGGCGAAATCTACGCTTATACCGACTGGGCGTACCGCACCTCGTACAACTTCTTCCTGTATGAAGCGGTCGAGTACAAGGCCAAGGAACTGCTGGAAGGCGGCCTGCGCGTGGGTTATCGCTGGAACGACGGCAAGTACGAACTGGCTGCATATGGCCGCAACATCACCAACCGTATTCAGTCCCTGGGCGCTATCGACTTCGACAACCTGACCGGCATCGTCAACGAACCGCGCACCTACGGGGTGCAGTTCAAGGCGAACTTCTGATCGTTCTGTAGTCCCCCCAAGAACGCGCACCCAGGTGCGCGTTTTTTTTCGCCCGTGCTGGGGTAAGATGTGGCCTTCCTTGGGGGAGGAGAGATGCAAACTGCTGTCAATATGTGGCCGCTGCTTGGCGTGGCTGTGATTGTGCTTGGATTCCTGCTGCGGCTGCATCCGGTGCTGGTAGTGGTCGCGGCTTGCTTCACCACCGGCTTCGCGGCCTTCATGCCGGTCGAAGCGCTGCTTGCCTCGCTTGGCACGGCCTTCGTCAAGACGCGCAACCTGCCGATGATCTACCTGCTGCCATTGGCGGCAATCGGCTTGCTGGAGCGCTTTGGTTTGCGCGAGCATGCGCAGTCGGCCGTAGCGCGCATGCGCTCGGCGACGGCTGGGCGGCTGCTGATTGTTTATCTCGGGGTTCGCGAGCTTTCCGCTGCAATGGGACTGACTTCCCTGGGAGGCCATCCGAACATGGTGCGGCCGGTCGTTGCGCCGATGGCGGAAGGAGCAGCGCAGCTTCGCAACCCCGAACTCAGCGACGATCAACGCCAGCGGGTTCGCGCCATGGCTGCCGCCACCGACAACGTAGGGCTGTTCTTCGGCGAAGATATATTTGTCGCTTTCGGCGCCATCGTTCTGATGCAGACCGTGCTGCGCGCTGAAGGTATCGAGGTCGATCCTTTGCATATGGCACTGTGGGGCATCCCGACTGCCATCAGCACCTTCATCATCCACGCCTGGCGGCTGCGCCGGCTGGACCGCTACCTGGCGCCAACAGGCGGGGGCGCTGCATGATCATCCGCGTCGAATACTTCTATTTCCTGCTGGGCGTCATGCTGGCGCTGGTTGCCCTGATGTCCTTCCGCGACCGCACGAACCCGCGCCGCTGGACCACGGGCCTGTTCTGGACCTTTTATGCGACGGTCTACCTGGTTGGCGAGCGCTTGCCGCCGGCCATGGTGGGCCTGGCGATGATCGTGATGGCGTTGCTGGCTGGCTTCGGCGGCGTCAGGAGCGGGAAGCCGGACGTGTTGCCGGACGGCGCGCGCCAGGCTAGCGCCGCGCGGCTCGGGCACAGGCTGTTCGTGCCTGCGCTGGTGATACCGGCCGTGACGATGGCCGGTTCCACCCTGCTCAAGGACGTGCACATTGGTGAGTTGTTTGTACTGGATCCGAAACACCTCACGCTGGTCAGCCTTGGCTGCGCGGCCGTGATCGCGGTCGGCGTGGCCTGCTGGCTGACGCGCTCCACGCCGCTACAGGCCGGCCGCGAATCTCGCCGCCTGATCGATGCCATGAGCTGGATGATCGTGCTGCCGCACATGTTGGCAGTGCTTGGCCTGTTGTTCAGCGAGGCAGGCGTTGGCAAGGCAGTGGCACAGGTGACGACGACTTATATTGGCCTCGATTCGAAACTGGTGGCCGTGGCGGTGTACTGTGTCGGCATGGCGTTGTTCACTATCGTGATGGGCAATGGTTTTGCCGCTTTCCCGGTCATGGCGGGCGGTGTCGGCGTGCCGGTATTGGTGGCGAAGTTTGGCGGCAATCCTGCGGTGGTGGCGGCGATCGGCATGTTCAGCGCCTATTGCGGTACGCTGATGACGCCAATGGCGGCCAACTTCAATATCATCCCGACAGCGCTGCTGGACCTGGCCGACCGCAATGCCGTGATCAAGGCGCAGGTGCCGACGGCCTTGCCGCTGCTGGGCGCTAATATCATTCTGCTTTACTTCCTGTTTTGACGTCCCCCGCCCTAAAGAACGCGGATTCCTGCTTCCAGCGTCGCACGTCCGCGACGGAGAATGTTTAACGCAGCATTACGATCACGATCATGTACCACACCGCATTCGCTGCATTCCCACTCTCTTATTCCAAGGCCTGCGATACCCTTCGGCCTCGAATCGGGCAGTGCGCCGCAATTCGAGCAGGTCTGGGTGGTGAAGCGTTCGTCCACTTCCACGTACCGTGCGCCATGCCTCATGGCCTTGTACGCCAGCATCTTGCGGAAGGACGACCAGCCTGCATCAAGCACGGACTTCGCCAGGCTGGTTTGGGCGAGTCCACTGGCATTCACATTGCCAACAGCGATATGGTCGAAAGCGCGGGCAAGCTCCACCGACCTGTTATGCAAGAAGTCCAGCCGTCGCCGCGCCGTGCGCGCCTGGATGGCTTTGATGCTGCGCCGCTTGTGGGCTCGCTGCGCTACCGCCAGCGCAGCTTCAGCCTCACGATAAAAGCCCGGCGCCGGAATCTTTTCTCCCTCGGACGGTGTAGCGAGATCCTTCAAGCCAAGATCGATACCGACACCGTGGTCAAGTGGACGAACCGGCGGCTCGGCCACCTCGATCACGATATTGAGGAACCAGTTGCCGCGGCTGGCAAAGCTTTTCACGGGGCCCGAATTGCTGCGCAATTCGTCTTGCGCAAAGCAACTGCCGTCCTTGATCTTCCCTTCAGGAAGGGGGCGAGAGTAAAACACGCGGAAAGTATTACCTGCAAAGCGAAACGCGTTGCCTTCCCGGTGCAGGTCACGTCCTTTGAGCGGAACCCAGCCCAAGGACCTTCGGCCGCGGTAACGCAAATACGGCCGGCGGTGTTGGGCACGCGATTTGGCAAATTGTTCGCATACAGCATTGATCACACCAGAATGCAGCTCCAATTCTTTGCTGCTGCCGGTAGTCAGCTTGTTCAAGTCGAAGCCGGTCAGCCAAGGGCGCTCAAATCGCAAGGCATCTTTCTGCCGATCATTGCAGTAGTTCCAGACAAAATTCACCTTACGGGCTTGCAGATCAAGCAGCCCGTTTTTCGATTTCACACGGAAACGGTAGACGAGAATCATACTGTAATTTTATACAGTATTTCACTAATCTCAAGGAGAACAGCCGCGTTGCGGTCGGCTCCTTTCACTCCCCGCCCTGAAGGACGGGGTTTCTCGGAACAAACCTGATGAAAACTGTTCTGCTGACGGGCTTCGAGCCTTTTAATAAAGAGCCGATCAATCCGGCATGGGAAACCGTGCGGGCTCTGGATGGCTGGGGTGAGGGCGATTTCCGTGTCGTGGCGCGCCAGCTGCCTTGCGTGTTTGGCGATGCGAATACGGCCATGGCGGCGCTGATCGATGAGTTGCGGCCGGCGCTGGTGATTGCCGTCGGCCAGGCTGGCGGGCGCGTCGATCTTTCGGTGGAGCGGGTGGCGATCAACGTCGACGATGCGCCGATCAAGGACAACGCGGAGCGGCAGCTGGTGGACGAGCCGATTGTGCAGGGAGGACCGGCGGCGTATTTTTCCACGTTGCCAATCAAGGCGATTGTGGCGGCTTTGCGGGCGGCTGGTTTGCCGGCGTCGGTGTCGCAGACTGCCGGAACTTTCGTGTGCAACCACGTGTTCTATGGGTTGATGCACGCGGTTGCGGGCCGCGGCGATGTGAAAGCTGGGTTTATCCACATTCCTTATTTGCCGGAACAGGCGGCGCGCCATCCTGGCGCGGCAAGCATGTCGCTGGAGCAGATGATTGAAGGAATGCGTGTTGCTATCCGTACCGCGCTTGCTACGGATGGCGATGCTGTTGCGGCTGGTGGAGCTACGCACTAAAACCGGTAAACCAGTGTCAGACCCAAGGGTCTGACACTGTCTGTGCGGCGGCTGGCGGCCCTAAGACCCTGGCTTACCGGTTTTCAGCGGGAGGGGGGCGCAGGATGTTGAGGAAGGCGCGCACGACCGGTGCGTCATCCAGCGTCGTGTAGGTGATGTACAGGTTCGCCGATGGCGGGTTGGTGCGGATCGGCAGGAACACCACGCCCGGCCAGCCGATACGTGCCGTGGTCTCCGGCATCAGCGTCACGCCCAGGCCCGCGCCCACCATGGCCAGCAAGGTTTGCGGCTCGTGCGCTTCCTGGAAAATCTCCGGCTGGAAGCCCGCGTTCACACAGCACTGGATCAGGTAGCGCGGGAATGCCGACTTGTCCAGAGCCAGCGTCAGCATCGGATCGTCCGCGATATCGGACAATTCGATGGCGTCCATCTTCGCCAAGGGATGGTGCTCGTTGACTGCCACGCAAACGTTCTCGCGGAAGCATAGTTCCTGCTTCAAGTTGTCGCGCCGCAGTTCGTCGTCGTCCAGCTTCGGCTCGCGCCAGAAGCCGACGTCGATCTGCTTGGCGCGCAAGGCGTCGTACTGCACGGTAGGGCCGGACTCGTGGATGGTCCAGGTCACGCGCGGGTACTTGCTCTGGAATTCTTCCAGCATGGATGGAATCGGTCCCCACATCGCCGAACCCACGATGCCCACGCGCAGCCGGCCCACTTCGCCGCGGTCGATCTGGCGCACGGTGTCGATGGTCATGCGCATCTTCGCCAGCAGGTCGGAGGCCTCTTGCATCAGCGCCTTGCCGGCCACTGTCAGCTCGAAGGTACGCGTGGTGCGGGCGAACAGCTTCACGCCAAGCTCCGCTTCCAGCTTCATGATCTGCTGGGAAAGCGGCGGCTGGGAGATATGCAGGCGTTCGGCCGCGCGGCTGAAGCTTTTCTCTTCGGCGACTGCGAGGAAGTACTTTAACTGTTTCAGGTCGATGGACATGGATGCTCCTGCAGCGCGCGTGCCAGGGCAGCGCCGACACGCGCGTTGTTTTTCACAAGTGCGATATTTGTCTTCAAGCTGCGACCCTCGGTCAGGGTCTTGATGCGGGCCAGCAGGAAGGGGGTAACCTTCTTGCCGGTGACGCCATTCTCTTCAGCTTCCTGCAGGGCGCGCAGGGTGATGGCGTCGATTTCGTCTTTCGGCATGGCTTCTGCCACCGGCACCGGTGCCGAGACCACCACGCCGCCGTTCAGGCCCAAGGCCCACTTGGTCGTGATGAAGGAAGCCTGTTCGGCGGCGGTGTCGAGCTGGAAGTCGGCATTGAAGCCGCTTTCGCGCGTGAAGAAGGCCGGGAAGCCTGGCTGGCCGACGGATACTACCGGCACGCCGTGCGTTTCCAGGTATTCCAGCGTCAGGCCGATGTCAAGGATGGACTTCACGCCCGCGCACACCACGGCGACATTTGTCTGCGCCAGTTCCTGCAGGTCGGCCGAAATGTCCATGCTGGTTTCGGCGCCGCGGTGTACGCCGCCGATGCCGCCAGTGACAAAGACCTTGATGCCTGCCAGTTGCGCGCAGATCATGGTTGCCGCCACGGTGGTGGCGCCCAGCTTGCCTTGCGAGAGCACATAGGCCAGGTCGCGGCGCGAGACCTTGATCGCGTCCGGCGAGTTGCCCAGTCCTTCCAGTTGTTCTTCGGTCAGGCCGACGCAGATTTTGCCGCCAATGATGGCGATGGTGGCCGGCACGGCGCCCGCATCCCGGATGATCTGCTCAACTTCACGCGCGGTCTGCACGTTCTGCGGGTAAGGCATGCCATGCGAAATGATGGTCGATTCCAGTGCGACGATCGGCTTGCCGGTGGCGCGGGCGTTGGCAACTTCAGGGGAAAAGGACAGGAATTGGTGCATGATTTACTCCTCGATATGCGCGGTGGCGAGCAGGTCGGCGCTCAGCTCGGGCGACACGGTGTGCGGGCTGGCGAGCGTGATGGAGGCGGCTTTCAGTCCGCGTTCGCAAGCCAGGGTCAGGTTTTCGGGGTCTTGCAGCAGCGACCAGCAGACGGCGGCCGAGAAGGCATCGCCGGCGCCGGTGACGTCGATCACCTTGGCGTCGTGCGCCGGCAGCCAGTGCAGCGCATTGCCCAGCGTGTGATAGACGCCGCTGGCGCCGCAGGTGACGATGATGTCGCGTACGCCGTCAGCTTGCAGCTCGTGGCAGGCTGCCTGCACGTCGGCTTCGGTCGGCAGGGCGCGGCCGGAGCGGGTTTCCAGTTCACCGCGATTCAGGATCAGCAGCGACAGGCCATGAAGGTTTTTCGGCAGGCGCGCCATTTTCGGCTGCGATACGGCGACTACTACCAGCGGCACGCCGGATACGCGGGCATCCGCCATCAGCATGGCGACCGATTCGACCGGCAGGTTCAGGTCCGCCACCACCATGCCGGCGGCATTGCGCTGCGGCTGGCGGCTGGCCACCCAGCCTGGGGTGAGCTGGTCGAAGATGGCCATGTCGGCCAGCGCGACCACCATCTCGCCGGAAGCATCCAGCACGGCGGTGTAGGTGCCGCTGCCAATGCCGTTGACCTGCAGGCTGCCTTCCATGCCGATGCCGAAGGCTTCCGCCTGGGCGCGCAGGGCGCGGCCGGAGGAATCGTCGCCGAGGGCGGTCAGCAGGGAGCAGGGCAGGCCGAGCTGGGCCAGGTTGGCGGCGATATTTCGTGCCACACCGCCAAAACTTTCCTCGGCGCAAGCTGGGTTGGAGGTGGCCATTTGCAATGGGGCGTGCGGTCGCAGCTTGCGGTCGAGGCAGGCGGCCCCGATACACAGCACAGTGCGCTCGTTGCGCAACACATAGGCCCGGCCCAGCAGCTTGCGCTCGCGGATCAGGCTGGCGATATGGCCGGCTACGGCGGAGCGCGACAGGGCGAGCTGCTCCGCCAGCTCTTGCTGGGAAATAAAGGGGTTGGCACGAATCAGCTCGTAAAGCTGTTCCTTGCGGGAGAGATCGGTCACGAAAAGCTCGCTATAAACATTTGTTTGCGATGCTAAACATTTGTCCGTTCCATGTCAAACGGAAGCTGCTCCTATAATAAACCCATATTTATAGCGCTTGCGTATAAATGGCAAAGAAAAATGGTATTTGCCATACATATAGACGATGATGCATAGTGTCGTGGTACGTTCAAAGGGCCTGTTCTGGCCAGCTCACCTAAAGATATAAAAACGAGGAACTCCATGTCTTCCAATACCCCATTCCAGGCAGCCGCCATCATCCGTGCTCGCATGCCGGCCAATTTCCAGCCACGCGTTGCAATGATCCTGGGCTCCGGCCTGGGCGTGCTGGCCGAACAGATGACCGATGCAGTGTCGATTTCCTTCGATGAACTGCCAGGTTTCCCGATCTCCACCGTGCATGGCCACGCGGGCCAGCTTGTACTGGGCACGCTGGCTGGCGTGCAGGTTGTCTGCCTGAAGGGCCGCGGCCACTTCTACGAAGGCTACGGCCCTGCGGTGATGACTTCCGCCGTGCGCACCATCAAGCTGCTGGGCTGCGAGATGCTGTTTGTGACCAATGCGGCGGGCTCGCTGCGCACCGAGGTGGACGCTGGTTCGCTGGTGGCGCTGAACGACCATATCAACTTCCTGCCTGGGACTCCGATGGTTGGCCCGAACGACGAGCGTTTCGGCCCACGCTTCTTCTCGATGGCCAATGCTTACGATGCTGACCTGCGCAAGCTGCTGCAGTCGACCGCTGCGGACAAGTCGATCACCCTGCATGAAGGCGTGTACATCGCGTACCCTGGCCCGAACTTTGAAACCCCTGCGGAAATCCGTGCGTTCAAGACGCTGGGTGCGGATGTTGTCGGCATGTCGGTGGTGCCGGAAGTGGTGTCGGCGCGTCACTGCGGGCTGAAGGTGGTTGGCGTTTCTGTTGTTACCAACCTGGCTGAAGGGCTGTCGCCGTTCCCGCTGTCGCACGAGCAGACGCTGAAGTATGCGGCTGTGGGCGCGGAATCGCTGATCAAGCTGATTCTGGCGTTCCTGGAGAATGTGGCCAAGGCTCCAAAGGCCTGAAACCGGTAACCCGGTGTCTGACCCGCAGGGTCAGACACCTTGGCCCGCGGCCGCCGCGTATCGGGTGTCTGACCCTGCGGGTCAGACACCGCTTTGATGGTTTTGAATAGAGAGGCAAAAATGTCCCGCGCCTTCATCCTGTTGTTAGACTCCTTCGGCCTCGGCGCAACGCCAGACGCTTCCAAGTACGGCGACCAGGCCTGCAACACCTTCGGCCACATCGCCAAATGGGCAGCCAACGAAGGCAAGCCAATGTCCCTGCCAACCATGGAAGGCCTCGGCCTGGCCGCCGCCGCGCATACCGCGTCGGGCGAGTGGGCTGCCGGTTTCACCAAGCGCGACGGTTTCACCGGCGCCTACGGCGCGGCACGCGAGCAATCCACCGGCAAGGACACCCAGTCCGGCCACTGGGAAATCGCCGGCGTGCCGGTGCTGTTCGACTGGGGCTACTTCCCGAAGGAAGTGCCGTCCTTCCCAAAAGAGCTGACCGACAAGCTGCAGGAACTGACCGGCGTGCCGGGCTTCCTGGGCAACTGCCACGCCTCCGGCACCACCATCATCAACGAGCTGGGCGACGAACATGTGGCGACCGGCAAGCCTATCCTGTACACCTCGGCCGACTCCGTGCTGCAGATCGCATGTCACGAAGAGCACTTCGGCCTGGAGCGCCTGTACGATATGTGCGAGAAGGCTTATGAGCTGGTCAAGCCGTACAACATCGGCCGCATCATCGCCCGTCCATTCGTAGGCGCCAACGGCGACTACAAGCGCACCGCCAACCGCCACGATTACGCCGTGCCGCCAAGCGCGCCAACTCTGCTGGACCACGTGAAGAATGAAGGCGGCGAGGTGATCGCACTGGGCAAGATCAGCGACATCTACGCCGCGCAAGGCGTGAGCCGCGTGTTGAAGGGCCCAGACAACATGGCGCTGTTCGACAAGCTGCTGGAAGCAGAGGCGGAGGCGGGCGACAAGTCGCTGACCTTCGTCAACTTCGTCGACTTCGACATGCACTTCGGCCACCGCCGCGATGTTGCCGGCTATTCGAACGCGCTGCATGAGCTGGATGCGCGCCTGCCGGAATTCATCTCCCGCTTGAAGGATGGCGACCTGTGCGTGATCACCGCCGACCACGGCTGCGATCCGACCGCGCCTGGCTCCGACCATACCCGTGAACATATTCCTGTGCTGTTCTTCGGCCCGAACGTGAAGCCACAATCGCTCGGCATTTCCGAGACCTTCTCCGACATCGGCCAGACCATCGCGCATCACCTGGGCGTGAAACCTCTTTCCAACGGAACCAACCTGCTATGACCATCATTGAAAACTTCAAGCGCAACGAGGCCATCGGCCTCGACCTGGGCTGGCTGAATCACATCCACGTGAACAAGGCCGCCGCGGACCGCCGCGCCGCATCGCTGGCGAACCGCCGCACCGTGAAGAAAGAGTACCAGGCCGCCTGGCTGGTGAAGGCGATCGAACTGATCGACCTGACCACGCTGGCCGGCGACGACACCCCGGGCCGAGTTGAGCGCCTGTGCATGAAAGCCATGCGCCCGCTGCGCCAGGACCTGGTGGAAGCGCTGGGCCTGCAGGAACGCAAGATCATGACCGGCGCCGTCTGCGTGTACCACGAAATGATCCAGCACGCCGACGCAGTGCTGAAAGGCCGCCTGCCAATCGCTGCGGTATCGACCGGCTTCCCGGCCGGCCTGACCAGCATGGAAACCAAGGTGCGCGAAGTTGAACTGTCGGTCACCGCCGGCGCCAAAGAGATCGACATCGTCATCACCCGCCAGCACGTCCTGACCGGCAATTGGCAAGCGCTGTACGATGAAATGCTGGCTTACCGCAAAGCTTGCGGCGAAGCCCACGTGAAGGCCATCCTGGCTACCGGCGACCTGGTGACGCTGGAAAACGTGGCGAAGGCATCGTGGGTCTGCATGATGGCAGGCGCGGACTTCATCAAGACCTCGACCGGCAAAGAAGGCGTCAACGCCACCATCCCTGTGTCGCTGGTGATGGTGCGCGCGATCCGCGAATACTACGAGCGCACTGGCTTCAAGGTGGGCTACAAGCCGGCAGGCGGCGTGGGCACCGCCAAGGCAGCGTTGCAATACATGACCGTGATGAAGGAGGAACTGGGCAATGAATGGCTGGAGCCGCACCTGTTCCGTATCGGTGCTTCGTCCCTGCTGACCGACATCGAGCGCCAGCTGGAGCACCATGTGACCGGCGCCTACTCCGCCGCCCATCGCCACGCGCAACCATAAGAAGACACCGCCATGCCAACTATTAACGAGATCCTCAACACCATGGACTACGGCCCTGCACCAGAAAGCCAGAAAGAAGCGCAAGCGTGGCTGGAGCAGCGCTCCCGCAAGTTCGGCCTGTTTATCGACAACCAGTGGACCGAGCCGGGCGAAACCTTCGCTTGCTACAACCCGGCCGATGGCTCGCAACTGGCTGAACTGACCCAGGCTACCGCGGTCGACGTAGCACGTGCAGTTACTGCAGCACGCAAGGCGCTGCCGGGCTGGCAGGCACTGGGCGGCCATGGCCGCGCCAAGGTCATGTACGCGATCGCACGCCTGATGCAAAAGCATGCGCGCCTGTTCGCCGTGCTGGAAACCCTGGACAACGGTAAGACCATCCGCGAAACGCGCGACGCCGACCTGCCGCTGGTGGCCCGTCACTTCTACTACCACGCCGGCTGGGCGCAATTGCTGGACGAAGAATTCCCGGGCCATCGCGCCGTAGGCGTGGTCGGCCAGATCGTGCCTTGGAACTTCCCGCTGCTGATGCTGGCATGGAAAATCGCTCCTGCGCTGGCCGCCGGCAACACCATCGTCTTCAAGCCGGCTGAATTCACGCCGCTGACCGCGATGCTGTTCGCGGACATCTGCCAGCAAGCTGGCGTGCCTGCCGGTGTCGTGAACATCGTGACCGGCGACGGCCGCACCGGCGAAGCCATCGTCGGCCACCAGGGCATCGACAAGCTGGCCTTCACCGGCTCCACCGAAGTTGGCCGCCTCATCCGCGAAGCCACCGCCGGCACCGGCAAGAAGCTGTCCCTGGAGTTGGGCGGCAAGTCGCCGTTCATCGTCTTCGAAGACGCCGACCTGGACGCTGCGGTGGAAGGCCTGGTCGATTCGATCTGGTTCAACCAAGGCCAGGTCTGCTGCGCCGGTTCCCGCCTGCTGGTGCAGGAATCCGTGCAGGACCGCTTCCTGAAAAAACTGAAAGCGCGCATGGACAACCTGCGCCTGGGTTCCCCGCTGGACAAGTCGATGGACATCGGCGCCCTGGTCGACCCGATCCAGCGTCAGCGCATCGCCGGCCTGGTGGATTCCGCCCGTGCCGAAGGCTGCGAGGTGTACCAGCCGGCCGGCTGCGAACTGCCTGCCACCGGCTCGTGGTTCCCGCCAACCCTGATCACCGGCGCTTCCACTTCCGCCGCCGTGGCGCAAGCTGAAATCTTTGGCCCGGTGCTGGTGGCGATGAGCTTCCGTACTCCAGCCGAAGCTGTGCAACTGGCCAACAACACCGTGTATGGCCTGGCTTCCTGCGTGTGGACCGAGAACATCTCGCTGGCGCTGGACATGGCGCCGCAGATCAAGGCCGGCGTGGTGTGGATCAACACCGCCAACCAGTTCGACGCTGCGTGCGGCTTCGGCGGCTACAAGGAATCCGGCTACGGCCGTGAAGGCGGCCGCGAAGGCATGTTCGAATACCTGGTGCCTGTGTCGGAAGATGCACGTCCGGCCGCGCCTTCGTTCAAGAAGCCTGCCAAGCCTGAAACCGAGTTCACGCCATCGGCCGATCCATTTGCTGTGGATCGCACCGCCAAGCTGTACATCGGCGGCAAGCAGGCCCGCCCTGACGGCGCCTACTCGCGCGCCATCCACGGCGCCGACGGCAAGTTCCTGGGCGAAGTGGGCGAGGGTAACCGCAAGGACATCCGCAACGCCGTTGAAGCGGCGCACAAGGCAACCGGCTGGACCAAGGCTACTGCGCATAACCGCGCGCAAGTGCTGTACTACATCGCTGAAAACCTGGCTGCTCGTGGCGCTGAATTCGCAGAGCGTATCGCTGCGCAGACCGGCACCAAGAACGCCGAGAAGGAAGTGCAGGCTTCCATCGAGCGCCTGTTCTACTGGGCTGCCTGGGCCGACAAGTACGACGGCCTGGCACACCAGCCGCCTATGCACGGCATCACCGTGGCGCTGAACGAAGCGATCGGCGTGATCGGCATCGTGTGCCCGAACGAGAATCCGCTGCTGGGCTTTATTTCGCTGGTGGCTCCGGCTATCGCTGTTGGCAACCGTGTGGTGGCTGTGCCGTCCGAGGCGTATCCGCTGTCGGCGACCGATTTGTACCAAGTGTTCGATACTTCGGACCTGCCGGGCGGCGTGGTGAATATCGTGACCGGTTCGGCGGATGAACTGGCGCGCACGCTGGCGTCGCACGCGGACGTGGATGCTGTCTGGCGTCACGACGGGTCTGCTGCTGGTTGCGCGGAAGTGGAGAAGCTTTCGGCAGGTTCGCTGAAGCGTACCTGGACTGGCGGCGCGAAGGGCCGTGACTGGTTCTCGACCGCGCAGGCTGGCGGGCGCGTGGTGTTGGCGCATGCTTCGCAAGTGAAAAACATCTGGATTCCTTACGGCGTTTAAAACCGGTAAACCGGTGTCAGACCCATAGGGTCTGACACCGATACGCGGCAGCCGCTGGCCTGGTGTCTGACCCTGCGGGTCGGACACCGGGTTACCGGTTTGGAAGTAAAAAGAAAGAGATAAAAAAAATGTTCCTCCCCCAGGAAATCATCCGTAAAAAACGCGACGGCGGTGTGCTGAGCAAGGAAGAAATCCAATTCTTCGTCAAAGGCATCACCGACAACAGCGTCAGCGAAGGCCAGATCGCCGCGCTGGCGATGGCCGTCTTCTTCAACGACATGACCATGGACGAGCGCGTGGCGTTCACCCTGGCCATGCGCGATTCCGGCGAAGTGCTGGACTGGAAATCCCTGAACCTGCCAGGTCCGGTGATGGACAAGCATTCCACCGGCGGCGTTGGCGACGTCGTGTCCCTGATGCTCGGCCCGATGATCGCGGCCTGCGGCGGCTTCGTTCCAATGATCTCGGGCCGCGGCCTGGGCCACACCGGCGGCACGCTGGACAAGTTCGATTCCATCCCTGGCTACTCCACCGTCCCGACCAACGACAAGTTCCGCGAAGTGGTGAAGGACGTCGGCGTGGCCATCATCGGCCAGACCTCGTCGCTGGCGCCGTCGGACAAGCGTTTCTATTCGATCCGCGACGTCACCGCGACCGTGGAATCGGTGGCGATGATCACTGGCTCAATCCTGTCGAAGAAGCTGGCGGCAGGCCTGGACGTGCTGGCGATGGACGTGAAAGTCGGCTCCGGCGCCTTCATGCCTTCCTACGAGAAGTCGGTCGAATTGGCCGAATCCATCGTCAAGGTGGGCAATGGCGCGGGCACGCTGACCTCGGCCTTGCTGACCGATATGAATGAATCGCTGTCTCCATGGGCCGGCAATGCGCTGGAAGTACGCGGCGCAATCGACTACCTGACCGGCAAATTCCGTCCGGCGCGACTGCATGAGGTCACGATGTCGCTGTGCGCAGAGATGCTGGTGCTGGGCAAGCTGGCCGCCAACGAAGCCGATGCCCGCGCCAGGTTGCAGCATGCGCTGGATTCCGGCGAAGCGGCCGAGCGCTTCTCGCGCATGGTCAAGGCGCTGGGCGGCCCGGCCGACCTGGTGGAGAACATGGACAAGCACCTGGAAATGGCGCCAATCGTGGTGCCCGTGCCGGCGCCGCGTGCGGGTTACGCTGCTTCGACCGTTTGCCGCGATATCGGGCTGGCGGTGGTGTCCCTGGGTGGCGGCCGTCGCCGTCCGACCGATGCGATCGACTTTGCCGTGGGGCTGACCGACCTGGCCGAACTGGGGCAGCCGCTGCAAGTGGGCCAGCCTATGGCCATGGTGCACGCGCGCACGCAAGCTGCTGCTGAACAGGCGGTGCGTGAAGTGCAGGCGGCATACACGATTGCGGATGCGGCGCCGGCGGCGAATCCGATCGTTTATCGCACGATCCGCCCTTAAACCGGAAAAGCAGTGCCTGACGCGTGCCTGGTGTCTGACCCTGCGGGTCAGACACCGGTTTACCGGTTTGGAGAATAAATGAACAACGAAACACTGATCGAAGAGGCCAAGGCAGCACGCCTGAAAGCCTACACGCCGTACTCCAACTTCAAGGTCGGCGCAGCGCTGCTGACGAAAGACGGCAAGATCTTCCACGGCTGCAACGTGGAAAACGCCAGCTACGGCCTGTGCAACTGCGCCGAGCGTACTGCCTTCTTCAGCGCAGTCGCGCAAGGCTACCAGCCGGGCGATTTCGACAAGCTGGCAGTCGTCGGCGAAACGGACAATCCGATCGCTCCATGCGGCGCCTGCCGCCAGGTTACGCTCGAACTGGGCGGCAATCAGTTGCCGGTCGTGCTGGCCAACCTGAAAGGCGACGTCCGCGAAACCACTGCCGCCGAGCTGCTTCCGGAAGCCTTTGGCGGCTGGGACTTGAAGAAGTAAGCAAGCGTGAAGAAGGCCATCGACGTCCAGACAGCGGTCGCCATCGCGGCATCCGAAGCTATTGCGGCAAAGACCCAGGGCACCTTTGGCGTGGGCGGCGTGATGCTCGACGCCAGCGGTACTGTGCTCAAGGCGCTGCATAACAACGTCATCAAGCATGGCCTGATCTACGACCCGACCGCGCACAGTGAGCGCCAGCTGATCGACTGGTACTTCGCCGAACGTGCCAAAGGCCACGAGCTGCCGCCGCCCGAAGAAATCACCATCGTGACTTCGCTCGACCCGTGCTGCATGTGCACGGGCGCCATCCTGGCGGCCGGTTTCAATGTCGTCGTCGCAGCGCCTGACAGCAAGGCCGGCATCAACTACAACGGTTCCGCCTTCTATCCCTCGCTGCCGGTTGCTTTGCGCCCGCAGGCCGAGCGGACTTTCGCCTATCCGGCCGTGCTGGGCACCTCGTCGTATGCACGGCGCGGGGCAGGGGCTACGCCGAAACCTTTCTTCATCGGCAAAACCATCGCCGAACCGACGCAAGCCTTATGCTCGCTGGTGTTCGAGGCGACCTCGGCCAATGTGATGGATTTGTTCAACATCGATCCGCCGCAAGCGGAGCTGAAAGATCCGGCCACGCTGCCGGAAGACCATTTCATCGTGCGTGCCCTGAAGCGCGCGTTCCCCGATGCCCTGACTTACCGCTGCGAGCCGCGCACGCCGGATGCGGGCTTGGCGCCCTATCTGCAGCAAGCCATGGCGCGCGACAAGGCGCAAGGCGGCAAGGGTGATGCGGTGGCGCTGCTGGATTCCTTCGGCAACTTGCTGTTATGCAGCCACGGCCGCCTCCAGACCTCCACCATCCGTACCGCTTTCATGGAATGCACGCGGGCTTACGCGCAACTGCGCTACAAGCTGATGGAAGGCGCCGACGCGGTGATGCAAGCCGAAGTCCGGCACTACCTGGGCCACCCGAAAGACGGCACTTTCGTGTTTGCAGTCGGGCCGGATGAAAGTGCGTTGAGCTTCATGGGGCTGGGCGCTTACGGATCGACGATGGAAGGCGCGCTGCCGCACAACAACCCGGTCCAGTTCCAGTACGTGCGCCCGGCGATGCCGGAACAGGCGCTGCACGAATTGTGCAGCCACCTGCCTCCGCTCTACCGTAGCCTGATCAAGATCCGCCCGACGCAGGTGGCAGACGCCGCCCTGGTGGCTGCCATCAACTGAGCATATTCGCGTCGCGCGCCAGCTGCCACTGGCCGGCAGCGTTCTTGCGGTACACCGACAACACATTGCCTTCCTTGCGCATGGCCTCGCCACCAGCCAGTGGCGTAATCGCCACGCGCAGATGCGTCGTGCACCAGGCCAGGTTGCCGCTGACTTCCACCTGCTGCACGTCGGCGTGCGATTCGACGCGATGCGATGCCAGCACGGCACGCACACTTTTCTCGAAGGCGGCACGGCCGCGCATGATGGGCTGGCCGGGCACGTAGAATTCGACGTCCTCCGTCATCAGCGGCAGGATGCGGTCGACTTCGGCGGCGAGGGTGGCACGGGTCCATTCCGCGACCAGGTCGCGGATTGCCTGTTCGTCGCTCATTCAGGCTCCCTCGAAAGATGCGCTGGCATCGTTCTGCATCATGCCGAAGATGTTGCCGTCTGGGTCCTTGGCGTAGGCCAGCCAGCCCACGCCCGGAACGGGCATCCTTGGCACGGCGACTGTGCCTTTGAGTTCTTTCAGCTGGGCCAATGATTTGTCGAGGTCTTCCACGTCGACGGTACAGACAAAGGCATTGACGGAGGCGCCTTCCTCCGGCCGCGGGCCCCGGCGCGGCAGCAAGCCGCCGTTAATGCCGGGCGCGCCGACTTCGCCGGTGCCGACCAGCCAGTATTCGCCGCCTTCCCATTTGGAAAAGCTCCAGTCGAACATCTTGCCATAAAAATCGATCAGGGCTTGCGGTTCGCTGGCCTGGATTTCAAAGTGAACAGTGCGTCCCATCAGTGCTCCCAAGGGTCATAAGTGCCTATGCTCCACACATGCCCTTCAGGATCTCGACAGGTAAATCCACGGCCGCCGTAATCTTCGTCCTGCAAGGGCATCTCGATTGGCGCCCCGGCTTGCACGCAGCGCGCGTGCACCTCGTCGGCGTCGTTGACGACCAGGTAGGCGGTTTGGGTGACAGCTGATCCGATCTGGGCGGGCTGTTTCAGCAAACGGCCGTACTCGGTGTCAAAGATGGAGCTTAGCATGATCATGCCGTTGCCATAGGAAAGCTGGGCGTGGGCGATGGTGCCGTCTTCGTTGGGGACCACAAGCGCGGCCTTGAAACCCAAGGTTTTACACAACCAATCGATAGCGGCGGGCGCGTCGCGGTAACGCAGGCAAGGCATGATGGTCGCGCGCGTGGCCTTTGGAATCGTCATCGTTCTCTCCCTGAAAACGCAGCTTAGTCAGGACAATATAGACTAGCACCGTACAGGGGGCAAGCGAGCGCGGGCGACCTACATTTGCTGGAATAAATGGGTGTTGCCGCGGCTGACTTCGAGTTCTTCGCTGGAGTTGCGCACGCGGACCATCTGCCGGCCGCGCAAGTCGCGCGTCACCTCGGCAATCGCATCCACACGCACGAGGGTAGAGCGGTGGATGCGCCAGAATTCATTCGGGTCCAGTTCATCTTCCAGTTCCTTCAGGGTCTTGCGGATCAGGAATTCGCCCTGTGCTGTTTGCACGCGCGTATATTTTTCGTCGGCGCGAAAGAACAACACTTCCTTGGTCGAGATCATGCGCAGGCTGTTGCCAACCTGGGCCTGGATCCAGTGCAGGTACTCGGGTTGTGTCGCGCTGCCGGCCGGGCTGCGGCCAGTCTGCTGCAAGAGCTGGCTCAGTTGGCGTTCGATATTGTTGGGCGTTTTGCCGAGGCGCGCTTGCAGGCGTTCGCAAGCTGTTTTCAGACGCTCCAGGTTGACGGGCTTGAGCAGGTAGTCCAGCGCGCCCTGTTCGAAGGCCTCGATTGCATATTGATCGTAGGCAGTGATGAAGACGATGTGGCAACGATTGAACAGCATGCGCGCCGCCTCGATGCCGGTCAGGCCCGGCATGCGGATGTCGAGGAAGACGATGTCCGGCTGGTACTGGCCGGCCAGCGCGATGGCTTCGATGCCATTGGCCGCTTCGGCCACGATCTCCAGTTCGGGCCAGGCTTCGTGCAGGCGCTTGCGCAGCATGTCGCGCATTGGTTCTTCATCGTCTGCGATGATGGCGGTGGCTTTTGGCTGCATGCTCATGGTTTGGCAAAAATGTCTGGTGCAAAGGGGATGCAGATCGTGGCACGGCAGCCGCCATCCATCGGCTGCTCAATCAGCAACTGTGCGCGGGTGCCGTACATCAGCTTCAGGCGTTCACGTACATTGGTCAGGCCGACGCCATCGCCGGCGTAGGCATTGAACCCGACACCGTCGTCCTGCACGTCGACTTGCAGCACGCTGCCGTTGACGCTGGCACGGATGTCGATGCGGCCGCCTTCCACTTTCGGTTCGAGGCCGTGCTTGATCGAATTCTCGATCAGGATCTGCAGCATCATCGGCGGGAAGGTGGCGCTTTCAAGCTCCTGCGGCACGTCGATCGAGACGGACAGGCGCGACTTCATGCGGGCCTGCATGATGGCCAGATAAGAGCGCGCCATCTGGATCTGGCGGCCCAGCGTACCGTTGCCGCGTGAACGCATCTGGGGCAGGGTGGCGCGCAGGTATTCGATCAGGTGGGTGTGGATCTTGGCCGCTTCCGGCGGGTCGGTCTCGATCAACTGGCCGATCAGGGCCAGGGTATTGAACAGGAAGTGCGGTTCGACTTGCGCCTGCAGGGCCGACATCTGGGCTTCCACCAGGCGGCGTTCCAGGCTTTCGGTGCCGGCTTGCGCCGCCGCCTTGCGCGCTTCGATTTCCGCCTTGCGCTTGCCGCCGGCCAGGATCTTCAGCCCGGCCGAGCCGACAATGAAGAAAGCTACCTGTTTCGGATGCAGCACGGGCGTCAGTCCCAGCAGGAAGGCGAGCATCCACGTTACCACCAGCTGGCGCAAGGGCACTTGCGCCAGCCAGTCGAAGAAGTCCCACCACAGGCTGCTGGCTGTGTCGCCAATCTCCCCGACAAAGGAGAGCACGCTGCGGGTCCGGTTACCCATGTTGTTTCTTGGCTCCAAAGGCGTTGATGGCCAGCTTGGCGATCAGCACGCCGATGAACAGGGTGATGGCCAGCGGCAGGATGGTCAGGAACAGCGCGATCACGATGCACATGCCGACGATGGCAGGCCAGGACATGTGGTCCAGCGTCCGGACGAAGTGGCGGCCGATGCCGACAAAGGCTTGCCACACTTCTTTCACGGTTTCCTTGGCGCTTTTGTTAATCGTTTTCATCATTTCCTCCTTGCGTTTCGATGATGCAACTGTACCGCTGCGCCTGGCAACAGTGGAGCGGCATCCGACAGACTGCGCTGTGGGGCGGATGATTTGCTCTGTCGCGCGATGAACGGCTAGCGTGCCGCCAGCCAATCGGAACGCAGCAGGCCGAAAAAGTCCGTATCGCAGATCTCGCCATTGATGATCCAGCGTTCGCGCATATGGCCCTCATGCACAAAGTGCAAGCTCTTCAGCAGCTTGGCGGAGGCGGTGTTGCGCGGATCGATGTCGGCTTCGATGCGGTGCAGGCTCAGCACCCGGAAGGCGTAGTCGATCAAGGTGGCCATGGCTTCCTGCATATAGCCCTTGCCCCAGAATGCGCGGTCCAGCATGTAGCCGATGTCGCAACGGCGGTTCTGGCGGCTGAAGCTGTACAGGTTGATGATGCCTGCCAGTTCGCCGCCGACCTCCACGCCCATGCGCAGCAGGTCGCCGCTTTCGTAGCCTGCTTGCGCCGCGGCGAAATAGGTTTCGGCTTGCTGCATGCTGTCCCAGGGCGCGCTGCTCCAGTAGCGCATGGCCTCGCTATCGGAATACATCCGATAAAGGGCCGGCGCGTCGGCAGCGGTCAGGAAGCGCAATTGCAGGCGCTGGGCGTTCAGGGTGAATGGGGCGAATGCTGGCATGGAATGCTGACTCTAGGAAATTTTTGCATTTTAACAAGGAGGAACAGTAAAATTGATTTTAACTTTTTGTTATCACCTTTCACTAATGGAGTAGTTCATGCGTATTTTGTTAGCCGGTGCTTTCGTTTTATCCCTGGCTGCCCCACTGGCGCAAGCTCAAATGTCGAACGGGAATGGCGGTGCAGCGTTCAACGGCATGGAGCGCGCTAACGATCCAACCAAGGAAATGATGGTGCGCTTTATCGATGCCAGCCGGATGACCTTGACCGGCAACCAGCAACTGCTGGCTGCCCTCGGACAGTCGCAGGAGGCCGCCGCAATGGGCGAACGTGCCGGCCAGCTGTCCGAATCAATGACACGCCGTGCGGTTGAAGAAACCCTGGAGACCCAGTTGCGCGGCGTAACGGCGTCCACCAAGGCACTGACTGCAGGCGGCCCGGCGCCGGTTGCCCAGCTCGAGCAAGGGCTGGCATCGCTGGCCCAGGCCGTAGCGCAGTACGAGCAGTTGATGAAGGACCTGCCGGAAGCAAAGGCCGCGATGAACACCATCCGCCAGGTGACCAAGGCCGATACCCCGACCTTCTTCATGCTGCGCAGCCTGTCGTCCAGCACGGCCAGCCTGAAAAAGGAAATCCGCGCTGTGGCGCAAGCGGCCAAGCGAGCGGGCGCTAACGTGCCGGAGGCCTTGCTGGCAATGTGAGCCGATGTTAGATTGGCATGGTCCAAGCGAGCGGAGGAATTCGGCATGCAACTCGGCGTATTTTCCCTTAGCCTGAACGTCCAGGACATCCGTGCCTCGCGCGAGTTCTACGCGAAGTTCGGCTTCCAGGACTTTGGCGGCAACATCGAGCAGAACTGGCTGATCATGAAGAACGGTGAACAGGTCATCGGCCTGTTCCAGGGCATGATCGAGAAAAATACGCTGACCTTCAATCCCGGCTGGGACAGCAATGCCCAGCTCGTGCCGGGCTACACCGACGTGCGCCAGCTGCAACGCCAGCTTGAGGAAAACGGCATTGCGCTGGCTGTCCGCACCGATGAATCGAGCACCGGCCCGGCCTATATCATCGCCATCGACCCCGATGGCAATCCGATCCTGATTGACCAACATATTTGATCGTTGCATTACCTTGAAATTCCTCGACCGTCTCAGCCTTGATGCGTCTGCGAATTCGCGAACGATTCGCCGGGCCTATGCTCGAGAACTGAAACTCATAGACCAGGAAGCAGAACCGGCAGCGTTCCAGGCTTTACGCGAGGCCTACGAGGCGGCATTGCGTTGGGCCGAGAGTGGCGCAACCGAGCTTCCTGAGCCAGATCAGCACGAAATGCCACATGAGGGAGCGCTGGCGCAACTGAACGATCTTAAGTCGCTGGAGCAGGCTCGGCAAATTTTGCAATCGTTGCGTCCATTGAATCTGGAGGACTCCGAAGTATTCGAAGCGTCTGTGGCACGACTGCTGGAATCCGGGTGGCGGCCAGGACATGAATATCTCTTCCCGGCCGCCTGTGAAATATTCTATTGGGACGGCCGCCAGCTTCCTTCCTACATGGATGATTTTGACGCGCTGGCTGGAGCCCTCTCGGACCTGAAGTTCCTGCGCATGCAGCCGGAGGAAACACGCGAGCAGCATACGCAAGTCATTAATCGCTTGCGCGAGACCGGGGTTCCGTCTCTTGCAGACCTGGCGCGCGATATCCTGGTTGCGGAAATCGTATTTACCAAGTATCCGGACTTGATGTATCTGACCTGTGCACCGCGCAAGGTTGAGGTTTGGCGCAAGCATATGTCGCACTTGATCAAGCAGGTAAAAGCGCAAGAAACACACCGGGTAGCCAAAACTGAGTCGAGGTCACTTGAACGTGTGCGCTGGTTTGGACTTGCCTGGCTGGTCTTCTGGATTTACCTCGGCGCAACAGACTTCCGGCTCTTGCGCAAAGAGGAGCCGCTGCGCCAGCTGACCGTAATGGAAATGCAGTGGATCACAAAGAATGTCGAGCCGATCAGGGTTGATGGACCTGTTGAATATGAAGTCAGCCTGGACCAGGACGGCGACATCAGCAAGCTTGAACTTGTGGGAAGCCAGGAGGGCCGTAACGTCAGCAACATAGACCATGCAATCCGGATCGCTGCCCCTTATCCTGCGGAATATCCAAGGGTGTTCCGGGTCCGGTTTCCGATTTAACGGCAAAGACAACATTCGATAGGGTATCTCATGAAGATTCGCGTAACCATGATTGCCGCTGCGCTGGCGCTTGGCACAGTGAGCGCTTTCGCCGTGTCGCCATCCGAAGAACTTGCACGACAGGCCGACGCCTGGGACAAGGCCATTATCCGCAAGGACCGCGCAGCCATCGCTGACAACATGGCGGAAGACTTCCGCCAGATCAGTGCGCGCGGCGATGTGGCCGGCAAGGCGGCCTTCCTCGATGCGATCACGTCGCCTAAACTGGTGATCAATCCCTACGGCGTCGAAGACATGGATATCCGCTTCTACGGCGACGTGGCGCTGGTGAGCGGCCGCACGCGCATGACCGGAAGCTATGACGGCAAGCCGTTCGGCAGCCATTACCGTTATGTTGACGTCTACGTGCGCAAGGAAGGAAAGTGGCGCGTGGCCAGCGTGCAGATCACACCAGTTCAGGAGTAGGCGATGAGCGACCGGCTGGATCTTCCCCCATCGAAGCTCGTCGCAATCGTAGATGCCCAGCTTGAACTGGCGCGCCTTGGACCGGCCTTTGGCGCGGTGATGGATCTCGCCGCGGCAAAGGCCATGCAGCTGACCGGCGCGGACGGCGCCGTGATCGAACTGGTGGAAGGCAGCGAGGTGGTGTACCGCGCGGCACACGGACTGGCTGAAGCCCAGCTAGGCTTGCGCATGCAGATCAAAGGCAGCCTGTCGGGACTTGTGCTGACCTCGCGTCAGGCCGCCACTTGCACCGACTCCGAAATCGATGACCGTGTGAACCGCGAAGCATGCCGTCGCGTGGGCCTGCGCTCGATGGCAATCCTGCCGCTGTTGTTTGGCGCCCAGGCTGGTGGCGTGCTGAAGTTGGCGTGGCGTGAACCGCGTCCGTTCGATGAAGACGAAGTGCCGATTGGCCAGGCGATTGCCGACATGACCGCAGCATTGATGTTCCACGCTTCGCAGGAAGGTGCGCAGGTATTGCAGCGCAAAGTGACGCAGGATCCTGCAACGGGATTGCCCAACCGTTCTTCCTTCTACGAACAGCTGCGCGTGCGCGTCGATGATGCGATTGCGCGCAGCGGCCACGTGGGCGTGATGGTGGTTCGCGTGCGCCCGCAGCATCGCGACGTGATGGTGGAAATATCCCGGCGGCTCGGCAAGCAATGCCGTGAGGGAGATGTGCTGGCACGGCTGGGAGTCGATGAATTTGGCGTGATCCTGAGCGTGGCGGCGCGGCGCACCATTGTCCAGAGCCAGGTGCTGCGCTTCAAGCAGGCGGCTACTGCGGCTCCGTTGTTGCTGCCGGGTGGCGAGAAGGTCGAATTGGCGTTGCGCTTTGGCGGCGCGCTGTATCCGGAAGACGGCAGGGCGACTTCAGAGTTGCTGGCCGTTGCGCGCGAACAAGATTGACCCTGTTTGCCAGCAGGGTGGGGCAAGACGAAACGCATCACCTCCGTGAACCGGGCCGGGGGGCACGGCAATTGCCGCTAGCCGCTGGCTTTCGCTGGCATCAGGGCGGCGATCACCAGCCTGGTGATGGTTTCCTCTGCATCGGCAAAATCGGCGCCGGTCAATTGTCCGGCGCCAAGCACCAGCTGCATTTGCGCGGCGAAGTCGGCGTAGGACTGCGTCATGGCCCAGATGGCAAATAACAGGTGGGTGGCGTTGACGGGGGCGATCCGGCCCTCGGCGATCCAGCGCTCGAACACCTCGATATCCTTGCGCACCAGCGGCACCACGCGTTCGCGAATCTGCTCGCCATACAGGGGCGCGCCGCTGATCACTTCCATCGCATACACGCGCGATCCCCACGGATGCTCGCGCGAAAAGTCCAGCTTGGCCTTGATGTAGGCACGCAATACTTCGGCCGGCTGGCCGTCCGGCTCGGCGATATTGGCCATGCGCGCCAGCCATTCGTCGAGGACGTCGTCCAGCACACGCTGGTAGAGCGCCTGTTTGGTGGGGAAGTAGTACATCAGGTTCTGCTTCGACAGGCCGACGTTTTCCGCGATGGTGGCGACCGAGGCGCCTTCGTAGCCGCATTCGGCAAATACACGCACCGCCTCCGTGGCGATGTCCGCTTCCAGCCGGTCGCGGTTGATGACGCGGCGCAGTTTAGCTGATGCCATATTCCCTCCTCATGGACTGCAGGAAGTTCCGCAGTTGTGGGCTGTCCGAATAAGCGACGTTGAAGCGGAACCAGATCGATGCCGGTTGCCGCAACTGGAAGAACTCTCCCGGTGCGAGCAGGATGCCGGACTTCAGTGCCTGGTCGGCAAGCAGCTTGCCGTTGCATTCAGGCGACGGCGCCTGTTGCCACCCGGCGCTGACGAACATGCCGCCGCGCGGCCTGGCGATCGGCGCCATGCCGGCCAGGGCCAGCAGGTCGATAGTGCGTTCGCGGCCCTCGGCCAGTTGTGCCACCAGCTTTTCCACCATGCGCTTGTAGGGGCGCGCAGTGATGGCGTGGTAGGCGGCGCGTTCGTTCACTTCCGATGTGGTGAGGCCGGCCAGCATCTTCACGCGCACCAGCTCCGGCAGCAGTGAGGCAGAGGCGCAAATCGAACCGACGCGCAGCACTGGCGACAGCGTCTTGGAAAAACTGCCGACGCGGATCACGCGCCGCAAGCCGTCCATCGCGGCCAGCGAGGCTTCGCCGCGCGCGGTGAGCTCGCGGTAGATGTCGTCTTCCACCAGCCAGAAGTCGAATTGCTCGGCAAAGCCCAGCAGCCGATGCGCCTGCGCCTGCGTCAGGCTGGTGCCGAGCGGGTTTTGCAGCACGGTGTTGACGAACATGAGCTTGGGCTGGGTCTCGCGCGCCTGCGCGGCGAGAAAATCCATGTCGAGGCCATGCTCGTCGCGCGGAATGCCGATGGCATGGCAGCCGTGGTGGCGGATCAGCGACAGCAGGTTGCTGTACACCGGGTCTTCCACGAAGACGGTGTCGCCCGGCTTGGTCAGCGTGCGCAGGATCAGGTCGAAGGCATGGGTAGCGCCATGCGTGAGCAGGATCTGCTCGGCTTCCACGGCAAACAGTTCGTCGCTTAGTGTTGACGCCATGTACTGGCGCAGGCCGGGGAAGCCGAGCGGGTGGCCATAGCCGCGCAAGCGGTTGGCGGGGATGCGCATGGCGTGGCGTACGGCGTCGAGGATGGTGTCTTCGCCATACCATTCGGGCGGTAGCCAGCCGGCGCCGACCGGCAGCGCTTCGGAAGCGCCGGAATACAGTTCGGGTGTCAGCGCGTCGACGGCAGCCGGCGTGGCGAACATGGCCGCTGGCGGCAGCAGGGCGGGGACGTCGTGGCGAGCAACAAAATAGCCGGAACCGCGGCGCGATGACAACAGTCCGAGCGTGACCAGGCGGTCGTAGGCCTCGACAACTGTAAAGGTGCTGATGCCATTACACTTCGCGAATTGCCTGACTGAAGGCATCTTTGTGCCAACGCGCAGCTCGCGGCTTGCCACCATCGCGCTGATGGCGTCCACGATCTTTTCAACCAGGCTGCCCTTCTTCGCGCGCTCGATGGAAAGCACGGGCCATGCGGAGTTGGGAGTTGCGCTGTCGTCCATTCGGGCCTCTAAAACTGTACTGTTTTTGCTACCTGTACGGTTGGAGCGTTTCCGCTTGTGTGTATATGTGCCATAGTTAACTTGCTGTCTATTATTGCATCATGATTTTGCCAACTGGTAAAGTTTTTTGAGCATCGTAAAAAAACCCACCAAGGGAGATAGCAAATGAACGAAGCCCGGCCGCAGTCCCTGGCGTCCTTCTGGATGCCGTTCACGAACAACCGCGACTTCAAGGCCAATCCGCGCCTGCTGGTCTCGGCCGAAGGCGTCTACTACAAGGACGTCGACGGCAACCAGGTGCTCGATGGCACCGCCGGCCTGTGGTGTGTCCCCTGCGGCCACCGCCAGCCGAAGATCGTGGCGGCAGTCAGCGAAATGGTCGGCCAGCTCGATTTCGCGCCGACCTTCCAGATGGGCCACCCGGCCGCCTTCGACCTCGCCGAAAAGCTGATGGAATATACCAACCATCGCTTCGGCCACGTGTTCTATACGAACTCCGGTTCCGAGGCAGTGGACACGGCACTGAAAATCGCGCTGGCCTACCATAAGGCGCGCGGCGAAGCTTCCCGGACCCGCCTGATCGGCCGCGAGCGGGCTTACCATGGCGTCGGCTTCGGCGGCATCTCCGTCGGCGGCATCGCCGGCAACCGCAAGCCGTACGGCACATTGCTGCCGGGTGTAGACCACTTGCCGCACACTCACAATATTGAGAAGAACGCCTTCACGCGCGGCGAGCCGGAGTACGGCGCCCACCTGGCCGATGAACTGGAACGCATCGTCGCGCTGCACGACGCATCCACTATCGCAGCCGTGATCGTGGAGCCGGTGGCGGGTTCCACCGGCGTGCTGGTGCCGCCGAAAGGCTACCTGAAACGCCTGCGCGAGCTGTGCACCAAGCACGGCATCCTGCTGATCTTCGACGAGGTGATCACCGGCTTTGGCCGCCTGACCACGCCGTTCGCCACCGATTTCTTCGATGTCGAGCCGGACATGATGACCACGGCCAAGGGCCTGACCAACGGCACCATCCCGATGGGCGCGGTGTTCAGCAAAAAATTCATCCACGATGCCTTCATGGAGGCGCCGGCCGGCATTGAGCTGTTCCACGGCTACACCTACACCGGCCACCCGGTGGCCTGCGCCGCCTCGCTGGCGACGCTGGAAGTGTTCAAGGAGCAGAAGCTGCTGGACCACGCCAAGGAAATCCAGCCGTACTGGGAAGATGCGGTGCACTCGCTGAAAGGCCTGCCACATGTGATCGACATCCGCACCATTGGCCTGGTAGCCGGCATCGAGCTGGCACCGCGTGAAGGTGCGCCCGGAACGCGTGCATACGCCGCGTTCAAGAAAGCTTTCGCGGATGGGCTGTTGATCCGCACCACCGGCGACATCATCGCGCTGTCGCCACCACTCACCTTTGAGAAGAAGCATATCGACGAATTATTCGGGAAGCTCGGAAAGGTGTTGAAGACGCTTGATTAAAACCGGTAAACCTGGGTCCGACCCATAGGGTCAGACCCAGTCAGATCGACGGCCTGGGGTTCTGGTTCGAGGCCTTTGATTTTTGACGAAGATCAAAGGCGCATAACCAACACCAACAGCAGGCGAGCAGACAGGGTCCGACCCTATGGGTCGTACCCTGGTTTACCGGTTTTAAGTAAAACAACCAAAGGAGACGAACCATGTTGGTAGGCGTACCGAAGGAAATCAAGAATCAGGAATCGCGCGTTGGCCTTACCCCGGCCAGCGTAAAGGAACTGACACTCCGCGGGCACCAGGTCCTGGTGCAACACAACGCGGGCGCTGCAATCGGTCTGACCGACGAAATGTATGTGGGCTCCGGCGCCACGATCATCCCGACCGCGGAGGAAATCTTCGCCAAGGCCGAAATGATCGTCAAAGTGAAGGAACCGCAGCCACAGGAATGCGCGATGCTGCGCGAGAACCAGATTCTTTACACCTACCTGCACCTGGCTCCCGACCCGGAGCAGACCAGGGCGCTGGTGAAATCCGGCGCGGTCTGCATTGCGTATGAAACCATCACCGGTCCAAACGGCGGCTTGCCGCTGCTGGCGCCGATGAGCGAAGTGGCGGGGCGCATGTCGATCCAGGCTGGCGCCGCGCATCTTGAAAAATCCAAAGGCGGCATGGGCCTGTTGCTGGGCGGCGTGCCAGGCGTAGCCCCCGGCAACGTGGCGATTATCGGCGCCGGCGTGGTCGGCACCAATGCGCTGCAGATCGCTGTCGGCATGGGCGCCCGCGTGACGGTGCTGGACAAAAACGTCGACCGCCTGCGCCAGCTTGACCTGGTGTTCGGCAACCGCATCCAGACCATGTTCTCCAACGCCCATACCATCGACGACGCGGTGACCGATGCCGACCTGGTGATCGGCGGCGTGCTGGTGCCCGGCGCTGCAGCGCCCAAGCTGGTCACGCGCAATATGGTGTCGCGCATGAAGCAAGGCTCGGTGGTGGTCGACGTGGCGATCGACCAGGGAGGCTGCTTTGAAACCTCGCATGCGACCACGCACGAGAACCCTACCTTCGTGGTCGACGGCGTGGTGCACTACTGCGTCGCCAATATGCCGGGTGCAGTCGCCCGTACCTCCACCTTTGCGCTGAACAACGCCACCATCGGCCATGCCGTTGCGCTGGCCGACAAGGGCTGGGCCAAGGCCATGAAGGCCAACCCGCACCTGCGCAACGGACTCAATGTCTGCCAAGGCCACGTCACTTATGAAGCGGTGGCGCACGACCTTGGCTATACCTACGTGCCGGCGGAATCGCTGCTGGCCTAATCCTCAGGGCTTGAAATGAGCAATCTCGATACCATTACCCACTTTATCAACGGCGCCAAGGTCGATACGGCCAGCGGCCGTTATGGCGACGTATTCAACCCCGCATTGGGTGAACCGGTGGCGCGCGTGGCGCTCGGCACGGCCGAGGAAGTCGATGCCGCCGTGTGCGCCGCGGAAGCGGCTTTCCCGGCCTGGTCCAACACGCCGCCGCTGACGCGTGCACGGGTGCTGTTCAAGTACCTCGAACTGTGCCACCAGCACACCGAGGAATTCGCCGCCATGCTGACCCGCGAACACGGCAAGACCTTCGCGGACGCCAAAGGGGAAGTGGCGCGTGGTATCGAGATGGTGGAATTCGCTGTCGGCATCCCGCAGATGATGAAGGGCGAGTACACCGACCAGATTGCGCGCGGCATCGATGCATGGTCGATGCGCATGCCGCTTGGGGTGGTGGCCGGCATCACGCCGTTCAACTTCCCGGTGATGGTGCCGATGTGGATGTTCCCGATCGCTATTGCCTGCGGCAACACCTTCATCCTCAAGCCTTCCGAGCGCGACCCGTCGCCATCGCTGCTGCATGCGCGCCTGCTGAAGGAAGCCGGCCTGCCGGACGGCGTGTTCAATGTCGTGCAAGGCGATAAGGTGGCGGTCGACGCGCTGCTCGATCACCCGGCGATCCAGGCGGTGAGTTTCGTGGGCTCGACGCCGATTGCGGAATATATCTACTCGCGCGGTTCGCAGCACGGCAAGCGCGTGCAGGCGCTGGGCGGTGCCAAGAACCATATGGTGGTGATGCCGGACGCCGACATGGACATGGCGGTCGATGCGCTGATGGGCGCCGCCTTTGGTTCGGCGGGCGAGCGCTGCATGGCGATTTCGGTGGTTGCGGCGGTGGGCGATGCCGCCGACAAGCTGCTGGGTGCACTGAAAGAGCGCACCGCTGCACTGAAAGTGCGCGATGGCATGGCATCGGAGGCCGAAATGGGACCGGTCGTGACCTCGGCAGCCAAGCAGCGCATTGAGCGCCTGATTGGCGAGGGCGTGGAGCAGGGCGCAACCCTGGTAGTCGACGGCCGCAACTACCAGGTTGCCGACCGTCCGAACGGCTTCTTCATCGGCGGCACGCTGTTCGACCACGTCACGCCGGACATGACCATCTACAAGGAAGAGATCTTCGGCCCCGTGCTGTGCATGGTGCGCCTGCCTGACGTGGCGTCGGCGGTAGAGCTGATCAACAAGAATGAATACGGCAACGGTGTCGCGGTCTTCACGCGCGACGGCGGGGTGGCGCGCGAATTCGTGCGCCAGATCCAGGTCGGCATGGTGGGCGTCAACGTGCCGCTGCCGGTGCCGATGGCATTCAACAGTTTCGGCGGGTGGAAGCGCAGCCTGTTTGGCGACCACCACGCTTATGGTCCGGAGGGCGTGCGTTTCTACACCCGCCACAAGGCCGTGATGGAGCGCTGGCCAAATACCGCAAGTGCTGGCGCGCAGTTTGCTTTCCCACAGATGAAGTGAGGATGGAACCAATGATCGAGTCACTCAAATACATACCGCAGCCAAAAGCCACGAACGAAGAGCTGGCCGGTCATTTCACCGACCTGGCGCCGCCCTTGAACGCGCGCCAGGCTGCGATTGAAAGTTCGCGCTGCCTGTATTGCTACGACGCGCCGTGCACGCGCATCTGCCCGACCGGCATCGATGTCGCGAGCTTCATCCGCAATATCCATGACGGGAACGTGAACGGCGCCGCGGTCACCATCCTGCAGCAGAACATCCTCGGCGGCAGCTGCTCGCGCGTCTGCCCGACCGAAATCCTGTGCGAAGACGCCTGCGTGCGCAACCATGACGCGGAAGGCCAGCCGGTGAAGATCGGCCTCCTGCAGCGCTTTGCACTTGATAATGCCACGCTGGACGGCCATCCATTCAAGCGCGCACCCTCGACCGGCAAGAAGATCGCAGTAGTAGGCGCCGGGCCCGCAGGCTTGTCCTGCGCCCACCGCCTGGCCATGCTTGGCAACGACGTGGTGATCTTCGAGGCGCATGAGAAATCCGGTGGCCTGAATGAATACGGCATCGCCAAATACAAGCTGACCGACAATTTCGCGCAGAAGGAAGTGGACTTCCTATTGGGGATCGGCGGCATCGAAGTGCGCCACGGGCAGAAGCTGGGCGCCAACCTGCACCTCAAAGAGCTCCATGCGCAATACGATGCGGTATTCCTCGGACTCGGCCTGGGCGCCAGCCGCGCGCTTGGCCTGACCGGCGAGGATGCTCCCGGCCTGATGGCAGCAGTCGATTACATCGCCGAACTGCGCCAGGCGGACGACCTGGCGAGGTTACCGGTGCCGCGCCGTGCCATCGTGATCGGCGCAGGCAATACTGCTATCGACATGGCGGTGCAGATCCAGCGCCTGGGTGCGGAAGAGGTGACGATGGTCTATCGCCGCGGCTTCGACGCCATGAGCGCTACCCATCACGAGCAGGACATCGCCAAGGCCAACCAGGTGCGCATGCAGACCTGGGCGCAGCCGCAGCAGGTGCTGCTGGATGAGGCGGGCCGCGTGCGGGGCATGCGCTTCGAGCGCACGGCGATGGAAGGCTCGCGCATGATCGGCACGGGACTGACGTTTGAATTGCCGGCCGACGCGATCTTCAAGGCGATCGGCCAGGCGATGGATTCGTCCGCGCTGGCTGACCCGCTGGCAGCCATGCTGAAACGCGATGGCGACAAGATTCATGTGGACGACAGCTTCCGCACCATCCTGCCGGGTATCTATGCCGGCGGCGACTGTGTTTCGCTGGGCCAGGACCTCACCGTGCAAGCGGTGGAGCACGGCAAGCGCGCCGCGATGGCGATCCATTCCGACATCCAATCGAAGAAGGGGGCAGCATAATGGCCGACCTGAGCGTCAATTTCTGCGGCATCAAGGCGCCGAATCCATTCTGGCTCGCCTCCGCACCGCCTACCGACAAGGCGTACAACGTGATCCGCGCCTTCGAAGCGGGGTGGGGCGGCGTGGTCTGGAAAACGCTGGGCGAAGATCCGCCTGCCGTGAACGTGTCTTCGCGCTACTCCGCCATCTACGGAAAGAATCGCGAAGTGCTTGGCTTCAACAACATCGAGCTGATTACCGACCGTTCGCTGGAATTGAACCTGCAGGAAATCACGGAGGTGAAGAAGGCGTGGCCTGACCGCGCCATCGTGGTTTCGCTGATGCTGCCTTGCGAGGAACATTACTGGGCCGCGATCCTGCCGAAAGTCGAAGCCACTGGCGCCGACGGCATCGAACTGAATTTTGGCTGCCCGCACGGCATGCCGGAGCGCGGCATGGGTTCCGCAGTCGGCCAGGTTCCGGAATACGTGGAGCAGGTGACGGCGTGGTGCAAGAAGCACACCAGGCTGCCGGTGATCGTGAAGCTGACGCCGAACATCACCGACATCCGCCGCCCGGCACGTGCGGCCAAGGCCGGTGGCGCCGATGCTGTTTCGCTGATCAACACCATCAACTCCATTACCTCGCTGGACCTGGACAAGATGGTGGCCTTCCCCAACGTGGGCGGCGCCAGCACCCACGGCGGCTACTGCGGCCCGGCAGTCAAGCCGATTGCGCTGAACATGGTGGCCGAGATCGCGCGTGATCCGGAAACGCGCGGCCTGCCGATTTCCGGCATTGGCGGGATTGGCAACTGGAAGGATGCGGCCGAATTCATCGCATTGGGCGCCGGGTGCGTGCAAGTCTGCACGGCTGCGATGCTGCACGGCTTCCGCATCGTGCAGGAAATGAAGGACGGCCTGGCGCGCTGGATGGACTCCAAGGGCTACCAGACGCTGGACGACTTCATGGGCAAGGCGGTGCCGAACACCACGGACTGGAAGTTCCTGGATATGAACTACAAGTCCATCGCCCATATCAACCAGGACGACTGTATCAAGTGCGGCCGCTGCTATGTGGCCTGCGAGGATACGTCGCACCAGTCCATCTTCCAGTTGATCGATGAGGCGACCGGCACGCGGACGTACAAGGTCAATGACGAGGAATGCGTTGGCTGCAACCTGTGCGAAATTACCTGTCCGGTGCAAGGTTGTATTACGATGGTCGCAGTCCCAACGGGCAAGCCTTACATGAACTGGACACAGGACCCGCGCAACCCGCGGGCCGAGATCAAGGAGACTGCATGAGCGACAATTCCCAGTTGTGGAACGAAGACCTGGCCCCGACCAATGAATCGCAGCGCACCTGGCGCTGGTATCACTTCGCTGCACTCTGGGTTGGGATGGTCATGTGCATCCCCGCCTACACGCTGGCGGCCAGCCTGATTGAAGGCGGCATGTCGGCGGGACAGGCTGTCCTCACCGTTTTCCTGGCCAATACCATTGTGCTGCTGCCGATGCTGCTGATCGGCCACGCCGGCACCAAGTACGGCATTCCGTACGCGGTGCTGGCGCGGGCCTCGTTCGGCACCTCCGGCGCGCGGCTGCCGGCGCTGATGCGCGCCATCGTGGCCTGCGGCTGGTATGGCATCCAGACCTGGTTCGGCGGGCAGATGATCTATACGCTGCTGGGCGTAATGATGGGCAGCGAGATCGGCGGTGCAAAGATCGGCGGCCTGGGCATCAATGGCGCCCAGCTGCTCTGCTTCATTGCCTTCTGGGCGATCCAGTTCTGGTACATCGTGCACGGCATGGATGCGATCCGCAAACTGGAAACCTATACCGCGCCGTTGAAGATCATCATCTGCTTCGTGCTGCTTGGCTGGGTGTACCAGAAGGCGGGCGGCTTCGGTACCTTGCTGGAGCAGCCTTCGCAATTCGTTGAAGGCGGCAAGAAGGCCGGCCAGTTCTGGCCGACGTTCTGGCCTTCGCTGACAGCGATGATCGGCTTCTGGGCTACGCTGGCTTTGAATATCCCGGACTTCACCCGCTTCGCGAAAACGCAGCGCGACCAGGTGCTGGGGCAGTCGGTCGGCCTGCCGGTGCCTATGGGCTTGCTGGCGGCGCTGGCGGTGATCGTTACGTCCGCCACGGTCGTCTTGTACGGCAAGGCGATCTGGGACCCGGTTGACCTGGCCAGCCGCATGACCGGCGTGGCGGTGCTGGTCGCGCTGGTGGTCCTGTTGATCGATACGATCTCGGTCAACCTCGCGGCCAACCTGGTTGGCCCCGCGTATGATTTTTCCGCCCTGGCGCCAAAGCATATTTCCTATCGCACTGGCGGCTACATCACGGCCGGCATCGCGCTGGCGATGATGCCATGGAAGCTGCTGGAAACCACGCAGGGCTATATCTTCACCTGGCTGATCGGCTATTCGGCCCTGCTTGGTCCAATCGCCGGCGTGCTGATCGTCGACTATTACCTGATTCGCAAGACGGAGCTGAACGTCGGCGCGCTGTACGTCGACAACGGCGAATACAGCTATACAAACGGCTGGAATTCCGCCGCGCTGCTGGCCTTCGCGTTTGGCGTCGCGCCCAACGTGCCGGGCTTCCTGAATGCCACCTTTCCGGCATCGTTCGGCGATGTCGGCGAGGGCTTCAAGCTGATTTATACCTATGCATGGTTCGTCGGCATCGCGATCGCGGCGCTGGTGTATGGCATCTTGATGAAGGGCAGGGCGGCCAAGGCCGTACCGCCACCCATTCCGGAGAAAGCATAAATGGCAACCTTGATTCGTGGCGGGACTGTAGTGAACGCGGACCGAGCCTTCCGCGCGGACGTGCTGTGCGAGGGGGACAAGATCGTCGCCGTTGGCCCCGCGCTCGAAGCGCCGGCCGGGGCGGAAGTGATTGATGCAGGCGGCCAGTACGTCATGCCGGGCGGGATCGACCCGCACACGCACATGAACCTGCCTTTCATGGGCACCGTTACCCAGGACGATTTCTTCACCGGCACCGCAGCCGGCCTTGCGGGCGGCAACACCACCATCATCGACTTCGTCATTCCCAACCCGCAGCAGCCGCTGCTCGAGGCTTACCACCAGTGGCGCGGCTGGGCCGAGAAGGCGGCCGGCGATTACACCTTCCACGTGGCGATCACCTGGTGGTCGGACAAGGTGCACGAGGAAATGGGCACGCTGGTGCGCAACCACGGCGTGAACAGTTTTAAGCACTTCATGGCGTACAAGAACGCCATCATGGCGGACGATGAAACGCTGGTGAAAAGCTTCCGCCGTGCGCTGGAATTGGGGGCAATCCCGACGGTGCATGCAGAGAACGGCGAGCTGGTTTACCAGTTGCAGCAGGACCTGCTGCGCCAAGGGATTACCGGCCCGCGTGCGCATCCGCTGTCGCGCCCTCCAGCCGTGGAGGCGGAAGCGGCCAACCGCGCCATTGCGATTGCCAATGTCTTGAACACCCCGCTGTACATCGTGCACGTGTCGTGCAAGGAATCGCTGGACGCGATCACCCGCGCCCGCGCCGCAGGCCAGCGCGTGTATGGCGAAGCGCTGGCCGGCCACCTGATCGTGGACGACAGCGTGTACGACCATCCGGATTTCGAGTTTGCGGCAGGTCACGTCATGAGCCCTCCGTTCCGCAGCCGCGAGCACCAGAAGGCGCTGTGGCAAGGCCTGCAGGGCGGCAACCTGCACACTACGGCGACGGACCACTGCACCTTCTGCGCCGAGCAGAAAGCGGCGGGGCGCAACGACTTCACCAAAATCCCCAACGGCTGCGGCGGGGTCGAAGACCGCATGGCGGTGATCTGGGACGAAGGCGTCAACAGCGGCAAGCTGACGCCGTCGGAGTTCGTGCGTATAACGTCCGCCAATGCGGCGCAGATCTTCAATATCTATCCGCGCAAGGGCCTGGTCGCCGCCGGCTCGGACGCGGATATCGTAGTGTGGGACCCGGAAGGCACCCGCACGATTTCGGCCAAGACCCAGTTCGCGAAGGGCGGCTTCAACGTCTTCGAGGGACGTACAGTCAAAGGGATTCCAAGCATCACCGTGGCGGCCGGCAAGGTCGTGTTCCATCGTGGAGATTTGCGGGCAGTCGAAGGCGCCGGGCGCCACGTTGACCGTCCCGCTTTTGCGCCCGTAACGGCGCGCTAGGGAGTGCATCATGAGCGATCTACGTATCAATAGCGAGCGCCTGTGGGATTCGCTGATGGAACTGGCCAAGATCGGCGCGACGCCGAAAGGCGGCGTCAAGCGCCTGACGCTGACGGATCTCGACAAGCAGGGGCGCGACCTGGTGACAAGCTGGGCGCGCGACGCCGGGCTGTCGATCACGGTCGACCAGATCGGCAACGTCTTCATGCGCCGCGATGGCGAAGACAACACGCTGCCGCCCATCATGACCGGCAGCCATATCGACACGCAGCCGACCGGCGGCAAGTTCGATGGCAACTATGGCGTGCTGGCGGGGCTGGAAGTGGTCCGTACCCTGAACGACAAGGGCATCAAGACGCGTGCACCGATCGAGGTCGCGTTCTGGACCAACGAGGAAGGCTCGCGCTTTGTACCCGTCATGATGGGCTCTGGCGTATTCTGTGGCGCCTTTACGCTGGAGCATGCATACGCCGCCAAAGACACTGAAGGCAAGACAGTAGGCGAGGAGCTGGAACGCATCGGCTACAAGGGCGACCAGGTGCCCGGCCAGCATCCAATCGGCGCATACTTCGAAACCCACATCGAGCAGGGACCTGTGCTGGAGGATGCCGATAAAATCATTGGCGTCGTGCCCGCCGTGATGGGCCTTTCGTGGTACGACTGCACGGTGACCGGGATGGAAGCCCATGCCGGCCCGACTCCAATGCATTTGCGCAAAGACGCGATGCAGGTGGCGGCACAGATCATCCCCGAGGTGGTGGCAATTGCCAACCGCTACCCGCCATACGGCCGCGGCACGGTCGGCATGATGCAGGTCTTCCCTAACAGCCGCAACGTGATTCCCGGCCAGGTCAAATTCAGCATCGACCTGCGCAATGTGAACGACGAGCTGCTGAACAAGATGCACGAAGACATGCTGGCCTTCATCGACAAGACTTCCGCTGAAACGGGCCTGCCGGTCAAGATTGAGCGCGTGTCGTACTATCCGCCATGCCCGTTCCATCCGGACTGCGTTGGTGCTGTCCGCAAGGCGACTGAGAAACTAGGCTATTCCACCATGGACGTCGTATCAGGCGCTGGCCACGATGCCATCTACGCCGCCCGCGTCGCCCCGGCGGGCATGATCTTCGTCCCCTGCAAGGACGGTATCAGTCACAACGAAATCGAAGACGCCAAGAAGGAGCACCTGGAGGCGGGCTGCAACGTTCTGCTCCACGCCATGCTGGAGCGCGCCGGTATCGCTTGAGTTACCTCAACAGCGCGGCGGTATCTACCTTGATATGTATCGGTGCCGGCATATAGTGAAGTTATGGCAGATACCGCAAAACTCTTCTTTACCGGGCGCAGCCAAGCTGTTCGGTTGCCCAAGGATTATCGCTTCGAGGGGACTGAAGTGTTCATTCGGCGCGACCCGGTGACAGGCGATGTGATTCTTTCCCCCCGGCCGAATACTTGGGACGGGCTGTTCGCACTTTACGAAACCACAGCTGTGCCAGCAGACTTCATGAGCGGAATTGAACGTGGTGCACAAGAAGGGCAGCGCGATCCATTCGATGAAAATTCATGAGACCGCATCTGCTCGACACCAATATCGCGAGTCACGCGATCAGAGGCGATAAACCTGGCGTCATTACCCGACTGGCGCTGTTGCCGTTGAGCTCAGCTTTCGTTTCGGTAATCACGGAAGCGGAACTGCGGTACGGCCTTGAGAAATGTGGGAATCCAGACGGCCTCGCTGTTCGCATCAATGCATTCCTGGTGCGTTCAACTATCTTGCCCTGGACCAGGGACGCGGCGAAGGCTTATGCGTATCTACAGGCCAAATATGAGCGCAATGGCCATCCATTGGCACGAATGGATATGTTAATTGCGGCCCATGCCTGTGCCATCGGAGCAATCCTGGTGACACGCGACAAGTCGTTCGCAATGCTGAGCGCCGATCTGGAGATTCAGGATTGGCCTGACTGATTCGTTACCTGCCGAAGGCGATACGGGTGATGGCGACCGTCGCTTCGTGCGCAAGGTCCTCCAGTTCTTTATGTTGCGGACGGGTCTCGGAGATGAACAGCATGGTACCCAGCATCTGCGCCACGATCAGCGTGCCGCGGATTTCGCATTGTTGCATCGACAGGGCTGGATCGATTTCGTGGATCAGGTTGCGCAGCGTCCGGCGGGCGCGGGTCATCATCGTGTCGAACAGCTTGGTGGCCACCGGGTGGCGGTTGGCCAAGGCGGCGATTTCGAAGAACAAACCGCTCGACACCTGGTCGCGCAGGTCGGCCAGGAAGTAGTCGATGATCGATTCAAACAATTCCACGCGCGGACCGGTACCGGCGGCGGCAACGCGTTCGTCGATGCCTGCTTGGTAGCGGGCGAAAGTCTGCTCCAGCAACGCTTCAATCAGCGCGTCCCGGCTCGGGTAGTAGTGCTGCACCGTCGACAGGCTGACGCCCACCTGCTGCGCCACGCTGCGCATGGCCAGCGCCGCGTATCCGTCGTGCGCCAACAACAACCGCGCTGCCTCCAGGATGGCGCTGGCGCGCTCAAACCCTTTGGTGGTGGTGTTGGACTCCTTTGCCTGCAGGGGCGTGTCTGACTTTTTCCTCATAAGACTCGAATTATCCCGTTGATTGACAAATAGGTCAACTGACCGATACTATTTCGGTCAACTGACCTATAACTTCCAACGGAGACCACGCCTGATGATCCCTCGCACCTTATTCACCGAAGAACACGATATGCTGCGCGAATCCGCGCGCCGCTTCATGGAAACCGAGATCGCCCCGCACCACGAGCGCTGGGAAGAGCAAGGCTATGTTGATCGCGATGCCTGGCTGAAGGCCGGCGCCGCAGGCTTCCTGTGTCCGACCATGCCGGAGCAGTACGGCGGCGTTGGCGTGGACCGCCGCTACAGCATGGTGCTGATCGAAGAACAGGCGCGCGTCGGTGCGTCCGGCCCCGGCTTCATGCTGCACTCGGAAATCGTGGCGCCCTACATCCTGCACTACGGCAGCGAGTACCTGAAGTCGCATTACATTCCCAAGCTGGCGACCGGCGAGATGATCGGCGCCATCGCGATGACCGAACCGGGCACCGGCTCCGACCTGCAGGGCGTGGCGACCACCGCGATCCGCGACGGCGACCACTACATCATGAACGGCTCCAAGACCTTTATCACCAATGGCTGGAATGCCGACGTGGTGATCGTGGTTGCCAAGACCGATCCGACTGCCGGCGCCAAGGGCATCAGCCTGTTCGTGGTCGACACTTCGATGGAGGGCTTCAGCAAGGGCAAGCGCCTGAAGAAGGCAGGCATGAAGGCGCAGGATACCTCCGAGCTGTTCTTCGAAAATGTGCGCGTGCCGGCGAAGAACCTGCTGGGCGAGGAAGGCGCGGGCTTCAAGTACCTGATGCAGGAACTGCCGTGGGAGCGCATGCAGATCGCCATCATGGCCGTGCAAGCTGCTGAATCGGGCCTGGAATGGACCGTGCAATACACGCGCGACCGCAAGGCCTTCAAGCGTCCGATCGCCGAGTTCCAGACCATCGCCCATACGCTGGCCGAGATCAAGACCGAGGTCCAGATGTGCCGCGTGTTCGTGGATCGCTGCATGGAGCTGCTGATCGAAGACAAGCTGGATGCCGCCACAGCATCCATGGCTAAATACTGGACCACCGAAATGCAATTCCGCGTTCTGGACAAGTGCGTGCAGCTGCACGGCGGCTATGGTTATATGTGGGAATACCCGATCACCCGCGCCTGGGCCGACGCACGCGTACAGCGCGTGTACGGCGGCACCAACGAAATCATGAAAGAACTGATCAGCCGCACGCTGTAAGGAGACCAGCTTGGAAGCTTACATCTTTGACGCCGTGCGCACGCCGCGCGGCAAAGGCAAGAAAGACGGCTCGCTGCACGGCGTAACGCCGCTGCGCCTGGCGGAGACTGCGCTGCGGGCGCTGGTCAGCCGCAACAACTTCGACAGCGCGCTCATCGACGACGTGGTGCTCGGTTGCGTGGAGCCGGTCGGCGAGCAGGGCGCCTGCATCGGCCGGGTTGCCGCGCTGGCTTCGGGCTACGCCGAATCGGTCGCGGGCGTGCAGATCAACCGCTTCTGCGCGTCCGGCCTGGAGGCCTGCAATATGGCGGCGGCGCAGGTGATGTCCGGCCAGTCCGACATGGTGGTCGGCGGCGGCGTGGAAGCGATGTCGCGCGTGCCGATGGGTTCTTCGGGCGGCGCCTGGCCGGTCGACCCGCAAAGCGCTTTCGATTCCTACTTCGTGCCGCAAGGAATTTCGGCGGACGCGATTGCGACCATCTGGGGCTACAGCCGCCGCGATGTCGACGCCTACGCCGTCGAATCGCAGCAGCGCGCGTATCGCGCCTGGCAGGAAGGCCGTTTTGCACGTTCCGTGGTGCCGGTGGTGGACCGCAATGGCCTGGCCATGCTGGCGCGCGATGAGCTGGTGCGTCCTGAAACTACCGTTGAATCGCTTGGCGCGCTGAAAGCATCGTTCGCCGACATGGGCGCCAACTTCGGCTTCGATTCGGTCATCACGCAACGCTATCCGCAGATCGAGCAGATGCAGCACGTGCACCATGCCGGCAACAGCTCCGGCATCGTGGACGGCGCCGCAGCGGTGCTGATCGGCACCCGCGAAGCCGGCGAACGTGCCGGCCTCAAGCCGCGCGCCCGCATCCGTTCCTTCGCGTCGATCGGCAGCGAGCCTTCCATCATGCTGACCGGGCCAAGCTACGCTGCCGAGAAAGCGCTGAAGCGCGCCGGCATGAAGGCTTCCGACATCGACCTGTACGAACTGAACGAGGCGTTCGCCTCCGTGGTGCTGCGTTTCATGGAAGTGATGAACGTGCCGCACGAGAAAATGAACGTCAACGGCGGCGCCATTGCCATGGGACACCCGCTGGGCGCAACTGGCGCCATGATCCTTGGCACACTGCTGGACGAGCTGGAACGCCGCAACCTGCAAACCGGCCTGGCCACGCTGTGCGTTGGTGCCGGCATGGGCACTGCCACCATCATCGAGCGCATTTAAGGGAGACAGACAATGATTGATTACAGCCTGGATTCCCACGGCATCGCGACCCTCAGCTGGAACATGCCGGGACGCAGCCAGAATGTGCTGAACGAAGAAAGCTGCAGCGCGCTGTGCGAACTGGTAGACCGCCTGGCTGCGGATGCTGCCGTCAAGGGCGTGCTGATGACGTCCGCCAAGCCGGACTTCATTGCTGGCGGCGACCTGGAGTGGCTGTTGTCCGCCAAGACCGCCGAGGTACTGTTCGAACGCGTCGTGCGCCTCGACCGGGCGCTGCGCAAGCTGGAGACTTGCGGCAAGCCGGTCGCGATGGCTCTGCCCGGAACCACGCTTGGCGGCGGCCTGGAGGTGGCCCTGTGCGGCCATTACCGCGTGGCGGCTGACAATCCGAAGGCCCGCTTCGGCCTGCCGGAAGTCACCCTTGGCCTGCTGCCGGGCGGCGGCGGAACGCAGCGCTTGCCACGCCTGGTCGGCATCCAGAAATCGCTGCCGCTGCTGTTGGAAGGCAAGCGCCTGACTGCCGGCGCTGCGCGTGAGCTGGGCATCCTGAATGAAGTAGTCCCCGCAGGTACCGAGCTGGTTGCCGCACGCGCATGGGTGGAAAGCGCGATCGCTGCGGGCGGCGTGCATCAGCCCTGGGATGCCAAAGGCTTCAAGATTCCGGGCGGCGCCGTGTCCTCGCCGGCGGTGCAGCAGGTCTTCATGGCGGCCAACGCCATGTTGCGCGCCAAGACCTATGGCAACTATCCGGCGCCGCGCAATATCCTGTCCTGCCTGTATGAAGGCCTGATCACGGACCTCGACACCGGCTTGATGACGGAAGCGCGCTATTTCGTGCAAACCGTGTTGTCGCCGGAAGCGAAGAACATGATCCGCACGCTGTTCTTCAGCATGAACGAGGCGAACAAGCTGGCTTCGCGTCCAAAGTATGTGCCGCAGCAGAAGTACACCAGGATCGGCGTGCTGGGGGCCGGCATGATGGGCGCGGGCATCGCCTACGTCGCCGCCAAGGCGGGTATCGAGGTAGTACTGGTCGATACCGCGCAGGCGGCCGCAGAACGCGGCAAAGCCTACTCGGCGGGACTGCTGGCGAAACAGCAGCAGCGCGGCCAGGTCAGCGCCGACAAGGCGGAAGCGCTGCTGGCGCGCATCACGCCGACCACCGACTTTGCGTTGCTGGCAGGCGCTGAACTGGTGGTGGAGGCAGTGTTCGAGGATCGCGGCATCAAGGCCGACGTGACGCGCCGTGCGGAAGCGGTACTCGGCGCCGACGCGATCTTCGCGTCCAACACTTCCACCTTGCCCATCACCGGCCTGGCAGAAGCGAGCGCGCGGCCGGCCAACTTCATCGGCCTGCACTTCTTCTCGCCGGTGGATCGCATGGCTATCGTTGAGATCATCGTCGGCAAGCAGACTTCCGATGCAACGCTGGCGCGCTCGATGGACCTGGTGCGCGCGCTGGGCATGACGCCGATCGTGGTCAACGACTCGCGCGGCTTCTACACCAGCCGCGTGTTCTCGACCTATGTGCTGGAAGGCCTGGCGCTGCTGGCGGAGGGCGTGGCGCCCGCGCTGATCGAAAACGCCGGCCTGCAGGCTGGCATGCCGGTCGGTCCGCTGGCGCTGACCGATGAAGTCTCGTCCGAATTGATCTGGAAGATCGACCGCCAGACCCGCCTTGACCTGGGCGATGCCTACAAGGCGCGTCCGGGCCACGAAGTCGCCGCACGCATGGTGGAGCTGGGCCGCATCGGCAAGAAGGCCGGCAAGGGTTTCTACGACTATCCGGAAGGCGGCAAAAAGGTCCTGTGGAGCGGTCTGGCGGAGCTTTTCCCCCGTGCCGAAGTCCAGCCCGACGTGAGCCAGGTGGTCGAACGCCTGACCGTGGTGCAGGCCGTCGAAACCGCGCGCTGCATGGACGAAGGCGTGCTGCGTTCTGCGCGCGACGCGGACGTCGGTGCTATTCTCGCATGGGGCTTCCCGCCATTCCGCGGCGGTCCATTGAGCATGATCGACCATGCCGGTTCGGCGGCCTTCGTGGCGCAGTGCGAACGCCTGGCGGCCGCCCACGGCGACCGCTTTGCGCCACCTGCGCAGTTGAAGGCGATGGCCGCTACGGGTGCGGCTTACTACACGGAGCGTTGAGATGGGTGTGCTGTCCGGCGTCAGGATTATCGAAATTGCGGGCATCGGCCCGGGTCCGTTTTGCGGCATGCTGCTGGCGGACCTGGGCGCGGACGTGATCGTCGTGGAGCGTCCCGGCCCGGCGGAGATTCCGACCGCCGGCATCCTGCGCCGTGGCAAGCGTTCGCTGGCGCTGGACCTCAAGGAACCCGGCGCGATCGACACCGTGCTGCAATTGATCGAAGACGCGGACGGCCTGATCGAAGGCATGCGGCCCGGTGCGATGGAGCGCCTTGGCCTGGGTCCTGAGGTATGCCTGGCGCGCAATCCTCGCCTGGCCTATGGCCGCATGACCGGTTGGGGCCAGGACGGCCCGCTCTCGCAGTCGGCCGGGCACGACAACAACTACATCGCGCTGTCCGGCGCGCTGCATTACGCGGGGAGCGGCGAAGCGCCGCCGGTCGCACCGCCAACGCTGGTAGGCGACCTTGGCGGCGGCGCGCTTTATCTTGCGCTGGGCATTGTCTCCGCTATCCTGCATGCACGCGGCGGCGGCAAGGGACAAGTGATTGATGCCGCCATCGTCGATGGCTCGGCGCACTTGATGAACCTCCTGCTTGATTTGTCCGGCGCGGGCCTGATGCGCGAGCAGCGCGGCACATCGGTGCTGGATGGCCCGCATTGGTTCAATACTTACCGTTGCAAGGACGGGCGCGACATCACGGTCGGTGCCCTGGAAGCCAAGTTCTATAGGCTGCTGCTGGAAAGACTCGGCCTGGCCGGAGATCGCCGCTTTGCGTCCCAGCACGCGGCGGGCCAATGGCCGCTTCAGCGCGCCGCGTTTGCGGAGTTGTTTGCTATGCGCACGCGCGACGAATGGTGTGCCCTGCTGGAGGGCAGCGACGCCTGCTTTGCTCCAGTGCTGGCGCCATCGGAAGCGGCGCAGCATCCGCACATGCAGGCGCGCGGCGTTTATTCCAGCGAAGGCGTATTGCAGGCGAACGCCGCGCCGCGGTTCTCCGCCACGCCGGCACCGGCGGTGCCAAATGCGATTCCCGCCATCGGCCAGCACAACGAGGAAATCTTGTCGCAGCTTCGCTGATGGCGCTAGAATCTCCTATTTCATGAAATTTAAACAACTCCTGCTGGCGCTGCCGCTTGCGTGTCTGATGCACCTCGCCTCCGATGCCATGGCCCAGCCCTCGCCTGAGTCGGCCCTGGTGCAGGCGCGCGCGGGATTCACCACCAAAATTATTCGCCAGGGCGAGAAGTTCCCAGCCCTCCCTGCGCCACCGGCAGGTGTCTTCGAACGCGTGCACTACAAGTCGCCGGCTGGCGCCCTGGCAGCTTATGTCACGCCGAAGCCGGACGGCAATGGCAAGTATCCCGCAATCATCTGGATCGCCGGCGGCGACAGCAGTTCGCTGGAAGAGATGTGGAAGCCGAGGCCGCGCGAAAACGACCAGAGCGCAGCGGCCTATCGCAAGCCCGGCCTCGTGCTGATGCTGCCAAGCCTGCGCGGCGGGAACGACAATCCGGGCCGGCGCGAAGGCTTCTACGGTGAAGTGGATGATGTGATCGCGGCCGCGGATTACCTGGCCAGTTTGCCGTATGTGGACCCGCAGCGTATCTACCTGGGCGGGCACAGTACGGGCGCAACCCTGGTGATGCTGGTCGCTGAAAGCACGAAACGGTTCCGCGGCGTCTTTGCTTTCGGGCCGGTAGCGGCGGCGCATTATTACGGCGAAGACTACAACTACTATGACATCAAGGACATGCAGGAAGCGAAGCGCCGCGCGCCGATCCTGTGGATGGATTCAGTCCGCAGTCCGCTGTTCGTACTGGAGGGGGCCGTTGGCGGCAATGTGCAGGACCTGCAGGAAATGCGACAGAAGAACAAGAACAAGGCCATCCGCTTCATGGAAGTGGCGAACAAGTCCCACTTCAGCATCCTTGCTCCCGCCAACGACATGATTGCGGCAAAAATTGTCTCCGCCGCGCGTAGTGGCGGCGAAGTCGATATCAGCCCGGCAGATATCAGCGAGCTGTCGCAGCGCCGCTAATGAAACTGCGGAGGAAGTCGAGCAGCACCTGCGCGGCGACTTCCGCATCGTCGGCCGTCATGGTCTCGAGCGGATTATGGCTGATGCCGCCGTTGCCGCAGCGAGTGAACAGCATGCACACGTCGGTGAGCGCGGCAATCGCCATGGCATCGTGGCCGGCACCGGACAGCAGGTCGAAGCGTGGCAGGCCGCTGCGCTGGACTGCATCGCCCAGCTGCTGCATCAGCCAAGGCGCACATGGGGCGGCCTTGGCTTCGACAATCTTCTCCACCTTGAATTCGATATTGCGCCGCGCGCAAATTGTCGCCAGGCCATCCAATACATCGCGCACCGCCGCCTCGCGCACTGCATCGTCGGCAGCGCGGATGTCGAGCGAGAGCTTGCAGGCGCCAGGAATGACGTTGACGGAACCGCCCGGCACCTGGAGCTGTCCGACCGTGCCGACCAATGCGTCGCCCTGCGCGCAGCGCTGCTCGACCAGCAACACGATCTCGGCTGCCGCCGCAGCTGCGTCTTTGCGCATATGCATCGGCGTGGTACCGGCATGGCTGGCCACGCCTTGCAGCTCGACCAGGAAGCGCGAACTTCCCGCGATGGCCGTTACAACACCGACTGGCAGGCCCCGTTCCAGCAATACCGGGCCTTGCTCGATGTGGACTTCGACATAGGCGGCGATATCCTCGCGCCGCCGCGCTATCGCAGGAATGGCTGCCGCGTCGTGGCCAGCGGCGGCCAGTGCGTCGCGCATCCTGATGCCGTCGGCGTCCACAGCATCCAGCAGGGACATGTCGAACTTGCCGGTGACCGCATTACTGCCGAGGAAGGTGCTGCGGAAGCGCACGCCTTCTTCTTCCGCGAAGCCGATCACCTCAAAATTGAACGGCAGCCGCTCGCCCTTGGCGTGCAGGTGGCGCACGATAGCGATCGGCAGCAGGATGCCAAGGCGGCCATCGTACTTGCCTCCGTTGCGCACCGTGTCGTAATGGGAGCCGGTAAGGATGGTTTTCGCACCCGGCGCTCCGGACAGATAGCGCCCAACGACGTTGCCGACAGCATCAATCTCGACCTGCATGCCGGCCTCGCGCATCCAGTTGGCCAACTGCGCGGCGGTGGCGCGGTGGGCATCGGTCATGTAGGCGCAGGTGAGGGCACCTGCCTCGTCGCTCCACTGCGCCAGGTCTTCCGACCATTGCATGATCTGCGGGCCGAACTCCAGCTCCACGCCCAGCAGGTCGTTCAAGCGTATTTCGGCAATGCGGTGAATCTGGCGCAGGCACTCCGCCATTTCATCGGCCCTCTGGTTTTTCAGGCGGCGCGCGAAGGTAGCGATGACGGTTTCACGCGTCAAGCCTTGCCCAGTCGGGCCTTTGACCGCCAGGATGAAGGGGAAGCCGAACTTCGCGTTGTAGTCGGCGTTCAGCTTGTGCAGGGTGGCGAATTCCTCCGCGCTGCACAGGTTCAAGCCGGACCTGGCCTGTTCGCTGGTTGATTCGGCTGTCAGTTCGCCTGCGATGGCCGCCTTGCCCGCCAGTTCCGGGTGCGCGCGGATCAGGCCAAGCTGCTCGCCTTCAGTCGCGCTGGTGACCACGCCTTGCAAGGCCTGTTTCAACGCCGCCAGCGTCGCAAATGGCCGCTGCGCCGCCGCCCGTTCCGGAATCCAAGGAGAATGCTCATAGATGCCGCGCAGGTGGTCGATAAAAGCAGCCGGCGGGCAGGAGTTCAGTTCAGGAAGAGTCGTGGTCATCGCATTTGTCCTATCTTGAACAATCGATCATACCCAGTCCCGAGCGCCCCGCCATAATCGCTCCTTTATACCTGCAATTATGAAAGTCGGGGTCAGGTCTGGCAATCCGCCACATTTTTCGCATAGCGAAAAATGTGGCGGATTGCCAGACCTGACCCCGACTTTCAATTAGAGCGCCTTGGCGGCAGCAGTGACCTGGTCGCGCAGCCATTTGTGCTCGGGGGCCTGGTGCACACGCTCGTGCCACAGCTGGTAGAAGCGCATCGGCGGGAACTTGACCGGGGGCGTAAAGACCTTGAGCGGCAGCGAGTTTTCGTAGAAGCGCAGGAACTGGCGGCCGGTGGTCAGCACCAGGTCGGTCTGCGCCAGCATGTACGGGATCAGGCTGAAATAGGCCGATTCCACCGCCACATTGCGACGCATGCCCTGGCGCTCCAGGAAGGAGTCGATCACGCCGCCGTAGCCGGGCACCATTTGCGATGGTGCGACGTGGGGCAGGGCGAGGTAGTCGTCCAGCGACATCGCATCGCTGGCGGTGCGCTTGGCATAGGGGCTGCCGGCGTGCATGGCGCAGATGATCGGGTCTTCGAACAGCTTGGAAATGTGCAGGTGCTGCGGCGGCTCGTCCCAGTTGGCGATGACCAGGTCCATGTCGCCGTCCGACAGCAGCCGCAGATAGTCTGTACCGGGACCGATTGAGTGGATCACCACGCGGCTCCTGGGCGAGCCTCGGCGTAACAAGGCCACCACGTTCGGCAGGAACTGGCTGTCCAGGTAGTCGGGTGCGGCGATATTGAAGGTGCGCGCTTCCTCCTGCGCCACGAAGGGCGTCTTCTTCACGAACAGCGATTCCGTTTCGTCCAGGATGCGCTTGGCCGGCTTGAGCAGGCTTTCGCCGTGCTGGGTCGGCACCATGCCGCGCGCGCCGCGCACCAGCAGCGGGTCGCCGGTCAGTTCGCGCAGCTTGCGCAAGGACGCCGAAATGGAGGGTTGCGGCTGGTTCAGCTTGAGCGCCACGCGCGATACGTTCTTCTCGACCAGCAGCAGGTAGAGAATGCGAATGAGGTGAATATCGAGGTGTTGCGGCAGGCCGGACATCTTGCGTACGTATATGAATTCGAATATCTTGAATATACGACATATTTCATGTTGTGGGGGCTCGAAAACGCGTATCTTCGATAGATTGCCACTTCTTCAACTCAAGGATTTACATGGATTACCTGCTGCCCTACGGCCTGGAATGGGCGAACCTGCTGGTACGCTGGCTGCACATCATCACGGGCATTGCCTGGATCGGCGCGTCGTTCTATTTCGTCTGGCTGGACAATTCGATCCGGCCGCCGGCGCCGGGCTCGGACCTGGCGAAGAAGGGCATCTCCGGCGAATTGTGGGCGGTGCACGGCGGCGGTTTCTACAACCCGCAGAAATACCTGGTGGCGCCGGCCGAACTGCCGAAGGAGCTGCACTGGTTCAAGTGGGAGGCTTACAGCACCTGGCTGTCGGGCATCGCGCTGCTGACCATCGCCTATTATTTCAACGCGCAGGCGATGATGGTGGACAAGCAGGTGGCCGATCTCTCCAGCCTGCAGGCTGTCGGCATTGGCATTGGCTTCCTGGTGGCAGGCTGGGTGGTGTACGATGCGCTGTGCCGCTCGCCGCTGGGCAAGAGCGAGAAGTGGCTTGGCCTGGTGGTATTCCTGCTGCTGGTTGCCGCAGCCTATGCGCTGACTCGCCTGCTGAGCGGGCGCGCTGCCTTCATCCACATCGGCGCCATGATCGGCACGATCATGGTGGCCAACGTGGCGATGCTGATCATTCCCGGCCAGCGTAAGATGGTGCAGGCGATGCAGGCGGGCAGCCTGCCGGATCCGATCCATGGCATCAAGGCCAAGCAGCGCAGCGTGCATAACAATTACTTCACGCTGCCGGTGCTGTTCATCATGATCAGCAACCACTACGCGATGACTTACCAGAACAAGAATGCCTGGCTGGTGCTCGGCTTCATCATGGCGGCGGGCGTCTTCATTCGCCATTTCTTCAACCTGCGCCACAAGGGCCGCATCGAATGGCGCTATCCTGTCATTGGCGTAGCGCTGCTGCTGGCGGTTGCCGTGGCGATTGCGCCGTCAAAGCCTGCCGCCGTGAAGCCAGCCGCCGACCCTGCTGCGCAATTCGCGAAAGTGAAAGCGATCGTCGATCAGCGCTGCTTGGCCTGCCATTCGGCCACACCGACGCAGCCTGGCTTTGCCACGGCGCCGGCTGGCGTGATGTTCGATACGGCCGACCAGGTGCACCAGCGTGCAGCCCAGATTCACAAGCGCGCCGTGGAGCAGAAGGACATGCCGATCGGTAACCTGACCAATATGACCGAAGCGGAACGCGCCGAGCTGGGCGCATGGTTCGCCGCAGGAGCGAAATAATGAACGACAAACTCACCCAGTGGATTGACGACCATTTCGACGAAGAAGTGGCCTTCCTGCAGCAGGTGCTGCGCGTGCCGACCGATACGCCGCCCGGCAACAACACGCCGCATGCGGAAACCGTGGCGGACATGGTAAAAGCCTATGGCTGGAACGCCGAGAAGCACGCCGTGCCGGAACAGGAAGTGCGGGACTACGGCATGGAGTCGATCACCAACCTGATCATCCGCCGCCCGTATGAAGCCGGCGGCCCGACGATCGCGCTGAATGCCCACGGCGACGTGGTGCCGCCGGGCGAGGGCTGGACCTATCCGCCCTACGGCGGGGTGATCGACGACGGCTATATCTACGGCCGCGCAGCAGCGGTATCGAAATGCGACTTCGCTACCTACATCTTCGCCGTGCGCGCGCTGGAAGCGCTGGGCGTCAAGCTGAAAGGCGGCGTGGAGCTGCATTTCACGTATGACGAGGAATTTGGCGGCCTGCTTGGCCCTGGCTTCCTGCTGCGCGAAAAGCTGACCAGGCCGGATTACGTGATCGCGGCAGGCTTCAGCTACAACATCGTTACCGCGCACAATGCCTGCCTCCAGCTTGAAATCACGGTGCACGGCAAGTCAGGCCATGGCGCCATGCCGGAAACCGGGCATGACGCGCTGCAGGCGGCAACGAAGATCCTGAATGCGGTCTACGGCCAGTTGCCTGAGCTGAAAAAGATCAAATCGAAGGTGCCAGGCATCGATTCACCGACCATGCTGGTGGGCCGCATCGACGGCGGCACCAATACCAATGTCGTGCCGGGCAAGGTCGTGATGAAGCTGGACCGCCGCATGATCCCGGAAGAGGACCCGGTGGCGGTGGAGGCGCAGGTGCGCAAGCTGATCGAAGAGGCAGTGCAGGGTGAACCCGGGATTCGTCTCGAGATCAAGCGCCTGTTGCTGTCGCACGCCTTGCGTCCGCTGCCGGCCGGCGAAAAGATGGTGGCCAGGCTGCAGAAGAACGCGCGCGAGGTGCTGGGCGAGGATATCCCGGCGGTCGGCACGCCGCTGTACGCCGATGCGCGACTGTACGGCGAACAAGGCATTCCCGCAGTACTATATGGCGCAGGGCCGCGCAGCGTGCCCGAATCGAATGCCAAGAAGGCAGATGAAAAACTGCTGCTGGAAGATTTGCGCAAGGCGACCAAGATCGTGGCCCTGACTTTGCTGGACTTCCTCGCAGCCGAGTAAGGGGGAGTGGCAATGTTTGAACGCAAGATGCTGGCCGGCTGGGGCGATATGGATTTCAACAGCCATATGGCCAACACGGCATACCTGAACAAGGCGGGCGATATCCGCATGATGTTCCTGGGCGAGAATGGGTTCCCGATGGCGGAATTCAAGCGCCTGAATATCGGCCCGGTCGTGATGAAGGACGATATCGCGTATTTCAAGGAAGTGCTGCTGATGGATACCATCACCGTCACGCTGGCGCTGGCCGGGATGTCTCAGGATGGCAGCCGCTGGATGCTGCGCAGCGACGTGTATCGCAGTGATGGCAAGCTGTCCGCCCGGATCAACAGCTCGGGCGGCTGGCTGGACCTGACGGCGCGCAAGCTGGTCACGCCGCCGCCGGCGCTGCTGGCAGCCTGGCACTCGCTGTATCAGACAGACGACTTCCAGGCGTTGCCAAGCAGCGTGGCGAAACCTACTTGAGGGTGCTCTCGAACAGCTTGTAGATGCGGCGGTACTGGTCGTACCAGCTCTCAGGCTGGACGTAGGCATGGCGTTCCATTGGATACGCCGCCAGTTCCCAGTTGTCCTTTTTCAGTTCGATGAAGCGCTGCGCCATGCGCACCGAATCCTGGAAGAACACATTGTCGTCCACCATGCCGTGGGCGATCAGCAGGTGGCCTTTCAGCTTGTCCGCGTACTCGATCGGCGAAGATTTGCGGTAAGCCTCCGGGTCGATGTCCGGCGTATTCAGGATGTTGGCGGTGTAGCCGTGGTTATAGGTGGTCCAGTCGGTCACCGGGCGCAGCGCGGCGCCGGCCTTGAACAGCTCCGGTTCGCGCAGCAGCGCCATGAAGGTCATGAAGCCGCCATAGCTGCCGCCGTAGATACCGACCTTGTCGATGTCGCCCTGGTGGTTCGCTGCCAGCCATTTGGCGCCGTCCACATAATCGTCCAGTTCAGGATGGCCCATCTGGCGATAGATCGCCGTGCGCCAGTCGCGTCCATAGCCCTTCGACGCGCGGTAATCCATGTCCAGCACGATGTAGCCCTTTTCAACCAGCAGGTTGTGGAACATCTGCTCGCGGAAGTAGTTCGGGAAGCGGTTGTGCGTGTTCTGCAGGTAGCCTGCGCCGTGCACGAACATCACGATCGGGTACTTCTTGCCCGGTTCCAGCGTGGCCGGGCGATACAGCTTGGACCAGATCGGCTGGCCAGCGCCGTGGGTCGACGGCACGGCCACCATCTGCGGCTGGATCCATTCGCGTGTCTTGTATTCGGCGCTGCGGGTATCGGTCAGCCTGGTTGCTGCGCCGCCGGTAGCAGGCACGGTAGCCAGTTGCGAAGGGACGTAGGCCGATGAATAGTGGACCAGCAGCTTGCGCTGGTCAGGCGACAGGTCGAACTGTTCGACGCCTCCATTGAGCTGGGTGACTTCGCGCACGGTGGCGTCCTTGGCTGAAGCGGAGCACACCTCGTATTCGCCGGGCGTGCGGCGGTTGCACAGCATATAGGCCAGGGTGCCGTCGGCGTTCCACTTCACGTTCGATGCTTCCCATTTGCCGCTGGTCAGGGCGCGCTGCTTGCCGTCGGCGCCGAGGGTGTACAGGTGGGCGTATCCGGTTTCCTCGGACATGAACCACAGCGTGTTGTTGTCCGGCAGCCAGCCGAAGTCGTTGTAGCTGTAGTTGATCCAGGCATTGTCGGTCAGGCGGTGCAGGGACTTCAGCTTGGCGCCTTCCAGGTCGATGCCGGCCAGCCAGCGGTCTTTATTGTCCACGGTGCGCAGCATGACGGCGACCTTGGCGCCGTTGTCGCTCCAGGCAATGCCGTCGCCTTCATCGGCTTCCAGGCGGGTGGCGCGGTTGCCCTTCAGGGCCGGCTGCTTGGCTGCTTCGCGCAGGCTGGCCAGCGGGTCGGTGGCGATGCCCGGCAGGGAATCGAAGGACAGGTCCTTGATGGCGCCGGTGCGCAGGTCCACCAGTTTGAGCGATTGCGCCAGCGGCAGGTTGCGGCCAACGCGAGCACGCTGGTCGTCGAATTCTTCGTAGCCCGACTCGGTCACGTAGCGCGGCATCTTGCCGACGCGGCCGTTCTCGCTGCTTTTCGGCGAAGTGGCGACCACCAGCCAGCGCCCATCTGGCGACAGAGATGAGGCATCGATGGATACCTTGTCGCCAAAGTAAAGCGGCACCGGCGCGCGGGTGGCGTCGGCAGCGCGTTCGGCTTTGGCGCGGGCGCGTGTCTCGTCGCGTTCATCCTTCTGGCGCTTGAGGGTGGTGATCAGGCGCAGCTGCAGGTCGCGCAAGTAGTCTTCATCCGGTGCGGCGGCCGGGTCCTTGGCGGCGCGCGGCAAGGCGACAGGGGAGAGCAGGCGCTCGGCGCGGCTCCAGCTGAACCAGTCGTTGCCGACCTTGAACTGCACGCTGCGGCCATCTGCCGAGTACTGGGGGGAGGAAGCGTTGGCAGTGCCGCGGCTGATCTGCACCAGGGCGCCGGATTTCAGGTCGCGTTCGAACAGGTCGCCGTTGCGCAGCACGATGGCGCGGGTGCGCTCGCGATTGAACACCATGTTCGGGCTGTCCTGGTTGGACAGCTCGGAGTCCGCCACCAGGCGCGGCTTGTCGCCGGCCTGGAAGGTGTCGCGCAGCGAGGAGCCGACGCGCTTTTGTTTATAGAAAATCTGCTTGCCGTCCCAGCTCCACCATGCCGCTTCAACTGGCGTGCCGATCCAGTCCGGGTGGGACATGGCCTGGTCGAGGGTGATGGGGGTTGGGCTAGTGGCAAATGCGGGGGCTGCCAGCAGGGCTGCCAGCAAGGGAAGTGCAAGTGGTCGCATGGTCTCGAAAGGGAAATGAAGAACTTCGAGGAAGGATTCTAACAGCCGCCCCCTGTACGAAAAGTATCAGGCTTGTAACAGGGTAGCGCCGGCGCCGCCGGGCCTCTAGAATGTCGGGCATTCAGCACATTCAGGAGACAAAATGGCAAAAAGCCATGTAGCGGCGCTGGTCCTGGCCTTGATGGCCGCCGGCGCGATGGCGCAGCAGCAGCCTGCCATGCAGTGGGAAACCGCGGCATTGGCGGGCTCTTATAAAGAAAACATCAGCGAGGATGAAAAGGTCGCCGGCCTGTCCAAGCTGTGGTCGGAAGTCAAATACAACTTCGTCGATACCGCCACCCTGGAAAAGCTGGACTGGGACAAGCTGTACCTGGAAGCCCTGCCGCGCGTGCGCGCAACGCGCAGTACTGAAGACTATTACCGCGTGCTGACGGAACTGGTGGCCAGGCTGAAAGATGGTCACACCAACGTGATGGTGCCAAACGAGCTGTCCGACCGCATGGGCGGCCTGCCGCTGCTGGTGACCCGGCCGGTCGAAGGCCGCGTCATCGTGACCGAAGTCCTGGACCCCGGCTTGCGCGCCAAGGGCATCATGCCCGGACTGGAAGTGGTGGCGGTGGATGGCGCCGAAGTGAAGGCTTACGTAGCCCGCGAGATCACGCCGTATGTGAGTGCCTCCTCGCCGCAGGACGAAGCACTACGCGCGTTCGGGACCCAGTTCCTGCGTGGCGCGGCCGGCTCGGCCGTGCGCGTGACCTTCCGCGATGCTGCTGGCAAGCAGTTCGATCAGCAGCTTGCGCGCGTGGGCCGGGAAGCCCGCAAGGCCGCTGTCGCCAACTCTCCCTCGTTTGAATTCAGCATGCTGCCGGGCGACGTTGCCTACGTTGCGTTGAACAGCTTCGATGACAACAGTGCGGCAGACGCCTGGATGGCCGCTTTCGCCGACATTGCCAAGTCTTCGGCGCTGGTGATTGATGTGCGCCGCAATGGCGGCGGCAATTCGGAAGTGGGCTACAAGATACTGTCGACGCTGGATGACAAGGCTTTCCTGACCAGCCGCTGGGCCACCCGCGACTACAAGCCGGCCTGGCGCGCCTGGGAAAAGGCGCAGCCGATGTACGCCGAAGCTTCCGATGTGGTGCAGCCCGACCCGCAGCGCCAGTACAAGAAACCGGTGCTGGTGCTGACCAGCGCTGCGACCTTCTCGGCGGCCGAGGACTTTGCCGTGGCCTTCGATGTCATGCAGCGCGGCACCCTGGTGGGCGAGCCAACCGGCGGCAGCACCGGCCAGCCGCTCTTCATCAAGCTGCCGGGCGGCGGCAGTGCGCGCATCTGCACGAAACAGGATAGTTATCCGGATGGCCGCGCCTTCGTTGGCGTGGGTGTGCAGCCACAGCACCTGGTCAAGCAGACGGTCGAAGGCGTACGGGCAGGCCGCGATGAAGTCCTGGAAGCAGCCCTGGCTTCACTGCAGCCCAAATAAAAAAAGCCGCCGGACCAGGTCCGGCGGCTCTCTGTGCGAAGCAACAGCTTAGAAGTGGTAAGCCACGCCAACGCTGATGTTCTGTGCGTCGCTGGTAGGACGCTGCCATTCAACACGGCCGCTGATTTCTTTGGTGAACTGGTAGCTCACGCCAACGCCGAACAGGGCTTTGTTGTCGTGATCTTTGTCGCCGTCTTCTTTCCACTCGACGCGGTTGTAGCCCAGGCGGCCGTACACGGCAACTTGGTCAGCTACTGGCAGGGAGCCGATGACGGACAAGGCATATTGGTTGACTTTCAGGTCGCCCCATTTGCCGCCGCGACGGAAGCCGGCTTCAACCGAGAAGTTCTCGTCGAAGGTGTAGCCGCCGAAAACGCCAGCGGAGGTCTTACGACCGTCCACGTCGTCGATCTTGGTCTTGCCTACGTCGCCACCGACGTAGAACGATGGTTCAGCTGCGGATGCAGCGAAGGATGCTACTGCCAGCAGGGTGGCAGCGGTGATTTGCTTGATCATTTTAAGTGTTCCTATTTCTAGTTAGGTTGCCTGCTCTTGATACAAGGCAACATACTATTCTATCAATGTTATTTTAATGTTGCAAGTTTACTGTGTGTTCATACAGTATAATCGTGCGCATGCCTGGTTTTATCCTCACCCGCGCCTGGCGCGACGCCCGCGACGGCACGGAAATCGAGTTCTGGCTCGCGACCGACGACGGCCCCCGCAAAATATTGCTGACAGCACAAGCTTCGGTGGCTTTCGCCGAGGCTTCGCTGCGCGAAACGATTGCGACCCTGGTGGCGGGCATGCCGGGCATCGACATTCGCGAAGTTGCACTCAAGACATTCCAGCGCGAGCCGGTGGTCGGCATCTACGCCAGCCATTACAAGCAGTTGCTGGCGCTGGAGCGCAAGCTGGGCGAGCGCGGCATCCGCCTGTACGAGGCGGACATCAAGCCGCCGGAACGCTACCTGATGGAACGCTTCATCACGGCCGGCGTGGACTTCGAGGGTGGCAAGCTGCGTCCCGCGCCGGCATACCGCCCGCACCTGCGCATGGTGTCGCTTGATATCGAAACCAGCGCTTTCGGCGACCTGTACTCGATCGCGCTGGAAGGCTGCGGCCAGCGCCAGGTCTACATGCTGGGCGAACAGCCGGCCGCGCCGCCCGCGGTGGATTTCGACCTCGAATACTGCCCGACCCCGCGTCGCGTGATCGAGAAACTCAACGAGTGGTTCCGCGTGCACGATCCGGACGCCATCATCGGCTGGAGCGTGGTGCAGTTCGACCTGCAAACGCTGCAAAAGAATGCCGAAAAATACAAGGTGCCGCTGCTGCTGGGCCGTGAAGGCCGTCCGGTCGAATGGCGTACCCACCAGGCGCGCGACGGCTACGTGTTCGCCACCATTCCTGGCCGCATCGCCATCGACGGCATCGAGGCCTTGCGCGCCGCGTCATGGAGTTTCCCTTCCTTCAGCCTGGAGAACGTGTCGCAAGCCTTGCTGGGGGAGGGCAAGGAAATCGGCAGCGACTACGACAAGATGGCCGAGATCGAGCGCCGCTTCCGTGAAGACAAGCCGGCCCTGGCCACCTACAACCTGAAAGACTGCGAGCTGGTGACGCGCATCTTCGAGAAGACGCGCGTGATGGACTTCATCCTGGAGCGCTCCCACGTGACGGGGCTGGTGCCCGACCATATGGGCGGTTCGATTGCCGCTTTCAGCCACCAGTACCTGCCGCGCATGCATCGCGAAGGCTATGTGGCGCCGAATGTCGGCGAAATTCCGGCCGTGGCGTCGCCCGGCGGCTTCGTGATGGATTCACGCCCCGGCCTGTACGACTCGGTGGTGGTGCTGGACTTCAAGAGCCTGTATCCGTCCATCATCCGCTCCTTCCTTGTCGACCCGGTCGGCATGGTCGAAGGCGAGGCGGAGGCGGAAGCCGGCGGCGATGCCGTACCCGGCATGCGCGGCGCCCAATTCTCGCGTACCCGCCACTGCCTTCCTGCCATCACCACCCAGCTCTGGCAGGGCCGCGATGCCGCCAAGCGCGAAAAGAACGATGCCCTGTCGACCGCGCTCAAGCTGCTGATGAATTCCTTCGTCGGCGTGCTCGGTTCCACCGACTGCCGCTTCTACCACCCGCAGCTGATTTCCTCCGTCACCTTGCGCGGCCACGAACTGCTCAAGCTCACGCGAGAGCTGGTGGAAAAGGAGGGCTATGAAGCGATCTACGGCGATACCGACTCCATCTTCATCTGGCTCAAGCGGCCGCATGAAACGGAGGAGGCGCTTGCCATTGCGCGCGCTCTGGTTGCCAAGATCAACAAATGGTGGAAGGATCGCTTGCACAGGAAATACAAGCTGCAGAGCTACCTGGAGATCGAGTTCGATACGTACTACCGGAAGTTTTTCATGCCGACGATCCGCGGTACCGACATGGGGAGCAAGAAGCGCTATGCGGGACTGACCAGCGACGGCGACATCATTTACCGAGGCCTGGAAGTGGCGCGCAGCGACTGGACCCCGCTGGCGCAGCAATTCCAGCAAGGCCTGTTTGCCCGCATTTTCCGCAACGAGCCTTACCAGGACTTCGTGCGCGAATATGCGCGCGATACGCTGTCCGGCGCCCACGATGAACTGCTGGTGTACCGCAAGCGCTTGCGCCATCGTCTCGACGAATACCAGGTCAACGTGCCGCCGCAGGTGCGCGCCGCGCGCCTGGCCGATGAATTCAACAAGGCACAAGGCCGGCCGCTGCGCTACCAGAACGGAGGCCGTATCAGCTATGTCGTCACCACCAGCGGACCGGAGCCGCTGGAAGTGCAGCGCTCACCGATCGATTACCAGCACTATCTCGACAAGCAACTGCAGCCGATCGCCGACGCCATCCTGCTGCCGCTGCACGACAGTTTCGCTGCCCTGACCACGGCGCAGCAGGCACTGTTTTAGTTGCGCGACATCGACAGGCGCATGACCCATTTGGTGAAGAACAGCAGCAAGACAGTGCCGGCCAGGTCGCCCAATGCCATCACGGCAAAGCCTTGCAGCAGGTGGCCGCGCCCCTCGTACAGGGCAAACCAGATGTGGTGCAGCAGGGGGCTGGCCACGGAATAGGCGACAGCGCACGCCAGCACCTGCCAGGCGGCCAGGCTGGCCAGCGAGCCTTGCAGGTCGAGCCAGCGCCTGGCGCCAAGGTAGACCAGGTAGGGCGCCGCGCTGGCCAGGATGCCGCCGGCAAAGGCACGCACAGGATCATGCGGGAAGAGGACGAGGAAGCAGTAAAGCCAGGAAACGGCCAGCAGGCCTATCGCGCCTGCTTCGGCAAAAAGCAGGGTGGCCAGCAAGCGCACGCCGGCCGGCAGGTAGATCCAGTTGATCCCTTCGGCGAACTCGAGTTGCTTGAACAGCAGTTCATTGATCAGCAGCGCGGCGCCGAACATGACCATTGTGGCGAGGATCATGGAAAGGTTCTGGCGGATGCTTGCCATGCTGGTCGCTTGTCGTGGACGAATCGCCAAATCTTACCGAAAATGCTTGGCCCGGCGCAATCAGCCGTCAAATGGCCATGACAAATTGCGCGCCCCCAGCAACAGAGCAGCGATCGTGCATCAATGCTGCATTGCGATGCACAAGCTGCCCGGCCGTCGCGCCGGGCGTGCGTCGCCGTCAGCTTGAGGCATTCCTCCCGTGGGCCAGCGCGCAGGTGGCCACGCCTGCCACAAGCAAGGCCATTGCAGCGGTCTCGATTGCGGTTGGCCAGCGCGCTTCCCAAAGGAAGCCATACAGCGCCGCAAACAGCGTCTCGAACACGATCATCTGGCCGGTCAGCGTCAGCGGCAAGGCACGGCTGGCATAGTTCCAGAAACCGTTGCCGATGATGGAACAGAGTATGGCAACGCTGGTCACGACCGCTGCGAAGTACAGCCATTCCGAATTGCTGTGCTGCGGCGCTGCGGACGACAGGGCCGGCACCGCCAGCAGCAGCGCTTCGGCGCCGGTGACCAGGCCGGTGAGCATGCTCCATTCATGCGGCGTGACGGTCCCGAGGCGCGCCAGCCAGCGGCTGTTGCCGACTGCGTAAGCCGTCCAGGAAGCGAGGGCGCCGCTGGCATACAGCACGCCAGCCAGCGATCCGGTTTGAAGGTGCTGCCAGCTGATGCAAAACAGGCCTGCGGTGCTGAGGGCAATCGAAGGCAGCAGGCTGCGCAAGGGGACGGCGCCGGCATCGCGGCTGCCGACCAGGGTGATCACCACCGGCAGCAGGCCGATCACGATCGAGGCCATGGCGATGCCGCCAGTCTGCACCGCCTGCGCCAGGAAAAAGTAGTAGACGATATTGCCCGAGAAACTGAGCCAGGCGAGCGCCTTCCACTCGCGCCAGGCCAGCCTGGCGAACAGGCAGCGCCACGAGCGCGATACCAGGATGGCTGCGATCAGGCCGTAAGCGACGTAGCGCCCAGCCGAGAGCTGGATCGGCGTGAAGCCGCGCGTCAGTTCGGGCGCGAGAAAAACCAGTCCCCAGAATGCACCGGCGATGATGCCGGCAATAATGCCAAGTGAAATATTCAACGTCCATCTCCCAAATGGGACATGGTGGACGTCGCGCACTGCATGGTCTTGGCGCGGCCTACTGGATTTTTGTCGCAGGCTCCCGTCCCTGGCGACGATACGCCGCCGGCGTGGTGTCGAGCCGGCTGCGCATGGCGCGGGTGAGGGCGCTCTGGTCGCCGAAACCGCTATTCAATGCAATGTCCGCAATCGGCAGGCCGGTATGGCGCAGCAGTTCGCAGGCGCGATTGAGGCGCATGGAGAGAAGCCAGGCGCGTGGGCTGGTATTCAGCTGGTCCTGGAACAAGGCGTGCAGGCGGCTTACGCTCATGCACGCAAACTGCGCCATCGACTCGGTCGTCCAGGGCAGTGCAAGATTGGCTTCAGTATGCGCCAGCAGGGCGGCCAGGCGCGATTGCAGGCGTGGCGGCTCAAGCATGAGCGTATCCAGCATCAGCGGAACCCAGCCCTGGAGCAGCGATGGCGGCGCGGCGTGCGCTGCGACGGAAAGCTGCATGAACTCGACCAGTTTGCGCGCCGCAGGGCTGATGTCGGCAAATGGCCGCTGCGCGATGCGCTCCCAGATCGGGTGCACCATGGTGGCTTGGTCGACGTCGACGATCAGGGAGTGATTCGCCACGGCGCTCTGCTGCGAATGCCATGCACCCGCCACGACGACAGCACCTTTCAAGGGATTCAGGAGCGCGCCTTTGCCTTCGATGTCGAGCTCCACCTCGCCGGACAGTGGCAGCACCAGCTGGGCAAACGCGTGCTGGTCCGCCGCCCACCGCTCGCCGTAGCTGCGGATGTCGATAGCGGAGGAAGGCGGATGGATGATAGGCACTGCGACACCTGAAATGCTGGATTGATGGCTCCAGTTTACTAAAGTTCGCTAAAGTGTGGCCAGAATGTGCGGAGCCTGTTGAACAGGTCTTGTCTCCTTGCTATAACTTTTGCCGAGACATGGAGGGACACCTGGATGAAGGAAGTTGTGACAGCATTCGCGGCCCTGCTGGCCGCCGCCATTCCTGCCGTGGCCGCGGATTCCTCGCCGCTTGCCTATGAATGCCTGCGGGCTGCGAGCCCGATCATTATTGACGGAAGGCTGGACGACCCTGCATGGAAAAATGCGCCATGGACTTCCGATTTTGTCGACATCGAAGGCGAGCGCAGGCCCAAGCCGAAATTCCGCACCCGCGTGAGAATGCTGTGGGACGACCAATACCTGTATATCGCGGCCGAACTCGAAGAGCCGGAGGTGAAGGCGACGCTGACCCAGCGCGACTCGGTCATTTTCAAGGACAACGATTTCGAGGTCTTCATCAAGCCGCTGCCTGCCACCAAAAGCTATTTTGAATTCGAGATCAACGCCCTCAACACGGGCTGGGACCTGCACCTGCCCAAGCCTTACAACGAAGGCGGACAAGCGGATAACAGCTGGGACATCAAGGGACTGAAGACGGCCACCGCCGTGTACGGAACCCTGAACCGGTCCGGCGACAAGGACCGGGGCTGGAGCGTGGAAATCGCCTATCCGCTGGATGCCTTCGCCTCGCGCCAGGCAGTGCCGCATCCCCGCCCTGGCACCACCTGGCGCATCAATTTCAGCCGAGTGGAATGGACCGCGGGCCAGCCAAAGGAGGACAACTGGGTATGGGCGCCGCAAGGCGTGATCGACATGCACGTGCCCGGCCGCTGGGGCTACCTGCGCTTTTCCGAAAATATTTCCACACTAAACAAATAGTCGCAAATCCGCCGCACTCTTGTTTACTAATCAAAACTAAACTTCATTCATTCTCTGAAAGTTTGTTGAAGTGCCATAGCCTCCTTTGTAAGAATTCTCCTTGAGTGGACGCGATCCCATCGATGTGCAGACGGCATCATCGTCGTTTAGTAAATCGAGGATCCGAGGCTTGCTACCGCGATATAAAGCCCGCAAGAGGGCATAACCAGGAGACCCGCATGACGTTCAGAACCCATCTCGCATCACGGCAGCGCGGCTGCCGCGCGACGCCCATCGCCATGGCGGTGAGCGTGGCACTGCTTTCCCTTGCAAGCGCCCAGGCGCAGACCGCGTCCACCGGGCAGGCGTCCGAGCAAAAGGCCGACCCGAATACCGTGGTCGTTACCGGTTACCGCTATGCGATCGAGAAGAGCCTTGACCAGAAGCGAGACGCCAATTCGATCGTTGAAGTGATCACCGCCGAAGATATCGGCAAGTTCCCGGACAAGAACGTGGCCGACGCGCTGCAGCGCGTGCCGGGCGTGGTGGTGACCCGCAGCGGCGGCGAGGGCAAGAACGTCAGCGTGCGCGGCCTGTCGTCGGAACTGACCCTGACCCAATTGAATGGCAACTATATCGCCACCGCAGAATCGAATGGCGATCCATCGCGCTCGTTCAATTACACGCTGCTGCCATCGAATATGCTGTCCAGCGCGGAACTGTTCAAGACCCCGGAAGCGCGCATCGATGAAGGCGGAGTTGGCGGTACCGTGATCTTGCATACCCGCCGTCCGCTGGAAGTAAAGTCCGGTTCCGGCTTCGTTTCCGCCGAGGGCACCTGGGCCGACACCACCAGGAAGACCGACGGCCAGTTCTCCGGCCAGTACGCCTGGCACGACGAGGACAACCGCTTCGGCATCCTGGTCGGCCTGACCAGCCAGAAGCGCACCACCCGCACCATGGGCGCCAGTACTGAGAACTGGCAATGGTATGGCGACGATTACGACGCCCACCCTGCCACCGACGTCAATGGCAAGCCTTCGGACCTGAGCTCTTACTGGTGGGGCCAGTCGGGCTTCTACGACCAGGGCGGCAAGTACTACGCCAACTTCATGATGCCGACTTCGGTCAACCTGAGCGTGAAGAACGAGGAGCGTGAACGCAAGGGCGGCCAGATGACGCTGCAGTTCAAGCCGGTCCGCAACCTGACCCTGACTGCCAATTACTTCCGTTTCGACCTGAAGCAGAATTCGCAGACCAATATCCTGAAGGTGCCTGAGTGGAATTTGGCCCGCTACAGCGGCGACGGCAACTGGCCGGGCGGCCGCATGCTGGATGGCCTGACTTTCGACCGCAGCGGCACCCTGGTGACCGGTGCGCAGTACAGCGTCCACCCCGGCAAAGCCTATTATTGCAGCGAGGCGCAAGCGGCGGCGGCCGGCCAGCAGCCTGGCGGCTGGGGCCCGGACGATTGCACCATTCCGACGCCGCAAATCACCGGCAGCTACAACCACGAGAAGTCGCTGTCGCAGACCGCCGACTTCGAAGCCGAATGGCGCGGCAAGTCGATGGACGGCATTTTCAAGTTCGGCCGTACCTGGGCCAACGGTGGCCCGCAAATGCAGATGACGATGCCGATCAAGCCGCGCGTCCAGAATGCGGACGGCAGCTGGACCCTCGGCAACTACGCCAGCTCCTGGAACACAGTCGGCACGCCGGCAATGGTGTTCTCGCCGGAGCTGATGGCCAACCTGGCCAAGGGCATCGGCGAAATCGACCTCGGTTCCACCTCGTCCTCGTGGACGAAGAACAGCACCCAGCAGAAGTACGCCCAGGCCGACATGACCTGGCATGCCGACAGCAACTGGCTGGATTCGCTGCAGTTCGGCGCCAAGTATCGCAAGGGCGGCACCCATCGCGCCACCGGAAACAACTACTGGGTTTGCAAGGGCGCGGATCCAAAGGATTACGACATGCGCTACCAGGCAGGCTGCGATTCGAGCGCGAACAAGTTCCAGCCGCAGTTCCTGTACGGCCAGTCCCTGGGCAACCAGGCAGGCGGCATCAATGCCAGCGCATTCCCGGCGATTGACTACCCGGCCTATATCTCTTTCCTGAACCAGAACTATGGCCAGATGCAGACGCGTAACGAAGACAACTTCGTCTACAACGTGGACGAAAAGATATCTTCGGCATATCTGCAGGCCAATGTGAAGGCCGATCGCCTGCGCGGCAACGTCGGCGTGCGCCTGGTGCGTACCCGGCAGCACGCCGACTCGACCGACCAGGTGGAAAGCTACAAAGACTACTTCTTCAACGGCGCCAATGGCAGCCCGGCACCTTGCCAGGCCGGCGGCTTGCCGGCTGCCGGCGCGCCTGCCGGTTCCGGCTGCACCAGCGGCTTTACCCGCCTGCCGGACAGCATCGCCCGTGATTCGTCGTTCGTGGTCAGCTCGCTCGACCGTACCTACAACGACGTGCTGCCAAGCTTTAACCTGGCCTATGACCTGACCTCGAACCTGCTGCTGCGTGCCGCCGCCTCCAAGGTGATCTCGCGTCCAAGCTACAACGACATCGCTTCGCCAGGCGCCCTGCGCTATTACAGCCAGGAGTACGTCAACGACCGCCGCCTGATCGGCGGCGGCGACCAGCAAGGCTGGTTCGGCGAAGGCAGCAACAAGCAGCTCGAGCCCTACAAGGCCAAGCAGGTCGACTTGGGCCTGGAGTGGTATTTCCATCGCGGCTCGGTGCTCGGCATCGACTTGTTCCGCAAGAACGTCAGCAACTTTGCGGTGCCGGTGGTGCGCGACGTGACCCTGAACGTGGGCGGCCAGAACGTGACCGTGCAGCGCTACTCGACCAGCGCCGGCGGCCGCGACGGCGTGTCGAAAGGCGTTGAGCTGTACGCCCAGCATACGCTGGACATGGGCCTGGGCTTCCAGTTCAACTACACCTACAACAAGACCAACCAGGCCGACATCACGATGGAAGATGGCACCAGGATCGGCAAGTCGCCGCTGGTCGGCAGCGCCAGGAACCAGATGAACCTGACCGTGTTCTACGAGACCGACAAGTTCCTGGCGCGTGCTTCGTACAACCGTCGCGGCGAAGTGGTCGATGGCCTGGTCAACGGTTTGAACGTGTATGAAGAGCCGTACTATCAGGTCGACCTGAACGTGGCCTACAACATCACCAGGGAGTTGAGCCTGACCGCCTCGGTGCTGAACCTGACCAGGGAAGAGACGCGTTCCCACCTGGGTAACGACACCAAGGACCGCTTCTATTCCAACGGTTATGCCGGCCGTATTGCCTATTTTGGCCTGAACTACAAGTTTTGATGCTTCCTTCCTTCCTCCCCATGCCGCGCGGCTGGTGAGGTCTTTTCCTGTTTTGGGCCTGCCATGAACCAGCACAACCGAATCAGCAAGATCACCATCGTCGGCGGAGGGAGTGCGGGCTGGATGGCCGCGGCAGCCCTGGCCACCTACCGCGGCAAGGGAGCCTCGGTGCGCCTGGTCGAGTCCGAGGAAATCGGCATCGTCGGCGTAGGCGAGGCGAGCGTGCCGCATATCCGCCTGTTCAATGGCCAGATGCTCGGCATCGATGAAGCAGAGTTCATGAAGCGCACCCAGGGCACGATCAAGCTCGGTATTGAATTCAAGGACTGGAGCCGCATCGGCGACAGCTATATCCATGGCTTCGGCACCATAGGCCGCTCGGTCGGGCCGCTGCCTTTCCACCAGTTCTGGCTGAAACTGTTCCAGTCCGGGCGCGCCGCGCCCATTGGAGAATACTCGCCGCAAACCGTGATGGCGCCGCAAGGCAAGTTCGCGCCCGGCGATCGCCGTGCAGCCCAGGGCTCGCCGCTGGCCGACATCGCCTATGCCTACCATTTCGACGCCAGCCTGTATGCGCGCTTCCTGCGCGAGCTGGGCGAGCAGCGCGGAGTGCAGCGCATCGAAGGCAAGATCGTTGGCGTCAAGCAGCGCGCCGACGACGGCTTTATCGAATCGGTGACGCTGGAAAGCGGCCAGGTGGTCGATGGAGAATTGTTCATCGATTGTTCCGGCTTCCGCGGGCTGCTGATCGAGCAGACGCTGAAAACCGGCTATGTGGACTGGTCGCACTGGCTGCCATGCGACCGCGCCATGGCCGTGCCTTGCGAAGGCGTGGCGCCGATCGCACCGTACACGCGTTCCACCGCCCGCACGGCAGGCTGGCAGTGGCGCATCCCGCTGCAGCACCGCACCGGCAATGGCTATGTATATTCGAGCCGGCATATCAGCGATGACGAAGCGGCTGCGACCCTGCTGGCGAACCTGGACGGCAAGGCGCTGGCCGAGCCGCGTGCGCTGCGCTTCACTACCGGCATGCGCCAGAAATTCTGGAACAGGAATGTGGTGGCGCTGGGGCTGGCCAGCGGTTTCCTCGAACCGCTCGAATCCACCAGCATCTACCTGGCGCAATCGGGCATTACCCGCCTGCTGGGGCTTTTCCCCAAGCGCGACTTCAACCCCTTGCTGGCGGAGCGCTTCAACCGCGAATCGGCGTTCGAATATGAACGGGTGCGCGATTTCCTGATCCTGCACTACAACGCCACCGAACGCAACGACTCGCCGTTCTGGGACTACTGCCGCACCATGCCCGTCCCTGACAGCCTGCGCGAGACGGTCGACTTGTTCCGCTGCGATGGCCGCTATTTCCGCAACGGCGAGGATTTCTTCGCCTTGCCAAGCTGGGTGCAGGTGATGCTGGGGCAGCGCATCATGCCGCAAGGCTATCATCCGATCGTCGACGACATGCCCGAAGAAAAGCTGGTTGACGTGGTCGAAAGCATGCGGGCGATGCTGGCCAATGCGGTCGACGCGATGCCGGTCCACCAGGATTGGATTGAGCGCCACTGGAAGGCGGCCGCGCCATGAGCACCCACCTGTACTGGCGTTCCCTGGCGGCCCTGATGCTGGGCCTTTGCCTTGCCGTGGTCGCCGTTGTGGCGACGGCTGCCACGCCAGGGCGCAGCGTAATCGATGGCGGTTGGGCCTTCCGCCTCATGCCCGGCAACGCGCAGCTGGCTGCGCATCCCGAAGCCTTGCCATGGCATGCGGCGAAAGTGCCAGGTACCGTGCATACCGACCTGCTTGCGAACAAGCTGATCCCCGATCCCTACGTTGGCGCGCCGGAAGCCGGCTTGCAATGGATCGGCCTGGCGGACTGGGAATACCGCACCCGTTTCGAGGCACCGCGCAGGGCAAAACGCAGCGACCTGGTATTCGAAGGCCTGGATACCTTCACCGAGGTTTGGCTGAATGGAGAGAAGTTGTTCGAGGCGGACAATGCCTTCCGCACCTGGCGCATTCCGGTGCAGGACAAGCTGCGCGCGAAGGGCAACGAATTGCGCGTCGTCTTGCGTTCGCCGATCAGCCGCCTGCTGCCGGCCGTGCGGGCCATGCCGCGCAAGCTGGCCGGAAACTATCCCTCGCCCTATGGCGACGAATCGGCGGACGCGATGACAGCCAATTTCGCCCGCAAGCCGGGTTATCACTATGGATGGGATTGGGGGCCGCGCTACGTCAGCGCCGGCATCTGGCAACCGGTTGTGCTGGAAAGTTGGGACGCCGTGCGCATCGATAACCTGCAACTGAGGCAGGACCGCGTCGACCAGGCGCGCGCCGACATTGCCGCGGTCGTGCTGGCCGAAGCGGTGCGCGATGGCGCCTTCGACTTGCGCCTGTGGCAGGTCGCGCCGGACGGCAAGCGCTCGCTGGCGGCACTGCGACGCGTCGAGCTGCGCGCTGGCGACAACCGCATCGAACTTCCCGTGCGCATCGACCGCCCGCAACGCTGGTTCCCCAACGGATATGGGGCGCAGCCGCTGTACCGCTTCGAGCTGGAAATCGGCGACAGCAAGGCGGTTGCGGCCAGGGCCCGCGCCCGCACCGGTTTGCGCAGCGTCGCGCTGCGCCGTGAAGCGGACGACAAGGGCAGGAGTTTCTATTTCGAGGTCAACGGCATTTCGGTATTCGCCAAAGGTGCGAACAGCATCCCGTTCGACATGTTCCAGCCGCGCGTGGGCAAGGCGCAATTGCGCCGCGTGCTGCAATCGGCGCGCGACGCCAATATGAACTTCCTGCGCAGTTGGGGCGGCGGCTATTATGAAAGCGACGATTTCTTCGATCTCGCCGACGAACTTGGCCTGCTGGTATGGCAGGACTTCATGTTCGGCGGAGGCATGCAGCCGGCCTACGACGACGCCTTCCGCGCCAATGTGATCGCGGAAGCGCGCGACAATGTTCGGCGCCTGCGCAACCATCCGAGCCTTGTCCTGTGGTGCGGCAATAACGAGGAAGAAATCGCCTGGAAGTACTGGGGGCCGGGCAAGGCAATGACGGAAGCCGATCCGGAGTTCGCCGGCAAGGTGTGGAATGGCTATGTGCAGCTTTTCGGAACCGACCTGCGCAAGGTCGTGGCGGAAGAGGGGGGCGGGATTTCCTATTGGGCCAGCTCGCCCAGTGACGACCTGGCCGAAGTTGCCAATACGCCGGCCAGCGGCGACATGCATTACTGGGAAGTGTGGGGCAATCCGGCGTATCCGCCGTCGAAGTATCTGGAGATCACGCCGCGCTTCATGTCCGAGTACGGTTTGCAGGCGTGGCCGGTACAGCGCACGATCGAGGCTTTCGCCAGCCGTGGCCAGCAAGGCATCGCCACGCCGCTCATCGAGGCGCACCAGAAATTCATGGCAGGGAAGGGCAATGAACGCCTGATGAAGTACGTGAATTTCGAGTTCGGCGACCCGAAGGACTTTTCCAGTTTTGTCTATTTAAGCCAGGTGGCGCAGGCGGAAGGCATCGAGCTTGCAGCGTTGCACCATCGCGCCAGCCGGCCATACACAATGGGATCGCTGTACTGGCAACTCAATGACGTCTGGCCAGGAGCCTCGTGGTCGAGCGTGGACTGGTTCGGACGCTGGAAGGCGTTGCATTTCCATGCGCGCCGTTTCTACGCGCCTGTGGCCGTGGCAGCCCTGCGGAACGCTGAAGGCAGAACGAGGGTCAGCCTGCTCAACGACCGTACGCACCATGTGCGGGGCGAGCTGCGGCTGCGCCTGATGACGCTGGACGGCAAGCTGCTGCGTGACGAGCGCAAACCGGTGGAACTCGCACCGCTGTCGGCGTCGCAGTTGGCCAACTATAGCGACGCCGAGTTGCTTGGAAATGCTGATCCGGCGTCGACGGTCGCGGTCTTCGATTTGCAGTCGGAGGGCGAACCGGCCTCGCGCCGCGTGGTGTACTTCATGGCTGCCAAGGACATGCGCTGGCCCGATCCCGGCCTGCGCTCGGAATTGCGCCGGGACGGCGGCGGCGCCAGGCTCGCACTGCGCGCGACGAAGTTGGCCCGCGCAGTGTGGATCGACTTCGGCGACACCGATGCAGGGATTGCCGACAACGCGATGACGCTGCTGCCCGGGGAAGCCGTGGACCTGCACATTGCTTCCAGTGCCAGCCTGGCGACGCTGCGCACGGCGCTGCGACTGCGCTCATTGGCCGATGAGCTGCGTGTTTACTAAAACTGGCTAAAGATGATTGCTTCCGGCTGCTTTTGTTGACGCCTGCAAAAGGCGGCTGATATAAAACTTACCTATACCGGGAGCGAGAAAAGGCATTTCCGCTCGACGCTTGAAAGCGCCAGAATAGGCGTTTAATAAACTGAACATTGGAGACTCTTCATGCACTTGATTCCTTGCCCAGGGGTGCAGCCGTGAGCCAGGTCACTTTGCGCGACATCGCCGAAGCTACCGGGCTGTCGATCGGCACGGTCTCGCGCGCGCTGAAGAACCAGGCCGGCATGACCGAAGTCACCCGCAACCAGGTGCGCCAGGCCGCGGAGAAAATGGGCTACGACTTGGGACAGCTCAAGAAAGGGCGCATCCGCCGTATCGCCTTCCTCCTGCACAGCCAGCACAACACGCTGGCATCGAGCCAGTTCTATTCGCCGGTCCTGCATGGCGCGGAAGCGGCGTGCCGGCGCGAGGGTATCGCCCTGTCCTTCATCGCAGTAGGGCCGGCCGAACCGGTGCAGGGCCTGATCCGCGTGCACCAGCCAGACGCCATCCTGTGCGCAGGATTCTTCGAACCGGAAGTGCTGGCTGCCCTGCAGCAGTCCGGCAAGCCTATCGTGCTGGTGGACATGCACCGCCGCGGCTTCACTTCGGTCAACCCGGACAATGTGCGCGGCGGCTACCTCGCCACCCAGCACCTGCTGCGCTGCGGCCGCAAGCGCATCGCAATGATGTCCGGCTCGCTGGCCCACTACAGCATCCAGCAGCGCAACCGCGGCTTCCGCCAGGCGCTGTTCGATGCCAAGGTGTTTGCCGACCCGGAGCTGGAAGTCATCGTCCCTACCATGGGGGAGGGCGACGAGGCGGTGGTGGAATCCATGCGCAGCCTGCTCAGTCTTCCCAAGCGGCCCGATGCCCTGTTCTGCTACAACGACAGCACCGCATTGGTCGCCATGAAGCATTGCCTGAACGAGGGCATGAAGATCCCGCATGACATTGCCATTGTCGGCTTCGACGATATCAGCAGCGCTGCCGCTGCCATTCCTCCGCTCAGCACTGTCCACGTCGACAAGGAGGACCTGGGGCGGGCGGGCATCGAATTACTGCTCCAGAAACCAGACGAAAACCCCTTTCAGATAACCATGCCAGTCGAATTGATCGTGCGCGAAAGCAGTTGCGACGACTAGCGTACCCACCAGGCCAAACATGAACAAACTCCCGAATTTCCGCAACCCGGACGTCCTGCTCGATCACGCGCGCCACACCATGCGCTTTTACCACCCGCGTGCGCTCGACCCTGCCGGCGGCCTGTATCACTACTTCAAGGATGATGGCACCGTCTACGACGCCGCGCACCGCCACCTGGTCAGCAGCACGCGCTTCGTGTTCACCTATTCCATGGCTTATCGCCATTTCCGCGATCCGGCCTACCTGGAGGGCGCACGCCATGCGCTGCGCTTCCTGCGCGAGGTGCACCGCGACCCGACGGGCAGCGGCTACGCCTGGATGCTCGATGGCCGTGACGTGGAGGACGGCACCCAGCACGCCTATGGCCAGGCCTTCGTGCTCCTGGCTTATTCGCATGCCACCATGGCCGGCCTGGAAGAGGCGCGCGGCTGGATCGGCGAAACCTTCGAGCTGATGGAAAAGCGTTTCTGGAACCAGCAAGACGGCCTGTACGCCGACGAAGCGAGCCGCGACTGGAGCGAGCTTTCGAGCTATCGCGGCCAGAACGCGAACATGCATGCCTGCGAAGCACTGCTGGCGGCGCACCAGGCCACCGGGGAGCTGCGCTACCTGGAACGGGCCTACACCGTGGCCTGCAACATCACCCAGCGCCAGGCTGCCCGTTGCGGCGGCCTGATCTGGGAGCACTACGACGCGAACTGGCAGCCGGACTGGCGCTTCAATATCGACGATCCGGAAAACCTGTTCCGCCCGTGGGGCTACCAGCCGGGCCACTTCACCGAGTGGGCCAAGCTGCTGCTGCAGCTGGAAGCGCGCGGCAGTGTGCTGGGCAAGGACCTGGGCTGGCTGCTGCCGACCGCGGAACGCCTGTTCCAGACCGCTGTGGACAAGGGATGGGATGCCGTGCATGGCGGCCTGGCTTACTCGCTGGCGCCTGACCTGACCGTGTGCGATCCGCACAAGTATTTCTGGGTGCAGGCCGAAAGCACGGCGGCTGCCGCTATGCTGGCCAAGCGCACCGGCAACGACGGGTACTGGGACTGGTACCAGCGCCTGTGGGCCTATAGCTGGACCCACTTCGTCGATCACGAGCATGGCGCCTGGTACCGCATCCTGTCCGGCGACAACCGCAAGCTGAGCGACGAAAAGAGCCCGGCCGGCAAGGTCGATTACCACACCATGGGTGCCTGCTATGACATCGTGGCGGCGCTGGGGGCGGGCGATCATGCATGACGCGCCAGTGATGCTGTGCGCTGGCGAGGCGCTGACCGACATGATTTACCAGGGCGACGAGCGCTGGGTCAGCCGCGTTGGCGGCTCGGTGTGGAACGTGGCGCGCGCGCTGGCCGTGCTGGGCGAGCGCACCGCCTTTGCCGGCGCAATCAGCCGCGATCGTTTCGGCGACGCCTTGTGGAGCGCCAGCGAGGCTGTAGGCCTGGACCTGCGCCTGCTGCAGCGCGTTGAACGCTCGCCGCTGCTGGCGATCGTGGAGCAGGGCGAGCCGCCGAGCTACTTCTTCATTGGCGACGATAGCGCCGACCTGCATTTCGATCCGGAGGCACTGCCTGAATACTGGTCGCGCGATTTGCGCTGGGCGCATTTCGGCGGCATCAGCCTGGCGCGCGAGCCGCTGGCGTCGAACCTGGTCGCGCTGGCCGAGAAGCTGAAAGAGCAGGGCGTGGCCATCAGCTATGACCCGAACTACCGCAACCTGATGGATGACCGCTACGCGCCAACCCTGCGCAGCATGGCCGAACTTGCCGACGTGATCAAGGTTTCCGACGACGACCTGCGCGGCTTGTTCCCCGGCGTGCCGCTGGATGCGGCCCTGCAGCAGCTGCGCGCCGCCGCGCCTTCCGCGTGCTGCTTGCTGACCCGCGGCGGCCAGGGCGCAAGCCTGTTCCATGGCGAGCAGCGTGCCGACGCGCGCGCGCCGGCGGTCTCGGTGGTCGACACGGTCGGCGCGGGCGATGCCAGCGTGGCCGGCCTGCTGCACAGCCTCGCACGCCATCCGGGCCGTTCGCTGCAGTCACACCTGCATGCGGCGCTGGCGGCGGGTTCCGCTGCCTGCCTGCAGTCCGGTGCAACCCCGCCGCCGCCCGCAGCCATGCAGCAGCTGTTCGAATTGCTTGAAGGAGAGGCACCGTAATGAAAGCAATCCGCTTTGCCATTCGCTCCGTCCTGCTGGCGGCATGCGCCCTGCCACTGGCTGCAGCGCCGGCCGACATGCCGGTCAACACCTTCATCGGCACCCAGGACGAAGGCAATACCTTCCCCGGCGCCTCCGCACCCTTCGGCATGATCCAGGTCAGCCCGACCGGCGAACATTACGCCGGCTGGCACTATAGCGATGCGCGCATCCGCGGCTTTGGCCATTCCTTCCTGTCCGGCGCCGGCTGCTGGGAGCAGGGCGGCCAGCTTTCGGTGCTGCCGGTCATCGGCAGCATCGGCCCCGGCGGCGATTTCGACACCAAAAAGGCGGAAAGCTTCAATTACAAGCGCTATGCAGCCAACTACAGCCACGAAGGCGAAGTTGGCCAGGCAGGCTTCTACAAGGTGCAGCTCACCAGCTATGGCGGCATTACCGCGGAGGCCACAGCGCTGACCCGCGCAGCCGCGGAACGTTATACCTTTGCCCCCGGGACCGCCAGCGGCCACGTGCTGCTCAACCTGGGCCAGGCCAACGAGCGCCATTCCGTGGTCGGCAGCGAAGTGCGCGTACTGGACGAGCGCAGTGTCGAAGGCAAGATCGTCACCAGGAGTTTCTGCGGCGGCGCCCAGTACACCACCTGGTTCCGCATCGTGTTCGACCAGCCCTTCGTGGCCAACGGCATCTGGGATGACCGCGGCGGCTGGCCAGGCGTGAAGGGACCAAGCCAGCAAGGGGACAGCCGTCCGCATGGCGTGTGGCTGACATTCGACCTCAGGAACGGCCAGGCCGTGACGGCGGTCAGCGCCATTTCCCACGTTGACGCGGAAGGCGCACGCATCAACTTGAAGGCGGAAGGCATGGCCGGCGGCAAGCCGCTCACGTTCGACGCAATGCGGGCGCAGGCGCAGGCGGCGTGGCAGAAGGAACTGGGCACGGTCCGCATCGAAGGCGGCAGCAACGATGACCGCACCGTGTTCTACACCGCCCTGTATCATGCGCTGCTGCAGCCGCTGACGGGCAGCGATGCCGATGGCCGTTATCGCGGCTATGACGATGCGCTGCATAGCGCCAGGGACTGGACCTATTACGAGTTCTTCTCTCTGTGGGACACTTACCGCGCGCAGAACCAGTTGCTTGCCTTGCTGCGTCCGCAGCGCTCGCGCGACATCGCCAATTCCGTACTGAAGATCCGCGAGCAGGGCGGCTGGCTGCCGCGCTGGGGCTACGCCAACTTCGACAGCAATGTGATGACTGGCGACCCGGTCACGCCGTTCCTGGTCGACCTGTGGCGCTTTGGAGCGTTGCAAGGACGTGAGCGCGAAGCGTACGCCGCGCTGCGCGAAAACGCCTTTGGCGTGCCGCCGTCGCGCATCCGCGCCGAGGGCCGCGCAGGCAATCCGAACTACCTGAGCCAGGGCTTTGTCCAGTATGACCGTGGCTTTGTCGCCAAGGGCATGGACATCGACCCGCACCACGGAGCGTCGGCGACGCTGGAATATGCGCTGGCCGACAGCTCGCTCGCGATCATGGCCAGGGCGCTTGGCCAACGCAAGGATGCAAAGCTGCTCGAACAGCGCGCCCTCAACTGGCGCAAGATTTGGGATCCGTCGGTTGTCGACGCACCAACCGGGCAGCGCGGCTTCCCGCGTCCGCGCACGCTGGATGGCAGCTGGTTCACCGACTTGAACGGCAGCTATGACCCGCGCGCCGAGCGCGGCTTCCACGAGGGCACCGCCTGGCAGTACCAATGGCTGGTGCCGCAGGACGTTCCGGGCCTGGCAGAGGCTATGGGCGGACGCGCCAAGGCCTTGCAGCGCCTCGACCAGTTCTTCGATTACGACGCCGTGCTGGCCGATCCGGCGGCCGTGCGCAAGTCGTGGGTGGTGGGCGCCTACAGCTACTACAGCCAGTTCCGCTACAACCCGAATAACGAACCGGACCTGCACGCGCCATGGATGTACACTCTGATGGGGCAGCCGTGGAAAACCACCACCGTGCTGCGCGCGGCGGAAACCCTGTTCGGTAACGGTCCCGGCGGCGTCACCGGCAACGACGACCTGGGCACGATGTCGGCCTGGTACCTGTTCAGTGCCCTGGGCCTGTATCCGGATGTGCCGGGCAGCGGCCGTTTCCTGCTGCACGCGCCGCGCTTTGCGCGCGCCGAGATCGACCTGCCGCAAGGCCGCACCCTGCGCATTGAAGCGCCGCAGGCCAGGCCGGGCGAGCGCCGCTTCGTGCAGTCGGTGCAGTGGGGCGGCCGGCCGCTGTCGCGCGTGTGGCTGGATTGGGAACAACTGCAGGGAGCTGGCACCCTGTCGTTCAAGCTTGCACCGCAGCCTGATACGGCCGGCTGGGGCACGCAGGGCCGTGACCTGCCGCGCCCACCAGCCGGCATGTAAACATAAAAACTGAGGAGACATTCATGGCATCCACCGTACCCAACGCTACGCCAACTGCACCGCCAGCGGCGGCAGGCGGCGCTCAGAACGGAACGAACACCGGCGCGCTGGTCATCGTCACACTGCTGTTCTTCATGTGGGGTTTGATTACCTCGCTGAACGACGTGCTGATTCCGCACCTGAAGGCGATCTATACGCTGTCCTATTTCCAGGCGATGCTGGTGCAGCTTTGCTTCTTCGGCGCTTACTTCATCGTATCGCTGCCGGCGGGCGCCCTGATCCGCCGCATCGGCTACCAGAAGGGTGCGGTAGCCGGCCTGCTGATTGCCGCCGGCGGCTGCGTGCTGTTCTATCCGGCTTCGTTCGGCGGCTACGGCCTGTTCCTGCTGGCGTTCTTCGTGCTGGCTTCGGGCATCACCGTGCTGCAGGTTGCCGCCAACCCGTATGTCACCGTGCTTGGGCTGCCGCGCACGGCCTCCAGCCGCCTGAACCTGACCCAGGCTTTCAATTCCCTCGGCACCACCATCGGCCCTTCCGTTGGCGGCATGCTGATCCTGTCGGCGGCCGGCGTGGCGGGCGCCGCGGCTGATGCAGCCACCGTGCGCGGCCCCTACCTGGCCCTGGCCGGTGCGCTGGCCTTGCTGGCTGTGCTGTTCTTTGTCGCCAAACTGCCGCAGATCGCCGACACCGAAGACGTTTCGCTGGCGGGCGAGGGACACGGTTCGGCCTGGGCCCACCGCCACCTCGTGCTGGGCGCCATCGGCATTTTCCTGTACGTTGGCGCGGAAGTCAGCATCGGTAGCTTCCTCATCAACTTCCTGGGCGAGTCGCACATTGCCGGCCTGGCCCACGCCGAAGCGGCGCATTACGTCAGCATCTACTGGGGCGGCGCCATGGTGGGTCGTTTCATCGGCTTCGTGGTGATGCGCGTGGCCAGCCCGGGCAAGACGCTGGCCGTCAACTCGCTGGTGGCAATCGGCTTGGTGCTGGCGGCGACCTTCGGCAAGGGCAGCGTGGCAATGTGGGCCATCCTGGCGGTGGGCCTGTGCAACTCGATCATGTTCCCGACCATTTTCAGCATGGCGCTGCATGGCCTGGGCAAGTACACCGGCCAGGGCTCTGGCATCCTGTGCATGGCCATTGTCGGCGGCGCGCTGGTGCCGTTCGCGCAGGGCGCGCTGGCGGATGCCATCGGCGTGCAGGCATCGTTCATGCTGCCTGCCGCCTGCTATGCCTTCATCCTTTACTTCGGCGCGAAGTATTCTTCGATGTATGCGGCCCAGTAGTGTCCTGGCCGTCCTCGCGCTGGGCGCAGCAAGTACGCTGCACGCGGAAACCGTGGAGCGCATGGTGCTCTCCCGCGGCGGCGTGGTGCTTGAAGTATCTGCACCGGCCAGCGGCATCGTGCGCATCCGCATGGGCCGCGGGAAATTGCCGGAAGATGCCTCGTGGGCGGTGCCGGCTGCAAGGCGCAGCGCGCGCCTGCCGCTGAAAGTCACGCGCCGTGGCGAACAGGTGCTGCTGCGCACGGCGAACATCGCCGCCCGCATCGATTTGCGTACCTTGCGGACGGACGTGCTCGATGGCGGCGGCCGGCTGCTGCTGGCCGACCTTGCCGGACGGGCCGCGCTTTCACCCGATGGCGGCTTCCGCATGCGTGGGCGCATGGGCGGCGACGATCATGTCTTTGGCCTGGGAGACAAGACCGGGACCTTCGACCGCAAGGGTGGCGCCTACACCATGTGGAATACGGACACCTACAAGTTCACGCAGGCGACAGATCCCCTTTACAAGACCGTTCCATTCTTCCTGGCCGTGAGCGACCGTGGGCAGGCCCATGGCCTGTTCCTCGACAACACCTGGCGCACCACTTTCGATTTCGGCAAGACCGAACGGGGCGTGCTGTCGATCAGCGGCGAGGGTGGACCTGTCGATTACTACGTCATGGCAGGCCCCGCACCGAAGGACGTGCTGCAGCAATATGCCCGGCTGACCGGCTCGGCGCCGCTGATGCCGCAATGGGCGTTGGGCTTCCAGCAGTCCAAGTGGAGCTACAAGACGGACGCCGAAGTGCGCGCGATCGCGCGGCGCCTGCGCAGCGAAAGGCTGCCCTCGGACGTGATCTACATGGATATCGACTATCAGGATCGCTCGCGCCCATTCACCGTCAACCGCCAGGCCTTCCCCCACGTGCGGCGGCTTGCCGACGACCTTCGCACGCAGGGCATCCGCCTGGTGCTGATTACCGACCCGCATATCGCCAATGCTCCAGGCCAGGGCTACGCCGCCTACGACAGCGGTGCGGCGCAAGACCTTTTCCTGAAACTGCCGGGTGGCCGGTACTACTCGGGCGATGTGTGGCCCGGCGCAGCCGTGTTCCCCGACTTCAGCCGCGCCCAGGCGCGCCGCTGGTGGGGCGAGCTGTATGCCGGATTCGTGAGTGACGGCGTGGCGGGCTTCTGGAACGACATGAATGAGCCTTCGATCTTCAATGCTCCGGGCAAGACCATGCCGCTCGAGGTCGTGCACCGGATTGAAAGCGACGACTTCGCGCCGCGCAGCACCTCGCACGCGGAAATGCACAACGTCTATGGCCAGCTCAATTCGCGCGCCACGTACGAAGGCCTGCTGCGGCTGCAGCCGGACGTGCGTCCCTTCGTGCTGACCCGCGCCACCTACGCCGGCGGCCAGCGTTATGCGGCAACGTGGACCGGCGACAACGTCTCGAGCTGGCAGCACCTCAAGATGGGCATGCAGCAGCTGGTCAATCTTGGTCTGAGCGGTTTCTCCTACGCCGGCAACGACATTGGCGGCTACGCCGGCGAGCGGCCGTCGCCCGAATTGCTGACGCGCTGGTTCCAGCTTGGCGCCTTCATGCCGCTGTTTCGCGCCCATGCGGAAACCGGCCGGGCCGACCAGGAACCCTGGGTTGGCGTCGCGGCGCAGGTCGAGATCCGCCGTCGTTTCATCTCGGAGCGCTACCGCCTGATGCCCTACCTGTATGCCGCAGCGGAGGAAAACAGCCGCAGCGGCATTCCTCTGCTGCGGCCAGTCTTCCTCAACTTCCCTTCAGTACTGGCGCATGGCGACCGGCTTGGCGGTTCGGAGGACCAGTTCATGATCGGCGGCGACCTGCTGCTGGCGCCATCGCCGATGCTTGAATCGCCGGGCGACTACAACGTGGAGCTGCCCGGCAAGGGCTGGTACGACTACTGGACGGGACGGCGCCTGGACGGCAAAGGGCTTGTCGTCAAACCGGATATCGCCCAGTTGCCGGTCTATGTGCGCCCGGGTGCGATCATCCCCCGCCAGCCCCTGGTGCAAAGCACGGCCTTCATCCCTGAGGGCAGGCTGGAACTCCATGTTTATCCTGGTGCCGGCTGCCAGGGCGACATCTACGCCGACGATGGCGTCAGCCTGGCATACCAGCGCGGCGGCTTCCTGCGCCAGCGCATCCGCTGCGAGCAAACGCCATCGGGCCTGAAGCTGTTGTTCGAGCAGCGCGAGGGGAGCTGGAGGCCGTGGTGGAATGGCATGGCGCTTTATGTCCATGGATGGGATGCCGAGGCCGCGCCGCAAGCGTATGCGGCCGGCGGCGCACTGGCCACTTCCGTGGATCGCGAGCAGAATGCGGCCGTGATCCTGGCGCCGGACCTGGCAGGCGGGGTGGTCGAAATCGACCGGCAGCGAGCGGTTGACCCTCAGGGGCCGCCCCAGCCACCGGCAAGCGCCTTGTAGACCACGACCAGCGAAACGGCCGCACCGGACTGCGCCTGCGCCAGCCGGTCGCGCGCCGACAGCAGTTCGCGTTCGGCATCCAGCACCACCAGGAAATCGGTCGAACCAACCGCAAAGCGCTCGCGCGCAATTTTGGCCGCCTGCTCGGAAGCGACGACCGCGTCGTACAGCAGCGCGGCCTGCTGCTGCGAGCGCGTGTAGTTGATGAATGCGCCCTCTGTTTCCTCCAGCGCCGCCAGTACGGCGCGCTCGTAGTTCACCACCGCCGCATCGGCGCGTGCATCAGATGCGGCAATATTGGCGCGGATGCGGCCGAAGTCGAGCAGGTTCCACGCCAGTTGCGCGCCGAGGTTATAGGCGTAGGACGCGCCCTTGCCAAGGTCGCTCGCATGAGAGGCGTTCTGCCCCAGCGTCCCGCCCAGCGTGATGGACGGGAACCATGCGCTGCGAGCGACGCCGGCATTGGCTGCCGCCGCGGCCAGTTGCGCTTCCGCCAGCTGCACGTCGGGCCGGCGGCGCAGCAGGTTTTCCGGCGTGCCGATGCCGCCGATATCGAAGGATTTGAGCCCCGGCAGCGGGCGCGGCTCGCCCAGCTCCGCATCCAGCCCGGTCGGCGGCAGGCCGCAAAGCACGGCAAGCCGATAGCGCGTGCGGGCTAGCGCCGATTCGAATGCAGGCACCGAAGCGGCAGTCGAATTCACCAGCGAACGAGCGCGTTCCGTATCGAGCGCGGTGCCGCGCCCAACGCTCTCGCGGGCCTCGACCAGCTGCAAGGCGGCGCGCTGGGTCTCCAGGGAAGCAACGGCAACGCGCAATTGCTCCTGCAATCCCCGCAAGTTGAAATAGTTGCGCGCCACTTCGGCCGCCACGCTTAGCTGCGCTGCCCGATAGCCCGCCTCGCCGGCCAGGACGCCGGCTTGCGCCGCGCGCCGCGCGTCGCCCAGGCGGCCGAACACATCGACTTCCCAAAGCACGTCCAGGCCTACTAAATAAGCATTGTCGGTCTTGGGAACGCCGTTGCTATCCTTGGCCCGCACGCGTGCTGCCCCCGCGTTGAGGTTCACGGTCGGCCACAGGTCGGCGTCGGCGAAGCGTCCGATTGCGCGCGACTCGGCCAGGCTGGCAGCCGCGCTGCGCACGTCGGTATTGGCCTTCAGTGCGCGCAGGACCAGGGAAGACAACTGCTCGTCCTCGAAGCGGCGCCAGAATTCGGCCACCGGTTCGCTGTTCGCTGCCTGGCCGGGGGCGTTGACGAAGCCCGCCTGCGCGGGAGGCTGGTAGCGCGCCAGTTGCGGCGCATGGGAGCAAGCGCCAAGGAGCAGCGCCGCAAGCAAGGATAAGGTGCTTTTCATGATTTTCCCTCGGGCGGCGGACTGGCGTCGTCAATGCCGGCGTGGAAGGGGTGGGCGGCGGCGTCGACCGCGCGCCGCACTTCGGCCGCGTGTTCACGGCGCTTGGCTGTGCTCTTGCGCACCATGCTGTAGAACACCGGCGTCAGGAAGATGCCGAAGAACGTCACGCCAACCATGCCCGAGAAGACCGCAATGCCCATGGCCCGGCGCATTTCGCTGCCTGCGCCGCTGCCGAGTATGAGCGGGACGACGCCGGCGCAGAATGCGATGGACGTCATCAGGATCGGTCGCAGCCGCAGGTGGCAGGCTTCAAGCACCGCTTCGACCATGGGCCTTCCGCGCTCTTCCAGCTCCTTGGCAAACTCCACGATCAGGATCGCATTCTTGCAGGCCAGGCCGACCAGCACCACCAGCGCCACCTGGGTAAAGATATTCAGGTCCCCGGTCTGCCCGAAGGGCGGCCAGTGCGACAGCCAGACCCCGAACAGCGCGCACAGTATGCACATCGGCACGATCAGGATGATCGCCAGCGGCAGGCTCCAGCTCTCATATTGCGCAGTGAGCACCAGCACCACCAGCACAACGGACAGGAACAGGACCGCCGCCAGCGTGGGTATCTTTGCGCCGATCACCGGCAAGGTCACGTCGCGCGTCAGGCGGTCCTGGTAGGTCAGGTCGGTCCATTCAAAGCCCATGCCGCGCGGCAGGCCCTTGATCAGCTTTTCGATTTCCGCTTCCGCCTGGCCGCTGGAGAAACCCGGCTTGGGAGCGCCATTCAGGTCGGCGGCGGGAAAGCCGTTGTAGCGGGTCACGCGTGTCGGTCCAAAGGTAGGCTGGACCTGCATGAGGGCGCCGAGTTGCACCATCTGCCCTGCGTCGTTACGGGTTTCAAGGCGTGCGATGCTATCTGCGCTGGAGCGGTAGGGCGCGTCTGCCTGCACCACCACCTGGTAGGTTTTTCCGAAGCGGGTAAAGTCGTTGACGTACAGGGAGCCCAGGTTGATCTGCAGCGTATCGTAGATCGACTGCAGCGGCACACCCATCTGCTTTGCCTTGGTCCTGTCCACATCGGCGAACAACTGCGGCACATTGATATCGTAAGTCGAGTAAGGCGTCGCGATGGTCGACTTGGGATTGCCGTAGATCGGCCCGAGTATGCCCCACACGCTGCCATAAAGCGCTTGCTCGCCCTGGCTGCTGCGGTCCTGCACCATCAGCTTGAAGCCGCCGGCGGCACCCAGGCCCTCCACGGCTGGTGGCGGCACCACGAAGATACGGGCGCCCTGTATCTGCTGCATGGCGCCGTTCACCTTGCCCAGGATGGCGTCCTTGGACAGTGCGGCCGAGGTTCGCTCTTCGAACGGCGTCAGTCCCAGGAAGACAATGCCCTCGTTTGGCGCCGCCGAGAATCCTGCAATCGAAAGACCGGGGAAGGCGATTGAATCGCGGATGCCCGGCACTTTGCGGGCGATATCGCTCATTTCCCGAATCACCTTCTCCGTGCGATCGAGGGTCGCCCCGGCCGGCAACTGGGCTACGCCGATCAGGTATTGCTTGTCCGGCGCCGGCACGAACCCGCTGGGAATGGCGCCGAACAGCACTGCGGTCAGGGCCAGCAGCACGCCATAGACAAGCAACGCCGCAGATTTTCGCTTCAGGATAGCGTCGACGCCGCGACTGTACTTCTTGCTCTGGCGCTGGAAGAAGCAGTTAAACCAATGGAAGAAGCGTCCGAACAGCTTGTCCATCCAGATCATCACGGTATCCTTGGGCGCATCGTGCGGACGCAGGAGCAGCGCCGCCATCGCGGGCGAAAGAGTCAGCGAGTTGATCGCGGATATGACTGTGGAAATTGCGATGGTGACGGCGAACTGCTTATAGAACTGGCCGGACAGGCCGGGCACGAAGGTCAGAGGGATGAAGACTGCGCACAGCACCAGCGCAATCGCCACGATAGGCCCGCTGACTTCGCTCATCGCCTTGTGCGTTGCGGCGTGCGGAGTAAGTCCGTCCGCGATATTGCGCTCGACGTTCTCCACCACCACGATCGCATCGTCGACGACAATGCCGATTGCCAGCACCAGGCCGAACAGCGTCAGAGTGTTGATCGAATAGCCGAGCAGCAGGAGCACCCCGAAGGTGCCGACAATCGACACCGGCACCGCCAGCAGGGGAATCACCGAAGCGCGCCAGGTCTGGAGGAAGATGATCACCACAAGCACCACCAGCAAGATGGCCTCGACCAGGGTGTGCACCACCTTTTCAATCGAGGTCTGCACGAAGCGTGTCGGGTCGTAGACGATGTCGTAGTCGACGCCCTGCGGGAAGGACTGTTTTAGCCGGGCCATGGTGGCGCGGACATTGTCGGAGAGCGCCAGCGAGTTGGATCCGGGCGCCTGGAAAATACCGATCGCCACGGCATCCTTGTTGTTCAACAGGCTGCGCAAGGCGAAGGTGCTTGCGCTCATCTCGACGCGGCCGATGTCCTTGATCCTCACGACCGCGCCGGTGCGCGTATCGCTGCGAACAATGATGTTTGCAAAATCCTCTTCCTTGACCAGCCGTCCCTGCGCGTTGACCGCCAGCTGGAATTCCGTGTTGTTCACGGCCGGCGGCGACCCGACCACGCCCGCCGCGACTTGCGCGTTCTGCTCGCGAATCGCCTGGATGACGTCGCCCGCAGTCATGCTGCGCGAAGCCAGTTTCTGCGGATCGAGCCAGATGCGCATTGCGTAATCGCCGCCGCCGAAGAACAGCACGGACCCCATGCCGGGAATGCGCAGCAGTTCGTCGCGTACATACAGGTTGGCGTAGTTGCGCAGGTAAAGCGTGTCGTGGCTGTTGTCCGGGCTGGCCATGTGCACCACCATGGTCAGGCTGGAGGACTGCTTCTCCGTCGTCACGCCGATCTGGCGCACGATGTCCGGCAGGCGGGGAAGGGCGCGGTTGATCCGGTTCTGTACTGCCGTTTCGGCTTGCTCCGGCACCGTGCCGATCTTGAACGTGACCGTAATGCTCATGCTGCCGTCGGCCGTGGCCTGGCTCTGGAAGTACAGCACGTTTTCCAGCCCATTGATCTGCTCTTCGAGCGGGGCCGCGACCGTCTCCGCAATCACGCGCGGATTCGCGCCCGGGAATTGCGCGCGTACCACCACCTGCGGCGGCGCCACCTCGGGATATTCCGAAATCGGCAGTTGGAAGATCGCCAGCAGCCCTGTCAGGAAAATGAAGATCGAAATGACGGTTGCAAGGCGCGGATGCTCGATGAAATGTTTTGAGAAGTCCATGGCTCCTCCTCAACCCTTGGCCGGTGCAGGGGCTCCGGGCGGCGGGGCAGGGATGGGCATGCCTTGCTCATTCACTTTCAGCACCTGCGGCGTGACGGGCGCGCCAGGGAAGGCGCGCAGCAAGCCGTCCACGATCACAAGTTCGCCTTCCTTCACGCCTTCCACCACACGCATGCCGTCGATCAGTGCTCCGGGCTTGACCTCGCGCTGTTCGACGATATTGTTCTTGCCTACCACCAGCACGACCTTGCGGGTCTGGTCGGTGGTGAGCGCGCGGTCCGCAATCACGGTGGCCATGTACTTGCCGCTGCCCACCAGCTTCAGGCGCGCGAACAGTCCCGGGGTGAACAGGCCGTCCTTGTTTTCGAATACTGCCCGCCCGCGCAGCGATGCAGTGGCGGGATTCAGCCGGTTGTCGACGAAGTCCATCTTGCCTTCGTGGGGGAAACCCTCTTCATTGGCCAGGCCGAGGTAGATGACGTTCGGCGTATCGCGCGACGAGGCGCGGGTACCATCGCGGGCTGCGCGCATGTATTTGAGGTATAGCGCCTCGCTGGCGTCAAAGTATGCGTAGACCTTGTCGGTCGAGACGACCGTTGTCAGTACCGGCTCGCCCGCATTCACCAGGTTGCCTTCGGTGACGTTGGCGCGCGAAGTGCGGCCTTCCACCGGAGAGGTAATGTTGGTGAATTCCAGGTTGAGGCGCGCCTGCGTGAGCGCCGCCTCTCCGGCACGTATCGACGACTGCGAATTGGCGACGGCAGCGCGCAGCTGGTCCAGTTCCTGCTGGCTGACGCCACGAACGGCGACCAGTTTTTCCGCACGCGCGAATTCGGATTTGTTCAATTCGAACTGGGTGCGGGCGGACTGCAACTGCGCCTCGGCTCGCGCCACCTCGGCCGCGTAGGGGCGGGGATCGATGGTGAAGAGCGGCTCGCCTTTCCTGACGACCTGGCCCTCCTTGAAATGGACTTTGACCAGGTTGCCGGTCACGCGCGACCGCACGTCGACTGTGTGCGGCGCTTCCAGCCGTCCTGTGAATTCATCGAACTCCTGGACCTGCCGCTTGACGACCGGCGCCACCGAGACGGCGGGCGGACCTCCGGCTTGTTTGGAGGGATCTTCCTTGGCGCCGCAAGCGGCGAGAAGTGCCAGGACGGCAAAGGGGACAAGACGTGCTGCCAGCGTATTCATAGCTCGAACCTTCCAAACTGCGTTGCACAGCGGGGAAACCGATTCTTACAGCGTGATACTTACGGCGGGTTTTCAGGAAAATAGCACAAAAATAGCAGCGTGGGCAGGAAACGCTTCCACCTGGTTAAGACAGGAAATCGCTCGCGGACATGGTTCCCGCGAGGGCTCCGGGTTTCAGCACATAGGCCGCTGTATCCGGCGGCAGCGCCATGTCGCCATCAGCCTTGTTCGGGGAGCTGGTTTCGCGGTCCACGCAAGAACATGGCGGACAACTGGCCGATCTTTTTGGCGAGCGGCCGTGCGCCGCAATTGGCCCGGGCTTGCCGCCCGACGCAATGGAAGTGCTTGCCCTGCTGGACCCCAAGCAGGATGTCGAAGTTTCGCTGAAAGGCTTCGGCGAGCGCGTGCTCAGAACCTTTTTCACGCCGCAGAAATTCGCCATGCGGCGCATGGTGATTGCGGCCTCAGGCAACAATCCCGAAGTGGGGCGCACATTCTACGAGAACGGCCCAGGCAAGGGCATGAAGCTGGTCGCCGGCTATTTTGAAGCTGTGATGAAAGCAGGGAAGTTGCGCATGGCCGATCCCCATGTGGCAGCAAGCCAGTTCCGTGCCCTGCTCGATTGCGAATTGGAAGAGCGCGGCCTGATGAATGCCTTGCCCGAGTTTCACGATGCGCAGGTTGTTGCAACGGTAGCCCGCGCCGTGGACACCTTCATGCGCGCTTACCGCCCGGACTGAAGCCTGCGGTTATTCGCCCAGCGCTGCTTTTTCTTCGGCGGTCAGGCGCTTCGCCTTCACCACGACGATTGGAGTGGTGCTTGCTTTAACGCTGGCGACTTGAGCGGCCGGTGCCAGCAATTTCGGCACGGCGGCGGTGGCTGCGGCAGACACGCCGATCAGGATCAAAGCGCCCAAGAAGATGAATTCCATATGCTTACTGAGTTCCATACTGTTCTCCATAAAATGTAATTCCTTGGAAACATTATGTGGCAGTGCAGCATATAACTCAAATTCAAAGTTTCGATAATCGTCATTCGCAAAGAGAATGACTCGGTTGGCGCAGGGGAACCCCCAATGTGTTGTTCCGCACAGAACCGCCCAAAGCGTCGAGCCTAAACTGAAACAAAGAAACGCCAAGCTATTCGCGCATGTTCGGCGACCAGTTTATGCCACCAAATAGGCAGACACCATGCCCAGGGTTCCCGCCAATCCGGCGCAAGCCGCCTCACCCCGTTCACCACCGGCTATCGAAGTCAGCGGAGAAGGAGAGCGCCACGCACTGTCGGGCTCGCTCGTCATTGGCACCCTCACCACAGCCAGGAACTCGTTGAAGAGCTGGTCGAAGCCCGGGCCGTCGTGCACCCTTGATGTGGCCGGGATCACGCAGCTCGATACGCCGGGTGCCTTGTTTCTTTCAGCCCTCCGCAAACTGGGCGTGGCGCTCACCGGCGTGCGCCCGGAACACCAGACCCTGTTCGACTTGATCGACTCGCTCGATCTCAAGCCACTGCCGGCTGTAGCAGCAGTTCCGCGCTGGCGCCAGCGGGTGATAGCGTTGGGAAAAAGTGCCCATGACACCTGGCACGAGGCGCGCTCCCTCATTACTTTTGTCGGCTGTGTCGCAAGCTGGACCTTCCATGCCCTGTTACACCCCACTTGCCTGCGTCCGGCGTCGATCTCGCGCCATGTCCGGGAGACCGGGATCCAGGCCTTGCCCATCATCGGCTTGATGGCGGTCATGATTGCAATCGTCATCGGCTACCAGGGTGTCGCGCAATTGCGCCAATATGGCGGAGAAGACCTCACCATCAACCTGGTCGCCGTCTCGGTGTTGCGTGAAATGGGCGTGTTAATCACCTCCATCATGGTGGCGGGCCGCTCCGGCTCCGCCTACACGGCTGAAATTGGCGTCATGAAGACGCGCGACGAAGTCGACGCGCTCACCGTGATGGGGCTGGAACCGATGCAGATGCTGGTCGTGCCCCGCGTGATCGCACTGGTCCTGACCTTGCCTGTGCTGGCCTTTTTTGCCGACATCATGGGCTTGATCGGCGGAGCGGCCATTGCACAAGTGCTGCTGCAGGTGGCGCCGGCGCAATACCTGGCGCGCTTGCCGCAGGTCGTCAGCCTCAGCGACCTGAATGTCGGCTTGTTCAAGGCGCCGGTATTCGCCTTCTGCATTGCAGTCATCGCGTGCATGCACGGGTTGCGGGTCAAGGGTACTGCCGAAAGCGTTGGCCGCGAAACCACCCGTTCCGTCGTGAAGTCGATTTTCCTGGTGCTGGTGCTTGATGCGCTCTTCTCGATCCTGTTTGAAAAGCTTGGAGTATGAAACCCGCCGCCACGCCCATCCTGTCTGCCCGGGGCATCGTCAACCGCTTCGGCAAACAGCTCATACATGACAAGCTTGACCTTGACGTCAAGCGTGGAGAAATCATTGGCATCGCCGGCGGCTCCGGTTCCGGCAAGTCGGTGCTGCTGAAGACCCTGATTGGCCTGCACCAGCCGGACGGCGGCGAAGTCTTGCTCGACGGCGTGGCGATCAGCACCATTTCAGCCCATGAGCGCGCCTTTGCGTTTGGTGTCCTGTTCCAGCAAGGCGCGCTGTTTTCCTCCCTGTCTGTGGCCGACAACATCATGCTGCCAATGCGCGAACATACGAGCTTGCAGGCCGACGACCGTGAGCAGATCGCCGCGATGAAACTGGCGCTGACCGGCCTGGAGGCGGACAGCGGCCTCAAGTTTCCGTCCGCACTGTCGGGCGGCATGGTCAAGCGCGCCGCGTTTGCCCGTGCCCTGGCGCTCGATCCTCAGATTCTTTTCCTCGATGAACCGAGCTCCGATCTTGATCCGATTGCCGCTGCAGGCATTGACGCCCTGATCCAGCAGCTCAATCGTAGTCTGGGGATCACGGCCGTCATCGTCACTCATGATCTCACGACCCTGGTGACCATCTGCGACCGCATCGCCTTGCTGGTTGACCGGAAGCTGACGATCGATACCGCCAGCCAGTTGCGGAAATCCAAACATCCGTGGATACACGACTTCTTCCACGGGCCGCGCGCCGAGGGCGCAATGTCCGCCAGGGAGGTGAGTCATGGAAACTGACAGGCGCTATTTCATGGAAGGGCTGTTCATCATCGCCTTTGCCGTTGCCGCCGCCTTGTTTGCCGTCTGGCTAGGCAGCCCGGGACAGCGCGATGATGTGCTGTACCGCATCCACTTCCCCGAATCGGTCGGCGGCCTGACCGTCGGCGACCCGGTGAAGTTCCGCGGCGTCGATGCCGGCACGGTCAAGTCGATCATCAATGATCCGGACGACCCGAGCCTGGTGCAGGTAGACGTGCGCTTGCGCAAAAATACACCGGTCAAGACAGACACCCGGGCCAGCCTTGCGCTCAAGGGCATTACCGGCGTCGTTTATGTCGAGCTGAGTGGCGGAGGAAAAACCGCCAAGCCCCTGCTTGCTGTGACGGCTCCGGACAAGATTCCCGAGATCCCGTTCCAGAAATCAGGGCTCAAAGCCATGCTCGATGAACTGCCCAAGGCCGTTGAAAAATTCATGGCGATCGAAAACCAGGCCAAGAAGGTCGTGACGGACGTTGGCGCCTTGACTGAGAAGGTCAAGGCTAATCCCTCTCTGCTGCTGCGCCGTCCTGACAAGGACAGCAATGACGGCGCCAAAAAATAGCGGCAATTTAAGAGCAGTGACAGTGCATCGAGATTTGCAACGGATATCGCGATAAGACTGAAGTCAACACAATTGAAAGACCATTGAGCTTCGTTCGTTTGAGGTGGAGCCGTTGACTTTAGTGCGTTGTCATTCATACTGTCTATATATACAGCATGCGCTCGGGTGTAATTGCAAATTGACAACAATTGCTCTTATTGATCAGCAAATGTCGTAATGCCTAACTCAATGAATGACCTAGCTGTAGTATTGTGACGCGATGGAAACACCAAAAGAACTTGATTTCAGCATTGATGCGTTCAGCCCTGACACCATACCAATGTCTCGGCTAGCTGAATACATGCAGCAGCTGGCCGCCTTGTACGGGAGCGAGCCTGCTGTGCATTTTCGAACAGTTCGACCAGGAAGCGCAATTCTCAGCGTGCTGATCGACACCGCCGCTGTCGATTGTGTTGAATCTAGGCTGCGTATGGTTCACGACGCTTCGGCACCCGATGACCTGAAGAAGGCCTATCAAAACCTCAATAATATGCTGAAGGCTGACAAGGCAATCGGAGAGGTTAGGCAGACGACCGGAGGAGTCGTCTTAGCCTTCCCTGGTAGAGACACCCCGATCCAAAAGACGTTCCGTGTCAAAGAAGCAGGCGTACTTGACGGCGTCGTCATTCGAATTGGTGGCAAAGACAACACTATCCCCGTTTGGTTGAAGGATGTCGACGGCACGATTCACAAATGCGAAGCAAACAGCGATATGGCGCGAGAGTTGATTCGAAATTACCTTTCGACCCCGATTCGCGTTTCGGGGCAAGGCGATTGGCTGCGCGGCGAAGATGGGGTTTGGTCGCTTGAGAAGTTTCGAATCAGTGGCTGGGAACCTTTAGACGATGTGTCGATAACGGACATTCTTAATGCAGCTCGGTTAGCTAAGGGCAATGGATGGAACGAAGTTGATGATCCAATCAAGGAGCACCTGCTGATACGAGGATCGGATTAATGGTAATTTTTGACGCGGGCATTCTCATAAAACTGCTTGATCCGCGCACATCGGATATTCAGCGCGATAAGCTGGACTATCTAGTAGTTCGATTGCAAAGATCGAAGACTAAGATATTGATTCCAACGCCGGCCGTTTCTGAGTTCTACGTCAAGGCTGACCCAGACGTTTTGGCTTCCTTCAAAGGCCGTTCGGCCTTCATCATTGCTCCCTTTGATGAAAAGGCTGCAATCGAGTGCGCGATAAGCGTCAGAGACGCGGTTCGTTCCGGTAAGAAGAAGGGTGTCCAAGATGCCGCACCCTGGCAGAAAGTGAAGTTCGACCATCAGATAGTCGCGATTGCCAAGGTTCACAGGGCTACCTGTATTTACTCCGAAGATGAAGGGCTGCGAAACTTTGCTGCATCACTTGGGCTGAGCGCTCAATGCACAGAAGAATTGCAAGAAAATCCGGAGTCTAAACAGCAGAAACTTGACTTGAACATGGAAGGCGACGGGGCAATCCCCCCCACCAAATGATAGCCGCAGAAAGTAGAGATGGCACGACACTATGTCGAAGCTGGGCGCATGACCATCAAGAGCGCTTGCCTGGCGGTTTGCATCAGCCAGACCTGGTTTGTTAGGTGCTACGCGAGGTCAGTAAACCTCGGCTGGCATAAGGGACACTGGGACAACAGATTTACTCCATATCGTTATCAATAACTGATCAGTGTGAGATGGGAAACCGTTTGGGTTTAAAAGTATCTTTGGTCGGGGTGAGAGGATTCGAACCTCCGGCCTCTACGTCCCGAACGTAGCGCTCTACCGGGCTAAGCTACACCCCGACTGGTGTGAGCTAATTCTACACATAATTTTGTGGATTTATCAACTCCCTTGCCGGTGATATAGTGCGGCTTTGAATTAACTTCATTTGCATCATGGGAATCACCATTTATCACAACAATTCGTGCAGCAATTCGCGCGGCGCGCTGGCGCTGATCCGCGAAGCGGGCATTGAGCCGGAAATCGTTGAATACCTGAAGGCGCCGCCATCGCGCGAAGTCCTGATAGACCTGATTGCGCGAGCCGGCCTGACGGCGCGCGGCGCCATGCGCAACAAGGGTGAGCTGTACGACCAGCTTGGCCTGGCAGACGAATCGCTGCCGGAGGATGAGCTGGTTGACGCCATGATGGCGCACCCGGAACTGATCAACCGTCCCTTCGTGGTGACCGACAAGGGCGTGCGCCTGTGCCGTCCGCCGGAAACGGTCAAAGAGATCCTTTAAGTGCGCAAAGCCTTCGTTACCGCTTTGCTGGCGCTGGCCGCCAGCGCGCATGCCGACACTTCGGAATGCGAGATCCACAAGCTGGCCACCTACCCATTTCCGCATCGTCCGACGGCGGAGCAGGCCGCGGCATTGAAGGACTGCAATGCTGACAAGCTGTATTACGGCATCGGCGTGCATTTCGATTATGTGAAGGCGCGGCACTGCGCCTTTGCGGCGGATAGCCAGGATGTCCTGATGATGCTGTACGCGAACGGCCTGGGCGTGCCGCGCAATTATGCGGTGGCGAAGATGGCGGCCTGCCGCGCCGATGCCACCGAGATCGAAGCGCGCCTGGCGCGTTTGGCGCGCATGCAGACCGGCAAGGAAGGCCCATCGCCGAAGATCGACATGTGCGATGACGCGGCAAACAGCCATCTGCTGTCGCGCTGTGCCGCGATCCGGCTGGACCTGGCCGACCAGGACCGCAACGCACGCATCGACACCATTTCGGCACGCTGGAACGATGCCGAGAAATCCGCTTTGCAGCAGGTGCGGCGTCACGGGACAGACCCTGCGCAAATTGAGGAAATCCTCAACTCCTTGCTGGATTTCGAGGCCGGCAAGCTGCCATCCTTCATGGCAGAAGATGCCGCGGCAGCCGAGCGTGAAATGAGCCAGATGAAGATCCCGGCCGAGAAGCAGCGCAGCTGGCTGGCCTACCGCGATGCATGGCTGGCGCTGGGCAAGCTGCGCTACCCAGCGGTCGCACCGCATGCGTGGAAGGCATACTTCGCCAAGCGGCGCATAGCCGCGGTCAAGGCGCAGTAAGAAAAAAGGCGCCGATTGGCGCCTTGTTCTTTAGTGGCTGCGGTCCACCGAGAAGCGGGCCAGTTGCAGCAAGGCTTGTTTGTAGGTGCCGTCCGGCATGCTTGCAATCGCGTCGATGGCGCGCTGCGCTGCCACTTCGGCGGCGCGACGGGTGTAGTCCAGTGCGCCGCTATTAGTGATCGCGGCCAGGATGGTATCGAAGTGCTGTTCGTCGCCGTTCTCGATGCAGGAACGGACCAGGGCGCGCTGTTCTTCGCTGCCGTTTTCCATCAGCCAGATCAGCGGCAGGGTAGGCTTGCCTTCGCGCAGGTCGTCGCCCACGTTCTTGCCGATCTCGCTTGCGTCGCCGGCGTAATCCAGCACGTCGTCGATCAGCTGGAAGGCAGTGCCCAGCGAGCGGCCATATTCGCCTGCGGCGGCGATGTCGGTGTCGGAAGCACCGGCAACCAGCGCGCCCAGCTCCGCAGCCGCTTCGAACAGCTTGGCAGTCTTGGAGCGGATCACCTGCAGGTAGCTTTCTTCGGTCACGTCCGGGTCGTGCATGTTCAGCAGCTGCAGCACTTCACCCTCTGCGATCACATTGGTCGCATCGGACAGGATCTGCATCACGCGCATGGAATCCAGCGACACCATCATCTGGAAGGCGCGGGAGTAGAGGAAGTCGCCCACCAGCACCGACGCGGCATTGCCAAACAAGGCGTTGGCCGTCTGGCGGCCGCGGCGCATTGACGATTCGTCAACCACGTCGTCATGCAGCAGGGTCGCGGTGTGGATGAACTCCACCACGGCGGCCAGTTCATGGTGGCCGGCGCCCTTGTAGTTGTATGCATTCGCTACCAGTAGGACCAGGACTGGTCGGATACGCTTGCCGCCCGCGCTGATGATATATTCAGCAATCTGGTTGACCAGCGCCACTTCCGAGTGAAGGCGCTGGCGGATCACCGAATTGACCGCGTCCATATCGGCGGCAATGGTGCTCATGATGTTGTTCTGGGCGTTGTTCGACAAGGCAAACCTACTGGTAAGGTTGGTAAGAGTGCCGCGATTATACGTTACTCGTTGCCGACATACCACGACGGCCGCCCGTCGACAATACCTTTTGACCAGTTTCCCGAAACTATGTATAATCAGCGGTTCCCCGGCTTTCGTCTGTTGTTTTTGGGCGTCGAGCAAGCGGGACTTATTAACAATTCAAGAGGTTTCCAATCATGTACGCGGTCATAAAAACCGGCGGCAAACAATACAAAGTTGCTGCTGGCGAAAAAATTAAAGTAGAACAGTTGCCGGCTGACATTGGTTCCGAAATCACTATCGACCAGGTTCTCGCCGTTGGCGCGGGCGACAGCATCAAGTTTGGTGCTCCTCTGGTTGCAGGTGCATCGGTTCTGGTGAAAGTAGTTGCCCAAGGTCGTCACGACAAGGTACGCATCTTCAAGATGCGTCGTCGTAAGCACTACCAGAAGCGTCAAGGCCACCGCCAGAACTTCACCGAAATCCAAATCGTTTCGATCAACGGCTAATTGCTGCTTGCCCGAATTTACCGAGCTATCAAGGAGTAACTAAATGGCACACAAAAAAGGCGGCGGTACTACCCGCAACGGTCGCGACTCTGAATCAAAACGCCTGGGCGTTAAAGTGTACGGCGGCCAGTCCATCAATGCTGGTGGCATCATCATCCGTCAACGCGGCACCCCAGTGTCCGCTGGCGAAAACGTCGGTACCGGCAAGGACCACACCCTGTTCGCACTGGTGGACGGCGTTGTGAAGTTCGTGACCAAGGGTCCGGACAGCAAGAAGTACGTTACCGTCGTAGCTGCTGCTTAAACCAGCAAATACAGGTACAGTAAGGCGAAAGCCTTCTCTCCAAAAGGCTCTGCCAGTGGTAGGGCCTTTTTAGTTTTCAAGGTGGTCTTATGAAGTTTATTGACGAAGCACGCATCGAAGTTATCGCCGGCAGCGGCGGCAATGGCTGCGCCTCTTTTTGCCGTGAAAAATTCCGTCCATTCGGCGGCCCTGATGGCGGCGACGGCGGCAAAGGCGGCAGCATCTGGGCGGTAGCCGACCGTAACGTCAATACGCTGGTGGACTATCGCTATTCCAAGATGCACCGCGCCGGCAACGGCGAATCCGGCCGTGGCTCCGACTGCTACGGCAAGGGCGCAGACGACATCTTCCTGCGCATGCCGGTCGGCACCCTGATCATCGACGAAGTCACCGGCGAAATCATCGCCGACATGACCGAACATGGCCAGATGGAACTGCTGGCCAAGGGCGGCGAGGGCGGCTGGGGCAATATCCACTTCAAGACCTCGACCAACCGCGCACCGCGCCAGAAAACCGACGGCAAGGAAGGCGAACGCCGCGAGCTGCGCCTGGAGCTGAAAGTGCTGGCCGACGTTGGCCTGCTGGGCATGCCGAATGCCGGCAAGTCGACCTTCATCACCGCGGTATCGAATGCCCGTCCGAAGATTGCGGACTACCCGTTCACCACCCTGCACCCGAACCTGGGCGTGGTGCGTGTGTCGCACGAAAAATCGTTCGTGATCGCGGACATTCCTGGCCTGATCGAAGGCGCCGCCGAAGGTGCGGGCCTGGGCCACCAGTTCCTGCGCCACCTGTCGCGCACCGGCCTGCTGCTGCACATCGTCGACCTGGCGCCGTTCGAGGCGACTGTCGATCCGGTCAAGGAAGCCAAGGCCCTGGTCAAGGAACTGCAAAAGTACGATCCTGCGCTGGGCGACAAGCCGCGCTGGCTGGTGCTGAACAAGCTGGACGTGATTCCGGAAGAAGAACGCGCCAAGCGCGTCAAGGACTTCGTCAAGAAGTTCGGCTTCAAGGGTCCGGTATTTGAGATCTCCGCACTGTCGCACGAAGGCACGCAGGAACTGGTCAACGCCATCTACCTGCACTTGGAGCAGCAGCGCTATTCCGAGCAGCGCTCGGAAGAAGTGCAGATGACCGAAGAAGCCCGCGGTATCTCCTCCATCGACCCGGACGACCCACGTTTCAAAGTTCTCGATTAAAATCGAGACAACCTCTTATCTTTGCCGCCCCTGCCAACCGCGGGGGCGAGCATTGTCTGCGGCAAGCCGGCATCACCCCGCCCGGCGCATCACCAGAAGTTTCGCGTACCTTTTGTTTGATCAGACTTTTGCCGTCCTATGAATTCGCTTATCCAGAACTCCACCCGCATCATCATCAAAGTGGGCTCCTCGCTCGTCACCAATGACGGCCGCGGGCTCGATCATGCCGCTATCGCCCGCTGGGCCTCACAGATTTCCGCCCTGCGTGCGCTGGGCAAGGAAGTCGTGCTGGTCAGCTCAGGCGCCGTAGCAGAAGGCATGCTGCGCCTGGGCTTCGAAAAGCGACCGACGGACATACACGAACTGCAGGCATGCGCCGCCGTGGGCCAGATGGGCCTCGCGCAGATTTATGAAACCAGCTTCCGCGAGCACAGCATCGGCACTGCCCAGGTGCTGCTGACCCACGCCGACCTGGCCGACCGCGAACGCTACCTGAACGCGCGCTCCACGCTGACCACCTTGCTGCGCCTGGGCGTGGTCCCGATCATCAACGAGAACGACACCGTCGTCACCGATGAAATCAAGTTCGGCGACAACGACACGCTCGGCGCGCTGGTGGCAAACCTGATCGAAGCCGACGCGCTGATCATCCTGACCGACCAGCGCGGCCTGTTCAGCGCCGACCCGCGTAAGGACCCGGCGGCCTACCTCATCACACATGGCCGCGCCGGCGACCCTGCGCTGGAAGCGATGGCGGGCGGCGCCGGCTCCGCGCTGGGACGCGGCGGCATGCTGACCAAAATCCTGGCCGCCAAGCGTGCGGCCAAGTCCGGCGCCCATACCGTGATCGCCTTTGGCCGCGAAGCAGATGTGCTGACCCGCCTGGCTGCAGGCGAGAATATCGGCACCGAATTGTCCGCGCAGACCGGCCACCTGACGGCGCGCAAGCAGTGGATGGCAGACCACCTGCACACCGCAGGCCAGGTTGTGCTGGATGCCGGTGCCGTACAAAAGCTGGTGAAAGAGGGTAAATCCCTGCTGCCGATTGGCGTGATAGAAGTACACGGTGAATTCGGCCGAGGCGCGGTCGTCACCTGCATCGGCGAGGACGGTCACGCCATCGCGCGCGGCATCAGCAATTACACCAGTGCTGAAACCCGCCGCATCAAGCGCAAGCCCTCCGCCGAGATCGAAGCCATCCTCGGCTATGTCGAAGGACATGAGCTGATCCACCGCGACAATATGGTTTTACTCTAAACCGGTAAACCAGTGTCAGACCCGCGGGGTCTGACACTAACCCGCGGCGGCCGCTGGCCAGGTGTCTGACCCTGCGGGTCGGACACCGAAGTTCCGGTTTTCAGGCGTTGGCGGGGGCGGGCGTCTTGCCCTTGAATTCGCATAGGTCGGCGATGATGCAGTTCCAGCACTTGGGCTTGCGCGCGACACAGGTGTAGCGGCCGTGCAGGATCAGCCAGTGGTGCGCATCCATCAGGAATTCTTTCGGCACGAACTTCATCAGCTTCTGCTCGACGATGTCGACGTTCTTGCCCGGCGCGATGCCGGTGCGGTTGGAGACGCGGAAGATATGCGTGTCGACCGCCATTGCTACCTGCCGGAAGGCGGTATTCAGCACCACGTTGGCGGTCTTGCGGCCTACGCCCGGTAATTGCTCCAGTTCTTCGCGTGTCTGCGGTACTTCGCCGCCGTATTGGTCCACCAGGATCTGGCAGGTCGCAATCACGTTCTTCGCCTTGGTCTTGTACAGGCCAATGGTGCGGATGTATTCGGTGAGTTCGTCGAGGCCCAGGTCCAGGATCGCCTGCGGTGTGTTCGCCACCGGATAGAGCTTGCGCGTGGCCTTGTTCACGCCTACATCGGTCGCCTGCGCTGATAGCAGCACGGCGATCAGCAGCTCGAACGGCGTCGTGTATTCCAGTTCGGTTTCGGGATTGGGATTCGCCTCGCGCAGGCGTTCAAAGATCTGTTGGCGTTTGGCGTTGTTCATTTATTCTTGTCGGCTTCGGCGCGCTGGCGGGCGCGCTCCATGGCGGCGGCGATGATCTGGCGCTTGCGTTCCTTTTCCGCCAGCTCGGCTTCATTTTCCGGCGTCAGGCGTTCCACGGCAGCGGCTTTCGCGTGGGCCTTGGCGGCAAGGCGCGCATCGTTTTCTTCGCGCTCGCGGATCAGGCGCGCCAGGCGGAAGTCGTGGCGATCGCGCGCCTCGTCGGCCTGCGGTTGGGTCCAGGCATCCCAGCCGGTGGTTTCGGTCACCGGGTACATCACGATGCAGTCGACCGGGCAGGCCGGCACGCACAGGTCGCAGCCGGTGCACTGTTCCGGGATGATGGTATGCATCTGCTTGGCCGCGCCCATGATGGCGTCGACCGGGCAGGCCTGGATGCACAGCGTGCAGCCAATGCATAGCGATTCGTCGATGAAGGCCACCGCGCGCGGGCGCTCGAAACCATTGACGGGATTCAGCGGAATGACGGGGCGCCCGGTCACGCTGGATAAGCGGCGGATGCCTTCGGCGCCGCCAGGCGGGCATTGGTTGATGTTCGCTTCACCGGACGCAATCGCTTCTGCATACGGTCGGCAGCCCTTGTAGCTGCACTTCGTGCACTGGGTTTGCGGCAGCACGTCCTCGATGCGGTCGGCCAGGGTTTTCGGATCAGTCACGGCGAAAAGCGGAACGTTAAAGCGCTATTATCCAATATCTGCGCGGGCTTTGCGGAAGTTGCTTCGTATAAACTTGTGTGGAACATGCCGCTTCTTACCGGTCAACGTCTCCACGCTCCGTGAGCTGCGCGAGGAGAGCATCGGCATCGTGACCGCAAATTCGAACGCGACTACCTGCGCCGCCTCGACACCGACCGCCCGACAGCCAATTGACCTGCCTCAAAGCTTGTTAGCTTGGCCTTCCTGCTCGCCTTTCGACAATTTCGAATAGCGCCATCCCGCCAAGCATCGCAATGAAAAAAATCCATGGCTTGCTGCCGCCTGTCGCCAGCGATGCGACTGCCGGACCAGGACAGTAGCCGGCCAGTCCCCAGCCGATGCCGAAGCCAAGATTGCCCAGCACCAGGCGGCGGTCGATGTCGCGTTTGGTGGGAATGTTCATCGGGTTGCCAAGCAGTGCGCGCTGGCGCTTGCTGGCGAAGCGAAACGCGATGGTGCCAACCAGCAGGGCGCCGCCCATCACGAAGGCCAGCGATGGGTCCCATTTCCCGAACAGGTCGAGGAAGCCGATGATTTTGGCCGGGTTGGTCATGCCTGAAACGATCAGGCCAATCCCGAACAGAAGGCCGGCCAGCATGGAAGCCAGCGCGTTCATGCGAAGCTCCTTACGACGGCAACTGTCGCAAAGCCGGCTGCCATGAAGCACAGCGTGGCAACCAGCGAACGGGGCGACAGCCGCGATAGTCCGCACACGCCGTGGCCGCTGGTGCAGCCGGAGCCATAACGCGTCCCCACACCGACCAGCAAGCCGGCGGCGGCCAATGTGAGCGTGCCCGCATCGACCTGCACGGATGGCAATGCGGCGAAGGCGCCATACACTAGCGGTGCGGCCACCAGGCCGCCGAGGAAAGCGAAACGCCAGGCCGCATCGCCTTCCGTGGCCTGGCCAGGGAAGGCGCGCGACAGCAAGCCTCCCACGATTCCGCTGATGCCGGCAATCCGGCCGTTGACCAGCAACAGCATCGCTGTCGCCAGCCCGATCAAGATGCCGCCTGCCAGCGGCGCGTAGTAAGCACTCATTTGCATCACTCCTTGGGACAGTAAAGTTTGTACAGCACCTGCAGCACGGCCATCGCTTCCGCGCTGGCGATGCTGTAGAAAATCTGCTTGCCTTCGCGCCGCGTGGCAACCAGCTCGCCGTTGCGCAATACGGTCAATTGCTGCGACAAGGTCGGCTGCGAGATCCCGGTTGCCGCTTCCAGCTCCCCGACTGAATGCTCGCCTTGCACCAGCTGGCAAAGCAGCAGCAGGCGGTCCTGGTTGGACAGGGACTTCAACAATCCGGACGCGCGACCGGCAGCGGCCTGCAAAGCAACGGGATCAATCTTCATATTATATAAAAAAGTATAATGTATACGGTAATAAAAGCCGGGCACGCAGGCCCGGCCGGCTGAAGGGCAGGCCCTTAGCCGTGTTTCTTGATGAACGCCGCGATCCGCGGGCAGACCATCTCGCGCCAGCGGCGGCCGGAGAAGATGCCGTAGTGGCCGGCGCCCGGCACTACGAAGTCTTCCTGCATATTGGCTGGAATGCCGGAGCACAGGTCGTGCGCCGCCTGCGTCTGGCCGGCGCCGGAAATATCATCCAGTTCGCCTTCGACCGTCATCAGCGCTACGTTCTTGATGTCCTGCGGACGCACGAACACGCCATCGACTTCCCAGGTCCCTTGCGGCAGGCGGAATTCCTGGAATACGGTCTTGATCGTGTCGAGGTAGTACTCGGCCGGCATGTCCAGCACTGCATTGTATTCGTCGTAGAACTTGCGGTGGCTTTCCGCCGGTTCGTCGTCGCCGCGCACCAGGTGCATGTAGAACTCTCGATGCGACTGCGCATGGCGGCCCGGGTTCATGGCGATAAAGCCCGCGTGCTGCAGGAAACCGGGATAGACCTTGCGGCCAAAGCCCGGATAGTTCGGCGGCACAGCATAGATCACGGTGTTTTCGAACCACGAGAACTTCTTTTCCACTGCCAGGTTGTTGACCTGGGTCGGCGACTTGCGCGGATCGATCGGGCCGCCCATCATGGTCATGGTCTTCGGCAGCTTTGGATCCTTGGCCGTCGCCATCAGGGAGATGGCCGCCATGACGGGCACGGTAGGCTGGCAGACGGAAATGACATGCAGGTCAGGGCCGAGCAGGCGGATGAATTCCTGCACATATTTCACATAGTCGTTCAGGTGGAACGGGCCTTCCGACAGCGGCACCAGGCGCGCGTCGATCCAGTCGGTGATGTATACGTCGTGTTCGGACAGCAGCGCCTGCACGGTATCGCGCAGCAGCGTCGCGTGGTGGCCGGACAGCGGCGCCACCAGCAGCACGGTCGGCTGCTTGAGGGCCTTGAACTCCTTCTCGCTCAAGTCCTTGCGGAAGTGGAGCAATTTGCAGAAGGGCTTGTTTTCCACGACGCGTTCATCGATGTGGACTTGCTTGCCATTGACCACAGCCTGCTTGATGCCGAACTCCGGCTTCTCGTATTCCTTGCCCAGGCGGTACATCAATTCGTAGCCCGCTGCGATACGCTGTGAGAACGGTGTGTGCGCAAACGGCGAGACAGGATTGGTGAACAGCTTGGACGAGGCTTCAGCCCACTGCATCAGTGGATGCAGGAGCGAGCGTTGCATTTCGTGCAATTGGTAAAGCATAGTATGTCCCGCCGAAAATTGTGGCAATGCGCAAAGATGGTCCAATTATAGGCCATTTATACATGACCTACAGCATTCCGCAGTACCCCTCAGAAAGTACGTAAACAACGGCTAACACAACATGATTCCAACATAATACGAGGCGGGAAATAAAAAAAGCAGCGTTTCCGCTGCTTTTTTGTAGGATGCGTCCGAAGAACCGGTCGGATCAGTCGAACACCGGAGTTTCCACGCCCAGCACCTTGTGCAGTTTTGGCGACGTGGTGGTGTACTGCATGTGGATCTTCTTGTCCGGGAAGATATATGGTGCAGCGCCGAAAGCGGCCAGCGCGGCTTCGTGGAAGCCCGACAGGATCAGCTTTTTCTTGCCTGGGTAGGTGTTGATGTCGCCCACGGCGAAGATGCCCGGCACATTGGTTTCGAACTTCTCGGTCGACACCACTTTCAGCTGCTTGCGCTCGATATCCAGGCCCCACTCGGCGATCGGGCCCAGCTTTGGCGACAGGCCGTAGAATACCAGCAGCATGTCCAGCGGCACACGGCGGGTCACGCCGTCGGCGCCGGTTACGCGCAGTTCAGACAGCTTGTCATCCTTGGTTTCGATGCCCGACACCTGGCCGATGATCAGCTGCATCTCGTACTCTTCGCACAGCTGCTTCATCTTCGCCACGGAAGCCGGGGCAGCGCGGAAGTCTTCACGGCGGTGCAGCAGCACTACGGACTCGGCCTTGCCGACGAAGTTCAACGCCCAGTCCAGCGCGGAGTCGCCGCCGCCGCAGATGACCAGGTTCTTGCCTTCGAACATGGCCGGGTTTTTCACGCGGTAGAACAGCTGCGAGCCTTCGAAGGCGTCGATGCCGTCCACCTTCATGGTGCGCGGCTGGAACGAACCCACGCCGGCAGCGATAAAGATGGTCTTGGTGATGAACTTGGTGCCCAGCGAGGTCTCGACGTCGAAGCGGCCGTCTTCGCGCTTTTGCACGACAGTCACTTCCTGGCCCAGGTGGTAGGTCGCGCCGAACGGCTCGATCTGCTTCAGCAGGCCGTCGGTCAGTTCCTGGCCGGTGCAGGATGGAATGGCTGGAATGTCGTAGATCGGCTTGTCCGGATACAGTTCCACGCACTGGCCGCCAACGGCGCTCAGCGAGTCGATCACGTGGGCTTTGATCTCCAGCAGGCCGAGTTCGAAGACCTGGAACAGGCCGACCGGGCCGGCGCCGATGATGACTGCATCGGTCTCGTGGAGACCGCCTGGTGGGGTGCTGACGACATTCATAATGATTCTCATTCCATCTGAATAAGCGAACACCGCGTCAGGCGCGGTGTTGCACGGTGAATAACAGGCTGCTGGAAGCGTTTAGCGCTTCAGCAAGTGGGCCTTTTCCTTGACGTCCTTGAACTGCTCGGCTTCCGGCAGGGCAGGCTTGGTCTTGGTGATCGAAGGCCAGTTGCGCGACAAGTCAGCATTGATCTTGATGTATTGCTGCTGGTCGGACGGCACGTCTTCCTCAGCGAAGATGGCGTTGACCGGGCATTCGGCCACGCACACGGCGCAGTCGATGCACTCGTCTGGGTCAATGGCCAGGAAGTTCGGGCCTTCGCGGAAGCAATCTACCGGGCAAACATCGACGCAATCGGTATAGCGGCAGGCGATGCAGGATTCGGTGACAACGTGGGTCATAACAGTCCTATCTATGTTGGAGCGCTGGAAAAAGCTCAGCAAAGCACTGTATTTTAAGGCAATCCGCTATTTCTCACAATTCGGGCTTAGATACAATCTAAATAAGCAAATTCGTGGCGTGACTCTAACAGTCTTGCTTTCAGGCAGCGGAACGGATCAAATCGAGCAGATTTTGCCAGGGCGGCGCGCCAGTCTCGACAAAGCTTAAGCTATGTCGTCGACGGCCATCGTCGGCTGTGATAGTCCAGTGCCCCAGATCGGCGCCAAGCGGGGGCGAAAAATTTTCTGCGGACGCGAAAAAACCACTGGAGGCGAGGGCCGCCTCCAGCGCCGAACCGACTGGACTTGCATCCGTGTCAACTTCGAAGTGCTGGCTGAGGCCGGCGAAGCCGCCTCCACCGGTCGCGGTGATCTTCATTTTTCGACGGTGAATTCTCCATGGCGGGTACTGTAATTTTTGCACCAGGCCGCTAAAGCCTGGCGCTCGGCATCGAGCACGCCTTCCAGGTCGAAGTATTCGGCATGGTTCATGGTACCGCAGCAGGCGCGGCGGTCCTGGCGCGCGTCGGGGGCGTCTTCCACCATGGCCGGCAGTTCCAGGTTTTGCGGCTGGTCCTCGGTCAGCGGCACGGGCGAGACCACCACCTCGCGCAGGGCGAAGCGGTTGCGGATGAAGTTGGCGTAGTCGACAGGCTTGCCGTCTTCCTGCGCAATGCGCAGCATCTGGTTGACCACGTCGGCATACTTGGCGTTGGCGTCGGGTGCTGCGACCAGGGCGCGCAGCACCAGGCTGCACAGGTACCCTGCCACGCCGTGCAGGCAGGCTGCATCGTCGCGCAGGCCCGGGGCGCGTTCGAACGAGAAGATGTCGGCCAGGATGTCATAGATGGCGCCGGTGAACACCTGGGAGATCGCGTGCACTTCATTGCCGGTTTCGGACAGCTTGAGGTCGTTGTCGGCATTGCGCAGGCCGTTCGGACGGCCGAGTGCGAGGCCGAACTGTTCCGCCATATCGGCCAGGAAGGTTTTGTCGTGCAGGTCAGCCTTGGTTTGCGCGATCACGGCTTCCACCTGGTCGAGCTGGGACAGCGCCAGGAAGATCGCCGTCAGGTCGCCGAAGGATTCATGCAGGCCGCCGGTTTGCGGCGGCGCGCTGTTCAGTATCCATTGTGGTTTCAGCCCGTCCAGCACGGCGTGGCCGGTCTCGTGCGAGACGATATCGAAGGAGCGGCAGGTGAACACGCGCCCGGTGGCGCCGGTCGGCACGAAGTCGCCGAATTTCAGCGCGCGGTCGCTGCGGCTGTAATAGGCGTTCATCACATTCGGCAGCCCATGCGGGAACACCTGCAGCGGATCGGTGTTGCTGCCGCTGTTCCAAGCCCAGGGCAGGGGCGCGCTCGTGTCGGCACGCGATAGCACGCGCTGGTACATGGTCAGGGTCGAGCGCACCACGGCAAAGGCATGCACGGCATCGAACTGGTCGGTGTCCGGCGCCATGATGAAGTCGCCGAAAGCATTCGGGCTGACCGGGGCAATGCCGGGCTGGCCGTACGTGATGCGGGCGTCGCGCGGACCTTCCAGGATCACGCCGGGCAGGAAAATCTTGCGGGTGCCGAGTTCGCTGACGGAAGGGTCCTGCTTCCAGATCAGCACGCGGGCGCCAGCGGGCGGTGCGGCGGCGGGACGCGTTGGCAACGCGGTATCTTTCAGGCGTGGCAGGCTGGGCTGCTGTAGCAGTTGCGCCGACTTACGGTGTGCGCGGTACAGGGCGGATGGTGTCGGCACAAAGCTGACAGGCAAAGTCATGCACATATTCTCATCCATGATCACTCTCCCAAGGGCGGTTGAATGACCATGGTTACCCTGTCTGTGGCATCGCCCTTTGATCCAGCACAAAGGTGCGTGCGTTAAAATAGCGCCTTTTGTGCTTTTTGATTAGCAGAGTATGGCCGATATCAACATCACCCAGGCCCACAGCCTGGAACCTGCGCAAGCGCGCGCAGCAGCAGAACAAGTCGCACAACGTATCGCCAAGGAATTCGACCTGGCCTGCCAATGGCACGGCGATACCCTGAAGTTCGGCCGCAGCGGCGTGGAGGGCACGCTGACCCTGGCCGACAGCGCAGCCCATATGAATATCAAGCTCGGCTTCCTGATGGGTGCCTTCAAGAGCGCCATCGAAGGCAAGGTGGCCGAGAAGATGCGCGCGGTATTCGCTCCGGCCTAAGCGGCCCTGGTGGGTTGGCCCACCGTCTCGCTCATCGCCACCGCAGCACGCTCCAGTTCCTGCCTGCCTGGCTCATGCTTGCCGCTGCCTGCCATGCGCTGCTCGATGTGCAGCAGGCGCTTGCTTCTTCATCGTTCCAGGTCCTTTCTCATCGCTAGGGCGGCTCGGCAGGCTGGATCTTCCTCGCCAAACTTACACGATTTCTTGAGCGCTTCGAGGGCTTTCTGCCTGTTGCGCGGATTGCTCTTGTCCCCGCCCAGGATAAACCCGCACATCGAACAGCCCCATGGGTCGTTTGCCGCACAAGTTCGCTCGAACGTGCGCGCAGGGCAGCTTTGCGCGTCCACCTTCGCTGGACGTTCCGGCATCAAGGTGGCTGCACGGTTGGTGCAACCGGATGCCACGCCTAATTTGCAGGATCGCTGGAACAGAATGTCCGACGCGCGATCATCCTGCGCCGATGCTTGCAGCGCAACCCCTAACCAATAACAATATTCGCCTTTGCCGGCCTTGCAAGCAGCCATGCATGCCGTCTGGCTGGACGTGGTCTCGCATTGCGCCTTGACGCCGTGGTTGTAGTCTGGCTGCTAGTTGCAAGCATCAGGTCGGCAGGGCATCTTGCGAGATCGCCTGCCCAGTCCTTGTTTGCATTTATCTCCTTGGCCAGCGCCGAAGTGTTTGATTCGGCCCACGCTGAAGGCAGCATCAAGCAAAGCAGCAGGAACATTAACTTCTTCATTCTTCTTCAAGGAATCGATGTAAAACGTAGGCGTCGACCAGTCCAAGTTCGCGATGACGGAAAGCTTGCGGCAAGATGCCGGCGATGTTGAAGCCAAGCTTGCGATACAGCGCCAACGCCGCGGCGTTGGTACTGACGACGTAATTGAACTGCATGGCGAGGAAGCCTTCGCGACGCGCCTGTGCCAGGCTGTGTTCGACCAGCGCGCGGCCGATGCCATTCCCATGCGCCGGTGCGGCGACGGCGTAGGTGGCGCTGGCGACGTGGGCTCCGTGGTCGGGATAGTTGGCGCCCATTTTGTACATGCCGAGAATGACGTCTCCCGCGCAGGCAACATAGGCCGGGTGGCTGCCGAACCAGTGCAACTGGAAGGTGGATTTCTCAAATCCCTCGCCAAACGGGAATGCGTCGCCGCCTGCCAGCAGCGGCTGGAAAATGCTCCACATTGAATCAAGGTCGCGCGGTTCGGCAAGGCGAATCGTCGTCGCTCGCTCGAGCCGGTAGTGCACATCGACGCCATTGCTGATCTCACCGCGCTGCCAGCCTTGGGCCAGATAGAAGCGATCGGCGCGCGTGTCGGCCGCAGTGGAGAGTTTGATGGATTGGGCGCCGCTGGCAAACAGCCATTGCGTCGCCAGTTGCAGCAAGCGCTTGCCCGCGCCCAATCCTTCAAATGCCGGCTCAACGAATAGTGCCCAGATCGAGTTGTCTTCGCGCGCAGCGCAAGAAAAGCCGATTACTGCTCCTTCGCGTTCGCACACCCAGCCCTGGCCAAGGCGATCCAGGTAATCCTCATACATCTGTTGCGTAACGCGAGCCGGATTGGAAAGCGCGTTTTCGCGCACGGCCAGCCTGATCGCACTCATGGCGGGAATATCGGCAGTTGTCGCGCGGCGGAAAAGAAGTGTCATGCGTCGGGATTGGCTTATAAAAAGCGCAACTCTAGCATGCAGGTGGAAGAGGTGGCGAGCTCGCGCGCCTGCTTGCACATTGGCGGCGTGTGCTACCGACAGCGATGCGCGAACGTCGCCAAGGCTGTCCTCTTCAGCATTGTCCTGACAATTATCTTGTGCAGAGGCGTGACCGGCAACATGTACAAGCGCCCCAGCCAATTGTGCACATGGACGACAGTGGTCACGCTGACCGCACCTTGCGGCGCTTTGCAGACGGATAGCACCACGTTCAGGTGCTTGTCCGAGTCGCCCAGCAGCACTTCATCCTGCGACAGGTAAAGCAGGGAGAAGATGCCGACGCGATCGCCGATACGATATTCGCTTACCGGTTTGGCCGCGCGCAGCGCGCCCAGGTGGCCCAGGTTTTTCAGCCCGGCCAGGCCGGCCAGCCAGTTGCGCAAGGCCATGAGCCGGTTTACCCAAGCTGGAGTCTGCTCCACAACGTGCAAGTACAGCTCCAGCGCGGAGACGTTGGCGTCCGGTGAGACGATCTGGTAGCAGTCATGGAAGTACGCGCCCGGCAGGCGCAGGCTTGCCTGGCTACCCGCTGGCGCTGAGGCGGGAGTAACTTGGCCGCGCATCATTTGCGCAGCAGCGCCCACAGGGAATAGCCGCCTGTCACGGTGCCGACTGGAACGTTGAACAGGGCGACAATGCTGAAGATGATCAGGGGCGTGCGCGCGGCGCGCGAACCCTTCAGGTAAGCGATGGCTGAGCCGATTTGCAGCAGGCAAAGCGCAACCAGCAGGCCAAGAATGATGGTGCCCGCACCCGTGATGAATTCAACGACACCCGGAGCATTGCGTACGATCTCCGCCAAGGCGTGGAAGAAGACGGCCAGGCAGGCCACCAGTAACAAGGAAAGGAAGCCGAGGACGATGTGGGCAATCGCGGCGATCCTGGAGTGGTTGTCCAGCATTTGACTGTTAATTATTTTGCAAATACTGGAGTGTGCAGCGCCGCGCTGGTTTTGACAAGCGCGGCGTCAAGGCGGGAGGATTACTTCAAGCTTTCGATCAGGTCGATGTACTGCTGCTTGGCGTCGTCCTGGCTGGTGCCTGCCAGTGCCGCCCATGCGTCGAACTTGGCGCGGTTGACGAAGTCGGTCATGCCAGGGCGCTCGCCGGTGGCGTCGCCTGCCGAGCCTTGCTTGAACAGGGCGTAGATCTTCAGCAGGGTCATATTGTCTGGGCGTTCCGGCAGGTTCTTGGAATCGGCCATCGCTTGGTCAAACTGTTCTTGCAGGCTCATGGTGTCTACCTTTGGTTTAGTGGAGTTATGAAGCGCCATCATACAAAAGAAAGCCTGCGCTGCCTTAGAGGGGAGGCTCCAAATTCGCTACTCCTGGGTCACCACGGTTGGCAGGTGCCAGGTTCCGCCAGGTGCGATCGCCTGGCACATGCCGGTCGTGGATGCTGCGGTAAGCTGGAATTGCTTGCCGTTCCAGCGCAGGGTTTTATAGGTCCAGCAGTCACCGAGGCCACGTCCCTTGTGCATCTCGCTGATCTTGCCGGAGGCGTAGTCGCTGCCGGTCGTCGTCACCAGGACCGGCCGGAACGGCGGCTTGTCGTTGACGACCCAGTAGCCAGCTCCTGCGTTATAGGCCGCTATCCAGCAGCGCATGGATACCAGCATCTGATTGGAAGTCAGCCTGACCGCTTTCAGCGAGTACAACATCTCGTCGTCAAACAGTTCTTCGCAATCGTCCGGCTTCACGCTGGTGCGCAGGGCAGCCACCAGGTTCTTGCGATGGCGATCCACGAAGCGGGAGTCCGCCTGCTGCGTCATGGCGGTTGGCGCGGGCAGGAACTTTGGCTTGGCGACAGCCGGCGGGACGCTTGATTCGGACCGCGAACCCTTGCGAACCACCGCGCCGGGCGTGCCAACCCGTCCCTGGTATTCGTCCATCTTCAGCAGGACGGCGGTGGCGCCAGCGTCGGATATCTCTCCCCATAGCTCGTCTTCCCGCTTCAGTTCAACGGTGGCATGCTGGGGCAATGCGGCCAGCAGCGCCGCGGTCTGAGCCTGCGAAAGCTCGGCTACCAGCGTCTCCCGGGCAAATTCCAGCGCCCCTGTCGCCGTGTCGTTGATCCACAGTTCAAGCTTGAACTTTGCCGGCATGTGCGCAATCGCTTCCCTTTCGTCATAATGGCCCAGCATGACTTGTCCGCTGACTTGCTGGCCAGGGCCGGCTTGCCTGGTCAGCAGGATGGATGCTGCCTGGTCTTTCTGGAGATTCCCGCCGTAGCCGGCAGCACGGCAGGCGCCGGTGTTGTCGCAGGCCAGTTCCCATGCGTCGTGTTCGAAATACAGGCCGGACGGATTGAAGGCGTGGGCGCAAAGCGGCAGCAGTGCCGCGGCGAGGGCAAATATCAGGCGCATGAATTTTCCTGGCGTGGGCGCCGTGTGCGGCGCACCATATAAAAACGGCGGTTCAAGACAAGCCGCTTGGGCCAGCCTTGAACCGCCGTTCTGGCGGTAAGCCTGAAGAATTACTTCTTCTTGGTTGGGTTCACAGCGGCTTTCAGGGTTGCGCCAGCCGAGAACTTAGGGGTCTTGGATGCAGCGATCTTGATCGCTTCGCCGGTTGCTGGGTTGCGGCCTTTACGGGCGGCGCGCTTGGCGACGGAGAAGGTGCCGAAACCGGTGATGCCAACGGTGTCGCCCTTTTTCAGACGCTCGGTAACGATCGCGATCAGGGTGTTAATTGCGTCGTTAGCGGCTGCGCCGGACATTTCGGTACGCTTCGCAAATTCTGCAATCAGTTCGCCTTTTTTCATTACTACCTCCTTGGTTAATGGAGCGCGCAGATTAGCACATTAATTGAAAAAAGTGTGTACCGTTTTTTGAAGAAGCCCATATAGTGACTGGCTCGCCACGAAATCTGGGGCGGTTTTTGGCGAAAACCTCAGCTAGTTTAAGCTTTTCCGCCGCGCCGCCCCAGCCTGGTGCGTCATTGCGCGGAGCCTTCAACGGCGGCGCTCCTGCCTGCCTGGGCGCTGAAACCGGCGTTCACACCGCCGTTGGCTGAAGCGCTTTTCGGCGATTGCTGCGCTGCGGTTTGGCTACCGTTGCGGGCGCTTTTACTGGCGCTGGCGGAACCGTTGGCCGAGCCGTTTGCCGCCGCGTTGGCATGGCGGGAAGGCGTCGCTGCCTTGCCGCTGGCCGCGCCGTTGGTGCTGCCGTTCGCCGAACCGCTGGCGCCGGAACGGCTTGCATTCGCGTTTGCGCCGCCGTTGGATGCGCCGTCTGCGCTGCCGCTCACCATGCTTGTGCCGCGTGCCAGGCTGGCGCCCAGGCCGGACGCGCCGTTGCCGCTGCCGGATGCCGAACCGGACTTGCCGCCGTTCGAAGTTCCGCTTGCCGCGCCGTCGGCGTTGCCGCTAGCCGCACCGGCATTGCGCGCCACCTGAGCGCCCAGGGAATGTGCGCCCGCGGCGCCGCCTGCCAGGCTACCCGTCAGGCCGTTAGCCGTACCATTCGCCGCGCCGCCCGCGTTGCCGCTGGCGTTGCTGTTCGAAGCGCTGTTGGATGCATTGTTTGCCGCGCCGTTTGCGGTGCCCGATGCGGCACCGTCCACTGCGCCGGTGGCAGAACCTGCACGGTGCGCCACCTTGCCGCCGAGGGCGGATGCGCCTGCCGCTGCGCCAGCCAGGCCGCCTTCCGCACCATTCGCGCCGCCACTGGCCGCGCCGCTAGCAGCGCCGTCGGCGCTGCCGCTGGCAGTGCCAGCGCCGCGCGTCAACTGGGCGCCGAGCGCAGGTGCGCCGCCGGCACCACCGGCCAGGCTGCCGGCGATGCCGTTCGCCGCTCCATTGGCGGCGCCGTTTGCTGCACCGTCCGCGTTACCGCCTGCCGCGCCAGCATTGCGCGACAGGTTGCCGGTCAGGTTGGCGGCGCCGTTGGCCGCACCGCTGGCGTCCAGGCTGCGCTGGGTGGCATTGTTAGCCGCCGAATCCGCAGCGGAGGCGCGGGAAGCGGTAGCAGTGACATTGCCTGCTGCATTGCCGGCGATATCGGCGCCGGCACGGCTGCCGCGCATGGTGCTGCCGGCGATATCACCGGTCATTCCGCCGCGCATGGCGCCCATGCCGCCGCCAAAAGCACCGCCGATGCCGCCGCCGATATTCCCGCCCAGTGCGCCGCCGAGCGGGCCGGCCTGGGCGATGGATGCGACGCTGGCAGCAGCGATAAAGGCAGCGCGGATGATGGTTGCGATGTTGGTTTTCATATCAGTTCTCCTTAGTCTGGCTGCGGGAAATCCGCCGCTTACATACAGAGAACGAACCGGGAAATGGATTTCTTCCATCCATCCGAAAAAAACTTCAGATTCTTTTCAGCGGAAGGCGGAAGGGGGAACGCGCAGGTTTTCGGCCACCACGCCGCGGCCGGTGCCGTCGCCGGCTGCGCTGGCGTCGGCGGCGAGGGCGGAAACCGCTTCGGCGGCCTGCGCCGGGGAGGGCGTGGGCAGGCGCGGCGCCAGCAACGCGGCCACCAGCGGCGAGGCGAAACTCGTCCCGCGCACAAGTTTGTAGGGCGGCGTGCCGATGGCAGCTGCGGCCATCTGGCTGCCTGGCGCGGCGAACATCACTTGCGGGCCGCGCGCAGCTTCCGGCAGCGGGCGGCGCTTCGGATCGATGCCCGTCACGCCGATCACGCCGGGGTAGCTGGCCGGATATAAAGGCGGTGCAGCCGGCCCGTCGTTGCCGACTGCTGCTACCAGCAAGTGGCCGCGCGCCACCATTGCCTGCACCACGCGGCCCAGCATCTGGTTGGGCGGACCGACCAGGCTGATATTGATGACCCCGACCTGTTCCCGCGCCAGCCAGGCCAGCGCCTGCACGATCCGGCTGGCCGAGCCGCCGGTCGGCTGGTCGCAATATATATCTGCAGCATAGAGTTTTGCGCCGGGCGCTGCGCCGGTGAAGCGCTCGGACTTGCCGATCATCAGGGCGCCTACCGCCGTGCCATGGGGCGCAGGATGGGCCGCTCCGTCGCAGCCCCAGCGCACGATGCGGGCGTTCTCGAAAACCTCGTGGCTGCCATCGATGCCGCTGTCCACCAGGCCAACGCGCACATCGCCGCCAACCGCGCGGGCTGGCTTAGTGCGCGGCAAGCTGCCCGCATTGTCTCGCGCCGCTGCCGGATCGGCATCTGGCGCATCGTTCGCACCGGCGCCTGTATACACATGGTTGAAATCGTAGCTGCTATCAGGATCGGCGGCGCGCAGCCTGGCCAGCGCATCCGCCGTGGCAATGCCATCGGGGACCCGCAAGGTCACCAGCACCTGTCCGACCTCCGGCATTTCCTGGCGGCCGGTCAGCGTCAGCCCGGCCGCGGCGGCTGCCGCAAGTCCGGCCTCCGATGGCGACCAGGCCAGGATTTCCTTGCGCACAATAGGAAATCCGGCGGGATCCGGCTCAAGCTGCGCCGGATGCCGCTGCAGCAATTGGCGCATGTTCAGCGCACGGAGCTGGTCCAGCGACACCTTGCCTGGCAGTTCGGCCGTGTCCAGCAATTTTTCGCGCAGCCGGTCGCGCAAGCCGTTGTCGCCAAGACGGGATGGCAGGCCGCCGGGCAACTGGGGCAAGCCAGGCAGGCCGATTTGCGCCGCCGCCGGCCCCGCGCCGGCCAGCAGGCCAAGGGCCAGCAGCAGGCAGCGGCAGGAACGCAACAGGGAATAAGTCGGGCGCAAGGTTGGCATGGTCGGATGATAATATAAGCTACCGGTATCTATTCTGTATTAACGACGGAGAGAGGGAAGAAAATCCCGATCCCGTTCGTTATCTTCATATGATGGACAACGATAGCGCCCTGCACGAGGAAATCGCCACACTGTTGCCGCGACTGCGGCGTTTCGCCCGTACCCTGGCCTGGCACCGCGAGGATGCCGACGACCTGGTCCAGCTCTCCGTGGAGCGCGCCATCCTGCACAGCAGCTCTTACCAGCCGGGAACCCGCCTGGATAGCTGGTTGTTCCGCATTATTAAAAATGCCTGGATCGACGAAGTGCGTTCCCGTACCCGCCGCAGCGAACTGTTTGCGCCGGAGGAGGAAGGCGAGCACGTAGGCGACGATTATGCCGAAGCGCACCAGCAGCGCATGGCGGTGCAAAAAGCCGTCAGCCTGCTGAGCGAAGAGCACCGGCTGGTGGTCGGCCTGGTGCTGGTGGAGGGGCTGCCTTATAAAGAGGCGGCCGAGGTGCTGGATATTCCGGTCGGCACCCTGACCAGCCGCCTGGCGCGTGCCCGCACCGCGTTGCAAGAAATGTTATCGGAACAAGCGAGGACAGTATGAAGAGTTTTTCCGACGAAATCCTGATGGCCTATGCCGACGGCGAGCTGGATGAAGTCACCCGCCGCGCAGTGGAAGAAGCCATGCACAAGGATGCCGCGCTGGCGCGCCGCGTCGCCCAGCACAAGGCCATGCGCAATGACGTCTTTGCCGCCTTTGCCCCGGTGGCGGAGGAAGCGGTGCCGCCAAGGCTGGCGCAGCCGCTGCGCCAGGCCACGGTGGTCAGCCTCGATTCCGTGCGCGCCCGGCGCGAGGCCGAGCAGCAGGCTGCCCGCAAGGCCACTCGTGGCCGGCGCTGGTCATGGCCGGAGTGGGGCGCGCTGGCGGCGATGTTGATGGTGGGCGTGATGGCCGGCCATTACGGCGTCGGCATGCTGCCGATCGACCGCGGCGAAACGGTGGCCAGCCGCGATGGCGTGCTGGTGGCGCAAGGCCGCCTGGCAACGGCGCTGGACCAGCAACTGGCCGGCAGCGGCGGCCCGGTGCGCATTGGCACCAGCTTCCTGGCGCAGGACAACAGCTACTGCCGCAGCTTCACCACGGCCCAGGATATGTCGGGCCTGGCCTGCAAGCAGGGCGGTGCATGGAAGGTGCAGCTGGCGGTGCAAAGCCAGGGCAAGGCCCAGCAGGGGGAATACCGGCAGGCGGCGGCGGACATGCCGACGCAGGTGTTGGATGCGATCGACCAGCGTATTGCCGGCCAACCACTCGATGCAAAAGCGGAGCAGGAGGCCGTGCAGCGCAAGTGGCAGCGCTAGGCCTCCCGTCGCAGGGCTGGCTTATACGCCCAGCAGTTCCACGTCGAAGATCAGGGTGGCGTTTGGTGGAATCACGCCGCCGGCGCCGCGCGAGCCATAGCCCAGTTCAGCAGGGATGATCAGCTGGCGGGTGCCGCCTACCTTCATGCCTTGCACGCCTTCATCCCAGCCGCGGATCACCATGCCGGCACCCAGGGCGAATTCGAACGGATCATTGCGGTCCTTGGACGAATCGAATTTCGGGCCTTTGCTGCCGTCGTCGTTGCGCAGCCAGCCGGTGTAATGGACGGTGACGTTCTGGCCAGCTTTTGCTTCCGCGCCATCGCCAACCTTGATGTCGTCGTATTGCAGGCCGGATGCGTTAGTGATGATAGTCATTTGGATTCCTTAGAAATGTGGGGCTTAGGCCGCGATTGTAGTCCATTCGCGGCCGATACCCATTAAATGTTGTCGGTAATAACTTAATGCAAGACGTTTGACCGTAAAATACTGGTTGGCTTAACCAATAAGCGAGTTTTCATGTTCCGCAGTATCCGTAGCGCAGCAGTTTTATGTGGTTTGCTGGCAGGCGTGCAGCCTGTCCAGGCAAACGTCGTCGTCGTGCTCAATTCGCGCGATGCCACGGTCCAGTTGCTGGACCAGGTAAGCTACAAGAGCCTGCAGACCTTCCCGGTGGGGAAAGAGCCCCACCACCTGATGGCCACGCCCGATAACAAGTCGCTGATCGTCGCCAGCGCCGTGGGCAATGAGCTGGTCTTCCTGGACCCTGTGACCGGCCAGGTGCAGCGCCACGTCAAGGATATCCTAGATCCATACCAGATCGGCTTTTCGCCGGACCAGAAATGGTTCGTCGCGACTTCGCTGCGCTTGCACCGGCTCGATGTCTATTCGTATAACGGCAAGGAAATGACCCTGGCCAAGCGGATTCCGCTGCCCAAGCTGCCCAGCCATATCGCCTTCGATGCCAAGAGCACCACGGCCTTCGTCACCCAGCAGGGCAGCGACCAGGTCAGCGCGGTCGACCTGAAGACGCAGAACGTGCTGTGGACTATCCCGGTCGGCAAGCTGCCGGCCGGTATCGCCATGACGCCGGACGATAAATACCTGCTGGTCGGGATCATGGGCAGCGACTACGTCGAAGTAATCGACTGGCGCACCCGCCAGACCGTCAAGCGCATCAAGGCCGGCGCCGGCACCCACAACTTCCGCGCGCTGGGCGATGGCCGCTACACCTATGTGTCGAACCGGGTGTCGAATACCATCAACATCATCGACCAGAAGACGCTGGAGAACGTCGGCACCATCGACGTGCCCGGCGGCCCCGATTGCATGGAAATCACGGCCGACAAGAAATACATGTGGGCCACGCTGCGCTGGATTAAAAAAGTGGCAGTGATCGACCTGCAGCAGAAGAAGGTCGTCAAGATGATCCCGGTCGGCCGCTCGCCGCACGGCGTCTTCTTCGCCAACTCGTCCGCGAGGATGTAATGCGGTTGCAGGCATGCGTGCTGGGACTGGCCGCTGCGGCGGCCACCGGCGCGTCGGCCGCCGCGCAGGCGCCCGCGCCGGCATGCCGCGGCACGATCTACCTCACCTTCGACACCGGCAGCCAGTCGCAGGCCGACCTGATCGCGACGGTCCTGGCGCGGCAAAACGTCAAGGCCACCTTCTTCCTGGCGAACGAAAAGACCGTCAAGGGCGACTACAGCCTGGACCCGTCCTGGCAAGCCTACTGGCGCGCCCGCGTCGCCGAGGGCCATGCCTTCGGCAGCCACACCTTCGACCACACCTATTACGTGCGCGACGCCGGCAACGGCAAGATCAGCGTCAAGCCGCAATTCGGCGCCCGCGCCGGCAAGGTGCAGGACTGGACTTCGCAACAGTACTGCGCAGAGTTGCGCCGCGTCGACCAGCGCTTCCAGGAACTGACCGGCAAGGCGCTGGACCCGTTCTGGCGCGCTCCCGGCGGCAAGACCAGCCCGCGCACCCTGGCTGCCGGCAAGGCCTGCGGCTACCAGCATGCGGGATGGGCCACGCCCGCCGGCTTCTCCGGCGACGAACTGCCGGTGGAACGCGCCTCCAACGCGCAATTGCTGAAGCGCGCCCTGGACGGCCTGCGCGACGGCGACATCTTCATGGCCCACATGGGCATCTGGTCGCGCAAGGATCCATGGGCGCCGGCCAACCTGGAACCCCTGATTGAAGGCCTGAAGCAGAAAGGCTTCTGCTTCGCCACCCTGAGAGAACACCCGGATTACCGCAAATGATTCAATTCTTCCTGGACCTCCTGGGCCAAGCCCAGGGCTGGCTGTTTGAAAACGCCATCCAGCCGCTGATTTATTACTCCGGCATGGGCGACATCACCGAAGAAGCCTTTGAAGGCACGGAATGGCTGCTGATCGGCATGGCCGAACTGCTGCTGATCTACCTGGTGCTGCGCCCGCTGGAAGCGGCCATCCCGGTGCACCAGTTCAGCGACAAGCGCGCGCGCTGGAATGACTTCATCTACACCGTGCTGCAGCGTATCGGCCTGATTCCGCTGCTGCTGTTCTTTACGCTCGATCCCGTCATGGACGCCATTTCCGGCGCCTTGCACATGGAAGGCGTGCAGCCCTTCAACCTGGAAAACCTGGTCACCAATATGCACCCGCTGGCCAGCTTTGCCGTCTACCTGCTGGTGCTGGACTTTTTCGATTACTGGTTCCACCGCGCCCAGCACCAGTTCAACTGGTGGTGGGGACTGCATAGCCTGCACCACAGCCAGCAGAACATGAACCTGTGGAGCGACGACCGCAATCATTTGCTGGACGACCTGCTGCACGACGTCTTTATGGCGGTGCTGGCGCTGGCCATTGGCGTGCCGCCAAGCCAGTACGTGCTCCTCGTATCGCTGTCCCGTATCGTACAAAGCTTACAACACGCCAATGTTCGTATACACTTCGGCCGCATTGGCGAACGGCTGCTGGTGTCGCCGCGCTACCACCGCATGCATCACGCGATTGGCGTCGGCCATGAATCGAAGGGCCAGGGCACGCTGGGTGGTTGTAATTTCGCCGTGCTGTTCCCGATCTGGGACATTATTTTCCGCACCGCTAACTTCACGCCGCGCTTCGAAGCGACCGGCGTGCGTGACCAGTTGGCGGGCCGCGATTACGGCCGCGGCTTCTGGGCCCAGCAATGGCTGGGCCTGAAGCGGATGTTTGAATATTTGAGAAAGAAACCGAGTTAATGCGCGCTGTTATCCACGCTTATGGCAGGGCCCTGCTGTCCCAGTTCCACGGCAAGATCTTATTGCTGAGTATTGTTCCTTTCATTTTGTCAGTCGCCCTCTGGGCATTGCTGCTCTGGCTTGGCCTGCAGCCGCTGCTGGACTGGCTGCACGGCCACTTCGTGGAATTCGAGGTATACCGCGTCACCAGCGACTGGCTGCAATCGATCGGCCTGGGCGGCTTGCGCTCGATCGTGGTGCCGCTGTTTGCGCTGCTGCTGCTGCTGCCGCTGATGATCGTGACGGCCATGATCTTCATCGGCGTGGCTGCCATGCCGTTCATCGTGCGCCACGTCGGCGGGCGCCATTTCCCGCAGCTGGAAAAGAAGCAGGGCGGTTCGATACTGGGCGGCGTCGTCAAGGCGCTGGGTGCCTTCGGCATCTTCGTCGTGGCCTGGCTGTGCATCCTGCCGATGTATATCTTCCCGCCGCTGGCCGGCCTGGCCACGGTGCTGCTGTGGGGCTGGCTCACCAGCCGCGTGATGAGCTATGACGCGCTGGCCGACTATGCCAGCCCGGAAGAACTGTCCAAGCTGCAGCGCGAACATCGCTGGCAGCTGATGTCGATCGGCGTGGTGTCCGGCCTGGCCGGCTCGCTGCCGGCACTGGTGTGGGTGGGCGGCGCGGCTGCTGCCATTGCCTTCTTCCCGATCCTGCTGGCCGCATCGATCTGGGTGTATGTGGTGATTTTCATCTTCACCGGCCTGTGGTTTGAGTATTATTGCCTGCAAGCGCTGGCGCAATTGCGCCATGAACCCTTCGAGGAAAGCCTATGCGAATCGGACTGATCATCATTGGCGACGAAATCCTTTCCGGCAAGCGAACCGACCAGCACTTCCCCAAAGTGGTGCAGCTGCTGGCGGCACGCGGCTTGCAACTGTCCTGGGCCGAATTCCTGGGCGATGACCGCGAGCGCATCACCGCCACCCTGAAGCGCACCTTTGCCAGCGGCGATATCGTGTTCTCCTGCGGCGGCATCGGCGCCACTCCGGACGACCATACGCGGCAGGCCGCCGCTGCGGCACTGGGCTTGCCGCTGGTATTGCACGAAGGCGCAAAAGACAGCATCCAGCAGCGCGTGCGCCAGGTGGCTGAAGAGAAGGGCGAGGTAGCCGATCTCGCTTCGGCGGAAAATCTGCAGCGCCTGCAAATGGCCGAATTCCCGCAAGGCGCTGCGCTTATTCCAAATCCGTATAACAACGTGGCCGGATTCGTGCATGGAACACATTACTTCGTGCCCGGCTTCCCGGTCATGGCGTGGCCGATGATCGAATGGGTGCTCGACACGCACTACACCGACCTGTTCAATCGTGAGCCTCGCGCTGAGCGATCGGTGTTAGTGTACGAGGCAGCGGAAGCCGCGCTTACTCCGCTGATGCTGGCCCTGGAAGCAGCCTGGCCGCGCATCAAGGTCTTCAGCCTGCCAAGCGTGGGCGATGCGAACACCAGGCGCCATATCGAGCTTGGCGTGAAAGGCGATCCGCCCCAATGCGAGGCTGCATTTTCCCAAATGTGCCGTGAGCTCGATGCCCTGAACGTGGAGTACGCGAAGCCCTGAATCCACAGTGTGAAAAGGGTGTTAACTGCTCTTGCAACGGCGCTTACAAACGTGTGAAGCGCCGTTGTTTTTTTGCGAAACTGAACCGCGAAGTTTAAATATTTTGCGAGTTGCCCCGTGCAGTGCGCGCCGATGTGGTGCAATGGTAATCAAGCAGAAATACTCTGCGTGTACTGTCCGGTTTGAACACTATGTTAAGCAATCGTCGTTTTCGCCGGCCCCGAGTTGTCGTTCGAGCGGTGCGCAAAATGCGCGCCGGCGCGGCAGCAATTGGATATGGCGGCAACAGGCGGCGTTTGCGCTCGGTACCTATGCCTTCCCAACAAGATCACGAATCAAGCTCCTTCGAACCAAGCCCGCCAACCGAGCCAGCACTGCCACCTCCATCTGAACCGAAGAAGGGTTCGCGCTTGCGCAATGCGCTGATTGTGCTGATCCTGGTGCTGCTGACCGTGGGCGGATTCTGGGGCTATCACGAGACCCGCACCTCGACGATGCAGGCGAAAGTGTTCACCGACCTGGTCGGCAAGCTGACCTACAAGGTGGAACCGGGGCCGAGCAAGTCGATCCGCTTCCCGCACGACAGCCCATACGACGAGCGCCTTGGCTACGCCAACCTGCCGGATTACCTGGACAAGCTGAAGGCGCGCGATTACGAAGTCATTTCGCAGGCGCGTTTCTCGCCGAAGATGCTGGAGCTGACCGACATGGGCGTGTTCGCGACCTATCGCGAAAAGACCCGCACCGGCCTGTCAATCTTCGACTGCCGCGAACAGCCTCTATTCACTGCCAGCTATCCGGAGCGCATTTACGGCAGCTTCGAGCAGGCGCCGAACGCGCTGGTGCAAAGCCTGCTGTTCATCGAGAACCGCGAGCTGCTGGACAACAAATACCCGAAACGCAACCCGGCCGTCGAATGGGATCGCCTGTCCAAGGCCATCCTTGAAAAAACCGCGAGCGCCGTGGGCGCCGGCGGCCACCGCGCGGCGGGCGGCTCCACCCTGGCTACCCAGATCGAGAAGTATCGCCATTCTCCGGAAGGCCGCACGGGCTCGATGAAGGACAAGCTGCAGCAGATGATTTCGGCCTCGCTGCGAGCCTATCAGCAGGGCGAAGACACTACCAAGGTGCGGCGCCAGATCGTGGTCGACTACCTGAATACCGTGCCGCTGTCGGCCAAACCGGGCTACGGTGAGGTGAACGGCGTGGGCGACGGCATGTGGGTCTGGTACGGCCGCGACTTCGACGAGGTAAAGCGCCTGTTGGGCGGCAAGATGGACCAGCCGGGCAGTCCCCTGGCCTTCAAGGAAGCGCTGTCACTGCTGATCGCGCAGCGCCGCCCGAGCTACTACCTGGGCGAGGGCGATGAAGACCTGGAGACGCTGGCCAACAGCCACCTGCGCCTGCTGGCCAGCGCCGGCATCATCACGCCGCAGCTGCGCGACGCCGCGCTGAAGGAAAAGCTGCACCCGGCCAAGGGCAACGGCGTGCAGGCTGCGCCGCCGATGACCTATGTCACCAAGAAGGCCTCGAACGCCGTGCGCGTGCACCTGGCCAACCTGTTGGGCGACAACCGCATGTACAACCTGGACCGCCTCGACCTGTCGGTGAACACCACGCTCGACGCGGAAACCCAGAAAACCGTCACCGCCATGCTGCGCCAGTTGCGCGAGCCGGAGACCGCCGTGCAGGCTGGCCTGACCGGCAAGGGCATGCTGGGCAATGGCGACCCGGCCAACGTGGTGTACAGCTTCACGCTGCTGGAGCGCGGCGAGCACGCCAACTACCTGCGCGTGCAGACCGATAACTACGACCAGCCGCTGGACATCAACGAAGGCGCCAAGCTGGACCTGGGCTCCACCGCCAAGCTGCGCACCCTTGTCACCTACATGGACATCGTAGACCAGCTGTACAAGAAGTATGGCCAGATGGAGGTGGCGGAACTGAAGAAGGTCAGCGTCGACCAGCGCGACCGCCTGACGACCTGGGGCATCGAGTACCTGACCATGACGCCGAAGGACAAGCGCAACCTGCCTGACATGCTGCAGGCGGCGCTGGAGCGCAAGTACTCGGCCAATCCTGGCGAGGGCTTCTTCACCGGCGGTGGCCTGCATTACTTCGGCAACTTCAGCAAGGACGACGACTTCAAGATCATGACCGTGCGCGAAGCGCTGCGCCGCTCCACCAACCTGGTGTTCGTGCGCCTGATGCGCGACGTGGTCAAGTATTACTCCTTCCAGATGCCGGGCTCCTCGCAGACCCTGCTGACCGATTCCGACGATCCGCGCCGCGCGGCCTACCTGGCGCGCTTCGCCGACAAGGAAGGCAAGGAATTCCTGTATCGCTTCTACGCCAAGTACAAGGGCAAGAAGACGTCGGAGCTCGATGCCATCCTGCTCGATACGATCCGCCCGACCCCGGTGCGCCTGGCGAATATCCACCGCACCGTATATCCAAACGCGACGCTGGCGGAGTTCGACAAGTTCGTGAACGAAAACCTGAAGGTGCAGAACGATGTGCCGGAAGAGCGGCTGGCGAAGATGTACGAGCAATACGCGATGGACAAATGGAACCTGGCCGACCGCGGTTACCTGGCTGCCGTGCACCCGCTGGAATTGTGGCTGGTGGCTTACCTGCACCAGAACGAAGGGGCTTCGTTGTCCGACGTGGTGGCCGCCAGCGAGAAGGAGCGCCAGGAGGTTTACCAGTGGCTGTTCAAGACCCATCACAAGTACGCGCAGGACAAGCGCATCGCCGGCCTGCTGGAGATGGAGGCCTTCATGGGCATCCACCGCCAGTGGAAGAAGATGGGCTATCCGTTCGATTCGCTGGTGCCATCGTATGCGACCACGCTGGGCGCGTCGGCCGATCGTCCGGCCGCACTGGCCGAGATGATGGGGATCATCGTCAACGGCGGCGTGCGCAAGACTACCCAGCGCATCGAGTCGCTGCACTTTGCGGCAGGCACGCCGTATGAAACGACGGTGGCGCGCAACAAGTCCTCTACTAACGAGCAGGTGCTGACGCCGGAAGTGGCGCGTGCCGTGGCCGACGCGATCCGTGAAGTGGTGTCGGATGGTACGGCGCGGCGCGTGAAGTCCGCTTTCGTCGGCTCGGACGGGCAGATCATTCCTGTGGGCGGCAAGACCGGTACCGGCGACCAGCGCTTTGACGTGTATGCGGCGGGCGGGCGCCTGATCGAGTCGCGCTATGTGAACCGTTCGGCGACGTTTGTATTCAATATCGGGGAGCGCTTCTTTGGCTCGATGACGGCGTATGTGCACGGGCCGGAGTCGAAGAACTACGACTTTACTTCGGCGCTGCCGGTGCAGCTGCTGACGGTGCTGGCACCTTCGCTAATGCCGCTGATCGAGCCGAATGCGCAGAAGGCGGCGCCGGTTGTCACCGCGATGGCGGCTGGGGCGCCGGGCGGCGTGCAGCCGGTGGCCACGGCGGCTTTGGTGGCGGCGACTTCCGCTGCAGCTCCCGCCGCGCCGCTGCGCGCCTGCGGCGCGCGCTAAACCGGTAAACCTGGGTCTCCAGGCCGAGGGCTTGGGTTGTGCGCCGTTGATCTTCGTCGAAAGTCAAAAGCCTCAAACCCCGTCAGCGGCCGCCGCACTGACGGTGTCTGACCCTGCGGGTCAGACACCGGGTTACCGGTTTAAAATGCGCGAATGAAACTCATCACCAAGTTCACCCGCATCAGCCTGCGCGACCTGCTGGTCTCGTTCGCCCCCACCATCCTGCTGATCGCCGGCGCCTGCGCACTGGCCTACTGGATCATCGACCCCACCCCGCCGCGGGTGGTCAAGCTCTCCACCGGGCAGGAAAACAGCGCCTACGAAAATATCGGCAAGCGCTACGCGCAAGCGATGGCCAAGCACGGCATCAAGGTCGTCCTGCAGCAAAGCCAGGGCTCGCAGGAAAACCTGCAGCGCCTGAACAAAGGCGAAACCGACATCGCCTTCGTGCAAAGCGGCTCCACCAACGAAGCCGAAGCCGAACGCACCGGCCTGGTCTCGCTGGGCAGCCTGTTCACCGAACCTGTGTGGCTCTTCATGCGCGAGAAGAAAGCCGTCAACAGCCTGACCCGCCTCAAAGGACTGAAGGTCAACCTCGGCCCCGAAGGCAGCGGCGTGCCGCGCCTGTTCCGCCAGGTACTGCAGATTAACGGCGTCCACAACGGCGACATCATCGCCAGCGACCTGGAAAACACGCCCGCCACGGTGGAACTGCTGGAAGGGCGCATCGATGCCCTGGTATTCGCAGCGGCGCCGGACGACCCGCTGATCCAGATGCTGTTGATGACGCCCGGGATCAAGCTGTTCAACTTCACCCAGGCCGAAGCCTATGCGCGCCGGCTGCCGTTCCTGACCCATGTCACCCTGCCGCGCGGCATCGTCGACCTGGGCCGCGACCTGCCGGCTCGCGACTACCACCTGATCGCACCAACCGCCACCCTGGTGGCGCGCGAAGACTTGCACCCGGCCTTGATCGACTTGTTCGTGCAGGCCGCCAGCGGCATCCATAGCGGGGCGGGCTGGTTCCAGCAGCAGGGCCAGTTCCCTTCACCGCGCTATACCGAGATCCCGGTCGCGCGCGAAGCGGCCAAGTTCTACAAGGATGGCCCGCCGTTCCTGCAGCGCTACATGACCTTCTGGCTGGCCAACCTGTTCGATCGCCTGTGGGTGGTGGTGCTGGCCGCCGGCGCCCTGATCCTGCCGCTGTCGAAAGTCGTGCCGCCGATCTACGTCTGGCGCATCCGCTCGCGCGTCTACCGCTGGTATGGACAACTGCGCTCGGTGGAGCAAGGTGTCGATGAGGGCAAGCCGCGCGATGAGCTGCTGCACCGCCTGGACCAGATCGAAGAACGGGTCAACCGTCTCACCGTGCCGCTATCCTTTGCCGATGAGTTCTACGGCTTGCGCAACCACATCGAGTTCGTGCGGCAGAAGCTACGTACAAACACGTAAAACACCTTGAAAGTGTTGTATCCGCGAGACCCTTAATTGACAGTTGCTTACAGTTACCTCAAAGATAAGCCGGGGAGTGAAACTGGTTTAACAACAAGGGGTAGCTATGGCACCAAAAAAACAGGTTCTGGCAATCGCAGTTGCATCACTTTTCACCAATGCCGCATGGGCGCAGGAAGCGCCCGCCGGCGAAACCGCGACGGTGGTGGTGACCGGTACCCGGGTCTCCAACCGCACTGTGCTCGACACCACCGCACCGGTGGACGTCATCAGCGCCGACAGCATCAAGAATGCCGGTGTGCCGGAAGTGACGCAAGCGCTGTCCGTGGCGCTGCCTTCATTGAATTTTCCGCGTCCGGGCCTGGCCGACGGTACCGACACCATCCGCCCGGCCACCCTGCGCGGCCTGGCGCCCGACCAGACCCTGGTGCTGGTCAACTCCAAGCGCCGCCACACTTCATCGCTGGTGAACCTGAATGGCACTATCGGCCGCGGTTCGGCAGCGGTGGACATGAATACCATCCCGGCCGGTATTGTGAAGACCATTGAAGTGCTGCGCGATGGCGCGTCCGCACAATACGGCTCTGACGCGATTGCCGGCGTGATCAACGTGCGCCTGCGCACCGATCGCACCGGCGGCGAAGCCAGCGTGAGCTATGGCCGTCGCGATACCGAGTACAACTTCAATCCAGGCACGCCGCCGGCCGGCGCCACCTGGGGCGTCGAAGATTCGCGCAAGCGCAAGGACGGCAATACGCTCAATCTCAGCCTGTGGAAGGGCATGGAGCTGGGCGAGAGCGGCTTCCTGACTCTCGCGCTGGAGCGCAAGCGGCAGGATCATACCGAGCGTTCCGGCTGGGACGTACGCCAGCAATATCCGCTGGTAAACGGCGCCTTCGATCCGCGCGAAGCGAACTTCAACCGCTTCAACGCCTGGTACGGCGAGCCTGAGCTGACGCAGAGTACCTTCTTCGCCAACGCCGGCTACAACCTGGCAGGCGGCGTCAAGCTGTATGGCTGGACCAGCTACCAGGACCGCGATGCGCGTTCGGGCGGCTTCTTCCGCCGCGCCCAGCAGGACAACAATACGATCGAGATTTATCCAAATGGCTTCCTGCCGATCATCGCGCCGGCAGTATCGGACTTCAGTGCCGCCTTCGGCGCCACCTGGACCGCCGGCGAGTGGGACATGGATGCATCCGTGACTTACGGCGACAACCGGATGGACTTCACCATCGAGAACACGCTGAACCGTTCCCTTGGCCCGTCCTCCAAGACTGTCTTCGATGCAGGCGGTTTCAAGTACGACCAGCTCACCTTGAACCTGTCTGGCGTGCGGCAGTACGAAGTAGGCCTGTCGTCGCCGCTCAATGTGGCCGTTGGCGCGGAAGCGCGTCGCGAAGGCTACGCACTGCATGCAGGCGAGCCTGACTCCTGGCGTAACGGTGGAGTGACGCTGCCGCCGCTGCCGCCGCCGGCGGCGCAAACGCCACGGCCTACGGCTTCCGGTTCGCAGGTCTTCCCAGGCTTCCGTCCGAGTGATGAATCGGATGCCAACCGCAAGGCCTACTCGGTATATGTCGACGTGGAAGCGAACCTGACGCAGAACCTGTTGGCATCGGCCGCAGTGCGCGGCGAGCATTACACGGACTTCGGCAACAACTGGTCGGGCAAGCTGGCGGCCCGCTACAACTTCTCGCCATCGTTTGCACTGCGCGGTTCGGCGCAAAATGGTTTCCGCGCACCGTCGCCGCAGCAGCAGTTCTTTACCTCCACGGCGACCAACTTCGTTGGCGGCGTGCCATACGACATCACCACCTTCAAGCCTAGTGATCCGGCTGCAGTGGCGCTGGGCGCCAAGCCGCTCGATGCCGAAAAGTCGACCAACTTCTCGCTGGGCGCGGTCGGCAAGATGGGCAAGGCCAGCCTGACGGTGGATGCGTTCCAGATCAAGATCCGTGACCGCATCGTGTTGTCTGAGAACCTGCTGCAGGACAATGTGCGGAACTACCTGACATCGCTGGGCTTCATCGGCATCGGCGGCGGGCGCTTCTTCATCAACGGCGTGAACACGACGACGCGCGGCGTGGACGTGGTGGCCAACTATCCATGGAATGCAGGCAACGTGGGCAAGTTCGACTTCACTCTGGCGGGCAATTACACCAAGACCGAAGTGACCAAGGTGCCGGTGACTGCGCAATTGGCCGCGCTGAATCCTGCGCCCCCGCTGTTCGACCGCGTGAACGTGCTGACCTTTGAACATGGCACGCCGCAGACCAAGTTCACGGCCAGCGTGAACCATACGCTGGGCAACTGGAGTGGCACCTTCCGCGCCACGCGCTACGGCAAGGTGTTGCAACCGGATGCGAATCCGGCACGCGATCACTGGATGACGCCGAAGACTTTGGTTGACGTGGAAGGGCGCTACAAGATCACGCAGCGCCTGACTGCAGCGCTGGGTGCGGAGAACCTGTTCGACCAGTATCCGGATCCGTATCCAGCGTTGTTGAATGGCACCGGCAATGCGCCATATTCCAATTACTCGCCGTTTGGCCGCTCGGGGCGCTTTGTCTATGCACGTTTGAACTACGCGCTTTAACCCAGAAGCCGCGGATCGGATAGGCGGCAGTTACACCGGAGAGATGATGGGCATCGGCGATATTGAACTATCCCGATGCCCATTTAATTCTTACGCGCCCGCCCAGGGCAGGCCTGCCTTGCACCAGCCGCCCACGTTCTTGCGGTGGCCTTCGGCATCCTTGTCGCCTTCGAAGCCTTCCAGGATGTCGTAGCACTGGGTGTAGCCGGCCTCGGTCGCCGCCTTGGCCGCATGGCGCGAACGCACGCCAGAACGGCACAGGAACACAATCACTGTGTCCTTGCCAGGCACCGCCGCCGCCAACTGGCCCAGGAAGTCAGGATTGGGCGTCCCGCCCGGATAGACGTTCCACTGCGCCGCATGATGCTGCTCGGCCGGAATCGCCACGCGCCCCACCCAATCGCGCTCGGCATTGGTCCGCACATCGACCAGGCGCACATGCGGATCGCATTTCAGCAGCTCGTATGCCTCATGCGGGGTCACCGCACCGGCATAGGGCAGGGAAGTGTCGCGTTTGCGTGCACGGTCGAGGATTTCGGCGGTGGAACTCATGGTTTTTCCTTTATGATGACTGCACCACAACGATGCATTTGCTTCAATTGGTGCAAATATGCACCACAGTGGTGCGGTAATCGGCAGATGCACCCGCATGGTGCGCCTTTTGCGTGTTGGTAGCATGGAATTGGCTGGCATGATACCTGCTTAATGTACCACCAGCGTTCGCCGCACCCAAGTGGTCGCGGCAGTTTTTTCACTTAGGAGATATGTAATGGCACTGACCGCCGCAGACGTTCTGAAGATGGTACAAGAGCACGAAGTCAAGTTCGTGGACTTCCGTTTCGCCGATACCCGTGGCAAGGAACAGCACGTAACCGTGCCTGTGTCCCATTTCGACATCGACAAATTTGAATCGGGCCACGCTTTCGACGGTTCTTCCATCGCCGGCTGGAAAGGCATTGAAGCTTCCGACATGATCCTGCTGCCGGATCCTGCGACCGCCAACATCGACCCATTCTTCGAAGAAACCACCCTGTTCATGCAGTGCGACGTGATCGAACCGTCGGACGGCAAGGGTTACGACCGCGACCCGCGCTCCATCGCCAAGCGCGCTGAAGCCTACCTGAAATCCTCCGGCCTGGGCGACACCGCCTACTTCGGCCCAGAGCCAGAATTCTTCATCTTCGACTCCGTGAAGTGGAAGATCGACATGTCCGGCGCCATGGTCAAGATCGACTCCGACGAAGCTTCGTGGTCGACCGACAAGGACATCGACGGCGGCAACTCCGGCCACCGTCCAACCGTGAAGGGCGGCTACTTCCCAGTGCCTCCAGTCGACTCCTTCCAGGACATGCGCTCCGAAATGTGCCTGATCCTGGAATCGATGGGCATCCCGGTCGAAGTGCACCACCACGAAGTGGCCGGCGCCGGCCAGAACGAAATCGGCACCAAGTTCTCGACCCTGGTCGAGCGCGCCGACTGGACCCAGAACCTGAAATACGTAGTGTGGAACGTTGCCCACTCCTACGGCAAGACCGCTACCTTCATGCCTAAGCCAGTGGTTGGCGACAACGGCTCGGGCATGCACGTGCACCAGTCGATCTGGAAAGACGGCAAGAACCTGTTCGCCGGCGACGGCTATGCCGGCCTGTCCGACTTCGCGCTGTACTACATCGGCGGCATCATCAAGCACGCCAAGGCACTGAACGCGATCACCAACCCAGGCACCAACTCGTACAAGCGCCTGGTGCCAGGCTACGAAGCTCCAGTGAAACTGGCTTACTCCGCACGTAACCGTTCGGCTTCGATCCGTATTCCACACGTGGCCAATCCAAAAGGCCGCCGCATCGAAACCCGCTTCCCGGACCCGCTGGCCAACCCATACCTGTGCTTCGCTGCACTGATGATGGCCGGCCTGGACGGCGTGCAGAACAAGATCCACCCAGGCGAAGCAGCGTCCAAGGACCTGTACCACCTGCCACCGGAAGAAGATGCACTGATCCCAACCGTCTGCGCATCCCTGGAAGAAGCCCTGGATCACCTGAACAAGGACCGTGAGTTCCTGACCCGCGGCGGCGTGTTCACCGATTCGATGATCGATGCCTACATCGAACTGAAGATGACCGAAGTGACCCGCATGCGCCAGACCACTCACCCGGTCGAGTTCGACATGTACTACTCCCTGTAATCAGGGGACGATTGTCGGAATTAACCGGCAGTCAACAAAAACGCGAGGCCAGCAGCTTGCTTTCCTCGCGTTTTTTTTCGGATGTTGTATAGTCGGGGCATGAACACTCGCACTCTCGTATTACATGGGCTGGCGTTGCTGGCCGTGAGTGGCGCAGCGCAGGCGCAGCAAATTTTTCTCTGCGTGGATGCCGATGGCCGCAAGGAACTGACCGATACCCGCAAGGGGAAGAATTGCAAGACGCTGGACCTGCCGGGCGCCACCATTCCCGCGCCGGGCGGCGCGCGCCGCGGCTCGACGCCGTCCGCACCTGCCATAGCGCCAGCCAACTTCCCGCGCGTGGAAAGCTCGGAGCAGAAAGCCCGCGATGCGGACCGCCGCGCCATCCTGACCGATGAGCTCAACACCGAAAACCGTAAGCTGGCGGATTTGCGCAAGGAATTCAACAACGGCGAACCTGAACGCCGGGCCGACGAGCGCAACGCCGCCAAGTACCAGGAGCGCGTAACTGGCCTGAAGGACAGCATCGCGCGTGCGGAATCGAACGTGGAAGCGCTGAAGCGCGAGCTTGCCAATATAAAATGACCCCAGACAGCCCTGCCAGCATCCGGCCCGCTGAACTGGCAGGGCTGGACCTGCTGGCATCGGCCGTTGTCATCGTCGATGGCGGCGGCCATATCCTGTACCTCAACGCGGCTGGCGAAAACCTGCTGGAATCGTCGCTGAAAGCCCTGGCGCGCCAGCCGCTGGGCGGCCTGTTTGCAGCGCCGCTGGAGCTTGAGAACATCATCGCGCAGGCGCGCGAGCACAAATTCTCCGACGTACGGCAAGAGCTGGTGCTGGAACGCAGCGGGCGTGAAGCGCTGCACGTGCACATCATCGCCAGCGCGCTGGACGAGCCGGATGGCGCCGTGATGATCGAGCTGCGCGAGATCGTGCAGCAGATGAAGCAGGACCGCGAAGAACGCCTGATGGACCAGAGCCAGGTCAACAAGGAGCTGATCCGCAACCTGGCGCACGAAATCAAGAACCCGCTGGGCGGCATCCGCGGCGCTGCCCAACTGCTGGAAATGGAACTGCCGCCGCTGCACCTGACGCAGCTGCGCGAATACACCCAGGTCATCATCAAGGAAGCGGACCGCCTGCAAACGCTGGTGGACCGCCTGCTGGCGCCGCACCGCCGGCCGCACATCGTGGGCGACGTCAATATCCACGAAGTGCTGGAGCGGGTGCGCAGCCTGATCCTGGCCGAATTCCCGGTCGGGCTCACCATCCGCCGCGACTACGACGCTTCCTTGCCCGAATTCCGCGGCGACAAGGAGCAGTTGATCCAGACGGTCCTGAACATCGCCCACAATGCCGCGCAAGCGCTGGCGGCGCGCATCGAGCAGGGCGATGCCGAGATCATTTTCCGCACCCGTGTGGCGCGCCAGATGACGCTGGCGAAGGTGCGTTATCAGCTGGCATTAGATTTGCATATCATCGATAACGGACCGGGCATCCCGCCCCAGATCCGCGACCGCATTTTCTACCCGCTGGTGTCGGGCAGGGATGGCGGCAGCGGCCTGGGACTGACGCTGGCGCAAACCTTCGTGCAACAGCACATGGGTGTTATCGAATGCGAAAGCAGGCCTGGTCAAACGGACTTCAGAATCTTATTGCCTTTGCCTTGATCGGAATACATGAAACCAATCTGGATAGTTGACGACGACGAATCGATCCGCTGGGTGCTGGAGAAAGCCCTGGCGCGGGAGAACCTCGCAACGCGCAGCTTTGCCAATGCGCGCGATGCGGTCGCCGCGCTGGAACATGAGACGCCGCAGGTGCTGGTGTCGGACATCCGCATGCCGGGCGACTCCGGCCTCGACTTGCTGCAACTGGTGAAGCAGCGCCATCCCGGCCTGCCGGTGATCATCATTACCGCCTTCTCCGACCTGGATTCCGCCGTGGCGGCCTTCCAGGGCGGCGCCTTTGAATACCTGGCCAAGCCCTTCGATATCGACAAGGCGGTGGAGCTGATCCGCCGCGCGCTGGACGAAAGCCTGCGCGAGTCGAGCATCGAATCCGGGCCGGCCGATACGCCGGAAATCCTGGGCCAGGCGCCGGCCATGCAGGAAGTCTTCCGCGCCATCGGCCGCCTGTCGCAATCGAATGTGACGGTGCTGATCACCGGCGAATCCGGCACCGGCAAGGAGCTGGTGGCGCGCGCATTGCACAAGCACAGCCCGCGCGCCGAGCAGCCCTTCATCGCCATCAATACGGCGGCGATTCCGAAGGACCTGCTGGAATCCGAATTGTTCGGTCACGAGCGCGGCGCCTTCACCGGAGCGCAGACCACGCGCCGCGGCCGTTTCGAGCAGGCCGAAGGCGGCACGCTGTTCATGGATGAAATCGGCGACATGCCGTTCGACCTGCAAACGCGCCTGCTGCGCGTGCTGTCGGACGGGCACTTCTACCGCGTCGGCGGCCATTCGCCGCTGAAGGCCAATGTGCGCGTGATCACGGCCACGCACCAGAACCTCGAGCAGCGCGTGCGCGATGGCTTGTTCCGTGAAGACTTGTATCACCGCCTGAACGTGATCCGCCTGCGCTTGCCCAGTTTGAGGGAGCGGCGCGAGGATATCCCTATCCTGGTGCGCCACTTCCTGGTGCAGAGTGCGCGCCAACTGGGCGTGGAAGCCAAGCGCATGAGCGATTCGACGCTGGCGTTCTTGCAGCAGCTTGAGTTGCCGGGCAATGTGCGCCAGCTGGAGAACCTGTGCAACTGGATCACCGTCATGGCGCCGGGCCAGACGGTGGAAGTGAAAGACCTGCCGCTGGAACTGACGCAAGGGCAGGAGAGCGCCATGCATGCCGCCGTGCCGGCCGCGGCCGAAACCGCGATGCCGCAGCACCACGGCACAGTGCAGCCCTTGGCGCCACCGCCATTGGCTGCATCGCCGGAAGGCTGGCTTAGCCTGCTGGAACTGCAGGCGGCCGGCATGCTGAGCAGCGGCCAGCAGGACGTGATGGACGTGCTGGGTCGCCAGTTCGAATCGGCCCTGATCCGCACCGCGCTGAAGTACACGCACGGGCGCAAGAACGACGCCGCGATCCGGCTTGGCATCGGGCGCAATACCATCACGCGCAAGATTGCCGAACTGGGCATCGACGGCGCCAAGGATGACTGAAACCGGTAAGGCGGTGTCAGGCACAAGTGCCTGACACCGGTCCGCGGCGGCCGCGTGCGGGGTCAGGCCCTGCGGGCCTGACCCCGGTTTACCGGTTTTCAGTTATGCTGCGGGCTTGGAAATTTGAGGAGCCTGCATGCTGATTAACTGCGTCGCCTACCAGGATGGGCGCAAGCTGGCTGATATCCCGGTCGAGGACATCAGCGATTACGTGGCGCGTCAAGACGCCTTCGTCTGGGTCGCCCTGCGCGACGCTTCACGCGCGGAACTCGAAGTGATGCAGGAAGAATTCGGCCTGCACGAACTGGCGGTGGAAGACGCCGGCCGGGGCCAGCAACGCCCCAAGATCGAGGAATACGGCGACTCCCTGTTCGTCGTGGTCAAGATGCTCGAGTTGCGCGAGGACGAGCTGCATGTCGGCGAAGTCGATATCTTCGTCGGCCCAAACTACGTCCTGTCCAATCGCTCCAATTCCACCAAGGACTTCCTTGGCGTGCGCGCCCGTGCCGAGCGGGAACCGCACCTCTTGCAGCAAGGCTCCGGCTTCGTGCTGTACGCGCTGATGGACGCTGTGGTCGACCGCTATTTCCCGATCATCGACACGCTGGAAGTCGAACTGGAAAAGATCGAAGAGCGCATCTTCATCCGCGGTTCGCAGCAGGACAATATCGAGCGGCTGTATGAGCTCAAGCGCAAGGTGATGACGGTGCGCCACACCGTCGCCCCCTTGCTCGATGCCATTGGCAAGTTGCACGGCGGCCGCGTGCCGGCGGTCTGCCGGAATACGCAGGAATATTTCCGCGATGTCCACGACCACTTGCTCCGCATCAACTCTGCCCTCGATACCATGCGCGAGACCATCGGCACCGCAATCCAGGTCAACCTGTCGATGGTGGCGCTGGAAGAAGGCGAGGTCAACAAGCGCCTGGCCGCCTGGGCTGCAATTTTCGCCGTCTTGACCGCCTTCGCCGGCCTGTGGGGCATGAATTTCAAGCACATGCCCGAGCTGGACTGGCGTTTCGGCTACCCGGCGGCCCTGACCTTGATGGCTGTTGTTTGCGGCGCATTGTATCGACGCTTTAAGAAGGTGGGCTGGCTGTAGCGGTATATAATTTTCAATAAACAACCTCTGGTGGGGCTGGGCATGGTTGATGACGCAATGTTGTTCGACGATGATGAAACGCCAGCCCCGGCCGCGTCCCTCCCGCCCTGGGAGATCCTGGTCGTCGATGACGAGCAAGCGGTACACCAGGTCACCGAGCTGGTGATGTCGGACTTCGAGTTCGACGGCCGCCGCGTCCATTTCTCCCATTGCTATTCCGGCAGCGAAGCGCGCGCGCACCTGGCCCGGCCCGGCCAGTTTGCCCTGATCCTGCTCGACGTCGTGATGGAGTCCGAGCACGCCGGCCTGGAGCTGGTGCGCTATATCCGCGAAGAGCTGGGCGACCGCAACGTGCGCATCGTATTGCGTACGGGCCAGCCTGGCCAGGCGCCGCAGGCGCTGGTGTTGAAAACCTACGACATCAACGATTACCGCGAAAAGACCGAGCTGACGCACGCCAAGCTCAGCACCGTGTTCTATTCCGGCCTGCGCGCCTATCGCGACCTGATGCGGCTGGAGCGGGCCCGCCTTGGCTTGCGGCGCTCGATCGACGCCATCACCCATGTCTGCGATTCGGACAACCTGCGCCACTTCTGTTCCGCAGTACTGGAACAGGCCTCGGCATTGCTGGGCCGGCAGGCGGAAGGCGTCTGCGCCAGCCGCATGAATGCCTACGCTGCGGCGCGCCAGCCAAGCCGCCTGCAGGTGCTGGCGGTGACCACGGCCTACGCCGACCTGGCCCTGGAGGAAACGCTGGACCATTTGCCGGCGCAGGTGCGCGATGCCTTCCTGCGCTGCATGGCGGAGCAGGCCGACCATTATGGGCCGCGGTACTACGCTTGCTACTACCGCACGCGCGACGGCAACGAGAGCTTGCTGTACATGTCTTTCAGCGAAGCGCTGGAAACAGAGGAGCGCGAACTGCTTGGCCTTTTCTCGGCGAATGTCGCCATCACCTACGAACGGCTGCTGGCGCGCGAGGAACTGGAGGCGACCCAGGAAGCCATCATCCACATCCTTGGCCAGGCGCTGGAAAGCCGCTCGGCAGCGTCCGGCGGCCATGTGGAACGCGTGGGCGAGATCGCCGCCATGCTGGGCGCAGCGGTCGACATGCCGGAAGACGCCGTGCGCCAGCTGCGCCAGGCCGCCCCGCTGCACGATATCGGCCATGCCGGCATCCCGGACGAAATTCTCAACCTGCCCGGCCCGCTCGACGCGGCGCAGCGTACGCGCATGCAGGGCCATAGCGACATCGGCTGGCATATGCTGTCCTCTTCGACCCAGCCGGTCCTGCAACTGGCAGCGCGCATCGCCCACGAACACCATGAGCGCTGGGATGGCGCGGGCTACCCGCAAGGCTTGCAGGGTGCCGATATCAGCCTGGCAGCGCGCATCACCGCGCTGGCCGACTTCGTCGACGCCATGGTGAGCCCGCGCAGCTATCGCCCGGCGCATACGCTGCAGCATGCGCTGGATGAGGTGCGCGAGGGCAGCGGCAGCCGCTTCGATCCGGCATTGGCCAGCCTGCTGTTGCAGCATAAAGATGACCTGCAAGACCTGTACCGGCGCCACCCACCCCATTAGGAGCCCGTGATGGAATTATTCGACGCCAACGACGCGCGCACCCTGGCCGAAGCGGCGTTGCGCTCGATTACCGATTCCACTGCGCGTGCGCGCGGCGAGGAATTTTTCCGCGTACTGGTGCGCGACCTTGCGGCGGCGCTGGACGTGACCTATGTGATCGCGGGCCGCGTGATCCACATGCCGGACGGACAGGAAGGCATCCGCACCCTGGCCGTGTGGGGCGGCGAAGAGTTCCTGCCGAATATGGAATACAGCCTGGAGCACACGCCTTGCCACAACGTGACCGACCAGACCATGTGCTTCCACGGCTGCGGCATCCAGCAGGATTACCCGCTCGACACCCTGCTGGTGGACATGAAGGCGGAAAGCTACGTCGGCATGCCGATGGTCGATACCGAGGGCAAGACCCTGGGCATCCTGTCGGCCATCGACACCAAGCCGATTGATGAAAACAGGCGTCTGCTGGCGCTGTCGCTGCTGTCGATCTTCGCCGCGCGCGCAGCGGCCGAGCTGCAGCACCAGGACCGTGAGCACCTGCTGGAGGAAAAGGTCTCGCGCCGCACCGAGGCCCTGCGCGCGGCGCAGGCCAGCCTGGTGGAGCAGGAAAAGCTGGCGGCGCTGGGCGCGCTGGTGGCCGGCGTGGCGCATGAGGTGAACACGCCGGTGGGCGTGGCGCTGACCGCCGCATCGGCCATGAGCAGCTATACGGCGCAACTGGTGCAGGCATTGGAAGCGCCGAAAGTGAGCCGCTCCGACCTGGTCAACCTGGCCGCGCGCTTGAACGATGCGGCAGCGCTGATCGAGCAGAACCTGCACCGCGCCGCCGCCCTGATCGGCAACTTCAAGCAACTGGCAGTGGACCAGGGTACCGAGCATGTGAGCACGCTGGCGCTGAAGGATTATGTGCAGGGCGTGGTGTCGGCGCACAGCCCGGAATTGCGCAAGGCCGGCATCAAGGTGGAGGTGGAGATCGACCATCTGCTGCGGCCACGCCTGCCGCCCGGGAAGTTCTCGCAAGTGCTGTCCAACCTGCTGATGAACGCCGCGCGTCACGCCTACCCGGATGGGCAGGGCGGCACGGTGACCGTTCGCGCCAGCACGGCCGACGGCTGGCTGGAGATGGACTTCATCGACCAGGGCGTGGGACTGGCCCCCGGCGTGAGGGAAAGGATTTACGAGCCCTTCTTCACCACCAAGCGCGGGCAGGGCGGCTCAGGACTCGGCATGCATATTGTCTACACCATCATGCAGCAGATGGGCGGCGCGGTGGAAGTGCACAGCAAGCCCGGGCAAGGCTGCCGCTTCCACCTGCAGATGCCGTTTGAAGTCAGGACTTCTCCGCCGCCTGCATAGACAGCGCCACCGCTTCCGCCACCTTGATGCCATCCACGCCGGCCGAGAGGATGCCGCCGGCATAGCCCGCGCCCTCGCCGGCCGGGAACAAACCGCGCGTGTTCAGGCTTTGCAGGTCGTCGTTATTGCGCTTGATGCGGATCGGCGAGGAGGTGCGGGTTTCCAGGCCGGTCAGCACGGCATCGTGCTTGAAGTAGCCCTTGACCTGCTTGTCGAAGGCCGGGAAGGCTTCACGCAGCGCGACCACGGCGTAGTCCGGCAAGATGGTGGCCAGGTCGGTCCAGGTGATGCCGGGCTTGAAGGAAGGGACTACGGCGCCAACGTCGCTCGACGCGCGGCCGGCCACGAAGTCGCCCATCAACTGGCCCGGCGCATTGTAATTGGAGCCGCCCAGCACATAGGCCTTCTCTTCCAGGCGGCGCTGCAGTTCGATGCCGGCCAGCGGGTGGCCAGGGTAGTCTTCCTCAGGGCTGATCGACACCACGATGGCGCTGTTGGCATTGCGCTCGGCGCGCGAGTATTGCGACATGCCGTTGGTGACCACGCGGCCCGGCTCCGAAGCGGCCGCCACCACGGTGCCGCCCGGGCACATGCAGAAGCTGTATACCGCGCGGCCATTGCTGGCGTGATGCACCAGCTTGTAGTCGGCCGCGCCCAGGATAGGATGGCCGGCATTCGGGCCGAAACGGCACTGGTCGATCAGCGATTGCGGGTGCTCGACGCGGAAGCCGATCGAGAACGGCTTGGCCTCGATGTAGACGCCGCGCTGGTACAGGGTTTCGAACGTGTCGCGCGAGCTGTGGCCGATGGCCAGCACCACATGATTGGTTGCGAGATATTCGCCGCTGGCCAGGTGCAGGCCGCGCATCTGGCGCACGCCGCTTTCCTCGCCGATGTCGAAATCGGTCACGCGCTGCTCGAAGCGGATTTCACCGCCCAGGGCGGTGATTTCCTCGCGCATGTTTTCCACCATCTTCACCAGGCGGAAGGTGCCGATGTGCGGCTTGCTGACGTAAATGATTTCTTCCGGCGCGCCGGATTTGACGAACTCGGTCAGCACCTTGCGGCCATAGTGCTTGGGATCGCTGATCTGGCTGTACAGCTTGCCGTCCGAAAAGGTGCCCGCGCCGCCTTCGCCGAACTGCACGTTCGATTCAGGGTTCAACACGCGCTTGCGCCAGAAGCCAAACGTATCCTTGGTGCGCTCGCGCACGGTCTTGCCGCGTTCGAGGACGATAGGCTTCAGGCCCATCTGGGCCAGGATCAGGGCGGCGAACAGGCCGCATGGGCCCATGCCGATGACCACCGGGCGCGGCTGCTTGCCGTCGGCGTTGACGCCATGCGCGACGAACTTGTAAGCCATGTCCGGCGAGACCATCAGGTGCTTGTCGTCGGCGCGCTTGGCCAGGATGCCGGCATCGTCCGTGGTTTCCACATCGACCGAGTAGATCAGCGAGATGTTGGACTTCTTGCGCGCGTCATAGCTGCGTTTATAGACGGTAAAGCCCAGCATCTGCTGCGGTGAAATCTTTAGGCGGGCCAGAATGGCTTTGGCCAGCTCCGGTTCTTCGTGGTTGAGGGGGAGCTTGATTTCGTTCAGTCGCAACATGGTGGTCTTTCTCTCTCGGATGGGGCGCGCAACGGGCCCAAAGGCGACATTTTACCCGCTTCCTCCAGATTGATTTGTGTTGGTTGCACGCCATAAGGCTTTGCCGATTCGCCGCCGCCTTCCTGGCGACTCCGGCACAATCCGCTTTTTTCATTATTCATTGCTGAATTGACATGCTTTGATTCACAAGCCGCACCCGGCGGCGAGTACAAAAAACAGAGAGTCAAAGAGGAAACGATGATGAAAGAAACCATCCTGTCGCGTTCAGTGCGACTGATGTTCATGGCCGGCCTGGGCGTTGCAGTCCAGCCGGTGATGGCTGAGGAGAACATCCAACGGGTCGAGATCACCGGCTCGGCAATCAAGCGCGTTGCAGTGGAAGGCGCGCTGCCGGTGCAGACCCTGTCCAAGGCGCAGATCGAGCAGACCGGTGCCACCACGGTGGCCGACCTGGTAGCAACGCTGCCGTCGATGCAGGGCTTCGTGACGTCGTCGGCGTCGATCAACGGCGGCGGTGGCGGGGTGCAGACGGCTTCGGTGCATGCCATTGGCACCGGCTACACGCTGGTATTGCTGAACGGCCGCCGCATTGCACCTTACAGCTCGGGCTCCGCGGTCAACCTGGCCTCGATCCCGCTGTCGGCGGTCGAGCGGGTCGAGATCCTGACCGACGGCGCTTCGGCCCTGTACGGTTCCGACGCGATTGCCGGCGTGGTCAACTTCATCCTGAAGAAAAACCAGACCGACGCAAACATCGAGCTGACCTACAACCGGCCCACCAAGGGCAGTGCAGGCTCCACCTCGAACGTGGCCATTTCCAAGGGCTTTGGCGAGCTGGAGAACGATGGCTTCAACGTGCTGCTGGCCTACAGCCACGACACGCAGAAGGAGCTGAGCGCGAGCGACCGCCGCTTCTCGGCGCCGGGTGGGGTGCATGCCTTCGGCGAGGGCGGCAAGGCCTATTCGCTGTATCAGGTATCGGCCAATTCGATCCCGGGCAACGTCAATGCGCGCACCAGCAACGGCAATGTGCTGTTCAATCCAAGCCTGATCAATACTGGCGCCTGCGGCGCGCCGAACACCTTCAAGGTGGGCGACCGCTGCATGTACAACTACGGTTCGGTGGTCGAACTGTTGCCGGAACTGAAACGCGACGGCCTGTTTGCCTCCACCAACATCAAGCTCAATGCCGATTGGACCTTCTTTGCCGAAGGCCTGTATTCGAAGTTCACCAGTACGGCACGCTATGCGCCGCCGGCCCAGCCGCTGTCGTTGGATATCAATTCCGCGCTGTACAAGGCCAACGTGGTGCCGGCGCTGGTCAAGCTTGGCGTGGACCCGGCGACGGTGAATTCCGCCACCATGAGCTTGCGCCTGGTCGATGCGGGAGGCCGTACCGACGACTGGAAAACCGAAGCGAGGCACCTGGCGCTCGGCGTCGAAGGCCGGTTGGGCGGCTGGGACCTGACCGCCTCGTACACGCATTCCGAAACCAAGGCGGAAGACCACGCGGTAGCTGGCTACACCAGCAGCGACAAGCTGGACGCATTGATGGCCTCCGGCGCCTACAACCCCTTCATTGTGCCGACTGAGGAAACGCGCGCCGCGCTGGCTTCTGCCGTACTGCACCAGCAACTGGATGAAACCACCTCGAAGATCGATGTCGTGAACCTGCGGGGCTCGCGTCCGGTATTCGAGGCGCCGGGAGGGGCCGCCATGCTGGCTTTGGGCGGGGACTTCCTGCGCCAGAAATATGTTTACGATCCAAGCGCGATCACCATGGGTGCCAACAGCCTGCAGCCGAACTTTACCGATAGCCCGATCGGCGGCATCTCCGGCTCCTTGCCGACCGATGCCTCGCGCAAGAACTGGGGCGCGTTCGCCGAACTGGTTGTGCCGGTGATGAAAGGCCTGGAGCTGACTGGCGATGTGCGCTATGACAGCTACGACGCGGTGAAGGACAGGATGAACTTCGACAGTACCGGCAAGCTGGTCGCGCCGGGAACCAAGGGCAATGAGGCCAGCAAGACCACCTACAAGCTGGCCGCGGCCTGGCGTCCGGCCGATTCCGTGCTGGTGCGCGGCTCATACGGCACAGGCTTCAAGGCGCCGGTGATGACCGATATCACCAACCCGCTGCAAGGCGGCGGCTCGTCGAATGCGCATCCATGCCCGATTACGTCAGGTCCGCTGATGCCGCTGTGTAACGGCACCTCAGAATATAACCTGCTCAGTGGCGGTAATCCGTATTCCGGCGCCACCGGCTTGAAGCCGGAGACTTCGAAACAGGCTTCCATTGGCTTGCGCGTGGAGCCGATGCGCGAACTGTCCATTGGTTTCGATTTCTGGGATGTGAAGATCAACGACCAGATTTCCAAGTTGCCGGAGAACGAAGTGTTCAACAATCCGGCCAAGTATATGGGCCTGTTCGTGTCCTACTACGACCCGATCCAGAAGCAGGATACGCTGGCCGCTGCGCTGACGCCATTTAACCTGGCCAAGTCGCACTACCAGGGCATCGACTGGGACCACACCTACAAACTGGGCAAGCTGGCGTTCAACTGGACCGGTACTTATATGAAGAAGGCCGATTTCCAGACGCTGGCGACCGACCCGGTCGAGAACAGCGTGGGGCGTTTCGATTCGTATAACTCGGTGACCTTCCGCTGGATCAGCAAGGTGGTGGCGAGCTGGAAGCAGTCGGATGTGCTGACGCATTCGCTGACCGGGGTGTACAAGTCCGGCTATCACGATATGCCGATCAGCGCGGACAGCCTGGCGGTGCGGGATGAGGCGGGCAATTTCGTGGCGTCGAACCGCAAGGTGGATGATTACCTGGTGTGGGATTGGCAGACGCGCTATCGCTTCAATCCGAACCTGGTGCTGACTGGCGGCATCAAGAACCTGTTTGACCGTGAGCCGCCGTTCTCGCAGCGGATCGCGGGGGGCGGTAACCAGATGGGGTTTGATGCGCGGTATACCGATCCGCTGGGGCGGCAGGTTTATCTGGTGGGCAACTACAAGTTCTAAACCGGTAAACCGGGGTCAGACCCGCAGGGTCTGACCCCCAACGGTCTTGAAGCCTGGGTTGGGTTCGAGGCTTTTGATCTTCGCAATAAGTCAAAGGCCTACAACCACCCCCGCGGCAGTTGAGTCGACCGGGTCTGACCCTGCGGGTCAGACCCGGGTTTACTGGTTTTCAGATCCCGCCCCAGGCCGCAGACAGGATCGATACCGCCGCTAAAGCCGCCGTCTCTGTCCGCAAGACCCGCGGCCCGATCGACAAGGGCAGGACCCCATGCCGCAAAGCCTCAGCCTCCTCCTCATCGGAAAAGCCGCCTTCCGGCCCAACCATGATGCTGAGCGCCTGCGCCGGCTGGTGCCTTGCCCAATTGGCCAGCGACTCCGTCGCGCGCGGGGTCAGGATCACGCGCTTGTGCAAATCCTGCCGCGCAATCCACTCGCGGAACTCGAGCGGCGCCGCCACCGATGCCAGCCGGTTGCGTCCGCACTGCTCGGAAGCCGACACCACGATCCCATTCCAGTGTTCCAGCTTCTTCTCCGCCCGCTCGGCCGACAGCCGCACCACGCAGCGCCGCGCCGCCAGCGGCTGGATGCCGGCCACGCCCAGTTCCACCGCCTTCTCGATAATCCAGTCCATCTTCGAGCCCTCGGGCAACGCCTGGGCCAGGGTCACGGCAAACGGCAGTTCCGCTTCGCGCGGGTCGAAGACCTTGATCTCCGCCCAAGCTTTCTTTTTTTGCACATCTGTCAACACTGCCGTATACTCGCCGCCATCGCCATTGAACAAGGTCAACGTGTCGCCCGGCTCCATGCGCACCACGTTGATATGGTGGGCAACGTCGGCTGGCAGCTCCAGTTGCTGGCCTGCGGCAAAGGGCTGTTGCACGTGGAAACGGGGCATATGGTCACTTCGGAAAGGTTGAAATGCACCAATTTTAAGCGTTGCTGTCACGCTCTGGTAAAATATCGGGTTCCATAGGCGGCGTCTGCCGCAGTGCACCAAATACTCAACCTTCCTCGAACTACGATGAAAACTTCGCTCCCTTTCACCAAAATGGCCAACGCGATCCGTGCGCTGGCAATGGACGCTGTGCAGAAGGCCAATTCCGGCCACCCAGGCATGCCAATGGGCATGGCTGAGATTGCCGTAGCACTGTGGAGCGGTCATCACCGCCACAACCCGACCAACCCAGCCTGGGTCAACCGCGACCGCTTCCTGCTGTCCAACGGCCACGGCTCGATGCTGCACTACGCGCTGCTGCACCTGTCGGGTTACGACCTGCCGATGGAAGAGATCAAGAATTTCCGCCAGCTGCACTCCAAGACTCCGGGCCACCCGGAAGTGGGCTACACCCCAGGCGTGGAAACCACCACCGGCCCGCTGGGCCAGGGTATCGCCAACGCGGTCGGCATGGCGCTGGCTGAGTGGCTGCTGGCATCCGAATTCAACAAGCCAGGCTTCGACGTGGTCGACCACTACACCTACGCCTTCATCGGCGACGGCTGCCTGATGGAAGGCATCTCGCACGAGGTGTGCTCGCTGGCCGGTACCCTGGGCCTGAAGAAGCTGATCGCCCTGTACGACGACAACGGCATTTCCATCGACGGCAAGGTTGAAGGCTGGTTCACCGACGACACGCCTAAGCGTTTCGAGTCCTATGGCTGGAACGTGATCAAGAACGTCGACGGCCACGACGTGGCAGCGCTGTCCGCAGCCATCGAACAAGCGAAGAAATCCGACAAGCCAACCCTGGTTTGCTGCAAGACCATCATCGGCAAGGGCTCGCCAAACCTGCAAGGCGGCGACAAGGTGCACGGCGCACCGCTGGGCGACAAGGAAATCGCCGCAGTGCGCGAGTACATCTCCTGGGGCGCCGAGCCGTTCGACATTCCTCACGACGTGAAGGAAGCGTGGGACTTCAAGGAAGAGGGCGCGAAATTCGAAGCCAGCTGGAACGAGATGTTCGCCAAGTACTCCGCCCAGTACCCAACCGAAGCTGCTGAACTGACCCGCCGCATGAAGGGCGAACTGCCAGGCAACTTCCAGGCAACCCTGGACGCCGCCATCGCCGCCTGCGTCGAAAAGAAAGAAACCATCGCCACCCGCAAGGCATCGCAGAACGCAATCCAGGCCCTGGCGCCAATCCTGCCTGAATTCCTGGGAGGCTCGGCCGACCTGACCGGCTCCAACCTGACCAACTGGAAAGAATGCATCGCCGTTCGTTCCGGCGTGCCGGGCAACCATATCAACTACGGCGTGCGCGAGTTCGGCATGTCCGCCATCATGAACGGCGTTGCCCTGCACGGTGGCTATATCCCGTTCGGCGCGACCTTCCTGACCTTCGCCGACTACAGCCGCAACGCGCTGCGCATGGCCGCGCTGATGAAGCAGCGTTCCCTGTTCGTGTTCACCCACGACTCGATCGGCCTGGGCGAAGACGGCCCGACCCACCAGTCCGTGGAACATGTGTCCTCGCTGCGCCTGATCCCCAACCTGGACAACTGGCGTCCGGCCGACACCGTCGAATCGATGGTCGCATGGGGCGAATCCGTAAAGCGCGCCGACGGCCCGTCGACCCTGATTTTCTCGCGCCAGAACCTGCCGTTCATCGAGCGTTCCGCTGAAGTCCTCGCCAACGTCGCCAAAGGCGGCTATGTGCTGTCCGACGAAGCCGGCGCTAAGGCCATCCTGATCGCCACCGGTTCCGAAGTGGAACTGGCCATGAAAGCCGCCGCCGAACTGAAGGCAGCCGGCACCCCGGTACGCGTGGTTTCCATGCCGTCGACCGACGTGTTCGACCGCCAGGACGCAGCCTACAAGGCATCCGTGCTGACCAAGGGCCTGCCACGCGTGGCGATTGAAGCGGGTGTCACCGCCTTCTGGTACAAGTATGTCGGCCTGGAAGGCGCGGTGGTTGGTATCGACACCTTCGGCGAATCCGCACCGGCTGGCGTGCTGTTCAAGCACTTCGGCTTCACCGTCGACAATGTTGTGGCAAAAGTCAAAGCAGTCATCTAATTTCTATCATCAGGAGTAAACAGCATGACGATCAAAGTAGCAATCAACGGTTATGGCCGTATCGGCCGCAATGTCCTGCGCGCTTTCTACGAAGGCGGCAAAAAGCAGGACATCCAGATCGTGGCGATTAACGACCTGGGCAACGCCGAGTCGAACGCCCACCTGACCCGCTACGACACCGCCCACGGCAAGTTCCCAGGCACCGTCACGGTGGAAGGCGACAACATGATCGTGAACGGCGACAAGATCCGCGTGTTCGCGCAACGCAATCCAGCTGAAATCCCATGGGGCGAGCTGGGCGTGGACGTGGTGCTGGAGTGCACCGGCTTCTTCACCACCAAGGAAAAAGCTTCGGCCCACCTGAAAGGCGGCGCCAAGAAAGTGATCATTTCCGCGCCAGGCGGCAAGGACGTTGACGCGACCGTCGTGTACGGCGTGAACCACGGCGTGCTGAAGGCTTCGGACACCGTGATCTCGAACGCTTCCTGCACCACCAACTGCCTGGCCCCGCTGGTCAAGCCGCTGAACGACGCCATCGGCCTGGAAACCGGCCTGATGACCACCGTGCACGCTTACACCAATGACCAGGTGCTGACCGACGTGATGCACGAAGACCTGCGCCGCGCCCGTTCCGCCACCCAGTCCATGATCCCGACCAAGACCGGCGCTGCTGCCGCTGTCGGCCTGGTGCTGCCGGAACTGAACGGCAAGCTGGACGGCTACGCCATCCGCGTTCCGACCATCAACGTGTCGATCGTCGACCTGTCCTTCATCGCCAAGCGCGACACCACCGTTGAAGAAATCAACAAGATCATGAAGGAAGCTTCGGAAGGCGCACTGAAAGGCGTGCTGACCTACCAGACCGAGCCGCTGGTTTCCGTCGACTTCAACCACAACCCGGCCTCGTCCAACTTCGACGCCACGCTGACCAAGGTGTCGGGCAAGCTGGTCAAGGTATCGTCCTGGTACGACAACGAGTGGGGCTTCAGCAACCGCATGCTGGACACCACCGTCGCTCTGATGAGCGCCAAGTAATTCCTGGCTTCAGCGACAAGAAAGCGCCCTGCGGGGCGCTTTTTTTTTCAAATTCGCAAATTCGGGGTCAGGTCTGTCATTTGGACATCTACGAACATCCTTTGATCTTGATCAATACGCGAAACGCACAACTTTTGCTCCTTGATCGGCATCAAAGGATAGCGCTAGCTGTCCAAATGACAGACCTGACCCCGAATTTATCCTGCGAGGCGGGCGAGGCGGCGAGCTTCGTCGCGCACGGCGTTGCGTAGCTCTTCCGGGCCTTCGATCGTGAAATCGAAATTCAACGAGGCCAGCAGGCGCGCAAACCAGCTGTAGCTGGTGGTCGTTGTCTTCAGGCGCACCCCGCCTTCCACTTCCGCCAGCGGGCCGATATAGCGGCCGACTTCCCTTGCGGCGCTGGCCAGGTCCGCGTGCAGCAGTACTTGTACCGGCAGGGGCCGCGGCAAGGTCGCCATGGCGTGCTGCAATTGCGCGGCGGCGTCAAAGCTGTCGGGCTTGTCGAACACGGCACCGGTTTCGCTCACCTCCGCAATACGGTCCAGCCGGAACGAGCGGATTGCCAGTCGCAGCCGGCACATTCCCACCACATACCAGCGTGTATGGCTGAACACCAGCCCGTAAGGATCGAATTCGCGCTGCATGGCTTCACCGTCTTGCGGCGTGTAGCGGAAGCGCACGCGGTGCTGGGTCTGCGCGGCCAGTGCCAGCGCCGTCAGTTCGCCGGTCAGGGCAGGACGGGCGGCGCCGGAATAGGTCCAGCGCTGTTCTGGCGTGTCGAGTACCGCGGTCTCGCGCAAGGCTTGCACGCTGCCTTGCAGGGCTGGCGGCATCACGCGTTCCAGCTTTGCCTGTGCGCTGGCGACCGAGGGCGCGGTATCGGCCAGGCGCAGCGAGCGTACCGCCATCAGTCCCAGCGCTACGGCGGACGCCTCGTCATTGGTGAACATCAGCGGCGGCAGCTTGAAACCCGGCACCAGCATGTAGCCGCCATAGCGGCCTCGCTCAGCCGTGATCGGAATGCCCAGCTCTTCCAGCATGGCGATGTAGCGGCGCAGCGTACGGCGGTCGATGCCGAGCCGCTCGGACATGTCGGCGCCGGAAATCTGCCGCTGGCTTTGCAGCAGTTCGAGGATGGAGAGGGCTTTGATGGCGGGTTTCGACATGATGTGGCAATCATTGCACGAAATCAGGGCGGATATTGTCCTATATTAGTCAGACAATGCCTCATCCCCAACAAGAACAATGAGGCAAGCACATGGAAACCATCCTGTACCACGGCGCACCGCAGGGCTGTGCATTCAGCGTGATCGTCGCCCTTGAATGGTTGTGCCGGCCGTACCGGCTGGTGCGGGTCGACCTGCCGGGCTTGCCGGTGCCGGTCATGCAGGCGGGCGGCAGGATGCTGCGCGATTGCCGCAGCATCCTGCGCCATATCGGCCAGCAGAAACGCTACCTGCTGGGCTACCGTGCCGGCACGGCGGAGGCGCGCAAGCTCGACACGCTGCTGGATTACCTGCACGAAGGGTTCGATGGCGGCCCGGCGCGCATGGCGCTGGCCTGTGCCGCGCTGGACGAAGTGCTGGCTAGCCAGGAGTGGCTTGACGGCTGCAAGCGCACCGTGGCGGATGCCTGCCTGGTGGCCGTGGTGCGCTGGGCGCAGCGCGAGGCGGGACTGGAACTGGCGGCTTATCCGGCGTTGCAGCGCCATGTGGCGGATCTGCATGGCGATCCGGCCGTCTTCTTTGCCGATGCGATTGAAGCGCGGCGGCCGGCGGTGAGCAGCGGCCGCTTCCTGGGCAGCGCATCGGCCGATGCGCTGCCCATGGCTGCCTGATCAGAAGAAGCGGTACTCTGCCGTCAGGCGGATGCGGCGGCCGGCCACGTCATCCAGGTTTTGCGGGACGATGCCGCCGCCATCGCGGTTGACGGCCTTCAGGTCCAGCGGCGGGCGCTGGTCGAACAGGTTGCGGATATTCACCGACAGCGTCAGGTTCTTGATGCCGTTATAGGCGAAGTTGTAGTCCCAGCGCACTTCGGAACCGACACGGCATACGCCCGAACCCCATTCGTTCGCTTCGCAAGCTTCCTTGGTGTACTCCTCGTCGAAGTAGTCGCCCTGCAGCTTTTGCGGGCTGAAATATACTGCGCGCAGGCTGTTGGTGTAGGCGCCGGTGGTCAGCGCCGCCATCAGGTTGGCGGTGAATTTGGAGTAGTTATAGCGGCCCGCCAGGTTGTCACCCCAACTGCCGCCATTGCGCGTCGGAGCAAAGTTGCGCAAGTCGATCAGGTAGGTGGCATTGCCGTTGATGTCGAGGCGGCCGGCCGGTACCGTGAAGCGCGAAGCCAGGCCCAGGTCGACGCCGCTGGTCTTGGTCTTCGACACGTTCTCGAACATGCCGTTGGTGGAGGCCAGCGGGCCAGCGGTCACGCCATAGGTCGCGCGTTCGGCGGCGCTGAAGGTCGTGTCCTGCGCGAGGGGCAGGCGGGTGATCGTGCCCGCTGGCAGGGAGTCCTCCGCCGACAACAGCTCGGAGGTGTTCTTCAAGCCGATTTCGTTCTTGCGCTCGATACGGAAATAATCGAGCGCAATCGAGGTGCCTTTCACCGGCTCCAGCACGAAGCCCAGCGTGGCGCTGCGCGAGGTTTCCGGCTTCAGGTTCGGGTTGTTGCGCACGATGGACGCCACGCCGGCCGCGCATTCGTTGCCTTCCACCGTGTCGGCGCGCGCCAGCAGCAGTGCAACATTGGGATCGCTGGGCGGCAACGCGTCGGCCTGGGTGCGCAAATCGTTGGCCAGGGCCTGTGCCTGGTCGCAGCGTTTCGGATCGGTGACGCCGTTATCGAAGGCGAACTTGCTCGATTGTGCGCTCTCGGTCAGGTTCGGTGCGCGGAAGCCGGATTCCACGGTCGCCCGCAACAGGAACGATTCCGCGGCTTGCCAGCGTGCGGCCACCTTTGGGGAGAAGCGGCCGGAAAAGCCAGGGAATTTGTCGTAGCGCGCGGCGCCGATCAGTTCAAGCTTCTCCAATACCGGCAGGCTGACCTCGGCAAACAGCGACTCGTTGGTGCGGCTGGCATTGGCGGCCGACGCGCCATTGCTGACGATATCGCCCGCCAGCAAGTTGGCCGTCGGCATGATGCGGATCTTTTCATGCCGTACATCGCCGCCTACCGCGACACTGACCGGGCGATTGGCGATGCTGCCGGCCTGGCCGTTAGCCTTCACATCGATGAAGGTTTGCGTGATCTTGCCGTCGTAGCCGTTTTCCGGGAACAGCCTGGCGATCACGTCGGGCGAGTTCATCTGGCCCAGCTTGTAGTCGCGGTTGAAGAAGTTCGCGTCAGGGAAGAGCGCCGGGTCGCGGTCTTCGCCGATCACCTGCCTGAAACCGCTGACGCTGAAGAAGCCGCCGCGGCTGCGGTCCTTGGTCTTGCCGCCCATCACGCCCAGTGCCGCCTCCCAATCCCATTTATTCGGCAGCGTGCCTTTGATGCCGGCCAGCGCGCGGTATTGGTCGCTGGTCGACTTGCGGTAGGAAGGGTCATCGGCGAAGCGGTAGCGCAGTTCGAGCTCTTCGCCGCTGGTGTTGAGCGGATGGGTGGCCGGCAGGCCGCGAGAGAAAAAGCTGCGTTGCTGGCCTGAGCTCGGGTCACCCCAAACGGCGACCGGATTGGTCGAACCATAGGTGGCGAAGGCACCGCCGTAGTCAGTAGTGGTGTGCGAGTACAGGACTTCGGCAAACCCTTCGGTGCCCTCATTGATCTTGAAGCGGCCGGAAATCAGGCTGTTGACACGTTCGGCACCCGGTTGGGCCTGGAAGCGGCTGAAACGGTCGTAGATGCACAGGCCGCCCGCATTCAGGGTGCTGCAGCCTGGCAGCGGGCCCTGGCCGATCAGGTTGCCCGGGAAACTGTAAGTGGAAGGCAGGCCGCGGTTGCCGAACATCTGGCCGCTCTTCGGCGCCAGCGCGCCGAAATAGTCGCCGTAGGTCGGGTTGATATCGTCCACCACTTCGCGCCAGAACACGCCGTTGCGCTTGTAGTACTCGATATTGGCCAGGACGTTGAAGCGGTCGGTGTCGAGGTCGCCCATGCCGCCGGTCACGCTGACGGTGCCGTTGCGTATCATTTGCTGCTCCACGGAGCGGGTGAAGCTGCCGCTGGCCGTCAGGCCGCGGAAGTCGGAGCGGGTAATCACGTTGATCACGCCGGCAACGGCGTCGGAGCCGTAAATGGCCGAGCCGCCGTTGCGCAGGATCTCGACGCGCTCCACGGCGTCAAGCGGCAGCGAGTCCAGGTTGGTGAACACCTCGTTGTAGTCGGCCAGCGGATAAGGTGCGACGCGGCGCGAGTTCAGCAGTACCAGGGTCGATTGCTTGCCGAGGGCGCGCAGCGACACGGACGAGGCGCCGCCGGCGAAGGAGTTGCTGCCGCCGGCATCGGTGAGGGCGGAACGGTCCGACGAGGTCAGGGTGTTCATCAGTTCCTTGACCGAGCTGACGCCGAGGCGCTTGATGTCCTGCTGGCGGATGACTTGCACCGGCTGCGAGGTTTCGGACTCGATGCGGGCAATGTTCGAGCCGGTCACGATGACTTTGGGGATGGGCTTGTCGCTGGCTTCCTGAGCCAGCAGGAATGGCGATACAGGCAGAGTCAAGGCTACTGCGATGACACTGCGTTTCGGCAGGATTCGCTTCACTATTGTTCTCCCATAGATGTTGCACAAAGGCCATGCATGTGTCGCATGGCCGCACGCTTCAATCTAGGAAGCAGACGTTATAAGCTCAATAATTTTGGTTGAAATGCACCTGAATCGGTGTTCATGGCGTGGTGTAGAAGATACATTCCCACAGCTTGCGCACATTTTTAGCGTGCGATGCCGCTTTCTCCGGCGCCACCCGGGACTGGTCCTGGCCTTGCAGGCGCAACTGGTGCTGCCACTTGCGCATGTCGCGGTAGGCGTCAGCCACCGCGCCCGCCAGCGTGGCCTCCACCAGGCCCAGCTGGCCGGCCAGGTGCAGCAGGGCGATGTTGCCGATGTTGCCGGTCAGCTCGCTGTATTGTGCGGCGTGCTGCAGCACCAGGTATTGCACGATGAATTCGATGTCGATCATGCCGCCCTCGTCCTGCTTGAGATCGAACAGTTCGCTGCGGTTGGGGCGGGCGTCGCGCATTTTCTGGCGCATGGCCAGCACTTCCTGTTTCAGGGCGGCAGCGTCGGGGCGTTCCTTGCGCAGCACCTGGCAGCGGATCTGTTCGAAGCGCTGGCCGATGGCGGCGTCGCCGGCACAGAAGCGGGCGCGCGTCAGGGCCTGGTGCTCCCACAGCCAGGCCGAAGTCTGCTGGTATTTTTCAAACGAGCCGACGCTCGATACCAGCATGCCGCTGGCGCCGTCCGGGCGCAGGGCGGTGTCGATGTCGAACAGGATCCCGGCCGGGGTGTGCGAAGTCATCCAGGTGATGAAGCGTTGCGCCAGCTTGGCGTACAGGCCGGGCGCGTCCTGGTCTTCATCGTCGAACAGGAAGATCACGTCGAGGTCGGAGACATAGCCGAGTTCCTTGCCGCCCAGCTTGCCATACGCGATCACGGCGAACTTGGGCACTTCCACATGGCGCTTGGCAACGGTCTGCCAGGCGGCTTTCACCACGGCGGCGACGATCACGTCGGCCAGGGCGGACAAATGGTCGGCCAGCTTTTCCACCGTCAGCGAGCCGGCCAGGTCTTGCGCCAGCAGGTGGAACAACTGGGCGTGGTGCACTTCGCGCAGGATGTCGAGCTGGCGCTCGGTATCGCCGGGGGCGGTGGCCAGTTGGCGCTCCAGCTCGGCTGCCGCGGCAACCGGGTCGAACGTGGCACTGAGGATGCGGTCGTCCAGCAGCTCGTCGAGCAGGATCGGGTGCTGGGTCAGGAATTTGGCGGCCCAGCCGCTGGCGTGCATCATGGTGATGACGCGTTCCAGCGTGTGCGGGTATTCGGTCAGCAGCGACAGGTAGGAGGAGCGGCGTGAGATCGCTTCCAGGAAGTCGAGCAGGCGGCCCAGCGTGCCAAGCTGGTTGCCTGCGCTGTTGCGCTCGGCGGCGCGCGCGATCTGCGGCAGGGCGGCGTTGACCAGGGCCACCAGGCGCTGGCGGCTGGCGTCGGGCAGGGTGGCCAGCTTGGGTGCTTGCCAGGTGGCGATCAGGCGCTGGGCTGCGGCGGCCGGGTCTTCGTAGCCGAGGCTGGCAAAGCGTGCTTCGATGGCTTCGCGGTTATCGGGATCGGCGCATTCATTGCTGGTGGCGGGATCGACATCTTCGCTGCCGTTGCCGCTCTTGTCGGCGAAGATGGCGTCAAATTGCTCGGCGACGTACTGGCGGCGGGAATCCATTTCAGCCAGCAGGGTGGCGACGTCAGGCAAGCCCATCATCTGCGCCACGGCCAGGCGGTCGGCCTCGTTCGGCGGCAGGGTGTGGGTCTGGGCGTCGTCGAGGTATTGCAGGCGGTGCTCGAGATTGCGCAGGAAGGTGTAGGCGTCCATCAGGCGTGCGACCACGTCGGCGCCCAGCAAGCCTTTTTCCGGCAACTGGCGCAAGGTGCCGCGCGTGGAGCGGCCGCGCAGCTCGGGATCGCGCCCGCCGCGGATCAACTGGAAGACCTGGGCCAGGAATTCGATTTCGCGGATGCCGCCGCGGCCCAGCTTGACGTTGTGGCTGCGTTCCGGGTGCAGCCTTTCCTGGCGCGCCACCTCGGCACGGATCTGGGCGTGCATGGAGCGGATGGCGTCGATCACGCCGAAATCGAGGTAGCGGCGGAAGCAGAACGGGCGCACGATGGCGTCCAGGGCTGCGATGTCTTGCGCGCGGCCGGTGACGGCGCGCGCCTTGACCCAGGCATAGCGTTCCCATTCGCGGCCTTGCACGATCAGGTAGTTTTCCACCATGCCCAGGCTGGCCGCCAGCGGGCCGGAAGCACCGTTCGGACGCAGCGCCATATCGACCCGGAAAGTGAAGCCGTCTTCCGTGATTTCCGCGATAGCGGCAATCAGCTGCTTGCCGAGGCGGACGAAATACTCATGGTTGGAGAGCTGGCGCTGGCCGGCACCGGCCGCAGTTTCGCCGTCTTCCGGATAGACGAAGATCAGGTCGATGTCGGACGACACGTTCAGTTCGCCGCCGCCGCCTTTGCCCATCGACAGCACCATCAAGTGCTGCTCTGCGCCCGATTCGGCGCCCATCGGCACGCCGTGCGCTGCCCGCATGGCCGCGTCCAGCTCGGCCAGGTGGCGCTCGATCACGAAGTCGGCCAGCCTGGTCATGGTGGTGACCACTTCGTCCAGGTCCGCCTTGCCCTCCAGGTCGCGCCGGATCAGGGTGGCCAGCACCAGGTTGCGCAGGCGGCGCATGCCGCGTGCCAGCGGCAGGTCGCCCTGCTCGTTTGCCAAAACATCGGCAAAGTTCAGCGTGGCAAGCGATAATTGCGCTAGAGCATCTATTTTGCCCTGGCGGGAGGGATCGGCAGCCAGCCAGCGCTGGTAAAAGCGGGATGCGGAAACGAGTGCGGAAGTGCTCATTGACAGATGTTAGAGAGTGTAAAAAGCCTGCGAAACCGTGCCTATTGGAACATAGTTTAACGGGGCAGTGCGGTAAAATGCTGTATTGATAAGGGCCTGGCTTGAGCGTATTGAAGGACAACCTGGTAGAGCAGATCGAGGCAGTCGAGGCCCCGCTCAAGGAGCGCTGGCATCGCCTGCAGGCCGCCTATCGCTTCTGGAACCTGGCTACCCATCACGTCCTCGGCTTCACCATCAAGCTGGTGCTGCTGCTGTATTTCGCCTTCACCATCGTGTTCCTGGCCCTGCGCTGGGTGGTGTTGCCGAATATCGACCATTACAAGCCCGACATCGAACGCCTGGCCACCCAGGCGGTCGGCAACCCGGTGGCGATCGACCGCATCTACGCTTCCTGGAAGGGCCTGCGCCCGCAACTGATTTTGGGCGACGTGGTCATGCGTGACGCGCGCGGCCAGCAGGCGCTGCACCTGCCGAGCGTGTCGGCCACGCTGTCGTGGTGGAGCGTGCCGGCCGGCGGCCTGCGTTTTGAATCGCTGGAATTCCACCGCCCCGAAGTCGCCGTGCGGCGCGAGGCCGATGGCAAGCTGTACGCCGCCGGCATCTACATCGACCTGGAAAAGAAGGGCGATGGCAAGAGCGCCGACTGGCTGCTGTCGCAACGCGAGGTGGTGGTGCGCGACGGCCGCATCGTCTGGACCGACCTGCAGCGCGGCAGCGCGCCACTGCAGCTCGAGAATGTCACGGCCCTGATGCTGAACAAGTGGCGCCGCCACCAGTTTGCCTTCAAGGCCACGCCGCCGGCCGCGATGGCGGCGCCGCTCGATGTGCGCGCCGATTTCAGCCACCAGCCGTTTTCCCGTATTTCGGACGTCAAGCACTGGAAGGGCGAGGTGTATGCGGAACTGCGCCATGCCGACCTGGCGGGCTGGAAGCCTTACCTGCCCGGCAAGCTTGACGTGCAGTCCGCCAGCGGCGGCGTGCGGGCCTGGCTGAGCATCGATAATGCGCGCCCGGCGGCCATCACGGCCGACGTCGCACTGGACAATGTGGTGGCCACCCTGGGCAAGGATTTGCCGCAGCTGGACGTTGCGGCCCTGCGCGGGCGCGTGACCGCCAGCGAGGAACATGCCGCCACCCTGGTGGCCACGCCCGGCACGCCGGCTGCCATCACGCGCTCGCTGGAATTGAAAGACGTGACGCTGCGCACGCGCGACGGCGTCGAGCTGGCGCCGACCACCGCCTCGGCACGCCACGTGACGGCCGCCCAGCAGCCGTCCTGGACCGAAGTCAAGGCTGCCGCGCTGGACCTGGAAATCCTGTCCGAACTGGCCACCCGCCTGCCGCTGCCGCAAGTGCAGCGCGACCTGCTGGCGGAAGCTGCGCCGCGCGGCCGCGTGCGCAACCTGGTGGCTGAATGGCGCGGCCCGTTGTCGGCAGCCAGGGACTACAAGCTGAAGGCGGACCTGGACGCGCTGGGCATGGAGGCGCTGGCTGCGCGTCCCGCCGTGCCGCGTTCGGCCAAGGCCCTGCCGATGCCGGCGCTGCCCGACATTCCCGGCTTCGCGAAACTGAGCGGCCATGTCGAAGCCGGCGAACAGGGCGGCAGCGTGGCCTTCGATGCGCCCGGCTTCACGCTGGCGATGCCGGCCTGGTTCGACGACGAGCCAATGGAATTCGAGCAGTTCAAGCTGAACGGCAGCTGGTCGCTGGCCGATGCCAGGCAGCTCGCGCTCAAGCTGGAGCAGCTGGACCTGGTGCAGGAGGGCATGAACCTCAGGCTGGCCGGCAGCCACAGCTTGCCGCGTGGCCCGGGCGCCAAAGGCCCCGGCGTGTCCGACTTCACCGGCAGCATCGACAACTTCACCATCAACCGCATCGGCCGCTACCTGCCGAAGCAGACGCCGGAGCACACCCGCCAGTGGCTGGTGGGCGCGCTGGAAGACGGCATGCTGCAGGAGACTTCGCTGCGCCTGCGCGGCGACCTGTCGCACTTCCCGTTCAAGGAGGGCTCGCCGGACAAGGCCAAGGGCGAATTCCGCGTGGCAGGCCGCATCGTGGACGGCCGCCTCAACTATGAACCGGGCTATTTTGCCAAGGATGGCAAGACTCCGGTCTGGCCGCTGGCGGAAAAGATCCGCGGCAGCATCGTGTTCGACCGCGCCCGCATGGAGATCAAGGCCGACACCGCACGCACCCTGGGCGTCGCGCTCTCCAATGTGAAGGCGGTGATTCCCGACCTGGGCACCCACGACAGCATGCTCGACATCGACGGCACGGCTGCCGGCGCGATGCAGGACTTCCTCAAGTACGTCACGGCCAGCCCGGTGCTGGAGTGGATCGGCCACTTCACCGAGGAAACCACGGCCAGCGGCAATGCGAGGCTGGCGCTCAGCCTGCACTTGCCGCTGTCGCACATCATCGACGCCAGGGTGCAGGGCAGCCTGCAACTGCAGGGCAACGACGTGCTGCTGTGGCATGACATGCCAACCGTGGCCGGTGCTACCGGCAAGATCGAATTCAATGAGAAGGGCGTCAACCTGAACAACCTCGCCGGCACCTTGCTGGGCGGCCCGCTGTCGGTGAGCGGCGGCAGCCAGAAGGATGGCAGCATCCAGGTGCGCCTGGGCGGCACGGCGACCGTGGACGGGTTGCGCAAGCAGTACCCGAACGCCGCGGTGCAGCGCCTTGCCAACCACCTTGGCGGCGGCGCCAGGTTCAGCGGGCTGGTCACGGCTCGGGACCACAAGTACGAAGTGGCGATCGATTCGAGCATGCAGGGGGCGAGCCTGGACTTCCCGGCGCCGCTGAAGAAAGCCGCGGCCGACAGCATGCCGCTGCATTTCCAGCTCAACGGCGGCAGCGCCAACGAGCAGGGCGTGGCGCGCGACGATATCCGCGTGACGCTGGGCAGCGCCTACGCAGCGCGCTACCATCGCCAGCGCGTCAACAAAGGCCCGTGGAAGCTGGTCAACGGCGGCATCGGCGTCAACCTGCCGGCGCCGGAACCGGACAGCGGAATGATGATCAATGCCAGCCTGAAGTCGCTGAACGTGGATGACTGGATCGACCTGGCGGCCGAGATCGCCGGCAAGGACGAGCATGAGCCGGCCGCTGGAGCGGCCGCCCACGACGCGGCCGACGGCGCTGATATCTCGCAGTACGTGGTGCCGGAAACCATGGCCGCGCGTGCTGCCGAGCTGATAGTCGGAGAGCGCAAGCTCGATAACGTGGTGGCCGGCGTCACCCACAGCAAGGGCGTGTGGCAGGCCAGCATCGATTCGCAGCAGGCGGTCGGCTACATCACCTGGAACGAATCGCCGACCGGCAAGGGCGTGGGCAAGGTCACCGCACGCCTGTCGTCGCTGATCGTGCCCGAATCGCAGGCGGCGGAAGTCAAGGATCTGCTGGAAAGTTCGACCAATGCACCGACCATCCCGGCGCTGGATATCGAGGTGCAGCGCCTGGAATGGTTCAACCGCCCTCTGGGCCAGCTCGAACTGCATGCCTACAACGCGCTGATCACATCCGCACGCGAATGGCGCATCAGCAAGCTGTCGCTGGTCAATGCCGATGGTGAATTGAACGGCACCGGCCGCTGGCAGAGCAAGGATGGCCAGCACAACACCTCGCTCAACTTCAATATGGATATCCATGACGCCGGCAAGCTGCTCGAGCGCTTCGGCTTCAAGGACACGCTGCGCAACGGCAAGGGCAAGCTGAGCGGCGATATCGCCTGGAAGGGCTTGCCCTACCATATGGACTTGCCCAGCCTGTCCGGCACGCTGGCGCTGAACGTGGAGAAGGGCCAGTTCCTGAAGCAGGACCCGGGCGCCGCCAAGCTGCTCGGCGTGTTGAGCCTGCAAGCCTTGCCGCGCCTGCTCAAGCTCGATTTCAACGACGTGTTTTCGGAAGGCCTGCAATTCGACGGCATCACCGCCAACGCCACCATCAACCAAGGCATCGTCAAGACCGATAACCTGAAGATGCACGGCGTGCAGGCCACGGTGCTGATGGACGGCTCGGCCGACATCGCCAATGAATCGACCAACCTGCGCGTGGTGGTGATCCCGCAGGTCAACCTGGGTACGGCGCCGCTGGTGTACGCGCTGGCAGTCAACCCGGTGATTGGCCTCGGCAGCTACCTGGCGCAGCTGTTCCTCAGCGCGCCGGTAATGAAGGCGCTGACCTACCAGATGCAGGTGACCGGGCCGTGGAAGGCCCCCGTCATCACCAAGATCGAAAATCCGAAGGAGCCGACGCCATGACGAATGTAGCCAATAAGGTCTCAGCGATCCAGATGGTATCCACCCCCGTGGTGGAACAGAATATCGCCACCGCCGCCCGCCTGATCGGCGAAGCTGCCGCCCAGGGCGCCAAGCTGGTGCTGCTGCCGGAATACTGGGCCATCATGGGCATGAGCGACAGCGACAAGGTGGCCAGGGCGGAGGCGCTGGGCAAGGGCCCGATCCAGGACTTCATGTCGGCGATGGCGCGCGAGCATGGCATCTGGCTGCTGGGCGGCACGCTGCCGCTGGCGTCCGACGATCCCGAACGTGTCATCAATACCACGCTGGTCTACGATCCGCAGGGCAAGCATGTTGGCCGTTACGACAAGATCCACCTGTTCGGCTTCACTAAGGGAAACGAGTCTTATGACGAGGCGCGCACCATCGTGCCGGGCAAGGCTGTCGGCACGGTCGAGACGGCAGTGGGCAAGGTCGGCATGTCGGTCTGCTACGACTTGCGCTTTCCCGAGCTGTACCGTGCCATGGGCCCGCTCGACCTGATCGTGGTGCCGGCAGCCTTTACCTACACCACCGGCAAGGCGCACTGGGAAATCCTGTTGCGTGCCCGCGCCATCGAAAACCAGTGCTATGTGCTGGCTGCCGCGCAGGGCGGGACGCACGTCAACGGCCGCCGTACCTGGGGCCATTCGATGCTGATCGACCCGTGGGGCGAGGTCAAGGCTGTGCTGGCGGAAGGCGAGGGCGTCGTGACGGGGGAACTGGACCCGGCCTTCGTACACGGCGTGCGCGAGAGCTTGCCAGCGCTGAAGCACCGAATCCTCTAAAATTCGGCTAAGAGCACATTTCAAAGAATTCTTCTCATATGAAACCATTCGACCCTAACCTGTCCGCCATGGCCGCAGCGAAAGATATCTTGCTGACGCCTTTTGGCCTGGATGAAAGCAAGCTGCTGACTGCACTCGGCAGCATGTTCACCCATAAGGTCGACTACGCCGACCTGTACTTCCAGTTCACCAAGAACGAGGGCTGGAGCCTGGAAGAAGGCATCGTCAAGACCGGTTCGTTCTCGATCGACCAGGGCGTCGGCGTGCGCGCCGTGTCGGGCGACAAGACCGCCTTCTCCTATTCCGATGAGATCTCCGAAGCGGCGCTGCTGGACGCTGCCGCGGCAACGCGCACCATTGCCCGCGCTGGCGCCGGCAAGATCAAGGTGGCCGGCAAGATGTCGCCGGTCGGCGGCCGTTCGCTGTACATGCCGCATGACCCGCTGGTGTCGCTTGATGCGGCATCCAAGGTCAAGCTGCTCGAACGCGTGGAGAAGATGGCGCGCGCCAAGGATCCGCGCGTGGTGCAGGTGATGGCTGGCCTGGCTGGCGAATACGACGTAGTGCTGGTGGTGCGCAGCGATGGCGTGCTGGCGGCCGACATCCGCCCGCTGGTGCGCGTGTCGGTGACCGTGATCGTGGAACAGAACGGCCGCCGCGAAGTCGGCTCTTCCGGCGGTGGCGGGCGCTATGAATACAGCTATTTCACCGACGCGCTGCTGGACCAGTATGCGACCGATGCGGTGAAATCGGCCCTGGTGAACCTTGATTCGCGCCCGGCGCCGGCAGGCCCGATGACCGTGGTGCTGGGCCCGGGCTGGCCGGGCATCCTGCTGCACGAAGCGATCGGCCACGGCCTGGAGGGCGATTTCAACCGCAAGGGTTCTTCCACTTTCTCCGGCCGCATCGGCGAGCGCGTGGCAGCCAAGGGCGTCACCGTGGTCGATGACGGCACGCTGGCCAACCGCCGCGGCTCGCTCAACATCGACGACGAGGGCAACCCGACCCAGTGCACGACGCTGATCGAAGACGGCGTGCTGAAGGGTTATATCCAGGACACCATGAATGCGCGCCTGATGAAGATGAACGTCACCGGCAATGCGCGCCGCGAGTCGTTCGCGCACCTGCCGATGCCGCGCATGACCAACACCTATATGCTGGGCGGCGACAAGGATCCCCAGGAAATCCTGGCTTCTGTGAAGAACGGCATCTACGCGGTCAACTTCGGCGGCGGCCAGGTCGACATCACCAACGGCAAGTTCGTGTTCTCGGCTTCCGAGGCCTACATGATCGAAGACGGCAAGGTGACCTATCCGGTCAAGGGCGCCACCCTGATCGGCAACGGCCCGGACGTGATGAACCGCATCACCATGATCGGCAACGACATGAAGCTCGACCCGGGTGTCGGCGTGTGCGGCAAGGAGGGGCAGAGCGTGCCGGTCGGCGTCGGCCAGCCGACCTTGCGCCTGGATGGCGTGACAGTCGGCGGCACCGCCTAAAACGGGGGCAGCGCAAAGACCGGGTAAAATACCCGGTTTTTTTTGCCTGGGACGGAAATCACATGAACAATTCGAGCAACAAACCCTTCGTGATTGGCGTCGCAGGCGGCAGCGGCAGCGGCAAGTCGACGGTCACGCGCGAAGTGCTGAAATCCTTTGGCTCGGAGGTGGTGTCGGTTGTCCTGCAGGATGACTACTACCTGGACCAGACCCATATGTCGCCCGAAGACCGGCGCAAGGTCAATTACGACCATCCGGAAGCCTTTGACTGGGCCCTGATGATCGAACATCTGCAAAAGTTGCGTGAGGGCCAGTCGATCGAGATGCCGGTGTATGACTTCTCCATCGACAACCGCACCACCCGGACCATCACGGTCAAGCCGGCGCCGGTGATCGTCGTCGAGGGCCTGTTCGCGCTGTACGACGCCGACCTGCGCAAGCAGATGTCGCTGAAGATCTTCGTCGACACCGCGGCTGACGTACGCTTTATCCGCCGCCTGCAGCGCGATATCGCGGAGCGCGGCCGCAGCACCGAGAGCGTGATCAATCAATACATGGAAACCGTGCGGCCGATGTACAAGCAGTTCATCGAGCCGACCAAGCGCCACGCGCACGTGATCCTGCCGCACGGCGCCAACGGGCCGGCGGTGGACATCATCACCACCAAGGTAGCGAGCCTGATCAAAGGCGAGTAATCAAAAAAAAACCGCGCCCCGAAGGGCGCGGCTGTCAGGGGCGAGGTGCCCCGCCTGCTTAGAACTTGTAGCGCAGGCCGATGTTGAAGTAACGGCCCAGCGCGCCGCTGTAGTCCAGCGGATTGTAGCTGGTGGCGCCGTAGGTCAGCGGATCGAGCGGAGCCTTCTTGTCGAACAGGTTGTTGATCGAACCGAACAGTTCAGCTTTGTCGCTCAGGCGATAACGGCCCACCATGTCGAACGTGGTGAAGGACGAGATCTTGCAACCTGCTGGTGCCGGGCCACCGCCAAAGCCTTCGGCGAAGTGCGAGGCGCAACCATCTGGGTCATCCTTGAAGTTGATGTTGTCCAGCTTGTCGCGGTAGTTCATGTTCAGCGACAGGCGCAGCGCATCACGTTCCCAAGTGGCGCCCAGGTTCACGCGGTTGTCAGGAGTGCCCATGCAGTTGGTGGCGTCGCAGTTACCGTGGGTACCTGCGTAGTCACGCTTGCTGCCGTCCTGCTCCGTCCGTTCAAACTTGAACAGGTGGGTCCACTTGGCGTCGATGGTCAGGGTGCCATTGCCATCGCCCAGTGTGAAGGACTTACGTGCATCCAGGTCGACACCTCGTACAATGGTCGAGGCCGAGTTCACGTATTTCGCCAACACGGCGGTGATTTGGCCAGGGTCGCCAGGATGGTCGGGATCGGCAGTCGACGGGTCACGCGCAATGTGGCCAGCAGCGATTGCGGCGTCGGTCTGCTCCTGGTTGATCTCGTTCTTGCGCTTGATCTGCCAGAAGTCGACCGCCAGGCTGGTACGCGGCATCGGATCCCACACCATCCCCAGCGAGTAGCTCTTCGAGCGTTCTGGCGACAGGGCAGGGTTCGGGCTGGTGATGATGGCAACCGAAGCAGGGCTACATCCCACATCTACGCCCAGGGCGCAACGAACCGGGTCCTCTGCGGTGGAGAACGCTGCCAAGCCGCCTTTACCGTTTTCCGCAGCACTAGGCGCACGGAAGCCGCGCTCCAGGTTGGCACGCAGGGCAAAGTTGCCGGTCGGGGTCCACTTCAAGCCCAGCTTCGGCGTGTAGGAATTGCCGACGTCAGAGAAATGGTCCCAACGAATTGCGGTCTGCGCTTCCAGGGTCTTATGCAGTGGGATCGCCATTTCAGCGTACACTGCGCTTTCGTTACGTTTGCCGTCATAGGCCGAGTAACCCAGGCCAATGATGTTGCCCTTGTCGGTGCCCTCGGTCGGATCCAGGCGGGTTTCGGCGCGGCGGTATTCGGCGCCGAATGCCAAGCCAACCGAACCTGCTTCCCACTTGGCGATTTCACGTGAAGCCTTGAAGTCGAGTTGCGAGATGCTGGTTGCGGCATCGTTGGAGATCATTGGCGACAGAGCTGCGTACATTTCGCGCGAGTTCAGGCCGGCGTTCTCGCCGATGCGCCAGAAGGTGCCAGCTGGCAGAGCAGCATAGCGGGCGTTCTTCATGGCTGCGAGTACATTGGCGCCGGTGGTGCCCGGGCCGGTCGGGTTCAGCAAGGCGAAGGTGACATCGCGCTGCAGGTAGCCGGTGCGATCATTGCTGACCTTGGTTGCCGAATACAAGTAGGCGGTGTCGATATCCCAGCCTGCAGCCGTACCCTTCACGCCGATCAAGGCGCGGTAGAAGTTGGAGTCAACGTTGCTCACGCGTGGGCCGACGTCCGCGGCCAGGTAACGCACGCGGGCGTCGGTGCCGAAATATGGGTTGTCCGGGTGGCTCGCGCCCAAGGCCACGGCCGCGTTGCTGACCGGGCCGCCTGGATAGCCAACGCTGCCGGAAATGCCGGACGGGGTACCGCTGGCGATCGATTCGCTGCGGTAGGCGTTGCCTTCAAAGTAGGCTTGCCAGTCCTGGTTCAGATTAATGGTGGCACGGGTGAACAGGTTGGCAGTTTTCTGGCGTGGCTGGATTTGGCCGTATTCCTGCGCGGCATCGGTCAGGCAGCCGCCACCTGGGTCACCCTGCGGGTGGCTGGTCAGCTTGCTGCAATCTGCGCCCGGGAAGGTGCGAGTGAAGCCCGTGTCAGCAGCCATGTTGCCGCGGCTGTAGTACTTCGACGTGGCCGGGTTGCGCACGTTACCGACGATGGAACTACCAGCGGCGTTGGTGCCCGTGATGGCGCCAGTGCCGCCCAGCGCTTCCTGGGCGCTGAAGCCGAAGTCGCGCAGGTCGCTCTTGCCGATGGCACCGCGGTCGCTGCGGTCGCGGTTCCATACTTCGCGCTTGAGGCCGAATTCGGCGTTGAACAGCACGTTGTAGCGGTCGCTGTCCAGGTCGCCGAAGCCGGTGGTCAGGGCCAGTCGGGTATCGCCGCCGTCGCGTTCTTGCGACAGGCCTTGGCTGGCGCGCACGGTGGTGCCTTTGAATTCCTTGCGCAGGATGATGTTGACCACGCCGGCAATCGCGTCCGAACCGTACAGTGCGGAAGCGCCGCCTTTCAGAATCTCAACGCGCTCGACAGCTTCGGCCGGGATCACGTTCAGGTCCGAGAACACCTTTTGGCCGTCGTCGGCGAGGCCGTACGGCGCCATGCGGCGGCCATTCAGCAGTACCAGGGTGGACGCCGCGCCCAGGCCGCGCAGGGAGATGCCCGATGCGCCCGAAGCGAAGCCATTACCGAAGGAAGTCGGGACCGAACCCTGGTTGTCGACTGCCAGCGTCTGCAGCAGTTCGGAGACGGTAGTCTTGCCGGACTTTTCAATGTCCGCACGCGACAGCACCTGGATCGGGTTCGCGGATTCGGCTTCGGCACGACGGATGTGCGAGCCGGTGATTTCAACGCGCTGGATTGGCGCGGTGGCCTGCTGGGCTTGGGCGGCCACAGAAGACAGCAGCAGCGGCGCAGCCAGGTAAGGCAGGCAGCGGCGCAGATTCACAACCAGTTTCTTTTGTTGCATTGAACATTCTCCAAAAGGTGGGGATAACTCTTTTGCAAGAGATCTATCTTTTATAATATTTTTCAATTGGCAAGGGAATAGGGCGTTACAAAAAATCTTTGCCGAAAATAACTTTCAAATGAAAAGTATCATTTGCGCAAAACAGTCCAAATGTCGCGAAAATGTAGCGAAATCGAGGGAATTCACCTGTGTATACGACTTTTTGGTGGTTTCAATTAATCTTTCGGCTTTCTTCCCGCGCGGCGATTGTGTAACAAGCGGTTCGCGTAAAAACAACAGAATTACCGGCAGAAAGCTAAACAAGCCGACCAATTAAAGAACCCCAATTGTTGGATGCCAACAATTGGGGTTTAGTTTTAGATACCGTATTTCGCTTTAGCTTACGTATTATTACGCACGAGTCAGAAGCTGTAGCTGGCGCGCAGGTAGATGGCGCGGCCGATCGGGTCGGAGTAGCGCGGGTCATACCCCTTCTGGAACACGGTGCCCTGGTTGGTGAACGGCGGGTCCTTGTCCAGCAGGTTCTTCACGCCGCCAGTCAGGGTCAGGCCCTTCCAGCCGGTGTAGGTCGCCGACAGGTTCCACAGCTGGTAGGAGTCGACCTTGTTGAAGAATTCCGGCGCCACGAAGTTCTGGTCTACATAACCGGACTTGAAGTTTTGCGACAGCGTCGCGCTCCATGGGCCTTCGCGCCAGGTCAGCGAGGCGTTGTGGCGCCAGCGCATGATCGGGCCGTTGTCGCCGTAAGTACCGACGTTCTGGATGAACGCGCCGTCGCGCTCGTTCTGGTACTTGTAGCTGTGGACCCAGGTACCGTCCAGGGTGAAGCTGAAGTTGCCGTATGCGGTGCGGCCGGAGCTGACAGTTGCACTCAGGTCGATACCGTCGGTCTTGACCCGGCCCAGGTTTTCGTTCAGGTCGAGGATGGCGAACGGCGAGCCGTCCGGGTTGCGCAGGAAGCGATCCTTGTACTTCGCATAGTTGCCGTAGATCGCTTGCTCCGGCAGGGCGCCGATCTTGTCTTTCAGGCGGATGTTCCAGTAGTCCAGCGCAATGGTCGTATTGCGCACCGGCTCGAACACGGCGCCGAAGGAGAAGGTCTTGGATTTTTCCGGCGTCAGCGCAGCATTGCCGCCTTGCAGCTTGAACTGCTGCAGGTCGCAATCGCGCAGCGGGTTGGCTCCAGGCTGCGGCACGCCGCCCGGGCACAGGATCGGGTCGTCGTAGGAGTTGCTGGTGTCGTTCTTCGACTGCGGCGCGTTCTTCTCGAACAGGGTCGGGGCGCGGAAGCCGGTGCTGGCCGATGCGCGCAGCAGCAGTTGCTGCATCGGCTGGTAGCGCACGCCCAGTTTCGGATTGGTGGTGCTGCCCGCATCGCTGTAATGGTCGTAGCGCACCGCGGCCTGGATGTCGAGGTCCTTGATCAGCGGCACGCTCAATTCGCCGTACACCGCTTTCACATTGCGCGAACCGGTCTTGGACTGCGAACCGGACAGGCCGGAGCTGGACGCCTGGCCCGCGATATCGCGGTTCACGTTGAAGTCGGCGTCTTCCTTGCGGTATTCGGCGCCGAGCGCGACCGCCATGGCGCCGCCGGCCAGTTGCATCACGTCGCGCGAACCTTTGATGTCAAAGGTAGTGGACTTGTTCTTGGCGTCCTGCACCTTGCCGCGCAGGGCCACGCTGGCCAGGTAGGCACGGCCGGCTTCATTTTGCAGGCCGAAGGGATTCAGGATGCCGTTCTGCACGCCGGCAGCGAAGCCGGCGTCCTGCACATAGCCGCCGGTAAAGTTTTCTTCAGACTTGCTGACCGAGTGGTTCAGGCCGGCCTTGTAGTCCCAGCCTGCGGCGATGCCTTCCAGCGCGGCCACCAGGCGGTCGCCTTCACCCTTGGAGTTGATGCGGCGCTGGCCGGCTTCCGTTGGACGCCAGTTGACCGACAGCGGCTCGCCCGACAGGTTAGGCTGGGCCGGCACGCCGCCCGAATTACCTGGATAGTAAGGGCTGGTGATGGGCAGCGACAGGCCGGTCTGCGGCGGCGGCGCGGTGCGCGACACGACCTTGTTACGCGAGTGCAGGTATTCCAGGCTGGCCGTGGTATCGGCGTTCAGCTTGAATGCTGCCTTGCCGAAGAAGACCAGGCGGTCCTGCTCAGGCAGGTCGTCGATCTGGCGCGTATAGTCCTGGCGGCAGGTGCCATCCGAGGCGCGCGGCAGCGAGAGCGGCGGGTTGCAGCCGCCGGCAAAGCCGGGGTTGCCGGTGGCTTCGGTGACCGGATCGAAGTAGTTGCCGGGGAAGGTAGTGCCGGAGGTGCCGTCCGATACAGTCATGCCGCGTTCGGGGATCACGGCAGTCTTCGAGAAGTCGCGTTGCTGCGAGGTCAGTACATCCTGCTTCTGCCAGTCCAGCACGCCCATCAGGTTCCAGCCATCCTGGTCGAGGTTGCCGATGCCGCTGACGATATTGGCGCGGCGTTCCTTGCCGCCCGATTCGCGCGGCAGCATGGTCTCGGCCGTGACGGTGGTGCCGGTCACGGAACGCTTGGTGATGAAGTTGATGACGCCGCCGATGGCATCGGTACCGTAGATGGCCGAAGCACCGTCGCGCAGTACTTCGACCCGCTCCAGTGCCGCCACCGGGATCACGTTCAGGTCGACGCTGGCACCGTCATAGGGGTGGTTGGCGATGCGGCGGCCATTCAGCAGCACCAGGGTCTTGTCGCCGCCGAGGCCGCGCAGGTCGGCCACGGCCTGGCCGCCGGTCGGCAGGCCGCTGGCGTTGCCGCCCACCACGTTGCCGGCACCCATACTGGTCTGGTTGGACGGGATGCGGTCCAGGACTTCCTGGGCGGTGGTCAGGCCTTGCTTGGTGAATTCCTCGGCCTTGAACACGGAAAGCGGCTGGGAGGTTTCCGACACCAGCCGCTTGATGGACGAACCGGTCACTTCGACGCGGATCATTTTTTCTTCAGGAGCCTGTTGCTGCGCCATGGCCGGCAACACCGCCAGTGCGCCGAATGCTGACAACAGGGAATAGATCATGGATTTAGCCTTGATTGTAGCCAACGTACTTCTCCTCAAATAGAAGGTGTGCCAAGACTGACGGAAGTGCTTGAGTTAGGCACTTGCAAAGGTTGAACAAATTCTATTTGATATCTGATAACAATCGCCAAAAACTACTATTCGGAAACTCTTTTGTGTTGCGCCTGCGCGTCTACTTCCTGCTTGCAAGCGAACTCAAGCCTCGCTTGCAATGGGCGCTAACTGTTGTTATAGTGGATCGAAATCCGCGGAACTCTACCCATGCACCTGCACTTTTTTACCGGCTTTTTTTACTTTAGCAATTCCAACCCAAAGGCGGTGGAGTAGCGGCCGGTTCACGTAGCAGCAAAACGAGATCCCAGCAGATACAAGACAAACCGCCAGTAATGGCGGTTTTTTTTTACCGATTTTATTTAAGTCTCAGGAGAAACCATCATGCAACGTACCGACGACCTGCGTATTCGTGAAATGAAGGAGCTGACGCCACCGTCGCACCTGATTCGCGAATTTCCCTGCACGGAAGCGGCATCCAACACGGCCTCCCAAGCGCGCGTCGCGCTGCATCGCATCCTGCATGGACAGGACGACCGCCTGATGGTGGTGATCGGCCCATGCTCGATCCACGACCCGAAAGCCGCGCTGGAGTATGCGCGGCGCCTGGCGCCGGTACGCGAACGCCTCAAGGGCGACCTGGAAATCGTGATGCGCGTGTACTTCGAAAAGCCGCGTACCACGGTGGGTTGGAAGGGCATGATCAACGACCCCTACATGGACAACAGCTTCCGCATCAACGATGGCCTGCGCATGGCGCGCGAACTGCTGCGCGACATCAATGAGATGGGTCTGCCGGCCGGCACCGAATTCCTGGACGTGATCAGCCCGCAGTACATCGCCGACCTGATCTCCTGGGGCGCGATCGGTGCCCGCACCACCGAATCCCAGGTGCACCGCGAACTGGCTTCCGGCCTGTCCTGCCCGGTGGGCTTCAAGAACGGCACGGACGGCAACACCAAGATCGCCGTGGAAGCGATCAAGGCCGCTTCGCAGCCGCACCACTTCCTGTCCGTGACCAAGGGCGGCCATTCGGCGATCGTGTCGACCAACGGCAATGAGGATTGCCACATCATCCTGCGCGGAGGCAAGACCCCGAACTATGATGCGGCCAGCGTGGAAGAAGCGTGCAAGGCCATTTCCGGCTACGGCCTGGCAGCGCGCCTGATGATCGATGCTTCGCACGCCAATTCCTCGAAGAAGCCGGAAAACCAGGTACCGGTCTGCGCCGACATCGCGCAGCAGGTGGCGGGCGGCGATACGCGCATCGTTGGCGTCATGGTGGAATCGCACCTGGTGGCAGGACGCCAGGACCTGGTGCCAGGCAAGGAATTGACCTACGGCCAGTCGATCACCGATGGCTGCATCGACTGGGATGCCAGCGTACTGGTGCTGGAAAACCTGGCTGCCGCAGTGCGCCAGCGCCGCCTGCAAGGCGAATAAACCTGCGGTTTGAGCCTGCCCCAAGGGGCGGGTTCGATCTGCGAAGGCTGCAGGCTGAAAAAGCAATAAAAAAACCCCACCTGCGCATTGCGCAGGTGGGGTTTTTTGCACTCAGGCTACTTCAGCGATCAGTACTTGTACGTTGCGCCAACGTAGTAGGTACGGCCGATCGCGCTGGCGTAGCGTGGGTCGTAGCCCAGCTGGTGAGAACCAGTGTTACGCAGCGACAGCGGTGGGTTGCGGTCGGTCAGGTTCTTCACGCCGAAGGTCAGGTCCAGGCCCTTGATGGCGCGGAAGGTGGTCTGCCAGTCGAAGGTGGTGTAGCTTGGCACGTCCAGTTGCACGTCCACGCACTCCGCCGCTGCGTCGTTGGTGTTGACCGCGCAGTTGTCCACGTCGTGGTGCTTGTCCTTGTAACCATTGCGGAAGTTGCCGGTCAGGTTGTGGGTGAAGCGACCGATGTCGTAGGTCAGGCTGGTGGCGATCACGTTGCGGAACTGCACAGCGTTATCGACGCCGTACACGTTCAGGCTCGACTGCCATTCGTCGTCGGTACCTGGAGTGGTGTACTTCGAGTGGTACAGGTAAGTACCGGCCAGGCGAGCGGTCAGCTTGCCTTCCCAGACTTTCTCGCGGAACTGGAAGTCGTAGTCCACGCCCTTGTTTTCCTGACGGCCGATGTTGATTGGCAGCAGTTTGATAGCCAGTTTGTCCAGGCCGGTGGAGGCCTTATGCTTCACCGTGTACAGTTCGATGTACTTGTTCGGGTTGGTGGCGATCAGGTCTTCGCTGACGCTGGCAACCGCATCACGGATTTCAACCGACCACAGGTCGATCTTGGCGCTGAAGTTCGAAGTTGGCTCGAATACTGCACCCAGGGTCCACTGGCGCGATTTTTCCGGCTTCAGTTCGGTGTTGCCGCCCTGGAACACTTCCAGCTGGCCGCGGGTGTCGCAGTATTGGGCCAGTGGGTGGTTCTGCAGGCCATTGGCTGCGCTCAGAGGGCAGTTGTAGGTACCGCCGGTCACGCCGAAGTCAGCCAGTGGCTGGCCGATCTGGGTCATGGAAGCGACCTTGAAACCGGTGCCGTAAGCGCCACGGAATACCATGGTCTTGGTTGGCTGCCAGCGGGTGCTGACCTTGAAGGTGCCTGCGGACTGATCTTTGCCCAGGTTGCCGCCATGCAGGTCGTCGCTCAGCTTGGTCACGCGGTCATAGCGCGCCGAAGTGGTAACCGACCAATCCTTGGTGATTGGGGTCTCCAGTTCGCCGAACACGCCGCCGCTCTTGCGCGAGAAGGCGAATTCCGGCTGCACGTCGTCGAACAGGATTTCGGCATTTGCCACAGCCTGGTTAGCCAGCTGAGAGAACTTGGTCTTGCGAATGTCTACGCCCATACCCAGCATGGCAGGGCCGGCCGGCAGGGAGAAGGCTTCGCGGGAACCGTGCAGGTCCCAGCCGTACACTTTAACGTCGGTAGTGTTGTAGTTGCCAACGTATTGGGTGGAGCGCAGCACGTCCTGCATGTCCTGAGGCATTTCGCCGAGTGCGTATGGGAACGGGTCCAGTTTGCCGGCCGCAACAGCTGCATCGAACTTGTCGGCCAGCGGGAAGCCGCCCAGATAGTTCTGTGGTTGCTTGTTGCGAGAGTAGACCACAGCGGAATTGATATCCCAGCCTGCTGCCGAACCTTCCACGCCAGCGACGATGTTGCTTGCCTTGCTCTGGTAGTCGTAAGCGCGGCCACCCAGGTCTTGCAGACGGTACTTGACGGTTGCCGAGGTCATGCCGTTGAGCTGCTCAGCGGTCAGGTAAGGCTGCACGTATTTGGTGAATAGCGGGCTCGACTTCGCCAGCGAGAATTCAGCTGGGTATGGAGCGATGGTGGCGTAGATATCCGACTTGTTGTAAGAGATATCGGAGAAGGCTTTCCAGCCGGTGTTGCCCAGTTTCAGGCTGCCAGAGGCCCAGAAGCCATCGCGCTTGATTTCAGGAGAGATTTCCACCGAGGTGGTGTAGTCGAAGTAGCACTGGCCGTCGCCCAGATCAACGTGAGCGGCTGGGCACTTGCCGTTGAGCTTCAGGTAAGGGTTGACCGAGACCGAGCTCTTCTCGCCGGCGCTGTCCAGGTAGCCAACGGTCACGTTCGGAGGGATCGACCGCGAAGAACCGTTGAAGAACTGCAGTGGCTTGCCGGTCTTGGGATCGTTGAAATTGATGATGCCGGTCTTGGCGAAGTCGCGCTGCGAAGCCTTCAGGCGGTCGGCGTCCTGGTGGCTGTAGGACATGAACAGGCTGTAGCCATCATTCTCATAGTCGCCGAAACCTTTGGAAATGGACACGGTGCGGTCGGTGCCGCCTGGGTGCTGTGGCTTGCTGTATTTAGCGTCGATGGTCAGGGGAGCTGCGCCCTTCTTCATGATGAAGTTAACCACGCCCGCGATCGCGTCTGCGCCGTACAGTGCGGAAGCACCGTCGGTCAGCACTTCGATACGCTCAACGGCTGCCAGCGGGATGGTGCTGATGTCGATGGTGGTGCCGGAGGTCGCAGGTGCGATACGACGGCCGTTAACCAGGACCAGGGTGTAGGATTCGCCAACACCGTGGATGGATGCGGTGGTCAGGCCGCCGCCGCCGCCGCCGACCGAGTCGGACGACGCGGTGAAGCCCTGCATCACAGGCAGTTGCTGGATGAAGTCGGTGACCGAGGTGACGCCGGTGCGCTGGATATCCTTCTGGCTGAATGTCTGAACCGGCAGCGATGCCTCAGCAGCGATGCGCTTGATCGAGGAACCGGTGATTTCCACGCGTTGCATTGGCTGTTCAGCTGCTTCTTGTGCGAATGCGGCGTGCATGCCAAGCGCCAGGCCCCCCGCGCAGATCACGCGGACCGAGCGGGACAGAATGGTTTCCTTCAACATATCTTTGATACTCCCAAGAATTACAAACTGTTTAAGGCCGTTGCCAGCCCTTAATTTTTGTTTGACGACAAACAGTGCAACTTGTGGTCTCTGCTTTACGTCCGCGCTTATCAAATCATTCATTGACGAACTGTGTCAATGAGAACCAAGTCGCAAGTTATCGAGACAACTTCAGCTTTGGCGCTGGCTTGGAACGATGGAAAAGACGTAAATTGGCCTGAGTTAGGAGATTTAGTGATGGAATGGCGACAATTTGAGCAATTGACATTGAGCTCGAATTTGCCGAAATGCAGCTTTTGAAACGGAAGGAAGTGTGCCCGATTTGCCACAAAAATTACAGAAACGATAAAAAGCCCCGCCCGGGCAGGCGGGGCTGGTCTTAGCGTTGCAGCTTAGAACTTGTAGGAGGCGCTCACATAAAACTGGCGACCCAGTGCCGACGAATAGGATGGGTTGTAACCCACCTGGTGCGAGCCGGTGTTGCGCAGGGTGAACGGCGGGTCGCGGTCGAACAGGTTGATGATGCCGCCGGTGATTTCCAGGTTCTTCACCGGGCGGTAAGCCGTCTGCAGGTCGAAGGTGGTGTAGCTCGGCACCTGCAGGGTGATGCCATAGCATTCGCCCGGTTGGCCAGCCACGATCACGGCGCAGTCATCGACGGATTGTTCCTTGTCGGTGTAACCGTTGCGGTAGCTGGCGCTCAGGGTATGGGTCCATTGCGCCTGCTCGAAACTGGTCGACGCGCGCACCACGTGGCGGAAGCTGACCTTGTCGTTCGAACCGTAGCGGTTCAGGCTCGATTCCCACTGGTCGTCGGTGCCTGGCGTGGTGTAGCGCGAACGGATCAGCCAGGTGCCGGCCAGGCGGCTGGTCAGCTTGCCGTCGAACAGCTTGGTCTTGTGGGTGAAGTCATAGTCGACGCCGCGGTTTTCCACCTTGCCGATATTGATCGGCAGCAGCTTGATGGCCAGCACGTCCTTGCCGGTCGAGCCGATGTGCTTGGTGGTGAACAGCTCGGCATACTTGGCCGGGTTGTCGAAGATCAGGCCTTCGGAGACGGCGGTCACCTGGTCGCGGATTTCCACGTTCCACAAGTCAAGCGACATCGACAGCGAGTTGGTCGGCTCGAACACGGTGCCGATGCTCCACTGCTTGGATTTCTCCGGCTTCAGGTCGGGGTTGCCGCCCTGGAAGGCTTCGAACTGCTGGCGTACCACGCCGTTGCAGTAGGAGGCCAGCGGGTGGCTGGTGCCAGTCAGCGGGCACTGGTAGTTGCCGCCAGTGACGCCCCAGTCTTCCAGCGGGCCGGCGATTTCCTGCATCGAGGCAGCGCGGAAGCCGGTGCCGGCTGCGGCGCGGAACAAGAGGTTCCTGGCCGCGGTGTACTTGGCGCTCAGCTTCCAGGTGGCAGCGTTTTCCTTGTTGCCGACTTTTTGGCCGGTCAGGTTGTTGTCGATGGCGCCGATCTGGTCGTAGCGGGCGGAACCGGTCAGTTCCAGCGCTTTGCTGACGGGCATGACCAGCTCGGTGTAGGCGCCAAAGTTGTCGCGCTCGTAGGCGCTGTCCACCTGCGGGTTGTCGAACAGGATCTGGGCGTTCTTGGCCACGTCGGCCTGGTTGACCTTGAACGAGGTGTTGCGGTAGTCGACGCCGACGCCGACCTGGGCCGCGCCGCCTGGCAGGGTGAACGCTTCGCGCGAGGCACGGGCATCCCAGCCCTTCATTTCCACGGTCTGGGTGTTGTAGGTGCCGTTGAATCCGGTCGACAGCAGGGTGTCGCGCATGGCTTGCGGCATTTCGCCCAGGCCGTATGCGAACGGGTCGATGCTGCCGGCGTCGATCGCAGCCTGGAACTTGTCCGCCAGCGGGAAGCCGCCGACGTACTTCTGGGTCTGCTTGTTCTTGGAGTAGGTCAGGGCCGAGTTGACATCCCAGCCTGCAATCGCGCCGTCCACGCCAGCCACCAGGTGGGTCGCCTTGGTGCCGTAGTCATAGGTGCGGTTGCCCATTTCGTACAGGCGGTACTTGGCCACGACCGAGGTGGCCCCGGCGTCCTGTTCGGCGCTCAGGTGTGGCTGGATGTACTTGTTGTACAAAGCCGAACCCTTGGCGACCGAGAAGTCGGCCGGGTAAGGCGCGATCGAGGCGACGACTTTCGCTTCGGTGTAAGCCAGGTCGTAGAAGCCCTTGAAGCCGGAATTGCCGAGCTTGACGCTACCGGACGAGAACAGGGCGTCGCGCTGCGATTTCGGGTTGATCTCGATGGTCGAGGCGCTGTCGAAGTAACAGTTGCCGTCGCCGTAGAAGTCGGCGTTGACCGCGGCGCACTTGCCGCCGTGGGCCAGCGCATACGGGTTCAGGTTGACGGTCTTTTCCACCGGCTGGCCTGTGCCTGGGTCGATCTCGCTGGAGTTGTACGTCACGCCGGCGTTGGCTGGCAGCGAACGGGAAGAGCCGTTGATGAACTGCAGCTGCTTGCCGTTGGACGGGTCGGTGAAGTTGATGATGCCGGTCCGCGCGAAGTCGCGCTGGGACGCCTTGAGCTGCTTTTGCTCATCGTGGCTGACCGAGAAGAACACGCTGTAGCCGTCTTCATCGATGTCGCCAAAGCCCTTGCTCAGCGAGATGGCATTGCTGGCGCCACCGCTCTGCTCAGGGCGCGAGTACTTGGCGTTGATTTCCCAGTCGGTGGCACCCTTTTTCAGGATGAAATTGACCACGCCAGCGATGGCGTCGGCGCCGTACAGGGCGGAGGCGCCGTCGGTCAGCACTTCCACGCGCTCGATGGCCGACAGCGGGATGGAGTTCAGGTCGATGGTGGTGCCGGAGTTGGCCGGGGCGACGCGGCGGCCGTTCAGCAGCACCAGGGTGTAGGCGGCGCCGATGTCGTGGATGGAGGCGGTGGTCACGCCGCCGCCGCCGCCGCCGACCGAGTCGGCCGCCACGGAGAAGCCCTGCATGGCTGGCAGTTGCTGGATGAAGTCGGTCACGGTGGACACGCCGGATTTCTTGATGTCTTTCTGGCTGAACGATTGCACCGGCAGCGAGGATTCGGCAGCAATACGCTTGATGCTGGAACCGGTGATTTCAACGCGCTGCATCGGCGCTTCGGGGCTTGCTTCCTGGGCAATGGCGGCGGCGCTGCCGATGGCCAGGCTACCGGCGAACATCACGCGCAGGGTGCGCGACAGGGCTTTCTCGATGATCATTGATAAACATCTCAGTAATAAATTAATGGGAGTGTTATCAGATCATCGGCGGCTTAGTTTGGCAATGGATGTTTGATAAGTGAAACAAATGAAACATTAGGCGACAATAAAAAAATCCCCGCCAACTTGCGCGGGCGGGGAGCGGGAGTCGTGCTAAAGGTGGGTTACTTGAACTTGTAGCTGGCAGTCAGGTAGAAGGTACGGCCCAGCGGGTCGGTGTAGCGACCGTCGTAGCCAACCTGGTTGCCGCCGCCGGTGTCGCGGATCGACAGCGGCGGATCCTTGTCCAGCAGGTTGCGGATACCACCGGTGATCGACAGGTTCTGGTTGAAGACGTACTTCGACTGCCAGTCGAGGGTGGTGTAGGCCTTGACCTTGCGGCCCTCCATGTCGACGTAGCCGCCCAGTGTGCCGTCGTCGTTGACCGAGCGCACGCGGCCATCGTCGGCCGTGTAATTCTTGTCGGCGTAGCCGGACTTGTAGTTCACGGTCAGCGAGTTGGCCCACTGCTCGCTCGACTTCAGCGAGAACACCAGGCGCGAAATCCAGCGGAAGGTCACGTCGTCGTAGGAGTCGAAGCGTGCGATGCTGCTTTCAGTCTTGTTTTCGCCAGGCTTGTCTGCGTCAGGCACGGTCTTTTCGGCCTTCAGCATATAGGTGGCGGACCAGTTCGTGGTCAACTTGCCGATCGGGGTGGCGGCGCGGAAGGTGGCATCGAGGTCGATGCCGCGATAACGCGAGCTGGCCAGGTTCAGCGGCGACTGGGTCATCACCAGGACTTTCGATTTCTGGATCGGATCGAAGTAGATGGTGGCGTACTTGTTGGCCAGTGCTTCGGTGCCGAACAGCATGTCCTGCGACAGGTTCTGGATCTGGTTCTTCAGGCGCACGTCCCAGAAGTCCACGCCCAGCGACAGCGAGTCCATCGGTTCCAGGCGCATGCCGATCGACGCCTGCTTCGAGGTTTCAGGCTTCAGCGCATCGGCGCCGGTGCCTGGGTTACCCACGGTCAGCAGGCCGTATTCCTGCACGCCGCGGCAGTAAGCGAAGCGTGGGTCGGCCGCGTTCTTGATCGGGCAGGCGAAGAAGTTCGACGAGCCTGCGTTTTTCAGTGGGTCGGAGATGTCATTCATGGTCGGCGCCTTGAAGCCGGTGCCGTAGGAGCCACGCAGCATCACTTCTTTCGAAGGCTGCCAGCGGGCGGACAACTTGAAGGTAGTCTTCGAGACGTCTTTGCCCTGCTTGCCTGCCAGTGACGGATTGCCGTTTACGTCATAGCTGGTATTGCGCTTGTCGACCGCGTCGTAGCTGTCATAACGCGCCGAAGCGGTCACGTCCAGGCCTTTGATGACAGGCATTTGCAGCTCGCCGAATGCACCCCAGTTGTTGCGCTTGGCATCCAGCGGCTGGGAGCCAGTGCTGCCGCCGATGACGGTGTCGGTCCAGCCCGGATTGCCTGGGCCAGGGCCCATCACGATCCTGCTCGGCGAGTCTTCATACTTCTGCATGGTGTAGTCGGCACCCAGGCCCAGGGCGGCATTGCCGCCTGCCATGGCGAACACTTCACGCGATGCGTGGGCGCTCAGCACGTCCAGCTTGGACTTGGTGGTCGACAGGTTTTCATGCAGCACAGCCGGCGCCAGGATGGAAGCGGCATTCGGGTCGAAGACGTAAGGGTTGTAAGCGCCGGACTGGACCAGGGCTTCGAACTTGTCGCCGCTCATGTAGCCGCCTGCAGCCTTGTCGGTCTGCTTGTTCTGCGAATGGGTGTAGGCTGCGCCGACGTCCCAGCCAGCGAACTCGGAGTCCAGGCCGACGGAGAAGTGCAGGGCCTTGGTGCCCCAGTCATCGGTACGGCCGCCCGCGTCACGCGCACGGTAGTACAGGTAGGCGTCGGTCACGGCGTTCGGGTCGATGCCCTGGCCAGCCAGCAGCGGCTCAACCGACTTCTTGTAAGGCACGATGTAGACCGGGCTGATGGTCTTCACGTGGGTTTCCGGATCGGTGCTCATGGTGGTCAGCGGCTGCGCCGGTGCCGCGTAGCGTGCGGTGCTGGTGAACTTGGAATAGACGAACTCGCCGGTCAGGCGGGTCTTGTCGGAGATCTTCAGCGCGCCGGAAGTGAACAGGCTGTCACGCTTCAGCTCAGGCAGCAGTTCCACGGTTGCCGCATAGTCGTAGCGGCAAACGCCGCTGCGCGCGAACGTGTTGGGGCCGCTGCACTTGCCGTTGTTGACCAGGTCCGGCGAGAACGTTGCTTCGACATCGGGACCGTTGAACACGTCGGCATTGGCCGGGATCGAGTTGATCGAGTTCTGCCAGGTCGCATATTGCTTGCCGTCCTTGCTGAACTTGACCACGCCGGAGTTGGCGAACGGGCGCTGGGTGGCGTTCAGTGCCTTGCTCTGGTCGTGGCTGTACGCCAGCATGACGTTGAAGCCGTCGCTATCATAGTTGCCGAAGCCTTTGGTGATCGAGACGTTGGCGCTCTGGCCGCCTTTATGTTGCGGGCGGTTGTAAGTGGCGTCGATGTTCAGGTCGTTCTGGTTTTTCTTCAGGATGAAGTTGACCACGCCGGCGATGGCGTCCGAGCCGTACAGCGTGGAGGCGCCGTCGGTCAGGATCTCGACGCGCTCAACCGCTGCCAGCGGGATCGATGCCAGGTTGACGGCGCTGCCGGTGCCATAAGGCGCCATGCGCTTGCCGTTCAGCAGCACCAGGGTATAGTCGGTACCGATCGAGTGCACCGATGCGCTCTGCACGCCGCCGCCGCCGCCGTTGATGGAAGCGGACGAGGTGATCATGCCCTGCATCGAAGGCAGCAGGGCAACCAGGTCGGCCACGTTCTGCACGCCGGTTTGATCGATGTCCTTGCGGCTCAGGGTTTGGATCGGCAACGCACCCTCTTGGGCAATGCGTTTGATCGACGAACCGGTAATTTCAACGCGCTGGATGGCAGCGTCAGTTTGCTGGGCGAAAACTGGTGCACAGACTCCGGCTGCCAGCAAGCCGCTGGCGCAGGCCAGGCGGATTGCATACGACAGGCTGTTCTCTTTCATCATAATTCTTTGATCTCCCAGAAGGTGGACTGTTCTTTGCATTTGCGCAAAACCTAGCAATAGGCTGCTAGTACTTTCTTGCAAGTGTTCTCGTCTTGCAATCTTTTCGATACAAAAAGCCACAGACTGTTACGAAAGCGCAACAATGGCTGGCTCCAGGCGTGTGGGAAGTTGGCCTGAGATGAAGATCTTTACTTGGTAGTTGGAAGGATTTGGCTCCTTTTTGCCAGAAAGGCGCAATCGCTCTGCTACTGAATATTTCTTATTGTAACTATTTAGAAACATGCGCCTTGTGTACACAACTTGCGGCAGGGGTGAAAAAAAAACGGCACCGAAGTGCCGTTTTGGGAGTGCTTCAAGCCTCGTGGCTTAGAAGAACTTGTACTGCGCGCCGAGCTTGAAGTAGCGGCCAATGGCGCCGGAAGCGTCCATCGGGTTGTAGCTCATGCCGCCGTAGGTCAGTGGGTCCAGCGGCGCGATCTTGTCGGTCACGTTGTTGATCGAAGCGAACACCGTGAACTGCTGGTTCACGTTGTAGCGCGCCGACAGGTCCAGGGTGGTGAACGAGGCGATCTTGCAGCCGTTGGTGCCCGGCTGGCCGTTGGCCAGGGTGGAGGCGCAAGGATCACCGGCGAACTTGACGTTCTCCATGCTATCGCGGTAGTTGACGATACCGGCAACGTTCCAGTCACGGAAGTCCCAAGATGCGTTCAGGTTCATCTTGTTCTTAGGCGTGCCGGCGCAGTTTGAAGTGTCGCAGTTGCCGTGGGTGCCGTTGAACTGGTACACGGTAGTGGCGGACTCGTGACGCTTCCAGGTCGCGGTATGGGTCCATACGAAGCCCACAGTTGCGCGGCCGTACTCGCCCAGGCGGATGCGCTGCTTGACATCCAGGTCCACGCCGCTGACTTCGGTGAAGCTGGAGTTGCGGTACGGCGCCTGTGTCAGCACCAGGGTGCCCGAATTCGGGATCACGACGCCGTTGACGACCAGGTTGTTGTCGTTGCGGATGGCGGTTGGCAGGGCAGCTGCTTCGTTGTATGGCAGCGGGTTGATCTCGTTGCTACGCTTGATCTTCCACGCATCGAGCGCCAGGCTGGTGCCGTCGAACGGGTCCCACACGATGCCCAGGGTCGAGCCCTTGGAGGTTTCAGGTTTCAGGGCAGAGGAGCCAACCTTCACAGCTGCAACCGGAATGCCGCAGTCGGTCGAGGTAGCACCGCCAGGTGCCGGCGTTTTGCCGTTCGGGCAGCGGATTGGATCGGTAACGGTGGAAGTGCCGGTCGATTGCGACAGCGGGGAACCTTCCGCTGGGCCAGGAGCACGGAAGCCTTCGGTGTAAGTACCGCGCAGGGCGAAGGACTTGACCGGGGTCCATTTGAAGCCGGCTTTAGGCGTAGTGGAATTGAAACTGTCGTACTTGTCGTAACGTACGGCAGCGCTCAGTTCCAGGCCTTTCAGCACCGGGGCGGCCAGTTCGAGGAAGACTGCCGATACCTTGTTGTCGCCGAAGGCTGCAACGTAGGAAGAGTTGATCGAACCGTCGATCGAGCCAGACAGCGACGGGTTTTCCAGCTTTTCACGGCGGTGTTCGGCGCCGACTGCCAGGCCCAGGTTGCCGCCTGGCAGGGCGAACAGTTCACGCGAAGCGTGGAAGTCGATCACGTCCAGCTTGGTGGTCGAATCCGAGGTCGCGTTGGTGACCAGGGCAGAGTACAGGGCAGCCGAGTTCTTGGACGCTTCGGTGCCGATGTAGTACCAGCCGTACTGGGTCGGATCGCGCATTGCCGTGCGCAGCACGTTCAGGTTCAGCATATTGCTGTAGTCCAGGTGCAGCTTGGACTTGGAGTGGGTCAGGCCAGCGTCGTAGTCCCAGCCGGCGACCGCGCCTTTGATTCCCACCACGAAGCGATTGAACTCGTTGTTGGCCGAGCGGGTGCTTGGGCCGATATCAAACGCGGTGTAGCGCACGCGGGTCGCCACGCCATATGGGTTCTGCGGGTGGTTTGCGCCCATCAATGCCAGCGCGCCGTAGTTGACGAAACCCAGCGGGTTGGCGGCATTCGGCGGGAAAGCCACCGTTGGCGTGATCGATGGCGGCGTCATGGTGAAGGCGGTATCGCGCTTCGAGTAGCCGGCTTCAGCGTACACCTGGGTGTCGCCATTGACCTGCCAGGTGCCGCGCGTGTACAGGTTGACCGATTCGATCTCCGGCTGCATGTCGCGGAACTGATCCTGATGCCACAGGCAGCCGCCGTTGGCGCCGGTCTGGTCCTTGGTGGCGCTCAGGGTGGAGCAGCCAGGCAGGCCGACGTAATCCAGGGTGGCCGGATTGCGGATCGCGCCGGCTGGACCAGCCGAAGCGTTGTTGTTGCCGGCGATGTAGCCGCCGGCGAACTGGGTGCCGACCGGGAAGCCGTACGGACGCAGGTCGCCCTTGCCGATGTGGCCGCGGTCCTTGCGGTCGCTGTTCTTGATACGGTCCGAATCCGTGAACTCGGCATTGACCACCCAGTTGTACTTGTCTTCGTCCAGGTTGCCCAGCCCGTAGGTGATGGAAGCCTTGTTCTGCTTGCCGTCGTCGTAGCGCGACCAGCCGGTATCACCCTTGACTTGCAGGCCCTCGAAGTCCTTGCGCAGGATGATGTTGACCACGCCGGCGATTGCGTCTGCGCCGTAGGTGGAGGAAGCGCCGTCTTTCAGGATTTCAATGCGCTCGACGATCTGCATCGGCACCGTGGACAGGTCGGTAAAGCTCTTCTGGCCGTCGTCGGCACGTGCGAATGGGGCCATGCGGCGGCCGTTCAACAGTACCAGGGTCGACGTCGCACCGAGGCCGCGCAGGGAAATCGCGGTGGAGCCAGCAGCGAAGCCGTTGCCGAAACCAGTCGGCAGCGAACCGGCGCCGTCAACGGTCAGGGTCTGCAGGTATTCGGCCACGGTTGCCTTGCCGGACTTCATCAAGTCTTCCTTGCTGATGACCTGGATGGGCGATGCAGTTTCCTGGGTCGCACGCTTGATGCTCGAGCCGGTCACTTCCACGCGCTGCATTGGCGCCGGGGCTTCCTGCGCAAAGACAGGGGCGGCTATGGTGGCCAGCATACCGCCGGCGCAAACCAGCCGTACGGAACGAGCCATGATTTTTTCCATCATGTTTGCTATCTCCAAAAATTTGGAATAAAAAGACGAGCTACAGCTTTTGACTACTGCTTCGGCGCTCCCATTGGAAGGAACCATCTATGTGATTCCTCGGGGAAAGATGAGAGCATTTGGACTAATATTGCGTCAATTAAAAACTGGCCAACGATACAATTTTGAGAAGATCCGTCTCATTTATGAAACGATAGCAAGTGAACCAGTTATAGATTGATTACCGAGGATGATTTCATTTTTAATACGCCGCATCTGGCAAATGGCGCCGACACTGCTGGGTGTTGTGTTACTGGTGTTCGTGCTGTTCAACTGGGTAGGTGGCGATCCTGCCTATATCCTGGCCGGCAAGATGTCCGACGCCGCCAGCATCGACAATATTCGCCGCCAGCTTGGCGTGGACCAGCCCTGGTACGTTCAGCTGGGAATTTTCCTGAAGCAGATCGCGACTTTCGATTTTGGCCAGAGCTGGGCCACCGGGGAAGCGGTATCGGACATCATCACTTCCCGCCTGGGGCCTTCGCTGACCGTGCTGGTGCCGCTGACCTTGCTAGAAACCGTGCTGGGCATTGCACTGGCCCTGGCGGTGGCCTTCGTGCGCGGTTCGCTGGCCGACCGCGCCGTGATAGTCGCTTGCACGGTAGGCATGTCGATCTCCATCCTGGTCTATATCATCGTGTTCCAGTATTGGCTGGCCTACAAGGCGGGCTGGTTCCCGGTGCAGGGCTGGGGTGCCGGCTTGCCGGAGAACCTGCGCTTCGCAGCGCTGCCCATCCTGATCGGGCTGGCTGTGTCGCTGGCGCCGACCTTGCGCCTGTACCGCAGCTTCGTGCTGGACGAAGTCGGGCAGGATTACGTGCGCACGGCGCGCGCCAAGGGCTTGCCCGAGCGGCGCGTGATGTGGCTGCATGTGCTGCGCAATGCGGCGATCCCGATCATTACCCACGTGATGGCGAATTTGCCGGCCATGCTGATCGGCGCCTTCCTGCTGGAGCGCTTCTTCGGCATCCCGGGCATCGGGCGCGAAGTGATCCTGGCGGTGGAGCGTTCCGATTTCCCCGTGATCAAGGCGATTACCGTCTACGTAGCCGTGGCGACCATGGTGTTCAACCTGCTGACCGATCTGCTGTACCAGGCTGTCGATCCGCGCGTACAGCTCAAGTAAGAAGGACAGCGCATGCATGCCATTCATGACTCGGCCGGACTGTGGACCCTGGCCTGGCGCCGCCTGCGGGCAGACCGGATTGCCATGGCGGCGCTGGCGGTCGTAGCCGGCTTCCTGCTCCTGCTCGCAGCTTCCGCCAGCGGCATCGTAGCAGCCGACTGGGAAGAGGAGGTTGCGCTCAACTATGCGCCGCCGACATTTGCTGCGCCGCCTGCGGTGCAGGTGGCGCACGATGCCGCCGCCGGGACCGACAACGCCGGCAGCGCAGCGCCACCCCCCAATGAATTCGACCCGCTGGCGGAAGACCTGCGTGAGCTGCGCGCCACCCTGGGCAAAGCGGTCGCCGAGCCCGCTGCAGGACGGGCTCCGAGCCTGCCATTCGGCGCTGACAAATGGGGCCACGACATCATCAGGAAAACCATCAAGGGCGGCGAAACCTCGATCGTGGTCGGCCTGGCTGCGGCCACGCTGGCAGTTGGCCTGGGCACGTTTTTCGGCGCCGTTTCCGGCTTTTACGGCGGCGTGGTGGACGATTTCTTGAACTGGTTCTACAACGTCTTTACCTCGATCCCCTCGATCCTGATGATCCTGACCGTGGCCGCCGTGCTGCAGCAGAAAGGTGTGCTGACCATAGTCCTGATCCTTGGATTGACCGGCTGGACCGGCCCATACCGCCTGATCCGCGCCGAATACATCAAGCACAAGGCGCGCGAATACGTGCTGGCTGCCGACGCCATCGGCGCTTCGGCCTGGCGCAAGATGTTCAGCCACATCTTCCCGAATGTCAGCCACGTGGCCCTGGTGCAGCTGTCGATCCTGGTGGTGGGCTTCATCAAGGCCGAAGTGATCCTGTCCTTCCTTGGCTTTGGTGTGCCGGTCGGCGTGGTGAGCTGGGGCTCCATGCTGAACGAGGCCCAGAATGAACTCGTTCTCGGCAAATGGTGGCAGCTGACTGCTGCCGCCAGCGCCATGGCCTTGCTGGTCACGGCCTTCTCCCTGTTTGCCGACGCCCTGCGCGACGCGCTCGACCCCAAGGTGAAATGACATGCTGCTACAGGTCCGCAACTTGCGTATCCGCTTCCGTACCGACAAAAAGAACACTGTCGAGGCGGTGAAGGGCATTTCCTTCGACATCCCGCATGACCGTACGGTCGCCCTGGTGGGCGAGTCGGGCAGCGGCAAGTCGGTCAGCTCGCTGGCTGTCATGGGCCTGCTGCCGCCGCAAACGACCCTCATCGACCAGCAAAGCAGCGTGCTGTTCGAGGGCCGCGAAGTGCTGCACCAGCCGGCACGTGAACGCCGCGCCATGTGCGGCAGGGATATTGCGATAATTTTCCAGGAACCGATGTCCTCGCTGAACCCCGTGTTCACGGTCGGCTTCCAGGTCGGCGAAGTGCTGCGCCTGCATATGGGCATGGACCGGCGCAGCGCCCGCGCCCGCACGCTGGAGTTGCTGGAAGAGGTGGGCATCCCCGATCCGGCGGCCAGGATCGACGCCTATCCGAGCCAGTTGTCGGGCGGCCAGCAGCAAAGGGTGATGATCGCCATGGCGATAGCCTGCAGGCCCAAGCTGCTGATCGCCGACGAGCCCACTACCGCACTGGATGTCACGATCCAGAAGCAGATCATGGAACTGATTGCCGGGCTGCAGAAGAAACACCGGATGTCGGTGCTGTTCATCACCCACGACCTGGGCCTGGTGGCGGAAATTGCCGATGACGTGATCGTGATGCGGCACGGCGAAGTGCGCGAAACTGGCGATGCGCGTGCGGTGTTCGCCGATCCGAAAGACCTGTACACGCGCGCGCTGCTGCACTGCCGGCCATCGCTCGACGCGCGCCCGGTGCGCCTGCCGGTGATCAGCGACTACATGGAAGGGCGCTTCGGCGCTGCCGTGCAGCAGGCGCAGCGCGCGCGCGGCAGCGCTCCGGGCGATGAGATCGTGCTGGACGTGCGGGGCCTGAAAAAGAGCTTCTGGCTGCGCGAAGGCCTGTTCGGTAAGCGCGAATTCCAGGCTGTCAAGGACGTCTCGTTCACGCTGGCGCGCGGCAAGACACTGGGCGTGGTCGGCGAATCGGGCAGCGGCAAGTCCACGCTCGGCCTGACGCTGCTGCGCCTGCACCAGGCCAGCGGCGGCAGCGCCCTGTTCAAGGGGCGTGACCTGCTGGCGATGAGCGACAAGGAGTTCCGCCCGTTCAAGCGCCGCATCCAGATCATTTTCCAGAACCCGTATGCCTCGCTGAACCCGCGCTTTACCGTGGGCCAGATCCTGCTGGAACCGATGCGGCTGCACGGCATCGGCGCCGACGACGCCCAGCGGGTAGAGCTGGCGCTGGCGCTGCTGGAGCGGGTAGGGTTGCCTCAGCAAGCCTACCATCGCTATCCGCACGAATTCTCCGGCGGCCAGCGGCAGCGCATTGCCATCGCGCGCTGCCTGACCATGAAGCCGGAAATCCTGGTATGCGACGAGTCGGTATCGGCGCTGGACGTGTCGGTGCAGGCCCAGGTGCTGAACCTGCTGCAGGACCTGCAGGACGAATTCGGCCTGTCCTATATTTTCATCTCGCACGACCTGTCGGTGGTCAGGTACATTTCCGACCAGGTGATGGTGATGCACAAGGGTGAAGTGGTGGAAATGGCCGACTCGGACGAACTGTATCGCAACCCGCGGCACCCCTACACGCGCTCGCTGCTGGCGGCTATCCCCAGGGCTGCTTGATCGCCCCCAGCAAAGCTGGCACACTGGTCATTCGCGCCGCATACCGCGGCGCCCCGGCCGGAGCAGGTCTTTGCGTTCGAACAAAGTTGCCTCCATCGCATTATTGGTCAGCGTGGCGTTAGCGAGCATCGTCAGCGCCGTGCTGCTGGTGTTCGCCGCTTATTCCTATTCCTCGGAGAGCAGCAAGCGCTGGCAAGAGCTGCAGCGCGTGCTGAACATCAGCGCCGACCAGTTGGCGCTGGGGGTAGCCATGCCAGCCTGGAATTTCGACGACAAGCAAGTGTTGTCCATCATGCGCGCCAGCATGAACCAGCGCGACCTGCATGCCATCGTGTTGTACGGCACGGGCAGCAAGCGTGAGCTGGTGGTGCAGCGCGGCCCCGGCGACAAACTTGAAACCAGCCTGCCGCTGGCAACCACGCCGGACATGCTGGTGGCCCAGCGCCCGGTCGTCGTCGATGGCGCCGCGATCGGCACCATCAAGGTTTTCGCAACGCCAGCCTATATGCTGCAGCAATTGCAGGACCAGCGCCGCGCCAACCTGATGGCGATCCTGGTGCTGGCCGCGGCGCTGGTCACCAGCCTGTACGGCTTGCTGTGGTTCCTGATCCTGCGGCCACTGAAGGCTGTAGGCCAGTACGTCATGGGCGATACGCCGCAAAAGGCCTGCTTCTACGGCGAACTGCGCACCCTCAAAGAGTCCATCCACAAGATGTGGGAGCTGCTCGACAGCCGCTACCGCGCGATGCGCGAGAGCGAGGAACGCCTCAGCGTTGCCACCCGCGCTGCACGCATCGGCATCTGGGACTGGGACGTGGTCTACGACGAATTGATGCAGGACGACGAGATCATGCGCCAGTACGGCCTTGGCAGCCGGCTGGGCGGCGGCAACTACAAGGCCTGGCTGGAGCGCGTGGTGCCGGAAGACCGGGAGCGCGCGCGCGCCGAAGTGGCGGCCGCCTTGAACGGCGAGCGCGACTTTTCCCTGCAATTCCGCATCCGCCGGCCTGACGGCACGCTGCGCCACTTGCGTTCAATGGCTCGCTCCTTCCGCGATGCGCAGGGCAAGGTGGTGCGCATGGTCGGCGTCAGCATCGACGTCACCGAGGCTACCGAAAGCGAGCAGGAGTTGCGGCGCCACCGCAGCCACCTGGAAGAACTGGTGAGCGAACGCACGGCAGCCCTGTCGGTAGCGGTCGCCGAAGCCCAGGCGGCCAGCCGCGCCAAGAGCGTGTTCCTGTCCACCATGAGCCATGAACTGCGTACGCCCCTGAATTCGGTGATCGGCTTTTCGCGCCTGATGGCGCATTCGACCACCATGTCGGCCGATGAAAAACGCAATATGGCGATCATCCACCGCAGCGGGCAGCATTTGCTGGCCTTGATCAACGACATCCTCGAGCTGTCGCGGATCGAGGCCGGCGGCGTCAGCTTGCACCGGGAAGCGGTCGACGTGGCGCAGCTGCTGCGCGATGTGTGCGATATGGTCGGCGAGCGTGCCGTGCAGGCCGGGGTGGCGTTGAAGATGGAATGCGGCGCCTTGCCGCGCGCGCTGATGATGGATGGCGCCAAGGTGCGCCATGTGCTGCTCAACCTGGTGACCAATGTCCTCAAGCATGCGCGCCAGGGCACGATCACGCTGTCGCTGCGGCCGACGGGCTTGCCCGGCGGGCGGCATGGCCTGGCGTTTGCAGTATGCGCGGGACAGGCTGGCATTCCAGAAGACCCCGGCCTTGGCCTGGCGATTTCGCGCCAGTACGTGCGCATCATGGGCGGCGAGCTGGAAGTCGAGCCCGGGCCGAGGCCGGGAGCGGGCACGGTATTCCGCTTTACCATCGAGGCGGAAGAGGCCGATGCCGGCGAGCCCCTGGCGCGCCTGCCGCAGCTGGCGCCGATGCACCAGGGCCGGCGCATCCTGGTGGTGGATGACGGTGTCGAGGGCCGCCACCTGTTGCGCAGCATGCTGCTGCCGGCCGGCTTCGAGGTTCAGGAGGCGTCCGATGGCATGGAGGCACTGGATGTCATCGCCAAGTCGCAGCCGGAACTGGTATTGATGGACTGGCGCCTGCCAGTGCTGGACGGGCTGGAAGCAACGCGCCGCCTGCGCGCCGATCACAGCCTGCCGCAGCCGCGCGTGGTGTTGATGGCGGCAACGGCCTTTGGCGGCGAGCGGCAACAGGCCCTGGCGGCCGGCGCCGACGACTTCCTGCACAAGCCGGTGGAACAGGACAGGCTGTTCCGGATGCTGCAGCAACAGCTGTCGCTGCAGTACGTCGAGGGAGCCCTGCCTTAGCCCTCGTTTTGCGCTACCATAGTCGAACTATGGCTAACCTAATATCCTTGTTGCAGCAGTATGGTGTCCTGATCGTCTTTGCCGTGGTGCTGGTCGAACAGATGGGGTTGCCAATTCCTGCCTATCCGGTGCTGATCGTGGCCGGTGCGCTGGCCATCGATAATGGCAATAGCGCGCCGTTTCCGGTGGTGCTGGGCGTTGCCATGCTGGCATGCCTGCTCAGCGATTTCTTCTGGTTCCGCGCCGGCCGCCGTTTTGGCAAGCGCATCCTCAAGCTGCTGTGCAAGATTTCGCTGTCGCCGGACTACTGCGTCAGCCAGACGGAAGACAACTTCCGCAAATGGGGGCCGAAGTCGATGGTGGTGGCCAAATTCATCCCCGGCTTCAACACCATTGCCCCACCGATGGCAGGCGCGCTGGGCACCGGCGTGCCCACCTTCCTCGGTTTCAGCCTACTGGGCGGCCTGCTGTGGAGCGCCACCGGACTGCTGATCGGGGCCTATTTCCATGCCGACGTGGACAAGGTGCTGGACGTGCTGTCGACCATGGGGTCGACCGCGCTGACGGTGCTGGCTATCCTGCTCGGCCTGTTCGTGCTGGCCAAGTTCATCGAGCGGCGCCGCTTCCAGAAGGCCATGCAGACCGAGCGCATCAGCATCGACGAACTGAAAGAGTTGCTCGATTCGGGCCATGATCCGGTAATGGTCGATGCCCGCAGCGCCACCGCACAATTGCTGGATCCGCCGGTGCCGGGCGCCCTGCTGGTAGGCGCCAGCGACCCGCTGGCCGTGATCAAATCCCTGCCGAAGGACCGCCACATCATCGTCTACTGCAGCTGCCCGAACGACGTCACCGCCGCCAAGGTCGCCAAGCAGCTCCACTCCCACGGCTACAAGCGCGCCAAGCCCTTGCACGGCGGCCTCGATGCCTGGAATACCGCCTTCCGCAGCGAGGGCGAATCCGCCGTGATCGCCGAACAGACCCCCGACAGCCTCACCCCCGCCGACTCCCGTCATTAATTAAAGTCGGGGTCAGGTCTGGCAATCCGCCAAAAAAGGCACGTGCGTGCCTTTTTTGGCGGATTGCCAGACCTGACCCCGACTTTTTTTACGCAAGCTGGAGTAGTCATACTACCGTCGAAATATCGCGTAATGTAGTGTGTGTACCTAATTTTTACGTTTCTTGTACTCAAACTACAAAGAATTCCTTGCGTCTCGGCTAACAAATCCCTTAGGATTAAGGCTCAACTTAATCGCTTGTGCCCATGACTGCCCAGACCATCCCTGTCACGCCTGCCTTCTTCCAAAGCCCGCGCCTGCTGGCCGATGTGGGTGGGACCAATGCCCGGTTTGCCCTGGAACTGGCGCCAGGCAGGATTGAGCATATCCACGTGCTGTCCGGCGCAGCTTATGCAACGCTGGCCGATGCGCTAAGGGCTTACCTGGCGCTGCCGGATGTGGTGGCGGCTGCCGGCCTGGGCGTGCGTCATGGTGCGATTGCGATCGCCAATCCGGTCAATGGCGATTACGTCAAGATGACCAATCACCATTGGGAGTTTTCGATCGAGGCATTGCGCCTGGAAGTGGGCTTCGAGGTGCTGGTGGTGGCCAATGATTTCACCGCGCTGGCGCGCTCGCTGCCGCTGCTGGCGGATGACCAGAAGCGCCAGGTCGGTAGCGGCACGCCGCAAGCCGGCGCGCCGCTTGGCCTGATCGGCGCCGGCACCGGCCTGGGCGTGTCGGGCCTGATCCCGTCGGCAGCCGGCTGGACCGCACTGCTGAGCGAGGGCGGCCATGTCAGCTTCCCGCCGATGAATCCGGAAGAGGTGGCGATCCTGCAATATGCCTGGACCGAATTCCCGCATGTGTCGGCGGAGCGCTTGCTGTCCGGCGTCGGCATCGAACTGATTTACCGCGCGCTGGTGGCCCAGCGCGGCCATGAGGAGCCGGTACTGCCGGCGCCGGAGATTGCGCGCCGCGCGCTGACCGGCGAGTGCCCGCTGTGCGACGATGTGATTGAGCACTTCTGCACCATGCTGGGCACCATTGCCGGCAACCTCGGCGTGACACTGGGCGCGACGGGCGGCATCTATATTGGCGGCGGCATCGTGCCGCGCCTGGGCGAGCGCTTCGACCGTTCCGGCTTCCGCGCCCGTTTTGAGGAAAAAGGGCGCTTCAACAAATACCTGGCGGCGATTCCTACCTATGTGATCACTGCCGAGTACCCGGCTTTTGTTGGTGTTTCGGCAATCCTGGCCGAGCGCCTGGCCGGCTAAGCGAGCAGGCTTTTACACTTCTCCTGACTTTTATCAGGTACAATTGGCCAAGTTGGATGAAGCGGCGCCTGTCGTCCGCCTTGTTTTCGCCCTGAAAACGCTCTCCACCTGAGACTCTCGCCCCGGCGCGTAGCGGTCCGGCGCCTTCTTACTTAGTTACACAACCAAATGTAGTGTATGGATAATGCAGAGGCTAAGAAAGTCCTCGAAGCTGCGCTGCTATGCGCCCGTGAACCCTTATCGATCCACAGCCTGAAAAAGCTGTACGTCGAAACCGACGACCAGGGCAATCCGCTCGGAGCTGGGGTCGGCGCTGATACGATCAAGGAATTGCTGGAAGAGTTGCGCCAGGATTGGCAAGGGCGCGGCATTGAGGTGGTCAGCCTCTCCAGCGGCTGGCGCTTCCAGAGCCGGCCTGAAATGAAGTTGTACCTGGATCGCCTGAATCCGGAAAAACCGCAGAAATATTCGCGCGCCACGCTGGAAACGCTGGCCATCATCGCTTACCGCCAGCCGGTAACCCGCGGCGATATCGAGGAAATCCGCGGCGTTGCGGTGAACTCGCAGACGATCAAGATGCTGGAAGACCGCGGCTGGGTCGATACGGTCGGCTATCGCGATGTTCTGGGCCGCCCGGCCTTGCTGGGCACGACCAAGCAGTTCCTGGACGACCTAGGGCTGGAATCGCTGTCGCAACTGCCGCCGTTGCAGCAGATCAGCGATACGCAGAATGAAAATCCGCTGGAAGTGCTGGAGGCTCGACTGACCGAGAACTTCGAGAAGGCGGCGCACGAAGCACAAGCAGCAGAAGAAGAGAAAGAGGCGACGCCAGACGAGGCGCCGCCGGTAACAGATGACCCGGCGCCCGATAACGTCGAGCCCTTAGCAGAAACGAATAATGAACAAGCCTGATAACTCCCCAGAAACCGGTACCCCGGCAGCCGCCGAGACCGCACCCGCCAAGCCGAAACGCCGCACCAAGGCGCAGATCGAGGCTGACAACGCTGCCGCTTTGGCAGCCGGCGAAATGCCAAAGCCCAAGCGCCGTACCAAAGCCGCAACTGCGGCCGAAGCTGTGGCGGGCGAGCAGCCTGCTGCGAGCGCGGAAGCGGCTCCGGTCAAAAAGCCGCGTGCCAAAAAGGCTGTAGCAGCGGAAGCGGCGCCGGTTGCGGAAGCCGCTCCAGCGCCGGTTGCATCGGCGCCGGTGGAAACTGCGCAGGCCGGCGAAGGCGGGGAAGGCCAGGGCAAGGATCGTGGTCGTGCGCCGCGCGGCCCGCGCCAGATGCGCGAACAGCGCGCACTGCGCCAGGCTGAAAAGGCTGCCGTGGCGGCAGCGGCACTCGGCGCCGAAGCAGCGCCTGCCGAAGGCGCCGCGCCGGCCGCCGCTGAAGGCGGCGAGGGTGCGAGCCCATGGCCAAGCGCAGTCCCTGCTGAAAAGCGCCACGACAAGCACGGTAAGCACAAAGGCAAGAAGGGCAAGCACGGCAAGCAGGCGCACGGCGAAGGCCAGGGCGCGCAAGTCGGCGAGGGCGGGCAGGGCCAAGGTCAAGGCAAGGGCGGCCAGGGCAAGCAACGCGTGCCGGGCGCCTTCGGCAACAAGATGAAGGCCAAGGACAAGTCGTCCGAAGCCGATGCGGTGTTCTCTTTCGTGACCTCCGACGCGTTCGACCGCGACGAGGGCGGTTCCGGCAAGCCGGTCAAGGCGCGCCGCGACCTGACGGCGGAAGACGATGCGCCGAAGCTGCACAAGGTGCTGGCGGAAGCGGGCATGGGTTCGCGCCGCGACATGGAAGAACTGATCATCGCCGGCCGCGTGTCGGTGAACGGTGAGCCGGCCCACATCGGCCAGCGCATCCTGCCGACCGACGCAGTGCGCATCAACGGCAAGCTGGTGCAGCGCAAGGTTTCCAAGAAGCCGCCGCGCGTCCTGGTATACCACAAGCCGGCCGGCGAAATCGTGTCGCACGACGACCCGGATGGCCGCCCATCGGTGTTCGATCGCCTGCCGACCATGAAGACCGGCAAATGGCTGGCCGTTGGCCGCCTGGACTTCAACACCGAAGGCCTGCTGCTGTTCACCACCTCCGGTGACCTGGCCAACCGCCTGATGCACCCGCGCTACAACATCGACCGTGAATACGCGGTGCGCACCCTGGGTGAGCTGGAAGAGGGCATGCGCCAGAAACTGCTGGCCGGCGTCGAACTGGAAGACGGCATGGCGCAGTTCACCAAGATCGCCGATGGCGGCGGTGAAGGCGTCAACAAGTGGTACCGGGTGGTGATCGGCGAAGGCCGTAACCGCGAGGTACGCCGCATGTTCGAGGCGATCGGCCTGACCGTGTCGCGCCTGATCCGTACCCGTTACGGCGCGCTGACCTTGCCTTCGAACTTGAAGCGCGGTCGCTGGGAAGAGATGGAAGAGAATTCGGTGCGCGACCTGCTGACGGCTGTCGGCTTCAAGAAAGAAGGCAGCGCCGGCGCTGGTGCTGGCGAGGGTAAGAAGCCGCAGGGCGGTCCGGGTCAAGGCCAGGGCAAGCGTGAACGTGAGCGCGAGCCGAATGGCAACCGCATGGATGTGAGCAACAAGAATGCCGATCCTTTCCCGCAGGCGCCGCGCGGTGGCCGCAACCAGGGGCAGGGGGCGTTCTATGGTGCGCCGCGTCATGGCGGCGGCTTCACCGGATTCGGTGACCAGCAGCCGGGTGGCCGTGGCGCCGGTGGTGCTGGCGGCGGCAAGGGTAAGGGTAAAGGCAAGGGGCAGGGTAGCGGTCCTCGCCAGCCGGATCCGCTGATGACGACTTTTGGCTTCGCTGGCCAGGGCCACGGCCACGGCCAGGGGCAGCAGCGCCGCGGCGGGCACCAGCCGCGCGGCGGGGCTTCGGACCATGGCATGCCGCGCCGCCGTAAGGGCTAAAACCGGTAAACCGGTGTCTGACCCGCAGGGTCAGACACCTGCCCAGCCAGCGGCAGTAGCGTACAAGTGTCTGCCCCCGCGGGTCGGACGGGGCGGCCGTCCGACTGCAGTGCCGGTTTAAGGTGTTGGTTTTTGAGCACCTTCCTATTGTTACACCCTCGTCCGCTGTGGTATGTGGCATTGCAGCGAAGTCAATAAGGCGCTATAATGAGCAGCCTAGTTAAAGTTCTTCGCAGGTATTTTTGCCGAGAGTGCTTTCATCTGGCTGCAGTAACGAAAGATGGGCAGTTGCCCATTTTTTTTTGGTTGAATCGTTTTAAGTATCTGGAGATTTCTTTTGCAACTGCCTGAATTGATTGAAAAAACCGTCGCTGGCCTCGGCTACGACCTGGTCGATTTCGAACGGGCCGAACGCGGACTGCTGCGTGTTTATATCGACTTCACGGCGGAAGATGCAGAAGAAAAGGGCCCGATCACGGTTGAAGACTGCGCCACGGTGAGCCACCAACTGTCGCACGTGCTGACGGTCGAGAACGTTCCTTACGAACGCCTCGAAATTTCGTCGCCTGGCCTGGACCGTCCGCTGCGCAAGTTCAGCGACTTCGTCCGCTTTGCCGGCTCCGAAGCGATCGTCAAGCTGCGCATGGCCATTCCAGGCACTGCAAATCGCAAGTCCTACCAGGGCATCCTGACGGAGCCTGAAGGCGATCAACTGGGTATTGAATTTGAAGGTAAAGAAGGTCCTGCGGTGCTGAATTTCACGCTCGCGGACATTGACAAGGCACGCTTGGTGCCGCAGGTGAATTTTGGGAGCCGCAAAGCATGAGTCGCGAAGTATTGTTATTGGTTGATGCGCTGGCGCGCGAAAAGAACGTCGACAAGGAAGTCGTGTTCGGCGCGCTCGAGTTCGCACTGGCGCAAGCCACGAAGAAGCGCTATGAAGGCGAAGTGGATATTCGCGTTTCGATCGACCGTGAAAGCGGCGAGTTCGAGTCCTTCCGCCGCTGGCACGTAGTGCCGGACGAAGCCGGCCTGCAACTGCCTGACCAGGAAGTGCTGCTGTTCGAAGCGAAAGAGCAGATCCCTGACATCGAAGTCGATGAATACATCGAAGAGCCGATCGAATCCGTGGAATTCGGCCGCCGCTTCGCCCAGGACACTAAGCAAGTGGTCCTGCAGCGCGTGCGCGATGCTGAACGCGAGCAGATCCTGCAAGACTTCCTGGAGCGCGGCGACGCGCTGGTCACCGGCACCATCAAGCGCATGGAACGCGGCGATGCGATCGTCGAATCCGGCAAGATCGAAGCCCGTCTGCCGCGCGACCAGATGATCCCGAAGGAAAACCTGCGTATCGGCGACCGCGTGCGTGCCTACATCCTGCGCGTTGACCGCAATATGCGCGGCCCGCAAGTGATCCTGTCGCGCACCGCGCCAGAGTTCATCATGAAGCTGTTCGAACTGGAAGTGCCGGAAATCGAACAAGGCATGCTGGAGATTAAATCCGCTGCGCGCGACGCCGGCGTGCGCGCCAAGATCGCCGTGCACACCAACGACAAGCGCATCGACCCGATCGGTACCTGCGTCGGCATGCGCGGTTCGCGCGTGCAGGCCGTGACCGGCGAGCTGGGCGGCGAGCGCGTGGACATCGTGCTGTGGTCGGAAGATCCAGCGCAATTCGTGATCGGCGCGCTGGCACCTGCCAACGTGTCCTCGATCATGGTTGACGAAGACAAGCACGCGATGGACGTGGTGGTTGACGAAGAAAACCTGGCAATCGCCATCGGCCGCTCCGGCCAGAACGTGCGCCTGGCTTCCGAGCTGACCGGCTGGAAGATCAACATCATGACCGCGGAAGAATCGGCCGACAAGCTGGCCACCGAAACCGCTGCCGTGCGCGCACTGTTCATGGAAAAACTGGATGTGGACCAGGAAGTGGCCGACATCCTCGTGGAAGAAGGCTTCAGCAGCCTGGAAGAAATCGCCTACGTGCCGATCTCCGAGATGCTGGACATCGAAGCGTTCGACGAAGACACCGTCAACGAGCTGCGTACCCGTGCCCGCGACGCCCTGGTGACCGAAGCCATCGCTTCGGAAGAAGGCCTGGAAGGCATGGAAGAGCAGCTGGTTGGCCTGGAAGGCATGGACCGCGTCACCGCGGGCAAGCTGGGCCTCGCAGGCATCAAGACCCTGGCGCAATTTGCCGGTCTGGCCTATGACGAGTTCGGCGCCATCCTGGCATTGTCGAGCGACCGCGCGCGTGAACTGATTTCGAATGAGTTTGAGAATGTGACCGACGATGAAATGAAGCTGGTCGACGGTAAGTACGATGATCGCGCCAAGGCCCTGCAAGCCAAGGCCTGGGCATCGTCCGAAGCGGCCAAGGCCTAAAGAATGGCCTGAACAGCAGTAGCAGCTTTATTTATCATCGAGACACATAGAAAAGAGGACTGAATGGCGAGTAACAACGTAGCCCAATTTGCCACCGAACTGAAGATGCCTGCAGATTTGCTGCTGTCGCAGCTGAAGTCTGCTGGCGTCGAAAAGAGTTCGGCGTCAGATCCATTGTCAAAAGATGATAAGGACAAGCTGCTGGAACACCTGCGCCGTACCCACGGCGCAGGCGCAGAGCCGGGCGAAAAGAAAAAGATCACCCTGACTCGTAAAGAGACCACGGAGATCAAGCAGGCCGACGCCTCCGGCAAGGCCCGCACCATCCAGGTCGAAGTGCGCAAGAAGCGCACCTTCGTCCAGCGCGACGACGTGGTGACCACCACCGCCGCCAAGCCGGCCGCGCCGGTGATCGACGCTGCCGAACAGGCGCGCCGTGAAGAAGAAGCACGCCGCCAGGCCGAGCTGATCGCCCGCCAGGAAGCGGAGCTGAAAGAGAAACAGGAACGCCTGGCCAAGCTCGACGAGGAAAAGGCTGCACAAGCCAAAGCCGCCGAAGAGGAAGCCAAGCGCGTAGCGGAAGAACAGTCCAAGAAGGCTGCAGCCGACAAGGCCGCCGCCGAGAAGGCTGCTGCCGCCGCTGCAGCCGGCGCCGCGCAGAAAGCCGCCGCCGAAGAAGAAGAGAAGAAGCGCCTGGCCGATGCCGAAGAGTCCAAGCGCAAGCACGAAATCGCCGCCAAGGAAGCCGCCGAGCGCGCCGAAGCGACCGAACGTGCCCGTAAAGCTGTGGCAGACGAAGTGGCCCAGATCAAGCTGATGATGAGCCAGCCGCGCCGCGTGATGAAGGCTCCTGAGCCGGCCCCGGCAGCCGCTGCCGTCAAGCCGAAAGTCGCCGAAGGCACGCTGCACAAGCCTGCTGACAAGAAGCCTGCGACGACCGCAGCAGCTCCAGCCGGCGACAAGAAAGAAGGCAAGCCAGGCGACAAGAAGTCCATCAAGTCGGCCAACGTGGCTTCGACCTGGCAGGATGAAAAGCGCCGTGGCGCTCCAGGCGGCGGTGCAGGCAAAGGCCGCGGTGGCAACACCGGCGCCAATGCAGGCGGCCGTGACGGCTGGCGTGCAGGCGGCAAGGGCGGTCGTCGCGGTGGTCATCATGACGATCGCGAAACCAACTTCCAGCAGCCGACCGAGGCGATCGTGCATGAAGTGCACGTGCCGGAAACCATCACCGTGGCCGAACTGGCGCACAAGATGGCGGTCAAGGCATCCGAAGTCATCAAGCAGCTGATGAAGCTGGGCCAGATGTGCACCATCAACCAGGTGCTGGACCAGGAAACCGCGATGATCGTGGTGGAAGAGATGGGCCACAAGGCCTTCGCTGCCGCCGTCGACGATCCGGAAGCGCTGCTGGCCGACCAGGGCGAGCACGCCGAATACGAAGCAACCCCGCGTGCACCAGTGGTGACCGTGATGGGCCACGTCGACCACGGCAAGACCTCGTTGCTGGACTACATCCGCCGCGCCAAAGTCGCGTCGGGCGAAGCCGGCGGCATTACCCAGCACATCGGCGCCTACCACGTGGAAACCCCGCGCGGCATCATCACCTTCCTGGATACCCCGGGCCACGAAGCCTTTACGGCAATGCGTGCCCGCGGTGCGAAAGCAACCGACATCGTCATCCTGGTCGTGGCGGCCGACGACGGCGTGATGCCGCAGACGAAGGAAGCAATCGCCCACGCCAAGGCAGCAGGCGTGCCGCTGGTGGTGGCGATCAACAAGATCGACAAACCAGGCGGCAACGTTGACCGCGTGACCCAGGAGCTGGTGGCCGAACAGGTGGTGCCGGAAGAATACGGCGGCGATTCGCCGTTCGTGCCGGTGTCCGCCAAGACCGGCCAGGGCATCGACGACCTGCTGGAGCAAGTGCTGCTGCAAGCCGAAGTGCTGGAACTGAAAGCCCCGGTGGAAGCGCCTGCGCGCGGCCTGGTAGTGGAAGCTCGCCTGGACAAGGGCCGTGGTCCTGTGGCCACCATCCTGGTGCAATCCGGCACCCTGCGCCGCGGCGACGTGGTGCTGGCAGGTTCGTCCTTCGGCCGCGTCCGTGCGATGCTGGACGAGAACGGCAAGTCGATCGCGGAAGCAGGTCCTTCCATCCCAGTGGAGATCCAGGGCCTGACCGAAGTGCCGGCCGCCGGTGAAGAAGCGATGGTCATGGCTGACGAGCGTAAGGCCCGTGAGATCGGCCTGTTCCGCCAAGGTAAGTTCCGCGACGTGAAGCTGGCCAAGCAGCAAGCCGCGAAGCTGGAAAACATGTTCGACCAGATGGCCGAAGGCGAAGTGAAGAACCTGCCGCTGATCATCAAGACCGACGTGCAAGGCTCGCAGGAAGCGCTGGTCGGCTCGCTGCAGAAGCTGTCGACCTCCGAAGTGCGCGTACAGATCGTGCACGCAGCGGTGGGCGGCATCTCGGAATCGGACGTCAACCTGGCGACCGCCTCCAAGGCAGTCATCATCGGCTTCAACGCCCGTGCCGATGCACAGGCGCGCAAGCTGGCCGAGACTAACGGCGTCGACATCCGCTACTACAACATCATTTACGATGCGATCGAAGAGGTCAAAGCGGCGCTGTCGGGCATGCTGGCGCCGGAGAAGCGCGAACACGTTACCGGCCAGGTCGAGATTCGCCAGGTCATCCACGTCTCCAAGGTCGGCGCGATTGCGGGCTGCCTGGTTACCGATGGCGTGGTCAAGCGTTCGTCTTCCGTCCGCCTGCTGCGCAACAACATCGTGGTGTGGACCGGCGAGATCGACTCGCTCAAGCGCTTCAAGGACGATGCGAAGGAAGTTCGCGCCGGCCTGGAGTGCGGCCTGAACCTGAAGGGCTACAACGACATCGTCGTAGGCGACGTGCTCGAAGTGTTCGAAGTGCAGGAGATCGCCCGTACCCTGTAACAGCAGGACGGCGCGATACACGGCGGGTGCTTCCCGCCTCGCGAGAGCGGGGCAGGGCACCCGCCTTTTAGTTTTATGAAAACCGGCAAACCGATGCCCGACCCGCAGGGTCAGGCACCTGGCCCACGGCAGCCGCGTATCGGTGTCTGACCCTGCGGGTCAGACACAGGTTTACCGGTTTAAAAGGAAAGAAAATCATGGCAAAACACAGCAAATCCATCCCCCAGCGCGGCCTGCGCGTGGCGGATCAAATCCAGAAAGACCTGTCCGAGCTGATCGCCTTCGAAGTGAAGGACCCGCGCGTCGGAATGATTACCCTGTCCGAAGTGCAGCTGACGCCCGACTACGCGCATGCGAAAGTCTTCTTCACCACCCTGAAGGACGATCCCGAGTCGATCAAGAACACCCTGGCCGGCCTGGCCGCCGCCGCCGGCTACCTGCGCAACCAGCTGGGCAAGCGCCTGCACATCCACACCTTGCCGCAGCTGCACTTCCTGCACGACATGTCCGCCTCGCGCGGCATGGCGATGTCCGCCCTGATCGACAAGGCCAATGCCACCCGCGCCGCCGACTTCGAAGAAGACAAAGACGAAGAATGACCGAAGCACGTGTAAAGCGCGTGCGCGACGCGGTGAACGGCGTGCTGCTGCTCGATAAGCCGGTTGGCCTGTCCAGCAACGACGCCCTGATCAAGGCCAAGCGCTTCATGAACGCGAAAAAAGCCGGCCACACCGGCACGCTCGACCCGTTTGCCACCGGCCTGCTGCCGCTGTGCTTCGGCGAAGCGACCAAGTTCTCGCAAGACCTGCTGGAAGCCGACAAGACCTACCTGGCCACCGTGCACCTTGGCGTGCGCACCGACACCGGCGACACCGAAGGCCAGGTGCTGGAAACGCGCGACGTCGGCGCGACGCTGGCAGACATTGAAGCCGTGCTGCCCCGTTTCCGCGGACCGATCAAGCAAGTGCCGCCGATGTACTCCGCGCTCAAGCGCGATGGCAAAGCCCTGTACGAATACGCCCGCGAAGGCATTACGCTTGAGCGCGAGGCGCGCGACGTGGCGATCCACAAGCTGGAAATCGTCGGCTATGAGGCGCCGTTCCTGCGCATTGAAGTCACCTGCAGCAAAGGCACTTACATCCGCGTGCTGGGCGAAGACATCGGCGCCGCCCTGGGCTGCGGTGCGCACCTGAATGCCCTGCGCCGTACGCAAGTCGGCGCGCTGACCACCGACAAGATGGTCGCGCTGGAAGACCTGGCCGCCCACGCTGCGCCACGCGAGCTGCTGGCGCCAGTGGACGCACTGCTGTCCTCTTTCCCGCGCATCGTGCTGAACGCCGACCTTGCGAAACGCTTCCTGCACGGCCAACGCCTGCCGCTCGGCAAAGAGCCGAGCATTGCCGTCCCCACGCCATACGAGGGCCGGGTGCGCATTTACGATGAAGCCGGCCGCCTGCTCGGCACTGGCATCTTCGGCGAATATGCCATCCTGGCGCCGGAGCGCTTGATCGCAGCTGCGTGAAGGCGTACTTTGAACTCGGCGCACCTGACGGCCTCCGCTCCAGGTTTCTCGCCGATGCCGCCGAATTCGAAAGCTGGCTTCTTGACCTGGCAGGAGAACTATCCGGCGAATATCCGCCTGCGGCGCTGGCCAAGCTTGCGGACATTTCACTGCGCGGCGCTGCAGCGCTGAAGACTGCCCATCTGGACGAAGCATGCCTGATCGACCGCCTCATGCACGATTACTGGATCTTCTGCACCATGACCGCCCGGCATGGAGAGCAGGACGTCACGCCGGCGACCGGGCATTGCTACCCGATGGAGCTCGCGCGGGTCCTGCCGGCTGCCAGCCCCGAAGTGTGCGAATACTATCGGCGCCTGTTCGCGGGCAACACGCTGGCTGAGTGCAGCGGCCATACTTTTCGATCGGCAGCCGGCGTGTTCCGCTGGTCCTGGCTGTTGCCGCATGAGGTGGCGGATTTTTGCGACAGGTTGCAGGACCATGCACATTCCGAAAGCGAAGATGCAGTACGCGAGATTCTCGCGCTACTCCGTATGGCAAAGGACGAGCGAAGCAGTCTGCTGATTTCGATTGCCTGAGCGCCCAGGTTTTTTGCCACCTGTCCTCGCATAGCGCCGTTCGGCCCCTTTTTTTCCAGGCTCAAGGAAGAGGTCCGAGAATGAACCACCAATTCATTCGAAAGGCTCACCATGAAACTGCTGAAGCTTGCCAGCCTGGCCGTGCTGGCTTCCCTCGCCGCCCAGGCCGGCGCCGCTGCGCCGCGCATCCAGGATGACCTGTACCGGGCCGTCAACGGCGCCTGGATCGAGACCACCACCATTCCCGCCAGCCGCACCGAGTCCTACGGTGCGGAGCTGCCCGATATCGTCGATCAACGCGTGCGCGAAATCGTCGAGGAGCTGTCCGCGCGGCCGCAGCGCGCGGGCAGCATTGAGCGCAAGATCGGCAGCTACTACGCGGCCTACCTGGATACCGGACGGATTGAAAAGGCAGGCTTGGCGCCGGTCCGGCCCTTGTTGGCCGAGATTGACGCGATTGGCAATCGCCGTGAGCTGGCCCGGTGGATGGGACGGGCGCAGGGACGCATCGAGACGCCGCTGTGGCTGTGGGGCGGCTTTGCCGACTTCAAGGATCCGACGCTGAACCGCGTCATGATGTGGCAAGGCGGGCTTGGCTTGCCGAGCCGGGATTACTATCTGTCGCCGGACGACGTTCCGATGGCGAAAGCGCGCGCGGCCTACCGCGAGTACCTTGGGGCGCTGGCGGCGCTGGCGGGCCAGCCGCAGCCCGCAGCGATGGCTGCACGCGTGTTGGCGCTTGAACAGCGCATTGCTGCAGTCCAGCTTCCGCTGGCGCAGGCGCGCGATCCGGCGCTGATGCACAACCCGATGAACGCGCGCGAGCTGCTGCGGCATGCGCCCGGCATCGACTGGCCGGCCTTCATGCGCGCCGCCAGCATGCCCGCGGACGAAGCGGTAACGGTGGCGCAGCTTGCGCCGGCCAAGGCGATTGCCGCGCTGTTCGCCGCAGTTCCCCTGGACGACTGGAAGATGTACTTCAAGCTGCGCAGCCTGGACGAAGCGGCACCGGTATTGCCGAAGGCTTTTCGCGACGCCAGGTTTGCTTTCAGGGGCAGGGCCCTTGGCGGCCTGGGCGCTGAAGCGCCGCGTGCCGAAAGCGCGATCATCGAGCTCAGCTCGGCCTTGAGCGAACCGTTAAGCAAAGTGTATGTCGAACGCCATTTCCCGGCTGCGCACAAGGCGCGCGTGAGCGCCATGGTCGATCACCTGCTGGGCGCCTATAGCGAGGTGATTGCCGACAGCAGCTGGATGTCCGCGGCGACACGTGAGCAGGCATTGGCCAAACTGTCCAAATACCAGGCCAAGATCGGGTATCCGGAGCAGTGGCGCGATTATGCCGGGCTTGTCGTGCGTGACGGCGATGCCCTTGGCAACCGTCACCGAGCGCGTCGTTTCGAGTGGGAATACAAGGCGGCGCAGGCGGGCAAACGGATGGACCGCAGCGCATGGGCAATGTCCCCGATTGCCGTCAACGCTTTCTACGATCCGATGCTGAACGAAATCAACTTGCCGGCCGGCCTGCTGCAGGCGCCCTTGTTCGACATGGCAGCGGACGATGCGGCCAACTACGGCGGTATCGGGGTCCAGATTGCCCATGAGATCAGCCACGGTTTCGATTCGATGGGCGCGCAGTTTGATGGCGATGGCGTCATGCGCAACTGGTGGACCGATGCCGATCGCAAAGCTTTCGAGGAAATCGGGCAGCGTCTGCAAGCGCAGTACGCGCGCTACGAGGCCTTGCCGGGCAAGTACGTCAACGGCGCCATGACGCTGGCGGAGAATATGGCCGATCTGGCCGGGCTGCAGGTGGCGTTCCGCGCGTATCAGCTCGCATCTGCCGGCAAAGTCGTGCCGCTGGTGGACGGCTTCAGTGGCGAGCAGCGCTTTTTCCTGAACTTTGCAAAAAGCTGGCGCAAGAAGGCGCGCGACGAACGGGTGCTGCAGCTGCTGGCGTCCGATCCCCATGCGCCGAACGAGTTTCGCGCCAATGGGCCGGCAGTGAACGTCGACGCCTTCCATGAGGCGTTCGCCACCAAGCCGGGCGATGCCATGTTCAAGCCGGCGGATGAGCGTATTCGGGCGTGGTGAGGCGCATAGCTCGCTTATTGCATAAAAGTCACCTAGAATGCGGTACTCGAATCCTTTGCCTGCCACCTGCATGCGTCAACCCTTCTTCTTCCCGCGCGACAGGCAGTTCTGGATCTTCCATGGCAGCGCGCTCGCCCTTGGCTTTGCGGTGTCGGCATTGATGATCTATTTCGCCGGCTACCGCGTCGCCAGCAAGCTGCTGGCAAGCACGGTGTGGATGCCGGTATACACGGTGGCAGTGCTGTGTTTCCGCTGGCTTTACCTGCGCCGCGCATGGCAGCGACTGTCCATGGGACGCCTTGTTTTCATCGCGGTGGGCTACAGCGCGGTGGCGGGCATCGCCATCGGGGGGCTGGTCGTGTCGCTTGTCGCTCCGCCGTTCATCGGCGATGTGCGTGTCCAGTACCAGGCTCTCGGGATGTCGTTCGACCCCCGGCGCTATTACTTCGATTCGTTCGTTGAACAGGCGGTGCAAAGCCAGCTCTTTGTCTGCATCTGGTGCTTCATCTATACCAGCGTCACCTCGATGCGACGCATTCGGGAGACGGAATTGCAGACCTTGCGTCTGCAAAACGGCTTGAAGGAAGCCCAGTTGAGCAGCCTGTCAAACCAGCTCAACCCCCATTTCCTGTTCAACGCCTTGAACAACATCCGTTTCATGATGCATGAGGACGTGCAGTTGGCCGACCGCATGACGACGTCGCTGTCGGACATCTTGCGCTATTCACTGGAAAGCAGTCGCCATGACAAGGTGAGCTTGCGGCGTGAGCTGGCCATCATCCACCAGTACGTGGACATTGTGAAGATCCAGCTGGAAGAGCGCATGGATTTCGCGATCCGCATTCCCGAGCAATTGCACGGCGCCCTGGTGCCGCCGATGGTGCTGCAGATGCTGGTTGAAAATGCGGTCAAGCATGGCCTGGAGAACCTCCAGCGCGGCGGCAGGCTGGCGGTGGACCTGGCCGACCGCGGTGATTGCCTCGTATTCGAAGTCTGCAACGATACGCCGCAACAGGCGCCCGGCAAGACAGGCGGCATGGGTATCGGTTTGCAGAATATCGAACGCCGCTTGAAGCTGCTGTATGGCGAACTGGCCGCCATGCTGGTCGAGCGCAGCGCCGGCCAGTTTAAAGTGACCGTGACATTACCCAAGGAATATGCAAAGTGAAAGCTGTTGTCGTTGAAGATTCCCGCCTGGCGCGCGAAGGGCTGGTGCGCATGCTGCAGGCTTTCCCCGCGATGGACGTGATCGGACAGGCGGACCATCCGAGCACGGCGCTGGCATTGATGCGGGAGACGCGGCCCGAAGTTGTTTTCCTCGACATCCATATGCCCGGTGCCACAGGCTTTGATTTGCTGGAGCAGCTCGATTATGTGCCGCGCGTGATATTCACCACCGCCTATTCGGAACATGCCATCCGTTCCTTCGACTTCCATACGGTCGATTATCTCCTGAAGCCGATCAGCGCCGAACGCCTGGCCCTGGCCATAGCCAAGCTGACGGGTGCCCCCGGTGCCTCGGACGAGGATGAGGTGCACAAGCCGGAACTGGAATTTAACAGCAGGATCTTTATCAAGGATGGCGACCGCTGCCACCTGGTGTCGCTTGACGCGATCCATTACATCGAGAGCTGCAGGAACTACGTACGGGTGTTCTTCGGCGAGAAGAGCGCCTACGTCAAGAAGTCGTTGAACAGCATTGAGGCCCGCCTGCCCAGGCAGTTCTTCTTCCGCGCCAATCGCCAGCACATCGTCAACCTGCAGTCCATTGTGCGCATCGAGGAGTCGATGAATCTAGGCTACGACGTGACCCTCGCCTGCGGCAAGGTGCTGGAAATTTCGCGCCGCAACGCAGCCGAGTTGAAAGAGCTGCTCAGTTTCTAAGTCGCGCCACACCATGCTATACTAGTGGGTTCAGTGCTTCCGCACGTGCAGAATTCCTGTCAATACACAAATCATGTCTAATACTAAACGCGCAATTCGCAACATCGCCATCATCGCCCACGTTGACCATGGCAAAACCACCCTGGTGGACCAGCTGCTGAAGCAATCCGGTACCTTCCGCGAGAACCAGCAGGTTGACAACCGCGTCATGGACTCCAACGATCTGGAGAAAGAACGCGGCATTACCATCCTGTCGAAGAACTGCGCCGTTGAGTACGAAGGCACCCACATCAACATCGTCGACACCCCAGGCCACGCCGACTTCGGCGGCGAAGTGGAGCGCGTGCTGTCGATGGTCGACTCCGTGCTGCTGCTGGTCGACGCGCAGGAAGGCCCGATGCCTCAGACCCGTTTCGTCACCCGCAAGGCGCTGGCCCTGGGCCTGAAGCCGATCGTGGTGCTGAACAAGATCGACCGTCCTGGCGCGCGCGCTGACTGGGCGATCAACCAGACCTTCGAACTGTTCGACAAGCTGGGCGCAACCGATGAACAGCTGGACTTCCCGATCATCTACGCATCGGGCCTGAACGGCTACGCCGGCCTGACCGAAGACGTGCGCGGCGGCGACATGAAGCCGCTGTTCGAAGCGATCCTGAAGTACGTGCCGGTGCGCGACGACAATCCGGACGGCCCGCTGCAGATGCAAATCACCTCGCTGGACTACTCGTCCTACGTGGGCAAGATCGGTATCGGCCGTATCAACCGTGGCCGCGTGAAAGCAGGCCAGGACGTGGTCGTTGTCGACGGTCCAGGCGCTACCCCGATCAAGGGCCGCATCAACCAGGTGCTGAACTTCAAGGGCCTGGAGCGCGTTCTGGTTGACGAAGCTGTCGCAGGCGACATCGTCCTGATCAACGGTATCGAGGAAATCGGCATCGGTTCCACCGTGTGCGCAGCCGACACCCCTGATCCGCTGCCAATGCTGACCGTGGATGAACCAACCCTGACCATGAACTTCATGGTCAACACCTCGCCGCTGGCTGGCCGCGAAGGCAAGTTCGTGACCTCGCGCCAACTGCGCGACCGCCTGGACAAGGAACTGAAATCCAACGTGGCACTGCGCGTTGCCCCGACCGACGACGACACGATCTTCGAAGTGTCCGGCCGCGGCGAACTGCACCTGACCATCCTGATCGAGAACATGCGTCGCGAAGGCTTCGAAATGGCCGTGTCGCGTCCACGCGTTGTGTTCAAGATGGTGGACGGCGTGCGCCATGAGCCGTACGAAATGCTGTCGGTTGACGTGGAAGAAGCCAACCAGGGCGGCGTGATGGAAGAACTGGGCCGCCGCCGTGGCGACCTGCAGAACATGGAATCGGACGGCAAGGGCCGTGTGCGCCTGGAGTACCGTATTCCTGCGCGCGGCCTGATCGGCTTCCAGGGCGAATTCATGACCCTGACCCGCGGTACCGGCCTGATGTCGCACGTGTTCGACGCCTACGCTCCGGTCGACACCTCCAAGGGTGAAATGGCTGGCCGCCGCAACGGTGTGATGATCTCCCAGGACGACGGCCAGGCCGTTGCCTACGCACTGTGGAAGCTGCAGGACCGCGGCCGCATGTTCGTGGTGCACAACGACCCAGTGTACGAAGGCATGATCATCGGTATCCACTCGCGCGACAACGACCTGGTGGTGAACCCGATCAAGGGCAAGCAGCTGACCAACGTGCGCGCTTCCGGCACCGACGAGGCAGTGCGCCTGGTTCCGCCAGTCCAGCTGTCGCTGGAATACGCAGTGGAATTCATCGAGGACGACGAGCTGGTGGAAATCACGCCTAAGTCGATCCGCCTGCGCAAGCGCTACCTGAAGGAACACGAGCGCAAGCGCGCTTCCAAAGAAAACGCGTAATCGCCTCAGCGCATCGCGCCAGCCCGCCGCCTCGCAAGAGCCGGCGGGCTTTTTCTTTGCGCCTGCGCGTAACAAGCAATCACCGGATTGATCGTTTGCGCATTGCAGCAAGCATATCCTTATTCGTAGAACGCCTTTAACTGCGGGTTTTTTTCAACACTTTGATCATCGTAGTGATTCTTTGGCAGAGCCGTGATTTTTCGTTACAGGGCTCACTTAGAATCGGCTCACCAAGCAAGCAAAACTACAACAAGGAGATCACCGTGAGTCAGCCGCAGTACAGGAAAGTCCGACTGTTCAATCGAACGATGTTCATTTTGGTATCGCAACTGGTCGCCAGCGGCGCCTTTGCGCAGGAGGCGGAGCAGCAAGCGACGCATGTGGTGACCGTCAGCGGCACGCGTGCTTCCGTGGCGTCGGCCATCGAGCGCAAGATCCGCAGCAGCACCGTCTCCGATTCGCTGGTGGCGGAAGACGTGAACCAGTTCCCGGACAAGAACGTGGGCGAGGCGCTGTCGCGCATCACCGGCGTGCAGTTGACCCGCGATTTCGGCGAAGGCTCGCAGGTCTCCATCCGCGGCGTTGAGCCGGACCTGAACCGGGTGGAGATCAACGGCATGTCGGTGCTGGCCACGGGTGATGGCGGCGGCCGCGGCGCGGAATTACGCGAGCTGGCATCGGAACTGATCCAGTCGATCGACGTCTACAAAGGAACCACCGCCGACCTGACGGAAGGCGGCGTAGGCGGTACGGTGGTCATCACCACGCGCAAGCCGCTGGACTTCACCAAGCCCACCCTCAGCACTACAATTTCGGCCGAACGCGCGACGAGCCGTGGCGGCGCGCAGCCGCGTGCCAGCTTGCTGCTGGCCGACAAATACCTGGACGGCAAGCTGGGCCTGATGGCCAATATCGTCTACGACAAGGTTTTCACCCGCAACGACTACGCGCGCAATACTTCGTGGCGCTTCCTGCGCGACTGGGACTTCTCGCCGGAGAAGACCGTCACCAGCCTTGACCCGGCCGTGGCGGCTGTGAGCACGCCTGCCGGCTGCGCGTCGACGACGCTGACCTCGGCCCAGCGCACCGCCTGCAACGCGCAATGGTCCGACTATTCGCCGGGTATTTCGCGCTACGGCATCTGGACCCGCGACCATCAACGCACTTCGGCGGAACTGACGGCGCAATACCAGTTCACGCCGGGCTTGCGGGCCTTTGTCAGCTACGAAGGCAATGACCAGGACCAGCGCCTGAATGACCGCAACTTCGGCACGGACCTGGGCAACGTCAGCCGCCTGTCCAATGCCGGCACCGCGCCGGTGTATAACCCCGCCACAGGCGTCCCGACCACCGCAGGCAGCTGCGTGGGCGTCCCAACCACGAACACTCCCGCAGGCGTCACGGTGCAAAACCATTATGTGACCCAATACACAATCGGCAACTGCCTGTATGTGGGCGGCGCCGGCGGACAGGGCGCCTTCGGTACGTCGGCGCGCGACTTCTCGCTGAAGGTCCGCTCGGATTACCTGTCCACGGGATTCAACTGGAAGACCGGCGCCTGGGAGGTGGACGGTTTGCTGAATACGTCGAAGTCCAAATACAGCTCGCAGAGCAATAATATTTCGATGACGCAGAATGCGCCCGGCCTGAAGGTGTCGCTGGATGCGCAAGGCTTGCCGCATTTCGAATTCCCGTCAGGGTATTCGCCGGATGCCAACACCTCCTATACGCAAGTACAGCTGCAATACCGGCCTTCGGAAACCAAGAACACGGAAGACCAGGGCAAGCTGGATTTCAAGTACAAGCTGGATAACCCATTCTTCCGCAAGCTGTGGTTCGGCGTGCAGGGCCGCCGCTCGACGGCGCAAAAATATGGCGGCGGCGGCTACCTGGCCAGCAACGGTGCGAACCTGGCCTCGACTGCGGACGACGTCAACGTATTGCAGGCCAATGTCAACCAGACGCTGATCTACGATCCTTTGAACAAGACCGGTGTCGTGCGTGCTGCGGACGTGCAGCCGTTTATCTCGTCGACTTCTTCGACCAAGTACATCAATGCGGCGCAGATGGAAGCGCTGGTGGCCGCCGTGCGCGGAACTTCGCCGGGCACCTTCTTCAAGGGCTTCGATGGCGTCAGCAACATGCCTTCGGGCTGGTTGAGCCCCAACTACCAGGCAGCGGCGCCTTATTTCGATACGTCGAATTTTACCCACCAATACCTGTACAACGCACCGGGCAGCGACGGCAAGACCTATCCGCAGATTCCTGCATTCAAGGCGGAGGAACGCGTGCTTGCCGGCTACGGCCGCCTGGACTTCAGCACCGAGCTGGCAGAGCGCCAACTCTTCGGCAACATCGGCGTGCGTTATGCCCGTACCCAGGAAAGTGCCACCGGTCTGGCGAAATACCAGGTGCGGGTCGCCACTGCGCCTGGCAGCACGTCTTTCGTCGACCGCGTCATTTCCAACGGCATCGCTACCGTCGACAACACCTATCACGACTGGATGCCGAGCGTGAACGCCGGCTTGTGGCTTGTCCCCGACACTTTCCTGGTCCGCACCGCCTGGGGCAAAGTGCTGGCGCGTCCGAAGATCGACTTGCTGGTGCCGAACGCCACCTGTACCGCAGGCAGTGGCCTGGCGCAATTCGGGGGCGATGGCGTTGACGACTGCAAGGCCGGCAACCCTGACCTGAAGCCATACCGCGCAACCAATACTGACCTGAGCCTGGAATACTATCCAAGCAAGGATACCCAGTTGAGCATGGGCCTGTTCAACAAGAAGATCACCAGCTACATCGTCGACAAGGCGGTAGTGCCCAAGGTCGACTTGTTCAAGGATGGCGTGCTGTTCGACGTGACCCAACCGATCAACGGCCAGGGCGCAACCACCAAGGGCATCGAGCTGACGGCACGCACGGCCTTGACCATGCTGCCTGGCTGGCTCGGTGGTCTCGGCATCGATACCAACTACACGCGCATGAAGTTCAAGTACGCTGCCGGCACGGCGCTGGTGAATGCCCTGGACGGGACCGAGCTGCCATATCCGGGCTTGTCGAAGAACAGCTACAACATCGCCTTCTGGTATGACCGCAATGAGTACAACGCACGTATCGCATATACTTATCGCGACCGCTTCTTCACCGGCGGTAATGACGTGTCGGGTAATCCGAACTTCCAGGAGAAGACAGGCTTCCTGGATGCGAAATTCCAGTACCGCTTCAACAAGAACCTGACCTTCTCCATCGAGGGCAAGAACTTGACCGACCAGGAACAAGTCACCGATGCCGGCGACCTGTTCCGCGTGAACGAGCTGGCCTTCTCCGGACGTCGATATTTTGTGAGCCTGACTTATACGCACTAAGGAGTAAGATGGTTGCACGCTTCCTTGTAGTTTTGCTGGCTTTGCTGGCGATGGGGGAGGCGTCTGCCAATCCCCTGGTCCTGCAGCGCGCCGATCCACAGGTGCTGCTGCAGGACGACGGCAATTACTATCTCGCCGCCACCGTTCCCGAATATGACCGCATCGAGCTGCGCCGCGCGCCCACGCTGGAAGGCCTGGTCAAGGCCGAAGCGCATGTGGTCTGGCGCAAGCATGCGAAAGGTGAAATGGGCGCGCATATCTGGGCTCCCGAGCTGCACCAGATCGGCGGCAAGTGGTACATCTACTTCACGGCCGGCCGTTCGGATGCGATCTGGGAAATCCGCTTGTACGTGCTGGAGAATAGTTCGCCCGATCCCTTCAAGGGCGAGTGGATAGAGCGCGGCCAACTGAAGACCGGCAGGGAGTCCTTCTCTCTCGATGCCACCACCTTCGCGTTGCGCGGCCAGCGCTACCTGTTGTGGACGCAGAGCGATCCCGATCCTGCCAGGAAGGCGACCAACATCTATATCGCGAAGATGGATTCGCCGCTGTCGATCAAGGGCCCGGCAACCATGTTGTCGACACCCGATTACGCGTGGGAGAAGAAGGGCCATAACGTGAACGAGGCACCGGCTGCGCTGGTGCGCAACGGGCGCGTGTTCGTGACTTATTCCGCCAGCGCGACGGACGCGAACTATGCCTTGGGGATGCTGACCGCGCGCGACGATGCCGACCTGCTCGACGCTCGCTCGTGGAGCAAGTCGCCCGAGCCGGTGCTGCGCAGCAGCGTCGCGAACGGCCAGTTCGGACCGGGACATAACTCCTTTACCACAACACCGGACGGCAAGACGGATATCCTGGTCTACCATGCGCGCAATTACCGCGACATCAAGGGCGATTCATTGCTCGACCGGAATCGCCACACCCGTGCGCAGGCAATTCGCTGGCGCGCCGACGGTACGCCGGATTTCGGCGAGCCGGTGCCCGACGATGCCGGGGCTTTGGCCCCCAAACCGCTGTTCCGCGACCCGGTGCATGACGGCGCGGCAGACCCGGTCGTCATCTGGAATCCGTTCGTGGGGCGGTGGTGGATGTTCTATACCAACCGCCGTGCCAACGTCCCGGGCCTGGCTGATATCGCCTGGGTCCACGGTACGCGCATCGGCATTGCCGAATCGGATGATATGGGGGCGCATTGGCGCTACGTGGGCACGGCCAACATCACGCTGCCGGAGGAGCTGGGCGGGGCCGGTGCGACGCAATGGGCGCCGGACGTGGTGCGTGCGCCCGATGGCCGCTATCACATGTTCCTGACGGTGGTGCCGGGCGTCTTCAACGACTGGAAGCATCCGCGCCATATCGTTCACCTGACCAGCGGCGATTTGCGCAACTGGGGCGATGCGAAGGAAGTGCCGTTGGCTGTGCCGAAGGTGATCGACGCCAGCGTCGTAGCGCTGCCCGAAGGCGGCTGGCGCATGTGGTACAACAATGAGGCGGACAAGAAGTCGATCTATTTCGCAGACAGCGCGGACCTGGTGAAATGGACTGACGGCGGCCGCGCCATCGGCGACCAGGCCGGTGAAGGGCCAAAGGTATTCCGTTGGAAGGACAGTTGGTGGATGGTGACCGATGTTTGGCAAGGCCTGGGCGTGTACCGCTCCTCAGACGCCTTGAACTGGAAGCGCCAGCCGGGCTACCTGCTGCAGCAGCCAGGCAATGGGGAGGACGACCGCGCGATCGGTGGGCATCCGGATGTAGTGGTCAGCGGCGAGCGCGCATTCCTGTTCTATTTCACGCATCCGGACGGGAAGGGCACGCGCCGCTCCAGCATCCAGGTGGTGGAATTGGCCAGCGACGGCCAGGTACTGCATGCCGAGCGCGATGCTGCGGCACGCGTCATGCTCATCCCTCAATAAGTTCGCGCCAGCGCTGGCGGTAGGCTTGCAGGCCGTCCAGCGCAAGCGCTTCGGCGGCTTGGCCCTGCAGTTGGGGCGTGCCTTCGCGGCGATGCAGCAGCCAGCCGCCGCAAGTTGTTCCGCTGGTATCGTTAGTTGCCAGCACGCGGCCGGTGCGTAGCGCTGCCAGCACCGGAGCGAAGTACGCATTTCCGGTAAAAGCTCCCTCGACCACCACATCGCCGCGCACGCCCAGCGCATCCAGGCAGTAATCGCACATCAGGACGAGGTACAGCGTCGCCAGGGCTGAACGTTCCGCAGCGCTCGTCGGCGCCGGTCCGGCAATGCCGCCATTGCGCCGTGCGAAGGGGCCTGCCTGGGCGAATGCCGGCAGCGCGAACGTGGCCTGGTGCACGATGGCCGCCAGGTCGCTTGCCAGGAAGTCCGTTGGCGGTGTGCCGTCCGTGCCGCTGGCGATCGCGCCGAATTCCCTTCCGCCCATGAAGCGCATGCAGGGCACCGGTTGCGCGAAAGCGCTGCTGTTGGCCAGCATGTCCGCCTTCTCGCGCAAGCCGTCGAGCGCCATGCCGGGGGCGGCGGCGATGACCCAGGTGCCGGTGGAGAGCACGGCTGGGGCGGCAGGCGCGCCAAGGTGGCGCAGCAGGGACGCATTGCTGTCGTGGATGCCGCACAGTACCTGGCAATCGACCGGCAAGCCGGATTGCGCCGCCAGTTCGGGCTTGAGCGTGCCAAGCGCCTGCCAGGCTGGCTGCAAGGGCGGCAGCAGTGCATGCCAGCCCATGCGCTCCACCAGGGCGGTGTAAGCCTGCCTTGCGGGCTGCCACAAGTCGGTATGGCAGCCCAACGACGTCACTTCGCCCGCCGCCACCCCGCACAGGCGCCAGGCCCAATACTGCGGATACATCAGGATGTGCTGTGTTTGCGCGAACTCGTCGGGGTAGGCTTGTGCCAGCCATGCCAGCTGGCTGCCCAGGTTCAAGCCGGCGGGCAGGCGCGGCGAGTAGCTGCTTGTGTAGGCAGGCCGCAGCTCATCGTAGCGTTGCACGTGTGCGGCTGGAAGCACGTATTCATAATCCAGTACCGGCAGCACCAGGCCGTCGCAGTTGACCAGGGCCGCTGTGGCGCCGTGGGTAACAGGCACGATGGCGCCGATGCTGGCCTGGCCGCCAAATTGGCGCAGCACGCCCAGCATCCAGTGCCAGATGCCTTCCGTGTCGTGATGCGGATAGGGGCCATCCTGCAGGATGGTATTGGACCGGCGTTGCTCGGTAAGCTGGCTGCCGTCAGCGGCGATCAGGGTCAGCTTGGCGTTGGTCTTGCCGATGTCGAGGACGACGGTGGCGCGCTGATCGCTCATTTCGCCACCTGGCGACGACGAAACAGGCGCGGCAGGGCAATCGCGACCAGCAGCAATACGCCTACGGCAATCGTCATGTAAATGCCAGGCACGTTAGCCAGCGACAGGCCGAAGGTGACGGCGCCCAGCGTCAACACGGCAAGCATCACGCCGCCGATGGTGCCGATGCCGCCGGCGATGCTGACGCCGCCGAGGATCACCATCGTGATCGCTTCGAGCTCCCAGCCCATGGCAATGTTGGGGCGCGTGCTGCCTATGCGGCCGGTCAGGAGGAAGGCGGCCAGGCCGGCCATGGCGCCCGCCAGGACGAACAGCATGAAGCGGTAGCGTTCCACGGCGATGCCGGAAAAGCGCGCCGCCACCGGGTTGTTGCCGATAGCGTAGATGCGCCGCCCCCAACTGGTGGCGTGCAGCACGAAGGCGAACAGGGCGGCACACAGCAGCAATACGGTGAATTCACGCGGCAGGACGCCGAAGAAATAGCCCTGGCCCCAGTCGGCCATCTGCTGCGGGTAGCCGGTGAAAGCCTGATCGCCCAGCACCACGCTGGCGAGGCCGCGGAACACCGACACCGTGCCGATCGTGACGACGATGGAGGGCAGGGCGAAATGCGTTACCAGCACGCCATTCAGGGCGCCGCATGCCATGCCGGTCAGCAGGGCTACCAGGAACAGGGATTCCGGCGGCCAGCCGGCGCTGTTGGCCAGGCCCATCGCAACGGAGCTGAGCGCGAGGATGCCGGCCACGGAAATGTCGATCTCGCGGCAGATGATCAACAGGGCCATTGGCAGCGCAAGAAGGGCCTTCTCGCTGAAGTTGAAGGTGCCGTCGGCCAGGTTGTCCAGGTCAAGGAAATGCGGCAGCAGTGCGCCGTTGACGGCGAACACCGCGATGAGCAGCAGAGCCAGCATGGATTCCCAGCGTCCGAGCAGGGCGCCAAGCCGGAAGCCGGGACGATCGAGGATAGTGTAGCGAGAGGTGCTTGGAGCGGTCATGGTTTGAGCGGAGGTCATGCGGGACCCCTGGCGGGAATATTCAGTTGCAGCTGCAGGATCTGGCGCCCTTTGCTGCGGCCGCCGCGTGCATTGATCAGCACAGCGACCAGGATGACGAGGCCGGTCAGCGCACTTTGCCAGAATGGCGATACCTTGATGACCGGCAGGGCGTTGCCGATCACGGCGAGGAAGAGCGCGCCGAGGACCGCGCCTGTCACCGAGCCGCAGCCGCCGGCAATGCTGATGCCGCCGATGACGCAGGCTGCAATGACGGTGAACTCAAAGCCGTAAGCGATTTCGGTATAGGCCACGGCATAGCGCGCCACCCACAGGTAGCCGCACAGGCCGGCCACGGCGCCGGACAGGCCGTAAGTCCACAGCAGTCGGCGCGCGATCGGAATGCCGACGTAGCGCGCCGACGCCGGCTCGTTGCCGATGGCGTACAGGTCGCGGCCAAAGCGGCTGTGGCGCGCTACGTACCACGCTGCGAGCGCGGTGGCTGCGGCGATCCAGACCAGGTGGGTCAGGCCGAGCAGGCGTTCAAGCGGGAAAGCAATGAACTGCGCCGGCATCTGGTGCGAATTGACCCAGGCGCCGCCCGAAAGCACGAAGACCAGGCCGCGATAGACGCTCATGGTGCCTAGCGTGACGACGATGGGCGGCAGTTCAAGGTAGCCGACCAGCCAGCCATTGAGCAGGCCAAGCACGAGGCCCAGAGCCGTCGCCGCCAGCATGACGAAGGCAAGCGGCAAGCCGGGATTGCGCGACGCCAGCAGGGCGGCAGCCATGCCGCAGAGCGCAAGGGTGGACGCTACCGACAGGTCGACACCGCGCGTGACAATCACCAGCATTTGCGCCAGTGCCAGCATGACCAGCAAGGTGCCGTCGGTCAGCAGGTTGGCCAGGCTGGGCGCGGTCAGGAATACCGGCGCGCGCCAGCCGACCAGCAAGGCCAGGGCGGCAATCGAAAGCGCAAGCTGGGCTTCGCGTTGCTTCAATATCTTCATGCCGTCTCCATCTCCAATCCTGACGCGGCGGCCACCACGTTCTCGGGCGTGGCTTCACCGCGCTTGAATACCTGCTTCACATGACCCTTGTGCATGACCAGAACGCGGTCGGCCAGGCCCAGTACTTCCGGCAATTCGGAAGAGACGAGAATGACCGACAAGCCTTGCTCGACCAGCCTGCTGACGAAGCGGTGCACGGCGGCTTTGGAACCAATATCGATGCCCTTGGTCGGTTCGTCCAGGATGATGACCTTCGGCTGCGTTGCCAGCCATTTGCCCAGCACGACTTTCTGCTGGTTGCCTCCGGAGAGTTCGCTCACGTTCTGCAGCAGGTGGCTGGCCTTGAGTTCCAGCTGCTCGCTGTAGTGGCGCGCAATTGCGCATTCCTCGGCACGCCGCCGGCGCAGCAAGAAGCCAACGCGCGAAAGGATCGGCAGCGTGATGTTCTGCAGAATCGGCATCGACAGATGGGCGCCCTGGTGCTGGCGGTCTTCCGGCACGTAGGCGATGCCGTGACGGATCGCGTCCAGCGGCCCTCGGATGTGCAGCGCCTTGCCTTCCAGCCTGATGCTGCCGCTGACGTTGGCGGTCAGGCCGAACAGGCCCTGCATCACTTCCGAGCGGCCGGCGCCGACCAGGCCATAGAAGCCGAGGATCTCGCCGCGCCGCAGCTGGAAGCTGACCTGGTCAAATTCGGTGGGGTGGCACAAGCCTTCCACCTCCAGCAACACTTCGCCCGGCTCCACGCTAGCCTTGGGGTAGGCCTCGTGCACCGCCCGTCCAACCATGAGGGCGACCAGGCCGGCTTCATCGATGTCGGACAGCGCACCAGCAGCGATGAACTGCCCGTCGCGCAGCACCGTGTAGCTGTCGGCGACGGTAAATATCTCATCGAACTTGTGCGAAATGAAAATCACCGCCGTGCCGGCCGCGCGCAACTGGCCGATGATGCGGTACAGCTCCTGGATCTCATGCTGCGAGAGGGAAGCGGTCGGTTCGTCCATGATGACCACGCGCGCTTCCTGCGACAGGGCGCGGGCGATTTCGACGAAGTGTCGCTGCGCGACGCTCAGGTCCTTGACGCGGGCGCGAACCGGCAACGACACTTCGAGCCGCGCGAACAGACGCTCCGCTTCCGCTTCGATCAGCTTCCAGTCGATATGGCCCGCGCGGCTTGGGTGGCGGCCGACGTAGATGTTCTCGGCTACGGTCAGCTCGTCGAACATCACGGTTTCCTGGTGCACGGCAGTGATCCCCGCGCGCATGGCGTCCTGCGGACAAGTGAATGCCACGTCCTGGCCGGCGAGGCGAACGACGCCTTCGTCCGGCGTGTAGATCCCGGTGAGAGTCTTGACCAGGGTCGACTTGCCGGCGCCGTTCTCGCCCACCAAGGCCATGACTTCGCCTGCGCGTACAGAGAGGCTGACCTTGTTCAGCGCCACGATGCCGGCAAAACGCTTGCTGATGCCAGAAAGTTCCAGCACTGGTGCCTTGTTTTCCTGCATGGCGCTCAGAAGATACTGGAGAACTGGTCGACGTTCTCCTTGTTGTAGGTGAACGGCGGCGCCATGGCGGCTTCGCCGTGCGCGTCGAGCGAAATCGCGCCCATGCGGCCGGCGTTGATGCTGCCACCGGCCTTGGCTCCCGGCTCGCCCTTGACGAAGCCGTAGGCCGCATACGTTGCCGCGTAGCCCAGGTCGATCGGGTTCCAGATCGCGAACTCGCGTACTGCGCCGCTCTTGACGTGACCTGCCATTTCCGATGGCAGGCCAAGGCCAGTGACGAAGACCTTGCCGACCAGCTTTTCGTCCACTACTGCCTTGCTGGCTGCGTTGATGCCGACGGTGGTCGGGGCGATAATGGCTTTCAGTTGGGGATTGCTGCGCAACAGGCCGATGGCTTCGCGGTAGCTTTTGTCGGACTGGTCGTCGCCATACACGGTGGCGACCAGCTTGAGTTTGGCAAACTCTGGCTTGGCCAGTTCGTCCTTCATCACCTTGATCCAGATGTTCTGGTTTGTCGCCTGGGCCGATGCGGACAGGATCGCGATGTCGCCCGCGCCGCCGATGGCGTCGGAAGCCATCTGCACCTGCTTGCGGCCGATCAGCTGCGCATTGGAAGGATTGAGGTGCATCTGGCGGCCTTCTTCGGCCAGACCGCTGTCGAAGGAGATCACCTTGATCCCGCGCTGCATGGCCTTCTTGGCGATCGGCACCAACGCGTTCGGGTCGTTGGCCGAGATCACGATAGCGCTAACCTTCTGGCTGATCAAAGAGTTGATGATCTCGATCTGGCCTTCCGCGCTGGGCGTGGTGGGGCCGGTGTAGATAATCTCCACGTTCTTCAACTGTGCCGCCGCCTCGTTGGCGCCGGCATGGGCGGCATCGAAGAAACCGTTGCCGAGGCTCTTGACCACCATCGCGATGCGGATTTTCTCGGGCGCTTTTTGGGTGCAACCGGCGACGGCCGCCAGCATGCCTGCGGCGAAGGCCGCAATGACTAATCTCCTGGATTTCAATGCGAAGTCTCCGTGTGGTAAAGCGCTGCAGGCTGGAAGTCGAAGTTGGGTGCGAATGCGGCTGGGCTGATTGTTTGCGGCAGTGCCTCTGGCGCCACCGTGACGACGTGGACGCCGGATTGTTCCAGCAGCTGCACGGCGTAGTCGGAGGCATTGGTGTCGGTGATGACAGTCGAAACGCGATTCAGGCCGCACAGGATCAGGCCAGCTTTCTTGGCGAACTTGGAGCTGTCGGCCAGCACGATCAGTTCCTCGGCCTGGCTGATCAGGCGCTGCTCGGCCTGGATCAAGAGCGGATCGGCCTCCATCAGGCCAAGCAGGGACAGGCCGTACACGCTCATGAACATCTTGGCGGCGTAATGGTGCTGGGTGATGTCGTTGTCGAAGGGGCTGAGAATCACGTTCTGCTCGCGATACACTTTTCCGCCCGGGAGAATGATTTCGTTATCGCTCGAGACGAGCAGGCGCTCCGCCATCAGGAAGGAATTGGTCAGGATCTTCAGGTGCTTGTCGGTCAGGAACTCGGCCATCATGAAGGTCGTCGTTCCGCCGTTGATGATGATCGTTTCGCCATCGCCGCACATGCTGGCGGCATAGCGTGCAATGGCGCGCTTGCGCTCCGCATGGCACTGGATGTTGTTCTGGAAGGTTTCGCTCGTGAGCGGGAAGCCGCGCTTTTTCTGCGGCAGGTTGGCTGCGCCGCCCCTGGTGCGCGTCAGGAGGTTGCGGGCGGCCAGCCAGCTGATGTCGCGCCGCACCGTGGCAGGCGAGGCGCAAAGCCATTCGACCAGTTGCGGAACGCTGGCTGTCGTATGTTCCGCGAGCAGCTTGAGCAAACGTTTACGGCGCTTGTGATTCACCATCTTCGTCTCCTTATGTTGTGCCTTCCCTCGGTTCCGAAGTCGGGCCGGGTGGCAACTTTATTAAATCGAGGCTAATCAATCCGCCGGCACAGGTCAATCAAGTGATGATCAATTCGCTGATTATTTCGGGATTTGCTGTGACCGATAACCAAATGCGATCAACGATATGATTATTTCGTTCTTGGTCATCATGTTGATTGCTTTCGCATTGACACTCCACAGGCGCCTGATTTCTACTGGTTTCCAGGCAAATCAACCAACCAATACGGAGAAAGTAATGCAAGATTCAAGGCAGAAGGCGGCGATTGCATCGCTGTGGGACGACGCGAAGGCGGCCGCCATGAGCGAGCCGGAGCTGCTGCTGTACCGTTCCAACCTGCTCGGATCGGACCTGCGCATCACCAATTTCGGCGGCGGCAACACCTCGGCCAAGGTGATGATGGAAGATCCACTGACCGGCGGCCAGGTCGAAGTGCTGTGGGTGAAAGGCTCCGGCGGTGACCTGGGCAGCATCAAGATCGATGGTTTCTCGACCCTGTACATGGACAAACTGCAGGCGCTCAAGCAGCGCTATCGCGGCCTTGAGCACGAAGACGAGATGGTGGGCTACCTGCCGCACTGCACCTTCAACCTGAATCCACGCGCGGCTTCGATCGACACGCCGCTGCATGCCTACATCGACCGCAAGCATGTGGACCACATGCATCCTGATTCCGTGATTGCGATTGCAGCCTGCGCCAACAGCAAGGCGCTGACGCAGAAGATCTTCGAGGGTGAACTGGGCTGGCTGCCATGGCAGCGCCCGGGCTATGACCTGGGCTTGAAACTGGAGGCCCTGTCGCAAAGCCAGCCGGAGCTGAAGGGCATCATCCTGGAGGGCCACGGCCTGTTCACCTGGGGCGACAGCGCCAAGTCCTGCTACGAAACCACGCTGGCCATCATCAAGCGCGCCGAGGAATGGCTGGCAGCGAACACCCGGCAGCCGGTCTTCGGCGGCGCGGCGATCGCGCCGATGGCTGCGCAGGAGCGCGCCGACCTGGCCGCGAGCCTGATGCCCATCCTGCGCGGGAAAATCAGCAGGACCGAATTCAAGCTGGGCCACTTCGACGACAGCGACGCCGTGCTGGAATTCGTCTGCAGCCGCGACCTGAAGCCGCTGGCTGCGCTGGGCACGTCGTGCCCCGACCACTTCCTGCGCACCAAAATCCGTCCGTTCGTGATCGACTTCGATCCTGCCCGTCCGGATTTCGAGGCGCTGGTAGCTGGACTGGATGCCGGCCTGGAAGCCTACCGCGCCGACTACACGGCCTACTATGAGCGCTGCAAGCGGGCCAACAGCCCGGCGGTGCGCGACGCCAACCCGATCATCTACCTGATTCCCGGCGTGGGCATGCTGTCCTTCGCCAAGGACAAGGCAACGGCCCGCATCGCCGGCGAGTTCTACGTCAACGCCATCAATGTCATGCGCGGCGCGAATGGCGTCGACAGCTACGTCGGCCTGCCGGAGCAGGAGGCCTTCGACATCGAATACTGGCTGCTGGAAGAAGCCAAGCTGCAGCGCATGCCCAAGCCGAAGTCGCTGGCCGGACGCATTGCCTTGGTGACTGGCGGCGCCGGCGGCATCGGCCAGGCGGTGGCGCGCCAGCTGCTGCAGGAAGGCGCTTGCGTGCTGCTGACCGATATCGACAGTGAGGTGCTGGCCGAGGCGCACCAGGCGCTGGCCAGGGTGTCCGGCAAGGACAATGTCGCGAGCATCGTGGCCGACGTGACCTGCGAGCAGGCGGTGGAGGCGGTGCTGCGCGAATCGGCGCTGCGCTTCGGTGGTGTCGACCTGCTGGTGTCGAATGCCGGTATCGCGTCGTCGGCGCCGCTGGAGGAAACCACGCTGGAGATCTGGCAGCGCAACCAGGACATCCTGGTCAAGGGCTACTTCCTCGCCAGCCGCGGCGCCTTCCGCGTCATGAAGCAGCAGAAGCTGGGCGGCAGCATGGTCTTCGTCGCCAGCAAGAACGGCTTGGTGGCATCGGCCGGCGCGTCGGCCTACTGCACCGCCAAGGCGGCTGAAATCCACCTGGCGCGCTGCGTGGCGCTGGAAGGCGCGCCGCACGGCATCCGCGTCAACGTGGTCAATCCGGATGCGGTGATCCGCGGCTCGCGCATCTGGGATGGAAAATGGAAGCAGGAACGGGCACAATCGAACAAGATCGATGCGGACGACGTGGAGGCCTTCTACCGCGACCGCAGCATGCTGAAACGCAGCGTGCTTCCGGAAGACATTGCGGAAGCGGTGTATTTCCTGGCCAGCGACAAGGCTGGCAAGAGCACCGGCAACGTGCTCAATGTCGATGCCGGCAACGCGGCAGCCTTCACACGATAAGCAGCGCAACAAGGAGACATGATGACGGCAGTAGTCAAGCAGGACCAGGTGGCGGGACATAACGCCACCCTGCAGGCGGGACTGGATGCGGATTACGCAGCCCTGGGCGGCATGCTGGGGCGGCGCGGCGTGGATATCGAGCAGCTCACCGCCGCGGCGCAAACTTTCGCGGTGGCCTTGCCCAGCTGGGGCGTCGGCACCGGCGGCACCCGCTTCGCGCGTTTCCCGGGCAAAGGCGAGCCGCGCAATGTGTTCGAGAAGATGGAAGACTGCGGCGTGATCCACCAGCTGACGCGCGCCACGCCGACCGTTTCGCTGCATTTCCCCTGGGACCGTACCGACGACCCGAAGGCGCTGCGCGAGCAGGCTGCGTCGTACGGCCTTGGCTTCGATGCTGTCAACTCAAATACCTTCCAGGACCAGCCGGGCCAGCAGCACAGCTACAAGTACGGCAGCCTGACTGCGCAGAGTGCCGAAGCACGCGCGCAGGCCGTTGCGCACAATATCGAATGCATTGAGCTTGGCAAGGCGCTGGGTTCGAAGGCGCTGACGGTGTGGGTGGGCGATGGCGCCAACTTCCCGGGGCAGCATAACCTGCGTGGGGCGCTGGAGCGTTACCTGGACAGCATGCGCGACATCTACGGCGCGCTGCCGGCGGACTGGCGGGTATTCATCGAGCACAAGCTGTTCGAGCCGGCCTTCTACGCCACCACCATCGCCGACTGGGGTACCAGTTTCGCCTGCGCGCAGCAACTGGGCGAGAAGGCGAAATGCCTGGTCGACCTGGGCCACCACGCGCCAAATACCAATATCGAAATGATCGTGGCGCGGCTGGCGCAGTTCGGCAAACTGGGCGGATTCCACTTCAACGACAGCAAGTACGGCGACGACGACCTGGATTCTGGCAGCATCAACCCTTTCCAGCTGTTCCTGGTATTTAACGAGCTGGCCGATGCCGCGCAGCGCGATGCTGCACTGCAGCCGGCCTATATGCTGGACCAGTCGCACAATGTGACCGACCCGATCGAAAGCCTGATGAACAGCGCGGCTGAAGTGCAGCGCGCTTTCGTGCAGGCTGCCCTGGTCGACCGCGCGGCGCTGCGCCGCTACCAGGAAGCGAACGACGTGCTGCAGTCGGCGCAGACGCTGAAGCAGGCTTACCGCACGGACGTCAGCCCGATCCTGGCCATGGCAAGGTTGCGCTCCGGCGGCGCAATCGATCCGGTGGGAGCATACCGTGCTTCAGGCTATCGCGAACAGGCGGCGGTGCGTCGCCCGGCCAAGGCCGGCGCCAGCAGCAGCGGCATCGTTTAAGGCGTGCTGCGCTACCTTGCCGCCGTACTGCTGGTCCTGGCCCAGGCCTGCGGCGCTGCGCACGCGGCAAGTGCCGCCACCGTGGCCGAATTTGGTGCGAAAGGCGACGGTGTCACGCTGGACACGGTCGCCATCCAGCGCGCTATCGATGTTGCCGCGTCGAAGGGCGGCGGCACCGTCAGCTTCCGGCCCGGAACTTACCTGACCGGCTCGATTTTCGTCAAATCCGGCGTCACGCTGAACATCGGCAAGGGCGTGACCTTGCTCGGGTCCCAGCGCATCGAGGATTATCCCGTCCTGCCGACCCGCATTGCCGGCATCGAAATGAGCTGGCCGGCCGCGCTGGTCAACGTCTATGGGCAGAAGGGCGCGGCGATTGAAGGCGAGGGCACGATCGATGGCGACGGCAAGGTTTTCTGGGACAGCTACTGGACGCTGCGCAAGCAATATGAGCCGCGCGGCCTGCGCTGGGCGTCCGATTACGATGCCCGGCGCCCGCGCCTGGTGCAGGTCTTCGACAGCAAGGACGTCAAGGTGGGCGGTGGCCTGCATCTGCGCCGATCCGGCTTCTGGACCCTGCATATCTGCTATTCGGAAAACGTGACGGTGGACGGTGTCACCATCCGCAACAATGAAGGCGGGCGCGGGCCGTCGACGGACGGCATCGACATCGATTCGTCGCGCAAGGTGCTGGTGCAGAACGCCGATATCGCCGTCAACGACGATGCACTCTGCATGAAGGCTGGCCGCGACTCGGACGGCCAGCGTGTAGCGCGGCCGACGGAAGACGTGGTCATTCGCAATTCCATCGTGCGCGACGGCGCCGCCGGCATCACGTTCGGCAGCGAAACCGCAGGCGGTTTCCGCAATGTGGAGGCCTACAACATCACCGTGGAGCGCGCTGTACCCGTCGGCATCCTGTTCAAGTCGGCCCACACACGCGGAGGCTTCGGCGAGAACCTGCGCCTGCACGACTTCACGATGAAGAACGTTGCGGTGGTGCTGCGCATCACGATGAACTGGAACCCCAGCTACAGCTATGCCGCCATACCGCCCGGGATGAAAGACGTGCCGCCGTACTGGAAAGTGCTGGCGACGCCGGTGCCGCGCGCAAAAGGCATCGCGCATTTCCACGACGTGGAGATCAGGAATATCAAGGCCACCGGCGCTGCCACGGCCTTTGAAGTCAGTGGCTACAAGGAGGCGCCGCTGCAGCGCTTTACCCTCGACAAGCTGGAAATCCAGGCTGCCAACGGCGGCCATTTGTACGATATCGACGACTGGAGCATCACCAACAGCCGGCTCGAGCTGGGTGCGCCGCTCGAGATGGAAGACGCCCGCGGCGTGCAAGGCCTGCCGCAAGGGAGCTTCATCGTGCGCCCGGCTGCGCCGAGGGCGGATCCATCGAAAAAGAGTTTTGAGGAGCAGGACAAGACATGACGACGACACGAGCATTCCGCATGAAGCTGAAACCTGGCATGGTGGAAGAATACCGCCGCCGCCACGATGAACTGTGGCCGGACCTGGCGCAGGCGCTGGGAGAGGCCGGCATCTACGACTATTCGATCTTCCTTGACGAAGAGACGCTGCACCTGTTTGCGGTCCTCAAGCTCAGGCCGGACCACAGCATCGATGCGCTGCCGCAGCAGCCTGTCATGCGCAAATGGTGGGATTGCATGGCTGACCTGATGGAGACGGTGCCCGGCAACCGTCCCCGCGAATGGCCCCTGCAGCCGATGTTCTACTTCGCTTGAGGCGTCGCCAGCAGGCCGCGTGCGCGCAGCCACTCCTCGGCGCGCCTTGGCCAGGCCGAAGCCGTGCCAAGGTTGTCGCGCATGCCCATGCCGTGCGAGCCCTGTTCGAACAAATACATTTCAGCCGGCACCTTGTGGCGGGTCAGGGCCTGGTAGAACAGGATGCTGTTCTCGACCGGCACCGACTGGTCGGCCTGGGTGTGGATCAGCAGCGTCGGCGGCGTGCGCGGCGTGACCTGCTTCTCAAGCGACATCAGCTCGACCAGCTCCGGCGACGGCGCCGCGCCAAGCAAGGCTTTGCGAGAACCGTGGTGGGCGGCGGGGCCGTCCAGCGTGATCACCGGGTACATCAGGACCAAGAAGTCAGGCCGCGCGCTGACGGCGTCGAGCGCTGCGCCGGTGCGGCCGGCGGGATGGTCGAACAGGGTGCCCGCGCTGGCCGCCAGGTGGCCACCGGCGGAACTGCCCATGATGCCGATGCGGTTCGGGTCGATGCCGAATTCTGCGGCGCGCGAGCGCACCAGGCGGACTGCGCGCAGCACGTCCTGCAGCGGGGCCGGATGGCCGAACTCCTGCATCCGGTAATTCAGTACGAAGCTGGTGACGCCGAGGGTGCTGAGCCAGTTGGCATATTGGACACCTTCGCGCATGGCGGACTGCCGCACGTAGCCCCCGCCCGGCGCAATGATGACGGCAGTGCCGTTGGGGCGGTCGATTGCGGCGGGTACCACGGTCAGCGTCGGCACGCTGGTATTGGAGATATAGCCGTCCTTGCGCACTTCGGCGCCGATATTGCGTGCACCCGGCACGCCTTCGGGCCACAATGGCATTTCGGCGGCTTGCGCGAGCAGGGCGCCGGCGGACAGGATCAGGAACAGCAGTGTTTTCTTCATAGGGAGTCCAGGTGGTGAATCGACGAATTCTTGTTGCGGCTTTGGCGCTGGCACTGGCCGGCAGCGCGGCGGCAGCCGATATGTTCAATGGCCGCGATTTCAGCGGCTGGGAGTTGCGCACGGAGCCCTCGGCGGCGATCGACAGCGTATTCAACGTTCAGCCGGGCGGCGTTATTGCGGCCAGCGGTTCGCCGCTCGGCTTCCTGGCGACCAAGGCCAGCTACCGCAACTACAAGCTGCACGTGGAATGGCGCTGGCCGGGCAAGACCGGCAACGGCGGCGTGCTGCTGCACATCAGCGACGGCCCGCTGGACCGCGTCTGGCCTCTGAGCCAGCAGGTCCAGACCAAGTTCGGCGCTGTGGGCGACCTGCTGCCGATGGCGGGCGCCAGCTTCGCCGAACCACTGACCGGCGACAAGCCGGCGCTCAAGGCACATATTGCGCCAGCCAGCGAGAAGCCGGCAGGGGAGTGGAATGCCGCCGATATCGTCAGCCGCGACGGCGTGATCGAAGTGACCATCAACGGCGTGCTGCAGAACCGCATCAGCGGGGCGGCGCCGCGCGAGGGACGCATCGGCTTCCAGCTGGAGGGCACGCCGTACGAGCTGCGCGCGGTGACGGTGACGCCTCTCGACTGAGGCGGCGCTACGCGTCATTTCCGCTTCAGCCATTCCTCGGGTACGGGCACCACCACGATATTCATGGAGCGCCCGTCGGCCGACAGCATGGCCGACTGGATCTCGATCTTCGTCCCGTCGGCATTGAAGGTCGGATGGGGATGGTCCTGGGCGGTGTCCTTGTGGCCGGTGGTCAGCATGATCATCTCGCGCGTACGGCGGTCGATCAGGTAAAGGCTGCGGCTGAAGTCATCGCCGACGGCGAAGCGGCCGTCGGGTGAGCCATGCACGTGCCACAGGCCGCTGCCTGAAGGCGTCTGGCCGGCGATGGTCATTTCACGGGTGCGCAGGTTGACGATGGCAAGGCCGGTTGGCTTTTCGCGGGTGCCACTGTTGCCCCAGCCGGCATCCTGGCCCGGATTTGCGCCATACACACCGGTGGCCGGCGCCGCGACACCGCCTCCGCCGCCCGCCACGGGCCGATGGCCCATGATGGCCATCGCCACCTCGTCTTTGCCGATCACGGCCTCGTGCGTTACCCATTCATACGGCGCTTCCGGATACAGCGGGCGCAAGCCGCTGCCGTCGGCCTGCACGGTCCAGGTGCGCTGCGGCGACTTGCCGCCGGTCTCCCAACAGAAGACGATCTCGCCCGCCTGCCACAGGTTGGCCTGGATATGGCCGATCTGGAAGGGGACCGACACTACGTGGCGGATTTCTCCCGTCTGCAGGTTCATGCGCGCGATGCCGTTCGGCCCGGCGCCCATATTGCGCGGGCCGAAATTGGGTTCGATCCTGGTGCCTGGCTTCAGGTGGGGGGCTGCAGCCTCTTTGCCGACCCTGAAATAGACCCATTCCTCGTCCGCATCCAAGGCCATGTCGCCGCCGGCCTCCAGCTCTGCGGGCGTGATCCCTGCCACGCGCTGGTAGCTGGCTGCAGGCTGCATGGCGCCTGCCTGGCTGTCGGCCAGGACCTGTCCCAGGTCGACTTCAACGATCTGCACCCGGCCCGGCGTGCCGTCCTTGCGCATGAAATACAGCTTCATCGCCTTGCGGGCCAGGTTAAGCATGCCAATGTAGCCGCCTTCGGTCACCTGCACCAGGTCCCCGGTCGCTTCGTTGACGGCCATCGCTTCGCCGCGCACACGGTTGGAACGGAACACCAGCCATTTCCCGTCGGACGTCCATTGAGGGTGCGTCGGGTAGATCTTGGCGTCGCCATGCGGCTGGCTGGTGAGGAAGGTCAGCATGGTGCCGGTAACCGGGTCCTTGACGACCTTGCGCTCGGAAGCGAAGCGCTTGCCGATCTGCGCCTGCGCAGTGGTGGAGAGGAAAAACGCCACGCACAGCATGGCGCAGGTGGTCAATCGTTTCATCTTGGTCTGCATCGCCTGTTGAAGGAATTTGATTGTCGGCGCTTTCTTTTGATCATATTGCTCATTTTCTTGATTCTTTAAACCGGGGGCGTTTTGGCCGAAACGCGCTCGCTTAGAATTGGCCGCATGAACAGCTTCCAGAAGGCGCTTGCCAGCGCCGCCGCCTATATCTTCCTGCTGGCGGGTTGCGCACAGCAGCCTCCCGCTGCCGTCAACACCGACCCCGCGCGGGCCCAGGTTACGCTGCCGGAACCTGGCAACCCGGCATTGCCGTCGCTGATCCTGATCGGGGATTCTACCGTGCGCAATGGCCGCGACGATGGCCAGGGCAAGGGACCGCAAGGGCAGTGGGGCTGGGGCAATCCGATTGCGGCCTATTTCGATCCTGCCAGGGTGAATGTGGTGAACCGCGCCGTGGGCGGCTTGAGCAGCCGCACCTACCTGACGAGCGGTCACTGGGCGAACACGCTGGCGCTGGTCAAGCCGGGCGACGTGGTAATCATGCAGTTCGGGCACAACGACAGTTCGGCCATCAACGATACCTCGCGTGCGCGCGGCACCATCCGCGGATTTGGTGACGAAAGCCAGGAGATTGACAACCTGTTGACCGGCAAGCACGAAACGGTGCGCAGCTACGGCTGGTACCTGCGCATGTACATCGCCGCGATCCGCGAGCACGGCGCGACGCCGGTGGTGGCGTCGCCGATCCCGCGCAAAGCCTGGGATGCGGAAGGCCGCGTGGCGCGGGCCCGCGGCGATTACGCCGGCTGGGCGGAGGCGGTGGCGCGCCAGCAGAATGTGGGTTTCATCGACCTGAACGAACAGGTGGCGCGCCAGTACGATGCGCTGGGCCGCGACGAGGTGACGAAGCTGTTCCCGCAGGTGACGCCGGATGAGCGGGTGCATACCAACCTTGCCGGCGCCGAACTGAATGCGCGCACCGTGGTGGCGGGCATCAAGGCGCTGCGGCTCCCGATGCTGCTTGCCGCGCTGTCGCCGCGCGCGGACAGCATCGCCGCCGCCGAGGACGAGCGTCCGGTGGTGGATGCCGCCAGGATCAAGGGCGAGCAGCCGCGCGATCCGCGCCTGCCCAGCATTTTCATCGTGGGCGATTCCACCGTCCGGAGCGGCGGCCAGAACGGCGCCATCGGCTGGGGTGAACGCATCGCGCCTTACTTCGATACTTCGCGTGTGAACGTCGTGAACCATGCGATAGGCGGACGCAGCAGCCGCACCTTTTTCACCGAAGGACGCTGGGAGCGCGTGCTGGGCCAGTTGAAGACCGGAGATGTGTTGTTGATCCAGTTCGGCCACAACGATGGCGGCCGCATCGGCGACCCGGCCAACAAGAACAGGGCATCGGCCCCCGGTACCGGTCCGGAAACCGTCACCGATACACGCCCGGACGGCAGCCAGGAACAAGTGCATACCTTCGGCTGGTATATGTCGCGCTACGTGCAGGACGCGAAGGCGCGCGGAGCGCGCGTGGTGCTGCTGTCGCCTGTGCCGCACCGGGATGCCTGGGAGCAGGGACGCGACTTTGCCAATTTTGCCGAATGGGACCGCGAAGTCGCTGCGCGCGAAGGCGCATTGTTCGCAGACCTCACCATGACGGTCAGCGACGGCTACCGGCGCCTGGGGGCTGCAGCGGTCAATACCTTCTTCTCCGACGCCCGTACGCATACCAATGACGCCGGCGCGCGCTTCAATGCCGAAAGCGTGGTCGCGGCCCTGAAGTCCTTGCCCGAAAATCCGGTTGCCGCTTGGCTCTCCCAGCGGGAACCGCAAGTCTGCACCTTTTCCGGCGAGCACGGGAAGCTGCTGTATGCCGACGATTTCACTAGGGGACTGGCGCAGTGGCAGGCGGAGTACAGGCGCGGCGCATCCAGGGCGCCGGCGGCTCGCATCGGCGCCGCCAAGGGCCGGTTGGTCATGGACCTGCCGGGCGACGCCACGCTGTGGTTCAAGCCAAAGCTGAAGGGCGATATCCTGGTCAGCTACAAGCGCAAGGTGGTCATGGCCGGTGGGACGAACGACCGCCTGTCCGACATGAACCAGTTCTGGATGGCCAGCGATCCCGCCAACCGCAAGCTATTTACCCGCGACGGCACGTTCGCGCAATACGACAACCTGTCACTCTACTACGCTGGCATTGGCGGCAACGGCAATACCACAACACGTTTTCGTAAATATGACGGCAAGGGCGAACGCGTCTTGCTGGCGGAGCGCAACGATGCCGCGCACCTGCTGCAGCCGAACAGGGAATATGCCATCGAGATTGCGGTGCGCGATGGCTGCACCCGCATGACGGTGGACGGCGAAGAATACTTCAACTGGCGCGATGCCGAGCCGCTGCGCGAGGGCCACTTCGGCTTCCGCAGCACGCATTCGCACCAGCAGATCCGCGATTTCAAGGTTTACCTGCTGAAGTGATAACAACGAGAGACAAACGAATGAACCGAAAGAACCACCTGCTGACCGCTATCCTGGTTGCGCTGGCGTTGCCGGCGTATGCTGCCCCGCAAGCTCCGCTCAACGACGTGACAGCGCCGCTGCACCTGATGAAGCCGGACTACCCGACCCCGTACGGTGCGCCGTCCGTGGCGGACGTGAGCAAAGTGCTGGACCGCGTCTTCACCTACCTCGACGCGGTGACCCCGGCCAAGGTGATCGACCAGAACACCAAGCAGGAGATCAGGGATTTCAGCAAGATCGACGACAATACGGTATTCGCCCAGGGCGATTACCGGCTCACCAGCTACGAGTGGGGCGTCACCTACGCGGGCATGCTGGCAGCCGGCGCCGCCACCGGCGAACAGCGCTACGTGGATTACACCAATAAGCGCGTGGCCCTGCTGGCCGGCCTGGCCAGGCCGACCCTGGCGCGCCTGAAGGCTAATCCGCAAGCCAAGTCCCCGGTGCTGCGCACGCTGGAACCGCACGCACTGGACGATATCGGGGCGCTGTGCGCAGCCTTCGTCAAGGCCAAGCGCAACGGCCTGCAAGCTGATGTAACGCCGCTGCTCGATGCCTGCCGTAATTTCATCGGCAGCAAGGAGCATCGACTGGCCGACGGTACGCTGGCACGTTTGCGCCCACAGCCAGATACCCTTTGGCTGGACGATATGTTCATGGGCGTGCCGGCCTGGGCGCAGTTGGGCAAGCTGACCGGCGAGCGCAAATACTTCGACGAGTCGGTCAAGCAGATCCTGCAGTTTTCGCAGCGCATGTTCAATCCCCAGAAGGGTATCTACATGCACGGCTGGGTGCAAGGCATGGAGGTACATCCGGAATTCCACTGGGCCCGCGCCAACGGCTGGGCGGTGATGACGATGGTGGAAGTGCTGGACGTTCTGCCGGAAGACCATCCGGGACGCGAGGCGGTACTCAAGCAATTGCGCGCGCACGTCAAGGGCCTGACGTCATACCAAGATGGCACCGGCTTCTGGCACCAGCTGCTGGACCGCCCGGACAGCTATCTCGAAACCTCCGCCACCGCCATCTACGCCTATTCGATGGCGCGCGCCATCAACAAGGGCTATGTCGACCGCATGGCTTACGCTCCGGCCGTCATGCTGGCCTGGAATGCTGTCGCCACCAAAGTCAACGCCAAGGGTCAGGTGGAGGGCACTTGCGTCGGTACCGGCATGGGATTCGATCCTGCCTTTTATTATTACCGCCCGATCAATGTGTTCGCTGCTCACGGGTATGGGCCGGTGCTGCTGGCCGGTGCGGAAGTCATCAACATGCTGAAATCGCACAAGTTCGAAATCAACGACAGCTCGCTGCAGCTGGTCACCCGCAAGTAAGCGGGGAAAGCACTGCGGCCGCGAGCCGCAGTGCTTATTTCCTCGATTTTTCGTAGAACTCTGCCTCGATAATCGACAGCACGCCGCGTGGCGCGCGATTGGCGCCGGTATCCGGCACGGCGTTCGCGTCGACTTCGATCAATTTCAGGGCGTCGCTGTCCACCGTGGGCCCGGTCAGTTCGATTTTTACGCTGGAGCCGTGGACCGGCCGCAATGGCAAGGTGACGTAGCCCAGGCTTTTCGGCGTGTCGCCGGCAAACACTTCTTGACCATCGACCGTGATGCGGATCGGGTAGCTGCGCTCGCGCCAGCCGGACAGGCGCAGGCTGGCTGCCGTCAGCGTGGCAGGATTTTCCAGCTCATAAGCGATCCAGCGTTTGCCCGCCTCCTGGCTGCTGGTCCAGCCGGTGGTCTCGTCGTCGTCGATGGTCCTGGCGGCGGCCGCGTCGTTGCTGCCTGCCGTGGTGCTGGCCACGCCGACCGATACGCGCGACACCTTGAACGATGGACCGGCCGGCGTCGGGCCGCGTTCCAGGTAGGAGGGCAGGCCGTCAGCGGCGCTGCCGACAACCAGCCCGCCTTGCTGTGGAACCGCATGCGATTGCAGTGTGACGGCTGCTGGCTGCATTCCCTGGGCGCTGGCGCGCAGGGTGATGGCGCCGGGCCGGGTCGTGCTGCGCACCAGGACTCGGTTGACGCCGCCCTCGACGGGGAGGCTGGTCTTGAGGATGTAATTGTCCGGACCTTGCGCGATGCCGCCGCGCCATTCGGCCGGCCCTTCCAGCCTGAAGTCGACCATGTCCAGCGCGACCGGGTTGCGGCGGCCTTCGGCGTCGATGGCTTCCACTTCGAACAGGGCCATGTCTGCCCCGTCGGCGCGCATGCCGCCAGGACCGGTGACGGCCTTCAGGCGCAGCGCGACCGGCGCTCCGGCTGTGTGCAAAGTCGCCTCGGCGACCGGCCTGCCGTCGGTCGAGTAACCGATGGCTTTCAGCTCGCCCGCTTCGTAGGCCACGGAAGGGAAGGTATGCAGGAAGCCGGCGCTGCGCTGGCCCCTGCCAAGGGAGCGTCCGTTCAGCAGCAGTTCGACTTCCGCCGCGCTGGAGACGACCGTGACGTCCTTCTTTGTCGCAGGGGCGTAGTTCCAGTGACCGATGATATGGAGCCGCGGCTTCTCGACATCGACCCAGCCATCCCACATGACCTGGTGGGCAAAGTAGCCGTCCTTCGGAATGCGCATGGCGTCGACCTCGCCGCTGCGGCGGTAGTTCTCCGCGCCCCGATGATGGGTATTGGTGTCCGAGAACACGATATTCACGCCGCCGCTGTTGACGCGGCGCCCGGTGCCAGGACGTTCGGCGTAATAGTCGTACCAGCGCAGCACGTCCTCGATGGCGTGCGTGTCCTGGTTTCGGTTGTAGGCGCTGGCGTCTTTCCCTTTGTGCAGGGGACCATCGCCGTTCTTGTGGAAAGGCGGGGAGAAATCGTCCCAATACTTGCGCAGCGCTTCGTCGCGCGAATACTCCATCGACCAGAAAGGCTGGCGCGCACTCTTGTTCACGTAGAGCATTTCGCCGCCGTATTCGTTGAAGCGGCTGCCCAGCATGTCGCGGCTGCCGGAAGCGCGGCCGCCGTGCGGATCGAACTGGTTGCGCAGCGCTTTCATCTCCTGCATATGCTCGTCCGAAACGCCACGGTTGCCGGATTCGTAGAAGACGATGCTTGGATTGTTGCGGTTGTAGATGATGGCGTCGCGCATGAGGGCGATGCGCTGTTCCCAGCGGCGCCCCGTCACGTCGGCTTCGGAATCGCCAGCCGGCATGGCCTGCATGATGCCCAGGCGATCGAGCGATTCAACGTCCTGCTTCCACGGCGTGGTGTGCATCCAGCGCACCAGGTTGCCGTTGCCTTCGACGATCAGGCGGTTGCTGTAGTCGCTCAGCCAGGGCGGCACGGACATGCCCACCGCCGGCCATTCATTGGAGGTGCGCTGGGCGTATCCCTTGAGCTGGATTACGCGGTCGTTCAGCTTGACTACACCGAAGTCGAATTCGGTCTTGCGAAAGCCGGTGCGGGTGCGCACGGTGTCGACCGCCTTGCCGTTGACCTTGAGCGTCGTATCGACGTCGTACAGGTAGCCGTAGCCCCAGCTCCACAGGTTCAGTTGTTCGACACGACCTCCGGCGCTGACGGTGCCGGTGGCGCCGGCGGCAAGCGTCTGCACCGGGCCGTTGAAGCTGGCTACCTGCCTGCCGTCACGGTCGCGCACTTTCACCTCATAGGCGAAAGTGCGCGGCCGTCCCGTTTCATTGCGGACCTGTGATTCGGCGTGGATATTGGCCGTGCGCGCCGCGACGTTGATGCCCTTGGCATAGACATACACGCCAGTGGTGCCGAGCGACGAGTAGAGGGGCAAGGTCTGGTAAAGCTTGCCCGCCACGTGCAGGCGGACGTTCTTCGGGATGCCGCCGTAGTTGGCGTTGAAGTTCTTGTCCGACCACTGGAAGCGCTGGTTGCTGGCCTTCTCTCGATAATCCCAGGCGTTGTCCGTGCGGACGGCGATCACATTGTCGCCAGGCCGGATGGCATCGCTGATGTCGACGCCAAACGCCATCACGCCATTTTCATGCAGGATCAACTGCTTGCCATTGACATACACCTCCGCCGCCTGCCGCACGCCTTCGAACTCGAGGAAGACCTTGCCGCCGGCAGATCCGGGCGGAAGGCGGAAAGACTTGCGGTACCAGGCGATGCCGGTGGAAAGGTCGGCGATGTCCTTCTTGAAGGCGTCGTCCTCATTCCAGGCGCGCGGCAGCGTAACCGGCTTCCATGCCTGGTCGTCGAAGCCGGGCTGGCTGGCGCCGGCAGGGTCGCCCACCAGCAGGCGCCATCCGGGATTGAAGTCGTAGACGCTGCGCTGTGACGGCGCCGCCTGCGCGACAGCTGCCGCCACGCAGGCGGCCATCAGGGTAAGGCAGGGGAGTGTGCGGAATGTCATGGCTTGGCGGCGGCAATGGTGGAGAGCAGGAATTCCAGTTCGGCCGCCCACGTGGCGTAGCCTTCGGTGGTCAGGTGCAGCTTGTCGCGGCTCAGGCCTTTCCAGTTGTCGCCTTCAGGCGTGAATTTCGATGCCAGGTCGAGGTAGAGCACATTGCGCCCGTCGGCCATTGGCACCAGAAGCTTGTTGGCGGCGGCCATCTTGTCGTTGGCGCGCGCATTGGGCAGGATGCTGCACAGGACTACTTTCACGCCGGGGAATTTGTCCTGGATCGCTGCAATCACGGCGCGCACACCGGCGGCAATGTCTTCCGGCGAATCGCCAACATTATTGGTGCCGATCATGAGCACGGCAATTTTCGGCTTCAGGAAGGACAGGTCGAAGTTCTGCAGGCGCCACAGCACGTGCTGGGTTTTGTCGGCGCCAAGGCCGAAATCAAAGGCGCGGTCTTCGAAGCGCTGCTTCCAGACCGGAGCGCCCGCGCCCCAGCGCCATTGCTCGGTGATCGAATCGCCGATGAAGATCAGCTCCGCCGGCCGGCCCTTGCACAGCGCCAGGTAGTCGGCGAAATAGCTCTGGTAAGGCACGCGCGCTTCGTAATTCTGGGAGCTCGCGACCGTGGTAGCCGGTCCGGCTGCCGCGTTGAGCGCCGCGATGGCGCTGGCCGGTGCGGCGAATACGGTACCGTGGCGCATGCGCTGCAGCGTGCCCTCGTCGGGGAAGTGCATGCGATCGCTGACGTCCTCCCAGTTGACCAGGTCGCGCGAGCGCATGCCGCCATAGCGCTTGGCCTGGTAGGCGTCGTAGTAGACCAGGTATTCGCCGTTGGCCTTGATGGCGGTTGGTCCCTCGACCCAGAGGCCGGGCGGGGTGAAGGGCTTGCCGAGCGTGCCAAAGGGCCCTTGCAGGTCGGGCGCATCGGCCAGTTGAAGGTATTTGTGGGCCGGGACACTGGTTTCATCCTTCACCAGCAGCAGGTTGCGGCCGTCCGCACGCAGGAAGGTCGCGTCGATCACGCTGAAACCGGGATCGTAGAACAACCGGGTGGGCGTAAAGGTGACGAAGTCCTTCGTAGTGGTGGCGTACATGCGGTGGTTGTACTTGCCTTCCGGCGAGGCTGCCGGCGCAGGGAACTTGCCCGGCACGGTGGAAGCCCAGAACAGCAGGAACTCGCTGCGCTTTGCGTCCCACACGATTTCCGGCGCCCAGGTATTCAGAACGCCGGGTTCGTGAGCCATCACCGGCAGCTCCTTCTGCGCCGACCAGTTGACCAGGTCTTTCGAAGAGGCGTAGCCGATATTGTTTTCGTTCCAGCCGCTGGTCCAGACCATGTGGTAAGTGCCGTCCGGACCGCGCACGATGCACGGGTCGCGCATCAGTTTTGCCTTGCCCACCTTCGGCGCCAGGTAGCTGCGCCCGAAGCCGACTTTCTCCCAACGGTAGCCGTCAGTACTGCTGGCGAAGTGCAGGCCGTCTACTCCATTGCCGGTGAAATAGGCGAACAGCCAGGCGTCGCCGGCATTGGCATCGTCGCCAGGTGGCCGTTCTGTGGCCCGGTTCGGGCTGGCCGGGACGGCAAAGCGTTCGGGCGGCGCAGGATGGGCTGGGTCGATGACCGCGACATCGGAAGCGATATCGGTTTGCAGAGGAAGCCGGTTGTCGCGAATGCCCTTGATCACCAGCCTGGCCAGCTCGTAACTGCCGTAGTTATTGTGGTGGGTGTTGTCGATCTTGCCGGGAGCAGGGGAAGCAAAGGCCGCCTTCGAACCTTCAGGGCCGAGCGCTTCGTAAAACACCTTGCTCATCGCGTTCAGGTCGATGAAGGGCGTCTTCAGTTCCGTCGCGGACTGGCGCGCCGCCTCGGCATAGTCGGCGAGGGAAGGGACGATCTTGCCGCTGGCGTCGAAGTTGCGGCGCTCCATCGGCGAAATGATGACGGGCAGGCCGCCACGCTTGCGGATGGCTTGCACGTACTCGCGGATCTCTTCCTTGTAGGTAGTGAAAGGAGCGCCCTTGCCATCCTTGATCTGCTTCTGGTCGTTGTGCCCGAACTGCATCAGCACCACGTCGCCCGGATGGAGCTGGCTCAGGACCTTGTCGAGCCGGCGCCGCGCCAGCGAATCGCGGTAGGTTTCGCCCGACTCGGCATAGTTGGCGACTGCGACGCTGCCCGGCTTGAAGAAGCGGGGCAACATCTGGCCCCAGCTGCTATACGGCTCCTGCGGCTGGTCGCTGACCGTCGAATCTCCAAGCAGGAAAACCGTGCGGCCGTTTGCCGGCTCGATATCCAGCGATTGCAGCGATGGGTTGTTGCCATTGAATTCAAGCGTCAGGCGGTTATCCCAGGCCCAGGCCTCCTGCACGGTCTCGCGCGGGACTTTCAACTGGACTTCGCCGGCGGCGACATCGTTTGCTGCGGCGATGGGGGGAGTGCGGATATTGACGGCGAAAGTCTTGACCTGAGACTGGCCGGGGGCCGTCTGCACGTTCTCCAGCATCAGGCGGCGCAGCTCGGCCTTGACCGTGGTGCTGGCGGCAGCGGCGCCGCCAAGCCTGACGGTGACCTTGTAGCTGCCTTCGGGCAGGTCGACTGAAAAGTAGAACGGCTTGCCGCCGCCGGGCGCCGCACCGGGTTCGAAGCCGTAGCCGTGCGCAGCGGTGTAGGCCATATCGGGAGTAACGGCAATGACAGCGGCGCTCCTGGCGGCAACGGGGGCGTCGCCGAAAGCGAAGTGCCGGGGCTGCGGCGCAGCGGCGCTTGCAGCCTGTGCGAACGTGCCGGCGGCAAGCAGGATGGTGGCAGCAAGGCGTGGCGCGGGCATCATTTCCTCCCCGCCGCGATGCTGACGGACCCCGCTGCGATGCCCGGAGCGGAAGCCCGCAGCGTGATGGCACCGTTGGCGGCGCTGGCTTTCACTACCGCCAGGCAGCGGCCAAACTGCGGTTTGCACTGGTTGGACTGGTAGGAATCGTGGCTCGTGTTATCGCCATTATCGACGGCAGCCAACATGCCGGGACCGTCAATGCTGAAGGTGATGGCGGCCGTGGCATTCGGATGGGGGACGCCTTTGGCATCGACAACCTGCGCCCAGACGAAGGCCGCGTCGTCGAAACCATCGCCCAACTCGCTGCGGCTGGTGGTGAGCTCGATGCGCGCAGGCGCGTCGGCGGTCTGCAGCTCGTCCGAGGCCACTTCCTTGCCGCCGTTCCGCGCCACGGCGCGCAGTTTGCCGGGGGCGAACGTGACGTCCCACTGGCGCGGGGAATCGTTCTTCGGTTTGGCTTTCACGCCCAGCGAAGCGTCGTTGAGGAACAGTTCGACCTCCTCGGCATTGCTGTAGACCTGGACCTTGGCATCGTCGTAGGTATGGATGTCGGTCGGGGTCCAGTCAGCGCGCAGCGGCCCGACGCCGCCGTTATCCTGGCTGCGCACAATATGCACCACCGGCTTGCTGGACCACCAGCTGCGACGCTGCAGGCCGCGCGGCTTCCAGTTGCCGGCGCGGTCGAACAGGCCCTGGTCGTAGGTCGTCATCGGCCAATCGGCCTCGCCCAGGTAGTCGAAGCCGACCCACAGGAACTGGCCCGCCATGAAAGGATTGTCGCGCAACGCCAGCCAGGCTGAAAGGGCATGGTTGTTTTCGGTGCCGATCACCTTGCGCGCCGGCTTGACCTTGTGCGCCGCCACCAGTTCGTTCTCGCGGTAGTTCTGGCCGACGATATCCATCATTTCGGCAAAGCCGTTCTCATACACCTTGGATAGGCCGGGGCGGAACAGCGCCATGGTGACGGGGCGTGTCGGGTCCAGCTGGTGCACCAGGTCCTGCTGCTGCTTGTACTTGCGGAAGCCTTCCGGGTTGTCCAGGTTGTCGTGGATCTCGTTGCCCACGCTGTACAGGATGATGCTCGGGTGGTTGCGGTCGCGCAGAACCATGGCGCGGGTATCGGCTTCCCACCAGTCGGTGAAGAAGCGGTTGTAGCCTTGCTCGCCGTTGTGCTTTGCTTCGTTCCAGGTATCGAAGGTCTCGTCCATGACCAGGAAGCCCATCTGGTCGGCCAGGTCCAGGAATTCCGGCGCCACGGGATTGTGCGAAGTGCGGATGGCGTTGACGCCCGCCTCGCGCAGCAGCTCGAAACGGCGCCGCCACGCATCCAGCGGCACGGCAGCGCCCAGAGCGCCGGCATCATGGTGCAGGCAAACGCCTTTGATTTTGAGGTTGACGCCGTTCAGCCAGAATCCGGTATCGGCATCGAACCGGAAATCGCGGATGCCAAAGGTGCTGGTGTGCTGGTCCAGCACCGTGCCGCCATTGCGCAGCGTGGCCACGGCGCGGTACAGCTTTGGCGATTCGAGCGACCAGCGCTGCGGCGCGGCCACTGGGAGGTCCAGCGCGATGTCGGCGGAGGCGCCGGCAGCGATTTGCCGGCGCACCTCGCCGTCCTGCACCGCCTTGCCATCGGGGTCGTAGATGGTTACCTGCAGCGTGTATTCGCCGGCGGCGCTGCCGGTGTTGCGGACGTCGGAACGCAGGGCGAGCTTCGCGCCAGCGGCACTGATTTCAGGCGTGGTGACATACACGCCGCCGTCGCCGAATTGCACGGCCTCGGTGCTGACGAGCCGTACGTGCCGGTATATGCCGGCGCCAGTGTAGTAGCGCGAGGCCGGCTGGGCGGAGTTGTCGGCACGTACGGCGATGGTGTTGGACTGGCCTTTGCCGAACCTGAGGTGGGGCGTCAGGTCGTAGGCAAAGCTGCTGTAGCCGTAAGGACGCTTTCCAAGCAGTTTGCCGTTGATCCAGACTTCGCTGTTGGACATGACGCCATCGATTTCGATGCGCACGCGGCGCTTAGCTTCCGATTGGGGGAGCGTGAATGTCTTGCGGTACCAGCCGACGCCGGCGGGCAGGTAGCCGCCGCCACGGCCGCTGGGATTGGCCTGGTCGTACGGACCTTCGATGCTCCAGTCATGCGGCACAGCCAGGGTGCGCCATTTGCCGTCGTTGAAGGCCTGCTTCTCCGCCCCTTTGGCGTCCGCCTTCAGGAAACGCCAGCCGGCGTCGAAGTTGACGGTGGAACGGCCGTCGGCCAGGGCGTGGCCGGAAAGCGCAGCTGCCAGCAGCGCTGCAAGTAATCTGGTCTTCATGTCTCGTTGGCTTGTTATGATTTGGTTGGAAGCTGTGCGCCAGCGAGCGCCAGGTTCTGGATAGCCGCGAGGCCCCATTGCGCGGTGTCGTTGGTGGTCATCCATGGCACTTCGCTGACCGGCACCAGCACGTCGGGACCCTTGATCGTGGTGCAGCGCAGCGCTGGCGTGCGGCCGCTGAAGAACTCCTGCCACGCCCTGCGCGCAAGTTCCGCATCGTTGCGGCGCCAGGCCGCGTAGGCAGTCAGGCGCGAATGGCCGACCCGCAAGGCATTGGTGCCGCCATGCGGCCCGCCAAGTTCGCGTTGCTGCTCCGCAGGATTTGCGTTGTAGAGGGCGCAGTAGCGCAGCCACGCTTGCTCGAAGCGCGGCTGGTCGAGCATTGCAATCAGTTCGGCGAAGATTTCCGGCGCGCCGAAGGCGACGTTCAGGTGGCTGGCGGTGACTTTGCCGCCCTGGGTGTTGTGCAGATGGCCGCTGCTGCGGTCGTAGCCCATGGCATTGGCGCTGAAAAAGCCTTGCGGCATGGCGGCGATGTCGCGCATCCCGGCCAGCAGCATGTCGCGCCAGCGCTTGTCGCCGGTGCGCTCCCATTCCACCAGCCAGGTGCCGGCCAGCGAGCTCCAGTCGGTGCCGAAACTGGCGCGCGCCGTGTACGGTCCTTGCAGCGCGCCGGCGCGTTTGCGCAGCGGGTCGACGGCGGCCAGGCTGGCGTCGGCATCCAGCAGTTCCCGCATGATGTCGCCGATGCGTTCGTCGGCTGTCAGGTAGTAATAGTAGCGGCGGTACAGGGCCTGGCTGATACGCAGCTGCTTGGCGCTGCAGCCCCAGTGCTGCACGTTGTGGCGCGAGCCTAGGCCGGCGAAGCGGCCCAGATGGTAGGTGTCCACTTCGCTGGTGTGGCGCGCCATGGCTTCGGCCAGGCGGAAGATATCGGCTCGGCCGGTGCGAAGGAATGAGTACCAGAGCCACAGGTCGGGCGACAGTTCGGAATTGTCCCAGGCGTAGCCGCCGACGTCGTAGCGCCAGGTGTGGCGGTCGGCATCGTAGGTGTGCATGACGTCGCCGTAGTCCCAGAAGCCGTACCAGTGGCGCTGTTCGACCTCGTTGCGGTAGAAGTCGAAGCGCTTGTCCAGCTCATTTTCGAGCTCCGCGCGGGCGGGGCAGGAGCGGTCGGGCAGGTCCCACATCGGGCCAAACACGCCGGTCGCCAGGTAGCGGGCGGGCGAGACCACCAGTTGCGGCGGGGTTTGCACGGCGGCGGCCATGCGCACCATCTGCTCGCGCTGCGGCGTCGCGGCCAGCGCCCACAGCGTGATCTCGCTGCTGCGTGCCACGCCGACCGGTGTGCCGAAGCCTTTTTCGTAATCCTCGTAAGTGATCTCCAGGCCTTCCAGTTCCTGCTCGTGGGTTTCCATGCCCATGCCGTCGTGATAGAAGCGCAGGTCCATGGCCTGGGCGTCGGGAGACCACATCCACATCGTCACTTCGGCTTTTTCCGTGTGGGCGCTGCGGATGTCGAGCTGGGTGGGGTGACGCTGCCAGAAGTCGCGCAGGCCGAATACGACGCCGCCGCTGGCGCCGCCGACGTAACCGCAACCGGCGGCGCGACGGCCCCACGCGGCGTTGATCCAGCCGTGGCCAGGCTTGGTGCGCTTGCGGATCTGGAAACCGTCTGCCGACAGTTGCGACAGCGTGTAGTCGCCCCAGGCAGGGATCAGTTGCAGGCGTTCGCTGACCTGCTTGTTCATTTGCCCTAGCGGCGGCACGGGCAGGCCGGCTACCTGGGCCTGGCGGAACGCTGCGCCGGGATCGCGGCGCAAGCCAGTCAGCCCGCGCACGCCTTCACCCCACAGGCCGCCGTCCCCGCCGCTGAAGCGCACGTGCCGGTCGTGCGGGGCGTCGCGCATGGGAACTTCAAAGCGAAGGCCGATCCCGCGCAGGAAGTCCTTGTTTTCGTCTCCGTCGAACACGAAGGTGTGCATGATGCGGATGGGTTCGGCGCCAGCGTAGAAGTACAGGCGCACGGTGAAGGGCAGCCAGGCGCGGTTGGCGCTGCGGTGGCGGCCTTCGATCTTCGCGACGGTGCGCAGGGGGCCGCGCTGTTCGATAGTAGTGCGTTCGATGGCGCTGGAGAAATGCTGCTGCCGGGTGGCGCCGTTGCCGGCGTCGGGCTGGTCGTCGCAGAGCGCTACCAGGCGGCACGCCTGCGCGATGGACCTGCCGTCGCGCGTGATGCTGCGGATCAGTTGCTCGCCCCTGCGCGGCAGCACGCAGCGGATGATGCCGGTGTCGATCGTGAACGCGTCCTGCGCTTCCTGCACCACGATGGCGGCGGCAGGACGGGAAGCGGGCTTGCCGGGCCGGACGCTCAGGGAGCCGCCGACGAGGAGGGAGGGCTCGGCCGGCATCGCATGGGCGGTCCACTTCAGCGAGCCGTCGGGCCAATAGGCGAGCGGCCAGCTTTGCATGGGGTGTTCACCGGCAGCGCTGGCGAGGACGAAGGTTTGCTGTTGTTTCTGTTGGCCGCGCGGCCACGGAACGGTAAAGGTCGTGCCAAGCGACAGCGCTGGAGCGGCGCCTTCGAGCCAGCGCAGGGGGACGTCGGGTTCCGAGGCAGCGGCAAGTGCCGCGGCATTCGCGGCCGTGTCGGAACTGTGCGTCGCCCCGCCGGCCCCGCTGGCATCGCCCGCACCGGCAGGGCCGGCGATGCCGGCCAGCGAAGCGAGCGCGGAGGCCTGGATAAACTGTCGTCGTGTCAGCTGCGCCATATCATTGAGCGCCCTTGTACGAGACCTTCAACGGCGACTTGATGCGCGCGGTCTCGGCGGCGATATGGCGATCCCAGTCAGCCTTGCTGGCGAACGGGCTGCCGCGCGACCATGTCGCGCCGGCGTAATAGCGCAAAGGCTTGCCTGAAACGACAGGCGCGGTGACCAGTTCATTCAGGTCGTCCTGCGCGTAACCCTCGGCGGACGGCAGGATGACGGCCACGCCAAACGCACCATTACTTTTCTGCTCGACCCACTGGCTTAGCGAGCCTGCGGCGCGTCCCGTCGTCACGACGGCCTCCTGGCCCTTGTCGGCCGGATTCCGGTTCAGCCCCAGGGCCGCCGTCAGCGAGGGAACGCCGTTGAACGTGAAAGTGCTTTCAACCTGGTCGAAATAGTGTCCCGCGTCGACGGTGAAGCGTTTTGCTTCCGAGACCTTGACGCCGGCGGCATCCCAGCTGTCATAGGAGAGTTCGAAGACTGCTCGCACCGGTCCGTTTGCCAGCACCTTCCATTTTGCATAATTGCGCGCGGTGGACAGTGTCATGCCATCCCAGATCCCGGTACCGCCGGCCCCGCGCGAGCGGCCGACGTTGTACATGTCCATGCCTTCGCCTTCGTCATGGTGATAATGGTCGTGCCCCTTGTTGTACCAGCGGTCGACGATCGGGTATTCCACGCGTTTGAACCAGATATCGAGACCGCTCGTGACCAGCACTTCCTTGCCGCTGCCCGGTTCTGCCGGCGCGCCCAGCGCTGGCCCGTAGGTGCGGTGCGCCACCTTGTCGTTCTCCCACGCGAAGTCGTCCAGGCGTTCCGGCACGTAGCGCGCAAACACCTTGGAAGGGAACGGGGGCGACACGGCGCCGCTTTTCTCGACGGTGAAGGTAGCGCTACGCTCACCAGCCGCGAAGTCGTGCTGGAAGATCAGCTCACCGTAGGCGATGCCTTTGCCCTCGGGATCTTTCGCTTCCGGCAGAACGTTGGTCACCTGGTAGGGCAAGGCCTTGCCCGACGCATCACGCACCGTGATCTTCTGCAGCAATGCCCCGGGCAGGGCGCGATTGACTTCTGCCCATGGCACAGCGATCGTCTCGGAGGGGCGCGCCTGCGCCAGTTCATGGCTGGCAGTGATGGTGAGGCGTTCGGCGGCATGCGCGCTGCCGGCAGCGGCGAGAATAAGGAACAGTGCTTTGGCGCGCATGGTAGGCTGTGTTAAGGTTGATGTGATCACAATAGTGTTCCGAGTATTGGATTTCGCGCAGGGAGTGTCAACGGAGCAGGGCATAGTAATCATGTAAATGATCAGATACACGCTGAGGGAGAATTGCATGGCCGACCAAACCAACCTTGCAGCGCAAGCAGTGGAGTACTGGACCGACGCCTGGCAGCGTTCGATCCTCTTCATGGACGTGCTGTATCGCCGCGGGACCGAGCGCAATGCGCGCGAACGCGAGACCGCGCCGCATGTGCTCAATTTCGAATTCGAGACCGTTATCGATGGCCGTACGCTTCCGCGGCCGGTGAATTATTCGCTGATGCGGATCATCCCGCCTGAGGGCGTGGAGATCGACGAGAGCAAGCGACCCTTCATCGTCGTTGATCCGCGCGCCGGGCATGGCCCGGGCATCGGCGGCATGAAGCAGGACAGCGAGATCGGCGTCGTCCTGAAGGCGGGCAATCCCTGCTACTTCATCGGCTTCCTGCCGGCGCCGGTGCCGGGGCAGACCATCGAGGACGTCTGCCATGCCGAAGCCCAGTTCATCGAACAGGTGGCCTACCTGCACCCGCAGGCCGAAGGCAAGCCGGCCCTGATCGGCAACTGCCAGGCCGGCTGGCAGATCATGATGACTGCGGCGTTGCATCCCGAGCTGGCTGGGCCTCTGGTGCTGGCTGGCGCGCCCTTGTCTTACTGGGCCGGCGTGCGCGGCAAGAATCCCTTGCGCTACCTGGGCGGCCTGACCGGCGGCACCTGGATGACGTCCCTGGCGGGCGACCTTGGCAACGGCAAGTTCGATGGCGCCCACCTGGTCAGCAACTTCGAAAACATGAACCCTTCCAATACCTACTGGAAGAAGGGCTACCACGTGTATGCCAATGTGGACACCGAGGAAAAGCGCTTCCTCGAGTTCGAGCGCTGGTGGGGCAACCCGGTGCTGCTGAACGCGGAGGAAATCCAGTTCATCACCGACAACCTGTTCGTCGGCAACCGACTGAGCAACGGCACCATCCACGACACGGCCGGGCGCCGCATCGACCTGCGCAATATCCGCTCACCGATTGTAGTGTTCTGCTCCTGGGGCGACGACATCACGCCGCCGCAGCAGGCGCTGGGCTGGCTGCTTGACCTGTATGAAGACGATGCGGCGCTGGTGGCTGGCGGGCAGACCGTGGTGTACACATTGCACGAATCGATCGGGCACCTTGGCATCTTCGTGTCGGCTTCCGTCGCCAACAAGGAGCACGATGAATTCGCGCGCTCGATGGACTTGATCGACGTGCTGCCGCCGGGGCTTTACGAAGCGGTCTTTATCGACAAGGCCGGTGACGGCGTGCACAGCCCCGAGCTGGCAGCGGGTAATTACGTTGTACGCTTTGAAAGGCGCGACTTGAACGAATTGCGCGCGCTGGGCGGCAACGACGATGAAGATGAACGCCGCTTTGCCGCGGTGGCGCGGCTGTCAGAAATCAACCAGGGGCTGTATCGCACTTTCGTCAGCCCGTTCGTGCAGGCCGCAACCAATGAGCAGTCGGCAGAGTGGATGCGGCGCATGCATCCCTACCGCATGCGCTACGAGCTGTTCTCAGATATGAATCCTTTCCTGGGCGGGATCAGCGCCCTGGCCGAGCAAGTGCGCGGGCAGCGCAAGCCCGTTGCGCAGGATAACTTCTTCCTGAGGATGCAGGAGGCGGCTTCCGAGCAGATCGTGGCGGCGTTGGATCAGTACCAGGTGATGCGCGACCAGTCGGTGGAGCAGTTCTTCCTGTCCACGTATGGCCAGCCGCTGCTGCAGACGCTACTGGGCTTGCGCGCTGATTCGGCCAATATTCGCCGCCGCATCGGGCGCGATATTGCGCGCGAGTCGGTGGTGGCCGCGCGGCGCACCGAAGCGGCCAAGCGCCTGGCGAGCGGCGGCGAAAGGGAAGCGGTGGTGCGGTCGATCCTGTATATCGCCCGTAGTCCCGAAGTGCGCGTGGCCGACGAGCGGGCCTTTGGCGTGCTGCGTGAACTGCGCACACTGCTGCCGGCGAAGGAGCGCGTATCGCTGGCCCGCTTCAAGGAAGTGGTGCAGGAACAGAACATGATCCTGCAACTGGATGAAGAGCGCGCCATGTCGGCGGTGCCAAAGCTGCTGGCCGACGTCGACCGCAAGCGCGCGCTGGAAGGCATCCGCCAGATCATGACCGCCTCCGGCGCCCTGTCAGGCGAAGCGGCCCGCCGCATGTCCCGCGTCGAAGAACTCTTCGCTTGAAAGTCGGGGTCAGGTCTGGCAATCCGCCAAAATGGCGGATTGCCAGACCTGACCCCGACTTTCGCTATAATATGCGGCCCTTCTTGTTGACCTTTGCATTATGACCACCCCGATCGCCCCCAAGCCTTCCCGCCGCCTGTCCGTGGCGCCGATGATGGATTGGACCGACCGCCATTGCCGTCATTTCCATCGCCTGATCTCGCAGTACACCTGGCTGTACACGGAGATGGTGACGACCGGGGCATTGGTGTACGGCGATGTTGAGCGCCACCTGCGCTTCAATGAGGAGGAGCATCCGGTGGCGCTGCAGCTTGGCGGCTCCGATCCGAAGGATCTTGCCATTTCCGCCAAACTGGGCGAGAAGTGGGGTTACGATGAAATCAACCTGAATTGCGGCTGCCCGTCGCCGCGGGTGCAAAAGGGGGCCTTCGGCGCCTGCCTGATGACCGAGCCGCAGCTGGTGCGCGATTGCGTCAAGGCGATGAAGGATGCGGTCGACATCGAGGTCACCGTCAAGCACCGCATCGGCATCGACCATGAGGAAAGCTACGACTTCGTGCGCGATTTCGTCGGTACCGTGGCGGAAGCCGGCTGCACGACCTTCGTGGTGCATGCGCGTAACGCTATCCTGAAGGGCTTGTCGCCCAAGGAAAACCGCGAGATTCCGCCGCTGAAGTACGAATACGCCTACCAGCTCAAAAAAGACTTCCCCCAGTTCGAGATCCTGATCAACGGCGGCATCAAGACCCTGGAAGAAATCGATACCCACCTGCAGCACGTGGATGGCGTCATGCTGGGCCGCGAGGCTTACCATAACCCTTACCTGATGGCTGCCTTCGACCAGCGCTACTACGGGGCGAGCGAGCCGCCGCGCAGCCGCCAGCAGGTGCTCGAGGCGATGATGCCGTATATCGAGGAGCAGCTTGCGAAAGAGGGCGGCAAGGGCTTGAAGATCAACACCATCACCCGTCATATGCTGGGCCTGGCCCAGGGTTTGCAGGGCGCGCGCCAGTATCGCCAGACCTTGTCCGATGCCAGCAAACTCGCGGCAGGCGATCCGGCAATCCTGCTCGACGCTTTCAGTCGAACCAAGTAAACGCGAGTTGTCCTGCGCATTCACTTCCGATTTGCGCTGCTGCTGAGCTGTTTCTCCGAAGGAAGTTCAATTGCCAACAGGGTAAGCAAAATTTGCTTGCCCTGTGGAAACCTCACGTCTATAATTTCCTTGATACACACTTGCAATTTGCGGTTCCTACCGCGTTTTTGGGATGAAATACGACAGGTTTCATCCCGCGGCGATAGCGGTCTTTGCATTCGCAGTCATAGTTTGCTACTGTCGATACTTGCGTAGCAGCAAGGGTCAGTGGATGTGGTTAATGTTTCACTAAAGCATCCTTCAGGCAATCGAAAATCTTCTAATTAAGAGCCGAAATGAATTTGAGCAAAATGAAAGTAGGGGCCCGCCTCGCCCTCGGATTTTTCCTGGTACTGGCGTTTCTCGTCATTATCACCATCGTCGGCATCTGGCGCATGGCTCAGATTCAGGACCGCCTGGATCATGTGGTGAGTGTGAATGCTGTGGCTACCCGGCTGGTGGTCGACATGCGTAACAACGTTGAAAACGTCAGCGACCTGAAGATCCTGACGCTGATGTCCGAACCTTCCGACATGGAGCCGGAACTGGCCCGCATCAACAAAGAGCTGAAGGATTACCAGGACGCCGATGCCAAGCTGAGCGCCCTCTACGCCAAGGATGCCACGCCAGAAGAAAAAGCACTGCTGACGCAAGTGAAGGCGCAGGAAGCGCTGGTGCTGCCTGCCGTGAAGAAGGCATCCGAACTGTGGCTGGCCAATGATGCCCTGGCCGCAACCAAGATCTACCTGAAGGAAATCAAGCCGGCGCAGAAGAAGTGGACCGAAGCATTGGTCCAACTGGCTTCGCTGGAAGACAAGATCAACGAAGAAATGAAAGTGGAAGCCGCTGAAGGCTTCTCGTCGGCACGCCTGTTCATGATCGTGGCAGGCCTGGCCGCCACGGTAGTGTCGATCTTCGCAGCCTGGGTCATCACCCGCGGCCTGCTGAAGCAACTGGGCGGCGAGCCTGACTACACGGCGTCGATCGCTGGCGCCATCGCCAATGGCGACCTGTCGGTGCAGATCGACACCTCGTCCACCGACAAGGATTCGCTGCTGGTCGAAATCAAGGAAATGCGCGACAGCCTGGTGGATATCGTTGGCCAGGTGCGCCAGGGTACCGAAACCATCGGCACCGCTTCGCGCGAAATCGCTGCCGGCAATATCGACCTGTCGTCGCGTACCGAAATGCAGGCTTCGTCGCTGGAGAAGACTGCTTCCGCGATGGAAGAACTGACCTCCACCGTGAAGCAGAATGCCGACAACGCCCGCGAAGCCAACCAGCTGGCAGCATCGGCTTCCGACGTGGCGCTGAAAGGCGGCCAGGTTGTATCGCAAGTGGTCGAGACCATGAGCTCGATCAATGCTTCCGCCAACAAGATCGTCGACATCATCGGCGTGATCGACGGTATCGCCTTCCAGACCAATATCCTGGCGCTGAACGCCGCTGTCGAAGCAGCGCGTGCCGGTGAACAGGGCCGCGGCTTCGCCGTGGTGGCATCGGAAGTGCGCAACCTGGCCCAGCGTTCCGCTGGCGCCGCGAAAGAAATCAAGTCCCTGATCGGCGACTCGGTCGAGAAAGTGGAACGTGGTTCGAAACTGGTCGGCCAGGCTGGCGTGACCATGGATGAAGTGGTTGCTTCCGTGCGCCGCGTCACCGACATCATGAGCGAAATCGCCAGCGCTTCGCAGGAACAGAGCGCCGGCATCGAGCAGGTGAACCAGTCCATCATCGAGATGGATGCCATGACCCAGCAGAACGCTGCGCTGGTGGAAGAAGCTGCTGCCGCTGCGCAGTCGCTGCAAGACCAGGCTGGCGAGCTGTCGCGCGTGGTGTCGATCTTCAAGCTGGACGCTGAAACCGAATTTGCGCTGACCGCCGCCAAGCCGGCCGTCACCCAGACCGCTGTTGCCGTGGTGCCGAAGGCTCCGGCGAAACGCGCGGCTCCCGCCAAGCCGGGCGAGCGGCATGCCGCGAGCGCGCCAGCACCGAAGAAAGTGGTGGCCGCCACCGCCGGCAGCGACGAATGGGAAGAATTCTAATAATCGGGGACACACCCGCAGTCTTTTATAAATTTTGATTGGGATTTGAAATGAACAAGCGTCTGATTGGTTTTATCGCAGCATCCATCGTTTCCGTTTCCGCATTCGCGGGCGAAACCCCAGCAGTATTCGATGCCAAGAACTGCAAGGCTGAATACCCGAAAGCTTCCTTGATGAACGAGGAACAGGGCCAGGTCACCATGTCCTTCCTGATCTCGGCTTCGGGCGAGGTGATGGATTCCAAAGTGGATAAATCCAGCGGCTTCAAGAACCTGGACAAGGCGGCAGTCAAGGCCATTACCGCTTGCAAATTCAAACCAGGCACCAAGGACGGCGCCGTAGCCCAGACCTGGACCAAGGTCGACTACGTCTGGTCCCTGTAAATCATTTCTTTTCTCATTCGGTAGGGGAACATCATGATGACCAAGTTGAGTGTTATCACTGCAGCGCTCGCAATGGGCGCATCGGCCTTCGCGGCCGAAGTACCAGCATCGTTCGATGCCAAGAATTGCAAGGCTGAGTATCCAAAAGCGTCCCTGATGAATGAAGAGCAGGGCACCGTGAGCATGTCCTTCCTGGTTGCCGCAAACGGCGACGTCAAGGATTCCAAGCTGGACAAGTCATCCGGCTTCAAGAACCTGGACAAGGCTGCAATGAAGGCGCTGAGCGCCTGCAAGTTCAAGCCGGGCACCAAGGACGGTGCGCCGGCCGAGACCTGGACCAAGGTGGACTACGCCTGGAAGCTCGACTGACCGGTGTTCCTGTACAAGAAAACGGCCCCTCGTGGGCCGTTTTTTGTTAATCTGCGGGTATTACGTCTGGATAGCCCGTATGAAAGTTCTGTTTCTCGTTCCACTAGCCGGCATTTTGCTATCCGGTTGCGCCATGTGGCGCGACCCGAATGACCCGGTGCGCAACAAGCAGTATGTTGTTGTCGTCAATTCCATGACCTGGCCGAATGCGGCGAGCGGCAAGCTGGACGGTACTCGCACCGCCTGGCAGCTCCAGGAATTGAGTAATAACGAGGAAATCTTCCCCTTGGCCCAGCTCAAACATTGCCCGGATGCCCTGCCTTGCGCCTGGGGCGTGCTGCTTGCCTCGCGCAACGTCACGCGCTACGCCTTCGAGCGCGGCGGCATTACGCTCGACCTGGGGCTGAACGTCGACGTGCACCGCCGCCAGCAAGACCGCCGCCGCAACTTCCATACATCGATCGCGGTGCCGGCCGACGTGCCGGCCCTGAGCTACCAGCACGTGTTGCAGGAGACGGTATCCCTGCCGTATGGCAAGGTGTACCGGGTCGACATGGATTATGGGATCACTTACCGGCTATGTGCCCAGCGCGTCGATGCGGCGGGCAAGGCGGTCGACAATTGCGACATCCCGTATATTTGAGTTGCCCGCGGTAAGCATTTGTAAAACCTGCGACATGCGCGCGATTTTTCCCTATAGTTGAATCCTGGGAAGGAGAATGCCATGAAAACCTTGATGATCTTGCCGGTGCTGGCCCTGGGCCTGGCCGGTTGCGCCACCCAACAGCCGGTGCGCTATGCCTCCAGCAATCCATATGAATGGCGGACGGTTTCGGTGACGCCGGTGCCGAACGGTACCGCTGCGCGTTCCGGTTCGCAGGTGACCTATTCGAGCGAGCCGGTGTATGTTGAACAGCAGCCTGTGTATGTTGCGCCGCAGCCAGTCTATGTGGCGCCTGCGCCTTACTATGCGCCAGCGCCGGTGTATGCTTACCCGCCGGTGACAATTGGCTTTGACTTCCTGTTCACCAACCGCCATCGCCACGGCTATCGTGGCCGTCGCTGGTAATCAGTGGAAGAAGAGGGGGATGTGCGTCAGCACGTCCGCCGAGCACAGCAGCCAGGTTGCAGAGGCCACCAGGCTAAGCAGCACAGCGCTGCTGGCAAATGGATGGTGGGACATGGGATGCTCCTGCCTAAGATTATGATCTCATCTTAATCAAGTGCAAACAAAAAAGGCATCGGAGAGCTGCCGATGCCTTTGTAGGACTATTGCTCGTCCGCTATTTTTTACCCCATAACACGACAGGCGCCTCCGGCGCAGTATCCAGGGCGTTGGACAGGTTCAGCCAGTCGTTCAGGCGGTCCGGCTCCTTCAGCGTAATGCCGGCGCCGTCGATATAGCCAACCTGCTCCAGGAACCGGGCATCCATCTTGGCTTTGGAAACGGTCGGCGCCACGGCGACCATGCGATCGTATGCCTTGCGCGCCTTGTTTTCCCATTTGTGCAGGGAGGATTCGTCAAAGCGGTTGGCCTCGAAGTAGATGGTCAATGAGCCGTCGGGATTGCCGAAGCCGACAATGCCGGCACCCTTGCGGATGGTGGTGGAATTCGCGAGGTCGAACAGGTCGGTCGGAACGAACACGCCGGCGCGCCCGCCAATGGCAGGCAGGCCAACCGGGGTGTCCTTGCTGTAAGTGGATAGTTCTTTCAACTCAGACATGACTTCTTCCATATTCGCAACGTTCTCGATATTCTATCCCCAAAACAAATGCTGTAGCACAACAGATGCCGCCTAAATTTTTGTGTGGTAACGCAAGCGCGATCGATGCGTCGGCCGCAGCAGGATGCGTTCGGGCGCTTCGCGCAGCAGGTCGTGGGCGGTGTCAGGGAGTGCTTCCAGCGCTGGCGGCTGGCAGCCCGCCGCAGCGCTGCCCAGCCAGACCAGGTGCGGGCCATCGCCGCGCACCGGCAATTGCGGGAAGTTGTTCGGCATGTCGAGCGTGACCAGGGTGCCGGCGTCGCGCCAGCCGGCATCGCGCCAGGCCGCGAAGGCCGGCGCTGCCAGTGCGGCAAAGCGCTCCAGCTGGCCGGGCTTCACCGTACAGAGGACCGCCACCGCTTCGCCCTGTGCGCCTTCGGTTTCCAGCACCGGATCGACGGCGGGCATGACGGGCACGCCGCTGCCAGGGCGCAAAGGGCGTAGCAGCAGCACGTTGTCGCTGTCGGTCATCAGCCCGTTCAGCGTGGCTTTGTGCTCCTTCCACACCGGGCCGTAGTAAAACGCGGCGTTGACCGCGGCGCGCTGCTCCCAACTGGTGAAGCCGCGCATCCAGAGGAAGCTGTTCGGGTTGCCGCGCTCGGTGAACTGGCCGAGCGCCAGCGCGCCCAGCTGCTGGAAGGCTTCCGGGAAAAGGGTTTCGAAATAGCGAGAGAACGCTGCCTGCGCGCCTTCTACAGTCGTGTAGCGGCGGAATTCAATGACGGGGTAGGTATCCATGCCGCCAGCTTAGGCGGCAATGCGGTCGGAATGCGCCCTATTTTCTAAATTGAATGTGTTGCCAGGTCGGGCCGTGCGAGCCGATAACGACGGGCAGGTTTGTGAGGCTTTGCAGTTCATCGACGAATGCGTCGGCGTTGGCGATGAGCGTGTCGGCGTAGTTGGGGCTCGCAGCGCGCAGCTGCCCGCACAGCGTTTCCTGGTGAGCCAGGTCGGGCTGGCCGGAGAGGGGGAGGTCGCGGATTTCACGGCCGTGCAGCTGGTAGCTGTGGGCCCAGCGCAGTTCGGCCCCGCCCCGGAAAGCGTCGAGGTGGCTGACCAGCAAGCCTTCGATGCGGCCGGCGGCGGCAAGCGCGTAGCGCAGCAGGACGGCGTCTGGATGACCGCGGCGGAAGCTGCCTTGCCAGCCGCTATCGGCGTTATGCGGTTCTGCCAGGGCTTGCAACGCCTGGTCTTCGGTCGGCATGGGACCTTGGCCGTGGCGGGTGAGGTAGCTGCGCATTGCTCCGAAATGCCTGATGCGTTCAGAGACGCCGTAGCCAGCCAGAGCGGCTTCGGCGGCAACGGGGCCGGTGCTGCTCCATGTCGTATGCGGATGGAAGCCATGCCATTCATCGAGCAGCATTCCCTGGGCGCCTTCCATCACAATGCAGCCGGGACGCGCTAGTTGTGCGGCGACCTGTTCGGGCGCGAAGGGCGCTACCTTGGCGATAAGGCGTTGTACGTGTTCGAGCCACAGCAGCCCGAAACCTGGATCATCCAGGATTGCCGCGTCTTGACGGTCCAGCGCCGCCGCGCGGGCGGGCAGCGCAGCGCGCAGGTAGTGGCGCATGGCTTCCAGCTTGTTGCGGACGCGTGAGTGATGCAGCAAGTCGCCATAGCGAATCGCCTGTTCGGGCTGGGCCAGTGCATGGCCCACCGTTTCGCCGAAGCCTACACCACAGCTTCCGTGTGCCGCAGCGCCGCGCGCGCGTTCGCGCAGGCGGCCGGCTGCCTCGTGGTATGGCGTGGTGACGAGGCAGCGGGCATCGATGAGCAGGCGGTCCAGCGCATCGCCGATGCCCGCGCGCTGCAGGTAGTTTTCCTCGACCAGCAACGCGGTCGGATGGACCACGACTGGCGCGGACAAGACGGTCGCAACGCCGGGATTGAACGTGCCGGCGCCGAACTGGGAGAAGGTGTGATGGCGGCCGTCAGGCAAGACTACGTTATGCCCGGCCTGCGCGCCGCCGTTGAAGCGAACTACCGTGTGCGCTGACCTGGCACGGCAAAGGTAATCCGTGAACAAGCCTTTGCCGCAGTCGCCAAAGGCTAGTCCGATGACCGATACAATCCTGCCCTCAACCAAACAGACGCCTCCACCAAGGACGTTCGCCAAGCGCCACGGCCGGCGACGACACCGGAAAGTCATGCGCCGTGCCCTTATCCAGCAGGGCTGCATACGGGCGCAAGGCGCGGACGATAGCGGACACGCGGCCGCCGTCAATGCCTTCGCCGGACAGAACGCCTGGCAAGGAGTCCAGCTTCGGCAACGCGCCTTCGGTCAGGGCCACGATGGAGGCGGCAACTGCGCAGGCATCTTGCGGCGCTTCCATGCAGATCACATGGTCGCCCAGCAGCTCGCGCCAGCGCGCTTCGCATCGCTGGCGGCGCTGCAGGTCGGGAATCAGGAAGAACAAGTGGAAAGTCTCGGAAGCGGCTGCGATCACCTCTTCGATCGGCAAGTCCTGGTCAAGGCGGTCGCCGACCAGTGCTTCGACCTGGTGGCGCGACACCGCAGGGTAGGGCAGTTCATCGCCGGTCAGGAACAAGTAGCCTTTCTTGCGGCGCTTGGCCCAGCAATCGAGGTCGGTGTGCTGGGCCGCCATGTAGAAGGCCAGTTCATAGCTCTCCTCGCCCGAGCCGCCCCCGCCGCCTTCGATATAGCTCCAGGTCAGCCACTGGTCCATCAATTCCGCGGTCGATTCGAACTGGCCGACCTGCAGAGGCGCATGGTCGGATACCGCATCGCCGATTGCCATGAACTGGATTTGCGGGTCCGGGACGCCGCAAGCCATCAGTAAGCGCATGAAGGTCGGCAGCTCTTTCGTCGCCAGCTGCTGCGGGATGTCGCCCATCGAACCGGTGACGTCGAGCGCGAACACAATGCCCAGCGAATTCGGATGATCGGGATTATCGCGCGACTCGCGCATCTTGATGCCCTTGGGGTTCATCAGGGGATGGCAGGCCCGTTGCTGGAATACTTCGGTGCGCGACGCGGATGCGCGATCGGCGACCAGGGCAGCGTGGGCTGCGAAGGAGTAGTTACCGTGTCCCAATTTGGCTCCTTTGGATACGTTTAGGGTGTTGGGTGAAAATGCAGGAAGCGCGGCGGGCCGAAAGCGGCTGCCGCTGCGCTGGTGACTTCGTAGTGCAAGCCTGCTGCGCCTTGCGCCCGCAACCATCTGGCGTCGGAACAGGCGCGCTGCAGCAGCTGCGCCAATGGCGCCGGTACCGACGCTGGCAAGGCTGGCGCGTCGTCTCCAGCACGCTGGCCGGCGAGAAGGGCGCGCATGCTCCACGCCGACTGCACCAAGTCGCGCGACTGGTCGCCAGCCCGCTTCGCGCCTGACCAGCCGATCATGAACACGCCATGGTCGGCAGGGTGCACCAGCATATGTTCCAGGCTCACCGCGCCGTGGCTCCAGCCGATGCTGTGCACGTGCGCCAGCGCTTCAAGTACGCGGCGCCACATCCAGACCACATGGCGCGCATCAAGACCGGTTCCATTAAGCCGGTGGACTTCGGCCAGGCTGCCCCAATAGCCCGGTGGATGGCGCAGTACGTGTACCGTGCCGCCATTGCCGTCCGGGCCCAGTGCGACCGACTCGGGCAGGCGCTGCGAGAAATATGCGGAGCCCGGCGAGGTGTCCGCCTGCAGTTGGCGCAGGATGTCGCGCTCGCGCCCCAGCTTGACCGCGTCGGCGTATTTCAGCACCACGTGTTCGCCCAGCCGCCCGCAGCGCCGAGCCAGCATGACGCGCGCGCTGGCGCCTATATATAAGTGGCGGATGGTGCGGTAGCGCCGTTCGCCGCAGCGGACATCCTGGCCGGCCGGGTCGTTCTGGAAGCGATGGAGCGCTTCGTGATAGCGCGCCACGTCGACGATGGAATCGGAGCGGGTGACGGTGGCGTCGCAATACGGGCAGGCGACGGTGCGCCAGATCGCCTGGCGCGGGAGTATGCCGCCACACTGGGGGCAATTCAAAGACTGGAAGTCCACGCGATTCCTGGCAAGTTGTCTGAAATTAATTATATTTCAGAAATGCTAAATCACAACCTGGGACCCATGCAGGGACGGTGGTGTCACTCGCTGCGCTTTGCAATTGCGCCATTAATCAAGCCGGAAACTTGGGCCTGCGATACTGCGTGGCCGCCAGCTGCAGCCTTCGCAATCCACATCAATCCGATATATTCATCCTTGAGAACACCTGTGCCCTCAACATAAGACCGGCCCATCCAGTGCATAGCGCTCACATCGCCCTGCTTGATCGCGAGTTCAAGCCAGTACAACGCCTCCTTGTGCTTCTCTAAGCCACGAAACAATAGGGCCAGATCGCACTGCGCCAGCGGGTGTCCTGCGTCTGCTTCCAGTACAAGTTGCAAGTCCTCGGCGGTGAGCGTTACTGACAGGTGTGGAAGTATCGAATCGAGCACAACTGTCGATATTTCGTTTACTTTCACGTGTTCGGCACCCCGTTCCACCGAACCATCAGCAAATCTGCGCCAAAAAGTGCGCTTGCTCCAGCCCGTCAACGTGATTGCGGTGCTAATTTTGATTTGTTGATTCATTCCTCATCTTTAGTCAGGTTTGCCAGCGAACGTTGCAGACGAAACTCAGGATATCATGGCACACCAAATGGCCGTGCCAAGCTCTAATGATACGCTGGTTGCCACATGTTGGCACGGCATTTGCCTGCGCCACAGGCGTCGGATACCAGAAGTATTGCCAAAAAATGACCAAAACATCGCCTAAACTCCCCTGGCACGCTCATTGCTTGATATGCGGTGTGCAGCAAAAACTTTGAGCCAAAGTGGCTCTCAACACTCAATAGGAGAGAATATGAAATTCGCACAATATAAGAAGCAAGCGCAACAAGGTTTCACCCTGATCGAACTGATGATCGTTGTGGCAATCATCGGTATCCTGGCGGCTGTAGCACTGCCAGCATACCAGGACTACACCGTTCGCTCCCGCGTATCGGAAGCCATTGTTGCTGCAGATGCCGCTAAGATTACCGTCGCCGACAACGCTTCCAACGGCACTCCGTTTGCCACCGGCCTGAATCCAGGTGTCGCAACGCAAAACATTGCAACTCCACCTGCCATCACCGCAGCAACCGGCGTTATTACCGTCGTGACTACTACTCGTGCAGGCGATCTGACGATCAAAATGACCCCGTTTGACGGCGCTGTCGGTACCGCCCTGGTTGCAGGCACTCCTCCAGCCAACCAAATCGTGTGGGCTTGCAGCGTCGATTCGGCTCCTAAATTTAAATACGTGCCAGCAAACTGCCGCCAAGCTGCTGCTACTGCTCTGCTGTAATCAGCGAAACATCGGTCTATGAGGATTTATTATCCTCTACCCAGATGACTAAAAATGCCCGCTTTTCGCGGGCATTTTTCATGGGGGCGTCGAGCATGGACGGCATATGGACGCCTCCCTTTTGCAAGGCATTTTTTGCAATTTAATACAAGGACCGTGTCGATCAGCGCCGTCTGCTGCCCTTCCGTCTTGATCGCCACCGCCTTGGCACCGTGGCGGGGCAGCGCCAGCTAGAGTGTGCTGGCACTTTTGATGCCGTTGGCACCAGAGGAATCGTCTTCCTCGTTCTTTTACTTCCTGTCGCGTATCGTATTTTCGGCATCCAATGGCGAATCTGCGCCAAAACGTTCATTCTTCATCTGTAGTTGCCAGCAAACATTTCTCTCGAATAGCGAAGAGGTGGCTGAGGTAGTAAGCCACTATGGCACACCTGAATGCTGTGTCAAAACCCTTGTCATCAGCTGGCTGTCGTGCAGGATGCGAATAATGGCACACTAATTACGTGCGCCATTTGCTCGAGACATGAAATTATTGCCAAAGAATGGCAAAAACACCATCATGTTGCCTTGGCACGATTATTGTATAGTATGCAAGCGCAGCAATACTTTGAGCCAGTTTGGCTCTTAACACTCAACAGGAAAGAAAATGAAATTCGCGCAGTATAAAAAGCAAGCACAGCAAGGTTTTACCCTGATCGAACTGATGATCGTTGTGGCAATCATTGGTATCCTGGCGGCTGTAGCACTGCCCGCATACCAGGACTACACCGTTCGCTCCCGCGTATCGGAAGCCATTGTTGCTGCAGATGCCGCTAAGATTACCGTCGCCGACAACGCTTCCAACGGCACTCCGTTTGCCACCGGCCTGAATCCAGGTGTCGCAACGCAAAACATTGCAACTCCACCTGTCGTCACCACAGCAACCGGCGTTATTACCGTCGTGACTACTACTCGCGCAGGTGATCTGACGATCAAAATGACCCCGTTTGATGGCGCTGTCGGTACTGCGCTGGTTGCAGGTACTCCTCCAGCCAACCAAATCGTGTGGGCCTGCAGCGTGAGTGCGGCCGCAAAATTTAAGTACGTGCCAGCAAACTGCCGCCAAGCTGCTGCTACTGCTCTGCTGTAATTGGCAAAGCATTTCAGCAGGCTTTGCCGGTCGGGCTGTCAAATTCAATATTTTCTGGCCCGACCACAAAAAATGCTCGCTTTTTGCGGGCATTTTATTTATGCCCTCAACAGTGCAGGCTCTGCGCTCTGTGCTGACGGCGCCCCCTGATGAGATCTGTGTGGCCTGCTAGATGATCCGGGGATACCTGATATGTGTCTCCGCAGCCCAATGATCAGTTTGAAGCTTGGCCTGGTGGCAAACATGGCACAACCCAGGACCATGCCAACGCCCATGACACGCCGGTTGTCGTGCCACGCCAAATTGGTGGCATAGCATTTACCTGCGCCACGGAACTCCAAATGCCTGAATCTCGCCAAAAAATGGCAGAAACATTGTCCATTTGTCTTGGTACGCTGATTGCTCGATATGCCGTGTGCAGTAAGACTTTTGGGCCAGTGTGGCTCTTGACCCCTCAACAGGAGACAATCATGAAATTCGCACAGTATAAAAAGCAAGCACAGCAAGGTTTTACTCTGATCGAACTGATGATCGTCGTGGCGATCATTGGTATCCTGGCGGCTGTAGCACTGCCTGCATACCAGGACTACACCGTTCGTTCCCGCGTGTCAGAAGCAATCGTTGCCGCTGATGCGGCTAAAGTTACCGTAGCGGACAACGCTGCTAACGGTACTGCATTCGCGACCGGTTTCAACGCCGGCCAAACCACTCAGAATATTGCAACTGTACCTGCCATCGACGCTAACGGCGTTATCACCGTCGTGACCACCGCCCGCGCAGGTTCTGTTACGATTAAGATGACCCCGTTTGACGGTGCAGTTGGCACCGCGCTGACCGCGGGTACGCCTCCAGCTAACCAGATCGTGTGGGCTTGCAGCGTGAACTCGGCGGACGTATTTAAATACGTACCGGCAAACTGCCGCCAAACCACTGCTGCCGCACTGCTTTAATTAACCAGGCATTCCGGCCAGGTTTCCCAGTCGGGCTGTCAGATTTGTTATCCTTTGGTCCGTTAAAAAAATGCCCGCTTCTTGCGGGCATTTTTTATGCGCCCGGGCCCTGGCACGCTCATTGCTCAATATTTTGTGTGAAGTGAAACTTCGAGTGCTCTCGTTTTTAATACTCAGCCGGAAAAATATGAAATTCGCACAATACAGAAAGCAAGTACAGCAGGGTTTTACCTTGATCGAACTGATGATCGTCGTGGCGATCATCGGTATTCTGGCGGCACTCGCCTTGCCCGCATATCAAGACTACGCCGTTCGTTCTCGGGTGACGGAAGCAATTGCTGCTGCTGACGCCGCTAAAATTGCCGTATCCGACAACGCTGCCAATGGCACTCCGTTTGCGACGCCTCTTAATGTAGGTCAAGCGACGCAGAACATTGTACTTGTACTTGCCGTCAACGCTGCCGGCGTGATTACTGTCAAGACGACCGCAAAAGCCGGTGATTTGACGATCACCTTGACTCCATTTGATGGCGCAGGCGCCAATGGTGCTGTTGGGACCCCGCTAACCCAAGGCACTATTCCAACCCACCAACTGACCTGGGCTTGTAGCGTGGATTCGGCAGATAAATTCAAATACGTACCGGCAAACTGCCGCCAAACTACTGCTGCCGCTCTTCTGTAATCTCAGAATAATTTCGATTCCAACCAAATGCCCGCTTTTGCGGGCATTTTTTTGTACGATCGCGACGCTAAAGCATAAGATGGATTTCGGCTTACACTCGATGGTCCGGCATGCATTCGTTCTGTCAGCTGATTCCGCTCGAACTGGGCGAGGGCTGCAAACATGGACGAAGCGTAAAGCGGATGGACGAAAAAAAAGCCGCTAAGGCGGCTATTTTTGTCACTCGCTGGAAGATTCCAACTTTGTGTTTTCAACCAAGTAAATTGGGGTGGCTGATGGGGCTCGAACCCACGACAACAGGAATCACAATCCTGGACTCTACCAACTGAGCTACAGCCACCACTGAAAACTTCTTTTCCATCGCACCATAGCGCGACAGAGCCGAGATTATATAGGGACTCCGATAATCTGGCAAATATATTTCAAACGATCACGGAATCGACCTGAGGGTGCAGTCCGAGCAGGCTGGCAAACTGCTGCTGCAGCGCCTCTGCGTTGCCGCTGGTGTAGCCATGCAGGTGGGCTGGCGTGCCGCCAGGGCGCAGCAGGCCTGCGCCTTCCAGCAGTCGTGCCAGTTGGCGGGCTACGGCGTCGCCGGTGTCGATCAGCGTGACCGTCGCGGCGTCGCCGCGTGCCGCAACAAGCTGCGCGATGGCGTCCCGCACGAACGGGTAGTGCGTGCAGCCGAGGACCAGCGTATCGGCGCCTTGCTCCAGCAGCGGGTCCACATAGCCCTTCAGCATGGCTGCTGTTTCGTCACCGGTCAAATCGCCCTGTTCGATGCGCTCTACCAGTCCGATGCAGGGCTGCAGCAGGAAGCGCGTACCGTTTGAGCTCGAGATCTGTTCGCGCAAGGCCAGGAACTTCTCGCCGCGCAGCGTGCTTGCCGTTGCCAGGACGGCGACCGTGCCATTGCGGGTGGCCGCGGCGCCGGGCTTGAGACCCGGTTCCACGCCAACCACAGGCAGCGAAGGATAGGCAGCGCGCACCGCCTTGATGGCAGCCACGGTGGCGGTATTGCAGGCCACCACCAGCGCCTTGGCGCCCTTATCGAGCAAGAAGGCGGTCACAGCAATGGCACGCTGCACCAGCCATTCGTTCGTCTTGGCGCCGTAGGGGGCAAAGGCGGAGTCGGCGAAGTACAGCACGTGCTCGTGCGGCAGCTGCGCGTGGATATGGCGCAGCACGGAGAGCCCTCCGACGCCGGAGTCAAAGACCCCGATCGGCGCGTCGGCGGAGGAGGGGATCGGATGAATCATTTATGCTGGCTGCGCCGCCTTCAGGGACTCGATCTTCACCTGCCACTCTTTCGGGCCGGTGTTGTGCACGGAAGTGCCCGTGGAGTCGACGGCCACGGTGACAGGCATGTCGACCACGTCGAATTCATAGATCGCTTCCATGCCCAGGTCTTCGAAGCCGACCACCTTGGCGCCCTTGATCGCCTTCGACACCAGGTAAGCAGCGCCGCCGACGGCCATCAGGTATGCCGACTTGTGCTTCTGGATCGATTCGATCGCGGTTGGGCCGCGTTCCGCCTTGCCGACCATGGAGATCAGGCCGGTTTTCTCCAGCATCATGTCGGTGAACTTGTCCATGCGGGTTGCGGTCGTCGGGCCGGCAGGGCCAACAACTTCTTCGCGCACTGGATCAACCGGGCCAACGTAGTAGATCACGCGGTTGGTGAAGTCCACCGGCAGTTGCTCGCCCTTGGCCAGCATGTCCTGGATGCGCTTGTGGGCGGCATCGCGGCCGGTCAGCATCTTGCCGTTCAGGAGCAGGGTCTGGCCCGGCTTCCAGGAGGCCACTTCTTCCTTGGTCAGGGTGTTCAGGTCGACGCGCTTGGATTTTTCGGTGTCGGCAGCCCAGGTGACATCAGGCCAGTCGGACAGCTTTGGCGGCTCGATGTAGGCCGGGCCGGAACCATCCAGCACGAAGTGCGCGTGGCGGGTAGCCGCGCAGTTCGGGATCATGGCGACCGGCTTGGATGCAGCGTGGGTCGGGTACATATTGATCTTCACGTCCAGCACGGTTGTCAGGCCGCCCAGGCCTTGTGCGCCGATGCCCAAGGCATTGATCTTGTCGCACAGTTCGATACGCAGTTCTTCCAGCTTGTTCTGCGGGCCGCGCTTTTTCAGCTCGAACATGTCGATGTCTTCCATCAGCGACTCTTTGGCCAGCAGCATGGCTTTTTCGGCGGAGCCGCCGATACCGATGCCCAGCATGCCTGGCGGGCACCAGCCGGCGCCCATCAGCGGCACGGTCTTCAGCACCCAGTCGACCAGCGAGTCGGAAGGGTTCAGCATGACGAACTTGGTCTTGTTCTCGGAGCCGCCGCCTTTGGCCGCAACGGCTACTTCCACGGTGTTGCCTTCCACCAGTTCCATATGGACCACGGCCGGGGTGTTGTCCTTGGTGTTCTTGCGCTCGAAGTGCGGGTCGGCCACGATGGACGCGCGCAGCTTGTTGTCGGAGAAGTTGTACGCGCGGCGCACGCCTTCGTTGACGGCGTCCGTCACGGTGCCCTTGAAGCCTTCAAAGCGCACGCCCATGCCGATCTTCAGGAAGACGTTCACCATGCCGGTATCCTGGCAGATCGGACGCTTGCCTTCCGCGCACATGCGGGAGTTGGTCAGGATCTGGGCGATCGCATCTTTCGCGGCCGGGCTTTGTTCGGCTTCGTACGCGCGCGCCAGGTGCTGGATGTAATCGGCAGGGTGGTAGTAGCTGATGTACTGCAGCGCGGCGGCAACAGATTCGATCAGGTCGTCTTGCTTGATGATGGTCATGATTGGCTCGTTGGCTAATTAGTGGTGCTTGGAATCGTTGTGCGTCAGGGTGGTGATGCGATCGGTGTACGCAATCGCCATTGCGGACAGCAGGAATGCGATATGGATCACGGTTTGCGCGATCAGGACCTTGGGCTCGTAGTCTTTCGCGTTGATGAAAGTCTTCAGCAGGTGGATCGAGGAGATGCCGATGATCGCCATCGCCAACTTGGTCTTCAGCACGGAGGCGTTCACGTGCGACAGCCATTCCGGCTGGTCCGGGTGGTCTTCCAGGTGCATGCGCGAGACGAAAGTTTCATAGCCGCCCACGATCACCATGATCAGCAGGTTGGAGATCATGACCACGTCGATCAGGCCCAGCACCACCAGCATGATCACGGTTTCGGTCAGCTTGGTGGGAGCGCCTTCAGCCCCGTGGAAGGTCACGGCGATAATGTGCTCCAGCGAATGGGCGTCGCCCAGCGCCGCGCCGATCAGGTCCTTCAGTTCGACCCAGAAATGGAACACATAGACGCACTGCGCCAGGATCAGGCCCAGGTACAGCGGCAGCTGCAACCAGCGGGACATGAAGATAAAGGCGGGGATAGGGCTAAGGCGTTTGCCGTTGGAGTTCTGAGGTTCGGTCATCTGGGGATATTGGTGGAGCGTTTGAAAAACAGCCGATATTCTACACTCGCAACGGTGGCGTGGTAGCGGGGCGGCTGTGCTACATTGCCGTTTTGTCTAATTTGCCTGAAGATTATGAAGCTCGATTGGGTGCAGGGCCTGCGCGGGTTCGCCGTGCTGCTGGTGGTCCTGACACATGGCCGCTTTTTCCTGGACGGTACGCCGAATGAAGGATTGGCCACCGCGCTGTTTTTGCCAGGGGCGATGGGCGTAGACCTGTTTTTCCTGCTTAGCGGCTTTATCATGGTCTACACCACCCAAGGCGCAGGCGGCCCGCGCGATGCGGCGCTGTTCGCGGCCAAGCGTTTTGCGCGCATCTGGCCGGCCTATGTGGTGGTGACGCTCGCCTGGATCTTCATCAAGCGCGATGGCCTGTGGTTCTTCCAGGATGCGGAACACCTGCAGGCACTGTTCCAATCATTGACCTTGCGCCCGGTGACGGCGCAGGATGCCCCGTTCTTTGGCCTGGTGTTCCCGCTGGCGTGGACGCTGGCGTTCGAGATGTACTTTTACCTGGTGTTTGGCGCCAGCTTGCTGGCAGGGCGCTTGCGCTGGCTAGCGCTGGCAAGCTGGATGGTGCTGACGCTGATCTTGCTGCCCTTGGCGGCAGGCGGGCCGACGCTGGACGTGCGCCAGTACCTGATGTTCGACACTCCTTACCTGCACCTGGTGACCAACCCGATCATCTGGGAATTCGTGGCCGGCATGGGGATCGGCTTGCTTTACCTGAACCCTGGCATCCGCTTCCCCAATGCGGCGCTGGCCTGGCAAGCCGTGGCTTGCAGCGCAGGCTTCGTGCTGTGGTGGGGCTGGTCCGGCGTGGGCGGATTTCACGGGCCGGCAGGGTGGGGTTGGCCGCTGGCACTGATGCTGCTGGTGCTGGCCATCGCCAGCAAAACGGTGACCTTGCGCACGCCGCGCTGGTTGCAGTGGGTCGGCAACGTCTCCTACTCGATGTACCTCACTCATTTTCTTGGCCAAGTGGTCTTGACCCGCTGGCTGGACCAGCACTACCTGCACACCCGAAGCTGGAATGAGGTCTATCTCGCGCTGTTGCTGGCGATTCCGCTTGCTTCGGCTTCGCACTGGTTGCTGGAGCGGCAGTTGGGCGGATGGGCGCGGCGCAAACTGGTATTGCTGGTCGACCGCGCGCTGCCAGCGCCGCCTGTACCAGAGGGGCAGGATGTGATTAAAATGGCAAAAGTAGCGCCTTGAAAAATGTAAGGGCGCAGTAAGCGACAAGCTCTATTGTTGCAAGCAAACCATCACTAACCGGAGACAAGCATGACCAACCAGGGCGCAGACCAACAGGGACCAATGGAATCGCGTATTTTCGCGCCGCCAGCGGCATTTGTCGAAAAGGCTGCCGTATCGGGCATGGACGCATACAAGGCGCTGTGCGACGAAGCGGAGCGCGACTACGAAGGCTTCTGGGCGCGACTGGCGCGCGAGCACGTGGAATGGCAAACGCCCTTCACCCGCACGCTGAACGAAGACAACGCCCCATTCTACAAATGGTTCGAAGACGGCAAGCTGAATGTCTCCTACAACTGCCTGGACCGCAATATCAAGAACGGCCTGGGCGACAAGACCGCGATCATCTTCGAAGCCGACGACGGCCAGGTGACCCGCGTCAGCTACCAGCAACTTCACGACAAGACCTGCAAGATCGCCAACGGCCTGAAAGCGCGCGGCATCAAGAAGGGCGATCGCGTCGTGATCTACATGTCGATGTCGGTCGAAGGCGTGGCTGCCATGCAGGCCTGCGCCCGTATCGGCGCTACGCACTCCGTGGTGTTCGGCGGCTTCTCCGCCAAGTCGCTGCAAGAGCGCATCATCGACGCTGGCGCCGTGGCCGTGCTGACCTGCGACGAGCAACTGCGCGGCGGCAAACAGCTGCCGTTGAAAGCCATCGTCGACGAGGCGCTGGCCATGGGCGGCTGCGACACCATCAGGAATGTGGTGGTGTACAAGCGCACCGGCGGCAATATCGCCTGGACCGAAGGCCGCGACATCTGGCTGCATGACCTGGTCGAGGGCGAGGCCGCAACCTGCGAACCTGAATGGGTGGAAGCGGAGCATCCACTGTTCATCCTGTACACATCCGGCTCCACCGGCACCCCGAAAGGCGTGCAGCACTCGACCGGCGGCTACCTGCTGTGGGCAGCGCTTACCATGAAGTGGTCCTTCGACATCAAGCCGGAAGACGTGTACTGGTGCACCGCCGATATCGGCTGGGTCACCGGCCACACCTATATCGCTTACGGCCCGACCGCCGTCGGCGCGACCCAGGTTGTATTCGAAGGCATCCCGACCTTCCCGCACGCCGGCCGCTTCTGGGAAACCATCGCCAAGCACAAGGTCAACATCTTCTATACCGCACCGACTGCGATCCGCTCGCTGATCAAGGCATCCGACGTGGACCCGAAAGTCCATCCAAAGAACTTCGACATCTCCTCGCTGCGCCTGCTGGGCACCGTGGGTGAGCCGATCAATCCGGAAGCCTGGATGTGGTACTACAAGAACGTCGGCGGCGAGAAGTGCCCGATCGTCGACACCTTCTGGCAGACCGAAACCGGCGGCCACATGATCACTCCGCTGCCAGGCGCCACCCCGATGGTTCCGGGTTCGTGCACCTTGCCTCTGCCAGGCATCATGGCCGCCATCGTGGATGAAGCAGGGCACGACGTACCGAACGGCAGCGGCGGCATCCTGGTCGTCAAGCGCCCATGGCCATCGATGATCCGCACCATCTGGGGCAACCCGGACCGCTTCAAGGCCGGCTACTTCCCGGAAGAACTGGGCGGCAAATACTACCTGGCAGGCGACGGCGCAATCCGCAACGCCGAAACCGGCTACTTCACCATCACCGGCCGTATCGACGACGTGCTGAACGTGTCGGGCCACCGCATGGGCACGATGGAGATCGAATCGGCGCTGGTCGCCAACCCGCTGGTGGCCGAAGCCGCCGTGGTCGGCAAGCCGGACGAAACCACCGGCGAATCGATCTGCGCCTTCGTGGTATTGAAACGCGCCCGCCCGACCGGCGACGAAGCGAAGCAGATCGCCACCGAGCTGCGTAACTGGGTAGGCAAGGAGATCGGCCCGATCGCCAAGCCAAAAGAGATTCGCTTCGGTGACAACTTGCCGAAGACCCGCTCCGGCAAGATCATGCGCCGCCTGCTGCGCGTCCTGGCCAAAGGCGAAACCATCACCCAGGACGTCAGCACCCTGGAAAACCCAGCCATCCTCGAGCAACTGAAAGAAACCTCCTAAGTCTGAACGGGCGGGTCTGACCCTATGGGTCAGACCCTGGTTTACCGGTTTTCAGGAGAAAACCTTTGCACTCTCCAGAAACGCTGCTATAATTCGGGCCTCTCGCGATCAGCGTGAGAATGCAGGAGAGATGGATGAGTGGTTTAAGTCGCACGCCTGGAAAGCGTGTATAGGTTCATAGCCTATCGGGGGTTCGAATCCCCCTCTCTCCGCCAAGAATGAATAAAAGCCGCCTTCGGGCGGCTTTTTGCGTTCTGGAGCAAGGCGGGCAAGCGGCAGGTTGCTGCTGCGGCATGGCTGGCTGGCTCGCTCGCGGAGGCCGAGCGCTCCATTCTACTCTTCAAGTCTTCTCAGGCTTCCTCAATCATCTGGAGTTTCAAGTGCTTGGGGAGGCAAAGATAGTGGCGTGCTAAGATTTCAATTGATATGAAACTGATCCAATCATTTCTTATGCCGCTGCTGGCATTACTGGGGGCTAGCTGCTTCGCGGTCCACGCAAAGGAAACCTCGCTACTTGACAGTCCTTTCTATAAAAAGGGCGCTGCACTTCGTGATGCAGGGGCCTATCAAAAGGCCTTTGATGCTTGGTACCCCTTTGCCGAATATCTTGATGAAGCACCCATTCAATTGGCCTTAGCTGATTTGCTGTTGAGGCCAAAGGCGAAACCGCTAAGATCGCCAGTGCGCAGAGATGTGCTGGCTACTAGGCTAATTTTGCGGGCTGCGCTCAAAGCAGACCCTTCTGCATTGCAGCTAGTCGCCGGCGCGAGTCGCGCAGGCACGCACGGTTTTTCTCCTGATGCTGCGTCATCTGACTGTTGGAAAGCCGTCGCCTCAGGTCTTCATGATCCATTCGAATGTCTTGCAGTGACATCCCTTCGGCGTGTTGAGGCAATGCCAACCTGCGCCAATATGGTCGCAATCAAGACGCGCAATTCCTTTGCCGTTGACGGCGACGCTGTCGCACAGATGTGCATACGGCACGGACGGTACGCTTTGATGATTCCTGGCCTGCTTCCTGAATATGTAATTCGAGCTAATGAGAGTACGTATGCAAAATACGGGATTGAACAAATCCTCACTGGAGACGCGCCTGCCCAGGGCGAGATTGAATTCCAGCAGAGTTTCAATGCAGCGATGGAGCAGACCCTCATTCAAATGCACGGAGGTGGCATAAGTAAACAGATCGACGATGAAATCCAACTCAAGCTGGATAGAAGAAAGTGATTGCGGCGGTTAACAAATATGCAGTGACATGCTTAGTGCTAAGCAAACCGCATTGCTGTCGCTGGTTCGCGACTGCACGTACGGACATGTTGATGAAAAAACTCCTTTTCGCAGTTCCAGTATTCGCATTGTGCTGCAGAACAGGTTGAACTGCGGTCGAATTGGCATGCATTCGCCATTGGATTCCCAGTAAATCTCTTATTGAAGGGCTTGTTCTACGTCACAAGCTTCCTTTGAGCTCAGTGCCGGCGCCAACAATCCCGGCCACAAGCGGTCCATCGACTCAACCGTCTTTGCAGCCACCGTGAAATCGTTTAAGAAATGAGATGCGAGGAAAGTCAGTGTCACTGAATTTGGTCGCTGATATACAAGCAAACAAAGATCGCTTCGTGCGGCGCGTTATCGAAACTGGTCAGGTTGGAGATTGCGCTCTGACGAGGCTGGTTGGGCGGATGAGGAGCGCCCTTTTGAACGGGTAGCGTGAGCTGAATGTTCGGCAAAACAAAGCATCCTCAGCACGATTCAAAGTCTCGCTCTCGGTATCCATTGCGCGAGCGTACATACTGAAACGCCGCCTCGAGGGGCGGCCTTTTCTTCTGTAACGACTCACACCAGGTTGATGGTCACATCGATATTCCCGCGCGACATTTTCGAGTACGGGCAAATCTGGTGCGCAGTCTCAACCAGCTCTTGCGCGACTTCGCGCGCCAGGCCAGGCAAGCTCACATTGAGGCGTGCCTGCAGCTGGAAGCCGCCCTCAATGGTACCCAGGTCGACGTCAGCGTCGACTGCCGTATCGGCTGGCAGCAGCAAGCGTTTGTCCTTGGCCGCGCGTCCCATGGCGCCGATGAAGCAGGCCGACCAGCCGGCCGCGAAGAGCTGTTCCGGATTGGTTCCCGGGCCGTTGGAGCCTGGAGGCGACAGTTTGATGTCGAGGCGGCCGTCTTCGCTGCGTGCGGCGCCATCGCGGCCACCGGTGGTGCGGGTCTTGCCGGTGTAGAGGACGTTCTCAATCTTGTTCATGGTGTGTATTCCTTTCGGTTGGTTGGGGAGGGAATCAGAAATGGTCGACTGCGATCACGGCATCGGCGAAGGCGCGCGGTGCTTCCTGCGGCAGGTTGTGGCCTACGCCGCCCGAGATCAGCTGGTGCTTGTATTTGCCGGTGAAGCGCTTCGCGTAGCTCGCCGGATCGGGGTGCGGTGCGCCGTTGGCGTCGCCTTCCATGGTGATGGTCGGCACGGTGATGGCGGGGAAGGTAGCCAGCCGCGCTTCCAGTGCTTCGTATTGCGCTTCGCCCTGTGCCAGGCCGAGGCGCCAGCGGTAGTTGTGGACCGTGATGGCGGCGTGGTCCGGATTTTCCAGAGCGGCGGCGCTGCGGTCGAACGTCTTGTCATCGAAGCGCCATTGCGGCGATGCGGTCTGCCAGATCAACTTGGCGAAGTCGCGATGGTTCTTTTCGTAGCCGATGCGGCCGCGCTCCGTGGCGAAATAGAACTGGTACCACCATTGCTGTTCTGCGCTCGGGGGCAGGGGATTCTTGCCGCCTTCCTGGCTGCCGATCAGGTAGCCGCTGACCGAAACCAGTCCTTTCACGCGCTGCGGCCACAATGCGGCGACGATGTCGGCGGTACGCGCGCCCCAGTCGTAGCCGGCCAGGATGGCTTTGTCGATCTTCAGTGCATCCATCAGTGCCACCGTATCGGCGGCCAGCGCGGCAGGTTCGCCATTGCGTACGGCATTCGGATCGCGGAAACGCGTCGTGCCGTAACCGCGCAGGTGCGGAACGATCACGCGGTAGCCTGCCTTGGTCAGCCTCGGGACCACTTCGGCATAGCTGTGGATGTCATAAGGCCAGCCGTGCAGGAGGATCACGACCGGGCCATTGGCCGGGCCTTCATCCACATAGCCAACATTCAGCGGGCCGGCGTCGATCTGCTTGATGGTCTGGAAGGCAGCGAGTTCCTTTTGGGCTGCTTGCGACTGGCCGGCAAAGGCGAACACGAAGGCTGCGGCGAGGATCAGTTGTTTCATTTGTTTCTCCGAATTAATTATCGTGATAATGATTTGTGAGATAACTATATCCCGGTCTGCGCAGTTTTTCAAGTACGATAATCATTATTTCGATAATTAATTTGAGCGGGGTGTCAAATGAGCAATAGGGCCAGGCTCGGCGACTTCATGTGCTTTGCCATTTATTCAACCAACCTGGCGTATTCGCGCGTGTACAAGCCCGTGCTGGAGGAGCTTGGGTTGACCTATCCGCAGTACGTGACCATCATCTGCCTGTGGGAAGAGGACAAGCAGACTGTCAAGGGCTTGAGCGAGAAGCTGTTCCTCGAGCCAAGCACGATGACGCCGATGCTGAAGCGGCTCGAGGCAATGGGCTACGTAACGCGGGAACGTGATAGTGAGGACGAACGCAGCGTGCGCGTATCGTTGACCGAGGCAGGGCGCCAGCTGCGGGAGAAAGCCTTCGACTATCGCGAGACGACGGCAAAGGCGGCCGGACTGTCGCCTGAGGAGTTTCGTGTGCTGCAAAAGGCGATCGTCAATTTGCGCACAAACCTCATGAACGCAGCCGGCCCTTAAGCCTGGATCGTTGCAGGGCCGGAGTGCTGGCGGGTTACCGCCAGGCGTTGGGGCTATCGGCTCAGGCCATCCAGAAGAAGACCGCCGTCAGGCGCTTGTCTGCGTGGTCGAAACCAAAGTATCCGGTGGCGGAGTGCACCAGGTTTGCCTTGTACAGCAGGATGCGATTGAAGCGATTCTCCACGCGCACGTCCTCCTGCCATGCTTCCGGAGGCAGGCCCTTTACCTTCAAGGCTTCGCGCAGGTTGGCATGCGGCGGCATGCACAGGTTGCCGCCCAGCGTGCCGTTAGGCTGGCGCTGGCGGTAGAACGAGGTGCCGCAATCGGGATCGGGGTCCGGCGTCAGGTAGATCACGCTGGCGTAGCGACAAAGCTTGGTCGAGTCGGTGTGCGGGCGGGCGCCGGAATCGGGCATGCCAACCAGTTGTGCATAGTTGTGGTTCAACGACGTGCCTTCGGGCGTCGCTTCCTGCCACAGGCGCTTGGCGCCGGTCATCTTCTTCACCCACGTTTCCACGTACTCCATCTCGGCTGGTGTAAGCGCGTTCGGCGTGCGCTTGCCGGGCCAGGGCTCGTTGGCGTAGGGCGCGCCCAGTTCCCAGTATTCCTGGGTGTAGCAGCGCTGTGCGATTTCTTCGGCGTTGGGCAGGAAGTCGTCCTGCACCCAGTAGTCACGGCCTAACTGGGGTTTGCGGTAGGGGAGGATTGGCAGCATGGCCAAGAGCGTAGCAAGAAAACAGCGTTTTAACGTCTTCTTAACGCGCGTACTGTGTTCGGATTGACACGCCGGCGCGCCGGGTTGCAAGATTTGCATGCAATATCGTCCATAACCAGGCCTCAAGAGGGCCTTTCCAAGGAGATGACGCACTATGATGAAGTGTTCATTTGCAGCGCTGGCCCTGCTGGCCGCCGCCCATGCCCAGGCAATCACCTACGGCCAGGCCGACGGCAGCAAGCACCCGCAGGTCGGGGCCCTGGTCGATTACGACAGCAAGGGTACGGCTTACGCGTTCTGTACCGGCACCATGATCAGCCCCACGGTGATGCTGACGGCCGCGCATTGCAATCCCGGCGTGGCAACGGTGAAGGTGACGTTCGACAGCAAGGTGCTGAATTCGGCGCTCATGTACATGGGGCAGTATCACGCTCATCCCGAATACCGCGCGCAGCAGAATGATCCGCACGATATTGCCGTCATCGTGTTCGACCGGCCGATTCCGGACGTGGCTCCTGCGCAGTTGCCCACCCTGGGCCTGTTCGATACCCTGAAAGCCAACGGCCTGCTGGCCAACACCAGCTATACGGCGGTCGGCTACGGTGGCCAGGAACGGACTTTCGACGGTAAGGGCGGCTGGACCATCGCCTACCAGGATACGCGTGAATGGTCGGTGTCGGGCTTCGGCACCTTAAACGATAGCTGGTTGCGGCTGTCGCAGAACAATGCGGTCGGCAATGGCGGCACCTGCTACGGCGATTCAGGCGGTCCGAACTTCTTTGGCAGCGGCACGGCCGAATTGAAGATGCTGGCTGGTACCACCATCACTGGCGATACGCCCTGCGTGCAAAGCAATGTGATTTATCGGCTCGACACCCCGTCGGCGCGTTCATTCCTGGGCAATTTTGTGGTGCTGCCATAAGCTAGGCGGCGAGGCGGTCAGGCCCGCGCCTTGCGTTGTCCTGCACCAGCACCTGTGCGCCGGTGCGGGCGGCTGCTTCACGCAGGGCGGGAGTGTCGTCCTTGACCAGCACTTGCACGTTCAGCGATGCGACCTGTGCGAGGACTTGCGTCAGTTCGGCGGCGCCCGCCCCGTGCAGGCTGGCGATGCGCACGGCGTCGACCCGTGCGGGGCCGAGGATGGCTGGCAACTGGGATGGGGTGGCGACTTTCACTGATATGCGGAAGCCGTTGCGGCGGTAATTGTCGGCGACGTAGTTCAGCATCCAGTTCTGCCGCGCATTCACTGCGGGCAGTTGCAGGACGATCTGGTCCAGCGGCAGGCCCAGGGAGTCGAGGATGCGGCGGAACGCCATGCCGTGGTTGCTGCTCACGGCGCTGAGAAGGCGGTCATGCACATTCAGGTGCAATGCCTGGCCGTCGACGGTTTCCTTGCTGAAGAAATTGATCGCGTGGAGCGTGCGGCACATGCGATCCAAGGCAACGGACTCGTCGTCGCTTGCTGCGCCATCGAGGTAGGTCCACAAAGGCAGCCCCTGGTCTTCGTCCGTGACGGCTCGTACGCGGCCGGCATAGCCGCTTACATTTCCGCTTCCGAGCTCGCGGATTGGGTGGAAGACGCTACCCAGCCAGCAGTTGAAGATATGTCCCTGTACTTCGTCGTCGCCGCTTAGGCGCAGGCTGCTGGATGGCGTCTCGCTGGTCGCAAGACGATCCAGATAGTCATTCAAGGCTGGGTAGCGCATTTGAGGCTCCTCGGAATAACGGGGGTGGAGCCCAGTCTACGCCGCAGCCATCCCCCAAGTGAACGAAGGTTTCGGCATATCCAACTGCACAATACTCAGAACAAGCCTGTGCTGGACCGTGCTTGTGGGAAAATACTGCCTGCAATGAAACAGAATCCCCTTACAGAACTCTACCGCGACCAATGGCTGCTGGCGGTGCACAAGCCGGCCGGCTTGCTGGTGCATCGCAGCCCGATCGATCCGCATGAAACCGAATTCGCCTTGCAGTACGCGCGCGAGATGAATGGCGGGGAGTACGTCTACGCCGTGCATCGCCTGGACCGGCCGACCTCCGGCTTGCTGGTCTTTGCGCGCGACCAGCAAACGGCCAGTGTGCTCGGCAAGGCTTTCATGGCGGGCGAAGTGCATAAGCGCTACCTCGCCATGGTGCGTGGCTGGGCGCCGGAAGAAGGCCTTATCGGCCACCCGCTGCGGGAAGAGCCGGAGGACCGCCGCTGCAAGGATGAGGAGGCGCCGATACGCGAGGCAGTGACTCGCTTCCGCCGATTGGCGACGACGGAAATCCCGGTCGCGATTGAAGGCTACAGCAGCAGCCGTTACAGCCTGGTCGAGCTGTTCCCGGAAACCGGCCGTCGCCACCAGTTGCGGCGCCATATGAAGCACATCAGCCATCCGATCATCGGCGACGCCAATCATGGACGGGGGCGCCATAACCGCTATTTCGTCGAGCGCTTCGGCTTTGGCCGCCTGATGCTGGCGGCAGTCGGCATGTCGTTCAGGCACCCGGCGACGGGCGAACTGCTGGAGCTCAGCGCCGCACCGGAAGCCAGCTTCCTGCAGGTGCTGTCAATTTTCCCCGGCGACAGCGGCATTCGCGATGCCGTAGGGGACGTGCCCGGTTGGGACGAACTCCCGCGCTGAATCGCAGTGCATGGTCTGGTCGTCGAAGAAGATATCGGCGCCGAAGGCCTTGAGGAACGCACCCTTGGGCATCCCGCCGAGGAACAGCGCTTCATCGATGCGGATGTCCCAGGCACGCAAGGTGCGGATCACGCGTTCGTGCGCCGGCGCCGAGCGGGCAGTGACCAGCGCAGTGCGGATTGGCGCATCGTCGGCGCCATGCGCCGCCTGGATCGCGTGCAGTGCCCCGAGGAAGTTCTTGAACGGGCCGCCCGGCATCGGGTTGTGCGCTGCTTCCCGTTCATTACGGGCAAAGGCGTCAAGGCCAAGCTGCTTGTAAATGCGCTCGGAGTCGTCGGAGAACAGCACTGCATCGCCATCGAAGGCAATGCGCAACTGGCCGGTGTCGTCTTCACGGTGCGAAGGCAGGATGGTTGCCGCGGCGTGGCCCTGGGCCAGCGATTCGCGCACGTCGTCCGGGTTGGTGGACAGGAATAGCTGCGCGCCGAAGGCTTCCACATAACGGTGCGTGCTGGCGCCGGAGCAGAAGGCGGCGCGCTTGATGTCGAGCTGGTAGTGCTCGATGGAGTTGAAAATGCGGATGCCGGTGTCGGCGCTGTTGCGCGACAGGAGCACCACCTCCACCAGCGGCGATGCCGGCGCGCCCTTGTTCAGGGCCAGCAGCTTGCGCACCAGGTTGAAGGCAGGGCCCGGCTCCAGCACCACATGTTCGTTTTCGCGCTGGTGGGCGCAATACGCCGCCACGCCCTGGGATTCGAAGATGGCATGGCTCTCGTCCAGCTGGAACAGGGCGCGCGATGAAATGGCAACGACTAGCTTCATGTTTTCCTCCTTGCGCCTATTTTCGCAGACGCTGCGACAGATTGTGTCGCAGCGTCTGCGACATGGGCTGTCGGAAGCGCGCCCGATACTGCGGCATCTTCATTGAATAGAGGGAGCGCAGTTTGGGAGACGGGAAATTCACGATGAACGAGATCGCAGGGGCCATCGATTTTGTGCGTGCGCTGGAGGCGGCGCGCGGCGGCTTGCTGGCCTGTCCGGTATCGCGCTTGCAAGTCCGGTTCCGGCTTGGCTACCGGCGCGCCTGCGCACTGGCCGGGCGGCTGGAGGAGCTGGATGTGTGGGAGATCGTCGTGACGCCAAGCGGCATGCGGGGCGCGCGGCTTAAATAATTGCTACAATGAAATTCTTGATAACTGAGCATTCATCGGATGGCTTCCAAGGACTCCATGTTCCGGCAATGGAATATGCTGCGGCTGGTGCCGCGCGCACCATTGAGCATTACGGCCGCAGAGATTACCGAACGCCTGGCGCAGGCGGAGTACCCGATCGACAAGCGCACGGTCGAACGTGACCTGAAGGCGCTGGAATCGGTGTTTCCGCTGATGGTCGATGAATCGGCCAAGCCATTCAAATGGAGCTGGCGGCGCGATGGCGCAATTTTCAGCCTGCCCGGAATGTCGGTGCCGGAAGCGCTGACGCTGACGATGGTGGAGCAGTACCTGCACCGGCAGCTTCCGCCTTCGACACTGGATGCGCTGCAGCCGCACTTTTCCGCAGCGGCCCAGACGCTGGCGGCAATTGATGAAAGCACGCAAACCAAGGCATGGCTTGGCAAGGTGCGCAGCATTCCGTCGGCGCAGCCTTTGCTGCCGGCGGAAGTGGACGAGCAATGCCAGCGCACGGTCTACGATGCGCTGATGAAGGATCGACAGCTCAAGCTGCATTACCAGAAGCGCGATGGCAGCGCGCCGACTGTCTACGAATCGGTGCATCCCCTGGCCATCGTGCAGAAGGCCGGCACGGTCTACCTGGTCTGCATGTTTTCCGATTATGAGGATGCGCGCACGATTGCGCTGCATCGCGTGAAGCAGGCGGAAATGCTGTTCCTGCCGGCGCGCCGCAAAGCCGGCTTCGATATCGATGCATTCATTGCCGAAGGACAGTTCGGCATTGCGAACGGCGGCGAGATCCGCCTGCAAGCGGTGTTCGCTCGCGCGGCCGGCGAACACCTGGCTGAAACACCCTTGAGCAAGGACCAGGTGCTGTACAGCGAATCGGCAGACCATTTGCGCCTGATCGCCACAGTGCCGCGAACCCGTGCACTGACCTGGTGGCTGCTGGGTTTTGGGGATGGGGTGGTGGTGTACGAACCGGCCGACCTGCGGGAAGAAATCAAGCAGACTGCCGAGCGCATGGCCGCCGCATATCAGGACCGGCGCTGAGCTGACTTGCCCCGCAGCCGCCGCCACAGGCCGATCAGCCACTCGATGAGGGCTGCCATCGGCTTGCGCAGGAAGGGAATGTCGTAGGACAGCAGCAGCAAGCCGATTGGCACATCTTCCACACCCACAATCGGCATATACGGCGCCACTATCCCAACCGTGATCAACGCCAGGGCGAGGGGAATCCGCACCCAGCGCGCACGGTCCGAGCGCGCCCATTCGATGAAGCGCTTCGCCTTGCTCGGAACCTCATGTTCAAGATCGTCGACCGCATGGTCGAGCTGCTGTTTGCCGTCCTTAGCCATTCCAGAATGCTACCCCTCCTGGACTTTTCAGCGCGCCCGGCTATAAGTACTGAAATGAGCTATATGCTTTTGATCTAGAAACTTCGAAAGAATATATAGGTTTCATATTTCTAATTGCATAGAATGATTTCGGCTTATTTAACGATTGCAACTCGACCATGAAATCATTCGCGAGGAAATGGAAGGCAATAGCTGCGGCGATGCTGGCCGCGCTGTGCATTCCGGCCGCGCAAGCAATCGACATCAAGCAATCCACCATTGGTCCCGGATGGGCCAATAATTCGGTCAACGTGACCGTATTCCGCAAGAATTCCCTCGTTACGCATGATGGCATGCAGTACGCCGCCTATTACGACGCCGAGCGCTACGTGGTGCTGGCCAGGCGGCGTGTGGACAGCAGCGACTGGACGGTCCAGCGCAGCCCATTCCGGGGCAAGGCCGAGGACGCGCACAACGGCATCAGCATCATGGTTGACGGGGCGGGCTACCTGCACGTGGCCTGGGACCACCACGACAATCCCTTGCGCTATGCCCGCAGCAAGGCGCCGGGTGGACTGGAACTGGGCGACCCGTTGGCAATGGTGGGGCGCGACGAACAGGCCGTGAGCTATCCAGAGTTCTATCGCCTGCCCGATGGCGACCTGCTGTTCCTGTACCGCGATGGCGCGTCGGGACGCGGCAACCTGGTGATGAACCGCTATCGCCACGCCAGCTCGAAGTGGGAACGCCTGCAGGACAAGCTGATCGACGGCGAGGGCCGGCGCAACGCGTACTGGCAGGCGCACGCCGACGGCCGCGGCGTGCTGCACCTGTCCTGGGTGTGGCGCGAGTCGCCGGACGTGGCGAGCAACCATGACCTGGCCTATGCCCGCTCGCGCGACGGCGGCAAGAGCTGGGAACATTCGGACGGGACGCCATACAGGCTTCCCATTACTGCGGCCAGCGCGGAATATGCCTTGCGCATCCCGCAGGGCAGTGAGCTGATCAACCAGACTTCGATGGCCGCCGATGCGGAAGGCCGTCCTTATATCGCGACATATTGGCGGGATGCCGGCAGCGCGATTCCCCAGTACCGCGTGGTATTCAATACGGGGCAGCGCTGGGAAGCGCGCACCCTACCGCTGCACAAGACGGCTTTCAGCCTGTCAGGCGGCGGCACCAAACGTATTCCGATGGCACGGCCGCAGTTGCTGCTGGCCGATAAAGGCGGCCTGGTGGTATTTCGCGACGAAGAGCGCGGCAGCAAGGTGTCGGTCGCAGTCATCGAGGATTTCCAGTCTTTCCAGTGGTCTGTGCACGACTTGTCCGAAACTTCGGTCGGCGAATGGGAGCCGACGTTCGACAGCGAGTTGTGGAAATCGCGCGGCATCCTGAGCCTGTTCGTTCAGAAGGTGTCGCAAGTGGACGGGGAGGGCGTTGCGCAGCGGCCGGCAGAACCGGTGCGTGTGCTGGACTGGGAGGTGTCAAAGCAGGTTCGTTAAAAAAGAAGTTAACAAGGGAGACATAAGAAATGAGGAAGAAAGTTCTTGCAACGCTGGTGCCCCTGGCATTGGCAACAGCATATGGCACTGGGGCCATGGCGCAGGAGGCGGCAGAAGCTCCGGCAGCACCGGCCGCACCCGCGGCAGCTGCTGCTTCGGGCGACGTTGCGGCAAACGTGGATGCGGCCAACACTGTGGTGGTGACGGGCTTCCGTTCCAGCCTGCAGAAGGCCCTGAACCTGAAAGCCCAGGCAATCGGCGTGCGCGATTCCATCGTGGCGGAAGACATCGGCAAGTTCCCGGAGTCGAACGTGGCGGAATCGCTGCAGCGCGTGCCGGGCATTATCCTGAACCGCGATGAAAGTTCGGCCGAAGGGCAGCGCATTTCGATTCGCGGCTTGCCGACGGAGTATTCGGTCACCACGCTGAATGGGGCTCCGGTGAACACCACCAGTACCGGTTCCATCGGCAACGCAGCGCGCGGCTTCAACTACGACGTGTTTGCTTCCGAACTGTTCGGCCGCGTGGACTTCTACAAGTCGCCGCTGTCCGAACTGCCGGAAGGGGGCATGGGCGGCGTGGTGGACCTGCAGTCCCCGCGCCCGTTCGATAATCCCAAAGGCGCGGTGCGCTATTCGGTAACGGGCGCGTACAACACCATGTCCGAGAAGACCGATCCGGCGGCATTCGGCCTGTTCTCCAAGACTTGGGGCAACTGGGGCTTCCTGGTCGGCGCTGCGCATTCGAAGGCGATGAACAATCGTTCCGGCTTCGAGGCGACCGGCGGCTATAACAGCTCGGCGCGCGGCAGCAAGACGCCGGTGCAGGGCAACTTCGCGATGCAGCTCGATTACGACGATCCGCGCGCCAACCTGTCGGGCTACACGCGCGACCAGGTGGACAATGCGCTGCTGCCGCGTATCTACCGCTTCTACGGCTCGTCCAATGACCGCAGCCGCGATGGCCTGGTCTCTTCGCTGCAGTACAAAGACAGCACGCTGAACGTCAGCCTGGATACCATGTACTCCAAGCTGAAAAACTCGCGCGACGAGCTGTATTACGGCATCCTGATCCGCAACAGCAAGACCACCAACCCTAGCGCGCCTCCGGGCACGGCCGGCCACAATGGCCTGGTGCCGATCAACGTCCACATCGATCCGGGTTCGAACCTGTTGACCGGCACCTTCGGCAATACCTCGTACAGCAGCGGCGTCACCTACACCGAAGACGAGACGAAGTTCAGCTACGCGTCGCTGAACGCGAACTGGAAAGCCAACGACAGGCTGTCGCTGACCGGTCAGCTGAGCGTCAACAGCAGCAAGGCGCAAAGCTACCAGGACACGCTGTCCGGCCAGATTTTCGGCATCACCTCCACCATCGACTATGGCAGCGACCACGTTTATCCGTCGCTTTCGTCGACCAGCGATTACCTGAACCCGGCCAATTATGCCGGCTTCGGCATCGGCACCGGCCTGACGCGCGAGACCGACCGTGGCCGCCAGGGCCGCGTGATCGCGGACTGGGACTACAACCTGTGGGGCGATTGGACCGGCCACCTGAAAACGGGCCTGGTGTACGTGGAAACCGAGAAGGGCGTCCACAAGCGCAATGCCACGTCAGATATGACGGCCAAGCTGAATAGCCTGGGCAACACCGGCATGCGGCAGGGCATGGTGTTCGACCTGCCGATCAGCAACCTGGACATGAGCGCCGGCTGGCCGCACCAGTTCGGAACCTTCACCCGCGATTACACCTACTCGACTTTCGATCCGCTGGCGTACAACACCGAGGCGACCTTTACCCCGGCACAGAGCTTTACCGCGACCGAGAAAGTGACCTCCGGTTTCGTGCAGTCGGACTTCAAGGGCGAAGTGCTGGGCCACGGCTTGCGGATCAATGCAGGCGTGCGCTATTCGCGCACCGAGCTGGATATCGACAACTTCAAGAAGACCGGCGCCGGCGGCACCTACCAGCCTAACCAGGAAAGCGGCTCTTACCATAACCTGCTGCCGGCCATCAGCGGCGCCTTCGACGTGACCGAAGACTTGATGTGGCGCGCCTCCTTCGGCAAGACCATTTCCCGTGCTTCGCTGTCGATCATCGCAGCGCAGACCGTGGTGCCGAACCCGTTCGACAACTCGGCCACGGCGGGTAATCCGAACCTGCGTCCGCAGCAGTCGAAGAACATGGACACCAGCCTGGAATGGTACTTCCGCAAGGGCAGCTTGCTGTCGGCGGCGTACTTCCGCAAGGTGCTGACCGATGCCACCGTGTCCAGCACGACCCAGACCACCTTCGGCGCTCTGGGTCTGCCTGACACCGCGATGGGCGCGATCTTCTACGGGCCGGATGGCCGCGTGGACCCGAACCTGCCGATGACGCTGCGCACCTACAGCAACGCCGGACGCCAGGTGCTGAAGGGCTACGAGCTGTCGTACCAGCAGGACTTCGATTTCCTGCCTGCGCCTTACAAGGGCTTCGGCATGCTGGCCAGCTACACCCACATCGATCCGTTCAACAGCGCAAAGTGGATCACCAATGCGGGCAGGGAGATCGAGGTCAACTCGGTGCCGAAATATGCCTACAGCACCACCGCCTATTACGAAAACGGTCCGCTGGCGATTCGCTTCTCTTACAACTACAAGGGACGCAGCCTGCACGGCGACAATCCGAAGAATAACGGCGATGACCTGATCCGCTGGCGCGCGGCACGCGGCTACCTCGATGGCAATATCAGCTACAAGATCAACGACAACCTGGAACTGCGCCTCGACGCGCTGAACCTGTCGAACACCTTGTCGTACGATTATTTCGAGGATGCCACCGGCCAGTACGGCAGCGGCAAGAAGACCCGCATGGACTACGCGAAGTACGACGGCCGGACGATCAAGATCGGCCTGCGCGGCAAGCTGTAACAAACCTGGGGCGGTCTACTCTCTCCCGCTCCCGGTCTCCTTCGCCGAAGGCACGCAAGTGTCTTCGGCTTTTTTCGAATATGGACTATCGAAAATATGAAGCTAATCCACACAGTTTTTCTGTTTTTTGCGGCCGCGCTGGGAAACGGCTGCGCTTCCACGCCGACGGTGCCGCAGCGGCAGGAAGTTGTCGGCATCATCGACAAGGTCAACACTTATTGGCAGGCCAACACGCCGGCCAGGGAATGGTCGTTCTGGAATGTGGCGGCCTACCACACCGGCAATATGGAGGCGTACCGCATCACCGGCAACCAGGCCTACCTGAAGTACTCGCTGGAATGGGCGCAGCATAACCAGTGGCAGGGCGCCAAATCGACCGACAAGGCACAGTGGAAGCTGACCTACGGCGAGACCGACGATCACGTGCTGTTTGGCGACTGGCAGATCTGCTTCCAGACTTACGCGGACCTGTACCAGCTCGACAAGAACCCGGCACGAATCGCCCGCGCCCGCGAGGTGATGGAGTACCAGATGTCGACCGCGCGCAACGATTACTGGTGGTGGGCGGATGGCCTGTATATGGTGATGCCGGTGATGACCAAGTTGTACAACATCACGGGCAATCCGCAGTACCTGGAAAAACTGCACGAGTATTTCCAGTATTCGAACAGCATCATGTACGACCAGGATGAAAAACTGTACTACCGCGACGCACGCTACGCGTACCCGGCCCACAAGAGCGTCAACGGACGCAAGGACTTCTGGGCGCGCGGCGATGGCTGGGTGTTTGCCGGGCTGGCGAAAGTGCTGCACGACCTGCCGAAGGACGCGCCGCATCGCGAGGAATACGTGCGCAAGTTCCAGGGCATGGCGGCGGCGCTGAAGAAGGCGCAGCAGACGGAGGGCTACTGGACGCGCAGCCTGCTCGATCCGCAGCATGCTCCGGGTCCCGAGACCAGCGGCACGGCCTTCTTCACTTACGGCTATTTGTGGGGCATCAATAATGGCCTGCTGGACCGCGCCGAATACGCGCCGGTCGCACTGAAGGGCTGGGGCTACCTGGCAAGCGTGGCGCTGCAACCGGATGGCAAGATCGGCTATGTGCAGCCGATCGGCGATCGCGCCATTCCGGGGCAGGTGGTGGACAGGAATTCGACCGCGCACTTCGGCGTCGGCGCATATTTGCTCGCGGCCGCCGAAATGGTGCGCTACATCGATAAAAACAAATAGAAGGAGACACAGGATGGAACGACGTAATTTCATGCGCGGCCTGCTGGCTGGGGGAGCAGCGGCCGCAGCTCCGGCCACGGCTCTTGCGGCTGGCGCTGGCGCGGCTGCTGCTGGGGCGCCGGGCGGCGATCGCGCGTACATGGCCGGGCTGCTGCAAAAGATGGCCGATCCGGTGCTGGCCAGTATGTCGAAGGGGGAGCTGAAGAAGAAATTCGCCCTGGAACTTAGCCCTACCTGGGACGGCCGCGATTCCGGTGTGGCCTACCTGGAGTGCTTCGGCCGCCTGATCGCCGGCATGGCGCCCTGGCTGGCGCTTCCCGACGACGACAGCGCAGAAGGCCGCGCCCGCAAGCGCCTGCGCGAACAAGCCCTGCAAAGCTACACGCACTCCGTCGACCCGAAATCGCCGGATTACCTTTCGTGGAAAGTGCACGGGCAGACCCTGGTCGATTCCGCCTACTTCACCAATGCCCTGATGCGCGCGCCAAAAGCGCTGTGGGAGCCGCTGGACGCCGCCACCAAACAACGCATCATCGATGAAATCAAGGGCCTGCGCCGCATCGAGCCGCCGTACATCAACTGGATGCTGTTCGCGGCCATGAACGAAGCCTTCCTGCTCTCCATCGGAGAGCAGTACGACCCGATGCGCATGAACGTGGCGATCCGCAAGGTCAACGAATGGTACGTGGGAGACGGCTGGATCAAGGATGGGGAAACTTTCCACTTCGACTACTACAACTCCTTCGTGATGTACCCGATGCTGGTGGAGATCCTCGAAGTGCTCGCCCGGGCCAATGGGCCGTTCTGGAACGGCAAGCCGGCGGACCTGCTGGCGCAGGCGCAAAAGCGCATGCAGCGCTATGGCGAACACCTGGAACGTTTCATTTCGCCGCAGGGCACCTTCCCGCCGATCGGCCGCTCGCTGACTTACCGTACCGCCGCCTTCCAGCCGCTGGCACTACTGGCCTGGCGCAAGCAATTGCCGGCCAGCCTGCCGGAAGGCCAGGTGCGGGCTGCGATGATGGGCGTGCACAAGGCGATCTGGACGGAGCCAAGCAATTTTACGAAAGAAGGCTACCTGACCATCGGCTTTGCGGGACACCAGCCGGAACTGGGCGACTGGTACTCGAACAACGGCAGCATGTATATCGCCGCATCGAGCTTCCTGGCGCTTGGCTTGCCGGCCGACGATTCGTATTGGACCTCGGCAGCGCAGGACTGGACGCAGAAGAAGGCCTTCGGGGGCAAGAAATTCCCGAAGGACTACCACGTCAGCTATTGAAGGGGCTTAACGCCGGTAGCGGGCCTGCGCGGCATCGCGCAGGGCTACCAGCATGGCTTCCGCGCCCGGCGACAGGCGGTGGCGCTTGCGGGTGACGATGCCGTACATGTCCATGCGCAGGCCAAGGTCCCAGGGCAGCACGGCCAGCAGGCCGGCATCCAGGTAAGGCCGCACGGTTTCCTCCGGCATGGCCGCGATCATGCGGCTGCCCGGCAGCAGGTTGACTACCACTGGCATGGCGAGCGTTTCCACCACTTCGGTCGGCGGCTCCAGGCCTTGAGACAGGAACATCGACGTCAGGCGGTCGCGCAGGATACTGCCGGCCGGCGGCAGCACCCAGGGTTCGCGCGCCAGGTCGGCCAGTTGCAGGTCCTTGCGTCCCACGAAGGGATGGTCGGCTGCGGCGATCAGGCTATGCGGCTCGTCGGTGAGCGGCTCGAAATTGAACTCGGAAGCGACGTTGGAATCGAGCAGGCGCCCGATCACCAGGTCGAATTCGCCGGCACGCATGCGTTCGACAAGAATCTTGGAAGTGTCGACGGTAATCGATACCTGCACCTTGGCGGTGCGGTTCTTCAGCAGCTTGACGGCGTCGGTGACCAGGCCGGCCGAAGGCGTCAGCACCGTGCCAATGGAAACGCGGCCGGAAAGGCCCGAGACCAGTTCCATCACTTCCTGGTGCGCCGCATCCATTTCTGCCAGCGCGGTGCCGGCGCGCCGTATCATTACTTCGCCGTACCACGTCGGCACTACGCCTCGCGGCAGGCGCTCAAACAACTGGACGTTCAGTGCGTGTTCGATCTCGCCCAGCAGCTTGGATGCCGCGGGCTGGGTGAGGTTTGCCGCCTGCGCTGCATGCAGGATCGAGCGGTGCCGGCCCAATTCGACCAATAGCACCAGGTGGCGCGTTTTCAGGTGGGACCTTACAAATCGGTCCGAGCGTGGATCTGACATGCGGACAATAATAGGGCCGCTCCCCGGCAGCGTCAATCAGCGGCGTCGTCAAACAGGGACGGGGCCAATCCCTGCACGCCGGGTATCTCGATGGCGTGCAAGCCGCCGTCAAGGGCGCCTGCTGCCAGTTGTTCCAGCCCCAGTCCGCCGAAGACCGGGCGCGAGGGTTGTGTTGCCGACAACGGCAGTTCGCGCAACTGCGTGCCGTCGGCGGTGAATTGCGCCAGGCGGCCGCGCCGTCCTTCTTCGCGCAGCGCAATCCACACGTTGCCGCCGGCATCCAGCGCCAGGCCGCCGGCACGGGCATCTCCCAGGCTGGCGAACCGTTTGATTCTACCGACTTCGGCTCGTGCCGGGTCATACGTAGTTTCCAGTACTTCGCGGCCGTCGCCGCTGGCGAAGTACAGCGTGCCGCCATCGGGGCTGAAGCCGATTCCATGCGCGGCAACGACTGTCGGCAAGGCCAGCCGGCGCAGGCCGAAACGCCGCGAGAACTGGTAAAAGCTGCCGATGGGAGGAGAGTCGGGATTCAGGTTGGCAGTGCCGAGGACGAAGTTGCCGTGGCGGTCGGCACAGCCGTCGTTGATGCGAGTGCGTGCTTCGGCGGGATCGACGGCGGCGATGGCGAGGGGCAGGCGGCGCGCCAGTTTCAGGGCGCCCGGCGGGGTGCGTTCTGCCAGGTACAGCCATTTGTCGAGGCCAAGCAGCAGTTTGCCGCTGCGGCAGAAGGCGAAGGCGGCAAGATGTTCCGGCAAGCGGCTGTTTTCCGGGGCGCCCTTGCCGCCCCAGGCCTTCAGGGCCGGCGTGGCGGCATCGCTCCACCACCAACAGCTGTCGTGCCAGAGCAGTGCGCCAATGAGGGCGTTGGGCAGGAGCGTTTCAGGCTGGGCGTGCTGTTCCATCCTGCCTCCAGGCGGTGACGAAGGCGTTGGCTCGTTCGGCTACGGCTGCGGCATCCAGGCCTGGCTGGTACAGCGCCGAACCCAGGCCGAAGCCGCTGGCGCCGGCGGCACGCCAGGTGGCCATGCTGCCCGGCGTGACGCCGCCCACCGGCAGCAGCGGCAAGGCAGGCGGAAGCACGGCGCGCATGGCGCGCATGACAGTCGGCGTCACCAGTTCGGCTGGGAACAGCTTGAGCGCATCGGCGCCGGCGTGGGCGGCCGCGAAAGCTTCGGTCGGCGTGGCGGCGCCTGGTACGCAGAACATGCCGGCTGCCTTGGCGGCGCGGATCACGGAGGTATCGGAATGCGGCATCACGATCAGCGCGCCAGCGGCGTCGCGCACTTCCTGCACGGCGGTGGTAGTCAGGACGGTGCCTGCGCCCAGCACGGCGTCGGCCGGCAGGCTGCGCGCCAGGCGGGCAATGGAATCCAGCGGCTGCGGGGAGTTGAGCGGAACTTCGATCAGGCGGAAACCAGCTTCATACAGGGCGGCGCCGATGGCTTCCACCTCGTGCGGCTGGACGCCACGCAGGATGGCTACAAGGGGCAGCGTCTTGAAGGCGGTTTCGAAAGGTGTGGCGGAAGGTGCGGTCATTTCAATCCTTGAGCATGCCGGCGGCGCGTGCCAGGTGGTACAGGCCGGCGGGAGCGGTGTTATCGAGCAGCAGCGGCGCCGCGGCGTGGAAGCATTGCAGGGCAAGCGCGTAGCGCCGGCACAGGACCTGGCTGCCGACCAGTGCCAGCGGCGCACTCGCCAGGCCGGCCGCATCGCGCCAAGCCAGGCCGGCGCGCAGTTCGTGGCCGACCAGCAAGCCGGAAAGGTAATCAGCCAGGTCGCTGGCCGGCGCGCGGCCGGTGACGCCGAGGGTGCGTGCTGCAAAAATCTGGTGGCTCATGCCGAGATGGCCGTAATCGCGCGCGGCTTCGACGCCGGCGACGAAGGCATGTTCGGCGAAGGTTTCGCTGTTGCCCATCAGGCGGCCCAGCACGGAATGGGTGCGCAGCACGGCAAACAGTTCGCCCGTCATATGGGTCGCGAAGCGCATCAGGCGGCCGTCGTACACTTGCGCCCATTTGGAATGAGTGCCGGGCATGACGATGCAGGATGAGTCGCGCAGCGCGGGTTGCAGTTGCAGGGCGCCAACCACCTGAGTTTCCTCGCCGCGCATCACGTCGGGCGGCAGGGCGCCGTCGTCGTACAGCATGCCGGGAACGATGGAGATTTCGGCGCCAGGGCTGGCCAGCATGCCGGCTGCCAGCGCGCTGGCGTTTGCAGGGCAGGCAGCGTATGGCACGTCGCGCCAGCCGTGCTGGCTGCCGATCATGCCGCAGGCCAGAACCGGCAAGCGCGGATGCGCAGCCAGCCAGTCGCCGGCAACGCCGTCCAGCGCGGCCGCGAAGGCCGTCGCGCCGGACAGCGTGGACGCACCTTTGCCGTTGCTGCGTTCCGCCAGCACTTTGCCGCCGGGGCCCAGCAGGAAGGCGCGCAGGCTGGTGCTGCCCCAGTCAAGGGCGAGCAGGCTGGCGGTGTTGGCGTTGCTTACCATTCCGCTACGCTGCCGTCAGGATGGCGCCACAGCGGATTACTCCAGTCGGGCGCATTGCGGCTGGCTTCAATCACGCGCTGTTCGTCGACCACCACACCCAGGCCTGGCTTGGGCAGCGGCTTGATGTAGCCGTTCTCGATCTTGAAGTCTTCCTTGTTCACCACGTAGTCGAGCAGCTCGCCGCCCTTGTTGTAGTGAATGCCCATGCTCTGCTCCTGCAGCACGGCGTTGTACGACACAAAGTCGACGTGCAGGCAGGCGGCCAGCGCAACCGGGCCAAGCGGGCAATGTGGGGCCAGGGCAACGTCGTAAGCTTCCGCCATGCCGGCGATCTTCAGGCATTCGGAAATGCCGCCGGCGTGCGACAGGTCGGGCTGCACGATCGAAATGCCGCCGGCCTGGAAGACGTTCTTGAATTCGAAGCGGGAGAACATGCGTTCGCCGGCCGCCAGCGGAATCGAAGTCGATTCGGCCAGGCGCGGATAGTACTCGGCCTGTTCCGCCAGCACCGGTTCTTCGACGAACAGCGGGCGGTAAGGTTCCAGTTCGCGCAGCAGCACCTTGGCCATCGGCGCAGCGACGCGACCGTGGAAGTCGATGCCGAATTCGATCTGGTTGCCGAAGGCTTCGCGGATCTCGGCGATACGGGTGACGGCGGCATCCACGGCGGCGGAACTTTCGATGATGCCGAATTCCTCGGTGCCGTTCATCTTGAAGGTATCGAAGCCTGCTTCGCGCAGCGTCTTGATGCCGGCGATGACGTCGGCCGGGCGGTCGCCGCCTACCCAGCTATAGGTCTTCATGCGGTCGCGCACCAGGCCGCCCAGCAGCTCGTACACCGGCACCCCGAGGGCCTTGCCCTTGATGTCCCACAGCGCCTGGTCGATGCCGGCGATGGCGCTCATCAGGATGGCGCCGCCGCGGTAAAAGCCGCCGCGGTACATGACCTGCCACAGGTCGTTGATGCGGCGCGGGTCCTGGCCCACCAGGTATTGCGAGAACTCGTGGACGGCGGTTTCCACGGTACGTGCCTTGCCTTCGATGACCGGTTCGCCCCAACCGACTACGCCTTCGTCTGTTTCAATCTTGAGCAGCATCCAGCGCGGTGGAATGCGGTAGGTGGTCAGTTTTGTGATCTTCATTTTTGTTCGTTTGTGAAGTGGTAAGGCAAGTCTATCTTGGCGAGCTAGTTCAGAAATATGAGAAATTTATCGTCTTGTATATCGATTGGGCATAACGTCGACTTATTCCCCCGGGTCCACCAGCTGCGCGCCAACGTAGGCGTTGAAGCGCTTGATGCGGCCCGTCACCTTGTCGTCGCCCTGGCGCGGCGTATAGCGGATGCCGGCCACTTCGACGGTCTTCTCGAGGTCGATCACCAGGCGGTGCGGGTGGGTTGGCGCCGGGGTCTTGCCTGCGAACGCGGTGTGCCAGAAATCGCTGGCCTGGCCATTGATGGCGTTCAGCGCCTGCCCGTCTTCGCGCTTGCCTTCCTCGCTGCTCACGTAGGCGATGGTCCAGGCGGACTGGTTGATCGGCTGCCCCTTGGCGTCCAGCAGCGAGATTTCGGCCACGGCTGCGTATTGCTTGCCGTCGAAGGCATCCAGCGATTCGAGGCAGAACTGGCGCCCGCTGACCGGGGCGGCGAAGCGCACGTCCTGCGTGGCGCTGCCGGGCTGGAACTGGCCACTGTAGGCAGGCGTGACGCCTTCCAGCTTGGGCTTGGCCTTGTTCGGAGGGCGGGGCAGGTCGCGTTCCGGTTGCAGGCGGTCGAGAATCGGGGTTTCCAGGCCGCGCAATTCGGCGCGCTGCGGGCCGGTCAGGTCAAGCACCACGACTTCATTGCGGCCCCGTTTCAGCCATGGGCCGGGCAGGTACATGGTTTGCGTCGGGCCGATGCTCCAGTAGCGGCCCAGGCAGCGGCCGTTGATCCAGACAACGCCCTGGCCCCAGGCCGACATGTCGAGGAAGGTATCGGCGGTTTTGGCCGCGTCGAAACTGCCGCGCCAGAAGGCGGGCCCGCGCGCGCGCTGCTGTTTCCATTGCAGCGGCGGCAGCACGCCGTCGGCGTCGAAGTCGATGGCGCGGATTTCCCAGTTTTCCAAGGCGACCGGCGCGGCGCCTTTCGGCTGGTATTGCACCGGGCCGTGCAAACCTTTGCGGTCGTGCACTTCGGGACCGAAATTGACGCGGGCAATGGTGTACAGCAGGATTTCCAGCGTGGCGGGCTTGTCGCGCGCGGGCAGGTCGATGCTGAAGCGGCGGTGCCGGGTGTCGAAGGTCCCGGCCAGCTTGCCGTCGACATGTACCCAGGCCAGGTCGCGCACCTTTGCGGCGGTCAGCTTGCCGGCCGGGCCGGCAGGCAGGGTAACGCGGTAGGACACCATGCCGCGGCTGATGTCGTATTGCTCGATCGGCTGCGGCGATTTGTCGCGTATCGCTTCCTGCGGCAGGCTGGCGAAGACCGCAGCCGATTCCTTGAGCGTAAAGGCGGGAATCGCCATCACAGGCTGGCGCGCCGGTGGCGAAGGCAGTGTTTCGCCGGGCTGCAGGAACGGCTCGATGCCTTTGCGGTAGGCCTGGAATTTTTCGCCGGTCCATCCCGCTTCGCCGATCGGGGCGTCGTAGTCGTAGCTGCTGGTGTCGGGGCGGAAGGGACGGTCGCAGCCGCCCCACAGGCCGAAGGTGGTGCCGCCATGCGCCATGTACAGGCTGAAGGAGCCGCCCACTTTCAGCATCTGCTGGATATCGGCTACGGCCTTGGTGGCGGCGCCGCGGCGGTGCGGGTTACCCCAGGTATCGAACCAGCCGGAATAGTATTCGCCGCACATCAGCGGGCCTTGCTGCACGGCTTTCAGTGCCTTGAAGCCTGCATCGGGATCGGTGCCGAAGTTCGCTACCGAGAACAGTTCCGGGATATGGGTGCTTGAGACGGCATTGGTCGGATTGCACTGGAATAGCGGCACGTCGAACTGGGCGTCGAGCAGGGCCTGGCGCATGCCGCGCATGTATTCCAGGTCGTCGCTGAAGAAGCCATATTCGTTTTCGACCTGCACCATCAGGATAGGGCCGCCGCGCGTGACCTGCTGCCCGCCCAGCACGCGGCCGACTTCCGCCAGCCAGCGCTTGGCCGGCTTCATGAAGGCTTCGTCGCGGGTGCGCAGGAAGGCGTCGCTGCTGCTCTTTTTCAGCAGCCACCAGGGCAGGCCGCCCATCTCCCATTCGGCGCAGGCGTAAGGGCCGGGGCGCAGAATGACCCACAAGCCCTCCTGTTGCGCCAGGCGGCAGAATTCGGCGGCGTCGCGCTGGCCGCCCCAGTCGTAGCGGCCTTCGCGCCATTCGTGGTAGTTCCAGAACAGGTAGGCGCAGACGGTGTTCAGGCCCATGGCCTTGATGGCTTTCAGGCGGTGCTGCCAGTATTCGCGCGGCACGCGGGCGAAGTGCATTTCTCCGCAGCGGATCTGCAGCGGTTTCCCGTCGAGCAGGAAATCGTCCTTGCCGATGCTGAAGCGCGCGCTGGCGGCAGCATGCACGGTGGCGGACATGGGCAGCAAGGCAGCGCCGGCGCTTGCTGCGGCGCCGGCCAGGACGCGGCGGCGGGTTTGGTTTGTCATTGCGCGGCTCCTTGCGGCGTGATGGTGAACTGGTAGGTGGTTGGCTCCAGCTTGATGCGGTATTGCGTGTGCGGACGGCCTACCTGGCTCCAGCCGGTGTCGCCGCCTACGCCGGTCTGCACCGCGTCAACCAGCAGCGAGCCGTCGCCGTGCGGGCGGATGTCGGAACTATGCCAGGTGCCGCGCGGGCGCGGGTACAGGTCCTCGTATGGGAATGGCAGGGCGTTGACCGAGAGCGCCTGCGTGCCGCGCAGTTGCAGGCCGCTGCCGCCACCTTTCAGCGTCAGCCAGCGCACGCCGGTCTTGTTGCCGCTTTCCTGTGGACGGATGTAGTTGTGGTACTGGTCGGCCAGCTTGCCGCTGTATCGGCCAAGCGGCGCGCCGGTGATGCGGTCGCTATACGATTCCTGTGGGCCGCGGCCATACCATTCCACCGTGTCCAGGGAAGGATTGCTGTCGAAGCGCATGCCGATGCGCAGCGGGTCCGGCAGGTCGCCGCGCAGTGGGGCGAAGGTGGCGGTAACCTGCACGGCGCCCTTGCTGTCCATGCGGTAGGTGGCGTCCCAGCGCGCGGAGCCGGCGCCGAAGATGTATTCGATGCGCACGCCGTCTTTCAGGACATCGAAGGAGCGCACGTTGCGTTCCTCGCTGAACTGCTTCCAGATGGTATGGGTTTTGTTGAGGCCAGTGCCGAGGTCGTTCTCCGTCAGCGCGCGCCAGAAGTAGGGCATGCCGCCGGCCAGCAATTGCTTGCCGCCTGCAGAGTAGGCCAGCTTGCCGCTAGCCGCATCGACCTCCAGCACTGAGCCTCCCGCGCGCAGCTCGACGCTGTTCCCGGCGCGTACGGGCACAACCCAGGCGCCGTTGCCCGCCGTAACGGCGGCAGCGGTTGGCGACTGCAGCACGAACTGGCTGAAGCCGAGCACCATGCCGGCCGGAACGCCGCGAATGGCGCCGTCGCGGGCCTTGGCGCGCAGCGTCAGCACGTACTCGAAGCGCGGATCGCGTTCCAGCCTCGGCAAGTTCAACGATACATCGGCAGACGTCTGTGCGGCTGCCTTGACGCCAGCAAGCGATCCGCCCGCGACTTGCGTGCCGTCGCGCGCAATCGACCAGTCAAAGTCGAACCCGGACAGGTCTGCGAAGTCATAGCGGTTGACGACTTTCAGGCGCCCGGACGCCGGATCGCCTTCAAAGACCACCGGCGAGTAAACCTTTTGCACCTCGTAATACTCAGGATCGGGCGTGCGGTCCGCCTGCACCAGGCCATCGCCGACTTCCGACATGTCCTTGCGCGGATTCGGGCCGTAGTCTTCGCCCTGCGCCCAGTAGCTGCGGCCCTGCTTATCCTTGAGCAGCATGGCCTGGTCCACCCAGTCCCAGATAAAGCCGCCCTGCAGCTTGCGGTGCGAGCGGATCACCTGCCAGTAGTCTTCAAAGTTGCCGAGGCTATTGCCCATCGCATGCGCATACTCGCACTGGATCATCGGCTGCTTGTAGCGTGGGTCCTGCGCGTAGTCGATCATTTTTTCGATCGGGTCATACATCGGCGCGTAGATGTCGACGTAATCGTTCGGCAAATGCTCCTCGCCGATGGTGCCATGACCAAGGTAGCTGATCAGGCGTTCCGGATCCTGTTCCCGGATCCATTTGGCCGCGTTCTCGAAGTTCGGCCCGGTGCCCGCCTCGTTCCCCAGCGACCACAGGATCACGCTCGGGTGGTTGCGGTCGCGCTGTACCATGCGGCTCACGCGGTCCAGGTGGGCGGCCGCCCAGTGCGGCTGGTAGCCCAGCTGGATCTTTTCGCGCTGGCTGGGGATGTTGCGCGCGTGGTCGCCCATGCCCATGTACTCGTGCGACTCGATGTTTGCTTCGTCCATCACGTACAGGCCGTACTCGTCCGCCAGGTCGTACCAGCGCGGATCGTTCGGGTAATGCGAAGTGCGGACTGCATTGATATTGGCCTGCTTCATCAGCTCTATGTCCTTGCGCATCGACTCTTCCGACATGACGTGGAAGGTTTGCGGGTCATGTTCGTGGCGGTTGACGCCCTTGATCATGATGCGCTTGCCGTTGACGCGCACTTCGCCATCCTTCACCTCCACGGTTCGGAAGCCAACCATGCGCGACGTCGAGGACACCAGCGCGCCCTTCGCATCATGGAATTCGAGCAGCAGGCGGTACAGGTTGGGCGCCTCGGCCGACCATTGGCGCACGCCGGGCACGGTGCCGCGCAGCGGCGCAGCCTTGCCGCCGTGGACGCCGCTTTCGAGCGACAGCACGGCCTTGTCGCCGTCCAGCAAGGTGGCGGTCAGCTTGCCCTGTGCGGCGCCCGTAAACTCGGGCTGCAGGGTGAATTCGCCGTCGCGGTAGGCGGCCTTGTCCAGGGTGGCGCGCACCACGTAGTCGCGCAGGTGAGCCTTCTGCTCGGCATACAGGTAGACGCTGCGCTCGATGCCGGAGACGCGCCAGAAGTCCTGGTCCTCAAGGTAGGAGCCGTCCGCGAAGCGATACAGCTCGATGGCGATGGTATTGCTGCCGGGGCGCAGGAAGCGCGTCAGCTTGAATTCCGACGGCAGCTTGGAGTCTTCCGAATAGCCGACCCGCTGGCCGTTGACCCAGATGTAGTAGGCGGCGCCGGCCGCGCCGATGTGCAGGAAGACATCGCGCCCATCCCAGTTGGCCGGAAGGTCGAAGTTGCGGCGATAGGAGCCCACCTCGTTCATGCTGTGCAGGATGTAAGGCTGGTTGGGCGGGAAAGGGTAGTCGCTGTTGTTGAACAGGGGCTGGCCGTAGCCCTGCGCCTGCATCATGCCAGGCACCTGGATGGTTTTCCAGCGGCTCACGTCGAAGCCGGGCTTGTAGAAATCGACCGGCCGCGATTCCGGATTGCGGGAGTAGGCGAACGACCAGGTGCCGTCCAGCGAGAGGTAATACTGCGAAGCCGCCTTGTCGCCCTTCAGCGCAAGGTCGCGCCGTTCGAAGTTGAAGAAGGTGGTTTTCATCGGCTCGCGGTTCACTTGAACCACTTCCGGTTGCTCCCATTCGGCATACTTGCTTGCGGGAGCGGCGCTGGCGGCCAGGGGGAAGGCTGTCGCCAGCGCACTGGCCAGGGCCAGCAGGGCGGGGAGTCGCGGTGTCGTCATTGGTGCTTGTCTCGTAGTTTTGTGTGTTGGACGGTATCCGGCAGCACAATCCTACGGTTGGCAGCAATAGCTTACCAATGGCTTATTTCGCGGCTCCTATATCGGTTTGATATACCGATCCCTACAACTTGAAGGTCAGGCCGGCATACACCGAACGCCCCATGCCGCGCACCCCGATTCCATAGGGAACGCCGTTCAGCGCCATGGTCATGCCCTGGCCGACATAGGCCCCGCCCAAAGGCAGGTCGTAACGGCGGTCGAACAGGTTTTCCACGCCAAAGTCGAGCTCCACCTTGTTCCACGCATAACTGGTGCGCAGGGCGGCCAGGGCGTAGCCGCCGGTGCGCAGTTCGTTGTGCAGCGACGAGACGCGGTCCTTGGCCTTGACGGCCCGCAGTTCCAGCGCGTTGCTCCACGCACCGAGGCGATGGTTCAGCGCCAGGCGGGTGTTCAGCGGCATCATGTTGTACAGGTTGTCGCCCGTGCTGCGGTTTTCGCCGCGCACGTAGTTGACCAGCATGTCTCCCGACAGCGTGCCGTAGCTGCCCGAGGCCAGCGCCGCGTGCGCCGACACCTCGGTGCCGTACAGCTTCCCATCGACGTTGGCAAAGCGCAGGTTGACGAAGGCGCCGGCCTTGCAGGTGGTGAGGCAGCGCGCGTCGATGTAGTCATCGACCCTGGTGTAGTACGGGGAGATGGCGAACGACCATTTTTCCTGCGCCGGATCGTGCCATTCGATGCTGCCTGTGGCCATGTGCGCCGTTTCCGGACGCAGCGACGGGTCGCCGACATAGCCGTTGCCGTCGCCGGCGATATTCACCATGGCCATCGCCATGCCGCCGGTGGACCAGGTATAGCGCTCGTACAGGTTCGGTGAGCGGGTCTTGCGGGCGTAGCCGAATTTGACCGTCATGTCCTGGGAGGGCACGTAGCGCGCCTGGGCGGTCAGGTCCAGGTTATGGTCGTTGCGTTTGCGGTCAAGGGCGTTGAAGACCGATGCATCCTTGCTGTAGCCGGCGTTATAGCCCTGCACCGTGCCAGTGTCGCTGGTCACCAGTTCGCCGCGCACGCCGAATTGCGTGAACCAGGCCGGATTCCAACGGCGGTCCCATTCGGCGAAGGCGCCCAGGCGGTCGCGCTGGCCGTCGCGGATGTTCCAGAACGTGTCCGGCGCCATTCCGCCGCCTGAGGGATCCCACCAGTCGTCGAGCCGGTAGCGGCGATAGTCGGCGCCGACGCGCAAGGTGTCGGGCTGCGACAGCGGGATGGTGGCTTTTACCGAAACGCCGGTGTTCTTGCCTTCGGTATCCATCGGCATGCCGGGGATGTTCTTCTTCGCGCCGTACCAGAATTGCTTGTCCGGGCCGAAGTTCATGGCGTGGCGGGTGTGTTCGTGGTAGGCGCGGCCTTCCAGCGTGCCCCAGCCGAAGCGCTCAAGGTAGCGCAGGTTGACCTGTTCGCTGTCGTTGCGGGTGAGGTCCATACGCTGGTTGGGGAAGCCCTGGTAGGGCATGCGCTGCAGGCCGAGCTTGAGCTCCAGCAGGCGCGCTTCGGAACGCATGGCCAGGGTTAATGAATGGTTGCGGGATTCGTAGGCGGAGGAGCCGATTTTTTTGCCGTCGCCATCTTCGTAGTTATGGGCCTTGATCGCGGCGCCGCGATAACTGGCGGAGAACGTGTCGCTGGCCATGGTGGCTGCCAGGCTGGCATCGCGCACATTGCCGTTGCTGCGGTAGACGAAAGTGGCCTGGCCTTCAAGCAGTTGCGCGCCGGCTTCGGCGAACTTGGGGTCGGCGGAGCGCACGCGGATAGTGCCGCCGATGCTGTCGCCGCCAACGCTGACGGGCGTAATGCCAGGCAGGACCTGGATCGATTCGACTTGCGATGGCGCGATGTAGGACAGCGCGGGATTCATGTGGTTGGCGCAAGCCGAGACCAGATCCATGCCGTCGACCTGGATGCGCAGGCGGTCGTCAGCCAGGCCGCGGATCGACGGCAGGCCGGACACGCCGCCGCCGCTGACCATGCTGACGCCGGCCACGGATTGCAGCAGGTTTGCGGTATCGCTGGGGAAGCCTTTCTTGCTGACGTCTACTTGCATGACGTCGGGATTGGTGCCGGTGATGATGACGCTGGGGAGGGTGGTTTGCGCGTAGCAGGGAAGGGCGGTGGCAACAGACATTGCAAGCAGGTGCTTGCGTAACTGCGGATTCATTTTTATTCTCCGGTGTGACGAGTCGTGCGCCGCCGGGGGCGGCGGCGCATTGGAATAAGAGCAGGTGTCACACTGCGGATGGAGGCCCTCGCGCCAGGTGCGGCAGATGGGATTCGCCATCGTACTGCGCCGCGATGATGGCGGTCCTAGGACCTGTGAGGTCATGCGGTGCGGGAGCGGAGGGCTTGCTGTAGCCGGGCGCCATGACCAGTGCGCCGCACAGCGTGCATTGGGTGAAGCAGTCCGCCATCCCATGTTGGTCGTGGCCTTCATGATGTTCAGCGCATGCTGCGTGATCCATCATCGGCATCGCTACCTGCGCTGCGGCTGCGTAGCCTTGCAGTGCTACATACAGCAGCAACAGCAGTGTTACGAAGCGGCGAGTGGTGCGGTGCGAGAACATGTGCCCATCGTAGCGATTGGGCTGCTGTCAAACCATGAACTCGGTCAAGTTTTTGCGATCAGCGCATTTTCTCGATCAAGGCCGGCGTGATAACGCCGGAGTGGGCCACACGCTGGCCCTGTGCATCGTACCAGTAACTGCGGGGTTTCTCGCCGCGCCAGCGTGGATCGATGGCGTAGCGCAGGCGCTCCGGTGCGAGTGCGCCGAAGCTCCAGGCGTCGCCCAGCAGGTCGATGCCGGACAGGCGCTTCTGCACCATCTGCGACAGGGCTGCGTCCGACAGCGGGTCGGTGGTGATGGTGACGATGTCGAAGCCCGGATTGGCGGCGCGGGCTTTCGACAGCACGTCCAGGCTGTGCTGGCAGAACTCGCAATCCATGGACCAGACCAGGACCACGAAAGGCTTGCCTTTGTGGCTGGCGGCGATCTGTTCGACGCTTTGCGGTTCAAAGGCCTTCAGGCCCGCGTTGCCTGCAGCGTAGGCGCTGGGGGAAGCAGCCAGCGCGGAAAGCGCGGCGATGGCGGTTGCCACGACTGCGGCGGCAAGGGGATGGAGCATCTTCATGATCATTCCTCGAGTTTGCGTACTACGATGCCTTCATCGGCAGTGCGCCACAGCAGCCAGAGTTCGGCGCCGCGCCGCATGATGTGGGGATGGTCGGAGCCGCCCCGCGTGGTGGCGATGGTGTGCCTGCTCCAGCTTGCACCGCCGTTCGGCGACACCTGGGCATGGATGCCGGTCGCGGTGCCATCGAACTCCTTCCAGACGACGGCGACGCGCTGGCCGGCCGCGCCAACTTCGGCATGCTCCGCCTGCGGGCCGCCAAGCCGCATCAACTGGCCATTGCCCGAATAGAACACGCCGCCTTCGTCGCCGGCAGCGCTGAACCAGGTTTGGTGGCGCTGGCCCTTGCCGTCGAACGCCAGCGAGGGGCCGTGGTGCGGGCAGGCGTCGATCTTCCAGCCGTCTTCGGTGGCGCGCGCCGGTGCGGCCGGGCGGCCGTCGGCCGGCAGCCACGCCACGGCATGGTCGCGGATATTCGGCTCGAAAATGTGGCGCCACATGGCGGCTATACGTCCATTGGGCGCGAATGCGGTGGCGATGCGGCAGCATTCGCAGGTATGGTCGGCCAGTTTGGCGTCGTCGCCGAAGCTGGCCCCGCCGTCGGTGGAGACGGCGTAGTAGATGGCGATGCCGCGATAGGGGCGGGAGGCTGCCTGGGCGGCGTCCTTGTCGCGCTGGTCCAGCCAGGCCAGGAAAATGCGGCCCTGCGGGTCGACCTGGATGTCGTCGAAGCGGTGGCCGATCGGCGCGCGGTCGCGCTGCACGGTGTATGGGGGCGAAAAAGTCTGCCCGCCGTCCAGCGAACGGGTGAAGCGGATGTTGCCGGTGTGGTGTTTGCCCAACGTTTGGGTGTAGCTCAAATAGAGCTGGCCCTGCGGGCCGAAGGCGATTTTCGGGCGTGCTTCGCCGTTCGCTTCCACCGTTTCCGGCTTGGGCAACACCTGGCGCGCTGGGGTCCAGCTGCGACCCTCGTCTGCGCTCGATTGCAGCACGATGCCGTTGTCGCCAGTGTGCGCCACCCACAAGCGGCCCTGCTGGTCAAAGGCCCCCGAGGTTCCGAGGGTGGAAGCGGCAAGGGCCGCCAGGAGTGTCAGGTTCATGGTCTGGAGGGCGAGAAGGGTCACTGCCAGTCATAATCCTGCATTTTCCTTACCTCTTTCCATGACCCAGATCAACCAGGGTGACATATCGGTTTTGATATCGAACTTTGATAAAAATTGATTAGTTCGATCTCAATGATTTACCTAAGATGAGTTCAAGAACAGGTAACTTACAAAAACTATAGTCAGGAGACCCTATGAAGCGCCAAGCATTCGCGCCTGGGCTGGTTGCACCGCGCCGTCCGATCGCACTTAAAGTATCCGTAGCTGCATTGGCCGGCATTGGCTTGTTCAGTACCGTTCCCGCCCTTGCGCAGCAGGCTGCCGAAACCGAGATCGCAGTGGTGCAGGTGAGCGGCGTGCGCGCCGCGGCCCAAAGTTCGCTCGATATCAAGCAAAAGGCCGACAATGTGGTCGATTCCATCGTCGCGGACGATATCGGTAAATTCCCTGACACGAACGTTGCCCAGACCCTGGCCCGCATTCCGGGCATCCAGGTGCGCCGCGACGCGGGCGAGGCGAACTCGGTCCTGATCCGCGGCCTGCCCGGCATCGCCACCATGCTGAATGGTCGCGAAATGTTTACCACCACCGGCCGCTATATCCAGCTGGCCGATATTCCGTCCACCATGCTGCAGCGGGTGGACGTTTACAAATCCCAGAGCCCTGAATTGGTTGAAGGCGGCATTGCCGGCGTGATCGACGTGCGCACCAACCGCCCATTCGACTTCAAGGGCTTCACGCTGAGCGCCAACGGCGGCGTGAAAAACCAGGACAAGGCGCACAAGACCGATCCGGAAGCCAATGGCCTGATCTCCAACCGCTGGAAGACCGAATACGGTGAAATCGGCGCGCTGTTCGGCGTTTCGTATGTGCGCAACAATTTCCACGAAGAGCGCAGCTTCAATACCTTCCCGGTCGAGAAAAGCTGGCTGCTGCCGAACCTGACCGGCCCGGACCTGGTCGGCCTGCAAGGCATCTACGGTGAGCGCAAGCGCACGGCCGAGAACTTCGCCCTGCAATGGCGTCCGAACAAGGATACCGAGATCTACGCCGAAGGCCTTTATTCCCGCTACAAGAACCAGGACGAAACCGACTTCTTCGTCGGCCTGCCATGGTGGGCGCCGGGGGGCGGCATCAGCGGCACCAAGATCCCGGGCACCGACCAGCTGGACGAGCTGACTTCGCATGATGCCAACACCATCCTGTCGACCCAGGCGCGCGCATCGCAGAACACCACCTGGCAGACCGCTGTCGGCGCCAAGTGGCGTGCCGCACCGGGCCTGCGCCTGAGCACCGAGCTGGCCCGCACCAAGTCGAAATACGACTGGCGCAACCCGATCATGGACACGATCGTTACCGTGCCTGACGTCTTCCTGAAGACCAATGTCAACGGCGGCGCCTTCATGCGCTACGGCGGCATCGACATGACCGATCCGAAAAACGTGTACCTGTTCCAGTTGTTCGACCGTTACGGCGACGACAAGGGTGCATCCACCGATTGGCGCGCCGACGCGACCTATACGCCTGACGGCAACGGCATCTTCCAGGAGTTCAGTGCCGGCGTACGCTTCAACAAGCGTAGCGCCGAATCGATCAAGTCGATCGAAGGCAGCATGGGTGCGCCGGATGCTTTCAATGCCGCGACGCGCGTTTCGGCTGCGACCCTGCCTGGCATGAGCTGCACCAACCGCGAGCTGTCGGAAGATTACGGCACGCCATACTGGTACACACCATGCGCCAGCTTCCTGCTGAATAACACCAGCGAGGTTCGCAAGGCAGTTACCGGCTCCACCGCCGCCAAGGCGCTGGACCAGGGTTCCTTCTTCTCCGTCAACGAGAAGAACTACGCCTTCTACGGCAAGGCGCGCCTGGGTTGGGAGTGGGGCAGCGTGCCGGTCGACGGCGTGGTTGGCGTGCGTGTCTCCAAGACCGATTCGGACCTGCTGGGCTACAGCATGGTGAATGGCGTTCCAGTCGCTACGCCGAAGGAAAGTTCGGGCACCGATACCCTGCCTAGCGCCAGTTTCAAGGCGACGCTGCGCAAGGACCTGATCGCGCGCCTGGCATACGCCAAGACGCTCAGCCGTCCTGACTTCGCCCAGTTGAACCCGGGGACAGCCTATGTGAACTCGAACGGCAACACCGTGCAGGCTTCTGCGTCGGGCGGCAATCCGGACCTGAAGCCGGTCACCGGCCAGAACGTCGATGCGGCGCTGGAGTGGTATTTCGCGCCGGCGGCAATGGTCAGCGGCACCGTGTTCCGCCATAACTTTGACGGCTATATCGTCAGCCGCGCCCAGCCCGAGGTGTACCAGGGTGTGACCTACCAGACGAGCCGTCCTTTCAATACCGACAAGGGACACCTGCAGGGCGTGGAGCTGTCCTACCAGCAGTTCTACGACAAACTGCCTGGCTGGCTGAGTGGTTTCGGCACCCAGTTGAACTACACTTATATGGAAGGCGGCGTGACGTCGTCGTCCATCGGGCCGGGCGACCTGCCTTTCCCCGGCATGTCCAAGAACTCGTATAACATTGTTCTGCTGTATGAGAAGAATGGCATCTCCGGCCGCCTGGCCTATAACTGGCGCTCGAAGTTCACGCAGATTTATGGCGACGGGTCGGCAATCCAGGGGGCTGCGCCGAGCCGCAACCTGGTCGCAGGTGCCACCAGCAGCCTGGATGGTTCCCTCAGCTACAAGTTCACCCCGAACCTGTCTGTGACGCTGACCGGCACCAACCTGCTGAACTTCAAATACAAGGACTACTGGACCGACGCGAACGTGTATCCACGCGATATCCGCCGCTACGACCGTACCGTTGGCCTGATGTTGAACTGGAAGAACTGATTTACCATGCAAAACCAAAAGATGTCGGTGCTCGAAAAGGCGGGCTTCGGGGCAGGGGATGCGGCACTCAATGTCGTGATCTCGTCCATGATGCTGATTATTACTTTCTTCTACACCGACATCTACGGCTTGCGAACGCAAGACCTGGCGCTGTTGTTCGTGCTGGTGAAGATTGTCGGCGCGGTGGCCGACCTGACGATGGGGCAGATCACCGACCGTTTCACCAGCCGCTTCGGCCGCTATCGCCCCTACCTGCTGTGGCTTGCGGTTCCTTACGGCGTAAGTATTCTCTTCGTGTTCTCCACGCCGGACTGGAGCTACGACGCCAAGCTGGTGTGGGCTTACTCCACCTACATCATCATGACCGTGATGACGGCGGGTGTTGGCATTCCGTATATTTCCCTGCCAAGTGCGCTGACCAGCGATCCGAAGGAAAGCCTGTCGGCCAACGGCTACCGCCTGTTCTTTGCCAAGATTGGCGCTTTCCTGGTGACCATCGTGGTGCCGCTGCTGTCGGAGCGCTGGGGCGAGGGTAATGCCGCCCACGGCTACCAGATGGCGATGGCGGTGATGGCGGTGCTGGGCGTGGCGCTGTTCCTGTTCTGCTTCTTCACCACCACCGAGCGCGTGCACCATGTGGTGGTGCGACAGTCGCTGGGCGAGCAGTTGAAGGTGCTGATGAAGAACGACCAGTGGCTGATCCTGTGCGGCGTGTGCGTGACCGGCACCATCGGCTATGTGGTGCGAGGTTCGGTGGCGATCTATTACGCCAAGTACTATCTGGGCCTCAATACGGCGCAGGTATCGGCCTTCCTGTCCACCGGCGTGGTGGCCGCCATCCTGTCGATGATCGCATCGACTTGGATCACGAAGGTCTACTGCAAGGTCAAGCTGTTCCGCTGGACGCAGTTGATCGTGGCGGGCATCAGCCTGGCGATTTACCTCCTCGTCAAGCCGGGCGATGTGATGCTGGCCTTCATACTGTTCTTCGCACTGTCGTTCATCGTCGACCTGCATGCGCCGGTATTCTGGTCCGCTATCGGCGAGACGATCGACTACGGCCAGGTCAAGACCGGCAAGCGCGTTTCCGGGTTTGCTTTCGGCGGCATTTCGGTCTGCCAGAAGGCGGGCATGGCGATCGCCGGCGGCCTGGTTGGCATCCTGCTCACCTATTTCCATTACGTGCCTAATCAGGCGCAATCCGAATTCGCACTGAACGGCATCGCCCTGATGCTTTCGGTGATTCCTGGCTTCTTCCACCTGCTCATGGGGCTGTTGATGTTCGCCTATCGCATCAGCGATGAGTATTACGGCACCGTGAAAGAGAGCATGAAGTCCAACGGCTATGTAAGCGCTTGAACATGCAAAAACTGTCTCCCTTGATCGAGCAACGCGCCGATCCCTATATCGTTCGCCACAGCGACGGCTATTACTACTTCACCGCCTCGGTGCCGCAATACGACCGCATCGAACTGCGTCGCGCCGCCACCATAGAAGGCTTGCGCGATGCGCAGACCGTGGACGTATGGCACAAGCCGGACACCGGCGCCTACAGTGAATTGATCTGGGCGCCGGAACTGCACTACAACCAGGGCGCCTGGTACGTCTATTTTGCCGCCGCACCGAGCCGCGAGATCAAGTACAAGCTGTTCCAGCACCGCATGTACGCGATCCGCAACCAGAACGCCAATCCGCTGGAAGGGGAGTGGGAGTTCATGGGGCAGGTCGATTCCGGCATCGACACCTTCTGCCTGGATGCGACCACCTTCACCCACAAGGGCAAGCTATATTACCTGTGGGCGCAGAAGGACAATGAAATTGAAGGCAATTCCAATCTCTACATCGCAGAGATGGAAACGCCGTGGCAGATCAAGGGCAAGCCGGTGATGCTGACCAAGCCGGAGTTCGACTGGGAGATCCGCGGCTTCTGGGTCAACGAAGGCCCGTCCGTCCTGCAGCGCAACGGCAAGGTGTTCATCAGCTATTCCGCCAGCGCCACCGACGAGAATTACGCCATGGGCCTGCTGTGGGCCGATGCCGATGCGGACCTGCTGGACCCTGCCGCCTGGACCAAGTCGAAGGAGCCGGTACTGCAGACCTGCTTCGAGCACGGCATCTACGGCCCTGGCCATAACAGTTTTACGGTGGACGCGGACGGAAATGTGTTGCTGGTGTACCATGCCCGCACGTACACGGAAATCGTCGGCGACCCGTTGTGGAACCCGGACCGCCATACTTTCGTCAAACCGCTGCGCTGGGATGCGCAGGGCATGCCCGTCTTCGGACGGCCCTCAGTTATCGAGTAAGCACACATGATCCAGAGCGCGCCATTCGGCCACGCACCGGACGGCACGCCGCTGTCCCTGTTCACCCTGACCAATGCCCAAGGCATGGAGGTCAGGATCACCAATTACGGCGGGATCGTCACCCATATCCGGGCCCCGGATCGTGACGGCCGCTTGGCCAATGTCACGCTGGGCTTCGACACGGCGGTTGAGTATTTCGGCCGTTCGCCTTATTTCGGCGCGCTGATCGGACGCTGCGGCAATCGCATCGCGCAAGGCCGCTTCACGCTGGACGGCGCCGAGCACCAGTTGGCCGTCAACGATGGCGCCAACCACCTGCATGGCGGCGCGCAAGGTTTCGACAAGGTGGTCTGGGATGCCGCCGTGGAAGGCGAGGCCCTGGTGCTGCGCTACCGCAGCCCGGACGGGGAGCAGGGCTATCCCGGCAATCTTGACGTGCAGGCAAGCTACACGCTCAGCGACGATGGCGCGCTGACTGTGGACTTCCGCGCCACCACGGACCGCGCAACGCCGGTCAACCTGACCCACCACGCCTACTTCAACCTGGCCGGCAGCGGCACCATCAACGATCACGAAATGTGGATCGATGCACCGCATTACACGCCGGTCGACGACGGTTTGATACCGACCGGCGAACTGGCCGCCGTGGCGGGAACACCGTTCGATTTCCGCGAGCCGCGCGCCATCGGCGATGCGGTCTACGACCATAACTTTGCGCTGGCGCCGGCCGACGGCATGCGCTGCGCGGTACGGGTGCGCGAACCGCGCTCCGGGCGGCAGTTGGAAGTGCTCACTCACGAGCCGGGCATCCAGTTCTACAGCGGGAATTTCCTAGACGGCTCGCTGGGTTTCCCGCATCGCGGCGGCTTTTGCCTGGAGCCGCAACACTTCCCGGACGCGCCCAATAAACCGCATTTCCCCAGCGTGATCCTGCGCCCGGGAGAGGTCTATCGGAACACCCTGGCCTTCCGTTTTTCTCGATACTGATTTTGATATTGATAGGAACAAATAAGTCATTAGAAATATATTGCTCTGAGCCGTAACATTTCCTCCATCAATAAGCGGAGGAATCCATGTCAGAGACAAAGAAAACGATAAAACTGCGCTCGGCCGAATGGTTCGGGACGCAGGACAAAAACGGCTTCATGTACCGGAGCTGGATGAAGAACCAGGGTATTCCTGATCACGAATTCCGCGGCAAGCCAATCATCGGCATCTGCAATACCTGGTCCGAACTGACCCCGTGCAACGCACACTTCCGCCAGCTCGCGGAACACGTCAAGAAGGGCATCCTGGAAGCGGGCGGCTACCCGGTCGAATTCCCTGTGTTCTCCAACGGCGAATCCAACCTGCGCCCAACCGCCATGCTGACCCGTAACCTGGCCAGCATGGACGTGGAAGAATCCATCCGCGGTAATCCGATGGATGCTGTGGTACTGCTGGTGGGCTGCGACAAGACCACCCCGGCGCTGCTGATGGGCGCCGCCTCGGTCGACCTGCCGACCATCGTCGTGACCGGCGGCCCGATGCTGAACGGTAAACTGAACGGCAAGGACATCGGTTCTGGCACCGCCGTCTGGCAACTGCACGAGCAGGTCAAGGCCGGCGAAATCACCATGCACCAGTTCATGTCGGCCGAAGCGGGCATGTCCCGTTCCGCCGGCACCTGCAACACCATGGGTACCGCATCCACCATGGCCTGCATGGCCGAATCGCTCGGCACCTCGCTGCCGCACAACGCTGCGATTCCTGCCGTCGACGCGCGCCGCTACGTGCTGGCGCATATGTCCGGCATCCGCATCGTGGAAATGGTGTGGGAAGACCTGCGCCTGTCCAAGATCCTCAAGCGCGAAAACTTCGAGAACGCGATCCGCGTCAACGCCGCTATCGGCGGTTCGACCAACGCCGTGATCCACCTGAAAGCCATCGCCGGCCGCATCGGCGTGCCGCTGGAGCTGGAAGACTGGACCAAGGTTGGCAAAGGCATGCCGACCATCGTCGACCTGATGCCTTCCGGCCGCTACCTGATGGAAGAGTTCTACTACGCCGGCGGCCTGCCGGGCGTGATCCGCCGCATGGGAGAAGCAAACCTGCTGCCGCATCCGGATGCGCTGACCGTCAACGGCAAGACCATCGGCGAGAACTGCTCCGAAGCGCCGATCTACAACGATGAAGTGATTCGCAAGATCGACAACCCGCTAATCGCCGATGGCGGCATCTGCATCCTGCGCGGCAACCTGGCTCCGCGGGGAGCAGTGCTGAAGCCTTCCGCCGCCTCGCCGCACCTGATGCAGCATCGCGGCAAGGCCGTGGTGTTCGAGAACTTCGACCACTACAAGGAGCGCATCATCGATCCGGACCTGGACGTCGACGAGAACTCGATCCTGGTGATGAAGAACTGCGGCCCGAAAGGCTATCCGGGCATGGCGGAAGTCGGCAATATGGGCCTGCCGCCAAAGCTGCTGGCCAAGGGCATCAAGGACATGGTCCGCATTTCCGACGCACGCATGAGTGGTACCGCCTACGGCACTGTGGTGCTGCACGTGGCGCCGGAAGCAATGGCTGGCGGTCCGCTCGGCGCCGTGAAGGATGGTGACTGGATCGAGCTTGATTGCGCCAACAACAAGCTGCAGCTCGAGATCAGCGACGAGGAAATGAAGGCACGCCTCGCCGAGCGCGCCGCGCAGCAGGAGCCGCCGAAGTCCGGCTACCAGCAGTTGTATATCGACCACGTGTTGCAAGCCGACGAAGGCTGCGACTTCGACTTCCTGGTTGGCTGCCGCGGTTCGGCCGTGCCGCGCCATTCGCACTAAGGAGAACCCATGCTGCTCGTACAATTCACCAATGAAGCCGGCTCGCGCCGCGTAGCCGCGCTGGATGGCGACGTGCTGCGCGTGCTGGACGGCGTGTCCACCACCTATGAACTGGCGCAGCGCGCCATCTGCAGCGGCAAAGGCCTGGCCGCCGTTGCGCAAGCTGCCATCGGCACCAGTACCGAAAGCTACGAAGCCGTGGCGTCCGCCGGCCGCATCCTCCCGCCGCTGGACCACGCCGACCCGGCGCATTGTTATGTGACCGGTACCGGCCTGACCCACCTGGGCAGCGCCGATGCGCGCGACGCCATGCACCGCAAGATCGGCGGCGACGTCGAGTCGCTGAGCGATTCCATGAAGATGTTCCGCCTCGGCGTGGAAGGCGGCAAGCCAGCCGAAGGCCAGTGCGGCGTGCAGCCTGAATGGTTCTACAAGGGAGACGGTTCGATCGTTGCCGCCACCGGCCAGGCGCTGACCATGCCCGAGTTCTCGCTGGACGGCGGCGAAGAGCCTGAAATCGCCGGCCTGTACGTGATCGGCGAAGACGGCCAGCCTTACCGCCTCGGTTTCGCCATCGGCAACGAGTTCTCGGACCACGTGACCGAGCGCCAGAACTACCTCTACCTGGCACACTCCAAGCTTCGCAACTGCGGCCTGGGCCCGGCCCTGCGCGTGGGCGATCTGCCGCAGCATATCGACGGCGCCTCGCGCATTGTCGGCAAGGACGGCGCGGTGCGCTGGCAGAAAGCCTTCGTCAGCGGCGAACAGAATATGTCGCACACGATTGCCAACCTGGAATACCACCACTTCAAGTATGGCCTGTTCTGCCGCCCTGGCGACGTGCATATCCACTTCTTCGGCACCGCAACCCTGAGTTTTGCCGACGGCGTCTCCGTGCAGCCTGGTGAGACCTTTGAAGTCGAAGCGCCCGCCTTTGGCCCGGCCCTGCGCAATCCGCTGCGCGTCCAGGAATCCCGCTACAAGAAAGTGAACCAACTATGACCATCACCGGTGAAGCACTCATTGGCGGCGTTGCCGTGCGCGGGGAGGGCGCCGCACAGCGCGCCTTCAACCCTGGCCTGGAGCAGCAGTTCGGCGAAGAGTTCAACGCAGTCAGCGTGGAGCAGGTGAATGACGCCTGCCGCCTGGCCGGCGCTGCTTTCGATACCTTCCGCGCCACCAGCGATGCCGCGCGCGCGGAACTGCTGGACGCGATTGCCCGCAACATCCTCGACCTCGGCGCAGAGCTGATCGAGCGCGCCATGGCCGAAACCGGCCTGCCGCAAGCCCGCCTGGAAGGCGAGCGCGCCCGCACCTGCAACCAGCTCAAGATGTTCGCCGCGCTGTTGCGCGAAGGCTCGTGGTGCGATCCGCGCATCGACGTGGCCCTGCCGACCCGTACGCCGCCGCGCGCCGACCTGCGCTACCGCCTGATCGGCGTCGGCCCGGTTGCCGTCTTCGGCGCTTCCAACTTCCCGCTGGCGTTCTCTGTCGCCGGCGGCGATACCGCTTCCGCGCTGGCCGCGGGCTGCCCGGTAGTGGTGAAAGCGCACTCCGCCCACCCTGGCACTTCCGAACTGGTGGCGCGCGCCGTGGTGGCCGCCGTGGCCCAATGCGGCCTGCCGGCGGGCGTGTTCGCCCTGCTGACCGGCAGCGGCAGCCACATCGGCCAGACGCTGGTAGCGCATCCTGCGATCCAGGCGGTCGGTTTCACCGGCTCCCGCAGCGGCGGCACCGCACTGATGGCCACTGCCGCAGCGCGCAAGCAGCCGATCCCCGTGTACGCCGAAATGAGCAGCATCAACCCGGTCTTCCTGTTGCCGGAAGCACTGGCGGGCCGCCCGGACAGCATCGCTGCCGGCTTTGCGGCATCGCTGACGCTGGGCGTCGGCCAGTTCTGCACCAATCCCGGCCTGGTGCTGGGCATTGAAGGCCCGGGCCTGGAGCGCTTCTGCGCCAGCGCCGCGCAGGCACTGGGCGGCGTTGCACCTGCGACCATGCTGAGCGCAGGCATTGCCGGCGCCTACCAGCGTGGCGTACAGGCCTTGGCCTCGCATGCCGACGTGGCAACCGTTACCGCTACCCCCCACGGCGGCTGCAAGGGCGGCGCTGCGCTGTTCCGCACCACCGCGCAAGCCTTCCTGTCGCAGCACGCGCTGTCGGACGAAGTGTTCGGCCCGGCTTCGCTGGTGATCGCCTGCCGCGACATCGACGAGATGATCGCCGTGGCGGAACACCTGGAAGGCCAACTGACCGCTACCCTGCAAATGGCGGACGGCGACGCCGCAACTGCGCGCAAGCTGCTGCCGGTGCTGGAGCGCAAGGCCGGCCGTATCCTGGCCAATGGCTATCCGACCGGAGTCGAAGTCACCAGCGCCATGGTGCACGGCGGCCCATTCCCATCCACCTCGGATGGCCGCAGCACCTCGGTCGGCACGGCGGCAATCTACCGCTTCCTGCGCGCCGTGTGCTACCAGGACTTGCCGGCCTCGCTGCTGCCGCCGGTGCTGCAGGATAAAAATCCGGGCAATACCTGGCGGCGCCGCGACGGCGTCCTCGGCCAGCACTAAAAAAACAGCAATAAAAATATGGAGACACCATGACACAAGCAGCAAACTACCCGAGCCTCCAGGGCAAGCGGGTATTTGTCACCGGCGGCGGCACCGGCATCGGCGCCAGCATCGTCGCGGCCTTTGCAAAACAGGGCGCCCGCGTGGCGTTCGTCGATATTGCGAAAGAGGCCAGCGAAGCATTGTGCGGCGCTGTTGCCGCCAGCGGCGCCGAGCGCCCTCAGTTCCGCGCCTGCGACATCACCGACATCGCGGTGCTGCAGCGCACGATGAAAGAGTTTGCGGCGGAACTGGGCGATTTCGACGTGCTGGTGAACAATGCGGCGAACGACCAGCGTCATAGTGTCGAAGATGTGACCCCGGAATACTGGGACCAGCGCATCGCCATCAACCAGCGCCCGCTGTTCTTCACCTGCCAGGCAGTCCTGCCGGGCATGAAGGCCAAGGGCGGCGGCTCCATCATCAACATCGGTTCGATCTCCTGGATCGCCAAGGGCGCCGGTTATCCCGTGTACGCGACCGCCAAGGCCGCAACCCACGGGCTGACCCGCGGCATGGCGCGCGACCTGGGCAAGCACAATGTGCGCGTCAACACGGTCACGCCAGGCTGGGTCATGACCCAGCGCCAGGTGGACCTGTGGGTCGACGCTGCGGCGGAAGAAGAGATCGCCCGCAGCCAGTGCCTGCCGGGCAAGCTGCTGCCGGAACACATCGCTGCCATGTGCCTGTTCCTGGGCGCCGATGACAGCGCCATGTGCACGGCGCAGGATTTTATCGTTGACGCAGGCTGGGTTTAAAAGGAGATTGCCATGATCAAGCTCGCCCTTCCGGCGTTGCTGGTGGCAGTCCAGTCGTGGTCCTTCGCGCACGACATCGCCAGCCCTGACAAGCAGGTCAAGGTGCAGTTCGAACTATCGCCGCGCGGCGAGCCGACCTATGCGGTCGCCCGCGCCGGCCAGCCGGTGCTGCTGACTTCCCGCCTTGGCCTCCAGTTGCAATCGGCCGACCTGACACGCAGCCTGCGCCTGGCTTCCGCCGGCGCAGCGCAGCGCATTTCCGAAGATTACACGCTCGCCACCGGCAAGCGCCGCAGCAACCATTACGAAGCCAACGAGCGCCGCTTCTCCCTGCGCGACAAGCAGGGACGCAAGCTCGACATCGTGTTCCGCGTTTCCAACGACGGCGTGGCCTTCCGCTACGAGACTGCCGGCGGCACTGTGCGCCGCGAGGCCACCAGCTTTGCCTTCGCGCCCGCAGCCCGCGCCTGGCTGCAACCGATGTCGGTCGCGCAGACCGGCTGGGCCAACACCAATCCTTCCTACGAAGAGTACTACCAGGCCGACATCCCGGTCGGCACCGCGTCGCCGCTGCCGTCGGGCTGGGTCTTCCCGGCGCTGTTCCGCAGCGGCGACAACTGGGTCGCGCTGACCGAGGCCGGCATGGACGGCAGCTGGCACGCCTCGCGCCTGCAGGACAAGGCGCCCGGCGGCGAATACCGCATTGGCGGCCCGAGCGCTCCGGAAGTGTTTCCCGGTGGCGCCCTGATGGGCAGCGGCGCGGCCTCGCCATGGCGCGTGCTGGCCCTGGGACCATTGGCTACGGTCATGCAGTCGACGCTGGGCACCGACCTGGCTGCGCCTGCGATCCCGTTCGATGCCGCGCTGGTGCAGCCGGGCCACGCCTCGTGGAGCTGGGCCATCCTGAAAGACGACGCCACCGTGTTTGATGTGCAGAAAAAGTTCATCGACTATGCGGTGCAGATGAAGTGGGATTACACCCTGGTCGACGCCGACTGGGACCGCAAGATCGGCTACGACAGGATGCGCGAGCTGGCCCAGTACGCGGCAGGGAAGGGTGTCGGCCTGCTGGCCTGGTACAACTCTTCGGGCAGCTGGAACAAGACCGAGTATTCGCCCAAGGGCAAGCTGCTGACCCGCGAAGCGCGCCGCGCCGAATTCGCGCGCTTGCGCGAAATGGGCATCAAGGGCGTGAAGATTGACTTCTTCGGCGGCGATGGCCAGTCCTTCATCGCCTACTATGTCGACATCCTGAAGGACGCGGCGGAAGCCGGCCTGCTGGTGAACTTCCACGGCGCCACGCTGCCGCGCGGCTGGAGCCGTACCTACCCCAACCTGATGACGGCGGAAGCGGTGCGCGGTTTCGAGTTCTCCACCTTTGAGCAGGACGGCCAGGACAAGGTGGTCAAGCACGCAGCCATGCTGCCTTTCGCGCGCAACCTGTTCGACCCGATGGACTTCACTCCCATGGCTTTCGGCGACATCCCCAAGATCAAGCGCGCCACGCGCAACGGTTTCGAGCTGGCGGAAGCGGTGTTGTTCACGTCCGGCATCCAGCATTTCGCCGAAACCCCGGACGGCATGGCAACAGCGCCGGCCTATATACAGGACCTGCTGCGCGAGTTGCCGCGCAGCTGGGACGACGTGCGCTTCGTCGACGGCGTGCCGGCGCGCTATGTGGTGCTGGCGCGGCGCGCCGGCGACACCTGGTATGTGGCGGGTTTCAATGCGCAGGACAGCGCGCAGGAAGTTTCGGTGGAACTCGGCGCGCAAGGCACGCTGATCACCGATGGCGCCGGCGAGCGCGAATTCAGCCAGCGGGCGGTTGCCGCCGGCAAGCAGAAGATCACGATGCAGCCACACGGCGGCTTCGTTGCGGTATTCAAACAATAAACTAGGAGATGCTATGAAGAAGACGATGATCGCGTTGGCCTTGCTCACCGCAGGCCTGGCGCAAGCTGCCACCACCGTAAAGATCGACACCGCCAAACCCGGTCCGGTCATCAACAAGGACGTCTACGGCCAGTTCGCCGAACACCTTGGCACCGGCATCTACGGCGGAATGTGGGTCGGCCCGCAATCGAAGATCCCGAATACGCGCGGCTGGCGCAACGACGTGATCGGTGCGCTGAAGAAGCTGCACGTGCCGCTGGTGCGCTGGCCAGGCGGCTGCTTCGCCGATGAATACCACTGGCGCGAAGGCATTGGCCCGCGTAACAAGCGTCCGGTCAAGATCAACACCACCTGGGGCGGCGTGGACGAGAACAACGCGGTCGGCACTCATGAATTCTTCGACTTGGTCGAGCAGCTGGGCGCGGATGCCTACGTGAACGGCAACCTGGGCACCGGCTCGCCGCAGGAAATGGCGGAATGGCTGGAGTACATGACCTCCGATAACAAGTCGACCCTGCCGGAATTGCGCCGCAAGAATGGCCGCGACAAGCCGTTCAAGGTAGCCTACTTCGCCGTTGGTAACGAAGCCTGGGGCTGCGGCGGCAATATGAAGCCGGAGTACTACACCAACCTGTATCGCCAGAGCGTCACCTTCCTCAAGACCCCGGCCGGCGCGCGTCCGAAAATGGTCGCCAGCGGCGGCAACGACAACGACACCAGCTGGACCGAAGAACTGAGCAAGTCCGCCAAGAATATGACGGACGGCATCAGCTTCCACTACTACACCATCCCGACCGGCAAGTGGGAAGTGAAGGGCGCGGCCACCGGTTTCCCGGACAATGAATGGTTCTCGACCCTGCATGCCACCTTGCGCATGGAAGACCACATCCGCAACAACGTGAAGGTGCTGGACAAGAACGATCCGGAGAAGAAGCTGGGCTTCTATGTCGACGAATGGGGTACCTGGTATGACGTGGAGAAGGGCACCAACGCCGGCTTCCTGTACCAGCAGAACACCCTGCGTGATGCAGTGGTGGCCGCGCTGAACTTCAACATCTTCCACGACCATGCCGACCGCGTGCGCATGACCAATATCGCGCAGATGGTCAACGTGCTGCAGGCCATGGTACTGACCGACAACGAGAAAATGCTGCTGACGCCGACTTACCACGCGTACGAAATGTACGTGCCGTTCCAGGGCGCGACCACCCTGCCGCTGTCGCTGGAAGGCAACCGCAAGTACAGCTCCGGCGACAAGAGCATCCCGCAGGTCAGCGCTTCCGCCGCACGCGGCAAGGATGGCAAGATCTACGTGGCGCTGGTGAACACCAATCCCGGCGAGGCTGAAGAAGTGAACATCGATGGCGTGGGTGCAGGCAAGGCCAGCGCTCGCGTGCTGACCGCCAACGCCATGGATGCGCACAACACCTTCGCCAAGCCGGACGCCGTGAAGCCGGCGCCGATCGCCGTGCAGTCCAGCGGCGGCAAGCTGACCGTGAAGATGCCGGCCAAGTCGGTCGTCGTTGTGGCCGTCGGAGACTAAGATGGAAAACATCTCCGTGCAACGCCGGGCGTTTCTGCGCTCGGCGGCGGCCGGTGTCGCCCTGGCGGGCCTGGGCGGCTGCGGTGGCGGCGGCGGTGGCTCGTCCACCGCCGTGGCCCCGGCGTCGGCGCCACCCGCGGCGTCGCCAGTGCCGCCAACTACGCCATCGGTGACGACGGTCGCCTTCGCCAACGTATCGGTGCATGACCCTTCGGTGATCAAGTCGGGCGACGCCTATTACGTATTCGGTTCCCACCTGGCGGCGGCAAAAACCACCGACTGGATGAACTGGACGAAGATTGCCGATGGCGTCAACGCCGGCAATCCGCTGTTCAACAACGTTACCGTGGCGCTGACGGAAGCGCTGACCTGGGCTCAGTCCGACACGCTGTGGGCGCCGGACGTGGCCAAACTGGATGACGGCAAGTTCTACATGTACTACTGCGCCTGCAAGGGCGACTCTCCGCGCTCCGCACTCGGCGTGGCGGTGGCGGACAAGGTGGACGGTCCTTACGTCAACAAGCAACTGCTGCTGAAGTCCGGCATGTGGGGCGAGGTCAGTCCCGACGGCACCATCTACGACGCCACGAAGCATCCCAACGTGGTGGACCCCAACGTCTTCCGCGACAGCAGCGGCAAGCTGTGGATGGTGTACGGCTCCTACTCCGGCGGCATCTTCATCATGGAGATGGACCCGGCGACCGGGCTGCAGAAGCCCGGCCAGGGCTACGGCAAGCACCTGATGGGCGGCAATCACGCGCGCATCGAGGGCGCGTACATCCTGTACAGCCCGGACAGCAAGTACTACTACCTGTTCGTATCGTTTGGCGGGCTGGATGCAAATGGCGGCTACAACATCCGCGTTGCCCGTTCGCTGAACCCGGATGGCCCGTATGTGGATGCAGCGGGCACCGACATGGCGACCGTCAAGGCCAACCCGGCGTTGCCGCTGTTTGACGACGCCAGCATCGCACCGCACGGGCAGAAGCTGATGGGCAGCCACCAGTTTGCGCTGGCGGCGGGCGAGAGCGGCACGGCGCTCGGCTACGTATCGCCGGGCCACAACTCGGCGTACTACGATGCGGCGGCCGGCAAGTACTTCCTGGTGTTCCATACCCGCTTCCCGGGTCAGGGCGAGGTGCATGAGGTACGCGTGCACGAAATGTTCATCAACGCCGACGGCTGGCCGGTGGTGGCGCCATTCCGCTATGTTCCGCTGTCGAAGAATGCCACCACGCTGTCGGCAGACGTTACTGCGGCCGATGCGGCAGGCACGTACAAGGTGATCAACCATGGCAAGGACATTTCGGCAACCATCAAGCCATCGCAGGTCGTGACCCTGGCCGCCGGCGGCGCCGTCAGCGGCGCGCTGGCAGGCACCTGGACGCACCAGGGCGCAAACAAGGTCGACATCGTGCTGGCCGACGGTACAGTCTACAATGGGATCTTGTCGCGGCAGTGGAATATCAACGCCGGCGCCTTTGAGGTGACCTTTACGGTGCAGTCGAAGGCAGGCGTATCGCTGTGGGGCGCGAGAACGGGAACTTGAGATGACGATGAAATGGATGTTTGGCGCGGCCCTCGTGCTGGCGCAGGCGGCGATGGCTGCGCAGGTGAGCGTGCATGATCCGGTGATGGCGAAGCAGGGCGATACCTATTACCTGTACTCGACCGGGCCTGGAATTACCTTCTACAGCTCGAAGGACATGCTGAACTGGCAGCCGGAAGGCCGCATCTTCGCGAGCCATCCACCAGCCGCCGCCAAGGCAGCGCCGGGCTTCGACGACCACGTCTGGGCGCCGGACATCCAGCATCACAATGGCAAATACCTGCTGTACTACTCCGTTTCGGCATTCGGCAAGAACACCTCCGCCATCGGCGTGACGGTGAACAAGACGCTCGACCCGCGCTCCCCAGACTACAAGTGGGAGGACCAGGGCATCGTCGTGCAATCGGTGCCGGGGCGCGACATCTGGAACGCGATCGATTCCAATGTCATCGAAGACGACAAGGGGACAGGCTGGATGGCCTTCGGCTCGTTCTGGGGCGGCATCAAGCTGGTCAAGCTGAATGAAGCCTGGACGCGCCCGGCCGAACCGCAGGTCTGGAGCACCATCGCCGCCCGCGAGCGTCCGGCTTTCGTGAAGGATGACAGCGGCGGCCCGGCGGAGATCGAGGCGCCCTTCATCTTCCGCAAGAACGGCTGGTACTACCTGTTCGTCTCCTGGGGACTGTGCTGCCAGAAAGAGAAGAGCACTTACCACGTTGTCGTCGGCCGTTCGCGCACGGTCACCGGCCCTTATCTCGACAAGGATGGCAAGGACATGCTGCTTGGCGGCGGATCGCTGGTCGTGCAGGGTAACGCGGACTGGAAGGCCCTCGGCCATAACAGCGCCTACACTTTCGACGGCATGGATGTGATGGTGCTTCACGCCTACGAAACGAAAGACAAATACCTGCAAAAGCTGAAGGTGATGGAAATGCGCTGGGATCGCGCAGGCTGGCCTGTGGTCGACACCGCAGACCTGGACCATTACCAGAGCGTCCAGAAATGATCGCGCCAAAGTTGGCCCGGGCATTGCAGCGCGGCTTTGCTGTGCTGCTCGCGGCTGGCGCAAGTGCAGCGGCATTGGTGCCGGGTGCTGCGAGCGCCGCCGAACTATTCCCCCTGCAGCACGTCCGCCTCCTGCCAAGCCCCTTCCTGCAGGCCCAGGAAACCAACCGGCGCTACCTGCTGGCGCTCGACGCAGACCGGCTGCTGGCGCCGTTCCGCCGCGAGGCCGGCCTGCCGCTGCCAAAACCATCCTACGGCAACTGGGAATCCAGCGGCCTCGATGGCCACATGGGCGGGCATTACCTCTCTGCGCTGTCCCTGATGTGGGCTGCCACCGGCGACGGCACCGTGCGCGAACGCCTCGACTACTTCGTGCAGGAGCTGAAGAAAGCACAAGCGCCGGACGGCTACCTGGGCGGCATTCCCGGCGGCCGCGCGGCCTGGAACGATATCGCCAACGGAAAGCTCCATGCCGACAACTTTTCGGTCAACGGCAAATGGGTGCCCTGGTATAACCTGCACAAGATCGCCGCCGGCCTGCGCGACGCCTGGCGTTATGCCGGCAACGAAGATGCGCGGCGGATGCTGGTCAGGTTTGCCGACTGGACGGTCGCGATGACCAGCTCCCTGAGCGACGAGCAGATGCAGTCGATGCTGCGCGCGGAGCATGGCGGCATGAACGAGGTGCTGGCGGACGTCTACCAGTTGACCGGCGACCAGCGCTATCTCGCTGCCGCCAGGCGCTTCTCGCACCAGGCCATCCTGCAGCCGCTGGCGGAGGGCCGCGATGAGCTGACCGGCCTGCATGCCAATACGCAGATCCCGAAAGTGATCGGCTTCGAACGCATTGCCGAACTGACCGGCGAGCAGCAATGGCACAACGCCGCCAGCTTCTTCTGGCGGACCGTGCACGACCACCGTACCGTCGCCATCGGCGGCAACAGCGTCAAGGAGCACTTCCACGACGATAAGGACTTTTCCTCGATGAGCAGCGAGGTGGAAGGGCCGGAAACCTGCAACACCTACAATATGCTCAAGCTCACCGAGCTGCTGTACCAGCGAGACCCGAGCGCGGCGTATGGCGACTATTACGAGCGTGCGCTGTACAACCATATCCTGTCCTCCCAGCGCCCGGAGAGCGGCGGCTTTGTGTACTTCACGCCGATGCGCCCCAACCACTACCGCGTCTATTCGGAAGTGGACAAAGGCATGTGGTGCTGCGTCGGCTCCGGCATCGAGAGCCACGCCAAGTACGGTGAATTCATCTACGCCCGCGACGGTGATGCCTTGCTGGTCAACCTGTTCATCCCCTCACGGCTCGAATGGCGCGAGAAAGGCGTCGTGCTGACACAGTCCAACAGTTTCCCGGACCAGGCCAGCACCCGGCTGTCCGTCGACAGCGGCGGCAAGTTCACCATGAAGATCCGCTATCCAGGATGGGTGGCGAGAGGGGCGCTGGCCGTGCGCGTCAACGGCAAGGCGGTGACGGTGCATGGCGCACCTGGCGGCTACGTGGAACTGGCCCGAGTGTGGCGAAAAGGCGACACTGTCGACGTGCGGCTACCGATGCGCACAACGCTTGAGCAGATGCCCGACAAGTCGAACTATTACGCCGTGCTGCATGGCCCGATCGTGCTGGCGGCGAAAACCTCGCCGTTCCCCGGCGAGCAATTGAATTTCATAGCCGACGACTCGCGCATGGGCCATATTGCGCAAGGCCAGGTCTGCCCGCAGGAGGCGGCGCCGGTATTCGTCAGCGACCGCAAGGATTTCCTCGACAAGTTCAAGCCGGTGCCGGGTCAGCCCCTGACTTTCACTGCGCCGAGGTTGGTGCAAGGGCAGGGGGCGAGTGCGCTGCGCTTCATTCCGTTCTTCCGCCTGCACGATTCGCGCTACATGATCTATTGGCAGGAAACCACGCCGGCCGGCCTGGCGGCGATGCGCACGAAAGCAGCGGCCGCCGAGGCTGAGCGGCTAGCGCTCGACGCACGGACTGTCGACCAGGTGGCGCCCGGCGAACAGCAACCGGAATCGGATCACTCCTTCAAAGGCGAAGGGGCGGACGCGGGCCTGAATGGCACGCGGCATTGGCGCCATGCCAGCGGGTGGTTCAGCTACGAGCTGAAAGACCTTGAAGGCACGGGCCGTGTGCTGCGCCTGACCTTTGCATCCGGCGACGCTGGCCGCAAGTTCGACGTGCTGCTGAACGGCCGGCTGCTGCAGCAGGTCATCATCGAGCGTAAGGGCGATGCATTCTATTCCCTTGACCTGCCGGTTCCGGCCGGCGCCGCGCGCGATGGAAAGCTGGAAGTGAAGTTTGCCGCCCATCCCGGCTCGATGGCTGGCGGCCTGTATGGCCTGCGCCTGCTGAGATAATAAAATTGATATGGATCCTGCGAAAAAATGAATTAGATCGGCATGACGGATTCTCCTAATATTGATCTACTATAATTTTGGAGACCGGCATGAAAGTCACCCGCAGGACTATCCTTGGCGGCGCGTTCGCCCTCGCCTTTGCTGCTTCGGGCAGCGTGTTCGCAGCCAAGCCTCTGGTAATGGGCTTTTCCCAGGTTGGCGCCGAAAGTGAATGGCGCACGGCCAATACAGCCTCCATCAAGGATGCCGCCAAACAGGCCGGCATCACCCTCAAGTTCGCCGACGCCCAGCAGAAGCAGGAAAACCAGGTCAAGGCGATCCGGTCCTTCATCGCCCAGCGCGTGGACGTGATCGCGTTCTCACCGGTCGTGGAAACCGGCTGGGAAACCGTTTTGCGTGAAGCCAAGGCTGCCAAGATCCCGGTCATCCTGACCGACCGCGCGGTAAAAGTGGCGGACAAGTCGCTGTACGTCACCCTGATCGGCTCCGACTTCGTGGAAGAAGGCCGCCGCGCCGGCAAATGGCTGGTGGACTATGCGGCCAAGCAGAGCAAGCCGGTGCTGAATGTGGTGGAGCTGCAGGGCACCGTGGGTTCGGCGCCGGCGCTGGACCGCAAGGCCGGCTTTGAAGAAGCCATCAAGGGCAACGCCAAGCTGAAGGTGATCCGCACCCAGACCGGCGAATTCACCCGCGCCAAGGGCAAGGAGGTGATGGAAGCCTTCCTGAAAGCCCACGGCAAGGACATCAACGTGCTGTACGCGCACAACGACGATATGGCGATCGGCGCCATCCAGGCCATTGAAGAAGCGGGCCTGAAACCGGGCAAGGACATCATCATCGTTTCCATCGACGGTGTGAAGGGCGCTTTCCAGGCCATGATCGCCGGTAAGCTGAACGTGTCGGTCGAATGCAGCCCGCTGCTTGGCCCGCAACTGATGAAGGCGGCGCAGGATGTGGTCGCCGGCAAGCCTGTGGCGCCGCGCATCGTGACCGAGGAACGCGTGTTCCCGGCGGAAGTGGCAGCAAAAGAACTCCCTAACCGGAAATACTGAGATGGCTACCGCAGCGGCGACGCCGGTGCTGGAGCTGTCCGGCATCCATAAGGCGTTCCCGGGCGTGAAGGCGCTGAGCGAGGCGGGGCTGCGGCTCTACCCTGGCGAAGTGCACACGCTGATGGGGCAGAACGGGGCGGGCAAGTCGACCCTGATCAAGGTGCTCACCGGCGTGCATGCACCGGACCAGGGCAGCATCACGCTTGAAGGCCGTGCGATCCATCCGCGCTCGACGCTGGAGGCGCAGGAGCTGGGCATTTCCACGGTGTACCAAGAGGTGAACCTGTGTCCGAACCTGTCGGTGGCCGAGAACATCTTCATCGGCCGTTATCCGCGCAAGTGGGGCACGGTGGACTGGAAGGGAATGCGGACGCGCGCGGCTACCTTGCTGCGTGAGCTGGAGATCGATATCGATGTGACGGCGCCTTTGTCGCGCTATCCCTTGGCGATCCAGCAGATGGTGGCGATCTCGCGTGCCTTGAACATTTCCTCGCGCGTGCTGGTGCTGGACGAGCCTACTTCCAGCCTCGACGAGGCGGAGGTGCAGTTGCTGTTCCGCGTGCTGCGCCGGCTGCGCGAGCAGGGCATGGCGATCCTGTTCGTGACCCACTTCCTGGACCAGACTTACGCGATTTCCGACCGCATCACCGTGATGCGCAATGGCGAACGCGAAGGAGAGTATGCCGCGGCCGACCTGTCGCGGCTGGCCCTGGTGAACAAGATGATCGGCAAACCGGCCGACGCCGCCGATCCGGCTGCCAGCGCCGGCCCGGTGGCGGAACGTGGTGACGTAGTGCAGCAACCTGCTGCGGCGCGCGTTGTCCTCGAGACGCGCGGCCTGGGCCGCAAAGGCGTGCTGCAGCCGATGGACATGCAGGTGCGCGAAGGCGAAGTGCTTGGCCTGGCAGGCTTGCTGGGCGCCGGGCGTACCGAGCTGGCGCGCCTGCTGTTCGGCGCCGACCGCGCCGACAAAGGCGATATCGCCATCGGCGACAAGGTCTACGGCACCTTCGCCAACCCGCGCCAGGCGATTGCCGCCGGCATTGGCTTCTGCTCGGAAGACCGCAAGCTGGAAGGCGCGATCCTGTCGCTCTCCGTGCGCGAAAACCTGGTGCTTGCGATGCAGGCCCGCCAGGGCATGCTGCGCGCCATCCCGATGCAACGCCAGCGCGAACTGGCGGAAGAATATGTCAAGGCGCTCGGCATCAAGACTGCCAGCATCGAAACGCCGATCGGCGCACTATCCGGCGGAAACCAGCAGAAGGTGCTGCTGGCGCGCTGGCTGGCCACCGATCCGCGCTTGATGATCCTGGACGAACCAACGCGCGGCATCGATGTGCGCGCCAAGCAGGAAATCATGGATTACGTAACAACGCTGTGCAAGCGCGGCATGTCGCTGCTGTTTATCTCGTCCGAGCTGCCGGAAGTACTGCGCTGCAGCGACCGCATGATTGTCATGCGCGACCGCGCAGCATGCGGCGAATACCAGCGCGGCGAGCTCGATGAAACCACCGTGCTGCATGCCATTGCAGGGGAGGCAGCATGACGCAGAATACCGCCCACCTGGCTGCTGCGCCGGCCTCGCGCGCAGCGAACGCCGGCCCGGGCATGGCTGCGCGCCTGTTGGCCCACCCGCTGGCACGTCCGCTCGGCGCATTGGCCGTGCTGCTGCTGATTAACCTGTTCGCCGTGCCCGGCTTCTTCCACCTGGAAGTGAAGGATGGCCACCTGTACGGCGCCATGGTTGACATCCTGAACCGCGCCGCGCCATTGATGCTGGCGGCTACCGGCATGACCATTGTGATCGCCATGCGCGGCATCGACATTTCGGTCGGCGCCGTGGTAGCGCTGGCCGCTGCCGTCGCCTGCACCGTGGCCGCCGCCGAGCAGCCGCTGTGGCTGGCCTTTGCCGCAGCACTGGGCGCCGCGCTGTTATGCGGCGTCTGGAACGGCCTGCTGGTAGCCAGCCTTGGCCTGCAGCCGATCGTCGCCACCCTGGTGCTGATGGTCGCCGGACGCGGCCTCGCGCAGCTGGTTACCGACGGCCAGATCATCACCGTCTACCGCGAAGATTTCTTCGTGCTGGGCAGCGGCTACCTGCTTGGCCTGCCGGTGGCGCTGTATCTTGCGCTGGCAGTGGTCGCAGCCGTCGCGCTGGCGATGCGCAAGACCGCGCTCGGCCTGTTCACGCAAGCGGTCGGCGTCAACCCGGTTGCGGCGCGGCTGGCCGGCATCCGCGCCGGGGCGCTGATTTTCGCCAGCTACGCCTTCTGCGCGGTATGCGCCGGACTGGCGGGGCTGATCATCAGCTCCAACATCAAGAGCGCCGACGCCAATAATGCCGGCTTGCTGCTGGAACTGGACGCCATCCTGGCCGTCACCCTGGGCGGCACCTCGCTGGCCGGCGGCAAGTTCAACCTGGTCGGCAGCGTGATCGGCGCCCTGATCATCCAGACCCTTACCTACACCGTGTATTCGCTCGGCGTGCCGCCGGAAGTCAACCTCGTCGTCAAGTCGCTGGTGGTGTTCGCGGTATGCCTGTCGCAAAGGAGCAAGGCATGACCCGCGCCCCGTACTTTACTTCCCTCGTTACTGTCGGCCTGTTGCTTGCATTGCTGGTGGCAGGGGGCATCGCCTATCCCGGCTTCCTGTCGCTGCAGGTGATGCTCAACCTCCTGATCGACAATGCCTTCCTGCTGGTGATCGCCGTCGGCATGAGCTTTGTCATTCTGTCCGGCGGCATCGACCTGTCGGTAGGCTCGGTGCTGGCGCTCAGTACCATGGTCGCCGCATGGCTGCTGCATGCGGCGCACTGGCCGCCCGCGGCCGTGATGGTTGCCGTGCTGCTGATGGGCGTCGTGTTCGGCGCCGGCATGGGCGCCCTGATCCACTTTTTCCGCCTGCAGCCTTTCATTGTCACCTTGGGCGGCATGTTCCTGGCACGCGGCCTGTGCTACCTGATCAGCGTGAATTCGATCCCGATCGAGGACCCGGCCTTCGTCGCCATCTCGCAGGCGCAGGTCGGGGTCTTTGACGGCTTTATCTCGCCGGGCGTGGTGATTGCGCTGGTCCTGTTGGCGGTGGCCATGGTGGTGGCGCATATGACGCCGTTCGGCCGCGCCGTGTATGCAGTCGGCGGCAACGAGCAATCGGCCCACATGATGGGACTCCCGGTGGGCGCCACCAAGGTCGCCGTGTACGCCATCAGTGGCGGCTGCGCGGCGCTGGCCGGCCTGCTATTCGCCTTCTACATGCTGTCGGGCTACGGCCTGCACGCGCAGGGCACCGAACTCGATGCGATCGCCGCCGTGGTGATCGGCGGCACGCTGCTGACTGGCGGCTACGGTTACGTGGCCGGCGCCCTGACCGGCGTGCTGGTGCTGGGCGCCATCCAGACCCTGATCGTGTTCGACGGCACGCTCAGCTCGTGGTGGACCAAGATCGTCATCGGCGTGCTGTTGTTCGCGTTCTGCGCGCTGCAACGCCTGCTGGCCTGGAAACAGAAAAACTAAAAGGAGACTTCATGTTCAAGAAATCGGCCGTCGCATCGGCATTGGCGACGATGTGTACCCTGGCGCAGGCAGCCAATCCGCTTGTATCGAATATCTTCACTGCCGACCCGGCGGCACTGGTCGACGGCAACCGCGTCTACCTCTACGTTGGCCGCGACGAAGCGGCGCCGGAAGGCAAGGACTACCTGATGCGCGAATGGCGCGTGCTGTCCTCCTGCGACATGAAGAACTGGACCGACATGGGGTCGCCGCTGAACGTGAAGACCTTCAAATGGGCCAAGGCCGACGCCTGGGCTGCCGACGTCACCAAGCGCAATGGCAAGTACTACTTTTACGCCCCGGTCGAACACGATGCGAGCAAGCCGGGCAAAGCGATCGGCGTGGCGGTGTCGGACAAGCCGACCGGCCCCTTCGTCGATGCGCGCGGCAGTGCCCTGATCACCAACGACATGACCAGGGAAACCGATATTCCCTGGGACGATATCGACCCGGCGGTCTTCATCGACAAGGACGGCCAGGCCTACCTGTACTGGGGCAATCGCGTGCTGAAATACGCCAAGCTGAAGCCGAATATGATCGAACTCGATGGCCCGATCCATACCGTCGGCATCGACAATTTCACCGAAGCGGCGTACCTGCACCGCCACGACAAGACCTACTACCTGACCTATTCGCGCAACTTCCCGGAGGAGACTGCCTACGCCACGGGGCCTAGCGCCACCGGCCCATGGACTTTCCGCGGCAAGATCATGGACATGAACAAGGTGGTGAAGACCATTCACCAGGCGGTGATCGATTTCAACGGCAAGTCCTACATCTTCTACCACAACGACAAGCTGCCGACAGGCGGCGAATACCGCCGTTCCGTGGCGGTGGAAGAACTGCACTACAACCCTGACGGCACCATTGCCTTCATCCCGCAAACGGCTGAAGGTCCGGCCGCCAACCCTGCGCCGGGCTGCAAATGAGGCGCGACTTATTGGTCGATAACGGCGGTGGTATCATGCCTCGCATGACTACCCCGAATCCGAACTGGTTCCTGAAGGCGAGGTTGAAAACTCGTCAACTGCTGCTGATGATCGCGCTGGATGAACACCGCAACATCCACCGCGCTGCGGAAGAACTGCACATGACGCAGCCCGCCGCTTCCAAGCAACTCAAGGACCTTGAGGACATGCTGGACGTGAAGCTGTTCGAGCGCCTGCCGCGCGGCATGGAGCCGACGCTGTACGGCGAAACCATGATCCGCCACGCCCGCATGGCCCTCACCAGCCTGGCCCTGGCGCATGACGATATCGTGACGCTGAAAGCCGGCTTGTCCGGCCAGGTGGAAGTCGGCGTCATCATGACGCCGGCGATGAACCTGCTGCCCAACGCCATCACCCGCGTGAAAAAGGAAGCGCCGCTGCTGCGTATCGGCGTGCAGGTGGAAGCCAGTAACGTGCTGATGGAACTGCTCCAGCGCGGCACGCTGGATTTCATGATCGGACGCATCCTGGAAAAGGAAAGCACGGCGGGCCTGGTGTACGAAGAGCTGACCGAGGAGCCGGCATGCGCCGTTGTGCGCACCGGCCATCCACTGCTGGAGCGCGAGAAGCTGCAATTGAAGGATATCGCCAACCGCCCGTGGATCCTGCCGCCGCAAGGCAGCATCCTGCGCCACCGCTGCGACATGATGTTCCGCCGCGCCGGCCTGGAACCGCCGGTCGACGTGGTCGACACCACTTCCCAGCTCCTGATTACCGCACTGCTGCAGAAGACCGATGCCATCCACGTGATGCCGGTGGAGGTGGCGCGTTATTACGCAGAGCTGAACGTACTGTCGATTCTGCCGCTGGAACTGCCGTTCCGCATGGACGCATTCGGCATCATCACCAAGGCCGACCACCTGATGTCGCCGGGCGCCAACCTGTTGTTGCAGGCTGTGCGCAGCGCGGCGAAAGAGTTGTACTGACTTAGCCGAAGGCGTTGGCCGGCAATCCCGGCACGTCGATGCGGGCGCTGAACAGGGCGCCCGCCAGCGGTTCCTGCGCCAACTGTTCCGCCGACAGGCCTTCCCGCGCCGTGGTGATGTACAGCGTGCGCAGGTCTTCGCCGCCGAATGCCAGCGACGCAGGATGCGATGTCGGCAGTTGCACTTCCGCCAGCAGTTCGCCTTCCGGGCTGAAACGGCAAACGCGTTTGCCGCCCCAGGTGGAAATCCAGATGCATCCTTCGCTATCCGCCTGCATGCCGTCCGGCGAACCGCCGTCGGTATAGCGGCGCCAGGTTTCGCGTGGTCCAAGGCTGCCATCGGCTGCCAGCGGGTAGCGGTAGGTCACGTCGAGGAAGCTGTCCGAGTGATACAGCGCGCTGCCATCAGGCGCGAAGGTCGGGCCGTTGCAGATGTGGTAGCCCTCGTCGGCCACGCGCAGGCTCTGGTCCGGATCAAGGCGGAACAGCTTGCCCACCTTTTGCCGGTAATCGGTATTGTGCATGGAGCCCAGCCACAAGCGGCCGCTCGGATCGATCTTGGCGTCGTTCAGGCGCTGGCCAGCGGCGCCATCGACTACGCGCACGACCGTCTCGACGCGCAGTTCCGGCTCCAGCCACAGTCGCACTACGCTGTCGCGCAGGCCGGCCATGAAGCCATCGCCGTCGCGGCGCGGCACCAGCCAGCAGATATAGTCAGGCAGCAGCCAGCTGCGGTGCTCGTGGACGCCGGCATCCCACGCATGCAGGATGCAACGCTTGAGATCCACAAACAGCAGGCGATCCTGCCCTGGCAAATAGAGTGGTCCTTCGCCCAGCTCAGCGGCAAGGGGCAGGACGCATTGGGCGGTATAGGATTTCATTCCTGCATTCTATGCGGCGAAGCGCAGGACGCGTGATTCATTTTTTCAGGCCAGCTATAACTAATTTGGCATGGGGTGACGATTGGAGAGAATCAGATGCGTTTTCGCGCACTACAATGAAATACCCAACCAAAGTGTTTAGCCCGCCACTGGCGGGCTCTTTTTTTGCGGCAGCGGAGCGGCAGCGCAAGCCAGCACGGTCAGCGTCAGCAGTCCAATCGCGGCCAGCACCAGCCAGGGCAATGCAGGCGTGTGCACGGCGCGGCTCCAGTCCAGCAGCCAGCCGCCTGCCGTGTAGCCGAACAGGCCTCCCAGCGCAAGCCCGAAACGGCTCAAGCCCATATAGCTTGCCCGCGCGGAGGGCAGCGCGTAGCGTGATACCAGCGACTCGCGCGCCGGTTCGGCCACCAGCGAACCGGTATAGAACACGGCGATACAAACGAACATCGGCAGCAACGCAGCTGCCACCGACATGGCCAGCACCGCGCCGCACATGATGCCGATGCCGGCCAGCAGACGCGCTTCCAGCGTCAGGTAGCGCTCGCCCAGGCGCGCCATCGGGTACAGCAGCATCAGCGCCAGCAGGGCATCCACCGCATACATCCAGGCCACGGTGCGCGGTGTGCCGGAAAGCTCGGTCAGGGTAACCGGCACCAGCATCATCAGCTGCACCGTCATGATGTAATAGCCGCTCAGCGTCAGCACCAGCATGATGAAAGGCTTGTCGCGCAAAGGAATGCGCATGGCTTTGACCGCCGAAGTGCCGGGAGTGGCGACGCGGTAGGCTGGCAGCAGCCAGGCGTTCGCCAGCGCCGCCAGCACGAAAGCCGCACAGCCGCCCAGGCCCACCCACCGGAAATCGACGCCGAGCAGCATGGTGCCGAGCAGGGCGCCAGTCACGGCGGCCACGCTTTCCTGCATCATGAGGACGGAGTAGAAGCGGGGCCGTTCGGCAGCACGGGTCAGTTTGACGACCAGGGCGCCGCGCGCCGGGTCGAACAGGGCACCGCCCAGGCCGGACAGCACGCAGGAGAGCACCAGCATGGCGGGATTGACGGCATAGGCCATCGTTGCGAATCCCAGCGCCCGCAGCAGCATGCCGCCGACAATCATCGGCTTGGCGCCGAAACGGTCGGACAGCGAACCGCCGAACAGCGCCATGCCTTGCTGCGCCATCTGGCGCACGCCGAGGGCGAGGCCGACCGAGGCCGCGGCCCAGCCAAGCTGGCCAACAAAGTGCAGTGCCACCACGGGAAATACAAGATAGAAGCCGGATACCACGAGCATGTGGTCTGTCATAAGGAAACGCTTGCCCAATTTCCTTGCCCGTGCCGCTGCCGCCATGCATGCCTCCGTGAGTGATGCTGACAGTTTAGATAGCGTTAAGACATAATAGAAGCAGTTATCTCATGATATTTCATATTCAAATTTGTTATGGCACTCAACTTTGATGACCTGGCCCTGCTGGTGGAAATCGTGGAGTCGGGCAGCTTCTCGCAGGCGGCGGCGCGGCGCCGCTGGTCGCAGCCGCAAGTGAGCCAGCGCGTTGCAGCGCTGGAAGAGCAATTGGGCGTGCAGCTGTTTACCCGCCATCGCCGCGGCGCCACGCCCACCCCGGCGTGCCAGACCTTCCTGCCTGCGGCGCAGCAGGCGCTTGATGCCATTGCAGCCGGCAAGCTGGCGGTGCAGGGCGCGCCGGCATTGCCGCAAGTGGTGCTGGATTGCGTGCCTTCGCTGGCCTCGCTGATGTTCGGTCCCTTGCTGCTCAAGCTGGCCGATGCGCCCCTGGAAATCCGCTGCACCACCGATCATTCGCCCGTCATCATGGAAAAGCTGCTGACCGGCCGGGCGCACCTTGGCTTCGTGTTGAAGTGCCCAGCCATCGCAGGCATCCAGCTGGAACGCTTGTATAGTTCGCCGATTGTCGCGGTGGTCCGGCGCGGCCATCCGCTAACGCGGCGCAAAGCATTGAAACTGGCCGATGTGGCCAATGCGCGCCTGGCGCCGCAATTCTGGGGCGAGGCTTGCGACGAACTGATACGCATGCTGCGCGCCCATCGCCGCAACGACAGCGCGATCCATGCCATCCAGCCGGCCAGCGCAGCAATCGAACTGGCTCTGGAACATGGCTTTCTTACTTTCATGCCGGAGATGGCTGCCGCGCGCCAGCTCAAGCTGGGCAGCTTGGTGAAACTGGAGATTGGCGATTTGCCCCGCTGGGAGTGGGAGACGATGGTGGCCTGGCGCAGCGGCAAGCGGCCCGATGCCGCCAAGCTGCGCGTGCTGCAGGCGGTGCGTGAATTAAGCTAGTGGACCGAAGGGCCGCAATTGCGGCGCTGCCCAGGGTAGGCCAGCACGCGCAGGATCACGCTGCGCGGCACATGCATGGTTTGCATGTAGATCCAGGCGTTGGCCGCGCCCATCTGGGCGAGCAGTTCGATGCCCTTGTCCACCTGTACTGCCATCTGCTGGTCATAGCGCGTATCGCTCATGATGCTCGCCTGTGCGGGATTATTATCGGGTCATTATCGACCAACGGTGTCAAGCGATCAAGCGCTGGTTTTCGAGGAAGCCGAGCAGCGCCTGGTTGACGTCGGCCGCGTGGGTGATCGGCGCCATATGGCCGCCGGCGGTCAGCGTGAACTGCGCTTGCGGCAGTGCGGCAGCCAGGGTTTCGGCCACGCGGCGGGTGGAGGCTGGGCCTTTGGCGCCGGCCATCACCAGTGCCGGCAGGTCCAGTTGCGCCATGTCGGGCACGCGGGCCGGTTCGCCGAGCAGGGCGACGAAGTCCAGCTTGACCTTGGCGATGCCATTGGTGAAGCGGTGGCGCTGCACTTCCGGCAGGGAGTCGAAGGCGCCGGCGCGGTTCCAGTAATCAATGAAGGTGCGGGTGGCGTCTTCTGCGCTTTCCGCAGCGTTGATTTTTGCCACCACGGCCTCGATTTCCTGGCGTCCGGCATCGCTGGCTGGCAGCAGGTGGAAGGCGACCGGTTCGAACACGGACAGCGACAGGACGCGGTCGCGCATCTGGCGCGCCAGGCGCAGGGCGGTGGCGCCGCCGTAGGAGTGGCCAACCAGGTGGAATTGATCGCCGGCATCAAGATGGGAAGCCAGGGCGGCCGCCACGGCATCGGCTTCATGCGCCAGGGTGTAGCCGGCGGCAGCAGCTTCGGTCGGGAAGGCGGACTTGCCATAACCCAACAGATCGATTGCGATAAAACGGTAATTGGCTTCTTGCTCGGCCATCAGGGTGGTCCACTGGCTGCGCGAACTAAGCGAACTGTGCAGAAGTACAACGGCGGGGCGGGTGTCTGGCGTAGTGTGCATCTTCTTCTCTGAAACCGATATCCAAAAGACAAGCCCGCTATTATACCGCGCCGCAACATTCACCCGCCGGCTTCAAGCGTTGGATGTCGAAATTCCTTACAGAAATCGAGCAATTCCGCAACGCACGGCCCGGTTCCCCCTGACACATAAGCGTGGCATAGAAACTGCTTTGTTACTTTCAGTGACGATGGAGGCCAACGTGATCATGGAACGCTCAGCCTTGCCCGCGCTTCTACTGACGTTATTGCTCGGGTTGCTTATGCAAGGGATGCTTGCAGGGGTGCACTTTGCCACCGCCCGTTCCGAATGGGTGTACCGCGCCCTCTACCTGGTGGCACTGCTGCTGAACCTGCTGGCGGTGCGCCGCCTCAATCCCGCCAACTTGTCGGCGGCGGTATTGCCCTTGGCGCCCATTGTGATGGCGGTGGCAATCACTTACTTCTCCGTCAGCGATCCCGAAGCCCCTGCCCAGATTACCTTGCTGCTGCTGCCGATCGTGCATGGCGCAGCGGCAGGCTGCATGCTGTTGCTGCCGCTGGACGAGGAGAACGGCCAGCGCTAAGGCTGGCCTTATTTTGCGCTGGCGACCTTGTCTCGAAGCTCGAGGACTTGCCGCGCCATGCGCAAGGTCTGAACATCGATTTTCGGCGAGACGTGAACCGGCGCTTTATTCACCCACTGGCTGCGCGTCTGTTCGGATGGCGGCAGGACGAAATGCTCCTTTTCCAGCATGGGCCGGGCGCCGTTCGGCACGTTCTCACAAGGCCGGTCGGTCAGCATGACGACGCCCTGGTTGTCGACGCAGCGGAAGAAATTGTCCTCGGCGGTTGCCGGTAGCGCCATGGCGCACAAGGCGCAAGAGATCAGTAATTGCCGCATGGCCCACCTCCTTTCGCTTGGTGAGGCCAGTATGCGGCGGGCCCTGCTTATGGTCTGTGCGGCGTCTCACCGTGGGCTCGCAGCACTGCGTCCCAGGCCGGAACAGCCGCGCGCCAGAAGGCGTCGATATTGCCGGCCTTCACGTCGAGCCCGAGGAATCGCGCGGCAGGCAGCAATGCGCTGCCGAGCAGGCTTTCGGCCGGCGCACCGGTATCGAAGGCTTGCGCGCCGGTCTGCTTGGACAGCTTCTCGCCGTCGGCAGTAACCACTAGTGGCAAATGCAGGTAACGCGGCTGCGGCAAGCCAAGCAGCTGTTGCAGGAAAATCTGGCGCGGCGTCGAGTCAAGCAGGTCGGACCCGCGCACGATGTCGGTGATGCCTTGCGCGCCATCGTCCACCACGACGGCAAGTTGATAGGCCCAGAAGCCGTCGGCGCGTCGTACCACGAAGTCGCCCACTTCAGCCGTGATGTCCTGGCTGATGTCGCCGGCGAATCGGTCGTGGAAGTGGATCACGCAGTGTGGTTCCTGCGGCGTGCGCAGGCGAAGCGCGCGCGCCGTGCGGCCGGGTGCCAGTCCGTTGCGGCAAGTGCCGGGATAGACCAGGTTGGGGTTGCCGGCTTGGCCCTGGCGCAGTTGGGAATCCGCGATTTCCTTGCGCGAGCAGCCACACGGATAGATGTTGTCGCCCAACTGGCGCAGCGCCGCTTCGTATAGACCCTCGCGTTGGGTTTGCCAGGTGACTTCGCCATCCCATTGCATGCCGCAGCGTTGCAGCGAAGCGAGGATGTGCTGGTCGGCGCCTTCCACGTTGCGGTCGCGGTCAACGTCTTCCACGCGCACCAGCCATTGGCCGCCGTGGACCCTGGCGTCGAGATAACTGGCCATGGCCGCCACCAGGGAACCAAGGTGCAGCGGTCCGGTCGGGGAGGGCGCAAAGCGGCCGATGTAAGGCTTTTGTTTCATACGGGCCGTAGCATACCACCCCGCATGCTGCGCTGCAGCTTGGCGCATGCGGCAAATCCGCTAGAATGCCCGCGCGGCCATCAGCCGCGCCCAATGGACAATCCACAAGACAAAGACATGACTAAATCCATCACCTTCGTAGCGTCCACCCTCGCGGCCAGCATTGCGCTGGCGCTGGCTCCGGCCCACGCAGCAGGCGTCAAAGGCGGCAAGGCAATGCAGCCGATTGTGCAAGAGGCGCCGCTGCGCGCCCATTTGGCGTTCCTTTCCAGCGACCTGCTGGAAGGCCGCGGCACCGGCCAGCGCGGCGGCGACCTGACCGTCGCTTACCTGGAAAACCAGGCCCTGGCCGTGGGCCTGAAGCCGGTTGACGGCGTCACCTACCGCCAGCTGGTGAAGATCGCCGGCGTGAAGACCGATGCGGCGGCTTCCAACCTGCGACTGGAAGTGAATGGCGTGGCGCTGCCTGCCAGCTTCGGCAAGGATTGGGTCTATGCTCCGGGCGATGCGAAGGCTGCGCACAGCTTCAATGCCGACCTGGTGTTCGTCGGCTACGGCATCACCGCTTCGGAGGAGGGCTGGGACGACTACAAGGGCCAGGACGTGAAGGGCAAGGTCATCGTCATGATGGTCAACGACCCGATGCCAACGGCCGAAGCGCCGAACCGCTTCGGCGGCAAGGCCCTGACTTACTACGGCCGCTGGACCTATAAATTCGAAGAAGCCAAGCGCAAGGGCGCGATCGGCGCGCTGCTGATCCACACCGATGCTTCGGCTTCGTATGGCTACAGCGTGGTGAAAAACAGCTGGGACGGCGTGGAACGTTTCCAGCTTGCGCAAGGCACGCCGGGCACCGAGTTGCAAGGCTGGATAACCAACGATACTGCGCTGGCGTTGTTCAAGGCTGCAGGCCTGGACCTGGACCAGTTGCGTGCGGCCGCTGAACGCAAGGATTTCCAGCCGGTGGCGCTGAAGGCCAGGCTGGTGGGAGACATGAAGGCTGAAGTGCGCAATGTCGAACAGTTCAACGTGGCGGGCGTGGTGCCGGGCACCGATCCGAAACTGAAGGATGAAGTGGTGATCTACTCGGCTCATTGGGACCACCTGGGCAAGCAGGGCACGAGCGGTGACACCATCTACAACGGTGCAGTCGACAATGCCTCCGGCAGTGCGGCCTTGCTGGCGATGGCGCAGGAGGCGGTGAAGTCGCCTGCCAAGCGTAGCCAGATGTTCCTGTGGGTGGCGGCGGAAGAGCAGGGCTTGCTCGGTAGCGCAGCGTATGCTGAATCGCCACTGTGGCCGTTGGCGAAAACGGCTGCAAACCTGAACCTCGATTCCCTGAACTGGATCGGCACCACGCGCGATATCGGCACTGCCGGCAGCGAGCGCACGGACTTGGGCAAGATGGCGGAAACCGCCGCCAAGGGCATGAAGATGGTGATCGCGAAAGAGAAGCCGGACCTGGCGGGCGGTTACTTCCGTTCCGACCACTTCAGTTTTGCCAAGGCGGGCGTGCCGGCATTCTCCATCACCTCGGGCAGCGATTACCTGGGCGACAAGGAGAAGGCGGAGCAGATGCGTGCAGCGTACCGCAAGAGCTATCACCAGGTCAGCGACGAATATGACCCTAACTGGTCAATGGCTGGCATGACGCAGATGGCGCAGTTCACCCTGAACCTGGGGCGTATCGTAGCCGATGCGCCGAAGATGCCGGAGTGGAAAGCTGGCGACGCTTTCGGCAAAGCGCGCGCCAAATAGATGTAGCGCCGCTCAAACAGGCTTCTTATCGATCACCTCGCCTGACAGACATCCTCAGGTGAGGTCTCGATTAAATGTATCCGCAGCCAATACCAGACATTTTCAACGCCATCCAAGTAAGCATTTTTTCAAGCGATGACAAAGATTTCCGAATCACGCGGACGCATTGTGGAGACGTGGAAGGATGGACTTCCAATTCTTTGGACATACGTTCCAGAACTGCCGGCAGAGGAGACGCGGCGTGCCATCCCCTGGCTGACCGTTATACGTTGGGAATATGAAGGAGCCGCAAATAACGGTATGCCGCAGGTGGACGAGAACCAACGAATGCTGATGCTTGAGGCGGCACTTGGGCGTATCGAGCGCGCGGATTTTTGTGTTGAATGCTACCGCCGGGTTGGCGCTGGCTTGAGGGAATTTGTGTACTACATTGCGGACCGTGACAAATTCCTTGACGCACTCAATGCCCACGTTGCAGGAGAACCGCGTTTCCCAATTAAGATCAAATTCTACAAAGACGAAACATGGTCTGAACTACGAGACCTGATCAATGACTTCAGTGCAGCCAGCGCTGCGAGCTAAGTATCAATAAGCGGGAAAACTCTGACGCGCCCGCCGGCGCCACCCCAAGGGCCGCACTGGGAATTGCTGCCGCATCGCTGGACGTCGGTCGACTAATCGAAGCGTTAAAGGTGTGTTCTGCGGGCGCTTACGGCCCGCTGATTTCTCTATTTCTCCTTCTCTTTCTCCCCCTTTTCTTTATCGTGATGCCATTTGATGGCGAAGAACATGCCCGTGCCGAACACGAGAACCTTGAACGTAACTAAGACAACTGGAATCCATTCCATCTTTTTTGCGTATTTGCGAATGCTGATCAGAGAGGAGAGAGTGCCAGCGATTGCTGCACGACCTGAGGCATACTACCCAAAAGCAATTTCCATACATTGAGACAAAATGTCCCAGTTGAAATCCATGCAAGATGAAAATTCGCCGATCTGGATGCCGCGCTTGGCTGTGCATGGCGGGCCGCGTTTTTTACAGATCGCGGATGCGTTGCAGGCAGCGGTAGAAGGCGGTTCGCTGAAACCGGGAGACCGCCTGCCTCCGCAGCGCCAATTGGCAGCACAGCTGGACGTCGACCTGACGACGATCACGCGCGCATACGACGAAGCCAGGCGCCGCCACTTGTTGGAGGGCCGCGGCGCTCGAGGCACCTATGTCGCGGCGCCGAAAGTTGAATTGGACTCCATCCTCGACCTGAGCATGAATACCCCGCCGCCGCCGGATGGCGTGGACTTTGACGACATGTTGAAACAGGGTTTGTCGCAAGTATTGATGAGGGCAGATAGTGAATTGCTGATGACTTACCACTTGGCCGGGGGAAGCAACTCCGACCGCAAGGCTGGAGCCAAGTGGCTCGAACCGATGTTTGGACATCCGGATTCCCGACAGCTAGTTGTCTGCCCGGGGGCGCAAGCGGCGATCGCCGCATTGATCCTTGCGCTGACGGAGCCTGGCGACGTTATCCTGGCAGAGCCAATGAGTTATCCCGGCTTGCGTGCCGCCGCGGCCCAATTCGGCCGGCGCATCATTGCGGTGGAAGCGGACAAGCACGGGATGGTGCCTGCGATGCTTGAGGAAGCATGCCGCATGCACAGGCCTGGTCTGGTCTACCTCAATCCGACTTTACAGAATCCGACCGCCGTCACTATTCCGGAACGCCGGCGCAATGAGCTCGCCGGCATTGCGAAGCGCTGCAATGTGCGCATCGTCGAGGACGATCCCTACTGGCTCCTTGCCGATAGCCCGCCACCGCCTATTGCCACGTTTGCACCGGAACAGGTGTACTACATCTCAACCCTGTCGAAATGCCTGACTCCCGGCTTGCGTGTCGCCTTCGTGCTAATACGCGACCCGCACGAACTCGAACGTTTCCTGGTCGCGCTTAGATCATTTGCGCTGATGGTCGCTCCTCTGACGGCCGCACTGGCCACTCAGTGGATACTTTCCGGTTCGGCTGACGGATTGCTGGAAGGCGTGCGCAAGGAGGCGTGCCTGCGCCACCGGATGGCTCGGGATCTCCTGGCGGGGCGGTACAGCGGCGCAGGGGATGGCCTGCATGTGTGGTTCGAGTTGCCGGCGTATTGGAGCCCCTCACAACTTGTGCGTGCAGCCGAGATCGAGGGCGTTGCAGTCACGCCGGCAGAGGCATTTGCAAACGGCAGCGGATCGGTGAACGCAATTCGGATCTCTTTGGGTAGCATCAAGGATCGCGGGCGCTTGCAGGCGGGTCTTCAAAAGCTGTCGCACCTGCTTGCGCGGCGGCCCGAAGTCTTACGCGCCGGCTGACAGCCGCCGCGTTGCCGCACTGCGGCGTTCTTCGTTCTTCAGGGTCTCGCGCATGGTCTGCTTGACGAAATCCAGATGGTGGTGGGCAGCGTGTTCCGCCATATCCATCCTTCGTTCCCGTACCGCTTCCCAGATCGCGCGGTGCTGCACCTGAAGCTGCGCCCACAGTTCCGGGCGAGCCGTCAGGTATTCCAGGTTGCTCTGCACGTGGCCTTCCATCACCTTGTGCAGGCTGGAGCTCAAATGCCCGATCAGCACATTGTGCGAGGCCTCTGCAATCGCCTGGTGGAATTCCACGTCGGTCTTGATGCATTGCTCGAGGTCCTGCGTCGCCAATGCTCGCTCCAGCGCTTCATGACATGCGCGGATGCGTTCGAAATCCTCTTCCGTTCCGCGCTCCGCCGCCAGTTGCGCGGCCTGGCCTTCCAGCATGTAGCGGAATTCGAGCATGTCGCCGTGGATATCCGGATGGTCTTTCAGCATCTGCTGCCACGGGTCGGTGAATGCCGCTTGCATCGAGTCGGTCACGAAAGTTCCGCCGCCGTGCCGCGTGATCAGCAGCCCCTTGGCCACCAGCGATTGCAGGGCGCCGCGCAGGGAGGGACGCGACACGCCCAGCTCCACTGCCAGTTCGCGCTCGGACGGCAGGCGGTCGCCAGGCTTCAGCGAACCTTCGAGGATACGGGTTTCCAGTTCAGTGGCGACGACATCGGACAGGCGTGGGGCGGATGGCATGGCGGCTCGCAGCTTAATGGTCAGACGGCCGGATGCTACCACAATTGACCTTTTGTCGCGCCGTGCTCTATATTGCAATGCATGATTGATTTCCTGATACTCCTGTCCGCAGCTGCGGCGACGCCTGACAGTATTGGCTACCCCAGCGCCGCAGCAGCATTGGAGACCCTGAAAGCACGCAGCGACGTGGCGATCACGGAGGAGGGCGGCTGGACTGTCGCAGACGATAAAGCGAGCCATACGTTGTGGTCCTTCACCCGGGCCGGGCATCCTGCCCATCCTGCGGCAGTCCGGCGCACGGTGGTTGTGGAAAACGGCCAGGCATCGATCAGGATGAATGCACTATGCCAGGCAAAGCGCGAAGCCTGTGACAGCATGCTGGAAGAATTCCGCCGCATGAACGCGGCGCTTCAGCAGTCCCTGGCGCCACCAAAGGCTGTGAGTGCGACGCCAGCATGGCAACCGACAGCCTCCCAGAAAACCCGCGTCGAGGCGCTGAGCAAGGCCTACTTTACGGAGAAGGATGCGGCGCGCTATGCCGAGGCATGGGCGCGCCTTGGCGCCGGCTTGCGGCAGCAGTGGACGTTTGAGGAATGGCGCGATGCCATGGCGGCGAGCGCTGCACGGGCAGGCAGTGTGCAACAGCGTGACCTGAAGAAAGTTACGATCTATCGCAGCTCGCAAAGCGGCGCGCCTGGCACCTATGCAGCGGTGGATTTCACGGGCCGTTTCACCAATGCCGAGACCTACTGCGGCTACCTGGTCTGGAGCGAGCAGGCGGACGGCAGTTTCCTCCTGATGCGGGAGGAAGAGAACTATATTTACAACGAAACCGCGGCGCGGCTGACGGCCGAACAACGCTTGAAAATGAAGGGAGTGTTTCGCTGCGCGGAGTAATAGCGGCCCATTACCTGGCCGCTTGCGCACGCAGGGCTTCCAGCGTGCGCGGGAGGCTGCGCTTGCTCATCATCTCGACGATCCAGCCGAAGCCGTATGGCACCGGTCCCGGGTCGGCATAGACATGATATTCAACCAGCGTCTTGCCGCTTTCGCCGGGGATCGGCGTGAATAGCCAGTAGCCGGCGGTGTCGGCAATGGTGTCTGCGGGCGCAAGGCCGGTTGGCACCAGCTGCCATGCGAGTTTGCATTGGGTGGCGTCGGGCTGCTGTTGCTGCTCCAGTCGCAGGCGGTACTTCTTTTGCTGTCCCAGTGGCAGGTCGAGTGTCATGTCGACCAGGACGTAGCCGTCTCCTTCGCCAGCCGGCAGCGCGCTCTTTGTATTGGGCATGTAAGAGGAATAGGCGGCGTAGTCCTGAACCATCGCGCACAGGCGCGGGACGGGAGCTGCGACCAGCGTCCAGGCAGTGAAGGCTTTGCCGGGCAGGCCGTGACTTGGAGCCTCAGCCACATGGACAATATTGCCCGACAGGGCGGACACCGCAGGTGCCTGGGGGGCTGCGCCTGTAGCCGCCATCGTGGGCAGGGCGACAGCCAGGGCCAGCCAAGGCGCGCGATGCAGGCGCTTTGCGACGGGGCGGACGGCGGGGTTCATCGCTTGAGCGCCATCGTGATGACGGTACCGGTCAGGTCGATGCCCCTGATCGAGATGCTGCCGAAGCTCGGCCCGCTGCCCGCGGCGCCATGCACGCGGATGTTGTTGAAATTGATTTCTCCGATCGTGGTCGGAAGGTTCAGCGACAAAGAGCCGTCGGGATTGACGGTGGTCGCCGCACGGTTCGGCGCGTACACCACGTTATTCACGCTGACCTCGGAGTCAATCATGCCAAGCACCGGATTCACCAGCTTGGCCAGGTCTCCGCTCACTTCCACGCCATGACGTTTCAACTGATCGCGCACCTGGCGCACCAGGTCTTCATCAAGCCCTTGAGCTGTCACGGCGTCGAGTTCACTTTCCGCCAGAGCCGCAAACGAACCTTCGCGGGGCACGATTGCAGCCGGGGCGCTGATGGTGATGGGGGCGGTAGCCAGCGTTTCGGCGGCATAAGCCTCCAGTGGAGCAAAAATCGCCCCGATCAGCGCCGCCGCCATGCGCACGCGGCGCTGCTTGCGCAGGATGTCCTGCACATGCTGGTGCGTGACCAGCTCCCACTCGGCGAAAATTTCGCCGAGCCGCTGGCCGGTTTGCCGCTGATGTTCGATCGCGCTTTGAAGCTGCTCTTCGGTGACCAGCTTGTGCTTGACCAGCAATTGGCCAAACAGTTGCGCAGGATGCTCCGGTTTATACCATGCCATGTTTTTCTCCGTGATTGGCCAGGTCGGAAGGCGTCATGCCGAACCAGCGCTTGCACGCCCTGTAGAACGCACTCGGTTCGGAAAAGCCCAGTTGGAAGCTGAGCATCTTCAGCGACAGTTCGCCAGCTTCAAGCGATTGCCGCGCCAGCGCGCGCCGGGTGTCGTCGACCACATTGGAAAAGCTGGTGCCTTCCTCGGCCAGGCGCCGTTGCAAGGTACGCTCGCTCATGGCCAGCAAGCCGGCCACGGCGTCGCGATGCGGCGGTCCTTTCGGCAGCAGTGAGGCGAGGATCTCTTGCACACGGGCTGTGAATGCAGGCGGCTGCGCTTCGGCCAGTTGGGCCAGGATCGGCTTGGGGCCGGGCAGCGGCATGCCGCCGTTGGGCAGTGCCGCCACCATGTCCGCGTCGGAAAACTCCATCACATTGTGAGGCCGGTTGAAATACACCGGGCAGCCGAAGGTATTTTCGAAGAATGCCGAATTGGCCGGTTCCGGGAAGGCGTATTCCACCTTCACCGGCACGGCGTCGTCGCGGCCGGAGGCACAGCGCAGGGTGCGCAGCAGCACGCACCAGACGAAGTCGTAGCGCTGGCGCGGCACCACGCGCTGCAGGCCGGGCAGCAGGATACCGACGCGCGTATGGCCGTGACAGCGCTCGATCGTGCTTTGCACGGTCGGCGACAACAGCATGATGTGCCCCATCACGCCCAGCCAGCCCAGGCGATGCGGGGTAGAGACCTTCAGGCCGATCAGCGGATCGCCCGAATGTTCAACCACCAGCTCCCACAGGTGGCTGAGTTTGTCCGACAGCGTCAGCGCGTCGCAGGCCAGGCCGTCGCCTTCATTCAGGCCGGCTTGCTCGAACAGCGCTTCCGCTTCAACGCCGGAATGGGAAAGGCGCGACTTCACACCGCGCACCAGGTGAAGAGCCGAGGAATAGCTCATGGCCTGTTCTCCCGGTCAGGGCGACACCGCACTACGAAGGCGCATGCCGATGCGCTGCTGCAGTTCCTGCAGCTTGGGATCCATCACGGCACGCGTATCGGCGGCAACCCCTTCGCCCAGCTTCTTCTGCAGCTCGGGCACCATGCCTTCGAACTTTTTCTTCACCGGCGATTCGAGGATGGTGATGATCTGGCGCAGTTCGTCTTCCGTGAAGCGTTCGGCCAGCATCGGGGCCACCGTGGTGCCGACCAGTTTCTGCGCGCTGGCCTGCGCCAGCGGCTTGTTCTCGTCCATGAACTGGCGGGCATCGGCCACGATCTCCTTCAGCGCGGCATCGCGCTTTTCCGGTGATACGCGGCCCTGCAGCACGGCGCGGGCCTGCTGCACCGCATCGCCTACCGGCGCCTGCAGCATCGACTCCCCGATGGTCTCGGGGTGCCAGAGCTGCAGCACGCGGTTCACCAGCTCCTGTTTCGCGGCCGGTACCGGCGCCGCGTGCACCGTGCCCCCGATGGCCAGGGCGGCGATCATTGTCGCGAGTTTTTTCATCTCAAACGCTCCTAGAAATGTTCAACAAGACTGAATCCGGCGTACCGGACCTTGATATCGCCAGCCACGTCCTGGCCGGCATATGGGTTGTAAATGATGTTGAGGAATTTGCTGCTGTTCATGTTGTCCGACGATTCGGCCGGCGCATTGAACTTGCCCGTCATGTAGGAGGCGGCCAGGTTCAGCTCATATTTCTTGCTGAGACGCCAGTTCAGGCCCACGCTATACAGCTTGGTATCCGGCAGCGGCGCGATCAGGTCGATCTTGTTGGCCGGGACCGAGGTCTTGCGCGGTTCGTAGCCCAGGCGCAGCGCCACGCCTTCGAACGGGAACAACTGCAGGCCGTAGCCCATATTCAGCACGCTCTTGTAGCCGCGCGGGATCTTCAGCTTGGTCGAATCCGGAACGCCGTACAGGCGCGCCACTTCCAGCAGCTTGATGCTCTGGTCGAATTCGAACACCAGCTGGTTCCAGTCGCTCCAGCGCGCGTAGCTGGCGTCTACGTTCAGCTGCACGTAGCGCACCGGTTTGAATTTGACGCCGACCTGCAGGTGCGCAGGGAAGGGGATGCTGGCCGACATGTAGCCGTGCTGGACTTCCGGGATCGACTGCGGCAGGCCGAGGATGGCGCCTGCCACGGGCCCGAACAGGCTGGAATTGAGGCCTTTGACGAAATTGCGCAGCATCGGCTCGGTCTCGAAGGTGTAATGCCCGGTATAGCGGGTCTTCGAGCCGCCCTGGTAGACCGCGCCCAGCGCGAACCACGGCTGCGGCTCCCACAGCACGCCCAGGTTCAGCGTCGGGTCGACCGGCGAGGTCATTTCCAGCCGCATCGCCGCAGCTTTCTTGAACGGGTTGACCATGCCGGCCTTGCCGCCGCCGCACAGGCCGAAGCCGAAGGTGTCGATGATGTTGCCGCCTTCTTCCGGGCACCAGCCTTCCTGCAGCTTGCCGAAGATGCCCAGCAACTGGTTGGGGAAGCGCATATGCGTATCGACTACGAAGGCCGAGTGCGCGATCGGCACGGCGGCGCCGAATCGCAGCGTGTCCGAATACTTGTAGCCGACGGCTGGCGAGGCCCACACCAGCCTTTGCAACTGGATCTGGCGCCCGTCGAAGCGGCCCGGGTCTTCCGGATCCTTGGTGCGGTCAAGGCTGATCGCCTGCGCCATGTAGGAATTGGTGGCGAAAGTCCACGGCGAGCCCGGATTATTCCATGCGAAGCCGAAGGTCGGCACCACCACCCCGGGCAAGCGCCAGCCCGGCATGCCGTAAGTCGGCACATACATCGCTTGCCGCATCGGCCCGGTGTGGGTGCCGCTGAGCGGATCGTCCCTCCAGCCGCCGATATCGAAGCCGGCCGGCGCCGAGAAGCCGGCGCGGGCGCGGATCGAGGCGCCGAACGCCGTGTGCTGCATGCTGTCGCCCTGCAGGCGCGCCAGTCCTGCAGGGTTGAAGTGCACCGAGTCGATGCCGGGCGGGTCTGCCGTCACGGCGTTCCCGAGCGACATGGCCACCACGCTGGTGGTCAGGTTTTCCACCAGCGCGGCATGCGCGGGCAGAACGTGGGCAAGCGCGGCGGCACATGCCGCCAGGCGGAGCGGGGCTCGCATTGCTGCCTCGTCAGAATGCCAGCGGCAGGTTCAGGCCCACCGAGAAGTTAGGCGAGTCGCTGGTCAGGCCGATGCCAACCGACATATTGACGGTGTTCTTCGGCGACATGCGGTAGCCCATGCCGAAGTTCAGGATGGCCGAGGTTTGCGTATTGGTGCGCACGTTCAGGCCGTCGGCAAAACGCAACTTCGCGCCCTGCGAGATCGCGCCCTGGAAGGACATCGTTGTAGAAATGCCATACGACAGGGCATAGGCGAAGCCCATGCCGAAGCCGAACTGTGTGCCCGGCGCCACACGCGTCAGCACGCGAGTGCCGTTGGCCTGGTGCAGGCCGGTAGCCTGGCTGCTGGCGGTCAGCGACAGGGAGCCGAACAGCGCCACCGGATCGACGATGCGGTTGACGTTCATGCCCAGCGACAGCGAAGCGACACCGCTGCCGGTTGCTTCGCCGCTGCCGGCGATGATCTTGAACGGGCTGCGCCCGGTGGGCAGGCGCAGGTTGCTGGTGGCGGTGAAGTTGGCGCGGTCGCGCCGTGCTTCCCACGGCTGGTAGCGGGCGCCGATGGCGATGTCGCCCAGCGAGAATGAGGTGTTGTTGCCGTTGCGCGACTCGGCGAACTTGCCGATCACGGGCAGGGTCACGTTGGCGGTCAGGTTGTCCCACACGCCGTAGTCGACCGACAAGGTGTTGGTGACCACGTGGGCCGATACGTTCTCGATTTCGAACAGGGTCAGGCCGTCGGCCGCGATGTCGGTGACGATTTTTTCCTGGCCGATGTAGGTGTAGTTCAGGTCATAGGTGTATTGCGATTTGCCTTTGCGGATCAGGGAATACTGCTTATCGACTGCGGTAAGGGTTTCCTTCAGCAGGGCGCTCTGGTCGCCTTCGCCTTCCTTCTTCGCCAGCGCGTCGCGTGCGGCGGCGGTGGTGTTGGCTGCCGTGCTTTCCTGCGCGCCGGCGGTCGAATGCACCAGCAGGGCGGTGGCAAGCATGAATGGCAGGTACTGATATTTCATTCGCGTTTCCTTATTGACGGTGCATCCAGGTGCGGGCCGGGCCGGAGTTGACGGCACGTTCCAGCAGTTGCGTGGTGTTGTTGAAGGGATCGAGCTGGCCATGGTTGGTGACGCGGTCCATGTCGACCACGCCCAGTTCCTGGTCATTCAGCGCCAGTTGTGCCGGCGCTTTCTGTCCGGCCGGCGCGGACAGGATGAATAGGGTGTTCTTGTCCCACAGCGTGGCAAATTCCTCTACCGAGAAGGCCAGGTTGCCGGCGGAGGGATCGGCGATGAAGACCACGCCATTGCGAATGCCGCGCAAGACCACGAAGTGCTTGGCGCCGGCATAGTCGATCGGCACGATGGCCGGTTCTTCCAGCGTCAGCAGGTCTTTTACTTCGGCCTTGTAGCCGGCGGCGGGCACGTTGAGCGAAGCGGCGTAGCGCTTCATGTCCAGCAGCGAGAAGCCGCGGCGCTCGATGATCTTTTCCTTCTCGCCTTTTTCCAGCATGCCTTCCATGGCTTGCTGCTCGGTGACGTCGAGGCCGAGGTGGAACTTGAGGATGGTGACCAGGGCCGCCGAACCGCAGCTGTAGTCATAGGCCTGGCGCACGATGTGGCGGTACTTGAGTTCGGAGAACGGCTCCATGCTCACGGCCTGCGAATAGCTGCCGCCGCCCAGCATTGTTTGCGGCATCTCGTACTGGCCTTTGGGACGCTCCTGCACCTCGTGGCGGGAGAGGGCGGCGGAGCCGCCAATCAGGGCTGCCAGGACCCCCATCAACAGCATCAGCATGGCAGCTCCCGATCGTTGGGGTAAGCGCTGCCCTTGCGCGTCGCGCGCGCGTCGAATCCTGCTCCCATGGCGTCTCCAATGTAATCTGGACGAACGTTCGTCCTTGCTCTTTTGTTATTTATTTACGCACGTTTCGTGGCTTGCACGATGCATAAAAATTAGATGCACACCTCTACTTCGCACCCGAAAACTTATGCTAAAGCGAGCAACATGCGCACAACAGCGCTCTTCCTCTGTGTGGCTCCCCAGGACAATTGTTTGGCCTGTGCGGTCAGTGGGAAACGCTAGACCCTGTGCGGCGGCGCCACCTATCATAAATTTAATTAATATTCGAACAATATTAAGACGGCGCTTCGCCAACCCGGGCTTACCAGGTTCGGGACCGGCAAGGAGGCGCAACAGGTGCAGCAAGCAAACCAAATTATTCTTATTCGAACGGAGATCAACCTTATGAAACGCATTACCACCGCTGTAGCAATCGCCCTGTCCACCCTGGCCCTGTCCGCATCCGCAATGACCCCGATCAAAGACGCAGAACTGAGCGCAGTTACCGGCCAGGACGGCGTGTCGATCGGCGCCAACCTGAACGTCAAAGTCGAATCCTTCGTCTACACCGACACCGACGCTCTGGATGCCAACGGCCTGGGCGGCGGTTCGGTGAGCTTCAACGGCATCAAGGTCAATGGCCTGATCGCTGCAACCATCGACATCCTGTCGCGTAACTCCTTCCTGCAGGCTGCCGGCGCTGCCGGCGTGACCAACCCAGGCACCTTCTACAACCCGGCAACCGGCGGCGACGTGGTGCAGATCGCGATCCCGGCCGACGTGCAAGTGGCAGCAGGCAAACTGCTGAACATCTCCGTTGACGCAATCAAGATGGGCGGCAGCAATGCTTCCTACGGTTCGATGGCCATGAACCAGCTCGACCTGCGCGGCACCCAAGTGTGGATCTGGGCACACTGATCGCAATAGCGGCCGTGGGAGCGGCCGCTTTGCGAAGTTCCTGATGATGGAATCCCGTCTCTTTGCGGCCGCCCTCGCGGCCGCCTTTTTCTGCGCACCGGCTTCTGCGCAACTGCGGCCCATGAGCGACGACGACCTGTCGCGCGCGCGCGGGCAGGGCTTGCTGGCAGTGAGCAACAGCACGCTTGGCGGCTTCGATTTCACGCGCATCGCGCTGGACGCGGACGTGGAAATGAATGCGAGCTTGCGTAACATTCGCCTTGGCGATTACCGCTTTCCTTCGCGTGAGGGGACGGGCGCCGATATCGACATGCCGGCCCTGCAGTTCGGGCAGAACGGCAGCAAGGTTTCGATCACCAATCCGTATTTCGAAGTCGTGTACCGCAACACGGGCGATGCCAATGCGCCACGCGAAGTAGTGGGCATGCGCATGGGCTTCGACAGCATCAAGGGCGACGTGGGCCTGAAGGTGAACAGCCTTTCCGGTTCGCTGCTGGTCAGCGGCGTGGACGCGAACGGCCAGCCGGCCGCCATCGATTCGCATGCCGATGCCGGCGGCGGCAAGCGCTGGGATGGCGCCAGCTCCCTGGTCGGCGTGCGCGCGGGCGACGCTTCGGGGCCGAGCCGCGATTTCTGGATTTCCGTGCTGAAGTCGGGCGTGCAGTTCCAGGCGCCGAGCGGCACCACGCAGATGCCTGATACCGCGCAGTCGGGCGTCTGGCTCAATTGGCGCGACAAGCTGGTGTCGCTCACCAACCTGCCCGCAGCGCAAGTCCCGGGGCCCGTGGCCCCTGCAGTGACGCTGGCTGCGCCAACCGTGTCGGTGGGGCGCTGATGCAGCGTGCACGCCGCTCCTCGCTGACTGCACTCCCCGCAGCCGCTGCCAGGGCCGCGCTTGTATGCTGGGCGCTGGCGCCTGCGCTGGTGCTGGCTGACGGCCTGCGCCCGCTGAACGACAGCGCGCTGTCGGACGTGCGGGGGCGCGATGGCGTCAGCTTCGACCTGAACGGCTTTTCCATGAATGGCGACATGCGCGTGACCTATACGCGTCCGGACGGCGCCAGCATCTGGGCCGGCAACCCCAGCGCATCGCGCAGCGACAGTGCGACGCCGTTCTCCGATCCCTACCGCTTCGACATCGTGCGCAGCACCAATGGCCTGGCCGACGTCGCGCAGTTCTCCTTGCCGCAAAATGCCAACGGCGAACAGAAATGGCAGCTTGCCTTCGACTTTGGCGTGAATGCCGACGGCATCGACCGCGATGGCGGTTCCATCGTGGCAAGCGACCTGGCCTTGTATGGCGGCGGCTGGCAATTCTCCACGCCACGCACGCAGGACGGCCTTGCCCTTGGCGTAGCGATGCGCATGGACATCGGACAGTGGGCAATGCGCCCGAACGGCCGCGCCAATACGTTGGGCCAGATGGCGCTGGATAACATCCGCATCGGCGCCACCGACGAAAACGGCAACTTCACCGGCCAGCCCTGGATGATTGCCGACGTTGCGCGCCAGCCCGCGCTGGTCAATGCCCTGGCCGACGAGAACGGCCCGCGCCTGCACATCGGCATCGGCGCGCCGGATGCGCAGTACGGCACCGGCCAGGCAGCCAGCGGGGGCATTGAAATCGGCAAGATCAGCTTCACCTCGCCCAGCGGCAACGTGGACCTGGGTTCTTCCCGCATCGGCAATATCCAGATCAACTACCTCGATATCAAATTCCGCCAATGACGAGACTTGCCCCGCTATTGCTGCTGGTCCCGGCCTTGCTGCAGGCCGCACCCTCCCGTCCGCTCGACGACAGCGAGCTTTCCGGCGTCAGCGCCCGCGACGGCATCAGCTTTGCCGCCCATGTGGTAGTGAACGATCCGACCCTGGTTGGCGCCGTGACCGACAGCCGCCTGTCGCTGGGCTTCCACGATGGCGGCCAGCCGCGCTACATCGTGCTGCGCAATGTGCGCGGCACGGTCGACATGTTTGCCATCGGCCTGAACGTACAAGCCCGCCCCGACGGCAGCGGCGATTACATCGCCATCACGCTGCCGTCGCAAATGCGCTACACAAACTTCGGCTTCGAATCAATGAGCGTGCAGAACGACCCCAACGCCGCCGTCACCGGCAACCTTGGCAGCGTCAATATCAACGGCAACCTGCAGATGCAGGGCGAGTTCCGCATGTGGGCGCATTAATCGCGGCGCTCGGTCGCGAACAGCAGCAGCGCCAGCAAGGGAAACAGCAGCCCCGCCACCAGCACGCCGTTCCAGCCGTAGCGGGCCCAGGTCCAGCCGCCAAGCCACGAGCCGAAGGCGCCGCCGGCGAAGAATATCGAGATATACAGGCCATTCAGGCGGCTGCGCATTTCCGCGCCCAGTGCGAAGATGGCGCGCTGGCCGACGACCAGGTTGCCCGAGGCGCCCATGTCGAGCACGATCCCGCACAATACCAGCAGCACCAGCGTGAACTCTCGGCCGCCATGCAGCAGGAGCGGCGCGCCAAAAGCTGCCGCAGCGGCCAGCAGCGCCATCAGGGTGGTCGAGCGGCTCTTGCCCTGGTCGGCGCGCCGGCCGGCGATCGGCGAGGCGATCGCACCTGCCACGCCAAGCAGCGCAAAGATTGCGATGCCGGTTTGCGAAAGGTTGAAGGCGGGGCTGGCCAGCACCAGCGGCACCGTGGTCCAGAACAGGCTGAAGGCGGCGAACATGCAGGCCTGGTAGGCCGCGCGCCGGCGCAGTACAGGCGTGGTGCGCAGCAGCGTCCACATGGAGGCTAGCAATCCGCCATAGCGGTAGCCGCCCTCCGGCCGGCGCTGCGGCAAGCGTAGTTGCAGCACCACGGCCAGCACCGCGATGGCAGCAGTGGAGATGAAGAAGATTGCATGCCAGCCCAGCGCGTCGGTCACCAGACTTGATACCGGCCGCGCCAGCATGATCCCCAGCAGCAGCCCGCTCATTACCGTGCCCACCGTCTGGCCACGATGTTCCGGGGCTGACAGGTGGGCGGCAAACGGCACCAGCACCTGCGCCGCGGCCGAACAAAGTCCGATCAGGAAGGCCGCCGCGAGGAAGGTCGCGGCATTGCCGGCCATCGCTGCGCCGAGCAGCGCCAGCGAGGCTGCGCCCAGCAGCGTCACGGTCAGGCGGCGGTTTTCCAGCAGGTCGCCCAGGGGAACGATGAAAGCCAGGCCCAGACAGTAGCCGATCTGCGTCAGCGTGACGATCAGGCCCGCGGCACCGGGTTCGATGCCGGTGGCGCGGCTGATCGGGCCGACCAGCGGCTGCGCGTAGTACAGGTTGGCGACGATCAGGCCGCTGGCGACAGCCAGCAGCAGGATCATGGCAGGGGTGATGTGATGCTCTTGTTTCATGGCGCAGGAGGATAGCACCGAAACACAAAGCCTGCTGGTGGGTTAATATTTCCAAATGAAAGCCATTTCCGTCATTACGCTAGCCCTGCTGACTGCTGCTTCGGCACGTGCCGAAAAAGTCATCATGCTGGTGGACACCGGCACAGAAATGCCGATGGCGGATATCCGTGGCGGCGAAGTCGTTGGCGGCATCCACAAGGACCTGGCCGAAGCGCTGGCGCTAAAAATGGGCCGCACGGCGGTGACCCTGGCGATGCCGCGCAAGCGCATCTCGATGGCGCTCGAATCAGGGCAGGGCGACGTGCTGTGCATGTACCTGCCCGAATGGCTGCAGGGGCGCTTCGGCTGGACGCAAGCCTTCATGCCGCAAACTGAAACAGTCATTACCTCGCGGACTGTGGCGCAGCCGCAAAGCCTGCTTGAACTGTGGGGCCAGCCGATCGGCACGGTACTTGGTTTCCAGTATCCCGAAATGGAAAAGGCGATGGGGTCCGGCTTCGTGCGCGCCGACGCGCACTCCAACCTGGCCAACCTGCGCAAGCTGGCAGCCGGCCGCCTGCGCCACGTCGCCACCATCAAATCGTTCTACGATTACCAGCTGCACAGGGGCGAGAAGGTCAACGTCCATGAACCGCTGGCAGTGCGCAGCTACTATACGCGCTGCGCCGTGTCTGAAAAGGGCCGCGTGGCCCTGGCAGAAGTCGACGCCGCCATCACCCAGCTGGTGCGCGAAGGCGCCATCAACAAAATCCTGTCCAACTACCAATAGCACAATGATCAAGAGACTCGCACTAGCCACCACGCTGGCCTTTGCCACCGCACATGCCGCAACGCCTCTCAGCAGCGACGCCACGGCCGCCGCGCGCCATGCCCGCCAGGCTTACGGGGAAAAAGTGATCGACAGCCTGGCCAATATGGTCAGCTTCAATACCGTGGCAGACGACAAGGTACCGTTCGAGAAGAACCCCCAGCACATCGGCTTCAAGCGCTTCATCAAGGAAGAAGCCCGGCACCTTGGACTCGATTTCGCCGACCATGGCTACATCATGGTGATCGGCCTGGGCGAAGGCAAGGAGCGGGTTGGCGTGATCACCCACGGCGATGTGCAGCCGGTCGACCCGAGCAAGTGGAAGCAGTCGCCATTCAAGCTTGATCGCACCAGCGAACCAGGCTTGCTGCTGGGACGCGGCACCGAGGATGACAAAGGCCCGATCGCCACCGCCATGTATGCGATGAAGGCGATCAAGGACCGCAATGTGCCCTTGAAAAAACGCATCGAACTGTATATCTACATGGCCGAGGAGTCGGACTGGGCGCAGCTGGAAGCCTTCCTCAAGACCCATACGCCGCCGCAGACCAACATCACCATCGACGCCGAATATCCAGCGGTGACGGCCGAAAAGGGTTGGGGCGCCGTGCGCGTGACCTTGCCGGACATGGCGCCGGCGCCGGGCAGCGGGGCGCTGGTGACAAGCTTTACCGGCGGTTTCTTCGACAGCCAGATCCCGGAAGATGCGCGCGCCGTGATCGACAATGCCGATGCGGCGCTGGAGACGGCGATCCGCACCCGCGCCGCGCAGCAGAAAGGCATGCGCTACCAGTACGCGTGGCAGGGAACGCGACTGACCGTCACCGCCAAGGGCCTGGCCGCGCATTCTTCCAAGCCGGAGGACGGCGTGAACGCCATCGCCATGCTGGCCGATGCGCTGGACGTGCAGCACTGGGGCGCCAGCCAGGCCGGCATGATGGTCGATTTCGTCAACGACATGATCGGCACCGGCCTGCAAGGTGAGAAGTTCGGCAAGATTGCCTACAGCGATGACTTCATGGGGCCGATGACGGTAGCTCCGACCACGTTGAAGGCAAGCGACAAGGGGCTGGTCCTGGGCATCAACCTGCGCCGCCCGCGCGGAAAAACAACAGCCCAGCTGACGGCGGAAATCAATGAGGCCTTTGACGCCTGGAAGGCGGAAAACCAGCCGCGCGCGACCCTGGCCGCGCAGATCGGCGAGCCTTGGGTGCAGGACAAGGCGCCGCAGTTGCCAACCCTGATGAAGGTGTTCTCGCACTACACCGGCATCAAGGATCCCCAGCCGATCGCCATTGGCGGCGGCACCAACTCGCGCCTGTTCCCGCGTGCAGTGAGCTTCGGCCCGACCATGCCGGGCAAAGTCTATACCGGCCACTCGGAGCATGAGTTCATAACGGAAAAGCAATTACTTCTCAACCTGGAAATGTACACCGCAGTCCTGGTCGAGCTGGCGAAGTAAATGTCGACATTGTTGGCGAAACGAGTATTGCTTTACGGCAGCAAATGACCTTACCATGGGCAACAAGGCTTTCGCACCGGAAGCCTTCAGCCCATGCCTGGCTGCGCTACAGGCATCCCATGAAAAGATGCCATGTTCCGCAAGCTTGTCTTCCTGACTGCATTGTCATTTTCCCTGTCGGCACACACCATGGATATGAGTATCCCGCCGGCGAATTCCGCCGCGCCCGCGGATGCCATCCAGGTCAACGACGTGCCGCGCCGCGGCACGCTGTACCGCGTGCATCACGAAGGCAAAACCTCTTACCTGTTCGGCACCATCCACGTGGGCAAGCAGGACTTCTTCCCTTTAGAGCCTGAAGTCACCGAAGCGCTGGCCAAGTCCAGTTCGCTGGTGCTCGAGCTCGACGTGCGCGCCAGCGGCCCTTATTATCGCGCGCTGGAACGGCATGGCCAGTACCCGGCCGGGCAAACCATTCGCGACCACTTGTCGCCCGCCGCCCTGGCCAGGCTGCAGGTCGCGCTGGACAAGGTCAAGCTGCCGCTGTCCAGCGTCGAGCATTACCGCCCATGGGTGGTGGCGAATATCCTGGTAGGACAGGAAATCGAAAAGGGCGGCTTCAACCGCGGCCTGGGCGTGGAAGGCTATTTGCTGAGCAACGCCACGCGGCAAAAGAAGCCATTGCAGGAACTGGAAACCGCCGATTACCAGCTTGGCCTGTTCGGCTCACTGAGCGATGCGCAGCAGGAAGCCTACCTGCTGGAGAACATCGCCGATATCGACAGCGGGGCAGCGCTGCGCAAATCGGCAGGCCTGGTGGACGCATGGGGCGCGGCCGATGCTTCACGCATCGCGGCGCTGACGCGGGAGTTGACCACGGGCGACACGGTGTCCGCCCGCTTCATGGACCGCACCTTGCTGGGCAAGCGCAATCCGGAAATGGCAGCCAATATTGAAGCGATCATGCGCAAAGGCGACGCCTTCATCGGCATCGGCCTGTTGCACCTGGTTGGCGACAAAGGCGTGCCGGCCTTGCTGCGCCAGCACGGCTACCAGGTCGAAAAGGTCTACTAATATTTCGGGCTGGTGCTCAGCGAACCGTTCGCATAGCGGACGTTGTCGCCCACGCGATAGCTGGGCATGCTGTCCACATTCACGGTCTCGATGGAGCCGTCGGCCTTTTTCACGGTGACGCGGTAACCACTGCCGCTGCCGGCCGCCGCTGCGCCAACCGCACCGCCTGCCGACATCGAACCTGCCGGGTCGATCGACTGCACCACGCCATCCCAGTTGCCGGCAAGCGGGCTTCCTTCCGAAGCGCTGGCCGTCGAGGTGCTGGTGTCCTGATCCATGCTGGCGGTTTTCCTGCTGCTGTCATGGGCGCAGCCCGCCAGGGCCAGGCTCACCAGCATGATTACGGAAAGTTTCATACATCCTCCATAAGAAGCCCACGTAAGGTCTGCGCGCCGGGGAAGTGTACGCCGTTCCGTCAACGGCCGACGCACGTCAAGCGGCGGGGCGCTTGCGCAAGCTCCACAAGGCCCACATCAGCGTCGCGGCGATGATGGCAGCCGACATGTCGACCAGCCAGTCATCCACCGAGCCGTGGCGGTAGGGGAAGAAGGATTGAACGAATTCATCGATGGCGCCCATGACGGCGATGCCGAACACCGCCTTCAGCGCGCGCTGCGGCGGCTCGCCCTTGCAGCCGGTGAACAGCATGAAAGCCAGTACCGAATAGCCGAAGCTGTGCAGCACCACGCCGCTGGCATATTCCGCCGCTTCGGCACGGGCGCCGGGAATCGATCCGATGATGCAGTTAAGTACGAAGAGGGTGATGGCGCCCCAGAAGCGCAAGCGTGCGTGGGCGTCGCTGAGGAACAGCAAGGTCAGGAATTTTTGCATGGGTGGGAAGATACCACGGAAGCGGTTGCGCCGGCACAAGGCCGGCGCACCTTCTGGCGCCACGCATATCGATTGCGTGTGCAGCAGATGTGTCCATTATAGGGATTGGCTGTGACAGCACCATGACATAAATCAATCTTCGTTCAAACTTTGAAGAAAGCCACAGCGTCGAGCAGGATGTCGGCCTGGCCCGCCAGTTCTTCCGCAGTGGCCGCAAGCTGTTCGGCGGCAGCGGCATTGCGCTGGGTGGTTTCGCTGAGCTGGTTGATCGCTTCGCTGATCTGGCTGGCGCCGCTGCTTTGTTCGCGCGAAGCCGCGTTGATCTCTTGCACCAGCTCGGAAGTCTTGCGGATGCCGGGCACGATTTCCTTCAGCAGCTTGCCGGCGAGGTTGGCCACGGCCACGCTGTCCTGCGCCACGCCGCTGATCTCCTGCGCAGCGGCCTGGCTGCGCTCGGCCAGCTTGCGCACTTCCGCCGCCACCACGGCGAAGCCTCGTCCATGTTCGCCCGCGCGGGCGGCCTCGATGGCGGCATTCAGCGCCAGCAGGTTGGTCTGGTAGGCGATATCGTCGATGATTGCGATTTCCCTGGTGATCTGCTGCATCGCCGTCGCGGTGCGCGCCACGGCGTCGCCGCCTTCATCCGCGTAGCCGGCCACGCGTGCCGCCATCTCGTCCGTCACGCGCGAGTTCTCATGGTTCTGGAAAATCGACGCGCTCATTTCTTCGATTGAAGCGCTGGTCTGTTCCACGCTGGCTGCCTGCTCGGTGGAACTGGTGCTCAGGGCTTGCGCAGTGGCGCTGGCCTGTGCTGCCGCGTTGGCCAGCGTATCAGCCGACTGGCGCACGCTGGTCACGGTGGCGTGCAGGCGCTGGGCCATGTCCTGCACCATATAAGCCAGGCTGCGGCGGTCGTCCCGACGCAACTGCATGCGCTGCGTCAGGTCGCCCTGTGCGACTTGCTGCAATACCTGGCATACCTCCGATGGCTCGCCGCCGATCTGGTAAATCAGGTGGTGGCTGATCGCGTAGCCGACCAGGATCGCCAGCGTGGCAATGGCGATGATGCCGCCGGTGAGCAATTGGCGTGTCTTGTTTTGCTCATGCAAACGCTGTTCGATGTGGGCCGACAGCAGGGCGAAGGCGGTATCGTTGGCGCTGAATTGCTGGTCGATGGCGCGCGTGGTGGCGGCGATGTAATCCGGCGCGGCGTAGTCCAGCGTATCGGCCATGACGATGCGGGTACGCGCCAGTTCCGTCACTTCGGCAGCGGCAGCGGCGGCGGCGGTGACCGGAATGTCCAGCTTCTGCTTCAGCACAGGATTGGCGGCATAAGCCTTGCCCATGGTGCGCTGCATGCCAGCGCTGGAATGGCGCGCCTTGCTGAGCAGGCTGTACATGATGGCGCGGCCTTCGATGTCGATCTTGCGGGTGGCCAGGAAGCCGGCGCCGCGGGCACGCATCTGACCCAGGTCTTCGGCCACGCGCGGCAGGTCGAAATACGTGGCGCGCATCAGGTAGTAGGAGTCGGCGTCGGGATCGAGCGAGAGGCCGGACTGGTCAGCCAGCTGTTCGATGAAGAGCAGGATGAATTCGCACAGGGCGGTATGGCGCTGGTAGCTCTCCACCGTGGCCAGGCTGCGCGTGCTGACATCGCGCGCCAGGGCGCTCCACTCGTCGCGGATGCGGGCGAACATTTTGCGGTCCTGGCCATCGCCCTCGGCCAGCATGGACGACATGCCAAGCAGCAGGCGGTTGACTTCGGCCTCTTTGGCGCTGCGTTCACTGGCGAGCTGGCCGGCACCGACGAAGGCTGCCGACAGGCCACGGTGCTGCTGGATGCTTTGCAGCAGGTCGAGCGCCTGGGCGCCCGGTTTGAGACCGGTCTGCTCGACGGCGGAAAAGTGGAGGCTGCGGCTGTTTTCCGATAAGAACAAATAGAACGGTGGCGCGACCAGCAACACGGCAATGATGCCCAGCACTACAAAGCGTTGCCATAGTTTCATCCTATCCAGCAGGGTGGCCACCGCATTCTCCCAGGATTGCCAGGTCTGATCAGTGTAGCCGGGAATCGCTGGGCCCGATACCGCGGCAAGCCGTGCCGACTCTCGCTGCTATAATTCCACGCGGAAAACTTGCAGTTTATTTAACTCTGGAATCGTCAGCGCAGAATCCATCCATTCGCGAGACTTGAAAATGAAGAAAAGTACTATAGTCGTTGGGCTCCTGCTGGCAGCAGGCCTGGCACAAAGCGCCTTTGCCGCTGCCAAGGCGCCGCTGCTCAAGCGCAGCGCCGTCATGCAATGTGCAGACCGCAAGATTGAATTGAAGGGCGATTGCTTCAAGCAAGATGAGATCGCCGGCTTGTCCTGCACCAGGCAGCGCCTGAGCAAAGTCTGAATATGAAATCCCTGTTGAAGGCATCGCTTTCGATGATCGCGTTTTGCTGCATGGCGCAGGCAAAAGCAGCAGATGTTTATTCTCCTTACGGCTTGCATTGCCCGGCCGTCTCCACGCCATCTGATGAAGATATCAGCAAGGTTACAGGAAGTCTCGACCAGCGCTACCGTGCAGCCTGGGGGAAAGAGCGGAAGCCTGGCCAGCCGATTCCTACCAAGGCTATCGATCCCAGGTTAATGGAAGAGATCGCAGCAATCTCGGCGTGCGGCGCACTCATGGATCAACCCTCCTGCTCACAGTATTACGACCCTGAGTTTGGCGGGAAGGTTAGTGTCTTGATGGACCTGAGCGCTAAAGCTCCGGTCCGCAGGCAATTTGACGAAGCAATTGCGGCGCTGCCATCTGTCGAGGCGAGGAAGGCAGCCCTGCACTGCATCAAACTAGTTGGAAGGAAATAAGTTCGCATGAAGCCTGCATTTTTAACGGCACTGAGCCTTCTTTTGTCTTGCGCGGCGGCACCAGCGATCGCGGGTGAGGCTTACGCGCCGTTTGGCCTGCGTTGTGTCGCCGCAGCGACGAACGCAGACTCTACAAAAGTTGCGGAAAGCCTCAGCCTGCGCTTTTCGAAAGTCTGGGGAAAAGACTGGCTGACGAAGCCAACGCCGCCCGGCCAGATTGATCCGAAGGTCATGGAAGAAGTTGTCGCCATTTCGGCATGCGCAGCAATCGTCGATTGCCCGAATTACTTTAACCGCGAAATCGGTGGCGACCTGACGGTGTTTACCGACATTGGAACCAAAGTGCCATTGCGCAGGCAATTTGATGCAGCGGTGGCCGCGCTCCCTGCGTCGGAAGGCAAGACCGCGCTGCAAAGTTGCATGAAGCTCGAAGCCAAAAAATAAAAAAAAAGCCCGCTGGTTAAAGCGGGCTTAAACTATTTTCTTGGAGGAGAATAGTGGAGACATGTGCAATTATGGTGCGCCGCCACATATTAGTCCAATTTTCGTTTTCGATAATCGTTATTCAGATTTCGTATAACTAATCTTTTACTGGTACAACGTAGTTCAGCGCCATGCGGCCACCATCAACGAAAAGCGTCTGTCCGGTCATATAGCTGGCATCGTCGCTAGCGAGGAAAGCGCATATCGAAGCGACCTCTTCCGGCTCACCGCAACGCCCCAAAGGAGTGCGCGACAAAATGGTGCGTTTTGCTTCCGGGCTGGCCAGGACCGCCTGTTTTGCCAGTTCGGTCAGGATGGTGCCGGGGCCGATGCCGTTGACACGGATGCCATAAGGCGCCAGGTTCAGCGACATGACCTTGGTCAACTGGTTCACGCCACCTTTGGACACCACGTAAGGCACCTGGTCCGGGATTGCCAGTTCCGAGTTCACGCTTGACATATTGATAATGCAGCCGCTCTGCTGCTTGACCATTTCGCGTGCCACTGCCTGGCCGCACAGGAACATGGATTTCAGGTTAATGCCAAGCACGCGGTCGAAATCGGCTTCTGCCAGGTCGAGGAAGCTGCATTTGTGGGTCACGCCGGCGTTATTGACCAGGATGTCGATGCGGCCGAAAGCAGCCAGGGTGGTAGCGACCAGCGCGTCCACGTCGGCTTTCTGGCTGACGTCAGCGGTGAAGAAGCGGGCCTGGTCGCCCAGGGCTTCGGCAGCCTGGGCTCCTTCCGGCTTGATGTCCACCAGCATGACCTTGGCCCCTTCGGTAATGAGGCGCTGGGCGCAGGCCAGGCCGATGCCCTGGGTTGCGCCGGTGACGATGGCTACTTTATTCGTTAATTTCATAGTGCTTCCGCGGTTCGGTTAGGAAGCTTATTTTAGAGGATGACCGCGTCGTTGGGCAGTTGGTTGGGGCGTGCGCCGTCGGCGGGATAGTGGCGTGCCAACAGTGTGTTGAGCTGCTCCAGTGCCGAAAGAGTGGGGGCGTGGTAGTCGCCCTGGGCGAAGCCGGTGGTCATGGTGCGGCAGATGGTTTGCCATTCGGTGTCGGCAACCAGTCTGCCGACATGGCGGTCGGCCACGATATCCACTTCGCGCGCGGCGAGGTTGATGTAGATGAGGACTCCGCAGTTTTCCTCGGTATCCCAGACGCCGTATTGCGCGAACAGGGCGCGGGCGCGCTGGCGGTTGCTGACGTTGTTGAAGGCTGAAAGGGCGTCCAGGCCCGGTTCCACGATCAGGCGCACTTCGGCGCGATGGCGTTGTTCGCCTTGCGTGATGGCTTGTTCGATCGCTTGCAGGGTGGCTGGTGGGAAGGCGCGCTTGCCCACGCTTGTGCCGCTAGTCATATGCCGCCAGGCGCGCTTGCAGCGGCCGAAGAAACTTGTCGCTTGGGTTGTCATCACCAGTCTCCCGAGGCGCCGCCGCCATCGAAGCTGCCGCCGCCGCCGCTGAAGCCACCTCCGCCGAAATCGCCGCCACCGCCCCAGCTTCCGCCGCCGCTACGGCTTGCCGCGGCACTCAGGGCATTGCCCAGCGCGGCGCCGATCAGCACGCCTGTTGCGTCCGAACCCCAGCCGCCGCGCCGCAATCCCCGGCGCGAACCGCCGCGCATCATCGGCAGGATGACGAAAACGCCAAACAGCAGCAGGGGGAAGAGCCAGCCGGCCGACCAGCCGCCGCCATCGCGCCCGCCACGTCCGCTATCGCCATCGCCCGCGTTGCGACGGCCGGCCTGGCCCGTGCCTTCATCCGGGCCGCCTGGTGACCGGGTCTCGCCAGCGCTGTCCGGAACTTTCGCGCCGCCGGTATCCGCTGCGCTGCGCGCCAAGCCCGATTCTCCGCTGCCTGGAATGCCGCCTGCCCCCGCTGCTGCCGCCATACCGGCCACGCCAGCGTTTCCAGCTGCAGCGCCGCCGGCCGCCGAGCTTTGCTGCGCGCCGCCCAGCGTAGCTCCTGGCGCTGACGCGGATGCGGTGCGCTGTCCTCCCGGCGGAGCAGGGAAGTGCTCCTTATCAAGCAAGGTCGCGATCGAGCTCACGCCGGCCGCCAGCCCACCGTAAAAATCCCCTTGTCGAAAATGCGGCGCTATCACATCCTGCAGGACGCGCTTGGACTGGGCATCCGTCAGCGTCCCCTGGACCCCGCGGCCAGCCTCTATCCTCAGCCTGCGCAGCGAAGACGGATTATCCTTGGCCACTACCAGCAGCACACCATCATCAACGCCCTTGCGTCCCAGCTTCCACGCCTCTGCCACGCGAATGCTGTACTGCTCGATCGCCTCCGGCGCCGTGGACGACACCAGCAGGATGGCAATCTGGCTGCCCGTCTTGCGCTCATAATCGGCCAACACCCCATCGAGGGACGAGCGTTGCTGGGCGGTCAACATGCCCGCCTGGTCGGTAACGCGGGCCGCGTGCGCCGGCACGGCGGCGAAGCCATCGGCCGCCTGTGCGCCGGTGACGACAAGCGCAAGCAGCGCCATGATCGCCAGCCCGATCACCACCCTCAGCCACGGCGAGCCAGGCAAGATGGTCCAGCGCCGCGCATGCTCCGCCAGCCCGCCAGTACGCCGCGCCAGGTCGCGATCGATGAGCGGATCGCTCAACCGATCCTCATCGCGGCTGGAAGCCTTGCCGCCGCCGCGGGTATGCCGAGGTGTAGTCGCCATTGCGACTCCTTACTTCTTGTTGAAGTCCACCGTGGGAGCAGTTGAAATGGATTTTTCGTTCTCGACGGTGAAGCTGGGCTTCACGTCGTAGCCGAACATCTTGGCCGTCAGGTTGGTCGGGAAGCGCCGTGCCAGGACGTTGAAGTCCTGCACCGAGGCGATATAGCGCTGGCGTGCCACGGTGATGCGGTTCTCCGTGCCTTCGAGCTGCGATTGAAGGTCGCGGAAACTGGCATCGGCCTTCAGCTCAGGGTATTTTTCAGCCACCACCATCAGCCGCGACAGGGCATTGGTCAACTCACCCTGGGCCTGCTGGAATTTCTGCAGGGCTCCCGGATTATTCAGTACTTCCGGCGTCACCTGCACACTGGTGGCCGAAGCACGGGCCCGGGTCACTGCCTCCAGCGTTTCGCGCTCGTGCGAGGCATAGCCCTTCACCGTGTTCACCAGGTTCGGGATCAGGTCGGCCCGCCGCTGGTACTGGTTGACCACCTCACCCCACTGGGCCTTGACCGCTTCGTCCTTGGCCTGGAACTCGTTGTAACCGCAGCCGGACAGCAACACCGTTGCCAGCACACCCATTGCCAAAAATTTTCGCATCATTCGCTCCTTGGAACGTATTATCGAAATATACACGCAATCAGCCGGCGGCCATGTGCGGCAATGCACACACCCGGCCCGTTATAATGTTGGGTTTGCAACGCAAAGAATAAAGAGGCCCGCTGTGACATTTATCGAAAAATTATCCGCTGCCTGGGCAGCCAACGATTCCCTGCTGTGCGTTGGCCTGGACCCGGATATGGCGCGCCTGCCTGCGCAATTCCAGAACAAGCCGCAAGGCATTGTCCAGTTCTGCACCGGGATCATCGACGCCACTGCCGACCTGGCATGTTCGTTCAAGCCGCAGATTGCCTATTTCGCGGCACTGGGCGCGGAAGACCAGCTTGAAAAAATCTGCGCTTATGCCAAGGAAAACTATCCCCACATTCCGTTGATCCTGGACGCCAAGCGCGGCGACATCGGCGCCACCGCCAAGCAGTATGCGCGCGAAGCGTTCGACCGCTATGGCGCGGATGCGGTGACCGTCAATCCGTACATGGGTTCCGACTCCGTTGAGCCTTACATGGAGTGGAGCGACCGTGGCGTGATCATCCTGTGCCGCACCTCGAATGCGGGCGGCTCGGACCTGCAGTTCCTGAAGGTGGATGGCAAGCCGCTGTACCAGCACGTGGCCAAGCTGGTGGCGGAGAAGTGGAACGCCAACGGCCAATGCGCGCTGGTGGTGGGGGCCACCTTCCCGGAAGAACTGGCGCAGGTGCGCGGGATTGTGGGCGATATGCCGCTGCTGGTGCCGGGGATTGGCGCGCAGGGCGGAGATATTGAGGCGACCGTCAAGGCGGGCCGTACTTACAACGGTACCGGCATGATGATCAATTCGTCGCGTGCGATTTTGTATGCGGCTCCGCAAGGCGCGGAAGATTTCGCGGCTGCGGCACGCCGCGTGGCGCTGGAGACGCGCGACGCGATCAATGCGCACCGCGCCTGAAACCGGCAAACCAATGTCAGACCCACAGGGTCTGACACTAGGTGTCTGACCCTGTGGGTCAGACAACGCCGTACCGGTTTCAGTAGCGCTCCGGCGCAATCATTTCTACGTATTCGTACAAAGCCCCCAGCACCTCCTGCCCCCGCTCATCGGCCTCCGCCCCCAGGCGATCCAGCTCCGAGAACAACTCATCGACAGTACGTGCCCCGCCCGCGCCCTCAAACAAGCGCGCCGCACGATGCTGCTCCCAATGCTCATGCTCCTCCTCGGACAAGGTCTGCGGGAAATTGCGCGCGCGATAGCGGAAGAACAGTTCGCCCAACCGGTCATCCTGGAAATGCGGTGACGCCGACGCCAGCTTGGCCGGATGCTCGCGCCGCAAGGATTCCAGCAAGCGCTTGTCGCCATTGCTGACAAAGCCGCCATACAAATCCTCATCGACATCCGCCGGCTCGCCGACAGGGCGCCAGAACACCTGTTCCCAGATCGCCGACATATCCGGCCCTGCCGCAGCACGCGCAGCATGGGCACGCGCCGCCTCCAGGTCCAGTCCCCAGCGCTCGGCCAGTTCCGGCCGCAGCGTCTTCAGGTTCGACACCAGCATTGGCGACTTGTTCAGGTGGATGCTCTTGATCGGCAGGCGCGTCATCCCCTCCGGCATGGCGTCGGCGCGGGTAAACATGCGGATGCGGATCGTCTCCGCATCCAGCGCAAACAGCTCCTGCGGGTCATAAGTGCAATCCCACACCAGCAGCTCATTCTTGTTGGAGGGGTGCGGCGCCAGCGGCCACACCAGCGCCAGGCAGCCGCGCTCCGCCGGGAACATGCCCGACACGTGCAGGAAAGGCTGGCGCAACTCGCGCGCCAGGTGCAGCCCGATCTCCTCGGAGACGCGGTCCTTCTTGTGCAAGGCCAGGCAGAAATCGAACAGCTTCGGATGTTTCTGGCGGATCAGGCGGGCCAGGGCAATCGTCGCGCGCACGTCGGACAAGGCATCGTGCGCGGCTTCGTGCACCAGGCCATTGGCCTTGGTCAAATGCTCAAGCTTGAAGCTCGGTTTGCCGCTATCATTAAGGGGCCACTCAATACCTTCGGGGCGCAGCGCATAGGTCATCCGCACCACATCCAGCAAATCCCAGCGCCCGCACTGGTTTTGCCACTCGCGAGCGTAGGGATCGATCAGGTTACGCCAGAACAAGAAGCGCGTCACTTCATCGTCAAAGCGGATAGTGTTGTAGCCTACGCCTATGGTGCCAGGCTCCGAAAAAGCCTTCTCGACGGTTGCCGCGAACCTGTGCTCCGGCACGCCCTGCTGCAAAGCTTGCTGTGGGGTAATGCCGGTAATCAGGCAGGCGACCGGGTCAGGCAGGTAATCGTTGGCTGGTTGGCAGAACAACATGATCGGCTCGCCGATTTCGTTCAGCTCTGCGTCCGTACGGATCGCAGCAAACTGGGCTGGGCGATCGCGGCGTGGCACGGCGCCGAAAGTTTCGTAGTCATGCCACAGGAAGGTATGGTTACTCATGGTGCAAATGTTGGTTCTCGTTATCGAATGCTGAGGCAAGGAGGACTGCTGTGTCAAATACCATTTCCGTCAATACCCGTGCCACGCCCGCCGCCGCGAGCAGCGACACGGCCATTTCGGCGTCCACCCGCGCCAAGATGCAACTGAACGTGTCGATCCTGCAGGAATCGGCCTCGGTTTCGCTGAATTCCGAAAATGATCCGCTGGCGCTGGTCTACAAATCGGCAATCACCTCGATCAACGAGCAGCTTGAGTCTGATTTCGGGCCGGATGCGATCCAGAACGCCACCGGGCAGGACAACTCGCCGGAAGGCACGGCGGGGCGCATTGTATCGCTATCGACGGCCTTCTTCAGCGCGTTCCAGCAACAGCACTCCGAGCTGGAGGGGGATGACGCCCTGAATCGCTTCATGGACACGATCAAGGGCGGCATTGAAAAAGGCTTCAAGGAAGCCCGCGATATCCTGAAAGGCCTGAAGGTGCTGGGCGGCGACATTGCCTCCAACATCGACAAGACCTACGAGCTGGTGCAGAAAGGCCTGGATGCCTTTGCTTCGAATCAAAGGCAAGCTTCCTCCACCGACGAGTCCCAAAGCGGCAAGGTGGCGTAATAAAAGTCGGGGTCAGGTCTGGCAATCCGCCATTGCGCGAAGCGCAAAGTTCCTCGAGAAGCCAGACCTGACCCCGACTTTTATTTTGCGACTTCAACGCGGTTGCGGCCGGAATCCTTGGCGCGGTAGAGGGCCGCATCGGCGGCGGCGATGAGGGCCGTTTCGTCCTGGCCGGGACCCAGTGCTGCGACGCCGAAGGAACTGGTGATGTGCGGCAGCGGCAGGCGCATGTCGCTGAAGACTATCGCGTCGCGCATGCGCTGGCACAGGCGGCCGGCCACGGCTTCGGCCACCTGCACATTCGTCTCGGGCAGCACCACCATCATTTCTTCACCTCCGTAGCGAACCGCGAAGTCGGTTGGCCGCAAGGCGCCGGTGAGCACTTGCGCGGCAGCGCGCAGGGCTTCGTCGCCTTGCAGGTGGCCGTGGCTGTCGTTGAATTTCTTGAAGTGGTCGATGTCGAGCATGATCAGCGACAGCGGCTGGCCGGTGCCCTGGGCGCTGGCGACCAGTTGCGGCAGGAAGTCGTTCAGCCAGGCGCGGTTATACAGGCCGGTCAGGCCGTCCACCATCGAGAGCTGGCGATAGAACTCGCCAAGTTTTTGGCGCTTGCGCATCTGCGCGTTGGCGGCGCGGATACGGAAGGAAAGCAGGCGTAACAGATTGCGCGCTACGCCGTTGGCGGCGTCGATCAGTTCCCACGCCAGTTCCGATTCGATCACCAGCAGTTCGCTTTGCTCCAGCGCGGTAATCGCGGCCTGGTTGGCTTCTTCGTCGAGCACAGCCTGTTCGCCGACGCTCTCGCCGGGCAGGACTTTGCTGATGGTGCCGTCGGACATGCCGGTACTCATATCGGCCGCCACCGACAAGGCGCCGCGCAGTACGATGTACAGGCGGGCGCGCTGCGGGTCTGAGACCACTTCGCCTTGTTCGACCTGCACGATCGGGCAGTCCTTCAACAATGGTGCGATGCGCAGGCTGTCGGCGCCGCGGAATAGTTGCAAGGCCTGGATCTGGTAAGCGGAAGTGCCGAAGGTGCCAATCGGTTTCAAGATGAACTTTCTTACTGCGGTATCAACAGGTGTTAATGATAGCCTAAGTGTGGTTCAATATCGGCCATGACTTTTACCGACATCCTGGGCCAGCAACATGCGGCCGCTCCAAACGCGCGCATCGTTTCGCTGGTGCCTTCGATTACCGAGCTTCTTTGCGACCTGGGCCTGGCGCCGCAACTGGTGGGCCGAACGGGTTTCTGCATCCATCCGGCGGACGTGGTGCGTAATATCCCGAAGGTCGGCGGCACCAAGGACGTCAACATCGAAAAGATCCGCAAACTGGCGCCGACCCACCTGGTGGTGAACATCGACGAAAACGAAAAGCCTACCGTCGACAAGCTTGCGGAATTCGTGCCGAATATCGTGGTCACGCATCCGATCGAGCCGCGCGATAACCTGGCGCTGTTGCAGCTGATGGGAGGCGTGTTCTGTGCGCAGGAGCGCGCGGATGCCTGGTGCGGCGAGTTCGAACGCGAACTGGCGCTAATGCAAAAAGGCCGTCCGCAGCGCGTGCTGTACTGCATCTGGAAGGACCCGTGGATGACGGTCTCGCGCGATACCTATATCGCCCGCATGCTGGCGCTGATCGGCTGGTCGGTTCCCGAGATCGGCGACGTGCGCTATCCAAGCTTCCAATGGAGCGATGCGCTGGTGCATGACGTGGACCAGGTGCTGCTGTCGTCCGAGCCTTACCGCTTTACGGAAGAACACGTGGACGCACTGGAGCGCCAGATCGGCAAGCCGGTGCAGTTGGTCGATGGGGAAATGATGTCCTGGTACGGCAGCCGTGCCCTGCAAGGTATCCGATACCTGAAAGGCCTGGCCGCCGCGGGCTAGGAATTACTCTTCAGCCTCTTCGAAGTTGGGCTGGGACGTGTGGCGTTTGCCATCGTTCAGGCGGCCCAACGCGCTGTCGATGGCTCGTTGCAGCTTGTCTGCTGCGCCGTTGATGGATTGATGCAGGGTTGCGTCGTGGTCGGTGACGGCAATCGGCTGGTAGCCGTTGACGCGCGCCTCGATCATGCAGCGGATATCTCCGTCAGAGGACTTCTGTGCATTGCCTTCGCTGAGGTGGACGTCGACGCGTCCGATGTGCTCGCCGAACCGGTGGAGTGCAGTCTTGACCACTTCTTTCACATGGTCTTCCAGGCCTGCAGTACGTTCGATGGTTTTGTCGGTGTTCACACTGATTTGCATATGCTGCTCCCGTTTGTTAACCAAAACGTGTTGCCACGCGATTTCATCATACGCCTACATCAGCGAAGCCGCCATATTCACAAATAAACCCAGGATAAGAAGATTGAAGAAGAAGCTCAGCACAGACTGGCCCAGCACCAGTTTGCGCATGGCGGGCGCTTGCACCGACACGTCCGAAGTCTGCGCGGCGACGGCAATCGTGAAGGAGAAGTACAGGAAATCCCAGTAATCGGGCTGGGTCTCGCCGCCGGGGAATGACAAGGGGCGCTGGCGCCCCTCGGCGTTGTAATACAGGTGGGCGTAATGGAAGCAGAACAAGGTGCCGACCAGGAACCAGGAGCCTACCAGCGTCACCACCACAAAGGCGTAATGCAGCCCGCGTTCATTGGCGGGCATGTCGCGCAGGCTGGCCAGTTCGCTGCTGATGGCGATCATGCTGGCGACCGTGGCGACCACCAGGCTAGCCAGGATGGTTGCTGCGCGTTCATCCTGGCGAGCGGCGATGCGCTTCACCTCGCGGTGGTCGGCGCGCATCATCATCCAGCCAACTGTGAACAGGTACATCCAGACCGAGATGTCCCAGGCAGACAGCACGCGCACCAGCGGTTTCCAGTGCGATGGCAGGAACACCCCCGCCAGTGCGCCGACCGCGATGGCGGCGCTCAGGTGCGGGCGGCTGCGAACGATGTGGTAGCGCATGCGGCCAATCTTACTACTTGTCGTGATGGGGGAAGCGGTCCATGCGCGACAGGACAGGGAAGCGCCAGGCCCAGATGCCCGTCACGGCCAGCGTGGCGACGCCGCCGAAGACCACGGCGCGCGTGAGTCCCAGCCAGCCGGCAGTGACGCCGGATTCGAATTCGCCGAGTTCGTTGGAAGCGCCAATGAACACTGCGTTCACGGCGCTGACCCGGCCACGGATTTCATCGGGCGTTTCGAACTGCACCAGCAAATGGCGGACGTAGACGCTGATCATGTCGCCGGCGCCCAGCAGCAACAGGCAGGCGAGGGCGAGCGTGAAGCTGGAGGTGGTGCCGAGGATCACGGTGCAAATGCCGTACACGGCGACGCCACCGAACATCCAGACGCCGACGCGGCGTGTAATCGGCCAGAAGGCCAGCGCAATCGAGCACAGTGCGGCGCCGGCGCCCGGCGCGGTGCGCAGCAGGCCAAGGCCGGAGGGGCCGGTGTGCAGCACGTCGTGCGCCAGCGCCGGCAGCAGGGCAGTGACGCCGCCAAACAGCACGGCGAACAGGTCGAGCGAAATTGCCCCCAGCATGATGGGGCGTGACCAGACGAAGCGCAGCCCTTCCAGCACGCTGTGCCAGGTGGCCGGCTCCTTGCGCGTGGCCTGCGGGGCGGGACGGGTCAGGCACATCAGCACCACGGCCATCAGCAGCATGACGGAAGTGACGGCGTACACCGTGGCCGGGCCATACACGTAGAGCAGGCCGCCCAGCGTCGGGCCGAGGATCACGGCGACCTGGAAGGTCGAGCTGTTCAGCGCCACTGCGCGGCTGAAGTCCTCGGTGGGGACCATGTTGACCAATACTGCCTGGCCGGCAGGGCTCGAGAAGGCGCGCGCGCTGCCGTACAGTACCAGCACCGCAAAGATAGGCCAGACGGATTCGAAGCCGCTGTGCGTGTAGCCCAGCAGCGCCAGCCCGCACACCAGTTGCGCGCCGAGGCAGGTGGCAATGATGTTGCGGCGGTTGTAGCGGTCGGCGGCATGGCCGGCGTACAGGATCAGCAGCAGGAAAGGCGCGAATTGCGCCAGGCCGATCATGCCCAGGTAGTACAGGTTCTTGGTCTGTGCATAGACTTGCCAGCCGATGGCGACGTTCTGCATTTGAACGGCGATGGTGCCGAGCAGGCGAGCTGACAAGTAGAAGGCGAAGTTGCGGTGACGGAGGACGGAGAAGCCGTTGGATGACATACGTTTGCGTGCTTGGGGAGCCGTGGAGCGCTGCGCGCCCCACGGCACGCAGCGCGGGGAAAATATCAAGGTTGCTGGAGATCCGCTTCGGACGTGAAGGCGTCTGCAAAGAACTCGTCTTCCGGCAGCTTGCAGTCCTTGACGAAATCGCGCTTGGCCGATTCAACCACGATCGGGGCGCCGCAGGCGTAGACCTGGTAGCCCGACATGTCCGGCAGGTCGTCGATCACTGCCTGGTGGACGAAGCCGGTGCGGCCGCTCCAGTTTTCTTCCGGCAGTGCATCGGAAACCACCGGCACGTACTTGAAGTGGGGCAGTTCTTGCGCCCATTGGCGGCACAGCGCGTCCATGTACAGGTCTTGGGGGCGGCGGCCGCCCCAGTACAGCGTCATCGGGCGCTTGGAGCCGCTGGCGCGTTCGTGTTCGACAATGGCCTTGATCGGCGCGAAGCCGGTGCCCGAGGCCAGCAGCACCATCGGCTTGTCGGAATCGTCGCGCACGAAGAAGGTGCCCAGCGGGCCTTCGAAGCGCAGGATATCGCGCTCCTTCATGGTGCTGAACACCTGGTCGGTGAACAGGCCTCCCGGCATGTGGCGGATGTGCAAGGTGATCGCGCCGCCTTCCGGTGCGGTGGCAATCGAGTAGGCGCGGCGCTTGCCGTCGCGCAGCAGGAATTCGAGGTACTGGCCGGCCTTGTACTGGAAGGTTTCGTTGGCAGGTAGCTGCAGCGTCAGCACCATCACGTCCGGCGCCATTTTCTCCAGAGCGTTGACGCGGGTCGGCATTTTCTTGATCGGGAATTCGCCGCTGCCGACCACTTCGCGCGCTTGCAGCACCAGGTCGGAATGCGGAATCGCACAGCAGAACAGGGACATGCCGGCTGCTTCTTCTTCCTCGCTCAGGGCGCGGCGCTGGTGCGCCTTGTGGCTGACGGAGCCCGACACCACCTTGCCCTTGCAGGAACTGCAGGCGCCATTCTTGCAGCCGTAGGGCAGGCCGACGCCGGCGCGCATGGCTGCGGCCAAAACGGTTTCATCGTCTTCGCAGGTGAATTGGTGGCCGCTAGGCTGAACAGTTATTTGGAAAGACATACAATCTTAAAAATGGAAATCAGTAAAAAATTCAACAAGCCGCGCCTGCTGGTCATTGGTTGCGGCGATGTGGGCATGCGTCTGCTGCCTTTGGTGCGCGCGCATTACCGTGTATTTGCCGTGACCAGCCAGCGCGAGCGTTTTGCCGAATTGCGTGCGGCGGGCGCCGTTCCCCTGCTGGCCAACCTGGACCAGCCCGAATCGCTGCGTCGCCTGGCCGGGCTGGCGCACCAGGTCGTGCACCTGGCTCCACCGCCGGGCGAGGGTGTGCTGGATCGGCGCACCCGCAATGTGACCGCCATTTTACCTGACCGGGCGCAAGTGGTTTATGTGAGCACCACCGGCGTGTACGGCGACCTGGGCGGGCGCTGGGCTGACGAAACCCAGACCGTTGCTCCTCGCAATACGCGGGCGCTGCGGCGGGTTGATGCGGAGCAGGTGCTGCGGGACTGGGCGTGCCGCGCGCAAGGGCGACTGGTAATCCTGCGCGTGCCGGGCATCTATGCTGCGGACCGTTTGCCAATCAAGCGCCTGGAGCAGGGAACGCCAGCGCTGCGTCCGGAAGATGACGTTTTCACCAACCATATCCACGCCGACGACCTGGCGCGTGTTGTTTTGGCGGCCTTGCGCAAAGGATTTTGTAACCGTGTGTATCACGCAGTGGATGACACGGAACTCAAAATGGGGGACTATTTCGACATGGTGGCCGATCATTTCGGCCTGCCGCGCCCTCCGCGCCTGGATCGGGCAGCACTGGCGCAGGCCGTGGCGCCAACCCTGTTGTCTTTCATGTCGGAATCGCGCAGGCTGGCGAACCGGCGCCTGAAAGAGGAGTTGCAGGTACGGCTGCAGTACCAGGATGTTGCAGCCGCCTTGAGATGCATCAAGCGCCCGTGATGCTGCCGGCGCTATCTTGTGCCAACGTCTGCCAAGGAGGGCGCCATGTATAGCCATCCCACCAAGGAACAAGTCCGTGCTTACCTGGCCCAGCGCGGCCACGCCCACCTGCCTCCGCCTTCACCCGAGGAAATCAGGCGCCGCCTTGACTGGCGTTCGGAGTACACTCCTATGCCGGCTGCCCTGATGTACCTTCCCCCCGCACTGGCCTGGATCACGTTTGCCTGGCTCTGCTTGCCGTTTACTTTAGCAATAAACGACCATCAGTAGTCTTTTTGTTAAACAAGATGAATTCCTAGCACAGCTTTGTGCGCTACAATCTATCAAAATCTCACGGCGTTAAGCGAACGGCAATAAATCGGTGTATGATACCGTCCGTGTGCCGAAAATTGCGTCAATAACGGCTTTTTCTGGCGCTCTTTGTCGAAAATTCCGCCAATAATTTTGTTGTGACCACGCAACACATTGAAAAAGTACCCAGTCATGAGCTCTCTGAAAGAAATTACTGCATCGTCGACCTACAATCCGAACCGCGTTCTGGACGCCATCATCGAAAAGCTGCAACTGAAAAATGACGCAGCCCTGTCCCGCGCGCTGGAAGTTGCTCCACCAGTGATCAGCAAGATCCGTCACAACACGCTGCCAATCGGCGCGACGATCCTGATCCGCATGCATGAAATCAGCGATTTCAGCATTCGCGAACTGCGCGAACTGATGGCGCACTGAGCTTTCGCCCGGATGTAAAAAACGGCCGCACCTGCTTGGCAGGTGGCGGCCGTTTTCATTTGCGCGCTCGATCGGGCTCAGGCAGCTGCCAGGCGAGGACGGGCGGTGTAGAACAGCGATTGCGATGCGGCCTGGGCTTCGGCGCTGACGCGGCCGGAATAGGCGGTTTTCGCTTCGGCGGCGACACGGCCGGAGTAAGCGGTTTGCGCTTCAGCCGCCACGCGGCCTGAGTAGGCCGTCTTCGCTTCGGCTGCCACGCGGCCTGAGTAAGCGACTTGCGGCGCTGCCCCCGATGCGACGCGTCCGGAGTATGCCACTTGAGGCGCGGCTTCAGCTGCCACGCGGCCCGAGTAGGCCACCGCGACACGGCCGGAGTAGGCGACCTTCGGTGCAGCTTCGGCAGCGACACGGCCCGAGTAAGCCACTTGCGGCGCGGTTTCAGCAGCGACGCGGCCGGAGTAAGCGACCTTTGGCGCCGCTTCGGCGGCGACGCGTCCCGAATAGGCGACTTGCGGCGCGGCATTCGCGGCGACACGACCCGAGTAAGCCACTTGCGGCGCGGTTTCAGCAGCGACGCGGCCGGAGTAAGCGACCTGCGGCGAAGCCTCGGCAGCGACACGGCCAGAATAGGCTACCTGCGGCGCGGCTTCAGCAGCCACACGGCCCGAATAGGCAACTTGCGGCGAAGCCTCGGCGGCGACGCGACCCGAGTAAGCGACTTGCGCGCCCGCTTCGGCAGCCACGCGGCCGGAGTAGGCCACCTGCTGGCCAGCTTCATCTGCCACGCGGCCCGAGTACGCAAGCTGGGCGCCATCCGCTGCAGCCTCGGTTGCGACACGGCCCGAATAAGCAACCGCGCTGCGGAAATAGTCTTCACCGAAGGTTTCTTCATACAGCTCCTTCATGCGGTTGCCCACGCGTTCATGCGCCTCTTCATCGTCTTCGCCGCGCAGGCCGATGTACGGGAAGTGGTGCAGGTAGTAGCCGAACACATTTTCGCAGTCGATGAAATACTTCATCGTGTCGAGGATGTGGTAGTGCCAGAAGATGTCCACGTCCATCAGCGGAGCGGTCTGCTCGTTGGGGAACATTTTCATCAGGTACAGGAAGCGACGGTATTCGAATTCGATTGCGTTAACCTTTTCCAGCGACCAGCCTTCGCCAGATTCCACATGCATCAGTTTCACCTTGATAGGTTCGAGGTCCAGGTCGGCAATAGCCTTGAAGCTTTCAGCAGAAATCATGAGTGACATCCCTTTATGGTGAGCGAATTTAAGACTGACTGAAGAGAGAGAAGACGCCGTTCTAGGGGGCTGGTGTTGTACTGCCTGGCATCTGAGGCGTTCGGAGTTGGGAACGCGTGTTGATGTAGATCAACTAGCTCAAGTATAGACATGGCCCCCGCTAATGCAAGTAACAATTCAAGCGTGCGCGGATTAAACAACACAGGAATGCTCCTTTCAAATCAATAGCTTGTCGCATCGCCAAATGTTACAAATGCATTTTTGCTGAGCTAGGGAAAGGGAGTTTGATTTGGATCAACGACGGCAGGCAAAATCCTACCGAGTGGTAAAAATGCCTAAGCGCTGAGGCGCATATCGTCGGCCGGCGCCACGCGGTAGCCGACGGGGACAGCAATGCTGACCGTGGTGCCGCCGTGTGCAAGGCTGGTGATCGAGCAGTTCCCGCCAAGCAGGCTGATGCGCTCCTCGATGCCGACCAGGCCGAACGAGCCGGCCTTGTGCCGGCTGGCCGTATTGATGCCGATGCCGTTGTCGCTGATGGTCATGCGCAGCATGCCATGCGACTGGTGCAGTTCAACGCGCACCATCGTGGCCGATGCATGCTGGTGGATATTGCTGAGCGATTCCTGCAGCACGCGGAAGAAGGCGGTTGCGCAATGATCGTCGACGCCATGATCGGCCACCGCGTCTTCAGTGAATTCGCACTTGATGCCGGAGCGCAGGCGGAACTGCGCGATCTGCCATTCCACGGCAGCCGACAGTCCGAGGTCCAGCACATTTGGCCGCAAATCGTTGATGATCTGGCGCACGCTGCGGATGGTATTGTCGATCTGGTGCAGCGTGGCGCGCGCCCGCGCATGCAATCGCGGATGGGTTTTTTCAGTGCGCGTGGCGAGGATATCGGCTTCAATGCGCAGGGCCAGCAGGTTCTGGCCCAGGTCATCGTGGATCTCGCGCGCGATACGCTTGCGCTCTTCTTCCTTGATGTGGTCCGCGTGCGCGGCCAGGCGGCGCAGGCGATGGTGCGACAGCTGCAGGCGCGCCTGGCTGTCGCGCAACTCGCGCGTCATGGCGCGCGCCAGCTTGACGGCGCGGCGGCGCGAAGAGGCCAGCGTGATAAACAATGCATAAATCAACACGCTTGCACCGAAACCCATGCTGCCTGCCAGCGCGGGCAGGTATTGATCGAAGTTCGAATACAGTGCGCGCTTCGGCACGCTGAACTGGGCATGCCACGTGCGGCCGTGGAATTGTATCGGCAGCTCGGTGACGAAATGGCCGCTGTCGGCGCCTGGCATATTGGGCTGGCTGTCGAACAGCAGGGTGGCCGCCCTGCCGATACTGCTGCTATCGCGCAGGACAACGCGCACAGCGCTTACCGGCATTTCACCGAGCGCGACGTCGACCAGGCGCGGCACGCTGAAGCCCAGGCCTACCGACCCGATGCAAGCAAGGCGCCGTTCCGCGACATTGGTAATCGGCATGCCGTTACGGTAAATGGGGATGCGCATTGCCATGCCTACGTGGCTTGGGGCGCTGCGCAAGGGGATGGGCTGGCCGGAGCTGCTCAAGGCGCCCTGGTCGCGTGCCGAGAACAGGGCGCCTGCAACGCCCGGCCGGGCTGCGATATCGAGCCCATAACGGTCGCCGAAGCCTTCGAGCGGTTCGATCAGTGTCAGCACCGCGTATTCAGGACGCTTCCCTTCAGGGTGCAGGCGGTAGGTGGGGTAGAGCTTGTCTGTGAGCTGGCGCTGGCGGGCTTCCGCCGCCGGACGTTGCTCATCCGTGTAGTACTCGGCGAAGTTGATGTTGTCGATGGCCGGGTAATTGTGTTCCAGGTCCAGGCCTTGCACGTAGCGGTGGAAGGTTTGCCTGGTGACTTCACCGCCGGCCTGGAAGTAGCTGGCCGCGGCTCGCAAGACATCGGTATATGCCTTGATACTGGTATTGATATTGAACTGCGTATTGCGGGCCTGGTTATGAAAGCGGGTGCGCGCTTCGCTCTCGACGGAGCGGGTGGCAACCGTAAACAGTCCGAGGCCGACGCCCAGCGATAGCGCAATGCCCAGCCACCACAAGGGTTTGGACGGAGAAAACAGGCTGAGCTGTAGGCGGGTCATTGCGCGACTATAAGAATTCCCACCATTCAAGGTCAAGTTGCAAAAACGCCACTTTGATTGAAATCAAACTAACAATAAAAAACCGCCCGAAGGCGGCTTTTTTGTCACAGTTCGGGTCAGTTATTTTGCCCAGCTATCTTTCAGTGTGACGATGCGGTTGAACACCGGCTTGCCTGGCTGCGACAGCACGCGGTCGGCCACGAAATAGCCGTGGCGCTCGAACTGGAAACGCTGCTCGGCGGTGGCGTCCTTCAGGCCCGGCTCCAGGTAGGCTCTGACGATTTCCAGCGCTTTCGGGTTCAGGAACTCCTTGAAGTCCTTGCCGCCGGCGTCCGGTTTCTCTTCTGTGAACAGGCGGTCGTACAGGCGCACTTCCGCTTCCAGGGCCGCTTCGGCGCTGACCCAGGTGATATTGCCCTTCACCTTGTAGGTGTCGGCGCCCGGGGTGCCGGACTTGGAGTCTTCGAAGTACTTCACGCGCACGGCGGTGACCTTGCCGCTTTCATCCTTGTCGTAGCCTGTGCATTCGGCCACGAAGCCGTACTTCAGGCGCACGCGGGCGCCTGGCTGGTCGCCGACCGGAGGGGTGAAGCGGAAGTAGCCCTTGGTCGGCACTTCCATGAAGTCTTCTTCTTCGATCCACAGTTCGCGGGTGAACGGGAAGGTGCGGTGACCCAGCTCAGGGTGGTGCGGGTGGACCGGCGAGGTGCACTCGACCGACTGGCCTTCCGGGAAGTTCTCGACGATCAGCTTCAGCGGGCGCAGTACGGCGATGGCTCGCGGGGCTTTCGGGTCCAGGTCTTCACGCACGGCGCCTTCCAGCACGCCGAAGTCGATCCAGCCGTCGGACTTGGTCACGCCGGTGCGCTCGCACATCAGCTGGATGCCCTCCGGGGTGAAGCCGCGGCGGCGCATGCCGGCCATGGTCGGCAGGCGCGGGTCGTCCCAGCCGTCCACGATGCCTTCTTCCACCATCTGGCGCAGCTTGCGCTTGGAGGTGACGATGTAGGTCAGGTTCAGGCGTGCGAATTCGTACTGGTGCGGCACCGGCTTCTTGAAAAAGCCACCCTCGGACAGGGTTTCCAGCAGCCAGTCGTAGAACGGGCGGTGATCCTGGAATTCCAGGGTGCAGATCGAGTGCGTGATGTTTTCCAGCGCGTCCGAAATCGGGTGCGTGTAGTCGTACATCGGGTAGATACACCAGTCGTCGCCCGTGCGGTGGTGGTGGGCGTGGCGGATGCGGTAGATCGCCGGGTCGCGCATGTTCATGTTCGGCGAGGACATCGCGTCTTCGCTGATCTTGGCGCGCAGTGCGTGCTCACCGTCCTTGTATTTGCCCGCCTTCATGTCGCGGAACAGTTGCAGGTTTTCTTCCACCGAACGGTTGCGGAACGGGGAATTGGTGCCGGCGACGCCGAAACCGCCGCGGGTATTTTTCATTTCCTCGGCGCTCTGGCTGTCCACGTAAGCCTTGCCGACCTTGATCAGGTATTCGGCCATTTCATACAACTTGTCGAAGTAGTCGGAGGCGTAATACAGGTGTTCGCCGGCGCCTACCGGGCCTTTGTAGTTCCAGTCGAAACCGAGCCAGCGCACGCTGTCGATGATGGAATCGACGTACTCCTGTTCTTCTTTTTCAGGATTGGTGTCGTCGAAACGCAGGTGGCAGCGGCCGCCGAAATCGCGCGCCAGGCCGAAGTTGGTGTAGATGGACTTGGCGTGGCCGACGTGCAGGTAGCCGTTTGGCTCTGGCGGGAAGCGGGTGATGACCGGCGGCAGGCCTTCGCGGGTATGCGCGCCGGAGGCCAGGTCGGCTTCAACGATATTGCGCAGGAAATTGGGCGCTGGGGCGTGGGTTTTGTCGTTGCTCATGTATGTTTTAGTCTTTAAAACCGGTAAACCAGGGTCTGACCCGCAGGGTCAGACCCTGTCAGCTCCACCGCCTGGGGCTTGGATTGAAACCCAACCCCCAGCCGTTGAACAGACAGGGTCAGACCCTTGGGTCTGACCCAGGTTTACCGGTTTTAGGGTGATATTCAGCGTAAACAGGGCATTTTATAGGATAATTCGACATTACGCGTTTAAAAACCGGCCCGGAGTTGCAATATGGAAAATTTATATAATGTGCTCGGTGTCGCGCCCAATGCCTCTGACGAGGAAATCAAGAAGGTCTATCGTTCCCTGGCGATGCGTTTCCACCCGGACCGCAACCAGGAACCGGGCGCCGACGCCCGCTTCAAGGCCATCGTCAAAGCTTATGAAGTGTTGTCCGACCCCGAAAAACGGGAAGAATACAACCAGAGTGTGCACCACCGCATCATCATCGACCCGGAAGCGGAGGCCTACCAACAGTGGCGTTCCATCTTCAGCGTCAACGGCGTGACGATCCCCGCCGCCTGAATCAACAGAAAGACAGCAGCAAATGAGAAAAGTACACCCAGAGTTCGCCTACCAGGCGCGCGAACTGGAAGGGCAGATCGAGGGCATCCTCGGCGATCCGCCTGACCACAAGAATTACAAGAAGATGGTCGAAGCCCTGCGCACCGAATACGTGAACGGCGGCGGCATCGACGATTTGAACATGATGGCTTTCGCCCTGGTGGACGTGATCGAATTCCACGACCCGAAGGCAGCTTTTGCCGACGCCGAGGATTTCGAATACGGCGATCCGGCCCGCGTGTTCGGCGCCGCCACCTGCCCGAAGGCGCAAGGCCTGCTGGAAGCGCTGGAAGAGAACCACCCGGACCTGGCGCGCCAGGCCATCATCACCGCGCTGCTGCACAAGCATCCGCGCATGTGGGACGACGAGGACACTTCGCTCGACCGCCTGGCTGAAGGCGACGAGGGCGATGATGAAGACGATTACGCGGATGATGTCGCAACCGACGACTTCACCGGCATCTTTGACCAGCAGGAGGATTGAGCATGACCGACAAGAATCTGCCAGCCATTCGCAAGCAGGTCACCGAACTCGTTCTGGCGGGCTCCCTGGAGCACGCCGAGCGCGCTTTTGCCGAAGCAGCGGATACCCACGGCGACCTGGCCGTGGTCGAAGTGCTGCAGGAGCTGCCGCCGCACGTGACGGCGCTGCACATGTCCGGCTTCGACGGCGGCAAGATGTCGCTGGCGACCCTGCTGGTGCCGCCGAAGCAGTGGGCCGAAAGCCTGGCCTACATCGCCGCCACCTGGCCGGACGACATGATCGAAGACGATCCAGAGCGTATCGCCGAATCGCTGTTCGCCCACATGCACGGCGTGATCTTCGGCACCGAAGATGAAGAGCGCCGTGCCGAACTGCTGAAAGAAGCGTCGGCTACCGACTGGGGCTGCACCGCGTTCGCGATCCTGTTCTCGCTGGCGCCGAAGGAGGTGCTGGAGGTTGCGGGCGAAGTGATCTCGAAAGGTGCCTACCTGACCGGCCAGACTTCGTCCGACAACGACATCGTTCCCGTTGCCGTCGCCCTGGCGCAAGCCAATGAAGACGGCTGGGACCGTGCGCTGTTCGAATTGTTCCCGGAATTCCGCCACAGCGCCGACCTGGCCGATGCGGAATTCAGCGACGATCCGGACGAAGAGCCCGAGCACCTGCAGCGCTCCACCAAGGAGCTGCTGTACCGCCTGCGCAAGCAAGTGCCGACCACCCGCAGTGGCACCGGCCGCGAACGCGCACGCCGCTCGATCGGTACGGGGATCTTCGGCTGATGCTGCCCGCACTCGTCAAAGAAAGCCTGCCGCGACTGACCCGCGCCATCAAACTGCTGCCAGGCGACGACCGCGAAGATGCGGCCAGCATCCTGGCGGAAGAGTTGAGCGGCATCACAGCCATGGTCGCGGACAAGTTCACCAACAACCGCACTGCGGAAGGCATCCAGAAGGCAGTCAACCTGACGGTTGGCGGCGTGTCGCTCGGCCTGGAGCAGGTGCTGACCGTCGATTCCGACGAGCTGGCGCTGGACTACCTGGTGGAGCAGGGCGCTGAGCTGGCCTTCCAGGCGGGCTTCCGCCAGTTGAAAGACCTGGCTGCGATGCCGGAAGATACGCTGATTGGAGAGTACGACAACGACCCGATGTATGCACAGCGCCGCCTGCGCGACCTGTTCTTCGACATCTGCTTCACCGAGCCCGGCGCCAACTGGGATGGACCATCCAAGTACCAGGCGCAGTTGAAGCAGCGCCAGGAAGTGCAAGCCGTGGTGCGCCTGGCGAACTGGCTGCGCCGCCACAACCTGGAAGGCGCAATCAAGGACCCGGACCTGAACGCGGAAGGCGTGATCGCGCTGGCGATCATCTTCGCGGTGGAAGGTGGTGGCCGCATCGTCGCCCGCACCGGCCAGAAGGAGTTCGAACGCTTCGTGAAGGCTGTGCGCAAGGCCAAGCCAGATTACGAAGCGGGCTGGCAAGCGCTGGTCGCAGCGGTGCCCGAGCAGCATCACCCGGTCCTGCTGCATCGCATCGACCTGTACCGCCGCACCTGCACCGTGCTGCAGAAGCTGCCGGGCCGCTACGCAATGAAGACGCTGTGGACCGAGCTGGAAAACTACGCCGGCTCCGAGCTCGACGCCGACTACGATTGATAAACTGGACCAGCGCCAGACGAGCATGCGTGTCTGACCCTGTGGGTCAGACACCGGTTTACCGGTTCTCCTCCAGCGCCACCCGGACAAACGCCTCCACCAACGCCCCGCCATCCCCCCGCCGCTGCGCCAATTGCAGCGAAGTGACCGCCCCCGCATCATCCAGCGGCCGGAACACCACTCCCTCCAGATGCATCGACTGGAACGGCGAAGGCAGCACCGACACCCCAATCCCCGCCGCAACCAGCCCGATAATGGTTGCCGCCTCGCCCGCTTCCATGGCCACCTGCGGCACGAAGCCCGCCGACCGGCACATGCCCAGAATGGCGTGATTGATGCCCACGCCAGACTCCTTCGGATACATTACCCACGGCAGCTCCGCCAGGTCAGCCACCTTGATCATGCGCTTGCGCGCCAATGGCGAATCGCTCGCAAGCACCAGCAACAGCGCATCGCGGCGCAGCGTCGTCAGCTCCAGGTGCTCCGGCAAAGCCACCTCCGGCGGCCGCACGAAACCAAGATCTATCTTGCGAGCCTCCAGGGCATCGATTTGATGCAGCGTCGTCATCTCATGCAAGGTAAGCGCCACGTCCGGATAAAGCTGGCGATAGCGGCGGATCGCGCGCGCAAACAGCGGCGTGAAAGGCGTGGAAAACGTAAAGCCCACACGCAGTTCGCCAGCCTCGCCACGCTGCGCCCGGCGCGCCCGCTTGGCCGCGCGCTCGGATTGCGCCAGGATGGCCCGCGCATCTTCAAGAAACAGCTTGCCGGCTTCGGTAAGGCGCACCCAGCGCTTGCTGCGATCGAAGAGGCGCGCCCCCACTTCCGCTTCCAGCGCCTGGATTTGTTGTGATAGGGGCGGCTGGCCGATATGCAGCCGCTCAGCCGCGCGAGTGAAGCTCAGTTCCTCGGCCACAGCCACGAAATAGCGCAGATGACGCAATTCCATAATATGTTGAAGCGATTAATAACGCCTTAAATATATATTGGACGGTAATACAGGGCAATCCTAAGATGAATTCACGATGAAAGCCCTCAGCCACCCCACCAATCGCGCCATGTTCTTTGGCGGCTTTTCCTGCTTCGCGCTGTTGTACTGCGTGCAACCCTTGATGCCGCTGCTATCCAGCGAATTTGCGCTGACGCCCGCGCAGAGCAGCCTGTCCTTGTCGCTGGCCACGGCGGCGATGGCAGTCTCGCTGCTCGCGTCGAGCGCCATTTCCGACCGCTTCGGCCGCAAGCCCCTGATGGTGGGAGCGCTCGCGATCTCCGCGATCATGACTTTGCTGTGCGCTCTGGCCGATGGATACGGCCAACTGCTTGTCGCGCGGGTTTTGCTCGGTGTGGCGCTGGGCGGCATGCCAGCCGTCGCCATGGCATACCTGGCAGAGGAGATCGAACCCGAATCCTTGGGGCTATCGATGGGTCTTTACATCAGCGGCAGTGCGTTCGGCGGGATGGTCGGGCGCATGGTGACATCGATACTGAGCGACTTTTTCTCCTGGCGCGTGGCGCTGGTGGCGATGGGCGCGGCCGGAGTATTGGCTGCAGTCGAATTCTGGCGCAGTCTGCCGGAGTCGCGCCGTTTCCACCCGTCGCCCGGAGGCTGGCGCGCGCTGCCAGAGAATGCGCTCCGCCACCTGCGCGATGACGGCCTGCCTTGGCTGTTCACCCTGGCCTTCCTGTTAATGGGTTGTATGGTCAGCGCCTACAACTACATCAGTTACCGCCTGCTGGCCGTGCCGTTCGAGCTGCGTCAAAGTGTGGTGGGTGGAGTTTCGTTTCTGTACCTGCTGGGGATTTTCAGTTCGGTCTGGGCAGGCAAGCTGGCGGACCGTTACGGCCGCAAGGGCGTGCTGTACCTGGTTCTCAGCTTAATGCTGACAGGCATTGTGTTGACCTTGTCGAGCTGCTTGCCGCTGGTAATCGCCGGGCTGGCCCTGTTCACCTTCGCTTTCTTTGCAGCGCATTCCATGACAAGCAGCTGGGTCGGCCGACGTGCTCGCGGGGCGGCATTGGCATCCGCGCTATACCTGTTCTTCTACTACCTCGGCTCCAGCGTGATTGGCTGGGCTGCAGGAATACTGTGGGGAAAGGCAGGATGGGCGGGCGTGGTGCTGTTGCTTGCAAGCTGCCTCGTCGCAGCTGTCGCGATCGCAATCCACCTGCGCCGGTTGACGCCAATCGCGCCAATGTTGAGCCAGATCAAAGCTGAGGCAGGGTGATTGAACCGCCGAGCGCGAACGGTCTCCAAGTCCCACCGGCACGCTGGGTGCCGTTTTGAGCGAGGAGATCATCATGATGCACGATCGAGAAATCCGTATCAGGCTCAGCAACATCCAAATGGCTGTCAGCCAGGCCGCGCAAGCCCTGTCGGCCGAGCGCCACCTGACCGGCGAGCTGCGCGATACGATCCAGAAGCTGGACCGCCGCTCCGACGACATCAGCGAAATGCTGGTGAGTGAAGACTACGCCAACGTACCCAAGTTGGTAGACGACATGGAAATGCTCGGCGCCCGGGCCCGGCGCGTCTGCGCCAGCGAGCGCATGCAAGTGACGCCCGAGATGAAAGCCGCAGTCAACTTCATGCATCGCGAACTATTCGACTTCAAGCAGCACCTGCACTAAAGGCGTACCAGCCGAGCCCGTGTCACACCATGGGGTCACACCCCAGGTGTGACACAGGCTCTTCCGCACTGCGGTTGGGCTCGTGTCACTCTCGGGGTGTGACCCCAAGGTGTGACACGGGCTCGGCCGTAACGCGTTACAGGATGCCTTTGGCGCGCAGGGAGGCGATGTCGGCCTCGCTGCGGCCGAGGACTTCGCGCAGCACTTCGTCGGTGTGCTGGCCAAGCAGGGGCGGGGCCATGTCGGTTTCTGCGGGACTGGCGCTCAGGCGCATTGGGTTGCGCACCAGTTTCACTTTGCCGGCGGTCGGGTGGGCTGTTTCAATCATCATGCCGCGCGCTTGCACTTGCGGGTTCTTGAATACGTCGTGCAGGTCGTTGATTGGGCCGCATGGCACGCCTACCGCTTCCAGCTGTTCGATCCACCAGTCGCGCGGTTGCGACTTCACCATGTCAGCCAGGATCGGCACCAGCTCGTCGCGGTTCTTCACGCGCAGTGGATTGGTGGCGTAGCGTTCGTGTGTGGCCAGGTCGGGGCGGCCGCCCACTTCCACGAATTTCTGATACTGGCCGTCGTTGCCGGTGGCGACGATGATGTAGCCGTCGGCGCAGGCGAAGGTCTGGTACGGCACGATGTTGGCGTGGGCGTTGCCCCAGCGCTTGGGCGCTTTGCCGCTATTCAGGTAGTTGGAGCCCATATTGGCCAACATCGCGACCTGCACGTCCAGCAGCGCCATGTCGATATATTGACCTTCGCCGGTCCGGTCGCGGTGGGTCAGGGCGGCCAAAATTGCGATGGTGGAGTACATGCCGGTCATCAGGTCGGTCAGGGCCACGCCGGCTTTCTGCGGGCCGCCGCCCGGCAGGTCGTCGCGCTCGCCGGTGACGGACATCAAACCGCCCATGCCCTGGATCAGGAAGTCGTAGCCGGCGCGGTGTGCGTAGGGGCCGTCCTGGCCAAAGCCGGTTACGGAGCAGTAGACCAGGTCCGGCTTGACGGCCTTCAGCGATTCATAATCCAGGCCATATTTTTTCAGCTGGCCGACCTTGTAGTTTTCCAGCACCACGTCGGCGTGCCTGGCCAGTTCGCGGATCAGGGCCTGGCCCTCCGGCTTGGAGATGTCGCAGGTGACCGAGCGCTTGCCGCGGTTGGCGGACAGGTAGTAGGCGGCTTCGGTGGTGTCGGCGCCGGAGGCGTCCTTGGCGTAGGGAGGACCCCAGGCGCGGGTGTCGTCGCCGCTGCCCGGCCGCTCGATCTTGATCACGTCCGCGCCCAGGTCGGCGAGGTTCTGCGAGCACCAGGGGCCGGCCAGCACGCGGCTTAAATCCAGTACGCGAATGTGTCCAAGGGCCTTCGGGGTCATGTTGTCTTCTTCCTACTGTTTTCAGGGAGCGTTAGCTTAACGCATCCAACCGTGTTAGTGTCTTAATCCTATGTGGCCCTACCCAAAAATCGTTGCGCATCGCGGAGGCGGCACGCTGGCTCCGGAAAACACCATCGCCGGCTTGCGTGCCGGCCTGGCTTATGGTTTCCGCGCGGTGGAATTCGACGTCATGCTGTCATCCGATGGCATTGGCGTGGTGATGCATGATCCGCACTTTGGCCGCACGATCTATGGCGATGGCTATGTGCCGAACTTTTCGGCAGCCGAATTGGCGAAGATGGATGCCGGGCGATGGTTCGGCCCTGAGTTCCGCGGTGAGCCAGTGCCTTTGTTCCTGGAGTGGGTCGACTACTGCAAAGAGCATAAGATCTGGATGAATATCGAGATCAAGCCGGCTGAAGGCCATGATGAGGCGACCGGCCGTTGGGTGGCGCAGACTGCGCGTGCCCGTTTCGCTGCCGAGGTGGCGGCCGGCGATCCGGCGTCAATGCCTTTGCTCTCGTCCTTCAGCATGCCGGCCTTGGCGGCGGCGCGCGATGCTGCGCCCGAACTACCGCGGGCTTGTCTGTTTGATAAAATTCCCCCCAATTGGCTGGAAACGGCGCGCGACCTTGGCGCGGTGGCGATCCATACCAACCACAAATACCTGACACCGGACCAGGCAAGAGCGGTGAAGGCAGCAGGCCTGGGCCTGTTTTGCTATACCGTCAATACGCCGGAACGAGCGCGGGAAATCCTCGCGCTCGGCGTAGACGCCTTCTGCACCGACCGCATCGACTTGATCGGGCCGGACTTCGCTTGATAAATGGGGACGCACCCCATCTAGAGGAAATTTCCCTCTAAATGGGATACGTCCCCATTTATCAGGCGAACTGTTCACGTATAATCAACCCTTTGCACCAGCCTGCAACCTACCTTTTACGACATGAAATCTGCTGAAATTCGCGAAAAGTTCCTGAAATTCTTCGAATCCAAGGGCCATACGATTGTCCGTTCCAGCCCGCTGGTGCCAGGCAACGACCCGACCCTGCTGTTGACCAACTCCGGCATGGTGCAGTTCAAGGATGTGTTCCTGGGCCAGGATGTGCGCCCGTATTCCCGTGCCACCACCGTGCAGCGCTGCGTGCGCGCCGGCGGCAAGCATAACGACCTGGAAAACGTCGGCTACACCGCGCGTCACCACACCTTCTTCGAAATGCTGGGCAATTTCAGCTTCGGCGACTATTTCAAGCGCGATGCCATCCAATACGCGTGGGAGCTGCTGACCAAGGTCTATGGCCTGCCGCCTGAGAAGCTGACCGTCACCGTCTACATCGAGGACGACGAAGCCTACGATATCTGGGCCAACGAAATCGGCGTGCCGAAAGAGCGCATCATCCGCATCGGCGACAACAAGGGTTCGCGTTACGCGTCGGACAACTTCTGGCAGATGGCCGACACCGGCCCATGCGGTCCTTGCACCGAGATCTTCTACGACCACGGCGCCGACATCTGGGGCGGTCCTCCGGGCTCGGACCAGGAAGACGGCGACCGCTTCATCGAAATCTGGAACCTGGTGTTCATGCAGTTCAACCGCGACGAAGCGGGCGTGATGCACAAGCTGCCGAAGCCTTGCGTGGATACCGGCATGGGCATGGAGCGCCTGGCTGCCGTCCTGCAGCACGTGCACTCGAACTATGAGATCGATTCCTTCCAGGCCCTGATCAAGGCTGCCGCCCGCGAAACCGGCGCGACCGACCTGGAAAACAAATCGCTGCGCGTGATCGCCGACCACATCCGCGCTGCCGCTTTCATGATCGTCGACGGCATCATCCCTGGCCCTGAAGGCCACGGCTATGTCCTGCGCCGCATCATCCGCCGCGCACTGCGTCACGGCCACAAACTGGGCCAGACCAAAGCCTTCTTCTACAAGCTGGTGGCAGACCTGAACACCGAAATGGGCGTTGCCTATCCTGAGCTGGCGGAAGCCAAGGACCGCGTGGCCCAGGTGCTGAAGGCGGAAGAGGAGCGTTTCGGCGAGACCCTGGAAAACGGCATGAAGATCCTGGAAGCCCAACTGGCCAAGGATCCGAAGAACCTGGATGGTGCTACCGCCTTCACCCTGTACGACACCTACGGCTTCCCACTGGACCTGACCGCCGACATTTGCCGCGAACGCGAAGTGACGCTGGACGAAGCAGGCTTCAACGTCGCCATGGAAGCACAGAAGCAGAAGGCGCGCGAAGGCGGCAAGTTCAAGAAGATGGCTGCCAACGTTGAATACTCCGGCGAGAAGAACAAGTTCGTCGGCTATGACCAGCTGCTGCATGACTCGAAAGTGATCGCCCTGTACGCCAACGGCGCGCCGGTGCAGGAACTGAAGACCGGCGAGCAGGGCATCGTCGTGCTGGATACCACCCCGTTCTACGCCGAATCCGGCGGCCAGGTGGGCGACCAGGGCCTGATCACCGGCGCCACCGGTCGCTTCGACGTGGAAGACACGCTGAAGATCCAGGCGGATGTGTTCGGCCACCACGGCGTGGTGGCACAGGGTTCGCTGAAAGTGGGCGACGCTGTCGGCGCTGCTGTGGACCAGCATTCGCGCGGCCGCACCATCCGTAACCACTCGGCGACCCACCTGATGCACAAGGCCCTGCGCGAAGTGCTGGGCTCCCACGTGGCGCAGAAAGGCTCGCTGGTTGATCCGGACAAGGCGCGTTTCGACTTCTCCCACACCCAGCCGATGACCGCCGAGGAAATCGCCAAGGTGGAAGCCATCGTCAACGCCGAGATCCTGGCCAATGCTGCGACCCAGTCGCACCACATGTCCTTCGACGACGCCGTGAAGCATGGCGCCATGGCGCTGTTCGGCGAGAAGTACGGCGACGAAGTGCGCGTGATGGACATCGGTTCCTCGAAAGAGCTGTGCGGCGGCGTGCACGTGCACCGCACCGGCGATATCGGCCTGTTCAAGATCGTATCGGAAGGCGGCGTTGCTGCCGGTATCCGCCGCGTGGAAGCCGTGACCGGCGAAGGCGCCTTGGCGCTGGTGCAGGGCATGGCTCGCAAGCTGAACGAAGCTGCTGCCGCGCTTAAGTCGAACCCGGAAGAACTGACTTCCAAGATCGCCGCCGTGCAAGACCAGGTGAAGTCGCTGGAAAAAGAACTGGCTGCGTTGAAGTCCAAGCTGGCTTCCGGCCAGGGCGACGAACTGGTCAACAAGGCGGTCGACGTCAAGGGCCTGAAGGTGCTGGCTGCAACCATGGAAGGCGCCGACGTGACCGCGCTGCGCGAAACCATGGACAAGCTGAAAGACAAGCTGAAGTCCGCTGCCATCGTGCTGGCTTCCGTCAATGACGGCAAGGTCAGCCTGATCGCCGGCGTGACGGCGGACTCGATCGGCAAGGTCAAGGCCGGCGAGCTGGTCAACTTCGTTGCACAACAAGTGGGCGGCAAGGGCGGTGGACGTCCTGACATGGCGCAAGCCGGCGGCACCAATCCGGATGCACTGCCAGGTGCTCTCGGTGGCGTTGCAGCATGGGTGGAGTCGCGTATCTAAAAGCTGCCAGGGGCCCGCGCTTCCTAGTGCGGGCCTTTCCGACATTGCAAGGTCGTTGTGATTTTGCAACGCAACATTAACTATTTTGGTGCAGTGCGTCAGACGCACAAAATTGGAGTAGTATGTCGGAACCAGTTGTACAGAAGCGAGATATTGATGAGCGAAACTCTTACTCTCGAGTCCGAGACCATGGAATTTCATAAGGACCTCGACGCCCGCGGCCTGAATTGCCCGCTGCCTATTCTGAAAGCCAAGAAAGCCTTGGCGGAATTGGAAAGCGGCCAGGTGTTGCGTATCGTGGCTACCGATCCAGGGTCAGTGCGTGACTTCCAGGCCTTTGCCAAGCAGACTGGCAATGCACTCTTGTCCTACGTCCAGCAGGGCACTGAATTTACGTTTTTGATGCGCCGCAAGTAAAAACTGCGGTATGCTACCGGTTGCTGATTTTCGGCGCCGGATTGTACTTAAAAAACGCACGACCGTGCTTTTATTCGATAAGTGATATCGAATTCCAATATAATCTAGCCCACTAATTTTACTTATCTCTTTTTCAAAGGCACACCTATGAAAGTCCTGGTACCTGTCAAGCGCGTCGTCGACTTCAACGTGAAAGTGCGCGTCAAATCCGACGGCACTGGCGTAGATATCGCCAACGTCAAAATGTCGATGAACCCGTTCGACGAGATTGCACTGGAAGAAGCGACCCGCCTGAAAGAAGCTGGCAAAGTAACCGAGGTGGTTGCCGTGTCCGCCGGCGTGGCGCAGTGCCAGGAAACCCTGCGCACCGGCATGGCGATCGGCGCCGACCGCGGCATCCTGATCGAAACCGGCGTTGAACTGGAGCCGCTGGCAGTGGCCAAGCTGCTGAAGGCCGTTGCCGACAAAGAGCAACCGCAACTGATCATCCTGGGCAAGCAGGCTATCGACGACGACTCCAACCAGGTTGGCCAGATGCTGGCAGCGCTGCTGGGCTGGCCGCAAGCGACCTTCGCTTCGAAGGTTGAGCTGGGCGACGGCAAAGTCACCGTGACCCGCGAAGTGGACGGCGGCCTGGAAACCCTGGCGCTGCAACTGCCAGCCATCGTGACCACCGACCTGCGCCTGAACGAGCCGCGCTATGTGACCCTGCCTAACATCATGAAGGCGAAGAAGAAGCCGCTGGATACCGTCAAGCCGGAAGACCTGGGCGTCGACGTGACCCCGCGCCTGAAAACCCTGAAAGTGGCCGAGCCTGCCAAGCGTTCCGCTGGTATCAAAGTGCCTGACGTAGCGACCCTGGTGTCCAAGCTGCGCACCGAAGCTAAAGTCATCTAATTATTTGCTAAAACCGGAACTGCAGGTGTCTGACCCATTGGGTCAGACACCGGTCTGCCGGTTTTCACTCAAGGAAAAAATATCATGGTCGCACTCGTAATCGCAGAACACGACAACGCATCCCTGAAGGGCAGCACCCTCCACACCGTTACCGCCGCCGCCAAATGCGCAGGCGAAGTGCACGTGCTGGTCGCTGGCTCGAACGCCGGCGCCGCTGCTGCCGCCGCTGCCAGGATCGCCGGCGTCACCAAAGTGCTGCACGCAGACGCAGCTTACTTCGCTGACGGCCTGGCCGAAAACGTCTCCGAGCAGATCCTGGCGATCGCTGGTGGCTACACCCACATCCTGGCTCCGGCAACCGCTTACGGCAAGAACATCCTGCCGCGCGTTGCCGCCAAGCTGGACGTGGCTCAGATCTCCGAAATCACCAAGGTTGACGCGCCTGATACCTTCGAGCGCCCAATCTACGCCGGTAATGCGATCGCCTACGTGCAATCGTCGGACAAGGTCAAGGTGATCACCGTACGTAGCACCGGCTTCGACGCTGCCGCTGCCGAAGGCGGTTCCGCTGCTGTGGAAACCGTGGCTGCAGCAGCTGATTTCGGCAAGTCCGCTTTCGTTGGCCGCGAAGTGGCCAAGTCGGACCGTCCGGAACTGACCGCTGCCAAGATCATCGTTTCCGGTGGCCGCGGCATGGGCTCCGCTGACGCCTTCAAGATCCTGGAACCACTGGCCGACAAGCTGAACGCCGCCATGGGCGCATCGCGCGCTGCGGTGGACGCAGGTTTCGTGCCGAACGACTGGCAGGTTGGCCAGACCGGCAAGATCGTTGCTCCTTCCCTCTACATCGCCGTCGGTATCTCCGGCGCGATCCAGCACCTGGCTGGCATGAAGGACTCCAAGGTCATCGTGGCTGTGAACAAAGACCCTGAAGCTCCAATCTTCTCCGTTGCCGACTACGGCATCGTGGGCGACCTGTTCGAGGTTGTGCCTCAACTGGTCAAGGAACTGGGTTAAACCGGTAAAGCAGTGTCAGACCCTCAGGGTCTGACACTGGGTCGCGACGGCCGCCTGATCGGGGTCTGACCCTTGGGTCAGACCCCGTTTTTCAGGTTTCTGGAGATTTTTGGAGACATCAATGAGCTATCAAGCCCCAATGAAAGACATGCTGTTCGTGATGAACGAACTGGCAAACCTGGCTGGCGTGTCCGCGCTGCCAGGCTGTGAAGATGCAAACGCGGAAACCGCGGAAGCCGTGCTGGAAGAAAACGCGAAGTTCGTGAGCGGCGTGATCGCCCCGCTGAACCACGCGGCTGACAAGGAACCAAGCTCCTGGGCCGACGGCAAGGTAACCACCTCGAAAGGCTTCAAGGAAGCCTTCAAGCAGTTCGCGGAGGCCGGCTGGCAAGGCCTGCAGCACCCGACGGAATTCGGCGGCCAGGGCCTGCCGAAGCTGATCGGCACCCCGTGCGTGGAAATGCTGCACGGCTCGAACCTGTCGTTCGCGCTGGTGGCGCTGCTGTCCGACGGCGCGATCGAAGCGCTGCTGACCGCCGGTTCCGACGAGCAGAAGGCGACCTACCTGGAGCCGCTGGTGACCGGCAAGTGGACCGGCACCATGAACCTGACCGAGCCGCAGGCCGGCTCCGACCTGGCTGCCGTGCGCACCCGCGCCGTGCCGCAGGGCGACGGCACCTACAAAGTATTCGGCACCAAGATCTTCATCACCTACGGTGAGCACGACATGGCCGAGAACATCATTCACCTGGTGCTGGCGCGTACTCCTGATGCGCCTCCGGGCGTGAAGGGCATCTCGCTGTTCATCGTGCCGAAGTTCATGGTCAACGCCGACGGTTCGCTGGGCGAGCGCAACGACGCGCACTGCGTGTCGATCGAGCACAAGCTGGGCATCAAGGCTTCCCCGACCGCCGTGCTGCAATTCGGCGACAATGGCGGCGCCGTTGGCTACCTGGTGGGCGAAGAGAACCGCGGCCTGGAATACATGTTCATCATGATGAACGCGGCCCGCTTCGGCGTCGGCATGCAGGGCGTGGGCCTGGCGGAACGCGCTTACCAGCAGGCTGTGACTTTCGCCAAGGACCGCGTGCAATCCCGCGACCTGAACGGCTCTCCAGCCGGCGTGGCGATCATCAACCATCCGGACGTGCGCCGCATGCTGATGTCGATGCGCGCCCAGACCGAAGCGGCGCGTGCGCTGGCTTACGTGGCTGCCGGCATTCACGACGTGGCTCATCACCACGCCGATGCGGAAGTCCGCGCTGCGAACCAGGCTGTCTACGAATACCTGGTGCCGATCGTGAAGGGTTGGTCGACCGAGATGTCCGAGAACGTGACCCGCGACGGCGTGCAGGTGCACGGTGGCATGGGCTTCATCGAAGAAACCGGCGCGGCGCAGCACTACCGCGACGCCAAGATCCTGACCATCTATGAAGGCACCACCGCGATCCAGGCCAATGACCTGATCGGCCGCAAGACCGTGCGCGATGGCGGCGCTTTGGCCAAGTCGATCATTGCCCAGGTGCGTGCGACTGCCGAAGAACTGGCTGGCGTGAACAGTCCTGACTTCGCGGCGATCCGCAAGCACCTGGTGCAGGGCGCCGACGACCTGGAAGCAGTGGTGGACTTCGTCGTCAACCACGCCAAGTCGGATATCAAGGGCGTGTTCTCCGGCTCCGTGATGTACCTGAAGCTGGCCGGTATCGTGTTCGGCGGCTGGCAGATGGGCCGTGCTGCGCTGATCGCGCAGTCCAAGCTGTCGGCAGGGGAGGGCGATGCTTCGTTCTTCCACGCCAAGATCGTGACCGCGCGTTTCTTCGCGGACCACATCCTGTCCGGTTCCACCGGCATGCGCACCGCCATTGTTGATGGCAGCGCCGGTGTGCTGGGCCTGGACGTCGAGCAGTTCTAAGCCAGAACCATGGTGTCTGACCCAATGGGTCAGACACCGCTTTGCCGGTTCTGCAGTTCATGCGCAAGGAGCCACTCCTTGCGCGCCAATCCCCCTCCGTATCCCGTCAGCGAACCATCCTTGCCGATAATCCGGTGGCAGGGAATGATGATCGCAATCCGGTTCGCCCCATTCGCTCCAGCTACCGCCCGCACCGAGTTGGGTGCACCCAGGCGCGCTGCCAGGTCGGCATAATGCGTCACTTCCCCGAACTTCATTGCGCGCAAGGCATCCCAGACGCCGCGCTGGAAATCGCTGCCCGGTGCGTCCAGCGCCACGCTGAACTGCTGACGTTTGCCTTCGAAGTATTCCGCGATCTGGGTCTCGGCTTCTCGCGTGTGTGCGTTTTCTCCGGCCAGGATGCGCGCCTTGAACAGGCGCTGCAAATCGCGGAACTCGGTTTCCAGCATGCGTCGGTCGGTGAATTCCAGTAAGCACACGCCGTTCTCGCTGGCGCAGACAAACATTGGCCCAAGCGGCGTCGCAAAGCGGTGCAGCACTAGTTGCTGTGCGCCCTGGCTGGGCGCATTGCCGGTCATCTTCTTGTAGGTATAGGCGAAGCCGCTGAGCGATTCGTAACCGCTGTCGAGCGCTACTTCGGTGGCGCTGCGACCCTCCTTCAGTTCCGTCATGGCCAGGTTGATGCGCAACATGCGCTGGTAGGCCTGGAAGCTGAAACCGTGGTGTTTCTTGAACCAGCGCCGCACCAGTTCCGGGCTGATGCCCAGTTCGCGCAGTTCGGCATCCTGGATGCGCCGCTTGGGATGTTCCCGCACCAGCGCGACTGCGCGGGCGACTTGCGGCGGCACGTCGGGTGCATTTTCGGTCGGGCGGCACACCTTGCAGGGGCGGAAGCCAAGCGCCAGCGGCTCCTTGATGTCGGAGAAAAAGTCGACATTTTCCGCCTTCGGTTTGCGCGCGCGGCAGGTCGGCAGGCAGAAGATGCCGGTGGTCTTGACCGCTGCATAAAAAGCGCCGACATGCTCGGGCGAGCGCGCGACCAGGGCCTGGTAGCAGCGCTGGATGTCGGCGGGATCAGTGAATTTCATCGGCGAACAGGGGCGAGAAGGATTGCTGGTGGCGGGTCGACTCAAGCATGGCCTGCAGTTGCCGCGTCATGGCGCCGTGCACGAAGTTGCCCATGCTGAAACGGGCGGCAGCATACGCGCGGCCACGGGCAACGGTTTCCTCAAGCGCCGCGGCGCGCCAGGCAAAGAAAAATAGAGGCATGAAATGGATTCCGGTTGCAGTGATGGCTGGAGCTTAGCGAGGCTCCAGCTTTGGCGACAACCGAAAAACAGACGACTATTTTTATGCCGGGCGTTACAGTCCTTTCTTTGCCAGTTCGGCGATTTCGTAATCGCCGTCATCGACCAGGCGCTCCCCTCCAGGCGTCAAACCCAATCCCAGGGTGCGCCCCAGCGACAGCAACTGGCTCTGTCCTGCGGCCTTGCGCACCGGCTCCAGCATGTAGACCGGATCGGCAAACGCTTCCGCCGGCGTGATGATCTTCCAGCCCATTTCCTTGAACTGTGCCAGCACGTCGTCCAGCCACAGCGCGTTGAGCAGGTTGTGGTGCAGCAGCAGGACTTGCGAAATATCGCGCCCCTGCAGTTGCTGCGACAGCTCGCGGTAAGCCAGCGCGCGTTGCCTGACGTGGGTCAGGTAAGCGGTCCGGATAGCGCTGATGTCGGCATTTGGATCCTTCTTCAGTACTTGCTCCAGCTTTTCGTTAAGGCGCCAATCGCTGGTGTCCAGGCTCACGCGAGCGTTGCGGTAACCATGGTCGCGCAGGAAGGTGCGCATGCCGTCGATCTTTTCAGGCGTGTTCCCCTCGCGCAGGTAAGTGAAGCGCAGCCATTTCTGGTAGCCGGGCTGGGTGCTGATCAAGCGGTCGCATTCCATCACCTGGCGCTGGTACTCGGCCAGTGGGATTCTTTCCAGGTCCGGATGGGTCACGGTGTGATTGCCGATGGCATGGCCCGCCTTGCTCCAGGCTTGCAGCAGCGGCAGGCCTTGCGGCGTGTTGGCGCCGAAGCCGGAGGTGACGAACAGCGCGGCCTGCACGCGGTGCTTGGCCAGCGCATCCAGAATGGCCTGGTTGCGTTCCGGGGCCGACATGCGGGGCGTGCTGCCTGCGTTCGGACCATCATCGATCGTGATGGCTACCGATTGCGCTTGCGCTGCGCTGGCAGCGGCCAGTGCAGCGGCGGCGAGAAGGCGGCGCATCATGCGGCACCCAATGCGTCAATGACGGCCTGGTAGACGCGTACGGGTTCCTCAGAGATGCGGTTCAATACGTACAGGAAGTACTCCTTTCCAAAAACTGCGTATTCACGCGTCGGAAATCCGGCGTCGCGCAGGTGGGCGATGTTCTGCTCGCCCAAGCCTATCAGGGATTCGAATTCATAGGGGCCTGCGGCGATGCCTTCTGCGCGGATCATCGCCGTCAGCTCATCCTGGATCGCCCGGTCATGCGTGGCAATCGAACATTTGTGGCCGCTGCGCAGCAACAGTGCGGCATAGCGGCGATAGGCCAATGCCAGTTCGGGACTATTGCGGGGATAAGCAATTTCCACCGGTTCGAACATCGCGCCTTTGACCAGGCGGATGCGGCCGGGATGGCGCAGCAGCGCGGGGAGATCGTTGGCGGTGCGATGCAGCTTGGCCGGTACCGTGATGCCGACGTTCGACAGGCCATCCTTTTCGTGCAGGCGGCCGTAGATCTCGTAAATGCCGGACGTGCGGTCCGAGGCCTCCATCGAGATCATCACTTCCTGCCCGATTTCACTGGCGGCGCGCGCGATGCGGCGCGCGTTCTGGTAGCCCAGTTCGGGATCGACCAGCGAGCCGACGTGGGACAAGTCGAAGGAGATCGAGCAATCAAGACGCTGCTCGCCGATGGCCTGGACCAGCTGCAAGAAGACGCCAGTCTCCGCATTGGCGAAGGCTTCGTTACGCACGCTCTCGCCCATGTATTCGGCGGAAGCGCGGTGCCCGTTCTGGTTGATCATGGCAGCGCGCACGATCGCGTCCGACACGGTGCTGCCGGCAACGTAGCGCTGCGACACGCGGTCCATGTAAGGGCGCAGCAGCGGGTCTTCGAGGAATCGGGCCTTGGCATCTTCATTGACGGCCAGTTCGCGCAAGGCGCTGGCCGCCCGGTCGACCAGGGGTTGCCACTGGGGCGGGAAATGCGGCGTGGTATTGTCTGTCACGGTGTCTCCTTGCGCGTTTGGACGTTGTATATTAGCTAAAATTTCAATATGGAGCCGGCCATGGATGCTTCAACCCTCATGCTGTTCGTGCCTGCCTGTTTTGCGCTGAACATGGCGCCGGGGCCGAACAACCTGCTATCGGTCAGCAATGCCACGCGCTATGGCTTTCGGCGCTCCTGCCTGGCTGGTGCCGGGCGACTGGTGGCATTTGCGGGAATGATCGCCTTGGCATCGGCAGGGCTGGCAGCGGTGCTGCATACTTCGGAGCTGCTGTTCTACGGGATCAAGACCGTCGGCGCGATCTACTTGTTATACCTGGCCTGGCAATTGTGGCGCGCGCAGCCGGGCGTGCAGGTGGACAACGCTGCGTCGGCGCCAGGCTGGTGGCAATTGGCGCGGCAGGAGTTTTTTGTCGCATCGGGCAATCCGAAAGCGATCCTGATCTTCACGGCGTTCTTGCCGCAGTTCGTCGATCCCGCCGGGCCGGTAGGCGCACAGTTCTTTGTGCTCGGGGTGTTGTTCCTGCTGCTGGAAGTGGTGGCGCTGGCAGCTTACGCCTGGATGGGCGCACGCCTGCAGAGGTGGTTTGCGCAACCGCGCGGGAAGAGGGTATTCAACCGGATTTGCGCCGGCCTGCTGGCCGGCGCGGGGATGGGCTTACTGCTGTCGCGAAGGACTTAGATGCGGTTCAGGCCGCCGTGCTCGCGCTTGACGTGGTCGCCGTTACGCAGGTTTGGATCGTTCTTCAGGACGACGGTGCCGACCTTGCCGGTTTCGTAGCGGACAGTCACGTGCCATTCCTTGACCTTGTTCATCTTGCCTTCGATCTTCTTGCCAGCGTAAGCGCCGCCTGCAGCGCCAGCAACGGTGGCCAGGGTCTTGCCGGTGCCGCCGCCAACCTGGTGGCCCAGCAGGCCGCCAGCAATACCGCCGGCAACGATGCCGGCTGCGCTGCCTTCGCCGTCTTTTTCGATCATTTTCACTGCGGTCACAGTGCCGCATTCAGCGCAAACAGCGCGCTTTGGCTGTGCGTAAGCGCCAGTCACCGTTACGGCCAGGATGGCTGGCAAGAGGAATTTAATTACTTTCATATGGGTTCTCCAAAAGCGTTGTGGTGTTGGTGAGTATAGGCCATTAGTTTCCTTCTGGAATGCTAATTTGTGACAAGGCGTTGCAGAGGCTAGTTTGAAGGAGCGGCTATAATTGCGGATTGTTAATGCTTTTCATTGATTTCCACCATGATTGGCCAATCATCCGCGCGAATCGCAATTCTTGTGCCTTGTTACAATCGGGCGCTTTTCATGGGATGGCGCACCTTGATGACCATCTTGCGCCTGATTAAGTCGGTGCGTCCGTTGGCATTTTTTGGCTTACCCGGCCCATGGAAACTAAGGGCGTGAGCCAGTTCCTGCGCTTTGGCATCAATGGAGTTGCCGGTGCGGGGGCCGACATGGGCGCTTTGTACCTGGCGCTGGCGTTGGGTTCGGGGCCGTACCTGGGGCGCCTGCTGTCTTTTCTGTTTGCGGTCTGGGTCACCTGGCGGCTGAACCGGCGGTTTACTTTCCGTGCCACGGAATCGGTTTGGCGTGAGTGGTGGCGCTATTTGATGGTCATGCTTGGCGGCGGCGTGATCAACCTGGGCACCTATATGGTGCTGTTGCAGTTTTTGCCTGAAGCGCGCTGGGCACCGGCCGTTGGCGTGGTGGCTGGCTCGCTGGCCGGCATGACTTTCAACTTCATTTCCGCAAAATATTTCGTATTTCGTGAGCTCCATGATTAATAAACTCGTCTACACGCTATCGCATTATTTCGCCTTACTGATCTTCCTGGGGGCATGCTGGGGAGTTGGCCGCGCCATGCTTTGCCGCTGGGCGTCGGAGGTAATCCAGCAGGAACCCGAAGAAGCCCTGCAATGGCATGCCATTGCAGCCACGCTCGGCATGGGACTGTACATATGCGTACTGCAATGGCTGGCTATCGCCGGACAGTTGCGCATGATTCCACTGGTATTGGTGCTGGTGCTCGGCCTCGGTCTATGCCTGGCTGAATGGCGTGCGCTGCAGGGCCGCTGGTGGGCCGCCATGGTTCCGCAATGGCGTGAAGCAAACTGGCCTGCGCGCGGCACCGCCTTGCTGATTGCCTTGATGGTTTTCCCGACCCTCGTCGCTCCTTTGTGTCCGCCAATAGTATGGGATGAGGTGATGTACCACCTGCCGCACGCTCAGGAATGGGCTCGGAGCGGCAGGCTGACTGTCAATGACTGGCTGCGATATCCGTGGTTTCCCTATAATGCAAACCTGCTGTTTGCCGGAGCCATGATCGCCTATGACGATGTGATGACCCACCTGATCAGCGCACTGATGGCGTGGCTTACCACCGTTTTGGTATATGTCACCGGCAAACGTTACGCTGGCCAAGGTGTCGCCAGCATCGCCACCCTTATCTACCTGTATTTGACGCGCAGCCTGTACGATAACGCGATGGTCGATGCCGCCGTCACGCTATTCATTTTTGCGGGCTGCCTGGTCTTCTATCGTTGGCAGCAGCAACCTCAGCGGCGCGCATTGCTGGCGATGGCTTGCTTCTTGTTGGGCGTTGCCGTCGGCATCAAGTACCAGGCGTTGCAGTTACTCCCCGTGCCGGCGATCGTTTTGTTGGTGCGGACACGTTCCCCGCGAGACTGGCTCATCGCGGCGGTCGCGCTGCTCCTGCCTTGCGCATACTGGTACGCCCGGAATTATGTGCTGACCGGTGACCCAGTCAATCCAATCGGTGGCAAGCTATTTGGTTTTAGCGATTGGAACCTGGGGGATTTCCAGCATCAATTCGAAGATCTCAAACGCAACGAGGGGTGGCCGGTGTGGTTTATCTGGCCAGCATTGTTGGCGCCTGTGATCGCCAGCGTGCGCCGCTTGCCAGGCGTGCGTGCCGGAAGCATGCTGGCGGCTCTCAGCATTACGTTGTGGTTGCTGAGCTCGCATTACCCGCGCTACCTGATGCCGCTCTATCCTGTCCTGGCACTGTTGGCGGCTGCAGTCTGGTACTGGCTTTTTGTCGCCGTATGGAAGCTGCTGGCCCGTGGGGAAACGTCGAAGCTGCAAAGCAAGGCGGTCGCAGTTTGTGTCGCCTTGGGGCTCCTGGCCGTTCTGCCAGGTGCACTTAAAACCGTACACAGGACCTGGAAGCTTGTTTCGCCGACAACTGCTGCCCGCGAGGCGGTTTTGCAGCAGAGGATTACCGGCTATCCAATGCTGGTCTATCTGCGCGAGCATCCGATGGGCCGTACCTACCAGTTTGGCCTGGAGGACTCAATCTATTACGCTCCACCGCGAACGGGCGGTGACCATTTTGGCCCGGGGCGCTATCGCGATCACGCCGATCTGCCTCCTGCTGACCTGGCCAAAGCCTTGCGTCGTTCCGGTTACGCCAGCCTGTTGATCCATACGGTGCGTTGGCCGGGCATCGAGACCAAGCCGGGATTCGCGCAGTTCTTTACGCTGGTACATCGGGACGGCCCGGTTTCCTTGTACCGGATTGCAGAACCTGCGCCGAGCGCCGCGCCGGCCAATTAACCGTAGATGCCGCCGGTGTAGAGCAGGTCGAACAGGCGTGCGATGGCGGCGATCAGGCCGAAGGCGCCAAACATCAGGGCGGCGACCAGCACGATCGCCAGCGGCCAGCGCGAGTTCGATTGCTTGCCGCTGCCAGCGTTGAAGGTGGCGTCCCACTTCTCGTCGGGCATCAGGCCCAGCACGAGGGCTTCGAGGACGCCGGCCAGGATCGACAGGATCAACGGCAGCAGCAGGAAGTAGGGATCGGCTTTCGGCCATAATGCAAACACGGCTGCGACGCCGAGCAGGCTGGCGGCGTGCAGCCAGCCCCATTTGTCAGCCAGGCCGCGCAGGTAGAAGCGGTGCAGGCCGATGCCGCCGGCAACAGCGGCGAGCAGGGTGGCGAATGTTTTGTTCTTGTGTAAAACAGACATGATTGCAGCCGAGAAGTCCGAAAAACCGGCAGTATCGCACAACAAAGCTGTTGCCGACGAGGCCAGTTCAGGGGATAATCCCGGATTGTCCAATTCCCCACCAATTTGATTAATCTTGCCGGTTGGAGTTAAAGCGCGCTATAATTTGCGGCTTTTTCCGACTCAGCACACTTTTTTGGAATTATTATGGTCGTTATTCGTTTAGCTCGTGGTGGCGCCAAGAAGCGTCCTTTCTACAACATCGTTGCAACCGATTCCCGCAATCGTCGTGACGGCCGTTTCGTAGAGCGTATCGGCTTCTTCAACCCAATGGCTACCGGCCAAGCAGAAACCTTCCGCGTTGCTGCTGACCGTCTGGCTTACTGGCAAGGCGTTGGCGCTCAGCTGTCCCCAGCTGTTGCCAAGCTGGTTGCTGGCCAGAAGGCTGCTTAATAGTAGCTTCAAGTTTTGAGCAGCAAGACCGCATCTGGGGCGCAAGCCCCGGCTGACCTGGTTCAGGTTGGCTTTGTTTCTGGTGCCTACGGCATCACCGGCGGGGTCCGTGTCCGACCCTTCTCCACCGAAGCAGATGCGCTGCTGCATGCCACCACCTGGTGGCTCGACAAGCCAAGCCTGCGTGACGTTGAAGTCAAGCGGGCTAAGCTGCATGGTGGCGACGTGGTCACCACGATCGTCGGGATGACGGACCGTAACGAAGCAGAAGCGCTGAAGGGTGCATCGGTGTTCGTGTCGCGCGCCGATTTCCCGCAGCTGGAAGACGATGAATACTACTGGGGCGACCTGATCGGCCTGGCAGTTCAGAATCAACAAGGCGAGAGCCTTGGCACGGTCGCGGACATGATGAGCAACGGACCTCAGTCCATCCTGCGCGTCGAGTACGAGGCCGAAGGTAAGGCGCAAGAGCGCCTGATCCCGTTTGTAAGCCAGTTTGTTATCAAGGTGGACAAGGACGCGAAGCAGATCATCGTGGACTGGGGCCTGGATTACTAATCCGGAACCGCACAATGCAATTCGACGTCATTACCCTGTTCCCTGAGATGTTCGCTGCCTTGACGCAGTCCGGCGTGACCCGCCGCGCGTTCGAGCAGAAGCGCTGGGGCCTGTCGTTGTGGAATCCGCGCGATTTCACCACCGACAACCACCGCACCGTGGATGACCGCCCATACGGCGGCGGCCCGGGGATGGTGATGCTGGCCAAGCCGCTGGAACACACCATCGCGGCCGCGAAGCAGCGCCAGGTGGTTTCCGGCCTGCCGGCGCCGCGCGTGGTGTACATGTCGCCGCAAGGCAAGCAGCTGACGCACGAACGCGTGATGCAGCTGAAGCAGGAGCCCGGCCTCGTGATCCTGTGCGGCCGTTACGAAGCGGTGGACCAGCGTTTGCTGGACCGCTGCGTCGATGAAGAAATCAGCCTCGGCGATTTCGTGCTGTCCGGCGGCGAGCTGCCTGCCATGGCCCTGATGGATGCCGTGGTGCGCCAGCTGCCAGGCGTGCTGAATACCGATGCCTCCGCAGTCGAAGACTCCTTCGTCAACGGCTTGCTGGATTCGCCGCACTATACGCGGCCAGAAATTTATGAAGGCGAGGCCGTGCCGCCCGTGCTGTTGGGCGGTAACCACGCCGAGATCGAGAAGTGGCGCCGCGAGCGCATGCTGGAGGCGACGGCGCGCAAGCGTCCCGACCTGCTGGTGAAGGCCCGCGAAGCCGGCCTGCTCTCGAAGAAGGACGAAAAGTTTTTGACGGGTTTATAAAAACCCGTTGTAGTACCGTGGCAGGCATGTTGCCTGCCGTGTTTCAACCCCATCCTCTACCGGGCATCTTTTTGGCGCCGGCAAGATGGTAATAGGAGTTTTAAAATGAACCTGATCCAGCAACTGGAACAAGAAGAAATCGCTCGCCTGGGCAAGAACATCCCTGAGTTCGCCCCTGGCGATACCGTGGTTGTCAACGTGAACGTAGTCGAAGGCACCCGCAAGCGCGCCCAGGCTTACGAAGGCGTTGTTATCGCCCGTCGTAACCGTGGCCTGAACTCGAACTTCATCGTTCGTAAAATCTCGTCCGGCGAAGGCGTTGAGCGTACCTTCCAGCTGTACTCCCCACTGATCGCTTCGATCGAAGTGAAGCGTCGTGGTGACGTTCGCCGCGCCAAGCTGTACTACCTGCGTGAGCGTTCGGGCAAGTCCGCACGTATCAAGGAAAAACTGCCAAACCGCAAAGTTGCGGCAACCGCAGCGTAATCCATACCCCGGTATCGGATTCGGAAAGGACGCCTTCGGGCGTCCTTTTTTTTCAGCTTGGTACAATGCCGCCTATGCCAAAAACACCTTTCGACCCGACTCAGCTACCGATTGAAGCGATTGCCGGCGAAGCCGCGGTGCTGCTGGAGCATCTTGCGCCGGATTGGCTGCGCCAGCGTTTTGCGCAGCCGCCGGAATGGACGCCCGAACCATCCGAGCCGCCGCTTGGCCTGCATCGCGGCGAGCCGACACCGGCTTCCGTGCTGGTGCCCTTGGTGCTGCGCGAGGACGGCGTCTACCTGCTGCTGACGATGCGCACGGCGCATTTGAACGATCATGCAGGGCAGGTGGCGTTTCCCGGCGGCCGTGCCGAGCCTGCCGATGCGGATGCGATCGACACGGCGCTGCGCGAAACCGAGGAGGAGATTGGCCTGGATCGCCGCCATATCGACGTGATCGGCACGCTGCCCTTGTATTACACCGGCACCGGCTATGCAGTGACCCCGGTGGTGGGGCTGGTGACGCCGCCGTTCGAACTGAAGGCCGATCCGTTCGAGGTGGCGGAGATCTTCGAGGTGCCGTTCCAGTTCCTGATGGATGGCGCCAACCACCAGCGCCTGGCGGCCGAACTTCCGAATGGCCGCCGCACTTTTTACGCAATGCCATACCAGAACTATTTTATCTGGGGCGCAACGGCCGGCATGCTGCGCAACCTGTTTCATTTCTTGCGCGCATAAGCTATCGTAGCGGGCATTGTGGTACTGCTAATCAAAGGATTTAGATGACTTTTCTCTCCATTCTCGTGGCCTTGCTGTTTGAGCAACTGAAGCCCCTGCGAGCGGACAACCCGATCTGGGCTGAATTCAAGCGCCTGGCCGTACGCATGGAGCAGTGGTTCAATGCCGGGCATGCGAGCCACGGCCGCATAGGCTGGTTCCTGCTGGTTGGCGCGCTGACGCTGCCGGCCGGCCTGGTGTACTGGCTGTTGCTGCGCTATAACCTGATACTGGCTGCCTTTGCCTGGAATGTGCTGATTGTTTACCTGACACTGGGCTTTCGCCATTACAGCCATTACTTCACGTCGATCCAGCTCGCGCTGAACGCGGGCGACGAGAGCCAGGCGCGTGCGCTGCTCGCAGAGTGGTGCAAGATCGACACCGTCGGCATGGAGCTGACCGAGATTTCCCGCATCGCCGTGGAAAAAGCGCTGGTCACTACCCACCGCAATGTATTCGGCGTGTTCTTCTGGTTCCTGATGCCGCTCGGTCCTTGCGGCGCCATCCTGTACCGCGTATCCGAATACCTGGCGCGCGCCTGGAACGAGCCGGAACACATGCGCCAGGAAGCTTTCGGCATCTTTGCCGCCAAGGCCTTCTACTGGATCGACTGGGTCCCGGCGCGCCTGACTGCCGTAGCTTTCGCCGTGGTCGGCAATTTTGAAGACGCGATCTACGCCTGGCGCAATTTCGCCCACCGCTGGAAGGATGAGGCGATCGGCATCATCCTGTCGGCCGGCGGCGGCGCCATGGGGGTGCGCCTCGGTACCCCGAATGAAAATGCGGCCAAGATCATCCCGTCCGATGCGGCGACCGTGGATATCAGCGACATGGAAGTGGACCAGCTGCCGGGCGACGAGCCGGGCGTGCGCGCCCTGCAAAGCACGGTCGGCCTGGTATGGCGCGCGTTGTTGCTGTGGATGATGCTGCTGCTGTTGCTGTCCGGAGCGGTGTGGCTCGGCTAAAATGACCTGAACCCGGAGCCCCGTTCAAGTCTTCTATAAGATATAATACTGGGGTTCCTTACAGCAACCGGGTTTCAGGTATATGGCCAGCGAGTTCTTCATTCTTGGGCTTACGACCGACGGCAAACAATTCCGTCCAAGCGACTGGGCGGAACGACTGGCCGGCGTGCTGGCGTGCTTCCGCCCGGAAGGCTCTGGCGGCCGCCACGCCCACCTGCAGTTCTCGCCTTACGTCACGCCGACCGTCGTCAATGGCATCAAGGCCGTCGTCGTCAACGAAGGCCTGCGCGAAATCCAGCCGATGGCTTATAACTTCGTTAAGGAATTCGCCAAGGATAACAAGCTGCAGGTCGTCGAGGCTTGTCTGATACCTGACGAAAAAGCTTAAGTGTCGTAGGATAGGGTTTTGCCAACATGAGCAGAACCCCATGCAAATCAAATACGTCGCAGCGCTGCTGCTGACCGCTTCTTCAGCTTTCGCCCAGACCTTGCCCGCCGGTGTCGCCAAAGGCCCTTCGGTCGAAGGCATCACCGAATACCGCCTGCCCAACGGGCTCAAAGTCCTGCTGTTCCCCGATGCATCGAAACCGACGGTGACCGTCAACGTTACCTACCTGGTCGGCTCGCGCCATGAGAACTATGGCGAGACCGGCATGGCGCACTTGCTGGAGCACCTGATGTTCAAGGGCGCGCCTAACCATCGCAATATCCCGCAGCAGTTCTCCGAACGCGGCATGGAATTCAACGGCACCACTTCGCTGGACCGCACCAACTACTACGAAGTATTCCAGGCCAGCCCGGAAAACCTGAAGTGGGCGCTGGACATGGAAGCTGAGCGCATGACCAAATCCTTCATCGCCAAGAAGGACCTGGATTCGGAAATGACCGTGGTGCGCAACGAGTACGAGAGCGGCGAGAACAGCCCGTTCGAAGTGCTGTACAAGCGCCTGGAAAGCATTGCTTACGACTGGCATAGCTACGGTCGTTCCACCATCGGCAACCGCAGCGATATCGAGAACGTCAAGATCGAGAACCTGCAAGCCTTCTATCGCACCTACTACCAGCCGGATAACGCGGTGCTGCTGGTGGCAGGCAAGTTCGATCCTTCGCAAACGCTGGCCTGGATCAGCAAGACTTTCGGCGCGATCCCGAAGCCGAAGCGCAAGCTGCCGCAATTCTGGACCGTGGAGCCGACCCAGGACGGCGAGCGCCAGTACGCAGTGCACCGCAAGGGCGACGTGCAGATCGTCCTGGTGGGCTACAAGATTCCATCGGGCCTGCATAACGACGCCGATCCGCTGGCCTTCATGGGCCAGGTGCTGGGCGACACGCCAAACGGCCGCCTGCACAAGCAGCTGGTCGAAACCGGCAAGGCGGCACAGGTGTTTGCCATGACCCAGCCCGGCATTGCGCCAAGCCTCCAAGTGTTCGGCGCCGTGGTGAAGATGGGGCAGCCGATCGGGTCGGTGCGCGATGAGCTGATTGCCGCAGTGGAGGGCTTTGCCAAGGCGCCGCCGACCGAAGAGGAAATGGAGCGCACGCGCCGCGAATACAGCAACTCGATTGAAAAGGCGCTGAACAATCCGCAGCAGGTGGGCGTGGCCCTGAGCGACCATATTGCTCTGGGAGACTGGCGGCTGCTGTTCCAGGGCCGCGATGGACTCGCGTCCATCACTTCGGCGCAGGTCGCAGAAGCGGCAGGGCGCTACATGAAGCGCGATAACCGCACTGTCGGTACCTTCGTTCCTGACGACGCGCCTCAGCGCGCGGAAATCGGCGCGGCGCCGACGGCGGCCGAACTGCTCAAGGACTACAAGGGCAAGGCTAGCGCACTGACGTCCGAGAATTTCGATCCGAGCCAGGACAACATCATGGCGCGCACGGAGCTCAAGGAAATCGGCAATCTGAAGCTGGCGCTGCTGCCGAAGAAGAATCGCGGCGAGACCGTGGCGTTGGACATGCGACTCCATTGGGGCGACGAAAAGAACCAGTTCGGCAAGCAGATGCTGTCGGCGGCAGCGGACCAGATGCTGGCGCGCGGCACCAGCAAATATTCGCGTGCGCAACTGGCCGATGCGATGTCGAAGCTGAAGATGAGCGGTTCGCTGTACCACTTTGAAACGACGCGCGAGCACCTGCCTGCCGCGCTGCGCCTGGTGGCGCATGTGCTGAAAGACGCTTCATTCCCCGAGACGGAGTTCGAGCAGATGCGCCAGCAATGGATCGTCGGCATCGAGGCTTCGCGCAACGACCCGCAGGCGATGGCCGGCAGGAAGCTGGCCGAATACTTCGACCATTGGCCGAAAGGCGATCCGCGCAGCGTGATGACGCTCGACGAACAGGTCGAGGCGGTCAAGGCGATGAAGCTGGCCGATGTGAAGGCTTACCACGCCGAGTTCTACGGCACCTCGCGCGGCGAGCTGTCGGTGGTAGGGGATTTCGACAAGGCTGAACTGGTCAAGGTGGCGAGCGAGGAACTGGCGGGCTGGCAAAGCAAGGCCGCTTACACGCCGATCCTGGACAAGCATGTCGAGAAGGCGCCGACCCGCATCACGCTGGATGCACCGGACAAGGAAAACGGCATGTTCGCGGCGCGCATCAACATCCCGCTGCGCACGGATGACCCGGACTACGCCGCACTGGAGGTGGCGAACTACATCTTCGGCAATGGCGGCCTGAAGTCGCGCCTGATGGACCGGATTCGCCAGAAGGAAGGCTTGTCCTACGGCGGCGGCTCGTCCCTCGATGCGGGCGACCGCGACGATGCGGGCGGCTTGACCATTGAAGCGATCGCAGCGCCGCAGAACATGGTCAAGCTGGAAGCTGCCGTTCGCCAGGAACTGGAGCGCGCCGTGAAGAGCGGCTTCACCGCTGCCGAAGTGGCAGGCGCCAAATCGGGCCTGATGCAGCAGCGCGTGCAGAACCGTTCGAAGGATGACGTGGTGGCTGGCGCCTGGTCGCACTTCCGCTACCTGGATCGCACTTTCGTGTGGAGCAAGGAGTATGAGGCGAAGCTGAAGGTGTTGACTGCGGAGCAGGTGAGCGCGGCCTTCCGCAAGCATATCGATCCTGCCAAGCTGTCGGTGGTGATCGCCAGCGACGCATCGAAAGCCAAGCGATGAAAAGGGCGCTTGCATTGATACTGGCGCTGGCGGCGGGCACTGCGCTGGCCGGTCCTCCGAACCAGTTATACCTGATCAAGCCGGACGGAAACGCTGCGCCGCTTGCGCGCATCGTTTCCGGCGGTTTCGAGTCCCTGAGCCTGGGCGACGACGAAACGGGCAAGCCGCCGCGCTCACTGCATGTCTATCTCGGCGCCCGGCATGCGGGCAAGGTCAAGGTCGGGGCGGCAGCAAGCCCTGACGACAGCGGCTGCAGCGATGGCGAAAGCCTGGCCCTCGCGCCACTGGCCGGCAGTGAGGTGCCGGGCAGCGGCCTGGCCACATCGCGGCCATTGACCTTGCGGCCGGCACGTCCTGAAATTGCCTTGACGCCGACAGACCTGCGAGGGCTTTCCCAGCTTGCCAGTGCGTGGATGGAAAAGCACGGCGTCAAGCGCAAAGATCGTATTGCCGCATTAAAGACACTGGAGGCGAACGACGCCGGCCAGGCCGTGGCGGTATCGATCAACTACGACAATATCGATGCGAACCAGATGGTGACCCTGTTCTTCCTGGCTGAAAAGCGGGCGGGCGGGGAATTTTCAATGGTGTATGAAGACTCTTACGTCGGTCCTCATGGCGAGGCGGAAAAGGCGAACAAGAAGTACCTGGAACACCTGGACCTTGATGCGGATGGCGTGGATGAAGTCGTGATTTCCGGCAGCGCTTATGAGTCCTGGTTCTACAGCATACTGAAACGGCAGGGCGGCAAATGGGTGGCGGTTCACTCCCAGGACGGCGGCGGTTGCTGAGCATCAGGGCGTGCTGAGCTCCGCCACGAAATCGTACATATCGCCGCGGAAGATCGAGCGGCAGAATTCCACTGCGCGGCCATCGCGCAGGAAGCCAAGGCGTTCGACGGCCAGGCCGGCGTCGCCTTCCTTGGCCTGCAGCAGCTTGGCCTGTTCGCCTGTCAGCAACAGGGCGGACAGGCGCTGCAGCGCGCGTACCGGCCTGTGGCCCGCCGCTTCCAGCGCCTCGTACATCGACACATCCACTGATTCCAGCGACGGCAGCGCATCGGCAACGATGGTCGCGTACTCGACGCACATCGGCACTTCGTCCGCAAAGCGGATGCGGTGATAGCGGTAGACCGGTGCGCCCGGGCTAAGCCGCAGGCGCAGCGCCTCTTCCGGCGTTACCGTGCCTTCCGATTTCTTCAGCCACACGCTGCGCGGGGTACGGCCGCGCGAACGCATATCCTCCGAGAAGGACGTCAGCTTGGCGAAGTTCTTTTCAATGCGGGTGTTGATGAAATTGCCGGAACCTGGCCGCCGCACGAGCAAGCCTTCGTCCACCAGGCCGTCGATGGCCTTGCGTACTGTGATGCGGGAGATATTCAGGTCGGCCGCCAGCACACGTTCGGCAGGCAGGGCCTCGTCGGGGCCGAACACATGCAGGTTGATCGCTTCACGCAAGGCGCGTTGCAGAAGCTGGTAAAGCGGCTGGCTACTGGTCTGCACCAGGTCTTGCATGATCTGCGCGAGCGATGCCATTTAGTCTCCCTTTGTGTGCGGCTGATAATACCAAAAAAAGACCTTATGACCAGCGGTATGCTGCCACCTGCATCCGGCTCCCTCCTTGGATAGCGCTAACAGCAGGGCTTTCTGGCCAAAGTGGTATGTCTTTTCAGTACAACATATGAAAAAAATATGCAAATTGGTAGTGTTCTGGTATTCAATCGGGGTATATTGGCGTCCAATTGGTTTGAACGTGGTTTTAGAAACTGGTAACAACAGACCGGGCTTTGAGACAGCCCATACTTAGGGGGAGTAAATGAACCGCAATATGACACCGATCGCGACTGCAGTCGCCATCCTGACCGCCACCACCGGCATGGCGCAAGCACAGCAGGCTGCTCCGGCCGAGCAGAACGTCGTGATCGTGACCGGCGTGCGTGCCGCACTGGCACAATCGATCAACCAGAAGCGCAACGCCGACTCGCTGGTTGAAGTGATTACCGCTGAAGACGTGGGCAAGATGCCGGACAAGAGCGTGGCCGACTCGCTGCAGCGCGTGCCGGGCGTATCGGTTGCCACGGCCGGCGGTTCGGAAGGCGGCTTCGGCGAGAACGACCGCGTCAGCCTGAAGGGCACTCCCTCCAACCTGGCGCTGACCACCCTGAATGGCCACACCGTGTCGAGCGGCGACTGGTACATCTCCAACATCACCAATGGTGGCCGCTCCGTCAGCTACTCGATGTTCCCATCGGAGCTGATCGGCCGCGTGACCGTGCACAAATCTTCGCAGGCCAACCTGATCGAAGGCGGCGCATCCGGCAACGTCGACATTGAAACCCGCAAGCCTCTGAGCTTCAAGGATCCGCTGACCCTGATGGGCGCCGTGACCGGCGTGTACAGCGAAGGCTCCAAGAAGACCGATGCGCAGTTCAGCGCTCTGGGCAACTGGAAAAATGAACAGAACAACGTGGGCGTGCTGGTCCAGCTGTTCGATGAAAAGCGTACCCTGCGCCGCATCGGCCAGGAATTCCTGTGGTGGGACAAGCTGAGCGCAGGCTATGCGCCGCAGTGGGTGGCCGCCAATCCTGAAGTGGAAGGCAAGTACATCTCCCTGCTGACCGGTACCGCCATGTTCAACCAGGAGCGCGAGCGCAAGGGCGGCATGATCGACGTGCAGGTCAAGGTCAACAAGGAGTTTGACTTCGACATCAACGGCTTCTACACCCGCCTGGATGCGGACAATATCAACGCCAACTTCATGCTGGCGCCATACCAGCCGCTGACCAACAACTGGTCCGGCGTGGGCGGCGTGATTCCTTCCAAGTGGACCGTCACCGGCGACACCATCACTTCGATCACCTTCCCAAGCACCTGCCCGGTGGCGGACTGCTCGAAGATGGGCCCGTCGGTGCAAGACATCATTGCCCGTCCTGGCTCCTATAGCGATTCGAAGTTCGTCAACTTCGACTTCAACTACCGTCCTACCCAGGACCTGAAATTCAAGGGCCAGATCGGCACCACCCGCGGCACCGGCTACGCCCGCGACTACGGCTACGAAGCCTGGCTGGCTTATTCGGGCAGCAGCCTGACCACCCACGGCCTGGATTCGCCAGCCACCGTGACCGTGGATAACGCCGGCACCTTCAACCCGCGTACCGGCGCCGACTTCTTCGGTGGCTGGGCTTCCGACGTGACCGCGAAAGACAAGGAAACCTACGGCCAGATCGACGGCCAGTACAAGACCCAGTGGAATGGCGTGCCAACCCTGCATTTCGGCGTGCGCAACGCGAACCACGAGCGCTCCCTGACCTGGCTGGGCGGTACCGTTGCAGCTGCAGGTTCGCAGCTGGCCAACCGTCCTACCGGCTTGACCAGCTTCCCGAGCAGCCCTCTGCCTAACCTGCTGAGCAATGCGTGGACCTTCGATGCCGAGTCGATGAAGGCCTGGGGCGACAAGTATGTCAGCTTCGCCAACCACGCCTATCAGAGCGAATTCCTGATCAAGGAAAAGGCCACGGCAGCCTACGTGATGGGTGACCTGGAGTTCGGCAACTTCGGCGGTAACGTCGGCGTGCGCTTCGTGAAGACCAAGATCGACGTCGACAACGGTTCGCCGAACAATGTGTGGAACCCGACCCACAGCTCCAACACCTATAACGACTTCCTGCCAAGCATCAACCTGTACACCAACCTGACGCCGGACCTGAAACTGCGCGGTGCCGCCAGCCGTACCCTGGCTCGTCCAGACTTCGGTTCGCTGGGTGCACTGAGCCTGAACGACCTGACCTTCTCCGGTTCCGGCGGCAACCCGAACCTGCGCCCGATCATGTCGAACAACGTCGATGTGGGCCTGGAATGGTACTTCATGCCGAAGTCCCTGCTGGGCATGAACATCTACAACATGAACATGGGTTCTTACGTGACCTTCGGTTCCTCGAAGGCTGACTTCTTCAACCAGTCGGTTGGCAAGATCACCACCTACAACATGAGCTCCGCAGTGAACACCAAGGCCCGTGTACGTGGCGTGGAACTGCAGTATGTACAGGACCTGGGCAACGGTTTCGGCCTGAACGCGAACTACACCTATGCCGACGGCAAGGAAACCGCCGCAGCGCCGAAATCGGCCTGTGCCGACCTGGGTGACTGCAGCATGATCGGCACTTCGAAGAACTCCTATAACCTGGGCGTGTTCTACGAGACCAGCAAGTTCAGCGCGCGCATCAACTACAGCTACCGTTCGGCTTTCCTGAATGGCCTGGACCGCAACAGCGCAATCTACCAGGATGACGTAGGCACCCTGTCCGCAGCCCTGAACTACAACCTGACCGACAACATCACGCTGTCGTTGGAAGGCAAGGACTTGAACGATCCGACCCTGAAGTCCTACGCAACGTCCCGTGACCAGCCACGCGCGTTCTACAAGAACGGCAAGCAGATCTTCTTCGGCGTGCGCGGCAAGATGTAAATGATCCCGATGTGAGAGTGTTATGGCAGGGTTCCTCCGGGGCCCTGCCTTTTTTGTATCCGGAGTTCGAATGCGTAAAGTAATGCTGGCGGTGCTCGCCGCCTTCTCGACTGTTGCCGTCGCGGCGCCGGCAGTCGTCCATAGCCCCTATAAATACCTGTCGCCGTGGGATCCTGCGCAGGGCGTCCAGACCTGGGCCTTCGCAAGCGGCGAATGCGGCGAAGAGCGTTGGGGCGAGGTTGACGGCGCCGCTGTCGCAGCAGCCAACGTGTCGCGCTTCGTCCAGGCTGGCGTTGGCTATATCGTTTCGACAGGAGGGCAGGGCAATATCTTCACCTGCGCCACTGACGAGGGCATGGAGCTGTTCGTGTCGCGCTATATGTCGCCACAGCTGATTGGCTTTGATTTCGATATCGAACATGGCCAGACGGCCGCGCAAATCGATTCGCTGGTGGCGCGCATCGCCCTGGCGCAGAGGGCGCATCCGCAACTGCGGTTCAGTTTCACCATTGCCACCCATGCCGCTTCGGACGGCAGCGCGCGCAGCCTGAATGAAACGGGAGAACAGGTGCTGGCCGCCTTGCGCACGCATGGCGTGCAGGATTACGTGCTGAACCTGATGGTGATGGATTTCGGGCCGGCCAGCCGTAGAGTATGCGTAGTGCGGCGTGCCCGCTGCGATATGGCCGCTTCCGCCATCCAGGCCGCGCAAAATGTACATCACAAGTACAAAGTGCCGTTCGCACAGATTGAACTGACACCCATGATTGGTGTGAACGATGTGGCGGAAAATGTCTACACCCTGGACGATGCGCGCGCCACAGTTACTGCCGTGCGCAAGATGGGCATGGCGGGAGTCCATTTCTGGTCGCTTGACCGCGACCAGCCTTGCGGCAAGCCGTCCAAGGGGGCGGAAGCGAATTGCAGCTCGATGGCGAACGTAGCGGCGGGCTCCTACCGGCGCATCCTGGCGCCGGCTGCGGCAATTCCGCGGGAGGCTTCACAATGACTGCCGCAGCCCGTTACCAGTCTCTGGACGTCCTGCGCGGCCTGACGGTCGCGTTGATGATTATCGTGAATACGCCGGGTGACTGGAGCCACGTCTACTCTCCCTTGTTGCATGCGCCCTGGCACGGGTTCACGCTGACTGATTGGGTATTTCCGAGTTTCCTGTTCGTCGTTGGTAACGCGCTTGCGTTCACGCTTCCGCGCTATGAAGGCATGGGTGGCGCGGCCGTGCTGGCCAGGATTGCCAAGAGGACCATTACCATCGTTGCCCTCGGCCTGCTGCTATGCCTATTGCCCAAGCTGGGCGGGCCTTTAAGCGAGGTGCGCCTGCCGGGCGTGTTGCAGCGCATAGGCCTGTGCTTCGGCATCGCCGCGCTGGTGCTGCATTATCTCGGCGAGCGTGGTGCAGTGGTGTTCAGTGTCGTCGCTTTGCTCGGCCACTGGCTGGTCATGGCGCTGTTTGGTGACTATAGCCTCGAAGGCAATGCAGGCCGGGCTGTCGACCTTTGGATATTTGGCGCAGGCCACCTGTACCAAGGGGAGGGCCTTCCCTTCGATCCGGAAGGCCTGCTCGGAACTTTGCCCGCCACGGTAAATGTCATCGGGGGATATTTCGCAGGCCGCTACCTGCGCGGGCATGGCGCGACCGTGCGAACGCTCGGTGTGCTGGCCGGCGCTGGCGTCGTGCTGTCGGTATTGGCGCTGTGCTGGGCTCCGCTGCTGCCGATCAATAAGAAACTGTGGACTGGCAGTTACGTGCTTCTGTCGACCGGTACCGCGCTGCTCGTGCTGGTGGCGCTAGCGTGGATCATCGAAGTACGCGGCGCCAGGCGCTGGACCTACTTCTTCGAAGTGTTCGGCAAAAACACGCTGTTCATCTACATGCTGTCGCAAGTGGCTGTGGTAGCACTGGACAAAACCGGCACTTACGCGCCCTTGGCCGCAGCGCTGGAGCCGGTCGGCAGCCCTAGAGCCGCCTCGCTGGCGTTTGCGCTGCTTTTCATGCTTGCCTGCTGGCTGGTGGGCTATTGGCTGGACAAACGGAAAATCTACATCAAGGTGTAGTTTTCACGAACTCGAGGCGATTGTTTTCATATTTCCATTCGTTGTACGGTCCGAAGACTCGCAAGTTTTCCGGACTAACGGAAATCTGCTGCGCGCGCTTCAGTCGCCTGGACAGCGTTCCATCGCTTGGCGGGCCACTGGCCGGCCTGAACGAATCAAGCTTATACAGGCGTTGTCCATCAACGCTCACCATGGCCAGGGCGATCTCGCGCGGCGCTGGACTGAAGTAAATGCGCCTGACAGTCGTGTTTCGGTCCTGCAGATAGACACCGTCGTTGTGCCACTTTGCAAAAAAATAGTCGTCACATGCAGCCTTCGGCGTGTGCTTCCATTCACAGGCGAGCAGGATTTTCACATGGCGGTCATCCAGCCTTTTGATGGAGATGTGCGCCTTGTTATAGCCCCATTTGTCTGGTGACGAATGAAGGCTGTATTCGCCTTCCAGCTCCTGCAATGGGGAGCGTGGCGCGTTCTCGCGTGCGACGCTGCCGGAAGTTTCGTTCCAGATGTTACGCAGGTGATCCAGGAAGGCCGCGTTTTCCGGCAGCAGCAATGCGGCATCCGGCTTTGGCGTTCCGCCGCTTACCGGCTGGGCGGACGTGAAAACAAGTGCCTGTCCCCGCATCGCGTACTTGTCGTCGCCCTGGCGCATGATGGCTTTGATTTCCGATGGCTCCGACTCTGTTCCACAAGTCAGGCTGTATGCGACGGTTACTTCTGCGGTGCCATCGTTATTAAGATCTGTCACCGGGGCGGCATTGGGGAAGAATGTCGGCTTTGCTCCGGAACCTGCGGGACACTCTGCGCCATCCCGGACGATCCATTCCCGCGCCCCGTTCTTGTTGAACGACATGGCGGCAAGGTTGAAGGCCTTTCCAGCACCGCTTTTGGACGCCAGTTCCCGTTCGGTCAGCAGGAGCGTATGGTCGCCATGGTGGTCGCTGTAGCGAACCAACGATACGACTTGCTCGTTTGGCTTCAAGCCTTCCTTGAGCATGGCAGGGATTTCGGATGTGCAGCAAGCGGCCATTAAAAGGCCCAGGAGATTATTCATGAACTTGAGGGGCCAAGGGCAGATACACCAATATCTTTCCAGAAGAGTTACAGGCAACGCCAACAAGCTCTCGGCCAGACTTCGTGACCGTCGTCACATATTTTCTGCAATTGGCGCGGCTGGAGAGAATTGCTGTCGAATTCTTGTTCCTGTTCAGGAGATCGCGAAATTCCCTGGTGAGCCAGGGACGCGCGGCTTCGGGAACAATGAAAATTTCCCGGGCCGGCTCTTTGAGGGAGCTGAACCAGTCTTGTTCCTGCTCCAGCTCCGCGATTAAGGTGTGGAAGTCAGTGGGGCCAGGCACCCAGCCGGAGTCGTCGGGAGTTCCAAAGATCTCCCAGCGGGCGGATTTGACCTCCATCGGGAGATTGACGATTGCGCGCAACGCGGCAATGTCTTCCGACTGCGGCTTCGGGTCTCCGAAGGAGCATCCGCAGAGGAGGAAGATGGTGGCGGCAATGAGAATTCGATTCAGGGTTTTCAATTCTGGATTCCGATCCGGTTGAATACTGCCTCAGTCTTATCATGGCTGGCACTAATCGTTAGAGCGTGAAAACTGCGTGGATACTTTTCGCTCACACTGGAAACGTCTGGCCTTGCCTCAAACCTGAACTTGATGTTCGCATTGCGCTGGAGCGCAAATTCAAACACGTTCACGTTCGTGACCGGCTCGTGTTCCCGTTTCTCGGGAAAGGAGCCGGTCGAAACCAGGTCGGCGAAGAACGTCTTTGGCAAGCCCATACTGTACACACCGATGGGGAAATTCCTCGGGTGCACGGACAGTGTCGCGCTTTCCCAAGTACTCTTCGGAGTCTTGCGATGAAAGTCCACGGAGATCGACCTGAATCCAAAATTCTCCACTCCGAACCACAGTGCTGTTTTGATGGGAGCTCCTGGCTTCTTCGGCCAAAAGTACCTCCCCTCACCGAACACAGGATCGGATTCTTGCAGTGGCCTCTTGTTTTCGATCACCTCACGCATCGTTTGCGTAATGAGGGTCAAATGCTCCCGCTGTTCTGGCGACATCGGAACAGTGGTGGGAAGCTCCCTTGGGTCCATTTTGTCGAAGTTGACCGGGCCGCTTTGATCCATGTTTCTGGTTTCGGTGAATGGATTGCCCAAGTCGCGCGTACGTACCCAGGCAGTTGTGATTTTGGCGGTTGCAGGGTGTACGTATCGAACGCGCGTATAGGAATCGTCGCCTTCTAGGGCTGCGACCACGTCGCCTGCAACGAGCAAGCCCTTTCGTTCCTTAATGGCGCCGCCATCTTTGTCGTTAAATTTTGTCGTTCTCAGAACAACGCGAATACCGATGGCTGGCATCTTCTTCAAGATGGTGTAGCGTGTCGGATGGTCGTCGTCCGGGCCTTTGTCAAAAGTTCCAGCGGCGCTACCGCAACCGGCCTGCGGTTCGTCGGTCTGAATGATCCATTCTCCGTTCTTCTCCCAAACCCTGCCCGGGATGTCATCTTCCTTGCTTCCATCCTGAATGGGAAAAGAATTAATGACGATAGGAGAATTGGCTCGACGGCCGGTCTCCTTGAACAGGAAGCTGCAGGAAAAATGCAGGACCTGGTGCGTCATGCTGAAGGACCCGCGAATGCCTTTGTTGGAAGTGGTGGCGATCAGGTGCGAATGATCAAAGACCAGCAGTGTCTCGGTCGCGGCGGTGTTTACGGCCGAGGCGGGACTAGCTGCCAGGCATGCCAGCAGAAACGTCAAATGGGCTTGGATCTTCATTGATCGGTTTGCGAGAATTCAAACTGGCGAAAATCGTCGGACAGTATGCCAGTTGGCGAGCCCTCGACTTCCGGGTAATTGCTGAACTTGACCGCCAGCCTGCCATCCCGGATGGAATATGCGGAGAAAGCCGTCTCATTTTCCATATGATCGGGGAAAATCGAGCGAGAACAGCTCTCGACTTGCACCTTGCCGAGCACTTTGACTTTCGCATCGCTGATGCTCAGGGCATTCACGAACATCTCGCCACCCGATCCACACTGCCCCATGCCTTCGCCGCCGCTGCTGCGAACCACGGAATTGAACAGGACCACATTGCGTGACAGGTATGGCTGCAATGCCAAAGGCAGGAATCGGATGTATCTTTCCATGCCGATCAATTCCGGGCCGTAGTTCATGTCGATTCGTTCTACCGTATGCGAGCGGCCGTTGACTGCGATGCTGACAGTGCGGGCTTTCGGCTGATAGTCCAGCGTCAGTGTCCTGCCAGGCAGGCAAAGGGAGGCTCCTGGCTGCTGTTGCTTGGCGCCGGCCGCGCAACCGAAGTCTTTTAACCCGGTCGCTTGCGCAGAAAAAGCTGCGAAGCAAGCGAGTACTGTGATCATGCGCATCAGGTTACTCGCAAGTTTAGTCGTTGATATGTCTCGACGTGACGAGAGGCGGCCGCTCCCCCTCACAATAGCCGGCCTCAGTGCCTTTGCCTTCAGTTGCGGCGTTATCGATGCAGGTCAGATTGCCTGCGCCATTTCGCAAGTAGCTCGTGTGGATTTCCGCAGGTCCTTCCGAATTGTTGCCTATGCGTTCGGATTTCCAGTCAAATCGGTAACCGTTTGGAAGCGAGCGTAATACTGGAACCGGTTTTGCAACGGGCAGCGGCGCGCCTTGATTCGTGACCTCGTTATGCCAAATTGCACGCATCGAGGCCGTCTCTGCGTCGTAAATGAAGTAGTCGACGCTGGCTAAAAAGTGATTAGGACGATATTCGTATTCGTTGCAAACGCGTCGCAGCAGGGCATGTTTTGCCGATGCATCGATTACACGTAAGTTGTACTTGGCGCAGACCGTGCGCCTCGCATTGCGCGCTGCAGCGATGGCGAAGACTTGGACGCTTCCTTTGGAGCTGAATTCAAGATGGCCGCGCGACGGATCAAGTTTCATCCACAATCCGACGTCCTTGACCAGTGGCATAGCCAAGTCTTCAGGGGCCTCCGAATCCGAATAAAGCGAGATACGTGCCCATCGCTGCTTATCGTTATCACCTTGCTTGATGCGTTCGCTCATCGCTTCGCTTTCGCGCTGAAATTTATCCGCGGGGTTGGCAATGGCGGCGCAGCAGGCGAATGGCAGGATGATGGCGAACAGGATTCTCTTCATTGAAACAGGCGGCCTTGCCGGGACAGGCTGTCCCGGCAGCAAGCGCATTACGGCAGGGTAATCGTGACGTGGGCTTGTCGCGGCGCCATGCGCACGACGTCGTTATAGGCGCTCACTTGCTGCGCCGTATGGCTGGACAGCGAAGTGCGCAGGCCGATATACGCCAGCGCGGAAATCAATGCGAACACGGAGCACAGCACCCACAGCGGCAGGTCGCTGCGCAGCTTGTGCATGACCTGGTCGGGACGTTCGGCGTGCGGTGCGAAGCCGGGACGGCGGCCCTTCATGTGGGCGATTTCGTCGCCCAGGCGGCTGGTCAGGTAACCCAGTTTTTCCGAGCCTTCCAGGATGTAGCGGCCCTGGAAGCCAAGCAGCAGGCACATATGGAATACTTCCAGCGCTTCCACGTGCTCGCTGCTGCGGGTGCGCAGCGCATCCAGGCGGTTGAAGAAGTTCTCGCCGGCGAGCTGGTCGCCGAACAGGGTCAGTTGCAGCGGCTTCAGTTCCCACGCATCGCGGATGGAAAAGTGGGAGCGAAGGATGATCTCGTCGACCGCGGCGCAAAAGGCGTACTTGGCGGCGTCGATATCGTCGGCAGAGGCGTTCTTCTTGCGCGCATTGCGGCCGAAGTCGTCGAGAAAGCGCGTCATGCGCGACTGGAACTCGGCGTGGTCCTGCGGCGCGCTGCCGTTTTTCAGCATGAAGAGGGCGTAGAAGCCGTCGTACATCATGTCCAGCAAGGAGCCGCTGGCGGCCGGTGCGGCAACTGGTTCGGCGATAAGTGAAGGTGGGGCGATGGTGTTCATGTTCTGCTCTGATTCAGGAGTTCACGGCAATCAATTCAAGTCTCAATTCGCGCATGCCGGCCGGGGCATAGATTTCGATGGACTGGGCCTGCAGCATGCGCTCGTACAACGGGCCTTTGGAGTCCAGGGTGAAGTAGCAGGTGTCCGGGCGCACCGGCACCGCGGCCGGGACTTGCGGCGCATGTGCCAGCCGCACGCCAGGCATGGCGGAGAGCACCAGCTTTTCGACGTCGTCCGGTGCGCCGACCTTGAAGCGCAACGGCACGACTTCCACCAGTTCGACGGCCGGCATCTCGGCGCCGACAGCCAGGTAGAAGGTGGTGTCTTCGCTGATCTTGCCGGAATCGAGCATGCCGCGGTGGTGAGCCGGCTTCGGCTGCGACAGGGCGATGGCAAAGTAGCGCGAGGAAATCACGGTATCCAGCAGTTCGCGCACGATCATGTAAAGCTGCGAAAACGCGGGCCCCGGATCGTCGTGGCGATAAGGCGGCAAGTCCGACAGCGACCAGCTGCGCGAGTACGTCATCAGCGCGCCCGCCAGCGACAGCAGCTGTTCGTACAGGCGTTCCGGATGCAGCTCGGGGTTATGGTAGTAGTGCGACAGCGAAGCGAAGGCGGTGCTGGCGGTATGCAGCAGCCAGAAAGTGGACATGTCGCCGCTGCGGAATTCGATCACGTTGCGGCTAGGCTCGCGATGGTGGCCGTACAGCGCATTGACCTTGGCCTGCAGCGCATCGAGCAGGCGGCGCAGTTGCAGGAACAAGGGCTGGGCGGTGCGAATGGTCAGGCTTGGCGGCACGAAGCTCGGATCGAGTTCGAAGCCGCCGGTGGACAGGCGGCGCAGGCGCAGCAACGGCAGGCACACATAGCCTTCGCGCGGTTCGGCATCGGACACCAGGCGCAGGGATTTTTTCAGGTAGGCCAGTTCGGCTTGCGCAGCCTGGGTGTACAGGTCGGGCGTCTCGGCATTCGCTTGCGAGAAGCGGGCGCCATTCGCGGGCTGGCCGGCTTGCGCGAAATTGCCGCCGAAATGCTTGAACACGGGCAGGGCGGCGTACCAGGTCACGCTGTGCTGCGATTGCGCGAGCTGGCCCAGGTCGATCGCTTCCGGCAGGTTGTCATGGCCCGGCGCTTCAATCAATTCGCCATCCGGCAATACCAGCGACAGTTCGAGCAGGCGCAGCGTGTTATGCGCCAGGGCTTCCATGTCGATCGACAGGCGATCGACGCCCCACGCATACGGATGCACGGCTTTTACGCTGCGATGCAATCGGTGCTCGTGATAGCGGTCCTGCTGCTGGAAATGCTGAGGGCGCAAAAACAGACCTTCGCCCCATAACACCTTGCTGGCCATCTGTGATCCTTCTGATAATTGTTTTCTGGTAAGTGCCAGAACAATAACACTTCCTGAGAAAGCCTGTATTAAAAGGCTCAATCGTGCGCGGGGATGTGGAAATTGGTGAGATTCAATTGTGCGTAGGTAATATTTTTTTTCTGCTAACGTTCGTCCGATGCAATTATTGTAAAAAAGCTATTTGTCCGTTCGATGAGGTTAGTTATGAAGAAAATCACTGTTATCTCCCGTATTTTGTGCATCGCAGCAATCGCTGCTTCCCTGTCTGCCTGCCAGACCATGGATACCGCTAAAGTTGCCGTTCCGGTAAAACCGAAGCTGGAAGACATGCTGGCCCGGGCTACCGAAGCCAAAGTGGCCGGTAAACAAGAGCAGGCCATCACCCTGTGGAAGGAAACTGCCAACGCCTACCCTGCCGATAAGTCGCCATGGGTGAACATCGCCCAGTCCCGCTATGACGCAGGGCAATATGGCGAAGCGATCGTGAGCGCCCAGGAGATCCTGGTGCGCGATCCATCCGACCAGCTGGCCAACAGCATCATCGCCATTTCCGGCCTGCGCCTGTCCACCCGTGCCCTGGGTGACCTGAGCCGCCAGAACAACCTGTCCGGTTCGATCCGTACCGAATCCCAGGACCTGGCCAAGCTGCTGCGCGAGAGCCTGGGCGAAACCGTGCTGGTGCCAAATACCGATAAAAAGCCGCAGGCGCGCAGCAACAACACCGCCAATGCCGCTGCCAATGCCGTCCGGACCAGGGCCCAATCTGCCCGGACGCCTGCATCGACCCCTAGCGCCGACCCATTCGGCGCACTGAAATAACCACCAAGTCCAAAGAAGGAGAAGCCATGTCCAAGAACGAAAGCGTCCAGAAGCGCCTGCAGAAAATCCGTCCGCCACGGGTCCAGATGACCTATGACGTGGAAATCGGCGACGCAATCGAAAACAAGGAACTGCCCTTTGTGATGGGGGTTGTCGGCGATTTCGGCGGCAATTCCGAGGTGGAGAAGAAGCGCCTGAAGGATCGCAGCTTCGTCAACATCGACCGCGACAACTTCGACGAAGTGATGAAGGGCGTGGAACCGCGCGCTGCCTTCCGCGTGCCGAATGAGCTGGGCGGCGAAGGCCAGTTCGGCGTCGACCTGAAATTCAAGGCCATTTCCGACTTCCGTCCGGAGTCGGTGGTGGAGCAGGTGGAGCCGCTGCGCCAGTTGCTGGAAGCGCGCAACAAGCTGGCCGACCTGCGCAACAAGCTGGCCGGCAATGACAAGCTGGAAGACTTGCTGAACGACGTTTTGCGCAGCACCGAGAAACTGGCCGAGTTGGGCCAGAAGCCTGAACAAGGAGAATGAGATGTCGGCACAATTGAACGCCGCCGGTGCACTGGCCACCGCAGAAGTAAACCTGCTCGACCAGATCGTCGAGCAGAGCAAGGTCGCCAAGTCGACCAGCGAGCACGCACGTGCGAAAGACATCATCTCCGAACTGGCGCAGCAGGTCATGGCCGGCACCGTGGTGGTGTCGGATAACCTGGCCGCCACCATCGACGCCCGCGTGGCGGAACTCGATCGCCTGATCTCCTCGCAACTGTCGGTCATCATGCACGCACCGGAATTCCAGAAGCTGGAAAGCAGCTGGACCGGCCTGCATTACCTGGTCAAGAACACCGCGACCAGCACCGGCCTGAAGATCAAGATGCTGAACGCGACCAAGAAGGAACTGGTCAAGGACTTCCAGGGCGCGCTGGAATTCGACCAGAGCTCCATGTTCAAGAAGGTCTACGAAGAGGAATTCGGCACCTTCGGCGGCGCCCCGTTCGGCGCCTTGCTGGGCGATTTCGAAATCACCCGCCAGCCGGAAGACATGTACTTCATCGAGCAGATGTCGCACGTGGCGGCTGCCGCGCACGCGCCTTTCATCAGCTCCGCTTCGCCCGAGCTGTTCGGCCTGGAGACCTACGCCGACCTGGGCAAGCCGCGCGACCTGTCGAAAGTCTTCGACACCGTGGAATACGCCAAGTGGAAGTCGTTCCGCGAATCCGAGGATTCGCGCTACGTCGGCCTGACCTTGCCGCGCTTCCTGGGCCGCCTGCCGTTCAACCCGGCCGATGGCGCCACGGTGGAAGGCTTCAACTACGTGGAAGACGTGGACGGCACCGACCACGAGAAATACCTGTGGTGTAACGCCGCCTACGCCTTCGGCGTGCGTCTGACCCGCGCTTTCGAGGACTTCGGCTGGTGCGCAGCCATCCGCGGCGTGGAAGGCGGCGGCCTGGTGGAAGACCTGCCAACCCACACCTTCAAGACCGACGAAGGCGAAGTCGCGCTGAAATGCCCGACCGAAATCGCCATTACCGACCGCCGCGAGAAAGAGCTGAGCGACCTTGGCTTCATCTCGCTGGTGCATTGCAAGAATACCGACTACGCGGCCTTCTTCGGCGCGCAGTCCGCGCAGAAAGCGCGCAAGTACAACACCGACGCTGCCAACGCCAACGCCGTGCTGTCGGCCCAGCTGCAGTACATCTTCGCCGTATCGCGCATCGCCCACTATATGAAGGCCATGATGCGCGACAAGATCGGCAGCTTCGCGGCTGCTTCGAACGTGGAGGATTACCTGAACCGCTGGCTGACCCAGTACGTGCTGTTGGACGACAACGCCAGCCAAGAGCAAAAAGCGCAGTTCCCACTGCGTGAAGCTAACGTGCAAGTGTCTGAAGTGCCTGGCCGTCCAGGCGTGTATCGCGCTGTGTCCTTCCTGCGTCCCCACTTCCAGCTCGACGAGCTGTCCGTTTCACTCCGTTTGGTCGCGGAGCTGCCGCAATCGACCAAGTCGTAATTTTTATCTTTAAACACAGAAAGGAATACCATGGCAATCGACGTTTACCTGCAAATCGACGGTATCAAAGGCGAGTCCACCGATACCGCCCACAAGGATTGGATCGAAGTCAAATCCGTCCAGTGGGAAGTCCTGCAGCCAAAGTCGGCCACCGCATCTACTGGCGGCGGCCATACCGCGGAACGCACCGAGCACCGCGATATCGTCATCAACAAGCTGGCCGACCTGGCTTCGCCACTGCTGCTGCAGAATTGCTCCTCGGGCAAAACCCTGCCAAAAGCGAAAATCGAATTCATGCGTGCTGACGGCCAGGGCGACCGCGTCAAGTACTTCGAAATCGAACTGGAAAACGTGCTGATCTCCAGCGTCGCTCCAGAAGTTCGCCAGGGCGACATCCTGGGCGAAGACGTTTCGCTGAAATACTCCAAAGTCAAGTGGAAGTACACCCAGCAGAAAGTCAACGGCGGCACCGGCGGCAACACCTCCGGCGGCTGGGACCTGTCGACCAATAAAGTAGCTTAAGCGGGGACTGAATGACGGTAAGGGGATTTGCGCCGGGGCTGATGGACCGGTTGCTCCAGCCTGGTGATGGCTCCGGCAGTGCGGCCGTCTACCGCATGTCGCTCGACGAGATGAAGGACTCCGTCGCGCGCGACCTGGAAGCATTGCTGAATACCCGAACCGTCATCCCTGAGCATCTGCTCAAACGCTTTCCGGAGTGCGGTCGTTCCATCGTCAGCTATGGGCTGAACGATTTCGCCGGCATGTCGTTGGCGAGCCCGGACGACCGCGCTGCCATTTGCCAGGGGCTGGAACGTGCCATTGCACGGCATGAGCCGCGCCTGCGCAATGTACGAGCCTCACTTGAAATGCAAGAGGGCGGCATCGACCGCCTGAATTTCGCCATTACGGCGCTGCTGGTGCTGCACGCGGCACAGGAGCCGGTCAACTTCGACGCGGTCCTGCAGCCATCCAGCCTGCAATACACGATTAGCAAGGCACGCCGCGCGCTGCCGGGAGCATGATTTGGAAGAGTTACTGCCGTATTACGAGCGCGAACTGGGTTTCCTGCGGCGCTATGCACGCGAATTCGCCGAGCGCTATCCCAAGATTGCTGGCCGCCTGCTGATTGGCGGCGAGGTATGCGAAGACCCGCATATCGAACGCATGATCCAGTCCTTCGCGCTGCTGAATTCGCGCGTGTCGAAGCGCCTGGACGACGATTACCCCGAATTTACCGAAGCACTGTTCGAGGTGCTTTATCCGCACTACCTGCGCCCATTCCCGTCCTGCTCGATCGCGCGCATGGACTATGCCACCACCGCCGCCCAGTTGACGGCGGCCAGCGAGATTGCGCGCGGAACGGTGCTCAACACGCGGCCCGTCAACGGCGTCGCGTGCACTTTCCGCACTTCCTATCCGGTGACGGTAGCGCCCGTTGCGCTGAGCCACGCCTCGTTCACCGCGGCGCTGGCCTCGCCGGAATCGGTGCAACTGCCTCCGGGCGCCGGCGCCGGCCTGGCGATCACGATCGACTCGGTGTCCGAGCAGATTGGCCTGCCTGCGATGGGCGTATCGGGCCTGCGCGTCTTCATCGACGGCGAACCCTCGTTCTGCGCCGCCCTGCGCGATGCGCTGTTCATGCGCAGCGCCAAAGCCTGGGTCGAGTGCGATGGCGACGGCCGCTGGCTGCCGCTGGCGCGCATTCCCGTCGCGGCCGCAGGCTTCGAGGAGGAAGATGCGCTGATCGATTTTTCGGCGCGCTCGCACCAGGCTTACCGCCTGCTGACCGAGTATTTCTGCTTCCCCGAGAAGTTCAATTTCTTCGATATCGACCTCGCTGCCCTGTGCGCGCTGCTGCCGATCGGCACCAAGCGCCTGACGCTGCACATCGCCATGAACGGCATCCGTCCCGATTCGCATGTGGCGCGCATGCTTGCAACGCTGTCGACCAACAACCTGCTGCTGGGCTGCACCCCGGTGGTCAACCTGTTCCAGCAGCGCGGCGAGCCGATTCGCATCTCGCATACGGCCGCCAGCTATCCAGTGCTGGCCGATGCGCGCCGCGCCTATGCCTACGAGGTGTACTCCATCGACGCGGTGCGCATGGTGCGCCAGACCCCGCAGGGCGAATCGATCGTCGAGTTCCGGCCGTTCTACTCGCTGCGCCACGGCGAGACGCCGGAAAAGCATGGCCATTACTGGGTGATGCGGCGCGATGAACAGATGGCGCACAAGAGCCCCGGCTATGAGACCGAGATCACCGTTGTCGACATCGACTTCGATCCGGCGGAGGTGGAAACGGATACCCTGAGCCTGCAACTGACTTGCACCAACCGCGACTTGCCGGCATCGCTGGCCTATGGCCTGCGCGGCGGCGACTTGTTCCTGGAAGGCGGCTCCAGCGTGCGCAGCATCAGCTTCCTGCGCAAGCCGACGCCTTCCCAGCGCTTCGAGCGCGGACATGGGGCGCACTGGCGCCTGGTGTCGCACCTGTCGCTGAACCACCTGTCGCTGTCGGGCGGCGGCCTGCAGGCTTTCCAGGAAATGCTGGGACTGTACGACTTGCCGCGCTCGGCGGCGACCCAGCGCCAGATTCGCGGGCTGGAATCGGTGGAATACAAGCCGGCCAACGCCTGGCTGGCGGGAAACCCGTTCGCCTGCGTGGTGCGCGGCATGGAAGTGCGGCTGACGATCGACGAAGAAGCTTTCGTCGGCAGCGGCATCCATGCATTCGCCCAGGTGATTGAACGTTTCCTGGGCCTGTACGTGCATGCCAACAGCTTTACGCAACTGGTCGTCGTGGCCGAGAGGACTGGGGAGGAGCTGCTGCGATGCACACCGCGAAGCGGCGATTTGAGCCTGCTGTAATCGAGCGCCTGTTCGCCGAGCCGTTCCGCTTCCAGTTCTTCCAGGCGGTGCGGATGGTGGAGCTATGGCTGCGCCGCAACGGCGTGGCGCAGGAGGGCGCGATCGCCAACTTCATGCGCTTCCAGAACTCGGTGACGCTGCGCTTCCCGGCCAGCCAGCTCGAAACGCTGCATCCGGAGCCGCGCGAGATCCTGCCTACCGCGCCGGCGCTGGCGGATGCCTTGCAGAGCAAGCAGCTGCGCTACCTGCGCATGACGCCCAATTTCATGGGCTTCCTGGGCAGCTCGGGAGCGTTGCCGGCGCATTACACGGAATCCATTGCGGCGCACCAGCTGTACGCGAAGGACGAGGGGCCGCGCGCCTTCCTCGATGCGTTTTCGACCCGCTCGCTGTCGCTTTTCTACGAAGCCTGGTGCAAGTACCGGCTGGAGCTCAAATACCAGGTCGATGGGCAGGACAGGTTCCTGCCGCTGCTGCTGGCGCTGGGCGGGCTTGGCAACAAGGGGCTGACGCAAAGGCTGTCGGGCCGCGAAGCCCAGGTTTCCGGTGCGGTGCGCGACGAGTCGCTGGCTTACTTTGCCACGGCGCTGCGCCAACGTCCGGCTTCGGCGTCGACCATGGCGCGCGTGCTGGGCGAATACTTCCGCGTCGATATCAAGGCAACGCAGTTTGTCGGCTGCTGGTGCGAAGTGCCGGCGCTGCAGCAGACCATGCTGGGCGGCGTGCAGGCGCAACTGGGCGCCACCGCCATGATCGGCTCGCGCGTCTGGCAGCGCGACTTGCGCATGCGCCTGACCATCGGCCCGCTGCGGCGCACCGATTTCGATGCTTTCCTGCCCGGCGGTACTGCTGCGCGTGCCCTGGAAAAGCTGCTGTCGATGTTTACCGGGGTCACGCTGGAATACGAAATCTGCCTGGTGCTGCGCGCCGAAGACGTCTCCGGGGCGTCGCTTGGCGCCGGCGCGCGGCTGGGCTGGGACAGTTTCATACCGGACGAGGGTGCAAGCGAAGACCGCACCGATGTCCGCTACTTCATCCATGGATTAACAATGTGAGGACCGCTCGATGAGCATCAACCTGAAAACCCTGATCGGGAAACTGAATGACACTTGCCGCAATGCGGCCACCCGCGCGGCCAGCATCTGCGTTGGCCTTGGCCAGTATGAAGTAGACCAGGAACACCTGCTGCTCGCATTGCTGGAGAACCCGCGCAGCGACATGGTGGCCCTGGCGCGCCATTTTGAAGTCGACACCAGCCGCCTGCAGGCCGACCTGCAGGCCGAGATCGCGCGCTTCCGCAGCGGCAATGCGCGCACCCCGGTGTTTTCGGCGCGCCTGCCGAAGCTGTTCGAGCACGCCTGGCTGATCGCCTCGCTCGACCTGCAGGCCGGCCAGCAAGTCTTCATCCGCAGCGGCCACCTGCTGCAGGCCATGCTGACGGATCCCGAACTGTCGCAGCTGGCTTACCGCAGCTCGGCCCTGTTCCATCGCTTTGAGGCCGACGATATCAAGCACCACCTGGACAAGCTGACCGCCAATTCGGAAGAAGCCGAGGCGGCGGCCGCCACGCGCGCCGCGGGCGCGGGCGGCGACGGCGACCTGGGCGGCGATCCGGTCGGCGAAATGCAGCAGCCCGCAGGCAAGACCCCGGCGCTGGACCAGTTCACCACCAACCTGACCGAACGCGCACGCGCCGGCAAGGTCGATCCTGTGATTGGCCGCGATGCGGAAATCCGCCAGGCCATCGACATCCTGATGCGCCGCCGCCAGAACAACCCGATCCTGACCGGCGAGGCCGGCGTCGGCAAGACTGCCGTGGTGGAAGGCCTGGCCCTGCGCATTGCCCAGGGCGACGTGCCGGACGTGCTGAAGGGCGTGGCGATCCACACCCTGGACATGGGCCTGCTGCAGGCCGGCGCCAGCGTCAAGGGCGAATTCGAGAACCGCCTGAAGAACGTGATCGACGAAGTGCGCAAGAGCCCGACGCCGATCATCCTCTTCATCGACGAGGCGCACACCATGATCGGTGCAGGCGGCCAGGCCGGCCAGAACGATGCGGCGAACCTGCTCAAGCCGGCGCTGGCGCGTGGCGAACTGCGCACCATCGCGGCGACCACCTGGGGCGAGTACAAGAAGTACTTCGAGAAGGATGCCGCGCTGGCACGCCGCTTCCAGGTGATCAAGGTCGAGGAGCCGAGCGAGGAACTGGCTTGCGCCATGCTGCGCGGCATGGCTCCGCTGATGGAGCAGCATTTCAATGTGCGCATCTTCGACGAAGCGATCACCGAGGCAGTGCGCCTGTCGCATCGCTACATCATGGGTCGCCAGCTGCCGGACAAGGCAATCAGCGTGCTCGATACCGCCTGCGCCAAAGTGGCGCTGGGCCAGAGCGCCACGCCGGCGCTGATCGAGTCGCTGCAGCGCCGCCTGGAGCGCATGGCAGCTGAGACGGGCGCGCTGGAGCGCGAACTGGCGGCCGGTGGGGCGCATGAAGAGCGCCTCCAGGAACTGGCTGGCCTGCGCAGCGTGGCACAGGAAGAACTGGCTGCACTGCAAGCGCGCTGGGAGCAGGAGAAGGCGCTGGCAGCGCAGATCGGCGAGGCGCGTGCCAGCGTCGAGGCGGCATCTGCGCAGCAGGCCGGCGCCGGCGGCGCAGCGAGCCAGGCGCACGACATCCAGGCAATGCTCAAGGAGCTGCGCGCGCTGCAAGGCGAAGCGCCGATGGTGCCGGTGCAGGTGGACGGCAACGTGGTGGCTGAAATCGTTGCCGGCTGGACCGGCATCCCGCTGGGCAAGATGGTGAAAGACGAAATCCAGGCCGTGCTGAAGCTGCGCCCGGCGCTGGAAGAGCGCGTGATCGGCCAGCCGCACGCCATCGAAGCGGTGGCGCAGCGGGTGCGCACGGCACGCGCCAACCTGGACGACCCGAACAAGCCCAAGGGCGTGTTCCTGTTCGTCGGCCCATCGGGCATCGGCAAGACCGAAACCGCGCTGGCCCTGGCCGACGCGCTGTACGGCGGCGAGCGCAAGATGGTGACCATCAACATGAGCGAGTATCAGGAAGCGCACAGCGTCTCCGGCCTGAAAGGCTCGCCGCCAGGCTACGTCGGCTACGGCGAAGGCGGCGTGCTGACCGAGGCAGTGCGCCGCAACCCGTACAGCGTGGTGCTGCTCGATGAAGTGGAAAAAGCCCACCCGGACGTGCTGGAACTCTTCTTCCAGGTGTTCGACAAGGGCGTGATGGACGACGCGGAAGGCCGCGAAATCGACTTCCGCAACACCATCATCATCCTGACCTCCAACGTCGGCTCGGCGACCATGATGCAGGCTTGCCTGAACAAGGAGGCGGAAGAAATGCCGTCACCGGAAGAACTGGAAGCGGCGATCCGCCCGCAACTGGTGAAAGCCTTCAAGCCGGCCTTCCTTGGCCGCCTGAAAGTGGTGCCGTACTATCCGCTGGGCGACGATGTCCTGGCCAGCATCATCACGCTCAAGCTGGACCGCATCGGCCAGCGCGTGGCCGCCAACCACAAGGCGACCTTCCATTACGACGATACGCTGGTCGAAGCCGTGCTGGCGCGTTGCACCGAAGTCGATTCCGGCGCCCGTAATGTGGACAATATCCTGAATGGCACCTTGCTGCCTGAGATTGCGGAAGCGGTGCTGGCGAAAATGGCGGAGGGCAGTGCGATCGGCCGCATTGAAGTAGCGGCCGACCAGCAGGGGAATTTCAGCTACAGCGTAGTCTGATCAGTTGGACGAGGAGATGCCCAGCATCTCCTCGATATGCTGCAGCGAGTTGGAGTCTTTCACCACGCTGCGCAGCCAGGTGTGCAGGTCCTGCTCACCGGCGTCGGCGGCCTTGTCCGCGAAGTACGAGACGGGGCTGTGCGGCTCGGTGCGGCGGAAAAAGCTGGCGATCTCGCGCAGTTGCGTGATGGCCTGGGCGCGCGAAGCAATCGGGCCGCTCGCTTGCGGCGCAACGCCGGCTACCGGTTGCGCAATGATGATCTGCTCGCCGGCGGGCGCCGTGCCAAGCGGCGTGCTGACCGTGGCCGGCAGGCTGGCGTGCGACGGCATCGCGTCGATCATGGCCTGCACGGCATCGCGCGCCGCTGCAAAGCCGGGGCTGTCATTGCCCAGGAATTCATCGGACACCTGTTCCAGTTCTTTCAGGGCATCCATGCAATAACGCGCATCGGTCGCGAATTGTTCGCGGAAGCGCGGCGAATTGCGCGAGCGAGCCGTCTCCATGTCGGCCAGTTTTGGCCAGTCCGGATTGCGCGCATGCTCCGGCAGGCTGGCCTGCTTGCGGGCCATGTCGAAGTCGATGGCGGAAAACGCCGTGCCCTGGCCTTCGGTCAGCGGCATTTCACGCAGCAGGGTGGGGGTGCGGCCCAGGATCCAGGCCAGGTTGCCGACGCGCTGCTCCATATCGTCGCCGTCCGGCTCAGGATACAAGCCGTTGTTCCAGAATTCACGGATCAGGCCCGCCAGCAGGCGGAAGGCTTCCCCCAGGCCCTGCATGCGGTGCTGCTTGGCCGCGGCTTCCGCCAGCCAGACCGCCACGCGCAGGTCTTTGCTCTTTTCGCCCAGCAGGGTGCTGCAGCGCTTGACGACGAAGGCCCAGTCGGCCTCCTTCAGTTCGGTGACCCATTCGCCCTGCTCCAGGGAAGGGTCGTCAAAGCGGCGCGCCTGCGCAATGGCGTCGAAGTCGCTGGAGAAGGACAGGTCGTCGCCGGCCGGTTGTGCCGGCGAGATCGGCGCCAGCAAGGTTTCTGCGTTAAACATGGATATCTCCTCGGTTACTGCGCCATGCGGAATTCGATACGGCGGTTGCGTGCACGGCCTTCGACCGTGTCGTTGCTGGCGATCGGGCGATCCGGGCCGGAGCCGGATGCGACCAGGGTCTCGGCAGCAATGCCCTTGCCGGTCAGGTAGTTGCGGACTGCTTCGGCGCGCGCCTGCGACAGGTTCTGGTTGCTGGCGCGCAGGCCGACGTTGTCGGTATGGCCGATGATTTCGACCTTCTGGCCTTTCAGCTTCAGCATCGCGGCGCCCATTTCGTCGAGGATGGCCCTGCCGGTCGGCGTCAGCACTGCCTGGCCGCTTTCGAATTCGACGATGCGGTTGGCCAGCGTGCGATCGAGCACGCCCTGGTCGGCGGCCGACACGCGCAAGCCGTTGGTGACGGTATAGGTAGGATTCAGCCGGGTGGCAAAGTCGCTGGCAATGCGCTGGCGCTGGGCTTCGTTGGCGACTTCGCCGCGCACGGAAACCGTGGTGCCGTCGATCTTGAGCTGGCCGCGGCTGACCTGTTTCAGGTCGGGCGTAATGAGCTTTTGCACGTAATCGCTCCAGTTGGCCGGCGTGGTGACCTGGCCCACGTTGATCTGGTCGAGCACCTTGTCGGCGCCATAGACTTCGCGCAGCTTGGCCAATACTGCAGCCTTGCTGGCTTCATCGGCCACGGTGCCGCTGGCGACCACCTGGCCGGGTACTTGTGCCTGCGCCGCAAAGGCGGCGCACAGCAGGAGGAGGGGAAGGTAACGCATATCAGTTTCCAATAAAGGAAGTACGCAACGAGTCGTGCGCAGATTTCAGGGAAAGTCCGGGATTGGCGAGGTAGGCCGACACCCTCTGGATCGCATGGTCTTCATTCACCTGGTCCTCGACCCAATTGACCTCGTCGAAGGCGATATGGTGGCCTTCGCCGACCTGCGGGTCCATGATGCTGAGCAGGGTTTGCGGCGAGGCGCCGCTGAAACCGAGCACCAGCACCGGCTTGTCATCCAGCCGTGTCAGGAACAGCGACAGCTCGAAGTCGGCGCGCGCCAGGAACGGCGTGACCACGTGCATCCAGAACGCCGCCACCAGGTAGCGGTAGATCGGGTCGGTAGGCAGCGGCAGCACCAGGCTCTTTTCCAGGCGGCTCGAGCTGCTTGCCATCACCGGTTGCAGCAGGATGCCAAGCGCCAGCAGCACCTGGCGCACGCTGCCGGTGAAGCCGGCCTGCGCCAGCATGGCATCCAGGCCGCCGACAGTCTGCAGTTCGAGGAAATCGGCAAAGGCGGCATCGTAGGCGCTGGCATGGGTGTCCAGTTCCACGGTGTTGCCGTTCAGGGCTTGCAGCGGCGCGGCCGCATCCTCGGCGGACAGCACGCCGCCGCTCAGGTTTTCCAGGCGGTTCCACAGGCGGTTCAGCACCAGCGGGCTGTTGGCGGCAAAAGACGACGGTTCGTCGACGTCGATGCTGCCGGCCATCAGGAACGGAAAGCGGCGGCTGGACTGGTCGCTGCTGGCCGCGATATGGCCGGCGATCGCCGCGCGGCGGCGCGGCCCGAACAGCGCAAAGTGCAGCGGCTGCACGGCGTCGTAAGTCAGTTTCCAGCGCGCGTCGGTGCTCAGCATGTCCATCGAGCGCGCCATCCAGTCGTCCATCATCTGCAGCACTTTCGGGTCGCTGCCGCCTTTTACGAAGTCAGCCCGGCTCGGAATCTTGCCGAAGTAACCGATAGCAGCAGCGCGACTCATTGCGCACCTCCCGCGGCGGCAATGGCTGGTTCGCCACCGGCGCCGGCCGGGGCCGGGCCGCCAACCACGGTGTCAGGCAGGCGCAGCTTGCGGAAGCCCTGGCTGGCCTGGGCCGGTGCTGCAACCGGAGCAGGCGCCGAAGGCAACAGGCGCAGGTTGGCCGCCACGGTCACGCCGCCGTTGGTCCAGTTCAGTTCAAAGCTGCCATCCGGACGGCGCTTGCGCTGCGCCGCATCGATCATTTTCTTGAGGCCGAAGTGTCCATTCTCTTCCAGCACCACCACCTTCCTGCCGTCCGGCGTGAAGGCGGTAATGCGCGAACCGGGCACGCCTTGCGGGTTAGGCCAAACCATCGACACCCACGGCTGTTGCTGGCCTTTCCAGCGTACCGACTGGCCATCGATCTCGATGGTGTATTCGCTGACGCCCGTCACGGCCACGGTCTGCAGTTCGAAGCGGGTTTGCGCTTCTTCGCTGCTGGCGGCCTGGTTGGCGACGCCGTTCGCACTGAGCGGCGCAATCCAGCCCGGGAAGGCGGTAGCGACGGCAGGCGACAGGGTAATGCCCATATTGGCCCAGGTCTTGGCGCTCAGGGAGTCGCCGCGGCGCACCACCAGCGGGCCGATGGTCGTGTTGAAGAACTTCGCCACAGCGCCTTCAGGACCGAACACCTGGCCGATTTCGGCATTGCTGGCTTCCTGCCTGGATTCGGTCGCGAACGGATACTTGGTCTGCAGGTCGCGGCGGAACGGCTCCAGCACCTGCGCCGCCCATACCTTGTTGATCTCGGCTTCGGTCGGCTGCACGATGACAGCAAAGGTTTGCATCAGTGGGCGCACCAGCAACGGACGGATGGCCTGCTTCTGCGGGTCGCTCATGCCGACCAGCATCTGCTCGTCGACATATTTCAGGGCGTCGGCCAGCTCGGAGCCGCTGCCATCCAGCGTTTGCTGCATGAGCTGCTTGGCGCCGGGGCCCGGGTCGCCCTGGTTCTTGATCTGGTTGAAGCGCGCGCGCAGCTTGCCCAGGCTATCCATATAGCCGCGCATCAGGGACGCGTTGTTGTCCTTGACGACCACCAGTTGCGCCACGCCGGCGAATTCCCGGCCGACAGGACCGAGCGGCAGCGGTGCGCCAGGCTGGCCTTGCGGATTGGCCGGCAGGTTGATGTTCACCTGCGAAGGCTTCTGGCGCAGGATGGTTTCGCGGAACCAGTCGCCGATGCCGCGCTGGGCACGCTGCAGGCCGCTGTCCAGCAGGGTAGGGTTATCCCACGAGGTTTCCTGGTACACGGTGGTGACCAGCTTGGAAATCGGCGAAGTCTGCGGATCGCCCAGGCGATTCATCGCGGTTGCTGCCGCTTCGAAGCCGTTCAAGTCCTTGATCGCGACGCCCTGCAGGAACTTCTGCCATTCCTTGGCATAGTCGTTCTTGTACAGGTCGACCAGGGCTTTCTGGATCTGCTCAGGGCTGCCTTCCAGCGTCAGGTCGTCCTTGGCGGCGGTCTTCAGCACCCAGTCGGCGCTTTGCAGCTCGTGGTTGGCGGCTTCCTTGAAGGCGTCGCGCACATAGCCTTCCCAGGCGGCACGGGTGTAGGCGCCGGAAATCGAATAGCTGCCCACGACCAGTTCGCGGTCCTGGTCGCCAACGATGCGAGCCACGGTCATGGAAGGGAAGCGGGTCGAGGCACGGGCCTTGACGTCCGCATACACGCGTTCGCGCGCCGGCATGCCGCGCACCACGCCGCGCAGGGTGTTGCGCGACTGGTCGACCAGCGCCAGGCGGTTCTCGACGGTCGGCCAGGAAGGATCGTTGATCTCGGACAGGTAGAAGGCGATCAGGCGTTCGGCGCTGCGGATCATCTGCTCGCGGGGCATCGCCCCGCGATTAGACTCCAGCCATACGCGCCAGAAGCGGGTCAGCTGGTCGTTCAGGTGGCTCGCTTCGGCGCGCGACTTATCACCCAGCATCAGGTAGGTTTTCAGCGCGTTGTAGGCGTCTTCCACGTTTTCTGGTGAGGCGTCCTTGAACTGCTGCGGCCCGGCGTGTGCCACGGCAGGCGCCGGCGTTGCAGGCGCAGTGCCTGGCGTCGCGCCTGGCGCTGCAGGCGCCGCTGCGGCTGCCGGCGTGGCAGCGGCATTGCGCGCCAGCGGTTGCAGGCGCTCGGCATTGGTATTGACTTCGCCCAGGAAGGTTTCCAGGGATTGGCCAACGGGTTTCAGCATCACTTCACGAACGCCGGCGAAGTATTCTTCGCGCAGCTTGCGTTCCAGATAAGCACCCTGGTACAGGCCCAGGCTGACCGACAGTGGACGGTTGTCGCGGAAGCGGTCCAGTTGTTCGATACGGTCCTGCAGGATTTCCAGCGCCTCCATGCGTGCCGCCAGGTCAGGGCGCTGCTTTTGCAGCTTCACGACTTTGTCGAGATCGGCCTGCACATTGGCCACCAGGGTGCGGTTGCCCATGTAGGACCAGCTCCAGCCGCCCAGCAGCAAGCCGCTCAGCGCCACCGCGCCGAAGAAGGCCGCATAGCGCATGCGCACTTTTGCCGGGCTGGCGTATTGCGCCACCAGGTTCTTGTCCGCAAAGATCACGTTGCGGAACAACTTGAGCAGGAAGTAGCCATGCTGCTGTTCGCTGCCGTGGTGCTCTTCGCGTTGCAGGCTCAGGTCGAAACGCTGCGCCACGCGGTGCGAGGTGGCGGAGACGCCTTCGCCTTCCTGCAGCGCGCTGGTGAAGTAGAAGCCGCGGAACACGGGCTTGAACTGGAAGGGGTTTTCTTCGAACAGCGTCGCGATGAAGGTGCGCAGCGGCGCCTTGACCGAGTTGAACTCCAGCGGGAAGGTGAACACGCCGGACGGCAGGCGTTCGCGCCATTGCAGGGCCATATTGGCCAGGCTCATTTCCTTCAGGCCTTCATACAGCTCGTCAAAGCGCGCATCGAACTGGCGCAGCAGGTCTTCGTTCGGCTGGTTCTTGTGGTAGGGCAGGGTGGCGCCCCAGACGCGGTCGCGTTCGCCGATTTCGGAATCGTGGAAGAAGTCGGTGAAGCCGTTGATCAGGTCGGCCTTGGTAAAGACGACGTAGACCGGCGCATGCACTTCCAGCTTTTCGGTCAGCTCCTGCACGCGCTGGCGCAGGTTCTTGGCCAGTTCGATCGCGAATTCCGGGCGCTTGCCGGTCAGCTCGGCGATGCTGACGGCAATGATGATGCCGTTGATCGGTGCTTTCTTGCGGTACTTCTTCAGCAGGTTGAGGAAGCCAAACCATTCGGCGCGGTCTTCATCGTTGACCGCATAGCGGCCGGCGGTATCGAGCAGGATGCCGTCGGTGGTGAAGAACCAGTCGCAGTTACGGGTACCGCCCACGCCTTGCACGATACGGCTGCCGGCCAGCGGAAACTGCAGGCCGGAATTGGCGATCGCCGTGCTCTTGCCGGCGGCCGGATTACCAATGATCATGTACCAGGGAAGCTCATACAAGGCAGCGCTGCCGGAGCGCAGGCCCAGCTTGGAAGTCTTGATGGTCTGGATCGCATCGAGCATGCGCTTGCGCAGGGCTTCCGTTTCGTGGCGCGGCGCTGGCTCGGCCTTGGCCGGCGTTGTGACGGCCTGCTGTTCCAGCATGCTGCCCAACTGGGTGGCGGCGCGGCGCGCGCGATAGCGACGCCACGACCAGACCATTATGCCAAGCAGCAGGGCGGCTGCCAGCACGGCAAAGGCCAGGGTGTATGGCAATTCCAGCAGCACCGCCGCCACTAGCAGGAATGCCGCGAAGGCAAGCCAGCCGTAGATAAGGAAGGCGGTGCGCGAGGTCAGGATTTCCCGGATTCTGTGCATCATTTTTCTACTCTTGCAAGGTTAGCTAAGGGATTGCGCTTTATTTGCCGGGGCCGGGGGCGGCCGGCCAGCAAGGCGTAACGTTGGGGTGGGGCGCTGTTGGCCAGCGTGAGCGCAAGGGCGCCGCGTCTTGTAAATGTGCTCCAGGCATTCCGAATTCCTATTTCCTTCTCACGCCGTCCACACGCAACTCCGTGTGGCCGAAATCCATCATCTTCCAGCGGCCGCCCCAGGTCAGGCCCAGGCTTTCCGCCACTTCACCGAACAGCTGGTATCCGCGCATGGCCCATGGATCACGCTCCGAGATCACGAGCTTGCCGTCGCGCAGGAAGGCGCAGTCGGCGGCCAGGCCGTATTGGTGCCAGCTCTGGAAGGCCTTGGCATTGGTCACGTTGCTGCCTTGCGCCGCCAGCGCGTCCTGGCGCTCAGGACTGCGGTAGCCTTCCAGGATGGCCATGTCGTAGCCATGGCGCTCCTTCATGATGCGGAACGCCTGCAGCAAGCGCTGCGAATAGTCCTTATCCAGCAAGGCCCAGTCGCGGCTTGCCGACACCAGGCCAGGGCGCACGATTTCGACTTCCGGTGTCATGAACAGCATCGGAGGCAGGGGAGCCGGCGGCACCAGCTGCTCACCGTGCAGCAGCTCCGATACCTGCTGGTTCGCTTCGCGCACCGGCGCATCGAAGCCGCCCACCATGGTGCGGCTGCTGGCCATCCAGGCGACGACTGCCGGCAGCAGCATGATGAACAGCGCCGCAAGCGCGGTCCATTTGTGTTCGCGCAGGAAGTTTCCGCCCTGGCGCATGGCCAAGGCCGATTCCGAACCCAGTGCACCGGCCTGCTCGCCGCCGCGGCGCGCGATGTTCTGCACGCGGCGCTGGAAACGGCTGCCCACCAGCTCCAGGCGGCGCGAGACATAGGCCCGCCCGGCAGGGAACAGGACCATCCAGCTCAGCGCGCAAGCCAGCAGGAAATACAGCACGACAGCGACGAACACCACAATTAACCTCTGGAATCTAAATTACTAATTTGATAACATCGCGGGCGCGTGTCGCCTTAGCAATAAATTATTGCGGGAAAGTATATCTTGAAGTTCTGATAATCTGCTTTTACTTGGATTTCAATCGTGCGCGCCCCCGTTAAAGGCGGTCTGCCCTAGAGTGCGCACCTTTTTCCTGGGATAAAGTATATTAATGATAACCTTTGCCAGGAGTAATCCATTGTCATCAAGCAACGAAACCCGGAAACCGGCAGGCCGTCCAAGCCTGCTTTCGGCCGAGCAGCAAAATGCTCTAGAGAATCAACCAGCTTCGCCGGCAGCGTTTGAGCCGCCGCCTGCGGAAGCTCCGCGTCGCAAACACTTGTGGATTGCCGGCGGCGTGAGCGTCCTGCTGATCGCCGTCGCCCTGGCGTTTGTGTCGTTCGGCGGAAGTGAACCGGCTGCCGAAACAGTGGCTGCCGCAGCGGCGCCTGCAACAGCGCCGGCATCCGCAGCAGCGACCGCGCCTGCTGCCGCACCCGCCGGTGCAGCAGAGCAGCCCGCACAGCCAGCAGACAATTCGCCGCTAGGCGCCTTGAATGCGCCACAAGTCGCAGCCATCATCGATGAATCGCCGCCGCCTGTCGTCGGCAAGCCAAAAGAATCGCTGAAGCAGATGCTGGAAAGCGGGACTCCGGCCGCAAGCAAGCCCGCTGCGGCAAAGGCGGTACGCAAGCCGGCCAAGGAAAAACCAGCCAGGGAGTCCGAGCAGGAAGCCACGCAGCCATCCGCGGAAGAGGAGAATGACGTCCAGCTCCTGGCGGCGCTGGTGGCCCACGCCAAGTACGACACTTCAGCAAACGCCCGCATGTCCTTGTCGAAGGCGCTCGACCAATGCAAGAAGCAGGGCAAGCAGGATGCGGCCCGCTGCCGTATCCGTGTCTGCGAAGGTCGCTGGAAGAAAAACGAATGCCGCGTGTACAGCCGCAGCAAGCTTGAAAAAGCCGCGATGGGCGCTTGAGGCTCTGAGCTCGGAAGGGGCGCCCCTTCAGTTCGTCGCCGGCATTGCGCGACCTTCGTCATAGTGCGCACTAGGCAGCAACGACAGCATCAGGATTGAGAGGGAATTGTTGGCGGACCGAATCGCGCCTTCCGACGGAAGGCCGAGTGCTCCGTCATAGCCACATGCCAGGACGGCAACCGGCCGTGAGTCCAGCCATCCGCGCCTTGCTTTCTCGATCGTCACATGGGCGTTTTCCATTTTCAGGAAGGGCAGCGGGAATTGAAAGACTTCCGCCAGCACGCCCGTTTCTTCCGGCGCAGCCCGGTGGACTAGCTCCTTCAGCATTTCGGGATCGCCGCAATGCTGTTCAACCAGTTGCGAGAAGTTGTCGGAATCCAGGCCCTCAATCCCGAACTGAGGCAATGCCGAATACGTGATCTTTTCAACGGCAGTTGATTCGGGCGCAATCCGCGCGCTCCAACCGAAGGTCACCTGGCTTTGCCAGTTGTTGATGCGGATGCCCTGTAGCAGCGGCAGCTTCTCGAGCTTTTTCCAATGGATCTCGTTCGAGTAAATCGGGCCAAGGCCAGCCTTGCGCAGGGCAGGGGTGATGTCCTGCCCGAGGAAGAAGGCCTGTTGAGTACTCGTTACGCGCAATGGGGCGCCGTCATGGAACGCCTTCAGATCGCGGAAGGTCTTGTCTGCATACGCTTCGCCTTCGCCAAGGTACTCGAACAGGGGAGTCGCGGCGTAGAGACCGGCATACTGCGGATGCTTCGTCGCGTTGTGAAAAGAGAGCGCCAGTTCCACCTCATGCCCGTTCAGGCGAATCCGGACGTCGTTGATCCTTGTCTCGCCCAGCTGGACGCCGACCGTCAATGGCACTGCATTCTCGAAGTCGTAAGCGAAGCCTGTGCTGGCGAAGCAGGCAGAAATGATGAAGGCCAGGGTGGTCTTAAGCCGCATGTTTGATTAATTTGCTGGTCTGATTCGCTTGAATTTACCGCTTTCGAGAAGCTGGTATTCCGGGTTGCCGTCCTCATCGACGCAGATATATTCTTCAGTGAGGTTGCAGCGTACATTGAGCTGATCGACGACCTTTCCGGATTTAATGGAGAGGTAAGCGCCACCCATGACATCGCGGCCTCCGTTCTCGCCCGCCTCAAGGTCGTTCACTCGAACGACGACAATGCCTTTGAATGGTGGGAGAACGTTAAAGACCGGGTGCAGGCCGTGTGAGAAAGGCGTTGCGTAGTCATCGGCAAAACTTGCGCCACCTTTTCGATAGTCGTGGTGGCCAACAAGCTGCGCGATATAGTTCGCGCTCTCTTTCCTGGCGATATAGGGGTTGAAAACCGGCGAGCATTGACTGGTTTCCCGCAAACCTCCGCCGCGGCCGGCCAGATGGCTCTCGCAATGGTTTGCAAAAATCTCGGCATCGAACGGCAGGTGAGATGGCGAGAGTCCCGCTAACTCGGGCTGGCGGGCTTCGTTGTTCGCGGCCATGCCTCCAGCGCGCACAAAGCTATAAAAGGTCTCGCCACCGGCTGCGACCAGCAATCTATCTCCGTCAACCAATACATCTTCGAATTCTTCGCTGCAGTCCTGCGAGGGGCCTTCCAGATGGTAGTAGAAACCGTTCTTGGGGAGTGCAACATCAAACTCTTTCCTGATGAAGGCGCCCAGGGCAGTCTCGCTTACCCCTCCTTTAAGCGCCAACTGAAAGAGTTCGCTGTAATAGTACTTTTTCCGCTGGTACGTGCCTAAGCAACGCGGATCAAAGTTGGTTCGATTGTTGACGATCTGGAGTATCTTTTTGCCGGGTGGTAGAACAGTTTTCTGATGACGGTAGTAAGCGCTGGCCTTTTCAAATCGCCAGGTGCCGGAAAGGTCCGCGGCAGACGAATGAGAACAGGGAAGGAGAGCCAGAAGGTAAAGAAGAGTGAAGGATGTTAACCGGTTCATTCGCGTGGCGATCCAGGGCTTTTGTTAGAAGTGCTTGAACTTGCCTGTCGGCTGAAGCTGGTATTGCCTGGTTTCGCCCGCCATGCAGATGTAGTTCTCATTCATGACGCACGTGGCGTCGACCTGGTCGACCACCTTGCCGTCTTTGATCGACAGGAATACGCCGGACATCACTTCGCGTTCTCCATTCTGCGGCTCGAGGTCTTCCACATGAACCACGGTCACGTCTTTCATTAGCGGCAAAACCGTATACACGGGATGAAGCTTGTTCGCAAACGGAGGAGCGTAGTCTTGCGCCATCTGTGCTCCTCGTTTCTCGTAGTTATTACTGCCAATTAGCTGTGCGAGCCTGTTCTTGCTTTCGCTATCTGCCACATATGGGTAATAGACGGGGGCACACTTCGTGGTCGCACTGGGTTTGCCGCTCTGGCCAGTAATGTTGGCGGCACAGAGCTTGTAGAAGCCAAGGGTATCGTAAGGCAGCTGCGAGAATTGATGGCCGTCCGCGATCGTCGAGGGCGGATTCGAATTGCCCTGGCCGGCGCCCGTGCGTCGGTAAACGCGAAGAACAACGCCGCCAACAGGAACGAGCAGGGTGTCGTCCTGGACCAGAAGCCGTTTGTAATCGTCGCCGCACTTGGGCGAACCGACGTCCGATTTGAAGTAGACAGCCTTCGGGCCTAGGTCGAATGAAGCCTGCCCCTTCAGGAAATCCTTCAATTTCACTTCATTGAAGCCATTCTTTAACAGCAGCTGGAAGGCTTCCGAGTAGTTGAACTTCTCCTTGTTCGCTTTTCCGGAGCAGTTTTCATTCACCCAGACCCCATTGTCAACAATTTGCAGATGGGGATTTGCAGGGGGCTTCGGTGAATCCATGACCTGGAGAGGATCGAGGCTGCGTTCATACTTCCACGTGCCATTGATGTCAGAACCAGAAGCGGCTTGAATTGAGAGTACGCCAACCAGGGCTGCAGTAAAGCGCATCATTTACTTGAACAGGCGGGCTGCTTCAGCGGTCATTGCTTCGTTCACGTCGCAGAAATTGCGCTTGCTGGCGACCTTGCCGACCTCTCGGAAGGACAGTGCCGGTGCGTCCACCGTCTCGGGATCATCATTCTTTTTCAATTCCAGCACCGTGAAGTTCACGCGGCGCTCGTCTGCCCACATGCCATCGCGCTCGGCATAAACCACACGCAGGCCAGACTTTGTCTTGAAAGCGCGGAATCCGCTGATGGCGCAATCGGCGCCAGATTCCAGTTGCAGCGCTGGGACGAAGCGCTTCTTGATTTCGAAGGGAATCTGCTGTGCTGGACCCTTGTCATTGGCGCGGAAGAAGGTAATGGCGCGCAAAGTGTGGGGCGTGTTCCTGTCGATGTCGGTGTACAGCATTTGCAGTTCCATGCCGTTTGTCGAAATGCTTGTGATGTCGCGTTGTGGGGTGATGAATTGCTGCGCGTGCAGCGGCAGGCCGATGGCGAGCAGCAGCGCGCCAAGGAGATGAGCTTTCATGTGACTCTCCGGGTTATGCGATGTGCGAGCGGGCGAAGTCGATCAGCTCGCGCGGATAGAAGTGGTCTTGGCGGTAGCTGGCGTCGTCGATGCCCAGCACGAAGCTGATGGCTGCGGCTTCCAGCGACCAGTAGCCGAAGAACTGGACGCCCTTGCGGTTGGTGCCGAAATACGGTTCGTCTTCGCTCATGTCGTACCAGGCACGCATGTAGCCGGCCATCAGGGCGGGGCGCATTTCGGGAGCTGCGGCGAAAATCGGCAGGGCTTGCGAGTAGGGTCTGCCCCGCGTACATTTTTTTGGCGGGGCTTCGCGGCCAGGCACGAAAGGTGCGACCAACTGCTCCAGCAGCGCGTCGCGACGACGGTTGCCATAATCAAGGATAGGCATGATGCGGGCCAGCTTCTCTTCATGGCCCAGCAGGATGGCGAAACACACCAGCGACAGGCCGGTGTGATAGTCATCGTCTTGCAGGTCCAGCCAGTGCTTGTAGCAGTCCTCGTCCTCGCCGCTCTCCGGCCGTGTAAATGGCGTTAGGAAGCGCGCGTAGTCTTCCCAAAAGCTGAGAGCCAGCGGAAAAAAAGTATTGAGGTCCTCCAATGCATGGCCGGCGCTGTAGCTATTGCGCAGGTGATTCACGGACTCCCATGCCAGCAGGTGTGCTCCGTCATACTGATCCGGGTCGGCGCATTCGTAACAGACCTTGTCGGTGAAGTGCGCCAGGTTTTCCTCGTAGCTGTCATAGCGCATGCGGCTGGAGCGGCGCCGCTGCTCGAAATCGGCAGGGGACAGCTTCTTGTGCCGCCAAAACATGGCCAGGTCTTCGAGCGTATCGGGCGGCGCCAGTTCGGCGCTTTCCACGATGGATGCGGCGACGTACGTCGGCATCTTGCCTGCATTGGCCTGGCGTGCAAAGGCGGCCATGTGCGCCGGATAGTAGGGCAGGTGGCGATAGCTCGCATCGTCGATGCCCAGCACCAGGGTGATGGCGGCCGCCTCCCACGACCAGTAGCCGACGAACTGGTAACCAGATTTGTGCAGGTCGTAATAGTTTTCGCGGCGGCTGGCCTCGTACCATTCTGCGAGATATTGCGCCATCAGTGCCGGCCGTTCGGCGGGCTGCGCGGCAAAGATGGGGAGAACCTTCGAATACGGCAGGTTGCGGCGGCAGATGCCGACAGACGGATCGCGCCCTTCGACGCAGCAACTGAGCAAGCGTTCGACCAGCGCGTCGCGCTTCTCATTGCGGTAGTCGATCAGCGGCACCAGGCGATGCAGCATATCCTGCTTGCCGAGCAGGAGGCCAAGGCAAACCATGGTCAGCGCCTGATGGTACTCCGGACCGGCCAGCGCAACATGCGGCCACGGTGTCTCGCGATCATTGCTGTCGTTATAGGCCTGGTTGTAGTGGGCGTAGGTTTCCCAATGTTCGACCGCACGGTCGTAGAAAGCTTGAAGCTGGGCGATGTCATGCCCGCCGCTATAGCAGTTGACCAGGAACGCGGTGGCGTCAGTCGCCAGGCGCTTGGTCGTGTTCATCAGGTTATAGAGCGGGATCGCCGAGATCATCTCGGGCGGTTGCTGCAGGCGTTCCCTCACATGCTCGAACGTCTCGAGCTGGTCATGGAAGTTTTCTTCGTAGCCGTGATACCTAAGCAGGGGTTCGCGCAGGGACTGGTGAAAGTCGCTTTCTGACAGCGGGGCATGCATGGGTGTTGCTCTTTCTGTAACGATGCGGACCGCCATTACAGCCTAGAATTTCGTGAACGGCAAGAGTGATTCAATTGAATCGGGGGTAGCAGGCGAAAAAAAGCGGGAAGAGCCCGAAAGCCAATCCCGCTTTGTTGTATTGCATAGACGTTCAGGCGTCCTGCTTAGCCTTGTTTCTCGTCGTCGCCAGCAGTCGCTGGGTATGGACGGTTGACCCACAGGATCCAGTAGCGCGCCAGGTCGGCACGGCCATCGGCGCCTTGCACGGTTTCCAGGATCTTGATGGCTTCGTCCTTCTTGCCGGCCATCGCGTAGGAGTAGCCCAGGCGCAGCTTGGCATCTTCCGCGTTTTTCAGGCCGCCTTTGGCGATGCCGTCCTGGATCAGCTGGATACCCTTGTCATACTGGCCCATGGTCACGAACGCGTAACCAAGGTTGACCATGCCGGTGCCGTTCTTGGCCTTGCGGGCCGATGATTCGGTGGAGGCGATGTTCTTCATGTCGTCTGCGGCTTGCCTGTCAAGTTCGCCCTTCAGCTTCTTGATCTTGGCGTTCTGGGTCACAGCACCGTTGGCGATGCCGGCATCCAGGGCGGCCTTGCCTTCGATGAACTGGCCTTCGAGCTGGTCGACTTCGGCCAGTTCCACGTAGTCCTGTTCTTCCATCTTGGTGGTGGCCACTTTCTGCAGGCGAATGATGTCAGCCGAGAAGCGGGTGGAGTAGTTTTCCTTGCCGCGGGTGCGGTACAGCATGTCCGACCAGTAGCGGTCACGTGGATGCCAGCGCACCAGGCCTTCCAGCGCCGTCAGGTAGGTAGCCTTGTCCTTCAGGCGATGCGAGGCGTCGGCCAGCATGTGCAGCTCTTCGCGGGTCATTGGCTGGTTAGCCTTGATGCTGTCGTTCAGCTTCTTCAGCAGGTCGGCCTGCACGCCCTTGTAATCGCCCGATTCGAAGCGGATCGCCATGATCTGGCGCGCCACTTTCGGGTCGCCGGACAGTTCGCCGTACTTCTGCAGGTTTTCGATGGTCTTGGGGTAGTTCTTCTGTTCCTGGTAGTAGCCTGCCAGCGCTTGCGTGAACTTGGCCTTCTCTTCTTTCTCCAGGCGGCCCGAGGCCAGCACGTACTCCAGCATTTCGATCAGCTTGGGCTTGTCGCCCATGCCAAGGGCGGTGGCCAGGCGCATGCGGTTGATGAAATACTGCTCGTAGGAGGATTTGTTCGGCATTGCATCTGCCTGGTCCAGCAAGGCGTTCACTTCGCCATATTTTTTGGCATCCAGCAGAGGGGCCAGGATTTTGCTGTCCAGGAATTTAACCATCTCTTTGCGCACCGTCTCTTGTGGAGCCGCGGCAGCCTGTTTGTCTTGCGCGTGTGCGGTCTGGACCAGCGCCGGGACGGCGCCCAGGCCGATGGCTGCCAGCAGCAGGCCGATACGTGCGAAACGATGTTGGGTCATGGTATGTGATCCTTCTTGTGGTTGAGGCAAACGTCTATTCTCCCATAATTTCGTCATGGGACCGGTTTTCTGAAGTAGCCAATTGTAACGATTTATTATGGCCGGTCGAAAGCCGTGCCATCGGCCGCAAACAGCATGCAGCGCTCCGGCGGCAGGAACAGCGTGGCAGTTGCGCCGGGAGCTGGCAGCGGATGATCCTGTGCCAGTTTCACCGCCAGCGCCTCCGCCATGCCGCGCAAGGCCGCGTAAACGATTGACTGATCGCCAAGATACTCCACATGGCTGATCGCGACAGCGGCCGCATTGTAAGCTTCTTCCCGCAATTGCAGGTGTTCCGGACGCACGCCAAGCGTGACGCTGGCGCCGCGCTCGACCTCGCCGGGCAGGACCGCCACTTCGACGATGGCGCCGCCCGGCAGTAGCACCGCCACGTGCGTGGCGCCCACGGCCATCACTTCGCCCGGGATGAAGTTCATGCGCGGCGCGCCGAGGAAGCCGGCCACGAACAGGTTGGCCGGGCTGTTATACAGTTGCTGCGGCGTGCCTGCCTGTTCAACCTTGCCGCCGTTGAACACCACGATGCGCTGGCCCAGCGTCATTGCTTCCACCTGGTCGTGCGTCACATAGATGGTGGTGGTGCCCAGTTCCTTGTGCAGCCGGCCGATTTCCAGCCGCATTTGTACGCGCAGGCCGGCATCCAGGTTGGACAGCGGTTCGTCGAACAGGAACAGCTGCGGCTTGCGCACGATGGCGCGGCCAATGGCCACGCGCTGGCGCTGGCCGCCGGATAGTTCCTTTGGCTTGCGATGGAGCAGGTGGCCGATCTGCAGCGTGGCGGCGGCGCGTTCCACTGCCGCGCGCAATTCGGCGGCGGGCGTGCCGGCCAGCTTCAGGCCGAATGCCATGTTTTCATACACCGTCATGTGCGGGTACAGCGCATAGGACTGGAACACCATCGCCAGTCCTCGCTGGGCCGGCGGCACGCTGTTGGCGAGCCGACCGCCGATATGCAGTTCGCCGCCGCTGATTTCTTCCAGCCCGGCGATCATGCGTAGCAGCGTCGACTTGCCGCAACCGGACGGGCCGACAAACACGGTGAATTCACCGTCCGCGATGTCCAGGTTTATGCCCTGGATGACCGGGTCATTGTCGCCATAGCGCTTGGCGATATTGCGCAGCGAGACCGATGCCATGAATCAGGCCGCCTCGGGCACGGCGTCGCCGCCGGATCGCTCGCGCGACTCCATCGGAATGAACTGCGACAGGATGGTGACGGGGATGGCAGCCACCAGTACCCACAGGAAGAAGTTCTTGTAGCCCAGCGCCATCTGGATATCGCCGCTGATCCAGCGGAATAGTACAAAGCCCCCCTGCATCACGCCGGTAGAGAAGGCGTAGTGCGCCGTGGTGTACTTACCCGGCGCTACGACTTGCATCATGTACAGGATGACGCCGACGAAGCCAAAACCGTAGCCGAACATTTCCACGCTGAGGGCGACGCCGATCGTGGTCAGGTCGGTCGGCAGGGAGTGCGACAGGAAGTAGAAAACCAGGTTCGGCAAGTTCATCGCCAGGATGAGGAACAGGATGGCGCGGCGCAGCGACAGCCAGGAGGTGAAATAGCCGCCGGCGATGGAGCCGATGATGAAGGCGATAGTGCCGCTGGTGCCGTAGACGGCGCCTACTTCGGCAGTGCTCAGGCCAAGGCCGCCCGCCTCGCGCGCTTCGCGCAGGAACAGCGGGCCAATCGTCTGCACCTGCGCCTCGCCGGCACGGAACAAGATGATGAACAGGATCGAAATCAAGATGCCCGGTTTGCGGAAGTAGTCGGCAATCACTTCCACCAGGGTGCGCGCCACGCCGCCCACGGTATGGTCGTCCATGCGGGCGTTGGGGCTGAGGGGCAGCGCCCAGAGGTTATATGTGCCCAATGCGCACATCGTCAGGCCGAGGATGCCGAAGATGACGGTCCAGGCGGCGGTAACGCCCTGGGTCTTCTCCAGGTAGCCAGCCAGCATCAGCAAGCCGCCTTGTGCCAGGAATCGGCCGGCATTGAAGAAAGTACCGGTCCAGCCGGCGTATTGCGCCTGTGCCTTCTTGTTCAGGCTGGCGATGTACAGCCCGTCACAGGAAATATCATGGGTAGCGGAGGCGATCGACACCAGGAACAGCACGCCGATGCTGGCGCTGAGCCAGAACGGGAATTGCAGCGCGAGCGCCACCAGGCCAAGGCCCACGCCGCCGAACAGCTGCAGGCTGACCACGACCAGCTTTTTGCTGGACGCCAGTTCCAGGAATGGACTCCACAAGGGTTTGAAGATCCAGGCGCCGCCGAGGAAGGCCAGCCAGTGGCTGATTTCCGCGTTCGACATGTTCATGCTCTTCATCATCTGGCCGAAGACGAGCGCAATGGCGAAGTAGGGCAGGCCCTGCGCCAGGTACAGCGTGGGGATCCATTTCAGCGGGTTGTGGCGTGCGGCGTCCATCTTCTCTCCTTAAGCCTTAAGCAAAGCCGGGAACCGGGCAGCGGCCGGTGGCTTCAAGTTCGCCCGACAGCCAGGCGTTGACGGCTTCCAGTGCGGGAGCGGCGAAGCCATAGGTCATCAGGGCCGGGGACTGGATGTCCAGCGCCTGGTACGGGTTCCACAACGCCAGGTGCAGGTCCGGCTTCCAGTTGTTGCGGGCGTTGTCGCCGTAGCGCAGGCGCGATGTGGAGGCCAGCACGGTGAAGCGGCCATCCTGCGGCAGCGCCGACCAGTCAAAGGTGTTGGCGTCGGCGAAGGTGACCAGGTCCACGTCGTACAGCTTGCCCAGCGAAGCGGCCACGGTGGCTGCCGGTACGCCGGCTTCGGAAACGCCATCGCTGACCACATCCTGCCGTACCACCAGGCGCAGTTTGCTGCCCGGCGCGGGACGTTGCGGATTGCCGCGTGCTGTCAATGCGCGACGCCAGCCTTCGGCCATGATCACGCGGTCCGCGGCATCTTCCTTATAGGAGCGCTGCTGGCAAGGATAGGCTTGCGCCAGCGCGTTAAGGCGCGCCAGGCGTTCGTCGACAGCAGACTGCGACAGGGAACCATCGGCCAGCGCAGCCGCGATGGCGTCCAGGGTTTCGTTCTGGGTTTCGGTGGTGCCAAGCGCCATCACCATGTCGGCCCCGGCCAGCAAGGCGCGCACGGCGGCGTTGCCCACGCCGTAGCGGCCGGCGATGGCGTGCATGTCCATGCCGTCGGTGATGATAATGCCCTTGTAGTTCCATTGCTTGCGCAGGATGCCGTCCAGGATGGCCGGCGACATGGTGGCGGGATTATCCGGATCGATGGCAGGGTAGACGATGTGGGCGGTCATCATGGCCGGCGCCACCGGGGCGGCGGTGCGAAATGGCGCCAGCTCCAGCAGGTCCAGTTCCGGCAATGCCTTGTCGACGGTCGGCAGGTCGCGGTGCGAATCGACGTGGGTGTCGCCGTGGCCGGGGAAATGCTTGACGCAGCAGGCGACGCCTTCGGCATGGCTGCCGGCCATCCAGGCCATGGCCAGTTCCACCGCGCGTTTCGGCTCGGCGCCGAAGGAGCGCTCGGCGATCACAGGATTGTCCGGATTGTTGTTCAAGTCCAGCACGGGCGCGAAATTCCAGTTGAAGCCGAGCGACTTGGCGGCGCGCGCCACGGCAGCGCCGGTGCGGTAGGCCAGGTCGGCATCGTCGGCCGCGCCCAAGCCCATTGCCGCAGGCGGCGCCGGCACCCAGGTCGAACGCACCACAGCGCCGCCTTCCTGGTCGATGGCGATCAGCGCGTTCGGGCCCATGGCGTCGCGCAGGTCGGCGGTCAGCCTGGCCAGTTGCACGGAGTCGGTCATGTTCCCGCGGAACAGGCACACGCCGCGGATGCCGTTCGCGCGGATGAAATCGGCAGTCGCCTGGTCCAGCACCGTGCCGGGAAAGCGGATCATGATCAGTTGTCCCGCGATTTTTCGTAGTTCTTGTGTGCTCATTTGACTGCTCCGTCCATGCCGCGCATGAAGTAACGTTGGGTGAAAAGGAATGCCGCCAGTGTCGGCACTATGGTGATGATGGTACCTGCCGCGATCACGCGCGTGCTGCTGCCGAAGGTGCCGCGCAAATACAGCACGCCCACCGACAGCGGGAATTCGTCCGGCTTGCTCATGACGATCGATGGCCAGATGTATTCGTTCCATGCTTCGACGGCGGTCAGGATGCCGACTGTCGCCAGCCACGGGGCGATCAGCGGCAGCATGATCTTGCTGAAGATGGTCCATTCCGAGGCGCCGTCGACGCGGGCAGCATCGACCAGGTCTTGCGGCACTTCCTCGAAAGCCTGTTTCAGCAGCAGGATCGCGACCGCATTCACCACGTTAGGCAGGATCACGCCCGAGCAAGTGTCGACCAGCCCCAGTTCCGTCACAGTGATGAAATTGACCAGGAAGTTGACTTCGGACGGCAGCACCATGGTCGCGACGATCAGGCCGAATACCAGCTTCTTGCCCCTGAAGTGCAGGCGCGCCAGCGGGTAGGCAGCCATGGAGCACAGCACGAGTTTCCACAGCACGGTGCAGGCCGTGATCAGGATCGAGTTTTTCAGGAAGGACCAGATCGGGATGACGCGGAATACCTCGGCGAAGTTCTCCAGCGACGGCTGCCTGGGCCAGAAAGTCGGCGGGTAGGAGAAGATATTGCCTTCCGTGGACAGCGCCGTGACCAGCGTCCACCAGAACGGAAAGATGCACAGCAGCGCGATGGCGGCCAGCAGCAGGTATTGTGCGGTCTTTTTCATCGGTGCTTTGGCTTCAGGTAGCGCAGGCAAAGCAAGGCGATGCCGATGCAGATCAGGGAAACGATGAAGCTTGCCGCCAGGGCGCGCGGCAGCTTCAGGTGCTTGAGTCCCTGGTCGTAGGCGTAGTACAGGGCGGTGAAGGTGGAGTTCATCGGCCCGCCCTGGGTCAGGACGTCCACTTCCTGGTAGGCCTTCAGCGCGCCCAGCACGGAAAGGATGGTGCAGACCATGATGGTCGGGCGCAGCATTGGTACCGTGATATGCCAGAAGCGCTGCCAGCGCGAGGCGCCGTCGAGAATCGCCGCCTCCTGCATTTCCTGTGGCACCGATTGCAGCGCGGCCAGGTACATCACCATATACCAGCCAAGGCCGCGCCACAACGTGACGAACATGATCGCGGCCAGCGCAAAAGTATCGTCCTGCAGCCAGCCGATGCGGGTGCCGAGAATGTAATTCAGCGCGCCCTGTTCGTGGAACATGAAACCCCACATGATGCCGACCACCGAGACAGTCGTCACCACAGGCACGTAATACGCGGCGCGGAACATCTTGACGCCCGGGAGCTGGTTGTTCACCAGCACAGCCAACGTAATGGCGCCGAGCTGCACGCAGGGCACGATCAGCAGGAAAACCAGCGAGTTTTTCAGGCCGGTGACGAACATCTCGTTATTGAAGATGTAGCGGAAGTTGTCCAAGCCGGCCCAATGCGTCGGCCGCACCAGCGAGAAGTCGGTGAACGCCAGCACGGAGCCGAAAAGCACCGGCCAGAACGCAAAGACGGCCAGCAGCACCAATGCCGGTGCGAGAAACAGCCAGGCAGCCAACGAGCGCTTCATTGTCCGTCCCTTACAGCTAACAAGTCGGGGTCAGGTCTGGCAATCGGACACGGGCTCAACCGTAGGCAGGGCCTACGGTTGAGCCCGTGTCCGATTGCCAGACCTGACCCCGACTTTATTAACGCAAGCTTGCGGTTCCAGATGGCGACTGCGGCGTTGAGCGCTTGCTGGATATCCTGGCGGCCGGTGACGCCGGCTTCGACTGCCTTCACCAGCGCGCGCCGCAGTTCGTCGTAGTCTTCGATGCCGGCCACGTACATCGTGCGGGAATAGGGCATCGATACGGCGCCGGCGGCAACGGCTTTTTCCGCTGCGCCAGCATTCGGCGGCACGGCGGTGAAGAAGGGATCATTGGCAGCCTGCGCCGAGGCTGGAAACACGCTGGCCTGGCGCGCGAATTCAAGCTGGTTCGCATCGCTGGTGAGGAAGCGGGCGAACTTGCCGATGCCGGGCAAGTCCGCCGCTGGCACACGGGCCGGCACGCCAAAGTGGATCAGCCAACCGCCGTCGGCGATCCCGGTCGGCCCCAGCGGCGCGGGCGCCACATCGGTGTGGGCGTAGACTTCGCGCGCATCGGCCTGGATGCGCTTCAACGCCGTCGGCGGCGCCAGCAGCATTCCCAGGCGTCCGCTCTTATAGGCCTCCACCGCAGGCGGGAAGTTATCCTCGGCAAACAAGCCATCCTTCAGCAGGCCTCCAGCGCGATAGGTCTCGGCCAGCTTGGCGACAAAGGCGACGTGCGCAGGCGTGTTGAATACCGCCCGTCCGCCAGCCAGTACCGGAAGGCCTTGCTGCAGCATCAGGCCATCAACCTTTGAAAGGGCGGGGCACAGGCCGGCCTTGCCGGTACGCTGGGCGATCTGGCGCGCGAACGCGAGCTGTTCATCGAGATTGCGCGGCGCGTGTGGAATGCCGGCGGCGCGGAAGATCTCGCGGTTATAGGCGATCACAGCGACATTGCTGTACATCGGGAAGCCGTAAGTCTTGCCCGAGAACGAAAGATCGCGCAAGGTGCTTTGCAGATAGCGTGCGCGATCGGCGCCCAGCAGCGGATCGACAGGCGTCAACAGCCCGTCGCGCGCGAACTCCTCGGCCCACGGCACGTTCAGGTTGACCAGCGCCGGCGGCTTACCCGCCACGATGCGCGTGACCAGCTTGGTCTGGATGATGTCCCAGGGGAAGTCGACCCATTCGAGCTTGACGCCGGGATTTGCGGCCTCATAGCGCTGTACCACGTCCTCGAAGTAGGGCGTGAAGCGCGGCTTCATGCTGAAGGTCCAGAACTCGATATGCTGCACCGGCGCGGCGAATGCGGCGCCGGCAACGGCCATCAATGCAGCAAGCAGGAGTCTGTTCTTCATTGATGGCCGCGCGCAAATCAGTGGGTCTTGGTGACTTTGTTCAGGTGGCGCGGACGATCCGGGTCCAGGCCGCGCGCTGCGGACAGCTTGGCCGCCATCACGTAGAAGGCCTGGATCGCAACAATCGGGTCGAGATCCGGCGTGGCCGCAACCGGCAAGGTCAGGTCGCGCGTTGCCACGTCCTCCGGCGCCGCCAGCAGCACGCGCGCGCCGCGGCCGCGCATTTCTTCCGCCAGTGCCAGCAAGCCAGCCTGGGTCGGGCCGCGCGTTGCGAAGATCAGCAGAGGATAGCCTTCCTCGATCAGCGCCATCGGGCCGTGCTTGATTTCCGCGCCGGAGAAGGCTTCCGCCTGCAGGGCCGAGGTCTCCTTGAATTTCAGCGAAGCCTCCAGGGCGACCGGGAAGCTGATGCCGCGCCCGACCACCATGATGTTGCGGGCCGGGGCCAGGACTTCAATGGCCGGCGACCAGTCCACATTGCAGGCTGCGCGCAGTGCATCCGGCAGGGCCGCCAGGCCTTCCAGCAGGTCCGGGTCGTTCTGCCAGTGCGCAACGAGGCGCGCGCCGGCGACGAGGGACGTGATGAAGCTCTTGGTGGCGGCCACGCTCTGCTCCTTGCCAGCGCGCAGCGGCATGGCCCATTCGGCGCTGTGCGCCAGCGGCGATTCAGCGTCGTTGACCAGTGCTACGGTGGTCGCGCCGCCGTCGCGGAAATAGCGGATTGGTTCTACCACGTCCGGGCTCTGGCCGGATTGCGAGACCGACACCACCAGCGTATCGCGCGTGATCAGCGGCGATTTGTGCAGCGTCACCAGGGACATTGGCAGCGAAGCGACCACCCGCCCCAGGCGCGACATGATCAGGTAGGCGATGTAGTTGCAGGCATGGTCCGAGCTGCCGCGCGCCACCGTTAGCGCGGAGTTGAACGGCGTGCTCCTCAGTTTGCGGCCCAGTTCCGCGTAGCGGTCGGTGTCGTTCGCCAGCTGCTGTTCCACGCAGTCGGCGGCAGACAGGGCTTCTTTAAGCATCATTGAGGTCACAACGTTCTCCTTCGATATAAACGGCTTTCAGTTTCAAGTCCCGGTCCATCACGACCAGGTCGGCATACGCGCCGCGTGCCAGGCGGCCGCGGTCCTGCAGGCCGAGGTAGTCGGCTGCATGGGTGGAAACTCGTTTGGAGGCGTCGGCCAGGTCGAGGCCCAGCCCGACCAGGTTGCGCAGCGCCTGGTCCAGCGTCAGCGTGGAGCCGGCCAGGGTGCCGTCGGGCAGGCGCACGCCGCCCATGCATTTATGGACGATGTGGCGGCCCAGCATGTATTCGCCGTCCGGCATGCCGGTGGCAGCCGTCGAATCGGTCACGCAATACAGGCGCGGGATGGCGCGCAGCGCGCCCTTGATTGCGCCCGGATGCACGTGCAGGAGATCGGGAATCAGCTCGGCGAATTCGGCGTGCGCCAGCGCGGCGCCGACCATGCCGGGCTCGCGGTGGTGCAGGCCGCTCATCGCGTTGAACAAATGGGTGAAGCCGGTGGCGCCGTGGTCCAGCGCCGCCACGCCTTCCTCATAGGAGCCCAGCGTATGGCCGATCTGGACGCGCACGCCGTGGTTGGCCAGGTCGCGCACCAGTTCCAGGTGGCCCGAGATTTCAGGCGCCACGGTGATCACGCGCATCGGCGCCAGCGTTTCCAGTCGATGGACTTCTTCAATGGTGGCGGCGCGCGCAAAATTTGGCTGCGCCCCGAGCTTGCCGCTATTGATATAAGGGCCTTCCAGGTGAGCCCCCAGCACGCGCGCTTCGCCCTTGCCGCGCTGGCGCACGGCCTTGCCGATGGCGGCCAGCGCCACGTCGATGTCTTCCGGCGGGGCCGTCATGGTGGTGGCCAGCATGGAGGTGGTGCCGTGGCGCGCGTGGATTGCCGCAATGGCGTGCACCGCATCGCCGCCCTCCATCACGTCCTTGCCGGCGCCGCCGTGCACGTGCAGGTCGATGAAGCCGGGCAGGATATAGTCGTCGCCGTTCGCTGCCGGGTCGGTGCTGCTGCCCGTGACGTCCTCGATCCGCTCGCCGAAGGAAATCGTTCCGTTCAGCCAGCCGGACGGTGTCAGGATATTGCCTTTGATTGCCTCGTTCATCGACGCGACTCCGCTACAAATTCATAATAGTCACTCCGGCAGTAGGAGTGGGTAAGTTCTACCGCTGCGCCGCTTTCCAGGTAGCTCACGCGCGTAATGTGCAGCATGGCGGTGCCGGGCGCGATATTGGCCAGGCGCGCCTGCTCGGCATTGGCATTGATGGCGCGGATATGCTGCAGCGCGCGCATCGGTACATTGCCGCTGGCCTCCAGGTAGCCGTACAGCGAGCCGTGCACCGTGCCGGGATCGGGCATGTACATGGCCGGAATGGTCGAGGTCTCGATCGCCATCACCACGTCGTCGGCCGTGCGCAGGCGCTTCAGGCGCGCCACCGGCATGTTCGGCGACAGGCCGAGCGACAGCAGTTCCAGCGGCGCCGCCACGCCGATCTCGCGCTGCAGCCAGCGCGAGCCGGCGGTAAAGCCGCGCTGGCGCAGCTCTTCCGAAAAGCTGGTCAGGCGCGACAGCGGCTGTTCCAGCTTGGGCGTGATGTAGGTCCCCGAACCGCGGCGGCGCGTCAGCATGCCGCGCGCGCACAGCATGTCGATCGCCTTGCGCGCGGTCACCCGCGAGATATTGAGTATTTCCGACAGCACGCGTTCGGAAGGCAGCGCCTCGTTGGCGCGCCAGTCGCCGCTTGCTATGCCATCGGACAGCTTGTTTGCCAACTGCATGTACAGAGGGGTGTCGCTGTCGGCGTCAGGCCGGAAATCGCTCAACTGGGATAGCACGGGCTACTCCTTCAAATGTTGTTGGATCAGGCGCAGGCCACCCGCGGCCGAATCGCCCCTGGGTGGAACAATCCGCTGCAGCAGGGCAGGCGGCAGGAAAGCGCGCAGCGGCTCACCGAGGCCGCCGCACAGGGCGATCGGCAAGGTGCCGCTCGGGTCCAGGCCATGGGCGATCAGCGCCACCTGCTGGCCAGCTTCGGACAGGATGCCGCGCGCGGTCGCATCGCTTTCCCCAAATTGCAGCACGATGCGAGCCAGTTGCGCAAAGGCGGTCTGGTTGGCATTTGCCAGCCAGACCTGGATGCGGTCACGGCTGCCTCCGCACGCCTCGGCCACCGCCTGCGAGAAGGCGCTGCCCCGGACCCGGCCGTCGACCACTTGCTGCACATGGTTGATCGCCTTCATGCCGATCCATGCGCCGCCGGCTTCGTCGCCGGAAGGGAAGCCCCAGCCGCCCACTTCATGGCGCGCGCCATCGGCATGCAGGATTTCGCCCACGCTGCCGGTGCCCAGGGCGATGATGGCGCCCGGCTGGCCTTCGTGAGCGCCGAGCACCGTGGTAAACGCATCGGTTTCCAGCGCCACCGCGGCAAAACCGGGATTGGCGGCCACGAAATTGGCGGCCCACTGCTTGTTGTGCACGCCGGCCAGCCCCAGCCCGATCGCAATGTGTTCGCGCGCCGGTTGCGTCACGCCGGCCGCTTCGAAGGCGCGCCCCACGGCTTCTTCAACGGCAGCCCATGCATTCTTAATGCCGTGCAGCAGGGCAGATGGACCGGCTTGGCCTTCGCCCAGCAACTGTCCGTCGGCCCGCGCCAGGCGCACCCGTGTGCCGCTGCCGCCGCCATCGACGCCTATCAGGAATTCGATCATTTTTTCAAGGGATGAAAAGAACTGTGGCGACTATATGAGGAGCACACCAGCTTGTCAACAGGTATTTAACTGGTATTGTTTAGGTCTGCAGCTAAACTCAGATTTTCAATCACAACTCTTTGATTTGTAATTGAAATTGTGCTGTCGCTAATGGTATGCACTTTGGTATGGACTGTGGTGCCAAAGTTGCAATATGGACGAAAAAAAGCCCGGCACGCTGGCCGGGCTCGGGAGAAAAGCTAATCGCTGCCGGCGCCTCAGGCGTCAGCAGCGATTTCGTCAATCATTCGGCGTGGGCGCCACGACGGTCGACCGTCAGCACACGCTGTTTGTCGGAAATCAATTGCTGGCCCTGGGCTGCGACCTTGCCTTCCACATTAACCGTGGCGTTGCCTGGACCGCGTACATTGACTTCTGCCTGCTTGGCCAGCATGTCGCGTGCATCAAGGCTGCCCGAGCCTGTGAGCTGCGCGTTAAGCGTGCCAGTCCAGCCGCGCAGCTGCACGCCGCCAGGGCCGCTCATCGTGACCTTGACGTCCTTGCACTCCGGTTCGGCCTTCAGGTCGCCCGAGCCGCGCACGTCGGCATCCAGCGAATCGCTTACCTTGCTCAGGTAGATATTGCCGGGGCCCTTGCTGCGCGCAATTGCCTTGGCTACCCGGAGCTGCTTGGCATCGAGGTCGCCGGAACCGCTGACGTCCGCGCTCAGGGTCTCGCTGCTGCCGGACAGGTTCATGCCGCCGGGGCCGCTCAGGCTGACGCGCGTATTCTGGGTTTGCAGGCCGCGCGCTTCCAGGTCGCCGGAACCGTGCACCTCGGCGTCGAACTTCCTGATCTGGCCGCTCAGGCAAGCGCTGCCCGGCCCATTCAGCATGGCGCTGACGTTTTCGACCTGCATGCCGCACGCTTCCAGGTCGCCCGAGCCGGAAATCTCGACGCGCAGGTCGCGGCTGCTGCCGCGCAGTTCGACCGAGCCGGGGCCGCTCATCGCTGCGTTCACTTTATTGGCGCGCACGTCGCCTGCTTCCAGGTCGCCGGAGCCGGACAGCACGGCATTCAGGTCGCCGGTAATCGCCGGCGCACTGACGTCGCCAGGGCCGCTCATGACCAGGTTGACGTTGGTGGCCCGCATACGGTGCAGGTGCATGTCGCCGCTGCCGCTGGCCTTGACGGTCAATTCGGTGGCGGTGCCCGAAGCGCTGACGTCGCCCGGGCCGGTGGAGATCAGCTTCAGTTCAGTGCTGTCCACGCGTTCCAGTTCCACGTCGCCGCTGCCGCTGTTGCTCAGGGCTTTCAGGCCCTTGGCGCTGATTTTCACGATCACCGGTTCGCGCTGTTTGCCGAAGCTGAACACCCAGTGGTTGCGGCGCAAGGGCCGGACGTGCAGGGTATCGCCCTGGACCACGGTTTCCAGCTGTTCGACCTGGCGTTTCGGTCCGCTGACTTCCACTGCAGGCTCGCCCTGGGCGTTGATCAGCACCTTGTAGGGGCCGTCCACCTCGATGCGCGAAAAAGCCGTCACCGGGCGGTTCTCCCGGGTCGGCGTGACATCGGCCTTCTTTTCGCTTTCCGGAGGGCTTGCGTGCAAGGCCGTAACGCCCAGCGCGATCAGGGAAGCAGCGGCGCCGTAGGTGATCAGCTTATTCATTTTGATTGTCACTGTTCAGGATTGGTGATGCTGCAACGATAGGCGAATCGGCGCCGCCGCCGGGCCGGAAAAAGACAGACGCGCAAAAACGAGGAGCCAACTGCATTTTTCCGATACTGAAATGCACACGGTACCGGGCAAAAAGTTGTGATTTCGCCTTGAAATGTCATAATGCTCGTCAGGAGAGACACTTATGATCAAGTACTTGGGAACCAAAAAGACCGACCAGGGTGGAACGGTATACATGTTCCTGATCAATGGTTTGCAAAAGGAAGTCCGCGAGGGTTCCCTGAAGCAATACCCTGGCTGCTATGAAGCGTTGCCTCCCTCGGCCAAGGCCAAGATCAGTGCCAACCGCGCCTGGTTCCAGAAGTTGTAACTGATGCGTCGATTGCGCTTCCTCACGGCGGCAGGCGTGCTCGCCGCCAGCCAGGCGACGCAGGCAGCGCCGCCTTCCCACTTCGGCGACGTGCTTGGCAATGGCCTGCTATGCCGCGACCAGACCTCCAACCGTTATTATTTCGACTATCTCAGCCAGTATTTCGGGCGGCCTTACAAGCGCGAGGGCGGGGCCTACTGGTTCCGTACCAATGACGCGATCCTGTGGGGCTTTCCCGTGCTGGAAGTGATGATCAGCGACGAGAGCTTCCCCTACAGCTTTGTCGGCGCCGTGACCGACACGACGCCGGAGGAGCTTGAAAAGGCCATACTTCGCCAGGACGGGCAGGCCTATGCGAAAATCGACACTTCGCGCTACCCGGTGCGGGAGTCCAAGCCGGGCAGCCGCATCGTCTATTTCAACACGCGCTCCAAGATATACTGCGCCAAATTCAAGCAACTGCCGCCCGCGCTGCGCTAAGCGCCCACCATGTACACGCAATACTTCAACCTCAGACAGCAGCCGTTCTCGATTGCCCCCGACCCGCGATACCTGTTCATGAGCGAACGGCACCGCGAGGCGCTGGCGCACCTTCTGTATGGCGTGGGCAGCGGCGGCGGCTTCGTGCTGCTGACCGGCGAGATCGGCGCCGGCAAGACCACGGTGTGCCGCTGCTTCATCGAACAGATTCCGGCCGACTGCCGCCTGGCCTATATCTTCAATCCCAAGCTGACGGTGGAGGAACTGCTGCAGTCGGTGTGCGATGAATTCGGCGTGGCGCCGGAAGGGGCGAGCGTCAAGTCCTATGTGGATGCGGTCAACAGCTACCTGCTGGAGTCGCATGCGGCGGGCCTGAATAATGTGCTGGTGATCGACGAGGCGCAAAACCTGTCGGCCGACGTTCTGGAGCAGCTGCGCCTCCTGACCAACCTGGAAACGAGCGAGCGCAAGCTGCTGCAGATTATCCTGATCGGCCAGCCGGAACTGCGCCAGATGCTGGCGCGCCCAGAGCTCGAGCAACTGGCGCAGCGCGTGATCGCGCGCTATCACCTGGGGCCATTGTCCGAGGCGGAAGTAGGCAGCTATATCCGGCACCGGCTGGCAGTAGCTGGCGCTGGCGCGGTGGAGCTGTTCCCGCGTGGCCTGCTGCGGCGCATCCACCAATTAAGCAAGGGCGTGCCGCGCCGGATCAACCTGTTGTGCGACCGGGCTTTGCTTGGCGCCTACGTTGAAAATCGCGCGCAGGTCAATGCCGTCATCCTGCGCCGCGCGGCGCAGGAAGTGTTTGCAGGCGAGAGCGCTCCAGTCGGGGCGCGGGCGTGGCGCGTGGCTGCAGCCGGAGTCTTGGCGGGGGCTGCGCTGACAGCCGCCGCGGCCTGGCAGCTGATGCCGTCGGTGCGCTCGCCGTCCGCTACGGGGGCCGCCGCCGCGCCGCGTGCACCCGCTGCCGCGCAGGCTGCTGCCCGTGCCTCTCAGGCGGCTGGCCGCGTGACGCAGGTCTCCGCCGCAAGTTCCGCTTCGGCCGCTGCCACGGCGCCGCAAGGGGCTGCATCGCCAGCGACCCTCGTCGCGCCAAGCTGGCTGACGATGGATGCCGCCCTGGGACAACTGGCGGCGAAGTGGGAAGTGGCATTGTCGGAAGGCGAAGGCTGCGCCGAAGCTTCCCGGCACAACCTGCGCTGCATGCAAGGCAAGGGCGGCCTCGAAGAAATCCGCAATCTCGACCGCCCCGCCATCATCAAACTGCGCGACGGCGATTCGCTGCCGCGCAATGTCCTGCTGACGGCCATCGACGGCAAGAGCGCCACGCTGGTTGGAGCGCGCGGCAGCGAAACGGTCTCGCTCGACGCCCTGGACGCCCGCTTCGACGGCACCTTCACCACCTTCTGGCGCGCGCCGCGCTCCTGGCGCGAGGAAGTCAGCGAAGGCGATAAAGGCCCGGACGTCGACTGGCTGGCCCGCCGCCTGGCACAAATAAACGGGGTCAAGAAACCGCGCGAGAACCTGCCACTAGCCGGCGAAACTTTGCGATACTTGCGCGAGTTCCAGCTTGCCCAGGGTTTGAAGGCCGACGGTGTGGCGGGACCGCGAACTTTCATCCGCCTGTCGCAGCCGGGCCGGGAGACCGAGCCGCACCTGTTGGCCAAGGCGGGTAATTAACATGTCCTATATTCTCGAAGCACTCAAAAAAGCGCAGGCCGAACGCCAGATCGGCAGCACCCCGACCATCCACGCACCCACGCTGGCCAGCGTGCCGGCCGGGCAGGGGGCGCGCAGCAGGCGTACGCCGGTGATCGTGGCCATGGCCCTGATGGCAGCCGCCATCGCCGGCCTCGCGACGATGCTGGTGCGCCAGCAGCCGGCCGCGAGCCAGCAGCCCGCCGCAAGCGCGCCGGCTGCCGCCGCTCCGGCCGCGGGTCCAGCGGCCGCCAACGGCAGCGCCACGCCTGTGGCCACGGCTTCCGGCCCGGGCGGCAACGCCTACAGTGCACCGGCAGCTCCTGCAGTCACCGTTGCCGGCGCCACCCCGGCAGCGCCGGCCGCAGCGGTCACCGCAAGCCAGGCGCCAGCACGCCCAGGAGAAGCGCCTCCTGCACAGCAAGCTCCCGGCCAGCCAGCGGCCAACCAGCGTGCTGCCGACGCCCACGTCGCCGCTGCGCCACCCCCCGCCCACGCCGCGGAGGCGCCCCGGTTGCCCGCCCAGAAGCAAGCCGGAAACGCGGCCCGCGGTGCAGACGTGACGCAGGCGGTCCCGGTCGCAGCGCAACCGCAGGCTGCAGTCCCGGCGCCAGCGCCGGCAGAAGAACAGGTGCAATCCCTGCGCGAGCTCCCTGAACCAATCCAGCGCGCCATCCCCCAGATCACCCTTGGTGGCTACATGTATTCGAAAAATCCCGCCGATCGCCTGCTCCTGATCGACAAAGTGCTGCGCAGGGAGGGCGAGGAAGTGGCCCCCGGCCTGATCCTGGACAAACTCCAGCCCAAGCAAGCCATCTTCAGCTTCCGCGGCTACCGCTACCGGGTACCGCTATGAGCAGCAAGCAGAACGTCGTCGGCGTCACCGGCCCCTCGGGCAGCGGCAAGACCACCCTGATCGAGTACCTGGTCACCGAGCTGGCCGCGCGCGGCTGGAAAGTCAACGTCATCAAGCATAGCCACCATGACTTTGAGCTCGAGCCGCCAAGGAAAGACAGCGCCCGTTTCCGCCATGCCGGCGCCGCCGAGGTGATGATCGCCTCGCCTTATCGTTTCGCCATCATCCATGAACTGCGTGGAGCCGAAGAACCCGGCGCCGACGAGCAACTGGCCCGCCTGCAGCCCGCCGACCTGACCCTGGTGGAAGGCTTCCATGCATGGCAAATCGACAAGCTGGAAGTTTACCGCGCCGTCGCCGGCCAGCCGCCGCGTTACCTCGACGACCATACGATTGTCGCCGTCGCCTCCGACCAGCCCGCCCCGGAAGGCCTGCCGCCCCGCCTGCAATGGCTCGACCTGAACCGTCCCGACACCGTTTTGGCCTGGTTAATCAAAAAAATCCCGCGCCAGACCTAAAGTTCGCCAAATCCCATCCGTAAATCTGGATAGATATCAGTGGGAGGTTTAAATGGATGCGATGAGCATTGCAAAGCTGGCAACAACAATGGCCGATACGAGCAATCGTACCGAGGTTGGTTACGCCGTGTTAAAAAGAGCAATGGACGTGCAAGCCTCCAGCGCCCAGGCCCTGATCGAAGCGATTCCGCCAGCGACGCCTGCCGCCAACCTGCCATCCCACCTCGGCCAGAACATCAACACGACCGCCTGAACGCCGGTCGCCAGACCTCGCGCAGGCCGCAACGAACCCGCCGCACCGGCACCGGTGCCAGCGGGTTTTTTTTATGGTCTAATCGCAGACCTGCAAACCTACAGAGGAGACCCCGCATGAAAAACCGTCAAGCCCTGATCGCCGCCGCCCTGGCCACCGTCTGCGCCGCTACCGGCACCGTTGCTTCCGCCGCCCAGGACAAGCCAGCAGCGGAAAAAGAAAAGTGCTACGGCATCGCCAAGGCTGGCCAGAACGACTGCGCCACCGGCACCCATGGCTGCTCCAACCAGGCCAAGACCGACAATATGGCAGGCGAATGGAAATTCGTCGCCAAAGGCACCTGCGAAAAAGCCGGCGGCAAGACCGCTGCGCCAGCTAAATAATCAATGACGCAACACGCGGTGGCGCGGGGAGCAGGCATTGGATTGCGGGCGCCGCACTACCGCCAGTTCCTCGAGCAGCGGCCACGCGCCGCCTGGCTTGAAGTCCACACTGAAAACTACCTCGACCAGGCCGGCGGCGACTTCCACGTATTGCAGGAACTGAGGCGCGACTACGCGATCAGCCTGCACGGCGTAGGCCTGGGCCTCGGTTCGGCACGCGGTTTCAGTGCCGGCCACCTGGAGCGTGTCGTGAGCCTCGCCCAGCGCATTGAACCGGCGCTGGTCTCCGAACACCTGTGCTGGGGCGCCGTTGTCGACCGCCACCTTAACGACCTGCTGCCGCTGGCGCTGAACCACGCCGCGCTCGACATGATGGCCGAGCGGGTAGGACGCATGCAGGACGCCCTTGGGCGCGCCATCCTGCTCGAAAACGTTTCCAGCTTCGTGCGCTTCGCCGACGACGCAATGAGCGAAGCAGAATTCCTCGCCGCGCTCGCGCGCCGCACCGGTTGCGGACTGCTGCTGGACGTGAACAACCTCTACGTCAACCAGTTGAACCACGGCGAAGACGCCATGGCGGCGCTGCAAGCGATCGCCCCCGGCACAGTCGGGGAAATCCACCTCGCCGGACACCTCGTCACACCCGATGCCGTGGTTGACCATCACGGCGCCGTCGTCGCCGATTCGGTCTGGCGCCTGTACGAAGCAGCATTAAGCCGCTTCGGCGCCGTCCCCACGCTGATCGAATGGGACACCGATATCCCGCCCCTGGAAGTCCTGCTTGGCGAGGCCGCCAAAGCAGCTGCGATTGCCGAACACTTCCCGCCTCCTGAGAAAGTCGGCTGGCGCACCGGGAGCCGGAGCGGGCAATGCCTGCCGGTCGGCTGCGATGCATTGGCCGCGCAGCAGCAAGCATTTTCCGACGCCTTGTTCTCGCCTGCTGCCGAGGCCACGCTACAGCTCAGGCACGGCGAACGCTTCGGCCTGTACCGAGGCAACCTGGCTTCGACCTGGACCAGGGCCCTGGCCGCCGCTTATCCTGTGATTGCGCAACTGGTGGGCGCAGAATTCTTCGCCGCCCTGGCGCGCGAATACGGCCGCGCCCACCCTTCCGACAGTGGAGACCTGAACCGCTTCGGCGCACACTTCGAGCCCTTCCTGCGCAGCTTCGAGCACGTCAAGGATTTGCCCTACCTTCCAGACATGGCGCGCCTGGAATGGCAGCTGCACCGCATCCATTACGCGCGGCACGAGCCCGCGCTGCAGGCGAAGGACATCAACCCGCAAACGGTGGAGGGTCAAAGCTTCCCCTGGCAGCCTACCGCCAAGCTATTTGAATCGGAATGGGCAGTCGTGCCCCTCTGGCTGGCCCATCAGGGCATGCCATTCCCACGGAAGATGGACGAGCCAAGCCGCGCGCTGCTCAGCCGCCCCGAATGGACAGCCCAGGTCACGCTGCTGCAAGTGCCGCAATACGCAGCGCTGCAGGCGTTAAAAGAAGGGAAGGCATTCGGCGCCGCGCTGGACGCCGCCTTTGCGCTGGATGAGAACTTCGACGTTGCCGCCAGCCTTCAGCAATGGCTGCGCCAGCAAATCCTAGTGAAACGCCCGCATTAACTTGTCTTCGCCGGACGAATCCCGGTAAAGCAGGTTGGCGCGGTGGGTGGTTTCGATCATGCGCAGGAGCTGCGCATCTTCACACCGTTCCAGTTCCTCGTTCGCTGCCTGCAAAGCCTGGGACAGTTTGGCGCGCGCCGACTGGTACAGCACGCTGGTGTAATGATCGGTATTCTTGAGCAGCTCTTCGGCATTCTCGATGACCTGCCGCAGGTCGCCGATCAGTTGTTCCTGGGACTGCGCTTGCTTCTCGTCGGGACCATCCATGGAGCTAACCCTCCGCGCGGATCAATCAGGCCGCACTGCCCTCGGCATGAACGTCGATCTGCACGTCGCCCAGGCGCACCTTCTGGCCCGCCCGGATCTTCGCCGTCTTGCGCAACTCCTGTTTGCCGTCGACCTTGACGTCGCCGCTAGCCACGATCTGCTTGCCGGCGCCGCCGCTGTCGCACAGGCCGACCACTTTCAGGAGCTGGTTCAGCTCGATGTACTCGCCTGTCAATTCGAAATCTACTTTCTGCATTTTAATCCTCTTTCTGTTGGGTTGGCGCGGAGGTGTTGTATTCCCACCTGGCATTAACCCTTGCCGCCTGGCTTGGTCATCTCCAGTGGAACAATCCACTCGTTGAACTGGCTTTCGTTCACAAAACCAAGGGCCAGTGCGGCTTCTTTCAAGGTCGTGCCCTCGTGCTGCGCCTTCTTCGCGATTTGCGCGGCGCGATCATAACCGATATGCGGGGCCAGGGCGGTGACCAGCATCAGCGACCGTTCCATCAATTCTTCGATGCGCCCCAGGTTCGGCTCGATGCCATGGGCGCAATGCTCGTCGAAGCTGCGCATGCCATCGGCCAGCAGGCGGGCGCTTTGCAGGAAGTTGTGGGCGATCAGCGGCTTGAAGACATTCAGTTCGAAATTGCCGGACGAGCCGCCAACGGTAATGGCCACGTCGTTGCCAAACACCTGGCAGCACAGCATGGTCAGTGCTTCGCTTTGGGTCGGGTTGACCTTGCCCGGCATGATCGAGCTGCCCGGTTCATTCTCGGGAATACGGATTTCACCGAGGCCGGAGCGCGGGCCGGAAGCCATCCAGCGCACGTCATTGGCCAGCTTCATGAGTGCCGTGGCGAGGGTTTTCAGCGCGCCGTGAGCCGATACCAGGGCGTCATGCCCGGCCAGTGCGGCGAACTTGTTGTCGGCGGTGCGGAAGGGGAGTTTCAGGCGGCTCGCCAGTTCGGCTGCGATACGGCTCGCGTACTCGGGGTGCGAATTCAGTCCCGTGCCCACCGCGGTGCCGCCGGCTGCCAGTTCCAGCACGGCGGGCAGGGTGGCTTCGATGGCTTTCTCCGCATAGTCCAGTTGGGCGACGTAGCCGGAAAACTCTTGGCCAAGGGTGAGCGGCGTCGCATCCTGCAGGTGCGTGCGGCCGATCTTGACGATGCCGTCGAACGCCTGCGCCTTCGCCTGCAACGTGGCGCGCAGCTGGCGCAGGGCTGGCAGCACATTGTTCGCGACTGCCTGTGCCGCCGCCACATGCATCGCGGTGGGGAAAATGTCGTTCGACGACTGGCCTTTGTTGACGTCATCGTTCGGGTGCAGCTTGCGCCCTTCGCCGCGCTCGCCTCCCATCAGCTCGGAGCCGCGGTTGGCCAGCACCTCGTTCATATTCATATTGGACTGGGTGCCCGAGCCGGTTTGCCACACGGCCAGCGGGAACTCGCCCGGGTGCTTCCCATCCAGGACTTCATCGGCGGCCTCCATGATGGCCTTGGCTTTGACGCTATCGAGCACCCCGAGGTCGACGTTCACCTTGGCCGCCGCGCGCTTCACGCTGGCGAGGGCGGCGATCAGTTCGGCCGGCATGCGTTCGCTGGAAATGCGGAAGTGCTCGAGCGAGCGCTGGGTCTGCGCACCCCACAACTGGCTGGCTGGAACTTCAATCGGGCCAAAGCTGTCGCGCTCGGTTCTGCTGTTCATGTACGGCTCCCTCGTTGGAAAGTGATGACTGGATTCTAACGCCAATGCTGCTTACTCTGCCGAGGCCTACAAAATCGGGATATTCTGCCGTTAATGAGTACATTGAAGTAATAGGCCTGTCCTCCATGTTAAGCAAACGATTGATCATTCGCGCCTTTGCGCTGCCGGTCTGCGCTGCTGCCCTGTGCGGTTCGCTGCGGGCGGCCGAGCTGGGCGAAATAAAGGTCAATTCCCACATTGGCCAGCAGCTTTCGGCGGACATCGAATTGGTCGACCTGACTGCGGCCGACTTGGCCGACATCCAGGCTCGGCTCGCCAATCCGGACGTGTTCAAGGGCGCCAATGTGGCCATGCCGCCTGCGCTGGGCGGCCTGTATATCTCGATTGCCAAGCGCGACAACAAGCGCTTCCTGCACCTGACCACGCTGCAGCCAGTGAATGCCGAGGCCTTGCATCTTTTCCTGGAGTTGAATAGTGGAGGGCGGCAGATCATCCGAGCCGCTTCGCTCTGGCTGACGCCGGAACCTTCGGGCCAGCGCGCTGCGGCTGTGGCCGCGATGCCGGCGGCGGAGCCGCTGCCTATGGCCGTTGCAGCAAGCAAGCCGGCCGCAGCCCCTCCCACATCGGGAGACAACGGCGAGGCGGGATTGAATGAAGCCGCCCAGCGTGCCTTTGCCCACCGCCAGCAGGTCGCCTTGGCGAAGGCACAGGAGCGAAGTGCCAACCCTGCGCCGCAAGCTGCACTGGTCACCGGCCCGAAGGCGGGGCCAGGCCCTGGGTCCGGGACGACGGCGCCTGTCCGCCAGCCAACCTCCAAACCGGCACAGCTGCCCACAGCCGTTCCCGCTGCGCCGGCGGCTTCCGCGCCCGCACAGTCTTGCGCCCCTGCGCAGCAGGTGGAAGCCCAGCTCCGTCAATGTGAAGCCATGACAAGCAAGCTGGCCGATATCGAAGGCAAGGTGCATCGCCTGCAAACCGCCATGGTGGCGCCTGCTGCCGCTGCGCCTGCGCGAACAGTCGAGTTGAAACCCGAAGCCGCGCCTGCCAAGCCAGCCGTTGCCCCGAACAAGCCAGGCGCGACGCCAGCCAAGCCGGGCGCCACTCCTGTCAAGCCCGGCGTTGCAGCAGATCTCGCGGCCAACCCGCGCAGCCGGCTGGCCATGATCGCCGGTGGTGTGCTGGCGGGGTTGGCGGCGCTCGGCGGCCTGATCTACTTCCTGCGCAAGCGCCAGGCGAAAGGCCCGCTGAAGATCTGGCAATCCTTCCGCAAGAAAGGGGGCGCGGAGGATGACGTGCCAACGCTGGAGGACGCAGTGGAGGTTGCTGCACACTAGTAACTACCGTTGCATTCCAGTGCTGGACAAGATTTTTTTACCTGCGTTATACTGGGCTCACACGGACCGGGTTCTGCCGCAGTCACCACCGATAGCGTGACGCGAACCGCAGAGCGACGTTGAAGAAACGACCCCGTCTGGAAGCAGTTCATAGCCGACTGAGGCGATATGAACGCCGGGTGCAACCGGCGCTGAGGCGACGCCAGGAGATACCTGGTGCTCGCCCCTCCGAATTCCAGGGCGCCCCAAGTGGGCGCCTTTTGTTTTAAAGGGTACGTCCCTTTAAAACAAAAAAGCGCCCGGAGGCGCTTTTATTGAGGGGCAGGCCGACTTAGCCGTTCAGGCGACTCTGCCAAGGATCGGTCACTTCGCGGATGGTGCGGTCGTTGGCCATGATCTGCTTCAGCAGTTCGATCTTGCGCTTGCGGGCGTCACCCTGCAGGGGAGCGGCACCGCCCATCAGGGCTACCGAAGCCGCAGCGCACTGGTTTTCCATGCTGTCGAGCGAATCCCAGTCGCTGGCTTGCGCGGCGCCCACCATCTGGCTGGTCAAACCGGCAATTTTTTCGTAGGTAGCGAGAATTTGGGTCGAGGACATTTTGAGCCTTGGATTCTGTGCGCGGAGTACCGCATGTCAGGATTAACGTCAGGCTCGGAAGGAACTTTAGGGTCTTTCTGAAAAATATTTGAGAAAATTCCAAAAAAATGCCGTTGCGCCCCCATCCCAAGGGTCACAACGGCAGACATCAAGCGAAATCGATTAGCTGATCAACTCATCCAGGCCGGCGCTCAGCTCGTCCAGCGATGGCATCTGGTCAATCAGCGCGTTCTCTTCCAGGCCCAGGCTTTCGGCAACTTCGGTCGGGTAGCAGGCCGCGATTGCGTCCGGGGACAGTTTGTTCTCGTCGACGCGGGCACGCCAGGCCGCCAGGTGAATCACTGCAGCCAGTTCGTTCTCGCCGGGATTAGGGATGGCGGCAATGGTCTCGCCAAAGGTTGGCGGGAATTTCCAGCGGTTGGCCAGTTCGGCGCCCACGTCGGCATAGGTGTAGCCCAGCGCGTTCTTTTCAATTTCCAGGCGGCGCTCGTCCAGCGGGCTTGCCACTTTGTCGAGTGCCTGCGCTTGCTCGGACATGCCGGCATGGATTACCAGCTGGCCGATCGCATGCATCATGCCAATGGTGAAGGCGAGGTCGGTGTTTTGCTTGCAAGCCTTGGCGATGAACTTGGCGCCCACGGCGGTGCGCAGGCTGTAGCGCCAGAACTGGCGCAAATCCATGCCGGGAACGGTCTTGAAGCCGCTCACCAGGCCGGAGCTGATCACCAGCGTGCGCACGGTGACAAAGCCCAGCATCAGGATGGCATCTTCAACGGTGCCAATCGAACGCGACACATGGTAGTAGGCGGAATTCGCCAGGCGCAGCAGCTTGGCGCTCAGCACGGGGTCGGCCGACAGCTTCTTTGCAATTTCCTCGGTGGAGACGCTGGCCTTGTCGAAGCTGCTGATCAATTCGTCAACAACCTTCGGGGCGGTTGGCAACGCGGTTGGATTCTGGAACAGTGCTTCGAGCTTCATGAAAAATCTCCTCTAAATTCGGCGTTGCTGTGGGTGAAACTATATAGCGATTCCAGAGGGGAGTGCAGCAAGTTTTTAACATTCGTTGGCCGCGCTGCACAGCATTCCCAGCTTTCTGCATTTGATCCCCGAAATTTGCAGTCTGTCGCAACGGGGCGATGTCACGCTTGCGTTGCAGTTAGAGTGCAGCCTGGCTCATTCCGCCACTTATAACTAGATAGGGATACAAAAAATGCAAGCATCCAACCGCGTTACGCCGCTCAAGCTGGCCCTTACCCTGGCCTTCTGTGGAGCCACCTTTGGATTGGCCCCGGCGATTGCCCAACAGGCAGCCCCGGCCGCGCAAACGCAAGACGCCGTCCCGCTGCCGGGCGACGATTTCTTTGGCCATGTGAACGCCGAATGGCTGGCCAAGACCCAGATCCCGGCCGACAAAGGCAGCTGGGGCGCCGGTTCGGCGCTGGGCGATGCGACCAACGAGCGCATCGTCAAGCTGATCGACGAAACCGCCGCCAAATCGCCAACCGGCGACACCCGCCGCGTGACGGACTTCTACCGCAGCTTCATGGACGAAGCGGCAATTGAAGCGCATGGCCTGAAATCGCTCAAGCCGGAACTGGAAAAGATCGACGCCATCAAGGACAAGGCCGCGCTGGTTCGCGCCCTGGCTACCTCCATCCGCGCCGACGTGGATCCGCTGAACTCCACTAATTTCTACACCGAGAACCTGTTCGGCATCTGGATCGCACAGGGCCTGACCGACCCGAAGCACTACACTCCATACATCCTGCAGGGCGGCCTGGGCATGCCGGACCGTGCCTACTACCTGGACGACAACCAGCGCATGCACCAGCTGCGCACCGCCTACCAGGCCCACATCGCCGCCATGCTGAAGCTGGCCGGCTATAGCGAGCCGGAAACCCGTGCCGCGCGCGTGTATGAGCTGGAGCGCAAGCTGGCCCAGGCCCACGGCAGCCGCGAGGATTCGGCCGACATCCAGAAAGCCAACAACACCTGGACCATGCGCGACTTCGCCGCCAAGGCGCCAGGCATGGACTGGCGCGCCTTCTTCCGCGCCGCCGGCCTGGGCAAGCAGAACAAGTTCATTGTCTATCACCCGACCGCAATTACCGGTAGCGCCGCCCTCGTGAACGAGATGCCGCTGCAAGCCTGGAAGGACTTCCTGGCCTTCCACACCGTGAACCACTTCGGCGGCTTCCTGCCGAAAGCCTTCGTCGACCAGCGCTTTGAATTCTACGGCCGCACCATGAACGGCACGCCGCAACTGTCGCCGCGCTGGAAACGCGGCCTGAGCGCAGTCAATAACGCGGTGCCGGATGCCGCCGGCAAGATGTACGTCGAACGCTACTTCCCGGCTGAAGCCAAGGCGCGCCTGCAAACCATGGTGGCCAATATCGTCGACTCCTTCCGCAAGCGCGTCGATGCGCTGGACTGGATGGCGCCTGCCACCAAGAAGGAAGCACAGGAAAAACTGCGCACCCTGTACGTTGGCGTGGGCTATCCGGACAAATGGACTTCCTACGAAGGCCTGGAAATCAAGGCTGACGACGCCATGGGCAATGCCCTGCGCGCCGAGCAGTTCCACTACAAGCAGCAGCTGGCGAAACTGGGCAAGAAGGTTGACCCAACCGAATGGTGCATGCCGCCGCACGTGGTGAACGCCGTGAACATGCCGATGCAGAATGCGCTGAACTTCCCCGCCGCCATCCTGCAGCCGCCATTCTTCGACATGAAGGCCAGCGATGCGCTGAACTATGGCGCGATCGGCGCCGTGATCGGCCATGAGATCAGCCACAGCTTCGACGACCAGGGCGCCCAGTTCGACTCCAAGGGCCGCCTGCGCGACTGGTGGACCAAGGAAGACGGCGAGCACTTCAAGCAGGCAGCCGCCAAGCTGGTGGCACAGTACGACGCCTATGAAGCCTTCCCGGACCTGAAGTTGAACGGCACCCTGACCCTGAGCGAAAACCTGGCCGACCTGGCGGGCCTGGCTGCAGCCCTGGACGCCTACCACGTTTCGCTGGGCGGCAAAGCCACCCCGGCGCAGGACCGTGACTTCTTCAACGGCTACGCCGCAAGCTGGGCCAACAAGGCCCGCGACGCCTCGCTGCGCAACCAGGTCATGACCGACGGCCACTCGCCGGCCAAGTGGCGCACCTACACCGTGCGCAACCTGGACGCCTGGTACCAGGCCTACGACGTGAAGCCTGGCCAGAAGCTGTACCTGGCGCCTGAACAGCGCGTGCGCGTCTGGTAAAGTAGGAGGATGGACGACATCGAGCAGATCACCCGCCGCACGCTGGAACACTACGAGCGCAACGCGCAAGCCTTCCTCGAAGGCACGCGCGACCACGACGTAAGCCAGAACATTGCGGCGCTGCTCGATGCGATTGAAGGAACGCCTCCGTTCCGCATCCTCGACCTGGGTTGCGGCCCTGGACGCGACCTGCGCACCTTCAAGGCGCTTGGACATGAGCCGGTCGGCCTCGACGGCTCAGCCCATTTCGTGGAAATGGCGCAGAACTGGAGCGGATGCACAGTCCTGCACCAGGATTTCGTCGCGCTGGACCTGCCGCCCGTGTCGTTTGACGGCATCTTTGCCAACGCCACCCTGTTCCACGTTCCCAGTGCCGTGCTGCCCGATGTGCTGAAGCGCCTGCATGCAGCGCTGAAACCGCGCGGCGTGCTGTTCAGCTCCAACCCTCGCGGTCACAATGAGGAAGGATGGAACGGTCCTCGTTATGGCTGTTACTACGATTTCGAGACCTGGTCTGAAGTCGTCACCGCAGCCGGCTTCGAGCCCATCACCCACTATTACCGCCCGGCAGGCTTGCCGCGCGAACAGCAGCCATGGCTGGCTTCAGTCTGGCGTAAAGCCTAGTTCTGTTAGCTTGCGTACAGTGGGTCTCGATGCCGATTCGTATCATTTGCTCGTCTCACTTTTTTAATGAGGAGCGCATCATGAACAAGGACCAAGTGAAGGGCAAAGCCAAGGAAATCGGCGGCAAGATCCAGGAAGAAACCGGCGAACTGGTCGGCAGCTCGAAACAACAGGTGAAGGGCGTCGCCAAGCAGGTTGAAGGCAAGCTGCAGAAACAGCGCGGCGACCTGCGTGAAGCCATCGACGATGCCACGGACGAGCTGATCGACCGCGGCAACCGTCAATAAGTGAACACACGGCAAGGCCGGCCCTCCCGGAGCCCGGCCTTGCTGTGCTAATCAGCTACAGGTAGGGCAGGGCTTGGCGAGCGCGAATGCGGCGTGGTCGTGGGCGTCATAGGTATAAATCTGCCCGTAGCCGTTGACTGCCCAAGCCTGGACCGACAGCGCTTCCGAAAATGCCGCGTTGTCGCATTCGCCCAGGATGTCCGACACCGTGACGTCTTTCCCGTAGACGAAATCCGCGCCTTGGGTAAAGCCATGGGTCCCCGCAGGGTCGCCACTTCTGCCGGTCGTGTCCGCGGCCCCGCTGCTGATTGATGTCGCCGCCCGAGTTGTCTGGAACGTGAACGTGGCAAAGTGGTTCGGATGCCGGGCCAGGAATGACACGTGCGCCTGGCTGTCCGGGCCGGCGTACAGGTGGAAACCGCATTCCGGGTCTGCCGAGACTCCCCCATCCACTGGCAGGATATCCGCCGCGCAGCGGTTGTTGTCGACGCGCAGTACCATGCGGAAGGCGCAGGTCTGTCCTGCTTCGCGCACCCTGTTGTACTCTGGTGCGCTGCTGGTGGTCAGGACGGGTGCTCCGGCCGGTTGATCCATGACGCGCAAATCGATATGCCGGGCATCCCAGTCCACGACCCTCGCGCCGGATGAGTCAAACAGTTCCAGCTTCACTTCATACAGGCCGGCGGCCATGTCTTCCGCCAGCACTGCGTCGGCTCGCGGCGCGCCGGGCAGGATATCGGTTTCAAAGTAGGCCGTCGCCTTGTCAATATGCTCCGACATCTCGTACCAGTAGCCTGAGGTGGACGGGGGATTTGCGGGCTGGATCCTGAACAGGTTTTCGGGACTTGGGCCGACAGCGGGCACTGGACCCATTGGTTCGGATGGATAGCTGTCGCCGTCGCGGTAATAGCGGTAGACGGCATGTGTCATCACGCGCCAGTCGCCCAGCGGAACCGAACCGGGAGCGACAATGGTTGATGTGCCGTTCGGCCCGGTCAAGCGCCGATATGACCATTGATAGTAAGGAATCCCCATCGCGATCAGCGTGGTCCGGCTGAAGTCGACGCGCATTTCCAGGGTGCCGCCAAGCGGTGCTCCGCCCAGGGTCGTGCCCTCCGTGCCGGATGTTTGCAACTGGTTCACCGTGATATTGGAGCCGATGGTGTTGAAGATCAACTGGCAGCCGGACAGGTCAGGGTTCGGGTCGCACGATGGCACCCTGGGGTCGGTGATACGGATCGTCACCTCGCTGCCGCAATGGTAATTCCAGTAAGTGTGGCAAGCCATGGCGGGCCGGTAGACCGTTTCGTAGCCTGCGCCAAAATTGAACTCAACCCAGAAATACACGTCGGGCTGGTCGCCGTGGCAAGGGATGATCAGGGTGGCGTCGAAGTGGCCATTCCCGTCAGTTTCGACGACGGCCATCTCGTCACAGCGCAGCCGGTGCCACCAGTGCGGCCAGTAGCAGAACCATGGAATCAGCACGGTCCAGTTCTCACGCAACATCGCCCTCAGGTGTGTCGACGACGCGCTGCGCAGCATGCGCGGCAAGCCGGCCGGCATGTCGGGCATCTGCAGCGCCATGTCGTTCATTGCCTGTGCTGCCTTGGAAGGAGCCGGTTGTGCAAAGCGTAACGGCAAGCGCAGGGGACCGGGATCGGGGTCTGGTACGGGCGGGAAGCGCAGGATGGCCAGCAAATCGTCGCGCAGGTGGAACAGGTCATGATCGGGCAGGGTATCGATCCAGAACGGAATGCGGTCCACTTCGCAGATGTGCACTCGCGCATGGCAGATCGGGCGATTATCGTCGTTTCGCACTACGCGGCCGCGCACACGGCAGAAGCAGAACGGCCAGATGTCGATCAGGGAGCCTGGAATGTCGATCAGGCTCTCCAGGCGGCCTTCGACATGCAACACAGGTTCATAGGCGCCCATGCGTTCCAGCCTGGCCGGTGTTGCCTTGGCGTCGAGCCGCTCGTTGAACGGTGCGACGAACAGGCGCATATGCCCCAGTCCTCCCGGTGGCAGCGCAAGTTCCGCCTTGCCTTCCTTCACTTCAACGCGCTGCTTGAGTTGCTGTCGGGTGTCGAACAGGTAAAGCACCAGGGGATGTTTGAAGTCGGGACGTTCCTCGCTGGTGATGTGGAACGTAATGGATTTTTCGGCGGACTGAGCCATGGCACACCTCGCTAATGTTGACAATCCAGGGGATTTGCCACCCTGGGTTCCAGGGCGGCATAGCGAGCAATGTATTGCGCATGGGCCTGATGCGAATTGGTGCTGGCACTCAGATTTCGGTGATGGCCCTACTCAGTTTTCGCCGTTTGCGGCGCTTATTCCTCGCCTGCCGGGACGCCCAGCGGGAACATATGGCGGTACGGCTTGGCCTCGGCCCAGGCCCGGGCGAACGAGGGGCGCGCACGCAGGCGCGCCAGATAGGCCAACACATGCTCATGCAGGGCAGGAATCGGATGTGACCAGTGCGCATACAACAGGAAGGGGGCGGCTGCGCAATCGGCCATGCTGAATTCCTCGCCGGCTGCCCAGATGCGATGTGCCATCACGTTGTCCAGCCACGCGTAGGCCGTATCGAGCTTGCGCCGCGCTTCGGCCGTGCCGTAGCCATCGTGCTCGCCTTCGGGGCGCAGGACGTCGGCCACCAGTTTTTGCTGCGGCGTGGCGATGTGGTTGTCGAAGAAGCGGTCCATCATGCGTACTTCCAGCGCCGCCTTCGGATCAGTGGGGAGCAGCTTTACCGTCCCGGAATAGTGAAGCGCCAGGTGTTCGACCACGATGCTGGCCTCCACCACCATGCGCTCGCCGTCCAGTAGGATGGGGAATTTCTGGATCGGCCACAGTCCGGCAAACTGTGCGCAGTTTTCAGGATGTTCCGGCGACAGCATGCGGTACTCGAACGGCGTGCCGTTTTCATATAGCGCAATCAGCGCCTTCATGGAATAGGATGAAAGGGGATGGTAGAAAAGTTGCAGGGACATGAGGACTCCGTCGGTGGTGGTTGGATCGTACCACTACGACGGATGAGACTTTCTTAAATCGACATCTCGCTTCACTTCATTAACATCAACGCGGCCAGTGACCCCAAAAGGCAGGTAAAGCTTAGTCCTGCAATCCAGTTAAGGATGACTCTCGATGCTCGTTGCTCGTCTTTGAGAAATGCGGTGATTCTTTGCTTCATATCTTTTCCTTCGTGGGTACTCCCAGTCTGGCAGGGGAATGGCTATTTGCAAGCGAGCCGCGCAAAAAGAACGACGCAATGCAAAACTGCGGCAATAATCATTGTGAATGTAGATACGCAAAGTAGTCGGTAGTGAAGGAGACAGGCGGCGACCGATCTAAACGTGATTGTCGGTTCGGCTACTGGGATTAGCGCTCCCAAGACGGCGAGCATGCAAGACAACCCGCGAGGCAAATGGTTCGATAGGCGTGCAGATCTTGCCGGCGATGAAGAGCAATGCCAGCGGGGCGAAAACCGGTAGCAGGATATTGATGGAGAACCAGCCCATCTTATAAGCGTAGCGCGGCAGTATCGGCACTGGCTTGAGGCGCAACAAAGAAAAAGCCCGCCGGCTTGCGCGGGCGGGCTTCAGGGCAGGGCGCGTGGCCCGGGGCTTAGTTCGATTCCGGCTTCAGGTGCTTGCGGAAGAAGGCGTCGATATAGGTTTGCACGTGGCGCTTGGCCAGGCGGTTCGACACGCCGTGCTTGGCGCCCGGGTAGGTCATCAGCTCGAACTGCACGCCGCGGTTCACCAGCGCATCGATCATCTTGGTGGTGTTGGTGAACAGGACGTTGTCGTCCGCCATGCCGTGGATCAGCAGCAGCTTCGACTTCAGCCCGTCGACGTGATAGAACACGTTCGATTGCTTGTAGCCTTCCACGTTGTCGGATGGGCGGTCCATGAACTGCTCGGTGTAGTGGGTGTCGTACAGGCCCCAGTCGGTCACCGGTGCGCCGGACACGCCGGCTGCGATCTTGTCCGAGCCTTGCGACAGCAGGCGCAGGGTCATGAAGCCGCCATAGCTCCAGCCGTACACGCCGATGCGCTTGGCGTCCACGAACGGCTGCTGGCCCAGCCAGTCGATGCCGGTCAGCTGGTCTTCCACTTCCACCTTGCCCAGGTTGCGGTAGATGGCGTCGGTGAACACGCGCTCGCGGCGCGAGGAGCCGCGGTTATCCAGGCGGAAGACCACATAGCCTTGCTGCGCCATGTACTGGTCGAACTGCTGGCTGTCCCATTTGCGGGTTACGTGCTGCGAGTGAGGGCCGCCGTAGGTGGACAGGTAGACCGGGTACTTCTTGCTGGCGTCGAACTTGTACGGCTTGATCATCGAGTAGTACAGGGTCTGGCCATCCTTCGCCTTCATGTTGCCGAATTCGACCGGCAACTGGTCCGATTTGTACTTGAAGTAGGGGTGCGACTCGTTGACTTCATTCTTTTCCAGCCAGCTCACCAGCGCACCGTCCGGACGGCGGATCGCGACTTGGGGCGGGGTGGCAGGATCGGACCAGGTATCCACGAACACTTCGCCATGCTTGGAGAAGGAGGCGTCATGCCAACCGTCAGCCTGGGTGATGCGCTTTGGCTTGTCGGCGGTCGAGCCGTCCAGCTTCAGTTCATAGACCTGCTTGTCGTAGACTGCGTCCTTGTTGGAGGAGACGAAGACCTTGCCCGATTTCTCGTCCACTGCCAGCACATCGTCAAAGCCCCATTCGCCTTTGGAGATGGCGTGTTTCAGCTTGCCGTCCATGCCGTAGAAGTACAGGTGATTGCGGCCAGTGCGCTCGGACGACCAGATAAAGCCCTTGCCGCTTTCCAGGAAGCGCAGGTCGTCGTTGATGGTGGTCCAGGTTTTCGAGGTTTCGGTCAGTACAGGGCGCTGTGTCAGCGTGGCCGCATCGACTGCGATCAGCTCCAGCGTCTTCTGGTCGCGCGACTGGCGCTGGAAGAACAGCGACCGGGAGTCCTTGCTCCAGTCGGCACGCACCAGGTAGATATCCTTGTTGGCACCCAGGTCCACGTTGCGGATTTCGCCGCCGTTTGGCGACACGATCTTCAGGCCGACGATGGCGTTCTTGTCGCCGGCGGCAGGGTAGCGCTGCTCCACTACGTCGGTGCGGTCGGCATAAATCTCGAAGCGGCGCGCCACCGGCACCTGCGCTTCGTCATACCAGCGGAAGGCAATGGCGGAATCGTCCGGCGCCCAGTAGTAGCCGGTGAACTGGTGCATTTCTTCCTGCGCCACGAATTCTGCTTCGCCGTTATGCACGGTGCCCTTGCCGTCAGTGGTCAGCTGGCGCTCCTTGCCGGTGGCCAGGTCGATCACGAACAGGTTCTGGTTGCGCACGAAGGAAACGTATTTGCCTTTCGGCGAAATCTTCGGATCGATGACGCTGCCCGCAGCCACCAGGCGCGCGCTGTCCGGCTTGGACAGGTCGACCAGGTACAGGTTGCCGGCCAGCGGCACCAGCAACTGCTTGCCATCAGGTGACCAGTTGTAGGAGATAATGCCTTTCAGGGCCGCGGTGCGGGCGCGTTCGCGCAGTGCTTTTTCAGCGTCGGACAAGTTCTCGACCGGGACCAGGGCCTTGGAGTCGACCAGGCGGCGCGTGGTCTTGTCCTTCATGTTGTATTCCCACAGGTCCATCTGGTATTGGTCGTCCGCGCGGGCGCGCAGGAAGGTGACGCGGGCGCCATCCGGTGAAACCTTGAGGGCGCGCACGCCAGGGCCGGACAGTGCCGGGTCGGCGTACAGGCGCTCCAGTGTCAGGCGTTCAGCGGAAGCGGTACCGGCAGCCAGCAGGGCTGCCAGGGTGAGGATAAGGCGCATTGTTTGTCCCGGAATGGTTTACTTACGAATCGCAAGACAATACCAGAACCCGCCCCCGCTGAAATTCGGAATGCAACGCCCTATGCCGTTTTTCCTTCGGCCACCCGGGAATTCGACAGTGTGCGCAGGTAGGCCGTAAGCAAAATGGCAGCAATTGTCAGGCCGAGCACCAGCCCGATCCAGAATCCGGCTGCCGCCATTTCCTTCCACAAGCCCAGCAGGCAGCCGACCGGCAGCGCAAACACCCAGAACGCCAGCAGCTGGATCAGCATCGGCCCGCGCGTCACCTTGTAGCCGCGGATCGCGCAAGCCGCCGCCACCTGCGTCGCGTCGGACAACTGGAACAGCGCGGCAAACAGCAGCAGGGTGACGCACGTCTGCTGGACTGCGATATCACTGGTGTAGGCGGCCGCGATCTCATTGCGGAATGCGGCAATGAACGCAGCCGACACCACGGCAAACGCCAGCGACATGCCGAGCCCGACCCATGACGCCGAACGGGCACGGCGCGCATCGCCTTCGCCCAGCGCCTGGCCCACGCGCGTCACCATGCCGATGCCAAGGCTAAGCGGCACCATGAACACCAGCGAAGAGAAGTTCAGCGCAATCTGGTGCGCCGACTGTTCGATCACGCCGAAGCGCGCCACCAGCAGCGCCACCGCGCCGAAGGCGCTCACCTCGGCGAAGTAGGTCACGCCGATCGGCAGGCCAAGCCTCAGCATGCTGCGGATTTCTGGCCAGTGCGGTCCCTCCCAATGCGTGAAAGGATAGGTGGCGCGATAGGCGCGCGAAATACGCATCCACGCCAGCATGGCGCCCAGCATCAGCCACATGCAGATCCCGGTCGACACCGCGCAACCGACGCCGCCCATGGCCGGCAAGCCCCAATGGCCGAAGATCAGCAGCCAGTTGACGAAAACGTTGAAGGCCAGCCCAAACAGGGCAATCACCATCACGGGCTTGGTCTGGTTGATGCTGGCGCTGTAGCCATACAGTGCGCGATAACAGGCGAACGGCGGCAGGCCGATACTGATGATGTGCACGAACAGCGAAGCGCGCTGGTTGACTTCCGGCGCCAGTTGCAGGTGGTCGAACAGCAGGGTGCAGAGATTGGCCAGCAGCATGGCCACAATGCCGACGCCCAGGCCTTTCCACAAGCCCTGGCGCACCAGGTGCGGGATGCGCTGGTAATTGCCGGCGCCCACTTCATGCGCCACCAGCGTATTCATGGCCATCATGGTGCCCATCACGGTCACCAGCACGATCGACCAGATCGCAGCGCCGGTCGACACTGCAGCCAGCTCGGAAGCCCGGGTGTGGCCGGTCATCGCCACGTCCGCCACCGCCATGCCGACAGTGGCGAGTTGCCCAATCAATACCGGCCAGGCCAATCTCCATAATGCTGTTGCTTCGTTGCGTAAATTGGCGGTCGAAATTGTCGTCGGCATGTGTTGCACAGTAGGAATTTGTTACAAGGTAGGGTAGTCTAACGGCCTTTGCGCCGCGTTAGAGCGCTTAGGATGCCTGAATATCGGAGATTTAGTAATGAAGAATACCTTGACCGCCGCTTTCCTGCTGGCCGCTTCCCTGCTTGGCCAGGCCGCTTCGGCCGGTGAACTGCAACTCTTCTCGCGCGAAGACTTTCGCGGCCAGCGCGTGGTGATTGCCGACGGCGCCGCCAACAACTTCCGCGACTTCGATTTCAACGACCGCGCTTCGAGCCTGGTGGTGCGTTCCGGCACCTGGGAATTGTGCGAGCACGTTAATTTCCAGGGCCAGTGTGCCGTCTTCGAGCGCGGCGAATACCCTAACCTGCGCCAGTTCAACAACAACTTTTCTTCTGCCCGCGAGATCGAGCGCCGCCGCGACCGTGGCCAGGGCTGGGGCCGCGATAATCGTGATGACCGTGATGACCGCTGGCGTGAAGAGCGCCGCGAAGAACGCCGAGACTATCGTGGATATGAGCAGGAGCAGCGCGGCCCGGCGGTGGAGCTGTTCAACGACAACGGCTTCCGTGGCCGCATCGTGCAGGTCAATAACGACTTAAGTACACTGCGCGATGTCCATTTCAACGACAACGCGAACTCAATGGTCGTCAACTACGGTACCTGGGAAGCATGCGAACACGCCGACTTTGGCGGCCAGTGCCGCACCTTCGCCCCAGGCCGCTACCCGGACCTGAGGGACTTCAGCGACCGCATTTCGTCGATCCGCCGCGTACGCTGATCGGAAACTGCTCCTCCAGGAAAGCGCGCTTCACAGCGCGCTTTTTTTTTCGCAACGCCGGAATTGAGCCGGGTTCCAGGGCTGTGCTAGTATTGTCTAATAGTATTTATAATTTCCATATGGAAATATTAATAATGTCTATTAAATAATCTAAATGCTAACAACCTGAGGGCAGAATGAAGTTCAATAAACTGATTTTGGCAAGTGCCGTGAGCATGGCCTTGGCCGCATGCGGCGGCGGCAGCAGTTCAAGCAGCGAAACGACGCCGCCACCGGTGCAGACGTCCCCGGTTTCGGTGGTATTCAGCGGTACGGCAGCAGTGGGCGCGCCACTGGCCGGCAGCGTCATCGTCAAGGATTCGAAAGGCGCCACCAAAGTCGCCCAGATTGGCGCCAACGGCGCGTATTCGGTCGATGTCACCGGCATGACCGGCCCGTTTGTGTTCCGCGCCTCTGGCTCGGCCAACGGCCAGGTCTACACCGTGCACTCGATCGCCACCAGCGCCGATGCCGCCGGCAAGATCAATATCACCCAGCTTACCGACCTGATCGCTGCAAATGTAGGCGGCCAGGTTTCGGCGGATTATTTCGACCAGTTCGATAAAAACGCTTCTACGGCCACCGCTGCGACGATCGATGCTGAAGCTGCCAAACTCAAGGAAAAGCTGCAAGCGATCCTGACCGCGCTGGGCGTCGATGCCAACGCCGACCTGCTGCGCACGCCCTTCCTTCCATTGTCGAGCCCGCTCGATAAGGCACTGGATGCAATCCACGTCACGGTAGACTCGAGCACCGCCGTAGCCACCATCAGCACCAGCGCCAACACCTCGGTGATCACCGACGACCTGAAGCAGAAGGCAGCCGTCGAAATCAACCCGACGAAACTGGCAGCGGACAATATCAGCACCGCCACCACCGATGCACCGCTGGTGAAGAAGGCGCTGACCGACTTCATCGCCAAGTTCGCCGACGGCCTGCCGACGGTAGATGCGCTGCTGCCATTTGCAACCACCGGCTTCCTCAGCGACGACGTGGATGCCTCGGCCTTCTTCCGCCACCTGGTGAGTGAACCTGCCCTGGTAGGCGCCACCTTCAGCGACATTGAAATCCACCAGATCGATTACAGCGATCCGGCCAAGATCACTGCCCGCGTATCGTTCACCGTGAAGACCAAGTCTGGCCAGATCATGGACCGCCTGGAAAACTGGAAGATTCGCAAGAGCCCGACCGACGGCGTATGGCGTCTGCACGGCAACCAGCGCGCACTGGAGCTGGAAGCGTTTGCCAGCATGAGCAAGATTGTTGCCGCCAGCGGCACTTGCTACCGCACCGGCATCAATTTCAATATTACCGACCGTACCCTGAACAACAATACGACCGCTGGCATGCTCGACCACATCGTCATCACCGGTCCTGGCATGCCGCTGGCAGGCCTGCGCTACAACGCGCCAGGCGTGGGCGAAAGGTGGGTCAACGCTGTCAACTCGTCGGGTACCTATGTGATGGGCACCGACTGCGGCGGCAATTCTCCAATGGGCGACGATGGCATTGGCCGCCTGCCTGACAATGCGGTGTATGTGCTGACTGCGTATGACGCCGCCAATGCCAAGCTCTCCTTCGCTTCCGGCAGCGCCGACGGCACTTACGTCCTGAAAGTGCAGCGCCGTCCACTGAACCTGACCGAAACCAAGGCCAGCACCGCCTTCGCAACGCTGTCGGAGCAGAGCCTGGCAGCACTGTCCAGCTACAGCACCCGTGACCTCACGCTGGCAGTCTCCAGTGTCAACCCGGGCACAGTGACCTGGCTCTCCATCACCGAGGAAACCTCGAATGGCCGCACAGGCCTGGAGTCGACCGAGTCGCCGACCGCGGCGGGAACCTTCAGCACCAGCTTCAAGCTTCCAGCGCTGGCGACTGGCGAGACTGTCAAGGCGCGCACCGTCTGGATGGAGTCCCGGGACAACTACCAGCGCATCATGGAGACTGTGTATAAGCGCTAATCTGCAGTAATGCCAGGCCAGCGGCGTGCCAGCGCGCCGCTGGCCCTGGGCGCGGCTTCGCTGACGAAGTCACTGAGGCCGCTATCGGGACTGCTTTCTCCGGTCAACTTGGGCATCTGAGCCTGGCACGTGCACGCGGACTTTTGATGCTGGCCGACCAAACACCTCTTCCGCCAGCGGCGCATGGACGCCGTAGAACAAGGCGGAGCGCAAACCTGCCTTAGCACCAAATGCCGCTCGAGTGAGCAGTGCAATGGACATTCGTTCTGCGGTAATAGTGTCGTGGCGCCGTGTCATGACATTTATGCTACAGCCGGACTCAAGAATAGGTCGCCACTTTGGAGTAAACGCGCGCATACTATCGGTATCAAGAGCACCTGCCATTTGACAAGAGGGCTGCCATGTCATCGGAACGGCCAGACCACAACAAGTGCGCGTTAGCCGATGACGCCATTGCGATTGCAAACAGCCAGTCTCGACTCGCCGCCGTTGAATTCCTGTTTGAGCACGGCTGTACCCCAGAGGTCATTGCCCACATCCTGGCGGCGCACATGGAAACTCAATTATCAAATCCGGCGACCGTGGCCTGACGGACCTTACAAAACAGTTGTTTTCGCACGCTCGTATTGCGAATATCCAAGCAAGCCATCTGACGTGTGCATATACTTTCTTTCGGCAAGGAGGTGCATATGTCTAACAGCTTAAGCAAGCCTCAACGGCGGCAAGATCACGAAATGGCGAAGATAGTGCAATGCGGCCTGTCGCTGCTGTATTTGGCAGGTGTGGCGGAAGCTTGCCAGTACATGACTCGTGCAGGGATATCGGGTCATATTGTCGAACGCATTGTGACAGCGCGAAATGTACGTGGGGCCAAGATTCCTGTCCGCGTGAGCGTTAATCGGAGCCCATGACTGGCGGTCCACTTTTCCTCGACCACTCCCCCCGATAAGGCGCCTGGGCGCAAATCCGATGGCTCACCTTACCTAGGGTGCATCATTGAACGCCGTTGGTGGAGGAGACCGAAGACACAGTCGAGAATGCTATTGCGCTATGCCCGAATGCCATCGTGAATCGCACTTCGGGTAGGCGGTTTTGCTAGTATTGTCATCGTATATCCCTTGAGTGAGCTCAATATTCTGTAGTCGTCATTCTGCGCCGTGGCACATGAGAATGCGGCAACGGACGTTTGAGGGCGTTTTCCGCTAGACTGGCAAGGACGCCATTTCGGGAGCGTGTACGTGGAATACAAGGACTACTACGCCACGCTGGGAGTCCCCAAGACTGCCAGCGAAGACGAGATCAAGAAGGCTTATCGGAAGCTGGTCCGCAAGTATCACCCGGACGTCAGCAAGGAAGCCGATGCCGATGCCCGCACCAAGGAGCTGAATGAAGCTTACGGTGTGCTCGGCGATGCCGAAAAGCGTGCCGCCTACGATTCGCTGGGCAGCGGCCAGTACCGCGCCGGCCAGGAATTCCGCCCGCCGCCCGATTGGAGCGCCGGCTTCGGAGGTGGCAGCGCCGAAGATTTTTTTGCCGACCTGTTTGCCCACGTGGGTGGACAGCGCGGCGGCCGCCAGGGTTTCCGCATGCGTGGAGAAGACATTCATGCCGTTCTCGAAATCAGCCTGCATGACGCCTACCACGGCGCCCAGCGCGAGATTTCGCTGGGCCGCGAACGGACGCTCAAGGTGAATATCCCGAAGGGCGTGACGGCCGGCCAGCAGCTGCGGCTGGGAGGACAGGGCCAGCCCGGCATGAATGGCGCCGAGGCAGGCGACCTGTACCTTGAAATCGCCTTCCAGTCCGATGACCGTTACCGTGCCGAGGGCCGCGACGTCTACGAGAAAGTCCCGATCCCGCCATGGCTTGCCGCGCTGGGCGGCGAGCGCGAAGTGAGCACGCCTTCGGGCCGCGTGACCGTGACCGTGCCGCCCAATTCGCAAAGCGGCCGCAAGTTGCGCCTGAAAGGACGCGGCATTCCCGCAGCCAACAGCTCGGGCGTGGCGGGCGACCTCTACCTGATTCTTGAAATCTTCGCCCCGCCAGCCGATACGCCCGCGCGGCGCGCGCTATACGAACAGATGCAACGCGAAATAGGAGGATGAGCGATGCCCAAGGAGGAGATTGTGGAAGGCGTGCCGCTGGAACACCAGGCGCTGACGCTGGATGAACTGGCGCGTGCCTGCGCTGTCGAGCCGGAATGGGTCGTGCATCACGTACAACGCGGCATCCTGGTCGGAAGGGAAGGGGCAAGCATCGAAACCCTGCAATTCACCAGCGTGGACCTGGGGAGGGCGCGTCGCTTGGTCCAGCTTGAACGGGATTTCGATGCGGACGAAGATTTGGCGGCGCTGGTGGTGGATTTGTGCGACGAGGTCCGCCGCCTGAAGTCGCGCCTGCGCGCCGCCGGAATGGCTTAGCTGCGTGACAGCTTAGCGTTGCTGGTCTCGGCCGCCGCGATTGCCGCGGTTGCCGGTATTGCCTTCTTCCTCATCCAGCAAGTCATCGCGGCTGCCCTGGCGCTGGCCCTGGCCGATGTCGCTCTGCTTGTTGCCGCGCTCCTGATCGGATTGCTTGCTGCCGCGGTCCTGGTCGGATTGCTTGTTGCCGCGGTCCTGGTCGGATTGCTGGTTGCCACCGGTCAGGTTTTCGCGCTGGCCTTGTTGGCGATTGCCGCCGCTCTGGCCAGCTTGCCCAGCCTGGTTGCGCCAATCGTCCGATTGCTCACTGTCCTTGCGTGGTGCCATGATCGCTCTCCTTTATGGTTGAAGCGAATCCATGCTAGGCCGAAGTAGCAGGCAAGCCTGTAGGTGCACACGCCGCTGGCCTGTAGGAATGTTTAGAAAGCATCCGGCGGCAGCGTATGGTCGATGTCGATGAATTTCTGGCGCAGCCATTTGCCGGCCGGCCCCAGCTCATCGTCGCCGCGGTGGATCACAAACAGCGGGTAATCAAGCTCGCGGCCCTCCTGGGTGTGCAGGCTCAGCAGGCGTCCTTCGGCCAAATCGCGCATGACCATGTGTTCGGGCATATTGCCCCAGCCTAAGCCGCCTAACAGCAGGGCGTGTTTGGAGCCGAGGTCGCCCAGCCGCCAGTCGCGCAAGCCCAATACGCCGAAATCGCGGCCTTCGGTCAACGGGCTGCGGTCGGTCACCACGAGTTGCAAGTGCTCGCGCAAGACCGCAGTCGGGATTGGCGCGGGTTCACGCGACAATGGATGCAGCGGCGAGCAGACCGGCATCATTTTGACGAAGCCGGCGGCATGGCGCTCGATATTGACGGGCGCGGTGGCGGCCATGCCGGCCACGCCCAGCTGGCAGCGGCGGTCGGCCACCATCTGCGCCACGGCGCCCAGCGCTTCCGTATGCAGGCGCAGCGAGACGGTCGGGAACTCACGCTGGAATTGCTCGAGCGCGCGTACCAGCACGCAGGCCGGGAACATGACGTCGACCACCACGCTCAGCTCGGCCTCCAGTCCCATGCCGAGGGCCTTGGCGCGGGAGCGCATGCCGTCCACCTTGCTGGTCACAGCGCGCGCATCGGCCAGCAGGGTCTTGCCCGCTTCGGTCAGGGTCGGCTTGCGCGTGCTGCGGTCGAGCAGGGCGATATTCAGCTGTTCTTCGAGGTTGGCGATGGTGTAGCTGATCACCGATTGGGTGCGGTGCAAGGCCCGCGCGGCATGGGCAAAACCGCCGTGGTCGATCACCGCGATGAAGACGCGCAACTGGTCGAGGGTGGGAAGGCCGGGATCTCGCATATCAAGAAAATCGATAATTTCTATCGTTATAAAACCTATTTCATCGATAATAAACCCGTTCTAAGATGGCCGCAATCATCAACTTTCTTGGAGCAAGTACATGGCAAACGTTCTCTACATCAATAGCAGCGTGCGTAGCGCTGGTTCCCTGTCCCGCCAACTGTCGGCTGAGTTCATCGCCAAGTGGAAGGCTGCCAACCCGGCGGACACCGTGGTCGAGCGCGACCTGGCTGCCAATCCGGTGCCGCACCTGACGGAGCAGATGATGGGCGCCTTCTTCACGCCAGCTGAAGCGCGCAATGCGGAACAGGCGCATGTGGTCAAAGTGTCCGACACCCTGGTTGACGAACTGTTTGCAGCCGACGTGGTGGTGATCGGCGCCCCGATGTACAACTTCTCCGTGCCATCGTCGCTGAAGGCCTGGATCGACCACGTAGCCCGCGCCGGCCGCACCTTCCAGTACACCGCCAACGGCCCGGAAGGCCTGCTGAAGGGCAAGAAGGTCTACGTCTTTACCGCCAGCGGCGGCGTGTACAGCGAAGGCGCGGCGGTCGCCTACGACCACCTGACCACCTTCCTGCGCACCGTGCTGGGCTTTATCGGCCTGACCGACGTGCAGTTCATCCGCGCCGAAGGCGTAGCGATGGGCGAACAAGCCGTCGCCGATACGCTGGCCAAGGCCCAGAAGTCGATCGAGCAACTGATCGCAGCCTGATACAGCCCAGCCCGTGTCACACCTTGGGGTCTGACCCCAGGGTGTGACACGGGCTCGACCATTCACTCTCCCCGTAGTGGACTTGGCAGCATCGGCCCGCCGGCCCGTGCTGCCTTTTTTATCATTTGCTATCATTGCAAAATGAAACGCCACTACCACTTGCTCATCATCGATCCGCAGAACGATTTCTGCGATTTGCCCGTCGAGGCCAATTCTCCTGCCGTACCGGCCTTGCCGGTTCCCGGCGCCCACCGGGACATGCTGCGCGTCGCCAGCCTGATCGACCAGGGCGGCGCCGGGCTTTCGGCCATTACCGTCACGCTCGATTCGCACCATCGCTATGACGTGGCGCATCCGACCTTCTGGCGTACGGCCGAAGGCACGGCGCCGGGGCCGTTCACGCAGATTTCCGCTGCCGATGTGCGCGCCGGCCGCTTCGCGCCGCGCGATGAAGCCGCCTTGCCGCGCGTGCTGGCTTACCTGGATGCGCTGGAATCGGCAGGTCGCTATCAGCTGATGGTGTGGCCCGTCCACTGCGAAATCGGCAGCTGGGGCCACAATGTGCACGACGCCGTGCGCGCTGCCTACAACGCCTGGGAAGAGGCGCGCCATGCCGTGGTCGCCAAGGTCGGCAAAGGCTCCAATCCGTGGACCGAGCACTACTCCGCTGTCATGGCCGAAGTGCCCGATCCAACCGACCCTGCCTCGCAATTGAACCGCGAACTGATCGCAAGCCTGTCGCAAGGCGACACCGTCTACATCACCGGCGAAGCCGGCAGCCATTGCGTGAAGGCGACCACCGAACATATCGCCGACCACGTCGACCCGCGCAAGCTGGTGCTGGTGACCGACTGCATGAGCCCTGTGTCCGGCTTTGAAAACCAATACCTCGAATTCGCGCAAGCCATGCAGCGCCGCGGCGCGCGCCTTGCCACTTCGGCTGAAGTCCTGCCGGAACTGCTGGCCAATGCGGAGAACAAATAATGATCCCTGTCGTCCGCAGCTTGCTTGAAACCGACCTGTATAAATTCACGATGTGGCAGGCTCTGCTGCATAGCCACCCAAGCGCCCATGCCGAATATGAATTCGTATGCCGCAACCAGACCGTCTTCCCGCTGTCTGAGCTGAAGGAGGAAGTCGAGGCGCAGCTGGACCACCTGTGCGGCATGTCCTTCACCGAGGACGAGCTGAATTACCTGCGCTCCCTGCGTTATATCAAGAGCGACTTCGTTGACTTTCTCGCCGTGTTCCGCTTCCAGCGCAAGTTCATCGAAGTACGCGCGGAAGGCGATACCCTGGTCATCCACGCCGAGGGCCCGCAAGTGCACATCATGGCGTATGAGATCTTCGTGCTCTACATCGTCAACGAGTTGTACTTCCGCCGCGCCGGCACGCCGGCCGCGATGGAAGAAGGGCGCAAGCGCCTGGGCGAGAAGATCGCGCAGTTAAAGGCTTTCGGCACGACGCCGGCGCTGCGCCATCCCTTCGAATTTTCCGACTTTGGCCTGCGCCGCCGCTTTTCTTCCGCATGGCACGATGAAGTCGTCGAGCGCCTGGAACGCGAAGTGCCGCAGTGCTTCAAAGGTACTTCGAACGTCTATATCGCGAAAAAATTTGGCCTGATCCCTATCGGCACCATGGCCCACGAGTACATGCAGTCCTTCCAGGCGTTCGGCGTGCGGCTGCGCGACTTCCAGAAAGCCTCGCTCGAGGCCTGGGTGCAGGAGTACCGCGGCGACCTCGGTATCGCGCTGACTGACGTGGTGGGCATGGACGCCTTCCTCAACGACTTCGACCTGTACTTCGCCAAGCTGTTCGACGGCTTGCGGCACGATTCGGGCGATCCGATCCTGTGGGGCGAAAAGGCCATCGCGCATTACCAGGCCTTGCGCATCGATTCCAATACCAAGCGCCTGGTGTTCTCCGACGGCCTGGACTTCGACACGGCGTTCCGCCTGTACCGCCAGTTCGCCGACCGCATCATGGTGGGCTTCGGCATTGGTACCTGGCTGACCAATGATGTCGGCATCAAGCCGCTGAACATCGTCATGAAGCTGATCCGCCTGAATGGGCAATCGGTCGCCAAGCTGTCCGATTCGCCGGGCAAGACCTTGTGCAAGGACGAGACTTTCCTGGCCTACCTGCGGCAGGTGTTCAACCATCAGGCGTCCTGAGGACGGAAGCGCAGGCGGTAGTCGCCCGGCGTTACGCCAAGGCGGCGCACGAAGGCCCGCCTTAAGCTGTTCTGGTCGTGGAAGCCGCTGCGTGCCGCTATTCGCTTGAGCGGGTTGGCGGTTTCCTCCAGCAAGCGCCGCGCTGTGTCGAGCCGCGCGGCTTCGACAAAATCGGCCGGGGTTTCACCAGTATCGCTCTTGAATGCGCGCGAGAAGTTGCGCACGCTCATGCCCGCTTGTGCGGCCAGCTGGTCCACGGTCAGGTCCTCGTCCAGGTTTTCCAGCACCCATTCCTGCACTTGCCGGATCGGGGCGCGTTGCGCGGTTTGCGCGGCCAGGTGGGCGCTGAATTGCGACTGGCCACCAGGGCGCTTGATGAACATTACCAGTTCGCGCGCCACGGCCAGCGCCACGTCGCGGCCAAGGTCTTCTTCGACCAGGGCCAGCGCCAGGTCCATGCCGGCCGTCACGCCGGCCGAGGTATAGAGGTTCCCGTCGCGCAGGTAGATCTGGTCATGTTCGACCTGCACCTGTTCGAAGCGCCGCGCCAGCGAGGCCGAAATATTCCAGTGGGTGGTAACGCGCCGGCCGTCCAGCAGGCCGGCATGGGCCAGCAGCCAGGCTCCGGAGCACACGGAGCCCAGACGGCGCACGACGGCAGCCTGCCGCTGCAGCCACTGCGCCAGGCGCGGGTTGCCGGTGACGTCCTGCACGGCGTGGCTGCCGGTGACAAGCAGGGTGTCGACCGCGTGGTCCAGCGTATCGATGGTGGCCGTCGGCTGGAACAACATGCCGTTGTCGGCGCGAACCGGACCTTCCTCCAGCGCGACCAGGTCGAACTGGTAAGCGCCTGGCTTGCCCGACTGTCGGGACGCTTCGTGGAAGACATCCATCGGCCCGGCCACGTCGAGCAATTGCACGCCAGGGAAAACGAGTAAAGCGATACGCATGGTTAGCCTGCCAGGAGTTTGCCGGTGTACAGCGAATATAAGGTACGCACCAGCAGCGCGGCAATCGTCACGGTCAGGAATGCAAGCAGCACGCCGGCCAGCAGCACCACGCCAGCGCTATCGGCCACGGCGGCATATTTGATCGCAGCGTTCACCAGCGCAGCGATCGGGAAGCTGATAGCCCACCAGGCAGGGCCGAAGGGCACCGAACGACGGAACACGCGCGGGGCCAGCACCAGGAACATGAACAGGCCAAAGTAGAACAGCATGGCGGCGAACATGTCGACGTGTTGGGTGACGTTGACGTAGGCCAGGAAGCCGACTTCGAATGGCGCGATCATCACCATCAGCGATGGCAGCATGCCGGCCGGCAGCGCGTCGCCGTGCACCAGGCGGCTGAAGATCATCACGTAGAAGACGATGGCGATGGCCGTGCCGATGCCAAGCGCGATCATGTTCATTTCATGGCCCCAGGCGCCGCCGGTGACGGCGATATCGAGCGAAGCCACGCCGGGAATCAGCCAGGCCGGCACTACATTGGCCGGCGTGATATTCCCTTGCAGGACGCGTGACACCACCACATAACCCAGCACCAGCGTGGCGACCGAACCGACAGTCCACACCAGTTTCTGGAGCTGCTCGCTCCAGGGCGCCACAACGCTTGAAAGCAGCAGCACAGCGATGGCAATCGTGCCGAAGAAGTTGCTCGCCACCGGGTGCGAGAATTCGGCCTTCACAGCATCGGGGAACGCAGCCAGTTTCGACAGGTAGCCCACGGCCAGCACCGCAAACACCAGCAGCGACAGGATGCCGACGCCATCGGCGATCAGCGTGCTGCTGCCGAACAGGTGGGCGGCGCCGCGCCAAGCCAGGGCCAGGCCGGCGATGCCCATGACGGAGCCAAACAGGTTGACGGGGAGGTTTTTGACCGAGGCGCTGCCGGCGGGCAGGGCGGCGATGGTAGTGGTTTGCATGATTTTCATCCGATGGATTTGCGATGAATCCATTATCGGACGGCAAGCTTTTGGCCGATAGTGTGTGCATGCATCATTTTCGGCCAACCCTGCGCCACCCTCGGCCAAGGCCATTCCTTTCGGGGTGCGCCGGCCCGACAATGGCCGCCCCCAAACAAGTTGCATCTTTACAACCCCAGCCCACTTGCTTAGTTGTATATTGAATAATTATTTCTTGGCAATGGGGACTTTTATGTGGAAGTCGCAATTTGCTGCATTGAGTTTGGCGCTGCTGGCCAGTGACGCGATAGCGCAACAATTACTGGCGAAAGAGGAAATTCTGCAGATGAAGAGCGGAACTAATTTCACGCTGAATAATTTGGAGAATGGGCAGACACAAAGCTTCAAGAAATCGCAGTTGAGTGGGCCGCCTCACGTAATTTTGCAAGATCTGGAGGGCAACGTTGTCATGGATTCGAAACTTTCCGTGAGCCCAATGATGAAATCTGGACTGGATAAGCTTCATTCACGGCCAGAAACTATGCAAGTAGTTTCGCCGGACGGAATCATCAGATTAAACGAACAGCAGCCACGTGACGGGCTCATTTCTGCATTTTGTGACCAAGCCGACCAAACCTGCAGGGATGCAATCAAAGCATACGGCACAAGGGCAAAAGAATATGCCTCTGCCATTTCACAAGAGTGCAAGGAGGCAAAAGTCGCGTTAGCAAAAAATGATGCGATGACTAATGGTGATGCTGACAGTATCGATACCAATGACCTCGCATTGGTGCGTACTTACTATGAGAAGTGTACCAGCCATGTTTTTCCAAGCGAAATGCGACAGCGAATTGGCGTCATTGTCGATCTGGGCGAGTCGTTGGGCGATGGTCATTCAGGGATCGTCATCAATAGCAAGACTTATCTGCCAGTAGGCATGGCTGTACAACTGGCGCCAGACCGAATTTATACGGCAAGGCATGTGATTTTTCGTTGGGCATCTGATGATGGCGCGCTGCAAAGTAAACGACAAATCAGCAGTCTGGTCTTCATTCCCATGAACGCACCGCAGCGTGTCATAAGTCTGATGAGCGAGCTCGGCTCAGCAGAGGATAATCGAGATGACGGCCTGGTGGCCTTTGACCAAGTTATGTTGAAGCTTCAACAGCCGTATAACCCAGGTGGGTTATGGCCAATTGTTCGCGATGAGCGCTCCAAAGTGAGTAGCGAACCTCCAGAAGTAATATTGGCTGGCTTTCACGCCCCGTTTGCTCGAGCGCTTGCAGCGCCATCGTCGAAGCCAGCAGCCATTAAATTGGCCGACTGGCCGCAATATGTCCGATTTGATTCCTCACTTTCTTGTCGCATCGTCACCAAGAGTGTCGATGGATGCATGATTCATGCGTGCGACACGATTGGCGGCGTCAGCGGAAGCCCAATTTTCCTGGCCAGACTTGAAAGTGGCAGGCCGGTCGTCGTAGGTGTGCATCATGGTACTGCATTCAATACCCAGCACCGCGCTTGCGCCGCTGGAAATACTGGAGTCGTGTTCAATATGGGGGCGATTCCACTCAAAACGGCAATCCAAAACTAAAGGGAATGTATGAAAAAAATACTGTGTTTCGCGATGTTGACGGGAGCCTTGTCGTCCGTTGCTCTCGCCGCAGATGAGAAAAAGGAAGTTTCGGCCACCGCAGCGCCACAATTCCCTCGCGCCGATCCGCCCCTGTTCATCGACGTCAGCAACAAATGCCCGGTTACGAAATCCGGGCAGGACGACTCGCCTATGCTGTTGATCGCAGGCGCTCTCCTTAAACCGCTGGTCGATACCGTTGTGCCTGCGGCGACGGGGTGGTTGTATGACAAGGGCGTTCAGGCTCTCGCGAAACACAACGAGAAAAAGACTTCATCTTCTACCGCAGTACAAACTACGATGTTGTACTCGCCAGATGCCAAGAAATTCAGCTTCGGTTGCATCACGTTGATACGTGCCCCTCATGGCAGGGCGGAAAGCGATAATTATTTGAAATTGTCGAAAGATCTCAACGCGAAATTGAGTGCTGACAGTCCTTGGCATGCAATCGACAAGGACAGTGCGATTGGTAAGCTGAATCTCGCGCGCGTGCCTGATTTTTATATGGAGTTGACACTCGGTTCTGAAAAATCTTCCCCTGCACCAGTTGCTCCAGCTGCAGCAAAGAAAACTCCCCCGCCTGAAGCTAAGCAGCCACGTACCTTATATCGTACGTTGCGCCCGGGCCGTTTGGATTACTTCAACACGGGGGCGGAAGATGGCAAGCGCAAACATGTCAGCGTTGAATTGCACATGGATATTATGGAAGCCAATGGGGAATGGAAGCCCTTTTACGCGAAGACGTATGATCTTGGGATGCTAAGCGTCAACAGCGAGAATGTAGATTTGCAATCTCAAGGTAAAGATACATTCCTGCCTCCGTTGCCTCGTACTACTGCGGACGGCTATATCGATCCGATTCCTTTGCGTATTACTGCCGTGTTGACCGAAACCGAAGATAACCTGGATCTAGGACGCGCTATCGAGACTGCCCTTAAAGAAGATCAGCACCGTAAAGCAGTGGTTGATGCAGCGTCTACATCAATCGGCGACGCAATTAAGGATGCTATTGACAAGAAAACTGGTACAGCGTCGACTCCCGCCAAATAATTCGCCAAAGGCCTTGCGTTGGGCCCAACTTCGATGCATGGATTAATTGGTGCGAAATTGGTCTGCGTGGCGCCTTTGGTTGTCACGCTTCCTGCGCGCCGAAGCGGGACATGATGCGGTCGGCCTGTTCGCGCTGGGCGTCGTCGTCGACGTCGACCGACAGCAGGGCGGCAGGGCGGTCCGGCTTGTCGGTGTTGTCGACATCGTCCGGCGTGAGCGAATCCATGATGTTCTGCACCGCCGAAGCAGTGGTGCTCAATGGGCGTGCTTCGTGCAGGTTCAGTTGTACGGCCGAATTGGCAAAGCCTTCGGCCAGCAGGGCGCTGCGTGCGCCTTCGGCATCAGCGATCTGGCGGAAATTTCGGTAAATGGTGCTTGGCATGATTAGTCTCCTGTTTGGCGGGATTGTCGCGTAAGGCGCTGCGACGTGGCGCGCGCTTACTTCGCCTGCGACTTGCGTGACGACCAGTGCAAATGGACGATCTGCCAGCCGTCGCCCGCTTTTTCCAGCACGGCGGTTTCCAGCCCGAACAGGTGAATCTCGGCATCCTTGTAGCTGCCGGTGGTTTCCGTCTCGCGCATGACGATTGCGGTCGCGCCATCGCGGCGTTCTTCATGGCGCAGCAGGCGCGATTTTGTCGTGCGCAGGAAGTCGATATCGCTGTCGAGATGGTGCGCGGCATATTCGTCGCGGCTATTTTCGGTATAGCCCGATTCGAATATCTTCACCTTGGGACTGAGCAGGGCAAGCGCCGCATCGCGCTTGCCTTCGGCCAGCGCGCGCTGGAAAGCGTCCATCGTCTCGGCCGGCGTGGCGGCCAATGCAGGCAGGCTGGCCGCAGCCAGCATCAGGCAGGCGAGGATTCGCATCAGAATCCGGCGACGACGTTGCTGGTGTGTTCGACGCGCGGGGTGTTGGCGAAGTATTGGCCAACCATGCCGCGCCACGCCTGGAAGTCTTCGCTGCCGCGGAAGTCGACGGTGTGGTTCTCCAGCGTTTCCCACACGATGACCAGCATATAGGTGTTGGCGCGCTCGATCACGCGCTCAAGCCGCATCGACTTGCAGCCTTTGGCGCGCTGGAACAGCGGCACGGCTTTCTGCACCGCTGCTTCAAACTCGGCACCCTGGCCATCCTTGATCTCAAATTCCGCCAGCTCGTAAATCATCGGGACATTCCTTTCGCAAAGTAATGTCCCGATTGTGCCTCAGATGGATCAGAAGCGGTAGCGGGCCGTTACGCGGAAATTGCGCGGCGCGCCCGGCAGGTTAAGCAGCTTGCTTGACCCGTGGCCGGAAACGATGTACTCGCGGTCGAACAGGTTGTTCACGTTCAGCTGCACGTCGTACGACGCGGTGCGGTAAGCCACCATGGCATCGACCACGGTGTAGGCGGGCAGGGAGGTGGTGTTGCCCGGGTTGGCAAAGCGGTCGCCCTGGTAGTTCACGCCGGCGCCGGTGAACCAGCCGCCGCCCAGTGCCTTGTTCAGCCACAGGTTGGCGCTGCGCTTGGGCGTGAGCGTTGGCTGCTTGCCTTGTACGTTCTGGCCGTCGTCGCGGGCGATGGACTTGATGATTTCCGCGTCCAGCAGCGCCAGGCCGGAAGCCACTTGCCAGCCCTGGCCCAGTTCACCGGTGAAGGTCAGCTCAAGGCCGTCGGTACGCTGGGTGCCGACCGGCATGACGACGTTGGTGACTGGATCGGTGGCCTTGATGCCGGTGCGCTGCAGGCGGAACAGCGATGCGCCAACAGTCGCCTGGCCATCAAACAGGTCGATCTTGGCGCCCACTTCCTTGTTGGTGGTTTCTTCCGGTTCGATGGCTGCGTTGTTGGCGGCCAGCGCGAAGGTTTCACCCGAAGGCTGGAAGGACTTGCTGAACGAAGCGTAGTAGGAAACGCTGCCGCTTGGCTGGTACACCAGGCCCGCGCGCGGGCTCCAGGCGCGGTCGGTGCGCTCCAGGTCTTTCTGGCCTGCGCGGCGTTCGCGTGTCTCCTGGCTGAAGTCATCGTAGCGGACGCCGGCCAGCAGCTTCCACTGCGGCGTGAGCGTCGCCAGGTCTTGCACGTAGACGCTCTTGTTCTTCATGATGCCGAGGTTGTCCGTGCCCGGAGCGACGTTGGCTTCCAGTTGCAGCACCGGCAGCACCGGGTTGAACAGGTTGACCGTGGCGACATTGGTCTTGGAGCGGTTGACCTGGTCCTTGTCCTGCTTGCCGATCTCCACACCGTACAGTAACTGGTGCTGCATGCCGAAGAATTCTGCGCGCTGGGTCAACTCGGTCTGGTTGAAGTAGCCGTCTTCTTCGCGGCGCACATTGCCGTGGGTGAGGGAGGCGGTTTGCGCCGCTTCATTAACGCTGCCGACCAGGGTGTTATTGCGGTTCAGCGAATAGTCGTAGCGGCGGAAAGCGTTGCGCAGCGACCAGTTGGCGTTGAGGCGGTGGTCCAGCACGACGGCCAGCGATTTCACGCGCGCCTGGCTGAAGTCCGTGTCGCGTGCATTGGCGGCGCCGTAGTAGGTGCCAGGTTCCACGTCGACCGGCAAGCCCTTGTAGGAAGGGATGCCGAAGTCGGTCAGGCGGCGGTCGGACAGGTATTCACCCTGCAGCAGCAGGGAGGTATCGGCGCTCAGCTTCCACAGCAGGGACGGCGACAGTGCTTCACGCTTGAGGAATTGCTGGTCGCGGTAGCTGTCCGAATCTTCCTTGGCGCCGGTGACGCGGAAAGCGACGCCACTGTCCTTCAGGTTGCGCGCCACGTCGAACTCGCCGCGCTTCTTGCTCCAGCTGCCGAAGGTCACGCTGGCTTCCGTGCGGTCGATGCCAGGCTTCTTGGTGATGCGGTTGATCATGCCACCCGAAGAACCGCGGCCATACAGCACGGAGGCCGGGCCCTTGATCACTTCAATCTGTTCGACATTGGACAGGTCGCGGAAATACAGCGCGTCGTCGCGCATGCCATCGATGAACTGGTCGGCGATCGCTGTGAAGCCGCGGATGGTCACCTGGTCGCGCTGGCCGTCGCCGTGCGACAGGCCGACGCCCGGGATACCCTTCATAGCATCCTCCATCGAGCTCACGCCTTTGTCGCGCAGCAGTTCCTGCGGCACCACGTTCACAGTTTGCGGAATGTCGCGCAGCGGCGCGTCGATCTTGGTGGCGCTGGTGGCCGTGCCCGGGTTGTAGGCAGCTTCGCGGCCGGCGGTGACGGTGACGGAGGGGAGGGTGGCTTCTTCGGCGAATACGGCGAAATGCGGCAACGCCAGCGCAATGGCAAGCGCCAGCGGGGACTTGTTCAACGACATGCTATTTCCTAAGTGGCTGCGTAATGAGAATTGTTATCATTCTCAATTATGCGCCACCCAGGAAATTTGTTCAACAGTAAATCTTGTACTGGATTAAGAATTAGCGTTCGCTGCGGCGGACGGTATCGGGGCCGGTTTGCCGCGCGTCGCCTTGCCGATATTGCGGACCGGTCTGGAAACCGTGCTCGCGTTCGTCCTCATCGACACAGCCGGATAGCAGGTCGTCGGTACGGCCGGCCGTGCCGGCCGATTGCTGGTTGCCTTGCTGGGATTGCGACAGGTTGCGGCGGCCAGTGCAGCCGTCGCCCATGGTCGCAATGCTGCTGGTGCCATCGTGGGTTTGCTGCGCCAGGCTGCGTCCCTTGTTGAGTGTGGACATGATTGCCTCCTTGTAGCTAGGGCCAAAGTTCATTGTAGGCCTGCGGGGAGGAATCTCCTAGTTCTCGGTGTACTTGCGGAGCAGCAGGTTGAAGCGTTTGTTGCCCTCGGTGCCCATCCAGTTCCAGAGCGTATCGACGTCGTGGCGGTGGGCCTCGTAATAGGCGGTATTGGTTGCGATCCAGTTAAAGGATTTGAGCACGGGTTTCTCCAACCGGACCAGTTGGCCCTTGTAGCGGTCGGCCACATACTTGTCGAGGTCCGTCGCGGTGAGCATCGGCACCACAAAGGCATCGATGCGGCCAAGCTGGAGCTTTTCAAAATTGCTCGGGACAGTGGGGGCGCCCTGGTCGATGACGGCGCCGGCCTTCTCCAGCCGCACCGCATAGGACGAGCCAAACATCACGCCCACCCGTTTGCCGCGCACCATTTCCAACGGGTCGAGGTCGCGCGGATAGCCATCTTTGGCGCGCACGAAGGCGGCCACGACCAGGGTGGTGGCGCGCTTGGTGTCTGGCTTGCCCTGTGCATCGCGCGGGATCACGATGCCCGGCTGACCGTCGGCAGTGATGTCGACCGGCACGAAGTCCACGGCGCCGCTGATGAGCGAGCTGCGCAAGCGCATCACCGGCAGTCGCACCAGCTCGATCGCACAGCCACCGCTGGCGGCAAACTCGCGGATCCAATCAACGTTGGCGCCGGGCGGATTGGGCACGGTGGGGCCATTGCCCAGCCAATATGGGGGGCGGTGCTGGTCGGGGTAGGCGTAACGGATCGTGCCGCAGGCGGCATGCACGGTGTTGGCAGCGAATGCGAGGAGAGCAGCCGCAATGAAAGCTATGCATTTCATACTGCTACTATTCTAAGCCAACAGTACAGCGGCAGGCTGGGCAGAGTAGAATCTTATGGAAGGAGGCGACTATGGAAACCACTATGCGCCCGATCCATCCGGGCGAAGTCTTGCTGGAAGAATTCATGGACCCAATGGGGCTGACCGCGAGCACGCTGGCAGGCGTGCTGCACCTGGAACCCGGCTACCTGACTGGCATCGTGCGGCAGGAGCGCAGCATTTCGCCCGCCACCGCCCAGCAACTGGCCAGCTATTTCGACACCACGCCGGAGTTCTGGCTCAACCTGCAAACCACCTATGACACGCGCCGGGCCTTGCTAAAAGGGCGGCGCGCGCTAAAACGCACGCTGCATTGAATCGCCGCGGCGGTCGCTGGAGTGCCAGGGCAGGGATGCGACCGAGCGAACTTGCGTAGGGAAGCGCTCGGCGAAGGAGCGGATCAGCATGTGCTCCACGCCGCACAGGGCAAGGTAGGTATATGCTGCGCCCTGGTCGAAAGCCAGGGCTGTGCGCACTGCCATGTCAAAACGTTCGGCAGTGCCGCTGTCGTTGCGTCGTTCCTGGTGACTTCGTTTTTCCACGCTGCCTCCTCGACCAAGCGCTTAGGCTACTGTGCGCGAGTTGGTGTGGTCTGTGCGTCAGTCCACATCGTGCAGCCAATAGCCTTTGTAGCCAGGATCAAGTTTGACTGCGGCGATGCCGACCAGCAGGCCTATGGCGCTTGCGATGAGTGCAGGTGTGGCCGACGTTTGCCAAAATGCGATGACAGGTAACCCAAAAGAGCCAGCAGCGGCAAGTATGGTCGCTATCGACAAAAAGAATGGCTTGCGTTGCGGCGAAGGAGAGTTGTGGACCGTTTTCGCTTCTCTCTCCTCCATGCAAATGATTGCTTCTTCAAGGAGCTTTGCCTCGTTCTCCGAAATGCTGACATTGGAGCGATTCGTCGCGAATCGGTCACGTAGCTTCATTAGGATGTATTGCCGATTTTCAGTATCGTTCTCGGTCATGTTTAAGCTCCCTCTTGTGCGAAATAGCCTAAAGTTAGTACTCCAATGACCAAGAGGCTTGCGAAGACCTTGAGCGGCAGTCGAGGTTGCCAGCCTGAAGCTTGCCCGCGTTGATTCATTGCAGCCAGCAATAGCATTAGACAAAATCCTGCACCAATCATACACCCCCATGTTAGGAGTGAACGTTCGGCCCTTCCGACCGCACTTCTGATAGAAGCCTGAATTGCAATGATTAATGCACCGTAAAGCTAACCTAGCGGATCAACCGCTTCACGCCAAGCAAATGCCGGTTTCCAAGACCCTCTCGCTATGGCGATCAACAGGCCCCATAGGCTATAAAGGACGCCAGCGCCGAAAATTGGGAGCAGCCCTTCGAAGATGAGCCATTTCATCGGACCGTCGAGTGCCATTGTGGTATCCCTGGTCTGCAGTAGACCCAGGATACGCGTGAGTCAATCGGTTCGATTGAGCTTGCTCAATGGCTGGTGGCTTCAGCCTAAGTCGCGGGCGTCGACGTAAGCCCACGCAACAGTTCCGGATGCCAGCGTGACGCTGTGCCGACGATACGCTGCCACCTCGTACGAGTCCGCTTGTCGTAGCTCCTCAGGTGTGACAAGGAGTACCGAACCCGTGACAGCATCCTCCTCGCTGCGACTGCGCGAAATGATCGGATGGTGCGTCTTGCCGCTCGTCGCAACCACGGCAGGATCATCGATCTTCTGCAGCCGGAGCTTATACCCGTTCAACTTGTCCGCCATGCCTTCAAGCTTGCGCCCAAACGTTGCAAGCTGAACGTCTTCCTGTTGCAGCGTCCCATAAGAAAACAGCCTCTCAAACTTTTCCATCTCGCCTCCGATGCGAACATTGAATTGTTTTAATGATAATGTAACGCGGCTGTCCACCATTCAAACACCAATACCGGAGCAAAGAATGCGACAAGATATCCAGCCACGTTACCGATCATTCCTGCGTGTGTTCAGCGGCCTGCTGCTGATGGCCTCCGCAGGCTTCGCAGCCGCAGAACCATGCCGCAAGATCAGCACAGAAGCCGAACTTTCCAGCTACGCCCAAACACAGGGAACCCAGGCCACAGTAGCCAGGGACATCTGCTATGCCGAGGGCACAGCGTGGGAGGAGAAGTCGCCAGCCGGTGCTTACGACGTTACGCTGGACCAGCGCTTCGACTTCTATCGACCTGCTTCACTGCCTGCATCGCAAAGGCTGCCCTTGATCATCTGGGCGCATCCGAACGGCATGACCGATAACCTGCCGCAGCAGGGCGACCTTTATTCCAAGCTGGTGACGCCCGCGCTGGCGCTGGGCTTCGCGTTCATGTCGGTCGAATTCCGGCACCCGGTTGCGAGCCAGAGGTACGGCCAACCGCCCAATCTCGATATCCCCAATACGGACATCGCACGCGCGGTGCAATGGGCGCGGCACCGCTCCGGCATGCTCGGCATTGATGGCACGAATATTTTCATCGTCGGACAGTCACGCGGCACGCTTGGGCTGATGAATGCCTTGTCGAAGAACCTGGCCGATGACCAGAGCCCGTTCCCGTACCAGACCAAGTCTTCGCGTGTCAGGGCCGTGTATGCGGTGCAGGCGCAAACCAGCTACGAGAAAGACCAGGTCAAGGAGACCTTTATCCACTCGGACGGTTGGCCGACATTCGATGAGCTCTACGCAAACTTCCACCAGCCGGGTAGTGCGATCAACGAAATCTCCACCGACGACCCACCCATCGCGATGCGTTATGAGCGCATGCCGACTGACCAGTCGCTGCAGACAGTCGTGCCCCTTCATCTGCCTGCGCAGAACGGCAGCTGTGCTTATCCGGAGGGATGCTTTGACTTCCATCATCCGAACTTCGGCTTGAAACTGCACTTGGCATTCAAGGCGCTCTCACCAACCCAGCCGGCTTCGAAATTCGACATCGCGTACAACGTGCCGACCGGGTACCTGTACGTTGATCAAGCGACCAACCGCCCATATGCCTGCTTCTTCGCGAAGAATCTGACGCTGGAAGGTCGTGCGAATCTGAGCGCTTATGCAGTTGAGGCATGCGGACTGTAAGCGGATTCTGGGAGGGAAAACGACAAAACACCCTTAAATTGCGAGCGAAAACGACAAATTGCTCTTGATGAGCAGGAAAATGCGAGGGAAAACGACAAGCGGCCGAATGTTGGAGGGGATACTCGCAATTGTGAGAGGGAAAACGACATTTTTGACAATTCTGCGAGCGAAAACGACAATCTGCCTCCATATGTGCCAAAATTGAGAGGGAAAACGACACTCAAGGCGCATACAAATGAATGCACCTATTCAAGCTAAAACCAGCTCCCGCGATCCAGTCACATCGCAACCGGACCTTTACGTAGCTGCCCAGCTATCGCCTGGCGAGCGCAAGCGAATTGAACGGCTCGCAAAAGGCGGCGAGGTGGCCAGGGTCTATAAGGGCCTGTACGTCAAAGCCGATGGCGGAGAGGCGGAGGTTGAACGCCGCGTGCGCGCCAACTGGGCTGCAGTCGGCGGCGTCGTGGTTCCTGGGGGAGTCGTATCCCATTCGAGTGCCCTGCATGGCGGCCCGAGTGCAGGCACGCTTGTCATCTCACACCCGACCCTCACGCGGCGCAGCGTCAAACTGCCCGGCCTCACTTTGGAAATCCGAAATGGTTCAGGCAATCTGGCTGGTGACATGGTGCTCAGCCAATCAGGTTTGCATTTCGCAGGGCGTACACGCGCACTATTGGAAAATCTCGGTCGCAAGACTTCGATCAAGGCAGGACAGGAAGAGGTCGAGCTTCGGCTTATCACTACCCTGAATTCATCTGGCGAGAAGGCGCTGAACTCTATCCGCGACGAAGCCGCCTCGTTGGCGCACAGCCTCGGCCTCCAGGAGGAAGGGGAGACCCTGCGGCACCTCATCGGGGCGCTACTTGGAACGCATCAGCGCGGTGAGTTGAAGACGCGGGAAGGCATGCAGGTCGCTATGGGTAAGCCTGTAGACAAAGAGCGCATTGAACGCTTCAACGAGCTGGCAGACTACCTGCGCGGTGCGCATCTGCCTCGTATTGAGGATGCCATTCCTCGCGGGACAGCAAGGCATAATGCAGCGTTTATCGAGTCCTACTTTTCGAACTATGTTGAAGGCACGAAGTTCGCAATTGAGGATGCGCGCGACATCGTCGTGAATCAGCGGATAGTGGAGAACCGGCCGAAGGATTCCCACGACATCCTTGGTGTTTTCCGTCTTGCGTTGGAAGCGCCCTACCGTCATAGCCCACCGGTTGCCGGGGAAGACTTCCTGCCGGGCCTGGAGCAATGGCATAGCGAGATGCTTCGGATGCGGCCGGAGGCGCATCCCGGTGTGATCAAGGGCCAGGCAAACTTTGCGGGGACGACGCAGTTCGTCAGTCCGTCGCATGTCCGAGGAACGCTGGAAGAAGGATCTCGCATTGCGCTATCAGTCGCGGAAGGCTTTGCCCGTGCTGTTTTCTACGCATTCCTCATTTCGGAAGTTCATCCATTCGATGATGGAAATGGCCGGCTTTCAAGGCTGGTCATGAATGCCGAGCTCTCGCGAGTCGGGCTACACCGCATCATCATCCCGACGCTATTCCACCCGCAGTACATTGATTGCGTTCGGAAGCTGACTCGGGATAGCGAGCCAGTCGACTTCGTACGATGCCTTGCCAAGATGGCTCGGTGGTGCGCGCAGTTCGACTATGGAAATCTGGATATCCTTATTGAGCTTTTGAAAAAGACGAATGCGCTGGAAGAGTCGCCAGTTCAGTACATGCTGTTGAATCTTGATGGCGGCCACGAATTGACTGCATAAGTCAGCGCCCATTTACAGATCATGCGGACCAGCCTGTCGCGGGAGATTTTCGTCAGTTTGATCCAACCGGGCTTTAGCTTTATGTCTTGGATTGTAGCCAATCCGCTTGTATCGAGCTTCAAAGGCTGACAAGACGATGCTAGCGGCATCTACATGCGGGTGAATTCGCTAACTTCTGTCACAGTGGCCCATCAAATGTTAGGGGCTGCTGGTAACTCGTTCGCAAGCGTGTACGGGACAACAATCGCTAAACAGGCAACCCATACGACAACCAATCGGCCACCTTCTCTATGGCTGACTGGCCTAATTGTTGCGTCTCCATGGCGAAAGCCAGGCTCTGTTAGGCAAAAAGTTCGCTCTAGTTCGGCTTAGTCCTGATCTCCCATGTCTTTTACAGAGGCAACTAATACCCACCTGCTCAGGCAATTGCCAATGCCATTGCCAACAATCATGCTTTGTGGTCTCATTGATATAAACTTACTGTCAATGGCATCAATGGACTTCAAAACCTTATCCGATATAGTGTCAGTCATCGCCAATTCGCTGACAATCGCTACAGGTAGCATTGCTTTGTGGATATTCTTCCGCAAAGGAAAAGAGATCTCGACTGCGGTCAAGCTGTTGCTAAATTGGAGCTTCCAAACCACATTGAATGATCTAAGAGGTAAGCTAGATCGGCTCAACGAATACAACGCCAACGAGTCATCGGATTTGCCAGAAATACGAAACATTCTCCAAGAACTTGCAGGGCAGATTCGTGGGAATAAACGGCTCAAAAATGCCGCGCCCGACCTTGCCCCCCGCCTAGAAGCATTTGCAGTAAAGTCCCGCCTAACAGAGCCGTCTAAAAGATCGATGGTGGCCGAAGTGCGAGAAATTCTTCGTAATATTCAAGTTAATTCGATGGAACATAATGTGAGTGTCGAACATGAGTAAAATTGTTCAAGCTGTCAATGCCATGGTAAGCAATCCCGACCTTATTTCTGCAGTTGAGGCATACCAAGAAGAACTATTCTTTAAATACAAGAGTAAATATACGTGGTCGATGACTAAAAATAAGGAAGGAATATATTTCCTCTGGTATTACCCTTCATCACCTGACATCGATCAACTTTTGGATCGGGCGGCAAATGAATATTGGGAGAACATCAGCATGGTCAGATACCGTACCGATGAGATTGGTACTAAAGAGGCCGTAGCCAGTTTTGCTGAACTCTATACATTGTTGCAAGAAAAGGAGTTCGGAATGAATGAAGTTCTCGACGACATTATTTCGGATGGTGATCCTTTTTAGCCTGACCTAGCGTGCTATCTTGAAACACCAACCTCTGCCCGATGCTCGAATACCGACAATCTACAAGTACATTCCTGAGCAGTACGTAGATGGCTTCTTACGAAGTGGTGGACTGCTATTTCGCTCCCTCTCGTACTTCAAAGCCTACGAAGAGCAACAAGTAAGGGGCGACAAGCATGAGGGTACCAGGCTGCACAATAAGCCCGAAGGACTCACCCTGACAAAGGTGAATAGTGGGGAGTCTTTGGTTTTTAATGGTTCGTTCGAATCGACTGTGCAAACTGACGACATCATGGTCTTTTGTCTGAGTACGTCGCTGTCTGCGGACCTAGCGCATGATTTCGGTGCAAACACCTGCATCGAAATTCATAATCCAGCAATGTTGATCGCCGGTATTCGGGCAGCCTTGCAGCGTCGTTCAGCAATCAAAAATAAGAACCTCATACATGCGGCTGTCAGGTATTACGATCCTAGCGATAATGTCGGAATTGAGTGGGCATTCCCCGATAGGATTGCACTTTCAAAGACCAAACACTACGAAAAGCAAAAGGAATACAGGATCGCCTTCGGGCTAAACAATGCCCTGTCATTTGAAAACACGAGCCTACGGCTAGTCGCAAATGATCACAAAGAAGTTCACAAACTGGCAAACCATCGCGAGATATTGCTTAAGATCGGTGACTTACGGCGATGCTGTACAGTTTGGCAATTTGACCCGGACGGTAATCCAATCAAAAAGACATAGGAACGCTTGGCGCAGGCGGCATCCTCACCAGCCATAAGGTGTACTGACTCAAATTTGATCTGACATCGAGTGTCGGTTGGGAGACAGCTTCGCCCCTTGCCGGACCGTGGGCGCTGCTATTCGTTAGTCCGGCGGAGGTCTTTCAATTCATCTGCATTTGGTTCTAAGACTTGAATACGCAGCAAACCAGAAGTTATTGCCGGTTCAAACTCTCGCTGCAGACGATCCAGATAATAATCAATTGGACGACTCATAGACGGCTCTGGAAGATGTACCAGCACTAATGCTAAATAGGCATTCGCCTTCTTGAGCATCTTATAGTGATGAATCTTATTTAGCATCACGTATAGCCGGTCTCTGAATGCTAACGTTGCAAACTGCGCTTGTCGCGCTTCCACAAAAACCTCGGCATCGTTTGCATTGATATAGGCATCAAAAATTGGGGTAACGTCAGTGATTGGATCAATACCGGAAAGCTGGGTGGAGAGCTTGGCATCCAAGATAAGGTTAAATGCTTGTAGATTATTCATTGATACGAATTTTTGGACTGCGAAGCTCTCCGCCTTGGCTCTATCGAACTGCCGCTCTGACATCAATTGTGTCACGGGCGGCGGCGATGCTTCATCAGTTTGCTTTGCTGCGATCTCATCCGCCTGTGCTTTCTTGACAGTGAGGAGCTCAACCATGCCATCGGGCATACCAAAAATGTTAGTGCTCGTTTGTCGCTGAGAGACGCTTGTAGAGATGGTGATGAGCTGGCTTCTAAGCTCTGTGTTTTCTTTCTTAAGCTCGGATGTTTGCTTTTCTTTCTCCTTGATCGTGCGCGACATCGTCAAGAGCTTTCCTAGCGAGAAATTATCAAATAACTCACTCAGGATTAGAACAAGTACGAAGGCAAGCAAAACCAGTAGTCCACTTGAGATCTCCGCCTTTGGGTCGATGTAGAAGAAGCGATAAACGACAAGCGTCGAAAGAAAAATGCAGAAGGCCACAATTAGTGAGCGAACGAACCAATTGCTGCGCGGGTTTGGAGTATCCAAGGTGATGATCCTAAAATCTATAATGAACTATTCTATTTGGAGATATGCATAAGGTCTGGCGACTGCCTGTGCCATGGGCTCTCGGGTAAGATAATCGACCGACTGTTTAGGCCGTTTCTGGAACAAGGAGCACTCTATGCCATCTGACAGTCAGTGTCAGGTCAAGTTTGGACCTACACATAAGGATTGGCGCTTCTGCGAATTGGTTCGACTGGTATCGATTTTCGCGGATTAATCGGATACTCGGCATTACAAGCGGTGCACCTGAATTTACCGCTAAGGTTTCGGTTATCTTGCAAAATCTCAGGCTGCTTCTTATTTATGCAGCTAGGGCACAAATAATGCAATGGACTTCCTTTGAATCGATGCGCTACAGCACCGCCATCGGTCATAACCAATTCATAGTTGGCTAACTTATCATCCCATTTCTTGCTTTGCTCAAGCGCGCTCTTGAGTCGTTGATTTTCAGTTTGCAGATCGAAAATATCTTGACGCATTTCGAAAAGTGCATCTTGAACTGGCCCTAGCTTTTCAAGGGCTTCAATTATCTTCGCCTGAGATTCGATCTCAACCTTGCCTTGCACAAGCGTTGTCAAACTGTCTTTGGCAAATTTAAGGCCGTTGTACGCGGCCATTGTGAGAGCCATATCCATGAAAAATCCTGTTCAGATTGGATTACAGTATCGGGAAAATGCTTGCAAAATCTATCATTTGAACAAGCGGTTGTAAACGCCTGTCTTAAGATGGGGTTCCGCCAGAGGGGGTACGGCCAGTCGAGCGGCGATGATCTTCTAGCCAGCAACCCGCTAAGCCACTCAATAGCTCTCGCTCAACGGCACGCACGATGGGTCTCTCAACCTCCTGAATTTAATTTCTTGAAGAGTCTCTCAATGCCTTGAGTCGTCTGAGAAATTGCATCTGCGTTCATATGAACAGTGCTTACAACGTCATCGAATTTGTTGACATTGGATTCCCTAAAAAGCAAATTAGAGGCGTCAGGTACTTTGGTCAATGCTGTTTTTAGATATGCAGCACTGACCTTCAATTCGATAACTTTAGAGAGAACATCCTGCTCGTAAAATTCTCGTCCCGTAATTTCACGAAGTTCCGCCAATAGCGTATCAAGGGGCAGCTCCCATTCAGGAATCGTCATCGCAATAGCCAGCTCATCTCGCGTATCAAGGATACCAGCGGCCCTTTGGCTCAACTTGGCCAGCTCGGAGGACACTGCTAACAAGGCGCGAAACTCCCTTACCAGATTCATCTCATTAGCTCTCTCTAGAGCTTCGAATGCAGCCGATGACTGCGCATTTCCAATCATGAATGCAGCGACAATTGCGCCGATTCCTCCTATCGCCTGCGCCCAACTTGAAAGCTCTGAAATGCCACTAACGCATGTCAAGATTAGGGCAATCGAAAGGCAGCAAGTAAATAGGATTGTAGTCAGTAGGAAGAAGTAAACCACTTTACCAAGACGCTCCATTCGACCTCCAAGCCAAAACGTAAGCATGAGTTTACATTGCAATACGACCCATGAACCGGTGCCTGATCTGACTTTCGGACACCGAGGCACAGTCTAGATGCCTATAAATACGCGTAAATTTTCTGGCACGTATGTGATGCATCAACGCAGAGGGTTTTTGCCGGAGGTTGGAGACGCATTACGGTTGAGCTTGCCGTGAGCCGCTGACGCGGCGCAAAATCGCTGCGCGATTTCGAGAATGGGCGAATCGAAGAGCCGTCCGCTTGCAAGCGGACGTCGTTCCGCGCGCGGCTCGCATGCGAGCCGAAACCCGCGCTCCACCCCGCGCCCGTACCGGACGCGGATTCGAGTCCCGCCAACTCTGCGCTAACGAACAAAAAAATTGGGCCCCAAGCTTGCGCTTGGAGCCCAATTTTTTTGTTCGGTGGTGGAGACGGCGGGAATCGAACCCGCGTCCGCAAGCACTCTACAGACAGTTCTACATACTTAGCACTATCATTTAATTTAACCTGTACGGCACGGATGTGCACGTTCCGGACAAGCGATTCACCTTAGATTTAGAGCTACTCGAAGTGAACCCTCGTAGCTCGATCCCTTCTAAATGACCCAACACGGCCTTGCGGCCACACCCGAAGGGCGAGGTGTTGTCGGGCAGGTCAGCGATTAAGCTGCCAGTGCGTACGAGTTATCGTTTGCAGTTAGTTTGTTTCTGGATGTATTTACGAGGTGACCAGCCCTCGGTATGCCCTGTTCTGCTTTGCAACCCACGTCGAAACCAGGTCGTCCCCACAGAAGGAAGCTCTATTTTACATGAATCTTTTCCGCCGCGTCACTCTTCGAGCGAAACCAGCGGGCGGGCATCCTCGGGCAGGCGATTGGCGTGGATCTCGCCGCCGGGGCCGAAGGTGAATTCGACCAGGTGGCGGCGCGAGACTGGCACGTTGGCGGACTTCAGGTCGTGGAAGCTGTCGGCTTCCTTGAAGCCGAGGTCGACGGTCAGGCTCTGCAGCTGGTAAGTCTCGACCAACTGCTCCACGCGGTTGCGCCGGTTGTTGCTTTCGATAGTACCGTGGTGGGCAGGTTTTTCGCCTTCGAAGTAGCGGATCAGCGCGCCTTCCATGACTTCGACGTGCGAGCGGGTGGTGGCTTCGCCGAGCGGGTCCTGGGTTGCGGTTTCCACTTTCACATCCATGCGCTTGATCAGCAGGAAGGTGTCGCGCGCGCCGTCATTTTCTTCCACGATGCGGTTGACGGACGGCAGGCGGCCCTTGGCCAGGCGCGATTGCTGATCGCGCGTGATGCCGACGTATTCCACCGTGCTTTCGTACTTCAGGTCGTTCGGGAATTTCTGCAGCAGGTCGTGCGCGGAATAGCATTCCGTCAGCGCGCCCCAGTTCAGCGTGATGTATTTGTCGTGCAAGGTGACGATCGGCTTTTTGAAGGTCGCTTCAAACGGCACTTCCAGCTCGATCGTGAGCGATTCCTTGCGGTTGTCGGTGCCGGCCAGCAGGGGTACGGTCAGTTTCAGGCCGAAGAAGCCCCAGCTCGTGCCTTTCTTGATGTCGAAGCGCAGGCGCGGGCGGGAGACGACGAAGAACAGCAGCTGCTTTTCCATGGTCGCATCGAGCGCGAACTGCATGCGGCGCTGGTAGCGGCCGATCGGGGCGCGGAAGTCGGGCTCGAGCGGGTCGTTGACCAGCAGGTCGTACCAGTAGAAGCGGCTCTCGGCAACGGAGGCATCCCAGACCTGCGGCGCGCTGCTGCGCGGTGGGAGCGCCGTCTCGATGTTGTCGTCCCCGTCCATAAAATCTCCAGTTGCCCTTTTCTGTAATCGCTACTGACTATAGTATAGAAATTTATTGCCGTTGGGCAAGTGATAACGTAGTTTCTAGGCTGCCAACGGTGTCGGGGATGGTACGGTTGCGCGAATCAGGTCCAGCAAGTCGGCCGGTGAGGCCAGCAGGTGGTCGGCGCCCCAGGCTGCGGGTTCGACCGCGCCGCAATAGCCCCACTGGCAGGCGACGGTGCGCATTCCGGCGGCATGGCCGGCCTGGATGTCGCGCAGGTCGTCGCCGACGTACCAGCATTCTTCCGGCGCCAGGCCAAGGCGGGAAGCGGCTTCCAGCAATGGGGCGGGGTGCGGCTTTGCGTGGGGAGTCGTGTCGCCGGAGACCACGCAGCTTGCCAGTTCCAGGCCGATTTGCGGCACCAGCGGGTCGGTGAAGCGGGCTGGCTTGTTGGTGACGATGCCCCAGCGCAGCCCGGCTTCGGCAATCCCGGCCAGCAGTTCGTGAATGCCGTCGAACAGGGTGCTGTGCACTGCCATCGCCGCTTCGTAATTGGTGAAGAAGCCGTCGCGCAGTTCTTCAAAGCCTTCGTCCTGCGGCTTGAGGCCGAAGGATACGCCGATCATGCCGCGGGCGCCGTGCGATGCCTGTGGGCGCAGCACCTCGTACGGCGTCGGCTCCAGCCCGCGCACGGTGCGCAGCAGGTTGATTGCGGCGGCCAGGTCGGGCGCGGTGTCGGCCAGGGTGCCATCCAGGTCAAACAAGATGGCGCGCGGGGCTGGGAACAGGCTCATGGTAGGGAAGGGGCTTTCGAAGCAGGCGGCGCGCAGGCCGCCTGGCTTTATGCGGGGCGGGTGCAGGCCACCAGGTAATTAACGCTGGTGTCGTTGTTCAGGGAGTAGACCTTGGTGAGCGGATTGTAGCCCATGCCCTTCAAGGCATCTACTTGCAGTCCAGCAGTGCGCACATATTGCGACAGTTCGGCTGGAGTAATGAACTTTTCATAATCGTGCGTGCCCTTGGGGAGCATGCGCAGCAGGTATTCGGCGCCGATCACCGCAAACAGGTAGGCCTTGGGGTTGCGGTTCAGGGTGGAGAAGAAGACGTGGCCGCCCGGCTTTACCAAGGCGGCTGCTGCGCGCACGATGGCGCCAGGGTCGGGCACGTGTTCGAGCATTTCCATGCAGGTGACCACGTCGTACTGGCCTGCTTCCTGGGCTGCCATTTCTTCGGCGGCGATCAGCTTGTAGCGTACCGGTACGCCGGATTCCAGGCTGTGCAGGTCGGCTACTTTGAGGGCTTTTTCGGACAGGTCGATGCCGGTCACCTTGGCGCCTTTGCGGGCCATGGACTCGGACAGGATGCCTCCGCCGCAGCCGATGTCGATCACGTTCTTCCCGGCCAGCGGGGCGCGGGCGTTGATCCATTCCAGGCGCAGCGGATTGATCTCGTGCAGGGGTTTGAATTCGGACGTGGGGTCCCACCAGTGATGGGCCAGTTCGCTGAATTTTTGCAGTTCTAATGGGTCGGCGTTCATAGGGCGGATGATACTTTAGATTCTTCTGGTGCCCAAGCACAAAACCGGTGAATCTGGGTCTGACCCTTGGGTCAGACCCAGGTTTACCGGTTCAAAAAAAAAGCCCCGCACGAGGCGGGGCAGTATTAGCGCTTTAGCGCCGGGAATTACTTCTTGGTGCCAACAACCTCGATTTCCACGCGGCGGTTCTTGGCGCGGCCTTCGGCGGTCGTGTTGTCCGCGATTGGCTGTTTCTCGCCCTTGCCTTCGGTGTACACGCGGTTGGCTTCAACGCCCTTGCTCAGCAGGTATGCCTTGACGGCTTCTGCGCGGCGCAGCGACAGCTTGTCGTTGTACTGGTCGGTGCCCATGGAGTCGGTGTGGCCGACGCCAATGATCACTTCCAGGTTGATGCCGTCCAGCTTGCCAGCCAGTTCGTCCAGCTTTTCTTTCGCTTCTGGCTTCAGCACGGCCTTGTCGTAGTCGAAGAAGGCGTCGGCTGCGAAGGAAACTTTCTCAGCGGTCGGTACTGCGGTCGGGGCTGCCGGGGTTGCGGCTGGCGGTACGGCGACTGGCGGCTGCTCTGGTGCTGGTGGCGGAGGTGGCAGCACGCACTTGCCATCCTTCAGCTCTTCCGGTGGGGTGCAGAGCGGCAGGTCGCAACCTGGCACGGCATCGGCCGGGGTCCAGTAGCCGGTGCGCCAGCACAGGCCGAACGGATTGCGGGCGATGACGCCGCGGGCATCCTGCACATAGGCGCTCTTTGGCGTCGCGGCCTTGATGTCCTGGGTTACTGGTGCGAACGGAGGAGCGGTTGGCTTGTCTTGTGCTAGCACAGGGCCGGCCAGAACGGAAGACGCAGCAAACACGGTGGCGAGGATTTTCTTCATATTGGTCTTTTCCTTAAACGGGGTGTCACGCAAATAAAACTAGCTTTTTCATTAGTTTCTCGACCATTTTGCCATATTTTGCAAAACCGCATCAAAACTGGGGGAAAAGGGCAGTTTCGCGTATCTGACCAAAATGTTGTTTTGTTGCAACGCAGCGGTCATAATAAGGTGCATTTGTGTCAACCAGATGACTTTCGTCCGGCCGCCTTGGCGCCATGCTAAAATCGCAGGCTTGTACGCCTGGACACTATAGATCGACCCGCCAATGGATCAATTCGCAAAAGAAACAATCCCAATTTCCCTCGAAGAAGAGATGCGCAAGAGCTACCTCGATTACGCCATGAGCGTGATCGTTGGTCGAGCTCTGCCGGACGCTCGTGACGGTCTGAAGCCAGTACACCGCCGCGTCCTGTTCGGGATGCACGAACTGAACAACGTGTGGAACCGTCCTTACGTGAAATGCGCCCGTGTCGTGGGTGAAGTCATGGGTAAGTACCACCCGCACGGCGACGCGTCGATTTACGACACGCTGGTGCGTATGGCGCAGGATTTCTCGCTGCGCTATATGCTGGTCGACGGTCAGGGTAACTTCGGTTCCATCGACGGCGACAACGCCGCGGCGATGCGTTATACCGAGTGCCGCCTGGACAAGATTTCGCAGGAACTGCTGGCCGACATCGACAAGGAAACCGTCGATTTCGCGCCCAACTATGACGGCAAGGAGAAAGAGCCTACCGTCCTGCCGACCAAGATTCCTAACCTGCTGATCAACGGTTCCTCCGGTATTGCAGTGGGTATGGCGACCAATATCCCGCCGCACAACCTGACGGAAGTGATCAACGGCGCGCTGCACGTGCTGTCCAACCCGGATTGCTCGATCGATGAACTGATCGAGATCATCCCGGCGCCGGACTTCCCGACCGGCGGCACGATTTACGGCGTGTCCGGCGTGCGCGATGGTTACCGCACCGGCCGTGGCCGCGTGGTCATGCGCGCCAAGACCCACTTCGAGGAATACGGCAAGGAAGGCGGCCGCACCGCGATCATCGTGGACGAGCTGCCATACCAGGTCAACAAGAAGTCCCTGCTGGAGCGCATCGCCGAAAACGTGCGCGACAAGAAGCTGGAAGGCATTTCCGACATCCGCGACGAGTCCGACAAGTCGGGCATGCGCGTGGTGATCGAGCTGAAACGCGGTGAAGTGCCGGAAGTGGTGCTGAACAACCTGTACAAGCAGACCCAGTTGCAGGACACCTTCGGCATGAACATGGTCGCCCTGGTGGACGGCCAGCCGAAGCTGATGAACCTGAAGGACCTGCTGGCCACCTTCCTGTCGCACCGCCGCGAGGTGGTGACCCGCCGTACCGTATTCGAATTGCGCAAGGCGCGCGAACGCGGCCACGTGCTGGAAGGCCTGGCGGTTGCACTGGCCAATATCGACGATTTCATCGCCATCATCAAGGCGGCGCCGACGCCGCCGATCGCGAAGCAGGAACTGATGGCGCGCGGCTGGGATTCGTCCATCGTGCGCGAAATGCTGAAGCGTACCGGCGAAGAAGGCCAGGGCGGTATCGAAGCCTTCCGTCCTGAGCACCTGCCGAAGCACTACGGTCTGCAGTCCGATGGCCTGTACAAGCTGTCCGACGAACAGGCGGGCGAAATCCTGCAGATGCGCCTGCAGCGCCTGACCGGCCTGGAACAGGACAAGATCGTCAACGAGTACAAGGACGTCATGGCCCTGATCGCCGACCTGCTGGACATCCTGTCCAAGCCTTCGCGCGTGACCGCCATCATCACCGACGAACTGAACGCTTCCAAACTGGAGTTCGGCGAGAAGGACCCGCGCCGCTCGAACATCGAGAACAACGCGACCGATCTGGAAACCGAAGACCTGATCACGCCGCAGGACATGGTGGTGACCCTGTCGCACATGGGCTATATGAAGGCTCAGCCGCTGTCCGAATACCGCGCCCAGAAGCGTGGCGGCCGCGGCAAGCAGGCGGCGGCAACCAAGGATGAAGACTGGATCGACCAGCTGTTCATCGCCAACACCCACGATTACATCCTGTGCTTCTCCAACCGCGGCCGCATGTACTGGCTGAAGGTATGGGAAGTGCCGCAAGGCTCGCGCACTTCGCGCGGCAAGCCGATCGTGAACATGTTCCCGTTGCAGGATAACGAGAAGATCACCGTGGTGCTGCCGCTGTCCGGCGAAAACCGCACCTTCCCGGAAGACCATTACGTCTTCATGTCGACCAGCCTGGGTACCGTGAAGAAGACCCCGCTGAAGGACTTCTCCAATCCACGCAAGGCCGGCATCATCGCGGTCGACCTGGACGAAGGCGACTTCCTGATCGGTGCTGCGCTGACCGACGGCAAGCACGATGTGATGCTGTTCTCCGACGCCGGCAAGGCAGTGCGCTTCGACGAAAACGACGTGCGTCCGATGGGCCGTACCGCGCGCGGTGTGCGCGGCATGAACCTGGAAGAAGGCCAGAACGTGATCGCGCTGCTGGTGGCAGAGAACGAGCAGCAGTCGGTGCTGACCGCAACCGAGAACGGCTTCGGCAAGCGTACCCCGATCACCGAGTACACCCGCCACGGCCGCGGCACCAAGGGCATGATCGCGATCCAGACCTCCGAGCGTAACGGCAAGGTGGTGGCGGCAACCCTGGTGCAGGCAACCGACGAGATCATGCTGATCACGACCGGCGGTGTGCTGATCCGCACCCGGGTATCGGAGATCCGCGAGATGGGCCGCGCGACCCAGGGCGTGACCCTGATTGCGGTGGAGGATGGCACCAAGCTCTCGGGCTTGCAGCGGATCGTCGAGGCAGACGCCGACGAGCCTGAAGCGGAAGCCGAAAACGGCGACGCGGCCGAATAAGGCCGACCCGCAACGGGCCCCGTCTGAGTGATCAGGCCGGGCCCGTTAGTTTTTTCAACGACCAAATTCGAAAAACGGATAAGCAATGAAGAAAATCGTCGTAGCCTTGATCGCTTCCCTCGCCCTGGCCCAGGGCGCATTCGCTGCCGAACCGGCGCCGGCCAATGCCGCCGCAGTGCGCGAACTGCTGGACGCAATGAATTACCGCACCATGTGGAAGGCATCGATGGAGCAGATGTCGAAGACCCTGCCTGGCATCATGCGCCAGCAGATCGAAGCCACGATCCAGGCCGACACCACCCTGACCGAGGCGCAGCGCAAGGAAAAGCTGCAGCAGCTGCAGGCGCAATTGCCGAAAATGACTGAAATACTGAACAGCGTTTTCACTGATCCGGGCCTGATGGCGGATATGGAAGCCGAAATGATCGCGCTGTACTCGCGCCATTTCACTGCCGACGAACTGAAACAGATCGCGGCTTACTACCGCACGCCGGTCGGCATGAAGAGCATGCAGTTGATGCCGCAAGTGATGGCAGAATCGATGGCGATTGGCCAGCGCGTGACCATGCCGCGCATTCAGAAGGCAATGGAGCAGTTCCGTTATAAATAAGGGAGCAAGCATGAAGAAGATCGCCTTTGCAGCTGCAGTATTCGCTTTCGCCGCCTCAGTCCATGCCGCCCCGGCAAGCGAAGCATCGGTCCGTGAGCTGATGGAAACGACTGGCGCCCGCGCCAACATGGCTATTTCGCTGCAAAACCTGGCGAAGACGCTTCCGCAGATCCTGCGCATGCGTGCGGAAACGATGGCGCGCAATAATCCCAAACTCAGCGAGGAGCAGCGCAAGGCGGAACTGGCGACTGTGGAGCGCCGCATGCCGGCCATCACCATCGCGCTGCAAAAGGACCTGAACGATCCGAAACTGGTCGACGAGCTGTACAACCAGGTGGTGCCGCTGTACACGCGTCACTTCACGCAAGATGAAGTGAAGGCATTGACGGCTTTCTACCGCAGCCCGGCCGGCAAGAAATCGCTGGAAGTCATGCCTGTCCTGATGGGCGAAAGCGCACAGGCTGCACAAAAGCTGGTGCAGGAGCGCGCCAAGCGCATTGTCGAACAAACGAAGTGAGGAGTATCGAAGTGACGAACATCTACAATTTCTCCGCCGGCCCGGCCGTGCTGCCTAAGGAAGTGCTGCAACAGGCGGCCGCTGAAATGCTTGACTGGCAGGGTAGTGGGATGTCCGTCATGGAGATGAGCCACCGCGGTCCGGAATTCATTTCGATCTATAGAGCGGCCGAGCGTGACCTGCGCGAGCTGCTGGCCGTGCCGGACAATTACAAGATCCTGTTCATGCAGGGCGGCGGCCTGTCGCAGAATGCCGTGCTGCCGATGAACCTGTGCGGCGGCGCCGACAGCACCATCGATTTCGTGCAGACCGGCTCTTGGTCCAGCAAGTCGATCAAGGAAGCGGCGCGCTATGCCCGCGTCAATGTGGCTGCCTCGTCGCAGGCTACCGGCTTCGACCGCGTGCCGGACCAGAAGGACTGGAAGCTCACGCCGGGCGCGTCCTACCTGCACATCTGCACCAACGAGACCATCGACGGCGTTGAATTCAACTTTGTGCCGACCGCGCAGGGCGATACCGATATCGTGGCCGACATGTCGTCCCACATCCTGTCGCGTCCGGTGGACGTCAGCAAGTACGGCGTGATTTTCGGCGGCGCGCAAAAGAATATCGGTCCGGCCGGCGTGACCGTGGTTATCGTGCGCGATGACTTGATCGGCAAGGCGCTGCCATTCTGCCCATCCGCCTTCGACTTCAAGAACGTGGCGGATAATGAATCGATGTACAACACGCCACCGACCTACGGCATTTATATTGCCGGCCTGGTGTTCCAGTGGCTGAAGAAGCAGGGCGGCGTGGCTGCCATGGAAAAGCGTAATATTGAGAAAGCCGAGCTGCTGTACAACGCACTCGACGCCGACGAGTTCTACCAGAATCGCGTCGCAAAAGAATACCGTTCGCGCATGAACATCCCGTTCTACCTGCGCGACGAATCGAAAAATGAAGCATTCCTGGCCGGTGCGAAGGCGCGCGGGCTGTTGCAGCTGAAGGGCCACAAGTCCGTCGGTGGTATGCGGGCGTCGATCTATAACGCGATGCCGATCGAGGGCGTGCAAGCGCTGGTCGATTATTTGAACGAATTTGCTGGCCGTTAAAACCGGCAAACCGGTGTCTGACCCACGGGGTCAGACACCTATACGCAGCCGCCGCAGGCCGGAGGTGCCTGACCCTGCGGGTCAGGCACCGGGTTACCGGTTTAAGCCAGCACAAAAGTGAACGCAAACTAATGACAGACAAACTGAAACCCCTCCGCGAGAAGATCGATTCGATCGACGCGCAAATCCTGGCGCTGCTCAATGAGCGCGCCAAAGTGGCGCAGGAAGTCGGCCACGTCAAGGCCGAAACCAACGCGCCCGTGTTCCGTCCCGAGCGCGAAGCCCAGGTGCTGCGCGGCGTGGCCGACCGCAACCCTGGCCCCCTGGGTGCACGCGAAGTGCAGACCATCTTCCGCGAAATCATGTCGGCATGCCGCGCACTGGAGCGCCGCGTGACCGTGGCCTATCTCGGCCCGGCCGGCACCTTCAGCGAACAGGCGGTGTACGCCCAGTTCGGCACAGCAGTGGATGGCATCCCTTGCGCCTCCATCGACGAAGTGTTCCGCGCGACGGAAGCCGGTACCGCCGATTTCGGCGTGGTGCCGGTCGAGAATTCCTCCGAAGGCGCCGTGAACCGCACCCTCGACCTGATGCTGGCCACACCTTGCCTGATCTCCGGCGAGATCGCCATCGCGGTCCATCACAGCCTGATGACCAAGACCGGCACCATGGAAGGCGTGCAGGTGATCTGTGCCCATTCGCAGGCCTTGGCCCAATGCCAGGTCTGGTTGAACCAGAATTATCCGCACATCGAGCGCCGCGCCGTGGCCTCGAATGCTGAAGCGGCACGCATGGCGGGCGACGACCCGACCATCGCTGCCATCGCCAGCGAACACGCCGGCGCGCAATATGGACTGGGCGTGGTGAACGCCCACATCCAGGACGACCCGCACAACCGCACCCGCTTCGTGGTGATCGGCAGCCTGCAGACCAATCCGTCCGGCCGCGACCACACTTCGATGGTGCTGGCAGTGCCGAACAAGGCCGGCGCCGTGTACCAGTTGCTGGCTCCGTTGGCCAAGCATGGCGTGTCGATGACGCGCTTCGAGTCGCGCCCGGCCCGCATCGGCACCTGGGAATACTATTTTTATGTAGACGTGGAAGGGCACGTACAAGACCCGTCCGTGACAAAGGCATTGGCTGAACTCAAGGACAATGCTGCCTTCTTCAAAGTGCTGGGCTCTTACCCGACCAGCCTCACCTGACCTTTAAAAGAGATTAGAAACATGTCCAAGACTTACGGCCCTGAATACGTTCGTGCAATCGCTCCTTACCAGGCGGGCAAGCCTATCTCCGAAGTGGCGCGCGAATTTGGCCTGAAAGAAGAATCCATCGTCAAGCTGGCATCGAACGAAAACCCGTTCGGCGTGCCGGAATCGGCGCAGAAGGCGATGGCCGCTGCCGCCGCGGAGCTGGGCCGCTACCCGGATGCCAACGCTTTCGACCTGAAGATGGCGCTGTCCAAGCGCTATGACGTGCCGATGGATTGGATCACGCTGGGCAACGGCTCCAACGATATCCTGGAAATCGCTGCACACGCCTTCGTTGAGCGCGGCCAGTCCGTCGTGTACTCGCAGTACTCGTTCGCCGTGTACGCATTGGCGACCCAGGGCATTGGTGCGCGCCATATCGTGGTGCCGGCCAAGAACCATGGCCACGACCTGGATGCGATGGCTGCCGCGATTGAGGCAGATACCAAGCTGGTGTTCATCGCCAACCCGAACAACCCGACCGGCACTTTCGTGTCCGGCGCCGAGATCGAAGCTTTCCTGCAGAAGGTTCCGGCGCACGTTGTCGTGGTGCTGGACGAAGCTTACAACGAATTCCTGAAGAAGGAAGACCAGTACGAGTCGGCTGCCTGGGTCAAGAAGTACCCGAACCTGCTGGTGTCGCGTACCTTCTCCAAGGCCTATGGCCTGGCGGGCCTGCGCGTGGGCTTTGCGCTGGCGCAGCCCGAAGTGACCGACCTGATGAATCGCATCCGCCAGCCGTTCAACGTCAACTCGCTGGCGCAGGCTGCTGCGATTGCGGCGCTGAACGACAAGGAATTCCTGGAGAAGTCGGCTGCCAACAATACCGCGGGCTACGAGCAGTTCGTGGAAGCATTCAAGGATATGGGGCTGGAGTATGTGCCTTCGTACGGTAACTTCGTGCTGGTGCGCGTGGGTTCCGATGACGCGGCTGGCGCGCGCATCAACCTGGCGCTGCTGAAGCAGGGTGTGATCGTGCGCCCGGTGGGCAATTACGGCTTGCCGCAGTGGCTGCGTATTTCCATCGGCCTGCCGCAAGAGAATGCGGTGCTGATTTCTGCGCTGCGCAAGGCGCTGGCGGAGGATCGTGCTTAACAAGGTCGTCATCTTTGGCGTTGGCCTGATCGGCGGCTCGTTTGCGCGAGGGCTGAAGCAGGCTGGCGCTGCTCGGCATATTGTTGGCGTTGATCGCTCGGAGGGGTTTCTGGCGCGCGCGCTCGAGCTGGGCATCATCGACTCGGCCGCCCAGACCGGTAACCCGGTGCCTGACCCGCAGGGTCAGGCACCGATACGCGACGGCCGCATACCGGTGTCTGACCCCGCGGGTCAGACACCGCTTTACAGGTTTGAAGACGCAATAAAAGGCGCCGACCTGATCCTGCTGGCCGCGCCAGTCGCGCAAACAGCCCGTATCCTGTCATCGATCCTGCCACACCTGGACGCCAACACCGTGGTCACCGACGCCGGCAGCACCAAATCCGACGTCGTCGTTGCCGCGCGCACCGTCATGGGCGACAAAGTCAGCCAATTCGTCCCCGGCCACCCCATCGCCGGCCGCGAAACCAACGGCCCCGACGCCGCCATCGTCGACCTGTACAAAGGCAAAAAAACCGTCCTCACGCCCCTGGCCGAGAACGCCCCCGCCGCCATCGAGCGCGTGGCGCAAGCCTGGAAAGCCTGCGGCGCCGTCATCCACACCCTGACCCCGGAAGAGCACGACAAAGTGTTCGCCGCCGTCAGCCATCTTCCCCACCTGCTGGCCTACGCGCTGGTAGACGACATCGAACGCAAGCCCCACTCGGATTTGCTGTTCCAATATGCTGCCAGCGGATTCCGCGACTTCACCCGCATCGCCGGCAGCTCGCCTGAAATGTGGCGCGACATCAGCCTCGCTAACCAGGCCGCACTCCTGACTGAGCTGGATGCATATCTGGCACAATTAACCCGTTTGCGCGCCAGCCTTGCCGCTGGCGACGCCGCCGCCCTTGAAGCGACCTACGCCAACGCCCAGCGCGCGCGCCGGCAATGGATCGAGACCATCGAGGCGGCTGAGCCGCCGCAGCCGAAAGACGCGGCGGCAGAATAAGGAACACGCATGACTGATTATCCGCATTACCTCGACCTGCTGCCGGTCGCCCGCGCCGAGGGCACGGTGCGCCTGCCAGGTTCGAAATCCATCTCCAACCGCATCCTGCTGCTGGCCGCGCTGGCCGAAGGTGAAACCCGCGTGATGGACCTGCTGGCTTCCGACGATACCGCCGTGATGCTGGCCGCCCTGCGCTCGCTGGGCGTGGAATGGACCGAGCATCGCGAAGGCGAGAGCACCGTGCACGTGGTGCAGGGCGTGAAAGGCAGCTGGCCGCTGCGCACTGCCGACCTGTTCATGGGCAACGCCGGCACCGCGATCCGCCCGCTGACTGCGGCGCTGGCCGTGATCGGCGGCGACTACAAGGTGCACGGCGTGCCCCGCATGCACGAGCGCCCGATCGGCGACCTGGTCGACGCGCTGAACGCCGCCGGCGCCGATATCGAATACACGATGAACAAGGGCTACCCGCCGCTGCACATCCGCACTGGCGAGTTCAAGTCGCAGCGCCTGAAGGTGCGCGGCGATGTGTCGAGCCAGTTCCTGACCGCGCTGCTGATGGTGGCGCCGCTGATGGCGCGCGAGCATGCGGTGACCATCGAAGTGGAAGGCGAACTGATTTCCAAGCCTTACATTGAGATCACCCTGAACCTGATCCGCCGCTTTGGCGGTGTGGTCGAGCAGGATGGCTGGTCGTCGTTCACTATTCCGGCCGGCCAGACCTACAGGAGCCCGGGCACCATCCATGTGGAAGGCGATGCCTCCAGCGCCTCCTATTTCCTGGCTGCCGGCGCGATTGGCCGTGGCCCGGTGCGGGTGCAGGGCGTGGGCCGCGATTCGATCCAGGGCGACGTGCGCTTTGCGCAGGCGCTGGAGCAGATGGGCGCGACCATTGTCATGGGCGATAACTGGATTGAAGCCAGCGCGTCCGGCCCGCTGAAGGCGGTCGACATGGACTTCAACCACATTCCGGATGCGGCGATGACCATTGCCGTGGCGGCGCTGTATGCCGAGGGCACGACCACCTTGCGCAATATCGCTTCGTGGCGCGTGAAGGAGACCGACCGGCTGTCGGCCATGGCGACCGAGCTGCGCAAGCTGGGCGCAACGGTGGAGGAGGGGGCCGACTGGCTGTCCGTGACGCCGCCGGCTACACTGCTGCCGGCTGCCATTGATACCTATGACGACCACCGCATGGCGATGTGCTTCTCGCTGGCTTCCCTGGATGGGTTCATCCGCCAGGGCGCCAAGGTTCGCATCAATGATCCAAAATGCGTCGCGAAGACGTTCCCTGAGTACTTCACTGCGTTTGCGTCTATCGCTAAGCGTGGTAGCGTTTAACTTTTAGCCAAAACCTGGAAAACCGGTAAACCAGTGTCAGACCCGCCGGGTCTGACACTCGGCCTGCGGCTGCCGTGTCATAGGTGTCTGACCCTGTGGGTCAGACAACGGTTTACCGGTTTTAATGATTAAATTTATGCCAACATCGAACATCCCAGTCATCACCATCGACGGCCCGACCGCTAGCGGCAAGGGCACCGTGGCCCACAAGGTCGCGGACAAGCTTGGCTTCCACCTCCTCGATTCCGGCGCCCTGTACCGCCTGACCGCGCTGCAGGCCCTGCGCCGCGAAACCAACCTGAACGACGAGCACGCCCTGGCCAAGCTGGCCGAGCACCTGAACATCCATTTCGCTGGCGACGCCATCTACCTGTCGCAGGAAAACGTCACCGATGCCATCCGCGCTGAAGAAGTTGGCAATACTGCATCGAAAATCGCTGCTTTGCCCGCCGTGCGCCAAGCCCTGTACGGCCTGCAGCTGAGTTTCCGCAAGACCCCAGGCCTGGTGGCCGACGGCCGCGACATGGGCTCGGTCATCTTCCCGCACGCCCCCCTGAAGGTGTTTTTGACCGCCTCCGTCGAAGCGCGCGCCGATCGTCGCTATAAGCAATTGATCGGAAAGGGAATTTCTGCTAGTATGCAAGACCTGCTGATGGATTTGAAAGCGCGCGACGACCGGGATATGAACCGGGCCATTGCACCGCTGGCGCCAGCAGAGGGGGCGCACATCCTCGATACGTCTGCCATGAACGCTGATGAAGCGACCGAGCAGGTGTTGAAATGGTGGGCCGCCGCCCATAAATAAATAGCTGTTTTTGTTCAACCCTCAACCCAGTTGAAGCCGCATAGTGCGGGCCTTACTGGCTAACCTGGAAATAAATAATGGAAAGTTTTGCAGCCCTCTTCGAAGAGTCCCTGTCGCGTCAAGACATGCGCTCTGGCGAAGTGATCTCCGCTGAAGTCGTGCGTCTGGACCACAACTTTGTGATCGTTAACGCAGGCCTGAAATCGGAAGCTTTCATTCCTGTTGAAGAATTCAAGAATGACCAAGGCGAACTGGAAGTCAAAGTAGGCGACTTCGTTTCCGTGGCCATCGAATCGCTGGAAAATGGTTTCGGCGATACCATCCTGTCGCGTGACAAGGCCAAGCGCCTGGCATCGTGGCTGGCACTGGAAAAAGCAATGGAATCCGGCGAAATCGTCGTTGGTACCGTCAATGGCAAAGTCAAAGGCGGCCTGACCGTTCTGACCAACGGCATCCGCGCTTTCCTGCCAGGTTCGCTGGTAGACACCCGTCCAGTTAAAGACACCACCCCATTCGAAGGCAAGACCCTCGAATTCAAGGTTATCAAACTGGACCGCAAACGTAACAACGTGGTTCTGTCCCGCCGCGCCGTCATCGAAGCTTCGATGGGCGAAGAGCGTCAGAAGCTGATGGAAACCCTGAAAGAAGGCACCGTGGTGACCGGCGTCGTCAAGAACATCACCGACTACGGTGCGTTCGTTGACCTGGGCGGCATCGACGGCCTGCTGCACATCACCGACCTGGCATGGCGCCGCGTGCGTCACCCTTCGGAAGTCCTGACCGTTGGTCAAGAGATCACCGCCAAGGTCCTGAAGTACGATCAAGAGAAGAACCGTGTGTCCCTGGGCGTGAAGCAACTGGGCGACGATCCTTGGACCGGTCTGTCCCGTCGTTACCCACAAGGCACCCGCCTGTTCGGTAAAGTCACCAACCTGACCGACTACGGTGCGTTCGTCGAAGTTGAACAGGGCATCGAAGGCCTGGTTCACGTGTCCGAAATGGACTGGACCAACAAGAACGTGGCTCCAAACAAGGTCGTTCAACTGGGCGACGAAGTTGAAGTCATGGTCCTGGAAATCGACGAAGAGCGTCGTCGTATCTCCCTGGGCATGAAGCAGTGCAAGGCCAATCCTTGGGACGACTTCGGCATGACCCACAAGAAGGGCGATAAGGTCAAGGGCGCCATCAAGTCGATCACCGACTTCGGCGTGTTCATCGGCCTGCCAGGCAACATCGACGGCCTGGTGCACCTGTCCGACCTGTCCTGGACCGAGTCCGGCGAAGAAGCCGTACGCAAGTTCAAGAAAGGTGACGAACTGGAAGCCGTGGTTCTGGCAATCGACGTTGAGCGTGAGCGCGTTTCCCTGGGCGTCAAGCAGCTGGAAGGCGATCCATTCAACAACTTCGCAGCCATGAACGACAAGGGCTCCCTGGTGACCGGTACCGTTAAGTCGGTTGAGCCAAAAGGCGCCGTGATCGCCCTGTCCGACGAAGTTGAAGGCTACCTGCGCGCTTCCGAAATCTCCCGCGACCGCGTGGAAGATGCCGGCACCCACCTGAAGGTTGGTGATTCCGTGGAAGCCCTGGTGATCAACATCGATCGCAAGGCACGTTCGATCCAGCTGTCGATCAAAGCTAAGGACAACGCAGAAACCGCTGAAGTGATGTCGAAGATGGCTGCTGATTCCAGCGCCGCATCCGGCACCACCAGCCTGGGCGCGCTGCTGAAAGCCAAGTTCGACAACAAGAACTAATCTACCGAGCACTTAGATGACTAAGTCCGAATTGATCAACCGACTGGCTGAGCGTTACTCCCAGCTGGTGGCCAAAGATGCGGAGTATGCCGTCAAGACCATCCTCGATGCGATGACCAACGCTTTGGCCGACGGCCAGCGCATCGAGATCCGTGGTTTTGGCAGCTTTGCCCTGAATTCGCGGCCGCCACGCATTGGGCGCAATCCCAAGTCCGGCGACAAGGTGATGGTCCCTGAAAAACGGGTGCCGCACTTCAAGCCGGGCAAGCAGCTGCGCGAGCGGGTCGATGCGATGGTCGGGCAACCGATCATTGAGGACTGAGTCTCTGGCACAGTAGAATGAAGGGGCGGGCATTTGCCTGCCCTTTTTTTTGTTGTTTAGAACCGGTAAACCAGGGTCTGACCCGCAGGGTCAGACCCTCAACGGTTTCGAAGCCGCGGGTTTGGTTTCGAGGCCTTTGATCTTTTTCGAAAGTCAAAAGCTCAGAACCAACACCAACGGCCGTCGAGCAGACAGGGTCTGACCCTGCGGGTCAGACCCTGGTTTACCGGTTTTAAAGATAGGAACCAAGAATGAAATTTATTTCCACCGCCTTCGGCGTTGTCCTGTTTGTCCTGTTCTTTGGTTTTGCGTTAAAAAACACGCAGGAAGTCGACCTGCACCTGTTCCTGAATTACGAGCTGCGCGGCCCACTGGTGCTGATGCTGCTGGCCTTCTTCGTGGCCGGCGCCGCCCTGTGCATCCTTGCGCTGACTCCTACCTTGTTCCGCCAGCGCCGCGAATCGAACAAGCAGAAATCCACCATCCAATCCCTGCAGACCGCGGCCATGCAAGTAAACGAGCGCCCGCTGCCGGACAGCATCAACCCCCAGCGCTAAGATAAATATGGATTTTGAACTCTGGTGGCTGCTGGGCATCCCAGCCATGTTTGCCCTTGGCTGGATCGCCGCACGCGTCGATATCCGCGCCGTGGTATCCGAATCGCGCACGCTGCCGCGCGGTTATTTCCGAGGCCTGAACCATCTGTTGAACGACCAGCCGGACAAGGCCATCGATTCGTTCATCGAGATCGTCAAGCTCGATCCCGAAACCGCCGACATGCACTTCGCACTGGGCAACCTGTTCCGCCGCCGCGGCGAAACGGAGCGCGCCATCCGCGTGCACCAGAACCTGCTGTCGCGCCCAGACCTGCCGGCCGAGCAGCGCGCCCATGCCGAATATGAGCTGGGCCAGGATTACCTGAAAGCCGGTCTGCTGGACCGCGCCGAAGAAACCTATACCCGCCTGCTGGACACTTCCTACGCCGTGCAAGGCCGCAAGGCGCTGCTGGAAATCTACCAGCGCGAAAAGGAATGGAAGCGCGCCATCGAAGCCGCGCTTGCGCTGCAGGAGTCCGGTGCCGGCTCGCGCCAGAAGGAAATATCGCAGTTCTACTGTGAACTGGCGCAGGACGCACTGGTGCACATGAAGCCCGAAGAAGCGGAAAGCCTGCTGGAACAAGCCCTGCAGGCCGACCGCAGCAGCGTGCGCGCCACCATCCTGTGCGGCGACGCGCAGCTGGCGAAAGGCGACACCGAAGCCGCGCTGGTCACCTGGCGCCGCGTCGAGCAGCAATCCGTGCCGCATACCGCGCTGGTCGCAACGCGCCTGATGGACGGCTACCGCAAGGTGGGCCGCCCGCAGGAAGGTGTCAGCCTGCTGAAGTCCTACCTGGAACAAGCATCCTCGATTGACCTGCTGGAAGTAGTGTTCAAGGCCGTCATCGAACTGGAAGGCGTGGACGCCGCCAAGCAAGTGGTGCTCGACGAACTGCGCCGCACGCCGACCCTGCTCGGCCTCGACAAGCTGCTGGAAGCGCGCATGATGGACGCGCCGGCCTCCGTGCTGTCCGAGCTGTCGATGGTCAAGAACCTGGTGCACGGCTACACGCAAAAGCTGGCCCGCTACCAGTGCAGCCACTGCGGCTTCAAAGCCCGCCAGTTCTACTGGCACTGCCCGGGATGCAGCCGCTGGGATTCCTACCCGCCGCGCCGCACCGAAGAACTCAACGTGATGAATTAATAGGTGCCTGACCCTGCGGGTCAGACACCGGTTTACCGGTTTTCAAAAATGACCACTAAAAAAGCGCCCGCACTCGACAAAGTACGCATCCTGGTCGCAGGCGACGTCATGCTGGACCGTTACTGGTTCGGCGACGTCAGCCGCATTTCGCCGGAAGCCCCGGTACCCGTGGTGCGCATCGAACGCCGCGAAGCCCGCCTGGGCGGCGCCGCCAACGTCGCACGCAATGCCGCAGCCTTGGGCGCACACGCCGGCCTGCTGGGCATCGTCGGCGCCGACGAGGCAGGATCGGAAGTGGAGCAGCTGCTGCAAAGCGGCGGCATCCACAGCTACCTGAAGCACGACAACGCCATCTCCACCATTATCAAGTTGCGCGTGATCGGCCGCCAGCAGCAGATGGTGCGCATCGACTTCGAAGAGCCGCCAAGCGACGCCGTCTTGCGCAACAAGCTGGTGCAGTTCAAGACCCTGCTGCCGGAATACGACGTGATCGTGCTGTCCGACTACAACAAGGGCGGGCTGGTCGACGTGGCGGAAATGATCGCCACCGCACGCGCAGCCGGCAAGATCGTCATGGTAGACCCGAAAGGCGACGACTTCTCGCCATACAAAGGCGCCACCGTACTGACCCCGAACAAATCGGAACTGAAGCGCATCGTCGGCTCCTGGAACAGCGAAGAACAGCTGGTCACCAAGGCACAGAACCTGCGCGCAGAATTGTCGCTGGACGCGTTGCTGCTGACCCGATCGGAAGAGGGCATGACCCTGTTCACCGACGAAGGCATTTTCAACGTCCACGCCAGCGCCCGCGAAGTGTTCGACGTCTCCGGCGCAGGCGACACCGTGATCGCCACCATGGCCGCCATGCTCGGCTCCGGCGCCGGCTGGCAAGAAGCCGTCGAGACCGCCAACCGCGCCGGCGGCATCGTCGTCGGCAAGCTCGGCACCGCCACCGTCACCCGCGACGAGCTATTCGTATAAAAGTCGGGGTCAGGTCTGGCAATCCGCCACAAAAGGCACATTCGTGCCTTTTGTGGCGGATTGCCAGACCTGACCCCGACTTTTATGGTAATTGCCGCGTGAGATTACCGGCGCGGGAGGGGAGGGATCTTTGTTATATTGGCAATCCGCTCACTCTTCCCAAATCGCCATGCGCCCGATCATCCTTTCCCTGCTGGCTGCCGCGTCGCTGCAAGCGAACGCGCAGCCGAACTTCAATAAAGACATCGCGGGCGGCAGCGACCATCCGCTGGTGCACCGATATGAAGGTTCGATGCTTTATATGGTCGGCGGCACGAACCTGGGCCAGGTTAAGGTCGTCGATACCGAAGCCGGCAAGCCGGTACTGAAAAAGGTGGAAGGCAAGACTGCCAACCGCTATTACTGGGGCCCGAAAGGCCGCAGTCCGCTGGAAATCCATCGCAACTACCAGCAGGCGCTGACTGCCGCCGGCTTCAAGGTCCTTTACGCCTGCGAGACCGACCAGTGCGAAAAGGCCAAGGTGCAGAACCTGGTCCAGGAGCTTCCGCGCGAAGTGAACTGGAAATCGTTCGACGCTTATGTCAGCAGCACCTTTAATAGCGCCAACCAGCCGGGCTTCCATCTGGTGAGCGCTGCCAAGCCGGGGCCCGGTGGAAACACCTATGTCATGGTCGCACTGTCCGAGTACACCGACTTCCAGCGCGTGCGCCAGTTCGTGCAGATCGTCGAACCCACCGTGATGGAGGGCGGCAAGGTCACCGTTGACACGCGCGCCATCCAGGAAGGCTTGCAGCGCGACGGCAAGGTGGCGCTGTATGGCGTGACCTTCGACACCAACAAGGCCGTGATCCGTGAGCAATCGAGCGAACAACTGGAGCAGATGGCCAAGGCCCTGCAGGCGCAGCCCAGGATGAAAGTTTTCATCGTCGGCCATACCGACGACCAGGGCGAGTTCGAAGCCAACATGGCGCTGTCGCAGAAGCGCGCCCAGGCCGTAGCCGATGCGCTGGCAGGCAAATACGGCATTCAGGCCAGCCGCTTGATGCCGCGCGGCGTTGCCAACATGGCGCCGGTGGCCAGCAACGCCAGTGATGAAGGGCGGGCAAAGAACCGTCGTGTGGAATTAGTCGTGCGTTGATTGATCTGCCTCAAACCGCGCGCGGCCTGTGTCAGCCGGGCGGCGCGGGCTGCGTTGTGGCGAAACGAGGTCTTCTCGTGTCCACTTTATGGAGGCAATCATGATCAGGAAACTGCTGCTCGCCGTCGCTACGCTGGTCGCTTGCATGGGCATGGCATTCGCCCAGGTTGACGTCAACAAGGCCGACCAGGCCGCACTGGATAGCGTCAAGGGCATTGGCCCGGCCAAGTCCAAGGCCATCATGGCGGAACGCGCAAAAGGGGAGTTCAAGGATTGGGCCGACCTGGAACAGCGCGTCAAAGGCATCGGCGAGAAAAACGCCATCAAGCTGTCGGAAGCTGGCCTGATGGTCAACGGCAAATCGCGCGAAGGCGCGGCGCCGCGCAAGGAGACTGCGCGCAAATAAGCCAGGGCTCGCCGCGTTAATCCGCAGGCAGCGCCATTGATCGGGACGGGGAGGCGTTCATCGCATGCTTCCCCTGGCGCCAGCGGCATGGGGCACAGTTATGGACATGACAATGTCGTCATGCCATGAGAAACTAACGCCCCATGAAACCCCACGTTGTATTCCTCGCCGCAGTCGCCTCTGTTTCTTTGCTTGCATTAGCCCAGCCCACCGCAAGCCTAGACAAGAGCTGGTACCTCGCCGGTGAAAACCCGGACCTGTATGAAATAGGCGCCGACCCCAATGGCTTCCGCCGGGGCAGCTTTGCGAAGTTCCTGCGCGCGAAAACAGATGATCGCAAAGCATGGGCAACGCTGATGCAGACCATCGCTGCCGACAAGTATCGCGGCAAGCGCGTGCGTTTTTCTGCGCAGGTGCGTGCCGACAGCATCGGTGCCTGGAGTGGCCTGTGGATGCGGGTGGACCTGGAAAACGGCGAGACGGATGGTTTCTACAATAGCCAGGATAAGCCAATCAAGGGCAGTGCTGATTGGCAGCTGCGCAGTGTGACGCTTGATGTCGCTGAAAACGCGGACGTTGTCTTATTTGGCGTGAATGGCGTCGGCGGCGGCACGGTGTGGATCGATGACCTCAAAATGGAAGTGGTGGACAAGAGCGTGCCGGTCGATAAAATGCCGCCGCGCGAATACTGGCGTGCCCAGCACACCAATCCAAGCTTGTAATATGCAGAACGGACCCATGGCCGCCTTGCGCGCCCTCTTATCCGTGAGCCTGCGGGAAGGCGCTTCCAGTGCCTGCATATTTTTGCTGGTGGCCGGCTGCGCCGTGTTTGCTGGCTCTTACGACCGGCTTGCCTTGTTCGGCGCGCTCTTGCTCGATGCAGCGATCGTGCTGGCCGGTGCGCTGGCGCTGCGATGGCTGCTGCCGTCAAAGGCTGGCTGGACCTGGTGCTGGGCTGCCCAGCCACTATTGCAACTAATCGCTGCCGTGGCAGCGATGCAGGCTTACGCCAAGGGGACAAGCTACTTCCTGCTGCTGGCGCTGTCGCCCTTGCAAATGCTGGGGAGTGCGCTGGCTTTCGGAACCATCGTGCTGACGGTCCCGCTAATATATGCCCATCGCCAGGCGCGTGCCCTGGAAATTTCGGAGTTGCAGCGCGCAGCCTTGCAGGCGGAGTTGAGGTCCCTCCAGGCGCAGGTTGAGCCGCATTTCCTGTACAACACGCTGGCCAATACGCGCTACCTGGCGCGCCATGCGCCGGAACGTGCGGTGGACATGCTGGACCACCTGATCGCCTATTTGCGCACGGCCTTGCCCGACATGCGCACATCGTCGTCCACGCTGGCCCGGGAGTGCGAACTGGCGGGCCATTACCTGGCACTGATGGAGATCCGTTTCGGCACGCGCCTGGCCACCAGCATCGATTGCCCGCAAGGGCTGGGCGATCTGCCGGTGCCGCCGATGATGCTGATGTCATTGGTGGAGAACGCGGTGCAGCACGGAGTGGAGCCGAAACCGGGCGCCGTTTGCGTAAGCGTGGCAGCTGGACTCCGGGGCGATGGCCGGTTGGGCATCATCGTGCGCGACGATGGGGCTGGTTTGCAGCGCGAACAAGGCGCGCAGCTGCTGGGCAGCGGAGTTGGACTGCGCAACGTCCGCGAAAGGTTGCAAGCGCTATACGGCGGCCAGGCCGCGTTCGAACTGCGCCAGGCAGGCGATGGCGCCACCGAGGCGGAACTGTTGTTGCCGGTCGGGGGCGCTGCATGAAACCGCGCATCCTGATCGCTGACGATGAACCGCTGCTGCGCGCCGAGTTGCGCGAACTGCTGGCTGCACTGTGGCCCGAAGCGCAGCTGCTGCCCGATGCGGCGGATGGTTTCGAGGCGTTGCGGCTGGCACGCGAGCTGGCGCCCGACGTGGCTTTCCTTGATATCCGCATGCCGGGGCTGGATGGGCTGCAGCTTGCGGCCACCTTCGGCTCACGCACGCACGTCGTATTCGTCACCGCGTACAACGAACACGCACTGGCCGCCTTCGAGCAGGGGGCGCATGACTATTTGCTGAAGCCGGTCGATGCGGCGCGGCTGGCTCGCACTGTCGAGCGGCTGCGCGAACGTGTGTTGCTGCCGCCGCCGGACTTGCGCCGCATCGCCGGCGTTCGCGCGGCAAGCGCCGCTCCAGTGCAGCCGCCGTCATGGATCCAGGCTTCGGTGGGGCAGGCGGTGCACTTCATCGCGCTGTCCGACATCCTGTACTTCGTGGCGGAGGACAAGTACACGCGCGTGGTGGCGCAGGGCTTGGAGGCGCACATCCGCACTCCGCTCAAGGAACTGGCCGAAACGCTGGAAGGGGAGGGATTCTGGCAGGTCCACCGCAGCTACGTGGTGGCCGTGAAGCGCATTGCCGCCGCCGTGCGCGACGGCGACAACGCCATGTGGCTTTCTTTGCGCGGGCATGGAGCGCGGCTGCCGGTCAGCCAGCGCTTCCAGCACCGCTTCAGGACGATGTGACAGGCAGGTTGGCCAGGAAAGCGTGGATCTGCGACACCACGGCCGCGCCCTCGCCGACGCCGGCTGCCACGCGCTTGGTGGAGCCGGAGCGCACGTCGCCGATGGCAAACACGCCGGGCACGCTGGTTTCCAGCGGCGCGCGCTGCGGCGCGTCGGCCAGCGTCATCTTGGCGCGGCACTGGTCCTTGATGGCGTCGAAGCCGGTGCGGATGAAGCCCTGCGCATCGACCTCCACGCCGCAGTCTGCCAGCCATGCCGTGTTCGGGTCGGCGCCGATGAACAGGAACAGGCGGCATACGTCGCAGCTATCGACTTCGCCGGTGTCCTTGCAGCGGAAGGTCACGCGCGACAGCCCGTCGTCATTGCCTTCCAGCGCCACGATCTCGGTATGCGTGTGCAGTTCGATATTCGGCGTGGCCTTGATGCGATCGATCAGGTAGGTCGACATGGTGGCCTTCAGGCCGTCGCCGCGGATCACCATATGCACCTTGGAGGCGAAGCTGGACAGGAATACTGCCGCCTGGCCGGCCGAGTTGCCGCCGCCCACCAGCACCACTTCCTCCGACTTGCATAGCTTGCCTTCGATCGGCGAGGCCCAGAAATAGATGCCGCGGCCTTCGAATTCGCCGATATTGTCGAGGGCAGGGCGCTTGTAGCGCGCGCCGCTGGCCAGCACCACGGTCTTGGCGCGCACCACCTGCCCGCCGGCGATCTCGACGCGCAGCGGCCAACTGTCGCACAGCAGGCGAGTGGCTGGCGCGGGAATGGCAACTTCGACGCCGAACTTCTGCGCTTGCACGAAGGCGCGGCCGGCCAGGGCGCCGCCGGATATGCCGGTCGGGAAGCCCAGGTAGTTTTCAATGCGCGCGCTGGCGGCGGCCTGGCCGCCAAAGGCGCGCTGCTCCAGTGCCAGCACGGACAAGCCTTCCGAACCGGCGTAGACGGAAGTCGCCAGGCCGGCAGGGCCGGCGCCGACCACCACCACGTCCCACAGTTTTTCGGTATCGATGTCCGGCAGCAGGCCGATGCAATAGCCTACTTCCGCATTGCTCGGGTTCTTCTTCACCACACCGTCCGGGCACACCACCAGCGGCCAGTCGTCCGGGCCCGGCGCGTAGTACTCGCACAGCGCGCGCGCCTGCTCGTCGTCTTTCGGATCGAGGATGCGGTAAGGGTAGCCGTTACTGCTCAGGAAGCTGCGCAGGTGGAACAGGGCCGCATTGCCGGTCGGGGAAACCAGCACCAGGCCGCCGCCTTCCTTTTCCAGCAGGCCGACGCGGCGCAGGATCAGGGCGCGCACGATGCGCTCGCCCAGTTCCGCTTCCGCGATCACCAGCGCGCGCAGGTTTTCCGGCGATACTTCCAGCACTTCGACATCGTCCTTGGCGGTCGCATTGACCAGGGAAGGGCGGCCGGACAGCTGCGATACCTCGGCGGTGAATTCGCCGGGACCATGCTCGGTCAGGAATTCGGAATTGCCAAGGCCGTCGTATTTGCAGATCGTGATCGTGCCTTTCAGCCCGATGATCAGGCCGAAGCAGGTGTGGCCCGCTTCGAGGATGCGCACGCCGCGCGCATACTGGCGCACCGTGCCGAATCGGTGCAGGCGCTTGATTTCCTGCTCGGTCAGCACCGGGTTGACCTGGTGCCGGCGGCTCTCCAGCGTGGAGGGCATGGATATGACTTCGGTGTCGCTCATGGGGTAGGGCTCCTGTGTTATCCGGGTAGTTTAATTCAATTACCCCGGCCTGCTATGATTTGTCATGACCTTTACCATCCGGCCGCTGCATCCAGAAGAATTGGCCGCCTTCTTCCGCTACCTCAACGACCACCTGCTCGATAACGGCCGCGATGGCGCTCCCCTGTTCCAGCCCATGTCGCGCACCAGCGCCGGCTTCCCGCCGGAAAAGGTGAATGGCTTCAGCACCGGCCTGCAGGCCAGTTTTGGCCAGCAAGGCTGGCGCCGGGTCTGGGTCGCGCTGCGCGATGGAGAAATCATGGGCCATATCGACCTGCGTTCGCGCCCAGAGCCGGCGGCACGCCACCGCTGCTTGCTGGGCATGGGCGTGCACCGCGCTGCACGGCGCAGCGGCCTTGGCACGGCGCTGGTGGAAGCGGCTGCCAACTGGGCGCATGGCCAGGGGCTGGAATGGGTCGACCTGGAGGTTTTGGCGGGCAACCAGCCGGCCAGGGCCCTGTATCGCCGCTGCGGCTTCGTGCAGACGGGCGAGATTCCCGATTTGTTCCGGATCGACGGCGAGAGCCTGGGCTATGTCTTCATGTCCCTGCAGCTCGCCGCTGGAGCGGATAGAATGGGCGTTTGACAGAACAATTCATAGCAGGAACCATGGCATACAAAACAATCGCCGATACCATCGGCAACACGCCGCTGGTGCAGCTGGTGCGCATCCCCGGCGCGGAAGCGGCCGCACGCGGCAATATCATCCTCGGCAAGCTGGAAGGCGACAACCCGGCCGGCTCGGTGAAGGACCGCGCTGCCATGTCGATGCTGCGCCGGGCCGAAGAGCGCGGGCAGATCAAGCCGGGCGATACCCTGATCGAAGCAACCAGCGGCAACACCGGCATTGCGCTGGCCATGGCTGCTGCCATCAGCGGTTACAAAATGATCTTGCTGATGCCGGAAAACCTGAGCGAAGAGCGCCGCATGAGCATGGCCGCCTATGGCGCCAACATCATCCTGACGCCGAAAACCGGCGGCATGGAATACGCGCGCGACCTGGCCGAGCAGATGCAAAAGGATGGCAAGGGCATCATCCTCGACCAGTTTGCCAACGGCGACAACCCGCGTGCCCACTACGAAGGCACCGGTCCTGAGATCTGGCGCGATACCGAAGGCCGCGTGACGCACTTCGTGTCCGCCATGGGAACCACCGGCACCATCATGGGCGTGTCGCAATACCTGAAGGAACAGAACGGGAACATCCGCATCATCGGCGCCCAGCCTGAAGAAGGTTCATCGATCCCGGGCATCCGCAAATGGCCGGAAGCCTACCTGCCGAAGATTTACGACAAGGCGCGCGTGGACCAGGTGGAATACGTGTCGCAGGCCGCGGCGGAACGCATGGCGCGCCGGCTGGCTGCTGAAGAGGGTATCTTCTGCGGGATTTCGGCAGCGGGTGCCTGTGAGATTGCGCTGCGCATTTCGCAGCAAGTGGAAAACGCGACGATCGTGTTCATCGTCTGCGATCGTGGCGACCGCTATCTGTCGACCGGGGTGTTCCCAGCCTGAGCATAGGGCCGCTCACCCTCCCCGGGCGGGGAGGGTCAACCAGGGCTGGAATCAGCCCTCGTTTTTCGAGCCGCCGGCGCCTTCTTTCGGCTTGAACTGCTTGTCGCTGATGCGGAACTTATTGCGGCGGTCGCCCATCAGGTAGCGCAGGTCACGGATGCTCAGGTCGGAAACCTCGTGCATGCGGATCAGCAGCGATGCGCCAACCGGCAGGCGGTGGTGGCGGATCTTGGAGATCACAGGCGGCGCCACTTCCAGAGCGCGCGACAGGGCCGCATCGTTCTTCAGGCGCAGGTTTTCGATCAGGGTGTCGAGCAGACGGTTCGGATTGTACTGCAGCAGATCATCGCCTTCCGACTCGTTGTTCATATCATTACCGACTTGGTTGGTCATGTCTTCTGTTCCTTCTCTAAAGTTGTCCTGCTAACGACCCACGTCCTGCGACGGATTCCTGTTTAACAAGTTTCATAATATATACACAATTGTACAACAGTGCGGTCAGCAGTACTGGCGTGCAACAAAAAATAGTATATTGCTCTCGAAACGCGTTGTCCTATCGCAACATTCTGAGAGAATTCTACCTGAATTTTTGTGTTAGGGTAATTCTCTACTCTTGTATTTCACACAAGTTACACGCAGTTACAAAGTTTCTTTCATTGAAAGCTTTACGGCGCGCCCAAGTTCGACTACCGACATGGCATAGAAATAACTTCGGTTGTACTTGGTGATAGAAAAGAAATTATTGCTGCCAACCCAGTACTCGGTCGGTTCTGGGCCGTTTTGCAGGTCAACCAGGCCGTACAGGCCCGGCGGCAGGTCGGCGTCCGGGTGCACGCCCGAGGCCAGCAGGTCGGCGCCGCTATATTGGGCTTCCAGTCCGGTGCCCAGGTATTTTTCCCAGCCGCGTTCGGGCGACACGGTTGCCGGATAGGCCAGCCGCGCCGGGTCGTCGCGCTTCCAGCCATGAGCAATCAGGAAATTGGCCACGCTGCCGATCGCGTCGGCTGGCGAATTGCGCAGGTCGACCTTGCCGTCGCCATCGAAGTCCACACCCAGCTTGTAGATATTGCTCGGCATGAATTGCGGCATGCCGACCGCGCCGGCGTAGGAACCGGTCAGCGATAGCGGGTCGATGCCGGTCTGGCGCGCCGAAACAATGGCTGCTTCCAGTTCGCCGCGGAAGAATTCCATGCGCGCTTCGCGGTTCGGCGTCAGCGGGTAGGAGAAGGCCAGGGTGGCCAGTACGTCGAGCACGCGGAACTTGCCCATGTCGCGGCCGTAGATGGTTTCCACGCCGATGATGCCGACGATGATTTCGGCCGGCACGCCATACAGCGCCTCGGCCCGTGCCAGTGTGTCGCGGTTGGCGCTCCAGAACTCGACGCCCGCATTGATGCGCTTGGGTTCGATGAAGCGGCTGCTGTAGGCTTGCCAGTTTTTCGGCTTGCCCGGCGGCGCCGGTTTCACCAGCTGCACCGCGGCGTCGATATAGCGCAATTCGAGAAACAGCTTTTCGGATTCGGCGATCGGCACGCCATGCTTCAGTTCCAGGTCGCCCATGAACTGCTGCACGTCCTTCCATTGGCCGAAGTTGACGAACTCGCCGCTGTAGTCAATGGCCGGTTTCTTTGGCGCCTTCTTGACCTTGGCCGGCTTGTGGATGGCGGCGTCGGCTACCGGCGCCAGTGCCAGGCCAAGGCAAGCCAGGGCCAGCATAGTGGTGGGGAATTTCTTTAAAAAAGTCATCGGCATTGCTTCAGCAAACTGTTCAGTCGTGCGACCGGGTTATCGTTTTGCGCCACCGGTGCGCCATATTTGAGCGCGCCGTACAGCTCCAGGAATCCTGTCATGGCCGCTATTTTCTCGCGGGGCAGGTTCAGCTGCCGCACGCGTTGGGCCAGGCCCAGCGGGCCTTCGTCCGGCGCCTTGTGCACGCCATGCCGCGCCAGCTGGCGGCAGAAGGCGAGGTAAGCAGCATCGACGGGGTCGCGCGCGCTTTCGCTGCGGCGGTTTTTGATCATCAGCCACAGCCCGGCGCACAGGGCCAATGCCGCAAGCAGGCGCCAGTCGCCAAAGGCGGTGGCTAGTTCTCTGAGGAAATCTTGCTGCCTGTTTGGATTGTAGTCGAGGATCCATTGATTCCAAGCATTATTCATCGCGCTGATGCCAAAACGCATCTGCGCCAGCCAGGAATCCTGGTCGCGCGCCAAGTCGGCCAGGCCTTGCAAGCCGAAAGGCGCTGCTTGCGGCAAGGTTTGCGCCAGGCTGGTGCGGATGCGTTCCGGCGCCACTGCGGCAGTCGGGTCGATGCGTGTCCAGCCGCGCTGGGGGCCCAGCCAGACTTCGCTCCAGGCGTGCGCATCGGACTGGCGCACCGTATAGTAGCCATCGACCGGATTGAGTTCGCCGCCCTGGTAACCGGTCACCACCCGGGCCGGCAGGCCGGCCGCCCGCATCACGTAGACGAAGGCGCTGGAATAGTGTTCGCAGAAGCCCTTGCGGGTATCGAACAGGAATTCGTCGATTTCATCGCGGCCCAGGCGGCCCGGCTCCAGCGTGTATTCGAAGCCTTTACGGAACATGTCCAGCACGGCAGCAATGGCGGCTTCGTCGCCGAGTTCGGCGCGCAGGGCCTGGATCTGCGCCGCATAGCGCAGCGTGCGCGGGTTGTAGCCTTTGGGAAGCTGCAGCCAGCGCCTCAGCGCCTGCGGCTCCAGGTCGGGTTGCGCGAGGTAATTCGGATGCGCCACGGAACTGTAGCGCAGGCGCTTGTCGCTGCTGGCCCGCACCAGTTGTTCCAGCTCGCCGGTATAGAACGTATCGCCATCGCTGGTCCTGGCGCCCGGTTCGCTCAGTTCCAGCATGAACAGGAACTGGCGGCGGCCCGGCTCCAGCGTCACCTCGTAGGGATAGGACGGCCCTTTCCAGGCCAGTTGCCTGGAAAGGCGCAACTGGGCGCTTGGAAGCAGCGCCTGGGCGATGCGGTTCCAGGTGCGGCCGTCGTAGTTGCTCATCACCGGGCCGCGCCAGTACAGCAGTGCTTTCGGCGGTGCGGCGCCCTTGAAGCTGGCGCGGAATGCCACCTCTTCTGACAGCGCCAGGCTGCTCATCGAGCCGGGCGACATGGTATCCGACATGCCGCTCTTGCCCGCCGCATCGCCCGGCAAGCCCCACAACGGCCCCTGGATGCGCGGGAATCCGACAAACAGCAGCATGCCCAGTGGCGCGGCGATGAGAAAAATGCGTCCGGCCAGCTTCAGGCGTGCGGCCAGCGGTGGCACGGCGCCGGTGAACTGGAAGGTAATCTGCGCCGACAGCAACACGATGATCGTGGCAATCATCGCCAGCGCCGTGAGAATCGATTGCGAGTAGAAGAAGTTGGTCAGCAGCAGGAAGAAGCAAAGGAAGATCACCACGAACAGGTCGCGCCGAGCATGCATTTCCAGCAGCTTGAAGGTCAACAGCAGGGCCAGCATGGTGACGCCCGGTTCGCGTCCCAGCAAGGAGCGGAAGGTCAGGTAGACGCCAGCCATGGCCAGCAGCGAGACCGGCAGCAGCAGCCACATGGGCGGCAGGCGGCTGCCGCGCAGCGTGATGGCGCCGCGCCAGGCCAGGGTCAGGCAGACCGCAGCCGAGGTCCACAGCGGCAGGTGGCCGAAGTGCGGCAGCAGAACCATCACGGCAGCCAGTAGCAGCAACAGGGTGTCGGCTTTGTCGCGTGTGAGGCGGTTGGCCATGCCGGTCAGGCGCGCAATCATGCACCCTCCTTGCCATATAAGGCGAGCACGCGCAGGCAGTCGGCGCAATGCGCCTCGCCCAGGCCTTGCGCGATCTGGCGGTGGCCAACGGTAAGGGCGTAGGGCAGGGCGCGCCGCTCCGCTTCCAGCACCCAGGCGGTCAGGCGTGACAAGCGTAGTTCAATATCGAGCTGCGGCGGCAGCGCGTTGAGGTCCAGCAGCAGGTCGGATACGGCGCCTCCTTCGAAATGCTTGCTGACCAGGTTGCCCCCATCGGCCGGGTGCAGGCGCGCAATCTGGCGCCAGGCCAGGTGGCGCATCGGGTCGCCCGGCTGGTAGTTGCGGATGCCGGAGAAATTATCCAGGCCCACGGTGCCGTGGCCGTCCTCGCGTGCAGCGCCGGTGGTCGGCAACGGCGGCGGCGCCACTTCCGGCTGCGGATAGACCAGTACTTTCAGGTCCGGTTGCCAGTACGACCAGGCGCCGAACAGGCCAAGCGGGAAGCGGGTGAACAGGCGCACGCGCGGCGCCGCCAGCCAGCCGCGTTCGGTGGTGGGGCGCGACAGCACGATCGCCGCGCTGCCTTTCGACGCGACATCGATCGACTGGCGCGGTTCGCCGTCTTCCTGGAAACCAAGCCAGATCGCGTAGCGGTCGCGCGGCGTGGCGTTACGCACCAGCAGTTCGAACTGGGCCTCGGCGCCGGCAAACACCGGCTGGGCACGGCCCGGCGACAAGTGCAGGAAGGCCAGGTTCTTGGCCGTCATGTACATGTCGACGATGGCGCAGGACCCGGTGAAGAAGGTCAGCACGAAGCCCAGGCCAAGGGTGTAGTTGATGGAGCCGATCAGCATGATCAGCAGCAGGCCGATAAAAGCCAGGCCGGGCCTGGTCGGCAGGATGAACACGCGGCGCATCACCAACTGCACCTCGCCCGGTTCCCTTTCCTTCAACTGGAAGATCCAGCCCCTGAGCCATCTCTGCGTTGCAGCAAACATGGACTTAAACAGGTACGGATTTCTGCAGCTGCAGCACCAGGTCGCGGCTGGCCATCGCGGTGCCGTGCGAAGACTTGAGCGGGCGCAGGCGGTGCGCGCAGACCGGCACCAGCACGGCTTGCACGTCTTCCGGCATGACGTGGTCGCGGCCTTCCAGCGCGGCCCAGGCACGCGCCGCCTGCAGCAGGGCCAGCGCGGCGCGCGGGCTCAGGCCTTCGGCAAAGAAGCCGCTCTGGCGCGAAGCCTGCGCCAGCGCCTGGACGTAGTCGATCAGGGCCGGCGAGGCATGGATCTGGCGCAGCGACTGCTGTGCTGCAAAGAGTTCGGCCGGCGTCATGGCCGGCGCCAGGTGCTTGAGCATCCGGCGGCGGTCTTCGCCCATCAGCAGCGCGCGTTCGGCGGCAGCGTCGGGGTAGCCGAGCGAAATGCACATCAGGAAGCGGTCCAGCTGCGATTCCGGCAGGGGGAAAGTGCCGACCTGGTGGGTCGGGTTCTGCGTCGCGATCACGAAGAACGGTTCGGGCAGGGGACGGGTCACGCCATCGGCCGAAACCTGGCGCTCTTCCATCGCCTCCAGCAGGCCGGACTGGGTCTTCGGCGTGGCGCGGTTGATTTCGTCGGCCAGCAGCACTTGCGTGAAGATCGGGCCTGGATGGAAGCTGAAAGCATTCAGCTCGCGTTCATAGATCGAAATGCCGGCCACGTCGGCCGGCAGCAGGTCGCTGGTGAACTGGATGCGGTTGAACTGCAGGCCCAGCGACAGCGCCAGGGCGTGCGACAACGTGGTCTTGCCGACGCCGGGCAAGTCTTCCAATAAGAGGTGGCCGCCGGCCAGCAGGCAGGTCAGGGACTGGCGCACTTGCAATTCCTTGCCGACGATGACCTGGCCAACCTGGCGTGCTACGGCGTGTAATTTGGTATACATGGTTTTGGTACGTGTTTTGGTGGACCTGCCGCCGCGTGGTAGATTAGTCGCATTCTATGCGAGAACGCGATTCATGAGCACAGCAATTTACAGCCATCCCGACTGCCGGCGCCACGAAATGGGCGATTGGCATCCAGAATGCCCGGCGCGCCTGCAAGCCATTGCCGACCAGTTGATCAACGCCCACATCGACGACCTGCTGGAACACCGCGAAGCCCCGCTGGCCGAGGAAGCTTCCATCGCACGCAACCACACTGCCAACGCCATCGCCCTCGTGCGCGACCACCTGCCGGCTGCCGGCGACTACTACCCGATCGATGGCGACACTTCGCTCAACGCGCATAGCTGGAACTCGGCGCGGCGCGCGGCCGGCGCCGCGATTGCGGCCACCGATGCCGTGATTGACGGCGAAATCGACAATGCCTTCTGCGCCGTGCGCCCGCCGGGCCACCACGCGCGGCCGACCGAGCCGATGGGCTTCTGCCTGTTCAACAATGTGGCAATCGCCGTCAAGCATGCGCTCGACGTGCGCGGCCTGGAGCGCGTGGCGGTGGTCGATTTCGATGTCCATCACGGCAACGGCACCGAAGAAGCGCTGCTCGACGAGCCGCGCGCGCTGATGGTGAGCTTCTTCCAGCATCCCTTCTATCCGTATTGCGAAGTGCTGCCGGAGACGCCGAACCGCGTCAACGTGCCGGTGCCGGCCGGTTCCAAGGGCGACACGGTGCGCGCGCTGGTGCAGGAAAAGTGGCTGCCGGCGCTGCACGCGTTCAAGCCGCAGATGATCTTCATCTCCGCCGGCTTCGATGCCCACCGCGAGGACGACCTGGGCGGCATGGGCCTGGTGGAAGCCGATTACGCCTGGATGACGCAGCAAGTGATGGAGGTCGCGCGCCAGCACGCGCAAGGCCGCATCGTGAGCTGCCTGGAAGGCGGCTACAACCTGTCGGCCCTGGGCCGCAGCGTGGTGGCCCACGTAAAGGCCCTGGCCGAGATCTGACATGCTGTCGCTGCTGCTCGCGCTGGCCGGTGCCAGCGCTTTCCCCTATGAGTCGCTGGCCACCCCGGCCAGTTGCACCGTGCCCGAGTGGCCGCGCGAAGCCGTGCGCTACGAAATCGAAGGCACCACCACGCTGCAGTTCCAGGTCGGGCCCGACGGCGCCGTGCGCAATGCGCATGTGAAGCAGGGCAGCGGCTGGAGCATCCTGGACCAGGCGGCGCTGGCGGGCCTGGCGCGCTGCCGCTTCAAGCCCGGCCTGCTGGCGGCGCGCGAAGGCACGGTGTTCCCGCTGCAGTATGCGTGGACGCTGGAAGGCCCGGCGCCATTGCGGCCGGTTCTGATCCCGGGGAGCTGCAAGGCGGAGCCCCACATCGCCGGCTACGCCAACTTCGACCAGCAGGCGGAACTTCGCGCCGGCGTCAAGGTACGCTTCCTGGTCGGTTCCGACGGTGTGCCGCGCAATATCATTCCCGAACCGGGGCGCTATGCCCCACAGGTGGTGCGTGACGCAGTTGCCTACGTCGCCGGCTGCCGCTTCGGCATTGCACCTGGCGCCAGCGGCGAGCGCACCGATACCTCGTTTGGCAGGGTGCTGCTGAAGTAATCGTGCTATCAGCCGACCGAGGCGTTGGAGCTGCCAATCAGCTTGCATCCGCACTCAGTTTCGCAACCTTCCACCGCTACGGGAATTCCGCCGACTGTCAGTGACTCGTGGGCGGTGATGATCTTGTTGATCCCGTGTGGCTTGCCGCCCGGGTAGTGGTCCGGACAATCGACTGCGTCGCCTAGCCGTGCAATGGCCTTGCCGGCGATGTCGTGATCAGGCGAACCACTAATGACTTTGCCGTCATGGCTGGTTTTGTCGCCCACAGTGATGATTACTAAAGACATACTTCCCTTTCGAGGAGAACAGAACGCTTTTCCCGGACCGCATTGCTCGGGACGTGACGTGATCGCTGCATAGCTTGTTCAGCGGCATTGGGAGAGATATTTTGTCAGATGAGCGTAGGCCGCCGGAGGGTAGCCATGCATTCGGTGCGACAAGGTGATTTCAATGTGGGTCAATTTAGCTGACCTGCGCATCGGCAGCATCCATTAGGTGCCACGTCAAATCCGTTGCTGGCAGGTCTAGCAGCCAGTCTTTGTCCGCTTGCGGGAAAGGCTGGCCTGCTGTGAGCCATGCCTGTCGCCAAGACTGATTGACGATGCTACTCAAAGCGTGATCTGGGTGCACCCACGGTTGCCATGTGCCGGTGGCAGGACAAAGATCCTTGGCTGCGGCTGATTGGGCAAGAGGAAGCGGGGCGGTACGCGTAAGTCCGCTTGCCGCGCGTGGTGCGACCGAAGAGTGGTCGTGGCGGATGATGTCCCAACGTTCCCATACCACGTCGCTGATCAAACGCCCGCCACCATTTGGCTGATAGAAGCGTTCGAAGGGCTCGTCCTGCAAGTACAGGCCTGGCGGGATAGCTGCCAGCGCTGCCTGGATCGTGGCATCCTGACCTGGCGCGGTAGGTTGCCAGTAGGCCGGAGCGGGCGCCAGCACTGCTGGGGCCTTGACTTCAGACTTGCGCAGCGTGAATTCGGCAGCCACGAAGTGTCGGCCTTTGAGTTGGGCCGCTGCGCTTGGTGGTGGTGCAACTGGTGGTGGATTCACACCCATCGCAGCTTTCAGCAAGGATTCTTTCTTGCCGTCCCAAGGAGGGAGTTTAGCCGGAGGCAGTGGCAAAATCTTGTCGAGGTTGGGGAACCGTCGATTGGAATTAAAGCTCAACGCCCTACTGAGCGTCCTGTAGCGCTCCGCTCGGGATATATCGATATAAGGGGCGATTGCGTCTGCTTTGTTCTGTTGTTGCTTGAATTCGACCGACAAATCCCTGGCACAATTTACACATCCAAGCTTGACACCCTCATGCAAGGTTTTAAGCGCGCGTGCTTTCTCCTCGGGCGTGCCATCACCGATGACTTTGCCGTCTGGAGCTCGGGTTTTTGCGTACAGATAGTGCAATTCATAAGCTGCTTGTCCGTGGCCTTGGCCAAATGCGCATTCCAGCATCTTTATCGCGACTGGATAATTTGCCCAGAATCCCTCGGCAGGGTTATCCCAAGTTGCACTTATTTTTTCACCCAAGAAGGTCATTGCTTGAGGATTGCCCATCTCGGCTGCGCGCTGGAGGTAGGCGTACGCCTTGGTCGCGTCACCATTGACTCCTGTCGCATTCAGATAAAACGTACCCATGCGGTCGTAGGCTGCAGGAATGCCGAGTCGCATGGCGTCTTTTACAAGCTTGACCGCGTCTTGCGCATTATGAGACGGATCGCGATTCTCCAAGTAAAGACTGGCCAGATTGAGCATGGCCTTCCAGTGATGCCGCTCGGCTGCTTGCCGCGTCAGCGTAACAATTGTCTTGTAGTCTCGGTCATCTACATAGATGGATGGATCCTCTAGCGCTTGGGCTTCTAAAAACCATGCGTCTGCCTGTGCATCGATTGACGGAACTTTGTCAGCTTCGACAGTGCAATTGAAATCAGGGCGGTGTGGGTTGAACAGTGGTAGTTCTTCGTCTAGAGGATGACTGTCATTGGTCATTTTGCAGGCAGTTAGGGGTAAGCAAAAAAAGGCAGCTATTGCGGCACGTGGCAATAAACTTCGAAGGTCATTTAAATGTCGCATATCTAGCCATATCGAGTGGTTGAACTGCGATTGTCTGTCAAAGGTAGTAAGAAGCCGGTCATGCCCTTCCGGTCTTTTTTCATTCGTCGATTCATTTGCATTAACTTTTCCCATTTGTCAAATGCGTCGCCAATATCCGCGACAGAGCCGGTTCCACCGCTGATCAGTCCACCGCTATGCATCTTGAATATACGCTGCCTCAGTTCCGTCGCGTGTCGCGGGTCGTCGCTCGCGATATTGATCTCGCTGTCGACCGCCATGCTGCGCTGGTTCAAGTTGGCGCTGCCCAACGTGAAGAAACTGTCGTCAACTAACAGCAGCTTTGAATGGATATAGATTTCGCGATAGCGCCAATGACCTTTGTCGACGCCGCTTGTTTGTAACATGGCAGTGCTCACCTTTAGGCCGAATTGATCTTCCAACATTTTCAGACTAGGCTTGCTGATTGTATTCGCATACTGCACCACTTCAGGCGGCGGGGCCGGGCCTATGTCGCGGGCGCCGGCACGGGTGACTACGATATGGCGTTTTGGGTTTTCATTGGCGTCTTTGATCAGCTTGCCTTGACCGGTCATGCCATCTTGTTGACCGAGTACGGCAAGGGTGTCGTAGGTGCGGGGAACCATCTGCGCGCGTTCTGGAGTCGGGATGACGATGAATACATGCATGAGGGGCATTTCTTCCATGCTTTTGCCGGCTTTTGCGCGAGCCCGGTTCCAGGATGCGACCACGCTTTTGCGCTTTTCGATCAGCCGGCGCGACCAGTCTTCGTACTGAAAATACTGGTTCTCCATATACAAATAGCCACCGCCGAGGGCGGCGATGTCGGTGGCCTGGAAATAGACCTCTTTGATCGTCATGTCACCATTTTCTTCGGGTTGGGTGCGTACGATCTGGACGGTAGAATCGTCGGGCCGTGCCGGGCGCGCCAAGCGGGCGGGCGGGGCACTGCAGCCATCTTGCCAGCTCGTGCAGGCGCGTTCCGCTGCGCGCGTTCGGTCGTCAACGGCGCGATCCCAAGCAGTGACAAAATTCTTGTAAAGGCAGTGCAAGGCAGCGCCTTCAACTCGGCATGCGTAGTCCTGGTAGGGCTTTAGCGTGGCAAAGCCTTGGTCAGGATTAACTATTGCAGTGCCGTCGGCAGCGCTAAGTTGCACGGCCTCCTCGGCTTCTTTCTCGCCCCCACATTCGCGGCGAGAGTCTTCCAGCAAGTGTGCCGTGGTACACCAGTAGTCGGTGACGGAGTTGAGGCCCATAACGTATCCGACGGCTTTCGCCCCCTCATTGTGGGCGTAATCGATCAGGATCGGTTTCTGGTGGTGGGTGCCGCCGTGCACCAGGAGCGCACGTTCGACTTCGCCATCGCGCAGCCTGCCGGGTTTCAGCCTTTCCATGCCAAGGGCGGAGTTGATGGCACTCGCATCTCCTGTACGGACCCGAACTTTAATCAGGCCCAGCAAGCCATGCATCGCCGCCTTGTACCAGCTGCAGCAATATTCGGTGCGAGCATCGGAGTGAATGTTCTCCTGCTTGAGTCTGCTGAAGAAGCCGGGGTCCTTCTGCGCAGCCTGGCGCCGCGCCAGGCTATTTGCAGCGCTAAAGTGTTCCCTGTCGACCCGGTCATCGGTCCAGGGATCATTATCGTGTGAATAGCCCGGCATGTTTTTTTGCAGCCAACTTCCAATGGTGTCGTGCCAAATTAGCAGACGAACTGTGACGCCACGTTTGGCCGCCGCGATTAGCAGGTCGCCGTAGGTAGGTCCTCGTGGCCAGGTTTTCCCCGTGCGCACCAGTTCCATGCCGGGGTCGAAGCCCCAGCACACCAGGTCGATGCTCTGTTGGGCGGCTGCGATTTCTGCTGCGATGTCGGCGAACCCTTCCTGGCCGCAGATGAACAACTTAAGTTGATTGTTGTGCGTGATCGGATGGCTTGCCGCGCCTTTTTTGTTGCGATTTTCGGCAAACCATTGCACTGAACCATTGGCGGTGCGGTTTGTTTCGCAAATGTGCGAGGTTTCAGTTCGTTTGATCGGATCGGTCATGAATTGCTTGAATTACTCTGTCAGATGGTGCCGGTTTAAACATAGGTGCGGCTTTGCGCTTCGCCGTCGAGGGCGCGTGAACCGCGATTGGAAAGCGTTTGTTCCGCATGGGCGGCGTCGCCCGCCTGGGCCAATTGCTCTCTGACGGCCACCACGAACTCTTCGCCGGTCGGCAGTTTGACTTTATATTGCGGCGTTCCTGGCTCGTGATCGATGACGATGCGGCCGAACTCGTCGCTGAGGCCATCCTCGACCTTGGCGTCGCCCTTGTACAGCTCGTAGGGGACGTTGGCGAAAGGCCGCCCGCCGGCGCGCGATCGAATGGTGTAGTGCAATTGCTCTGGTGTGGGCTTGAGGTCCTTGTCAACCAAGGTTGGCGGTGTCGCGTTTTGCGGCCCCACGAGGCTATGTTTTGCGGCGTGGGCGACGAAGTCCCCATTGGTACCATGCTCAATGCCACCGGCTTTATAGATGCTGTAGCTACCCCCGCCGATGATTTTCAGTTCTTCCTTGGCACTGATGGTGATGCGATTGGCAGTCATGCTGATATCGAGTTTGGCGAGCATGTGGATGTTGTGCTTCAGTGCCTGAATGTCGATATCGCCGCTGTAGGCTAGCAGTTTCATGCCCAAGTTCTCGACGAAGAGGCGGAAAGTCTGTTTGACGCTGGCGAACAGGCTGCCGCCGCTGGCGAGCGACAAGTTTTTGCCGGTCGTCAAGGCGGTATCCTGGTCGCTGGCGATGTGCGTGGACTGGGCGGTTGTTGTTGCGATGCCAGCGGGGCTGGCCAGCACCAGCAAGGGCTTGCTCAGTTCCGGGAAGGGGCCACTGCCACCCCGGATGGCGTCGTTTTGCTGCTGGATGCCAGCCGCCACGATGGCTTGTTGCTGTGCTTCCTGGGCACCAGCCTGCTGCGCCAGGTCAGCCAGCGCGGCATGGTTTTCGCTCGCCACGTCCAGTCGCCGGGCGGATTCACCCATGTCCTTCACAGTGCCGCGCGCGCGCTCGCGCGCTTCGGTCGAAACCAACATGCCGAGACCGGCCCGGATCACGCCCCAAGCACCGGTGGCGAGTTCAAACCCTTCGCCACGCGTATCTTTGCGTCCGGCATTGTCTTCGATGCGGGTGATCTTGCCGAGGCTGAGTTGGCTGTGCTGGTGATCGCTCTTGAGCTGGGCTTGGATGTTCTGGTTGGTGTCATCGAGGATCAGATGGTTGCTGCGTCCGCCGGCCTGATTGCCGCCGCCCGGTGCCAGCTCGCGGCTGCGCATGCCGGTCAGCGCTTGTTGTTCGGGCAGCTTCCACGCCGGCATATTGTCCTGGTTGCTGACGGCTCCCATGATGATGGGGCGGTCAGGTGAACCATCCAGCCACTGCACGACGACTTCGCTGCCGACCCTTGGCGTTGCGGGGCTGCCCAGTTGGCTGCCTGCCCATGGATTGACGACCCTGATCCAGGCCGAGCTGCGGTCGTCGTGCTGGCCAATCCGGTCCCAATGGAATTGCACGCGGACCCGTCCAAATTCGTCGACGTGGATGCTGTCGTTTCCGTTTGGCCCGACCACCGTCGCTGTCTGTGGCGCAAAGATTTTGGTGTCGATGCTGTTGAAGCTGCGTCCTGGCCGCCATGGAATCATCTTGCGGATGCAGCTCAGGCTATTTGCATACTCGACGGCGTACTCAGGCTCTTGCAAGTAATTATTGGTGGCTATGTGGCGAACCTGAAGAACCAGGAACTCGTTCTGGTTCGAGGTGGCGTTGCCGAAATCCGCAGTGTCATCGAAATGGCCGGTCAAATGGAAGGCGCGACCAGGCATCATGAAGCGGTTGTTACCAGCACCGTCAAAGTGCTTGCCAAGCGCTTCCATCTCTTGCATGCGCAAGGTTGCCAGACCATCGCCGTCCTGGTCTTTGAACCCGTAAGCGCCGGTGTATTCGTAAGATTCGATATCCAGCACCGAGCCTTGCTTGTTCAAGGTGGGAGCAGTGCTTTGCATTTGCGGGCTTTGCAAAGGGTTCTTGAAATCGTACTGGGACAAGCGGACGCTGCCCGGCATAACCTGGCGTGTGGGCGACCATTCGCCTATGCCGTCTTCTTCGGTGGCGCCGCCGTGGCGCTGGAAGGGGGCACTGCCGCTGCCGTCGATGGGGGCGGCAGCCGTGGAGTCGTCCGTCAGGATCAGCTTATGCCCGGTGCTGCTGTGCTCATACCAGTAAAGCAGGCCAGCAGCCTCCCATCGGCGGCTGAGGTAATTGTGGTCGCTTTCGGCAAACTGGCAGGCGTCTGTCATTTGCGGATCCATTCCGGCGACGCGCCAGTCCCAGTCGGGGAGGGCACCGTAGCTGCCCAGGATGGTTTCTGTCTGGCCGTGCAGGTTCTTGTTGTGGAAGAGGTAACTATTCTTACGCAGGCTCAGGTATTTCAGCCAGGGACCGAGCTGAGCCTCGTAAAATGCCACCGCTCCGTCGGTCCGCTTCAGGCGGAATGCAAAGCAGTAACCTGTGAAATAGCGCAGAGTGCCATCGCCCCTGACCAATTCGATGCAAAGGAGCTTTCCTTGAAGTTGTTTGAGTTCCAGGGTGGCGCTGCCTGAGAGGAGTTCGACAGTAAATTCGAAGTCCCGCGACAGGCCCTCGTCCGCGTCGAGGCGGTTTACCAGCAGTTGCGCGGCAGGGCCGTCTTTATGCGGGAAAGCCAGGCGCAAAATACGGTTGTGTTGAGGGGTACTAATGAGTTCCCTGAAACTCTGGATGAACTTACTCATGCATTTTCGGCCCAACCACGAAGGATTGGTGTTGCAAATTGACAATAGTTACAAACTTTACCACATTATCAAAAATCTTCGGGATGGGCAGCGGGCAATCGTGTGAGCCCAAGTGTATGTGGGTAAAAGGCTGTGGCGCCATGTAAAATAGCGGATTGTTTATTCGATTTTTAGGGCAAGAGCATGTCTATCCAATGGTTCCCCGGGCATATGAACGCCGCCAAGAAAAAGGCGGCGGAACAGATGGCCGACGTCGACGTCGTCATCGAAGTGGTTGACGCGCGCCTGCCTGCGGCCAGCTGCAATCCTCTTGTGGAAGAGCTGCGCAAATTCCGCTCGCGCCCTTGCCTGAAGATCCTGAACAAGATCGACCTGGCCGATCCCGATGCCACCGCGGCCTGGATTCGCCATTTCGAGCAGGACAAGACCGTCACTGCCTACGCGATGACGACCAAGAAGCCGTCCGACGTAGCCAAGGTGATCGCCAAGGCGCGCAAGCTGGCGCCGCACCGCAATGAGCCGACCAAGCCATTGCGCATGATGATCATGGGAATTCCCAACGTCGGCAAGTCGACCCTGATGAACGCGCTGCTCAAGCGCCGCGTGGCGAAGGTGGGCGACGAGCCGGCCGTCACCAAGCAGCAGCAGAAGATCTACCTGGATATGGAAACGGTGCTGATCGATACGCCGGGCCTGCTGTGGCCGAAGATCGAGATGCCGTCCGACGGCATGGCGCTGGCGGCCTCGCACGCGATCGGCGCCAACGCGCTGATCGAGGAAGAAGTGGCGGTTTGGCTGGCGGAAGAACTGTTGAAGCGCTATCCGGAATTGCTCAAGGCGCGCTACAAGGCCGACGTGTCGGCGATGGATGGCGTGGCGCTGATCGAACGCGTGGCGCAATTGCGCAGCTACCGCTTGAAGGGCGGCGACTGGGATTTCGAGAAGGCGTCGCATATGCTGCTGCAGGATTACCGCAGCGGCGCACTGGGTCGCATTTCGCTGGAAACTCCTGTGACCCGCGCCGAAGCGCTGGCAGTCCACGCGGAGGCCGAGCGCATTAAGGCGGAAGAGGCGGAGCGCAAGGCCGCCGAGAAGGAAGCCGAGCGCATGAAGGGCAAGCGCGGGACCTGAAACCGGTAAACCCGGGTCAGACCCAAGGGTCTGACCCGGTCAAATCAGCTGCCGCTGGAGACTATCGAGTTTGCAGGTGAGCAGGCGGGTCTGACCCTGTGGGTCTGACCCGGGTTTACCGGTTTTAGCCAAGCTTAAAGCTGGACACCGCCAGCGCCCCCATAAAGCGGTCTTCGTGATACACCACTTCGGCGGCTGCATCCTCGGCCGCACCCACCACCACCATCAAAGGCAGCAAATGCTCTTCGCGCGGATGCGCCATGCGCGCGGCAGGCGCCCGTTCCCATTCCAGCAAGCGCGCCGTGCGTTCACCCGGTGCTGCCGCCATGGTCTCGCGCAGCCACGCATCGAACAGGCGTGAAGCCTCTGCGCCAGCGGCGTTGAACGCGCGCAGGTTGTGGAAACTCAGGCCGCTGCCGACGACCAAAATACCCTCGTCGCGCAAAGGACGCAGCAAGCGGCCAATCTCCAGGTGCTCCGCCGGGTCCAGGCCGTGGCGCAGCGAAAGCTGCACGATCGGCACATCGGCTTCAGGAAAAGCGGGATACATGGCGCTGAACGTGCCATGGTCGAAACCGCGCTCCGGATCGAGGCGCGCCCGCCCGGCAAGCAGTTCTGCCACGCGTTCGGCCAGTTCCGGCGAGCCGGGGGCGGGGTACTGGATCTGGTAGGTATGCGGCGGAAAGCCGCCGTAGTCGTAGATCATCGGCGGCCTGGCCGACGATGAAACGAGGAAGTCGCGTCCCTCCCAATGGGCGGTGACGACCAGCAAGGCCTTCGGCTTGCCGCCGGCCTGGCGCGGCAAGTCGCGCAGCGATGCATCGAGTTGGTCGTAAGCGTTGCCGAACTGGTCACGCATCCAGGGCCATGGGCCGCCGCCGTGGGACAGGAAGAAGGTGGGCAAGGTAGTCATGCCCACCAATATACTCTGGTCAGCGATTCGTTGCAGACAGCGACATCAGCGCAAACAGGCGGGCGGCGCGCATCCACGCCATCGCCAGGGCGATCAGCTGTGCCAGCACGAACGCAGCTACCAATAGCGCGGCATTGCTGCCGGCCACATTCAGCCGTGCCACTGCCAGCACGGCCGCCAGCAGCAGGCCGCCCGCAGTCAGCGCCGTGTAGGCGCCCAGCATGGCCGCGGGCCGGCGCAAGAGAAGCTTGACGCCCCACCACCAGGCCTTGACGGCAGACGTGCGGCGGCGGTCGATCGCCAATTGGGCGCGCCCGGCATCGAGCGTCAGGTTGGCCAGCGCCACCAGCAGGGCTGTGACGACCGTGGCTGCCAGCTGCCAGCGTGCCGCATCGGCTTCCAGTACCGCCTTGCCGGCATAGTTCTCGGCAGCTTCCGCCAGCGCACCGCCCAGTGCAAACACCACGCCCAGCGGCACGATCGCCCACAGCAGCATGCGGAACATGCGCGGGTATTCGGCGACCCCGCCTGCGCACAGTTCGCGCAAGGTGGCGGTTTGCTGCGCACGGCCGGCAGTGACGATGGCGCCGGTCAGGAACGGCGACAGAAGCAGGGTCAGGACCAAGGCAGCGATGCCGCCGGCTTGCAGCGAAACGGCGTTGCGCCGCAGTTCGGCGGATATGTCGGTGAAAGCGAGGCCGTCGAGCGCGCGCGCCAGTTCGGGGGCGCGCACCGAGTTGTCCAGCAGCGGCGCCAGGCTATTCCAGATGGGCAGGGCCAGCAGGGCTGTCGGCAGCAGCATGGCGATCAGCCAGATCAGCATCAGGCGCCATTGCAGGGCGGCGCGGCCGGCGTGTTTGAGGTTGGTTGTCAGCTTCATACAGTGGCGATGAAAGAGAGCAGGGTCTGGATGATGGCGGCCAGGTCGACGGTCCAGCGGCGCGACGCGCTGCCGTCCTTCTTCAGGGTGCGGCTGTCATCGAGCTTGCTGACGTCGAGCAGGTGTTTGCCCTCAGGGTCGAGCTGGGCGGATACCGCTTTCACGGGCTTGGTCCACTCGTAGGTATGCCAGCGCTGTTCGCCGCCCCAGAACACGGTCTCCTTGCTGCCATCGGCGAAGGTGACCACCAGTGTTTGCGAGACATCGGCGCCGCGCCGGCGCACGGTGACCCGTGTCAGGTAGGGGAACGGGCCAGTGCCCGGCTTGGCTTCCGGGTTGGCCTTTTCCCATGCATCGCGCAGTTGTTCGACGTGCTGGTCGACCTGCTCTTCGCTCAAGTCGGCAAGCTTGCCGCCCTTCATTTGCCGGCCCGGCAGTGGCAGCACCTCTTCGCTGCTGAAGGAGGAAATGCGGTCATCCACGCGAGTGGTGGCGTAGACCTGCTGCGCGAAGACGGTTTCCACCAGCTGGCGCTGGCCGCTGACTTCTGCCAGCGTCTCACGGAAATCAGCCACGCTTGGGTGGCGGAATTTCCAGCGGCGGTAATACTCCTTGAAGGCGCGCTCCATGGTTTCCTTGCCCAGCTGCGCTTCCAGGTCGTGCATGACCAGGGTGGTGCGCGAATACACCGGGCCAATGCCTTGCAGGCGGGTATAGGCATTCTGGCCCAGCGGATCGGAGGGCTCGTCACGCGGCGTGCCCTGGCGTTCGAACTCGAAGCCCTTGATGGTGGGCGCAAATCCGATCGCGCGCAGGAACGGCGTCGTGAGGTAGGCCTTGCGGCCCGTATCGCGCAGCATGCGCTGGTTCCAGTACTCGTTCAGGCCTTCGTCCAGCATCGGCTCTTCGAACTCGTTGCTGGCGAGGATGCCGTAGAAGTAGCCATGGCCGAATTCGTGAATGGTGACGAAATCCAGCGCCGCCGATGCGAACGTGCCCGGCTTCAGGCCGGCAAAGTTGTCGACAGTGAAGAAGGTGGGGTACTCCATGCCGCCCGCTTCGCTGGCGTTATGCGGAGGAATGACCACAGTCACGGTTTTGTACGGATAGGGGCCGAGGGTCTTCGAGAAGTAGTCCAGCGAATCCTTGGTGGCCTGCAAGGCAGGCGCCGCGTTGGATGCGAATTCCGGCGGATAAAGCACGGTGATCTTCACTTGCGGGCTGCCGGGCCCGGTCCAGGTGCCGGTCAGCGGTGCCGCAGTGCGCTTGTCGGCGGTCCACGCGAAATCGTGCACGTCGCCCTGCACGAAATGGTGGGTCAGCTTGCCGTCCTTTTCCTGCGGGGCGCCCTGCAGTTCGCCGGTGGCTCCCACGGTATATTCCCTGGGGACGGTGAGCTTGACGTCATAGCTGCCAAAGTCCGCGTAATACTCGGATTCCGCGTGGTATTCATGCGCGTTCCAGCGCACCGCGGTGGCGCCCCGTTCGCCCGGCAGTTCCAGCACGGCGATCTTGGGGAACCATTGCGCCACCAGGTGGAAGCTGTCGAAGTAGCCGCTGCGCGCCATCACGCGCGGAAGCTGGTCGAAAAAGGCGATATCGAGCGTGGTGCTGGCGCCCGCTGCGACAGCCTGCGGCAGGTCAAGGCGCACCACGGTCTGGTCGGCCGCCGGGCCGCCGTCGGGATGCACGAAAGTCCACGGCACCTTGGCGCCGCCTTGCTGCACGCTGCGCAATTCCGTGTAGCCCCATTCTCCATCTTTGCTCAGGGCGCTGTTGCGAATGCCGCTGCCGGTTTTGCGCTCCTCGGTGTGGAAGGTGCTGTAGCCGTTCTGGAAGGCATTCAGGTACAGGTGCAGGTAGACGCTGCGCACCGGTTCGGCGCTGCGGTTGCGCCAGGTCAGGCGCTGCTTGCCGTCGATGGTGTGCTTGACCGGGTCCAGGCTGGCTTCGATCTGGTAGTCCACCACGCGGTCGGACAACGTGGCCTCCTGGCCGGTGCGGATGCCGCCCCAGGCGCCGGGAGCGCTGGGCTGCATGACGGCGGCCGCCTTGGCTGGCGCCAGTGCGATGCCGCTACCGGCTTCCGGCACGGTGGCGGACGTCGCGCCACCGGCCCACAGGCTGGCCTGGACCGCGACCCCGCCCAACAGGGCGGCCGCGGCCAAAAGGTGAGTGATGCGCATAAGACTCCATTAGGTTTTTTGCAACACCAAAATATAGCCCGGGTGGCGGCCGATTGCCAAACTTTTATGCCAACTTTAACCGGCGTATAATGGCGGCGCCTTGGTGCCCGCCTCCTGTTCATGGAGGCAGTTAAACGGGAAACGCAATGTGCTGCCCCCGCAACGGTACGCAAGCGCCGTCATTGAGACGGCAGGCCGCGCCAATTAGCCACTGCTGCTGCAGGAAGGTGGCCCGGTCAGTCTTGCCAGCCCGGATACCGGCCAGGGAGGTGGAAGCGCGCCCGCGCAGGGTTCGTCTTCTGTGGATTCCGGCTGCGGGGACGCAGGCGGATACTCTTTCTACTGATTTGCCATGACCTTCATCACTTCGCGCTGCGCCGTTGCCGCAGCGGTTGCCCTGTGCTTTGCCGCAGCGGCCCAAGCCCAATCGAACACCGTTGTCGTTTCCGGTTCCCGCTTCGCCAGCGATCCGTCGCTGCTGCCGATCGGCGCCACCACCATCACCGCGGCCGACATCCGCCGCGCCGGCGTGTCCGACGTCAACCAGGCGATCCGCAAGATCGGCGGCGTGTACGGCCGCCAGAGCCTGACCGGCAGCCCCGACTTCGGCCTCGACCTGCGCGGCTTCGGCACCAACAGCGACCAGAACGTGGTGATTGTGCTGGATGGCGTGCGCCTGAACGAAAACGAGCTGTCCAGCGCAACCCTGTCCACCATTCCGATCGACATGGTGGAGCGCATCGACATCATGCGCGGCGGCGCCAGCGTGCTGTATGGCGAAGGCGCCACCGGCGGCGTGATCCAGATCACCACCAAGCGCCCGCAAGCCGGCGAGCGCAGCGGCAATATGTTCACTGAGCTGGGCCAGTTTGACAGCGGCGAGGTGCGCGCCAGCGTGGCACAGGGCTTCGACGGCTTTGCCTTCGACGCGTCGGCCGGCCACCAGCGCTCCGACAACTACCGCGACAACAATGAATTCAAGCAGTCGCGCCTTGACGGCGGCGTGAAATTCAGCACCGGCGTGGGCAGCTTCTCGCTGCGTGCCGACATCGCGCGACAGGACCAGCGCTTCGCCGGCAGCCTGACGGAAGCGCAATTCAACGCCAATCCGCGCCAGACCCTGACCCCGAACGATTTCGGCAAGCTCGATAGCGACCGATATACCGCCGCCTGGGAGCACATGGTAGGCGCCTTCGACCTGGCTGCGGAGCTGTCGCATCGCAAGAAGGAAGCGGAAGCCACTTATTTCAGTCCATGGGGCGTTTCCAGCTCCGCCTACGACACGAAGCAGACCCAGTTCTCGCCGCGCGTGCGCCACCTTGGCCAGTTCGACGGCATGCTGAATGAACTGGTCGCCGGCTTTGACTTCGGCCGCTGGAACCGCGTCACCACCGCGTCCTTCTCCGCCGCCGACGCCAGCCAGCGCAGCAAGGCTTTCTACCTGCGCGACGAAATGAAGTTCTCCGGCCCGCAGCAATTCCGCCTGGCCGCCGGCGTGCGCCGCGAACTGTTCGACAAGGATTCGATCGATCCAGTGCCATTCACCACCGCCACCTACAGCGTGAAGCAAGCCAACAACGCCTGGGAAGTGCAGGGCAGCATGCTTGCCGCGCCGGGCCTGACAGCGTGGGCCAAGATTGGCCAGAGCTACCGCGTCGCCAACTCCGACGAGAACGGCTTCACTCCGCAGGCCAACAAGCCGCTGGAAACCCAGACTTCGCACGATGCTGAAATCGGCCTTGGTTATGCGCAGGGCGCCGCCAAGCTTGACGCGCGCATTTTCCGCCACAACCTGGACAACGAGATCTATTACGACCCGACCGCAGGCATGTTCGGCGCCAACACCAACCTGGCGCCAACCCAGCGCAAGGGCTTCGAGCTCGATGGCAGCTACCGCTTCGCGCCGGAATGGCAGGTGCAGGGCCACTTCCAGCAGGTGGATGCCGAGTTCCGCTCCGGTCCGAACGCCGGCCGCGAACTGGCGCTGGTGCCGAAGAACATCCTGACCGTGCGCCTGGCCTGGCTGCCGTCCGACGGCCAGAGCGCCGACATCGGCGTGCAGCGCGTCGGCAAACAGCGCTACGGCAGCGATTTCGACAACAGCTGCGACGCCCGCATGCCGGCGTACACCGTGGTCGATGGCCGCTACGCGCGCAAGTTCGGCCAATGGGAACTGGCTGTGACCGCGCTGAACATGTTCGACAAGGAGCATTTCAGCCAAGCCTTCAGCTGCCGCGCAGGCATCTACCCGAACAGTGGCCGTCAACTGAAAGTATCGGCACGCTACGACTTTTAAGCGCTTAAAACAGGCTTAAAAATGCCCCGTTGGCGCCTTTTTGGCCCACGGGGCTGATCACGGCGCGCAAAAAATGGTAATCTCGCGGCGTTTACCATTTACCTGTAAGGATGACCATGCGTTTGCTGCGACTGCTGCTTGCTTCTGCCGCCCTGATGTTCACCGCTGCCGGCGCCTATGCCGCCGAGCCGAAACAAGGCGTTGACTATACGGTTCTCGACACCCCGGTGCGCACCGAAGCCCAGGGTAAAAAGGTCGAGGTGGTCGAGTTCTTCATGTTCACTTGCCCGCACTGCAATGCGCTCGAACCGCGCATGTCGGCCTGGGTCAAGCAGAACGCCGACAAGATCCACTTCCGCCGCATCCACTTTGCCCGCGGTGAAAAAGACGTGCTGGCACGCGCCTACGTCACCCTGGAAACCATGGGCACGCTGGAACCAGCCAGCCAGAAGCTGTTTGACGCCATCCACAAAGAGCACAAGCGCCTGATGCGCGAGGACGACGTGACCGCCGTGGTGGTAAGCGCCGGCGTCGACAAGGCCAAGTACGAAAGCGTCTACAAATCCTTCAGCGTCGAGTCTAAAATGAAGCGCATGGAGACCATCATCGCCCAGTACAAGGTGGACAGTGCGCCAACCCTGGTGATCGATGGCCGTTACGTGACTTCCCCATCAATGGCCGGTCGTCCAGGCCAGCCGGAAGACCAGTCCCAGGCAGCCGCCCTGGCAGTTGCGGACTACCTGGTAGCCAAGGCTGCAGCGACCAAGAAGTAAGACATGGATCAACGTGAAGAAGGCGTGATGCGTGCGTTCCGGGAGTCGGCCCCTGATGAGGCCGGCCTGGTGCAGCGCACCTGGGTCAACCATTTTGCCTGGACGCTGGTGGTCCTGTTGTCCGGGCTGGTGTTCTGGCTCGTGGTGGCCGTGGTGAATGCCGAAAACCAGCGCAATGCGCTGGCCAATATGCAATGCCGCGACCGCGTCTTCAAGGAAGAGATCGACCGCCAGTGCATGCTGAGCGTGCAGTCACGCGAGCACTGGTGGCAGCACCTGGTCTACGCAATGAAGCACACCAAGCCCCAGAAATAAAAAAAATGGGGACGTACCCCATTTTTTTAATCAGGCTGTGACGTCGAGGTTGGCGAGTTGGCGCTTGAAGAGCTGTTCCTGCACGCGGATATCGTCGCCGTTGTAGCCGTCGTAAGCGCGGGTGGTGCGCGACCATACTTCCGGCATCACCTGCTCGATCAGGTTGCGGCCGGCATCGGTGAGGGTAATCATCACGCAGCGGCGGTCGCCCGGGCGGTTGCCGCGGGTGATCAGGCCTTGCGCTTCCAGGTCGTTGCAGACCCTGGTCAGGTTGGCCGGCTTTTCCATGCAGGCTTCGCCCAGGTTGGACGCCGTCGAAGTTTCATTCTCCGACCCATACAGCACCGCCAGCACCATGTAGCTGGCATCGACCAGGTCATACTTGCGCAACACCGAATTCGCCAGGTCCTTCATGCGTTTCTGGACGTGATAGGTCATGCGCAGCAGGCGTACCAGGTCTTCCGGGAATTCCGGGATGCGAGTATGAATATTTTTCAGGCGCTTATTGGTTGCGTCAAAACTACTCATTCTGCAGGCACTCCTGTGCAATTTGTTCAAGCCTGAATTGTACTAGTGTTGACCTAAGGTAAATGCCTTTTTGATCTGTATCAAACCCCAAACGAAAGCTTCGGTGACGCTCGGGTTGCGTCTTTTTTGAAAGTTACATATTGGGAAAACCTTATACTTAAAGGGGAAATTTGGTGCGAGCCGGATACGGCCGAAGATGTTTCAGCTTTATTGCCCATGTAACATAGTGTTGGCAACTTCCAACACTGCGCCGCTTGGCCCCTGTTTTCGTTAGATTATTGGAAACAGGAGGACACCATGTCAGGAACCAGTACCCTCGACCCGGACAATATGCCAGCCCAGCCTGACCGCGAAGTCAGCAAGGGCCATGGCACCGGGGCCCTTGGCCCCAGCGATTCGTCCGATTCCGGCAGCGACCTGCAAGGCGCGCGCCCGCCAGGGCCCGGCGACACTGAACTCGACAGTGATTCCGATGCCCAGGGCACCGGCGAACGCGCCAGCGTCGGCCGCGATACGCCGGCCCCGGATGGCGGCGATATCGATGTCGACCATGTCGAATCGCTGCCCGACGCCAAACGCCAGGAACGCGACGACGTCGAACGCGGCAGCTAAAGGCTGTTGCTACAAGACTACAACCCACCCCGGCAGGGCGGTCGGGAAGAGGCACGAACGTGCTTTCTCCTCTGGGCCGCGCCGCTGCTCGATATCAAAACTGGTATTAAAGTCGGAAAAGATTTAATTGGATTGCATCCCGCTTGATCCCCTACATTCGGTTTTAACAAAAACCAACTCAGGGAGACCGCGAATGCAACACCAGTTAAATTTGAAAACCACCGTCGCCTGCATGCTGGCCACTGGCCTGCTGAGCAGCGCATCGGTCTGGGCGCAGGAAGCCGCCCAGGCCAATCCTGACGTCGTCGCCGAAAAGAAGGAGGCGACTGACAACGCGACCGTGATCGTCACCGGCGTCAAGGCATCGATGATCAAGAGCCTGGCGATCAAGCGCACCAGCGACCAGGTTCTGGAATCGGTCGTTGCCGAAGACATCGGCAAGCTGCCCGATAATAATGTCGTTGAAGCGCTGCAGCGCGTGACAGGGATCCAGGTCACCAACCGTTCCGGCGGCGAAGTCGGCACCTTGTCCATCCGTGGCCTGCCGGACGTGCAAACCACCTGGAACGGCCGCAACATCTTTACCGCGTCGGGCACCCAGGTCGCGCTCCAGGACATTCCTTCGACCCTGGTGCGCCAAATTGACGTCTACAAGACGCGCGACGCCAGCCAGCTGGACACCGGCATTGCAGGCCAGGTTGACGTCAAGTCGCTGCGGCCGTTCGATTTCAAGGGGCCAAAAGCTTCGCTGTCGGTGCGTGAAACCTATCTCGATCCCGCGAAAAAGGCGAACCCGCAGCTCAGCGGCATGTTAAGCAACCGCTGGCAAACCGGCGTCGGCGAAATCGGCGCCCTGGTCAATCTGTCGGTCAACAAGACGAATTACCGCAATGAAAGCGTGACCCCGGGCGCCATGGTGCCGTTCACCAGCCCCAATGCCGGCGAAGTTCCCCCAGGTTACATCCCGTTGCAGCGCATCTTCGATAATAAGATCTGGACGCCAGGCACCCATGCCGGCTTGCCGATGGCCGAGGGTTCAACGCTGGATTTCAACGGCAAAGCTTATCCTTACTACCTCGCGCGTGACGCCGTTTTCCAGAGCGACACCCACGGGGAGCGAAAGCGTCCGGCCGCCAATATCGCCTTGCAGTGGAAACCGAACGCCGATTCGGTCTACACCTTCGAATCGATGTACAACGGTTATCGTGACAAGTCCTTCAACCGCTTGCTGTTCAGCTTTGTTGACTGGTGGGGGGATCTCGGCAGCAACCCTGCGGGGACCATTACGACGTACCCGGGAACCAACGTTATCAAGAGCCGTCAAGTCAATAACGTCTATGGCTTCAACAGCGGCGACTACACCACGTCGGCAACCGATTCTCGCATATATGCCCTGAACGGCAAGTGGGACCTTGGCGATCGCCTGAGGCTGGAAGGCGACCTGTCGTACCAATCCAGCACCTATCACTCGGAATTCACGGCCACCCGGATTGATCGCGTTGCACCGTCGATCAACGTCAACTTCAATGACGGCGGCAACAATACGGCCTTCCACTTCAACAACGATGCCGACCTGACCGACCCGGCCAAGTGGAATGTTGCACAGTTCTACGATAACGCCAACCGCAACAAGGGCAGCGCCGCGACGGCCAACCTGTCGGGCGTCTACGATGCCAACTGGGGTGCGCTGGAGACGATCCAGTTCGGCGTGCGCTTTGACGACCGCAAGGCGTCGGAGGCCAACCGGACGCAATCGGGCAACCTGGGCCGCACGCTCGCCTCGCTGGGCCCGGCGTATTCCTCCACCAACTCGAACTTCGGCACGGACATTTCGGACGTTCCGCGCTCATGGGTGGAGCCGAATGCTTATTACATCCGCGACCACATCGACGACTGGCGCAAGCTCTATAACTCGGTCGATGCCAACTTCCTGACGACAGACAAACTGAGCCTGCAGAAGACGTTCGAGGTCGATGAAAAGACGAACAACCTCTTCCTGATGGGGAATACCCAGAACGAATTGTTCGGCCGTCGCCTGCGCGGCAATTTCGGTGTGCGCTACGTCAAGGTCGATACCGACATGACCTTCTATAAGGTTGATCCCACCACCAAGGCGGTCTCGTCGTCTACTGCCAGCAAGTCGACTAGCAAGGTCCTGCCTAGCATGACCCTGATTTATGACGCATCCAAGGACGTGGTGACGCGCTTCAACTATGGTGAAACCCTGCGCCGCCCGAAGTTCAGTGACCTCAACCCTATCCTGCAGCTCAACGACGATGTTTCGAAGGTGGGTTATGGCTCGGGCAGCGGCGGCAATCCTGACCTGAAACCGACGCACTCCAAGAACTTCGACCTGACGGCCGAGTGGTATTTCCAAAAGGACAGCGCACTCTACGGCACGCTGTTCAAACGCAAGATCGACGGCTTGACCGTAGACTTGCGCCACAAGGTTCACGTCGATCCGGCGAACGACCCATTCCGCAACTCGACCGCGGGCGGCGACCATACGAACGGCTATGACTACGTCATCAACTCGCCGGTCAACGCCTCCAACGGCACGATCAAGGGCGCCGAGCTCGGCTTCATTTACTTCCCGAAGGGGCTGCCGAGCCTGCTGGACGGCCTGGGCGTCCAGGGCAGCTATACGCGACTGACCTCGTCGCAGAACGTGCCTGACGCCAATGATGCCGGCGTCATCGTCTCGCAACTCGAAACGCCGTTCTTCGGCGTGTCCAAGAGCTCCTACAACGCCACCCTGGCGTACGAAAAGGGCCCGGTCAGCGCGCGCTTGTCCTATGTCTGGCGCTCCGGCTTCCTGGACCGCAACGAAGCCGCCTTGTTTGCCAATCCGATTGGTATCTGGCGTCATCCGGAAAAGAGCGTGGACATGCAGATCTCGTACAAGATCAACGACAACATGTCGTTCGATATCAGTGGCGTCAACTTGACGAACGAAATGCAGCAGCAGTACTACCACTTCGGCAATGCGGGTAACGCGCAGTTGACCAATTTCGGCACGGTGCAGATCGGACGTTCGGTTTCGGCAGCGTTGCGTTGGAGGATGTAAGGCTAGACGGTCAAGAAGACCCCCTAGCCACGCAGGGCGTTGCTCGGTTCACACCGGCAACGCCCTTTTTCATGCACTCGGCCGGTCCCGGCGCTGGTGCAGGTGATCTGCCGCCAGCGGGACCGCAGGGTTCTCCTCCGCGCTCGCGAGGTAGATCGGCGTAACCTCAAGCAGCGTGTCGATTGCGACCCGCAGCTTGGCGGGCATGTAGGGAGTATGGGGCCACACCAGGTGCATGCGCGAGGCTTCCATTTCTCCGCAATCGAACAGCACCTTCAGTTCGCCCCGTTTCACGTACGGGGCCACCAGCCAGCAGGGCAGCCATGCCAGACCCATGCCGCGCGCTGCCGCGTCGGCAATCACCTGCAAGTCATCCACCAGCATGCGCTGCCGCGGCAGCAAGTCGTGCGTGCGGCCGTCCGGCATGGCGACCGTCCATTCTTTCACCACGCGTCCGCGCGAGTACAGGATGCCATCGCGCTCGCAGACTTCCTGGATGTCCAGTGGTTCGCCGTGCGCCTGCAGATAGGAGGGCGCGGCGCAGATCAGCATGCGCTGCTGGCCCAGGGGGCGCGCAGCCAGGCTGGTACTGTTCGGCAGCGGACCGACGCGCAGGCCGAGATCGAAGCCTTCATCCAGCAGGTCCACCACCCGGTCGCTGAACGAGATATCGATGGTCAGTTGCGGGTAGCGCTGGGCCAGGTCCATCATCAGCGGCGCCACGAACTGCCGGCCGAACAGCACCGGCACGCTGATGCGCAAGCGGCCGGTCGGCTCGCTGCGGCCGGTACCGATGCAGGCTTCGCCCGCATCCAGTTCGGCAAGAGCGCGCACGCAGCGCTCGTAATAGGACTGGCCCGCTTCGGTCAGGGCCTGGCTGCGCGTGGTGCGATGGAACAGGCGCACGCCCAGCCGTTCTTCCAGCCGCGCGATGGCCTTGGCCACGGCGGAGCGGGTCTGGTGCAGCCGCGTGGCCGCCGCCGAAAAACTGCCTGCCTCCACGGCCTGCACGAAGACGTTGATGCCATTCAGGCGTTCATTCATATTGATTCCTTTTGGGCGACAATCTGTCGATGAAACTCCACCACTGTGGATAACGTGGAAACTATATAGTTCTTCTCACTTAACCACAACTTGTAAGGAGATCCAAATGCATGCATACCAAATCACCCCCGGCGGCGGTATCGACAGCCTGGAAGCCGTCAAGCTGCCGAAACGTGAACTGCAATACCACGAGGTTCGCGTAAAGGTGCGCGCGGTTTCGCTGAACTATCGCGACCTGATGGTGGCGCAGGGCACTTACCCGACCAGCGGCGAAGGTGCAGTGGTGCCGGGTTCCGACGCGGCCGGTGAAGTGGTCGAGGTAGGCCCGGGCGTTGAACGATTCCGCGTCGGCGACCGCGTAGCGACCGCGTTTTTCCCTGAGTGGGAAGAAGGCAAGGTCACGCCGGGCAAGACGGCGGTGACGCTGGGGGCGGGCAGCAATGGCGTGCTGTCGGAAGAACTGGTGATCAAGGAAGGCGGCCTGGTTGCCGTGCCGGCGCACCTGAGTTATGAGGAAGCGGCGACCCTGACCTGCGCCGGCGTCACAGCCTGGAATGCGTTGTTCGTGGAAGGCGGCGTGAAAGCCGGCGACACCGTGCTGTTGCTGGGCACCGGCGGCGTGTCGGTGTGGGCGCTGCAACTGGCCAAGGCGGCAGGCGTGCGCACGATCGTCACCTCGTCCAGCGACACCAAGCTGGAACGGGCACGCGCCTTGGGCGCCGACGTGTTGATCAACTACCGCAAGACGCCTGAATGGCAGGACGAAGTGCTGCGCGCCACCAACGGCGAAGGCGTCGACCTGGTGCTGGAAGTGGGTGGCCAGGATACGCTGGCGCGCTCGATTGCCTCGGCCGGCATGGGCGGCAAGGTGGCAGTGATTGGCGGCCTGGGGGGCGGCTTCGAAACCAGCGTTCAACTGCTTGGCATTGTCATTGGCGGCAAGAGCATGAGCGGCATTTACGTCGGCAGCCGCAAGATGCAGGAAGACTTGTCGCGGCTGGTCTCCCAGCGCAACATCAAGCCGGTGGTGGACCGCGTGTTCGACATCCACGAGGCGCGCGAAGCCTACCAGCACCTCGCATCCGGCAACCACTTCGGCAAGGTCGTGATCAGCGTCAAGCCGCGCTATTGATCCTTCAATTCGGGGTCAGGTCTGTCATTTGGACACGCGTACAGCTTGTTTGACAAATCTCAATACGCAAATTCCGTGGAATTAGCGTATTGAGAAATATCAAATGAGAGCGCTAGCTGTCCGAATGACAGACCTGACCCCGAATTTGACCCCGATTTTGGTCGAAAAAAAGCCCGCTCGTAGCGGGCTTTCGATGGGCGAACAACCGCGATCAAGCAAAGTTCTGGGCCACGAAGTTCCAGTTCACCAGGTTCCAGAAGGTTTCAACGTACTTAGGACGTGCGTTGCGGTAGTCGACGTAGTAGGCGTGTTCCCATACGTCGCAGGTCAGCAGCGGCTTGTCGGCGCCGGTCAGCGGAGTGGCGGCGTTGGAGGTGTTGACGATCTCGACCGAGCCGTCAGCCTTCTTCACCAGCCAGGTCCAGCCAGAACCAAAGTTGCCCACGCAGGACTTGGTGAATTCTGCCTTGAAGTTGTCGAAGGAGCCGAACTTGGCGTTGATGGCGTCAGCCAGGGCGCCAGCTGGTGCGCCGCCGGCGTTGGGAGCCATGCAGTTCCAGTAGAAGGTGTGGTTCCACACCTGGGCTGCGTTGTTGAACACGCCGCCGGAAGACTTCTTCACGATCTCTTCCAGGGACAGGTTTTCGAACTCGGTGCCCTTGATCAGGTTGTTCAGGTTGGTGACATATGCCTGGTGATGCTTACCGTAGTGGAATTCCAGGGTTTCCTTGGAGATGTGCGGCTGCAGTGCGTCCATCGCATACGGCAGTGGTGGCAGGGTATGTTCCATGAATGTTTCCTTTTGATTGAGACGAAAAGTTATTTTTGCCGAAACGGCCACTATTCTAATACGAACGCTAGGTAAGCGTCGGTTGCACGTTGGCCACGCCGATTTGGGCGCTGCCTTCGGCCAGGCGGACGCCCAGCGGCTGCCCCGGTTGGATATGCGCCGGGTCGCGCAGTACGGCGCCGGCGGCATCGGTGACGATGGCGTAGCCGCGTTCCAGCGTGCGCTGGGGATTCAGTAATTCCAGTTGCGCCGACAGCGCATTCAGGGCATCGCGCCGCTGCAGCAGTTGCGCGCGCATGCTGGCGCCGACGCGATGCTGCAAGGCTTCCATTGCGGCACGTGCCTTGCTCGCGTCGGGCTTGCGCGCGGCCAGGCGGCCGGCCAGCCGGTCGACCGTGAAGCGGGCCTGCTGCAGCGGGTTGCGCGTGGCGTGCATCATGGCGGTGGACAGGCTTCGCAACTGCATGCGCTGCTGGGCGATGCGGGCCGTCGGGCTGAGCAGGCGGCGCTGCAGGTTGTCCAGCGTCTGCGTGGCGTCGCTGAGGGCGCGGCGCATGGCGCGGCGCAGGTCGGTGGCGTCGGCGCGCAAGGAACCGAGCCAGTCGGCACGCGGCGTTGCTGCCAGTTCGGCTGCGGCGGTTGGCGTGGCGGCACGCACGTCGGCGGCGAAGTCGCAGATGGTGAAGTCGGTTTCGTGGCCAACTCCGGACACTACCGGCACATTGCAATTGGCGACGGCGTAAGCCACCACTTCTTCATTGAAGCACCACAGGTCTTCCATGCTGCCGCCACCTCGCACCACCAGCAGCACGTCGCATTCGGCGCGTCGCGAGGCGGTTTCAATGGCGGCCGCAATCTGGGCGCCCGCTTGCTGGCCCTGCACCAGGGTAGGGTAGAGCACTACGTTGACGTGTGGCGCCCGGCGGCGCAACGCAATCAGCACGTCGCGCAGGGCGGCTGCCTGGGGGCTGGTGACGATGCCGATGGTGCGCGGGAAAAGGGGCAGGGCGCGTTTGCGCTCGGTGTCGAACAGGCCCGCCGCCGCCAGGCGCTCCTTGAGGCGCTGGAAGGCTTCGAACAGGGAGCCGACGCCGGCCCGGCGGATTGCTTCTACATTGATCTGGTAGTCGCCGCGTGGCCCGTACAGGGTGACCAGGGCCCGCACCTCGACCTTGTCGCCTTCGCGCGGCACGAAGCCGGCGTACTGGGCGCGGCCGCGGAACATGACGGCGCGCACCTGGGCGGCATCATCTTTCAGGGTGAAATACCAATGACCCGAACTGGCGCGCGTGAAATTCGAGATTTCCCCAGATATCCACTGCAAGGGGAATGAGCGCTCCAGCAGGCGCGCGACTGCCTGGTTGAGGGCGCTGACTGAAATGACCTGGTTGGGTTCGGGGCTATTGATCATGGACCTGTCCACACTTTTTGAAAGCGGTCATGCTTATGTCATATATCACTTCATATCGCAAGTATTTTTTGTAAACACATGATTATTAAGGGTAAACGCCAATGCCACATAAGCGGGCAATTGTTGAATTTCCTTATAGATCAAGGACTTTGCGATAGCGCGTGGCTGTTACGCACAAAGATATCCACAGAATGTGTGAGGAACTTCTCCGCCCGAAGCCTTGCGTGATGAAAATGTTTGCAGGGTAACTTTCATTTTAGAAATCAACGACTTGGCACTCCAGTCTGTCCCTTGCTAACAATTTTATCCACAGAAGCTGTGGGGAAAAACGCTGCCTAAATTTTCAGCTCGAAGTGATTGTCTTTCCATATCAAAGACTTGCGCTACCTCCTGTGGCCTTGCTCACACTTTTGTCCACAGAATTTGTGTATTTCGCTGAAAATGTGTCTGGAATGCATCGGGAAATCAGCGTGCGAGATTTTTACGCACGGCAAGAAAACCCTTATAGATCAAGTACTTTACCCCTCGAGCATAGCCTTGCTAACAATCTTATCAACAGAATATGTGAAGAAGTGCACAGATGGGGAAAAGCAGGAAAAGTGCCAATGCGCATTTTTTGTGCTTGAGAATAATTCGCTTTCCTTTCAAAGGCTTAGCATATAAAAGCCACCATTCCCCACAATTTTGTCCACAGAATATGTGTAGAACTGCGCTGAGCGAAGCTGATGAAAATTTTTGCATTAGGAAAAATCATAAACAAATCATGGGTTTAGGGTGAATTAGTTGGATTGCCAACAATGTTGTCCACAGAAAATGTGAAGAATGCGCACACTTGCCTGATAGCTCTCGACACGCTACATTGCGCGTTTAGGTTTTCTTTCTTAGGAGTATGTCTTGCTCGCAATTTTCCAGGCCGCCGGCTGGCCTATCTGGCCTCTGCTGATCGCTTCCATCGTTGCCCTTGCTCTGATCGTTGAGCGCCTGATGTATCTGCGCCGTTCGCGCATCATTCCGAAGACACTGCTGGACGAGGTGGTTCGCGTCTATCGCAGCGGAAACATCAATAACGACATCATCACCAAGCTGGAAAAATCGTCCCAGCTGGGCGTTGTTCTTTCGGCAGCGTTGCGTAATGTCAACGCCCCACGCGATGTGATGAAAGAGTCGATTGAAGAGGCGGGCGGCGCCGTGGCGCACGAGCTGGAGCGCTTCCTGACCACCCTCGGCACCATCGCTACCCTGGCACCGCTGATGGGCCTGTTCGGTACCGTGGTCGGCATGATCGAGATCTTCGGTTCGCAGAATTCCGCCGGCGCCAACCCTGCGCAACTGGCGCACGGTATTTCGGTGGCGCTGTACAACACCGGTTTCGGCCTGGCGATCGCGATGCCGACCCTGGTGTTCTATCGCCACTTCCGCGCCCTGGTTGACTCCTTCGTCATCGACATGGAGCAGCAGGCGGTCAAGTTCGTGGACGTGGTCCACAACTCCCGCAAGTAAGCGAGGGATCAGTTTATGGCGATGAATTTCCGCCGAGGCCAGAAGCGCGAAGATCCCGAGATCAACCTGATCCCGTTTATCGACGTGCTGCTGGTGATCCTGATCTTCCTGATGATCACCACCACGTACAGCAAGTTCACCGAGCTGAAAATCACCTTGCCGACCGCCGATGCGGAAAAGACGGTGGAGCAGCCGAATGACCTGAATGTGACAGTGGATGCCAAGGGCAACTACACCATCAACGGCACGCCCGTTGCGTTCCACGACGTAGCCGGCCTGGCCGAGCAGATGAAGGCTGCCACCAAGGATGCCAACCCGATCGTCAAGATCAACGCGGACCAGTTCGCGATGCACCAGATGGTGATCAACGTGATGGAAGCGGCGCGCGTGGCTGGCTTCGAGCGCGTGACCTTCGAGGCACAGACCGCCCAGGCCAGGTAATGGCCTCTTCCCTCGAGACGACGTTCTCGCGCGAGTGGTTGCGGCGGGGCGCGCTGGCATGCGTGCTCTGGCCCTTGTCCCTGCTGTTCCGGGGGCTGGCCGCCGTGCGCCGCGGCCTGTATGCGCTTGGCGTCTCGCACGCCGAGCGCTTGCCGGTGCCGGTCGTCGTCGTGGGGAATATCTTCATTGGCGGTACGGGCAAGACGCCACTGACCATCTGGCTGGTCGATGCGCTGCGTGCGGCCGGTTTCCGGCCGGGCGTTGTGTCGCGAGGCTTCGGAAGCAAGGATGCCGCGCCGCGCGAAGTCAGCGCCGTGTCGACGCCGGCCGAGGTGGGCGACGAACCAGTCCTGATTGCCGCCCGCACCGGCTGCCCGGTTTTTGTTGGCCGTGCGCGTATGGCGGCAGGCGAGGCGCTGCTGGCGGCTTATCCCGAAGTCAACGTTATCGTCACGGATGACGGCTTGCAGCATTACGCCCTGGCGCGCGACATCGAAATCGTGCTGTTTGACGGCAGGGGAGTTGGCAATGGCTGGACGCTGCCGGCCGGGCCGCTGCGCGAGGCGCCGTCCCGCAAACGCGATTTCACCGTGGTCAACGCGCCCGAACTGACGGCAGCGCTGTGCACCGCCATTGCGCCACCCGGCGCCGCCCGCGGTGGCGCACCGGCTGCTCCCTGGCAGATGCGCCTCGCCGGCGACGTTGCAGAACGGCTGGCAGAGCGCAGCGAGCGCATGACGCTGGCCGAACTGGCCCGCCGTGCGGGGCAAGGCGACGGGCTGCGCGTGGCCGCAGCGGCAGGCATCGGCAATCCGGGCCGTTTTTTTGCCATGCTGCGCACCGCGGGACTTGAGCCGCAGGAGTTGCCGCTCCCCGATCATCACGACTTTAAAGACCGCCCGTTCGCGAATGTCGAGGCCGACTTTATTCTGGTGACGGAGAAGGATGCAGTAAAATGCTGGCAAATTGAAGAACTACGCAACGATCCAAGAATCTGGGTCGTTCCAGTCAGCGCCCGCATCGACGCGGCGCTGGCCGATCAAATTGTGGAGAAACTACGTGGACGCACGCCTGCTTGATATCCTGGTCTGCCCTGTGTGCAAGGGCCCTCTGGAGTACGACAAAAAAGCCCAGGAAATGATTTGCAAAGGCGACCGCCTGGCATACCCGATCCGCGACGGCATCCCGATCATGTGGGCCGACGAAGCGCGCTCCCTGCCAGACACCACGGAGTAAACGGTGTCCTTTATCGTCATCATCCCGGCCCGCCTGGCCTCGACCCGCCTGCCCAACAAGCCCCTGGCCGACCTGGGCGGCAAGCCGATGGTGGTGCGCGTGGCCGAGCGCGCGAAGGAAGCCGGCGCGGCCCGCATCGTTGTCGCCACCGACCACGCCTCTATCAAAGAAGCCTGCGAACAGCATGGCATCGAAGCTTTCATGACCCGTGCCGACCACCCGTCCGGCACTGACCGCATCGCCGAAGTGGCGCGCGCCATGAATTTGCCGGCAAACGCCGTCGTGGTCAACCTGCAGGGCGACGAGCCCCTGATCGAGCCGCAACTGCTGCAGGCTGCCGCCGCCCGCATCGGCGCCGACGTGCCGATGTCCACCTGCGCACACCCGCTGCACGACGTGGCGGACGCCTTCAACCCGAACGTGGTGAAGGTGGTGCTGGACAAGCAGGGCCGCGCATTGTATTTCAGCCGTGCCACCATCCCGTGGCACCGCGATGCCTTCGCCAAGGACAAGTCGGCCCTGCCGGCCGGCTACGTGCCCTTGCGCCATATTGGGCTGTACGCCTATAGAAACGACTTCCTGCAGGCCTATCCGGCGCTGGAAGTGTCGCCGCTGGAAGGGATTGAAGCCCTGGAGCAGCTGCGCGTCCTGTGGCATGGATACCCCATTGCCGTACACGTGACCGATTCCGCCCCGGCGGCCGGTGTGGACACCCCGGAAGACCTGGCGCGTGTACAAGCACTCTACAAAAGTGGCGGATAAGCCAACTTCTGTGGTAAGTTTCTAGCAAGGTGGCTAAGGCATCATCAAAAATTATTATTAAATCGTTTAGGAACATTCATGCGTCTCATTCTGTTAGGAGCACCAGGAGCCGGTAAGGGCACCCAGGCCAACTTCATCAAGGAAAAGTACAACATCCCTCAGATTTCCACCGGCGACATGCTGCGTGCGGCAATCAAGGAAGGTACTGAACTGGGCCTGGCCGCCAAAAAAGTGATGGACGCGGGCCAACTGGTTTCGGACGACATCATCATCGGCCTGGTGAAAGACCGCCTGAAAGCGGCCGATTGCGCCAATGGCTACCTGTTTGACGGCTTCCCGCGTACCACCGCGCAAGCCGACGCGATGAAGGACGCAGGCGTCAAAATCGACTACGTGCTGGAAATCGCCGTACCGGACGACCAGATCGTCGAACGCATGAGCGGCCGCCGCAGCCACCCGGCTTCGGGCCGTGTGTACCACGTCAAATTCAATCCTCCTAAAGTCGAAGGCAAGGACGATGTCACCGGCGAAGACCTGGTGCAGCGCGACGACGACAAGGAAGAAACCGTCAAGAAGCGCCTGGACGTCTACCACAACCAGACCGAAGTCCTGCTTGGCTACTACGGCGAGTGGGCCAAATCGGGCCAGCCTGGTGCGCCGAAATATCGCAAGATCGAAGGCGTTGGTCCAGTCGAAGAGATTCGCGACCGTGCGTTCGCGGCTCTGAACAGCTAATACATATGAAGCGGGCTCCTGGCCCGCTTTTTTCAAACCGGTACGCGACAGTCGCGTCGCAAGTGTCAGACCCTGCGGGTCTGACACTGGTCTACCGGTTTGGCGGCCCCCTGGCCGTGAAGTGTCAAAGTTTTGCAGTACGTAGTTCGGTCGTACCGAGTTCGTTTTGTGGCTTTTGATTCTAATAACGTAAGGGGGCAATCTATGGCAGCAAGTTTGTGGTTCGCGATTGCGTGCGGCGTGCTCGCGGTGGTGTACGGGCTGTGGGCGCGCAGCTGGATTCTTGGACAGAACGCGGGCAACGCCCGCATGCAGGAAATCGCGACAGCCATCCAGCAAGGTGCTGCGGCCTACCTGGCCCGCCAGTACCGCACCATCGGTATCGTCGGTGTTGTTCTGCTGGTAGCCATCGGGGCGGCGATCGATATGAAGACCGCCATCGGCTTCCTTCTTGGCGCCGTGCTTTCCGGCGCTTGCGGCTTTATCGGCATGAATGTGTCGGTGCGGGCCAACGTGCGTACCGCGCAGGCTGCGTCGGTGGGCATGAACGAGGCGCTCAATGTCGCCTTCAAGGGCGGCGCCATCACCGGCATGCTGGTGGTCGGCCTCGGGCTGCTGGGCGTAGCCGGATTCTACTGGGTGCTCACCGTGATGGGCGCTCCGGGCGCGCCTGACCCGACGCACAATGTGCATGAAGTGCTGAAGCCGATGATCGGCCTGGCCTTCGGCGCTTCCCTGATCTCGATCTTCGCCCGCCTCGGTGGCGGCATCTTCACCAAGGGCGCCGACGTGGGCGCCGACCTGGTGGGCAAGGTGGAGGCGGGCATTCCCGAGGACGATCCGCGCAATCCGGCGGTGATCGCCGACAACGTGGGCGACAACGTGGGCGACTGCGCCGGCATGGCGGCCGACCTGTTTGAAACCTATGTGGTGACCCTGATCGCGACCATGCTGCTTGGCGCGCTGATGATCACAAGCGCTCCGGCGCAGGCGGCCATCTATCCGATGCTGCTGGGTGCCGTCTCGATCATCGGCTCCATCATCGGCTGCTCGATGGTCAAGGCGAAACCGGGCAAGAAGATCATGTCGGCCCTGTACACTGGCTTGTGGTGGGCTGCCGGCCTGTCGCTGATCGGGTTCGTCATCGTGACCTGGATGGTCTGGCCGGATGATGAGATGCGCTACAAGATGCTGGGTGCAACGGTTGTCGGCATCGTGCTGACCGGCCTGATGGTCTACATCACGGAGTTCTATACCGGCACCGAATTCACGCCGGTGCGTCATATCGCGGAAGCTTCCACCACCGGACACGGCACCAATATCATTGCGGGCCTGGGCGTGTCGATGAAATCCACCGCATGGCCAGTGCTTGCCGTGTGCGTGGCGATCCTGGTTTCCTTCAAGCTGTCCGGCCTGTACGGCATTGCGATTGCGGCGACCTCCATGCTGTCGATGGCCGGGATCGTGGTGGCGCTGGACGCGTATGGGCCGATCACCGACAACGCCGGCGGCATCGCCGAAATGTCGGGCATGCCGGATTCCGTGCGCGCCATTACCGACCCTCTGGATGCGGTGGGCAACACCACCAAGGCGGTGACCAAGGGCTATGCGATCGGCTCGGCCGGCCTGGCTGCGCTGGTGCTGTTTGCCGACTACACCCACGCCCTGCAGTCGCGCGGCATGGAGATGTCCTTCGACCTGTCCGACCCGATGGTAATCGTCGGCCTGTTCATCGGCGGCCTGATCCCTTACTTGTTCGGCGCCATGGCGATGGAGGCCGTCGGCCGCGCTGCCGGCGCCGTGGTGGTGGAAGTGCGCCGCCAGTTCCGCGACATCAAGGGCATCATGGACGGCACCGGCAAGCCGCAGTACGACAAGGCCGTCGACATGCTGACTGCCTCCGCCATCAAGGAAATGATTGCGCCTTCGCTGCTGCCCGTACTGGTGCCTATCCTGGTCGGCATGCTGCTCGGCCCGCGCGCGCTGGGAGGCCTGCTGATGGGCACCATCATCACCGGCCTGTTCGTGGCGATCTCGATGACCACCGGCGGCGGCGCCTGGGATAACGCGAAAAAGTATATTGAGGACGGCAACCATGGCGGCAAAGGTTCCGACGCGCACAAGGCGGCGGTGACCGGCGATACCGTGGGCGACCCGTACAAGGATACTGCCGGTCCGGCCGTCAACCCGCTGATCAAGATCATCAACATCGTGGCGCTGCTGCTGGTGCCGCTGTTGCCGGTCACCGGCATCCTGTCGGTGACCATGGCGCCGATGCAGGCGCAGCAACAGGTGGTGGCCCCGGCTTCGGCTGCGGCGCCGCAGGTGCCAGCGCCCGTGACTGCGCCAGCGGTGGCTCCCGCCATGGCCGAGGTGCCGGCCCAAGCCGCAAGCGAGACGCCGGCGGCGAAGTAAGCCGCGCCGCGTCAACCCTCTGCGGCGTATGATGTCTGTACGCTGCGGAGGGCAACATGAACTATCCACTCCTGCTGGCGCTGGCCGCCGGGCTGTCCGGCCCGGCCGCTGGCGCCGAATCCCTTGACGAGTACCGGCGCTTGCCGGAATGCCGGCTCAGCGCAGATGGCAAGCGCCTGCTGCAGGAGCCTTGCCGCACGGCGCCTGCCCGCAAGAATATGCCGCGCCGCCCGGTGCCGCTGACTGTCACGCCGACGCCGCGCATTGCGCCGGCCCCCGATCCTTCGCTGACCTGGGCGCCCGTGCTCACCAGACGCGATCCGCATGCGGCGCCGACGGCGATCGCCCAACTGCCGCGTGCGGGCCAGCCGTCGCTGCCGCCGGGCGCCGTCTTGCCGCCAGCCACGCCGCTGCCCGGCCCCAGCGCACCGATCCCGGTCCAGTGCGACGCGGGCGGCTGCCGCGACACCAGCGGTACCTATTACCACGGGCCGCCCGGCCAGGTCATCAGCCCGAGCGGAAAAGTGTGTTCCCAGAGCGGAGGATGGATGACTTGCTACTGATTTCGGCTACAATACGCCTCGATTGACGTTTACGTAACGTAAAGTGAATAGGGGAGACAAAAGCATGCAAATCAAGGACCAAGTATTCATCATCACCGGCGGCGCGTCGGGTCTGGGTGCGGCGACCGCGCGCATGATCGTCGATAACGGCGGCAAGGTCGTGCTGGCCGACGTGCAGGTGGAAGCCGGCGAAAAGCTGGCGGCAGAACTGGGCGCAGCAAAATTCGTCAAATGCGACGTGACTTCGGAAGCGGACGGCCTGGCTGTGGTGGCTGCGGCTACCGCCATGGGCACCCTGCGCGGCCTGGTCAACTGCGCCGGCGTGGCGCCGGCGATCAAGACCGTGGGCAAGGATGGCCCGCACCCGCTGGATTCCTTCGCGCGCACCATCAATATCAACCTGGTCGGCACCTTCAATATGTGCCGACTGGCTGCTGATGCCATGGGCAAGACCGAAGCGGCGGAGTGGGGCGAGCGCGGTGTGATTATCAATACTGCATCGGTGGCCGCGTTTGATGGCCAGATCGGGCAGGCGGCTTATGGCGCCTCCAAGGCTGGCGTGGCCGGCATGACCTTGCCGATGGCGCGCGACCTGTCGCGTTCGGGCATCCGCGTGATGACCATTGCGCCGGGTATCTTCGAGACCCCGATGCTGCTGGGCATGCCGCAGGAAGTGCAGGATGCGCTGGGCAAGATGGTGCCGTTCCCGCCACGGCTGGGCAAGCCGTTCGAATATGCTTCGCTGGCGAAGGCTATTATCGAAAATACCATGCTGAATGGGGAGACGATTCGCCTGGATGGCGCGATTCGCATGCAGCCTAAATAAACCGGAAAACCCGTGTCTGACCCGCAGGGTCAGACACGAATACGCGGCCGCCGCATGCCGAGTGCCAGACCCTATGGGTCTGGCACTGAATTGCCGGTTTTGGTGTAGCATGGCCGGATGAAAGCCATAGCCCTGACCCTCGCAGCGCTCTGCTGCACCAGCCTCCCGCTCCACGCCCAAGACAACCGCGCTCCTGAAATCGCCACCGGCTGGCAGGAGAAAGCCGGTTGGTCCGCACAGAAATTCATGGTCGCCGCGGCCAATCCGCTGGCCACCGAAGCCGGCCACCAGATGCTGAAGCAAGGCGGCTCCGCCGTTGATGCAGCGATCGCCACCCAACTGGTACTGACCCTGGTCGAGCCGCAATCTTCCGGCATCGGCGGCGGCGCCTTCATGATGCATTGGGACGGCAAGAAAGTCCGTTCCTTCGACGGCCGCGAAACCGCGCCCGCCGCCGCCACCGAAACCCTGTTCCAGGACGCCAACGGCAAACCCTTGCCGCGGGCAGAAGGCGTAGTAGGCGGCCGTTCGGTCGGCGCCCCCGGCGTGCTGCGCATGCTGGAACTGGCGCATAAGGAGTACGGCAAGCTGGCCTGGCCCAAGCTGTTCGCACCCGCCATCAAGCTGGCTGAGGAAGGCTTTGCGGTCAGCCCGCGCCTGAACGCCTTGCTGACCAGTGAACGCTACCTGCAGCGCGACCCGGTCGCTGCAGCCTATTTCTTCGACAAGGACAGGAAGCCCTGGCCTGTCGGCCATGTGCTGAAGAATCCTGCCCTGGCCAAGACCCTGCGCGAGATTGCCGCCGAAGGCGCCGATGCCTTCTACCGCGGCCACATCGCGCGCGACATCGCCGCGAAAGTGCAGGGGCACCCGACCAATCCGGGTGGCTTGACCGCAGCCGACATCGGCGGCTACAAGGCCAGAGAGCGCGAACCGCTGTGCGCCGACTACCGCGCCTACACCGTGTGCGGCATGCCGCCGCCATCGTCCGGCGGCGTGGCGATCGCGCAAATCCTCGGCATCCTTGAAAACAGCAAGATCGGCGACTACGCGCCGGTCAACGGGGTGATCGCGGCTGACGCCATCCACCTAATGACGGAAGCGGAACGCCTGGCCTATGCAGACCGCAACCGCTACGTGGCCGATACCGACTTCGTGCCGCTGCCCGGCAAGGGCGCCAGCGGCCTGCTCGACAAGTCCTACCTGCGCCAGCGCGCCGCCCTCATCGGCGACAAGTCGATGGGCCGCGCCCGCGCCGGCGTGCCGGCCGAAGTCAAAGTAGCCTGGGGCGATGACACTGCGCTGGACAAGCCCTCCACCTCGCACCTGGTGGTAGTGGACGGCAACGGCAACGCCATTTCCATGACCACTTCGGTGGAAGACGCGTTCGGCTCGCGCCAGATGGTCGACGGCTTCCTGCTGAACAACCAGCTCACCGACTTCTCCTGGGATTCGGTGGACGAAAACGGCCCGATCGCCAATCGCGTGCAGCCTGGCAAGCGCCCGCGCAGTTCGATGGCGCCGACCCTGGTCTTCGACAGGCAGACCAGGCAACTGGTGCTGGCCACCGGCTCGCCGGGCGGCTCGACCATCATCAACTACGTGGCCAAGGTGCTGGTTGGTGCGCTTGACTGGAACCTCAATGTGCAGCAGGCCATCAGCCTGCCCAATTTCGGCAGCCGCAATGGCCCCACCGAGCTTGAAGCGGGCAAGTTCCCGGGCGAGGTGGTGGATCAGTTGAAAGCGCGCGGCCACGAGGTGCGCCAGGTGGAACTCAACTCGGGCCTGCAAGGCTTGCAGCGCACGCCGGCCGGCTGGTTCGGCGGTGCCGACCCGCGCCGCGAAGGCATCGTGCGCGGCGAGTGACGAGCGCGCGACAGGCTGCTGGCGGGCAGGGCGCAAGTCATTCCCGCCCCGCAGCCAGCATGTTACCCTTGATAAATGGGCATGAAAAAGAAAACGGGCTTGATCCTGACGGGCGGCGGCGCCCGGGCGGCTTACCAGATTGGCGTTTTGCAGGCGATTTCCGAAATCCTGTGGGAAGAGGGATGGCCGCCGGCACGTAATCCCTTCCAGATCATTTGCGGCACTTCGGCTGGCGCCATCAATGCCACCGCGCTGGCCTGCCGCGCCGACAATTTCGGCGAAGGCGTGCAGAAACTGCTCGATGTATGGAGCAATTTTGAAGCGAACCAGGTGTATCGCGCCGATTCGCTGGGCGTGCTGCGTTCGGGGGCGCGCTGGCTGTCGCTGCTGTCCTTCGGCTGGCTGCTGCGCAAATGGCGCGCCGCGCCGCCGCAGTCGCTGCTCGACAACACCCCGCTGGTGAACCTGCTGCACCGCATGCTGGACTTGCCGCGCCTGGACAACTGCCTGCAGGAAGGCCTGCTGCACGCGGTAGCCGTCACCGCATCGTCCTACACCGGCGGCCAGCACATCACCTTCTACCAGACCGCCGCCGAAATCGCACCCTGGGTAAGGATGCAGCGCGTGGCGATGCAGGACCAGATCGGCGTCGAGCACCTGCTGGCGTCGTCGGCGATTCCCTTCATCTTCCCGGCCACGCCCCTGTACATGGGCGGCCACCTTGAGTATTGCGGCGACGGTTCGATGCGCCAGCTGGCGCCGATTTCGCCGGCCATCCACCTTGGGGCGCAGAAGGTGCTGGTGGTCGGCGCCGGCCGCCTGACCGAGCCGCCGCGCCAGATGACGGAAACGCCGCGCTACCCGAGCCTGGCCCAGATCGCCGGCCATGCCATGTCCTCCATCTTCCTGGACGGGCTGGCGGTCGATATCGAACGCCTGAACCGCGTCAACCAGACCTTGTCCGTGCTGCCGGAAGACCTGCTGGCCAAGACTCCGCTGCGGCCCGTGGAACTGCTGGTAATCGCGCCGTCCGAACGGCTGGACGACCTGGCTGCGCGCCACATCGGCAGCCTGCCGGCGCCGATTCGCACCATGCTGTCCGGGATCGGCGCCACCGAGGCGCGCGGTTCGGCGCTGGCCTCCTACCTGCTGTTTGAAGCCAGCTACACCCAGGAGCTGATCCGGCTCGGCCAGCGCGATACCCAGGCCCGCCGCGCGGACGTCCTGGCATTTTTCGGGTCCTGATGGCGAGCAATAGTAAAATGGCAGCTTTTGCCCATTTCTGAACCGTGGCTGGAATAGTTCGTCGTCTGCTTCCTCGCCTGGCCGCACTGGCCCTGGCTTGCACGCTCGCCCTCCCGGCGCTGGCGGCGCCGCCGCGCACCCTGCGTTTCGAGCAGCTGGACGTGGACGACGGCCTGGCTCAGGAGTCGGTACTGGCGATCATGCAGGACCGCCAGGGCTTCATGTGGTTCGGCAGCCAGGCGGGCCTGAGCCGATTTGACGGCTACAAGGTCACGGTCTACCGCAATATCGTTGGCGACCAGCGCAGCCTGGCCGAGAACTGGGTCGGCGTGCTGCACCTCGATCCGCGCGGCCGCATGTGGGTCGGCACCGACGGCGGCCTTGACCTGTTCGACCCCAGAACCCAGTCGTTCAGCCACCATCTGCCGCGCGAGCCGGAAAAGCGCGGCAGCGGCAACCGCCATATCAAAGCCATCACCGATGACGGCGCCGATGGCCTGTGGATCGGCACCGCCGACGGCCTGCAGCATTTCGATCCGTCGACGGGCAAGTTCCTCATTTACCACCACGATCGCGCTGAAGCGGGCAGCCTTGGCCACGACCAGGTCAATGCCCTGGCGCGCGACAAGCAGGGCAGGCTGTGGATTGCCACCTCGGCCGGCGTCGACATGCTGGAGACGGGGGCGCGCACCTTCATCCACTATCCGCTCAAGGCAGCGGGCGCCCGCGGCGCCCAGTCCCTGCTGGTGGACCGCGACCAGGTGCTGTGGGTCGGCACCCAGAACGGCATCGAGCGCTGGACGCTGGAAGGAAAATATCCGCAGCGCCGGGTGCTGGGCGCGGCGGAAGGCCTGCCGCAAAGCACGGTCAAGCGCATCTACCAGGACCAGGATGGCACGCTGTGGGTCGGCAGCCAGACCGGCGGCTTGTTCCGCTGGCGCCAGTCGGACGACCGCTTCGTGCAATACCGCCACCAGCAGGGCGACCCGCACAGCATCGCGGACAACTATGTGTTCTCGCTGTTCCGCGACAACGTCGGCACCTTGTGGGTCGGTACCTGGTATCGCGGCGTCAGCCGGGTCGACCTGGGCAGCGGCGGCTTTGCGCGCCTGGTCAAGGACCCGGGCCAGCCCTTCACGCTGACCGACAACAAGGTGCGCGCCTTGCTCGACGCAGGCGACGGCAAGGTCTGGGTTGGCAACAGCGACGGCCTCAATTACTACGATCCGGTGACCGGCAAGACCGTGCTGTATCGCACCGGCAGCGGCAACGACAGCCTGGAATTCCAGGTCACGGCCTTGCTGCACGACCCGCGCGACCGCAATGTGCTGTGGGTGGGCAGCCGCAACGGCGTGCGCCGCTTCGACATCAGGGCGCGCCGCTTTGGTCCGCTGATGCTGTCGCACGGCGATCCTGAAAACGATGTGATCCGCTTCCTGTACGGCGACCGCGACGGCATGGTCTGGGCGTCCGCCCGCAATGGCCTGCACCGCATCGACCCGTCCAGCAACGGCGTGCTCACCTTCCGCCACGATCCGGCCGACATCCACAGCATGGCCGACAGCGTGGTGCGCCCGGTGCTGGAAGACCGCCGCGGCAACCTCTGGATCGGTACCTTCAACGGCCTTGACCTGCTGGACCGCAAGACCGGCCGCTTCACGCACTATCGCAACAACCCGAACGACCAGGGCAGCTTGAGCCACAACGAGGTGCACTACCTGTTCGAGGACGACGATGGCATGCTGTGGATCGGCACCGCGGCCGGCCTGAACCGGATGGAGCGGCGCCCCGACGGCAGCGTGCATTTCCGCCGCTTCCTGCGCAAGGACGGCCTGGCCGACGATGCGATCGCCGGCATCCTGCCGGACCGCGGGAAATACCTGTGGCTGTCCACCAATACCGGCATCTCCCGCCTCGACATGGGCAACGGGCAGGTGCGCAACTACTCCGGCGTGGACGGCACCATCGAGGGCGCCTATTTCGACGGCTCGGCCTTGCGCGCGGCCGACGGCACCCTGTACTTCGGCGGCTTCAACGGCATCACGGCATTCGATCCGCAGGAGGTGCGGGAGAACAGTTCGGCGCCGACTGCCGTCATCACCGATTTCCAGATCTTCAACAAGCCGGTGCGGCCGGGCCAGGGCGGCGCCAACAGGGGCGTGCTGCAGCAGGCCATCGAATACACCAGCTCCCTGTCGCTGCGCGAAGGCGACTCCGTATTCTCGTTGGAATTCGCGGCGCTGCACTACGCCGCGCCGCAGCGCAACCGCTTTGCCTACCAGCTGGTCGGCTTCGACAGGGACTGGGTGGTGACCGATGCGGGCAAGCGCTTCGCGACCTACACCAACCTTGACCCCGGCACCTACCAGTTCCGCGTCAAGGCCGCCAACAAGGACGGCATCTGGAACGACAACGCCGCCACGCTGGAAATCAATATCGCGCCGCCGTACTGGAAAACCTGGTGGTTCCGCCTGTGCATGCTGGCCGCCGCGCTGGGCGCCGCCTGGGGCGCTTACCACATGCGCGTGCGCGTCCTGCGCAGCCAGCAGCTGCAGCTGGAAAAGCAGGTCAGCCTGCGCACGGCCGAAGTGGAGCTCAAGAACCAGCTGCTGGAAGAGCAGAAGCGCGAGCTGGAGCAGCGCGACAAGCACCTGTCGCTGGCCAAGCAGAGGGCTGAGGACGCGACGCGCCAGAAATCCGAATTCCTGGCCAATATGAGCCACGAAATGCGCACCCCGCTGGCCGGGGTGATCGGCATGCTGGGCTTCGCCCTGCGCGACAATGCGCTGGCCGAGCGCACCCGCGAGCAGATCGAACGCGGCCAGGGCAATGCGCAGTCGCTGCTGGCCATCATCAACGACCTGCTGGACTTCTCCAAGATCGAAGCCGGCAAGCTGCACATCGAGTCGATCGACTTCGCGCTGGCCAGCATGGTGGAGAACGTGGTCAGCCTGTTTGCCGAGCACACCATGTCCAATATGGTGGGCTTCGAAGTCGATTTTGCGCCCGACCTGCCGGAATTCGTGGTCGGCGACCCGACTCGCCTGCGCCAGGTGCTGGTCAACCTGGTCGGCAACGCCTTCAAGTTCACGGAGCGCGGCAAGGTATCGCTGCGCGTGGAGCGCGAAAGCAGCGGGCCGCAAGGGCACCGCATCCGCTTCACGGTGGAAGACACCGGCATCGGCATTCCGCCGGACGCCTTGCCGCGCCTGTTCCAGAAATTCGAGCAGGGCGACACCACCACCACCCGCCGCTACGGCGGCACCGGCCTGGGCCTGGCGATCAGCAGCCAGCTGGTGGAGCTGATGGGCGGCCAGATCGATGTGGTCAGCGCGCCGGGCGCCGGTTCCAGCTTCGCCTTCACCGTTCCGCTGCGCGACGGCGTGGCGCCGCCGCTGGCGCCGCACGTGGCGCGCGAGCCGCATACGCATCAACTGCGCGTGCTGTGCGCAGAAGACTTCCCCACCAACCAGATCATCGTGCGCATGATGCTGGAAGACCTGGGGCACAAGGTCGATATCGCCGGCAACGGCGTGCTGGCGCTGGCCGCCTGCGCCCAGCAGCGCTACGACCTGGTGCTGATGGATGGCCGCATGCCGGAAATGGACGGCTCCACCGCGACGCGCCTGATCCGCTCCGGCGGCCCGCGCGAAGCGCCGGTGCTCGATCCGCACCTGATGATCGTGGCCCTGACGGCCAACGCCAGCGACGAAGACCGCAGCCGCTACCTGGCCGCCGGCATGGACGATTTCCTGACCAAGCCGATCGACGAGGGCGCGCTGCACATGCAGCTGGAACGGGCCATCGAGCGCCAGCTGGCGCGCGGCATCAAACTGCCGCCGTTGCGGGCGCGAACGACCGAACTTCCTTCGGTGGCGGAGCTGGATGCCATGTTCGGCGTGTGCGACCTGCCTCCGCCGGCGCCGATGCCGGGCCAGGCCGGACAGGCCCTCAAGCTGCGCCTGCGCGATGCCTTCATCGCCGACTTGCCGGCGCGCCTGCGCGAACTGGACCAGGCCCTGGCCTCGGCCGACGCCGATGCTGCCGGCCGCCTGTTCCATGGCATGAAGGGCAGTGCCGCCTACCTGGACGAGGCCGAACTGCATGCCCTGTGCGGTGAACTGGAACGGGCCGCCGACCGCGCCATGTGGCCGGCGATCCGCGAAAAGCTGCCGCGCTTGCGGCTGCTGCTGGAACACGTCGTATCCCCAACGCGTCATTAAAACAAGAGCGGAGAGAGCATGAAAGTAATGGTAGTCGACGACGACGTAGTCTCACGCATGGTGCTGATGCACCTGATCGATGGTTGCGGCAAGTTCGAGATCGTTGAAGCGGAAGACGGCGCCGACGCCTGGCAGCAGCTGGAGGGTGGGCTGCGTCCGGGCATCGTCTTCTGCGACCTGCGCATGCCGCGCCTGTCCGGCATCGAATTGCTGCAGCGCGTGCGCGGGCAGGGCGACCTGGCCGAAGTGCCGTTCGTGCTGGTGTCCTCCGCCACCGACAAGGAAACGGTGCAGCAGGCCACCCTGGCCGGCGCCACCGGCTACATCGTCAAGCCGTTCCAGTCGGAGCAGGTGCGCGCCCACCTTGGCGCTTTCCTCGACCAGGCGGCCAACGGCTATGAGCACCGGGCGGAAGAGCCGGCAGCCACCCTGGCGCGGCTGGGCATTGCCGCCGACCGTTTGCTGGTCTACCTGACCGGTTTCCAGAACCAGCTGACGGCAGCCAGCAACGAGATCGATGCGCTGCTGGCGCACGACGAGCAGGCGGAGGTTCGCGTGCGGCTGGAGCGCCTGCTTACCGGCTGCACCACGCTGGGCTTGCACGGCGCCGCGACCTCGCTCAAGCCGCTGATCGGCGTCCACGTCAGCAACGAAGCCGTGCAGGCGGCGCTGACGGACGTGATCAGGGCAGTGCTGCACCAATCCTCGCTGGTGCGCCAAAGCTGAGAAAATCGCCAGCCCGCTTGCGGGAAAATCCTCCCACCGGGCTGGCGCGGCCTTGCGGTAAATATAGTTTAGGTTTAAAGTAGTCTGCACCGCAGGCTGTACTTTCAACCGAACCTTACCCAGGCGACCATGAACAGACCCACTGCAGCAGAACCGAGCGCGCATCTCGACCAGTTCGCGCGCCAGCATCTACCTCCGGTTGAACAATGGCCGGACCTGGTGTTCGATCTTCCCGAGTTGCAGTACCCGGCGCGCCTGAACTGCGTGGCCGAGATCCTCGACCAGGCCGTGGCGGCGGGCAGCGGCGCGCGCATCGCCCTGCACGGCGAAGGCTTCAGCTGGACTTATGGCGAGCTGCAGCAGCAGGTTGACCGCATCGTCAACGTCCTGCGCGGCCCGATGGCGCTGGTGCCCGGCAATCGCGTCCTGCTGCGCGGCGCCAACCATCCAATGATGGCCGCCGCCGTGCTGGCCGTGCTCAAGGCCGGATTGATCGCGGTGCCCACCATGCCGCTGCTGCGCGCGCGGGAGCTGGGCGTCATCATGCAGAAGGCGCAAGTGCAGGCGGTGCTGTGCGCCCATGCCCTGCGCGAAGAGATCGAGGCTGCGCCCAACCGCCCTGGACGCACCCTGTGGTTCAACGTGCCGGCCGAGGCGCAGGCTGCCGCCACGGCGTCCGGGCATTCGCTCGAGGCCATGATGGATGCGCAGCCGGCGAGCGCCGCGGCATGCGACACGGCGGCCGACGATATCTGCCTGATCAGCTTCACGTCCGGCACCACCGGCGTCCCGAAAGGCACCATCCACTTCCATCGCGACGTATTGGCCATCTGCGACTGCTTCCCGCGCCATGTCCTCGAGTCCCGAGCCGACGACCTGTTCATCGGCACGCCGCCGCTGGCCTTTACCTTCGGCCTGGGCGGCCTGCTGCTGTTCCCGCTGCGGGTGGGCGCCGCCGCCGTGCTGCTGGAAAAGCTGACGCCGGAAACGCTGCTGCAGGCGATTGAAAAATACCGCGCGACGATCTGCTTTACCGCGCCGACCTTTTACCGCCAGATGGCCACGCTCGCAGGCAAATACGATCTTTCGAGCCTGGACAAGTCCGTCTCGGCCGGCGAAGCGCTGCCGGTGGCAACGCGCGAAGCCTGGCAGCAGGCCACCGGCTTGCGCATGATCGACGGCATCGGCGCCACGGAGATGCTGCATATCTTCATTTCCGCTGCGGGCGACGATATCCGTCCGGGCGCCACCGGCAAGCCGATTCCCGGCTACCGCGCCTGCGTCCTCGATAACAAAGGCCAGCCGGTAGGCCCTGGCGTTGTCGGCCGCCTGGCGGTGAAAGGCCCGACCGGCTGCCGCTACCTGGACGACCCGCGCCAGCGCGACTACGTGCTGGACGGCTGGAACCTGACTGGCGACGCTTACGAAACGGATGCCGACGGCTACTTCTTCTACCGCTCGCGCACCGACGACATGATCATTTCCGCCGGCTACAACATCGCTGGCCCCGAAGTTGAAGACGCCTTGCTGCGTCATCCCGCCGTGGCCGAATGCGGCGTGGTCGGCAAGCCGGACGAGGAACGCGGCCAGGTCGTGGAAGCGCATGTCGTGCTCAAGCCGGGCTTTGAAGCAACGCCCGACATGGCGGCGCAGCTGCAAGACTTCGTCAAGGAACAGATCGCCCCGTACAAGTATCCGCGCTCGATCCGCTTCCTGCCTTCGCTGCCGCGCACCGAAACCGGCAAGCTGCAACGCTTCAAACTCCGTAGCACTTGAGGAACAGCATGAATATCGTTTGTATTGGCGGCGGCCCGGCCGGCCTGTATTTTGCCCTGCTGATGAAAAAGCAGGACCCGTCGCACCGCATCGTGGTGGTGGAGCGCAATCGGCCTTACGATACCTTCGGCTGGGGCGTGGTGTTTTCCGACCAGACGCTGGGCAACCTGGTGGCGGCCGACGAAAAGACTGCGCGCGAGATCCTGCAGTCTTTCAACCATTGGGACGACATCGACGTCTTCTTCAAAGGGCAGAAAGTCACCTCCGGTGGCCACGGTTTCTGCGGCATCGGCCGCAAGCGCCTGCTGAACATCCTGCAGCAGCGCTGCGAAGAACTGGGCGTGGAGCTGGTGTTCGAGACTGACGTGCAGGACGACCAGGAACTGGCGGCGCGCTACAACGCAGACCTGGTGATCGCTTCGGACGGCCTCAATTCGCGCGTGCGCGCTCGCTACGAGGCGACGTTCCAGCCGATGATCGAAGCGCGCCAATGCCGCTTCGTCTGGCTGGGTACGACGAAGAAGTTCGACGCCTTCACCTTCGACTTCCAGCAGACGGAACATGGCTGGTTCCAGGCCCACATCTACCAGTACGACGGCGAGACGTCGACCTTCATCATCGAGACGCCGGAATCGGTGTGGCGCGCTGCCGGGCTGGACGACATGCCGCAAGAAGAAGCGCTGGCCTGGTGCGAGAAGCTGTTCGCCGAGCGGCTGGAAGGGCATAAGCTGATGTCCAACGCCGCCCACCTGCGCGGCTCGAATGTCTGGATCAAGTTCCCGCGCATCGTGTGCCAGAAGTGGGTGCACTGGAATGGCGACGTGCCGGTGGTCCTGATGGGCGATGCGGCGCATACTGCGCACTTCTCGATCGGTTCCGGCACCAAGCTGGCGCTGGAAGACGCGATCGAGCTGGCGCGCTGCTTTGCTGCGCATGGCAGCGCACGCGACGCGCTGGCTGCCTATCAGGACGTGCGCGCGGTCGAAGTGCTGAAGATACAAAGCGCAGCGCGCAATTCGATGGAGTGGTTCGAAAACGTGCAGCGCTACTCCGCGATGGAGGCGCCGCAGTTCGCCTACTCGATGCTGACGCGCAGCCAGCGGCTGTCCCATGAAAACCTGCGCGTGCGCGACCGGGACTACGTGGCTGGCTTCGAACGCTGGCTTGCCGGCCGGGCGTTCGCGCAAGCCGGGGTGCCGCAGCCGGCCGGCAGCCTTCCGGTGCCGCCGATGTTCACCCCGTACAAGGTGCGCGGCCTGGTGCTGAAAAACCGCATCATCGTCTCGCCGATGGCGCAATACAGTGCGGTCGACGGCTGCGTTGGCGACTGGCATATGGCGCATCTGGGTGCGCGCGCCATGGGCGGCGCAGCACTGGTGATGGCGGAGATGACTTGCGTTTCCGCCGATGCCCGCATTACGCCGTTCTGCCCCGGAATGTACGCACCTGCGCACACGATGGCCTGGAAGCGCATCGTCGATTTCGTCCACCAGAACACGGACGCCAGGATCGGCTTGCAGCTCGGCCACGCCGGCGCCAAGGGCTCGACCCGCGCCATGTGGGACGGCATTGACCTGCCGCTCGACAAAGGCAACTGGCCCCTGCTGGCGGCCTCGCAGCAGCAATACCTGGCGGGTGTGTCGCAGGTGGCCCGCACCGCGAGCGCGGAGGACATGCGGCGCATCGAGGCCGACTTCGTGCGCGCCACGCTGGCGGCCGAAGAAGCGGGCTTCGACTGGCTTGAACTGCACTGCGCGCACGGTTACCTGCTGTCGTCTTTCATCTCCCCGTTGACCAATGTGCGCGGCGACGAGTATGGCGGCTCGCTCGAGAACCGTTGCCGCTTCCCCTTGCGCGTGTTTGCGGCCATGCGCGCGGCGTGGCCCGCGCATAAGCCCATGAGCGTGCGCATTTCGGCGCATGACTGGGTCGAGGGCGGCATCACGCCGGATGATGCCGTGCAGGTCGCGCGCCTGTTCAAGCTGGCGGGCGCGGACATGATCGACTGCTCCTCGGGCCAGGTCAGCAAGCTGGAAAAGCCGGTATTCGGGCGCATGTTCCAGACGCCGTTTGCGGACCGGGTGCGCAACGAGGCGGGGATTCCGACCATTGCAGTCGGCTCGATCTTCGAAGCCGACCATGCGAACGGCATCATCGCGGCCGGCCGCGCCGACCTGTGCGCCGTGGGCCGCCCGCATCTCGCAAACCCTTCCTGGACGCTGGCCGAGGCGGCCAGGCTTGGCTACACGCCCGTGACCTGGCCGAAGCAATACCTGGCCGGCAAGCAGCAGCTCGAGCGCAATCTTGAGCGCGAACGCCAGCTGGCCGCCGCCAATGCCGGGCTGACGCCGCAGCAGGTCGCGGCGAAATTGCTGGAGGGCTGACGATGGTGCTCTCTGGCCAGCATGCATTCATCACCGGCGGCAGCAGGGGCATCGGGCTGGCCTGCGCACGTGCATTGCTGGCCCAAGGCGCCAGCGTGACGATTGCCGGACGCGATGCGGTAGCGCTCGAACGCGCGGCGGACTCGCTGCGTACCGGGAACGCTCGAAGCGGGACGCAGGTGCCGCGGGTGGACATCTGCGTGCTGGACGTTACCGACGAAGCGGCCGTCCACGCGGCCATCGCCGCAGCCGCGCAGCAACTCGGCCCGATCACCATCCTGCTGAACAATGCCGGGCAGGCGCGGCCCGCGCCGTTCGCGAAAACCACCAGCCGGCACTGGCAGCAAATGCTCGACGTGAACCTGACCGGCGCCTTCCACTGCACGCAAGCGGTCCTGCAGCAGATGCTGGAAAAAGGCTGGGGAAGAATCGTCAACATCGCCTCCACCGCGGGCCTGAAAGGCTACAAATACGTCAGCGCCTACGTCGCCGCCAAGCACGGCCTGGTCGGCCTGACCAAGGCGCTGGCGCTGGAACTGGCGACAAAGAACATCACGGTGAACGCCGTCTGCCCCGGCTACACGGAAACCGACATCGTGCAGGACGCAATCGCCAACATCATGCAAAAAACCGGACGCAGCGAGGAGCAAGCGCGCGCCGAGCTGGCGGCCGGCAACCCGCAACAGAAGCTGGTGCAGGTCGAGGAAGTCGCCAACGCCGTGGCCTGGCTTTGCCAGCCGTCCAGCAGCGCAATGACCGGCCAATCCATCGCCGTCGCCGGCGGTGAAGTCATGTAAGGAAACCGGAACGATGCAATTAGACCTGGAAAGCCGCCTGACCAAGGACCACCACCAGTCGCTCAAGCTGTGGCTGCGCATGCTCTCCTGTACCACCAAGATCGAAACCGAAATCCGCAGCCGCTTGCGCACCGAATTCGGCATCACGCTGCCGCGCTTCGACCTGATGGCGCAGCTTGAGCGCCACCCCGAAGGCTTGCGCATGGGCGAACTCTCCAAACGCATGATGGTCACCGGCGGCAACGTCACCGGCATCACCGACCAATTGGAGCAGGAGAACCTGGTCGTCCGCGTACCCGACCCGAAAGACGGCCGCGCCTTCAGTGTCAAGCTCACGCCCGCCGGACGCAAAGCCTTCGCGCAAATGGCCGCAGTCCACGAAAGCTGGGTTGCCGAACTGCTGCAAGAGATTTCGCAAGAAGACAAAGGACAGCTCATCGAATTGCTGTCGCAAATGAAGGGCCACCTGTACGCCCGCGAACCAAAGGACAAACCATGAAATACCTGCAAGGGGAACCGCAACACCTGCCGGGCAACCGCGCGCAACTCGCCGCCTACCAGGCCAGGCACTTCCAGTTCACGGTGGAGCAGGGCGTCGCCACGCTTACCCTGGACCGCCCCGAGCGCAAGAATCCGCTCACCTTCGACTCCTACGCCGAGCTGCGTGAACTGTTCCGCGCACTGGCCTATGCCGATGACGTCAAGGTCATCGTCATCACCGGCGCCGGCGAGAACTTCTGCTCCGGCGGCGACGTGCATGAAATCATCGGCCCCTTGACCAAGCTGGACATGCCTGGCCTGCTGGCCTTCACCCGCATGACCGGCGACGTGGTGAAAGCCATGCGCGCCTGCCCGCAACCGGTCATCGCCGCCATCGACGGCGTGTGCGCCGGCGCCGGCTCCATGCTTGCCCTGGGTTCCGATATCCGCCTCGGCACGGAGCGCAGCAAGACCGCCTTCCTGTTCACCCGCGTCGGCCTGGCTGGCTGCGACATGGGCGCCTGCGCCTTGCTGCCGCGCGTGATCGGCCAGGGCCGCGCCGCAGAACTGCTATACACCGGCCGTTCCATGTCCGGTACGGAAGGCGAGCGCTGGGGCTTCTTCAACAGCCTGCACGCGCCGGAAAGCCTGCTCGCCGCAGCGCAAGCCTTTGCCCAAGGCCTGGCCAGCGGCCCGACCTTCGCGCACGGCATGACCAAGAAGATGCTGCAACAGGAGTGGAACATGGGCGTCGACGAAGCCATCGAAGCGGAAGCGCAGGCGCAAGCCATCTGCATGGCCACCAACGACTTTCACCGAGCCTATCACGCCTTCGTGGCGAAACAGAAACCGGTTTTCGAGGGCGATTGAGATGGCTGATAAATCCTACCTTGGCTGGCCCTTCTTCGAACAACGCCATGCGGTGCTGGAGCGCGACCTGGACGCTTGGGCCGCCGAACATGTGCGCGACGCGCACGGCAGCGACACAGACGCCCAATGCCGTTCCCTGGTGCGCGCCCTCGGCGATGCGGGCTGGCTGCGGCACGCCATCGGCGGCACCGCCTATGGCGGCGCGCTGGACGCCATCGACACCCGCGCCATCTGCCTGATCCGGGAAACCCTGGCCCGCCATAACGGCCTGGCCGATTTCGCCTTCGCGATGCAGGGCCTGGGCTCCGGCGCCATCAGCCTGTTCGGCAGCGACGCCAGCAAGCAAGCCTACTTGCCGCGCGTCGCGAAAGGCGAAGCGATTGCCGCCTTCGCGCTGTCCGAGCCGCAGGCCGGCTCCGACGTCGCCGCCATGCAATGCGCCGCCGTGCCGGATGGCGACCATTATGTGCTCAATGGCGAAAAGACCTGGATCTCCAACGGCGGCATCGCCGACTTCTATGTGGTCTTCGCCCGGACCGGCGAGCAACCCGGCGCGCGCGGCATCAGCGCCTTCATCGTCGACAAGGACACGCCAGGCTTCGCGATCGCGGAGCGTATCAACGTCATCGCCCCGCACCCGCTGGCGCGCCTGGAATTCAGCAACTGCCGCATTCCCTCCAGCCAGCGCCTTGGCGAGGCAGGGCAGGGCTTCAAGGTCGCAATGGCAACGCTGGACGTATTCCGCACCTCGGTCGCCGCCGCCGCGCTGGGCTTCGCCCGCCGTGCGCTGGACGAAGCGCTGGCCCATGCCCAAAGCCGCAAGATGTTCGGCCAGGCGCTGGCCGACTTCCAGCTCACGCAAGCCAAGCTGGCGCAGATGGCCACGGGCGTCGATTCTTCCGCCTTGCTGACCTACCGCGCCGCCTGGCAGCGCGACCAGGGCCAGATAGTGACGAAAGAAGCCGCCATGGCCAAGATGACCGCGACTGAGACTGCACAGCAGGTGATCGACGCCGCCGTGCAAATGTTCGGCGGCATGGGCGTGGTCAGCGAACATCCGGTCGAGCGCCTGTACCGTGAAATCCGCGCGCTGCGCATTTACGAAGGCGCCACCGAAGTACAACAATTGATCATCGCGCGCGAACTGCTGCGCGAAGGCTAAGGAGCCAGTATGCAAGTATTACAACCGCCGGGTTGGGCGCGTCCACGCGGCTATTCCAATGGCATCGCAGCGATAGGCCGCATGGTGTTTATCAGCGGCATGATCGGCTGGGATGCAAATTGCGAATTCCAAACAGATGATTTCGCCGGACAAGTACGCCAGGCCATCGAAAACATCCTGACCGTGCTGAAAGAAGCGGGCGGCGGGCCCGAGCATATTGCCCGCATGACCTGGTACGTGGTGGACAAGCATGAATACATGGGTGCCTATAAAGAGATCGGCGCCATCTATCGCGAGCTGATCGGCAAGCACTATCCGGCCATGACGGCAGTCGAGGTCGCCGGGCTGCTGGAGTCGCGTGCAAGGGTGGAAATTGAGGTAACGGCAGTCGTGCCCGCGTAGTTTTAATGAAGTGCTATAGTCCGGCCGTGGAGGTGCAATCCCATGGCAAAACTTCTCTCGCGCCTGCTTGGCGCAATTTTCCTGCTAGTCCTGTCGACCGCGCAAGGCGCAACGCCGCTGTTGACGGAGGCTGACATTGCCCAGCTATCGACCTGGCTTGGCAATGGTCCGATCAGGCTGGAGCGCTTGTACAAGAAGCGCGACGGACAAACCGCAGCGGATTTCCACGCGGCAGTTGACGGCAAGGGCCGTACGTTTACCGTGATGGAAGCGACCAATGAGCTGGGGCAACTGTTCAAGGTCGGCGGCTATAACCCGCAAAGCTGGGACTCGTCCGGCAAATTCCACATCACGACCGAAGATGAAAAGCGCACCGGCTTCCTGTACAACCTGACGTCGCGCCAGATGCATCGCCAGACGCCGCGCACCTATGCGCTCGATACGGTCGGCTCCTTCCAGACCTGGAACGATGCCAGGACTGGCCCGGTTTTCGGCGCCGGCCATGACCTGTACGTGCCGTGGGACCTGACCAATGGCGGCTACTCGATCATGTATTCCTACATCGATCCCGAACGCAGCAATTTCGATTCCAGCCTGCTTGATGGGAGGGATTACAAGTCGCCGAACATCACATTCGGCGATATGGAAGTGTGGCGCGTCTTTGCTGTTCCCGAGGCCGACACTTGGTTGATGCTTGTAGCGGGCCTCGTCATACTGGGCTTTGCTGCTCGCTTCGCCCAGCCCTTAAGACCGATCAGTAAAGCCCCGCAATGCGGCCCATCAAGCCAAGCAGAAAGAGGAAACCGGTCAGGAATGTCCCCATTGTCCACCTGAAATTTGTGTTTGCCTCGCGACGCAACTCCGCAATCTGCGCTTGCTGCTCATTGAAGCGCCGATCCATCGTGTCGCGCAGCGCAGTAATTGCTTGCGCATTTTTTTCGACCAGCTCTTTAAGTAATTCCACCTCAACCTCGACTTTTGCGAGACGATTCTCCGAATTCATTTCTATCTCCCAAAGCAGTTTGGCTAACTGTGGCGTGAAACAAGACCGGGAGATTTGAGATTGGACAGGCGGGAAGGAAAAAAGTTCCGCATGGGAGCTGATTAGTCCGCCCAATTAGATCGTTGAGAGCCGGGAATGGCTATGCCTTGCGGAGGTTCGGCAGCGTCGAAATCAGCACCGCACCGCAACTTACCTGATGACCTTCGTACGCCACTTCGATGCCGCCAATGCGATGCGTCGGATCGCCTTCCACAATGACGCAGTTGGTATGGCCAGGGTGCGGACAGGTACAAGCATCTCCCTTGCGTGCCACCTTGATGCCCATGATGCTGAAATTGTCGGAGGCGGAAACAACCTTTCCGCCATGGCTGGTCGGGTCACCCAATCGAATAATTCTACGCATAGAAAATCTTCCAGTGTTAAAGGACAAAAATGACGACCTTCATGTCGCCGCGTGCTATTGCAGGCAACGTACCTCAGCCGCCGGCCGCTGAGGCGAGGATGTCAAATTGCATAGGTCCTGGCGACGCATATCGGTCATGCGGCTTTTTGCATAACGTCTTGTGGCGCTTTCTCAGAAGGCGGAGCAGCGAAAAACATCGCAACGGACTCGTCCTGATTGAATTCCGTACACATTACCGGCTGCTTCAACATGGCACTTTGCATTGCCGACAGAGCAAGCATGCCGACGCCGTTCGCTTTGCCAAAATCCCCGAGGACGATGGCCACATTGGTCGCTTTGTCCAACGGGTCGACATTCATCTTGTGATGGTTCATTGCCGTCGCGGTCGCCGCCAACCTCGCGCCCATGACGCCGACACTCCCGGCGTTGTGAATCAGCCAGCCGCATTCCGCCTTGTCTTCAGCCCTGTTGGCACTGTCGGATGCGGCCGGTTCGCCTACCGCTTCGCCATCAGCAATTGACGGCTGATCCGGCCAACCAGCATGCGCTTTGGCACGCCCCAATAGAGTGCTCAGCGCGTTATGCAAGGCCGGCGGGCGCGCTGGGGCTTCGGGCTTGAGGACGATGGCAGAGCCGCGCCGGATCTGCGCCATGACAGGCAGCTCTATCAGCTGTTCGCGGGCCGCATGGTAAGCCTCCGCTAGTAGCTTGATCGCTAGCTGCTCGGCCGATGGGCGTCCAGAGAACCTATTTTCTTCTTGCGTGCTCTGCACCGGCAGCGGTGAAAGCCCCGCCGGGGTCATCAGCAGGGCGATCACGCCTTGGCCCGGTGGTCCAGCCCATCGTTCCTGCGGCGTGGCGCCGGAACCCGTTATCTGTGCCTGTACCAGCGGTGAGTCGAAGGCCAGAATCACTGCGCCAGGAAGGGCAGAATCGTTTTCGAATACCGACAGCACGGCATCTGCAATATTGCCGTCAACATGCAAGAGGCGAATAAAAGCAGGGTCATTCGGGACAGTGGGCGCCGGCTCCATTGCTTCCGCGATTTCTTTACGGATGCGGCCCAGTCCAGCGGACATCTGTGCCATGTCCATCTGATCCGACGCCACGACATAAATCGGCAATGCGATGCTCGCGGGGCACTTATCATAGAGATGCTGAAGTGTGTCGTATATCAAGGGCGCAAATCCGTCGACAGCCAAGGCCGGGTCGGCTTTTTTCATCGCCTCGAATACGTCCGACTCATCGCCTTTGGCCTGGGCAAGTTGAAGCACGACGTTGGGCAGATCAATATCGAACAACGTCTCCGGCGCCAGCGCCTTGGCTTGCATGACGATCGCGCGGCACTCGCAGTGAGAACGACGAATGGCGTGTTCCTGTTCCTGGCGCAGTTGGGCCGCCTCCATGCTTGCCTGTCGTGTGGTGGCCGCTTCGTCTTCCTTTTCACGGTCCTCACGCCGCCACTGACGAAGCAAGCGCCAGCCGCCCCAAGCCAGTAACGGGGGTAGCACGTGCATCGCGATCAGCGCGGCAGCACTCCAACGCGAAAAATTGAGACCGATGCCGAACCATAGTATGGCTATCCACGCTACAGCTGCGAGGAATAGTACAAGGGCATTGGATAAGAGACTGATAATCACGATAAAGTCGAATGGTAATTATTGAACTGGTAGCAAAAAAGGCGAATGAAGAGAAGATTTGTATCGGCCCATTGCAAAACTTTTGATGACTCTTAAATTGCAAAATATTTATTGGCCTTGACCTAGCCTTTACATCGAACAATCAGGTCAACTTTTACCGTCCCAAGTGACGATTCGCCGTCCCGCTCGGTTTCAACTCTGATTTCTCATCAACCTCCGGCATCAGCAAATCTGCCTGCCAAGCGTGTCGCCAGCCCGTGTTTCTAAATCCAATGGCTACTTTTAACAAGTTAATGCTTCTTGGGTTCGGAAAACCAAATACTTCAAAAACCGCCTCAGCATAAGATGGGTATTGTAACACGCGGCGTTCTTTAAATACATTTATGAAATAATATAAAAAACTTCCAGTCGCGATAATTAGAGTTGGCAGCAACTATACCTTATAGCTGATATTGTTTTTTTGTTCGTCAAGCATTCGAACGAAATAGAACATTACAGGAAAGGAAATGGACGTTAATGATGCCAACCAAAATGCGGTGCGCTTGCGGCTTTTAAACAGAGCTTCTCTACCCGCATATTCACCACGTGGCATATAAAATTTCAGGGTCTTTACTTGCATGATTGCATGGGCAAAGAGCACATCACCTCGCCGTGACACCACAGCCTTGACAGGCTCGCCATTGTGGAAATTGTTGGCATGCTCCATGACGCCGCATAGAATATGCTCGCCCACCGCTGCTGCAAAGTTGTAGTTGTAGATGCCCTTGTCGGGGTCGTCATGATCGAAGAAGACCAACGCCTCAGAATTGGCAACCATGGCATGCATGCGCGGACTACACCGGCTGTATCGATTACGCTTTTTTGACTGGCTGTTTTTTTCGATTTGCGCCAGCAAACTTGCTTTGGTTTGGGCGACTTGTAACTCACTAAGCGTGCCTTCTATGAGGAAGAGCGTTTCGCCGTCGTATGTTGCAGATGGATAATGGGTAGATTGTGTCATCGGGTTATCGCTTCAAAGGCTTTTTCAAGTTCTTGTGACTCTGTAATGTAATGCTTGAAGGCGGCCTTATTGCGCGGTAGTGGGGCGTATAAGTTACTATTCCCTATTTTGTGCTGAGTTTTTGAAGCATTAAATATGCTTGCCAAGAAAATTTCCATCCAATTTTTCCAATGTTCATGCTGCCTACAACGCCAACGCGGTGGCATTGGCTACCATGCCGTGCATGTCGCCGACCACGCCGGCTACGCCGCTGGCGAAGCTTTTTTCCTGGGTGTTTTTTTCGATTTGCCAGCAAATTTACGGTGGTGCGGGCAATTTGCAATTCACTAAGTGTGTCTTCAACGAGGAAGAGCGTTTCACCGTCGTATATCGAAGTTGGAGCGTGAGTAGTTTGTGTCATGGGGTAGTCGCGTTAAAGGTATTTTCAAGTTCTTGTAAGTAACTAATGCAATGCTTGAATGCTACCCTTAATCGCATGGGAGACTCCATGAGGTCACGGTTGCCTATTTGCACCGAGCTTTTGAAGCAGTAAATCTGCTTGCCAAGCCTTTTTCCACCCCGTATTTTCATAGTTCATGCTGCCTACTTTGATGAGATCGATGTTATTTGGTTGCGGGAAGCCTAACAATTCGAAAATCGCTGTTGCGTAAAAACCAGCATAACGGAAGGTGCGGTATGTCCAGATTTCCATAATAAAACAAAGAAGAAAGTTTCCCGCAATGACAACGGAAGTCAATAGCAACTGCTTCATACGATTAATATTGTTGTTTTCCTCGTTATACACTCCCATGAAATAGAATATAACAAGAAAAAAAATTGAGGCTGCCATAGCTGAGCGGCTCGCTTCACGCATACAGCTCTTAAATAAAGCCCTTCTACCCGCAAATACACTCAAGGGCATATAGAATTGCTGGGTTTTTGCCTGCATGATGGCATGGACATAGAGAACATCGCCTCGCTGTGACACCACAGCCTTGACGGGTTCACCGTTTTTGAATTGGTCGGCATGCTCTAGGGTGCCGCATACGATGTGTTCGCCCAATACGGCGGCAAAGTTGTACATGTCTTCACCATCGTACAAGGCCAATGCAGCAGAATTTGCAACCATGCCGTGCATGCCGCCGACCACACCGGCAACGCCGCTCACGAGGTTTTTTGCCTGGCTGTCTTTTTCGATTTGCGCCAACAAATTTATGGTAGTGCGGGCGATTTGCAATTCACTGAGTGTACCTTCCACGAGGAAGAGTGTTTCGCCGTTATACGTCGCAGATTGAGAGTGGGTAAGTTGTGTCATTGGGTAACAGCCTTATACGCTTTTTCAAGTTCTTGTAATTCAACAGTTGCATCGGGATAGGGCTTTTCGCTAAGCCAACCTTCTCTTTTGTCTTTTCGAAAACAGCAGGCTTGACACCAATTTTCTAGTTCGTCATCCATGATCCAGCAGCGGTATATGACCTCTCCCACTGTAATGCCAACACCAATCAGATTAAAGCGTGCCAGCCGGATGAGCCAAAAGGTGCGTGCACGCATAAGCTTGTCTGCATGTGATATGCCTTTTGTAAGCAAGGGGGCAAAGCGTGTCGCAATGGCGGTACCGTTGCCTGAGATGCGTGTCAAGAGAGGCTCCGTGTAAGAGAAGGCTGCAATTAACCCATACCGAGTAGTTAATACACTCACACTTGCTCGCGAGAAATATATACTTACCAGTAACCAGTTCGTTCTCTCCTTTCGGACTTCTGTCACTACTGAACATCCGTCTAGCACCGCCGAAATCCCCCCTGCTGCCGCACTGAAGATTCCCGCAGTCATTTTAAGCCCACCGCGAATCAGGTCCGCAGCCGTATCCACAGTCGCCACACTCTTGAGCGATTCAATCTCCACAGTCGCCATACTCTTGAACGGTTCAATCTCGCGAAGGGATTTGGTGACGGCGTACACTAAATCAAACGTCATGCCGATAAGTGAACTTACGGAGGCGACCACTTCGGCCATGCCGCGATAGGTCAGCTCTTTGTTATCGGTCAATTTCAAGGTCAGCGCCAAGCCTTCGATGGACATGAGCAGCACCCCCATGCGCGCCTGGCGGAAGTTATTAGTTTCAGGGCGCTTGCCCTTGTCCAATTCGTTTAGCGCAATTTTGACTTTGTCCCTGACTTTTCTTTGTTCATCGCGAATCAAGACCTCGATCGGGTCCTCCATAAACAATTGTCGCGGAGTGCGGCCAGCTTTTTTCGCGGCATCGCGCTCGGCCAGTTCAAGGTTGCGTTGTGCGGAACGTTTTCTGTAGCCTTCTGCTAGCCTATCTGGCGGCACCTTGAGCATGAATGCTTCAAAACTGATTTGTTCCGCCAGTTTGCCGAGCCTCCCATAGAGCATCATGCCTACAACGGCCTGAATGCCTTTATCCATTTTCCCAGCCTTGTTGGACAAGGCTTGTGACCATTCGGCAATCCTGGCGTACATTCTGCCTTCGTTGCTGCGATGGAATGTGGAGAGGTTGCGAATGCGATCGTCGGCCCGGCCCGTGGGCTTGCCTTCATGAATCTTTTTAATTTCTTTATCGCGCAGCCATTCGTCCCATGCTGAATCGGTTTTCTTCAGCACGTCAATCAAGCCTTTGCCGGCCTTGAGCCAAGGAGCGCTTGCCACAGCGCCTAAACTGCCCGCCGCCGCTACAAGCTGCTTGGCCTCGGTAAAGGCTTTGGCGGCTTCTTCTTCCAGCGACTTATGGTTATACAAATTGGCGCGCATGTAGAGGTTTTTCCGCTCCACCTTGCTGACATTCATCCATTCGGCCAATTTGGGTTTGTTCTTATCAATGCCAAACATGCCGAAGGTGCAAACAGAGTGCTCCTGCGTAAAGCAGAAACCACTCCCCAGGTCGCCGGAGTCATATGTGTCAAAGGCATCAACCAGCCTCTCAGTGAGAAGCCATTGCAGATGATCGTCTGTGCGGCTGTCGGCTTTTTTTCCGCAAGCTTCGGACAGTGCAGCAAGATCGTCTCCGAATTTTTTGATGCCGTCCATATCGAGCAGCTTGGCATACTTGTTTTTCCATTCGCGCTCTGCGTCGGCACCCGACAGTATTTTCTGGCGATTGGCTTCGCGGGTTGCATGACTTCTCTTTATGTCTTCTTCGACTTTTTCTGCCTCTGCTACCCGACCCATGCTACGCAGATTTTTGGCGGTATTTTCCCGGAAGTCCGGCATGTGACGAGAATCCATAAATTCGACCTGTTTTTGAGCCAAGCCGATGCCATGCTGCAGAAAGCCATATTTGATGTCTTCGATGGCATGTGCCACTTCCATTTTGCGTCTGTTGTCGACGCCTTCGCTGTCCTTTGTCTCAAGAAACTGTTCGATTGGTTCTAGCGCAGCATTCCTGAAATTATTGAGTTCCTGCGTAATGCCGATATGGTCGTACACGACGAAGCTTGCGGCACCACGGTCGCGCATGCTGAGATAAAGGGGCGTCAGCCGATCCGCAGCTGGGATTGTGCCCACTAGGCCCAAATCGGGCTTAGGAGATGCGGCCGGCGGGAACAACTGGTTTTCAAGACTGGGACCCAGCCGTGATTGCCACCATTCCTGCTTACCTTGCTTGTGCAGTATCCATTCCGTGGTGTGCGTGTGCATTTCGTCAGCCTGCATGGCATGCGGCTGTTTGGTCGATCCTGCCAGCCATGCCTTCGGATTGAAGACTTGCATCTTCCCTTGCCGGGCCAATTCCGTTGCGTTTTTCTTGTATTCGTCCAGCTTGGCCTTGGTCATGGCAGTGGGCGTAAACAGGAAGTAGACTTTTTCGATCTCGCTGGCGTGCTCAATCGAGATCATCGACGCGTCGATGCCGCAGCTATTGGGCGCGCAGGTGAATTCGACCTTGGTCTGCGGTGGAACATCCACCGGGAATTTGTAAAGGTAAGCGTCTTTGGTGACCTGATAGCCTTCCCAGCTTTTGATGCCTTCCCGGTCGATCAATACGTATAGGTAGCCGGCCCGCAGCATGGCCGGAGCATACTTGCCCTTGGTAAGGACCAGGTCGCTTACGCCTTTGCCAAGGGTCGACGGCAGCGCTGGTATGGCGCGTAAGGATGCCATGTCGTCGGCAAGCGCCACGCTGTAACGCAGCGGCAGGATCATCAATCCTTTTTTGTCGCAAAATTTGCAGTCTTTTTTCATCAGAATTATTTGTTGGCAGGTGTTACTCGTGCTGGGCGGCCGGCGATACAAGCGCGATGCCAGCGGCTTCCAAAACGTCTCTCAGTGCGAAGGCGCGTTCGCGCACCAGGTTCAGTGCGCGCTGCCACTGCGGCTGGCGCAGAATGTTCTCGCTGCGACTGATAACGTGGCAAGCCAGTGTTGCTCGATCTTCCTTCGTCGACAATCCGCAGGCGTGGGCGGTCTTCAAGGCCGCATGCAGCGCAGCTTCGGTCTTTTCATCCAGTGCATATCCCTCCTGCCATAGCGTGTGCAATGCGAGGTTGAAGGTTTCGATCTCTTGCAGGGATGCCGATTGGGCGCTGCTGAGGCTCATGCGAACATAAGCAGGTTTGTCGGGCAGGGGGCCGTAGTCTTGCGCCTTGAGCGCAATGCCCCGGTCGCTCCAGTGCGGGTAGGTCCAGTAGTCTATGCCATTGAGCAGTTGCGCCATTTCCGCCGGCTGAAGCAGACGCGGCAAATGGTGCATCACGCGCGGATCGAAGAACCGGAAAAAAACACGTTTGCCGGTCTTGATGCGAAGATCGAGCTGGCGGGTCAGGTGCCCGGCGAGTTTTTCACATGGCAGATGGCTGAACAGGAAGGCGCAAATCGCTTGTCCTTGTCCAGGCCTTTGCGCTTCCTCTGCGGCGAGGGCAAGATAGCTCTCGATGAGGCTTGATGCATCCACCGACAGGCGCACAAGAAGCGGCGCCTCATCGGGTATCGTCATAAACAGCGGGTCGATCAGCGGCAACCACTCTGCCAGATGGCCTTTCAGTGCTTCCAGTTCTTCGCGCAAGGGAAAGCCGCGCATCCGGTCGATGACGATGTCGCAGTGTCCGTATTCTTCCAGATGCGCGTGGAAGGACGTGGCGATATTGGGGGACGGGAATGACATGGCAACCTTATCTTTCTACAAAGGCTGCACCAGCGTCACTCGCACCTGATAATTTCATCTTGCACGGTTTGGCCGTTCCAGTGGGCAGTGTCAACGACGTGCTGCCGCTGGCCGGTCCCGCCAGGTCAAAGTCCGCCGCCTTGAGCGACAGGGCGCCAGGGTTGTGGATATCGATCCGGTTGCCCACATGGATCAACCCGCCTTCTCCCTTGATCCAAACTCCTTGCTCCGCCTCGATAATGTATTTGCCCCTGGTCTTGAACACGATATCGCCGTTCGATTCGACCTCGTATTTGCCCGCCAGCACGCGCTGCAGCATGTCGCCCTTGGCGACAGTGGTCTTGAACGTGTATTTGATCTTCGCCTTGCCGCCGTCAATGAACAGGCTGGCCGACTCGCCGACATTGTGAATCCAACGCCGCCCTGTCGTCTGGTTTGTGTCGCGTTGCGCTACCTGGTCGAGGTTGGTGTTGGCCGCCATGGTCACGCTGCCCTGGCTGGTCAAGGCTGTGCCATCGGTGGAACCGAGCATGAGAATGCCTTGCTTGCCGCGCTGCCCGCCCTGTCCGCTGCTGCCCTTCGGGTCGGTATTCCAGCCCCGCTCCAGATTGTCGACCGCTTCCTTTAATTGGGTTTGATGACCGGCATCGGTCTTGGCGCCGGGTTTGCTGTCTTCTTCGACCAGCATGTTATCGCGGCCCGTTTCCGGCAGATTGGCTTCGACTTCGCCGGCATGATCGCCTTGGCGCTGCACTTGGTCCAGTGCTGCCGTGAGCACTTGAATAATGGCTTCGCGCATCAATTGCGGTCCGGAGCCGCCTTTTTGCTGTTCGGCCGTCAGCAGCAGGGAACATGCGCGCAAGGCACCGGCAGCTTCGCTCGCCACTTCAAATCCTTCACCTCTCGGTTCGGCTTTGCCGTCGGCTCTCGGGTGCGTCAAATAGCCGAGATTCAGCTCGGTGTTCCCGTGTTCGCTCGCCAGTTGTGCACTGATCTGGCCGTTGGTATCGTCCAGGCGCAGCTGGTTATGGCGGGTTCCTTGCAGCTCCTGGCTCAGGAAGCCCGACAGCGATTTATTGCCGGGCAAGCTGCCCTGGCGGCTGAACCTCGGCGGCAGCGCGCGGCCGTTGAAAGCACTGCCGACAATAATCGGCTTGTCGCAGTTCCCATTAAGAAATAGAACAGTCACTTCGTCGCCAGCCCGGGGCAGGGCAATCATGCCGTAGCCTTCCCCGGCAAAGGGCGTGGCTACGCGCAGCCACGCTGAGCCAGGAACGGTGCTGTGGGCGATTGAATCGCCGCCGCGGGTATCAGTGCGGCTGCCGGCTTCGATCGTGTAGCCCGGAAAGCGGACCTTGACGCAGCCCAGTTCATTGCACAGGATTTCATCGCCTTCGGCATCCCCGGCGACCACAATGGCGCTCATGGGATGGACGGCCGGCAGATCGGTGCGCGGATCGTAGGACGGGACGATCGGAATGCCGCGCCGAACGCAAGTGAGGCGGTTGCTGTAGCGCGCGTTGCGTTCGCCGCTGGCTTCTTCTAGCGCTGCGGGGTCGAAGCCAGTCGCCGATGCTGTGTTCCAGCCGTTGCGGGCGAACAGGCGGCGCGCCTTGTCGCTGAGATCCGGGTGGACGTTATTTTCTGCGGTGACGTGCAGTTCAGTGATGACGAATTCGCGTTCTTCGGCCGGGTGGGCGTCGATTTCGGCGTGGCCGGTCAGGCTGAATGAGGCACCGACGCAGGCAGTGCGCTGGTCGGATTCGGCATAGAATTTCTTGCTCTCGTATTCATGGTGCTGGATGCGCAGGCGTGTCAGGTACTGAAAATCCGCGCTGTCTTCCCCAATATGCGGCGCCTCGACCAGGTTGTCGGTGAGGCTGACGGCGCATTGGTTGCCCAGCTCGCCTTGGTCGAGGGCGGTCGGGTCGCTGTAGGAATCCAGCTGCACCGTCTTGTAATCCCAGGTGTGGCGCGTGATGTTGCCGGGCGCGAGGGTGCGGGTCGCACTCCAGGCGGTGACGCTGTCGGCTTTTTCGGTGCCATCGGCGCGGTGGAAGCGCCAGACAGTGGCGTCTGCCTGAGGGAGCGTCCTGACGTCGTCGAACATGACCATGACATGGGTGGGTACGTGGTCGCTGCCGGAGTTGCTGGTGGGGCCGGGGCGGGTGAACCAGGCAATGCCCCGCCGGCTAAGCAATCGTCGGATGAACTGGGAATCGCTTTCGTTCGCCTGCATGGTGAACGCCCGCGCCGGATGCTTGGCGGCGCTCACGCCCGATAAGTCGAAGCTGAAGGTGCGCGCAGCACGGGGTTGGTCTGGCGCCATTCGCTCAAGTTCTGCTGAACAATATCGACTTCGCTCATATTGACGAAGACGCGGGTGTTTGTGTGCAGCGCCTTGAAGGCCAGGGCATCGCGCATGACGAGTTCATACGTGGCCCAGCCGCCGTCGCTGTGACCTTCCGTGGCGCTTTGGACGATGCCGCATACGGAGCGCAGGGCGCCGGCGGCGGTGACGAATTGCACTTCGGCAGGCATCGCGACGAATTGCTTGAGGGGCAGGCCGGCTTGGGTGGATACACAGAGCAGGCGATATTCGATACCATCGCCGCACATCGCTTCGACGCCGCTCACGCACTGGACCATGAGCATATCTTCGGCGGCGAGGGCGCTACCTTTGGCGGGGAACAGGCGCAGACGGATGGGACGGTTGGCTTGGGTGAAGCGGTCTCGTGATGCGAATGGATCGGACAAGTCCATGGAACTCCGTTTAAGTCAAATTGAGCGCTTGGGTCGTCAGGCGGCTCAGGGCAAGATATTTCTGTCGGTCAACTTGCAACTTTAGCATGATATAAAAAAAAACAGCTCGCACAGTACGAGGCTCCCGATCCGCCGGACTGGACGCGGCGGCGTGCGTCGGCTTCAGGCTTATGTGCCGGAGAGGGAATGCGTTGGAATGGATGAGACAGCGCAGCACAACTGGAAACGCGCTTGGCCTTCAGTTGCGGGATGTCTGGGGTGAGGAGTGAAATGCGGTGAGAGTGCCGATTGGTCCCCCGACTGGAATCGAAAAATGTCTTGGAGTCCTGATGTTTGCACGGTTTGATGTTTTGGTGGCGCGTTATCTGCCGTCATAGATACCGTCAGGCAGGGCTGGTGCTCAGCCTGGGGGAGTCTGCCTCTGCATTGCAAGCTCACGCGCTGTTCGCAAGATTTCTTCGCGCGCCCCTTCCTCCACATCGAAGTACAGCAAGATCACTTCGGCGAGGCGATCATCGGCACAGTAAAAGTATGCCGCTGGGACGTTCAATATGTTCGCCAAAGCCTCCGCAAAGCTGCCCGGAGGCTCATGAACACCGCTTTCATAACGGCTGATCCTCGCGCTGCTCGAATATGCTCAGAAAAAGGGCAAGCCATGGGACGATTACGATGACAAAACGCTCCAGTCTATGTATCGTGCTGGCAGCACGATCCGCGCCATGGCAACGCTGCTAGGTCGAGAAACCGGCGGGATTATTGCACGACTAGTCCTGCACAAACTCATCGATTCTCGCGAAGATGGTTTTGAGCTGCTGCGACGGCAGGACTCTATGGAGGCGAAGCAGAAAGCCAAGGAACAGCGAGAGAAATTGACTAACCGTTAGGATCATCTGATGCCATGACCCGACTCGCCGATCCCCAGGTATATACGTGCCCAGCCTGCGCTACGTACTTCACTCGCTCGGGCTTCAAGTCCATCAACTTCAGCGGCGCTCGTGACTGGTCGGATGGCGCGCCCACGTCATGGTGGTCGGTGGGACTTAGTCCCCTCATGCGATGCTCTTCGTGCGCTGCATTGATCTGGATTGACGATTTGCAACCGCTGGGCGTCAAGCCAAAACGTCCACATCCCATTGGCCCTGTCGAGCGGCTGTGGGCACGGTGGCTAGGTGATCCGAAAGGCCGGCTGGAAGAGGAGCGCAATTGGCTCCAGATTCCTGATGGATGGTTGGGCGCACAGGGCGCTGATGCCGTGTCGTTCGATGACGTCGTACACGTACTAGCCAACTCGGTCGGCATGCGCTCAGAGAGGCTCCTATGGCTTCGTAGGCGCATCTGGTGGTCATTGAACAATAGGTATAGAAATGGCTCGGTTGAAGTCCGTGTCCTTAATGCGCCTCACTGGTCTGAAGTTGAGGAGCTCGCAAATATGGAAGCGTTGCTTGATCTGCTTAATGCCCGCGCAATGACTGCGGCAGAACAGGTTCAGAAGGGCGAGATACTACGCCTTCTTGGCCGCTTTGAAGAAGCGGTGGCAGTTCTCAAAGCGGTACCACCAGATGGTCACAACGAAATCCGAGCGGTCAAGATAGAGCGGTTGGCTCAGCAAAGAGACCAACAAGTTCGGGCCCTTGGCGAAGAACTGCATTGAAAAGCACAGGTCTTGGCTTTCTTATGAACCGCCTGTGCCCAGGCTTAACCCATGGCACGCCGTGAGTTACAGTTCGTCCCCTAGTTAAGATGCTTGTGACATTTGGTGATTTTCTTTTCTGATCAAGATGGTATCTTGTCTTGCTTGGCGACCACATGACCCATGAGGCCAAATAACCGTTGGCTGGGCCGCTATCACCTACCGGGATAACGAGAACTATGCACATCGAGACCGTTTGGATTCGCAATTTCCGGCGTCTTAAAGACGCCCGCATCGACCTTGCATCGGATATTTCCATTTTCGTTGGTGCGAACAACAGCGGCAAGACGTCAGCAGCGCATGCGCTCCAGATGTTCACATCCTCAAGTAGGAGTCGATTTGCGCTGCATGATTTTAGTGCCGAATGCTGGGAAGAAATTAACGCATTTGGCGACGGGGTTGGAGGCGGGGCGCTGCCAACAATCTCCATCGACATCTGGTTCAACGTTAAGCCCGTTGACCTCCACCGAGTTGTGGATTTGCTCCCAAGTCTTGAGTGGCAGGGCGGTAGGGTAGGGATTCGCGTGGAGCTTGCTGCGACAGATGCAGCAGCGTTACGGACAAGTTTCCAGGAGGCGAGAGCGGCCGCCAGGCAGGCGAAAGTGCAACCGGCAGACCAAGCACCAGCGCAAGCGGATGCGCCGCCTGCCCCAGCGCTTGGTGGGGATGAATACGACCCTCTGCCACGTACTCTCTGCGACTTCTTATCAGATGGCACAGTTGATCGCCTGTGGCGGGATTTTGAGTTGCGGTATTACGTGCTGGACATTGCGCAATTCGACGGTAACTTAGAGCCTGTTGATGGATATACGCCTTTGCGTCTAATGTCCAACAAGGGGCGCAGCGGAAAAGATGTCCTTGCAAGCCTAGTCAAGGTCGATTGCCTGCATGCACAGCGCCATCTATCTGATTCCAATGGTGGCTCTCGATCCGAAGATCTTTCGCGTTGTTTAAGCCGCTTTTATGAGCGAAATCTCGAGAAGCGCGGAGAGGATCACGAAGCACAGCGTGCGTTGTACCAGTCCGAGACATTGTTGAATGATCATCTGGAACGTGTCTTTGGCCCGACGCTTGAACGTCTCGCCGATCTTGGCTACCCCGGCGTCAACAACCCCCATCTGCTAATAAGGACTGCCTTAAATCCTGCCACGCTTCTAAGCAGCCATGACGGTGCTCGTGTTCACTATGCAGTTGGCACATTGGCCGACGAGGAAGGGGTAGGTACCTTGCCTGATCGCTACAATGGGTTGGGGTTCAAGAATCTGATCTATATGGTCGTCGAGCTGCTCGATGTCCATGCCAAGTGGCTAGACATTGAGGAGAATCGCCCGCCGCTGCATTTGATTTTCATCGAGGAGCCTGAAGCCCATTTGCATGCACAATTGCAGCAAGTCTTCATCCGAAAGGTATTGGACCTCCTTACATTGCCGGAGGCAGATACACCACATTGCACCAGCCAGCTCGTCATCTCTACACATTCCCCTCATGTCCTTTTTGAGCGTGGATTTCGACCGATTCGTTATTTTCGCCGCACTGCAGATGTGAATGTTCAGCGTACCCAGGTTCTGAGCATGGCAGCGTTCTACGAAACCGCTAACGACCCTGCTGACCCTGGCGACCGGACCAGGGATTTCCTCGAGCGGTATTTGAGACTCACGCACTGTGACCTATTCTTCGCGGACGCCGCGATTTTGGTAGAAGGCAATGTTGAACGGCTCCTGATGCCGCAGATGATTGCGAAGGCAGCCCCTAGTCTGCAGTCGTCGTACTTGAGTATCCTGGAGATTGGTGGCGCATTCGGGCATCGGTTCAAAGGTCTCATAGATTTCCTCGGTCTCACCTCTTTGATCGTGACCGACATCGACAGCGTCCTTCCCCCTAACGTCGGTGCGGAGGCGGGCGAAGGTGAACTCGATGAGGATGATGCCGATGCCGAGCCTGCTATCGATGACGCGGGAGAAGAGGCAGAAGTAATTCGACGTGGCCGCAGTGCCTGTATGGTCCATGAGGCCGACGCACAAACGTCCAATCAAACGCTAGTGAAGTGGCTACCTGGGCGTAACACTATTGCAGATCTTTTGATTGCGACCGCTGAACAGCGAACGCAACTGCGAGGCGCTGCAGGTGGTGCGCTTGTACGTGTGTCATATCAGACGCCGGTTGAAGTGACGTGGCGAGGGGCAACGGAGAGTCGAACTGGCAGGACATTAGAAGAGGCGTTTGCATTGCAAAACCTCCAGTGGTGCCAGAATATAGAGCGCAAAGACCTCGGCTTACGAGTCAGAGGATGTAACAATTTGGACCTTGCCGGCATCGCTGAGAGCTTATATCGAAAAGTCAAGAATGCGAGTTTTCATAAAACTGATTTTGCACTTGCGCTGCTGGCGCAGGACCCCAACGCATGGACAGTGCCAAGCTATATCTCGGACGGGCTTCAGTGGCTGGAGGAACAGGTGGCTCCGATCCCACCTGCTGAAGCTGCGGCTCTGCGTGCTAACGTAGGACCCGTAGCATGACCAGCCGCGTCGGGCAGCCTGATACACAGGCAGATTTAGACCTCCGCGCTTGCCTGGATGCGCGACCACAACGCAGCTTCGTAATGGTTGCGGGGGCGGGTTCGGGGAAAACAACGTCGCTGGTAAAGGCGCTTGCCCACCTAAGCCAAACGCGACGAGCTGAATTGAAGACCCGGGGCCAACGGGTTGCCTGTATTACGTACACTGAAGTCGCAGTGAAGGAAATATGGGGTGACGTGGGCAGTGATGTGCTGTTCCATGTATCCACGATCCACAGTTTTTTGTGGACGGTGATCCGACCATTCCAGAGTAATTTGAAAAGATGGGTAGTCACGCGAATTCAAGAAAAAATCGCTGAGGCGCAAGAGCACCACGACAAACCCAGGACTCGTCCGGCGACGCGAGAGCAGTTGGTGAAAGATATCGCTCGATACAGGCATAACCTGGAGGTAGTCGATGGCCTGACGCATTTCGATTATGGAGCCGGCAGCGACTTTGGGCGCGGCATCCTTGGCCACTCTGACGTCATTGCGGCGGCGGTTCAGCTAATCGAAGAGAGTCAGCTTCTCCGAGACATCGTCGCAAGTCGCTACCCTGTCCTGTTTGTCGATGAAAGTCAGGATACTAGGCCGGACGTTGTTGCCGCTTTCCGACGCATATCTGAGACTACGCCGGTTGACTTCTGCTTGGGCTTCTTTGGCGACCCGATGCAGAAGATTTACATGGATGGTGCAGGTTCAATCGATCCTCTCGCCAACTGGCAGAGGATTACGAAGCCTGAGAATTTTAGGTGTCCGCAGCGTGTATTGCGTGTTGTAAATGCTGTCCGCCATCCGGGCGATGGATTAATTCAGACGCGCGGTCGGATGGCATTGGCCGATGGGATTGAAACGCCGGTTATAGGCTCGGCAAAAATCTTTGTGCTTAGGGCAGATGAGCACCGTTCAGCTAAAGTGGCAATGGTCCGTGAGTACCTTCAGCGGGTCCACCATGACGATCATTGGGTAAGTGGAGAGCCGGAATCGGATGTGCGGATGCTTGTAGTTGTACACCGCATGGCTGCGGCCAGGCTCGGCTTCCCAAGCCTCTATGCAGCCCTAAACGACAAGGCTCCCACAAGCATCAAGGAAGGATTGAAGGACGGCACGACGTGGCCGCTGCGTCCATTCTTGAACTATCTGTTGCCGTTGGCAACGGCTGTGCGGGAGCGTCGCAGTTTCGACGTGATGACCTTGCTGCGCGCCGAATGTTTTTCGCTAAGCGCGGCGGGCCTGGCAGGTGAGAACGCATCGGATGTTCTGAGAACGCTGCAGAACTCGACTGCGGAGCTTTCCCGTCTCATGCACGCGGATGAGACCACCCTCCGGGAAGTCCTTGTCTTCGCATCGAACGAGGGGCTGGTGCAACTTGACGAATCATGGGCGAAGTATCTTGGTGAAGATGCAGAAGGTCTCGCTGCCGACGATGACCCAGAGGTGCCGCCAGTGATCGCCTGCCTGGCATGTCCGGCGCGCGAGCTTATGGGGTATCGACATTACCTTGAAGACCTATCACCATTCGCGACTCAGCAAGGCGTCAAGGGTGCCGAGTTTGAACGAGTGCTTGTTTTGATTGACGATGAAGAGGGTAAGGGGCAGAAGCAGTTTTCCTACGAAAAATACTTCGGCATTGCCCCACGCTCCGAAACTGACGAAGAGAACATTGCGGCCGGTGTCGATAGCGTGATCGAACGTACCAGACGCCTATTCTATGTTTGCTGCTCTCGCGCGACTCGCGACCTCGCAGTTGTCATTTTTGTGCAGGACATCGATCTGGCCCGTGCTGCCATTGAAGCGGCGGGCTTATTTGATCCTGCGGACATCGTGGACGAAGGCGGTTTGGATGCCGCTCTAGCGACGTGAGAAATTTGAAGTAGGGGCTAGGTCGTCGTGGCCCGCGTGCTATTTATCCCTGGGAATGAGCAACTCGAATTTTCGTTCGATTCGATCCAAGACCTGCATGATCTCTGCGAAGCGCTCATTGAGCGCCTTTTGGGCGATGCAGTTGGGTTCGTTCTCCTTAGGGCATTCGAGGCCCCCATGGCGCGGCCCGTACGGTGCCTGGGTGATTCGAGCAGTTTTTTGAATGTGTAGGCTGATGCCACCGCTTATGGCAGCGACTGAGGTGTACTGTCAATAGTGGACACTCTCGTCTCAAGCTGCCAGCACTTCCTTGTTGAAGTCTGCCGCAAAGCGTGCCGGCGATTTGTAGCCAAGGCGCGAATGACGCCGCTGGCGGTTGTAGAAGATCTCAATGTACTCCGTAATGGCCGCCTGCGCTTCAGCCCTGCATGCAAAGCGACGATGATGAACCAGCTCATTTTTCAAGCTGCCCCAGAAGCTCTCCATCGGCGCGTTGTCGAAGCAGTTTCCCTTGCGCGACATCGAAGTCTTCATTCCGAATTGGTTCTGCAGTTTCCTGTATTTCTCGGCGCAGTATTGACTGCCGCGATCAGAATGATGGATCAATCCCGCCGCCGGTCTTTTGTTGCGCACAGCCCGCCACAAGGCTTGCGCCGTCAAGTCCTGCGTCATGCGTGGCCCCATCGCATACCCCACCAGCTCGCAGGTGAAAACGTCCTTCACGCCGGCCAGATAGAGCCAGCCTTCCTCAGTCGCGATGTAGGTGATGTCTGCCACCCAGGCTTCGTTTGGCCGCGTCGGCAGGAACGTTTGGTTCAACAAGTTCGGCGCGACCGGCATGTCATGCCCGGAATTGGTGGTGGCCTTGAACTTGCGCTTTTGTCTGCAGCGCAGACCAAGTTCTGTCCGCAACCTGGCGACGCGATCACGCCCGGCCTCAAATCCTTGCTCCTGGAGTTCAGGATGAACGCGCAGCGTGCCATAGGTTTCGCGCGATTGCTGATGCACGGCCTGAATCGCCACCTTCAGCTTGGCGTCCTCCTGAGCGCGGCGGGACGGCTTGCGCCCCTGCCATGCGTAAAAGCCGCTGCGAGAGACATTGAAGACCCTGCAAAGCAAATCCGTCGGGTATCCGTCGAGTCGCACCGACTTCATGAACGCGTACCTGGCAGCGACTCCCTTGCAAAGTACGCCGTTGCTTTTTTTAGCACTTCCTTCTCCATGCGTTCAACGGCCAATTCTTTGCGCAGCCTAGCCACTTCCGCTTCAAGCTCCGCCACGCTGCGACTACCGGGAGCAGCCCCAGTATCATTGCTTCGCTTTGCAGCGTTAGCCCAAGTCCCCAGTGTTCCCTTAGGAATGTCGAGCCGCTGCGCGGCTTCCTCCAGCGTCAGTCCCTGTGCGAGGACTAGTTTGACCGCCTCTGCCCGGAACTCCGGTGTGTATGTCTTCGATTTCATAAATGCTTCTCCCGTTGCTAAGTTTAACAAACGAGAGTGTCCGAAAAAGTCAGGTTACCTCAGACAACCCCGAGTATGGTGATGAACAAGCAGAGGAATTCCATGGCGTGCCTTGGGGTGATGACTTCACCATTGTTGCGGTGGAGTGGTAATTCGACCTTGGATCTGAATTCATATGAGCTGAAAAATTTCTAATCCACTACGCGAAAAAATTTTTGAAGGTAGGAATGTTCGGATGTCGCGAGTGGAGCGCGCTTTCTGCCCCCCTCCGGGGAGGGGGCGCTTCAGAGCCTTGTTCTGGTTATTTTGGCACATGAAAAACTAGGATAGTTAGCGTCATCTCGCGATTCGCATCCCCATTGCTGTGGAATATGTAGCGGAACCCGCTATCGTGTGGCCAATTGATGGCGCGCTTGAAGTTGCTGTGGGCCTTGGCGGTTGTGTCAATGCCAGCCAGGACCGTAGATGTCTCAATGCCTCTGTTGAAAACCAAGATCGCCAACTTACTGTCTCGCCACGTCGCGTAGTTAAGAAGTTGATCGATTGCTTGCGCAAAAGCCTTTGGTCCTTTCCAAAATTTACACTCGGCGATGAAGGCATTTCGGTCTCCCTCTCGGAGGAGAATGTCAGTCTTCCCGCTCATGTTGAAGGTCTCGCCAGTGACCTTGCCCTCAAATTGACCATTGAGTTGAACAAGGAAGTGTTGGCGTATATCTTCCTCCCCCATCGTTTTGAACGCTTCGGGGCTTCGTTCCATCACCAGCGCCATATCCTGCATGATCTTGAGAGCCTGTTCATACTGTTCCATTGGCCATGTGGGCTCTGGACGATACGGCGTGGACGCAGCAGGCGGTAGAGTAGGTACAGCCTTCTTGCGGCTCGCAGGAAGGGCGTAAGTTGTGGGGGCATCAGTGCGTCGCCTAATCGGGATGCCCAACGCCTCAGCGCGTTCAGACTGCGCCAATAGGCGCGCGCGGCGGCTATTGATTGCCTCTTCTGCCACGTTTGGTAGTTGGGCGTTGTGAGCGTCAATCATGGGCCTTTGCCAACCCAGGTGCTCTTCAACGTCTTTGAGGGTTCGATCCACGTTAGGTCGTACGTCTGCCGGTTGATCGGCCGGAAATTCAAATCGCAGTATCAGCTCATTATTTTGGATGACGCCGCGCGGCGGGTTCGATGACCAAGTATTGGCATGTGCATAGAAAAGCTCTGCTTCACCGTCAAATGGCACCCGCACCTCGACTCGCTCGCCAGGCACGAGCACTGGCCGACTGGTGTCGTCAATCCAGCGGCGGCTGTCATACCTTACGTCCACCTGCACCTCCTGGGTATCGGCGTACCATTCGTCGCGTTTCAGCGCAACGTGAGCAACTGAGTTTTTCTCCACAAGGTACTTCTTCAGTTCTTCGGGAGCGGTGTTGAGAAGTCGGTTGGCTTCTAGCGCATCGACCTCGACTCTTATGTTTTGCCGTGTCGCCTGCAGCATTTGGCTCAGGTCATTGGTGACGAAGAGGAGGCCCTTGCTCTTCGGGATGCTGTTATACATTCGCTGTCTCTCTCTTCAAGTTCTGTCGAAGTTTCCTGTTGTAGGAACCATCAAGTCTAGGCAGGATGCGGGCTTGCTGGGGACTCGGGTGATTTTTCGGGTGATTCAGCCCGCAACTCTGCCGATTTACATCGCTGCGAGCGCCAAGTTGACCTCGCTGATGACGAGAAATGCTGTCAGTGGCTGGGGAATCTGCTCAAGAGAGCAAAGCAGTGCCAGCGTGACAATCGCCGTGCCGCCGAGCTCTTTGTAGAGCTGCGTACGTGTGTTTGACGCAGCAGTTCGAATCTTCAATCCCAAGATCGCCTGCTGGTGCTCAAATTTGGAGTCCAGTGGGGTCAGCCCTAAGCGTTCGTTTAGCCCGGCTTCCACTAGGTCATCCATAACTTCCATTAGGGCGCTGGCCTGTTCGTCCGAAACTCCGGCTTGCCGCAGGCGTTCGAGCGTGCTCGTCGATTTGGTTTGCATGGTTGGCTCCTTTTCGGAAATTATTGCACAGCCCATGAGATTGATCACTGCGTTGCTGCTCAGGCTCAATGAGCTTTCCTTGTGCTACAGTTGCCTTTTAGTTACTTTATTTCACATGCGACTCGAAAAATTAACCGTTGGCAACTATAAGTCATACCTTGAGACCCAGTCTATTGAGATCGGTAAGGGATTCAACCTTTTCATTGGCGGTAATAATTCTGGTAAGACCACGGCCCTGGAAGCGCTTGATTTTCAGCTCGGCACGCAAGTACTACACCGTTCGCTATGGAATTTGCCCGCATACGGCGATGCGCCTTCTGGAAACAGTCGTTTAGGTGTGACGATCAGTACGTCAGTGTCGGAGTTGCGCGCACTATTTGGTAATCAAGTCGCAATCCCATTGCCTGACAACTATAACCACGGCATGACCAGCGGAGATCATGCGCGTGAAGCGTTCAATCGTATCCAAAATGATCCTCAATTGGCCATCACCTTGAACTTCGGAGGCGGCTTAGAGTCCTTCTCGGTGCGGTCGGCGTTGGGTGAGTCCAAGACAAAATTTACGAATTCCAATGACAATGTCCTGACGCTGAGCTTGAAGTTTAACGGTGGCGAAGAGCAGCCTTCAGAATGCAATGTCTTCAACTTTGGTGGGATTCCGGCGCAGCTTCGATTTGGTGATGCGTTCAGAAGGTTCTTCTATCGATTTTCTGCGCAGCGTTTCCCTGCGGCCCACGCTGGCTTCACAGGCATACCCCCAGTCTTGTCACCTGATGCTTCAAATTTGGCGTTCTGCCTGAGTCAATTGCAGTTAAATGACTCGCATGGTCATGAAACACTTTGTCGCCTCGTGCACAGAGTATTTCCGACCGTTCGATGGGTTCAGGCTCCTGCTGTCGCACAGAATCAATGGGAAATAAGATGTCTGCCTTGCATTCCGCAGGAGCGTCGCGATGACTTGGCGGTTCCCTTGAGTCAGATGGGCGCAGGTATTGGCAACGTTATTGCCATTCTTTACATCCTACTGACCTCGCGACATCCTCAAGTCATCGCAATTGACGAGCCGAATTCCTTCTTGCATCCCAAAGCGCTGCGTGAGCTCTTGCAAATCCTAGCCGCAGAAGGAGCACAGCACCAATACATTCTTACTGCCCACTCGGCAGATGTTTTGACTGCTGCATCTCCGACCTTTGTGACCGTTTTCTCGGCAGAGGATGGCCGAACCCAAGTGAAGCAGGTTAGGGGTGCGCAAGTTCAGGATCTACGTGGAGACTTGGCTGCGCTCGGTATTCGCATGACGGACTTGCATGGACGTGACAGTGTACTGTGGGTGGAGGGGCAAACCGAGGAACTTGTTGTCCCTGAACTTCTGAGGACATTCTGTCCAGGCATTGCCGCAGGCATTGCTGTACTTCGCGTTGAACACACCAGTAAATTCGACCGGACAGGGAAGGAGGTCAAGGAAGTCGTTGACGCCTATGAACGGCTCACTTCCCTGTCACTTGTACCTCCAGCCGTGGCAATTCTAATTGATACCGAAAAGCGTAAAGAAGGGGAGTGCCGCAAGTTGGAGCGTGACACCAATGGGCGACTACGGTTCTTGCCGAAAGCGATGCTTGAGAACTATGTCCTTCATGCCGGAGCTATAGTGGCCGTCCTCAATGCAGCAGGTGAGTCCTTGTCGGTCGAGGAAGTACAGGCTGCGTTGGATGCGGAGCTGGCGCTAGAGCACTCGGACGACGGTGCCAAAATCTTGAAGAACATTTTTGGATCGGTGAGCGAGGCGCGCGTGGAATTCAGAAAAACGACCCATACACCTCAGCTCTTTACCTGGCTTGTCCAGCGAGCGCCGGAACACCTTGATTTGTTGCGGACCTTCTTGCGCGAAATCCTACAATACAAGGACTCATAAGCTGCGTTGCCACTCCGTGAGCTGCCGCAAGAACGTTTTGCGGTGTTGACCGCTTCGGCGCATTGGCCTAAAGCCATTGGACCTTGGAGGCCACGTTCGATTTTGATGCGCCTGATGCGGAGCCGTTCGTTGGAGTTGGCAGCCAAGCGCGAGCTATATCGTAATTCATGGCAATGCCTGCAGGCCAGCACGCCAGCTCGGAAATACAATGCTTGATAATTTCCCTCGTGCGCGCGCGAGCACTTCAGGAGGGGACGTACTCGTCCACCAAGGCAAGCTACGGGCACGATGTCGATCAGCCATGCCCTACCACCAAGCATCGTTGCCAGCCTCGTCGGGGTGAGTTAATCCATGCGCCAATACTTGCCGGAAGCGAGAACCAACAGGTACATCCCGTCGCCATCGCTGTATTTGTCGCCACTTTTTTTGACTAGTTTGACCTGACGTACGAAGGTATCAGTGAGAGCCATGCGCTGTATCTGACGGTATAAGAAAGAGGGTGGTCGAGGCTGTACCGTCAAAAATGACGGTATCTCGATGCGATGACATGATATAGGCTGATACTGCGCAAGACAATAGGAATTGGCATTTCGCCAGTAATGGCGGGCTGTCTGCGAGTTGGTGAGATCGGGTGAGAGTGCTGTTTGGTCCCCCCGACTGGAATCGAACCAGTATCCCACGCTTAGGAGGCATGTGCACTATCCATTGTGCTACGGGGAGGACGCAAAGCGAGCGCAATTATAGCTGACAGGCTAGCAACAGGTAAAATGCTTGTTTTTCTGTCCCTATTTGCACCCCATGGCTGTCATTTCCTTAACATCTGCACAACTGGCTTTTGGCCACCACGCCCTGCTGGACCACGCTGAATTTTCCCTCGAGACTGGGGAGCGGGTCGGCCTGATCGGGCGTAACGGCACCGGCAAGTCCTCCTTGCTGAAAATTATCGCCGGCATGCAAAAGCTGGATGACGGCCTGCTGGTGATGCAGCAAGGCCTGAAGATCGTCTACGTGGAGCAGGAGCCGCAATTCGAGGCGGGCCATACCGTGCACGATGCCGTCGCCGCGGGGCTGGGCGAATTGCCGGCGCTGCGCAAGGAGTATGACGCGCTGACCAGCCAATTCGGCCAGGGCGACGATGACAAGTTGATGGAGCGCATGCACGACATCCAAGTCCTGCTGGATGCCGGTGATGCCTGGAACCTGGATAACAAGGTTGAAAACGTGCTGGGCCGCCTGAACCTGGATGGTTCGGTGCTGGTGGAAACCTTGTCGGGCGGCACCAAGAAGCGTGCCGCGCTGGCGCGCGTCCTGGTTGGCGCGCCGGACGTGCTGCTGCTGGACGAACCGACCAACCACCTGGACTTCAGCTCGATCCAGTGGCTTGAGAGCCTGCTGCGCGATTTCAAGGGCAGCATCCTGTTCATCACCCACGACCGCTCCTTCCTGGATAACGTGGCGACCCGCATCATTGAACTGGACCGCGGCATCCTGCTGTCCTACCCTGGCAACTTCAGCGCCTACCAGACGCGCAAGCAGGAGCAGCTGGCGATCGAGGAAGTGGAGAATGCCAAGTTCGACAAGGTGCTGGCGCAGGAAGAGGTGTGGATCCGCAAAGGCGTTGAAGCACGCCGCACGCGTAATGAAGGCCGGGTGCGCCGCCTGGAGCGCCTGCGCGAGCAGCGCTCTGCGCGCCGCGACCAGCAAGGCCAGGTGCGCTTGGAAGTGGGCACTGGCGAGCGTTCCGGCAAGATCGTGGCGGAACTGGAAAACGTCAGCAAGGACTTCGGCGAGAAGGTCATCGTGCGCGACTTCAGCGCGATCATCATGCGCGGCGACAAGGTCGGCTTGATCGGTCCGAACGGCGCCGGCAAGACCACGCTGCTCAAGCTGATCCTCGGTGAAGAGCAGGCTGACGCCGGCACCATCAAGCAGGGCACCAAATTGCAGGTGGCATATTTCGACCAGATGCGCGCGCAGTTGAACGACAATGCCACGCTGGCCGATACCATTTCGCCCGGCTCGGACTGGGTCGAAATCAATGGCCAGCGCAAGCACGTCATGAGCTACCTTGGTGACTTCCTGTTCGAGCCGCAACGCGCGCGCTCGCTGGTGAGTTCGCTGTCCGGTGGCGAGCGCAACCGCCTGCTGCTGGCGCGCCTGTTCGCCAAGCCTGCCAACGTGCTGGTGCTGGACGAACCGACCAACGATCTCGACATCGACACGCTGGAACTGCTGGAAGAATTGCTGGAGGATTACGCCGGTACCGTCTTCCTTGTCAGCCACGACCGCATGTTCCTCGATAATGTCGTCACGCAAGTGATCGTTGCCGAAGGGCAGGGCAAGTGGAAAGAGTATGTGGGCGGCTACAGCGATTGGGAACGCGTGCGCGACGCCAGCGTTGCCGCTGCACCCGCGCCGAAGAAGGCTGAAGCAAAACCCGCCGCAGCACCGGCCGCGCCCGCGGCACCGGCGCCAGCCAAGGCAAAAAAACTCAGCTACAAGGAACAGCGCGAGCTCGAAGAATTGCCGCAACTCATTGCCAAACTGGAAGACGAACAAACCGCGCTGAACCTCACGCTGTCCGATCCGGACTTCTATAAGAAGACGCCAGCGGAAGCGAAGCGCCTCAACGAACGCATTGCGCAGATTGAAGAAGAGCTGATGGCAGCGCTGGAGCGTTGGGAAGCAATCGAATCCCGCAACAACGTTTGATGTAACTCAATCCACTCTTTGCACTTTCTCACTTTCGTGCGCTTGCGCACGATTGCCCGCTGTAATATCTGACAACCTTAATGCCGAGGCAGTCCTGCTTCGGCATTTCCAACGGGAAGGCAGATATCGTGACTTTACAGCAGCCACCTAAGCGCATTTCCCAACAGCCGCAGGCCAGCGCGGCTGCCGCGCCTGTGCTCGCACTGCGCGCCCGCAGCGGCGCCATGCCGCGCGTGCTGCCGTTTGCCACCTTCATTATTTTCATCATCTTCGCCGACGTGCTTGAACGATTCGGTGCGCACGCTAACACCATGCGCTGGCTGTATCCCGCCAAGATTGCGCTGGTGCTGGCAATGCTGCTGGCGTGGCGCAGGCATTACCGCGAATTGCGCACGCTGCCTGCCAGGCGCGACGCCTTCGTTGCCGCCGGCATCGGCGCCGGTGTCTTCGTCTTATGGCTTGCACTCGATGCGAGCTGGATGCAGATTGGCGCTGCGCGCGGTTTCGATGCCGCCGGCAGCGATGGCCGCATCGACTGGCCGCTGGTTGCCGTGCGTGCATTGGGCGCGGCCCTGGTGGTGCCAGTGATGGAAGAACTGTTCTGGCGTTCCTTCCTGCTGCGTTGGCTGGAACAACGTGATTTCCTGTCGTTGCGTCCGGCAGCTGTCGGCCTGCGTGCAGCAGCGATTTCGATTCTTCTGTTCGGTATCGAACATAACTTGTGGCTGGCCGGCATTGTCGCGGGCCTTGCCTACACCTTGTTGTACATGCGCAGCGAAACGCTGTGGACTCCCGTCCTGGGGCATGCCGTGACGAACGGCTTGTTGGCTGCCTGGATCATGGTGACCGGCAGCTGGACCTATTGGTAGTGTTACATAAGGCTAAAAATAATATGCGCATCCTGCCAACTCCATTGGCGCTGGCTGCCGCACTGGCGTGCAGTCCGGCGCAGGCGGACATCAGCGAAACCTTCAAGCCCTTTATCAGCGTGGGCCAGACCTACGACGACAACCTGCTGCGCCTGCCGGACAATACGCCGGACGGCATCCAGCGTTCCGACCGCGCCACGCAAGCCATTGCCGGCATTGCGCTGGATCGCCCCATCGGGCGCCAGAAGATTACCGGGCAAGCGAAAGTCTCGCGCGTGACTTTCGACCACTACGACCAGCTTGATTACAACGGCAAGGATTTCAGCCTGGACTGGGCCTGGGTGGTGGGCAACCACTTCGACGGCAATATCGGCGGCAGCTACCAGCAGGTGCTGACGCCGTTCAACGATTTCCACTCGGAAGAACGCAACCTGCGCACGCAGCGCCGCGAGTACGCCAACGGCGGCTGGCGCATGCATCCGAGCTGGCGCATTTACACCGGCTTCCAGCGTGACCGTTTCGACTACGAGCTGGAAGCGCAAAGCCTGAACAACCGCAAGGAAGACCGTAGTGAAGTCGGCATCGACTATCATGCGTCGAGCGGCAGCAGGGTAGGCCTGGTGGCACGCCATATCAAAGGCAACTTCCTGAACCCGCGCCGAATCGGCGCCACCTTCCTCGACCAGAACTATACGCAGGATGAGCTGAAAGCCAATATCAATTGGCTGTACAGCGACATCACGCAGTTGCAATTGCTGGCCGGCTACGCCAAGCGCAAGCACGATACCTTTACCGAGCGTGACACCAGCGGCCTTAACGGCCGCGCCACGCTGAACTGGCGGCCGCGCAGCAAGCTGCGCTTTTCCGCCGAGACCTGGCGCGAATTCGCGGCGGTGGAAAGCATCGTGGTCAACAACAGCGTCAACAAGGGCGCCAGCCTGAATGCCACCTGGGACCTCTCGGCCAAGGTGCAGGCCAACGCCGGGATCAAGCGCGAGAAACGCAAATTCGAACGCATGCCCTACGTCACCTTCAATGGCGACCCGAGCGATACCACGCGCAGCACCAATGTCGGCGTGGTCTACCAGCCCTGGCGCAAGGTCCAGCTGAGCGTGACCGGCTTCAAGGACCGCCGTACCGGCACGCCGCTGATCGGCACCGGCAGCTACAAGGCCAAGGGCGTTTCCTTCATGGCCACAGTGCAGTTCTGATGACAAGGAGCGACGATGACGGTAAACGATATTCCCCTGGTCTCCTTTTTCCAGCGTGTGCTCGATCCGCTGATCATCATGGGGATGCTGTACGCCACGTCGATGGTGTATGGGGAGCCGTTTACCGGGTATTCGCTGGTGCTGATGGTACTGGCTTTCTTCATCTCGTCGGCGGTGTACCAGCACGTCGATCCTTACCGCACCTGGCGCAGCGGACGGATCACCGCCTATGCACGCGATATCTTCATGGGCTGGATCGTCACCGCCGTGATCCTGGTCTTCCTTGGCAATGTCAGCGGCCTTGCTTACCACTACGATGAGGCCGTGGTGTTCAGCTGGTTCCTGGCGACGCCGTTCGCGCTGCTCATGAGCCACCTGGCGGCCCGCCATGTCGGCACCGACCCGGCCAAGGAAAGCGAGGTGCGCTCGGTGGTCATCGTCGGCGCCAATGAAGTGGGCACCAAGTTCGCCGCCACCGTGGAGCGCATGCCCAACCTGTTCCTCAGCGTGCGCGGCTTCTTCGATGACCGTACTGCCGACCGCCGCAAGTCGGGCCTGTCGCACCCCGTGCTGGGCAATATGGGCGAGGTCGCCGGTTTCGTGCGTGACCACCACATCAAGATGATCTTCATCAGCCAGCCGATTTCGGCCCAGCCGCGCATCCGCAAGCTGTTGGACGAGTTGCAGGACACCACGGCCTCGGTCTATTTCCTGCCCGATATTTATGTGTTTGACCTGATGCAGGCGCGTTTCGACAGCGTGGGCGGCATGCCTGTGGTGGCGATTTGCGAAACGCCGTTTGTCGGTTTCGACGGCATCGTCAAGCGCGCCAGCGACGTGCTGATCGGCAGTGCGATCCTGATGGCGCTGGCGCCGCTGATGCTGGTGATTGCGCTGGCCGTGTGGATCAGTTCACCAGGCCCGGTGATTTTCCGCCAGCGCCGCTACGGCCTGTATGGCGAGGAAATCATCGTCTACAAATTCCGCTCGATGCGCGTGACGGAGGACGGTCCGGTGGTGAAGCAAGCCACTGCCCATGACGCGCGCATCACGAAGATCGGCGCCTTCCTGCGCCGCACCTCGCTGGATGAATTGCCGCAATTTATCAACGTGCTGCAAGGAACGATGAGCATAGTCGGGCCACGCCCGCATGCCGTTGCCCACAACGAACAATACCGCAAGCTAATCAAGGGCTATATGTTGCGCCACAAGGTCAAGCCGGGCATTACCGGCTGGGCCCAGGTCAACGGCCTGCGTGGTGAAACGGAGACCCTGGAAAAGATGGAGGCGCGCATCCGCTATGACCTGGACTACCTGCGCCACTGGTCGCTGTGGCTCGACCTGTGGATCATCTTGCGGACAGTCAAGGTGGTGTTGAAGCGGCAAAACGCGTACTGAGTCAATCGTGCGCGCTGGTCGCGCTATTAGAATGAGTTGCAACAGTCGAGGGAGGATATTTTGAAGCACATCAACCCGAATATGGCTTTCGCGGGCATGCTGGTGGTCCTCGTTTCCGCCTGCAGCAGCAAGGCGGAACAGAAACCGGGCCAGGCCCTGGCCAACGTCAATGGTGAGGAAATCACCGTGATGCAGTTGAACGACGAACTGTCGCGCAGTAACGCTCCGGCCGCGCAACAGGAAGCCGCGCGCAAGCAGGCACTGGAGGCCCTGATCGACCGCCAGTTGCTGATCGGCGAAGCGGCGAAAGAGAAGGTCGACCGCGATCCGCGCGTGGTGCAGGCGATCGAGAGGGCGCGCTCGGTGATCCTGGCGCAAGCCTATATGCAGAAGCGCCTCGGCACGCCGGCCAAGCCGACCGCGGCGGAAGTGGAAGCCTATTACAGCCAGAACCCGCAATTCTTTGCGCAACGCAAGCATTTCGACATGCGTGAAATCATCTTGCCGACACGCGAGGTGAACGATGAGTTGAAGGCGGTAATGGACAAGACCCGTTCGCTCGATGAGGTGGCAGCCTGGCTCGACCAGCACAAGGTCAAGTACCAGAAGGCGCAACTGAGCCGCAGCGGCTCGGAGCTGCCGCCGGAACTGTCGGCCAAGTTGCTGGCGCTGTCGAAGGGCCAGCTCTTCATCGTGCGCGAGGGCGAGCGCAGCATGCTGGTCACCATTGCCGATATCCGTTCTTCGCCGGTGGAACTGGATGCGGCCAGGCCGCAGATCGAGCAATACCTGGTCGCCAAGAAGGGCAAGGAGTCGGCCGAGGAGGAGGTCAAGCGCCTGCGCGCCAGCGCCAAGATCGCCTATATCAACCAGCCCTCGCCGGTAGCGGATGCGGGCGCCCCGGCCACCGCACTGGAACGTGGTGTGGCCGGCCTGAAATAATACTGGATCGAGGAGCAATCATGAAACGACTACTGATGTGGATGGTGGCGATGGCTTTCGTACTGGGTGCAGGCTTTGCACAGGCGGCCGACCTGACGCTGGGCGCAGGCGACGTGATCAAGGCTTCCGTGTTCGGCAACCCGGACATGGCGACAGAGACCCGGGTCAGCGAATCGGGCAAGATCACCTTCCCCTTGCTGGGGGAAGTCAAGGTCAGCGGCATGACAGTGCAGCAGGCCGAGCGGGCGATTGGCGAGCAGCTGGTCAAGAAGGGCTACCTGAAAACGGCGCAGGTCAGCATCATCGTCTCGCAGATCCAGAGCGCGCAAGTGTCGGTGCTGGGCATGGTGAACCGTCCGGGGCGCTATCCGCTCGATGGCGGCAAGCGCGGGGTGATGGACATGCTGGCGCAGGCCGGCGGCTTCAATGCCGATGGCGGCGATACCGTGAGTGTGGTGCGCACCCGCGATGGCAAGACCACCAAGACCGTGATCGACGTGGTCGACATGGTGCGCAATGGCGCGCTGGACAAGGAGATCGAGCTCGGCCCCAACGATGTGATCTATGCCGAGCGTTCGCCGCGCTTCTACATCTATGGCGAGGTGCAGCGCCCCGGTTCCTTCCGGCTGGAGCGCACCATGACGGTCAGCCAGGCGCTGGCGGTGGGCGGCGGCCTGACCCCGCGCGGCACTGAAAGCGGCATCAAGATCAAGCGCCGCGGCGGTGACGGCACGGTGCAGGTGATCGCCGCCAAGAACGAGGACGTGGTGCAGACCGACGACGTCATCTTCATCAAGGAAAGCTGGTTCTAAGGAGGTGTCATGAATTTCGCCCAGTTCCTGCTGATCCTCCAGGCGCGCAAGAAGATCGTGCTGCTGACCTTGCTGGTCACGGTGGCCGCCACCCTCGTAGTCAGCCTGCTGCTGCCCAAGACGTATGAGGCGACCAGTTCGCTGGTGATGAATTACAAGGGCGTCGATCCGCTGACCGGCATGGCCCTGCCGGGCCAGCTCTTGCCCGGCTATATGGCGACGCAGATCGACATCATCAGCAGCAAGAATGTCGCGCTGCGCGTGGTGGACCAGCTCAAGCTGGCCGAAAGCCCGGCCGTCATCGCCCAGTTCAACGAGTCGACCGGCGGCAAAGGCACGGTGCGCGACTGGCTGGCCGACCTGCTGCAGAAGAAGCTCGATATCGTGCCGGCCAAGGAAAGCTCGGTGCTGAACGTCACCTTCAAGGCTTCCGATCCGCAGTTTGCCGCCGCGGTGGCCAATGCCTTCGCCGACGAATACCAGAAGATCAATGTGCAGCTCAAGGTCGAGCCGATGAAGAAGGCCACCAATTATTTCAACGCACAGTTGAAAGTGCTGCGCGATAACCTGGAAGTGGCGCAGGCCAAGCTGTCGAAATACCAGCAGGAGCACGGCATCGTCAGCGTCGACAACCGGCTCGACGTCGAATCGATGCGCCTGAACGACCTGTCGGCGCAATTGGTGGCGGCGCAGTCGCAGGCGATGGAAGCCAATTCGCGGCAGTCGGTGGCGCGCGGCTCCGGCAGCGCTTCGCCGGACGTGACGGCCAGCCCGGTGGTGCAGAACCTGCGCGTCAACCTGGCGCAGCAGGAATCCAAGCTGGCGGAAATGGGCCAGCGCCTGGGCCGCAACCACCCGCAATACCAGAGCGCCGCGGCCGAAGTGGCGCGCCTGCGGGCCGGCCTCAATGAGCAGACCGCCCTGGTTACTTCCTCGGTCAGCAACAACGCCAATGTCTTTGCCCAGCGCGAAGCAGCGTTGCGCACGGCGCTGGCCGACCAGAAGACCAAGGTGCTGCAGCTGAACCGCCAGCGCGATGAAATGAATGTGCTGAACAAGGATGTCGAGAGCGCCCAGCGTGCCTTCGACAATGCCTCGCAGCGCTCTTCGCAGACCCGCATCGAGGGCGGCTCCGACCAGTCCGACGTGTCGGTGCTGAACCCGGCCGTGGCGCCGATCGAGCCGGCTGGTCCGCGCGTGGTACTGAACACGGTGCTGTCGCTGCTGCTGGGGAGCATGCTGGGCATCGGCATTGCGATGCTGTCTGAAATGTTCGATCGCCGCGTGCGGTCGGAAGCCGACCTGGCCGAAGTGGTGCACATTCCGGTGCTGGCCACGATCGACTGGAATCCGCCGCGCCAGCGCCGCTTCGGCCTGCCGCACCTGCATGCGCCGCGCACGCTGCGGCTGAACTGAGGAGGTGCTGATGAACAGCCCATTGCATTTCAATCCCGCCTCGCCGCACGGCGTGGGCGATGCGACCATCGGCGCCCTGCTGCAGGAAGCGGGCAAGCTGACGCCGGAAAATACCGATGCCGTGCTGCGCATGCAGGAGGAAACCGGCGTGCGCTTCGGCGAGGCGGCGCAGGCGCTGGGCATGGTCAGCGCGGCCGACATCCAGCAAGTGCTGGCGCGGCAGTTCGACTATCCCTATATCCCGGCCGGGGAAAAGTATTTCTCTTCGCGTCTGGTCGCTGCCTACGATCCCTTCAGCCGCCAGGTCGAAAAGCTGCGCGCAGTGCGCGGCCAGCTGATGCTGCGCTGGTTTGCACGCGGCCACAAGTCGCTGGCCATCGTCGGCGTCGAGCCGGGTTCCGGCACCAGCCTGTTCGCCGCCAACCTGGCGGTGGTGTTCTCGCAGCTGGGGCAGAACACGCTGCTGGTGGACGCCAACCTGCGCCAGCCCTCGCAGCACGAGATCTTCAACCTGCAGGGCAAGACAGGGTTGTCGGACATGCTGGCCGGGCGCGCCACGATGGCGGCGGTGACGCGCATCGATGCGTTCGAATCGCTGTCCGTGCTGGGCGCCGGCACGCTGCCGCCCAATCCGGCCGAACTGCTGGCGCGCAAGGACTTCACCGGCCTGAATGCCCAGCTTGAGGCGCTGCACGATGTCGTGTTGTACGACACCTCGGACGTGCTGACGGCGCACGACTCGCTGCCGGTTATGGCGCGGGCCCACGGCGTGCTGCTGGTGGTGCATCGCAATGCCACCTCGCTGTACGAGGTGGCGGCGCTCAGCGAGCAGGTGCGCTATGCCGGGGCCGAAGTGGTAGGTTCCGTGCTGCTGGAGTTCTGAGTGGACCCGGGCCTGGCCATCCGCCCCCAAGCCGCAGCGCGTGCGGCCCTGCGCGATGCGCTGCCCGATTGGTCGCCCGTCCTGGCCGGCATGCTGGTGCTGTATGTCCCCACCTTCTATCGCCTGTTCACCGGCTTGTGGGCGACCGAGGAGCAGGCCCATGGGCCGATCATCCTGCTGCTCGCGCTGTGGCTGATGCACCGGCAATGGCCGGCCATGCAGGCGCGCGCCGACGGCCAGCCCGCCGCTGCCGGCTGGCCGGTGCTGGGCGTGGGCCTGCTGGCCTACATCCTGGGCCGCTCGCAAGGCATCATCGCCTTCGAAATTGCCTCCTTCGTCCTGCTGCTGGCCGCGGTGCTGATGCTCAAATGCGGCCATGGCGCGCTGCGTGTGCAGTGGTTCGCCTTCTTTTTCATGGCCTTCATGGTGCCGCTGCCCGGGCCCCTGGTCGGCATGCTGACCATGCCGATGAAGATGGCGGTGTCCTGGGCGACGGAGCACATGCTGTATGCGGCGGGCTACCCGATTGCGCGCAGCGGCGTGATCCTGCAGGTGGGCCAGTACCAGTTGCTGGTGGCCGATGCCTGCGCCGGGCTGCAAACCCTGCTGACGCTGGAGGCGCTCGGGCTGTTTTACCTGAACGTGGTGCGGCATTCCTCGGCCTTCCGCAACGTGGCGCTGGCGCTGCTGATCATCCCGATCTCCTTTACCGCCAACGTGATCCGCGTGATCACGCTGTCGCTGGTGACCTACTACCTGGGCGATGCGGCAGGGCAGGGCTTCCTGCACGGCTTTGCCGGCATGGTGCTCTTCATCACGGCGCTGCTGCTGATTATCGGCGTGGACGCCTTCCTGCAATGGTTCGTCAGGTGGCGAAACTCATGAAAAAATCAATGATGGTGAGCTTGGCGCTGGGCGCGCTGATGGTGTGTTCCGCCGCGCTGACTCGGGCCTTGACCCCGACGGCGCGCATGGCCGATGCGGCTGGGCGCTTCAGCCTGGAGCAGATGGTGCCGCGCACCTTCGGCGAGTGGCAGGTCGATACGCGGGTGATGCCGCTGCAAGTCGATCCCGCCACGCAGGCCAAGCTGGACAAGATCTACAACCAGACCCTCGGCCGCACCTATGTCAACCGCAATGGCGAGCGCATCATGCTGTCGATCGCTTACGGTGGCGACCAAAGCGACAATATGGGCGTGCACAAGCCTGAGGTCTGCTATACGGCGCAGGGCTTCACCGTGCGCGATGGCCGGAAAAGCAGCCTCGATACGGGACTCGGCGTGCTGCCGGTGAAGCGCTTGTTTGCCGTTGCCGGTGCGCGCCAGGAACCGATTACCTACTGGATTACGGTCGGGCGCAAGGCGACCATGCCCGGCGTCGACCAGCGCCTGCAGGAATTGCGCTACGGCTTGAGCGGCACGGTGCCAGACGGCATGCTGGTGAGGGTGTCGAGCATCAGCGCCGATTCCGCTCCGGCTTACGCGCTGCATGACCAGTTCGTGCGCGCGCTGCTGTCTGCGCTCGACAAGCCCGCGCGTGAGCGCCTGGTCGGCGTGTTCGAAGGATAGGGGGCGACGATGCGCATGCCATTGTTCCACCGGGCTGCAGCGGGAACTGCCGTCGCCGCCGGACCGCGCGCGCTGGTTCGTCCCAATCGCGGGCTGCCGCTGATGCTGCTGCTCCCCTTCCTGCTGCTGGCGGTCTTCGTCGGCGTGGTCGGCGGGCTCGATTCGCCGCCGCTGGTGGCCATCGTCGGCACGGCCGTCTTGTCGGTGCTGATGGTGTTCGTCCTGCCGCTGCATGGCATGTTCTGGTGCCTGTTCGTGCTGACCTTCCTGCTGCAGGGTTCGGCCGTCTACTTCCTGAAATTGCGGCCGGCCGCCTGGCTGGCCTTCGGCCTGGCCATCTTGTTCTTTTGCCGCGCACTGCTTGACCTGGTGGTGCACAAGCGCGAGCAGCAGCGCATGCGCAAGGGCGACGGCTCGACCGTTGAGCTGGCGGCTGTGTTGTTCGTGGCGGCCTTCGTGATCAGCCTGGTGTTCAACCGCGTGCCGAAGTCGCAGATCTTCTCGGCGGCGAAAGCCATGCTGCCGATGTTTTCGGTGCTGTTTGCCCTGTACTGGTTTCGCTGGAAGGAGCAGCACCTGGAGCTCAGCTGGCGCATGATGTTCTGGGTCGTGCTGGTGCAGGTGCCTGTGGTGCTGTACCAGCACTTTTTCGTCGCCACGACAACCACCTTCGATTCCATCGTGGGGACCTTTGGCGGCACGCCTGGCTTTGGCGGCAATAGTGCAATCATGGTCTTGTTCACCGTGCTGGCCATGGGCTATGCCGCTTCGCGCTGGAACGCGGGCCAGATGTCGGGCAAGGCGATGTGGGCTTTCCAGGCGACCGGCTTTGCCATCATCCTGTTGGGCGAGGTGAAGGCTGCTTTCGTCTGGTTGCCGCTGGTGCTGGCCTGGGTGCTGCGGAAGCGCATCCTGCGCAGCATCGGCGCCTTCATCGGCTTTGCCGTGCTGCTAGCAGCCTTCGTCGGCACCACGTACACCGTGTACGAAACGCTGTACTGGGGCAAGAAGGTGCAGTCGGCGCATAGCATGGCCGAAAAGCTGGACCGCGGCGGCGGCTACTTCTTCGACCCGAACAACGTCAATTACCGCACCGGCGAGATCAGCCGCGCCGCTTCGCTTGCGCTGTGGGCGCATGACCCGCTGGCTTCGGTGCCGCGCCGCCTGGTCGGCTACGGACCGGGCGCCAGCAAACCGTCCGGCCTGCTCGGCGCGGGCGAGGTCGCCAAGCGCTACCAGCCGCTGCATCTCGATGCCACGGCGCTGGCGATCCTGCTCTGGGATGTGGGCCTATTGGGCGCTCTCGCTTATAGCTCCATGCTACTGTTTTCACTGCTAGCTGCCTGGCGCTACGTGCGCCGAAAACAAGGTAGCGTGGCCCAGCTCGCGCTGGCAGATACCTGTGTCGCAGCCATGCTGCTGTTCCTGATGATGCTCGTATATAACCGCGCGCTGATGGATGAACCCACCGCCCAGCTGCTCCTGATGATGTGCATGGGGACGATTGTCCAGTTGTGCCGTTTCGGCTCGTCCCAAGGCTAGGGGATTGTGTCATTTCTGAGCGACACTGTTACAAAAATTTTGTCGCACGGAAACGAATTTGTGAAATGCGTGATGTTAGACTTTCCTTGTTGTGCCGGATCAAAAAGTCGTTAACTTATTGATTCGCAAACGAAATTGTCTGGAGAGTATCACATGAAATTCGTTAAATATTCCCTCTTGCCCCATGCAGTCTTCGCCGCCCTGGCCACGTTCGCAAGTGCGAGCCGCGCCGACTGGGCGATTTCCCCCAACATCGAAGCTGTGCGCCCGGCGCCGGACAAGATGCAATTGCAGCCACAGAATCCGCCGGGATTTTCCTGGTCGCGTTATCCGATCGCTACTTCGTCCACCTGGTACCTGGTCATCATCCAGCCGCCCGGCACCGCCTCGCCCATCAAGCACGTGGTGCCGCGCAACTGGCTGCTGCCGACCCACGCTTTCGCCACAGCCGGCATCTATACTTGGAAGGTGGCGCCGTTCACCCGCACCCAGGCCATGAACGATGCCGACGCGGCAGCGCGCGCCAAGGCCAAGGCTGCCGGCTCGAACCTGGCGCAGATCGAAGCGGCAGCCGAAGCCGCAGTGGTGCCGCTGGCTGAAGCGGTGGCCAAGGACTGGTCGACCGTGCGCAGCTTCACCATCGACAGCAGCGCCATCAAGTTCGAGGTCTACGACAACGCCACCCTGCGCGACAATGTGCTGCGCCATGGCCGCTCGCGCACGCTGGCGCCGAACTTCCTGCCTTACCTGAAGTGGACCTCGGCCATGGTGACCGAGCGCGGCGACCAGGTGCGGCGCCTGATCGAGACCGTGCAGTCGCGCCTGACCATGGCGCCGGTGCGTGACAGCGATTGGCCGCTGATCAGCAGCGGCACCATGACCACGGCGCTCAGCAACCAGAACTCCGATATCCGCAACCGCATCAACCGTACGGCGCACCAGGTGGAAGCGGCTGCCTTGTTGTACCGCCTGAAGCAGGGCGAGGCCATCGCCACCGCCTACCTGAACGAAGCGATCAAGCGCGGCGACGAACTGGCTGCGCTGAGCCCGACCGGGCCGACCAGCTATGCCAACCAGGACCAGGCGACGCGCACCATCGCGCTGTCGCTGTCGAAGGCGCTCGACATGCTGTGGAATAACCTCGACGCCACGCGCAAGGCAAACTGGCAAGCTTCCATCGCGCGCCGTACCACGGATATCTACAACGACCTGGCCGGCAGCAATGGCCGCATGGACCAGTACCCGTATGACGCCCACGGCGGCAACACGCTGGGCTTCCTGGCGCTGATCGCGGCGCTGAACCTGGGCGACGTGCCGGCGGCGCAGACCTGGTTCGACTTTGCGGTGCGCACCTACGTGCACCAGGTGTACACCTGGAGCGGTCCGGAAGGCGGCTATGCCAACGGCACCGCCTATGGCCAGGCGGCGGCCGATTTCTCGATCCAGATCTGGGACCCGCTGAGCCAGGCGCTGGGCGTGTCGATCTACCGCAAGCCATGGTCGGACGGCTTCCTGCGCTTCATGGCGCACTTCGTCCCGCCAGGCACGCCGAACCACGTGTTTGGCGATGGCCACGAAGACGTGCCCAACACCTATCTGCTGAAGGCCTTTGCGTCGCGCTTCAATACGCCAGCGGCAAAATGGTACTTCAGCAGCATGGTCGGGGTGGAAGATCCACTGACCCTGCTGCAGGCGCCTTCGCCGCTGCCGGTCAATACCGTGACGACCGCGCTGCCGCCGCCGAACGGCGCCTTTTATCCGAGCGTGGGCTGGGCCGCCATGCACAGCTCGCTGGCGGACGTGAAGCGTACCTCGCTGTACTTCAAGTCCAGCCCCTACGGTTCGTACAACCACAGCCACGGCGACCAGAATTCGATCGTCCTGAACAGCGGCGGCAAGCGCCTGCTGATCGAGGCCGGGTATTACGACTGGTACGGTTCGCCGCTGTGGAGCAGCTGGTACCGCGCGACCAAGTCGCACAATGCGGTGACCTACGACAACGGCGTCGGCCAGCGCATCGAGGGCAACACGGTGAACCTGGGCCGCAACGGCAAGATTACCGGCTTCTCGACCACCTCCGCCATGGATTATGTGGAGGGCGATGCCACGCCGGCGTTTGAAGGCGCGTTGTCGCTGAACCGGCGCAAGGTGTGGTATTTCCGCAGCCAGGACGCGGCAGTGGTGATGGATACGCTGACCGCGCCGGTGGCCCATTCCTGGGAATGGAACTTCCACGCGGCGGTTGCCATCACGGTCAACGCCGACGGCACGGCAACCATCGTCAACGGCGACCGCTCGCTCTGCGTGCGCTCGATCACGCCGGGGGCCACCCTGGTCAAGCGTGACGGTCCGGCGCCGCGCACCGGTATCGAGGAGCATGCGGCGTTCACGCGCCCGGCCGCGCTCAAGGGCGAGTTCGTGATCTTGCTCGATGTGGGCTGCAAGAAGCCGGCAGTCAAGCTGACCACCGGCACCACCAGCCGCGTGCTGACGGTGGGCAGCCAGACCATTACGCTGCCGCTGCCTTGAGCCGCCAGGGGGACTGAGCCATGCTATGACAGCACCATACTCGGGCCCCCAGACGCGGCGTAATATCGCCGCTTTCCTGGTAGGCAAGGTGCCTACCGCCGTGCTGACAGCCTGCGTGCTTGGGTTGTCGGCACGGGTGCTGCCGTCCGCCGAGTTCGGCCACTACGTGGTCGGCATGGCGCTGGTGGAACTCGTCCTCGGGCTGTCGAGTTTCGGCCTCGACTGGGTGCTGCTGCGCTTCCTTCCCGAATATCGCTTGCGCGGCAGCCGCCAGGCGCTGCTGCGCCTGGTGCTGGCGGTCGCCGCCTGCCGCATGCTGGTGCTGGCCCTGGTCGCTGGCGGGCTCCTGCTGGCGCGCGGCGCCGGCGTGCTGCCCGTTTCGTTCCCGGCCGAACTGGCCAGTGTGGCGGCCATCCTGCTGGTGGTGGAGGGCGTGATGCGCATCCTGCGCGACAACACGCTGGAGGCGCTGGCCCTGCAATCGCGCATGCAGCTGGTCACGGTGCTGCGCGGCGCTGTGATCGCCTGCGCCTTGCTGGCGATGGGCAGCGGCACGGCACGCCAGCTGCTGCTGGCGGAACTGGCGGCCAGCGCCGGTGCGCTGCTGCTGGCGGCGGGCTTTGTGGCGCATGCGGCGCGCAGCTTGCCGGTTCACGCGCATGCCGGTTGGCCGCCGCCCACGCAGGCGCAAATGCGCTCCGTAGCCTTGCATAACTATGCCAGCGGCATTGTTGAATACCTGTATTCGCCGTCCTGCCTGATCCTGCTGCTGGCGCGCAGCCAGGCGCCGGAAGCCATGGCGGGACTGGGATTCGTCCTGCGTTTGACGGATATCATCCGCAACTACATGCCCGGCATGGTAATTTTCTCGGTAGTGCGCTCGCGCATGATCGGCGCCTATGCGGGCAATTGCGACTACGGCGAATTGCAGCGCTGGGCGCACTTCGTCTTTAAGGTCAGCGCCCTGAGCTTGCTGCCGGTGCTGGCGGTGGCGGCGGTGTATGGCGACCTGGTGCTGCAGCTGGCCAGCGGCGGGCGCTTTGGCGAATACCGCCTGCTGTTTGCGGTGCTGTGCGGCTGGCTGGCGCTGCGCCTGCATCGGCTGATCCTCAACGTGGTATGCAATGCGGTTGGACTGATGGGCATGTGGACGCTGGCCTCGCTGTGTTCCTTGCTGGTGCTCCCCTTGCTGGCCTGGCTGGGCTCTGCGGCCTTGGGCTTGTGGCTGGTGCCTGCCGCCTTGCTGGGCAATGAGCTGATCGTCAACGGGCTGGTGGTGACGGGCATGCTGCGGCGCGGATTCGCCTGGCCGCTGGGCTTGCGCTGGTGGGCGCGCGCACTGCTGGCAATCGGCGCGGCGGCTTGCGTGGCCTGGCTGTTGCCGGGGCAGGGCGTGCTGGGCGCGGCGGTCGGAACCATGCTGCTGTGCGCCGTTTTTGCTGTAGCGCTGCTATTGTCAGGTGCAATTGATGAGAAAGATCGACAGCTTATCAACCGAGTGCTGGGACGCCAACTGTTGCGCGAGGTTTCATGAAAGTGCTTGCCATCTATCCCGGATTGAATCCTACCTTCGATGAGGTAGCGTACGTGTTGCCGCCGCTGGTTGCGAAAGGCGTTGCGGTGGAGGTGGTGACGTCGCGCGTATCGGCGCTCAAGAGTTCCGAGCCGGGCGAGGCCTACGAAAATTTCCAGGGTGTGCCGATCCACCGCCTCTTTCCCAGCTTGCGCGCCTTGTCGCACGAAGCCGCGCGCTACCTGCCGCAGGTACGCGAAATTGCAGACGCTTTCCAGCCGGATGTTTTGCTGGTGAATTCCTTCCATACCTTGCCGCTGCTGGAATTGTTGCGGCCACTGTACCCGGTTCCAGTGCTGCTGCGGGTGGAGTCGGCCGACCCGGTGCAGCTGCTGCGGCGGCGCTATTACGGCGGCGTGCCGGCGCTGGGGCGGGTTGCGGGGCGCATGCGCTGGTGGCAGGTGTGCGGGCAGGTCGATGCGCTCATGAGCAACGATCCGGCGGACCTGCCGCAACTGGCCACGCTTGGCTTGCGCGGGCGGCGCGCCTACTACGCGGCGCATTGCGCGCAGCGGCCGGCGGACTGGCGGCCGGCGCGCGAGCGGCGGCAGGGCGAAATGATCTATGTCGGTTCGCTGATCCGCCACAAGAATTGCGAACGCTGGCTGGAGACGGTGCCTGCCATCCTCGAGCACACGCCGGTGGAGCGCTTCGTGGTGATCGGCCGCGGGCCGTATGCGCATATTGTCAAGCAGCTGCAGGAACGGCTTGGCGATCGCGTCGAGCATGTGGAAGGGGTGACGCGCATCGAGGCGCTGCAACGCCTGTCGTCGGCCTGGTTCGCCTATACGGAGAGCCATTCGGGGTGGGGCTTCCTGTGCGATGCGTGGTCGACGCGCACACCGGTGCTGTGCCCGCAATCGACTTTCAGCATCGTGCCTGGATGGACCGGGATGATGCCGCAGGACGTGCCGGCAATGCTGGCGTCCATCAACCGCCTGTATGACGATGCCGAGTACTACAGCACCTTGCAGGATGGCGGCGCGCTGCGCTACGCCTCGGAACATACGGCCGAGGTGGTGAGCCGGCAGTATATGCAGATCTTGCGCGAGGTGGTGGCGGAGGGGCGGCGGCCATGATCCATGTCCTGCTTCCGCAAGCGAGCAGCTATCGCGACATCACCGGCTACCTGCGCGAACGCGGTGCGCGCGTGACGATCGTGGGCTCCGGCGCGCAGGGCATGAGTGGCAAGCTGTCCATCGTGATGTCGATGTTCTCGCCGAAGCTGCTGCGCTGTTTCGGTTTGTGGAAAAAGACCGACCGCTTGCTGGTGGTCGGCTGGCAGGCGCTACCTGTGCTGGCGCTGGTCAAGGCGGGCTTGCTGCCGCGACCGCAGCGCCTGCTGGTGATGAGCTGCTTCGTGCATGGAAAGCGCGCGCGCCGCCTTGCCGACCGTGTGCTGCGCGCGCTGCGCGTGCCGGGCCTGGGCTTCATCGCCTTCTCGCCGGGGGAGGCGCGCAACCTGGTCCAGAACGTCGGCATGGCGCCGCAGGACGTGCATTGCCACTTGTGGCGGCAGGAGCTGGATGGCCGGGCCGCGCAACAGGATGATGACGGCAGTATTTTCGCAGGCGGTTTCTCCAATCGCGATTACGACCTGTTGCTGGAAGCAGCCGAACCCCTGCCGGCGCCGCTGGTGATCGTCGCTTCGCAGCGCAACCAGATACGCCAGCCGGCGCGCGGCAGCACCCGCATCCTGCGCGACCTGCCGGAGGCTGAATTCGAAGGCCTGCTGGCGCGCAGCAGCGTGGTGGCGATGCCGCTGCGTGGCGTTGGCGAGGCCTGCGGCCAGAGTGTCCTGCTGCGCGTCCTGCGGCATGGGAAGCCGCTGGTCGCGACCCGCCACGAGTCGATTGAAGCCTATCTCGGCGAGGACTACCCGGGCTTCGTCCCGCATGACGACGTAGGCGCGATGCGCGAAGCGCTGGCGCGTGCGATCGAGCAACCGGCGCGGCGCGCCGAACTTGCACAGCGCGTGCGGCTGGCGGCGGGAAAGCTGGAAGGGCGAGGCGAACCGGGCGCTGAAATCGAGCAGTTCTTGCTAGGATGAAGCATGGCTCGCCCAGTACGCATCTTGCAGCTCGTGCCGGAACCCTTGCCGACTTTTCGCGCCGACGTGGCGACCCTTTTCGGAAAATACCTGCCGCGCCATGGCGTGCAATGCCACCTGGTCGGCAAAGGCAGCGCGGCGCCAGCCGATAACCAGGGCTTCGCCTCTTCACGGCGGGCACGAGTTGGTGCGCGCTGGAAAGCGGAACTGTCTTTTCTCTGGCTATGCCTGCGCGCCTTGCTTGGCGCTAACCGCCGCACCCACGATGCGCTGCAGGTGCGCGACATGGTCAGCATCGGCTTGCTGGCGTTGCTGGTGGCGCGCATGAAGGGGATGCCGATGATGTATTGGCTGTCATACCTGATGAGCGAAGGGCGTATCGAGCGGGCTCGCGATGAGCTGGCGCGGCTGCAGGGGCGCCCTGGCTGGCGGCGCCTGCGGGCGCGCCTCGTCCTCGCCAAAGGCCTGGCCGAACGCTGGCTGCTGTACCGCGTGCTGCTGCCGCGCGCCGATCACGTGTTCGTGCAAAGCGAGGCGATGGCGCGCCTGGTGGCGCAGCATGGCGTGCCGGCAGGACGGATCAGCGCGGTGCCGATGGGCGTCGACATGGAAGCCCTGGCGCGGCCCGAGCTGCGGCCCGCGGCCCGTGCCTGGGCCGGCTGGCAAGGGCGGCCGGTGGTGGCCTATCTCGGTACGCTGGACCGGGCGCGTTGCCTTGAGCGCGTGCTTGATGCATTGGTGCTGGTGCGGCGCGAGCTGCCGGAGGCGAGCTTGCTGCTGATCGGCAGTTCGCCGCAGCATGGCGACGTGGTTCAGCTGCTCGGCGCCGCGCGCGAACGCGGGCTGGAAGAAGCGGTGCAGGTCACCGGCTGGCTGCCTCCCGTGCAAGCCTGGGAATACCTGCTTGGAGCGCAGGCGGCCATATCGTATGTGCCGCGCGGCGCACTGTATGACGTCAGTTCGCCGACCAAGTTGCTGGAATACCTGGCGTTGGGCATGCCTTGCGTTGGCAACGACATCCCTGACCAGGAGGCCGTGCTGGCGGCAAGCGGCGCCGGCTGGCTGGCGGCAAGCACGCCGCAAGCCATGGCCGAGGGCCTGCTGGCGATCCTGCGCGATCCGCAAGCGGCGCGGGCACGCGCTGCGGCCGGCCCGGCCTATATCGAGGCGGCGCGCAGCTACCGCGTGCTGGGCGAGGCGGTGGCGCAACGCTACCGGAACCTGGTTGGAGGCGATCATGCTGGCCGAATTGCGTAAAGAGTTCCTGTACGGCGGGCGCGCCCTGGTGCGCGACAATGCGCTGAGCCAGCGCCTGGTGCGGCGCCTGCGGGGGCATGAGCTGATGGACGATTACGCGCTGAAGGTGATGGGCGACCGGCTCCTGCACCGCAGCCTGCAGGCCGCGATCGAGAAGCTTCCATACTACGCCCACATCACGCGCGACTTCTCGCCTGTCGAAGCGCGGCAGGCCTTGCGCGAGCTGTTCCCGATTGTCGATAAGTCGGCCTTGCTCGAGCATCCGCAGGCGCTGTATCCGAACGGAGGCAGCAAGCGGCCGTGGCAGGCGCTCGGCAAGACCAGCGGGACCACGGGCACGCCGCTGGTGATCATTCGCAGCCTGCAGTCGGTGCAGATGGAGCAGGCCTTCATCAAGCGCCATTGGACCTGGGCCGGCTATGTTGACGGCATGCCGCGCGCGACCTTGCGCGGGGACATGGTGGCCGGCCTGGACCAGGCGCGCCCGCCCTACTGGTTCGAGAACCGCTACAACCGGCAGTTGCTGCTTTCCTCGCGCCACCTGACCGATCATTGTGTCGATCCCATCATCGACAAGCTACGCGACTATGCGCCCGCCATGATGCAGGCTTACCCGTCCACCGCCTACACGCTGGCGCAGCAACTCGAGCGGCGCGGCATGCGCTTGCACGTGCCCTACCTGTTCACCGCGTCGGAGCCGCTTTACCCGCACCAGAAAGAGCTGATTGGCGAGCGCCTGGCGGGAAAGATCATGGACATGTACGGCATGGCGGAGCGGGTTGCCTTCGCGACCCAGTGCGAGTATGGCTCCATGCACGTCAATCCGGACTATTCCCACGTCGAAATCCTCGACGAGCATGGCGAGCCAACCGACGGCTACGGCCATGTGGTGGGCACCACCTTGCATAACCTGGCGATGCCGCTGGTGCGTTATCGCCTGAGCGACCGCACGCGCTGGAGGCATGGCCATTGCCTTTGCGGCCGGCCGTTCCCGATGATCGAGCCTGTCACCGGCAAGCTGGAAGACCGGATCACCGGCGGCGATGGCTCGGAAGTCAGTCCTTCCGTGCTGACTTTTGCCTTCAAGGGCGTGGAAAACGTGCGCAAGTCGCAGGTCGCGCAGGTCGGCCCGGGCTTGTGGGAACTGCGCCTGGTGCCGGATGCGCGTTTCTCGCAGGCGGACCAGGACAAGCTGCTGCGCAACATCGCCCAGCTGGTCGATGCGACGGTGCAGGTGAAGGTGGTGCTGCGCGACGAGTTGCCAAATACCGCTGCAGGCAAGTTCCGCTGGGTCGTCAACGAATGGCAGGACGGGCGGCGCTCATGAAAACCATCGTGATGCTGGGCACCGGCATGGACACCATGGGTGGCATCGCTTCCGTGGTCAAGGTGTATGAGCAGGCGGGCATGCTGCGGCGTTTTCGCGTGCGCTACCTGGCTACGCATTGCGACGGCAGCAGGTGGCGCAAGCTGCGCGTGATGCTGGCGGCCTACGCCGTTTTCGCGGGCATGCTGTTGCGCGGACAGGTCGGGCTGGTGCACGTGCACCTGGCTTCGCGCGCGAGCTTCTGGCGCAAGTCGGGCTTCTTCCTGCTGGCTTTCGCCGCCGGGGTGCCGGCGATCCTGCATTTGCACGGGGCCGAGTTTGCGCAGTTCTATGGCGAGGAGTGCGGACCCTGGCGCAAGCGCTTCGTACGCTTCATCTTCGATCGCAGCACACGCGTCGTGGTGCTGTCGGAGGCCTGGCGGCGCTGGGTGGAGGGCATGTCGCGCAACCGGCATGTGCAGGCGATCTATAACCCGGTGCTGCTGCCTGCCGCCAGTGCGTGGGAGCAGCGGCGGCGCGGTGCGGTGCTGTGCCTGGGGCGCCTGGGGCGGCGCAAGGGCAGCTACGACTTGCTGCAGGCGGCGGCGCGCGTGGCGCCGCAGGTCTCGGCGCTGGAGTTGCGGCTGGGGGGCGATGGCGAGCTTGATGCCGTACGCGAGCGGGCGGCGCAACTGGGCATTGCCAACCAGCTCAACCTGCTCGGCTGGGTCGGGGCGGAAAGCCGCCAGCAGCAGCTGGCGCTGGCCTCATTGTTTGCGCTGCCTTCGTATAACGAGGGCCTGCCCATGAGCGTGCTGGAAGCGATGGCGGCGGGCTTGCCGGTGCTGGCAACGCCGGTCGGCGGAATTCCGGAAGCGGTCGCCGACGGCGTGGAGGGTTTCCTCGTCGCGCCGGGCGACGTCGATGCGCTGGCTGCGCGGCTGGCGCAGCTGCTGGAAGACGATGCGCTGGCGCGGCGCATGGGGGAGGCAGCGCGGCGCAAGGTGGAATCCACCTTCTGCAGCGATGCCGTGTTGCCGCAGCTTGAGCGGCTGTATCGCGAACTGGGGTTCTTGCCGCAATGACTGCACTTGCCTGGAAAATCAATCGCCTCAAGCTGATGGGGCCTGCCGAAGTTGTCTGGCGCGTGCACCAGCTGGCGCGGCGCAAGGCCGCGGCCATGGGGCTGGGACTGGCGAGCTATCCGCCGGTGCCGGCGCTGGACCGCTTTGGCGCGGCCTTCCTTGCCGCGCCGGCGGGCGTCGACCAAGCCGCGCTTTGCCTGGCCGCCGACTCGCTGCTGGCAGGGCGCTGGAACGTGTTTGCGCTGCAGGGCGTGCAGCTTGGCTTCCCGCCGCAATGGAACCGCGATCCACGCACCGGCACCACGTCGCCGATGGCGCCGGGGCCTTCGATCGATTACCGCGACGCCTCGCTGGTGGGCGATATCAAGTACCTGTGGGAGCCGAGCCGCCATCTGGAACTGGTGACGCTGGCACAGGCGTGGCGCGGCTCCGGCGAGCGCAAATACAGGGACGGCGCGCGTACGCTGCTGCTTTCCTGGCTCGACCAGTGTCCTTATCCGCAAGGCGTGCACTGGGCCAGTTCGCTGGAACTTGGCGTACGCCTGCTGAACTGGTCCGCCGCCTGGCAACTGCTGGCCGGCAGCCTTGACGACGACTGGCGGCATCGCTGGCTCAACGCGGTCTACAAGCATTGCCACTTCATCAGCCATCACCTGTCGCGCCATTCGTCGGCCAACAACCATTTGCTTGGCGAGTACATGGGCTTGTACATCGCGAGCGTGCAATGGCCTTGCTGGAGCGAGAGCGTGCGCTGGCGCGCCCTGGCCGAACGCGGCCTGGTCGAGCAGGGCTTGCAGCAGAACTGGGAGGACGGCGTCAACAAGGAACAAGCCATCTACTATCACCACGAAGTGATGGACATGATGCTGCTCTGCCAGCTTGCTGCGCAAGCCAACGGCAGCAGCTTCCCGCCCGAATGGCTGGCGCGCCTTGAGCGCATGGCGGAGTTCCTCGCGGCCGTGATGGATGCCGGGGGCAACGTGCCGATGATTGGCGATGCCGACGATGCGCGCATGCTGCGCCTGGACGGCTCGGCTGCGCCGCCGTACCGCTCCCTGCTCGCCAGCGCGGCGCTGCTGTTCGGGCGCGCCGACTTCAAGGCAAAGGCGGGCGTGCTTGATGAGCGCAACCGCTGGCTGTTCGCCGATGCCGACGCGCGCTGGGCCGCCTTGCCGGCGCCTGCGCCCGGCGCAAGGGAGACGCCGCGCCTGGCGTTTCCGCAGGGCGGCTACTACCTGCTCGGCAAGGACTTTGGCACGCCGCAGGAAGTGCGCATCGTGGCCGATTGCGGCCCCCTGGGCTATCTTTCGCTGGCGGCGCACGGGCATGCCGATGCGCTGGCCTTCACGCTCTCCATGGGCGGGCAGGAGATGCTGGTCGATCCCGGCACGTATGCCTACCACACGCATCGCCAGTGGCGCGATTACTTCCGCAGCACGGCTGCGCACAACACGGTGCAGGTCGATGGGCTGGACCAGTCTGAGATCGGCGGCAATTTCATGTGGCTGCACAAGGCCAATGCGCGCGCGTTGTCGCACGATGCACCACATTTCTTCGAGGGAAAACATGATGGCTATATGCGCTTGCGCGATCCCGTCATGCATCGCCGCACCATTCGTTTCGATTCCAAACGGAACACGGTAAAAGTTGAAGATACCCTAGAATGTTCTGGCGAGCACGAGGTAGCCCTGCACTGGCATTTTGCGGAAGGCTGCCATGCCGAAAAGGTTGGGCAAGCTTTGCATGTCGCCAGGCGCGACAAGGGCTTGCACATGGCATGCCATTTCGGGAATGGGCCGCAACTCCATTGCGCCAGCACGGCGCCAATCGCGGGATGGATCTCGCGCAGCTTTGACAGCAAATCCGGCATCGCGACAGCAGCGTGGCGCGGAACGATACGCGGCACCAGCACGATTGTGACCGAAATTACCTTACTGGAAGGAGCGTCATCGTGAAGATCAGTATCTTTGGCATGGGCTACGTAGGTGCAGTGTCGGCAGGCTGCCTGGCGGCAGAAGGCCATACGGTGATCGGGGTCGATCCGAACCGCACCAAGGTTGGGCTGATCAACGAGGGGCGCACGCCGATTATCGAGAAGGATATCGGCGAGATGATTGCCGGCGCGGTGCGCGATGGCCGCTTGCGCGCCACCGACAGCGTGCGCGATGCCGTGATGTCGAGCGAGATTTCGCTGGTGTGCGTCGGCACGCCATCGCAACTGAACGGCAATCTCGACCTGAGCGCGGTGCGCAAGGTGTGCGAACAGATCGGCCATGCGCTGCGCGAGAAAGACGGCTTCCATGTCGTGGTGGCGCGCAGCACCATGTTGCCCGGCTCCATGCGTTCGCTGGTGATTCCGACGCTGGAGGAGGCGTCCGGGAAGCGCGCCGGCATCGATTTCGGCGTGTGCAGCAACCCGGAATTCCTGCGCGAGGGCACGGCAGTGCATGACTACCACCACCCGCCGAAGACGGTGATCGGCGAGACCGACGAGCGTTCTGGCGAGCTGTTGCTGCAACTGTATGCCGGCATGGATGCGCCGGTGGTGCGCACCGACGTCGAGACGGCTGAAATGGTGAAGTACACCGACAATACCTGGCACGCGCTGAAGGTCGATTTCGCCAACGAGATCGGCAACATCTGCAAGGCAGTCGGCATCGACGGGCACGAGGTGATGGAGATCTTCTGCAAGGACACCAAGCTGAATCTCTCGCCCTATTACATGAAGCCCGGCTTCGCCTTTGGCGGTTCCTGCCTGCCGAAGGACGTGCGTGCGCTGGTCTACAAGGCGCGCCAGCTCGACCTGGAGCTGCCCCTGCTGAACGCCATCCTGCCGTCCAACCACAAGCAGGTGGAAAAGGGCCTGAAGATGGTGATGGAAAAGCCGGGCAGGAAGGTCGGCATCCTCGGCTTTTCGTTCAAGGCGGGAACCGACGACTTGCGGGAATCGCCGCTGGTGGACGTGATCGAACACCTGATCGGCAAGGGCTATGAGCTGCGCCTGTACGACAAGAACGTGAAACTGGCGGCGCTCACCGGCGCCAACCAGGACTACATCATGAATATCATTCCCCACATCTCGCGGCTGATGGTCGACTCGATGGACGCGGTGCTGGCCTTTGCGGATACGGTGGTGATCGGCAACGGTGCGCCGGAGTTCCAGTCGGTGCCCGACCGGCTGCGGCCCGGGCAGCACCTGGTGGACCTCGTGCGCGTCTCCGGCAAGCAGAGCGAGGGGGCATACGATGGCATCTGCTGGTAAACGCACGGATCAGCGCCGAGTCCTCATCATCGTCGAAAACCTGCCGTCGCCATTCGACCGGCGCGTATGGCAGGAGGCGACGACCCTGCATGCCAACGGCTACCAGGTGGCGATTATCTGCCCGACCGGCAAGGGCTACGAGTCGCGCCACGAGGAGCTGGACGGCATCCACATCTACCGCTACAAGCTGCCGATGGAGGCCGAAGGGGCGCTGGGCTACGCCATCGAGTATTCGGCCGCCCTGTTCCACAGTTCGCGGCTGGCGTGGAAGGTCCTGTTCCGCCACGGCTTTGACGTCATCCATGCCTGCAATCCGCCCGACCTGCTGTTCCTGGTCGGGGGCTTCTTCAAGTTCGTGCTGGGCAAGCGCTTCCTGTTCGACCACCACGACATCAACCCGGAACTGTACGAGGCCAAGTTCGGGCGGCGCGACTTCTTCTACAAGCTGATGGTCTGGCTGGAACGCCTTTCGTTCCGTACCGCCGACGTCTCGATTGCCACCAACGATTCGTACAGGCGCATCGCCATCGGGCGTGGCGGCATGGACCCGGACAAGGTGTACGTGGTGCGCAGCGGGCCCAAGCTGGACCGCCTGCGCGTGCTGCCCGCGGTGGATGCGCTGAAGCAGGGCAGGCGCTTCCTGGTCGGCTATGTTGGCGTGATGGGAGCGCAGGAAGGCATCGACCTGCTGCTGCAAAGCGTGCGCGTAGTGGTGCACGACATGGGCCGGCGCGACGTGCATTTCGGCCTGGTGGGCGGCGGCACTTCGCTGGAGGACATGAGGTCACTGGCGCGCGAGCTTGGCGTGGCCGACTACGTGACCTTTACCGGGCGCGTGCCCGACCAGCAATTGCTGGAAATGCTGAACACGGCCGATGTGTGCGTGAATCCGGATGTGGCGAACGAAATGAACGACAAGTCCACCATGAACAAGATCATGGAGTACATGGCGCTGGGCAAACCGATCGTGCAGTTCGACCTGACCGAGGGCCGGGTCTCGGCACAGGAAGCTTCGCTGTACGCGGCAAGGAACGACCCGGTCGACATGGCCGTGAAGATTGTGGAACTGCTGGACGATCCGGAGCGGCGCGCCCGCATGGGTACCTACGGGCGCAACCGCGTGGTCAACGAACTCGAATGGGAGTACGAGGCGCCCAAGCTGCTGGCGGCCTACGAACGCCTGTACTCCGCTCCCGAGCTGGTGTTAAGAAAGGACAACCCATGAAAGCGATGATTCTGGCGGCCGGCAAGGGCACGCGGGTGCGCCCTTTGACCTATGAACTGCCCAAGCCGATGATCCCGATCCTCGGCAAACCCGTCATGGCCTATCTCGTCGAGCACTTGCAGCGGCATGGCGTCAGCGAGATCATGGTCAACGTCAGCTACCTGCATGAGAAGATCGAAGAGTATTTCGGGGAAGGGCACCAGTTCGGGGTGCAGATCGGCTATTCCTTCGAGGGCTATACCAACGACAAGGGCGAAGTGGTGCCGCAACCGATAGGCTCGGCCGGCGGCATCAAGAAGATCCAGGAGTTCGGCGGATTTTTCGACGAGACCGTGGTGGTGCTGTGCGGCGATGCGCTGATCGACCTGGACCTGAAGTCGGCCCTGTACGAGCATCGGCGCAAGGGCGCGCTGGCGACCGTCATCACGCGCGAGGTGCCGTGGGACAAGGTGAGCAGCTATGGCGTGGTGGTCAGCGATGACGATGGCCGGGTGCTGGAATTCCAGGAAAAGCCCGCGCGCGCGCAAGCGAAGTCGAATTGCGCCAGCACCGGCATCTACCTGTTCGAACCGGAGGTGATCGACCTGATTCCCTCCGGCCAGGAATTCGATATCGGTTCCGAGCTGTTCCCACTGCTAGCCCAGCGCGGCCTGCCGTTCTACTGCCAGACGCGCAAGTTCGACTGGATCGATATCGGCAGCGTCAAGGATTACTGGGAGGTGCTGCAAGGCGTGCTGACCGGCGGCGTCGCGCACATGACCGTGCCGGGCGTGCAGGTGGAGCAGGGCGTGTGGGTCGGCCTGAACACCAGCATCGACTGGAACGGCACGCGCATCATCGGGCCGGTGTACATAGGTTCCGGCTGCCGCATCGAGGCCGGCGCCACCATCATCGGGCCGACGTGGATTGGCCACGGCAGCCACATTCGCAGCGGGGCAAGGGTAGTGCGCAGCGTGTTGTTCGAATATACTCGAGTCTTACCAGACGTTACGCTCGACGAATTGATCGTGTTCAAAGAGTATAGTGTCGACCGCGCTGGCGAAATGCAGCATATTTCGCAGGCAGAAGGCGGGGGCTGGGCGAATGCGCGGGATCGACGCGCGACCCGGCGTGCCGCGCACAATGTTGCCAAAGAGACAACTCTAATATGAAAATTTATCCTGTCATCCTGTCCGGCGGCGCCGGTACCCGGCTGTGGCCCCTGTCGCGCGCGGCCTTGCCGAAGCAGTTGCTGCCTTTAGTGTCGGACAAGACGATGTTGCAGGAGACCGTGCAGCGCCTGGGCGGGCGCAACGGCATGATGGCGCCGCTGATCGTGTGCGGCAATGAGCACCGCTTCCTGGTGGCGGAACAGATGCGTGAGATCGGCGTGGCCCCGCTTGGCATCCTGCTCGAGCCGGTGGGGCGCAATACGGCACCGGCGGTAGCCGCCGCAGCCCACTACCTGAAAGCGATCGACCCGCAGGCGGTCATGCTGGTGCTGCCGGCCGACCACGTGATCAAGGACGTCGATGCTTTCTATGCCGCGATCCAGCGCGCCGCCGGCCTGGTGGAGGAGGGCGCGCTGGCCACTTTCGGCATCGTGCCGACCGCGCCGGAGACCGGCTACGGCTATATCCAGAGCGGCGAGACCTTGTCGTCTGAAGGCTGCTTCAAGGTGGCGAAGTTCGTCGAGAAGCCAGACCGAGAGACGGCACAGGGCTTTATCGCTGCCGGCAACTTCTTCTGGAATAGCGGCATGTTCCTGTTCCGCGCCGACGCCTACCTGAAAGAGCTGGCGCAATTCCAGCCCGACATGGCCAGGTTCAGCGAGGAGGCGGTGGGCAAGGGCTATCGCGACCTGGATTTCTGCCGCCTCGACGAAGCGGCATTCACGGCATGCCCGTCCGATTCCATCGACTACGCGGTGATGGAGCACACCCGGCAGGCGGTGGTGGCGCCGGCCTCGATCGGCTGGAACGATGTCGGGTCCTGGTCTGCGCTGGTGGACGTGCTGCAGGCCGACGGCGACGGCAACGTGACGCGGGGCGACGTGTACACCGATAACGCCAGGAACTGCCTGGTGCGCGCCGAAGGCCGCATCGTGGCAGCGATTGGCGTGCAGGACCTGGTGATCGTGGAAACCTCCGATGCGGTACTGGTGGCGCACAAGGACCATGTGCAGCGCGTGAAGCAGGTAGTGGACCACCTGAAGGCCAATGGCCGCACCGAGCACCTGCACCATACCAAGGTGTACCGTCCGTGGGGATCCTACGAAGGCATCGACATGGGCGACCGCTTCCAGGTCAAGCGCATTATCGTCAACCCGGGCGGCAAGCTGTCGCTGCAAATGCACCACCATCGCGCCGAGCACTGGGTGGTGGTGTCGGGCACGGCGCGCGTGACCTGCGGCGACAAGGTGACCCTGCTGACCGAGAACGAATCGACCTACATCCCGATCGGTATGAGCCATCGCCTGGAAAATCCCGGCAAGCTGCCGCTGCACCTGATTGAAGTGCAGTCGGGCAGCTACCTCGGCGAGGACGATATCGTTCGCTTCGAGGATGTCTACCATCGCGGCTAAACGCTGCGCCTTTGCCGCGCTCCTGCTGATTGCAGCCGGATTTGCAGCCGGGGCGCGCGCCGAACTCCAGCCGGCCCAGCTTGGGCTGGTCATCAACGATGCCGATCCTGCCAGCGTGGCGCTGGGCGCCTACTATGCGCAGCTGCGCGGCATCGCGCCGGCGCACATTGCCCACGTCAGCATTCCCGGCAAGCCGCACCGCCTCGATGCCGAGGCTTTTGCGCGGCTGAAAAGCGAGATCGACCAGCAGCTGCCGGCGGAGGCACGCGCCGTGCTGTTCGCGTGGACAGCGCCTTACGCAGTCGAATGTAATAGCCTGACATCGGCCTACACCCTGGGTTTCGATGCGACGCAATGCGAGCGCAGTTGTGCGCCCGGCCGCAAGAATCCCTATTTCAATGCCAAGGCGCTGCCGCCCGGCATGCGACTGTCGATGCTGTTGCCGGCCGAGCCGCTGGACGTGGCGCGCGCCGTGGCCGAACGCGGCAAGGCGGCCGGCTTCAGCCTGCCGCAGGCGGGCGCCTACTTCCTGCAGACCAGCGAAGCCGCGCGCAATACCCGGGCACGCTTCTTTCCCCCCAGCGGCGCCATTCCCGCACGCAAGCTGACCATCCACACGCTGCAGCAGGATGCACTGGAGGGCGCGCAGGACATCATGTTCTACCAGACCGGGCTGGCGCGCGTCGGCAAGCTGGAGACGTTGCGCTTCTTGCCCGGCGCCCTGGCCGACCACCTGACTTCCTACGGCGGGGATTTGCTGGGCAGTGGGCAGATGAGCAGCCTGCGCTGGCTGGAGGCGGGCGCCACCGCCAGCTATGGCACGGTCAGCGAACCGTGCAACCACTGGCAGAAATTTCCCCATCCACAAATCCTGTTGCAGCATTACCTCAGCGGAGCCACCGCCATCGAAGCGTATTGGCGCAGCGTGGCCTGGCCGGCGCAGGGCCTGTTCATAGGAGAACCGCTGGCGCGGCCCTATCCCCGTTAGTCCGTTCGGACTAATCGTGTGTCACCAACTAGTCATATCAAACAGTTAATATGCAAAAGAACAATAAAAAATCCTTTTGGTAAAAACTCTGGGGGTACACCTTTTCATGGACAAACGCATTTCCTTGCGCGCTACCGCGCTGGCCGCCCTGTTGGCCTGCCAGCCGGCATTCGCTGCCGACGTGGTGATCAGCCAGATGTACGGCGCGGGCGGCAACAGCGGCGCTACCCTGCGCTACGATTACGTTGAACTGTTCAACCGCGGCAGTGCTGCCGTGGCGGTGGGCGGCTGGACCATCCAGTATGCGTCCGCCAGCGGCACAAGCTGGGGCAGGGCAGAACTGCCGGCCGGCACCAGCATCGATCCGGGCAAATACTTCCTGGTCAAACTGGCCAGCAGCAATACCGCCGTCGGCGCCGACGTGGCGGCCGATTTCTTCAGCGGCAGCGTGAACATGAGCGGCGCCTCCGGCAAGGTGGCGCTGGTCAACAACAACACGGCGCTGACCGGCGCCCAGCCGAGCAGCGCGGCGATCCAGGACGTGGTCGGCTACGGTTCGGCGAATTTCTCCGAAACTGCGGCGGCGCCGGCAATGAGCGCCACCACCAGCCTGCTGCGCGCCAATAACGGCTGCACCGACAGCAACAATAACGCTGCCGACTTCACTGCCGTCGCGCCGCAATTCCGCACTGCCGCTTCGCCGGCCAATATGTGCGATGGCGGGCCGTTGCCGCAACCTGTCGTGCCGGTTTGCCCGGCCAGCGCCAAGCTGACTTTCGGCACGGGCGGCAGCATCGCCTTGTCAGCCTCGGACGCAGACGGCATCGTCAACGGCGCTGTGATCACGTCGGCAGCCGTGCCAGGCCTGAGCCTGGGCAGCCTGACTGCAGCTGGCGGCATCGGCGGCAGCGCCAGCGTGTCGCTGGTGGCGTCGCCATCGGTGGCAACCGGCACGTATCCGGTAGCCGTCAAGTTCAGCAACGACCAGGGCCAGGACGCCAGCTGTACCGTCAGCGTGACCGTGGAAATGGGAGCCGGCACCGTGGTGCCGGTGCCCCAGGTGCAGGGTTCGGGCGCCACCAGCCCGTACAACGGCGTGAAGCTGACCACCGAAGGCGTGGTGACCGCCAGGGTTGGCAGCGGGTTCTTCATCCAGGACCTGGCTGGCGACGGCGATCCGAATACCTCGGACGGCATCTTCGTCTACATGGGCTCGTCCCCGGTTACCGTGGCGCAGGGCGACCTGGTGCGCGTAAGCGGCACCGTGACCGAGTACAAGCCCAGCGGCGCCACGCGCTCCTACACCGAACTGTCGACGGTGACCAGCGTCGTCACCCAGAGCACGGGCAACAGCATTACCCCTGTCAATATCGACCTGCCCGGCACCAACCTGGCCAATGTGGAAGGCATGCTGGTACGCTTCCCCGCCAAGTTGACCGTCAACGGCACCGAATCGCTGGGCAGCCGCGGCGAACTGGCCTTGGCCGATGGCCGCCGCGAAGTGCCGACCAACCGCTATCCGGCACGCAGCGCTGAAGCCATTGCCATGGCGGCCGCCAACGCGGCCAATATGATCACCCTGGATGACGGCCTGTTCGTCACCCCCGATAGCGTGCCATATCTCGGCCAGGACGGCACCGTGCGCAGCGGCGACACCGTCAGCGGCCTGACCGGCGTCATCGATTTCGGCGCGCTTGGCAGCGGCGGCGCCGGCTTCAAGCTGCAGCCGACGGAAACCCCGGTCTTCGCGCGCGAGAATCCGCGCAGCCTGGCTCCTGAAGTGGCGGCGGGTAACGTGAAGGTGGCCAGCGCCAACGTGCTGAACTTCTTCACCACCTTCACCGACGGCACCGACGTGCTGGGCCAGTCCGGCCAGGGCTGCACCCTCGGTTCGGGCACCAGCAAGAGCAACTGCCGCGGCGCCGACAATATGACCGAGTTCGTTCGCCAGCGCGACAAGATCGTGGCGGAACTGAAGGCAATCGATGCGGACGTGGTCGGCCTGATGGAAATTCAGAACAATGGCGACTATGCCGCCAGCTACCTGGTCGACAGCCTGAACGCCGCCTACGGCAAGGTGGAATATGCCTATGTGCCGAAGCCGGACGCGACCGGCACCGATGCAGTTCGCGTGGCGATGATCTACAAGCCTGCCAAGCTGGCACTGGTGGGCGGTGCGCTGTCCGACGCGAACAGCGTCTATGAGCGTCCGCCGATGGCGCAGACCTTCAAGGCCGCCAACGGCGCGAAATTCAGCCTGGTGGTCAACCACCTGCGGGCCAAGCGCTGCAATAACGCAAGCGGCGCAAACGCCGACCAGGGCGATGGCCAGGGCTGCTACAACCCGGTGCGCATGGCTCAGGTGCAACAGCTGTCCGACGGCTTCGTGCCGCAAGTGGTGGCCGCGTCCGGCGACGCCGACGTGCTCCTGATCGGCGACTTCAACGCCCATGGCATGGAAGACCCGATCCTGTACCTGGCGTCGCAGGACCGCCAGGTCCGCTTCGAAAACCAGCTCGAGCGCTTCGTGCGTCCGAACGGCATTCCGCATTCCTATGTGTTTGGCGCCGAGAGCGGCTACCTGGACCAGGCATTGGCCAGCACTTCGCTGAGCCAGCAAGTGGCCGGCGCCGTGCTGTGGAATGTCAACGCCGATGAACCGGAAGTGCTGGACTACAACCTCATTGGCAAGAACGCTGCAGCCCAGGCGCTGTACAACACGCTGCCTTACCGGGCCTCCGACCACGACCCGGTGGTGGTCAGCCTGAACCTGCCGGCCGCGTATGTGGATGTGACGTCCAGCGTGCAGATCCAGCGCTCCGGCCTGGTACAGGGCCGCTTCAGCAGCGTCGGCACCGCGACTGCCTGGATCACCAACACCAGCGGCGCCGACATGGCCGCGCCGGTGCATTATGTGCTGCAGGGCCTGCCGGCCGGCGTGACCCTGGCCAACGCCACCGGTTACGTCAACGGCATGCCCTACATCACCGCCGCGCCGGCGCTGGCTGCCGGCGCCCAGGCCACCGTCCAGCTGCAATTCAATAATCCGAGCCGTGTAGCCGTCAACTACACGCCAAAAGTCTACAACGGCAGTTTCTGAGGACAGCAACCATGCAAAACACATTCATCACCCGTTTCCTGCGCAGCTTGGCGCTGCTGCTGGCTTTTAGCGCCAGCAGCCACGCCATGGCCGACGTCGTGCGCCTGGTGACGCTGGATACCGCCATTTATGGCGCCGGCCGCGCCGGCTACCTGGACTTCACCTTCAATGGCGTCGATGGCGCGCCGGCCGTGACTGCGACCATGTCGCAACTGCAGGGCTTTGACATGGACCCGGCCAATTTCTCGCCATGGGGCGATGCCGCCGCCGTGCCGGGCGGCTTTGCCCTGTTGAATACTGCCACCCCCAACGATGTGCTGTACCAAGGGGTGTTTGGCGGCGTGTTCAGCTTCCTGCTGACCATTTCCGGCGATCCGTCGGCATTGATGTTTTCCAATTTCGGCGTCCTGGCCCTTGACGATGCCGGCGTCCAGATCAAAGGCAAGGTCCTGGACCTGATGTTTGTCGCCGCGGCGGACGGCAGCCCGGACCTGCAAATCCTCAGCATCAACGACGCGGTGGCCAGCGTTGCGGCGCCGGCCGCCGTGCCGGAGCCGGCTTCGCTGGCCCTGGCGGCACTGGGCTTGCTGGCGCTGGCCTGCGCGCGCCGGCGCCGCGCTTGAATACGGCCGGTTGCACAAACACCACAAGCATCCTGGGAGTTTCGGCTTCCAGGGTGCTTTTTCATTTGGATGGCACAGAGTGAAGCGGGGTATTTATTTCGGCAGAATATTAATACTTAATTAAAATTGTATTAGCGTGCAGGACTTGGCATGATTCATAGTTTTCCGCATAACGACCTGCGTTTTTTGCCATGTCCTTCAACATTCTCGTCATCGACAGCGACCCCGCTGTGCAGCAACTGCTGGCCCATAACCTGGGGCAGGCGGGCTACGCGGTGCAATGCCACGGCGATGCGATGAGCGCGCTCGCAGCGCTGCAGGGGACGTTGCCGGAAGCGGTGCTGCTGGAGTGGGATTTGCCGGGCCAGTCGGGCCTGTCGCTGATCTGTCATGTGCGTGCCGCGCCGCGCACCAGCGAGCTGCCGCTCCTGATGCTGAGCGCGCGCTGCGCCGAACAGGACAAGGTGCTGGCGCTGGAAAGCGGCGCTGACGATTTCATCTGCAAGCCCTTCGGGCCGCGCGAAACCATCGCCCGCCTGCATGCGGTGCTGCGGCGCCGGCGCCCGGCTGGCATGCCGGGGACGCTGCAGGTGGCGGGCCTGCGGCTCGACCCGCATACCCTGAGCGTGACCGCGGGCGACCGCCAGTTGAACCTGGGACGTGTCGAATTCCGCCTGCTGAACTACCTGATGCACCATCCGGGCCGCGTGCACAGCCGCGCGCAGTTGCTGGACCAGGTGTGGGGCAGCCACGTCTTCCTTGACGAACGCACGGTCGACGCCCACGTCGGGCGCTTGCGCAATGCGCTGCAACCGAGCGGCCTGCACCAGGCGATCCAGACCGTGCGTGGCAGCGGCTACCGCTTCCACACCCAATGCTGAGCCCCGACGCCCGCGAACAGGAATACCTGCTGCACGCCATCGATGGCGCGCATGGCCTTGCCACGCTGGGCGAGTTATTCCTGTGGAGCCAGGGCGCCTTGCAGGCCTTGTTGCCGCATGGCGTGCTGCTCTGCATGCAGCTCGACGAACAGGGGCGGGCGCGCAGGGTGGACTGCCTGCACAGCACGATGCTGGCGCCGGCCGAGCGCGCCTTGCTGTGCGATGCGCGGCAAGGGCCGGTGCCGGCCTGGCTGCGGCTCTGGCAGCAGGCCGGCGGCCGGCCGCTGCCACTGCAGGCCGGCGCCATGGGCCATGGCCTGCTGCACGGCAGCGGGCCGCTGGCCTCCGGCGGCAGCGCCGTAGCCCTGCTTGGCTTGCACGCGGCGGCCGGCTTGCGCGAATGCTGGCTGCTGCAATTGCTGCTGCCCTACCTGCACCTGGCGCTGCAGCGTATCGCCACGGCGGCCCAGGCCCCGGCCATCTCGCCGCGCCAGGCGGAAATCATGCAATGGCTGCGTGAGGGCAAGAGCAACGAAGAAATCGGCCGCCTGCTCGGCATCAGCCCCTTGACCGTCAAGAACCACCTGCAACGCCTGTACCGCCAGCTCGGCGTGAGCAACCGCGCCCACGCCGTGGCGCAATTCCCCATCCTGCCTCTGCCTGATTTGTCGAAGATCTTTACAGTTTGATTAATTGCCAATAGTGGCATGACAGCAAGCGATTGATTCTTTTGGAAATGTTGTTTTGGCATGTTTTTTGCGTGCGCCGTCCCCCACGCACAAGTATCCGTGCGTAAAGTTGTGTTGTAGGCAATAGATTGGAGTCAGGCACCTATCCACGAGGCAGGCGCCATTTTCGAGAGTTCAACCATCCAGGGGATTCCGTGGCTAATTTTTCTAAGAACCAAACACATCGCGCAGGCAAGGCGATCAAACAATTCCTGTGTGCGGCAGCGCTGGCAATGGGCAGCGTGGCGCAGGCAGGGGTACTCGATTTCGAAGGCCAGGTAGATTCGCCGTTCGTCTTCGCCGGCGACCACATCAAGGTCGGCTCCTATTGGATCGAGTCGTATGGCGGCAGCCTGACTTCCGACCTGGTCGGCGCCTTTGTCGACGGCAGCGATCCTGCCAGCTGCTTCGGCGTCAGCTGCCCGGTCAACAACGCGTCGCAGTACTACAGCGGCCTGGATGATGGCTACTTCTACTTTGGCATGAATAACGATTCCCTGTTCCGGCTCGGCAGCCTGCGCGCCAGCTTCATCGGCAACGGCCAGGCCAGCTTCCCGGCCGTCGCCGGCATGCTGGTGCTGCAAGGTTTTAATGCCATGGGCCAGGCGGTGGGCGCGGCGCGCCAGCTCGGCCTGTCCGGTCCTGTCGGCGGCCAGTTCCGCTTCGGCACCTTCGACCTCAGCTCCATCAAGGAACAATTCGCCTTCGTGCGCGTGCTTGGCTATGCCTGCGATGCCGCTGGCAGCTGCAACCGCAATTCCAACCTTGGCAACTTCGCCATCGACGATATCGTCACCGTTCCCGAACCAGGCAGCCTGGCGCTGTTCGGCCTGGGCGTGGCCGGCCTCGGCCTGGCCAGCCGCCGCCGCCGCGCGCGCTAAGCCGACGCTCTTTCGCTAACCTGAACCGGGAATCCAAATGAAAATGACCATGAAACTGCGTCCTGCGGCACTGGCGGTGCTGGCCGTGCTGTCCTGCCTGGCCGTGAGCGCCGGCGCGCAAGAGGCGCGCAAAACCTATATCGTGCAATTGAGCGACCAGCCGGCGACGACCTATGTCGGCGGCATCAGCGGCTATCCGGCTACCCAGCCGGCGCCAGGCGCGGTGTTCGACTACCGCGATCCCAACGTGCAGAACTATGTGCGCTACCTGGGCGACCGCAAGGCCGACGTGCTGGCCAGCGTCGGCAATCCGACCGTGATTGCCAATTACGATGTGGTGCTGAACGGCTTTGCCGCGCTGCTGACCGACAGCGAAGTGCTGGCCCTGAAGAACAATCCCGCCGTGGCCGACGTGCAAGCCGATTCGGTGCGCCGCATGGAAACGATTTCGACGCCGCGCTTCCTGGGCCTGAGCACCGCCGGCGGCCTGTGGTCGCAATTTGCGAGCGGCAGCCAGGTCAAGGGTGAAAACCTGGTGGTCGGCATCGTCGACGGCGGCATCTGGCCGGAAAACCCGGCCTTCGCCGACCGCGTCGATGGCAACGGCGTGCCGACCTTCGATGCCGGCGCCAGCCTGGCCTACACCGCGGCGCCGGCCACGTTCACCGGCGGCTGCGTGGGCGGGGAGGGCTTTGATCCTGCCACTCACTGCAACAACAAGCTGGTGGGCGCCAAGTACTACAACGCCGGCTTCCTGGCCAGCGGCCGCCCCAAGAACTGGACGGAATTCTATTCGCCGCGCGATTCCAACGTCGGCAGCAATGGCGTCAGCAGCGGCCATGGCGGCCATGGCGACCATACCGCCTCCACCGCGGCCGGCAACAGCAATGTCCCTGCCGTGGTGGCAGGCATCCCGATGGGCCCGGCATCGGGCATCGCCCCGCGTGCGCGCGTGGCCGCCTACAAGGTGTGCTGGACCTATGACGATCCGGCGGCCGACGACGGCACCGGCGCCTCCAACGGCTGCTTCAATTCCGATTCGGTGCAGGCCATCGACGACGCCGTCAAGGACGGCGTGAACGCCATCAACTTCTCGATCAGCGGCGCCCAGAACACGGTCAACGACCCGGTCGAACAAGCCTTCTACCGCGCTTCGCTGGCGGGCGTGTTCGTTGCCGCTTCGGCCGGCAACAGCGGTCCTGCCAACGCGGTGGCCCACATCAGCCCGTGGCTGACCACGGTGGCAGCTTCCACCCATGACCGCAGCCTGGTGGCCGACGCCACCACCGGCGGCGGCGTCAAGTACACCGGCGCTTCGCTGAACACCCATGCGCTGCCGCAGACGTCCCTGGTGCGTGCCGAGGATGCCGGCGTGGGCGGCGGCAACGCCAGCCTGTGTTTCAGCAGCTCGCCGCCTGCTGGCCAGGTGCTGCTCGATCCAGCCAAGGTGGCCGGCAAGGTGGTGATCTGCACCCGCGGCACCAACGCCCGCGTGGACAAGAGCCTGGCCGTGCTGAACGCCGGCGGCGCAGGCATGATCATGATGGACAATGGCGCCGGCCTGGTGGCCGAGGCGCATTCGGTGCCGAGCGTGCATGTCAGCTCCGCCGACGGCGCTGCCATCAAGGCTTATGCGGTGGCCCAGGGCGCTGCTGCCACCAGCGCCATCGGCACGTTCTACCCGGGCAGCAAGCCGGCGCCGGTCATGGCCGGCTTCTCGTCGCGCGGGCCGAACATGGGCGACGCCAACGTGCTCAAGCCCGACCTGACCGCGCCCGGCGTGGACATCATCGCCAGCGTGTCGGCAGCCTTGACACCGGCCCAGCACAACGCGGTGGTGGCGGGCAGCTTCGTGCCGCCGGCGGCTTACGAGTCCTACCAGGGCACGTCGATGTCGAGCCCGCACGTGGCGGGCCTGTCCCTGCTGCTGCGCCAGGCGCATCCCGACTGGTCGCCGGCCGCCATCAAATCGGCCCTGATGACCACCGCCTATTCGACCCTGAACGACGGCCTGGCCGGCGCGCAGAACGGCTTGCTGCCATGGTCGCAGGGCGCCGGCCATGTGGATCCGAACAAGGCGGTCGACCCGGGCCTGGTGTACGACATGGGCAAGGCCGACTACGTGCAGTACCAGTGCAAGGTCAACCGGCCTGCCGTGCCGGCAGCCGATTGCACCGCCATTGGCACGCTGGACGAGACCTATAACCTGAACCTGCCGTCGATCACGGTCGCTTCGGCACTGGGCGGCGTCGGCACCACGGTGCGCCGCAAGGTGACCAATGTGGGCCCGGCAGCCACCTACACCGCCAGCGCGGTGCTGCCAGGCTTCACCGCAGTGGTTTCGCCGTCGTCGCTGACGCTGGCGACCGGCCAGAGCGGCAGCTTCACTGTCAAGCTGACCCCGAACGGCGCCCCTGCCAACGCCTGGCAGTTCGGCAGCCTGACCTGGAACGATGGCAGCCATAGCGTGCGCATTCCGGTGCAGGCCAAGGTGGGCAAGGCGGTGACGGCGCCCGCCATGCTGAGCGGCGACAAGGTTTCCGGCAGCCGCCTGTTCCCGGTCCTGACCGGCTTCTCCGGCCGCATGGGCTATGCGAAGGGTGGCCTGAAGGCGGCCAGCTATGGCGATGCCGTGACCCTGGAAGCCCAGGCGATCAACTCCGCCACCCTGAAGACCCTGTGCACGGCCGGAGTCGATACGGCCAACGTCAAGGTCTACAAGGTTAGCGTCCCGGCCGGCGCCGTGGCTGCCAAGTTCGCCCTGTTCGGCAAGGACTCCGGCGCGACGGACGACCATGACCTGGGCGTGCTCTCGCCAGGCGGCACCTGGGGCTACTCCGGCAACGACGGCAGCAACGAGTCGGTGCAACTGGCAGCACCTGCGGCCGGCACCTACAATGTCTGCGTGGTGGCATACGGCAGCACGACGCCGCAAGCCATGCAGCACAAGCTGGCATCGTGGGTCGTGACCACGGCCGACGCTGGCGGCAAGTTCGTGGTGGCAGTGCCGAGCAAGGTGGTGGCGGGCAACAACACCACCGTGGGCGTCAGCTGGTCCGGCCTCGACAATGACCAGAGCTATGTCGGCGCCGCCCAGTTCATGGACCTGAATGGCGTGGTGCAGGCGACCACCCTGGTCAATGTCAACACCGGTACCGCGGCCGTTCCGATTGCCGAGACCGACCGCGTGGCGGCTGCCAAGCTGAAAGACTAAGGCCTGGTAGGAGGCATCAGCTCCGCCCTGGCATGCGCAGCAGCGCATGCCAGGGCGGTTTTTTTTTTGCGGCGGGCTGCCGGCACGGTTGACCGGGCGGGCGGCGGGGCCGATGATAGGCCATCGCCTTTGGAGCAATATGTCATGAAACAGTTTGCCATCCTGCTGGCCTGCCTGGGCGCCGCTGCCTGCAGCCACGCCACCCCCGACACCTTGTCGCAGTTGCGCGCGATGGGCCGCGATGCTGGCTGCGACAGCGACCAGCAGTGCCGGACTGTGCCGCTCGGCGCCAAATCCTGCGGCGGGCCGGAAGGCTACCTTGCCTATTCCACTGTGCGCAGCGACCCCGCCAAGGTCGCGCAGCTCGCCGAGCGCTACCGCAAGGAGCGCAGCGATGCCAATGCCCGCTCGGGCATGGCCAGCGACTGCCGCTTCATGGCCGATCCCGGCGCTGCCTGCGTGGCCGGCAAATGCCAGTTGGGCGGCGCGCTGGACCGCTGACCTCCTTTCTTCCTCCCCCGACCAAGCCGGCCAAGTGTCGGCTTTTTGTCGTGCATTCGTATGCAAAGTGTCGGAAATCTTTACACTTTTTGTGGTTAAATAAATCTTGCCAAGATAACATATTGATTCTTTTGATAATTATTTCCTTGGCATGAAATATGCTTCCTACCGGCAACTTGTGGTTAGAAAATTTTCCACAAGTAAAGTTGCTCGATAAGCAACCGTGTTGTAGTGGAGCCGGGCGGTGCGGAGCAAAAGTTCTGCCATCGCCTGTCATGATGATAATTCGCAGAGGAATCGAAGTTGAAATTTTTTAATAATCAAGCACCTCGCGCAGGAAAAGCATTCGGTCAAATGATGTTGGCGGCAACGCTGGCCATTGGCGGCCTCGCCCAGGCAGGAACCTTGAGTTTCGAGGGCAAGCCGCAATCGCCATGGGTGACGGCTGGCCAGCATGTCCAGATTGGCGACTATTGGATGGAAGCCTATGGCGGTAGCCAGCTGGGCGATCTGGTGGGGGTCTTTGTCAAAGGCAGCGAGCCGGAAACGTGCGTCTCGGCCAGTTGCCCCGTCAACAATCCCAGCCAGTATTACGCCGGCCTGGACGATGGTTATTTCTATTTCGGCCGCAATGACAATACTTCCTTCCGCCTGGATAGCCTGAACGCCAGCTTCGTGGGCGCCGGCCAGCAGAGCTTCCCGGACATGGCCGGCCAGCTGCTGCTGCAGGGCTTTGATGCCGCGGGCAAGGAACTGGGCCCGCTGGTGCGCCTGGCCCTGGCCGCGCCGGAAGATGGCCAGTTCAGCTTCCAGCATTTCAACCTGGGCAAGCTGACCGATTACTACAACTCCGTGCTGGTGTTCGGCCTGCAGTGCGACGACGTTGGCCAATGCTTCCGCGGCGCCGGCATGGCGAACTTTGCGATCGACGATATTGCGACTATCCCGGAACCGGGCAGCCTGGCGCTGTTTGGCCTTGGCATGGGCGGCCTCGCCCTGGCCAGCCGTCGCCGCCGCGTGCGCTGAACCTCCCGCTAACCTGAACCGGAAAGATTCCATGAAACTGAATTTGAAACGCCGTCCAGCCGCCCTGGCAGTGCTGGCGCTGCTGTCCAGCTTTACCCTGTCCGCCGCCGCGCAAGAAGAGCGCAAGGCCTATATCGTGCAACTGCAAGACCAGCCGGCCGCCACCTATACCGGCGGCGTCACCGGCCTGGCCGCCACCCAGCCGGCCAAGGGCGAAGTCTTCGATTACCGCTCGTCCAAGGTGCAGAACTACGTCAGCTACCTGGGCGCCAAGAAGGATGAAGTGCTGGCCAGCGTCGGCAATCCGACCGTGGTCGGCAATTATGACGTGGTGCTGAACGGCTTTGCCGTGATGCTGACCGATGCCGAAGTGCTGGCGCTCAAGGCCAATCCGGCCGTGGCCGACGTGCAGGCCGACGCCGTGCGCCGCATGGACACCGTGTCCACTACCCGCTTCCTGGGCCTGAGCACCATCAATGGCCTGTGGTCGCAATTTGCCGGCGGCAGCCAGGTCAAGGGCGAAAACCTGGTGATCGGCGTGATCGACGGCGGCATCTGGCCGGAAAACCCGGCCTTTGCCGACCGTGTCGATGCCAACGAGGTGCCGACCTTCGACCCGGCCGGCACCCTGGCTTACACCGCGCCGCCGTCGACCTTCAAGGGCGGCTGCGTGGCGGGCGAGGGCTTTGACCCGGCCCAGCATTGCAACAACAAGCTGGTGGGCGCCAAGTTCTATAACTCCGGCTTCCTGGCCACCCGCAAGCCGAAACACTGGACTGAATACTTCTCGCCGCGCGATTCGAGCTCCGGCACCGACGGCCATGCCATCGGCCACGGCGGCCACGGCGACCATACCGCGTCGACCGCAGCCGGCAACGCCAATGTGATGGCCACCATCGGCGGCATTCCGATGGGGCTGACTTCCGGCATGGCGCCGCGCGCCCGCGTGGCCGCCTACAAGGTGTGCTGGAGCACGGCCGAAGAGGGCGCAGCCGACGGCACCAATGTCAACAACGGCTGCTACAACTCGGACTCTGTGCAAGCGATCGACGACGCCGTCAAGGATGGCGTCAACGTGATCAACTTCTCGATCGGCGGTTCGCAGACCAGCACCGGCGATGCCGTTGAACAGGCCTTCTACCGCGCCTCGCTGGCAGGCGTGTTCGTGGCTGCGTCGGCCGGCAACGCAGGCCCGGCCAATACCGTGGCCCACATCAGCCCATGGCTGACCACCGTGGGCGCATCGACCCATGACCGCAAGTTCCAGGCCGACGTCAAGCTGGGCAACGGCAGCAAGTATTTCGGCGCCTCCAACAACCTGAACAGCCTGCCCGATACGGCCCTGATCCGCGCCGAAGATGCAGGCGTGGGCGGCGGCAACGCCAGCCTGTGCTTCAGCGCCGCGCCGCCGGCCGGCCAGGTGCTGCTGGACCCGGCCAAGGTGGCCGGCAAGGTGGTGATCTGCACCCGCGGCAACAACGCGCGCGTCGACAAGAGCCTGGCCGTGCTGAACGCCGGCGGCGTCGGCATGGTGCTGAGCGACAACGGCACCGGCCTGGTGAGCGAGATCCACTCGGTGCCAACCGTGCACGTGAGCGCCGCCGACGGCAGCGCCATCAAGGCCTACGCCGTGGCGCAAGCTGCCGGCGCTACCGCCTCCCTGAGCGCCTTCTATCCTGGCACCAAGCCGGCGCCGGTCATGGCCGGCTTCTCTTCGCGCGGCCCGAACATGGGCGACGGCAACATCCTGAAGCCGGACGTAACCGCGCCGGGCGTGGACATCATTGCCAGCTACGCGGCACCGCTGAACCCTGCCGAAACGGCAGCGGTGGCAGCCGGCGCGCCGGGCCAGCAAGCCTATGCGTCGATCCAGGGCACTTCCATGGCCAGCCCGCACGTGGCCGGCCTCGGCCTGCTGCTGCGCCAAGCGCATCCGGACTGGTCGCCAGCGGCCATCAAGTCGGCGCTGATGACCACGGCATACGATACGCTGGACGACGGCCTGGCAGGCGCGCAAAACGGCAAGCTGTCATGGTCGCAGGGTGCCGGCCATGTGGCGCCGAACAAGGCCAACGATCCTGGCCTGGTGTACGACATGGGCAAGGCGGAACTGGTGTCCTACCAGTGCAAAGTGAACCGCGCACTGGTGCAGCCGGCTTCCGACTGCACCACCTACGGCACGCTGGATGAGACCTACAACCTGAACCTGGCATCGATCACGGCCGGCGCGATCCAGAACAGCGTCACCATCAGGCGCAAGGTCACCAATGTGGGCGGCGCAACGGCCACCTACAATGCCAGCGCCTCGGTGGCCGGCTTCAGCACCGTGGTGACGCCTTCCACGCTGACCCTGGCGCCTGGCGCCACCGGCAGCTTCACCGTCAAGCTGACCCGCACCACGGCGCCGGAAACCGTGTGGCAGTTCGGCAGCCTGGTATGGAGCGATGGCAACCACGTGGTGCGCAGCCCGATCCAGGCCCGCACCGCCAAGCCGGTCATTGCGCCGGCGCTGATGACTGGCGACAAGGCTGACGGCACCCGCCTGTTCACCGTGCGCACCACCTTCAGCGGCCGCATGACGGCGCTGAAGGGCGGCCTGAAAGCGGCCACCTTCGGCGACAGCGTCACGCTGGCTGCCCAAGGCCTCAGCTCGGCGGCACTGAAGACGGCCTGCGCGGCCGGCGCCGATACCGCCAACGTCAAGGTCTACAACGTCGCCATCCCGGCCGGCGCGGTAGCGGCGCGCTTCGCACTGTTCCAGAAGGATACCGGCAACGCCAGCGACGACCATGACCTGGGCATGCTGGCGCCGGATGGCAGCTGGAACTATTCCGGCCATGACGGCAGCGCCGAAGCGGTGCAGGTGGCATCGCCGGCAGCTGGCAACTACAAGGTGTGCGTGGTGGCTTACGGCGGCGAGAACCCGGCAGCGATGCAGCACAAGCTGGCATCGTGGATCGTGACCCCGGGCGACAGCGGCGGCCAGTTCACAGCGGCCCTGCCAGGCCGCGTGTACAGCGGCGCCAACGCGATCGTGGGCGTGAGCTGGGCCGGCCTGGACGAGAACCAGAGCTATGTCGGCGGCGTGCAGTTCCAGGACCTGAGCGGCACCGTGCAGGCGACCACCCTGGTCAACGTGAACACCGGCAGCGCCACCGTGCCGGCGGCGGACTCGGACCGCGCCCAGGCCAAGCTGCAGGACTGATTGCGGCTGGCTGAGTGAAAAACCGCCTGGACGCATGCCGTCCGGGCGGTTTTTTTTGCCATTGACTGCAAAGACACACACTATTGCGCAAAATGTTGTTGAATACTTAAACCGCATGGTAGGCTTGCGAGTTTCTTCAGCGGTCATCATAGGAGTCGTCCGGATGCAAGTAGCAAAGTTTCAAGGTCAGCGCCGCGCCACCGGCTTCACCCTGCTTGAGTTATTGGTGGTGATCGTCATCATCGGCCTGCTGGCCGCCTATGTTGGCCCAAAATATTTCTCCCAGCTGGGTAAATCCGAAGTCACGGTCGCCAAGGCGCAGATCGAAGCCTTCGACAAGGCGCTCGACACCTACCGCCTGGATGTCGGCCGCTATCCGAGCACGGAAGAAGGCCTGGCTGCGCTGCTGACGGCGCCGGCCACGGCGGGCGCCAAATGGAATGGCCCCTACCTGAAGAAGGTTGTGCCGGCCGATCCATGGGGCCGTCCTTACCAGTACAAGGCGCCGGGCGCCAAGGCTGAATACGAGATCATCTCCCTCGGCAAGGATGGCCAGCCGGGCGGCGATGGCGAGAACGCCGACATCGGCGCCCAGTAAGAACAGCGCAGACTGGATTATGCAGTTCGACGTTCGCACCCTGTCGCCGGACATGGCTATCGGCCAGATGGTGGTCGACGGCCGCGACGAGGCCGATGCCCGCCGCCAGGTGGAAGCGCGCGGCCTGTTTGTCAGCGCCATCACGCCGCGCAGCGCCGGCCTGCGCGCAGGCAAAGCCAAGGCGCTCTCGCTGGTGCTGTTCAGCCAGGAGCTGCTGGCGCTGCTGAACGCCGGCCTGGGCGTGGTGGAGGCGCTGGAAGCGTTGCTGGAAAAGGAATCGGCGCCGGCCACGCGCGGCGTGCTGGAACGCCTGCTGGCCGGGCTGCGCGAGGGCCAGCGTTTTTCCACGGTGCTGGCGGACCAGCCGCAATTGTTCCCGCCGCTGTATGTGGGCATTGTCAAGGCGGCCGAAGGCACCAGCGACCTGCCGCGCTCGCTCGAACGTTTTATCGATTACCAGCAGCGGGTGGACCTGGTGCGCGCCAAGCTGGTGAGCGCGGCCATTTATCCGTGCATCCTGCTGCTGGTGGGCGGCGGCGTGTCGCTGTTCCTGATTGCCTATGTGGTGCCGCGCTTTGCCGAGGTCTACCAGGGCGCGGGGCGCAACCTGCCGTGGATGTCGCAAGTGATGCTGAGCTGGGGCCAGTTTGCGGCCGCGCATACGCTGCCGCTGCTGGCCGGCATTGCCGCGGCGATCGGCAGCGCGGTATTTGGCGTGCGCCAGCTGGTGCGCAGCGGCGGCATGGCGCGCCTGCTGGCCCGCCTGCCGGGCGTGGGCGAACGCGTGAAGATTTACGAGTTGTCGCGCCTGTACCTGACGCTGGGCATGCTGAGCGAAGGCGGCATCACCATCCTGAATGCGGTGGACACGGTGCAGGCCATGGTGTCGGCCAATGTGAAAGAGGGCCTGCAGGGCGCACGCGCCATGATCGAGGCGGGCTTGCCGCTGTCGTCGGCCTTCGAAGCCAACGGACTGACCACGCCGATTTCGCTGCGCATGCTGCGCGTGGGCGAGCGCACCGGTGAGATGGGGGCGATGCTGACGCAGTCGGCGGCCTTCTACGACGGCGAGATCGGGCGCTGGATCGACCGCTTCACCCGTACTTTTGAACCGCTGCTGATGGCCGGCATCGGCCTGGTGGTGGGGGCTATCGTGGTACTGCTGTATATGCCGATTTTTGACCTGGCCGGAGAAATGGCATGACCTTGCCGGTGCTTGACGCAACCCTGCTGTCGAAGGCGCGCGCGCAAAGCGCGTTGTCGAAACGCAGCCTGGTGGAGGAGCTGGAAGAATTGTCCGGCATTGAACCGCGCATGGCGGTGCGGGCGCTGGCCCAGCCTTTCGGCCTGGCCGTGCTGGAAACGGCGGACATGCTGGCTTTCGCGCCGGCCTTCGACCTGCTGCCGCTGTCGCAAGCGATGGCGCGCCACTGCGTGCTGCTGCGTTCACACGAGGGGGCGGCGGTGGGCGTGATTGCCGATCCTTTCGACCTCGATTTGCAGACCTGGCTGGCGACGCAGGCGCGCTGCTCGGCGGCGGCGCCGCTGCAATTGCGGCTGGCGCTGCAGGCCGATATCCAGGCCTACCTGTCCAAGCAGGAAGAGTCGGCGCGCGCCGTCGACACCCTGGTGCCGGGCGCGGAGGGCACGCGGCGCGACGGCAAGACGGCTGCGGTGCTGTCCTTTGCCTCGGTGTCGGAGGGCGCCAGCCCGGCCGTGAGGCTGGTGAATTCAACCCTGTACGACGCGCTGAAGGCGGGCGCTTCCGACATCCACCTGGAGTCGACCGCCGGCGGCCTGGCGGTCAAATACCGCGTGGACGGGGTGCTGGACCATGCCACGGCCGTCAACGGCATCGACGTGGCGGAGCAGATCATTTCGCGCCTGAAGGTGCTGGCCGAACTGGACATCGCGGAGCGGCGCGTGCCGCAGGACGGCAGCTTCCGCGTCGAATCGATGGGACGCGAGATCGACTTGCGGGTATCGATCATGCCTTCCATCCATGGCGAAGACGCAGTGATCCGTATCCTGGACAAGCGCGCCATGATCGAATCCTATGGCTCGCTGACGCTGGAAGCGCTGGGCTTCGACGAGTCCTCCCTGTCGACCTTGCGTGCGCTGGCGCAGGAGGCATACGGCATGCTGCTGGTGACCGGGCCGACCGGTTCCGGCAAGACCACCACGCTGTATGCGGCGCTGACCGAGATCCACAATGGCCGCGAAAAGATCATCACCATCGAAGACCCGGTGGAATACCAGCTGCCGGGCATCCTGCAGATCCCGGTCAACGAAAAGAAGGGCCTGACCTTTGCCAAGGGCCTGCGCTCGATCCTCCGCCACGATCCGGACAAGATCATGGTGGGCGAGATCCGCGACCGCGAAACCGCGGAAATCGCCGTGCAATCGGCGCTGACCGGCCACCTGGTGCTGACCACCGTCCACGCCAACAACGTATTCGACGTGTTCGGACGCTTTACCCACATGGGCATCGATCCCTACGCATTCGTGTCGGCGCTGAACGGCATCTGGGCGCAGCGCCTGGTGCGCATCAACTGCCCGCATTGCGCGGTCGAAGTGACGCCGTCCGACGAGGAACTGGCCAGCGTGGGACTGTCGCGCGCCGACGTCTACGAATACAACTTCAAGGAAGGCAAGGGCTGCGGCGATTGCCGCGGCACCGGCTACAAGGGGCGCCGTTCGATCGCCGAGATCCTGACCCTGAACGATGAAATCCGCGAACTGATCGTGGAAAAACGGCCGATCCGCCAGATCAAGGCGGCCGCCTATGCCAACGGCACGCGCAGCCTGCGCCACGCGGCGCTGGAAGTAGTGCGGCGCGGCGATACGACCCTGGCAGAAATCAAGCGGGTGACCTTGCATGCTTAAGAATTTCACGCAATCGCTGCGCATCGACGTCACGCCGCAAGCCCTGCGCCTGCTGCGCGTGCGTCGCTGGAGCCCGGCCGCGCCGGAACTGCTGGCCGGGCAAGGCCTGGCCGCCGGAACCGCAGGGCCGGCCGGCGTGGCGGAAGCCTTGCCTGGCGCGCTGGCCGCGCTGCTGGCGGGGCAGGACGCTGCCGGCATGTGCGCCAGCTTTGTCCTGTCCGATGAACTGGTGCGGCTGTGGCAGGTAACCCCGCCGGTGCAGGCCGCCCGCCTGGCCGACCTGGAGGGCGCCGCCGCGCTGCGGTTTTACACGCTGTACGGTGAAACCCCGGCTGCCTGGCACGTCAGCGCGGACTGGAACCCTGCCGCCCCCTTCATGGCCGCTGCGGTTCCGCGCTTGCTGAAGGCTGCCATTGAAAACGCCGCTGCGCAGCATGGCCTGGCCGTCATTGCCATCGTTCCGCATTTCGTGGCGGCCTGGAACCGCCATGCCGGCGCCTTGAAGAACGACGCCTGGTTCGGCGTGGCACAAGACAATGTGCTGGCCTTGGCGGCCTGCGAAGACGGCAAGTTGCGCGCCGTGCGCCACGTCGCGATTCCGCATGGCGCCGATCATTACTGGCTGACGCAAGCGGCGCAGCGCGAGGCGCTGCTGCTTGGCCTTCAGCCGCCGGCGCTGATCCAGTTGAGCGGCGACATCCCGCCGGCGCTGGCAAAGCCGGCCGGCAGCGACAAGCATATCGCCACCGCCGCGCTGGGAGTGGCAGCATGAGGCCGATGCAGATCGATTTCGCCGCTGCGAGCTGGCGCGGCACGCTGTATCGCGTGCATCCGGCCTTCCTGGCTGCCGGCGCGCTGGGCGCCGCATTGCTTCTGGCCGGCGCCGCCTTCGGAATGCAGGCCGCAAAACAGCAAGCGCTGCGCGAAGAAAGCCTGCACGCCCAGCAGCGCAAGCAAGCCGCCGCCGTGCGTGCGCCGGAGCGCAAGCCGGAAACCGTGATTCCGGAAGCGCAGGCCGTGGCCGTCAACGCCGCCATCCTGCAATTGAACCTGCCATGGCGCGACCTGCAGGACGCCGTTGCAGCCGCCAATACGCCGGCCGTGGCCTTGCTGGCGCTGGACCCCGACCCGCGCAAGCAAACGCTGAAAATCACGGCCGAGGCCAAGAACAGCGACGACATGGTTGGCTACATCGAACAATTGAAGCAGCAGGAATTCTTCGCCGGCGCGGCGCTCTTGCGCCATGAAATCAACGACCAGGACCCGAACCGCCCGCTGCGGTTCCAGGTGGAAGTGCAATGGAGGGCGCGATGAACCTTGCCGCCCTGTTGCTGCGCCTGCGCCTGGTGGCGATGCGCCTTGGCGTTGCCGGCTGCGTTGCGCTGGCGCTGCTGCTGGCGGGGGCTTGTGCGCTGGCATGGTCGCTCAAGGCGCGCCAGCAGGCAGCCGAGCCTTTGCCGCCGGCGCCGCCGGTGCTGGTGCAAGCGGCGCCGCCGCCAACTGCCAACGAGAACCTGGCCCATTTCTATGCCACGCTGGGCGAAAAGCGCCTGGCGGAGCAGCAGGTCAAGCAACTGTTCGACATCGCTGCCAAGACCGGGCTGGCGCTGGAGCAGGGCGATTACAAATTCAGCGTAGACAAGGCCAGTGGCGTGTCCGCCTACCAGGTGACGCTGCCGCTGAAAGGCGCCTACCAGAATATCTGGCAGTTCAGCATGCAGGCGCTGTCGGCGATCCCGTTCGCGGCGCTGGACGACATCGCCTTCCGCCGCGAAACCATCAGCGAACCGGTGGTCGAGGCGCGGATGCGCTTTACGCTGTACCTGAAGGAGAAACCATGAAGCCTCGCCACATGCTGATGGGCGTGGCGCTGGCGGGGGCTGCCGCGCTTGTGCTGTTCGGCGACAAGGCGCCCAGCGACACGGTGGCGGAAGCGGTCGAACGCAAGCCTGCGCGCGCCCCGGCAACCAGCGTGGCGCCCGCCACCAAGGCGGACAGTGCGGCCAAGGGGGCGCTGGGCGAAGCATCGATCCTGCGCCTGGTGCCGCGCGAAGAATTGATTGGCGAAGTTGGCGAAGGTTCCTTCAAGAGCAAGGACGGGGTGTTCGGCGGCCAGAACTGGAATCCGCCACCGCCGCCGCCAACGGCAGCGGAACTGAAGCCGCCGCCCCCGCCGCCGCCAACCGCGCCGCCGCTGCCGTTCCAGTTCCTGGGCAAGGCGGCCGCCGACGGCCAGTGGGAAGTCTACCTGGGCCGCGGCGAACAAACTTTTGTTGTGAAAAAAGGCATGCAGATTGACGGCACTTACCGCGTGGATGCCATTGCACCGCCAACCCTGACGATGACCTACCTGCCCATGAACCAGGTGCAGCAGTTAAATATTGGAGTGATTGAGTGAAGCCAAGTCTGAGAACGCTGTCGCTGTCCGTGCTGGTCCTGGCACTGTCCGGCTGCGCGGCCGAAATGGCCTACCGCGACGGCCGCAACCTGGTCGAAAAGGACCAGGTGGAAGCGGGGCTGCTGAAATACCAGGAAGCGATGCGGAGGGAACCGGACAACGCGATCTACCGCTCCGCCTACCTTGACACCCGCGACCGGGCCAGCGCGCGCCTGCTGGTGCAGGCAGACCAGTTCGTGAACGAGGGCAAATACGTCCCGGCTGCACAAAATTTCCAGCGCGTGCTGTCGATGGACCCGCAGAACGAGCGCGCGCGCGCCGGCTTGCGTTCGCTGGAAATGGCCGATCGCCATGATAAGCTGCTGGCGCAGGCCGGCGCGTCCCTCGAGCAGAAGGAATTCGAAGCGGCGAAGAACCGCATCGGCACCATCCTGGCCGAGAAGCCTGACCATGCGCGCGCCCGCGCCATGATGCGCGAGATCAATGAGCAGATGCCGCAGCCGCCGGCTGAAAGCGGCTTGTCCAAGGCCTACAAGACGCCGATCACGATCGAATTCCGCGAGGCGCCGCTGAAGCAGGTGTTCGACATCATTTCTCGCCGATCAGGACTGAACTTCATTTTCGACAAGGACGTCAAGAGCGACGCCCGCACTACCATCATGCTGAAGAACAGCACGGTGGAATCGGCGATCTACTTCCTGCTGATGACGAACCAGCTGGAACAGCAGGTGATGGATGCCAACACCATCCTGATCTACCCGAACACGGCGGCCAAGCTGAAGGAGTACCAGGAAACGGTGGTGCGTACCTTCTACCTGTCGAACGCGGAAGCCAAGACTGTCGCCAACACGCTGAAAACCATTCTCAAGTCGCGCGACGTGGTGGCCGACGAAAAGCTCAACCTGGTGATCCTGCGCGACAGCGCCGACGCGGTGAAGCTGGCCGAGAAAATCATCGCCACGCAAGACCAGGCCGAGCCCGAAGTGATGCTGGACGTGGAGATCCTGGAGGTCAAGCGCAGCCGCCTGCTGAAGCTGGGCGTGGATTGGCCGAACACGGTAGGGCTGTCGGTGCTGAACAGCGCTGGCGCCGGCGACAAGCTGAGGTTGCGCGACCTTGATTCCATCAACCGCGATACCATCGGCGTGTCCGCGCTCGGCACGACCGTCAATATCAAGAAGACCGACGGCGACACCAACCTGCTGGCCAGCCCGCGCATCCGCGTGCGCAACAAGGAAAAAGCCAAGGTCGTGATCGGCGAAAAGGTGCCGGTGATTACCACCACCATTTCGCCGGGCACGGGCGGCTTCGCCTCGGAGTCGGTGAGCTATGTCGACGTCGGGCTGACGCTCAATGCGGAGCCGATCATCTACCTGAACAACGAAGTGGGCATCCGCATTGCGCTGGAGGTGTCGAACCTGATCGACCGGGTGACCACCGCCACCGGCACCACCGCCTACCAGATCGGCACGCGCCAGGCCTCCACCTTCCTGCAACTGAAGGATGGCGAGAACCAGGTGCTGGCGGGCCTGATCAACAGCGAAGAGCGCAGCACGGGCAACCGCGTGCCGGGCCTGGGCGACCTGCCGATCCTGGGCCGCCTGTTCGGCACCCAGACCGACGACAACCAGAAAACCGAAATCGTGCTGTCGATTACGCCGCACCTGGTGCGCAACCTGCAGCGCCCGGAAATCTCGGCCGCGGAATTCTCGGCCGGCACCGAAGCGAACTTCCGCCGCAAGCCTGATGTCGCGCCGCGCCAGGCCGTGGTGTTGCCGGGTGCACGCCCGGCCGGAGCCGCTCCGGCACAGGAGGCGGCACCGGCAGCCGTGCCGACCGCCGTGCCGACCCCTGGCGCCGCGCCAGCAGCCCCGGCCGACCTGTCCGCGCCGCAGAAGCTGCCTTTGTCGAACACCCAGCCCGGCCCCGCGTCTAGCGTGACCAAGCCGCTGCCGCCGCCGGCGCCCGCGCCGGCCAACACCGTGCAGCCGCCTGCCAGCACGGAGCGTAAAGAGTAAGCATGCGCGCGCGCGGATTCACCCTGATCGAACTGCTGGTGACGCTGGCCATCCTTGGCCTGCTCGCCGCGCTGGCGATCCCGGTCGGCCAGACCGTGGTCCAGCGCCGCAACGAGCAGGAGCTGCGCAGCGCGCTGCATGTGATCCGCAAGGCGCTGGACGATTACAAGACCGCCTACGATGAAGGCCGCATTGCCAAGTCCATCACCGGCAACGGTTACCCGCGCACGCTGGAGGTGCTGGTGGAAGGCGTGGTCGACGTGCGCAGCCCGAAGCGCGCCAAGATCTTCTTTCTGCGGCGCATTCCGCGCGACCCTTTCAACGCGGACTCGAACGCCAGCAATGGGCAGAGCTGGGGCAAGCGCAGCTACGCCAGCGACGCCGACGATCCGCGCGAAGGCGAGGATGTTTTTGACGTGTATTCGACTTCGGAGCAGGTGGGCCTGAACGGCGTGCCTTACAAGAAATGGTGAACAAGAAGGGCTTCACGCTGATTGAACTGCTGGTGGTGCTGGGCATCATCGCCTTGCTGCTGACGCTCGCCGTGCCGCGCTACTTCCCGAGCGTGGACAAGACCAAGGAAACCATCCTGGCCGACAACTTGCGCAGCACGCGCGCCATCATCGACCAGTACTACGGCGATACCGGCCGCTTCCCGGACAGCCTGGAACAGCTGGTGGAAAAAAAATACCTGCGCGCGGTGCCGATCGACCCGATCACGGAGAAAAGCGACAGCTGGACCATCGTGCCTCCGGACGACGTCGGCAAAGGCGGCGTGGCAGACATCAAGAGCGGAGCGCCCGGCAATGACCGAAGCGGCAAGCCTTATTCGGAATGGTAGGCAGCGCGGGTTCACCTACGTCAGCGTAGTGATCCTGGTGGCGATAATCGGCCTGGTTGGCGCCATGTCGCTGCGGCTTGGCACGACCATGCAGCGGGCGGCGGCCGAGCAGGCCCTGCTCGATATCGGCATGGAGTACAGCAATGCGCTGGCCAGCTATGCCGCCGCCACGCCACAGGGGCAGCCCAACTATCCGAAGTCTTTTGCCGAACTCCTGAAAGATCCGCGCTTCCCGCAGTTGCGCCGCCATTTGCGCCGCGTGTATGTCGACCCGATGACAGGCAAGGCTGAATGGGGGCTGGTGAAGGCCACCGAAAACGGCGGCATCCTGGCCATCTACAGCCTGTCCAAGGCCACGCCGATCAAGATCGGCAATTTCCCGCCGCGCTTCGTCGCATTTGAAGGCAAGACCAGCCTGGCGGACTGGAAATTCAGCGGCGAAGGCGTGCAGGTCGCGGGAGCCAAGAGTGGGGACGGACAGCAGCCCGCCCAGCAGCCGGGCCAGCCGGCCAAGCCGGGATCGGGCATGCAGCCAGGCAGCCCGCTGACCGGCATGGACGGCACCCAGCCGGGTGGCTTGAATGGCACGCCGCCCGGCAGCAAGACCGGCACGCCGCAAGAGCCGCCAAGGCCGGCCGAGCCGCCAGAGCCGCCACAGGAGCCGCAGGAACCGCCCCAAGAACCGGCACAGGAACCGCAGGAACCGCCGCAAGAACCGCCGCCAGGACAGTCCGGCGAGCAGCCGCGCGAGGAGCCGCCAGCACCGCCGCCGCGGCGCTGAGGCTGCGCCGCCTTATTTGGCGCGGCGCTTGAAGTCGCGCAGGCGGAAACCGAGCGCGAACAAGGTGCCGAAGTACACCACCACGCAAGCGCCGATCACCAGGAACAGCGCACCTGCGCGCAGGAACGCATGGTGGCGCATGGCCAGCCAGTCAAACTGCTGCGCACCGAACCAGCCGGCAAGGCCCATCAGGACGACAGCCAGCAGCAGGCGGGCCAGGAACTTCGGCCAACCCGGTTGCGGCGCGTAGATGCCCTTTGCGCGCAGGCCGCGGTACAGCAGGGCAGCGTTCAGCAGTGCCGCCACGCTGATCGACAGCGCCAGGCCGGCCACCTTGAACTGCCAGACGAAAGCCAGGTTCATCACCTGTGTCGCGAGCAGGGTGATGATGCCGATGCGTACCGGCGTACGCACGTCCTGGCGCGCGTAGAAGGCCGGCGTCAGCGACTTGACCAGGATGATGCCGAGCAGGCCGACCGCATAGGCCAGCAAAGGCTGGGCCGACATCACGGCAGCGAAGTCGGTGAATTTGCCGTTGTGGAACAGGGTCGCCATCAGGGGCAGGGCCAGCACGGCGATGCCCACCGCCGCCGGCATGGCAAGCAGGAAGGTCAAGCGCAGGCCCCAGTCCAGCAGGGCCGAATATTCCGCGTGGTCCTGTTCCTGGCTGGCCTTGGACAAGCTTGGCAGCAGGATGGTGCCAAGCGCCACGCCGAGCAGGGCGTTGGGAAACTCCATCAGGCGGTCGGCGGCGGTCAGCCAGGAAACGCTGCCTTCCTGCATCCAGGACGCATAGGTGGTGTTGATCATCAGGCTGATTTGCGCCACCGAGACGGCAAACAGGGCTGGCACCATGTTCTTCAGCATGCGGCGCACGCCCGGATCGGCCAGGCCGGCGCGCGGATTCCACGACAGGCGTGGCAGCATGCCGATCTTCACCAGCGAAGGCACCTGGATCGCAACCTGCAGGATGCCGCCGACCATGACGGCAATCGCCATCGCGTAGACCGGCTGCTTCAGGTGCGGCGCCAGGAACAGCGCGGCGCTGATGAAGGAAATGTTCAGCAGCACCGGAGTGAAGGCCGGGATCTTGAACTGGCGCCAGGTATTCAGCACGCCGCTGGACAGCGCGACGAAGGACATGCAGGCGATATAAGGGAACATCAGGCGCGTCATCCAGACGGCGGCGTCGAACGATGCCGGATCCTTGCTCAGGCCGGAACCAATCAGGTAGATGAACAGCGGGGCGCCTATAATACCGACTGCGCTGGTGAGCAGCGTGGCCCAGACCAGCACGGTCGCCACATGGTCAACCAGGGAGCGGGTCGCTTCTTCGCCCTGTTTGTTTTTGTATTCTGCCAACATTGGCACAAATGCCTGCGAAAACGCGCCTTCGGCAAACAGGCGGCGCAGCAGGTTGGGAATGCGGAAGGCAATGTAGAAGGCGTCGGTCATGCCGCCCGCGCCGAAAGCGCGGAAGAACAGGACCTCACGAAGCAGTCCCGTAATGCGGGACAACATTGTCATGCTTGAAATAGCGGCGAGGGTCTTGAGCAAGTTCATGGGCGCTGATTATAGCGAAAGCGGCAACGCCCCGATATTTAGAATTGCCCTGGCAGCAAAACCCCGTTATAATTTAAGGCTGTACAGAATTCAGTAAGGCAGGCAGCGACGTTCAGCCGGCTCTGAAAACACCGCACCGGTTTGGCAAACGCTATTGTTTGCAAACGAACTTTGACAACGAATTAGGATTCTCAAATGGCAAATACCGCACAAGCGCGCAAACGCGCTCGTCAAGCAGTCAAGCAAAACGCTCACAACTCCGCTCAGCGTTCGACCCTGCGTACCGCTATCAAGGCTGTTCGCAAGGCAATCCAGGCTGGCGACAAAGCTGCTGCTACCACCATCTTCCAGGCTTCCGTGTCGACCATCGACTCGATCGCTGACAAGAAAATCATCCACAAGAACAAGGCCGCTCGTCACAAGAGCCGCCTGGCAGCTGCCCTGAAGGCACTGTCCGCCTAAGTTCGTGTGCTGGCGGCACTAGCCGCCAAACAGGTGTACCGGAATAACCCGCATGGCATTGCGCCATGGCGGGTTTTTCGCTTTGTGCTTACTTCATCGAAGCAGCCATGGAAGCGGCGGAGGCTGCCGATGCGGCAGCGGAAGCTGCAGCAGAGGCGGCTTTCTTGGCTTTCTTGGCCGATTTCTTGGCGGAGGCCGCGTCCGAAGCGGCAGCCGAGGCGGCCATGGAAGCGGAAGCCATCGGCGCGGCCGACGCCATCGAGGCGGCGGATGCCGCAGCGGAAGCCGACGCGGAAGCTTTCATATGGTGGTCGGCAGCGAAGGCGGAACAGGACAGCAGGGAGGCAAGCAGCACGACAGTAGTCTTAGACATGACGAACTCCTTTTATAGTGGATGCAGGTTCAGGTGAACCTGATTCATCAACGCTGTCGCAACTTGCCTGGTTGACTTATTTCTCCGGGCGCAAATTGTCCGGGGATACTTCCATCCATTCTCCCGGCATCAGCGGGTGGCTGGCCAGCGAAACGCCGCCGATGGCCGAGCGTACCAGGCGCAGCGTGGGGTGGCCGATGGCCGCTGTCATGCGCCGCACCTGGCGGTTCTTGCCTTCCTGCAGGGTGATGGCCAGCCAGGAAGTCGGCTGGTCGGCGCGCTGGCGGATCGGCGGATTGCGCGGCCACAGCCAGGCCGGTTCAGCGATACGTACCGCCTTGCAGGGCAGGGTAGTGAAGTCGCCCAGGTCCAGCGGCGCCTGCAGGCGCGCCATGGCGCCGGCATCCGGCACGCCCTCCACCTGCACCAGGTAGGTCTTGGCCTCCTTGCGGTCGGGGTGGGCGATCTTGTGCTGCAGCTTGCCGTCGTCGGTCATCAGCATCAGGCCTTCGCTGTCGTAGTCGAGGCGACCAGCGGGATAGACGTTCGGGATCTTGATGTAGTCGGCCAGCGTTTCCTTATCTCCGGAGGGGGAAAACTGGCACAATACCTGGAAAGGTTTATTAAAAAGTATCAGAGGCATAGATAGCTAGTATAGCGCCCAGTAAAATACTGGTGCATAATGTGGAATGCTAGTGTCTTATGTCTTATAGAAGACTGCCAAAACCCTTCTTCGGAGAACACGATGTACCAACATATCAAAGTACCTGCCGACGGCCAGAAAATCACCGTTAACGCCGACTTTTCCCTGAACGTGCCTGACACCCCAATCATTCCTTACCTGGAAGGCGACGGCACCGGCGTGGACATCACCCCGGTGATGATCAAGGTGGTGGACGCGGCGGTTGCCAAGTCCTACGGCGGCAAGCGCAAGATCAGCTGGATGGAGATCTTCGCCGGCGAAAAGTCGACCAAGGTCTACGGCCCGGACGTGTGGCTGCCGGAAGAGACCCTGAAGGTACTGAAGGATTATGTGGTGTCGATCAAGGGCCCGCTGACGACCCCGGTCGGCGGCGGCATCCGTTCCCTGAACGTGGCCCTGCGCCAGGAACTGGACCTGTACGTCTGCCTGCGCCCGGTGCGCTACTTCAAGGGCGTGCCTTCGCCAGTGCGCGAGCCTGAGAAAACCGACATGGTGATCTTCCGCGAAAACTCGGAAGACATCTACGCCGGCATCGAGTGGCAGGAAGGCTCGGAAGGCGCCAAGAAGCTGATCGAGTTCCTGACCAAGGAAATGGGCGTGAAGAAGATCCGCTTCCCTGGCACCTCCGGCATCGGCGTCAAGCCGGTCTCGCGCGAAGGCACCGAGCGCCTGGTGCGCAAGGCGATCCAGTACGCGATCGACAACGACAAGCCTTCCGTGACCATCGTCCACAAGGGCAACATCATGAAGTACACCGAAGGCGGTTTCCGTGACTGGGCCTACGAACTGGCGCAAAAAGAATTCGGTGCCGAGCTGATCGACGGTGGCCCATGGTGCAAGTTCAAGAATCCGAAGACCGGCCGCGAGATCACCGTCAAGGATTCGATCGCCGACGCGTTCCTGCAGCAGATCCTGCTGCGTCCGGCGGAGTACTCGGTGATCGCCACCCTGAACCTGAACGGTGACTACATTTCCGACGCGCTGGCGGCACAGGTAGGCGGTATCGGCATTGCGCCGGGCGCCAACCTGTCCGACTCCGTGGCCATGTTCGAAGCGACCCACGGCACCGCGCCTAAGTACGCGGGCAAGGATTATGTGAACCCTGGCTCCCTGATCCTGTCGGCTGAAATGATGCTGCGCCATATGGGCTGGACCGAGGCGGCGGACCTGATCATCGCCTCGATGGAGAAGGCGATCACCTCCAAGAAAGTTACCTACGACTTCGCCCGCCTGATGGAAGGCGCGACCCAGGTGTCGTGCTCCGGCTTCGGTGACGTCATGATCGAGCAGATGTAAGCCAAGCTCGTTTCCATGCAAACCCCGCCATCCGCAAGGAGGCGGGGTTTTTTATTGTGCGCCTGACGCGGCTCAACATGGCGGCGTGTGAAGCGGCAGAGAATAAACCGCTTACGCTCACTCGAGGAGGCTGCCATGCCGCAGAGCTTGCTTGACGATGAATCGTCCCCGTCCGAAGATGATGATGACGCGCGACTTCACCGGCTGGAGAAACAGGTGGATGCCCTTAATTGCGAACTGGCCTTATTACGTCAGCACATGGACAGTGGCTTTGCCCTGGTGCGGTCCGATATGGCGGCGCGCTTTGCCGAAGCCGACCTCAAGAGCTCCGAGCGCTTTGCCGAGGCGGAATGCAAGAATACGGAGCGCTTTGCCGAGGCCGAACGCAAGAATATGGAGCGCTTTGCCGAGGCCGAACACATGAATAGCGAGCGCTTTGCTGAAGCCGAACGCAAGAATACGGAGCGCTTTGCCGAGGCCGAACGCAAGAATACGGAGCGCTTTGCCGAGGCCGACCGCAAGAGTATGGAGCGCTTTGCCGAAGCCGAACGGAAGAATCTCGAGCGCTTTGCCGAAGCCGAACGGAAGAATCTCGAGCGATTTGCCGAAGCCGAGCGCACGACCTGCGAGCGCTTTACCGAGGCGCGCCGAGAGTCGGAACAGCGTTTCGTTCGGCAGGATGACAATATGAAGGCGCTCATAGGCCAGTTGCAAACGCAGATGCTTGAAATGGACAAGCGTCAGGATGCACACATGGTCGAGATGAGACGTCGGCACGATACGTTCAGCCGCTGGATGGTAGGTCTGACGCTCGGTGTCGTTGTGTTGGTGGCGGATCTGGCCAGCCGCATGTTTTAGCGAATTGCGCGAGCGTGACAAAAGTGCAGGCAATCGAGTGCGCTGCCGGCGACTTCTGCCTGGATAGGGGAGGAGCCGGCAAAGATGAAGCCGGCCCGCTGCAGGACGCGGGCGGAGGCGGCGTTGGCGATAGTAACGTGGGCGTCGAGGCCACGTAGCTGCCAGTGGCCGTAAGCCAGTTCCATCAAGTGTGCCAGCGCGGCGCCGGCAAGCCCCCGGCCGCAGGCATAAGAGGCGATCCGGTAGCCGACTTCGGCGCGCAATGAGACCTGGTCGATACCTTTCAAGTTGCAACGGCCAATAATCTCCCCGTCTTCAACCAGCAGGCAGGGATGCATGGTGCCGCTCGCATGGCGCGCCAGGTAGTCTTCGATATGCGCAGCCACGCCGATAAGATTGTAAAAGTCTGGCGCACGGGCATCGACCTGGGATTCGAACCAGTCGCGGTTGGCGAGCTCGAATTCCAGCAGCGCGGGCGCATCGGCTGTTGTCAAAGTGCGGATTTGCATGACGAAATCGGCATAGTGCGGGTATGATGGCAGGCGAAAAAAAACCCCGCGGGGCGGGGCTTTTCGTTGTCCGAGGCCAGGGATTAGTTGGTCTGGATGTTGGAAGCTTGCTTGCCTTTAGGGCCCTGAGTAACTTCGAACTGCACTTTTTGACCTTCTTTCAGGGTCTTGAAGCCGTTCATGTTAATCGCGGAGAAGTGTGCGAACAAATCCTCACCGCCATCATCAGGAGTGATGAAGCCAAAACCTTTGGAGTCATTGAACCACTTAACGGTACCAGTTGCCATTTTAAAAAAACTTTCAATAAAAACGAATCACACGAGCCATAAAAGCAAGAAGCTTCCTGCCCCCTCCTCGACAACTCACTTCTTACCAACATGTACAGATCTGCACAAAGTCGATATCGCATTGTTGGCGGAACAATTTTTAATGTCAAGCGCTTTCACTAGCACATGGTGAGCTTTTTGCAACAGCTTTTTTCGAGCTCTTGATTTTGACCAAGCTGACCGCCATCTGCGGCAATCGGCGAAAACGCGTAAGATGAGTACTGGTGGAAATGGCCCTCTGAAATGGGCGTTGCAACTAGTCTGAAAGCATTAGAATATAAGCGTATGGCAACCAAGCATGACACCGAAACCGTCCTGGAACGGCAGGCAATCAAGCCGCCACCTATGTACCAGGTGGCGCTGCTGAACGACGACTACACTCCAATGGAGTTTGTGGTCGCCATCATCCAGGAGTATTTCAATAAGGACCGGGAAACGGCCACACAAATTATGCTGAGTGTCCATCGCTACGGCAAAGGCGTGTGCGGCGTTTTCTCTAAAGATATAGCTTCAACCAAAGTGGAGTTCGTTTTAACGCATGCACGCAAGGCGGGGCATCCCCTGCAATGTGTGATGGAGGAAGTATGATTGCGCAGGAATTGGAAGTAAGTTTGCATATGGCGTTTGTCGAAGCGCGGCAGGCGCGACACGAGTTCATCACCGTGGAGCACTTGCTGCTGGCGCTGCTCGACAATCCATCGGCAGCCGAGGTGCTGCGCGCCTGCGCAGTGAATATTGAGGACCTGCGCAAAACGCTGACCAACTTCATCGGCGACAACACGCCGACCGTGCCTGGCACCGGCGAAGTGGATACCCAGCCTACCCTGGGCTTCCAGCGCGTGATCCAGCGCGCGATCATGCACGTGCAGTCGGCTTCCAACGGCAAGAAGGAAGTGACCGGCGCCAATGTGCTGGTGGCCATCTTCGGTGAAAAAGACTCGCACGCTGTTTACTACCTGCACCAGCAGGGAGTCACCCGCCTGGACGTGGTCAACTTCATCTCGCACGGCGTGCGCAAGGACCAGCAGATGGATTCAGGCAAGGCATCCGAGGGCGTGGAAGAAGGCGCCGCACCGGAAGGCCAGGCCAAGGAATCGCCGCTGGACCAGTTCACCCAGAACCTGAACAAGTCTGCCGCCGAGGGCAAGATCGACCCGCTGATCGGCCGCGAAGACGAAGTGGACCGCGTGATCCAGGTGCTGTGCCGCCGCCGCAAGAACAATCCGCTGCTGGTGGGCGAAGCCGGCGTGGGCAAGACCGCCATTGCGGAAGGCCTGGCCTACCGCATCACCCAGGGCGACGTGCCGGAAGTGCTGTCGAACGCGGTGGTCTACTCGCTGGACATGGGCGCGCTGCTGGCCGGCACCAAGTACCGCGGCGACTTCGAGCAGCGCCTGAAGGCCGTGCTCAAGCAGCTGAAGGATAATCCGAACGGCATCCTGTTCATCGACGAGATCCACACCATCATCGGCGCCGGCTCGGCGTCGGGCGGCACGCTGGACGCGTCCAACCTGCTGAAACCGGCCCTGGCCAACGGCCAGCTGAAGTGCATCGGCGCGACCACCTTCACGGAATTCCGCGGCGTGTTCGAGAAAGACCATGCGCTGTCGCGCCGCTTTCAGAAGGTCGACGTCAACGAGCCGACCGTGGAGCAGACCGTGCAGATCCTGCGCGGGCTGAAGTCGCGCTTCGAGGAGCACCATGGCGTGAAGTATTCGTCGTCGGCGCTGTCGACCGCGGCCGAATTGGCTGCGCGCTTTATCAACGACCGGCACCTGCCGGACAAGGCGATCGACGTGATCGACGAGGCTGGCGCCGCACAGCGCATCCTGCCGAAGTCGAAGCAGAAGAAAACCATCGGCAAGACCGAGATCGAGGAAATCATTTCCAAGATCGCGCGCATCCCGCCGCAGACCGTCAACCAGGACGACCGCAGCAAGCTGGCTACCATCGACCGCGACCTGCGCAACGTGGTGTTCGGCCAGGACCCTGCAATCGAAGCGCTGGCATCTGCGATCAAGATGTCGCGCGCCGGCCTGGGCAAGCAGGACAAGCCTATCGGTTCCTTCCTGTTCTCCGGCCCGACCGGCGTCGGCAAGACCGAGGTGGCCAAGCAGCTGGCCTTCATCCTGGGCATTGAGCTGATCCGCTTCGACATGTCGGAATACATGGAGCGCCATGCGGTGAGCCGCCTGATCGGCGCGCCTCCTGGCTACGTGGGCTACGACCAGGGCGGCCTGCTGACCGAAGCGATTACCAAGAAGCCGCATGCCGTGCTGCTGCTGGACGAGATCGAGAAGGCGCATCCGGATATCTTCAATATCCTGCTGCAGGTGATGGACCACGGCACGCTGACCGACAACAACGGCCGCAAAGCCGACTTCCGCAACGTGATCATCATCATGACCACCAATGCGGGTGCGGAAAGCCTGCAGAAGCGTTCGATCGGCTTCACCGACAGCAAGGAAGCGGGCGACGAGATGGCGGACATCAAGCGCATGTTCACACCGGAGTTCCGCAACCGCCTGGATGCGACCATCAGCTTCCGCGCGCTGGACGAGGAAATCATCCTGCGCGTGGTGGACAAGTTCCTGATGCAGCTGGAAGAGCAGCTGCACGAGAAGAAGGTGGAAGCCATCTTCAGCGAGAAGCTGCGCAAGTTCCTGGCGAAGAAGGGCTTCGATCCTTTGATGGGCGCGCGTCCGATGTCGCGCCTGATCCAGGACATGATCCGCAAGGCGCTGGCCGACGAACTGCTGTTCGGCCGCCTGGTGTCCGGCGGCCGCGTGATTGTCGACCTGGACGAAGCCGAAGCGATCAAGCTGGAGTTCCCGGAACCGGATGCGGCGCCTACGCCGCCACCGGAGACCGTCGAAGTCGAATAAGCGGTGTGACGCTTCGGAAAACCCGCTCGCCGAGCGGGTTTTTTTATTCCCTCAAAGTTCCTGGAGTTGCTTCAATGTCGCCAGGCGGCGGCGCGACACCTCTACGCTCATGCCGTCGACGCGCAGCAGGACGGCGCCGCCGTCGCCATTCTCGATGCTGCGCACGGCGGCCAGGTTGACGATGTGGCGGCGATTGGCGCGGAAGAACTGCTGCGGATCGAGGCGCTGTTCCAGTTGCAGCAGCGAGCGCGCCAGCAACGGCGCGGCGCCGTCGAAGTAGAGGCGGGTGTAATTGCCCTCAGACTCGAACAGGCGGATGTCTTCCAGCCGCACGAACCAGCAGCGTTCACCGTCGCGGATGAACAGTTTTCGCGGAATGGCGCTGGGCGCAGGCGCGAAGCCAAGCCGCGCAGCGGCACGCTCCAAAGCCGCAGCCAAGCGTCGCGGCTCGATGGGCTTCATCAGGTAGTCGAGCGCACTGGCTTCGAAGGCCTGCAAGGCGTACTGGTCGAAGGCGGTGGTGAAGATCACCTCGGGCGGGTCGTCGAGCGCGGCCAGCAGGTCGAAGCCGCTGGCGCCGGGCATTTGCACGTCCAGCAGCAGCAAGTCGGGCTGCAACGCAGCCACCTGAAGCGCCGCTTCGGCGGCATTGGCCGCCTCTCCAACCACGGCGACGCCGGCGTGGCAGGCCAGCAAACGCCGCAGTTCGGCGCGAGCCAGGCGCTCGTCGTCAACGACCAGGACGCGTATCATGCGGCCCGTACCGGCCAAGCTTGCCAGAAGCGGATGCAGGGTGTCCGCCATTGTCATTGGGTGACACCCGTGACTTCCACAGCCACGCCCGCCACATTCAGCGCCAGTGAACCGCCGGCGGTTTGCACGATGCGATCGACATCGGCCAGGTTGACCAGGTGGCGGCTGCTGGCGCGGAAGAATTGCTGGCGGTCGAGCATTTGTTCGAGCTGTTGCAGGGAGCGCGGGATCAGCGGCGCAGCGCCGTCGAAATAGGCGCGCGTATGCTCGCCTTCCGCCTCGAACAGGCGGATGTCGGTCAGGCGCACGAACCAGCAGCGCTCCCCCTCGCGGATGAACAGCTTGCGTGGCTTGCTGCCCATGCCGGCGCGGACGGCAGCACGTTCCAGTGCGGCGGCAAGGCGTTGCGGGTGGATCGGCTTGAGCAGGTAGTCGGCCGGGCAGTGGCCATGGCCCGTGGTGAAAATAACTTCCGGCACGTCGTCCAGCGCATCGAGCAGGTCGAAGCCGCTGCCGCCCGGTATCTGCACATTCAGCAGGAGCAGGTCCGGCGCCAAAGCCTTGGCCCGCGCGATGCCATCGGCAACATCGGCGGCCTCGCCGACGATTTCAAATTGCTGCTGGCCTGCCAGCAGGCGGCGCAGCTCCTTGCGGGCCAGCCGCTCATCGTCGATAACCAGCACGCGCATCGTCATGACAGAGGGAAGCTCAGGGTGGCGCGTACCCAGCCATCGCGCTCCACCAGTTCAAGGCTGGCGTTGCCGCCCTTGGCATGCAGCAGCCTTTTGCGGGCGTTGGCCAGGCCGACGCGCGTCGAATTGCCTAGCCTGGCCAAGGCGCCGCGGTTGGCCACCTCGATAGCGGCGTGGCCGTTGGCATGGCTGGCACTGATGCGGATTTCCGTGCCGGCGCTGCTTTGCTCGACGCCGTATTTCACCGCGTTTTCAACCAGCGTCTGCACGGCCATCGGCGGAATGGTCACGCTATCCATGCCGTCGGCGATGCAGACGGTGACGTTCAGGCGCTCTTCGAAGCGGATCTTTTCGATGGCCAGGTAGGATTCAACAGCTTCCATCTCTTCTTTCAGCGGCACGGTATCGGCATAGCTGGCAGCCAGCGTATAGCGCATCAGCGTTGCAAGCTGGTCGATCATTTGCGCGGCCGATTGCTGGTTCTCGAAAATCAGGGCGCGCACGCTGTTCAGGCTATTGAAGAAAAAATGCGGGTTCACCTGGGCCTGCAGGGCCTTCAGTTCGGCTTCCTTGGCGAGCACGTCGAGCCGCAGCGCTTCCGATTCGAAGCGGTTGGCGCGCCGCAGGGCCGTGGCAGCCATATATGAGACCTGCCATGCTGTCATGATGCCGGACCAGAACAGCAAGAGCATGGGTAGCCAGCTGCCGCCGTCTGCCACGCCGACCAGCGAACGGGCAATGATGGTGACGAGCGCCAACTGCACGGGGCCGAGGATGAAGATGGCGACAAGGACCTGCCGCCAGTCCACGCTGCGCTTATTCCAGTCGCGCAGCTTCATGTAGCGGCGCCACAGGTCCGTCAGCAGCAGGCCGCTGAGGCCGTCCAGGATGCAGGTCAGGACGGCGCCCGGCCGCGCCAGGAACGGCCCGTTGACCAGCATGAGGAAGGCAATCACGGCGCTCCAGCCAAGCCCTTGCAAGATCCAATACCAGTTGAGCCGCGCCAGCAGCGGCATGTCGCTGCCGTCGGTGCGGTTCATTTGGTCGTTTTCCGTCCCGGTGAGTGCTCTTTTCATGGCATGGGAGCATACCGTATCCATCCAGCTGGCGCTCCAGCGATATGACGAGCGGTCGAATCGGATGACAAGCGGTTGCTCAGGAGCTGTGCCGGCGGCGCCGGGCGCGCAGGGGGAAGACGAACCACGTGCCGATCAGCAGCAGGAAGGCGGCCAGTCCTCCGGCCGCGCTGCCCATATCGCTGCCGGTGACCATGTAGAGCACCACGGCGATGTCCAGCGCCAGGCCTGCGGCCAATGGCGCGAGGGCGTAGCAGATGGCGCGCGAAGAAATGGTGATCGCATGCATGGAAACCTGGCCTGGTTCGGCGAGGCGATGGTAGGCGGCCGGCAACATGACCAGCGCGATGGCCACCACCACCAGGGCCAGGGCGGCAGCGTGGCAGTCCTGGGCATAGACCGGCAGCTGCTCGAAACGGTCGTTGAAGACGGCAATGGCCTGGAAGCCGAACAGGGCCTGGATACCTGGCAGTATCATGCGCGCCTCTTCGATGATGCGGCCCATCTGCTCTTTTAGTGACTCTTGCTCGGTGTGCTCGTCCATGCCGTCGATTCTAGCGAGCAGCCGTTTTGACAGGCGCGCGCCTGTGCTGCCACGACCTGCTGCGCCACCAGCCCGGCGCCGTAGCTGGACATGTGGTCATCATCGAAATACAAGGCCTTGCCATCCTTGACGGCGTAACAGCGCGCAGCGTCACAGAACAGCGTTTCCGGCCGCAGGATGCGCACGCCGGCAGGCAATTCACCCAGCCGCTGCTCCACGAAGGCGCTGCGACGTCGCCACCAGGCGGTCGTGACCCCATCCACCGTGCGCGGGTCGTCGGCCTGGCGTATCAGCTTATCCACCTGGCGCGGGAGTTCGGGCGCCTGCAATACCACGGTGACATGCTTGCCCGCGCTGGCAAAGCGGTTCAATATCGTCTTGTACGAGGCCCAGATGGCGTCGCGCTTGGCATCGCTGAATTCGTCCGGCAGGCGCGGGTAAATGCCTTCATGGTCGCCAAACAGGGCACTGTGAATGCGGTAGCTGACCACGACCTCCTTGATATGCGGATCGGCGGCGATGAAGTCGACAGCCTCGCGCGTCCAGTCGCTGCAGCCGGGATTGGTGTCGGCGCGATGGTAGGAAGGCGAGCAGCCGCTGAAGCTGAACTGGCGCACACCCTGGTGGCGGCCGTTCAACTGTACCGCCAGCGCGTGCGCCAGTTCGATCGCATGGCTGTCGCCGAACACTGCCCATTCCCCGGCGGGACCGTTGAAGGCGCAGGCGTCTTGCGGCTTGCGGTACTCCAGACCCTTGGTATGGCAGGCAGCGCGCTCCGGGCTTGCAGTGACAGTGCGCAGCACCTCTTCCTGCTGCGGGGTGGTCTTGACACTGCGCATGCCGTTGGTCTTGTGGCCTGCCATGCCGATGCCGAAGAACAGCAGCGAGCCGGCAATGGCGAAGGCGAAGATTTGTTGGCGGCCAAACCTGCTGCGGTTGCGGAACGGCTTTTCGACGAACTGCCAGCTAAGATAGGCCAGCACCAGCGTCAGCACCACCAGCGCGGCCATCAGGGCCGGACTTGGCCCGTCCAGGCTACGGTGGCGCGCGAATGCCAGGATAGGCTGGTGCCACAAGTAGGCGCTGTAGCTGACCAGGCCGACGCCGACCATCAGCCGGCTGCCCAGGATCTTGCCGACCGTGGTCGACGGGACTGCGAACAGGATGATCAGCGCTGCGCCGACCGTGGGCAGGAGCGCGTACACACTAGGGAAGGGCGTGTATTTGCTGAAGGCGAAAATGCCGGTGCCGATCAGGCCGAGGCCGGCAAGGCTGGCAAGTTCGCGCGTGCGTTGCGAATGCCGGCCGGCGCCGGGGCGCGACATGTAATAAGCGCACAGCGCGCCGATGGCCAGCTCCCAGGCGCGTGTGGGCAGCAGGAAGAAGGTGGCGGAAGGCTCCCTGGCCACGCCCCATTGCGCCGCACCGAGGCTGGCCAGCGCCGTTCCGACCAGCACCGCCAGCAGCAGCCGCTGGCCGCGGCGCCAGAACAGCATCAGGAACAAGGGGAACAGCAAGTAGAACTGTTCTTCGACCGCCAGGCTCCAGGTGTGGAGCAGGGGCTTGAATTCGGCTGAGCTGTCGAAGTAGTCGCTCTGCTCCCAGAACAGGATATTCGACGCGAAGGCGGTGACGGCCACCAGGCTTTGCGAAAAGCCTTTCAGGTCGTCCGGCACCAGCCAGAGCCAGGCGAACGGCAGGCAGGCAAACAGCAGCAGGAATAGCGCCGGCAGGATGCGGCGCGCCCGTCTTTCATAGAAATTGAGAATGGAGAACTGGCCAGCTTCCAGCTCGTGGATCAGGATCGTCGTGATCAGGTAGCCGCTGATGACGAAAAAGACGTCGACGCCAACGAAGCCGCCGCCAAAGAACTGGAACCCTGCGTGAAACAGGATTACCGGCAGGACGGCAACCGCCCGCAGACCATCAATTTCCCTGCGATATTCCATGTAATGCCCCTGAATTCAACGCAAGAAGATACTACGGGATTGTCATTGATGCAATATGCTGTGGCGTCGATGCCTCGGCTCAGGGTTCCTGCTCTTCGCGCAGGCGGCGCCACAGCGTCGTGCGGCTGATGCCAAGGTAGTCGGCGGCGGCGTCACGGCGGCCGCCGAAGCGGGCCAATACTTCGGTGACGCTGTTCGGCGCGGGGGCGGATGCATGGGGCGCAGGCAGTTGCGTTACCGCGGGCGGCAAGGAATTCAGTTCGGGCGCGACGCCTGCAACGAAGCTGGGCGTCAGGGCCTGCAGCGGTTCGGCGGCGAGGAACAGGGCGAGGCGTTCGGTGAGGTTGCGCAGTTCGCGTACATTGCCGGGCCATTCATAGCGCAGCAGCAGGGGGGCGCAGGCGGCCAGTTCGGCCGGCAGGTTCGGGTGGGCGCGCGCGCCCAGGCTGGCCAGGGCGGTACGCAGCGACCATTCGGCCAGCGGCAGGATGTCGGTCGGGCGCTCGCGCAGCGGCGGCAGCGACAGGCGCAGCACGGCCAGGCGGTAGAACAGGTCGGGGCGGAAGCGCCCCTCGCGCACCCTCGCTTCAAGATCGCAATGGGTGGCGCTGATGATGCGCACATTGACCGGAATCGGCCGCGTGCCGCCGACCCGCACTACTTCGCGTTCTTCCAGCACGCGCAGGAGCCGGGTCTGCAGTGCAAGCGGCATTTCGCCGATTTCGTCGAGGAACAGGGTGCCGCGGTTGGCTGCTTCGAACAGGCCTGCGTGGCCGCCGCGACGGGCACCGGTAAAGGCGCCTTCCTCATGGCCGAACAATTCCGACTCCAGCAGCGATTCGGCGATGGCGCCACAGTTCACCGCGACAAAGGGACGGTTGGCGCCGCCCAGCGTGCGCGGGGATTCGCGGTGGATGGCTTGCGCCACCAGTTCCTTGCCGCAGCCGGTTTCGCCCTGGATCAGCACCGTGGCGGGCGACTTCGCGTACAGCACGACAGCCTGGCGCACGCGCTCCATCGCATCGGACTCGCCGCGCAGGTCGGCCAGTCCATGCTTGGCGCGCAAGGTGTCGGCCACCACGTGGCGCCTGCTACGGTTGGTTTCCAGCTGCGCCAGGCGCGCCAGTTCAAGTGCGTCGTCGAAGGCCTGGCGGATCGATGCGGCGGAATAGACAAAAACGCCGGTCAGGCCGGCTTCTTCGGCCAGGTCGGTGATCAGGCCGGCGCCGACGATGGCCTTGATGCCGGAGGCCTTCAGGTCATTGATCTGGGCGCGTGCATCTTCCTCGGTGGCATAGGTGCGCTGCTCGATCGGCACGCCGAAGGTGGCGGCGAATTCCGCCAGCGCAGGCATGTCATCCTGATAGGTGATCACGCCGATGCGGTCGGAAACCTTGCGGGCGCGCGCCAGGGCCTGCATGAAATCGAAGCCGCTGGCCTTGGCGATTACCACGGGTACCGACAGGCGTCCCTTCAGGTAGGCTGCATTCGAGCCGGCCGCAATGACGGCATCGCAGCGCTCCGTCGCCAGGCGTTCGCGGATATGGCGCGCGGCCTCGTCGAAGCCAAGGTTGATCGGTTCGATATCGGCCAGGGCGTCGTATTCCAGCGTGATGTCGCGGAACAGCTCCGACAGGCGCGAGACGGAAACCGTCCAGATCACCGGCTTGTCGGCCGGGTCGAAGGGCAGGGGAGTGGAATGTCGCATGTTTCACCTGAAACGTTTCACGTGTTTCAACCTGAAACATTATACTCTGGCGCCCGCGTTGCAAGTGCTTGATTTTGCTGGGAAGCCACGGCTGGCATGCCACTTGCACTATGGACGGCAAACATTCCTCAAACAGAAAGGACATCATGAGCCAATATTCCGCAGGCGCCGCCTTCCGCAAGGCCGTGCAAGAAGAATCCCCGCTGCAGGTGGTGGGCGCGATTAACGCCAACCACGCCCTGCTGGCCAAGCGCGCCGGCTTCAAGGCGATCTATCTGTCGGGCGGCGGCGTGGCTGCGGGCTCCCTCGGCCTGCCGGACCTGGGCATCTCCAACCTGGACGACGTGCTGACCGACGTGCGCCGCATCACCGACGTGTGCGACCTGCCGCTGCTGGTGGACGTGGACACCGGATTCGGCGCCTCCGCCTTCAACGTGGCGCGCACCGTGAAGTCGATGATCAAGTTCGGCGCCGCCGCCATGCATATCGAAGACCAGGTGGGCGCCAAGCGTTGCGGCCACCGCCCCGGAAAGGAAATCGTCTCCAAGGGCGAAATGATCGACCGCATCAAGGCTGCCGTGGACGCGCGTACCGACGAAAACTTCGTGATCATGGCCCGTACCGATGCGCTGGCCGTGGAAGGCCTGGACGCCGCAATCGACCGCGCAATGGCCTGCGTGGAAGCCGGCGCCGACATGATCTTCCCTGAAGCGATGATTTCGCTGGATATGTACAAGCAATTCGCCGCAGCGGTAAAAGTCCCGGTGCTGGCGAATATCACCGAATTCGGCTCCACCCCGCTGTTCACCGTGGAAGAACTGAAGTCCGCCGACGTGGGCCTGGTGCTGTACCCGCTGTCCGCCTTCCGCGCCATGAACAAGGCTGCGGAGAATGTGTACACCGCGATCCGCCGCGACGGCACCCAGCAGAACGTGGTCGACACCATGCAGACCCGCGCCGAATTGTACGAGCGCATCAACTATCACGATTTCGAACAGAAGCTGGACGCCCTGTTTGCAGCCGCCAAAAAATAATTCGACGATCCGAGGAGAGACCAAAATGACCGAGCAAGCCCCAACCTTCAAGCCTAAGAAATCCGTCGCCCTGTCCGGCGTCGCAGCCGGCAATACCGCCCTGTGCTCCGTAGGCAAGACCGGCAACGACCTGCACTATCGCGGCTACGACATCCTGGACGTGGCCACCACCTGCGAATTCGAAGAGATCGCCTACCTGCTGGTGCACGGCAAGCTGCCGAACATGGCCGAACTGAAAGGCTACAAATCCAAGCTGAAATCCCTGCGCGGCCTGCCGCAAGGCGTGAAGTCGGCGCTGGAAGCGCTGCCTGCATCGGCTCACCCGATGGACGTGATGCGTACCGGCGTTTCCGTGCTGGGCTGCTGCCTGCCTGAGAAGGACGACCACAATATCGCCGGCGCGCGCGACATCGCCGACCGCCTGATGGCTTCCTTCGGTTCCATGCTGCTGTATTGGTACCACTACAGCCATAACGGCAAGCGCATCGATGTGGAAACCGACGATGAAACCATCGGCGGCCACTTCCTGCACCTGCTGCATGGCGAAAAGCCGTCCGAATCGTGGGTGCGTGCAATGCATACCTCGCTGATCCTGTACGCGGAGCACGAGTTCAATGCCTCCACTTTCACCAGCCGCGTGATCGCCGGCACCGGTTCCGACATCCATTCCGCCATCACCGGCGCGATCGGCGCGCTGCGCGGTCCCAAGCACGGCGGCGCCAACGAAGTGGCGCTGGACATCCAGCAGCGCTACGAAAACGCGGACGAAGCGGAAGCCGACATCCGCAACCGCGTCGCCAACAAGGAAGTGGTGATCGGCTTCGGCCATCCCGTGTACACCGTGTCCGACCCGCGCAACGTGGTGATCAAGGAAGTGGCGCGTTCCCTGTCGCAAGAAGCCGGCTCGATGAAGATGTTCGACATCGCCGAACGCCTGGAGTCGGTGATGTGGGAAGTCAAGAAGATGTTCCCTAACCTGGACTGGTTCTCCGCCGTGTCGTACCACATGATGGGCGTTCCGACCGCCATGTTCACCCCGCTGTTCGTGATTTCGCGCACCTCCGGCTGGTCGGCGCACATCATCGAGCAGCGCATCGACAACAAGATCATTCGTCCAAGCGCCAATTACGTCGGACCTGAAGACCTGGCCTTCGTACCGATCAAGGATCGCAAGTAATCATGAACTCCCAATACCGTAAGCAACTCCCTGGCACCAAGCTGGATTATTTCGACGCGCGCGAAGCGGTCGATGCGATCAAGCCGGGCGCCTACGCCACGCTGCCGTACACCTCGCGCGTGCTGGCGGAGAACCTGGTGCGCCGCTGCGATCCGGCCACGCTCGCCGCGTCGCTGTCGCAGCTGATCGAACGCAAGCGCGACCTGGACTTCCCATGGTTCCCGGCCCGCGTGGTGTGCCACGACATCCTGGGCCAGACCGCGCTGGTCGACCTGGCCGGCCTGCGCGATGCCATCGCAGAGCAGGGCGGCGATCCTGCCCTGGTCAATCCGGTGGTGCCGACCCAGCTGGTGGTCGACCACTCGCTGGCAGTGGAATGCGGCGGTTTCGATCCGGACGCCTTCAACAAGAACCGCGCCATTGAAGACCGCCGCAACGAAGACCGTTTCGACTTCATCAACTGGACCAAGAAGGCGTTCCAGAACGTCGACGTGATCCCGCCGGGCAACGGCATCCTGCACCAGATCAACCTGGAACGCATGTCGCCGGTCATTCAAGTGAGCGATGGCGTGGCCTATCCGGACACCCTGGTAGGCACCGACTCGCACACTCCGATGGTCGACGCGCTGGGCGTGATCGCCATCGGCGTGGGCGGCCTGGAAGCGGAAACCGTGATGCTGGGCCGCGCCTCCTGGATGCGCCTGCCGGACATCATCGGCGTTGAGCTGAGCGGCAAGCCACAGCCCGGCATTACCGCGACCGACATCGTGCTGGCGCTGACCGAGTTCCTGCGCAAGGAGAAAGTGGTTTCGGCCTACCTGGAGTTCTACGGCGAAGGCGCCGCCGCACTGACCCTGGGCGACCGCGCCACGATCTCGAACATGGCGCCGGAATTCGGCGCCACTGCCGCGATGTTCTCGATCGATGCGCAGACCATCAAATACCTGAAGCTGACCGGCCGCGACGACGACCTGGTGGCGCTGGTTGAAACCTACGCGAGGCACACCGGCCTGTGGTCGGACGACCTGGCCAAGGTGGAATACGAACGCGTGCTGAAGTTCGACCTGTCGACCGTGGTGCGCAATATCGCCGGCCCGTCGAACCCGCACAAGCGCGTCCCAACCTCCGAATTGGCAGCGCGCGGGATATCGGGCGTGGTGGAAAACGAGCCAGGCAAGATGCCTGACGGCGCCGTGATCATCGCTGCCATCACCAGCTGCACCAACACCAACAACCCGCGCAATATGATCGCGGCAGGCCTGCTGGCCCGCAACGCGAACAAGGCCGGGCTGCTGCGCAAGCCGTGGGTCAAGTCTTCGCTGGCGCCAGGCTCGAAAGCCGTGACGCTGTACCTGGAGGAAGCAGGCCTGATGCCTGAGCTGGAAAAGCTGGGCTTCGGCGTCGTGGCGTACGCCTGCACGTCCTGCAACGGCATGTCCGGCGCGCTCGACCCGGTGATCCAGAAGGAAGTGGTGGAGCGCGACCTGTACGCCACCGCAGTCCTGTCTGGCAATCGCAACTTCGACGGCCGCATCCACCCGTACGCCAAGCAGGCCTTCCTGGCATCGCCGCCGCTGGTGGTGGCCTACGCCATCGCCGGCACCATCCGTTTCGACATCGAGAAGGATGTGCTGGGCCACGATGCCGCCGGCAAGCCGGTCACCCTGAAGGACCTGTGGCCGAGCGATGAAGAGATCGACGCGATCGTGGCAAGCAGCGTCAAGCCGGACCACTTCCGCAAGGTCTACATCCCGATGTTCGCGCGCAGCGAAGAAGCTGCGGAACGCGCCGAGCCGCTGTACGACTGGCGTCCGCAATCGACCTACATCCGTCGCCCTCCTTACTGGGAAGGCGCGCTGGCAGGCGAACGCACGCTGAAGGGCATGCGCGCGCTGGCCGTGCTGGGCGATAACATCACCACCGACCACCTGTCGCCATCGAACGCGATCATGATGGACTCCGCTGCAGGCGAATACCTGCACAAAATGGGCCTGCCGGAAGAGGACTTCAACTCCTACGCCACCCACCGCGGCGACCACCTGACCGCGCAACGCGCTACTTTCGCCAACCCGACGCTGAAAAACGAAATGGTGCGCAATGCCGACGGCAGCATCAAGGCCGGTTCGCTGGCCCGTGTGGAGCCGGAAGGCAAAGTGACCCGCATGTGGGAAGCCATTGAAACCTATATGGACCGCAAGCAGCCGCTGATCGTGATCGCCGGCGCCGATTACGGCCAGGGCTCTTCGCGCGACTGGGCAGCCAAAGGCGTGCGCCTGGCGGGCGTGGAAGCCATCGTTGCCGAAGGCTTCGAGCGCATCCACCGCACCAACCTGGTGGGCATGGGCGTTCTGCCGCTGGAGTTCAAGGCTGGCGTCAACCGCCTGACCCTGGGCATCGACGGCACCGAAACCTTCGACGTGATCGGCGAACGCGCGCCACGCGCCACGCTGATCCTGGTGATCAACCGCAAGAACGGCGAACGCGTGGAAGTGCCGGTGACCTGCCGCCTCGACTCGTCGGAAGACGTATCGATCTATGAGGCAGGCGGCGTGCTGCAGCGCTTCGCGCAGGACTTCCTCGAAACCGCAAAGGCTGCGTAAATGGCACACAAACCGCAAATCAAGGTAGCTGCCACGTGTATGCGTGGCGGCACCAGCAAGGGCGTGTTCTTCCGGCTGCAGGACTTGCCGGAAGCGGCCCAGGTGCCAGGCAAGGCGCGCGACGCCTTGCTCCTGCGCGTGATCGGCAGCCCGGACCCGTACGGCAAGCAGATCGACGGCATGGGCGGCGCGACATCGAGCACCAGCAAGACGGTGATCCTGTCCGCCTCCACCCGCGCCGGCCACGACGTGGATTACCTGTTCGGCCAGGTCAGCATCGACAAGGCCTTTGTCGACTGGAGCGGCAACTGCGGCAACCTGTCGGCGGCAGTGGGCGCGTTTGCCATCAGCGGCGGCCTGGTGGCGCCGGCCCGCGTGCCGCGCGACGGCATGGCCGTGGTGCGCATCTGGCAGGCCAATATCGGCAAAACCATCATCGCGCACATTCCGATGACCAACGGTGAAGTGCAGGAAACCGGCGACTTCGAACTGGATGGCGTGACCTTCCCGGCGGCCGAAGTCCAGCTTGAATTCATGGACCCTGCGGCGGAGGAAGAGGGGGCAGGCGGTTCGATGTTCCCGACCGGCCGCCTGGTCGACGACCTGGAAGTTCCGGGCGTCGGCACGCTGAAGGCGACCATGATCAACGCCGGCATTCCGACCATCTTCATCAACGCGGATGCCATCGGCTACACCGGCACCGAGCTGCAGGAAGTGATCAACGGCGATGCCGCTGCCCTGGCAAAGTTCGAGACGATCCGTGCGCACGGCGCAGTGCGCATGGGCCTGATCAAGGACGTGTCGGAGGCGGCCACCCGCCAGCACACGCCAAAGGTCGCCTTTGTCGCCCCGCCCACCGGCTATGCCGCGTCCAGCGGCAAGCAGGTGCAGGCCGGCGATATCGACCTGCTGGTGCGTGCGCTTTCGATGGGCAAGCTGCACCACGCGATGATGGGTACCGCCGCCGTGGCAATCGGCACGGCGGCGGCGATTCCCGGCACGCTGGTCAACCTGGCCGCCGGCGGCGGTGAACGCGAAGCAGTGCGCTTCGGCCATCCATCCGGCACGCTGCGCGTCGGCGCCCAGGCCAGCCTGGAAAACGGCGAGTGGACCGTGAAGAAGGCCATCATGAGCCGCAGCGCGCGGGTCTTGATGGAAGGTTGGGTACGAGTACCGGCCGAATAAGCCTTGCGCGCCCGGCTGCCGGCCGGGCGCGCATTTTAAAGCTGCAGTGAGAGCGCGTCCAGCATGCGGGATACCGCCGCACCGGCGTTGGACCTTGCTTTGGCGATGGCGCCCCGCAGTTGCGTGGCTTGGCCGCTGATGTCCAGGCCGTAGCAGGCCAGGGCATTGATCGAGTCGAGCGCGGCGATCGTCACCTCATCGTCTCCCTCTTGCATCAGCCGAAGCAACAAATCGAAACTCCGAGTCTGATTCGTGACTTCGCTGAGCGTTTCTGCGCATGAGCGCTGCCAGAGCCGGGGGCGTTCTGCCAGCAGGTCTTGCAACATGATCCACTCTTGGTCGGAAAATGCCTCCAGGAAGGCAATGGCGTCGAGGATACCGACGTCAGCCCAGTAGTCATCGCATTCGCGCACGACCCTCAGCAGGGCATCATAATTTTTCAGCGTGTAGTTCATCCGAACAGACCGAGATCAGACCTTGCACGTCTTCTGCACGCGTGCTGTGGCGAGAGGTCAACTGATCCAGTAATTGCTGCAGCCTTCCTCGCAGGGAAACTGGCAGTTGAACCTCCATATCGTCTAGTTGGCTGGCAGCGATTGCCGCGACATCGAGGCAGGACGATGACATAAGCAGCGTCGTCAAAACGCCAATCCATCGTTGCTCCTGGACTCGCCAACTGCCTCGGCACAGCGCTCCTGAAGGCATGCGGAAAATGACAGGACCCTGGACTGCAGGTCGCTCCAATCATCGGAGGTAAATTCATTCAAGGCTTCGCTAGCGATCTCCAGGTTGTATTCAAACCAGGGGGAGCTTTCATTGCCAAGCAGTCTTTCAAATTCACCTGTACTCATCATCCGATATCGTCTTCATCATAGAACTTTCCAGGAGGGCCATATTCCCCGTTCTCTAGTACCGGACACCAGCCAAAGCTTGTGTCGAACATGGCCAGGTCGATGATCTTGTAAATGCCCGGCTGCGCAATTTCCAGGGTCACCATGCCAAACGTGTAGTGGGTGTACAGACCGCCAATGCCCGAAATAACCCGCTCGTGAAGCAGCTTCCAATCCCAGCCCTGCACAACACCTGTCGATCCCGGTAATGGATCCAAAAATTCGATCTCGAATTCCTCGGCTACCTTGCAAAGGCAAGGGATGTTTTTTTGCCGGGTCACTTCTTCCGAACTGAGGTTCTTTGGCAAATCAATTTGCAGGTACAAACTCACTACTTCTCCTGGAGCTCATTAGCAGTGCATCGTATCTGCTTAGCGCTGGCCCTCATCTTCCGAAATCGTCTTCTTCGTCATCATCAGAGAATTTTCCTGGGGGAGCGTATTCTCCGTTTTCCAGGATCGGGCACCAACCAAAGATTCTGTTAAAGAACGCCAAATCGACGATCCTGTAAACGTCCGGCTGTACCTGGTCGAGGGTCACGAGACCAAATGCATAGTGCGTATAAAGCCCTCCCGCGCCGGCGACAGCACGTTCATCGAGCAATCGCCTGTCCCAGCCCTGAACCACGCCGGTCGCCTCTGGCAGCGGGTCCATGAATTCGATCTCGAATTCCTTGGCTACTTTACATAGGCATGGGATATTCTTTTGCCGGATCAGGTCAGCGGTGACCAGGTTCTTGGGCAGAGAAATGTTTAACTGCAGACTCACTTATTTACTCCTCGGTACTATGACTTCCCGCGTATAGTTTTTCTCAAATGTGCTAACCGGGCTGAAATACTGCTTGCCGTGAGGGTCCCGGATCGCAACAACCGGTACGCCGTTCCTCGTCGTCACGCCATCGACAACAATGAAGTGACGGAAGCTGGAACCGCCCGTTCTATCTTCAATGACAGCAACGACAGGTGTTCCATCCTTAGTATAACGTGCCAGGTCATTCACGTTGCGCCCAGTCCTGTAATTGGCGCGAACGCCTTCGGACTTGAACAGGGCAACGACGTCCTGCGGATAAATGCCATCCTTGCCGGGTGGGATGCGTTCAATCAGCGCGCCAATCTCAACGGGTTTTCCCATCGTGTCCAGGACCATGCCGCAGGAATTATGGCCGCAGGTCGGTACCCGCCCCTGGTTGACCACCAAGCGGTCCCCATCGCGCGGCATCGCATCGTCCTTCAGCGGGTTGCGGGCCGGGTTGGTATTAACAGTCGGTTCGCCTGCAGGACTCTTTGGAGACCAGAGCTTGCCGCCTTTGGCACCCAACAAGCCACCCAGCAAACCGCCGCCCAACATCGACCACTTCTGTCCATCGGACCCTTCGCCAAAGACTTTTCCACCCACCCAACTGCCGCCCATGCCACCAAGTATGCCGCCGGCAAGGCCGCCAATCGCTACGAGGGGCGCCGCCAAGACAAATGCAGCGCCTGCCCCCACGACGAACATGGTCACATGTACCCAGGTGGGCACCAGGTCTTCGGCGTGAATTTCGTCGGTCTGCACAGTCTCGCCGCCGATGTTCACGTTGGGAGAACCCTTGGTGATGGTGGCGCTGCAGGTCGTCTTGTCGTCGACACGCGCGGCAGGCCAGCTGTTGATGAACACCTTATTGCTGCCGGTCGCCACCTTTTCAGTGTCCGTATGCTTGTCGCATTTTGCCGTGTCGAGATGGGCACGTATGGCGCGCAGGCTGTTGGTGAAGACATTGGGCGAGCCAGTCGTGGTTATATTTCCCACTTCTTCCTTGGGAGCCCAACTCATGGTGCTCAATACTTCGCCGATGCCGCCGCCGGCGGCGGCAGCGCCGCCAATGATGGCAGCGGCAGCCAGGCCGCCAGTGCCGACGACAGCAACCGCCGTCACGGCGATGGCCGCGGCGGCAATCACGCCGGCCAACAGCCAGCTCATGGTCGGGCTATGGCCGATCGGGTCATTCAGCCTTGCAGCAGCCTGCGCCATGGCTAGCCTGCCTGCCGCTCAAGGAAGCTGCGCACCGCATCGAGGTGCGGAAGGCCCGGGATGTCCATCGGGGGATCGTAGATAGCCGCCAGGTGCAGGTTGTCGAGCAGGGTGGCCGCATCAGGATCGGAATGGGCGGCGAGCTGGTACATGCCTGTGTTGCGCAGCCCCGGATCGTAGGAATTGGGCGCCGTGAAATGCGGCTGCAGACGGTTGCCGGCAGCGTCGAAAAACGCCCAGGTTTCCAGCTCCACTTCGCGCGGATCGGTCCTGCGGCAGGCCTCGCCCTGGTTTGCGAAGACGTGCAGGCTGCGCCGGCGGGCGGAAAGCGCGAAGGTATAGGGCTGCGTGGCCACGACGACTTTGCGTTTTGGAGCTGCCGCGGCCACGCTCAAGGGATTGCGCAGCGTCATGCTGGCGAGGAGGCCGTCGAACGCTGCGTTCCATTCGTCGCTGAAGGCATTCAGGCAGGTGGCGGCGACCATCATGGCTTGCCGCGTGCCGGGCGCTGGCCCTTCGACCAGCACGATGGCCTGGCGCTGGTGCATGAAGTTGCCGTCCTTGCGCCAGCTATAGGCCAGCTCGATCGCCGGCGAGCCGCCGACTTGGCATTCCTTCAGGCCCCGCAGCTGGAAGCGGGGCAGGGCGCGGCCCAGTTCCTTTTGCAGGCGGTCGCCGAAGTCGGCCAGGCTCTCTTCCCGCTGAACGTCGGCTTGGGTGATCACTACGCTGAATTCACTGGGCCCGTCGTCGCGCACGACGAACATGTGCATGGACTTGTCCTTGAGCGGTGCCGGAAGCTCGAAGGTGGCGCTGTTGGTGTGATATTGCATGGTTGTCGGCTCCTACTTGTTCAGGTCGATACGGTCGCTACCGACGATGTCGACATACTTGCCCTGGATCGTGATGGTGCCGTCGGCGCGCAGTTCGATCTTACTGGCGCCGACCTGCAGCGTGATGTCGGTGTTGGCCGTCAGGTGAATGTGCTGGGTGTCGGATTTAATGTCGACAAATTTGCTGGCGCCCACTTCCACGTGCTCGGTTTCGGCTTTCAGCTGGATGTGCTTTTTCGCCGTGGCGGCAATGTGTTCGGTCTCCGCCTTGAGTTCCACGAATTTCTTTGCCGTGGCGGCGATATGCTCCGTCTGCGCCACTACTTCGACATGTTTTTTCGCGGTCAGGGCGATATGTTCGGTCTCCGCCGTCAGCGCGATATGCTGCTTGGCCCGCTGGTCGATATAGGATGTCTCGGAAACGATTTCGATCTGCTGCTTGACCGTGTTGCGCTGGTAGCCCTGGCTCACCGTGTTGGTCTGGTGCGGGCCATTGACGGTCGTCGCGTGCGCATTCTGCACGGTCGTGACCATGTCCTTCTGGGCGTGGATGTTGATCAGCTCCGAGCCCTTGGAGTCGTGGATCACCATTTCGCTGTAGCCGCCACCGCCCGGCGTGGAGCGGCTCTTGAAACCCATCATATGGGCGCCGCCGGGCAGCGCATAAGGCGCCGGCTGGTCGGCGTTGAACAGGCGGCCGGTACAAACCGGGCGGTCCGGATCGCCTTCCAGGTAGTCGATCAGTACTTCCTGCCCGATGCGCGGGATGGAAACCGTGCCCCAGCCCTTGCCGGCCCACGGCTGCGAGACGCGGATCCAGCAGGAACTGGCTTCGTCGCGGCGGCCGTACCGGTCCCAGTGGAACTGCACCTTGATGCGGCCATACTGGTCGGTGTGGATTTCCTGCCCTTTCGGGCCGACCACGGTGGCGGTCTGCGGGCCGGGCATGCGCGGCGAACGATGCTCGCGCACCGGGCGATAGGGGATCTTGCGGCGGATCGCCGTGAAGCTGTTGCGATAAACGTCGCTCTGGTCGCTGCCGAAGAAATTGTTGCGGCAGTTGATTTGCACGCCGATGACCAGGAAATCGTTGTCCTTTTCGTCGGTGACGTCGAACCAGTGGTGGCCGTGCAGCTTGAAGGTGTGGCCCGGCGCCAGGCCGCGGCAATCGGATTCGCCTGCAAACAGCTTGGCCTGCCATTCCATGGCTTCCATGCGCAGCTGCGCCTCGCGTTCGCCGCTGTCGCGGTCCTTGTAGGAGAAGGCCGGGTTGCCGTCGTAGACCTCGAGCGTCGGCACGTCACCCTGTCGCGCGGCGGTCGGCAGTTCCACATATTGCACCGTGTTGGGCGACTTGAAGTCGAAGGTATTGAGGGCGACCTTGGTCGGTTGCAGCACACGCCGTGCGGTGAAGGCCGTGACGGCATCGCGGTCGTGCCAGCGGTTGCCGCCATTGAATTCGATGTCGGCATGTGCGGACTGCGGCGGGCAGAACGAGCTGTCACGCGAGTCGTCGCTGATCACCATGACGTGGCCTTCTTCGCTGTGCTCGAAGTAGTAGAACAGGCCATACTTCTCCATCAGGCGGCTGGCGAAGTGTTCGTCGGTTTCGTCGTACTGGACGATGTAGTTTTCCGGCAGGTAGGTCCTGGCGGTGCGGAATTCATAGGCCGCCAGGCTGCCGTAGTCGGAGCTGAAGATCTGCGTCAGCACATCGACCACGCTGGCGTCCTGGAAGATCCGCGAGTTGGTGCGGCGCTGCAGGAAGGCCAGCCAGGGCACGATTTCGGCGTGGTAGAAGGCGAACCCGCCATCCGATCGGGTGAATCCGAATACGTTGACATAGCCGTTGATGAAATGCTCGCTGCCGTCGGCCAGGCGCACGCCGACGCTGACGTTCTTGCCCAGCAGGTCTTGCAGGTCGATGCTGGAGCTCTTGGAGAGCAGGCCTAGCGTGTAGCGGTAAGGCGACGACAGCCTGGCTTCGCCGGTGACCGTTTCGACCAGCAGGGCCTTGTCGCCCTCCAGCGGCGAGTAAAAGCGCAGCAGGCGGCTGCCTTCGTGGAATGCGGCAAAGGGGCCGCTGCCAACTGCCTCCTGCAATGCCGCCAGGTGCGGCTTCATGACGGCCGGCGCATATTGAGGGGCCGGAGACATGAAGTCCTTGATGGCCAGGCCGGCCAGCGGGTGTTCTTCGATTTGCAGCGCCCTGGCAACTGCCGGCGTGGCGACGGGCGCGGCTTGTTCGGCAGCGTACGTCCCCGCGGCGCCAGGCTCGGGGGCCCGGCCTTCAGCAGCGTGGAGCCGGACGGCCTGGGATCCGGCAGTCAGCGCCTCCTCGGCAACCGCCGCCTCTTCCGGCGCGAGCATGCCGCCGAGGCTTTGCACGGCCAGGGCGGTCGCGCCTTGCGTCAGCGCGCTTGCCGGCGCTGCAGCAGGCGCGTCGCCGCTTGCGTTCGTGCCAAATCCGGCGCCAAGTCCGCCGATCGCGGTTTGCGCCAGTTGCGCAGCAGCGGGTGGGATTTTGTCTTGCGCCGCCATCTCAACTGCAGTGGGCACGATGTTGTCGGCCAGCTTGCCGACCAGCGACGATGCGCCAGGCGCTTCGCCCAAGGGCGACGACGCCAATGCTGTCTTGCCATCCAATGGTCCAAACGACATTCAGGCAACTCCTATCAATTATCAAGTTGCGACAAGCGCGTATCTAACGTACTTATCAAATAAGCAAACTTGCGGACGATACCAAATTGCGCCGAATTACTTCGCACGGTTGAAACTGGATAGTGGATTACTGCGTGGCGGCAAAAAGACATGTTTTTGTTGTAACAATGTCAGCAAGCCCGGCCTTTTCTTTGACTAGCCAGGTTTGTACGCTATGATCGGCTGGATACCCCCGGAGTCCAGGCGTACATGAATTCTGTTTCGAGTAATGTTGAAGTTGTGGCCAATGCCTTGCAATTGGTCGGAATGCCAGCCTGCGCCTGCGATGCGGACGGCCTGGTGTTCGCTTCCAACGCCGAATTCGACGCCTTGCTGCAATCCGATCCGCGTGGCCGCAACGTGGTGGAAATGTTTGCCCGCCATGTCCGCGCCGAAGCGAATGCGCAGTTGAATGCCGCGCTGGTAGTGTCTGCGGCATTGCCGAACATGGCGCCGCGCACCGCGCCCAAATGGGACAGTGTGCTCACGAACGCCAGCGGCAATTACGTCGCAGTGCAGCTGACCGTAAAGGCGCTGCCGGGCGGGCTGGATGGCGGCGCCACCATCATCTTCAACGATATCAGCAGTGCCCAGCGCGACCAGCGTGCGCTGCGCAAGGCCATGCTGGAGCAGCAGGCCATCCTGGAAAATGCGGCAGTTGGCATCATCCTTGCCAAGAACGGCTATATCGTCGAGTGCAATATGCGCGCTGCCGAAATGTTCGGCTATGCACGCCAGGAGCTGGAAGGCGCGCCAAGCGAAATCCTGTACTCGACGCCGGAAGAAGCGCTGCGCATCCGCACCGAGTATTTCCCGATGCTGGCGAAAGGCACGCCGCTGACGCTGGAGCTGCAGTTGCGGCGCCGGGACGGCAGCCTGTTCTGGTGCCGTTCCAACGGCCGTGCGCTGGACCCGGCCGATGCCCGCGAAGGCACCGTGTTCATCCTGGAAGACATCAATGAGCAGCGCATGGCGAACGAAGCAATGGGCCGGCTGCTGCGCGAGCAGAAGGCGATCCTGGACAATGCCTCGGTCGGCATCCTGTTCACCAAGAACCAGGAAATCATGACGGTCAATCCGCGCATGGCTGAAATGTTCGGCTATACGCTGGAAGAGCTGCGCGGCCGCCACGCTTCGCAGCTGTTTGAAAACGTGGAGCAGCACACGGCCTTCGGCCTGCAGGCGGGGCCCTTGCTCGCTGCCGGCCAGCTGTTCGAACTGCGCGAATGCCAGCTGGTGCGCAAGGACGGCAGCATCATCTGGTGCCGCGTGCGCGCCCAGGCCGTGGACCAGGAGCACAACGCAGGCGGCACCATCTGGATACTGGAAGACGTGACCGTTTCGCGCCAGACCCAGATGGAAGTCGAGGCCATCATGACCAATGCCTCGATCTCCATCCTGTTCACCAAGAACCGCCTGATCACGCGCTATAACCGCGGCTTTGCCGACATGTTCGGCTACCAGGGCGAGGAAGCGCTTGGCATGCCGGGCCGCGCCATTTATCCCGACGACGAGACCTATCATCGGGTCGGCGCCATTGCCGGCCCCCTGCTTAGCCAGGGCAAGCACTTCCACTGCGAAACGCTGATGCGCCGCAAGGACGGCAGCGACTTCTGGGCGCAACTGATCGGCTATGTCGTGAATCCGGAAGATCCGACCCAGGGCACGATCTGGATCATCGAGGATCGCACCGCGCAAAAGCATGACGAGGAATCGCTGCGCAATGCCTTGCTGGAAAACCAGGCAATCCTGGACAGCGCGGTGATGGGCATTTCCGTCTGCGAGAAGGGGCGCAACCTGCGCTGCAACGCCAAGATGGAAGAGTTGTTCGGCTACGGCCCGGGCGAAATGGCCGGCGTCAGCGTGCAGACCTTCTACCCCGACCTGGCTGCGTGGGACGCGGCGCGCAAGGCCACCGAAAAGGACTTCCTGGCGGGCCATGCCAGCTCCTACGAATACCAGCTTGTGCGCAAGAATGGCAGCAGATTCTGGGCGCGCCTGTCGGGGCGTCCATTCGACATGGCGGACCCCAAGGGCCGCTCGGTATGGCTGATCGACGACGTCACCTCGCGCCGTGAAGCCGCCGAAGCAGTGCGCCGTGCACGCGACGAACTGGAGGTGCGGGTGCTGGAGCGCACCGCCGAACTGGCCGGCGCCAACGCGCAACTGCAGGCTGAAATCGTGGAGCGCCGCCAGGCCGAGGCCCGCGTGCACCATATGGCCTACCACGACAGCCTGACCGGCCTGCCCAACCGCGCACTGCTGGCCGATCGCCTGGATCGCGCCATGCTGGCCGCGCAGCGTTCGGAGCGCCGCCTGGCCGTGATGTTCATTGATCTCGACCGCTTCAAGACCATCAACGATTCGCTGGGCCACATGACCGGCGACGCCTTGCTGAAGGAAGTGGCGGGGCGCCTGGTGGGCGCGGTGCGCGCCAGCGATACCGTGGCGCGCCTGGGCGGCGACGAATTCGTGGTGCTGCTGCCGGGCATCCACGGCACGGACGAATCGAGCCACGTCGCGCAAAAGATCATCGACCTGCTGTCCGAGCCGATTGCGCTGGAAGGGCGCCTGCTGCATATCACGCCGTCGATCGGCATCTGCACCTATCCCGACGACGGCAGCGACGTCGCCACCCTGATGCGCAATGCCGATGCGGCCATGTATCACGCCAAGGCTTCCGGACGCAACAACTACCAATACTTCAACGAAGAGATGAACACGGCGGCGGCTATGCATTTCGAAATGGAGAGCGCGCTGCGTTCGGCGCTGCAGCTCGGCCAGTTCGAATTGCACTACCAGCCGATCATGGATATCGCCACACGCCGCCTGGCCACGCTGGAGGTGCTGCTGCGCTGGCGCCGCCCGGCCGGCGGGCTAGTGATGCCGGACCAGTTCATCCCGCTGATCGAGGAAAATGGGCTGATCGTGCCGATCGGCGAATGGGTGCTGCGGCGCGCCTGCGAGCAAAGCATGGAATGGCAGCGCCAGGGCATGGCGCCGGTGCCGATGGCGATCAACCTGTCGGCGCGGCAGTTCATGCACCGCGGCCTGGTCGATTCGATCCGCCGCACGCTGGAAGACACGGGCATCGATCCGGCGCTGATCGAATTCGAAATCACCGAAACAGCGCTGATGCAGCATGGCGAACAGACGCTGGCTATCCTGGGCCAGATCAATGCAATGGGGATCCGGCTGTCGATCGACGACTTTGGCACCGGTTATTCTTCGCTGGCTTACCTGAAGCGCTTCCCGGTGCGAAAGATCAAGATCGACCGCGCCTTCATCAAGGACCTGGAGCAAAGTGCGGAGGACCGCGCCATCGTGGCCGCGATCGTCGCCCTGTCGGACAGCCTGCAGCTGTCGGTGGTGGCCGAAGGGGTGGAGACGGAAGGGCAGTTCCAGCTATTGCGCGAGCAAGGCTGTACTTATGCCCAGGGCTACCTGTTCTCGAAACCGGTGCTGGGCGTGCGCGCCCAGCTCATGATGGAGCGCCAGGCCGCTTAGGCGCCCAGAGTTGCAATCACCGGCGCGTGGTCGGAGGGCTGCTGCCACTTGCGCGGTGCGCGGTCGATCACGCAGGAAACGCAGCGCTCCTTCAGCGGCGCGGACAGCAGCACGTGGTCGATGCGCAGGCCTTTGTTCTTCTGGAAGCCCAGCATGCGGTAATCCCACCACGAGAAAGCCTTCTCCGGCTGTTCGAACAGGCGGAAGGAATCGTGCAGGCCGAGGTCGAACAAGGCTTGCAGGGCGGCGCGCTCCTTGTCCGAGCAGAAGATGTCGCCTTCCATCGCCGGATCGTGCGTGTCGCGTACATCGGGCACGATGTTGTAGTCGCCCAGCACGGCCAGGTGCGGGTTGCGCGCCATTTCTTCGCCCAGCCAGTCGCGGAAGCCGGCCAGCCAGCCCAGTTTATAGGTGTATTTGTCCGAGTCCAGCGCCTGGCCGTTCGGCACATAGGCACTGACCACGCGAATGCCGTTGATGGTGGCGGCCAGGATGCGCTGCTGTTCGTCCGGGTAGTGCGGATTGTTCTTGACCACGTCTTCCATCGGGTGGCGCGACAGGATGGCGACGCCGTTGTAGGTTTTCTGGCCGCTGAAGGCCACCTGGTAGCCCATCTCCTCGATTTCGCGGACCGGGAACTTGTCGTCGGTGAGCTTGGTTTCCTGGATGCAAAGCACATCGACCGGATTTTCGCCCAGCCATTTCGTAACGTGCGGCAAGCGAACGTTCAATGAGTTAACATTCCAAGTGGCTAATTTCATTTCAGTCTTTCTAATCAGGTGGGGGCAGATCTTATCAATACTCACTATGCTATGGGAAGCTGTCGTATTTGAGCCAAACAATGATTCTACGGTGACATCAAAATTGTGCTTTCTTGTCGCAAAAAAGGTGCCGCTGTAAAAATAATTTCCAATAGTGCTTCATAGTTATCAGATTGGTACTAAAATTACGGTATCAACAACCGTAAATGTCAATATAATTACAAGGTTGGTATCGAAGTTGTTTCCACGAAGCTGGGTGATTTTGCTTATTTACAACGGATTTGAATGTTGTCCTGCGTCAATAAGTGGTAATATAGGGAAACTAATTCCGATTTAACGAGCACTGCAAACTAAAGGAATACACATGCGATCTGCATTCGAAGCATGGGCGCAGAAGGACGGCCAAATCGTCCGTCGGCGCGAAGACAAGCCAGAAGAGTATCTGGTCTATGAGACACAACGTCGTTGGCTGATCTGGCAAGCGGCGTTGGAACATGGCAAATCGCCAAGCGGCCGCAAGTCGGCCCGCGAGGCAAGCGCCCGCGCAGCGTCCCAGCGCCCGCAAGCGATTGCTACTGCTGACGCCGAGGTGCGTAACGAAGTCCTGAACGAAGTCCTCGATGCGTTCCAGGGCATCGGCGCGAACAGCATGGACGACATCATGCACGTCATCCAGGGGCTGCGTCAGAAAAGAGGCCAGTCGGCCGACTGAGCCCGACTGCATGCCATCCAGGCTGAGCCGATCCGCGTTCGCTGCGCTGTGCGCAGCGGCGTTGGTCGGCTGCGCCACGTTGTTCGACTCGACCGAGCAGTCGGTGCTGGTGCAAACCGTGCTGGATCACCAGCAGGTGTCAGCCATCGGCTGCGTGCTCTCCAATGACAGGGGGCGCTGGTTCGTTACTTCCCCCGGGCGGGTGACGGTGCGCAAGAGCACCCAGCCGCTGGTGGTGGATTGCCGCCGCGAAGACGTCTGGGCTTATGACCAGATCGAAGCGCGCCAGAACGCCTCCAAGTGGGGCAACATCATCTTCACGCTCGGCGCCGGCCAGATAGTCGACAAGCAGACTGGCGCCGGCTTTGACCTGCCTTCCACGCTGACGGTCGTCCTGCAGCGCGGGGAGGGCGCCGCCGCGCGCGGTGCGCCGCCGCAGCAGCCGATGCCGGCATCGTCGATCTACTAAACAAAAAAGCCGGGTCTCCCCGGCTTTTTTGTTGGTCACTCCAAATATCAGCCTGCGCGGCCGATCAGGAAGTTGGTCAGCAGCGGCACTGGACGGCCGGTGGCGCCTTTGGCAGCACCCGATTTCCAGGCGGTGCCGGCGATGTCGACGTGCGCCCATGGATACTTGCGGGTGAAGTTTTCCAGGAAAGCGGCAGCGGTGCACGATGCGCCGCCCGGGGAGCCGATATTGGCCAGGTCTGCGAAGTTCGACTTCAACTGTTCGTTGTACTGCTCGCCGATCGGCAGGCGCCATGCGGTATCGCCGGTTGCCTTGCCCGATGCCATCAGGGCGTCGGCCAGCGCGTTGCCAGCTTCATCGTCGCGTGCGAACACGCCGCTATTGTGGTGGCCCAGGGCGACGATGCAGGCGCCGGTCAGGGTTGCCACGTCGATCACGGCGGCCGGGTTGAAGCGCTCGGCGTAGGTCAGGGCGTCGCACAGGATCAGGCGGCCTTCGGCGTCGGTGTTCAGGATTTCGATGGTCAGGCCGGTCATCGAAGTGACGATGTCGCCCGGCTTGGTGGCGCGGCCCGACGGCATGTTTTCGCATGCAGCGACGATGCCGACTACGTTGGACTTCAGTCCCATTTCGCCGATCGCGCGGAAGGTGCCCAGCACGGAGCCGGCGCCGCACATATCGTATTTCATCTCGTCCATGCCGGGACCGGCCTTGATCGAAATGCCGCCGGTGTCGAAGGTGATGCCCTTGCCCACCAGGACGGTCGGCGCATCCTTGGCCTTGCCGCCCTTGTGTTTCAGGACGATGAACTTGGGCGCCTGCTCGGAGCCGTTGGTGACGGACAGGAAGGAGCCCATCTTCAGGGCTTCCATCTGCTTGCGGTCCAGGATTTCGACTTCAAAGCCGAAGTCCTTGCCCAGTTTCTTGGCGACGTTGGCCAGGTAGGTCGGGGTGCAGACGTTGGCGGACAGGTTGCCCAGGTCCTTGGTCAGTTCCATGCCGTTGGCGGTGGCAACCGCTTGCGACAGCGCCAGCTTGTTTCCGGCGTTGTTCGCCACGGCCAGGGCCACTTTCCCGGGGCCGGCCCAGGCAGGGTCTTTCCTGGATTTCTGTGCGTCAGTGCGGTATACGGCGTCGCGGCCGGCCAGCACCACGGAACGGATCGCCCAGTTGGCGTCGCGGCCTTTCACTTCTTCCAGAGGCAGTGCGATAATAGCGTCGCTCGATGCGACGGTGCCCAGCGCCTTGATGGCGGCATTGATCGCGGAGCCGATGGCTTTTTCGGCGACTGCTTCATCGGCGCCCAGGCCTACCAGCAGCACGCGTTCCGCAGCGGCGCCTTTCAGGCCGCGCAGCAGCAGGGTGGTGCCGGCTTTGCCGGTAATGTCGCCGGATTTCAGTGCGGCGGTGATTTCGCCTGCGCTGTCGAGGGCTTTAGCCGCTTTCGAGAGTTTCTTGTTTTCGAAGACGCCGACCACGACGCAGCCGCTTTTGGCGCTGGCGATGGTGTTCTTGGCGTCGAGTGCTTTTATGCTAAAGTCCATTTGGTTTCTCCTTAATTTTGTAGAACGAATTATAAACGTCGAATGATTTTCCATCGCGCCCTCCGCCGTGAGCTGGTCAGCTCTGCCGGGGCTTCCTTTACGGTGCTGTTCTCGATCCTCCTGACGTGGACCCTGATCTCGATCCTCGGCAAAGCCGCAGGCGGCAAGGTCGCGTCCAGCGATGTCATCGCGCTTATTGCGTTCGCAGCCCTGAATTATCTGCCAATTGTCCTGATTTTCACCAGTTTTATTTCCGTGTTGATGGTGGTGACCCGCATCTACAAGGATTCGGAGATGGTGGTATGGTTTGCCGCAGGCGTCAGCCTGACTCGTTTCGTCAGGCCGGTGTTCCTGTTTGTGCTACCGCTGGTCCTGCTGACCGGTGCGCTCAGTTTTTATGCAACGCCGTGGGCGCGCTCGAAGAGCGCCGAATATATTGAGCGTTTCTCCAAGCGGGAAGACCTGCAGAAGGTTTCCCCCGGCCAGTTCAGGGAATCCTCGTCGGCCAACCGCATCTTCTTCGTGGAAGGCGTTTCGGGCAGCAGCTCGGTGGTGCGCAATGTGTTTGTCAACCAGGTTGATGCCAAGGGTACTTCCGTCGTGGTGGCGAGCGAGGGCGTGATTGAGACGCTGCCCTCCGGAGATCGCCACCTGGTCCTGAAGAACGGTCGCCGCTATCAGGGCAAGCCGGGCGATGCCAGTTTCCAGAGCATGGAATTTGAGCGCTACAGCATGCGCGTCTCGCAGCAGTCGTCCGAGGGCGATGGCCAGAAGGAAACCAAAACCCTTCCGACGTTGGAGTTGATCGCCGCCGGTACCAATCCGGCCAAGGGGGAGTTGATGTGGCGCCTGTCGCTGCCGCTGGCCTGCCTGGCGCTGTCGATGCTGGCGATTCCGCTCGGTTTCGTCAATCCACGGGCGGGCAGTTCGGTCAACCTGATTCTCGCAGTGCTGATCTTCTTCACTTATAACAACCTGATCAACGTGTTCGAATCCGGTATCCGGCGCGGCAACTTCACGTTTGGCTTGAGCTGGTGGCCCTTGCACCTGGCGATGGCACTGGCAGTACTGGCATTGTTTGCCTGGCGCCTGAACGTGAATCACCGCTACCATCCACGCGCGATCTGGGCAGCATTCAAGCGAGGCGCGCGCAAATGAGCATCCTGCAACGCTATTTCTTCGTCTCGATCCTGCAGGCGGTCGCATTTGCACTGGCGGCATTGCTTGGATTGCAGGCATTCTTTGACCTGACCGGCGAGCTGCCAGTCGTCGGCAAGAACGGCTATGGCATGCAACATGCTGCCTTGTACACGCTGACGATGCTGCCTCAGCACGTGAACGAGGTGCTGCCCGTGGCCGCCCTGATCGGCACCATCTACACCATGGCGCAGTTCGCGTCGACCTCGGAATTCACGATCATGCGCGCCTCGTCCCTGTCCACGGGCAGGGCCGCGGTCATGGTCGGGAAGGTGGGACTGGTGCTGGTCGTTGTTGCCTTCATCTTTGGCGAACTGATTACGCCACGCCTGGCGCCGGTGGCGGAGAAAGTTCGCTTGATGGGCCGCGGCGCCACGGTGTCGTCGGAGTTCCGCTCCGGCATGTGGACCAAGGATATCATCAAGAGCGGAGGCATGACCGGCGATGTGCAGGGGACGCGCTTCTTCAATGTGCGGGAAGTTCGCTCGGATGGTCAACTGGTGGATGTCAAGCTGTACGACTTCGACAACCGTTTCCGCCTGCGCACGCTGACGCTTGCCGAGACGGCCACTTTCAAGGGCAACAATACCTGGCTCCTGAATGGTGTGACGGAAAACATCTTCAGCAATCCGGCATTGCTGGCCGACGGCGCGCAAGCCAATCTGGCCAATAATTACGCGCAGGCGACCAGCTCGGTGGAGATCCAGCGGCATGCCAGCAAGGAGCTGATTTCGGAGATCACCCCGAAAATCCTGTCGGTTTCCGCATCCGATCCGGAACATATGTCGGCCAACGAGCTGGCGGTTTACACCCGCCACCTGCAGGAAAACAAGCAAGGGACGGAGCGTTTCAAGATCGCCTTCTGGAAAAAGCTGTTCGACCCGCTGGCCATCTTCGTGCTGATGGCGCTGGCACTGCCTTTCGCCTACCTGCATACCCGCTCCGGCGGCGTGAGCCTGAAAATCTTCATCGGCATCATGATCGGTGTCAGCTTCCTGCTGGTGAATACGCTGTTCTCGCATATTGGATTGTTGTCGGCGCTGCCGGCATTCCTGACGGCGCTGATGCCAAGCCTGCTATATCTGTTGCTGGCGCTGGGTGCCCTTTACTGGGTGGAGCGCCATTAGCATGGGCGGCCGCGCGCTGGTGCTGTTTGCCCACGGCGCCCGTTCCGCCAGTTGGGCGGCGCCGTTCGAACAGCTGCGCGACATGGTCGCGGCGCGCGCGCCGGGCATCGATATTTCGCTGGCTTTCCTGGAATTGATGTCGCCGCGCTTGCCGGAGCAGGTGGCTGCGCTTGCCGCACAGGGCATCGACGACGTGACGGTGGTTCCGGTATTCCTGGGACAGGGCGGGCATGTGCTGCGCGACCTGCCGCTGATCCTTGACGAAGTGCGCCTGGCGCATCCGGGAGTGACGATACGCGCAGTCGGCGCGGTGGGGGAAGACCCCACGGTGCTGCGCGCGATGACGGACTACTGCCTCAACTCGGTGACCAATGGCGCCTGACGTGCCGCTGGTTGCGGCAATCCAGTCGCTTTCCATCAAGGGTGATATCGCCGCCAATGTTGCGCGCCATGTGGCACTTGCAAGCCAGGCTGCGGCGCTCGGCGTGCGGCTTGCGCTATTTCCCGAACTTTCCCTGACAGGTTACGAGCCTGAAATTGCGGCAGCCGCGGCGCTGCGTGGCGATGACCCGCGCCTTTCGGCGCTGGCCGCGCTGGCCCGGCGCAGCGGGATGATCATCGTGGCCGGCGCGCCGTTACCAATCGAGGGCGCGCTGTACATCGGCGCCTTGTCCTTCCTGCCCGACGGCCGCGTGGCCGAATATACCAAGCAGCACCTTCACGCTGGCGAGGAGATCGTGTTCGCGGCCGGCTGCGGCGGCGCTTTGCTTGACGTCGATGGCGTCCCGGCCGCCTTGGCTGTCTGCGCCGATTTTACGCATGCCAGTCATGCGCAAGCTGCAGCCAGTGCGGGGGCCATGCTGTATGCCGCCAGCGTCCTGGTCTCGCCAGCCGGCTATGCAAAGGACGGCGCAATCTTGCAAGGGCACGCCTCCCGCCACGCCATGCCCGCGCTGATGGCCAATCATGGCGGCCCTACGGGTGGGTGGCAATCGGCGGGGGGCAGCGCGCTTTGGGACGAAGGCGGGCAATTGGTGGTGCAGGCGGGAGAGGGCGAATGGCTGCTCCTGGCCAGCCGCGTGGCTGGCCGCTGGCAGGGACGGGCCGTGGCGGCTGGCCAGGCGGCTTAAGCGCCCTTGGCGTGGGAGACCATGGCGGCAATGGTGCTGCCCGGGTTGTCGAATTCGCGCTGCACAGCATCGCGCAAGGCTTCCGACTTCAGGGAGTCGACTGCCGCGGCGCTTGCCTTGGCCACTTCCTCATCTTCGCCCAGACGGCGGAACACTTCGACGATCAGGCGCACTTCCTTGGTGTAGTTCAACACGAACGCCAGCAACTGCGGGGCAGACGAGGTGTTGCCGCGCTTGGCCAGTTCTTCGGCGAAGTCGTTGACGCGCTTGGCCAAGGCAGCGATGCGCGCCACCGGGTCCGGCAGGTAGCGGCGCGCCAGCTGGAAATCCTCTAACGCCACCAGGGCCGGCAGGGCCAGTTCGGCACAATCCTTGGCCAGTTCGGGCAGTTGGGCGTCGATCTGGGTGAACAGGTCGTGGGTGGCGCGTTCTTCGCCCAGCGCACTGTTGATGGCGCTGACGTCGTGGAAGCGGGCCAGGGTGGCGCTGCCGTTCAGGATGCGCTGGGTGTCGCGGTCGCGAATGGCCTGCAGTGCGCGGCGCGCCAGCGGGAATTGTTCGGCGAGGTAGATCCAGTCGCGCAGGGCGAAGGACAGGCGAACGCCCGCCAGGGTCGGGTCTTCGTCGAGCGCATGTTCGTGGAACCACAGGTGGTCGCGCAGGGCGTCTTCGTATTTGCCTGCCAGGCGCGCATTGCGGGCGCGCTCCAGGACTTCGTGGACTTGGCTCATCTTGTTCCTCTCATTGCAAGAGGACGATATTCTACCGTTTTTGCTGCGGCCGCGGCGCCATAGCCTTGCCCAGCATGACCAGCACGGGACCGTGCGCGGCCGGCAGGCCATGCGCCAGCTCGGCCAGGGTGATGCGTTCGACGCGCTGGTCGGGGCGGCTGACATTTTCGATCACGACCACCGGCGTATCCGGCGAGCGGCCCTGCGACAGCAGATTGTTGGCAGTGGCAATCGCCTCGCGCCCGCCCATGTACTGCACCAGGGTGTCGGTGGAAGGGATAGTGAGTTCTTCCGGATGGCCCGGCGCGGTGGAGGAGGTGAAGAAAGCCACGCTGCGCGCCACGCCACGCTTGGTCAGCGGCTGCTGTGTTGCCGCGGCGGCGGCAACCGCGGTGGTGATGCCCGGAACGACTTCGACTTCGATGCCGTGCTGCTCAAGCGCCGTCAATTCTTCGTCGGCGCGGCCGAACAGCATCGGGTCGCCGCCCTTGAGGCGCACCACCAGGCGGTAGCGCGCTGCGCATTCGACCAGTTGCTGGTTGATGACGCCCTGGGCGGTGGAGCGTTGGCCGGCCCGCTTGCCGACTGAGATCTTCTCGGCCTGCGGGCACAGTTCCAGCATTTCTTCAGTCACCAGCGCGTCGTACAAAACGACGTCGGCTTGCGCCAGCAGCCGCGCGCCACGCATGGTGATCAGGTCCTGCGCCCCCGGTCCAGCTCCAATCAAATACACTTTCCCGTATGGCATGCGCAGGTTTCCTTTCTTGGCGAAGCTTACTCGCCGAGGCGGATCATGCCTGCAGCGACTGTCTGGTGCGTGACCTCATCGATCAGGATGAAGGCGCCGGTGGCGCGAATATCCGAATAGGCATCGGCCGCCAGCGGTTGCTGCACGGTCAGCGCAATGCGCGCCACGTCGTTCAGCTTCAACGCATCCGCATCGTGCCGCTGCTGGGTGTTGATGTCAAGGATCGAATCGATCTTCGTCACTTTTGCAGCGGTCTGCTTGGTGCCGTGCTTGATCCAGTATTTGCGGCGCAGGTCCAGCGGTTCTTCGGACAGCCAGCACACATCGGCGTTCACCTGTTTGAGCAGGTTGGCCGGCTGCGCCCTGGAGGCCAGCAGGTCGCCGCGCGACACGTCCACGTATTCTTCCAGCACGATGGTGACCGACTGGCCGGCGCTGGCCGTCTGCAGGGAGCCATCGAAAGTGACGATTTCCTTGACCGTGGCGCTTTGACCGGACGGCTGCACCACCAGTTTGTCGCCGACCGCGACGCTGCCGGCTTCGATACGTCCCATGTAGCCGCGGAAGTCATTGGCTTCGTGGCCGTTGTGGCGCGCCACCAGCTGCACAGGGAAGCGGAATGCGGAGTTGTGCGACTCATCGTACACCGACAGGTCTTCCAGCAGCTCGATCAGGGTAGAACCCTGGTACCACGGCATGCGTTCGCTTGCGTCGACCACATTGTCGCCGGCCAGTGCCGACAGCGGAATGGTCTTCACGTCCGTGATGCCCAGCGTTGCAGCGAATTCGCGGTAAGCCTTGACGATGCGCTCGTACACGTCCTGGTCGTAGTTCACCAGGTCCATCTTGTTCACGGCTACCACCACGTGCTCGATCTGCAGCAGGTGGGCGATGGTGGAGTGGCGCTTGGTCTGGATCAGCAGGTCCACGCCACCGTCTTCGCGCAGCTTCACTTTCGACACGTCGACCAGGATGATCACGGCGTCGGCGGTGGAGGCGCCGGTCACCATATTGCGGGTGTACTGCTCGTGGCCCGGGGTGTCGGCGATGATGAACTTGCGCTTTGGCGTGGCGAAGTAGCGGTATGCGACGTCGATGGTGATGCCCTGTTCGCGCTCGGCTTCCAGGCCGTCGGTCAGCAGGGACAGGTCGATGGTGTCGCCCACGGTGCGCTTATGCTTGGCGCGCGACACGGCTGCCAGCTGGTCGGCGAAGATGCCCTTGCTGTCGAACAGCAGGCGGCCGATCAGGGTGCTCTTGCCGTCGTCGACGGAGCCGGCCGTGATGAAGCGCAGCAGGTTACGTTCGTTCAGGTTGTCGTTCAGTGCGTTCATCAGAAATATCCTTGCTTCTTGCGTTTTTCCATGGAGGCTTCGGAGGTCTGGTCATCCATTCGGGTGGCGCCGCGCTCGGTGATCTGGGTCACTGCGGTTTCGGCGATGATCGCGTCCACGTCGGCAGCGTCCGAAGACACGGGGCAGGTGCAGGAGATATCGCCCACGGTGCGGAAGCGCACTACTTGGGTTTCGATGGTCTCGCCTTCACGGGCCGGGGTCAGGTCGGTCAGCGGCACCAGCAGGCCGTTGCGCGGGATCACCTGGCGCTCGTGCGCGAAATAGATCGATGGCAGCGCCAGTTTTTCGCGGGCGATGTACTGCCACACATCCAGCTCGGTCCAGTTGGAGATCGGGAACACGCGCATGTTTTCGCCCGGGTGGACGCGGGTGTTATACAGGTCCCACAGTTCCGGGCGCTGGGCTTTCGGGTCCCATTGGCCGAATTCGTCGCGGAAGGAGAAGATGCGCTCCTTGGCGCGGGCCTTTTCCTCGTCGCGGCGCGCGCCGCCGATGCAGGCGTCGAAACCGTGTTCGGCGATGGTTTCCAGCAGGGTCACGGCTTGCGCGGCATTGCGCGAATCGGTGGCCGGATTGCGCAGGCGCACGGTGCCCTTCCTGATCGAGTCTTCCACCGAGCCGACGATCAGGCGCTCGCCCAGTTCGGCCACGCGGCGGTCGCGGAATTCGATCACTTCCGGGAAGTTATGGCCGGTGTCGATGTGCACCAGCGGGAAGGGGAATTTCCCTGGGCGGAAAGCCTTCTCCGCAAGGCGCAGCAGGACCACGGAATCCTTGCCGCCGCTGAACAGCAGGGCAGGGTTCGAGCATTCGGCGGCAACCTCGCGCAGGATGTGGATGGCTTCCGACTCCAGCGCGTCGAGGTGGCGCGAATTGACGTGTTGTTCTACCAGTGCGTTCATTTAGCCTACTTTCTTAATTCGAATCAGTTTGCCGTCTACCAGGTGCAAGCCGCATTCCTTCGAGTCCGGGTTTTCCCACCACCAGCGGCCGGCGCGTACGTCTTCGCCAGGCTGGATGGCGCGGGTGCAGGGTTCGCAGCCGATCGACGGGTACCCCTGGTCGTGCAGCGGGTTGTAAGGCACGTCGTTGGCGCGGATGTAGTCCCACACTTCCTGTTCCGACCAGTCGGCCAGGGGATTGAACTTCTCCATGCTGTGCGAACCATCATACTCCTGCACCGACAGGTCGGAGCGGGTTGCAGATTGGGCGCGACGCTGGCCGGTAACCCAGGATTTTTTGCCGCTCAGGGCTCGGCCCAGCGGTTCGACTTTGCGGATCTGGCAGCATTCCTTGCGCAGTTCCACACTGTCGTAGAAGGCGTTCACGCCTTTCTTTTCCACATAGGCGTCGATGTCGGCCTGCACGGGACGGTACAGCGCGATTTCGTAGCCGTAGCGCTCCTGCACGCGTTCGACCATGCCCAGGGTTTCCTTGTGCAGGCGGCCAGTTTCCAGTGAGAAGATGCCGATCGGCAGGCCGGCCTTCAGGATCAGGTCCGTCAGGACCATATCCTCGGCGGCCAGGCTGGAGGCGAAAACGGCAGGCGAAAACTCTTCTGCAACGCGTTCGAGCGTGGCTAGCGTATCCCGCACGCGGGTGGCGAGCTCGCTCATGTTCAGGCTCCGGCGGCAGGCGTTGGACGCGCGTGGCGGCGGAACAGCGGTACGCGCTGGTCGACCGATGCCTGGTAAGTCTCGCTGAACACGGTCAGGCCTTTCAGCGCGTCTTCAATGCTGCGGTCCGGACGGGTGTCGTAGGCGTCAAAGCCTACGCGCTGCATCGAGAACAGCTGGTCGCGCAGCACGTCGCCGATGGCGCGCAGTTCGCCGGCCCAGCCCAGGCGGGAGCGCAGGTTCCAGGCGTGGGAGTAGCCGCGGCCATCCGTGAATTTCGGGAAGTCGATTGCAACCAGGGCCAGGCGCGGCAGGTCGTCGTGCAGGGCGACCGGATCTTCGTCAGGCGCCAGCCATACGGCGATCTCGCCGGCGGCGGCGCGGGCAGACAGCGCATCGCGCTGCGCCAGCCAGGTTGCCAGCGGCAGGATTACGCGGCCTGCCGGCACAGCCAGCGCAGCCACGGTGGCGGCTTCGGCGCCTTCCTCGGCGCGCAGCAGGTTCCAGTCGTCGGCCACGATCGCGCGGCCCTTGATGATTTGCTTAGGCATATTCGTCTTCTCCTACCAGGCAGCCAGCGGTTTCAATCGGCGTGGCGTATACATATTCCTTGAACGGGGCAATGCCCAGGCGCTGCGCGGTGTCCACGAAGCGCTCTTCCGGGGTACGCTCGCGTACATACACTTGCAGCAGGCGGTCGATCACTTCCGGCATCTGCTGCGCGGAGAACGACGGGCCAATAATCTTGCCGATGGCGGAGTTGTTGCCTTGCGCGCCGCCGATCGACACCTGATACCATTCGCTGCCGTCCTTGTCGACACCCAGCACGCCGATATTGCCGACGTGGTGGTGGCCGCAGGCATTGATGCAGCCCGAGATATTCAGCTCGAAGTCGCCAATATCGTGCAGGAAGTCGATGCGGTCGAAGCGCTCGGCAATCGCTTGCGCGATCGGGATCGACTTGGCGTTCGCCAGCGAGCAGAAATCGCCGCCAGGGCAGCAGATGATGTCGGTCAGCAGGCCGATGTTCGGGGTAGCCAGGCCGTGCGCCTTGATCTCTTGCCACAGGTCGAACAACCGGGATTGCTCGACATCGGCCAGAACGATGTTCTGCTCGTGGGTCACGCGCAGCTCACTGAAGCTGTAGCGGTCGGCCAGGTCGGCCATGTAGTCCATCTGTTCCGCGGTCGCATCGCCCGGCGGCACGCCGGTCTTCTTCAGCGACAGCACCACGGCTGCATACCCCGGCACCTTGTGCGCTTTCACATTGCGCTTCAGCCAGTTGCCAAAAGCCTTGTTGTCGGCGTGGCCCGCGGCCGGGTCGATGGCTGGCAGCGACTTGTAGGCGTGCGGCTGGAAGTAGGCAATGATGCGCTCCATTTCTTCCAGCGTCAGGGTCTGCTCGGTGCCTTTCAGGTCTTCCCATTCGACTTCCACCTGGCGGGTGAATTCTTCCACGCCCAGGGCTTTCAGCAGGATCTTGATGCGGGCCTTGTACTTGTTGTCGCGGCGGCCGTGCAGGTTATACACGCGCATGATCGCTTCGATATAGGTCAGCAGGTGCTCTCGCGGCAGGAATTCGCGGATCACGCTGCCCAGGATCGGGGTACGGCCCATGCCGCCGCCGACCATCACCTTGAAGCCGATCTCACCGGCTTCGTTATGCACAACTGTCAGGCCGATATCGTGCACGGCGATGGCGGCACGGTCTTCCACGGCGCCATTGATCGCCACCTTGAACTTGCGGGGCAGGGCGATGAATTCCGGGTGGAAGGTGGACCATTGGCGCAGTACTTCGGCGTATGGACGCGGGTCGATGATTTCGTCGGCCGCTACGCCGGCGAATTCGTCCGAAGTCACGTTGCGAATGCAGTTACCCGAAGTCTGGATGGCGTGCATCTCCACCGAAGCCAGGTCGCTCAGGATTTCCGGCGTTTCTTCCAGCTTGATCCAATTGAACTGGATGTTCTGGCGGGTGGTGAAGTGGCCGTAGCCACGGTCATATTTGCGGGCGATGTGCGCGAACATGCGCATCTGCTTGGATGACAGCAGGCCGTAAGGGACGGCAATACGCAGCATATAAGCGTGGCGCTGCATGTACAGGCCGTTCTGCAAGCGCAACGGCAGGAATTCGGCCTCGGTCAACTCATCGTTCAGGCGTCGTTGAACCTGGTCGCGATACTGCTCGATGCGTTCGCGGATGATGAGGTGGTCGTATTGATCGTATTGATACATAGCTTTCCCAGTAAGGCATGCCCAAAGTGGAATCAATGGTAATAAACTGGGGGCTTATTCCAAACAACATAGTCTTTATTTGCTTATATGCTGTTAAGGCATAAGCATCAGCGTAAAATATGCGCTGGGGAGTCCAACGAGAGCGAGAATGAACCTTCACCAACTGCGATTCGTGCGGGAAGCCGTGCGCCAGAACTACAACCTGACCGACGCCGCCAAGGCCTTGTTTACCTCCCAGCCGGGCGTTTCCAAGGCGATCATCGAGCTGGAAGAGGAGTTGGGTGTTGATATTTTCACAAGGCATGGCAAGCGGATTCGCGGCCTGACCGAGCCTGGCCGCCTGGTTTTGTCTTCGGTCGAACTGATCATGCAAGAGATCGACAGCCTGAAACGGATCGGCAAGGAATACGCGGCCCAGGACTCGGGCAGTTTCACCATCGCCACCACGCATACCCAGGCACGCTATACCCTGCCTAAAGTAGTACAAGCCTTCATGCAGAAGTACCCGAAGGTGCGCTTGTCTTTATTGCAAGGAAATCCGAAGCAGATCGCGGAGATGGTGCAACGCGACCAGGCCGACCTGGCCATCGCCACCGAATCCATTGCCGCCATCGATGGACTGATTACGCTGCCTTGCTACCAATGGGAGCACGTGGTGGTGGTGCCGCCGGACCATCCGCTATTGAGGATCAAGTCCGTCACGTTGGAAGAAGTGGCCGAGCACCACATCATCACGTATGATGCCGCCTTCGCCGGCCGGTCGCGCATCGACCAGGCCTTCGAAAAGCGGGGCCTGAAGCCGGACGTGCTGCTGGAGGCGATCGATGCGGACGTGATCAAGACCTATGTGGAACTGGGCATGGGGGTCGGGATCATCGCCGGCATGGCCTTCGACCCTGAGCGCGACCGCAACCTGCGGGCCATTCCCGCCGGCCACCTGTTCGGCATGAATGTGTCGCGCGTGGCTGTCAAGCAGGGCGCCTACCTGCGATCCTATATATATACCTTCATCGAGCTGCTGGCGCCGACGTTGAACCGCAAGCTGATCGAACAGGCGATGAAGGGCGAACATGAGAACTACGAACTGTGATTAACGAAGAAGAATTGTACGAAGTGCGCGAGCACATCGAAGAACTGCTGGATGGCCACGAGGTCCTGCAGCTGGAAAGCGCCGACCTGTCCATGCTGGACGTTCAGCCGGGCCAGTACACGGCTGTCTACGCCGAATTCCTGTGGGCCCAGGTGCCGCGCGAGAACCAGGACAAATTCCTGAAACAATTGCGCGAGAAGGTCGGCAAGGATGTCCTGCTTGTCTTGATGGGTGAAGACTATGTCGACGGCGAGAGTTTCCCGGTTGCGCGCACCGACCAGCACGGAAATACCTACGAGTTCCAGAAAGATGACGAAGGAAATCGCTTCGAAGTGATGAAGAACTACCCATCCGACAGCTGGCTGCGCAAGCGTTTGGGCATCGCTGCGCGTGAAATCAAAGTGTTGCGGTCCGAATATTACTGGGTTGTTACATCACGCCTGAAGTAATTTTTTTCCTGTCACATTGTTGAAGTAATTGAGGGGCAATATAGCTGCGTTTGAAACATTTCCCTCAACTTCAACAACGTAGGACAACAAGTGAAAAAACTTACTCTGGCAGCACTGATCATCAGCGGTTTCGCAGCACAAGCTCAAGCCCAGTCCAATGTGACCATCTACGGTATCGCTGACGCAGGCTTCGTCGCAGAGCGTGGCGGCGTAAACGGCAGCGTCAACAAGGTGACCAGTGGTGTGGGTTCGGCTTCCCGCCTGGGCTTCAAAGGTGTTGAAGACCTGGGTGGCGGCACTTCCGCCATCTTCACGATTGAATCCGGCGTCAAGATCGACACCGGCGACCAGGACACCGCAGGCGTGTTCGCACAGCGCCAGGCCTTCGTTGGCCTGAAGAGTGCTGAAGCCGGCCAGATCACCCTGGGCCGCCAGTACACCATGCTGTACAACGCCCTGTCGCAGGTTGCCGACCCATTCGGCGCCGGCTATGCTGGCAGCGCCAAGAACCTGTTCCCAACCGGCGGCGTCAACACCCGCCTGTCGAACTCCATCGTTTATAACTCCCCAGTGTTCTCCGGCTTCAGCGTCGATGCACTGTACGGCATGGGCGAACAAGCCGGCGACAACACCGCTGGCCGCCAGTTCGGCTTTGGCGTGAACTACACCAGCAAGGAACTGAATGTTCGCCTGGTGCACAACAACAAGAACAACGACACGGCTGCAGTGGGTGCCACTCCAGCCGTGCGTAAGGACAAAGCCAAGAACACCCTGTTGGCAGCCAACTACGATTTCGGCGTTGCCAAGGTCTACTTCGGCTACGAAAAGGACAAAGGCGCCGGCTCGGCACCACTGCCAGTGGCTAACGCCTACGGCCTGAAAGTTGCACCCAAGTCCTCCGCGGACAGCGCTGAATGGCTGCTGGGCGTAGGCGTGCCAATGGGCGGCGGCACCCTGGTTGCTTCTTACATCCATAAAGACGACAAGCAAAACGACCAGGACGCCAACCAGTTTGGCATCGGCTACCTGTACGCCCTGTCCAAGCGCACCACTGCCTACACCGCGATCGCCAAGATCAAGAACAAGAACGGCGCCGGTTACACCGTTGGCAACAACACTGAAGCGGGCACTGGCGACAAGGCATTCAACCTGGGCCTGCGTCACGCCTTCTAAGCAGTTTTTGTAGCAAGCAGTACCTCTCTCTCTCTCTCGAGGTGATTCATGATCTTTGGCGGGTCTTCGGACCCGCCCTTTTTTTATGCGCCTGCGGGGAGGGGAATGCGGATCGCGATGCGCGTGCCGCCGCCGCCGTCGACGTTCATGGTGCCGCGCAGTGCGGCGACACGTTCGCGCATGCCAAGCAGGCCAAGCGCGTCTGCCTTGGCCATGTCGCCGACAGCAATGCCGCGCCCATCATCCGAAATATTGATGAGCAGTTCCCGGCTGTCGCGCCGGACACGCACTTCGGCAGTGGCGGCTTCCGCATGGCGGGCGATATTGGTTAAAGACTCCTGCACCAGCCGATAGATGGCGGTGCTATAGCGCTCGTCAAGCACCAGGGTCTCTGGCCGCGCATCGAGCAGGCAGCTAATGCCGTGCCGTTTTTCGAACTCGCGCCGCAGCGATTCCAGTGCAAAGTACAAACCGCCTTCATCGAGCGCGCGGGGGCGCAAGTTGCCTGCAATGCGGCGCAGCGAACCAATGGCCGTCACGAGCAGGTTGTCCATGCTGGCCAGGCGCGCCTCGGCATCGGGCGAGCCCGGAGGCAGCTGCTTCAGGAGAGTGAGTTCGACGCGCAGGGTTGCCAGCAATTGCCCCAGGTCGTCGTGTAGTTCGCGCGAGATGTGGACGCGTTCATCCTCACGGATTTCCGCCAGCGCGGAATCTGTGGAGCGACGTCCCTGGACGCGGGTGCGGGGATTCTTCAAAGTTGGCCTCCTGGTGGCTGCAACCACCAGGACACCGTATTACAGCAAGCCGGTGGACGGCTTGATCTGGATCACATCTGCTTGAACAGATGGAGGAAGGAGCGGCTGACTTCCAGCTTATCGGGGCGGCCTTTGATCATAACCAGGTGGCGGCCGCGAATGTCGCGCGTTACGCCTTCGATGGCGTTCACATTGACCAGGGTCGCGCGGTGGATTTGCCAGAACAGGGAAGGGTCCAGCTCTTCGGCCAGGTCGCGCACCGGCTTGCGGATCAGCGCCTCGAATTTATCGGTCTGCACGCAGGTGTATTTTTCGTCCGAACGGAAGAACAGGATTTCCTCGACCGGGATCATGCGCAGGTCTGAACCGATGCTGGCCTGGATCCATTGCAGGTACTTCGGTTTTGGCGCTGCGATTTTCTCGGCAAGCTGGTTCAGGATCGCGGCCATGTCGGCGCCTTGAGCGGCGCTGGCTGCCGGCGAAGACAGGCGACCTTTCAGGCGCTCGACGGTGATCTTCAGCCGCTCCGGCTCCGGTGGTTTCAACACGTAGTCGACTGCGCCGCGTTCGAAGGCTTCCACGGCGTAGGCATCGTAAGCGGTGACGAAAACCACATTGCTCTTGTTGCCGATTTCGGCAGCTGCTTCCATGCCGGTCTTGCCCGGCATGCGGATATCGAGGAAGGTGAAATCAGGTTTCAGTTCGTCGACCAGTTCTACTGCTTCGTCGCCGTTCTTGGCTTCGCCGAGGATCTCCAGTTCCGGCCAGACTTGTTCCAGCCGCATGCGCAGTTGGTCGCGCATCAATCGCTCATCGTCGGCAATAATTGCTGTGGGCATAGTGCTCAATATGTGGAAATAAGAAGTATCAATTATTCAATGGATCGCAGCGTAAGGCAATCGCTTATTCCGAACGCGCCAACTGGTATGGCACCTCGATAATCGCGATCACGCCGCTCGGCTGGTTGGGCTCGATTTTCAGCGAAGCCTGGTCGCCGTGCAGCAGCTTAAGGCGTTCGCGGATATTGGTCAGGCCCAGGCCGGTGCCGGTGCTCGGCTTGGCGCCAAAGCCCAGGCCATCGTCGCTCACCGTCACGCGCAGCTTGCTGTGCGCCACTTCGGCGCGGACTCTCAGGTAGCCGCCCTCCGGCTTGCCTTCCAGGCCGTGCTTGATCGCGTTTTCGACCATCGACTGCAGCATCATTGGCGGGAAGGCGGCGGTGCGCAGTCCTTCCGGCACATCGAAGTCGATGGTGAGGCGCTCTTCCATGCGCATCTTCAGCAGGGCCAGGTAGGCCGCCACCATATCGGACTCGCTGCCGAGCGTGCTGGTCAGCTTGTTTTCACGCATTTGCGGCAGTACCGCGCGCAGGTATTTGATCAGGCTGCGCTGCATGGCTGAAGCGCGCGGCGGATCGGTCTCGATCAGATGCTCCACCGAAGCCAGGGTATTGAACAGGAAATGCGGTTCGACCTGGGCCTGCATCATTTGCATTTTGGCTTCGCTCAGTTGGCGCTGCATGGATTCGCGCTCGGCCGCGGCGTTTGCCACTTGCGCCTCGGCTTCTGCCTTCTTCTTGCCGCCAACCAGCGCTTTCATCGCGAACAGTGCCAGCAAGAGCAGGGTGATGAAGCTGGTGAACCAGGTCGACGCCTGCTTGTGGTAGCGCGAGACTTTTTCTTCGGCTGCACTATCGACAGCCTGCTCCAGTGCGTTTGACAGTTCTTCGCCGATCTGCGGCGGCAGTTCGATATGGACTTCTTCGCCAGGCATTGGCGCCACTGGAGCCGCCGGCGCCGCAGGAGGTTTAGCCCGACTGGCCTTCGGCGCCGGCGGGGCAGGGGGCGTTGGGATCGCGGCATCTGCCGGCTCGGCTGGCATCGCCGGCGCTGCTGCTTCGGCTGCCGCCGCTTCAACAGCATCCGCTGATTCATGTTCATTGGCCGCATCATCGCTGCTGGCTTCAGTGCTGGCTGGCTTCTTGATCTTCCCAGCGCGCGGATTGAAATGGATGCCACTGTCGTCAATCGTGATGTTTGGGTCCGCGTTACCTGATTTTGTACGCTTATGGGAGCGAATCACCATCTCTTCGTCGCGGGAAGGCGAGAACAGCTCATCCTGCAGGATCGATGCTGCGATCATCGACAGCGCCGCAAACAAGAAGAATTTCCACCAAGACAAGTGCGTAACCCAGCCGGTCGTCGCATCAAAGCCGCGGTGGAGCCAGGCTAGGATGGTTTTTGCTGTGTCTTGGGCTTTCGGAGTTGGAAACATGCGCGACTTTCTATTGAATATGGGGCAAGTGTAGATAACCTTGCGCAAAGCCGCTACCGATGTGCGACAGAATGCAGAAATACGGGAATAGAAGAAGGCCCTTGCGGACAGCCGGATCGTTTGCTATAGTTCTGTCCCTCGCAACGCAGCGCTGACAACTCAGCGAAGCGAAACGAGGAAAAGATGGGGTTGACGAGTTATTCGAAACATTGCATAATCTCGCTTCTCTGCTGCAACGAACACAACGCTTCGTTAAATAAAAGCAGCGATCTTTAAAAATCAACAGTCGATAAGTGTGGGCGTTTGACGATATGCCCGGACCTTCGGGTCCGATGCTCAAAATATACGTTATAACGCTCGCACAAAATAAACGTAAATCTCGAAAGAGATTTCGTCAGTATTTTGAGTGAGTGACCTGCCGCAGAAATGCGGCAAAAACAGAGATTGAACTGAAGAGTTTGATCCTGGCTCAGATTGAACGCTGGCGGCATGCTTTACACATGCAAGTCGAACGGCAGCGCGGGCTTCGGCCTGGCGGCGAGTGGCGAACGGGTGAGTAATATATCGGAACGTACCCAAGAGTGGGGGATAACGTAGCGAAAGTTACGCTAATACCGCATACGATCTAAGGATGAAAGCAGGGGACCGCAAGGCCTTGTGCTCCTGGAGCGGCCGATATCTGATTAGCTAGTTGGTGAGGTAAAGGCTCACCAAGGCAACGATCAGTAGCTGGTCTGAGAGGACGACCAGCCACACTGGAACTGAGACACGGTCCAGACTCCTACGGGAGGCAGCAGTGGGGAATTTTGGACAATGGGGGCAACCCTGATCCAGCAATGCCGCGTGAGTGAAGAAGGCCTTCGGGTTGTAAAGCTCTTTTGTCAGGGAAGAAAAGGTCGTGGCTAATACCCACGACTGCTGACGGTACCTGAAGAATAAGCACCGGCTAACTACGTGCCAGCAGCCGCGGTAATACGTAGGGTGCAAGCGTTAATCGGAATTACTGGGCGTAAAGCGTGCGCAGGCGGTTTCGTAAGTCTGTCGTGAAATCCCCGGGCTTAACCTGGGAATGGCGATGGAGACTGCGAGGCTAGAGTTTGGCAGAGGGGGGTAGAATTCCACGTGTAGCAGTGAAATGCGTAGAGATGTGGAGGAACACCGATGGCGAAGGCAGCCCCCTGGGTCAAAACTGACGCTCATGCACGAAAGCGTGGGGAGCAAACAGGATTAGATACCCTGGTAGTCCACGCCCTAAACGATGTCTACTAGTTGTTGGGTCTTAATTGACTTAGTAACGCAGCTAACGCGTGAAGTAGACCGCCTGGGGAGTACGGTCGCAAGATTAAAACTCAAAGGAATTGACGGGGACCCGCACAAGCGGTGGATGATGTGGATTAATTCGATGCAACGCGAAAAACCTTACCTACCCTTGACATGGCAGGAATCCTGGAGAGATCCGGGAGTGCTCGAAAGAGAACCTGCACACAGGTGCTGCATGGCTGTCGTCAGCTCGTGTCGTGAGATGTTGGGTTAAGTCCCGCAACGAGCGCAACCCTTGTCATTAGTTGCTACGCAAGAGCACTCTAATGAGACTGCCGGTGACAAACCGGAGGAAGGTGGGGATGACGTCAAGTCCTCATGGCCCTTATGGGTAGGGCTTCACACGTCATACAATGGTACATACAGAGGGCCGCCAACCCGCGAGGGGGAGCTAATCCCAGAAAGTGTATCGTAGTCCGGATTGTAGTCTGCAACTCGACTACATGAAGTTGGAATCGCTAGTAATCGCGGATCAGCATGTCGCGGTGAATACGTTCCCGGGTCTTGTACACACCGCCCGTCACACCATGGGAGCGGGTTTTACCAGAAGTAGGTAGCTTAACCGCAAGGAGGGCGCTTACCACGGTAGGATTCGTGACTGGGGTGAAGTCGTAACAAGGTAGCCGTATCGGAAGGTGCGGCTGGATCACCTCCTTTCTAGAGTCGGCATCAGACTCAAACGTTCACACTTATCGACTGTTGTAATACGAAGAACAGCAATGTTGGGGCTGTAGCTCAGCTGGTTAGAGCACCGTGTTGATAACGCGGGGGTCGTTGGTTCGAGCCCAACCAGCCCTACCAAACCAATGGGGGATTAGCTCAGCTGGGAGAGCACCTGCTTTGCAAGCAGGGGGTCGTCGGTTCGATCCCGTCATCCTCCACCAAGTTTTCAAACGTAAGCGTAGCCGCTTAGGTTTGAACGCTTAAATGTTCATCGTTCTTTAACAATCTGGAAGAAGTAAAAGTTTTATTAAGCGATATCGAAAGATATTACTTAGGGTAGTAGTAAAACTCATCAAACACAGTAGTAAGTGCTTGTAACTGATAGCCGTCAAGGTTATAGGGACAAGTGAATAAGTGCACATGGCGGATGCCTTGGCGATTACAGGCGATGAAGGACGTAGAAGTCTGCGATAAGCTTCGGGGAGCTGACAAACAAGCTTTGATCCGAAGATTTCCGAATGGGGAAACCCGGCCTTATAGGTCATCACTCACTGAATACATAGGTGTGTGAAGCGAACGCGGCGAACTGAAACATCTAAGTAGCTGCAGGAAAAGAAATCAACCGAGATTCCCAAAGTAGTGGCGAGCGAAATGGGAAGAGCCTGTACGTGATAGTCGTTTGGATAATGGAATAGATTGGAAACTCTGGCCATAGCGGGTGATAGCCCCGTACATGAAATCCAAGCGGTGGTACTAAGCGTACGACAAGTAGGGCGGGACACGAGAAATCCTGTCTGAACATGGGGGGACCATCCTCCAAGGCTAAATACTCGTAATCGACCGATAGTGAACCAGTACCGTGAGGGAAAGGCGAAAAGAACCCCGGGAGGGGAGTGAAATAGATCCTGAAACCGTGTGCATACAAACAGTCGGAGCCTCGTAAGGGGTGACGGCGTACCTTTTGTATAATGGGTCAGCGACTTACATTCAGTGGCGAGGTTAACCAGATAGGGGAGCCGTAGAGAAATCGAGTCCGAACAGGGCGCCAGTCGCTGGGTGTAGACCCGAAACCAAGTGATCTATCCATGGCCAGGTTGAAGGTGCGGTAACACGCACTGGAGGACCGAACCCACTAATGTTGAAAAATTAGGGGATGAGCTGTGGATAGGGGTGAAAGGCTAAACAAACTTGGAAATAGCTGGTTCTCTCCGAAAACTATTTAGGTAGTGCCTCAAGTATCACCGACGGGGGTAGAGCACTGTTATGGCTAGGGGGTCATCGCGACTTACCAAACCATTGCAAACTCCGAATACCGTTGAGTGCGAGCTTGGGAGACAGACATCGGGTGCTAACGTCCGGTGTCAAGAGGGAAACAACCCAGACCGCCAGCTAAGGTCCCAAAGATTGGCTAAGTGGAAAACGAAGTGGGAAGGCTAAAACAGTCAGGATGTTGGCTTAGAAGCAGCCATCATTTAAAGAAAGCGTAATAGCTCACTGATCGAGTCGTCCTGCGCGGAAGATGTAACGGGGCTAAGCCAGTCACCGAAGCTGCGGATATCCGCAAGGATATGGTAGGAGAGCGTTCTGTAAGCCTGCGAAGGTGTCTTGTAAAGGATGCTGGAGGTATCAGAAGTGCGAATGCTGACATGAGTAGCGATAATGCGGGTGAAAAGCCCGCACGCCGTAAGCCCAAGGTTTCCTGTTCAACGTTCATCGGAGCAGGGTGAGTCGGCCCCTAAGGCGAGGCAGAGATGCGTAGCTGATGGGAAGCAGGTTAATATTCCTGCACCGTCGTATGATGCGATGGGGGGACGGATCGCGGAAGGTTGTCTGCCTGTTGGAATAGGCAGTTCCTGGTTCATAGAAGGCGCTTAGGCAAATCCGGGCGCGTAATTCAAGGGACTGGGACGAGCGAACTTGTTCGCGAAGCAATCGGAAGTGGTTCCAAGAAAAGCCTCTAAGCTTCAGTCATACGAGACCGTACCGCAAACCGACACAGGTGGGCGAGATGAGTATTCTAAGGCGCTTGAGAGAACTCGGGAGAAGGAACTCGGCAAATTGGTACCGTAACTTCGGGATAAGGTACGCCTCGGTAGCTTGACCACTTTACTGTGGAAGGGCGAAAAGGTTGCAATAAACTGGTGGCTGCGACTGTTTAATAAAAACACAGCACTCTGCAAACACGAAAGTGGACGTATAGGGTGTGACGCCTGCCCGGTGCTGGAAGATTAAATGATGGGGTGCAAGCTCTTGATTGAAGTCCCAGTAAACGGCGGCCGTAACTATAACGGTCCTAAGGTAGCGAAATTCCTTGTCGGGTAAGTTCCGACCTGCACGAATGGCGTAACGATGGCCACACTGTCTCCTCCCGAGACTCAGCGAAGTTGAAGTGTTTGTGATGATGCAATCTACCCGCGGCTAGACGGAAAGACCCCATGAACCTTTACTGTAGCTTTGCATTGGACTTTGAACCAATCTGTGTAGGATAGGTGGGAGGCTTTGAAGTAGGGACGCCAGTTCCTATGGAGCCATCCTTGAAATACCACCCTGGTTTGTTTGAGGTTCTAACCTTGGTCCGTGATCCGGATCGGGGACAGTGCATGGTAGGCAGTTTGACTGGGGCGGTCTCCTCCCAAACGGTAACGGAGGAGTTCGAAGGTACGCTAGGTACGGTCGGACATCGTGCTAATAGTGCAATGGCATAAGCGTGCTTAACTGCGAGACCGACAAGTCGAGCAGGTACGAAAGTAGGACATAGTGATCCGGTGGTTCTGTATGGAAGGGCCATCGCTCAACGGATAAAAGGTACTCTGGGGATAACAGGCTGATTCCTCCCAAGAGTTCATATCGACGGGGGAGTTTGGCACCTCGATGTCGGCTCATCACATCCTGGGGCTGTAGCCGGTCCCAAGGGTATGGCTGTTCGCCATTTAAAGTGGTACGTGAGCTGGGTTTAAAACGTCGTGAGACAGTTTGGTCCCTATCTGCCGTGGGCGTTGGAAATTTGAAGGGGGCTGCTCCTAGTACGAGAGGACCGGAGTGGACGAACCTCTGGTGTACCGGTTGTCACGCCAGTGGCATTGCCGGGTAGCTAAGTTCGGAAGAGATAACCGCTGAAAGCATCTAAGCGGGAAACTTGCCTTAAGATGAGATTTCCCGGAGCCTTGAGCTCCTTGAAGGGTCGTTCGAGACCAGGACGTTGATAGGTCAGGTGTGGAAGTGCAGTAATGCATTAAGCTAACTGATACTAATTGCCCGTACGGCTTGTCCCTATAACCTTGACGGTTATGTAGCACTTACACAGTGTTTGAGAACACTACCCCCACTTTTACTTCTTCCCGATTGTTGACAAGTCATGCCTGATGACCATAGCAAGTCGGTCCCACCCCTTCCCATCCCGAACAGGACCGTGAAACGACTCTGCGCCGATGATAGTGCTGCAACCAGTGTGAAAGTAGGTTATCGTCAGGCTCTTATTAGAAGAGGCCCGCTAAGCATAAGCTAGCGGGCCTTTTTGCTTTTCCGAGCAGGAGAATCAGCTACATCGCCTTGAACAAGTGTACGAACGCACGGCTGACCGGCAGTTCCTTCGCTTGCCCTTTCATGCGTACGAACAGGCGGCTGGCCTCGTCGCGCCGGGTGCCTTCCACGAAAGCCAGGTTAATCAGGGTGGAGCGGTGGACTTGCCAGAACTGGTTCGGATCGAGCTGTGATGCGAGGTCGGTGATGGTGGTACGGATCAGGTGCTCGCCGGCGGCGGTGGTGACCACCGTGTACTTGTCGTCGGCATGGAAGAACATGATGTCGTCGACCGCCACCTGCGATGTCAGTTCGCCGCGCGCCGCGCGGATGTAGCGCAGGCGCGGTTGCTGGGGCGGCGCCATCAGGCGTGCCAGAGCATCGGCCAGGCGCGCGTCGGGTTGCACGGAGGCGCGCGCCGCCTTGATCCGCTCCAGCGTACGTGCCAGCCTTTCGTTCTTGAGCGGCTTGAGAACATAGTCCAGTGCCGCGTGATCAAACGCCTCGACCGCGTATTCATCATAAGCGGTCACGAACACCACGCGCGTTGGTCCTTCGATTCCCTGAGCCACCTCGAGCCCGTTCATGCCCGGCATCTGTATATCCAGGAACGCCAGGTCGGGCGCGAGCGCAGCGATACGTTCGGCAGCTTCAATGCCATTGCGCGCGACATGCACGATCTCGAGCTCGGGCCATAGCAATGCCAACTGGCTGCACAAGTACTGCGCCAGGTGCGCCTCGTCATCGGCGATCAAGGCGCGCCATGGCGATTGCGTATCCAGTTTAGAAGTCATGGCGGCATTGTAGCCACTCGTCGGCTCGATTGTCGATTCGTCGCTTAGCGCGTGGCGTCGCGTGCGGGTTCTGGAATCCTTCTTTCATCTCAACCAACGAAGAAGGAATGCAATGCCAAAAAATATCGTCCTGATGTCCGCCTTGCTTTGGGCAGTGCCCGCTTTCGCGACCGACAAGGTCATGCCGATCGAACCGCCGATGGTCACCATCAAGGCCGGCGAGTTCATGATGGGAAGCGATCGCAAGGCCAACTCGCAGCCGGTGCATGCGGTGGCCATCAAGTCGTTCAGGTTGGGGAAGTATGAAGTCACTGCCGCTGAATTCCAGCGTTTTGTCGAGGCCACCAATTACCGCACCCCGCGCATGTGCACACAAATGGCGTCGAGGAGTTGGTTTCTCAGCATTCCGGGAGAATATCCTGTGGCCACCACGCTGCAGTCGATGAGCAAGTTCGAACCGGCAACCTGCATTGGCTGGAACGGCGCCGACGCCTATGTCAAATGGCTGGCCAAGGAAACCGGCAAGAAGTATCGCTTGCCGACCGAGGCTGAATGGGAATACGCGCATCGCGCTGGCAGCACCCAGCGCTACTTCTTTGGCAACGACGAAGCCCAGGCGTGCCGCTATGGCAATCTAGGCGACCGCTCGGCCGAGGCTGCGATCCGGCGCGACTTCGGGCTGGAGTCAATGAACCACGTCGGCGTCATTCCGTGCGACGACAAAGCCGAGTACGCCAGTATCGTCGGCATGTACGAACCGAATGCCTTCGGGCTGTACGATACGCTTGGAAATGTCGCCGAATTCCTGCAAGACTGCGAACACGATGATTATAACGGTGCGCCGAAGGATGGCAGTGCCTGGGTGAGCGGAGCCTGCAAGGCGCGCGGACTGCGCGGCGGCACTTGGCACTGGCGCGGTTTCCACGCCTCGATGCGCGGCTTCACGGCGCCTGATTTCATCGGTGGCTTAGAGGGCTTCCGCATCGCCGAAGACTTGGGAGGGGGGCAGGCTTCTAGCGATAAGCCAAGCGCATTCGAAGTGGAGCTGGCGCAGGCACAGCGCATCGAGCGCGAACGGCGCAGCGCTCTTGCGGAAATCAAGCCGCCCAGGAACTGAGCCGTTACACTGTCGCCCCATGACGATCATACAAACCCTGAAATATACGCTGCGCACCTTCCTGGTCCTGAAGAAGGAGCGCGTCGATCCGTGGTGGGCGCGGTTGCTGGTGGGGAGCGTCCTGGGGCTCAGCGTTGCAATGGCATTGATGGGGCTGTCGGTCTTCTTGATGGGCAGCGATGCCCAGGGCTGGATGGCCTCGTCGTTACGCACCAATCTGCTGCTCGGACTGTGCGCGGCATGCACAATGATGTTCATGCTGCGCGGCTTCGAACTGTTGCTGCCAGGCGCGAAGCTCGATGCGCTGTCGGCCCGGCCGGACTGGCGCGCGGCAGCAGTCGTGAGTGTGCTATTGATCGCAGGCATGGCCGTGGGCGTGCGCCTGGGCTATATGCTATTGGGGTATCCGTACAATCTCAACCTTTGGAAGAAGCTGTCTGCTGTCCCCATGGTCCAGCTCAAGTTCTTGATCTTTGCGCTTTTCATTGTGGCAGCGAACTGGATCTGGTGGCTGCTGCGGGCGAAGGAGAATGCGTTGGCACAGCAGGCGGCCGAATCGCAATTGCGCATGTTGCAGGCGCAGATCGAGCCGCACTTCCTGTTCAATACCCTGGCCAATGTACAAAGCCTGATTGCCATCGATGCGCCGCGCGCGCAGTTGATGCTTGAATCGTTTACCGACTATCTGCGCGCCAGCCTCGGCCAGATGCGGGCGAGCGACAGCACGCTGGACGTCGAGCTGGAGACTGCACACAATTATCTGCAATTGATGCAGATCCGGATGGGAGACCGGTTGCGCTTTTCGATCGACGTGAGCGAACAAGCGCGCAAGGCGGTGCTGCCGCCGCTGCTGCTGCAGCCGTTGGTTGAGAACGCCGTGCACCACGGGCTCGAGCCGAAGCTGGAGGGTGGCACGGTGCGCCTGTTTGCCGACGTCAAGGACGGGCAACTGAATATTCGAATCGACGACGATGGGCTTGGATTACATCATGCGCGGCGTCCGGTGCGACTGGGCAGCGGCGTCGCCCTGGCGAATATCCGGGCACGGTTGCACACCCGCTACGGCGCACAAGCCTCGCTGGAGTTGGCCGCGCTGGAAGAGGGAACACGGTCATCGCTTACCTTGCCTTACTCCGGCAGCCAGGCGTTTAAACAAGCTAGCGCTGAAACCGCTGTGAAAGCGGGCTATCGTCAGGCACTTATTGGAAAATCCCGCTAGCCATGTGCCAGCGGGACTTTGTTGTGGAAAAGCATCAAAGTTTTCATTTATATTATGTTGCTTAATGGAAAATTCATATAATTTTCATTTTCCACCTAGCAGAAACATAATATGGCGTTGAAGTTCCGGTACGTAGCACTCCTGGCTTGTCTGCACTTCCCCGTGCATTTTGCACATGCGCAGGCATTTTCCCGCACCCCTAATGAAGAGTACGCAAAAGGCAATTACGCGCGCGCTTTCCGAGGGTTCTTTGAGCAAGCCACACGCAGCAATGACCCGAACGTACAGTTCAACCTGGGCATGATGTACGAGCGCGGACAGGGTACCGACCAGAACGATGTCGAGGCCGTGAAATGGTACTCGCGTGCTGTGGACCAGGGCAGCGTACCTGCGATGCGCCAACTGGCTGGCCTGATGGCCGCTGGCCGCGGCATCAAGCAGGACGGCGCCGGTGCACTGGCCTTGCTGCGCAAGGCGATCGAACAGAATGATGTTGCAGCGATCGAGCAGGTGGCAGGCATGTATTTCGAAGGCCGGGGAGTTCCCGCCGACCAGGCGCAGGCAAAGCAGTGGTACCAGAAGGCCGCCGCCGCCGGCAGCAAGAGTGCACAGGAGGCGCTGGACCTGATCGCAGCAATGGAGCGCCAGGCGGCCGGTCCTCTTGCGCCAATCCGCAAGCGCGCCGTGACTGGAGATGCCAACGCCCAGTACGACCTTGCAGTGGCCTATCACACCGGTAACACGGTGCCGAAGGACCCTGCCCAGGCGCTGGAGTGGTACCTGAAAGCTGCCGCGCAGGGACATGCGATGGCGCAGTTCTACGCGGGGCTGCTGTATTCCAACGGCGACGGCGTTGCGCAGGACCTGGCGCAGGCCCGCGCATGGTTCAGCAAAGCTGCTGCACAGGACAACAAGGATGCCGCCACCAACCTCGCCGTCATGCTCGACCTGGGCAAGGGCGGCCCGGTCGACCTGGCGCAGGCCGCGGTGGTCTACCAGCAGGCGGCAAAGCTGGGTAGCGCGCAAGCGCAAGTCAGGCTGGCTGGCATGTACTGGATGGGGCAAGGCGTGAAGAAGGACTACACCCAGGCCGCAAGCTACTATCGCCAGGCGGCGGAGCAGGGAGAAATCACTGCTATCCGCAAGCTGGTCTACCTGCTCGAGAATGGCGTCGGTACCGCCCGCAACGTCGACGAGTCGAAGAAATGGGCCGCCAAGCTGGAACAACTGGGCGGCAGCAACTGACATGAAAAAGCCCGCCAGGCGTTTGCCGGCGGGCTTTTTTGTTTAAGGGCTGACGTTCATGCGTTGCGTGTGCGTCCAATTGTGGTCATAGGCGCTGACGGCCGATGCAAAGGTGCGGTAGGTCTGTCCTTCGCCTGGCCACGGGTTCATGATGTAGATGTAGTTGGTTCCGTTGTAGGTTTCGTAACCGCGTCCCACCATGATATGCCCCCCGCCATTGGTCCAGCCGTAGCGGATCACGAAGGGGCGGTTGCCATTGATCTCATTCACCACCGAATTCCACGACAGGTAGTTGTTGATCGCCGTGTTTGGCACGCCCCAGTTGTACAGGATGTTCTGGACGCTGCCGGACGTGCCGTACATATTGTTCGGCCGGTTGGCGTAGCTGTTCCAGTTGAAGGTGCTGTTGCCGCAGGCGTAGTTGATGCCGTAAGCCCAGTTCACGATCTGGCATTGGCTGGGAGTACGGCTGTAGTAGTTCAGGACCGCTTTGCTGGAGCCTGCCCAGCACCACTGGCTGTGTTCCTGCGTCACCAGCGGGACGTTCAAGGTACGCCATTGCGCGAAGGCTGAGGGCAGGGCAAGCACCAGCGCTGCACCGGCCACGATTTTTGCGATTTTCATAGTCGGTCCTCCTTAGCGAAATGCTTCAATGTTGGCTTTGACGGCGGCGCGCAATGGCTCCAGCAATTCCGTGCCGTCGACCAGCTGGTTGCCGTTCTTCTGAAGCAGCAGCGATTCGCGAGCCGAGTGCAGCGGCGCGAACTTGGCGTGGTCCACTTCCAGCAGGTCGGCGCGGGCCTGGTAGATGCGGATGAAGCGCAGGTTGGAACGCGCGCTGTTGCCGTGAACCGCCATCGCAGCATCCACGTCTTTTGCGAGGATGGAGGCGCCATAGGCGACGGTTTCATAACGGCCGTTCACACGCTGGACAGTCGCCAGTCCGATGGGCTTCCCGTGCAGGGAAATGACGAAGCGCCATTCGCCGGTAGGCTTGGCTAGGGATGCCAGGTCGCCGCGCGCCAGCAGGTCTTTCGGGTCGACGGTGTAGACCTCGAAACCGTGGCCGACCGTGGCTTGCTTCAAGTCGCCCACGTCCGTGATATCGAGCGGGAAGTCGACCGGTGCGCTGCCGGGGCGAATCGCCTGCTGGTGCTCGGCGAATTGTACGAGTCCGCGTTTGGCGGCCTGCAATGCCGCGCCGTTGTCTGCTTTTGCCAGGAACGGGGCGGCCAACATCGCTGCGCAGGCAATGCGCAGCCAGAGTCGATGCGTATGCATGTGACTACTCCTCTGAAGGTTGATCAGATGTTCTTGAGGTGCGAGGTGATTGCCCCCTCTGTGCTGGACCTGAGAGTTTCACAGGCGTTGGCGGCCTGCTTGCTCCTTCGGTGCGCCGGCGCTTACCCTTGCCGGCGGCTCTTCAGAGTTGTGAAAACACGCGACCGGTCCTTTGGCCTGAGAGATTCCGGGGGCGGCTTGCTCCTTCGGCGTTGTCCATGGGTGGGACAAACTCTCCCGATCGCGCGACCGGAATGCTCCGGCAGCGAAATCAGGATATCCCAGGGATTTATTCGATTTCAATCGTTTTCCGATACACGTTGCGTTTTCGCCAAGAAGGACTTTCCTGTTATTCTATTGACACTCGCCTGGGAAATTGGTAACGTTTCCAAAAATAAGCGGCACACAGAGGAGACGGGATGTTTAAGCAGTTATTTGCTTGTGCAATGGCGTTCGGCGCCACCTCCGCGCAGGCTGCCGGGCCAAGCGCAGAAGTGATCCATTGGTGGACGTCAGTCGGTGAATCCGCTGCCGTCAAGCAGCTCGCAAGTGCCTATCGTGCCGCCGGCGGCACATGGATCGATACGGCGATTGCCGGTGGCGAGCAGGCTCGCGCGGTGACCCTCAATCGCATGGTTGGAGGCAAGGCGCCTGCTGCAGCGCAGTTCAATATTTCCAAGCAGTTCCTCGATATAGTGGACCAGGACATGCTGGTGCAACTGGATGATGTCGCACGCCAGGAGCGCTGGGAATCCACGCTGCCGGAACCGATCGTCAACACCATCCGCATCGATGGCCATTACTACGCGATGCCGATGAACATCCACATGCAGACCTGGATCTGGTATTCCAGGGCCGCCTTCAAAAAGGCCGGCATCGCAAAAGAACCTGCAACCGTCGACGAACTTTTTGCCGCGCTGGATAAACTGAAGGCCGCGGGCCTGGTGCCGCTGGCGCATGGCGGGCAGGCGTGGCAGGAGCACATTCTGTTCGCATCGCTGCTGGCAAACATGGGAGGGCGCCAGCTCTACCTGCAAGTGATGCGCGATCGCGACCAGCGTGCGATCAATTCCGAACCGGTGCGCAAAGTGCTGCTGGCCTTCAAGCGCCTGCAATCCTATGTCGATCCCGCGTCACCGGGCCGCAACTGGAATGACGCGACCGCAATGCTGGTTAGCGGCAAGGCGGGCATGCAGATCATGGGGGATTGGGCCAAGGGCGAATTCAGCAATGCAAAAATGGCGCCCGGCGTCGATTACGGCTGCATCGCGGGCCTTGGCGCGAATTCGCCGTACCTGATCCAGGGCGACGCTTTCGTCTTTCCTCGTTCGGAGCAGGCGGTAGTGCAGCAGGCACAGAAGCTGATGACCAAAGTGCTGCTGGCGCCTGCGACACAGGTGAGCTTCAACAAACTCAAAGGCTCGGTGCCTCCGCGTGTGGATGCCGATACCAGCCAGCTCGACGCCTGCGCCCGCGCGGGCGCCGCCATCATGCGCGACCGCAATCGACAGGTCGGGGCGCCCGAAATCTACCTGACTCCCGACCAGAACGGTGCAGTCCAGGACGCGCTGACCGCGTACTGGAACACATCGATGACGGTTGACAAGGCGCAGAAGGCGCTTGCTGCGGCGCTGAGGAACTGAGCGGTGCGTCGAGCCATGTCTTATGCGGCGCTGTTGCCGATGTTGCTGACGGTATGCGTGGGCTACCTCGGCTCCTTCGCCTGGACGTTCTACGTATCCCTCACCAGTTCGCGCAGCATCGCGACCAGCAAGCTGGTTGGCATGGCGCAGTATGAGCGCCTGTTCGACAATGAGCGCTGGCTGCTGTCGCTGCACAACCTGGCGTTGTTTGGCGTGCTGTTCGTGCTGGCCTGCATGGTGATCGGCTTTCTGCTGGCTGCCGCGATCGATCGGCAGGTTGCCGGCGAGGGTGCACTGCGCACCCTGTTCCTGTACCCGTATGCGATGTCATTTGTCGCGACGGGGCTGGTGTGGCAGTGGATCCTGACGCCCGGCGGCATGCCGGGCGTTGAGATTGACTGGCTGGTGGACCAGGACATGGTGCTCTATACGGTGGTGCTGGCGTCGGTGTGGCAGGCATCGGGTTTCGTCATGGCGCTGATGCTGGCCGGCCTGCGCGGCGTTGATCCGGAAATATGGAAGGCTGCGCGACTGGACGGCATTCCGGCCTGGCGCGTCTATGTTTCTATCATTCTGCCGATGCTGGCGCCAACCCTGGCGACCGTTTTCATCCTGCTGGCGACCATGGTGGTGAAGCTATACGACGCCGTCGTGTCGATGACGCAGGGCGGACCGGGTACGGCAAGCGAAGTGCCGGCGAAATTCATCATGGATCACCTGTTCCTGCGCGCGAATATCGGCCTGGCCTCGGCCGGCGCTGTGGTGTTGCTCCTGACGGTGCTGGCCCTGCTGGCGCCATGGGCTTATGCCCGCAGCAGGAGAGGCAGGGCATGAAGACGGCGCGTATCGGGCTTTACGCCTTCCTGGCCAGCGCGGCGCTGTTCTTCCTGCTGCCGCTGTACGTGATGCTGGCGACTTCGCTGAAATCGATGGATGAGATCCGGCTGGGGAATATTTTCGCCTTGCCGCAGGTGCCCACGCTGGACGCCTGGCGGGCTGCCTGGAGCGAGGCATGCACCGGCGCGGCTTGCGAGGGGGTGCAGGGCGGGTTCTGGAATTCGGTGCGTATCGCCGTGCCAAGCACGATGCTGCCGATTGCGCTGGGAGCGCTGAATGGTTATGCCTTGTCTTTCTGGCGGCCGCGCGGCGCGAATCTGTTGTTCGGCATCCTGTTGCTGGGAGCCTTTGTACCGGTACAAGTGATGATCTATCCGCTGGTGCGCATGATGGCCGGCCTGGGTGTCTTTGGTTCGTTGCCTGCCATTGTGATCGTGCACCTGGTGTTCGGCATGCCGGTGCTGACGCTGCTGTTCCGCAATTACTACGCGGCGCTGCCGCAGGAGCTGTTCCATGCCGCGCGTATCGATGGCGGCGGTTTCTGGCGCATCTTCCGGCACGTGATGCTGCCCTTGTCGGTACCGATGCTGGTAGTGGCGGCGATCATGCAGCTTACCGGTGTATGGAACGACTATATCCTGGGCCTGGTTTTTGCCGGGCGCGACAACTTGCCAATGACGGTGCAGTTGAACAATGTGATCAATACGACGACAGGCACGCGTCTTTACAACGTCAATATGGCGGCCACGATCCTGACGGCACTGGTGCCCTTGACGATTTATTTCCTGTCGGGCCGCTGGTTCGTGCGCGGCATCGCAGCCGGCGCTGTGAAAGGTTGAACGGATGTCGAACGTAAGTCTTAAAAAACTGGACATTAGCCTTGGCGGCAACGCCATTATCCGGGGCCTGGATCTGGAGGTGGAGGAGGGCGAGTTCCTGGTCCTGCTCGGGCCCTCCGGTTGCGGCAAGTCGACCTTGTTGCACAGCATTGCGGGGCTGACGGAAGCCAGCGGTGGCACGATCGAGATCGGCGGCAAGGACATGTCGCGCTCGGATCCGAGCGAGCGCGGGATCGGCATGGTATTCCAGTCCTACGCCCTGTATCCGACCATGACGGTCGAAAAGAACATGTCGTTCGGCCTGCGCATTGCGGGTGTGGCGAAGGCGGAAATCAGGCGCCGCGTTGACCGCGCGGCAGCCATGCTGCACCTGGGCGACCTGCTTGGCCGTAAACCGGCGGCCCTTTCGGGAGGGCAGCGGCAACGAGTGGCGATTGGCCGCGCGCTGGTGCGCGAGGCCGGCGTTTACCTGTTCGACGAGCCGCTTTCCAATCTCGATGCGAAGCTGCGTACCGATTTGCGGCGCGAGCTGAAGCTGCTTCACCAGCAACTGGGCGCCACCATGATCTATGTGACGCACGACCAGGTGGAAGCCATGACGCTGGCCAGCCGCATTGCCGTCATGCGGGCGGGGCATATCCAGCAGGTCGGCACACCGGGCGAGGTGTACGAGCGGCCGGCAAACCTGTTCGTCGCCGGCTTCCTCGGTGCTCCCGCCATGAACTTCATTGAAGGCGAAGTCGATGCCACCGGCACGTTTGCGGGCGGCAGCCTGCGCTTGGCGATGGGCGAGCATGCCGGGACTGGCGATGGGCGCAAGGCTGTATTGGGCGTCCGTCCGGAGCATATTTCCCTGGTGCCGGCCGGCCCGATTCAGGGACGCGTCACGCTGGTCGAGCCCATGGGAAGCCATCGCGTAGTATGGCTCGATTGCGCCGGCAAGCAGCTCTCCTGCATCGTGCAGGGCAGCCGCCCGATTGCGCCGGATGACATGGTCGCGTTCGAGATTGATGTACAACGCGCTTCGCTGTTCGATCCGGACAGCGGCAGTCGCTTTGATTTGGCGGGCGCTTCAAGTATGCTCGCGATGACGTTATAAGAAGAAAAGGATTCCAGTGGCCACTATCAAAGACGTAGCCCGCCTTGCGGGTGTAGGACTGGGCACCGCCTCCCGTGTAGTCAGCGGCAAAGGTTCGGTGTCACCAGCCACGCTTGAAAAGGTGAAGAAGGCGATTGACGAACTGGGATTCCGGCCGTCGCATGCGGCGCGCACGCTGCTGACCGGCACCAGCCAGATGATCGGCGTGTATATCCCGGTCCTGAGCGGCACCTTCTACACGCCGATCCTGCAGATCATCGATACCGAACTGCGGGCGGCCGGCCTGCACATGGTGGTGGCTTTCGGCGTCGGCCTGGGCGACGAACGCAAACAGGCCAAGGACGGCATCCAGTTCCTGATGGAGCGTGGCTGCGATGGCCTGATCGTGATGACCAGCGCCTTGCAGGACGAAGATATCGAGGCGCTGGGTACGCAGCAGGGCCGGATCGTAGTGCTGAACCACAGCCTGGCCAGCATTCCCGACCAGTGCTTCACCGTGGACCACAAACTTGGCGGCCGGCTCGCGGCACGCGCGCTTCTGGACCACAAGCACCGCGATATCGCCGTGGTGGCCGGACCGTCGCGCCTGGCCGACAACGTGGAGCGGATCGAGGGCTTCATGGAGGAACTGCAGGACGGCGGCATCGACACCAGCCGCATGTGGGTCGCCGAGAGCGACTTTTCGCCGGCCGGCGGCTGGGCGGCGGCCAAGGAGCTGGTGGAGTCGGGGCACCGCTGCACGGCCCTGTTCTGCGCCAACGATGAAATGGCGGTCGGCGCGCTGTCCTATTTCCAGGAGGCGGGCATCCGCGTTCCGATCGACCTGTCCGTCATTGCTTACGACGATACGCCAAGCGCGGAGTTTTCTGCGCCACGCCTGACTACCGTCCACATGCCATGGCGCGAAATGACGATGAATGGCCTGAGCGCCTTGCTCAACCGCTGTTACGACTTGCGGCGCACGGTCACGCGCAGCTTCCCCGTGACGGTAACACTGCGTGCGTCCCTGGCCAAGGCGGCAAGCGCCAAGCGCAAGGCCGCTGCATGAACTGAACCAGTAGAAAGGGCGCGTGCGCCCTTTTTTTCGACCAGATATGGAAACCTTTCCAATTCCTGTACACTATTGAACATGACTACTCCAGACCAGATTGAACCAGGCGCCCCGGCGCGCAGCGACTTCGCCCGCGATTTTCTTTGGGGCTGCGCCACCTCGTCATACCAGATCGAGGGGGCCGGCAGGGAAGATGGCCGGGCAGAATCGATCTGGGACCGCTTTGCCGCCACGCCCGGCAAGGTGCGCGACGGCTCCAGCGGCCTGGTGGCCTGCGATCACTATCACCGCTGGCCGGAGGATCTGGACATCGCCCGCGACATGGGCTTGAACGCCTACCGCTTTTCGATTGCCTGGCCGCGCATCGTCTCCGGTTTGGGCGAGGAACCCAACCGGAAGGGACTGGACTTCTATTCGCGCCTGGTGGACGGCATGCTGGAACGCGGCCTCCAGCCCTGGGCCACCCTCTACCACTGGGACTTGCCGCAGTACTTGCAGGACCGCGGCGGCTGGGCCGAACGCGACACGGTGCAGCGCTACCTCGAGTTCGTGGACGCTGTAACGCGCCGCCTGGGCGACCGCGTGCAACACTGGATTACGCACAACGAGCCCTGGTGCACCGCCATCCTGGGCAATTTCGAAGGCCTGCATGCGCCAGGATTGACTGATTTCGGCACAGCGCTGCAGGTTTGCCACCACGTGCTGCTCTCGCATGGCAAGGCGGTACCCCTGATCCGCGAAAACGTGCCTGGAGCACGCGCCGGCATCTCCCTCAGCCTGCATCCGCTGCGCGCAGCCAGCTCCAGCGAAGAAGATCGCGCGGCATGCGAGCGCCATGACGGCCTGCGTTACCGCTGGTTCCTCGATCCACTGCATGGCCGCGGCTACCCGGTGGCAGCGCTGGAGCGGTTTGGGGTGGCGGCACCGATGGTACACGAGGGCGATATGGAGGCGATCGCGGTGGCGACCGACTTCATGGGCGTGAACTACTATTTTCCGGAAACGGTTGCCGACGCGCCCGGCCACGAGCCGCTGGATGCACGCGTGCTACCGCCTCCAGCCGGCGCGGAGACCACTGCGATGGGCTGGGAAGTGGCGCCGGAAGGCATGAGTGAGCTGCTTGGCCGCATCCATGCCGATTACGCGCCGAAGGAGTTGTACATCACCGAGAATGGCTCCTGTTATGACGACGAAGTGCTGGCCGATGGCAGCGTGGCCGACTTTGGCCGCCGCCGTTACCTGGCGCGCCACCTGGGCGCCATGAAGGATGCGATAGCGGCCGGAGTGCCGGTGAGGGGCTATTTTGCCTGGAGCCTGGTTGACAATTTTGAGTGGGCTGAAGGCTACCTGCGCCGTTTCGGCCTGGTCCACATCGATTACACAACACAAGAACGAAAGCTGAAGGAAAGCGGCAAGTGGTATCGCGCCTTCCTGCAACAGCCATAAAAGGAGGCAGGATGAAACAGGTTTCAATGCTGGCCGCGGCGCTTGCAATGGCGCTACCGGCAGCGGCAGCGCCGCTGGCCGACTGGCCGCAAGCAAGCAGCGTAATCAAGCGCGACCCGGCGCTTGAGAAGCGCGTCGCCGATATTGTCGGCAAGATGACGCTGGAGCAAAAGATCGGGCAAATGACACAGTCCGAGATCAAGGCCACTACGCCGGATGACGTGCGGCGCTACTACCTCGGCTCGGTGCTGAATGGCGGCGGTAGCTGGCCCAATGGGAACAAGCGTGCCAAGGCGGCCGAGTGGCTGGACCTGGCGCAGAAATACCACGACGCATCGATGGACACCGACATGGCAGTCAAGGTGCCGGTAGTGTGGGGCATCGATGCAATGCACGGCAATAGCAATGTGTTCGGCGCTACCTTGTATCCGCACAATATCGGCCTCGGTGCGGCGCATGATCCCGGGCTCGCCTACGAGATCGGCGCGGCGACGGGCAAGGCCGTGCGCGCAACCGGCATCGCCTGGGTCTTCGGCCCGACTGTCGCGGTAGTGCGCGACGACCGCTGGGGGCGTACCTATGAAAGCTTTTCGGAAGACGGCAGGCTGGTGGCGCAATATGCCGGGCAATACGTGAAAGGCCTGCAGGGGCGATTCAGGTCCGATGCCAACGTGCTGGCCAGCGCCAAGCATTTTGTCGGCGACGGCGGCACCGACCAGGGCAAGGATCGCGGCAACACCAAGGTGTCGCCGGCGGACATGGTCAATATCCACGGTGCAGGCTATGGGCCGGCACTGGCGGAAGGGGCGCAGACAGTCATGGCCTCGTTCAATAGCTGGAACGGGGTGAAAATGCACGGCAGCCGCGAGATGCTGACCGATGTGCTGAAGACCAGGATGGGCTTTGACGGATTCGTTGTAAGCGACTGGAACGGCATCGCCGAAGTGCCAGGCTGCCGTAACGATAGCTGTCCGCAGGCGATCAATGCCGGCATCGACATGATCATGGTGCCGGACGACTGGAAAGCCTTAATTGCCAACACCATCGCACAGGTGAAGGCGGGAGAGATACAGATGTCCCGCATTGACGATGCCGTGACACGCATCCTGCGCGTCAAGCTGCGTGCGGGCCTGTTCGGCAAGAGTCCTTCGCAGAACGCCCATGCCGGCCTGGACGCTGCCCTGCAGGACCGGGAGCTGGCACGCCGCGCCGTGCGGGAGACGCTGGTGCTGCTGAAGAACGAAGGACCGGCGCTGCCGCTGGCGCGCGGCAAGAAGATCCTGGTGGTCGGAAAGAGCGCCGACAATATCGCGAACCAGGCCGGCGGCTGGTCGTTGACCTGGCAGGGGACCGATAATACCAATGCCGATTTCCCGAATGCCGATAGCATCCTGGCCGGCATCCGCGCAGCGGCGGGAGAGGGCAACGTGGATTTCAGCGTGGATGCGCAAGGCGTCGACCTGTCGCGCTTCGATGCAGTGATCGCGGTCGTCGGTGAGCGCCCGTACGCGGAAGGCGATGGCGACATCGGACCGTCGGGCACGTTGCGCCACAGCAGCCGGTATCCGGAAGACCTTGCGGTCTTGGAAGCGGTGGCGGGCAGGGGCAAGCCGGTGATTACCGTATTTGTTGCCGGGCGCCCGCTGTTCGTGAACGACCTGCTCAACCTTTCCGATACCTTTATCGCGGCATGGCTGCCGGGCACCGAAGGCAAGGGCGTGTCCGATTTGCTGGTGGCTGGCCCGCGCAGCTATGACTTCCGTGGCAGGCTATCCTTTTCCTGGCCCGGAGCGGCATGCCAGACGCCGTTGAACTTTGGCCAGGCCGGCTATGCGCCGCTGTTCGCATTGAACTACGGCTTGCGCAAGGCGCAGCGTTCCACGCTGGGCAAGCTGGATGCTTCCTATGCTTCTGGCGGCTGTGGATCGAGCAATAGCGTGCCAGTGCACGGCCAGGCCGACCGCGCCAGCTTCCCTCTCGTGATCCGCAGCGGCGGCGAGCAAATCGCACTGGGCGCGGACCTGAACGCGACGTTCCGCCTGCCCGGCATCACGGTGCAGACAGCGCAGGTGAACACGCAGCAAGACGCCAAGCTGGTGACATGGTCGGCTGGCGCCCCGACCGGCGCCGCCCTCGTTGCGCGCGGCGCAAAGCCTATCGTATTGCCTGCCGCCGCCATGCGTGATGGAGCACTGCAATTTGATGCGATCGTCGCTGCCGCGCCGCGGGGAAAAGTCATGCTGGCGATGCAGGACACCGCATTGGATGCGACCCGGCTGTTCACCCGCATTGCGGGCAAGGGCAAGCAGTCAGTCAAGCTGCCTCTGGCCTGCTTCACGGCCCGGGGCCTGCAGCTGGAGCGCATGGATGCACCGTTCGCCATCAGCGCCGAGGCGCCGTTCGCCGTGGCCATTGCCAATATCGAAATCGCTGGAGGCGCAGCTACAGCTGCCGACGCGATACCTTGCGAAGAACTGGGACAGGAGAACTGAATGGCAAGCATCGCTCCCAACTCATCCCCCGCCACGCAGCAGGAGGCGGCCGGCGCCCGGCAGGACGGCGGCAACACCGGTGCCCTGGTGATCGTCACCATCCTGTTCTTCATGTGGGGCTTGATCACTTCCCTGAACGACGTCCTGATCCCGCACCTGAAGTCGATCTATACGCTGACCTATGTCCAGGCAATGCTGGTGCAGTTCTGCTTCTTTGGCGCCTATTTCATCGTATCGATGCCCGCCGGCGCGCTGATTCGCCGCATCGGCTACCAGAAAGGCGCGGTGGCCGGCCTGCTGATCGCCGCCTGCGGCTGCGCGCTGTTCTATCCCGCATCGTTCGGCGGATATGGCCTGTTCCTGTTTGCTTTCTTTGTGCTGGCATCGGGCATCACCGTCTTGCAGGTGGCCGCCAACCCGTACGTGACGGTACTGGGCGCGGCGCGCACGGCGTCGAGCCGGTTGACAATGACCCAGGCCTTCAATTCGCTCGGCACCACGATCGGCCCGGCAGTCGGGGGCTTGCTGATCCTGTCGGCCGTTGGCGCAGCCGCCGGCGCGGCAGCGGATGCGGCGACGGTGCGCGGTCCTTACCTTGGCCTGGCTGCTGCGCTGGCGCTGCTGGCCGTCCTGTTCCATGCCGCCAGGCTGCCTCGGGTCGCCGCCAGCGATGATCTGGCGCAACCGGGGGACGGGCAAGGTTCCGCGTGGGCGCATCGCCATCTGGTGCTCGGCGCCATCGGCATCTTCCTGTACGTGGGCGCGGAAGTCAGCATCGGCAGCTTCCTGATCAATTTCCTCGGGGAGCCGCATATTGCCGGCTTGTCGCATGCCGAGGCGTCGCGCTACGTCAGCATTTACTGGGGCGGCGCCATGGTGGGCAGGTTTATCGGCTTCGCTGTGATGCGGGTTGTCAGCCCGGGCAAGACGCTGGCCTTCAATTCCTTGCTGGCGATTGCGCTGGTGCTGGCGGGGGTGTTCGGCAAAGGCAGCGCGGCGATGTGGGCGATCCTGGCGGTTGGATTGTGCAATTCGATCATGTTCCCGACCATTTTCAGCATGGCGCTGCATGGGCTCGGCAAGTACACGGGGCAGGGGTCGGGAATCCTGTGCATGGCCATTGTCGGCGGTGCGCTGGTGCCGTTTGCGCAAGGCGCGCTGGCCGATTCGATCGGTGTGCAGGCGTCCTTCATGCTGCCGGCCGCCTGCTACACCTTCATTCTTTACTTCGGCGCCAGGTATTCTTCCATGTACGCGGCGCAGTAGTTTTCCACATACTGCTGGTGCGGCGGCAGCTGCGCTACGGTACGCGCCACATTGTTGCGGATGCTGTCGAGGAAATAGGACAGCTCCGCATCTCCCATCAGGTCCGCGGAAGGGTGGTGCTGGAGCGGCATGATGCCCTGGCCCAGCATCACCTGCACCCATGAGTTTTCGGCGAACAGTTCGTTCGACAGGCGGAACACGCGGCCTGTGTCGCGGAACATGTCAATACGCTGCTGCAGGGATGGAGGCACCTCCATCTCGGCGCAATGACGCCAGAAAGGTGCATCGCGGCGGTTCGTCGCCTTGTAGTGCAGGATGATGAAGTCGCGGATATGTGCGATCTCGTCCCAGGCCTGTTTGTTGTATTCGTCGACCTCCGACTGGAAAATGCCCGCGGAAGGGAACATCTGCAGCAGGCGGATGATGCTGCGCTGGATCAGGTGGATGCTGGTCGATTCAATCGGCTCCAGGAAGCCGCTGGCAAGGCCGATAGCGATGCAGTTCTTGCTCCATACCTGGCGGCGCTGGCCAGGCTTGAAGCGGATCAGGCGTGGCTGCACCAGTTGTTCGCCGACGATGTTCGACATGAGTTTGGCGCGTGCGGTATCGTCGTCGACGAATTTGCTGGAGTAGACGATGCCATTGCCGACGCGATGCTGCAGCGGGATGCGCCATTGCCAGCCCCATTCGTGGGCGATGGCCCGGGTATAGGGCACGGCCGCCCCCGTCGAAGACGTTTGTACTGCGATTGCGCTGTCGTTGTGCAGCCATTGCGACCAGTCTTCCAATGCCGCGCCCAGGGTTTCGCCGATCAGCAACGCCCGGAAGCCGGTGCAATCGATAAACAGGTCGCCTTCCAGCATGGCTCCGGAATCGAGTTGCAGCGCCGTGATATGGCCGATCGCGCCGTCGGTGTGGACCCTGGCAATTTTTCCTTCGATCCGTTGGGCGCCGTAGCCTTCCGAATATTTGCGCAGGAAGCGTGCGTAGGCGCTGGCATCAAGATGGTAGGCGTAGTTGATGCCTTCGCGCGGCAGGTGGCCAAAGCGGTTCAGCTGTGCCGCTTTCAGCTCCAGGCAGTAGTCGCCATAGTCGCCGGCCAGCTTTCGTTCGCGCCCCTTGCGCCAGAAATGATTGAAGCCGGCGGTCCAGTGATCGGTGCCGGTCACGCCGAAGGAATGAATGTAGTCTTCCTGTACGTTGCGCCAGCTCTCGAAGCTGATTCCAAGTTTGAAGGTGGCCCTGGTGGCGGCCATGAATTCCTGTTCATTGATCTCCAGCAGACGATGGAAATTCAACAGGCTGGGGATGGTCGCCTCGCCAACGCCGACGGTGCCGATTTCGTCGGACTCCACCAATTTGATGTCGAGGACCTTGCCAAGGTTGCGGGAAATCGCCGCCGCAACCATCCAGCCTGCAGTGCCGCCGCCTGCAATGACAACGCGCCGCACTGGGCGGCGCAGGAACTGTTCGTCTCTCACTTCGGTCTCCGTTATCGGTTGATTTTCCTGAGAAGCTGGGCGCGCAGCATGCGTGCTGTGTCGTCGTCGATCGGGCCAAGAGCACGCCTTGCGCCGGCGGGGATGTGGGCTGCGGTTTTCTCATCGGCCTGAAATACGTAATGACGGAAGATTTCCTCCCAGGCGTGGCGCTGCTCAGGCGGCAAGTCGCGGATCGATAGCAGCGAGAGCAACAGCGCATTGGCAGGCGTGTCCATGTATGCAGGCGACCGGCGCCACCAGTAATTGACCAGGACATTGAAGCACTCCAACGCTTCCACATGGTGCCACCACATGCTGGGAATGAAGATGGCGTCGCCGGGCTCAAGTTCGGCGGCTTGTGCATGGCGCATCGCTTCCCTGAAGCGAGGAAAGCGCTCGAGGTCCGGCTGGCCCAGGTCGACCAGGCTGATCGGCTGGCCGGCCGGGGTGAAGTCCAGCGGGCCGATATACAGGTTTTCCAGCTGCGCCGGCGGGAACAGCGTGAACCTGCGCCGGCCTGCAGTGACGCAGGCCAGGTTGTCGGGCAGGTCGTAATGGGCCGGAACGCGGGTCTGGTTGCCGATCCAGATGCTCGCGAGCGCGTCGCGCGGATGCAGGTCGAGCGGGTTTTCTTCGAGGTAGCCCGGCAGGGCCGTTTCTGCGGTGGTGGAGCCGACGTAGATGGCGGGTGGGCGCGGGTTGCCGCGGTGTGCCGCCAGTTCGTTCAACACGTGGTCGAGGCGGGTGTGCACCGAGGTGAAATTGAAGCCGCTCAGGTCTTCGTTATAGAAAATGCGTCCGCCGATGGCGGGTGCGCCGAGCATGGCAACCACGCTGGCGTCGCGGCAGAAGCGGCGCAGGTAAGCGTCGGCGCTGGCTGCGCGTGCGATGCCGTCGGCGCCTTTGCGGCCAGCCTGCACCGCCGGCCAGCGCGCCACCAGGCCGCGCAGTACCAGCGGCCGCGTGGACGCCAGCACTTCATCGCCCAGGTCGGACGGGGTTACGCCGTGCAGTTCCCGGATTGGCTCAGCACTGGGCAGCATGGGCGCGGTTCTTGCGTTCGATCAGGGTGCGGAAGTTGGACATGGACGCGATCACCATGTAGACCGGCTGCAGGTAGCCGGCGCGGTTCAGGCGTTCCAGCACGTTGCCCGGCAGCGTAGCGAGGCGCTCTTCGTTGATAATGTGGAAGCCGGCCAGCCGGCACTGTGCGCCATCATCGAGTTCGATATCGAATACAAAGGGCTCGAGCAATTGGTGCTCCAGGAGCGCCGCCAGAAAGCCTCGTGCCTGCCGCAGTCCCTGGTGGATGGCGAGCAGGGTAGCGTTGATGCGTTCCAGGTACTCGGAGGTGCCGCCATGCGGCAGGAATACGCGCTCGCCGCTGGAAGTGCCGACGCGCGGGCTTTCGAGGTCGATGTGCACGGTCAATTCATCGCCGCTCACCCCGATCAGGAAAGGCTGGCGCTCGATTGCCAGCGGCACGTAAGGCGCCTCCCAGCCGTGCAAGCCGAGGAACAGGTTTTCGCCCTCCTGGAAGCCGAACAGCGCATGGGCCTCGAAGCCGCCGCCGGCAGCCCGGCGGAACACGATCGGGTAGCTGGCCTGCACGTCGCGGAATTCGGCCGGGAAGGAGAGGGCGGACATGACGTTGTCGCCGAAATGGGCGCCGCGCCCGGTCTGCACACGCAAGTCTTTGTGGTCGATATTATTCAGCAGGACAGCTCTGGCCATGGAGATCCTCGGTTGGACGGCGGGCCGGGTGGTGCTGCCTCCCCGGGCACGCCGCCGCTTGTCATCAGAATTTGTAGCGGGCGCCCAGCATGTAGCGCGGCCCGGATTGGGTCACGAATAGCGCCATCGTTTCAGCGCGGCCGTGGACACGCTGGATTTCATTGGTCAGGTTGATCGCCTCGAACTGCACGCTGAACTTCTCGTTGAAGGCGTAGCCGACGCTCAGGTCGAGCTGGCCGTAGGCTTCCGTGTAGTTCGGATTGGGGCCTGCGCCGTCGAAGGTCGAGGACAGGAACTTGTCGCGCCAGTTGTAGGCCGCGCGAATCGACCAGTTCTTGTCTTCGTAGATACCGACCAGGTTGGCGGAGTTGCTCAGACCGACCAGCGCAAATTGCTCGCCAATCTTGAAGTTGTCGTACTTCAAGCCCGAATCGACCCAGGTGTAGTTGGCCGAGAGGCCGAAGCCCGAATTGCCGAACATATGCTGCACATTGATTTCTGCGCCTTTCAGCTTCTCGTTCTTCTGGTTGGCGAAAGAGTTGATCTCGAACGACATCACCGGATCGTTTGGCTGGCCGACGATGGTGCCGGTAGCATTGCCGCTGGCGTCGTCCGGACCGCGCGTCACGCCGGGAGCGGTGGGATGGTTGCGGAAGATGTAGTTGCGGATGCAGACACGGTCGGTGCCGCAATTACCCTGCTGGACAGCTTCGTTCCACAGCGCGCCGCCAACCGGGGTATGCAGGTTGAACGGGGTAGCCGTGATCTTCGATTGGCCGGCATAGTTGCTCAGGTCTTTGTGGAACAGGCCGATCGAGGCGAAGCTTTGCTGGCCGTAATACCACTCCCACGACAGGTCCAGGTTCTTCGACTTCACCGGCTTCAGTTGCGGGTTGCCCTGGCTGCCGGTGCCGCCGAAATCGCGCGCCAGGCGGTCCAGCGTGGTGCCGCCCTGGATCTGGTCGTAGCGCGGACGGCCGATGGTTTCGCCGTAGCTGGCGCGCAGCTTCATGTCGGGACGGATATCGGCATCCCAGTCCACGGCGGGCAGCCAATGGCTGTATTTGCCGTCCAGCGTAGTGAAAGTCGGCGCGCCGAAACTGAGAGGGAACTCATTGGCCGACACCCAGCTGATGCCGGTCGCTGCGGGTACCAGCGCGGTCGAGATGACGTCGGTCTTTTCATAGCGCACGCCGATATTGGTATGCATCGGGATCGCGGTATCCCAGTCGGTGCCGAACTGGATATAGGCGCTTTTCGATTTCTCCTGGGTGCGCTGGTCGGAGTCGAAGGTACTCTTCGGCATGTACATGTCCGGCAGGCCGGTGACCTTGGCGGTCAGGGCGCGCACTTCGGCAAAATTGAAAGTGTAGAACTGGTTGAACAGGGCAGGGTTGCCGCTGCCGTTGATCTTGTCGTAGTACTGCCGCAGCGACTCCTGGTGGAACAGGCTGGCCGGGTAGTCCGATGCCGTCGACGCGCCGCCCCAGGAATCGCGCTGCTGGGTCGACATGGCGGAGCGGTTCTTCACTTCGATCGCACCAACGCCGAAGTTCAGGTTCGACGCTTCCAGCAGCTTCATGCTGCCCTTGAATTGGGCCTGTTCGATCTCGCCTTTCATGTAGCCATTCTGGAATACGGAGCCCGTCACCTGTTGCGGAGCCCTGGCGAAATCCGCGCCCTGGATGCTCAACACCGGGAAGTCGTCGCGGAAGTCGACGGTAGTGTCGCCGCGGCTGAAGCTTGCGGTGCCGATCACGTTGCTGGAGCCGAAAGGACTGTCGGCCTTGGATACGGCGCTGGACATGTGCATGTCCAGCTCCAGCTTCAGGCCATCGGTCTTCCAGGCGGCGTTGAAGCCGAGCGATTTGTTCTGGGTCTTGGTGGCAAAGTCGGCGCCGCCCATGGCGATATCGCTGTTGGCCGCCGGCAGCAGTTCGGTGTAGACCAGCGGCGCGGCGACCGGTCCGTTGCTCCAGGTCGAAGTGGACGGGCCGAAGTTGAACCAGGCGGACAAGTCCTGGCGGCGGGTCTGGATCTTGTTCTCGGAGTAGGTGTAGTCCAGCGTGGTGGTGAGCTGCTTGAGCGGCGCCCACTGCAAGGTCAACTGGCCGTTGGTGCGCTGGCGCTGCACGCCGTTCATGTTGTAGTTCAGGTTTTGCGGCAGCGAGTAAATGTCGCTGTCTTTCGGATGGTTGGTGGCGCCGGCTTGCGGGACCGGCCCCGCATTGCCCTGGTAAGGGCCGCGCCAGCCGTTCGAAACGGCTGCCTGGTTGAAGCCCAGGTTGCGCTCCTGGTAGCTGGCGCTGAGCGCCACGCCGAAGCGGTTGTCGTCGAAGGTATTGCTGTAGATGCCCGACACCTCCGGCGTGGTGGCGCTGCCTTGCTTGACGTCGCCTGGCAGCTTGTTGTGCGAGGTGTCATGTACCGCCTTGACGCCGACGCTGGCCACCATGCCCGGGCGGTCGAGCGGACGCGCGGTCAGCACATTGACGGTGGCGCCGATGCCGCCGGTCGGCGTTTCGGCGCGGCCGGTCTTGTAGACCTGGATCTGCGAGATCGCTTCCGAAGCCAGGTTGGCAAAGTCGAAGGCGCGGCCATTCAGGTCGCCCAGGTTGGAGGTCGGCATCTGGCGGCCATTCAGCAGCACCAGGTTGAAGTCGGGACCCACGCCGCGCACGGTGATCTTGGAGCCTTCGCCGATGGAGCGGTCGATCGACACGCCGCTGATGCGCTGCAGCGATTCAGCGAGGTTAGTGTCGGGGAATTTGCCGATATCGGCTGCCACGATGCCGTCCACGATACCGTCGGCATTGCGCTTCAGGTTCATCGAGGAACCCAGGCTGGCGCGCAGCCCGGTCACAACCACCGTGGTCACGTCGCCTGTACTGGCAGGGGCGGGCGCCACCCCTGCCTGGTCCGATTCCTGCGCCTGGGCTGGTGCGATGAGCGCCGCGCTGGCGGTGGCTACTGCAAGGCTCATCAATGTCTGCTTCGCCTTTGGATAGTGCATTTGGTCTCCTTGGTTCTTATAGTCTGGCCGCCTCCCAACTAGCATGGAAACGTTTCCATAACATGCTTAAAAATACTAGGGGCAGCAAAATCGATTGTCAATAAAATACGCCGGGGATCAGCTGGAAGTGTGGGATTTTCGTCATCAAACTGGAAACGTTTCCACTCTGGTTGGCGCAATATAGCACTCCTCAAATTTTGAAGTCAACAGCCTTTCCGTGCCGTGTTTGCAACAATAATGGGAACGTTTCCAGTGTGCGTGCGCGCTGACCCTGTGGCCGTCCTTGCAGTGGAAACGTCGCCAGGCGATATTCGGATTTTTCACTGGAGAGTCTGGTGGTACACTCGGTGCATGAATGCAATCATTCTTGCTGCGGCAATGCTGGCCGCCCCGGCCACGCCGGAACAGGCAGTCGCCACCCTGTGGCGTTCCCTTAGCCACGCTGCCGGCCAGGCCGGCGATGAGGCGGCCCTGCGCGCCATCCTCCACCCTGACGCCATGGTCTACGGCGCCCGTTACCGCGACGGCGTCGCCGCGCTGTCCGTGGCGCGCGGCAGCGATTTCGCCGCAGGCATTGGACGTGCCGCTGAAAAGGGCTTCTACGAATGTGAAGTGGCGCGCGAAGTGCGCCAGTACGACCGCTTTGCCACTGTCTACAGCGTGGTCGAATCGCGCAACGAGCGCAATGCGCATCAAGCCAGTTTCACGGGCGTCAACAGCATCCAGTTATACCGCGCCGATGATGGCTGGCGCATCATCGGACTGTATTACCAGGTCGAACGGCCCGGCCAGCCGATCTCGCTGCAGGGCGGAAAATCCGGCGCCTGCCTGGAGGGCTGAATGAACGAAAAGACCGCCCGAGCCATCATGCTGGTCAAGGCCATCGAGGAGGCCGACCAGCACAAAGAAGTGCTGACTGACGACGACAGAAAATTCGCCAGCCGCACAGCGCGCGAGCTGGCGCACTGGCAGGCGGCCGAGCAGCGATCGGCGTCCACGCTGCCGGACTTCCTTTACCACCGCGCCGAGCAATTGCTCAAGCGCCTGGCGGCACGCCACAAGCTGTTCGCCTCCGTCACGCAAGGCCATAGCGGCCTGTGGGGAGCAAGCTGGATGCTGCCGCTGGCGGCGCTGCTGGCTGGCGGCATGGCAGAGCGCTTCGGCGACCCGCACCGCGTCGACTTGCTGTCAATGCCGCTGCTGGGAATCATCGCCTGGAATATGCTGGCCTACCTGTTGCTCGTCTTGTGGGCGCTGCTGCCTGCACGCCGGGCCGGCCTGCGGCGGGGCCTGGCCAACCGCATGGCGCTGGGCGGCGGCCATATACCGCGCCGGCTGCCGCAGGCGCTGGCGAGCGGCGTGCTGCAATTCATGGTGGACTGGGCGCGCGTGGGCGCCCGCCTGAACCTGGCCCGCATCGCACGCATCCTGCACTGGTCGGCCGCCGCCTTTGCCGCCGGCGCCTTGTTGTCGCTGTACGCACGCGGTATCGTCGAGAGCTACGCGGCGGGCTGGGAGAGCACCTTCCTCAGCCCGTGGCAGGTACACCATCTGCTGTCGGTGCTGTTCGCGCCGGTGGAATTCATCTTTGGCCTGGAAGGCTTCACGATGGACGAGGTGATGGGCTTGCAGAACTGGGAAGGATCGCGCCTGGGCAACGGCGCGCGCTGGGTGCACCTGTATGCTGCAAGCCTGCTGCTGTATGTGGTGCTGCCGCGACTTGCGCTGGGCGCCATTGCCGCGCTGCGCGCCTTGTGGCTGCGCCGGCATTTTCCGCTCGACCTGGACCATGCTTACTACCGCCAGCTATCGGCGGCTGCCGGCGGCGAACCGGGCCTGTTGCGCGTGCTGCCCTACAGCCTGACGGTGGACGAAGCGCGCAGCAAGGGACTGGATATCCTGGCGCAAGCGATGCTTGGCGAGCAGGCTCGCCTACGGCTGCTGCCGCCGGCCGCATACGGCAGCGAAGCGCCGGCGCTGGAGGCCGGAGAAGGCGTGACCAATGCAGTGTTGTTTGGCATCGCCGCCACGCCGGAACAGGAAAATCACGGCGTTTTCCTGGCTGCGCTGGGGCGCGGGCGCAAGCTCATTGCCTTGCTTGACCAGTCCGCGCTGGCAGCACGCATGGACGCCGCCCGCTTGAGCGAGCGTATCGAGTTATGGCGCGAGTTCTGCATACAGCACGGCGCCGAGCCCATGGTGGTCGATTTGCTGGCGCCCATGGCGGCAAGCGAGAATCCGGCATGAGCGGCGCGCCTGTCACCATCCAGCTTGCGCTGGTCTCCCACACCAACAACGGCAAGACCACGCTGGCCCGCACCCTCCTGGGCACCGACGTCGGCCAGGTGCGCGATGCCGCCCATGTCACGGCTTTCGCCGAATCGCATGCGCTGATGACGACCCAGCAAGGCGACCGCCTGGTTCTGTGGGATACGCCGGGCTTTGGCGACTCCATGCGCCTGATGAAGCGCCTGGCGCTGACCGGCAATCCGATCGGCTGGTTCCTGCGCGAGGTGGTGGATCGCTACCGCGACCGTCCTTTCTGGCTTAGCCAGCAAGCCGTGCGCACCGCGCGCGACGAAGCGGACGTTGTACTGTACCTGGTCAATTCCACCGAGAACCCGGCCGATGCCGGCTACATCCCGGCCGAAATGCGCATCCTCGACTGGCTGGGCAAGCCGGTGCTGGTGCTGCTGAACCAGATGGGGCCTCCACGGCCGCTGCCGGAAGAGCAGGCCGAACTGCTGCGCTGGAAAGACTTCATGCTGCAGTTCGGCCAGGTGCGCGAAGTGCTGCCGCTGGATGCCTTTGCCCGTTGCTGGGTGCACGAGCGCGTGTTTTACGATGCGCTGGGGGCGCTGGTCGGGCCGGAAAAGCAGCCGGCCTACGAGCGCCTGTTCTCCGTATGGGAAGACACCAATGCGCGCCGCTTCAAGCAATCCATGGCGGTGATGGCGCACCAGCTGGCCGATGCTGCGCACGACAGGCAGATCGTGGAAACGGTGGAGCGCGGCGTCATCGCATCGGCCCTGAAGATCATCGGCATCGGCAAGGGCGAGGACCGTAAGCGGCAGGACCGGGCCATGAATACGCTGGTGGCGCGGCTCAACCTCTCGATCGGCCAGGCGACCGTCAACCTGCTGGCGCTGCACAAGCTGGACCCGAGCGAGGCGCCCAAGATCAATGCCCGCGTCAGCAACAACTTCGTGGTGCTGGCGCCGGTCGACAAGGGACAGGCGGCGCTGCTGGGGGCCATCGTCTCGGGAGCGGCAACCGGCTTGTCGGCCGACCTGGCTGCCGGCGGCCTGACGCTGGGCACGGGTGCATTGCTGGGCGGCGTGATCGGCGCACTGACCTTTGCCGGCGCGGCCTGGGGCTTCAATGTCGGGATGGAGCGTGAAGTGCCGACCATGTCGCTGTCCGACGATTTCCTGCGCACGCTGCTGGTATCCAGCGTGCTGCGCTACCTCGCCGTCGCGCATTTCGGCCGCGGGCGCGGCAACTTCGTCGAGAGCGAAGCGCCTCCCTTCTGGCAGGAGGAAGTGGAGCAGGCCGTGGCGTTGCATGAAACGGAGGTTGCCGCCCTCTGGAAGACCCTGCGCGAGCAGGAAGAGCGCGACCTGGCGCCGGCCAGCGCCGTGATCACCGGCATCACGGCGCACGTGCTGGCACGGCTGTACCCCGAAGGTCAGGCGGCGAATCCGCCGTCGATATTGAGGCCGGCACCGGTCACGTAACCGGCATCGTCGCTGGCCAGGTAGGCCACCATGGCGGCGATCTCCTCGCCGCGCGCGTGGCGCTTGATCGGCATCAGGTCGTGCAGCGCCTTGGCAAAATCGCTGTGCGCCGGGTTCATGTCGGTGTCCACCGGGCCAGGCTGCACATTGTTGATGGTGATGCCGCGCGGGCCCAGGTCACGCGCCAGGCCTTGCACCAGGCCAGTCAACGCCGATTTGCTCATCGCATAAATCGAACCGCCAGGGAAGGGCATGCGCTCGGCATTGGTGCTGCCGATATTGATCACGCGGCCGCCGGCTTTCATATGCGCCACAGCTGCCTGGGTGGCCGCAAACACGCCGCGCACGTTGACGGCGATGGTGTGGTCGAAGTCTTCCAGCGTCAGTTCGGACACGTCGCCCAGGTGCAGCACGCCAGCGTTGTTGACGAGGATGTCGAGGCGGCCGAAGCGCTTGGCGATATCGTCGATGGCGGCGCGGGTTGCAACGGCATCGGTGGCGTCGACTTTCAGTGCGAGGGCCTTGCCGCCGGCAGCGGTGATTTCGCTGGCCAGGGCGTCGGCTGCTGCGCCGGAGCTCTGGTAGGTGAAGGCGACCGTGGCGCCATCCTTGGCCAGGCGGCGCACGATGGCGGCGCCGATGCCGCGGGAACCACCGGTAACGAATGCGATCTTGCTCATGATTTTGCTCCTGAATGTTGGTTGGGATGAAGCTAGTATGGTCGCGACATTGCATGCCGACTAGATGGTAATATTGATTATCACTTTCAACCAAATGTATCAAATGCAGCCACTGAATCTCCTGGAATCCTTCCTGCAGAGCGCCGAATGCGCCGGCTTTTCCGAGGCGGCGCGGCGCCTGGGACTGACGCCGGCGGCGGTCAGCAAGAACGTGGCGCGGCTGGAGGCGCAACTGGGCGTACGCCTGTTCCAGCGCAGCACGCGCCGGCTGGCCTTGACCGAGGCCGGCGAACGCTTGCTGCAGCAGGTGCGCGGCCCGCTGGCCGAATTGCAAGGCGCGATCGCAGGCGCGGCACAGGATGCGGGCGAACCGGCCGGCACCCTCAAGGTGGCGGTGGCGCATGGGGTGGGCCGCATGTACATCCTGCCGTTGCTGAAGGGCTTCCTGCAGCGCTATCCGGGCGTGCAGCACGACTGGCGTTTCGACAACCGCACGGTGGACCTGATCGGGGAAGGCTATGACGTTGCTATCGGCGGCGGCATCGAACTGGCCCCCGGCGTGGTGGCGCGCGAACTGGGGCGGCCGCGCATCCTGGTCACGGCCGCCCCGTCCTGCCTGGCTGGCCGCAAGCGGCCTTCCCATCCGTCCGAGCTGGCCGGGTGGAAAGGCATTGCGCGCCGCTCCGCCGAAACCGGACGCCTGCGCGAATACCTGCTGCGCAACGCGGCAGGGGAAGAGGCGGTGGCCCAATTCAGCGCAGTCGCCACCTTCGACGATCCGGAAGCGATGGCGCAGGCGGCCTGCATGGGGCTGGGCGTGGCGCTGCTGCCAGGGCCGCATGCGGCCCCGCTGCTGGAATCCGGCCAATTGGTGCGCCTGCTGCCGGACTGGCATGCGGAGGTGGGGCCGCTGTCGATCTACTATTCCAGCAAGAAGCTGTTGCCGGCCAAGACGCGCGCCTTCGTCGATTACGTGATTGCTCAAATGCGCGCGGACGACTTTGCGGGGCGGCTCGACAGGCTTTGAAAGATCACGGTAATATGGGCTTCCAATTCATCAGCGATAGGGGTGCCTTCCATGAAGTTCCGCCTTGTTACCCGCAGTGATTTTGATGGCCTGGTGTGCGCGGTGCTGCTCAAGCACCTGGACTTGATCGACGAGATCCTGTTCGTGCACCCGAAGGATATGCAGGATGGGAAAATCGCCATTACCAGCCGCGATATCACCACCAACCTTCCTTACGTATCCGGCGCTTATCTGGCGTTCGACCACCACCTGTCCGAAACCATCCGCAATACGGGCGAGCGGCAGAACCACGTGATCGACCCCGGTGCGCCGTCGGCCGCGCGCGTGGTGTACGACTACTACGGCGGCGGCAACAAATTCCCTTCGGCGTGGAACGACATGATGCTGGCGGTGGACAAAGGCGATTCGGCCCAGTTCAACCGCGATGAAATCCTCAACCCGCAGGGCTGGGACTTGCTGAACTTCCTGATGGACGCGCGCACGGGCCTGGGGCGCTTCCGTGATTTCCGCATTTCGAACTACAACCTGATGATGGACCTGATCGATTACTGCCGCTCGCACACGATCAGCGAAATCATGGCGCTGCCGGATGTGAAGGAGCGCAGCGACCTGTATTTCGACCACGCGGAAAAGTGCAAGGAGCAGATTCGCCGCTGCTCGAGCGTGCATAAGAACCTGGTGGTGCTGGATCTGCGCCATGAAGAGACGATTTATGCGGGTAACCGCTTTGTCATTTATGCACTGTATCCTGAGCAGAATATCTCTATCCACGTGCTGTGGGGCCTGAAAAACCAGAATACGGTGTTCGCGACCGGCAAGTCGATCCTGAACCGTACGTCAAAGACCAATATCGGGGCGCTGATGCTGGAATACGGCGGGGGCGGGCATGAGAATGCCGGGACGTGCCAGGTGGAGAACGAGATGGCGGAGGATGTGCTGGGCGCGCTGATCGTGCGCATCAACAAGGAAGGGTAGAACCTCTAACCGGTGCCCGACCCGCAGGGTCGGGCACCATTGCCCGGCAAGCGAATTAGAAGTCTTTTTCAGGTAAAGCTATAGAATTATCGGTCGAGAACTGGTAGTCCTTGAACACGTGCTCCGCAGTCAGGATCTGGTAGGAACCATCCGGCTTCCTGAACGAAGTGTCCTTCAGGCGGTAGGTGTAATGACCGCAAGTCCAGCAGTTGAAGTTGCGCATGTGGGTGCACAGGCAGGTCTTGTCCATCACCTTGATGCCCTTGTCGCTGCCGCCGTTGGCCATCACTTCACGGTTGTACGAATTGATGTAGGCGCAGTTGCCGGTGGCATCGAGCAGGTAACCGTAGGATTCGCAGCCCGGACGAATGCCGGCGCCGATTGCCGGGGTGCTCTTCAGCATGCGCATCGGATAGCCGGTCGGCGAAACGCCGTTGACGATGATGTCTTCCTCGCTGGCCTTGAAGTATTCCTGCTTCACGTCTTCAGGCAGGCCGCATTCCTTGGTTACGGTAAAGCGGGTCGCTACCTGCACGCCGGCCGCCCCCATCTCCAGGAAGGACACCGCATCGCTGCCGGTGAACACGCCGCCTGCGGCGATCACTGGAACGTCCAGGTTTTCCGCCTTCATGTAGTCCAGGATCTCTTGCACGATCTGGTGCAGGTCGAAATCCTTCCAGTCTTCCAGGCCGAAACCCAGGTGGCCGCCGGCCAACGGGCCTTCCACGATCACGTAGTCGGGCAGGCGGTTCAGCTTCTGGTTCTTCCGCAGGAAGATCTGCAGCGCGCGCACGGAGGAAACGATGATGCCCAGCTTCGCTTCGCGGAAGCGCGGGTGGTCGGCCATCAGCGCGAAGGAGCCGAAGTGCAGGCCGGCCGACAGGGTGATGCCGTCGATGCCCGCGTCCAGCGCCGCGTTCAGGCGCGTGCGCAAGGTTTCCTTCGGGCCGTTCATGGTCAGCTTTTCCATGCAGTTCACGAAGATCAGGCCAGGGCCTTCCTTGCGCTGCATGGTGTCGCCGATGTGGCGGCGCTGGGCTTCTGCCAGGCGTCCCAGGTCGAACTGCACCTCGGACTTGTCCATATTGTTGATGTTGTGCTTGTACAGGCGGGTCTTGTCCTTGACGAAGGTGGTGTCGAACTTGCGGTCCGAAACATCCTCCACCATGGCATCGGAAATATGGCCGATGCCGCCAAGGCGCGCTGCTTCCAGCGCCAGTTCGGTCGTGGAAATATCCACGCCCATCCCGCCGATCATGATTGGCACATACTCTTTGTCGCCAAACTTGAGGCGGAAATCGTCAACACGTTTCATTACAGTCCTTCGATCAATCGCGGAAATTGTTGAACTCCAGAGGCGTGTCCGGCACGTCCTTGCGCAGCAGCTGCATCGCAGCCTGCAGGTCGTCGCGCTTGGCACCGCTCACACGTACCGACTCGCCCTGGATGCTGGCCTGGACCTTCATCTTGCTTTCCTTGATTACCTTGGTGATCTTCTTGGCGGTCTCGGAATCGAGACCGTTTTTCACCTTGATGACCTGCTTGACTTTGTCCCCACCAATCTTCTCTACCTTGCCTTCGTCGAGGAAGCGCACGTCGACCTTGCGTTTGGCCAGCTTGTTGGTCAGCACATCGCGCACCTGGCCAAGCTGGAATTCCGAATCGGCGAATGCCGTCAGGTCGTTTTCTTTTTGTTCTACGCGCGCATCGCTGCCTTTGAAGTCGAAGCGGGTCGAGATTTCCTTGTTGCTTTGGTCGACGGCGTTGCGCACCTCGATCATGTCCGCTTCGGATACTACGTCAAACGATGGCATATTCTTTCCTTTACAATGAAGCACCCGCCCAAGGGGCGGATTCAAAAGAAGCGACATTTTAACGGACAAACAAGCGAACGCTCGGTCGTTTTTGTCATAATTGCACTATAATCGAGCAAAAACTTGATCTACCCATGCCTTTCCCTGATTTTCTCCAGCACGAATACCCACTGAAGCATTTAAATACGTTTGGTATTGATGTACGCGCCAAACATTACCTGCGCGTGACATCGCTGGAGCTGTTGCGCGACGCCCTGGCCGATCCCCAACTGGCGGCCATGCCGCGCCTGGTGCTGGGCGGCGGCAGCAACCTGCTGCTGACCCGCGATTTTCCGGGCCTGGTGCTGCATATTGCGCTGGAAGGCCGCGAAATCCTGGCCGGCACCGCGACTCACCACCACGTCCGCGCCGCAGCCGGCGAAACCTGGCACGGCTTTGTGCAGTGGGCGCTGGCGCAGGGCGTCGGCGGGCTGGAAAACCTTTCGCTGATCCCGGGTACCGTGGGCGCAGCTCCAATCCAGAATATTGGGGCGTACGGGGCGGAAACCAAGGACTGTTTCCTGTCGCTGACGGCGTTCGACCCGGCCAGCGGCAAAGTGCGGGTAATGGACGGCGCCGACTGCCGCTTCGCCTACCGCGACAGCATCTTCAAGCACGAAGGACGCGAGCTGATCATCCTCGACGTGAGCTTTGCCTTGCCGCGCGCCTGGCAGCCTAACCTGCGCTACGCCGAACTGGCCAATGCCGTGGCGGAGCAGGGCCTGGCGGCGCCAACGCCGCAGCAGGTAGCCGACACTGTGATCGCGATCCGCCGCCGCAAGCTGCCCGACCCGGCGCAAATCGGCAATGCCGGCAGTTTCTTCAAGAATCCCGTGGTCAGTGCCGAGCACTGCGCCCAGTTGCTGGAGAAGTTCCCAACACTGGTGCACCACCGCCAGCCGGACGGCAGTGAAAAGCTCGCTGCGGGCTGGCTGATCGACCAATGCGGCTGGAAAGGGAAGTCGATGGGCGCCGCCGGCGTCTACCCAAAACAGGCCCTGGTGCTGGTGAATAACGGCGGCGCCACCGGCACCGAAGTGCAAGCCCTGGCCGCAGCCATCCAGGCCGACGTATCTGCGCGCTACGGCGTATTGCTCGAACCCGAGCCAGTATTCATTTAAAAGTCGGGGTCAGGTCTGGCAATCCGCCATGTTTTTCGCGATGCGAAAAACATGGCGGATTGCCAGACCTGACCCCGACTTTCATTCTGCGTTGACGACGCGGTTGCGGCCGCCTGCCTTGGCGGCGTAGAGCGCGCGGTCGGCGGCCGATACCAGTTCACTCCACGATGATTGCTTGGTGGGCACGACGGTCCGCACGCCGATCGACATGGTGAGCACGCCGTAAGGCGCGGCATTGGCGTTTTCGATTTCCAGTTTCTCCAGCTGGCGCAGGCAGGACTGGGCCACGTTCATCGCACCGGCATTGTCGGTCTCCGGCAGGATGATGGCGAACTCTTCGCCGCCGTAGCGCGTGACCAGGTCGGCCGGGCGCTTCAGGTTCTCGGTCATGACTGCCGCTACCTTTTTCAGCGCCAGGTCGCCTGCCGGGTGGCCGTAGCTGTCGTTGAACTGCTTGAAATAGTCGACGTCGATCATCAGCAGCGACAAGGGTGTCTTGTCGCGCTTGCCGCGCTGCCATTCCAGCATCAGCGTTTCATCGAAACGGCGTCGATTGGAGATGCCGGTCAGCGGGTCGAGCGCGGCGAGCTTTTGCAGCTCCACATTGGCGGCGGCGAGCTTTTGCTGGCTTTCGCGCAGGAAGCGGAAGGCCTGGTCGCGCTGCAGGCGGTGGATGTGGGCATTCGAGTGGTGGCGTACGCGCGCCAGTAGCTCCAGCTTGTCGGGCAGCTTGACCAGGTAGTCGTTGGCGCCGACGGCAAAGCCGTGTGCTTTGAGCTTGGGGTCTTCGCGCGCCGACAGCACGATGATCGGAACATGCGCCAGCATTTCCTCGGCGCGGAAACGGCGGATCAGCTCAAAGCCGTCCACTTCCGGCATCACCAGGTCCTGCAGGATTACGGTAGGCTGCATCGAGTTGGCGACGGCAATCGCTTCGCGCGCATCGGTGATGAAGTGGAACTCGATGTCTTCCTGGTCGGCCAGCATGCGCCGTACCGCTTCCGCAATGATCAACTGGTCGTCAACCAGCAGCACGCGTACCTTGAAGTGGGTCAGGCTTGGCTCGGTTTCCAGGTTCAAGGTGAGTACGTCAGGCATCGCTTTCCTTTAAATCAGTTTGCCTCCGATCGTGCTTCGCAGGAATGGCCCGATCTTATCGAGAGGCAGGATGGTTTGCGCCGCGTCCAGTTCGATCGCGGCGCGCGGCATGCCGTATACCGCGCAACTGGCCTGATCCTGGGCAATGGTGTTCTTGCCCGCGCGGCGCAATGCCAGCATGCCCTCGGCGCCATCGCGTCCCATGCCGGTCAGCAGCACGCCGACTGCGTCGCCTTTCCAGTGCTGCGCCACGCAATTGAAGAACACATCGACCGAGGGCCGGTAGGCATAATCCTTCGGGTTGGCATCGTAACCCAGTTGGTGTTTTTCATCCAGTACCAGGTGGTCATTGCTCTTGGCGACCATGACGATACCACCCTGCAGGGGCGTGCGGTTTTCAATTGGGCGCACCGGTACCGCCAGTTGTTCCGACAGCCATTTGGCGAAATGGTCGGCAAAGTTTTCGTCGATGTGTTGTACCACGACGACGGCGCAATTGGCGGGCGGGGTCCAGCCGGCCAGGATGCGCGCCACTGCCATGGGCCCGCCGGTCGAGGCGCCGATCGCCACCAGCGTGTCGAGCACCGCTTCGCGCGGTTGCGGCAGCGTTGCGTGCCGGCGCGGCGGCATGGACTGGTTGCCGCCGCTGTGGCGGATCAGCTTGTCCATGGTCTTGATCTTGTGCAGCAACTCCGCGTCACCGCCTTCTTTCCCCTGCAGCACCGGGGTGGCCGTGACGTCCAGGGCGCCGGCGCCCAGGGCGCGGAATACCTGGTTGACGTTGTCCTGCGGGCGCCCCGTCACCACCAGAATGGCGCAGGGACTTTCCTCCATGATGCGGCGCGTTGCTTCAACCCCGTCCAGTTCCGGCATATTGAGGTCCATCAGGACCAGGTCAGGGCGGTCGGTTGCGCATTTCAGCACCGCTTCGAGACCGGTGCGGGCGATCCATGCCACCTGGTGTTCCTGCGTGCTGGCGACCACGCGCCGCAGCGCTTCAGCCGCCATCGGAACATCGTTGGCGATGGCGATCCTCATCGGTAAGCGTCGCCTATCAGGTCGGACACCGCATCCAGCAGCGTCTCGTCATGGAAGCTGCCCTTGGTCAGGTAATAGTCCGCCCCCGCAGCCAGGCCGCGTGCACGGTCTTCCGGCCGGTCCTTGTAGGAGACGATCATGACGGGCAGCTTATGCAAGTGCAGGTCTTTCTTGATCAGGGTGACCAGTTCAATGCCGTCCATGCGTGGCATGTCGACGTCGGTGATGACCAGGTCGTAGTCGCCGCTGCGCACCACGTTCCAGCCATCGATGCCGTCGACCGCGATGTCCACTTCAAAACCGCGCCCGACGAGCAATTTACGCTCCATCTCGCGCACTGTCAGCGAATCGTCCACGACAAGGATGCGTTTCATTCTACGCCGTCCGGCGTGGTCTGAGCGCGTAAGTTGATGCAGGCCGCCTTCTTCCAGCAGCTTTTCGACGGAAAGCAACAGGTCCGGTACGTCCAGGATCAATACCGGTTCGCCGTCGTCCAGCAGGGCGGCGGCTGAAATATCGCGCATCTTGCCGAAAATCGGGTCAATCGCCTGCACTGCCAGGCTTTCCTCGCCGCGGATCTTGTCCACTACCAGGGCGTAGCGGCGCGCGCTGCCGCCGATGACGACGACGGGCATTTCCTCGGCATGTTCCATATCGCCCAGCTCCAGTACCTGGGCCGCAGCCACCAGGCCAAGATGTTCGCCGTCATGGTCGAAGAACTGTTTGTTCTCCAGCGTGTGCACGGCGCTTTGCTGCACCATGAGGACGCGCTCCACCTTGACGATGGGAACCGCATAGGCTTCGCCCTTGACGTCCACCACCAGGGCGCGCACGATCGATTGCGTCAGCGGCAGCGTGATCGAAGTGCGGAAGCCTTTGCCCAATTCGGAATCGATGCGCACCGTGCCGTTCTGCTGGCGGATGGTGTCGTGCACGATGTCCAGGCCGACGCCGCGGCCTGAAATCTCGGTAATGCCCCCCTTCAGGCTGAAGGCCGGCAGGAACAGGAACTCCATCAACTCTGCGTGCGACATGGCGGCTACCATCTGCTCGGTGGCCATCTTGCGCTCGATGACGGTGCTGCGTATTTTTTCCGGATCGACGCCGCGGCCGTCGTCGCTGATCTCGATATTCAGCATGCCGGCGCGGTGGCGCGCCTCCATCGCGATGGTGCCGGTGGCTGGCTTGCCGGCTGCAAGCCTTTCTTGCGCGCTTTCCATGCCGTGGTCGACGGCGTTGCGCAGCATGTGGTTGAGCGGGCTTTCGATGCGCAGCAGGATGTCGCGGTCGACCAGCGTGTCTTCGCCTTCCACTTGCAGCACCACGTCCTTGCCCAGGTTGCGGGCCAGGTCGCGCACCATGCGCGGGAAGTGCTGGATGCCGTCGCGGAAAGGCCGCATGCGCAGCGACAGCACTTCATCGACCATGTTTTCGGAGCCCGTCAGCAGACGGCGCTCGTAGTTTTCCATGTCGGTGATGTGCTCCAGCATGAATTGCTTGAGCGGCTGGCTTTTCTGGATCGCCAGCAGGGCCTTTTCCTTCAGTGCCGGGTCGCTGGTGCGGGATGCGGCTTCCATCACGTCTTCCAGCACCGCGAACAGGGCGGCCTGGTTGCGCTTGTAGCGCTGCATGCCCTGGATCAGGGGATGCAACTGGTGGGCGTTGATGCGGGCTTCGCTCGCCAGCGCGAGCAGGCGGTCGAAGTTTTGTGCGGTTTTCATCGGCGGAAGCGAGCGGCCGGGCACCGGCTGTTCCGCTACGCCGTCGGCCGGCGCCGCCGCGACCAGACTCTCCGGCCGGACCTCAGGCGCCGGCTCCGCTGCCGGCGCCGCCGTGATGGCTGGCGCGGGCGGCGGCAGGGCAGCCGGCAGTTCGACCGGCTCGGGCAGGAAGGCAATGCCCTGCACATCATGCATGGTCTTGCCGACTTGCGCGCTATTGGCCGCCAGCCAGGCATCCAGGTCGCCATTGAGGCGCGAGCACTGCACGATCAGGTCGACCGCAGCCAGCAGGGTGTCAACCCGGTTGGCAGTCAGTTTCAGTTTGCCTGCCTGGGCGGCGATGAATGCATCTTCCATGCCGTGGGCCAGTTGCACGATCATCTCCAGCCCAACGATGGACGCGGCGCCCTTGATCGAGTGCGCGGCGCGCATCATCGATTCCACGGCAGCCGGGTCGTTGCGGCGCTCGAAGGCCAGCAGGCCGTCGGTCAGGATCTGGGTCTGGCTGTCGGCCTCCATGCGAAACAGGTCCAGCATGGAGAACTGGCTCAGGTCATCCTTCTTGTCGGTCATCGCAAGGTCCTCGCTAGCTGGTGGCCGAGCAGGCTGTCGTCCAGGCAGCCCACCTGCATGTCCTGGTGCGGAAGGACCCCGGCCAGGTAACGCTCAATGCCCTTGTTGATGGTGGCGGCAGGTGGTTTCAGTTCGCTGGCCGCATAGCGGATGATGCCGTGCAGTTCCGCCACCGGCAGGGCGTAGGACTGGCCCTCCCACTGCACCAGCAGCATGCGGGCGAAAACATGGCGGCCGCCGGTTGCCTCGCCGCCGGCTTCGTCGATGCCCAGCAGTTCGGCCAGCGAGATGCAGGGATACAGCTTGCCGCCAGCGTTGACGATGCCGCGCAGCCCGCGTGCATTGCGGTGCGGCAGGCGATGCGAAATGGCTTTCGGCGCAATCTGCTGGAACATATTGGTCGGCAGGGCTAGCCACTCGCGGCCAATGCGGAAGGCGACGCAGGAGCTGTCGTGGCGCGTGCCCTCATCTTGCGGGGCGCGGAAGTGTTCGGCCCATTCGCGCAGGTAGGCCGGATCGACAGGGCGTTGCAGGTTGCGCAATGCGGCGCCGGCATACACGTCGCAATTGCGGCAGTGGACCGCCTTGTCGAGGATCTCGCAGCTATGGTCGCCGGCGACGCCGATACGGTTCCAGCAGGCGTCCAGGTCTTGGATTTGATCAGTCATTGTCTTGGTCTGCTATCACTGTGGCTGCTGGCGCTGGAAAGCGCGCGCGGCACGGGCCTTCAACGTAGCGGCGGCGCGGCTGTTGCCGCCTTGCTCCTGCAGCAGGGCCAGGTGGCACAGGGCTTCGTAGTGTTCCGGTTGCAGGTAGAGGCAGCGCTTCAGGTGTGCTTCGGCATCGGCCGGCTTGCCGGCGGATTCAGCCAGCAGGCCGAGGATGAAATACGCTTCGGCCGACTCGGGCTGCTGGGCAAGAAATTCACGGCAGGCGGCATCGGCTTCCAGCAGTTTGCCGGCGTCGGCCAGCTTGCGCGCGTGCGCGAGCAGGGATTCGTCGCCGGCAGCGACCGGACGGGACGTTGCGCTGGCGTTGGCGCGGTTGGCACGGGGCGGGTGCGGCGCCACCGGGGCAGGGCGGCTGCCGCGTGCCGGAAGGCTTGCCAGGGCCGGCGCAGCGGATGCGGTGGCTCGCTCCGGCGCGATGGCGGCGGGATGCGCGAGGCCGGCGCCGGACGGCAAAGGCGTGCCGGCAGGCAGGGCAGCCCGGGCCGGTGCCCCGGAGCGTTTGATGTCCTTGCGCAGGGCGAATGCCTGGCGGTGCGGCAGCGGCGAAAAGCCGTGACGCACGAAGGATGGCACTTCTGCGTATCCGGCCAGGATCATGCCGTCTCTGGCCAGGTATTCAGACAACCGTGCAATGGCAGCAGCGGTGGTTGGCTCGTCGAAATAGATCAGCAGGTTGCGGCAAAAGATCACGTCATACTGGCGCGCCGTTCCAAGCTCGCCTTCCAGGATGCTGCCCTGGCCGAACCGGATGCGCGCCCGCAGCGCGTCATTGATGCGATACAGTTCATCGTCGCCGGACCAGGTGAAATAGCGGTCGCGGAACGACAATTCCCGTCCGCGGAACGCATTGCGTCCAAATACCCCGGCCTCGGCGCGCATGATGCAGGCTGCGCTGATATCCACGGCATCGATCATGAACGCTTGCGGCTTCACGCCGGCATCGAACAGCGCCATCGCCATCGAATAAGGCTCTTCGCCGCCGGCGCAGGGCACCGACAGTATGCGCACGAGCCTGGACCCTTCGGCCAGCCGCTGGCGCACAAATGCGACCGCCGCGGCGAAAGCTTGCGGATCGCGGAACAGCCATGATTCCGGCACCACCACCAGCTCCACCAGTTCGCGCAGCTCCGCTTCATCCAGACCGTCTGCGTAAGCCTTGTGCTCCGTTGCGCCCGTCGCCTCCATGCGCCGCTTCACCGCCAGTTCGACCGTGTTGCGGGCCAGGTTCATGCCGGTCAGGCGGCGCAATGTGGCCAGTACATTCATCCCGCCGCAGCCTCCGCCGGGAACAGGCGTGCCCGCAACTCGGCTGGCAACAGGTCATTGACCTCGACCAACTGCACCATGCCTTGCGCATCGCCTGCGACCCGGCCCAGGAACGGCGCCGCCTGCACGCCGCTTGGCACCAGGTCTTGCGGCGCCACGTCCTGCACGCCCTGCACCCGTTCGGCCATCAGTCCCAGTGCGTGCACTGTGCCATCGGGCGCCGTGTAATCGGTCACCACGATGCGCGTGTCGTAATGCTGCCGCGACGGCGCCCGGCCGCTGATGCGCGACAGGTCGATCACCGGCATCGGGGCACCGTGCAGGTTCAGCAAGCCCGCCACACTGTCCGGCGCCAGCGGGATGCCCTTCAGTTCCAGCAGGGGCAGCACGCGCTGCACCTGCCGCAACGGAAGACCGTAGCGGTCGGCTCCAATGTGGAAGACTAATACTTTCATGCGTTCACGGCGAAAGTGGAGACGCTCGACTGCAGGTCGCCGGCCGCATACTGCAGCTGGTGCACGGCCTCGCTGGTTGCCTTCAGCGATTCGACGGTCTGCTGGGTGGCATCGTTAAGCTGCATCATGGTTTCGCTGATCTGCTGCGCGCCCACAGCCTGCGCCTGCATGCCTTGCAGCACCGCGTCGAATTGCGGGGCCAGTTTCTGCACCTGGTCCATCACGCCGGACAACTGGTCGGTCACCTGGCGCACCTCGCCCACGCTGCGGCGGATCTCTTCCGAGAATTTGTCCATGCCCATCACGCTGGCCGAAACAGCCGACTGCATTTCCTTCAGCATCTGCTCGATATCCCAGGTCGACACCGAAGTCTGGTCGGCCAGGCGGCGGATTTCGGTTGCCACCACCGAGAAGCCGCGGCCTGCTTCGCCGGCCTTCTCGGCTTCGATGGCGGCATTCAGCGACAGGATGTTGGTCTGGTCGGCCACCTTGGTAATGGTGGTCAGCACCGAGTTGATGTTGGACGCCTTTTCCGACAATGCCGCCAGCTTGGCATTGATCGAATCGGTCGCGTTGACCATGTTCTGCATGGTCTGGTCCATGCGGCGCAGGTTGCCCTGGGCCTCAGAAGTGGCGGTGGTGGTGTAGTCGGCCACCGCGGTCGCATCTTCCATCGTCTTCAGCAGTTGCGAGGTATTGGACGAAATCTCCTTGGTGGTGCTGAGCACCTCGACCGAAGTCTGTGCCTGCTCGACACCGGTGGCTTCCTGCTGCTTGGCCGAAGCGGCAATCTCGGTGGCCGAGGTGGTGACCTGGATGCCCGCCTTCTGCACATTGTTCAGCAACTGGCGCAGGTTGTCGAACATGCGCTGCAAGCCATCGCCCAGCTGGCCGATGGCGTCATCGCCGCCCACGGAGATCTTGCCTGTCATGTCGCCGCCGGCAGCGCGCGCCACAACGCCAAGCAGGGAATCGACTTTCGCGCGCAGCTCATTGGTCTGCGCCTGCTCGCGCAGCGTTGCATCCTGCAGTTGCTGCGCCATCTTGTTGAAGTCTTCGCTGACTTTCCCCAGTTCGTCGCCTGACGTCACCACGGTTCGGGCGGCCAGGTCGCCGCCGCCCAAGCGGGCGAGCCCAGCGGTCAGGTTGGCCAGCGGGCCCAGGATGGCGCGCCCCAGCGTATAGGCGATCAGCAGGGACAGCATGAATACCGCCGCGCCGCCGCCCAGCAGCAGGTTGGTTTGGTTCGAGTGCAGGTCGACCGCTTTGGCGCTGCGCTCGGCCAGCAAGCGGCGCTCTTCTTCAGACGCCTGGTCCAGCAGTTCGCGCGCGCTGCCGACGATGGCGCCGGCTTCCTTCAGCTCCGACGACTGCCCCAGGATTTCGGCCGCGCCTTTGGTGTCGCCGAGTGCGCGGCGCTTGTCGATCTGGCGACGGATATTGACGTCGGCCCAGGTCGTGAGCAAGGCCTGGGCGCGCTTCAGGCGCTCGTTCTGTTGCGGATTGTCTGCCGTCAGCTGGACTGCTTTGGCGATATGCTGCTTGAGTTGTTCCGCGTTTTCACGCTCGCTGCCGATCAGGGCTTCGCTGCCGGTCAGGATATAACCGCGCGTGTCGACCTGGATTTGCAGGGACACGCTGTTGATGCGGTCGAGCTGAAGCAGCACCTCCATCGTGTGCCGGTCCCACCTGTTGGCATCGGTCAAGCTGGCGAAGTTGTTATAGGCCGTGATCAACAGTAGCAAGATGATTGCCACGATGCTGCCGAAGCCGATATACAGTTTGTTCTTGATGCTCAGATTGTTCATGCGCGGGTCTCCGGGGACGGGGGGCTTTCTTCCAAGGCAATGTAGCAAAAAAAACGGGCCGCGCAAAGCGGCCCGTCTTAGAGGAGCGGAGGCAGCTTACTGGCCGCGCTTGTTCCTTGCGTTGGCGGCGATGCGCATGCGCAGCGCGTTCAGCTTGATGAAGCCGCCGGCGTCGGCCTGGTTGTAGGCGCCGCCGTCTTCGTCGAAGGTGGCGATGGTCTGGTCGAACAGCGAGTCGGTCTTCGAATCGCGCGCGACGACGATCACATTGCCCTTGTACAGCTTGACGCGCACCCAGCCGTTCACGGTGGCCTGGGTGTGGTCGATCAGGGTTTGCAGCGCGACGCGCTCCGGCGCCCACCAGTAGCCGTTGTAAATCAGCGAAGCGTAGCGCGGCATCAGGTCATCCTTCAGGTGCGCCACTTCGCGGTCCAGGGTGATCGACTCGATGGCGCGGTGCGCCTTCAGCATGATGGTGCCGCCAGGGGTTTCGTAGCAGCCGCGCGACTTCATGCCGACGTAGCGGTTCTCCACCAGGTCCAGGCGGCCGATGCCGTGCTTGCCGCCCAGGCGGTTCAGCTCAGTCAGCACGGTGGCCGGCGACATGCGCTTGCCGTTCAGGGCAACGATGTCACCCTTTTCGAACTCGATGTCCAGGTATTCCGGCTGGTCCGGTGCAGCTTCCGGGCTGACGGTCCAGCGCCACATCGATTCTTCGGCTTCGGCACTTGGGTTTTCCAGGTGGCGGCCTTCGAAGGAGATGTGCAGCAGGTTGGCGTCCATCGAGTAGGGCGCACCGCCGTTCTTGTGCTTCATGTCGATGTCGATGCCGGCGTCTTCCGCGTATTTCAGCAGCTTCTCGCGCGACAGCAGGTCCCACTCGCGCCATGGCGCGATCACGCGCACGCCTGGCTTCAGTGCATAGGCGCCCAGTTCGAAACGAACCTGGTCGTTGCCCTTGCCGGTGGCGCCGTGCGAGATGGCGTCGGCGCCGGTCTGGTTGGCGATCTCGATCAGGCGCTTGGCGATCAGCGGACGTGCGATCGAGGTGCCCAGCAGGTACTCGCCTTCGTACACGGTATTGGCGCGGAACATAGGGAAGACGAAGTCGCGCACGAACTCTTCGCGCACGTCGTCGATGAAGATGTTCTCAGGCTTGATGCCGAACTTCAGCGCCTTGGCGCGTGCCGGCTCCAGCTCTTCACCCTGGCCCAGGTCGGCGGTGAAGGTCACGATTTCGCAGTTGTAGTTGTCCTGCAGCCATTTCAGGATCACGGAGGTGTCCAGGCCGCCGGAGTAGGCGAGGACTACTTTCTTTACGTCGCTCATGATTTTCTCAGTCAGTTGGTATTGGTTGGTGTTGCCTGAAAAATGGGGTACGTCCCCATTTATCGAGCAATCTTGCCCAGCAGCAAATATTCGATCAGGGCCTTCTGTACGTGCAGGCGGTTCTCGGCTTCGTCCCAGACCACCGATTGCGGGCCGTCGATGACTTCGGCGGATACTTCCTCGCCGCGGTGGGCCGGCAGGCAGTGCATGAACAGGGCGTCCGGCTTGGCGCGGGACATCTTGGCGGCATCGACGATCCAGCCGTCGAAGGCCTTCAGGCGGGCCGCGTTTTCTTCCTCGTAGCCCATCGAGGTCCACACGTCGGTGTTGACCAGGTCCGCGCCTTCGCAGGCGTCGGACGGGTTGGCAAAGAAGGTGTAGCGGTCGGTCGATACCAGCGACATGTCCATGTCGTAGCCGTGCGGCGTGGAGACATTGACGTGGAAGCCGAACACTTCGGCCGCCTGCAGCCAGGAGTACAGCATGTTGTTGGCGTCGCCCACCCAGGCCACGACCTTGCCCTTGATCGAGCCGCGATGCTCGATATAGGTGAAGATGTCGGCAAATACCTGGCATGGATGGTGTTCGTTGGTCAGGCCGTTAATCACCGGCACGCGCGAATGCGCTGCGAAACGTTCGATGATGTCCTGGCCGAAGGTGCGCACCATGATGATGTCGCACATACGGGACATGACCTGGCCCGCGTCTTCCACCGGCTCGCCGCGGCCCAGCTGGGAATCGCGGGTATTCAGGTAGATCGCTGCGCCGCCCAGCTGGTGCATGCCGGCCTCGAAAGACAGGCGGGTACGGGTCGAATTCTTGTCGAACACCATGACCAGGGTGCGGTCGATCAGCGGGTGGTAAATCTCGTAGGCCTTGAATTTGCGCTTGATTTCCGCTGCGCGGGCGATCACATATTCGTACTCCTCCAGGGTCAGGTCCTTGAACTGGAGATAGTGCTTGATGCTTTTAGGTGGTATAGACATCTTTGCAAAGTTTTGCTGCGGTGGACTAAAGATTATACGGGCATTTCAATAAATCGTGGCCGGGCGTTCGGGGTCATGCCTTGGCGCCGATATCGGCAGGTCCAGCGTGAAGGTGGTGCCTGCGCTGCTGCTGTCGACGGCGATCTGGCCGCCCAGCAGGGAAGTGACGATGTTGTAACTGATTGATAACCCCAGCCCCGAGCCGCCCTGTCCCAGTTTGGTGGTGAAAAACGGGTCGAAGATGCGCGTCTGGTTCTCCGGCGCGATGCCGCTGCCGTCGTCACTGAACGATATTAGCACGCGGCCTTCCATCGGCGTGGTCGCCAGCAGGTGCAGCTGGCCCCCTTCGCGGCCGTCGAAGGCATGCAGCAAGGCGTTGTTGATCAGGTTCGTGATGACCTGGCCGAAGGGGCCGGGATAGCTGTCCAGCATGATCAGCTCCGGCACCTCGAATGCGATCGTGTGGCCTTCCTTGCGGATGCGGTTCATCACTGTCGCCACCACTTCATGCGTCACCTGCTGCAGGTTGAAAATGCGCCGCTGCTCGGTGGTGCGGTCCACCGCCACCTGCTTGAAGCTTGACACCAGGTCGGCCGCGCTGTGCAGGCCGCGCATGACCAGGGTGGAAGCCTTGCGCGCGTCGTCGATGTAGGCCAGCAGCTCGGATTTGCGCAGCCCCCGGCCATTGACCACTTCTTCCAGTTCGGTGGTTTTCTGTTCCAGCGTGCTGGCAATCAGCAGGCTGTTGCCGATCGGCGTATTCAGTTCATGCGCCACGCCTGCCATCAGCGCGCCCAGCGCCGCCAGCTTTTGCTGCGACACCAGCTGCGACTGGGCTTCCTGCAGCTGCCGGTAGGCGAGGGCGTTGTCGAGCGCGATGGCGCCGTAGGCGCACAGGGTGCGGAAAATCAGCCGTTCCCGTTCGCCATAGGCATTGGCATGCATGGCTTGCGCCGTCATTACGCCCAGCGCCCGCTCGCCCACCAGCAACGGCACGTACAGGGCGCTGCGGCTGGCTGCCGTGCCGGGCGTGACCGTGCTGTCGCGCTCGGGCGGGATCTGGTCGATGTACACCTCGCGCCGCTCGCGCAGGCATTGCGCGGTGTAGGCGGTGGGGTGGTCGAGCGGGATTGCGTTGCGGGGCAGGGCCTGGCCGGCTTCCACGCCGAAGGCACGTTCCAGCTGGCGGCCGGCCGGATCGACCAGGTAGACCGCGAAGGTATTGGCCGACAGCAGGGCGTGGGTGTGGCGGTCCAGGGCCTGGAATACGGCGCCGGCGTCGAGGTGGGTGGTGATTTCCTGACCGATGGCCGATAGCCGCTCCAGCAGCTTGGTGGTTTGCTGCAGCACTTCGGCGCGGCGCGCTTCGGACATTGCCAGTTCGCGATGATGCAGGCCTTCCGCACGCGCCTGTTCCGTCTGGTGGTGCACCTGCATGGCGATGGCGCGGCTGGTGGCGTCCAGCGTGTGGGTCTTTTCGCGCGCGGCGCTGGCGGCGGTCGCCATTTCGTAAGCACGGCCGAAATCGCCCAGGCGCGCGTACTCGGCGCCCAGTGCGTCATACAGGTCGCCCGGCACTGTGTAGCCTTTGATGGTCTGTGCCGCTTCCAGGGCCTGGTGCAGGTAATGCAGTCGGGCGTTGGGCGCCTGCATGCCGGGCGGCGCGGACAGCTGGAGCTGGCCGTGGATCAGGGCCAGCACCCGCAGTGCCGCCACGTGGTGGAAGGCATTATGGTGGCGCGATGCGCGTTCCACCGCCATCAGCGCCATGTCCAGTGCTTCCAGCGAACGATTGAGGAAGCACAGGGCATGGGCCTGGCCGCGCAGCGCTACGATCTTGAAGTCGCCCTGCTGCAAGGCTTCCGCGCGCTCAGACAGCCGCTGGAAAGCATCCAGCGCTTCGCCGTAATCCTTCTTGTCCAGGCACAGTTCGCCCAAGTGCTGCAAGGCGATGGCGTAGGTGCGGCCGTTCGCTTGCGGCGCCAGGATTACCAGCGCCTCGCGCAGCAGCTCTTCCGCCGCGCCAAGGCGGCCAAGGCGGCGCACGATGTCGGCCGTGTGCACCAGGCAGGAGCCGATGCTGCGCGGCCAACCGGTAGGTTTGGCCAGGTCCATGGCGCGCTGCATCCACTCCAGGCCGGAGTGGTGGTCGTTCAGTTGCGAGAATTTCTCCGCGATATTGATGGCGGCCGTGGCGGCTGCGCGAATCTGCCCCGTTTGCAGCGCGGCTTCATAGCTGCGGATGTAGAAGCTGGCCGAATTGCCGATATCGCCGGCCTGGCTGGCCGCGATGGCGAAAAAGTCGTTGATCCAGCATTCGATGCTGGGCGGCGCTTCCACCGACATGTTGAAACGCTCGCCCCAGCGCTCTGTCGCGGCGTGCAGGTCGCGCAATGCCGCCCAACGCGCCTGCACAGCATCCGCAATGGTGGCGCGCTGCTCGTCGGGCGCCGCATGGGCTGCGTTGGAACAGGCTTCCAGTTCAGCATCGCGCTGGCCATGGTTGCCGCGGTCGACCGAGATCCAGGCCTTCAGCCAATGGGCGTCGGCCCGGCCGATATTGTCGTTTTGTGCTTCGAACACCTCCAGCGCGCGCGAAGCGAGGCTGGCGGCGGCATCGAGCTCGCCAAGCAGCCAGCGGATTTCGCCGTCGACCAGGTGCAGTCGCGCTTCGAGCGAAGCGCGTGCATCGCCCGGCAGGTGAGCCAGGGGCAGCAGGGCGGCTGCTTCGCGCGCCAGTTCCTGCGCGCGCTTGCCGTCGCGCTGGCGCAAATGCCAGGCCAAGGGGAGCAGCACCGGAAGCCGCGCAATGCCGCGCAAGGGCAGCAATTCGAGCTCCCAGTGCGCAACGGCATCGTCATCGGCAAACAGAAGCTGCATTGGCGTCCCGTCAATAGAGCGTCTGCGAGGACTCGTGCAACAACTGGCCGTACAGCGTATGCCGCATTTTCGCGATCTTGCCTTCGTTGACGGCCTCCAGCACCGCGCATTGCGGCTCGCTCAGGTGGCGGCAGTTATAGAACCGGCAGCCGCCGAGATAGGGCTGGAAATCGCGGAAGGCCCGTTCCAGCATGCCTTCGCTCAGGTGGTAAAGCCCGAACTCCTGGAAGCCAGGCGAATCGATCACGCTTGAATCCGGGCCCACATGGTACAGGCGGGTGAAGGTGGTGGTGTGCTTGCCGGTGTCGAGCGCCTCGCTGATTTCTCGCGTGGCGATATCGGCGTCCGGCACCAGGATGTTGATCAGCGAAGACTTGCCCATGCCTGACTGGCCGATCAGAATCGAGGAATGACCTTGCAGCAGCGGCGCCAGCGTTGCGCCAGTCTGCTCGGGCTGGCCGGTGGCCGAGACTTCGATCACTTCGTAGCCCATCGCCGAATAGACCTGCAGGCGCTTGCGCGCGTGTTCCAGCATGTCGGTCACGTCAACCTTGTTCAGCAGCAGGCGCACGTGAATGCCGGCCGCCTCCGCAGCCACCAGGGCGCGCGACACCAGGTCGTCCGAGAAGCTTGGTTCCGTTGCGACCACGATGAACAGTTGGTCGACATTGGCGGCCAGCAGCTTGGACTTGTACTGGTCGGAGCGGTACAGCAGCGTCTTGCGCTCCTGGATCTTGTCGATCACCGCCTGGTCGGGCGAAGTCAGGGTCAGGTCAACGATGTCGCCGACCGCCACATTGGTCTTCTTGCCGCGCGTGACGCACTGCAGGCGCTGGCCGTCCGCTTCGGCCAGGTAGTGGCGGCCGTGGGCTGCGATGATGGTGCCGGTGCGTTTGGTCCCCTTGCTCATGCCTGGCCCAGTGCATCGGCCTTGGCGGCGCAAATGAAATCGTTGATCGACAAGCCGTTGACCGAGTGCGTGTCGTAGCGCACCTGGCAGGTCTTGTAGCCCACCACCATTTCGGGGTGATGATCTTCGCGGTGGGAAATATAGGCCAGCGCATTCACGAAAGCCATCGTCTCGTAGTAGTTGTTGAAGCCGAAAGTGTTCACCAGCTTGCCGCTGGCCATGCTCCAGCCATCCAACAACTGGACCAGGCGCAGCGCCTCAGGGGCGTCCAGGGCCTGCGTCTGGTGGCTGCAGCGCAGCGCGCGCAAATCGGCCGCGGTGTGGATATTCGCTGTCATTGAGATGCCGCCAGGTTGAGTTGACGAATCCGCACGCTGGCGGGCGGGTGCGAATCGTAGAAGGCCGAATGCAGCGGGTCAGGCGTCAGGGTTGACGCATTGTCCTCGTACATCTTGACCAGGGCCGACACCAGGTCGCGCGCATCGGTATGCCTGGCGGCGAAAGCATCGGCCTCGAACTCGTGCTTGCGCGAGCTGAGCGAAGTCAGCGGGCCAAACAGGAAGGTAAATACCGGCAGCACCAGCATGAACAGCAGCAGTGCCAGTGCGTCGTTGGACTGGCCGGGCACGATGATCGGATTCACGCCCAGGCCGGTGTAGAACCAGAGCTGGCCTTTCAGGTAGCCAAGCAGTGCGAGGAAACCCAATGACAAGCCGAACATCACCACGATGCGCTTGATGATGTGTTTCAGCTTGAAGTGGCCCAGCTCGTGCGCCAGCACCGCCTCGACTTCCTGAGGCGACAGGCTGGACACCAGGGTGTCGTAGAACACGATGCGCTTGGCCGCGCCGAAGCCGGAGAAGTAAGCATTGCCATGCGCGCTGCGCTTGGACCCGTCCATCACGAACAGGCCCTTGGAGGCAAAGCCGACGCGCGCCATCAAGCCCTCGATGCGCTGCTTCAGCGATTCGTCGGCCAGCGGCGTGAACTTGTTGAACAGCGGAGCGATCAGGTTCGGGTAGAGCGCCATCACCAGCAGCTGGAAGCCGCACCACACGAACCAGGCGTACAGCCACCACAGGCTGCCCGATTTTTCCATCAGCACCAGGATGACCCACACCAGCGGCAAGCCGATCACGCCAGCGACGCCGACACCCTTGAGCAGGTCGATGAAGAACAGGCGCTTGCTCATCTTGTTGAAGCCGAAGCGTTCCTCCAGCTTGAACTGGCGGTAGTAGTCGAGCGGCAGGTCGACCAGGCCTGAGATGACGCAGACGGCAACGATCAGGCCAAGCTGGTAAGCCATGCCGCCGCCGGTGGCATTGAACAAGGTGGCCGAGAGCCATTGCAGGCCGCCCAGCAAGGTAAGGCAGATCAGCATGATGCTGGACAGCATCATGTTCAGCAGTCCCAGCCTGGTGCGCTCGATGGTGTAGTCGGCGGCTTTCTGGTGGGCCGCGAGCGGGATTTTTTCCGCGAAATCGGCTGGCACGGCGGCGCGGTTTTGCAGCACATGGCGGATGTGGCGCGAAGCGAGCCAGAATCGCACCACCAGAGTTGATGTTAAAAATGCAATGAACAAATACGAAAACGCGTGTGAATACATTCTGTGCCTGTGAGAAAATGGCGGATTAACCTGCCCTATATTGTCTTAGAGAGAATTATGTCACAAGCGAACGACACCCCAGCAACCCCGGTCACCCCGCAGCGCCCGAATGAAATGAACCTGGTGTGGGTCGACATGGAGATGACCGGCTTGGAGCCTGAGACCGACCGCATTATCGAAGTGGCAATGGTGGTCACCGACATGCACCTGAACGTGCTGGCCGAAGGCCCGGTGCTGGCGATCCACCAGTCGGACGAAACGCTGGACAAGATGGACGCCTGGAACAAAGGCACCCACGGCCGCTCCGGCCTGATCGACCGCGTGAAAGCGTCGACCGTGACCGAAGCCCAGGCCGAAGCCGAATTCATCGCCTTCATGCGCCAATGGGTCCCGAACGGCAAATCCCCAATGTGCGGCAACACCATCGGCCAGGACCGCCGCTTCATGGTCAAGTACATGCCCAAGCTGGAGGCCTTCTTCCACTACCGCAACATCGACGTGTCGACCCTGAAGGAGCTGGGCCGCCGCTGGAAACCGGAAATGGTCGCCGGCTTCAAGAAAGCCCAGAAGCACACCGCCCTGGCCGACATCATCGAATCGATCGAAGAGCTCAAGTACTACCGCGAGAACTTCATCAAGCTCTAATCAGCCGAGCCCGTGTCACACCATGGGGTCACACCCCAAGTGTGACACGAGCTGTGCTGCGCAGCCCGAGCGCCAGCGCGGCGCCCGCCAGCAGGGCCAGCGCGCAGGCCAGCAGGGCAGGCGGAAAGCCGGCGCCCGGCGCCGGGACAAACACTGGCAACCGTGTAAAGTCCGCCGCGCCGAACGGCTTCTCGTCAAATACGTAAGGATAGAAGTGGCGTCGCACCCGCTCATGGTAGGCGGCCACGCGATCCTGGTAGGCCATGCGGGCCTGCATATCGGTTCCCGCCAGCCGATGCAGCAGCACCTGCACATTCACTCCCGCCAGAAATATTGCCGCATTGCGCGTCCACTCTTCACGCGACCACAGTGCGTTGCGGTACTGGGCTGCCTGCCCAGCAACCATGTCATCCCCGGCCTGGTGCATGGCGTAATACCACTTCCAATGGAAGCCTTCAGGCAGCGGCGCCGTGTTTTTCCACTCAGGATGGGTGCGGAAGAAGCGCTGCATCGTCTCCTCCTTCGGTTTGTCCCATGCCGCATGCACCGCCTGGCGCTGCGCCAGGGCCAGTTCCGCGCCTTGCGCTACCGGGATGGCCCGCTCCAGCGCGGCGTTGACTGCCGTCGGCAGCACCAATGCGAGCAGCACGAAGGCGGCCAGCAGCAACGCGGCGCCCGCTGCTGCGTTACGCGCCACAGCCGCGCCCCAGGCGGCCACGCCGCACCAGAAAACAAGGTAGAGCAGCGCAGCACCCGCCATCAGGGCCGTTTCACCCGGTGCGGCGTCGGACAGCAGCGCACCGGCAAGCAAAGGCACAAGCAGGGCCGCGGCAAGCAGGGCAAGGCGCAGCAGCACGCGGCGCCGCCACAGCGCGCCGGGCTTGCCGGGCAGGGAGGACAGCAAGCGCAAGCGCCCGGCCTCGCGCTCGCCGCTGACCATGTCGTGCATCAGGGCGATGATGAACAGCGGCGCCAGGTAGACCAGCACAAAGGCGAAGTCGAATCGTCCCGGCGCAGCCAGCTCGGGATTGATCGCTTCCGATTCATAGAGCTGCGCTTGCAGCCCAAGGGCGCGCACCTGCAGCGCATAGGGCTGGACGTCGCGCTGCCCGATGGCGGCAAAGGCCAACGGTGACGCCGGGTCGAAGGTCAGGTGAGGCGTGTAGTAGGCCGTGAGCCCGGCATCGCCGTCGGCAGGCTGGCGTTCTGCCCGTTCTGCAAGGTCGGCGGCATGGACGGCGGCGATCCGCTCAAGCGCGACGCGCTGAGCGCCCATCGCCTGCATGCCGTTCCAGACCGACAGTGCGGACAATAGCGCCAGCACCACGAGCGCCGCAGCCGCAGGCCGCGAGCGTAGCAACAGCAGAAGTTCAAATTTCCAGTTCTTCATTCAGATATTCCTTTCCAGGCGGCGCGCGACCCAGGCGGCCAGCAATGCGGCGGCCCCCAGCCAGCCGGCGAGGATGGCCAGCGCCGGCCATACGCGCTGCGCGACTGTGCGTTCCAGCGGCGAGGGGGGATGGCGGTAGCGCGGCAGTGCGCGCCAGTAGTCAGCCGAAATGCGCTGGGCGCGGTCGTCGTGATACTTCACTTTTTCGGCGTGCAGCCGGTTCAGCGCCTGGATCAGGCGATAGCGATAGTCCTCGCCGGCCAGAAGGAAGCGCTCATGCGCCGCCCGGTCGGTATCCGCCAGCGCCGCCGACATGCTGCGCAGGGCCAGCAGCGGCACCGCCAGCGCCGCCGTATCCAGCACGCTGCCTTGCGCGGCCTGGCGTGCGAAGTCGCGCTGCATGCTGGATAAAAACAGCTCGCTGGTCAGGCGCTCGCCTTCTTCGATCACCAGCCCCTTGTAGTTGACGGGCAGGTCCTCGACCTTGCTGACACCATACCGTTTCAGCACGCTGTCGCGGAAACTGCGGAAGTAGGGATCGTCCGGGTTATGGCTGTCGCCGATGCGCGCCAGTTCGGCGTGGACGGCCGCTTCCATTTCGATGCGGGTAGGGCGCGGCACCATGCTGGAAGCCAGGTCGGGCAGCATGCGCGGCAGCAGCACCGCCATCAGGGCCCAGGCGCCAACCAGCAAGAGCAGCGCATCGCGCGCCCGCCGCGCCAGGGCGGAAAGCAAGACCGCAGCAGCCGACCACGATAGCAGGTAGGCGGCGTAGCCCAGCGCCAGCCAGCCGGCCGGCGCCACCAGCAGCGGATCGGCCGCAGCGATCAACAGCAGGGCTGCCAGCGCCGGCGCCGCCAGCATGAGGGCCAACGCGCCGTGCGCCGCCAGCTTGCCCGTCACCAGCGCGCCGCCGCCGACGCCATGCGCCAGCATCAGCCGCAGTTGATCGCGTTCGCGCTCGCGCGCCAGGGCGCCGAACGCCAGGAACACCAGCAGTAAAGGGGCCAGCACCTGCAGCACGAAGGCCGGCGTCAATTGCCCGAAGCGCAGCAACAGCGAAGACTGGCCGGCGTCGCTGAAGTTGGCGCTGTTCTGGCGGTGCCCTTCCAGGTACAGCGTGCTGCCGGTGAAAGGCGCCACGCCGAAGTCGAAGAAGGCGAGGGCGGTCAGCGGGCGGAACACGTAGTGCCCGTAATGCACCACCCGGTGCGGATGACGGTCCGGCTGGCTGTTCCACTGCTCGTCGGCCTGCTGCTGCAGGCGGGCACGCTGCGCTTCCACGCTGTGGGCGCGTTCCAGGCTGACCATGATGGCCGCCAGTGTCAGCACCAGCAGCAGGCCCGCCGCAGCAACGGCGACCCTGCTGCGCCGCAGGGCGCGCCATTCCTCCAATGCCACGCGCCAAGCGGTGGCGGCAAACGCGGGCCTCATGCCGCCCTCCGTGCATCGGCATAGCGCTGGAACAACTGCTGGACATCGAAGCGCTGCGGCCCGTGCGCGGCCAGTTCATGGGCGATGCGGCCCCGGTCCAGGAAGCCGATGCGGTCTGCCACTTCGGCAGCGCCCAGCAGGTCGTGCGTCACCATGAACACCGTGACGCCGTGCTCGCGCAGCTTGAGCAGCAGGGCATTGAATTCGCTGGTGGCATGCGGGTCCAGGCCGGACGTAGGCTCGTCCAGCAGCAGCACCGGCACCAGGCGCGCCGCCGCCAATGCAATGGCAACCTTCTGGCGCATGCCTTTGGAGTAGCCGCCGAGACGACGGTCCCAGGCCGCCGGGTCCATGCCGACGTCGTCCAGCGCCGCCTCGATGATGGCGGGCGCGGCGTCGGCGCCGCCCATGCGCAGCAGGTAATCGAGGTTCTCGCGTGCCGACAGGTGTTCGTACAAGGCGACGTTCTCCGGTACATAGGCCAGGCTGGCGCGCGCCGCCAGCGGATCGAACGCGGGATCGATGCCGCACACGCGGGCATAACCCTCCGCCGGGCGGGCGAAGCCGAGGAAGGCGTTCAGCGTGGTGGATTTGCCGGCGCCGTTGCCGCCCAACAGGGCGTAGATCTCGCCCTGGCGTACCTGCAAGTCGAGGCAGTCAAGCACGCTGGCCGTGCCATAGCGGACCGTCAGGCCCACCGCTTCAAGTGCAATCTTGGTCATCTGTGTTCTCCTTTCAATCAGTAGGAAGCCTGCAGCCCCAGCGAGACCGCACGCGGCGTTCCGGGCGCGACCCAGGTGCGCTGGTAGGAACTGGTGTAGTAGGTCTTGTCGAACAGGTTGTCGATATCGAGCGACAGCCGCAGGCCGCGGGCGATGTGCCAGTGCGCGACCAGGCGCGCCACCGTATAGGCCGGCAGATCGAACGGCGCTGCACCGCTGCTGGCCTGGGCCTGGGTGCGTGCTTCGCCCAGGCGGCGGCCCGTGTGCGTCACGCCGCCGCCGACGCCGAAGCGGGCGCCGTTGGCCAGCGCGCCTTCGTACATCAGCATCAGGCTGCCGTTCACGCGCGGCACGTTGAGCAAACGGCCTCCCGTTTCCAGCGTGTTGTCGCGCACCACCTGGGCGTCGATCAGGGACAGGCTGGCATTGGCGCGCCAGGCGCGGCCCAGTTGCCCGGCCAGGTCGAAGTCCAGTCCCCGGCTGCGCACCTCGCCAGCCGCCACGGAATAGGCGGGTTGCTGCGGATCGGTGGTGAGGGCATTGCGTTTGCGGATGTCGAACAGGGCCAAGGTGGCGCCGAGCCGGCCGCCTGCCTGCTCCCATTTCAGGCCCGCCTCGCTGGCCTTGCCGCGCTCGGGCGCGAAGGCGGAGCCGCTGGCGTCGCTGCCCGTGTTGGGACGGAAGGAGCTGCCCCAGTTGGCAAACAGCGTCCACGCCGGCGTGGCGAGGTAGCTGGCGCCGATGCGCGGGGAAGTGGCGTTCGGCTCCTGGCGCGCAACCGTGCCGTTGCGCCGGTTGGCCAGGGTCTGCTCGTGCCGGTCGTGCCGCAAGCCGGCCACCACGCGCCAGTGCTGGCCGAGGCGCAGCGTGTCCTGCGCATACACCGCCACGTTGCGCTGCTTCTCCAGCGTGTCGGTAAACAGGGCTGGCACCGGCAGCGGCTGGCCGTAGACGGGCGCCAGCACGTCGATCGCATACGGCGCGGCGGCGCTCGGGCTGGCGCGGAACATGCGCAGGTCGTAATCAAAGCGGTAAGCTTCGGCGCCGAGCAGCAGTTCATGGCCCGGCGCCGGACTGCCCGCCAGTTCCATGTGTCCGCCCAGGTCGTCGGAGCCGTAATCGCGCAGGCGGCGCTGGCGGCGCAGCGTGCGCTGGTCTGCATTGAGGGCGGCGGCCGGTTCAGTGGAGTAGCCATCGAGCAGGCCGCGCTTCCACAGCAAGCCGCCGCGCAGTTGCCACGCGTCCGACAGTACATGCTCGAGCATCAGCTGCTGCGTGCTGTTGAAGATGCGGATATCGCCGTCGCCCGGTTCGCCGAGGAAGCGCCCGCGCGGCACGGCGCCCAGTTCATCGTTGACCGCTGCGATGCCGCGGTCCAGCGTGCCCACATGGCGCAGCAATTCGCCGCGGTACTCGAGGCGCGTGCCCGGTCCGGCCTTGATGCTGAGCGCCGGCGCCAGCAGGGTACGGCGTGAATGGACATGGTCGCGGAAACTGTCGCGCTTTTCGCTGGCAGCATTCAGGCGCCAGGCCAGCGCTTCGCCCAGCGGGCTGGTGGCGTCGAGGGCCGCGCGGCGCAGGCCGAAGCTGCCGGCCACCGCATCGAGCGCGTAGGCGGGCCGCCAGAGCGGCCGTTTGCTGACGATATTCAGCGTGCCGCCAGGTTCGCTGGCGCCGTACAGCGCCGCCACCGGGCCTTTCAGGAACTCGATGCGTTCGACGGCGGCCGTGTCGCGCGGCGCGTTGATGCCGCCGCGGTTGGCGGCAAAGCCATTCAGCAACAGGGCCATGCCGTTGTTCGGGTCCCCGGCCAGGCCGCGGATGGCGATGTTGTCCCACAGGCCGCCAAAGCTGTTCTGGCGCGACACGCCGCCAGCGTAATCGAGGGCATCGTCGATGCGCAGGGCGCCCAGGTCGTCCAGTACCTGGCGCGGCATGATGCGCACGGTTTGCGGCAGTTCACGCAGCGGCAAGTCGGTCTTGCTGCCCAGCGCGTCGCTGGCCAGGTAGCTGCCGGAGTCGCGGCGGCCCACGACTTCGACGGATTGCGGTTCTTCTGCACGAACCGACAGGGTGAGCAGTGCCAGCGCAGCCGGGATGGCACGCAGGCGGATTTTCTTCGTCATTTTTATCTTCTCGTCTTGCTTGATCAATGCGCCGCCGCACTGGGCGGCGCCGGGTCTTGGTCAGGGCAAGGCGTTGGCGGGCGGGCCGCGCGGGAGGTAGGGCGGTGCGGCGCGGCGGCCAGGCAAAGCCCGCTCGGCATAGGCCAGCGGGCGTGCCGGCGCCTGTGCCTGGGGCAGCAGGAGTGGCGCGGCCGGCAGGCGTTCGGCCAGCGTGGCGGCATCGTAAGCCAGGCAGGAATGCGCGTGCGCGACGTCGCGCACGTCCTTCTTCCAGGCGTGGGCGAGGCGGTGCTGCAGGCCGGCGGAAACCGCTGTCAGCAAGGCGGCCGCCAGCAGGGCGGCCAGCGCAATATGGATGGCACGCCGCGATGTCACGCGGGTGCGGCGGAATATGGGCATATCGGGTAGCGGCACGATGCCGCGGACGTAACAGGGAATCCTGCGCGCAAGCGGGCAGGGAGGTCAGGTCACGAAGCGATATGGGGCGGCGCCTGCCGCTGGGGGATCAGGTAGCGCTGGGGCGAAATTGCCGCTGGCGCCGAAGGCTGGCGCGCCAGGAAGTAGGCGACTGCCAGGAAGACCGCCAGGAGGGCGGGCGGCGTCGAAGGAACGTCGGCCGGGAAATGGCTGGCCATCTGGCAGGCCACGCAGTCATCCAGCTTGTCGGCCAGGTCGTGGCTGTGCGAGGACGCCGCCAGCAACTGCAATGCAAACACGATCGCGCACAACGCCAACAGCCAGCGCCACAAGCGATTGCCGTGGCGCAGTCCGGAACGTTGGGTATCGGGCCTGGTTTGCATAGCGAGCGAGTATAGCAACTTTTGTCCACTTTGTTCCTGACCCCAGGTGGACAAATTTTGCTGGTTGTTACTTGTCAGTCCTTGAACGCGGGCGGGCGCTTGGCCATGCCGGACATCATGGCTTCCTGCAGGTCGGCCGACATCAGCATGGCCGCGTTCCAGGTGGCGTTGTAATTGAGGCCGTCGGCAATCGAGTGGTCGCGCGCGTAGGTGATCATTTCCTTCACGCCGCGCACGGCCAGCGGCGCCTTGGCGGCGATATCGGCGGCAATGGCGCGCACGCCTTCGCGCAGCGCTTCCGGCGATTCGAACACGCGGTTGACCAGGCGGATTTCCCTGGCTTCCGCCGCCTCCACCTTGCGCGCCGTGTAGGCCAGTTCGCGCGCCATGCCTTCCCCGATCAGGCGCGGCAGGCGCTGCAGCGTGCCCACGTCGGCCGTCATGCCGATATCGATTTCCTTGATCGAGAACCAGGCGTCCGCCGAGCAGTAGCGCATGTCGGCGCAGGTGACCAGGTCGATGCCGCCGCCCACGCAGGCGCCATGCACGGCCGCCAGTACCGGCTTGCAGCAGCGTTCCAGGCTGGTGAGGGTGTCCTGCAGATCGAGGATGATGCGGCGCAGCGATTCGCGCATGCGGCCCTCGCAGTCGTTCTGGATCTGCTGGCCCAAGCCCATCATCATTTGCAGGTCGATGCCTGCCGTGAAGGCCTTGCCTTCGCCTTCCAGCACGGCGACGCGGATCTCGGGCGTGTCGTCAACGTAGCGGAAGGCGCTGCGGATGTCGTGCCACATGGCCAGGTTCATCGCGTTCAGCTTTTCCGGCCGGTTCAGGCGGACGGTGGCAATGTGGGCGTCAACGCTGATGGCGACAGTTTCGAGGACTGGAATGCTCATGGGGCTCTCCGTGCTTATTGCTCGGCGCCGTGGCACTTCTTGTACTTCTTGCCGCTGCCGCACGGGCAGTCGTCGTTGCGGCCGACTTTCGGCTCCTCGTGCTTGACGGTGGTCACGCCGGTCTTGCGGCGCGGCACCCACCATTTGTGGATGGCCGGCAGGTTGGCTTCGATGTCCAGCGCCAGTTGGTGGGCTTTCACCGGATCTTCCACTTCCGGCAGTTCTTCCGGCTTGATCTCGTCGGCGCCCAGCAGGTAGATCGGGCGCATCAGCGGAGCAGCTTCGGAATCCCAGATCTCGTCCCACGACCCCTCGCGCAGTTCCATGCCTTCCCAAAAGCCCCAGCACCAGGCCTCGGCGTTCAGCAGGACCTTGCCTTCATGTTCGTGCTCGACGAACAGCGGTTCGAATTCTTTCGGCGCCACTTCAAAGGTCACCAGCACTTCGTTCATGAAGCGGGTGATCAGGTTGTAGATGCGCTCTTCCTGCTTCGGGTTCTTGAACTTCGGACCGTGCTTGCGGTCCTCGCCCCAGATGCTCGGCAGCCATTCGGCCGGGGTAATCGGTTCCGGGCCGATGGCGATGGCGGTCAGGTAGCCATGCAGGTGGTCCATCGTCATGGAATCCTCCGGGCTCTGGTCGCCCAGCAGGAAGTTGTCGAGTTCGTCGAATTCTTTGTCGGTCAATGGCTGGTCGAGTTGCATGGCTTGGTGCTCTATATATTGGGTCGAAGGGCGACAGTATACGCCCTGGCCCTTACAATAGCGAGAATGACGCATCCATTCCTTGAACTGAGCCCCGACCGGGTACTCGACGCCCTGGCCAGCATCGGCCTGTATGGCGATGGCCGCCTGCTGGCGCTGAATTCCTATGAAAACCGTGTCTACCAGGTGGGCATGGAGGAGGGGCCGCCGGTGGTGGCCAAGTTTTACCGCCCAGGGCGCTGGACTGACGAGCAGATCCTCGAAGAGCACGCCTTCGTGCAGGAGCTGCAGGAGCGCGAGGTGCCGGCCGTGCCGGCGCTGGCGCGCGATGGCCGCACCCTGCATGAATTTGAGGGTTTCCGCTTTGCCGTCTTCCCGCGCCACGGCGGCCGTGCGCCGGAAATGGACGATCCCAAGGTGCTGGAGTGGACCGGCCGCTTCATCGGCCGCATTCACGCGGCAGGGGCGGCGCGGCCGTTCGCAACGCGCCCGACCCTGGACATTGCCTCCTTTGGCGAAGAGCCGCGCGACTGGCTGCTGGCCAACGATTTCCTGCCGCCGGAACTGGTGACGCCCTGGCGCTCGGTGGTCGACCAGGCACTGGACGGCGTGCGGCGCTGCTATGAGCGGGCAGGGCAGGCCGAGCTGATCCGCCTGCACGGGGATTGTCATGGTGGCAATGTTTTGTGGACCGATGCAGGGCCGCATTTCGTCGATTTCGACGATGCCCGCATGGGGCCGGCCGTGCAGGACCTGTGGATGATGCTGTCCGGCGAACGGAGCGACATGGTGCGCCAGATGGGCGATATCCTGGCCGGGTACGAGGACATGCGCGAATTCGACCCGCGCGAGCTGTACCTGGTGGAAGCCCTGCGCACGTTGCGCCTTATCCACTACTCGGCCTGGCTGGCGCGGCGTTGGGACGATCCTGCGTTCCCGGTGGCTTTTCCGTGGTTTAATACACAACGATACTGGCAAGATCGTATCCTCGAATTGCGCGAGCAAATCGCGCTAATGGACGAGCCTCCCCTCTGGCCAGTTTGAAAAACCGGTAACCCGGTGTCAGGCCCTGTGGGTCTGACACCTGCCACGCGGCTGGCGCAAGTCCGTGTCGCGGGTTTACCTGTTTTAAAACGAGAATTGCCGGGAAATCCCCGCTTTCCTCAAGAGCTTCGCCCCTGTTGGACTCATCGATAATGGCAACATCACCCCAAAAGCCAAGCGAGATCCTCATGCAAGCACAACTGCCGCCAAATACCGACGCCGTCGCCAGCGACCGTGCTGAGCATGAGAAAGCCGAGCTGAAGGCGATCACCGAAGCCATCGCCCGCGTCGAAGCCGAGGCGAAGGCCCAGTGCGCCGCAGAATCGCGCGCTGTGGCCGAGGCCCGCGCCCGCGCTCTGGCCGAAGACCGCGCCGCCCTCGAATCAGCCGCTGCTGCTGCTGCGGTGCAGAACGCCGAAGCTGCTGAAGAAGCCATCAAGATCAACAGGGAGCGCCTGGAAACCCTGCGCGCCGCCGCATCCGCCAGCGTGGCCCGCCTGGAAGCCGTCAAGCAGGAAACCGCCGAACTGCGCGCCCGCGTCGATGCCGACATCCAGGTGCGCCTGGCCGCCGAGCAGCGTGCCAAAGCCGAAGAAGAGAGCCGCCGCCGCGCCGCCGAGCAGGTGGCGGAAGAAGCCAAGCTGACCGAAATGGCCAGCAAGGCTGCCGAAGAACTGGCCGCGCAAGCCGAGCAAGCCCGCCTGCAAGCCGCCGAACGTGCCGCTGCCGTGCAAGCCGCCCGCGATGAAGTGGTAGGCGTGGCTTCTGCCGACGCCCGCATGACCACGATTGCACGCGAGCGCGAACGCCAGGCCCACGCCGCCCGCTTGACGGCCGAACAACTGGCCCAGGCCGAAGCCGAGGCCCTGGAAGCAACCCGCCAGCGCGAGCGTGCCGACCAGGTGGCCCTGGAGGCCGCTTTCAAGCGCGCCGCCGCCGAAGTGCGCGCGCTGGAAGAAGCCCGCGCCTTGGCACACCTGGAGCAGGAGCGTGAACAGATCGCCTTGGCCAAGGCCGAATCCGACCGCAGCGCCGCCCAGTCGCTGCACCTGCGCCTGCAAACCGAAAAGGAAATCCGCGACGCCGCCCTGCACCGCGAACGCGTCGAAGCCATGGCCGCCGACGCAGCCCAGGCTCGCCGTGATGCCGACCTGCAGATCATCGCCGCCACCGAGCGCCGCGTAGACACCGACCGCCAGCTGCACGCCATCGCCATGGCCCGCGTCGAGGCCGAGCAGCAAGCCGATTTCGAAACCCGAGCCCGCCTGGAGGCGGAGGCGGTAGCGCTGGAGCAGGCCAAGCTGCGCGAACAAGCCGAGCAGGCCGCTGCCGAGCAGGCCCGCATCGAAGCCGAGGAACACCAGCGGGCGGCCGCCATCGCAGCCGAACGCCAGCAACTGTCAGCGCGCTCCGTCGCCGTGGCAGCGGAGCAGGCTTCGGCCGAGAAGATCGAGCGCGATGCCGTCGCTGCGCAACTGGCCGCCGCAGAACAAGCCAATGCCCTGGCCCAGGAAAAAGCCGCCGCCGCTGTGCGCCTGGCCGATGCCGAGCGTGCCCGCGCCGAAGCAGAGCAGGCGGCGCTGGATGCCATCAATGCCCGCCTGGCGGAAGCTGAACGCGGCCGCGCGGAAGCCGAGCAGGCCGCGCAGGCAGCGATGAATGACCGTATCGCCGCTGAAGAAGTGGCCACCGCAGCGGCCAAGGCGCGGGTCGATGCCGAACGCGCCGGCGCTGCCGAAGCTCGGCGCAAGGCGGCTGCCGATGCCCGCTTGCAGGTGGCGGCTGAGCAGGAAGCCTCGGCCGTGCGTGCAATGGCTGAGCAGGTTGAATTTGATGCGGCCAACAAGGCTGCTGCTGCCGAGGCTGCCGCTGCCCAGGCGCGGCTGGCAGGTGAACTGGTCAAGGCGCAGGCTGAGCGTACCAAGGCCGAGCAGGCCCGCGTTGCGGCGGAGGAGTCGCTGCTCAAGTCGGAGCTGGAGTTCGTGGCCAAGGAGCGTGAGACCCTGGCGCTGATCGACCAGAAGCTGGTGCAGCAGCGTGCGGCCAATGCGGCCGAGGTGCGTGCGGCCAAGGCGATCGAAGTGCGCGTTGAGCTGGAGAAGAAGGCAGCCGCGGCCGCAAAGGCGCGTGCGGATGCCGAGGAACAGTTGGTGGAAGTGGCGCGCCAGCGTGAAGCGGCTGAGGTGGCGGCCAATGAGGCGGAATGGGCCAAGCTGGCGGAGCAGAAGACCCTGGTCGATACTGTTCATGCGCATGCCGAATTGCAGCGCCGGGTGACGGCGACAACTGCGGCGATGGTGGAGTCGAAGAAGAAGCTACTGGAGCAGGAGGCACGCCGCCAGCATGCGGCGCAGAATATGCTGAGTGCGATGGAAGATAAGGCGGCGCATCCGGCCGACGAGCATTCGGAGACCATGGCGCGCGATGTGATTGGGCGGCTGAAGGAAACTGCTGGCGCCGTGTGGCGCGGCCGTTAAACCGGTAAACCGGTGTCTGACCCACGGGGTCAGACACCGGGCCAGCGGCCGTCGCGTCATAAGTGCCTGTACCGGTTTAAGGCTGAACGTTCACCGACTCAACAAAATACTGCGTATCGCCGAAGCACGAAGTCGGCAACCCCTTATGCTGCGCATAATGCAGCACCACCCGCTTGCCCGCGGCCGCCGCGATCTGCGACGCGACAGCATCATCGCGCACGGTAAATTCGAACTTCTCCGGAATCGCCCCCGGCATCGAGGTCAGAAGAATCTCCCCCTCCCAGGTCTTGCAAATCCACCCGCGTTTGGAAAACTTCTGCAAATAACCGGCGCGCTCGCCCTCCGAATACGAATAGCTCAACGCCACCCACACATACGCTGCAAACAGCAGCGCCACGGCGGCCAGCAGGCCACCGACAATCACCAGCACACGACCCATTAAGACTCCTGAGGATGTAATTTCTTGTATTTGAGGGAAGACCACAGCGACACGGCAATGAACGCCACCCCGGACAGGCCGGTGAACCACTCCGGAATGTGATACTTCACGCTGGCGAACATGATCAGCGCCAGGATGCCGATTGCGTAATGCGCGCCGTGCTCGAGGTAAATGAACTCGTCCAGCGTGCCCTTGTGCACCAGGTACACCGTCAGCGAACGTACGTACATCGCGCCAATGGCCAGGCCCAGCATGATGATCACGACGTCGCTGGTAATGGCAAAGGCGCCGATCACGCCGTCGAAGGAGAACGAGGCATCCAGCACTTCCAGGTAGAGGAAGCCGCCGATCGAGCCGCCGGCCACCGCCTTGCCCACTTCGCCATGGCCTTCTTCTTCCAGCAGGCTGCTGATCCAGCCCACGCCCACGTAAATCGCGGTACCGATCACGCCCGAGTACAGCACGGTATAGCGCTTGGCTTCCGGCACCATCTGTACGCACAGCACCACGGCAACCAGGGTCAGCAGCACGGCCAGGCTTTCGGTGCCGTATTTGCCAACTTTTTCCTCGAACCAGTGGATCCAGTGCACGTCCTTTTCTTCGTCGAACAGGAAGTTCAGGAAAACCAGCAGCAGGAAGGCGCCACCAAAGGCTGCCACTTCCTCATGCACCCCCAGCAGGTGGCGCGAGTATTCTTCCGGCGTCTTGAGCGCCATGTCCCACACCGACAGCATGTCCAGCCCGGTCGCCGCCGCCACGATGGCCAGCGGGAAGATCAGCCGCATGCCGAACACGGCCACCAGGATACCGACGGTCAGGAACAGTTTCTGCCAGAACGCGTTCCAGTTCTTGAGGACCGAGGCATTGACCACGGCATTATCAAACGAGAGGGAGACTTCCATCACCCCCAGGACGCCGGTAATCCACAGCGCGGTAATCGCAGCGGACATGCCGCCATGGTTATAGCCCCACCAGCCGGCCAGCCCCATCAAGACGATGGTGACAATAATCGAAATCCTGAAATGCTTCATTTTTGCTTGCTATTAATAATTGTTAGTGCGCCGATTATAATGGGGGATTGCACCTTAGGACGCTATAAATGGATCTCGCTTACCTGCTGACGCCTGTCTTGACCTGGATTACTGTCGGTCCGATCAAATTCCTGATTAACAGTATCAAAGCCCGCAAATGGGCATTCAACCTGGTCGGGAATGGCGGCTTCCCATCCAACCACAGTGCCGTGGTCTCCAGCATGGCCACCCTGATCGCCCTGCGCGAGGGCATCGGGCATCCGGCCTTCGGCGTGGCAGTCGCGCTGTGTTTCATCGTGATCATTGACGCCAACAGCCTGCGCCAGCACGTCGGCCGCCAAGCGGCGGCGATCAACCGCCTGGCCAAGGATGCCACGGACCATAAATGGCTGCGCGAACGGATGGGCCATACCGTGATCGAGATCACCGGCGGCCTGGCCACCGGCATCGCCATGGGCCACATCATCTTCGCCCTGTTCCCGCGCGTCTGATCCCTTCAAATACCCCTGGATTGCTACACTAATGTAGCAATCCTTTCTTGCAGTTCAGCCACCGTTTTTGCGGTTCATCCGCGAATCCTGCAGTCCAGCCCTAAAAACCCGCAGTCTGGCCCGCGGTGAATTGACACTCTCCCTCTGTAAAAGGATACTTTTGCACGCTGCAGAAGTATGCATTCCATATTCAAAAATAAGCCGTCCACCAAACTGGAGATTCACATGTTGCGTAAAACCCTATTAGCTCTCGCCGTTGCATCCGCGCTGGTCGCCTGCGGCAAGTCCGACAAGGCGCCTGAAGCCGGCAAGGCCAGCGCCTCGGCGACTGCCGACGCGAAAGGCAAGGGCGATGACAAGAAGCTTGCAACGCTGCAGGTTGCATCTGAAGATCTGGTGACGGTGGAAAGCAATGCCCTGTCGTCCGGCCCGGTGATCACCGGTTCCATCCAGCCTGAACGCAAGGCCGACCTGCGCGCCGAAGTTGGCGCCGTCGTGATGCAGGTGCTGAAGGAGAACGGCGAAGCGGTCAAGAAGGGCGACCTGCTGGTGCGCCTGGACGATACTTCCCTGCGCGATGCGCTGAATTCGGCCCAGGAAGCCGTGCGCGCCTCGACCCAGTCGCTGGACCAGGCCGAGCGCGTCCTGCAGCGCCAGAAAACCCTGAAAGCCTCCGGCATGGTGTCCTCGCAGGTGCTGGAAGACGCCGAAGTGCGCCGCAATAACGCCCAGTCCGACCTGTCGGCTGCCAAGGCCCGCCTGGTGGCGGCCAACCAGCAGCTGACCCGCACCCTGGTGCGCGCTCCGTTCGACGGCATCGTCTCCGAGCGCAAGGTCTCGGCCGGCGATACCGCGCAGATCGGCAAGGAACTGGTGAAAGTGGTCGACCCGGCGTCGATGCGCTTTGAAGGCCGCGTTTCCGCCGACTCGGTGGGCGTGGTCAAGGCAGGGCAGGGCGTTGTGTTCGCCATCAACGGCTACCAGGGCCAGAACTTCCTGGGCAAGGTCAAGCGCGTTGACCCGGCCGCCAATCCGGTCACACGCCAGGTGGAAGTGCTGGTCGATTTCGCCGACAAGAACCTGCCGCGCGTCGCCGGCCTGTTCGCCGAAGGCCGCATCGAAGCGGAAACCACTTCGGCCCTGATGGTGCCGGAATCGGCCCTGGTCAAGCAAGGCGACACCACCTACGTCTGGAAGATCAAGGACAAGGCCTTGTCCAAAGCCACGCTGCAAATGGGCGCACGCGATGCGCGCAGCGGCAACTGGCAGGTGCAATCGGGCCTGGCCAAGGGCGATATCGTGATGCGTACCCCGGCCTCCGGCTTCCGCGATGGCCAGAAAGTGGACCTGCAGATGAACAAGGCGGTTGCATCCGCTTCGGTGCCGGCCGATGCCGTCAAGGGCAACTAAAGAAGTATAAAAAACCAGGGAAACCGGGGAAACTAAGTCATGTTCCTTTCCAATTTCAGTATCAAGCGCCCCGTCGCCATGATCGTTCTGATCGTGGCGATGATGGCCATGGGCCTGCTGGCCCTGTCCAAGCTGCGCGTCAACCAGAATCCCGACGTTGAGATTCCGCTGTTGATCGTCAACATTCCGTATCCTGGCGCTTCGCCGGAGACGGTCGAACGCGAGGTGGTCAACCGCCTCGAAAAATCGCTGCAGTCGATCGCCGGCGTGACCGACCTGTATTCGACCTCGCGCGAGGGCAGCGCCACCATCGAAATGCGCTTCACGTTCCAGAAGAACCTGATCGAAGCGTCCGACGAGGTGCGCAACGCCATCGCCTCGGTGCGCTACAAGCTGCCGACCGAGATGCGCGAGCCGATGATCCAGCGCATCGACACCTCGGCCGACCCGATCATGCAGATGTCGCTGTCGTCCAAGACCCAGTCGCACGCGGTGCTGTCGCGCCTGGCCGAAGACAAGCTGGCCGACCGCTACCGCGCGCTGGACGGCGTGGCCGTGGTCAACGTCAACGGCTCGCTGCGGCGCGAGTTGTCGGTGCTGCTGCGCGCCGACAAGCTGCGCGAGTTCAACGTCTCGGTGGCCGAAGTGGCCAATGCGGTGCGCATGCAGAACACCAACGCCCCGGTGGGCAAGGTGCGCGGCGACCTGGAAGAAAAGGCGATCCGCCTGGTCGGCCGTATCGAGCGTCCGGAAGAATTCAAGGACGTGGTGGTCAAGCGCAACGGCGACCAGCTGATCCGCCTGGGCCAGGTGGCGACCATCGAAGACGGCTTCGCCGAGATCAATAACGTCAGCCTGCGGTCCGGCAAGCCGAACGTCGGCCTGGCCGTGATCCGCGCGCGCGATGCCTCCACCGTGTCGGTGGCCAAGGCAGTGCGCAAGCTGACCGAAGAAATCAACAAGGAATTCAAGGAAGAAGGCAACGGCACTTCGCTGGAAGTGACCCGCGACGGCGGCGAAGACGCGCAGGATTCCCTGAACAACGTGATCGAAGCCCTGGTGTTCGGCGCCGTGCTGACCATCTTCGTGGTCTACGCCTTCCTGAACTCCTGGCGCTCCACCCTGATCACCGCGCTGTCGCTGCCAACCTCGGTGGTGGCGGCGTTCATCGCGGTCTGGCTGTGCGGCTTCACGCTGAACTTCATGACCCTGCTTGGCCTGTCGCTGGCAATCGGCGTGCTGATCGACGATGCCATCGTGGTGCGTGAAAACATCGTGCGCCATATGCAGAATGGTTCCGACCGCCGCAAGGCTGCGCTGGAAGGCACGGCCGAAATCGGCCTGGCCGTGGCAGCGACCACCTTCTCCATCATGGCAGTGTTCATCCCGGTGGCCTTCATGGGCGGCATGCCGGGCGAATGGTTCCGTCCATTCGCGCTGACCGTGACCTGCTCGGTGGCGGTGTCGCTGTTCATCTCCTTCACGCTGGACCCGATGCTGTCGGCCTATTGGGGCGACCCGCCGGACCATCACAGCGCGCCGAAGAAAGGCATCGGCAAGGTACTGGACAAGTTCAACCACTGGTTCGACCACCAGGCCGACCGTTACGGCAAGGTGATCGCCTGGGCGCTGCACCATCGCCGCTGGATGGCCGTGATTGCCGTGGCGACCTTCGTTGGCGCGCTGGCGCTGCAGGGCACTATCGGCGGCTCCAGTTTCCTGCCGAAAGTGGACTTCGGCACCATCGCCATCGACGTGCGTACGCCTTCCTCGTCCAGCCTGGACTACACCAAGACCAAGATGGACAAGGCCGCGCAGATCGCCCACACCATTAAAGAAGTGAAGGCGACCAGCACCTACGTCAACCTGTCGGGCGGCCGTATCTGGGTCGACATCGGCAAGCGCAAGGAACGCAAGCGCGATGCCACCGAGATCGGCATGGAACTGCGCCAGAAGCTGGCCGGCCTGGTGGGCGGCGAGTTCGTGGTGCTGGAAGACATCAACAACGGCGCCCGCAAGCCGGTGCAGATCGACTTCGTCGGTCCCGATTCGCGCAAGCTGATGGAGATCACCAACCAGTACATGGACAAGCTGCGCCAGGTCAAGGGCGCGGTCGATGTCGGCCTGTCCGAGCAGGATCCGAAGGACGAGCTGCAGATTGAACTGAACCGCGGCCTGGCCAACTCGATGGGCATTTCCGCCGGCGATGCGGCGCAGTCGCTGCGCGTGGCCTTCGCCGGCATCGAAGTTGGCGACTGGGTCGACCCCACAGGCGAAACCCGCGACGTGGCAGTGCGCCTGCATCCGGAAGACCGGGTCAGCCCTGACAATATCGAGCGCCTGCCGATCGCCGTCACCGGCACCAACCAGATGGTGCCGCTCGACCAGATCGCCAAGATCACCATGGGCAAGGGCCCGGCCACCATCCGCCACAAGAACGGCAAGCGCATGGTGTCGGTATCGGCCAACGTGGAAGGCCGCTCGAACGGCGAAGTGATCAAGGAAGCCCGCGAGCTGGCTGAAAAGATGGACTACCCGCCAGGCTTCGGCATGGACGTGGGCGGCTCCGGCAAGGACCAGGCGGAAGTGTTCGGCGCGATGGGCATTGCCCTGGTATCCGGCATCGGCCTGATGTACCTGGTGCTGGTGATGCAGTTCGGCTCCTTCACGGCGCCGGGGGCGGTGATGCTGTCCTTGCCGCTGTCGCTGATCGGCGTGGTGGTGGGCCTGCTGCTGACGGGCGGTACTCTCAACTTGATGAGCTTTATCGGCGTCATCATGCTGATGGGCTTGGTCGCCAAGAACGCCATCCTGCTGCTCGACGCGGCGCGCAAGCGTGAGGAAGAGGGCTATGGCCGCGAGGATGCACTGATGTATGCGGGCCGCATGCGCTTGCGCCCGATCCTGATGACGACCTTCGCGCTGATCGCGGGCATGATGCCTGTGGCAATCGGCATGGGCGACGGCGGTGAGTTCTATCGCCCGATGGCGGTGGCCATTATTGGCGGCACCATCACTTCGACCCTGCTGACCCTGCTGGTGGTGCCGACTTTCTACGACAGCATCGAGATTACCCGCGACCGCATGGTGGCCAAGTTCAAGTATCGCGAGCAGCGCTGGAATACGGCAGTGGCCTTTGTGCTGACCTTCGTGGAAGCGATCCTGGCGCTGACCTTTGTGCGCCTGGTGTTCCGACTGGTGATGAAACTGGTTGGCCTGGTGACCGGCCGCCGCCAGCCATCGGCAGCGTAAAGCGCCTGAAACGCGTCAAGCGCGTACCAAGAAGGGCCTTCGGGCCCTTTTTTTGAACCAATGAGTTAAGGAAAATGCAAGATGTTCCTCTCCAATTTTAGTGTCCGGCGCCCCGTCGCGACGATCGTCCTGATCATCGCCATGATGGCCATGGGCTTGCTGGCCCTGTCCAAGCTGCGCGTCAACCGCGAGCCGGACGTTGAACTGCCGATGTTGTTCATCAATATCCCCTATCCGGGCGCCTCGCCGGAAACCGTGGAACGGGAAGTGGTCAACCGCCTGGAAAAGTCGCTGCAGTCGATTTCCGGCGTGGACGACCTGTTCTCCAATTCGGGCGAGAGCATGGCGACCTTCCAGATCCGCTTCAGCTTCAACAAGAACCTGATTGAAGCCTCGGACGAAGTGCGCAATGCCATTGCCGCGGTGCGCTACAAGCTGCCGACGGAAATGCGGGAACCGATGATCCAGCGTGTCGATACCGCGGCCCAGCCCGTGATGCAGCTGGCGCTGTCGTCGAAAACGCTGTCGCATGCCGCCATTTCGCGCCTGGCGGAGGACAAGCTGGCCGACCGCTTCCGCGCTTTGGACGGCGTGTCGGTCGTGAACGTCAACGGCGCGCTGCGGCGTGAGCTGTCGGTGCTGCTGCGCGCCGAGAAGCTGCGCGAGTACAACGTTTCGGTGGCCGAGGTCACCAGCGCCTTGCAGATGCAGAACACCAATGCGCCGGTGGGCAAGGTGCGCGGAACCCTGGAAGAAAAGGCGATCCGCCTGGTAGGCCGCATCGAGCGCCCGGAAGAATTCAGGGACGTGGTGGTCAAGCGCAATGGCGAACAGCTGGTGCGCCTGGGCCAGGTGGCGCAGATCGAGGACGGCTTCGCCGAAATCAATAGCGTCAGCCTGCACAGCGGCAAGCCGAACGTGGCACTGCATGTGATTCGCGCCCGTGATGCATCCGCCGTGTCGGTGGGTAAGGAAGTGCGCAAGCTGACCGAGGAAATCAACAAGGAGTTGGCCGACAGCGGCACTGTGCTGGACATCACCGAAGACGGCGGCAAGGAAGCCCAGGAATCGCTGGACAACGTGATCGACGCGCTGGTGTTCGGCGCCGTGCTGACCATCTTCGTGGTGTACGCCTTCCTCAACTCCTGGCGCTCCACCCTGATTACCGCGCTCTCGCTGCCAACCTCGGTGGTGGCGGCCTTCATCGCGGTCTGGCTGTGCGGCTTTACGCTGAACTTCATGACCCTGCTTGGCTTGTCGCTGGCGATCGGCGTGCTGATTGACGACGCCATCGTGGTGCGTGAAAACATCGTGCGCCATATGCAGAATGGTTCCGACCGCCGCACGGCTGCGCTGGAAGGCACGGCCGAAATCGGCCTGGCCGTGGCCGCGACCACTTTCTCGATCATGGCGGTATTCATTCCGGTGGCCTTCATGCCCGGCCTGGCCGGCGAATGGTTCCGCCCATTCGCGCTGACCGTGACCTGCTCGGTGGCCGTGTCGCTGTTCATCTCCTTCACGCTGGACCCGATGCTGTCGGCCTTCTGGGGCGACCCGCCGGACCACCACAGCGCGCCGAAGCAGGGCCTCGGCAAGCTGCTGGACAAGTTCAACCACTGGTTCGACCGCCAGGCATCCCGCTACGGCAAGGTCATTGCCTGGGCGCTCGACCATCGCCGTTCGATGGGCGCGATTGCGCTGGCCAGCTTCGTTGCCGCGATTGCGCTGCAGGCGACAGTGGGCGGCACCAGTTTCATGCCGAAGCAAGACCACGGTGCCCTGAAAGTCGAAGTACGCACCCCTTCTTCGTCCAGCCTGGCCTACACGCGCGGCAAGATGGAGAAGGTGTCCGCTGTTGCCATGGGCATCAAGGAAGTGAAGTCGACCGAGGTGTACATCAACCAGGCCAGCGGCAATATCTGGATCGATATCGGCGAGCGCAGCGAACGCAAACGCGGCGCCGGCGAGATCGCCTCCGAACTGCGCCAGAAGCTGGCTGGCATGGTGGGCGGCGAGTACACCGTGATCGACGATTTTGGCGGCGGGGGCGGCGGCAAGGCCGTGCAGATCGACTTTGTCGGCCCGGACTCGCGCAAGCTGATGGAGATCACCAACGAGTTCATGGCCAAGCTGCGCCAGGTGCCGGGTGCGGTCGATGTCGGCCTGTCCGAACAGGATCCGAAGGACGAGCTGCAAATCGAACTCAATCGCGGCCTGGCCAACTCGATGGGCATTGCCGCCGGCGATGCCGCCACCTCCTTGCGCGTAGCATTTGCCGGAGTGGAAGTGGGCGACTGGGTTGACCCGACCGGCGAAGCGCGTGACGTGGCTGTGCGCCTGCATCCGGATGACCGCCTGAGCCTGGAACATATCGAGCGCCTGCCGATCAAGGTGGCTGGCACCAACCAGATGGTGCCGCTGGACCAGATCGCCAAGGTCTCGATGGGCAAGGGCCCGGCCGGCATCCGCCACAAGAATGGCATGCGCACGATCGCCGTCACCGCCAACGTGGAAGGGCGCGCGGCAGGCGAGGTGCTGGCCGACGCCAAGAAGATCGCCAAGGAAATGAATTATCCGCCGGGCTTTGGCCAGGGCGTGGGCGGCGCCAGCAAGAACCAGGGCGAAATCTTCTCCGCGATGGGCATCGGCCTGCTGTCCGGCATCGGCCTGATGTACCTGGTGCTGGTGATGCAGTTCGGCTCGTTCACGGCGCCGGGCGGTGTGATGCTGTCGCTGCCGCTGTCGCTGATTGGCGTGGTGGTAGGCTTGATCGTGACCGGCGGCACCCTTAACCTGATGAGCCTGATCGGCGTCATCATGCTGATGGGGCTGGTGGCCAAGAACGCCATCCTGCTGCTCGACGCGGCGCGCAAGCGCGAAGAGGAGGGCGCCAACCGCCACCAGGCCCTGATCGAAGCGGGCCAGATGCGCCTGCGCCCAATCCTGATGACCACCTTTGCCCTGATCGCCGGCATGATGCCGGTCGCGATCGGCATGGGCAACGGCGGCGAGTTCTACCGGCCGATGGCAGTGGCCATCATCGGCGGCACCGTCACCTCGACGCTGCTGACCCTGCTGGTCGTGCCGACCTTCTACGACAGTATCGAGATCGCCAAGGAGCGCATGGTCGCCAAGTTCCAGCGCCGTGATGAACGCTGGGGCGCCGCGCTGGCCTTCATCCTGACCCTGGTAGAAGCGATCCTGGCCCTGGTTTTCGTGCGCCTGGTCTTCCGCCTCGTTATGAAGCTGCTCTCGTTTGTAACCAGAAAGCAACGGAGTCAGCTCGCCTGATTCCCCTATGACAGAGGGCTTTCGGGCCCTCTTTTCTTAAACTATTTTCAATTAAAAAGCACCGTCGTACGGTTTTGGTGTAGACTGCGGTGCCCTCGCGCATTTCTTATGACGCAAGGTTGAACATATATCAATAACGAACAGCCGAGACCTACCTTGAACCCAAAATACCTCTCCCTGATGGTTGCTGCCGCCCTGTCGGCCGCCGCAATGAACGCAAACGCATCCGGTTACCGCTTCGGTTCCCAGTCCGTGTCCGGCCAGGGCACTGCGGATTCCAACACCGCTGAAGCTGCCGATGCTTCCACCATTTTCGCCAATCCAGCCGGCCTGTCCCGTCTGGAAGGCACCCAATTCTCCGGCGGCATCACCGCCGTGGTACCGCACTCGACCTACGACGACCAGGGCTCGCAGCGTTACGGCAAGGTCGGCTCGACCGGCGGCGCAGCGCATCAGGATGACTACGCTCCAAGCGCGGTGGCGGCTCCTTCCCTGTACATCTCCCACAAGCTGAACGACAAGTGGGCGTTGGGCTTCGGCGCCTTCGTTCCTTACGGCGCGAAGCTGGACTATGACAACAACTGGGCCGGCCGCTACGCGCTGACCAGCATCGACCTGAAGTCGGTGACCCTGAACCCATCCGTCTCGTTCAAGCTGGACGAGCGTCACTCCTTCGGCTTCGGTATCGATGCCGAGTTCATGAAGGCCGAGCTGGGCCAGGGCGTTGACGTGCCAGGCTCCATCATGTTCCTGAGCGCCAACGCTGCCACGAACCCTGCGATTGCCGCGCGTCGTGCTGAACTGCTGCAAAAGATCGTTTTAGCCGGTGGCAACCCTGCTGCCCTGTTAGCCGCTAAAGATGGCCACGCCACCATGGACGGCAAGGATTGGGGCGTAGGCTTCAACCTGGGCTACATGTTCAACCTGACCAAGGACACCCGCTTCGGCCTGGCCTACCGCTCGTCGATCCATCACAAGCTGAAGGGCGACGCGGTGTGGGACTTCTCCACCGTCACCAGCGATGCAAAGGTGAACGCCGTGTTGCAAGCGTCCTCCCGCAAGGCCAATTCGGGCGCCCTGGTTGACATCAAGACCCCGGAAACCCTGTCGGCCAACGTGTTCTCGCAGATCGATGACAAGCTGGCTCTGATGGCTGACCTGACCTGGTCCCGTCACTCCCGCATGAAAGACCTGCATATCGAGTTCGTCGGCACCGGCGAAGGCGATGAAGTGATCCGCCAGCAATGGAAAAACACCATGCGCGCATCGCTGGGCATGAACTACAAGCTGAATGACGCCTGGATGCTGCGCGCCGGTGTGGCAATCGACGAATCCCCAGTGGAAAAAGCATCCCTGCGCCATCCAGCACTGCCTGATTCGGACCGCAAGCAGCTCTCCTTCGGTGCAAACTGGAAGGTAACGGCTAATTCGTCGATCGACCTGGCTTACAGCTACCTGAAGTTCGATGACGCGTCGTCCACTTACCAAAACCAGTGCAGCACCCTGGCACCTGCCGGCACCTGCACCGGCAACGGCGAAACCACCGTCGGCACCTGGAAGACCCACATGTCGCTGGTTGGCCTGTCGTACAACTATAAGTTCTAATCCTCCACGGATGAACCGAGAAGCCGGCGCTTGCGCCGGTTTTTTTTATGTTTGAACCCACTGGCGGTATCGAAAATTCCCGATCGTTGTGCCCCATTGCTGCTGCAACAGCGCGAGAACGGGCGTCACGTTGGGGTTGGCCGGTTTGCCGCGGCTCAGGCGGCGCAGCTGGTGCTTCACCATCGCCATGTAGGTCACCGAAGCCAGCACCTTGTTCTTCCAGGTGATGGCGCGCAGCAGGGGAGCCTGCGCCTTGTCCGTGCGCCAGGCATTGGGCAGTTGCGGGTCGAGTGCGAGTGCGGTGCCGATGCCCGCCATGTCGATGCCGCTGGCCAGTACTTGTTCGACGACAGCAAAGCGGCGGATGCCGCCGGTGACCATGACCGGCATGCGCGCCACCGACCGGATGTCCTTCGCAAACTCAAGGAAATAAGCTTCGCGCGCCAGCGTGCGTCCATCGCGCGCCTCGCCCTGCATGGCCGGTGCCTCGTAGCTGCCGCCCGAGAGTTCGATCAGGTCCACGCCTAGCGGGTTGAGCATCTCGACCACCTTCTTCGCATCGTCGGTACTGAAGCCGCCGCGCTGGAAGTCGGCCGAATTAAGCTTCACGGCAACCGCGAAACTGCTGCCCACCACAGCGCGCACGCCTTTGACGATGTCGATCAGCAGGCGGGCACGGTTTTCGAGCGAGCCGCCCCAGCGGTCATCGCGCTTGTTGGTGATGGGGGAGAGGAATTGGCTGAGCAGGTATCCATGCGCCGCATGGATTTGCACGCCATTGAAGCCGAATCCCTCAGCCAGTTGCGCGGCCTTGATGAAGCGCTCCTTCACTTCAGCGATATCTGCCTCCGTCATCGCGCGCGGGGCAGCGAACTGCTTCGAAAAACTCTCCAGATCCATCGCCACAGCGGAAGGCGCGAGGGTCGGCTGCCCCAGGGCGGCCGGCATCTGCCGGCCCGGATGATTAAGCTGTAGCCAGATGTGGGCACCATGGGCTTGCGCAGTTGCCGCCCAATCCTGGAAGCGGTCGCTGTGCAGCCAGGAATCCAGCACAACGCCGCCCGGCCCGGTCATGGCGCGCCGGTCGACCATGACGTTGCCGGTAATGAGCAGGCCGGCGCCACCTTTAGCCCAGGCGCGGTAAAGCCGGATCAACTGGGCGGAAGGAGCATGGTCCTTGTCCGCCATATTCTCTTCCATGGCGGCTTTGGCGATGCGATTCGGGATGACGGCACCGTTGGGCAGTGCCAGTGATTCGAAAGGGTTCATCGTGAAGTCCAGTGAGTTGCGATGGCTCCACCTTAGGATTAAAGTTCACTTGAAGGTCAAGCATTTATTTCGGTCATTGACCTTCAAGTGGGCTTTAAGCTTATAGTGATGCCGTGAACAGCGGGTGGACACTATGAAAATTGGGGAACTGGCTCGGCAAACAGGCTTGGCTGCATCGGCGATACGCTTCTATGAATCGAAAGGGTTGTTGAAGGTAGGGAGGCGGCAATCGAACGTCTACCGCGAATACCCGGAGGAAGCGGTAATGGTGCTGACGATCATCAGCGATGCGCAGCATGCAGGCTTCTCGCTTGAAGAAATTGCCCAGTTGTTGCCGGACGAGGCTTCGGCGTGGAAGCACGATGAATTGCTTGCGGCCCTGCGCAAGAAGATCGCCGACATCGAGGTGCTGGAACAGCGCCTGGCGCGCAGCAAGTCCGAACTCCAGTCGCTGGTGGAACTGATTGATTCAAAGCCCGCAGATGTTGGCTGCAAGGAGAATGCCGAACGGGTGATGGCCGCCATGGAAGGGCGCAGGAGATCGACGCTGCCGAAGCAGCCCTGAGCTGTCTCTGTCTTCCGGCAACCAATGTACCGTTTGACTTTCGAATCAGCGTTGCGCCGCGTCGCTGTCAAAGTGGAGCATGTGCTCGACATGCACCTTGATCTCGCCATTCAGGCAGGCCAGTTCCGAGCGCAGCTCACGCGCCGATTCATCGCCAATGCCTTTCACGGTAATACAGTGATCGTAGCAGCCTGCGCGGCGCGAGATAACCCATTTCTCGATTTGGGCGTTTGAGTTTTTCAGCGTGGCTTCCAGCTGGCCCGCAACGGGTTCGTTGGTTCCCAGCGAGAGATGGAACGTGTGGGTCATGCGGAACTGGTTGCGCCAGGCGCTGAGGTCCAGGGAGGAAGCAGGGGAGGTGTGAGTTGTCATGGTTTCTCCTGAGAGCTTGGCCCGATTCGGAGCAAACCATGTCGCACCCGCTTCGTTGCCGTTAATAGGCCGCATCGCCGTGATGGCTTCCACCTTGCCCGGGGAGGCAGGTTGGCGTCGAAAATTCGACTCTTGATGCTGATTAGTTGATAACAAACGTCGCTAAACGAATTTCGTTATACAGAACTTGCGTTCAATATAGCGGAATTTCTTTGGTTGAGCAACAAATCATTGTAGTGGTGAGCAAAGCACTAATATTTCACCTGCCAGCCGCTGGTAGAACTGCAGTAGACCACGGAGAAATGACGCTCCAGCCAAGGCGGGTATAGAGCGCCCGACCATCCTCGGTCGCCACGAGCAGCCGTTCGGTTACGCCGGCTTCGGTCGCGAGGGTATCGAGAGAGTGCATGACGACACTTCCCAGGCCGCGGCGTCGATGGGATTCTGCGGTTTCGATCTGGTCGAAGATGGCGGTCTGGCCGTGCAGCACAATACGGCCCGACGCTGCCAATTCCTGGCTTTCGTGAAACACTCGCACAACGTGCGCGCCGTGTTGGGTTTCGACAGTAGTCCGGTAACCCGGAGGCATCGCCACTTTGATGTTTGGCTGCGAAGGTCCGGCCATGAGGTAGCCGCGTCCTTCAACACTCCAATGCGCTGGCAATGCCCGCCGCAAGTCCTCCGGCTCGACAGGGGCCTTGAGGAAAATGAATGGTTCCCGTATGCGATCCGCGCATGCTTGAAGTGCTTGCCCTGCATCGGCAAACACGTAGCGCCGCAATTGCGCCGGCATGCCGACTTCGACGACCAAGCCACCATCGTAGGGCACTGGCAATGGCACGCCGCGCGACAAGCTCCAGCCCATAAGCCAGCGTTCGATCAGCGCAAGGTCGATATTCTTCAAGCCGGTTTCTCCGATTGAGATCAGGACGTTAGCCTAACATCAAACGCGCGCCGTTGCTTGGAGCCTCGCCGCCCAACCGCCGCCTTTGCAGTGGCAAGGCAAATTCCAGATCAATCGGGGGTAGGCAAGGGGCGGGTCAGCGCGCGTTCATTTGGCCTCGCAGAAGCTGTTGCCCGGACTGTCTCCTGGCACGTATCGAAGTTGCTCGATGTCGCGAATTTTCAAGTAGGGCCCTTCTTGCCGATCGCTGTATCCAACCAGGATGACGCATGCGTCTTGCCTGAGAACGCTGTATAGCTCGTAGAAGTGGCCAGCTTTCGGCTGGAAACTGGAGGTGATGCGGCAGGCGTAATCGCCTTTGGTAAGGTAGGCCGTAAACGTGAGCTGGCGATCCGCAGATAACTGCAAGGGATTTTCAAGCCGCCGAACGCGCCTTGGCGAACGGCAGGTGTTCGGGTCGTCATAGATGACAAGACCGGAGATCGCAGCGGAGCCACCAACGGCAACCTGAAGTTGTGCAGTCCTTCCTTCAGTGGGAGAAACGAAGTCTGGAACAGGGCTGTACTGCGCGGCTGCCGGCAAAGCTACAGCCATCAGCCCAACTAGAGCGAAGTGAGTGAAGTTGAACACGAAATGAGACTTTGATGTCACGAGCGACGCACAAGGCGTGAAAAATAACCCAGATCATCCCATGCAGCTGCGCCAGAAACGATTGCCTGGGCAAGCTCGGGAGCCAAAGCGTCCGCTCCGATTTGGCCCATAAGACTGAGCATACTCACTTGGTATCCCGCCACTATTTCAGCGCGTCGCTCCGGACTATGCCCAGACCACATGTAACCCTTGTCGTTGTACATTGCCGCTATATCGAGAACGTCGATCAGTTCTTTCTTTAAATCTGAGATTTCGTCGGCCATAGAATTTATTTGGTCAAATCAATCGGCTGCCGGAACGCACAGCGTCGAGGCAGAAGACAATGTCAGGGGTTCACCAGCGGCGACTGCTGGCAAATTGCCGTATTTTCGTTTGCGCAGTTCGGTGAAATGCCACCAAGGCTTGGGCGCACCCCCGCCCAGGAAATCAGTCACCGACATGAATACGTCCAGAACGCATGGGTCATGACGCGTGCCCGTGACGACGCAGAGGGATTCGTAAAGGTGAAGTGGGTCAGCACCAGCCAATTGGGCGGGCTTACTAAAACCTAGCAACTCGAAGTCGCGTGCTGCAGCTGGACCGATGTTGGGAAGGTCGGTGAATCGCCGGATTTTTTCTCGAACGACTTTTTGAGGGTTCATGATTGAACGTGTAGCGTGCAGGCAGTCCAGTTCACTGCAAGTTGGGAGATTCGGACGACGTCATACTATTCAAAGAGAGGAAGATGTTAGTCCTTAACTTCGTCGCGGCGAAGATCAGAGGCACAGCCTCGAAGCCAGCTACGTACATCGCAAAAATGTGCCGAGGCGCCCCAGCGGCGGAGTTTCGTCCCTGTTTCCTAGAGGTTGGGAATTTCTATGATGCCCTGAAAGGGTTCGCACAACAATTTGTATGCGAACGACCGCGCCGCCAATTCAGTTTCGAGTTCCATCACTTCGAAGTCTTCGTTCGGAAGTCTTCCCAGCGAGCCTCAATGATTGAGCTGTAAGGCAAAGAAGGGAGTCCATAGCAGCCAAGTGAAAATCCCTCATTGACCTCAACCAAGATTGTTTCGCCGCTTTCAGTTACGGCGAAGTCGATTCCATAACCTGACGGCGAATCTGCATAGGCAAGGACCGCGGACTCGATGAGCTTGAAGTCCGGGAATGCCCGGAAGTCCCCCTTGTAGTGGCGGCATCCAACGATGGTCCCTCTCAGTACAAAGACGCGATACTCAGAAATCATTGAAACGGGTTCTGAGCAAATAACAGGATAGCCGCCCGGTAGCGATGCGGTTATAGCCAGGTCCCGATAGTTGGTGACGACTTTTCCGCCGAAGAGCTTTCTATCGTTGGGGAGCGGCTTGATAAAAATGCTGCCGCCTCGATCCACAATGCTTCGCACCTCGCCCATCGAGCCTTCCCAAGTACGGCGCCCGGCAAATGAAGAAATTGACTCAGGGATTGAAACTAATCCAGGAGGGGTAATGCCAAGGCGTGTCAAGGCGCTCACTACTACTGGGATACCGCCAACGACTATGGTCTCGTCATCAAGCTCTTTGGAACTGAGCTCTTCGAACTCAAAGAACTCAATAAAGTATCCCTTCTCGGCAAAGCCGAGAAAGGCAGTTAGAACATTGATATTCGCAAATTCGCCGCGATGCTTTTGAATGAGGGCGGCTTTCATTTGGCTGCGCCTAACGAGGCTGTATAAAAAAAACGGTTCACAAGCGACACCTCGCGCGCCCCATGATCTTCACCAGCGATTCTGGTTGCAAAAACAGTCATGACGGCAGTTTGCCCTATGGCCGCCCTTTATGGCAAGCGCAATACACGGCCCCCTGGAAACGGCAGGTTTGCAACGATACAGGCCTTTATTTTCCCTACCCGTGCAGCGCCAACTTCCAGGAGTTCATCTAGTTTTCGTGGCGCGCTGGAGTCATGCCCATACCGTGCGAATCACTGGCGGATGAAGCGTAGCGCGTAAGCTGCCCAGTTGATTACAAATAGAAGGTTAGGTAAATGTAATCGTTGATGCCGATCGAGGAAACTCCTCTGCCATCTCTTGAAGACACGTGAGGTAACCTGACTTTTTCGGACACTCTCGTTTGTTAAACTTAGCAACGGGAGAAGCATTTATGAAATCGAAGACATACACACCGGAGTTCCGGGCAGAGGCGGTCAAACTAGTCCTCGCACAGGGACTGACACTGGAGGAAGCCGCGCAGCGGCTTGACATTCCTAAGGGAACACTGGGGACTTGGGTTAACGCTGCAAAGCGAAGCAATGATACTGGGGCTGCTCCCGGTAGTCGCAGCGTGGCGGAGCTTGAAGCGGAAGTGGCTAGGCTGCGCAAAGAATTGGCCGTTGAACGCATGGAGAAGGAAGTGCTAAAAAAAGCAACGGCGTACTTTGCAAGGGAGTCGCTGCCAGGTACGCGTTCATGAAGTCGGTGCGACTCGACGGATACCCGACGGATTTGCTTTGCAGGGTCTTGAATGTCTCTCGCAGCGGCTTTTACGCATGGCAGGGGCGCAAGCCGTCGCGCCGCGCTCAGGAGGACGCCAAGCTGAAGGTGGCGATTCAGGCCGTGCATCAGCAATCGCGCGAAACCTATGGCACGCTGCGCGTTCATCCTGAACTGAAGGAGCAAGGATTTGAGGCCGGGCGTGATCGCGTCGCCAGGTTGCGCACAGAACTTGGTCTGCGCTGCAGACAAAAGCGCAAGTTCAAGGCCACCACCAATTCCGGGCATGACATGCCGGTCGCGCCGAACTTGTTGAACCAAACGTTCCTGCCGACGCGGCCAAACGAAGCCTGGGTGGCAGACATCACCTACATCGCGACTGAGGAAGGCTGGCTCTATCTGGCCGGCGTGAAGGACGTTTTCACCTGCGAGCTGGTGGGGTATGCGATGGGGCCACGCATGACGCAGGACTTGACGGCGCAAGCCTTGTGGCGGGCTGTGCGCAACAAAAGACCGGCGGCGGGATTGATCCATCATTCTGATCGCGGCAGTCAATACTGCGCCGAGAAATACAGGAAACTGCAGAACCAATTCGGAATGCAGACTTCGATGTCGCGCAAGGGAAACTGCTTCGACAACGCGCCGATGGAGAGCTTCTGGGGCAGCTTGAAAAATGAGCTGGTTCATCATCGTCGCTTTGCATGCAGGTCTGAAGCGCAGGCGGCCATTACGGAGTACATCGAGATCTTCTACAACCGCCAACGGCGTCATTCGCGCCTTGGCTACAAATCGCCGGCACGCTTTGCGGCAGACTTCAACAAGGAAGTGCTGGCAGCTTGAGACGAGAGTGTCCACTATTGACAGTACACCTCACCTCTCGCTCACTAAGGCGTGCAAAAGTCGCACGAAAAGCCTCGATGCCAGGATGATCCAGAAGATTGCAGCCAATCGAGCCGAGATCATCGTTCCCGTCAAAAAATACGTCGATAGGAACGAGTTGCGGCTCGTGCTCTGAACTAAGCTTTTCAACTAATGCGTTGCGTTTTTCAGTATTCATGATTATTCGAATTTGGGCCAAAGCAGACGTTCAGCGGCGCCGTCGGGCGCCCCGCTGGATTGAATGGTTGGGAAGTACGCCCAACTATGAGGCATTCCATGGCTTCATGATTTGACCGTTCCAGGGCGTAAAAAGGTACCCCGATGAAGCATCCTGTAAAGCGACTTGGGCTTCCATCAGCGAGTTAATTTCGTCCAGAGCCGCATCCAGATCGGAAATAAAGAGTTCGAATCGAGATCCGCACTTAGACAGAAACTGTTCGTGCTCCGATCCTTGGCCAATTTCCTTTGCCTCCAGCAAAACATGAGGAAGTTGGACAAGCGTGATCTTAAACTCCTGTGATCCAAGCCTTTTCGCGAATAGCGAGCCCCCGCTCGATCTCACGTCGAAGTCGTATTTCGTAAGTTCTTGCTCCGCTTGCTGGAGTGAGGACGAACCTTCGGGAAAGAAGATAAGGCATGTGCTATTCAATGTTTGCGCTCCTACGTGCGTGCTAATCGACGGCTTGAGCGCGCAACCCGCAAGCTATCCGATTGGCTTTAAGGTTTGGCATTTGCGTCCACCCGCTTGAGCCGAAAAAATTTACGAAGCACCCACAGGATAAGGCCAAGCAGGACAAAGAACGACGCTTGCAACGAGTACACTTGAACCGTTGAAGGGCAGCCCCAAGCGCAGACTGATATATTGAGCGCAGCGGAAAAAGCTAGCGCGGCGATCAGTACAGCCAGTATAAGGAAGTGCTGCACCTTCGTCATGGGCGTCCTAGTAGCCACCGGCCGCCGCAGCGCGCAGCGATGCAGCGGTTCGGTGGACGGAATTGTCGGGTAAGAAACTCAACAAAGATTGGTGCGCGCAGTTGCTCACGGCGCCTTGGATACGCAACGGAACTCAAGGGAGAACGCTGCGCTTCTCGCAAAGCCGGAATTTGTCTCGTCGGCCTTAATCGTTTCCACAGCCTTCCCATCCTTCGAGCAGAAGGCATTTGCTTCAGCATACACCTCACCTTTAACACCGATAGGTGGGCCAAACCCGACCTGCGGGCTTTTCTTCGCAATCAGGAATGTGTCTTTTTCCATTTGCACGACACCCGTACTCGCGCATCCCGCCAACAGTACTACGAAAAACAAACCAAGCAGTTTCAAACAATTCTCCTTCTCTCCTCGTCCTACTACATTAAATCGCGGCGCAACGAGTGCGATAACGGCGGCTGAAGTGCTCAGTGCGTAAGCCGTCCGTTTGATTGAAAGGTCGGGCAAATGGGGACGCATCAAATTCCCCTCACTTGCACGAGTCCGAAGTTCATAAGCAGTTCGTCAGGGATGAAACCAATTTCGCATCGAACGCACCAATAACCCTTTACGAAGCCCATCGCCGGCACCAGTTCCGTCGCAGGATCCTTCCAGTCAAATTCAGTCGGCAAAGCATGAAGCTTGCGCGTGACATGATCCTCGGATTTACAACGAGGGCAACTTACTCTGTCCGGAATAGAATGCAACGGTTTCGTCATTCTTCAGTTGGCCCAACGAATGTAAGGGCCTTCCCCCGTCCCACATGCGCAGCCAGGTACTTGCTGCAAGCACCTGCGGTCTAAAGATTTGGAAGTCCTCCTCATCATTGGTCCACAAGGGGGAGTTATGAATAAGATTAGCACTTTAGCAGCAAATGGGAATGGCGAAAACGTTCTGACTGTGATCGGCATCGATCTGGCATGCAGGCTTATACCGCATGCCGAACCTATTGATGAACCCGTTGTACTCTCGGGGGCGTCCATATCTGAATTGTTAGGCCGCAGGCTGTGATGCCAGCCAAACGGTTTGTCGGCGTCTGAGCATGCCATGGCAATATGGACAGCTTTGAAGCGGCAGTTCATTGAACTCGTCCCAGACCTTCTGTGGGTCTACGCTGGTCCCCGCGTACGATACGCTGTCGGGCGTTGCGGATGCTCCGCATCGTCTATCGCAGTGTTCGCAGATGACGTCTTCGTAGTGGACGCGATAGTAGCGACCGTCAAGGCGAAGCATGGGAACGACGAGCCAGCCAATATGGTGAGGTTTGTGAACGAGTCCAAGGTGAGCGACGTGGAACTGGCCGTACTCATCGAGCCATCTCTTGATCCAGTCTGGAATGGGCAATGCGATATCTCCCAGTGCCGCATCCCTAATAATCTCTGACCAGGCTTCCAGCGATGGGAAGTGCACGATCTGGCCGTGAATGACTTCAGTGCGAATGCGTGGATCAGCAATTTCCATGTGCTGTGCTCTACGGCCTAACGAGGCTGTAGAAATATCCCTTTTCGGCGCGAGTTTGCGCAAACCTCAGGGATTTCTGCCAGCAGCTCAGTTGATTTTTTAATCATTCCGCCAGTTTGCCGCAAACTGCCAGTTTCAGGCAAGTAAAGGCAGTTGGCTTCAGCCCTTTTAGCGTTTCTTAGGCCGCGTATCCGTTCCTTGCCAGCTTTTCGATATTGTGAACCTAGGCAGTAGAGATGCCATTGAGTGTTCACCTTTGCCTGGCTTCGCAACGTAAAGCGGTCAAGCCGCTTGTTGTAGCGCAGGTTAGCGAAGACCGGCTCCATGGTGGCCATGCGCCGACTATACAAAGCGCGGCCACGTGGTGTATCGATTGCCTGTCGCATGGGCTGCACGTAGGTGAGTGGTGACGCCTGCCCTTCCTGAAGAAGGCCACTTGGCGAACCTGCGTGCGCTGCGGATGGCGCGCAGCTTTGCTTGGCGCCTGTGAATTTGTGATGCTGACGGCCGTTGGCAGTGCAGTTCGTGCCACTGCTGTAAAGGTGCTCACCTGCCGGGTAAATGCAGCTCTTGGTTTTTCCATCGAGCTGAAAGTCGGCCGGTCGGAAATGTATGGTGCGCTTTGGCAGCGAGGCACCGCGCTTGTCGTAAAGCGGTAAGCGTCCAGCCCTACCACCTGTAATTTCTTGTTGAACGGTTCAATACTCCTGTCTTTTTTGGAGACGGGAATGTCGGGACAAGACAACAGCAACTGTGGCAAGAGCGGTTAGATGCGGGGCGAGTCAGCGGCGAATCGATGCGTAGTTTTGCAGCTCGCCAAGGCTGGGCGCCCGCGCCAAATAGCATGGTGGAAGAAGCGCTTGGCAGAAGCAGCGGCCTGAACCCATGCCGCTGTTGCCGGTAAAAGTGAAGGCGATAGTGGCAAGCGGCCCGATTCGCCTGTCTGCCCGAATTGGTCGCTCGATTTGCCCAACACCACGCCAGCAGCGTAGTTGGCAGAATTGCTGCGCAGTCTGTGATGCAGTTGCAGGTGAACGCGGTCCGACTGGCCACACAGCCGGTCGATATTCGTGCCGGAATTGACCGGCTGTCGCTGCATGTGCAGCAAGCGCTGGGCAGGGCTCCTTGCGATGGCACGGCCTACGTCTTTGCCAACCGGCGCCACACGCGCCTGAAGGTAGTGTGCTGGGATGCCAACTGCGTGTGGATGTGCGTGCGGCGCCAGCATCATGGCCAGTTCGTTTGGCCGCAAGCCGGTGACACCAGTTGGGAGCTGACGGCCGAACAATGGCAATGGCTGATGGCCGGTGTGGACTGGCAGCGCTTGTCGAGTTGGCCTACTACCGCCGCATTTGGTTTGGCAAGAAGAGCGAAGCCTTGACCGGTGAGCAGCGCGAGCTGTTTGAGGAAACGGTCGATGCCGATCTGGCGGAATTGTCCAACGGTTCCGCCGCAACCGTGACGCGTGATTTCATGGTCCAAGTGTTGGGCGGCAGCGATTGCGGCACGCCGACTGGGCTGAATCCGTATGTCTGCTATCTGAACGATACGTCGGCCATGACGGTGCAGGTGGATGTGTCGGCCACGGCGACGCCGCTGGCGCCGATCGTTGCCGGTGCGTCGATCGTGATTCCTGGCGTGCAAGTGCAGGCGGACGTCAGTGAGCTGTCGATGGAGGCGTGGCTGCAGCAGTTGAGCCAGTCCCTGGCTGGATCTTGCTGGCGCAGATGGCGCAGTTGTCCGGTCCGCAAGGCTGATCGCCTGCTGACACCAGGTAGTCCGCAGGCCGTCAGGCTCGCGGGCTGCCGAGATTGGGATAAAATAATTGCATGTTGGAAATTTGTGGGGCGCTGTGAAGAAAAATCTGAAGCAAAGAGTGAGTAGGTGGAAGCGTTGTGTAGCCGTCGTGATAACGATTGGTGCATGCGACGTATATGCCGTGGAAAGTGGATATGTCGGACGAGATTACAGCAAGCTTTATACAGAATGCGAAGTGTTGCAGACCGGCATGGTGGTCAACGGCGGGTCGCAATTCCACATTGCGCAATGCAAGGCTTCGCAGGGGCCAAGTGGCAAGCTCCGCATCTGGAGAGTGGATTCGCTGCCGGTGAAAGGCAGGGAGGTGGTAATCGTGACTGCCGAGGTTGTCTTGCCTTGGCGGAAGGTTCGGCCGGTTGAGTATCAATTCGTTGATTGTAAGCTGAAGGGACAGCAAGATTATCAGGTCGCCGGTTTCGTTCATCCATATGACCGCCGCTGGAGTAATGCGCTTTATTACTTCGATCCGGCCCGCTCCGACCTCAAACAGATTCCCTCTTCTGCGATTGCGGACTGTATTTTCCCTGAAGGGTAAGTCAGTGGGCCGCGACTTCGGTGAATCATGAAGTCCGCAACGACGCTTCCAGTTGCACTTCGCTGCTTGAGTAGTTGTCGGGAGAACTCAAGGAAAAAGCCTGCAAGGCGCGAACCTTGCAGGTTTTTTTGTCAGCTGTGAGGCTGTTGGCTATTACATCATGCCGTCCATGCCACCCATACCGCCTATGCCGCCGGCTGGCTTGTCTTCTACGACTTCGGGTAGGCGTCCAGCGAAGCCACCTGTTCGGTGGAGTTAAGCTGGCGTAGAGTTCGGGAATGGCAGCAACGAATCGATCTGGCTGTTCGCGCACGTCGGGAGACATTCCAATATGCTAGCCAGCCAATGCAGCGATTGAGACCATTGAGCCTGGCGGTGCCGAGCAAAGTCTGGATGGCGGCAGCGCGTCGGCCGGCGCGCTACGAGCCGGCGAAGAACCAGTTTTTCTTGCCGATGGCAATCGGGTGGACCGTATTCTCGATTGCGTTGTTGTCGATCGGGGGCGTGCCCGAGTCGGCGTAACGCACCAATGTTGGCCAGCGCTTGAGCGAATGCTCAATGGCTTTGCCAGTACCGCTGCCGGTGGCCACGACCTTCTGCATGCTCACCAGCCACGCGTGCAGCGCCCCCAGCGCAGGCTATGCATGCTCTTGCCGCATCCGCAGGCGTTCGTCGGCGTTCATGTTTTTAGCTTGCTGCTCAATGGCATACAGGGCGGCGATGCGCTGCAGTGCTTCCGCAGCTACTGGGCTGCCATTGGCAGCGGAGGCAGTCCAGTTGACTGCATTGTTGGGCAAAGCATCGCTAAGCTTCAAAGCTAGATCCTTGAGAGGAATTCAAGGCCACCTATACGATGTCCGGTGAGGACATCGACGATGACAGTACCAAAATGGGGGTGTTCAAGAACGACATTTGTTTCGAACTGCCATTCTGCACCAGCAGCATGTGCATTTTGCGCTGAGATGTAGCGAACGTATGCTGCGCTTTCCCAGGCGCCGGCCCCGCAGTCTTCCAGCGCGTGCGGAAGCCACGGGTATTCCGGCGCTTGAACCCTTGCAATCGCAGCTAGAATTTGCGGCGTGAATCCACAGCTCAAATCAGCCATGTCATTTCCTTTGCGGCCCAACGTTGGACGTAACCGGCCGCAGCAGCGCGCAGCGATGCGGAGGTCCGGTTGACGGAATTGTTGGGCGATTTTAGGCAAGTGCTCACTTGGGGTTGATCCAGTGACGAATAGCTTTCCCGCTGTGACTTACCATGATGTAGGTTTGGCCACCGAACCGGCTTTGGCAACACCCGACCTCCCAACCTTCCTCATTAATTTGCAACGTAAATGCAGGCTTCCAACGCAAGGAATTGGCATTTGCGTATTCACGAGCAATCACCAACGCGAGCGCGGGTTCTAGTCTGTCCGATTCGTCTAGGACCCGCCCATTCTCGCCGTTGATCCGAGTGATCGTTTCATTCTCAGCTTGAACTTGCCACTCACCTGCATCGAAGCCAATAAAAAATGGCGGTCGCCATGCCCAGCTTCGATCCTTTGCGGTGGCGCAAGCAGTCCTAAACACTTCGATTTCATCAATGGTCATGGCTGAAGGGCGCAACCGTCGAGCTCAGTGGCGACGCTGTGAAGCAGCGGCATCCACTGGGGCGTCAGGTTCGGCAGGTTGAAAAAGCCACGGCTCGCCTTTTGTGCAGCCAAGCATCAGGCGCCTTTGAGTAAACAAAAAACGGTTTACGCGAGAACGTAGGTCACCAATTCGGAAGGACCAAACAGGTCTTTCGCAAATGCGCAGGCTCCATTGATCATTTGTGCCGTAGAACCCGAAATTCAGCTCAAGCTCGGCCGGGCTTTCAACATCTTGAAGGAACCCGAAGTAGTCAGGAGTCGACACGATGTCTCGGACTCTTCCCTCGTCGTCAATCAGATGAAACCAAGTTCTCACGCCGTCAAAGTAGTCGTAGTTTGTAACAAAAATGGTGAAGGCGCCGCACAAAAACTGTGCGGCAATCTCATCTCCATCGACCACCACCCAGGTTGGTTTTCCATCGCGAACCAACCGGCGTTTGAACGCTCTGAAAGGGTACCAAGCGGGAAGCACTTGAAGTGAATATCGTTCAATCGGTTTCATGCGAATTTCTACGCCGAATGTGGCGCTAACCGGCGGCTGGAGGGCGCAGCGCGTAAGTCGTTCGGTTGAGCTAGATGTTGGACACGCGCGTGAACTGGCCGAGAAGGCTCAGACGATAGCGTGTCTGCGAATGCGCCAACACGAACGGGCGCAAAACGCGCATGCTGGCCCCTGCCACCGACCTGGGAGCAGCCAGCGGCCCAAACGCCACCGATAGCCACGGAGGCCGAGCAGTGGGCCTTGGAGCCAAGCGGAGAGGACGAAGCGTGCATCATGTTCACAGCGATGACCAACGTTCAAAGTAGCTGGCCTCAGGAACGGGCAGCGTGGAGGCAGTCCAGTTGACTGCAATGTTAGAGATTAGTCGGCAATCCCGTACAGGCCAAGTTGTTTCCATTTTGCGTATGACAGTACCGAGATCAGCTTATGCAAGAAGGCCTCTTCATCAGGGCGCAAGTCCAACGTGAGCAGGGGGAGCAATTGCGGAAGTGCCTGCTCGATCTCTGCGACAGAAAAAGCCTGATCTTCTAAAAGATTGGAGATCCGTTGAACGAATGAAGATTCGACTCGTTCAAGCAGACGCAATATGGCTGGAAGTTCGGCGAACTCAATTCCACCCACTATATCCGGCGCGTCCTTGACCTTGCTCCCTCGGCCAACTACCAAATCGTATGCCATTGGTGATCTTTAACGTGGTTGTTCAGCGGCGCCCTCAGGCATCCGCTGGAACTTGTGGTTGGGACGGCTGTCTTGCATCCGACTGGCATGGCCTGGATTCTGCCAAGAGCCCCTCGCTTCCGCCGACTCCCGCCAAACGGATCGCCTTGTGGCACTCCGGGCAAATAACGAAGTATTCGCTTTTCGCAGGATCGACCGTGGCTGACCCTCTGCGGAGAGTGAAGTTGGATTCATGAGACGCGCTTTGATCAAGTGGGCAAATAGTTTCAGCGCTCATAGAAGCTCCCAACGTGGTGCTAACCGGCGGCTGGAGCGCGCAGCGCGTAAGCCGTCCGGTTGAGCTAGATGTTGGACACGCTCGTGAACTGGCCGCGAAGGACCAACCGACAGCGTGTCCGCGAATGCGCCCGCACGAACGCGAGCAAACCGCGCGTGCAGGCCCCTGCCACCAAGCTGAGAACTGCCAGCGGCCCAATTGCCAGAAGTAAGAGCTGAAGCCTGCATCATGTTCAAAGCGATGACCAACGTAAAGTCGACGTCAAATTGACGTTTTAATAAATTTCATAATGCCGTCTTTTGGCAATTTATGCAATGCCAAGCCCCAGGTTTTGGCAATCTGCGCGCATAAAACCTCCCAAATTTAGATAAAAGCGTCGATTGGTAGGCTTCGAAGGCAACTACGGCTGAAGGCGAGCAAAAAAGATGGGTGTAGTTGAATTACGTCACGCCAATTCAGCTTGGTTGAGTAAACAAAAGCTAAGGCGCAAAATCGATTCGCTGTTACGTAGTAGAAGTACATAAACCAATAAAATAGGGAGATTATATGAAGGTTCGCCGTGCCCTCGGGTTGGCGACGTTGGGCTGCGCCATGCTTGGCAGTCCGCTCGTCGTTCGAGCCGCAATCAATGCCAACAATCTCGGCGCCGCCTATGACGCCACGAAATCCAGCATCAACTTCAAGATCTACTCCAGCCGTGCCACCCGCATTGACCTGTACCTGTATGGCGCCGCCACCGGCCAGCAGGAAAAAGTAAGCTTGCCGATGACCCTCGGCACGGGAGGCATCTGGAGCCTGAACGTCACCAGCAGCCAACTGGCCGGCTACGGCATCACCGGTACCGTCTACTATGGCTACCGCGCCTGGGGACCGAACTGGCCCTATAACGCGACATGGGCCAAGGGCTCATCAGCCGGGTTCATTGCGGACGTCGACGCCAATGGCAACCGCTTCAATCCTAACAAGCTGTTGACCGATCCCTATGCGCTGGAAATCAGCCATGATCCGACCACGTCCACAATGAGCAACGGCACGATCTACGCCAGCGGCGCGCTTTACCGCAACATCGACAGCGGCAGCAGTGCTCCGAAAGGCATCGTGCTGCAGGGCGATGCCCAATCGATCGGCACCAAGCCCACGCGCGCTTTCAAGGACGATATCGTGTACGAAGCCCATGTGCGAGGGCTGACGAAGAACGACAGCAGCATCACGGCCGCTTATCGCGGCACCTACAAAGGCGCGGGGTTGAAAGCGCCATATCTCGCAAGCCTTGGCGTGACCGCAGTCGAATTCCTGCCGATGCAGGAAACCCAGAATGACACGAACGATGCCGATCCAAATTCAAACACGGGCGACAACTACTGGGGCTATATGACCCTGAACTACTTTGCGCCGGATCGTCGTTACAGCTACGATCGGACGGCCGGCGGCCCGACCCGCGAGTTCAAGGAAATGGTGAAAGCCTTCCACGACAACGGCATCAAGGTGTATATCGACGTGGTCTATAACCACACGGGCGAGGGCGGCCAGTGGAATGCCGGCGACAAGACCACCTACAACATCTATGGCATGCGCGGGCTCGATAACCCAACCTATTATTCGCTGACCAGCGACTTCCAGAATTCCTGGGACAACACCGGTGTGGGCGGCAACTACAACACGCGCAACATGGTGGCGCAGAACCTGATCGTCGATTCGCTGGCTTACTGGCGCGACAAGCTGGGCGTGGACGGCTTCCGCTACGACCTGGCTTCGGTGCTGGGCAACACTTGCCAGCATGGCTGCTACAACTTCGACAAAATGGATAGCGGTAATGCGCTCAACCGCATCATGGCGGAGCTGCCGGCACGCGCGGCCGCTGGAGGCAGCGGTGTTGACCACATCGCAGAACCATGGGCAATCGGCGGCAACTCTTACCAGGTTGGCGGCTTCCCGACTGGCTGGGCGGAATGGAACGGCATCTACCGCGATGTGATCCGGCAGGACCAGAACAAGATGGGGCAGGTGGCCATCACCCCCGGCACGCTGGCCACGCGTTTTGCGGGTTCCAGCGACTTGTATGGCGACGATGGACGCAAGCCCTGGCATTCGGTGAACTTCATCACAGCCCATGACGGCTTCACGCTCAAGGATCTGTATAGCTGCAATTCGAAGAACAATACCCAGGCCTGGCCTTATGGCCCAAGCGATGGTGGCGAGGACAATAACAACAGCTGGGACCAGGGTGGCGTTGCGGGCGACCAGCGCAAGGCCGCGCGCAACGGCATGGCGTTGATGTTGTTGTCGGGTGGCGTGCCGATGATGGTGGGCGGTGACGAGTCGCTTCGCAGCGTCAACTGCAACAATAATCCCTACAACCTGGACTCCGTCGCCACGTGGCAGAACTGGAGCTGGACTGCGGACCAGTCCAATTTCCAGTCCTTTACCAAAGGCCTGGTCGCGTTCCGCAAAGAGCACCCTGCGCTGCGTCCTGCGAATTTCTATTCTTCGACGGACGGCAACGGCAACGTGATGGAGCAACTGCGCTGGTTCAAACCGGATGGTGCAGTGGCCGATGCGACGTACTTCAATGACAGCAATAACCACGCGATTGCCTGGCGCATCGACGGCAGTGAGTTTGGCGACAGCGCTTCCGCCGTCTATGTTGCCTACAACGGCTGGAGCGGCAATGTGAACTACACGCTGCCGTGGCCGGGTACGGGCAAGAGCTGGTACCGCGTGACCGACACTTGCACCTGGGCCGAAGGCCCCGGCCAGGTTCGCACGCCAGGCGCGGAAGACTTCATCGGCGGCGAAAACTATGTCTACGGCGTTTGTGGCCGCGGCTTGCTGCTGCTGATTGCGAAGTAGAAAGCTTGGATGGGTAAAACGCCGACGCTGTGACGCCGGCGTTCCGCTATCGGCCTGGTTGCTGGCCGCTGGGCGGCGTTGACGTTCCCGGTGTGTTGGCCGGGCTGGTCGCAGGCGTCGCGCCGCTGGCGGGGGCCGTTGGCTGCGTGCCCTGGGTGGCGGCGCTGCCGCCGCTGGCGCCGCTGGTCGAATTGCCGGCGCCGGTGGCAGGCGGGCTGGGAAGCGCGGCTGCTGGCGCTGGTGCGGTACCGGTGCCGCCAGTATCCGGCGTGGTCTGGGTTCCGATGCCTGTTGGCGGGTTGGCAGGGCTTTCGGCGTTATGTTTGCTGCAGGCCGGGAGGACGGCTGCAAGCAGGGCGCCCAGCATCAGGGCGCCCGCATGGCGGAGAATCGGCATGGCAGGGCCTCCGTTCTAATAAGTTGGGCGTCGATCGCGCTGCATGTCCTTCTGGTCTGTCTTGTCGGGCACAGTGGACGGCGGCTGGGCGGCGCCTGTGGTGCCTTGCGTGCCGCTGGTCCCGCTGGTTCCTGGCGTGGCTCCGCTTGCTGGCGTTGTCGTGGTGTCTGGTGCTGGCGTCGTGGAGTCGGACGGTGGCGTGGTTGGCGTCACGGGTGCCGGGGCAGGGGTTGCCGGCGGCGGCGTTGGCGTTGTTGTTTCTGGCGAAGTTACCGGCGCAGGCGTCGTGTCTTCCGTGCGGTTTTTGCAGCCGGCCAGGCCGGCGGCCAGGACTGTGCCCAGCAACAGGGCGCCTGCTTTGCTCATGGTGTTCATCTTGAATCTCCTTTATTGGGCAGCCAGCACCCGCAACAATGCCGGTACTTCGGCTGCAATTTCACGCGCCAGGTAGCCCAGTGGGCCGCAACGCAGCGCCAGTTGCTCGCCGGCGGCCGCGTGCAGCACCACGCCCCAGGCCGCAGCCTGTTCCAGCGAAGCACCACGCGCCAGCAGCCCGGCGATGATGCCGGCCAGGGTATCCCCCGAACCGGAAATGGCCAGGCCGGCATTGCCGCCCTGGTGTTGCCACAGCTTGCCGTCCGGCGTCGCCAGCACCGTGGTAGCACCTTTCAGTGCGAGGACGGCATTCCAGCGGTCGGCAGCGGCTTGCGCGGCGCCATGCGGCTCCCGCTCGATATTGCCGCGCACACCGCCCGTCAGTCGCGCCAGTTCGCCGGCGTGGGGTGTCAGCAGTACAGGCGTGGAAAAACGGAAGTGCTCCCAATCGACTGCTTCGTCCAGCAAATGCGGCTCGCCACGCGGATGTACCGCGCACATGGCGATGGCATCGAGTACGATGGGAATGGCGCTGAAGCGCTGCAGCAGCTGGTGCACCAGTTCCACGCAGCTGGCTTCGTCCTCCATGCCGGGGCCGACCAGCAAGGCATCAGCCTTGCCGGCCAGTTCAGCGAGGCGGCGCGCGCTGTCGGCCTGGAAGCCGTGTGCCGCGGTTTCGCCCAGGCTGATCACGCGTGCTTCGGGGATGGCGGCGCCCACTTGCGGCGCCACGCTGGCAGCGGTAGCGATGGTCAGCTTGCCGGCACCGGCGCGCAGGGCCGCTTCGCCGGCGAGGATGGCGGCGCCGGGCATTTCCGCCGAGCCGGCAACCACCAGCACGTGGCCGCGCACCTCCTTGTCGCCATCGAAGCCGGGTTGCGGCAAGGGCCAATCGCGCAGCAGGGCGGGAGCCAGTTCGATCGGGGCGGCGTTGCTCATGGTTTCGGCGCGGCCGGGACGTCCGGCTTGTCGGTGACGGGGGTGCCGCTGTCTTTCAGCGGGGCGACGAAGTTTTCCAGCTCCAGCACCAGCTTGCCGCGTTTGCCCGCTTGCGGATCGAACTGGTAGGAGGTCACGCCGCAATTCGGCACATCGGCCGCGCGGTCGATGGCGAGAATGGTTTCCTCATCCAGCCGCTCGACCAGGTAGCGGAAGCAGTTCACGATCACCTGGTGGCCGATGATCAGCACGCGCTCGCGGCGGTATTCGCGGGTGATGGTGTCGAGCACACTGCGCAGGCGCAGGATCACATCGCACCAGCTCTCGCCACCGGGCGGTCGGAAGTAGAACTTGCCGACGTGTTTGCGCTGTGCCGCCAGGTCGGGGTATTTCTCAGAGATGCCCAGTGGTGTCAGGCGATCGGTAATGCCGAATTCCTTTTCGCGCAGGCGTTCATCGGAGACCACGGCCAGCATGTCCTCAGGGCCGAGGCATTGCAGCACCGCTTGCGCCGTCGCGCGGGCGCGCAGGTAAGGCGAGTACAGCACGACATTGGGCTGCTGCCCGGCGGGCAAGGCCGCGAACCATTGCGCCAGTGCGTCCGACTGGCGCATGCCCAGTTCGGAGAGGGGGACATCGACATCGCGCTCGGCAATGTCGATCAGCAACTCATTGGCAGCCGTGGCAGCATCACGCGCCACGTTGCCGGCACTCTGGCCGTGGCGCACAAGCCAGATCTGTTGCGGCCATTTTTGCTCCATCGCATACCTTTCGGTGGATAGCCAAAAGCCTATGGTAAGCGATGCGATGGCAGGGCGGCACACAATCCCCGCCAGCAAGAATTACAGCCGCGCCCGTGTCACACCCTGGGGTCACACCCCAAGTGTGACACGGGCTCAGCCAAGCCGTAGTCGAGGCCGTGTCACTTTCGGGGTGTGACCCCAAGGTGTGACACGGGCTCGGCTGGTGGGGCGGCTTAGGGGTTCCAGCCGGCGCCGTTGTTGTAGGCGGCGAAGAGTTGGGCGCGGGTGGCGAAGCCGGCAGCGACGTCGGTGGCGCTTAGCTGGTAGCCGCCGACGCGCGTGGCGAGGTTGAGTGGGGCGCCGGACAGGTCGGTGCTGCCGTACTCGCGCCAGCCGCTGCCGGCATTGGGCACGGCCGGGCTGGGCGCGGGTTGGCCGTTGACGCCGGCACCGGCCCAGCCGACTGGCGCAACGTGGCTATCCATCTGGCAGTTGATGAAGGCGATGTTGTCCCATACGCTTGCGTTGCCTGAACTGCGTGCCAGGTAGGTGGCGCCGTTTGGCACGTCGCCGTGCGCGGGGCCAGGGCCGGGGCCGTGCGTCAGGCGGCTGTTGAGGAAGACGTAGCCTTTGTCGCTGGCATTCGGTACGCGCGCTTGCAGGACATACCCGCCGCTGCTGGCGCTGGTAGTGTCGCCGACCGAGCGGATTTCGCTTTCTTCGAACAGGGCTGCGTGGCTGCCTCCCCAGATGAAGTCGACATTGCCCGCCACCAGCGTGCGGTAGAACCAGGACCAACCTTTCAGGTTCAACGTGTCTTGTTCGCTGTAGAAGGCGGCGTCGCGCGCAATCAGTCGGCCGTTGTCGTTGTTGAAGTACAGCGTTTCCGCCTGTGCCGAGATGTTGGCGGCGCGCAGGGTGGTGTTGCGCAGGGTGAGGGTGTCGAGCAGCAGCATGTCCGAGGTTTCCACCAGCATGACGGAACGTCCACCTGCAGCAGTGGCGCTGGTGCCTGGAGCTTGGCTGGCGCCGGTGCCGGGATTGAGGGTGTCGTGGTTGGTGTATTGGATTACCGTGCCGTCGCGGCTTTCACCGCGCAGGGTGACTTTGTCCTTGCCCCGCAGGTAGAGCAGTTCGTTGTAGCTGCCGTTGCGGATCGTGACCGTGGCTGGCGTGGCCTTGTCCACGTTCTGCATCAGGAAGTTCAGCGCTCCCTGGACGGTGGCGAAGTCGCTGCCGGCATCGGCGCCGACCACCAGATCCGGGCCCGCCGGAGCCGCAGCCTTTGTCGTGAAGGACCAGTTACCCAGCTTGCCGATGCCGACGAAGGGTGTACCGCCCAGCGTGGCGCCATTGAATACGCCGTTCGCTATCGCAACGTAGTATTCGGTTGCGTAAGCGAGCTTGCCGTTGTGCGGCTTGATTGTCACGACGTTGCCGTTGATCGTAATCGGATTGGTATTTATTTTGCGTACTGCCGCCTGGCCGGGGTAGCCCAGTTCATCGCTCTCGCCGGACAGCTTGATCACGTCGACCAGCGCATCGTCCATCTTGCGGAAGATGCGAATGGTGCCGCTGCTGCCCAGTGATGGCGTGCTGTCGAATGCCAGGCGCAGGCTGGCGTCCACCTGGGCCTCGCCCTGTGCCGTAGCGGGGGAGGCGCGGTCGGCCAGGGTGTAGGTTTGCGTCGGTTGCACGAATTGCGCACCAATGGTGGCGCTGATCAACCGCACCAGCGTCGGGTCGCTGTCGCTGGTCACGCGCACCGTGGCGTTGCCGGCGCTGACCGGCGTCAGTGCCAGCGTGTTGCCGCTGATGCCGACTGCCAGCACCGCCGGGTTGCTGGAACTGGCGCTAAAGCTGTCGGCCGATCCATCGGGCTTGACGGCGGTAACAGCCAATTGCAGCGGCGCGTCGCCCGCTTCGGCGGTGTAGCTCGTCGTGGCGGGGTTGAGCGTCAGTTGCGAGGGCTTCAGGCTCGGGTCGCCAATCCGCACGTCGTCGATCTGGAAGGATTTGTTGGCGGTGTACAGGCCGACCAGTCCGCGCGCGCTGAAGGCGGTGTCGGTCACGGAGCCAAGCGACTCGCCATCGAGATAGACCGTCAGCGTGCTGCCGATCATCTCGAAGCGCACGGTGTAGAACACCGAATCCATATTGATCGGCTTGCGCACTTGCTTGGGGCGGGTCAGCGCGCCGTTCAGCATCCTGGCGATTTCAACCTGGGTGCTGGTGTTGGCGCTCTGGACATTCAGGCCGGCGCCATACCAGTTGCTGGCGTTGGTGTAGCGCGTAATCAGGTAGAGCTGCTTGTTGCCGGTGGTGCTGTTGGTTTGCGGCTTGATGCGCGCTTCGACAAAGTAGTCGCCGCTCGGCACATTGGCCATGGCGGCTGGCTTTAGCAGGGCCAGCACGCCGCCGGTGGTGGCGGCGGTGTACTGCATCAGCATATTCGTCGCGCCGACCGCTTCCGCCTTGACGCTGAAGCTGCCGTTCGCGCCGGCCACGGGCAGCAAATCCCAGTTGGCGGAGGTGCCGGACTGGAAGTCGTCGCAGAAGTACAGGCCGCTCGGCGGGCAGCTCAGGGTAAGGATCGGCGTGCCGCTGGTGTCGCCCGTGCCGCTGATGCTGGTGGACAGCTTGCCGGCACCGGCCTGCGCCAGCGCGTTGGCCTTCACCAGGGAGGTAGGGCGCACGCTGTAGGTATATGGCGGCGTCCACGTCACGTTATTGTTGATGGTGCATCCTCCAAGCAGGGTGCCGTTCAGCAGCGAGCCACTGTCCTTGAAGGCGCCGGTGGCGGCGCCGCCCGGATTGACCACGATATTGCTGCAGCCCTGGGCTCCGGTGATGTCGAACACGTTCGATTGCGACAGGATCCTGGAGTTGTAGCCGGCGCCGATGCTGTACAGGTTCGCATACACCGCGGCATCTCGGCTGCCGGTGAAATAGTTGTTAAACAGGTGGACCTGGCCGTAACGCACGCGCGGTGCGCGGCTGGACACGTTGCGGAAGACATTGTTGCTGAAAGTGACGCGCAGCTTGCCTTCGTCGGCTGTGGCGCCGTCGCCCGAACCGATCAGGTTGTTCTTGTGGTGCTCGCCGAACACGTTGTACGACACTGTCACGTAGTCGGATGCGTTGGTGATGTCGAGCGCCCCATCGTGGCATTGTTTCAGCTGGCCGTTTTCGATCGGCAGCAGGTTGTCCGTCATCGGAGCGTCAGTGAATGTATTGTGGTCGATCCAGACGTGGTCGGAGCCTGAAACGCCGATCGCGTCATAGGCCGAATTCCATGCACCATTGGCGCCGTCGTTCGGGTCCCACACCGGCCCCACGTCGCAGGGCGCAACGATCTTCAGGTTGCGGATGATGATTTGCGAGACGCCGACAAGCTGGATATGGCCGTTGACGATGCCTGCGCCGGCTCCAGCACCGACCAGGGTCGTATTGCTTTTCAAGCGGATCGCGCCGCGAATGGCCTGGTCGCCCGTGTTCGCGTAAGGCACGCCTTCAGTCATGTCGATCGTGCCGGTGATCTTGATGATCTTGGGATTGATGCCGCCGTTATTGATGGCGTTGACCAACTGGGCGCGATTGCTCACGCTGTAGATTTGCGAAGCGATGGCGGCTGAGCCGCCGGCGGTTCCGCCAGCTTGGCTTGCCCAGCCGTCGGCCGGGGCGGCGACGCGCGCCGGATCGTCGGCCGCCTGCGCGGGCAGGCATAACGCTGCAAGCAGGGCGAGCGCGATCCTGAAACCTTTGAGTTCCATAAGATTCTCCTTGGGGGAAAGGGGGACAGTGTCAGCTGCGTCGTGTGCGGCGGCGGCCTGCCGCCAGCGCGGCAAGGCCGCCCAGCATCAGTGCAGCGCTGCCCGGTTCCGGCACGGCGGTGGCATCCAGCTGGGCCGTGATGCTGGCAAATTCGGTCCAGGTGGTGCCGCTCAGGTCGATGTCGATCGAGTTGCCGTTGGCGCCCAGCGACAGGATGGGCAAGCCGCCGATGCCGCTGGCGTCAAGCAGTTTGAAGGCGGTCAACGGTGCAGCCAGGGTGCTGCCGAAGTCAAAGTGGAACTGGTATGTACCCGGCGTGACCGCGTTATTTGCGATCACGGTCAACAGGCCGCTGGCGTCGAAGTCGAAGCCGAACATGGCATCGGCGCTGAGGAATTCGACGCCGGTGCCGGTTGGATCAAGGGCGGTGGTGTTGGCGCCCGGTTCGGGTTGGAACAGGTGGTCAAGGCCGACGATGGTGTCGGGCGAGCCGTTGTAGGTGGCGGTGATGACGGCATCCTGCAAAGGTAACGGTGCTGCGTGCGCAATTCCGGTGGCGAGTACGGCAGCCACCAATGTCTCCATTATGGTTTTTCTCATCGTGTGCTCCGGTGGGGCTGAATAGGCGTGCCTGATCGGCACTGCCGATCTTATATTGGCCTGACCAATATTTCAATCAATCAGGCCAAATGTGATGCGGTCAGACCACGTTGCCTCGCGGAAATACAAGTCATTCTGTCGCGACCATTCAACACTCCACGCCACGAAGGTGTCATCGCCCGCAGCGCAGCGGCTGCAACCACAGGACGTAGCAGTGCTTAAGCCAAGGCAAGCGGTACCAGACAAGCAAGCAAGAGCGTTCCGCATAACCCGGGGGCTGCAAGACACGCCTATCGAGCATTAACTTTCGCATGACAGGGAAGCATTAATGTCAGCGTCATGCCTCATGGTGTCCGGCCTTGAGTCAGGTTGGACCATAAGACAAGTGCGCCTTCGCGATCAACTGGCGAGAGCCTCGTTGATTCCAGTACTTCCGACATATCCGAGTCTGAATACTTTGTGTAGAGCGCATAGCCATTCGAAAAGATCGAGATGCTATAAAGCGGGCCAGACGCCGACCCGCATTCAATCCAGGCATCGGGGTGGTCGGCGTCGGCTTTCTCAAAGAGCTCGTCAAGCGCGGTTTCCATTTCCGCTATTGTCGGATTGCGCAGGGAACTTCCGAATACCTTGGTGAGAGTAATCCATTCGTGCATGTGGTCCTCGATACAGATACGTGCCTGAAGCGTCAGGCTACATTCTCGAATTTGGCCGTGAAGCCAATCACTTTGCCCCCTGAAGCTTGAACAGCCCTCAGCACGAATACCTGCATTTCCGGCGAGACCGTTTCAAGAGGCATTGTGATGAACTGCGCCTTGGAAAACAACAGAAGCCAGAAGCCGGGAAAACACCATATTTCGACAACCGATGACCACTGCATGGTGGAGCTTCCAATGCCCGACGAAACTGAAAACGTCGATGCGTCGGCAGTGAAGACCGCTTGCGGCCTTCCCATGTCATGCAGCTTTGCCATCACGCTGCGATAGTGGACCACATAGATTGCCAGAACAATGGCAAAGGCAAACGCCAGAGCGGCGCCAAGGGCGCCAATGAACCAGGACGATTCACCTTCAACGAGCAGCCACACGAAGGCAATGGTGGCGAATGATAGTGCCAAAGGAAGGCTTATGCCGACTGACCGGCGCCAGAACGCCAGCACTGCTCGACGGAGGAGTTGTTTGTCATAGGTGAGCGTGGCTTGATGGGACATATTATTGGAGGCCACTGGGCCACCTGTAGGCGAGAACCATGGACTTTGGATAGAAGTGTTCCCGTACCTGTCCAAGCTGATTACCTCCGAGGAGGTAAACGAATTCTTGGTCTTCCCTCAAATAGAAGCCTACGTGTCCTTTCCAGCTGGCCGGATCATCTCGCCAAAGAACTGCAACGCAACCAGGTACCGGACGTTCAATTTCCTCACCCCACTCAAGCCACGATCTGGCGAGAGCAGACGCCGTACCGGCAATGCCCGCTTGTGCAAACGACCAATTGACGAACGATGAACACCAGGACACTTTGTCATCGTAACCTTCGATATTGGTGCCTGCGTGGTATGAATTGATTCGCGGGTTGCTCGAACCGACGGGGTATGCTGCGATCCCCAATTCGCCGATAGCGATTGCCAGCCAAGGTGGAGTGTTCAATTGAGCGGTCAACTTAACAGGTCAGGATTAAATTCTAGCCAGCGTCGTGCTTTTGCTATAGAGGGCGTAGTAGTACTGCTGTACTCTGCCTCTGAGCTCAGAGTTGGCTACGATAGTTCGCTGCCGCATACTGCTGAAGCGCGGCGATACGCTTGCGCGTCTCTCGCTTGAAAAAGAACACTACCGCTGGAGTCAGCAGCCAGGATAGCCAGCGCGGCTTGGTCGTGATGTTGTATGAGAAAAGAACCCTGGTCCTGTCGGGGCCGAGTTCCTTGAAATTCCACCCGCCGGCAAATTTATCGAAGATGTATGGGCCCTTGATCAGCTTCACGGCCGCAACCTTGTTGGGCTGGTAGGACACGTAGACCGTATCCATGCTAAGGCCATTGGCCGCAGTGCAGCGAACCAGTTCGCCTTGCGCAGCGTCCGTCGCATTGACCAGGAATGCCTCTGTCGTGAGAGGATCCCACTTTGCCCTCAGGTCGTAGTCCTGGGTGAGCTTGAACAGGTATTCGGCACTTGCGCCGACTTCGAAGTCGTAACGTATCAGCATAGTGAGCGTAGGTAGAATCTGGTATCGACTGCCATTACCGGGAAGGCAGGAGGCAATTCGCACTGGTTTATTTCGGTGAAGCCGTTCTTCTCGTAGAAGCGATGTGCCGCGACGAATGCATCGGTTGTTCCAAGATAGACTTTGTCGATCCCCTGGAGGCGCGACCATTCGAGCAAGCTATTGAGAAGATGCCTGGCCACGCCATGCTCGGCGCCTCGATGGGATTGCGAGACGAACAGTTTGCGCAAGGCGGCCTGGCTGCTGCCGATGTCCAGCAGGGCAATGGTGCCGACGATGGCGCCTCCATGCTCGGCCACCCAGAAGCCACCGGCGCCGTGCTGATAGAAGCTCGGAATGTTCAGCAGGTCGGGCTGGGCTTCGAGCGTGATCGGAATGCCGAACTCGGATTGCTGGATCGGAAGGATCACATCGATGACGGCTTGAGCGTCAGCAGGTGTGTATTGGCGAATGCGTAAGGTCGACGTCATATTGACGGTTTACGCCGCGGCCTGGGAATCGACCTGCAACTCCTGGTCGCTGGCGAATGCCGCCATATTCGTTTCGCCCATCACGCGGCTGGTGACGGTGCCGGCGGCGATGGAGCCGCTGACATTCAGCGCCGTCCGGCCCATGTCGATCAGCGGTTCGATCGAAATCAGCAGGCCTGCCAAGGCCACCGGCAGGTTCATTGAGGACAGCACGATCAGCGCCGCAAAGGTCGCACCGCCGCCAACGCCGGCCACGCCGACGGAGCCGATGGTGATGATCGCCAGCAGCGGTACCAGGAACGAGGCGGTGAAAGGATCGATTCCGACCGTCGGCGCGATCATCACGGCCAACATGGCGGGATAAATGCCGGCGCAGCCGTTCTGGCCAATGGTGGCGCCAAACGACGCGGCGAAGTTCGCGATGCCTTCCGGCGTGCCCAGGCGCTGCGTCTGGGTCTGCACGCTCATCGGGATGGAGCCTGCGCTGGTGCGGGACGTGAACGCGAAGGTCAGCACCGGCAGGATCTTCTTCGTATAGCGCAGCGGATTGAGGCCGCTTGCGCTGACCATCGCCAGGTGCACGCAGAACATCAGCAGCAGGGCGCAGTAGGAAGCCACGACAAAGCCGATCAGGTTCAGGATGTCGGCATAGCTGGAGCTGGATACCACCTGTGCCATCAGCGCGAACACGCCGTAGGGCGTCAGGCGCAGCACCAGCGTCACCATGCGCATCACGATGGTGTGCGCCACGTGCACGGCATGGTCGAAGGAAGTGAAGTGCTCGGGCTTTTTCTCCGCGATGCCGATGGCGGCCACGCCGATAAACACTGCGAACACCACCACCGCAATGGTCGACGTCTTGCGCGCGCCGGTCATGTCGAGGAAGGGGTTGCTCGGGATGAAGGAGAGCAGCATGTTCGGCAGCGAAATCGACTGCGCGTCGGCCAGCTTGCCTTCCAGGTAGGCGCCGCGCGCCACTTCCGCCGCGTTCGACGCCAGGCCGGCCGCGCTCAGGCCGAATACCTTGGCCATCAGGATGCCGATCGCCGCCGCCACGGTGGTCGTCAGCATCAGGGTGCCGATGGTGAGGGCACTGATCTTGCCCAGCGAGCTGGCGTTGCGCAGCTTGAGAATGGCCGAGACGATCGACACCATGATCAGCGGCATGACGATCATCTGCAGCAGCTTGACATAACCGCTGCCGACGATATCGAGGTACTGGCCGGTCACCTTGACGATGTCGCTGCCGGCGCCGTACAAGGTTTGCAGCCCGGCGCCCAGTACAACACCCAGGCCCAGCGCGCTGAACACGCGCACGGTGAAGCTGGCATGGCGTTTCTGCTGCATGACGAGGAAGGCCAGCACGATGGCGGCGACGGCCAGGTTGAGGATCACTTGCAGGTTCATGTAGGGTCGGCGGCTTATATTCTGGAATCGACAGATTCTAATTGAATTGGTGTAGTCTTGCCTATTTGCAGTGCCGAGGTTGCAGAGTCGCTACGAAAGGAATAGCCATGTCGAAGCAATCGATGAAGGTGGGCACCCGGCTGGCGCTGGGTTTTGGCCTGGTGCTGGCGCTGATGGCCGGCGTGTCGGGCCTCGGCATCTTCAACATGCACCGCATCCACGCCCAGCTCGAGAAAGTCGTGCGGCTCAATGTGGCGAAGCTGACCTATGTGCAGGACATGTCGGAGGCGGTGCATGTCGTGGCACGCGTCACGCGCACCCTGGTGCTGCTCTCGGACGAAGCGGCAATGCAGCGCGAACTGCCCAAGATCCAGGCCGCGCGGGCCCAGTACGACAAGGCGCAGGCGGCGCTGGAAGCCTTGCCTGCCACGGAGGAGGGCAAGGCGATCCGCGCCCGCATTCGCGCGCTGCAACAGGAGTCCCGTCCATTGACCGACCAGCTGCTGCGGCTGGCCATGCAGCACAAGGATGACGAAGCCGTGGCCCTGCTGATGCAGAAAGCCGGCCCCGCCACTCAGCGCTGGCAGGACGTAATGGATGAAGACGTGCAATTGCAGCGCCAGCATAATGCCAGGGACGCTGCCGCCGCGACCGAAGCCTATGCCGCGGCCCGCAGCATGATGCTGGTGATGAGCGGCGTGGCGCTGGTGGCCGGCGTGGTGGCCTCTACCCTGATTGCGCGCCGCTTGCTCGGCCAGTTGGGCGGCGAACCCGATGTGGCGGCCGAAATCGCCGGCCGTATCGCTGCCGGCGACCTGACCGTGCATGTGGAAACCCGCCAGGACGATGAAGCCAGCATGATGAAGGCCATGAGCATGATGCGCGACAGCCTTCTGCGCATCGTATCCGAAGTGCGGCAGGGGACAGAGACCATCAACACCGCCGCTACCCAGATTGCCGCCGGCAACCTCGACCTGTCGTCGCGTACAGAACAGCAGGCCAGCGCGCTGGAGGAAACCGCGTCCTCGATGGAGGAGCTGACCAGCGCCGTGCGCGAAAACGGCAACAATGCACGCCAGGCCAACGAACTGGCCGCGGCGGCGACCGCGGTGGCGCAGCAGGGCGGCGCCGTGGTGGGGCAGGTGGTGCAGACCATGGGCTCGATCAGCGATTCTTCGCGCAAGATCTCGGACATCATCGGGGTGATCGACGGCATTGCCTTCCAGACCAATATCCTGGCCTTGAATGCGGCGGTGGAGGCGGCGCGCGCCGGCGAGCAGGGGCGCGGCTTTGCCGTGGTCGCCACCGAAGTGCGCCAGCTTGCGCAGCGTTCGGCCGCTGCGGCCAAGGAAATCAAGGACCTGATCGTCAATTCGGTGGAGCAGGTGGACCAGGGCAGCGCCCTGGTCGCCCGGGCCGGCAGCACCATGGATGAAGTGGTCGCTTCGGTGCAGCGGGTGTCTGAGATCATGCGTGAAATCACGGCCGCCGGCGATGAGCAAAGCGCCGGCATCGAACAGATCAACCGGGCTGTGACGGAGATGGATACGGTCACGCAGCAGAACGCCGCGCTGGTGGAGGAAGCCGCATCAGCAGCGGATGCGCTGAAGCAGCAGGCCGCCCACCTCGATACGCTGGTGGGCGTGTTCAAGCTGCATCACGATGTGGCCAGGCGTACCGCAAACAGCAGGATGGCGACGAAGCAGCTGGCCGCAATCAGCCCGCCTGCAATGACGTAGCCGGGACGCAGGGCGCCGGCGTCGCGCTCGAAATCGCTGCGCCGGCGCAGTCCGATGAAGGACCAGGCAACGGCCAGCATGGTTTCGCCGAAGCTGCGGGGTTTGGTGTCGTCCATGTCGTATCCTTTCGAGGTTGGGCCTATTGTGCGCCGGCCCGGCCTCGAAAAACAGGCGCAGAAGCGCCCGGAAACGACCGTATCAGTTGGCAGCCGGCTGGCCGCGCAGCCGGGCCAGGGCCTTGAGCAGTTTGCCGCGCTGGCCCCCGGTCCAGTCCAGGCGCAGCAGGTCGGCATCGCCCAGCGACTCCAGGCTGGCCGCCGCCTCGTCGCTGCCGCCGTCCGCTTCTTCCAGCATTTCCTCGTACAGCTCCGGGTAGGCCTGGATGCGCAGCATGACTTCGTCCGCGACCTCGTCTTCCACCAGCGTGTCGCCCCAGGCGAGCAGGCGTTCGGCCAGCTCGGACAGCGCGGCGTGGCGCTCGGGCGACGTGGCCTGCTGTTGCAGCAGGTCGAAACTGGCCAGGGCTTCCTGCAGCTGGCGGGTGCAGGCCGAGACGTGGCAGGCGTAGGTGGCGAATTCGCGTGCCAGCGGACCGCCTTCGGCGATCTGGCGCCAGCTCGCCAGCATGGCGTCGCCGCCCAGCACCGGGCCGGCGCCGGGCACTTGCCAGGCCTGGGGGGCGGCCAACTGGCGCAGCTGCACTTCGGCGCGCCCCAGGCAAACCTGCAGGTCGTCAAGGCGGCGTGCATAGGCGCTGTTGGCGCGCGACGCGCGCAGCCTGTCCAGCAGGTGAATCGGGATGGCTTCGCGGCCGCGCCATCGGGCCACGGCTGGCAGGGTGGCGGCACGCGGCGCGGATGCCGGTGCCAGCAGGTGGTTCATGGCGCGCGCTCCGCGGCTACGCAGCAGCCAGGTGTCGCCAGGTTTGAACTGTATTAAAGAGTCCATCACAACCTCCCTCGGGCTTTGAGGGAATTCTGAACCTTTTATCAAGCCCCCGCAAGCCTCAGCCAGCGCCGATGATGCGATTGCGGCCGGCGCGCTTGGCCTGGTACAGGGCGTCGTCGCCGCGTTTCAGCACGTCTTCGCAGGATAGGTCGCCGGCGCGAAAGCAGGCCAGGCCGCCGCTGATGGTGACGGAGTCGCCAATGCAGCCCAGGGCTTGCAGGGTTTCCGCGATGCGCAGGCGCAGGCGTTCGGCAATGGGCGTCGCCTGTTCGCAGGTGGTGTGTGGCATCAGGACCACGAACTCGTCGCCGCCCAGGCGGGCCGGCGCGTCGGTCGTGCGCAGCTCGCGCTGGCACACGTCGGCGGTGGTCTTGATCACCATGTCGCCGGCCAGGTGGCCGTGTTCGTCGTTGACGCGCTTGAAGTGGTCGATATCGAAGATCAGCATGGTCATCGGGGTGGCGTAGCGCTCGAAGGTATCGAAATGCTCGGCCAGCACGCTCATCAGCTTGCGCCGGTTCAGCAGGCCGGACAGCGAATCCACTTCGCTCTGCATGCGCAGCTGAACTTCCAGTTCCTTGCGCGCCGTGATGTTGCTGGCCACCCACAGCACGGCATCTTCGTCGTCAACCTGGAAGTCCAGCGCCTGGAGGCGGCCCTCGAACCACAGGCGGTAGCTCGGACCGCTGCCAGCCTGCCCCTTGATGTCGCCTTGCACCAGGCTGTATTCGACAATGTGCAGGGCGCGCCAGGCCAGGGCGGTTTCGATCTCTTTCAGGAACCAGCTGGCCTTGTCCGGCGTCAGGACGTCATGGACGGTTTTGCCGATCAGGTGGGTGCCGTCGTGGTAGTACCGCAGGTCGATGCCGCCAAAAATAGCCATGTAACGGCCGCTGCGGGTCAGGACGAACGCAGGGTCGGGCAGGGCATTCAACAGCGATGAGAGTTGATTGCCAGAAAATAGTGTTTCATCGCGCATGACTATGACAGTATCGAGACCCGCCCAATAACGCAAAAATTGTTAATAGGAAATTATTTAATTGTAACTATTTAACTTTCATCGTGTCGTGCCTGCCACGCGAGCTGGCCGCTGGCTGCCTCGTTCAGCTGGGCCGCCAATGCCGGCGCGGCGGCCTGGGCGATGCGGAAAGCCAGTGATACGCGCTGCCCGTGGCTCACTTCCAGCAGGATGGCGCCGGCGGCGGCCAGTTCACGCCGCACCATGCCTTCCAGCGAGTAAGGCAGGGTGCAATGCACTTCGGTATAGCGCACGATGGCGACTTTTTCCACTTTCATCAAGGCCTGGGCCACGGCATCGGTATAAGCTCGCACCAGGCCGCCCGCGCCCAGCTTGATGCCGCCGTAATAGCGCACCACGGCTGCCAGCACGCCTTCCAGGTCCTGGTGGCGCAGCACGTCGAGCATGGGGCGGCCCGCCGTGCCGCCGGGTTCGCCGTCATCGACTGCCGCCGACTGGCCGCCGGCCAGCAGGGCCCAGCACACATGGGCCGCAGCGGGGTGCTCGGCGCGCAGGCGGGCCACGACGGCCTGCGCCTCGGCGCGGCCGGTTACCGGAGAGACAAAACCGAGAAAACGGCTCTTCTTTACAATCAAATCGCTAGTCGCGGGAGATATAATGGTTTGTGGCATGGGGCCAACATGATACAGCTTTGCTGAACAGTTAACGTCCGGCTTCCCTTACAATGCCGTTGCAATTTGTTCAACTTGGTCTACGTGGCGACGTTCGTGGCAACTTATCGGATCAAAACCCTTGGCGTACAAAGCGGCTTCCTGCAGGAGCGGGTCGAGGCACGCCTGATGCTTTTGTTCCGCCGCCCCCTGGAGGCGGTGCGCCCGATCACGGCCGGCAATGGCGCGATCGTGAAGAAGGGCGTCGACTGGGCCATGGCCGAGCGCTTCCGCGACGCCTTGATGACCTGCGGTATCCGCTGCGAAGTGGAGGAGGAAAAGGCGCCGCCCCCGCGTGCGACGCTGGCTGAATACGCCGTGCAATTGCAATCGCACCTGGAATTGCTGGACCCGGGCCGGCGCTGGACTTTCATGGCGGCAGAAGGCGAACTGTTTGGGGTGCCCGGCCCGGAGTCGCCCTATCCGCTTGAACTGCTGGTGCCGCTGGAGAGCATGTACCAAGAATGGCTGGGCGCATCGCTGGCCGCCAGCGAAGACCTGCTGCGGCACACCGCAGGCATGGTCCTGATGGGAAATACGCCCGGCATGGTGGAGGAGGCCGTGCGCCACCTGCTGCCGATCGTGCGCAACAGTGCGGAGCGCGGGCAAGCCATGCTGGCTGCCGCCCGGGGCTACTCGCCGCTGCTGTTCCGTCCCATTTGCGAGGGCCTGGAAATGGGCCTGGCCTTCCACCGCGGCACGGTGACCCACCGCGTGGCACGGGCGCATCTCGAGGCCTGGGGGCTGACCGAGGATGCCGCTTTCGAAGCTGCCTTCGCCAATTTGCGCGCGCGCTCGACCGCGCCGCTGCTGTCGTCCCCGCAAGGTGTCTTTGCCGGCGGATGGGAAGATGGCTACAGCTCCTCGCGCATGCTGCTGCCTGAATTGATCAAGGCGGCCGTTCCGGATGGACGTCCGGTCGTCATGGTGCCGACGCGCGGCATGCTAATGGTGTGCAGCGACCAGAACCTGGTGGCGATGGAGGCGATGCTGAAGGCCGCTATCGAGGCCATGCGCGAAGAGAAAATGGTCATGCCACGCCTGCTGCGCCTGGTGGACGAGCGCTGGCAGGTCTTCGTGCCGCCAAGCCTTGAGCGGCGCCTGAACAGCCTGGCCAAATACGTCGAAGGCAATGATTACCGCTTGCAGAAGGAACTGCTGAAAACACACGAATGGGCCAGTGGGCGCAATCGCTGCGTGGTCACCTACCTGGTCGGCAAGCTTGGCCCGGAGCAGGTCCGCACCAGCGCCTGCACCTGGACGCGCGACATGCCAAGCCTGCTGCCGAAAACCGACCTGCTGTACTTTGCCGATCCTTCCAGCCTGGACCCGCCGATTACCGTGAGCTGGGACGCCGCCATGCCGGTGGTGGGAGCGCTGATGCAGCGCACCGACGATTACCCGCCGCGCTATTTTGTCGAAGGCTTCCCGAACGAGGTGCAGTTGGCGCAACTGGCCGATATCGCTGCCGGCGCGCGGCGCGAAGCAAAGGCGAAGGCCCTTGCCGCCGCCCAGGCTGCACAAGCGGCCATGGCCGCGCAGAACACCCGCCCCATGCTGGACTCGCGGCGCATGCAGACCGTGGCGGCAGTGCTGAACCGTCCTGTCGGCGAAGTGCTGCGCAGCGCGCTTGGCCGCAAGGCCGGCGCCAAAACCGCGCATGCTCGATAACAATGCACTGGTGGCTGCGGCCACGCCCGTCTTTCTTGTCATGATCGCTGCCGAAGCCTGGCTGGCCCATCGCCGCCGGCTGCAGGCCTATTCGCTGGCCGACAGCCTGACCAGCATGGGCTGCGGCATCTGGACCGTGACGCTGGAAGTGTTCACCAAATCCGCCATGCTGCTGGCCTATGGCTGGGTGTTCAGCCATTTGTCGCTGTGGCAGTCGGCGCCCGCGTCGGCCTGGACCTGGGCGTGGTCGTTTGTCGCCTTCGATTTCGTCTATTACTGGGCGCACCGCTGGTCGCACGAAATCAACTTCCTGTGGGCCGTGCATTCACCGCATCACCAGAGCGAAGAGTTCAACCTCACCACGGCGCTGCGGCAGGGCGCTTTCCAGGATCTTTTCCACGCGCCGCTGTTCATGGCGCTGGCGCTGCTCGGCTGCCCGCCGGGCGTCTTCATCATCCAGCTCACGCTGAGCAAGTTCTACCAGTTCTGGATTCATACGCGCCTGGTTGGCCGGGTGCCGCTGCTCGAGGGCATCCTCAACACGCCCAGCGCGCACCGGGTGCACCATGCCGTCAACGACGTCTACCTCGACCGCAACTACGCCGCCACGCTGATGATCTGGGACCGCCTGTTCGGCACCTATATCGAAGAAGGCGAGGCGTGCGTTTACGGCGTGCGCAAGGGCGCGCCGGGCTGGAATGCGGTGCGGGCGCAATTCGCCTGGCCGGCCGTGATGTGGCGCGATGCGCTGCGCACTGCGCGCTGGCGCGACAAGCTTTCGCTGTGGTTCCGCCGCACCGGCTGGCGTCCCGCCGATGTTGCCGCTGCCGATCCGTGGCCGGCCTTCTCGCTGCCTGCGGGCCGCCTGTACAGCGCCACCCGTGCCACAGCCGGCGGTGCGCGCTGGACCTTCGCCGCGCTGTCGATGTTTGCTGCCGCAGTGGCCATGCAGAACCAGCTGGTCCTGCATGCCGCCACGCTGTCGCTGGCGGCCAGGCTGGCGCTGGCTGGCGCCGTTACTGCGGCGCTGCTGCTGGTGGCGTATTGCCTGCAGCCTGTTGCGCCTTCTGCCGCCAACGCACCAGCCAGAACACGGGCAGGCTGACCGCACCCAGCGCCATGCCCCACCAGAAGGCTTCCCTGCCCATGCCGTAAAAGGCCCAGAGCGAAAAAACGCAGCTCATCACCGCACTCAGGGACAGCGCTGCCCCTCGCGCCAATACGCCGCGCCGGTGCAGCCTGAATACCGCCGCGCCGCCGACCAGGTAGAGCGGCATGCTGGCTGCCGTGACCACCAGCGTCAGGAAAGTGAAGGCCTCGGCCGTCGAGCGGCTGTAGTTCATTGCGATCATCACGCTGGCCAGCGCTCCCACCAGCAGCAGCGACCAGGCTGGCGCGCCGTGGCGGTTGGGCGCTTTCAACATGGCGGGGAAAATGCCGTGGCGAGCCATCGACGCGGTCACTTCGCCCGCCAGCATGGTCCAGCCATTCAGCGCCCCCAGGCCGCTGAAGATGACGGCCGTCGCCAGCCAATGCCCGCTGCCGCCATCCCAGTAGCGGCGGAACAGGTCGACGAAGGGGGCGTTGGAGGCGGCCAGCTCGGCCTGCGGCAGCAAGAGCATGGGAATCGTGCAGACCAGCACATACACTGCTGCCGCGACCAGTGTGCCGGCAATCGTGGCGCGCGGGATGGTGCGCTCCGGCTCGTGCACCTTGGTCGCAGGCAGCGAGGCGCATTCCACGCCCAGCATTGCGAACAGGGCAATGGTGCCGGCTGCGGCGGTGCCGTCCAGCGTGAATGGCGTGGGCGGCAGGTGCGCCGCGTAGGCGGCGCTGTCGGTTCCCAAGATCCACACGCCCAGCAGCACGATGGCGCTCATCGGCAGCAGCTTGAGCGCCGCCGACACCAGTTGCACCCGGCCCGAAGCCAGCGCACCGCGCAGGCTGACCAGCACGAAGAACCAGATGATGCCCATGGCCGCCAGCGGCGGCAGGGCCGGGTGCGCGGACAGCGCCGGCGCCAGCGTTGCCAAGTAACCCACGATGCCGATCGCCAATGCGGCATTGGTGACCCAGATCGACACCCAGTAGCACCACATGGTGAAGAAGGCAACGCCGTTGCCGAAGGCGCGCCGGCAATAGCCGTAAGGCCCGTCCTCGTCCGGCATGGCGCGCGCCAGGCGGGCGAAGACGTGGGCGATGAACAGGCAGCCGATGACGGAGATGGCCCATCCCGCAAACGCGTTCCTGCCGAACGGCGCCAGCGCGGCGGGCAGCATGAAGATGCCCATGCCGATCATATTCCCCACGATCAGGGCTGTGCACATCCAGAAGCCGAGCGGCTTGGCCTTATCCGTGGCGTGCATAGGCCGCGCGCAGCAGGTTCTGGAAATGCCACACGCCGCTTTCGCGCCTCGGGTTCAGGCGCCCGGCGGTGTATGAGCCGGATGCCAGGCCTTGCTGGACGTGCTGGCAGATGCTGATGTCCTCGGCCTGGATCTCGTCGCTGAAGGCTTGCTCGGCCTGCGCCCGCGCCTGCACTGCCGGATCGTCGGCGTAGTAATAGTCGAACTCCACGATGCACTGCCTGTGCCCGGCCGGCAGGATGCGGTTGGTCTGCAGCCGGCCCGGTGTGATGTTCAGCATGATGTTGGGGTAGATAAAGTAGTACCAGGCATTGCCGTCGCCGTAGATTCCGTCGTTGTTGCGCAGCGGCGAGTGCTGCAGCGAATGCCATTGCGCCAGCTCGGTGTCGTAGGCGCGGTAGTCGAGCACCTGCGACAGGCCGGGATGGACGAAGGGCAGGTGATAGCCTTCGAGGAAGTTGTCGACATAGACCTTCCAGTTGCATTCGAGCTTGTAGGTGTCGCGCTTGGCGAAGCGCATGGACGACACGCCCGCCGGGGCGATGCGCTCGGCGATGCCGGCAAAGACCTGTTCGAACGGCGGCGCGGCGGCATCCAGCGCCACGAACACCAGCCCCTGCCACTCGCGCACCTGGATGCGGGGCAAGCGGATCGCCGACTTGTCGAAGCCGGCCGCGTCTTGCATTTCGGTGGCCGCACGCAGTGTGCCATCCAGTTCGTAAGTCCAGCCGTGGTATTTGCAGTGCAGCGCCCGCGCGCCCTTGCCGTTACAGGTCGCGAGCGGGCCGGCGCGGTGGCGGCAGACGTTGAAGAAAGCCTGCAGGCTGCCGTCGCCCTGGCGTATGATGATAATCGGCTTGCCGGCAATGTCGCCGACGACATGGTCGCCGGTTGCACTGAGCTCCCCGGCGTGCGCCGCCAGTTGCCAGGTCGATCCGAACACTTCCCGCAGCTCGAATTCCAGCCATTGCTGGTCGGTATAGAAGCTGGCATGCAGCGCGCGGGCGCGTTCCAGCGGCTCGATACGGCAATGCTCCTGCAGGGTCATATGTGCTCCGCGGCGCGAAAGATTCACTGTCTCATAAATTGCAGCGCACTGGAAGAAAGAGGTTGCAAAAATGGACGAAGGTCTTTTCTTTGAGGGTTTGCAAGCCTTGCCTGCATCGGCCTTCCCCAAGCATTGCGGCAATTGCGGGCGGGCTTTCGCCACGGCGCAGGAATTCATGCAGCAGACCCAATCGGTGCGCAAGGACATCACTGGCCTCAAGCAAAGCTTCGACGACGACAGCGTTGCGATCGTCGAAGCCTATCGCAATTGCCTGTGCGGCTCGACGCTGATGGACTTTTTCAGCGACCGGCGCGGTATCTCGGAGGCCGGAGTCCGGCGCCGCGAACTGTTCGAAAAGCTGCTGCCGCACCTGCAGGAAAAGGGCATGGCGCCAGCGGCGGCACGCCAGCATTTGCTGGCGCTTTTGCGCGGCAAGGAGAAATCTGGCAATATATGTAGGTAGCCTACCTAACTATATGGCCGATGCCGAAAAAACATGAAGCGATCCTGACGCCGCGCGTGCTCGCCGCCAGTGAAGAGCTGCGCCTGACGCTGAAACGGCTGGTGCGCGAGATGCGCCGCGACGCCAGCGAAAACGGCGGCGATATCCCCTTGGTGCAGTACATGCTGCTGGCCATCATCCAGGAACAGCCTGGCATCGGCGTGGCCGAACTGGCGCGCATGGAAAACGTGCGCACCGCCACCATGAGCGGCCATGTCAAGGCGATGGAGGAGGCGGGGCTGGTGCAGCGCAGCGCGCCCGATCCGCAAGACCGGCGCCGCTCCGGCCTGCAGGCGACGGCGCATGGCGCCGCGTGCATCGAAGCCTTGCGCGACAAGCGCCGCGACTGGATGGCGCAGCGCATCGCCCGCCTGACGCCGGCCCAGCTGGCTGCGCTGGAAGCCGCCATTGAACCCCTGAACATCATCGGAGCACCATGAAGGACACCGCTGTTACCGAGCGCGAAATCCGCGCTGTCTACCTGGCCATGATGGCCGTGCTGGGCCTCAGTGCGCTGGACCAGAGCATCGTCGCCACCGCCTTGCCGCGCATCGTGGCCGACCTGGGCGGCATGGCCCACCTGTCGTGGGTGGTCACCGCCTATGTGCTGGCTTCCACTGCCACCATGCCGCTGTACGGCAAGCTGGCCGACCAGTACGGCCGTCGCCCGATGATCTTCGCCGCCATGGGCGCCTTCCTGCTTGGCTCCGCGCTGTGCGGCCTGTCGCAGAACATGACGCAGCTGATCGTGTTCCGCGCGATGCAGGGCGTGGGCGCGGGCGGCTTCCTGCCGCTGGCCCAGATCATCATTGCCGACATCATCCCGCCGGCGGAACGCGGCAAGCGCATGGGCATGGTGCCGGTGGTGTATGCCGCCACCAGCCTGCTTGGGCCGGTGCTGGGCGGCCTGATTACCGACGCCTTGTCGTGGCACTGGACGTTCTACGTCAACCTGCCGGTTGGCGCCGTGGCCTTCTATGCCATCGCACGGGCGCTGCACAAGGAAAAGGTGCACCATGCGCACCGTGTCGATTATCTGGGCTCCGTGCTAATGACCGGCTCGATCACGTCGGCGCTGCTGGTGCTGGCGCTGGGCGGCACGGAATGGCCTTGGGATTCCCTGCAGGTGCAGGTGTGCAGCGCGGTGGCCGTGGTGCTGGGCGCCTGGCTGGCCATGCATGTACGCAAGGTGCCGGAGCCTGTGCTGCCGCCGGATTTGTTCGGCAACCGCGTCTTCAATATCGCCAGCGTGGTGATGGCGCTGACCTTCATGGGCCTGATGGGCGCGACCGTGTTCTTCCCGCTGTTCTTCCAGGTGGTGATGGGCAGCAGCCCGGCCAGCTCCGGCCTGCTTACCGTGGCCATGATGATTGGCCTGGTCGGTTCTTCCATGCTGAGCGGCCGCAGGCTGGCGCGCACCGGCAAGTACAAGGGCGTGCAAGTGGCTGGACTGGTCGCCGCGCTGGTGGCGTTCAGCACCCTGGCGCTGGGCATGGAGTCCGGGTGGGGCTACTGGGTCATCGAGCCGGCGATCTTCCTGCTCGGCGCCGGCCTGGGCCTGGTGATGCCGAACATGACGATCGCGGTGCAGAACGCCTTGCCGCTGCCGCGGCGCGGCGTGGGGACGGCGATGCTGACTTTCTTCCGCTCGCTGGGCGGCTTGCTGGGCGTGACCGGTTCGGGAGCCATGCTGGCGCATTCGCTGCATGTCCACGGCGTGAACGCCGTGGCGGCCGTCGGGCCCGGCGTCAGCGTGCTGGCTTCGACGGTGGCCGTCTATCGCCACGCAATTGCCGGCGTCTTTGGCGCCGGCGCGCTGCTGGTCCTGCTAGGACTGATTGTGCTGCTGTTCCTGCCGGAGATCGCGCTGGCAGGGCACAAGGCCGATTAGCGCGCGGCGCCGGCGTTCATCAACGAACGAGCAGCAGGCCGATGGCGAAGAAGAACCAGGCTAATGCGCCGAGCACGCACCAGGCGATATTGGCCGCGGTGAAGTTGTCGTTGCTGCTGCCGGCCGGGTCGCCGCTGCGGATGTTGATTTCCAGCTGGACCTGCTTCAGCAGCAGGCCAGTGGGGATCAACAGCAGGATCGAGACCACGTCCAGGAGCAGCGAGCCGGTGCCGGCCCATGACAAGGCGTAGCCAGCGAGCATCAGGAACACCATGCCGGTCGCGTAGGTGTCGCTGTTCCAGCTGCGGCCTTTGCCGCTGGGGTCGTAGTCGGCCACTTCGTGGTACAGGGTATGCGTAAAGAAGAGGGCGAACAGCGCGCGCGGCAGCGGCCAGACGTCATCCCCGGTAGCGCGCTTGTGCCGCTGCCAGTTCTGGAAATTCCAGTGCAGCTGGAACAGGCCGAAGGTGAGGAAGAACAGGATCAGCATCTTGCGCGTGGAGACCACGTAAAAGCGGTCTTCCACGCCGGAATGGAAATGTTCATCAAGGTTGGCGCTCGGCGCGGCGTATACGTTATCAGACACTGGGAATCCCGAAATTTTCAGAGTGCAAATTGTAACTTCTGTTGCTGTCAGCAAACTATCGAATAGTCACGGGTTGCATAAATCCGACATCAGGCATCGTGCTCGCGCGCAGCCAGCGGGCCAGGCTGACTCATACGTTTTCGGAATATCAATACTGAAAGACGCAATACTTTGATATTGCAAGCCCTGCGTAACATTGGCTCACCAAAACCAAAATAACGGAGACAATTTATGCGTAAGACTGTATTGGCGGCGCTGATCGCAGAGATCCTGCTGCCGCTGGGTGCCAATGCTCAAACGGCGGAAGAGCAGATCGATCCTTCTGCCAAGGTGGTGGTGAGTGGCGTGCGCGCTTCGCTGGCGTCCTCGCTCGCGACCAAGCGCTTGCAAGAAGGCGTCGTGGATGCCGTATCGGCCGAAGACGCCGGCAAGTTCCCCGATACGAACATTGCGGAATCGCTGCAGCGCGTCACCGGCGTGCAAATCCAGCGCAACAACGGGGAAGGGCGCTACATCTCGGTACGTGGCCTGGGCCCCGAGTTCAATAATGTGCTGGTCAACGGCCGCACCATGACCAGCGACACCGGCGGCCGCGATTTTTCGTTCGACCTGCTTTCGTCCGACCTGATCTCGAAGGCCATCGTCTACAAGACTTCCATGCCTTTCCTGCCGGAGGGCGGCATCGGCTCCACGGTCGATATCCAGACCGCGCGTCCCTTGTCCGGCAAGGCCGGCCACTCGGGCGTGATCAATGTATTCGACTCCTACGATTCGAACTCGAAGAAGAACACGCCCAACGTCAGCGGCATGTATTCCTTCGCCAATGAGAACAAGACTTTTGGCGTGACCGGTTCGCTGTCGTACACCGACCGCGCGTCGAAGCAGAACAAGGCCATCAACGATGCCTGGAACCTGCGCGACGTGTATATGATCGACGGCGACCTGAATTCCAAGGGCCTGACCATGGCCAACGTCACCAGCAAGAAGCTGCTGATGCCGCAAAGCTTCGGCTACCAGCAGGAGAACGAAACGCGCAAGCGGCTGGTCAGCAACGTCACCGTGCAGTACAACCCTTCCGCGGACTGGAAGCTGACCGCCGATGCCTTGTATTCGCGCCTCAACCAGCGCAACGACGTGATCGCCATCAGCGACTGGAACAACCCGGTGCAACTGGGCGTGAAGTACGACTCCAACAACCAGGTCACGAGCTTCCTGCGTCCCGGCGCGAACTTCTTCGCCAATAACCCGGCCCTGGTCGGCGACGGCACCGGTATCCTGACAGATGCCAATTCGAACGACATGATCGTCAAGGGCGGCGACCGGCTGTCGATTACCAAGGCCTTTGGCCTGAATGCGAAATGGAACGCTTCACCTGAGTGGAAGCTTGAAGGCGACGTCTCGAATTCGCGAACCACCACCAAGACTCCGGACCAGTGGATCGTGGCGGGCATGGTGCCGAAAAATGGCGATTCGCTGACCTTTGGCTCCATCCCGAGCCTGTCGTTCGGCGACGGCATTACGGACCCGAACGCGGTACGCGCCCACGCCGTGTCCAACAAGGATGTGCGCTTTGCCGATGAACTGAGCGAAGCCCGCATGAACGCCTCCTGGGCGCACGAGATGGGCGCCTTCAAGGGCATCGACACCGGCGTCTCATATTCGCAGCGCAAGGTCGGGCGCAACCAGTGGGAAAGCGATTCGTGGAACGCTTTCAGCGGCTACCACGTGTCGCTGCCGTCATCCTTGTTCACGGTGAAGTCGCTGGATAACGCCTTCCCGGGCGCGCCGGCGAGCTACCTGAGCTTCGATCCGTATGCTTACATGAATTACCTGAACCAGCCGTCCACGCTGGCGCTGTCGAACGATCCGGCGCTGTACCTGGACAAGAGCAAGTTCCCGAACGGCCCGATGTCCATCGATTACACCAAGCCGAACTTCTGGAGCGTGAAGGAGAAGGTGTCGAGCATCTTCCTCGATTCGAAGTGGGAAGGCGAGCGCTGGTCGGCGAATGCAGGCGTGCGCGTGGTGCGCGTGAATTCGACTTCCACCGGTATCAGCCGCGTGCTGCTGTCGGCGACCAAGAGCCCGAACGACACCACCTACATCCTGAACTACGGCCCGGCGGTCGAGACGTCGGTCGAGAACAGCTATAACAGCGTGCTGCCATCGGGTAACCTGAAATTCGACCTGACCGATGACATGGTGCTGCGCCTGGCCGCCTCCAAAACCGAGACCCGGCCGACGCTGAACCAGATGGGCGTCGACAACTGGTACGGCGGCCGTTTCGGAGACGTGCAGACCGGCGGCGGCAATCCATACCTGAAGCCGATGGAGTCGAAGAACCTGGACCTCTCTTATGAGTGGTACCTGTCCAAGACCAACTTCCTCGGTGCGGCGATCTTCCAGAAGAATGTGTCGAACTTCCTTGAAAAGCGCCTTGAAGACATCACCATCCCGCAGTACTCGGAAGTAGTGCACGATACCCGCATCCGCAATGGACAGAAGGGCAAGATCAAGGGTATCGAGCTGGCCGGCCAGTATGCCTTCGACAACGGCATCGCGTGGCTGCGCGGCTTTGGTGTCGCCGCCAACTACACCTTCGTCGACGCTACCGCCAGCCGAGACGATGCAGCAGCCCTCGATTGCGGCTACCCGGGCTTGTCGAAGCAGTCGTACAACGCTTCGCTGTTCTATGAGAACGAGACCTTCTCGGCGCGCGTGAGCTACAACTGGCGCAACAAGTTCGCCGTCGATTGCGGCGGCGGCAGCACCCAGCCACGCACCCGTGCAGCCTACGGCCAGTACGACCTGAGCCTGCGCTACAACATCACGCCGAAGATCGCCTTGTACCTGGACGGCATCAACTTGAGCAATTCGCGCATGCACGAATATGCCAACAACGAGAGCCAGTTCCTGACCCTGGAAGATGTGGGGCGCCGGGTCAACGCCGGCCTGCGCTTCGCCTTTTAAGCGAGCAAAGGAGCGATATCGTCTAGATGGGCGGCTTCGAAAGTGGGCAGGGCTTCGGTGTCGTTGTCTAAACGGCCCGGGTTGTACCAGCAGCTTTCGATGCCGAAACGGTTGGCGCCGAGAATATCGGCGTCCAGCCGGTCGCCCACGATGATGGTTTCATCCTTGTTGAAGGCACGCGCCATTTTCGTGGCGTATTCGAAGAAGCGGCTATCCGGCTTGGCATAGCCGCATGCTTCGGAAGTGGCAGTGAAGGAGATGTAATCGCCCAGGCCGGAGCTGGCAATGCGGCGGTCCTGGATGTGCGCCACGCCGTTGGTGATGATGCCCACTTCGCCGGCTGCGGCCAGCGTTTCGCACAGGCGACTGGCGCCATCGACCAGGACCACGGTTTCGGACAGGGACTCCAGGTAGCGGTAGCTGGCTTGCTGCGGATCGATCTCCAGCCCGTTTGCCGCAAAAGTTTTGCGGAAGCGTTCCACTTTCAGGAATTCCTTGGAAACCGTACCGGCTTCAAACGCCCGCCACAGTTCGATGTTGATGCCTTGATATTGCTGGAACATTTCATCGATGCTGTCACGGAAGCCAAGCTGCCGCAGCACGCGCTCAAAGGAAAGCTTCTCGGAAGCGCGGAAATCGAGCAGGGTGTCGTCGAGGTCGAACAGGAAGAGGGAATGCTTCATAATGCAGATAATAAAATAGCCAGCCCGAAGGCTGGCTATTCTATCTTTTTCTGGTAGGCCGTGCGGGGCTCGAACCTGCGACCAACGGATTAAAAGTCCGCTGCTCTACCAACTGAGCTAACGACCCGAAGGGCCCGAATTATATAGATACGGAATCGTTTCGGCAAGTGCCCGCATGACGCGTATAATCGGCGCCGGAAGGAACCGATCATGACTTACGAAGAATATCTCGACGAAGTGACCACGCTCATCTTCGAAAAATACAACCTGAAAGACACGCTTGCGGTCAAACTGGTGATGGATGCGCAGGACGCAGAATTCTTTGTCCGCCATGACGACGACAAGAAGCTGCGCAATATCGACCAGGCCCACAAGGACGCCAAGACGATCTACGAAGCCTACGCCGCCCGCACCCAGCGCCGCTAACATGGAGATGGATCGCGACTCGCTGGTGGAGCAGCTTTCGGCAGGCGTGCGCCATTTCGTGCAGTGCAGCTTTGACGAGGCGGACCTGTCGCGCCTCGACCTGCAGGACTGCGTCTTTGAGCGCTGCACTTTCAATGAAACGATTCTGTACGCATGCAAGCTGGCTCGCAGCAGTTGGCAGCGTTGCCGCGGCATGTCGGCCGATTTCGAATCGGCGGACCTGGTCGATGCACAATTCCAGGGCTGCGACCTGAATAACAGCAAATGGCGCCGCAGCAAGCTGGCGTCGGCCAGTTTCCGCAGTTGCAAACTGACTGGAGCGTCCTTCGAAGAGGTGTCGCACCTGGGCGCCAGCTTCGAGGAAAGCCTGCTGGTTGGCGCGGATATGCGCGGCTTTTCATTCCGCAAAGCGACCTTGAACCAGCTCGATTTTTCGGATGCCGACTTGTCCGGCTGCGATTTCCGCGAGGCCGTGCTGGAGGGCTGCAGCCTGCGCGAAGCCGTGCTCAAGCTGGCCCGCCTTGAAGGCGCCGACCTGCGCGGGGCAGATATCGGCGGCCTGGATCTGGCCGACTTGCGCACCTTCAAGGGCGTCGTGATATCCCACGCCCAAGCGGCGGCAATCCTGGGCGAGATGGGACTGTTGGTCGCCTGATCGCCCTAATGGCTGGCCTGTTGTGCGGCCAGCTTCTCCTCCGCTTGTGCCAGCGTGTTCGCGATGCGACGTGCATTGCGGTCGCGCCAGCCCGGCTCTAGCGCCACCCTGGCGTGCAGTTCACGACATTGGTTCAGCAGGCCCCAGGCCTCCAGCCGCGCCGAGCCAATACCCTGTTGATCGGCGTGCACGCAAGCGGCGACCGCCTTGCGCAGGCGCGACAGAGCTGTTTTGAGCGCCTGGCCTTCGCGTTCTGGCCACAGCAGCGCGTATATGGTGATCGAAACCGCCAGTCCAAGCAGAATGCCAATCAACCGGTCGCGGATCTCAGTGACGTCGGTGACGGGCCCGAAGCTGCCCAGTTGCGCCAGTGCGAATGCAAACATCATTTGGACGCCGATGTAGTTCGAACGCGGCGGCCCCACGGCAATCCACGCACCAAGCGCGATGATGGGCAGGGACATGGCCAGCAGTCCGACGATGCTGTCGAGGTGCGGCACGACAAATACCGTTGCCGCCAGCGCGGCCAGGCTGCCAAGGCAGCAACCCAGCAAGCGGTTGATGCCTTTATGCGTGGTCGCGCCGAGGCTTGGCAGGGCGAGAATGATGCAGGTCTGCATTGCTGTATGGATGCCGGGCCATTGAAGGCCCGTGTAGATGACGTAGGTGATCATCGCAGCCAGGACTGCCTTGAAGGCAAACTGCAGGTAAACGAGGCGCAAGGGATTTCCGACGGCACCGGACGAGCGGGTTCCGCCTTGGCGCGCCAGTCCGGCGGCACCTGGGGTGGCATCGGCGTCCGCATTTGCCGCGGCGTGCAAAGCCCGCGCCATCTCGCGCAAAACCACGCTGTGCGCGTGCGACGCGCCGGTTGCAGCTCCCGCTGCGGTGCCAGCCAGGCCGGCCGAAGCCGGCGCTGCAGAATCCGGCGTGAAGGCCGTCCCATGCCCGAGACACTCCCGCAGTGACGCGCAAGCCTGTCGAATCGCGATCATCTGCTTGTGCTCCTCCTGCGAAGCTTCGAACGGCGCCAGCCTGGCCAGTTGCGCGGCCGCGGCATGCAGGCGACCGACGGCCGCAGCACGCGCCGCAGTGCGTTCCTCATTGCCCAGGGCTGCAAACGCCAGTTGCCGCTGCAGGGCCAGCACGCCGCGCCCGACCTGGCCGCTGTGAAAGGCTGGCGCTGCGGCACCGGCGATGCGCGCCTCAAGCTGGTGCTCGACTTCATCAAGCTGGCGGCCATATTCTTCCACCAGGAGCTTGACCGGCAACGCAGGCCGGAACAGGCGCTGGATGATCATCGTCACCACCACCGGATAGGTCGAAGCTACCCATACCCACAACAAGGCGCGCGTCATCACTTCGGGATCTTCGTAAATGTCGGCCATGCTTTGCCCATACACCACGATCAGGGCGGTGAGGAAGCCGATGGCGCCGAGCTTGCTGGTCCGCATGAAATACATGCCGCAGAAAGCAACCAGCGCCGCGCCGAGAATCCGCAGCATCGGGGCGTCGATGAAGAATTTGAGCAGGAGGATGGACGACGCCACCGCCAGCGTACTGCCGATCCCCAGCACGATGCCGCTCATGCGGGTCAGCACGGTATTCTCCTGCGCGGTGAAGAACACCATGATCAGCGACAGCGAGAGCGAAGGAATTTGCAAGGCCATCGAGCAGACGATGACCACGGTGCAGCTCGCGAGCAGGCGCCACACCGCATCCATGCGGCCAGGGAAGGGCGCCAGTTCGGCGCGGATACGCGCCATCAGCGCTTCCATGATGTTCACTTCGCGTTCAGCATGGCGACGGCCGAAGCGCCGATGCGGAACGCTGCGTCTGGCTGTTCGATCAGGATGCGCACGGGGAAGCGCTGCGCCACCCGCACCCAGTTGATGGAACGCGGTACGCGCGGCAGCCCTGCCACTTCGCTGCCGCCGTCGTCGGGGAACACGCCGTAGCCGATGGACTCGACGGTGCCGCTGTAGCGTTTGGAGGTGTCGCCAAGCAGGTAGACTTGGGCATGGCGGCCGGCCTTGATGCCGGCCAGGTCGGTCTCGCGGAAATTCGCCACCACGTACCAGCGGCTGGAGCTGGCCAGCGTAAACACCGGATGGCCGGCAGCGGCAAACTGGCCCACCGAGGTTTTCAGGTTCAGCACGATGCCGTCGCCCGGCGCGCGCACCTCGGTATAGGACAGGTTCAGGCGCGCCAGCGCGATCTCGGACTTCACGACTTCGCGCCTGGCGACCAGCGCATCGACGCCGCTGACGGAAGCTTCGGCTCGGCGCGCATCAAGCAAGGCCGCACTAAGCTGGGATTGCGCGCCGCGCCTGGCGGTGCGAGCCTGGTCGATGCGCTCGGCCGACACGAAGCCTTTGGTGAGCAAGGGTTCGAGCCGCGCCAGCGTGTCGCCCGCCTGCTCGGATGCGGCCTTTGCGTGTTCGACGTTCGCCTGTGCTGCAGCGGCGGCAAACTTCTGGGCATCGACCGAGCGCTGGGTCAGCCTGATCTCGCTGTCGAGCGCTTTCAGGCTGGCTTCGGCCTTTGCCAGGGTTTGCTCGAAGGGCTGGGGATCGATGCGGAACAGAAGGTCGCCTTTCCTGACACGCTGGTTGTCCGCCACCGGCAGCTCCACGATCCTTCCGTTGACTTCGGGGGCGACGTTGATGGTGTCGGCATAGACGTAGGCATCATCGGTGCGCGGCGCTTGGTCGATCGTGCGCACGACGTAGATGGCGAGGCCGATTGCGGCCAGGGCCAGCACCAGCACGATGGCGCTCCAGCGGCGGGAGTTCCTGGTTTTCTTCATGACCTCACCTCAATGTTGGAAAAATACGAGCCACGCCGACAGGGACAGCACGGTGGCGAGGGCGGGGTAGCCCAGCGCGAGCAGATGCGCCGGGGCGCCGGCCAGCCAGCCGCGCGCATTCAGCACTGTGTGCAGCACGAAGCACAGCACCGTGGCGCCGGCAATGCAGAAAAGCCAGTCGGGAAAATAGGCTCCCAGCACATTGATTGAAGGTTCCACATTACTTCCTTAATGTAACATTGCCTAGGCAACCTATTCGGCAAAAAAAAAGATCTACTTCCCGGCGAACATCTTCAGCAACAGGGCTTCGAGAGCATGCAGTTCCTGCGCACTGAAAGTACCGAAGTACTGTTCGATCACGGTGCCCGAAGCTTCCAGCAGGCTGGGGAAAAGACGCCGGCCTTCTTCGGTCAGTTCCAGTTGCACGGTGCGGCGATTGGCGGCGCTCGGCCCTTTCTGGATCATGCCTTTCTGTTCCAGGCGGTTCAGCATGCGGGTCATGGCGCCGGGGCTGTACGAGAGCTCCTTGCAGATCTGCGCTGCGATGTTGGCGCGGCCGCCATGCAGGGCAGACAGCACCACGTATTGCGCCGCCGTGATATCGAAGGGCGCGAGCCTGGCATCGAGTTCTTCTTCCAGGGCTTTCTGGGCGCGGCTGACCAGGCGGGCAACGCGGCGAGGGTCGGCTTGTTTGTTCATAAATGAACTATACGTTGCCTAGGCAACGGTTGTCAAGCACCTCGAGCACGCTTGCGCAATTCACAAGCTTGTCATTTTCGCTACCTACAATCCGCCAGTTTTCAACTTACACAGCGGGGCAACGATGAAGAAGGCGATAGCAGGAGCGGTAGCGGCAGCGGTATTGGCGGCATGTGGCGGGACTTCGCAGGCGCCGCTTCCCACTTTGGACGGCAAGCCGGCCCTGGTGGTGGCGCACCGCGGCGCCAGCGGCTACCTGCCGGAGGAAACGGTGGAAGCCTATGCCAAGGCCATCGAGCTGGGCGCCGACGCGATCGAGCCGGACGTGATCTCCACCAAGGATGGCGTGCTGATTGCCCGCCACGACCCGAACCTGGCGTTCAGCACCGACGTGGCGCAACATCCGGAATTCGCCGCCCGCAAGCGCAAGCTGAGCGTCGACGGTGAACTGCAGGACGGCTGGTTCGCCAGTGATTTCACGCTGGCGGAGATCAAGACCTTGGGCGGCATTTCAACCGATGCCGAACGCCCGCAGCAATTCAACGGCCAATACAAGATCGCGACCATCCAGGAAGTGATCGACATGATCAGGAAGAGCGGCCGCAATATCGCCATCTACCCGGAAACCAAGAACCCGACCTTCCACCGCCAGCAAGGCTTGCCGCTGGAAGACAAGCTGCTGGCGATGCTGGCGGCCGCCGGCTGGACCGAACGCGACTCGCCGGTCTACATCCAGTCCTTCGAGCCGGGCAGCCTGAAGTACATGCGCAGCAAAGGTTCGAAGCTGAAGATGGTGCAGCTGATCGACGCCGACGACGTCGACCTGAAAACCGGTGCGCTGACCTACGCCGCGCCATACGACAAGCCGTTCGACTGGGCGCAGGCCGGCGACAAGCGCCTGTTCAGCGACATGGTGACCCCGGCCGGGCTGGCCGAGATCAAGACCTATGCCGACGGCATCGGCCCATGGAAGCGCTACATCGTCAGCGTCAAAGGTGCTGCTGATATCAACGGCGACGGCAAGGTGAACGATGCCGACACCACCACCATGGAGCCCACCTCGCTGGTGGCGGATGCGCACAAGGCTGGCCTGTTCGTGCACCCGTACACCTTCCGCAACGAGAAGCGCCGCCTGGCCAGCAACTACAAGGGCGATCCTGTGCTGGAGTACAAGCACTTCTTCGCCCTTGGCGTCGATGGCGTGTTCAGCGACTTCGCCGACACCGCGCTGGCAGCGCGTGCGGAATACCTGAAGGAAGCGGGGCGCTGATTCAGAACTTGTGGTGGTACTCCGCGGCAAAGCGCACCTGGCGTTCAGGTGCGCGCCCCAGCACCTGCCCATAGTAGGGGCTGACGGTGTTGGCGCCCGCGTTGTAGACCGGCTGGGTCGCCAGCGTGGTCTGGCGGTTCAGCAGGTTGAACACGTCCGCCTTCAATGCCAGGCCCTTGAACATGCGCGGCATATAAGTCGTGTTCAGCGCGATGCGGAAATCGGTCGGCATCCTGCCCGCGGAGCCGCGCGGCGCCGGCTTGTCGTCGCAGTAGAAGACGGCAGCGCCATAGCCGGCTGCCGGATTCTTGCCATCCTGGTTGAGCGCGGCCGGCAGGTTGCCGATGCAGGACTTCGGCGCGCCGGTGACGATGTTGACGTTGCCGCCCACGGTCCATTCCTGGCCAAGCTGGTAGTAGCCGAAGGCCTTCAGCACGTGGGTATGGTCGTTCGGCAGGGGGCCGCTGGCGTGATCCATCAGTTCCGGGAAGTCGAACGAGGTGGTGGCGGCGATGTCGGCCTGGCCGATATCGGACATCACCTGGCCTTCCATATTGCCCCTGGTGCGCGACAGCGTGTAATTCAGCTTGCCGTACCAGCCATTGCGCATCGGGTGTTCGATGAAGAGGTCCAGTGCCGTATAAACGCGGCTTACCTTCGGCAGGCCGATGTCTTCAGCCGTCAATGGAATGGAAACCAGCTTGCCATCGCCGGCCAGGTCCAGCGTCAGGGTGTTGTCGCGGCCGGGATTGATCAGCAGGCATGGCATATCGTATTTGCTGGTATCGACGTTGTTGCGCTTGCCCCAGGCGCGCAAGGGGCGCGAATCGCACCAATCCTCGATCGTGTTGCGCAGCGTGCGATAGGTGACCTTGCTGCCGACCGTGTACTCCGGCGTCAGTGCCGCCTCGAAGCCGAGTGCAAGCTCGTCCTGGTAGGTTGCACCCAGCTTGCTCGATGCGACCTGGCGCGGGTCTTTGGGCGTGCCCCATTCGTTGCCGCCGGAAACCGGTGGGGAAATTTCCGTCAGCCCGGTCGGTACGCCGGTTTTCGGATCGACGCCGGTATAGGTGTAGTAGTGGTCGATGTGGACCGGATTGCCGGCCAGGCGCGATGCCACGCTGGTCGGAATTTGCAGGTGGTAGCGGCCAAGGTTGGCAAAAGCTTTCAAGGTGCTGTCTCCGCGCACGTCCCAGGATGCGCCGATGCGCGGGGCGAGCATATGGCGCTGCGCTGCATAAGCCTGGCCGAAGCTGTTCTTGTTGGTGAACTGCTCGTTGCGCAAGCCCAGGTCGAGCAGCACTGTATCGGTGACCTGCCAGCGATCCTGGATGTACTGGGCCGACTGATCGGTTTTTGGCGAGGCGGAGTCGCTCTGGTGATACTCGTTCACGTAGTAGCCTTGCAGTCCGTATCCACCTCCCGATGCGGGCGTCCTGCCGCCAGGAACCGCTTTACTGGGATCGCCGCGGAAGTAGGTCCAGCTGCCACCGCCGGCCAGTTCCGAGCCATTGATCGATGAGACGTTGTTGCGGTCGATGCCGGCGCGCAGGCCGTGGTTGCCAAGCTTGTACTCCACGTCCAGGCGCAGCGTGGATTGCCTGTCTTCCGCATTCGGCACCTGGATGGTGCCGCCGATGGCCTGCGGGTTGGTATAAACCAGTCCCGGCACCTGGGCATTGAGCGGGGCATTAACCTGGTACACGCCCGGCACGTAGCCTTCACGCGATTGCGGATAGGTCGACTTGAAACGCCCCGCCAGCGCAGTCACTGTCAGGCTGTCGCTCAGGAAGCCGGTATATTTCACGATCGAGTCGTTGGTCTTGACGCCATCGCCGGTGGTGCCGCCGGCGCGCACCTCGTTGCGCTGCAGGCTGGCGTAGTCGAAGCCGTAATTCTGCTGCGTTTTCTTGTTCTCGTCGTGGATCTGGGTGAACTCGAGGCGATGGTTGTCGCTGATGTTGTAATCGAGTTTGAGCAGGTAGCGCGGCGTGCGGGTCTCGCGTTCGGTCCAGCCGTTGGTCTTGTTGAGCGAATCGGAATCCTTGCTGATGTAGCCGGTGCTGAAGCGGTCCTGCTCGATATTGGCGAACATGAACAGCTTGTCCTTGACCAGCGGGCCGCCGACGTAGGCGCTGCCGAAGACGTCGGTGGCGTTGTTGCTGTGACGGTAGGTGAGCAGCTTGCCGTCGGTCTTCGGGTTATGTCCGGTGTTCGGATAGTAGGTGTTGTCCGGCTTGGCGCGCAGCCAGTCCGGCGTGTATTGCAGCACGGCGCCGGCTTCCCAGTTGTTGGTGCCGCTCTTGGTGGTGATGTTCACCACGCCGCCGGTGGAACGGCCAAATTCCGCACTGTAGCCGCCTTGCAGGATCTGCGCCTGTGCGATCGCGAAGAAGGGCAGGGTGGTCGAGCCGATCTGGCGATAGACATTGGTGACCGGGAAGCCGTTGATGAAGTAGGCGTTCTCGCTCACGCCGGCGCCGCCGAAGCTGTCACCACCGATGCGCGTGTTGCCGCGCGCAGTGCCGGGCGCAAGCTGGATGATGCCGGACAGGTTTTGCGAGATCGGCAACGTAGCCAGTTGGCGGGCGGTGAACACAGCGCCGTTGTTCGTGTTGCTGACGTCGATAGTCGGGCGCCGGCTGGTCACCTTCACTGCCTGGACGGGTTCGAAGGACGCTTCCACGCCTTGCCCAATCAGCGCCTCCACTTCCAGCTCGCGTTCGACGACGCCGTCGCGCATCAGCAGCACCTTGTAGACGCCCGGCGGCATGGAGCTGGCGTTATAGCGCCCGTTGGCATCGACGGTGATGGTGCGGCGCGCGCCGGTTGCGACGTTCACCAGCACGATGCTAGTCCCGCTCGCGTTGGCAACCTGGCCGAAGATGCTGCCGGTGGCATTCGATTGAGCAAGGACTGGCCCGGCGAAAGCCAATGCAAGGGCGTGCGCGACGAGCGTCAAGCGCACACGTTGGGAAGGGTTCTTCATTGCGTCTCCTGTTGTGGTTATGATTCGGCCGCGCAAGGCGGCCGACGGAGACATGCTAGGTAGCTTGGTGGTGGCGAACAATTGAATGTTTACTCGCCATCTATGCACAAAAGGTTATATCTTGCCTGGCAGCGTGACGAGCAGCGGCGCCTTGCCGTCCCAGGCCTGGTCCAGCAAGGTCTTTCCATCCAGGCGAACCAGCACGCGCTGGCCGCGCGGCGTGCGCGTGGTGACGATGTCGATGCCGCCGCCGTCTTCGCCCGCGCCGAAGGCACGCATATGCCGCAACGCCATGCGCGGCCAGCCATGCGGCAAGCGCGGTGCGATAGTGAAGCTGCGCAGGCTGGCCGCCTCGATGCCGAACAGGCCTTCCGTCATGACCCGCGCATACAGCCCGCTTTCGGCGGACAGGTGGCGTTGCTGGCCTTCCGGCCAGGCTTCCACCGCATACGGCACGTGGTCGCCCAGCAGGCGCCGGCCGGAGTAGTAGCGCAGGTAGGGCATGGTGCGTTCCAGTTCGCCCGCTTTCAGCAAGCCGCGTAACGCATACAGCGTGGCGCGGTCCCAGAAGGTCTTGTCGCCCGCTTCGGTCAGCACCCCGTTCTCGCTCCAGAGTTGCGGCGACAGCAGGGCATCGACGGTGCCGCGCTGGCGCTCGTTGATGCCCACGGCCAGCGGCAGTGCGATCCAGGCGCGCAGCTTTTCGTTGCCGTCGTAATAGCGGTAGGTGTCGAAGCCACCCATGCGCGCACCGAAATGGCGTTCGATCGCACTGCGTTGCGCTTCCGCTTCCTGCCGCAGCGCAGTCGCACGCTGCGTATCGCCCAGCGAAGCTGCCAGCCGGGCAGCACCTTGCAGCCCGGCGTAGGCCAGCACATTGGTCGACAGGTTGGCCTTGCCGGCCGGGAAGCGGCCTTCCAGCTCGTCGCTGTCCGAATGCACGACGCCTTGCGCGTCGCGCTTGCGGCGTGTGAATTCCAGGCACCAGTCGATCAGGGGCAGCAGCTGGCGCGCGGTGCCCGGGTCGCCTTGTGCCAGTGCGAACTGGCTGGCGCCGTAGGAAATCATGGCGCAGTCGCCGCGGTCGCCGGCACCGTTCCAGTAGCTGCGTCCTTCGGCGATGATCGAGGAGGGGATGGGCTTGTAGGCTGCGTTCATGTAGCGCGCGAACATGCCGAAGCTGGTGAGCGCGCTCTGCACGCCGGCGCTGTCGCCCAGGTAAGGAAAGAAGGGATTGACGTATTCCGCCTGGTCGTTGGCCCAGATGGCGGCGTAGTAGCGCGTGCCGCCGGGCCCATGCAGCAGGCCGCCGCGCGTGGCGAAGATGCTTTCCGCAGCCCGGATCTTGGAGAAGGCGAACATGGCGTCGAGCACCGGCTCCGGCGTTTCCAGCACCAGGTTGCCGCGCCATTGCGCTACCTTGCGTGCGCGTTCCTGCAAGGCTTCGCCGCCGTCCACGTAGACCATCTCGTTCTGCAGGCGGCCGCTGATGATCACGTCCACGTGCACGCGGGCGCCGGGCGCCAGCTCGCCTTCGCGGGCCGGGGAGCGCACTTCAATCACGTAGGTGCCGTGGGTGCCGCGATCGGCCGGCGTGGTTTCGCTGCGCTCCAGCGCGCCGAAGCTGTAGTGCAGCATGCTTTGGCCGCTATTTTCCAGTTCCAGCCGCTCAACCAGAGCCGGCTCGCTGGGCGACGGCGTCAGGGTGCGCGTCAGCGTCAGGCCAGGCGCCAGCTCCGAACGCAGCGCGAGGCGGCCGTCGAATCGAACTTGCTTCAGGTGCTCGCCAGCGGCGGGTTGGCCGTCGATGGCGATGACCGGCGAGGCTTCCGCACCGAATTTACGAATCAGGCTGGCATGGGTGTCGTCGGGAATGGTGCGCAACATCGGCCACACCACGGTGCGCGCCAGCAGCAGCGAGCCGTCGCCCTGGCTGCCGTAGTCGATCACGGCCGAGACCTGGCGGCCGCTCATTTCAAGCTGGTCGCGGTGGACGTCTTTCACCTGCCAGCGGATAGCGTCGCCGTCGATCTGCCAGCGCGGCGCAAAGGCCGGCGGTACGGCGTGTGCAGGGCTTGCGGCTGTTGCGCCGGCGGCAAGGGTTGCGGCAATCAATGCCGCGCAAATGCGGGAATTAATTTGCATCCGCTTCTCCTCAATTCATCTTGCGGATGATCGCCGCCCAGCCGCCGCCCGGCGCGAGGCGCATCGTCAGGCGGCTGCTGCGGCTGACGCTGGCGCCGCCCTTCTGCACGTCGGTGGCGAAGACGCCGGCGTTCGGCCCATCTTCCATGCTGTCCAACTGGTAGCCGCCGTCGCCCAGGAAGGACAGGTCCAGCTCCAGGTCGCGGCCGTCGGCGCCGGTCATGGCGCCCACATACCAGGTATCGCCGCGGCGGCGCGCCATGGCGACGTAGCGGCCAAGCTCGGCGTGCAGCACGCGGCTTTCGTCCCATTCCACCGGCACCTGGCGGATGAACTCCAGCGAGGATGGGTTGGCGCGGTATTGCGAAGGGCTGTCGGCCAGCATTTGCAGCGGGCTTTCGTAGATCATGTACATCGCCAATTGGTGCGCGCGCGTGCCCTGGCTCATGGGGCGGTCGAAACTGGCGACGAAATCCTTGCGGTGCGCATTGTTCATGGCGCCCGGGGTGTAATCGACCGGGCCGGCGAACATGCGGATGAAGGGCAGGGTGACGTCGTGTTCCGGCGTCTGTTTGTCGCTCCACTTATTGTTTTCCAGGCCCTTTACGCCTTCGAAGGTCAGCACGTTGGGCCAGGTGCGCTGCAGGCCGCTGGGCTTGAAGCTGCCGTGGAAGTCCACCAGCAGGCGGCGCGCGGCGGCTTCGCGCGCCACGCGCTCGTAGTAGTTCACCATCCACTGGTCGGAGCGCTGCATGAAGTCGACCTTGATGCCGGCAGCGCCCCAGCGCGCGAACTGGTCCAGTGCCGCCGTCATCTGGGTGTCCAGCGTCTTCCACGACACCCACAGGATGATGCCGACGCCGCGCTGCCTGGCATATGCCATCAGTTCCGGCATGTCGATCTCCGGCTTGACGGCCAGCAGGTCGCCCAGCTTGTACCAGCCCTCGTCCATGATGATGTATTCGAGGCCGTTGTCGGCCGCGAAGTCGATGTAGTGGCGGTAGGTGCGGGTATCGAGTCCCGACTTGAAGGGTACGCCATAGAGCTTGTTGCCGTTGTACCAGTCCCAGGCCACCTTGCCTGGCTTGATCCAGGCGGTCTCCTTCAGTTCTTGCGGCTCGGCCAGCAGATAGGGCATCTGGTTCAGCAGGAGGCCGCCGGCGTCGGCGGAAATACCCAGGATGCGCCACGGGAAGCTTCGCTTGCCAGCGGTGCGTGCGATGTAGGGTGCCTCCTGCGTGACCGGCACATTGCGGTCGTCGCGCGCCGTTTCGGCCAGCGCCACTTTCGGGAAGACGGCGCGCAGGCCCGCCGCTTCGCCGTGCAGGTACAGGCCGGGATAGTCGTGCAGGCCCGATTCGGTGAACACCAGGTGCACCCCGCCATCACGCACCAGGGCCGGCACGCCAACCAGCTTGCCGGCGGCGTCGCCTATGGTCAGCGCCTGGTAATAGTGCTCGTTGTGCGACTGCATCGACTTTTCCTGGGGCCAGTACAGGGTGTCCTGCGGCCGCAGCCTGACACCAGCCTGCTCGTCTTCCACCGTGACCTGGCCGGGCAGGGAGGTGTGGAAGCGGTAGGCGATGCCCTCGTTGTAGGCGCGCACTTCCAATGCATAGCCGCCGGCGAAGTCGAGCTGCAGGGAGTTGTAGTGGTCGCGCACTTCACGCGACTTCTGCGCGACCACCGGCCGCACGGTCGTATCGATGCTGCGGCGCTGCTGGCCGGCCAGGCGCGGCTTGTCGCCCAGCGTGCCAAGGCCGGCCAGGGTCATGCTGATTGGCGTGGGCAGCACCAGTTCGGTGCCGCGATGGCTGACGGCGAAGGCCAGGTGGCCGCCGGTATCTATCGTTACGAGCAACTGGCGGTCGGGGGAGCTGAGTTCGACGCGGGGCGCGGCGTGGCCGGCCAGCGGCGCGATCAGCAGCAGCGCACTGGCCAGGCAGCGCATAAGGGGCATATGGTTCAAGGCAGGTCTCCGGATATGGGTGTGCCGGTCCATGCTATGCGCATGCACCGGTGCCGATCCAATGACTTTTTACGCGAGAGCTATGTCGTAGAGGTTATACGCCGCAGGCGTCGGCGCGGGCGCCGGCACAGCAGGGGGCGGCGCCGAAGCCTCGCGCCGGATCGCCTCCAGCAATAGTTCCGCGCCTGGCGACAACATGCTGTCGCGCCGGCGGATGATGCCGAAAGGGTCCATGCGGCAGTCCAGCTCCAGCGGCAGGATCGCCAGCAGCCCCAGTTCCCGAAGGCGCCGCGCCACATCCGCCGACATGACGTTCAGCGCATCGCTCATCTGCAGCATGCTGGTGATCAGCACAATCTCGCTGGTATCGACCACGTCGGCGGGCGGCTCCAGTCCAGCGTTGTGGAACAACTGGTCGAAACGCTGGCGCAGGATGCTGCCGGGCGGCGGCGTAATCCAGGGCGCATGCACCAGGTCCTGCAAGCCAAGGCCGTGGCGCACGGCCAAGGGGTGTCCAGCGCGAGCCACCACCACGACCGGCTCCGGCGCCAGCTCCTCGTACAGCAGTTCGGCGCAGTCGTGGAAACCTGTAAGGCGCGCCAGCAGGAAATCAAGCGTGCCCCGCTGCAGGCGCTCCAGCAGTTCGTTGCTGGACTCGACCTGCACGCCGATGCGCAGTTGCGGCACCTGCTGCTTGATGCGCGTGATGGCCCGCGGCAGCAAGCCCAATGCCGGCGTCATGATGCTGCCCACGTCGACCTGGCCCGCCAGGCCGGCCTTGAGTGCCACGATATCCTCGTGCGCACGCGCCAGGCTGCTCAAGGCCATGCGTGCGTGGCGGATCATGCTTTCGCCGTAAATGGTGGGCAGCATGCCGCGCGGATGGCGTTCGAACAGCGCGATGCCGAGCATGTCTTCCAGTTCCTTGAGCTGCTTGGAAGCCGCCGGTTGCGTCATGCACAGGGTCTCCGCCGCGCGCAGGATATTGCCCGCGTCGTCGATGGCGATCAGCAGCAGGAGCTGGCGGGTCTTGAGCCGCGCGCGCAGGTACCAGTTCGGATTCGGAGCAGTCATTGCAGTGCCTTTCGGGTCGATTGGCGTTTTTAACATGTTCAAAATGGTATCGGTGTTGCCAATTTATCGATTGCGCGCATATCGTGGCCTCCTTCAAATTATTCGGCACAACGCGGCCCGTGGTAGACTGCGCCGTCCAATTGCCAATTTTCTAACGATGAAGATCCAGCAAAAACTGCGCTCAGTGAAAACCGCCCTGTCCGAACGCCGCGAAGTGCGCAAGCGCCTGCGCGGCCCCGCCCAACTGCGTTACGCCATCGCCGACTCGATCGGCATGCTCGACGCCCAGGCATGGAAAGGGCTCACGGCCCAAGCGGGCTTCTTCCTGTCCTACGATTACCTGCGGTCGCTGGAGACCGTGCTGCCGACCAACCTCGAGCCGCGCTATGCGCTGGTGTACGAGGATGAACAGCCGGTGGCCGCGCTCTATATGCAGCTGGCCGACATCAAGCTGGCCCAGGCCAGCAAGACTTCCTTCGGTGCGCTGGGCGAGAGCCTGGGCCAGCGCGTGCTCACCTGCGGCAACCTGCTGACCTTTGGCCAGCACGGCATCGCCATCGCCCCCGGCGTCGATCCGGAACTGGCCTGGCACGGGGTGGCCGAAGTGCTGTACCGCGTGCGGCAGGCGGAAAAGCTGGCCGGCTCGGCCAACTTCGTCATGATCAAGGACTTGCACGGACCGCAAGCGGAGGATGCCGCCTTCCTCAAGAACCTCAGCTACCGCTTCGTGGAAACGGAGCCGAACATGGTGCTGGCCCTTGGCGAAGACTGGAAAAGCTACGACGACTACCTGGCCAGCCTGGCCTCGAAGTACCGCGCCAACATCCGCAACGGCATCCTGAAGCCGATCGAGGCGGCGCAATGCACGGTGGAGCACTTTACCGGCATAGCCGCCATGCAGGACGAGATCCATGCCCTGTACAAGGCGGTGCAGGTGAACGCCGGCTTCCGTCCGTTCGAACTGCTGCCGGAGTACTTCCCGGCGCTGCAGCAGGCGGCAGGGGAGCGTTTCCGCTGTAGTGTGCTCAAGCGCGAAGGCAAGATGCTGGGGTTCCTGGTCACCATTGCCGACGGCGAGACCGCCATCGCCTTCCACATCGGCTTTGACCGCGCCGCCGCGGCCGACCTGCCGATCTACCTGCGCCTGCTGCACGCCGGCATTGCCGACGCCATTGGCCTGGGCTGCAAGCGCGTGTCCTTCGGCCGTACCGCGCTGGAGCCGAAAGCGGCGCTGGGCGCCCGACCGGAAACGTTCGGCGTCTTGATCCGCCACCGCCAGCCTTTGATGAACAAGGTGATCAAGCACCTGCTGCTGAACATCGACCACGATGAGGCGCCGGATCGCAGCCCGTTCAAGAAGGCCGAAGGCAAGGCTGCGTAACATCTGGTTACTTACGCGGTGCTAGGCGCGCGCCTCTAATCTGCTGAGCTCGGTTATCATGTCGACCTTTTGCACAGTCGGCAGCAGATGTAATGAAGTATGGCGTGATCAATTTATTAAAGGCTGTTGCAGCACAGCTAATTGTGTTGCACCACCTGGCGTTTTACGGCCCCATGGCCGACCACGTGCGGCTCATCCTGCCAGACCTGATCGACTGGCTGGGAGGCAGCGCGCGCATTGCCGTGCAAGTGTTCCTGGTGGTGGGCGGCTTCCTGGCCGCCAAATCACTGGCGCCGAGTGCGCAGCCGGTGATGGTCGACCCGCTGGGCGCCGTCTGGCGCCGTTACGCCAAGCTCGCGCCGCCTTTCATCGCCGCGACCCTGATTGCAGCGCTGGCGTCCGCGTTTGCCAGCCAGTGGATGGACCATCATTCGATTTCCGCCCCGGCGACAGTCGGCCAGCTGGCTGCGCACGCCGTGCTGGCACATGGCGTGCTCGGTTTCCCGTCCCTGTCGGCAGGCGCCTGGTACGTCGCCATTGATTTCCAGCTGTACGCCATGGTCGTGGCCATCCTGTGGCTGGCGGCCCGCATCAGCGGCCCGGTGCGCCGCGCCTGGCTGGTGCCAAGCCTGGTTGCCGTCGGCAGCGCGCTGTCGCTGCTGCACTTCAACCTGGACTCCGATTGGGACAATTGGGGGCCGTACTTCTTCGGCAGCTATAGCCTGGGCCTGGCCGCATGGTGGGCCGGCGATCCGCGGCGCAAGACGCGCGGTGCAGTGCTGGTGCAGGCGGCGATTTTCCTGCCGGCCTTGCTGGCGCTGGCTGTGAACTTCCGCAGCCGCCTGGCGCTGGCCATCATGGTGGCGTGCGCGCTGGTGATCTTCGGCCGCATGCAGTTCAGCGGCGAAGGCCGCTTGCTGGCCGTGGTCAATTCACTGGCCCGCACCTCGTACTCGGTTTTCCTGATCCACTTCCCGGTCTGCCTGCTGGTGAATGCAGCCTTCACCCGCTTCGTGCCTGCCGATCCGGTGCTGCAAGGCGGCGGCATGCTGGCCGCCTGGGGCGCCAGCCTGGTTGCGGGCGCTGCTTTCCATCGCTGGATCGAAGTGCCGCTCGGACGCCTGCTGCAGCCTTCTTCCTCCACAGCCAGCGCTGCCCAGCGCGCGTAGGCTCGCTTACTCGAGCGACCAGACATACTCCATCACCAGCCATGAAGCGACGCGCTTGCCGTCCTGCTCGGCTGGTGTGAATTTGCTGGCGGCCACCGCCAGTAGCGCTGCGTTATCAAGCTCGCTGTAACCGCTCGATTTGAGCTTCCTGGCGCGCTTTACATTTCCTTCTTCATCAACCAGGAATGCGAGCCTGACGGAACCAGTCTCTTCGTAGCGCAATGAGGCGTGGGGCCAGGTTGGCCGGTTAAAGCTGGCGATGCTCGGGCGTGCCACTTTCTTGCCCGTTGCAGGATCCCTGGCGCCGGTGATCAGCTCAGGAAAAGCCGCTTCAACCTGGGCCAGCTTGGCCGCGTTCTGGTCGATCAGCGAGACGGCTTCATTGAAAACGGTTGCCGAATCACTTGCCTGTGCAGCCTTCAGGTATGCATCGCGCATGACGGTCGGGTTGCTTGCCCAGTTATATGCGACCAGCAGTGCCGCGACCGCATCGTCTTTCTGTCCCTTGCCCATGAAAACGGCAGCCAGGTCCGACCAGAACGGCGCGTAAGACGGTTGATGGCGGATGGCTTCCTTCGCTTCGCTCTCGGCGGCCTGGTACTGCTTTAGCTGCAAGTACTGCAGGGTGAGGGCGCGGCGGTACGCCGGCAACTGATCGTAGTCCTTGTTCGCATTTTGCAGAACCGCGGTCAGTGCGGTAGCAGGAGAGTCAATGCCTGTCGCTTCGGAGCCAATTCCCGGCCGGGTCTTCTGCCTGCTCTGTGTGTCTTGCCAGTTGGGGGCCAGGGAGGTCAAGTGCGTCATTTGCGCAAGCTCATTCGCATGTTCGCCCGCCCTGGCGCTTGCCAGCACACCTGCAATGCAGGCGTTTTGGTCCGGACACGCAGGACCTGCCAAGACGAGGCTCGGCGCCATTGCCGCACAAATGATCAAGAAGTGGCTGATTCGCATCGCTCTTAACATCTTTCCTGGAATATTGAGAAAGGCGCAATTATAGGCGCCTCAGTACGAGGCAACTAGGCATTCGGCCACGCCTGGTATATCGTGTAAGAAGCGCAGCTGTAGCTGGAGGCTGAATGTGGCGTTGGCATGCACTGGGAGTCCTGGCGCGAAAGTGGCTTTGGCTAGCCTTGGCCATAGGCTGCGCCGCGAGCGCGGCTGAGCCGGTCATGCCGGAGGTCCACGTCGGCATGGGTTTGCCCAAGCCGCCTTATGTGATGGAGTCAGGCATTGCAGGCCTGGACTACGACATCGCCAGACAAGCTTTGGCGTCCGGCGGCTATAAGCTGGTTGGACATATGCTTCCGCAGACCCGGGCGCTGGCGATGCTGCGCGCCGGCCAGCTCGATGGCCTGCTGTCCATCAGCGAAGGGATTGGCGGCCAGGACTACTTCACGGACAACTACATCGTCTACCAGAACGTCGCCACCACGCTCACCCGCCGCAACCTGAAGATCCAGCAGATTGAAGACCTGGCCAATTATTCAGTGGCAGCTTTCCAGAATGCGAGCATGGTGCTGGGCGACCGCTTCAGCCTTGTTGTCAGCGGCCATTCAGATTACAGGGAAGTGCCGGCCCAGATCACGCAGAACAAGCTTCTTTTCACAGGCCGGGTAGACGTCGTGGTGGGCGACCGCATGATCTTCCGCTACTTCTCGGAAAAGCTGGAGCCGCGAATCGATGCCAGGCAGCCTGTGACCTTCCACCGGATCTTCCCGGAAAGCCCGCGCAGGGCTGTCTTTCGCGACGTACGTGTACGCGATGCATTCAATACCGGCCTGAAAAACCTCCATGCCAACGGCACTTATGACGCACTGGTGAAGCAATACCTTGGCCCGCAGCCTTAGGAGAGCGAGAACTCTCGCAGGAAGCCATTGCGCCGGCCCATGCGCACCAGTGACGGCGGCGCACCAAGGTAGGTGGCGAACCTGGCGACCAATGCCTGCAAGGGGGCGCTTTCCATGTGCGCCTGCAAGGCTGCTGCATCGGCATAGTGTTCGAACACGATGATGCGGTTCTCGTTTTCCAGATCCGTGAGCACTTCATATTGCAGCGTACCGGGCTCGGTACGTGAATGTGCCACCAATTGATCGAGTGCGGCAAGCAGCTCCTGTTGGAATTGGGGATGGACGTCGAGTGTGGCAAGCAGGTACATGGCGGCTCCGGTGAATGAATGGAATCGCGAGTCTACGCAACCGGCCGCGATGGCGGATTGTAGAAATGGGACTTTTCGCGCAGGCCTGTGATGATTGCCTGCGGAGTGCTGCCGGTCAGTGCGCGCGTCTCGTGGATAAAGTGCGACTGGTCGAAATAGCCCATGCGCAATGCTGCATCGAGCGCAGGCAGGGAGGGGGTGAGCGCCAGCATGCGCATCGTATGACCCAGGCGGGCGACGCGGGCAAACTGCTTGGGGCCGAGGCCATAGGCATCGGTGAACTTGCGCTGGAAGTGGCGGCGGGTCCAGCCCGATAGTTCGGCCAGGGCATCAATGCTGGTGCCCGGCGCGTAATAGAGCTTATCGAGCAGGGAGTCCAGCCCGTGCCCGCTGCGGTCTTCATGCTTACCCAGGCGCGCCAGGAAGAACTGGTCGAGCGCAGCGGCGCGCGCGGCTGGGCCGTCGGCCTGCGCCAACTGGTCGGACAGGCGCTCAGCACCATCTTCCCAGACCGCTTGGGCCGGCCAGGCCTCGTCATGCAAACGGGACAGCGAGGCCGCGCAAAAATGCCGCAGGCTGCCTCCACGAAAGCGCACTGCGACGAACCCGAAAGCCCCATTTGCTTCGATGGCGATGGCGCGCGTGCGCAGGCAAAGCAGGACCGCCCGTGGCGACTCTTTGCCGTCCAAGAGATAAGGCGAGCTGTAATGAAATATGCACTCGGAACCGGTACCGGGCGGAAGCCGGGGCGGAAGGGGAGAATCGCCCTCCCAGCCCCAGTAGCGGTCGATAAACGGGCGCAATTGAGCGGTCGGGCGAAGATGCCAGCATTGTAGGAGCATGCCGGCGATGTTACCCGATTCCTGCCAACTGCTTAGCTGCCAATGGTGAGCGTCAAGGTAGCGGCACTGTAATTTGGCGTGACGTTGGCAAAGCCATCCACCGTAATGGTGGCGAACTTTCCCTTCAGGCTGGCGGCCGTGATGAGCGTCAGGACATCGCCGGCTTTAGGCTTGTAGCCGTTGGCGAACTTCACGTGCAGCGTTCCGCCGGCGATGGTGGCGGTAGATGCCACGGCCAGGCTGCCCTGGCTGCCTGAAGCGGCGCCAAGATCCAGCTCCAGGGTGGTGCTGCCGCTTAACTGGGTGTAGTTGCCGGCCAGTTTCAGCGCAGTCTGGGCGTTAGCCACCAGGGTTCCACCGCGTACGTACATGTCGCCTGTGCCGAATGCAGAGGCGGAGTCGCCTTGCAGGGTTCCTGCGGTCAGCTCGGTACCGCCACTCCAGGTATTTGCCCCGGCCAGTTTCAGCGTGCCTGTGCCTTGCTTGACCAGTTTGCCGTTGCCACTGATGTCGTTACGCCAACGATCTGCCGCGTTGAAGCCACCTTTGCTGGCATCCATCACGATGACGACGTTGCCGCTGAACGCCCCGTAGCCGTCGGCTGCGGCAAACAGGTTGATTCGGCCCCATCCCTCCGCATCATCCATCACTGGGTAGCCGGATGGCAGGGCGGTGGTTTTGAGCACGACGCGGCGCTGCGCATCGCTCAGGTAAGGCTGGCGCGTCTCCAGCAACACTTCGGCGCCTTTCGGTACAGCGGCGATGGCATTGGTCGCGGAGACAGGCGTGAAGCCATACGTGAGCCGGCGCAGGTAGTTGGCCTTGTTGGTCGCATAGTCGGCAAACCGGTCGTCGGCGAGCGTGCCCGATTGCGCGAACGTGGCAAAGGTATCGGCGTTGGTGCCGGTAGCCGCCATCAGTGTGGCGTGCGCCTGGGTGACGGCAGCGGCTTTCCTGGCCATGTTCGCAGGGTCCGCCAGATTCGCCGCGGCGCTGGCCTGGCCGAGGATACGGCCGCTCAAGACATCCAGCGGCGAATGCATGCCGGCCAGGATGCGCGATTCACCCAGCTCGAGGCCGCGGCTAAGCATTTCCTGGAAGCGCTCCGGCACCGCATACGCCATGGCGACAGCGTCGCGCACGGCTTCGGCTGAGTGGCCGCTGGTGAAACCGCCGTCGGTAGTCGGAGTGCTGCTCTTGGCCGGCACCAGTGTCGGCAGCACCTGCACGCTGCTGCTCCAGCGGTAGGGGCGGGCGTATTTGTAGAAACGCTTGGCCGGTTCGGTGGAAGCGTTGTTGCCGACCAGGTTGACAAGGTCGACCACGCTGCCGAAACGTTCATTGGCGCTGCCGGCAACGCCGGTGTTATTGCCGGTATCGTTATACAGCTTGCTGGTGGCGTCGCTGGCGACGGTGGTAATGCTGGTGACTTGCTGCGCCGCGCTGCGCCAGGCGTCGGTCAGTGGGCCCATGCCGTCGGTGACGCTGTAGCCTTTGCCGCGGCGGTCATCCAAGTAGGCCTGCACCACTTGCACCGCGCTGCGGCTTGCGGTGGCTTTGACGACATAATCGATATTGGCCTGGTGCACAGCAGCGTTGACCACCTTGCCGTCCGGCGTGCCATCGTTAGTTACGCCGCTCCAGGTTGAAGGGACCACCGCCGGGAAGCCATCAACAGCGGGCGCGCTGACGCCCGCATCGACTATTTCGGTCAGCGGTTTCCATACATCGAGAAAGCCACCCAGAACGCGTACGCCGGCATTGGTGGATAGCGTGGCATAGCGGGCGTCGCCGCGCTGGTTAGTGGCGATGGTGTCGACAAAAGCGGTCACGGTGGGAAGCGGCACCACTTCCGCCGCGTCCTGGTCGGCTGGCGCCGCCGGGATCACCAGCGGTTCGTCGGAGGAGGCGCCGCCGCAGGCGCTCAGGCCGAGCGTAATGCCCAGGGCCAGGAGGTTGCGACGCGAGGAAGGCTTTTGCATGTTGGTTACCGTGCGTTAGTTGAAAACGCACAAAGGTAAAGAGGGCTTGTGACATATCGATTACCCGGGGCCGCTGAAAAGCCTGATGATGAAAATGTCATCGCATGATATCGAAATCGATATTGCTAAAACTTCTTTTCAATTCGATAAAGTGTTATCTTGCGGCCTGGATTCCCTCATTACCCGCACCTGCCTCAAAGATGATCAGACATTTTCTTATTCCAGTTGCCGCGCTATGGAGCAGCGTGGTATTTGCCGCAGCTGTCAACCCGCTCACCGTCGATATTGGCACGGACGATGCCCGCCGCTTTGCAAACCTGATGAAGGACAATGCCGTGCCGACGGCCGAAGTCCTGCAACGTGAATACCTGGATCGCGCCGGCCCAGGCGTCAAGATTTTCACCCCAATGCGCATTGTCAACGCCGAGCGCCTGGCGCGCAACGTTGCGTCCAAACCTGACACCTATCGCTATGCCATCAGGGAATGCCTGCCACGCCTTCCAGCGTTGCGAAGCGACCTTAGAGCGATCTACCTCGCCTTTTCAGGCTTGCTTCCCGAGCGCCCGCTTCCTGCAATCGAGGTCGTGTTCGGCGCGTTGAATTCAGGAGGAACAGCCAGTTCGGACACGCAGGTAATTGGCCTCGAGGTGACCTGCCCGCCGGGCACAACCCCCGAACAGTTCCGTACCAGGATGCGCGGCTTCTTCGCGCACGAAACAGTCCACACCTGGCAGGAGGCGGAAACACCGCAGGCCCTCGCCGATCCACTGTTAAGCCAAGCCTTGAGGGAGGGCGTTGCCGATTACCTCGCAAATTTGGTCACCGGCGAAATACCCGAACCCGAGCGCGATGCGTGGGCACGCCAGCGCGAGTCGTGGTTGTGGGAAGAGTTCAAGCACGATCGCCAGTTTATGCAGTCCGACAGTGAGAGCTTGCGCAAACCTGGCGCCAGCCCACGATTCAAGCGTTGGTTTGCCAACTACGGCAGCGCTCCGGAAGGCTGGCCGAGCGAGGCGGGCTATTGGATCGGCATGCGCATTGCCGAAGCTTATGTGAACCGCGCCTCCGACAAGCAGGCGGCGATCCGAAAACTTGTTGAACTCGAAGATCCTGCTGCCATCCTGGAGGCAAGCGGTTATAAGAATTAACCCTGCCGGCCAGAGACGTTATTTACCACTTCGGTATTGGGTGGCTGTGGGACTTGTCCCATTCATCAAAACTTGTGGGAACGTCGGGCTCTCCGTCCGACTTTGGTATGACGGCCAATTCTGGTTCCTCGCGCGGTTCGTGCGTGTACGCATCCAGTTTCGTCACGGTGCCCTTGATTTGATCTTTGTCGATCTTGCCCGAGAACGTTAGCTGGACGCGTGCCTCGCGCTCCTTGTCGCCCACAAATTCGGAGCCGTCCGAATACTTTGCCTTGAACGAGATGGTCTTTTGTTCTTCATTGTAGATAACGTCATAGATGGACGCTTGCGATGGTTCCAATGAACCGTCGGCGATACCAATGGCGCCAAAGACGACATTGCCTTGCTTGTACAGATCCAGGCTATAGCCGGAATTGGCGTGGGGCTCGTCGGTGTCGCTGTATTCCATGCTGAAGTAGGTGCCAATCACTGTCACAGGCCCGGCAGGAGTGCTTGCAGGTTTTGCGTTGGCCGTCACCGACGGCTGGACCGCCTTGGTGTCTGAAGCGGGCTGGCCGGCGGTCGAATAGCTGTAGATGCCAGCGGCCAGTGCCGCGAACACGGCGCCGGTTGCAGCGACAAGTGCGAATGTTTTTTTCATGAGTTTCCGATGTGGTCCCGGCAATTCGGCAGTGGGCGGGCATGTTATCAGAATGGCCGCATTGCAAATTGCGCAAAAAGTCACAAGATCGCTTGCCGCTTCAAGAACTCTTAATCCGTTGGTGTCCGGGATCATTAAGGAAACTGTTGTCGGGTATGGACTACGGCAAGAATTTCTATTGCAGTCGCGCTAACACGATAAACGACAAGGTAGTTTGGGTGAACAACCATTTCGTGGGTGTCGGCTACGCGTCCCAATCGGTATATGTATGGGTGTAGCGGGAGCTGCGAAACAGCGCGATCGATTTTGTTGTACAGATCAGTTGCGGCTTGCAGGTTGCGCTCTGCAATGTAGGCAAGAATCGTCGCCAGATCGGCTTGCGCTTCAGCTCGCCATTGAATCGGAAGCATTGATGTCACGCTTCGCTTCGATAATCTTGCGGAGTGCAGCCATTACTTCTTCGTGGGGGGCGGGGAGACACCGATCGTCAAGCGACTTCTGTACTTTTGTCCGAAACCAAATATCGTAGGCTTCGGCTTCTTCAGCCGTTGCGAACTCGGACTCGGTCGGGAGGGGGGAGGCAGACATGATTTGGGAATTATACGGCAGAAGGAATGCAAGTCGTCCGCCCAACGAACTTCATTGACTGGCGTCAAAACGGACGTTGTTCTCCGCTCAGCGCTGGCTTCACTGAGTTCGAATCCGTGGCTCGAGTCGGCGCCCAGGTGGGCGCAACCCAATGGGTGAGGCTGGCGGTGGGGTATTGCTTGAGATTCCCCTTGGTATTCCCATTTCTTTTGGTAGGCTACCTTCTTGATGAACGATTATCTCAGTTAGAAATACTGTCTTATCATTTTCCAGTTTCAAATAAATGCCTTTGGTATAAGAGCAGGGCGCAAATGCCGGATGATAAGCAAGCCCATCAAACTCAAGTGCGATGTGTTTTTGCTGGCAAACTAAGTCGTATACATGGGGCAGGAAATTTTCCCGAGGCGCTGTGCCATGATAGATCATCTCGTTCGTAAGATACGTATGGATTTTCCCATCATCTTGCCAAAATTGCGATAGCCAATGGCGTCGATAATACGCAGTTCGTGGATGAGATATTTTTACGAAGTTCTCATAATATTCAGGAAGGGGAAGTCCTCTGGCAAAAAAGTCAATTGGAAACTCTTCGCCTTGCTTTAACTTAACCCATGGTATTGCCAACAGCGCTGCTAAGACGGGGTCATTCTTTGTGTTAGGAAATAAATATTCAGTTGAAATATCTGGAATCGCATTGGACGCGAATTTCGCAAGTATGTCGGCTGGCGCAACAATTTTTGCGACAAGACAGTCGGGCGGAAGTGACTCCAGCGGCCCACCATGAAGGCGTCTTGTACCAAAAATCGTGGGGTCCCCTGAGCCGTCGTAATCTCAACTAGGTCTACGGCGTTTATCGAATTACGGCGCAAGCTTTTGCGGCTGATCGCGTATACGACTCCCTTTCCAGGGTGGGGTTCATATTTTGCGTAATCACGAATTTTGTAAAGAGGGAGTTCGTCGCAGTCTTCGCTGAGTTCGATCGCTTGTTGTGAGTTGTACCGATTTGCAGCAAACCATGAAGCTACAGCAGGGCTAGATGTAGCATCGATGAAGAAAGACCTCCAGCCATAGTGTTGCAGAATAGCTTGATCAATCGCGAGGTCTGAAGTTTGCTCGAAGTTCTTGACGAAGGATTCCAGCAACGCTTTCGAATAATGCGTCCACTTCAACATTCTTTCGGGAATGCAGCCGTGGCGGCTAAAGCTTGTAACGATGCTTGGCGTTAAATCGGTGTTTAAGTATTCTTTGGTTTGCCCTCGGAATAAAGCGTTTGGCCCACATTCCTCAAAGGCCTTTGCAAGCTCGTTGATGCTTTCGCATTTGAAGGTCTCCATCATTTGCCCCTAGTTCCGCCCTCTGATGATCTGATCTGGCGACGATTACCGATTGAAAGGATGAGTGTACTCTGCAATTCTTTAGTGAGGAGCAAGTGCAGCAATGACGAGGAGGGGACCAGAGAGCGACCAGAAACAAAAAAGCCCACAAACCGAAATTCGTGGGCTTCTCTGCGTATCTTGGTAGGCCGTGCGGGGCTCGAACCTGCGACCAACGGATTAAAAGTCCGCTGCTCTACCAACTGAGCTAACGACCCAAGGTTCTCATTTCGAATGGTAGGCCGTGCGGGGCTCGAACCTGCGACCAACGGATTAAAAGTCCGCTGCTCTACCAACTGAGCTAACGACCCGTCGAAAGAAGAAGCGAGATTATAGGCTGGGTCGGCCCAGCTGTCAAATACTCGCCTGCACTTTTTACTTGATGGATTTCAGGCGGTCCTTGGCGGTAGCGGCCGCTGGGGTGCCTGGATAATTCTTGATCAGCTCCTGCAATGTCTTTTTGGCATTGTTGACCGCCTTCAGTTCGGTTTGGCAGCTTGCGATGTTCAGCAGGGCGTCGGCGGCTTTCGGGCTATCCGGCCAGGTCTTCACGACCACTTGCTGAGCGGTGATGGCGTTTTTGCAGTCGCCCTGGGCATAATAGGCGTTACCCAGCCAGTATTGGGCGTTCGAAGCGTAGGCCGAGGCGCCGAAGCGCTTCACGAAGTCTTGCAGCGCGCCAGCCGCGCCTTTGTAGTCGCCGCCCTTGAACTGTGCCATCGCGTTGTCATAGGCGTTCTGTTCGTCCATATTGACCGAGGAGGTCTGGCCGTCGATGGTTACCTGGCGCGGTTCCAGCTTCTTCATGCGGGCATCGAGGTCGGTGTAGAAGTCCTTCTGGCGCTTTTGCGCGACCTGGATTTCGTTCAGCAGAATTTCAGTCTGGCCGCGCAGGCGTGCAACTTCTTCGCGGAGCTGGTCCTGCTGCGAGATCATGTCCAGCGTGGTGTTCTTGTCGGTCTTGGTGTCGATCAGGTTTTTCAGGTCCGCTTCCAGCTTGGCGACCTTGGACTTGAGATCCATGATGGCCTTGCGTGCTTCATCATCGTCGAACAGGCCGGCCGATGCGGTCAGGGGCAGGGTGGCAGCGAACAGGGCTGCCATCAGGGCAGACTTAGTGAATTTCATTTTTTCTTCCTTGCACAAAAAAAGAAATGGGGCAGGGCGCAGTATAAACTGCGCGCTGCCCCTTGTGCGACATCTCTGGCGGTTGGCCTATCGCGCCTTGTAGACGATGTCAGCACGGCGATTCTTGGACCATGCTTGTTCGTCGTGGCCTTCAGCCGCGGGCTGTTCCTCGCCCTGCGAGACGGCTTCCATCCGGCCTTCTGGCACGCCCAGTGCGGCCATCGTCTTGCGCACAGCTTCGGCTCGCTTCTGACCAAGGGCCAGGTTGTACTCGGAGCCGCCGCGTTCGTCGGTGTTCCCCTGGATCAGGACGGTACGCTTGTTCTTGACCAGGTACGCGGCGTGGTTCCGCGCCACTTGTTTCCCATCTTCGCCCACAATGTAGCTGTCGAAGTCGAAGTGTACGGACCGCTCGGCCAGGGAGCCCCCGGGGATATCCAGTTCGTCGATATCGGTGTCTGGGAGCGGCATCGGGCCACAAATCACGCGCTCGGGAGGCACCTGAATTTCCTGCGCAACCTCTTTTGACGCTGCCAATTGCTGCGGGGTGGAGCAAGCAGCCAGCAACGCGATGCTGCAGATTGCGGGAATATGTTTTTCGATTTTGCGCATTCTATTGCGAAAAAATTAGGGGCGGTGCGCAGACTAGACTGCGCACCGCCCCTCGAGTGCGGCATTGTTAAGCTAAAAAATTACTTAGCTTTGTAAACGATGTCAGCACGGCGGTTCTGCGACCATGCTTCTTCGTTGTGGCCTTCAGCCTTAGGCTTTTCTTCGCCCAGGGACACGGCTTCCATGCGGGACTCGGCCACGCCCAGGGCTGCCATCGACTTGCGCACAGCTTCAGCACGCTTCTGGCCCAGGGCCAGGTTGTACTCGGAGCCGCCGCGTTCGTCGGTGTTGCCTTGGATCAGGATGGTGCGCTGGTTTTTGCCCAGGTATGCAGCGTGGTTCGATACCACTTCTTTGCCGTCTTCACGAACAACGTAGCTGTCGAAGTCGAAGTACACGGAACGGTTGGCCAGCTTGCCGCCTGGGATGTCCAGTTCGTCAACTTGTGCTTGCACTGGCTGAACCACGCGTGGTTCTTCCTTAGGTGGCTGAACCACTGGCTTTTCTTCCACGGCTACTGGCTTGGTTTCTGGCTGTGGGGTGGAGCAAGCTGCCAGCAGGGCTGCAGTGCTGAGGATGAAGGCTACGTGTTTTACGTTACGCATTTTTATTTCTCCTGGTCGTTAAAGGTGCTACTTCTCGTTTACTTCTTTTACTTCTTCACTTCATGAAAGGGCCCCAAGTGGGTTCCTTGATATTGCCCGCCTGAATACTCAGGCGTTGCTTAACCCGGCCGTCTGTCGATGCCACGGCCAGCGAGCGGCGGCCGCCGTTCTGAGTGGCGTACAGGATGTACTTGCCATTCGGAGCGAAGCTTGGCGAATCGTCGCTTGTGGTATCGGACAGGCGTTGCTCTTGGCGGGATTCCAGGTCCAATACGAACAGCTGGAAGGCGCCGCCATCGCGCCGCGAAATATAAGCCAGCGTCTTGCCGTCAGCGGAAATGCGCGGGCTGATATTGTACGAGCTGCCAAACGTCAAACGCTGTGCTTCGCCACCGTTGACGCTCATGCGATAAATCTGCGGACCGCCGCTGCGGTCGCTGGTGAAATAGATCGACTGGCCATCGGCGCTGAATTGCGGTTCGGTGTCGATGGTGGTGCCGTTGGTCAGGCGGCGCATGCCGCTGCCGTCGGCGTTGACGATGAAGATCTGGGTGTTGCCGGGCTTGGACAGCGCCACCGCCAGGCGCTTGCCGTCCGGCGACCAGGCCGGCGCGGAGTTGTTGCCCTTTTCGTTGGCCACTACGGTGCGCTGGCGGGTCGTCAGATTCTGCACGTAGACCACCGGTTTGCGCTGCTCGAACGAAACGTAGGCGACCTTGGTGCCGTCAGGCGACCACGATGGCGAGATGATTGGTTCGCTCGAGGTCAGGGCCGGGATCACGTTCTCGCCGTCGGCGTCAGCCACTTCCAGGCGGTACTGGCGGCCTTGCTGGACCACGTAGGCGATGCGGGTCGAGAACACGCCCTTGAAGCCGGTCAGCTTTTCATAGATGTCGTCCGCCAGCTTGTGCGCTGCCAGGCGGCCATACTGGTTCGGTACCTGTGTTCTCAGGGCCGACAGGTCCTTGCCCAGGGTGGAGATCAGGCGGTACTGCACTTCGAACGAACCATTCCCGGCTGGCTGCACGGCGCAAGCGGCCAGTGCGTCGACGCCGAGCGACTTCAAGCCGGTGGCATCGACCTGCATCAGGTTAGTGGTCGGCGTAACGTCGATGACCTTGAACATGCCGCTGCGGATCAGGTCAGCCTTGATAATTTCCGAGATCTGGGCCGGTGCCGCTGCTTCATTGGCGCATGGGCCGATGGCAACCGGGATCTGGTTGCTGCCGACACCGGAAATTTCGACGCGCAGTTGCGCCTGGGCCGACAGCGCAAACGCCGCGCCGGCCGCTACGAACATCAATTTAGCTTTGTTCATCAAGGTACGTCCTTCAAATTGAACACGAGTTCAAGCTCGCGCGCCACCGTGCCGTCATCGCGTTTCGGCAGGGGCGAGGCCTTATAAATCGCATTCTCCACCGCAGTGTCATACGCAGCTACACCGCTGCTTTTCGTTTTCTTCACGGACATGACTTCGCCGCTAGGAAGCTGGCTGACCATGAACCTTGCCTCGATATCCTGCTTGGCGCCAGGATAGTCGATGCGGCCCATGATCTTGGTGCGCAGCTTTGCGACATAGCCCTTGTCCAGGTTAGGCGCGGTTGAACGTGCCGCCGTTCCGGTGGAGCCTGCAGCTGCCGAACCCATGATGCGCTGCATTTCTGCAGCACGGGCTTTGGCAGCTTTTTCCTTCTCTTTCAGTTCCGCCAGTTTTTTGGCTTTTTCTTTTTCCAGCTTATCCAGCTTGTCTTGCTTGTCCTGCTGCTCGGCCAGACGCTTTTTCTCATCTTCGAGCTTTTTCTTTTGCTCGGCGATCTTCTGTTCGAGCTCTTTCTTCTCTTTTTCTTTCTTCTTCTGCAGCGCGATCTCAGGATCAGGCTGCACTGGCTTCACCACTTCCGGTGGCGGAGGCGGCGTCGGCTCAGGCTCGCGCGCAGGCGGCTCTGGTTCAGGCTGCGGCTCCGGTTCAGGCGCTTTAGGTGCGGCCATCTGCGTGGTCATGTCCCAGATTTCGGCGTCGACGCCGACCGGGTCGTTGTTCCACCGAATACCGACCCACAGGAACGCAAACAGCACGCAGTGCATCGCCAGCGCGAGCGCAAACGCGCGCGTGCCGCCGTGCCGCTTCGGCACGCGATACGGTCCGCCTGCATTTGCCATCGTCATTGCCATGCCTTACTTCGTTGCCAAGCCAACGCGGTTAATCCCCATCTTCTTCGCTTCGGAAATCAATTGGATCACATCGTTGTACTTGCTTTCCTTGTCGCCGGCGATCAGCACCGGATACTCGGGATATTTTTCGTGCAGGGTGCGCAGCTTGCGCACCAGCGCATCGCGGTTCGGTTCGGTTTCCGGCGCCTCGGCCGACTTGCCGGCAACGCCGATCGACAGCGAGCCGTTCGGTTTCACTTGCACCTGGATAAAGGCGTCCGGCGGGCGTGATGCTTTTTCAGCGCTCGGCAGGTCGATTGAGCTTGGGTTGTTCGAGGTCGGCATCACCATGAAGATGATCAGCAGGCAGAGCATCACGTCGATATAAGGCACGACGTTGATCTCGGACTTCAGCTTGCGGCCGCCGCGGCTGCCGCGCATGCTGCTGGAGAAGGAAGAAGCCATCTTCAGTTTCGCCTTTCAACGGGACTGGCGCTGCAGGATGTTCGAGAATTCTTCAACGAAGCTCTCGAAGCGGATCGCCAGGCGGTCAATATCGTGCGAGAAGCGGTTGTACGCCACCACGGCTGGAATAGCTGCGAACAGGCCGATAGCAGTGGCGATCAGCGCTTCGGCAATGCCGGGCGCCACAGCCGACAACGTCGCCTGCTGCACGTTGGCCAGGCCGCGGAAGGCGTTCATGATGCCCCACACGGTACCGAGCAGGCCGATGTAAGGGGAAACGGAACCGACCGAAGCCAGGAAGGCCAGGTGCGCTTCCAGTGCATCCATCTCACGCTGGAAAGCAGCGCGCATGGCGCGGCGCGCGCCGTCCAGCACGTCGCCCATATTCATGTCGCGGCTGGAAGCTGCAGCCTGTTTGCCCTTGATGAATTCACCCATGCCTGCCTCGAAGATGCGGGCCAGTGCGCCGCTGTTGGCGCGGTTGCTGCCTGCGCTGGCATGCAGGGCGTGCAGGTTGCCGCCGGCCCAGAAGGTTTTCTCGAATTCGATGGTCTGATTGCGCGCACCGCGCACATCAAACAGCTTCTTGAAGATATAGGTCCAGCTGATAACGGAAACCGCAAGCAGCAGCGCCATGATCAACTGAACGATCAGGTGTGCGTTGGTGATGAGGGCGATGAAGGAAAGGTCTTGGGTGACGTTCATTGTTTCTCAATCTAATTATTATGCGCGCATGCGGGCCGCAACGGCATCAGGCACGGCGCGTGGGCGCAGGGCCGAGTCGACGCAGCCTACTTTTACGTGGGCAGTATTTAAGAGGCGGTCGCCGCACCACGCCTCCTGTACAAACTGGATCGAAGCGCGGCCCAGTTTATCAATACGAAGCGTCAATTTTATTACATCGTCTAGTCGCGCTGGCGCGTGGTAGTCCGCGCTGACATTTTTGACAACAAACATGGCGTCGTGCTCACGCAGGAGGATATCCTGGTTAACGCCGAGGGAGCGCAACCACTCAGTGCGTGCGCGCTCGAAGAACTTCAAATAGTTCGCGTAATAGACAATTCCGCCGGCGTCCGTGTCTTCGTAATAAACACGGACATCCCAGGTGAACTCAGACGACATAGATAGAAGAGCTACTAAGTGAGAATCGGCAACATTTTACGCCAAATGAATCAGCGACAAGGCATTTTGCACAATCTCGTAACAATTGCTTACGGTTTTCCCTTATATGGGGCGGCATTTTAGCCGCGTTTGATCGCGAATGGCGAGAATCCTTGGCAGGTTGGCATCAATTCGATGGAATTTACATTAATGTGTTGCGGCAATGTTGCAATCCAGAAAGCCGTGTTGGCGATATCGTCGGCGGTCAGCGGGGTGGTGCCTTCGTAAACCTTGGCTGCGGCAGCGTCGTCTTTCAGGCGCACGTTAGAAAATTCGGTGCCGCCGCACAGGCCGGGGGCGATATTGGTAGCGCGCACACCGGTGCCGATCAGGTCGGCGCGCAGGTTCAGCGTGAATTGTTCGACGAAGGCCTTGGTGGCGCCGTACACATTGCCGCCGGGATAAGGGTAGGCGCCAGCGACGGAGCCGAGGTTGATGATGGTGCCGCGGCCGCGTTCGACCATGCCTGGCAGCAGGGCACGCGTGATGGTGACCAGGCCGGTGCAGTTGGTGGCAATCATGGTTTCCCAGTCTTCCAGGTCGGCTTCGTGGGCGCCTTTGATGCCGAGGGCGAGGCCGGCGTTATTAATCAGGACGTCGACTTCTTTCCAGTCGGCGGGCAAGGACGCCAGGGCTGCGTGGATCGCGCCTTTGTCGGTGACGTCGAGCTTGACCGGCAGCAGGTTCGGGCCGAGTTCGGCGGCCAGGGCTTCCAGGCGCTCGGCGCGGCGGCCGGCGGCGATGACCTTGTGGCCGTTCTTCACGAAAACACGCGCCATCGCGGCGCCAAAACCAGCGGTTGCGCCGGTAACTAACACGATCATGGTCGAACTCCCAATGTTAACTTGGGGGATTCTAACGCCAAACCGGTAAGGCGGGGTCAGACCCGCAGGGTCAGACCCCTGTGCGCCGAAGCCCCACGCCGTAGAGCAGAGGGTGCCTGACCCTGCGGGTCAGGCACCGGTTTACCGGTTTTAGGCCGAATAACCCCCGAAATCCGCCGAATCCGGCCAAACGATTGCCGGATCTGGCCACTTAATCTACAATCTTGGCTCCATTACTGTCTCACGTAACTGGCGAAAAACTAGCTGGCGCTTGCGCTGCTGGTGAGAGGTGGGCAACCACCGGGGAACGTGAGATCTCAAACAGCCGTTCGCCTGGGCAGCCACGATGGAAACGTGCGTTTCGGCTGCCCTGTCACTTTTTGGCTCCCGATTCGATCCAATCTGCCTTAAAAACTGGAGTAATTTCATGTTCGCAAAAGATCACACCCTCGCCAACGTTGACGCGGAGCTGTTTGCCGCTATCCAGAACGAGAACAAGCGCCAGCACGACCACATCGAGCTGATCGCTTCTGAGAACTACACCTCGCCAGCCGTAATGGAAGCCCAGGGCTCGCAGCTCACCAATAAATACGCCGAAGGCTATCCTGGCAAGCGCTACTACGGTGGCTGCGAGTACGTGGACGTCGTCGAGCAACTGGCAATCGACCGCGTGAAGCAGCTGTTCGGCGCCGAAGCAGCCAACGTGCAGCCTAACTCCGGTTCCCAGGCTAACCAGGGCGTGTTCTTCGCTGTCCTGAAACCAGGCGACACCATCATGGGCATGTCGCTGGCGGAAGGCGGCCACCTGACCCACGGCATGGCGCTGAACATGTCCGGCAAATGGTTCAACGTCGTTTCCTACGGCCTGACCGCTGAAGAAGACATCGACTACGACGCAATGGAAGCCCTGGCCAAGGAACACAAGCCTAAGCTGATCATCGCCGGCGCGTCCGCCTTCTCCAAGAAGATCGACTTCGAGCGCTTCGCCAAAGTCGCCAAGGCCGTTGGCGCCTACTTCATGGTCGACATGGCCCACTACGCCGGCCTGATCGCCGCTGGCCTGTATCCGAACCCGGTTCCGCACGCCGACTTCGTGACCTCCACCACCCACAAGTCCCTGCGCGGCCCACGTGGCGGCATCATCCTGATGAAAGCCGAACACGAAAAGATCATCAACTCCGCGATCTTCCCTGGCATCCAGGGCGGCCCGCTGATGCACGTGATCGCCGGCAAGGCAGTGGCCTTCAAGGAAGCCCTGTCCCCTGAATTCAAGGCCTACCAGCAGCAAGTGGTGAAGAACGCCGACGTGCTGGCCAAGACCCTGATCAAGCGCGGCCTGCGCATCGTTTCCGGCGGCACCGAGTCGCACGTGTTCCTGGTCGACCTGCGCGCCAAGAACCTGACCGGCAAGGAAGCGGAAGCGATCCTGGGCCAGGCGCACATGACCTGCAACAAGAACGGCATCCCGAACGACCCGCAGAAGCCATTCGTGACTTCGGGCATCCGCCTGGGTTCGCCAGCCTTCACCACCCGCGGTTTCAAGGAAGCCGAAGCGGAAGAAGTGGGCAACCTGATCGCCGACGTGCTGGATAACCCGCACGATGCAGCAACCATCGAGCGCGTGAAAGCCGCTGTGAAGGTGCTGGCTGACAAATTCCCTGTTTACGCCTAAGCAAGCGGTTGGTACTATCGAGGCGCCGGATCGTAAGGTCCGGCGCTTTTTCATTCAATAATAAGAGACGCTCAATCCATGAAATGCCCGTTCTGCCAGCACGATGATATCCAGGTCCTCGACACCCGCGTGTCGGAGGAAGGGGACGCCATCAAGCGGCGCCGGCGCTGCGTGAACTGCGACAAGCGCTTCACCACCTGGGAGCGGATCGAACTGACCATGCCTTATGTGGTCAAGAAGAACGGCAGCCGCACCGAGTATTCGGCCGACAAGCTGCGCGCCAGCCTGATGCTGGCCTTGCGCAAGCGCCCTGTTGCCGCCGAGTCCGTTGACAAGGCGGTTTCCTCGATCGAAGAAAAGCTGCTGACCAGCGGCCAGCGTGAAGTCGATTCGGTCTTCGTCGGCGAACTCGTCATGGCCGAGCTCAAGCGCCTGGACAAAGTGGCGTATATCCGCTTCGCATCCGTCTACAAGAACTTCGAAGACCTGGCCGAATTCCAGGACGCGATCGAAGAAGTTGGTGACGGTCAAGAGCTCTCTCCCAAGGCTTGATATTTCTCAAACCCGCGAGTCCTCTGCTGACTAATTTGATCAGCAGGGGAGGGCTGTGCCATGCATCGTCCATTTGCTGGGTTCACCATGGTGGAAGTGTTGGTTGCCGTGCTGCTGCTCGCCGTCGGCCTGGTCGGCGCGCTGGCGATGCAGGCCCACGCCATGCGCACTCGACAGGAGTCGAGCCTGCAGACCGAAGCCCTGCAGGCTGCCGCCACGCTTGCTGACCACATCCGCGCGAACGCCGCGCAGTCCTCCGCTTACCTGGGATTCGAATTCGACGCCAGCGATGCCAGCGGCGTTTCCGGCGCACCGGCTTCCTGTGCCGGCGCGCCCTGCGATTCCGGCGCCATGGCGCGGCAAGAGCTGGAAGAGTTCCGCCGTCACCTTGCGGCTGTGCTGCCGCAAGCCCGCGCCGTCATCTGCCGCGACGCCGACACGGCGCCGGGCGGCCAGTTGCAATGGCCATGCTCCGGTGGCGCCGATGCGCCCGTCGTCATCAAGATAGGCTGGCGCTTCCGGCGGCCAGATGGGGCTGCTGCCGGTTTGGCCACCGTTCCAGGCGTTGCTTTGCCCATCGCGCTGGCCGATCCGCCACCCTTGCCCGGCCCACCGCCAGCGGCGCCCGCCCAGCCGGCTCCAAACGATCCGGTTGATCCGCCAGCCGCAGGAGACATGCAATGACAGCACGCCAGCATGGCCTGGCCATGGCCGAAGTCCTCGTCGCGATGGCGCTCAGCCTGTTGGTAGCGTTGGCGGCCGCCTCCCTCCTGCACGCGTCCGATAGCGACTTCCTGCATAACGGCGCCAATACCCGCATTGACGATAGTGGCCGCTTCGCACTGGCAATCATCGGCCAATCCCTGCGGCAGGCGGGCTATCCCGGCGAGCCAGGCGCGGAGGTCGCCGCCGCGCCAACGTCGCCCATGGCCATCGAAGGCCGCGACGCCGCAAGTGTGGCAACCAACGCCGACGGCCTCGGCCCAGCGCTGCCAGCTGTCAACGGCAGCGACGTACTCGCCATTCGCTATGCACCTGCAGCAATCGCCGGCGCGGAGGGCGGCGGCGCCATGCTCAATTGCGCCGGTTTCCCGGCCGACCCAGGCGAATGGGCCTGGAGCATTTTCTACATTGCCCAAGCTGGAGACGGCGTTGCTGAACTTCGCTGCAAATACAAGGGGGAAAACGGTTGGGGCTCGGACGCCGTGGTGCGTGGGGTGGATGCCTTCCACGTGCTATATGGCGTCGATACGGATAGCCCGCGCGACAGTATCCCCAACCTTTACCTGACCGCCAGCGGCATCGATGCCCTCGATGCCGCGCTTCCCGTATCCGAGCGTGCGCTGCGTCCTCATTGGCGCCGCGTCACCAGCGTTCGCATTGCCTTGCTGCTGCACGGTGAGCGCGGTTCGCGTGCGGGCGGCCGGCTTGGCAGCTACGATTTGCTGCCGGGCCTTGACCCGGGCGCACGTATCGACGAAGCCGGTTTGCCGCAGCCGATGCAGCGTCGCGCGCGCCGGCTGTTCACGGCGACGGTCGCCTTGCGCAACCATTAAGGAGAGCACCATGCATGAATACCAGCGTGGCGTCACTCTTCCGGTAACGATGCTGTTGCTGTTCGCCGCCCTGACGATCGGCGCATCGGCCGCACAAATGGCGATGCTGGGCGAGAAGGCCGCCCGCGCTGAACGGGACCGCCTGCTTGCCTTCCAGTCTGCGGAGGATGGATTGATGGATGCAGAACGCGATATCAATGCCGGCCTTGGCCAGCCGCTCGACGTGCCCGCCACGCCGGCGCAGCCCGGGAGCGCGGCTCCCGCCTGGCAAACCGTTGACCTTGCAGGTATCGGAGGTACGGAATACGGCGCGCTGACCGGCGCCGCAATGGAGACAGGGCAGGGCGTGCTGCCATTTCGACGCCCGCGCTACCTCGTGGAGCGCGTCGGGTACACGCCAGCCGGAGCGCCGCCGTCCCACTATTACCGCGTGACGGTAATCGGCTTCGGCACGCGCCCCGGCGCCGAGACCGTGATGCAGGCCAGCTACACGCCCCCGGTACCGGTGCGACGCCACAGCTGGCGTGAAATCATGGATTGGCAGGCGCTGCACGATGCCGCCAGCCGCGAGGAGGAACAATGACCGCGCGCCCATCCGCCGGCGGCACCTTGCTCGGCATGCTGACCACCCTGATCATCATCGGCATTCTCTCGGCCGTGGCGATACCGGTCTGGAGCGAAGCGGTCATCCGCATGCGCCGCAGCGAAGCGCAGGCCGCACTACAAGAGCTGATGCAGCAGCAGGAGCGCCACTTCACGCGGTTTAATAGCTACGCCGCGTTTTCGGCGAATACCGTGAGCGACTTCCGGTGGTGGTCGGGCCGGAACGCCAGGTCCAGCGCTTACGAGCTTGAAGGCAAGGCCTGCGATGGCCAGCAAATCCGCGACTGCATCCAGCTTGTTGCCACGCCCGGCACGCCCAATGTCGACAGCCGATTCAGGGACCCGCAATGCGAACGCCTCATACTCACCAGCAGCGGGCTTCATCTCGCCACCGGGCCTTCCCGCAGCTGCTGGCGCTGAAGTGGGCGACGCGCCAGCAAGCGGGAAGGCGTCCCGGCTTTACGCTGCTGGAGCTGATGATCGTCCTTGCCATCCTCTCCATCCTGTTTGCCACCGCGCTGCCGAACCTGAGCAATATGCTTGCCGGACGCCAGCTGCGCACCGCTTCGGCCGACCTGCTGGCGGCAATCAACGACACCCGTGCCCAGGCCATCGCCCGCCGCCGCGTGGTCACCCTGCTGGCAGAAAGCGGCAATTGGCAACAAGGTTGGCTGATTGTCATCGACGCCAACGCCAACCGCAGCCTGGACGAAGGAGAGGCAATCCTGTCCCGCCACAGAGCCGCGCCCGAGCGCCTGCAGGTAAGGGCCAGGTTCACCGACAACACAGCCCCGGCCTATATTTCATATAATGCAGCAGGACGCAGCTGCCGCGCCGCCCACCCGAATGCCTCCAACTTTGGCACCATCACGCTTGAACTGGCCGGCGCGCAGCGCAATATCAAGATCAATATGCAGGGCAGGGCGCGCTTATGCGATCCCGCCCTGGAACCGGCAACCTGCGCAAGCATATGAATATCAACAGCGACCTCGAAGGCATGCGACTGGCCCTGCAATGGGCAGAAAAAGGGCTGTTCACCACTTCCCCGAACCCGCGCATCGGCTGCGTGATCGTGCGCGACGGCGTCGTGATCGGTGAGGGCGTGACGCAAGCCGCCGGCCAGGACCACGCCGAAGTGCAGGCCCTGAAAGACGCCAAACGCCGCGGCCACGACGTGCGCGGCGCCACCGCCTACGTCACGCTGGAGCCGTGCAGTCACCATGGCCGCACGCCGCCCTGCGCCGACGCGCTGGTGCGCGAAGGACTGGGCCGCGTTGTCGCGGCGATGGAAGACCCTAATCCGCTGGTTGCAGGAAATGGCATGGCGCGACTCTCCGCCGCCGGGATCGAGGTCGCCAGCGGCCTGCTGGCCGACCAGGCCTATGAAATGAACATTGGCTTCTTCCACCGCATGCGCCACGGCCTGCCGTGGGTGCGCATGAAGACCGCTGCCAGCCTGGATGGCATGACCGCCTTGCACAACGGCCAAAGCCAATGGATCACCGGTCCCGAGGCACGCGGCGACGGCCATGCCTGGCGTGCCCGCGCCTGCGCCATCCTGACCGGCATCGGCACGGTGAAAGCCGACGACCCGCAACTGAATGTGCGCGCAGTCGAAACGCCGCGCCAGCCGCGCCGCATCGTGGTCGACAGCAAACTGGAAATCAGCCCGCAAGCGCGCGTGCTGCAAGGCGGCGGAACCTGGATCGTCGCCGCCGGCCATCACCCGGAAAAGGAAGCAATCTTGCGCGACCAAGGCGCCGAGATCATTGTGCTGCCCAACGCGCATGGCAAAGTCGACTTGCCGGAGCTGATGCGCGAGCTTGGCCGCCGGCAGATCAACGAACTGCACGTCGAAGCAGGCGGCAAACTGAATGGCTCCATGATCCGCGAAGGCTGCGTGGACGAACTGCTGGTCTACCTTGCGCCAACCCTGCTGGGCGATGCGCAAGGCATGTTCGCCCTGCCTGCGCTGACTGAGCTCAGCGGCAAGCACAGCCTGAAATTCCACGAGGTTAAGCAAGTCGGCGCCGATTTGCGTATCCTTGCCCGATTCAACCCTCATTAAAGATCACTATGTTTACTGGAATCGTTGCCGCAGTCGGCAAAATCAAAACCGTAACCCCGCTGGAAGGCGGCGCTGATGCAGGCGTGCGCCTGGACGTGGATGCCGGCGGCCTGCCGATGGCCGATGTCGGCCTGGGCGACTCGATCGCCCTGAACGGCGCCTGCATGACCGTGGTGGAAAAGACCGCGACCGGCTTCACCGTCGACGTCTCGCGCGAGAGCCTGAACAAGACCGTCGGCCTGGACACCACCACCGACGTGAACCTGGAAAAAGCCCTGACCCTGGCTGAGCGCCTGGGCGGGCACCTGGTCTCCGGCCACGTCGATGGCCTTGGCGTGGTGCGCAAGTTCGAGCCGGTCGGCGAATCGCACGAACTGGTGATCGAAGCCCCGCGCGACCTGGCGAAATACCTGGCCTACAAAGGTTCGGTGGTGGTGAACGGCGTTTCGCTGACCGTCAACCGCGTTGAAGACAGCGCATCCGGCTGCTCGTTCTCGATCAACCTGATCCCTCACACCATCCAGGTCACCACATTGAAGCACTTGAAGGCCGGCTCCAAGGTCAATCTCGAGATCGACCTGATTGCCCGCTATGTGGAGCGCATGCTGTCGTTGAAATCCTAAATGGATATATCGATTTCATTCGCCAGCCGACCAACAACAGCTCTTGCCGAGCTCTGAGTTGGACCGCTAACGGCCAAAAGCTGCCTGCGGCGAGTGCGTAAATTTTTGGAGCTTTCATGGGGCCGCATCGGGTCAACATCATTAACCTTTTGGACCTTAGCGCATCGCGCAGCGAGCAGCTTGAATACCAAGGATCAGCGCCAGTGAGGCGTTCATAAAGAGCCACTACAGCTCTGTGGGCAGCGTGACCTCATCGGACGCATGATTGTCGATGATCGGCAGGGCGGCGATGAGCATCGAGCTTAGTCGCTGCTGTGCCTTGCCGGCCCGCACCTTGCTGCGCAGGAATCGCGATATTGAACCTGCCTTCGCCATAAGGAACTCCGCAAGAATGGGGGGGCACCGCGGAATGCTACCTTGGGGCGGCCGTTCGCAAAGTTCGTTAAGCCGCGCAATCGCGCTGCACCACGTAAAATGGCGGGTTCGTTACCTGAATTCACCCCCCAATGCGGATATTGCATCTTATTCGGAATGGCCTCATTCTGTTTCTGCTGACTTCGCCGCTGCACTCCGGCGCAGCCACGGCAGGTTTTAGTCCGATTAATCTGCACCATAGGAGCTGGACGGCCAAGGACGGTTCGCCTTCGTCGATTATCGGAATTGCACAAACACCCGACAGGTGGATGTGGGTCGCGTCATTGGGCGGTTTATACCGCTTTGATGGCATCGAGTTCGAACGCTTCACTTCGGGAGGCGGCGCGGGCCCGAGAAGCGATATCTGGGGAATCAGGGTCCTGGAGAACGGCGACCTATGGATAGGGTACCGTTTTGGCGGAGCAAGCGTTTGGCGCGATGGGCGCCTGCGAACCTTTGGCGCCGCAGAGGGGTTTTCCGGAACAAGTGTCTTGGACTTTGCGCAGGATGCGCGTGGACGCGTATGGGCATCCACGGCGCGCGGCTTTCGCGTCTTCGATGGGGAGCATTGGACTTCTGCGGATGAAAGCGAATCAGGCCGCACCGGTTCATGTTTCCTGGCCAAGGACTCCAGCGGCACTATTTGGGCTCGATGTGAAACGGGGGTGTACGCGCTGGCAAAGGGCGCTGATTCGTTTGGCGCGAGAATTCGTCATCTGAGTTTCGGCCGCTTGGCCCTGGCTCCCGACGGAACGCTTTGGGCAACCGGAGGCTCGGCAAATGAACTGATCCCGCTGGGCGGGCCCGGAAAAGACAAGCCTGTTCCGGATTGGCCGCGTCCAAGAGGTGGCAATGGCCCCATGCTGTTTGAACGCGACGGAAAGCATGTCTGGTCTTCTCAGCCAGTTGGAGTAATCCGTCACGGGCCAACCGAAAAAGGCGAACCGTTTGGCGTGGCGAACGGACTGAGTGGAAGCCTGGCCAACTGTTTCTATCAGGATGACGAAGGAAACATCTGGGTCGGCACTGAAAACGGCCTGGACCGCTTCAGGAGAACTGTATTGTCAGGAGTGGCCTTGCCGCCGGCCTATTGGGATGCGGAAGCCATTGTTCCAGGAGAGGACGGAGCCCTGTGGGTCGGCGGCGTGGAGGTGAAGTCGCCCGGTGTTCGCACATTGGGCGCACTCCCGACTCAGAATTCGGCGACCGCAGTGAGTGTCGTCTACAAGGATGGCGCAGATGTCTGGACGGGTGGGCGCGATGGCGTCTGGCACTATGCCGCTGGTATCCGGACGCGTGTTCCTTTGCCCGATTACGTTAACGTGATGCAGTTCCATGCAATCGCCCGGGATACGGAGGGCGGCTTGTGGGTTTCGGCTCGTGGGGCCGGCGTCATACGCTTGAAAGATGGTGCCTGGCAGCGTGGCGGCGGATATCGGGAACTGGAAACGTATGCGAGTTCGATTTCGCGCGATCGTCATGGAAAGATGTGGTTCGGATACCCGAATAATGGCATCCGCATGCTCGACAAGAACACCGTTCGATCGTACGGGGAGGAAGACGGTTTGGCGCTTGGGGCCACCCTGCAAATACTTGACGATGGAAAGCGCGCGTGGGTTGGCGGCTCAGACGGCTTCAATTACTTCGATGGCACCAGGTTCCACCGGCTTGTCGGCGAAGGGGATGATCAGTTCCTCGGAGTGTCGGGAATCGTTGAATATGGCGGATCGCTTTGGCTCAATGGGGCGGCAGGTATCACCGTCATTGCTAACGCTGAACTGGAACGTGCCGCGTCAAACGTGAAGCACCGCATAAGATTCAGGCGCGTCAACCATCTTGATGGCTTGCGCGGTGCGGCAACAAATTCGTTCCCGATACCGACTGCGGTCGCCGGCACTGATGGCAAGCTGTGGTTTTCCACTGCAGCGGGCATCTTCTGGCTGGATGCTAAAAGGCCGATGACAAACAAGATGCCACCGGGAGTTCATGTCAGGGCCATCAACGTGGACGGCGCCAACTTCAAGTGGTCGAAGGATACGGTGACGCCCATCCCGCCGAACCCGGGCCGGTTGCGCATCGACTACACAGCCCTCAGCTTCAGCATGCCGGAGCGCGTGCGATTCCAGTATCGCATAGAGGGTATCGACCGTGACTGGCAAGACGGTGCGGCCGTGCACAGTGCAACGTACACCGGACTCGCTCCCGGGAAGTATCGGTTTCGCGTGCGAGCGGCCAACAATGATGGCGTGCGGAGTGAGGCAGATGCAGTAGCCGACTTCGAGGTACCCCCGGCCTATTACCAATCCATTTGGTTTCGTACTTTAGTCGTGTGCCTGCTGGCGCTTGCCCTATTGGGGATATACAAGCTTCGTGTTACATATGTGGCGCGGCGTGCGGTCGAGGGTTACGCAATCCAGGCGGCTGAAAGGACGCGCATTGCGCGCGACCTGCATGACACTTTGCTGCAAAGCGTGCATGTGCTATCTCTGCGGCTGGCGAAGGTGCTCGATCGCCTGCCAGCGGAGAGCTACGGGCGGGATGAAATTGAACGCTCGCTGTGCCTGGTTGAGGCAGCGCTGCAGGAAGGGCAGGATAAGTTGCATGGATTGCGGCGCGGGCCGGCGTCGGACCTGTTAGGCGAGCTAAGCAGTTCCTTTGCGGCCGAATATCCGCTGTTGCCGTTGAAGTTGTCATGTACTGGCGACGTAAAAGAATTCCAGCCTCCTGTCCGTGAAGAGCTCCGGGCGGTAGCCTTCGAAGCGCTTCGCAACGCCGCGCGGCATTCCGGAGCTTCACAGATTCGTTTTGGCATGGAGTTCGACAACCACGAATTTCGAATGTCGATCATCGACAACGGCAAGGGCCTGCCTGAAGAAGTCGCGTTAGCTGGTTTCAGCAATGGCCGCTGGGGCCTGGTTGGTATGCGTGAGCGCATCGATCAGCTTGGCGCGCAATTGATCGTTGAGAGCATTCCCGGGGAGGGAACGATGATCAAAATCTCGGTAACCGCGACCCGGGCATACGTGGGCTGATCTGTACTGGCGATCAGGCTGATTTTGTAGACGCTGACGGGGGGGGGTTGCGGCGACAGGAGGAAGGCCAGTGCGCAGGTCAGAATGGCAACCAGGAGCGATTCGAACATGCGTGGCAATTTGCCCACGTAAGGGCGAGCCACCTTGACCAGGCGACAGATGGCGACGACAAGACCGGCGGCAATTAGCGCGGCCAACGAAATCTCCCTCATTCCCCGAGCATTGCTAATCGCTCCAACTGGGCCAGGCTTTGGCGATGGAAGGTATCGGCAATTGATTTTGCTGCGATACCACTGCGTCGGGGAAGAAATATGACTGTCGAGCTGTGCCGCTTTGCGACTAAGGTGCGAAGTGCACCGCGTTTGCCATGGCCATGAGTTGCGATGTGCTTCTTGCACAAACCAGGACCGAGGTCGGCTTCGTAAAGGCCGGCCTCGATTTCACAGGCAGCGATGCAAAGCAGGACATCGCCAACTACTTTCCTGGCCCAGCGGTCGAAAGTCTTCGTCTTGAAAACTCTTTTGCAGTCCCTGGGCAAGGGTAGCGCGCAGTGCTACACCTTGTCGCAATCAAGCGGCTGCGCGTGAGGCGGCGATGTAGGCCGGCAGTTCAGCGTTGATGCCCAACTTGACCTGGCGGGTCAGGTCGTCCGCCAGTACTTCTTCCTTGCCTTCGGCCAGAGCGGCAAAGATTTGCGCTGCCACTTCTTCCGGCTTGATCTTCGCGACTTCGTAGCCGGCGGTCATGTCGGTATCCATATAGCCCATGTGGGCGCCGACCACCTGCGTACCTTGTGCGGCCAGTTCGATGCGCAGGCCGTTGGTCAGTGCCCAGGCGGCCGACTTCGACATGCTGTAGGTATTGGTCGGGCCCTGGCTGTACCAGGCCAGCACGGACAGGATGTTGACGATGGCGCCGCCGCCGTTGGCTTTCAGCGTTGGGGCGAAGCCTTTGCTCAGCAGCATAGGGCCGATTACGTTGGTTTCCATTTCGGCGCGGGCCTGTTCGAGGGAGTTGTCGGCCAGGATGCCGCCGGCGCGGACGATGCCGGCGTTATTGATCAGCACACTCACATCTTTGTATTCACGGGTGACGGCGGCGATTTCGTCGTGGTTGGTCACGTCGAGCTGGACCGGGGTGACGCCGGGCAGGGTGACCGATTTCGGGTCGCGGGCGGCGCCGTAGACTTTCTTAGCGCCTGCGGCGAGGGCGGCTTTCGCCAGTTGCTGGCCGAGGCCACGGTTGGCGCCAGTGATGAATACGACGGAATCTTTGATGTTCATGGTGGTTTCCTTGAAGGTTAATGATGACGGTCGTCATCGAATGACTTAATAATAGTGATCGCAATTAAAAAGTTCAAGGGAAATTTTTGGAAACCGGTAAACCAGGGTCAGACCCGAAGGGTCTGACCCTCGCTAAGCGACGGGCGCGGGATTACAGGAGGGTGGTGGTGAGGGTGATGTTCGCTTTGAAGAGCTTGGAGACGGGGCAGCCAAGCTTTGCTTTATTGGCAAGTTCTTCGAACTTGGCCTTGTCGGCTCCGGGGATCTTCGCCTGCAGGTCGAGGTGGATGGCGGAAATCGAGAAGCCGTCGGGCACTTTATCCAGAGTCACTTCGGCCTTGGTTTCCATCTTTTCGGCCGTCAGCCCGGCCTCGCCCAGGATCAGCGACAGGGCCATTGTGAAGCAGCCGGCATGCGCCGCGCCGATCAATTCTTCGGGGTTGGTGCCCGGTTTCCCTTCGAAACGGCTGGAAAAGCCGTATGGCGCCGCCTGCAGTGCGCCGCTTGCCGTGCTGATCGCTCCACGTCCATCCTTGATGCCGCCAGTCCAGACGGCCGAACCGCTAGTCTTCATCACTGCCTCCTTCAGGGTTGAAAAGCAATTCAGTCTAGGCCAAAACTCCTAATGGCGGCGCTCGAGGGGGCGGAAGTGCGCCAAATCCTTTAAAATAGCGGGTTAACAAAGAAACGCTCTGTGCCTCACATCAAAGGAAAAAATATGTCCATTTCCAGCACCGAAGAAATCGTCGCCGAACTGCGCGCCGGTCGTATGGTGATCCTGGTCGATGAAGAAGACCGTGAAAACGAAGGCGACCTGGTGCTGGCCGCCGAGCACGTCACGCCGGAAGCAATCAATTTCATGATCAAGCACGCGCGCGGCCTGGTGTGCCTGACTCTGACCGAAGAGCATTGCAACCAGCTCGACCTGACCATGATGACGGCCAAGAACGGCACTTCGTTCGGCACCAACTTCACCGTGTCGATCGAAGCGGCGGAAGGCGTCACCACCGGTATCTCGGCAGCGGACCGCGCCAAGACCATCCAGGTGGCCGTGGCCAAGGGCGCCAAGCCAAGCGACATCGTGCAGCCGGGCCACATCTTCCCGCTGCGCGCGGTGCCGGGCGGCGTGCTGATGCGCGCTGGACATACCGAAGCCGGCTGCGACCTGACCGCGATGGCTGGCCTGATGCCGGCTTCCGTGATCTGCGAGATCATCAAGGATGATGGCACCATGGCGCGCCTGCCGGAACTGCTGGAATTCGCCAAGGAACATGGCCTGAAGATCGGCACCATCGCCGACCTGATCCACTATCGCAGCCAGAATGAATGCATGGTGGAGCGCATTGCCGAACGTCCGCTGCGCACTGCGCACGGCGACTTCCGCATGATCGCTTTCCGCGACAAACCGAGCGGCTCGGCCCACCTGGCGCTGGTGCATGGCGATATGGCGCCTGGCAAGGAATCGCTGGTGCGCGTGCACCAGCCGGTATCGATCCTGGACCTGCTGGAAACCGAAGCCACCACGCACTCCTGGAACGTGTCGTCCTCGATGAAGGCGATCAAGGCGGCGGAGCAGGGGGTGATGGTGCTGCTGAACTGCGGCGAGACTGCGGAGCAACTGTTCGGCCAGCTGGAAGCGCTGGACAAGAACGTGCGCCCAACCGGCCGCGCCGCCAGCATGGACCTGCGCAGCTACGGCATTGGCGCGCAAATCCTGCGCGATGTAGGCGTGCACAAGATGCAGTTGCTGGCCAGCCCGCGCAAGATGCCTTCGATGACCGGCTTTAACCTTGAAGTCACCGGCTACATGGCCAAACCTGCCGCCTGAAGCGCGGCTTAACCGAAATCCAGAAAAGAGGACCACCATGACCGTAGCAACCTACGAAACCAACCTGTCCGGCGAAAACCTGCGCATCGGCATCGTGCAAGCGCGCTTCAACGAAGACGTTTGCCATGGCCTGCTGTCCGCTTGCCTGCAGGAGCTGAAGAACCTGGGCGTGGAAGATGAAGACATCCTGCACGTGACTGTTCCGGGCGCGCTGGAAATCCCGCTGGTGCTGCAGAAGATGGCCGAATCCAATCAGTTCGACGCCCTGATCGCGCTGGGCGCCGTCATCCGCGGCGAAACCTACCATTTCGAACTGGTGTCCAATGAGTCCGGCGCAGGCGTGACCCGCGTGGGCCTGGACTACAGCATCCCAATCGCCAACGCCATCCTGACCACCGAGAATGACGAGCAGGCGGAAGTCCGCATGGCTGTCAAAGGCGCCGAGGCTGCCCGCTGTGCCGTCGAAATGGCCAACCTGTCGATCGCCCTGGAAGAACTGCACCAGGACCTGGGCGACGACGAGTAATTCAACAAGAAGGTAAGAACATGACTGACAAAATGACGCACGCCAACCCGAGCAAGAACCGCACGCCGCGCCATCGCGCGCGCGAGTTCGCGCTGCAGGGCCTGTACCAGTGGCTGCTGAACAACGAAGACGCGACCAAGGTCGTCAACAACATCCGCGGCGCCCATGGCTTCGACAAGGCGGACGGCGAGTACTTTGCCGACCTGCTGCGCGGCACCATCAAGCAATCGGTCGAGCTGCGTGAAGTGTTCACGCCGCTGGTCGATCGCGGCATTGGCGAACTGTCCCCGATCGAGCACGCGGTGCTGTTGATTGGCGCATATGAGCTGAAGAACCACGTTGAGATTCCATATCGCGTCGTGATCAACGAAGCGGTGGAGCTGACCAAGTCCTTTGGCGGTATCGATGGCCATAAATACGTGAACGGCGTGCTGGACAAGCTGGCGGCCCAACTGCGCGGCGACGAAGTCGCGGCAGACAAGAAGCGTTAATCCCTTCCCCCGGTGCCCGCGGCAGTGGCCGCGGGCCCGTCTTTCAGCACCAGTTGTCCCTTCACCAGCCATGCGGCCGAAAAGGCCATGACCGCAAGAGTCTCCGGCCAGAAGATCGATTGCTGCTGCCCGTTCAGTTCCAGGATCGCTATCCACGCGAATGCCACCGCCATCAGGGCGCCGCAGGCAATGTAGACCTTGTTGCGCGTGCATTTCTGTTGCGTCGGCAGGGAAGGTGTATTGGCGCGGAAGCGGAACGTCACCAGGTAAAACGTCAGTACGAAAAAGGCGGCAACGAAAATGAAGTGGTAGCCCAGCGGGCCATGCGGGGCGTGCAGCAGGGCTGCCACCAGCTTGCTCTCGTCGTCGGGCAGGATGGTGCCGGGTGACCTGAGGACGCCGATCGAGATTTTCATGGGGAAAAGGGCGATGCCGATGGCCGACGCTCCGGCCAGGATGGAAAACCAGCGGTCGCGCCGGTGGCCGGTATCGAAGAACGCCATGACCACTCCGCCCACCACCAGGGCGCCGACGAAGATGTCGCGCGCACTGCTGTAGTAATAGGCACTGATGGAGTTGGTGGTCCAGACCTGGTCCGGCGAGAGGAAGGCGAGCAGGCGCACGCTGACCGGCATCAGGAAGGCGATCCAGCCCACGGTTTGCTGCAAGGCCCGCTCGGAGATGAGCAAGTGGTTTGCGGTCGACATGCCTCCATTCTGCGCCGCGCATAATAAAAAAGCCACCCGAGGGTGGCTTCGTGCGCGGCAGGTGGTCGATTACAGGCCGGCCAGCTGGTCTGCGCTGATCGGCTTGTCAGCCTGGGCCACGGTGGTCGGGGCTTCTTTCGGCTTTGCCGGGGCAGGGGCGGAGGACGCGACCTGCTGCGGCGGGGTAATGTAAGGCACTTTCTTGCCGGCGGAGACTTGCTTCAGGCGCGAGTATTCCGCCAGCACGCGCGAACCATAGCCGTCATCGGTTTCGAAGGCGGCTGCGCCGACGTAGGATTTCAGGCCCGCTTCAACGGAACCGCCCTTGGCCACGTAATCCTTCAGGATCAGGGCGCCGACGCGGATGTTGGCGACCGGGTTCAGCGCAGCCTGCACGCCGCCCATGTCCTGGAATTTGTCGGTGTGGACCTTGGACATCACCTGCATCAGGCCTTGCGCCCCCATCGGGCTTTCCGCGAACGGATTCAGGCCCGACTCGATTGCCATCACGGCCAGGATCAGCAGCGGATCCAGCTTGATTTCGCGAGCGGTAAGGTAGGCGGTAGAGACCAGCATATTGGTCGCATCGCCAGCCACGCGGTAACGCTTGGAGAGCCAGTTGGTAACGGCATCCTGCTGCTTCTTGGAGCCCACCAGGTCTTTGTCCTCGGCGGCAAGCTGCGCTTCGGCAGTGGCGATGACCAGGCCGGCCGGACGCACTGCAGGCGCTTCCATCAGTTCGGACAGCGGAGGCGCCACGACGACTTGTTGAGGCGCTGGCGGCGCGCCGCGCAGGGCCTGGGCCAGATCGGTCGCCAGTTCAGGACGGGCAACCATGGCGCAAGCCATGACCAATGCAGCGATACCCAGGAGGCTCAGCAGAGACTGAGCGGCGGTCAGCAGACCGCGTGCCGAAATGCTCTGCGTGGAAATCCACGCGGCGGGCTGGCGAGCCCACAGGCGGGCGCTATCAAGCAACCCATTGAATCGATTGTTCATTCAGAACTCCCCTGAAATGTAAGAGTCAAAACGCGTCCCCGCCGCGCTAAAACGCGGTCAATTCGACGTGCCATAGTCGTTACATCAGTGTTATCTTCGTCCACCGCCGCACAGGTCGCACGGGACTGGACGCCATCATTGTTTGCTAAAGCTGGCGGGTCTATGGGGCCAGTTGCAACACAACTTTTTCCGGGAGGGAGGCAGACGCCTCGTGAAAAACACTCCTTAAAATGTCTGTGGAGCCCGGATACTCCGTGAATGTAATGAGTGACAACTTAGTTGGCATAAAGGCCATGTCCTCATCAGGTAGGTCAAATTGTAGGAGGGGTATTATATCTAGTCAATACTAACACCGTCGTTCTTTATTACTTTTGAGTATGATTTTCTCGTGAACACATTGACAAAAACCAATAAAATCAACGGCTTGACCAAAAGTGCTCAGACGGCCCGTCGGGAGCAAAAAAATCGTAAAAAAGTATGAAATATCGCGATCTCCGGGATTTTATTTCCCAACTGCAAGCAATGGGCGAACTTAAGCGCACAAGCTTGCCTGTTTCGCCACACCTCGAGATGACGGAAATTTGCGACCGCACCCTGCGTGCCGGCGGACCGGCCATCCTGTTCGAGAAACCGGCCGGTTTCGACATGCCGGTGCTGGGCAACCTGTTCGGCACCCCGCGCCGCGTGGCCCTGGGCATGGGAGCGGACGAAGTCGGCGAACTGCGCAAGATCGGGCATGTGCTGGCACAGTTGAAAGAACCCGAGCCGCCAAAGGGCTTCAAGGACTTGATGGGCCTGGGCTCGCTGGTAAAAGCAGTATGGGACATGTCGCCGAAGGAAATGCGCGGTGCGCCATGCCAGGAGATTGTCTGGGAAGGCAATGACGTAGACCTGGCCCGCCTGCCGATCCAGCATTGCTGGCCAGGCGACGTGGCGCCCCTTATTACATGGGGCCTTGTGATTACCAAGGGGCCGAACAAGAAGCGCCAGAACCTCGGCATCTACCGCCAGCAGGTCTTGGGGCGTAACAAGGTCATCATGCGCTGGCTGGCGCATCGCGGCGGCGCGCTGGACTTTCGCGAGCACTGCATCAAGCATCCGGGCCAGCCATATCCGGTCTGCGTGGCGTTGGGCGCCGATCCTGCAACCATCCTCGGCGCCGTCACGCCAGTGCCGGACAGCTTGTCGGAATATCAGTTTGCGGGCTTGCTGCGCGGCAGCCGCACCGAACTGGTAAAGGCGATCGGCAGCGAGTTGCGCGTGCCTGCTTCGGCCGAGATCGTGCTGGAAGGGCATATCTACCCGGACGAGAAGCATCCGTCGGGCTTCGAGCATGGCCTGGAAGGCCCGTATGGCGACCACACCGGCTATTACAACGAGCAGGACTGGTTCCCGGTCTTTACCATCGACCGCATCACCATGCGGCGCGACCCGATCTACCACTCCACTTATACAGGCAAGCCGCCGGACGAACCGGCTGTGCTGGGCGTGGCGCTGAACGAAGTGTTCGTGCCGTTGCTGCAGAAGCAGTTCAGCGAGATCACCGACTTTTACTTGCCTCCGGAAGGCTGCAGCTACCGCATGGCGGTGGTGCAGATCCGCAAACAGTACGCGGGCCACGCCAAGCGAGTCATGTTCGGCGTGTGGAGCTTCCTGCGCCAGTTCATGTATACCAAGTTCATTATCGTGGTGGACGAGGACGTGAACATCCGCGACTGGAAGGAAGTGATCTGGGCGATAACAACCCGCGTTGACCCGACCCGCGACACCACGCTGGTCGACAATACGCCGATCGATTACCTGGACTTTGCCTCGCCGGTCAGTGGCCTGGGCAGCAAGATGGGCATCGACGCTACCAATAAATGGCCGGGGGAAACCAGCCGGGAATGGGGCACCACGATCGCCATGACGCCCGATGTGAAAGCCCGTGTGGATGATATTTGGCAGCAGCTAGGTTTATAGCCTATAATTGCCGCCGGGCGGGCCCCTGCGCATTGTGGCACGGTTAACCTGGTCAGGTCGGGAACGAAGCAGCCAAAGCTGTTCACCGCAAGTGCCGCAGATCAGGCTCGCCTCCTTGAATTCTTAAAAAGCTGCCAATGGCAGCTTTTTTCATTCTGATTTTCCTTCAGCAGCACAGACTTCAGCGTCGGCGCGTGGGCGGTGCCGGTGCAGGCCAGCAGGGCAGTCAGCAGCAGCTTTCTCATGGTGGTGAGGTTGTAAAAAAGACAAAGTCCGGGCGAAGCCTGGCCAAACGTCTAATGTTGTCCGCAGTGCTTGCTATCTACGGTAAAATTCCGTTCATGTCCTATCAAGTCCTCGCTCGCAAATACCGTCCCCGGAACTTTGAAACGCTCGTCGGCCAGGAGCACGTTGTCCGTGCACTGACCCACGCGTTGCATACCGGTCGCCTGCACCACGCCTACCTGTTTACCGGGACGCGCGGTGTCGGCAAGACGACGCTGTCCCGTATCCTGGCCAAGTCGCTCAATTGCGTCGGCCCGGACGGCAATGGCGGGATCACGGCTACCCCGTGCGGCGTGTGCGAGGCTTGTACCGCGATCGACGGCGGACGCTTTGTCGACTACGTCGAGATGGATGCAGCATCCAACCGCGGCGTCGATGAAATGGCGCAGTTGCTGGAGCAGGCGGTGTACGCGCCGTCCAATGCACGCTTCAAGGTCTATATGATCGACGAGGTGCACATGCTGACCAACCACGCTTTCAATGCGATGCTGAAGACGTTGGAGGAACCGCCTGAGCACATCAAGTTCATCCTGGCGACCACCGATCCGCAAAAGATTCCTGTCACCGTGCTGTCGCGCTGCCTGCAGTTCAATCTGAAGCAGATGCCGCCGGGGCATATCGTCGGCCACCTGGAAAATATCCTGGGCCAGGAAAATGTGGTGTTCGAACAGCCGGCCTTGCGCTTGCTGGCGCAGGGCGCGCACGGCTCGATGCGCGATGCCTTGTCGCTGACCGACCAGGCGATTGCCTACGCCGCCGGCGCTGTCACGCTGGATGCGGTGCAGGGCATGCTGGGCGCTTTGGACCAGTCCTATCTGGTGCGCCTGCTGGACGCACTGGCCAATAAGGATGGCGCGGATTTGATGGCGGTGGCCGACGAGATGGCGACGCGTTCGCTGTCATACAACGGCGCCTTGCAGGACCTGGGCACTTTGCTGCACCGCATTGCGCTGGCGCAGACCGTGCCTTCCGCCGTGCCGGCGGACCTGCCTGAATATAGCGATATCGTGCGCCTGGCTTCCCTGTTCGATGCGGAGGAAGTGCAGCTGTTTTACCAGATCGCCGTGCACGGGCGGAATGAGTTGGGGCTGGCGCCGGATGAATATGCCGGCTTCTCCATGACCCTGTTACGCATGCTTGCCTTTCGGCCCGGCATCGGCGGGGCAGATGGCCAACCGGGCGGCGCCCCGGTAGCGGCTCGTCCAGCCGGTGCGAATCCGGCCCGTGCGGCTGCTGCAGCCGCCATGGCCGCATCGGCAGCAACGGCGGATCGCATGAGTGTTCCGGTTGGCCAACCCGCACCGGCCAGCGCCGCCCCGGCTGCGGCCGTGCCGCCAGCGCCGCCGGTCCAGCAAGTCGCACCCGCTGCCGCAGCGGCTGCAAACGCTGCCAGTGCCTCGCACCTGAGCAGCGTTCCGGCCAGTGCCCCGGCTGTCGCCGCGCAAGCCGCACCAGCGCAGCCAAGCGGTTCGCAGCTTGCCAACGCATCCGCTCCTGCGCCAGTCGCCACGTCGCAAACTGCTGCCGCTGCAGCCCCTGCGCAGCCCGCGCCAGCAGCCGTGGCAGCACCGCAGCCTGCTGCTGCACCTGCCCAGGCTGCAGCTCCTGTGCCGCAGCCAGCGGCTGCCGCCGGCAGCCGCCCGATGAGCCCAGCCAAGATGGCTATCACGGCGGCATTGGAAGCCGCGCGCGCCGCAGCCGCTGCCCGTACCGGCCAGCGCGCGCCGGCGCCAGCACGTCCGGCAGCGCCGCAAGCCGACGCGCCAGCATCGCCGCCTGCAGCGCCAGCCTCCGCGCCGCGCGCAGCGATGTCGCCGGCACCGGCCGCCCAGCCTCCTGCCGCGCCATCGGCACGCCGGGCACCGGCGCCGTGGGAAGACGCCCCGGCGATGCAAGCCAGCGCTCCTTGGGACGACCACGACGGTGCCGCCGCCGTGATGGAAGCCCCGCAGCAAGTGCAGCAGCGCCGCGCTCCTCCAGTGCAGCAGCCGGCGGATGAAGACGAGCTCCCGCCCTGGGTCACCGACTTCTCCGAAGACTCCGCAGTGCCGGCCGGCGCCGACCACATTTCCGGCATGACGCAGGCAGCGCCGCAGCAACGCGCCGCCGCGCCGGCCCAGGCGCCATATGAATATGTCATCACCCCGGTTCCTGAATTGGGCTGGGACGGCAACTGGCCAGCGCTGGCCGCCCACCTGCCGCTGCGCGGCGTGGCGCAGCAGCTGGCAACCCAGGCCGAACTGGTAAGCTGTGCCTTTGACGGCAATATGGCCGTGTTCCGCATCCGCTGCCCGATCGAAACCTGGGCCACCCCGGCCAACGTGGAAAAACTGACCTCCGCCCTGACCGAACGCTTCGGCCGCGCCGCACGGGTCGAGACCGAAATCGGCAAGGCCTGGTACACCACCAGCGTCGAAGCCCAGGTGCACCGCGACAATTGCCAGCGAGCCGCTGAAGAAGCCGTAGCCGCCGATCCATTTATCAAAGCCATGGTGCGCGACTTCGGCGCCTTCGTCGTCCCCGGCTCGATCGTGGCGCCGATGACGCCAGCGCACTAAACCCAATACTCAACACCGAAATTCGGAGAACCACACCATGATGAAGAACCAACTGGCCGGCCTGATGAAGCAAGCGCAAGCCATGCAGGACAACATGAAGAAGGCGCAAGAAGCGCTGGCCCTGATCGAAGTTGAAGGCCAGGCCGGCGCCGGCATGGTGAAGGTCGTCATGACCTGCAAGAACGACGTGAAGCGCGTGTCGATCGACCCATCGCTGCTGGGCGACGACAAGGACATGCTGGAAGACCTGGTAGCCGCCGCCTTCAACGACGCCGTGCGCAAGGCCGAAGCCACCGCTTCGGAAAAAATGAGCGGCCTGACCGCCGGCCTGCCGCTGCCACCCGGCTTCAAGATGCCTTTCTAAACCAACATCATGTTCATCATCACGCTCACGTACCTTAAACCGGCCGAGGAGATCGACAAGCTCCTCGCCGCGCACAGCGAGTACCTGCGCGAGCAATATGCCAACGGCATGTTCCTGATGTCTGGACGCCTGGTGCCGCGCACGGGCGGCATCATCCTTGCCACGGCAGATAGCCGGGCCGATATCGAAGCGGTGATCGAGCTGGACCCGTTCAACGAAGCGGGAGCAGCCAGCTACACGATCACCGAATTCGTGCCGACCAAGACGGCCGACTTCCTGAGCGCGTTCAAGCAATCCTGATCCAATGGCGAAGTCCTTTGAATTCCTGACGGAGGCGCTGCGCCGCCTGCCTGGTGTCGGCCCCAAGTCGGCCCAGCGCATGGCCTTCCACCTGCTGCAGCACGACCGCGAAGGCGCGGCGATGCTGTCGCGCGCCCTGTACCAGGCGGTGGAGCAGGTGCATCACTGCGCGCTGTGCAATACCTTCACCGAAACCGAGATCTGCGACACCTGCGCCGACGAGTCGCGCGACAAGCGCCAGCTATGCGTGGTCGAAACGCCGGCCGACCAGGCGATGATTGAATCCACGCTGACCTACAAGGGCCTGTACTTTGTCCTGATGGGCCGCCTGTCGCCGCTGGACGGCATCGGCCCGAAGGACATCCACCTCGAAAAGCTGCTGGCGCGCGCCGCCGACGGCGTGGTGGAGGAGGTGGTGCTGGCGACCAACTTCACCAACGAAGGCGAGGCCACCGCCCACTACATCAGCGAAATGCTGAAAGCCCGCGGCCTGGCCGTGACGCGCCTGGCGCGCGGCGTGCCCGTTGGCGGCGAGCTCGAATACGTCGACGCCGGCACCATCGCCCGCGCGATGCTGGACCGCCGCAGTACCTGATCGCCGCTGTCAAGTTGACGCGATGCCCGTCGGGCATGCGCCCAGCATCTGGCTGATGGCTTCCTGCGGGGCGGGGCGGCCGAGCAGGTAACCCTGGGCCATGTCGCAACCGTAGTGCTTCAGCAGGTCGAGCTGTTCGGGCGTTTCGACGCCTTCGGCCACCACGATCATCTTCAGGCCGTGCGCCATGGCGATGATGGCGCGCGTGATGGCGGCGTTTTCGCTGTCCTGCGGCAGTCCGCTGATGAAGCTCTTGTCGATCTTCAGGGCGCGCACGTCGAAACGTTTCAGGTAGCTCATGGACGAATAGCCGGTGCCGAAATCGTCGATCGACAGGAATACGCCGATGCCGCGCAACTGTTCCAGCGTGGCCAGCGTGGCGAGGGCGTTGTCCATCAATGTGCCCTCGGTCAGCTCCAGCTCCAGCAGGCCCGGATCGAGCCCGGTATCCTGCAATACCGCCAGCACGATCTGCGCCAGGTTTTCATCCTTGAACTGGCGCGCGGAGAGGTTGACTGCCATGCGGACAGGACGATCGCATTCGCGCTGCCAGGCGCGGGCCTGCCAGCAGGCTGTGCGCAACACCCATTCGCCGATCGGCACGATCAGGCCAGTCTCCTCCGCAAGCGGAATGAACTCCGTGGGAGGGATGATGCCGTGTTCCGGATGGCGCCAGCGTATCAGCGCTTCCACGCCGACGATGCGCGTGGTGGGCACGTCGACCTGGGGTTGGTACAGCAGGTAAAGCTCGTTGTTCTGCAAGGCCTTGCGCAAGCCCACCTCCAGCTTGACGTGGCTCATGATCTGCATCGTGAGCGAGGAGCTGTATAGCTTGGCGTTGTTCTTGCCGCAGTTCTTGGCGTGGTACATGGCGGTGTCGGCGAACTTGAGCAGCGAGGTGCAGTCTTCGCCGTCTTCCGGGTAGAGCGAAATGCCGATACTGGCGGTGACGAAGATTTCATGGCCGTCCAGGTTGAAGGGGCGGCGCATGGCGTCCTTCACGCGATGGGCGACGGCCAGGGCGTCGTCCACGCGCTCGATATCGGGCAGCAGGATCGTGAATTCATCGCCGCCCAGGCGGGCCAGGCTGCTCAAGTGGTCGCTGGGGCGTATGGTTTCGCGCAGGCGCTCGGTGACGATCTGCAGCAGCAGGTCGCCGACATTATGGCCCAGCGTATCGTTGATGCGCTTGAAGGAGTCCAGGTCCATGAACAGGATGGCGAACTTGCGCTGTTCGCGCTGCGAGCGCTCCAGCTCGCGCTCCAGCGTCTCGAGGAATGCCTGGCGATTCGGGATGCCGGTCAGGCTATCGCAATAGGCCAGCTTGCGGATCTGTTCTTCGGTGCGTTTGCGCTCACTGATGTCGCGCACCAGGCCGAGGACCTCGCCCGAGGCTGTGCCGACCAAACGCGCTTCAAAGTGGTGGCTGACGCCGTCGCGCGTCAATTCGTAATCGACCGAGTGCACGGAAGTGGAATGCAGCACGGCCGACAGTTGATCCAGCATGCGGCTTGCGATCGGGGCGGGCAGCACGTCGCGGATGTGGCGCCCCACGCATTCGCGGCTGGCGAAATCGGCCCCAGGCTCATGGCCTTCTTCGTAATCGAGGTAGTAGCCGTCGGCGCTGAGGCGGAAGAAGGTGTCGGGGATCGCGGCCAGCACGGCGCGGTTGTGGGCGTCGGCAATGCGCAGGCGGGCGATGGCATCGCTGGCGCGCAGCACATAGAGCACGCGGTGCCCGAGGATGGGCCAGTTGATCGGCTTGGAGACGAAGTCGGTGGCGCCGGCTTCATAGGCTTGCGTGACTGCGCCCAGGTCGTCGCCGCCGGTGACCATGATGACGGGAACGTGCGATGAGCTTTCCAGCTTGCGGATGGCGCGGCAGACGGAAAAGCCGTCGAGCAGCGGCATGTCGACGTCGAGCAGCACCAGGTCTGGCGCGTTGTCGCGGAAGCTGGCGATGGCCGCACGGCCATCGCTCGCTTCCACGGCGTCGAGCCCGACCTGGGCCAGCATTTCAAGCATCAACAGGCGCATGACGGGATCGTCGTCCGCCACCAGCACGGTGCCGCGTTTGGGTGAATAGAGCGCTGCCATGATTTCATGCTCCCTTCGGCAGAATGAGGCTGAGCGAATGCCGGACTGACTGGAATTCGCGCTCCAGTTGCGCTATCAGGTCTGCCGCACCATCGGTCTGGCCGGTGCGGGCAAGCTGTTCCAGGTCGCGGAACAGCCGGGCCAGCGTATCGGCGCCGACGTTGGCGCTGCTCGATTTCAGGCTGTGGGCGGTCTTGCGGATGGTGTTTGGGTCGCTTTCTGCGACCGCTTCGTGCAAGGCTGCGAGCTGGCGGGGCGTGTCTTGCAGGAAGGTGGCCAGCACGCGCTGCAGCAATGCCTCTCCTTGCCCTGCGCTGAGGGCGCGGATGGCGTCAAGCGCGAGCGGGTTGATGGCTGCGGGCATGGCTTGCAGGGGGGGGCGCACATGGCCTGCATCGGCTGGCTCGGCTGGGGGCGGGGCGTGCGCCTTGTGGTTGCCGACGGCGCTTGCTGGTGGTGCCTGGCCGGACGCGGCGCGCACTGCGAGAGCTACGGATAGCGCGCTGGCGGAGGCGCGGCTGTCCGGGGCCGTGGCCGGCAATGCGGCAGGCGCCGGGCGGGGCAGGGCGATCCACCGGCCAAGCGTATCGGCCAGGGCCTGTTGCGAGAACGGCTTGCTGATGTAATCGTCCATCCCCGCCGCAAGGCAGCGTTCACGGTCCCCTTGCAGGGCGTTGGCGGTGATGGCGACGATAGGCGTGGCGCGTGCGCGGCCGCGCTGCTGCTCCAGCCGGCGGATTTCGGCGGTGGCGGCCATGCCGTCCATCACCGGCATCATGCAGTCCATCAGCACCAGGTCGTAGTCGCCCGCCCGCACGGCCGCCAGCGCCTCCTCGCCGTTGGCAGCGCAGGCCACTTCCATGCCCAGGCCGCGCAGCATGGCCGACGCCACTTCCACATTGACGGGATTATCTTCCGCCAGCAGGGCGCGCGGGCGTTGGCCGAGGCGAGGACGCAGCGAGGCCTGGGACTGCGATGCGCCGCCGTGCGCAGCAGCGCCCACGCCTTCATTGGCCCGCACCGGCGTCACGATGCAGTCGTACAGGTCCGGCTCGCGCACCGGCTTGATAAGCTGGAACGCCACGCCGGCGGCACGGCGCTGCACCTGGTCCGCTGCATTGCGCTCGGAGGCCAGCAAGATCAGGCGGATGCCCGAAATGTCGGGATCGGCCTTGATCTCGGCCGCCAGCGCCAGCCCGCCGATATCGTCCAGCCCCATGTCAAGCAGCGCCACGTCGTAGGGCGTCCCCCGTGCGGCCGCCGCGTGCAGCTCGCGCAAGGCATCGGCGGCGCTTGGTGCGCAATGCCCCTGCAAGTGCCAGCGGCCCAGCAGGCGCTGGAGCGCCAGCGCGCTCTCGGCCTGGCGATCGACCACCAGCGCGCGCAAGCCCTTGGTCGGTTTTTGCTGGAAGCCTGCATCATCCGCGTCCACGCGCCGCTTGTCGAATTGCACGGTGAACCAGAACACCGAACCGCGTCCCAGCGCGTTGTCGACGCCGATCGAGCCTCCCATCAACTCCACCAGCTGCTTGGAAATCGCCAATCCCAGCCCGGTACCGCCATGCTTGCGGGTAGTCGAGCCATCGCCCTGCGAGAACGAGTCGAAAATGTGGGCCCGCGCCTCGCGTGAAACGCCGATGCCGGTATCTTGCACTTCTATGCGCAGGCGCGCCGATTGCGCGTCTTCCTCCGCCACGCGAACCGCCACCTTGATCCGTCCCTGGTCGGTGAACTTGACCGCGTTGCCCAGCAGGTTGACGATCACCTGCCGCAGCCGGTTTGGGTCGCCGCAGATCGCCAGCGGAATATTGTTCGCCACAGCAAACTCCATCTCGATGCCCTTGGCCTGGGCCTGCGGCGCAAACACGTTCTCGATATCGTCAAGGAGTTCGCGCAGGTTGAAGTTGATGTATTCGACGGTCAGCTTGCCCGCTTCAACCTTGGAAAAGTCGAGGATGTCGTTGATGATCACCAGCAGGTGCTCTCCCGAGCGACGCACCATGCTGGTGTAGTGGCGCTGGGTCTCGGTCAGCTCGGTCGCCGCCAGCAGCTCGGCCATGCCCAGCACCCCGTTCATCGGCGTGCGGATTTCGTGCGACATATTGGCCAGGAACGCGCTCTTGGCCTGGCTGGCCGCTTCCGCCGAATCCTTGGCTTTTTCCAGTTGCGCAGTGCGGATGCTGACCTGGCGTTCCAGTTCGCCGCGGTACTGCGCCAGCTTGGTGTCGCGGCTCTCGATCTGCGCCAGCATGCCGTTGAAGCTGTCGATCAGCGTGCCCAGTTCATCGCTGCGCTGGTGCTGCACCTGGGCGTAGGTCTGGCTGCTGCTCACCTTGTCCGCCGCCGCGATCAGCTGCGCAATGGGCGCCGCAATGCCTTCGCGAAAGCGCGCCGACAGCACCAGGGCCAGCCCGAAGGAGGAAACGGTGGCCGCCGCCGTAATGCCAAGGTTGCGCAGGATGCCAAGCCACAGCGAAGCCTGGCCGGCCTCGATCATCACCGCCCCGATCACATGCTGGCGCACCCGCACCGGCCGGTAAAGCCGCAGCAGCGGCGCCCACGGCGGCCCGTCACGCTCGGCCAGTTCGCCCGACGCCAGTTGCCGCAAGCGCGGCGCATCCAGCGCAATGGGCGCCGGTTCGCGCTGGGCAGGGTAGGAGGCAAACAGCCTGCCGTCCCGGTCGAACAGGGCGGCGCGCGTGATGTCGCTCTTGACCGCCAGCGCGGCCAGGGCCTGTTCGGCAGTCGGCCGGTCGGCATAAAGCAGGGAAGAGACGCTGTTGGCGCCGATGACATCAGCCAGCGAGGTTAGCTGCTTGCGCTCCTCGCTGGTGTGGGAAAGGATGGACGCGACGGCGAATGCCACGAACACCAGCAGCAGGGCGCTGCCGGTGGTGAGCACCGAGATGATGGTCAGTTTCTGGCTTAGGCCGGACCGTTCGAAATTGAGCATTTTCGCCGCCGAAGGACGATTCCATCGGGCAAAGAATAAATGCTAAGAATTTCGACACTTTGATCTGGCTCTAACTTCCAGTTACTAGCAGCAGCCACCCCGCTTGCCGGCGCCGCCGTAGCGCGCTTCCTGGCGTTCGCGGAAGAATTCCTCGTAGCTCATCACGGGCTCACCCGGGTGGGTGGTCTCGCGATGGGCGACGTAGGTGTCGTATTCCGGCAGGCCGCACATCAGCCGCATGCTCTGTCCGAGGTAGCGGCCTGCCTTGACGATTTCGCCGAGCATGGCTTTACTTGGCCGCGGCGGCGTATTGGGCCGGGGCTTCGTTGTGGGTCGGGCGGCTGGCGTTCCAGGCAGCCAGCGCGGTGCGCACGCCAAATACCAGTACGCTGACCACGACGATCATGAAGAAGGCTGCCAGGCCTGCATCGAGGTAGTCGTTGAAGATGACCTGCTGCATCTGCTCGATCGACTTGGCCGGGGCCAGCACTTTGCCGTCCGTCAGGGCCGCCTGGTATTTCGCGGCGTGGGCCATGAAGCCGATCTTCGGATTGGCGTCGAAGATCTTCTGCCAGCCGGCGGTCAGGGTGCACAGCAGCAGCCAGATGGTCGGCAGGATGGTGACCCAGGCGTATTTGGCGCGCTTCATCTTGAACAGCACGCAGGTCGCCAGGATCAGCGCAATCGCGGCCAGCATCTGGTTGGCGATGCCGAACAGCGGCCACAGGGTGTTGATGCCGCCCAGCGGATCGACCACGCCCTGGTACAGGAAGTAACCCCAGGCAGCCACGCACAGGCCGGTGGCCAGCAGGCTGGCGAACACGGAGTCGGTGCGTTTCAGCGACGGTGCGAAGGAGCCCAGCAAATCCTGCAGCATGAAGCGGCCGGCGCGGGTGCCCGCATCGACAGCGGTCAGGATGAACAGGGCTTCGAACAGGATGGCGAAGTGGTACCAGAACGCCATCATGGCCTTGCCGCCCACCACGTTGGACAGGATGTGCGCCATGCCCACCGCCAGGGTCGGTGCGCCGCCGGCGCGGGAGATGATGGTGGATTCGCCCACGTCCTTGGCGGTCTGCGTCAGCATTTCAGGCGTGACGTAGAAGCCCCATTGGGAAATCGCCTGCGCTGCAGATTCGGCGGTGGTGCCGAGCAGTGCGGCCGGGCTGTTCATCGCGAAGTACACGCCTGGCTCGATGGTCGAAGCGGCCACCAGCGCCATGATGGCGACGAAGGATTCCATCAGCATCGCACCGTAGCCGATGAAGCGGGCGTGGGTTTCGTTCTCGATCATCTTCGGCGTGGTGCCGGAGGAGATCAGCGCGTGGAAGCCGGACACGGCGCCGCAGGCGATGGTGATGAACAGGAAGGGGAACAGGTTGCCGGACCATACAGGGCCGGTGCCGTCGATGAACTTGGTGATCGACGGCATCTGCAGCATCGGCGCCACGATCAGGATGCCCAGCGCCAGGCCGACAATGGTGCCAATCTTCAGGAAGGTGGACAGGTAGTCGCGCGGCGCCAGCAGCAGCCACACCGGCAGCACGGAAGCGATGAAGCCATAGCCGATCAGCATCCAGGTCAGTTCAGTGCCGGAGAAGGTGAACATCGGCGCGAGGGCAGGGTTTTCCTGCACCCACTGGCCGCCGAAGATGGCCAGCATCAGCAGCACGAAGCCGATCAGCGACACTTCGCCGACGCGGCCGACGCGGATATAGCGGGAGTAGACGCCCATGAACAGCGCAATCGGGATGGTCGCCATCACGGTGAAGGAGCCCCATGGCGAGTGCGCCAGCGCCTTCACCACGATCAGCGCCAGCACGGCCAGGATGATCACCATGATCATGAAGGTGCCCAGCAGCGCGATATTGCCCGGGATCGGGCCCAGTTCGGACTTGATCAGGTCGCCGAGCGAGCGGCCATCGCGGCGGGTGGAAATGAACAGCACCATGAAGTCCTGCACCGCGCCGGCGAACACCACGCCGGCCAGGATCCACAGCATGCCGGGCAGGTAGCCCATCTGCGCCGCCAGCACGGGGCCGACCAGCGGGCCGGCGCCGGCAATCGCGGCGAAGTGGTGGCCGAACAGAACGTTCTTATTGGTTGGCACGTAGTCCAGGCCATCGTTGTACTTATGGGCCGGGGTCAGGCGGTTGGCCTCCAGGCCCATGACGTTTTTGGCAATAAACAGGCTGTAGAAGCGGTACGCGATCAGGTACACGCAAACGGCTGCAATCACCAGCCAGATGGCGCTGACAGGTTCGCCGCGCTTGAGGGCAATCACGCCCAGGGCGCCGGCACCGAGCACCGACATCGCTGCCCAGCCAAGTTTCTTCATAACGGGATTCATCGGGGTCTCCTCCAAGGATGAATGGCCAGTATTCAGGAATTGAATATCTGTCACAAGCGCACCACTACGCAAACGCCGTCCGTATAACTACGTAGGACAAGCGCCCGGCAGCGGGCTTACAATCGCCGCATGAAGCTGCGGCAAAAGTTCCTGTTCCTGGCCATTGCGCCCCTGATCCTGGCCTTGTGCGCGATCGCCGTCGCGGTGCGCTACCAGGCGACGACGCTCGCCCGCCAGCAGCGCGACACCATCCAGCAGGCCTACCTGGCCAGCAAGGAAGCGGAGCTCAAGCACTACGTCACCCTGGCCAATCACTCGATTGCCCACCTGGTCAAATCCGGGCGCAAGGACCAGGCCACGCTGGACGAAGCGAAACGCATCCTGTCGACCCTGAGCTTCGGTGACGATGGTTATTTCTTCGTCTACGACATGCAGGGCAATTCGCTGATGCATCCGCGCCAGCCGGAGCTGGTGGGCCAGAACCTGTTCATGCTGAAGGACCAGGAAGGCAATCCCACCATCCAGCGCCTGCTGGCACGCGCCCGCGAAGGCGGAGGGCTGGAGCGCTACAACTGGGTCAAGCCCTCCACCCACAAGCCGGCGCCCAAGCTTGGTTACGTGATCCCGCTGCCCGAATGGGGCTGGATGCTGGGCACCGGCATCTATCTCGACGACGTCGATGCAGCGCTGGCCAAGGTTGACGCCCAGCAGCGCGGCAACATCCGCAATACCCTGCTGTGGATGGCGGCGATTGCGGCGCTGGCCCTGGTAGCGGTCGGCGTATCGGGCCTGGCGCTGAATATCCGCGAATACCGCGTCGCCGATGCCAAGCTCAAGGTGCTGGCGCAGCGCGTGGTCGAATCGCAGGAAGAGGAGAGGGCGCGCCTGTCGCGCGACCTGCACGACGGCATCAGCCAGTGGCTGGTGTCGATCAAGCTGCAGATCGAGGCCGGCATCATCCGCCTCGGCAACCCCGCGCAACAGGACAAGGCCAAGGCGGCTTTCGAACACACGGCGGAGCAGTTGAACAATGTGCTGGGAGAGGTGCGCCGCATCTCGCACAACCTGCGTCCCGCCATCCTGGACGACCTGGGCCTGGCCGCCGCGCTCGACCACCTGGCCGCCGAATTTCGCGAGCACATCGGCGTCGACGTGGCCTTCATCGCCAACGGCTGCACCGACCGCCTGCCGGACGTGGCGAACACGGTGCTGTTCCGCATTGCGCAGGAGGCGCTGACCAATATCGAGCGCCATGCTGCGGCGACCAGCATCAATATCGGCCTCGAAGGCGATGCCGAAGGCGTCACGCTGCGCATTGCCGACAATGGCAGCGGCTTCGATGCCGAGGGCATCGCCGGCCATCCGAAGCGCGGCATCGGATTACGGAATATGATGGAGCGCATGGAAGCGATCGGCGGCCAGTTCCGCATCGAGTCCTCGCCAGCCGGCACCACGGTGCTGGCGCGTGTAGACAACAAGGGCAAAAAATGAGTGAGCTGCGGACAAGGATCCTGCTGGTAGACGACCACCCCCTCGTACGCGACGGCCTGCGCGCGCGGCTGGAAGCGATGGCCCAGTTCGAAGTAGTAGGCGAGGCAGGCAGCGCCGCCGAGGCGCTGGAAGCTGCCGGCCTGCACAGCCCCGACCTGGTCCTGATGGACATCAATATGCGCGGCACCAATGGCATCGAAGCGACGGCCCTGTTCAAGCGCCAGTACCCGTCGATTGCAGTGCTGATCCTGTCGATGCACGACAAGCTGGAATACGTGACCCAGGCCATCCAGGCAGGCGCCCGCGGCTACGTGCTGAAAGACGCGCCGGGCAAGGATATCGTGGTCGCCATCGAAACCGTGATGGCCGGCGGCATCTACTACAGCGCCAACCTGGCGCAGCAGCTGGCCAAGCCCATGGCGCAGGACAACCATCTCACCACCCGCGAAGCGGAAGTGCTGCGCCACCTCGCCAATGGAGAATCGAACAAGCATATCGCGCGCGAGCTGGACCTCAGCGTGCGCACGGTGGAAACCCACCGCCTCAATATCAAGCGCAAGCTCGGCATCGAGGGACAGGCAGAATTGATCAAGTTTGCGGTACAACACGCACAATTCGACAAATAGAAATTGCTAAATAGCTCAGGAATGTATCGTTGCAGGTACAATCCGGCAATTCGATTGCTCCCTCTATCCCCAAAAAGCTGACTTTTCAGCAATTTCTGTTATATTCCCGGAGTCTTGTAACACAGGGTGTCAGCGGGCGCTCAATGGTTGCTTTACATCAATAAACCATTTACCATTGTTCGTATTGCCACACCGAGATTCCGATGTCTGCGTCAGATCCGAATTCGTTTCCGCTGGTGGGAATCAAGCCTGTCCTGGATACCCAAAACCACTGGGCAGGACTGGCGTTTCAAATGCCGGCAGCGGCTTCGCTGCCCGCGCTGCAATTGCTCCTTGGCTGTCCTGAATCCGAAGCACTGGGTTCGCTCGATTACTACATTCCCCTCGCCGATCCGCTTGCCATCGAGGCCAGCCGGCTCGATGGCCTGCCGCTCGCACGCATCGTATTCACCGTCTCCGCCGCGCAGATGGCCGACAGCGCAGTGCAGCAGCGTTGCAAGCAACTGGCCGAGCGCGGACTGCGCTTGCTGGCCGATGGTGAAGCGGGCGTCGCACCGGCCCAGGCCTGTCTCCGCAGCGAACTGCCGCGCGCGCAGCAGCATGAAGCGGCGCAAGGCGACGGCACCACCCGCAAACGCTTGCTTGCCCTGCTTGGCCTGCTGGCCCGGGACGCCGATTCGCGCGAGCTGGAAATCCTGCTGAAACAGGACCCGGCGCTGTCCTTCCAGTTGCTCAAGCTGGTCAATTCAGCCGCCTTCGCGCCGAACAGCAACCCTATCCACAATTTCGGGCAGGCCATCAACCTGCTGGGCCGCCGCCAACTGCAACGCTGGCTGCAACTGCTGCTGTACGCGCGCCAGCAAGCGGACGGCCCGGCCAATGCCCTGCTGCCGCTGGCTGCCCTGCGCGCCGCGCAAATGGAAGCCCTGTGCAAGCTGCGCGAAGGCGACCGCGATGAGCAGGACATGGCGTTCCTGGTCGGCGTGTTCTCGCTGCTCGACGTATTGCTGGCAATGCCCATGACCGACATCGTATCGGCACTGAACCTCGACCTGGACGTCGTTGCTGCCCTGCTGGACCGCACTGGCGAACTGGGTGAGATGCTGGCGCTGGTGGAAATGCACGAACCGCAGGCGAGCGCGCTGCGCGACGTCGGCATCGACAATGAGACCTATTGGCGCAGCCTGTTGCAGGCCTACCATTGGGCGCTCCAGGTCAGCAGGAACGTGTGAGCATGCCCGCGCAACCGGTTGCCAATTTCCTCGCCAGCAGCGCCGCCGTGTGCGATGCCGTGCTGCGCCTGCGCGGGCACGCGCTGGTGGAGGAGCTTGGCCGCGTCGCGCGCGAGGTCACCGGCAGCCCGCACGGCCGCTACGTGCCGCGCGACATGACGCCGGCCACCGGCCTGCCGGGATGGGAAAGCGGCTTGTCGCAGCTGATCCAGTTCGACAGCCAGTATTTCGGCCGCTTTGAAGTATCCGGTCTCGCATCCTATACCGACGCCAACCGGCAGAATCTCGCCAGCCTCGCCAGCCTGGCCGCCAGCATACTGCAAGTGCATTCGGTAGCGCAGCGCACCACCCACGCCTATGTGCAGGTGGAAGCGCGCCTGCAGCACCAGACGCAGATCCTGGACCAGATCCACGAGTCGGTACTGACCATGGACCCGAACGGCTTCATCACAAGCTGGAACAAGGGCGCCGAGCGCCTGTTCGGCTATTCGGCGGTGGAAGCGGTCGGCCGCAACATCATCTTCCTCTACGACGACGAAGACGAAGACCTCGGCGATGCATTCCTGGAGCAGGGCGGCCGCCTGATGGAAGTGCGCCGCAAGAAAAAGAACGGCGAAGTATTCTGGGCCAGCCTGTCGCTGTCGCAGCTATGCGATATGGAAGACCGCTCGATCGGCCTGATCGCCTACCTGACCGACATCACGGAGCGCAAGCGGGCGGAGGAGCGCATCCACCACCTCGCATACTACGATGCGCTGACCAACCTGCCGAACCGTTCGCTGCTGACCAAGCTGGTCGACCAGGCCTTGATCGTGGCCCAGCGCAGCAAGGCGCACGGCTGCGTGATGTTCATCGACCTGAACCGCTTCAAGCTGATCAACGACACCCTGGGCCGCGCCGTGGGCGACGCGCTGCTGCGCGAAATTTCGCAGCGCTTCCGCCTGGCCCTGCGCGACCAGGACGTGGTGGCGCGGCTGTCCGGCGACGAATTCGCGGTTGGCCTGTTCGACATCCACCAGCATTACGAAGCAAGCATGGTGGCAAACAAGCTGCTGTCGGCGCTGAACGAGCCTTTCCTGATCGATGGCCATGACTTGCGCGTCAGCGCCTCGATCGGCATCAGCGTCTACCCGCAGGATGGCAACGACGCGGAAACCCTGCTGCGCCTGGCCGATATCGCCATGTATCGCGCCAAGCAGAATGCTTCGACCGACGGCGAGCATATCGCCTTCTACAGCCAGGACATGAACAAGGGCATGCAAGAGCGCATGCGCATCGAATCCGGCTTGCGCCAGGCGCTGGGCAATGGGCAGCTGCTGCTGCACTACCAGCCCAAGTTCGAAATCAGCAGCGGCAAGATCATCGGCGCCGAAGCGCTGGTGCGCTGGAAGCACCCCGAGCGCGGCCTGGTGCCGCCGGCCGAATTCATCCCGCTGGCGGAAGCGACCGGCCTGGTGGTGCAAGTCGGCGAATGGGTGCTGGAAGCTGCTTGCGCGCAGGCGCAGGCATGGAAGGAGAAAGGCTTGCCGCCGATTCGCCTGGCAGTCAATGTCTCTGCGCGCGAGTTCACTTCCGCGTTGCCAGGCCGTGTGATGGAAACGCTGCAGCGCTACGGCCTCGAACCATCCTGGCTGGAACTGGAAATCACCGAATCCACCCTGATGCACAATATCGAGCGCGTGATCGGCATCATGGATCGCCTGACAGCGGCCGGCATCACCTTGTCGCTGGACGACTTCGGCACCGGCTATTCCAGCCTGTCCTACCTGAAGCGATTCCCGATCGATACCTTGAAGATCGACCGCTCCTTCACCACCGGCATTCCGGTCGACACCAACGACTGCGCCATTGCCAGCACCATCATCAGCATTGCCCAGCAACTGAAGCACAAGGTGATTGCCGAGGGTGTGGAAACGCCGGAACAACTGGCCTTCCTCAAGGATTCCGGCTGCGACGAAGTACAGGGCTACCTGTTCTCGCGCCCCCTGCCGGCCGAGGAGTTCGAAGAGGCCCTGGTGCAGAACTGGGCGCCGCCAGAACGTATCGCCGCGGCAGGCTGACCATGTTGCGCGCCGCCCTCCTGGCCATGCTGGTTTCCTGCTCCGCGCAGGCTGCAGAGCCGGCGCGCATCAGGTTCGGCCTGCAGGACGACATTGCCCCCTTTGTCATGCCCGACCGCCACAGCGGCCTGATGGTCGATGTGCTGCGAGACGCCATGGCAACGCAAGGCATCGCAGCGGATTTCCTCTACCTGCCGCAGAAGCGAACCGAGGAAGCCCTGCGCAAGGGCGTAGTCGACGTAACGACCAGTGCCAAGCCAGGGATGACGCTGCCAGGCGTGATGAGCCGCTGGCCGATAACCAGCTTCCACAACCTTGCGATCACCCGGCGCGCCAACTTGCCGCGGCTCGATTCGGTCGCCGACCTGTCGCACTACCGCGTGACCGCCTTCAATGGCGCCAGCCGCATGCTAGGCCAGGCCTACCGCGACGCAGTGCAGGGCAATGCTCGCTACTCAGAACCCTTGACGCTGCAATCACCGCTGCTGGTGCTGAAGCAGGTGGACGTAGTGATCTCGCAGAAGGATATTTTCAACTTCTACCTGGACCGGCAGTCCTACCTGCGCGATGGCGATTTCGACCTGGTGTATCACGACATCCTCGGCAAGCCGAATGAATATTGGTTTGCCTTCCGAACGGTCGAAATGCGTGAAAGCTTCGAGCGCGGCATCGCGGCCCTGTACAAATCCGGCGACATCGACCGTATCTTCAATCGCTATAACAAAGCTTACGGCACCTCGCGTGATTTCTTCCGCCCATTGGACTGCCGCTTCGCTGCCATCAAGCCCCAGGACTGCTAGCTTATCGCGGCAGGAAGTTATTCATTGTGTCGTTCAACCTGCGCACTGCAGAACTTATCGAAAATTTAATTATTTTGCTATCCTACCGGTTTTCCAATTGAGCAACGCCAGAGGGTAGCAATTTGCTTAACCAATCGTCGCGCATATGGTCTGAACTTGAAAAACGGGAGCGCCAGGTCAGCAAGGGGCATGGCACGGGTTCGGTTTTCGACAGCATGGGACGGGCCATCAGCCCCGCGCTCCCATTCGGCATCGGCAATTTCGCAAGCCAGAGCTCACGCGTCGAGCGCGTCCAGCGCGCGCTGGAGCAGTCGGGTGACATGGCCAGAAGGATCATTGTCCAGCAACTGTCGGGCATCGACCTTTCGTCCATCTGGCACGTTCTCATCGAAGTCTGTAAAGACATGGCCCTGTACTATGGCGGCTCGGTTGTCGCCGGCGCCACGGTCGGCGCTGTCGGCGGCGCGTTCTTTGGTGGAGTCGGAGCTTTGCCGGGTGCTGCAGCCGGCGCGGCGGTGGGCTCACAAGTCGGCGCCTGGGTGATGGCGCTCTTGGGACTGAAATCGCTGATTGAAGGCATGGTGACGGCAATTCCCGAAGCCATGGAGCACTATGAACGTGGTTTCCGTGAAGCCTGGGGGCCGCCGCCGCGGGGTGAGCGAACCTGCAGTTACGCGCTAGCCGGGCCGGAACAAGGAAACGTACGCCACGCAGCCTTTGAGTTCGCCAACGGCCACGTGATCATGATCATGGCCATCCTGATGGCGCTGATGGCCTACTTCTCGCGGGGAAAAGGTAACAAAGCCCTGGCGTTGAAAGAAGTCCGTGAGAGCCCGCGCCTGGGACCAAAAGTGGCGCGCTGGATCGAGGAAAATGAAGAGAAGTTGAGCCGGCATCCGGCCTTACAATCACGCCGCAAAAATGCAGCGAGCGCGCTGGAGGAACCTGCACCTGCGCCGCCGAAACGAAAACGTCCAACTGAGGAGCCGGAACCACGGCGCCCGGCAGGTATGCCTCAAAAGAAGGTTCCGTGTTTCAAGCCGAATGACCTGCCGCAAGGAAGCCTTCCCGAATTTGACCGCCAACTGGCGGGGCAGGAAGCGGGTTTGAACGCAATGACTGTCGAGGAATACATGGAAGGCCGCAAGGCGTTCACTGCCAAAGATGCAATTCGTGATCCCAAAGTGGCGAAACAGGCTCGTGAGGGGTACGAAAGGAGACTTGTGGAAGCACTTACCATCCAATTCCGCAAAATTGGATTGTCGGTAGGCGATGCTGAAACTAAGGCCATGCAAGAAGCAGCAACTAGAATGAAGGCGTTGGCAGCCTTACATAACCCCGACATGGTCGTAGCTGGACGGGATGTTATCAGCGATTTCGGTGATCGCAATATTAACTCGCGCATCGGTTCTCAATGGCGAAGCCGAGTTGGAACACTTGATGACGCAGCAAAAGAAGTGCCAATCTCGCAACGCACCGTTGCCAAAATGAATGTAAAGCTCGAACGATGCAAATAAGGGAATAAATTATGGATGAAGACTTTGAGTACTTCCTTGAGAAAATGGGGCCGGTGATGAATAAGCGCCATGTTCCACCATCAAGCATTGCTCGCTTTCGAGGAAAACTCCCTGATCAATTGCTGGCGTATTGGGAAGAACATGGCTGGTGTGGTTATGCAGAGGGTTTATTCTGGACCGTCGATCCGCAAGAGTACGAGCCTGTTCTCGAGGCATGGATCGGTGAAACGCCCCTCATGGAAAGGGATGCGTATCACGTCATTGCGCGGAGCGCCTTCGGTGAGCTCTACTTCTGGGGCGAACAAACGGGCAACACGCTGACGTTATTTGCGCCAGGGTCGTACTGCTTTCCTACCGAACCAGCTTTTCAGGAGCATGAGCTAGAGTTTGGTATGCGAGTTTTTTTCGGCATGCGGAAACGAAAGGACAACGACTTTGCTGAAATGTTCTCGCCAGCGTTGAAGAAATTAGGCCAGTTGAAGCACGATGAAATGTATGGTTTCGTTCCTGCGCTGGCGCTCGGAGGCCCATCGGAACTGCCGCATCTTCAAAAAGTAAAAGCCGTCGAGCACTTGGTTCTTCTTGCTCAACTCGCCCCATTGGAAGTGATGAGATCGCCTACGCTTACTGATTTCTAAAGTGATGGACGAATACTTCGAGTTCTTCTTGAAAAAAATGGGGCCTGCCGTGCACAAGCGTTGCGTCCCAGCGCTGAGCATCGAACGCTTTCGAGGAAAACTCCCTGAACAATTGTTGGCATATTGGGAGGACCATGGATGGTGTGGTTACGCGGATGGTCTCTTCTGGACCGTAGATCCTCAAGAGTACGAGCCCGTACTGGAAGCCTGGATTGGTGACAGCCCATTCATGGAAAAGGACGCTTATCACATTATTGCGCGTGGCGCTTTTGGTGAGCTGTATTTTTGGGGCGAACGTACTTGCGACTCATTGAAAGTCTTTGCGCCGGGCTCCTATTGTTTTCCTCGTGAATCGGCATTCCAGCACGGAGATATGGAACGCGGCATGCGCGTCTTCTTCAGCAAGCGAGATCGTGAAGAAAATGATTTTGCTGACTTATTTGTGCCGGCCTCAGAAAAACTCGGGCCGCTAAAACACGATGAAATGTATGGTTTCGTCCCCGCATTAGCGCTGGGTGGCCCGTCGGAATTGTCGCATCTCCAAAAGGTTAAGGCTGTCGAGCACTTGGTGCTGCTGGCCCAACTCGCGCCATTGGAAGTAATGACCCCACCTTAGCTGATTGCGGGCACAGCGACCGAACAATAAAGTGATGGATGACGACTTTGAATTTTTCCTGGCACAGATGGGACCGGCGATTGAGCGGCGGCGTGTCTCAACAGCGAGCATGGCACGCTTCCGAGGAAAGCTCCCCGAGCAGCTATTGGCCTATTGGGAACAGCATGGCTGGTGTGGATACGCCGACGGATTGTTCTGGACCGTCGACCCCCAAGAGTATGAGCCGGTGTTGGAAGCATGGATCGGCGACACGCCATTTATGGAGAAGGACGCGTATCACATCATCGCGCGCAGTGCGTTTGGGAAGCTGTATTTTTGGGGAGAACGTACCGGAGACTCTCTGAAAGTGATAGCGCCTGGAGCGTATTGTTTCCCTCGTCAATCGCGCTTTCAGAATGGCAGACTCGAACTTGGCCTTCGCATGTTTTTCAGCAAACGGGATCGTGAAGAAAATGATATGGAGGGCCTTTTCTCTCCAGCGAGGGAGAAGCTAGGACAATTGAAGCATGATGAGATGTACGGCTTCGTTCCTGCATTGGCGCTGGGCGGCCCATCGGAACTGTCGCATCTTCAAAAGGTGAAAGCCGTCGAGCACTTGGTCTTACTAGCCCAACTTGCGCTATTAGAAGTAATGACCCCGCCCTAATTGATTGTTGATGCAATGGACGAACATTTCGAATTATTTCTGGAGGAGATGGGGCCGGCGATTGATAAGCGGCCCGTTCCGCCATCGAGCATTGAACGATTCCGCGGTAAGCTCCCCAGCCAGTTGTTGGCTTACTGGGAGGAGCACGGCTGGTGCGGTTATGCAGACGGGCTTTTCTGGACGGTCGATCCCCAAGAGTATGAGCCTGTGCTGGACGCATGGATTGGCGATACCGAGTTCATCGAGAGGGATGCTTATCACATCATTGCGCGAAGCGCCTTCGGTGGGTTGTACTTCTGGGGCGAACGTACCTGCGACTCGCTAACTGTGTTCGCTCCGGGCACTTACTGCTTTCCTCACGAATCAATTTTCCAGAACGGGGATATAAACCTCGGCCTTCGCACGTTCTTCGGCGTGCGTGATCGCAATGAGAACGATTTTGATGACATGTTCTCCGGCGCCCGAAAAAAACTGGGTCAATTGAAGCACGATGAAATGTATGGATTCGTTCCGGCATTGGCGCTCGGCGGTCCTGCACCCTTGTCACACCTCAAGAAGGTTAAAGCGGTTGAGCATTTGGTGTTCCTCGCACAGCTCGCCCCATTGGAAGTGATGACGCCGCATTCGCTTGCTGATTTCTAAAATGACGGACGAACATTTCGAGTTCTTTCTTGAAAAAATGGGACCGGCAGTGCACAAGCGTTGCGTCCCAGCGCAGAGTGTCGAACGCTTTCGAGGAAAACTCCCTGATCAATTGCTGGCGTATTGGGAAGAGCATGGCTGGTGTGGCTATGCTGACGGCTTGTTCTGGACCGTTGATCCGTCTGAGTATCAACCGGTCCTGGAGGCGTGGATCGCCGGTACAGGCTTCATGGCGCAGGATGCGTATCACATCATCGCGCGGAGTGCATTTGGTGAGCTGTACTTTTGGGGCGAGCGTACTGGCGAGTCCCTCCGGTTGTTTGCGCCCGGTTCTTATTGCCTTCCCGTTGATCCGGTCTTTGAAGAGGATGAGCTGGAGCTCGGTGTGCGTGCGTTCTTCAGCGTGCGAGATCGCGAGGAGAATGACTTCGCGGGCATGTTTCTCCACGCATTGGAAAAGTTGGGGCATTTGAACCACGATGAAATGTATGGTTTCTCGCCAGCGTTGGCGCTGGGAGGGGCTTCGATGTTGAAGAATCTAAGGAAGGTAAAGGCTGTCGAGCACTTGGTATTACTTGCGCAGCTCGCCCCTTTGAGGCTGATTTCGTGAATGAAGACTTCGAGTACTTCCTTGAAAATATGGGGCCGGCGATAAGCAAACGCCGTGCTCCGCCATCAAGCCTCGCACGCTTCCAGGGAAAGCTCCCTGACCAACTTTTGGCTTTCTGGGACGAGCATGGCTGGTGTGGTTATGCCGATGGCTTATTCTGGACCGTCGATCCTCAAGAGTACGAGCCGGTGTTGGAAGCATGGATCGGCGACACGCCGTTCATGGAAAGGGATGCGTATCACGTCATCGCTCGAAGCGCTTTCGGGAAGTTGTATTTATGGGGTGAGCGAACCGGAGACTCCTTAAAAGTGATGGCGCCTGGAGCCTATGGTTTTTCACGTGAATCGATTTTCCAGGGTGATAGGTTGGATTTTGCGCTGCGTTTGTTTTTCAGCAATCGAGACCGCGAAGAGAACGATTTTGCAGACCTGTTTTCTCCTGCCTTGCGTAGGCTCGGTCAACTGAAACAAGATGAGATGTACGGGTTCGTTCCGGCATTGGCGCTCGGCGGTTCCGCGGCCTTGACACACCTCAAGAAGGTCAGGGCTGTTGAGCACTTGGTGCTGCTCGCGCAGCTAGCGCCCTTACAGATCATGAACCCCGCAAATTGATCCAGGTTCCGCATTATCGGAATCCGATTTGGTGATTTTCGTAATTGCCGGGTAATCCTGTGCATTGGAGAATGCGCTTCCGATACTCACCGGGAGACGACGCATGGGGTCTTTAATTAACGCTGGCCCGATTGGTGCAGGGATGGCGGCAATCTTCTTATGCGTGGGCGCGGTTGCGGCGCCCCAGGCACCTGGCTATGTGTGGGACAGCGTGGCGATTGGCGGCGGTGGATTTGTGTCCGCCATCATTCCGAGCCGTAGCGAGGCTGGCGTGGTGTATGCCCGAACGGATGTCGGCGGCGCCTACCGCTGGGACAAGGGTGCTGGGCGCTGGATGCCGCTGCTGGACTGGCTGGGCGATGCCGACACCGGCCTGTTAGGCATCGATTCCCTGGCTGTCGATCCGCACAACGCCGCCAAAGTCTACCTGCTCGCAGGCATCAGCTACCTCCAGAATGGCCGTACCGCGATCCTGCGCTCCAGCGATTACGGCAAGACCTGGGCCGTGACGGAAACCACCGGCCAATTCAAAACGCATGGCAACGGCATGGGCCGCAATAACGGCGAGCGGCTGGCTGTCGATCCCGGCAACGGCGACGTGCTCTATGTCGGCACCCGCTGGAATGGCCTGTTCAAGAGCACGGACGCTGGCGCTAGCTGGCGCCATATGGCGAGCCTGGACGTGAAATCCACTCCGAACGGTGCGGGCATCAGCTTTGTACTGCCGGACCCGGCCAGCGTGAAGGACGGCGCAGTGCGACGCCTGTATGTTGGCGTATCGCGCTACGGCTCCGTCGGCCCCAACTTCTATCGCAGCGACGATGGCGGCGCAACATTCACGCCAGTGCAGGGTGCTCCCGCCGCGCTGATGCCGCAACGGGCGGCGCTCGATGGCGCGGGCAAGCTATACATCACGTTTGCGAACGGCGCCGGCCCACATCCGAACGACAGGCAACCCGAGCCCATGAACCGGGGACAGGTCTGGCAGTACGCCATCGATAGCGGCGCATGGCAGGACGTGACGCCAGCCGGTTTTACCTCGCCTTTCAGCGGTATCAGCGTCGATGCGAAGAACCCGCGCCGGCTCGCGGTATCCACCATCAGTACTTACCTGCCGCAGGGCGACGCCAAGGGGGACCGCCTGTTCGTCTCTAACGACGCCGGCAACAGCTGGACCGACGTCATTGCTCGTGGCTTTAAAAAGGACCTGCAAGGCGCGTCCTGGATGGCCGGACATGGCATCCACTGGGCCAGCACGTTCGAATTCGATCCTTTCGATTCAAAGGCAGCCTGGGTTACCTCCGGCAATGGCGTTTTCCATACCGCCGATATCGATGCCAAACCGGCGCGCTGGTTCTTCCACGTGCGCGGCCTGGAGGAAACGGTTCCCCTGAATGCCGTCAGCGTTCCGGGTGGGCCGTTGGTATCTGCACTGGGAGATATCGACGGTTTCCTGCACGCGAATCCCGCCCGCTATTCGCCGATCCACATGCCGCAGATGGGCACGACGTTTGGTCTCGCTGTGGCCAGTGCCAACCCTGGCGTGATGGCCCGGGTCGGCAAGGCGATGTACCTCACCACGGATGGGGGCTCGCACTGGACGCAAACGCGCTCGTTGAAGGGCGAGCAGGGCCAGCTCGCCCTGTCGTCCGATGGTGCCGTAATCCTGCACGCGCCGCGCGGCAGCCGGGAGGTGTATCGCAGCAGCGATGCAGGGACTAGCTGGAGCGTCGTGCGCGGCCTGGCCGGCGCCAATCTGCGTCCGGTCGCCGATTCGGTTGCGTCGGGACTGTTTTATGCCTACGACAACGGGGTGATGCAGGTCAGTACCGACAGCGGCGTTTCATTTGCACCGCGTGCGCGGCTGGCTGCAGGCGGTTCGCGTGTGATCAGGGCTGCACCGGGCAGGGAAGGGGATATCTGGGTTCCGCTATACGGTGGCGGACTGGCGCGCTCCACGGATGCAGGTGCCAGCTTCGCGCCCTTGGCCGGCGTTACCTATTGCGCAGCCGTCGGCTTTGGCAAGGCTGCGCCGGGCGCCGATTATCCGGCGGTCTACATCTGGGGCAGTGTCGGCGGAGTGCGGGGCATCCACCGCTCGCTGGACGGCGGCACGACCTGGCAGCGCATCAACGACGACGCAAACCAGTTCGGCGGACCTGGCGATGGCCAATTCATCGTCGGCGACATGAACCGCTTCGGCGTGGTCTACATGAGCACTGCCGGACGCGGAATCATTTACGGCCTGCCAGCCGCGGGCAAGGGGGACCCGGTGTTGTAGCAAGTAGACACATGCGAGTAGGTCTATGGTTCGGAAATCCGGGCAATTGTTTGAAAACGTTTTCAGCTTTGGTGAATTTCATAATTGCGAACGCAAAAATAGCAAAGCAAACTCCAATCACTCAGTGGAAAACCACGAGATTGATACTAAAAAAGGAGACTACAGCGTGAATCAGACTCACCTCAGGAAGACCGCTATTGCCCTCGCCGCGGCCCAGTTTGCACTGTTTGCCGCCGGTAGTGCCATGGCCCAGATGGCGGGAGACGCTGCCCAGCCTTCGTCCGTCGTGGTGGTGACCGGCCAGCGGGCCGCACTGCAATCGGCACAGAACATCAAGCGCAATTCAGACGAAATCGTCGACTCCATCGTCGCCGAAGACATTGGCAAGCTGCCGGACCGTTCCATCACCGAAGTGCTGCAGCGCGTAGTCGGCGTGGCGATCGACCGCACCATGGCCAAGGGCGACCCGGAACACTATTCGGTGGAGGGCTCCGGCGTGACCGTGCGCGGCCTGACCTATGTGCGCTCTGAACTGAATGGCCGTGATTCCTTCTCCGCCAATGGCGGCCGTTCGCTGAATTTCGAGGACGTTCCACCGGAGCTGATGGCCGGCGTGGACGTGTACAAGAACCCTTCCGCAGAACAGATCGAAGGCTCGATCGGCGGCCTGGTCAACCTGCGCACCGCGCTACCCTTCGATTACAAAGGCTCCAAGGTCTCCCTGAGCGCCGACTACACGTACAATGAGCTGGGCGGCAAGAAGAAGCCGGGCGGCTCGATCCTGGCATCGGATCGCTGGAAAACGCCGATAGGAGAGTTTGGCGCGCTGGTCGACCTGGCATACTCGGAAAGCGCCACCCGCACCGACGCCTTCCAGGTCGAGCCTTATTATCCGCGCACCGACGTCGTCAACGGCAAGACGGTGTGGGTGCCGAAGGGCGCGCAGTGGCGCACCCTGGAATTCGACCGCAAGCGTGAAGGCTATTACGGCGCGCTGCAATGGCAGAAGGACTCCACGCTGAAGTCCCACCTGACCTACTTCAAGTCCAAGTATCAGATGCAGTGGGATGAGCGCGCGATCTTCTCGCAGGCCAGCCCGTACAACATCCGCGTCAGCCCCGATGCCACCTACGGCCCGAACGGCAACCTCCTGACTGGTACCTTGACCGATCCGGCCGATGGCGGCATCAATTTTGGCGGCGACACCCGTACCGCCAACCGCAAGTCCGGCACCACCGATATTGGCTGGAACGTCACGTGGCGCCCGGCCAGCCGCTGGACCGTGAAGTCCGACCTGCAGTACATCAAGGCCAAGACCCGCAGCCTCGACTCCACCGTGGCGACCGGCATCCAGATGGCCAAGGAACAGGTCGACCTGAGCGGCGACGTCCCGCGCCTGATCTTCGACCAGTCCGACCTGGCTCACCTGGCCGACCCCAGGAATTACTACTGGGCCTTCACCATGGAGCACCTGGATCGCTCCAAAGCCACCGGCAAGTCGTGGAAAGGCGATGCCATTTACGACTTCGAAGACCATCCCTACCTGAAGGACATCCGCTTCGGCGTCCGCCTGTCCAACAAGGACTCGGTGACGATGAACTCCAACCCGAGCTACAACTGGTCGCCGATCACCCAGACTTGGCAACTTGGTGGAGACATCAAGCAGCTTGCTTACTTGGGCGACCCACGGTTCAGCGGCAATACCGAGGTGCATGCCTTCAATAACTTCTTCAACAAGAACATGCAGGTGCCATCGCTGGTGTTCCCGGCGGTCTCGCTGGCGAATGGTTATCCGGACAGCTATGCAGCGCTGCACAAATACCACGACATCCTGTGTACCGAAGCGCATAACGGCGACTCTTCCAGCTGCACCCCGTGGAAGGCCGCCACGTTCGGCACCGATCCGGCCGGCACCAACGTGCAGTCGGAAAAGACCAAGGCCTTCTATACCCAGGTGCGCTTCGGCTTCGATGAACTGAAGTACCCGATCGACGGCAACCTTGGCGTGCGCTATGTGAAGACCGACATGACCGCCCAGGGCTACGTCACCTTCAAGCCTGACTACACCATCCCAGCCGGTAACGTTGTGACTGGCCTGCCGTTTGCCCTGATCCCGGCCTACCAGGCAGCCCAGGACTTCGACAACAGCTACCACAACGTGCTACCTAGCCTGAACCTGCGCATGAAGGCCAGCGACAAGCTGCAATTCCGCTTCGGCTTTGCAGGTGCGATGTCGCGGCCGGACTTTGACCAGTTGCAGGCCTACACTTCGCTGTCGCAGAAGCTCGACATCACCAACAACGGCGGCGTCACCACCATCAACAGCGTCAACCAGTCGGGCGAGGCCAAAGGCAACCCGCAACTGAAGCCGATCACCTCCAGGCAGACCGACCTGACAGCCGAATGGTACTTCTCGCCCGTGGGTTCGTTCACGGTGGCCGTGTTCAACAAGCAGCTCAAGGACGTGATCCTCAAGCAGTCCCTGGTCTACCAGATCCCTGACGTATCGGGCAACCTGCAGAACTTTGTCGTGACCGGTCCGGTGAACGGCGCCAAGGGCCACGCGCGCGGCATCGAACTGGCTTACCAGCAGTACTTCGACAAGCTGCCGGGCTGGATGTCCGGCATCGGCATGCAGGCCAACTACACCTACGTGGACAGCAAGCAGAAGCTGTACACCCCGGTGTTCTCGCCGTACTGCAGCGGCAGCAGCCAGGCCGCTGGCCTGAACACCAGCATGAATGGTTGCGACACCAACGGCCAGACCTTCAACGATTTGCCGCTGCCACTGCTGTCGAAGAATGCCTACAACATCGCACTGCTGTACGACAAAGGCCCATGGTCGGCCCGCGTGGCCTACAGCTGGCGTTCCAGGAACCTGCAGGCGATCGACGTGAACGGCACCAACGGCGGCGACGCCACCGACACCAATCCGGCCAGCCCGACTTTCGGCCAGCACGTGCTGCACTGGGCGCTTCCGACCTGGGCCGATTCCTTCGGCCAGCTGGATGCCTCGGTGTTCTACCAGATCAACGACAAGGCAACCATTGGCATTGAAGGCACCAACCTGACCGATGCCAAGTACCGCCAGTTGATGCAGCAGCATACCGGCATGATGGGGCGCGCATGGTTCGTTTCGGGCCCGCGCTACGCCGTCAAGCTGCGTTATTCGTTCTAATCACAGGAGAGAGAATGCGTTTTAAACCGATGCGGGCCGCGCTGTTGTGTGCCCTGGCGGCGGCCGGCAGTGCAGGCGCCGGCACCTTCGAACAAACAGCCCATGGCCTGGTGGTCAAACCGGACCGCGGCGCTGCGAAGGAAGTCCGCCTGGAGCTCATGGACGACAACATCATCCATGTGCTGAAACTGGACCAGGGCGGCAAGGCGCTGACGCCATCGCTGATGACGGTCGCCAAGCCATGCAGCTGCAGTTTCACTGTCCAGCGCAAGGGCGATACGGTGATCCTCCAGGCTAACAAGATTGCTGCTGCCGTGTCGCTGGCGACCGGCAGCGTGCAATTTTCGGATGCGGGAGGCAAGCCGTTCCTGAGCCAGGCATCGGAATCCATTGAACCGATTGAAGTCGGCGGCAAGCCTTTCGTGGCGATCAAGCAGGGCTTCAACTACGGTACGAAAGATGCGTTCTACGGCCTGGGCCAGCACCAGAACGCCCAGATGAACCTGAACGGCGAAGATGTGCTGCTGGCCCAGCACAACATGATCGCCTCCGTGCCCTTCGCGGTCTCGGACAAGAACTACGGCGTCCTGTGGGACAACAACGCCATCTCGCGCTTCGGCAACCCGCATCCTTATGGGCCGTTAAAGCGCGACCTGAAGCTGGTAGATGCGGAAGGCAAAGCGGGTGGACTGACCGCGCGCTACTACGTGGACGGCAAGCTGGCGCTGACCCGCCAGGAACCTGATATCGCCTATCAGTACCTGAAGGACGTTGCGGAAAACTGGCCGAAAGAACTCGGCCCAGTGAAAAACCTGAAGGACGTGAAGGTGGTGTGGGAAGGCACGCTGTCCAGCGACAAGCCGGGCGTCCACAAAATGCAGCTGTACGCATCCGACTATGCCACGCTGACCATCGACGGCAAGCAGGTGCTGGATGTGTGGCGCCAGGGCTGGAATCCGTGGTACCACAACTTCGAGCTCAATATGGCCAAGGACAAGCCGGTCAAGCTGAAACTGGAATGGAAGCCATCCGGCGGCATGGTGGCCATGACGCACAGCGACCCCATGCCGGATCGCGAGCGCCATTCGCTGACGCTGTCCTCGGAAATCGCACAAGGCATCGACTACTACGTGATCCGCGGCACGAACATGGATTCCGTGATCGGCGGCTATCGCCAGTTGACCGGCCAGGCGCCCATGATGCCGAAATGGGCTTATGGCTTCTGGCAATCGCGCCAGCGCTACGAAACCCAACAGCAGCTGCTCGACACCCTGCACGAATATCGCAGGCGCCAATGGCCGCTGGATAATATCGTGCAGGACTGGTTCTACTGGCCGGAAAACGCCTGGGGCTCGCACGACTTCGATAAGACCCGCTTCCCGGACCCGAAGGGCATGGTGGACGAAGTGCACCGCCTGCATGCGCGCATCATGATCTCCATTTGGGGCAAATACTACGACACGACCGACAACTACAAGGAGTTCGCGTCCAAAGGCCATATGTGGACGAAGAACGTGGAGGACGGAGCGCTGGACTGGGTTGGTCCTGGCTACAAGAACAGTCACTACAGCCCCTATGCGCAAGAGGCGCGCGACATCTACTACCGCCAAATGAAGCACAAGCTGGTGGACCTGGGCTTTGACGCCTGGTGGATGGATAATACCGAGCCGGACGTGCTGTCCAACACGCGCCCCGAGGATTTCAAGAAGCTGATCGGCCCGACCATTTACGGCCCGGGCGAGGTCACCTTCAATCCGTATAGCCTGGTGCATACCCAAGGCATGTATGAAGGCTTGAAGCGCGACCAGCCCGACAAGCGCCAGTTCATCTTGTCGCGTTCCGGTTTTGCCGGCATCCAGCGCAATGCCACAGCCGTGTGGAGCGGGGACGTGGCCAGCCGCTGGAATAACCTGTACGACCAGATTGCCTCGGGCGTGAACATGTCGATGTCCGGCATCCCGAACTGGACGCACGACATCGGCGGCTACGCCCAGGAGAACCGCTACCAGTATGGCGACGTGGGTTCGGCGCAGGAGAATCGCGGGACCGGCGGCGGCAAGATCGATCCCGCCGACCTGAAGGAATGGCAAGAGCTGAACCTGCGCTGGTTCCAGTTCGGCGCGTTTTCGCCGCTATTCCGTTCGCACGGCGAAGTGGTCAAGCGCGAGATCTACAATATCGCGCCGGAAGGCTCGGAGATGCGCGACTCGATGGTGTCGTACCTGAAACTGCGCTACCGCCTGATGCCGTATATCTACGCGACCGCGTCGGACACCTATCACAAGTCCGGCACCATCATGCGCGGCATGGTGATGGACTTTCCGTATGACGAGCGTGTGAAAGACATCAAGGACCAATACCTGTTCGGCCACGACATCCTGGTCGCCCCGGTGACCAGCTACGGCGCCCGTGAACGCAGCGTCTACTTGCCCAAGGGGGCGTCGTGGTATGACTTCGACACCGGCGCCGTGCACCAAGGCGGCTCGACAATCACAGCTGCCGCGCCCGCCTCGCGCATCCCGCTGTTCGTGAAAGCTGGCGCGATCATTCCTACGGTGCCGGTGCAGCAGTATGTGGACCAGCAACCGGATGCGCCGGTTACCTTGAAGATCTACACGGGGGCCGACGGGGACTTCTCGCTTTACGAAGACGACGGCGTCAGCAACGGCTATACGCGCGGCGAATACACCCGCATCCCGCTACGTTACGACGCGAAGACCGGTGTCGTAACGATCGGTAAGCGGGAAGGGCAGTATCCAGGCATGGTGGCGGCGCGCAAGTTCAAGGTTCACTTCATCAAGCCGGGCACCTCGACCTCCGGTAGCCTCGATGTTGCCGACAAAGAGGTCACTTACGACGGAAAGGAAGTCGCAATCAAGCCATGATGAGTGCGCGGCCCTGCTTTTAGGGGTTCCCCGGCTTTAATGGGGATTTGGGCCGCGCTACCGAATACATCTCCCAAGTGATCTTCTCCAGCAGGGCGAGTTTGTTCTCGCCCTCTTTGTAGAGGTCAAAATGCGTTTTGCCGGAGACGAAGCGGAAGTCCGATTTTGCGTTCAGGCCTTCCATCACCGCTTGCAGGCGACGGGCCGAACCATCCAGGTAGAAAGTGTCGGCGGTACCCACGATCAGGTGAATCTTTCCATCGAGGTCGGCCTTCAGTGCAGGCCAATCGCGCTTCATGCGGTGGGCAATGTCGAAATTCTCCCGCCAATAAGCGACTACGGCGGGATCGACGTTGCCCGTGTCGCGGTCGAACATGGGCTGCGGCGCTCCGGCATGGCCGCGCGGCGAGAACACCCATTCCATTGAGGCGAGTTGGCCGCCATAGCTGCCCAGCACGCGTTCCAGCTTGGCGAACTGCTCAAACGTGCCAAGGACCTTGTCGTGGTCACGCACCAGCGGATAGGCGCTGCCATCGGTCTTGCGGAAGACATTGGCCTGCGGTGCGTACAAGTCTACACCGGTGAAATCGTGGAAGTCCGACGGGTCCGGCGACGTGGACCAGGTTCCGCCGAACAGTTTTGGATAGCGCGTCTGCAGCCAGAGGGTTGCCCAGCCACCCGACGAGTGGCCGTTCAGAAGGCGTCCATTGGCGTTGGCATCCATGCGGTAGTTTGACTCCAGCTGAGGAATCAGCTCGGACGTCAGCGCCTGGCCCCAAGGGCCATTATTCACAGAGTCTGCAAATTCGTGCGTGCCGGTGGGGCTCGATTCATCCAGCAGCACCCAGATCATGGGCGGCGTTTTCCCGCTTGCCATGCCTTTAAAAATGTCCGCCATGATCGGCACCAGGTAGGCGGCATTGCCGCCAAATCCGTGGGTGAAATAAACCGTAGGATAGGTCTCCTTCGCTTTCGCGTCATAGCCAGGCGGGGTCAGGACCCAGCCATCCATTTTGACAGGGCGGCCCCAGAAAGCGCTCAGGGCAGGGCTGGTGAACGCGATAGGCTGGGCGTGCGGACGGGCTGCATCCAGCGCCGCGCGCTCCTCGGCGGAAGCGGACTCCCGCGTCCACGGATCGGTTGCGGGCAGGGCTCGGGCCAAGTGGATCGTGGGTGCTTCCTTGGTTGGCAAGTGCACCTTGACGACGTCGCTGACCAGATCGCCCGCGCCACGCCCTGTGTAGTTGTAGCTGTGATCCACGTCAAGCACCGCCTGAACGTAATAGTCGCCGGGAGGCAATTGCGAGTATGGATGCGGGAAAGCGATGTCGTCTCCGTCAATGCCTACGCTTTCTCCTGGGTGGAGGCGGCCAACTTCCCGCGCCGTGACAGCAGTTTCAGTTGCAGCAAAGGGATCGGCATCTACTACCGTCACTGCATTGGACTTTTGCTTGGACTTCTCCAGCGCGTTCGCTTCGGCGGATTTGGCCTCTCTCGCAAACACCAGTAGCCGGCCTTGGGTGGCAGGGCTGGCGGCGGCATCCAGTTGGACCTTGATGAACTGCCGGTCTGGCGTGGCGGCGGCCTGCACGTTTGCTGCGCTGGCCAGCATCAGAAGGAGGGAGAGTGTCGAAATCTTCAAGCAGCTATGCATGGCGGCCTTTCAAAGAAATGGAAACACGAGAGTATCAGGATCAGCGGGAAACGCAACGAAGCCATAATTTCGTAGAACGATGCCGCTCCATCTTCCGCATCAACAAACAATGTGATTCCGCCGACATTTTGTGATGCGCGCCAGACGCGCTCCCCGCTGCATGGCGGCAGACTGAAGCCACCCCGTTGGTGGCAAATCGGGCTTGCTCTGTTTCGCAAGCCTTTCTTGAAGCAGGGTGCGATGGTGTTCTTAAGCCTTGCCGTAGGCTTTATGCGGGTGCTGTGCGGGTGTGGGAGCTTTCTTTGCCCCACCTTTCTTTGCAGGTGCATGGGGAGTCTTCTTTGCCGCTGACTTGGCTGGTGCGTTGGCCGGAGTCGCTTCGACCGTCATGGCTTTTGCAGCCGGCATTGAATGCACCGGCGCTCGCTTAGGTGGTGCCTTTCGAGCTGTTGGTGACAGGTGACGCACTTCCACTTTTCGTGAATCTATCTGTTGAGTCGCTTCTGCCTTTGTTAATTCAGCAGGAATTGGCTCGACCACCAAGCGTAACTGCATTGCGCCAAGAACTCGGGCGATAGTTTCCATGCGTGGCTGGCTGTTCTGGCGCAACGCCTTGTACAGCGCCTCCCGGGTAATACCAGCGCTTTTGGCAATTTCAGTCATGCCGCGAGCGCGGGCAATGTCACCGATTGCGGACGCGAGAAACGCTGCATCGCCTGTTGCCAGGGCTTCGTTAATATAAACAGCGGCGGCCTCCTCGCTGGTGAGGTATTCCGCAGGGTCGAAGTCCTCCAGGCCCAGACCGTCAAGGTCGGACACAGTAATATTTTGATCGGACATACATTTCTCCTTGCTTACCTTATTGTGCTATGTGAGTGAACTTAGTGTGTGCTTAAGTGGCACTATCTTTGTACGGACTTTGATGTCGATTTTGCGCCCGGTCTCGCCGCTGCGTTCGCGGCTGCCCGTTTCTTCAATTCTTTAAACATCGTTTTTGCGTCATCAATGTCGGCTTGTTGCCCTTTTTTTGTGCCGCCTGCGAGCAGAATGATTACTTGGCCGGCGAGCTCGCCGAAGTAGACCCGATACCCAGGCCCATGGTCGACCCTAATCTCACTGACCTCTTCTCCAACCGGTGCGACGTCGCCGAGACCCCTTTCCAACTTCTCGACGTTGGACGCAACGATCGCCGCTGTCTTGACATCCTTGATGCTGGCCATCCAGTCCCGATACTTTTGCGTGCTTTTGATAGCCTTCATAGGCAACTCGTGTAATCATTCGATTACATTCATTGTAATCACTCGATTACGGCAACGCAATCGAATAATCATGCGCTGCGGGAGTATTGCGAAGTCGCGGACTTAATGAAGTGTCCCAAGTTGCGGAACGTCGTTGCCTGTAATCTGCAATTAACAAGACGCCAAAAGAAATCTCATAACTGTTGTTACGCATTCCCAACCGGCATATATTGTGTCAAATATGCAATTTCCGGAGAGGAGGGCAGATCATGACTGTAGCTGAACATCAGCGGTTGCAAAGAGCTTGACATGAAAAAGGCAGCCATTTGGCTGCCCTCAACTGGTGTGACGCTTACTGCTTAACCCCAGCCGTACCACGCATCGCGCAGTTCGCCGACTTTGACGTCGGTCAGCTTGCTCTGCTTGGCAAGCCATTCCTGAACCAGGGTGCGATGGTGTTCTTCAACCTTGCCGTAGGCTTTGTTCGAAACCACAATGCCACCGAAATCATCGTTGTAGCCGCCGCCAAAAGCGAGGCCGTTTGGCTCGATTGCTTCGTCGAGGAATTGATGGATCAGCGCATTGTGTTCGGCCATGGACAATTGGCCCACGATTTGTGCTTCCACGAGGAAGCCGAGTTCCTGGAACTCACCGAGGTGTTTTTTCTTGAGTTGGCGTTTGTTGTAGCGGCGGGATGCGGTCATGGTAGATCGTGGTCAAAAAAATTGGGTTGATGGTCATCTATTACCACCAACCCATCAGTCAGGCTTACCTCACAATTCCGAAGTCAGCAGCCTTGATCTTCACCATGCGACCATCCGGGTGGTACCAAACCACACCTTCCATCACATTCTTGGTCAAGTAAGACTTCAGGCCATCGAAATCACGAGGGCAATCAACAAGTACATCTTTGCCGTGAGGTACCAGCAGGTGTTCAGATAACCGTTCAGGATTTGCGCCATGGCGGGTGCCGACCGTAGGACCGCAGAATTCGTACGTCCCATCAGGCAGGCCTTCTTTTACGGCCGCCATGATCCTCTTCAAGTTCTTGCCTTCCACCTTGACCCAGCCCGGCCAGTGACCGGTTTCAGGATCGGGTTGTGGTTGAGCAGGCTCAAAGCCGGCGGGAGGGGTGCGTCCTGTTTTCGCGTCGTAGCGTACAAAGATCACGCCATCTTTCAACCGCACAGCCAAGCCATCCCATTTACGGGTTGCGTAGCCGGTACCTTCGGTGACCCATTCGGATCCCGGCACGACTTCGTTTCGAACTTGACGATTTCCGTCGTAGTTACGCTGAAACAACGACTTAATCTTAATCATTTGCTGCTCCTAGGTAGTTGGTAAGGTTTCGATTCCGGCCCCATCCACACTAGGTACTTCTACTACTGCACTACTACTGCACATCAGGATCAAAGTCACGCGACCAAGTCCCAAAGCACGTTGGCGGAAGCGGTGAGATTCGAACTCACGAACGGGATTAACCGTCGGCAGTTTTCAAGACTGCTGCCTTCAACCACTCGGCCACGCTTCCGGAGGGCTGGATTATACATTCCCGGAGCGGATCGCGCCAAGAATCGTGCAGTTCGTCGCAAATTCCCGCGCCGGGATGCCTGCGCCGGTATGGTCGGCCCACGATTAAAACCCTGGGGGACCGAATGAAACTGCATGCCATCGCTTTTGCCGCAATGACCTTGACCTTGGGTGCTGCCATGGCCGCTCCGATCGAGGTGAGCGTGGCGCCTTCAAAGCCGCTGATCGAGCAGGGCAAAGGCCAGCAATTGCTGAACATAGACTTCCTGATCAAGAATGACAGCCAGGATAAGGTTGAATTGAGCGAAGTCGAAGTATCCGTGCTGGGCGACGCCGGCAAGCTGGTGGCGCAGTATCGCGTAGGCGCCAATGGCCGCAGCGTGCTGGTGGTGCCGAACCGTTTTATTGAGCCGGGCAAGTCGGAGCTGGTCTTCAATCCCCTGTATGCATTCCCTCAGGAGCTCGATTTGTCGCGCCTGCGCTATACCTTCAAGTTCGACGTAGGCGACGATACCAAATACACGGTCGAAATCCCGGTAGCGCCAACTTCCTACAAGCCGAAAGCGCAGCTGCAACTGCCCGTTGCCGGGCCGGTCCTGGTACATGACGGACACGATTTTTACGGCCACCATCGCCGCCTGCCGTTGCTGGACCCTATGGCGCAGGCGCTGAAATGGAAGCGCAACTTCATGCGTTACAGCTATGACTTCGTGGCCACCGATGACCAGGGGCGCATGTTCAAGGGCGATGGATCGCGCAATGACGATTGGTATGGCTGGGGCAAACCGATCCTGGCACCGGCTGGCGGGAAGGTAATCCGCGCCGTCGGCACAATCCCGGACAATGCCAAAGGCAAGGGGCCGTCGTTTGGCAAGGAGCAGTTCATCGCTGATCCGAGCATCATGTGGGGCAACCACGTGGAGATCGAACATGGCAACGGCGAAATCAGCTTGCTGGCCCATATGAAGCAGGGCAGTGTGGCGGTCAAGGCCGGTGATATCGTGAAGGCTGGCCAGAAGGTCGGAGAAATGGGCTTTTCCGGCGATGCCTTCCTGGTTCACCTGCACTATGACCTGAAAAACGCGCCGGGCTTCGATGCCGATGCGCTGCCATCGCCGTTCAATACCTTCGAACGCCTGACAGGCAAGAACTGGCTCAAGGTCAAGCAAGGCCAGGTCGATAGCGGCGATGTGGTGCGCCGCCTGCCGTAAGCCTTAGCGGATGCGCCGGGTGGTTTCGCGCACCACCAGCTCCACCGGCGGGATGGTGCCTTCCACTTCCTCGCTGTTGATGAGGCCGAGCATCGATTGCACGGCCGTCTGTCCGATCACGTACAGCGGCTGGCGGATGGTGGTCAGCGGCGGCGTGGTGTAGGAGGAGCCGGGCAAATCGTCGAAGCCGACCAGCGAGATGTCGTCAGGTACGCGAATGCCTTTGCGATACAGGAAAAGCCGCGCGCCATAAGCCGTCTGGTCATTCACCGCGAAGACGGCGGTAAAGGGATGGCCGCCGTCGAACAGTCGATTCATGGCCAACAGGCCGCCGGCCTCCTGCAGGTCGCCTTCCACCACCAGCGCCGGATCGAAATCGATGTCGGCTTCTTTCAGCGCGCGTTTGTAGCCGGCCAGGCGCTCGACCGAGTCGCGGTTCTCGCCCGGCCCGGCCAGGTGGGCAATGCGGCGATGGCCCATTTCGATCAGGTGGCGTACGGCCAGCCAGGCGCCGTGTTCATTATCGAGCGCGAAGCCGATGGCGCGGTTGGTGCGCAATACGCGGCCCAGCGAGACGATAGGGCGCTGGGCGGCGAAGCCCAGCACCGCTGCGTCGGTCATGCGGCCGGTCAGCAGGATGATCCCGTCCACTTTGCGCGCCAACAGCAGGCGGATGCGCTCCGCTTCTTCGTCGGCGTTCCAGTGGCCGCTGACGATTACCGAGGCGTAGCCGGTGCCTTTCAGGCCATCGTCCACACCGTGCAGGATCTCGTCGAAGAAGGGTGAGGCGATATCCTGCACCACGATCCCGATCGTCATCGTGCGTCCGTGCTTCAGGCTTTGCGCCATCTGGTTGGGTGCAAAATTCAGTTCGCGGATCGCGGCCAGCACGGCTTGCCGTTTATCGTCGGCGACCTTGGCGGTGCCGTTCAAGATACGCGATACGGTGCTGGGGGAAACGCCTGCGCGGCGGGCGACGTCGGTCAGCGTGGCGGGCGATGGAGCAGTGGAGTGGTCGTTCAAAGGATTTCTCATTCTGAAAAGCTTTTCAAATGGAGATTACCATAGAACACGACAGTAACTTGAACTTAGTGAATTACTGTTGCACGAATAGTATGAAAGTCGTTTCTGAAAGCGTTTTCATGCCGGCATAACAGGGCCACGAAGGCGCGGTGGTCGGGCAGGTCCGCGACCGCACGCGCTGACACTGCAGCGATATTGGCGAATTCCTGGCGCGCGGCTTCGGCCAGCGGTTCAAGGCCGGGCAGGGGCGGCATGGCTTTCGGGAAGTCCATTCCATACAAGACGTATTGCCAGCTGGTGGGCGGGTACATCTCGAAATCGGTCAGGAAATCCATGCGTTGCGGCGGGCGGCAGCGCCACATGGCCAGCTTGTCGCGCAAGCTGTCGGTCCAGGTGGCGGGGTCGCAATTGTCGATCCAGAATTGTTCGCGGCGTTTGCTCAGGCAATAGTGCAGCTTGATGAAGTCGACGATGCGGGCATAGCGCTCGCCCATGAACTGGTTGAAGTGGCGCGCCACCGGCGCCATTTCGCCGTTATGCGGGAACAGGGCGCCCAGCATGTGCACCGCGGTTTCGACCAGGCCGATGCCGGATGCCTCCAGCGGTTCGAGGAAGCCGCCAGCCAGGCCGATCGCCACGCAGTTTTTGATCCAATGCTGTTCGCGGTAGCCCACGCGCATGGGGATCTTGCGCACGTTCAGGCCTTCGGCGGCTGGGCCGGCGTAGGCGCGCAGCACCTGTTCGGCGCGCTCGTCGCTGGTGTGGCGGCTGGAGTAGACGTAGCCGATGCCGCGCCGTTCCTGCAGTCCTATGTCCCAGGTCCATCCCGCCTCGTGCGCGGTGGAGATGGTGGCGGAGGCGATCGGCGTATCGGGCGCCGGATGCGGCACTTGCACGGCCAGCGCGGTATCGCATAGCAGGATATCGCTCACGCTGTGGAACGGCGCGCCAAGTGCGCCGCCGATCAACAGGGCGCGGAAGCCGGAGCAGTCGATATAGAGGTCGGCCGTGAGCGCGCCGTGTTCGCGGGTGTCGACGCTGGCGATGGCGCCATCCAGGTCGAGCTGTACGCCTTCGACATGATCCTGCACGTGGCGCACGCCGAGTTTGCGCGCATGCTTTGCCAGCAGGCCGGCAAAGCGCGCGGCGTCGAAATGGTAGGCGTAGTTCATCGGGCCGTTGTAGTCGCTGTCGCCGGGACGCTTCGGCGCGCGTTGCGCATCTACCACGCGCTTTTGCATGGTGACTGCTTCGGCAAACGGCTTGTTGCCGGCCAAGCCTTGCAGCCAGTAAGGCAAGAGCTCCGGCGCGCCCGGCCGCTGGCTTGGCATGGAGAAGGGATGGAAGTAGTGCTCTTCGCCGTGCAGCCAGTTCTGGAAGGTGATGCCTTGCTTGAAGGTGGCACTCGATTCGCGAATGAATTCCGCCTCCGGAATGCCGATCGCCGCGAGCGTGGCGCGCAGGGAGGGGAAGCTGCCTTCGCCCACGCCGATGGCGCCGATGTCGGGCGCTTCCACCAGGGTGATTTCCTTGCTGTCGCCGAACAGCTTGGCCAGGTAAGCGGCGCACAGCCAGCCTGCGCTGCCGCCGCCAACGATCAGTATCCGCGTGGTTGGGATCGTTCCCATTTTGTCGTCTCCTTAAAAATTTTTGTTGACTTTTTATTTTTTGAAAATGTACCATGAAAACGTTTTCAAGAAATAAGAAATCGTTTTCACAACAACTACCGGAGACAACATGAAGTTTTCTGCAATCCAGGTCGGGGTACTGGCCCTGGTCTCGTCCGTCAGCGCCTCGGCGCAGCAAGCCGCCCCTGCGGCCAACACCGAATCCGCCGTCGTGCCAGAGGTTCTGATCACGGCGACCAAGCGCACCACCTCCCTGCAAAAGACCCCTGTGGCTGTTACCGCCCTGGATGCAGCGGCACTCGAAGACGCACACGTGCAAACCATCCAGGACGTGACCAACCTGGTGCCAAGCTTCCAGGCCACCGGCCAGGGCGACCACGGCGTCATCACGATGACCATGCGCGGTATCGGTAACGACTCCGCCAAGACTGAATACGCCGATCCGGAAGTAGCCTTCTTTGTGGACGGCATCTACTCGCCTCGTCCGGAAGGGGCTACCGCGCTGCTGTTCGACGTGGAAGCGATTGAAGTCCTGCGCGGCCCGCAAGGCACGCTGTGGGGCCGCAATTCCACCGTCGGCGCAGTCAATATGCAGACCGTCAAGCCCAAGCTGAAGGAGTTCTCGGGCAGCGTTTCCGGCGGCATCGGCGATTACGCCCGCCTGGGCGCCCGTGCGGCGTTGAACGTGCCGACCGGCGACAACTCCGCCCTGCGCGTGGCCGTGATCCACGAGCAGCACGACGGCTACGTCAAGTACCAGCCCTTCCCGAACATTTCGCTGGCCGACCAGCGTGCGGCCTACCTGGCTGGCGGCGGCGACCCGGCCAAATTCCAGCCGATCAACCCGAACCAGTACGTCGTCAACGGCCCGCGCTACAACGCGCAGAACCAGAGCGGCGTACGTGTGAGCTGGCTGTACCAGCCGACCGATCGCCTGAAGTGGAACATCTCCTACGAGCGCTTCCAGGACCGTGGTACCCCGAACATGAACCTGATGCAGACTCCGCGCGCCGGCCAGGACGAGTGGTCGGCACTGATCGACACCGCGCCGTTCCTGCACCGTAACGTGAACACCTTCCGCAGCCGTCTCGAATATGCGGTGAGCCCGGACATGGCGCTGACCTACATCGCCGGCCATTCCAAGTTCTCCGGCTCGTCGACTTACGACCAGGACGGCGGCCGCGTACTGCCGACCAGCTTCACCACCGGCGGCGACTTCCAGGCCAATAACACGGTCTGGTCGAAATACAGCAGCAATAGCCACGAGCTGCAACTGCAGTCGGTCGGCCAGAAGGAAGTGGACTGGCAACTGGGCGCCTACTACGCGGCGGAAGACAACGGCATCCGCTTCGACATCCCGATCATGCACGGTACCCAGCAAGGCAGCGTGGCATGGCAAGGTTCCTTCATCCAGCCGAAGGAAACCGTGGATTCGCGCGCTGTCTTCGGCCAGGCGACCTGGAACGTCGGCAGCATGCACCTGACCGGCGGCCTGCGTTACACCTCGGACAAGCGCACCAATGAAGGCGGCAACGGCTATACCTGGAATTCTGACCCGAACGCACCGCAGGTTCCTCTGAGCCCAAGCATCGACCCGACCAAGCCGGGCCAGGGCTACAACCCGAGCGTGCCGTCCAACGATGGCCGCTACAAAGGCAGCAAGACCACCGGCCTGGCGCGCCTGAGCTACGACGTCGATAAGAACCACATGCTGTACGCCAGCGTCGCCACCGGCTACAAGGCGGGCGGCCTGCAGGACGGCGGCCGTACGTACGACCCGGAGACCCTGACCAACTACGAGATCGGCAGCAAGAGCTCCTTCCTGGGCGGCGCATTGCGCATCAACAACGCGCTGTACTACGAGGACTTCAAGGATTTCCAGTTCAGCTCCCCGGTCACCAATCCGGACGGTTCGCACACCTTCGTCACCAGCAATGTGGACGGCGCGAAAGTGTGGGGCTTCGAATCGGAAATCCAGGCCAAGCTGTCGCCGGATGACAAGCTGGCGCTGGCCCTGGCTTACACCCACACCAAGCTGGGCTTCCTGATCGCCGGCTCCAACGACTACGCGCTGCCGTTCTGCCCGGACCTGAACTCGAACTGCCTGAACGTCACCGGCAACATCATGCCGCACGCGCCAAAGTTCTCGGCCCACCTGAACTACCAGCACACCTTCCGCATGGCGAATGGCGACACCCTGATCCCACGCGTTTCGGCACACTACGAAACCAAGTCCGAACTGTCGATCTTCAACCTGGGCCCGGAAGACCAGCAAGCTGCCTACACCAAGTTCGACCTCGGCCTGCGCTACCAGGGACCGAAGCAGTTTTGGGTGGACGCCTTCGTGCGCAATGTGGGCGACAAGCGCATCAAGACCAGCGCCATGAACGGCGCCAATGTGTGGGTGGCGCAGTACCTGCCTCCGCGCACCATCGGTGTGAATGCGGGCATCGAATTCTAAGCCCGTTGCAACGCGGCCTGCCTCGTCCCTCGGGGCAGGCCATCCCTAAGCCTTAACCTGTGAATCAAGAAATGAAAGATAAACGCCTGCCGCCCGAATTTCTCTGGGGCGTAGCCACCAGCGCCTTCCAGATTGAAGGCGCCAACCAGGAGGACGGCAAAGGCCTCTCTATCTGGGACGTTTTCTGCAATACGCCCGGCAAGATCAAGGACGGCAGCGACGGCAGCGTCGCCTGCGATCACTATCATCGCTACCGCGAGGACGTCGACATCATCGACTGGCTCGGTGTCGATGCCTACCGCTTCTCGATCGCCTGGTCGCGCGTCCAGCCGGACGGCAAGGGCGCCTGGAATGAAGCCGGTTTCGCTTTCTACGACCGCCTGATTACAGCCCTGCACGAAAAGGGCAAGCAGGCATACATCACGCTGTACCACTGGGACTTGCCGCAAGCCTTGCAGGAAGAGGGCGGCTGGCTCAATCGCGATACCTGCTACCATTTTGCGGCCTACGCTGCCGAAGTGGCGCGCCGCTTTGGCGATCGTGTGGCCAGCATCGCCACCCACAACGAGCCGTGGTGCACAGCCAACCTGGGCTACGGCAACGGACAGTTCGCGCCTGGCGTGCGCGACGCCAAGGCGGCCATACAGGTTTCGCACCACTTGCTGTTGTCGCACGGCCTGGCTATGAACGCCATGCGCGCCGTCGGCTCGAAGGCAAAATTGGGCATCGTGCTGAACCAGTGGACCGCTGATCCTGCCACCGACAGCGACGCCGACCGCGAACTGGCGGAGTTCGAGTATGCGCGTTCGGTACAATGGTTCATGGACCCAATTTTCAAAGGCCGCTATCCGGAACTGGCGCTGCGCAAGCACGGCGCGAACGCGCCGCTGGTTGAGCCGGGCGACATGGCCGTCATCCACCAGCCGATCGACTTCCTCGGCGTGAATTACTACTTCCGCGCCTTCTGCAGCGCCGAAGACCCGCCGCGTACGCCGCCGCTGGAAAACGGCCGCACCGACATGGGCTGGGAGATCTACCCGCAAGGCCTGACCGAACTGCTGCTCAAGCTGAAGGGCGAGTACGAGCTGCCACCGATTTACATCACCGAGAACGGAATGGCCAGCAGTACGCCGGAGCACGATGAGGAGCGCATTTCCTTCGTCACGCGCCACCTCGATGCGCTGGCCAGCGCAATGGAGCAGGGCGTCGACGTGCAAGGCTACTTCATGTGGAGCCTGCTGGACAACTTCGAATGGGATTCCGGCTACGCCAAGCGCTTTGGCATCGTCCACGTCGATTACGCCACGCAAAAGCGCACGCTGAAAGACAGTGCGCACTGGTATCGTGAATTGATCAAGGTACAGCGTTCATGAACCGATCGCCGCTGCAGTGGGTCCCCACCGGCTACTTCGCGATGGCGATGGGGTACATGATGCTGACCAGCGTCACGTCCATCATGTTCAAGAACCTGGGCATGGACAATGGCCGTGCCGCGCAGTATTCGAGCATGCTGATCCTGGCCTACACCATCAAGCCCCTGTTCGCGCCAGTAGTGGAAATGTACCGCACCAAGAAGTTCTTCGTGCTGGTCACACAGTTGCTGCTTGGCCTGGGCTTCGGTGCGGTAGCCCTGGTGATGGGCATGCCGGGTTCGATGGCCCTGATGATGGTGCTGTTCTGGATCATGTCCTTCATCGGCGCCACCATGGACATTGCCAGCGATGGCGTGTACGTCACTTCGTTAAGCTCGCGCAGCCAGTCGCTTTACTGCGGCGTGCAAAGCCTGAGCTGGAATATCGGCCCGGTGGTGGCCTCCGGCGTGCTGGTTTACCTGAGCGGCCGCCTGCATTCGGACTACGGCATGGATTGGCTGGGCGCCTGGCGCATCGTCTTCGTGGCCGTGGCGATCCTGTTGCTGGCAATTACGGCATGGCACTGGCGCGCTATGCCGGACGGCGCCCGTGCCGCCGATACGCCGGAAAGCCTGGGCCAGGCTGCCTTCATCCTGCGCGACGCTTTCAAGACCTTCTTCGAAAAGCGCGGCGTGTGGATGATGGTAGCCTTCGCGCTGCTGTACCGAGTCTCGATCGGCCTCCTGGAAAAGATCGGCCCCTTCTTCATGGTAGATCCGGTCGGCAAGGGCGGCCTGGGCATGTCGAATGAGTTGCTGGGCATCGTCTACGGCACATACGGCTTGCTGGCCGTGCTGGCGGGCTCCCTGATTGGCGGCTGGTACGTGGCGAAGCGCGGCCTGAAACCGGTGTTGTTCACGCTGTGCTGCGTACTGAACATCCCGATTGCCACCTTCCTGCTGATGGCGATCTACCAGCCGTCCAACCTGTGGGTAATTGGCGCCGGTGTCGTGATCGAGAAATTCTCCTTCGGCTTTGGCTCGGTGGGCTTCATGATCTACCTGATGCAGCAACTGGCGCCCGGCAAATACACCACGACCCATTACGCTTTCGGCACTGGCCTGATGGGGATGTGCGGCATGTTGACCGGCATGGTCAGCGGCCACCTGCAGGAAGCACTGGGCTACGTCAATTATTTCTGGCTGGTGATGGCGGCGACCGTGCCATCCTTCATCGTGACGTGGTACGCGCCTTTCCACCATGAAGAAGCGCGTCCTGCTACCGAACCCGATCAGCTGCAGCGCAAGGCTGGCTGACGCTTGTCGTCGTGGGCGCCGATCACGTCGCGGATCGCGCTGACCACGACCTCGGGATTGGCCTGCTGCATCTGGTGGTCGGAATCCACGATCACCTTGCAGGCTTTCGGATACATGTTCTTGACCATGTTGCGAGTCTGTTCGTCGTCGTTGACGGTACCCAGGTCCACCGCCACGGCGCCGGCCGATTTGGGCACGTTAAACAGGCGCACGACCGGGATGTCGTCATTCCACGGCATCGCCAGCACGGCCTGTCCGGTGCTGTTGATCTGGTCGACTTCCGCCTCCATCGCGGCATTCAGGAACACATACTTGGCCACGCGCGTCATGAAGGGAAATTCTTCCGGCTTCTTGATGATGCCGGGGTAGACCGAGTCGACCAGCACCACCCCCTGGACTTCCTGCGGGTAGGCGCGCGCATACATCTGCATGTACAGGCCGCCAAGGGAATGACCGACCAGGGTATAGGGCGGCTGCAAGCCTTGCTGGCGCAGCAGCTGGCGCAATTCCTCGACCACGGTCTTGCCGTCGCGCGGGGTGGAAGGCTTGTCGCTCTTTCCGTATCCGGGGCGGTTGTAGGCAAACACCGTCGATTCCTTGGCCACTTCCGCAATGACCTTGTCCCATTTATCAAGGGTGATGCGCGAACCGTTCTCGAAGACCACGGTGGACGGCGCTCCTGGCTTGGCGATTTTCAGGACTTCGATCTTATGGCCTGCAAAGTTCTGCAGCACGGCTTCGGCATGGGCCTGGGCGCTGGCCAGCGCGATTGCCAGCACAGGCAGGGTGAAACGAGTCAAGGGCATGAATGTCTCCAGTCTGATAACGGTGGCGATTCTGACGGTTGCCACGGTTAGCTACCGGAAGATTGCGACGAGTTGTCAAAAATAATGCTTGAATTGCACAAATCGCGGCCTGGGGGCTAGAATAAAAGTCACTACTTAGAGGGGAATCGCCATGACGCCTATCCTGTTTGCACTGCCCGGCAATGAGGCAATGACAGCGCAACTGTCGGCGTTGCTGGGTTGGGAGCAGGGGCGTTTGCAGGTGCGGCGCTTCCCGGACGGCGAATCCTACGTGCGCTACCACTCGGAAGTGAAAGGCCGCCAGGTGGTCCTGGTGTGCACCCTGGACCGGCCGGACGATCGTTTCATGCCCCTGTATTTCGCCGCCAGCATCGCGCGCGACCTGGGCGCGGCCAGCGTAGGACTGGTGGCGCCATACCTGGCCTATATGCGCCACGACGCCATCTTCAACCCCGGCGAAGGCATCACCTCTGCCCATTTTGCGCGGCTGGTGTCGGGCGTGTTCCATTGGATGGTGACCATCGATCCGCACTTGCACCGCCACCATGACCTGGCCGAGATCTACACGATCCCGACCCGCGTGGTGCGCGCCGCGCCTGCCATCTCGCAATGGATCGCGGCCAATGTGCCGCAGCCGCTGGTGATCGGGCCGGATTCGGAAAGCGAACAATGGGCCTCCGAAGTGGCGCGCGGCGCCGGTTGCCCCTTCATCGTGCTGGAAAAAGTGCGTCGCGGCGACCACGACGTGGAGGTATCGGTGCCGGACACCGAACGCTGGCTGCACCACACCCCCGTCATCGTTGACGATATCGCATCCACTGCCCGCACGATGATTGCCGCCGTGGGCCACGTGCGTCGGGCCGGCCTGCCGCTTCCCGTATGCGTCGCGGTCCACCCCCTGTTCGCAGGCAGCGCCTATGAAGATCTGCAAGCCTCCGGCGTGGCCCGCACTGCCAGCTGCGACACCGTCCCGCACAGCAGCAACGCCATTCCTGTCGCATCCTTGCTGGCCCCGGCCCTGGCAGGCATGACACAAGGCGCAGGCTAGGCTATATTCCTGCCTATGTGGAATTGGATTCGTAACTGGTATCGCAAGCTGCGCATGCCCGCAGCCTATCGCGCCTACGAGCGCAGGCTGCGTGCCGCCCATGAGGAAGAGGCACGCAAGAAGTTTTCAACCGTGCGCTACGAGGCGCGCCTGCTGGCCGCCAACAAGGCGATGGAGGAGCGCGCCCAGCGCCGGTTCGACATGCCGGTCGCCAAACTGCAGCTGGAAGTGGTGGCGCTGGAAAAGCAGCTCGAGTCCTGCCGCGCCCAATTGGGCAATTTCGAACGCCCCTTCCGCGACGAGTACGAAGTGCTGGAAGCGGAAATGGCCCTGCTGGGGGAGCGCCGCCGCAACGCCTACGCGGCCAAGGACGCCCAGGCCATCGACGAGGTCAACGCGGAAATCGCCGAACTGCAGAAGCGTACCAACGCCGTGCGCGGCGACCTGGCAGTGCAGACCGACTTGCGCGACCAGGGCTTGACGCCGGAAAAGCTGCGCCGCACCGTGCAGCGTTGCGAGGGGCGCCTGCAGACCATCAAGGACGAGCAGGAACGGATCCAGCGCGAACGCGCCAACTACATGAACCATTCGGCGGACCGTGCTGAAATCGACGCGATCGAGCGCGAGATGCTGGCGCTGGAACGCAAGCACATCCAGTTCTTGCGCGACTTCGACTCTCCGGCCGAGCGCCGCCGCCGTGAACGCGCCCACGAGCAAACCTGGCTCAACGGCGCTTAATCGCTGCACCTTTAATCTGCGTCAAGCCGGGGTATATTCCCGCCGGCCCAGTGCTGCCTATACTTGGCTTGTCGCGCCATGCCTTTGCACGGCGGATCGTCGGGAGGACGGCCATGCGCAACCAATCCCTTGGCAGCAATCTCGGTGCGCTCCTGCGCCGCTGCAAAAAAATGGAAGCCACAATGCGGGGCGTGGGCTTGCCAAGCTTCCTGGCCTGCCTGCCGCTGGCCCTGCTGGCCTGGCAATACGCGTTGATGCTGCACCAGAAAAATGCCAACATCAATCGCATCAGCCGGCGCATCCAGCGCTGGCAAGGTACGGTGTCGCAACTATCGGCCCACGAATACGCGCGTACCGAGTTCATCGACCTTGACCGCAAGATGCGCGCCGACATCGAAGGCGCATGCGATTCCATGCGCACCCTGCGCGATCTGTGCTCGGATATCTGCGAAATGTTCAGCGTAGTCGGTTACCAGTCAGCCATGCTGACGCGGGGCCGCGACCGCTTCGATGCCACGGTCAGGGAGGCTTGCCGGCTTTCGCAATCCCTAATCGACCTGGTCGATGCGCATGATCGCCGCGCGCTGGCCATCCGCCAGCAACTGCACGCGATCGAACAGGCTGGCGAGGCGAGCGCGGCAGCGCATGCCGCGCGTGCCGCCGCTGAAGCTTAAAACCCTTCCAGCACGATCTTGCCGCGCGCGCGATTGCTTTCGAGCAGGTCGTGCGCGCGTTTCAGGTTGGCTGCGTTGATGGCGCCGAAGCGCTCGCCCACCGTGGTTTTCAGCACCCCGCTATCGACCAGGCGCGACACATCGTTCAACAGCGCATGCTGTTGCGCCATGTCGTCGGTCTCGAACATTGAGCGCGTGAACATGAACTCCCAATGCAGTGATACGCTCTTGCGTTTCAGCAGGCGCACGTCGATATGCGCAGGATCGTCGATCAGGGCCAACTTGCCTTGCGGTGCCACCAGTTCGGCCAGCGCGGCGAAATGGCGTTCGCTCTCGTTCAGGCTGGCGATGTAGTGGACGGGCGGCAGGCCGAGACGAGCGATTTCTTCGTCCAGCGGCTTGCTGTGGTCGATAACGTGGTGCGCGCCAAGCGACTTGACCCAGTCTGCAGTTTCAGCGCGCGAAGCGGTACCGATCACGGTCAGTCCCGTCAACTGGCGTGCAAGCTGGACCAGGATGGAGCCGACGCCTCCGGCGGCGCCCGTCACCAGCAGGGACTTGCCGGCTTCGCGCGCCTTGTCGCGGCTGGTGCCAAGGCGGTCAAACAGCAATTCCCAGGCGGTGATGGCGGTCAGGGGCAGGGCAGCCGCGTCGGCGAAGCCAAGCCTGGAAGGCTTATGGCCAACGATGCGTTCGTCAACCAGGTGCAGTTCGGCGTTCGTGCCAGAGCGGCCCAGAGCGCCGGCGTACCACACTTCATCACCCGGCTTGAACAGCGTCGCCTCCGGGCCGACCGCGCGCACGATGCCGGTGGCGTCCCAACCGAGCACCTTGTGTTCTCCTTCGGCGGGAGCGACGTTGCGCCGAATCTTGGTATCGACTGGGTTGACGGAAACGGCCTTGATTTCGACCAACAGGTCGCGCCCGCTGGCAACCGGTGCCGGCAATTCGATGTCGACCAGCGCTTCGGCGTGGTCAATGGGCAGGGAGGCGCGGTAGGCAACAGCTTTCATTGTGATGTCCTTCGTAAAAAGTGGTGATGTCGCTATCTTCGATCATCACGGCTTCGCGAAAAAGACTAAAATTATGGAAACACTTTCAAAGGAATGCTGAAAATGCTGCGCCTCGACGATCTGGAAGTCTTCGTCAGCACGGCCGACCGCGGCAGCCTGTCGGCGGCGGCGCGTTCGCTCGACATCTCGCCGGCCCTGGCCAGCGCAGCCTTGAAGCGGCTGGAAGACGAACTGCAACTGCGGCTGTTTGCCCGCACCACGCGTTCGCTGCGCCTGACTGCGGAAGGCGAGCATTACCTGGGGCACGCGCGCGAAGCGGTGCGCCAATTGCGCGAAGGACATGAGGCGATCAGGCAAGGCCAGCAGGAATTGGCGGGCTTGTTGAAAATTTCGATGCCATCCGATGTGGGCCGTAACGTGCTGCTGCCCTGGCTGGACGCTTTCCAGGCCGAATATCCGGCCATCAGCCTGCAGTTGTACGTCAGCGACCGGGTTGCCGATATGTATCGCCAGCCGGTAGACCTGGCCCTGCGTTATGGCAAGCTCGATGATTCAAGTCTGGTTGCCATGCCTGTTGCGCCAGGAAATCGACGCACCCTGGTCGCCTCGCCGGACTACCTGCGCCGGCACGGCGCCCCGGCCAACCTGGATGAGTTGGCGCGGCACAATTGCTTGCGCTTTGCTTTGGATGATGTGCTGTATGACCGCTGGGCCTTCCCCGCCCAGGGCAAAGTCGTGCAGGTCAGGGGCAACCGCAGCAGCGATGATGCCGACCTGGTGCGCCGCTGGGCGGTAGCGGGACTGGGGATTGCCTATAAATCACGGCTGGACGTGACCGCCGACCTCAAGGCCGGTCGCTTGCGCATGCTGCTACCAGATGTAATGGGTGAAGAGGTGCCATTACAGTTGGTTTGCATGCATCGCTCGCAGGTCACGCCCGTCGTGATTCGTTTGCGCGACTATTTGCGCGCTCGGTATGAACAGCTATGCGAGACTGAAGCTTAGTGGGCCTTGGAGAAGATCAGCAGCCAACGGCTGAACAGCAGTACTTCCAGGTGGCCAGGCTGTACGCCGGTGTCGCATTCGATGATCGGGTTCACAGCGTAGAAGCGCTTGCGGAAGTCGCGGCACACCAGCACTTCGCGTTTGCCGAAGCGAACCAGGAAAGACATAGGGGCATATTCCAGGCCAAAGCGGGAGCCGAAGGTGCTGTGCATAGTGGTCATGACGAATTCCTTTTGCTGTGATGTGTTTAACGAGTGATTAGAATAACACAAATACTGTATGAATCAACAGTACTGGATGAAATATCAGGTTTTTTTATTAAGCGTTGTATGAGAGATACGATCCGACTTCCCCTGCATCTGGTGGCCGGCCTGCTTCTGTTGCTCAGCGCCGCGGCCGTGTTTGATGCGATTGCCGGCGCTGCGATGGGACCCGGCGCCCAGCTGGCCGCACTCGATATCAGTGTTTCCCAATGGCTGCACGTTCGTGCCAGCGAGCCCTGGACTACGCTGATGCTGGCGGTCAGCCATCTGCACAGCGTGGCGGGAATTGCCTTCCTGACGCTGCTGTTTGCCTGGCAGCTGTGGCGGCGCCAGGCGCATTACTGGCTGCTGACCTTGCTGCTCTCCGTACCACCGGGCATGGTGCTGAACGTGTTGCTCAAGCACAGCTACCAGCGCGTGCGGCCCAGCTTCGACGCGCCCCTGCTGACTTTGCCGACCTACAGCTTTCCCAGCGGCCATACGCTGGCCGCAACCGTGTTTTATGGCGTGCTGGCTTGTTACCTGTGGCCGCGTGTTCGCGGCGCGGCCCAGCACGCGGCGCTGCTTGCTGGCGCAGTGGCGATGGTGGCGCTGGTCGGGTTCAGCCGCGTCTATCTCGGCGTGCATTTCCTGAGCGATGTGCTGGCGGCGGTGGCGGAGGGGCTTGGCTGGTTGGCCATCTGCGTCACGGCGGTGTCCAGCCTGCGCCGGCACCGGGAGCGCCGATGAGCCGCATGGCCGTCATCATCAACGCTGGAGCTGGCCTCGGATATGGCCTGCCGTGGCGCGAGTCGCTGGCCGCGCGTTTCGCCAGCCACGGACTGGATGCCGACATCACGCTGGCCGCCGACCTCAATCACCTGATGGAGGCCGCCCGGGCAGCATTGGCCGCCGGCGCGCCAGTGGTGGTGGCGGGAGGCGGCGACGGCACGGTCAATGCCGTGGCCTCGGTGGTGCTCGATAGCGGCGCCGTGTTCGGCGTCCTGCCGATGGGAACGCTGAACCATTTTGCGCGCGACCTGCGCATCCCGCCCCAGCTCGACGCAGCCATTGCCAACCTGGCTGCCGGCCACGTGGCAATGGTCGACGTCGGGGAGGTCAATGGCCGCATCTTCCTGAACAACTCGAGCCTTGGGCTCTACCCGGACATCGTGCGCGATCGCCAGCGGCAGCAGCGCCGCCTCGGGCGCGGCAAGTGGACTGCGTTCGGCTGGGCGACGCTGGCCGCGCTGAAGCGTTATCCTTTCCTCAGCGTGCGCCTGACCCTTGGTGAACAAGGCCATGCGCGGCGCACGCCCTTCGTTTTCATCGGCAATAATGAATACCATATGCAAGGATTCAACATCGGCGAGCGGGCACGGATGGATGGCGGCACGCTGAGCGTGTACGTGGCCCAGCGGCCGACGCGTTTCGGCTTGCTGAAACTGGCCTTGCGCGCGCTGTTCGGACGGCTGCGCCAGTCGCGCGAGTTCCATGTATTCCAGGCCGGTGAGATGGTGATCGACACCCGCCACCGCCGCTTGCGTGTGGCGACCGATGGCGAGGTGTCGGTCATGGTGCCGCCTTTGCGTTACCGGATCCGCCCGGCAGCCTTGCCGGTGCTCGTGCCGCGCCCTCTGGAGAAGTGATGCGAACCCTGGTCCATATCTCCGACTTGCATTTCGGCCGCGTGGACAACGCCTTGCTGGCGCCCTTGCGCGAATTGATCGGGGATTTGCGGCCGGACGTGGTAGTGGCTTCCGGCGACCTGACCCAGCGCGCCCGCAGCGCGCAATTCCGCCAGGCACGGCACTACCTCGACACCTTGCCCCAGCCGCAGATCGTGGTGCCGGGAAATCACGACATTCCCCTGTATAACGTGGCAGCGCGCTTCTTCCAGCCGCTGGTCAAATACCGGCGCTACATCACGCGCGACCTCGCGCCAGAGTTCGTCGACGATGAAATTGCCGTGCTGGGGTTGAACACGGCGCGCTCGCTGACCTTCAAGGATGGCCGCGTCAATCGCCGCCAGGTCGAATACTTGCGGCAACGCTTCTCGCGCCTGCCGCGCAGCGTCACGCGGGTTGTCGTGACTCACCATCCCTTCGACCTGCCACCGCACAAGGACAATGACGATATCGTGGATCGCGCGCCAATGGCGATGGAAACGTTCGCGCGCTGCGGCGTGGACTTGCTGCTGGCAGGGCACTTGCATACCAGCCACACTCACAATACTTCTGAGCGCTATGAGATAGACGGCTATGCCGCACTGGTGGTGCAGGCCGGCACTGCCACCTCCACCCGTAGCCGGGGGGAGACCAATTCATTCAACGTGCTGCGCGTACAGCACGACGAAATCCAGGTTGAGCGTTACAGCTGGCGCGAAGGAAGCGGCTTCGCCTTGGCTGCTACCGATATCTTCTGCCGTGAGGGTGACATCTGGCGCCCAGCTGCTTAAAGCACGCCAAGGTGGCGAGCTTCAATGCATATCAAACCTCAGAGCCAGTAGTCCCATACGCGGGCAAGCCACTCCTTCAGACGCGTGGAGATCGGCCGCTTGTTCCACTCCACCAGCGTGATCTCACGGGAATTGTGCAGGTCTTCCTTGAACGCCTTTTCCATCTCGAGGCCGAACACATCGCCCATCACGATCACATTCACTTCACTGTTGTGGAGGAAGCTGCGCCGGTCGAGGTTGGTTGAGCCGACAGTGGACCATACGCCGTCAATCACCACCGTCTTCGCATGCAGCACCGACAGCTTGAGCTCATAGATCTTCACGCCAGCTTCCAGCAAAGGCTGGTAGAACGCCCGCCCTGCGTGGAATACGAGCCCGCTGTCCGACACGCTGGGCAGCACAAGCTGCACATCCACGCCGCGCCGGGCGGCATCGGTCAGCGCCTCCAGGGTCTGGTCATCCGGCACAAAATAGGCGCAGGTGATATGGATCGACTTCTTCGCTTCCTGCATCGCCAGCAGCAGCGCCTTGTAGATCTCAAAATGTCCTTCAGGCCGCGAACCCAGCACGCGCACCACCTTGTCTCCCGCCGGCGCTACCTGGCTGAAGTATTTGGCGTCGCGCAAGTCGTCCGCATCCTGCTCGATCCAGGCTTGCACGAACAACCACTGCATGGCCTGCACGGCCGGCCCCTCGATGCGCACATGCGTGTCGCGCCAGCCGACGTCATTTTCGCCTTTTTCACGCCCCGGGCCGGACCCGCCGCCGGCGCCCGAACCCACGCCGCTCGAGCCGCCGCGGAATGGTGAACTCTTCGAGTACGTATCGCTGATATTGATCCCGCCCGTGAAGCCGACCTTGCCATCGACGATCAGCATCTTGCGGTGGTCGCGCGCATTCAGCTTCCAGCCGTTGCCGCGCGCCTTGGCAGGATTTACCGGGTTGAAGGCCAGCAGCTTCACGCCGCCTTCCTTCATGCGGTCAAAGAATTCCTGCGGCACGCCGATGGTGCCGACACTGTCGTAGATCACATTGACCACCACGCCTTCGCGCTGTTTCTGGATCAGCAGGTCGGCGAACTTCATCCCCAGTTCATCCTGGTCGAAGATATAGGTCTCGAAATTGATATGGTCGCGGGCTGCCGCAATGGCCTTCATCATCTCCGCCATGGTCTGCGGGCCATCGAACAGCAATTGCACCTTGTTGCCGGCAATAAGCGGCACGCCGGTTGCCGACTCCTCCAGGGCCGCCTGGGCTTTCAGGTCCAGCGTGGACTTGGCCCAGCGTTTCTTCAGCAGTTGTTCGGTGGTCTGGCGCGGCAGCTTGCCCTTGGCGGTAATGACTTGCGGCACGGTGCCCGCGCGTGGCTTGGCCTGGTCGGCATCGACCTCCGGCAACGAAGCGCAGGCCAGCAGCGTCCAGCCCGCGAGGATAAAAGCCAGCCAACGACTTGCCTGCATGGGGCACCTCCGAAGGCCAGTCTAAGACAGCAGCGAACGGTTGAATGTTCGCTGCCGAACATAGTCAGCTGTAGTTCAGCCGGGCTGCTTCACGCCGCAATTCGCCCCTGAAATCGGGATGCGCAATCGAAATCAGCGCTTCGGCGCGTTGCTTGGCCGACTTGCCGCGCAATTGTGCCACGCCATATTCGGTCACCACGTAGTTGATGTCGTTCTTGCTGGTGGTCACATGTGTCCCGGCGCACAGGGTGGGCACGATGCGCGAGACACTGCCTTCCCTGGCGGTCGACGGCAGTACGATAAAGGACTTGCCGCCGCGAGATCGATTGGCCGCGCGTACAAAGTCCACCTGGCCGCCGGTGCCGGAATAGGGCAGGTGAGCCAGGCTTTCCGAGCCGCACTGTCCCAGCAGGTCGACCTGCAGGCTGGCGTTGATCGATACCAGCTTGTCGTTCTGCCCGGCGATATAGGGATCGTTGCTGAAGCTGACCGGGTGCATTTCCAGCATCGGGTTGTGGTGCATGAAATCGTACAGCTTGCGCGAGCCCAGCGCGAAGGTCGCCACCATGCGCCCGGGCATGAAGCTCTTGCGGCGATTGGTCACGGCGCCGCACTCCACCAGCTTGAGGATGCCGTCGCCAATCATTTCGGTATGGATGCCCAGGTCCTGCTTGCTGGTCAGTTGCATCACCACCGCGTCGGGAATGCCGCCATAGCCGATCTGCAAGGTCGAGCCGTTCTCGATCATCGGCGCCACATGGGCGGCGATCGCCTCCTGCACCGGCCCGATCTTCGGCAGCCCGACTTCGATCACCGGCGCATCGCTTTCCACCACCGCCGTCACCTGCGAAATATGGATGTGGCATTGGCCGTGCGCAAAAGGCACGTTGGGATTCGATTCGAGCACGATGACACGCGCTTTCTGCAGGGCAGCCATGGTGTAGTCGGCGCCCAGGCTGAGCGAGAAGTTGCCGTGCTGGTCCATTTCCGATGCCAGCGCAAAGACCACGTCAGCAGGCATTTGCCCGTGCTTGATCAAGGAGGGGATTTCAGAGAAATACGCCGGGATGAAGTCTGCCCAGCCAGCCTGGCCCGCCGGCCGCGAAGCGCCGCCGAAGAACAGGGCGCAATGCCGCACGTGGTGCGCCGTTTCCTGGTCGAAGTAATCGTACTTGCGCATGGCCAGGATTTGCGCCACCTGCACGCCTTTGAAATTGCGGCGCTGCGCCGACAGTTCGGTCAACAGGGCCGGCGGCTCGCCGGCGCCGGTAGGGACAATGATCATGTCGCCATCACGCACGAGGCGGATGGCGTCGGCGGCGCTGCAACGCTTGCTGGACATACGCGGTCTCCGAATAGTTTTGTTTGTGTGCGCACAGATTGCATGACCGTGCTTACCCTAAGCTGACAAGCATGAAAGCTCTTGCCATCCTGCTCACAATGCCCGCACTGGCGCTGGCGCAGACCAGGGAACCGCCGGCGGGACAAGGCGTCCAGCCCTATGGCGTGGTCGATGCCGGCGTGGTGCTGGAGCGCGGCTGCAAGGAGGGCTGTGCCGGCAGCAAGGTTTCCCCCGGCATAGCGGAAGGCTCGCGCATCGGCATCACGGGGCGCGAACCGTTGGGCAGCAACGGGAATTCCGCCGTCTTCACGCTGGAAGGCGGCGTCGAGAACGATACCGGCCGCTCCGAAGAAGGCCGCCTGCTGGGGCGCCAGGCCTGGGTCGGGCTCGATGGGACGTGGGGCATGCTGACGCTCGGCCGCCAGTACAACCTGCAATACGAAACCTTGGCCGAGGTGGCTGACCCCTTCCATGGCGGACTCGCCGGTACCGCTACCAACCTGATGGGCTTTACCACCAAGCGTTATGACAATGCCGTCAAATACCGCACGCCGTCCGGCCACCAATGGAATGCCAGCGCCATCTACAGCTTCGGCGAATCCGAATTCAGCACCTCGCGCAACCGGGCATACGGCGCGACGCTGGGCTTTGCCAACGGCATCTTCAATGTCCGCATCGCCCACCAGCGCAAGCGCAATCCGATCGAAGCGGTCGGCACCACGCAGCCGGTCGACCTGTCCGCCCGCAATACCCTGGTGGCGGCCAACCTGAACTTTGGCGCCACCACCGTCTTCGCGGCCTATGGCATCAATCGCGGCCTCGGCAGCTCGCCGTGGGACCCGGCCAACCCGTATGGCGCGCTGACGCTGAACACGCCCTCGCTCTACAGCCACGATATGCTGGCAGGCATTTCCTACACCCGCGGCCGCACCACCTACATGGCTTCCTTCATCCACAAGGACGATCGCAGCCCCCCCAACCAGGACGCCGACCAGGCGGCTGTCGGCGTGGTGTATTCGCTGTCCAAACGCACCGCCCTGCATGCCTCCTTCGCCCATATCCGCAACCGCAACAACGCAGCCTATACCGCCGGCACCGCGACCGAAACCGGCAAGGGCAACCGCGCCATCACCTTCGGCCTGCGCCACGCTTTCTGATGTGCTACATTCCCAAGCTGGAACTTTCAGCGGGGAACACTATGTATCTGACTTACTTCAATGGAAACTGGGCGGAAGGCAATGCGCCACTGTTCGGCGCAATGGACCACAGCGTCTGGCTCGGCTCCTCGGTATTCGACGGCGCGCGCGCCATGCGCGGCAAGCTGCCGGACTTGCGCCCGCACCTGGAGCGCGTGATTCGCTCGGCGCGCAGCCTGGGCCTGGAATGCCCGCTCAGCGTGGATGAAATGGAAAAGCTGGTGAAAGAGGGCGTGGCCCGCTTCCCTGCCGATGCCGAGCTGTACATCCGCCCGCTGGTATTTGCCACCGATGGCCTGCTGATCCCGGTCGCTGAAAAATCCGCCTTCGCGCTGACCCTGTTCGACGCACCGGTGCCGCCATTCACAGGTTTCTCGGCCTGCCTGTCGGCCATGCGCCGTCCGGACCCGGACATGGCGCCTACCGATGCCAAGGCCTCCGCGCTGTATGCCAATTCGACCCGCGTGCTGCGCGAAGCGAAAGAACGCGGCTGCGACAACGCCGTGGTGTGCGATAGCCAGGGCAATGTGGCGGAGTTCGCCACCGCCAACCTGTTCTTCGTAACGCCGGAGGGGAACGTGGTGACGCCGGCCCTGAACGGCACCTTCCTGGCCGGCATTACCCGCGCCCGCGTGATCAAGCTGCTGGCCGAAGCCGGCATTGAAGTCGAGCAGCGCACCGTCCGGCCGGAAGAGCTCGATCGCGCCAGCGAAATCTTCAACACCGGCAACTTCGGCAAGGTCACGCCTTGCGTGCGCTATAACGGCCGTGAACTGCCGGCTGGTCCGGTCGCCACCAAGGCCCGCGAGCTGTACTGGGCCTTTATTGAGCGCGGCGAGTAGGCGCCTGCAAATCCGGCCCGGGCTTGCTGGGCGGTGCAGCGGGCGCCGGCGGCGCCACGCTGCCGCAGTCGGCGCTGAGCCAGCGGCCGCTGCCTTCCACCACCATGTTTTGCGACTTGCCCTGCGCTGAACTGTTCACGTTCATGCGCATGCTGTAGGCCGTATTGCCGTTGAAGATCACCTGGCCATTACCGCTGGACGGCGGCCGGGTGCAATTGAAGGTCACGTTCAGGCCGCCCGGCACGGGCGTGCGGGTAGTGGTGCACTGGCCGGGTTGGCCGGCCGGCAGATCCTGCTTCTCGGCCATGTCCTTGGTCAGGCAATAGGTGAGCTTGACGCCACCGTTAGCGCCCAGTCCCAGGTTGACGCCGTGGCGCGCCATCATCTGTTCCATGGCCTTGCGCTGTTCCGGCGCCATATTGGCCATCTGTTGCTGGGCTGCCTCCATGATGGCCATCATTTCGGGGCTGGCCGAGGCAATGCGGTTATCCAGCTCCCACAGTCCCGGTTTCAAGGTCTGCGCCATCGCCGGCGCGGCGGCCAGGCAAAGCAGGAAGAAGGCTTGGATTTTCATGCGGGCTCCTTGGGGGCGGGATGCGCGGCCCGGAGCGCCATGCCCCGGGCCGATGCGGCTTGCTTAGCCTTGCGGCTGGCGTGGCTCGGCCACGAAGATTTCCACGCGGCGGTTGCGTGCGCGGCCGGCTGCGTCGTCGTTGGAGGCGATCGGCTCCTGCTCGCCGCGGCCTTCGATCACGATGCGGGTCGGCGATACGCCGCGCGTGGCCAGGTAGTCGCGCGTATGGGCTGCACGGTCGACCGACAGTGGCTGGTTCACGCTGGCGTTGCCGGTGCTGTCGGTGTGGCCGACAATGCTGACGGTGGTCGCCGGATTTTCATTGAGCGTGGTGGCAAAGCGGTCCAGGATCGGGCGGAAGTCGGGCTTGATGTCGGAACGGCCCGTATCGAACGAAATATCGCTCGGGATTTCCAGCTTCAGGCGGTTGTCGCCGGTTTGCGAGACTTGCACGCCAGTGCCCTGGGTGGCCTGTTCCATCTGCTGCTTCTGCGCTTCCATGCGCTTGGACCAGACGTTGCCGACCACGGCGCCGACTGCCGCGCCAATCGCAGCACCGCCGGCCGCCCGTTTGCCGCCGCCTGGACCGGTCGCGGCGCCAAGCACGGTGCCGATGCCGGCGCCGACGCCGGCCCCGGTGGCAGTGCCGCGCTGGGTGGCGGTCATGTCCGCACAGCCGGTTGTGGCGAGCACGGCAATCAGCAGGGCAGCAAGGGTTTTATGAGGCATGAGCTTTCTCCTTCGTTAAATATGCTCGAAAAAAAGCGGGACGGGTCCTGCGCCGCAGTTCCCGCCCCGCTAGTGTACGCCGGCTTGGCCGGCTTAACTAAATGCCGCGCCCACTGATCAGGCGCAGCAGGATCATGATGACTGCCACCACCAGCAAAATATGGATGAAGCCGCCCACAGTGTAGGAGGTCACCAGGCCGAGCAGCCACAAGATGATAAGTACGACAGCGATCGTATAGAGCATGATGTTTTCCTCTCATATTCCGTAATCCTGGATGCATTATTGCTGCGTCCGACCGCGTCATCTGTACGTTGTCGAACTATCAGCGTCGTTGCAGGCGTCCCTTGACGACTTTCACATGGTCGCCAGCCTGCCAGTTGGCCGAGCTGCTGCTGACGGTGCGCACCTTGCCGTCATCCATCCGCACGCGCACCTGGTAGGTGGTGGTCGACTTCATATTGCCTTCCACCTGGTTGCCGACCACGGCGCCGCCGACTGCGCCGGCCACGGTGGCCAGCTTGCGGCCGGAGCCGCCGCCGATCTGGTTGCCCAGCAGGCCGCCGACAATCGCGCCGCCCGCCGCGCCCAGGCCGCTGCCCTGGCCGCGCTGGGTGACGGCATGCACCGCTTCCACTACGCCGCAGCTATGGCAGACGGCCGGCGCCGGCGCCGCCATGTGCGCTGCGGCGGGCTGCGGTGGGGGTGCTTCTGCCGGGGCCGCACTGCCGCCGCCGTAGTTGCCGGCGCCATAGCTGCCGCCACCGCTACCGGAATAGCCGGAAGTATCGGCCACGCGATTGACCGGCGCATAGCCGGCCGGCGGCGGCGGCGGGCCGGCGTCGCGCGTATCGACCTGTACCGGCGCTTCGGCAACCGGCGGCCCCATCTTCGCCCCTGATTGCGGCAGCCAACCCATGACCGCAGCGATGCCGACGCCGCAAAACAGCACCACGGCAATGGCTGCGATCAGCAGCATCGGGTGGGTGGTGTAGCTCATGATTCTGGTTTCTCGTTCCATGCTGTAATTCCTTTCCTATTGGATAGACGCATTCTGGCGGCCGGGCTGGCCTGCTTCCGTGCGTCAGCGTACATACAGTCTTTTTAATTGCCGATACGCTCCGCCTAAACTCCACCAGGCTGACGGCAATGACCCTGAATCTTCATACCGTTCCAAGCAGTGAATCGCCACCACCCCGTATTGGCAACCGCCTGCTGGCAACCCTGCCGGAAGACGACCTCGAGCACCTCGAGGGCCTGTGCGAACTGGTGGACCTCGAGGCCGGCGACATCCTGTTTGAAGCCGGCCAGCCCATCGACTACATCTTTTTCCCGCTCGATACCCTGGTCTCGCTGCTGGCAGTGGCGGAAGGGCGCATGACGCTGGAAGTTGGCTCGGCCGGCCGCGAAGGCATGGTCGGCGCTTCGGTAGCGCTGGGCCAGCGTTTCGCCCAGGTGCGTGCCGTGGTCCAGCGCAGCGGCCATGCGCTGCGCATGGAGGCGGAAGATTTCATCGCCGAGTTTGCGGAATTGGAATCGCTGCAGCGCCTGCTGCACCGCTATACCGACAGCCTGCTGGCGCAAGCGATCCAGATCGCTGTCTGCAGCCGCTTCCATGTGCTGGAGGCGCGCCTGGCGCGCTCACTGCTGGTCACGCGCGACCGCCTGCAATCGGACCGCTTCCACATGACCCACGAATTCCTGGCCCACGCGCTCGGCGTGCGCCGCGTTGGCGTGACCAAGGCGGCCAGCGCCTTGCAGGGACAGGGCTTGATCAGCTACAGCCGGGGCAATATCGAAATACTGGACCCGGCTGGCCTGGAAGCGGTGTCCTGCCATTGCTACCAGCAGGTCCGCACGCCGTCTTAGCGGCGAGGTTTGTCGACCTGGTTACCGATCACGCCGCCGACCACGGCGCCGCCCACCGTACCGGTGGTGGAGCCGCCCGTCAGCACGGAACCGGCGACCGCGCCGACACCGGCGCCAATGGCCGTGTTCTTATCCTGTTGCGACATCGAGGAGCAGGCACCCAGGCCCAGCATGGCGGTAGCGATGGCGAGGCGGGCTGCGATCTGTTTGGTATTCATGATGTTTCCTCCGTAACGTGGAATGCTGGCTCCAGCTTACGGGGGAGGGCAGATGTGATCTGTTCGCTATTTCACGGTGTAACGGTTTGTTACCTTTGCGTCTTGCCCGGCGGCGGCGCCTTCGGCTTTTCGCGCGCGGCGGCCAGCAGGCTGGCGCATTGGTTGTCGCCTTCGCCGCCCGCGCTGATCAGGGGCACCAGGGCCGCCGGTGCGGCCAGCGCGCCCAGCGCCAGTGCGCCGCCGGCCCGCATGGCGATCACGCCCTTGTCGATGTCGACGTCGGGTTGCTTGAGCGAGCCGCGCACATAGATCGGGGCGCGCAGCGAAATAATGCGCAAGCCCTTGCTTTCCGGTTTCATGGTGAGGTCGATTTTCTCGCTGGCCAGGTTGACTGCGCCGTTGATGCGCACCGTGGCATCGTCGGTATCGGCGATGAAATAGCGCGTCTGCGCCAGGCCGTCGCGCACGCCGAAGTCGCCGGCCAGGCAGTTCAGGTGCACCGGCTTGTCGCCAAACAGCTTGGTCAGCACGATGTTGCCGATGTTCAGGCCCATCTGCTCCAGCAGCAGCTTGCTGACGGTGCCGTCGTTGACCAGGGTTTTCAGTTCGCCATTGGAATGCGCCAGCAGGGTGGCCACCGAGTTGCCTTTCGCAGTCAGCTTGGCGTCGGCATTGATTTCGCCGATGGTGGCCTGCTTGAGTTCGGGCAGCTTGGGCAGCAGTTGCCTGAGCTTGATATGGCGGGCCGTGGCGTCGAGCGTGGCGGCGACAGCTTCGCCGCTGCTGCCGTCCAGCGTTGCCTTCGAGGCGACGCGGCCGCCGGCGAAATCAAAGTTGAGCGGGGTCAGGCGCAGCACGCCGTCTTTCAGGTGGAAGGCCGTTTCCAGTTTGCTGAGCGGCAGTTCCTTGGTGCGCACGATGCGCTCGGCGCGGAAGCCGACGTCGGCATCGAGCGCCGTCCAGCGTTCCGTCTTGAAGGTCTCCACCGGCAGCAGCTTGCCGGCCGGCTGCACTGCCGCCACGCCGCGTTCTTCTTTCTTGGCATTGGAGTCGGCGCCGATCAGCGGTCCCAGGTCGGCGAACTGCAGCAGGCGCGAGTGCACTGAGCCGGTCAGCAAGCCGCGCGGCTGGCGCTGCTGGTAGGACAAGGTGCCGGCGATATCGCTGTCGCCGACGCGGCCGGTGAATTTTTCGTAGGTCCACTGGCTGGCGCCCTCGGCCAGGTGGCCGCTCAGGCGCCCGGCGGTACTGAAGGGCGGGGTTTCCGGCAGCAGCAGCCCGGTCAGTGCATACAGGCGTGCGGCCGAAGCGCCGGCGACCTTGAGCTGCAGGTCGATGGCAGCGAGCTGGGCCGGATTGGTCAGCGTGCCTTCGGCAGCCACGCTGACCAGGCCGATCTTGGCATCGGCCTGGATCGGGAAGGGCAGGCCGGTGTCGCGCAAGGCCAGCACGGCGCCGGTCTTGCCCTTGCCGCTGATGTCCTGCTTGTTCCATTTGCCGGCCAGGGTCCATTGCACGCCGTAGCGAGGATCGTTGTCGAGCGTGTCGACGTGGGCGGTGGCCGCGATCTGTTGCTGGGCATCGTCCAGCTTGATGGTGCCGCGCGTGAAGACCACGCGCTCCAGTTCCATGCGCCACTCGGACGGCGGGCGCTTGGGCAGGGTCCAGTTGTTCCTGCCGTCGGCCTGGCGCAGCAGGTCGAGCTGCGGCTGGTCGAAACGCAGTTCCGGGATGGCGATCTTGCGGCCCAGCAGGGCAAATGGACTCAGCGAGAACGCCAGGCTCCGGGCTGCCGCGGTGTCGCCTGCCGGCAGGCCGGCCGGGTTACCGACGTGCACGTCTTGCGCGACCAGATGGGGCCAGGGAATATGGTCGCGCCAACTGCGCGCCTGCGGCGGCAGCGCCTGCTTTTGCCAGGTCAGCGACAAGTTGCCGCGCAGTTCCACCGGCCTTTGCAGTGCCTCGGTGGCGCGCGCGCCCAGCCAGGGGCGGGCGCGGTTCCAGTCGTAGTTCAACACGATCACCAGGGCCACCGCCGGAATGGCCAGCAGGAAGCCCAGCACAGCCAGGCTAATCTTTGCGCGGCGAGAAATTGTGTGTGCCATGGCGCCAGCTTACACCCGGGCAGCCCGACTTCAATGTGCGGCACCGTACTGAACCCATCGGGGACAGCTTATATAACTGGCATACCCCAATCGCTTTGAGGAGAACAACAATGGATTCGCTGAATCGCCTACCGCTGTTGACTACCGCCTGCGCAGCATGCGTGATTGCGTTGGCAGGTTGCAGCAGCATGAAGACCCCGGCCACGGCCGAAGTAGCATCGTCGCGTACGGCGGTGGAAGCCGCTGCCTCGACTGGCGCACCGGAACTGGCTCCGGCCGAAATGGCGGCAGCGCGCGACAAGATGCTGCGCGCCAACCAGGCGCTGGCAGCCAAGGATTACCGCACCGCCCAGGACCTGGCACAGCAGGCGCAAGCCGACGCCAAGCTGGCGCAAAGCAAGGCCAGCAGTGCCAAGGCCACCGAGGCCGCCAACAAGCTGCAAGACGATATCCGTGTGCTGCGCGAAGAACTCGATCGCGCCAACAGCACCATGACTCGCTGAGAAAGGGGCCATCATGTTCAAGCCATTCCTGAAACCTGTTGCCCTGGCCGCCGCCCTGGCCCTGGCAGCCTGCAGCACCACCCCGACCACCACCGGCGAACTGGAAACCGCGCGCGCCAATTACGCGCAGGCGCAGGGCAACCCGATGGTCGCCAAATACGCCAGCGCCGAACTGGCTGCCGCCACCCGTGCCATGGACCAGGCCAATACAGCGGCGGCGCGCAATGAAAGCCTGCAAACGATCGACAAGCTGGCCTACATCGCCAAGCAGAAGACCGCCAGCGCCGAGGAAATCGCGCGTGCCAAGTCCGCCGAAGACCAGTTGAAGGACGCCGCCTCGCAGCGCGACCAGGTGCGCCTGCAAGCGCGCACGGCGGAAGCCGAGGCGGCCAAGCGCCGTGCCGACCAGGCCCGCATGGAGGCCGAAAATGCGCAGAACCAGGCCGCCAGCGCCGAAGCGGCGAAAAGCGACGCACAAGCCCGCGCTGCCGCCCTGGCGGCGCAGCTGGCCGACTTGCAGGCCAAGCAGACCGAGCGCGGCATCGTGATCACCTTCGGCGACGTGCTGTTCAACGTCGACCAGGCCGTGCTGACCTCGCAAGGCATGGCGACCGCCCAGCGCCTGGCCGATGTGCTGCGCGACAATCCCGACCGCACCGTGCTGATCGAAGGCTTTACCGACAGCACCGGCAGCGATGCCTACAACCTGCAGCTGTCGCAGCGCCGCGCCGAAGCGGTGCGCAGCGCACTGGGCCAGATGGGCATCGAGCGCTCGCGCATCGAGACGCGCGGCTATGGCGAAGCGTATCCAGTGGCCGGCAATGCCACGGCTGGCGAGCGCCAGATGAACCGGCGGGTGGAAATCGTGCTGTCCGAAGCGGGCCGCCCGGTGACCTATCGCCGCTGACGAGGAGTTTCCATGATCGATAAAAATGCGATCCGCGCGGCAGCCCGCAACATGGCCGACGGTCCGGTGACCGAAGGCTACAAGGGCAACCGCGCGATGGTGCTGCAAATGCTGAACGAAGCGCTGGCCACCGAACTGGTCTGCATCCACCGCTACAAGCGCCACTACTACATGGTGACCGGCCTGTCGAACGCCTCGATCAAGGCCGAGTTCCTGGAGCATGCGACGCAGGAGCAGCAGCATGCCGACTGGCTGGCCGAGCGCATCGTCCAGCTCAATGGCGAACCCGATTTCAATCCAGCAACGTTGCTCGACAGGAGCCATGCCGAGTATGATGACTCAAGGGAGGTGCAAGCGATGGTGCGGGCCAACCTGGTGGCAGAACGGGTGGCCATCGAGAGCTATCGCCAGATGATCGAACTGATTGGCGACAGCGACCCGACGACCAAGCAACTCTTGACGCAAATCATGGCGGTGGAGGAAGAACACGCCGACGATATGCGAGACCTATTGGCGTAAATCACTTACGAAAGAGGAGTCCTATCATGCTGGAACAGAACATCAGTACCGTCAATAACGATGTGAAAACGCTGGTCAAGGATGCGCAAGCCCTGTTCACGGCCGCCACCGCGCTCACTGGCGAAAAAGCGGATGAATTGCGTGGCCGCGGCATGAAAGCGCTCGATAGCGCACTGGCCAAGGCCCATGAAGCCCAGGCCAGCGCGATTGCCGGCGCCAAGCATGCCGCTGCTTCGACCGATGCCTACGTCAAGGAAAATCCATGGCGTTCCATCGCCGTGGCAGCCGGCGTGGGTCTGCTGGTAGGCGTTATCCTCGGCCGCAAATAAGCGATGTCCGCCGAGAACCAGGTACCACCACCGCCCGGCCTGATCGCCTCACTGGCCGGGCTTGCCAAAAACAGCCTGCATCTTTTACTGTCGCGCCTGGAACTGGCAGCCCTTGAGCTGACCGAGGTGCGCGACACCCTGCTGCAATTGTCCATCGTGTTTGCCGTGGCCCTGCTGGCTGCCTGGTTCGCCATCGCGTTCGGCACGGCGACCCTGATCTACCTGTGTTGGGAAGCGATGGGCTGGAAGATCCTGCTGGTGCTGGCGATTGCCTTTGCGGTAGTGGCGATCGGCCTGGTGCTGTGGGGGCGCAGCCTGGTGCGGCAAGGCAAACTGGGCTTGTCGGCGACGATGGCGGAACTCAAGTCCGACCGCGACATGCTGCTTTGAAAGGGAGACCATGGCGTCCAGACAGGAATTACAGGCGCTTGCCGTAGCCAAGGAAAGGCTGGTGCGGGAAGGCGAGTTGTACCGCCTCGGCACGCTGCGCTCCAAGCATGAAGTGATCAACGCCCTGCAGCCGCAAGCGCTGCTGCATGGGGCGGTGGACCAGGCCATCGGCACGCTGCAGTCACGCCTTGGCAGCTTCATCGGGCAGGGCGGCGGCTTGTCCGGCATCAGCTTCAAGACCGTGCTGCCGTATGCGGTGACACTGGGTTCGTGGATTGCCCGCAAGCGCTTGTGGAAGCCGGCCGCGGCGGCCGGGGTGCTGGCGGCAGTCGGCGCCTGGTGGCTGATGCGGCGCAAGCCCGATGCTTAAAGGGTCTTGCGCAGGCGCGACATGTACTGCGTCGTAATGCCGAGGTAGGAGGCCAGCGCGCGCTGGGTGATGCGTTGTTCCAGGCCGGGGAACTGGCTGCGGAACGCTGCCAGCCGCGCTTCCGCCGTATTGTGGCTGCGGATCTGCAGGTTGGCCGCATAACGGCGGATGCTGCATTCGATGATCTTCAGGTAGTACTCATTCACAAAGCCATGCTCGGCCCTGTGGCGCTGCATGGCCATCCAGTCGATGCGCCAGGCCTCGACGGCCGTCTCGGCGACGAAGAATTCGCGCGCCGGCTCGCCCTGCAGGCCGCCCATCATATCGCTGTGCGAACCGGTGTTTTCACCTTCGGTGATGAAGCCCAGGGTCAGGTCTTCGCCGGCCACCGAGATATGGCCGCGCCGCGCGACCCCGCTGGAAATCCAGTAGTAATGGGTGGCGCGCGTGCCGGCCTCCTGCAGCATGGTGCCCTTGCGCACGTGTACCGAAGTCACGTGCGGGGCGCTCAGCTCGGTGTAGCGGTCGTAGAGCTCAATGCCAATGCCCAAGCGCTGGACGGTGGTAGCCCGGTGTTGCTCTCTTTGTAATTGGTATGCATGTGGCATGCTCGCATCATACCCGACCTGCTGCCAGGCCAGGATGACTTTTTATGATGCGGCCATAACTGGCGGTTGTACGCTTGCTTATTTGCCACTGGTTTCAAAGGTACGCGACATGTCGCGCGTGGCCAGGTGGATCTGGCGCGCGTTGGCCATGTCCGACTGGGCAATGCTGCGCGCTTCTTTCACGCAGTCGCTGTTGGCGCCGGCCCCTTGCTGCTTGCAGGCTTCCAGGGCTTCACGCAGGGCTGCGTTGATTTCCTTGCGCAGCGTAGCAAGCTGGGCCGCTTCGGTGCGGTCCGGCCTGGTCCAGCGCGGCGGGTCGCCGCGCTTCAGTTCTTGCTGTTGCTGCCTTGCAACTTCCGGCGGCGTGACCTGGGCGCTGGCCAACCCGCACAGGGCCAGGGCGGCAGCGCCAATCAGCATTTTCATGATGGGCTCCTTCGCTACAGCCTGCCGGTCAGCAGCAGGATGAGCAAGACGACAACAATCAGGCCGGCAACGCCGCTCGGGGCATAACCCCAGTTGCGGCTATGCGGCCAGGTTGGCAGGGCGCCGATGACAAGCAGGACCAGCACGATCAGCAGGATGGTGGCCATGGCAACCTCCTTTAATAGCGGTAAACCCGGCCATCGACCACGCGCACGCGCGTGCCGACCCGCAGGTCGTAGGCGCTGTCCTGGTTGACGGTACGGTAGTCGCCGTTATCCAGGCGCACGCTGATCTGGTACACATCGCGCGGCATGTTGCGGCTCTCTTCAACGCGGTTGCCGATCACGGCGCCGCCAATCGCACCGGCAGCGGTTGCCGCGGTACGGCCGGAACCGGAGCCGATCTGGCTGCCGGCCAGGGCACCCAGCAAGCCGCCGGCGACTGCGCCGGCTCCGCTGGTGGCCGGGTCAACGCGCACCACGCGGATCGAATCGACCGTGCCATACGTCGAGACATCGGCCTGCGAGGAATAATCGGTTGCCTGGGGATAGGATGAGTTGCTGGCGCAGCCGGCCGACAAAGCGGCCACCGCCACCATCATCGCTGCAAGGGATACAGTCGGTTTCATAACGTCTCCTCCTGTGGGTGGGATTAGGCGCAGCTTATGGCCGCCCGCCCTTGCTCGTCTGTGCGATTCCGCACAATGTTCGCCAGCGAACAGAAAAAGGGGCTTGTTAGCTGGACACTAGTGCCCGGAACACCCACCTCACAAAGGAGAAGCGTCATGAAATTCACCCAGAAATTCGCTACTGCCGTGTTCATTGCCTCAACCCTCGGCCTGGCTGGCTGCGCCTCGACCCCCACCAAGGAAAGCGCCGGCGAATATATCGACGACGCCGCCCTGACCACCAAGGTCAAGGCCAGCATCTTCAACGAGCCATCGCTGAAGTCGACTGAAATCAATGTCGAGACCTTCAAAGGCACCGTGCAGCTGAGCGGCTTCGTGGCCCAGCCTGCCGACATCACCCGCGCCGGCGAAATTGCCCGCGGCGTGAAAGGTGTCAAGGAAGTCAAGAACGACATCCGCGTCAAATAAACGCGGGTGGCATGGCTCATGCGCCTGGCGCAGACCATCCTTGCCACCGTCGCCTTCCTGTACGCCTTGCAGTGGGGCCGGGGTTTCCTCGTGCCCCTGCTGCTTGGCATCCTGCTGGCCTACACGCTGAACCCGCTGGTGGCCTGGCTGGAACGCGTGCGCGTACGGCGTGCGCTGGGCACGACGCTTGTCACTTGCGCCATCCTGGGGGGCGGTGCGGTGACGGCGGAGAAAGTGCACGTCGAATTTTCCAACATCATCGAAGAACTGCCCGATGCGGGGCGCAAACTGTCGCGCCTGGTGGCCTCGACCACCAGCGGCAAGGACAGCACGCTCAAGCGCATCCAGGATGTCGCCACCCAGATCGAGCAGGCGACCGCTGGCAAGCCTGCCACGCCGCCGCGCAAAGCGATCGCCGTGGTCACGCAGGATGGCGGGCATATCAAGGTGATCGACTGGGTCTGGGCCGGTTCGCGCGGCCTGCTGTCTTTCCTGAGCCAGGCCACCATGGTGGTGTTCCTGGTGTTCTTCCTGCTGCTGTCCGGCGACACCTTCAAGCGCAAGCTGGTCAAGCTGGCCGGGCCTTCGCTGACGCGCAAGAAGGTCACGCTGCAGATCCTCGACGAGATCAACAGTTCGATCCAGGGCTATATGTTCATGCTGCTGGTGACCAATGTGCTGCTGGCGCTGCTGATGTGGCTGGCCCTGCATTTCATCGGGGTGGAAAACGCCGGCGCCTGGGCCATCGTGGCGGGGCTGCTGCACCTGATGCCTTATTTCGGCCCGCTGCTGATTGTCTGTGCGCTCAGCGTCGCCTCTTACCTGCAATCGGAATCGCTGCAGATGGTGGCGCTGGTGGCGCTGGCCTCGATCGCCATCGCGACCCTGGTCGGCACCGTCATTGCCACCTGGATGACCGGGCGCATCGCGCGCATGAATGCCGCCGCGGTGTTCGTCAGCCTGCTGTTCTGGGGCTGGCTGTGGGGCGTGTGGGGCTTGCTGCTCGGCGTGCCGGTGGTGGTGATCGTCAAGGTCGTGGCCGAGAAGGTCGAGGGCATGGAAGTGGTCGCCGAGCTGCTGGGCGAGTAGGCGGGGAATGCTGCCGCTATCTGAGCGTATCCATTCGGGGGCTGCCGTGCCGGTGGCGCAGGCTGCCCAGCTGGAGCGCATACTGGCGCGCAAATTCGGCGCCGAGGAAGAACACCTGGGCCGAGTAATAGACCCACAGCAGGACCGCGATCAGGGAGCCGGCGGCGCCGAAGCTGTCGGTCACGCCGCTGTTGCCGATGTAGACGCCGATGCCGTATTTGCCCAAGGTGAACAGGGCCGCGGTGCCGAAGGCGCCAATCACCACGTCGCGCCATGACAGCCTGACGCGCGGCAGCATCTTGTAGATCACGGCAAACAGGGCGGAAATCACGAAGAAACTGATGACGTGGTTGAGGATGGTCAGCAGCAATGCGGCATCCTGCCAGTAAGCGCCCATTTTCTTTTCGACGAGGGCGAGGGCGGCGCTGACCACCAGCGAAACCAGCAGCAGGAAGCCGAGCACCAGCACCATGCCGAAGGATAGCAGGCGCGTGCGTACGGTATCCCAGATGCCGCCGCCTTGCGCAGGTGGCAATTGCCAGATTTCGTCGAGGCTGCCTTTCAGTTCGGTGAACACGCTGGTGGCGCCAAACAGCAGCAGGGCGCCGGCCACGAGGGTGGCGATCATGCCTTGTGTTTCATTGCTGGCGCCAGAGAGGATCAGCTGGATCGCTTCCGCGCCCTGGCTGCCAACCAGGCCGCGCAGCTGGAAGAACAGTTCCCCCTGGGCCGCCTCCTTGCCGTAGAACAGGCCGGCTATCGCGATCACCAGCACCAGGATCGGCGCCAGCGAAAACAGGGTGTAGAAGGCGAGCGCGGCCCCTTTGCTGCTGGCGCGGTGCTCGAGCCATTCGGTGATGGCGCACCAGCCAACGGCAGGCAGCTTCTTGGCGATGTGGGGAAAGCGTCTCCAGCCCATGAGCCGAGTGTACGTCCGGCGCGGCCAGGCTGACGGTGCGCCGGGGCACAAAAAAAGGGGCCCGCAGGCCCCTTCCATACCGCGTTGGCAGTGATTACTTCACGCGGCGTTCCGCGGTCACATTGTCGATTTCAACGCGACGGTTTGGTTCCAGGCACTTGATCAGGTCGGCGCGCTTCATCTTCTTGTCGTTGCACTGTACCACTGGCTGGGACTTGCCCTTGCCTTGCGCGGTCAGGCGGGATGCATCAACACCCTTGCTGACCAGGTAGGTCTTGACGGCTTCGGCACGACGCTCGGACAGCTTCTGGTTGTACTTGTCCGAACCCAGGCGGTCGGTGTGGCCGGTGATGACCACGTTGTTGACCGACTTGTCTTCGTTCAGCAGCTTGGCCATGTCGTCCAGCTTAGGCTGTTCCGGCGCCAGGTTGGCGCTGTCGAAGGCGAACAGTTCGTTGGCGGACATGGTGACTTTTTCGAACTTCGGTGCTGGTGGCGGAGGCGCCACTGGAGCGGCGACTGGCGCCGGGGTTGGCTCAGGCGCCACGACTGGCGCCACCGGTGCAGGCGGTGGCGCTGGCTGTGGCGCTGGGCCCAGCAGGTAGTTCAGCGAGAACATCAGGTATTTGTTGTTCGATTTCGAGTTGTCGAACTCGTTGCCGCGGATGAAGCCGTGCACATTGCGCAGGTCAGCTTGCAGGAACAGGCGGTCGGTGATGTTCGACTGCAGACCTACGCCAACGGAGACGAATGGGGAATTGCGCTTTGGCTCAGCAACGCTGTTCGCTGCGGTGAACACGTCGCGTTCCATGCCGGCACCAACCAGCAGGAATGGACGCACCGTCTTACGGGTCAGCATGTACAGGCCGTCAACGCCCAGGGTCTTCTGGCCGTAGCGGGAGCCGAACTTCTTGGTGGCAGCGTGGGTGGCGTTGAATTGCAGGTCCCACTGTTCATTCAGGGCTTTACCCAGTTTCAGGCCGTAGGCACCGTCGTATTTGTCGATGCCCCAGTCGCCGTCAGGGCGGAACGCGCCAGCGCCAGCGCCGACGTACCAGTTCTGGTTGAGCAGGGTGTCCTGCGCCGAAGCGGCGAACGAAGCCGACAACATCGCAGCGGCGATGGCGATATTCTTAATCTTATTCACTAGAAAACTCCCGTTGTTTGAGTAGCAAAGTCGCAAAAAAAAGTTGCGCGACTCCCTTTCCCAGCGGTGATACATTGCTGTGGGTTCAGTTTAGGCGGCGTTAACCGTCAGTATCCGTGCGTTGGCGCACATTTGGCTTGAAGTATAGCAATCACGTGGCATTTATACAACATATACCATAATTCACTATTGAAATTTCGTCAGGCCGCCACCTAAACGGGGATAGGTGGCGGTCGGTTGACAGACTGACTATTTCTTTTCAGGCTCAGGCGGCGGCGTCTGCGGCTGCACGATGACGGTGTCGCCGGCCTTGCCTGGCTCGCCTTGCGGACCAGGGGTGCCAGGTTCGCCTTTCGGGCCTTCCGGCCCCGGCGGACCCGGCACGACCGCTGGCGGCGGCGCCGGTTCCACCGTGGGCGGCGGATTATTGGTGACGGTCTTTTCGCAGGCGGTCAGGCCCACCAGGGCCAGGGCTGCGAGCAGGACTGGATATTTCATGGTCGTTCCTCTCTGGTTGGTTGATGCCGGCTCCAGCATAGGCCGCTGTCGGGTTGCGCCTCTGTTCGGGAACACACACAGGAAATCAGGGTCCAAGCTCCTGACGCAGCAGAGATTGGCAAATAACCAATGTTTGTTCGTTTGTATGTTCGTTGCCGCACAGACCGATGAGTCGCAGGCAGGGCACTCTGGAGCCTGCGAATCCACCCTGGCATCTACAAGGAGTGTTCAAATGCACGCAATCAGAGAATCGTCCCATGGCCTCGAAATCGAAGCTACCGCAGAGCTGCCGGCACCGTTGCCGGCTGTGCCGTCCCGTCCACGCCTGGCGCTTGTCGAGCGTCCCGGTCCCGTGACGGAGCGCAAAGCCCTGTCGCTGGCCCCGATCGAGCGCGTCCGATCCACCTCGGCGACCCTGCGCCGCATCGAAAATATGCAGAAACTGGTGGCGGAATTACAAAACCACGAAATGCTGGCTGACGAAATCGCCTGGTTCCTGAAATTTTCCCCATCCGGCGCCCGTAAATATATCCGCGACCTGCGCGAAGCCGGCGTGATCGAACTGGCCCGTTATATCGAAGGCACGGCGACCTACCTGGGCAAGGCTGTCTACCAGCTGACCCCGGATGCCGAACGCGTGCAAGCCTTCCTGGCCGCGATCGCCCAGCCCAAGCGCGAAGGCGCGCCGCCGCGCAAGGAGCGCCCCAGCCTGCGCGAACAGAGCATGGCCGGAAATGGCCGTCACTTCCATATCCTGGCAGATGACACCCATTACGCCATCCGCGTCAACCGCGGCCCGGTCCAGCGCGACCCCCTGGTGGCAGCGCTGTTTGGCGCCCCGAGCTCCCTGCAAAAGGCCATGCCTTAAGCCGGAACAGTGATAAGCTTCCATCAATGGCATGTTGAAATGCCATTGACCAGCCCCATCTGTGGCGGAACGAGTTCTGTTATGGACGGCATCATGGACGCTTGGGTTTTGCTTATCTTGACGGCGCTGGGCATCGCGGCGCCGATCGTGTATCCACGCTGGACCTTGCGGCGGGCGCTGGCCCGGCCGCTGGCAGCCGCCGAGCAGGCTATGCTCGAGCGCAGCATGCCTTTCTACCGCCAACTGGCGCCGGACTTGCAGCGCCAGTTGCAGCGCATGGTGGTGCAATTCCTGCACCAGAAAAAATTCGTCGGTTGCGCCGGCCTCGAGGTGAGCGAAGAGATGCGCATCACCATCGCCGCCCAGGCTTGCCTGCTGTTGCTGAACAAGCCGAGCAAGGTCTACAGCGCCTTGCACACCATCCTGGTCTATCCGGGCGCCTTTGTCGCCAACCGCGACGAAGTGGGGGCGGGCGGCGTGATCACGCCGGCGCGCCGGCAGATGCTGGGTGAATCCTGGAGCGATGGCCGCATCGTGCTGTCCTGGGACGATGTCGCGCGCGGCACGCTGGATTGGCAGGGCGGAAACAACGTCGTGCTGCATGAGTTCGCCCACCAGCTCGACAGCGAATCGGGCAGCAATAACGGCGCACCCTATCTTGGCAGCCCGGACAGCTATCGCAGCTGGTCGGAAGTGCTGTCGCGCGACTACGCCAACTTGCGCCATGCTGCCTGGCTGGGCCGGCAGGATAGCGTGCTGGACCATTACGGTGCGACCAGTCCTGCCGAGTTCTTTGCCGTGGCGACGGAAACCTTCTTCACGCGGCCGTGGCAACTGGCCGAGCGCCATGCCGCCTTGTATGGCGAGCTGCAAAAGTATTACCGGGTCGATCCGCGCGACTGGTTGGCCGCACCGCCGCCGCCAGCGCCCGAACCAGCCTTCCTGTCGATGCCAATGCCTGTGCGGTCGTTCGCCTGGGCCGACTGGTAAGGAGACTCAAAGGCGCCCATGGAATTCGAAGACTTCGATTTCATCACCAGCGAAGCGCCGGCCCGCGCCAGCGAACCGGCCGATCCGCTGCAGCGCCTGAAATACCTGGTCGACAATACCCCGGCCATCATCTACAGCACCGTGCCAAGCGGCGACTTCAAGATGACCTTCGTCAGCGCCAACGCGCTCAACGTGCTGGGCTACCGGCCGGAAGACATGGTGGCCGACCCCAATTTCTGGTTCGACCATATCCACCCCGACGATGCGCCGAACATCTTCTCCAGCCTGGCGCAGATCTTTACCGAAGGCGAGAAGGCCTACGAATACCGTTTCCGTACCGCCGATGGCCGCTACCTGTGGATGCATGACCAGTTGCGCCTGATTCGCGACGAGCAGGGCGCGCCGCTGGAGGTGATTGGCTCGCTGACGGACATTACCGACCGCAAGCAAATGGAAGAGACCCTGGTGCAGGCCCAGAACATGGCCTCGATCGGCCAGCTGGCGGCGGGCGTGGCGCACGAAATCAATAACCCGGTCGGTTTTGTCACCTCCAATATCGGCACCCTGAAAAGCTATGCCGACACCCTGTTCGAACTGGTCGAGCACAGCACCACGGCGGAGCAGCGCAGCGCGGCCGATTTCGAGTTCATGAAGGAAGATACGGAAGCCTTGCTGCGCGAGTCGATGGATGGCCTGCGCCGCGTGCGCGACATCGTGCAGGCGCTGAAAGACTTCTCGGAAGCCGGCGACAGCCAGTGGCAGCAGACCGACCTGCATGAGGGTCTGGAGAGCACGCTCCATGCGCTGGCCAATGAGCTGCGCTTCAAGGCCAAGGTGGACAGGCATTATGGCAAGCTGCCGCTGGTGCGCGGCTTGCCGGGCCAGTTGAACCAGGTATTCCGCAACATCCTCATGAATGCCATCCAGGCCATCCCCGGCGAAGGCATCATCCGCATCGTCACCAGCGCCGACCGCGAGGCCGTGCATGTGCGGATCCAGGACAACGGCGTCGGCATCCCGCCCGAGAATCTGGGCCGTATTTTCGATCCCTTCTTCACCACCAAGCCGGTGGGCAGCGGCACCGGGCTGGGGCTCTACCTGGCTTACGGCGCCGTCAACAAGCACGGCGGCCGCATCAATGTGATCTCCGAGCCCGGCAAAGGCTCGGCATTTACCGTGGTCCTGCCACTGCGCTCCGCTGAACCCAGATAGGCAGGCGGTGGCCGCTCTTTTTCTCGAAGTCCTGCAACTGCTGGATCATGCGCTCATTGAGCACGTGGTCGGAGGCCAGCAGCATCAGGCCATCGCGGCTGACGACGTCACGCGCGAGCACCATGCCGGGCACCAGTTCGCCCGACAGCAATTCGACGTCGGTGCTTTCCGCCACGCCGCGCACGCCGCCGTCGACCACCTGGCGGAAGGCTTGCACCACTTGCGGGTCATAGCGCTTGCCGCTGCCATCCATGACCAGCGACTTGGCTTCTTCCGGCTTCAGGTGGCGCTGCACCAGGGCGCCTTGCTGCAGGTTGAAGTAATCGATCGCCAGCGTCAGGATGCGCGAGCCGATCGGGATCGCAAAGCCCGCCAGCCGGTCCGGGAAGCCCTGGCCGTCGAAGCGCTCCATCTGGTGCCGCACGATGGCGGCGACGCCGGCCATGTCGGTCAGCGGCATCAGCAACTGCGCGCCGGAAACAGGATGCTTGCGGAACAGCGCCAGGTCGGCGCCGTGCAGCATGGTCATCGGGGTGCGCAGCATCTCGTCGGAAAAGCCGATGCGGCCAAGGTCGTGCAGCAGGGCGGCGATGAAGATATCCTGCACCTCGTTCATGTCGAGCTTGAGCTGGGTCGCCATCTTGCGCGCCAGGTCGGCCACCTGGCGCGTCTGGCCGGTCTGGCCGGTGCCGCGCGCTTCGGCGATGCTCGACAGGATCTTGATCGTGGTCAGGAAGTTGGCCTTGAGCTGGCGCGTACGTTCCTCGACCTTTTGCTCCAGGCCGGCGTTGAGCGACTTCAGTTCCTCGTTCTGCTTCAGGGTCAACGCTTCCAGGCGCTGCTTTTCCAGCTCGAGCTGGTGGCGTTCCAGCGCGTGGCGCACGATCAGCAGGATGTCGTTGTCGTCCCAGGGCTTGGTGATGTAGCGGTAGATCTCGCCGCAGTTGATGGCGTCCTGGATCGACTGCACGTCGGAATAACCGGTCAGCAGCAGGCGCACGGTATTGGGCCAGCGCTCGCGCACCTGGGCCAGGAAACGCGCGCCGTCCATTTCCGGCATGCGCATGTCCGAGATCACCAGGTCGACCGGCTGCTGCGCCAGCAGCTCGAGCCCCTGCGCGCCGCTGATGGCCGTCAGCACCTCGTAGCCTTTGCCGCGGAACAGGCGGCGCAGGGAAGAGAGGATGTTCGGCTCGTCGTCGACACACAGGATGGTCATCATGGGGTGGCTTCCTTCTGCTCGTTGGGAGGTCGCTTCTTGGGTAGGGTGACGCGGAAAGTGGTGCCCTGGCCGAGGGCAGAATCGACCTCGATCCGGCCGTGGTGCTTTTGCACGATGCCGTAGGACAGGGACAAGCCCAGGCCGGTTCCCTTGCCGACTTCCTTGGTGGTGAAGAAGGGGTCGAAGATGCGGCCCAGGTTTTCCGGCGCGATGCCGGCGCCGTTGTCGGAGACGCTGAACCAGACGTGATCGCCGTCGCAGCCGGTGCGGATCTCGATGCGGCCGCGCATGGAACCGATGGCGTGGGCGGCGTTGACCAGCAGGTTCATCACCACCTGGTTGATTTGCAGCGGCAGGCATTCGATGTCGGGGATTTCGGCGTATTCGCGCACCACGTCGGCCTTGTACTTGATTTCGTTGCTGACGATGTTGAGGGTGGAGTCGATGCCCTGGCGCAGGTCGGCCCAGACCCATTCCTGCTGGCTGTCGACGCGCGAGAAGTCCTTCAGGTCTTGCACGATATGGCGCACGCGCACGATGCCTTCCTTCGATTCCTGCATCAGGGTCGGGATATCGGTGCGCAGGAAGCCCAGCTCCACCTGGTCGCGCATGGCGCGCAGCCGGGCCGCGACGGCCGGATCCACGATCGCCGCCTCGGCTTCCTGATAGGCGTCGAGCATGGAGAACAGGCTGTCCAGGTAACTTTGCAGGGTGCCGAAATTGGAAAAGATGTAGCCGATCGGATTATTGATTTCGTGCGCCACCCCGGCCGCCAGCTGGCCAATGGAGGCCAGCTTGTCGGACTGCACCAGCTGCTGCTGGGTGCGACTCAGGGTTTCATTGAGCTCGGTCAGTTCGATATTGCGGCGCCGCAGCTCCTCTTCGGCGCTCTGGCGCTGGCGGATGTCTTCGGCCAATTGGGCGGTGCGCTGGCGCACGGTCTGCTCCAGGTTGTCGTGCGCGCGGCGCAGGGCGTTTTCCGCCACGCGCCGCTCGGTCACGTCGCGCAGGCTCTGGATTGCGCCGACCAGCTTGCCGTCATGCCCGCGCAGCGGCGCTGCCGTCGATTGCAGCCAATGCCCGGCCGCGCCGAGGTTGGGGAAGAAGTCCTCTTCCTCGTAGGCGCCGTCGATCAGCGAAGACGGCTTGTATTTGTCGCGGAAATTGCGGTCGGTGGCCGGATCGATGTTATCGACGATCAGGTCGGCCAGCAGGGGGCGCGGCTTGGTATAGAAAGCTTGCCAGTGCTGGCGGGTGCCCACCATTTCGTGCGTGCCCCAGCCCAGCAGGTGTTCGCAGGCCTTGTTCCAGTGGGTGATGACGTGGTCGGTATCGATGACGAAGGTCGCAACGGGGTGACCGTCCAGCAATTCGGACAGGGCGCGTTCGACAGACCTTTCGACGTGGAAGCTGCTCATGTCAAAGTGGCATCTGGTGTGGACGGTCTGATTATACGGCGGGAAATAGAAAAGGTGCGCGTGCGATAGCTAACAGTCATAAAGGCCAGGCTTGGGCAGGCTAGGGCTTTTGGGAGGAACCGCCATGGCCACCATCATTGCAGGACATTTCCAGTTGCAGGAAACCGCGCTCGAGGTATGCGAAGCGTTCAAGGCTGCCGGTTTCGCTGCCGGCAGCGTATCGACCTTCTTCAACAACCCGCCCGGGCAGCACAATGTGATTCCGACCGGCGGCGACCGCCCCGAGTCGCCGGGCGCGCAGCAAACCCCGGAGGCGGTGGCCAAGGGCGAAGTGACCGGCGCGGCCATCGGCGCCGCGGCAGGGGCGGCCACCATTCCCTTGACCGGGCCGCTGGGCCCGGTGCTGGGCGGCCTGGTCGGCGCCCACGTGGGCTCGCTGTACAGCTTTTCCGAACTGAAGGAGAAGAACGAATCGGGGCCGCCGCCACGCCGCTCCGGCATGATGGTTGCCGTGGCAGTCGACGGCGGGCAAGAGGCGCGGGCGATCGAGCTGATGCGCCAGCAGGGCGCGGAAAAAATCGAGCGCGCCCAAGGCATTATCGAGAACGGCGACTGGAAGGATTTTGATCCCTTGTCAGTCCCACAATTTGTTTGAGCGCCCTGTTGCGGAATGCAAACGCCCCCTGTGCGAAAAGTAATTTTCGGTATGATAGTTGCTACAATAAAAGCAGCGAACTAGACGTGGATCATGACCACGGCGTGCCGTCCAGTACATCATCTGCCACAAGAGCTATCGCTTTGTTCTGAGGGGGAGAGGGCCAATGACACAGGCATGGGTAGTCCTTTCGCGGCCGGATCGCCGCGATATTTCGGCGCCGACCGAAGCCCAACTGGTGGCGGCACTGTCGGATGTGTACGGCGGCAAGATCCACGGCCCCGATGGCATTCCCGGCAGCGCCACCCTGAAGTTCGGCTATGACGACGGCCTGATGTACCAGGTCGAAGTCGGCCAGGACGGCGCCGTACGCTACGAGGAGTGGTCGGACCGCGATTGCGAAATTGCGCTCGCCACGCCGCGCCATATGAGCTGCAAGCAGGAAGATGCATTGCAAATCTGGAAGTGGCTGGCGCTGCGCCAGGTCGCCAAGATTCGCAGCCAGGCCTGGCTCTCCGAGGGATGATGGCGCGCTCAATGCGACATCAGCAGCGGCAGCGTCATCGCGTCGAGCACGTTGCGCGTGACGCCGCCCAGCAGCGTTTCGCGGAAGCGCGAATGGCCGTACGCCCCCATCACCAGTAAGTCGCAATCGCGCTCGCCGGCCAGGGCCAGCAGCTGTTCGCCCACGTTGCCGGGGCGCTTCAGCAGGCCCAGGCGTTCGCTCTGGGCCAGCACCAGTTTCGCCATCACGCCGTGCCGCTCCAGCCAGGCCAGCACGTCGGTGCCGGGCGGATCGCCGAAGACGCCGGGACGCGCCTCGGCATCGACAATCGCCACCGTCACGCGGTCGGCGCGGCGCAGCAGGGGCAGCGCATCCTGCAGTGCGCGCCCGGCTTCGCGGCTGGCATTCCAGCCGACCAGGATGTGGCGCGCCGGCGCCGGGCCGCCCGGGCTGGCCACGCCATCGCTGCTGACGGCAATGGCAGACGAGGTGCGGGCGGCAAAGGGCATGACCAGCACCGGCTTGCCGCTGCCGGCCAGCACTTCGGCCGGCACGTCGGGACCGCGCCCGTTCGGCGCGAGCTGGCCGACGATCACCAGGTCGGCATGGCGCGCCATCAGGCTCAGGCCGGCGGCCGGTTCATCGTCGAGGATGCGCTGTTCGAACGATTGCACGCCCAGCGCCTGCAGGCGCGGCGCGAAGTCGGCCAGCGCATGGCTGGCCCGCTCGCGCAGGATGTCGAGGTGGCGTGCCAGATTGGGATCGTTGTCGTCCACCGTTTCGTTCTGGTACAGGAAGCGCGAAATGCCGGTGGTGGCGACGCCGATGACGTGGGCGCCTTCCTGCAGCGCCAGTTCGCCGGCCAGCAGGATGCGCGCTGCGCTATGGGGCGCTTCATCGACGTGCACCAGGATAGTTTTGTAGGCCATGGCTTTTTCTCAGCGCAGGGCCGCCGTCGCTTTCTCCAGCCGCGTCTGGCACGCGATGCACAGCGGTGCTTCGGGCCGCGCATTCAGGCGCGAGAAGGGGATCTCATTGCCGCAATTGTCGCACAAGCCGTAGCTGCCTTCGTCGATCTTGGCCAGGGCGTGGCGGATACTGCTGAGCTGTGCCTGCTTGTGTTCGTCGGCTTCCAGTTCGAGCTGGTTGAGGGTGCGATTGCTGGCGCTGTCTGCCGGCGAGGTTTCGATTTCCTCCACCGCCGGGACGCGCGCCAGCTCGCCGTCCATGCGGCCGGCAAGCTGCTGCAAAAGTGCTAGCTTGCGTTGCTCCAGCGCGGCTTGCAATGATGCAAGCTGATCCGGCGACAGGCCCATGGCGGTCTCCACGAATTCATTGTTCGGAAGACCATTGTATGCCTGCTGCGTTAATTACGCACTCTCGCGTGCATGGCGTGCGGCCAGCTGTTTTTTCAGGCTCTCCAGCGGCGCTGCCAGGTGTTCGGGCCGGGCCGCGGCAATCGCTGCCGCCACGGCCAGCAAGTCGGCGCTGATGCCGGCCAGTTCCTTGACGCGCTCGATGCGGCGGATGGTTTCGCGTGCTTCGCTGGCCAGCCGCAGCAGTTCGGGCAGGGTGACGCCCATGCCTTCCAGCGAATGGCTGGCGGCATCGACGTACAGGCTGTTGGCCTGCTGGCGCAGCGCCACTTCGTTTTCGAACAGGGCCTGGGCCGCGCCGTGCGTCAGCGGCGCGCCTGCGCCCTTGCCGTTGTTGCCCTCCAGCCGTTGCTGCTGGCGGATGCCGCGCATGATGCGCTCGTGCAGTTCGTCGGCGCTGGCGGACAGGCTGTCGGCCAGCGTTTCCAGGTCGTGCGGCAGGGCGGCGGTCAGGCTCATGGCTGGGCTCCTTGGGCGGTGGCAGGCGGGATGGCGGACGATGCGCTGCCGGCGGTGTCGGTCGCAGGCAGCGGGTCGAGGCCGCGGTACAGGGCGGCGTGGCGTTCGCGGATGGCATCGATGTTTTGCGCCGCCAGCGTGTGGCGCAGGCCGAGCAGGCGGTATTCCTTCAACTTTTCCTGCTGGTGCGCGCGGGCCAGGGCGGCCAGCAGGCGGTCGCGCGGCGCGTCGGCATAGGGAATTTCCACCGCCAGCATGCCGAGCACGATGCGCTGCTCGTTGTCGTGGTTCTTGTTGAAGTAACGCAGCAGGGTGTGCATGGCGTCAAGCGTGCCTTGCAGCGGCTCGTACCCTTCGCGCAGCATGGCTTGCACGGCCTGGTCCTGTTCGCGTGCCGTGGCGCTGCGCAGCAGCAGGCGCACCAGGCCGGCATAGGCGTTGACATGGCGGTCGCTCAGGCCGGTTTCGGGCCAGGCCTTGATGCTTTGCGACATTTGCTTGACCTGGTCGCCGTAATGGAAGGTGTCGCCGCTGGCCAGGGCGCCCAGGGCACGCAGGTAGGTGGTGGCGGCGCTGTGCAGGGCGATGAAATCGGGATAGGCGTCGTGGCGCTTGCGGTCGATCGCTTCCTCGCGCTGGACGGCTGCGGCGCTGAGGTAGGGCTGCTCGCGCTGGAAGGTATCGCGGAAGCGTTGGCTCAGGTCGTTGAATCCGGCCAGCTTGGGCGCGTCGTCGGCAAGGGCGCGCACCTCCCGCAGGCGCGGATTGCTGGCGCAGGCGGCCAGTAGCAGGCACAACAGGATGCACAGGTAGCGTTTCATGGCGGGTCTCCTCGGGCGGCAGAGACCATCTTGCACCTCGGCGCAGCGGGCGCGTTTGCGCCAGCGCAAAGGTCAGGCGCGCAGGTAGGGCGTGGCCCAGGCCAGGCTGTCTTCGGTGCGCGCGCCAGGCAGGTACTCGCAGCCGATCCAGCCCCGGTAGCCGAGCTCGTCGAGCAGGCTGAACAGGAAAGGATAGTTGATCTCGCCCGTGCCCGGTTCATGGCGGCCCGGCGTGTCGGCCAGTTGCATGTGGCGGATATGGGGCAGGCAGGCGCGGATGGTGTTGGCCAGCTCGCCCTCCATGCGCTGCATGTGGTAAATGTCGTACTGCAGGAACAGGTTGGGGCGCGCGGCGTCGGCCAGGGTCTCGAGCGCCTGGCGGCTGTGGTTCAGGAAATAGCCGGGAATGTCGAAATGGTTGATCGGCTCGATCAGCACCTCAATGCCATGCGGCGCGAACTGGTCGGCGGCGTATTGCAAGGCGCGGATATACGCCTCGCGTGCACGTTCCGGCGCCAGGCCGCCGGGCAGGATACCGGCCATGCAATGCACGCGCGGCGTGTCCAGCTCCCTCGCGTATTCCAGGGCGAGGCCGACGCTATCCTGGAATTCCTCGAAGCGGCGCGGATCACAAGCCATGCCGCGCTCGCCCGCTTGCCAGTCGCCGGGCGGCAGGTTGTGCAGCACCAGTTGCAGCTGGTGGCGCTGCAAGCGTTCCTTGATGTCGTCGGAATCGAAGGCGTAGGGGAAAAGGAATTCCACGCCCTTGAAGCCTGCCGCATGCGCCAGCCCGAAGCGCTCGATGAAGGGCGCTTCGGTGAACAGCATGGACAGGTTGGCAGCGAACTGTGGCATGCCCGCGATTATAGCGGGCCTGGCCTGGTTCAGCGTGGAGGGCGGTTGCGCGGGGCGTTGGATGGGCGCGAGCCGCTTGGGCTGCCGCCTGGACGGGCGTCGCGGCGGATGCCGGCCGGGGCTGCTGCGCGCGGGGCGCCGCCGTTGCCGCTGGCAGCCACGCGTGGCTTGCCCTGGCCATTCTGGCTGCGGTTGCCGCCGCCGTTTCCGCCATTGCCGTTGCCGCCAGGGCGTGGGGGGCGATTCGTATGGCGGCCGACACCGCTGCGCAGCTGGATCGGCTGCGCCTTGGCGTTCGGGTCCGGCTCGAAGCCCGGGATGATTTCGCGCGGCAGCGTGACCTTGATCAGGCGTTCGATATCGCGCAGCATGACGTGTTCGTCCACGCACACCAGGGACACTGCTTCGCCCTTGGCGCCGGCGCGGCCGGTGCGGCCGATGCGGTGCACATAATCTTCCGGCACGTTCGGCAGGTCATAGTTGACCACGTGCGGCAACTGGTCGATGTCGATGCCGCGCGCGGCGATATCGGTGGCGACCAGGCATTGCAGCGTGCCATCCTTGAACTCGGCCAGCGCGCGGGTACGCGCGGTCTGGCTCTTGTTGCCGTGGATCGCCATGGCTTTCACGCCGTCCTTGCCCAGTTGCTCGACCAGCTTGTTGGCGCCGTGCTTGGTGCGGGTGAAGACCAGTACCTGGGTCCAGGCGTGGGTGCGGATCAGGTGCGACAGCATCGGGTGCTTCTTGTCGCGGTCGACCGGATGGATCTTCTGCGAGATGATTTCCACCGTCGAATTGCGGCGCGCCACTTCGATGGTCTTCGGGTTGTCCAGCAGGCCGTCGGCCAGGGCCTTGATCTCGTCGGAGAAGGTGGCCGAGAACAGCAGGTTCTGGCGCTTCGGCGGCAGGGCGGCCAGCACTTTGCGGATATCGCGGATGAAGCCCATGTCCAGCATGCGGTCGGCTTCGTCCAGGATCAGGATCTCGATCTTGTCGAGGTTGACGGTGCCCTGGCCCATGTGGTCCAGCAGGCGGCCTGGCGTGGCCACCAGGATGTCGACGCCGTGCTTGAGCAGCTTGATCTGCGGGTTGATGCTGACGCCGCCGAAAATCACGGCCGAATTCAGCTTGGTGTATTTACCGTAAGTCTTGACGCTTTCCTCCACCTGTGCCGCCAGTTCGCGGGTCGGGGTCAGGATCAGGGCGCGGATCGGGCGCGGCGAAGTATTGTTGACCAGTTTGCTGCCGAAAGCGTCGGTGGACAGGCGGTGCAGAACGGGCAGCGTGAAGCCGGCAGTCTTGCCGGTACCGGTCTGGGCGCCTGCCAGCAGGTCGCCGCCATTCAGTACGGCAGGAATGGCCTGGCCCTGGATCGGGGTTGGGGCTGTATAGCCGGTTTCGGCGACCGCGCGCAGAATGGCATCGGACAAGCCGAGATCGGAAAAGTTCATAGTTATTATATAAATTATGTGGAAATTATTGCCATACGGAAACGTCGGCCCTGTGCGGAGTATAGCAGCAAGTCCGATTCATTGACGCACGGCAATAACAAAAGAGGCCCCGCAGGGCCTCGTTTGTGGCGGTTTTGGGCTTGTTTTTATGCAAATTCTGCCAGCAGGCCAACCATCTGGCCGAACACCTTTGGCGAGGCCGCGATGATGTGGCCGGTGTTCATATAGTTCGATTCGCCGTTGAACTCGCCGGCGATGCCGCCCGCTTCGGTCACCAGCAGGGCGCCGGCCGCGATGTCCCATGGCTTGAGGTTCTTTTCGTAGTAGCCATCCAGGCGGCCGCAAGCGACGTAGGCCAGGTCCAGGGCGGCGGAGCCGGCGCGGCGGATGCCGTGCGAGCGCTCGGCCATGATGGTGAACATCTTGGCGAATTCAGCGATGGCGGCCGGGCTGCCTGGCTTGTAGCCGGAAGCGAGCAGGGCGCCGCTGATACGGTCGAGCTTGTTGACGCGGATGCGCTTTTCGTTGAGGTAGGCGCCAGCGCCCTTGGTGGCGGTGAACAGGTCGTTGTGTACCGGGTCGTAGACCACGGCCTGGGTCACGACGCCTTTTTGCTGCAGGGCGATAGAGATGCAGTACTGTGGGAAGCCGTGCATGAAGTTGGTGGTGCCGTCCAGTGGATCGATGATCCACACGTATTCGCTCTCGTCATTGACGGTGCCGGTCACGCCGGATTCTTCGGCGAAGATGGCGTGGTCGGGATAGGCTTTCAGCAGCACTTCGATGATGGCCTGTTCGGCGGCCTGGTCAACATCAGTGACGAAGTCATTGTGTTGTTTTTCAGTTACGTTCACGCGATCCAGGTCGAAGGATGCGCGGTTGATCACAGCGGCGCCACGGCGCGCGGCCTTGATGGCCGTATTCAGCATTGGGTGCATACTAGCTTCCGTAAAATAGACATTGCCGCCCACGGAAACGCTTCGCGCTTCCGGCAGCGGAAATGATGACAAGATTGAAAAAGAGCGGCGCGTTGTGCGGGCAGAGTAAAATGCGGCCCAACGCAGAATCCCGCTATTGTAAATGAAGCAGACCGAAACCGCACCTTCCGCCTTCCACCGCCTCCGGGTCGTCCTGGTGGAAACCAGCCGCCCCGGCAATATCGGATCGGTGGCGCGCGCCATGAAAACCATGGGTTTTTCCGACCTGGTGCTGGTCAATCCGCGCTTCGAAGGGGCCTGCGAGCATGAGGAAGCGGTGGCCTTTGCCTCCGGCGCGCAGGATATCCTGTCGTCGGCGCGGGTGGTGGGCAGCATGGCCGAAGCGCTGGAAGGGATCAACTTCACGGCGGCCGTGTCGGCGCGGCTGCGCGAGTTTTCGCCGCCGGTGGTGACGCCGCGTGAATTTGCCGGCCAGCTGGCGGCCGGGGCGGAGCTGAACGCGGCCCTGATCTTCGGCAATGAGCGCTTTGGCCTGCCGAATGAGATTGTCGAACCTTGCAATGTGCTGGTGAATATCCCGGCCAATCCCGACTATTCCTCGCTCAACCTGGCGCAAGCGGCCCAGGTCCTGGTGTATGAATGCCGCATGGCGGCGCTCGACGGGCAGCGTGCGGCCAGCCCGGTCGGTTTCCACGGCGAAGCGGCCAGCGCGGCCCAGATCGACGGCATGTACGAGCACCTGGAGCAGGCGCTGGTCGAGGTCGGCTTTCTCGACGCCAGCAATCCGCGCAAGCTGATGCCCCGCCTGAAGCGCATGTTTGCGCGCGCCGGGCTGGAAACGGAAGAAGTCAATATCCTGCGCGGCATTGCGCGCCAGATGCAGGTGCGCAGCCGCAGGGATTAGAGGTCTTTCTCTAGTCGGGGCGCAGCGGCGTCCTTAGAATCCCCCTATAACTATTAAGAGGGGACTAGATGCAACGCAGATCATTCTTGAAGGCTGGGCTGCTGGGCGGCCTGGCGCTGGTCGCCGGCGGGGCCGTGTACCGGCAACTCCGTCCGGCCGTGGCCGAGCGTTTTGCGCTCGATGCCGAGGGCCGCACCATGCTGGCGGCGCTGATTCCGGCCATTACCGGCGTCGCGCCCGACGCGGCAGCGCTGCAGGCGGCAATCGACCGCGTCGGCGCGGCCATCAATGGGCTGCCGCTGCGCGTGCAGAAGGAAATCAGTGACCTGTTCGGCTTGCTGAACATGGCACCCACGCGCCGCCTGCTGGCTGGCGTGCCGGCCTGGCCGGAGGCAAGCCCCGAGCAGGTGGCGGCCTTCCTGGAGGGGTGGCGCACCCATCGCACCGAGATGCTGCAGACGGCCTACCATGGCTTGCATGACCTGGTGCTCGGCGCCTGGTATGCCGAATCGTCGACCTGGGCGGCCATCGCCTATTCCGGCCCGATGAAGGAGTTGAGCGCATGAGCAGCCCGATTCCAGATCCGATCCAGGCCGGCATCGCCGCCGGCTGGCAAGTCATCGATGCCTCCACCTTGCAGCAGGACCGCAGCTTCGACGCCGACGTGGTCGTGGTCGGCACGGGCGCGGGCGGCGGCGTGACTGCGGAAATCCTGGCGCAAGCCGGCCTGAAAGTGCTGATGGTGGAAGAGGGCGCGCTGAAATCGTCGAAGGATTTCAAGATGCGCGAGGCCGATGCCTATCCTTCCCTTTACCAGGATTCCGCCGCCCGCAAGACCGCCGACAAGGCGATCAACATCCTGCAGGGCCGCACCGTCGGCGGCACCACGGTGGTCAACTGGACATCCAGCTTCCGCACGCCGGCCGACACGCTGGGCTGGTGGCAGTCGAAATACGGCCTGCGCGACTATAGTGTGGAAGGCATGGCGCCCTGGTTCCAGAAAATGGAAGAGCGCCTGCACATCAGCGACTGGCCGACCCCGCCGAACGCCAACAATGACTTGCTGCGCACCGGCGCCGACAAGCTGGGCATCAAGACCGCCCTGATCCGGCGCAACGTCAACGGCTGCTGGAACCTGGGCTATTGCGGCATGGGCTGCCCGACCAATGCCAAGCAGTCGATGCTGGTGACGACCATTCCGTCCGCGCTGGAAAAAGGCGCCGTGCTGCTGACGCGTGCCCGCGCCGAGCGCTTCACGCTGGCGGGCGGCCATGCCACCTCGCTCGAGTGCGCGGCGCTGACTGCGGATGGCATGGAACCGACGGGCCGCCGCCTGACGCTCAAGGCGCGCCATTTCGTGGTCGCGGGCGGCGCCATCAACTCGCCGGCGCTGCTGCTGCGCTCCGATGCGCCCGATCCGCAGCAGCTGCTTGGCCAGCGCACCTTCCTGCATCCGGTGGTGGTGTCGATGGGGCTGTACCCGCAAGCGGTGGAAGCCTTCAACGGCGCGCCGCAGACCGTCTATTCCGACCATTTCCTGCATACCCAGGCGCTGGACGGCCCCATGGGCTACAAGCTGGAAGTCGCGCCGCTGCATCCGGTGCTGGGCGCGACCACGCTGGCGGGCTACGGCCCGTCCCATGCCAACCTGATGAAGCGCTTTGCCAACGTGCAGGGCATGCTGGCGCTGCTGCGCGACGGCTTCCATCCGGAAGCGGCCGGCGGCCGCGTGACGCTGCACAGCGACGGCTCGCCGCGCCTGGACTATCCGTTGACGCCTTACTTCTGGGAAGGCGCGCGCCGCGCCTTGCTGACCATGGCGGAAATCCAGTTCGCCGCCGGCGCCGACGGGGTAGGCCCGGTGCACGAACTGGTGCGTCAGCCCTACAAGAACTGGGATGAGGCGCGCCAGGCCATTGCCGTGCTGCCGATGCAAAAGCTGCTGACGCGCGTCGTCTCGGCCCACGTCATGGGCGGTTGCGCGATGACGGGCGATGCCGCCACCGGCGTCGTGGCGCCGGACGGGCTGTATCGCGGCATCGGCAACCTGTCGGTGCACGACGGCTCGCTGTTCCCGACCTCGATCGGCGCCAATCCGCAGCTGTCGATCTATGGCGTCGCGGCCCGGCTGGCAAGCGGCCTGGCCGAGCGCCTGGCAAGGAAGGCCTGACCAATGGTAAAACGCATGCTGCTGATGATCATGGCCACGCAAGTGGCCGTTGCGATCGTCATCGCATGGGCGTTATCGCGCCTGGTGCCGGCCGATGTGGCGCTGCTGCTGGCGGTGATTGTTGTGCTATTGGTACGCCTGGCGATCACGGCCAACAATTTCCGCATGACGCTGCGGCCGCTGCCGGAAGAGGCGCACCTGGGCCTGCTGCAACGCTTGCAACTGTTCTTTCACGAGTATGCGTCCACCATGGCCGTGACGTCTTGGCATATGTTGCGCCACCAGCCGAGCATGCATATTGCAAGGACGCCGCGCGGCTTGCCGGTGCTGCTGGTGCACGGCTATGGCGCCAACGGCGGCTTCTGGGTCCACCTGGCCGAGCAGCTGGAAGAGCGCGGCTACAGTCATGCCACCGTGGATCTGGAACCGGTGTTCGGCGATATCGAAGACTTTGCCGTGCAGCTGGAGCAGGGCGTGCAGGCGCTGCTGGCTGCCAGCGGCAGCGGGAAGGTCATCATCGTGGCGCACAGCATGGGCGGGCTGGTGGCGCGCGCCTGGCTGCGCCGCTTCGGCGCCGCGCATGTGGCGCGCATCATCACGCTGGCTACGCCGCACCACGGCACCGACCTGGCGCACCTTGGGCCGGGCCACAACGCGCGCCAGATGCAGCGCAATGCCGAATGGCTGGCGCAGCTGGATGCCGCCGACCGCAACCGGCGCGGCCTGTTCACCTCCATCTACTCCTGGCACGACAACATCATCGCGCCGCAGGATTCCTGCCACCTGCCCGGCGCCCGCAATATCGCACTGCATGGAATCGGCCATGTCGGCATGGGCCGCCATCCAGCGATCGCAAGCCACATTCTTGCGGAGATTTTGGGTATCACTTAGACTGTCTTGAGGCCAAGCAAGAAACGCTGCAATTTTGACCCTGGTTGGTTTCAATAAGAAAGCGGGACGATGGCGACAGACTACGGCAAGCTCGAAGAAACCCTGGAGGCCGAAGAGTGCTTTGGCAGCCTGCTCGAATCCATGCCGGATGCTATCGTGGTGGCCAACGAATCTGGCCGCATCGTGCTGGCCAACTGCCGCGCGGAAGACCTGTTCGACTACCTGCCGGGGGAAATGCGCGGCATGGCCCTGGAAGCCGTGCTGCCCAAGGGGCCGGAAGCCTGGGGGGCGCGCAAGGGCGGGGACAGGTTCGCGGCCGACGTGCGCAGCAGCCAGCTGGGCGCCGGCGCCAGCAGGCTGCAAGTCCATTCCGTACGTGATATCAGCGAACTGGCAAAGGCCAGCCAGGCCAAGGAGCGCTTCCTGGGCAGCATGTCGCATGAATTGCGCACGCCGCTGAATGCCATCATCGGTTTCACAGGCACGTTGCTGATGCAGCTTCCGGGTCCCTTGAATGCGGATCAGGAGAAGCAGCTGCGTACCGTGCAAGCCAGCGCGCGCCACCTGCTCGCCCTGATCAACGACCTGCTGGACTTTGCCAAGATCGGGTCGGGCAAGGTGGAGTTGAACGCCGAGCCGCTGAACTGCCGTGCCGTTGTCGAAGAGCTGGCGATGGCGTTCCGCCCGCAGGCAAAGCAGAAAGGGCTGGTGCTGCATTTCCGCGCGCCGGCGCAAGCCGTGATGCTGCGCACCGACCGCCGCGCCTTGCAGCAGATCCTGGGCAGCCTGTTGACTAACGCGATCAAATTTACCGAACGTGGCGAAGTCAGTATCGCCCTGGAACGCAGCGTGGCCGGGGGCAAGCCCGTGGTGCAGGTCAGTGTCAGCGACACCGGTACCGGCGTCACGGAAGACATCATGCAACAACTGGGCATTCGCCTGAGCCAGAAACTGGCGGCACTGTTGAACGGCTCGGTCCGGCATTTCGACAAACCTGGCAATGGCAGCATATTTGTGCTCACATTGCCGCTGGAATAGCGGATACTAGAGGCGATACATTGACAGGAGTACCAATGTCAGCACGCATCCTGATTATCGAAGACAACCCTACGAATATGGAGCTGATGGTGTACCTGCTCCGTGCCTTCGGCTATCAGCCGCTCCTGGCCCACAACGGAGAGGAAGGCGTGGAAGTGGCGCGCCGCGAAGTGCCCGACCTGATCATCTGCGATGTGCACCTGCCCAAGCTCGATGGCTACGGCGTGGTGGCGCAACTGAAACAAGACCCGGAACTGAAAGACATTCCCGCGCTGGCCGTGACCGCGCTGGCCATGGTCGGCGACCGCGAAAAGCTGCTCGCTGCCGGCTTTGACGGCTATATCGGCAAGCCGATCGAACCTGACACCTTCGTCTCGCAAATCGAGTCTTTTTTGCCGGGGGAGATGTCGCCCCGGGATGAGAACGACATCGCGACGATCCTGATCGTCGACGATCATGTACTGAACCGCGAATTCCTGATGACGCTGCTGGGCTACAGCGGCCACCGCCTGCTGGAAGCGTCCAGCGGCATGGAAGGCTTGAAGGTGATGGAAGCGGAGCGGCCGGACCTGGTCATTTCCGACATCCTGATGCCGAACATGGATGGCTATGAGTTCGTCAACCGCATCCGCAGCAAGCCGGAACTGGCTGACGTGCCGATCATTTTCTATACCGCGACCTACCGCGAGCGCGAGGCGATGGCGGTGGCGGAAGCGTGCGGCGTGCGCTGGGTGCTGCCCAAGCCGTCCGACCCGGACGTGATCCTGAAGACGGTGCACCAGGCCCTGGGCATGGCGGAGCAGGGCGAGGCGCTGCCGGCATTTGCACCGGAGCCGCCCAGCCAGGGCCGCCTGTTCGATATCGAGCACAAGGTGGCGGAATACATCGACGAACTGGAGTCGAGCAGCCAGGGCATTACGCGCATCGCCAACAACGGCGAGACGCATGAAGGCGAGCCGGAACACCTGAACCAGATGACCGAGCGCCTGTCGCGTTCCCTCTCCAGCCTGCAGGCTGTCAGCTTGCGCCTGACGGCCCTGATCGAGCTGGGGATCGAGCTCGGCGCCGAGCGCGATGCGCAAGGCCTGATTGAAATCGGCGTGCGCGTGGCCCAGAATATTTGCGTGTCGCGCTTCGCCTGCATCGGCGTGCTGGAACAGGATGCGCAGGAGACCAGCTATTTTGCATCCTGCGGCGTAGGCGAACAGGCCCAGGTCGTGGCGGGCCAGCCGCGCGCCGGCATCCTTGACAGCCTGCTGCAGCAACGCCAGCCGGTGCGCATGAGCCGCCTGGGCGGCGATCCGCGTGAGATCGGGCTGCCGGCCGGGCACCCGCAGGTGCATTCCTTCCTTGGCGTGCCGATTGCCTCGCGCGAACGCGTGCACGGCTGGCTTTACCTGGTGGACAAGCTGGGCGCCGACGAATTCAACGAAGTCGATGAACGGGTGGCGGTGACGGTGGCGGCGCAGATTTCAGTCGCCTACGAAAACCTGCTGCTGTACGAGGAAATCAGCCGCCACCACGCCCAGCTCCAGCTGGACATGAACGCGCGCATCCGGCTTGACGAAGACCTGCGCCGCTTCCGGCTTGCCATGGACGCGACGGCCGATGCGATCTTCCTGGTCGACCGCGCCAATTCCTGTTTCATCGACGTCAATGTGACAGCCTGCCGCATGCTGGGTTTCGCGCGCGAGGAATTCCTGAAGGTTGGGCCGGATCGTGAGCTGGTTCCCGGCTTGCAGCCTTTGCAGGACCTGTACGACAAGCTGCTGGCGGGCGACCAGAGCGGGGCGATGGCCGAGTTGCTGCTTGAATGCAAGGATGGTTCGCCGCTGTCCGTGGAAGTGCAGCGCCGCACGCTGCGCTCGGGCCAGAACTGGATCCTGGTGGCCGTTGCGCGCGACATCACGGAGCGCAAGGAGGCGGAGCGCCGCCTGCTCAAGCTGGCCCATTTCGATACCCTGACCGGCCTGCCGAACCGCAGCCAGTTCTACGATTCCCTGACGCTGTCGCTGAAACAGGCGGCCGAGCATAACTGGGCGCTGGCGGTACTGTTCCTCGACATGGACCGCTTCAAGAACATCAACGACACGCTGGGCCACACCATCGGCGACGAGCTGCTGCGGCAGTTCTCCAGCCGACTGGTGGAGTGCCTGCGCGTGCGCGACACCATCGGGCGTTTCGGGGGCGACGAGTTCGCGGCGATCCTGATGCTGCCGGAAGGTGCGCAGAACGCCATCGCGGTAGTCGACAAGATCCGCGAGGCGATGCGCCAGCCCTTCGACCTGAAGGGCCACGAGGTGACGGTCACCGCCAGCATCGGCATTTCCGTTTTCCCGGAAGATGGCAGCGATCCCGATACCTTGATCCAGTACGCCGATACGGCGATGTACCGCGCCAAGGAGGCGGGCCGAGACGCCTTCCGCTTCTTCACCGCGGAGATGAATGCGCAATCGCTGGCGCGGCTGGACATGGAAAATGCGCTGCGGCGCGCCATCGACAACAATGAATTCAGGCTGTACTACCAGCCCAAGGTGCATATTGCCTCTGGCCGCATCAGCGGCGCCGAAGTGCTGCTGCGCTGGGAGCGGCCAGGCCACGGGCTGGTGTCGCCGGCGCTGTTCATCCCGCTGCTGGAGGAAACCGGCCTGATCGTGCGAGTCGGGAGCTGGGTGATGCATGAATCCTGCCGCAAGATTGCCGAGTGGGCGAAAGGAGATGTCGGCCCCGTGCATTTGTCGGTCAACGTATCCGGGATACAGTTCTTCGTCGGCGGCCTGGAAGAAGAGGTGATGCGGGCGATCAAGGAGAACGATATCTCGCCGGAACTGCTGGAGCTGGAGCTGACCGAAAGCTCGCTGATGTCCAATGCCGAGGAAACCATCACGGTCCTGCAAAACCTGAAGGCGCTGGGCGTGAAGATTTCGATCGACGATTTCGGCACCGGCTACTCGTCGCTGGCTTACCTGAAACGCTTCCCGATCGACAAGCTGAAGATCGACATCGCTTTCGTGCGCGAGGTAACCAGCAATCCGGACGATGCGGCGATCGTGCTGGCCATCATCAATATGGCCCACAGCCTGAAATTGAAAGTGATTGCGGAGGGCGTGGAGAAGGATGCGCAACTGTCCTACCTGCGGCGCCACGACTGCGACGAAATGCAGGGCTATTACTTCAGCCGCCCCTTGCCCGAGGCCGACTTCGTGCAGATGCTGCGCGAAGGGCGCCACCTGCAGACGCCAACCGACGAAAGCATCGTCGACCAGCAAACCTTGCTGATTGTCGATGACGATGCCTTCATGCTCGATGTGCTGAGTGACTTCCTGGCACAGGACGGCTACCGGATCCTGACCGCCCAGACCGCGGCGGAAGGCTTCGACGTGCTGGCGCGGCACCGCGTGCAGGTGATCCTGTGCGACCAGTGCATGCCGATGATGACCGGGACCGAGTTCATGGAGCGGGTCAAGAACCTGGCGCCGGATACGTTCCGCATCATGCTGTCGGCCTATGCAGACCTGACGCCGATCATGGCTGCCATCAACCACGGGGCGATTGACCGCTTCTACACCAAGCCGTGGAAGGGGGCGGTGTTGCGCGAGAATATCCGCGAAGGCTTCCGGCTGCATTCGCAAGTCAGGGCGCCGCAATACCTCAATTAATCGGCCGCCTGGCCGAGGGCGGCGAAGTGCAGGACCCAGCGGCCTTTCTCCGCCTTGACCAGCGCCGCCGCCTCGTCGTCGTAGAACGGGCCGACGGGGCAGGCGCCCAGTCCCCTGGCGACGGCCCCCAGCAGCCAGCGCTCGCTCATCAGGCCTGCTTCCAGTAAGGCCATGCGGTAGCCGCGGGCGCCGTTTTCCAGCGCCCGGGCGCTTTCGGCGGAGAGGATGAGGACGACGGCGGCGTCGCCGATGACGTCCTGGTCCAGCGCTGCATTGCGGGCCTGTGCCGCGAAGTCGCCAAGCTGCACTGGCTGCAGCGCATGCCGCGTTGGCAGGTAGCGATAGACGCCGGGCCTTAGTCCAGCTACGCGATTCACCACCAGGTCTGCATGCAAGGCGCCTGACAAGAGCGGTGCCTGCGCCATGTCTGCCAATATCGATGCCAGTTGCTGGAGCTGGACCGGCTGTTCCGAGAAGCGGCGCTGGCTGCGGCGTTGTAGGATTGTCCGGGCCAGGTCCATTGGCGCCGCATCGCCTGGCGGCAGTGCGACCAGTCCGTCCGCACGCAGTTCGCGCGCGGGCGTGCCGCTGTTGGCCGCCGAGGTGGCGGCATGGATTTCGCCGGTCATGCCGAGGCTGGCCCCTGGAGCAGAATCGGCACTGCCGGGAGGCAGCAGTTGGGCCACCGGCCTGCCCGGCGCGGCCGCAGCCGGACGTGAAAAAGCCGCCATCGCAATCACGCCTTCCTGCACGCCATCCAATCCGAACAGCGACGCCAGGGCCGTTTCGTCGAATTGTTCGAGAAGGACTGCGTGCACGCCAACATAATGTCCCGCCAGCCGGGCATTTTCCAGCAGGTGCCCCAGGTCGGCTGCGACATAGCGGTAAGCGCGATCGCGATACTTGTAACCGGTCCTCTGGAAGACAGCCGACACCACCATCAGCAAATCCGCCTCGACTGCAAGCAGCCCGGAACGAAGTCCGCCAAGCCACGCCAGCCGATGCTGGTCGGGATCAAAATGGTAAAGCCCCGGTTGCAAGCCATTGACACGCCTGGCAACCAGGTAAAGCTCGGCAGGGAACAGGGCGCCGGAAGAGGGCGCGGCGCGCAATGCAAGTCCTCCGCGCCTGGCGGTGACGCCTGCAGTCAGGTGCAGTAACTGCCCAACGGCCGCAAGGTCGAGAGCCTGCCCTGGGTGCGGCGCTGCCGGGCCGCGCAGCATGGCGCCCAGACTGCGAGAGTCGGCATCGTCCGGTACGGCGCGAGGCAAGGCGATATGTGGCGAGGCCGGATAGCTTTTGAAGGGAGGCCGTTGTGCGCCCCAATCGACCGCGGGAGCGCGGCGCAACATGCCGCTGCGCGAAGACGATGACGCTTCGTGATAGCGCAGCACCGTCGCAATGGCAGCCGCGAGAGTGTCGCCGCGCGCATCCGTCACGCCAACCGGGGGCGGTACGCCGCGCGCGCCCCAATGCGCACCAAGCGCAAAGGCCAGCACCAAAGCCCCCGCGATACCGGCGATCAGCACGCTGCCGCGCCACGCCCTGGCGCCGGCAGGCCGGTGCGGCGCTGGCGGCGAGCCATGCCGCTGCCGCAGCCAGCGCAGGGCCGTCGGCAAATTGAAGAACAGATGCAGCGACACCAGGAGCAGCGTCGCATAGCCGAACAGGTAATGCCAATCGAACACGGGAAGCTGCTGGTTGGCGACCCAGAACAATCCCAGGCCGGCAGTGCAGAGAAGGTAGGCCATTAGCAGCAGGCTGCTATGCATATTGAGCGCAAGGCGCGACGGTGCTTTCCCGCGCCATGCCAGCGCGAGCAGGGCGGCGTACACCGCCAACGGCAGCAGCACCCACAGGATTTTCGGCCCCATGCGGGCATTGTAGACCGCATTAGAAGCCCCGTTCTAGAGAGCGCGACTTACAATGGCAGCAGAATAAATACAGGAGCCGCCGCCATGGGTAAAAAGACGAAATCGTTTGAGGAAAGCGAAGAACGGCTGACCAAGGCAGTACGCGAATCGGCACAGGAGATCTGGAAGGCGGGGCTGGGGGCCTTCACCGACCTGCAAAAACGTGCCCGAGCCGTCGAAGGCGACCGCGCCGTCCATGTGCGCGAAACCGTCAATTCGCTGGAAAGAGTGTTCGAGGAGCGGGTGACGCGGGCGCTGGACTCGATTGGCGTGCCAATGCGGCAGGACATCAACGCCCTGATCGACCGGATGGATGAACTGAGCCGGCAGGTCGAAGAATTGAAGGCTTTGGTGAAAAAGCCCGTCAAAAAGGCCACAACGAAAAAAGCGTAACTTCTGGAAAACTTCTAATAGTGATATCCTTGCAGGGGAAACAATAGAGCCCCCCCTGTTATGCTACAAAAAGCGCCAAGACGAACCCGCGAACGCATCCTGGAACTCTCGCTGCGCTTGTTTAACGAGTTCGGCGAGCCCAATATCACGACCACCGTCATTGCCGAGGAGATGAATATCTCCCCGGGGAACCTCTATTACCATTTCAGGAACAAGGACGACATCGTCAACTCCATCTTCGTCCAGTTCAAGGCTGAAGCGGAGCGCATGCTGCAGGTGCCTAGCGGCCGCCGCTCAAACGTGGAGGACGTGTGGCTGTACCTGCACTTGATGTTCGAGCTGATCTGGCGTTACCGCTTCTTCTACCGCGACCTGAACGACCTGCTGTCGCGCAACCGCAAGCTGGAGCTGGAGTTCAAGGAACTGCTGGCCCACAAGATCAAGGTGGCGCGCAATCTGTGCCTGGACCTGCGCAGCGAAGGCTCGCTGGAAGCCAGCGACATGGCGATCGACGCGATGTCGGTGAATATGGTGGTAGTGGCGACGTATTGGCTATCCTACGAATACGTGCGCAACCCGCGCAAATACTCCGAACAGCAATCGATGGCGGATGCACTGGCGCGCGGCTGCTACCAGGTGCTGTCCCAGATCGGCCCTTACCTGCGCGGCGAAACCAGCCTGCTGTTCCAGAAACTGTCCGAAGAATACCTGAAGAAGCTCAAATGAAATCGATTTGCGTATATTGCGGCGCCAATGCCGGCGCCTCCCCTCGTTACGCCGAACAGGCGCGTGCGCTGGCCGCAGCCCTGGTGGAGCAGAACCTGGCGCTGGTGTATGGCGGCGGCAATGTGGGCTTGATGGGCGTGATTGCCGACGAAGTGCTGCGCCTTGGCGGCGAAGTGACCGGCGTGATCCCGACCGCCCTGGTCGAGCGCGAAGTAGGCCATAACGGCCTGACGCGCCAGTTCATCGTCAAGGATATGCACGAGCGCAAAGCCATGATGGCGCAGTTGTCGGATGGCTTTATCGCCATGCCGGGCGGCATGGGCACGCTGGAAGAACTGTTCGAGATGCTGACCTGGTCGCAGCTCGGCATCCACAGCAAGCCGGTTGGCCTGCTGAACGTCGATGGTTTCTACGACAAGCTGGTCGGCTTCATCGAGCACGCCCGCGACCAGGGATTCATCAAGCCCCAGCACGCGGCCATGGTGCGTGTGAACGCCTCGCCGACGGCCCTGGTGCAAAGCCTGCGCGGCTAAGGCCAGAGCTTCTTGCCGGACGCATCGAGGTGGGTCAGGTACAGGCGGGTGTCGAACTCGTATTGGTGGTAGTTCGGCTCCATATACGTGCACAGCTTGTAGAACGCCTTGTCGTGTTGCTTTTCTTTTACGTGGGCCAGTTCGTGCACTGCGATCATGCGCAGGAATTCCAGCGGCACTTCCCTGAACATCGTCGCGACGCGGATTTCGTGCTTGGCTTTCAGCTTGCCGCCCTGGACGCGTGACACGGAGGTGTGCAGGCCGAGCGCGTGGTTGATCACGTGGATCTTGCTGTCGAAAGCCACTTTGTCAATCGGGGCCGCATTGCGCAGGAATTCGTTGCGAAGATCCTGGACGTAGTCGTACAGCGCACGGTCATTGCGGATATCGTGGGCTTTCGGATAACGTTGCAGCAGTACTTCGCCAAGGCGGCCCTGGTCCATTACCTGGCGGACCTGCGAAAGTGTCTGTTCTGAGTAAGCGCTGAGGTATTTCATGGCGGGGCGAATGGTATCATGGCCGCATGCGCACCCACGTCAATTCGGTGGGACTGCTGGTGGTCAGCGACCCCGTATTGAACTTCAGCTATCCCGCCCACATCCCCAGAGAATGCATCGATGCCTTGCCGTCGCTGCCGGGTATTTACATCTTTCGCGATGCGGCCGGCAAGCCGGTCTACATCGGCAAGAGCGTCAATATCCGCACACGGGTGCTGTCGCACATGCGAACGACGGAGGAAATGCAGATGCTGGCGCGCGCCGCCACGATCGACTTCGAGCGCACCGGCGGCGAGATTGGCGCTTTGCTGCGCGAATCGGAACTGGTCAAACGGCACCAGCCGGTCTTCAATTCCAAGCTGCGCAGGCTGCGCGAAATGTGCTCGATCAGCATGGGGGGGCGACCATCCCGAGATCGTCTTTGCACGGGAAGTGGACTTTGCGCTGGCCGGCCAGCTATATGGACTGTTTGGCAGCAAAAAGGCGGCCATCGAAACGCTGCGCGACGTGGTTCATGCACGTAGCCTGTGCCCGGTGGCGACGGGGCTTGAGAAGGGCGTTCCGGGGCGGCCGTGTTTTGCGCGGCAGGTGGCGCGCTGCAAGGGCGCTTGCACTGGCGAAGAGCCTGCAGCCGATCACGCGGCACGGGTACGCCAGGCGCTGGAACCGTTGCGCGTGACACGCTGGCCGTTCGCTGGCGCGGTGGCAATCGTCGAAGAATCGGCGGGACTGCGCCAGCGTGCGATCGTCGATCGCTGGTGCTATCTTGGTGTCGACAAGCCGCGCGCGGCCGCTGTGAGCTTCGATATCGATGTGTACAATATCCTCGTGCGCCCGCTGCAGTCGGGCACTTTACGCATCGAGGAGCTTTGAATGTCGTTGAAGTTCAATGTATTCGGCACGCGCATCCATATTGAGCGCCAGGGCGGCCAGTGGGCTGCTTTCTATCCCGGTTCGGACGGCAAGCGGCGCGCGGCCGACTTCGTCATCCCGCACGATGTCGAGGAGGCCGACCTGGCCTTTTACCTCGGCGATCTTTTCCATGAAGAGGCGCGGCCTGCCTACCCTGAAGTGATCAGGGTAGCGTAATGGTTCCGTCAACACAGGTGATGGCGTTGCCGCCGACGCGGATTAGCTTGTCGCCGGTCGACAGTTTCAATATTCCCGCACGTCCGACACGCGCGCCTTGCGACGCAAGGAATTCGCGGCCAAAGGCGTCGGCCTGGCCGGTGTGGCGCAGGTAGGCGGCCAGGCTGCCATTGCCGCTGCCGCAAACTGGATCTTCATTGATGCCATGTGCAGGGGCGAAGGCGCGCACTTCGATATGTGTCGCGGCGCCTGCAGCGTGCGGACCGAAGATCACCACGCCAGTGTGGCGGCCTTTGATGTCTTGCGCCTTCATCCGCGCAAAATCCGGAGCGCATTCCAACACGGCTTCTGCGCTCGGCAACTGCGCGACTACCCAGCGCGCGCCGACCTCGACCAGGTGAGGTGAGGCGCCTTGCGCCAGTGGCGTGTTGAGGATAGCGTGCAATTCATCAGCCTGACCGGCGTCGAGCGCGGTACAGGTCGGGGTGGGCAGGTCAAACGCGATCCATTGGGCGCCGTCCGGGGCGCTTTCCACCGTCAAGCGGACCAGTCCAGCGGCGCACTGCTGGACTAGCGCGCCATCGCGGGCGGTCACCATGCCGGCTTCCAACAAGGCGTGTGCCGTGCCAATGGTTGGATGCCCGGCGAAAGGCAGTTCGCCACCGGGAGTGAAAATCCGCACGTGGTAGTCGGCGCCAAGGGCGGTTACTGGTAACACGAAGGTGGTTTCGGACAGGTTGGTCCAATTCGCGATTTGCTGCATCTGCGCCGTGGACAGGCCAGCGGCGTCAAGCATGACAGCGACCGGGTTGCCCTTGAAGGGCGTGCTGGTGAAGACGTCAACAGTTTTGAGCGGAACGGTTTTCATGGCCTCAAGTGTATTTGCCGCTTGCCGCGGGCTGAAGCGACACTTGAGCAATCCAGGGCCAGTACTGTACTGGCCCTGCGACCGTTACACATCGGCGTCGCGTGCGGATTCGAAGCGGGCGCGCGTCAGTTCTTCCTTGCGCTCTCCGAAGGCGTAGTTCGCCTCCAACCACATCACATTGATGATGGCGGCGAAGACGGCGACGCAGATGCCGAGGATCCAGGTGAAGTACCACATGACTGATTCCTTTCAATAAGCGGTGTGTTCGTTTTCGTGAATATGGGCGCTGGTGACCTTGCCGCGCACCACGCGGTACACCCAGCTTGTGTACATCACGATAATCGGCAGCATGATCACCACGACCCAGAACATCACGGCCAGTGTCTTGTGGCTGGAGGTGGCGTCCCATGCAGTCAGGCTGTGCGAGGGCGCCAGCGAAGACGGCAGGACGAAGGGGAACATGGCGCCGCCAACAGTGAGCAGGATGCCGGCGACGCTCACGCCGCTGGCAAGGAAGGCTGCAACGGTGCGGCGTGCGGCGCTGAGCACGATCACCAGCACGGCGCCGAGGATGGCTGCCGCCGGGAAGGCCAGCGTCAGCGGCCAGTGCGAATAATTGTCCATCCATGCGCCGGCGGCAAGTACCACGGTTTTCGCCGGAGGCATGAAGGCGGTGCCGGCATCGGGCATGGCGGTGATGCGGTAGCCGGGCAGGGACGTGGCGACCCATAGTCCGGCGGCGGCGAACAATACGATGGTCAACGCGGCGGCAACCATCGCCATGCGGCGCGCGCGCTCGGCGATGACGCCCTCCGTCTTCTGGTGCAGGAAGGTGGCGCCGTGCATGGCGAGCATGGCGACAGCCAGCACGCCCGACAGCAGGCCGAATGGGTTGAGCAACTGGAAGAAATTGCCGGTGTATTCGAGCCGCAGCAGGTCGTCGTAGCGGAACGGGACGCCTTGCAGCACGTTGCCCATGCCGACGCCGAAGATCAGCGGTGGCACGAAGCCGCCGATGAACAGTCCCCAGTCCCAGCTGTTGCGCCAGCGCGGGTCGGCGATCTTGCTGCGGTAGTCGAAGCCCACCGGCCGGAAGAACAGGGCGAAGAGGGCGACGAGCAGGGCGATGTAAAGGCTGGAGAATGCCGCGGCATACACCAGCGGCCAGGCTGCGAACAGCGTGCCGCCCGCGGCTATGAACCAGGTCTGGTTGCCTTCCCAGGTCGGGCCGATGGTGTTGATGATGACGCGGCGTTCGGTGTCGTCCTTGCCGAGGAAGGGGAGCGCCATGCCGACGCCGAAGTCAAACCCGTCGGTCAGTGCAAAGCCAAGCAGCAGTACGGCGACGAAGCACCACCAGATCACCTTATAGGTTTCGTAGTCGAAGATCATGCTTGCTGCTCCCAATGGTATTTGCCGGTGTGCAGGGCGCTTGGGCCGAGGCGGGCGTACTTGAACACCAGCTTCATTTCAATCACCAGCAGCACGGTATAGAACAAGGCGAAGCCGGCCAGGCTGAAATACAGGTTCGATGGCTGGACGCTGGAGGCCGACAGGTGGGTCGGCAAAATCCCCGCAATCGTCCAGGGCTGGCGGCCGTATTCCGCCACGATCCAGCCCAGTTCCGCGGCAATCCACGGCAGCGGGATCGCCAACACGGCCAGCTTGAGCAGCCAGCGCTGCGGCGCCAGGCGCTGGCGGATCAGGAAGTAGAACGAGGCGCTGAAGATGAACAGGAAGGCCAGGCCAAGGCCTACCATGCCGCGGAAGGCCCAGAACAGCGGGGCTACTTTGGGGATGGTGTCGTCCACCGCCATCTTTACCTGGGCGTCGGTGGCGTCGATCACGTTTGGCGTGTACTTCTTGAGCAGCAGGCCATAGCCCAAGTCTTCCTGCAGCGCTTTGAAGCTTGCCAGCGCCTCGGGCGACTTATCGCCGGCCTTGATGCGCGTCAGTGCGGCATAAGCTTTCATGCCATTGCGGATGCGGACTTCATGGTTCGCCTTCAGCTCGGAAATGCCAGTGACCGGCTTGTCGATCGAGCGAGTGGCAATGAGGCCCATGACGTAAGGGATCTTGATGGCATAGTCGGTGCGTTGATGCTCGTCGTTGGGCAGTCCGAATACGGTGATGCCGGCAGGAGCGGGTTCCGTGTGCCATTCGGCTTCGATGGCGGCCAGCTTGACTTTGTTCACTTCACCCACGGTGTAGCCGGATTCGTCCCCCAGCACGATCACGGACAGGGTCGAGGCCAAGCCAAAGCCTGCGGCAATCGCGAACGAGCGCAAGGCAAACGCCACGTCGCGCGCCTTTAGTAAATACCAGGCGGAGACCCCGAGCACGAACATGGAGGCGGTGACATAGCCTGCCGCCACGGTATGCACGAACTTCACTTGGGCGACCGGATTGAAGATCACGTCGGCGATGCTGGTCAGTTCCATGCGCATGGTTTCGACATTGAACTCCGCGCCGACCGGATGGTTCATCCAGCCGTTGGCGATCAGGATCCACAGCGCGGAGAGGCTGGAGCCGAAGGCCACCAGGAAGGTGACGAGCAGGTGCTGGCGCCTGGATAGCTTGTTCCAGCCGAAGAAGAACAGGCCGACGAAGGTCGATTCGAGGAAAAAGGCCATCATGCCCTCGATCGCCAGCGGCGTGCCGAAGATATCGCCCACATAGTGCGAGTAATACGCCCAGTTAGTGCCGAACTGGAATTCCAGCGTGATGCCGGTGGTAACACCCATGGCAAAGTTAATGCCGAACAGCTTGCCCCAGAACCTGGTCATGTCGCGATAGATTTCGCGGCCGGTCATCACATAGACCGACTCCATGATGACCAGGATCCAGGACAGGCCCAGCGTCAGCGGGACGAACAGGAAATGGTATAGGGCGGTGAGCCCGAACTGCAGCCGGGACAGGGCAACAACTTCATCGACGGGTGCCATCTTTGACCTTTTCGGTAAGGGTTGGCGCGGGCGCCGCCAGCAGGTGTTTTTCCACCTGCCCGGTCGGCAGCCGCATTTTCTTGGTTTGCGGATGCGAGAAGAAGGCGTACCACAGGCCGTACAGCAGCAAGGCCTTGACGGCCAGTGCGATCGTGATGGTCAGGGCCAGGCTGTGGCGGCCGGGGGGCTTCATTTGCTGTCCTCTTCAGCCTCGCTGCGGCTCGAGCGGAACTTGCCGCGCACGACGTCGCCGACATCAAGCAGTTTCTTGACGGTGGAGCCCATTTTCATCAGGGAAGCCAGGGTGTCCGGTGACAGGCGCTGCACGTCGTCGAACCAGGAGCTGGAAAGCTCGATCAGTTCATACATCTCGCGCATGCGTTCCTGGGCATAGCGGTCTTCCGCCGTGGAGGCGGATTCAAGCATCGCGTCGCGCAGCATGGACAGGGTCGGCTCGACTTCGCGGCGGCGCCGTTCTTCCAGCAAGGCCTTGAAAATGTCCCACACGTCTTTCGGCGGTTCGAAATATTCGCGGCGGTCGTTTGGCTGGTGCAGCAGCTTGACCAGGCGCCAGGACTGCAGTTCCTTCAAGCCCATGGAAACGTTGGAACGCGAAAATTCCAGGTGTTCTGCAATTTCATCGGCATTCAGCGGGCGGTTGCTGACGTAGAGCAGGGCATAGATTTGCCCGACAGTGCGGTTGATCCCCCAGCGGCTGCCCATTTCGCCAAAGTGGAGGATGAATTTCTGTGCGAGGGGGCTCAGGTTTACCATTTCTTGATCTGCTTCCTTGAGTTTTTGAATTTTCAGGATTTCCTGAAATTATAGGACGATTCAAAAAACTTTGCGCTGTATAATCGTGTATATTGCGCTTTTGCAAAGGAATGCTGATGAAACGTATCACTGCTGTCTTGCTGTTGGGCGCCGCTGGCGCCGCCTCTGCTGCAGATATCACTGTATCCGCCGCAGCCAGTCTCAACAACGCTTTCCGTGAGGCAGCAGCGGCCTACGAAGCAGCCCATCCGGGCGACAAGGTCCTGCTGAACTTTGCAGCATCCGATGCGCTGGTGGCCCAGATTGCCAAGGGGGCGCCAGTGGATGTCTTTGCCTCCGCCGACCAGGACGCCATGGACAAGGCCCAGCCGCACCTGGCGCCGGGCAGTCGCCGCAACTTCGCCAGCAATCGCCTGGTGGTGGCCGTGCCGTTCAGCAGCAATCTGGAACTGCGCACATTGGCCGACTTGCGCCAGCCGGCGCTGCAGCGCCTGACCACGGGCAATCCGGCCAGCGTGCCTGTTGGCCGCTACACCAAGGGCGCGCTGGAAAAAATAGGGCTGTGGGGCGAACTGGAGCCGAAATTCGTGTTCGGAACGAATGTGCGCCAGAGCCTTGACTATATCGCCCGTGGCGAAGTCGAGGCAGGCCTGGTGTACCAGACCGACGTCGCTTCGCAAGCGGAGAAGGTGCGCACAGCGATGGTGGTGCCGACCACGACGCCGATCACCTATCCGCTGGCCGTCATCAAGGACGCGCCAAATCCGGCGGGTGCGCGCGGTTTTGCCGATTTCATCATGTCCGCCGGCGGCCAGGCCATCCTGGCGCGCCACGGATTCGGAAAACCATAAGCAATGGATGCTGCGCTGATCGCCCTTGGCCTGTCACTGAAGGTGGCGTTGTGGGCCACCTTGATTGACCTGGTCCTGGGTGTCGGCTTCGGCTACCTGCTGGCGCGCGGCCGCTTCCCCGGCCGCGATGTGCTGGATGCCTTGCTCACGCTGCCGATGGTGATGCCGCCGACGGTGCTGGGTTATTACCTCCTTGTGCTGATCGGCCGCAATGGCCCGTTAGGTCATTGGCTGCAGCAGCACTTCGGCATCAACCTGATCTTCACTTGGCAAGGTGCAGTCATCGCGGCAGCGGTCGTCGCTTTTCCGCTGGTGCTGAAAGGTGCGCGTTCGGCCTTCGAAGCTGTCGACGTGCAGCTGGAGCAAGCCGCCCGCGTGCTGGGCGTGCCGCCGCTTGGCGTATTCCTGCGTGTCAGCCTGCCGCTGGCGTGGCGCGGCGTGCTGGCCGGCACCTTGCTGGCTTTCGCTCGTTCGATGGGCGAGTTTGGCGCCACGCTGATGGTGGCGGGAAGCATTCCCGGCAAGACGCAAACGCTGTCGATTGCCGTCTATGAGGCGGTGCAGGCGGGGCAGGACGATACGGCCAACCTGCTGGTGATCATTACGTCGCTCACCTGCATTATCGTGCTGGTGGCTGCGAACCGGCTGGTACCGAATCGCGCGCAGGGGGCGGCATGACGATCAGTGTGAATATCCGCAAGGCCCTGCGCGCCGGGCCGCGCAGCTTCCTGCTCGATGCGCGGTTCGAATCGGCGAGCAAGCGGGTCGTGATCTACGGCGCATCAGGTGCCGGCAAGAGCCAGATGCTGAAAGCGATTGCCGGCTTGTCGCGTCCTGACAGCGGCGTGATCGAATTGGATGGGCAGAAGCTGTTCGACAGCAGCGCGGGAATCGATGTGCCGACGCGCAAGCGGCGCGTAGGCTACCTGTTCCAGGACTATGCCTTATTCCCGCACCTGAACGTGCGGCAGAATATCGGCTTCGGCCTGCAGCGCGGCTGGTTCAATCCGTCGCATCGCGGCGAGCCGGAAGCAGTGCGCTATTGGCTGGAAGCCTTTGGCCTGGCCGAGGTCGCGCATCAGCGGCCGACGGAATTATCCGGCGGCCAGCGGCAGCGCGTGGCGCTGGCCCGTGCGCTGGTGGCGGAACCGAGTGCGCTGCTGCTGGACGAGCCATTCGCTGCGCTGGACCCGGCGCTGCGCGTGCGCATGCGCGCCGAACTCGATAGCCTGCAGCGCCGGCTCGATATCCCGATGCTGCTGATTACGCATGATCCCGACGACGCCGCCACTTTCGGGGGGCATGTATTGACGATGGCTGACGGCCGCGTGGCCGGGGAGGGCAGCAATGGTTAAAGAGGTTGCACTGCAAGGCGAGGTGTGGATCACGCTTGATGGCAAGGACTTCGGCGGCCACCAGCGCGTCGAACTGCTGGCCAGCATCGCGCAGCATGGCTCGATCACGCAAGGCGCCAAGGCAATCGGCATGAGCTACAAGGCTGCATGGGATGCGATCGATGCGATGAACAACCTGGCCGGCGAACCGTTGCTGGAACGATCCGCCGGCGGCAAGGGCGGCGGCGGTACGCGGCTCACGCATCGCGGCGCGCAGCTGGTGGCGAACTTCCGCCGCATCGAATACGAGCACAGTGTGTTCATGAAACACCTGAGCCGCCAATCGCAAGGGTTGGCAGATGATTACCTCCTGTTGCAATCAATGAAAATGAAAACCAGCGCGCGCAATCAATTCTCCGGAACCGTGGCACGCATCAAGCCGGGCGCGGTCAATGACGAAATCATCCTGCGCATTGTTGGCGGCCAGGAGATTGTTGCAATCATCACACACGAGAGCGCAGAAAGCCTTTGTTTGCAAGAAGGAACGGAAGCTTTCGCTTTAGTTAAGGCTTCTTCGATCATCCTGGCGACCGGCGAAACCGGCAAACTGTCGGCGCGAAATCAGCTGCGCGGCACGGTATGCCGCGTGCAGCCTGGCGCCGTCAATTCCGAGGTGACCATTGCCTTGCCCGGCGGCGGCACCATCGCGGCCACTGTCACGCGCGACAGCGAGCAAGCGATGGAGCTCGAAGTGGGCATCGAAGCGACCGCCTTGTTCAAGGCGTCGAGCGTGATCATCGGTGTTCCGATATGAATTCCGTTTTGCAACGTTATGAGGATTTGCTAAGCTAGTCCACTTTTCGGGCCCGCCCCGTCCTTTGTGGAAAAGAAATGGAACTGCTAGCAAAATATTTCCGATGCCAGGGGCGCATCAATCGCCGCACCTGGCTGACACGTATCATCGCGCTTGGCCTGGTCTGCCTGGCCTTCGGCATGCTCGCCAATGAGCTGCTTGGCGATCCCGGCGCCGCCGCGTTCGCGCTGGCCTTCACCTGGGGCGCGCTGGCCGTCTCCACCCAGCGCCTGCATGACATCGGCCGCTCCGGCCCGAGTCTTCTTTTGCTGTTGATCCCTGTCCTGGGCCCGCTCTGGGTACTGCTCCTGCTTTGCCGCCGCGGCGGAGAAGGCAAGAACCGTTATGGCGACGACCCGCTGTCGCGCCACGATTACCTGCAAGTGAACATCGCAAAGTAAGACTATGCCAACTGTAAACGACGTCACCCAGCTCAACCCGATCAATGTCTACGCGGTAGCGACACCCAGCACCACCGCCGACCTGCAGGATGCATTGCGCAAGACCAGCCTGCCGATTTCCATCGGCGGCGGCCATTTCAGCATGGGCGGCCATACGGCCAGCCCCGGCAGCCTGCACCTTGACCTGCGCGGCATGAACCGCGTGCTCGAATTCTCGCCGGCGGACCGCCTGATCCGCGTGCAGGCCGGCATCCGCTGGTGCGATATCCAGCGCTTCATCGACCCGCACGGGTTGTCGGTGAAGATCATGCAGACCTATGCCAATTTCACCGTCGGCGGCGCGCTGTCGGTCAATGCCCACGGGCGCTATATGGGCCTGGGCCCGGTGGTGCTGTCGGTGCGTTCGATTACGCTGGTGCTGGCCAGCGGGGAAGTGCGCGAAGCGAGCCCGCAGCAGGACAGCGAGCTGTTTTACGCGGCAATTGGCGGCTACGGCGCGATCGGCATCATCGCCGAGGCGGAGCTGGAACTGGTGCCGAATACGCGCGTGCAGCGTGGCAGCGTAAAGCTGGCGACCAGGGATTACCCGGCGTGGTTCGACGTGAATGTGCGCGGCCGCAAGGAGATCACTTTCCATAACGCCGACCTGTATCCGCCGCAGTACAACCGTGCGCGCGCCGTGACCTGGACCGTGACCGACCTGCCGGCCGACAAGCCGCGCCTGCAGCCGCTGAACCGCGCCTACCTGGCGGAGCTGTATTTCCTGTGGTCGGTGTCCGAATCGCCGTTCGGCAAATGGCGCCGCGAGTACCTGCTCGACCCGCTGCTGTACCGGAAGAAGAAGGTCCACTGGCGCAATTACGAGGCCGGCTACGACACGGCGGAACTGGAGCCGCTGGGCCGCACCGAGCGCACCTACGTGCTGCAGGAGTATTTCGTGCCTTGCACGCGCATGGACGAATTCGTGCCGAAGCTGTCGGCCATCCTGGCCAAGCATCGTGTCAACACCATCAATATCTCGATTCGCCATGCACTGTCCGATCCGGGCACCTTGCTGTCGTGGGCGCGCGGCGAGACCTTCGCTTTCGTGCTGTACCACAAGCAGCGCACGCGCGACAATGCGCGCGAACGCGTTGGCGTGTGGACGCGCGAGTTGATCGACGCCGTGCTGGAATGCGGCGGCACCTACTACCTGCCATACCAGCTGCACGGCACGCATGAACAATTCCACCGCGCCTATCCGCGCGCGAAAGAGCTGTTCGCCATGAAGCGCGAGCTCGATCCCGAGTACCGCTTGCGCGGCGCCCTGTGGGACAAATACTATGCGCCGACGCTGGACCTGAACCCGGATGGCGAAGCGGCGCGCCGTTCGCTGTTCCATTCGGTGTACGGCAGCGAGCGCGAAGCGGACAAGTTCTACGCCTTCCTGCAGAACATCTTCAACCTGTTCCCGGAAGACCGCTTCCACACCCTGATCCGCAAGGCGACCACCGAAAACGACGACGAGGAATCGATCTACCGCGCCTTGCAGGCGGGCCTGCCGGGCATTACGCCGCCGCTGTCGCTGCTGCGTTATGCCTTGCCGTCATTGATGGTGCAGAAAGAAGAAATGGGTGTTCAGGCCAAGCGCCTGCTGGGCGACCAGGTGTTGAGGGATTACGTGGAGATCGGCACCACCGGCCGCTACGTCAACGCACTGCGCAAGCACCTCAAGCTGAAGGGCAAAGTGACGCTGGTGCACGACAAGGCGCCAGGCTATTCTCCTGTCGATATCGTGGAGCGGGGCGGCTTGCTGCAGGTCGGCAAGTTCGTGCAGATGAAGGACTTCGCGCCCATCGAACTGCCGGAGCAAAGCGCGGACCTGGTCAGCTGCTTCGTCGGCCTGCATCACATGGAACCGCACAAGCTGGCGCCGTTCCTGGCGTCGGTGGCGAATGTCGTGCGTCCCGGCGGCTATTTCGTGGTGCGCGACCACGACGTGAAAGACCGCGCCATGGACGATTTCGTCAGCCTGGCCCATTGCGTGTTCAATGCCGGCCTGGGCGAGCCGTGGGCGGTCAATTCGTCGGAGCTGCGCTTCTTCGCTTCGGTGGACGAATGGATCAAGCGCGTGGAAGCAGCCGGCTTCGAGCACACGGGCGAGCGCATCGTGCAGGATGGCGATCCGTCCGCGAACGTCCTGATGGCCTTCAAACGGATCTGATATGCGCAAACTCTTGCTGGCTTTGAGCCTGCTGGCCGCTTGCCTGACCAGTTCCGCCGAAAGCCCGATTGCGGCGGAACAACGGCGCAGCGTGGAGCAGACTTTCCTGACCTTCCCTGAATGGTTCCTGGTGCACAGCCCGGCCGAATACGCCCGCTATGTGAAGCAGCATCCGGCCCACAACTTCCCCTTCCTCGGGCATGTAGGCCAGATCTGGACCAGTTATGCAGCCGTGACTGAAGAACAGGTGCGTGCCAGGTATCCGGGCAACGCCGGCTATCACGTGATGATCGGCGTCATCGGCGGCAGTACCTCGGTGGAATATGGCTTGCGCTCGCTGTATGAAAACACGCTGGGCCGCATCAGCTGGGCCACCGCCTCGGCGCTGACGCCGGAAGACGAATACGGCGCGCGCGTGGCGCAGGATTACGTCGACTTCATCCGCAAGGAGCCTTGGTACCTGTACAACTTCAGCACCAAGCTGAAAGGCCTGTGGACGGATACGCCGCTGTTCGGCGCCAATATGCTGCGCAAGCTCGAGCGGCGCTATGCCTTGACCACCGAATACCTGGTGAAGGCGGCCTACGGCAAGTTGATCAAGCTGGCGACCAGTGCCGCCTACGAGCCGGCCCTGATGACGACGCAGGTGGTGGTCGACCACGAGCCTTACGACCTGGCCGACATGCCCAACGTCAAGCTGCTGCGCATGCTGGACGATGGCCGCGCCGTGCTGGAGCTGCCGCGCTATTACGACTTCCGCCTGGCAGCAACGCGCCTTGGGCTGCAGGACGTGCAGTTGCAGGACATTGCCGGCAACAGCGGCGTCATCCTGGTGACGGTGCTGACGCGCGGGCAGGGCACGGCGGCGCCACCGGACACGCGGGTGTTGTTCGAACAGCCGATCCTGACCGAACCGGGGCGCAAGCGGGTGGCGCTGGTGATGCGGGTGTCGGCATTGTCACGCTACCTGGTCGACGCGCCGCGCCAGGGCGTCGAGGTGGAGCACGTGTACGACTATTAATGCCGGCCGCGGCCAGCGCTCGCCAGGCAGGCCTCAGCCTGCTTCGCCTTTTTCGCCTTGCCGGTTGCCGCCGCGCGCAGTCTGTCGACTCTCGCCGCCTTTGCGCCCGATTTCCGCCATGTGCTCGCGGTTGCGGCTCACCACTTCGCCGCCTTTCTGGCCGGCGCGGCGCGCTTCTTCCGGGGTGAATTCATGCGCCGTGCCCTTCTGGTGCGCGGCCTGGCCGCCCTTGCTGGCAATCATGCGCTGGGTTTCCTTATCCATCGCTGCGAAGCCGCGCTTGCCATTGCCGATTCTGACCTGCTCGTCCTGTGTAGCCATGATCCACCTCCCTCAATGTGCCCAGAAAGCCGGGCGTGTGCCCGGGCCGGAAGCAGCGTCGCGGCTGCTTCTTGGGCTTGGAGGGAAGGTCTGCAATAAAGTTCAAACTTTTTTTTCGGTTCAGGAACCAGCCTGCCCGGTGGCGGAACGTTCGCCCTCCGCTTCGGCGGTGTTGTTGCCGCGCACCGGGGTGGCGCCGAAGTCATGCTCCAGTTCTTCCTTGCGGTCCTTGAGCTGTTCGCACAGTTCGGCCAGGTTGGCATCGCTCTGGCGGACTTTGGGGAACATTTGCTGTTCTTCTTCGGTAACGTGGTGTTCCACGCATTCGTGCAGTTTTTGCACGGTGGCATCCAGCTCGCCGTTCCCGGTGGCCATGCCGCGAATGTGCTCGACCAGCTCCTTGATCGAGCCATGCTCCTCGAGGGCTTCATCGACTTGCTGCTGGTGGCCGGTCTCGGCGCGCACAGCGGGATAGAAAATCTCTTCTTCGATGGTGGCGTGAATGGTCAGGTCCATGCAGATTTGCTGCGCCAGGTCGTGCTTCAATCCCTGGTGCGAGGCATCGCATTTCTCGAATTCACGGAACAGTTTCTTGACCTTGTCGTGGTCGGCGGTGAGTAGCGCCACGGCATCTTTTGCCGTGGCGCCCTGGTTTTGCTGGCTCATGCTGGCTCCTTCGCTGCGTCGGTTAAGCCGCGCAGAAGAAGCCGCAGCGGAAGGGGCTCAGGCGACTTGCAGCACCAGCTTGCCGAAGTTCTTGCCTTCGAACAGCATGGTCAGCGCCTGCGGGAATTTCTCGATGCCTTGCACGACATCTTCCCGGCTTTTGATTTTGCCTTCCTGCAGCCATTTGCCGAGCGCGGCAACGGCTACGTGGTAGCGGTCGGCATAGTCGAACACGACCATGCCTTCCATGCGCGCGCGGTTCACCAGCAAGGACAGGTAGTTGGCCGGTCCTTTGACCGCCGTCGTGTTGTTGTACTGCGAAATTGCGCCGCAGATCACGATGCGGGCCTTCAGGTTGATGCGCGTGAGAACGATGTCGAGGATGTCGCCACCAACGTTGTCAAAGTATACGTCAACGCCATTTGGGCAGTGTTCCTTCAGGCCGGCTCGCACATCGCCGCCCTTGTAGTCGATGCAGGCGTCGAAGCCGAGCTCATGGACCACGAAATCGCATTTTTCCTTGCCGCCGGCAATGCCGACCACGCGGCAGCCAAGCTGTTTGGCCACCTGGCCGACGGTCTGGCCGACGGCGCCGGCCGCGCCGGACACCACCACGGTTTCGCCGGCTTTCGGCTGGCCCACTTCGAGCAGGCCGAAGTAGGCGGTCATGCCCGGCATGCCGAGGGTGTTGAGCCAGGTGGTCGCGGGAGCCAGGCGGGTGTCGATCTTGTGCAGGCCGGCATGACGGTCGTCGGCGGCGCCGACCCAGTACTGCTGCACGCCGAAGCCGCCGCCGACCTGGTCGCCCACGGCAAAGCGCGGCGATTTGGAAGCGAGCACCTCACCCAGGCCGCCGGCGCGCATGACTTCGCCGATGCCGACCGGGCGGATATAGGATTTGGCGTCGTTCATCCAGCCGCGCATGGCGGGGTCGAGCGACAGGTAGAGCGTCTTGACCAGCACTTCACCGTCGGCCAGCTCGCGCACCGGCTCCTTGGTGATTTGCCAGTCGCTGTCCTTGGGCAGGCCGACCGGACGGGCGGCGAGGCGGAACTGGGTGTTCTCCATTTTTGCTCCTCTTTTATAAAAAAGTACGGTCATTCTATTCCGGAATTTGCCAGACGTGGCAATGTTCATGCGACAATACCGTCCCGCCCATGACTTGAAATGCCATGAATCACCCAGAATACATCCTTACGCTCTCTTGCCACGACCAGCGCGGCATCGTCCATCGTGTATCGGGATTCCTGGCTGAACATGGTTGCAACATCATCGATTCCGCCCAGTTTGGTGACGCGGAAACGCAACGTTTCTTCATGCGCGTGCACTTTGCGCGCGAGGATGCCGCCTTCACCGATGCCGTGCTGCGCGCGGATTTCGCCAAGGTGGCGGAAGCCATGGGCATGGAATGGGCGCTGCACGATGCGCACGCCAAGCCGCGGGTGATGCTGATGGTGTCCAAGATCGGCCACTGCCTGAACGACCTGCTGTTCCGCTACAAGAGCGGGCTGCTGCCGGTCGAAATTCCAGCCATCGTGTCCAACCATATGGACTTCTACCAGCTGGCGGCCAGCTACAACATTCCGTTCCACCACCTGCCGCTGGCAACCGGCGCGCCGGAGGAAGCCAAGCTGGCGCAGGAAGCCCGCATCGCGGAACTGATGGAAAACCACAAGGTGGACCTGGTGGTGCTGGCGCGCTACATGCAAATCCTGTCGCCGTCGATGTGTGAACGCCTGAAAGGGAAGGCGATCAACATCCATCATTCCTTCCTGCCCAGTTTCAAGGGCGCCAAGCCTTATGCGCAGGCGCACAAGCGCGGCGTGAAGCTGATCGGCGCCACCGCCCACTTCGTGACCGGCGACCTGGATGAAGGCCCGATCATCGAGCAGGACGTGGAGCGCGTCGACCACGCCATGGATTCGGATGCGCTGACCGCGATCGGCCGCGACGTCGAGTGCGTGGTGCTGGCGCGCGCCGTGAAATGGTTCGTCGAACATCGCATCCTGCTGAACGGCGACCGAACTGTAATCTTCAAATAATTAGTAATGGCACTGAAATCTACGATCTACAAGGCGGAACTGTCCATCGCGGACATGGACCGTAATTACTACGCAACCCATATGCTGACCCTGGCGCGCCATCCGTCCGAAACGGATGAACGCCTGATGGTGCGCATCGTCGCCTTCGCGATCCACGCCGACGAGGCGCTGGTGAATGCAAAAGGCATTTCCGATACCGAAGAACCTGACCTGTGGCAGATGGACCTGACCGGCGCCATCCAGTTGTGGATCGAAGTCGGCCAGCCGGACGAGCGCCGCATCCTGAAGGCCGCCGGGCGTTCCGAGAAGGTGATGGTGTATTCCTATAGCTCCGCCTCGCACGTGTGGTGGAAGCAGCTCGCCAGCAAGATCGACCGCGCCAGGAACGTCAGCGTGGTGAATATCGATGCCGAGGCCAGCGCCGCGCTGGAAAAGATGGCGCAGCGCTCCATGCAGCTGCAGTGCACGATCCAGGACGGCCAGATCTGGCTGACCGACGGCGCCACCACCGTGGAAGTCACGCGCGAGGTCTGGAAGTCCTGATCCGGCGAATCGGTGGCAGAATGTGCTCATCATGTTGCGCTACCTGATTGCCTTTCTATTCCTCGTCCAGGGGGCCACGGCCCAGGCGGTGACGCAGGCTGAAGTCATGGCCGGTTCCGCAAAGCTGTATCGCGGGCAGATCGATGAGCTTCGCAAAGGCTATCGCCTTGACGACGATGAGCATTTTGGCGCGCGCGTGGCAGTGCTGGCGCGCCCCTTGATCGAGCAGGCGAAGCGCGAGTTTCCGGAAACCACCGCATGGGACTGGGAGTTGCACACCACGACCGACGGCGATGCCAATGCCTTTGCCATGGCGGGCGGCAAGCTCCTGGTCAGCCGCGCCTATATCGATGAGCTGGCGCTCTCCGATGCGGAACTGGCAATGCTGCTGGCGCACGAAATCATGCACGCGGTACTGCGCCACAACCTGAAGGAATTCGAAGAGGCGCTGCGGCTCGAACCGGGGCGGGCGACGCAGCCCTTCGCCGAATTCGAACACGATATCGACAACGATAGTGCCCTGATGCGCAAACTGGCGAGTTTCAATCAGCAGCAGGAATTGGAAGCCGACCGCGAAGGCCTGCTGTTTGCGGCGCGCGCCGGATGGCCGCCGCAGGCGCTGGCGGCCTATTTCCGCAAGCTGGCAAAGCACAGCCACTCCCCCAATTTCGCACGCTTCGACCATCCTTCACCCGCCAGCCGCTGGCGCGCCGCGCGCGAGCTGGCTGCGCAAATGGAAGCGTCCCGCTAGGCTATAATGCCCGCCATGCATATGAAATCGTCAACCCGCTTGCGCTGGATCTGGATCGCGTGCTTCGCCATCCTGATGAACGCACTTGCGCCGGCAATTTCGCATGCGATGAACGGCAAGCCGCGCACATGGGAGATCTGCCTGAACGACGGCACGCGCGTGACCGGTGTCGGCGATCTCGATTACGCCACCTTCGTGGCCGTGATCGACCGCAGCAAAGCGCAGTCCCCGGCGCAACCAATGGCGCAAATGGACATGGAAGACTGTTCCTACTGCTTGCCGCATGCCGGCTGGTTTGGCCTCCCGCCAACCGACCTTGCCTTGCCGTTGCCCCTCGACGGTGCGACCATGTGCCCAACCCTGTTCTACCAGTCGCCACAACCACTGCCGGTGTGGTCTGCGTCCAATCCGCGAGGACCGCCTGCACACGCCTGATTTCGTCCCCCATTTAACGAATCAAGGAGTGAAAAATGAAAAAGCAGTTCTTCGCGTTCGCAATGTCGATCGCCTTCGCCGCCTCCGCCGCGGCACAAGTTACCGTGCGCGAGCCATGGATTCGCGCCACCGTGCCGGCCGCACAGGCCACCGGCGCCTTCATGGAGCTCGTTTCCAAACAGGACGCGCGCCTGGTGGAAGTGCGTTCGCCTGCCGCCGGCATTATTGAAATCCACCAGATGTCGATGCAGGGCGACCGCATGATGATGTCGGCCGTCGAAGGCATCGACCTCCCGGCCGGCAAGCCGGTGGCGCTGGCATCGGGCGGCTACCACATCATGATGATGGACCTGAAGCGCCAGATGAAGGCGGGCGAAACGGTGCCCATGACGCTGGTGATCCAGGGCAAGGGCAAGAAGCAGGAGACGGTGCAAGTGCAAGTGCCGGTCAAGCCGCTGTCGTACACCGCTCCCAAGCACTAAGGAGCCGACCATGAAAAAATACCTGATGGCCGCAGCACTGCTCGCGGCAGCGTCCGCGCACGCCCATATCTCGCTGGAGCAGCGTGAATTTGCGGCGGGCAGCTACCAGAAGCTGGTGTTCCGTGTCGGCCATGGTTGCAATGGCAGCCCCACGGTGGCGGTCAGCATCCGGCTGCCGGAAGGCTTTGCGCCGATGAAGCCCATGCTGAAGAATGGCTGGAGCATCGAACGCACGCCCGACAGCCTGGCCTGGCGCGGCGGTCCCTTGCCTGACGAGTTCTACGACGAATTTGTCATGTTCGGCAAAATGCCGGCGGCGGGCAGCCACACCTTCAAGATCGTCCAGTCCTGCCAGTTCGGCAGCGCGAACTGGGAAGCCACCCTCGAAACGCGCTAGGGGCTGATCATGAAATGCCAATACAAACCGCTGGCCGCAATGCTGGCGGCGATGGGCCTGGCTTGCCCGGCGCAAGCGGACCACGTGGTGACGATCAACGGTGGCCGCCCGACGTCGCTGCCTACGCAGATACCGACTACGATCGAAGGGATCACCGGGGCGCTGGTGGAAGACCGCATCAACGCCTTCGATAGCGAGGATGCGCTGAAATACCTGCCAAGCCTGAATGTGCGCAAGCGTTTTATCGGCGATTACGACCATGCTGTGCTGGCCAGCCGCGCTTCCGGCACTGGCAACAGTGCACGTTCACTGGTGTATGCGGACGGCATCCTGCTCTCCAACCTGCTTGGAAATGGCGCAAGCTACACCCCGCGCTGGGGATTGGTAACGCCGGAGGAAATCGAACGCGTCGACGTGCTGTACGGTCCGTTTTCAGCCGCCTATGCAGGCAACTCGGTGGGCGCGGTGGTGGATTTCCAGACCCGCATGCCAAGCAAGCTGGAGGCGCACGCCAAACTGTCGTGGGTGAGCCAGGATTTCGAGCAATACGGAACTGATTCTCGCCATGCCGGCAGGCAGTACAGCGCCTCGCTGGGTAATCGGACGGGCGCCTTGGCGTGGTGGCTGAACCTGTCGCGCCTTGACAGCGACGGCCAGCCGATCGCCTTTGCCAACAAGCTTTTGTCGGCAGGCGTCGCGCCAAAACCGGGCGAGCCGGCCGGCGTGGCCGTGACGGGCGCTGTTGGGGATCGCAATCCCGCCGGCAAGGATTGGTACATCCTTGGCAGCACGGGCCAGGTGAACACGGTGCAGGATCACGCCAAGCTGAAGCTGGCATATGATTTGTCGCCAACGCTGCGTGCCAGCTACACGCTGGGCTGGTGGCAGAACGACGTGGTGCGCAGTGCCGAATCGTATTTGCGCGATGGCGCAGGCAATGCCGTGACCAGCGGCGCAATCAATATCGGCGGCAAGCGTTTTACGCTGCTGCCTTCCGACTTTGCTGGTGCGCGTGCGGACCTTGAACATCTGATGCACGGATTGTCGTTGAAAACGCATGGGCGCGGCAGCTTCAATTGGGAAATCGCCGGCAGTGCTTACGACTATTCGCGCGACCTCGCACGAGTGCCGACAGGAGGCGGGCAGGGCAACCTGACCGATATGGGAGGCAGTGGGTGGAACACTTTGGCGTTACGCGGTAGCTGGCGCGCTGGCACTATGCACCAAGCGGAGTTTGGCGTGCAGCGCGAGAATGCCAGGTTGCGCACGCATGTGACCAGCGTGCCGGACTGGATCGCAGGAGCAGGCGGCAAGCATGTGTCGACCTTCAATGGCAATACGCGGCTTGAGAGCCTGTATGCGCAGGATACCTGGCGGCTGTCGCCGGATTGGAAGGCAACGCTTGGCCTGAGGCAGGAAAGCTGGCGCGCATATGGTGGACAAATCTCGGGAGCGACTGGAAAGCTGCTGCCTTTCACCGGCCGCCGCGAGCAGGCCTGGTCGCCCAAGGCTGCGCTGGCGTGGCGTACGGGCGAGTCCTGGCGCCTGAAGGCATCCATCGGCCGTGCGGTACGTAATCCGACCGCGGCGGAGTTGTTCCAGGGTTCCATCGTGGACGACAGGATCGTCAACACGGATCCGAACCTGCGTGCCGAGAAATCGTGGACCAGCGAGCTGACAGCGGAGCGCATGACAGCGCAAGGTAGTATGCGCGCCACGCTGTTTGGCGAAGCCACGCGCGATGCCTTGTATTCGCAGCCGCTGACTGCGACTGTGAATACGGTACAGAACGTGGGCAAGATCCGTACACGTGGGTTGGAGTTGTCGCAACAGGCTGACGACGTCCTGACGCATGGGCTGACGCTGCAAAGCAGTCTTACCTATGCGGATTCCGAGATCGTCTCGAACGATGCCATGCCTTCCAGCGTCGGCAAGCGGCAACCGCGCGTGCCGAAGTGGCGCGCGAATGCCTTGGCGTCTTACCATGTGGGCCAGCACTGGACCGGCACAATCGGTGTGCGTTATAGCGGCAAGCAGTTCGGCACGCTGGATAACAGCGATCCGAATGGGGCAACGTATATGGGCGTGTCGGACTACCTGGTCGCCGACGTGCGCTTGCGCTACCGCTTCAATCGCCAGTGGACGGCATCGGTCGGCATCGACAACCTGAACGGCGAAAAGTACTGGGCTTTCCACCCATATGCCCAGCGCACGTTCAGCGCTGACCTCAAGTTCGACCTCTAGGCCCCCAGTGAACAACGCCCCGCCGGGGCGTTCTCCTTTGCGCGGCTTGACAAGCTGATCGCAGGTGAAAAATTAGAAGAATTTCTGAGGGACGATGGCCCGTGAACTTTGTGGCGACACGGGCCGGGACAGAGGCATTGATCAGTTCGGGTTGCCAGTCAGGCGCTTCACGCTGCCGGAGCCCATCACGCTCTTGGTGAGCTGCGGCTCACCGTAGTAGCTGACATCGCCCGAGCCAGCCACGCTGACCGACAGCGATTGCTTGGCCCACACCACAGCGCGGCCTGAACCGCCAATGCTGACCGCAGCTTCGCGCGTTGCCAGTTGCCCGGTACTGACCTTGCCCGAACCGCCAATCGACACCTTCAGTTTGTCGGCCGAACCGCTTGCCTTCAGGTTGCCGCTGCCGCCGAGGGAAACGGTGACGGACTCGCCTTCGATATTGCGCAAGTTCATGGAACCGGAGCCGCCGACATTGAAGGACAGTTTGCCGCCACGCAGGCCTTCCGCATCGACCGAGCCGGAACCGCCAACCGAAATGCGTTCCAGATTCTTTGCAGTGATCACAACCTTCAGGTTGCGGGTATCGAACTGCAGGTTGGGACGGACAGGACGAATCTGCAGGGTGCCATCTTCGACCACGGTTTCGATCAGCGGCAGGATGTTGTCATCCGATTCGATGCTCACGCTCTCGGTACTGCCGATGCGGACTTCGACGCTGCCAGGCAAGCCCAGGCCAAGGCCGGTGAAGTTGGCCGCTTCCCGCGCCTGCCTGGAGATTTTGCCATTGCCCTGCACGCGTTCGCCGGCAAACCAGCCCAGCGGGGCGGCTGAGACCACGGCAAGCGGAGCGGCGACAGCAAAAACGGATGCGGCGACCAGGGCATTGCGCATTGCAGCAGACATCTTCATCTTGTTTCTCCTCAATTTGAATAAGAAACATCGTATCGAAGCCTGCGCCCTGATGCCTGCGCAATGCGACAGGACGCCGCCTTGCGGGAACAGAATGCAAATGCCGCGGGCAGGGCGTCGCTCCTGTATCATTTCGCCCATGCTTACCATCATCATCAAACAGGGCAAGGAGAAATCCATCCTTGCCGGCGATCCCTATATTTACCTGTCCGCCATTGAGCGCGTCGACGGCCGTCCCGCAGAGAAAAACAAGCCAGGCGCCACGGCCACGGTCGTGTCCTCATCGCGCCAATTCCTGGCCCGCGCCGCCTATAACGCCAAGTCGCAGATCGCAGCCCGCGTCTGGACCCTGCGTGAAGACGAGCCGGTCGACCACGCCATGGTGAAGCGGCGCGTGCGTGCCGCCATCGCGCGCCGCATCCATTCCCTGCAAGCGGCGCGGCCAGATGAACTGGTGCCGATCGTGCTCGGCGATGAAGATGGCTTGTCCGGCCTGCTGGTGCAGAGTTATGGCGGCAAGGATGGCTATCTGGTGTGCCAGTTCCAGTCTGCCGCTGTGGAAGCGTGGAAGATTGCCATCGTGCAGGCCCTGATTGCCGAAACTGGTTGTCAAAATGTTTACGAGCGCGCGGACAAGCTGATCCGGGAAGGCGAGGGCCTGCATGTGAAGTCGCGTGCGCTGGCCGGCGAGGAACCGCCGCAACGGCTGACTGTGAGCGAGCGCGGCCGCAGTTTTGCCTTCGATATCCGTACCGGATTTGAATATCCGAAATAAATGTTGTTCACCAGCCACTTACATTCTACAAAGCAAATGCAATAGAATCTTGCGTAACAATTGGAGAACACAGGCACAATGGAAACCTCGCAAATTCGCACCCTGACGTATATCGAGAACGAAGACCACCCGGTCTTTGGCACCCTCGTCGAGCAAATCCTGCACCTGCTGAATTCCAAACTGGTTTTTTCGGACATCCTGATCCACCAGAACAGCCCTTTGCTGCTGCGCCAGCCGAAGGGCCTGGTGGCCGTGACCGATTCGCCGATCACGCGCGAAGAGCTGGAAGAATTCTTTGAAGTGGTGGAGCCGAACTGGCGCGAACGCATCCAGGACCGCGCTTTCGACCGCGCCATCGACCTGCACACCGCGCGCATCCGCGCCAACTGCTTCAGTTTCCAGGGAAAGAAGCGCCTCGGCTGCGTGATTCGCCGCTTCCCGAAAGAACCGCTGCTGTTGTCCGGCCTGGGCCTGCGCCCGACGGAAGAAAAGTTCGCGCAGCTCTCGAGCGGTTTGGTGCTGATTATTGGCGACACCTGCCAGGGCAAGTCGACCACCATCGCCTCGATGCTGGACGACATCAACAAGAACCGTTCCGGCCATATCATCACCATCGAAGACCCGGTCGAGACCCTGATCCCGCAACGCAAGTGCGTGATCACCCAGCGCGAAGTCGGCTTTGACGGCGACGTTGAAACCTTCGACCTGGGCGCCAAGGATGCGCTGCGCGAACGTCCCGACGTGATCGTAATCGGCGAGATCCGCGATGCGGAGACCGCACACGAAGCGCTGGCGCTGGCCGAATCCGGTCCGCTGGTGCTGGCCTCGCTGCATGCACGCTCGACCGAGCTCGGCCTGCAAAAGATGATCCGCCTGCTGGGCAACACCGAACCGCAACGCCAGGCACTGGCGCACGCCCTGCGCGGCGTGCTGTGCCAGGCGCTGATGCCGGCGATGGATGGCGATCGCTACTACTTGGGTACGGAAAGCCTGACCGTCAATCCCGACGTGGCGGCGGTGATCGAAAACGGCAATGTGGCCGACCTGCGCAATGTCATGGAGCGCAAGTCCGCCCCCGGTTGCTACACGATGAACGAATGCCTGCGCAAGCTGCTGGCCGAAAAGAAAGTCAGCATCGAAGACGCCCGCCACGCAACCACCGACCGCCTCGGCTTCGCCGACATGCTCTAAGATCAGCCGAGCCCGTGTCACACCTTGGGGTCACACCCCGAGTGTGACACGGGCTCATCCGATACCAGTTGAGGCCGTGTCACACTTCGGGTGTGACCCCAGGGTGTGACACGGACTGGGCTGTAGTTATTCCAGCGGTACGTTGCGGTAGCGGTTGACGGTGGTGCTTTCGACCGGTGAGGCGTTGTTGCCCCATGCGGCGCGCAGGTAGGATACTACTTGTGCTACTTCCACATCATTCAAGGAATGGCTGAACGGCGGCATGCCGTAGGGACGCGGGTTGCCTGCCGTGCCGGGGGCGAAGCCGCCATTCAGCACAATGCGGATCGGGTTTACCGCTTCGTCCATCGTCAGCGCGCGGTTGCCGGCCAATGGCGGGTAGTGCGGCGCGATGCCTTCGCCTTTTTCACCGTGGCAGTCTACGCACGCCTTGCTGTAGATCTTTTCGCCCGCTGCGAGAAAGGCGGCGGCTTCAGGTTCCTTTGAACGTTCGTACGGCTCGCGGCTGCCGCTTTCGTTCGGCAGCGATTTGAGGTACACGGCCATGGCGCGTGCGTCTTCATCGCTCAGGTGCTGCAGGCTTTCGCGCACGACTTCCGCCATCGGGCCGAACACGGTGGCGCGCTGCGAGACGCCGGTCTTCAGCAGGTCGGTGATGTCTTTTACTTCCCAGTCGCCCAGGCCGGCTTCCCGGTCGGAGGTGAGCGAGGGCGCGTACCATCCCAGCACGGGAATCAGGCCGCCTGACAGGCCTTTGTCGCTGGCGCCCAGGGCGTTGCGTTCGCTGTGGCAGGCAATGCAGTGGCCGGGGCCTTGCACCAGGTAGGCGCCGCGGTTCCATTCGGCGGACTTGCCGGCGTCTGGCGTGTACACGGCGGGCTTGAAGTACAGGGCGCGCCATACCGCCAGCATGGCTTGCTGGTTGTAGGGGAAGCGCAGGCTATGCGGCTGGCTGGCCTGCTTCACCGGTGTGATGGACTGGAAGTAGGCGTACAGCGCGTCCGAGTCGTCGCGCGTCATTGCGGTGTAGTTGGTGTATGGGAAGGCTGGGTACAGCAGGCGGCCATCCTTTGCCTTGCCGTTGTGCAGCGCGTTCCAGAAATCGTCGGCGCTCCAGTTGCCGATGCCGGTTTCCTTGTCTGGCGTGATGTTGGGCGACATCACGTTGCCGAACGGCGTTTGCAGGGCGCGGCCGCCGGCAAAGGCGGCGCCGCCGCGCGTGGTATGGCAGGCCATGCAATCGGCGGCCTTGGCCAGGTAGGCGCCGCGCGCCGCCTTTTCCCCGATCGGCAGGGTCTTCGAGGCGGCGCTTGGCGCCGGGCCGGTGTCGTGCTTGGGCCAGAGGAAGCCGACCGCTGCGACGACGAGCAGCAGCGGTACGGCGATGGCGATTTTCGTATTGCGCTTCATGGTCGGTTCTGTTTATTTGCGGATGCCGCCGCATTCCAACGGCAATTGTCCGGGCAGGGCGGGCGCTGGACGCGCGTTCGGGTCGGCCGGTTGCGCGGCCAGCCAGCCGGAGACGGCGGCAACGTCGGATTCGCTCAGGCGATTGGCCACTTCGGCCATGCAGTCCGGCACGTGCGCCTTGCGCTTCTGGTTGCGCCAGGCGCCGAACTGGGCGTTGATGTAGTCGCGCGGCAGGCCAATCAGGCCGGGAATCGCGGGTGCCACCCCGGTCATCGCCTCGCCGTGGCAGGCTACGCAGGCCGGCACTTTGCGCGAAGGGTCGCCCTGGTGCACCAGCACGCGGCCACGCTCGATCATTTGCGGCGTGGCGCTGGTGGCCGCGGGCGGCGGGTAGGGGGCGTGCTGTTCGGAGAAGTATTGGGCGATCTCCCTCAGGTAGGCATCCGGCAGCTGTTCGACCATATACGTCATCATCGGGTACTGGCGGCGGCCCTGCTTGAAGTTCAGGAGCTGGTTGTACAGGTAGCCGGCGGGCTTGCCGGCGATGCGCGGGAAGAAGGCGTCTCCTTGCTCGTTGGCCTTGTGGCAGGCAATGCAGGCGGCGACGCGCTGCTCGACGGTGTCCGGCAGGCTGGCCGGTGCGGCCAGCGCGGAGGTGACCACAACTGCGGCGCCAAATGAGAGAATGCGGAGCATGATGAATCCGTTTTTCTTGTGATGGGTCAAGGATACGCCTGCGAGGCGGAGAATAACAGGCTCAGAATGGCCACGGAATGAGGGTATCAGTTTGAAGCTTTACGAGGCGCTAGCCGATGAACTGGCGGGCTTGATGGCGTCCGGCGTGCTGCGGCCGGGCGAGAAGCTGCCTTCGGTGCGGCAGCAGCAGGAGCGGCGCGGCGTCAGCCCGTCCACCGTGTTCCAGGCTTATTACCAGCTCGAGGCGCGTGGCCTGATCGAGTCGCGTCCGCGCTCGGGGTATTACGTGGCTTCGCGGCGCTTTGCTGCCGCGCCGGAACCGGAGGTGTCGCGGCCCGATGCGGCTTCCACCCTGGTTGACGTCAGTGAGCTGGTGTTCCAGGTGCTGGAGGCCAGCCGGGCGCCGGGCAACGTGCCTTTCGGTTCCGCCTTTCCCAGTCCCTTGCTGTTCCCCGCTCGATAAGCTGGGGCGCGCGGTCGCGGCCAGCATGCGCCATATCGATCCGTGGAGCACGATTGCCGACCTGCCGCCGGGGAATGCGGAGTTGCGGCGCCAGATCGCTTTGCGCTACCAGCTCGATGGCTTGCAGGTGGCGCCGGACGACATCGTGGTCACCAATGGCGCGCTGGAAGCGCTGAATCTCTGCCTGCAGGCGGTGGCGCGGCCGGGCGACACGGTGCTGGTGGAGTCGCCGAGTTTCTACGCGGCCTTGCAGGCGCTTGAACGCATCGGCTTGAAAGCGCTTGAGGTGGCGACGCATCCGCGCGAAGGGATCGAACTCGGGGCGCTGGCTGCGGCGCTGGAGCAGCACAGGCCGAGCGCCTGTTGGCTGATGACCAGTTTCCAGAATCCGCTTGGCAGCCTGATGCCGCCGGAGAAGAAGCGGGCCCTGGTCGAATTGCTGGCGGCGCATGACGTGCCGCTGATCGAGGATGATGTGTACGGCGAGCTGTATTTCGGCGCGCAGCGGCCGGCGCTGGCGAAGCGTTTCGACAGCAAGGGACTTGTGATGCATTGCAGCTCGTTTTCAAAATGTCTGGCGCCGGGATTCCGGGTTGGCTGGGCTGCGGCGGGGCGTTTTGCGCGGCAGGTCGAGCGTCTTAAACTGACTACCTCGCTGTCGGCGGCGATGCCTTCGCAGCTGGCGCTGGCGGAATACCTGGGGCAGGGTGGATATGAGCGGCATCTGCGACAGTTGCGTGGTGCGCTGGCGGGACAGCAGCAGATGTTGGCGGCGATCGCGTCGCACTTCCCGGCGGGGACGCGGGTGACGCAGCCGCAGGGCGGGTATTTCCTGTGGGTGGTGTTGCCGGAGTCAGTGGATGCGCTGGAGCTGCATCGGCTGGCTTTGGCGCACGGGATCAGCATTGCGCCGGGGCCGATGTTCAGCGCGAAGCGGGCGTTTCGCAATTGCATTCGCCTCAACTACGGGCATATTTGGGATGAACGGCAGGCGGCGGCGATTGCGAAGCTTGGGGTGCTGGCGAAAACCGTGAAGCCAGTGTCAGACCCTTGGGCCTGACACTGGCTTCCCGGTTTTAGGTCGCTTGGGCGGCTTGATCGGCGGCAGCACGTTGCCGATGCCGATCCAGTGCCGGTACACGCGCAGCGCCACTTGCGCATCGTCGGCAGCGTACAGGATCTGCTTTTCATTGAGCCGCGGCGTGGCCCAGTTGGTGGTGGAGATCTTCTTGGACTTGGTCAGCGCCTGGCCGAAATACTTGGCGACAGCGCTCTTGGCGCCCAGGTCATTCTTCTGTCCCGGCACGCGCAGCACCACGCCCAGGTCCACCACTTTCAGCGGCTCGATGCCCAGCTTGGCGCGCACGCGCTTGATGTCGTCGGACAGGCCGAAGCCGATCTTCAGCGTCAGGTCCGATTCAAGGATAGCCTTGACCACGGCCAGATGGGGAAAGGCAGCGCCAACCTGGAACAGCCAGGCATGGCGGTCGTCGGCAAACTGGATCAGGTGCGGGCCGTCCGAGCTCTCGCCCTTGACAAAGGTCGGCTTGGATTCGGTATCGAAACCGATAGCATCCGCCGCCAGCAGGGCCGCTTGCGCTGCCTCCGCGTCGGCGGCGGTCTTCACGAGCCTGACGTCGGCCAGCCGGATGCCTTCATAAGGAGGCAGCTCGGGGACCGCTTCTGGCGCGTCGCTCATTACTTCCTGGAGAACTTGGCGGTCAGCGCCTGCAGCTTCTCTGCGCGGCGGCGCTCGGCTTCCTGGGCGGCTGCAGCTTCGCGTTCGGCAGCGCGTTCAGCCTTGCGACGCTCCACTTCTTTCTTGTAGCGTTCAGCCAGGGTTTCCTTGGCGTGCTTGCGGTGTTCGTCGGTGACTTCAGCGCCGGTGCTGCCATCCAGGTTGTAGCGGACGGTGGCTTTTTCCATGGCGCGCAGGTAGCGCTGCGAGGAGGTGTGGATGCCCAGGGCGGCGCGCATCAGCTTGCGGTTAAGCTCCGGCATCGCGGCGATGAGCTGTTTGTCGATGCCGATCGACAGCGGCAGGCTGTCGCGGAACGGGGCATACTGTTGCTGCAATTGCTTGAGCAGGGCGCGTGCGGAATTGGGGGCGGCAGGTGCGGCGGCTTGGCCTTCGGCCGGCTGCTGAGGGGTAGTGCTAGTGTTCATCGACTTCATAGGTTAATCAAGAGCCGCCAGCATACCACGACGCAAGCGCCCGGCGCATTGTGTTTTCGCTCATGATGTGGTTTTGATATCGAATTAATGGGTGCGGTGCGAGCCAAAACCTTGTATAATGACAGACGCACCAAATGCAGGACGGTGCGAATTCAGATTGGTAAAGAGTTTTCGGCCGGGGCCGCGCCGCCCTGTGAAGTCCAGTTCCAGGGCATGTGCCCTCTCTAATCACTGAATCATCGGAATCGAGCCCGGTCATGCGGGCTTTTTCTTTTCCCGATTATCCCTGAAACCGGGCCATCGCGAGCCTTCGATAAGTGCACCTTCGGGTGTGCTGAGAGAGATATTGAATGACGAAACCTAAGACCCTGACGTTGTCCGCCAAGAAGTCCACTGGCTCCTCCACTACCAGCGCTCCGTTGGCTGTGCCAAAGACCAGCCTTTCGTATGTGATCGACAACGCTCAAGAGGAAGCAGGAAAAGTCACCGTAGTCAAGAAATCGCGCCGCCTGGCTGCCGTGCCGCCAGTGGAAGCGCCGGCGGAAGCCGTGGCCGACGAAGCGGTCGTCAAGACCCGCGCCCGCAAGACCGCTGCTGCCAAGCCGGTGTCGCTGGCTGTCGTCGCTGAAGAAGCGCCGGCGGCGCCTGCAAAGCGCGGCCGCAAGCCCAAGGCCGCCGAACCTGCGCCCGTGATCGTGACGAGCGGCCCGGCTGCCGTGACTGAAGTGCGCGACGCAGCCGTGCTGGCATCGATCGACACTTCCGGCTACCTGCTGCCGCAAGTGAAGGTGCCGGGCCGTCGCGGCCGCAAGCCAAGCGAATTCACCCCGGAAAACGATGAAGTGGCGGCACTGAACGCCGTGGAACGCGCCGAACTGAAGGCAGCGTCCAAGGCGCGCGAGCGCAAGGCCAAGGGCATCGACGCCTTCGGCATGGCCGACGGCGCCAACGCGGAGGAGCTGGAAAAGCGCCGCACCCAGTTCAAGAACCTGATCAACCTGGGCAAGGACCGCGGCTACCTGACTTACGCCGAAATCAACGACCACCTGCCGGAAAACATCGTCGATCCGGAAGCGATCGAAGGCATCATCGCGACTTTCAACGACATGGGCATCGCCGTGTACGAGCGCGCGCCGGATGCGGAAGCACTGCTGCTGTCCGATAACGTGCCGACCGCCGCCAGCGACGATGAAGTGGAAGCCGCAGCTGCCACCGCGCTGTCGACCGTCGATTCCGATTTCGGCCGCACCACCGATCCGGTCCGCATGTACATGCGTGAAATGGGCGCCGTGGCGCTGCTGACCCGCGAGGGCGAGATCGAGATCGCCAAGCGTATCGAAGGCGGCTTGCGCGACATGATCCAGGCGATTTCCGCCTGCCCGACCACCATCGACGAGATCCTGCTGCTGGCGGAGAAGATCGCGAAGGACGAGATGAAGGTGGACGACGTGGTGGACGGCTTTGTCGACTTGAACGAAGACGCGCCGGTTCCTGCGCCCGCCAAGGTCGTTGCCGCGGCTGACGAAGACGAGGAAGAGGAAGAGCTGGACGACGAGGAAGAAGACGGCGACGTCAACGGCGGCGCTGCCGGCTACTCGACCGAACAACTGGCGCAGCTGAAGGATGACGCGCTGGCCAAGTTCGCCCTGATCTCGAGCCAGTACGACAAGATGCGCAAGGCCGCCTACGGCAATGCCGCCTACGTGAAAGCGCAGGACATCATCTCCAACGAGCTGCTGGGCATCCGCTTCACCGCGAAAGTGGTGGAAAAGCTGTGCGACACACTGCGCGGCCAGATGGAGCAGGTGCGTTCGATCGAGCGCGCCGTGCTGGAACTGTGCGTGAACCGCTGCGGCATGCCGCGCGCTCACTTCATCAAGGTCTTCCCGGGCAATGAAACCAACCTGGATTGGGTGGACGGCGAAGTGGCGGCAGGGTATCCATACAGCGCGGTGCTGGGCCGTAACGTTCCCGCCATCAAGGAACTGCAGAACAAGATGATCGACCTGCAGGAGCGCGTGGCGCTGCCGCTGGCCGACCTGCGCAAGATCAACAAGCAGATGGCTGCCGGCGAAAAGCGTGCGCGCACCGCCAAGCGCGAAATGACCGTAGCCAACCTGCGCCTGGTGATCTCGATCGCGAAGAAGTACATCAACCGCGGCCTGCAGTTCCTGGACCTGATCCAGGAGGGCAATATCGGCCTGCTGAAGGCGGTCGACAAGTTCGAATACCGCCGCGGCTACAAGTTCTCGACCTACGCTACCTGGTGGATCCGCCAGGCGATCACGCGTTCGATTGCGGACATGGCCCGCACCATCCGCGTGCCGGTGCACATGATCGAGACCATCAACAAGATGAACCGCATCTCGCGCCAGATCATGCAGGAAACCGGTTCCGAGCCGGATATGGCAACCCTGGCGCTGAAGATGGAAATGCCGGAGTCCAAGGTGCGCGAGATCATGAAGATCGCCAAGGAGCCGATTTCCATGGAAACCCCGATGGGCGAGGACGGCGATTCCCAGCTGGGCGACTTCATCGAAGACAACACCACGCTGGCGCCGCTGGACGCCGCGCTGCACGCATCGATGCGCAACGTGATCAAGGAAGTGCTGGATTCCCTGACCCCGCGCGAAGCCAAGGTGCTGCGCATGCGCTACGGTGTCGAGATGTCCAACGACCACACGCTGGAAGAAGTGGGCAAGCAGTTCGACGTGACCCGCGAACGTATCCGCCAGATCGAAGCCAAGGCGATGAGCAAGCTGCGCCAGCCTTCGCGTTCGGACAAGCTGAAAACGTTCCTGACGGAGAAGTAATGAAGACGGAGGCCTCGGCCTCCGTTTTTTTTTGCCTTGCGCGTCGCCGATTGCCTGAACAACTGCGATTAAGCGAGGATGGGAGCCGCTGCTCCCTCCTCAAGCAAGTTCTATGCGATAGAAAGCATCAGGCGTTTGCCGAAATCAAAGCCTTTGCGGAGGTGTTCGCGGACCTTGAAGCCTGCTATTGCGGCGATAATGGCCAGGAAGCCGAGCGTGAGCCAGTCGACCGGCTTCAGGCCATGGTCGGGGCGGGCCGAATCCACCGCGCCGGACTTCAGCACGTGGCCGGTGTAGCTGGAGCCAATCACCGTGCCGTCTTCCGTGATGTCGCGCGTCAGGTACAGGCTCTCATAACCGGAGCGCACCTGCATCCGGCCGCCCTTGTAGATGAAGGTATGCGGCGCGTCGTGGTCTTTCATGCGCACGGTGCCGACGATGTCGCCGTGGTTGTTGATGCCGTTGGCGAAGCTGGAGCCGTGCGCGATCATCGCGCCCAGGTCGATCATGCGGCCGTTTTCGTACATGAAGGCGTGCCAGTTGCGATCCTCCATTTCGGAGGCGCCGACCACCACGCCGTGGTCGTTGACGCCGGTTGCCACGCTGACGCGGCCGCCCAGCGTCGGCAGCTCGATCATGCCGCTGCCCGGCTTGTACAGGAAGGCGCGGCGGTAGCCGTTCGGCAGCTGCGCGGCGCCGACCACATAGCCATTGATGTTGATGCCGGTGGCGTAGCTGTTCTTGCCTCCGAAGGTGCCCAGGTCCAGCATGGCAATGCCGGAATCGACAAAGGCGTGGTAGTTGCCGTCGGCGGTGTCGGCGTAGCCGACGATGTGGCCGGATTCATTGAGTGCGGTGCCGACGCTGCTGCTGCCGCCCAAGGTGCCGAGGTCGCGCATGCCCAGCGACTCCTCGTAGCGGAAGGCATGCCAGGCATTGTTGGCGGTCAGGGCGCCGCCGGTGACCACGCCCTGGTTGTTGATGGCGTTGGCGGTGCTGTCGGTGCCGCCGAGGGTGCCGATCTCGATATGACGGCCTTGCGACATCAGCACTGCGCGGCGGCGGCCGTCTTCGTCCTTGATTTCGCCAACCCATTCGCCTGCTGCGTTAATGCCTGTCATGGTGCTGGACTCTGCTTTTCGTTCCCCCATCGGGCCGGCGGCGTGGGTAGTGGTGAAGGGCAGGGCCAGTGCAATGGCCAGGGCAAGCGTGGCAGGCTTCATAGGCAGTCTCCGGTGAATGGGAATTATTCCGGAGACTATACGGGAATCTTGCGAATAAATATTCGCAAATTGTCACACTTTGCGAACGAACTCCGATTTCAGGCTCATGGCGCCGAAGCCGTCGATCTTGCAGTCGATATCGTGGTCGCTGTCGACCAGGCGGATGTTCTTTACCTTGGTGCCTTGCTTGATCACGCCGCCGGAGCCTTTTGGCTTCAGGTCCTTGATGACAGTGACAGTGTCGCCATCTTGCAGGAGATTGCCGGCGGCATCCTTGTAGACACGTGCGGATTCGCCGGCTGCTTCGGCGGCCTGCATTGGCCACTCGTGGGCGCATTCAGGGCAAACATAGTTATCGCCGTCTTCGTAGGTATACTCGGACTGGCATTTTGGGCAGGCTGGGAAATTGGACATTGGAACTCACATGCAGGAATTGGAAAACCCGATCTGGGCTGCGCTGTATGGCGCACAGCAACATTTTAGCATTCCGGCAGGCGTGGCCCGCCGCTATCCGGCCGAGGTGGCGCCGTTCATGGCGGTGCCCGAGGCCGGCGTGGCCTTGCCTGCGGCCGACCTGGAAGGCGTGGGCGCCGGCTACTACTTCCTCGGCGCCATGCCGGAACTGCCGCGGGGCTGGTCGCTGCAGCCGCTATCGGGCGTGCTGCAAATGGTGTACCAAGGCGGGCCGGTCGCGGCACCGGATGCCGGGGCGATCCGCGTGTTGGCGGCAGACGATCCCGCGATGGTGGAGCTGACCAATCTCGCCTTCCCTGGCTACTTCCGGCCGCGCACCGGCGAAATGGGCAGGTACGCCGGCATCCACGACGATGGCGGCCGGCTGGTGGCGCTCAGCGGCGAGCGCATGGACCTTGGCCACCTGCGCGAAGTGAGCGCCGTCTGCACCCACCCTGAATTCACGGGGCGCGGCTACGCGCGCAAGCTGGTGGAATTCATCATGCACGGCATGCAGCAGCAGGGCGTGCGCCCCATGCTGCACGTGGGAGCGGCCAATGCCCGCGCCCAGGCCTTGTACCGCTCAATGGGATACGTGCCAACCCGCGAGCTGGCGCACGCACGGCTTATTTGCCCGGACTGACGTTGCCGATGCCCTTGGCCGACTTGTTGATGTGTTTCGGGTTGCCGTAATAGGTGAAGTTGCCCATGCCTTCCACAATCAGGTTCAGGGTGTCGCTGGCGTAGAGGCTGATGTCTCCCATGCCGGTGAAGTTCACGTCGGCGCGTTCGGCTTTCAGGTCCTTGAGGTTGGCCTGGCCAACCCCCTGGCCTTTCATGCGCAGCAGCTTGACCTTGCCGCTGGCGTAGAGCGCGCCGGCGCCTTCGAAGCTGATGTCGATCCGTTCGCCGTTGATGTTGGTGACGCGCGATTCGCCGGCGCCCAGCACGCGATAGCTGGTCAGCGCCGGCACGGTGACGGTGATCTTGTCGCCTTCTTTGACGTCGACCGGGGCCTTGTTGGTATTTTCGTAGACGACGCGCAGCACGCCGCCTTCCACGACGATGCTGACCTTGTCGATGTATTCCTTGCGGCCGCTGATCTTGACCGACTGTTCCTTGCCGACGTCAACGTAGACGCTGATCGGGCCTTTGACATTGATGCCGTAGAAGGCGTCGAACTTGCGGACCTGGTCGTCGGCCAGGGCGAGGGAGGGTAAAAGCAGTGCAGCCAACAGCGTCAAACGGAACATACGTTCTCCTCATATCAGAGCGCATGATTATGACTCAGTTGTGGCTTTTTTGCTAAGCGGGCCCGGATTTCCCCGGGCCCGATTGCTATTGCGGCTTAGCCTGTGTTGCGCAGGCCGGCGGCGACGCCGTTGATGGACAGGTGGATGCCGCGGTTGACGCGCGGATCGGCCCTGTCCTCTTCATTACCCAGCGCGCGGCGGCGCTTGATCAGCTCCACCTGCAGGTGGTTCAGCGGATCGAGGTAAGGGAAGCGGTTGGTGATGGAACGCGCCAGCAGCGGGTTGCCTGCCAGGCGGTCGCGGGTGCCGGTGATCGACTCCAGGCAGTCGAGGGTCTGGTGGTATTCCTCGGTGATGCGCTTGAAGATGCGTTCACGCAGCTCCTTGTCCGCCACCAGCTCGGCGTAGCGCGAGGCGATTGCCAGGTCGGTCTTGGCCAGCACCATGTCCATGTTCGACAGCAGGGTGGCGAAGAACGGCCAGTGCTGGAACATGTCGCGCAGTTGCGCCTTGCGTTGTTCCGCGTTGCCGGCGGCGATCCAGGCGCCGATGGCGGAGCCGAAACCGTACCAGCCCGGCAGCAGCAGGCGGCACTGGCCCCAGCTGAAGCCCCACGGGATGGCGCGCAAGTCTTCGATGCGGCGCGTCGATTTGCGGGAAGCCGGTCGCGAACCGAGGTTCAGTTCCGCGATTTCCGCAATCGGGGTGGCTGAGAAGAAGTAGTCGGTGAAGCCCGGGGTTTCGTACACCAGGTTGCGGTAAGCCTTGTAGGCCAGCTCCGAGATTTCCGCCATCGCGGTCTCGAACCCGGCCAGGCGCGGGCCGTGGCAGGCGTCGGCCGGCGGCGGCATCAGGCTCGCTTCCAGGGTCGAGCACACCAGCAGTTCCAGGTTGCGGCGGCCGATTTCGGCGTTGGAGAACTTGGAGGCGATGATCTCGCCCTGTTCGGTCAGGCGCAACTGGCCGTTGACGGTGCCTTTGGGCTGCGCCAGGATGGCCTCGTAGCTTGGACCGCCGCCGCGGCCGACAGTGCCGCCGCGGCCATGGAACAGGCGCAGCTTGACGCCGGCCTTGGCGAAGATTTCCACCAGCGCCAGTTCCGCCTTGTACAGCTCCCAGTTGGAGGTCATGAAGCCGCCGTCCTTGTTGGAGTCGGAGTAGCCCAGCATGACTTCCTGGATCTGGCCCTGCTTGGCGATCAGCTTTTGCACCATCGGCACGGCCATCAGCGCTTCCATGATGCCGGCGGCGCGCTGCAGGTCGGGGATGGTTTCGAACAGCGGGATCACCATCAGGTCCGAGGTGCGTTCGCCGTCGGCGCCCTGGCGCAGCAGGCCGGTCTCCTGCTGCAGCACGAACACTTCCAGCAGGTCGGACACGGTCTCGGTGTGCGAGATGATGTAGTTGCGGATGGCGCGCTTGCCGTAGCGCTGGCGGATGTCGCGCGCGGTGCGCAGGATGGTCAGCTCGGAGCTGGTCTCGTCCGAATACTCGATGTAAGGCGAATACAGCAGCCGTGGTTGCGCTAACTCCGCCAGCAGCAGCTTGACCTTGGCATCTTCATCCAGCGACGGGTAGTCGGCCTGCATGCCGGCCTTGGCGAACAGCTCCGCCAGCACGCGTTCGTGGATGTCGGACGACTGGCGCATGTCCAGCGACGCCAGGTGGAAGCCGAAGATGTCGGCGGCGCGTTTCAGGGTGGTCAGGCGCGGCCGGGCCAGCACGGAACCGTGGTTGGCGTCCAGCGACTCGATCAGCACCTGCAGGTCGGCCGAGAAGTCGGCCGGACACGGGTAGGGGGCGGCGTGGCCGACTTCCTTGCGCAGGATATTGGTCGCGCCCAGTGCGCGGGCGGTCGCTGCCAGGCGGGCGTACATGCCGATCAGGGCGCGGCGATAAGGCTCGTCGCTGCGGTGGTCGGATGTGTCGGTGGAGGCGTCCGACAGGGCCTGCAGTGCGGGCGAGCAGCCGATCATCAGGGTCGACACCGACAGCTCGGCGCCCAGCGCGTGGGTTTCGTCGAGGTAGAAGTCGAGGATGGTGGTGGCCTGGCGCTCCAGCGCATGCTGCATGGTGCCGGCGTTGACGTTCGGGTTGCCGTCGCGGTCACCGCCGATCCAGCTGCCCATCTGGACGTAGGAACCGTCGATGGCGGCCGGCGCGGCCTGGCCGTAATGCTCGGCGATCTCGGATTCGATGTCGTCGTACAGGGCCGGCAGTTCGCGCAGGAAGGTAATGCGGTAGTAGGACAGGGCGTTGTCGATTTCATCGGCCACGGTCAGCTTGGAGTAGCGCAGCATGCGGGTCTGCCACAGCGTCGCGATACGGGCGCGCAGCATGTGCAGGTTGGCGGTGCGCTCCTTCGGCGTCAGCGGCAGGTCGCGCTGGGCCAGCAGGCGGGCGATATCGTGTTCCGCGTCCAGGATGGACTTGCGCTGCACCTCGGTCGGGTGGGCGGTCAGGACGGGGCTGATCAGGGCTTCCTTGAAGAAGCTGGTGACGGTGTCCAGTTCGACGCCGGATTCTTTCAGCTTGTCGAGAGCAAAGCTGATGCTGCCTTTTTGCGGCGCCGAGCCGGCCAGCAAGTGGGCGCGGCGGCGGCGGATGTGGTGCTGGTCTTCCGCAATATTGGCAAGGTGGGAGAAGTAGGAGAAGGCGCGCACCACCGTGATGGTCTGTTCGCGTGTCAGGATCTTCAGCATGCCGTCCAGTTCCTTGGCGGCGCCGGCGTCGGCTTCACGGCGGAAGCGGACAGCGGTCTGGCGAATGGTTTCTACGACGGCGAATACTTCCTCTCCCTCCTGTTCCCGCAGGACGTCGCCCAACAGGCGGCCCAGCAGGCGGATGTCTTCTTTCAATGGCGCGTCTTTATCGGCGCTCTGGTTTGCTTCGTCTGTTGCACTTACTTGATTTGCCATAGTTAATCAGTCAAAAGATAAGAATGGTCGTGCAATAGGCTTGTGGCCCGCTCTCTGCATAGGGGCGCGCATGCTAGAATTTGTGGTCCCAATCATGCGCAATAAACTGGTGAACGCCGGTTTGGCGCTAGCAACAGCGAAAGAACTGGTCTTGAATACTCCTGAAATGGCCCAACAGCTCCCTTCCAAATTGGTGATCGCTTCGCGCGAGAGCCGCCTTGCCATGTGGCAGGCCGAACACGTCCGCGCTCGCTTGTCTCAATTATATCCGCAGTGCAGCATTGAGATCCTGGGCATGACAACCCGCGGCGACCAGATCCTCGATCGCGCCCTGTCCAAGGTGGGCGGCAAGGGGCTGTTCGTGAAGGAGCTGGAAGTGGCGATGGAAGAAGGCCGTGCCGACCTGGCCGTCCATTCGCTGAAGGATGTGCCGATGGAACTGCCGGAAGGCTTCGCGCTGGCGGCGGTGCTGGAGCGCGAAGATCCGCGCGACGCCTTCGTTTCGAACGACTATTCCTCGCTGGCCGAACTGCCTGCCGGCGCCATTGTCGGCACCAGCAGCCTGCGCCGCCAGGCCCTGATTTCGGCGCGTTACCCGCACCTGGTGATCAAGCCTTTGCGCGGCAACCTGGATACCCGCCTGGGCAAGCTCGATCGCGGCGATTACGCGGCCATCATCCTGGCCGCCGCCGGCCTGAAACGCCTCGGCCTGCCGCAGCGCATCAAATCGCTGCTGGCGCCGGAAGATTCGCTGCCGGCCGCAGGGCAGGGCGCGATGGCAATCGAAATCGCCGAGCGTAACGATGGCCTGGACCTGAAAGCCATCCTGGCGCCGCTGAACGACCTGCCGACCGCGCAGGCCGTGACGGCGGAACGCAAGGTGTCGAAAGTGTTCGGCGGCTCCTGCCAAGTACCGTTGGCAGCCTTCGCCACCGTTGACGGCGGCCAGATGCACCTGCGCGCCATGGTCGCTACGCCCGACGGCACCCGCGTCGCCCGCGCCGAGATCAATGGCGCCGCCGCCGATGCCGAATCGCTTGGCGCCCAGGTTGCGGAACAACTGCGCGCACAGGACGCCGAAGCCATCCTCGCCGTCTGCGCCGCCGAGCAAGCCGACGCCATGAACCCCAACGCCGCCCCATCGGTATAAAAGCGCCGCCCGGATGTCCGCCGATCCCGCGAGCCCAGCAAACCAGGGACAGCCCCTTGCCGGATGGCCGTCCCGTCTGACCCAGATTTACCGGGTTTAAATGCCACGCCCAGTCATACTCACCCGCCCGATAGCCCAGGCCGAGCCCCTGGCCAGCCGCATCCGCGCCCTCGGCCGCGAGGTCGAAGTGCTGCCGCTGCTGGAAATCAGCCCGCTGCCAGACCAAACGCCATTGCAGGACGCCCTGGCCAGCCTGGCGAGCTACCAGCTGGTGACCTTCGTGTCCCCGAACGCCATTGACGCGGCCTTCGCCCACATCCCCGCATGGCCGCCAGGCCTGCAAGCCGCAGTAGTGGGCGAGGCCAGCCGCCTGGCGCTGATCGCCCAAGGTGTCCCCGCCAGCCAGATCTCCAGCCCCGCCGACCCAGCCCACAGCGACACCGAGCACCTGCTGCAAGCCCTCGACCTGCCAGCCCTGCGCGGCGCCAGGGTCCTGATCGTGCGCGGCGAATCCGGCCGCGAACTGATGGCCGATTCCTTCCGCGCAGCCGGCGCCGAGGTCACCGTGCTGCCGGCCTACAGGCGCGCCGTGCCGCAGCTGACGCCAGCACTGGCCGGGCGATTGACAGAACTGGCCGCCACGCCAGCCGACTGGATCATCACCAGTTCCGAAGCCTTGCGCGGCCTTGTCGGGCTGCTAAAGGAATTAAACAAGTTGACAATCGTTGCATCTTTGCAACATCATCGCCTGATCGTCCCCCATCCCCGCATTGCCGAAACGGCAAGAGATTTGGGCTTCCCGAATGTGACTCTCACAGGATCAGGCGACGAACGGGTACTCGCCGCGTTACAATCACGTCCATGAACGATTTGCCTAACCAAACTGACAACTTGCCAACGACGCCAACTGCGCCGGCCGTCGACACTCCCAACACCGCCCAGGCTGCGCCCGCGACCCCGCCGGCACAGGAGCGCGATGCCTTGCGCCAGCCGCTGACCATTGCCGTAGTGGTGCTCGGTATCCTGCTGGCAGCGCAAGCCTTCTACTCGAAGAACCAGGTGTTCCGCCTGCGTGAAGAGATGGCGCGCCGCCTGCAGCAGGGCGACTCGCTGAATGGCCAGACCAGCCAGCTGGCGAAAAACGTCCAGGAGACGACCAAGGAAATCCAGCTCAAGGTAGGTGTGCTGGAAAACCGCCAGCAGGAAGCGCAGGCGCAGCAGCTCGCGCTGGAACAGCTTTACCAGGACATGTCGAAAAACCGCGACGAGTGGGCGCTGGCTGAAATCGAGCAAGTGCTGTCCACTGCCAGCCAGCAGCTGCAATTGGCCGGCAACGTGCCAGGCGCGCTGATCGCGCTGCAGAACGCCGACCGCAGCCTGTCCCGTTCCGACAAGCCGCAATTCATCACCATCCGCCGCGCCATCGCCAAGGACATTGAACGCCTGAAGGCGCTGCCGAACGTCGATAACGTCGGCCTGGCCGTGCGCCTGGATAACGTCATCGCCCAGGTCGACGGCCTGCCGATGCTGTCGGACGCCAAGCCAACGCCGCCGGCGCCTGCGGAGCGCAAGCCGCACACCCCAGCGCCGGCCAAGGCCAAAGGGAAGGGCGCAGCCGGCAAGGAAGCTGCTTCCGCACCGGCAGAAGATGAAGATAGCTGGGGCAACCGCCTGAAGACCGTGTGGCAGGACTGGAGCAGCGACATGTGGTCGGAAGTGTCGACCCTGATCCGCGTGCGCCGCGTCGAAACACCGGACGCCATCATGCTGGCGCCGGAAGAAGCCTATTTCCTGCGCGAGAACCTGAAACTGCGCCTGTTGAACGCGCGCATGGCCCTGCTGTCCCGTAACGAAGCCGCCTTCCGCGCCGACCTGCTGGCCGCGCAAGAAGTGCTGGCGCGCTACTTCGACACCAAGACCGCCCAGACCAAGACTGCGCAGCAGCTCCTGCGCCAACTGCAGGGCAGCAACCTGCAGATCGAAATGCCGACGCTGGCCGATAGCCTGAACGCGGTGCGCAACTACAAGGCGAAGCCATAATGCGTCTCTTTATCTGGCTCGTTGTAATGATGGCTGCGGCCATCGGTATCGCCGTGACGGCGCGCTTCAATCCCGGCAATGTGGTGCTGTTCTACCCGCCGTACCGCGTGGACCTGTCGCTCAACTTCTTCATGGTGCTGCTGGTTGCAGCTTTCCTGCTGGTGCATTTCCTGGTGCGCGCCTTCAACGCCACCGTCGACATGCCGCGCAAGGTGGCTGCCTACCGCCAGAACAAGCGTGAACGCGACGGCAACAAGGGCCTGCGCGACGCACTGAAAGCCCTGTTCGAAGGCCGCTTCGGCCATGCCGAAAAGGCCGCGCTGCGCGCTGCTGAATTGCCGGAAAACGCCGGCGTGGCTGCCCTGATCGGCGCCCGCGCCGCGCACCGCATGCGCCAGCAAGCCCGCCGCGACCAGTGGCTGGCCCGCATCGCCAGCGACAACGGCATGAAAACCGCGCGCCTGATGACCGTGACCGAACTGCTGGTCGACGACCACCAGCCGGAAGCGGCGCTGGAAGCCGTGCGCGAACTGAATGCCAGCGGCACCCGCCATATCCATGCCCTGCAATGGTCGCTGAAGGCCGAGCAGCAGGCCAAGAACTGGCCCGAAGTGCTGCGCCTGGTGCGCCTGCTGGACAAGCACAAGGCCCTGCATCCGGCCCTGTCGGCGCGCCTGCGCGAACTGGCATATGACGACCTGCTGTCCGATAACTCGCACGATGCGGAATCGCTGCAGCGTGTCTGGAGCACCATCCCGAACGCCGATCGCTTGAAGCCCTACGTCGCCTGCCGCGCAGCCACCGCCCTGAATGCGCGCGGCCTGCACGACGAAGCGCGCGTGGTGTGCGAAGAATCGCTGGCCGCCAACTGGGACGAGCGCGTGCTGCGCGCCTACCGCGACGCCGCGGCGCCGGTCGGTTCCGCTGCGCTGCTGGTGCAGATCGAGCACTGCGAAGGCTGGGTGCGCGAGCGCCCCAACGATGCCGAGCTGGCGCTGACCCTCGGCTCCCTGTGCCTGAAGCAGAAACTGTGGGGTAAGGCCCAGCGCTATCTGGAGCAGGCCCTGTCCGATGCCTCCGAATCGCGCATGGTACGCGAGTCCCACCTCAAGCTGGCGCAGTTGCACGAAGCGCTGTCCCAGCCCGAAGAGGCGGCGAACCACTATCGCCAGTGCGCCTTGGCAACTATTTTGTGAGACTGCTGCGCCGCACAAGCGGCGCGCAGTTCGCTATAATTGCAAGGTTAGACTGTCCAAAAATGCATTAATCCGAGGAAAACATGAGCCTGAACAAAGTACCGGCCGGCAAAGACCTGCCGAACGATTTCAACGTGATTATCGAGATCCCGATGAACGCGGATCCGATCAAGTACGAAGTGGACAAGGAATCCGGCGCCATCTTCGTCGACCGTTTCATGGGCACCGCCATGCACTATCCGTGCAACTACGGCTACATCCCTAACACCCTGTCCAACGACGGCGACCCGGTCGACGTGCTGGTGATCACCCCGTTCCCGCTGATCCCTGGCGTGGTGGTACGTTGCCGCGCTATCGGCGTGCTGAAGATGACCGACGAATCCGGCGAAGATGCGAAAGTGCTGGCCGTTCCGGTCGATAAGATCCTGCCGATCTACAAGCACTGGCAGAAGCCTGAAGACCTGCAGGACCTGCGCCTGCAGCAGATCCAGCACTTCTTCGAGCACTACAAAGACCTGGAGCCAGGTAAGTGGGTCAAGGTTGAGGGCTGGTACGGTCCTGAAGAAGCCAAGAAGGAAATCATGCACGGCGTTGCACAAGCCGCCAAGCAGGAAGGCAAATAAGCCTGATCGAAGAAAGCGCCCCGCGGGGCGCTTTTTTTGTATAGTCGTTGCGTGCACCCTTGCAGGGAGGACGCAACATGGAAGGATCATTGTCGATCTGGGCGAAGACCGCCCCCGTCGCCGCGATGCCGGAACTGAGCGGCGAACTGCAGGCCGATGCCTGCATCATTGGAGGCGGCATTGCCGGCCTCACCACCGCCTACCTGTTGACGCTGGAAGGGCGGCGGGTGGTGCTGCTGGAAGCGCGGCAGCTCGGCAGCGGCGAAACCGGCCGCACCACCGCCCACCTGATGCCGCCGGACGAGTGGTACTACTGCATCGAGCAAAATTTCGGCTCAGTCAACGCGAGGCTGGTTGCCGCAGGCCAGATGGCGGCCATCGAACAGGTGGCGTCCATCGTGGGCAGCGAAGGACTGGACTGCGAATTCGAGCGGCTCGACGGCTACCTGTACTCCGCAACTGGCGACCCCAATGAAATCCGGCGCGAGTGCGAAGCTGCAACGCGCGCCGGCCTGGAGGCTGAGCTGCTGCCCCAGGTGCCTGGCCTGCCGTTTGAAAGCGGCAGCTGCGTGCGTTACGCCCGGCTGGCGCAATTTCATCCGCTGAAATACCTGGACGGGCTTGCCGACTGCATCCGCCGCCGCGATGGACGCATTTTCTGCGGCAGCCGCGCCACCGGCATCGACCGGGTTGGCGACAAGCTGCACGTGAACACGGCCAGCGGGCGCGTGGTGGCAAACGCCGTGGTGGTGGCCACCAACACCCCGTTCAACAACCGCGTCGTATTGCATACCAAGCAGAATGGCTACCGTACCTACGTGATCGGGGTCGAGGTGCCGCGCGGGTCCTTGCCGCGCATGCTGCTATGGGACAGTGGCGACCCCTATTACTACGTCCGGCTGGAATCGGGCGGGGCCAGCCCGGGCCACGACGTGCTGATTGTCGGCGGCTGCGATCATAAGGTCGGGCAGGACGGCGACCCGCGCCACCGGCATGAGCAGCTCGAGGCATGGACGCGGCAGCACTTCCCGATGGCAGGCGCGGTAACCCTGCGCTGGTCCGGGGAAGTCATGGAGCCAGCAGACGGCTTGCCCTTCCTGGGCCGCAATCCGGCCGACGACAGCCAGGTGTACGTGATAAGTGGGGACTCGGGCACCGGCATGACCAACTGCACGCTTGGGGCGATGATCGTGCGCGACCTTGTGGCCGGGCGGGAAAATCCCTGGACCGAACTGTATGACCCGGCGCGCAAGCCTTTCCACGGCATGAAGGAATTCATGCAGGAGCAGGTGAATACGCTGGCGCAGTATGGCGGCTGGCTGCGCGGCGGCGACGTGGAGTCGGCGGTGGAAATTGCGCCGGGGCAGGGCGCCATCCTGAATCGCGGCGCCAGGAAACTGGCGGTCTATCGCGACGACGATGGCGGGCTGCATGCCATGTCGGCCGCCTGCACCCACCTGGGCTGTGCAGTGAGCTGGAACCCGGCCGAGAGGTCCTGGGATTGCCCTTGCCACGGTTCGCGCTTTTCAGCTGAGGGGGCGGTGCTGCACGGGCCGGCCAACACGGCGCTGGCGGCGGAAGAACTGGACGATGACGAAGCCGGCATCCAGCCTGTGCCCGGCCAGCACGGCAGCAGCCACCGCGCGCCGCGCTAGCGCCGGAAAGGCGTGTGCTCGTTCAGTTCATCGAGGTAGGCATCGATACCGCCTGCCTCGCGCTCCAGGAAGCGCTCCACCGCGTCGCTGAAAGCGGGGTGGGCCAGCCAGTGGGCAGAGTAGGTTTTCTGCGGCAGGAAGCCGCGCGCCATCTTGTGCTCGCCCTGCGCGCCGCCTTCGAAGGTCCTGATGCCGTTGGCGATGCAGAATTCGAGCGGCTGGTAGTAGGCGGTTTCGAAATGCAGGCAGGGGATGTGTTCCATCGCGCCCCAATAGCGGCCGTACAGCGTGTCGCCGGTGTGGACGAGCAGCGAGGATGCGAGCGGCTGGCCATCGCGCTCGGCGAGCACCAGCAGCAGGTTTTGCGGCATGGTACGGGCCAGGCGCAGCCAGAAATCCAGGTTCAGATAGGGCGAGGAGCGGTGCTCGGCGTAGGTGTTGCTGTAGCAGCGGTGGAAGAAGCGCCAGTCTTGCTCGGTCGTTTCGGCTCCGCGCAGCTGGCGCATGGCGATGCCGGCTTCCCTGACCTTGCGGCGCTCGGCGCGGATGTTCTTGCGTTTTTTGTGCTCCAGCGTATCCAGGAACTGGTCGAAGTGCTGGTAGTCCTGGTTCAGCCAGTGGAACTGCACGCCGGTGCGCAGCATGAAGCCCGCCTGGCGCAAGTGTTCCGCTTCCTCCTCCGTCGGGTAGAGGACGTGGGTCGAGGACATGCCGGCGGCGCCTTGTTGCTCGCAAAGGAAGGCCAACAAGGCGCTTCGCGCCGCTGCGTTGCGCGCCATCAGGCGCGGGCCGGTAACGGGCGTAAACGGGATGGCGGAGAGCAGCTTCGGGTAATACTCGATGCCGTTGCGGTGGTAGGCGTCGGCCCAGGCCCAGTCAAAAACATACTCGCCGTAGGAGTGGGATTTGACGTAGAGCGGCATGGCAGCGGCCAGGCTGCCGCCCTGCCAGACGGCCAGGAACTGCGGCTGCCATCCCGTATCAGCGCACGCGCTGCCCGATTCATGCAGGGCATGCAGGAAGGCGTGCGACAGGAAGGGATTGCCCGCCGCCAGCCGGTCCCATTCGGCTGGATCGACATCGGCAAGGGAAGAAAGGACGCTGGTACGGTATTCCATCGGGCCATTCTAGCGAATAACGGCCGAGCCCGTGTCACACCATGGGGTCACACCCCAAGTGTGACACGGGCTTGGCCGTACGCTGGGGCGGGGGCAATGTTAAAATCTTCGCCATCACCTTTGCCTTGCCGAGATATGCCGCATTCCTTCCACAACTTGTACAACCATGACTTTGCCCGGGTGGCGGTTGGCGTGCCGCGCTGCCGGGTGGCCGATCCGCAGTTCAATGCGGCCCAAACAATCGCCTTGGCGGAGGAGGCGGCGGCGAAGGGCGCGGTCCTCGTGGCTTTCCCGGAGCTGGGCCTGTCTGCCTACTCTTGCGATGATTTGTTCCACCAGCGCGCGTTGCTGGACGGGGCTCTGCAGGCGCTGGCTTCCGTGGTCGAGGCTTCGAGCCGCATTCCGACGGCGATGGTCGTGGGCGCGCCGCTGCGCGTGGACCATCAGCTGTTCAATTGCGCGGTCGTGGTGTCGGGCGGCGTGATTCGCGGCGTGGTGCCGAAATCCTATTTGCCGAATTACGGCGAATTCTACGAGGCGCGCCAGTTCAGCGCGGCCGATGAGGCGATTTCCACCGAAATCTCGCTGCTCGGCCAGCAGGTGCCTTTCGGCGCCAACCAGCTGTTCGAGCTCGAAAACCTGCCGCTGTTCAAATTCCATATCGAGATCTGCGAGGACGTCTGGGTCCCGATTCCGCCGTCGTCCTTTGCCGCATTGGCCGGAGCGACCGTGCTGGTCAACCTGTCCGCTTCCAATATCCTCGTCGGCAAGGCCGATTACCGCCGCCAGCTGGTCGGCCAGCAGTCGGCGCGCTGCATTGCGGCTTACCTGTATTCTTCGGCAGGCCGCGGCGAGTCGACCACCGACCTGGCCTGGGATGGCCAGGCGCTGATTTGCGAGAACGGCGAAATGCTGGCCGAGTCCGAGCGCTTCGCCGAAGAATCGCACATCATCTTTGCCGACGTCGACCTGGAGCGCCTGTCGCGCGAACGCATGCGCACCACCACGTTCGGCCATTCGACCCGCCGCCATAAGGTCGAAGTGGCGCAGTTCCGCATCGCGCGCTTTCCGGTCGAGCTGCCGTCGCAGCGCGTGCTGCCGCTGGAGCGCAACGTGGCGCGCTTCCCTTACGTGCCGTCCAACCCGCAACTGCGCGACAAGCGTTGCAACGAGGTCTATCATATCCAGGTCAGCGCGCTGGTGCAGCGCCTGTCCTCGTCCGGCATCAGGAAGGTGGTGATCGGCGTGTCGGGCGGCCTGGATTCAACCCACGCGCTGCTGGTCTGCGCCAAGGCCATGGACCACCTCGGCCTGCCGCGCACCAGTATCATCGCGGCCACGATGCCGGGCTTTGCCACCAGCAGCCGCACGCTGGACCAGGCGAGGGCGCTGATGCAGTTCGTCGGCTGCACTGCGATGGAAGTCGACATCAGGCCAAGCTGCATCCAGATGCTGAAGGACCTGGGCCACCCGTACAGCGAGGGCAAGGAACAATACGACATCACCTTCGAGAACGTGCAGGCCGGCGAACGCACCAACCACTTGTTCCGCATGGCGAACCACCATAACGGCATCGTGATCGGCACCGGCGACCTGAGCGAGCTGGCGCTGGGCTGGTGCACCTACGGCGTGGGCGACCATATGTCGCACTACAACGTGAATGCCAGCGTGCCCAAGACCCTGATCACCCACCTGGTGCGCTGGGTGGCCGAGAGCAAGCAGTTCGGCGACGTCAATTCAAGCGTGCTGCTGGCAGTGGTGAATACCGAAATCAGTCCGGAGCTGGTGCCTGGCAAGGCCGACGACGAAGCACCGGCGCAGATCACGCAGAACGTGATCGGCCCCTACGAGCTGCAGGACTTCAACCTGTACTACACGCTGCGCTTCGGTTTTTCGCCGGCCAAGGTAGCCTTCCTGGCTTACCACGCGTGGCGCGACCGCGATGCCGGACTGTGGCCGGAAGACGAGCACGTGGTGCGCAACCAGTACGAATTGAAAGACATCAAACACAACCTGGGCATCTTCCTCAAGCGCTTCTTCCAGACCTCCCAGTTCAAGCGCACCTGCGTGCCGAACGCGCCGAAAGTCGGATCGGGCGGCTCGCTGTCGCCGCGCGGCGACTGGCGCGCGCCAAGCGACTCGGAGGCTGCAGCCTGGCTGGAAAACCTGAAGACCGTGCCTGACGCTTAAAACCACTATAAGGAGAACGCAATGAAGCAAATTACCGCCATCATCAAGCCATTCAAGCTGGACGAGGTACGCGAATCGCTGGCCGAAGTGAACGTGACCGGGCTGACCGTGACCGAGGTAAAAGGCTTTGGCCGCCAGAAGGGCCACACCGAGCTGTATCGCGGCGCGGAATACGTGGTCGATTTCCTGCCGAAGGTGAAAGTGGAAGTGGTGGTGGACGACAGCGTGGTCGATACCGCTGTCGATGCGATCATCAAGGCGGCCCGCACCGGCAAGATCGGCGACGGCAAGATCTTCGTGCAGAACATCGAGCAGGTGATACGCATCCGTACCGGCGAAACCGGCGCTGACGCGGTTTGATCAGGCCGCAGATCTAACGACCTGCACGCAATCGCGGCCTGCGTGCTTGGCCGCGTACAAAGCCTGGTCGGCACGCGCCAGCAGCGTGTCCGGCCCGCTGTCTCCCGCCTCCAGGCAGGCAATGCCGATGCTCAGCTTGAGCGGCACGGCCCGGCCCTCATGCATAAGCTGCAGCGCCCTGGTGCCGGTGCGCAGGCGCTCCGCCACGACCTGCGCTTCGCTGATTCCTGTCGATGGGAGCACGATTGCAAATTCCTCGCCGCCCAGGCGGGCCGCCAGGTCGCTGCGCCTGCAGGCGGTGGCGCAATGGCGTCCGATGGCGATAATCGCCTGGTCGCCGGTGGGGTGGCCAAAGCTGTCGTTGATTGCCTTGAAGTGATCGATGTCGATCATCAGCAGCGAGAGCTTGTGCCCATAGCGCCGCGAGCGTTCGATTTCCATTTCCGTGCGCGCCATGAACTGGCGCCGGTTGGCGATGCCGGTCAGGAAATCGGTGGTCGCGATCTCGTGCAGTTCACGGTTGCGGTCCTCGATCGTTTTTTCCAGTTGCAGGCTTTCCATTTCCAGCGCTGCGGCCAGGGCCTCGAGCGAAGCGCGTGCATTGTCGCTCTCGATGCGGAACTGGGCTGCGATAACGAGGATGGCCAGGGCCCCGCGCAACAGCTCGCCGGCAACGACGTCTCCGCCCTGGACGGCCAGGGCGGCAAACAGCTGCCATGCAGTGTCGATGCCAAACAGCGCGCACAGCATGGCGCGGCCATTGCGCGGCGCATGGCGCGAAAGGAGCGCGATGGCTGCCAGCGGCAATGGAATGCGTATCGCCGCCGCGAGAACCAGGCGCGCGTGGTCGCTTGCATGGCCGGTCGAGGCGCAAAGGACGGCGGCCGCCAGCAGGAATGCGAGCCAAGGCTGGGGCTTGAGCAGGCATGGCGGCGGGGCAGGCATATAGCGCACGGCGCCGCGCAGCAGCAGCATGGCGTTGGCGGCGGCCAGCACGTTGGGCAGCACCACTGTCAGCGCCACAGGCAAGTCGCCGCGCATGCCGGCCAGTATCCATGCCAGGCCCTGGCAGATCGCCGCCAGGCTCCAGTTGGACCCGGCGGAACGGCCATCGCGTACCGCGTGCAGGCCGATGAAGGCGATGCCGAGTGCCAGGCAGGCAATGCCGAGGGTCAGTTGGCAAGTTCCGATGTGCAGGGTATTCATACTGCCTCCACCCGGTTGCGGCCGCCGTTCTTGGCGCGATACAGGGCAGCGTCGGCGCGAACCACCAGGCTGTCCATCGAGGCATCATGCGACTTGAGTGCGGTGATGCCGAAGCTGGCAGTAACCTGGTGCGGCACGCCGGACAGCGCGGGCGGGATGGCGCTGATGGCACGCCGCAGGCGCTCGGCCGCAAGCCGGGCCGCAATGGCGCTGGTTTCAGGCATCAGCAAGGCAAATTCTTCGCCGCCGAGGCGGCCGGGCAGGTCGACGTTGCGGGCATTGGACTGGCAGGCCTGGGCAATGACTTGCAGCAGCTTGTCGCCTGCCGCATGACCGAAGCGGTCGTTAATCTGCTTGAAGTGGTCGATATCGAGCAACAGCAGCGTGAGCGGCAGGTGGTAGCGGCGGGCCCGTTCGATTTCGTCGTTGCCGCGCTCCATGAAGTGACGGCGATTGGCGATGCCGGTCATGCTGTCGGTGGTCGCTTGCCGGGTCAGTTCCGCGGTGCGTTCGGCGACCACGGCCTTCAGTTTGTTGCGCTTGTCCTGCAGGCGGCCGGCGTGGGCCGCAAGCTCGTCGCGGATCTTTTCGCTCTCCAGCCGGAACTGGAAGGCGTTCACCAGCAGATGCAGGATGCCGCCCACCGAGACCATGACTGCAAACGAGGAGCCGCCGTCCAGAAAATTGTCGACGTGCTCGCCTGAAAGGAGGGCAGTGCCTAGACGCACCACGCTCCAGATGGTGGCCAGCGCCAGGATGTCGACCAGGTAGCGGGTGCCGGCCGGCAGGCCGGGCCGCCTGACCAGCATCAGCAAGGTCGCGCAGTAAAAGGCGGCGCGGCAGGCAGACACCAGCCCGATCCGGGCCTGCACGCTCGGCTGGCCGTAACTGAACCAGGCGAACGCTGCGGCGGCCGCACCGACGCAGAGGGCGTAATAACGGTCGCTGTAGCGTGCGCCGACCAGCATTGCCGTGCCGCGATGAATGAACACCAGGCTGACGACGGACAAGGCGTTGTCGGCGACGGTTCCAATGTAGCCGGGGAGTGTGGCGGAATTGGCAACAAGCAGCGCTGCGACACCGCCGGCCAGGGCGGACATGGCCCACTGGCCGCCGGGCGTGCCCGCCAGGGAGCGGCCGTGCAAGCCCCGGAAGGCGCAGGCAATCAGGATCGACAGGAAGCCGACCAGGCTCGTTGCAGTAGCGACATCAAAGGTAAACACGGACAGGCAAGCGCATCAAGAAAGTTGCGCAATTGTATCAGTTGTTACTTGATGGTAAGTTTTAACTTTCCAATTGAAAGTCTGTTGGCGATAGCCCTACGGCCGGCTGATCTTCAGGTCAAAGCGCCAGGCCAGCAGGCGCATCACGGTGATCAGGCCGGCACTGGACCACAGGGCGACGTCGTCCGAAACCTGGGTATATTGCAGCGCGATATAGAACCAGCAGCCGAAGAAGGCGCAGATCGCGTACGGTTTTCCATCGCGGAAGACCATCGGCACCTCGTTACAGATGATGTCGCGCAGCACGCCGCCGAAAATGCCCGTTACCACGCCCATCATCACGGCGACGAAAATCGGCATGTCGGCCGCAAGCGCTTGGGCCACGCTGGCAACCGCGAACAGGCCGAGGCCCACCGCGTCGGCTATCACGATCAGCCGTTCGGAAACGATATGGCGGATATGCTTGACGAAAGGCGCCGCCACCAGTGCCACCACGAACAGCAGGATCGTATATTCCTGGTGCGCTACCCAGAACAGCGGACGCTTGTCGAGCAGGATGTCGCGTACGGTACCGCCGCCGAAGGCGGTAATGAAGGCGACGATGAACACGCCGACAATGTCCATGCGCTTGCGGCGCGCTTCGATGAAGCCGGAGAATGCCCCAACCAGGATTGCTACGACCTCAATGATGGTGATCAGGGAAACGGCGGGGACTATTTTCATGAGGCGCAGATTAGCATCCTGATAGCAGAACCTGCAAGCCACGCATGCCGTGGCGCCGCCGCGGCGAAAGGAGGCCGGTCAGCGCTGGGGCGCGAGGGCGGAGCGCAGCAGCACCATGATGGCGCCTTCGCCGCCTTCTTCGGCGCGGGCCTGGCAGAAGGCGATTACGCCGTCGGTCTGCACCAGCCAGGAGTGGACCATGGATTTCAGCACCGGCTCGCCGCCGCGCGAGCCGAAGCCGCGGCCGTAGATCACGCACACGCAGCGGTAGTTGCGGCGTTTGGCCTTGAGGAGGAAATCGTCCACCGCCTGGCGCGCCTCGTCGCGGCGCTTGCCGTGCAGGTCCAGTTCATCCTGTACCGGCCAATGGCCCTTGCGCATCTTCTTCATCACGTCCGGGCCGATGCCGGGCGCGCTGTAGTTCAGCGAGGGATCTTCTTCCATGTAATGGTCGACGTCGAACATATCCGACAGCATCGACTCGCGCAGCACGGCTGCGTCGTCCGCCGCCTGCTCCTCGGCCGTCTGCGGCTTGCGCGGGCCGGATGGGGCAGGACGGCCCGAGGCGGCCGGGCCCTTGGAGGGCGGCGGCACATAGCGGTCGGACGGCTTCATCTTCTGCACGCCGGCCATGGAGGACTGGAACACGTTGGCAGCGGCGGCCGCGGCCTTTTCCTGCCTGGCACGCTCCTTCTGCTCGGCCGCGCGCTGCTCTTCCTGCTCCTTGAGCTGCTTGCCCAGTCCCTTCAGGTCGGCGAAGCTTTTCACTCTTGCGCTTCCAGGTAGCGTTGCGCGTCCAGCGCGGCCATGCAGCCGGTGCCGGCGGAAGTGATGGCCTGGCGGTAGATGTGGTCTTGCACGTCGCCGGCTGCAAACACGCCTGGCACGGAGGTGGCGGTGGCCATGCCTTCGGTGCCGGTGCGGGTCTTGATATAGCCATCCTTCATTTCCAGCTGGCCTTCGAAGATGCCGGTGTTCGGCTTGTGGCCGATGGCGATGAACAGGCCGTGCACTGCCACGTCGGACAAGCCGCCGTCATTGTGCTTGATGGTGATGGCGTTGACGCCGGACTGGTCGCCCTTCACTTCGTGCAGGGTGGAGTTCAGTTTCAGCTCGATCTTGCCTTCGGCTACCTTGGCCATCAGGCGGTCCACCAGGATAGGCTCGGCGCGGAACTTCTCGCGGCGGTGCACCAGGGTGACCTTGGTGGCGATGTTCGACAGGTACAGGGCTTCTTCAACGGCGGTATTGCCGCCGCCAACCACGGCCACTTCCTGGCCGCGGTAGAAGAAACCGTCGCAGGTGGCGCAGGCGGACACGCCGCGGCCCATGAATTCCTGCTCGGTCGGCAGGCCCAGGTACTGGGCCGAGGCGCCGGTGGCGATGATCAGGGTGTCGCAGGTGTAGGTGTTGCTGTCGCCCACCAGGCGGATCGGCTTTTCGTTCAGGTGGGTGGTGTGGATGTGGTCAAACACGATTTCGGTCTTGAAGCGCTCGGCGTGCTGCAGGAAGCGCTGCATCAGGTCCGGACCCTGGACGCCCATCGGGTCGGCCGGCCAGTTTTCCACGTCGGTGGTGGTCATCAGCTGGCCGCCTTGCTCGACGCCGGTCACCAGCATCGGATTCAGGTTGGCGCGCGCGGCGTAAATCGCGGCGCTGTAGCCTGCTGGACCGGAGCCGAGAATCAGGACTTTGGCGTGTTTGGTAGTAGTCATATGCGGATTCTTTACCTAGTTGGAGTGTCTGGTATATGGGTGCGGACAGGAATGCGACAAGTCCGGCCCCAAGCAAACCGAAATTATATGCGAAGCGTGCATTTCACATGTACCGTGGGGCCGTTTTACCTTGATATGCCTTAGAATAAGCGCAATTATGGAATTTTTGCCTCCAAGCAATGAGTAAGAAGAGTCAAAAGAGCCAGGAGACTTCTTCTGGTTACACTCGCAATGTCACCGAACGCCAGCCCTTACCCAATCGGCTGGTGCGACTGCTGTCGGAGGCCCGCTTTTTCGCGCTGTTTGTCGTCTGCGTTTATTTCATCCTGATCCTGGCCAGCTACAACCGGCTGGATCCGGGCTGGTCGCACAATAATGTGGTGCCCACGGTGTTCAACCTGGGCGGGCGCGGCGGCGCCTGGCTGTCCGATTTGATGCTGTTCATCTTCGGCTTCTCAGCCTGGTGGTGGTGCGTCTACATGCTGCGCGTGGTGTGGCAGGGCTATCGCCGCCTGACCCGCAAATTCGTGCTGGAGAAGGACGAAGATCCTGAACACAAGCAGGAAGGCCTGATCCGCGTGATCGGTTTCGGCCTGATGCTGGTGGGTTCGATGGGCCTGGAGTTCCTACGCCTCTACACGCTGAAAGTGCAGTTGCCGCGCGCGCCGGGCGGCGTGCTGGGTGAACTGATCGGACACGGCGCGCACGTGGGCCTGGGCTTTACCGGCGCCACGCTGCTGTTGCTGCTGTTGTTCGGCACCGGGTTCAGCCTGTTCTTCCACGTATCGTGGATGTCGGTGGCCGAGAAGATCGGGGAAGTCATCGAGATGGGCATCGACTGGGTCCGCGCCCGCATGGAAGACCGCGAGGATCGCCGCCAGGGCGACGTGGCCGTGGTCAAGCGCGAAGAAAAAGTGGTCAAGGAACGCGTCAAGCACGAGGAGAAGCATCCGAAGCCGGCCGACTTGCCGCCGGATGCGCCGCCGGCGCCTATCGTCAAGATCGAGCCGCAGATCACCCAGGTGGTGCAGTCCGAGCGCGTGATCAAGGAAAAGCAGGGCACCCTGTTCCAGGAAATCGAGAACACCACGCTGCCGCCATTGTCGCTGCTGGACGATGCGCCGCCGCAGCAGGAAACCGTGGCCGTGGAAACGCTGGAATTCACCAGCCGCCTGATCGAGAAAAAACTGTCCGACTTTGGCGTGGAAGCCAAGGTGGTAGCCGCCTATCCGGGTCCGGTCGTGACCCGCTACGAAATCGAGCCTGCCACCGGCGTGAAGGGCAGCCAGATCGTCAACCTGGCGCGCGACCTGGCGCGTTCGCTGTCCCTGACCTCGATCCGCGTGGTGGAAACCATCCCGGGCAAGAACTACATGGCGCTGGAGCTGCCGAATCCCAAGCGCCAGATCGTGCGCCTGACCGAAATCCTCGGCTCCAAGGTCTATAACGACAACCACTCGCCGCTGACCGTGGCGCTTGGCAAGGATATCGCCGGCAAGCCGGTGGTGGCCGACCTGGCCAAGATGCCGCACCTGCTGGTGGCCGGTACCACCGGTTCCGGCAAGTCGGTCGGCATCAACGCCACCATCCTGTCGCTCTTGTACAAGGCCGACCCGCACGACGTGCGCATGATCCTGATCGACCCGAAGATGCTGGAAATGTCGGTGTACGAAGGCATCCCGCACCTGCTGGCGCCGGTGGTTACCGATATGCGCCAGGCCGGCCACGCCCTGAACTGGGCGGTGAACGAGATGGAGCGCCGCTACAAGCTGATGTCGAAGCTGGGCGTGCGCAACCTGGCCGGCTACAACGCCAAGATTGCCGAGGCCGAGAAACGCGAAGAGAAGATCCCGAACCCGTTCTCGATCACGCCGGACGCGCCGGAACCGCTGGAAAAACTGCCAACCATCGTCATCATCATCGACGAGCTGGCCGACCTGATGATGGTGGTCGGCAAGAAGGTGGAAGAGCTGATCGCCCGCATCGCGCAGAAAGCGCGTGCGGCAGGCCTGCACTTGATTCTGGCAACCCAGCGCCCATCTGTAGACGTGATCACGGGCCTGATCAAGGCCAATATCCCGACGCGCATTGCGTTCCAGGTATCGTCCAAGATCGACTCGCGCACCATTCTGGACCAGATGGGCGCCGAAACCCTGCTGGGCATGGGCGACATGCTGTACATGCCGCCGGGTACAGGCTTGCCGATCCGCGTGCACGGCGCTTTCGTGTCGGACGATGAAGTGCACCGCGTCGTGAAGCATCTGAAAGCCCAGGGCGAGCCGAATTACATCGAGGGCATCCTGGAAGGCGGCACGCTGGAAGAAGGCGGCGGCGACGGCGCCGCGGCCGGTGCTGGCGGCGGCGGAGACAGCGAGGCCGATCCGATGTACGACCAGGCCGTGCAGGTCGTGCTGAAGCACCGCAAGGCATCGATTTCGCTGGTGCAGCGCCACCTGCGCATCGGCTACAACCGGGCGGCACGCCTGTTGGAACAGATGGAAAACAGCGGCGTTGTATCGGCCATGCAGTCGAACGGCAACCGCGAAATCATCGCACCTACCGCATCGGCGGAATAAGGATTCTTATGAAGTACACCAAGTTGATGGCGGCCCTGGCCGCCGGCCTGCTGTTCGCAGATGCCGCCAGCGCTGCGGCGCTGGACCAGTTCAAGTCTTTCGTGGCCAGCACCAAGGCAGCCAGGGGCGAATTCACGCAAAAGGTCGTGGCGCAAGGCAGCAAGGACAAGCTGTCCTCCGGCAGCTTCACCTTTGCCCGCCCGGGCAAGTTCATCTGGACCTACACCAAGCCTTACGACCAGGTGCTGCAGGCCGACGGCGAGCAGTTGTATATTTTCGACAAGGACCTGAACCAGGTTACCGTGCGCAAGCTGGGCGACGCTTTGGGTTCCTCGCCAGCCGCCATCCTGTTCGGCTCCAACGACCTGGAAAAGAACTTTGCCCTGGCCGAGGCGGGTTCGCGCGATGGCCTCGAATGGCTGAAAGCCACGCCCAAAGCCAAGGATGCCAGCTTCGAGCAGATCCAGATCGGCCTGAAAAACGGCGTGCCGGAAGCGATGGAACTGAAAGACAGCTTCGGCCAGACTTCCATCCTGTCGTTCAAGAAGTTTGAAAAAAATCCTGCGTTGAATGCAACGTCCTTTAAATTTGTCATGCCCAAGGGCGCCGACGTCATCAACAATTAGGGCATGATGACGCAAGACCTGTTCGCCCCGGAACCCACCCCGCCGCTGGCCGAAGCGCTGCGCCCGCATACCGTTGCGGACGTGATCGGCCAGAGCCATTTGCTGGGCGAGGGCAAGCCTTTGAACCTGCTGTTCAAGTCCGGCAAGCCGCATTCGATGATCCTGTGGGGGCCGCCGGGTGTGGGCAAGACCACGCTGGCGCGCTTGTCGGCGCGCGCCTTCGACTGCGAGTTCATCGCCATTTCGGCCGTGCTGGGCGGGGTCAAGGACATCCGCGCCGCCATCGAACAGGCGGAGCAATTCGTCGCCAATGGCAAGCAGACCATCCTGTTCATCGACGAAATCCACCGCTTCAACAAGGCGCAGCAGGATGCGCTGCTGCCGTATGTCGAATCCGGCCTGGTCACCCTGATCGGCGCCACCACCGAAAACCCCTCGTTCGAAGTCAACTCCGCACTGCTGTCGCGCGCCCAGGTCTATGTACTGAAGGCGCTGACGGAAGAGGAGATGCGCCAGCTGCTGGCGCGGGCGCGCGAACGCTCCATGCCGGACCTGGATTTCGACGAGTTGGCGATCGATACCCTGATCGGCTACGCCGACGGCGATGCGCGCCGCTTCCTGAACCTGCTGGAACAGACCAAGACCGCTGCCGCCACCGCGCGCACCAACAAGGTCACCGGCGAATTCGTGCAAAACGCGCTGACCTTGAATGCGCGCCGCTTCGACAAGGGCGGCGACAATTTTTACGACCAGATATCGGCCCTGCACAAGTCCGTGCGCGGTTCAAACCCGGACGGCGCCTTGTACTGGTTCTGCCGCATGATCGACGGCGGCGCCGATCCGCGCTACCTGGCGCGCCGCATCGTGCGCATGGCGTGGGAAGACATCGGCCTGGCCGACCCGCGCGCCTTGACCATGGTCAACGACGCAGCAGAAACCTATGAGCGGCTCGGCTCTCCGGAAGGGGAGCTGGCGCTGGCGCAGGCCGTGATTTACCTGGCGGTTGCGGCCAAGAGCAATGCCGGCTACAACGCCTATAACGCCGCGATGGCCTTCGTGCGCCGCGACAAATCGCGCGAAGTGCCGGTCCACCTGCGCAATGCGCCGACCAAGTTGATGAAGGAGCTGGGCTACGGCCACGAATACCGCTACGCCCACGACGAGCCGGACGCCTATGCCGCCGGCGAAACCTACCTGCCGGATGGCATGGCGGAACCGGGCTGGTACCAGCCGGTTCCACGCGGCCTGGAATCCAAGATTGCCGACAAGCTGGCCTTCCTGCGGAAACTGGACGAAGAAGCCCGCAAGGGTTAAGTGGCCGGTCTAGAGCGCAAGGGTGATGGTTTTACCTAGTTTGTCGCCTTTGCGGCCGAAGTACGTGATGTTGACGGTGCCCGGCGATGCCTCCATGCGCGCGAAGTTGTCGTCCGAATAAACCGGCGAGGTTCGCTTGATCTGGTAGTTGCCAGGTCCTGCGGTCTGGAATCCAGAAAAGTCGAACTGGTTTTCTTCCATGTGCGGGTAAGGCCAGTAGAACGAGGAAGAGACAATCTGGCTTATCTTCAATGTGGGCGACAGCTGTAGCTGGCAGGTAAAAGAACAGTGAACGTCGCCAGAGACGAAAGCTACCCGGCGTATGCTGTTCTTCTCGATGTGCTGCAAGATGCGGTCCCGGTCCGGTACGAAACCATCCCATTTGTCGTTCCTGTCCGATTTCATGTCGGGGATAAAAGGCACCGACGTGACAATGAACTTGTTGCGGCCCGACCCGTCGGAAAGCCAGTCAAGAAGCGCCTTCATCTGCTCATCCTTGATCATTCGGCGATTTGCCGTCGGTGTCGTGATTCGCTCAGTACGAACATCCATCACGAACCAATCGACGCAACCGTCCTGGAAGGTGTACCAGAAGTGTGTTGGCGTACCTTCTATGCGGCCTTCAGCATTGGATTCGAACAGCGGGCTATGGCTGCACTGGTATATCTGGTAAGCGTGGATGGCGTGCGGATAAAGGTTGATCCGGTCACTGGGCGAGGCATTGCTTGGCCAGTTGTTTTCGATTTCATGATCGTCCAGAATCATGTAGGTTGGTACACGCGACATCAGTTCACGAATCGAGTCCTGTGAAAATGCGGTCCGGTACCGGTCCAGGAAATCGTCGATTGCGCTTGCTGGATCGAGGAAACTCTTATCGTCGGCGTAAATCTGGTCACCTATCATCAACAAGGCATCGACGGGTTGAGGCTGTTTGGCGTCGTCAATCTGCGACAGAATGCTTCTGAAACATTTGTCGCCCCGGCTGTCAAAGATGGCGCCCCCGAACAGGCGCAACACGTAACGGCAAGACCCGACGATATATGACCGGGCGTGGTTGGCGGCTTGGCTGCCGCTATTGAAGACGCGGGGATCGGGCCATTGGAAGAGAGCGCCGTCCATGCGGGCCACATCGGTCAGTTCACTCTCGGCAAAGAACCATCCTGCCTGGTATTCATATGGCGTATTCCGCGCCAGGCCCTTCAGCGCAAATACGCCGGTCATGTCGAAATGTGGCTCGAGTTTGTTGAAAATCGGGTCGGACCATTGCTTGGCTCCCGGCTTGCGATAGCGCACCGCACCGAAGCAACGCCGTGGCTGGCCATTGTCCAGTTTCAAGTCTCCGCGTAACCAGATGCGTGACTCGGCTTCGCTGGTATAGCCCACGATGGGGCCAACTGTCGGCTGCGAAAGTTGCATTTCAACTCCTTTCGTGGCGGGCGTAGGAAAAATCCTACGTCATTATTGGCCTAAAAAAGAGGCAATATTCTCACGGATCGTAACGATGGCTTAAATTCTTGACATCGTAGGACGACTGTCCTACTCTTGTCGGCATGAACAAGCAGGCAATCAGCACCCGCGAACGCATCGTCGAAACGGCCGACCGGCTGTTCTATGAGCGCGGCTACGGCCACACCAGCTTCGCCGACATCGCGGCGGCGGTCGAGCTCTCACGCGGCAATTTCTACTATCACTTCAAGACGAAGGACGAGATCCTGGCGGCCGTGATCGAATTGCGCCGGCAGAAGACGCAAGCCATGCTCGATGCCTGGGCTGCGGAAACCACGCAGCCGGCGGCGCGCATCGGCCGCTTCATCGACATGATGGCGATGAACGCGCCATCGATCCGCCGCAATGGCTGCCCGGTCGGCACGCTGTGCACCGAACTGGCCAAGCTTGAACATCCCGCGCTGCCCCAGGCGAATGTCCTGTTCACGCTCTTCCGCGACTGGCTGCGCGTGCAATTCGCGCAACTGGGCAGGACGGCTGCGGCCGATGCAGATGGCCTGGCCATGCACCTGCTGGCGCGCAGCCAGGGAATTGCCACGCTCGCCAACGCCTTCGACGACGGAGCATTTATCCAGCACGAGGTTTCGCAACTACACAAATGGCTGCGCGCCATTTCCAACTAAAGGAGGAATCATGTTTGTTGTATCGCTCAAACTGACCGGCAGCCGCGAACAGGCCGCGCATTGGATGGCCGCACACAAGGATTGGTTGCAGGCGGGTTTTGACGATGGCGTATTCCTCGCGGCGGGCAACCTGCTGGGGCAGGCGGGCGGCGGCATCCTGGTGCATGGGCTGGAAGAGGGCGCCGTGCGTGAGCGGCTGGCGCTAGACCCGTTCGTTGCAAACGGGCTGGTGGAGGTGGAACTGACCGGCTTCACACCTGCCAAGACAGATTCCCGGCTGCAATTCCTATTGCCTTCATAAGCGGAACCCTTAAGCGAAGCGTTTACATTTCTATTGTCCAACGTTAGGATGTTGCAAATATTTTAACGGAGGGCGGGATGTCGCAGCGTCTGACAGTCGATGGAGTGACCGTCCATGTGGATGGTGTGGGAGATGAAGCCATCATGATGATTCATGGGTGGCCGTATGACCGCAGCCTGTGGGATGCCCAGGTTGCTGCCTTTTCTTCGAGCTATCGCTGTGTGCGGTTCAGCTTCCCCAGCCAAAGCGCCAAGGGCAGCCATACGATCGATGAAGTCGCAAAACTCTACGCCGATACAGTCCAAGCCGTGAATGGCGGCCGCCCCGTGATCCTGATGCTGAGCGACTGGGGCTGCGTGTTCGGCTACCAGTTCGCGCTGCGCTATCCTGAGCTGGTGAGCCGGGTGATCAGCGTTGGCATTGGCGGCTCCAGCCAGATGACTTACCGTGCCTCGCTGGACTGGAAAACCCGCTTGCGCCTGGCCTTTGCGCACCGCCGCCTGAAGGCATCCAGCCGCAATAGCCGGGCGGCGCGCGATGCATGCGACCGCCTGCAATTGCCGCACGCAATTACCTGGCTGCGCGCCGCCACGCCTGCCGCAGGGACGCTGCCATTCAAGCTGCGCTGGCCCATGCTGTACATCTACGGCAAGCGCAAACCGTTCCCGTTCCACACGCGCAGTTTCGAGGCGGCAGTGCAATCCAAGCCGGACAGCCGCGTGATTGCCTTCCGTAGCGGCCACTGGGTCATGCGTGAGCAGCCGGAAGCGTTCAACAGTGCCGTGAAGGGATGGCTGGAGCAGGGCCGTACGGTTTGAAATTTGCATTTCATCCCGTGTTTTTTGCGCTTCGTCGCAAGTGCAAGGCAGGGCAGGGAGGCTTTAGGTACAGTGTAACCATGGAAGCACGGAAGTAGTTCAACACTGACCTGAAGGAGAACATCATGAAAGCCCTGAAACACATGGAAGCGATCTTCGTTATTGCAGCCGCCCTGGCCACCGTTACCAGCTTTGCAACCGCCACCACTCCGGTCCTGCACGTTGCCGCCGACCCGGTTGTAGCCAAGGTGGACACCAGCATTCCAACCGTGGTGGTGGCCGCCAAGCGCCTGACCGCAGCCGAAAAGGCAGCACTGATCTGACAGCACAACGCCGGAGGGCGTAAAACTCGGTTGTTGTGCTGTCATCTTGGTACAATTGCCCCTTTCGATTAAACCTCGTAGCGGCAGCAAAACATGATTGACATCCAACTTCTCCGTAAAGACATTGATACTGTCGCCGCCAAACTGGCGACCCGCAAGTTCCAGCTCGACGTAGCCGGCTTCAATGCCCTGGAAGGCGAACGCAAAGCCATCCAGATGCGCACCGAAGAACTGCAAAGCAAGCGCAATTCGCTGGCCAAACAGATCGGCATGTTGAAGGGCAAAGGGGAAGATGCCTCCGCCGTGATGGCCGAAGCAGCCAGCCTGCCCGAAGAACTGAAGGCCAACGAAAGCAAGCTGGCCGAAGTGCAGGCCAAGATGAATGCTTTCCTGCAGGCTGTACCGAACCTGCCGCACGAATCCGTGCCGGCCGGTGCCGATGAAACGGCCAACGTGGAAGTCCGCAAATTCGGCACTCCGCGCAGCTTCGACTTTGAAGTCAAAGACCACGCAGACGTAGGCGCGGCACTGGGCCTGGATTTCGAAACCGCCGTCAAACTGACCGGCTCCCGCTTCAGCGTCATGAAAGGCGGCATCGCTCGCCTGCACCGCGCACTGGCGCAGTTCATGCTGGACACCCACACCGACAAGCACGGCTACACCGAGTGCTACACCCCGTACATGGTCAACGCGGAATCGCTCCTGGGCACCGGCCAACTGCCGAAGTTCGAAGCGGACCTGTTCTCGGTGAAGAAGGGCGGCGCCGAAGGCGAAGGCCAGAACTTCTACCTGATCCCGACCTCCGAAGTGTCGTTGACCAATATGGTGCGCGACGAGATCGTGGCAGTCGAAACGCTGCCGATCAAGGTCACCGCCCACACTCCATGCTTCCGTTCCGAAGCCGGTTCGGCCGGCCGCGACACCAAAGGCATGATTCGCCAGCACCAGTTCGACAAGGTTGAACTGGTCCAGGTCGTGCATCCGGAGAAGTCGTACGAAGCGCTGGAAGAAATGGTCGGCCATGCCGAAACCATCCTGCAGGCCCTGGGCCTGCCATACCGCGTGATGCAGCTGTGCACCGGCGACATGGGCTTTGGCGCCGCCAAGACCTACGACCTGGAAGTGTGGCTGCCGGCGCAGAACACCTACCGTGAAATTTCTTCGCTGTCGAACTGCGAAGCCTTCCAGGCGCGACGCATGCAGGCCCGCTTCCGTAACGCGCAAGGCAAGCCTGAATTGCTGCACACCCTGAACGGCTCCGGCCTGGCAGTGGGCCGCACCCTGGTCGCCGTGCTGGAAAACTACCAGCAGGCCGACGGTTCCGTGGATATTCCAGCCGTGCTGCAGCCTTATATGGGCGGCCTGACGAAGCTCGTCGCATAAAGTTGAAAATAGCCCTTTCTTTTTTCGGAAGGGCTGCTATAATCTTGGCTCTCAACGGCGACCACCGTTAAATGCAGTACCTGGAGAGGTGGCAGAGTGGTCGAATGTACCTGACTCGAAATCAGGCGTAGGGTGTCCCCCTACCGTGGGTTCGAATCCCACCCTCTCCGCCAGAACACTGAAAAAGCCCTCGAGCGATCGAGGGCTTTTTCTTTTTCTTCGTCCAAATTTGCGCAGGAGGAAGCACAATGCAGGCATTCAAAGGATTTGCGGCACTGGTAAGTGGTGTTGAGAACTTTCCCGATTCCGGTGGGCTTTACACAAAGCCAAAGATCGACCGCAAAACAATTATGGATGCCGAGTTCGTAGTCATTCCGAGCATGGAGATGGAAGAGTGCATGGATGAAGAGGGCGGGTATATTCCGGAGCAGTTGGCAGGGAAAGGCTACGTCGAATGGCTGGAGGCACCGATGGTTCGTGCCGTGGTCAGTAACAAACTTCAGCACTCCCCCTGGCATCGACGGCGGAGATTGTCGATGCCATGTTCTACTATCTTGAATACGACACCTTTAAGGATGCGTAGTTGCCGCGTGCCGCGCAGCAGGATCTTTCAAACTGAGGGACGCAAATTGGCGAAAACCTATCATGGATTTATTGCGCTGAGAAATGCAGTCGATGGCATGCCTCCCGCTGGAGATCGGCTTGAGAGGGACGCGAAGGCTCCACTGCACGATATCGTTGAAGCCGTCTTTCATTTTGAGAAATACGACACCTACAAGGATTCAGAGTACTGAGGATTAACTGTTGAGGAATGACTATGGGTGCCTGGGGCCCTGCGCTGTATTCGGATGACACGACATGCGAAGTGCGCGATGCATACATCGAAAATTTGAAGTTGGGGCGATCCGACACGGAAGCCTATGAGCAAATACTGCACGGTTATGCCGATCTGGCCGACGACCGCGAGGTCATGTGCCTCGTGTATTTCGCATTGGCGGATACAGCATGGAAGTATGGACGCCTCCACGAACATATCAGGGCTCGCGCACTTGATCTGATCGGCCAGGGTGGCGACATATCTGTTTGGGAGCGCGACGCGCCAGGTGAAGTTTCGGCACGACGAAAAGTACTGCGCACCCTGGAGGCGAGGCTGCTGTCTAAGCAACCAGAGCCCCGGCAGATCAAGGTATCAAAGCCCAAGCCGAAGAAGATCCGATGTAGCGCACCTGTCGGCTCGGTGTTTACGCTGGACTTGCCCAGCAAATACAGGGCCTTCCTGGCGTTGGTGGGGTTTATCGATCTCGGGAAAAGCGTAGATCCTGTGTTTTCGATACTGGACTGGCGCAGTCATCACCTGCCATCCGACGCGGAGCTCAATGAGGCGGCGCGAAAAACCCTCCCTGTCAAATCGGGACTTGGCGATCAAGCGCATTGGGGCATTTTCCCCAAGGACGAGCGAAAGAATGTCATGGCCTGCCTCCAGCAGACCAGGCACTCGCTTACCATCAACATGCCATACGACCCCTCGAAGGTAGTGTTTACGTATCCGGAGTCGCTTGCTGATGATATCGATGCCCACTATGCTGCCCATGGCCCGGCAGCGCGAGGAGAACCCTGAAAACTCAGAGCCTTTCGATCTGGCGATTGATGGCGGCTCGCGCCCGTTCGTTTCGTTCGCTGTAACGGTCGGTCAGGTAATCGCTTCGTCCGCGCATCAGTAATGTAAGCTTGAACAGTTCTTCCATCACATCGACGACCCGGTCGTAGTAGGCGGACGGGCGCATCCTGCCCGCATCGTCGAACTCCTTGTAAGCCATTGGCACGGACGACTGGTTCGGGATCGTGAACATGCGCATCCAGCGGCCGAGCAGGCGCAGCGTGTTCACCACATTGAACGACTGCGAGCCGCCACACACCTGCATGACAGCCAGCGTGCGGCCCTGGCTTGGACGCACAGCTCCTTGTTCGGACCTGTCAGGAATTTTGTGTGCCGGGGTCGCGGTTTAGTTAATTGATCGCGTTGGTAAAACGTTCCCCAAACAGGATGGCAAACTGGTTGGCGGCCATCTTCCAAGTCCGCTGCGGCATCTTCCAATCTTTTTCAATATTGCGCAAGGCCAGGTACAGTAATTTCGTCGCTGCCTCGTCGCTCGGGAAGTGTCCGCGGTTCTTGACGATCTTCCGCAAACGCATGTATAGGCTCTCAATGGCGTTCGTTGTGTAGATGATCGAGCGTACTTCCGGCGGGTATGCGAAGAACGGAATCACTTGCTCCCACTGGCGCCGCCACATGGCGACCACGGTGGGGAAACGCTGGCCCCAAGGGCCCTGTGCAAAGGCATCTAGCGCCGCTGCGGCTGCATCAGCGTTGGCAGCCTGGTAGATTGGCTTAAGCGCTGCTGCGAGCTCCTTACGATCCTTCCACGACGCCAGCGTCATCGAGTTGCGGATCAGGTGCACGATGCAGGTCTGGATATGTGCTTGCGGGAACACCGCTTCAATCGCTTCGGGGAAGCCGCGCAGGCCATCAACGACGGCGATCAGGATATCCTCCAGGCCACGGTTGCGCAGTTCGTTAAAGACCTTCAGCCAGAACTTGGCGCCTTCAGTTTGCTCAATCCACAGGCCCAGGACTTCTTTGCGACCATCGGCGCGAATGCCCAGCGCCAGGTACACTGCCTTGTTCTTGACGGTACCCTCGTCGCGGATCTTCAGGCGCAGCGCATCGAAATAGACAATTGGGTACATCGCTTCCAGCGGGCGCTGCTGCCATTGCGTCACTTCCTCCATCACTTCGCTGGTGATCGTGGAGATCAGGTCTGGCGACACCTCGGTGCCGTACAACTCCAGCAAATGGGCCTGGATTTCGCGTACCGTCATGCCACGGGCATACATGCCGATCACATGGTCATCAAAGCCCGGCATACGGCGCTGATGCTTGGCTACCAGCTTGGGTTCAAAGCTGGAAAGGCGGTCGCGCGGGATCTCCAGTTCCAGCTCGCCGCCCGGTGCCATCACGGTCTTGCGGCTCTTACCATTGCGGTGATTTTTGGCGTCGCCTTCGGTGGCGAGATGGTGGGTCAGTTCGGCCGTCAGCATGCGCTCGGCGAGCATCTTCTTCAGCTGGCCGGCAAGGCCCGATTCGCCGAGAATCGACTCGGCATCCTTGTTCTCCACCTGGGCCAGCAACTGGTCAATCAGTTCAACGGGAAACGGGTACTGCTTCTTGGTTTTTGGTTTCTTCGTGGTCATTACGTCGGTCATGGACAATCCCTTTCGGTATTATTTCATGACCCCGGTCTCACACTAAATTTCTGACAGGCTCCCTTGTTCCAACGGTATCCAGTCGATCTGGTTCTTCATCACGGCAGTGATTGCGCCGTGCCTCTCAGGGCTGCACCAGACCTGGCCTTCCGACCAAAGGCAAAGCTCCCTCAGTTCTACCACTTTGGGGTGCGTTTCGGGCACGCTGCCAACCATCGGCAGTTCCATCGGATCGAAGATTCTGACTTCGGCGCCGAAGTGTTCGAGGATGCGCGTGGCTTCGAAGGTCAGGAACCGGCTGAATGAGCGCTCGCGCAACGAGCCGTATAGCATCAGGATGCGCGGCGGATGGTTCATGTCACCTTGCGGCGCCAGCTTGTCCAGGCTGGGAGCGTCGAGAAGCTCTGCTTTGATGTTCGGAAGTTCAGGGATGTTCATGCGTCAGTGCTTTTCGAGAGAGTCTGCAAAATCGCCGGGTGCTACAGTACCGCCAACGGTGGCATCGGCGGGCGGGGCTGGGTAGAGCCAGCAAAACAATGCAGTGGCTGCGACCATGCCCGCCAACTGAGCCAGGATGAAGCCAGGCGCATCGGCGGGGCGAATGCCGGCGAAGGTGTTGCTTGCTGCGCGGGCCAGCGTCACGGCAGGATTGGCGAACGACGTCGAGGACGTGAACCAGTAAGCGGCAGTGATGTACGCGGCCACGGCAAACGGCGTGACGGCGGGGCGGCTGCGGGAGCAGCCGATAATCACGCCGATCAGGCCGAACGTGGCGATAAATTCGCTCCACCATTGCGCGGGACCAGAGCGTACATGTTCGGACGCGAAGAACAGCGCTTCACCGAACATGCCGTGAGCTGCCGCCACGCCTGCGAATGCACCGGCTAGCTGCACCGCGATGTAAGGCAGGACTTCAGCCGCGGGAACATTGCGCTGCCAGGCCTCCGACAACGTCACGACGGGATTGAAGTGCGCGCCGGAGATGGTGCCGAACATCAGGATCAGGGCCACGAGTCCTGCACCGGTCGCAATCGTGTTGGCCAGCAGGGCGATGGCCACATTGCCGCCCGCAAGGCGTTCGGCCATGATGCCGGAACCGACCACCACCGCCAACAGCATGGCTGTGCCGAGTGCCTCGGCGACCAGGCGCCGGGAGAGCGTCATGGCTGCACCTTCCCAATGCGTTCCAGCTCCGCTTTCATGCGTACCGGATCCTTCTTCAGTTCCTCCAGCGGCAGTGCGAAGAAGGTTTCGATGCGGTGGCGCAGGATGCGGTATGCCTTCATGAACGCGGCGTCGATTTCTTCGTCGGTGCCGGTCGCGTGTGCCGGGTCTTCAACCCCCCAATGGGCGCGCATGACTGGGCCAAGGTAGGCCGGGCAGGTTTCGCCTGCGGCGCTGCCACAGACGGTGATCACGATGTCCGGGGTGACCGGCAGGCTGTCCCAGGACTTGCTGTGATAGCCCTTGGTTGAGATGCCTTCGCGCTCCAGCAATGCCAGCGAACGTGGGTGGACGTAACCTGCAGGCTTGCTGCCTGCGCTGATTGCATGCCAGCCAGCTGGAGCGAGGTGGTTGAAGGTGGCTTCGCCGAGGATGGAGCGGCAGGAGTTGCCGGTGCAGAGGATCAGGACGTTCATGGTTTGCAGGATTTGATGGTGGAGGATGGGGCGCAGCTTTGTCCGCCGCAGCAGTTGTCGGTCAAGAAGGAAAGCACGCCGTTCATGGTGTCAAAGTTGGCGCTGTAGATAATGAAGCGGCCTTCCTGTCGCGGCTCGATCAAGCCCGCATTGGTCAGCTCTTTCAGGTGGAACGACAGCGAGGATGGGGCAATATCCAACTGTTCACCGATCTTGCTTGCTGCCAGGCCTTGCGGGCCGGTCCGGACCAGTAGCCGGAAGGTGTTGAGCCTAGACTCTTGCGACAGTGCCCCTAAGGCGGCCAATACAGCTTTCGTTTCCATGGTGTGACTTTCTTTAAAGGGTTGGCCTGATTATGGCACAACGATACGACAATTCAAAGAATATCGAATTATCTTGACAGCTTGATGACATGGGCGCTAACCTTTGTTCGTAGATTGACGAATCGCTTGATGAATATGCTTAGCTGCTGCACCTCCAACCCCAAAACTGACCTGCCCGAGCTGGATGCCGACGAGGTGGCCATGCTGTGCAAGGCGTTGGCGCATCCTGCTCGCGTACAGTTGTTGCGCTACCTGGCAGCGTACGGGGCTTGCTACTTTGGCAGCCTGGCCGATGTGTTGCCATTGGCGCCCTCGACCATTTCGCAGCATGTCACCATCCTCAAGCAGGCGGGGCTGATTCTTGGTTCCGCCGACGAACAGCGCGTCTGTTATTGCGTCAATCCCGAACGGCTGGAGCAGTTCAAGCAGTTGATCGGCAGCTTGTAAAAAATTTGTCTATTTATTCGTAATTCGACGAACTTCGAAAGGAGCGCATCATGGTGCAATTGAATGATCTCCCCGTCGCTGTGCTGGGAGCTGGCCCCGTCGGTTTGGCTGCCGCTTCACACCTCTTTCAGTGCGGCCTGCGCCCGATCATCTTTGAGCGTGGGCTTGAAGCAGGCGCTAACCTGAATACCTACCGGCATGTGCGCTTGTTCTCGCCATGGCAATACAACATCGACAAGGCCGCGCGCCAGCTGCTGGAGCGTCATGGTTGGCGGGCGCCTGCCGAAGATGGCTTGCCGACCGCGGGGGAGTTGCTGGACTCCTATCTTGCGCCGTTGTCGAAAGTGCCTGAATTGGCAGGTGTGTTGAAGCTTGGTCATAAAGTTATCCAGGTAACGCGCCAAGGGTTTGACAAGGTCAAAAGCCGTGGCCGGGAGTTGGCGCCGTTTGTGATCCGCGTGGCGGGGCCAGATGGTGAGGCAGACTACCTGGCGCGGGCAGTCATTGACGCCACTGGCACGTGGTCGAACCCGAATCCGCTCGGCGCCAACGGCATTCCGGCCCTGGGTGAGAAGGAACTGCACGACCGCATCGCCTACGGCATGCCGGATGTGGCGGGCGGGCAGCGATCCGACTACGCAGGCAAACGCACCTTGGTCGTAGGTGCAGGCCACTCTGCAGCCGGCACCTTGCTGGCGCTGGCTGAACTGGCGGAATCCGTTCCCGGCACATCGATTGTCTGGGCGACGCGCGGCGATCAACTGGCTCGCGTCTTCGGCGGTGGGGAAGCTGATGGACTCCCGGCTCGTGGCCAGCTTGGCCTTCGGCTCAAGGCATTGCGCGACTCTGGCAAGCTGGAGCTGCATACCAATTTCCGAATGGTCGCGTTGCAGGAGGGGGCTGGAGCTATCACGGTTGTCGGTGACAAGCCGGATGGCCAGCAACAGGTGATCAACGAAGTCGATCGTATCGTCGCAGCGACAGGCGCGCGCCCGAACCTGGACCTGACCCGTGAAATGCGTGTTCGGCACGATCCTTGGCTGGAAAGCACTGATGCGCTGGCTCCGCTGATCGACCCGAACGAACATAGCTGCGGCACCGTGCGTCCACACGGGCACCGGGAACTGGCCCACCCCGAGGCGGGATACTACGCAGTCGGCGCCAAGAGTTATGGCCGTGCGCCGAACTTCCTGATGGCGACGGGTTATGAGCAGGTGCGTTCGGTCGTGGCGAGCTTGGCAGGCGACATGGCTGCTGCCGATGACGTTCAACTGGACCTGCCGGAAACTGGCGTGTGCAACACGCGCCTCGCGTATGAAGGCGAGGCCGAACCAGGCGACGGCTGCTGTGGTGGTCCGGCCATTGATGCCAGCACGGCGTGCTGCGCGTTGGACGAGGCGGAAAAAGCCAAAGGACAGGCTGGTTGTTCGACGTCGGCCGCTTGCAGCCCACGGCCGAAAGCAAGCGCGTGCTGCGCATCAGTCGCGGAGGTACCGTGATAAAGACTTCGCTCGCACGCTTTTTCCTGCCAATGGCGCTGGCTCTGAATGCCGGAGTGTTCCTGGCCGCCAGGCAATTTGGCGTAAGCCTTGAACTTGCGATCGTGATTCCGAGCGCTCTGATTCTCGCCGCTGCGGGATTTGCAGAGCGGAACATGACATACCGCCCTGATTGGAAGACAGGGCAGGGCGACCTCCGTACGGACATCACCAGCGCGGCGCTGCTGTTTGGCGTAGTCGATCCGCTACTGAAGTGGCTACTGCCGGTACCGGTGCTGGCGCTGGCGGGAGCGCAGGCGATGGAGATTGGTGCTGCAGTCTTCCCCGCCGATTTGCCCTTCGCCACGCAAGTCCTGGTCGCCACCCTGTTGGCCGAGTTCACGAGTTATTGGTCGCACCGCTTGCATCATCGCCTGCCTGCACTGTGGTGGCTGCATGCCCTGCACCATGGCAGCCAGCGCCTGTATTGGCTTAATAACTTCCGCATCCATCCCTTGAACCATGCCATCAACTACATTCTGGGCTTTGCACCGCTTCTGTTAATCGGCACGCCGCCGGACGTTGTGCTTGGCTACCTTGCGCTGACTTATCCCGTCTTGATGACGCAACATGCGAACCTGCCGCTACGGAGCGGATGGTTGAACTATGTGTTCAGCACCAATGAAGTTCATCGTTGGCACCATGCCGATAACGCCAGGGACGGCGACCGGAATTTTGGCCGTGCTTTGGTGCTCTGGGATATGGTGTTTGGCACCTACCGCTATCATGCAAAAGGCAATGATCCTGCTGCGGTAGGCCTGTATCGGCCGACCACGTATCCGGCCAGGTCGTCTTTCGCAAAACAGGTGTGGTCGATGTTCTTGCCTGGCTGCTGCAAGGCTGCGCAGTGAAGGAGGTGAAATGCAAATACGGAAGCCTGTTGCAGTTCTGGCGGTAACGCAGGTAATTTCATGGGGAATGTTGTACTACGCCTTCGGCGTCCTGGCGAGCCGGATCCAGGCTGACCTGGCGCTGACGGCGAGCCAGACTTTTGGTGCATTCTCCTGGAGCGTGCTGGTCGCGGGGCTTGGTGCAACGCCGGTCGGTATTGCGATTGACCGGCATGGCGGTCGCTGGATCATGGTGGCGGGGTCCATGGCCGCTGGTTTGGGCTTGTGGTGCCTTGCGGTTGCCGGGTCGTACGCCACCTATATGGCCGCCTGGACCTTGATTGGCGCTGCAATGTCGCTCACCCTGTACGAGGCAGCCTTTGCAACGCTGAATGGCTCCCTCGCCAATGATGGTGCAAGGGCCATATCGACAGTCACCTTGCTGGGCGGCCTCGCCAGTACGGCATTTTGGCCACTGACCGAGGCCTTGGCGGTGCATTTGGGCTGGCGAGATACATTAACGCTCTACGCGCTTGTGCAATTGCTGGTTTGTGCGCCATTGCATTGCCTTCTTGGCGGCGCGCACCAGCAGAAAGCGTCCGCATCGCGCCACGCCGGTGCGACGCTGCAGCAAGCAATCCGACAGCCACAATTCTGGCTTCTGGCCGCAGCTTTTGCGATTAACGCATTCATCTTTGCTGCGATTTCCGTGCACCTGATCCGCGTCATGCGGGCCTTGGGACATTCGATGGAGCTTGCCTTGATGCTGGCGGCCTTGATTGGACCGATGCAGGTGGCAGGACGGCTCATCGAGCGTACCTGGGGCAACGGAAGGCCGCCGACGATCGTGGGGATCTATACGTTCGCAGCATTGCCGGTGGCGCTGTTCGCGGTTGCTGCATTTGGAAGCCAGGCATGGGGTGTCGCGGCCTTCTGCCTGCTGTATGGACTCAGCAATGGGGTGCTTACCATTCTGCGCGGGACGCTACCGGCAGCGATGTTCGGCCGTCTGCATTACGGGGCGATATCCGGCGCGCTTGCGGCGCCGGCGCTGCTGGCCAAGGCCAGTGGGCCGCTCGTGCTGGCAATGTCGTTTGACGTGATCGGCCCTCGTCAAGTACTGATTCTCCTGCTCGCGATGTCGCTCATTTCCTTCGCAGTGTTCACGCAGGCCATCCGGAAAGGCGTCCGCCATTCAGTGGCAGCGGTGTAGCGCCAGGAGCGTGAAGGCCAATCAGCAAACGTCGCCGGTAACGCGGCGTTCCACCAGCACGACATCGCGCCAGACGCCGTGTAACTGCCCCATCCTTTCCCTTCGGCCGACCTGGCGGAACCCGACGCTTGCATGCACAGCCAGGCTCGCGACATTCTCCGGAAATATGCCAGCTTGCAAAGTCCAGAAACCGTGTTGTTCCGAGGCCGATACCAATTCCCGCATCAGGGCCTTGCCAACCCCTTGTCCGTGGGCAGAGGGTGTTACGTAGACACTGACTTCAGCTACGCCGCGGTAGACCGGGCGAGCCGATATCGCCGCCAGGACTGCCCAGCCGACGATGGAATCGCCTTGCACGGCAACCAGGCGGCAGGCCTGCAAATGGTTGGCGTCCCATTGTTCCCAGTCTGGTGCTTCGGTCTGAAAGGTCGAATTTCCGCTGGCAATACCTTCGAGATAGATGCTGCGGACCGCAGGCCAATCCTCCGGACGCATGGGGCGTAACGTTATTTCTGGCATTTGACCCTCGATCTTTCATCAGGTGCGCTCAGCGCGGCGTGCAAGGTTTGCAAAGCATTGCGCAGCGCGGCCCTTTGTGCAGGTGGAACATCCGCTAGCAAGCCTTCTACATGTTGATTCAGTTGGAGATTCAAGGAAGCAGCGCGAGCTTTGCCTTTGGCTGTGAGCGACAGCATGACACTGCGTCTATCGCGCTGGCTCGGTTCCTTCGACAGGCATCCTTCCATGCAAAGGCCGTCCACAGCTCGGCTGATCCATGCTTTGTCCAGGCCGAGGCGATTGACCAATGCTTGTTGTGGCAGGGGCGTTTCGCGCAGCAATTCGTTGAGTATGTGGCAGCGTACCGTCTGTCCACCGTCCATGCACCCTGCGTTTTCTCTTTGGTCGCGAACGAATAGGCGCACGACGGCGCGGAAAAGCTGAGCAGTGTTTTCGTTGGTACTCATGGCGGATTGGTTGTGTTAGTCAACCAATTTTAGTTTTTGCACCAACTGGTAGTCAAGAACAACTAAATTCCCGGCGCCGGTGCTGGTCACAGGATCATCCGACAGGTATCTTGACTCGCCATTTGCCTTTGCCCCAGGTGGTCTGGACGGCCTGGCGGCAGATCACATCGACACTGTTCCTGGCGCCGTCCCGCCATTCGACGGCGAGGGGGACCGCGCATTTGGGCACCTGGGTCTCATTTGCCGGGTATCCGGCCTTGCGGTTAGATTTGCGCCGCGCGTTTTCGCGGCGTACGAATGTGCTCGCCGCTTTGTGGATATGGTAGTTCAGCTGCTCGCTCTCGCTGTAGATGTCGACCGCGGCCTTCCAGGTGCGCTTGTAGGCCGATGGATCGGTGCGGTCGCAACTCACCGTCACGCTTTTCCGGGCTTCGTATATGGCCCAGGTCGCGCCCAGGGGAACGAGGCAGGGTTCAAACATCATCCTGATATCGGGGCCGAGTGGCCGCCAGTCGGTCTTGTCGCGGATGTTCTGCTGGTCCAGGAATCGCTTTGCGGCCGCCTGGATCGCGCACAGTTCGCGCTCCGGGCCGCCGTTTTCGGGGCGATAGTAGGGCGGCTCGCAAACTACTCCACCTGCCCAGGAGGAAAGGGCCATGAGCAGCACGGCGCCCCCAATCGCTGATCTTAACAGTCCTGGCAAACCTCCTCCTTTGTCGTCGTCCTGCCGCCCGGCGAGAGTTTGGGTATTATTATCAATCCGACCCGCTACCACCAACACTTTTGAGCCTCGACATGACCTCTGCTCCACAATTCGACTCCAGCCTGCCCCTCGACATGATCATCTTTGGCGGGGTGGGCGACCTCGCCATGCGCAAGCTGCTTCCGGCGCTGTATATGGCGCACCTGCATGGCAACCTGCCGCCCGGGACCCACATCATTTCCACCGGCCGCCAGGACTACGACCGCGCGGCCTACCTGGCCTTCGTCGAGGAGCATTCGCGTCCCTTCATCAGCGGGGAGAATTTCACGGACGAGGCCTGGCGCAGTTTTCTGCAGTTGCTGGCGTTTGTGCGGGTCGACGTGGAAAAAGACGGCATGGCGCCGCTGGCCAAGGTCTCGCGTCCTGGTGCAGAACGGGTTTTCTACCTGGCCACGGCGCCGTCGCTGTTTACCACCATCTGCGACAAGTTGGCCGAAGCCGGCCTGGTTGACCGCAACGCGCGCGTGGTGCTCGAAAAGCCGCTTGGCCGCGACCTGGCGTCAGCGGTAGAGATCAACGAAGCGGTCGGCAAGCATTTCGAAGAATCGCAGATTTACCGCATCGACCACTACCTGGGCAAGGAAACCGTGCAGAACCTGATGGTGCTGCGCTTTGGGAATTCGATCCTGGAGCCGCTGTGGCGTGCGCCGAATATCACCAGTGTGCAGATCACGGTTGCCGAAGAAGTAGGCGTGGGCAGCCGCGCCGGCTTCTACGACAGCGCCGGCGCCATGCGCGACATGGTGCAGAACCACTTGCTGCAGCTGCTGTGCATCGTTGCGATGGAACCGCCTGCCTCGCTGGCGCCGGATGCGGTGCGCGACGAGAAGCTCAAGGTCCTGCGCTCGCTGCGCCGCTTCAGCCTTGCCTCGATCGCGCGCGATACCGTCCGGGGCCAGTACGTGCGCGGCGTGAGCGGCAACCAGGAAGTGCCGGGCTACCTGGAGGAGCGCAACGTGCCGGAGGGCAGCAGCACTGAAACCTTCGTGGCGATGCGCGCTTACGTCGATACCTGGCGCTGGTCCAAGGTACCGTTCTACCTGCGTACCGGCAAGCGCATGGCGCGCCGCTCGTCCAAGATCGTGATCGAATTCGCCAACCCGCCGTTCCCGCTGTTCCCTGAGACGCCGGGCGGGGTAGCCAACCGGCTGGTGATCGAACTGCAGCCGGAAGAAGCGATCAAGCTGCAGCTCATGGCAAAGCAGCCCGGCAGCGGCATGCAAATGCAGCAGGTGGCGCTGAACCTGGACCTGCAATCCGCATTCTCGCAGCGCAGGGCCGAAGCTTACGAGCGCCTGCTGATCGACGTGGTGCGCGGCCGCCTGACCCACTTCATGCGCCGCGACGAACTGGAAGCTGCATGGGAATGGGCCGATCCGATCATCAACGGCTGGAGCGCCCTGGCCGAGAAGCCGAATCCTTATGCTGCCGGCACCTGGGGCCCGTCCGAATCGTTCGCGCTGCTGGCGCGCGATGGCTTCAGCTGGGTAGAGTAGGCCGCGCGAGGCCGTCTTTTACCGCCGCGGCATAACGTTCGCTGACCGGCAGTTGCGCACCGCCGGCCAGCGTCAGTTCGTGGCTTCCTTCCTGGATCTGGCGAACGGCCAGCATTTCGCTGCTGCGCACAAGGATGCGGCGGTGAATACGAAGGAATTGCGCCGGGTCCAGGTAGCGCTCCAGCTCCGTCAAGGTGCTGCGGTGCAGGAAGGTACGCTGCGGCAGGTGCAGTTCCACATAATTTCCCGCGGATTCGATCCACAGCACTTCCGACAGGTTGACCCGGTCTATCCTGCCGACTGAGCGCACAGCCAGTTCGGTCCAGTAGCCGGGGCGGGGATCGACGAAGCCGCGCAGGGCTTGCGTGTATGCGGCGCGCTGGTCGAGCAGCTTGGCGGCGCGTTCCAGGGCCTGCTGCAGCCGGCGTTCATCCACTGGCTTGACGATGTAGTCGAGCGCGTGGACGTCGAATGCTTCCAGGGCGTGACCCCGGTGTGCCGTCACGAACACGATCAAGGGCGGCAGTTCGCGCCGGCTCAGTTCAAGCGCAAAGTCGAGTCCCGACTCCACCGGCATTTGCACGTCGAGCAGCACGATATCCGCACCGCCGGTTTCCAGGAAGGTGCGTGCGGCCGAGGCGCTGGCGCATTCCGCCACGATCTCCCATCCCGGCAATGCCTCCAGGGCAAAGCGGAGGTTGGTGCGGGCGTGCGCCTCATCGTCCACGATCAGCGCTTTCACGGCTGCGACCTCCAGGGAAGGGAAAGCTCCGCGAGGAAGCGGCCGCCGGCGCGCGACGTCGCCAGGGTGGCTGCATCGCCGTAGGCCAGCTGGAGGCGCGCGCGAATGCCGCGCAGGCCAATGCCAAGGCCTGCCGAAGGTGCAGCGTGCATGCGGGCCGGATTCGATACTTGTACCGTGAGCCGGTCACCATGCCGCGTGAACGCCATGTCGATATCGCTGTCGCCTTCATGGCATTCAAGGTCGTGGCGCAAGGCATTTTCGATCAGCGGCTGCAGTAGCATCGGAGGGCAATCGATGCCGTCGTCCAGCAAATGCGCGCCTGCAATGCGTACTTTCAGGCGCTCGCCGAAACGCAGGCGCTGCAAGTCCAGGTAGCTGCGGACAAATTCCAGTTCCTTGCCGGCCGCCACCCAATCGCTTTCGCTGCTCGTCAAGGCATATTCCAGCAGGTCGCCCAGCCGGGCCAGGCCGTCCAGTGCGAGCGCCTTGTCGTCCATGCGCACCAGGGCGCCGATCGCGCTCAAGGTGTTGAAGATGAAGTGCGGTTCAAGCTGGCCGCGCACGGCGGCCAAGCGCTGGCGTTCAAGCGAAAGCAGGGCCTGGGCCAGTTGCCGGTCTTGCTGCCGGCGCTGGCGCCACAGCAGTAGCGCCACCACGATGCCAAAAGCCATCGTCAGCAGCACGTACTCGATAAACCACTCGAGTTTGTCCATCGTGGCCACGTAGGTCCAGGCGTTTCCAAAGGTCGGGTCGATGTCGAATTTGACGCAGCGGCGGAATGCCAGACCAAGCATTGCAGTGGGCCAGCCTACTGCGAGATAGGCAAGGTAGCCAAGGCCGACGCGGCGCATGCTGGCGAGCCATTCCGGATGGCGGCGGTAGACCATGTACAGCATATAGCTTTGCAACATCATCGCCGAGTAGCCAAACCACCAGCCGGCGGTCATCTGCCAGTAGCTGCGGGTGTCGCCACTTTCGATACGGTCGCCGTAGGTGGTGATGCCCGCCAGCGCGCAGACCAGCGTCCACAGCGCGAAGTTGGCCAGCAAGGCGCGCAGCCAGGATGGCATTGAATGTAGTCGGTCCATGGCGCGGCAGTATAGCAGCCGCATTCGGGCGTTCGTCCCGGTGGGCCGGGTGTTCGTCACACTCCGTATCGGCTTCCCCAAGGTTTCGCCAACAATGCGCATCGTTCTTTTACAACCGGGTCTTTACGATGCGAATATTGCTTTCCTTGTTCCTGTTTCCCCTTTGCGCCAGCGCCGAAAGCGAGATGGTGAGTGTCGAGGTCAAAGCGGCCAGCACCTTGCAGCAACGCCGCGATGACGGCGCGGGCCGGGTTATCGTTTCACGCGATGAGCTGTTACGCTACGGCGATTCCACCTTGTCCGAGGCCCTGCAGCGCCAGCCGGGAGTTACGGTAAACGGGGGGCAGGTGCAGTTGCGGGGGCTGGGCGGCGGGCGTACGCAATTCTTGCTGAATGGCGAACCGGCGCCGCCCGGGTTCTCGCTGGAGAGCCTGGCGCCGGAGCTCGTCGAACGTATCGAGATCCTGCGCAGTGCAACTGCCGACAGCAGCACCCAAGGCATCGCCGGCAGCATCAATATCGTTTTGCGCCGAAGCACTGGGCGGGCCCGGTCGCTGGCCTCGCTGGCCGGCAAGGACGCTGGCGCCGGCTTGTCTCCAGAAGCGTCGTTCGACCTGTCGCGTCCCGGCGAGGACTATTCCGGCAACGTGGCGATACAGGCCGCACGCGGAAAGAGCGCGCCGGCAAGCCGCATTTTCGAGAGCACCTTGTCGGCCCGGCGACTGACTGCCGAAGCGAACTTCTTGGCCACGGAGCGCATCGGCCTGGCGCCGCGCCTGACCTGGAAATTCGACGGCGGAACGAAGGTAGCCTGGCAAGGCCTGCTGGACCATGTCCGCAATCGCAACCGTGGCAGTAGCGGGGAAACTGCGCTGCTCGGCGCATCGAGCGATTTCCCGGTGAGCGCATACATGGCCGATGCCCGCATCGGCATCGCGCGTAGCGATATCGAGGCCAGTCATCGTCTTGGGGACGCAAACCGCATCGATTGGAAGGCTGGCCTGGCGCATAACCGGCGCAACAGCGACTATCTTTTCACCGGAAGTGACGCGTCAGGCGATGCGGTCTGGCTGCGCCGCGTGATTTCCAGCGCCTCGGACGATACCGCCAGCAGCAGCGGAAAATTGCGTCTTGGAGGCAGCAGCGGACATGTACTGGCGGCAGGGTGGGATGGTTCGGTGGCGCGGCGTTCGGAATGGCGGCGACAGGAGGACGCCAGTGCGGCAGGCGAGCCGCTTGGCGAGATTGACCAGCGTTACACCGCCCGCGTGCGGCGCTTTGCCGTGTACGCCCAGGATGAATGGAGGGTATCGCCCGGACTTGAGGCGTACATCGGCCTGCGCTGGGAAGGGCTGCGCACGATGACCAATGGACGCGACCTGGCGGACGTGAGCAGCAGCACTGCCGTCTGGAGCCCGGTGGCGCATTTGCTCTGGCGCCTGCCCGGTTCGCGCGACCAGCTGCGGCTTGGCCTTGCACGCAGCTACAAGGCGCCCAATACGCGCGACCTGGTGCCGCGCCGTTTCACCGTCAATAATGGCAACGGTCCGGCAAATCCCGATGTGCAGGGCAACCCCGCATTGCGCCCGGAGCTGGCATGGGGTATCGATGCCGCGTACGAAAGCTATTTCGGCCAGGACAGCATGGCCAGCGTGGCGGCATATCATCGGCGCATCGCCAATGTCATCGAGCCGGTTCTTTTCGAGGACAATGGCAAATGGGTGGCGGCACCGGGCAATATCGGCGGCGCCGTGACCCGCGGCCTGGAGTTTGACGGGCGCCTGGCTTTGGCGGCGGGGACGATGGCGCGACTGAACGTGGCACGCAATTGGTCGAAGGTGGATTCCGTGCCGTCGCAGGGCAACCGCCTTGGCGAGCAAGTGCCGCTTACCATCAACGCGGGTTTCGATTTTCGCTTTGCAGCGGGAGTGACGGCGGGCTTCAACTGGAACCTGCAGAAGGGCGGCCTGGCGCATATATCTGCCTCGCAATGGACCGGGCGAAGCACCGAGCGCCGGCTTGACTTGAACGCCGCCTGGCAATTGCGGCCAGGCCTGACCTTGCGCGCCACGGCAAGCAATGCATTGAGTCTCGACACCTGCAATACGCAAATTTTCGAGGACGGCCGCCACGATTCCTTGCGAAGCGTGACAAGCAGTGGGCAGCGCACGTTCAAGCTCGCTGCGGAAGTCGCGCTATGACGCTACAATTGCGCCCGTCTAAACAAGTGGAGTAGGGAAATTAAGAAGCTTGCACTGATCTTTGCACTGATTTGCACTCATTCATACGCAGACACCGTCATCGGCGTTTCCGATGGCGATACCCTGACTGTGCTGAGCAAAGGCCGTCCGGTCAAGGTTCGCCTGGCGAATATCGATGCGCCGGAAAAGAAACAGTCTTTCGGCGCGCGTTCGAAGCAGTCGCTGTCGGACCTTTGCTTTGGCCGCGACGCGACGCTCGACTCGGGGAAACAGGATCGTTACGGACGCACCGTGGCCGTGGTCCATTGCGGCGACGTCAACGCCAACGTGGCGCAGGTGCGCAAAGGCATGGCCTGGGTCTACCCCCAGTACAACCATGATCCTTCGCTGCCGGCAATCCAGGCCGCAGCGCGCAGCTCCCGGGTCGGTTTATGGGCGGAACGCGAGCCGCTCGAACCCTGGTTGTTCCGCAAGGAGCGCAAGGCGCGCAGCAGCTACCTGAACTAGTGGACTGTGCCCTGAACGCCGCCCTGCAGCCGCCGTCAATCTGTTTTACTATTATCCGCCTGACGACACCCAACTCAAGAGGACCAAGATGGCGGAATTCAAATTGCACTGCTTTGCTGCTTCCGGCAACTCGTACAAGGCAGCCCTTTTCCTGGCGCTGGCCAACGCGGACTGGGAGCCTGTGGTAGTGGACTATTTCGGCGGCGAGACGCGCACGGAAGGCTGGCGTGACAATCTCAATGAAATGGGAGAGATTCCGGTGCTCGAGCACAAGGGGCTGAAGATCAGCCAGTCCGGCGTGATCCTCGACTACTTGGCCGAGGTGACCGGCAAATTCGGTCCTCGCACCGATGAAGAGAAGCGCGAAATCTGGCGCTGGATCCTGTTCGACAACCACAAGTTCACCAGCTATTACGCGACCTTGCGCTTCATGTACGGCCTGCAGAAGACCGGCGACACGCCCGTCACCCAGTTCCTGCGAGATCGTGCGATCGGCGCTTATCGCATCGTCGACAAGCACCTGGCCGCCAACAAGTTCCTGGTTGGCGACCGCCTGACCATCGCGGACCTGTCGCTGATTGGCTATGTCTACATGCCGGAGGAGACCGGGATCGACCTGGCTGAATTCCCGCACATCGAAGCGTGGAAACAGCGCATCAGCGACTTGCCTGGCTGGCGCCACCCGCACGAACTGATGCCTGGCAAGAAGGCTTTCTAAGCCCAGGCGGTTTATTGCCCACTACAGCAGGAAGGAATGAACTTTTTCGCGGCATGCCGGTATTAACCTGCATTGTGATTATTTGAGGATCCCGACATGCCACAACATTCCCGCCTGCTCATTCTCGGTTCAGGTCCTGCCGGTTACACGGCCGCCGTCTACGCTGCCCGCGCCAATCTGCAGCCAACCCTGATTACTGGCCTCGAGCAGGGCGGCCAGTTGATGACCACGACCGACGTGGAAAACTGGCCGGCCGACCCGCTGGGCGTGCAGGGGCCGGATTTGATGCATCGCTTCCGCGACCATGCCGAGCGCTTCGGCACCCGCTTCATTTTCGACCATATCCACACCACCCACCTTGATGAGCGCCCGATCCGGCTGGTCGGCGATGCCGGTGAGTACACTTGCGATGCCTTGATCATCGCCACCGGCGCCTCGGCCCAGTACCTGGGGCTCCCCTCGGAGCAGGCATTCATGGGACGCGGTGTGTCGGCCTGCGCCACTTGCGACGGTTTCTTTTACCGTGGCCGCGAAGTGCTGGTGGTGGGCGGCGGCAATACCGCGGTGGAGGAGGCGCTTTATCTGTCGAATATTGTGGCGCGCGTGACCCTGGTCCACCGGCGCAGCCGGTTCCGCGCAGAACCAATCCTGGTCGACCGCTTGATGTCGAAGGTTGCCGAGGGAAAGGTTGTCCTGAAACTCGACACGACGCTGCACGAAGTCCGGGGCGACGATGCCGGAGTAAGCGGCGCGGTACTGCGCGACGCCAGCGGTGAACTGGAAGCGCTGGCGGTGCACGGCGTCTTCATCGCCATCGGGCACAAGCCCAATACCGGCATCTTCGAAGGCCAGCTGGCGATGCGGGACGGCTACATCAGGACGAAGTCCGGCCTCGACGGCATGGCAACCCTGACCTCGATCGACGGCGTGTTTGCGGCGGGAGATGTGCAGGATCACATCTACAGGCAAGCAATTACGAGCGCGGGGACAGGCTGCATGGCGGCACTGGATGCACAGCGCTACCTGGAGCAGCTTTCCAGATAGGCCGGGAGGGGCGTCAGGGTTCTTCTGCCAGGAAGGCTTGCATCGCCCTGGTCGGCCTGCCGTCGTCGCCCCAGGCGCTGAGCGGGTATTTGCTCCAGCTGCGCGCGCCCAATGGTTCCCAGTAGATCACGCCCAGGCCCTTCTGGTTGGGCACCGCCTTGACCTTGCGCTGCACGGCGACCAGCATCTCATACGTGTTTTGCGGGCGCTTGTCTTCGCCGCCCACCTCCACGATCATGACCTCTTTGCCGTAGCGCGCGGCCATGCCGTTCATATTGCGGGCAAGGGCGTCGATCGACTTTTTATAATCCGGCTTGCCGGGCAACCAGTAGGGGTAGTACGACATGCCGATCACATCGTAGCGTGCGCCGTTGGCCCTTGCATTGTCGAACCAGGTCCTGAAACGCTTGCTGTCATTGCCGCGGTCCAGGTGCAGGATCACCTTGGATGCAGGGCTGACGGCCTTGATGGCATCGTAGCCCTTGTTGATCAGTTGCGCCAGTTGCGGCCAGTTCCTGGTGCTGCCTTCGGGATAAATCATCCCTCCCGGCGTTTCATTCCCAACCTGCACCCATTCCGGCGCGACGCCAGCCGCCTGTAGGGCGGACATGACGTCATAGGTATAGCTGTAGACGTCTTCCAGCAGGCGCGGGAAGTCGTGGCCTGCCCAGGCAGCGGGCTTGTTCTGCTTCGACGGATCGGCCCAGCTATCGCTGTAATGGAAGTCGATCATCACCCGCATGCCCATCTTCTGCGCGCGAACGGCCATGGCCACGGTTTCGTCCTTGCTGTTGTGGCCATTCGTCCTGTCGTCCGAAGGATTGACCCAGGTGCGCAGTCGCACCGTATTGATGCCGTGGTCCTTGAGGATTTGCAAGGCGTCTTCCTGCTTGCCCTGTTCGTCATGGAACTTGTAGCCGGTGGCTTCCATTTGCTGGAGCCAGCCGATGTCGGCTCCCTTGGCAAATTCCCCGGCTCCGGCAGGCGTCGCGATTGCAAGGAGCAAGGCAAGCAGCGCACCAATCTTCTTCATCATCCTCTTTCGCTAATTTTGGTGGCACAATGCTAGACCAAGGACAGGCTTCGCAGGTATGACGAAACTGGTGCGGGCCATGCAGGATTGATATGAGACTTTGATCGAGGTTTCAAGATGAAGACATCCCATCAGTTGAGCGAACTCCTCGAACAGCGCTTTCTCAAGAACATGGAGCGCCACCAGGAACTGGCATGGAGCGCAGTGCAGGCACGCCTGGATGCGCATCCAGGCAAGCTTCGCGTACTCGAGGAAATGGAGCGTACCGGCGGCGAGCCCGATGTCGTGGGCGTGGACGCCGCGACGGGTGAAGTCGTGTTCTGCGACTGTTCGCCGGAAAGCCCGGCAGGGCGGCGCAGCCTGTGTTTCGACCGGGCCGCACTGGATGGCCGCAAGGAAAACAAGCCTTCAGGCAGCGCGCTGGAAGCGGCAAAGGCGATCGGCATCACGCTGCTGACCGAGGCCGAGTACCGCCACCTGCAAACGCTGGGTGAATTCGACCGCAAGAGTTCAAGCTGGGTGCAGACGCCAGCCGACATCCGCAAGCAGGGCGGCGCCCTGTTCTGCGACCGGCGCTACGGCCATGTCTTCCTGTACCACAATGGCGCCGAGTCGTATTACGCGGCGCGCGGCTTCCGCGGCATCCTGAGGGTTTAAGGCGGCAGGTAGCGTTCCAGTGTTTGCATCATCTCGTCGATATCGAGGGGCTTGGGAATGAAGTCGTCCATTCCCGCAGCCAGGCAATCGGCGCGTTCGGATTCCATGACGCCTGCCGTCATCGCCACGATGGGCAGCTTCAGGCCCAGTTCCTGGCGGATGATGCGGGTCGCCGTGTAACCGTCCATGACCGGCATCTGCACGTCCATCAGGACCAGGCGGTAGGCCTCGGGCGAGGCGCGCAGGATGCGCACCGCTTCCTCGCCGTTGCCGGCGACATCGATGGTAGCGCCGGCGCGCTCCAGGATGCCGACTGCGACAAGCTGGTTCATCGCGTTGTCCTCCACCAGCAGCAGGCGGCCGCTGATGCGCAAGGCCGGCGCTGCATCCGCCTGCACCTCATGCAGGTCGGCCTTGTCCAGCACCTCGTGCACGGTATCGTACAGGGCGGACGCGGTAATCGGCTTGGTGAGCAGGCCTTCTCGATCGGCATCGTCTTCGAGCATTTTGCTGCGCTCGTAGGCGCTCACCATGAGTATCACGGGAACTGCCGGTCCTTGCGCATGGCGCAGCGATTCGATATAACGCTGGTCTTCGCCGGGCACGCTCCAATCGGCGAGTATCACGTCATAAGGCAAGTTGCGCTGGGCGGCGAGGGCGAGCATCTTCTCCACCTCTGCCCCGGAGGAGGCAACGTCGACGCCCCAGCCCCAGGCTTGCAGCGTCTTGGACAGGTAGACGCGGCTGGTGAAGTGGTCGTCCAGCACCAGCACGCGCAGCGGCCGTGCGCCCGCGCCGCTTGGCGCCTGCTGCTGGCCGGCCGGTACGGCGCCGAAGGGCAGGGTGACGGTGAAGGTGCTGCCTTCGCCCGGCCGGCTTTCAAGCGCGATGCTGCCGCCTTGCAGTTCGACCAGGCGCTGGCAGATCACCAGCCCGAGCCCGGTGCCGCCAAATTTGCGGGTGACGGATTCGTCGGCCTGGGCAAAGGGCGCAAACAGGTTGGCCTTTTGTTCCGCCGAGATGCCGATACCGGTATCGCACACGATAAAGCGCATGACGGAGCGCTGCTCGTCGCACTCCGCGCATTCGACCTTCAGGCTGACTTCACCCCTTGCCGTGAACTTGATGGCATTGCTGGTGAGGTTGACCAGCACCTGTTGCAGGCGCAGGGGATCGCCGAGCAGCATGCGCGGAACGTCCGGTTCGACGCCGATGGCCAGTTCCAGCTCCTTCTCGCCGGCGTTCACGCTCATGATGGTGGATACCGCGTGCAGTACCGCGTCAAGTTCGAAGCGGGTCGTATTGAGCTGGACCTTGCCGGCTTCGATCTTGGAGAAGTCGAGGATGTCGTTCAGCAGTGCCAGCAGGGACTGCCCCGAAGTGCGCAGCATCGTCAGGTAGCGCCGCTGCTCCAGCGACAACGGGGTGGTGGTCATCAGATGCGCCATCCCCAGCACGGCATTCATCGGCGTGCGCAGTTCGTGGCTCATGTTGGCGAGGAAGGAACTCTTGGCCGCATTGGCTGCCTGCGCTTCCTTGACCGCCTCGCGCAAGGCTTCCTGCGACTTCTTCAGCTCCGTCACGTCGCGCAGGACGCCGACGAAACGATATTTGCCTTCGTCGCGGATGGCGCTGATGGTCAGTTCAACGGTGAACTGGGTGCCGTCCTTGCGCAATGCGGGCAGTTCGACGGCGCCTTTACCGATCACGTGCGGATCGCCGCCCGACAGGAATCGCCGCATGCCATGCTGGTGCGCGGCGCGTATCGGCTCCGGCATCAGCATCTGGATGCCGGCGCCGACGGCTTCTTGCGCTGAGTAGCCGAAGATTTCGCTGGCCGCACGGTTGAAGGTTTCGATCCGGCCTTGCTCGTCGATGGTGACGATGCCTTCCCCGACGCTGTCGACAACAGTGCTGATGCGCACGTTGGCGTCCTCGAGCTGGTCGGTGCGTTCGTGGATCAGGCTTTCAAGCTGCCGGATCTTGCCGCTGATGAACCAGGCCAGGCCGAAGCCCGCCAGCAGGAGCGCCAGCACGATCCAGGTAAGCCAGGTGACGGAGGCCAGCAGCTCCTGCAAGATGGTGGCGCGCGGCACGCCGACCGCGACGGCCCAGCCGCTGCGGCTGGAGCGGGTGAAAATCGTGTACACCGGGATGCCTTCCAGCGTCGTGGACTCGAACACGGCTTCATCGGTCTCGCCCAGCCGCTTGACCAGGGCGTCCGAGCCGGGCTTGCCGACAAAGCGCTCCGGTTCGTGGGTGCGTGCAATGATCACGCCTTTACGGTCGAAAATGGCAAGCACCCGATCCCTGGGCAGGGTTCCGGAAGCGAGGACGCGCCCCAGGTTGCCGGGCTGGTAGCCAACCGAAAGGCAATAGACGACCTGGCCGCCCCGTATGACCGGCACATGGACCGCGACCAGGGGCTTGCCGGTAACGCCGCCAATAAAGACGTCCGACACCACGACTTGCCCCGTTTCGAACACGCGCTGGATACGTTCGCGGCTGCCGGGGTCGGGAATCTGCTGGCCGAAGGGGAGCAGCGTGTTGAGGAGCTGGACCGAGTCGCGCGTGCTGAGCACGATGTTCGAACCGGGAAAGCTGGCATTGACGATATTGACCGCTTTGCGGTGAAAGCCGGCCAGGTCGCCCTGGTCGAGTTCCGCCGACATGGCCAGCGCCCTGGCCGCAGTGATGCCGAGGTCGAGATCGCGGTCGACCGCCTGCATCATCGAGCGCACGACGAACAGGGAATCGCGCTCGACCTGGGCCCGTTCGCGGGTATAGAAGTGCTGGATCAGCAGGCCGAAGCCCAGGGCCGCGGGGAGGGCGCATGCCAGCACGAGTGCAAACAGCATGCGGCGAATGGTGGGCCTTCTTGGTTGCCGAATTTGAGCCAAGTTGCTTCTTCCTTCGGATGGGCAAGTTGTAAGCTGGTCATGGCATTGTACAGTTGTAGGCCTCGACTGGGCGCTGGATTCCCACTGTGCGCATCGCCCGCTCGGCAACGTCGGCAATACTGGGATGGGCATCGCCCCAGCGGTCGAAGGGTGTGCGCAAAATGGCAATGATCTCGGGATCGGCTACCCCTGCCATGGCAAGATAGGCCCAGGCATATACACCGCCGTAGACGAAATCAATGCAGTGGGCATTCAGGATAAGGGAAGATGTGGGCGTGCGCATGCAGTTTCATGGTGAAGCTAGCGCACAAGAGTGGGGTGCAGCGGATATCAGGGCGGCGGCAGGCGGGATCGGGCATGCCGGAGCGTAGTGCTGCACTGTAGCACGCGGCAAGGCTTCATATCAAGTTTTGCCGCCCGCACCCGGCCCTCGGTCAGGATTGCCTGTAGCCGTGTGCGTGAAGCCATCAACGGAAGCGGTGAGCTGATTCACGAACGGCTTCAGGACGTTTCGGGCGGCGGCAGGAAAAAGCTGCGCGGCGCCTGGCGGAAGCGCTGCCATACCATGCCGGCCAGGGCCCGGCCGCGGCCGAAACTGACGCGGCGCGAACGCAACGCAACCATCAGGGCCAGCGAGAAGCTGACCGCCAGGTTGGTCAGCGCGATCAGCACAATGCCCGACAGCGACAGCAGCCATTGCTCGGTGCTGAGCTGGTAGTCCAGTCCAACCAGCGCGAAAGCGAAATTGGCGCTCGAGAAGGTCACATGGCGGATGTCGATCGGCAGTCCCAGCACGTATCCGATGGTGCCGATCGTACCGAGCATGATGCCGAAGAAGAAATTACCTGCAAGTGCGCCAAGGTTGCGGCCGATGTAATCGGTGACGCGCCCCAGCCGCTTTTCGCCCAGCAGCCAGCGCAACCAGTGCAGCTGCCGCAGGCGCGCGGCGATATCGTTATAAGCCGCCTTGTTGTCGTAGTAGCCCGAGATCAGTCCGGCCAGGAACAGGCACACGCCGGCGATTGCCGCATGCGGCAAGGCCAGGCTATGCAGCGGGTCGATATCGTGCAGCAGGTGCTGGGCCTTTTCCGCGCCGGCCAGGTGCTGGCCGAACGCCGCCTGCCATCCCACGGCGATGGCGAAGGCGGTGGGCATGGCAAGCGCCACATTGCCGACGATCGCCACGAATTGCGAGCGCAGCACCCTGACCACCAGCTCGGCCAGTTCATCGAGCTTCTTCTGGCCTTCGTCGATTGCCGCGGCGATGCGCGCCGCCGTCATTGCCGGCTGCTTGGTGGCCACCGTGAAGTGCAGCACGTGGATCAGCATGAAGCCGAGCGAGTAGTTCAGGCTATACAGCGCGGCGTAGCCGATCGGGGCAAGCAGCAGGCGGGCCATTAATATCTTGAGCGTCGCCATGAAGCCGACGATGAATCCCGCGCCGGCGGCGGAGCGCATCATGGACAGCCATTCGGCGCGCGTGCTGGCGACATAATGTTCGCCCGAACGCCCGGCGTGCTCCGTCACCTGCAAGGCCAGCAACTCGGTATTGGTCTGGAACAGGTCGGTCAGGCTCAGTTTACGATTGTCGGCTTCCACCAGTTGCTGGAACAGGCCGAGCGCGCTGGGCAGGGATTCCTGCAAGGTGGGCGCTTCCAGCAGGTCCAGCAGGATGCGCAGGCGGCCGATGCTTTGCGTCAGGCGCAGGAACAGGCGGGTCAGGCTGACCGACACCCCTTGCACCGATGCCGCCTTGCGCGCACGGCCGATGATTTCTTCGCACTGGCTGAGAAGCACGTCGAGGTGGCGGGCATCCGGCACTGCGGCCTGGGCGTCGACCAGGCGGGCGCGCCAGGCTTCGGTCAGCTGCACCACTTCGGCATTCTGGCGCAGGAAGGGCGATTCGAAGCGTTCGATGTCCGGATGGACGCGCACCAGTTCAGGCTCCAGGCCGATGGCGCTGATGCGGTAGGAGAGCACCTGGATGGCTTCCAGCAGTTCACTCAGCGCCTGCCCCTGCAGCCAGCCATGCTGCGGCAACTGGAGCGTATTGAGCAAGTCCAGCCAGACCGTGGGTTCGACGCCGTTGACCCACTTGTAGTCATCCTGGCGATTGAAGATCTGGCCGAAGACGTCTTTCAGGTAGGCGTCGTTGACGGTCGGCGGCAGCCATTTGTGATTCAGGCGGCGCCATAGCTCGCCGAAGAAGCCCTGGTTCTGCAACACGCCGGTATCGGTGAGCAGGTGCACCAGCTTGCGCTGTCCGATTACTTCGGCCAGGTATTCGCGCAGGGCTTGCGCCCACTCTGGCCGCGTAGCAAGCAGGTGCGCCAGGGCGCGCAGGCGGTTGGTAGCCTGTTGCAGGTCATTTGCATGGCGGGGACGTACAGTGCCGACCAGTTCCTGCAGCAGGGATGTATCGCGCGACGGGGCCGTGGCCTGGATGCGCGCCAGTATGCTGTCCATCATCATTCGCGACAGCATACTGGCGATCGCGCTGCTTGTCCAATCAGGCGCTTAGGGTAGCCTTAAGGACCTTGCCGCCGATCCTGACGTTTTCCAGCGCGAGGCCGGCCACGTTATACAGCCAGACCGGCTGCGCAGCATTGACCGGGTTGCCGAAGTCGCAGTTGCTGATGGTGACCCGGCGTACCGGCAGCACAGGCGGTGCGGGCTGCGGGCCGTTGTAATCGCTGGCGACGGGGCCGAGGATCGCAATGGCCTGGTAGCAGGAGCCGGAGGTGCCGCCTTTGGTCACGTTGCCGACGGTGAGGTTCTCGATGTGTACATCGGAGACCTCGGGCGGCCGGATGCGAACGCTGTCGGCGCCTGGCTGGTAGTCGCAGTCGAAGGAAACGACGGCGCCGGCGGCGGTGGCCAGCCCCCTGGTGTCGATCGGCGACCCGGGCAGCAGGGCGTAGTGCGAAGGGCTGAGCTGGACGCCATTCGGGATCTTCACATTCTTCACGTAGAAGTGGCGCAGGTAGCCGCCGCGGTTCATATTGGTCTTGAGCCGGATGGCGATATTCAGCGGATCGGTCTCCCAGTGCACGTTCTCGAATACCAGGTCGCGGGCGTAGACGTGCTCGATGCCGCCGGCCATTTCGGAGCCCAGCGTCACGGCGCCGTGGCCGCTGTGCATGGTGCAGCCCTGGATCACGATATTGCGCGTCGGGCCGTACTGGACGTCGCGGTTCTTGCCGGCCTTGATGGCAATGCAGTCGTCGCCGGAATCGAAGACGCAGTCTTCCACCAGCACATGGTCGCAGGCTTCAGGATCGAAGCCGTCGCTGTTCGGGCCGCGGCTTTCGGCGTGGACCTTGCGGATCACGAGGTTGCGGCAGTTGACCGGGTGGTGCTGCCAGAAAGGGGTGTTCTGCACATGGTAGCCCTGCAGCAGGACGTTGCTGCAGTTGATGAAGTGGATCATCGGCGGGCGCAGGTAGTGGCCTTTGCCGAACACGCGCTGTTCAACCGGCAGGCCTGCTTCGGACAAGGCAGGCAGGTAGCGCTCGTCGCTGCGCCATTTGTCGCCTTCGCCTTCGATCAGCTTGCGCTGGGCGGCGTTCAGGCCCGGGGCGATTTCCGCCAGCGGCTTGTTGAGCGGGTTGGGGACCACTTGCGTCGGCTGGCCTTCCTTGTAGCCGGGCGCCGTGGTCTGAGAGACCGCATTCATGGTGCGGTTGCGGCCCTTCCAGGACCACCAGCAATCGCCGGCTTCGTTGAAGGCGACGCCGCCCTGGCCGTCCAGTTTCGACGTCCAGTCTTCGCCGGTCAGCGCTATATTCCTGGCGTTGACGGCGTACACCATGGGCGAGTAGTTCAGGCAATCGTTGCTTTGCCAGCGCGAGAGCACCAGCTTGCCGTTTGCGTCGCAGTCGAAGTCGCCGTGGCGGGCGTAATCGTCGGGGTACTGCGAGAACAGGATATGGGCTCCGGCTTGCAGGTGGACGTGGACGTTGGAGCGCAGCACCAGCGGGCCGGCGCAGTACCAGTGCCCTTTGGGAATGACGACCCGTCCGCCGCCGGCGGCAGCGCAGGCGTCGATGGCCGCCTTGAAGCCTGCGTAGCAGTCATGGGCGTCGTCGGCCTGGGTCGGGACCAGCTCCTGGTCGTCGTGGGTAACCCAGGCCTTGACCGTCTTGGTACCGCAAGGCCTGGCGCCAAAATCCGTGACCAGGAAATCCTCGTTGCGGAAACTGACGGGAGCGCGCAGTGCAGCGGCGATGGCGTCGGCACGGCGCCAGGCATTGGCGCGGCTGGGCGGGGAGGCCGCCAGCGCGGGCAGCCATTGCGGTGCGAGCAGGGCGGCGGCGCCGGCTTGCAGCAGTTTGCGGCGGCGTAGTTGTCGTGGTGCGTTCAAATCAAGTCTCCTAAGCAGAGAAAGTGCGTGTCACGCGGCCAAGGTGCACCCGCATGGCCTTGCGGGCGGCGCCCGCGTCGTGGCTGGCGATGGCCTGCAGGATGGCGCGGTGATCGCCCAGGGTTTCCTTGCGCAGTTCTTCGGTCTGGAAGTGTTCCTTGAGCTTGTGCCACAGGTGGCCGCGCTGGTCCCACAGGTGGTTCATCACGCCCACCAGCGCGCTGTTGCCGGTGGCATTGGCAATCGCCATGTGAAAGTTGCGGTCAGCCTGTTCATTGGTGGCCACGTCGTCGTGGTCGCGCTCCATGGCTTCCACCGCGAAGAGGATGGCGTCGATCGCACGGTCGGTGGCCACTTGCGCGGCGATGGCGGCAATCTCGGCCTCGATCACGCGCCGCGCCGACAGCACTTCAAACGGTCCCGGGCCGGCTTCGGGCAGGGCGGGCGCGTGCCCTGGACGGTCGCATATATAGACGCCGGAATTGCTGCGCACCTCGATCACCCCGCCCAGCTCCAGCGCAATCAACCCTTCGCGCAGGGACGCCCGGCTCACCTCCAGCTTGGCCGAAAGTTCGCGCTCCGACGGGAGGCGATCGCCGCTTCCATATCCCTCGGTGGCGATCATCGCCTGGATCTTGTCCGCCACCTGTCTATATAGTCTGGTCTCCATGTGCGCAATTCTAATGTGGTCAGGCCAAAACAACAATCTGGACTGGCCAATAGTGGCTTTTTTGCACAAGCTTGCAATTTCTTCTTGTGAAATTGGCCTAACCACTTTAGTCTGTGGTTATACCAAAATCGAAAATCGATCAAACCAATTTGATCATACAACTGGAGGAGACTCATGAATTACGTTGCAGGCCCTCAAACCAAACGCGCCGTGCTGGCAGCAGCCGTAGCAGCGGCCGTTCTTCAGATGGCGAACCAGGCAGCCGCACAGACCGCGGCCCCGGCGGAAGAGCCGGTGGCCTCGGTGGTGGTGACCGGCTCCCTGATCCGCCGTGTAGCCAATGAGGGCGCCACCCCGCTGGTCACCATCAAGTCCAGCGAACTCCAGGCGCGCGGCAACACCGAGTTGAAAGACCTGGTGCTGGAAATGCCGCAGTCGCTGTCGCTGGGCACCAATAGCGGCGCGGCCGGGCCGATCATCAACCTGCGCGGCCTGGGGCCGATGCGCACCCTGACGCTGCTGAACGGCCGCCGCCTGGCCAACGAGCCTTTGCAGGACCAGTATGTCTCGGTCAACGTGATGCCGCGCATGGCGCTGGACCGCGTGGAAACCCTGAACGGCGGCGCCGCGTCGATCTACGGCGCGGATGCCATCGGCGGCGTGCAGAACTTCATCACCAAGCGCGGCTTCGAAGGCGCTTCGGTCAAGGCCGAATACGCGCCGACGGAAAAGGGCGGCGCCGATACGAAGAGCTTCGGCATGATCCTGGGCGCCGGCAACCTGTCGCGCGACGGCTGGAACGCCTATATTGCGATCGACCACCAGAAGAAGGATGCGCTGTTCCAGAGCGACCGCCCGGAGCAGCACGACCCTGCCATCCTGCGCACGCTGGGCCTGGGCATCACGCCGGACGCCCGCAACGCGACCCCGGCCGCCAACTTCGGCTTCGCGCGCAACGCCAACTCGAACTACAACCCGACTTTCGCCACCGGCTGCCTGTCGCCATACGCCACACCGACCCTGGGCAACAACAGCACCGCCACGCCGCCAGTGTATGCGCCGGGCTGCGCCCGTAATCCGCTGTACTGGAATGCGGTGACCGACGGCAGCGAGATCACCAACATCAGCGGCCGCGCCAGCATGAACCTGCCGGGCGGCCACAAGGTGGACCTGGACATCCTGCACTCCGAATTCACGGTCCAGAAATACCGCGGCATGCAGGCGCCGGGATCGACCAACCCGTTCACCACATATTCGCTGCCGGCTTCCAGCAAATACTATCCGGGCAAGGGCATCACGCCGGCCGTTCAGGTGGTGGGCAGCAATACCGGCAGCAACACGCCGACCATGTTCATCGACCCGGCCAAGACGCCGGGCACGGTCAGTAACCTGAACATGAACAACCGGACCATCTACTTCCAGTGGGGTCCTGCCGAACTTGGCCCGGCATACCGTAACGACGAACAGACCAACGACCGCATCGTGCTGACTGCCGAAGGCGAGGTGCTGGGCTGGGACTACCGCGCCGGCCTGAATTACGGTGAGTCGAAGCGCGACACGCGTGCCGGCGCAGGCTATATCTCGTACACCAAGGCGCAGGAAGGCTTCAATAACGGCACCCTGAACCCGTTCGGCCTGCAGGACGCGGCCGGCCTGGCTTACCTGCAGAGCATCCAGGCGGACGACTATACCTATCGCCTTAACAAGGCCTTCAACCAGAGTGTCGACGTGACCCTGTCCAAGGGCGTGTGGGACCTGAAGGGCGGCCCGCTGACCCTGGCCGTTTCGGGCGAGTTGCGCCGCGACGGCGCGCAGACCTTCAATGCGCCGCTGGACTACGTGCTGAAGAAAGCCGACGGCAGCTACAACATCGATGCGGCAGGCAACGTGGTGCAATCGGACCTGGTGGGCGAGACCCCGCAAGGCGTCGCCAAGAAGATCCACCGTACCATCGCTTCGCTGCTGATGGAGGCCGATGCGCCGATTACCGACAAGTTCCTGCTGAATGCAGCGGTGCGCGCCGACCGTTACTATGACCTGAAGCAAACCACCGTCAACCCCAAGCTGGCCGCGCGCTGGCAGCCGTTCCAGCAGCTGGTCCTGCGCGGCAACGTGAATACCGGCTTCCGCGCGCCGTCGATCATCGACATCCAGAACCCGACGCCGGAAGTGCGCAACCAGGTGATGGACGATCCGGTCCTGTGCCCAAGCTCGCAGCCGCTGGTGGCGGGCACCGGCACGCCAAAGGCCGGCTACACCTATGACCAGGTGTGTAACGTCGCCACCAACTACTGGACCAAGTCGCCGAACAACGATTTCCTGAAACCGGAAAAATCGCGCGGTTTCTCGCTCGGCTTCGCGCTGGAGCCGGTGAAAGACCTGTCGATCACCGTCGACTACTGGGGCCTGAAGCTGCGCGACGTGCTGGGCGCGGTGACCATCGCCGAGATCCAGCAGAATCCAGCCAAGTACGACGTGAACTTCGTGCGTAATGCGGACGGCACCATCGACCACATCGTGGCGAGCCAGGCCAACCGCGGCCAGACCCGCATCCGCGGCCTGGACCTGTCGGCCAGCTACCGCTTCCCGAAAACCAGCTTCGGCACCTTCGACGCGAAACTGGACGGCACTTATATGGACAAGTATGAGTTCCAGTCCGAGAAAAACGGTGCTTGGCTGAGCAACGTGGGCATCATCACCAACGATGGCCGCTACGGCGGCTCGGGTCCGAACGCCGGCCTGGCCGGCCTGCCGCAGATCAACCCGCGCTGGAAGCATACCGCCTCGGTGACCTACACCAACGGCGCCTGGGCCAGCACGCTGTCGCAGCGCTATAACTCGAGCGTGACCGACGTCACCCCGCGTGCCGGGTCCACCCTGACCGAAGTGGAGGCCTACAAGCAGTACAACCTGAACGTGAACTACACTGGCTTCAAGAACACGACCCTCAGCTTCGGCGTCAACAACCTGACCGAGGAATGGCCGCCACTGACCTCCAACAGCACTTATAGCGGCGGGTACGTGACTTCGATGGCCGACATGCTGGGCCGTGTGTATCGCTTCTCGGTGGAGTTCAAGTTCTAAGATGCTGCTGCGTTGCCTGCTGCTGGCCTGCGTCCTGCTGTTGTCGGCAGCGGCGCAAGCCGATCCCGTGGAACAGTGGGGCACGGCCGAGATCGAGCTGGCCGGGCCCCGCGACGGCAACCCTTTCCTGGACGTGCAACTGGCGGCCACGTTCAGGCAAGGGGGCCGCAGCGTCCCCGTGGCAGGCTTTTACGACGGCAACGGCAGGTACAAGGTCCGCTTCATGCCGGACAGCGTCGGCACCTGGGAGTATGAAACGCGCAGCAACCGGGACGCCTTGTCCGGCAAGACGGGCAAGATCCAGGTGGTTGCGCCGAGGCCGGGCAACCGCGGGCCGGTGCGCGTGCACAACACCTGGCATTTCGCCTATGCCGATGGAACGCCGTTCTGGCAGGTCGGCACCACGTCCTATTCCTGGACCAACCAGCCGGCGGCCTTGCAGGAGCAGACCTTGCGCACGCTGGCCACGGCACCGTTCAACAAGCTGCGCATGGGTGTGTTCCCCAAGCGCTATGAATTCAACAAGAACGAGCCGCCGCTGTATCCATTCGAGGGCAAGGCGCCTTCGCAGTGGAATTTCAGCCGCTTCAATCCGGCCTTCTTCCGCAATCTGGAGCAGCGCGTCGGACAGTTGCGCGATCTCGGGATCGAAGCGGACATCATCCTGTTCCACCCTTACGACAAGGGGCATTGGGGCTTCGACGCCATGCCGCAGGAGGCCAATGAGCGCTATCTGCGCTACATCGTGGCGCGCCTGGCGGCCTACCGCAACGTGTGGTGGTCGATGGCGAACGAGTTCGATTTCATCAAGTCGAAGTCGATGGCGGACTGGGACCGCTACTTCCAGCTCGTGCAGGCGAGCGATCCCTACCAGCACCTGCGCTCCATCCACAATGCATTCGAGTTCTATAACCATGGCAAGCCCTGGGTGACGCATGTCAGCGTGCAAAGCGGTTCTCTGGCCACGGATTACGAACGTGCGGTGCTGTTGCGCGATGTCTACAACAAGCCGGTGGTGTACGACGAAGTCAAATACGAGGGCAACTTCCCTCAGCGCTGGGGCAACCTGACGCCGCAGGAAATGGTGCTGCGCTTCTGGGAAGGGGCGATTGCCGGCACCTACGTCGGACACAGCGAAACCTACACTTCGCCGGACGAGGTGGTGTGGTGGGCCAAGGGCGGCGTGCTGCGTGGCCAGAGCCCGGCACGGCTGGAGTTCTTCCGCAAGATCCTGGCGGAAAGCCCGGCGCAGGGCCTGGAGCCAATCGACAAATGGCAGGGCTTCCCGTTCGCCGGGCGGCAGGGGCAGTACTACCTTGGCTACTTCGGCCGCGAGGCGCCGGTTTCCTGGCCGGTGGTCCTGCACAACAAGGGACTTGCCGAAGGCACGAGATTGCGGGCGGAGGTGATCGATACCTGGAACATGACCGTCTCGCCGGTGCCGGGAGTGTTTGAAATGCGCAAGCGCGATACGTACAACTTCGCCGACAAGGACGGGCGCAGCATTGCACTTCCGGGACGGCCCTACATGGCTGTGCGGCTGGTGCGCGTTGGCGAAGGGGCTGCTTGCGCCGGCGGAGCGGCGTGGTGCCGCGGCGAACCCTGGCTGGTTTCGCCTGCCGCGCCGACGGCTGCCGCGGCGCTGGTGCCGGCTGCGGAAACCGCGGCGGCGACCAGCGCTTCCTACTATGTCGAGGCGCGCCTGAGGCCTGCGCCGGGATCGGCGGCGACCGACGCGAAACGCAGCGGCTACGTCATTGCGCGCTACGCCGACGACCGTAACTGGCTTGGCTTCGGCCTGGAAGCCGCACCGGGCGGCAGGATGGCGGTCAATATTCTCCGCATGATCGACGGCCAGCCGAAATTCCTGAAGCAGGTGCGCATCGAGCCGGATGCAGGCGAGGCGTTCTACACGATCCGCGTCGACGTCGACGGTGCGGCGCTTACTGCCTACCTGAACGGCACGCGCCTGATCGGTGTCGACGAAGCCAATTCGCTGCCGCCGCGCATCGGCGTGCTGGCGCAGGGCGGCCGGTTCGAGATCGATGGCTTGCGTGCGGGAAGCATGGCGCAGCCGCCGGCCAGCATCGGCCTGGCCCATCGGCACAAGCAGCTTGCCTTGCAGGCCGGTGATCCGCCCCAGCGCTTTGCGGTACGCGCCGCGAGCCGCGGCGGCCTTCGTGCCCTGCGCTTTGCCGCCAGCTCGAGCGATGCCTCGGTGCTTGATGCCAGCGTGGACGGCGATGAGCTCGTGCTGGCGCCCCGCAGCGCCGGCTTTGCGGCAGTCACGCTCGCCAGTGCGGAAGATCCGAACGTGGCAGCGACGCTGGCGGTCCGCGTGGGGGCGGCGTTTGCAGCCTCTTCGCGCAGCGGCGCACTGGCTACGGGCAGAGCTTCGCCGGCGGCCGGTGAGCGCGACGTCCCGGTCGACACGCGGCTGCAGCTTCGTTTCGACCAGGCGCCGGCTCTCGGCGACAGCGGTTCGGTCCGCATCGTCCGCGCCAAAGACAATGTGACGGTCGACGTCATCCGCCCCGGCCTGGAACTGGACGAAATCGGCGCCAGCCGGGACGGCGTGCAGCGCGTCGTCCGCTACAAGGCGATCACGCTCGATGGGGCTACTGCCACGATCCGTCCACATGACGGCAAGCTGGCATACGGCACCGACTACTACGTGCTGGTGGACGGCAAGGTGTTCACAGGCGCAACCCTGGCCGAGGTCCCGTTCGAAGGCATCGCGAAACCGGCCGGATGGACCTTCCGCACCCGCGACCGCGCGCCGCAAGGCACGGCGCTGCGCGTGGCGCCGGCAGGCAATGCCGACTTCCGTACCGTGCAGGGCGCGCTGGACCACGCAATGCAGAACATCCCGCGCGCGACTCCGGTTACCATCAGCCTCGCCAACGGCAAGCACGACGGCCTGCTTTACCTGCGCGGCAAGGACAATGTCACGTTGCGTGGTGACAGCCGCCATGGCGCCATCATCGCCGGCGAAAACAGCGACGGCGTCAATCCTGGCAGCGGCAACGGCCAGCTGCCGCTGGCACCCGGGGCCGGCGGAGGCCGTTCAGTGTTCCTGGTCGAGGATGCGGACCTGCTGCGCCTCGACAGGCTGACATTGGTCAACACGACATGGCGCAGCAAGACCATTGGGGCGCAGGCGGAAGCGCTCAACTTCAACAGCGAAGGGCGCCTGATCGCCAACGAGGCCGATTTCCTCAGCGAGCAGGATACGATCCAGGTCAAGGGCTACGCCTGGTTCTACCGCAGCCTGGTGGCGGGCAACGTGGACTTTGTGTGGGGCTATAACCGTGCCGCCCTGTTCGAAGAATCCGAGATCCGCTCGGTAGGCGACAGCGCCAACCCCTCGAGCGGCGGCTACCTGGTGCAAGCGCGCACCGTGGCTGAAGACGATCCCGGCTTCGTCTTCCTGAACAGCCGCCTGACGCATGGACCCGGGCCGGCCGGCAACGACGTGCCGCCCGCTGCGACCTTCCTGGCGCGGCCGGGCGTGGCCACGGCCTGGGACAATGTGCGCTTTATCAATTGCAGCGTCGGGCCGCACGTCAATGCCGCAGGCTGGCATGGCAAGCCGCGCGCCGGCAAGGGCTGGGAAGAGGGCGGCAGCACCGATCTGGCGGGCAGGCCGCTCGACCTTTCGCAGCGCGCAGCAGGGCGCGTGCTGGCGCCCGCCGGCGCCGCCCGTTATGACAGCCGCGCCAAGGTCTTCGCCCAATACGCAAACGGGAAAGGATGGAACCCTCAGCCATGAGTAAAAATGTCCGGCATTCGGCGCGCCGCCGCAGGCTGTTGCAAGGTGCCGCCGCCGCGGGCACGCTCGGTTTTGCCAGCGCCGCATCGGCCGTTGCGGCGTCCGATCCGTGGTCGCGGGCGCAGGATATCCGGCGCCGCTTCGCCGTGCCGCTCCGCTTTCCTCAGCGCGACTACCTGGTGAGCGACTTTGGCGCCAGGCCCTGCGAACTGGCGAAGGTACACGGCTATCCCACTATCCACGCCAAGGGCGAACTGGAGACGCAGGCGCCGGGATCGCATGACAGCCACGCCGCGGTCAAGGCTGCCATCGCAGCTGCGCACAAGGCGGGCGGCGGCCGTGTCGTCATCCCGGCGGGGAACTGGTACCTGAGAGGCCCGATCACGCTGCTGTCGAACGTTCACGTCCACCTGCAGGCCGGCGCGCATATCCTGTTCAGCGCCAACCCTGCCGACTTTGCGCGCGATGGCGACTATGACTGCGGCGGCAACGGCAAGCTGGTGCTCACGCGCTGGCAAGGCAACGACTGCCTGAACTTCAGCCCCATGGTCTATGCGCGCGGCCAGCAGAACATCGCCCTCACCGGCGAAGACTGGAGCTGCATCCTGAACGGCCAGGCCGGCGTTCCCTTCGAGGACGGCGGCGGCAACTGCTGGTGGGGCATGAACCCGAAAGGCGCCTTGCCCGGCGCCGTGCACCAGTCCGTTCCGAACCCGGCCAATCCGGCTTCGCTGGCGGAAGTGGCGCCCCAGCTCGATGCCGCGGCGCGGGCCCGGATACAGGGAGCGGGCGAGGGCTGGCGCGCAGACGCAAGCCTGTTGCCGGCGCTTTCCGAAGCCGGCGTTGCGCCGGGAAAGCGGGTATTTGGCCTTGGCCATTTCCTGCGTCCTTCGATGATCCAGTTCGTCGACTGCACCAATGTACTGATGCAGGGCTATATGGTCGTCAACACGCCGATGTGGATCCACCATCCGCTCAACTCGCGCAACGTGCACATCAAGCGCGTACGCATGGACAGCATCGGTCCCAACTCTGACGGCATCGACCCGGAGGCCTGCGACACGGTGCTGGTCGAAGGCTGCGAATTCAATACCGGCGACGACTGCATCGCCATCAAATCCGGCAAGAACCGCGACACCCAATACGGCCCGACACGCAATATGCTGATCCAGGATTGCGTGATGAACAGCGGCCATGGCGGCATCACGCTGGGCAGCGAAATGTCGGCCGGCATCGAGCATATCTATGCGCAGGACATCGAGTTCCGCAACGCGCACTGGGCCAGCGACCCGCTGTGGACCGCGATCCGCCTGAAGACCAATATGAACCGCGGCGGCTACCTGCGCCACCTTCACGTGCGCAACATCACGCTGCCAAATGGCGTGCAGACCACGCCACGGCCGTACAAGCCCCTGCCGGGCAACAGCCTGGGCGGAAAAATGCCCTCGACCGGCGGCGGCGCGGTGCTGACAATCGACTGCGACTACGCTCCCGCGGACGATATCGTGCGCAGCCGGCCGCCCAGGGTGTCCGACGTCCACCTCAGCGGCATCCGCGCCAGCAACGTGCAAGGCCCGGACGGGGCCTTCTCCTGCAACCAGGTCATGGTGGTGCTGGGCCCTGTGCCGGGCAGCTATAACGGGCCGCCCGGCACCCCCGTGCTGCCGCTACGCGATATCTCCATCACCGATGCTGATTTCGGCACGCCGCGCAATGCCGCCGATCCCTGGTTCGTTTTCAACGCCAGGCGCATCAGGCTTGCCAATGTACGGATAGCCGGGAAAACCATCAACACGGAGCTGAACGCATGAAGAACATCCTCGCGCTGCTGGCGGCAGCCCTGTTCGCAGCAGCGGGGGCGCAGGCACAGGACGCCGGCCTGGTCGAGCGCTGGGCCAGCAAGGAAGTTTCCCTGAGCGGGCCATGCGACGGCAATCCCTTCACCGAAGTGGAAATTTCAGCCACCTTCCGCCAAGGGACGCGCCAATTGACCGTGGAGGGTTTTTACGACGGCGATGGCCAGTACAAAGTGCGCTTCATGCCGGATACTGTCGGCGAATGGGAGTACGAAACCCACAGCAATCGCGCGGCGCTCGACGGCAAGCGCGGCAAGTTCACGGTCGTTGCCGCGAAGGCCGGCAACCACGGTCCGGTGCGGGTGAAGGGCGTGCATCATTTCGGCTATGAGGACGGCACGCCGTTCTGGCAAGTCGGCACCACCAGTTACGGCTGGACCCACCAGCCGGAATCCATCGAGCGCCAGACCCTGGCGACCCTGGCGGCGGGGCCGTTCAACAAGATCCGCATGCTGGTATTTCCGAACCAGGACGTCAGGCACCAGCCGCCGCGCTTCCCCTTCGAAGGCACGCCGCCGAAAGAGTGGGACTTCACGCGCTTCAATCCCGAATTCTTCCGCCACCTGGAGCAGCGCATCGGCGACTTGCGTGCTCTCGGCATCGAGGCTGACGTCATCCTGTTCCATCCCTATGACAAGGGCTTCTGGGGCTTCGACCAGATGCCGGCCGAAGTCAATGAGCGCTACCTGCGTTATGTGGTCGCGCGGCTGGCTTCCTACCGCAACGTCTGGTGGTCGATGGCGAATGAATTCGACTACCTGGTGAAGAAGCAGATGCCGGAGTGGGACCGCTACTTCGAAATCGTCCAGCAGCGCGATCCCTACCGGCACCTGCGCTCGATCCACAATGCCATGGTGCTGTACAACCACACCAAGCCCTGGGTAACGCACGTCAGCGTGCAAAGCGGCGCCATTGCGGAGGACTTCGAGCGCGCCGTGCTGCTGCGCGACGTGTACTCGAAGCCCGTGGTCTACGACGAGGTGAAATACGAGGGCAATATCGAGCGCCGCTGGGGGCAGCTGTCCGGGCAGGAAATGGTGCTGCGATTCTGGATGGGGGCGATTGCGGGCACTTATGTCGGTCATGGCGAAATCTTCAAGGACCCTGGCGACATGTCCTGGCTGGGCAAGGGCGGGACCATGCGCGGTGAAAGCCCGCCGCGGCTGGCGTTCTTCCGCAAGATCCTTTCCGGCAGCCCGGCCGAAGGGCTGGAGCCGATCGACAAATGGCAGGAGTATCCGTTTGCCGGCAAGCCTGGCCAGTACTACCTGGGCTATTTCGGCCGCCAGGCGCCTGTTGCCTGGCCTTTCGTGCTGGCCAAGCCAGGCCTGGCGGATGGCATGAAATTCAAGGCCGAGGTGATCGATACCTGGAACATGCTGGTCACGCCGGTGGAGGGCACGTTCGAAATCCGCAAGCGCGACAACTACAGCTTCGCCGACAAGGACGGCCGCAGCATCGCGCTGCCCGGCCGTCCCTACATGGCCTTGCGCATCACGAGGCTGCCGTGAAGCGCGGCGCCGTCGCCTCGTGGCCGCTGCCGGCGGAAGCCACAGGCGGGGAAAGTGCAGCCGCAGTTCGGGCAGGGCCAATTAGTTAAAATGTCTGCCATCTTTGTTATGGGGAGACATTCTTGGAAAGCTCGAAGGGACATAAGATCGCGGCCGGCGCCGGCCTGACGCTGGCTGGGTTACTGGCCTACCTGCTGCTGTGGCCAGTGCCCGCTGAACCGGTTTCGTGGACGCCACAACAGGCGCCGGGATACCTTGGTGCGCATGCGCCAAACACGAGGCTCGCCGGCCTGCAGAAAATCGACATCGGCGCCGAGCAAGGCCCTGAGCATCTGGCCATGGGACCGGACGGCAAGCTGTACGCCGCCGTCGCCAGTGGAAAAATCCTGCGCATGGCGCCTGATGGCAGCCAGCGCGAAGTCTTCGCCAACACCGGCGGACGGGTGCTTGGCTTCGACTTCGACGCCGGCGGGCGCCTGATTGCAGCCGACGCGATGAAAGGCCTGCTGGCCATTTCCCCGGACGGCAAGGTCACCGTGCTGGCCGCGCAAGTCGCGCAAGGCGATCCAATCCGCTATGCCGATGGCGTCGTGGTGGCGCCCAGCGGCGTGATCTACTTCACCGACGCCTCGACCCGCTTTGCGCCCGCCGAGTGGGGTGGCACGTTCGAGGCCAGCGTGCTGGATATCCTCGAGCAATCGGCAACCGGCCGCGTGCTGGCCTACGACCCATCGAAGGGCAGTACGCGCGTGCTCGCCGGCGGTTTTTCGTTCGCCAACGGCATCGCGCTGTCGGAAGACGGGCGCACCCTGTTCGTCAGCGAAACAGGCCGCTACCGCATCTGGAAAATCGACGCGCAAAGCGGCAAGCGCGAAGTCCTGCTGGACAACCTGCCAGGCTATCCCGACAACCTGATGCGCGGGCGTGACGGCAAGATCTGGGCCGGCCTGGTCAAGCCGCGCAACCCGACCATCGACAAACTGGCGCAAAAGCCCTTCATGCGCAAGCTCACGCTGCGCTTGCCGCGCGCCCTGTGGCCGGTGCCGAAAGCCTATGGCCACGTGTTCGCCTTCAGCGAAGAAGGCAAGGTGCTGGCCGACCTGCAGGATCCTTCCGGCGCCTACCCGGAAGCCACGGCAGTTCTGGAAAGCCAGGACCGCCTTTATATCCAGAGCCTGCACGCAGCCTATATCGGCTGGATGCCACGGCCCTGACCGGCCGGCGCGTCGTCTGGCACCGCCGGCAGGGGCGCCTGCGGTGCCGGCGTCGGCACGACGATCGTCGTGGTATCGACGGCGCCGGTGACGCGCTGCTGGACGACCTGCATGGCGACTGCCTTGCGCGGCGGTTCGGGCCGGGGCGGTTTCGGGAACATGGCTTCTCCTGTCTGTGCGGTCCGGCCCATATTGGGCGCCCCTGTCAAATTTACAAGCACATACTGTTGCCAATATGGTCACAGCGAATCGTGCGCCGGATAGTTGTGTCTATAATTCCCTACGACAATTTTCCTCTTCGCCATGTACAGGAATCCCACTCCCTTGCTGTTGCTGGCCGTACTGTCCCTGGCGCCCGGCGCGCGCGCTACGGGCCTGGCCGATGGCGACATCGCCGACCTCACGCTGGAACAACTGAATGAAATTGTGGTCACCTCGGTCTCGCGGCAGGAAGAAAGGCTAAGCAAGGCCGCCGCTTCACTGTTCGTCATCAGCGCCACCGATATCCGCCGCAGCGGCGTGCGCTCGCTGCCGGAAGCACTGCGCCTGGCGCCAAACCTGCAAGTGGCGCGCATCGACGCGCGCAACTATGCGATCAGCGCGCGTGGTTTCAACGGCGCGTTCGCCAACAAGCTGCTGGTGCTGATCGACGGCCGCAGCGTCTACTCGCCATTCTTCTCCGCCGTGTTCTGGGACGCCCAGTCGGTGGTCATGGAAGACATCGAACGCATTGAGGTGATCAGCGGCCCCGGCGCCACCATCTGGGGCGTGAACGCCGTCAACGGCGTGATCAACATCATCACGCGCAGTGCGAAGGACAGCCAGGGCACGCTGCTGTCGGTCGCCGCGTCGAGTGGGGAGGGCGACGCCAGCCTGCGCTTCGGCGGGCGCCTGCCGCACAATGGCTACTACCGCGCCTACGCGCAAGCCATGGCTTCCGAAGACACCGAGACCGAAACCGGCCTCAATACCTACACCGGCATGCAGCGCCGCCAGGCCGGCTTCCGCGCCGACTGGGGACTGGAGCAAGGCAGCTTCGCCGTGTCGGGCGACGCCTACCAGGCCAACCTGGGCCAGCTCGGCACGCGCGATATCCGCCTGTCCGGCGCCAACCTGGTGGCGCGCTACATGCGCCAGCTGGGCGAAGACAGTGCGCTGCGCCTGCAGTTCGTGCTGGACCACACGGAACGCAACCAGCCCAACGCCTACGTCGACCGGCTCGATACGGTGGAGCTGGAAGGCCAGCACGACGTGCGCTTCGGCCTCCACAAGCTGTCGTGGGGCGGCGGCTATCGCCATTCGCGCGACGACAATACGCCCGGGCCGAACTTCGGCTTCTGGCCCTACGAGCGCAATATGCATTGGGGGAACCTGTTCGCACAGGACGAGGCGGCGTTGTCGCCGAACCTGCGCGCCACCGCCGGCGTGAAGGTGGAGCACAACACCTACACGGGCTCCGAAGTGCTGCCCACGCTGCGCCTCGCGTGGAGCCCGGATGCCAGGCAAACGGTCTGGGGCGCGCTGTCGCGCACGGTACGGGCGCCGGCGCGCGCCGACCGCGACTTCGTGCAGCCGCCCACGCCGGTCATGATCGGCGGCGTGCCGCGTTTCGCAGTCGGCGCCAGCCCCGAGTTCGAATCGGAGGTGGCCAAGGTGCTGGAACTGGGCTACCGGGCGCAGCCGGGGCAGAACTGGTCATACTCGGCCACGGCCTGGTACGCCGATTACGACAAGCTGCGCACCCTGGAGCCGAACGCCACGGCCGAACCTTACCGCGGCATCTTCGAATTCCGCAACCTGGCCGAAGGGCGCACGCGCGGCATCGAACTGTGGGCGCGCTGGCAACCGATGCTGCGCTGGCGCCTGAATGCCGGCTTGGTGGTGCAGGACATCGACACCAGGCTCAAGCCAGGCAGCAAGGACGCCAGCAGCATCGGCATCCTGATCAACGACCCGCACAGCTACTGGCAGTTGCGTTCTTCCCACGAAATTGGCGAACGCATCCAGTTCGACTGGACATTACGTTACAACGGCAGCATGCCTAAACCCCATGTTCCGTCGTATCATGAGCTGGATACGAACCTGGTCTGGAAAGCCAGCCAGCATATTGACGTCGCGCTCGCCGGACAGAACCTGCTGCATGCACGGCATGGCGAGTGGGGCGGCTACCCCGGCCGCAATGTGTTCGAACGGCGGGCGGTCCTGAAATTGACGATGCGATACTAAGGAAATGGTAAGCGCAAGCCTTACTTTATGGGCCGCGCCGCCGCTGGCGGCCGGCAGTTGGCGCAACCGCCTGCTGGCGCTGGCGCTGATGCTGTTCGCCTTCAGCTGCCTGGCGGTCGGCTCCCAGCAGAACGGCGCGACGCCGGTGCTCGAGCGCAGCGTCAAGGCTGCTTTCCTGTATAAATTCCTGGGCTATATGGAGTTTCCATCCGATCCCGGGCCGACGCTGGTGGTGGGCGTGCTGGGGGCGGACGAGGTGGCGGCGCAACTGGCGCAGATCAGCAGCGGCCGCAGCGTCGGCAACCGCAGCATCAGCGTGCGCAAGCTGAGCGAGGGCGATGCGCTGGGCGGCCTGAACCTGCTGTTCGTCGGCAGCGATGCCAGCCTGCCGGAAGCGGCGCTGCGCGCGGCGGAAAAGAACGGCACCGTCACGGTCACCGAGCAGGAAGATGGCTTGCAAAGTGGGAGTGTCATCAATTTCCGCCTGGTTGACGAGCGCGTGCGATTTGAAGTCTCGCTGCCGGCGGCCGAACGCTGCAATGTACGACTCAGTTCACGCTTGTTGTCGGTCGCCTATTACGTGCAGAAAGGCGGGCAGTAATGATCACCAGGGCGGCAGGATCAGTTCGCATCAAGCTGATCCTGACGGCACTGGCCACGACTTTTGTCGCGCTGGTGGTGACCACGGTGACCATGCTGGTGTACGACCTGCAAAGCTTCCAGCAAGGCTGGATCGATGACCTGACCACGCAGGCCGAACTGGTGGCTACGGCCTCGGCGCCGGCGCTCTCTTTCAACGATCCGCGTGCGGCGCGCCAGAACCTGGGGCTGCTGCGCGTGCGGCCGCAGATCGAGGCCGGCGCGATCTATGCCGCCAATGGCGCCTTGTTCGCATCCTATGTGCACGCGCCGTCGGAAATATCGGCCCTGCCGCAGAAGCCCGGCCCGCTCGGCTATTCCATCGAAGGCGGGCACATGGTGGTGACCCACCCGATCGTCGAGGAAGGTGAACGCATCGGCACGGTGTACCTGAGCGCCTCCTACCGCCTGCTCGACCGTGTGCAAAGCTATGCCCTGATCCTGCTGGGCGTGATGCTGGGCAGCCTGCTGCTGGCGGCCGTCGTCGCGCATCGGCTGCAGCAGGCCATCACGCGTCCGCTGCTGGCCATGACCGACGTGGCGCGCGCGGTGATGCAGCGCCGCGATTATTCGCTGCGCGTCGGCGAACGTGCCAGCGGCGAGATCGGCACGCTGGTCGACGCCTTCAATGACATGCTGGCCGAAATCGCACGCCGGGCCAATGCGCTGCAGGATGCCAACCTCACGCTGGAGCACGAAATGACCGTGCGCCAGGGCGCGGAGCGCGCGCTGCTGCTGGCTGATCGCCGCAAGGACGAGTTCCTCGCCACGCTGGCGCACGAGCTGCGCAACCCGCTGGCGCCGATCCGTACCGGCCTCGACATCATGCGCATCAATGCCAGCGACCAGGTGGCCTGCGAACGCGCCCGCTCCATCATGGAGCGCCAGTTGAAGCAGATGGTGCGGCTGGTGGACGACCTGCTGGACGTCTCGCGCATCAATACCGGCAAGCTGGCCATCCGCCGCGAGCAGCTCATGCTGCAGGACGTGGTGAACGATGCGCTGGAACTGGCGCGGCCTTTCATTGCTGCGCAGGGACATACCCTGCATGTGCAGGTGCCGGAGCAGGCGGTCTACCTGATCGGCGATGCCACGCGCCTGGCGCAGGTGATTTCCAACCTGCTGCATAACGCCGCCAAATACACCGCGCGCGGCGGCAGTATCGCGCTGGAAGCCGAGGCGCTCGCGGGCCAGGTCGAGCTGCGCGTGCGCGACAACGGCATCGGCATTTCGCCGGCGATGCTGCACGCTATTTTCGAGATGTTCATCCAGGCCGACTCCTCGCTCGAGCGCAGCACGGCGGGCCTGGGTGTCGGCCTGTCGTTGGCGCGCAAGCTGGTGGAGCTGCATGGCGGCAGCATCCGCGCCGACAGCGCCGGCGAAGGGCAGGGCAGCACCTTCATCGTCACGCTGCCGGCGCTGGCCGACGGCCATGCCGCAACGCCCGCGGCGCAAGCCTTGCCGTCCGATGCGCGCCTGCACCGCATCCTGCTGGCCGACGACAATGTCGACTTCGTCAATGGCATCGGCGGCCTGTTGCGGTCGATGGGCCACCAGGTGCATATCTCGCACGACGGCAAGCAGGCGCTGGCGGCCGCCGAAGCGTTCGCACCGGAATTCGCCTTCCTCGACATCGGCTTGCCGGAGCTGAATGGCTATGACCTGGCGCGGGCGCTGAAGCGCCTGCCGGCCCTGCGCCATACGGTGCTGGTGGCGGTGACGGGCTGGGGGCAGCAGAAGGACCGCCAGCAAGCGTTCGAGGCCGGCTTCCACCATCACCTGGTGAAGCCGGTCAGTATTGACCAGCTCCAGGAAATCCTGGCTCACGCTGGCCCTTGATATCCGGCGAAAACGCCCGATCTGCTTTGACAGGCAACGTTAATCGAGGAGTAATGCCATGCGAGCGCATATCACACCCGACCCGGAATCCCCTCCGCCCGAGCCGGAAAAAGATCCGCCGCCGGACGACCTGCCACGGCCGGCCGAGCCGCCTATCGAGGAGCCGGTGCCGAAGCCGCCCCCGATGCAGGCTTGACCCCCGCGTCGGGCAGGGGAGGAATCTGGCGAATCTGCTCGTCGGTATCCTGTTCGCCCGGCGTTTTCTCGCCGCTGCCGATGTCGGCTTCTTCAATGAAATGGCGGCCTTTTTCAGGCTGCGATTTTGCTGGCTGTTCCATGCTGGATCCTCCTTGTTGCCGATGCTACCAGCGCCCCACACCTGCTGTCGCTTGCTTGCTAAAGGGAAATAAGTGTTGTGCGCTGAGAATATATTTTGCGCTGTCACGAAAGCGTCACGATCCGCTATCTATAATAGGTCATCGACACACGCTTTTTCTTCGTCGGAGGCCGCGATGGGCAATTCCCTGCACAACAAGATCTACCTCAAACGCCGTATTGACCTGCACAGCCGCCGTCTCCAGGCGCTGGTCTGTGCGACTGCCGTGACGGGGCTGGCGCTGGCATGGCTGGCGCTGCGCGCGCTCAAGTAAGCTTGCCGCCTCCGGTGCAGGCGCGTACCATGATGGGTTGCAAAGGCACCATCATGGGATACGAGCAATGAAAAACGAAAAACTGAGCACCGACGAATTCAACGCACTGGAAGAGATTGCCCGCGGCATCAAGGGCAAGCCCAGCGCTTGCGTCGGGCGCAACAGCAAGCGCCTGTCCGGCATCAAGTTCATCAAATTCGAGCGCAGCGGGGCCATCATCCTGACCGATGCCGGCCGCCAGCAGCTGTTCCTGCGCCGCTGCGTGATGGCCTTGCGTGCGCTGGCCGTGGCGCCCGGTGCGGTGGCGGACAAGGACGTGGCCCTGTTCCTGGGCAAGAAGTCGCACATCGTGGCGACCGAAGGCGGTTTTGCCATCACTGAAAAAGGCCGCGAGTCGCTGGCCGATATCGAAGCGCAGGGCATGTAAGCCCCATGTCCAGCCACCTGCTCAGCGAAGGCCAGCCCAGCCGCAGCGCGCTGATGGTGGCGCGCTTGCGCGCAGCCCACCAGCTGCTGGACACGCCGGCCATTTTCGACGACCCGCTGGCGCTGCCGGTGCTGGGGCCGGAAGACTGCGTGCAAGTGCAGTCCAATGCGCGCGTCTACGACGCCGGCTTCAGCCGCATCCTGCGCGCTGCCATGGCCGTGCGCAGCCGCTTTGCCGAAGATGAACTGGCGCGCGCCGCTGCTGCCGGCGTGAGGCAATACGTGGTGCTGGGCGCGGGCCTGGATACCTTCGCCTGCCGCCGCCAGCATGACGCGGCGCTGCAGGTGTTCGAAGTGGACCACCCTGCAACCCAGGCGTGGAAGCGCAAGCTGCTGGCGGCCAGCAGCATCACCGTGCCGGACAGCCTGCGTTTCGTGCCGGTCGATTTCGAACGCGATGCGCTTGCCGATGCGCTGCGTGCGGCCGGCTGCCGCCTGGACCGGCCCGTGTTTTTCTCCTGGCTCGGCGTCACCCTCTACCTGACCGAACAGGCCATTTTCGACACCCTGGGTTTGGTCGCCAGCCTGCCTTGCGGCAGCGGCATCGTGTTCGATTACGGCATCAAGCCGGAGCTGCTCGATACGCTCGAGCGGGCCGGCGTCGAGTACTTCGCGCGCCGTTATGCCGAGCAGGGCGAGCCCTGGCTGTCGTATTTTGATCCTGCCGGACTGTGCGCGCGCCTGCGCGATTTGGGATTTTCCGCAGTGCAAGATTTTGGGCGCGATGCGCTGGAAAGCCGCTATTTTGCTGGGCGCGGGGACAATTTGCGCCTCGGCGGCGGCACGCATTTAATGCTCGCTAGCAACTAGAAAGTTAATATTTTTGGAATGTTTCTTCTACTAGATGTAGTTTAGTTTCATGCTACCTTCCGGAGCGGTCGTGCCCGATGCGGAATCCGCATTTGCTTATGCTGGTTTCGCATATGGCGCGGCCATTCTCTTAAAAACTCAAAAGGAAGCAGAGAAATGACCATTCTGATTGAAACCACCCACATCCAGATCACCGACTCCACCGAGCCGGAATACCTGATGGACGACATGAGCGGCGCCCTGGCCGACGTGAGCGTCTCCTGCTGCACCTGCTCCTGCTCTTGCTGCTGCTAAACGGTTAAGTCCGGACACCGGCGTCGTTGCCTCGTGCAGCAGCGCCGGTGCCACGCCTTTTTTCTGAGATTGGTTAAGAGAATGAGTGAGTCCCTGTACATCTCGCCGCTGGCCGAAGTGACCACGCTGGGCGAAGGCAAGATTGCCATTTCCGTCGTCGGGCGCCGCTTCACGGTGGAAGACCGGGTCGGCATCCTGAAAAGCATCCTGGCCGACGCCGCGCAAGGCGTCACGCTGAAAAAGCTGCTCGACGACCGCGCCGAGAGCTTCCCGCCCGAGGCGGTGGAAGCGGCGGTCAACGCCCTGGTCGAGGCGCGCGTGCTGCTGAAGCAGAACGGACGCAGCGGCGGCGATGCCACCTTCCACCACCTGCAGCACCGCCGCGAGCAGGACGGCATGTCCGGCCCGGCACAGCGCCCGCACTACGACAAGTCCAACTGGGTGCTGGCGCTGGCAGGCACCGGCTCCTGCGCCGATGCGCTGGCCGCTTCGCTGACCGAACTCGGCGTGCAGGTGGAGCGCGTGGTGCGCGACGGCCCCTTGCCGGACAAGGGCGAACGCCGCGCGCTGCTGCTGGTGGCGTCCGATTTCGACGACATCGCGCTGTTCCGCGCCATGAATGCCACGGCCGTTGCTGCCGGCTGGCCGGCGCTGTTCGTCGGCATCGACTGGAACACCGTGCATTGCGGCCCCCTGGTGCTGCCGAAAGCCACCGGCTGCTACGAATGCTATTTCCACCGCGTGCGTTCGACCCGCAAGTTCGTGGCGGAATTCGACATGCGCAGCCAGTCGGAGAACATCCTGTACCACGCGCTGCCAAGCCGCCTTGCCGTCCAGTTCGGCGTGGCCGAGGCGTCGCGCCTGGCGCTGCAGTTCCTGGCCGGCACGCTGGAAGGCCTGCAGCAAAGCGTGTTCAGCGAAATCGACAGCGCAAGCGGCGAGATCGTGCGTTCGCGCGTGCTGCGCTTGCCGCGTTGCCAGGTGTGCGGCACCGCCAGCACCGAGCGTCCGGTAGGCAGCGTATTCCAGCAGGCGCTGTTGCGCCGTCGGGCCTGAGCCATGGAGCGCCTGTCCGATGCGGGCCAGCTGGCCCTGGTGCACGACGCCCTGGTGCATCGCCGCCACGGCATCATCACGTCGCTGCTGGAAGAAACCGAGCACCCCGATGCACGCGGCCTGTTCGTCTTTAATGCCTTGATGGTCGACATCAAGAGCATGATGGTCGACCCGGCGCGCGGCAAGGCGAACAACCCGAACACCGATCGCGCCAGCCTGGCCGGTTCGGGCGCTGCGTTCGATCGCACCTCGGCCATGTGGGCGGCGTTTGGCGAAGCGGTGGAGCGCTATGCGGCGGCCGCGCATTTCGACGACCAGTTGCTGTATGCCTCGCAGGATTCCCTGGGCGACGCGGCGGTCGGCCCTGGCCAGTTCATCCTCTTCGCGATGGAGCAATATGGCGAGGGCTTCGAATTCGCGGCCGACGACACGTCGGTGGTGCGCGCCTGGGCGCCGGCTGCCGACCTGATGGACCCTGCGCGCGAGGCCTATGTGCCGGCGCAGATGGTCTACCTCGGCATGCAGGTCAAGGACAAGCGCGAGATCGTGATGCAATCCTCGTCCACCGGCCTGGCAACGGGCATGGACGAAGGCAGGGCCTTGCTGAGCGGCTTGGCGGAAGTGATCGAGCGCGACGCCTTTGCTGCCATGTGGCAGATGAAGCATGCGCCGCGCAAGCTGCTGGTGGCCCCGTCCACCATGGAACGCCTGCTGCCCGGCGTGCGCCGCCAGCTGGCGCACCCCAGCCTGGACGTGCATCTGTGGGACATCACGACCGATGTCGGCATGCCGGTGGTGCTGTGCCTGGCGCGTAGCCGCAACGACGGCACCATGTCGCTCGGCGCCAGCGCCCACCTCGACGTCGCCACGGCCATCAACAAGGCCGTGGTGGAAGCCTTCCACGGCTATGTGTGGGGCAGCTCCATCCTGGCGGCGGGCACGCCGCTGCCGGAGCAGGGCGCGATCCGCAACCCGGGCGACCATTTCGCCTTTTTCCTGGATCGTTCGCGCCAGGGGGCGATGGACTTCCTGTTCACCAGCGAGGCCACGGTTTCTTCCGACGACCCCGCGCTGCGCCAACTGGCCGGCATGGGCGACTTGCTGGCACGGCTGAAGGTCATGGGCCTGCGCGCGCTGGCGGTGGACGTGACTTCCGCCGACGTGGCCAGCCTTGGCTTCTGCGTGCTGCGCGCCTTCATTCCCGGCCTGCATCCGCTGCTGTTCGGCGACGGCCTGGTGAGCCGCGATGAGCGCCGCCTGCGCGCCATCGCTGCACACTGGGGCTTGCCGGGCGTGCCTGAACCTAACCTCGAACCGCATCCGTTCCCATGACCAAGACACTCCAGGAATTGCTGCCGCCGCAGGCCATGGCGGGCCAGTTCGACATCGACGACCCGGCCGAGATCCTGCATGAGCAGACCAAGTTCCACCGCGCCACCCTGATGGGTCAGGTGAAGAACATTGTGCGCTTCCTGCGCCATCCGGCGTATATCGCGCGCGGCGCGGCGGGCTATAACGCCTATCCGTCCTGCCCGGCGATTGAATTGCCGGAACCGGTGCTGGCGCTGGGCGAACTGGCGCAGGCCTTGGCGCAGCGCAAGAGCGCGCGCGCCTTTGCCGGCGCCATGACGCTGCAGGAGCTTTCCAGCCTGTTGCACCATTCGCTGCGCGTGCGCCGCATGGCCAAGAGCGATATCGCGCCGCATGTCAAGCTGGCGTTCCGCTCCTATCCGTCGCCGGGCGGCCTGTACCCGACCGAGTTCTATTTCTTCCTTAACCAGGTAGAGGGCATCGAGCCTTGCATCGCGCATTACGATGCGCGCAACCACTTGCTGCGCGTTTTGAAACCGCAGCAGGGCGACGCCTTCGGCAGCGCGGAAGTAAAGTCGGGCGAGTCGGGCGGGTCGGGCGTCCAGGCGCCGGTGGTGTGCGTGATGACCAGCGTGCCGCAGCGCGCGACCGCCAAGTACGGCGCGCGCGGCTATCGCATGTCGCTGCTGGAAGCCGGCCACGCTTCGCAGAACCTGTGCCTGGCCGCGCAAGGGCTGGGGCTGGGCTCCCTAGTCTACGGAGCCTATTATGACGACGAGCTGGCGGCCTTGCTTGATATCGATGGCGTGACGGAAACCGTGGCTTCCGTCATGCTGCTCGGCCGCGAAGCGCCGCTTGCACCTGCCGCCAGCGAGGACGAATGAACGACGCGCCGGGTTGGCAGGATAGTGAGTTGTGGCTGCGCGATGCGGCAGGTGCCGTGCTGCGCCTGGCCACGGCTGGCGATCGGGATGGCGCAGGGGATGCGCTGGAACGCCTGTTCGCGCTGCGCGGGCGCTTCCATGCCTATCCGGTCCTGCAGGACATCCTGGCCGGGCGGCGCGCCTGGCGTGCTTGCGGCAGCGTTTATGCGCTGGGCGAGCACGAACCGCCGCCTGCGCTGCTGCGCAATTTCGACGAGGCGGCCGCCGCCTGTGCCGCTTTTCTCGGCCTGCCGCCGCCGTGCATCCTGCTGCAATGCGTGCCGTCGGAGCGCGACATGCACCTGACGATGGAGAGCTTGCCGGGGCTGGCCATGGTGCGCCTCTCCACGCAAACTGAAGGCTATTCCGATGGCCTGCGCGCGGTGGTGTTCCATGAAGTCGCCCATTGCTTCCTGACGTGCGGCGTGCGCCTGCTCGACGAGGGACTGGCGCAACTGTTTGCCAACCGGTTCGGCGGCGCCACGCCGCTGCCGCAGCGCCCGGAACTTGCCCCGCCATTGCGCAGCATGCTGTCGCGCGACGGCGATGCCATGTTCGCTGCGTCGACAGGTGCCGGCATTGACGCCTACCGTGCTGCCTGCCGCCTCGGCGCCGACCTGCTGGATGCTGTCTGTGCCCGTGGCGGTGCGACGGCGATTGTTTCGCTGTTCCGTGCCGTCGCGCGCGCCGCCAGCGACGCACAGATCGCCGGGCTGGTGGAACAGGCCAGCGGCCTGGCGATTCCCGCCGCGCATGTCCAGGCCGTACAGCAGGCGGGGAACGAGACTACTGCCCAAGTGCAGCAAGCCATTTTCTCCGCGTGGAGCAGCAAGCGCGCCGAAGACCTGTCGGCCGGCATTGCTTTGCTTGAAGCGGAAGCGGTATTCACCCAGCCCGTGCTGCTGGACGCCTTGCTCAGCGCCCGCCTGAACCAGGCGTTGCTCCAGGTCCACGGCGGCGCCAGGCTGCCGGCCGAGCAGGAGGCAAGCATTGACGCGCTGCTCAAGGCTGCCGATATCCTCCCGGCGGGCCGCCAGTGGCTGTGGCGCGGCGTGCGCGCCATCCTCGCCATCCTGCTGGCCCAACCCAACATCATCAAGGTCGCGACGGCAGGGCAGAACGCCTTGCACGCCTTCGGCAAAGCGCAGGAATTGATTGCCGGCGACCCGGACCTGCTGATTCATCATGCTTCGCTGCTGTTGCATGCACCGCCCAATTACGGCGGTGATCGCGACCGCGGCGCCGGCATGTTGCGGCAAGCGATGCAGCACCCGCTGTACCGCGCCCACGCGCGCGAAATGCTGCTCGATAACGGCATCGATCCCGGCGACGAAGTCGTGGCCATCGCACCGTCGATACCCGAACCGGCGCCTTCCGCGACCGCGCACGCGCGCGAGCCCGCCGCCATCGCCCTCGAAGCGCTGGGCATCACGTTGCAGCTCCCGTCCGGCTTCAGGTTGAAACCAGGCGATCTGGCCCTGCGCAAGGGCGAGCGTGTCGCCATCGTCGGCCCCAATGGCAGCGGCAAGACCATTCTGCTGGAGACCCTGCTCGGCCTGCGCGCGCCCGACAGCGGCCAGATCCAGCTGGCCATCGGCGATCCGCGCGACGCCAGGGCAAGGCAGAAGCTGGGCGGCCTGCTGCAAAGCGCCGACCTGCCGGGCCAGATGCGCGTCAGCGAAGTCATGTCGCTGCACGAAACGATCTACGCCCGCACGGAACCGGCGGTGACCCGTGCCCTCGGCATGGACGAACTGCGCGGCAAACTCTGGCAGCAACTCTCGCGCGGCCAGAAGCAGCGCGTCATGCTGTGGCTCGCGCTATCCCACGTACCGGAACTGGCAATGCTCGACGAGCCATCGCTCGGCCTCGACGAATGGCATGCCCGCGCCCTGCGCGAGCTGTTGGCCGGCATGCCGACCACCGTGCTGCAGATCTCCCACGTCCCCGCCGACCTGCTCGGCATGGACCGCATCCTCTGCATGGAAAGGGGGGAACTGGTCGACGGCGGCACCCTGGACGAACTGCAGGCGCGCCGCGTCGGCCGCTTCAAGGCCCGCATCGGCCAGGCATTGCCCGGCGAGGCGGAACAATCCATGCACGCGCTGCCAGCGCTGCTGCGCGCCGAAGCAATGCAGGACGGCTGGCTGCTCCAGGGCGCACAAGGCTTCGACGCGGGATTCCGCCGCTTCATCGAGCAGCAAGGCATCGCCAACTTCAGTCTCGAAACTTCGACCATCGAAGACTTCCTGGCCGACCTGACCAAAGGTGGAACCGCATGAAAAACCTGCTGCACCTGGTGCGCGCCGACCTGGCGCTCTTCCTGCGCGGCCGGCTGGCCTTATTCTGGACCTTTGCCTTTCCCTTGCTGATGCTGATGATGCAGATGGCGCTGTTCGGGCAAGAGGCGAAGCTGGGTCCCGTCACGCTGGTCATCCATGACATGGACCGCAGCACGGAAAGCACAAGGTACGCCAGCGAGCTGTCGCGCGGCCTGCGCCTGCAAAACAGCGTTGAATTCCGCGTGGTCGCGCCATCCCGCACGGTAAAGCCCGACCTGGAGCTCACCATCCCCGCCGGTTTCGCCGAAGCCGTGCGCGCGGGCCAAAGCACCGAGATGAAGCTCGAAACCTCGCTCGCCGCCGGCCCCACGCTGGAAGCCAGTTACGGCATGCTGCGCGGCTTCAGCGACGGCTACAACCTGGCCGGCCTGCAGGACGAACCTCGCGTCGTGATGCCACCGCCGCCGGCGCCGGCCGCCGGCGCGCTGGACTACCGCCTGTTCCTGGTCAGCGGCCTGGCCGGCCTGGTCATCCTGTCCACCAGCCTGATGGGCTTCGCCGGGCCGCTGGTCGCCGCCCGCGAAGGCGGCATGTTCCGCCTCTACCAGCTGTTCCCGATGCCGACAGGCGTGGTGGTGCTGGCCTGGTGCCTGTCGCGCCTCGTCATCATCGTCCTGGCCAGTGCCACCATGTTTGCCGTGGCCTGGGCCGTCTATGGCGTGAAGCTGAATGCCGGTCCCGCCGGCATCGCGGCAGCTGGCGGCATGCTGGTCCTGGGCTGCGCCGCCTTCCTGGCATTGGGACTCTTGCTGGCCGCAGCGAGCCGCAGCGTGGCGGGCGTGACCATGGCCAGCAACCTGCTGTACTTCCCGCTGCTTTTTTCCGGAAACCTCATGATCCCGCTGGGCGGCTTGCCGCCGTTGCTGCGCGACGCACTCGAATTCCTGCCGCTGAATGCGATGATGGCCAGCATCCGGCACGCGCTGACCGGAAGCATGAGCTGGAAGGGCGACGCCTACAGCATCGTGGTACTGGCCGCAATGATGTGCGCCTGCCTGCTGCTGGCTGTGCGCCGCTTCGGCTGGACGCCGCGTGACCTGCACTGAGAAGGAGTCCTGGATTGAAGAAGATGAATATCCTGATGATCGCCGGCGTGCTGGCACTGGCCGCTGCCGCTGCCGCCTATGCCTTCGGCAACCGCCAGCCCTCGGCCTCCGGCACGGCAACGGTGAACGTAACCCTGGGCGGCGTCGCAGGGCAGAAGGGCGCGTTGATGGGCGCCATCTGCAACAAGGATTCCTTCCTGAAGACCTGCCAGTACTTCGCAGTGCAGCCAGCCATCGCAGGCAATGTGCTGAGATTCCCCGGCGTGGCGCCCGGCAGCTACGCCGTGATGGTCTACCACGATGAAAATGCCAACGGAAAGCTGGACAAGTCCGCCAACGGCATGCCGCTGGAAGGCTGGGGCTTCTCCCGCAACGCACGCGGCCATTACGGCCCGCCGGCCTTCGACGACGCCCGCATCGACATCACGTCCGGCGCCAACGATATTGCACTGGACATGGTGTATTGATGGCGCCCATTGTCGACGTCAGGCAGGTCAGCAAGCATTACCGGCGCGGCGAAGAAAGGATCGCCGCGCTGGACAGCGTTTCCTTCCAGGTCGGCGAGCCTTCGGTCGTGGCCATTGCCGGTCCCTCCGGCAGCGGCAAGACTACCTTGCTCGGCATGCTGGCGCGCTTCGAACGGCCGGACAGCGGCAGCATCCACCTTGACGGTGCTGCGCTGGATGCCTTGCCGGACCATGAGCTGGACACCTTCCGCAACCGCAAGCTCGGTTTCGTATTCCAGAATTTCAACCTGGTTGGCACCCTGACTGCGCAGGAGAATGTGGAACTGGCGCTGGCCACGTGCGCCTTGCCAAAGCGGGAACGGCGCAAGGCGGCAGCCGAAGCCCTGTCCCTGGTCGGCATGGAGCACCGCCTCGGCCACACCCCGGGACAACTGTCCGGCGGCCAGCAGCAACGCGTTGCCATTGCGCGCGCCCTGGTCAATCGCCCCAAGCTGGTGATTGCCGACGAACCCACCGGGAACCTGGACAGCAAGACCGCGCAACAGATGCTGGAGCTGGTCGATCGCCTCCACCGCGACCTCGGCACGACCTTCATCATCGCCACCCACGACCAGCGCGTGATGGACATGGCCGGCCAGGTGCTGCGCCTGGAAGACGGCAAGGTGGCGGCATGACGCAATGGCTGGTGCTCGCCCATCGCAACGTGCTGCGCAACGGACGCCGCTCGCTGCTGCTCGGCGGGACCATCGCCATCGGTACCCTGGCCTTGCTGCTGTTCGCCGCTTACATTGCCGCCTCGCTCGATGGCCTGCGCGAAAGCACCATCCGCGGAGGCCTGGGACACGCCCAGGTCAGCGCACTCCCGCCTGCTGACGGCTACGTGGAACAGCAGCTCCAGTATGGGCTGGACGATGCCGAGCGTAGCCGCATCGAGGGGCTACTGGGGAAAATGGACGGCGTGCGGCGCGTCGCCCCGCGCCTGCAATTCAGCGGCCTGGTATCGAACGGACCGCGCACGCTCACCTTCGAAGCCCAGGGCGTGGACCCGGTGCGCGAACTGCAGGCATTTGGCACTTTCCAGTTGCTGGCGCAAGGCGCACCGCTGCGCGCCGGCGACGAGGGGCGCTACCAGGTCCTGGTTGGCCGGGAAATGGCGCGCCGCCTAGGCGTTCGCCCCGGACAATCGCTGACGCTGATGACCACGACGGTGCAGGGCAGTGTGAACGCGATGGATGTCGAAGTCGCGGGCCTGCTCGCCACAGGCATTCCGGAGCGCGACCTGTATGCGCTGCAGATTCCGATCGAGACCGCGCAGGAGCTGCTGCGCACCAGGAAGATCTCCCACCTCTCCGTGCTCTACCAGGACACGGCCATCGCCGATGCGCAATCGGCCGCCATCGCACAGGCAATCGGCGGCAAGGTACGCCTTCAGCGCTGGCAGGAACTGGCGCCGCTCTATCCGCAGGTGATGGCCCTGTTCCGCAACCAGTTCATCGTCTTCGGCGCCATCATCGGCCTGATCGTCTTCCTTGGCGTGGCAGCGATGACCCTGGCCACCATCTATGAGCGCGGCAAGGAGATCGGCACGCTGCGCGCAATGGGCATTCCGCAAGCGATGGTGCGCCGCCTGTTCATGTTCGAAGGCCTGCTGCAAGGCGCCTTCGGCGCTCTGGCCGGCGGCACGGCTGCATGGCTTGCCACGTTGGCGATCAACGCCGCCGCCATCGAACTGGCGCCGCCGCCCGGCCGCAACGTCGGCGTGCCCCTGCACCTGCTATGGCTGTTCCAGCCAAGCCTGGTGATCGTGCTGGTATTGCCGCTGCTTGCGATGGCGGCAGCCTGGCTGACCAGTCGCCGCATCGGCCGCATGCCGGTGAAAGCCATCCTGACTTCCAACTAGACCATGCTGAAACGATTCCTGATCCTGATGGTGTACGCCGGTGCGGCACAAGCATCGCCGCCGGGCGCCACCGAAATCCTGCAACAGGTAGACCAGTACCGGATGCCCGTCAACAGCTTTGAAGCGAACGTGCGCATCGAAGCCGGCGACGGCCAGGAGCCAGGCACCTATGTGATCCGGGGCGCCAATTACAACCAGGTGCTGGTGGAAGCGACCAGCGTCGACCAGCGGGGCCAGAAGTTCCTGACTACGGACAGCGGACTGTTTTTCTATGCGCCACGTACGCGGCGCGCCATTCGCCTGACCCCCTTGCAAACACTGCTCGGCAAGGCAAATATCGGCGACCTGTCGCGCATCCGCTTCAGCCATGATTACGACGCTACCGTGCTGGAAGGCGAGACCGAGGGTTGCCCGGCGAAGTCCTGCATCGCGCTCGAACTGCGCAGCCGCAACGAAGCCGCCACCTATGCCAGGATCAAGCTGCTGGCCGCAAGGCAGGACGGGCGTTATGTGCCGCTCAAGGCAATGCTCTACGTCGCCAGCGGCAAGCTGCTGAAGATCGCCACTTTCGATGCAGCGCATGGCGGCCTGCCGCCGACCACGCGCTATGCCGACCCGCAACAGCCCGGCGGGGAGACGAGGGTGGTGTTTGAAAAGGTGAGGGCGGCTGAATTCCCCGCCAATATGTTCAACCCGCGCACGCTGGAGCAATGAAGCGCCTGCAATGCCTGCCGCTGGCGGCGGCCGTCGCTGCCGCCGCTCCAGGCGACGCCTCGGCCGGCGAAGACTGGACCGGCGGCTTCGTTCTGGGTGCGCAAGAGCGCACGATCTTGCAGAACACGCCGCTGAATCGCGACAACTTCCTCGGCATTGCAGGCAGCGGCACGCGAGCCGTCGCATTATTCGAGGGGCGCCAGCAGGACTTCACATGGCGCCTGCGCACCGAAGCACTGCGTACAGATCTTGACGGCACGCGCGGCAAGGCGGTGCTGCAGGAACTGAACCGCGTGTTCGACCTTGGCGCAGGCGCTTCGCTCTCGCTCGGCAAACGCCTGTATGCACTGGATCCCTCGTACATCAACCAGCCGCTAGGCTTCCTGCAAAAGCGCACGGACCTGAGCGACCCGCTGGACACGCTCGGCAATTCCGAAGGCATCCCGATGGCCGTCCTCTCCTGGAGCGGCGCGCGCGCCAGTGCAGCGGCCCTGCACGCCCGCGAAGCAGGCGGCCGCGTGCAAACCATCCTCAAATTCGGCTACGAATTCGACGCCATCAGCGCCGGCATGGTGCTGCGCCGCGCACATGGCGAACATGCCGGCATCGGCGCCACCATCAGTGCCGCGCCGGCCGATGCCCTATCCTGGTACGCCTCCGCCTACCGCGCCGGCGGTGCGGCCCGCTACACCCGCGCCACCGCAGGCCTGGTGCTGACACCCGCGGCCCTGCCGAAGCTGCAACTTGAATACGCCTACAATGGCCGGGGCATGCCGGACGGCGAATTCGAAGTACTCCAACAGCAAGCGCAATCAAGCCTGCCGCCCTATGTGCTGGCAACACTGGCGAGCCGCCTGCCCAGCCTGGGCGCAAGGCAGCACTACGCCAGCCTCACGATATCGAAAGCAGCAGGCGCCTGGGATGCCGGCGGTGGAATGTACCTGGGACTGGATGACAGCAGCAGGGTGTGGCACGGCCAGGTCGACTATGCCTTCAGCGCACGCACGCACCTGATGTTGTCAGCGATGCGCCAGCAAGGAAAGAACGGCAGCGAGCGAGCGCTCTCGCCGGTAAAGGAAACGCTGGCACTACGGTTACGCCATGCATTTTGAAAGTCGGGGTCAGGTCTGGCAATCCGCCACAAAACGCACGAACGTGCGTTTTGTGGCGGATTGCCAGACCTGACCCCGACTTTTATTATGGTTGGAAGCCGTCGGCGGTGATGTCGAGGTTGCTGACCTCGCCGTATTTGGCGGCGATCTTGCCGATCTCGGATGCTTTGCCTATCAGTACCATCTGCAGGTTTTTGCGCGGGAAATGTTTGTCTATCAATTGCCTGGCGCGCTCGGGCGTCAGGCTGTCGACGTCTTTCATGAAGTTGTCGATCTGGCTGCGGCCTACGTCGTTGGCATACATGTCGCCGAGCAGCGATGCCAGCTGTTCGCTGGTCTCATAGCGCGGCGGGAACTGGCCTTTCACGTAGGCCTTGGCGGAATCCAGCGTCGCCTTGTCGATGCCTTTGCTCCACAAACGGTCGTAGGTTTTCAGCGCCAGGTCCAGCGCGGCTTCCGTCGTCGGCAGTGCGGTGAAGCTGGAGATCGAGAACGTCCCGGTTTGCGACAGCGTGTTGAAGCCGGAATTGGCGCCGTAGGTCAGCCCGGAGTTCACGCGCAGTTCGTCGTTGAGCCATGAAGTGAAACGGCCGCCCAGCACGGTGTTCAGCACTTGCAGCGGCACGTAGTCGGGGTCGTTGCGCGCAATGCCGGCGCCGCCGATCAGGAACGTGGTCTCGATCGCATCGGACTTGTCCACCACCCAGACGCGTGCCTTGTCCGCTTTCACCGCTCCGTAATCGGCGTGTTGCGGGGCGGGGCCTTCGGCTTTCCATTGGCCGAACAGTGTTTCGACTTTCCTGCGCATCTCTGCCGGATCGAAATCGCCGACCACCACCAGCGCTGCGTTGTCCGGGCGGAAGTAGCGCTTGTGGAAGGCTTTCACGTCGTCCTGCTTCAACCCCGCCAGGCTGTTGACTGTGCCCGAGGGGGGATTGGCGTAGGGCGCATGACCGAACAGCATGGCGCGGTAATAGTTGCCGGCCACCATGCGCGGGCTTTCCTTGGCCTGTTTCAAGCCGTCGACCTTGCGCGCACGCAGCTTGTCCAGTTCCGCGGCATCGAAGCTTGGCTCCTGCACCAGTTCTGCGAACAGCGGCAGCAGGGTATCGGTGTCTTTGCGGGCGAAGTTGGCGGCGATGGTCGATTGCTCGACGCTGCCGCCACCTGCCAGGACGGCACCGCGGAAGTCGAAGGCCTGGTCGATTTCGGCCTTGCCATGCCTGGTGGAGCCGAGCAGCACGCCGTCGCCGGTCAGGTTGGCCAGGCCGGCCTGCGTGCCGTCGTTGACGGCGCCAGCCTTCACCACGGCGCGCACGGCGACCAGCGGCACGTCGTGGCGTTCCATCAGGTAGACGGTCAGGCCGTTTGGCAGCCTGGCGGTTTCAAACGCGGGCAGCTTGAATTCGGCGCCTTGTGCGGAAGCGGCAATTGCGCCGATGAGCGCGATGGAAATCAGTTTCTTCATCAATCAGTCCTCCTTCGCGGCCAGCACGCCGATGGTGCGCTGCGATTTTTTCAGGTACTTGGCCGCGGCGGCCTGGATGTCGGCGGTCGTCAGCTTTTCGTAGGCGGCAGGGGCGTCGAAGGCTTTCCTGTAGTCGCCGTTGAAGACTTCGTAATTGCCCAGCAACTGCGCCTTGCCGTTGATGGTTTCCTGCAGGCGGTAGATGCCCAGCAGGCGGGAATTCTTCACCTTTTGCAGTTCTTCCTCGCTCACGCCTTCCTTCACGACCTTGTCGATCGCTTCCAGCATCGCCTTCTCGATCCTGGACGGTTCGACGCCGGCGGCGGCCACTGTCATGATGTACAGCAGGCCGGGGTCGAATCCGTCGCTGCTGTTGGCGCCGACGCTGGTTGCCAGCTGGGTTTCCACCAGGGCTTTGTACAGGCGCGACGTCTTGCCTTCGGTGAGCACGGATTGCAGCACGTCCAGCGCGTAGGTGTCGGCGGAAGCCCGCTGCGGCACTTTGTAGGCCACGATCAGGTTGGCCGAAGTCGCGGACGGCTTGGCGACAAACAGGCGGCGTTCGCCTTTCTGTTCCGGCTCCACGGTGCGCACGGCGGGCGGCGCTGCGCGTTGCGGAATGCTGCCCAGGTATTTGGTGGCCAGCTTTTTCACTTCGTCCGCCTTCACGTCGCCGACGATCACGGACACCGCATTGTTCGGCGCATAGTAGGTGCGGAAGTAGTTCTCCAGGTCCTTCTGGGTCCAGGCCTTGATATCCGATTCCCAGCCGATGGTGGGAATCGCATAGGGGTGGGCCACGAAGGCGACGCTGTCCAGGTCTTGCATCAGCATCTGCACATTGGAGTTTTCCAGGCCGGTGCTGCGCTCGGACAGCACGACACCGCGTTCGCTGTCCACCATCTTCGGATCGATCGAGAGGTGGCCAATGCGGTCGCTTTCCAGCTTGAAGATGGTCTCCAGCGAAGAGGCGGGGAACCAGTCCTGGTATACGGTCACGTCGCTGTTGGTATAGGCGTTGTTGGAGCCGCCATGGGCTTCCATGGTGCGGTCGAACATTTTCGGCCCGTAGTGCTTCGAGCCGTTGAACATCATGTGCTCGAAGAAGTGCGACAGGCCGGTAATGCCCGGCGCTTCATTGCGCGAACCGACCTTGAAGTAAGTGTACATGGTCGCATTCGGAATGCTCGAGCTTTCCAGCACGATGAACTTCATGCCGTTCTTGAGCGTGAAGGTCTTGACCTGGTCGGCCGTCAGTGCGGCCTGGGCGTGCGAGGCGGCCGCGCAGGCCAGCACCGTTGCCAGCATTTTCAACCTCATCTGGGTTTCCTTTTCATGACAGAGTTGCCGAAAGAGTACTAGATCCATAGGGGAAATGCCATTTTTTCAGGAAGGGCTAGAATGGGCCAGGAGCTGAGATGCCGATGAATGCGCCGAATACACTGAAGGCTGAGATGGGCATGGCCAGCGTCACCTTTCCGCTAGTCGGGATTGGTGCGTCGGCGGGTGGCTTGGCGGCGCTGGAACGTTTGCTCCCAGGCCTGCCGGCGCAACCGGGTTTTTCCATCGTGGTCATCATGCATCTGTTGCCGGACCATCCGAGCCAGTGCGCCGAAGCCTTGCAGCGCTTCAGCAAGCTGCCGGTGTCGCAGGTGACGCAGCACCCGACCGAGGTGCTGGTCAACCACATCTACGTCATTGCGCCCGGCACGCTGCTGAAGGTGGAAGACCGCTACCTTTTCATCGATGAAGCCAACGCCGGGCATACGACGCTGGGCGCCATCGATTATTTTTTCCATTCATTGGCCTTGTCGCACCGCCAGCGCGCTGTTGGTGTGCTGCTGTCGGGCATGGGGCACGACGGTTGCGGCGGGCTGGCGGCCTTGCGCGAGCAGGGCGGCAGCACCATCGTCCAGTTGCCGCAGGACGCGCAGTTCGGCACCTTGCCGCAGGCGGCCATCAAGGCCAGCCAGGCCGACATCATCCTGCCGGCCAACGATATCGCGGCGCGCCTGCTAATGCTGTGCAATGCCGCTGTCAGCCCCGTACTGGTTGGCGACGGCACGGAAGCGGAAGCCGAGGCGCAAGCCTTGCAGGAAGTGCTGGAGATGGTGCACCGGCACACCGGGCACGATTTCCGCCATTACAAGCGGCCGACCATCCAGCGCCGCCTGGAACGGCGCCTGCATCTGCATGGGGTGCACAATGTGGCGGCCTATCGCACGCTGATGGCCAATGATGGCGACGAAGCGCGCAGGCTGATGAAAGACCTGCTGATTGGCGTGACCGGTTTCTTCCGCGACCGGCAGGCATTTGAGAAATTGCGCGAGACGGTGCAGCCGGCCGTGCTGGAGGCGCGCACCAAAGGCGAGTTCCGGGCCTGGGCTGCTGCCTGTTCGACCGGACAGGAGGCGTATTCCTTGGCCATGCTGCTGGCTGACGCGGCGCGCAATATGAGCGATCCGCCGCGCATCCACATTTTTGCTTCCGATATCGATGAACAGGCGCTGGGTGTGGCGCGTGCCGGCCTGTATCCGGCAACGATCCAGGACGAGGTGCCGCAGGAGAGCCTGGAGCGCTATTTTGTACGCTCCGGCAAGCAATACCGCGTGCGCCAGCCCTTGCGCGAACTGATCACCTTCGCCAGCCATAACCTGCTGCGCGATCCGCCGTTTTCCGACCTTGACTTGGTGAGCTGCCGCAACTTCATGATCTATCTCGACCGTGCGATGCAGAGGCATGTGCTGCAGCGTTTCCACTTCAGCCTGGGCCGCGGCGGCATGCTCTTTCTCGGCAGTGCTGAAACGGCGGGGGCGTGCCGGAACTGTTTTCACCGCTTGACCGCACGCACCGGATATACCGCGCGGGCGTCATCAAGAAACTCGCGCCGGTGACGGAACCAGGCGGCGAGGTGCTTGCCGCTGTCGAACCGCCGTTACCGCCTTTGCAGCACAACCCGCGCGCTGCCGGCATCTTCAGCCTGATCCCACGCGACGTGGGGCGCAGCCTGCTGGACATTACGAATCGCCTCGATTATCCCCAGCTCAAGGAGGACGTGCCCGCCACTTTTGGCAACCTGCAGCCGCTGGAGCGGGAAGTGGCCGCGACCGACGGCAATCACTACATTGTGCGGATGCGGCCTTACCGCACCGGGGAAGACGTCATCGCCGGCGCAGTAATGACTTTCTTCGACATCAGCCGCCGCCGCGCGGCCGAGGATGTGGCGCGCGCCCTGGCCAGCGACCAGGAATTCCTGCTGCAGCTGGGCGACATCCTGCGTCCCCAGTCGGACCCGATGCAGGTGCTGGCGCTGGGCTGCCGCTTGCTGGGCGAACGGCTAGCGGTGCCGCAGCTGGCCTTCGCCAGGATCCAGTCCGGTCGCTATGCCGTGCTGCCGGGCCACGCGGCCGGCGTGCCAGCGCTGCACGGCGAGGGCGAGGTGGAGGCGCTGGGGCAGCAGGCACTGGCCTGCTGGCGCGCCGGCGAGACAGCGGTGGAGGTGGACCTGTCGCGCGCCAGCGCCGGCGGCCTGGCCGAACTGGCCGGGGGGCGCGGCGCCTTGCTGGCGACCGCCTGCCGCAAGGGTGAGCAGTGGCTGGGCTTCTTCCTTGCCTGCCAGGCGGCTGCGCGCGAATGGAGCGCGACGGACATTACCTTGTTTTCCGAGGCGGTGGCCCGCATCGGTGTTGAATTCGAGCGTGCCCGTTCGCAGGCCGCCTTGTGCGCCAGCGAAACCCGCCTGCGCGACTTGCTGCGCGGGATCGCCAAAGTGTGCTGGGAGGCCGATGCCAGCGGCAAGGATGGCGAAGCCTGGCTCGCGGCTATCCATCCCGATGACCGAGCCCGCGCCCTGGCCATGTGGCGCGAGGCGGTGCGCACTGGCGGCAGCCGCGAAGCCGAAGTCCGGCTGGAAGATGCCGGCGGCGGCTGGAGCCGGGCCAGCGTGCTGGCCAACCCTTTGCTGGACGAGCAGGGCAACGTGCGCAAATGGACTGGCTGCATCATCGACATCGATGAGCGCATGCTCGCGCCATCGGGTAGCATATAGCCATCTATAACTACCCGTGGCAATAGCGATGGAAAATACGATGCACTGGTCGGCGCACGAGCTGTCGATGACGGTCTTGATGACGCCTGACATGGCAAACTTCTCTGGGAATGTGCACGGCGGCGCCATCCTCAAGCTGCTGGACGGCGTGGCCTATGCCTGCGCCAGCCGCTATTCGGGCAGCTATGTGGTGACGCTGTCGGTGGACCAGGTGATGTTCCTGCAGCCTATCCATGTCGGTGAACTGGTCACTTTCCTGGCCTCGGTCAACTACACCGGCACCAGTTCGATGGAAGTGGGCATCCGCGTCGTGGCGGAAGACATCCAGAAGCGCCTGGTGCGCCATGCGAACAGCTGCTACTTCACGATGGTGGCGGTGAGCCAGGACCGCAAGCCGCAGGCGGTGCCGCCGCTGGTGCCGCAGACGCCGGAACAGATCGCGCGCTGGGAAAAGGCAAAGCTGCGCAAGGCCGCGCGCCAGCAAGTGGCGGGCGCGGCCAAACAGGCTTAATTAAAAGCGACAGTAAAACCAGGCGGGTCTGGCCCTTGGGTCAGACCCGTCCAATCTGGCCTAGAGCGCGCGGCGGTGGGTCGGGTAGACCAGCGTGCGCAGCGCAATCGGCTGCGGCACGCCCATCGCGAACAGGAATTCGGCGGCGCGGCGCAAGCCCACTTCGGGCAGGGCGGCGACGGCCTGGTTGATGATGTCGCGCGTCCGGTGGTCGGTGCGCACTTGCTGCCGGTGCAGGTCTACGCTGTTCATGTCCACTCTCCTAATCTCCTCAGGCTCGCAGTCGGCGGGGCGCCGCGCTGGCTAGGTGCTTGCCTTCCTGCAACATCTGGCGCATGGCCGATGCGTCCACAGGACGGCTGAAATAAAAACCCTGGATCTCGTCGCAGCCATGGCGGCGCAGGAACTCAAGCTGCTCTTCAGATTCTACCCCTTCCGCAATCACGCGCAACTCAAGGTTGTGCGCCAGGGCGATCACCGACACCACGATGGCCGCATCGTCGGCGTCGGTGGCGATGTCGTTGACGAAGGAACGGTCGATCTTCAGCACGTCGATCGGGAAATTGCGCAGGTAGGACAGGCTGGAATAGCCGGTGCCGAAATCGTCGATCGACAGCGCCACGCCCAGTGATTTCAGTTCGTGCAGCAGGTTCACGCCTTGCGCCACGTCGTGCATGAACAGGCTTTCGGTCAGTTCCAGTTCCAGCGCGGAAGGCGGCAGGCCGGATTGCTCCAGCGCAGCGGCGATGGTGGACACCAGCTCCGGCTGCGCGAACTGGCGCGCCGACAGGTTGACCGCCATGCGCAAGTCCCTGAAGCCGGCATCGCGCAGCGTACGCGCCTGCTGGCAGGCCGTGCGCAGCACCCAGGCGCCGATCGGCACGATCAGGCCGGTTTCCTCGGCCAGGCTGATGAAGCGTGCCGGCGGCACCATGCCCAGTTCCGGATGCTGCCAGCGCAGCAGGGCTTCCATGCCGACGATCGCGCCGGAGGCCAGGTCCACCTGCGGCTGGTAATGCAGCACGAATTCATCGCGCTCCAGGGCATTGCGCAGGGCGCTCTCGATGCGCAGGCGCTCTTGTGCCTCGTCGTTCATTGCCGGCTGGTAGAACTGGTAGGTGTTGCGGCCCAGCTTCTTGGCCGAGTACATCGCGATGTCGGCGTGCTCGATCAGGTTCTGCGCCGGCGTGCCGCCGGCATCGTAGACCGCCACGCCGATGGAGCAGGTGACGAAGAATTCCTTGCCTTCCAGGAGCACCGGCTGCGCCAGGGCCTTCATCACCCGGTCGATGATGGCCGGCGACAGTTGCTCGTCCGGGTACTGGCTCAGGATCGCCACGAATTCGTCGCCCGACAGGCGCGCCACGGTATCGCTCTCGCGCACGCTCGATTGCAGGCGGCTCGCCACGGTCTGCAGCAGCTGGTCGCCGGCCTTGTGTCCCAGGCTGTCGTTGACGAACTTGAAGCGGTCCAGGTCGATCAGCACGACCCACATCGGCAGGCCGCTGCGGTTGGCATAGGCGATGGCTTGCTGCAGGCGGTCTTGCAGCAGTACGCGGTTGGGCAGGCCGGTCAGCACGTCGTGGTGGGCGATGTGCTGGATGCGCTGCTCGGCTTCCTTGCGCTCCGTGATCTCGCTGCCGGTGCCGCGGTACCCTTTGAATTCGCCCTGTGCGTCGTACACCGGCTCGCCGCTGGTGTTGAACCAGCGCGTCGCGCCGTCATGGCCGACGATGGCGTACTCGAAATTGGAGAAGGGCAGCCGGGCCTGTACCTTGTTGATGTGGTCGCGGCCGGCGCTGCTGGTGTACAGCTCCGGCGTGCATTCCCAACGGGTGCGGCCGAGGAAATTCTCCTTCGCCACATGGCCTTTTTCGAAGAAGCCGCCGGTGATATGGGTGAAGCGGAACTGCGTGTCCTGTTCCCAGTACCAGTCGGAGGACAGTGCCAGCAGGCGGCGGAAGCGGTGCTCGGATTCCTGCAGCGCGCGTTCGGTGCGCTTGCGCGAAGCGACGTCTTCGGCCAGGCGCTGGTTGGAGCGCTGCAGGTCGGCGGTGCGGGCATCGACCAGCCATTGCACGCGGCGCGAGCGTTGCACCAGGGTGTGCACGAAAGCCGCCCCCAGGGCGCTGAACAGCAGGCCGCCAAGCAAGGTGCCGAGCGAGCCGAGATGGTCGGCCAGGAAGGGGCGCGGCAAGTCGTCGCTGCGGATGTGCCAGGTGCGGCCCAGCACATCGAAGCTGCGCATTTCGCTGCCGTGGTAATCGAAGTCCAGCCAGCGATGCAGCCAGTGCTGCTTGCGGTCCGCCGGCAACGGGCCGTGGCGGTAGACCAGGGTGCCGTTTTCAGACGGGTCGCCGGCGTACACGCTCAGGCCCAGGCTTGCGTCGTCCAGCAAGCCGTTCTGCTGCAGGATGGTATGCACCAGGTGCGGCGTGCGGATCACGGCTGCCGTATCGCCAACCCAGGCCGCATGGCGCTCGTCGCGAGTGCCGGTCGGCATGCCGGGGCGGTACACCGGCATGATCATGATGAAGCTGTTGTGCTGGGCCGGGTCCTGTGCCAGTTGCAGCTGCTCGGTGGCGGAGGGGCGGCCGTTGTGCAGGATGCGGTCGATGGCGCCGCGCACATGCACGTTGTTGCCGGTATTCAGGCCCAGTGCAGGCTCGTTGCCGCGCATCGGCTCCAGGTATTCAACCACGTTGTAATAAGGCCGTTCCGGAGCGGGCACGGTCTTGCCTTCGGCAGAAAGCTCGGTGATCCGGAAGCCGGGGAAGCGCGCTTGCATGGAGGCTTCGAAATCCGGGCGCTCGGCTTGCGTCAGCACACGGTGGTAGTTGAAGGCCTGGATGAAAGGGTAGCGCTGCAGCAGCGGTGCCGAGAAGGTGTGGAATTGTTCACGGCTGACCGGTTGCACGGTGCGGAACAGTTCATTGATGACATTCAGTACTTCTTCGGCATCGGCCAGTCCGCGCTCGATGGCGGTCATGCGGGCATTGGCGCGCTGCTGGAAGCCCAGTTCCATCTTGCCGAATTCCAGGGCGCTGACGGAGACGAAAAGAACGGCAGTGGCCGCCAGGCCTGCGCCGAGCGTGAGTGCGGCTGCACCGTAGTGCGATAGTCTCCTGCGCCGACCTGCCATGGTGTCCCTTGCATAAAAAATGTAGTTTGTCACAATTCTCATGGCTTTGGGGCAATACCCATTAATTTCCCGTCAAATCTCCCTTGCGCAGGCGGGCAACGGTGTAAATTGCCAACAGTCGATTGGCCAGGCCAAAGCCAAGCCCGGGCGTCGGGCTGCCCCAGGCGGCCACGCGGCGCTGCATGGTGCTGGCCGGCGCACCGGGCGCGCGTCCTGGACGAATCGCAAACAGGATGTGGTTGTTGCCGGCGATGCCAGTGAACTGGCAGATGCGGTCATGGAAGGCATTGGACAGGCGCACCAGCACGCTGCGGTACTTGGGGTCATAGCTGAACACATTGGCCGCCAGCACGCCGTCCGGCCGCAGGGCGCGCCGGCAGTCGGCGTAGAAGTGCTCGCTCGCCAGGGCATTCGGCAAGCCGTCGGCATCGAAGCCGTCCACCAGCAGCACGTCGGCGCTGTCCTTCAATTCCTTCATGTAGCTGGCGGCATCGCAATGGATGACGCGGAAGCGCTCGCTGTCCGGCGGGATGGCAAAGCGTTCGCGCAGGGCGATGACGTCGGCGCGCAATTCGAGCACGGTAATGCGGGTGCGGGGCAGGTAACGATGGCAGAATTTGGCCAGCGAGCCGCCGCCCAGGCCCACCATCACGATATGCTCCGGGTTGGGCTTGAACAGGACAAAGCACATCATGGCCCGGGCGTAGGCCAGCACCAGCGCGTCAGGATCGGCCGGATCCATCTGGCTTTGCACTTCGCCGGGCGTGAATTCCAGCGACAAGCGACCGCGCCGGTGGCGAACCAGGGGACGGTGGTGGTCGGGGATGGAAGTCATTTTGTCAACTTGTTACGAGCCGTGATGATCTGCTAAGCTGCCGGGCTCCGGTTTCCTCCCCAGTGTACCGGATGAGCACTGCGTTTGGGCGCTCGCGTTTACATCGGCAACTTTTATAGGTACATTGCCAACATAGGCAGCTTGGAGACGATAAATGTTCTTAGACCATCCAACCATTACAGCGACCAACAGTTTTACCGAGCCGGATCGCATCGAGCGCCTGACCCGCGTGTATGGTTACGTGGCCGCACTGGCCGACCACGCCGGCAAGCAGCAGTTCATCGAAAAGGTCAGCCAGCTGCATGACCATAAAGGCACGCTGATCGTGTTCTGGCACGACGCGCCGACCGAAGACGAAAAAGAGTTCTTTTCCAAAGCCTGGGCCAGCAAGATCGGCGACGGCAGCAGCAACGTCGAACACGAAGTCTGATCGCGGCCCGTCCGCCAAGCAATGGATATCAAAACCCTGGTTCTCGCCCTGGCGCTGGGCAATCTCAGCCTGTGTGCAGCGCTGTTTTTCTTCGAGTATGAGAACAAGAAGTCGCTGACCCTGTCCACCTGGGCCATCGCGAAGCAGTGCCAGGCCGTGGGCTGGATCCTGCTGTATTTCCGTGGCGTGGTGCCGGAGCTGCTGGCCGGGCCGCTGGCCAATGCGCTGCTGCTGGCGGGCTTCGCGCTCGATGCCGGCGCCCTGTGGGAAGGCGTGGGCCGTCCGCGCTGGCGCAACATCCTGTACCCTGCGCTGTCGCTCGCTGTCGGCACGCTGCTGGCTTTCCACATCCTGGATACCTCGCCGGCGATCCGCATTTCCGTGGGTTCGCTGTTCGTCGGTTTCTTCTTCCTTGCCGGCGTGCTGGCGCTGGCGCGCGCTTGGCGCGGCGGCAGCATGCTGCGCCGCTACCTGGTGGTCGCCATGTTCGTGCTGGCGCTGGTGATCGTCGGGCGCGGCCTGCTGGCGGCGGCTTACCCTGAAGGCCTGTCCTGGATCAGCGCCAACGCGATGCAGCTGTTCGGCTTCGGCGGCTTCTACCTGATGATGCTGGTGAACGCTTTCGGCTACCTGCTGCTGTCGCGCGAAAAGCTGCAGATGGACCTGGCCCGCCTGGAAACCACCGATGCCCTGACGGACGTGCCGAACCGGCGCGGCTTCTACCAGGCGCTGGCGCCGTGGATGGCGCTGGCGCGCCGTCCCGGCCAGCCGACTGCCATGATCATCCTGGCGCTGGACCAGTTCAAGCGCGTCAACGACAGCTATGGCCATGCTGCGGGCGATGTTGCCCTGAAATCCATGGTGGAGACCTGCAAGAAGCAATTGCGCGATTCGGACCTGATGGGCCGCCTGGGCGGCGCCGAATTCGCCATCCAGCTGCCGCGCACGGAGCAGGAAGCCGCCATGATGGTGGCCGAACGCATCCGCCGCGCCATCGAGGCGACGCCGGTAAAGACCGAACGTGCGATTATCAAGCTGACCGCCAGCATGGGCGTCACCACCATCCGTGCCGACGACAGCACGGTCAGCCTGTTCAAGCGCGCCGACGAAGCATTGCAGGCGGCGAAACTGCGCGGCGAAAACCAGGTGGCGCAGCCGCCGGAGCCGCAATCCCTGGAGGCATTGTCATGACAGCGTAACACTGGCGGCGTACTGTGCTACCATTTTCGTTATAAACGATATAAATGGATTCCTCGATGTACGCCGCAGTGGACCTGGGCTCCAACAGTTTTCGACTCTCCATCGGCCAGCACGATGGAGGCAAGATCCGCGTGCTTAACAGCATGCGCGAACCGATCCGCCTTGCCGCCGGCCTGGATGCCGCCGGCAACCTCACCGACGAAGCCCTGCAGCGGGCGCTGATCTGCCTGAAGAATTTCCGCGTGGCGCTGGCCGCCTACCAGTTCGACGGCGTGCGCGTGGTTGCCACCGCCATCTTGCGCCAGGCGCGCAATGCAGCGGATTTCCTGCCGCAGCTGGAGCAGGCCATCGGCTACCCGATCGAGATCATTTCCGGCGAGGAGGAGGGGCGGCTGATCTACATGGGCGTGGCCAATGCGCTGGGCCAGCCGAACGAGAGCCGGCTGGTGGTGGACATCGGCGGCGGTTCGACCGAACTCATTCTCGGCCGCGGGCTCGATATCGAACGCGTGGAGTCGTTCAGCGTGGGCAGCGTCAAGCAGAGCCTGTCCTTCTTCGTCGGCGGCCGCGTCGATGCGCGCTCCTTCGAAGCAGCCGTGCTGTCGGCGCGCTCGCATTTCGAGGATGGCGCACCGCCTTATCATCCGGAGTACTGGAAGCGGGCCTATGGCTCCTCCGGCACCATCCGCGCCATCGGCGAGATCATCGAAAAGAACAAACTGGGCGAGGGCATCACCCTGGCCGCCCTGAATGCAGTGCGCAAGCGCTTCATTGAAATCGGCCAGGTGTCGAAGATCGACATGCCGGGCCTGCGGCCGGACCGCGCCAGCACCGTCATCGGCGGGCTGGCAATCCTGATTGCGGTGGTGCAGGAGCTGGGCATCGAAAAACTGGAGCCGATCGATGCCGGCCTGCGCATGGGGGTGATGTGGGACCTGTACCTGCGCTCGACCCGCCGCGACCGGCGCGACGAATCGGTGGGCGAATTCCTGGCGCGCTTCCATATCGAATCGGAACGCGGCGTTCGCGTGTCGGAGGCGGCAACCATCCTCTTCCAGCAGATGAAGCCCGCCAGCGACGCCTTGCTGCGCCACCTGTCCTGGGGCGCCCAGTTGCACGAAGTAGGGCTGGTGGTATCGCAGACCGGCTACCACAAGCATTCGGCCTACATGATCGAGAACGCCGACTTGCCGGGCTTCACCACCCGCGAGCAAAAGCTGATGGGGCGCCTGGTCCTGGCCCAGAAGGGCAATCTGCGCAAGGTCAGCGAGCACCTGGCCGACAGCGATTTCGCCAAGGCGGTCGTGGCTTTGCGCCTGGCCATCGTGTTCATGCACTGCCGCATCGAGGTCGACGATCGCGCCGTGCGCTTGCGCATGAAGAACCGCATCGACCTGGAATTGAAGCGCGACTGCGTTACCAGCCATCCGACCCTGTCCTACTGGATGGAGAAGGAGCAGGAGTTCTGGGATGAAATCGGGGTTGACTTCAGTGTTCGTACCGTTGCGTAATAATCGTATATACTGTTTATATTATTCAATAATGGAGTATCCATGAACGCAACCAAAGCGAAAGCCCCTGCCGCCAAGCCGGCAACCAGGACCACGGCCAAACCCGCCGCCAAGCGCGCGCCAGCCGCCGCGAAGGCCGCCGCAGCCGCCAAGCCGGCGCCAGTCAAGGCTGCAACCAGGCCGGCGGCAACCAAGCCCGCCGCCGCCAAACCGGCCGCGAAGGCTGCCGCCAAGCCTGCCGTGAAGCGCGCAGCCGCCGTCAAGCCCGCTCCAGCCCCGGCGCCAGCCGCCAAGCCGGCCAAAGTAGCCAAGGCCGAAAAACCAGCCAAGCAGCACAAGGAAAAACTGGTGCGCGACAGCTTCACCATGCCGGAATCTGAATACGCGGTGCTGGGCCAGGTCAAGAAGACCTGCCTGAAAAACGGCGTGGAAGTCAAAAAATCCGAGCTGTTGCGCATTGGCGTCGCCCTGATCAGCCGCCTGGACATGGCCACGCTCAGGGAAGTCCTGGCCTCCCTGCCGCAGCTGAAGACCGGCCGTCCGAAGAAGGCTTGATGTCATATTACTGACATGGAGTTGTCATGTTCGTGCAGCAATAGCGCAGCAAACTGGCTTCGTCACTACAGAAAGGACGAAGCATGCAAACTACGACGATTGCTACCGCCGAACAGCGGGTTTCCACCCCACGACTGGCATTGAGCATGGCAGCCACCCCGGAAGAGGTGCGCGAAGTCCAACGCCTGCGCTATAAAGTCTTCATCGAAAACCAGGGCCTGACCGCCCTGGCGACGCCGGATGGCCTGGATTGCGACGAATTCGACGCCGCCTGCGACCACCTGATCGTGCGCGACACCGCCACCCTGAAAGTAGTAGGCACCTACCGCCTGCTGAACCCCGCCGGCGCCCGCAAACTGGGCCGCCACTACTCCGAAAACGAGTTCGACCTCGGTCGCCTGAAGCACCTGCGCAGCCGCATCGTGGAAGCTGGCCGCGCCTGCATCCACCCGGATTACCGTGGCGGCAGCGTGATCATGCTGCTGTGGTCCGGCCTGGCCGAATACATGCGCCGCCACCAGTGCGAATACCTGATCGGCTGCGCCAGCATCAGCCTGGCCGACGGCGGCCACAATGCAGTTGCCGTGTACCAGCAACTGCGCGAGAAGCACATGGCGCCAATGGAATACCGCGTCACGCCGCACCTGCCTTTCCCGGTGGAGAAGGTGGAGTCGGCACGTGCGGCCCAGGTGCCGGCCCTGCTGAAAGGCTACCTGCGCTCCGGCGCCTGGATTTGCGGCGCACCGGCCTGGGACCCTGATTTCGAAAGCGCCGACCTGTTCGTGATGATGCCGCTGGCGAACCTGGACGGCCGCTACGCCCGCCACTACAACGTTTGAGAAAACGTGCTATTCTTTCTGTACCGATCGGTAAATTGTGATCCGATCGGTACATTTGAAAGGATAAAACCATGTCGGTCCGCCCACCTGTACCACCCTTCACCCGCGAAAGCGCCATCGAAAAAGTCCGCCTGGCCGAAAACGGCTGGAATACCCGCGACCCCGAAAAAGTCTCCCTCGCCTATACGGAAGACAGCTGGTGGCGCAATCGCAGCGAGTTCGCGCAAGGCCGCGCCGCCATTGTCGCCCTGCTGAAACGCAAGTGGGCGCGCGAACTGGATTACCGCCTGATCAAGGAATTGTGGGCCCATGACGGCAATCGCATCGGCGTGCGCTTTGCCTACGAATACCATGACGACTCGGGCCAGTGGTACCGCGCCTACGGCAATGAAAACTGGGAGTTCGACGAAAACGGCTTGATGCACCACCGCCACGCCAGCATCAACGAGCACCCGATCAAGCCTGAAGAACGCAAGTTCTTCTGGGATCGCAGCGGGCCGAGGCCTGACGACCACCCCGGCCTGAGCGAGTTGGGGCTGTAAGCATGGCACGCGTTGTCGCAGAACGGGAAGACGTCATCCCCCTGGTGGCGGAAGTGTTCCGCACCTATGGCTTTGAAGGCTCCAGCCTGTCCCGCATCACCGAGGGGACGAAGCTGGGCAAGGGCAGCATCTATCACTTCTTCCCAGGTGGGAAGGACGAGATGGCCGCGGCCGTGCTGGAGGAAATCGACCAGTGGTTCCGCCTGCACGTCTTCGAACCGCTGCGCGAGAGCGCAGATGCAGGGCAGGGCATCGCCGCCATGTTTGCGGAGGTGGAGCGCTATTTCCTGTCCGGACAACGTGTGTGCCTGGTGGGCGTGTTCGCGCTTGGCAATGAGCGCGACCGCTTTGCCGAAGCTGTGCGCGACTACTTCGAAGAGTGGATCGAGGCGCTGGCGGCAGCGCTGGTGCGCAGCGGGCGTAAAGGCAAAGAGGCCACGGCGCTGGCGGAAGAAGTCGTGGGCGGCATACAGGGGGCGCTGGTGCTGGCTCGCGCGTTCAACAGGCCGGCGACGTTTAGGGCGGCGTTGAAGCGCTTGCGGGAAAGGCTGTAGAACAGCCTGAAATGGCGCCGGTGAATGCGATGCCGGCGCCTGGCATCTATCTCAGTGTGAACCGAGCTCAGTGTACTGAGGCATTCGACAGCTCTTTGAGCTCACGGATAGAGAGCTCGGATTTCTCATGCATGCGCAGCAGGATGGTGGCCCCGACTGCGAGCTTGCGGTGACGGATCTTGCTGATAATAGGCGGTTGCACTTCCAGCACCCTGCAGAGTTCCGCATCATTCTTCAGGTGCATCTTCTCGATTAGCGTGTCGAGCAGTTTATTTGGTACGAAACTGGATGGCTCCAGCGCGCGCGCCCTGTTCATTGCCTCGATTAGTTCGAGTTTCTTCTGCCTGACGCTCATTTGCTCCTCCTTGACGTTGTTAACTACGTGGATAGAAAAAGCAGGCTTGCATCTTGTATTGATAACGAAGCAAGTTAATTAAATAATACTCCGCTTACCAAAAAAGCCAAGAATTTGTGAGAAAAATAATGAGTTTTATTGCGTGGCAGGGTTGACGACTGTTGTAACTTTGAGTCCATTTTTAGTGAGGCGCAGAACTTTGTCGGCGCGCGCAGCGGCGGCCGGCGAATGCGTCACCATGATGGTCGTTGCGCCGCTGGATTTAAGTTCCTGGTGCAACAGTTGCAGTATGGAATTTGCCGTGTCTGGGTCGAGGTTGCCGGTCGGTTCGTCCGCCAGCACCAGGGCCGGGCGGTGCACCAGGGCACGAGCTATGGCAACCCGTTGCATTTCACCGCCGGAAAGTTGATGGGGGTAGTCGTGGCCGCGGCCGCCGAGGCCAACGGCGTCGAGCATCTCGAGCTCGCGCCCTTGCGGCATGCCGTTCAGCAGCAGTGGCAGGGCCACGTTTTGCTGCAAGGTCAGGTGGGGCAGCACATGGAAAGCCTGGAAGATGAAACCCATGCGCGCCCGGCGCAGGCGCGTGGCGGCGTCGTCGTCGAGCGATGCGAGGGGCGTGCCATCGACGACGATCGCCGGCTCTTCGCTGGGGTCGGGCTGGTCAAGGCCGGCGATCAGGTTCAGCAACGTTGATTTGCCGACGCCGGAGTCGCCCATGATGGCGACGAATTCGCCGGGCTCGAAAGTCCAGCTCAGGCGATCGAGGACGCGCCGTTCGTTCGAGTAACTCTTGGTCAGGTTCTTTAACTGGAGCATGATTTAGCGGGTCAGGGAACGGCGCAGCGCAAAACTCAGGGCATCGACCACGGCCACCAGCAGCAGCATGGCCAGGATCACGGTGGCGGCGCGTTCCATCTGGAACAGCGACAGGTGATACTTGAGCATCTGCCCCAGGCCGCCGGCGCCCACCACGCCCAGCACTGCGGCGGCGCGGATATTGTTCTCCCACCGATAGAGCGTGTAGGACAGCATCTGCGGCAAGGTTTGCGGCAGCGTAGCGTAGAAGAAGGCCGCCATCGGGCTGGCGCCGTTCAGGCGCAGGCTTTGTTCCGGCAGCGGCGGGGCATTTTCCAGCGCATCGGCGAACAGGCGGCCCAATACGCCGGCGGTGTGCGCGGCCAGCGCCATGGTGCCGGCGAATGGCCCAAGGCCCGCCGCCACGAGCAGGATCGACGCCCACACCAGTTCCGGGATGGAACGCAGTACGTTCAGCATGCCGCGCACCAGCGCACGCGGCGCACGCCCAAAGCGCCCAGCGCCGGGAATTGCCAGCAACAGCCCGCCAGCAACCGCCAGCAAGGTGCCGAGCGCCGACATGGCCAGCGTTTCCATGGTCGCGATGCCGGTCTTGCGCAGGAAGCCGCTGGCCATCTCCGGCGGGGCGAAGCCGGCCAGGAATTCGCCCATGCTGCGCATGGCTTCAATGGTGAACAGGTCGCCCAGCTTGAGCGACAGCGTGGCGAAGCTGGCGATGACCAGCGCCATGAGCGCGGCGGCAAACAGCCAGCCGGACCAGTTGCGTGCAGGCGGTGCGGGCATATGGCTCATCCCAGCCTCCTGCGCAGGAACTTGGAAACCAGGTCGGCCGCGGCAACCAGCAGCACGAACACGATCAGCATGGTGGCCACTTCACCGCCGGCCAGCATCTTGGTCGATTCGTCCATGCGCTGCCCCAGGCCGCCAGCGCCGACAAAACCCATGATCACCGAGCCGCGAATCGCGCACTCCCAGCGATAAACCGTATAGGAAACGAGTTCGGAAGCCGCCTCCGGCAGTGCACCGTACAGCAGGGCTGCCAGCCGCCCGCTGCCGTTTTGCAGCAGGACTTCGCTGGCGTGATGGTCGGTCGATTCCAGGATTTCGGCGTACACCTTGCCCAGCATGCCGGCATAGGTCAAGGCGATGGCCAGCACGCCGGCGGTCGGCCCCAGGCTGAAGATGCGCACGAACAGCAGCGCCCACACCAGCTCCGGCACGCTGCGCAGCAGGACCAGCAGCCAGCGCACCAGCTGGCGCGCGGCGCGCGGGAAAGCAGCGATACGGCCGGTGCCGATGCGCGAGATCGACAAGCGCTCGGTGACGATCAGCGTTGCAGGGATCGCGCCGAGCAGCGCGAGCGTCAGGCCACAGGTGGCAATGGCCACCGTCTTCCATGCTTCGCGCGCCACCATGGCAAGGAATTCCGCGTCATGCGCCGGCTTCAGGAAATCGGACAGGAAGCGCCAGGTGGCCTGCAGGCTTTGCAGGTCGAACAGCGTCCACGGGTAGAACTCTGTCGCCACCACCAGCGGCCAGAGCAGCACGATGCCGACAGCAATAGCCGCCAGGCGCTGGCGCCACGCTGGATCGGGATGGTGGGGCGAAAGGGGAACGGCAGGAACGTTATGCATCGCTTACAGGCAGGCCCCAACGGCCAGCCTGGCTGCCATTTCTTCCGGTTGCGGCGAATTCGCCGGCGGCAGTTCGCCGAGATAGAGCTCATCGATCATCGCTTGCGTGACTTGCTCGCGCGGCAAGTCGAAGGCGACGCGGCCGTTTTTCAATGCCACGATGCGCGGGAAATAGGCCAGCGCCAGGTCGACCTGGTGCAGGCTGCACACCAGCAGCGCGTTGCGCTCGCGCGCTTCCTGCTGCAAGGTGTTCAGCGTCAGTTGCGACAGCGCCGGATCGAGCGCGGACAGCGGCTCGTCGACCAGCAGCGCCTGCGCTGACGACAGCAGCAGGCGTGCCAGGCCGCAGCGCTGGCGCTCGCCGCCGGACAGGCGGTCGACGCGCGAATACAGCTTGTCGCCAAGGTTGAAGCGCGCCAGCGCGCGGTAGGCCGCCTCCGGATCGGAGGGCTTAAACAGCGACAGCAGCGCCTGGCCCAGGCTCCACTTCGGCAGGCGTGCCGCCAGCACAGCCGTCACCACGCGCTGGCGCGGCGGCAGCGGCGGCGTTTGCGGCGCCAGGAAAAGGCGTGCCCGCATGGCGTGGCGCCCGGCGTCCGTCAGATGCCAGGGATCGGTGCCAAAGGCCTTGAAAGCGCCGCTATCGGGGCGATGCGAGCAAGCCAGGGTGGAGAGCAGGGTGGTCTTGCCGGCGCCCGAAGGACCGATCAGCGCCACCTGTTCGCCAGGCTCGAAGTTCAGCGAGATGTCTTGCAGCGCAAGGCCGCGCGAACCGCCGATATGGCGGACCGAGAGGCCTTGCAGTTCGTACCAGGCAGAAGACATTGATTACTTCAGCAGGCCGGCGTTCTTGGCTGCCGCTTCGATATTGGTGTAGTTGGCAGCCTTGGTCGGGATGAACTTCGACGCGCGCTGCAGGTCCAGGATCGCCTTGTCTTCAGGCTTGGCGCTGTCCAGCGCCAGGAAGGCGTCGGTGATCTTCTTTTTCAGCGCTTCCGGCATGTCGGAGCGGACGGTCCAGTTGTAGTCGTAGTAGGCCGGGGTGGTGTAGAACACGCGCACCACGGATGGGTCGACTTTCTTCTGTTCGTTCAGCTTTTCCCACACCGAGATATTCAGTGCGCCGGCATCGACCTTGCCGCCGGCAACGGCTGCCACGGTTGCATCGTGCGCACCGGAGAAGGAAATGCGTTTCAGGTCGGTGTCCGGGTCGATCTTGGCCGCCAGCAGGAAGGAGCGCGGCATCAGGTGGCCGGAAGTCGAGGACTCGGAGCCGAAGCTCAGGGTCTTGCCTTTCAGGTCGGCCAGCGAGTTGATCGACTTGTTGGTGGTCACGAAGACGGAGCGGAATTTTTCATCTTCCACACGCTGCACCAGCGGCACGACCTTGCCCTTGCTCATGTGGTTGGCCTGCACGAAGGTGAAGCCGCCGAACCAGACCATGTCCAGTTTGCCGTTCACCAGGCCTTCCACCGAAGCGGCGTAGTCGGTCACCGGGGTGAATTCCACTTTCATCGCCAGTTTCTTCTCGAGGTATTCGCCGAGGGGCTTGAATTTACGCTGCAGCTCGGTTGGCGCTTCATCAGGAATCGCGGAAACGCGCAGGACTTGCTGGGCTTGGGCGCCGGCAGCGGCGAAGAGCACACCGGCTGCAAACAGGGCCGATTGAATGGTGCGGAGGGAAAACAGGGACATGGAAGATCCTTTTTTATGTTAATGACGAGCCGCACGCCTCGGGCGAGGGTCCGGTACCTGGTCTTGGATATTCAGCTATGATAGCAAAAATGTCCCTGGAGCCTGAGCCATGACCTTGTCACGCACGGCTGCGATCCGCGTGGTCGCACCGGAAACGAGCAGTGTGTTGTCCCCCAGAACCGCCCACGGCGATGCCGCAACCATTGCAGAGATCAGCGCAGGGCTGCTGGCGCCGCAAGCTTCCACCTCGCCCAAATACTTCTACGACAGCCTCGGTTCGCACCTGTTCGAAGCCATCTGCGAATTGCCCGAGTACTACCCGACCCGTACCGAAGCAGCGATCTTCGCCCGCCACGGCGCCGACATGGCAGCACGCATCGGACCCGGCATGACGCTGGTCGACCTGGGCGCCGGCAATTGCGCCAAGGCTGCCAGCCTGTTCCCCTTATTGCAGCCAAGCCAATACGTGCCGGTCGACATCGCCGGCGAATTCCTGCAGCAGGCCGCCGCGCAACTGCGCCAGCGCTTTCCCGCCATCGAGATCACGCCGCTGGTGATGGACCTGTCGCAGCCCTTAATCTTGCCGCCGTCGTTGCCGGCAGCGCGGCGCCAGTTCTTCTATCCCGGTTCATCGATCGGCAACTTCACGCCCCACGATGCGGTAACCTTCCTGCGCCAGGTGCGCGAGAACGTGGGCGCGGACGGCGGGCTGCTGATCGGCGTGGACTTGGTCAAGGACCCGGCGGTGCTGGACGCGGCCTATGACGACGCGATCGGCGTCACCGCCGCCTTCAACATGAACCTGCTGCGCCACCTGAACCATCTCGCCGGCGCAGACTTTGATCCGGCGCAGTGGCGCCACGTGGCCTTCTTCAATGACGCGGAAAGCCGCATTGAAATGCACCTGGAAGCGCGCTGCGCATTGAGCGTGCACTGGTGCGGCGGCGAGCGCAGTTTCGCCCAGGGCGAGAGGATTCATACGGAGAACAGCCACAAATACACGCTGGAAGGCTTCCGCAGCCTGCTGTGGGAGGCCGGCTTCCGCGTCGACGGCACCTGGACGGACGATGCCCACTGGTTCGCAGTGATGCACGCCGCGGCGGCATATGCGTGACGCCAGCCCCTGGACCGAACGCTACGCGCAAGTGCGCGCGGCAACCATGGCGCTGGCCGCGCCGCTGTCCGACGAGGATTGCGGCGCGCAGTCGATGCCCGATGCCAGTCCGGTCAAATGGCACCTGGCGCATACCACATGGTTTTTCGAGACCTTTATCCTGGAACGCTTCGAGCCCGGCTTCCAGCCTTTCCACCCGGCGTTCAGGGTACTGTTCAACTCTTACTACAATGGCGTCGGCGACAAACACCCACGGCCGCATCGCGGCCTGCTGACGCGGCCCTCGATGGCCGAAGTGCGCGCCTATCGCGCCAATGTCGACGCCCGGATCGCGTTGCTGGCAACGCGGCTCGCGGCCACGGATTCCCGCCTCGCCGCGCTGCTGACGCTTGGACTGCAGCACGAACAGCAGCACCAGGAACTGATCCTCACCGACCTCAAGCACCTGCTGGCGCAGAATCCGATGGCGCCAGCCTACCTGCCCGGCCCGGGGCCGGCCGCGCCCGCTGCTACAGCCCTGTCCTGGCACCGCTTCGAAGGCGGCGTACAGGAAATAGGCCATCATGGCGACGGCTTCTGTTTCGACAATGAGCTGCCGCGCCACAAGGTCTTCATCGCCCCGTTCGAACTATCCACGCGCCTGGTGAGCAACGCGGAATACCTCGCCTTCATCGAGGCCGGCGGCTACCGCGACCCGAGCCTGTGGCTGGCGGAAGGCTGGGACTGGATTCGCGCCCAAGGCATCGAAGCCCCGTTGTACTGGCGGCGCGGGGAGGGGAGCGCAGGCTGGACCGCCTACACCCTGCATGGCCAACAGCCGCTGGAGATGGGGGCGCCGGCAAGCCACATCTCCCTGTTCGAGGCCGACGCCTATGCCCACTGGTCCGGCGCCCGCCTGCCGACCGAAGCGGAATGGGAGCACGCAGCCGGCGCCGGCGCACTCACGCAAATGTTCGACCATTGCTGGCAATGGACCAGCAGCAGCTACGCCCCATACCCCGGCTTCCGCCCGGCCGAAGGCGCCATTGGCGAATACAACGGCAAGTTCATGGTCAACCAATACGTACTGCGCGGCTCCAGCGTGGCGACCCCGCCAGGCCACGCCCGCTCCAGCTACCGCAACTTCTTCCCCGCCAGTGCACGCTGGCAATTCACCGGCATCCGCCTCGCAAAATAAAAGTCGGGGTCAGGTCTGGCAATCCGCCACAAAAGGCACGCATGTGCCTTTTGTGGCGGATTGCCAGACCTGACCCCGACTTTTTAGTTGCGAGTTACAGGCGGATGCCGAGGGCCTGGACGATCTCTGCCTTGAACTTGGCTGCCTGGTCGGCGTTAGGAATCTCGCCGGCCAGTTTCAATGCCAGCAGGCGCACGTCGGTGATCTCGTCGAAATAGTCCCCGCAGACGATCGCTGCCATCGGACCAATGTAGGTGGCCAGGGTGTTTTCGAAGATGCTGCGCTGCGCTTCCGTCAGTGCCGGCTTGCCGGCAGGCTTGCTGGCGGGGGCCGCTTCCGGTGCTGCTGCCGGGCGGCGTGCGACGCCGGCCAGCAGGGTGGACGCCGGGGAGCTGCCTTCCGGCAGTTCAGTGATGCTGCCGTACAGGTAGTCGAGAATCGCTTCGGTCGACCATGGCAGAGGCTCGTTATTGCCCACGCTCGGACGGTCCATGCTCATCCGTGCGCGCTGGATGGTGCGCAGGATGTCCAGGCCGTCACGGCCGCGGCGGCCGCGGCACAGGACGAACACGATGCGTCCGTTGTCGAGATGGATCTGCGCCATGCGGTTGTCATCGCTGACCAGCATGATGGTCGCGGTGTCGCCCTGGGCGCAGAAGCCGGCGATCTTGTCGAGCAGCTCTACGAAGGGAGTGAACTCTGGCTGTGCCATATCAGTTCGCCTTTATCAATTATTTCTTACGCAGGCGATCCATCGCCATCTGGATACTCACGCCCAGGCGTTCCACAGCACGCGCCAGCGAACCGATTTCGTCGCCGCGGCTGGTCTGTGGAATGGTCACGTCGAGCTGGCCCTTGCTGAGCTTCTCGGCGATGTCGGTCAGGTGGTTGATCGGGCGGGTCAGTTGCTTGCCCAGCACGAACGCCAGGGCGCCAACCAGGACGATAACGATGATGATCAGCAGGCGCGCTTCGCTGCGCATCTTGGTCATGGCAGCATAGGCTTCGTCGTAGCGCTGTTCAACCAGCACGGTCCAGCCTTGCGGCAGGTTGCGCACGAAGCCCACCATCTTCACGTCGCCGTCCATATAGACTTTTGGCTCGTCGGTGATGCCTTCCACTTGCAGGGCAGGGTGCTTGCTGAAGTCTTGCAGTGCGGATTTGATCTTGCTCGCGTCGCCGTGGGCGATGACTTTCTTGTCGCCGTCCAGCAGGATGGCGTGGCCGGTTTCGCCGATGCGGATGTCGGTGACGGTGCGCGATACCACGCCCAGGTCCATCGCCATCGCGAACACGCCGACGATGGTGCGGTTTTCATTGCGGATCGGGACGCCGATGTTCAGCGATGGCTTGCCGCTGGTCTTGCCGATTGCTACCAGGCGGCCTTCGTTCTTGCCGGACATGATGGCTTTGAAGTAGGAGCGGTCGCCGTAGTCGAGCATGGCGCTGCCGTCGCTGCGTGCCACGTCCTTGCCGGTGGTGTCCAGGGTGTGGATCAGGTACACCCATTCGTAGGACGCGGCGGTTGCCATCAGGACCGGGGTCTGGCGACCGGTGTTCATGGAAATGACGTCGTCCAGGCGGGCGGCCTGGCGCATGGCGCGCATATTGGTGTCGTCCCAACCGTTAACGCCAGTGGCCACGGTGTCCGTGGTGGCGATCAGGTTTTCCGAAATTTTCGTGGTCAATTCCTGTTCGGCGGAAGAATTGCCCAGGTACCAAAGGGCAAACAGCGGCACGAGGGTTACCACGAGCAGGGTGATCAGGACTTTTTGAAAGATATTAAGAGACAGTTTCATTTTTATAAATCGTTCGTAATAATCGAGCTGACACAACCGCATTCAGAATACGGACAACGTCTGCATTATGGCTGATTTCGAGGCAAAGCTGATGACTTGCCCGAGGCGGTTCGCAGCGCCAAGCACGCTACTTCGGGCATATGCCTGAGCAACTTTTTGTGAAACCACAGGCCGCTTCTGGGCCCTTGTTGGCGTGATTTCGCTGTTGCTCAGTTTATAAGTACACGATTATACATCAGCCGCTTTCCATGCGGAAATGATTTATGTGTCGCGCGAATTGGCCAGGCGCGGCGTGTTGCGCGCCTGCGCCGGCAGGGCCGGGCGCTGGCGTTGCTGGCCAGCTTCCCCGGACAGGCGGAATTGGCTGACCAGGTTCTCCAGCCCGACGGCCTGGTCGCTCATGGCCGCGGCGGCGGCCGCAGCTTGCTCCACCAATGCGGCATTCTGCTGCGTGGTCTGGTCCATCTGCATGATGGCCATGTTCATCTGCTCGATGCCGTCGGTCTGCTCGCGCGTGGCCAGGGAGATCTCGGCGACGATGCCGGTGACGCGCTGCACGGCCGACACCACTTCTTCCATCGTGGCGCCGGCCTGTGCCACAAGCCTGGCGCCGGCATCGACCTGTTCGACCGAGCTGGAAATCAGTTCCTTGATCTCTTTGGCGGCGCTGGCCGAGCGGGCTGCCAGGTTGCGCACCTCGCTGGCGACCACGGCGAAGCCGCGGCCTTGCTCGCCGGCGCGCGCCGCCTCCACCGCGGCATTCAGGGCCAGGATATTGGTCTGGAAGGCGATGCCGTCGATCACTGCGATAATGTCCACCACCTTGCGCGAGGAATCGTTGATCGAGCCCATGGTCGTCACGACCTGGGACACCACTTCGCCGCCGCGCTGGGCGATGGTCGAGGCGGAGCTGGCCAGCTTGTCCGCTTCGCGCGCATTGTCGGCATTGGCCTTGACGGTCGACGTCAGTTCTTCCATTGATGACGCGGTTTCTTCCAGCGCGGACGCCTGGTTCTCGGTGCGCGCCGACAGGTCCATATTGCCGGTGGCGATTTGGCCGGAGGCCGAGGCAATGGCGACCGTGCCATTGCGCACCTGCCCGACGATCTGCGACAGTGCATCGTTCATCTCGCGCAGGGCTTGCAGCAGCTGCCCGGCTTCGTCCTGCGAATGGGCCTTGATATGGCTGGTCAAATCGCCGGATGCGACGGTGCGTGCCACCTGCAGGGCATAGTTGATCGGACGCGTAATCGAACGGGTAACCCAGTATGCGCACGCAACGCCCAGCACCAGCGCCGCCACGCCCAGCGCGACCATCATGACCTGGGCGGAGCTGATGTGCTGCTTGATCTCGGCGCCGTTGGCGGTGACGATGCCGTCCTGCAGGTCGGCGAGTTTTTCCACGGTGGCCTGCAGCCTGGCCAGGCGCGGCATGGTGTCCGCCAGTGCGCGCTGCGTCGCCTGTTCGCGCTGGCCTTCCGCGAGCAGATTGAGCACGCCGGTAAACGATTGCACATAGGCGCTGCGCTCGCTGCCCACTTGCGCCAGCAGTTCGCGGCCGGCGGGCCGGTAGACCAGCTTGTCGAGCGTGGACAGGGCGGCTGTGATGGTGGCCTTGTTCCTGTCGACCTGCTTGCGCAGTTCCGCCGCTTGCGCGGCATCGGTCACCAGCAGCAGTTGCAGCACCAGCGCCGAATTTGCGCGGGTGGTGGCGGCAACGGTGGCGGCCGCATCTGCCTTCGCCCAGTCCTTGTCGATGATGGTGGAACTCAGCTCGCCGATACTGGAGAGGCGCAGGCTGGCTACGGCAATCAGCATGGCCATCAAGGCGAAGACAATCGCGAAACACAAGCCCAGGCGGGTCCCGATCTTCAGGTTGGCAATGCGCATGACTGCTCCTTCCGGCGGCGTGGAAAACGATTTACCAGTATAAATACTTGCCAAAAGGAGATAAATTCGGGGGCGGCGCGCAAGCCGTCCCCGAATGAAAAAGCGCTTAAGCTTCGGCTTGTGCGATGCTAGCCGAGGCCTCGGCCTTCAGCGCGATCTGGCGGTTGATGGCGCTGAGCACGGCCTTGAACGAGGCGGTGACGATATTGCTGTCGATGCCCGCGCCGAACAGGGTAGGGCCGCCGTCCAGGCGCAGTTCGACATAGCAGGCTGCCTTGGCGTTGGCGCCGTGGCCGATGGCGTGCTCGTGGTAGTCCATCAGCGTGACGTCCAGGCCGAGCGCGTCGACGAAAGCGTCGATCGGGCCGTTGCCGCCGCCTTGCAGGGACATTGACGCCTTGTTGTGCAGCAGGCCGATGTCGATCTGCACCGGCTCGTCGCTGGAACTGTCCTCCACCATCTTGTGCGATACGTAGGCGTATGGCGTGCCCTGGGCCAGGTACTCGCTTTCGAAGATCTGGTGGATGCCTTCGGAGGTGATTTCCAGGCCGGTCTGGTCGGCCACTTTCTGCACTGCGCGGCTGAATTCGATCTGCAGGCGGCGCGGCAATTCGAGGCCGTAATCCTGTTCCAGCAGGTAGGCCATGCCGCCCTTGCCGGACTGGCTGTTGACGCGGATGACGGCGTCGTAGCTGCGGCCCAGGTCTTGCGGGTCGATCGGCAGGTATGGGATTTCCCACGGCGCGCCTTCCTGTTGCTTGGCGAAGCCCTTCTTGATCGCGTCCTGGTGCGAACCGGAGAAGGCGGTGAACACCAGGTCGCCCACGTATGGATGGCGCGGATGTACCGGCAGCTGGTTGCACTCCTCGACCACTTTGCGCACGGAGTCGATGTCGGAGAAGTCCAGGCCAGGATGCACGCCCTGGGTGTAGAGGTTCAACGCCAGGGTCACCAGGTCGACGTTGCCGGTGCGTTCGCCGTTGCCGAACAGGCAGCCTTCGACGCGCTCGGCGCCGGCCATGACGGCAAATTCAGCGGCAGCGATGCCGGTGCCGCGGTCGTTATGCGGGTGTACCGAGATGATGATGGAATCGCGGCGCTCCAGCTTGCGCGACATCCATTCGATCTGGTCGGCGTACACGTTCGGCGTCGAGCATTCGACGGTGGCCGGCAAGTTGACGATCATTTTCCTGTCCGGAGTCGGCTGCCAGATGGCGGAGACTGCATCGACGATATGCTTGGCGAAATCCAGCTCGGTGGTGGAGAAGGACTCGGGCGTGTATTCGTAAGTCCAGTCGGTTTCAGGATGCTGGGCCAGCAGTTGTTTCACCAGCCTGGTGCCGTCCGTGGCGATCTTGGTGATTTCTTCGCGGCTGGCGCCGAACACCACTTTGCGGAATACCGGTGCGGTGGAGTTATACATGTGCACGATGGCGCGCTTGGCGCCAATGCACGATTCAACGGTGCGGCGAATCAGTTCTTCGCGCGCCTGGGTCAGCACGATGATGGTGACGTCGTCCGGAATGCGGTTTTCCTCGATCAGCTTGCGCACGAAATCGAAATCGGTTTGCGAGGCGGAAGGGAAGCCCACTTCGATTTCCTTCAGGCCCACCTTGATCAACAACTCGAAGAACTTGATTTTCTTTTCCACGCTCATCGGCTCGATCAGCGCCTGGTTGCCGTCGCGCAGGTCGGTGCTCATCCAGATCGGCGGCTTGGCGATGATGGCGTTCGGCCAGGTGCGGTCGCTCAAGCCGACGGTTGGGTATGGACGATATTTGGCGGCAGGGTTCTTCAACATCATGGTGATACTCCTGTGTTTTTCAAATTTTGGGAAACCGGGACGTGGCGCGAGGGAGGCCGACGTGGGGTACTGCAGGGGGAAATCAGGCGCGTGCCAGTAGTAGCGCGCCTGGTAGTAGGGCGCCTGGCAGGTGTGCAGAAATGTGCAAATGCGAGGTCATGTCGACCAATGTAAGGCACCGGATTTGACCTTGTCAAGAAAAAATCTCAACAGCAATTTGCGATGTTTTCGCACTTTATGCTGATAAAATGGTGGTCATGGCGAGGATAAATCGGATATGGATAAGATTGATCGAGAAATAATCGGACTTTTGCGCGATGATGCGAGGATAAGTTTTAAGGATCTGGGCGAGCGCGTAAGCCTCAGTGCGAACACGGTGGCGGACCGCGTGCGGCGCTTGGTGGCCGACGGCGCCATTCTCGGATTCGAGGCTCGCCTCGACCACGCGGCGCTCGGCCTGCACCTGCAAGCCTATATCGACGTCAAGCTGAAGTCGGGCACCAATACCCACGAGTTCGAGGAAATCGTCAAAACCATCCCCGGCGTGCTGGAAGTGGCGCTGCTGACCGGGAATTACGATGGCTTGCTTCGTGTGGCCTGCAAAGACCAGGCCCACTTGCTGCGCCTGATCGACACCTTGCGCGACCGGGCGGGCGTGCAGGATACCTACAGCCGCGTGATCCTGCACCAGACTCCGGTCAGCGCGCCGCTGACTGTGACAGAATAACGGCCCTGATGTTTGATTGCGGAATTCCGATGCAAAAGCTGAATGCAGAATTGACCCGGCTCTATCTCGCTCCACCGGCCGGTGGCACGCGCAGCATTTCCCTTGCGTTCAAGCGGCTGGCGGGCGACGGCGAGGCAGGACATTGGGAGCGCCTGTGCCAGGTGGCGAATGCACTGCATGCGGAGCTGGGCTTGCCGGCGCCTGCAGTGAGCATTTCGGGCGCCGGCGCTTTCGGGCTCTGGCTCTCGCTGGAAAAGCCGGTGACGGAGGCGCAAGCGCAGGAGTTTGCGGCGCTGCTTTGTCCCGAGGCCGAATCCGCTGCGGCAGCGCTGCCGCCATACCTGGACCAGGCGAGCGGTAAATGGGCGGCTTTCATTCACCCTGGCATGGGGGCGTCCTTTGCGGGCGATGAGGGCCTCGATATGCAGCCGCCGGAAGCGGGGCAGGTCGCCTTGCTGGAAGGGCTTGAGAGCATCGGCCCGGCCCCGTTTGCGCAAGCGCTTGACCAATTGCGGCGACCTGTTGGCACCGCGCTTCAGCCGTCCCCGCCAGCGCCCGAGGCCAGCGCCACGCCAGGAGGTTTGCTGTTGAAGGACGCGACGCTGGAAGACATCGTCAACTTCCTCCATTCAAAGAACATCGAGCCTACTTTCCGCTTCCTGAAATAAGCGGCAACTGCTCGACGAGTTGTGCTGTGGCCTCTGGCGTCATGTTGATGAATTTGCAGCCTATATGAAGCTGTTCGCCCAACAGGAAGGAGCGGAAACCTCGCGTGAAGCGCACTTCCAGCTCGGTGGGAATCTCAATGTCCGGCCCCAGCTCCAGTACCACGTCAGGAATCTTGCGGCCCTTGAGCAAACCCTTCGCTTCGATCTTCGAGCAGCGCAGCCCGATGCCGCCTAGCGAAAAATCGTAGATCGGCAGCTCGTAGCGGTGGCCGTTCAACTCGAAGGCGGCCATGAAATTCGCCCCCAGCGGCGTTTCCACGCGCTCTGATGCACGCCGGTTCAGGACCGTGCAGGTTTCAGGGAAGGTCATCGGAATGAGCTGGGGCTTGCCGGGCACCGGCTTCCATTCCTGGTCTGACAGCTTGAATTGCAGCTTCGCCGTGCGCAGCCAGCTTACAAAGGTGACCTTGCCCGGCTGAAGGACCGAGCCCGCGTTCAACTCCATCACGAAATGCGGCAACTGGGGATCGACCGACAGGATGCGGCCAAGGACCGGCTCACGGCTGCCGGGCACGTACATCGAGATCGCATCGCCGCTTGCGGCCAGCAGGGTCAGCGCGTCGCCGATGTCGTCTTCGCTCGTCATGTCAAACGAACTCGCGGAAGCGATGAATGGGGCTAACGCGTCCTGTGGCCGTGGCGGACCTTTGCGAATCGGGACCGCATGGTGCTCATTGAGCTGCATATCGCGTAGATGGGTCAGGTGATGACTTCATCATAGGACGTGAATTGCCAAATAGCAACCTAGTTTAAACCTTTGAAAATAAACTGGAACAAGCCCGCCCTGGCGGGCCTGCTGCATCAGGATGCGTAATTGCAGCGCTGCCTGACGTTCGCCCAGTTCCTTTTCCAGGGCGGGTGACGCGGCGAATGCCCTGCACCGGGGCGCGGCCTTCGGGAGCAGACGGTGCCTAGGCGGCGACCTGCACGCTTGCTTCGCCGGCGGCCATTGCGCCGATGACGGCGGCGTGTTCGAAGCCGTGGTTGCGGAACAGGGCCAGTACTTCGTCGACGCTCGCCGGATCGCAGGAGACCAGCAGGCCGCCGGAAGTCTGCGGGTCGGTCAGCAGGGTATGCTGCGGCTGGGTGATGTTCGGCGACAGCAGCACGTCCTTGCCGTAAGCATCCCAGTTGCGGCCCGAAGCGCCGGTGAAGAAACCGTCGTGCGCCAGCTTCTCAACCCCTGGCAGCAGCGGTATTTGCGACATATTCAGCTTGGCGGTCAGCTTGGCGCCTCGCGCCAGTTCCAGCAGGTGGCCAAGCAGGCCAAATCCGGTGACGTCGGTCAACGCATGCACGCCCGGCAGTTCGGACAAGGCCTTGCCCGGCTTGTTCAACTTGGTGGTGTTGTCGATCATGGCCTGGTAGCCTTCATCGCCGAGGACGCCTTTTTTCAGCGCTGCGGACAGCACGCCCACGCCCAGCGGCTTGCCCAGCACCAGCACGTCGCCGGCCTTGGCATCCGCATTGCGTTTCACTTTGGATGGATGCACCAGGCCCAGGACCACCAGGCCGTAGATCGGCTCCACGGAATCGATGGTATGGCCGCCGGCAATCGGGATGCCGGCTTCGTTGCAGATCGATTCGCCGCCCTTGATGATCTTGCCGATCACCTCGATCGGCAGTTTGTTGACAGGCATGCCGACCAGGGCTAGCGCCATGATCGGAGTGCCACCCATGGCGTAGACGTCGGAGATGGCGTTGGTAGCGGCGATGCGGCCAAAGTCGAACGGATCGTCGACGATCGGCATGAAGAAGTCGGTGGTGGCGATCAGGGCCTGCTCGTCGTTCAGTTTGTAGACGGCAGCGTCGTCGGCCGTTTCGATGCCGACCATCAGTTCCTTCGGCACTGGGAAGCCGTTGGTGTTCTTCAGGATCTCGGACAGCACGCCGGGCGCGATCTTGCAGCCGCAGCCGCCGCCGTGGGAGAAGGAGGTGAGTTTGATTGGTTCAGTGCTCATGATGGGGTCTTTCAGTTCGTATGGAGCAGATTATCCACCAAGTCGAGCAGGGCTGCCTGCTCGGCTTCGGGAGTGAAAAGCCTGGCGCGGCGGGCGCATTGCTCTTGCAGCCTGGCGTACCAGCCGGCGTCGTCGATGCTTTTGTCAACCAGGGCTGCCAGCGCTCGCGCGTCGCCCAGCGGGAAGTAGCCGAGGTAGTCGTCGCCCAGCATGCCGCGGTTGCCGCTGATATCGCTGGCCAGCACGGGCACGCCGCTGGTGACCGCTTCGATGATGACGTTGGCGCCCCCCTCCATGCGCGAGCAGATGGCCATGGCGTGGGCAGCTTTGAGCCGCTGGCGCGTTTCGGCATGGGGCAGGGGGCCAAGCCAATGGTAGCGTCCTGGCCAGGCCGCATTGGCTGCGGTGGCAGCCTCGCCCAGCGCGGGATCAAGCACGCCGCCGATATGCACCAGGCGCGCGCTGCGGGCGGTGACGTGCGAGGCGGCCAGCATGAACGTGCGCGGGTCTTTTTCCTCGCGCAGGTGGCCGACCATCAGGATGTCGTGGTGGTGCGGCGCCGCGGCACGGGCGGCCGGCTGGAGCGAGGGCGCGGATTGATAGATGACGCGGGCCTTGGCGCGCAGGTGCGGCGGCAGCTCGTCCAGGCCGGCCGGCTGCAGCAGGACCAGCGCGCTGGCGCGCTGCAGCGAAGCTTGCGCGTCGGCGTCGACGCGGATGTCGCGATACAGGTCGGTGCCGGTCAATACCAGGACCGTTGGACGCTCGGGATGCGCTGCGCAAAAATGCGCCAGCGGCGCCGCCGAGCGGCGCGCATGAAGGGCGATCAGCAGGTCCGGCGCGGCCTCGGCAGGCCAATCGGAAGCGATGTCGGCCTGGTAGCGCGGGCGCAGGAATTGCGCCCAGCGGCGCGCTGTTTGCCAGTTGCCGTTGTTGGCCTGTGCCAGCGCCGGGCTGACGATGCAGATTGTCTGCTTGCTCACTGGTGTAATTCGCTCAAATATCGCTACAATCGACCCATGAACGCCATCCATGCCTCGTTCCGGACCGCCCGAACACAGCAACTTGCCGATGCCATGCAGGCTGCGCGCAATTATACGCTGAGCCTTTTCGAATGCTTTGCCGCCGCCGGCATGGATGTACCGATGCGCGTGCCGCAGATGCGCATCGTCAATCCGCCGTTGTGGGAACTGGGCCATACTGCCTGGTTCGCCGAATGGTTCGTCTTGCGCGAAGCGATTTCCAGCCATCCGGCCGATGCGTTGTACATGTCCTTGCTGCGCAAGGGCGATGACTGGTTCGATTCCAACATGGTGCCGCACCGCAGCCGCTGGAGCCTTGACCTGCCCAGCACGGGCGGCGTGAAGACCTACTGCCACGAGGTCCTGGACCGCGTCCTGGACAAGCTGTCGCGCGAACCGAACACGGACGAAGCGCTGTACCCATACCGGCTGGCGCTGGCCCACGAAGACATGCATGGCGAGGCCTTCCTCTACACCTTGCAGACGCTGGGCTTGCAGGCGCCGGCGCACCTGACCCACGACGAACGTGCATCCGGCGCTCCCGGCGATATTGCTTTCCCAGGCGGCACGCTGCAACTGGGAAGCGCGCCGGAGACGGGCGGCTTCATCTTCGACAACGAAAAGTTTGCGCATCCCTGCTACGTGGCGCCATTCCGGATGGATGCCACGCTGGTCACCAACGCCCAGTATGCCGACTTCGTGGAAGATGGCGGCTACGAACGACGCGAGTTCTGGAGCAATTCGGGCGCCGACTGGCTGCTGCGGCAGGAGCGCTCGGCGCCGCGCTACTGGCGCCGCGACAACGGCCAGTGGCGCACGATGCGTTTCGGCCGGCTCACGACGCTGGCCGCGCACGAGCCTGTGCGGCACGTGTCCCTGTACGAAGCGCAGGCCTATTGCGCCTGGGCCAATCGCCGCCTGCCGACCGAGATGGAGTGGGAGTACGCGGCCTTGCACGGCCATCCTGCTTTCCGCTGGGGCCAGTTGTGGGAATGGACGGCATCGCCGTTCGAACCGTATCCCGGTTTTGTGGCAGACCGCTACCGCGAATATTCGGCTCCGTGGTTCAGTACCCACCAGGTACTGCGCGGCGCATCGTTCGCCACGCCATCCCGGCTTGGCTCCGCCAAGTTCCGCAACTTCTACCTGCCGGAACGGGACGACATCTTCAACGGCTTCCGCACTTGCGCATTTGAATAAGAAAGTCGGGGTCGGCAATTAAAATGGGGACGTACCCTTTGAAGGGGTACGTCCCCATTTAATTGTTACTTCTTCAGGTGGTCATCCAGCCAGCCGATCACGGTGTGGTGCCACAGGATCGAGTTGGCGGGCTTCAGGACCCAGTGGTTTTCGTCCGGGAACACCAGCAGCTTGGACTCGATGCCCTGGCGCTGCAGCGCCGTGAAGGTGCCCAGTGCCTGCGCGGTCGGGATGCGGAAGTCCAGGTCACCCTGTACCACCAGCATCGGGGTCTTCCACTTGGCCACGTGGTGAACCGGGTTGAACTTTTCGTAGCCGTTCGGGTTGGCGTAGTAGGTACCGCCATTGTCCCATTCAGTGAACCACAGTTCTTCGGTGGAGTAGGCCATGCCGCGCTGGTCGAACACGCCGTCGTGGTTGACGATGCACTTGAAGCCGTCGCTCCAGTTACCTTCGATCCAGTTCATCATGAAGCCGCCGTACGAAGCGCCCAGTGCGCAGGCGTTCTGGCCGTCCAGGAAGTCATACTTTGCCACGGCTGCCGCCAGGCCTTTCTGCAGGTCTTCCAGCGGCTTGCCGCCCCAGTCGCCGCTGATCGAATCGGTGAAGCCCTGGCCGTAGCCGGTCGAACCGTGGAAGTCGATGAACACCGAGGCGTAGCCTGCGCCGGCATACACCTGCGGATTCCAGCGGTAGCTCCAGCTATTGCCGAAGCTGCCCTGCGGGCCGCCGTGCACCAGGAAGGCGACCGGATATTTCTTGCCTGGCTCGTAGTTCCATGGCTTCATCACGTGGCCGTACACGGTCTCGCCGTTTGCGCCCTTGAAGGAGAACTGTTCGTACTCCGCCATCTTCACGTCTTTCAGGCGTTCGGCATTGGCCCAGGTCAGCTGCGTGCCTTTCTGCTCGGCGCCATCGGCCTTCAGCTTGACCAGTTGTGCGCCGCCGCCCAGCGAGGCTTGCGCGGAGATCACGGTGTCTTTCTGCACGTCGAACTCGCCGGCGTAGCCTTTGCCGGTCAGCGCGGTGACCTTGCCCGAGGCGACGTCCAGCGAGAACAGGCGGTGGTTGCCGATATCGTCGGCATTGGCCAGCAGGGCCTTGCCGTCAGGGCGCCATTTGTAGTCGGCGATGGAACGATCCCATTCCTGGGCCAGCACGCGCTTCTTGCCGGTGGCGACATCCATCAGCACCATATGGAAGCGGTCGGCTTCAAAGCCTGGGCGCTTCATCATCAGGTACGCGAGGGTCTTGCCGTCCGGGGAGAAGGATGGTTTGGCGTCCCATGCCGGGTTTTCGGCAGTCAGGTTGCGCGGGGCAGTGCCGCCGGCCGCAGGAACTTCGTACAGGTCGAAGTTGGTGGACCAGGATTCGGCCTTGCCGGCCACGCGTGCCGAGAACACGACCTTCTGGCCGTCCGGCGAGAACTGGTAGTCGGCGTTGTCGCCGAAAGGCTTGGAATGGACGTCGCCGTCCAGCGCGCCGCTCAGGCTGACCGGTGCACCAGCCTTGCCGCCGGCGTCGATCGGTGCCGAGTACAGCACGTTGCGGCGGCCGTCGGCCCAGGTATCCCAGTGGCGCACGAACATTTCGCTGTACAGCATGCCGGTGGCCTTGTTCCTGGACTTGTCGTCCAGGCGCTTTTTGGTGCAGGCCAGGTCGGCGCAATCGCGGAACACTTCGAAGGCCATGGCCAGGCGGTCACCTTTTGGCGACAGGCGGAAGCTCTCCACGCCCAGCGGGTAATCGGTGACGCGCACAGCTTCACCGCCGGCGTTCATTGGCAGGCGCCACACTTGCGCGGAGCCCGAACGGCCGCTCACGAAATAGAGCGCGTCGCCCGAAGGGGACCATTGCGGCTGGCTGCTGCTGGCATCGTTCTGGGTCAGTTGGACCGGGGCCGGCTTGGCGGCCCTCAGGTCGATCATCCACAGTTGCGTGATGCCGCGGTTCTTTTCCATATTGGTGGCGCGGACGGTATACACCACGCGGCTTGCGTCCGGCGACAGCACAGGGCTGCCAACACGGTCCATGCTCGCCAGGTCTTCGATGGTCAGGCCGCGCGGGGCGGCAACGGCATTGGTTGCCGCTGCGATGGCGGCGCCCAGTACCAGCAGGCGTAAGGTCATTCGGGATCTCCGGTCTGTTATCAAATCTGCCAGCGGGTGGCTGGCCAAGCGGGCATGATACTGTAATATTTCGCGCATGGAGATCAATACTAAGAAAATCGCGGTCTGGGGATTGACCGGCGCGACGGCTGTTTTGTGCGCCGGCGCCGTGCTGTTGACGCAAACGTGGTATTCGAAACCGCTCAAGCTCGAATGGTTTTACATGCGCGGTCTTGCAGCGGCCGCGCTGAAAAGCCCGGAGATGATGTCGCGGCTTCACGTGCTGCCGGGCTGGCTGGATTTTTCCGGCTCGCGGCTGGACGACGAATCGCCCCGGCGCCGGCATGAGTTTTACCAGGACATGAAAGACAACCTGGCCATGCTGGAGCGCTACGACCGCAATGAGCTGGGGCGCGAGGCCCAACTGTCCTACGATACGCTGCACTATTACCTGAACACCGTGACGGAAGGCGAGCGCTTCCAGCTTCATGAATTCCCTGTCAATCAGGTGCACGGCCTGCAAAGCGCGCTACCTGAATTCATGGCCGACGTGCACAGCGTGAGCTCCCGCAGCGAGGCCGAGAGCTATATCGCCCGCCTGCAGAAGTTCCCGCTCAAGTTCGAGCAGTTGATCGAGAGCCTGCGTGCGCAGGAAGCTGCCGGCATCTTGCCGCCGCAATTCCTCGTCGAGAAAGTGCTGCTGCAGATGCACGGCTTCGCGGGACGCCCGGCGCGCGAGAACATGCTGTACACCACCTTCAAAGCCAAGCTGGATGCGATCCCGCTGTCCGGCATGAGTGAGAAGGTGCGCAGCGAATTATTGCAAGGCGTGGGCGACGCAATCCAGAAAAGCGTCTATCCGGCTTATGCTGAACTGATCCGCCACTTCGTCGAATTGCAGGGGCGCGTTCGTTCCAATGACGGCGCCTGGTCGCTGCCAAACGGCGATGAATACTACGCCTGGTGCGTGCGCTATCACACCTCGACCAACCTGACGCCGCAGCGCGTGCACGACCTGGGACTGGCCGATGTCGATCGCCTCACCGGCATCATGGACCGCCTGCTGCGCCAGATCGGGTTGGAAGATGGGAGTATTGGCGAGCGGATGCAGCAACTGCAGCGCGATCCGAAGTACCGTTACCCAGACACTGAGGAAGGCCGCAAGGAAATGCTGGCCGACTACCGCGCCATCATGAAAGAAGCCGATGAAAAGTTGACCGGGGCCTTCCTCAAGCACCCCAAGGCTGCGATCGAAGTGCGTCCGGCGCCTGCCGAATCGGCCGCCACCGCGCCGACCGCCTATTACATGCCGGGAGCGATGGATGGCTCGCGTCCTGGCGTGTTCTATGCAAACATGCGCTCACTGAAAGACACGCCGAAGTACGGCATGCGCAGCACGGTATTCCACGAAGTCATGCCGGGCCATCATTTCCAGATATCGCTGGCGCAGGAGATGAAGGGTGTGCCGTTTTTCCGCCGGGTGATCGGTTTTTCTGCATACCAGGAAGGCTGGGGGTTGTACGCGGAACGGTTGGCGTCTGAAATGGGCCTGACGCCCGATCCGGTCGACCAATTAGGCCGCCTGCGCGACGACATGATGCGCGCCGCAAGACTGGTGGTCGATACCGGCATCCATTACAAACGCTGGTCGCGCGAAGAGGCCATCGACTACATGATGGACAACACCGGCATGGGCGAACAGGAAGCGACGGCGGAAGTGGAGCGCTACATCGTCTCGCCGGGCCAGGCGCTGGCATACAAAGTTGGCATGCTGTCGATCCTAGGCTTGCGCGAGAAGGCGCGCGCCGAATTGGGCGACAAATTCGACCTCAAGGAATTCCACAACGAAGTCCTGGGCCACGGCGCATTGCCGATGACCGTGCTGGAGCGTGTGGTGGACGACTGGATCGCCCTGCGCAAATGAAAGTCGGGGTCAGGTCTGGCAATCCGCCACATTTTTCGCATGGCGAAAAATGTGGCGGATTGCCAGACCTGACCCCGACTTTAATTACAGGAGCTGCTTGCCGAGCGCTTCCAGGCGCTCGAAGTAGGCGGTCATGTCCAGCTCTTTACGGGCTACGCCGCTGCGCATTGCTGCTTGCGCGATTTTCGGGGTGACGGTTGGCAGCAGGCGGTCGTCCAGCAGGCCGGGGACCACGTAGTCCTTGCCGAAGCGGGCGTCGCTATGCGCCAGGCCGGCCAGGGCGGTTACGCAGGCGCGCTTCATTTCCTGGTTGATCGTGGTGGCGCCGGTGTCCAGCGCGGCGCGGAACAGGTATGGGAAGCACAGTGCGTTGTTGATCTGGTTCGGGTAGTCGGAGCGGCCTGTGGCGATGATCGCGTCCGGCGCCACTTCGCGTACCAGTTCAGGGCGCAGTTCAGGCTCGGGATTGGCCAGGGTGAACACGATCGGCTGCTTCTTCATGCGCTGGACGTCGGCTTGCGACAGCACGCCAGGGCCGGATACGCCGAGGAATACGTCGGCGCCTTCCATCACGTCGGACAATGTGGTGGCAGTGGTGTCCTGCGCCCAGTCGGCTTTTTCGCCGGTCAGGTTGCGGGCCTTGGTCAGCACGCCTTTGGAGTCGCACACGAAGATGTTCTCGCGGCGCGCGCCGATGTCCACCAGCAGTTCCAGGCAGGCGATGGCTGCGGCGCCGGCGCCGGAGCAGACGATCTTCACGTCGGCGATGTCGCGGCCAGTCATTTCAACGGCGTTCAGCATGCCGGCGCCGACCACAATCGCGGTGCCGTGCTGGTCGTCGTGGAATACCGGGATCGACAGGCGTTCGCGCAGCTTGCGTTCAATGTAGAAGCACTCCGGCGCCTTGATGTCTTCCAGGTTGATGCCGCCGAAAGTGGGGTGCATGGCGGCGATGATGTCGACCAGCTTGTCCGGATTGGTTTCGTCCAGTTCGATGTCAAAGGAATCGATGCCGGCGAATTTCTTGAACAGGATGGACTTGCCTTCCATGACCGGCTTGCCGGCCAATGCGCCGATATTGCCCAGGCCCAGCACCGCGGTGCCGTTGGTGATGACTGCCACCAGGTTGCCCTTGGCCGTGTATTCGTAGGCCAGTGCCGGGTCACGCGCGATTTCCACGCAAGGCGCCGCTACGCCCGGCGAGTAGGCCAGGGCCAGGTCGTCCTGGCTGCCAACGCTCTTGGTCACTGCAATGGCCACTTTGCCGGGCGTGCCGGCCTTGTGGTATTCCAGTGCCTTTTGTTCAAGACTGCTCATTCTGTGCTTCTCCTTTAGTTCTGCGAAAAACGCCCGCTACAGGCCAGTTTAGCCTGTGCGGGCGTGCTTTGCAGGGCGCTACGCGGGCGCCCGGCTCAGTATTTGATTATGGATACAGGCCACGTACTTCGCGGGCAGCCAGCACGCGGGTGCATGCCAGGATGAAGGTTGCGGTGCGCAGCGATACCTTCTTCTCTTGCGAGACTTCCCACACGGAGTTGAACGCGTCCTGCATGATGCGGGTCAGGCGTGCATTGATTTCTTCCTCGCTCCAGAAGAAGGAGGAGAAGTCCTGCACCCATTCGAAGTAGGACACGGTCACGCCGCCGGCGTTACACAGCACGTCCGGAACGATCAGGATGTCTTTGTCGTTCAGGATGTCGTCCGCTTCAGGGGTGGTTGGGCCGTTGGCGCCTTCCAGAATGATCTTGGTGCGGATCTGGCCTGCATTCTTGGCGGTGATCTGCTGTTCCAGCGCTGCCGGTACCAGGATGTCGGACTCGATGCCCCAGAAGGAATCGCGGTCCTGGGTCGCTTCTGCGCCTGGGAAACCGGCCACGCCGCCGGTTTCAGCTACGTGCTTGTGCAGTTCAGCCACGTTCAGGCCGCCCTGGTGCACCACGGTGCCGGTGTGATCCTGCACGGCGATGATCTTGGAACCCGCTTCCGCGAACATGTTGGCAGCGATGCCGCCCACGTTGCCGAAGCCCTGGATTGCAATGCGTGCGCCCTGGATTGCCACGCCGCGCTTTGCAGCCGCTTCACGGCCGGTCACGAACACGCCGCGGCCGGTTGCTTCGCGACGGCCCAGCGAGCCGCCCATCGAAATTGGCTTGCCGGTGACAACGCCGGTCGACAGGTTACCTTCGATCATGGCGTAGGAGTCCATCATCCATGCCATCACCTGTTCGTTGGTGTTGACGTCTGGTGCAGGGATATCCTTGGTCGGGCCGATGATCAGGCTGATCTCGCTGGTGTAGCGGCGGGTCAGGCGCTGCAGTTCACCTTTGGACAGGGTCTTTGGATCGACACGGATACCACCTTTTGCGCCACCGTATGGCACGTTGACGGCGGCGTTTTTCACCGTCATCCATGCCGAAAGGGCCATCACTTCCGACAGGGTGACATCCTGGTGGAAGCGCACGCCGCCCTTGCCTGGGCCGCGAGACATATTGTGTTGAACGCGATAGCCTTCGTAGTGGGCGATCGAGCCGTCGTCACGTTCGATCGGAACGTCGACAACGAGGATGCGCTTAGGGCGCTTCAGGGTTTCAACCCAGCGGGACAGGCCGCCCAGGTGAGGGGTGACGCGATCAATTTGTTTCAGGTACTGGCCCCAAGGACCGAGATCTTCAGCGTTGAGGTAAGACGGCAAGGCGTGGTTGGTCATTGTGTGACTCGCTCAGGTTGTTCGGTAACGCGGCGAATCTTATTCCTGTGCAATTGCCGAGGCCAATGCCGAGTGCGCATTCGGTTATGCAAAATTTGCATAACATGTCTTTTTGGTATCGCTTGGTAGGCAAACTACAAACCGGTACCCCAGTGTCTGACCCGCGGGGTCAGACACTGGTACGCGGCCGCTGCGGGCTAGTGTCAGACCCTGTGGGTCGGACACCGGTTTTAGCGGTCCGAAGCCGGCACGCGCCGCTTCGCCGAAGCCGGCTTTTGTTTTTCCGCCAAATGCTCCCAAAGCCGCGCCACCACAGCCTTCCCAGGCCGCGCCGTGCTGGGCCGCTCGCGATAGAGCCGAATCTCCATCTCGATTTCCCACTCCGCCCGCCCGCCATCGGCCGGTGCCAGCAGCTTCTGTTTCACCTCGCGCGTCACCGCCGATTCGGGCAGGAACGCGATCCCGCGCCCCTCCAATGCCATCATCTTCAACCCTTCCGCCATATCGGTCTCGTAATGGGTCTCAAGGTGCAAAGCCTGCTTGGCATCGGACATGATCAGGTCGACCATGCGACCCAGGTAGGCATTGGTCGTGTAGGAAAGGAAGGGCAGGGGCGACGTCTTCCGCCCCGGCAGCACGAACTCCGGCTGCCTGGCCTTGTCGCAACGCGCATAGGCACGCAAAGCCTCGCGCCCCAGCACCAGCATGTCGTAGCGCCCCGGATCAAGCTGCACCGGCTGGCGCGGATGGTGGTAGCAAAGCAGCAGGTCGCAGCCGCCTTCCACCAGCTGCAGCACTGCATCGTGCACGTTCAGCGCCATCAGGCGCGAATTGATCGGCGCGAATTCCTCCTCGAGCTGCGCGATCCATTTCGGGATGAAGGTCAGCGACAGCGTGTGCGGCACGGCAAGATCGATGCTGTTCTGCGTCGCCGCCCGCTTGCCGCGCAACAGCTCGCGCACGCCGTTGATCTGGCTGAGCATCTCCAGCGCCTGCTCGTAGAACACCAGCCCCGCCGGCGTCACGCGCGTCGGGTAGGAGGTGCGGTCGATCAGGTCCATGCCCAGCCAGTTTTCCAGCGACTGGATGCGCCGCGAGAACGCAGGCTGCGTGACGTGGCGCAGTTGTGCGGAGCGGCTGAAGCTATTCGTTTCAACCAGGGAGATAAAGTCTTCCAGCCATTTTGTTTCCATGAACGAGATCCTAAGCAGCGGTTGCGATGCGGCGCATTGGCGTGAACAGCAGCGCAAGCGTAGCGCATACCACCAGGATGACGCCACCTCCAAAGAACATCTGCGGCAAGGTCGCGCTCTGCATGATCCAGCCGGTTGCGGCGGATGACAGCGGCGCCAGGCCGAACATGATGAACATGAAGATGCTCATCACACGTCCCATCATCTGCGGCGGCACACGCTTCTGGATCCAGGTGAACACGGCCACCTGCACCAGCCCGACCAGCGCGCCAAGCGAGAGCAGCAGCAAGCCGCCTTGCCACGCCGTGGTAATCAAGCCGAGCGGCATGATCAGCAGGCCGGCCATCGCATCGACCGACAAGGCGAGCAGGCCAATGCGCACCGGCTTGCCGGCATTGTACTTGGCCGTCATGCCGGAGAAGGCCATGCCCGCCAGCATGCCTGCGCCATGGACTGCCATCAGCATGCCAAAGGCCGAGCCGTCGTGCAGGCGCTCCTTGGCCAGCACCGGCAAGGCCACCTGCATGGTGCCGCCGATCAGTACCGATACCAGGCCCCAATAGGCGAAGCAGGTGCGCATCTCCACGTCGCGCCATACTGCCAGCAAGCCTTCGCCGACAGCATGCAGCACGTTTTGCGGCACCGCAGGTGCGCCGCCTGGCAGCGGCACCACGCGCGACAGGGTCCACGCGGAGACCACGAAGCTCAGGCTGTCGAACGCGAAGGCCATGCCCAGTGCGCGCATGCCGCCATCGGAGCCGCCGGCGTCGCCGATCGCCAGCAGCAAAGCGGCCAGCAAAGGACCCGCAAGCATGCCGACCTGGCGCACGCCCATGATGGCGCCGTTCGCTGCCTGCAGCAGGTCCGGAGGAATGGCGCGCGGCATGATCGAACTGCCGGATGGATAAGCAAACGCCTGCGCCAGCCCGATGCCTAGCGAGAGCGCATACACCAGCGGCAGCGTAGCTGCGCCGGCCAACGTCAGCACAGCCAATGCGCCTACCAGCAGCGCGCTGGCGTGCTTGGTCAGCATCAGTACGCGCTGGGGCGAATGGCGGTCCACCACGGCGCCGCCAATCAGGATGAAGATGGCGCGTGGTGTGCCCAGCAGGGCGAGTACCAGCCCGAGCGACAGCGGATCGCCGGTCAGTTTAAGCACGAGCCAGGGCAGGGCGATCAGGGTGAACTGGTCGCCTAGCATGGACAGGATGCCGCCGCTGAGCAGCCAGCGGAAATTGGCATTGTTTTTAAGCGTGGGAGTCATTATGGTGGTCCGATCAGGTTGGCGAGGACGGCGTTCAGCGGCGCCAATTCTTCATCCCTTGAATGGCGCAGCAGGTCCGTAGCGTATTCGGCGGCGGTGCGCTGGGCGTTATCCAGCAGTGCGTGGCCGGGCGCAGTGATGACGGCATAGCCGACGCGCGCATCACGTTCGTCAGCCTGGCGTGCCACCCAGCCGGTCTTTTCCAGCGGCAGCAGGGTACGGGTGACCCCTGATGCGGTCAGTCCCAGTCGGTCGGCCAGGTCGACGCGGCGCAGGCGGCCGCCTGGTGCGTTGGCCAGGCTTTGCAGCAGCATGAAGTCGCTGAAGCTCAGTCCATGGTGGCCGCCCAGGACGGTATCCAGGCGGCGAATAATGGTGGCGTGGGCCCGTGCGAGGCGCAGGCAGAATTCGAGTGCGTTATCCATGACTATTCATTGAAAAGTGCTTGAGTGATCAAGTATATCGAAACTTCTTGCTGCGCGCCATAAAAACTTCGAATCGGCGTCAGCGGTAGACTAGAGCCATGAATAAGCGCAGATCATTCCTCAAGAGTTCAGTCGCGGTGGCATCGGCTTTGGCGCTGCCGGCAATGGCTCGCGCTGCCATCGCTGCGCCGCACGAACGCAGCCTGCGCTTCTACAACACGCACACCGGCGAAACCTTGCGCACGATGTTCTGGGCCGAGGGGCAGTTCATTCCCGAGGCGCTGCAGGACATCAACCACCTGCTGCGCGACCATCGCAACGACAAGGTCGCAACCATCGATCCCGAACTGATCCTGCTGCTCGACCGCGTCAGTTCGCAATTCAGCAACCACGAAGTGATCCATGTGATTTCCGGCTATCGCTCGCCTGAAACCAACCAGATGCTGGCCGAAGCCAGCGGCGGCGTGGCGAAACACAGCATGCATATCGAAGGGAAGGCGATCGATGTGCGCCTCCCCGGACGCGACCTGGAACGCCTGCACAAGGCGGCGCTGGCGCTGAAGGGCGGTGGCGTTGGCTACTATCCCACGTCACAGTTCGTGCACATGGACACGGGACGCGTGCGTCACTGGTGAACTACTGGCGGCCCAGCAGCGGATAGGGATTGATTGGCTTGCCCTGCCACCAGTTCTTCTCCGGACCCAGTTCAAACATGGCGAAATGCAGGTGCGGCGCGGCGGGATCGGCATTGCCCGTGGCGCCTACATAGCCGATCAGGTCACCGCGCTTGACCTGCTGGCCTTCTTTCAGCGCCGTGGCGTAGTGGTCGAGGTGGGCGTAGTAATACGAATATTTTTCATTCGGATCGAACTGATAAATCGTCAGGCCGCCGGGCTTGCTGGTAAACAGCTTGGCGATCTTGCCGTCGGCTACTGCGTAGACTGGGGTCCCGACCGGTGCAGGGATGTCCAGCGCTTCATGCATCCGCTCCGAGCCGCGCGGCTGGGCGTAGGTGTCCTGGATCTGCTCCGGCTTCACGCCAGCCACGGGGATAAACAGGGAAGTGCCGCTGCCGCTGGCAAGCAGCCCGCCGGTGCCGCTGGTGTCGCCCGCGCGCATGCCGGCCAGCGAGTCGCCGGCCTTGCCGGTACCGGCGACATGCGGCGGATCGATCGGCGCCGCCTGGGCTGGCGTGAGCACCGGGGCTGTTGTTGTTGCTGGCTCGATGACTGGCGCGGATGCCGGCACGGTCTGCGGTACAGGCGCCGGCCGGTCGCCGGGAATCGTAATGGCAGCGGTCTCTCGGTTGTCCAGCGGCACGCGGCTAATCAGCAGCAGTGTGCCGCCGGCGCCAAGGACAATCCCGGCAATCAGGGTGCCGAATGCGCCTATGGGTCTCATGGCAGCCTCCTTATTCCTGTAGCACGGCTGGCGTTCCCGGCCCCACTGCATCGGCGACGCGCGCGGCGTCCCAGTTGGCGAGCCGGATGCAGCCATGCGACTGCGTTTGGCCGATCTTGCCCGGTTCGGGCGTCCCGTGGATGCCGTAATGGTCTTTCGACAAGTCTATCCACACGACACCAACCGGATTGTTCGGCCCGGGCGGGATGGTGGCCTTGCCGTCGCCCGGCTTCGCATCCCAGAATAGTTTCGGGTTGTAATGGAAGGGCGGATTCCGTGCCACGCCATTTATCTTCCAGTGACCGACCGGTAGCGGATCATGTTCGCTGCCGGAGGTGACGGGCATTTGTGCGATCACCTTGCCGCCGGCATCGAGCAGCGAAAGCGTGCGGTCGCTGCCGTCCACCACGATGCTGGCCGCTTTCGGCAGGGGCGGCGCGGCGCCCACGTTCGGCACCATGATTTGCGCGCCTGCCTGTTCGATGTCCCTGCCGGGGTTGAGCTTGCGCAGCAGCGCCGGGCTGGCGTGGAAGCGCTCTCCCAAGGCTTCGGCGGCGCTCGAGTAGCTCAGTGCCTGAAGCTTGGCCTTGTCGGCCATTTCTTCCGGTACCGGCACGAACGGTCCCGCGACGTCGGCATCGGTCACAGTGTAGGGAGCCAGCACTGGCTGGCCATCATCAAGCGCCGCCAGCGTAGCGTCATCTGCCTTGCCGGTCAGGGGCAAGCCGCGTGCACGCTGGAAGCCAAGCAAGGCTTGCCGCGTATTGCCGCCTGCGGTGCCGTCGATCTCTCCGACGGAAAAATTGGCCCGGTCCAGCAGCACCTGGGCGCGCACGGTTGGGGAGGGCGAGTCCTGGGCCGCATGCGCGCCCGTGCTGGCTAACAACAGGGCAATCAGGATTGTTCTCATGGGCGCAGTGTCGCGCTGATTTTGAGGCCGCTCCGTTCGGTAACGTACAAAAGAAAAAGGCCGCCAGGTTGCCCGGGCGGCCTTGCTCATTGCACGCTAATGATTAGCGATCGCCCCAAGGACGACGCGGCGCATCGGTGCGTGGACCCTTGAAGCCGCCGGCATCGCGGTCGCGGTTGCGGAAGTTGCTCTCGCCGCGCTCACGGAAACCGCCTTCTTTGCGGACGCCGCCTTCAGTACGCTCAGCGCGGAAGCCGCCTTCGGAGCGGAAACCTCCGCCATCGGCGCGATTGCGGAAACCGCCTTCGGCAGGACGCTCGGAGCGGAAGCCACCTTCATTGCGGTTGCGGAAGCCGCCTTCAGGGCGCTCGTTGCGGAAACCGCCTTCAGCACGGAAGCCGCCTTCGTTGCGATTGCGGTAGCCGCCCTCGCTGCGTTCACGGAAACCGCCTTCGTTACGATAGCCACCTTCCTTGCGCTCGCCGGCAAATGGATTGCCTTCGCTGCGATAGTGGCCGCCTTCCGAGCGCGGGTTGGAGAAGGAGCGCTGGCCCGGCTTGCTGTTGCGGCCATCGCCTGGCTTCCAGCCTGGGCGCGATGCGGAGCGCGAAGGCGCTGCGCGCTTAGGCTCGAAGCCCTCGATCACTTCGACCGGAATCGGCTGGCGGGTCAGGCGCTCAATGCGGCGCACCAGCATGTTTTCAGCGTGGTTCACCAGCGATACGGCGATACCGTTGCGGCCGGCGCGGCCGGTACGGCCGATGCGGTGCACGTAATCTTCCGGGAATTTAGGCAGGTCGTAGTTGAACACGTGAGTGATGTTCGGCACGTCGATGCCGCGTGCTGCCACGTCGGTTGCAACCAGCACTTTCACGTTACCGCGGCGCAGGCCGTCAAGGGTGCGGTTGCGCGCGCCCTGGTGCATGTCGCCATGCAGCGCAGCGGCGGAAAAACCGGCGATGTTCAGGCGGTCTGCGATGGTGTCTGCGTCACGCTTGGTGGCGGTGAAGACCACTGCCTGGTCCATGGTTTCGTCGCGCAGCAGGTGGTCCAGCAAGCGGTTCTTGTGCGACAGGTCGTCCACGAAGTGCACGCGCTGTGCAATGTTTTCGTGCTTGGTGGTCGCGGTGTTGATCTGGATGACCAGCGGGTCCTTGGTGATGCGGCGGGCCATATTGCCCACCACGCCGTCCAGGGTTGCCGAGAACAGCATGGTCTGGCGCGAATCAGGGGTGGCGGCAACGATCTTCTCGATGTCCTCGATGAAGCCCATGTCCAGCATGCGGTCGGCTTCGTCCAGCACCAGCACTTGCAATTGCGAGAAGTCGATCTTGCCCTGTTCCATGTGGTCGATCAGGCGGCCTGGAGTCGCAACCAGGATTTCCGGATTCTTCGCCAGCAGTTGCATCTGTTTAGGGTAAGGCATGCCGCCCAGGATCGCCACGGACTTGATGTGGCGCAGGTTGGCGCAGTACTTGGTGGTGTTGGTGGTGACCTGCAGGGCCAGTTCACGAGTAGGAGTCAGCACCAGCATCTTCGGCTGGGCAGGGCGGAAGCGCGGGCGCTCGCCGCGGGCACGCGCGGACTGCGCTTCCTGCGCTGGAGTCTTGCCGGCGCCGGTGAAAGGCGCGCTGGCCAGGCGGTGCAGCGATGGCAGCATGAAGGCCGCGGTCTTGCCGGAGCCGGTTTGCGAGGAAACCAGCAGGTCCTTACCCTCGATCGCGGCAGGAACGGCCTGCTGCTGGACTGCGGTCGGCGCGGTGTAGCCGGCTTCGGTCAGTGCGGAGAGGATGGACGCGTGGAGACCAAGTGCTTCAAAAGTCATGTAAATCTTTCGTAAAAAGCGAGAAAATAGCTACGCTAAACCAGAACGAAACGACTCTATTTGTATAGAAATTTCGGCACAAAAGCTTTGCGCCGGGACGGTGTCATTTGACTACGACACACAGGGCGGAGGGCTTTTTAGGCGGCATCCAGTGTTCAGGATGCGGCAGATAGTTTCGCGAAGCTGCTATTTGTGTTGTTATTTTCAGCTGCGTTATATGTGTTGCAGCGCACAAGCGTCGAATTATACATGGAATCCCGGTCGCGCGGTAGTTTTCTGTTGAGGTTTGCGGCAGAGCAAAATTGCAATGTTAGCCAAAAGGTAGAGTCTGGTGATGGACAATAAATCGCCGATTCTTGTCGAGAGCCGTATTTTGATCGTCCGTGGTCAGAAGGTGATCATTGATGCTGACCTTGCTCAGCTGTACGGTGTAACGACCAAGCGCCTCAATGAGCAACTCAGGCGCAACCTTGTACGGTTTCCCGCGGACTTTATGTTTTGCCTCACAACTGAGGAAAAACAAGAGGTGGTCGCAAATTGCGACCACATTGCGAAGCTCCGATTTGCCGCTTCTTTACCGCATGCTTTTACAGAGTATGGAGCGATTCAGGCAGCAAACATGCTAGCCTCTCCGTTAGCCATTGAAATGGGAATTCATGTAGTGCGGCCTTTTGTTCGGCTTCGTGAGCTGGCCGTGTCAAACACCGAATTGGCTTTGCGACTCGACGAGCTGGAACGGAAAACGGACTTGACCTCGTTCAAGCAAGATGTTTTCGAGCGCGATGCGCAACGCGAGTTCAAACGTATCATCGAGACACTCCGGCAATTAATGACTCCGCCTCAAATGCCGGCTAAGCGTCCAATCGGATTCGTAACACCTGACGACTCGCAACAGTAATGGCTGGTACGGTTCTGCGCTCAGTGGCCCAGCGGGCCGCCCAGCCGCCCACGGCGAGGCAAGTGATTAAATTACTCGTCATTGGATGACTCGCTTTTTGGTGCTTTCGGCTTGATGCCCCGGCGTGCAAGCGCCTCGCGCAGCAGGAACTCGATCTCCGCGTTCACGCTGCGCAGGTCCTGGGCAGCCAGACGTTGCAGTTCGTCCCACAACGCCGGGTCTATCCTCAGAGGGAAAGCTTTTTTGCCGGGGCTTGCCATCTTGCCTCAGTTATACAGTGTGCCTGTGTTGACGATAGGCTGAGTCTCTTTATCGGAGCACAGTACCACCAGCAGGTTGCTGACCATCGCCGCCTTGCGCTCCGAATCCAGCTCGACGATCTCACGCTCGGCCAGGGCATGCAGGGCGGATTCGACCATGCTGACGGCACCATGCACGATGCGGGAGCGGGCGCTGACGATGGCTTCGGCCTGCTGGCGGCGCAGCATGACTTGCGCGATTTCGGGAGCATAGGCGAGGTGGGTCAGCTTGGCGTCCACCGTCTCCACGCCGGCTGCTTTGAAGCGTTCCTGCAGCTCACTGCGCAGCGCAAACGAAACTTCATCCATGCCGGAACGCAGTGTCATTTCGCCTTTGGCGAGGTCTTCGCCGTCATCGTAGGCATAGCGCGAGGCGAGGTGGCGGATGGCGGCCTCCGCCTGCACCGCCACGTAGCGCTCGAAATCATCCACGTCGAAGATGGCCTGGGCCGTATCCTGCACGCGCCAGACGATGGCGGCTGAAATCTCCACCGGGTTGCCGCGCTTGTCGTTCACTTTCAGCGTTGGCGCATTGAGGTTGCGGGCGCGCAGCGACAAGCGCTGCTTGCGGTACAGCGGGAAGGCCCAGCGCAGACCCTCATTGCGGTCGGTGCCGATGTACTGGCCGAACAGGGTCAGGATGGCGCTTTCGTTCGGCTGCAGCATGTACAGACCTGGCGCGAGGAATACCGCCACGATGACGCAGGCTGCGGCCAGCAGCGGCTGAAATCCACGCAGCAAAAGGAAAGCGAATATCGCCAGCACAACGACAACGGTCAACGCCAGGTATCCACTGTAAGACGAAAACGGCTTTTCGGTTCGGTTCATCAGAATTGCTCCCAGAAACCCCGTCCTTCAGGGCGGGGAGTGAAAGGAGCCGGCCGCAAAGCGGCCGGGTTCCTTGAAATTAGTGAGATACTGTATAAAGTTACAGTATGATTATCGTCTACCGTTTCCGCGTGAAGTCGAAGAACGGGCTGCTTAATCAGCAAGCACGTAAAGTGAACTTCGTCTGGAATTACTGCAACGACCGGCAGAAGGATGCCTTGCGTTTTGGTCGTCCATGGCTGACAGGTTTTGATCTGAACAAGCTGACGACAGGCAGCAGCAAGGAACTGGAGTTGCACTCCGGTGTCATCAATGCTGTATGCGAGCAGTTCGCCAAGTCCAGAGCGCAGCACCATAGGCCTTACCTGCGCTACCGAGGCCGCAAATCGTTGGGCTGGGTACCGTTCAAAGGTCGCGACCTGCATCGGGAAGGTAACGCGTTTCGTTTTGCCGGCAATACCTTTCGTGTGTTTTACTCGCGCCCGCTGCCGGAAGGGAAGATCAAGGACGGCACGTGCTTCTCGCAAGACAGCCGGGGCAATTGGTTTCTCAATATTGTGATCGAGGTGGCCGAACCGCCGGTGTGTCCTCTTGAGCATGGTGTCGGCATTGACCTTGGCTTGAAAGATCTGGCCACTTTGTCCGAAGGCGAAAAGATTCCTGCGCCCTGCTTTTACCGCGCCGCCGAAGCGGCACTCGCTGTGGCGCAGCGTGCGCAAAAGCGACGCCGTGTGAAGGCTATTCAGGCGCGTACGGCTCGACGAAGACTGGATTTCCTTCACAAACGGTCGGCCGAGATCGTCCGCACCTTTGACCATATCGCAGTTGGCAACGTCAATGCCAGCGGACTCGCCCAGACCAGCCTGGCGAAGTCCGTGCTTGATGCAGGCTGGTCGTCCTTCCGGGCGATGCTGGCGTACAAGGCTGTTAAGCATGGCGCGCGGTACGTGGAAGTTGATGAGAGTTTTACCACCCAGACCTGCTCGAATTGTGGTGCATTGCCCGATTCGAGGCCGAAGGGTATCGCAGGCCTTGGAATAAGAGAATGGCAATGCAGCGACTGTGGTGTAGAACATGATCGTGATCGAAATGCTGCGTTAAACATTCTCCGTCGCGGACGTGCGACGCTGGAAGCAGGAATCCCCGTCGTTTAGGGCGGGGAGGACGTCAAGATCCATCCAGGTGGGTTAAATCAAAGTGATATCACTTTAGTCTCACTTTTTTGCGTTGTCAAATTATTCTCGTTTGTTTAACCCCTTTTTTCCCGCCAGCCCGATTCCTGTTCAGAAGCGTTCATTTTGAAGGGAGTAATCATGTTGGCAAGGCTCATCCTGGTGCTGTGCATGCTGGCCGGCGGCGCGGCCATGGCCCAGACACCACCATTAATCAGGTCGAACACGACCGGCGGCGAAGCGCCAGTCCGCGTACAAAGCGCGGCTGTGCAGACGGTCATTTCAGGCGGTATGGCGGAAACGACAGTGAAGCTGGTCTTTTATAACCCGAACCATCGCCAGCTTGAGGGAGACCTGCAGTTCCCGCTTGGCGAAGGCCAGCAGGTAACAGGCTTTGCGCTCGATGTCAGAGGGGAACTGCGCCCCGCAGTGCCGGTCGAGAAGGAGCGCGGGCGGCAAATCCTGGAGGCCGAAGAACGGCGCCGCATCGACCCGGCTCTGCTGGAGCAGACGCAAGGGAACAACTTCAAGCTGCGCATCTATCCGATCCCGGGCCGCGGCACGCGAACGGTGGAACTGAAATATGCGGCCATGCTGGTACGTCAACAAAAGAGCTGGAGCTACCGGCTGCCGTTGAAGCATTTCAGCATTCCGGCCGCGCTGGATGTCCGCGTCATGGAAAGCGAGGATGCGCCGGTCGCCATCGGCCTGCCGGAACGCTTCACCCGTGCGCAGGGCGGCTGGCAATTGGACGTGGCGAAGGCGAAAGGCGAAATCCTGGTGCGTGTGCCCGCGGCGCAGGACAAGCCGAAAACTTATGTGGAGGAGTTCAATGGCCAGCAATACTTCCTGGCGGAAGTGCCGGTGCCTGCCGAACGCAAGCCGCGTGCGTTGCCGAAAGTGCTTGGCGTGCTGTGGGATAGCTCCAGCTCCGGCGCGCACCGCGCCCTGAAAGCGGAATTGCGCGTGCTGGCGAGTTATCTCGATGCAGCAGGGAGCGTTGAAGTGCGCCTGGTGCGCCTGCGCGACAAGGCGGAGCCGGCCAAAGTTGTCAAAGTGGCGAAGGGGCAGTCCGGCATCTTGATTGATGAACTCGAATCGACCGTCTACGACGGCGCCAGCGCACTGGCCGACTGGCAGCCGCAGCCCGACGTCGACGAATACCTGATGTTCAGCGACGGCTTGCGAAACTATGGCACAGGCGCGTTCCCGCAGCTCGCCAAAGGCCGCCGCCTGTTCACCCTGAGCTCCAGTGCTGGCGCCGACACTGCACGCTTGGCGGCATGGGCCAATGCAAACGGTGGCCGGCATATCGCCATCGATCCGGTCGACGCACAGCACGCCTCGCAGGAACTGCTCACCGATGGCGTTCGGGTAAGCGGCGCGACCGGCATGCAGGCTGGCGATGTAGTGGTTGATGAAAGCCAGGTGCGTGCTGGCCTGCTGCGCGTGGCCGGCAAGGTTCGGGGCCGGGAACCGCTGGTTGTGACCCTGGATAACCAGGGCAGGAAATACGAGATTGCCCTCGATGCCGCAGGAAAAAGTACGCAGCATCCCCTGGCCGCGTGGTGGTGGGCCAACCGGCGCATTGCCCAACTGGAGGGCAACTACGAACTGAATCGGGCCGCGATCAGGCGCATTGGGCTGGAGTTCGGCCTGCCGACCCGCGAAACCTCCCTGCTCGTGCTGGAGCAATTGGAAGACTACGTGCGGCACGATGTGGCGCCGCCGGAGAAGTATCGCGCCGCCTTTGAAAAAATGAAGGCAGAAAACCGCAGCCAGATCGCCAGCCAACGCGTCAAGCACCTGGACAATGTGGTTCGGGAGTTCCAGGCCAAGGTAGCTTGGTGGGAGAAGCCATTTCCCAAGACCCGTCCGCCAGCGCCGAAGATGGAAACGACCGCCGACGGCACGGAAAAGCGGATTGTCGAGGCGCCGATGATGGAGGCAATGCCGGCGCCGCCGCCTCCGCCAGCTATGGCTGCGCGCGCTGCTCCTGCCGCGGCCCCGGTAGTAATCGACGAGCTGGATATCCCCGCAGATAAGCGAATCAACGGTGGTGTAAGCGTCCGTTTGAAGGCATGGCAGCCGGACGCGCCCTATACGGCGCGCATGCGCAAGGCAGCGGCAGGCGATATGTACCGCATCTATCTTGACGAACGTCCATCGCACTCGGGGAGCAGCGCCTTTCTGCTCGACGTGGCAGGGCTGATGCTGGAGCGCGGCCAGCGTGACCTGGGCCTGCGCGTGTTGTCCAACCTGGCCGAGATGGAGCTGGAGAATCGCCACGTGCTGCGCGTGCTGGCCTATCGATTGATGGAAGCAGGCGCTCCAAGATTGGCCGTTCCCTTGCTGGAGCGCGTGCAGGACATGGCAGAGGAGGAGCCGCAGTCCTTCCGTGACCTCGGGTTGGCGCTTGCCGCCAGCGGCCAGGAACAGCGAGCCATCGAACAACTGTACCAAGTAGTGTTGCGACCATGGGACGGGCGCTTTGCCGATGTGGAGCTGATCGCACTGTCGGAGCTGAATGCGATCGTTGCGCGCGCCAAAGCAGCCGGTCGCACGCTCGATACGCGCGGCATGGATTCACGCTTGTTGCGCAACCTGCCGGTGGACTTGCGGGTGGTGCTGACCTGGGATGCGGACAACAGCGATATGGACCTGCATGTAATTGATCCAGATGGCGAGCGCGCCTACTTTGGCCACCAACTGAGTTATCAGGGCGGCCGCATGTCACGCGACTTCACTGGTGGTTACGGCCCTGAAGAATTCATGTTGCGCAACGCCAAGCCGGGCATTTACCGCGTCGAGGTCAATTACTTCGGCAGCGGGCAGCAGATCGTCACCGGAGCTACCACGCTGCAGCTTCACTTTACGACCGGCTTTGGCACGCTGAAGGCGGATGACAAGATGGTCACCTTGCGCCTGAAGGAGCAGGGCAGCTCGATCCTGGTCGGCGAGTTTGAGGTAAAGCCGAAGTAGCGCTATTCGAGCGCGTTCAGGCGGCTTGCCAGGATATCCGGCACCGGATAGTCCGGGTGGGCTTTGCGGAAGCGCTTCCACTGCACGGCGGCAGACCCAGTGTCGCCGGCATCCAGCATGCGCTCGATGGCTTGCAGCCAGTCTTTCGGGCTTTCGGCATCCAGCGAACCTGAGGCTGGCTTGGGTGGAGGATCCAGTTCATCCATTTCACGGGCTTGCGCCGGTGGTGCGGCGCGCGGCGCTGCTGCGGGCACAGGAGGTGGCGGTGGCAGGGCAGCGGCTGCCGTCGGTTCCGCCTCCCGTATCGGCACTTCCGCTATCGGCACAGGCTGTGCCGGCTTCGCTTCAACAGTGGCGGATTCGCGTTTTTTGTCTGCAGCGGCGTCGGCATGGTCGTTGCTGATCATCGGCGCAGGCAGGGCTGCTGGCGCTTCTTCCGGAACGATTCGCACCTCAACAGGCTGCAATTCCTGATGCTGGTAGCTGCGCCAGACTGGGAACAGGATCGCGATGCCGGCCAGGCTCGCCGCAAATGCCAGCGGTGCGCGATAGCGATGCTTTGGTTTAGGGCGCGGGGCATCGGCAGCCGGATCGTTGGCTGCGGCAGGGCCGGGAGCCAGGTCTTTCTGGATTTGCGCGAAGATGGCCGCGTCGAGCTCTGCAGATGGCTCCGGCTGCGGCAGGGCGGCCAAGCGACGCGCCAGGTCCGCGTCTTCGAAATCGTCCTTGTCGACCGGCGTCATACCGTCTCCTCCTGCTTGAATTGCTCGCGCAGCTTACGCATGGCGTAGCGCAGGCGGCTCTTCACTGTCTCGGCTGGCGCGGCAACCACCAGCGCAATTTCGTCGATGCTCAAACCGCTGAAATGCTGCAGCACCAGTGCCTCCTTCTGCTCGGACGGGAGCTGGCGGATCGCAGCGTGCAACGCCAGGTTTTGCTGGCGGTCGAGTGCAGTGGCTTCGGCAGAGTCCTGCACCAGGCATATGTCGCCGCCATCATCGATATCGGGCTGGCGCTGCATATCGGCCAGCCGATTGCGGCCGATCTGGAACAGGTAGCTGCGGAAGCTGCCTTGCGCAGCATAGCGCGAGCGGGCATGGTGCACCGCCAGCCAGGTTTCCTGCGCCACCTCATCCGCCCACTCGGTACGCCCGCTGCGCCAGGCCAGGAAGCGGTACAGGCCGCGGCTATGGCGGCGATACAGTTCCTGAAAGGCCGACAGCTCGCCATCGCGGTAACGCAGCATCAATTCGTCGTCGGAATGGTCGGTGGGCATGCGGGGCGGGCAGCTTCTATAAGCAAAATCAAGGCGACCACTTTAGTCAATTCATTGATTCTGCGCAAGCCAGCTAAATTCGGGGTCAGGTCTGTCATTTGGACACGCGAGCATGAGCATTGATCTATCTCAAGACGCCCAAATAGCCGTTTTGACGTATTGAGATATATCAAAGGATTGGTTTGGGTGTCCAAATGACAGACCTGACCCCGAATTAAAAACAAAAGCCGCCCGGAGGCGGCTTCTGTTCTGCGGCGGGGATGATTATTCGTAATCGCTCGAGTTCAGGCCCATCACGTGCGAGAAGCCGCCGTCGACGTACATGATGTCGCCGGTGATGCCGGACGACAGGTCCGACAGCAGGAAGGCTGCGGCATTACCCACTTCTTCAATGGTCACATTTCGGCGCAGCGGTGCATGGCCGGCGGCAAAGCCGAGCAGCTTGCCGAAGTCCTTGATGCCGGAGGCTGCCAGGGTCTTGATCGGGCCGGCGGAAATGCCGTTGGAGCGGATGCCGTGCTGGCCCAGGTTCTCTGCCAGGTAACGCACGGACGCTTCCAGCGATGCCTTGGCCAGGCCCATGGTGTTGTAGTAAGGGATCGCACGAACCGCGCCCAGGTAGGACAGGGTCAGCACGGAGGAGCCTGGCTTCAGCAGCGGCAGGGCGGCTTTCACCATCGCTGGGAAGCTGTACGCCGAAATATCGTGGGCTACGCGGAAGTTTTCGCGGGTCAGGCCATCCAGGAATTCGCCGGCAATCGCTTCGCGTGGGGCAAAGCCGATGGCGTGCACGAAACCGTCCAGGCGGTCCCAGCTCTTGGCCAGGTCGGTGAACAGGTTGGCGATTTGTTCGTCGCTGGTCACGTCGCAGTCGAAGACCAGATTGCTGCCGAATTCGGCGGCGAATTCAGTGATGCGGTCTTTGAAGCGCTCGCCAACGTAGGTGAAAGCCAGTTCGGCGCCTTCGCGGTGGGCTGCCTTAGCAATGCCGTAAGCGATGGAACGGTTGGACAGGACGCCAGTAATCAGGATTTTTTTGCCTTGCAAGAAAGCCATATCTACTCCAATGGGGTTATACCGCAAGAACGGGATTGTAAACGTGCTGACGCTACCCCTGCAAGTTTGGCAAGGGGTAGCGTGTTGGCAACACGGTTAATTGCTGCGGCGGGACTTCGATTTGCCGGCTTCGTCACGCCTCACGCGTGCCTTGACCATGCTGACCGCTGGCTTGGAATCGCTGCGCGATGAGGAGGCTTGACGGTAGTTGCTGCGTTTTGGGCCGGAGCGTTCGTTTTCCACGGCCATCACGGCGTTTTCAATCACGTCGGTCGAAATGTCCGGGCCGGCGGCGGAGGCGGAAATATTCGGCACCAGGATGGTCGAGCCAGCCTTCAGCACCGACCGTTGCGGCATATTATTGGCCTGGCGGATGGCATCCGGGGTGGTGCCGAACTTGCGGGCCAGGGAGGCAATGCTCTCACGGGCGCTGGAAATCTTGTGGGTGGTCCAGCTCGACAGGGCGTGGGTCCACGAGGCCAGGTTGGCGGCGAACTTGGCGGCATTCTCGGTCGGCAGCAGGATCTTGGTCTGCTCGTTGCCGGTAATGACGGGTTTCTTGAACTGCGGGTTCAGGGCCTTGAACTCGTCGACCGAGATTTCGGCCAGCTTGGCAGCCAGCGCCATGTCGATGTCGCGGGTCTTGTCGATCGCGGTGAAATATGGCTCGTTGTCGATCACCGGCAGGTGTACGGCGTATTGCGACGGGTTGGCGACGATATTCTTCACCGCCTGCAGCTTCGGCACGTAGTTGCGGGTCTCGGCCGGCATGAGTTCGGCCAGGCTTTCGAAATTGGTCGGTTTGCCGGCGGCGCGGTTGCGCTGGACGGCTTTCTGCACATTGCCTTCGCCCCAGTTGTAGGCGGCCAGGGCCAGGTGCCAGTCGCCGAACATGGTGTACAGGCGCTGCAGGTAGCTCAAGGCGGCGTCGGTCGAGGCCAACACGGAGCGGCGGTCATCCTTGAAGGCGTTCTGCTTCAGGTCGTAGTCGCGGCCGGTGCCCGGCACGAACTGCCACAGGCCGGCGGCATTGGCGGTCGACAGGGCTTGCGGATTGAAGGCGGATTCGATGAAGGGAAGCAGGGCCAGTTCGGTCGGCATGCCGCGCTTTTCCAGCTCTTCCACCACGTGGTAGAGATAGAGCGAGGCGCGGGCGGTGGTGCGGTCGAGGTAATCCTGGCGGTCGGCGTACCACTTCACATGCTTGGCGACCAGCTCGTTGTTCACGTCGGGAATGGCGTAGCCGGAGCGGATGCGGCCCCAGACGTCGGTTTCCTTGTATTCTTCCACGGCAGGCACCTGCATCACCAGGGATTTCGCGGTGTCGGTGGAGGCCAGGGAGGAGGCTGCCGGGAGCGCGGCGCTCAGCGCCAAAGCGATCAGGACAGCACTTTTGATTCGTTCTTGCATAGCGTTTCGCAGTTGTCTTGTGGAAACAAAGGGCGGACTATCTAATGGCGGAGTGTAGGGTTGAAACCTTGTCGAGTCAAGGAAAAATTCGCTATGTGCCTGATTTTCTTGGATAATTATGTCGATCAAGCTATATAATTGGTGTCTTGGATAACGACTTTTGGATGTATAAATGAGCAACACCCCAGTGGATTACGAAGCCGTTATCGCGGCAACCGAGCAGTGGCTGGAGAAGGCGGTCATCGGTTTGAACCTGTGCCCCTTCGCCAAGGCCGTGCACGTGAAAAAGCAGGTGCGCTATGTCGTGTCGGAGGCTTCCTCGCCTGAGGAATTGCTGGACGACCTGATCAAGGAGCTGGAGTTCCTGGCTGAGGAAGATCCGGAAGTGGTCGACACGACCTTGCTGATCCACCCGCTGGTGCTGCAGGATTTTGGGGATTACAACGAATTCCTGGATGTGGCGGACGCAGCTTTGGAAGAGCTGAAGCTGGATGGCGAGCTGCAGGTGGCGAGCTTCCATCCCGAATACCAGTTCGCGGATACCGACAAGAACGATATTTCGAACTATACGAACCGTTCGCCTTACCCGACCTTGCACCTGCTGCGCGAGGCTTCGATCGACAAGGCGGTGGAGGCTTTCCCGGAGGCGGCCGATATTTTCGAGAAGAATATCGACACCATGGAAAAACTCGGCCATGAGGGTTGGGACAGGCTGGGCTTGCAGGTGAAGTGATGGCGGAAGAGAAATTACCTGAGCGGCCGGATACGCCTTGCGTGGCGGTTTGCTCGACGACCTTTGATGAGATCTGCCGCGGTTGTGGGCGCACTTATATCGAGGTGGCGCACTGGGTGGCCATGAGTGCGGAGGAGAAGGAGAAGGTTTGGCAGCGGATTCTGGCGCAGGGGTATCCGCGGCGGAATTCCTGAAACCGGTAATTCAGGGTCTGACCCGCAGGGTCAGACCCTTAACGGTTTCGCGGCCAGGGGTTAAGGTTGTCCGCCTTTGATCTTCGACGAACGTCAAAGGCCCAGAACCTACGCCCGAGGCCGACAATCTGACAGGGTCTGACCCTGCGGGTCAGACCCGGGTTTGCCGGTTTTACTCAGCCTTCCACGACCCAATAAAATCCTTCTTCCCAATCTCCAGCCCATTATGGCGCAGGATGTTGTACGCAGTGGTCGCATGGAAGGTGAAATGCGGCAACGCATAATGCATCAAATACTCCTGGCCAACCCACTGCTTGGCCTTTTCTCCGCTACCAGTAGTCACTGAACGTTGCGCAGAATCCTCAATCGCCTGGCGTGGCAGCGAGTCCAGGAAAGTCAGCGTGCGCTGGATGCGCAGTTTTAATTCACCAATGGTCTTTTCAGTATCTTCGTAAATCGGCACATCCGCGCCGGCCAGTCTTGCGCCTGCGCCCTTGGCAAAGTCAGCAGCAATCTGGATTTGACGGGTAAAAGGCAGCATGTCCGGGAACAAGCGGAACTGCAGCAGGGCATTCGGATCAATCTTCTTTTCCTCGATGTGGGCCTCGGTCTTGTCCAGGATGGCCAACAGGCTGCCGAGGATCTGGCGGAACACCGGAATCGAAGCGGAATACATGGAAAACGACATGGGTAAACTCCTCTGATATAGAGTAGCGATGATAGCGCGTTACGTGCATAATTGCTGCTGGATAATCTTTTCCACCAGACCCGCTGAATGGCTCGGAATTTTTATAACAAATTAAGGTCCCGCCTGAGCGCTCTGTATGGGCTGTCGATTTATGGCGCCTTGTTACTGGTGGTATTCGGCGGCCTGGTGATTCCTGCCATTATCGGCTCTTACCTGCTGATCGGGGTGCACGAACAGAAGTCCGCCCAGACCGCCCTCAACGAATCGCTGCAGCGCAACGCCGACATCCTGGCCCTGGGCATGCAGGAATCCCTGTGGAACATGAATGCGGAATCGGCTCACTCGCTGGTCGAATCCGTCATGCGCGACCGCTCGGTGCTGCAGGTGCAGGTCACCGGCCAGGCCGACACCCAGTTCATGCACGTCGAAGCGCCCAAGCGCGCCATCGGCAACGTGGTGCGGGCCGAGCGTGAAATCACGGTGCGCGGCGAAAAGATCGGCAAGATCATGGTCGAGATGGACGACGCCCGCAGCCAGCAGGAATTGCGCGAGAAGCAGCTTTCCTATGTCTTCGTGCTGGCGGCCCAGCTCACGGTGTCGCTGTTGCTGATCGTGCTGTTCCTGAACCAGCGCCTGCTGAAGCCCTTGCGCAAGCTGATGCGCTTCTCCGACCGCCTGTCGCATGGCGACTTCGAAACACGCATGGAGTTGAGCGGCAGCGATGAACTGGGGCGCCTGGCAGGCCAGCTGGACCAGATGCGAGTGGCGATCAAGCACCTGTTTGAAGATATTGCCCAGCGCGAGGAGCGCTTCCGCACCATCGTGACCCAGGTGCCGGGCGCCGTGTTCCGCTTCCGTCCCGACGGCCCGATCGATTTCGTGTCGGACGCCATCGAGGAGATCTCCGGCTATTCGGCGTCGCAGTTCATGCGCAGCACCACGCACGCTTGGGCCAACCTGATTTGCCCGGAAGACCGCAAGCGCCAGCGCCGCGTGGTGGTGCAGGCGATCCAGGACGGCAAGCCCTACGAAATCGAATATCGCATCATGGACTCCACCGGCACCGAGCGCTGGGTGGCCGAGAATGGCCAGCCGCAGGCGGTGGAGGCGGGCGGGGCGCCTTGGGTGGACGGCATCATCTCCGACATCAGCCAGCGCAAGCACAACGAAATGCGCATCGAAGCCCTGCTGGCCGAGCAGAGTGCGATCCTGGATAACGTGATGTTCGGCGTGATGTTCGTGCGCCACCGGACCATCGTCTCGGTCAACCGCCGCTGCGAAGAGCTATTCGGCTATGAGCCCGGCCAGATGATCGGCGCTTCCACCGCCATCGTGTTCCCCACCACCTTCGATTTCGAATCGGCCGGCGCGCGCCAGTATTCCACCCTGGGCAGCGGCGAGTACTTCAGCGAAGAGCGCAACTACCGGCGCCAGGATGGCTCGCTGTTCTGGTGCATGGTGTCCGGCTGCGCCATCGACCAGAACCGCCCGAACGAAGGTTCGATCTGGGTCTATGCCGACATCAGCGCCCGCAAGGAAGCGGAAGAAAAACTGCGCCTGTCGGCCACCGTGCTGGAACACATCGCCGACGGCGTGATGGTGATCGACGACAAGGGCACCATCGTGGCGGTCAACCCGGCCTTCACCCAGATTACGGGCTACACCGAAGCGGAAGCCTTGGGCCACGACGTTGGCCTGACGCGCTCCGGCCGCCACGACGAAGGTTTCCACGCCGAGTTGTGGAAAGAGCTGGTGGAGCATGGCTATTGGCGCGGCGAAATCTGGAGCATGCGCAAGAGCGGCGAGTTGTTCCTGGAGTGGCTGACGCTGACCGCGGTGCGCGATACGCGCGGCGTGACGACCCACTATGTCGGCGTGTTCAGCGACATTACCCTGGTCAAGCAATCGCAGGAAAAGCTGGACCACCTGGCCCACCACGACGCCCTGACCCAGTTGCCGAACCGCCTGCTGTTCCACGACCGCCTGCAGCACGCCATCCAGCGCGCCACGCGTGGCAACGAGCAGCTGGCGCTGCTGTTCATCGACCTGGACCGCTTCAAGAACGTCAACGACACCCTGGGCCACCACATCGGCGACGAGCTGCTGAAGCAGGTGGCGCATGCGCTGTCGGAAAAACTGCGCGAAGGCGACACCCTGGCGCGCCTTGGCGGCGATGAGTTCATCGTGCTGCTCGAGGATGTGGAAGGCCAGTATGGCGCCGGCCAGGTGGCTGAAAAGCTGGTGACGATGTTCGAACATCCTTTCATGGTGGCGGGCCACGAACTGTTCGTGACCTGCTCGATCGGCGTCTCGGTGTTCCCGACCGATGCGAGCGACCTGAATATGCTGATCCGTAATGCCGACGTGGCCATGTACCAGGCCAAGGCGCGCGGCCGCAACGGCTACCGTTTCTACCAGCCTTCCATGTCGGGCGAGGGCGTCGAGCGCCTGCGCCTGGAAACCTATTTGCGCCGCGCCATCGAGAAAGAGGAAGTGTTCCTGAACTTCCAGCCGCAGGTGGAAATCGATACCGGCAAGCTGCTGGGCGTGGAAGCCCTGGTGCGCTGGAACCATCCGGAACTGGGGCTGGTGCCGCCGAATCGATTCATCCCCCTGGCCGAGGATACGGGCTTCATCAGCCAGCTGGGCCAGTGGGTGCTGTACGAAGCTTGCCGGCAGATGGTGCGCTGGCAGGAGGCCGGCCTGCACGTGCCGAAGATCGCGGTCAACCTGTCCGCCAAGCAGTTCGAGCGCGGCAGCATGGTCACCACCGTGGCCGACATCCTGCGTGAAACCGGCCTGGAGCCGCATCGCCTGCAACTTGAAGTGACCGAGTCGGTAATCATGAATACCGGCGATGCGCTGGGCTTCATCAACGATCTGCACGCGGTTGGCGTGTCGCTGGCGATCGATGATTTCGGCACCGGCTATTCGTCCCTGGCTTACCTGAAGCAGATGCCGGTGCAGACTCTGAAGATCGACCGCTCCTTCATCAAGGACATTTCGACCGACGTCAACGACGAGGCGATCGCAATTGCCATTATCCAGCTGGGGCGCAGCATGAACCTGTCCGTTATCGCCGAAGGCGTGGAGACGGAGCAGCAGGCGGCCTTCCTGCTGCGCCACGGCTGCAACCAGGCGCAGGGATTCTATTACAGCCGTCCGGTCATGCCGGAGGATTTGCTGCAGCGCTGGCTGCCTTAACGAGAGTGCCATGCTCAAACCGAAGAAATTTTCCCGTCGCCGTTTCCTGCTGAGCGGCGTTGCCGTCGCCGGGGCGATGGTGGTGGGCTGGGGCGTGATGCCGCCGCGCCAGCGCGTGCGCGGGCAGGCGCCGCTGCCGCTTGAAAACGGCGCTGTCGCCCTGAATGGCTGGATCGCCATTGCCCCCGACGGCAGCGTACAACTGGCCATGCCGCGTGCGGAAATGGGGCAGGGCGTGCACACGGCGCTGTCCATGCTGGTGGCGGAGGAGCTGGATGTGAGCCTGGACGCGATCAAGGTCATCCAGGCGCCGGCCGACAAGATCTACGCCAACCTGGCGGTGATGCGTGAAACCCTGCCGTTCCATCCGGACGATACCGGCCGCTCGCGCGAGCTGGCGAGCTGGATGCTGGGCAAGGTGGCGCGCGAGATGGGCATTGTGATTACCGGCGGCTCGTCCAGCGTGAAAGATGCCTGGACTTCGATGCGCGAGGCCGGCGCCACGGCGCGTGCCATGCTGGTTGCCGAAGTGTCCCAGCAATGGAAGGTGCCGCCGGAGCAGGTGCGTGCCGAGAACGGCGTACTGTATCACGACATCAGCAAGAAATCGGTCGGCTATGGCGTGGTCGCCGCGCGCGCTGCGCTTGGCCAGCCGGGCAAGGTGACCCTGAAAGACCCGCACAGCTTCCGCCTGATCGGCACCAGCGTGCCGCGCCGCGATTCGCGCAGCAAGTCGGAGGGTACGGCGCTGTATGGCATCGATGTGCGCCCCGAGGGCATGGTGTATGCAGCGGTGCGCATGTCGCCCGTGGTGGGCGGCAAGGTCGCAGGCGTGACGCCGGGCGAGGTGGTGAAGATGTCGGGCGTGCTGTCGGTGATCGACTTTTCCAATGCCATCGAAGAGAACTATGGCGCCGGGGCCGGCGTTGCCGTCCTTGCGCGCAGCTACTGGCAGGCCAGGCAGGCAGCCGCCGCGCTGCCGATCCGCTGGGACGAAGGCCCGAACGCCAAGCTCTCCAGCGAGGAAATCTATGCATCGCTGACCAACGCCCTGGAGGCGGAGGACGGCGACAACTACCACAAGCGCGGCGACATGGCGCAGGCATCCAGCGCACTGCGCACCATCAAGTCGGTGTACCGCGTGCCTTACCTGGCGCATGCCTGCATGGAGCCGATCAACTGCACTGCGCAGGTCAAGGACGGCAAGGTCACGGTATGGGTCGGCACGCAGGCGCCGACTTTTGCCCGCGCCGCTGCCGCGCGCGTCGGCGGCGTCAGTGAAGCCAATGTGATCCTGCACGAATACCTGCTGGGAGGCGGCTTTGGCCGCCGCCTGGAAATGGACATGGTGGCGCAGGCGGTTGCCATTGCGCGTGAAGCCAAGGGCCTGCCGGTGCAGGTGATCTGGAGCCGCGAAGACGACACCACGCACGACGTGTACCGTCCGGCCGCGGTGGCGCGCATGACCGCGGGCCTCGATGCGGCCGGCAATATCATTGCCTGGGAAGCCAAGACGGCCGGCGGCGCGCTGACCCACCAGTTCACCAGGCGCAACCTGCGCATGCCCGCGGCAGGGCCGGATCGCTCGACTGCCGAGGGCGTGTACGACATGCAGTACGAAATCCCGAACCAGCAGATCAACCACGTCGTGGCGGACAGCGCCGTCCCGCTGGGCAACTGGCGTTCGGTAGGCCATTCGCAAAACGCCTTCTTCAAGGAGAGCTTTGTCGACGAAATGGCCAGTGCGGCCGGCAAGGACCCGGTGGAATTCCGCCGCACCATGCTGCTTGGCCACCCGCGCCACCTGGCGGTGCTGAACGCGGCCATCTCCAAGGCGGGCAAGGCGCCGGAAGGGCGCGCGTATGGCGTGGCGCTGCACCAGTCCTTCGGTACCATCGTCGCGCAGGTGGCCGAGGTGTCGGTGCAAGACAAGCAGATCCGCGTGCATCGCGTGGTGTGCGCGATCGACTGCGGCATCGCCGTCAATCCGAACATCATTGCGCAGCAGGTGGAATCGGGCGTGGTCTATGGACTGTCTGCGGCCCTGGGCGGTGAAATCACCATCAAGGACGGCAAGGTCGTGCAAAGCAATTTCGCCGACTATCCGGTGCTGCGCATGAACGAGGTGCCGCTGGTGGAAACGGTGATCGTGCTGAGCGCCGAGCCGCCGGAAGGCGTCGGCGAACCTGCTACCCCGCCGATCGCGCCGGCCGTGGCAAACGCGGTGTTCGCGCTGACGGGGCAGCGCCTGCGCAGCCTTCCTTTACGTTTGGCCTAACAGGGCGCGCAGGTTGCACTCCTGCTGCCATTGGCGGCGTTCCGGGGTGGACGCCGCCTGGCGTTCCAGTTCTTCGTCGGAGAGGTCGGCCTGGGTTTCGATCAGGCGGTGTGCCACCTTCGGATCGGGCAGCATGGTGCCGAAGAAGGCCACGTGCTCGTGGCGCTGGATCAGCAGGGTAGGGAAGTTTTCGACATCAAGGTCGCCGACCAGGTCGGCGTGGTCTTCGATATCGACCCACAGGAAGTATTTGTCCGGGTGGCGGCTTGCCAGTTCCTCGAAGACCGCGCGGTAGGATGCGCAGGTGCCGCACCAGGCGGCGCACAGGCAGGCCACGACCAGGTGGTCCTGCGCCAGCGCGGCGGCTACTTCGGCGCGGTTGTCGGCATGTAGGGTAGTGCTGTGCATGGGGTGCTATTGTACATGCCCACAGGGTAAAATACCGGCCATGGCTACCATTCTTGCAATCGAAACATCCTCTGAAATGGCTTCCTGCGCCCTGTTGCGCGGGGAGCGCGTGACTTTCCGCGAATCGTCCGGCGTGCGCACCCACTCGCAGGCAGTGCTGCCCATGGTCCAGGAATTGCTCGCCGAGGCAGGCATTGTCCTGCGCGATTGCGATGCCATAGCCTATGGCGCGGGCCCCGGTTCGTTTACCGGAGTGCGCACCGCTTGCGGCATCGCCCAGGGGCTTGGTTTTGGCGCTGGCTTGCCGTTGCTGCCCGTCGTCACGCTGGACGCCATGGCGCTGGCTTGCCGCGAACGCCACGGCTCCGGCGAAGTCCTCACGGTGCTCGATGCGCGCATGAACGAGGTCTATTGGGCCCAATACCGTTTTGAAGGCGGCCTGCCGGTTGCGATCCTGCCTCCGGCATTGTCGGCTCCTTCCGGTGTCGCTCCGGCCGGCCCGGCGCGCGCCTGCGGCAATGGCTTCGCCGCCTATGCCGAGGCGTTTGCCGGCCAGGCCTTTGCCGATGGCGCCGACGGCGAAGTGATGCCGCATGCGGTGCAGGTTGCGCAGCTCGGGCGTGCTGCTTTCGCCGCCGGCCACGCCGTGCCTGCGGCACAGGCGCAGCCGCTGTACTTGCGCAATAAGGTTGCCTATACCAAGGCGGAACGTGAAGAGATGAAGGCGTCGCAGGCATGATGCATCAGTTATGGGACCTGGCCCGGCTAATCTACGAGCCAATGCAGGAAAGCGACCTCGATGAGGTGGTGGCGGTGGAGCAGGAGGTTTACCCCTACCCATGGAGCCGCGCCAATTTTTCCGATTCGCTGTCGCAGGGCTATCACGCCTGGATTCTGCGCGCGCAGGATCGCCAGTTGATGGGATATTTCCTGGTGATGGGAATTGTCGACGAGGGGCATCTGCTGAATGTGGCCGTGTCGCGCAATTGGCAAGGCCGCGGCGTGGGACGGCTGCTGGTGAACCAGGCGGTCGCCTTGTCGCGCGGCCTTGGCATGGAGTCGATCTTGCTGGAAGTGCGGCCTTCCAACGTGCGCGCCCTGGAGATCTACCAGCGCTACGGATTTGCCGAAATCGGCCGCCGCAAAGGCTATTATCCCGCTGCCGATTCAACCCGCGAGGACGCTATCGTGATGCGTTTTGGCCTATGAGCGATCGCCGGTCTGCCGTGTTCCTGGAGGAGATGGGCGTGGGGCCGCAGTGGCGCCTGCGCAATCGCCCGGTTGCGGCTGATGCCGCCGGCGCCGGTGAAGTGGATGACGCGTTCGCCGACGCACAACCTGCGCCGGTCGCGGTGCAATTCGCTCCCGCTGCCGGCCAGCAATTGCCTGCCGCACAGCAGGAAGCCGCCGCCCTTGACCCTGCGCCGGCCGCAGGACTCGTTCCCGCCGCGCCACCGCGCCCGCCCGGCAACGCCCAATCGCCGGCCGCCGCCGCTGCCGCTGCCGCGCGTGCAGCTTCCAAGGCGCCAGGGGCGGCAACAAGCGCGCGCCAGGCGCCGCCGATCCCGCCTGCGCCTGATGCGCAGGCCGCTCCGGCTCCGGCCGCACCGGTTCGCGTGCCCGGCACGCCAAGCATTGCATCGACAGGCGAGGACATGTCCTGGTTTGACGACGCCCCAACGCCGGAATACAAGCCGCAGCGCAAGAAAGTGGCGGCTCCGGAGCAGCCCGCCGAAACGCCGCCACAGCGTCCTGCGCCGGCAGCAAGGCCCGCGCCAACGCCGCCGCGCACTGCCGGCGTCCCAGCCTACGACGATATCCCGATGGACGAGCCGCCATCCTGGTTCGACGAGGAGCAAACGCCGCGCGGCGCTGCCACGGCCGTCGCCAGCGCCCCGGCGCCCGGCGGTGCAACGGATGAACAAATCGCCCAGATGGACTGGCCTGCACTGCGAGCAGCAATCGCCTCCTGCACCCGCTGCGGCCGCTGCCAGTCCCGCCAGCAAGCCGTCCCGGGCCGCGGCGACGAGCAGGCGACCTGGATCGCCCTCGACACCGCGCCAGGCCAGGCTGAGGATGCGGAAGGTTACCAGTTCGCCGGCGATCCCGGCTACCTGCTCGACAACATGCTGAAGGCCGTCGGCCAGGTAGCGGAAAAGGGCGCCTACCTCACCAGCCTGGTGAAATGCCACGCCCCGCACGCGCCAGGCGCCGAAGAGTTGCAGGCCTGCCGCCCATACCTCCAGCGCGAATTGGAACTGACGCAGGCAAAAGTCATTGTCGCCTTCGGCCACAGCACCGGCAAAGGCCTGCTTGGCGGCGCCGCGCGCGGCCGCATCATGCTGCACGGCGCCGTGCCGGTCGTCGCTACTTACCACCCGGCCGACCTGCTGAAAAAGCCGGAAGAGAAGGCCAAGGCATGGCAGGACCTGTGTCTGGCCAAAGCCGCGCATGCCGGCCGACGCTAGGACATTCCACCGCAAATGGGGCCATCTCGCGCGGCCCCACGTCCGCGCGCTGGCTTGGCTGCTCGACTCGCCCGACCTGCTCGACCCGAACAGCCCGCACTGGCAGGGCAAGATCGCCACGCTCGGCCCCATGACGGCCGCGGTGGCAAACTGGCTGGACGACCTTGACGCCGATCCTGCGCCGCTCGAGGAAGCCCTTGGCAACCGTTTTTACTCGCGCCTTGGCCTGTATGCCGAGAAGCTGATGGCATTCTACTTCGCCCAGCACGGCGCGCTGGCTGCCCACGGCCTGCAAGTCCGCGACGGCAGGAACGGCACCATTGGCGAATTCGATTTCCTCCTGCGCGAGAAGGGCAGCGCCAACCTGCGCCATATCGAGTTCGCCACCAAGTTCTACCTGCTGGACGGCGATCCCGATACGGGCAACTACAACCGCCTGGTCGGCCCCAACCTGGCCGACACGCTGGGCCTGAAGATGCGCAAGATCTTCAACGCCCAGTTGCAGCTATCACAGCACCCGATCGCGCAAAAAGTCGCACCCGCGCCCGTCACCCGGGCCCAGGCCCTGGTCAAGGGCTGGCTGTTCTACCATGCCACCGAAGCTGCGCCGCAGATCGAAGGCATTTCGCCTGAACACTGCCGCGGCTATTGGCGCACCCACAGCGAACAAGCCGCCGCGCAAGGCGAGCAATTCATCGTCATGCCGCGCCTGCAATGGCTGGCGCCGCTGCGCACGCCAGTCCAGCGCAGCGAAAGCACGCCCACGCCGGCTCCGCTCACGCGCGCTGCGTTGCTGGACGTCCTGGCGGAAAAGTTCGTCGCCGATCCAGGCCCCGTGCTGGTGGCAACGGTGCGGGAAGAGGGCGGTTGGCTGGAAGAAGTGGAGCGCGGCTTTGTGGTGCCGGATGATTGGCGCGCCCGTGCCCAGGCGCGCCGCAGCGACGGAGGCCTGCCGTCCTAGTGGTGCTCGCCGATCAGGCCGAGCGAATCTTTCTTGCGCTGGTTGGCGGCATGCAGCGCCATGATGGCCAGCATCGATCCCGCCAGGAACAAGCCAAACAGCACGATGATGGTGTTCAGGCCCAGGCCAAGCTTCACCATCGTGGCATATACCGCCAGCATGGTAAGGATGGACAGGTTCTCATTGAAGTTCTGCACCGCGATCGAATGCCCGGCGCTCATCAGCACGTGGCCCCGGTGCTGCAGCAAGGCATTCATCGGCACCACGAAGAAGCCCGACAAAGCGCCGACCACCAGCAGCAATACATAAGCGATGCGCAAGTCGTGCACGAAAATCATCGACATCACGATCACGCCCATCGCGATCCCGAGCGGAATCACCGACAGCGCCTTGCGCAGGGTAATGAAGCGTGCAGACAGCACGGCGCCCAGCGCCACGCCGACCACCACGATGGCAACGGTGGTGGTGGCCTTGTTCAGCGGCATGCCCAGCGATTGCTTGGCCCATTCCAGAACGATGAACTGCAAGGTCGCGCCGGCGCCCCAGAACAGGGTGGTAACCGCCAGGGAAATCTGGCCCAGCTTGTCGCGCCACAGGATGCCGCAGCAGTCCGCGAAATCGCGCACCAGGCGGAACGGGTTGCGCTCTTGCCGCTCATAGACATAACCGGTGTCCGGTATGCGCAAGTTGAAAACGGTCGCCAGCAGGTAGACCACGCCCACCCAGGCCAGCGCTATCTCGCCGACCGTGTCGAAGCCGGTGTCGATGCCCGGCACGTCGAAGGCCAGCAGGCCCGCGGAGACCGGGCCGCCGATCAGGGCGCCGCCCAGCGCGGTGCCAAGGATGATCGAGCTGACGGTCAAGCCTTCGATCCAGCCGTTGGCTGCGACCAGCTTTTCGGGCGGCAGCAGTTCCGTGAGGATGCCGTACTTGGCCGGCGAATAGATCGCAGCGCCCAGGCCTGCGACAGCATAGGCGGCCAATGGGTGCACGTTGTAGAAGAACAGGGCGCAGCCGAAAATCTTGATCATGTTCCCGATCAGCATGACGCGGCCCTTGGGCAGGGCATCGGCAAAGGCACCGACAAAAGCAGCCAGCAGCACGTAGAACAGGACGAAGGTCTCCTTCAGCATCGGCGTCATCCACGCCGGCGCTTTCATGGCTCCCAACATATAGATTGCGATGATCAGCAACGCCGAATCGGCTAGCGACGAGAAGAACTGCGCCGCCATGATGGTATAGAAACCTCGTTTCATCGCCTTAGTGCTTATGCTCTCCGATCAGGCTGAGCGAATCGTGCTCACGCTGGTTAGCCGCATGCAGCCGCATGATGCCAAGCATGGAGCCGGCGACGAACAGGCCAAACAGCACGATGATGGTATTCAGGCTCAGGTGCAGCTTCACCATCAGCGAGTACACCGCAAGCATGGTCAGGATCGACAGGTTCTCGTTGAAGTTCTGGACCGCGATGGAGTGGCCTGCGCTCATCAGCACATGGCCGCGATGCTGCAGCAGCGCATTCATCGGCACCACGAAGAAGCCCGACAGCAGTCCGACGACCAGCAGCAGGGGATAGGCCAGGCGCACGTCATGCACGAAGATCATGCCCATCACGATCACGCCCATGGCAATTCCCAGCGGGATCACCGTCAGCGATTTGCGCAGCGTGATGAAGCGCGCCGACATGCCGGCGCCCACTGCCACGCCCACCGCAACGATGGCGATGGTGCTGGTCGCCTTGTTCAAAGGCATGCCCAGCGATTGCTTGGCCCATTCCAGCACGATGAATTGGAGGGTCGCGCCGGCGCCCCAGAACAGGGTGGTCACGGCCAGCGAAATCTGGCCCAGCTTGTCGCGCCACAGGATGCTGCAGCAGCCGGCGAACTCGGTGATCAGGCGCAGCGGGTGGCGCTCCTGGTGCTCGTAGACATAGCCCGTATCCGGAATGCGCAGGTTGAACAGCGCCGCCAGCAGGTAAGTGACGCCGACCACTGCCAGCGCGATTTCGGCCGTCGTGTCCAGGCCCGTTTCGATGCCCGGCAAATCGAAGTGGAGCAGCGCCGCAGCAACGGGCCCGCCGATCAGGGCGCCGCCCATTGCAATGCCGAAGATGATGGAGCTCACGGTCAGGCCCTCGATCCAGCCATTGGCTACCACCAGCTTTTCCGGCGGCAGCAGTTCGGTCAGGATGCCGTATTTGGCCGGCGAGTACACAGCCGCGCCAAAACCGACCACCGCATAGGCGGCCAGCGGGTGCACATGATAGAAAATCAGTGCGCAGCCGAAGATCTTGATCAGGTTGGAAATGAACATGACCCGGCCCTTCGGCAAGGCATCAGCGAAAGCGCCTACAAATGCTGCCAACAGCACGTAAAACAGCACAAAAGTCAGCTTCAGCAATGGGGTGACCCACGCCGGAGCTTGCATGGTCACCAGCAGGTCGATTGCCACGATGAGCAGCGCATTGTCTGCCAGCGACGAAAAGAACTGCGCGGCCATGATGGTATAGAAACCACGATTCATTCAGGACGCCAGATAATAATCTCGGCATGCTTTATACCATGGAAAGTAAGGTTTCCCAAGAATTCGGCCAGCATCCGGCAGGTACAAAAGGTAGAATGCTGCTTTCTTATTCTGCCGGTTTTAGACATGCCAAGGCCCATCGTCGCGCACATCCATCTCGCTGCAATGCAACATAACCTGGAGCGCGCCAAGGCCTGTGCGCCGGGCGCCAAGGCCTGGGGAGTGGTCAAGGCCAACGCCTACGGGCATGGGCTTGAGCGTGGCATGCGCGGTTTCGCCGCCGCAGACGGCCTGGCGCTGATCGAACCGGACAACGCGGTGCGACTGCGCGAGATGGGCTGGAGCAAGCCTGTTCTTCTTTTAGAGGGATGGTTCGACACCGCGGACTTGCTGGCAATGGCGGAACATAGTATCGAAGGCGCCGTTCACTGCATCGAACAGCTTGAAATGCTCGAGCGCACACCGCTGGGGCGCCCGCTCAATGTGCACCTGAAAATGAACACCGGCATGAACCGCCTCGGCTTCAAGCCAGGCGAATATGCCGCCGCCCACGCCCGCCTGCGCGCCATCCCGCACGTTGGCACCATTACCCTGATGACCCACTTCGCCAACGCCGACGAACTGCACCACCCGTGCATGCCGCTGGCGGAACAGGTGCGCCGCTTCAATGAGGGCACTGCCGGCTTGCCGGGCCCGCGCAGTTTGTGCAATTCGGCCGGCATCCTGCATATGCCGGAGCTGGGCGCCAGCCTGGCGACCGACTGGATCCGTCCGGGCATCATGCTGTACGGCGGCACCCCCGGCGGCCAGACGGCGGAAGAATTCGGCCTGCAGCCGACCATGACCCTCTCCAGCGAATTGATCGGCGTGCAGGAAATCGGCCCCGGCGACTATGTCGGCTACGGCAGCCGCTTCAAGGCCGAGCGCGCCATGCGCATCGGCGTGGTGGCCTGCGGCTATGCCGATGGCTACCCGCGCCACGCGCCGGTCGATACGCCGGTCCTGGTGGACGGCGTGCGCACCCGTCTCGTAGGCCGCGTCTCGATGGACATGCTGACGGTCGACCTGGGCAATATTCCAGATGCGCGCGTCGGCAGCAAGGTGGTGCTGTGGGGCGAAGGCATGCCGATCGATGACGTGGCGACGGCTGCCGGCACCATCGGCTATGAGTTGATGTGCGCCCTGGCGCAACGCGTGCGTGTGATCGAGGCGTAAGCAGATGGCCAAGGCAAAGACCAACTACACCTGCAGCGAATGCGGTGGCATCAGCAGCAAGTGGACCGGCCAGTGCTCGTCCTGCCAGCAGTGGAACACCATGGTGGAGACGGTGATCGAAGCCGCCGGCGCCAACCGCTTCTCGCAGGCCCAGCACCAGTCGCTGGCGCAGACCGCGCCCGTGCTGTCGCTGCAGGATATCGAAGCGCTGGACGTGCCGCGCTTTGGCACCGGCATTGAAGAATTCGACCGCGTGCTGGGCGGCGGCCTGGTGGCGGGCGGCGTGGTGCTGATCGGCGGCGACCCCGGCATCGGCAAATCGACACTGCTGCTGCAGGCGCTGGCCAATATGTCCAAGGTTAAGAGCGTGCTGTATGTCAGCGGCGAGGAATCCGGCGCCCAGATCGCGCTGCGCGCCAAGCGCCTGGCGGTCGATGCCAAGGACCTCAAGCTGCAAGCCGAAATCCAGCTGGAGAAAATCCTCGGCACGCTGGCCGACCTGAAGCCGCAGGTGGCGGTGATCGATTCGATCCAGACCCTGTATTCGGATGCGCTGGCCTCGGCGCCCGGCTCGGTGGCCCAGGTGCGCGAATGTGCGGCCCAGCTGACCCGCGTGGCCAAGATGAGCGGCACCACCATCATCCTGGTCGGCCACGTCACCAAGGAGGGCTCGCTGGCCGGTCCGCGCGTGCTGGAACACATTGTGGACTGCGTGCTGTATTTCGAGGGCGACAACCACTCCAGCTTCCGCCTGGTGCGCGCCATCAAGAACCGCTTTGGCGCGGTCAATGAACTGGGCGTGTTCGCGATGACCGAGAAGGGCCTGAAGGGCGTATCGAATCCTTCTGCGCTGTTCCTGTCTTCGCATGAAAACCAGGTGCCCGGTTCCTGCGTCATGGTGACGCAAGAGGGTACGCGCCCGTTGCTGGTGGAAGTGCAGGCCCTGGTCGATACCAGCCACCTGCCCAACGCACGCCGGCTGTCGGTCGGCCTGGAGCAGAACCGCCTGGCCATGCTGCTGGCCGTGCTGCACCGGCACGCCGGCATTGCGGCCTTCGACCAGGACGTATTCATCAACGCCGTGGGCGGGGTAAAGATCACCGAACCGGCCGCCGACCTGGCGGTCCTGATGGCGATCAATTCTTCGATGCGCAACAAGGCGCTGCCGAATGGCTTCGTGGTATTCGGCGAGGTGGGCCTGGCCGGCGAGATCCGGCCGGCGCCGCGCGGGCAGGAGCGCTTGCGCGAGGCGGCCAAGCTCGGCTTCTCGATCGCCATGATTCCCAAGGCGAATGCGCCCAAGCAGCCGATCGAAGGCATGACCATCATTGCGGTCGAGCGCATCGACGACGCATTCAATCGCTTGCGCGAGCTGCAGTAATGTAGATTTTTACGAAATATTGGCTACAATAACAGGCTCGATTCCAACCAGAAACCGGACAAGAAATTGTTAGTAGATTCAAGGCAAGGCGCCCGTAAAATCCTGCGCGTACGGGCAATGATCGTGATGGACGGCGGCGCGCCGATGGCGGCACGTACCTTCGACCTCGGCCTGGCGGGCATTTCCCTGACTTCCGAACATAAGGTGCAAGTCGGGGCCAGCGGCCAGATCGTGTTCGAAATGCTGGTCGATGGCAAGCCGCAAATCGTCAATACGCGTGGCAAGGTCAACAATTGCATTTTCAGCGGCGACGAATTCAAGATCGGTTTCACTTTTGCGCCACTCGACAACGAAGCAGCCGGAGCAATAACCAAGTTCATGCGCTAATATTAGGTTATGGACTATGTGAGCAGCTTGCTAAGCACAATGTACGGGACCTCGCTGGGCTTGGGGAATGCCAGCGTCATTGGTACGCCGTCGGAGGCAGTGCTAGCCCGGGTCGAACAGACGCTGGCGCCGCAGCGCAGTGCCGCGGCCAAGCTCAACGCAAGCATCAGCCTGACCCAGGCGCGTTTTTCCGGCCTGGGACAGCTGCAATCGGCTCTGTCGGTGTTCCAGGATATTGCAGAAAGCCTCGCCGGTACCGGCCTTAGCACGCGCGGCAGCAGTTCGGCGAGCGGCGTGCTGGGCGTGACGACTAGCGCCTCGGCGGCGGCCGGTTCGCATGATGTCAAGGTCAGCCAACTGGCCCAGCAGCAAATCCTCATCAGCCCCGAAGCGCAGACCGCTGATACGCGGCTCGGTACCGGCTCGCCGGCCGTGATCCGGATCGGCACCGGCGACAGCAGCAAGACCATCACGATTGATAGCCGCAACAACACCTTGCAGGGCATCGCCGATGCGCTCAAGGAGGCGGGCGTCGATGCCAGCCTGGTGCGCTCCAGCACCGGCACGGCGCTGCAATTGCGCAGTGCCAGCGGTGAAGCGAACAAGCTCAGCTTTTCAGTAGCAGGCGACACGACGATCCGCAGCCTGTTCAGCCAGGCGACCCAGACCCAGGCGGCGCAGGACGCCATCCTGACCGTTGACGGCAAGACCATCAAGAGCGCCGACAACACTGTGGAGTCGGCCATCGAGGGCGTCACGCTCAAGCTGACCGACGAAGGCGACACCACGGTCACCATCGCGCGCGACAACAGCCAGGTTGCCAAGAACGTGGAAGCTTTCGTCAAGGGCTTCAACGCGCTACAGGACCGGCTGGACAACCTGGGCAGAGGCGCGCTGCGCGGCAATCCGGCGCTGGGCCAGGTACGCACCCAGCTTGATCAGTTGCTGCGTTCAGCGGGCGGCAGCAGCGAGGCGCTGGCCAATGTCGGCCTGTCGATCGACACGAATGGCCGCCTCAAGCTGGATAATGGAATCCTGAATGCCGCGATGAACGCCAACCCCGATGCGGTGACCAAGGTCTTCACCAACGAGGGCAGGGGCTTGGCCGATGCCCTTGGTTCGCGCCTTGAAAGCCTCGGTGGCGAACGCAGCGTGGTATCGCGGGCCCTGGCGCAGGCCGACCGCGAAGTCGATACCCTGCAAAGCCGCAAATCCTCCATGGCCCAAATGCTCACGGTGCAAGCACAGGCACTGGTGCGCCTCTATACGCAGGACGAGCAACTGGGCGGCGCCTCGTCGCTCTTCGACCTGTTTGCCTGACCCCATAAAGACTGAAGGCCCCGACACCAGAATCCCGGAGGATCTGTTGCGGAGCCTCGCTTCTGCAGAAGCGCAAAGCTACTCGTGGTAGCGGTCGACCAACCTATGATGTCCGCCGCGATATTCAGCGACAATTTCGAACGCGATTAACGCGATCATGGCGCCGAAGATGCCCATGGTGAACAATACCCACATAACAAACCAGCCGACGTTTCCGGAGGCTGCTCCCTAGAGTTGATACAATTAAACTCTAGCATCCATTTAAGCAATTACAAGCCCAGCAGAAAGATCTATTTCGTCACGAGGTCAGGCTGCATCACTGCCTTGAGGTAAAAGCTCGATGGATCGCCCGCTTCACGCTGCACAAACCACCACGCAGCGCCTTTTTTCATCTCCCAATCGCTATCGTCGCCTGTCATCAACAGGGCTGCAGCCTGGCCCAGCGTAGGCTGGTGGCCAACAATGAGCACCGATTCCTTCGACGACGGCCAGTTGGCCGCCTTCAGGATATCGCCGGCGTCCGCCCCCGGCGCCAGGTCGGGGTGGACCTTGTACTTGCGTCCCAATCCCGCCACAGTCTGCACCGTGCGCGTGGCCGGGCTGACCAGGATGCGGCAATTTTCCGGCAATACGGAATCCAGCCACTGGCCCATGCGCCGCGCCTGCTTATGTCCTTTGGGCGTGAGCGTGCGTTCCAGGTCTTCCAGGCCGGGCTGGGATGGTTCGGCTTCTGCGTGGCGCCACAAGATCAAGTCCATGCTTCCTCCCGTGACCAGGCTTCAATCCGCCGGCGCATCGGCCGGCGTACCTAGTAACTCCATCAAATGCTGCTGGGCGCTGAAGGCCTTCTGCTTGCCGCGTGCTTTGCGGCGGTGATACTGGCCGTGCGAATCCAGCTCCCATGCGTTGGAGTTGTCCTTCAGGTAAGGCGTCAAACCTTCCGCAATGACACGCCGTTTCAGGCCCCGGTCCAGCACCGGGAACGCCACTTCAATGCGGCGCAGCAGGTTGCGGTTCATCCAGTCCGCGCTGGCCAGCATGACGTCATGGGCCAGGTCGTTGCGGAAGTAATAGATGCGGCTATGTTCAAGGAAGCGGCCGATGATGGAGCGCACCCGGATGTTTTCGGACAATCCCGGCACGCCCGGCATCAGGGTGCAGGCGCCGCGCACGATCAGGTCGATCTTGACCCCGTCCTTCGAGGCGGCATACAGCGCCCGGATGACCGGTTCATCGGTTAATGCATTGATTTTAGCGATAATCCGGCCCGGACGCCCGGATTTCGCGATTTTGGCTTCGTTCCGTATCGCTTTGATGATCTGGTCTTGCAGCGAGAACGGCGCCAGCCAGATGTGGTTCATGCGCTGCGGCTTGGTCAGGCTGGTCAGGTGCATGAAGACTTCGTTGACGTCGCGGCCCAGTTGCGGCTCGCAGGTCAGGATGCCGAAGTCGGTATAGAATTTGGTCGTGGTCGGGTGGTAGTTGCCGGTCCCGAGGTGGGCGTAGTAGCCGAGGCCGCCTTCATCGCGGCGGATCACCAAGGCGATCTTGGCGTGGGTCTTCAGGCCCACCACACCGTACACCACCTGGGCGCCGGCCTGTTCCAGCTTGTCGGCCCAGTTGATATTGGCTTCTTCGTCGAAACGCGCCATCAGTTCCACCACTACCGTGACTTCCTTGCCGCTGCGAGCGGCTGCAATCAGCGCTTCCATCAGGTCGGAATTCATGCCGGTGCGGTAGACGGTCTGCTTGATCGCCACCACCGCCGGATCGAAGGCCGCGCTGCGGATGAAGTCGATCACGGTCTGGAAGCTCTGGTATGGGTGGTGCAGCAGGATGTCATGCTTGCGGATGGTGGCGAAGATGTCATTGTTGACGGTCTTCGCTTGCACGCCCGCGATGAACGGCGGGAAGCGCAGCTCGGGCCGGCGCGCCTGCTCCACGATTTCGTTCAGGCGCACCATATTCACCGGGCCGTCGACGCGGTACAGGCGGCTCTGGTCCAGGCTGAACTGGTCGAGCAGGAATTGCGACAGTTCGGGCGGACAGTTCTTGGCCACCTCGATCCGGACCGAGCGGCCATAGGCGCGGCCTTGCAGCTCGCCTTTCAGCGCCTGGCGAAGGTTTTTCACTTCATCTTCATCCACCCACAGGTCGGAGTCGCGCGTGACCCGGAACTGGGAATACGCCATCACATCGCGCCCGGCAAACATTTCAGAGATGTGGGCATGGATGACGGAGGACAGCAGGCAGAACGACACGCCGCCTTCCTTGGATAGATGGTCCGGCAAGCGGATCACGCGCGGCAGCACGCGCGGCGCTTTAACAATAGCGATGGCGGTGCCGCGCCCGAAGGCATCCTTGCCGCTCAGCGCGACGATGAAATTGAGGCTCTTGTTTACTACTTGCGGGAAAGGGTGGGCCGGGTCGAGGCCGATCGGGGTCAGCAGGGGGCGTACTTCGCGGTCAAAATAATCCTTGACCCAGGCCCGTTGGGCTTCGTTGCGCTGGCTGTGGCGCACGATGTGGATGCCCTGGGCTTTCATTTCCGGCAACACTGCCGTATTAAATATTTCGTACTGGCGCTTGACCAGTTCATGACACTCGTGGCTGACCCGTTCCAGCGTGGCCGCGAGGGCAGGGTGATCGCCCAGGTCGCCATCGACGCTGGCGGCGGCCAGCAGGCTGGCGACCCTTACTTCAAAGAACTCATCCAGGTTGCTGCTGACAATGCACAGGTAGCGCAATCGTTCGAGCACAGGGATGGTGGCGTCTTCTGCCTGGGCCATCACGCGGCGGTTGAACGCCAGCTGTGACAGCTCCCGATCAAGGAATGCTGTTTTCATAACTAATAGTATATTTGAGAAATATGACAAGTTTGTGACCTTGTCCTAGACTTAATTTTGACGTGTCATAAAGCTGTCATATTGACGTCATACACTGCGCAGCATTCAACCCAACCCCTGAAAAGGACCTTTGATATGCGCATGAAACAGTTGTTGACCTCCTTCGTTGTTGGCGCTTCGGCGGCAATGGCATTCTCGACCGCTTTCGCAGCGGACATGACCGGTGCAGGCGCAACTTTCCCTTATCCGATCTACGCCAAGTGGGCTGAAGCCTACAAAGCATCCACCGGCAATGGCCTGAACTATCAGTCCGTCGGTTCCGGCGCAGGTATCAAGCAGATCAAAGCCAAGACCGTCGATTTCGGCGCTTCCGACATGCCGCTGAAAGCGGAAGAGCTGGACGCTGACGGCCTGATGCAGTTCCCGGCCATCATGGGTGGCGTGGTGACCGTGGTGAACCTGGACGGCATCGCTCCAGGCCAGCTGAAACTGACCGGCCCGGTTGTGGCTGACATCTACCTGGGCAAGATCACCCAGTGGAACGATGCAGCGATCGCTGCCCTGAACCCAGGCGTGAAGCTGCCAGCTGCTGAAATCACCGTGGTGCACCGCGCTGACGGCTCCGGCACCTCCTTCCTGTTCACCGACTACCTGTCGAAAGTGAACCCTGAGTTCAAGACCAAGATCGGTGCCGGCACCGCAGTGAAGTGGGTAACCGGCGTGGGCGGCAAGGGTAACGACGGTGTTGCCGCCAACGTGCAGCGTATCAAGGGCGCCATCGGCTACGTGGAATGGGCTTACGCCAAGAAAAACAAGATCGCTCACACCCAGCTGAAGAACAAGGACGGCAACTTCCTGCAGCCTGACGACGACAACTTCAAGGCCGCTGCCGCCAACGCAGAATGGACCAAGACCCCAGGCTTCGGCGTGGTGCTGACCGACCAGGCTGGCAAAACCTCCTGGCCAATCACCGGCGTGTCCTACATCCTGATGCACAAGCAGCAGGCTGATGCGAACAAGGGCAAGGAAGTCATCAAGTTCTTCGACTGGGCTTTCAAGAACGGCGATGCGGCAGCTGTCGAACTGGACTATGTGCCGCTGCCTGACACTGTTGTGAAGCTGGTGCAGGGTTCGTGGAAGGCTAACCTGAGGGATGCTTCGGGCAAGCCGCTGAACTGATCTTCTGAAACCGGCACCCCGGTGTCAGACCCGCAGGGTCTGACACCTAGGCCCGCGGCAGCCGCAGGCCAGGTGTCTGACCCTGTGGGTCAGACGGGGCGGCCATCCGATCGGGGTGCCGGTTTAAAGAGGAAGCTAAGCGGGGTGGCTTGAACAGAAGGCCTCCCCGGTTAGCTAAACCAAAAAACTAAATCATGAGTGCAGAAATCACCTCACCAGCTCCCCTCCAGTTATCGGAACCCGCCACCATGAGTGCCTCCGTTGCTGCCATGCAGTCCGTGGTGCGCAAGCAGCGCATCCAGGATTGGTTCTTCCACAAGATCACGATGGTCTTTGCGCTGACCGTACTGTTTGTACTGGTCGGCATTATCATTTCCCTGATCAATGGCGCCTTGCCTGCCCTGAAAGAATTCGGGCCTGGCTTCATCACCACCGTTGAATGGGACCCGGTCAACGACCAGTTCGGCGCCGCGATTGCCATCGTCGGCACCCTGGCCAGCGCCGGTATCGCCTTGCTGATCGCCTTCCCGGTCAGCTTCGGCATCGCGCTGTTCCTGACCGAGGTATGCCCGGTCTGGCTGCGCCGCCCGCTGGGCACCGCCATCGAGCTGCTGGCTGGCGTGCCATCGATTATCTACGGCATGTGGGGCCTGTTCGTGTTCGCCCCGATGTTCAGCGAATACGTGCAGCCGCTGCTGAAGTCCACCCTCGGCGCCTTGCCTTTTATCGGTGCGCTGTTCAAAGGCCCGACCATGGGCATCGGCATCCTGACCGCAGGCCTGATCCTGGCCGTGATGATCATTCCGTTCATCGCTTCCGTGATGCGCGATGTCTTCGAGATCGTGCCTGCCGTGCTGAAGGAATCGGCTTACGGCCTGGGTTGCACCCGTTGGGAAGTGGTGCGCAAGGTTGTGCTGCCGTACACCAAGACTGGCGTAGTGGGCGGCGTCATGCTGGGCCTGGGCCGCGCCCTGGGCGAAACCATGGCGGTCACCTTCGTGATCGGTAACGCGGCCAAGCTGCCTACCTCCCTGTTCTCGCCGGGCAGCTCGATCGCTTCGACGCTGGCCAATGAATTCGCCGAAGCGTCCAGCAAGCTGCACGTGTCCTCGCTGTTCGCGCTGGGCCTGCTGCTGTTCATCATTACCTTTATTGTCCTGTCCGGCGCCAAGCTGATGCTGATGGGCCTGTCGCGCAAGGAGGGCGTCAAATGATCCAGACCAAGAATCCTGTCTACCGCAAGCGCCTGTTCTTCCATCGCGTCGGCATGGCGCTGTCGGTCGGCGCCATGTCGGTCGGCCTGGTCGCACTGCTGTGGATCCTGGCGACGCTGCTGATCAACGGCTTCTCCGCCCTGAACGTGCTGATCTTCACCGGCGACACGCCTGCTCCAGGCAGTGATGGCGGGGGCCTGCGCAATGCCATCGTCGGCTCGCTGATGATGGTGGGCCTGTCGACGGCCGTGTCGACCCCGATCGGCATCCTGGCCGGCATCTACCTGGCTGAATACGGCGAAGAGAACAAGGTGGCGCAGCTGACCCGCTTCGTGACCGACATCATGTTGTCGGCGCCGTCGATCGTGATCGGGCTGTTCGTGTATGCGCTGTACGTGGCGAACGTGCAGCACTTCTCGGGCTACGCCGGCTCCATCGCGCTGTCGCTGATCGCGATCCCGGTGGTGGTGCGCACGACCGACAATATGTTGAAACTGGTGCCGAACTCGCTGCTGGAAGCGGCCTACGCCCTTGGCGCACCGCGCTGGAAAGTGTCCGTGATGGTGCGCCTGCGCGCCGTCAAGGCCGGCGTGATGACCGGCGTGCTGCTGGCCGTGGCCCGTGTCGCCGGCGAAACCGCGCCGCTGCTGTTCACCGCCTTGAACAACCAGTTCTTCAGCGCCGACATGAACCAGCCGCTGGCGAACCTGCCGGTCGTGATCTACCAGTTCGCCATGAGCCCATACGACAACTGGCGCGAGCTGGCCTGGGGCGGCGCGCTGATCGTGACCTTCAGCGTCTTGGCACTGAACATCCTGTCGCGCACCGTGTTTGCGCAAAAAGCACCAAAATAACGAGTACAGATCATGACCCAAGCTAGCAAAATCATTGAAATCTCCGGCCTGAACTTCTACTACGGTAAGACGCGCAGCCTGCACAACGTCAACCTCGACATCCACGAGAAGAAGGTGACCGCCTTCATCGGCCCGTCCGGCTGCGGCAAATCGACCCTGCTGCGCACCCTGAACCGCATGTACGACCTGTACCCGGGCCAGCGCGCCGAAGGCGCCATCCGCTACCGCGGCCACAACATCCTGGAAGCGGGCCTGGACGTGAACATGCTGCGCGCCAAAGTGGGCATGGTGTTCCAGAAGCCGACCCCGTTCCCGATGTCGATCTACGACAATATCGCTTTCGGCGTGCGCCTGTACGAAGACCTGTCGAAAGGCGAGATGGACGAGCGCGTCGAATGGGCGCTGAAAAAAGCCGCCCTGTGGGGCGAAGTGAAGGACAAGCTGGCCAAGAGCGGCCTGTCGCTGTCCGGCGGCCAGCAGCAGCGCCTGTGCATCGCGCGCGGCGTGGCGGTGAAGCCTGACGTCCTGCTGCTGGACGAACCGACTTCCGCGCTGGACCCGATTTCCACCTCCAAGATCGAAGAACTGATCTCCGAGCTGAAAGAGGACTACACGATCGCCATCGTGACCCACAATATGCAGCAGGCGGCGCGCTGCTCCGACTACACCGCCTATATGTACCTGGGCGAGCTGGTGGAATTCGGCGAAACCGACCAGATTTTCATGAATCCTGTGCGCAAAGAGACCCAGGACTACATCACCGGCCGCTTTGGCTAACCAGAAGAAGAGAGAGAAGAGATTATGATGGGCGAACATTCCTCCAAAGCTTACGACACCGAACTCGAAGGCATCCGCTCCAAAGTGCTGCTGATGGGCGGCATGGTCGAGACCATGTTCTTGGACGCGATGACCTGCTTCCGCATCGGCAACCTGGAGCGCGCCGAACGCGTGGTGGCCGAAGACGCCAACGTCAACCAGCTGGAAGTGCAGCTGGACGACCAGTGCAGCCACCTGATCGTCAAACGCCAGCCGACCGCCAATGACCTGCGCACCGTGATGGCCACCCTGAAGGTGATCACCGACCTGGAACGCATCGGCGACGAAGCAGCCAAGATCGCGCGCATCGCCAAAGCCCTGCACGGGCGCGGCGCCGTGACCCTGAACCACTATGAAATGGTGCGTACCATCGCCACCGCCACCAGCGACCTGCTGCACGATGCGCTGGACGCCTTTGCGCGCAGCGACGAAAAGGCCGCGCTGGACCTGATCGCCCAGGATGCCGTGATCGACCACGAATACCGCTCCATCATGCGCAACCTGATCACCTTCATGATGGAAGATCCGCGTACAATCTCGGCAGCGCTGGACACGATGTGGGTGGCCAAGGCCATCGAGCGCATCGGCGACCACGCCAAGAATATCGCCGAATACGTGATCTACGTGGTGGAAGGCAGGGATATCCGCCATTCCCACGGAGCGACCCAAGAAGCAAGCAAATAAATGGCATCCGACAAAACGACTGTACTGATTGTTGAAGATGAACCGGCGATCGTGGAGCTGGTGAGGTTCTCGCTGCGCGAAGCTGGCTGGAACTGCGTGGTGGCACAATCCACGCAGGAAGCCTGGGAAGTCATGCAGACCCGCACGCCGCAACTGGTGTTGCTGGACTGGATGCTGCCGGACCAGAGCGGCCTGCGCCTGCTGGCCCGCATCCGCGGCGACCGCCACTTCGCCGCCGTTCCTGTGATCATGCTGACGGCCAAGAGCATGGAAGAGGACAAGCTGGCAGGCCTGAATGGCGGCGCCGACGACTACATCACCAAGCCGTTTTCACCGCGCGAGCTGCTGGCCCGTGCCCGCGCACTGTTGCGGCGCAAGAGCCCCGAACTGGCCGAAACCCAGCTCAAGGCCGGTCCGGTGGTGCTCGATCCGGTCAGCTGCACCGTGTCGATGAACGACAACAAGATCGACATCGGGCACGCCGAATACAAGCTGCTCAAGTTCTTCATGGCCCACCCGGAGCGCGTGTTCTCACGCAGCCAGCTGCTGGACAAGGTGTGGGGCGACCATGTGGTGATCGAGGAGCGCACGGTGGACGTCCACGTGCTGCGACTGCGCAAGGCGCTGAAGGATGCCGAGCACCTGATCAAGACCGTGCGCAGCGTGGGATATATGCTGACCGAGAAGCCATGAATCCAAAAGTCGTGTTCTGGGTACCTGTCGCCATCCGGCTTGGCTTCCTGCTGGCAGGCGCGGGCCTGATGTGGTGGTGGTTTGGCCTGGCGGCCGGCATTGTCACCGCCTTTGCCGGCGTGCTGGCTGCCGTGTTCATTCAGCTCAAGTACCTCTATCAGCTGAGCGAATGGCTGGACAAGCCCGAGTCGGGCCGCCTGCCTGATGGCTGGGGCGAGTGGACCAATATTTTCTCGCGCCTGTACCGCCTGCGCCGCGACGACGAAAAGAACCAGGCCGAGTTGACCGAATGGCTGGCGCGCTTCCGCCAGGCCATGCACCTGCTGCCGGACGGCGTCGTGATCATGGACGACGTGCTGTTCCTCGAATGGTGCAATCCGGCGGCGGAAGAGCACCTGGGCCTGCAGCAAGCGCGCGACAAGGGCATGCGCGTGACCAACCTGGTGCGCAGCCCGGACTTCATGGATTACCTGATCCTGGGCCGCTACGACCAGCCGCTGACGCTGAACTTCCGCGGCCGCAAGCTGGTCGTGCACATCATCCCGTTTGAAAACCGGCGCCAGATCCTGGTCACGCACGACATCACCGAGACCCAGCGCGCGGAAATGATGCGCCGCGACTTCATCGCCAACGCCTCGCACGAGCTGCGCACCCCGCTGACCGTGATCGCCGGTTTCCTGGAAATCGCCGCTTCGATGGAGCTAGACGCGGAGACCCGCGCCGCCCACCTCAAGCTGATGACCGAGCAAAGCCACCGCATGCAGCACCTGATCGAGGACATGCTGACCTTGTCGCGCCTGGAATCGGTCGACCACCCGATGCGCCCGGAGCACGTCAACATCCCGGCCCTGCTGGAGCAGGTGCTGCACGAAGCGCGCGCGCTGTCCGGCGGCAAGCATGAAATTTCGCTGGAACTGCATGGCGGCGATGTCATGGGCAATATGGACGAATTGCACAGCGCCTTCGGCAACCTGGCCTCCAATGCCGTGCGCTACACGCCTGCGGGCGGCACCATCAAGCTGCGTTGGGAAGACACGCCGACCGGCGTGCAGTTCCAGGTGCAGGACACCGGCATCGGCATCAATCCGGAGCATATTTCCCGCCTGACCGAGCGCTTCTACCGCGTCGACAAGAGCCGCTCGCGAGAGACGCAGGGCACCGGCCTGGGCCTGGCCATCGTCAAGCACGTACTGCTGCGCCACAGCGGCAAGCTGAATATCAGCTCCGAGGCAGGGCAGGGCAGCACCTTCACGGTCAGCCTGCCAAAATCGCTGGTTTCCACTACCGTCGAACCGGCGCAAGCTGCCTGAGAAGAAAAATGGGGACGTACCCCATTTATTAGGTAAAATCTGCTCGCCTAAAAAAACGAGCAGATTAACCACTACATGCACTTGAAACGTTTCGCTTTTGCCATCCTGGCCGCCGCAGCGCTTGCCGGGTGCCAGACCAATCCCAATACCGTTACCACCGAACTCGATCCGCCGATCAAATCGACCGACGTGCCGCTGGTCTCCGTTGAACCGCCGGTGCAGCCCCCTGTGGTACCGCCGGTTGCGCCAGTGCAGCGCAAGGTGAAGATCGGCCTTGCCCTCGGTGGCGGCGCCGCCCGCGGTTTCGCCCACATCGGCGTGATCAAGGCGCTGGAAGCGCAGGGCATCGTGCCGGATATCGTGGTCGGCACCAGTGCCGGCTCCGTGGTCGGCGCCCTGTATGCGGCCGGCAACGATGCCAAGGCCCTGCAGAAGATGGCCGTCGACCTCGATGAATCGGCCATTTCTGACTGGGCGCTGCCCTTGTTCGGCAAGTCTTCCGGCGTGCTGAAGGGCGAGGCCCTGCAATCCTTCGTCAACAAGGCTGTCGGCAACCGCGTCATCGAGAAGCTGAAAATGCCGTTCGGCGCCGTGGCGTCGGACCTGAAGACCGGCCAGCCCATCCTGTTCCAGCGCGGGAATACCGGCATGGCGGTTCGCGCCAGCTCCGCTGTTCCTGGCGTATTCCAGCCGGTGAAGATCGGCGACCACACCTACGTCGATGGCGGCTTGGTGGCGCCGGTGCCGGTGCGCTTTGCGCGTGAAATGGGCGCGGAATTTATCATCGCGGTGAATATTTCGACCCAGGCCGAGGCGCAGGCCACCAATTCTTCGCTGGAGGTCATCATGCAGACCTTCTCCATCATGGGCCAGCGTATCAACCAGCTTGAACTGCGTGATGCCGACATCGTGATCCAGCCGCCGCTGGGCAAGATGGGTTCCGCGGAATTCACCAACCGCTCGGGCGCCATGCAGGCGGGCGAGCGTGCAACCCTGGCCGTCATGCCGCAACTGAAGCAAAAGCTGAAGGCGCGCCGCGAAACGCCGGCCCCATAATTATCAGGAAACGAGAGAATGATCACCAAGCCAGTGCTGTCCCTGGACGACATCAAGAAAATCGCCGCTGCCGCCGAGGCCGAAGCAAGCAAGAACAACTGGGCGGTCACCATCGCCATCGTCGACGACGGCGGCCACCTGCTGTGGCTCCAGCGCCTGGATGGCGCGGCGCCGCTGTCGTCGCACATCGCGCCTGCCAAGGCACGCCTGTCGGCCCTGGGCCGCCGCGAAACCAAGATCTATGAAGACATGATCAACGGCGGCCGAACTTCCTTCGTCGGCGTGCCGATGGTGGAAGCGCCGCTGGAAGGCGGCGTCAATATCGTGGTCGATGGCCACACCATCGGCGCGGTGGGCGTGTCGGGTGTGAAATCGAGCGAAGATGCACAAATCGCCAAGGCGGGTATTGCTGCACTGGCTTAAGTCTTGCAATTGAGGCAATGACTTCCTAGAATACAGGCAAGGGGGAGTTATGAGACTGCCGTTTGCCTTGCTGCTTTGTCCAATCATCCTGTCGGCGCCGCTGCGCGCTGAAGAGCTGCAGCTGTCCGTCATCTCGCGCAGCACCACGCATGCCGATTTGTGGAAGGCGGCGGAAGTCGCTTTCCAGCGCGCCGGCATCAATGCGGTGGTGCGCGAGGTGTCGCCCGAGCGCTCGGCGGTGCTGGCTAATGAAGGCACGACCGATGGCGACGTCGGACGTTCCTCCGGCCTCGAAAAAAACTACCCCAACCTGGTCCAGGTACCTGAGCCGATCTACCAATACGCGCCAACGGCGTTCTCTTATAAACGCTTCGACGTGACGGGCGGCTGGGAGTCCCTGCGCGCGCACACGGTCTGCATTCGCCGCGGCCTGCGCCAGACCGACCAGCGCACCAAGGACCTGGCGCGCCAGGTGCTTGCCGACGAGGCGACCATGCTGCGCATGCTGGCAGCCGGCGGTTGCGATGTCGCGGTCATGGAGCGCAATAATGCGCTGGCGCGCGCCGCCATGACGGCGGACCCGCCGCTCCAGCGCCTGCTGCCGCCGATGGAAATCATGCCCCTCTATATCTACCTGCACAAGAGCCATGCGGCGCTGGTGCCCAAGGTTGCCGCCGCCCTGAAGCAGATGCGGGCCGACGGCACCATGCATAAGCTGCTTGGCGAAGGGGAGTAGCGATGAAAGTCCTGGTCGCCTTGCTGTGCGCGCTGGCTTCAGCGCCCGTGCCAAGCCAGGACCTGCAGCTCTTCGTGATCCCCGATACGCCGGCCCATCTCGAGGCGTGGAAAACCGTTGAAGCCGCAGCCCACCGTGCCGGGCTGGGCGTCAAGGTGAGCGCCTTGTCCGCTGAACGCGGCATGGTGCTTGTCAATGAAGGCAAGCTGGATGGCGCGATCGGACGCACGATGCTGGCCGCCAGCAGCTATCCCCAGCTGGTGGCGGTTCCAGAGCCGATCTATATGTACGCGCCAACTGCCTATTCCTACAAGAAGATCGATGTGTCGCGCGGCTGGAAGTCGCTGCGCGGCCATACACTCTGCATGCGGCGGGGCTATAACTTCACGGAAGAGCGCACGGCCGGCATGCCGCGCCAGCGCCTGGACAACGATGCGTCCTTATTGCGCATGCTGAAGGCCGGCGGTTGCGATATCGCCATCATGGGCCGCAGCAACAAGGAGGTGCTGGCGATGCAGGGGCACGACCCGGACCTGCTGCAATTGCTGCCGCCACTGGAAGAAGTGCCGCTTTACCTGTTCCTGCACAAACGCCATGCGGCGCTGGTGCCGCGCCTGGCCGAGGGCCTCCGCCAAGGCCGGTGATGCTCCGGCAGGGGCTTGCCGTTGAAGGAACTTTGGGTTATAATTCAAAGGTTTAGCCAATTACCATTCGACCGTAGCGCCTACCTCACACATCCATCATCATCTGACCCGCGAGCCCGGCATTGCGCCCGTACACCCGTGGGTTGTCTGAGTGGCGTCGCTACGGTAACTTAATCAGGAGTTGCCCTTGCCGCCATTTTTTTCTGGCCCAGCCGTTCCAGCCATCCTGGCATTAGCCGACGGAACAATCTTTAAAGGTATTTCCATTGGCGCTGCCGGTCACACGACGGGCGAAGTCGTTTTCAATACCTCCATGACGGGTTATCAGGAAATCCTGACCGATCCATCGTATTCCCGCCAGATCGTCACCCTGACTTACCCCCACATCGGCAACTACGGTATCAATACCGAAGACGTCGAAGCTTCCAAAGTCCACGCCGCAGGCCTGATCATCCGCGACCTGCCGCTGATCCACTCGAATTTCCGCTCCAGCCAATCGCTGACCGACTACCTGAAGGCCGAGAACATCGTCGCCATCGCCGGTATCGACACCCGCAAGCTGACCCGCGTGCTGCGCGAGAAGGGCGCACAGGCCGGCGCCATCGTGACCGGCGTGCAGGGCAACGAGCCGTCCGTGCAGCAGGCACTGGAACTGGCGCGCAGCTTCCCTGGCCTGGCGGGCTTGGACCTGGCAAAAGTCGTGACCGTGCCGGAAGTGTACGAGTGGACCGAGACCGAATGGGAACTGGGCAAAGGCTATGGCAAGGTAGCTGACCCTAAATTCCACGTTGTCGCCTACGACTTCGGCGTCAAGCGCAACATCCTGCGCATGCTGGCTTCGCGCGGCTGCAAGGTGACCGTGGTGCCGGCGCAGACTTCCGCCGCCTACGTGCTGTCGCTGAACCCGGACGGCGTGTTCCTGTCCAATGGTCCTGGCGATCCAGAGCCATGCGATTACGCGATTGAAGCGACCAAAGTCTTCATGGAGAAGAAGATCCCGGTGTTCGGCATTTGCCTGGGCCACCAGATCATGGCGCTGGCGTCCGGCGCCAAGACCCTGAAGATGAAGTTCGGCCACCACGGCGCCAACCACCCGGTGCAGGACCTGGACAGCAAGAAGGTGATGATCACCTCGCAGAACCACGGTTTCGCCGTGGATGCGGACACGCTGCCGGCCAACTGCCGCGTGACCCACCTGTCGCTGTTCGACAATTCGCTGCAAGGCTTCGCCCGCACCGACGTGCCGGCATTCTGCTTCCAGGGCCACCCTGAAGCATCGCCTGGCCCGACCGACGTCGCCTACCTGTTTGACCGCTTCATCAACATGATGAATGCCGCGGAGAAGAAATAAATGCCAAAACGTTCTGACATTAAAAGCATCCTGATTATTGGCGCCGGCCCGATCATCATCGGCCAGGCCTGCGAATTCGACTACTCCGGCGCGCAAGCCTGCAAAGCACTGCGCGAAGAGGGCTACAAGGTCATCCTGGTGAACTCCAACCCGGCGACCATCATGACCGACCCGGAAATGGCCGACGTGACCTACATCGAGCCGATCACCTGGCAAGTCGTGGAGCGCATCATCGACAAGGAGCGTCCAGACGCGATCCTGCCGACCATGGGCGGACAGACTGCGCTGAACTGCGCGCTGGACCTGCACCGCAACGGCGTGCTGGACAAGTACAAGGTCGAACTGATCGGCGCCACCCCGGAAGCCATCGACAAGGCCGAAGACCGCGCCAAGTTCAAGGATGCGATGACCAAGATCGGCCTGGGTTCGGCACGTTCCGGCGTGGCGCACTCGATGGAAGAATCGTGGGCGGTGCAGAAGGAAGTCGGCTTCCCGACCATCATCCGTCCATCGTTCACCATGGGCGGTTCCGGCGGCGGCATCGCTTACAACGAAGAAGAATTCGAAGCGATCTGCAAACGCGGCCTGGAAGCATCGCCAACCAATGAGCTGCTGATCGAAGAATCGCTGCTGGGCTGGAAAGAGTACGAGATGGAAGTGGTGCGCGACAAGGCGGACAACTGCATCATCGTGTGCTCGATCGAAAACCTGGACCCGATGGGCGTGCACACCGGTGACTCGATCACCGTGGCTCCGGCACAGACCCTGACCGACAAGGAATACCAGATCATGCGCAATGCCTCGCTGGCAGTGCTGCGCGAGATCGGCGTGGATACCGGCGGCTCCAACGTGCAGTTCTCGATCAACCCGAAAGACGGCCGCATGATCGTCATCGAGATGAATCCGCGCGTGTCCCGTTCCTCGGCACTGGCATCGAAGGCCACCGGCTTCCCGATCGCCAAGGTGGCGGCGAAACTGGCCGTGGGCTTCACCCTGGATGAACTGCGCAACGAGATCACCGGCGGCGCGACCCCGGCTTCGTTCGAGCCTTCGATCGACTACGTCGTGACCAAGGTGCCGCGTTTCACCTTCGAGAAATTCCCGACCGCCGACCACCACCTGACCACCCAGATGAAGTCGGTGGGCGAAGTGATGGCGATTGGCCGCACCTTCCAGGAATCGTTCCAGAAAGCCCTGCGCGGCCTGGAAGTTGGCGTGGATGGCATGAACCAGAAGACCGTCGACCGCGAGAAGCTGGAAGAGGAGCTGGGCGAGCCAGGCCCGGACCGCATCTGGTACGTGGGCGACGCTTTCGCCCAGGGCTTCACCCTGGAAGAGGTGTACCAGCTGACCAAGATCGACATGTGGTTCCTGGTGCAGATCAAGGAAATCATCGACCTGGAACTGTGGCTCGACACCCAGAAGCTGGAAAACCTGGACAAGAACACCCTGTACAAGCTGAAACAGAAGGGCTTCTCGGACCGCCGCCTGGGCTACCTGCTGCAATGCGGCGACACCGCCGTGCGCAACAAGCGCCGCGAACTGGGCATCCGTCCGGTGTACAAGCGCGTCGACACCTGCGCCGCCGAGTTCTCGACCGACACCGCCTACATGTACTCGACCTACGATGAAGAGTGCGAGTCCAACCCGACCGACAAGAAAAAAATCATGGTGCTGGGCGGTGGCCCGAACCGTATCGGCCAGGGTATCGAATTCGACTACTGCTGCGTGCACGCCGCACTGGCGATGCGCGAAGACGGCTACGAGACCATCATGGTCAACTGCAACCCGGAAACCGTGTCGACCGACTATGACACCTCCGACCGCCTGTACTTCGAATCGCTGACCCTGGAAGACGTGCTGGAAATCGTCGACCTGGAAAAACCAGTGGGCGTGATCGTGCAGTATGGCGGCCAGACCCCGCTGAAGCTGGCGCTGGACCTGGAAGCCAACGGCGTGCCGATCATCGGCACCTCGCCGGACATGATCGACGCCGCGGAAGACCGCGAGCGCTTCCAGAAGCTGCTGCAGGACCTGGGCCTGCGCCAGCCGCCTAACCGCACCGCGCGCACCGAAGAAGAAGCGCTGGCGCTGGCACAGGAAATCGGCTACCCGCTGGTGGTGCGTCCTTCCTACGTGCTGGGCGGCCGTGCGATGGAAATCGTGCACGAGCAGCGCGACCTGGAGCGCTACATGCGCGAAGCGGTCAAGGTGTCGAACGACTCGCCAGTGCTGCTGGACCGCTTCCTGAACGACGCCATCGAGTGCGACGTGGACTGCATCTCCGACGGCGACACCACCTTCATCGGCGGCGTGATGGAGCACATCGAACAGGCCGGCGTGCACTCGGGCGACTCCGCCTGCTCGCTGCCGCCGTACTCGCTGTCGCAGGAAACCATCGATGAACTGAAGCGCCAGACCTCGCTGATGGCCAAGGGCCTGAACGTGGTTGGCCTGATGAACGTGCAGTTCGCGATCCAGAAGCAGGATGGCAAGGACGTCGTCTTCGTGCTGGAAGTGAACCCGCGCGCCTCGCGTACCGTGCCTTACGTTTCCAAGGCGACCGGCCTGCAGCTGGCCAAGATCGCCGCACGCTGCATGGTCGGCCAGAAGCTGGCAGAGCAGGGCATCACGAAAGAAGTCGTGCCGCCTTACTTCAGCGTCAAGGAAGCCGTGTTCCCGTTCGTGAAATTCCCTGGCGTGGACACCATCCTCGGGCCGGAGATGAAATCGACCGGTGAAGTGATGGGCGTTGGCACCACCTTCGCGGAAGCCTTCGTGAAGTCGCAGCTGGGCGCCGGTGTCAAGCTGCCGACCTCGGGCAAGGTATTCCTGTCGGTGAAAGCGTCGGACAAGCCGCGCGCCGTGAAAGTGGCGAAGGACCTGGTCGATGCAGGCTTCACCCTGTGCGCCACCAAGGGCACCGCCGCCGTGATCGAGGCAGCCGGCATTCCTGTCACCCCGGTGAACAAGAAGTCCGAAGGCCGTCCGCACGTGGTCGACATGATCAAGAACCACGAAATCGTCCTGGTGATCAACACCGTGGAAGAGAAGCGTACCGCGATCAACGACTCGCGCAGCATCCGTACTTCCTCGCTGGCGGCCCGCGTGACCACCTACACCACCATCGCCGGTGCTGAGGCCGCCGTGGCCGGTATCCGCCACCTGGACGAATTGCGTGTGTACGATTTACAAGGCCTGCATAAGTCTTTAAACTAAGACCCGGTAAAGTAGTACGCTTGACAATATAACCACAGAGCCCGCGCTGAAGCATGGCGCGGGCTCTGTGCTTTTTAGCAATTTGACTAGAGACAGATATGAATTCCGTTCCACTCACTAAATACGGCGCCGAACTCCTGAAAGAAGAGCTGCACCAGCTCAAGACCAAGGAACGCCGCATTGTCATCGATGCCATCGCCGAAGCGCGTTCGCACGGCGACCTGTCCGAAAACGCCGAATACGATGCCGCCAAGGAGCGCCAGGCCTTCGTCGAAGGCCGTATCGCGGAACTGGAAGGCAAGCTGAGCTCGGCCCAGATCATCGACCCATCCACCCTGGACGCGGAAGGCCGCGTGGTGTTCGCCTCCACCGTGGACCTGGAAGACCTGGAATCAGGCCAGAAGGTGAGCTACCAGATCGTCGGCACCGATGAAGCCGACCTGAAGATGAGCAAGGTGTCGGTGACTTCGCCGATCGCCCGCGCCCTGATCGGCAAATACGCCGGCGACGTGGTGGAAGTGCAGGCCCCGTCCGGCCCGCGCGAATACGAGATCATCGACGTACGCTACGTTTGATGCTGCTGGCGAAAGTACGCCTGCTGGTGGCCGCCCTGTGGGCTGGCAGCCTGTGGGCGGTCGGCTACCTGGTGGCGCCGGCCCTGTTCGCATCGCTGGACCGCGTACTGGCCGGATCGATTGCCGGCCTGATGTTCCATGCCCAGGCCATGCTATCGCTGGGTTGCGGCGCCGCCATGGGCGTGCTGCTGTTCTTTGGCACCCGCGACTGGACGCCAAAGCGCCGCCGCTCGGTGCTGCTGATCGTGGTGGCGATGGTGATGTGTACGGTGGTTTCGCACTTTGGCCTGCAGCCGATGATGGCTGCGGCGAAGGCTTCGGGCGACGGCAGCTTCGGCAAGCTGCATGGGATTTCGAGCAGTATCTACCTGGCGCAGAGCCTGCTGGCTGGCTGGCTGGTCTGGAAGCAGTAAAACCGGCAAGTCAATGTCTGACCCGCAGGGTCAGACACTTGGCCAGCGATCGTCGCGTGTCGGGTGTCTGACCCGGCGGGTCAGACACCGGACTACCGGTTTTAGGCAGCCGACTTCTTGGTGCCAACCTTCTTCTTGACGCGCTTGATAGTACCGCCGGCGGTAACGCGTTCGTTCCCCTTCAGCAGGACCTTGCTCACGGAAGGCTTCTTGGTGCCCGAAGCGCTAGGCTTGACGATGGTCACCATGCGCATGCCTTTGCCAGCCTTGCCGGTCGAAGCTTTCTCGGCTTCCACGCGCGGGCGATACAACACCAGCAGCTTGCCGATGTGCTGCACCGGCGCCGCGCCAGTTTTCTCGCAAATGGTTTCATACATTTCGATGCGGGCTTCGCGGTCATCGCCGAAAACGCGCACCTTGATCAAGCCGTGGGAATCCAGGCCCAGCTCGATCTCCTTCATCACGGAAGGGGTCAGGCCGGATTCGCCAACGAGGACGATAGGCTTCAGGCCATGGGCTTCGGCGCGCAGGACGCTGCGTTCGGCAGGAGTAAGGTTCAGCATAGTTATTTTTGGATAGGTTCTCTTAAAGGCAGTATTCTACGCTAATGGCTAAGAACAAAATAAACAAAAACTGGTTGCACGACCATATTAACGATCCGTACGTGAAAGCCGCCCAGAAGGACGGATACCGTGCCCGGGCAGCCTATAAGCTGAAAGAGATCGACGAAGATGCCAAGTTGATCAAGCCCGGCCAGGTGATCGTGGACCTGGGCTGCACGCCCGGCTCCTGGGGCCAGTACACCCGCCGCAAGCTGGCGGGCAAGGAGGGCGGGGGCATCAATGGCACCATGATCGGCCTGGATATCCTGCCGATGGAGCCGATTGCCGACATGCACTTCATCCAGGGCGACTTCCGCGAGCAGGCAATCCTCGACCAGCTGGCCGAAGTGCTGCAAGGCCGCAAGGCGGACCTTGTGCTATCCGATATGGCGCCCAATTTATCCGGTATTGCGGTAGCCGATGCTGCCCGTATGGAAGACCTTATCGATATCGCCATCGATTTCAGCCAGCATCATATGAAACCGGGTGGCGCTTTATTGGTGAAATGCTTCAAGGACCTGGGATTCAGCCAGATCGTCGAGAAATTCCGGCGCGAATTCAAGACCGTGGTGCAGAAAAAGCCGAAAGCCAGCCGCGATAAATCGTCGGAAATCTTCTTGCTGGGCCGCGGGCTGAAAAATCCGGTGGAATAATGCCATTTTCGCTCTTGATTTAGCTGGAAAAACCCACATATCCGGCGCAGGAGTGTGCACCATAGGGCCGGTTTGTAGCACGGCCCGGGTTTAACGAGTAAAATCGAATTTCTGCTACAGGTAACTGGTGCGCTTTCGCATCCAAGGAGTTTTCGTGAATAACATGTTTTCCAAATCGGCTATCTGGGTCGTTGTAGCCTTGCTGTTATTTATGCTGTTTAAGCAATTTGACAGCCACAGCATCGCCGGCGGCGCAAAGCCTATCGCTTATTCCGATCTGCTGGATGAGGTCAAAGCGAAGCGCGTGAAAGATGTCCTGATTGAAGGGCAGACCATTACTGCCACCCGTGTTGACGATTCCAAAGTCCGCACCACCTCCACCTTCCTCGACCGCGGCCTGATCGGCGACCTGCGCGACAATGGCGTGCGCTTCGACGTGAAGCCGCCGGAAGAGCCAGGCATCCTGCAACAGGTCTTCGTGTCCTGGTTCCCGATGCTGCTGCTGATCGGCGTGTGGGTATTCTTCATGCGCCAGATGCAGGGCGGCGGCAAGGGCGGCGCGTTCTCCTTCGGCAAGTCGAAGGCGCGCATGCTGGACGAAACGAATAACACCGTGACCTTCGCCGACGTGGCAGGTTGCGATGAAGCCAAAGAGGAAGTGACTGAGATCGTCGACTTCCTGAAAGACCCGACCAAGTTCCAGAAACTGGGCGGCCGCATTCCACGCGGCGTGCTGATGGTTGGTCCTCCAGGTACCGGTAAGACCCTGCTGGCGCGCGCCATTGCTGGCGAAGCCAAGGTGCCGTTCTTCTCGATTTCCGGTTCGGACTTCGTTGAAATGTTCGTCGGCGTGGGTGCATCCCGTGTCCGCGACATGTTCGAGAACGCCAAGAAGCATTCGCCTTGCATCATCTTCATCGACGAGATCGACGCTGTGGGCCGCCATCGTGGCGCCGGCATGGGCGGCGGCAACGACGAGCGCGAACAGACCCTGAACCAGCTGCTGGTTGAGATGGACGGCTTTGAAGCATCGTCCGGCGTGATCGTGATTGCCGCAACCAACCGTGCCGACGTGCTGGACAAGGCGCTGCTGCGTCCGGGCCGTTTCGACCGCCAGGTTTCCGTTGGCCTGCCGGATATCCGTGGCCGCGAACAGATCCTGAACGTCCACATGCGCAAGGTGCCGATCAGCACCGACGTGAAAGCCGACATCCTGGCACGCGGCACCCCGGGCTTCTCCGGCGCCGACCTGGCCAACCTGGTTAACGAAGCCGCACTGTTTGCCGCGCGCCGCAACAAGCGCCTGGTCGACATGATCGACTTTGAAGATGCGAAGGACAAGATCTTCATGGGCCCGGAACGCAAGTCCATGGTAATCCGCGAAGAAGAGCGCCGCAACACCGCTTACCACGAGTCCGGCCACGCCGTGGTGGCCAAGCTGCTGCCGAAGGCTGACCCGGTCCACAAAGTAACCATCATGCCGCGCGGCTGGGCCCTGGGCCTGACCTGGCAGCTGCCTGAGCACGACAATATTTCGGGCTACAAGGACAAGATGCTGGAAGAGATTTCCATCCTGTTCGGCGGCCGTATCGCGGAAGAGATCTTCGTCGGCCAGATGTCGACCGGCGCCTCCAACGACTTTGCCCGCGCCACCAAGCTGGCCCGTGCCATGGTCACCAAGTACGGCATGTCCGATGCGCTGGGCGTGATGGTATATGAAGACAGCCAGAACGACGGCTGGCTGGGCGGCGCCAACAAGACCATCTCGGAAGCGACCCAGCAGAAAGTGGATGCGGAAATCCGCACCATCCTCGACACGCAATACGCCCTGGCGCGCAAGCTGCTGGAAGAGAACCGGGAAAAGGTCGAAGTGATGACCAAGGCCCTGCTGGAATGGGAAACCATTGATGCGGACCAGGTGAACGACATCATGGCTGGCCAGGAGCCGCGCCCGCCGAAGGCTGGCACCACCATCCGCAAACAGCCAGGCGCTGACGGCGGCTCGGGTTCCAACCCGAACCCGAACGCCACCGCCCCAGCTTAATCGCCTTTCAAAAAAGGGGACGTAACACATTTAAATGTGTTACGTCCCCTTTTTCCGCCACTATGCCTCAACACAAGTTCGGCCGATTCAACTTCCCGACCAGCCGCGCGCTGGTAATGGGCATCCTCAACGCTACTCCCGACTCCTTCAGCGACGGCGGCCAATTCGCCAGCCTGGACTATGCGATCACCCACGCCGAGCAAATGATCCGCGATGGCGTCGACATCATCGACATCGGTGGCGAAAGCAGCCGCCCCGGCGCACCAGCCGTTCCCCTGGATGAAGAACTGCGCCGTGTCATGCCCCTGATTTTTGCGCTGCGCGATTGCGGCAAGGCGATCAGTGTCGACACCTATAAACCGGAAGTCATGCGTGAAGCAGTACTGGCAGGGGTCGACATGATCAACGATATAAACGGTTTCCGCTCCCCAGGCGCAATCGAAGCCGTCAAGGATAGCGATTGTGCGTTGTGCATAATGCACATGATTGGTAATCCGACAACAATGCAATCCAACCCCGAGTACAATGATGTTGTGCGTGAAGTCACGGATTTCCTGGCTGAGCGCATTACTGCCCTGACCGGGGCAGGCATCGACAGGGAGCGCCTGTGGATCGACCCGGGCTTTGGGTTTGGCAAAACGGTAGAACATAATTACGCACTGCTGAAGGCCGGCAAACAGATGGTTGCCGAGCTCGGCGTACCGCTGCTGGCCGGCCTGTCGCGCAAATCGATGATCGGGGCGATCACGGGCAAGCCGGTCGAGCAGCGCCTGGCCGGCAGTATCGGCGGCGCGTTGGCAGCGGTCGCGCATGGCGCCCAGATCGTCAGGGTGCATGATGTAGCTGAGACCGTCGACGCACTTCGTGTGTGGCAGGCGGCGCATTAAGAAAAGGAAGAGAAGACAATATGGCACGCAAATATTTCGGTACTGATGGCGTACGCGGCCTCGTCGGCCAGGCGCCGATAACCCCCGATTTCGTCATGCGCCTGGGCTATGCCGCAGGCAAGGTGCTGGCCAAGACTGCCGCGACTGGCACGGCGCGCCCAGCCGTGCTGATCGGCAAGGACACCCGTATTTCCGGATACATGCTGGAAGCTGCGCTGGAAGCAGGCTTTTCGGCTGCGGGCGTGGACGTCAAGCTGGCCGGTCCAATGCCGACCCCGGCAATTGCCTATCTGACCCGCGCGCTGCGCCTGCAAGCCGGCGTGGTGATCTCTGCGTCGCACAACCCGTTCCAGGACAACGGCATCAAATTCTTCTCCGACCAGGGCACCAAGCTGCCCGACGCAGTCGAGCTCGACATCGAAGCGATGCTGGAGCAGCCGATGGAATGCGTGTCGCCGGAAAAGCTGGGTCGCGCCCGCCGCCTGGATGACGCTCAGGGCCGCTACATCGAATTCTGCAAGAGCACCTTCCCGTACGAGCTGGACCTGCGCGGCCTGAAGGTCGTGGTCGACTGCGCCCACGGCGCCGCCTACAACATCGCCCCGCACGTATTCCACGAACTGGGTGCGGAAGTTGTCGCCATCGGCAACAAGCCTGACGGCCTGAACATCAACGACGGTGTCGGCGCCACGGCCCCGAAAGCCATGGCTGCCGCCGTGCTCGAGCACAAAGCCGACCTCGGCATCGCGCTGGACGGCGATGCTGACCGCCTGATCATGTGCGACGCAAGCGGCCGCCTGTACAACGGCGATGAGCTGCTGTATGTCATGGTGATGGATCGCGTGGCCAATGGCGGCGTAGCTGGTGCCGTTGGCACCTTGATGACCAATATGGCCGTCGAGGTGGCGCTGAAACAGAAGGGCATCGGCTTCGCGCGCGCCAAGGTTGGCGACCGCTACGTGCTGGAAGTGATGCAGGAAAAGGGCTGGATCCTGGGCGGCGAGGGCAGTGGCCACCTGCTGGCGCTGGACAAGCACAGCACCGGCGACGGCATCATCTCCGCGCTGCAAGTGCTGTCCGCGCTCAAGCGCAATGGCAAGACCCTGGCCGAAATCGCCGGCGAAGTCACGCTGTTCCCGCAAACCCTGATCAACGTGCGCGTGCCGGCCGGTTTCGACTGGCAGAAGAACGCAGCGATGGTCGCGGAAAAAGAGAAGGTGGAAGCCGAGCTGGGCGACACCGGCCGCGTGCTGATCCGTGCTTCGGGTACCGAGCCGCTGATCCGTGTGATGGTCGAAGCGCGCGACGCCGACGAGGCCCGGAGCATGGCGCGCCGCATCGCGGACAAGGTTGAGACGGCCCTGGCAGCATAAAGTTGCCGCCGCGACATTGACGGATGATGCCTCGCCGGGGTATTATTCGTTTATCGGAGTGTAGCGCAGCCCGGTAGCGCACCTGCTTTGGGAGCAGGGGGTCCAAGGTTCGAATCCTTGTACTCCGACCAGGAAATTCTCGAGCGGGTTGTCTTCGGACAACCCGCTTTTCATTTGCGGCATGGCTTTTTTTGCTTCGCCCGCGACTCTGCCCTTAGCTCAGTTGGATAGAGCATCGGCCTTCTAAGCCGAGGGTCGCAGGTTCGATTCCTGCAGGGCAGGCCAATAAAATCAAACACTTACACGACTTTTGTGCCTCGCAAAATGCGGCGAAAATGCTTTGCGTAGGCACTGCGTAGGCAAATTCCGTAAATGATTCGCCAGGCTTTACTAAGCATGGCCGTAGGGCGTCGGCCGCAAATTCTGGAATGAGGGGCAAAAAAGAAGCGGTACCGAACTGCCAGCTCGATACCGCCTTGTTTCCAATGACGAGAGGACGGGGCGGGAACCTTGCTGCGACGCGTGGTGTTAGCAGCCAATGGTCAAGGCCTGCGCTACGGCCGCTACAGGCCATAAAAGCAGCTTGCCACGCTTGACTGGGCGAACGCCAAAGCACTCGCCGGTCAGGCAATGGTTTTTGTGGACAGTTGCCACCGCGCGGCACATAGCGTGTGCGAATTCTTCCGTTCTGATGTAGTCGCGCCCTTGGGCTAATTCCGCCAAGCCAGGCGGAATGGTTGCAGGCGGATGGAATACTTTGTCTGGCATAGAAGTCTGGTCAGCCAGCGGGTAACGATCGCCGCCTATCCTGTGGGCGGGTTACCGTCGCCGCGTCACGCAGGTGGAATGAAAGTGGAGCCGCAACTAGTCTTATGGCCATCATATGCCACGGGAGTCCCCTCGAATCGATTGCTCGGAAACGCTTTCTAGAATCACGCAGGCGCGATGGCCAAGCAATGTGCAACTGCACTGATCCCCAACGCGGGTCACGGCGAGGTCGTCGACTGTGAACAAAGTCGCGCTGACGCTGACGATTGCTGCTCCATGAGAAGTCGGATCATTGCGGGGAACGGCGTTTGGTTATTGGGGCCAAATCTAGTTTAAAGACTGATGGATAAACGCCATTTTTTGAGGGACATAGAACGCTTCATCTTGCCGTGCGCCAAACGCAGGTCGGCAGGCTCCTTTTGCACATCGAAATCGATCGAGATCGAAGGCGTCAACACCATTGCATTAAGTGAAGGGTTTCGCGAAGCACGCCGAACTCGGTGTTGAGATTTACAATATCTATGCCGACCACATTGACGCGCCGCGTGTTATTACGTCGGCGACGTCGAAGGCAATGGTCTGGCGTTGGGACACTGCCGACCCATTCGGAGCCAGCATGCCAAATGAAAATCCGAACGGGGCCGGGATCTTTACATACAATCCGCGAATGCCTGGCCAGTTGTATGACAAAGAAACCAACCTCTTCTACAACTACTTCCGGGATTATGACCCGGCACTGGGACGCTATGTGCAGAGCGATCCGATTGGCTTGCGAGGCGGGATCAACACCTATGGATATGTGGGAGGCGATCCGGTTTCATTCGTCGATCCCGAGGGATTAGAGAAGATAGGCGTTTTCGGTACCTCACCGCACCCACCATACACTGCACCTGACAACCCTGTTTTCCAACAACGAGTGTCTGAATATACGGATCGTCGGGGCACCTTCTTTATTTATGGACACGGCTATCCTGGCGGAATTTGGGACGGCGTCAATAACCAATACATCACGACGCCTGATCAACTTGCAAATTTATTGAAGAAGAATGGTTGGAAAGTAGGGCAACCCGTTGTCATTTACGCTTGTCGAACTGGTAAGAAGCAAGATGATGGAAAGCCAGGGATCGCGGAACAGTTTGCGAAGAAATACAAGACCCCGACTCGCGCACCAACTCGTCAAGTCTGGTACAACCAAAATCCTTCTGCAAATGGCCCGAGTTGGATTTATGGGAAGAATAAAGATGGCTCGATGAATACCAATGACCCCGGCGAAATGAAAGACTTTTGAAATTCAGCTCATGAAAACAACTCTCTTGTTAATTCTCCTCAGTGGATTCGTAGGAGACAGTTTTGCTTACGACAATCAACTCAGTGACGCACCTCCGAAGGCCGAACAATACTCCGTTGAAGAAGTCGCCAAACTGCATGTTCGAGCAGAGAAAGGGGAGTTGCTTGCCGCGCAGTCGCTATTCACGCATTACTGCCTTGAGACGGATGATATGAAGTTGTGTGATTATTGGATGCTCAGAAGCGCACAGTTGGGTGACGAAAATATGCGTTGTTCGGTTATTCAGCAGTATCGTGAACTTGGAAAGTTCGCCAAATATAAAGCGGAAGTGAAAAAGCTAAGGAGGCGCGGTCAGTGTAAGCAGAGGTGAGTTGGCCGCATTGGCAAATCTCGGCGCGTGTCAAGGTAGTTGTCGCCCGATTCAAGCAGCAATTTGCTGAGTATGGCTCTCCTTTGCACTGGTGGAAACGACGTGATCGCGCTCTGGGTTCAAGGTAACGGCGCCACAAGGTGCCCAGTTGCGCGTATTACCCGACCAGCGGGCCGGATGGCGCGCCTGGGCGGCCAGATAGAGCTGATGCCGCGCTGCCAGAATAGCCTTGTCTTGCCCAGCATGGCGCTGTGCGGGGCTGACATAGCGAATGCCGCTGTGTCGATGTTCGACGTTGTACCACTGCACAAAGCGGGCGGCCCAGTCGCGCGTGGCGGCCAGATCGGCGAAGCCACCCGATGGGAATTCCGGGCGATACTTTGCGGTGCGGAACAGTGCCTCGGCGAACGCGTTATCGTCGCTCACACGCGGGCGCGAGTAAGAAGGCTTGATGCCCAGCCAATGCAGCATGGCCAACACCGTTATCGCCATGCACCACTGGCTTGTTGCGGTTCATAGCGACGCCTTCGGCCAATGCGGTGCGGCGCACCAAGTGACTGGCATGGTCGGCATCATCCTCGGCATGCACCTCCCAGCCAATGATCTTGCGGCTGTAGAGATCCAGGATCAAGTAGAGGTAAAACCAGCGGCCCGCCACCCGAGCCGGCAAATAGGTCATATCCCAGCACCAGACCTGGCCGGGCGCAGTGGCGATTTGTGTGGTCGGTGGCCGCTGCCGACGCGGCGCTTTGGCCCGACCGCGATGGCGAATCTGACCATGGGCGCGCAGGATACGACTGAATGTCGATTCGCTGGCCAAGTAGACGCCCTCGTCGGCCAGCATGGGGACGATGCGAGCCGGCGGCATGTCAGCAAAACGCGGTTCGTTCGCGGCGGCCAAAACGGCAGCGCGTTCGTTCTCCGTCAGCGCATGCGAAGGCAGAGGGCGTATTACCGTCGGCCGGCGGTCGCCGTTTTCCAAGCCGCCGTGCGCTTGCCAGCGTTGCAGGGTGCACGCATTCAAGCCGACTGTGGCACATGCCTCACTCAGGCGTGCACCGGCCTGGCAAGCGTCGGCGATATCTCGGGCCATGACTTGGCGATCTTCGAGTCCGATCATTCGTCCTCGGCCTTGTACTTGCTGAAGATCGCCTCGGCTTTTTTTGATAGCACGAGCAAAGCTGCCGTCTCCGCTAACGCCTTGTCCTTGCGGCGGATCTCGCGTTCCAGTTCCTTGATGCGGCGCCTGTCTTGCTTGGCCTCTGCCGCAGTCACGCGCTTCTCTCCAGGTTCGGCTAAAGCATTGATTGCATGCTCGCGCCACACTGCCAGCTCGTGCGGATAGACGCCATTACTGCGGCACCAAGCGCCTTTGTTTGCCTCGTCCATCATGGACGTCGCCAGCACCGCTTCAAACCGCGCGGCCGGCGTCCATTCGCGGCGTTGCGTCGGATTGGCCAGCGCTTCACTGCGCCAGCGTTCCAATGTCGATTCGCTCACGCCAATCGACAAGGCGACATCCTTGATCGACGCGCTCTCTGGCGGCAACAAACGCGCTACCGCCTTATCCTTAAATTCCTGTCCGTACCGTGCCACTTCACACTCCTGTTATCGCCCCCATTTTCTCAGATCTATCGGAGCGACAACTATTTTGACACTGGGGGCCAAGGCGAGGGTTCCCAGTGCTTGCCGGCCGCTGCCAGTTGTTGGATCCGTCGCTTAGTTGGTGGTGTTTCGTTCATTCGCTTTAGCGCCAGCAACAAGCTGGAAAAGTAGGGAGTGAGAGGAATTGTGCGGACACCTTCAATTTTGTCGCGGATGTTGAGGCTGCGCCATTTCAAGTCAACGTCCTCCCACCTAAGCAAGGCAAGTTCTTCGCGGCGTGCTCCGGTTAGCAATAGTCCTTGCAAATAAAAGCTGAATATTGGATTCGGGATCGCGCGCACTGCGGCGAACCAGTCCTTGAGTTGTTCACGCTGAAGGCAGTCGCCAGTTTTGGCGCGCGGCGGCGGCACGGCATCGCGCACCTTGCGCGCCTTGTAAGAATCGGCGGGAACAATACCGCAATACTCTTCCTGGCTGTCAGCCCAATGTATGAATGCCCTGAGCTTGCGGTAGCTCTGCGTGGTATTGGTAGGGCGGGCCGCAGATTCCTCAGCAGCCCATTCCGCCAGCACGGACGCGGACAAGTTCGCAAGTTTAAGCGGCATCAGTGGCGCAAGCGGGCCGGCCACCGTTTTCCCTTTGCCGCGCTTCTTGTTTAGGCCTCCCGGCGCGGCCAACTGGATATGGTCGGCGTAGTGTCGTTCGCTCCACCGGGGCTTTCTGTCCTCAAGATAAATCGGCCAGACCTCGCCAAGTGTCAAATCCCTGCGCTCAGCCTGAGATCTTGCCAATTCGTTCCTGGTGAGCTGCTCGACGCGCTGCTGGCGCGGATCGAGCCCAAGGTCGACCTGTGCTTTCAGGCGGGTCGCCTCTGCCTGTGCTTTGACCACGGTCCAGGTGCGAACGTCACCGATGGTTGTCCGTAATGTTTTGCCATTCAGGCGCGTCTCGAAGATGTATGATTTACTGCCGCCATCGCTGGCTCGGAGTCCCAACCCAGGGGTTTTTGCGTCCCAAAGCAGGGATTGTCGCTTACCTGGTTCGCATTGAAAGGCCGCGATCCGTTCTGTTGTGAAGTTGATTTTTGCCATGAGCCGATGGTCTGGAGCGCGCAGATTGCGTAGGCACTGCGTAGGCAAATTCTAGCAAAATAACGCCAAAAATCGGAAAGTATTGCTCAAGCGGCAAACCCTTTTTTCGCTTGTTTGTCGTTGAAAATCAAAGGTTTGTGAAGGAATCGGAAAACATTGAAAAGTGTGCAGGAGCGGACTTCTAAGCCGAGGGTCGCAGGTTCGATTCCTGCAGGGCAGGCCAATCTCAGCTTCGTTTCCAACTTGGAATTTTGGTATCCTCGCCCGATCGATAGATCATTGGCCAGAATTTGAACAAGTTGCGCTTTTTCGCCGCCTGTGCCGGCGCCCTTATTGTTTTCCAACCCATGCTGGCCAAGGCAACACCGCCACCAAGGCAGCCGCAGTGCATAGTCCCGCCTGCAGCAGCCCAGCCGATTTCAGCTGGCTATCGCTACAGTACGTCGCTGGTGGATGCGATGTTCAAGCGCTACCTGCAGGATTAGCCGAATTGTGCCGAGCTCCGCTTGGTCCTTGGCGAACCCAGTGGGCTGATCGGAAGCGAATTGAATGGGGAACTCAGCCGACGTTACGGCGGCGCAGGAGCGCCAGTGAAGCCAGGCCAATTGCCAGCAAGGGCAGTGAGCCTGGAACCGGCACTTTCGAGTTTTCCTCCGGCATGGCGGTCACGATGGTATCCAGGTCCAGCTGAATGTTCTTGCCTGCCATGAAGATGCCGCCCAGCTTGTTGCCCTGGTTGAAGTGCATATTGCTGTTGGCGCCGGAAGCGAACAGGGTGCCGAACCATTCACCCCAGGCGCCCTGCGTCCAGTTGCCAGTCGTTTCAGTGTAGATGTCGTTGGCGGTACCGTTCAGCATTTCGAAGTCGAAATTCGAGCCGATGTTCACGTGGTTTTTGATGAACAGCTTGATGGCGCCACCGGACAAGTCGAAGATGAACGCGCTCTCGGCACCGACAGTCAAGGAATCAAAGTAATACGTGCCTGCAGTCAGCTTCAGGGTGGAGTCGTACTCAAGGTTGACGTTGCCGTACTGGCCGCCCGCCAACACGGCCGTTGCGCCGGATTTGAGGCCGTATGCGTTTCCGCCCGACTTGAAATCGGTTGCAGGCGGCAAGGTATTCAGCGTTGGCGAATTCGTCTTGCCGGACACGTTGCCAGTCACATTGGCTTGATATTTCACTTCCACCTGGTTGCCGGCGGTGGCATTGCCTTTGATTTGCGAGTTCTGCTCAAGGGTGATGTTCCTGCCAGCTGCAACGTTGCCGGTTACCTGGGAGCCATACTTTACGGTGACGTTGCCTTTGGCGCCCACATCGCCAGTCACTTTGCTGCCTTGTTCCAGGGTGACGTTGTTGCCAGCGAAAAGGGTGAGTGGGGTGGCGTTAGCGAAAGCCGGGACCGTGAGAATGGCTGCGAGAGCGAGGAACTTTGGTTTCATGGATGGCATCTAAAATTTGCTTTTGGAAATTTTTAATAATCATAAGCAATTTTTAGGCCATGCATTTGTAAATCATTGATTTGTAGAGAAATGGCGTGGGTCAGGCATTCAGAAAGAATGCCGACTGTAAAGTTTCTCGACATTAAAAATCCAACAAAGATTGCTGTTTCTCTAATGTTGGCTTTTTCTTGGCAGCCGGGCGCGGATCTTCCCATGCCTGCATTAGTTCGTGCGGGTAGGGGCTGAGGAAGGCGCGGGCAACTTCAGGATCGCGGCAGGAGAGCCAGTCGCGGTAGGCTTCCGGGGGCACCACCACCAGGGTGCGCTTTTCCTCATCCGGCTTGTAGAAGCGCTTCAGTAAAGGGTGCTCATCGGCATTGATGGTCAGTTGCGTGAATGCGTGGCTAATGCTCCCGTCAGCTTCTTCCCAGCTGCGCCACATGCCGGCAACGGCAAAGGGGCTCTGGTCCGCCATGCTGATCTGCCAACGCACCGCCTTGCCGGACTCGTAATTTGGCTCGTAAAAACCGGTCATTGGAACCAGGCAAAGCTGGCTTGCACGCCAGTACTTGCTGTAGGAGCGCAGTTGGCCGATGGTTTCGCTGCGGGCGTTCATGGTGGTCAGCGATGGCATTGCGGCCGGAGCATGCCGGCGCGGCACAAAGCCGAAAGACGCGACCAGGCATTCCGGCTGGCCGTCGAGGCCAAGACGGATGATGGGGGCGTCGTAGTCCTTCCAGGTTTCATCGGGCCATTCCATGCCGGCGAGCGTGGAGAGGTCGAGATCCATCATCTCCTGCAGGAGGTCGCGTGAAGTCGGGCGGTAATTAGTGCACATCGGCCTATACTAACCGGGACGGGCTTGCTAAACTACTGTATATGCATACAGTTACACGAAAGCCGCTGACAGCCGCGCAACTTCGCGAAATCTGGCTTCGAAACCAGAATGAAGACATGCTCGCCGTGCTGTGGGAAGTCAAGCGCTTGCGTGGGCTGGTAGTGCGAGCGAGCCATCTGCATTGGACATTTCGCGATGAACTGAAGGACGAGCCGTGCTTGGAAGAGGATCGTCCGTTTGCCACGGAGAGGGAACTGCGGCGGCGGGCTAATGCAATCCGGAATGCGGACTGATAAGATCCCTGCATGAAAAAACTGCTCCTGGTGGGATCAACCGGCCTTGTCGGCCGTGAAGTGTTGAAGCTGGCGCTCGGCTCGCCGGAGGTTGGCCAGGTTGTCGCGCCTACGCGTCGCAGGCTGGAGCCGCATGCCAAACTGGTGGCGCCGATCGTGGACTTCGACCGGCTTCCGGCGCTGGAGCCCTGGTGGCAGGCCGATGCCGTGATCTGCACCCTGGGCACGACCATCAAGGTCGCGGGCTCGCAGGATGCCTTCCGCCAGGTGGACTACAGTTATCCGATGGCGGTGGCGCGATTGGCGCGCCAGCATGGCACGCCAACGTTTGTGCTGAATTCAGCACTGGGTGCGGACGCGGGATCGAGCGTTTTCTATAACCGCGTAAAGGGCGAGGCAGAGCATGGCGTGCGCTCGCTTGGCTTTGAAACGCTGGTGATTGCGCGGCCCGGTTTGATTGGTGGCATGAGGGAAGAATTCCGCCTCGGCGAAAAAATCCTGGTGCCGATCCTGTCGGCGCTTGGGCCGGTGCTGCCGCGCGCATGGCGCATCAACCCGGCCGGGAATATTGCCCGCGCCATGTTCGACGCGGCAATGCACCCGCAACCGGGTGAGCACATCATTACTTCGGACAGGATGGCCTGAGGCTCATTCTTCCAGCAGGCTGCGCAGCATCCACGCAGTTTTTTCATGCACGTCCAGGCGCTGGGTCAGCAGGTCGGCGGTCGGCTGGTCGTTGGCTTCGTCGACCACTGGCAGCAGCGAACGGGCTGTGCGGGCGGTTGCTTCCTGGGCGGTGACCAGGTGGCGCACCATGTCCATCGCCTTCGGCACGCCGGCCACTTCCTTGACGGTGCTTAGCTTGCCGAATTCGGCATAGGTGCCCGGCGCTGGATAGCCCAGCGCGCGGATGCGTTCTGCGATCAGGTCCAGCGCGGTCCACTGTTCGGTGTACTGCGTCATGAACATCTGGTGCAGGGAATTGAACATCGGGCCCTTGACGTTCCAGTGGAAGTTGTGGGTCATCAGGTAGAGCGAGTAGCTGTCGGCCAAGAGGCGGGACAGGCCATCGGCAATGCGTGCGCGGCTGTCGTCGGACAGGCCAATATCAATCTTCATTGCGTGTTCCTTTCGGTCAGTATTTGCCTGACGATTATTTCATGATTTCAAGCAGGCTGCTGTAATCGTCCGTCCATGGCCGCACATCCGGGGCGGGCGGCAGTTCGTGCAGGCCGGCGTATTGCAACAGCTTGTCGCGCTGGCCTATCAGCACCCAGGTGGCGGCGGTTGTTCCGCGCGATGGGTCGGATTTGTTCTGTGACAGGAAGGCCGTGCGGTGGAAGGTATCCGCAGCACGCCTCACAACGGGCGCCATGTCCAGGTAGCGGTTAGAGATATGAATGGCCAGCACTCCGTCCCGCTTCAGGTGGCGGAAGTAGATATTGAAGGCTTCCGTGGTCAACAGGTGTACCGGTACCGAGTCGCCCGAAAAAGCATCTACTGCCAGCACATCGAACTGCTGCGGCGCTTCGGCGCCCAGTACCAGGCGCGCATCGCCGAGGGCGATGTCTTTCCTGGCGGGGCAGTCGCGCAGGAAGCTGAAATAGCTTTCGGCGAAGTCGAGCACCAACGGATTGATTTCGTAGAAGCGGTACACATCGCCAGGCCGGCAATAGGCGGCCATGGTGCCGGCTCCAAGGCCGATCACGCCCACGTGTTGGGCGGCGCCATTGCGGCTGGCTGCGATGGCAATGCCGGCGCCGCTGTTGTTGCCGTAATAGCTTGTTGGCCAGCGCCGTTTCTGCGCTTCGAGAAACTGGCGTCCATGCACGATGGTGCCGTGGGTGAGCTGGCGGACCTGGCTTGGACCGGGTTCCGTATCCTTGATCTTGACCGTCCCATAGAAATTGCGGGCCTTGATGGTCGGTATCGCCGGCCAGATCGCGTTGGCGCCCCACAAGACGCCGACCAGGGTGGTGAAAAACACTGCCGCCTTGACGCGCGCGCCGCGCTTCACCGGCTCAGCGGGGCGGTGGTGGCATGCGGCTCCGACGATGCAAACGGCGGCAATGCAGGAAAGGGTCAGTTCGTAGTCGTCGTTGAACATGCGCGGCGCGAGCAGGCCGGTGAAGATGCCGCCGATTGCACCGCCAGTTGCGATCACCAGGTAGTAGCCGGTTAGCTGCGCGGGTTGCGGCTTGAGGCGCGCCAGCTCGCCGTGGCATGCCATGCAGAAGGTGAAAATGCTGGTGCTGAAGAGCAGGGTAGGCCACACAATCCCGCGTGGCATCAGGCTGGGGAACGTGGTGCAGGCAATCAGGAGCGGTGTCAGTAGTGCCATCAAGGGCAGGAACAGCCAGCGCCTGTACCAGCGCGCGCTTTCAAAGCAGAGGATGAACGTCAGGAGATAGATCACCAGCGGCAGTACCCAAAGCATCGGCACCGGGGCGATATTGGCTGTCAGGTGGCTGGTGGCTGCCATCAGGACCACCGTAGGCACGGCGGCCAGGCCACACCACAACAGGCTGTCGCGCAAGGTCGGCTTGCCCGCTATCGCATCTTCGCGCAGGGTATGGGGCACTGCGCTGCGGCCGCGCCCACTCAAGGCGAGGGCGGCGCAAAACAGGGCAAACAAGCCAAAGCCCGCCGACCAGAAAGTGGACATTTCCTTGACGGTAAAGCGTGGCTCGAACAGCAACGGGTAGCTCAGCAAGCCAAGCAGCGAAGCGAAGTTCGATAGTGCAAACAGCCGGTAGGGCACGCTGCCTGGGCGTTCCTGGGCGAACCAGTGCTGGACCAATGGCCCCGTGGTCGAAAGCAGGAAATATGGCAGGCCGATTGTTGCTGCCAGCAGGCCAAGCAGCAGGAAAGCCGGGTCGCTGCCGGTCGACGGCTTCCAGCTATCGCTCGGCATGATGGGAAGCGTGAGCGCTGCGGCCAGCAGCAAGCCTGCATGCAACCAGGCTTGCCGGCGCGGCGGCAGGTAGCGGCTGGTGAGGTGCGAGTAAAGGTAGCCCAGCAGCAGCGTGAACTGGAAGAACAGCATGCAAATCGTCCACGCAGCCGCGGATCCTCCGAACCATGGCAGGACCATTTTGCCGATAATGGGCTGCACCTGGAACAGCAGGAAAGCGCTGAGGACAATCGTTCCGGCGTAGAGAATGAGCATGCAAAATATTAACGCATGACGAGCCCCGCGGCGATGGTGAGCATGACCGCACCTGTCAGTCCTTCAATGCACTTCCAGGCCAGCGGGCGGCCGAACACGCCGGCCAGGCGCGTGGCGCCCCAGCCCAGTGCCGTGAACCACAGCAGGGAAGCGGTCATGGCGCCGGCCGAAAAGCCCACGCGCTGGCCGTCCGGATAGCTGCCGCCGACGGACCCCAGCAGCACGACCGTATCGAGATAGACGTGCGGGTTCAGCAGCGAAAGCGCGACGACGCTGGCCAGCGCCTGCCGGGCGCCCGGTGCCGGCGCACTGACGTCGACCGCCAGCGATTTTGGCGTCAACATCGAACGCCAGCTGCGCAGGCCATACCACAGCAGGAAGGCTGCGCCGCCCCAGCGCGCGGCCGCCAGCAAGAATGGCGAATCCTGGATCATCGCCCCGGCGCCAGCGACCCCCAGCGCGATCAGTATCACGTCAATCACGATGCAAGCGGCCACCGTCAACGCCACATGCTGGCGCTTGATGCCCATCCGCAGCACGTGCGCATTCTGGGCGCCAATTGCCATGATCAGACTCGCTCCGAGCCCCAAACCGTTCACATAACTCTGCATTTTTAACTCCTGTTGTGGAGCCGGAATTTTGCCGCCGCTAGCCACGCAAATGAAGCTGAATTAAGATGTTTCAGTGTTCATTAATTTTGCTAAAGGAGTGGTGCAATGATTCCGGACACGCGACAGGGCGAAGCTTTGCTGGCTGTGATCGATTCCGGCAGCTTCGAGCAAGCTGCCGCGGCCCTGCATTTGACGCCGTCGGCGGTGTCGCAGCGGGTCAGCGGGCTGGAGTCGGCAGTTGGCGCTCCACTGCTGATCCGCAGCCGCCCGATCCGCCTGACCAGCGCCGGGCAGCGCCTGGTGCAATACCTGCGCCGCAGCCGTTTGATGGAGCAGGAATTCCTGGCCGAATTAAAAGCCGATGAGGCCATGCCGCCGCGCATTCCGGTTGCGGTGAATAATGACACGCTCGGCACCTGGTTCCTGCCGGAATTGAGCGCTTTCCTGAATCGCGAAAACATCCTGCTGGAGATAATCCTGGACGATCAGGATCACACTTATTCGCTTTTTGAAAAGGGCTTGGTGCTGGCAGGGGTTTCCAGCGAGCCCCAACCAATGCGTGGTTGCCGCTCGCAGCACCTGGGTTTCATGCGTTATCGATTATTGGCGCAACCGGAATTCGTGAAGCGCTGGTTTCCGGAGGGGTTTACCCGAGAAGCAGCGCGTAAAGCGCCGGTCATGTTTTTCGATCGTAAAGATTCGCTGCAGGCGATATTCATCGAGCGTGAACTAGGGCTGCCGCTTGGGGCATACCCGGTCCATTACGTTCCTTCCAGCGACCCTTTCGTTGAATCCATCCGGCTGGGAATGGGCTATGGCATGCTGCCGCGCCAGCAATATAAAGATCTTCTGGAATCGGGAGAGCTGGTGGATTTGGTTCCAGGCAAATGTCTCGACATCCAGCTGTATTGGCATTCATGGCGCATTCAGTCGCCGAAGCTGGAGATGCTCACTGAACAGGTGCTTGCCGCCGCTGGGCGGGCACTGGATCGTTAGACTCGAAGTTGGTGCGAACGCGCCAATTGCTGGCGCGCGGCGGGCGTAAAAAAGCCCGCACTCGGCGGGCTATCGATTAATACGTGTAGAACATGCGCTGCAGTTCTTTGGTATTGCTGGTTTTGGTCATACCCAGCATCAGCAGGATGCGGGCCTTTTGCGGGCTCAGGGTATCGGAAACCACGAAGTCCAGTTCGTCGTCATTTGCTTCGCCATTACGAGCCAAGATGCCATTGCCAACGCGGCTGGCGCGAACAATAACAGTGCCGTTCTTGCGCGCTGCAATCAGTTCCGGTTTTACTTTGGCGGCCAGGCTGCCATCGCCAACGCCTGCGTGGACAATGCCTTTGGCCCCTGCGGCGATAAAGGCGTTCAGCGCAACCGCATTCATATTCGCATAGCCGTACACGATATCGACTTGCGGCAGGACGCTCAGGTTCGAAATATCAAATTCGGTGTCGACGGTATTTTTGCGAGTCGAGGTGCGATAGAAGAATGCCTTTGGACCTTGCACATAACCGAGCATGCCCAATTCCGGGGTCTTGAAAGAGTCCGGGGTGGAGGTATTGGTTTTCGTTACTTCGCGCGCGGCATGGATTTGATCGCCCAGGGCCACCATGACGCCTTTGCCAATTGCATCCTGGCTACCGGCAATCAATACCGCGTTGTACAGATTGATCGGGCCGTCTGCCGACAGCGCGGTACCCGGGCGCATGGCGCCAACCAGCACAACCGGCTTGCGCGACTTGACCACCAGGTTCAGGAAGTAGGCGGTCTCTTCCATGGTATCGGTGCCGTGGGTGATGACGATGCCATCCACGTTCGGTTGCGCCAGCAGCGTGTTGACGCGCTTGCCCAGGGTGAGCCAGTGCTCGTTGGTCATGCTTTCGGAAGCAATCTGGAACACTTGTTCGCCGGTCACGTTTGCAATCTTGGACAGTTCCGGTACCGCGTTTATCAATTGTTGGACGCCGACAGTCGCGGCAGTGTAGCCGACCGTTGTGGTGGAAGTGGCGCCCGAGCCGGCAATGGTGCCGCCGGTGGCAAGAATCGTGACGTTCGGCAGCTTCTCCGCGTGAACGCTGAAGGCAAGCAAGAAGGCAAACAGGGCAAAAATGAACTGCTTGGCTGTGTTACGTTGCATAAGTTCTCCTGTACTTAGTTTTAAGAATGTTGCGCATGTTACTAGATTTGGTGCAGTATGGCTGTAATTCCTAAGCAAGGACAATGCCAGTGGAAACAGACGAACTCAGTCTCGCTGTCGTTATGCAGCGCAAACCATTGAAGAGCACTTGGCAGCCATTCCAGTGGCTGCCCGCTGAGGTGGTGTTGTCTCCCTTGCCCGGTGGTGCTGCGCGCTGCCTGCGCGACGATCCTTCCGAGACGCTGTGGCTTTATCCGGGCATGTCGATGCGCCTGTATTCCGACGAGGCGGAAGGCTACTTCCTTAACCTGGATTCCGGCTCGCCGTGCTGGTTCATCATGTGGCGGCTGGAAGGCGAGGTCGGCGTGCCCCAGTGCGTGACCTTGTCGTATAACGAGGCTGCGCGCCTGATGGATGGGGGCGAGCAGGTCGATACGCTGCCTTTGCCGCCTTCGATGGTGGAACGGCTTGGCGCGTTCGTGGCGGAGTATTACCGGCCGGAGCCGAAAGGCAAGCGGCGCAGGCCGTCGTTCGAAGGCGGCGCCGCCGTTCAGCAAATGGCGCGCGAGGAGGGGGAGGGACGCCGTGGCCGCTGAAACCTTCTTCGCACGCTGGTCGCGCGTCAAGACCGAAGCCCAGGAGCAAACGGTGCGCGAAGCGGACGCCATCGTGTCAGGCGCCGAGGAGCAGCCCGCCGAGGCGCCCGCCGCACCGGTACCGGCTCCAACGCTTGAGCAGGTGGAGAGCCTGACCCCGGAGTCCGACTTCACGCCATTTATCGCGCGCGGCGTCGACGAAACGGTGCGCCGGGCAGCGCTGAAAAAACTCTTCGCCGACCCTCGTTTCAATGTGATGGACGGCCTGGACACCTACGTTGACGACTACAACAAGTTCGAACCACTGACGCCCTTGATGGTGGCAGCCCTCAACCACGCCAAGAACCTGATTGCGCGCGAATTCGCGGCGGAAGAAGACGATGAGCCAAAAGACGAGGATCTGTAACTGCAACAACACCATGCCGCTGGACGGTGCTGCCATCGGCAGTGCTTTGGGCGAAGCGCCACTGCCGATGGCCAGCCAGCTTTGCCGCCGCGAAGTCAACGACTACTTGCAAACGCTGGAGGGCGGCGAGCGCATCGTCATCGGCTGCACGCAGGAGGAGCCGCTGTTCCGCGAGCTGGCCGAAATGAAGTCCAGCGTGGCGCCGCTGCGTTTCGTAAACCTGCGCGAGACCGGCGGCTGGAGCGACGAGGCGCGCCACACCACGCCCAAGATGGCGGCCTTGCTGGCTGCTGCCCGCCTGCCGGACCCCGAACCGGTGCCCGAGGTCGAATACCAGTCCGAAGGCCGCGTCCTGCTGCTTGGTCCGGCGCGCCGTGTGCTGGCATGGGCGCGCAAGCTGGAGCGCCAGCTTCAGGTGAGCGTACTGCTCACCGATGGCGACGATGCGGCAATCGCAGGCCACTCCTGGCCCACCTTCAGTGGCAGCGCGCCTCGCGTGCAAGGCTGGCTTGGCGCATTCAAGGCCAGCTGGCAACAATCCAACCCGATCGACCTGGAGTTGTGCACGCGCTGCAATGCCTGCGTCAAAGCGTGCCCGGAAGGCGCCATCAGCATGGCATACCAGGTTGACCTGGACGCTTGCCGTTCGCATCGCGAGTGCGTCGCAGCGTGCGGTGCGGTTGCCGCTATCGACTTCGATCGCGCCGACAGGGATCGCGGCGGTGAGTTCGACCTGGTGTTCGATTTGGGAGATGCGCCGCTGCTGCGCATGCACCAGCTGCCGCAGGGTTATTTCGCACCCGGTGCCGACGAAGCGGCAACGGCCCTGGCAGCGATGCAGATGCTGGAGCTGGTCGGCACGTTCAGCAAGCCGCGTTTCTTCCAGTATAAGGAGAATATTTGTGCGCATAGCCGCAGCAGGCAACCGGGATGCAATGCCTGTATCGATATCTGCTCGGCGGAGGCGATATCGAGCGCGGGCGATCATATCAAGGTGTCGCCGCAGTTATGTGCGGGCTGCGGGGCTTGCACCACCGTGTGCCCTTCCGGCGCCCTGACGTACGCCTGGCCGCGCGCTCCTGACTTTGGCGAACAGATTCGGGCGATGCTGGCTACTTATGCGCGCGCTGGCGGCGCGCGGCCCGTGCTGATCGTGCATGGCGACGAGGAGGGCGGTGCGCTCGTACATGAACTGGGGCAGCTTGCGGCTGCCGGCGCTGCGCGCGGCGTGCCGGCGCGCGTGCTGCCTTTGCCTGTCCATCACGTGGCTTCGGTCGGGATGGATTTGTGGCTTGCCGGGGTTGCGTATGGCGCGGTTGGGGTGGCCGTGTTGGCCACTGGCTGCGAGGCGCCGCAATACCTGGATGCGATCGCGGAACAAATGACGTTTGCTCAGGCGATCCTCGATGGCCTGGGCCACAGCAGCATCCAGCTCCACCTGCTGCGCGCACGCGACGCCGCTGAACTTGACTGCGAACTGCAACGTTTCGCCGCCAGCGCTGGCGGCGTGGCGGGGCGGGGGGCGATGCTGCCGGCAGCCACTTTCCACGTTGCGGCGTCCAAGCGCGAGACGTTGGAATTCTCGATCACGCACCTGGCAAGGCATGCGCCAACTCCGCAAGACTGCATAGCCCTCCCACGAGGCGCACCGTTCGGAGCGATCGAGATCGACACAGGCAAATGCACGCTCTGCATGGCTTGCGTTGGCGCCTGCCCGGAGTCTGCCCTTTCCGATAATCCAACATTGCCGCAATTGCGTTTCACCGAGTCGAACTGCGTGCAATGCGGCTTGTGTGTGCGGACCTGCCCGGAGCGGGCGTTAAGCCTGCAGCCGCGCCTCGCGCTGGGCGCAGCAGCGAAGCAGGCGCGCGTTATCAACGAGGCTCAACCCTACCACTGCATCAAGTGTCAAAAGCCGTTCGGTACCTTGCAAATGGTGGAGAATATGGTCAGTAAGCTCGCGGGCCACGGAGCCTTCAGCGGCAATCTCGACCGCCTGCGCATGTGCCCCGACTGCCGCGTTATCGACATGATGCAGCCGGAGAAAGAAGTTTCCATCTTTGAGGTGAAACGCCAATGACCGAAGACGAAGAATATGCGCGTTCCGAACTGTACGGTGTGTTGTCCATGCTGTTCTACGGCCCGCCATCCCAGGCGGTGCTGGACTTGATCGAAGGCGCAGCCATCGAAGGCGACGGCGTGCTGGCCGACGCCTGGCGCGGCCTGCAAACGGCCAGCAGCAAGACCGATGCCGAGCGCGCGCGCGAAGAGTATGAAACGTTGTTCATCGGCGTCGGCAAGCCCGAGATCATGCTGTACGGGTCCTACTACCTGTCCGGTTTCCTGATGGAGAAGCCATTGGCCGCGCTGCGTGAAGACCTGGCGCGCCTGGGCCTGGAGCGCTCCGAGCACCTGTCCGAAAGCGAGGATCATTTCGCTGCCCTATGCGATGCAATGCGCCTGCTGCATGGCAGCATTGCAACACAGAAGGAATTTTTTAGCGCTCACATCCGGCCGTGGGCGCACCAGCTTTTTGACGCTATCGATGCGCATCCCGGGGCGGCTTACTATCGTGCAGTCGCAGGGCTGGCACGCAGCTTCGTCGAGGTGGAAAGCCAGGCGTTCGATATGGACTAGGCATTAGTGCATTGTTAAAACATTTGTGCTAGTGTTAAAAGAGAAACTGTTGTTGGTTATGGGAGACCATGATGTCAACGCAATCCAAGCCTGGAAGACGATCCTTTTTCGCTGGCATGGGGGCCGTGGCCGCCGCCGGCATCGCGGCAAAAATTGCCAGCAGTCCGCCTGACACGACGCCGCCTGCGGAACCGGAACCACCGCCGGGTTCCGGCTACCGCCTCACAGAACATATCCAGAAGTACTACCGCACCACCAAGATCTGAGTGGAGGGCAACATGACGCTCCTTACACGTAAAGGGCCTGCCGGCCCTCGCGCGTCTGGCCGTTTCGCATCCAGCCTGGAAGGCAGCCTGGCGCGGGCCTTGCCAACGATGGACCGGCGCGCGTTCCTGAAACGCTCCGGCATCGGCGTCGGCGTCGGGCTGGCGGCGTCGCAGCTTTCGCTGATGCGCAAGGCGCAGGCAAAAGATCCTGCCGCTGGTGATAGCGGTAGCAAGCAGGTCGTGCGGCGCACGGTCTGCAGCCACTGCTCGGTGGGCTGCGCGGTCGATGCGGTGGTGGAGAACGGCATCTGGATTCGGCAGGAGCCAGTGTTCGACTCGCCGATCAACCTGGGTGCGCATTGCGCCAAGGGCGCCGCGTTGCGCGAACATGGCCACGGCGAGTACCGCCTGAAATATCCGATGAAGCTGGTCAACGGCAAATACCAGCGCATCAGCTGGGACCAGGCCTTGCAGGAAATCTCAGCCAAGCTTCTGGACATGAAAAAGAAGGATGGCCCGGATTCCGTATTCTTCGTCGGCTCGTCGAAACACAATAACGAGCAGTCAGCTTTGCTGCGCAAATTCGTCTCCTTCTTCGGCACCAATAACTGTGACCACCAGGCGCGCATCTGCCACTCGACTACCGTGGCAGGCGTCGCGAATACCTGGGGCTACGGCGCCATGACCAACAGCTACAACGACATGCAGAACGCCAGGGCGGCCATGTATATCGGCTCCAACGCGGCGGAAGCGCACCCGGTGTCGATGCTGCACATGCTGCACTCGAAGGAAAACGGCTGCAAGATGATCGTGGTCGACCCGCGCTACACGCGCACGGCGGCCAAGTCGGACCAGTACATCCGCATCCGTTCCGGCTCCGACATTCCCTTCCTGTACGGGATGCTGTGGCATATTTTCAAGAACGGCTGGGAAGACAAGGAATACATTGCCGCCCGCGTCTACGGCATGGACAAGGTGCGCGAAGAAGTCACCAAGTGGACGCCGGACAAGGTGGAGGAAGCCTGCGGCGTACCGGAAGCACAGGTATTGCAGGCAGCGGAGACGATGGCAAAAAATCGTCCTTCCACCGTGGTCTGGTGCATGGGCCAGACCCAGCACTCGATTGGCAACGCGATCGTGCGCGCTTCCTGCATCCTTCAGCTCGCGCTGGGGAATGTCGGCAAGAGCGGCGGCGGGACCAATATCTTCCGTGGCCACGATAACGTGCAAGGCGCGACAGACGTGGGCCCGAATCCCGATTCGCTGCCCGCGTACTACGGCCTCGCAGCAGGCGCATGGAAGCATTGGTGCGCCGTCTGGGGCGTGGATTACGAATGGGTCAAGAGCCAATTCGCCTCGCAGGCCATGATGGAAAAATCCGGCACGACCGTATCGCGCTGGGTCGACGCGGTGCTCGAGAAAAACGAGCTGATCGACCAGGACAGCAATGTAAAGGCGGTCTTCTTCTGGGGCCACGCGCCGAACTCGCAAACGCGCGGGCTGGAAATGAAGAAGGCGATGGACAAGCTGGAAATGCTGGTGGTGATCGATCCGTATCCGTCCGCCACGGCTGCCATGGCCGCGATGAAAGTGGAAGGGCAGGAGGTCAACCCGAACCGCGCCGTCTACCTGCTGCCGGCGGCCACGCAGTTTGAAACCTCCGGCTCCGTCACTGCATCCAACCGTTCGGTGCAGTGGCGCGAAAAGGTGATCGAACCGCTGTTCGAATCGCGCACCGACCACATGATCATGTACCAGCTGGCCGAAAAGCTCGGCTTCGGCAAGCAATTGGTGGCGAAGCTGAAGCTTGTGCCGGGCAAGGGCAATCTGATGGAACCCGAGCCGGAATCGATGCTGAGGGAAATCAATCGCGGCAGCTGGACCATAGGCTACACCGGCCAGTCGCCGGAACGCCTGAAGGCACACATGCGCAATATGCACATGTTCGACGTGAAGACCTTGCGCTGCAAAGGCGGCAAGGATGCGGAGACAGGCTACGACCTGACGGGCGACTATTTCGGCCTGCCATGGCCGTGCTACGGCACGCCGGAACTCAAGCATCCTGGTTCGGCCAACCTGTATGACAACAGCCAGCATGTGATGGATGGCGGCGGCAACTTCCGCGCCAATTTCGGCGTGGAGCGCGACGGCGTCAACCTGCTGGCGGAGGATGGCTCGTTCTCCAAGGGAGCCGACATTACGACCGGCTATCCCGAATTCGACCACGTGCTGATGAAAAAACTGGGCTGGTGGGACGAGCTGACCGATGCCGAAAAGCTGGCGGCGGAGGGGAAAAACTGGAAGACCGACCTGTCCGGCGGCATCCAGCGCGTATGCCTGAAGGTACATGGCGTGCACCCCTTCGGCAATGCCAAGGCGCGTGCCGTGGTGTGGAACTTCCCCGATCCGGTGCCCTTGCATCGCGAACCGCTGTTCGGCACCCGGCCGGACCTGGTCGCCAAATATCCGACACACGACGACAAGAAAGCCTTCTGGCGCATGCCGACGCTGTACAAGACCGTGCAGCAGAAGGCTGTCGACGATGGCCTGGCGAAGAGATTCCCGATCATCCTGACCTCCGGACGGCTGGTGGAATACGAGGGCGGTGGCGAAGAAACGCGTTCCAATCCCTGGCTGGCCGAACTGCAGCAGGAGAACTTCGTCGAAATCAATCCGAATGCTGCGTCGGACCGCGGCATTCGCAATGGCGACTACGTGATCGTGTCGACGCCGACTGGTGCGCGCATCAAGGTGCGGGCGCTGGTGACGCAGCGCGTGGGCGTGGATACGGCCTTCATTCCCTTCCATTTCTCGGGCTGGTGGCAGGGCAAGGACATGCTGGAATACTACCCGGAAGGCGCAGCGCCGATCGTGCGCGGGGAGGCGGTCAACACGGCCACGACTTACGGCTACGACTCGGTCACCATGATGCAGGAGACCAAGACGACGATCTGCAATATCGAACGCTTCGCGGGCTGAGGAGATTGCCATGGCACGGATGAAATTCATTTGCGACACGGAGCGCTGCATCGAATGCAACGCCTGTGCGACGGCGTGCAAGAACGAGCACGAGGTGCCCTGGGGCGTAAACCGGCGCCGGGTAGTGACCATCAACGACGGCATCATCGGGCAGGAAAAGTCGGTATCGGTGGCGTGCATGCATTGCTCGGACGCGCCTTGCATGGCGGTGTGCCCGGTCGATTGCTTCTACCGTACCGAGGAAGGCGTGGTCCTACATAACAAGGATGCCTGCATCGGCTGCGGCTACTGCTCCTATGCCTGCCCGTTCGGGGCGCCGCAGTTCCCCTCCAACGGGACCTTCGGCCTGCGCGGCAAGATGGACAAGTGCACCTTCTGCGCGGGCGGCCCGGAGGAGAACGGCTCGCAAGCGGAATTCGAGAAGTACGGCCGCAACAGGCTGGCCGAGGGTAAGCTGCCGGCCTGCGCGGAGATGTGTTCGACCAAGGCGCTGCTGGGCGGCGATGGCGACGTGGTGGCGGACATCTTCCGTACCCGCGTTGTCACGCGCGGCAAGGGCAGCGAGGTCTGGGGCTGGGGCACTGCTTACGGCAAACCGGAGGCGAAACCATGAAGCTCTATCTGGTAGCGCTGCTGGCGCTGGCGGCCTGCGGCGAGGTCTCGCAGTCGAAGCAGGGCAGTGCGGTGAATCGCGGTGACGATCCGGCATACAAGGGCGCCAGCACGGCGCAGGTGGCCAAGGGATGGACGCCGGGCGAAAAGGCGTCCTGGGACAAGCAGGTGCGCGAACGCGGGCAGCTGCAGAATGAGTATGTGAAGACCAACCGGTAGGGAGGTTTGCCATGAAACGATGGTTGGCAATGCTGGCCGTGGCACTCGCCGCCGGCACGTCCCTCGCGGCGGATGCCACCGCGATTCGCCAGCAGGGCGCCGCCGCAAATGCAGCCAGCGCCCCCAACGCGGCGCCGCGCGTCGAATCGCTGGACATCCTCAAGCAGGACCCGGCCGAACGCACGCGCGACCAGCCTGGCAACAACGCGCCGGTGTGGCGCAAGGTGGTGGCCGGCGAAGCGCATTACAGCAGCCTGCCTTATCCCGAATCCGGCGTACTGATCCAACCCAAGGCCCAGCTCCCCGGCCAGCCCGTGGCAACGACGGCCGGCGAGGCCTGGCGCCGCTTCCGCAATGGGCCGATGATCAGCATTGGCGGCTGGCTGATTTTGGGTGTGCTCGCCGCGATCGCCGTGATGTACTTCGCCAAAGGCCCGATCAAGGTGCATGCGCCGCCAACCGGCCGCAAGATCCAGCGCTTTACGCCAACCGAGCGCTTTGTGCACTGGACCACCGCCATCACCTTCGTCGTGCTGGCTGTCTCCGGCCTATGCATGATGTTCGGGAAATTCGTACTGATGCCCATCATCGGCCACAGCCTGTTCGGCTACCTGACCTACGCCCTGAAAACCATCCACAACTTCGTCGGCCCGCTATTCACGGTCGCGATCATCGTCACCTTCATCCTGTTCGTGAAGGACAATTTCCCTATCGTGGCGGACCTCAAATGGCTGGCCCGGCTGGGCGGCATGTTCGGACAAGGGCATGCTCCCGCCGGCCGCTTCAACGCCGGTGAAAAGCTCTGGTTCTGGGGCGGCGTCACCTTGCTCGGCCTGGCCGCCAGCGGCTCCGGCTTCGTACTCGACAAACTGGTGCCCAACCTCGAATACACGCGCTTCATGATGCAGGGCGCGAACCTGCTGCACATCACAGCCACGGTGCTGATGATGGGCTTGGCGCTCGGCCATATCTACCTGGGCACCGTCGGGATGGAAGGGGCATACAAAGCCATGCGCGAGGGCTATGTGGACGACGCGTGGGCGCGCGAACACCACGACATCTGGTACCGAGAAGTAGTGGATGGCAAGGTGCCGCGCGTACGCGCCCCCGAACACGACGGCGAAGCAGTGCAGCCGCCTGCCCCCAAGACCATCTGAGGAGGAGTCAGCCATGAACAAGTCCCTATTCGCACTGGTCCTGCTGGCCGCCTGCACTGCCGTGCAAGCCAAGCTCGCCGCGCCCACTGAAGAGCAGAAGGCCGCCGCTGCTGCGGCCAAGGACAAGCAAGCCTGGACCGACAAAGTAGCCGCCTTCAAGCTTTGCCAGGCGCAGGATCGCGTTGCTGCCTATTATTTCAAAACCAAAGGCAGCGGCGGCAAGCCATCGGCGGCTCTGCCCGCATGCGTCGATCCCGGGCCATATGTGGCACAGGTGGCTGCCACCAAGGAAGTTGGCGTCGCCGATTCGAAACCTGTGCCAGAAGCCGGGAAGAAGTAGCAATGAAAAACCCGCCGCAGCGGGTTTCCACGGGGGGAGTGGTTGCGGCTTAGCCCAGCTTGTCGTTGGACTTGCGACGGGAAGCCAGGCCCAGCAGGCCAACGCCTACCAGCAGCATCGCATAGGTAGCAGGTTCCGGAATTGGAGCTGCCAGGCCCAGGTTACCGGCATAGGAACCGCCCAGACCTGCGATGGCGGTGCTGCCAGTGACCGTGAAGCCATAATTGCCCGACATCAGGGCATCGATCGGGAAGAACTCGATACCGGACGAAGTGTCGAAGGTCGTTGCCAGGGCGGTTTGGCTGCTGTCGGCTTCCACTTTGAAGAACTGGATACCCGTGATGCCATAGTTTGCCAGGCGGGAACCATCGATCCAGGTCTTGCCGACCACCACGTTACCGCTGGCATACGTGGCGTTGGTGTCGACTGAGAACAGATAGGTGTCGATATAGTCCCCGGCTGTTGCGTGCAGTGCGCCAAAGATGGCATTGCCCGCAGCATCAAAGGTCAACGTTGTCTGTGCCATGGCGCCCGAGCTGGCAAACAGCCCGGCCGATAGCATCAGTGTTCCGGCTACCTTGCTAAGAAACGCTTTCTTCATGTTAATACCCCTTGAGATAGTGTTGTTGTGAAGGTGAAGCGGTTTGTCAGCGCGCAAGAGATTGCCTGGTTATATCGTCAGTGGCCTGCTGAAAACATAACCTTTCCTGCTTGCCAACGACGATCAATATAGCCCACCCCCTCCGCCAATTAGTTCATTAGTGAAGTGTGTATGTTTTCAAGCGCACAGAGCTCGACGACGTTCGCGGGGCACGGGAAAAGCGCCGTAAAACGTCAAGGGAAAAATTTTTGCGTGCTCGAGGCCGCATGACTTGCAAACCACATTTCGTAGGCCGATTCCGACAGCAACAAGAGCCGAACTGACGGGGGAATTGTGAGCAAACGCACCGTATGCTAGCGGGGCGGGAAATAAGATGGAAGCGTGATCGAAGCGCCCAGCGCTCATCTACCAGACATCCTGGCCGGTTCCTTCCATAGCAAGGCACCCCGGCCCACAAACAGAATACGGAGGCCTATCATGACCCAGACCAACCACCCATCCAAGTACGTGGTAAGGGAGTACCTCGAACGCCGTTCTCAAGCCGTCAAGCCACCTCCATCGCCAGAGGAGATTCGCCGCCAGCTGGGCTGGGGCTTGATGCTGTTCGAGCCGAAGATGGAAACAGGGCGCTAGACCCCCGTACTGCCATATGACCCGCCGACTGGCGGGTTTTTTTTTCGCCGTTCGCTGAAATTTTCGCCATTCACCGAGCCGCCGCCGCCGTTCGCCGAAAAGCCGTTTCGCCGCCATTCGCTCCCCGGTATCGTTCATCCATCCAATCAACGGGGAGCAAGAAATGAGCAAAGAAATGCAATCGCGCAGCCAGCTGCTTTGGGGCCTGATCGTGATCGCCGTCGGCGTGCTGTTCCTGACCGATATCGACATTCCGCCAATTGGCCAGCTGTGGCGTTACTGGCCTTTCCTGGCCATGGCTTTCGGCGCCGTCAAACTGATCCCGCCGACCACGCCGAAGCATGTGGTGGATGGCCTGTGCCATATCGCCTTCGCCGGCTGGTTCTACATGTCGTTCGAGCATATCTGGGGCCTGACTTTCCACAACAGCTGGCCCATCCTGGTCATCATTGCAGGAATCTGCCTGCTGGTGCAGCCAGTTGTGATTAAATACAGCGCCAATAAAGAGGAGAACCAATAATGCGCAACCGCAGCCATCGCGAACGTAATACCGCATCCCAGATGCTGATCGGCGCCGCCGTCATCCTGGCCGGCTTCCTGTTCCTGATCGATAACCTGGGCTGGATCGACCTCGACATGCGGGTGCACTTCTGGCCCTTCATCCTGATGGTGGTCGGCGCCTCGACCCTGGCGCAAGCGCCGCGGCGCGGCAGCGGGGCAGCAGTGGCAGGGATCTTCATGATCGGCTTCGGCGCGCTGTCGCTGCTGAAAGGCCTCGGCCTGATCTACATCAGCTGGAAGGTCATCTTCCCGATCGGAATTATCGGCCTGGGCCTGATGATGGTGTTCCGTGCCAGCAAGCGCCGCAGGCAGCCGGACAGTGAAAGCTCTGTCGCCAGCGGCTTTGCCGACGATACGTCGCTGTTCGGCGTGTCGGAAGGCGAAACCAGTGAGCGCGTACTGGAATTGACGGCCGTTCTCGGCGGGTTCCAGCGCAAGGTGACCACCCAGGACTTCCGTGGCGGCGACCTGACCAGCATCATGGGCGGCATCGACCTCGATATGCGCACTGCGTCGCTGAACGGCGTTGCCGTACTCAATGTGTTCGCCTTGATGGGGGGCATCTCGATCAAGGTGCCGGCCGACTGGACGGTGGAGCTGGAAGGCACGCCGATCCTGGGCGGCTTTGAGGAAAAGACCATGGAGCCGAAGGACAACAGCAAGCGCCTGGTCATCCGCGGCACCGTGATCATGGGCGGCCTGGAAATCCGCAACTGATGCCGCGCGTGTTGACCAGTCGCAGCGGCGTGCTGCTGTACCTGACGGTATGGCTGCTGCTGGGGATCGGACTAGGCGGGGCTGTGGCCCAACTGGGCGACGAACCATGGCTGCGCGCCATGTTGTTTGCGGTGCCGGTGACCCTGCTGTTTTCGGTTGGCGCCGGGTTTTCGGCCTACTACATGTGCAAGGCCAATCCGTTGCGCGAGCGCAGCCCGTCGGTGATCCTGGTGTCGATGCTGACCGCAGCCGTCTGGGCCGGCTTCCTGTGGGTGTTCCTGATGCGCCTCTGGAACGTTGGGGCGGAATCGTTCGGCGCCGAAGGCATTGCGATCCGGCCCCAGTTGACGGCCTTGCTGTTTTCGCTCGGTGTCCTGATGTACGGCCTGCTGGCGAGCCTGAATTACCTGGTCAGCGAGTTTGTCCGGGCCCGCCAGGCTGAGCAGCGCGAACTGGAATCAAAGCTGCTGGCGCGCGATGCGGAATTGCGCATGCTGCGCACCCAGATCGACCCGCACTTCCTGTTCAACAGCCTGAACTCGATCAGCGCGTTGACCTCGATCGACGCCAAGCGGGCCCGCGACATGACGCAGCGACTGTCGGACTTCTTCCGCCAGAGCCTGGGGATTGAGGCGCAGGGCAAGATCACGCTGGAAGAGGAGGTGCGCCTGATCGGCCACTTCCTGGCGATCGAAAAAGTGCGCTTCGGCGCGCGTCTTGGCGTGCAGCAGGAAGTGGATGAAGCGGCGCTGCCATGCCTGCTGCCGCCGATGATCCTGCAGCCGCTGGTGGAAAACGCGGTCAAGCACGGCATCGGCGGCATGCCGGAAGGCGGCACAGTGCGCATCGACGCCCGCCGCGAAGGCTCGCTGTTGAAGGTTGAAGTCGAAAACGATACTGACCCGGACACGCCGCCCCGCAAGGGCAATGGCATTGGCCTGGTCAACGTGCGGGAGCGGTTGGCGGCGGCCTATGGCCACCAGGCCAGCCTGCACTGCAGGCACGAAAACAATAAATACCGGGTAGCCCTGACGCTGCCCGCCGAGACGAAGGAGTCCTGAACCATGCGCGTCATCATTGTCGATGATGAAGAATTAGCCCGCGGCGTCATGCGGGAATACCTGCGGGCCCACGCTGACGTGGAAGTGGTCGCCGAATGCGGCAACGGCTTCGAAGCCGTCAAGGCGATTGCCGAACTGGAGCCGGATGTCGTGTTCCTCGATATCCAGATGCCAAAGCTCGATGGCTTTGAAGTGGTGGAACTAGCGGGCAGCAAACCGCACTATGTGTTCGCCACGGCCTATGACCAGTACGCGCTGAAGGCGTTTGAGGTCCATGCGATCGATTACCTGCTCAAGCCCTATCCGCAGGAAAGGCTGGACCAGGCCGTGGCGCATGTGCGCACTCGCCTCGGTAGCGAGCGTCCGCCAGTGGCGCAGATGGCGACCGAGGCGGCGACCCGCAACGGCCCGCTGGAACGTGTGCTGATTCGTGACGGCTCTCGCGTGCACGTGATTGCCGCCGAGCGCATCGACACCATCGAAGCGCAGGACGATTACGTCGAGATCCTGGCCGAGGGCAAGCCATACCTGAAGAACCAGCGGCTGTCCGAGCTCGAGGAACAACTCGACCAGACCCGTTTCGTGCGGCTACATCGTTCGTGGATCGTCAATGTCGAGCGCATCGAGCGCATCGAGCAGGCCACCAAGGATAGCCATTGCGCCGTGCTGAAAGACGGGCGAAAGATTCCTGTGAGCCGCACCGGTTACCAGAAGGTGAAAGGGCTATAGCGAAGAATGTGCTTTTGCTGAAGCCTGTACAGGAAGTTGGCGAACGACTCGGCGGCAAAGAAAATGTTGCCTTAGTAAGGCTGGATTTCCGTATTGGCCTCTTGTTCGTGGTCCAGGTGGACTGCTGAAAATACTACCATTCGTCCTTCAGGATAGCGGCCCTCCCAGCCGCAAGGCATTCCTCCGTCAAGATAGGCTTGTTGTACTGCTTTCCACAGCTGATGCACGTCGCCGTAGGCATGGCAATGGAGTAACCTGGCAACATCGCCCTGCATATTGTTGATCAGGGTTTCGTTAAGTGCGCTGGGATACAGCTTGCTTGTCATCTGGTCAAGAAGCTCTATGGTTCTTCTTTCAATTTCACGAGGCATTTCCGGCCAAGCCGGCGTGACCGACTCCAGCAGGTCCTGCCAGTCTTCGAACCGTTCGCCAGAGTCATCCGTGGAGCGCGCGACAGCTTCTGATATGTCAAAAATTACCCGATGAGTTTTTAAGTCTCCAGTGTAAGGTTGGTCAAAGAAAGTAGGCCGGCTTAAGAAGTCGAGCAGTTGGCCTGCGGCAAGTCGGACTTCACTCCCATTTTTCTTCATGATTAATTGAACTATCTCGCTATGACCAGTCGCTTATAGAACTTGCAAAGACGATGTCTTCCGCCTGACGATCTTTTTCAAATGCAGCTCTGGCGTCGGATTCAATATTATAGTTAATGGGAGACCGGGTCTGGAAAGAAGATGCACAGCTTCCCGTTCGGAAATTCGCCTTTCCATCCACAGGGAAAGAAGCCGTTTTTGTAAGCTCTCCACATCTTTTTATACAAGTCCGGTTCGAAACCTACAAGTTTAGCCTTCGCGATCTGTATCAGGTCACCATAGACATCGTCAAAGAAGTGCATCATCTCGCCAGCTATGTTTTGCTCGCAGATTTCAACGATTTGGGATGCAATGCACTTATCAAAGGACTTTGTTTCTATCCCTTTTTCCCGGCAGTGCGAATACAGCTGGCGTGATGCATGAGCCCTCAATCCGTTCCAGGATTTAAATGGCTCTTCAATTCCTTGATGCCAGGCCAGCCACTGCGCTTGCTCGACGTCGTTGGTAAATATGCTATTGCGTAAGCCATTAGGATGTGCGCCAAAATCAAAAATGTGGCCCTTACGAATCAGGTTCATGAGGGCCTCCAGCTCGACATTGTCCAAGCTGGCGTCAATGGTGACGATGCTTATCTTTTTCTTGCAGACATATAAGGTGCCAAGAGCCCGATTTCTGACCTCAATTGAAATGTCAAGTTGCAAAAGACGTTCGAGCAACGGAATGGCTTCCGAATAAGCGCCTGTTTGATAACACAATTCAAGTGCAAGGATCGCCAGCAATAGAGCTTCCTGCTCGGTTCCTTGATACTGTTCAAGTAGCGAATAGAGCGAGCGACCTGCATCCACTACACGACCATATTTGATCTGGGTTCTGGTTTTCTTAATTGCGCAATCGAAATCCATAGAGGCAAAATCTTAAAACTATCAATAAATGGGGCGTCTAGGTCGTTTGGATAAAGAACAGGCCGCTTTCAGGTGAATCACACATTTGCCGCAGATACAGATACCCCAATGCATCAAGAATTCCAAATATATCCTTAAACTTTTCAGGAAAGTCTGAGCTTCTTAATCGAAGTACAAAGGACGTATCTTGCAAACCAAGAAATTCATCTTGAAGAAATTTGGGGTGCCACCGATTCTCGATCCGCAATCATTATCATCTGAACAAAATTCGCCCAGTTCGAACCGATGAGGTGGAATGCCAACGGATTGAGCTACGCAGGAGCCGGGACGATGCTGGAGTACTTTCGTGCCGCCGCGCCGCAAGCATTCAAGTTCTTCCCGAGTACCGTGGTAAGTGATTTCATCGAGAAAATAATCTACCTCCGAATAATACGAAAAGACAGAGGTGTAAAGATCAGGTGCAAGTCGAAGCCCGGTAGCATTTGAAATGAAGCTATTTGGTAATGATGCAACCAGAATTAATGGATTGCCTCTTGCATTTACAGGCCAACTTACAATCTCACCGATTAATGCTGGTCCTCCAATGCGGGGTTCGACGACGTCTGGCGTTGGCGAAGTAATTAATAGTTGTCTACCCAAAGTATAGCTCTTCCGTAACATGGGGGATGGACATTACTATTACGACTGAGCGCATGAAGTGCCCCTTGATTGTTCTGCCTCAGGACATCACCTCCATCTTTTGTCAAATAGTTTTTTACTTTCTGTGGAATCATAAAGAACGTCTCCTCACCGTTACGCTAAACAGAGGGCGATCTAAGACGGAAATAGGTCATGCTTCAATTATTTGAAAATACTACCAAATCACCTGATGGGTACATGCCATTCCAACCACAAGGGAAACCATCGCTTAGATAAACCTCCAATATCTCTGACCAGATTTTTGGGAAAAAGTCGTTTGCATAACAGTTTAGTAAAATCTTGATGTCCCTATGCATCAATTCATTAATTAGACAAACTCCAGAATCTGTCAACTTTACGTCTGCGCCGTTGAAATTTTTCTTTGATAGGTCGAAATAGTCGTTTTTGTTCAGGTTGTAGGTGATCCAGCTTTTCCATTCAAAGTTGTCCGGAAATATTTCAGATGAATCTGTTAACGACTCCCAGTCATCGAATCTGTCTCCCGAATCATCAATGGCGTAATCCATAGCAATACATGGGTCAGTGACGATGAGCCGGCCGGACGTAGTTCCCCAATACCTTACACGGTAAAATGAGTCACTCTCCAAATACGTTAGCAGGGGTAATGCGCGTACCAAAAGCTCGGCCCAGCCAATTTTCTCGTTAATGTCCATAATTGAAATTTGGATCAGAGGCCGAATCGTCGTTTTCCATATAGGGATCCTCAGCATGGTCGAATCATATTTGATCTTTATGTAAATAGGTCTAACTTGTCAAGTTGAAAAGCGCATAATTTTCCGGCTGGGTATTCACCTGTCCAGATAGACGCCATTCTCGACGGGTCTGCAAATTCGAGATCATTGCCAATATTCGTGCTCGATAGTCTTTTGCTGCAGTTGTACTCTCGTGGCTCGACCAAGTGATTCCATTGGCGATAGAGAATGCAGCCGTTTCTGTATTTGATCCACTTTGTAGTTCTGCCGCTCACTTGATCTCTAACAGATCCTGTTCTTCCGCACTTGGCTTTGAATATCTCATTATTGAAGTTTATTTAAAAATTCGGAGAAGGATTGGGCGACGATGGATATATTCTTAGCATATGGTTGATTTTCCATGTCAGCCTCTTGCTCGTGATCCCAGAAGAAGACTTTTCCGTAGTTTTGATCGTCGGCTATACCAATAAGGAAAAGATTTCCCGCTGGGTCATCGCCAATCGGAAGCATTGTTGTGGGAAGTCTGTTCCGATAAACTTCCAGGAAGTGCCCGATGGTGAATTGTTTTGACTGGTTCGTCAATGCATAGAGATGTTGAACGATTCTTTCCATATTGTCGTAAGTGCGTACTTTGGATTTGCTAGGAATTCCTCCGTTCTTTTCCAACAAGAATTTTCGGTAATCTCCTGGCAGCGGGTGACAAATTGCGTTTTCAAAGGCTGTGACCTGATGTTTTTCTGGTGGTGAACTTTTTCCTGCTGCAAGCATTTGCCTCTTTTGACGCTTATCATATTTCAGCCCAAGCTTAACTAGTTCGTTAAGTTCAATTTCGGTTGTGCCTAGCGGCTTGAAGGTAATCATTGTGATGGGTTGTAGGTATTTATCGAGTACGGCATCCTGATATGGAAGCTCCACCGGTGTGTTTTACTTCATCATGAATGTCTTGTGGAATTAATTGCAATTTCCCACTTTCTTGGTGGTGGTGCCACCTAAATCCTTCTGGGGCTTTATCGCCAAAAGGATTGCCTTTTCCAAAGGCAGCTTCATTAGCTTTCCTAAAATCGATGCTATCAGATTTGAATTGTTTAATGTTGACAGTTCGCGCTGCGTAGCGCGAAAAATCTGGGAAGCCAAGCATATTAAACGGTACTCCGTGCGGATACTTGCCTCTGATACTCACCGGAAGGTCATCCCCTTTCATTACCTTTCCAGCAAAGCAAGAGTTAATTGGCATCCGATTGTTATCTAGTTTCTTTGCATGATTCCCAGCAAAGGTTTCGTAGGATTTATTTGGGTTTAAACGCTTTCGTAATCCGAGTGGATCGATCCAAGTGACAGGATTTGGAGAATACTCGTACGTATTCACCCCACCATTGAGCCCAATCGGATCTTGCGACGTAAATCGTCCTACGTCTGGATCGTAATAACGGTGCCGGTTGTAATATAGCCCTGTTTCAAAATCCTCATATTGTCCTTGGAACCTGAGCGGTTGTGTCACCGCGCATGGCAAAGGCTGGAATATCCGTCCCCAGGCGCGATAGCGCCCCCTCCAAGCAACCGTGCCGTTCTCATCAAGCAACTGAAGTGGCGTACCCAAATGGTCGCATTGGTAGTGCAAGACACGGTCATTTTTTGCATTCATCTCTGAGCGTGCGAGCCGCCGCATCAAGTGGTCGGAATGTAGCTGAGCGAGATGAGCTTGGAGATGCAAATGCCGAGACTTCACATGTGCATCAGCGTCGTTTGGTGACGACGTTGGCTCCCATGCATCAACCTGCGGAATGTGTGTCGCGATTGACGGGTATTCGCAGCATCCATCTCCGGACTCAATTCGCGCGAGAGGAACAAAGCTGTCCGGTTCGTACAGATACGTGATGGTATTTCTCAGCTGAATCTCTTGCGCCAGAACGTCGCCATCCCAAATGAATAGAGTGAAAATGGCTGCGTGATTAGGTCCTGAAAACGGGGCAGTTTGACGGCCTTGCAACTGCTGTTCTTCGATCCGCTTGGCGATGCGACGCCCAAACGCGTCGTAACTGTAGCGCACCACCTGCCGCGAGTTTGCTAACGTGCGGGTGGCGGTGGTCAGACGGTTTTCCGAGTCATATTCGAACGCGAGGATACCCTCATCGTTGGCTCTTGTCGCTAGGCGAGGGCGTTTGATGACGGTATTTCCCTGCTCATCGTAGTGGTACTCATACCCGATGTACTGCCGAAGCAGGTTATGCGTGACTTTTGCAAGTCGAGGCGCAGCCGTACCGGGGGCGGGCTGCTCATCCAGCTCGCGTAATATCTGCCGTGTGCTGATGGGCTCTGCCATAGCGTCGGGATCGAGCAGGTTGCCGGCTGGATCGAAGGCGAACGTTTCGGTCAAGTCGGGCTGAATTGCAGAAAGCAATTGGCCTAACGGATCGTAGGTGTAGCGGATGCTGCCGCCGAATTTATCGTCGATGTGTACCAGATTGCTGGCTGCATCATATTCATAGCGGCGTTCGGCCAGGCGCTGGGCTCCTTTGTCGAGAGTGAACGAGTCCAGTCGCGACTGCGGATCGTAGGTGCGCCGCTCCGTAAGGCGTTCTTTGTCTCTACCCAACTGGCGCAGCGTCTCGCGGTGCAAGTGATCCCGCTCCAGGTCGACCAGCGATCTGCCTTGCCATAGGGTGCCGTGCCAGTGGCCACTGCCGTAACGCAGCGTATCAACCCTGCGGCCGTTCGGCAGGATGGTCTGGATACGATCGCCTAGATCATCGTAGGCGTGGGTCATCGTGAACGCAGCGATATATTCTTTAGGTTCGCCGGGTAGGCGCACAGGACCGGGAGAGTAGGCCATGCGCTCTTCCACGAGTTGTCCCACTGCGTCGTAGACGAAGCGATGTTCGGCTTGGGACGTGGCTGCGGCGGTGAGGCGGCCAAGCGCGTCATAGGCGTAACGTACTGCGCCGTCTGGGCTGCTTTTTGCGAGCAATCGGCCTAGTGCGTCGCGAGCGAAATCGGTGGTGATGCCTGCACTGTTGCTGGCCAGGAGATTGCCGGCGGGGCTGTACGTAAAGGTGGTGACCTTGCCGTCGAAACCAGTTTCGCTGACCAGACGACTCTCGGCGTCGTAGTTGAACAGGTAGGAGTCGCCATTGCCGTTGATAAGCTCAACGAGCCTCAGCGCCTTGTCGTACTTGTAGCGCAGAACCTGTTCTTTCGCATCGATCTTCTGGACCAGCGCGCCGTGTCCGTCGAAGTGGTAGCGCGTGCGCTGTCCTTTTGCATCGGTATGAGTAACCAGGTTGCCGTCTGCATCGTAAGCGAAGCTTTCAGTTGTGCCGTCGGGGTAGATGATCGACGTCATCTGACCGACTTGGTTGTATTGGTAACGGGTGGTGTTGCCAATGGCGTCGATGTATTCGCTCAGGCGTCCATTCGAGTCGTAGTTGTAGCGAGTAGTGAAGTTCGAACAGTCGGTGTATGAAGCAAGGCGGCCAGCAGCGTCGTACGACAGGCGCTTGTTGCCGCCGCGTGCATCTGTCACGATGGACAGGCGGCCTTTCGCGTCATAGTCATAGGCGGTGCGGCGGCCCAAGGCATCGGTGCGGTCGGCAATTCGGCCTGCGCCGTCATAAGCGGTGCGCGTGGTGTAGCCCAGCGCGTCCGTTACGGCGATCGGCTGGTTGTGCGCATCGTATTCGATTCTGGTTACATTCTGCTGCGCGTCAGTGATCGAAATGAGGTTGCCTGCGCTGTCGTAGCTATAGCGGCTGTCGTTGCCGTCGGCATCGATGTCGGCCAACAGCATGCCGTCGCGGTCCCATTCGCGCCTTCCCAGTGAGCGGGGGCTGCCGTCCGGGCCGATGCGGTGCACGCTGGTGGCCAGCCATTGTGAGTTGAACTGGTATTCCAGCACACCGCCATCGGGCTCGGTGACGCGGGTGGTGTCGGCGTCGATGTACGCGATCTGGACTTCATCGCGGCCGTCGGCCGTCGTGGTGCGGACGGCGCGGGCCTGGTAGCTGTTGCCAACTGTGATAGCGCAACGCTCGGACAGTTGCGCGTCGTCGAGGGCATTGTCGGCCCAGCGCTCGCGCAGGAAGGCGAGGCTGACCCATTCCAGGCCATGGGCGAAGCCGGAGTAGGTGGTGTAATGCACCAGCAAATGATGTTTGTACGTATAGCTGCGCGACTGGTCGGCGATATTGCTTTGCTCAACCAGGTTGCAGCGTAGCGGCAGCGCTTCGAAGGAGCCCGCTGGCGCAGTTGCCGTGACCAGGTCGGGCAGGTCGGCTTCGTAGCGGTAGCGCACGTGGCATAGACGGGTGCCATCCGGCAGCACTTGTTCGATGCTGCCGATGCGCGGCGCGGCGAACTGTGGCTCGGGGCCTGATTCAACCGGCAGGTAAGTGTCCCGCAGTGCTTCGATCGTCAGGCCGTCGTCGGTGCGCACGCGGAGAAGGACTTCGCCCGGCCGGGCCGCATGATTGCGCTCGATGGTGATGCCGCTGCCATCGCGTTCGGCGCGGCGAGCGAGGTAGTAGCGTTGCGTGCGAATGGGTGAGCGGGGCGCGAGCATGGCGTTGACGCCATCGTAGCCGTGCGGCAGCCATCCGTCAGGACCTGCGCTGAAGGTATCGGTGGCGCCGTCGCGCCAGGTCAGGGTGACTTGCTGGTCGCTGTCGCGCCGCAGGGTGAAGCCTTCGCCGCGGTGGTCGTGTTCCTGGCCGATGTCCAGCGTTGGCAGCCTTATTGCTCGGCCGCTGGCCTCGTGGTAGACGATGCCTTTCGCGCAAATGGAGATGCTGCTGGTGTAGGGCGTGCCCCAGCGTGCGCCCAGCAGGCCCCAATCTTCGGTCTCCGAGCCGGAACGGTAAGTGCGGGTCCAGGCCAGTGGCTTCGGTCCTTCCAGGACGAAGTCCGTTTGCGGCAGGATTTCCTCCCCGGTGCCGAAGTGTACGGGGTGGCTGCTCTTGACGGATTTGCCGCCAGGCGCGCCATCCTTGGGACAGCAGTCGGACGGCTTGTCGGACTTGGGTTCCTTGACCTGCTTGGTCTTGCCGCCGTCGTGACCGTCCTTGCCGTCGCCGCCGGTTGCCTTGGGCTGGGGTTTGGGCTGCGCCGGTGGTGTCGAGCCAGGCTTGGCTTTCTTCGTCGGCATGAGCTTCTTCAGGAAACTGCCGACCTTGGCGACCTTCTTGAATACCAGGTTTTCTGCCGCGCTGTAGGCCATGCCGGTTGCGGCGGTCACGATATCCGGCGTTTTGCCGGTGAGGATATAGTCGGCCGCCTGGTCCAGTACCGTGGCCGAGGTGTCGGCAGCATAGCCAGTCGCTGTCACTGCGCCGGCGGTTACGCCGCCGGCTGCCGCCGTCGTTTCCATCGCCGCGGCGACGGGCAGCCCGACGCCGGTGGCGCCGACTGCAAGTCCGCCTACACCCACGGCGGCACTGCCCATGGCGATGTCGCCGCCTTTGTCCATCGCGTCCTTGCCGAACTGGTGCAGGCTGTCCGATACGTTGTCCTTGTAGCCTTGGGCCGCGTCGTGCAGTGTTTCGCTTGCCGCTCTTCCAAGGTTTTGCAAGCGCGTGCGCGCCGCTTGCACACCGCGTTCGTAGATCCGGCCGATGGTGTTGCGGTTGTTCATCCAGACAATGCGCGACTCCTGGATGGTCTGCGTGCCGTTGGCGCCTTTGGTGGAACTGTAGTCTTTCGATTCAACCGTTTTGAGGTAGGTGCCGCTTTTGACGCCACCCAGCGTACCGCGTTCGTCGCCTTTGACGCTGGGGATCACGCTTTTGTTATGCAGGAAGACCGGGGCGCTTTGCGTCTTCACCGAGCGGGATACGTCCTTGGCATCCTTGAACTCCCCGGTAATCGTGTATGGGATGGGTACGACGGAATTGCCTACCGGAGTTTTGCAGATATCCGGAGTGAGGCTGACGCAGTAAAAGCGTTTGGACTTGGTGACGGTTTCGTGAGCCATGGAATCTTAGACGCTTTGCGTTTCGGTTTCGGCGTGCCAGGCATTCAGGCGCTCCAGCGCTTGCGGCGTGTTGGCATGGTGCAGTCGTACTTCCTGGAAGTCGTCGGCGGCGGAGATGGCGATGCGCCAGGTCAATTCAACTTGGCCGGCGTCGAGGTCGACCACCACCGTGTCGATGAGCATCGGCATGGCGGCGATGGCCGAATCGGCGTCGACCCCAAGCAGGAACAGGGATTCCTTCGGCATCGTGAAGGAGAGTGTGCTGTTGCCTTGGTCGTCAACGCGGGCGTAGGGAGCATTTGCAGCGCACAGGTTGGTGAGATGGAACTGCTCGCCGCCTTCGATGTATGGGCATTGCTGGTCGGCCGGGGCGCCGTTCCAGTAGCGGAAATCGAAATCCTTGGGCAGCAGGGGAACCTCGTCGTCTTTCCAGCTGGTTTTCATGTCGACCTGGCCTATCAGCTCCCGGCGCGGAAGCCAACCCCGGCCAACATAGCCCATTCCAGCCGGCGCTTGCGGCTTGCCGCCGCCCACCATTTGCCAGAACCCGCTGGCGGTAAAAGCCTGGTCAGAATATTCGATGCGCGGCGCAGGCAAGGATTCGGTGCGGCTGGCCTCCAGGTACCAGTTGGGGGCGAAGCCACGGCCAAGTGGATTTTGCTGGCAGCTGTCATGCGCCTCCGGAGCCGTTGCCGGGTCCGGATACGCTTGGCGTTGTTCTGTTGAGAGCCTGTGCTTGGCGGGAACCCGGCCGGCGTCGGCGCTGCCGGTTTCGATCCGGCAATTGCCGCCATAGGCTAGTTCGTAGCGCAGCGGCGTGCGTGCGGGGGCGCTGGCCGTGCTCAGGCGCCAGGGGACAGCATCCGCCATGCCCAGCGAGCACGCGCGCAAGGTGGATTTCAGCCAGCGCTCCGGAGCGGCGTTTCGGTATACGCGGCGTTCGCCGGTAACCCGCAGGGTCTTGTCGACCAGGACCTCGCCGGGCGTGACGGCGTTCTGCGCGGCGGCCACGCGCTGCAGCCAATCCTGCTCAACGTCGTGCGACAGGCGCATCATCGGATTGAGCGGCTGCGGGCGTTCCGGCAGCGGCGACGGCTGGCCAGGGCGCTGGACTCGCAGCGATACCTCGAACGCGCACACTTCAGCGCCGGCTGGCGCGTGGGCGTCGCCAACCACGACGATGTCGCATAGCGGCTTGAATGGCGCCAGGTCGCTTTCGTAACGGACGCTCTGCTCGATATCGTCCTCGTGATGAACATCGGTCACGTGCAAGGGCGCCGGCTCCTCAAGGGCGATCAGTTGAGCGCGGCCTTGCTCATCGCAGGGGCCAAGCGCGTAAGCCGTCTTGGCGGCGATCACATGGAAGAGCGCGCCATTCTGGTCGAGAGTATCGAAATGCAGCGCGTCGAACCCGGTGCGGTTGTCGAAGCGCAGGCTCGGGATTGCCGGGAGCTCCACGTTCAACCTACCGGATTGGTGTCGACGTCGTCGCCATGCAATTCGACTTTCTTCGAGCCGCGAATGATGATTTCCTTGCCCGAAATCTCGATGCGACCGTCCTTTTTCATGACGAAGGTGCTGGCGCCAACCTCAATACGGAACTCGTCGCCTGCGGTGTAGGAGATCTTCTGGCCGACCATCACCGTTTTCGACAAGCCCACTTCCTCGGCCTGCATCAGGGCCACGGTGGTGTTCATGGCCGCTCCGACCGAAGTCTGGTATGCGCCGCCGATGGTGACGATCTTTGCCAATCCCACGGTTTCAATTTTCATGTGGCCGATGGTGACATTGCGCGTGCCGCCGATGTCGATGGTCTCGTTCTTTCCAACGTCCTCGGTACGGTTGTCGCCGATGCTGATAGTTTCGTTATGATCGACGCGTTCCTTGCGGTCGTTGTGCACGGTGATGGTTTCGTTGTTGTCAACGGTTTCCGTGCGGTCGTGCTTGATGTGGCTGGTCTCGTCGTGGTCGATGGTTTTGCGCCGGTCGTTGCCGACCCACTTGTCCTCATCGTGTTCGACTTCGGTCAACTGGTCCTTTTCGGCGTGCAGCCAAAGCTGTTCGGCGCCTTTCTTGTCCTCGAAGCGGATCGCGTTCGCATTGTCGTAGCCACCGCCCGGCGTGGAGCGCGACAGGATGCCGCTTTGCGTCTTGTTGTCCGGCAGTGTCCACGGCGGCATGGTTTGCGCGTTGGGCACCATGCCTGTAATCAGGGGACGGTCGGGGTTCCCATCGAGGAACTGGACGATCACCTCGGTACCAATGCGCGGGATCGACGTCATGCCGAAATTCGGGCCGGACCATGCCGTGGCGACCCGCACCCAGGCGGAACTCTTTTCGTCATACTGGCCCACTCGGTCCCAATGGAACTGCACGCGCACGCGGCCATACTCGTCGGTATGGATTTCGTCGCCGGCCGGGCCAACCACGGTAGCTGTCTGCAGGCCATAGAGCTTGGGAGCTTCGCTGTTGAAGCCGCGTCCCGGACGCCATGGAACGTTCCTGCCGATGCAGGTCAGCGAGTTGCTGTAGTGGGCTGGGGCGAGGGCGCCGGTCTGGTAGTTATTGCTGGCACTGTGCCGCACTTCCAGGATCATGAACTCGCTGTCCTGGCTGTCGAAGTGCCCGGTCAGGCGGAACCAGCGGCCGGGTTGCGCAGTGCGGTCGTTGCCGCCGGCTTCGAAATGCTTGGCACCGGCTTCGATTTCTTCGGTGCGCCTGCGGGCTTGTGCGTCGCCGTCGTCGCCGGCCATGAATCCATACGCGCCCGTGTAGTCGTAAGTTTCGACCTGGTGCACCTTGCCTTGGTCGTTGAGCACGGGCAGGTTGGTCATCTCAGGGCGGGGGTTCTTGAAGTCGAAGCTGGCCAGCGCGACTTTGCCGGGAACGATGCGTCGCACTGGCGACCAGTCGCCGATGGCGTCGTCTTCCTGCGCCCCGGCTTCGCGCTGGAAAGGAATCTCTGGCGATTCGCCATCGATGGCGTCGGCGCGGGTCGTGTCGTCGGCCAGCACCAGGGTATGGCCGTCTGCACGGTGCTCATACCAGTAGTGCCAACCGCGTTCTTCCCAGCGGCGGTGAAGGTAGTTGTAATCGCTTTCCGCTGCCTGGCAGGCATCGGTCATCCCGGCGTCTTCGCCATGGATGCGCGCTTGCCAGTCCGCGACCGGGTAATCATTGAAGATGTCGGTGGTCTGTTGCTGGACCGTCTTGCTGTGGAAAAGGTAATAGTCGCGCCGGAGCCGCAGGTAGGATATCCATGGCGCCAATTGCATGCGGTAGAAAGCGTGGCCGCCGTCGGTCTTCACGAACTGGAATTCGAATACGTAGCCGTTGAAGTAGCGCAGGCTGCCGTCTTCGCGCACCAGCGATATGGTTACCATGCGTCCTTGTACGTCCGTGAGGGGTATGCTGGCGTCGTTCGACAGCACTTCTACGGTGAAGCGGAAGTCGCGCGACAAGCCTTCCTCGGCATCCAGCCGGTTGGCCAGCATGAGCGCGCGCGGACCATCCTCATGCGGGAAGGAAAGGCGTAACAGCCGGTTGGTTTGGGCCGTGCCGAGCAGGGCCTCTGGAACGGCGGCATTGAGGTAAGTCATGCTAGTTATCGATTTGATATCATTGGCGCAGAATTTAACATAGACCGGAAATGCATGGATCAGTTTCAATTCAACGGTGTGCGCCTTGTAGAGATTGGACGTACGCCCATTTCGAAAGTAGCGATTTGATTGTTAGTGTTTTGATGAGAGGAGGGCGCCATGGGGCTCTTGACCTTCAGTATCAACGTCACGCTTGACGGCTGCATCGACCATCAGGAAGGCATCGCCGACGATGAGACACACGCCTTCTTCACGCGGCTCATGGATGAGGCCGGAGCGATGCTCTGGGGCCGCGTCACCTACGAGATGATGGAGAGCTATTGGCCAGCGGTCGCCGGCGGCGACGTGGAGGCGGCACCGGCGATGCGCGAGTGGGCGGTCAAGCTGCAGGCCAAGCCGAAATACGTGGTGTCGTCGACGCGCAGGGATTACCCTTGGACCAATAGCCACCATATTCCGGGCGACCTGCGTGCAGGTGTTCAGAAGCTCAAAGACGGGACCCCGGGCGGAGTACTCCTTGGCAGCGGCAAGCTCGCGACCGAATTGGATCGGCTGGACCTGATCGATGAATACAAATTCCTCGTCCATCCCAGGATCGCCGGCCACGGCCCGACCCTGTACCAAGGCGGGCTGCCCAGCACGCGGCGGCTTGAGTTGATTTCAGCGGAGCCCTTGCGCAACGGTGCAATCGCCATGCACTATCGACGCGCGCAGCTTTCGTCGTGATGCGGTAAACTGCGTGGATTGCTAATTAACCAAACGCATAGGCTGGCCCTCTGCGACCGCCAACGTGATCCGAACCGATCGCATTCTCTTCGATTCTTTGGAGCCAGTTCCCGAAGGCTTCCTGGCATGCTCAGAGCTCGTTGAGGCTGATGTATCTGGCTTTTCCGTTCCTTATGGTCTGGTGCATATGAGGAAAGCCGCCTGGCCTGAACATGTGGAGCCTGATCCATTTTGGTCATGGAGCATGTCCCAGGACAGAAATCTTGATCATGGCGCCGGTAGGATAAGAGCGGTCGGGCCATCGGTACTGCAACGTATTCTGGGGACGATCGCGACTGGCCTCGCGCGAGCAAAGAAGTCGATGGATCTGCCGGAGCCGGCCAACGTTACTGAAGGATTTGTGCTTGAAGATGGATGTGAATACTGCTTCGGTCAGGTCTTGTTGGTGCGGGGGCGTGAGCATGCGCACTATTTCCACTACCACTGCGAGTCGTGATTGACTCGAATTCGCTCGTCGACGCGGCTCGTTTTCCCTTCAAACCACCACCCAAATGCTGAAGAATCTTTTACGCTTTATTTTCATCGCGGCCTTCATCGGGAGCGCTGCCGCCGCTCAAGACTATTCGACGACCCAGTGCACAAAGTACGGCCAGCCTGAATTTGTCTTCTCCGTGGATGATGGATCTTTAGGCGAAAAGGACGCGCAGTGGTTCCGTGAGACCTTGGAAGAGATGGTCGCAGCTGGCGAGAAGTTCAAGGCCGGCGAAACACTGCTCGTCGGCCCTGTGCCCCTGAAGCTTGAAGCTGCGGAGGATGGCAAGCTTCGGGTCCTGGAGCCTGACATGAAAACGATCCCGTTCAAGTTCGTGCCAAGCGTTACCAGGACGCTCAAGATCGTGCGGCGGCAGCGCTATGCAGCCGATAGCCTGGGCGCTACGAAGGCGATCCGGTTCGCGCCATTTCATCATCCCCTGATGGTGACGCCTGGTGCATTGCAAGCGCCTTCGATCATCATGATCCGGGCAAAGAAACAGGACGGCGTCACCGGCTGGGTCCTGACGGAATTGGGAACCAAGAGCAAGTCGAAGGACGATCTAGAGGTGATGTCCGTCTACGAGGCGATGCTCAAGCGGCCGGACATCATGGATTTCCTGGCACTCCCGGAGCAATTCTCGGTCGTCGTTTCAGGCCGCAAGAAGTTTGAAATATTCAAAGACGGCACTCCAGTCGAACCGCGCAAGGGCAGCTATCTCGACATGCGCTCAAAGCAATAACGAATCCGTTGCCGGGGACGCTGGTCTCCTCGGCTCTGGCCTACCTTGTCCCGCGTTCACGGCGGCATTGGGTTTCCAGCGTTTCGGTGCCGGATACCACGAGTCCCCGATAAACGCCGCAAGGCCAGACGAAGCCGCCGTATTGTTCCATGTACCAGTAGGGTGGCTCAGAGGCGCAAGGGTCCAGATGCTTGACGTGCCAGCCATCGTTCTTCTTTCTCAGCACAACCCACAACATACGGTCGAGATCCGCCCGGCAGGTGACGCTCTTGTCCCAATCGATGTACTTGCCAGGCGGTCCCACCAGGTTTCCAACCAGGACGGCCCAGCCGGAGTCGATATTTAAGGTGTTGACCTTGATCCTGACAGGTTGGTTGAGTTCTTCAGCAGCCAGCGGCCGGATGGCGTCCAGGATTTGTTGCCTGTCGCTTGGCCCCTTGGCATGTGCCGCGCCAATGATGGCAAACGCGACCAGCGTGCCGATGAGTGCTTTCAGGTAGTTCATTGTGTCGTGATAAAATTTGCAAGTAAGCAATTTTAAGGCAGATTCAATGAAGATGGGCCCGTTGGACCAGGACACCCTGGAGGATATTCGCTATAACGCCGAGTTCGTGGAATCGGTCATCAATAAGGCGCTTGGCAAGAAGGCCGGCTACAGCATGGAGGGCGTGACCTGGCTCGACGATTTCCTGCAGCGGCAACACGAGCAAGGGGACAAGAGCTATGTCGATCGTGTCGTCAGCGTCTACGGCTCCTATCTGGGCGAGTGCATCACACGGAACGTTGGCGGCCAGTGGGTAGAACTTGACGGCACCCATGCGATTGCGTTTGACGAAACGAATGGGACGTTCCCGTTCAATAAAGTGCACAAGCATCTTAAGAATGGGCGGGAAGGGGGCGATTCTGTGCTGGGCTACTACGACAGCGTTTCGGTGCTGTTCCAGTCATTCGCCCCGCCAGCAAAGATGGACATGAATGACCAAGCCCAGATGTACCTGAACGCATTCTTCACGAAGGCTGAAATCCCGGGCGGGCTCTCGTTCAGTACTGCGCTGGGCCAGTCGAACCTGGATGGCAGCCTGGAGAGCCTGGACCGCGTCGACCATTTGCTGGACCAGATCCGCATCAAGTTCAAGCCGGACTTCGACTCGTTCCTGGACAAGCACGCCAACCAGAATTTCCTGTACCTGCTGGCCTTCTACATGGGGCACGTGATTACCAGGTCCACCGGCGGCGCGGTCAAATGGCTGTCGTACGAAGACATGTTGAGGGAAATTCCGGACAACCGGGCGATGTTCCCCGAGTGCTTCCAGACGTCGGTCACGTGCATTACGCCGGCGATGTTTTTTGTTCCACTTTATTCCATCACCAGTCGCCTGTTTGATGAGGTGACGACCAAGAGCGTGAGAATGAGCGCGGAGCTGAACATTCGAGGCGGTGACAATGTGTGAGACACGGCAGGAACTGTTTTTCATATACTTCGCGTTATGAAAATCTTCTTGCTACTGATCCTCGCCCTGGCCGCCTTGCCGGCGCACGCACAACTCTATAAGTGGACCGATGCCGACGGCAAAGTCCATTATTCCGACCGTCCGCAGGACGGCGTCAAGAGCAAAGAGATTGCAGTGCAGCGCCCTGTGGCGAAGCCGGCTGCGGCGCCTGCCGGCGACTGGCAAAGGCAGGAACTGGAATCGCGCGAACGTCGTATCCAGCGTGAGGCTGCGAATCAGGAGGCAGCCGACACTGCGGCGCGCACCGCAGGGAAGGCGCCTTATAACCCCAGCCAGCACCGCAGCAACAAGCCGATGACTGACGATGAAGTCTGCAAGCGCGATGCACAGCAGATCGAATTTTCCGAGAAGGTCCCCAAGCTGGCCTTCGGCAATTCGAACGGATCGGTCAGTGTCAGTGAAGAAGAGCGCCAGGCCATCGTGCGCCAGCGCAAGGAGAATCACGCTTTACTGTGTGGCTCGGGCCAGCGTACGCGCTAGGACGCGCCGAGTTGCCACCAGGCGGGCAGCAGGGCCTGGACTTCAGGGCGGCCGAAGCGGTCGTCGATCAGGTGCACGGTGCCGCGGTCGCTGGTGGTGCGAATCACGCGGCCGGCGGCCTGCACCACTTTCTGCAGGCCGGGGTAGAGATAGGTATAGTCATAGCCGGCCCCAAATGCAGTTTCCATGCGGGCCTTGATTTGTTCGTTGACCGGATTGATCTGCGGCAGGCCGAGCGTGGCGATGAAGGCGCCGATCAGGCGGTCGCCAGGCAGGTCGATGCCTTCACCAAAAGAGCCGCCCAGCACGGCGAAGCCGATGCCTTCGCCGTCTTCCCTGAAGCGGGCAAGGAAGGCGTCGCGCGCGGTTTCATCCATGCGGCGCTCCTGGCGCCATAGCGGCACGTTCGGGTGGCGGGCGGCGAAAAGCTGGGCCACTTTTTCCATGTAATCGAAACTGCTGAAGAAAGCCAGGTAGTTGCCGGGCTGGCGCTGGTACTGCTCGCCCATCAGCGCGGCGATTGGCGCCAGCGAGCGCTCGCGGTGCTGGTAGCGGGTGGAGATGTGGCTGGCGATATGTACCTGCAGCTGCTGCGCGTCGAAGGGCGAGGCAACATCGATCCACGCCGTGTCGGCCGGCATGCCGAGCGTGTCGGCGTAGTAGTTCCACGGACTGAGCGTGGCGGAAAACAGGGCCACCACATGCGCGGCCTCGAAGCGTTGCTTGAGGAAGGGCGCGGGCAGGATGTTGCGGACGCAAAGCACCGAGTTTGCGCGTCCAGCCGCCGCGCCACGGCCCACGTCGGATTTTTCAATGTCGAACAGCGAGTGCTCGCCGAAGTTTTCCGCCAGGCGCCCGAACAGCAGGGCGTTGAAATAGAAGTCCAGCACGTCGGCGTCGAACCAGGCGGGGTGCTCGGCCATGTAGTCGCCGATCTCGGTGCAGGCTGTTTGCAGCGCGGCCATGAACTTTTCCGGCAGCTCGGCATGGCTGGCATATTCGGCTTCCTGCGCTTTTTCCAGGGCGCTCCATTGGCGATGTACGCGGTCGAGTGGCTTGCGCAGGGCTTCGGGCGCGGTCTTGCGCAGCACGCGCAGGCGCACGTGGTCCATTTCGGCGGAGTACATCTTGCGGGCGCGCGAGACCATATTGTGGGCTTCATCTGCCAGCACGCCGACCTTCCAGCCGTTCATCTGCGTCAGGCTGTACAGCATGGCGCTGATGTCGAAGTAGTAGTTGTAGTCGCCCACCACCACGTCGGCCCAGCGCACCAGTTCCGATTGCAGGTAGTAGGGGCAGACCTGATGGGCCAGGGCCACTTCGCGCACCGAGGCGCGGTCCAGCATGGGCTGCTGCAAGGCAGCTTCCCGGGCGGCCGGCAGGCGGTCATAGAAGCCTTGCGCCAGCGGGCAGGATTCGCCGTGGCAGGCTTTGTCCGGGTTCTCGCAGGCTGTGGTCTTGGCCGCCAGCTCGAGTGCGCGCAGCGGCAGCAAAGGCGCGCTGCGCTTGATGGTTTCGACGGCGCCAAGCGCCATGCTGCGGCCGCTGGTTTTCGCGGCGAGGAAGAACACCTTGTCCAGGCCATGCTCGGCGCTGGCTTTCAGCATCGGGAAAATGCTGCCGATGCTTTTGCCGATGCCGGTCGGGGCCTGCGCCAGCAGCGAGCAGCCGCGCGCGCTGGCCTTGAACATCGCTTCCGCAAGCTGGCGCTGGCCAGGACGGAAGTCGGCATGCGGGAAGCGCAGCGCGCGCAATTGCTCGTCGCGCGCAATGCGGTGCGCCAGTTCCTGTTCGGCCCAGGCGACGAAGCGGCCGCATTGCTCTTCGAAGAAGACGCGCAGGGTGGGGGCGTCCGCCTCTTCGGTCAATACGGTTTCTTTTTGCGTGCCAATGTCGAAGTAAACCAGCGCCAGGCGCAAGGCTGGCAGATTACGCGCGGCGCACAGCAGGTGGCCGTACACCTTGAGCTGGGCCCAGTGCAGGAGGCGGTGGTTGGCGGGCTGGCGCGACAGGTCGCCGCGGTAAGTCTTGATTTCTTCGAGCTGGTTCTGGCGCGGGTCGTAGCCGTCGGCACGGCCGCGCACGTGCAGCGGGCCGAAGTCGCCGGACAAGCCGAGCTCGCGTTCGTAGTCTTCGCCACGGCGGCTCGCGACGATGGCGTGGCCTTCGATGCCTTCCTGTGCGGTCGGCGTTGGGGTGAAGCGCAGGTCAAGGTCGCCTTGCTTGGCGGTGAACTCGCACAGTGCGCGAACGGCAATGGTGTAGCTCATTCTTGCCACGCCAGGTAGCACACGGACACCGGCATGCCATGCTCGGCGCAATAGTCGATCCAGCGCAGCTGGTTGTCCTGCAGGCGGTCGCCCGGGCCTTTGACTTCCACCATCTGGTAGCGTTGTTCCGCAGGCCAGAAGCGGATCAGGTCGGGAAAACCGCTGCGGTTGGCCTTGATGTCGAGCAGGATGCGCTCGAACCACAGCTTCAAATGCGCGGCGGGGATGCAGTCCAGCGCGAGGCCGAGCAGTTCCTCATCGATCGCGTCCCAGTAGACGAAGGGCGATTGCAGCCCGGCCTTGGCGGCGAAGTTGAGGCAGATCGCGTCGCGGTAGCTGCCGTCTTCCAGCCGCGCGAAGCAGGCCTGGAACAGGGCGGCGCGGCGGCGCTGGAAGTCGGCGCTGTGCAAATCCGCCGGGCCGTGGTGGAAGGGGTGGAAGAAGGCGCCGGGAATGGCGGCGAATACCGCGTCCCAGCACAGCAGCCCAAACAATGAGTTGGCCAGCGCGTTCTCCACGTAGAAGCAGGGCGCTTCGTCCCGCCACAGGTGGTCGCGCACCACGCCTTCCACCCACCAATCCTCGGCCGGCATCGGCAGCACCAGGTCGATGCGTTCGACCGGCGTCAGCTTGTGCGCCGGCTCGCGCATGTGGCCAAGCTTGCGGCGCAGCCGCGGCGCCATGCGCAGCAGCTGCTGGCGTTCGGCTTCGCTTTCGGGCGCGGCTTGTGCGCGCTGCAGCCATTCGTAGGCCAACCCGATACGCTCGTCTTTCTCCAGCACGCGGATGGCGCGCGCGCGGGCGCCGGGATAGGCGCATTGTTCGTACAGTTCGAAGGCGGCAGCCCAATTGCCCAGTTTTTCCAGCTGCTGGCCGAACTGGAACAGCATTTTCTGGCGGCGGCTATGCAGCCATTCGTTGTCATCGGCCGGCGCCGGCAGCTCGCGCGCCAACTGCAGCGGGTCTTCGCCTGCCGCGAATCGCTCGCGGCAGGCGTGCAGGGCGAGGTAGTCGTCGATGTCGCGGCGCGAACGGAAACCGCGTGCGGCGGGCGAGAATTCGACTTTTTCGTAGCGGTAGATGCCCAGGTTGGACAATACGAATTCCGACCAGTCCTGGTGGAAGTTACCGAAGAAGATCAGGCGCAGGCGGTCGCACAGGGGCTTCGACACAATGTGATAGACCTGGTCACCGGCGTCGGCATACCAGGACGTGAAGCGGTGGCTGCCTTCGTGGCGCTCGCGCAGGGCGGCCAATTGGTCGGCCTTGCGTGCGCTGCGTTCGGCGCCGCTGAGGGCGAACACACGGGTGATCTCGGGCTTTTGCAACAAGTCGAACAGCTCGTCCAGCGTCAGCTCGGGGTCTTGCACCACCCAGCCTTGCTCGACCAGTGGGCCGGCGGCGGCGATGGAACAGCCAATCTCGGGGTAGTTCAGCCTGGAGGCGCGGAACAGTTCCCCCTTGCGCATCACCATGCGCACGAACAGGGCGCGCGATGGCTGGGGCACGGTGGGGAAGCTGGCGAGGAACTGCGCTTCCTCGTCCGTCAACAGGTCGCTATAGCGCTCGCCAATCCAATGCAGGACCTGGTGGAAGTTTTCCAGGTAGTAGAACGGATTTTCAAGGACTGGGTTCATGCAGGCGAGGCGACGCGAAAACTGTATTTATATACAGTATAACGCGCCGCAGCCTGGATTGTCAGCCCTTCTTGCTGGCCGCGTTGGCTTTCTCGACCTGCTGCTCAAAGGCGGTGACGGCGTCGCGCGTGGCCTGCGTCACCTGTTCATAGCCTTTGAAGGCGTTTTCAATGGCGTTTTTGACAATCTCCACCGCGTTGTCCGAGCCGGGGCGCACGTTCTTGGTCACGTCGTAAATCAGGGCGCTCAGGTTGGATTTGGCCTCGGCCAGGTGGGCATCGGCCGCCTTGTGGAAGTCGTTCGACATTTCGGTCAGCAGGGCGCCCAGTTGCTGGTTATAGGCGTTGGTGGCGGCCATGCCGGGCTGCAGGCGGGCGTTGATCACATCCAGCGCTTCCTGGGGCGTGGCCGAGGCATTGACTTTGCGGCCCGCCTCGATCTGGTCATCCAGCGCTTTTTTCGCCGTGGCGATGTTCAGCGCCACCGCCTGTTCCACCCCTTGCATGGCGCGGTTGGTCAGGGTGTTGAAGGTCTCCAGCTGGAACTCAAACAGCGTCTTGGTGGCGTTGGCGAACTGCTCGGGATTTTGAAACATACGGTCTCCTTGTCGAGGTGGGATGGCGTTGCTTCTTGCTTTGACTTCATTATTTATTACGCACCAACTTTTCGCAATGGGCATCTTTAAACGGCCCGGCCATTTGCACCCAGCCTTCGCCCAGCGGGGTCTGCGAGCAGGCGCGCTGGCCGTCGATCCGGCTTTGGTACAGGTACCACCAGGCCGGGCGGGCGCTGGCGATGCCGGCTGCGGTGACGGCGATCAAGAGGATGGCGAGGTGTCGTTTCATAGCGGAGCAGTCGCCGGAAGGCGCATGGTGAAGGTGGTGCCCTGGCCGGGCGTGCTGGCCACGTCGATATGGCCCGCCAGGACGCCGGTCACGATATTGTGCGTGATGTACAGCCCCAGGCCCGACTGCCCGGCGCCAAGCCGCGTGGTGTAGAAGGGATCGAATACGCGGTGCAGGTGATCGGGCGCAATGCCGACGCCGTTGTCAGCTACCGACAGCAGCACGTCGCAGCCCTCGGCGCTGCCGGTAATGGTGACTGTTGGCTCGCCGCTTGCCGGGGCGCCAAAGGCGTGCACGATGCAGTTGTCGACCAGGTGCCCGATGGCCTGGGCCAGCGGAATCGGATAGCTGTCCAGCTGCAGGCCGGGCACCACGTCCAGCACCAGGTGGGGGCGCGGTTGCGGTAGGCTGGCCCACAGGGGCGCGAGCATTTCCTGCAGCAGCTGGTCGAGGAAGAAATGGCGGCGCTGGGCGTCGGTGGTTTCGACGGCGATCTGCTTGAAGCTGCCCACCAGGTTGGCGGCGCGCTGCAGGTTGCGCTGGATAATGTCGCCCGCCTCGCGTGCGCGCTCCAGGTAGGCGTCCAGTTCCGAGCGGCGAATGCCGGCGTCGACCTGGCTGCTCAAGGCTGCCGTGAGGTCGGCCAGCGTGGAGGCGGTGATCAGGCTGTTGCCGATCGGTGTGTTCAGTTCATGCGCCACGCCCGCCACCAGCGAGCCGAGGGCGGCCAGCTTGTCACGCCGTACCAGTTCATCCTGCGTCATGCTGAGGTTTTCCAGCGCAGCTTGCAGTTCTTCGCTGGTCAGCTCCGCATGCTGCTTGGCGCGTGTCAGTTCGGTAGTGCGGGCTTCCACCAGTTCTTCCAGGTGGCTGCGGTGGCGTGCCAGTTCCGCCTCGCGGCGCGCGCGCTCGATGGCGATGCTGGCCAGGTGGCTGGCGACGCCGATCAGGCGCTGTTCTTCCGCGTCCGGATGGCGTACGGTGCGGTAGTACATGGCAAATGAGCCCAGCACGGTGTTCTCGTCCTGCATGATCGGCATGGACCAGCAGGCGCGCAGGCCGTAGTCCCGGATCAGATCCAGGTATGGCGCCCATAGCGGGTCGTGTTCGATATCCGACACCACCACGGCTTCGCGGCGGTGCATGGCGGTCCCGCAGGAACCCACGCCGGGGCCGATTGCCATGCCTTCCAGCAGGGCGGCATACGAGGCGGGCAGGCTGGGACAGCAGGCGCAGCGCATATGCACGCCGTCTTCGTCGAGCAGCATGACGGAGCACAGCACGCCCGGCGATTGCGACTCGACCAGTTGCACCAGCTTGTGCAGCGTGTCTTGCAGCGGCACGCCGCGCGCCATCATCTCCAGCAGCTGTTCCTGGCCGATGCGCAGTTCGTCTGCGCGCTGCGTGCCGGTGACGTCCACCAGGCGGATGTGGAACAGGCGCCGGCCCGGCTTGGCGATCCGCACGCCCCGCGCGTTGCATTCGACCGCGCGCCCGCTACTGTGGCGGAAGGTGATGCGGTGCACGCGCAGCTCGCCGGCCAGCACGCTTTGCATCATCGCGTTCATTTCCAGCGGGTCGCAGAAGGCGGAAAACGGGGCGGTCAGCAGTTCCAGTGCGCTGCGGCCAAGCAGTTGTTCGGCGCGATGATTCAGGTCGACCGGGCGGCCGCTGTCCATGTCGATCAGCACCACTGCATCCGGCGAGGCGGCCGCCATCATATGGTAGTTCACTTCGAGGTCGAAGCCGCCGATGCGCTGGCCCTGCAGCGCGAACAGCACATGGTCAACCACGCTGGTGGTGGCCAGGGGCAGGGTGAAGTAGCCGTCGGCGCCGGCGCGGGCGGCGCGCTCCTTTTCGTCGTTCGACGGGCGATGCGACATGAGCAGCACCGGAATGCGGCGGTTGGCGTCAGCCTGGGTCAGCCGGCCGGTCAATTCCAGCGCGGCGCCGCCGGCCAGCGCGGTATCCAGCAGCACCAGCACCACGCCTCCGGCGGAAGCCACTTCCAGGGCGTGCTGGCCGCTGGTGACCGATTCGACGCGGTAGTCGTGCCGGGCGAGCGCCAGCTCCAGCGCCGCCACGTCGAGACTGGCGCCGGTTGCCACGAGGACGGTTTTGTTCGGTTCCACGCCGCCAGTGTATTACAAGCTGGACTCGGCCTCGACCTGCGGAACGAGGATGCGTGGCAGGTTGTCCTCAATCCAGTCGACCAGGACTTCCAGCCGCTCAGCGACTTCGCGGCCCAGCGGCGTCAGGCTGTACTCGACATGGGGCGGAATCACCGGCAGGGCAGTGCGCAGCACGAAGCCGTCACCCTCGAGCGCAACCAGGGTTTGGGCCAGCATTTTCTCGCTGACGCCGCCTACTTCCTTGCGCAACTGGCTGAAGCGGTGCATGCCGCCCAGGAGTACCACCAGCACCAGGACGCCCCAGCGGCTGGTGACGTGGCTCAATACCGCCCGTGACGGACACGCTGGCGCCAGCACATTGCCCGGTCTTGCCGAGCGGCGGGACAGCGAAGCCCGCAAGGATTTTGAAGTTTTTTCCATACTTACCAAAAAGTACGTACTTACGAAAAGTTAGTGTTGAGCCTATTATAGCCCTACATCGTTTTCAACCAAGGAGAAAAACATGATCGTCGTAACTGGCGCCTCGGGCGCATTGGGGCAATTGGTGGTGGAAGGTTTGCTGGAGAAAGTGCCGGCAGCGCAAATCGTGGCGGCTGTGCGTGATCCGGCCAAGGTGGCGCACCTGGCGGCGCGCGGCGTGCAGGTGCGCCGTGCGGACTATGAAGATCCGGCCAGCCTGGATGTTGCCCTGGCTGGCGCGGATCGCGTGCTGCTGGTTTCGGCCAACGAAGTGGGCAAGCGCACGGCGCAGCACCGCGCTGTCATCGACGCGGCAAAACGTGCTGGCGTGAAACTGCTGGCTTACACCAGCATCCTGCACGCAGACAGCTCGCCGCTGCGCCTGACCGAGGAGCACGTCGCCACGGAAGCAGCGATCCGCGCTAGCGGCCTGGCGTATTCTTTCTTGCGCAATGGCTGGTACGTCGAGAATTTCAATAGCCGGATCCAGGGCGCCGTCCAATGGGGCGAGCTGGTAGGGAGCGCAGGCGAGGGCCGCATTTCGGCAGCCGCGCGCGCCGACTATGCGGCTGCCGCGGTGGCTGTGCTGACGACGGAAGCCCCGCAGCCGGTGTATGAACTGGCCGGCAGCACCTCGTTCACGCTGGCGGAACTGGCCGCAGAGGCAGCGCGCCAGTCCGGCAAGGCTGCCGTGTACCGCGATGTCCCGCCGGCGGAATTTGCCAACGTGCTGGCTGGCGTCGGCGTACCTGCACCTTGGCCTGAATTGCTGGCCGATTCGGATGCCGGCTCGGCACTCGGCGGTTTGTTCGATGACGGGAAAGCGCTGGAGAAGCTGATCGGCCGCCCAACCCGCAGCCTGTCGCAAGCAGTGGAAGCGGCGCTGAACGCGTAAATGAAAAAAGCCCTTCAGCCTGAACGCGCTCTAGATCGCGCTCAGTGCAGAAGGGCTTTTTTGCGGAATTCTTGGTGCCCACGGAGGGACTCGAACCCCCACACCTCGCGGCACATGGACCTGAACCATGCGCGTCTACCAATTCCGCCACGTGGGCACTGGTACTGCATTTGTCTCAGAAGGTAGCGTTTGGTGCCCACGGAGGGACTCGAACCCCCACACCTCGCGGCACATGGACCTGAACCATGCGCGTCTACCAATTCCGCCACGTGGGCGCTAACTTCTTCAACTCTCTGTTGCGGTGTTGTGTGCAACAGAGGCACGCATATTAATGGTCGAGACCGAATCGGTCAAGCCTTAATTAATAATTTCGTGCAACTTTTTCCAATTCGGGGTCAGGTCTGTCATTTGGACAGCCGTGGCGCACCTTTGACATGTCTCAAGAGGTGGCGGAAAAGTCATGCTGCGGGTAGATTATTCGACTGCAGAAACTTGCAGATATGATTTGATGAAGATCAAATGCCTGGTCTCTGTGTCCAAATGACAGACCTGACCCCGAATTTGGCGGAAACAAAAAAGCCGCTTTTCAGCGGCTTTTCTGCGGAATTTTTGGTGCCCACGGAGGGACTCGAACCCCCACACCTCGCGGCACATGGACCTGAACCATGCGCGTCTACCAATTCCGCCACGTGGGCATTGTCGCGTTGTTCTGCAACGAGGCACGCATAGTAAAGGCCGGATCCACGCCCGTCAAGACATTTATGAAAGCTTGTTGGAGCGGCCACGCTGGCGCACCGCGAGCAGCATCAGTCCGGCGCCCAGCATGGCCCAGCCCGACGGCTCGGGAATCGCGGCCACGTTCCAGCCGATGGCGTCCATGGCCAGCACGTCATTGCCGGTAATCTGCAGCGTTTCGCCGAGGCCGGCGGTCGGGTCCATCAGGCCGATGAACAGGTTGTCCTTCCAGTGGCTGGCCTGGCGGCCGTCGCCAAAGTTGTCGCCAGTGGAGAACTGCGGCCCTACTGTCGTGCCGTCGAGCGAGAAGTATTTGCTGCGGTTGTCGGCGGTCCAGTCGATCACGCCATGCGCTGCGCTCATGGCGGAGTAGCGGAACAGGTCGAGCGCGGAGACGTAGGTGAACAGGTTGTCGTTGAACGGGCCGTTGTAGGGCGGTGAATTGCCGTCCAGGATGTCGACGCCGCTGATAAAGCCCAGCACGTGGCCGATCTCGTGCGCGGCTACGCCGACAAAGTCGAAGGCGTTGGCGTCCGTGCCGTTATTCGGATTGAAGTCGAAATTGAAATCGCTGTTGAACTGGATGAAGCCGTCGCAGTTGCCGATGCAGCCGGACAGGGTTTGCGGCGTGACGGCCAAACCGATGGCTTTGGCTTCGGCATTGGTGATGGAAAGGATCTGGTTGTTGGCGTCGCCGTCATTGTCGACATAGGGCAGGGCGCTGCCGGAGCCGTTGGGATTGTTGGCGGTGCGGTTGATCAGCATGCCGAAGCTTGAGCCGCCTGGGAGGTGGGCCACTGCCGTGGCATCAGCGGCGGAGGTGGCGTCGGCCGCCAGTGCATTGCGAACTGAGGCATAGGTGTGGAAGTCTTCGGCAGATGCTGCCTGTCCAAGAATGCCGCCGCCGAGGGAGTTAAAGCCGACCGTCAAATTTATCGTCACATTATCATTGAGCAAATTTGACCAGCGCGCGGCCGCGGCCTGGAATCCCTGCTGCGCCTGGAGCGAGGTGCCGGCGACGTAGTTGAAGTTGAAAACCGGGGCTGCAGATGCGGTGCTGGCAGCCAGCAAAAGGCTGGCGAGCAATGTTTTCATGGCGGTCTCCTACGGATTGGTGGGGTAGGGAGGATGCCGCAAGAAGTATGCGCGCCGCCGCTAGCGCGTGGCGCGCGACAGCCGGGAAGGCGGGAGCGTCAAGAAACTCGACGCCGGAAAACAAAAAAGCCGCTGAAATCAGCGGCTTCTCTGCGGAATTTTTGGTGCCCACGGAGGGACTCGAACCCCCACACCTCGCGGCACATGGACCTGAACCATGCGCGTCTACCAATTCCGCCACGTGGGCATTAGCAACAACATCTGCTATCATACTGCTTTGGAGAGTTTTGCGCCAGATGAACTTTCATTCCACGCTGCACATCGACTCGCCATTCCCGCATCGCTGCGAGAGCCAGAATTATAGAGGAAACTCTGCCGATGTCAAAGGGCCTGCGAAAGATTTTTGTGCACGGTCCTTCCTGTTACACTAACCACCAATAATAAGATTACTGAAGAACTTTTGAACTCCACTCATACCATTCCTAGCCGCGAAGAGATTCTCGGCATCTTCCGCAGCGCCAAAGCGCCGCTCGACCTGCGCACGTTGGCGCTGTCGCTCAAAGTCAAAGCCGATTCCCAAGCCGTCCTGACGCGCCGCCTGAATGCGATGGAGCGCGACGGCCAGATCCGTTCCGATACCAGTGGCTTCTATGTGCTGGCGGACCATTCCGAATTCATTGCCGGCCGCGTGTCCAGCCACCGCGACGGCTACGGCTTCCTGATTCCTGACGAACCGGGCGAAGACCTGTTCCTGGCCGAGCGCGAGATGCAGAAGGTGCTGCACGGCGACAAGGTGCTGGGCCGCATCATCGGCTACGACCGCCGTGGCCGTCCGGAAGGCACTATTGTCGAAGTGGTACAGCGCGGCACCACCCACATCATCGGCCGCCTGCTGAAGGAAAACGGCGTGTGGGTCGTGGCGCCGGAAGACAAGCGCATCAGCCAGGACATCCTGGTGCAGGGCGCCGTCGGCAAGGCCAAGTCGGGCCAGATCGTCAGCGTGGAGCTGACCGAGCAGCCGGGCCGCTTCAAGCAGCCGTCGGGCAAGATCGTCGAAGTGCTGGGCGACATGGATGACCCTGGCATGGAAATCGAAATCGCCGTACGCAAGTTCGGCGTGCCGCACATTTTCTCGGACGCCGCGCTGAAGCAGGCTTCCAAGCTGCCGGACGTGGTGCATGAAGCCGATTGGGGCGAGCGTGTCGACCTGCGCGACGTGCCGCTGGTGACCATCGATGGCGAAGATGCTCGCGACTTCGACGATGCCGTGTATTGCGAGCCGGTGAAAGTCGGCCGCAGCACGGCCTTCCGCCTGATCGTGGCGATCGCCGACGTGTCGCATTACGTGAAGCCGAACGACGGCCTGGATGGCGACGCCATCGAGCGTTCGACCTCGGTTTATTTCCCGCGCCGCGTGATCCCGATGCTGCCGGAGAAGCTGTCCAACGGCCTGTGTTCGCTGAACCCGCGCGTCGACCGTCTGACCCTGGTGTGCGACGCCGTGATCACCGCACAAGGTGAACTCAAGGCCTACCAGTTCTACCCGGCCGTGATCCACTCGGCCGCGCGCCTGACCTATACCGAAGTGGCGGCCATCCTCGGCAACACCAAGGGCCCCGAAGCGGCGCGCCGCGCGGAAATCGTGCCGCACCTGCAGAACCTGTACGACGTCTACCATGCGCTGCAGAAGTCGCGCCAGGAACGCGGTGCGATCGATTTCGAAACCACCGAGACCTACATCGTCTGCAACCCTGCCGGCAAGATCGAGAAGATCATCCCGCGCACCCGCAACGATGCGCACAAGCTGATCGAAGAGTGCATGCTGGCGGCGAACGTGTGCGCGGCGGACCTGCTGCTGCGCCACAAGCACCCAGGCACCTACCGTATCCACGCCGGGCCGACCAAGGAAAAACTGACCCAGGTCCGCGACTTCCTGAAGCAGCTTGGCCTGTCGCTGGGCGGCGGCGATACGCCGGTTGCCCGCGATTACGCCGACTTGATGAAGAAGATCAAGGAGCGCCCGGACGCGCAGCTGCTGCAAACCATGCTGCTGCGCTCCATGCAGCAGGCGGTGTACAGCCCTGACAATATCGGCCACTTCGGGCTGGCGTATGAGGCCTATGCCCACTTCACCAGCCCGATCCGCCGTTATCCGGACTTGCTGACCCACCGGGCCATCAAGGCGATCCTGGCGGGCAAAAAGTATGAGCCGAAGCTCGCCGACAAGTCGGTGCTGAACACCACCATCTCGAATGCGCAGCGCCGCCAGGCACTGAAAGACAAGCAGGAAGGCAAGGAAGCTAAAACGAAAGGCGACCAGACCATCTGGGACGCACTGGGCGTGCACTGCTCGGCCAACGAGCGCCGCGCGGACGAAGCCTCGCGCGACGTGGAGGCCTGGCTGAAGTGCTACTTCATGCAGGACAAGCTGGGCGAAGAGTTCAGCGGCATCATCACCGGCGTGACCAACTTCGGCATCTTTGTGCAACTGGACCAGCTGTTCGTCGAAGGCCTGGTGCACATCACCGACCTCGGCGCGGACTTCTTCGAATATGACGATGCCCGCCACGAACTGCGCGGCGAGCGCACCGGCAAGCGTTACCAGCTAACCGGCCGCGTGAACGTACAGGTGGTGCGCGTCGACCTCGAGTCGCGCAAGATCGACCTGCGCCTGGCCGACAGCGAAATCTCGACCCTGCCGCCGCAAGGCAAGAAGGGCTCGCGCAAGGGCGGCGGCCTGGTTGGCTCGCTCGGCGATTTCGACAGCTTCGATGATGAAGGCGAGAATCCAGCGGTAGCGCGCAAGCGCAAGGCAGCCCGCACTGCGCCGTCGATCTCGGCGCGCGACGAAGCGTCGACCCGCACTCCTGGCCGGGCACCGGCCAAGCGTGGCGCGGCATCTTCTGCTTATGCCCCCCCGGCTCCAGCTGCGCGCAAGGCAGCCAAGCCGAAGCCAAAGGCCAAGCCGAAAACCACCGCCAAGCGCGTGACCAAGGCTGCAAAGCCCAAGAAAAAACGATAAGCACCCGTCCGGCGCTTCGGCGCCGGACTTATTTTGAGAACTACGATGTCCAAGAACAAAATGATTTTCGGCTTCCACGCCGTTACCTCGCGCCTGCGCCACGAAGCATCCAGCGTTGAAGAGATCTTCTTTGACCAGGCCCGCGACGACCGCCGCATGAAAGACCTGATCGCCCACGCCAAGGCGGCCGGCGTGCGCGTGATGCCTGTGGAATCCGAACGCCTCGACAAGATCGTCGGCACCCGCCGCCACCAGGGCGTGATCGCGTTTGCCTCGCAGCTGGCGCTGGCGCGCAACCTGGACGAACTGCTGGATGCGGTGGAAGGCCCGCCGCTGCTGCTGGTCCTGGACGGCATTACCGATCCGCACAACCTGGGCGCCTGCCTGCGTGTGGCCGATGGCGCCGGTGCGCATGCGGTGATCGCACCGAAGGACCGCTCGGTTGGCCTGAATGCGACTGCGGCCAAGGTGGCTTCGGGCGCGGCGGAATCGGTGCCGTTTATTACCGTGACCAACCTGGCGCGCACCCTGCGCGAGTTGAAGGAACGCGATATCTGGCTGATCGGCACTTCGGATGACGGCGACAAGACCTTGTATGAAGGCGATTACAGCGGCCCGACCGCGATCGTGATGGGTTCGGAAGGCGAGGGCATGCGCCGCCTGACGCGCGAGACCTGCGATGTGCTGGTGTCGATTCCGATGTTTGGCTCGGTTGAGTCGCTGAACGTATCGGTCGCCTCCGGCGTCTGCCTGTACGAAGCGCGACGCCAGCGTATCGCACGCGAAGCCTGAAACCGGTAAACCGTTGCCTGACCCGCAGGGTCAGGCACCTTGGCCTGCGGCCGCCGCGTATCAGTGTCTGACCCTGCGGGTCAGACACTGGGGTACCGGTTTGACGGCCAGCAAACCACAGGCATATGCGCTATGATATTTGCCTGAACAACAGCATCCCAAAGCACCACCATGTTTGACCACCTCCGCGACGACATCCGCAGCATCATCGAGCGCGACCCCGCAGCTCGCAATGGCTGGGAGGTGCTGACCTGTTACCCCGGCCTGCAAGCCATCGTCATGCACCGCTGGGCGCACTGGTGCTGGACCCACGGCCTGAAATGGCCAGGCCGCTTCATCTCCTACCTGGCCCGCATCATCACCGGCATTGAAATCCACCCCGGCGCCACCATTGGCCGCCGCGTCTTCATCGACCACGGCTTCGGCGTAGTGATCGGCGAAACCGCGGAAGTCGGCGACGACTGCACCATCTACCAGGGTGTTACGCTCGGCGGCACCTCGCTGCATGCCGGCGCCAAGCGCCACCCCACGCTGGAACGCGGCGTCATCATCGGCGCCGGCGCGAAGATCCTGGGCGGCTTCACGGTGGGCGAATACGCCAAGGTCGGCTCCAACGCCGTCGTGCTGAAACCAGTACCGGCCGGCGCCACCGCCGTCGGCAACCCTGCCCACCTGGTACAGAAAGAGCACGCGCCATCGCCATCCTCGCGCTTCTTCTCCGCATACGGCGTGACCGCCAACGGCGACGACCCGCTGTCGAAGGCCCTGCATAGCCTGATCACCCACGCGGTGGCGCAGGAAGAACAGATTGAACGCCTGTCGGCAGCCATGAAGGCGGCGGGCTTGACCTGTCCAGACCTCAAGCCTTGCGACAAGCTGGATCAGGAAGAACTCAACAAACTGGTCGAATAAGGAAAAACCATGGACGACATTCTGGACCCGTTTGAAATCCGCGTACTCGCGGTACTGGCCGAAAAAGAAGGCCTGACGCCGGATAACTATCCGCTATCGCTCAACGCGCTGACCAACGGCTGCAACCAGCTCTCCAGCCGCGAGCCGGTCATGCAGATCAGCGAAGAAACCGTAGCCGACGTGCTGGCCCGCCTGGGCGAGCGCAAGCTGGTGGGCACCGTCAGCCAGTCCGGCGCGCGCGTGGTCAAGTACGAGCATCGCATGCGCATGAAGTGGACGCTGGAGCAGGACAAGCTGGCAATCCTGACCATCCTGATGCTGCGCGGCCCGCAAACGGCCGGCGAGATCCGCACCCGCACCGGCCGCCTGCACGAATTCAAATCAGTGGCCGAAGTTGAAACAGGCCTGCAATTCCTGATTGATAAGTATCCACCGCTGGTGCAGAAACTGCCGTTGGCGCCTGGTTCGCGCGAACCGCGTTACGGCCAACTTCTGGGAGGCGAAGAAGCACTGGCGCGCGATGCCACGGCAGGCGCCTACGGAGGCAGCGCCAGCAGTGCAGGCGAGGGCGGCGGCAGCCGTGCCGACCGCGTGACGCAACTGGAACAGGAAGTGGCCGCGCTGCGTGAAGAGGTGGCGGCCCTGGCAGCGCAAGTCGCCGAATTGAGGGCTGTAATCGAGTAGCAGTAGCTGTTGTGAGAATCCGCCATATTCGTTTGGATTGATTGTGGCGGCTCCCGGGCGTTGATATGCTGGACGCACAATATCAATACCCCGGGAGATCGAATGGAATTGCTGCACCGCTTGTCCATCCGGCACAAGCTTCTTCTCAGCATGGGCTTGACCCTCCTGCTGTTCATCATCATTTCCTCCACCCTCAGCATCATGAAGACCAGCCAGGCAGCGCGCGAACGCGTGCTGCGGCAGGAGCTTCCGGCGCAGGTAGCGGCCATCCGTAACGACGTGCTGCGCCAGATTGCAACTCCGCTGGCGGTCTCGCAAACGCTGGCCAACAACACCTTCCTGCATGCCTGGGAGGAAGCGGGCGTGCCGGACGAGGGCTTAAGCGCGTGGACGACCGAGGCGAAGAACCTCAAGGCCAAGAACAATGCCGCCACCGTCTTCTGGGTCTCGCGCTCCACCGGCAAGTACTTCACCGACAAGGGGTACGATCGCACGCTGAGCGAGAAAGCAGCCAGTGACCAGTGGTTCTACGGTTTCCTGTCCGGCAGTTCGCCCTACGCGCTCGACATCGACAAGGACGTCAGCGCCGACACTTATATGTTGTTCATCAATACCCGCGTGCAGACGGCTGGCGGCAAGCAGGCGGTGGCCGGCCTTGGCCTGTCCGTCAATGCGCTGGCGGAAGCGGTGCGCAACTACAAGCTGGGCCAGTCCGGCTACGTCTACCTGGTGCGCGCCAATGGCCTGATCCTGATCCACCGCGACCCGAAACTGGTCGACGGCAAGCATGCGCTGGCCGAGATGCCGGGCATGAACCCAGCGCTGGCCAAGCGCCTGCTGGGTGGGGAAGCCTTTGTCGCCGACAGCTTTAAAGCGACCGATGGCGAACACCTGGTGGCGTCGTCCTTCATCCCCGAGCTGAATGCCTACCTGGTCGCGCAGGTGCCGGAAGCTGAGGTGCTGGCCGGTATCGCGCGCGGCGCCGCCATGACTTCATTGATTGCTGCCATCATTGGCGGCGGCATCGGCATGCTGGCGATCTTCGTCATTGCCCGTGCAATCGCATCGCCGGTTGCACAGGCGGCCGAACTGCTGGAAGACATCGCCAGCGGCGGCGGCGACCTGACGCGCCGCATGCCAGTGCAGTCCCGGGACGAACTGGGCGCGCTGGCGGCGGCCTTCAACAAGTTTGTCGAATCGCTCAACGTCACCATCCTGCGCGTGCGCGACAGCAGCCGCGCCATCGGCGCCGCGACAGGCGATATCGCCAGCGGCAATATGGACCTGTCGGCCCGCACTGAAGCGCAAGCCTCCAACTTGGAGGAAACCGCCGCGGCAATGGAAGAACTGACATCGACCGTCCATAACAACACGGCCAACGCGGAACAGGCCAACAAACTGGTTGCCGGTACCGCCGATTCCGCCAAGCGGGGCGGCGTGGTGGTGGGGCAGGTGGTGGAGAAGATGGCCTCGATCACGGCCAGTTCGAACAAGATCTCCGACATCATCGGCGTCATCGACGGCATCGCGTTCCAGACCAATATCCTGGCGCTGAATGCGGCCGTCGAGGCGGCGCGCGCCGGCGAGCAGGGGCGCGGCTTCGCGGTCGTCGCCAGCGAGGTGCGCAACCTGGCCCAGCGCAGCGCCGCTGCGGCAAGAGAGATCAAGGAGCTGATCACCGAATCCGTACAACAGGTGGCCGACGGCGGCAAGCTGGCTGATTCCGCCGGCGAAGCCATGCAGGACATCGTCAAGTCCGTGCAGAACGTGGCGAGCCTGATGCAGGAAATCGCCAGCGCGAGCCAGGAGCAAAGCCTCGGCATCGACCAGGTCAACCAGGCCGTCACCCAGATGGACAACACCACGCAGCAGAATGCCGCGCTGGTGGAGGAAGCTGCCGCCGCCGCGCAATCGCTCAGCGAACAGGCCGCGCGATTGGAAGAAGTGGTCGGGCTCTTCAAGCTCGACGCCACCCCGAAATTACGCTAACAGGAGGACGCATGACCCGATTCGCACCGCTGGCGCGCACTGCCGCCGTTGTCTCCCTGGCGCTCGGCGCCGCCCAGCCGGCCCTGGCGCTGGACTGGATGGACAACTCCATCGGCTACCGCTTCGGCACCAGGTTCGCTGAACCGTACAACCCGCAGGACATCCGCAAGAACGTGATCAACCTGACCCACGCCAGCGGCTACCAGTACGGCAGCAATTACATGAACCTGGACATCCTGAAGTCCGACCGCAAGGACGACAGCGCAACCGAAACCTACCTGCTGTACCGACACACGCTCGATATCGGCAAGCTGTCCGGGAAGGAGTTCAAGGGCGCCGGCATGCGCGGTTTTGGCTTCACAGCGGGCTTTGACTGGAATCACAAGAACGACAAGGGCTACGCCTCGCGCAAGCAAATGCTGGTGGCCGGGCCGACCTTGATGGTTGACGTGCCGGGCTTCCTGAATATCAGCCTGCTGGCGCTGTGGGAAAGTAATGAACCGATCGGCGTATCCAAGCGCTATCACTACGACACGCACGCCATGCTGAACGCGGCCTGGGGCATCCCGCTGGGGAGCGGCTGGTCTTTCGAAGGGTATATGAATTACATCGGCGAGAAGGGCCGCAATGAATTCGGCGGGCCTACCTCGCAGGAGACCAACATCGATATGCAGGTGATGTATGACTTCAGCGCCGCAGCGGGACTGAAGCCGGGCAAGCTGAAGGCCGGCTTCGAGTATCAGTACTGGCGCAACAAGTTCGGAAATCCGTCGAATGTCCCGGGCAGCCTGGCGCAGACACCGATGGTCCGCGCCGAGTATCATTTCTAAAAGCTTCAGTGAATGGAAACCGATGGCGTGAAGTGGTCCTGCTTGAAATATTGCCATGTAGTTTCCCATGATGATTCTGTGCCAATATGGAATGGAAATGCAGAGACAAATACGAAATGCCATTCACTGCGCAATGCTATCCGCGCTTTGTGTGGGTACAGTGAATGCGACGGAAAGTCTGAACGTCGTCACACGTCACAATGCTCCCGAAGAGGTGGCGCTGAAGGCGCGGGTAGAAGCGGTCGTCGTTCGGTACCAGCTGGGGAAATGGCTGTATACGAAGGACATCAGGATAGATAAAGATGCGTGGCCCCCACATAGTCATCCTGTTCTGACGCTGGGCGTCCGCAAAGCGATGCCTGATGATGATCTCTATCTTGTCGGTAGTTTATTGCACGAGCAGTTCCATTGGCACATGGTATTGAACTCAAAGTTCATGCCCGACGAGACCAGAGCGCTTGTGCAAGCGAAATTTCCAGGGCTCGATCCCCGGCAGCCGAAAGGATCGGGCGACGAGTCGTCGACATACAACCACGTGCTGGTTTGCTATATGGAGTACAAGGCCCTGGCAGGGATTTTTGGCGAAGCAGCAGCGTTGAGTGCGATCAAGAGCCATCCGTTCTATACCGGCATCTATGCGCTCATAGCCGACAAACAAAATCAGGAAGTGATCGAAGACTTGTTGCGCCAGGAAGAGCTTAGCTTTTGACGCCTGGTGCGGAGGGCGCGCCGAATTTCGGTTCTTTCCGGCCTTGAAATTTCCGGAGCCGACCCAGAAATAATTTGCCTTGTTATGTGTTCTTAAGGAGTGATCATGGAACATAAAGAGGCATTGCTGGAAAGCCTGGCGGAATTGCGGACCGCGCATGACAAGGCCAGCCGGGCAATGGCGGAAATCACCGCCACGGGAGCGCGCGCACTGAAGGGCAGCGACAGCTTGCCGTCGCTGCACCAGCTGCGAAGTTACGCGCTGGCCCTGGCGCAGGCTCAGCGCCACCTTGCTTATTGCCAGGACCTGTTGCAGGGCAGGCCGCCCGTCGGCACTGACGCTGAGCAGGCAACTGGACGGTCTTACGTCCATTGACATGGCAGCTGGAGGACGTTGCCATGCATGTTTTTGATGCTGTGTCTGCGCAAATTTCTGCCATGGGCTTGCCGCTGTTTGCCGTCAGCGCCACGCGCGCCAACTGGCCCGATGCACCTTTGCTGTTGTTCCTCCACTGGCATGGCTTCCGGCGTGCTACGCCGCTGCAACTGCAAGGCGTGAACTTGCCGGCACGCGCGGTGGCCAGTTCGGCCTTGCAGTTTGACGGTCCCTGGGCCAGCAGTGCGGCGGCAGAGGATGCCTTGCTGGATGCGGCCTGGCGGCTTGGCGCCTGGCAGCTGGAGCGATTGCAACAGCGGGCCTGCAACACGGCGGGGGCTCCGGCCAGCGAGGCCTTCGCCTGCCGCCTGGCGTTTGGCGACAACGCTGCGGGCTACCCTGATGAACCGGTGCTGGGTGCAGACCAGGTTGCTTGCCTGGAGCAGATGGAACTGGCGGCCCGCAAGGGCTATCAGCAGTGGCTATTCCAGCCCATCAAAGGCGGCGTATGGGAGGGCATCGGTCCAGCGGATGACAGCCTGGCGGCGGACGGCGGGCGCCTTTCCGACTGCCCGGTGCGGCCCGTTCCGCCAAGTGCGGAGAAGCGTGTGGTCTACCAGCTGGGCCACCATGACCGCCTGATCCTGCCTTGAAACATTTTGTTACAAACTTGGCTGCGGCACCCATCTTGAAAATGAAAAAGCGAAAACATACTTTCGACGACGCTGAAGTCTGGCTCTAGCTTTGTCTGGACCGATTCACTTGTTAAATGATCTGACACCATTTGGAGATAAGAGATGAAAATTCGTCCCCTCTATGACCGGGTTATTGTTAAGCGAATTGAAAAACAACGCCAAACCGCGTCCGGCATCGTGATCCCCGATTCCGCTACCGAGAAGCCCGAGCAGGGCGAGGTGCTGGCGGTCGGTCATGGCCGCGCCCTGCCCGATGGCAGCGTGCGCCCGCTGGCTGTAAAAGTCGGCGACGAGGTCCTGTTCGGCAAATACGCCGGGCAGACCGTCAAGCTTGAAGGCGAAGAACTGTTGGTCATGCGCGAGGAAGACATCCTTGGCGTGATCGACCACGCTGCCGCCACTGCCAAAGCCGCTTGATTCCAGAACGTTTTAGGGAGATAAAAATCATGACTGCTAAAGACGTACAGTTCAACGAAGATGCCCGCGTCCGCATCGTCAAGGGCGTGAATGTGCTGGCCAACGCTGTGAAGGTCACGCTGGGTCCGAAAGGCCGGAATGTGGTGATTGACCGCAGCTTCGGCGCGCCGACCATCACCAAGGATGGCGTTTCGGTTGCAAAGGAAATCGAGCTGAAGGACCGCCTGGAAAACATGGGTGCGCAAGTGGTCAAGCAGGTGGCTTCGAAGACCGCCGATGTGGCCGGCGATGGCACCACCACGGCTACCGTGCTGGCCCAGGCCATCGTCCAGGAAGGCATGAAGTACGTGGCCGCCGGCATGAACCCGATGGACCTGAAGCGCGGCATCGACCAGGCCGTGGCCGCTGCCATCATGGAACTGAAGGCCATCTCGCGCCCCATCGCCACCAGCAAGGAGATCGCGCAAGTGGGCTCCATCTCGGCCAACTCCGACAGCGCCATCGGCGACATCATCGCCCAGGCCATGGAGAAGGTGGGCAAGGAGGGCGTGATTACCGTCGAAGACGGCAAGTCGCTGGAGAACGAGCTGGATGTGGTGGAAGGCATGCAGTTCGACCGCGGCTACCTGAGCCCATATTTCATCAACGATCCGGACAAGCAGCTGGCGCGCCTGGATGATCCGCTGGTGCTGCTGTACGACAAAAAGATCAACAATATCCGCGAACTGCTGCCGGTGCTGGAGCAGTCGGCCAAGGCCGGCAAGCCGCTGTTCATTGTGGCGGAAGATGTGGAAGGCGAGGCATTGGCGACGCTGGTGGTGAACTCGGTGCGCGGCATCCTGAAAGTGGCTGCGGTGAAGGCGCCGGGCTTTGGCGACCGCCGCAAGGCCATGCTGGAAGATATCGCCGTGCTGACCGGCGCCACCGTCATCTCGGAAGAGACCGGCCACACGCTGGAGAAGGCCACGCTGGAGCATCTGGGCAGCGCCAAGCGTATCGAAGTGCAGAAGGAAGCCACCACCATCATCGACGGCGCCGGCGAGCAGCGGCGCATCGATGATCGCGTGGCCACCATCCGCGCGCAGATCGAGCAGGCTACCAGCGACTACGACAAGGAGAAGCTGCAGGAGCGCGTGGCCAAGCTGGCGGGCGGCGTGGCTGTGATCAAGGTTGGCGCAGCCACCGAAGTGGAAATGAAAGAGAAGCGCGACCGCGTCGATGATGCGCTGCACGCGACCCGCGCCGCCGTCGAGGAAGGCATTGTGCCAGGCGGCGGCGTGGCATTGCTGCGCGCTCGCGCCGCCATCACCCAGCTGAAGGGCGCCAATGCCGACCAGCATGCAGGCGTGCAGATCGTGCTGCGCGCACTCGAGGCGCCGCTGCGCGTGATCGTTTCCAATGCCGGCGAAGAGCCTTCGGTGGTGGTGGCCAAGGTTGCCGAAGGCAAGGGTAACTTTGGCTATAACGCTGCCACCGGCGAGTATGTCGACATGGTGGAAAACGGCGTCATCGACCCGACCAAGGTGACCCGTACCGCGCTGCAGAACGCTGCCTCCATCGCTGGCCTGCTGCTGACCACCGAGGCGACCGTGTCGGACGCGGCGCCAGAGGAAAAGAACGCGTTGCCGGCCTGATGCCTGCTGGCGTATCCTGATGAGGGGGCGGTCGTGCCTGGTGGGCGACCGCCCTTGTGTTAAGAAGTCATCCGCGACCAGGACCTGGCTGTGAGGGAAAACTAGCGCCGGTGCTTCGCAAAGAAGTCCAGCATCATGCGGCTGGCATCCGGGCCTGCCGCTTCATTGAATTTGTAAGACGGGTCGCCGCCGCTCCAGGCATGCCCCAGGCCCGCAATGCTTGCAACGCGCAGCAGAATCTTGCGGCCGACGTGAAAATCGCGGATCTCGCAGGCATTCCGGCGAACGGTTTTCCCCTCGGGTTTGAGCGTTACTTGCGACGGCGTGTCGGCGCCCAGGCCGTTTAGCGCCAGCCATTGGCGCGCAAGATGCGCCTGGTTGACCGGCCGGACCACCTTGTCGGCTTCGCCCTGGATCAGGATTGCCGGCATCAGTTGATCCGCGCTACGGGCACCCGGCTTGGTTTGCAATGCGCGCTGGTGCAGCAGTTCGTGAATCACTCCCTCCGCGTTGAGGCTTGCCCCGTGGCGCATCACGTGCAACGCTTCGGCCGAGGACCTGGCAACGCCGGCCACCGGGCCGGAATGCAGGCCGATCGCGGCAAAAAGCTCCGGGTGCTGCAGCGCCATTACGGCGGTCATTCCTGCCCCGGCTGAGATACCGCATGCATAGATTCGACTGCGATCGATGTGATGCTGCTCGCAAATGTGGGCGATGAGTGAAGCAAGCTTGGCAGCGTCCCCGCTGCCTTCCTGGGTGGCCTGGCTATACCAATGCCAGCAGCGCTGGGCATGCGCGCTTACCGGCTGCTGCGGGTAGAGCACGGCATAACCCTTGTGTTCCGCCAGCAAATTCATGCGGGTGCCTTGTGCGAACTGGGTTGCGCTCTGGTGGCATCCGTGGAGCATGACAATCAGAGGCCAGCCATTTCGCGTGACGCTTTCAGGAACACGTTCAGGCAGGTAGAGCCAGTAGGCGAGAGAAGGGACGCCCGACGGGGCCGGGTAGCGCGCTGCCATCCATTTGCCGGGCGCCGCAGCCAGGCTGATTTGTGTTCGCCGTGCCGTGCGCCGGGGCTTTTTGGGCTTCGCTGTCTTCGGTGTCGAAGCGGTCAGGAAAGCGGTCAGCAATTTTTGCTGCGCCTTTCCTGCACGGGCCAGGCTGCGCAACAGGCGTACTCCTGGGGGCGACTTGGCCATCGGCAGCTCCTGTGTCGTGCGATCCCGGCACTATAGCGGTGAACCGATGGGATTTCAGTGCGCTGCCGAACGGGTGGCATGAGCGGCAGCTCGACGAGCATCGAGCTGCCGCGAACTACCGCCTGGCCGATCAGTTTTCTTCGCGCCAGCGGCGCAGCCAGATCGCGGCGGCAATCATCGCCACGCCTGCCGCGACACCAACCCACAGGGTCGGGCTGGCCAGCGAGCCGTATGCCTCGTTGAAGAAGGAAACAACCTTGGCTCCCTGCATGCCATCCATGTTTTCGGCATGGCGTATCGACTCCTGGGCCGAGCGGTCGAATATGAACCAGGCGCCCGGCAGCACGCTGCCCAGCAGGCGCAGCACCACTTGCGAGAAGAACCATTCGATGTTGAGGCCCATCTTGAATGCGTAGTTGCCCCAGGCCAGCAACGCACCGGTCATCAGCGGGGTGCCGACCGCCCACAGGAACGCCTTGCTGCGCGCCCAGCTCGACACCATCAGCAGCCAGCCCACGGTCGGCAGCGCCCACAGCAAGTACACTGGGATCAGCGACAGCACGCGGAACGGAGAAAGCCACAGGTTGGTGGAAGAGAGCAGGTCGCCAAACACGTTCACGCCGTGGAAGCTGAGGGCGATGGACGTCATCAGCATGATCGCGAGCGAAGCCACGAAGCCGATGGTTGCCACGATCAGCGGCGCGGCCACGGTTGCTACGGCCACTTTGGACAGCACGGTGGTAGTGTCCGACACCGGCAGCGACTTCCAGAACAGGATGCTGCGGTCGCGGCGGTCGTCGTACAGCGCGCCCAGGCAGTAGAAGAAGATCACGAAGCCCATCAGGATGTACAGGGGCGCGGCCATCATAGGGAAGGCGGCGCCAACGGCGCTGGCCAGTTCGTGCCGCTGCACGACGGTCATTTCATGGAAGCGCGACAGGCCTTCGCCGTCAAAGTGCAGTTCCATATTGTTGCCGATGATGAGCATCACGGCGAAGAAGGCGACCATCAGGCCGGCGACAATGGCAGGGGCCCAGAACAGCATGCCCTTGTTCTCCCAGTACTCGCGCTGCATCAGCCATTTCATCGTATTCATTGATATTCTCCTTGCATGCTGGCCACGAACAGGTCGGCCACGCTAGGGGTACGGGTTTCGCCAAACGTTTCCAGCTGCTTGCGCGAGACGCCGTCGAACAGCATCACTGCCTTGCCGAACACCGTGCGCTGGTGCAGCGGCTGCAGGGCGCTGGCCGCGGTCATGTATTCCGGCTGCACCATCACTTCGGTGTAGCGGTCGCCGATTTCGTCCATCGAGGCGGCGAGGGTGATCTTGCCGTCGCGGATGAACATCAGGTCGGTCAGGATGTTTTCGACTTCCTCGATCTGGTGCGTGGTGATCAGGATGGTCTTGTTCTCGTCGAAGTAGTCTTCCAGCAGCTGGTGGTAGAACTGCTTGCGGTACAGGATGTCCAGGCCCAGGGTCGGCTCATCCAGTACCAGCAGCTTGGCGTCGATCGCCATCACCAGCGCCAGGTGCAGTTGCACGATCATGCCCTTGGACATGGCCTTGACCTTCATGTCCGGCGACAGCTTGGTGTTGGCGATGTATTTCTCGGCGCGTTCGCGGTTGAAGCGCGGGTGAATGCCTTCGCAGAAGCTGATGGCATCCTTCACTTTCAGCCAGCGCGGCAGGATGGCGACGTCGGCGATAAAGCACACGTCCTTCATCAGTTCATCGCGCTGCTGGCGCGGGTCCAGGCCCAGTACATTGAGCTCGCCTTCGAAGCGGGACAGGCCGAGGATGGCTTTCAGGGTAGTGGTCTTGCCGGAACCGTTGGGGCCGATCAGGCCGACGATGCGGCCGGCGTTGATCTGGAAGCTGGCGTCATCCAGGGCCTTGGTGGCGCCGTAACGCTTGCTCAGGTTTTTCGCGGTGATGATCGCTGTCATGCCGGGGCTCCTTGTGGCGGCACATTCGTGCTGCGCAGCAGTTGTTCAATGTCCAGGCCCAGGCGGCGGATGCGTTCGACCATTGCGGGCCATTCTTCGCGGATGAAGCGTTCGCGTTCAGTGGACAGCAGTTTATCAACGGCGCCTTCGGTAACGTACATTCCTAATCCCCTTCTTTTTTCCACCAAGGTTTCGTCGACCAGCTCCTGATAGGCGCGGGAGACGGTAATCGGGTTCAATTGATAATCGGCCGCGACCTGGCGCACCGAGGGCAGGGCATCGCCGGGCTTGAGCAAGCCATCCAGCATCATGCCGACGACCCGCTCCTTCAACTGCAGGTAGATCGGGCGGTTTTCATTCCACATACATCGTTTCCTCCAGTGTTGGTGAATTAATGAACTGGTGTTGTAGTGAACTATAACACTGAATCTGTCCGCGGCAAGTGGTTTTTTTGCAAATGCGGACTATGATCAAACCTGGAGTACCCGTTTAAAAGGAGATTGCCATGTCCAGAATTACACCTCGCGCCCTGGCTGCTGTCTTTGCCGCTGCTGCTTTTGGGTGCCTGATTCCCGTTTCCGCTATGCATCTCGCCGATGAGATGAAATGGGGCGATGGCCCACCCACCTTGCCTAAAGGCGCCAAAGCGGCTGTGTTGCAGGGCGATCCCGGCAAGGCAGGTCCGTTTGTCATGCGCTTGCACGCCCAGTCGGGCTACAAGGTGCCGCCGCATATGCATTCGATGATGGAAAACGTCACCGTGATCAAGGGCACGCTGATGCTGGGCATGGGGGATAAGCTTGATGAAAAGGCGGCCAAGGCCCATCATGCGGGGGACTTTGTGGCGATTCCGGCCAAGACCAACCATTACGCGATCATGAAGGGCGACACCATCGTCCAGATCCATGGCGAGGGGCCGTTTGATATCACGTATGTGAACCCGGATGATGACCCGATGAAGGGGAAAAAATAGTATGTGGCATCAGGCTGGCGCGCATTTCAGCAGGAATTGGCCGATCTATCGGCAGGGGCTGGCAGGGATGGCCTGCCTCCTGGCGCTTTGGGGAGCTTTCGAACTGTTTCGGCAAAATCTGGATGTGTTCGGCCTGGGTGGAACCGATCCGGCGATCATCACGATGGCTTGGCTGGTTCTTTTGTGTGCCTGCTATGGCCACTTTGCGGGCAGGATCCTCAAGGAGGTAAAGAGGAACCCGGCGCGCGATGGGTGAGCAGGGCGTGAAGCTGCCTTGCCTGCCTGACCTGCGTGCCTGACATTGTGTTATCGAAGATGACCAGTGCGTTGCCGCGCTGGTTACGCAGCCAGGCGGCGACTTGCTCCAGCCGCTCGGGTTCGTAGCTTGAGCGATAGATCAGCGGGCTGCCGTGCAGGCGCACGTAACTGGCGTCATCGCGTGTCGGTATGAAAGGTCCTGGTTCTCCGGCGGGCGGATCGGCTACTGCCCGGATCACTTCCATGTCGCGCAGCAGCGCCGTGGCCTCGGCGCTAAACCATGTGCCGTGGCGGGCCTCGCAGGCCAGAAATACTGGCTTCTTGCCGCGGTCCTTGCCGCCAAAGCGCTCGCCGAGGGCCGTGAAGAGGGCTGCGGCCGCCGCTGGGTCGAAGCGCAGGCTGGGCGGCGTCTGCACCAATATCCATCCGAGCTTTTCGCCCAGCGCCCCGGCTTCGTCTGCGAAGCGGTCGAGGTCAGCACCGACATCCTGCAAGCGCTTTTCATGCGTGATGGAGCGCGGGAGTTTGACGGCAAAGCGGAAGCCGGCCGGCACGCTATCGGCCCAGCGCGCATAGGTTTCTGGCCGGTGAGGGCGATAGAACGAAGAATTGATTTCGACGGCGTCAAACACAGCGGCGTAGCGTGCCAGGTTGCTGCCAAAACTCGCCGGCGGAAACAAGTCCGCGTCAGCGCGCGGCAAAGCCCATCCAGCGATACCAATGGTTACAGGTTGCATATGCGATCCCCGTTATCATTGCTGCGACTATGACACAGGAGCCTGAAATGACCCCACACAGACGACTTGCCACGCGCGCCATCGCCGCTGCTGCGTTAGCCGCAGGAGGTGGCGCTGCCGTGCTGTTGTCCGGCTGCGCAAGCTTTGCCGGACCGCGCGATTACGAAGTCCCGCTGGCGCGCCTGCAACGCAATATCGACCAGCGCTTCCCGCTCGAGCACCGTGCGCTGGCAGTCTTTGAACTGCGGCTGGAGCAGCCGCGGCTTTCCACCTTGCCGAACGACCGGATCGCGCTTGGCGCCATGCTGTCTGTTTCGTCGCCGCTGATGCGGCAGCAAATTACCGGCAGCCTTTCGCTGTCGGGGCGCCTGAATATCGACCCTTCGCGCAATGCGGTCATGCTGGCCGATGCGCGCGTGGAGGACTTCACCCTGGACGGCCTGGATGAACGCACGCAGCGCCAGGTGGCTGGTGCTGCGCGCTTGCTTGCCGATAGCCTGGCGCGTGACACGCCGATCTACACCTGGCGTCCGGATGAGTTGCGTTATGCCGGCGTGCAGTTTGTGCCCACCGCTATCCGCACTTCAGCAAGCGGACTGAGCATTCATCTGGAACCCTTGCGGGACGGTCGTCTATAATCGAAACTTCAACTAATAGGAGAAAGAGAAATGCCGTTTTTCGGTCTGGGTCTGCATATTCTGGTTGCCATCTTTTTTGCCGTGCATGCGGTGCGCCGCGGGCGGGAATTGTATTGGCTGCTGATCCTGTTCTCCTTCCCACTGCTGGGTAGTCTGGTGTATTTCTTTGCCGTGTACCTGCCGAGTTCGCGCCTGGAAGTCGGTGCGCGCAAAGCCGTTGTGGCTGCCGGCCGCATGCTCGATCCGGGGCGTGAGTTGCGTGAAGCACGCGATGCGTTCAACTTCACCCCGACTGCGCAGAACCAGATGCGCCTTGCCTCGGCCTTGCTGGAAGCGGGCGAGGCTGCCGAAGCTGCTACCACGTACGAAGCTTGCCTGCAGGGTGCGTTTGGCTCGGACCTGGAAATTCGCCTTGGTGCGGCGCGCGCTAACCTGGCGATTGGCGCCCACGGCAAGACCATTGAGCACCTCGAGTTTATCCGCCGCGCGGATGCGAATTATCGTGCTGAGCAGTGCAGCCTGCTGTTGGCGAAAGCGTTGGGCGCGGCCGGTCGCCGTGAGGAGGCGCGCGCCGAGTTCGAAAACGCCGTCAACCGCTTCGGCAGTTTTGATGCGCGTGCCGAGTATGCGATCTGGGCCGCGGGCATGCGCGAGTACCAGCTTGCCCAGCGACTGCAGAGCGAGCTGCAACATACGATGGACCGCTGGAACCGGCACACGGCCTCGATGAATAACGATATGGTGCGGCGTCTGAATGCCGCTTTCGCGCAAGTGCCGCGTAGCTGAACAATGAAAGGAACATCAGAATGCATAGCCCGGTCCTGATGTTCCAGTCTTCCCGCTTCGAAATCGTCGCGGATGAAGACAAACTGACCAATCCCGGCATTTATGGCTTGCGCCTGGCCGAGTGGATGGCCCATGAACTGCCTACGCACGGCTTTCGCGCGCTCGGCGAGGTGATTCCCGAGGATTTCGCCTGGTGCGTGCCGGTGGAGGCTGAGGATTGCGAGCTGTACGTGGCTTGCACCAGAGCGGAAGAGGGCTGGCAGGCCTACGTCTTCGCTGACTGCGGCTTGATGGAGCGGCTTGCCGGCCGCGATCCGCGGGCGACGGTGGTGGCGCAGCTGTACACGGCGGTGCGCTCGATTCTTGAAGAAGCACCGGGCATCACTTATTTGCATATCCAATGACTTATCCAGTTTCAGTGAAGGGCGTGTTTTGCGCTCCTGACGGCAGGGTAGTGCTCTTGAAGAACGAGCGCGAGGAATGGGAACTGCCGGGCGGGCGCATAGAGGATGGCGAAACGCCGGCAGGCTGCCTGGTGCGAGAGGTCGAGGAAGAACTCGGCGTGCGCGTCCGCGTAGGGGCGCCGCTGGATAGTTACTTATTCGAGGTCGTGCCAGGGAAGACAGTGTTTATCGTCACCCATGCCTGCACTCTGGAGGGTAGTTTTGTACCGGTGCTGAGCCACGAACACAAGGAAGTCAGCTTGTTTGCTGCCGACGCGCTGCCAGGCCGGCTGCCGGAAGGCTATCGCGCCTCGATCGCCGCGTGGGCTGCGGCAGAGGCCGTGTCACCCTTCGCCCCTAGGGGCAACCCCAAGGTGGGACACGGGCTCGAGCGTAATCGGCTGTCGCGGCATTTGCTGGCTGAGGCGTATAACAATGGCTGGGCTAACCATCGGTTGCTGAGGGCTTGCGCGCGCTTGCCGCAGGAGGAGTTTGAGGCGCCGCGGTCGGGGTTTTTTCCGTCGATTAAGGCGACTTTGAATCACATCCTTACCGTGGACTGGTTTTATATCGATGCACTGGAGCGTGAGGCGCGCGGGGCGCCGCCGCATCCTGATTACTGCAGCGAGTTTTTCGCGGTGGAGGAGCCTTTTGATACCTGTGCGGCGCTTTGGGAGGCTCAGCGTGCCGCGGATCGCCGCCTGATCGCGTACTGCGAGGCTTTGCGCGATGAAGACCTGCGGCGGATCGTGGTCATTGATCGCGGCGAGGGCGAGTTCCAGCGCGATACGCGACAGCGTCTGCTAGCCCACCTTTTCGGGCACCAGATCCATCATCGCGGGCAGGTGCATGCCATGCTGTCGTCGACGCCCGTCGCGCCGCCGCAACTGGATGAATTCTTTTCTGTAGGCGAGGCGCCGCTGCGGGCCCAGGATTTCAGGGAACTGGGCTGGTCGGAAGAGGTGATCTGGCCGCCAAACTTATCCTGAATCAAGGAATTTACCCGGGCATTCGTGGATAGTCGGGCTCAGTTTTAACCTGAGCAGGACTATCCATGAATGCAAACGAAAAAATGTTCGGCAACCCCATGCCGCCCCAGGAAATCTCGCTGGACGTGCTGCGCGAAAAATACGCGAAAGGGGATGAGCAGGACATCATCGACGTCCGCCGCCGCGTAGCGCGCGCGCTCGCCGCGCTGGAGGCGCCGGAACTGCGCACCGAACTTGAAGAAAAATTCCTGTGGGCGCAGGAGAATGGCTTCGTGCCCGCGGGACGCATCAATTCTGCCGTTGGCCTGGGGCTGAAGGCGACCCTGATGAACTGCTTCGTGCAGCCGGTGGGCGATTCGGTGACCGGCGAGGACGATGGCCTGCCCGGCATCTACACCGCGGTGGCGGAAGCGGCGGAGACGATGCGCCGCGGCGGCGGCGTGGGCTACGATTTCAGCGCCATCCGTCCGGCCGGGGCCAAGGTGAAGGGCACCCAATCGCGTGCTTCCGGCCCGGTGTCGTACATGGACGTGTTCGACGCTTCCTGCAAGACAGTGGAATCGGCTGGCGCGCGGCGCGGCGCCCAAATGGGCGTGCTGCGCATCGACCATCCGGATATCGAGCGCTTTATCGCCGCAAAGGATGATGGGGGCTTCCGCAACTTCAACCTGTCGATCGGCGTGACGGACGCCTTCATGCGGGCGTTGGCTGCCGATTCCGGGTTCGAACTGGTGCACAAGGTCGAACCGGGCGATGAAGACCTGGCTGCCGGGGCATACCGGCGCGAGGATGGCCTTTGGGTGTATCGCCGCGTGCCGGCGCGCGAACTGTGGGACAAGGTGATGAGTTCCACCTACGACCACGCCGAGCCGGGCGTTCTGTTCGTGGACCGCATCAACGCCGAGAACAACCTGTATTACTGCGAGACCCTGCGCGCCACCAATCCTTGCGGCGAACAGCCGCTGCCTGGCTATGGCTGCTGCGACCTGGGTTCGCTCAACCTGACCTGCTTTGTGCAGCATCCTTTCACCGATCGCGCGAGCTTCGATTACGAGGCGATGCGCCAGGTGGCTGGCATCGCGGTGCGCATGCTGGACCTGGCCCTGGATGCGACCCAGTGGCCGCTGCCGCAGCAAGCGGACGAGGGGGCGGCCAAGCGCCGCATCGGCCTGGGCTTCCTTGGCCTTGGCAGCGCATTGGTGATGCTGGGCATGCGCTATGACTCCGAAAGCGGCCGCGCAATGGCGGCCAGCATTGCCGAGGCCTTGCGCGACGCAGCTTATACGGCCTCGGTGGCGTTGGCGCAGGAGAAGGGCGCTTTCCCGTTCTTCGACAAGGAGCAGTACCTTGAGGGCGCGTTCGTGCGCCGCTTGCCGGGCGCCTTGCGGGAGGCGATTGCAAGGCATGGCATCCGCAACTCGCACCTGCTGTCGATTGCGCCGACCGGCACCATTACGCTGGCCTTTGCGGACAATGCTTCCAACGGCATCGAGCCGGCGTTCTCCTGGGTTTACCAGCGCCGCAAGCGCATGCCGGATGGTTCGTCGCGCTCCTACGAGGTGGCGGACCATGCGTGGCGACTGTACCGCCACATGGGCTTCGACATGGGGCAGTTGCCGCCGCAGTTCGTCACCGCGCTGGATATGGCGGCGCTGGACCACGTGAGCATGATGGAGGCGGTGCAGCCTTTCGTCGATACGGCGATTTCGAAGACGGTGAATGTGCCGGAAGATTATCCGTATGAGGATTTCAAGGAGCTGTACACCGAGGCGTGGGTGGCGGGGTTGAAAGGGCTTGCGACTTTCCGTCCGAATACGGTGACGGGCAGCGTGCTGAGCGTGGCGCCGGAACCGGCGGCGGCTTCTGCGGCCGTTGCACCTGTGCTGCTTGATGACGATCCGCTGCGCAAGCGCTTCGATGGGCGTCCGTTGGGGGAACTGGAGTCGGTGACCTCCAAGGTCGAATACTGGACGCAGGAGGGCAAGAAGTCGGCCTACCTTACCGTGAGCTTCATCACCGTGGACGGCATGCTGGATGGGGCGCCGGTACGGATTGAGCGGCCGTTTGAGTTCTTCATGCCGGCGAACCAGCGTAGCGATGGCCAGCAGTGGATTACGTCGTCCATGCGCTTGCTGTCGATGGCGGCGCGGGCGGGCAGTTCGATCGCGAAGGCGCTGGCGGATATGCGCGAGGTGGCCTGGGAAAAGGGGCCGGTGCGCTGCGGCTTGCTGACGCGGGAGGATGGGGTGCAGGTGCCGGTTTATCACGATTCGGAGGTGGCGGCGATTGCGTTTACCTTGCAGCGGATTTTGATACGGCGCGGGTTCCTGGATGCTTTTGGCAACCAGGTGCCGGTGCCGCAACTGGCCTTGCGGTGCGCGTCGACGGGGCATGTGGCGCCCGAGGCGATGACGGCGGCGGGAGCGGCGCCGACGAAATCGGCGGGCAAGTGCCCGGAGTGCGGGGCGCGGGCGCTGCATAAGGTGGATGGGTGTACGCGGTGTGTTGAGTGCCACTATATGGGCGGGTGTGGGTGAAAACCGGTAAACCAGTGTCTGACCCGCAGGGTCAGACACTGTCTGCGGCGCGGCTGGTGGCGTAGGCCAGCAGCCGTGAGACCGTTGGGTGTCTGACCCTGCGGGTCAGACACCGATTTACCGGTTTTTGCTTAAGGTGCGTCAAGGACATCCCCTTCGCCACTCCATAAACTTCCTCCCACACTAACCCCGAGGAGGACTTACAAATGCATCATTCTTTCCAACTTGCTTCCGCCCTGGACGCCGCCAACGTCACCCGCGTGCTTGACCTGCTGCGTACCGTCCCCGGCATCCGCGGCGTGCACGCCCCAGCCGGCGCGGCCCACGTTGAAGTCGCCTTCGACGACTCCCTGACCAGCGTCCCCCAGCTCGGCAAACTGCTGGAAGAACACGGCTACCCGCCTGTGGCGCCGCAACAGCGCAGCCACACTTGCTGCGGCGGTTGCGGCGGCCATTGACCAAGACTTGACCTGGATCATGTGAGCTGCCCGAGTGGCGGCTGTATTCTGGCTAAAAACATACATTTGAAACACCACAAAAGGAGCTATCATGCACGCCACTAAGAAGTTATGGACGTGGCTCGCCATTATCTGCCTGCTATCGTTTACGGTACTGGGCTGGGTGGGCCGCGAAATTTACCTGAAAGCGCCTCCAATAGCGCAAGTCGTTGACGACACCGGTGCGGTGCTGTACACGCCTGACCAGGTCAAATACGGCCAGAGCGCCTGGCTGTCCGCTGGCGGCCAGCAACTGGGCACCGTCTGGGGCCATGGTTCCTACCTGGCGCCTGACTGGTCGGCCGATTGGCTGCACCGCGAAGCCGTCGCGCTGCAAGACCTGTTCGCACGCAAGAACTTCAACAAGGACTACGCCCAGCTCGAAGCCGGCGCCAAAGCCCACGTTGACGCCCTGGTGAAGACAGAGCTGCGCACCAACACCTACAACGCCGACACCAATGAAGTGAAGCTGTCGGCCATCCGTGCCGAAGCGGTGCGCACCGTGGCAAACCACTACGCTGGCCTGTTCGGCAACGCCGAGCAATACGACAAGCTGCGCGAACAGTACGCCATGGCGCCGAATTCGCTGCCTGAAGCGAGCGACCGCACTGCGCTGACCGGCTTCTTCTTCTGGTCGTCGTGGGCCGCCGCCGCCGACCGTCCAGGCGAAGTTGGCCTGAGCTACACCAGCAACTGGCCGCACGAACCGTTGATCGACAACACTCCGACCGCCGGCGCAGGCATCTGGTCGATTGCCTCGATCATCCTGATGATCGGCGCCATCGCCGGCATGCTGTTCTACCACGGTATGCACAAGGAGGAAGAAGATCCTGTGCCGCCGAAGAACGATCCGCTGTTCTCGCTGAAAGCCACGCCTTCGATGAAGGCCACCAAGAAGTACTTCCTGGTCGTGATCGGCCTGATCCTGGCGCAAGTCGGCATGGGCGTGATCACCGCGCACTTTGCGGTGGAAGGCTCGAGCTTCTTCGGTATTCCGCTGGCCAACGTGCTGCCGTTCACCGTCAGCCGCACCATCCACACCCAGTTCGCCGTGCTGTGGATCGCCACCGCCTGGCTGGCTACCGGCCTGTATATCGCTCCTGCGATTTCCGGCGTCGAGCCGAAATTCCAGAAGCTGGGCACCGATGTACTGTTCTACGCGCTGCTGTTCATCGTGGTCGGTTCGACCGCCACCGGCTGGCTGGGCACCCTGCAACACAAGGGCGTCGACTTCTCGTTCTGGCTGGGTAACCAGGGCCTCGAGTTCACCTCGATGGGCCGTGTGTGGCAGATCCTGCTGTTCGTCGGCCTGCTGTTCTGGGCCTTCCTGCTCGGTCGCGGCCTGTGGCCGGCTCTGAAGAAACCATCGGAAAGCCGCGGCATCATCGCCATGGTGTTCCTGGCTGCACTGTGTATCGGCGGCTTCTACGCTACGTCCCTGACCTGGGGCAAGGGCACGCACTACTCGATGATCGAGTACTGGCGCTGGTGGCTGGTCCACCTGTGGGTGGAAGGCTTCTTCGAAGTATTCGCAACCGCTGTTATCGCGCTGCTGTTCACCCGCCTGGGCCTGATCCGCGCTGCTTCGGCCAATAGCGCCATCATCCTGGAAACCATCGTGTTCCTGTTCGGCGGCATCCTGGGTACCTTGCACCATCTGTACTTCACCGGCACGCCTACTTCGGTGATCGCTATCGGCGCCATGTTCTCGGCCCTGGAAGTGGTTCCGCTGTCGCTCATCGGCATGGAAGCGTATCGCAACTACAAGCGCTCGAAATCGGCGCCCTGGATCGGCGCCTACAAATGGGCCATCCTGTGCTTCATCGCCGTCGGCTTCTGGAATACCGTGGGCGCTGGCCTGCTGGGCTTCTCGATCAACACCCCGATCGCGCTGTACTACATGCAAGGCCTGAACATGACCGCCGCCCACGGCCACGCTGCACTGTTCGGTGTGTACGGCATGCTGGGTATCGGCCTGATGCTGTTCTGCCTGCGCGGCCTGGTTGACCGCTTTGCATGGTCGGACAAGCTGCTGGCTTCGATGTTCTGGACCATGAATATCGGCCTGGCCATGATGGTGTTCATGTCGCTGGTCCCTGCCGGTATCTACCAGGCCGTGGCCGCGATCACCAAGGGCATGTGGTTTGCCCGTTCGCCCGAAGTCGTTCACTCGACCTTCATGGAAACCGCGGTCTGGCTGCGCGTTCCTGGCGACATCGTGTTCGCGGTTGGCTGCCTGTTCCTTGCCCTGTTCGCCCTGCGCCTGATCGGCAAGGCGAAGAAGGAAGAGACCGTGGCAGAAGGCGTGGCGCTGGAGAACTAGGCAAATGCGCCTCACGGGCCACACCGACTACGCCTTGCGCCTGCTGATGTACCTGGGCCGGCAGCAGGGCAGGTTGGTGACCGTGCAGGAGATCGCCAAGGCACACGGCATCTCCGAACATCACCTGCGCAAGGTGGCTCACCGGCTCGGCCAGGCCGGGCTGGTGGCCACCTGGCGCGGACGGGCCGGTGGCCTGCGCCTGGCGCAGCCGCCGGCTTCGATTTCGGTGGGCGCCGTGGTGCGCCTGGCCGAAGCCGACTTTACGATCGTCGAATGTTTCAATGCCACGCGCAATACCTGCCAGCTGGCCGGCGCCTGCCGCCTGCAGGAGGGGTTGCACAGGGCGACCGAGGCTTACCTCGGTCATCTCGACCGCCAGACCCTGGCGGACCTTATCTGAAGGAACCATCATGAGTGCGCCTGAAATTTTGTTAGAGCTGTGCGGCATGGTGCCGCCTGAACCGATGGAGCGCGTACTGGAAGCGCTCGACCTGCTGCAGCCCGACCAGCATATCCGCATGGTCATCGACCGTGAGCCGGTCCCTCTTTACCGCATCCTCGAGAAGAACGGTTACCGCTACCGCACGACGATGCGCGACGACTATATCTACGAAATCCTGATTTCCCAGAACGACTGATGCAACGCAAGCTGGCTTTCGAGCATACGCCCGGGCTGGCGCTGCCGCTGCGCTTCCTGCTGGCGGCGCCATGGTTCGGCGCCTTGGCTGGCCTGCTGCTGCTGTGGCAGGGCGCCGACGCAATGAGCACACGCTGGGCTCCGGCCACGCTGGCCGTGACCCATTTGCTGACGCTCGGTTTCCTTGGCATGGCCATGGCCGGTTCGCTGTTGCAGATGGTGCCGGTGGTTGCCGGCGTCGAGCTGCACTGGGCGCGCCGGCTTGGTCCCGTGATCTGGGGCGCCCTGGCCGGCGGCGCGCTGCTGCTGGCGGCAGGATTCCTGCATGGGTTGCCGTGGTGCCTGCGCGCGGCTGGCATCCTGCTCGCGGGCGCCTTCATTCTTCTTATTGCCGTCCTGGCGAGGGCGCTGTCGCAGCGCTCGGCGCCGAACGCATTGCCGGTCGTGGCGGGCATGCGCCAGGCCGTGGTGGCACTGGCCTGCGCCGTGACGATTGGCATGGCGCTGGCGGCCTTCCTGGTGGGCGCGGTGCGCCTGCGCGTGATGGAATGGACCAATGTGCATGCTGCCTGGGCCCTGGTGGGCTGGGTCGGCGTGCTGGTCGTATCCGTGGTGTTCCAGGTGGTGCCGATGTTCCAGTCCACCCAGCTGTTTCCGCGCCAGCTTGCCTTCACGCTGCCGCCGCTATGCCTTGGCGGCTTGGCGCTGTGGACCGCCGGCTACCTTCTTAACGCGCCATGGCAATGGATCGGGGCGGGGCTGGTGAGCGCCTGCCTGGCGCTGTTCGCGGTGTACACCCTGGTGCTGCTGTTCCGCCGCAAGCGCGCGGCCGACGTATCGACCTGGTATTGGTGGCTCTCGCTTGGCTCGCTGCTGGCCAGCGTCGCTGTCTTCCTTTGCCCGCGCGGCGTGGACAAGGCGCTGGTGCTTGGGGTGCTGTTTATCGGTGGCTTTGCCATGTCGGCAGTGAACGGCATGCTGTACAAAATCGTCCCGTTCCTGTTGTGGTACCACGGGCAGCATGCAGGCTGCGACGTGCCGGGCGTGCGCCAGTTGATGCCGGAGAGCGAACCGCGCGTGCAGTTTGCCTGGCATGCCGCCAGCGTGGTGATGCTGCTTGCTGCTGCCATCGCACCTGGCTGGCTTGCCCAGACGGCAGGTGCGGTACTGGCAGTTTCCTGCATGCGCCTGGGTTTCGACCTGGCGCTGGCTGCGATCAGCCTTCGTAAGCTCGCAAACGAGCAGAATCAAGAATCTTGATCTGGCGGCCGTTCACGGCAATCATGCCCTGGTCGGCCAGCTCGTGCAGCACGCGCGAGAAGTATTCCGGGGTCAGGTTCAGGCGCGAGGCCAGCAGCTTCTTGCTGACGGCCAGCGTAATCTCCGAACCGTCGGTCGCATCGTCATCCTTCAACAGATAGCCAATGATCCGCTGGCTGCCGGAGCGCAGCGAATAGGCTTCCACATCTGAAATCAGGCCGTGCAGGCGGCGGCTCATGCCGGCCAGCATGCGGCGTGCAAACTGCGGGTTGCGCGCCAGTTCGGCAAATACGGTGTGCTTGGAAATGTGCAGCAGCATGCAGTCGCTGACTGCGTGGGCGGTGACGATGTAAGGCTTTTCCATGAACATCAGCGCTTCGCCGAAACTGTGGCCCGGGCCGATGATCTCGACGATTTTCTCGTTGCCCTGGGCGGACAGGAAACTGAGCTTCACCTGGCCGAAGATGACCATGTGGAAGCCGACGCATGGATCGCCGCGCTGGAAGACGGCGCTGCCGCGCGGGATGTGGTGTTCGGTAGTGCCGGCAGCCACCAGCGTCAGCTCCTCCGGCGACAGGTCTGCGAACAGGGGCAGTCGCTTGAGGAACTCGCGGGGGTCGATTTTGGGGCTTGGCATTTGGTTCTCCTGAAATGGCAAAAGGACCCGCTGGGCGGGTCCTGTCCTGGTTAAGGTAATGTCGGTGTTAATCCTGTGGATCAGTGGCCCGAATCACCGTCAGGCTTGCTGGTGGTCCGGAAGATTTCCGGATTCTCCTTGCCGGTCACGTAGAGGAAGCCGACCAGGCCTTTCTCCATCCGCGACAGCGCGTGGTCGACCAGGATGAAGCGTCCCGGCACCTCGGTCTTGAACTCGACCATCGTTGCACCGCCTGGCGCCACGGTGGTGGTCTGCACGTTCTGCAGCGGAGGCGAGGTCAGGTCGCCCATGCTGTAGACGCGGTCGAACACTTCGCCGATCACGTGGAAGCTGGAGGTTGCGTTAGGACCGCCGACGCCGAAGAAGATACGGACGGTTTCGCCAACCTTGGCTTCCATGCGGTGGGTCTTGGTCAGCGCGTCATGGGTGCCGTTGAACATCAGGTGTTCCGGCTGTTCGGCCAGCAGTTTGTCCAGCGAGAACTCGGCTTCGCCTGGGGTGCCGTGCTTCTGCGCGGTGTACAGCTCGCCCTGCATCACGTAGAACTCGCGGTCCACTTTCGGCAGGCCGCCTTCAGGTTCGACCAGGATCATGCCGTACATGCCGTTGGAGATGTGCTGGGCAACCATCGGGGTAGCGCAATGGTACACGTACAGGCCTGGATTGATGGCCTTGAAGGTAAAGCTCTTGGCGCTGCCGGGAGCCGCCTGGGTTACGGCCGCACCGCCGCCAGGGCCGGTCACGGCGTGGAAGTCAACCGAGTGGATCATGTGGCTGTCCTTGGCGTTGGACATGTCCACGTTCACGGTATCGCCCACGCGAACGCGGATGAACGGGCCTGGAACCTTGCTGTTGAAGGTCCAGTATTTGTAGGTGGTGCCGTCCATCATCTGGCCGAGCACCTCGGTGGTATCCAGCTTCACGTTGACGGTTTGCGGGCCGCGTTTGCCGACCGGCGTGCCTACTTCCAATGGGCTGCGCGAAACATCGGCGCCTTTTGGCGCGGCTTTGAGTTCGCCTTCGCCCACGATAATCTTGCCGATCATGCCTGCCGCCACGTGGCCGGGCAGGGAGCAGATGTACGTGAATTCGCCCTTCTTGTCAGCCTTGAACACGACGGCGGTCGATGCGCCTTTGTCTTTCAGCTGGTTCGATTTGACTTTGAAATCGGGCACCGAAATGTCGTGGGTTGCGCCATCGCCGTTGACCAGGTTGATCTGCACCACAGCACCTTCCGGCACGCGCAAGGTCGGGTTAACCTTGCCCTTGGACTCGCCGGCGTCGCTGATGAAGACCAGCTTACCGTCTGCGATATCGGTATGCAGGGTAAAGGTCACGTCAGGACGATATTGGACGGCTGTGCTGCCGCCGTGCTGGCCATGTTGTGCATAAGCTGGCGCCAGTGTAGCGGCGCCGATCACCAGTGCTGCAATGGCTTTGGACATCAAGGTCGGTTTCATTTTCTTCTCACAGGTTTGTCCGGCACGGGATTGCGCCGTTTGACAACTAAATCTTATCTTTTACATGCATGTTATTGAATTGACGCAGGTCAAAAATTTGGAAAGAACTGCGTATTCTCAATGCAAGTCAGATATTTTTGATCTAGGTCAAGCGAGGAGAAGACCCGGCGCAACGCGCTAGGGGACCAACCGCGGCAAGCGTGCCAAAAAGTTATCGCGTTCGTCCATGCCGCTGGCGCTGCCGGCTTGCGCAAAGACGATGCGCTTGCCATCGCGTTCAATCCAGCCGACGTACCAGCCAACGTCTTTGCCACTGCCGGTCTTGCCGAAGACCTGCCAGCCCCCGGCAGGCTCAGGGCGCCGTACCAGAGCGGCGGACATGGCATAGGCTTGCGGCTTGACGCCGAGTTCACGATTCAGCACGCGGCGCAGGAAGCCGATTTGTTCGTCCGGGGAGATGCGCAACGAAGAGCCTAGCCACGATTCGGACAGACCGTTGTTCATGCCCGGATCGCCTCTGACATCTGCATTGCCGTAGCCAAATTGCTTGACGTAGCTGGCGAAGCGCTCTTCGCCCAGTTGCAGCGTAAGCTGCTGGGAGTACCAGACGACGGATTCCTTCATCCACGAGCTGGGATCATGTGCTTGCCGCCACGCGGGGCGCCAGTCCACGTAGCCTTCCTTGAAGGGCAGTACGGGCGAATGCTCATCCCACAGCACGCCAGCGTCGTAGCCCATGAGGGCGATCGGCAGCTTGAAGGTCGACATCGGCGGCAAGCGCTTATCGCACACGCCCTCGTGCACCAGCCACTTGCCGGTGGCCGCATCGGCCATCGCCAGGCAGTGTTCTGCAGAAAACGCGAGCAAAGGGAGGCCCAGCCCTGCAAGCAGGGCAAAGATTTTGCGTTTCATTTTGTTGGTCCTTAGAGTGCTTTGAGTTGTGCAGGCAGCTGGTTCAGGAAGGTTTCCTTGAGCCGCGGTCCTGCAGCGCCTTCCTCGAGTTTCTCGTCTTGCAGCAGGCGGGCGAACACGATGGTGCGTTCGCCATTAGTGGCCCAGCCTACGAACCAGCCGTAGGAGCGCGAGTAATCGTCCTTGCCGTCCGGGCCGAGGGGGGCGCCAGTGCCGGTCTTGCCAAAGACTTGCCAGCCGCCCGGCAGATCCTTCACCTTCAACAGGCCGGCTGTCTGCTCATAGGCGAGCGGCGAGAGGCCCAGCTCGCGCCGCACCAGACGACGCAGGAAAGTGGTCTGCTCGTCGGCCGAAATCTGCAGCGAGGAGCCGATCCATGACCAGGTCAGGCCGTTGTCCTTGCCCGCATCGCCGCTGGTATCGCCGTTACCATAGCCGAAGGCCTTTACGTAGCGGTTGAAACGTTCTCGGCCGAGATGTGTCGTGACTTGCTGTGCATACCAGGAAGCCGAGACGCGAATCCATTCTTGCGGATCGAGATCGCGCCGCCATTCGGGCCGGCCGGCATGGTAGCTGGCGAGGTAAGGCAGCGTCGGCGCGTGCTGGTCGCGCAGGAAGCCGCTGTCATAGCCCATCAGGCTGACGGCGATATTGAAGGTCGAAACAGGCGTGATGCGCGTCGAACAATCGCCCTTGCGCAGCAGGGCCTTTCCGGTGGCGGCATCGACAAAGCTGGTGCAATCGAGGGCTGCCATCGACTGCGCGGAAGGCGAGACGCTCCAGGCCAGCGCCGGCTGCAAAGCGAAATTCCCGGCCCCGATGGCAAGCAGTAGCGTGACGGTCGCAGCTCGGGCCCACATGGCACGGCGCGCGTTGCCTGGCGTGCGGATCAGCGATACGCGCTCGGTCAGCGTGTTGGCATCGATACTGCCGAATGCCAGGGCGCCTTGTGTGGGCACGTGCTGCAGTTTGAGCTGGGCTACCAGGGCGGCGGCATACGCCTTGCGCTGTGACGCTGGGCGACCGCGCAACACGTCACGGTCGCAGCCCAGCTCCTGGGCCCAGGTGAGGTTTGCGCGCAGAAACCGCATGAAGGGGTTGAACCACAACAGCGTCTGCAGCAAGACACCGGCGGCCATCCACTGCAGGTCATGGCGGCGCAAATGGGTCATCTCGTGTTCGACGATCAGCTCGCGCTGTAGCTGGTCAAAGCCGCCCAGATGGCGCGGCAGCAGCAAGCGAGGGCGCAACAGCCCAAGCAGCATTGGCGAAATCGGAGCGTCGATCTCAATGATGTCGGCATGTCCTGGCGCTTCCCCGGCGGCGCGCCTGGTGCCGCTGTCGGCAAGGCGTTCCAGCCAGCGCTGCGCACGGCGTAGATTGATGACCGCCCACGCCAGACCAATCAAGTAAATGGCCAGCCAGAACTGCGCGCCATGCAAAAGCCAGCCGCGCGCGTGAGTCGTGCCGCCTTCATTCTGTTCCGGCGCCGCTGCCGCACCGGTTGGCCGTGGCGCTTTGGGTGGCGTGATGTAATGCGTCACGGTTTCCGTTGCTATTTCGAGCGGTGGAATCAAGCGCACGCGCTCACTATGCGGCAGCAATAGCAGGGCGAAGGTCGCCAGCACGGTGAGTTGACCGAGCAGCCACAAGGACCGCTGCGCCGCCAGCGCCGGCAGGAAGCGCCGAAGCAGGGCGCTCAGCGCCCACACGCTGAAGCCTGCCGCAAGGCAGCCCAGGCTCGCGAGCAGGAAGCGCATCAACAGTAGGTCGAAGTCGCTCACTTTGCTTCATCCTCATCGGGCCAGTCGGACAGCATCTGCTCAAGCTGTGCCAGTTCGCTGGCATCAACGAGCTTACTGCCCGAGAACATGGTGACTGGCAGCGGTGACTCCAGTTCCATGATGCGGGTGCCGAAATCATGGGCATAAGCGGCCAGGGTTTCCACCTTGTCGAGCAAGGCTTCGTAGACCTGCACGCCGTGGCGGACGTGCTGCGCAACCATCTGTTTCTCCATCATCCGTTCCACCGTCTTACGCGTGGATGAGAACGACCAGCCCAGATCTTCTTCCACAGCCTCGTGGATTTCGCGCGCACTCAAAGGCGTTTGACGCCAGAGTGCTTTGAGTACGCATAATTCGGGGGTAGAAGGGATAAGCATGACAAAACGAGTCTGTGACGATTGATGTTAGTATGTGACATATGTCGCAAACATGTCAAGCATCTGGCAAAGTAACTGCATTGCAAAAAAACCATTGAAAATTGGCAACAGATAGCCCTTCAGTGCTACCATCGATTGCACGCGCAAGTTTGCTGCTCTTGTTCTACGCGAGCTGTGCAACGATATTCAGTCGATGGCGAAGTAAGTAAACATGATTAACAAAGACCTGATGTACGCGCTGCAGACCCGCAGCAAACAAATGATCCGGGTGTTGGACGATTTCGTGCAGGAATTGAAAAGCTACTCTCCTGAAGAGGGTTGGTCGGTGGTTGCCGAAACCATCAAGCTGGTAAAGGAGATTTCGCCGACCGAAGGCAAATACGGTCATTTGGTCAAAGCCGTCAATCGGGCATGGTTGGCGTTTGGCGAGACTTCCCCGGTTGCCGCTAATCGTCTGTACGACGACATCATCGGAAGACTGGAGGGCATCGATTGGACGAAGGCAGGTGATGCGCAAGTCGGGTACCAACTGGTCTTTTCATTCCACAAGAACCATCTCCGCTTTCCAGGGACGAATAACTGTTTGCATATCGCGCTATGGCAGCACTCGCCCAGGATCCTGGCTTTGATCAGGAAGATCGCTGCATATTCGACAGAAAAACTCTTCACCTCGCCAGTAAAGCCAGGCACCGGCACCGGTGCCGACGCGATTGAAATGCTGCTCGAGATTTACTTCTACCATGGCGGCCTTGGGCAAAGCGAAGAACTGCGGGCGGAAGCGGCCGAATTGATCTTGCCACTCGTTCGGGCGAATCCTGATATCGGCAACAACATTACGCTTTCCCTACTGGAGCATTGCGCCGAGCGTGCAACGATCCTGAGCCAGTTGATTAACCACTATCTATTCGCTGGCGTGCATGAGAAGCACGAGGGCATGTTCTTCGACATCATGCTGGCCCTGCTGGATAACGACGGCGGCAGTTTCATCTATGATGACCTGGACAAGATTGCGGCACAGCTTGAAGTAAGTTCGAGACAGTGGAATGCCAGCCAGTTCGACATATTTGCCGACCATGCCTTCTTCTATCGTTTGGATTCCGATGAGGACAGGCGCCTCCTGTTGACCAAATCGAAGAAAGCAAAGCGGCTGGCCAAGATGATCGTGGATAGCGGGCACTCTGGAGAGTACATCGACGAATTGAGGTCCTTGTATCAGTTAATTGGATTGCCTGAATCGGGTAAGGCTCCGGCCAATGCAGCAAGTCAGTTATTTAGTGACCTGAACTTCAAGCTGCTCGTCATCCAGGAGCTGATGTACGTGCAGGGTAAGCTCCTGCCGAAGTTTGAGGTCGAGGAATTCGTCCGCCGGTACACGGATCGTGAGATCCAGGTTAAGAAGGAAGGCTACGAAGTCATTCCCGAAGTGCTTGCCCACTTTAAGGAGTTACCGATTCCTCCATCGCTTTTGGCGCAAGTAGAGAAGCTTGACTTCGATGGCGGCAATGAGATCTATCGTCAAGTCTTCCCATACTGGGATGGGGAGTGCGACACGTTTGACGTGATATCTCCAGAGGACGTCAAGCTTGTTCCGAACTTGAAGCGCATGTCGTCCATGCCTACCGTGTTTGTCGCGCGACATGATGCAGAGTTGAACAAGAAATCGATCGAAGTGAGTTAATGGGAATAATGGAGCTCTGCCATACGTCCTTGGTGTCTATGTTTTCTTTGGATGCAATTCGAAAATCAACGGACCCACACTGCCTATATTCGGATGTGTCGAACATGGTAGCGGGATAGCTGGGGAGCGGGGACCTGTCAGGAATTTTGTGTGCCGGGGTCGCGGTTTAGTTAATTGATCGCGTTGGTAAAACGTTCCCCAAACAGGATGGCAAACTGGTTGGCGGCCATCTTCCAAGTCCGCTGCGGCATCTTCCAATCTTTTTCAATATTGCGCAAGGCCAGGTACAGTAATTTCGTCGCTGCCTCGTCGCTCGGGAAGTGTCCGCGGTTCTTGACGATCTTCCGCAAACGCATGTGTAGGCTCTCAATGGCGTTCGTTGTGTAGATGATCGAGCGTACTTCCGGCGGGTATGCGAAGAACGGAATCACTTGCTCCCACTGGCGCCGCCACATGGCGACCACGGTGGGGAAACGCTGGCCCCAAGGGCCCTGTGCAAAGGCATCTAGCGCCGCTGCGGCTGCATCAGCGTTGGCAGCCTGGTAGATTGGCTTAAGCGCTGCTGCGAGCTCCTTACGATCCTTCCACGACGCCAGCGTCATCGTGTTGCGGATCAGGTGCTCGATGCAGGTCTGGATATGTGCTTGCGGGAACACCGCTTCAATCGCTTCGGGGAAGCCGCGCAGGCCATCAACGACGGCGATCAGGATATCCTCCAGGCCACGGTTGCGCAGTTCGTTAAAGACCTTCAGCCAGAACTTGGCGCCTTCAGTTTGCTCAATCCACAGGCCCAGGACTTCTTTGCGACCATCGGCGCGAATGCCCAGCGCCAGGTACACTGCCTTGTTCTTGACGGTACCCTCGTCGCGGATCTTCAGGCGCAGCGCATCGAAATAGACAATTGGGTACATCGCTTCCAGCGGGCGCTGCTGCCATTGCGTCACTTCCTCCATCACTTCGCTGGTGATCGTGGAGATCAGGTCTGGCGACACCTCGGTGCCGTACAACTCCAGCAAATGGGCCTGGATTTCGCGTACCGTCATGCCACGGGCATACATGCCGATCACATGGTCATCAAAGCCCGGCATACGGCGCTGATGCTTGGCTACCAGCTTGGGTTCAAAGCTGGAAAGGCGGTCGCGCGGGATCTCCAGTTCCAGCTCGCCGCCCGGTGCCAGCACGGTCTTGCGGCTCTTACCATTGCGGTGATTTTTGGCGTCGCCTTCGGTGGCGAGATGGTGGGTCAGTTCGGCCGTCAGCATGCGCTCGGCGAGCATCTTCTTCAGCTGGCCGGCAAGGCCCGATTCGCCGAGAATCGACTCGGCATCCTTGTTCTCCACCTGGGCCAGCAACTGGTCAATCAGTTCAACGGGAAACGGGTACTGCTTCTTGGTTTTTGGTTTCTTCGTGGTCATTACGTCGGTCATGGACAATCCCTTTCGGTATTATTTCATGACCCCGGTCTCACACTAAATTTCTGACAGGCTCGGGAGCGGCGATGCACCTTGCCGGCCCCTGTTACACCTGTACACCTCGGACGTACGGTTGCAGAACCGGATCGACACGAAAACTCCGCGCACCATCCAGTTAGGGCTGCTGGTCGAGGTACTGACGTTCCTGAAGTACGTGCGCGCGTTCCGGGCGGACTTTATCCCGGGACTCGAGGCATTGAACAAGGAACTCAATTCGCCTCTAATGCATCTTGGCGTTGAGGGATATATCCAAATGGCCGATTTGGCCGTGCGCAGCGAGCGATTAATCGGAGAGAGCAATGATTTCCAATGCGCGTTGACGCCGGAAGCGTTGACCTATACGTGCAGGAGATATGCGGCATACCAACGGCAACCCTCACCAGCAACGGCGATCCGGGCGGACAAGGCATCCTGGGAATCATGAGCAGAGCAGACAAATTGGTGTATTGGGTCTACCGCGATAGCGGAGGGAATGTGTATAACTGGGGGAAGGTGATGTCTCCCCTCGAATGGCCTATCGATGGCAATTATGGATTGCGTGCGGAAGGGCTCGACCATGTTGGCTGCCACGTCTCGCTGTCCTGAGCGGGCGGTACATGGCGGCATTGACTTCTACCTTGATGCGGATAGGTGCAGCTTGGCTGTGCGCTTTTTGGCGGATTGCCAGACCTGACCCCGACTTTCGAATTTATAGGTAGGGGGTGATGTGGCTTAGGGCGCGGTCGGCGTAGCTGTCTTTTTCGCCGATGGGGGCGACATAGTGCAGGGCTGCGCGGGCTGACTCTGGGCCGTCAAGGCGTGCCAAAACCCAGGCTGCGAGATATTGGGAGGCGAGGCAGCCGCCGGCCGTGGCGATGTTGCCGCTGGCGTGGAAGGCTTGTGGCAGTACCTGCACACCTGCTTCGGACAGCCACGGGGCGGTTGTCGAGTCGGTGCAGGCGGGGAGGCCGGTCAGCAGGCCAAGGCGGGCCAGCAGCAGGGCGCCGGAGCATTGCGCGCCAATTAATTGGCGGCTTGGATCGAGTTGGAGCAGCGCCATCATCGCGGGATCGGCGGCGATGTCGCGGGTACGGATGCCGCTGCCAACCAGTACCGCGTCAGCCTGGCATGCGTCGGCCAGGCTGCACTGGCCGTGCAGCGTGACGCCATTCATTGAGGTCACCTGTTCGCTTGGCGTTGCCAGCGATACTTTCCAGCCCGGTTTCTTGTGCCGGTTCAGGATGCCAAGCGCCACCAGCGAGTCGATTTCGTTGAAGCCGTCGAAGGTGAGGATGGCGACGTGCATGGCGTCAGAGTATGGTGCCGTCGAGAGCGTGGCGGACGATGATGCCGTCGGTGGCGATGGAGATCCAGCCGCCGCGCGGGGGCGTGGATTCTGGCTCCCAGTCCGGCAGCACGTAGCGCCGGGTGCCGGCGACTTCGTGCAGGGCGGGGCGGTGGGTGTGGCCGTGGATCATGATCGCGGTGCCGGTTTGGGCGAACACGTCGGCAATCGCTTCGGGCGTCACATCCATGATTTCGTAGGATTTCTCGGCGTGGCCTTGCTTGCTCTGCTCGCGCAGGCCGGCAATGATCTGCTTGCGCTGGGCCAAAGGCATGGACAGGAACTGCCGCTGCCATTCCGGCTGGCGCACTTGCGCGCGGAAGGCCATGTATTTCACATCTTGCGTGCACTGGGCGTCGCCATGTACCAGCACGATGCGCTGGCCGTAGGCGTCGATGACCCAGGTTTCGGGCAGCAGGGTCAGGCCCGCTGCGGCGGCGAAGGCTTCGCCGACCAGGAAGTCGCGGTTGCCCGCGATCCAGAATAGCTGCACGCCCGCGTCGCTTACGCGGCGCAGGGCGGACACGATCTGCTGGTGGAAAGGATCGGGCAGGTCGTCGTCGCCTGCCCAATATTCAAAAATATCGCCCAGCAGGTAGAGCTGCTTTGCACCCAGCGCATGTTCGTCGAGGAAGCGCAGGAATGCTTCCGTCAGCACCGGCCGTGCCGGCTGCAAATGCAGGTCTGATACGAAGAGAATCAAATTAAGCCGCTTCGATCTTTTCGATGATGATGTCTTCCGCTGGAACGTCGGAGAACATGCCGGAACGGGTGGTTTTCACGCCCTTGATCGCGTCAACGACTTCGGTGCCCTGGGTGACTTTGCCGAATACGGCGTAGCCCCAGCCGTCCTGGCCTGGGTAGTCCAGGAAGCCGTTGTTCTTCACGTTGATGAAGAACTGTGCGGAGGCGGAGTGCGGTGCCGAGGTGCGTGCCATGGCCAGGGTGTATGGCTCGTTCTTCAGGCCGTTCTTGGCTTCGTTTTCCACGGTCTGGTCGGTTGGCTTTTGCTTCATGCCTGGCTCGAAACCGCCGCCCTGGATCATGAAGCCATCGATTACGCGGTGGAAGATGGTGTTGTTGTAGTGGCCAGCGTTCACGTAGTGCAGGAAGTTCTCAACGGTCTTCGGTGCCTTCTCTGCGTCCAGCTCGGCAACGATGGTGCCTTTGTTGGTGGTGATGGTGATGGTGGTCATCTTGTTGTCCTTTTGTGTTACTGAAAAAGAGTTATTTTACAGGCTCTGGCTGCGGAGCAGGAGTGGGCTCCTGAACCGGTGCAGGTTCCTGGGCTGGTGCGGGCTCGGCAACTGGCGGCGGCGGTGCCGGTGGGGCTGGCGGTACGATGCGGTTTTTGAGGACCGTGGCCGATTTGATCACGATCGGGTTGACCGGGATGTTCTGGAAGCCTGGCTTGTCGTCCACCAGCACGCCCTTGATCTTGTCGACGGTCTCTTTGCCCTGGATGACTTTACCGAAGACGGCATAGCCGTGGCCTTTCATGTTCGGGTAATCCAGGCCGATGTTGTCCACTACGTTGATGAACCATTGCGCATTGGCGGAGTTCGGCGAGTCGTGGCGCGCCATCGAGATGGTGTAGGCCAGGTTGGACAGGCCGTTCTTTTCTTCACTCTTGATGTCGGGGCGTAGCGGTTGTTTGGATTTCAGGTCGGCCGTATAGCCGCCACCCTGGATCATGAAGCCGTTGATCACGCGGTGGAAAATCGTGTCCTTGTAAAAGCCGCTCTTGACGTAGGCGAGGAAGTTGGCGGTCGTAATCGGGGCCTTTTCCTGGTCCAGTTCAACGATGATTTCGCCAACGTTGGTCTTGATCGATACTTGAGGGTTGTCGGCAGCTGCCGCGGCGCTGCCAATCAGCAGGCCGGCCAGCAGGGCAATCCATTTCTTCTGCATTCTTGTTTCCTTTATAAGAATTGCGACTCGCGTGCGCGAATTTTTCAGTGCTATACTTCGCCAGACGTTCCATTCTAACAAAGTAGAACTATAACAAAGGGACCAAACATCCCCCTGGTACACACCGAGCACCGGTGCGACGCCCCAGGCGCTTCGCACCAGTGACCCGTTTACTTCTAGTCCGATGAGCAATTTAAAGATCTTCAACACGCTGGCACGCGAAAAGCAGTCGTTCAAACCCATTGAGGCGGGCAAGGTCCGGATGTATGTCTGTGGCATGACCGTTTACGACTACTGCCACGTGGGCCACGGCCGCATGCTGATGGCGTTCGACGTCATTTACCGCTGGTTGAAGGCATCGGGCTATGACGTGCGCTATGCGCGCAATATCACCGACATCGATGACAAGATCATCAAGCGTGCGGTCGAGAATAGCGAGACGATTGGCCAACTGACTGGCCGCTTCATCAAGTACATGGATGAAGATTGCGAAGCCCTGGGCATCCTGAATCCGACCGACGTGCCGAAGGCGACCGAATACGTGCCGCAGATGCTGGGCATTATCGAGAAGCTGGAAGCCAAGGACCTGGCCTACAAGGCTGCCGATGGCGACGTTAACTACGCTGTGCGCCAGTTCGAAGGCTACGGCAAGCTGTCGGGCAAGTCGCTGGACGACCTGCGCGCGGGTGAGCGCGTGGACGTCAACACCGGCAAGCGCGATCCGCTGGATTTCGTGCTGTGGAAGGCCGCCAAGGAATCCGAGCCGGAAGAGGTGAAGTGGGATTCCAAGTGGGGCAAGGGCCGTCCGGGCTGGCACATCGAGTGCTCGGCCATGTCGTGCTCCCTGCTGGGCGAGACCTTCGATATCCACGGCGGCGGCGCTGACCTGCAGTTCCCGCACCACGAAAACGAAATTGCGCAGTCGGAAGGCGCTTCCGGCAAGACGCTGGCCAACTACTGGGTTCATAACGGTTTCGTGCGCGTGGACGGCGAGAAGATGTCCAAATCGCTGGGCAATTTCTTCACCATCCGCGAAGTACTGAAGCAGTTCGATGCGGAAGTGGTGCGTTTCTTCATCCTGCGCGCCCACTACCGCAGCCCGCTGAACTATTCGGACGTGCACCTGGAAGACGCGCGCGGCGCGCTCACCCGCCTGTACACGGCGCTGGATGGCGTGGAAGGTGACGGCCAGCCGCTGGACTGGAGCGAAGACAATGCCAAGCGCTTTGCCGAGGCAATGGATGACGACTTCAACACCCCGATCGCGGTGTCGGTGCTGTTCGACCTGGCTTCGGAAGTGAATAAGACCAAGTCGCCAGTTGCGGTGCGCCAGCTCAAAGGCCTAGCCGCCGTACTGGGCCTGCTGGAACGCAGCCCTGAGGAATACCGCAAGGCCGCACCGAAAGGAGCGGAAGGCGAGGGCATGGGCGAAGCGGCCATCGAAGCCGCCATTGCGACCCGTGCCGCAGCCAAGAAGTCGCGCGACTTCGCCACTGCCGACAAGGTGCGTGCAGACCTGCTGGCGGCCGGCATCGTCCTCGAAGACAAGCCTGACGGTACCACGAACTGGCGCCGCGCGTAATGGTTCTATCCAGGGATAACGGGGATCAGGCCCCGGTGCCGCCGTATTGGGAGGAAGCCAAGGCAGAGCTCATGAAGCGCGATCGCATCATGAACCGCCTGATTCCGCAATTCGGCGATTTGCACCTGGTCGGCCATGACGACCCGTTCATCACCCTGGCGCGCGCCATCGTCAACCAGCAGGTCACGACCCAGGTCGCCAATGCGGCGTGGGCCAAGCTGCTGGAAATCTGTCCCAAATTCACCCCGGCGGCGGTGCAAAAGGCAGGCGCCGCTGCGCTGGCAGGCTGCGGCCTCTCAAAGCGCAAGGCCGAGTACATCCTGGACCTGGCCGACCATTTCAAGAACAAGAAGGTCCATGCCGCCCAATGGGCGCAGATGGATGACGAAGCAGTGATCGCTGAGCTGGTTCAAATTCGCGGCATTACGCGCTGGACAGCGGAGATGTTTTTGATATTTAATTTGCTCCGACCCAACGTGCTGCCGCTTGATGACAGCCGGCTGATCAGTGGGATCAGCCAGAATTATTTTTCCGGGGAGCCCGTGTCGCGTAGCGATGCGCGCGAGGTTTCGGCCAACTGGGAACCCTTCCGGACGGTCGCTACCTGGTATTTATGGCGTAGCCTTGATCCGGTTCCGGTAAAATAGCGCAAATTCTCACCGGCAACCGCCAAAAGCAGTGTTGTCGGAGAAGCAAAAAACCTTGGAGGTACAATGATTAAAACGACTTTCCTCAATTTTGAGCAACCGATCGCGGAACTGGATTCCAAGATTGAAGAGCTGCGTTTCGTACAAGACGATTCGGCCGTCGACATTTCCGAAGAAATCGACCGCCTGGCCAAGAAGAGCCAACAGCTGACCAAAGACATTTACGCCAAGTTGACTCCTTGGCAAGTTTCCCAGATTGCCCGCCACCCACAACGTCCATACACCATGGACTATGTGAACGAAATCTTCACCGACTTCCACGAACTGCACGGCGACCGCACGTATGCGGACGACCAGTCCATCGTGGGCGGCTTCGCCCGTTTCAACGGCCAGCCATGCATGGTGATCGGCCACCAGAAGGGCCGCGATACCAAAGAGCGCGCCATGCGCAACTTCGGCATGCCGAAGCCGGAAGGCTACCGCAAGGCCATGCGCCTGATGAAGCTGGCCGAGAAGTTCAACCTGCCTATTTTCACCTTCGTTGACACCCCTGGCGCATTCCCTGGTATTGACGCGGAAGAACGCGGCCAGTCGGAAGCGATCGGCCATAACCTGTATGTGATGGCGGAACTGAAAGTGCCGCTGATCGCCACCATCATCGGCGAAGGCGGTTCCGGCGGCGCGCTGGCGATTGCCGTTGGCGATTCTGTGCTGATGCTGCAGTACGCGACTTACTCGGTGATTTCGCCTGAGGGTTGCGCTTCGATCCTGTGGAAGACTTCCGAGCGCGCATCCGATGCGGCTGAAGCGCTGGGCTTGACCGCGCACCGCCTGAAGGCCATGGGCCTGGTCGACAAGATCATCAACGAGCCATTGGGTGGCGCTCACCGCGATCCGAAGGAAATGGCCAAGCTGCTGAAGCGCGCGCTGGCGGATTCGCTGCGCCAGTTCCAGGGCGTGAAGACCAAGGACCTGCTGGCTGCTCGTCACGAAAAGCTGATGAGCTACGGCAAGTTCAAGGAAACTACTGCTTCCGAATAAAACCTGTAAAGCGGTGTCTGACCCGCAGGGTCAGAGACCGGACACGCGGCCGCCGCGTCTTAGGTGCCTGACCCTGCGGGTCAGGCACCGGTTTACCGGTTTTGAATTATGCGCGCCCAACAAATCCTCCTGCAATCCCTCGCCGAACTCCCGCAAGGCCCTACAGCCATCGCCTACAGCGGAGGCCTGGACAGCAGCGCCTTGCTGCACATGGCTGCAGCGAGCGGCCGCAAACTGTACGCCTTCCACATCCACCACGGCCTGAGTCCCAACGCCGATGCCTGGGAAGCCCATGCCCGCGCCGAATGCGAACGCCTGAACATCGCCTTCGCCAGCCGCCGCGTCACCCTCGACGACCGCAGCGAAGCCTCCGCCCGCAAGGCCCGTTACGCAGCCTTGGGAGCACTCTGCACTGAGCACAGCGTGCACCTGCTCCTGACCGCCCACCACCTGGACGACCAGGCAGAAACCATCCTGCTGCAACTGCTGCGCGGCGCCGGTCCGGCCGGCATGTCCGGCATGGATGCCTTCAATCGCGCCCCAACGTTGCTCGGCACCCCTGACGTGCTACTGGCCCGCCCGCTGCTGCAAGCCAGCCGTGCCGAACTCGAAGACTACGTACGCGAAAACGCCATTGCCTACATCGAAGACGAGTCCAACGCCGACACGCGCTACGCCCGCAACGCCTTGCGCCATGAAGTCATGCCGCGCCTGGCCGAAGCCTTCCCCGGGTACCAGGAGCGCTTCGCCCGCAGCGCGCGCCACGCGCAATCCGCGCAGCGCCTGCTGACCGAGCAGGCCGCCGAAGACCTGCGCGCCTGCCTGGCCGGCGAGGACAGCCTCGACATGGCCAAGGTCCGTACGCTCAGCGCCGACCGCACCTCCAACCTGCTGCGCCATTGGTTCGCCGAGCGCGGCATCCGCCTGCCATCGGCCAGCTGGCTGGCCGAAATGCAGGAGCAGGCCCTGACCGCGCGCGACGACGCCAACCTCAAGGTTACCCATCCCGACTGCGAAGTGCGGCGCCACCGCGACCGCCTCTACCTCGTGCCGCGCAAACCCGAGGCCGACGCCGGGCAGCGCGCAAGCTTCCGCTGGAACGGAGAGGGCAGCATCGACTTCCCGGCCTTTGGCGGCACGCTGCATGTTGAGCTGGCGCCGGTCGGCCTCGACCCCGACTGGCTGCGCCAGCAAATGCTGACGATCGAACTGCGCAAGGGCGGCGAAAAGCTCAAGCCCGCCCGCAACCGCCCCACGCGCACACTCAAGCAGCACTACCAGACCTTGGGCATCCCAGCCTGGGAGCGCGAGCGCCTGCCCATGGTATCGATTCCCGGCGATATCCTGTATGCCGCCGGTATCGGCATGGATTGCCGCAAACTGAGCTCGGGCGCCGGGCATCGTTTGGTGTTTCGCTGGGAAACCAAATAATTTTTGCCGACACCTGTCTAGACATATGAACTTATGCCAATTAGGTATGAGTGTATGAGCTTTTTGACTTGAGATTTTGCAACGCAGCATGTAGAGTAAAGGGCTCCCTTTATCACATCAATGCGGAAAAATCAGCATGGCTTTAATCGTTCACAAGTACGGCGGCACGTCGATGGGCTCGACGGAACGCATCAAGAACGTCGCGCGTCGCGTCGCCAAATGGCACGACGCGGGACACCAGGTGGTCGTAGTGCCGTCGGCAATGTCCGGCGAAACCAACCGCCTGATTGCCCTGGCCAAGGAAATCCAGAACCCGCCCGACCCACGTGAACTGGACATGATTGCCTCCACCGGCGAGCAAGTGTCCGTGGGCCTGCTGTCGATGGCGCTGCAAGCGATCGGCAAGGACGCCATTTCCTACACCGGCTGGCAAGTAGCGATTAAAACCGACTCCGCCTTCACCAAAGCCCGCATCCAGTCGATCGAAGACGGCCGCGTGCGAGAAGACCTGGAGAAGGGCCGCATTGTGATCATCACCGGCTTCCAGGGCGTGGACGAGAACGACAACATCGCCACCCTGGGCCGCGGTGGTTCCGATACCTCGGCCGTTGCGATTGCCGCCGCGCTGAAGGCTGACGAATGCCTGATCTACACCGACGTCGATGGCGTCTACACCACCGATCCGCGCGTGGTGTCCGAAGCGCGCCGCCTGAAAGCGATCACCTTTGAAGAGATGCTGGAACTGGCTTCGCTGGGTTCCAAAGTCCTGCAAACCCGCTCGGTGGAATTCGCCGGCAACTACCGCGTACCGACCCGCGTGCTGTCCTCGCTGACCGATCCGCTGATGGATCTGGCGGAAGAAGCCAACTCGGGCACCCTGATTTCGTTTGAGGAAGACCAAAACATGGAACAAGCAGTCATCTCCGGCATCGCCTTCAACCGCGACGAAGCCAAAATCACCGTCCTGGGCGTGCCAGACCGTCCAGGCATCGCTTACCACATCCTGGGCCCGGTGGCCGAAGCCAATGTCGAAGTCGACATGATCATCCAGAACCAGGCAGTGGACGGCAAGACCGACTTCACCTTCACCGTGTCGCGCAACGACTACCAGAAGGCGATGGACGTGCTGCACAACGAAAAGGGCGAGATCGGCCACCACACCCTGGTGGGCGACGCCAAAGTGTCCAAGATCTCCGTGGTCGGCGTGGGCATGCGTTCGCACGTCGGCGTGGCTTCCCAGATGTTCAAGACCCTGGCGGAAGAGGGCATCAACATCATGATGATCTCCACCTCCGAGATCAAGATTTCCGTCCTGATCGACGAGAAGTACATGGAGCTGGCCGTGCGTGCACTGCACAAGGCATTTGAACTGGAAAAAGAATAAATATTTCCAAAAAAACTTCCGTATTATCCTTGACCAAAGCGGTATCGGTCTTTAATATTGCGGTCGCGTTGACGCAGTAACAGTTCAACGAGGAGGCGTGGCCGAGTGGCCGAAGGCACTTCCCTGCTAAGGAAGCATACGGGCAAAACCTGTATCGTGGGTTCGAATCCCACCGCCTCCGCCAGATTCAAGCAAAAAGCCCCGAGGAAACTCGGGGCTTTTTGTTTTCATACTCAACAAAAGGAATGATATGAAGTTGATCTCTGCAATCTTGCTTGCCGCCTCGCTTGCAGTGAGCGCCCATGCAGCCAACCCGAATCCCGATGCCAGGCAGGTCAAGGCCACGCACGACCTCCTGGCGGCGATGCAAGCCGAGAAAATGATGCGCATGACCGCAGGCATGAGCCGCTACGCATCGGACGCTGAGCGCAACCGGGTGATGGACAAAGTGATGGCAACGCCGGCGGAAACCATCTACGCTGGACTGGCAACGCCGGTGGCCCGCCTCCTTAGCCCGGAGACGGTGACCGAGATGACGCGCTTCTACGAGTCCAGCTACGGCAAGAAGTCGCTGGACAGCATCTACAACAGCGGCGCCCAGCTTTACCCAGCCGTCCCCAAGGCAACGCCCGCCGAACAGGCCGCGATGAAGAAACCTGCCTACATCAAGGCCGATCGCGAATTCAAGGAGAACGAGCAGGCGATTCGCCACGAAGTGTTCGTGCTGCTGAAACAAATCATCAACCCGAAGAAGTAGGCCCTTGATGGGGCGCTTGCCGGGTGCGAAAATCGCGCGGCGCAGCGTCCCTTTTCAAATATTCGTGAGATTCTAAATGGCAGTTTCCAAAACCCGTCTCGATGCATCCCGCTTCTTCCTCCGCCTCGCCATTGGCGGCATGGCCATCCTCATGGGCTTCCAGGCCCTGCGGCATTCCGGCTTCCCATCCAGCCTTAACGGTGCCGGCTATTGGGCCTTGCACCTGACCGAGATGCTGTGCGGCGCACTGATCATGATCGGCCTCCTGATGCCTTACGCCAGTGCTGTCCTGACCCTGGTGGTGGGCTTGCCGATCGTGCTTGGCTGGATTCACGGCGCGCCCGTCCTGGGCAACCTGCATGCCCTGTTCCTCTTGCTCGTCGTGACTGCAACCGCGCTTGGCGGTGCAGGGCAGTGGTCGCTCGGCAAAGACTGAGGATTCTGCGCTATGCTGGAGTGATGCATTGGAAGTCACTCCTGGTTTGCTTACTCGCCGCACCGTGGGCGCGGGCGGAGACTATTACGCTCAGTAACGGCGAGTGGTTGCCTTACCTGTCCGAGACTTTGCCGCATTACGGCGCCGTGTCGCGCATCGTGTCCGAAGCGTTCGCGCTGGAAGGCATTACCGTCAAATATGTGTTCCGCCCCTGGCCGCGCGCTTATGCTGAAGCGCAGCGTGGGCTGGTCAACGGCTCGGTGGTCTGGAGCGTGGGGCCGTTGACGACTGAGCGGGCACGCGAATTCCTGTCCAGCGACACCGTGCTGGAAGCCCAGTCGGTGTTTTTCCTTCGCAAAGGCTACAACTTTACCTGGACCAAGGATGCCGACCTGGCCGGCCTGCGTATCGGCGGCGTGGCCGGCTACGAATACCGCTTCGAGGAAGTGCCGGGTGTTCGCCTGGACCGCGCCTCCACCGAAGAACTCAACTTGCGCAAACTGCTGGCCGGGCGCGTGGATGTCGTTCCTGCCAGCCTTGATGTGGGCCGCTACATCCTGCGCACGAAATTCAAACCGGAAGAAGCCGCCGGCATTACCGTGGCGCCGGGACGCTACAACAGCACCCAATACCGCCTGATCATGCGGCGGGCCGACGCCGAAAATGCCGGCTACATCGAGCGTTTCAACCGTGGGTTGCGTAAGCTGAAGGAATCGGGCAAGTACGACCAACACATGGCCGACCTGGCCGCCGGGCGATACTGATCGTGGCGCTACTTGCTGGAAATAAATAACTGTATATAATCACAGTATTTTCAGCAAGCTAACATTGGAGCCGCGATGATCGATGAATTGATGGAAGAGGAAGTGCTGGTGCAGGAAGACCGCGTCTGGCAGGACAACGGCTGGACTGCGCGCGTCATCAAGAATGAAGATGACGATGGCTGGGCGGTGGCGATGATCAAGGATGGCGAGGCGGAACCGGCGCTGGTCGGTCCCTGGACCATGGGCCGCGACAAGAAGAACCCGAAGCCGCTGGATGTGAATGCCTTCAACACCCTGGTGAAGACCGCCAGTGAAGTGATCCGCCGCCACGAGCAGCAACTGCACGCCCAACTGCACCGCAGCGTGCGCGTCCACACCGAGGGCGCCGCCTACATCACCGTCAACCTCGACATCACTCCGGATGAAGACGATCCCTTCGCAACCCTGACCGCCTTCGATCCATTTGGCGAAGAACAGGCACAGGTGCGGGTAGCGCCGAATTTCAAGCTGAGTGTCGCAAGTGCGACGGCGTGGATGGAATCGGGATACCGCAAGCCTTCCGGTTCGCAATAACTTCTCGCTTAGGAAATGAAATGCCCCGGCGGTCAATACAGGCCGAACAATTTGCCGCCGAGGCCAAGAATCATTGTCGTGTTGGCGAGCGTCAGCCCGATCATCCAGCGCTGGTTAATACTGATCTCGCGACGTATTTCTTTGAACCCATCCTCCAGGCGATCGGTTCGTTCAAGGATCAGCTTTCGCAGTTCAGTTATGGCAGCATACAGGCGATCAATGTCTTGTCGGTTGGTTTCCATAATTGCTTCAGTTCTCGCAATGCGTCCTTCGAAGTCCATGTCTTCCCCCATATATGAGTCTTAACTCTGACTCACCCATGAGCAACAGGATTTGAGATTAGACAGTACGCCGCGAAAAAAGTTCACGAGCTTAGCGCCCTGTTCGCAACAATGCGTGAACTTTCCAGTCGAATCCGCTGCTAATCTGGTTTGCGCAAGCTCAATTGTCGACGAGCCGCGCGACGATATAGTCGCTAGACGCCATTGCGGCGATTCCCATTCGGTCCATCAACCAACTGCTTATCAGGAGGCTCAGCATGGTCGCAAGCTCCAGCAGCAAGGTCGTCCAACTCGGTTCTTACAAGGCATCCAGGCGAAACAACTCGATCTCCGGCTTATCGTCAGGGGCATTCATGACGGTGCAGCTTCACCTGGCCCATTCGTCAAGCTTCGCTGGCGCGGGCATCATTGCAGGCGGGCCGTTCCGGTGTGCGGAGGTGTTCCGGCCGGACGACATGATGACTGCCGAAGATGCTTGCATCGAAAACTCGCTGTACATCTGCATGAATCCTCTGATCCCGCAGGTGTCGCCGGATGCGCATAAGCTCGCGGACATGGCCCGGCAGACGGCAAAGGCAGGGATGATCGATGCGGTGGCCAATCTTGCCGACGATCGCCTCTATATCTTCACTGGCAGCGCGGACGACGTGGTCGATTCGGACGTGGTGGCGCGGACCCGCAAGTTCTATGAGCTGCTGGGCGTGAAGCCGGCAAATATCCGTTACGTCGACAATGTGCCCGCAGGGCACAGCATCATCACCGACAACCCGGAGGATTCGGGCCTGTCCACCAACCAGCCGCCCTACATCAATAATGGCGGCTTCATGCAATCGCACGACATCCTGCGCCATATCTACAGCGACCTGCAGCCCGCGGCGGAAAGCCTTTCCGGCCAATTGCTGCGATTCGACCAGACCGAATTCTTTGCCGACGCGACTGACCGGGCCAGCATGAGCCAGTTCGGCTATATCTACATCCCGTCCAACGTCGCGGCAGGGAAGGTGAAAGAGCCGCGCGTGCACATCGCGCTGCATGGCTGCAAGCAGGGCTACAACTACACCGATTACGTCAACGGCCGCGCCGATATCGCCAACCAGCCGCCGTACGGCAACCGCTATTTCACCACCACCGGCTACAACCACATCGCGGAGAGCAACGACATCATCGTGCTGTATCCACAGGCCGAGGGTACGGACAATGACGCCGTGCAGAACCCGGATGGTTGCTGGGATTGGTGGGGTTATACCAGCGCTAATCCGCAAGCTCCCGACTACTATTCGCGCGAAGCGGTGCAGATCAAGGCGATCCACGCCATGCTCGACCGTCTTTGCGCCTGAGCGACCCTGGAGGACGATATGAGCAAACTTCCCGTTTCCGTCGGTTTGAAGTCGATCGATAAGCCAGGCGTTCCCGCCTTGCGCGAGTCCCGGGCCATCGCGCCGCTGGCTGTCTCAATCAAGGCCGGCAGGCTGGCGCAGCGGCAGGCATCGCGCATGCTGCACAACAGCGTATTGTCGGCGGGGCTGGCGAGCCGCTTCGGTGATCCGCAGGTCTGGAGCGAATGGCTGCAGCTGCAGGCGGCCGTCATGCAGCGCCTGCACCAGCAGAACCTCGATTGGCGCCAGGGCTGCGCCATCCTGGCCGAGGACTATGCCCTGATCCGCCATGCCAACACCATGTCCAAGATGGTGGAAAAGCAGGGCAACTTCTTTTCGCAATGGACGCTGCTGTTGACCAACCAGGCGACCAGCCTGTTTGAGCTGATGGAGAACATCCACGTCGATTACGGATATTGGGCGAGCCAGAAGACTTCAATCGAAGCAAGCTAGGCGTTATTGACAAGCTAATATCCGGCGACTTTCAGTTTCCGGATTTTAGATGCGTTACTTGTTCCTTGCCCTGATCGGCAAGGGACGGCTCACATCCGAAAAGGCCGTTGAAATGGACGCCTCCGGAAAGGCGATCCGGCTGGCCGATTCCGGTCGACGCCACTCCGGTCGCTGTGCGCGACAATCAGCTGATGTTCGAATATGGCGATAAGCGCTATTGGGTCGAGCCGGACGGAAAAGTCCAGCGCGCAGGCAAGCTTTCGCTGCCTGCGGTGACGGAAACGCAGTGCAAGACCGCCATTGAGTTCAAGGACGCCGACTACGTTCATTGCGAGGCGTTTCCCGATATGGGGACGCGCGCGCCGCGAACGATCGCTTATGAAGGCGCCTGCGCCTAGAAGCCCAGCGAATAGCCTAGTGTTACGCTGCGTCCACGTCCTGCGAAATAGCGGGCCGGTTCAACCAGGGCGCTTTGCGAATAGTAAGTGATGTAGTCCTTGTCGAACAGGTTGGCGATGCCGACGCGCAGCTCACCTTTACCCAGCTTGTAGCCGAGGGATGCGTCGGCCAGCGTATAGCCGCTGAATTCCTTGGCCGGATCGTCGAAGCTCTGGTTGAAGGCGTGCTGCACCTGGACGAAGGTGGACAGCTTGTCGCTCCAGTCGGCGCTCCAGCTTGCGATCAGGCGGTTGGGAGCCACGTTCAAGCCGTCCAGCTTAGCATCCAGGCTGCCGTCGCTGTTGCTGTCGTAGCGGCCCTTGGTGTAGGCGTAGGCAATGCTGGCGCGGTGCGCTTTGCTGAAGCGGTAGGTTGCGCTGGCATCATAGCCCTCCAGGCGCGTCTTCTCGCGCGCCATGTTGAAGACACCATTGACCGAAATCACGCGCGCGCCGAAATCGGAGTCGGAGCGGTAGTACGCGGCGTCCAGGTCCCAGTCGCCATTGCGCACGCGGGTGCCAAGCTCGATGCCCTCGGTCAGGATCGGCTCCAGGTTGCGCATACTGCTGATCTTCTGTCCGGGCGTGTTGATGGAACGCAGGGTGCGGCCGATGTCCGGCAGGCCGAAGCCTTCGGAATAGCTGGCATAGATGGTGACGTCCTTGGCGGGCGTGAGCACCAGGCCCGCGTTGGCCAGCGTTTCATTGAACTTGATCTTGCCGCCTTCGACGAAGGTATTGTTGTATGCGGCGAGCGTGCGGTAGCTGTCCACCTTCAGGTCGGCGTTTTCGCGGCGTACGCCGGCATGCAGGGTGAGGGTGTCGAACACCTTGTATTCGCCCTGGAGGAACAGCGAAAGATTGGTGTACTTCGATTCGGGCACGAAGGTGCGGCCGGTCAGGTACATGTCCTGTTTGCCTTTGTCGGACAGGGTATCGAAGCCTACGGTCAGCTTCATGCGGCCGTCAAGCAGGCCAGCCTTGGTCAGGCCGGTCTTGCTGCCGAACTTGGAAGCGACGGCGCGCGACTGATCGTATAAAGTGCCGCGCGGTGCGATCTTCACGTCCTGGAACGTAGCTGATCTGTCGGCGCCGAACAGGCCGACGAATTCCTGGTTGAAGACCATGGCGGACAATTCCATGCCCGCCAAATCGAAGTGGTTGTAGCTGGCGCTGCTGGTCGACACGTCGTTCCAGGCCGGAACGCCGGGCGGCGTGCCTTCCACCGAAGTGGAAGGAAAGCCGCGCGTGCGGTCGCCGGCCACGCCGAGGTAGCTGGCCTTTGACTTGATGCGGTAGCGGTTGACGGAGAACTGCAGCTTTTGCTGGTCGTCCGGACGGTAGCCGATCTTGGCCAGCACGTCGTAGCTGCGTGAGTCCATCAGGTCGCCCTGGGTGACGTCGACGCCGATGCTGCGGCCTTTGCCGTCCAGGTAAAGGCCCTGGTCTTCATAGGAAGCGGCGAACAGGTAGTCCAGCTTGTCCAGCCGGCCGTCAATGCGGTAGCTGGTCTTGTAGTTCAGGGTGTCGCCTTCGACATGCGTGGTCGGCGCGGTGACCTGCACGTCGACATGCTGGTTCATCGTTCCTTTTTCCGGGCGGCGCGTGATGATGTTGATGGTGCCGCCGGTTGCACCGAGGCCGTTGATGGCGTTCGGGCCCTGTACGATTTCGATGCGCTCCACCATGGAGTAGTCGATGGTGTGGGCTTCGCGGCCGGTCGGACGCACCGGATTCGATTGCGGCACGCCGTCGACCAGGATCAGCGGCGTGCGGCCTCGCAGCGTTTCGCCGGAGCCGTTCATCTTGCCGCGACTGGGCGTGTACGAGGGCAGGATGCTGCTCAATACATCGGACGAATTGCCCGAAATGGCCAACTGCCGTTCGATCTCCTTGCGGGTAATGACCACCACCGTTTGCGGCGCCTTGTCCGCTGCGACATTCGAGCGGGAAGCCTGGATGACGACGGTTTCGATAACGGGATCCTGCTGGTCCTGGCCCTTGGTTTGCGCCTGCGCTTGTGCGGACAGGCCAAACAGGACGGCTGCGGCCAGCGGGCGGTATTTGAACGGGAATGGCTGGTACGACTGCACTGGGAGCTCCTTGACGACTTGCGATGACCAAGGGCTGGCAGGTTGCTGGCTGAGGTGAGAATGTTTCTCATTATCATTCGCGCAAGCTGCTGCTGTCAACGCCGAGTGCGCGGGCCCCAGCCTGAAATATCGTTGTACGGCTCGGTGAATTTCGCAATTGTTTGGCGTGTGCCGTTGCTTGCACAATCCAGCCTACCGCCAATCTTCCCCCGAATCGACATGATAAAAACATCCTTGCCTGTAGCGCTGATCGCGTCCGCATTCTTGCCGCCGGCTTGCGCCGCGGCTGCACCGTTAATCGTTTCGTCGCCGGATGGGCGAACGGCAATCCGGATCGAACGGGATGCCAGCCGCTTCAGCGTTTCACGCGGCGGACAGACGGTGATTGCGCCGTCGCCGATCGGACTGGAGTTCGATGGCGTCCCTGAACTGGGCGCGCTCGTGCTGGAAAAGCGCAAGGACGTCAAAGTCGACCAGGTCATTCCGCTGATCGCTACCAAGTCGGCGCAAGCGGCGGACCGTTATCGCGGTGCGACGCTGGTGTTCCGCGAGCGGGGAGCTGCAGGGCGCCGCTTGTCGATCGACCTGCGGGCTTATAACGACGGCGTGGCCTTCCGATACCGTATTGATGGTACTGAGCCGGTGCGGCTGCGCGGGGAAAAGACGGCGTTCGTTCCGGCAGGCGATCCGGAATGCCTGGTGACTGTAGCGGACCGGGCACACGAAGCATCGTTCGAGCGCATGCAGCTGTCGCAACTGCGCGCCGGGCAGGCGTACGACGTGCCGGTAGTGTGCACCGCGCCTTCCAGCGGTACCGCCTACGCCATCACGCAGTCGAACCTGGGCGGCTACACCGGCGCATCGCTTATCCGCGAGGGCAATGCCCTGAAGCTGCGGCTGTCGGCGCCGCCGGAGCGCAGCGCGCCGGCCTTCGTCTCGCCGGCAGGACTGGCCACCGCGTGGCGCGTCGTGATGATGGGAGACCGCGTCGGCGACTTGATCGGCTCGCACCTGGTCGGCAACCTGAATCCGGCGCCGGCAGGGGACTTCAGCTGGGTCAAGCCGGGCAAGGCAGCCTGGGACTGGTATTCGGGCCCATTGGCCGGCATGAAGCCGGACATGGCGAGCTATAAGCGCTTCATCGATTTCGCCGCCGCCGCAGGATTGCCGTACTACCTGATCGATGCCGGCTGGGCGATGGGCAGCGGCCCGGAATGCTGGATAGCGCTGCCGGGCACCGATATCACCCGCGCGGCGGATGGCATCGACATGCCGGAACTGGTGCGCTATGCGGCCGCCAAAGGCGTGGGCCTGATTTTGTGGGCCCACTGGGAGCACGTGGCGCAGCGCATGGATGAAGTGCTGGACACCTATGCCCGCTGGGGCATCAAGGGCGTCAAGATTGATTTCATGAACCGGGACGACCAGGATATTGTGGCGTACTACTACCGGGTCGCGGAGGCGACGGCCAGGCGCAAGCTGCTACTGGACCTGCACGGCGCCTATGTTCCGGCCGGCTTGCAGCGCACCTATCCGAATTTCATTACCCAGGAAGGCGTGCGCGGCGCCGAGTGGAACAAGATGGACAAGAGCATCACGCCCCGTCATAACCTGATGCTGCCCTATACCCGCATGCTGGCCGGGCCGATGGATTACACGCCGGGCGGCTTCCGCAACGGCACGCCTGCCAGCTTCGCCGTGCGCGAGGTGAACCCGCAAGCGCAAACCACGCGGGGCCAGGCGCTGGCCATGTACGTGGTGTACGACAGCCCTCTGCAGATGGTGTCGGACGATCCCGGCGCATACCAGGATGCCGACGGCTTCGATTTCGTGCAGCGCGTGCCGACCGCCTGGGACGACACACGCTTCCTGTCCGGCACGCCGGGCCAGGACATCGTGCTGGCGCGGCGCAAAGGCGACAGCTGGTACCTGGGGGCGATGAGCGCGGAAGAGGGCGAGCGGGTCGAGCGCGTGGCGCTCGGCTTCCTGCCCGAAGGCCGCTACCGCGCCACCGTGTGGCAAGACGGCGACACGCCGAACGCGGTGTATCGCGTTGTGCGCGAGGTGACTTCACGCGATGTGCTGTCGCTGCGGCTGGCAGGGGCTGGCGGCGCGGTTGCGATCATCGAGCGCTTGCCTTGAGCAAAGGCAGCACGCCGGTCGCATGGCCGGGGGTGTTGAATTTCATCCATCGTTTTGCGAATTATCGCAATTGCGGCCGAGTACCAATGTTTGCAATATATAGTGAACCCGCGAATGGCTGCGGCCGTCGCGGGGGGACGCACAATTTAAACAAAAGCAGCAAACAGGGGATATTCCATGAGGAGACAAACGATGTGGTACCAGAATTCAGCATTCGCCATTGCCTGTGCCGCGATGCTGGCCGCCTGCGGCGGCGGTGGCGGCGGTAGCGATGGCGGAGCAGTGCAGACAATGGCTTTCAGCTTCCCGGGCGGCACCGAAGTCGCCATTCCACCTGAAGTGGCAAGTACTACCTTGAAGGCGACCGCCAGTTCCGGCGGTCCGGTCACGTTCACTTCGAACACGCCGGACGTTTGTTCGGTGAGCGGCGACAAGCTGTCGCTGCTGAAAGCGGGCGAGTGCTCGGTGACCGCCACCCAGGCCGGGTTCGAAGGCTACGCCCCGGTTTCGCAACGCCAGCTTTTCGTGATTCCCAAGCGGCCGCATATGGTCTCCTTCCGCAATCCGGGAGCGCAGGCGCTTGATTCGCAGCCGGTGGCACTGGCTGCAGTGTCCGACCTAGGCCGGCCCGTCACCTTCTCATCGAGCACGCCAACCGTGTGCACCGTCAGCGGCAGCACGATGACCAAGGTTGGCAATGGCCTGTGCACCATCACCGCCCAGTCGGACGGCGGCGATATCTATGCGACGGCGACCATGGTCAAGAATATTCCGATCGGTACCGAAAAGGCGCCGGTACTGACGCACTTCAGCGGCTTCAAGGACGCCTCGACCACCAAGGAAGGCGGAACCATCAACGGCTACGCGGGCGTGAACCTGAACGGCTGGTGGTGCAATGGCTGGTGCGACCAGGTCCTGTCGGAAGACGGCAACAATCTCAGGTTCACCTTCAACGTCAAGCTGGACAAGCCGAACGACGGCAGCTGGATTGGCGGCTACTACGGCTTGCATGTCCTGGGCGCCGGCCTGAAGGAAATCTCCAAAGTCGGCCCGATGATCAGCGGCGTGCGAATCGACTCGCAGGCGTCCATGAAGTTCCGGATCGCTCAGAACGCCGAATGGATCAACACCGGCAACAACACTGTCAACGTCGACCTGGTCCTCGGCCACTTTGCGCTAAAGAACGGCAAGGACGCCTGCAACGTGACGCTGCGCTCGAAAGTCAGGCCCGCCACCACCGACGCCACCGACTACACGGTCTCCTTGCGCGATGTGACGGTCGCCGAGTCGTGCGGCCTGAGCGACATCAACACCTGGAATGAGCTGCAGGACTACCCGATCGTCCAGGTCTCGTTCAACGCCGACAGCATGAACGTTTCGGTTTCCAGTACTCCGCTGGACAAGCCTACCTACCCGACCCGGATTACGTTGACCGGCCCGATTACCTTCCAGTGATGCGCCAGCAAGCAAAGCAGATAACAGGATAAATATAATGAAGAGAATAGAGACAACGAACGCCAGGCAGCCACTCAAGATGACCGCGCTGGCTTTCGCCGCAGCGCAGCTTGCAATGCTGTGCAGCAGCGCCGCGCAGGCCCAGGCCCAAGCAACGGAGCCGGCGGCCAAGGACACTCCGGCAGTGGTGGTGGTGACCGGCCAGCGCCGCCAGGTCGAAACCGCACAGCGCATCAAGCAGGAGTCTGAACTGATCGTCGACTCGGTGGTGGCCGACGAAGCCGGCAAGCTGCCCGACAAATCGATTACCGAAGTGCTGCAGCGCGTGGTGGGCGTCACCATGGACCGCAACCGCACGCGTACCGGCGCCAACCTGGCGGCCAATGGGCTGGGGTTCGACGTGGAAGGCTCGGGCATCCAGGTGCGCGGCCTGTCCTGGGGTTCCTCCACGCTGAACGGACGCGAAACCTTTTCGGCGGGCTGGCCCGGCCGTGAGCTGAGCTGGGGCGACGTGCCGCCGGAACTGATGGCGGGCGTGGACGTGTACAAGAACCCTTCCGCCGACCTGATTGAAGGCGGCATCAGCGGCCAGGTCAACCTGCGCACGCGGCTGCCGTTCGACACCAAGGGCCAGAGCGGCGCGCTGACCGTATCGGACAACTACGCGGTGCTGGGCAAGAAAAACTCGCCGGCTTATTCCGGCCTGTACTCGAACCGCTGGCAAACCGATATGGGCGAGTTCGGCGCGCTGGTGGATCTGTCGTACGGCAAGACCACCAGCCGTTACGACTCGATCGACCAATCCGTCTATTACCCGAGGAGCAACCTGGTTCCCGGCCGGACTGTGTGGGTGCCGGTGGGCGCGTCCTGGGGCACCAGCACAGGCGAGACTGAACGCAAGGGCTTCTACGGCGCCCTGCAGTGGAAAAAGAACGGCAAGGAATCGTCGCTGACCTATTTCGACTCTGCGTTTCGTTCCACGAACTTCGGCAACAATATTTTTACCGGGGGCGAAGATCCCTACCTGACGAAATATGCGGACGCCAAGTACGACAGCAATGGCGTCTTCCAGTCCGGCATCCTGAGCTATCCGATCGGCGGCAAGGGCGCAAACCAGTTCGCCGAGGGCGGCCTGCGCATGGGCACTACCCGCAATTACAGCGACGTGAAAGGGCGCACGCGCGAGCTGGCCTGGAACTTCAAGTGGCAGGCCAACGAGCGCTGGTCGTTCCAGAACGACCTTCAGTGGGTCCACTCCACCAATTCGGGCGATTTCGGCATGATCAATCTTGGCACCTTCGTGCCGAGCATGGGTGTGGACGTTTCCGGTGCGCGGCCTGCGTTCAATTTCGATGAGAAGGCGCGCAATTTCCTGGCCGATCCCGCCAATTATTACTGGGACATTTCGCAGCCTGACGTCAACAAGGCCAAGGCGGACCTGTATGCGTGGAAGGTGGACGGCAAATATGTCTTCGACCACCCGGTCCTGCGCGACGTGCGCTTCGGCATGCGCCTGACCAAGCGCTCTTCCAGGAAAGACAAGAACGCCGGGACCGGCTGGAAGTCCTTCTCCGAGGAATGGGGCGTAGCGACCACCAAGGTGGCGGGGCAATTGCCCAACCCGGCCGACCTGGGCTGGCAGCGCAGCAACTTCGGCTACCTGAGCGACCCGCGCTATGCGGCGCTCGGCAGCGTCGAAACCTTCGCTTTCCCGAACTTCTTCAATGGCCGCATGAGCTCACCGCCGACGATCGTGGTGCCGACCCGGGCCCTGATCCAGGACAAGCCGGCCGCCTACCAGAAATTGTTGACCGCCCTGCGCTATAACTGCGAGGACGCCAATGCGATCAAGGGCACCAGCACCGATTGCTCGCAGATGGGCAGCGACTGGGTACGCGATAGCTTCAGCGACGAGCCGAAGTACGTCAGTGAGCACAGCGAAGGCACGCAAGCGCTGTATGGCAGCCTGCGCTTCGGCTTCGACGACTGGAAATATCCGGTGGAAGGCAATGCCGGCGTGCGCGTGATCCGTACCAACACGGTGGCGCATGGCTATACGGTGTTCAAGCCTAGTTATAGCGATTCGACCCCGCCAAGCCTGCCGCGCTTCGGCACGATCGACGAGCCGATGGACCTCAAGTCGAATCACATCGACGTGGTGCCGAGCCTGAACCTGAAAGCCAACCTGACGGACAAGCTGCAATCGCGCTTGGCGCTGTCGCGCGGTATCTACCGCCCCGGCTTCGACCAGCTGCAGGAGTACATCACCCTGAGCCAGAACGTCACTATGGACAGCGGCGGCAAGAACATCAGCATGGTCACCTACACCGGCAAGAACGATGGCAACGTGAAGCTGAAGCCGCTCAAGGCGAACAACGTCGACCTTTCGCTGGAATGGTACCCTCAGAACGGGCAGTCGCTGACCGGCGTGGTGTTCTACAAGAACGTCAGGGACATCATCATGTCCGAGACTTACACCCGGACGATCAAGGACACGGCCGGCAACGAGCAGGACTTCGAGATCACCGGACCGGCCAATGCCGCCAAGCTCTGGCTTGCCGGCGTCGAGATCGCGGGCCTGACCTACTTGGACAAGCTTCCCGTCCTGGCCGAGCGTCTGCCGGAGTGGGCGAAAGGGTTTGGCGTGTCCGCCAACTTCACCTACACGCACGGCAAGCAGGAGCTGTATCACCCCTTCAATATGCCTTATTGCAATGCAGGCAGCCTGTCGATCGGCGGCAACCTGTATGGCTGCGACACCAACGGCTTGCCGTTCAAGGACTTGCCGGTGCCATACATGTCGAAGCGCGCCTTCAACGCGGCATTCATGTACGACCGCGGGCCGATCTCGGCGCGCCTGGCGTACAGCTGGCGTGACCGCACGCTGCTGGCGACCGGTGTGTACGGCGCTTCGGGCGACAAGGGCACCAGCGCCGATCCGGTGCGCATTGCCGCCAACGGCGGTGTCGCGCCGACGGACGTGGGCTGGGGCCTGCCGGTCTGGCAGGAGGCCGTGGGGCAGTGGGATGCCGGTATCAACTACCGCTTCGGCGAGCACTTGTGGGCCAGCTTCAACGTCAGCAACCTGACCAATGTCGTGACGCGGCAGACCAACCAGCAGGCCCCGGGCAACATGGGCCGCTCCTGGTACGACCCGGGCCGCAGCTATCGGGTGTCGGCAGGTTATACTTTCTGACGCTGATCGCCGCGCCGCCCTGGGCCGGCGCGGCAAGCGCTGCTGCCACTTGGCATAAACTTGGGGCATCGGCCCGTTGAAGGATTAACTTGCCGTAAATCGATGATCATTTCTTCTGCTACCGATTACCGGGAAGCCGCGCGCCGCAAGCTGCCGCCGTTCCTGTTCCACTACCTTGACGGCGGGGCCGGCACCGAAACCACGCTGCGGGCGAATGTCGACGACTTGCAGCAGGTGAACCTGCGCCAGCGCGTGCTGAAAGGTTCGGAGGAGCTTGACCTGTCCACCGAATGGTTCGGCGTGAAGCAGGACTTGCCTCTGGCGCTGGCGCCGGTCGGCCTCACCGGCATGTATGCCCGGCGCGGGGAAGTGCAGGCGGCCCGGGTGGCGGCGGAACGCAATATTCCCTTTATCCAGTCCACGGTTTCGGTCTGTCCCTTGAAGGAAGTGGCGGAACAGTCTTCCAGGCCGCTGTGGTGCCAGTTGTACGTGCTGAAAGACCGCGGCTTCATGCGCGATTACCTGCAACGGGCGCGTGACCTGGGCATCAAGACCCTGGTGTTCACCGTCGACATGCCGGTGCCCGGTGCGCGCTACCGCGATGCGCATTCCGGCATGAGCGGCCGTAACGGCCCGCTGCGCCGGGTGCTGCAGGCCATGCTGCATCCGCGCTGGGCGCTGGACGTGGGCCTGCTGGGCAAGCCGCTTGACCTGGGCAATATTTCGGCCTATCGCGGCAATCCCACCGGCCTCGCCGATTACCTGGGCTGGCTGGCCGCGAACTTCGATCCGGGCATCGACTGGAATGACCTGCAATGGATCCGCGACGAGTGGCAGGGGCCGATGGTCATCAAGGGCATTCTCGACGCGCAGGATGCGCGCGACGCCAGGTCCTTCGGCGCCGATGGCATCGTCGTCTCGAACCATGGGGGGCGGCAGCTCGATGGCGCCCTGTCAACGGCGCGGGCGTTGCCGGCCATCGCCGAAGCGGTAGAAGGGGACCTGACCATCTTCGCCGATTCCGGGGTGCGCACCGGCCTTGACGTGGTGCGCCTGCTTGCGTTGGGGGCGGACGGGGTACTCATTGGCCGTGCTTTCGTCTACGCGCTGGCGACCAGCGGTGCAGCGGGCGTGCGCAACCTGCTTGCCATCCTCGAGAAAGACATCCGTACCAGCATGGTGCTCACCGGCGTGAAGTCGGTGCGCGATATCGGCGCCGACATTCTCGCCTGAAGCGAAGCTGGTTTGGCCGGCGTTGCTTTTTCACGAGCTGCGTTGTACAGTATATATGCAAAACATAATCCAGGAGGAATAGTGAAGAGACGGGAAATACTGAAACACCTGGGCGCGGCCATTCCCGCATTGGCCGTGGCGCGCTACGGCCAGGCGGCGGCTGGCAGTGCACCGCAACATGAAGCCATGGCGCGCGGACCCTTCAAGCCCGACTGGGATTCGCTGGCTGCCTACCGCACGCCGGACTGGTTCTGGAACGCGAAGTTCGGTATCTGGGCGCACTGGGGGCCGCAATGCGAGCCCGAATTCGGCGACTGGTATGCGCGCGGCATGTACGAAGAGGGCAGCGATGCCTACAAATATCACCTGAAGAAGTACGGTCATCCATCGCAGTTCGGCTTCAAGGATGTCATCCATCAGTGGAAGGCGGAGCGCTGGGACCCGGACGCGCTGGTTTCCCTGTACAAGCAGGCCGGCGCCAGATATTTTGTGGCGCTGGCTAACCACCACGACAATTTCGACCTGTATGCCAGCAAGTACCAGCCGCAGTGGAATTCAACCCGGCTGGGTCCGAAGAAGGACCTGATCGCGGGCTGGGGCGTGGCTGCCAGGCGCCACGGCTTGCGCTTCGGCGTCAGTGTGCACGCGGCGCATGCCTGGACCTGGTACGAAACTGCGCAGGGCGCCGATAAAACCGGCCCATATGCCGGCGTCCCCTACGACGGCAAATTGGCTACAGCGGACGGCAAAGGCAAGTGGTGGCAGGGACTTGACCCGCAAGCGTTGTACGCGCAGAACCATGCTTTGAGCAAGACCCGCCATACCCACGAACTGTGGGATTGGGGGAACGGCGCCTCGGTTCCCGACCAGGCTTACTGCGAGAAGCTGTATGACCGCACCGTTGAACTGATCAACAACTACGACCCCGACCTGGTGTACTACGACGACAGCAAGCTGCCGCTCTGGCCGGTCAGCGACGTCGGCTTGCGCATGGCGGCGCATATGTATAACCGCAGCATCGCCAGGAAGGGCAAGCTGGACGCCGTCGTCAACGGCAAAATTCTCGATGAACAGCAGCGCAAGACCATGGTGTGGGACATCGAACGGGGCCAGAGCAATGTGATCGAGCCGTTGCCCTGGCAGACCTGCACCTGCATCGGTAGCTGGCATTACGATCGGCGCGTGTACGACAACAAGGCCTACAAGAGCGCGCAAACGGTGGTGCATACCCTGATCGATGTGGTCAGCAAGAACGGCAATTTGCTGCTGAGCGTTCCGGTGCGCGGCGACGGCACGATCGACGAACTGGAACGCGCCATCGTCGAGGAGATCGGCCGCTGGCTCGCAGTCAATGGCGAGGCGATCTACGACACGCGGCCATGGTCGGTGTTTGGCGAAGGGCCGTCCCTGGCCGAGTCGTCGCCGCTCAGCGGGCCTGGCTTCAATGAAGGCAAGAACAAGCCGTTCACTTCGGACGATATCCGCTTCACGACCAAGGGCGATGCGGTGTATGCCATCGTCATGGGCTGGCCGGCCAGCGGCAAGGTCGCCATCAAGGGCATGCAAAGCGGCAGCCCGCAGATGACGAAGGCGGTATCGCGGGTTGAACTGGTGGGTGGGAGCGCGCTGGCCTTCACGCAAGGGCCGGATGGTTTGCAGGTAGCCTTGCCGGCCAATGCGCCGGCGCTGCCATATGCCTTCGCGCTGAAAATTACCTGAAGGGGATGTATGAAGAAAGGTCTATTGGCTGCGGCTTGCCTGCTGTCGCTGCATTGTGCGCAGGGCTTGGCCCAGCAGGCGCCTGCGAACGCCACGGATGAAGAGCGCTCGGCGCTGAAGTCGAAGTCCGATTCGGGCAAGTTGGCTCCGGAATTGCGGCTGACTGCGGAAGACATGCGATGGTGGCAGGATGCGAAGTTCGGCATCTTCATTCACTGGGGGCTGTACGCCATCCCGGCCAAAGGGGAATGGCATATGCACAACGACAAGGTCGATCCCCAGGAATATGCCAGGCTGGCGAATCAATTCAAGCCAAAGCATTTCAATGCGGACAGCTGGGCACAGATGGCCAAGGATGCGGGCGCGCAGTACATGGTGATGACGGCGCGGCACCACGACGGCTTCGCCATGTTCGCCAGCAAAGCGAGCTACCGGAATTACGACTCCGGCCACTCGGCAGCGCACAAGGACTTCATCGCCGACTATGTCGCAGCGGTGCGGCGGCGCGGCATGCGGGTCGGCATCTATTATTCGCCCATGGACTGGCGCTTCCCCGGCTATTTCGATCCCAAGGGATTGCCGGACAACGCGGCCCTGATGAAGAGGCAGGGGTATGGCCAGGTGCGCGAATTGATGTCCAACTACGGCAAGATCGACATCCTCTGGTACGACGGGGGCTGGCTGGCGCATCGCGGCAGCGATGCCGATGCAGCCTGGTTCTGGCAGCCGGAGATCCTGAATGCGCAAGTGCGCAAGCTGCAGCCCAAGGTCGTGATCAATCCGCGTTCGGGGTGGCAGGGCGACTTCGATACCGAAGAAGGCGGCCAGCCCGTCACCGGACCGATACGCAAGAAACCCTGGGAGAAGACATTCTCGATCGGGCCGGCATGGGGTTACGTGGCGGGCGATGCCATGCAGCCGGGCCAGGTGATCCGCCTGGTGGTAGACGCCGTGGTAAGGAATGGCAATGCCCTGGTCAATATCGGGCCTGATGCGGACGGCCGGATTCCGGACAACCAGGTGCGGACGCTGCAAGGCATCGGCGCCTGGATGCGCGTCAACGGGGAGAGCATCTACAACACGCGGCCGGGACCTTTCCAGCCTGTTGACGGCGTCTATGGCTCGACCATGCGCGGCAAGAACGTCTATGTCCACGTGCTGTCCTGGCCTGGCGACAGCCTGAAGCTTCCTCCTTTGCCAGGAAAGGTGGTTTCGGCCAGCACCCTGGCTGGTACGCCGGTTCGCTTCAGCCAGAGCGGCAGCGGCATCGTCGTCAGCATGGAGGCCGCCAGGCACGATGCTGTCGATACCGTCATCAAGCTGGAAACCGATGCCGATCCTGGCATGGCCGCCGGCGCCGACTGACGATCAGGCGCTGCTGCCAGCGAAGGTGCGGCTCACCCGTTGCAGGTGCGCGCGCATGGCCTTGCGCGCACCTGCGGCATCGCGCGCAGCGATGGCGTCGAAGATGGCGCGGTGGTCGAGCAGGGTGGCCTTGCGCAGTTCTTCGGTTCGGTAGTGTTCCTTGAGGCGGTGCCACAGGTTGCTGCGCTGGCGCCAAAGGTAATCGATGACGCCGACCAGCGCTGCATTGCCGCTGGCGCGCGCAATCGCAAGGTGGAAGTTGCTGTCCGCCTGCTCGTTGGTGGCGCGGTCTTCGTGGCTGCGCTCCATCTCCAGCATGGCGGCCAGGATGGCGTCGAGCGCCGTCGCGCTGGCGTTCTTCGCCGCCATGGCGGCCACTTCGGTTTCGATGACGCTGCGGGCGGACAGCACCTCGAATGGTCCCGGGCCGGCTTCCGGCACGGCGGCCGGCGATGCCGCATCCTGGTTGACGTAGACGCCTGAGCCCCCGCGCACTTCGACTACGCCGCCCAGTTCCAGGGCAATCAGCGCCTCGCGCAGTGACGCTCGGCTGACTTGCAGCGAGGCGGCCAGCTCGCGCTCGGGCGGCAGGCGTGCTCCGGCGGCGATACCCTGTTGCCGGATCAGTTCCTGGATGCGTTCGGCGACCACCCGGTACATGCGGGCTTCCGGCTGGCGCGAAGTCGATGGCTGCGTGTCGGTCATGTCGTCATTCCTTCGATTCGGTAGAAGCGGCGGGCGTTGTTGCCGAACACCGCTGTCCGCTGCCGTTCATCCAGGCCTGCCAGCAAGGTTTCGCTGGCGTCGACCCAGGCCGCATAGTCGGTTGCCAGCAGCAGCACCGGCCAGTCGCTGCCCCACATCACGCGCTCCGCGCCGAACACCTGCAGCACGTGGTTCGCATAGGGTTGAAGCTGCTGCACGGTCCAGCCCGGGCCGGCTTCGGTGACCATGCCGGACAGTTTGCACTCGACTTGCGGCAGGGCGGCCAGGCGGGCCAGGTCGCGCAGCCATTGCGCATCCGGCATGCCGTCCATGGCCGGCTTGGCCAGGTGGTCGATCACGATTGGCAGCGCGGGGTAGCGCCGTGCGAAAGCGTATAGCGCAGGCAGCTGGCGCGGCAGCACCAGCGCATCGAAACCGAGGCCGTGGCGCAGCATGGCTTCCACCGCGGGCGCCAGGGCAGGATCGTCGATCCAGTTGTCGTCGGCCAGGTCCTGCAGCATGGGACGCAGGCCGCGCAGCCTGGGGTGGGCCGCCAGGGCGGCAATGCGCTGCGGCGCATCGGGCGCTTTCAGGTCGGTCCAGCCGACCACGGCCTGCACGAAATTGTGGCGGTCGGCCAGGTCCAGCATGTAGCGCGTGTCGGCCTCGTTGGGCATGGACTGCACCAGCACTGTGCCGGCAATGCCGCTTTCGCGCAGCAGGGCGGACAGGTCTCCGGGATGGAAGTCGCGGTGGATGGGCGCAAGCCCGGGCGGCGGCCAGGCGCCGTTGCGGGCGGCCAGTTGCCAGAAATGCTGGTGGGCGTCGATGCGTGTCATGATTCGGAGTCTAATAGGGCGGGGAGGGGCGGCATGGCGTGCGCCGGAATGATGGCGCCGTGGTGCATGACGACGGTGGCGGCAAGGGCGCAGGCGAATTCAGCAGCCTGGATGTAGGTTGCGTCAGCCAGCCGCTGCGCGAGATAGCCGGCATTGAAGCTGTCGCCGGCGGCGGTGGTGTCCAGCGCCTGGACTTGAACTGCAGGGACGTGCGCAGCGCGGCCACAGGAACCGCCAAGCAGGCAGCCGCCGGCGCCGAACTTGAGCACTACCTCCGGCACGCCCAGCGATTCGATGCGCTGCAACGCCCGCGCCGGATCGGCTGCGCCGTGCAGGACCACTTCGTCGTCAAGGCTGAACAGGGCATGGGTGCTGACGCGTGCGGCGCGGTCCATCCATTTGGCGGCGGTGGCGGCGTCCCACAGGGCGGCGCGGTAATTGTTGTCGAGAGCGACCCAGCCGCCAGCGGAGCGCACTGTTTCGGCCAGGGCCAGCAAGGCCGTGCGGCGGTCATCGTCCAGGATCGCCAGCGTGATGCCTGTTACCAGCAGGACGCGGCATTGGGCCAGCGCCGCGCCAAGTTGCGCCAGGTGCGCGGCGGACAGCATGGAGCGTGCCGCCGACTGGGCGCGCCAATAGGCGAAGCGGCGCTCGCCGCCGGCGTCGGTTTCGATCGCATACAGCCCGGGCGTGCCGCCTGGCCGCGTTTCGACCAGGCTGTCGTCGATGTGCTCGGCGTGCATGTGGTTGCGGATCAGGATGCTCATCGCGTCGTCGCCCAGTGCGCTGAGGTAGCGCACCGGCAGGGCAGGGACCAGCCGCTTCATGTAGACCGCCGTGTTGTAGCTGTCGCCGGCGGCCGCGTGGAGGATCGTGCCGTCCGGCTGCGGGCGCAGCTCCAGCATGCATTCGCCGGCCGACCAGAATTCGCCGTTCACGCTGCGTAATCCGTCACAGGCCGCGCAGCGGCAATGCGCAACGCTGCTCGCAGGCGCGGCTGGGCCAGCGGCAATTGCATCCGGTTGGCCAGCGCGAGCACGGGCAGCAGGCGGCGCCGCTTCTTCTCCTCGTGGTTCTGCGCGATATCGGCCAGGCGGTGGGCCAGGAAGGGATTGTTGAAGCGGTCGCGCACCTGCGCCAGGTAGGCGCGGGCGATATTGCCTTCGCCCCGCGCCTGGAACACGGGCAGCACTTCCTCTTCCCAGAGCGCCTCCAGTTCCGCACGCAATTTTGGATCGGACATGGCCTGCAGCACGGTTTCATCGTCGGGGCGGCCCCATTGCAGCCACTGTTCGGCCAGGAAGGTGTGACCCAGGTTCAGCAGGAACAGCTTACGTCGCTCATGCGGTTCCAGCTTGTCGGTCACCACGATCTGGGGATGAGTGCATGGCAGCACCATGTTCTCCTGCGCTTCGATGACCCAAATGGCATAGGGTTCGGCCACCGCGCCGGCCGGCTCGATCGGCTCGGAGACAATGCGGTCGACCAGCGAATTGACCCACACGCAAGTGTCCTCCAGGTAGGCCAGGAAGGCGTCGCCAAGCTGCCACTCGCGCGCCAGCTTGCAGACCAGGCCGCGCAGCACGCTGCCGTTATTGGCCACCAGTTCGCAAGGATACAGCGTGAGCGGCGCCGCGCCGTGCCGGAAGCGGTGGTGCAGCAAGTCCAGCAGCTTGGCGGGGTAGCTGCGTGGCGGCTCTGCGGCGCCGAGCAATGCCGGGACATCCTGCCCGGACAGCTCGTAGCCGCGGTCGCCTGTGTTGGAGATGATGACCTGCGCCGGTCCAGAAGCCAGCGCTCGGACTGCCGCCCAGTCGCGGTCGGCATGCAGGCCTGCTGCAATGGAATTGACGCGGTGTTCCTGGTCGACCACGGCGCCGCCTTCGAGGCCGCGGATGCGCACCGGGTAGCCGCCGGGCGCGTTGAACGCCGCCAGCCGCTGCGCGCTTTGGACGCTGCCGGTGGTCTGGACCACGGTGATCTTGCCAAGCGCCTTCTGCTGCTCCAGCGCCTGGTGCACGAACAGGTCGACGTGCGCCTGGAGGAAGCGGCTGGTGCCGAATTGCAGGATTGGAGTCGACATGGCTTATACCTCGACGATGGCCTTGATCACGCCGGCGGCGGGATCCATCCATTGCGGCAGCACGTCCACGAAATCGTCCAGGGTGGTGCGGTGGGTGTTCATCAAGCCGGTCGGAACCAGTCCTGCCTTCATTGCCGCCAGCACCGTGTGGAAGTCGTCCGCGGTGGCGTTGCGGCTGCCCAGCAAGCTGGTTTCGCGCTTGTGGAATTCGGGATCGGCAAAGGAAATGCGGTCCAGCACGATCGACACCAGCACATAGGTGCCGCCGTGGGCGACGAACTCCAGGCCGCGTTCCATCGCCTTCACATTGCCGGTGGCATCGAACACGACGTCGAAGAATTCGCCACTGGTCAACTCCGACAACCGGACCCTGTCTTCCGCGCCGACGGTGACTGTGTGCGGCACGTCGAGCGCCTTGCGGCAGAACGCCAGGCGGTCTTCGCGCGCATCCAGTACGGTCACCTTGCCGCCCTGGAGCTGGGCGAACAGGGCGGCGGCAATGCCGATCGGCCCGGCGCCGACCACCAGCACATTCTGTCCGGTACGGATATTGGCGCGGCGCACGGCGTGCGCCCCGATTGCCAGGAATTCCAGCATGGCGGCGTCGTCCAGGGAGATGCCGTCAGTCTTGAACACGAAGCGCTCCGGCAGCGCCAGGTACTCGGCCATGCCGCCGTCGCGGTGCACGCCCAGCACCTGGATATTGGTGCAGCAATTGGTCTTGCCCTGGCGGCAGGCGACACAGGCGCCGCAGGACAGGTAAGGCATCACATAGACCTGGTCGCCGGGCGCCATTTCGCTGCCGGCCGGCGCACTGACCACTTCGCCCGACAGTTCGTGCCCCATGACCCGCGGGTACTGGAGGAAGGGCTGGGTGCCGCGGAAGATATGCATGTCGGTGCCGCACAGGCCAATGCGGCGCACGCGCAGCAGCACCTCGCCTTCGGCGGGCTGGGGCAAGGGACGCTCGACCAGTTCCAGTTCGCCCGGCGACTGGCATACGACGGTTTTCATCATGGTTCTTTTTTCCGTATCGAAGTTTGGACGTGCTTGCATTGTACGGCATATATGCCATACAATCGAGACGTCAATGCAGCAATTTTGCCTATTTTTCCCGTAAGGAATTCTTATGCCTGACCCGACGCCTGCGGCGCCGCGCCTGCTGTTGATGGCTCCCGAAGATAACTGCCTGATTGCACGCATGCCGCTGTCTGCCGGCGAGGCGCTGGAGATCGATGGCGCGCCCGTCACCCTGCCGGAAGCTATTCCGCTTGGCTACAAGGTGGCGCGCCGCGCGCTCAAGGCCGGCGAGAAGGTGTTGCGCTATGGCGCCATCATCGGCACCGTGTCGGCCGACGTTGCGCAGGGCGCCATGCTCCACACGCATAATCTGGCCAGCGATTACATTCCAACCTATACACTGGCGTCGGACGCCCATTCTTTCATCGGGAGCACCCACTGATGCCGCAAGTTAAACTGCCAGCATTGTCCGGATACCCGCGCGCCGACGGGCGCAAAGGCATCCGCAACGTCGTCGCCGTTGCCTACACCGTCGAATGCGCGCACCACGTGGCGCGCCTGGTCGTCAATGCATTCCCGGGTCAGGAAGTGCACCTGATCGGCTTCCCGGGCTGCTATCCGAACGACTACGCCGACCGCATGATGAAGCGCCTGGCGACCCACCCCAACGTCGGCGCCGCGCTGATCGTGTCGCTAGGCTGCGAGAGCTTCAACCGGCGCGGCCTGGAAGAGGAGGTTGCCGCCAGCGGCCGCCCAGTGCATACCATCACCATCCAGCAGAACAGCGGCACCCGCACCAGCGTTGCCGACGGTATCGAGTGGGTGCGGTGGGCGCGCCAGTCGCTGGATGCGCAGGAACGCGTGCCGATGGGGCTTGATGAACTGGTGGTGGCGACCATCTGCGGCGGCTCGGACAGCACCAGCGGCATCACCGCCAACCCCGCTGTTGGCGTGGCCTTCGACCAGCTGGTGGCCGGCGGCGCCGCCTGCATCTTCGAAGAAACCGGTGAACTGGTGGGATGCGAATTCCATATGAAGCGGCGCGCCGCCACGCCTGAACTGGGCGACGCCATCGTCGCCTGCGTAAACAAGGCAGCCCGCTACTACACTGTTCTCGGGCACGGCAGTTTCGCCCCTGGCAATGCCGATGGCGGCCTGACGACGCAGGAAGAAAAATCGCTCGGCGCCTATGCCAAGAGCGGCGCATCGCCGATCAGCGGCATCCTGAAGCCGGGCGACCAGCCCGATGGCGGCGGCCTGTACTTGCTGGACGTGGTTCCCGATGGCGAGGTGCGCTTCGGCTTCCCGAACATTTCGGACAATGCGGAAATCGTCGAACTGATCGCCTGCGGCGCCCACCTCACGCTGTTCACCACCGGGCGCGGCTCGGTGGTCGGCTCGGCGATCGCACCTGTGATCAAGGTGTGCGCCAATCCCGATACTTACCAGCGCCTGTCTGAAGACATGGACGTCAATGCCGGCCGCATCCTGAGCGGCGAGGCATCGCTGGAGCAGGTCGGCACGGAAATCGTGCAACTGGTGGCCGAGGTGGCCGGCGGTGCGCAAAGCTGTTCGGAAGCGCTGGGGCACCAGGAGTTCATCCTCACCTATAAGCAGTTCGAGCCGTCCGGCCCCGGATGCTTTCCGTTGAAAGCGGCATGAGATGCAGGCGTACGACAAGCGCAGCCTGCCGCGCAGCGGCCTTCCGCTGAGCAGCCTGGGACTGGGCTGCGCCCAACTGGGAGGCTTGTACCAGGCGATGGGCGACGCCGAGGCGCGCGCCATCGTCGATACCGCCTGGGACCTTGGCATCCGTTATTTCGATACCGCACCATACTATGGCTACACGCTGTCGGAACGCCGGCTGGGCGCCGCGCTGCGCGAGCGGCCGCGTGACAGTTACGTGGTCAGTACCAAGGTGGGCCGGCTGCTGCTGCCCGACGCCGGCGTACAGCCCGGCGAAAACGGCTGGGCAGAACCGTTGCCGTTCCGTCCCCATTTCGACTACTCCTACGATGGCGTCATGCGTTCGCACGCTGATAGCTTGCAACGCCTCGGCATGGACCGGATCGACATCCTGTACGTGCACGATATCGGCCGGGTCACGCATGGCGAAAAACATGCCCATTACTGGGACCAGTTGACGCATGGCGGCGGCTTCCGCGCACTGGCCAGGTTGCGCGAGGAAGGCAGCGTCGCCGCCATCGGCCTGGGCGTCAACGAATGGGAAGTGGTAGTGGACGCGATGCGGGCCTGCGATATCGATTGCGCATTGCTGGCGGGACGCTACACCCTGCTCGAACAGGCTTCGCTGGCGCCGCTGCTGGACCGCTGCGTCGAGCGCGGTATCGGTATCGTGATCGGCGGGCCGTTCAACTCAGGCATCCTGGCCGGGACCGGGAAATTCAATTACGAGGACGCTCCGGCGGACATCATTGCGCGCGTCGAGGCCATTGCCGCCGCCTGCGCCCGGGCGGGAGCGCCGATCCAGGCGGCCGCGCTGCAATTTCCGATGGCGCATCCGGCTGTCGTGGCCTGCATTCCGGGCGCGCAAAGCCCGGCGCAACTGCGCCAGAACGCGGAATGGTTCGCGCAGTCGCTGCCTGCCGCATTGTGGGAAGCCCTGTCACAGGCGGGCCTGATCGACAGCCGCGCGCCGACGCCGCACGGCGCCTGACAATTTTGATAGACGTGTGAAGGAATGAAATGAAGCTGTTACGTTTCGGCCCCAAGGGCCAGGAAAAACCCGGCCTGCTCGATGCACGGGGCGTAGTACGCGACTTGTCCGGCCTGCTGCCGGACCTGACTTCGGCCCATCTCGGCAAGGCCTGGCTGGACCGCCTGGCTTCCGTTGACCCAGCGCAGTTGCCGCGCGTCGAGCAACCGGTACGTTTCGCACCTGTCGTGGCCGACATCGGCAAGCTGATTTGCGTGGGCCTGAACTACTCCGACCACGCCGCGGAATCGGGGATGGCGGTGCCGTCCGAACCTGTGCTGTTTGCCAAGGCGACCAGTTCGATCATCGGCTGCAACGACCCGGTCGTACTGCCGCGCGACTCGGTCAAGAGCGACTGGGAAGTAGAGCTGGGCGTGGTGATCGGCACCCGCGCACGCTATGTCGACATCAACAACGCGCTCGATCACGTGGCCGGCTATTGCGTGGTCAACGACCTGTCCGAGCGCGAATACCAGCTCGAACGCGGCGGCCAATGGGACAAGGGCAAGGGCTGCGACACCTTCGGCCCGGTCGGCCCCTGGCTGGTCACCGCGGACGAAGTGCCCGATCCGCAAAACCTCGACATGTGGCTGGACGTGAACGGCAAGCGCTACCAGGCAGGTAACACGCGCACCATGGTGTTCACCGTGGCGCACCTGGTCAGCTACATCAGCCGCTTCATGACGCTCAACCCGGGCGACGTGATCAGCACCGGCACCCCGCCTGGCGTCGGGCTGGGGCAAAAGCCGGAGCCGGTTTACCTGAAGCCGGGCGACCGCATGGCGCTGGGCATTGAAGGCCTGGGCCGGCAGGACCAGACCGTGCATGCCTGGGACCCTGCCTTGATCGATGGTTGAACGGCTGCTGGACCAATAAAACACCAAGGCGCAGAAAAAGCGCCGCACATGGAGACACCATGGCACCGACCGAACAAGCTGGCGGGCAATCCTGCAGGTTTGCCTTTGCGATGATCACCACGCTGTTTTTCATGTGGGGCTTCGTCCATAATCTCGACCCGATACTGATTCCCCACCTGAGGAAGGCATTCAGCCTGACCATGCTGCAGTCGGCGCTGGTCGATTCGGCGGTGTTCATTGCCTACTTCGTGATGGCGCTGCCGGCCGGCCTGCTGATCCGCAAGGCCGGCTACAAGAATGCCATGCTGTGCGGCCTGGGCCTGTTTGCGTTCGGCGCGCTGCTGTTCGTGCCTGCCGCCCAGACGCAGCGCTATGCCTTCTTCCTCGGCGCGCTGTTTATCATCGCTTGCGGCCTGACTGTCCTGGAAACGGCCGCCAATCCCTATATCACGCTGCTGGGACCAGCTGAAAAAGCTACGCAGCGTCTCAACCTGGCGCAATCGTTCAATGGCCTGGCCGCCACGCTGGCGCCGATTGTCGGCGCCCGTGTCATCCTGGCCGGCGGCAGCAGCGAAGAGCAACTGCAAGCCATGTCCGACAGCGCGCGCCAGGCTGCGCTGGCGGCGGAAGCGGCCAGCGTCAAGGCACCCTACATCTGCATCGCGCTGGTCATCATGGCGATCGCGCTGGTGTTCTATTTCCTCAAACTGCCGGCCGCCGGCGCCGGCGAGCGCGCGCAGGGGGCGCCCGGCAACGGCGCCATCCTGCGAGCCTTGCAGCGGCCATCGATCCGGCGCGCCGTGCTTGCCCAGTTCTTTTATGTCGGCGCCCAGGTCTGCGTATTCAGCTTCTTCATCCTGTACGCGGTGAAGTCGGCCGGCATTACCCAGGTCCAGGCGGCAGACTACCTGGGCTGGGGTTGCGGCGCGGCCTTCGTGGTCGGCCGCTTCGCCGGCACCTGGCTGATGCGGTTCTTCGCACCGGCGCGCCTGCTGCTGGCCTATGCGCTGGCCAGCATGGCGCTGTCGGTCGTGGCTATGGTCTCCGGCGGCCTGGCGAGCCTGGGCGCGGTGATCGGCATTGCGTTCTTCATGTCCATCATGTTCCCCACCATTTTCTCACTCGGCATCCGTAATGCCGGCGCCGACACCGAAATGGGCAGCAGCCTGATTATCATGGCCATCGTCGGCGGCGCGGTACTGCCGCTGCTGTTCGGCTTCATCAGCGACGCCACGCAAAACCTGCAATACGGCTTTGCCGCACCGTTCCTCTGCTTCATGGTGATCGCCTGGTTTGCGCGCGCCGAGCTGAAGGAAGCACGCGCGGCAGCCACCATCACATCCACAGGGAGTGTAGAAGCATGTTTGAATTGACCGGCAAGAAGGCCGTTATCACCGGCGGCGGCAGCGGGATCGGCAAAGCCATAGCCACGCTATTCGCGCAGCGTGGCGCGGAAGTCCACCTGCTCGATATCAGCGAAGCCGCCTGCGCGCAGGTGGCGGGCGAGATCCGGGAGGAGGGCGGCCGCGCTACATCGCACGCCTGCGACGTAACGCGCCAGGCCGACGTCCATGCCTGCCTGGGCGCGATCGGCCCGCTTGGCATCCTGGTCAACAATGCCGGCATCGCCCACGTGGGCAAGGCCGACAACACCGCCGAGGAGGATTTCGACCGGGTGATGAGCGTCAACGTGAAGGGCGCCTACAACTGCCTGCACGCCGCCATCCCGCTGCTGAAGGAAAACGGCGGCGGCGTGATCCTCAACATGGCGTCGGTAGCGGCCTGGGTGGCGGTGCCGGAGCGCTTCGCCTATTCGGCAGCCAAGGGCGCGCTGATGGCAATGACGCTGTCGGTGGCTAAGGACTACCTGCAGGACGGCATTCGTTGCAACTCGATTTCGCCGGGGCGTGTGCATACGCCCTTCGTCGATGGTTTCCTGGCGAAGAATTATCCTGGCAGGGAAGCGGAAATGTTCGAACGGCTGTCGCAAACCCAGCCGATCGGGCGCATGGCGCGTCCCGACGAAGTGGCGGCCCTTGCCTTGTACCTGTGCAGCGAGCAAGCCTCGTTCATCACCGGCAGCGACTATCCGATCGACGGCGGTTTCATCAAGCTGAACGCCTGACGCGCCGCGCGCTCAATCCTGCTGCGCCATGTTTTCCCGGTAGTGCAGGGCGTTGAGCATGGTGGAGCGGGAAGAGTGCAGGTGCGTGCGCATGGCCGCCAGCGCCGCCGTTACGTCGCCTTTGACCAGCGGCCGCAGGATGGCCAGGTGCTCCTGCACTGCGTACTGGTTGCGCGGCAGCTCGTCGCGCTTGTCCCACTGGTAGTGGTAGTGGTACACCATTGACACCGCTTCGTTCAGTCCTTCCGCGAAGCGGTTGTCCAGGAGGCTGATCAGGAAGGTATGGAACTCGCGGTCGAGCGCGGGGAATTCAGCGTGGCTCTCGGCTGATCCCTTGCCCAGGGCTTCGTGACGCGCCAGCAGCTCTTTCAGGCGGCCGAATGCCGGATCGCCCGGCGGCAGGGCGGCAATGCGTTCAATGGCCTTCAGCTCGAACATTTCGCGCACTTCGCCCAGTTCTTCGGCGTACTTGGTGTCAAAGGCGCATAGGCGCCAGCTGCCGCGCGGGGTTTTTTCGATCAGGCCATTGCGTGAAAAACCGATCAGGAACTCGCGCACGGCGATCGTGCTGACGCCGGCTGCGCGCGACAACTCGACCTCGGTGAACTCGGCACCAGGCGGCAGGTCGCGCTCGTAAATGCGCTCCATCAGGATTTGCTGCAGTTGCTCGGTGGCGCTGTGCAATTCCGCCACGTCGAAGTAGTCGGCAGCCTTTGGCTTGCGCAACAGGTGCCGTTCCTTCATGCCGGCGATCAACCCATGCTCCGCGAAATAAGCCAGGGCGCTGCGCACTACGGTGCGGCTGCTCTCGACGATTTCTGTCATGCGCATTTCAGTGGGCAGGGCGTCGCCGACCTTCAGGTTCCTGGAAACGTGGTCCAGCAGGAGGTTGATGCTGCGCCGGGTAGTGATTGGAAGTTTGGCCATGAAGCTATTTTACCTGCTCATTGAAGGTATTGAATATATACGATACACTGGGTTTTTCAAAAGAGTTGGGGATGGACAATGGAACGCATGGGCATGGTAATCGGGATCAAAGCCGGGAAGATCGATGAGTACAGGGCCTTGCATGCCGCTGTGTGGCCGGCCGTGCTGGCGAAGCTATCTGCCGCCAATGTGCGCAATTACACAATTTTCCTGCGGGAGCCGGAGAACCTGCTGTTCGGCTACTGGGAGTACCACGGCACTGACTTTGAGGCGGATATGCGCACTATCGCGGCCGACCCCGAAACCCGGCGCTGGTGGACGTTCTGCGGGCCTTGCCAGGAGCCGCTTGCCAGCCGCGCCGATGGCGAACACTGGGCGATGATGCGTCCCGTATTCCACATGGATTGAGCGCTTGCAGGGGATGCGTCCCGCTTCCTGCCAACTGCCTATAATTATGGGATTGGCACGAATAGCGATACGGGAGGGGACATGCGTCTGGCGGCACTGGGCATTTTTCTTGCCGGTTGCCTTTTCTCGTCCGGATGGGCTCAGGCAGAAGCGATCACCATTGCCACTGGTGAGTTTCCGCCCTGGACCTCTGAAAAAGAGAAGCATGGAGGCTTCGTCAATCGCGTCGTGGCCGAAGCGTTTGCGCGCGAGGGCATCCAGGTCAATTTCGTCTACCTGCCCTGGAAGCGTGTCGAAGCCGAAACAAGGCTGGGACGCTATGCCGCCAGCTCGTTCTGGTTTACCGGGCTCGGGCCGGAAGCCGATTTCCTGGTCAGCGATCCAATTTCCAACCATCGCGAGCTGCTGTTTCGCCTGAAGGAGCGGCCGCTTCCCAAATGGCGAACGCTGGCCGACCTGCGCGGCCGGAAGTTCGGTGCCACGCTGGGTTACACCTATACCAGTGAGTTCTGGAAAATGGCGAGGTCAGGGAAAATCAATGTCGAAGTGGCGTCGCACGACGAACTGAATTTCAAGAAGGTGCTGGCCGGGCGGATCGATGCCTTTCCGATGGAAGAAGTGTCGGGATGGATGCTGCTTGCAAACCCGGAGGCCTTCCCGCCCGGTACCAGGGAGCTCTTCGTCACCGAACAGCGGCCGTTGCGCGTGACCGAAGGGCACCTGCGCTTTCCCCGTCGCCTGGCCGGCTCGGCCACGCTTGCCGCCAGGTTCAACGCCGGCCTGGCCGAAATGAAAAAAGACGGAACCTACGACCGGTACCTGCAGGACTTGGTCAAATAACCCCTGGCCCGGATATCCTTGATGCGCGTTGCGCTGTATATCAAGCCGGTCGCATGGTTCCTCAAGGGCGCGAGCCCGTTGCTATTGCAGGTCGCCGACGATCACGCCGCCGCGGTTGGCGCCGATGTAGACCCGGCCGAAGATGCGCATATCGCCGGTTACATAGTTGACGCCGCCCCACTGGTGCTTGTCGTCGTTGATCCTGGCCCACGTGGCGCCGCGGTCGAGGGACTGGTAGATGCCGTACACATTGTTGATTTTGGCGGAGATGTAGACGGCTGGATAAGTCTTGCCGGCTGCAGCCTTGCCGAAACCTACACCGTACGCCGCCTGCACGTTGGCGATCTTCGCCGGCGCGGCGCTCGCACCATTGATGTGCCACAGGCCGTTCGGCGTCGCCAGCCACAGGTCTCGGCGCACGCTGCCCGGGACGGAGGCCAACTGGTGCTGGGAGGAATACGACGGCAGGATATCCAGGCCCTGGAAAATGGCCGTGAAGTCCTTGCCATTGTTGGCGCTCTCCAGGATGGTTCCCTTGGAGAAGTCGTAGGTATAGAAGTAGCCGTTGGCGACCTTGTCGGCAACCGGATTGAAGAAGCTGCCGGAATCGACCGCGCCCGTTACCGGATAGCCGGTCGAGCCGTTCCAGCTTGCACCGCCATCGGTCGAATAGAGGGCCGAAAGCCCACCCGGAACCCATAGCAGGGCGCTGCCGGCAGCCGATACCGCAACGCGGCCGGCATCGTAACCGGCGACGCTGGCCGCCTGGCGCCAGGTAACGCCATTATCCGATGAGAGCATGAGCGCACGGTTGTTGGCGGTTGTGCGCGCCACCACATTGGTGTTGAGGTCCGCTACATCGACGCTGTAATTGGAGTTATTCGGGCTGCTGTAGTAGCCGCTGATGCCGTTGAAGTTGGTGTCGTAGCGAGCCCCGGCCATGTCGCCAAGCGCGGTGAACAGGTGCGCGCCGCTGCTCGGGGAAACCAGCGGAGAATACAGGCCGCTTTCTTCGATGCCGTTGACATTGAAGCCCCATGCCACGCTTGCGCTGCCCAGGTTGTTGCTCTCCCACAGGCCGTAGCCGGTGTTGTACATGATGTTGTTGGAGTTGAACGGGTCGATGTCGACGTCGCTGATCCAGTGTCCCATCTTGCCCGCCAGCGAGCCGCCGTAATACGCCGTCATCCAGGGATATCCGGGCGCCGCGTGCGTGCTGATGGCGTTAAGCCCGGTCCAGGTGGCGCCGCCGTCGGTGGACTTGTACAGGTCATCGCCGGTAGACCAGCGGTCGATGGTCGAGACCACGATGGTATTGGGATTGCGGACATCGAGCGCCAGGCCGCCATAGCCGAACTGCCAGGAAGCGGTCGGCGCAGCAGGCGTGATATTGGCCCAGGTATTGTTCGCCGTCGTCAATTTGTAGACGGCACCGGCAGTGATGCCGTTCGGGCCCAGGCCATTGGCGTAGGTCAGCACCAGGCGACCGCTGCCATCCAAGGCGCCTTGCACCGGCATCAGGCCGGCCGGGCCGCCAGGTACCGGCGCCCAGGTCGTGCCGCCGTCGGTCGAGCGGTACAGCGTCTCGCCGCTGGTTGCTGCGACGCCGACGTACAGGGTCTTGCTGGCGATGCCGTTGCTGCCGCTGGCCTTGTCGAACAGGACGAAAGTGGTGCCGGCAGTGGTCGGGAAGCCGGGGACCTGCGACCAGGTCACGCCGGAATCTGTCGATTTGTACAGGCCATCCTGGTTGGTGCCGAGGAACAGGATCGAGCCTTTGTTCGGGTCCACCTGCAGCCGTTCGCCGGTGCCACGGCCGTCGGAGTTGCCGCCCAGGCGGATCGGCAGTTCGGTGCGCGACCATGTGGCGCCGCGGTCGCTGGAGCGCAGGATGGCGGCATTTCTGCCCCACGACGGCAGGTACATGCCGGCGGCCACATAGAGTTGTTGCGGGTTGTTCGGATCGAGGGCGATCGATTCGCCGCCATTTAGCTGGTTGTCGTCGCGATTCAGGTCGTCATTGAGCGGGATCCATGTCGAACTGCCTGGGTCGCGCCGATATACGCCGCCAACGTCGGTGCGGATGTAGGCCAGTCCCTGGACTGACGGATGATAGACGATGCCGGTAATGTAGCCGCCGGCGCCGAACAGCGCCGTCGACCAGGCATAGGCGCCGGTATTGGGCGAGGATGGCGTGGTTGTGCCGCCGGAGGCTGGCGGAGCGGTATTGCCGTCAGTGGGCGGCGCCGTCGTATCCGCTGTGGGCGGGGCGGTATTCCCGTTGGGCGGTGTTACCGTGACCGCGTTGGATGGCACTGCCGCATCATTGGCCGGATTGCCTGGCACACCCCTCCCACCACCGCATGCTGCCAGGGCAAGCGGCAGCATGATGATGCCGAGGAGGGCGGGATTGCTTGGCTTGTTCATTTCGTTGTCCTGCGCAATTCTAAAGGTCGGCATCTTGCCTGATATGTTTCCATGTGGCAATTATGAAATTTGCTAAACGCCGTTATATTTCCGCCTATTCGAAAGGGATCCTGGTGATGTGGGACGAAGAAAACAGCGGACCTGGCCTACTGAATTTCGTTCACCAGCCTGGCGGATTTCGTAATTGCCCGGCCTGTATCACGGCTGCAAAATCAGGTGATGAGGAATTTCATGCACCTATTCGCAGGCCTCACCCTGGCCGCGGCATCCGGGGCGACGCTTGCCGCTGAGCGCGAACTTATCCTCCACGGCGCCAGCACCTTGCCGTCCTGGCGTGTCACCATCGCGGGGTTCGAGGGGCCCGGGCAGGTACTGCAAGGTGATGCCGTCACGATTCCCAAGCCAGCGAATTCGCAGGTGCCCGGCGGTTCGGTGGGGGCGCACTCAGGCGAAGTGGCAGGCGTGCCCCAGGCACTCACCTTGCTATGGAAGGACGCCTGGTTTGCAGGCCTGCGGTTCGATGGCGCGTCGGCGCTGGATTTGCGGGCCTACGCAGCAGGCGGTACGCTGGAATTCGACCTCAACGTGCTGGACCTGGACCAGGGCGGCATCTATTTCAGCATGCGCTGCGGCCAGGAGTGCTACCGCAAGCTGCCTTTCGTAGCGGCGGCGCGCAGCATGCAGGGCAAGGGCTGGCAGCATCTGTCGTTCTCGCTGGCCTGCTTTGCGCGGGCCAACGATGACTTTGGCAAGGTGCCGGTTCCGTTTGCGCTGGAGGCGAACGGCAGCGGCCAGGTCGCCGTGGCCAACGTCAAATTCGTCAAGGGAGGCGAGCCGAATGCGGCCTGCCCGGATTACCGAACGCAGGCTGTGACACCGGAGCCGCTGTCCCATGCCTGGGCCTTGCCCCACTGGCTGCCGCGTCACCAGTTGAAACTCGAAGAAAACCGCAAACTGAAAGAGGCCGGGAAGAATCCGCAAGTGGTCTTCATCGGCGACTCGATCACGGAAGGCTGGGAAAAGGCCGGCAAGCGGGTGTGGCAGCGCTACTATGCGAACTACGATGCGGTGGCCCTCGGCTTCGGCGGCGACCACACGGAGAATGTGCTATGGCGCTTGCAGCACGGCGAAGTAGACGGCCTGGCGCCGAAGGTGGCAGTGCTGATGATCGGCACCAATAATGCCGGCGACCGCAATGACGAGCCCGAGGCGGTTGCGGCCGGCATCAAAGCCATCATCGATGATTTGCGCAAGCGTTTGCCTGAGTCGAAGGTACTTCTGCTTGCGGTGTTCCCGCGCGAAGAGCAACCGGCTGCGTTCCTGCGGCGGCTGAACGACAGAGTGAACACCCGTATCGCCGGATTTGCCGATGGACGCCACGTATTCTTTGCCAACCTCAATGCATCCTTCCTGAATCCCGACGGCACGCTGTCGCGCGAGGTGATGCCGGACCTGTTGCATCCAGAGGAGAAGGGATACGAAATATGGGCGCGCAGCATGGAACCGATCCTGCAAAAACTGCTAACGGAGTAGGCACGTGAACAAATCAAAGACGATGGCATGCTTCGCCGGGGCGCTTGTGTTGTGCGCCAGCGCTTCACAAGCCGCCTTCGCGGCCGCATGCGCCACCACGGCGGCGCCGCGCGCGGTCGAGTATCCCTGGATGTCTGTTGAGCGCTGGCGCCAGATGCATGCCGAGCAGGTGGTGCGGGCGGCGAAGGGCGACATCGACGTGATGTTCCTTGGCGATTCATTGACGGAGATGTGGCCCAAGCCGCTGTGGGAACGCAATTTCGGCAGCCTGAAAGCCGCCAACTTCGGCATCGGTGGTGACCACACCGGCAATGTGCTGTGGCGCTTGCAGGAGCCTGCAATCGCCGGCATCAAGCCCAAGCTGGTGGTCCTGATGATCGGCGTGAACAACATCAACCTTTGCAAGGAGCGCGCCGACGACGTGTTCAGCGGCATCCTGCTTGTCGTGGCAAGGCTGCGCGCGCAGTACCCGGCGGCGCGTATCCTGCTCAACGCCGTGCTGCCGGAAGGTGCACCGGATTCGGACGAACGCCGCCGCATCCTGGCGCTGAACCAGAAAATCAGGACAATGGACGATGGCAAGACGATCTTCTTCCATGATTACGGATCGCGATTCATGGATGCCGATGGCGTCTTGTCGAGGGAACTGCAGCCGGACCTGTTGCATTTTTCCGAGAAGGGCTACGGCATCCTGGCCGATGCGATCCGCCCCGATATCGAACGCTTGCTTGGGAAGGCGGCGCGCCCATGAAGCGCCGGTTCTTCCTTGCCTCCGCAGTGGGCGCCCTGGCAGGCGAGGCGGCGGTGCGCACGCTGCATGCAGCGCAGGCCTCCGACGATCCGGAACTGCGCGGTACAGCCAAGCCAGGCATCGCACTGGCGACGGACGACGTTGCCGCTTTCCCGGCCCCGCCAGCTGGATTCGATGACGAGCGCTCAGGCATTGCGCGCGGGGACGTCGTGGAGTTCAGCTACGCGTCGGCGGTGACTGGCACGCGGCGCAAGGCGCGCGTCTACCTGCCGCCCGGTTATTCCGGGAAACAGCGTTACCCCGTGCTCTATCTGTTGCACGGGATCGGCGGCAACCAGGACGAATGGCGTGGGTACGTGCGCGCCAATGTCGTCCTCGACAACCTGCTGGCCGATGGTGCCGTGGTGCCGATGATCGTGGTGATGCCGAATGGCCGTGCGCTGGCGGATGACCGCGTGCCGCCTGCGGAGAAAACCTTCACGCCGGATCATGTCGCCGGCTTTGCGCAGTTCGAGCGCGACCTGCTTGAATCCTTGATTCCTGCCATCGATGGCGCCTATCCGACCATGGCGGAACGCGGCAAGCGCGCAATTGCCGGACTGTCGATGGGCGGTGGCCAGGCCCTGAATTTCGGCCTTGGCCATCTCGATACGTTCGCCTGGGTTGGCGGTTTTTCTTCGGCACCGAACACGCGGGCCGGCACTGAATTGCTGCCCGATCCCGCCGCGGTGGCGCGCCGCCTTCAACTGCTCTACCTCTCGTGCGGCAAGAAGGACGGCCTGATCGGGACCTCGCAGGGCTTGCACCGCTACCTGCGGCAGCACGGGGTCAGGCACGTCTGGCATGTGGACGAGTTTGCGCACGTGAGGGAAAGCTGGGCAGAGAACCTGGTCCACTTTTCCAAACTGCTTTTCCGTTAGCAGCTGGGGCCGGGCGATTCGCCCGCCCTGTGCAACAGACTGTGTACCAGAAGTTCATATATCCGCGCGCCTTGCGCGAATAGAATCGGCGCTCCATCTTCAAGGAAGCACCGCAATGCAATCTGCCAGGTTGAAATACATATTTGATCCGCTCTGCGGCTGGTGCTATGCCAGCGCGCCTGCGTTGGAAGCGCTGTCCGAAGCGTATCCGGACCTGCTGGAGCTGATGCCCAGCGGCCTGTTTTCCGGTGCGGGCGCACGCGTCATGACGCCGGAATGGGCGCACCATGCCTGGAGCAACGACCAGCGCATCGAGGCCATGACCGGCCAACCGTTCAGCGCCGCCTACCAGCGCAACATTCTGCAAGGCCCGGGCACGCGCTTCGACCCCGGCGCAATGAACCGCGCCCTGACGGCAATCCATGCGCTTGACCCGCTGCTTGAACCCTTGGTGCTGCGCCGTTTGCAGTGGGCGCGCTACGTTGACGGCCTGGACACTTCGAACGCGACGGTTGTGGCGGCGGAATGCGCCCGCCAGGTCGCAGGTCTCGACGCCATCGAACTTGCCGGCCGCCTTGAGCATGACGCCGAACTGGCGCTACAGGCCACGGCCCGCATCAATGCAACACGGGACCTGATGCGTCGTGCGGGCGTGAACGGCGTGCCTGTCTTGCTGCTGCAAGGCGGGGAGGGCGAATACATCGTGAGCGGGGCGGCACTGTATGGGGACGGGGCGGAGCTGGTGAGCGGGATTGCACGGCTGCTGGCCGCGCCGTCCCCGGCCCGGGCCTGCTAGGTCAGCGGCCTTCTTCCACGATCGCCAGGTCCCATGGACCGAGGTACATTGTATCGTCCTCCTTCACCTGGCGCGACGTCAGCAAGTCGGTGCCGGGCTTGTACTGGTACCTGAAGGTGACCTGCGCCGCGGAATAGTTGAAGAGGTAGCGCACGTTGCGGCCGAAATCGTTGACGCCCTTGCGTGCGTGGACCTGGGGAGGCAGCTGCTGGTCGGGACCGGAAAGGCCGGCATCCTGCACGGCCGCCTTCAGCACTGCCTTCTGCAGCTTGTCAGACAGGTAGGTGCCTTCATAGGTCACCTTGCCGGCGCCATACTGGTTCTGCGTGATGGCCGGCCAGCGGCCGAAGAAGTGGTGGTCGTAGTAGGCCAGGGCTTTGGCGGTATCAAGTTGCAGGAACTCGGCCCAGTACTGCACCTTGTTGTCGCCGCCGGCATTGTATGGATCGCCTTTCAGCGTCAGCGGTTGCGCGAGATTGGAGAACTCCTGGTAGTGGAAGCCCAGCGCTTCGCGCAGCGGCCCGGGCGCCATGGTCCAGCGCACCGCCGTATTCTCGTTCGTGAAACCGCTCTTGAAAGTCATCACCACATGGCCGCCTTTGCGGATGTACTCCGAAATGCGCTTCAGCAGCGCATCGTCGGCCACGTACAGGGCCGGGACGATCAGCAGCTTGTATTGCGAGAAGTCCTGCACTTCAGGGAAGACGAAATCGGTGCCGACGTTCATGTCGTACAGTGTGCGGTGCATCTGCCTTACCAGGCTGCCGTAATCAGCCTTGCTGCCGTCGCCGCCCCATTGCGAATTCTTCGCGAACGGCATGTCGTTCAGCGCATTCAGCGAGTCGCGGCTCCAAAGGATGGCAACGTCGTTCTGCAGCTTCAGGTTCACCAGGCGCGGGCCGATCTTCTGCAGCTCGCGTCCCGTGTGGCTGATTTCGGCGTAGGCGCGGTTGGGTTCGAGGTCATGCGAGAGCACCCCTTTCCAGTAGGTCTCCTGGTTGGCATGGATCGAGGACCAGTGCCAGTATTCGACCATGTTGGAGCCGTTGGACAGGTGGGTGTAGACGTCTTCACGGAACTGTCCGTCATACGGCGGGTACTGGAATGAGGAGCTCCAGTCGGTCGACTGGGCATTGGTTTCCGTGACCAGGAAGTTGTTGCGCTTGAGCGAGCGGGTGAAATCAGCCTGCAAGGTCTGCTCGGCGCCATTATAGTACTCGCGCTGGCCCCAGTGATAGATGTTCACGGCCGGCATATCGAGGGCGGCCGACACGGCTTCCTCGTTGACGTCGGCGTGCATGGAGCCGGCAAAGTCGTGCGTGACGAACTGGCGCGGCGAAGCGTTTTCGCGCACCAGCCTGGCTTGCCAGTGCAGGAAGTTGGTTACGCGCATCTGGCCCCAGCGCGACCATTCCAGCTTGTAGCCCGTGCTCTGGGCGCCGTCCGGGCGCGGCAAGTCGGTCCAGGAATGCAGGTCCTGGCCCCAGTAGTTCAGGAACCAGGCCTTGCTCAGGTTCTCCGGCGTGCCGAACTTCTTCTCAAGGTGGTGCTGGAAGCGTACAAAGACATCCTCATTGGCCGCGCCGTAGCTGCCGGTCTCGTTGTCGACTTGCCAACCGATGACGTTCGGGTTGTCCTTGTAGCGGCTGACGATCTTGCGGATCAGGCGCTCCGCGTAGAAGCGGTAGGCTGCAGAATCGGTGTTCATGTTCTGGCGCATGCCGTACATATTCTGTGCGCCGTTGAACTTGCGGGCCAGGATTTCGGGGTTCTGCCTGGCCATCCAGGCTGGAATGGAGTAGGTGGGCGTGCCCATGATGACCTTGATGCCGGCCTTGCCCATGGCGTTGACCACGCGGTCCATCCAGGCGTATTCGAAGCGGCCATCCTCGGGCTCCCACAGGCTCCAGGTCGATTCACCCAGGCGCACCACGTTGAAGCCCGCGGCCTTCATCATCTGCACGTCCTTTTCCAGGCGCTCGGAAGGCATGTATTCATGGTAGTAGGCGGCGCCGTACAGGATGGTCTGCAGTGGCGGAACGGCCGTGGCGGGCGCTCTGTCGGCCGCCATGGCGCCGGTGGCAGCAGCGAGGGCGCAGGATAGTGCGCTCGCGAGCAGGGTGCGTTTCAGCATCGATTATTCCTTGGTTTTTTGACAGTGCCCCATTGTGCATAGCGACTGGCTGTGCGGGCAATGGCTTGCATGGAGGCTGTGCAATTTCATATTCCGCATTGGCGGTTTTTGCAATTGCGGCGCCGGGTTGCAGCTTCCACAATGCGTCCTATAAGAAAGCTGGTTGCCAACACTCCCAACCGCCCACCCACGGAGGAGACGCCGTGCGGGCACCTTCAAGGAAAGGTAGAACAATGAAGCCTGTGTTGATCAAGACCGTTCTGTCATTGGCGCTGTGTGCGGCGCCGTTTGCGCAGGCGCAGAATTGCGGCAGCGGCGGCGGCGCCACCGTCTGCCTGAGCGCCAGCGGTACCGGCAGCGACGTGCGTTTGAGCTGGAGTGTCAGCGGCAGCGTGAGCGGCCTGCAGGTGTATCGCGACACCGACAGCGATCCGAATGGACGCAGCCGGCTGGCGGTGCTGGGCAAGACCGCAACCAGCTACACCGACAGCAGTGCAAGCCCGGGGACGGTCTATTGGTACTGGGTCAAGTTCAGCGCAGGCGGCGGCAGCTTCAACTCGGGTACGGCGCACGCGGTGCGCGTAGGCGTGATGCGCAATATGACGAGCATGCAGATGTCGGGGCAGATGGCGCCGGGATGGAACCTGGGCAACTCGTTGGAAGCGACCGGTTCCTACGTCTGGGGCAGCACCAATTTCAACGAAACGGCATGGGGCAACCCGAAGGCCAGCCAGGCCCTGTTCAACAGCATCAAGGCGGCAGGCTTCAAGAGCGTGCGTATTCCGGTTGCGTGGAAACAGTATGCCGACGCCAACGACAACATCAGCCCGCAATGGATGGAGCGCGTGACGGAAGTGGTCAACTATGCCCACAACGCGGGGCTGGTCACCATGATCAATATCCACTGGGATGGCGGCTGGATGCAGCCGACCTATGCCCAGCAAGGCGTGGCCAACGCGCGGCTGACCAAGTTCTGGACCCAGATCGCCAACAATTTCAAGAACCACGACGACACCCTGCTGTTCGCCGGCACCAATGAAGTCATGGTTGACGGTAACTACAACCCTCCGACTACCGAATACTGCGACGTGCAGAAGGGTTTCAACCAGGCCTTCATTTCCGCAGTGCGGGCTACCGGCGGCAACAACAGCAACCGCCACCTCGTGGTGCAGGCATTCAACACCAACATCGATAACTCCATCAGCTGCAATGCGACCATGCCAAGCGACTGGGTGGCCAACCGCATGATGATGGAGATCCATTACTACGATCCGTACGACTTCACGCTGGACGCCAACAGCTCTTCGTGGAAGTGGGGCCAGGCCGCCAACCCGTCGGGATGGGCCAACGAATCCTACACCGATGGCCAGTTCCAGAAGATGAAAACCGGCTTTATCGACAAGGGCGCGCCGGTGCTGATGGGCGAGTATGCCGCCATCCTGCGCACCGAATACGATCCGGCCGGAACTTACCGCAAGCTGTGGGACCAGTACATTACCCGTGCATCCTTTACGCGCGGCATCGTGCCGATGTACTGGGATAACGGCTACGCCGACAACCATCAGATGGGCCTTTTCAACCGCAGCACCGGTGCGCAAGCCTTTCCTGACGTGATCAGCACCATTGTGAACGCCGCAAGATGAAATCGCACTACCACGTACTGGACGGCTTGCGCGGTACCGCTGCTTTCAGCGTGTTCGTCTTCCACATCCTGGAGATGCTGGTGCCAAGCCTGGAGCGGAATCCGATGCGGCATACGCATCTTGCAGTGGACTTCTTCTTCGCGTTGTCCGGTTTCGTGTTGGGCCATGCCTACGATGGCCGCGGCCTGGCGCCGGCGCAATTCTTTGCGCGGCGCCTGGTCCGGCTGCATCCGATGGTGGTGGTGGCGATGGCGGTGGGCCTGCTTGGCTACCTGCTGGACCCGTTCGTCGGCGATGCCCAACAGGTGGGCGTGGCGCTGTCGCCGGGCCGCCTGGCGCTGACGTTCTTGCTTGGCCTGCTGCTGTTGCCAGCGGCGACCCTGCCCAATTATTTCGGCGAGACGCACCCGGTCAACGGCCCGTCTTGGACCCTGTTCCAGGAGTACATCGCGAATATCCTGTTCGGGCTGTTTGCGGCACGCCTGGGGCGCCGCCTGCACATTGTCCTGTGCGTGGCCAGTGCGGGGGCACTGCTGTGGACCGCGAAAAAATTCGGGAACCTGGGCTTTGGCTGGGGCTGGGACCACTTCTGGGTGGCGCCGGTGCGCCTGGCTTGCTCCTTCCTGCTTGGCTTGCTGGTCTACCGCATGCGGCTGCGCATGGCGCTGCCAAGCCCGTTCATTGCATTGTCGCTGCTGCTGTTGCTGGTGTTTGCGGCGCCCGGCTTCGGCGCGGCCAACTGGCTGTTTGAGGTGCTGGCCGTGATCGTGGTCTTTCCCCTGGTGCTGGCGGCCGGCGCCGGCTCGCGTCAACCGGAAGGCCGTGCCGGGATGGTGACGCGCCTGGTGGGCGAGCTGTCCTACCCTGTCTACATTGTGCATTACCCGTTTATTTATGTTTTTGCGCACTGGAACTGGTCGACGCACCCGTCCAGGACCGAGCTGTCGATAGCCATCGTTGCGATCTACTGCGGCGTGACCCTGTTTGCACTGGCGCTATCGCGCTGGTACGACAGGCCGCTGCGCGCCTGGCTGTCGCGAACCTTGTTTGAACGTCCGGCAGGCCAAGGCCAGGCGAGCGTTCAGCCGATGCTGTAACCTGTAGTCTCCTCTACCTTTTCCGGTAGTTTTCGGGGCGGCCAAAGCCGCCCCTTTTTTCGAGGAAGCGATGAAATTGAAGAAAACGATCAGTCTCCTGTCCGCCGCAGTGGCAATGTGCTGCGGGACCGCGCTGGCCGCGCCTGATGGCAAACCCTGGATGAATACGCAGCTGGGCGCGGCGGAACGCGCCAGCCTGGCTGTGAAGGAAATGACGCTGGATGAAAAACTGAAGCTGGTCTTCGGTTACATGGGCGCGGACATGGAGCACAAGAAGTACAAGCGCCCCGAGGAATCCCACGTGCAATCGGCCGGCTTCGTGTACGGCGTGCCGCGCCTGGGCATTCCCAACCTGTGGGAGACCGATGCCGGCATCGGCGTGGCGAGCCAGGCCGGCCCGCACGCGCGTCCGGGTACCGCGCTGCCGTCTGGCCTGAATACTGCCGCCACCTGGGATGTGCAGACCGCCTACGCCGGCGGCGCCATGATCGGGGCCGAGGCGCGCGGCTACGGCTTCAACGTATTGCTGGCCGGCGGTGTGAACCTGATGCGCGACCCGCGCAACGGCCGCAATTTCGAGTATGGCGGCGAAGATCCGCTCCTGGCCGGCAAGATGGTCGGCGCCCAGATCAAGGGCATCCAGTCGCAGCGCGTGGTTTCCACCCTGAAGCACTTCGCCCTGAACGACCAGGAAACCGGCCGCACCACGCTGGACGTGAAGATCGACGACCAGTCGGCCCGCATGTCGGACCTGCTGGCCCTGCAGATCGCCAAGGAGGAGGGCAATCCCGGCGCCGTCATGTGCTCCTACAACCGCGTCAACGGTGTGTATGCCTGCGAAAACACCTACCTGCTGACCGAAGTGCTGAAAAAGGACTGGGGCTTCAAGGGCTGGGTGATGTCGGACTGGGGCGCGACCCACAGCACGATCCCGGCCGCCAATGCGGGCCTGGACCAGCAATCCGGCATGCCGTTCGACCTGGCCGACTATTTTGGCCCGCCGCTGAAAGAAGCCGTGATGAACGGCTGGGTGCCGCAAGCCCGCCTGGACGACATGGCGCGCCGCGTGCTGCACGCCATGTTCGAGCACGGCGTGGTGGACCACCCGGTGAAGGCTGAACCGGACAAGATCGACTTCAATGCCCATGCCGCGGTGTCGCTCAAGGACTCGCAGGAGGGCATGGTACTGCTGAAAAACAGCGGGGCGGTGCTGCCGCTGGATAAATCCGTCAAGCGCGTAGCGGTGATCGGCGGCTATGCCGACAAAGGCGTGCTGGCGGGCGGCGGCTCGTCGCTGGTGTACCCGGCCGGCGGCAATGCGGTGCCGGGCATGGAACCGAAGACCTGGCCGGGCCCGGTCATGGTCTACCCGTCCTCGCCTCTGAAGGCGATCCAGAAACGCCTGCCGTCGGCGACCGTTTCCTTCAACGACGGCGCCGACAAGGCCGCAGCCGCCAGGCTGGCGCAGGAAAGCGACGTGGTGCTGCTGTTCGCCACCCAGTGGACCGGCGAAGCCTTCGACGTGCCGAACCTGTCGCTGCCGAACAAGCAGGATGAACTGATTGCTGCGGTGGCCGCGGCCAACCCGAAAACCGTGGTGGTGCTGGAGACCGGCGGTCCGGTGACCATGCCGTGGCTGCCGAAGGTGCCGGCGGTGCTGGAAGCCTGGTATCCCGGCACCAGCGGCGGCGAAGCGATTGCCAGCGTGCTGTTCGGCGAAGCCAATCCTTCCGGCCACCTGCCGGCTACTTTCCCGGCTTCGGAGGCGCAGTTGCCGCGTCCTGCGCTGGACGGCTATCCTGAAGTGGAGAACAGGCGTTTCGAGGTCAGCTACCGCGAAGGCGCAGCAGTCGGCTACAAATGGTTCGAACAGAAAGGCCTGAAACCGCTGTTCCCGTTCGGCCACGGCCTCTCCTACACCGAGTTCGGCTTTTCCGGCCTGTCCGCCGGCGTGAAGGGCGGGGTGCTGCAGGCCTCCTTCACGGTGAAGAACACGGGCCGGCGCGCCGGCAAGGAAGTGGCCCAGGTCTATGTCGCGCCGCTGAAGGCAAAGTGGGAAGCGCCCAAGCGCCTTGCCGGGTTCCAGAAAGTCGACCTGCAGCCGGGCGCCGAGGCCAGGGCTTCGGTCACGGTCGATCCGCGCCTGCTGGCCATGTACGACTCGGCCAGCAAGACCTGGAAAGTCGCCAAGGGCGACTACAAGCTGATCCTGGCGGCCGACGCGGCCGAGGCGGACGACAACAAGGCGCTCAGCACGGTCGTGCACCTGGAGGCTGCCGCCTATGATGTGAACGGCAAGCCACTGCAACCGGCACGCTAGGGCGGGCGGGGCGAACGTGCCCCCCTTTCACTGGTTGAACTGTTATGATGCAACGAGCAAGCCCGGCAAGAGGTGTTGCAGAGAGACAGTTCAACCATCCTTAGACAATGCAACAGTTTTTCAAAAAAGCGCTTCTGGCGCTGATCGGCCTGGTCATTGCGGACGCATTGCTGGCCATTTTCATGATCTACAAGAGCTACTTGTCCGTCCCGCTGCTGGCAACGTCCAGGCCCGGGGCAGGCTGGCACTACATAACGAATTCGGATGTGGAAATTGGCGGCACGTCGACCGTTCGTATTCCCGACCGCCAGCGCCAGCAATTGCGCGTCGAGTTCAAGCTGACCGAAGTCGGCAAATACCCCTTCGCTTCCGCCGGCATGGCGATGCACGATGCGAAAAGCCGGCCGGCCCTGGTCGACTGGTCCAAGTACTCCGACGTCACTTTTCTTGCCAAGTGCAAGCCGGCGAATTCCATGGTGTTCGGCATTTCGACCTTCGATCCCAAGATTTCCAAGGTCGGGGATTACCTGACTTACCGCTCTCCCGTCACTTATTTTTCGTGCAATGAACGCGGCGTCCCGGTCTCGCTGGACCTGACCAGGCTGGCCATCCCCGATTGGTGGTTCTACCAGGTCAAGCTGGACCTGTCGCACCAGGGTTACGACCTGAGCAAGGTTTCGAAGTTCGTGTTCGGGTCCAGCAGCCAAAGCCCGCTGAATCTCGACTCCTACCTGGAGGTCAGCGAACTGATGCTCAATGGCCGCGACTATCGCTACATCGCGGCGCTGGTGCTGCTCCTGCTGGCGAGCTGGGTGGCATTTGCCTGGGCCTTCTTCCGCGCCCACGCGCGAGCGCTGACCGCCAGCCTGAATTCGAGGATGAAAAAAGACCTGCCCCTGGTCGCTTATCGCCAATTAACCCTGGAGCCATATAAAGATAAGGAAAAGGCAACGGTGCTGCGTTATATCGCCACCAATTACACCGATACTGAAATCGACCTGGAATCGGTGGTTTCTGCCACCGGAACCAATCGAAACAAGGTCAACGAAGTTTTAAAAACAGAGCTCGGCATGACATTTACGAGTTACCTGAATAAACTGCGGCTGACGGAAGCGGCAAGGTTATTGGCGGAGAAAAGCGGCGCCGCCATCGCTGAAATTGCCTATTCGGTGGGATATTCAAACGTTTCCTATTTTAATAAGCTGTTCAAGGAAGAATACGGCTGCACGCCCAAATCCTTCCGTTCCCTCGCGACCCAGCAGGATTCCCCCGCCGAGCCGGTCCCGGCCGAGATTTCCGGTAGCGAAGCCGGCTGATCCACTTGCACTCCCAGCAGAACTAATCGCAATTTCTGCATTTTGCTAGAAATTTCCCGCCTCGCGCTACCGTGCGGTAGCGCTCTCTCCCTATCCTAGTGCCCATGGTAGCTTAGCTTCCGCTAGCCACTGCGCTGCGGCAAATTTTGAAGTGACCCAGACCAGGGGGCGTATCGCGCCACCCCGGCAAGACGGAGACAAAATGATGAAAACCATGTTTGGCATTATTGCCTGCAGCGCAATGCTGCAGGCGCGTGCAATTCGGTTCGATTTCGAAACGCCGGCTGGCATTTTGAATACTGCCTGGTGAGCCGGTTTATGAATACTTCAAAAGCGCACCGTATTGCCCTGTTATTCAACGCTAACAAGAGTTTTGACCGCGAGGTTATTTCCGGGGTCGCCGCATATCTTGGCAGCACGCGGGCGGCCTGGGATTTATTTCTGGAAGAAGATTTCCGCCTGCGCCTGGCCGGCATTGAGAATTGGCAGGGCGATGGCATTATTGCCGACTTCGACGATCCGGCAGTGGCGGCCGCACTGTCGCGCTGCAACGTGCCGGTGGTGGCGGTCGGCGGCTCCTACGCCGACGAGGCGGAGTACCCGCGCGGCATTCCCTACGTGGCGACCGATAACTTCAAGCTGATCAAATTGGCGCGCGACCACCTGATCGACGTCGGCCTGCACCGTTTTGCGTTGTTCAGCCTGCCCAAGGCCAGGGAAAACCGCTGGGCACAGGAGCGCGAGACTGCGTTCCGCAGCCTGTTGCAAGCCGATAGCATGGAGCCCGAAATCTTCCGCGGCTGCGAGACCAGCGCCTCGGCGTGGGACGAGTCGGTGGAGGGGCAGATCGCCTGGCTGCGCAGCCTGCCGAAGCCGGTCGGCATCATTGCCGTGACGGACGCGCGTGCGCGCCAGCTGCTGCAGGCCTGCGTCATCGCCGGCATTGCGGTGCCGGAGCAGGTGGCCATCATCGGCATCGACAACGACCCGCTGGTGCGCATGCTGACCCGCATCCCGCTCAGTTCCGTGATCCAGGGCGCGCAGGAAATGGGCCGCACGGCCGCCCACCTGCTGGACCAAATGCTGCACGGCGTGCGCCTGTCCAATACCCGCATCCTGATGCCGCCGGCCGGAATCAATGTGTTCGCATCCAGCCAGCACCAGGCGGTGCGGCACCCCCATGTCGCCCGGGCGCGGCATTTCATCCGCCAATACGCCTGCCAGGGCATCAAGACGCACCAGGTGGCCGAGTATGTCGGCGTCTCGCGTTCCTCGCTGGAAGCCTATTTCCGGCAGGAGCTGGGCTGCAGCGTGCATGACGTGATCCTGCAGTTCAAGCTCGATGCCGCCAAGGCCGGGCTGGAATGCGGCGAACGCAGTATTGCCGATGTGGCGCTGGAGTGCGGCTTCACGTCGACCCAGTACATGCATCTGGTGTTCAAGCGCGAACTTGGCTGTACGCCGAGGGCTTACCGCGACAGGGCGCTCGCGGTGGAGCCGCAGTAAGCCAAGGGCCTTCGGGCCCTTTTTTCAGGAAGTCCATTTTTTGAGATAGACATGAAACAGAAGAATATCTTTGCATTGACTGCAATTGCAGCTAGCCTGCTGGCCGCGTGTGGCGGCGGCGGATCGGCAGGGACGGCGCCCGCGTCCGCGCCGCAAACCACGGCACCGGCACAGCAGCCGCCGGCGAACCCGCCGGTGAATCCACCAGTGAACCCGCCGGCAGATCCTCCGGTGAATCCGCCGGAAGCGCCGGCCACTGGCGCAACCACCTGGTCGAGCGTCAAGTTCGGCGGTGGCGGCTACGTCACCGGCCTGGTCTTCCACCCGACGACTGCCAACCTGCTGTACGCCAGGACCGACATCGGCGGCGCCTATCGCTGGAACCAGGCTACGTCGTCCTGGACCCCGATCACCGACGGCCTGGGCTTCGGCGCGACCGAGAGCCGCTTCCATGGCATTGAAAGCATCGCCCTCGATCCGAACAACGACCAGCTGGTCTACATGGCCACCGGCATGTACACGTTTGAAGGCAACGGCCGCCTGTACATCTCCAGCGACCGCGGCGCCACCTGGACCCATGTCGACCTGCCATTCCCGCTGGGCGGCAACAATCCCGGCCGGGCCATGGGCGAACGCCTGATGGTTGATCCGAACAAGCCGTCCACGCTGTTCTTCGGCTCGCGCACGGCCGGCCTGTGGACGAGTGTCGATTCCGGCAAGACATGGGCGCAGGTCACCTCGCTGTCGCCGGTCAAAATGACCGCCGACCAGATCAGCGCAGCCGGCGGCGGAATGGGTGTTGAACTGGTGGTCTACGATACCGGGACCAAGGGCACCGGCACGGCGACCCAGACCATCTACACCGCCATCGCTCCGGACTATGCCAGCGTGGCGGGCCTGGGTTCGAACATGTACAAATCCACCAATGGCGGCGCAACGTGGACGCCGGTGGCAACGCCGGTATCCGGCTACCACATCCCCCACATGGTGCGCGCCGATGACGGCATGTTCTACGTGGTGTTCACCAAGGATACGGGCCCGGGCGCGGGCGGTCCCGGGCGCCTGTACAAATTCGACGGCTCCAACTGGACCCTGCTCAAGAGCGTCGATCCGCAAACCGGCACCAACTTCGGCCTGGGCGGCGTGTCCGTCCAGGGCAGCGGCGCCACGACCCGCATCGCACTGGGCGTGACCAACTCCTGGGGCAACTGGAACGGCCAGCAGATCGTCCAGCTGTCGGACGACGCGGGCAAGAACTGGCGCGAAATCGAAGCGACCATGCCGGGCGAAGTCGCATCGGGCTGGGTCGACGACGTCGAGATCGACCCGGCCAACCGCGACCACATCCTGCACGTGCACGGCGGCGGCATCGTCGAGACCAGGAATGCATCGTCGTCCACGCCAAGCTGGCAAGGCGTCATTGGCGGAATCGAGGAGACCGCCACGCTGTCGCTCGCGACACCGCCGGCCGGCGCGCCGTACATCCTGATCAACAGTGCAGGCGACGTCGGCACCTGGGTCGACACGAACCTCGCGGCCACGCCAACGCTCAATCCTGGCCTGGGCTGGAGCAACGGCAACGCGGCCGACATGGCGTGGGCCGATCCGCTGTACATCGCCGGCATCGGCGTGGTCAATTCGACCAGCACGGCTGCCGGCTTCTGGTCGGGCGATGGCGGCAAGACCTGGTCCAGGTTTGCGAGCCTGCCCGCTGGCGCCGCGCAGAACACCAGCAGCGAAGCGAGCGTCGCGGTCACCGTGCGCAACAAGGCGGTCGTGTCACCGGCCAATTCGGTGCCGTCCTACACCACGGATAACGGCGCAAGCTGGAATGCGACCAACCTGCCGCCGCTGCCCAATGTGGCGCCAGGCTGGAACCGCGGCTACCACCTGGCTGCGGACCGCAAAAACCCGAACAAGGTCTATGCCTACGATTCGGGCGGCGCAACCTGGGGCACGGCGGGCAAGGTCTACGTCTCGACCGACGGTGGCCACAGCTTCACGCTGAGCCAGGGCTCGGTGGATGCCAAGCTTGGTCCTAACAGCTGGGGGGCAACGTCGTTGGCGGTGAACCCCAACGCAGAGGGCGATATCTGGCTGGCGGACGGCAGTGCCCTGTACCACTCGCTGGATTCCGGGGCCACCTGGACCAAGCTGGCGGCCTTCACGCCCGCAGCGGGTGCACAAGGCGCCACCCTGGTTGCGCTGGGCAAGGCAGCGAGCGGCGCCAGATATTCGGCGGCGGTATACGTGGTCGGCGTGGTCGGCGGCGTATGGGGCGTGTACCGCTCCGACGACGGCGGCGCCAGCTGGAAACGCTTTAACGATGACGCGCACCAGTTCGGCGGCATCGGCGTGATGGCGGCCGACCAGAACATCTACGGCCGGATCTACGTCAGCGGCACCGGGCGTGGCCTGATCTACAGTAACTGAAGGAGCCGGGCCGGCGGCTGGCAGCTGCCGCCGCCCGCCCGGAATAACACTGGCACGCCGACTTCTTCAAATTTCAGCAGAACACAAGCGCTCGACACGAAACTTCTATTCGAAAAAAACTGCTCTCAGTAGTCTGGGTTGGCCGCTATCGGCCACATTCAACCACAAATCCATTTCTTGGAGGAGCAGACAATGAAAGTGCATTGCAAGAAGTATTACGCCGGGCTCGCGCTGCCGGCCTTGTTGGCGACGCTGCTGGCCGGCTGCGGCGGCAGTCAGGAAAGCGGGACGCCTGCGGTCAGCACCGCGGCCACCAGCCAGGTCTCGGCAGCCGGCCTGGCTGCCGCCAGCTGGACCAGCGTCAAATGGGCCGGCGGCGGCTACGTCACCGGCCTGGTCTACCATCCGGTCAACTCAAGCCTGCTGTACGCCCGCACCGACGTTGGCGGCATCTACCGCTGGAACGCCAGCGATTCGCGCTGGATACCGCTGACCGACGGCATCGGGTTCGGCGGCGGCGACAGCCGCTTCCATTGCGTGGAGAGCCTGGCCCTCGACCCGAGCAACGACCAGCGCATCTACATTGCCACCGGCGACACCACCAGGCAGGGCGCCAATGGCCGCCTGTACATTTCCAGTGACCGCGGCAACAGCTGGACCTGGGTCAGCCTGCCGTTCATGGTGGGCGGCAACGATACCGGCCGGGCGATGGGCGAGCGCCTGAAAGTCGATCCGACCAATCCATCGATTCTGTTCTACGGCACCCGCACTGCGGGACTGTGGCAGAGCAGGGACGCGGGCCGGACATGGGCCCAGGTCACGGGGCTGTCGTCCACCACGATCAGCGGCAGCAACCCGCCGATCGGGGTCGAGCACCTGACGTTCGACAACTCGAAAGTGGGCGGCGGCGAGACGACCTGGATCATGTACGCCGCCATCGCGCCCGATTATGCCAACGCGGCGGGCCTGACCTCGGTCCTGTACAAGTCCGTCAACGGCGGCTTCTCGTGGACGCCGGTCCCGGTCCCGGCCCCGGTGGCCGGCTACCACATCCCGCACGTGGTGCGCGCCGCCGACGGCAACTACTATATGGTGTTCAACAAGAACGCCGGCGAAGGCCCCGGCGGGCCGGGCTACCTTTACCGGTTTGGCGGCGTGGTCTTCAACGAGAACTGGACCCTGCTCAGCAGCAGCACCACAGGCGGCTATAGCGGCGTCTCGGTCCATGGCACGGGGCCGAACGCCCGTATTGTGCTGGGTGTGACCGGCACCTGGGGCGACAATCCCGGCCAGGTCACCCAGCTGTCCGACAACGGCGGCAGCACCTGGCGCGAAATCGAGGCAAACATGCCGCATCTGGGCTCCACCGGCAACGGCTACTCGGGCTGGAACGATACCACCGTGATCGACCCTGCCAACCGCGACCACATCATGCACGTGCACGGTGGCGGCATCTGGGAAACCACCAACGCTTCCTCGGCAACGCCAAGCTGGAGCGCCAAGGACAATAACCTGGAGGAGACCGCGACCCTGGCCCTCGTCACGCCGCCGGCCGGCGCGTCCTATAAGTTCATCAACAGCGCGGGCGATATCGGCACCTGGATCAATACCGACCTGGCGGCGCGGCCGACCAAGGGGCCCATGAACTGGTGGAGCAATGGCAACTCGGCCGACATGGCCTGGTCCGATCCGCAATACATCGCAGCGAACGGTGTCGACAATGCGAACAACCACGTCGGCGTTGGCCACTGGTCCGGCGACGGCGGCAATACCTGGGCGAAGTTTGCAACCTTGCCTGCCGGCGCTACGACCGGTACCGACAGTTCGTCCAACCTCGCCGTCACCACGCGCAACAACGTGGTCTGGGCGCCCAACGACACAGTACCTTCCTACACTACCAATAACGGCGCAAGCTGGACTGCGACCAACCTGCCGGCGAAACCCGCAGTCGGGGTCCCGCGCAGCTACCTGCTGAAGGCCGATCGCAAGAACCCGAACAAGGTCTACGCCTATGATTCGGGCGGCGCCTGGTGGAACCAGTGGTCGGATAGCGCGCACTTCTGGTATTCAAGCGACGGCGGCAAGACGTTCACCGAACGCGCCGCGTTCAAGGCGGCCAGCCCAATGCTGACGTCCTTCAACAATACGTCGATGGCAGTGAACCCGAACGCGGAAGGCGATGTCTGGCTGGCCGACGGCAATACGGTGTACCACTCGCTCGACGCGGGCGCCAGCTGGACCAAGCTGACCGCCTTCTCTTCGATCTGGGGCAGCAACCAATGGCCCGACGTGCAGGGCGCCACCGTGGTAACCCTGGGCAAGGCGGCTCCCGGTGCGTCGTATTCGGCCGCGGTCTACGTGGTGGGCGTGATCAATGGCGTGTGGGGCGTGTACCGCTCCGACGACGCCGGCGCCACCTGGTCGCGCTTCAACGACGACGCGCACCAGTATGCCGGCATCTTCCACATGGCGGGCGACTGGAACACTTACGGGCGCGTCTACGCATCCGGCAACGGCCGCGGCGTGTTGTACACCAACTAAGCTGCCAGGCAGGGGGCCGGCCCAAAGGGTCAGGCCCTAGTGGCCGGACGCCGAACGGTAGCCGATGCGGAACCCGCCCCAATGCCTGCCGTTGACGTAGATCGGGGCGGACAAGTCGTGCATCACCTCGCCGGTGTCGCGCTTGTAGGTCTGCAGCAGGTAAGGCTTGGTGTTGGCCCCGCAGCGCGATCCGGTGCGGTCGTTGAAGATGCGCTTGGTGCGGTTGTTGACAAGGTCGGTGGCGTAGTCGCCGGTCAGGGGCTGCGAAAACTTCCTGTTGTGGGTCGGGAAGTAGCCGTTGTTGTCGACCGCGCCGGCAAAGGCCAGCTGCGGCATGGCCTTTAATACCGCCTCCTGCAAAGCGGGCAAGACGCGGTCGGTGAACTTGTCGAAGGCGCTATGGTGCTTGGGCGGGTTGGTATCCGGGATTGGAACGTAGCGGCGGTCGAACAGCGCAGCCTCGCTGATCTCGCCGCTGGCGATGGCTTTTTCGAACAGGTTGCCGACATCCCTGGCAGCTTGCTGCGCGACGGCGCGGATCGCGTCATGCGCGGTGGCGGCGTTGCTTTCCGTGGTGGCTTCGAACAAGGACTCGGCGCGTTCGGCCAAGGCCTGCGCGGAGCTGGCCGCGCGCGGCAACTCGGCCTGCATGCCCAGCATGCCGTCGCGGATCTGGCCGATGGCCTCGGCAATGTGGCGCGTCGATGCGGCATGCTCGCGCGAGGCCAGCGCGATCTTGTGGATTTCGCCGTGCGATTCGGCGGCGCAGCGTTCGATCGTGCTGAAGCTGGCGTGCACGCGTTCCACTTCCACCGCTGCTTGGGCGACCTTGCCTGTGAGCGAGGCCATGCCGGACGAGGCCCGCTCGGCCTCCACCAGGATCGCGGTCACCTTGTGGCCGATGTCGGCCGTGGCTTCGGCCGTGCGCTGGGCCAGCTGGCGCACTTCGCCGGCTACCACCGCGAAGCCGCGGCCATGCTCGCCGGCGCGCGCCGCTTCGATGGCCGCATTGAGCGCCAGCAGGTTGGTGCGCGTCGCGATTTCGGTGATCACCGCCGTGATGCCGTGGATGCTGCGCGATTTTTCCTGCAGGGCATCCATCAATTGCGAGGCAGCCTGCGCGTTGCCGCGCGCATCGCTGATCTGTTGCAACCCCTGGTCCACCGCGCCGCGCCCGGCCACGCTCTCGCGCCGCACCATGGTGGCGACCTCGGATGCCCGCTCGGCGTTGGCTGCGATTTCCTCCATTTCGCTGGCGCTGGACGCGGACCGGGCGGCGATCTGGTTGGTCGACTCGACGTCTCCGGAAATCCGCTTCCTGATCGAATCGACGAAGTAGGAGGTCTCTGCTGCACCGATCATGATGGTGTCGATTTCGCCCGCCACCTTTCCTGCCAGCGCATTCTGCTGCGTGCTGCCGTTGCGCAGCAGCAGCACGCTGGCGCCGGCACTGCCCAATGCCGCCAGGCTGGCCAGGGGGAGGGGCGCCAGTGCGGCGCCGGCCGCCCAAAAGCAGGCCATGGCGGCGGCAACGCCTGCAAGGGTTGCCACGGCGGGTGCGCCGATGCGGTGAAGCGGGAGGGGATTGTTCATGGCTATGCCGCGCTATCGGTTGTGGTTTTTATGGACGGACCTGTCTCTATCTTCATTTTCGGGACGAAACTTACGGTGTCCTTATATCATTGAAATTTGTATTGCCGTAAATACATGAGCGACCGGGGAAACGGTCTGTTTGCTCGCTCGACGGCTGGCTATGGCGCCCGCCAATGTATAGACTTCAAGAGTACGCAACGTGAACGGCAGGATGTATGGGATTGCCAATGCGGAGACGGTGCTTGTCGCTTGTGCTTGGGATGGCGGTTGCGGCCGCTTGCCTGGCCGAAGGCGCCTGGGCGGCTGGCGCGGAAGTCAACGTCGTGTTCATTCCCAAGTCGCGCGACCAGGAATTCTGGACCTTCATGCGGGACGGCGTGGACCGGGCCATCCGCGAGGCGGACGGCGTCAAGGTTGCGTTGACCTGGCGCGGGCCAGCCTACAACGACCAGGTCGATGTGCAGATCAAGCTGCTGCAGATGTACACCTCGCCGACGGTCGATGCGATCGTCCTGGCGCCGACCGATCGTGTTCGGCTGGTGGAGCCGGTCAGGCGGGCGGCAGCCATGGGAATCAAGGTGATTGTGGTCGATTCGGCGCTCGATGGCCGCGACTACCAGAATTTCATCGCGACCGACAATCACGCGGCCGGCGCACTGGCTGCGCAGCGCCTGGCGGCATTGCTTGACGCGCAAGGCGAGGTACTGATATTGCGAACGGTCGCCGGCAGCGCGTCGACCGACCAGCGCGCCGATGGTTTTGTGGAGTATCTGAGGAAGCATGCGCCGAAGGTCAGGATTGTCGCGGACGAATATGTCGGCGCCAGCCGCGGCAAGGTGTTCCACGAAGCAGGGCAGCTGTTGCAGCGCTTTCCGGCGGTGGACGGCATCTTTGCCGTGAACGAATCGTCGAGCGACGGCATGCTGCGTGCGTTGCGCCAGGCGGGCCTGGCCGGCAAGAAGAAGTTCGTAGGCTTTGACTCGACCACCTTCCTGCTGGATGGCCTGGAGCAGCAGGAAATCCACGGCCTGGTGGTCCAGGACCCGCGCCGGATGGGATATATGGGGCTCAAGGCGGCGCTGGCTGCGGTGAATAAAACCCCCATGGAGCCGCGCACCATTCTCATCGACGGGGTCATGGTGACCCTGGAAAATTACCGGAAGCCGGAAATTCGCGCGCTGCTGGTGCCGTGACTGCCAATAGGCCGAGACCCAGGGTGTGCACCCAAGGGGTGCGCACCCAAGGGGTGCGCACCCCGGAGCCGGTGTTACCACCAGGCGCCGTAGATGGTTGCCAGTGCCACGCAGATGACGGCGGAGCCGAGCGTGAATGCACCGTCAACGCGGAACAGGGACGTATCGACATGCAGGTGGTGCTGGTGCGCGCCATCGCGCTTGGCTTCGGCCATCTTGCTGATCACCACCATGCCGGCGATCACGAACCAGAACACGATGAACATGCGGTCCAGGAACGGGATTTCAGGAATGCCGGCTGCGTTGGCCTTGGCAAAGCCGATCGGCACCAGGAAGGACAGGTTCATCATCTCCGGCAGGAACTTGAGGATGATCGAGCCCACCAGGCCGCCCAGGGTGGCAAACATCGCCGCACCGGAGGTGGTTTTCTTCCAGAAGAAGCCCATCAGGAACATGGCCAGGATGCCAGGCGAGACGAAACCGGTGTATTCCTGGATGTACTGGAAGCCGCCTTTCTTGTCGATGCCCAGCAGCGGGGCGATCAGCACGGCCAGGGCCATGGCCACCACCACGCTGACGCGGCCGATCCACACCATGCGCTGCTCGGTGGCCTGCTTGTTGAAGGTCTTGTTGTAGATATCCAGGGTGAAGATGGTGGCGATGCTGTTTGCCTTGCCGGCCAGCGAAGCCACGACAGCGGCGGTCAGGGCGGCAAACGCCACGCCTTTCAGGCCGGGCGGCAGCAGGTTAAGCAGCACAGGATAGGCGCGGTCCGGATTCAGCTCGCCGCCCTGGCGCATGGCGTCGCCCAGGGCGCCGGACTTGTCCAGCGCATAAGCGGCAATACCTGGCAGCACCACGATCACCGGCATCAGCAGCTTGAGGAAGGCGGCAAACAGCAGGCCTTTGCGGGCCGTCGGCAGGTCGGCGCCCAGGGCGCGCTGGGTGATGTACTGGTTGCAGCCCCAGTAGTTCAGGTTGACGATCCACATGCCGCCCAGCAGCACGGACAGGCCCGGCAGGTCCATGTAGTTCGGGTCATCGCGCTTGAGCACCATGTTGAAGTGCTCGCCGGCCCGCACGAACAGGTCGGAGAAGCCCGCCATGGCGCCTTGCTTGCCGCCCAGTGCCGCCACCAGGTCGAGCGCCAGCCAGGTGGTCACCAGGCCGCCGACCACCAGGCAGGCCACCTGCACCACGTCGGTGTAGCCGATCACCTTCATGCCGCCCAGGGTGATGATGGCGGCGAATACGGCGAGGAACAGCATGCAGGGCAGCAGGGCGATGCCGGACAGGCTGGAGATCGCCAGGGCGCCGAGGTAGAGGATGGAGGTCAGGTTGACCACCACGTACAGGCCAAGCCAGAACAGGGCCATGGTGGTGGCGACCGCCTTGCCGTAGCGCTGTTCGAGGAACTGCGGCATGGTGTAGATGCGGTTTTTCAGGTACACCGGCATGAAGAACACGGCCACGATCACCAGGGTGGCGGCCGCCATCAGCTCGTAGACCGCGATGGCCATGCCGATCTTGTAGCCGGAGCCGCTCATGCCGATGAACTGCTCGGCCGAGATGTTGGAGGCAATCAGCGAAGCGCCGATCGCCCACCAGGTCAGCGAGCCTTCCGCCAGGAAGTAGTCATGCGAAGCCTGGCCGGAACTGTTTTGCTTGCGGCGGTAGATCCAGATGCCGTAGCCGGCAACGGCAATGAAGTAAATCAGGAAGACGATCAAGTCTACGGTTGAAAAGGTACTCATGCGGTGCTCACAAAGTAGGTTGTCTCTGGCCTGGCGCGCGTGGGCGGCGCACCGGCCTGTTTTTGGAATCGGTATCGGAAGATCGTAGGCGAAGGGGCCTTGCCATTTCCAATAACACTTTTGCGTTCAGCTATATCAAATTTGACATAGGACGGCGGATCTTGCCCGTCTCCCCGAGGCTGCGCTGGCATTATTGCCGATTCCGCGGCGCCGGAAACCCCCTTGCAGCGCTCTTGGCCAGAATCGTTCGATGGCTTGGTGATTTTAGTAATTGAATCGCCATGCGCCGGATTGCAGAATGGCATGGTGCCAATGGTGTGCACAGGAAGCCCGATCTTTTAATGATGACCAAACGTTTTTCAGGCACCGCGCCCGAGGCGGACGAATACCGCTTGTTTACACTCAGGAACGCCAGCGACATGGTGGCGACGATTACCGAACGCGATGCCGCCTTGTGGTCCTGGCGGGCGCCAGACCGCTATGGCCGGATGGCCGACGTGCTGCTGGCGCCCAAGGGCGCTGCCAACCCGGTGCTGTGGCAGGGACGCCACGCCGACGGCGGCGTGACGCTGTTGCGCACGGGAGGCGGCGGCGCGGTGGCCCAACTGGCGAAATACCGGCTGGACGATGACGGCTGCCTGAGCGTGGAGCATGAAGTGGTGGCCATGGCGCCCACGCCGCTCGACCTGGCAGCCTGTCCGACCTTCAACCTGAACGGCGGCATCGCCGATGTCGGCGACCATATGGTGCAGATCGATGCCGACTACTACGTGGAGGTGGACGCGGACGGCATGCCTTCCGGCGTGGCGGCGGTGGCCGGGACGGCGTTCGACTTCCGCCAGCCGGCCCCGATCGGGGCGCGTCTGCGCTGGCCCGACAGCCAGATCTGCGGGCGGGGCGGTTTCAACCATAGCCTGTTCGTGCGCAGCCATTTTGCCGGCGGCCAGGGGCCGCTGCGCACCGTGGCCCGCATCGTCGATCCGGGATCGGGGCGCTGCCTGCAGGTCCAGACCACCGAGGCTGCCGTGCAGTTCCGCGCCGGCCACCAGGGCGGTTTCAGCGTCGAGGCGCAAGCCCGTCCCGAGCTTGCCAGCGCGGCCTGGCCGCACGTGATCGTGTCGCCAGGGCAGGTCTACCGGCAGACCACGGTCTACCGGCTCACGCTGCAGGCCTAGGCCGGTTTCAGGCCGCGGTAGGTGAACTGCCGCGCCCTGACTTCGCCGGCGCCGGCGCTGTAAATGCCGACCTTGAGACTCATGAAGCCGCCGAACACATTGTGGTGGAAGCCCGACACTTCCATTTGCCATGGATGCCGGGTCCAGGCCACGCCGTCGCTGGAGTAGTGGAAGGTGATGATATTGGCGCGGTTCGCCAGCCGGATGTGGATGGTCCGCGCCGCGATTTTCTGCCGCATCCAGCGTTGCTCTTCGCTGTAGTGGTGGGTGAACATCTCGGTGGGGCTGAAGCCGATGCCGCAGTAGCCGCGCTGGCTGTAGTACAGCAGCAGGCCGCCTTGCCCGCCTTCCGCAATATCGAGCACCACCGACACTTCGTAATCGCGGTCGCCGACGATGCAGGTGAGGGGCGAGCAATCGGCCGGCGAACTGCCCTTGCCCTTGATGACCAGCCCCTTGCCGTCGTACCGGGCGCGCCGCATTTCCTCGGGGCCGGGCGCGAAGAAGCTCCACTGGACGCCGAACCTGTTGCTGGAAAAGTCGTCGGACAGCGCCTGGCCGGCTGGCGAGGCGCGGCCGCCCTTCGGCTTGCGCAAGGGCTTGTCCAGCGTGCCGCCACGCGCACGGAACCAGCCGTCGCTGGTCCATTCAATGGGTTCGAGGATGGTTTGCCGGCCCAGCGTGCGGAAGCCGTTTTCGTAGGCGTGGTAAATCATCCACCAGTCGCCGCCCGGTCCTTCGACAATGCTGGCATGGCCGCGCGACCACCAGGGCTCGTCGGCGCTGCGGGTGCGGACGATGGGGGTGCCGGGGCAGTCCTGCCAGGGGCCGTGAATGGAGCGCGAGCGCGCCACCGTGACCATATGGCTGGTGGGCGGGCCGGAAGTGCCGCCGACCGCGGCCACCAGGTAAAACCATTCGCCGCGCCGGAACAGCTTGGGACCCTCGGGAGCGAACATCTCCACCACCCAGTCTTCCGGATAGCGCCAGGGATGGTAGACGTGTTCCAGCGCGCCGACGGTGGACAGGCCGTCGTCCGCCAGTGCAATCCGGCGCACGCCGTTGAAGAACAGGTAGCGCTTGCCGTCTTCGCCGACCGCGTGGCCGGGGTCGATGCAGCCTTGGAGCCTGAGGTCGACGGGGGCGCTCCAGGGGCCGCGGATATTGTCGGCATGGATCACGAAGATCCTGTCGTCGGCCGGGATGTACAGGAAGTAGCGGCCGCCATGCTTGACCAGGTCCATTGCCCACACCGAGCCGATCGGCCTGGTCAGGGCGGCGCAGACGGGCGCCCAGTTGACCAGGTCGCGCGAATGCCAGATCACGGCGCCGGGGTAGGAGTAGAAGGACGAAAACGTCATGTAGTAATCGTCGCCGTCCTTCAGGATGGTGGGATCGGGGTGGTCGCCGGGCACGATCGGGTTGATGAACATGCCGTTGCCAAGGTCCGCCTTGCGCTGGCCTTCGGTGCCGTAGGCGGGCTGCAGGGCCGGGCCTGGGCGGCCGCACGGAGCCGCGCCGCCCAGGGGCGCGGTTGCCGCGCCGGCCCCGGCCAGGGCCAGCTTGAGCAGGCTGCGGCGGCCCCGGCTCACTTGCCCACCACTTTGGTGATGCCTGGCGCCTTGCGCGACAGCTCGCCGTCGCCGCTGACGCCCAGGCGGCCGGCGGCGTCGTTCCATGTCAGCCTGGACAGCATGCCCTTGCCTTTTTCGTAGTCGTACGAGACGCCATCGTCGTCATACAGGGCGAACTGGCCATCCTTGCCGGGGTACACCCGGATTTCGGCGATCGCCTGCTTGCTGGCGGTGGACTGGATCTCGGCGCCCAGCGGCACGATGGAACCGGCGCGCACAAAGACCGGGATCTGGTCGATCGGCGCGGCGACGCGCACCCAGCGCCCGCCGGCCACCTTCTCGTTGGTCCAGAAGTTGTACCAGTCGCTGCCGGCCGGCAGGTAGACGTCTTTTTCGGTCTGCCCCTGCTCGGTCACCGGGGCGACCAGGAAGGCGGGACCGAACATGTACTGGGTGCCGAGATTGGCCACCTGCGGGTCGCTTGGAAAGTCCATCCACAAAGGGCGCATGAACGGCGCGCCGTTGTCCCAGGTGGCTTTGGCCTGGCTGTAGATGTAGGGGATCAACTGGTAGCGCAGGCGGTCGTAGCGCGCCATGATGGTCTCTGCCTGCTGGCCGAACTCCCAGATTTCCGCGTGCTTGCGGTCGCCGTGCAGGCGCAGCGTGGGCAGGAAGGTGCCGTACTGGAACCAGCGGGTGAGCAGTTCCGGATAGTCGTGGTTCTGGCCGATGGTCGCCTCGGCGCCGCGCGGATCGACCAGCGGCGCCCTGGTGGCCTTGGTCGATTGCGGCAGCCATTGCCAGCCGCCGATATCGTTGCCCCAGTAAGCGATGCCTGAGGCGGTCATGTTCAGGCCCGTTGGCACCTGGCGCGCCAGCGCTTCCCACGAAGGGTGGACGTCGGAAGACCAGAACAGGGCGCCGGTGCGCTGCGAGCCGAGGTAGGCCGCGCGCGACAGGATCATGGCGCGCTTGTTGGGCTGCCAGGCGCGCATGCCTTGCTGTACGCCTTCCACGTGCAGCAGCGGGAACAGATTGCGATAGCGGTCGCCGCTGCCGATCGAGTAGAAGAAGCCATCCGGCACCAGGTCCGGTTCGGTCTCGTCCAGCCATGGGTAGTCGAAGCCTTGCGACAGGATGTTGTCGCGCACGCGCTCCCAGAACCACTGGCGCGCGGCCGGGTTGGTGGCGTCGATCAGGGCGCCAGTGCGGTCGGAGCGGAAGGGTAGGCCGTCGACGGTCTTGCCGTCCTTGTCCTTCAGGAAGTAACCCTTGGCATCGAGTTCATTGAAGTAGCGGCCTGAGGATTCGAAGCGCGGCCACACCGAGACGATGGACTGCATGCCCAGGTCGTGCAACTCCTTGTTCATGGCGGCAGGGGCCGGGTACTGCGCCGGGTCGATGTCGAGCTGGCCCATGCGGGTCCAGTAGAACCAGTCGACCACCATGATGTCGAGCGGGTACTTCTTCTGGCGGTAGGTATTCGCCACGCGCAGTACTTCCTGCTGGCTGTCGTAGCGGGCCTTGGACTGGATCAGGCCGAAAGCCGCCTTGGGCGGGATCGGGGTCTTGCCGGTAACACGGGCGTAGCCGGAATAGATTTCCTCCGGCGTGCTGCCGGTGATGACGAAGAAGCTGACACGTTCGCCAACGTTGGACTGGAAGGAGGTGCGGCCGTTGACGCCGGCGACGAAGCGGGTGGCCGAGGGGTTGTCCCAGACGATGCCGTAGCCCTTGGACGAGACCATGAACGGCACGCACACGGTTTCGCCGGCAGGGGCGTCATACCAGTGCTTGCAGTCGAGGACGCGTCCGCGCAGGTCGAGCGGGCCGGTCGACTCCTGGTTCTGGCCCATGCCGTAGTAATGCTCGTCGGCCGGGGCGCTGAAGCTGGCGCCGGCCTGGTAGGTCTTTTCGGTGTTGACGGTTTGCGGCGACAGCTCCCAGCCTGTCATGTCGAGCACCAGCTCGCCCTTTGCGTTGCGGACCTGCAGCGCCACCGGCGCCAGTTGCGGCGCGAAATATTTTTCCGACTGGGACGGGACGCGCGGCGGCGGCGCCGGGGCGACGCGCAGGTTCAGCGCCGGGGAGGCGAAGCTGTCGCCGTCCTTGCCGCTGGTATGGCGAAAGGCTGCATTGTCCGCATTCCTGGGCAGGATGCCGAAGCCGGGACCTTTCAGCGCCTCGGCCTTGTCGGCGGCGATGGTGATATGGACGACGTTCGGCCCGTAGGCTTCTACCGAGACCCAGGCGCCATTGCGGTCGAGGGTGGTGATCGGCGCTGCGGCGGCCATGCCGGCGGCGCCGAGTGCGGCGGCGGAAACTGCGGCCGCCATGGTCCGGCGCTTGTAATGCACGTTCATTGATGCTCCTGTGTTGTCGATGTTATGGAATCAGTTTCCGGTCGCGCAGCCATTCTTCGGCGCGGCGCGTCCAGTTGGTGGCAGTCCCGTTCCCGGTGCGCATGGCCATGCCGTGGCCGCCGTGTTCGAAGATGAACATCTCGGCCGGCACCTTGGCGCGCGTCAGGGCCTGGAAGTACAGGATGCTGTTGTCGGCCGGGACCAGGCCGTCATCCTGCGAGTGGATCAGCAGGGTCGGCGGGGTCGCGGCGCTGACCTGTTTTTCCACCGACGTGAGCTGGACCATGGCTGCGGATGGCTTGGAGCCCAGCAGGGCGTCGCGCGAGCCGGCGTGGACAGCCGGGGCTTCCATCGTGATCACGGGGTACATCAGGATGGCGAAATCGGGACGGGCGCTGACGGCATCGAGTGGGCCGCCGGCACGGCCGGTAGGGTGGTTGAACAGGGTGGAAGCGCTGGCGGCGAGGTGGCCGCCGGCCGAACTGCCCATCACGCCGATGCGGTCCGGTGCGATGCCGTACTTCGCCGCCTGCGAGCGCACCAGGCGGATCGCGCGCAGCACGTCCTGCAAGGGGGCGGGGTGGCCGTAGTCGGCCAGGCGGTACTTCAGGACGAAAGCGGTGATGCCAAGGCTGGACAGCCACTGGGCATACTGCTGCCCTTCGCGCGTATTGGACAGGAACTGGTAGCCGCCGCCGGGGCAGATGATAACGGCGGTGCCTGAAGGTCGGTCGAAGGCGGCTGGGTAGACGGCCAGCGTAGGCTGGCTGACGTTGCTGATGCGTTCGCCGTCGACCTTCTCGGGGCCGGCCTGCGCGCGCGCGTTGGGGACGCCTTCCGGCCAGACTGGAATGACGCTGGTTTGCGCGAACGCGCCGTTTGCGGCCACGAAGAACATGGCCATGATCCAGGATCGCATGGTCTTTTTATCCTACGTTGTGATAAACCAGGCCATCTTTGCAGACTGCCCGAGGCGCTGCAATTATGAAAATCACCGAGCCGCTGAATGATTTACCGCAAGAGGCGTGCCAGCTGTTCCCGCGACGATTTTGCAGTGCTAGCATCGCCCGGTCTATCAGTCGAAATGAGGAGCATGGAAGGATGAATCACCTGCAACGTATAGGTCTCGCAGCACTGGGCGCGGCCTGCTTTGTCACCACCGCTGCCAGCGCGGCGCCGCGCAAGGTGGTGCTCGATGCGGCGAGGGCGGAGCAGCCGCTTGACCGCTTCTTCGACCTGTCGGTCGGTTCCGATTACCCGGGCACGCTGCGGCGCGACGACAGCATGGCGCAGCTGAAGACCCTGGTGGACGAAACCGGCTTCCGCTACATCCGCTTCCATGCCATCTTCCACGACGTGCTGCAGACCGTGAAAAAGGAGAATGGAAAGCTGGTCTACGACTGGAGCGGCATCGACAAGCTGTACGACGACCTGTTGGCCCGCAAGATCAAGCCTTTCGTCGAACTGGGGTTCACGCCCAAGGCGCTGGCCACATCGAACGCGAAGATCTTCTACTGGGAAGGCAATACCTCGCATCCCGAGCTGAAAGGCTGGCGCGACCTGGTGACGGCGTTCGTCAAGCATTGCCAGCAGCGCTACGGCGAAGCGGAAGTGCGCAGCTGGTTCTTCGAAGTGTGGAATGAGCCGAACCTGGACGGCTTCTGGGAGCACGCCGACCAGAAAGCATACTTCGAGCTGTACGACGTGACCGCAAAGGCGATCAAGGCGATCGATCCGGCCCTGCGTGTGGGCGGCCCTTCCACCGCAGGGGCGGCCTGGGTGCCCGAGTTCCTCGACCATGTTTCGAAGAGCGGCGCGGCAGTCGATTTCGTGACCACGCACACCTATGGCGTGGACAGCGGCTTCCTGGACGAGAAGGGCGTGGAGGATACCAAGCTGTCGCCGTCGCCCGACGCCATCATCGGCGACGTGCGCCGCGTGCGCGGGCAGATCGCCGGGTCGAAGTATCCGCAGCTGCCGCTGTATTTCACCGAATGGAGCACCAGCTACAACCCGCGCGACAAGGTGCATGATTCCTACATCGGCGCCGCCTACATCCTGAGCAAGCTGAAAGGAACCAAGGGCCTGGTGCAGGGCATGAGCTACTGGACCTACACCGACCTGTTCGAGGAACCGGGGCCGCAGAACAAGCCCTTCGACGGGGGCTTCGGCCTGATGAATCCACAAGGCGTGCGCAAGGCGCCGTACTTCTCGTACAAATACCTGCATGCCTTGAGCGGCAAGGAGATTCCGGTCAAGGATGGCCAGGTGATGGCGGCCACCGACGGCAAGGCGATGCGCGCCGTTGTCTGGGACTTCCAGCAGCCGAAGCAGGACTTGAGCAACCGCTCCTTCTACAGCCGCGTGCAGCCGGCCAAGCCATCGGAACCCGCCGAGGTGCAGTTCCGCCATGCGCAGTCTGGCAAGTACCGCCTGCAGGTGCGCCGTACCGGCTTCAAGGCCAACGATGCCTATACCGCCTACCTGGAAATGGGCGCGCCCGACAAGCTGACAGCGGCGCAGCTCGAACAACTTAACACCCTGACCAAAGACGCGCCCGAGACAGACCGAGTGGTCACGGTCGGCAAGTCAGGTTCTTTCAATTTCAAGGTACCGATGCGCAGCAATGACGTGGTACTGGTGACGCTGGAGCCTATTACCCATGATTGACCTGTCCCGCCGCACACTGTTGGCCACTTCCGTTGCCGCAGCAGCTTCGGCTGCACTTCCCGCCGTGGGGTTCGCGGCTGTTCCCCAGGCCGTGCGCCGCAAACCGCTGGCGCCGACGCCGCCGATGGGCTGGAACAGCTGGAACTCTTTTGCCACCACCATCACCGAAGCCCAGGCCCTGGAAAACGCTCGCATCATGGTGCAGAAACTGCTGCCGTCGGGCTACGACATCTTCACGGTCGATATCCAGTGGTATGAACCGAACGCCAACAGCTATGAATACCGCAAGGACGCCGAGCTGACCATGGACGAATACGGGCGCCTGCTGCCTGCTCCCAATCGCTTCCCGTCGGCGGCGCAGGGCAGGGGCTTCAAGGCCCTGGCCGACCAGATGCACCGCATGGGGCTCAAATTCGGCATCCACGTCATGCGCGGCATCCCGCGCCAGGCCGTGCGCAGGAACACCCCGATCCTCGGCACGCGCTGGCATGCGCAGGATATCGCCGACACCAAGGCTGTCTGCGAATGGAATGGCGACATGTACGGTATCGACATGAGCAAGCCTGGCGCGCAGGAATACTATGACTCGATCTTCAAGCTGTACGCCTCGTGGGGCGTGGATTTCGTGAAGATGGACGACATGTCGCGGCCCTATGACCGCAACTGGCCCGAAGTCGAAGCCGCGCACAAGGCCATCCAGGCTTCCGGACGCGCCATCACGCTCAGCCTGTCGCCCGGCGAGATGGACCTGCGCTGGGCCGCCCACGTTCCGCACTACGCGCAGATGTGGCGCATTTCGGACGACTTCTGGGATGAATGGAAGCTGCTGAAAGAGCAGTTCCAGCGCCTTGAAAACTGGAACCCGACCATGGCGGAAAATTCCTGGCCCGATGCGGACATGCTGCCCCTCGGCCGGCTGGCGATGAATACGCGCGACACGAAGTTCACCCCGGACGAGCAGCAGACGCTGATGACACTCTGGAGTATCGCGCGCTCACCGCTCATCATGGGCGGCGACCTGCGGCACCTGGACGCGCCGACGCTGGCCTTGCTGACCAACCCGGAAGTGCTTGCCGTGAACCAGAAGAGCCGCGACAATCGCCCGCATCGCGCCGACGCCGGCACCCGCATCTGGACCGCCCGGCCGAATGGCTCCGACCGCGCTTGGTACCTGGCCCTGTTCAATACGGAAGATGCCCCGGTGGAGATTGACTTCGACCTGTCCCGCCTGGACCTCGGCGGCAAGAGCGTCGCAGTGCGCGACCTGTGGCGGCGCGCCGATCTCGGGCAGGTGCGGGGGCGTATCCGCCAGGCCTTGGCTCCGCATGCGTCGGTATTCCTGCGCGTGGGTGCCTGATGAAAGCTCCCAGCTTCAAGCTGCTTGCAAGCATAGGTGCGATGGCGCTCGCAGCAGGCGCTCCAGCGCTTGCGGAGGCAGCGGCGCCGGCTTTTGCCGGGATATTCAGCGACCACGCGGTCCTGCAGCGCGGCCAACCGGTTACGGTGTGGGGTAAAGCCGACCCCGGGGCCGTGCTGACGGTACGGCTGGGCAGCCAGGCGGTGCAAGCCAGCGCGGACAGCGCCGGCAAATGGCGCGCCGAAATGCCGGGCATGGAAGCCGGCGGCCCCCATACGCTGAGCGTGAGCTCGAACGGCGGCGGCAGCACCCTGGACGACATCATGATCGGCGATGTCTTCCTGTGCGGCGGCCAGTCGAACATGGAACTGGCGGTGGCCAATGCCACCAATGCGCCGATGGACATTGCGTACTCCGCCAATCCGAACATTCGCTTCGCCAATATCGTGCGCCACAGTTCCGCCGTCCGCGTCGACGATTTCAGTGAAGCCCCGAAGTGGCAGGTGGCGGGACCGCAAAGCACCGGCCAGGCCTCCGCGGTATGTTATTACATGGCGCGCGCGCTGCAGCGCCAGTACAGCGTGCCGGTGGGCTTCGTCAACGCCAGTTGGGGCGGCAGTTCGATCCAGAGCTGGATCAGTGGCCCGTCGATGGGCAAGTTGCCCGCATACCGCCAGGCGCTCGATGTGGTCGCCGCTTACGGAACCGATGTGGCGGCGGGAATGAAGGCCGAGGAGCAGCGCCAGGAGGCGTGGTGGGACAAGGCAGATCCGGCCGCGCGAGCACAGCGCGCGTGGTCCCGGCCCGGCTTTGACGACAGCCGTTGGCCGGCCATGGAAGTGGGGCGGCGCTGGAGCGAGTCCGGCATCGACGCGATCAGCAAGCATCGCGGCGTGGCCTGGTTCCGCACCACGGTCGAACTGGATGCGCGGCAGGCCGGCGCAGTCACGCAGCTGCTGCTTGGGCAGATCGCCACGGCCGACACGACCTGGGTCAACGGCGTGCGGGTCGGCGGATTGACCAACTGGTGGGCGGGGCGCGAATACGCCGTGCCGAAGGGCGTGCTCAAACCCGGCAAGAACGTCATCGCGGTACGGGTATTGGACGACGATAATGGCGGTGGCCTGGTCAGCCCGCCGGACCAGCGCGTGCTGCGCACGGCGGACGGCGCACGGATTCTGCTGCCTGTGCGCTGGAAGTACCAGCTTGGCTCCCACGTGAACGCATCGCAGCCGCCAACGCCGTGGGAGCCGCCGACCAGCCTGACAACCCTGTACAACGGCATGATCGCACCGCTGCAAGGCTACAGGTTCAAGCTGGTGGCGTGGTACCAGGGCGAGGCGAACGCTGGAGCAGCCCAGGAGTACCGCACTTTGCTGCCGCTGCTGTTTGAGGACTGGCGCCGGACGTTTTCCCAGCCGGAGTTGCCATTCCTGGTCGCCCAGCTGACTGCGTTCGGATCGGTGTCAACCAGGCCGGGCAATTCTGCGTGGGCCGAGCTGCGTGAAGCGCAATCGGTGGTGGTACGGAACGACCATCACGCAGGGCTGGCGGTCACGTTCGATTATGGCGACCGCTCCGATATTCACCCGGCGCAGAAGAAGATCGTCGGGGAGCGCCTGGCGCGGGCCGCTCGGGCCGTTGCCTATGGCGAGAAGGTGTCGCCAGGCGGACCGGAGGCGGTGTGGGCCAGCCGCAGCGGAGCCGACATCCTGGTCCGCTTCGTCAACACCAATGGCGGCTTGAGGACATACTCCTCCGACACCGCAATCGGCTTTGAAGTGTGCGGGCCGGCGGCGTGCCGGTATGTGCAGGCGACGGCAGAGGGCGACACGGTGCGGCTGAAGGACGCCGCGACCGCTGCCGTGAACAAGGTGCGCTACGCCTGGGCTGATGCGCCTTTCGTCAACCTGTTCAGCGCTGACGATATCCCCGCCAACGCCTTTGAAATGGAGCTCCAATGATGCGCGCCGCACTTCGGGCCGTCCTGCTGCTGTGGGCCGCCGCCGGGACGGCGTCCGCCTGCGCACCGGATGCCCTGGGCACTGCGCGCGTCCTGACGCTCAAGCGCGAACATGCGCGCTACGGGACGGCCCAGTACGGTCCCTTGCCTTTGCAGAAGGGCGAAGTGGTCCTGACCTTCGACGACGGCCCGGTGCCTGGGGCAACCGACAGGGTATTGCAGGCGCTTGCGCAGCAGTGTACCCAGGCGACCTTTTTCATGACCGGCGCCAACCTGTCGAAGTACCCGGAACTGGGTTTGCGCGTCGAGCGTGCCGGCCATGCCGTGGCGCTGCACAGCTTTGCCCACCCGTCGCTGAAATCGATGACCGGCGCCGAGCAACTGGCGGATCTTGAAAAGGGGACGCAGGCTTTTGCACGCGTTTTCGGCCATGAACCTGCGGCATACCGCTTTCCATACCTGGAAGAGACGCCGCCTATCCTGGCTGCACTCAAGGATCGTGGTGTGACGGTGGCATCGGTCGACCTGGGCATTGATGACTGGGCGCCCAATGACATGCGCGTCGATTCCATGGTGGCGCGGCTGCTGGACCGCCTCAAACAGGCCGGCGGCGGCATCATCCTGATGCATGACGCGAACGGGCCAACGGGCGAGGCGCTGCCGGCGATGTTAAAGGCAATCCGTGACAACGGCTACAAGGTCGTGTCGCTGCGCTGGGAAGACAGCGCAGGCTTATCTACTCCTTAAAAAGTGTTCATGATGATGAAGAAAATGAGTATCCTGGCAGCCCTGGCGGTAACCAGCGGCGCCGCGGTCGCGCTCGAGAGCCCGAACAAGCAACTGGATGTGTCGGTGACCGTCAATCCTGACCAGACCCTGTCGTATACCGTCAAGCGCAATGGCCAGGTAGTGCTGCTGCCATCGCCGCTGGGCCTTACCCTGGCCGGCGAGGATTTTTCGCGCGGCCTCAAGCTGGTGGCGACGTCGCCGGTCAAGCCGGTGTCGGAACAATACACAATGGCAGTCGGCAAGCGCGCCGCGATCCGTTACCAGGCCAACGAGCAGGTGTTCTCGCTCGCCAACGCCGCCGGGCGCAAGATGGACGTGGCATTCCGCGTTTCCGACGATGGTTTGGCGTTCCGCTACGTCGTCGCGGATCCGAAAATCGGCGCCAAGCGCTTTGTCAGCGAAGCGACGGGCTTTGCGTTCAGCTCCAAGGCCCGCGCCTTCCTGCAGCCGATGGCGGTGGCCAAGTCCGGATGGGGCAAGACCAATCCGTCGTATGAAGAGCATTACCAGGTCGATATTCCGGTCGGCCAGCCGGCGCCCCTGAAGGCCGGCTGGGTGTTCCCGGCGCTGTTCAGGAGCGGCGATACCTGGGTGGCGCTGACGGAAGCGAACATGGACGGCAGCTTCCACGCCTCGCGCCTCGCCACCGAATCGCCCGGTGGCGTGTACCGCATCGCCGGGCCGACCGCGCCGGAAGTGTTCACCAACGGCGGCCTGCTGGCGGAAACCGGCGGCACCCTGGCTACACCCTGGCGCGTGGTGGCCGTCGGAACGCTCAACACCGTGATGGATTCCACCCTCGGCACCGACCTGGCGGCGCCTGCCGTCCAGCTTGACGCGAAGCTGGTACAGCCCGGGCACGCATCGTGGAGCTGGCCGCTGCTGAAGGACGAAGCTACCGTGTTCGACGTGCAGAAGAAGTTCGTCGACTATGCAGTCGACATGAAGTGGGACTACACCCTGGTCGACGCGGAATGGGACAAGCAGATCGGCTATGACAAGATGGCCGAACTGGTGCGCTACGCCGCCGGCAAGGGCGTGGGTGTGCTGGTCTGGTACAACTCGGCCGGCGCCTGGAACGACGCTCCGCAGACACCGCGCAACAAGCTGCTGGCGCCGGAGGCACGAGCCAAAGAGTTTGCCCGCCTGCGTGAAATGGGCATCAAGGGCGTGAAGATCGACTTCTTCGGCGGCGACGGTGTGTCGATGATCCAGTACTACGTCGATATCCTGAAGGATGCGGCCAAGGCGGGCCTGCTGGTGAACTTCCACGGCGCGACCCTGCCGCGCGGCCTGGAGCGCACTTATCCCAACCTGATGACGGCCGAGGCGATCCGCGGCTTCGAGTTCACCACCTTTGACCAGCGCGACGAAGACGCGGTACCTGCCCACGCCGTGAATGCGGCCATGATTCGCAACCTGTTCGACCCGATGGATTTCACGCCGATGGTGTTTGGCGACAAGGCGCAGATCAAGCGGGTTACCCGCAACGGTTTCGAACTGGCTGAATCGGTGCTGTTCCTGTCGGGTATCCAGCATTTTGCGGAGATCCCGCAAGGCATGGCCGGCGTGCCGGAATATGTGCGGTCCTTCCTGCGCGACCTGCCGCGCCGCTGGGACGACAGCCGCTTCCTCGCCGGCTATCCCGGTTCGCATGTCGCCGTTGCGCGCAAGTCCGGCGACACCTGGTATGTGGCGGGCATCAATGCCGGCAAGGGTGAACGCAGCGTGGAGCTGGACCTGTCCTTTATCGGGGACCGCAAGGGCGTCATGATTACCGACGGCGTAGGCCAGCGCGAATTCAGCAAGGCTGAACTCAAGGCGGGCAAGGTGCGCGTGACGATCAAACCGCGTGGCGGCTTCGTGGCGGTGTTCCAATGAAACGGCGTCTCCTCAGCGTTGCGCTGGCAGGCGCGTTTGCCTTCTCAGCGAATCCGGCCTTGGCTGCCGCACTGCCGCAAAGTGGCCTGGACAAGAACGGCCACCTGCAGGCGGCGCCTGTCGCCGCCCAGGATGGTTTCGCTTATGTGCGCCTGTCGGATGGCGTGCAGTTCAGGGTCGGGGGCGTGACCAAGAACGTGATCTTCTATGGCCCTGCCACGGTGCGCGTGAACGCAAACCTGGGCAGCAACCACTGGACCAGCCCAAGCCTGGTCGTGGTGGGCAAGCCGGGTGGGGCGAGCTTCAAGCTGGAGGAAAGCCCCTCCGCCCTGAGCATCCGGAGCGCCAGGCTGCGCATCGACATCGACCGCAAGACCGGCGCCCTGAGTTTCATGGACAGCGCCGGGCGGCTCTACACGCGCGAATCGTCACAGCCGCAGTCGATCAAGCCGGTCGAGATCTCCGGCGCGCCGTCGTACGAAGTGGAGAACCGGCTGGTGCTCAAGCCTGACGAGGCGATCTTCGGCTTCGGCTACACCGACAGCGAAAAGGTCAACCGTCGCAACCAGGACCTGCTGCTGGTGCAGACCAACCTCGGCATCATCATTCCGGTCATGATGTCGTCAGAACGCTACGGCATCCTGTGGGACACCTATTCTAAGATGCGTTTCCAGGACGGGCCGGAAGGCGCGCGCCTGTGGGCCGAAAGCGCGCCGGGCGGCGTCGATTACTACTTCATGGGCGGAAGCTCGATGGACGACGTGGTGGGCGAGTACCGGCGGTTGACGGGGGAGGCGCCAATGTATCCCAAACAGGCGTTCGGCCTGTTCATGAGCAAGGAGCGTTACCCCACACAGTCCCGTATCGTCGAAGTCGCGGAGAAGTTCCGCCAGGAGCAGTTCCCCCTCGACTACATCGTGCAGGACTGGCAATACTGGGGCGGCGACAAGGACGGCACCTGGAGCGGCATGGCCTGGGACCCGGTGCGCTTCCCCGACCCGCGCGGCATGACCGACAGCCTGCACAAGCTGCACATGAAGCTGATGGTCTCGATCTGGCCGTCGATCGGCAACGATACGGCGCTGGCGAAGGAGTTGGACCAGCACGGCCTGCGCTTCGAGCCGCTGCACTGGATTTCGCGCAAGGCGCGCGTGTACGACGCCTATAGTCCGCTGGGCCGGAAAATCTATTTCAAGCATGCGAAGTCAGGCCTGTTCGACAAGGGCGTGGATGCGCTGTGGATGGATGGTACCGAGGTGGAAGTGGGCTCCGCCGCCTGGGATGCGGCGCAGAACGAGGCCGACATCAAATCGCTGGGCAGGAATGCCCTGGGCGACTTTTCCCGCTACCTGAACCCGTATACGCTGCTGACCACGCAGGGCACCTATGACGGACAGCGCGCGACCAGCGACAAGCGCGTCTTTACGCTGACGCGGTCGGCATGGGCCGGCGCACAGCGCACGGCCGCGGCCTCCTGGTCGGGTGACATCTTCGCCAATTGGGATACCTTGCGCAAGCAGGTCAGCGGCGGCGTCAATGTGACCATTACCGGCAACCCTTACTGGACCCAGGATACCGGCGGCTTCTTCGTCAGCCGTGACTATCCGCTCGGCGAAAAAGACCCCGCCTACCGCGAACTGTTCGCGCGCTGGTTCCAGTATGCGGCCTTCAATCCCATCATGCGGGTACATGGTACGGACATCGAGCGCGAGCCTTATGTGTTCAAGGGCCTCGACCCCGAAGTGTACAAGTCGCTGCTCGATGCGGCGCACCTGCGCTACCGGCTCCTGCCTTATACCTATGGACTGAGTGCAAAGGTCAGCAGCGAACATTACACCCTGATGCGCGCCTTGCCGATGGACTTTGCGGACGACAAGGAGACGTATGGCATCAACGATGCGTTCATGTTCGGACCTTCGCTGCTGGTGCATCCGGTGACGCGGCCGATGTACCGCATCCAGCCGCCGCCGCCGGCAACCATTCCCGCCGAATTCCTGCACACCCCGGATGGACGGCCTGGCCTGGCGGGCCAGTACTTCGAAGGGCGCAACTTCGAGGTGCCGAAAGGGCAGGTGATCGACAAGACCATTGACCACTCGTGGCCCGCGCCGCCGCTGGCCACGATTCCGGCCGGCCTGGCCGGGCTGGACGACTTCTCCGCGCGCTGGAACGGCACGCTGGAAGCCCCGGAGGATGGCGAATACGAGATCGGCGTGGAGGGCGACGACGGCTACCGCCTCTATCTCGACGGCGCGGCTGTGATCGAGCGCTGGGAGAATGGCGGCAAGCGGCTGGCCACCACGCGCGTGGCGCTGCGCAAGGGCCAGCGCGTGAAGCTGGCACTCGAGTATTACCAGGCCACTTCGGACCGCAGCCTGCGCCTCGCGTGGCGCACGCCGAGCGCCATGCGCGCCTTGGCGGCGGACAAGCCGGCAATGGACACGCAGATGCGCACCTACCTGCCGCAGGGGACCGCATGGTATGACTTCTGGACCAACCAGCGCTTAGAAGGCGGCCAGGCGGTGCAGCGGGACACGCCGCTGGACATCCTGCCCCTGTACGTACGCGCCGGCAGCATCGTGCCACTGGGACCGGTCATGCAATACGCCACCGAACAGCCGGCCGCGCCCTACGAAGTCCGGATCTATCCGGGCGCCGACGGCGGCTTTACGCTGTATGAGGACGATAACGAGACCTATGCGTATGAAAAGGGACAGTCCGCCCGCGTCCCGCTGCGCTGGAACGACAAGGCGAAGATCCTTACCATTGGCGCGCGTATCGGCAGCTATCCGGGCATGGCCCGGCAACGCACCCTGAACCTGGTACTGGCCGGGCCGGATAACGGCAAGGGCATTGCTGCGGCCCGGGCCAGCCGCATGGTGCGCTACACCGGCAAGCCGGTGGTGGTGAAGTTCTAGCGGGGCTGGTAGTGCCACTCGACGCTGTCGGTGGCGCTGCCGGCGGTGACATCGATGCGGTTGCTTCCTTCGGCCAGCCGCAGCTGCCATGTCGCGATGCGGCCGGTCACCGGCTGCGTGCCCATGTCGGCGCCGTTGAGGCGCAGGCTGGCCTTGTCCTGGTTGCTGTACACCTTGACTTCCACGCTGGCCTGCTGGCGTTGCGTGTGGCGCCTGGAAGTGATGTGCGCCATCGGCGCCGCGCTCCAGTTGGCCTGGTACCAGAAATAGGCATCCTTTTTCACGCTGCGGTCGAAGCTGACCAGTCCCTTGTCGTTGAAGCCTGGCGTATCGCCTTCATTCCGGCCCGCCGAGGGGAAGTCGAAGCCGACCCAGATGAAGTTCGCCCACAGCCATGTCCGGGCCTCCAGCTGGCGCCAGGCAGCTTCGTGGTACAGGGCTTGGTACTGCTCCGGGTGCCAGCGCCCGGCAGGCTTGGGCCGCTGCGGCGGGTCCTCCTGCTGCAGTGCGCTGGCCCCGGCGCCGTACTCGCTGACCGACAGCGCGGTGGCGGGCCGTTTGGCGTGATTCCCGTCCAGGAAGGGGCCGAGGTCGGCGAACTCGCCATCGTACCAGCCGAAATAGACGTTCGAGCCCACGGCGTCGGTATGCGAGGCTTGCGGACCATCGATCGGGCCGCAGCAGTTGGCGTAGACAGTCGGGCGGCTCGCGTCTTCCTCGTGGGCCAGGCGCTGCAGCGACGACAGCACGCGGGCGCTGTGCTCGTCGGACTGGTAGATCTCGTTGCCGAGCCCCCACACCATGACCGATGGATGATTGCTGTTCTGCCGCACCAGTTCGCGCAGCTGCTGCTCGCTGCTGGCCAGGAATTCCTTCGAACCGTTGACCGCTGCCGTCAGCGGCAGCTCGGTCCAGACCAGCCATCCGGCACGGTCGGCATGGTCGTAGGCGCGTTGCGGATGCTGGTAATGCGCGTAGCGCAGGCCTGTCACGCCGAGATCGGACAGGATGCGGTAGTCGGCATCGATGTCTTCGTCGCTGGCCGCGATACCCTTGCCGGGCAGGGAAGTCTGGTGCACGTTGACCCCGTGCACGCGGTAGCTGGCGCCGTTCAGCAGCAGGCCGCGCTGCGGGTCGAGCCGGATGTCGCGGATCCCGGCCGGGAACGAGAGCCGGTCGCGCGTGCCGGAGCCGCCTTCCGCTTCGGCCAACTCGGCTTCGCTGGTGTAAAGGTAGGGATCGCGCACGCCTTGCCAGAGATGCGGGGACGGCAGCGCCGCCTGCAGCGCGACCTGCACCGTGCTGTGCGGGGGCAGCAGCACCGGCTGGCGCGCCGAGGCCACTTCCTGCTGGCCGGCGTCGCGCAGGCGTGCGGTGATGACAGCATGCACGGCACGGCCGCTGTCGTTGCGGGCGCGTGCCGTCCACGACAGCGCGGCGCGCTGCCGCGACACGTCGGAAGCCTTGAAATACACGCCGGGGCCGCCGTAGTCGAGCATGTCGAAATGGATAGCGCTGGTCGAGACCAGCCGCACGTTGCGGTACAAGCCGCCGTATAGCGTGTAATCGCCCGCCAGCGGTGCCACGCTGCTGCCGGGTGCGTTGTCGACCCGTACCACGATCTCGTTGCCGCCATCCTGCAGCAGGTCAGTGATATCAAAACGGAAACGCGCGAAGCCGCCGGCATGGCGCCCTGCGGGGCGGCCGTTGACCCAAGCTTCGGTCACCAGCAGGGCGCCGTCGAACTCGAGGTAGTGCCGCTGTTTGTCGCGTGCATGCGACAGTTGCAGCGTGCGGCGGTACCATGCCGGTCCGCGGTAGCCGTCGAAACTGTGCGGCACGGTGACTGCTTGCCAGCCATGGTCGCCGGTCTTGTGGAAAAGCCACTCGCCGTCGAGCGGGATCGTTTGCCGCGCCTGGGCGCTGGCGGCCATTGGCGCCAGCAGCGCTATGCAAAGGCATGTATGGATCGGATTCATAGCGGGGCATTGTCCATGCTGCAGCCGCACACTTCAACTACCCTGCTAGATTTCATTGAACGCGTTGGTATTTTTCACAATTGCGTGCCGCCATGGCGCCTTGCAAAATCCGATGCCATAACGGAGACAAAATGATGACAACCGCATACAAACGCATCGTGGTCGTCGGTGGCGGTTCGGCGGGCTGGATGGCTGCCACGGCGCTGGCGACGGCGCTGCCCGGCAGCAGCGTGGAGCTGGTCGAATCGGAGGAGATCGGCATCGTCGGCGTCGGCGAGGCGACGTTCCCTTCGATCCGCGCCTTCCACCGCATCCTCGGCATCGATGAAGCGCAATTCCTGCGCGCCACCAACGGCACCTTCAAGCTGGGCATCCAATTCTGCGAGTGGCGCGCGGCCGGCGAGCAGTATTTCCACACATTCGGCGATATCGGTGGCCTGGGCGGCCCTCAGTCGCTGTGGGGCCAGTTCCGCCGGGTCGCCGATGCCGGCCTCGGCACGCTCGGCGAACAATGCCTTCCGAGCGTGATGGCCCGCGAAGGCAGGTTCCAGGGCGCTGCGTCGGAACAGGAGCGCCAGTTCAACTACGCCTACCATTTCGATGCCGTGCTGTATGCCAAGTTCCTGCGCAGCCTTGCAATGCAGCGCGGCGTGCACCGCACCGAGGGGCGGATCGTGCACGTCAGCCGGCGCGTCGACGGTGGCATAGAACAGCTCACGCTCGCCGATGGCCGCACGGTGGAAGGCGACCTGTTCATCGATTGCTCCGGCTTCGCCTCGCTGCTGCTTGGGCGTACGCTGGAAGAACCGTTTGTTGACTTCAGCCGCTGGTTGCCGGTGGACCGGGCCTGGGCCTGTCCTTGCGAACGCAGCCGCGCCGCGCTGATGCCCTACACGCGCGCCACCGCGCTGGAAGCCGGCTGGGCGTGGCGCATCCCGCTCAGCAATCGCACGGGGCACGGCCACGTCTTTGCGAGCCGCTACATCGACGAAGAGCGTGCCCGCGAACAGTTGCTGCAGCAACTCGACGGCGCTCCGGTCGCCGAGCCACGTCTGTTGCGCTTCACCACCGGCCACCGCGCGCGCTTCTGGTCGCACAATGTGGTGGCGCTGGGCCTATCCTCGGGCTTCCTGGAACCGCTGGAATCGACCAGCATCTTCCTGGTGCAAAGCGGCCTCGGTCGCCTGATCGAACTGTTGCTGAAAGACGGGCGCCCGGCCGAAACGGCTGTCGCTGCCTACAACACCGGCATGGTGCGCCAGTTCGAGCGCGTGCGCGACTTCATCATCCTGCATTACTGCCTGACAGGACGCCGCGACAGCCAGTTGTGGCGCGACATGGCGAACATGGAGCTGCCCGAAACGCTGGCTTTCAAGGTCCACGCCTGGCGCCAGGCCGGCGTGCTGCACCAGTACGACGAAGAAGGCTTCGACGCCACCAGCTGGCTGGCGATCCATGCCGGCATGGACCATTGGCCGCAGCGCGCCGATCCATCGCTGGGCGACATGCCGCTGGAGGACGCACAGCGCGCCCTGCGCCTGCGGCGCGACAGCATTGCGGCCGCGGTGGCGGCCATGCCAAGCCACGAGGAATATCTCGCCAGCGTGCTGGCGCGCTGAAGGAAAACCCTAAAGGAATCTTGATGAAACGCCGAGACCTGCTGAAACACCTGGGCGCAGCCATGCCTGCGGTCGCGCTGTCGGGAACGGCGCGCGCCGCGGCCGACGCCATTGCGCCGGAGGCCAGCCTGCCGATCGCTGCGGGCCCGTTCAAGCCGGAATGGGATTCGCTCGACAAATACCAGGTACCCGACTGGTTCCGTAATGCCAAATTCGGCATCTGGGCCCACTGGGGACCGCAATGCCAGCCGGAATTCGGCGACTGGTATGGCCGCCTGATGTACGAAAAAGATTCCGACGCCCACAAGCACCATGTGCAGCAATACGGCGACCCGGCGCAAGTTGGCTTCAAGGACATCATCAGGCAGTGGAAAGCCGACAAATGGAATCCCGATGAACTGGTGGCCCTGTACAAGAAGGCCGGCGCCAGGTACTTCGTGGCGCTGGCCAACCATCACGACAACTTCGACCTGTACAGCAGCCGCTACCAGCCGGAGTGGAACTCCACCAGCATCGGTCCGCAGAAAGACCTGATTGCCGGCTGGAGCAAGGCCGCGCGCGCCAACGGGTTGCGTTTCGGCGTCAGCGTGCACGCGGCCCACGCCTGGACATGGTACGAGCCGGCACAGAAATACGACGGCAACCTGACCCGGCTCGACGGCGCGGGCAAGTGGTGGGAGGGGCTGGACCCGCAAGGCCTGTATGCGCAGCGCCATCCGTTGAGCAAAGGCGGCGGCGAAGGCGGCGTATCGGACCAGCAGTGGCATTGGGGCGGCGGGGCCTCGGTACCCGACAAGGCTTATGGTGAAAAGCTCTTCAACCGCACGCGCGACCTGATCGACTCCTACGATCCGGACCTGGTGTATTACGACGATACCGTGCTGCCGCTGTGGCCAGTCAGCGATATCGGACTGCGCCTGGCCGCCCACATGTACAACCGCAGCATCGCCACCAAAGGCAAGTTGGAAGCAGTCGTCAACGGCAAGATCCTCAATGAACAGCAGCGCCGCAGCATGGTGTGGGATATTGAGCGCGGGCAGAGCAACCGCATTGAGGAACTGCCATGGCAGACCTGCACCTGCATCGGCAGCTGGCACTACGACCGCCGCGTCTACGATAACCGTGCTTACAAGAGTGCAAAGTCAGTGCTGCATACCCTGATCGACGTGGTCAGCAAGAACGGCAACCTGCTTCTCAGCGTGCCGGTGCGCGGCGACGGCACCATCGACAGCCGGGAGCGTGCCATCGTCGAGGAAGTAGGGCGCTGGATGGCAAAGAATGGCGAAGCGATTTACGACACCCGTCCCTGGGCCGTGTTTGGCGAAGGCCCGGTGATGGAGGAAGCGGCGGCGCCGATGTCGGGCGCCGGCTTCAACGAGGGCAAAGGCAAGCCGTTTTCCGCCGCCGATATCCGCTTTACCGCGAAAGGCGATGCGGTGTACGCGTTTGTCATGGGCTGGCCGCAGGATGGCAAGCTGACCATCAAATCCTTGCGCAGCGCCACGCCGCACCTGACCAGACGTATCGCGCGCGTCGAGCTGGTAAGCAGCGGACGGCCGCTGGCGTTTCGCCAGTCTGCGGACGGCCTGCATGTGACGCTGCCCGCGCACCAGCCGGCGCTTGGCTACGCCAATGCGCTGAAAATTACCTGAGCGTGCGGCCTTGCGTTTTTTTCGTTTGTTGTATTGGTGATTTTCGCAATTGCCGCTGCTTAGGACGAAAGGCAGAATGGTTTCATCGCAGAAGCGAGACAAAAAAATCAGATAGAGAGACAGTCCATGACCATCAAAATTCTTGCCGCGCACAGCGGCGAAATCGCAAGCGCCGCTTAGGCGCAGCGCGGGCGCCGGGCCAATCCCGCCTGGCATCCCACAGCAAAGCGCAGTCCACGGACAGACACGGTCGCGTGCTCGCGCAAATGAGCAAGCCGTCATTACACTTATAAGTTAGAACGAGAGGATTCAGAGTGAAACACTTGAAGAAGACAGCGATCGCCGTGGGGGCGGCACAAATCGCCTTGCTGGCAGCCGGTGGCGCCTTCGCGCAGACCGCATCGGAAAGCAAGGATAGTTCGAACACCGTGGTGGTGGTCGGCCAACGCGCAGCACTGGAGTCGGCACAGAAACGCAAGCAGGACGCCGAGGAGATCGTCGACTCGATCGTGGCCGACGACATGGGCAAGCTGCCGGACAAGTCGGTAACCGAGGTGCTGCAGCGCATGCCGGGCGTCACCATCGACCGCACCATGAACCGCCAGGACCCGCAGCAGGGCGTGGGCGACGGCATCATGCGCTTCGCCGCCGAAGGCACCGGCGTGTCGATCCGCGGCATGAGCTATGTGCGGTCCGAGCTGAACGGCCGCGACTCCTTCTCCGCCAACGGCGGCCGTTCGCTGAGCTTCGAAGACGTGCCGCCGGAACTGATGGCCGGCGTGGACGTCTACAAGAGCCCTTCCGCAGAGCAGATCGAAGGCGCCGTGGGCGGCCTGGTCAACCTGCGTACGGCCATGCCTTTCGACTTCAAGGGCTTCAAGGGCGCCGTCTCGGCGGAAGCCTCGCGTTCCAAGCTGCGCGGCGAGACCGCGCCATCGTACTCCGGCATGGTGTCGAACCGCTGGGATACCAGCTTCGGCCAGTTCGGCGCCCTGATCGACGTGGCGCGTTCGCAGATCAAGACCCGCAGCGACGGCATGTCCGTCTCGCCATTCATCCCTCGCACCGATGCCGTCTCGGGCGACAACAGCGGCGCGCTGCGCTGGATTCCGAACGGCGGTTCCTGGAACCGCGGTAACTTCGACCGCGACCGCGAGGGCTTGTATGGCGCCTTGCAGTGGAAAAAGGATACCCTGTCTTCTTCCCTGACGTACTTCCGTTCGAAGTATGAGCTGGACTCCACGGAAGCATCGCTGTTCCAGACTGCCAATCCGGCGACCATCGTGCTCGACCCTGGCGCAACCTTCGACGACAGGGGCGCCCTGTTGACCGGCACCCTGCGCGCACCGACCGAACCTGGCGTAGGATTCGGCACCAACACCCGTGCCGTCGGCCGTGCAGCCGATACCCGCGACGTGGCCTGGAACCTGACCTGGCGCGCCAGCGACCGCTGGGTGTTCAAGACCGACCTGCAGCACATCAAGGCAAAGACCGACGGCTTCGACAACACCGTCGGCCTGGGCGGCTACATGCCGAAGGAAACGCTGGACCTGCGCAGCTCGCCGCCGCAGTTCGGCTTCGACGCCGCGGATCGTGCCCACCTTGCCAATCCGGCCAACTACTACTGGGGCTTCGCCCAGGAGCACCGCGATGAGGCCGAGGCGACCCAGACCGCGGGCCGCCTGGACGCCAAATTCATCTTCGACAGCCCGGTGCTGCAGGACCTGCGCTTCGGCGTACGCTTCACCGACCGCGAGGCGGAAACCCGTTCGACGCACGATTCCGAATGGGCGCAGATCACGCAGCCCTGGGCAGTCGGCGATTCGTGGCAGCCACTGAGCCAGCTGGCCTACCTGAGCGACCCGCGTTTCGCCGGCGGCACCACGCCTGTCTCCTTCGGTAATTTCTTTGGCGGCAAAATGCCGACGCCACCCCAGTTCGTAGCACCTGACCTGTCCTGGTCCTTGGGCTCGCCGCCCGGCGGCTTCGCCAAGCTGCATAGCTACACCGACATGGTTTGCAAGTCCTCCCCTTGCTCGCAACACTGGACGCCTGCCAAGTTCGGTGACGACAAAGGCCTGAACGTACAGCGCGAACGCACCAAGTCGGCATATGGCCAGCTGCGCTTCGGCTCGGATAGCTGGCTGCCGTACCCGGTAGACGGCAACGTCGGCGTGCGCGTGGTGCGCACCGATATGTCTGCCGATGGCTATACGCTGTTCACCCCGCCGACCAATCCGATGCCGGGCGTGCCGATCATTCCGGCGCAGGCCGACAAGCAGACGTTCAAGAACAGCTACACCAACGTGCTGCCAAGCCTGAACCTGCGCCTGAAGCCAAGCAATGAACTGCAGTTCCGCGCCGCCTTCTCGAAAGGGATCACGCGTCCGGACTTCTACCAGATGCAGGCCTACACGACCCTGAGCCAGGACGTGAAGACGCACCAGGATCCGGTGACCAATCAGGCGGTGCTCGATTCGATCAGTTATAAGGGCGATGCGCGCGGCAACCCGAACCTGCGCCCGGTGCGCGCGAACAACTTCGACCTGACCGGCGAGTACTACTTCGGCAAGAGCAGCTCGCTCACGGTGGCGCTGTTCAACAAGAAGCTGAAAGACGTCATCATCGGCCGCACTTCGACCTATACGCTGACCGACACCGCCGGCCAGCCGCACGACTTCCTGATCCGTTCGCAGGTCAACGACGCATCGGGACGTGCACGCGGCGTGGAAATCGGCTACCAGCAGTACTTCGACAAGCTGCCTGGCCTGCTGTCCGGCTTCGGCATCTCGGGCAACTACACGTACATCGACAGTGTCATGAAACTGGGGCACCCGGTGACCAGCACCTGGTGTACGCCGAAAGACACGCTGGACGCCAACCTGGCGCGCGACCTGGCCGGTTGCGATACGGACGGCCACGTATTGGGCGGCCTGCCGATGGTGGGCATGTCGAAGAATGCGTACAACCTGGCTTTGCTGTATGACCACGGCCCGCTGTCGGCGCGTCTCGCATACTCCTGGCGCGGCAAATACCTGCAGGCGGCCAACGCCTACGGTACGGCCGACGGTTCCGGTATCGACCGCAATCCGGACAGCCCGAACAAGGGCCAGGCCTACTCGGTGAACTTTGCGCTGCCAACCTGGGGCGGTGCTTACGGCCAGCTTGACATGGGCCTGCACTACAAAGTGACGGAGAACCTGAGCTTTGCGTTCGAGGCGCAGAACCTGAACAACGCGCTGTACAAGCAGTATATGCAGCAAGGCATTGGCCTGATGGACCGCTCCGCGTTCTACACCGGCCGCCGCTACACGCTGCAGGCGCGCTACTCGTTCTAAGAAGTACCGGCAGCACACCCGCCCGGCGTGCTGCCGTTTTCACCTCATGGACAACCGCATGAAGAATTCCCCAAGCCGCCACCTGGCGGCGTTTTGCTTGTCGGCCCTGCTGGTGGCGCACGCCGTTGCCGGCCCGGCGCCGATTCCCCAGCTGCTGCACAAGGACGGTCGCTATGCACTGATGGTTGACGGCAAGCCGTTCACCGTGCTGGGTGTCCAGGCGCACAACTCCAGCAATTATCCCGCGGCGCTAGGCCAGGTCTGGGCCGCAGTCAAGGACGCTAACGCCAATACGCTGGAAATCCCGGTGGCCTGGGAGCAGTTGGAGCCGGTCGAAGGCAAGTTCGACTTCAGCTTTGTCGACACGCTGGTGGCGCAGGCGCGCCAGCACAAGGTGCGCCTGGTGCTGCTGTGGTTTGGCACCTGGAAGAACACCGGGCCGCAGTACACGCCGGAATGGGTGAAGTTGGACAACCAGCGCTTTCCGCGCATGCTCGGCAAGGATGGCAAAGGCATCTACTGCCTTTCGCCGTTCGGCGAACAGACACTGAAGGCCGACGCCAGGGCGTTCACCGCGCTGATGGCGCACCTGAAAAAAATCGACTCCGCACAGCGCACGGTGATCATGGTGCAGGTCGAGAACGAGGTGGGAACATACGGCACGGTGCGCGACTTCGGACCGAAAGCGGAAGCGGCGTTCCATCAGCCAGTTCCGGCTGCGGTGCTGGCGCGCAAGAAGCCGCCGGTTCCCGGTGCGGCCAGCGGCAGCTGGGCGGAAGTCTACGGGCCGTATGCGGACGAATACTTCCATGCGTACGCGGTAGCCAGCTATATCGAAACGGTCGCCAGGGCAGGGCGCGCGGTGTATGACTTGCCGATGTACGTCAACAATGCCTTGCGCGATCCGCTGGAGCCGATGGCGCCCTGGAAGGGGAATTTCGCCAGTGGTGGCCCAACCCATGACGTGATCGATATCTACAAAGCGGCCGCGCCGCACATCGACATTGCGGCGCCTGATATTTACCTGCCGGAGTCGGGCAAGGTCGATGCTACGCTGCAGCAGTTCCAGCGCCCGGACAACGCCCTGTTCGTGCCGGAGATGGGCAATGCGGCGGGCTATGCGCGCTACGTGTACCAGATTCTTGGGCGCGGCGCGATAGGCGTTGCACCGTTTGGCATCGATTACGCGGATTACAGCAACTACCCCCTGGGGTCGAAGCTGAAAGACAAGGCGATGGCGGAGCCCTTTGGCAAGATCTATGCTGCTTTCCGCCCTGTGGCGCGCCAGTGGGCGCAATGGTCGCTGGAGGGCCGCACTTACGGCATCGCGGAAGGGGACGACCGCAAGCCGCAATCGATCGTGGCCGGCGCCTGGAAGATCACCGCAAAGTTCCGCGAATGGCAATTCGGCAATGCCAACAAGGACGACCTGCCGCCCGGCACGGAGGCGCCCAATGGCGGCGCTGCGTTGGCCCAGGTGGGCGACGATGAATTTATCGTGGTCGGGCAGAACATCCGCCTCGGTTTCGAGCACAACGCGGGCAAGCCGTCGATGTACGCACGCGTGGAAGAAGGTCACTTCGACGCCGATGGAAAATGGGTCATGGAGCGCAACTGGAACGGCGACCAGACCGACTGGGGCATCAACCTGACGGCCCGCCCGACCGTCATGAAGATCAGGATGGGAACCTATGTCCAATAACGCAATCCGCAAGATCGTGATCGTCGGCGGCGGCACCGCCGGCTGGATGACGGCCGCGCCGCTGGCGCTCAAGCTGGGCAAGTCGTGCGAGGTGGTGCTGGTGGAGTCGCCCGAGATCGGCACGGTCGGCGTCGGCGAAGCGACCTTGCCGACCATCCGCTACTTCAACCAGGCGCTTGGCCTGGACAACGCCGATTTCGTCAGGAAAACGCAGGCGACCTTCAAGCTTGGCATCGAATTCAAGGACTGGGGCCGTGTGGGCAACCGCTTCTTCCACGGCTTTGGCGATTTCGGCCCGGCGATCGAAAATCGCTCGCCGGTGCAATACTGGTTGCGGCTGGCGCGCGAAAACAAGGACATGCCTTCCTATGAGGAGTGGTCGACGTCGACGGCCATGGCACGCAACAACCGTTTCATGCTGCCGTACGGCGACCAGCCCGCGGTCACCAATGCCTTCTCCTACGCATTCCATTTTGACGCCAGTCTGTATGCGGCCTACCTGCGCGACTATGCGACGCAGCGCGGCGTGCGCCGCATCGAAGGCATGATCACGGAAGTCGAACAGCACCCGGAGTCCGGTTTCATCACTGCGGTGAAACTGAAGGACGGGCAACGGGTGGAGGGCGACCTGTTCATCGACTGTTCGGGCTTCCGCGGCCTGCTGATCGAAGGCGTCTACAAGGCAGGCTACGACGACTGGAGCGCCATGCTGCCGTGTAACAGCGCGCAAGCCGTGCCGTGCGAAAGGTCCGATCCGCTGGTGGCTTACACCCTGTCGACCGCGCGCAGCGCCGGCTGGACCTGGCGCATTCCGCTGCAGCACCGCACCGGCAATGGCCATGTGTACTGCAGCGGCTTCACCAGCGACGAGGAAGCCGGCCAGGTACTAATGGATGGACTGGACGGCCGCGTGCTGGATACGCCTCGCCAGCTGCGCTTTACCACCGGCCGCCGCCGCAAGTCATGGATCAAGAACTGCGTGGCGATCGGTTTGTCGAGCGGCTTCCTTGAGCCGCTTGAGTCGACCAGCATCAACATCATCGAAAACTCGGTCGGCTGGCTGCTGCAGTATTTCCCCGACCGCGACTTCAGCCCGGCCCTGGCCAATGAGTTCAACCGGCTTGTGTCGCAGCGCTACGAGTTCGTGCGCGACTTCATCATCCTGCATTACAAGGTCACGGACCGCAACGACTCCGAATTCTGGCGCTATTGTGCCGCCATGCCGATCCCCGATACGCTGCAGCACCAGATCGAGCTGTTCCGCGAGACGGGCCGCATCGTCATATTTGACCCGGAGGGATTCTCGGTGCCATCGCACGTTTCCATCTTGATGGGACTTGGCGTCGTGCCCAAAAAGATCGATCCCCTGATCGATCTGATGGACCTGGGGCAGCTACAGGAGCATTTCTCCAGGGTGCGCGAAACCATCGGGCGCGCCGTCGGCGCAATGCCGGAACACGCCCGGTTCTTCGAGACCCAGTAGTCAATAAGTGCCCAGCCTGGCCTTGAGGATTGTGACGCGGTCGGTCAGGTTCAAGCCATAGTCGGTCTGGTCACCGTTCCAGTTGCGCTCCATGATCCATTTGCCGTTGGCATCGAAACGTCCTTCCTCGACGCGGGCCCACAGCGACGGCTTGCCTTCGTTGTTGCCGGTGCCTTCGATCTTCACGCGCGCGTGCTGGCCGACGATGATGAATTCGTTGTCGCCGATCTGGGCGATGGCGACGCCACCGCTCGGTGTTTCGGTGCCGGCCGGGTAATCCTTCATGTCCGGCTTCCACGAGCGATCGCCAAGTTGCCATTCGCGGAACGATACCGTGGCCTTCCAGTTTTTCATATTGACGGTCTGGGATTTGCGGTCGTCTCCTTCAGCAACGCCGTAGGTACGGCCCTCAAATGCCCATTTCGCCCACTGGCGCTCCATCGGCCGGAATGCCGCATAGACCTTGCCGAAAGGTTCGGCCATCGACTTGTCGGTATCCTTCGAACCAAGCGGGAAATTGGTGTAGTCGAAGTAGTCGACGCCAAACGGCGCGATGCCCAGCGCGCCGCGGCCCAGCACCTGGTAGACATAGCGCGCAAAGGGTTTTGCGTTGCCCATCTCCGGCACCAGCAGGGCATTGTCGGGGCGTTGGAACAGTTCGAGATTGGCGCTGAACTTGTTCGACTCCGACATGTAGATATCCGGCGCGGCGAGATCGATATGCGGCGCCGCAGCCTTGTAGATGTCGATCACGTCGAACGCTGGACCGCCGGAGATGAAATTGTTCTGCCATGGCGCCATCAGCGCGAGCGGGTCGCGCAGCGCGCTGTTGACGTACATCGGCAAGTTGTAGACGGCGCGGCCGGCCTTCGCGACTTCCTCGATATAGCTGGCGATGGCCCATGCATGGAAGTATTCCTCGGCATAGGGGCCGTAGACCTCAGTCCAGGTGCCGCTGGCGGCGCCAGGCACCGGCGACTTCTTGTGGGCCAGCACCGCAGGCGGCACTGCCTGATGGAAGGCTGCTTCGGCTTTGGCGCCGAAGTCGCGTACCGCGCCGATGGTGCCGACTTCGTTTTGTACCTGCACCATGATCACGGTGCGCTGTTCCTCGTCGACGGCTTTCAGGTGCTTCATCAGGGCGGTGAAAGCCTTCTTGTCGGCCTTCAGTGTTTCCTCCCCAAAGGGCGACATGCAATAAATGGATTTGCCGTCCTTGCCGACCATGCGCGGGAAACGCTGGTTGTTGAACTTCACCCATTCGGGGGCGTAGTTCGGATTGGTGTTCTTCCAGGTCGCGAACCAGAGCAGCACCACACGCACCTTGTTTTCGCGCGCTTGCTTCAGCAACGTGTCGACGTAGCTGAAATCGAACTTGCCTTCCTCCGGCTCGACCTGTTCCCATGCGACCGGGATTTCCAGCGTATTGGCGTGGACGTCCTTGACGGCGGCCCACACTTGCTTGAGCGCGTCCGGGTAGTTGCTGGAGTTGTGCGCCTGTACGCCAAGCAGAAGGTAGGGCGCTCCATCAACCATCAAGGCGTGCCGGCCGTCTTTCTTCACCAGTTCGGGAATCGGTGCGGCGGCCGTAGCGGCGCCCGCCCAAGCGGCAATGCAAAGTGCCGCGAGCGCGCGGCGGGTAATCTTCTTCATTCAGTCTCCACTTTTGTTTGCAAGATTGTTAGCGGTACCATATGCTAGCGAATCGGTTTCGCCTCCTGTATGCCAATTGTCGCTTCAGCTATCCCGAATCGCTATATGACCAAGCAATTGCTCACGTTGTTGATTGTTTTTGCCGCCATAACCAGCTCGGGCAAGGCCGTTGCGGAAGGACGGATCACGCTGAATCCCGATGGGCGGCTGCCCGCCATCGTGCATGAAGACCAAGCCGCGATGAAGCTCGCCGGCGACCTGCTGGCGCGCGACCTGGCAGCGCTGGCGGGCGGCGACGCGGCGCGGGGCACTGGCATCGAAGCGTGTACGCGGATATGCGTCGTGATCGGCCGCCACGATTCGCCACTGGTGCGGAAAGTGCTTGCGGAAGAGGGCATTGAGCTGCCGCGCCTGGAATGGGAAAGTTATGAACGTATTGCTATCGATTCGCGCCACCATCCTGGAGCGCAAATCCTGCTGATTGCTGGCGCCGACCTGCGCGGTACGGTGTGGGGCGTGATCGACCTGACGCGGGAACTGGGCGTCTCTGCCTGGGAGTGGTGGGCGGACGTTCGCCCGGCCCGGCGCGAGCGACTGGAAGTGTCGGCGGCCCGAGTCCATTCGGCCTCGCCGCACGTGCAGTATCGCGGCATTTTCCTGAACGATGAAGACTGGGGACTGCAGCCGTGGGCCGCAAGGCATGACCCGGTCCGGGATATCGGCCCTTCCACTTATGCGCGCATCTTCGAATTGATGTGGCGCCTGAAGGCCAACATCATCTGGCCGGCGATGCACGACTCCACCAGGCCGTTCTACCAGATCGCGGGCAATGCGGAGGCAGCGCGCGATTACGCCATCGTGGTCGGCACCTCCCATGCGGAGCCCATGATGCGCAATAACGTGCGCGAGTGGGACCATCAACAGCGCGGCGCCTTCAATTTCTTCAGCAACCGCGCGTCGCTGGTTCGTTACTGGGACGAGCGCCTGAAAGAAGTGAAGGACTTCGAAAACATGTACTCGGTGGGCATCCGCGGCGTGCACGATTCGGCCATGGAAGGCGCGCACAACGTGGATGAGGCGCGGCGTGGAGTGAGCGAGGCGATAGCTGTCCAGCGCGAGCTGCTTGCCAATGCTGCGCCGAAGGCGCCGCAGGCGCTGACGCTGTACAAGGAAGTGCTGGATATTTACAAGGCAGGGTTGCAAGTGCCGGAAGATATCACCCTCATCTGGCCGGACGACAATTACGGCTACCTGCACCAATTGAGCACGCCGCAGGAAGCGCGGCGGCCGGGCGGGGCGGGCATCTACTATCACATCTCCTATTGGGGCCGCCCGCACGATTACCTGTGGCTTGGGACGACGCATCCCGCCCTGATCCGCGACCAGTTGCAGCGGGCGACGGCGACTGGCGCGCGCAAGGTCTGGATCGTCAACGTCGGCGACATCAAGCCCGCCGAATACCTCACGCAATACTTCCTTGACCTGGCTTTTGACGGCAATACGCTGGAACGCCCCGCACGCGAGTACCTGGCCGGCTGGATGCGCGCGCAGTTTGGCGCGGACGAGGCCGACGAACTCGCGGACATCATGATCGGCTACTATGACCTGGCATGGGAGCGCAGGCCGGAGTTCATGGGTTTCAGCCAGACCGAGCCCACCACGCCGGTGAGGGCAACAGACTATCTTCGCTCAGGCAGCGGAGAAGCGGAACGGAGGCTGGCGCGTTACGAGGCTTTGGCAAGTCGAGCCGATGCCGTTGCGCGGCGGCTTCCGCCGCCGCTGGCCGACGCTTTCTTTCAATTGGTGCAGTACCCCGTGCGTTCCAGTGCCAACCTGAATACGCGGATATTGAGGCTGGAACTGGCCGCGCAGCATGCCCGCGAAGGCAGGCCTGACGCGAACTTCCAGGCAGCGCGTGCCCGGTCGGCGCAGGCTGCAATCGTGGCCGACACCGCGCATTACAACGCGCTGGGAAACGGCAAATGGCAGGGAATGATGGACGCAGCACCGCGCCGCTTGCCGGTATTCAGTGCGCCGACATTCCCCACTTACGCGGAAACTCCCCAGCGGGTTGGCTGCAGCATCGCATATGCGTTCCCGTTTTCAGGCGACGGCACGCAGCTCAATTTCTACTCGGGCCGGCCGGCAGTACGCACGGTCACGCTGGTCGGCAGCAGCGGGCAGGAACTGGACTGGCAGGCAAACGGGAACGGCGCATCGCTCACACTCGCGCCGGCAAGCGGCCGGCTGGACGCCGGCAATGGTTTTGAACAGCGCATTGAAATCCGCTACGACGGCCGCGCTGCAGCGCCTTCCATTGCACTGCGTTGCGGGGGCAAACCGCTCCCGCTCCGGCTGCAGGTACAACCCGATACTGCGCCAGGACTGCCGCTGGAGAGCGAAAGGATCGTGACCATTCCGGCGGTGCAGGCGGCGCCAGTGGCCGGCTGGTCCCTGGTCCCCGGCATGGGGAGCTTTGGCGCCAGCATGCGCTCGTCCCTGGCAGCAGGCGAGGGCAGCACGCTGGTTTACGGATTTGCGACCCTGTCGCAAGGACCGGCCCAGTTGAAAGTGGTGGCCGTTCCGGTGCACCCCTTGACGTCCCGCGACAAGCTTCGCATCGCCGTCAGCTTCGACAACGAACCGTTCAGGGAACTCGATTTCACCACCCATGGCCGCAGCGACGAATGGAAGGCTAACGTGCTGTCGAATACCGCGCTGCGCACCCTGTCGCTGGAAAACGTCGCTGCGGGCCGGCACGTACTGCGAGTACGCGCCCTCGATCCCGGCTTCGTCCTGGACCGGCTGGAACTGGCCTTCGACGGTGCACCGCAGTTTTACGGCAGGCCGGAATGATCAGGTCCTTGCGAGCTATTCCAGAAAGTCATAGCTCAATGCGTATTCCGCATAACTAAGGAATAGCCAATTCGTTAAGCTAAGCGTCTTAATGATAAGCAAATGTTGTCAACGCATTTGCAAACAGAGACGCTAGCCATGAAAATCACATCGCTCGATTCGGTTGTATTCCTGATCTATTTCGCGGTCGTTGCCGCATACGGCATCTGGGTCTACCGCCGCAAGAACAGCAGCTCCGGCTCGGCTTCGCGCGATTACTTCCTGGCCGAAGGTTCCCTGACCTGGTGGGCCATCGGCGCCTCGCTGATCGCCTCCAATATCTCCGCCGAACAGTTCATCGGCATGAGTGGATCCGGCTTCAAGATCGGCATGGCGATTGCGGTGTATGAGCTGATGGCGGCGGCAACGCTGGTCATCGTAGCCGTGTTCTTCATGCCGGTGTATCTGAAAAACCACATCTACACCATGCCGCAGTTCCTGGAGCAGCGTTACGGCAAGGGCGTGGCGACGACCATGGCGCTGTTCTGGCTTGGCCTGTACATCGTGGTCAACCTGACCTCCATCCTCTACCTCGGCGCCATCGCCATCAGCAGCATCTCCGGCCTGAGCGTGGGCGCCTGCATGCTGTTCCTGGCCGTTTTCGCGACCATCATCACGCTGGGCGGCATGAAGGTGATCGGCTACACCGACGTGATCCAGGTGGTGTGCCTGGTGATCGGCGGCCTGGTGACGACCTGGATCGCGCTGGACCTGGTGGCAGGCCTGGGCGGCGGCAAAGGCGCGCTGCAGGGCACGGCCGAACTGTTCGCCCGCGCCCGCGGCCACTTCGACATGGTGCTGACGCGCGACCATCCAAGCTATATGGACTTGCCGGGCCTGAGCATCCTGCTGGGCGGCATCTGGATCGCCAACCTGAATTACTGGGGCTGTAACCAGTACATCACGCAGCGCGCGCTGGGCGCGGACCTGCCTACCGCACGCAAAGGCCTGCTGTTTGCGGCCTTCCTGAAATTGCTGATGCCCGTGATCGTGGTGCTGCCTGGTATCGCGGCCTTTGCGCTGGACCAGGCGGGCACGCTAGGCGGCGCCCTGCGCCAGGGCGGCGAGCTGAATCCGGATCGCGCCTATCCGACGCTGCTGGCATTGCTGCCGGACGGCTTGCGCGGCGTGGCGTTCGCCGCCCTGACCGCCGCTGTGGTGGCCTCGCTGGCCGGCAAGGCAAACAGCATCGCCACCATTTTCACGCTGGATATCTATCGTAAGAAATTTGTACCCGCAGCGAGCGAAGAGCGCATGGTGTGGGTCGGCCGCCTTACCGTGGTGGCGTCGATGGCAATTGCGGTGCTGATCGCACCAATGCTGGGCATCGACAAGAAAGGCGGGTTCCAGTACATCCAGGAATACACCGGCTTCGTCTCGCCGGGCATCCTGGCCATGTTCCTGCTTGGCTTCTTCTGGAAGAAAGCGACCAACGCAGCCGCCATGTTCGCCACCGTGGGCGGGCTCGTGTTCTCCATCATCCTCAAGTTCCTGCCAACGATGATGGACCTGTCCTTCCTCGCGCCGATCGGCTTCGCCGCCGACAACGGCAGCGGCGTCTTCGAAATCCCGTTCATCGACCGCATGTTCCTGGTGTTCTGGGCAGTGGTGGCCGGCATGGTGCTGATCAGCCTTATGGGAAGGCGTGATGGCGAAGCCAAAGCCATGGTGGTCGACCGCCAGTTGTTCCGTGTAGACCGTGGCTTTGCCATCGGTTCGGCCGTGGTGTGCGTGCTGCTGGCCGTGATCTACGGGGCGCTCTGGTAATACAACAAATCACAAAAAAACTACGGAGAAAACAAAAGCATCATGAAGCAAAAGAAAATCAGCCTGCTGGTGAAGTCGCTGTTCCTGATCCCTGCCATTCCAGCCGCCTTTGCGCAGCAGGCAGAAGAACCGTCAGTCCAGAAGGTCACCGTTTCCGGTATCCGCGCCTCGGTGCGCAGCGCCCTGAGCGTCAAGGAAAACTCCAACAGCATGGTGGAAGTCGTCGCTTCCGAAGACATCGGCAAGCTGCCGGACACCACCATCGCCGAGTCGCTGGCCCGCCTGCCTGGCCTGGCCGCAGGCCTGGATCGCGGCAACGCCAGCCAGATCGTGGCGCGCGGCATGGGCGAGCGCTTCATCGGCGCTACCCTGAACGGCCGCGAACTGGCTTCGTCCGAGCCGAATCGCGCTGTGCGCTTCGAGCAGTTCCCGTCCGAATCGCTGTCCGGCGCCATCGTCTACAAGACCCAGAATGCGGACCTGGTGGAAGGCGGCGTCGCCTCCAGCATCGACCTGCAGACCGTTTCGCCGCTCAAATACAGCGGCCGCCAGGCGTCCCTGAAGGCCGACGCGCTGTACTACTCGGAAGCACGCGACCTCGACACCAAATCGGTTCGCCCGCGCCTGGGCGGCATCTTCATCGACCAGTACGCGGAAAAGAACGTTGGCGTGGCGCTGGCCTTCAGCTACCAGAAGCAGCCTTCGGTGGAGAAGCGCAAGAACCACTGGGGCTTCAACGAAGACCATTCCGCCGACATCAATGGCGACGGCAAGGTAGACAAGACGCCGTGGGGTTTTGAGACGGAACTCAAGCGCGGCACCAATGAGCGCGGCAGCGTGCTGGGTAAGGTGGAGTGGAAGGCCAGCCCGGATGCGATGATCACCGCCGACGTCTACTACGCCAAGAACAAGATCCGCGAACCGGCCATGTCGCACTGGACCGGCGACCTTGGCAACTGGGATGGCTGGCAGAGCGCCAACTACTCGAACCTCGACATCCGCAACGGCTACGTTGTCGGCGCCACCGTCAACAACGTGGGCCTGACCACCAATAGCACGCTGTGGACGCAGGATATGGACAACCTGGCCGCGGGCCTGAACGGCAAGTTCAATGTCGGCGACTGGAAAGTGGATGCCGACATTGCCACTTCCTCGGCCGGCCGCGACAGCGCCTGGCGCGACGTACGCCAGTTCGCCCTGAACAACGGCACCATCAAGTGGTCCTTCACCGGCGACGAAACCCAGGACTTCAGCTTCAGCCACGATTCGGGCAACCCGGCCGCCTTCGGCAACCCGACCCTGTACGTGGACACCGACGGCCACGTCGACGACCGCCTGAACTCGGCGCAACTGAGCGCATGGCGTCCGCTGGATGCGGGCATGGTGAGCCGCATCAAGTTCGGCGCGCGCTTTGCCGACCGCGAGAAGAAATACCACCAGACCACCTGGAACCTGGCTTCGAACAGCGCCATTCCGGCATCGGCCTACGAAACGGTCAATGTTTCCGGCTTCGCGCCATTCATCGTGCTGAAAGACTTCATGGGCTCCGCCACCAGCCTGTGGGGCGCAGATGCCTTGAGCCCGGACGGCCGCACCCCGACCGCGAACGACCTGCTGGCCGGCTGGAAGGTCAAGGAAAAGAACAGCAGCGTCTACGCCCAGGCCGACCTGGAAGGCGAATTGTTCGGCAAGACCTTCCGCGGCAATGCCGGCGTGCGCGTGGTGCACACCAAGCAGACCGGTACCGGCATGGAGTCGATCAACGGCGCCGCGCCGACCCCGGCTGAAGGTGGCGCTTCGTACACCCGCGTGCTCCCTAGCATGAACCTGATCTTCAACCTGGACCAGGCGCAGAAGCAGCAGATCCGCTTCAGCGTGGCGCGCGCCATGTCGCGTGCCCCGATGGATGAAATGCGCGCCTCGCGCCAGCTGGCAATCGACACCAATCCGGGTTCGCAGCAGCCGATTACCGGTAGCGCGGGCAACCCGGGCCTGCTGCCGATGATGTCGAACCAGGTGGACCTGTCGTGGCAGTACTACTTCGACAAAGGGTCGCTGGTGTCGGCCGGCGTATTCTACAAGAAGGTGTCGGACTACATCGGCATCACCACCGACCACACCACCGTCAACGGCCGCGCTGCGACCCTGACCCGTTCCGTGAACGGCGAGGGCGGCAACGTGCGGGGCCTGGAGCTGGTGGCGCAGCATGCCTTTACCGGCCTGCCGGCTCCGTTCGACGGCCTGGGCGTTGCTGCGAACTTCTCTTACAACGACAGCGACATCAAGGAATACACCAACAACTATCCGATGGTGGGCCTGATGAAGCGCAATGGCGGCCTGACCCTGTGGTACGAGAAGGCGGGCTACGAGGCGCGCGTATCGGCCAACTACCACAGTGCCTTCGTGCGCATGCCGCGCTGGACCGCCGGCTACATGATCGAGAATCCAGCCGAGACCTACGTCTCCGCCAACTTCTCGAAGTGGCTGACCCCGCAGTTGCAGCTGCGCCTGGGCCTGGACAACATCACCAACCAGAAAGTGCTGGAGACCCAGTCCAACAATCCATACATGCAGAACGTGATGGAATATGGCCGCCGCTACAACCTGGGCCTGAGCTACAAGTTCTGATTGAGGCATGCCGATGATCCGTAACACACTTTGCCTGGCCGCGATGGCGTTCGTTCACGCCGCCCAGGCGGGGCAGGTGCTGGCAGTCGATGCCAGCGCCCCCGCACCGGCGCCTTTGTCCGGCCATATCAAGATGGGCACGGCCGTCGCTCCCGGCGGCCATGTCCTTGGCATCAACAGCCGCTACCTGACGCGCGACGGCCAGCCCTGGCTGCCGGTGATGGGTGAATTCCACTACTCGCGCAGCCCGGCGGATAGCTGGGAGGCCGAGCTGGCCAAGATGAAGTCGGCCGGCATCAACGTGGTGGCCAGCTACATCATCTGGAACCACCACGAGGAAAAGGAAGGGAAGTTCAACTGGAGCGGCAACCGCGACCTGCGGCGCTTCATCCAGCTGGCCAACAAGGCCGGGCTGGAGGTATGGATCCGCGTTGGCCCATGGTCGCACGCGGAAGTGCGTTACGGCGGCATTCCCGACTGGGTGGTGGATGCCATGCCGACCCGCCAGGACGACCCCCAGTACCTGAAATACGTGGACCGCTTCTACCGAGCGATCGCGAAACAGGTCGATGGCTTGCTGTGGAAGCAGGGCGGCCCGGTGATCGGCGCCCAGATCGAGAATGAATACAACCTGGCGGGCCCGGGCCGCGGCGCCCAGCACATCGCCACGCTGAAAGGCATGGCCGTGAAGGCCGGCATCGACGTGCCTTTCTACACGGTGACCGGCTGGGACCAGACCTTGTATCCGTCCGGCGAAGTGGTGCCGGTGTTCGGCGGCTACCAGGACGAGCCGTGGGCCACCAGCAAGACCGAGCTGCCGCCGAAGGAAACCTACGCCTTCCGTTTCGACACGCGCGTCAGCGGGGACCTTGGCGCGCAAACCCGCGCCACCCAGCAAGGCACGGCGGAAACCGACATGGACCGCACGCCATTCCTGGGTGCGGAGTACGGCGCCGGGCTGCCGGCCATGTACCGCCGCCGCACGCTGGTATCGCCTGACGATATCGCATCGACCCTGCCGGTGCAGATGGGCTCAGGAGTGAACCTGATGGGCTATTACATGTTCCATGGCGGCCGCAATCCGGTCGGCATGACGACCATGGAAGAGAGCACGCGCACCGGCGGCTACAACGACACGCCTGCCATCAACTACGATTTCAATGCGCCGCTGGGCCCTGACGGCCAGCAGCGCGACGTGCTGGCTCACCTGCGCCCGTTCCACTACTTCATGAATGACTTCGGCGCGCGCCTGGCGCCGATGGCAGTGCACAAGCCGTCGCTTGTGCCGGCCGACCCGGCCGACTTGTCGGCGCCGCGCTGGTCAGTGCGCAGCAAGGGCGAACAGGCCTTCCTGTTTTATAACGGACATGTGCGGCAATATGCGCTGCCGGCGCAGAAGCAGGTGCAGTTCGCGGTGAAGCTGGACGGGCAGGCGGTTACGTTGCCGCACCAGCCGGTCGATATCGCGGCCGGCAGCTACTTCTTCTGGCCGATCAATTTCGACATGGACGGCTACCGCCTGCAATACGCCACCGTACAGCCGGTAGCCCGGCTGGAGCGCGGCAAGGCGGGCAGCGTGTACGTGTTCGCGGCGCGGGACGGCATTGCGCCTGAATTCGCGCTGGACGCGGCGGCCGGCGCCTGCCTCAAGACGCAGGGCAAGGCAGCCAATGCGGACGGCGGCGTGCTGGTGCAAGGCATCCAGCCCGGCCTCGATGCTGCGCTGACGCTGGACTGCGCCGGCAAGCGGCCGGTGACGGTGCTGGTCCTGTCGCAGCAGCAGGCGCGCCAGATGGCAATCGGCCAACTGCAGGGCGAACGCCGCCTGGTGGTCAGCGACAGCCAGGCACACTTTGCCAATGGACGGCTGGTGCTGCGCTCCTCGGGCAACCCAGCCTTCCGTGCGGCAGTATTCCCGGTTTTGCCGCTGCCGCTGAAGGGCAGCTCGGCGCTGCAAGCGAGCGGCAGGGATGGCCTGTTCCAGGTTGTCGAGGCAGCGCTGCCGAGCCAGGAACTGGCCGTCACTGCGCGCAAGTTGCGCGCCGCACAGCCAGTACCTCCGATTAAAATTGGCGGCAACGCCAAGGCGGCGGTCCAGCCGGATGCGGAAGTCTTCGGCAATTCCGCAGCATGGGAACTGTCGCTGGGTACGACCCGTCCGAAAGGAGTCGACGGCGCCTTGCTGGAAATTGATTTTGTCGGCGACGTGGCCCGCCTGTTCGACGGCACGCGCATGGTGGACGACTGGTATTACAACGGCCAGCTTTGGCAGTTCGGCTTGGGCAACCTGCCGGCGCGCGAACGTGCTGCGCTGACGCTGACGGTACTGCCGTTGCGCGCCGACGCCCCGATCTACCTGCCGAAAGAACATCGTCCCACGTTCAACGGGCAGGCGCAGGTGGCGGAACTGCGCGGCGTCAAGGTCACGCCGGTGTATCGTGTAGAAATTGGCCGCTGAACGGAGTTTGAATATGGCATTGAAAATTGGTCTCGTCGGCCTGGGCAAGATTGCGGTCGACCAGCATATCCCCGCGATTCGCGGCAACAAGGGCCTCGAGCTGGTGGCGGGCTGTTCGCCTGCGAGTGCGCCGGAAGGCGTGCTGCGTTACCCAGACATGGGCAGCATGCTGGCCGCCCATCCTGAAATCGAAGCGGTGGCGATCTGTACGCCGCCCCAGGTGCGGCACAAGCTCGCCAGCGAGGCAATTGCGGCAGGCAAGCACGTATTCCTGGAAAAGCCGCCAGCGGCAACGCTGGGCGAGGCCGCGTCCATTGCTGCCATGGCGGCGCAGCACGGCGTGACGGCGCTGGCAGGCTGGCATTCTCGCTTCGCACCCGGCGTGGAAAGTGCACGCAACTGGATGCTGGCGCGGCCCATCAAGTCCATCCAGATCCGCTGGAAGGAAAACGTGCGGCAATGGCACCCTGGCCAGAAATGGATCTTCGAGGCAGGCGGCATGGGCGTGTTCGATCCCGGCATTAACGCCTTGTCGATCCTGACGCACCTGTTGGGGGGCTATGCGCTGGTGCGCAAGGCAGCCCTGCACGTGCCGTCGAATTGCAGCGCGCCGATCCAGGCTGAGTTGGAGATGGTGAGTGAACGCGGCGTTCCGATCGATGCGGAGTTCGATTTCCTGCAGACGGGCCAGCAGACCTGGAGCATCTTCGTGGAGTCGGCGGCTGGCGATACCATGGCACTGCACCTGGGCGGCCGCATCATGGAGGTAAATGGCAAGGTAGTGCTGGACGAGCCGGAGCGCGAATACCCTTCGATGTACGAGCATTTCCGGCGCCTGGTAGCCAGCAAGAGTTCCGACGTCGACTTCACGCCGCTGCAGGCGGTGGCTGATGCCTTCCTGGTCGGCAAACTCACGAGCGCCGAACCGTATATTGAGTAGGCGAACCAGGTCAATACAGGCCGAAGATCCTGCCGGAGAGTCCCAGGATCATCGAGGTGTTGACCAGGGTTAGCCCGACCATCCAGCGCGTGTTGGCACTGGCTTCCTTGCGTTGCGCGTCAAGGCTGGCCCGCAGTTCGGCGAGGCCGTTGTCGGTATGTAGTCTGAGCTCGGCGAGCCCTTTGTCCGTGTGTTGCCGAAGCTCGGACAGGCTAGTGTCAATGTGCTTCTTCAGGCGCTCAACCGCGTCGTAGAGCCGATCTATGTCTTTCTTGATGGTATCCACAAGTGCCTCAACTTTGGCAATTCGTTCGTCATAGTCCATGGCCGCCTCCGCGATGATTGAGCTCGACTTTGCGGCCTGCCGCGTGGACTGGTATTGAGATTTGACAGGAGACTGCGAGAAAAGTTCCTAGGCCTTGTCCTACAAAACTGCTTGCTCCGCGCCGATAGTTGCGGTGCGGGCAGCGGCGCACCATGTGCCCATGATACGTTCGAAGGAGAGAACGATGAGCACAAGTAAGGAGAAAATGAACCCGATCGCGCCCGACAGCCTGAAGGCGCGTGCGTCTGGCGTCGAACCCGGCAACGAGCAGAGTGGCGAGACGCTGCAGCGGGATACGGACGGGGTAGGTGAGCGGGGCGGCGTGGCCAGCCAGCAGACCGGCTGGGCGGCGCGCCAGTCGGCGGAGCGGATGCGCCAGCGCAGCGACACCGCCACTGCGGGAAGCGCCGGCGGCGGCAGCCTGCAGCAGGACCAGCATGCCGGCTCGCAGGAGTCGGCCACCGGTCCTGCCGGCAAGCGTCAGACCGACGAAGCGCGGCCCAAGCTTTCACGGGCGCGTGAGTTGGACAAGTAGATATTGTCCTTCGACAGCGCGCGGTTGGCGCTGACGGCGTCGGCCCAATCGCGCGTGGTCGTCACGGCGGCGAAGTTGGAATGGAATACCACGCTGAATATGCGATGGATCTCTTCCGCCGTGGCTCGGCCGGCTGCGTTCTCATACGGCAGCGAACCGGTGGCGTCGGACAGGTATTCCACGGCCAGCCCCCTATGCGCAGCCTCGATGATGGTTGAGGCATTGCAGTTGTGCGTCATGTAGCCCGCAATCGCCAGGGTGTCGATCTTGTTATCGGCCAGCCATTGCGCGAGGCCGGTGCCGGTGAAGCTGCTGGCCAGCTTTTTATTGACGACATAATCGGCGCCCAGCGCTGCCACTTCCGGATGCAGTTGCCAGCCGTCGGAGCCGACGGCAAACACTGGTGCGCCGGCTGGCGTGTCGTGCTGCACCACCACCACAGGTACGCCGCTTTCGCGCGCCACCTTCATGGCCTGGACAATATTCGGCAGCGATTGCTCGACCGGCGGGTATTCGATCGGCAGCTTGCCGGTGAAGTATTCGTTTTGTACGTCGATCACGATCAGGGCGCGGCGTGGCATGGTATTTCCTCCGTTTGGGTTGTTGATGGGATCCATTGTGCGGTCCGCACCGATTTCGCGACAGTGGCCCAAGAGACAACATGCGATATAATCGGGCCATGCGTAAAAAAGTGGCCATTATTGCCTTCGACGGCATCACTCCGTTCCACCTGTCCGTGCCTTGCCTGGTATTCGGCGGCCCGCATGCCGAGCATTTGTACGAGGTGACGGTATGCGCAGCAGAAAAAGGTCCGATGCGCACCACCGCTGGCTTTGAAATCTCGACCAGCAAGAGCCTGCGCGCCCTGGACAAAGCGGATATCGTCATCATGCCGACCTGGCACGACGACTGCCGGCCCTCGCCGCCAGCGCTATTGCAGGCTCTGAAGAAGGCCCACGCGCGCGGTTCAACCATCGTTGGCTTGTGCCTTGGCGCCTTTCCAGTGGCGGAAGCGGGCCTGCTTGATGGCCGCACCGTCACCACGCACTGGGCCTTTGCCGGCAAGTTGGCGGAACGCTGCCCGCTGGTGAAGGTCGATGACGAAGTGTTATATGTGGACGAGGGCGACGTGCTGACGTCGGCCGGCGCGGCGGCCAGCCTGGATTGCTCGCTCTACCTGCTGCGCAAGCTGCAGGGCGCGGACTACGCGAACATGGTGGCGCGCCGCCTGCTGGTGGCGCCGCACCGCGAAGGAGGGCAAGCGCAGTTCATCAACCGCCCGCTGCCGGTTACCGCCAGCGACAGCCGCCTGGCGCAGGTGCTGGACTGGGTGCAGCATCGCCTGGCCGAAGAACACAGCCTGGATGCGCTGGCGGAACGGGCGGCCATGAGCCGCCGCAATTTCACGCGCCATTTCCGGCAAGCCACCGGAACCTCGTTCAAGCAATGGCTGCTGACCCAGCGCCTGGCCCACGCCCAGCGCATGCTGGAAACCAGCGACGCTTCGATCGAAGCGGTGGCGCAGGCGGCAGGTTTTGGCAGCGCGCTATCGTTAAGGCAGCACTTCCGCGCTGCCTTCCATAGCTCGCCGTCGGCCTACCGCAAGCTATTTGACGCCTGACATGTCCGGCAGGGTATGCGCGATGCCCTTGTGGCAGTCGATGCAGGTCTTCTCGCCGCTGGCCAGCTGGGTCGAGTGGGCGTCCACCGCGCGCTTGCTCTGGCGGGTGAAGTCCATCGAATCGAACTGGTGGCAGTTGCGGCATTCGAGCGAGTTGTTGGCCTTCATCCGCCGCCACTCGTTGCCGGCAAGCTGGATGCGGTGCGCTTCGAATTTTTCGCGGGTGTCGATGGTGCCGAACACCTTGCCCCACACCTCCTTGGATGCCTGCATCTTGCGGGCGATCTTGCTGGTCCACTCGTGAGGCACGTGGCAGTCGGAGCATTTGGCGCGTACCCCGGTGCGGTTGGAGAAGTGAATGGTGCGCTGCAGCTCCGGATAGACGTTGTCGCGCATCTCATGGCAACCGGTACAGAATTTCTCCGTATTGGTGGCTTCCATGGCGGTGTTGAAGCCGCCCCAGAACACCACGCCAGCCACGAAGGAACCGATCACCAGGAAACCCAGGCTAAGGTGCATGCTTGGGCGGCGCAGGACGTTCCAGTAGTTTCTAATCAGCCTGAACATGGCGGCACCCTTTATTTGTGCTTGGCCGGCGTTGCCGGGGTGGCTGGGTTCAGCATCGTGTCGACGTCCTTGAACTGGTTGGGCACCAGCGGCTCAAGGTTCGCTTGCGGCACGTGGCATTGCAGGCAGAAATAGCGCCGCGGCGAAAGCTCGGCGAGGAAGTTGCCATCGCGGTTCTGGAAGTGCGTCACGCTGATCATCGGCGCCTGGCTTTCCTGGGTGCGGGTGCGGGCGTGGCACATCATGCAGCGGTTGGCGCTTTTATCGGTCTGGTAGCCCTCGATCTTGTGCGGAATGACCGGTGGCTGCATGGAGTAGTTGCGCACGCGCCGGATATCGCTGTTGTCGGGATTGACCATCGGCGCCGGCTTGGTGGTCTCGGCCAGCGGCGTCGGGCCGCGCATATTGTCGAGGGCGCGCGGCGCCGGCACCTGGGCCAGGACGGACAGCGGCAGAAGAAGAGCGAGAAGGAATGCAAATTTTTTCATGGCCATGGCTCCTAGACCTTGCGGATGCTGACTGCGCACTTCTTGTAGTCAGTCTGCAAAGAGATTGGGCAGGTAGCGTCCAGCGTCACCTTGTTCACAAGCTGGCTGGCGTCGAAGAATGGGATGAATACCAGTCCGCGCGGCGGGCGGTTGCGGCCGCGCGTCTCCACGCGGGTCTGGATCATGCCGCGCCGCGACTTGACCTCGATCAGGTCGCCGCGCCGTGCACCGAGCGCCTTGGCGTCGTCAGGATGCATGAAGCAGACTGCATTCGGCACGGCGCGATAGAGCTCCGGCACGCGGCGCGTCATGGTGCCGGTGTGCCAGTGCTCCAGCATGCGTCCGGTGGACAGCCAGAACGGGTATTCCTTGTCCGGCGATTCGGCCGGTTTCTCGTAAGGCAGCGCAAAGATCACAGCCTTGCCGTCCGGGTGGCCATAGAAGCGAACGTCTTCGCCCTTCTTGACGTAAGGGTCCAGGCCTTCGCGGTAGCGCCAGAGGGTCTCCTTGCCGTCGACCACAGGCCAGCGCAGGCCGCGTGCCTGGTGGTACATGTCGAACGGCGCCAGGTCGTGCCCGTGGCCGCGGCCGAAGCTCGCATATTCCTCGAACAGGCCTTTCTGCGGATAGAAGCCAAAGGCCTTGGCTTCATCGTTCTGGTAGCCGGCTTCGATTTGCGAGGCAGGATATTTGTCGACCTGGCCGTTGCGGTACAGGACATCGAACAGGGTCTTGCCCTTGTAGGCCGGCATGGCGGCGAGCAGCGGCGCCGGCCATACCTCTTCCATCTTGAAGCGCTTGGAAAATTCCATCAGCTGCCACAGGTCGGAACGTGCTTCGCCCGGCGCGCTCACCAGCTGGTGCCAGAACTGGGTGCGGCGTTCCGCGTTGCCGTAGGCGCCTTCCTTCTCCACCCACATGGCAGTCGGCAGGATCACGTCGGCCGCGGTGGTGCTGGCGGTCGGGTAGGGATCGGATACGACGACAAAGGCGTCCGGATTGCGCCAGCCGGGGAGGATCTCGCCCATGATGTTCGGGCCGGCCTGCATGTTGTTGTTGCACATGACCCAGTAGGCATTCAGCTTGCCGTCCTTGAGCATGCGGCTTTGCAGGACCGCGTGGAAGCCTGGCTTTTCGGGGATGGTCCCCGGCGGCAGCTTCCAGATCTTTTCTGCGATCTCGCGGTGCTTGGGATTAGCCACCAGCATGTCGGCTGGCAGGCGGTGCGAGAAGGTGCCGACTTCGCGTGCCGTGCCGCAGGCGGAAGGCTGTCCGGTCAGCGAGAACGGGCTGTTGCCTGGCGAGGAGATTTTACCGGTCAGCAGGTGGATGTTGTACAGCAGGTTGCTGCACCAGGTGCCGCGCGTGTGCTGGTTGAAGCCCATGGTGAAGAAGGAGGTCACCTTGGTCTTTGGATCGGCATACAGTTCGGCCAGGCGTTCCAGGCGGTCGCGCGGCACGCCGCTCAGCTTGGAGACGGATTCAACGTCATAGGCGCTGACGAACTTGGCGTATTCTTCGAACGTGCTTGGCTTGCCGCCGCCGACATCGCCGGCGTTGGTGGCAGCCTTCTGTAGCGGGTTGTCGGGGCGCAGGCCGTAGCCGATGTCCTTGTTGCCCATCACGAAGCGCGTATGCTTGTTGACGAAGTCCTTGTTGACGCGATTATTCTTGATGATGTAGTTCGCGATGTAGTTCAGGATCGCCAGGTCGGTCTGCGGCGTGAAGACGATAGGCTGGTCGGCCAGCTCAAAGCTGCGGTGCTCGTAGGTCGACAGCACCGCCACTTTCACGTGCGGGTTCGACAGGCGGCGGTCGGTAATGCGGGTCCACAAAATGGGGTGCATTTCCGCCATGTTGGAGCCCCACAGCACGAAGGCGTCGGCGGCTTCGATGTCGTCGTAGCAGCCCATCGGCTCGTCCATGCCGAACGTGCGCATGAAGCCCGCCACGGCGGACGCCATGCAGTGGCGCGCGTTCGGGTCGAGATTATTGGTGCGGAAGCCGGCCTTCATCAGCTTGGAAGCCGCGTAGCCTTCCCAGATGGTCCATTGGCCGGAACCGAACATGCCGACGGCGGTCGGGCCTTTCTCGTTCAGCACTTTCTTGAACTGTTTTGCCATTTCATCGAAGGCGGCATTCCACGATACCGGCTGGAATTCGCCGTCTTTCGCATACTTACCGTTCTTCATGCGCATCAGGGGCTGGGTCAGGCGGTCGGCGCCGTACATGATCTTCGACAGGAAGTAGCCCTTGACGCAGTTGACGCCGCGATTGACTTCGGCGTTGATGTCGCCATGTGTCGCTACCACGCGTCCGTCCTTGACGCCGACGTTGACGCCGCAGCCCACGCCGCAGAAGCGGCAGGGCGCCTTGCTCCATTTGAGCTGGGTCTTGGCGGCGTCGGTGACGACGTTGGAGGCGGCGGCAGGCAGCTGGATGCCGGCGGTGGCGGCTGCCGTGATCGCGGCAGTCTGTGTGATGAAATCACGGCGAGTCTGTTTCATTGTAATTCCTCGTCCATTGAGTTGGCGGGTTCGGCATGCTGGTAAACCAGGGCGACGTTGAGGACGCCGGGCAGGGCCCGGATGGCATCCATTGCGTCGAGTGTTCGGGGTGCGCTTTCCGCTTCCAGCGTGACGATCAGTCGACCGTCCGCTTCAGCGGCGTGCACGATGCAGCGGGGCAGGATGGCTAGCTGGGCACGCACTTCCGCCACTTGTGCGGGCGTGACGTGGACGATGACGCCGGCGATGTGGATTTCGGCGGTCATGGTCATGCACCTGGCAGGCGGCCGGTGAGCATTTGGTACATCCACACGATGAATCCATAGCCGCCTACCGTTGCTACCGCGAGGATCGGAGCCAGGACCACAGTCATGAACAGGAAGACCTTCAATTCTTGCGCCTTGCTGGCGACGGGTTCTTTGTTTTCCATTTGCTCACCATTTTACGGAGAAAGGTGCTTCATAAAATTAGCGCAGGTTAAGCGCTTTGCCTGATACAAAACTATTTCGCCGGCGGGCGGACGGCGAGTTCGATCGCCAAGCCGCCGGCGCCTGCGGCGACCGGGCCGGCTTGTCCTTCCAGGTCGCCCGCCTGCGGCGTGGCGCTGCGGCTGGCGGAAATTCGTGCGCCCACGATCAACGGCCCCGCGTCGGCCAGGTGCGTTCCGGCCGACAGCGCATGACTGTCGTCCAGCACAAACTGCAGCGGAAAGTCGCCGACGGTACGCTTGATCGCCGCCAGCGGCATCAGCGATCCATTTGCGGCACGGGCGTAGATGAACAGTGTCTGGCCAGGCTCCGGCGCCGCGCTTCCGGTGGCAAGCCGAATCGTGCCCGAAAGACGCGTCGATGCAGCGGCCGCGGTTGCCGGCTGCGCCGTCACTGTCGTGTCGACTGGCATGCTCTGGCGTACTCGCGCCTCGGCGATGCCGGCCTGCGTCGAGCGGGCGAATTCGGAATCCTCTGGCACCAGGGGCAGGACGGTCTGCCATTGCTTTTCTGCGCGCGCGAAGTCGCCGCGGGCGAAGGCTGCACTGCCGGAGAGGGCAAGCGCTTTCGGTTGCTGCGGGTCGATGGCGAGCGAGCGCTCGATCAGCCGTTCAGGCTCGCCGGCCAATGCGCCCCCCTGTGCAGTAGCCAGTGCATCAGCGTAGTCGGCCAGCACCCCCGCGTCCTGCGGCAGCAGCGTGGCAAGGTGGCCGAAGGCCTTGGCGGCATCTGCGTAGCGGTTCATGGCGCTGTAGGAGCGCGCCAGCATGTGCCAGCCGTCGATGTCCTGTGGTTGCGTGCGAAGTCGCTCGGCAAGGCGCTCAACCATGGCCGGAATGTCTTCCTCCGACGGCCCGTGGTCGGTTGGCGTGGCGGCAGCGGCCAGCAGCTCGGGCGGCATGGTGAGCGCGTCGGGACGGCCAACCTGCATGTAAATGGCGACTGCCGCTGCCGGCAGCAGCACCGTGAGCGCCAGCGCCATGCGCGTTTGCGGTCGCTGGCCGCCCGGTGAGCCGGGAGCGTGCGCTTCGCCGGCGCTGCGGCGCATCAGCGGCGGCACGACACAGGCCAGTGCGATGGCGGACATGATGCCGACGATGGCGATGAACATGCTCATTGCTTTGCCTTCCAGAATCCACGCAGCGCCAGGAAACCGGCTGCGAGCAGCAGTAAGGGGCCGAACCAGAGCAGGGCGGTGCTTGCGTTCAGCGGCGGCTCGTACAAAACGAAGTCGCCATAGCGCTGTACCATGAAGTCCACCACCTGCTGCTCGCTGCGGCCTTGGGCCAGTTGCTGGTGGATCTGCTGGCGCAAGTCCAGCGCCAGCGGGGCGTGGGAATCGGCCAGGCTCTGGTTCTGACAAACCAGGCATCGCAGTTCGCCCGCGAGCGCCATGGTGCGCGCGTCAAGCGTGGCGGCGTTGACATCAGCCATTTGCCAGCTCCTTCACCTTGCGGGCGACGCGTTCTCGGGCTTCCGGCAACGACAGCGGACCGATATGCTTCATGCGGATGATCCCGTGGCGGTCGATCACGAAAGTCTCCGGCACGCCGTACACGCCGAAGTCGATGCCGATGCGGCCATCGTGGTCGAAGGCGATATGGCGATATGGGTTGCCGTTGTTCTGCAGCCAGCGCAGGGCGTCGTCGCGCTGGTCCTTGTAGTTCAAGCCGATCACCGGCGCGTCAACGGCGCGCGACAGGTCCAGCAGGTCCTTGTGTTCGATGCGGCAGCCTTCGCACCAGGAAGCCCAGACGTTCAGCACCCACACGCGCCCCTGCATCTTGGCGGGAGACACCGTGTCGGCAGGGTTGTCCAGCATCTGCGCCGAGAACTGCGGCACCGGCTTGCCGATCAGGGGCGACGGCAGCTCGCGTGGATTGCGCTGCAGGCCGATGCCGAGGAAGGCAAGCAGCACAGCGAACAGGCCAATGGGAAGAATGAAGCGTTTCATTGGGGCTCCGGCAGCAAGGAGGAGGCGGCCAGCGCAGGCGCGGCTGCGGTATCGGGCATGGCACACTGCGACTGGCGCGCGCTGCGGTAGCGGCGGTCCGACGCGGCCAGCAGGCCGCCGATGGCGAACAGCACGCAGCCGCCCCAGATCCAGCCGACAAAAGGCTTGAGCTGGATGCGCAGCAGCCAGCGGCCGTCGCCGGCCGAGTCGCCAAGCGATACGTACAAATCGCGCAGCAGGCCGCGGTCGATGGCGGCTTCGGTCATGGTGTCCTGCGCCACGGTATAGCGGCGCTGCTCCGGTTGAAGCCGAGCTACCGCCTGTCCCTGGTGCGCGACCGTCACGCTGGCGCGCAAGGCAGTGTAGTTCGGCCCTCGTGTGTTTTCCAGCTTTTGCAGGGTGAAGCTGTATTCGCCGAGCGACGCCTGCTGGCCCGGCGCCAGTACCACGTCCTGCACCAGCTCGTGGCCCTTGACCATGGTGACGCCGATCACGAACACGCCCAGTCCGGCATGAGCGGCCATCATCCCCCACCATGAGCGCGGCTGGCGCGCCAGCTTGCGCCGTTGCTGGATCACTTGCCAGGCGGTGCCAAGCAAGACCCAGGCAGCCAGCAGCAGGCCGAGCGAAGACATGAGAGATCCCCGTACCAGCAATGCCGCGCCGAGGCCAATGCCAAGCGCCATGGCGGCCGGCCAGCGCAGGCGGCGCGCCAACTGGGCCACCGTACCGTTGCGCCAGCCGGCGAACGGGCCAGCCGCGACAAGCAGCAGCACCGGCAACATCATCGGCAAGAAGACTTTTTCAAAGTACGGCGGCCCGACGGAGATTTTGCCTGCGCCGAGGGCGTCCAGCACCAGCGGGTACAGAGTGCCAAGCAACACCGTGCCGGTTGCAGCCAGCATGACGACGTTCTGCAACAGCAGCAGCGACTCGCGCGACATCGGAGAGAAAACGGTACGCTGGCGCAGGCGTGGCGCGCGCCATGCATACAGCAGCAGCGAGCCGCCGACCACCACCGCCAGGTAGGCCAGGATGAAGGCGCCGCGGCGCGGATCGGTGGCAAAGGCGTGCACCGACGTCAGCACGCCAGAGCGCACCAGGAAAGTGCCCAGCAGCGACAGGGAGAAAGCCAGGATCGCCAGCAGCGCGGTCCAACTGCGGAAGGTGCCGCGCTTTTCCGTCACGATCAGCGAGTGCAGCAGCGCCGTGCCGACCAGCCATGGCATGAAGGAGGCGTTTTCCACCGCGTCCCAGAACCACCAGCCGCCCCAGCCCAATTCGTAATAGGCCCAGAAGCTGCCCATTGCGATGCCGAGAGTCAGGAAGCTCCACGCGGCCAGCGCCCACGGCCGCGACCAGCGCGCCCACGACGCATCGAGCCGGCCGCCCAGCAGGGCGGCGATGGCGAACGCGAAGGTCACCGAGAAGCCGACGTAACCCATATACAGCAAGGGCGGGTGCGCGATCATGCCTGCATCCTGCAGCAGCGGATTCAGGTCGTTGCCATCCGGCGCGGCAGGCAGCATCCGCAGGAAGGGATTGGACGTCAGGATCAGGAACAGCAGGAAGCCCACGGCCACCAGGCCAAGCACGCCCACCAGGCGCGCCTGCACCTCGCGCGGCAGCTGCCGCGACAGGCTGGCGGCGGCAAAGGTCCACGCGGAAAGCAGCCAGGTCCACAGCAGCAGCGAACCTTCGTGGCCGCCCCAGGCCGCGCTCAGGCGGTATTGCCAGGGCAGCAGGGTATTGGAATGCTGGGCCACGTAGCGCAGCGAGAAGTCGTTGGCGTACAGGGCGTAGAACAGGCAGCCGAAAGCCAGCGTGCTGAAAATGAACTGCCCCGCGGCGGCCGGACGCGCCAATGCCATCCAGCGCACATCACCGCGCCGGGCTCCGGCCAGCGGCAGGATGCCCTGAACGGCGGCCAGCAGCAAGGCAAGGACCAATGCGAAGTTGCCTGCCTCCGCGATCATGGCATGCCTTTCAGGGAAGCGGGCGCGCGGCCCTGTTCCAGCGCGTGCGCGGCTTCCTTCGGCATGTAGTTTTCATCGTGCTTGGCCAGTACTTCCTGCGCCAGGAACAGCGCGCCCTGGCCAAGGCGGCCTTGTGCCACGGCGCCTTTGCCTTCCTTGAACAGGTCGGGCAGGGTTCCCTTGTAATGCACCGGCACCTTCTGCACATTGTCGGTGATGACGAAACTGACGGTCAGGCCGTCATCCAGCCGCCGCACGCTGCCTTGTTCCACCAGGCCGCCGATGCGGAAGATGCCGTTGCGCGGCGCGGCCCCGGCTACCACCTGCGAGGGCGTGAAGAAGAACACCAGGTTGTCGCGGAAGGCGGACAGCACCAGCGTTGCCGCGATGCCGCAGGCCGCCAGGCTGGCGCCGATCAGGGCGAGGCGTTGGTGGCGCGGCTTCATGCTGCACCTTCGTCATCGTGATTGGTGACGGAGGCCCGGGCCTCGCGTTCGCGTCGGCCGAGCGCCCATATCTCCAGCATCATCAGGCCGAAAACCACGCTGAAAGAACCCCACACATAGCGGCCATAGCCGCCCATGGCGAGGAAGTCCTGCAAGCTGTTCCAATTCATTTCGTCCTCCGGCGCAGCCAGGCAGCGCTGCCGTGCCGTTCCAGCACGATGCAGCGTGCGCGGCGCAGCGCGACTGCAATCCCGTAGCACCAGAACGCCGCCACCATCAGCAGCATGGCCGCCAGCATGGCCGGCGCCATGCTTGGTGCCTTGCCAAGGGTGACGGATGGTCCCTGGTGCAGGGTGTTCCACCAGTAAACCGAGAAATAGATGATCGGGATGTTCACTGCACCCACCAGGGCCAGCACCGCCGCAGCGCGGTCGGCGCGGCGCGGATCGGCGATCGAAGCGTGCAAGCCCATGTAGCCCAAGTAGAGAAACAGCAGGATCAGCTCCGAGGTCAGGCGCGCATCCCAAACCCACCAGGCGCCCCAGGTCGGCTTGCCCCACAGGGCGCCGGTCCATAAGGCGAGAAAAGTGAATAGGGCGCCGGTCGGCGCCAGCGCGCTGGCCATGATCGACGAGACGCCGGTGCGGTAGGCCAGGCCGAAACCGGCCCATCCCGCCATCGCCATATAAACCAGCATCGACATCCATGCCGCCGGTACGTGGACGAAGATGATGCGGTAGGCGTCGCCTTGCTGGAAGTCGGTCGGCGCAACTAGCAATCCAATAGCCAAGCCGGCCAGTGCGGTCAGCACTCCGAGTGCCGTGAACCAGGGGATGAGCCGTCCGGCCAGATCGTAGAAGTTGCGCGGGGACGCGAAAGTGAAAACAGTGAGGCGACGCCGGGCGCCGTTTGCGGTGGAATAATACGGTTGATTCATATGATGAACTCCGTCCTACTCGTGTGCAATCCGCAGCGCTGCGGCAGTGGCCCAGGGAGCGGCTGCCAGCGACCCCGCCAGCAGGGCCCCCAACAACATCAGGTGGGGCGCACTGCCGGTACCGTCGCTGGCGGCTACAACCGAGGAGCTACCAAGAATTAGTAAGGGAATATACAGGGGCATCAATATCAGTGCAACCAGTACGCTGCCGCCGCGCGCGCCAAGCGCCAGGCCTGCGCCGATGCTGCCAAGGAGGCTCAGCACCGGCGTGCCAAGCAGAAGGCCGAGCCACAGCACTGCCATCGGTTCGGCGTCGAGGCCGTATTGCAGGGCGACCAGCGGCGCCAGTACCAGTAAGGGCAGGCCCGACGTCAGCCAGTGCGCCAGCACCTTCGCCAGCACCAGGATTTCAAGTGGCTGCGGCGACAGCAGCAACTGCTCCAGCGAGCCGTCCGCATGGTCGTCGGCGAACAGTCGCTGCAGGCCAAGCAGGGAGGCCAGCAAGGCCGCCACCCACACAATGCCGGGGGCGACGCTGTGCAGCAGTTTGCTGTCCGGTCCGATCGCCAGCGGGAACAGCGTGGTCGTGACAAGGAAGAAGGCCAGCGGCATCAAGGCGTCGCTACGCCGGCGCATGGCCAGCAGCAGGTCGCGTTGCATCAGCTGGCGAGCAGCTTTCAGCATGGTGCGCCCAGCTGCAATTGGCGTGCGCCCGGCAGGTCCGGGTCCTGGTGCGTGGTCAGGACCAGCATGCCGCCGCGCGCGCAATGCGCCTGCAGGACCTGCCCGACTTGTGCCGCGGAGTCCTGGTCCAGCGCCGCTAGCGGTTCATCGAGGATCCACAAGGGGCGAGCAGGCGACAGCAGCAGCCGGGCAAGGGCAACGCGCTTGCGCTGGCCTTGCGAGAGCAGGCGCACTGCGCGCTGGGCCTCGGCCCGCAGCCCGATTTCATCCAAGGCCCGCATGGCGTCTTCACGGCTGCACCGCTCGCCCGGCAGGCCGCCCAGCGCCAGGTTTTCCCACGCCAGCAGGTCAGGCTTCAAGCCGTCTGCATGCCCGATGTGGAGCAACTGGGAGTGGTATTGGGCACGCGCGGCGAGAATAGGCTTGCCCTGCCAATGCACGGCGCCGCGGTCGGGCAGGGCGAGCCCGCACAGGGAGCGCAGGAGAGTAGTCTTGCCGCTGCCATTACGGCCCTGCACCCATAGCGCTTCGCCGGCTTGCAGCGAAAAGCTGACGCCAGCGAACAGGGTGCTGCGGCCGCGACGGCATGTTAGCTGTTGACAGGTCAATCCCATGAATCCCCTCATCGAAGTGGCCATCATCCTATCACCCGTATGTTCGCTTGCCAGGGCCAAATTGGCAAATCTATAATCTAGATCATGTATGCCCGAAATTTTCTGCGCTTCCTGGTTTTTTCCCAGTTTGCTGTATCCATCCCATTGTTTGCCGCCGAAAGCGAGGAGCTCAAGCGCCGCAGCATCGCCGCGCATGTGGCGCCGCAAGCGCTTGCGCTGCAGCTTGACGGCCGCCTTGACGATGCGGCCTGGGAACTGGCGCCGGTCAATACGCGCTTCTACCAGTTCCAGCCGGAAGATGGCCGAGACGCGCCGGAACACGTGCGCACCACGGTGCGTGTACTGGTCGACCGGGATGCGCTGGTCTTCGGCATCCGCGCCTGGAATGGCGACCCGAAAACCCTGAACGGCACGCTGGCGCGGCGCGACAAGGTTGACCGCGACCAGGACTTCATCGGCATCTGGATCGACCCTAGTGGCCATGGCCGCTCGGCGCAATTCGTTCGCGTCAACGTGGCTGGCGTCATGAGCGACGGCATTTACCGCGCCGACGAAGACGAAGAAGACCTGGGCCCCGACTACCCGGTCGAAAGCGCAGTCCACCTGCTGCCCGACGGCTATACCATGGAAGTACGCTGGCCGCTATCAAGCCTGCGCTTCCCGTATGGCGAAGGCAAGCCGTGGCGCCTGATGGTGGAGCGCAGCGTGCCGCACGAAGACAATATGTTGCTGCTAAGCGCGCCGCTCAAGAAAGAGTCGCTGCATTTCATCGCCGAGATGGAGGAGATCGAAGGCATGGCTCAAGTACTGCCGACAGTGCAGGACCGGGCTTTTTGGGAGTTCCGCCCCGAACTCACGCAGCGCTTCAATCGCGGCTACGGCCAACGCAGCAGCGAGACCAGCCTGGGCATGGATATCAGCGCCCGTCCACGCGCGGACTGGGTCTTTAACGCCACCCTGAATCCCGACTTCTCGCAGGTCGAGATCGACGCGCCCACCAGCAACGGCACCAACCGCATTGCCCTGAGCCTGCCGGAGAAGCGCGGCTTCTTCCTCGAAAGCGCGGACGTGCTGGGCATGCGGCTGCCGGCGTTCTACTCGCGCACCGTGGCCGATCCCCGCTGGGGCCTGCGTGCAACCTGGCGCGGCGCCGACGCCGACGCCACGGCCCTGGCGCTGGATGACCGCGCCGGCGGCGTCGTGATGCGCGGCAGCCCTTACGAAACGCAGGAGCACGTCAGCGCCGGCGACAGCAAGGCGACGCTGCTGCGCGCACGCGGCCATGGCGAGCAGGCCGTGGCTGGCGCCTTCCTGTCCGACCGCGACTACGGCGCCGGTGCCCGCAACACCGTGCTGGGTACCGACGGCCAATGGCGGGCACCGGCAAACGGCGACGGCCACATCCAGCTTGCGTGGACCGCCATGGCCTCGCGCACTACCGCGCGATTCGATAGCGAAGGCCGTGCGCTTGCCAGCGAAGCGCGCAACAGCGGCTATGGCTACGGCAGGCTGAATTACAGTTCCGACGACTGGCTGAATGTCGCACAGCTGGAAGTTATCGGCACAAACTTCGCCAACGATAACGGTTTCGTGCCGCAGGCGGGCATCATCAAAGGCGAAGTTGAGATCAACCGCCGTACCGGCGCGCGCGACCTGGCGCTGTTCGAAGCTTACGAAACGGAGCTGCACCTCGGCCTGCACGAAATCCGGACGTTGTCGCATGAAACGGTGCAGCGCTGGGTGCGCCCCGGCATCTGGTTCTACGCCGGCCGGCAGACCCGCTATTGGGCCGACCTGGGCCTCGACCGCCAGCGCGGGCGCTCAGGTGCGAAACTGCACAAGACGCCCGCGGCGCACATGGGCATCGAAAGCACGCCATCCTCATGGTTCGTCAAGCTGAAGGGTGAACTGACGCTGGGCCGCCAGCTCGACGTGGAAGCGGACCAGGTAGGCAAGGGCGGCAACCTGGAACTGGAAGCGAACCTGCGCTTTCCGCTGCCCGGCAACTGGAGCCTTGAGTCCGACCATCGCTGGAACCGCTCCTGGGTCAAGCACCGCAGCCTGCAGGATTTCAGCGACAACGGTTGGCGCTGGGTCGGCACCCTGCACGCCACGCCGCGCGATGCGCTGCGCATGATCGTGCAGAACACTTCGTCAGGGCGCCAGGATCTGCCGCCGCAATTGCTGGAGCCCTGGAGCGAGCGTTACCGCCATCGTTCGCTGCTGTACAAGCGCACCACGCGCCACGACCGCATCGTATCCATTGGCGCCACGACGGACGCCAACGGCGCCTTGCCGGGTTCCAGCAAGGGCCTGACGCTCAAGGTCCAGTGGGGAATTTGAGGCTTAGAAGCTGCGGGTCAGGCTGACCGACAGGGTGCGGCCGCGACCGGCGAAGTACGAGGAAGAGTCCTTGTAGCTGACCGCAGTTTGCGCGGTGTAGTTGACGTTGACCGACTGCGGGTAGTAGCCGACGTACTGGCGATCGGTCAGGTTCTCAATGCCTACGCCCAGCTTGCCCCATGGAGAATCGTAGCTGCCTGCCAGGTCCAGCAAGGTGTAGCCGTTGAAGTGCTCTTCCAGGGTGGTGGTGCCCACCTTGCGGTCGATATTGATGTCACGGTCGAACAGGGTGGTTGCCTGCAGGCGCAGGTTCGCCTTCGGCATGAATTGCCAGTTCGTGCCGGCCACCAGCTTGCCAGGGCCCTGCGAGCGCGCGCCCAGTTCCACGTCCATCGGTGCGCCGGCGGTAGTTGCGGTCTTGCCCATGGTGCGGGCGAAGGAGCCGAAAGCCGACAGTGTCTTCGATGCACGCAGTTCACCTGAGATTTCCCACCCGCGCACGGTGGTCGGCACGCGGTCCAGTTGGCCGATGCCGGCGGCGTTCACGCGCAATGCGGTGCCGAGCTTGGAACGCGAGTCATAGAACGAGGCGCCCAGGCTGCCCATGGCGCCGCGCCAGTTCACGCCGATTTCGTTGTTGCGCGTGACGACAGGCTGCATGTCGAACAACTGGTCCACCGACTGTCCCGGCTTGTTCACGGCGCGCAGCACCAGGCCCACGTCCGGCAGGCCAAAGCCTTCGGCGCTGGAGACGAAGGCGGACCAGTTCTGGTTGAAACGCCACACTGCGCCGATGTTCTTGACGTTCTTGGTGAAGGAGCGCTGGCCGCCTTGTACCAGGCGGCTGCCGTAGGCGGCCAGGGTAGTGTAGGTGTCCACGTTCAACTTCGCATCCTCATGGCGAACGCCGCCGCGCACCGTCAACGGGCCGATTTCATACTCAAGCTGGGTGAATGGGGCCAACGAGGTGAAGTCGAGCGTCGGCACCCAGGTGCGGCCGGTGCCGGCCAGCCATTGCTTGGTACGATCGCGCAGGTAATCCAGGCCGGCGGTAAATTCCATGCCTTCGACCAGGGTGTTCGGGCGCACGAAGGTCATCTTGGCGCCATATTTGTCGGCCACCACTTCGGACTGGTCGTACAGGGTGCCTTTCGGAGCAATCGCAGCGTCCTGGAAGGTGGTGGTGTTGGTGGCGCCGTACAGCGAGGCAAAGTCCTGCTTGAACACCTGCGCGTTGAAGCTTCCCCCCAGCAGGTCGTTGTGGCGGTATTCCAGGCTGCTGGTCTTTACATCGTTGCGTGGAGGCGCCCCCGGTGGCGTGCCCGGGGTCGAGCTGGTTGGCGTGCCGGTGGCGAAGTTGGCGTTGACTGGCATGTAGTCGCCATCGCCTTCCATGCGGAAGCGGTTGACAGTCAGCTGCAAGCGCTGGTCGCCGAAGTTCTTGCCGATCTTGAAGAACAGGTCGGTGCCTTGGGAATCCATGGTATCGCCTTGCACCGCTTCGATGCCCAGCGGACGGCCCTTGCCGTCGTAGCCCAGGCCGCGCTGCTGGATGCTGCCGAAGGCAAGCAGGTCGAAATCGCCCGATTTGTGCTGCAGGGTGTAGCCGGTCTTCCAATCCAGGCTGTCGTGGCGCAGCTGGGAAGCCATGCGCACATTGATCGACTGCGTGGTGCCGTCCGCTTTCGGCGACTTGGTGATGTAGTTGATGATGCCGCCGGTAGCGCCCATGCCCTGCATGGCGGAGGCGCCGTTAATCACCTCCACGCGCTCGATGATGGCGGTATCGGCCACATAGCCTTCGCGCATGCCGCCGCGCAGCGGGTTGGTTTGCGGTACGCCGTCCAGCAGGATCAGGGCGTTGCGGCCACGCAGCGATTCGCCGGTGGAGCTCATCTTCTGGCGGCTCGGGGCGTAGCCGGGGATGTAGGTGGCCAGCGCGGCGGAGGGATCGTCGGCCAGCAGGTATTGCGTTTCCAGCTCGCGCGGCGAAATCACGGTGACCGCGCCGGGGATCTTGTCCACGCTCTTGCTGTTGCGGGTTGCCGTAACGACCACTTCCTTCATCGGCTCCCCGGCACTTTGTGCCAATGCTGCGCTCCCGGAGAGGGCGAGGCAGGCCAGTGCTACGGCACGGGTGAGGGGATTCAGCGCGGTCATACAGTGACTCCTAAACAGAAAGATACAAAAGAAAGCAGCAATGATAATCATTCTCATTTATAATTTCAAACACTTTATTGCTGACATAAAAAATGCTGACCGGTTTGCTGCGTGCGCGGCTGCGCGATATCCATCTGTATGTGTCCCTGGTTTTCGGGGCGATCTTCGTCATTGCCGGCCTGACCGGGGTGGTGATCGCCTGGACACATGAACTGGATGGGGCGCTGAATCCGGGCCTGCTGCACTCGCGCGGCGCCGAGGGCAAGGCCGATGTCGCGCCATCGCCGGCCCAGGCGCAGGCCGCAGTCGACCGCCTGGCCGAGGCGCCTGGATATGGCAAGCCGACCATGCTGATGCTGCCGTATGAGGCCGACGACGTGTACGTGGCCTGGTACCGCAAACCGAACAAGGACAAGGGCAGCTTCGATACCGATGTTTCGCGCCAGGTCATGCTGGACCGCTACACGCTGGACATTCTCGGGGAGCGCAATTACGGCGAATTCGGCCTGTCGCGCGAGCTGCTGATGCCGACCCTGTTCCTGCTGCATCGCTATATGTTTGCCGGCGACGTCGGCAAGACGGTGATCGGCATCGCCGGCTTGCTGCTGACGATTACCTCGCTGCTGGGCTTTGCTCTCTGGTGGCCGAAGCACACGCTGGCCAGCCTGCGCAAGGCGCTGGCTGTGCGCGGCGCCGTCACCTCGCGCCAGTTCAATTACAGCTTCCACCGTTCGGCAGGCTTTTTCATGACCCCGGTGCTGGCCGTGCTGGGCTTTACCGGCCTGGCGATGAATTTGCCGGACTGGGTGCGCCCGGTGGTCGGCGCAGTGGCTACGCTGGAGCACAACGGCAAGGTGGCCAATGGCCCGGACCAGGGCCGCAAGCCGATCAATGTCGCGGCGGCGATGGAGATTGCCCAGCAGCGCGTGCCGCAGGGCCGCCTGTCGCGCGTGTCGCTCGCTTCGGCCAAGGCGCCTTATGAAATCCGCCTGCGCCAGCCCGGCGAGATCCGCGAGGGCGACGGCAGTACCCGGGTCAGCGTGGATGCCGTCAGCGGCGCGGTGCTGCGCGTGCGCGATCCACTGAATGCAGCATCGGGCGATACCTTCATGAACTGGCAATTCCCCCTGCATACCGGCGAGGCCTTCGGCATGGCGGGCCGGGTGCTGGTGTCCTTCAGCGGCCTGGCACCGCTAGCCTTCATGGTCACCGGCCTGGTGTTATGGCTGGGCCGCCGCGCGATGCATCGCAAAGCGCGTGCCGTCGCTGCAAAAGCTAGCATAAAAGAAGCTAAAAAAGTTGCCAAACGGTCACAAATGCATCACACTGAAAGCTGTGAAAATGTGTGAGATTTTGTGGTCGTGGCACGATGGATGCGCTGAACCTTAATCCGGCGGTATTGCTGGAGATTATCAACTTACAAACCGATATTGCACGCCGGGGCCTGGACCTTGGGGGCGTGATGCACCTAGTGTGCCAGCGTGCCGGCGCCCTGTGCGGCGCGACAGCCGCCGTGGTGGAACTGGCCGAGGGCAACGACATGGTGTACCGCGCCGCCGCCGGCGTCGCCGAAGGTGCCCTCGGCTTGCGGCTGAAACGCGAAGGCAGCCTGTCCGGCCTGTGCGTGGCGCAGGACCGGATCCTGCAATGCGACGATTCCGAAACCGACCCCCGCGTCGACCGCGCCGCCTGCCGCAAGGTCGGCCTGCGTTCGATGCTGGTGGTGCCCTTGCGCCACGAAGGCGAGAGCGTCGGCGTGCTCAAGGTCGGCGCGCCGCACGTCAATGCCTTCGATGCTTACCAGGCGCAGATCCTCGGCCTGCTGTCGGAACTGATCGGCGCCGCCATCTACCATGCCGTGCAATACGAGTCGAGCGACCTGTATTACCGCGCTACGCACGACGCGCTGACCAGCCTTGCGAACCGCGCCCTGTTTTACGACCGCCTGCGCCAGCAACTCGCCCAAGCCGGGCGCGCTGCCAGCAGCGTGGCGGTGGTCAACATCGACATGGATGGCCTGAAGGCGATCAACGACAACCTGGGCCATCGTGCCGGCGATGCCGCCATTCGCCAGGTGGCCGAACGCATTTCGCGCGAGCTGCGGCAGGAAGACCTGGCGGCGCGCCTGGGCGGCGACGAATTCGGCATCATCCTGTGCGGCGTGCGCGACCGCGATGGCGTCGGCAACAAGTGCAACAGCATCACCACCGCGATCGGCGCGCCGTTTGAATTTGAAGGCCGCGCCTTGCGCCTGGGCGCCAGCATCGGCTACGCCATCAGCCCGGAAGACGGGCAGGATATGGACCGGCTGATGGAGCTGGCCGACCAGGCCATGTACCGCGTCAAGCACGCACGCAAGGCTGTTGCAGCGTAGTATCGTTTGGAGCTACTCCGCATAGCCTGATAGTATTGTTTGCATCTCCCCAAACAATAAGAAAGCGAGGGTGTGATGAAACGCTGCTTCTGGTTGGCGGCCTTGCTGCCGCACGCGGTCATGGCGCAGGAAGCACCAGCGCCAGCGCCTACACTTACCACTACCGTTACTTTTGCCAGCCAATATGTCTCACGCGGCATCCGGCAAACGTGGGACAAGCCGGCGTTGCAAATTGGCGTCGATTATGTCCATCCCAGCGGCTTGGTCGCCGGCACCTGGGCCTCGAATGTCAGCGACAAGTTTATTGAAAATGCAAAGATCGAATGGGATCTGTACGCCGGCTATTCGGTTACCAGGGGCGATATCGGCTACAGCCTGATCCTGTATGAGTACCTGTATCCGGGCGCCAAGGTCAGCGCCACCGATACCACCTTCAACTACACCGAGTTGTCGCTGGGCCTGACGTATAAGTCTGCCTACGTCAAATACAACTACACGGTCAGCCCGCATTTCTTCGGCATCACGCACGGGCGCGGCACGCGCTACCTCGATATCGGCCTGAATCAGGACCTCGGCAACGGCTATACGCTCAACCTGCATGCGGGCGATGCGCGCGTCGGCGGAGCCGGCAACGACATCTGGGACTGGCGCGATGCCAAGGCCGGGGTGACCAAGGCGCTGGAAGGGGGCTGGTCGGTTGCTGCCGCCGTCACGCGCGGCTGGGGCGCCACCAATGTATACCGGGAATACACCAGCGGCGTGCCCGATGCCAATGGCCACCTGGCCTTTTCGAACACGGAGAAAGCCACTTTTGTCCTGACTGTCGCCAAGACCTTCTGAGGAGCGTCGCATGTTGTCGAACCTCTCACTGAATGCCAAGATCAATATCACGGCTACGACGCTGGTGGTGCTCAGCCTGGCCATTACCGCCGCAGTGACCGGGTACGAGGCCAGCCGCACGGCCGAACGCGATGCGATGAACCTGGCGCGCACCCAGGCCGCAGCGGCTGCGTCGGCCCTGCAGTCGCGCATCGTCCGCAACCTGGCGACCGTCATCCAGCTTGGCGCTACCCAGCGTGCCACGCGCGGCGCAAACCTGCCGCTGTCGCGTGAACAAACCGGTGAGATTACCAAGACCGTGGTGCTCGGTTCGGAAGACTTGATTGGCGCCGCCGTCACCTGGGAACCGAATGCGCTGGACAGCAAGGATGCCGAATACGCCGGCAAGAAGCCTGAATTCGACGCCAGCGGGCGCTACATGCCTTACTACACCAAGGCGGCGGGCGGCGGCACCAATGTGGAGCCGATCGTGTTCGATCCCAAGCCGGGGGCCAACGACTGGTACGACATACCGAAGCGTACCGGCAAGGTGTTCTTCACCGAACCGTATTCCTATCCGGTGAACGGCAAGGACGTGCTGATGGCGTCATTGGTGGCCCCGATCATGATCGGCGGCGAATTCCGCGGCACAGCCAGCGCCGACTTCATGCTGACGCGATTGGGTGAAATCCTCAAAGGCCTGAAGTCGATCGAAGGCGGGCGCCTGGCGCTGGTGTCGAACGGCGGCCTGTATGCCAGCAGTCCCAGCGAAGCCTTGATCGGCAAGGCCGCCTCCGACATCCCGAAGGAAGGCCTGGAAGCGATCCGTACCGGCCAGCCTTATGAGTACACCGACAAGGGTGACATGGTGCACCTGATTCAACCGTTGACGCTGCACCCCGATATCGCGCCGTGGGCGGTGAAGATGAGCTTCCCGCATGCGGTGGCAACTGCGCCGGCGCGCGAACTGCTGAAATACACGTTGCTGGTTTCCCTGGTCTGCGCAGTGGCAATGGGGCTTATCCTGGTGACCGTGCTGTTCCGGCTGATGCGGCCAGTGCGGGAGCTGGCCGACGCGATGACTGGCCTTGCCAGCGGCAATGCCGACCTGCGTGCGCGGCTGGAGGTGCGCGGCAACGATGAGCTGGCCGTCATTGGCACCGGCTTCAATACTTTCGTGGCCAAGATCCATTCGGTGCTGGCGCGGGTGCGAGAATCGTCGGAGAGCGTGGCCACGGCCAGCACTGAAATCCGGCAGGGCAATACCGACCTGTCCTCACGCACCGAGCAGCAAGCCAGTGCGCTGGAGGAGACTGCCGCCACGATGGAACAGTTGACCAGCACCGTGCGCCAGAACGCGGACAATGCGCACCAGGCCAACCAGCTCGCTGCGCAGGCATCCGAGGTGGCTATGCGGGGCGGCCAGGTGGTGTCGCAGGTGGTCGACACCATGGCCTCGATCAACAATTCCTCGCGCAAGGTGGTGGACATCATTTCCGTGATCGACGGCATCGCGTTCCAGACCAATATCCTGGCCCTCAACGCGGCGGTGGAGGCGGCGCGCGCCGGCGAGCAGGGGCGCGGCTTTGCAGTGGTGGCCAGCGAGGTGCGCAACCTGGCCCAGCGCAGCGCTGCCGCGGCGAAGGAGATCAAGGAGCTGATCGGCAGCTCGGTGGGCGAAGTGGATGCGGGCAGTGCGCTGGTGGCGCAAGCCGGCACCACGATGGACGAAGTGGTGGCCAGCGTGCGGCGCGTCAGCGAAATTGTGCACGAGATCAGCGCGGCCAGCGGTGAGCAGAGCACCGGCATCGGCCAGGTCAACCAGGCCATCAGCCAGATGGATGGGGTGACGCAGCAAAACGCCGCCCTGGTCGAGCAGGCTGCCGCCGCGGCGGAAAGCTTGCAGCAGCAGGCGGCAACGCTGGTGGCCCTGGTCGGCGAGTTCCGCATGGAGCAAGCTGTGCGCGCCCCAAGCCCCGTGAGTGCTAGTCTGGCCCTTTCCGAAAGGAGGCCATCATGACCCAGCAACAGTACCAGAGCTGCATCGAAGCCTGCAATGATTGCGCCGCTGCCTGCGACCACTGCGCCGCCAGCTGCCTGCAGGAGCAGGACGTGGCCAGCCTGGCCCATTGCATTGCCACCGATATCGATTGCGCACAGGTGTGCCGCGTATGCGTCGGCCTGATGCAGCGCGGCAGCAAGCTGGCGTCAAGCCTGTGCGAAGCCTGTGCCGATATATGCGACGCCTGTGCCGACGAGTGCGAACAGCACACGCACGAGCATTGCAAGGATTGCGCAATCGCCTGCCGCCGCTGCGCCAGCGAGTGCCGCAGCATGTCCGGCATGGCGCAATCGCAGGTGCGGCCTGCGTCGATCCCGTCGCCGCATTGATCAGAAGCGGCTGGACGGCCAGCTCTTCTTCTCGCCCTTGTCGGCCTTGGCAGGCGCTGCAAAATCGCGCACCGACAGGATGCGCTCGGCGCCGACAGTATTGACGGCAAAGCCGTTGCGGCCGGCGGCCTTGACGCAATACAGGGCCTGGTCGGCGGCCAGCATCACCTTGTCGACGTCGGCCGGCAGCTCGGTGGTGAGGGCGATGCCGATGCTGGCGGTGACGTTCAGCGGCCGGCCGTTGACCACGAACGGTGCCTGCATGGCCGCTACGATTTTCTGCCCCAGCAGGTTGACGTCGTGGCCGGCCTCCAGATGTTCGAACACGATCACGAATTCATCGCCGGCGATGCGCGCCACGGTATCGGTGCTGCGCACGGCATTGCGCAGGCGATCGGCAAACTGCACCAGCACGGCGTCGCCGGCCTGGTGGCCGAAGTTATCGTTGATGCCCTTGAAATAGTCGATGTCGAGCACGGCCAGGCCGATCTGCTGGCCGGCGCGAATGGCGCGCTTCAGCGCCTGCGGGAAGAATTCATCGAACATGCGGCGGTTGTGCGCGCCCGTCAGCGGATCGGTAGTGGCCAGGCGCTGCAGGTTACGCTCGGCCATCTGCTGCTGGCGCGCAACCTGGTAAAAGGCGCGGCTCAGGTGGCCGAATTCATCGGGCTTGCCGGAGTTGAATTGTTCGATATCGATGGTGCCGCGGCCGAAGGCACGCACCTGGCCATACAGCTTGTACAGGGGCGACAGCAGGGCGCGCATCAGCAGCCATGCCGCCAGACCAGCCACCAGGGCCACCACCGAGGCGGCCAGCAGGGCGCGCCAGCGCAGGCTGGCCATGGAGGCGAAAGCATCGCGGACAGGAAAGGAGACGGCAATCGTCCAGTCAGCCTTCTTCAGGCGCTTGTGCGCCAGCAGCACCGGCCTGCCGTCATCGACGGCGTCCTCCCGCCAGCCATCCGCATCGGCCAGCACGACCTGGCCAAGCGTGCCCGGCCCGGCCGCCTGGGTCAGCACGCGGCTCTGGTCGGGATGGTAGAGCATTGTGCCGTCCGCGGTCAGGATGAACAGATAGCCTTCGGCCTTGCCGCGCAGGGCGTTCAACTGGCCGGCAAAGGCAGGGCGCTGCAGGTCGATGGTCCCCACCAGAACGTAGTCGATATTGCCATCGCGGCGGAACACCGGTTGCGTGATTGCCAGCACCGGCCGGCCGGACAGCACGCTGCGGAACGGCGCCGAGACGATGCCTTCCTGGGCCGCGATGGTGTCGCGGAAGTACTGGCGGTTTTTGCTATTGAGTTTGCCAATCATGCGGCGGTCCTGCAGGTTGGCCACCAGCTTGCCGTCGGGATCGTAGGCCGTGACGTTGAAGAACTCGTCGCGCAGCGCCCCGCGCAACTCGAGCTGCGCCTGAACCTTGGCCGGCGCGATTGGCTCGGCCTGCAAGCTCTCAGCCAGCACCCGCAAAACTTGCTGTTTGGAAGTTATGTCGCGGTCGAGGTAGGCAGCGGCACTCGACAGCATGGACATCTCCTGCGCGGCGATCACCTTGCGCATCTCATGCTCCGCCACCAGCAAGGAAACGCCGGCAACCAGGGCAGTGGCGACCATGACCATCAGCACCAGCAGGGCTGAAATCTTGAACTTGAACGTCTGGATTCTGGGAATTTGGCGCACAACCATCTCCTGAAAGGAGAACATGCCAGGCGAGGGTTTGGCCAGTAGGAAACGTTGCGCGGGTATAAGGCGCAGGCGAAGTATAAATCAAACACGACCGTCCCAGCTACCGCGCCGCAGGCCTCGTTGTCACAAGGCAACTCAACAGTAGCAAGCCAAAAGTCGGGGTCAGGTCTGGCAATCCGCCATTCTCTGAACGCTCGTGCGCTTTTTGTCCGCTTTTTGTCCGATTGCCAGACCTGACCCCGACTTTCATATGTTAACATCGCGGGCTTGACAGAATGGCCGGAGATTCTTGTGCAGCATCCGATTCGCTTCTACGACAAACCCGCTGGCGGCCTTGGCTCGCTGCATGGCACCGCCAAGGCATTGCGCAGCAACAGCCCGCTGCCGGCGTTGAAAGTACTGCCGCAATTGAACCAGCCGGGCGGGGTGGATTGCCCGGGTTGCGCCTATCCGGATTCGCCCAAGGACAAGGCGGTCGATTTCTGCGAACAGGGCGCGTGGGCGATTGCGCATGAATCAACGGCACGCCGCGCCACCCCGGAATTCTTTGCGGCCAATCCTGTGGCGGCGCTGCGTACCCGCGCCGAGTGGGAGCTGGAGGGTTTTGGCCGCCTGACCGCGCCCATGCTGTACGACCGTGCCAGCGATACCTACCGCGAAATCGAATGGGATGAGGCGTTCAAGCTCGCTGCGGGCGCGCTGCGTGCACTCGATGCGCCGGGCCGCGCCGTGTTCTATGCGTCTGGCCGCAGCAGCAACGAGGCTGCGTTCCCCTATCAATTGTTCGCGCGCGCGTTCGGCACCAATAACATGCCCGACTCGTCCAACTACTGCCACGAGTCGTCCGGCATGGCGCTGGGCACGACACTGGGCGTGGGCAAGTCCACCGTCACGCGCGAGGACTTCGAGCATGCGGAGGCGATCTTCGTATTCGGCCAGAACCCTGCCACCAACCATCCGCGCATGCTGGGCGACTTGCGCGAAGCTTCGCTGCGCGGATGCCGCATTGCTGCCTTCAACCCGATGCTGGAGCCGGGCTTGCGCGGTTTCGCCGATCCGCAATCGCCGCTCGAGACCCTGACCGGCCGCGGCACCCGCATCGCCAGCGAGTATTTCCAGGTGCGCGTGGGCGGCGACCTGGCGGCCATTACCGGCATGTGCAAGGCCGTGTTGGAGGCGGAGGATGCGGGCGGCAAGGTGCTGGACCGCGATTTCATCGCGCGCCACACCAGCGGTTTCGACGAATTCGCCGCCGCCGTGCGTGCGCAGTCGTGGCAGCAGGTGGAGCAGGATAGCGGCCTGCCGCGCGAGCAGATTGAAAAGGCGGCGGCAATCTATATCGCCTCCAGGGCCACCATCGCCACCTGGTGCATGGGCCTGACCCAGCACGAGCATGCGATCGAGACGATCCAGATGCTGGTCAACCTGATGCTCCTGCGCGGCAATGTGGGCAAGCCGGGCGCCGGCCTGATGCCGGTGCGCGGCCACTCGAACGTGCAGGGCGACCGCACTGTCGGCGTGACCAACCGGCCAAAGAAGGAATGGCTGGAGGGCCTGCAACGTGTGTTCGGCTTTACGCCGCCGGCCGAGCATGGCCTCGACGCGGTAGCGGCCATCAAGGGCATCATGGACGGCTCGGTGCATACCTTCCTTGGCCTGGGCGGCAATTTTGCCGTGGCCGGGCCGGATACGCCGCGCGTGCTGCAGGCGATGGAGCGGTTGCAGTTGACGGTGCATATCGCGACCAAGCTGAACCGCACCCACCTGCATCCGGGACAGGTCGGCTTGCTGCTGCCTTGCCTGAGCCGTACCGAGCGCGACGAGCAGCAGGGCGGCCGCCAGTTCGTCAGCGTGGAAGACACGGCCAGCATGGTGCACGCCTCGGCTGGGCGCAGCGACCCGGCCAGCGCCAAGCTGCGTTCGGAGCCGCATATCGTCACCGAGCTGGCGCGCCATACGCTGGCGGCAGGCGCGCCGACGCCCGGCATCGACTGGCAGGCCATGGGCAGCGATTACCGCGTGACGCGGTCGCTGATCGAACAGGTCGCCAGCACCGCCGTGGCGGGCTTTGAGCAATACAACGACCGCATCGCGCAGCCGCGCGGCTTCCACCTGCCGAACAGCGCGCGCAACCGCGACTGGAAGACTGCCAGCGGCAAGGCGCAATTCACCGCTATCGCGCTGCCGCAGGACACCATCATGGGCCGTGCCCGCGCATCCTTTGGCGACGAGGTACTGTGCCTGGCCACTGTGCGCGCGCACCGGCAGTACAACACCACCGTCTATCGCGACACCACGGGCGAGGTGGACCGCTATCGCGGCGTGCACCACACGCGCAAGGTGCTGTTCATTTCCGCTGCGACGATGGCGCGCCTCGGCCTGCGCGACGGCCAACTGGTGGACGTGCACGCAGCATCCCCGGACGGCATCGCGCGCACATGCAGCGGCTACCAGCTGGTGCAGTATGACGTGCCCGATGGCGACGTGTTCGGCTATTTCCCCGAACTGACGCCGCTGATTTCCCCGGAGCTGGTGGCGCGCGGTTCGGCCACGCCGGCCTTCAAGGAAGTGCCGGTCCTGCTCAGGCCCGCGGAATAATCGGTTCTTCGTGGTGCATCGGCGCATCCAGCGGGATCGTGATGCGGAAGGTAGTGCCCACGCCGGGCATGCTGTCGACGTGGATCTTGCCGCCCAGGATGGTGGTGACGATATTGTGCACGATGTTCAGGCCCAGCCCTGAACTGCCTTCGCTCATGCGGGTGGTGAAGAAGGGATCGAAGATGCGATTGAGGTGGCCGGACGCGATGCCGGCGCCGTCGTCGCTGATGACGATCTCGGCCTGCTCGCCGGAAGGCACCGGCACGGTGATCGACAAGCGGCCGTGATCGCGATTGTAAAAGCCGTGCATGATGGCGTTGTTCACCAGGGCTGCCAGTACCTGGCCCAGCGGGCCGGGGTAGCTGTCCATCGCCACCAGGGCAGCAACGTCCACCGTGATCTGGTAGGGCGTCTTGCGCAGCACCGGCGACAAGGTGTTCATGTTCTCCTGGATGACCGCGCCAAGGTCGAACTTGCGGCGCTGGGAACTGGTGCGGTCCACAGCCACCTGCTTGAAGCTCGATACCAGGCTGGCCGCGCGCTCGATGTTGCGCGTCAGGAGCAGGCCGATGCCGTCGGCTTCGTCGAGGAACTGCTGCATGTCCGAGCGCCGCAGGCCGCCCTCGAAACGCCGGCCCAGTGCATCGATCTTGTCGTGCAGGGTGCTGGCGGCAACCAGGCTGTTGCCGATCGGCGTGTTGAGTTCATGCGCAATGCCGGCCACCATCGAACCCAGGGCCGCCAGCCGCTCGCTGCGCGCCAGTTCGTCCTGCGCATGCCGCGCCGCTTCGGTGCGTTCGGCCACGCGCCGTTCCAGCGATTCGTTGAGGACGGCCAGTTCTTCGTACAGCACGGCCCTCTCCGACAGCCCGGTCAGGATGTTCTCGCGCATTTCGTTGATCTTGTTGGCCAGCAGGTCCAGTTCCGTGTTGCCTCCATGTTGCAGCTGCAGCGGCGTGCTGCCAAGATTGTCGATGTTCAGGTGGCCGACATAGTCGCTCAGTTGCTGCAGCGGCTTGCCCAGCCAGTGCCGCACCACCAGCACGAAGATGAACCACAGCGCCAGGGTCTTGATCACTGAATTCACCAGGATCAGGAAGAAGCCGTACTCGACCTGGCCCAGGATGATGCGCCGGTTGGAATAGACTGTCCACTTGCCGATTTCCTGCGGCGTGCCGTTTTCAAGCTTGTACGAAATCGGGAATTCGCGGCTGAAGATCTGGCCGAACAGGCCGTCGTTGCCCGACGGCGGCGCCAGGCGGCCGTCGGGTTGGGCCTGCATATGCCTGCCTTGGTCGTCGAGCACGGTGCCGACAGCGCGAACCAGCTTGCCCTGGTCGTCGACGACCTTGATCCCCACCACGATCGGCAGCTCTTTCATGCCGGCCAGGATGCCGCGCATGATGTCATCGTTAAAGCGCCACATGGCGTCGGCGATGCCGGGGCCGAAGGTGTGCTGCATGGCTTCGATTTCGCTCTCGACGCGGGTACGGGTATGCCTGTACTCCGCGGTGAGCTGGATAACGGTCACCACCACCGTCACGATGAAGTAGCAGCCGAAGATGATGCGCAACAGGCGAGCGGCGATCGAGCGGGTCATTTGAACCACCGGTTTTCGATCTGCTTGTAGCGCGGCGAATTGAGCAGCCTGTCGTAGCCCTGGTTGAATCGCTCCAGCATCTCGCTGCTGCCCGGCGCGGTCTTGCTGAAAGCGATGAACAGGTCGGGGGTAGCGACTGTCCCCACCAGCGTGAAACGCCCGGCGAATTCACCTGGCTTGCTGCGGAACAGGGCGTTGGCAATACGCTCTTCGGCCGCCATGTACTCGATGCGATTGGCCATCAGCATGCGGAATCCATATTCGTTCTTGTCCACCACGCGGCGGCGGATCCGCGTGTTGACGTCGAATTCCTCACCGTACTCATAGTCCCGCTGTACGCCGACGGTGTGTCCCTCCAGGTCTTTGGCGCGCAGGCCACGCTGGATCGAGCCCGAGCGCGCGTAGATATTCATACGGGTCGAAAACAGCGGCATCCGCGGCCACAGGTAATGCGGCCTGATCAGGCTATTCGGCACCGCGTCAAAGCATGCTGTCAGTTGGCCGGTACGCGTTTCAGCCATGCAGCGCGAATAGGGCAGGGCTCTGAACTCGACCTGGACTCCTGCCAGGGCAAAGGCTTCGCGCACCACGTCCACTGCGAATCCCTGCGCGTGCTGCCGGGGCGCCGACGAATAGGGGGCCCAATCATCCTCGGCCCCGATGACGACTGTGGAGGTGGCGTACACCAGCCGTGCATAAATGGCAAGTGAGGCGCCGAAACAGGTGGCCAGGAAATTACGGTTCATGACGATTCACGCCGTAGGAGAGACGGACTACATCCCGGCAAGTATAAACTTTGCAATCACTTGCGTTTCACTATTTGAAACCGTTGTTGTAGCAAAACCATATCGGTTTATGTCAAAAATGTAATCCAGCTTAAGGAAATTTCATCGTACAATGTGAAGTTTTTTCAATATTAGAAAGCAATCAGGATTGCCGTGTCGACAGTTGTAAGCTACTTCCAGGCCCGCCTCGGGGCCGCATTCTCCATCGCCGCCACCCCGCTGACGCTGACCCTGCCGGAAGTCGCGCCGCCGGCCAATCCGGCCGGCTGGCCGCGATGGCAGCCGTGTGCAATACCACGCCACATTTAACAATTAACCCACCAGGAGTTCTTATGGCAGAGCCATACCTGAGCGAGATCAGGCTCGTCTCATTTAACTATGCGCCCAAAGGCTGGGCGAAGTGCGATGGGCAATTATTGCCAATTAATCAAAACCAGGCCCTGTTCTCCCTGCTGGGGACCACCTATGGCGGCGACGGCCGGGTCAATTTCGCGCTGCCGGACCTGCGCGGCCGGATGCCGGTGCACGACGGCGACACCATGATGCGCGGCCAGGCGGGAGGCGAGTTTGCGCACACGCTGACCCAGGCCGAGCTGCCCGCCCACAGCCATCGCTTGAACGCCAGTACGGCCCTGGCCAGCAGCAGCGACCCGAATGGCGCGCTGTTGGCGCGCAAGGGCCGCCTGAGTGCCGATGTCTTCAACGGCAGCCCCAATGTCGGCCTGGTACCGACCCAGGTGTCGAGCATCGGCGGCTCGCAGGCGCACGAGAACACGCAACCCTATCTGGCGCTGAATTTCATCATTGCGCTGCAGGGCGTATTTCCTTCATCTACTTAATCGGAGGCGATCATGTCTGATCCCTATGTCGGCGAAATTCGCCTGTTTGCCGGTAATTTCGCGCCGGCCGGCTGGGCCTTCTGCGACGGCCAGCTGATGGCTATTTCTGAAAACGAGACGCTGTTCCAGCTGATCGGCACCACGTATGGCGGCGACGGCCAGAGTACTTTTGCCTTGCCGGACATGCAGGGGCGGGTGCCGGTGCACAACGGCACGCTGTCGGGCCGCAGCATCCAGATCGGCGAGAAGGGCGGCGCCGAGTCGGTGACCCTGACCGTGCAGCAGATCCCGAACCATACGCACACCATCGTCGGCAGCAGCGAGCGCGGAAGCGGGGCCTTCACCAACTTTACCGGCTTCCCCGCCGCGACCGTGACGAGCGCCTCGGCCATCTACGGCCGTTCCGACAACAATGTGCAGCCCATGGCCGCCAACGCCATCACCCCGGCCGGCGCTTCGCAGCCGCACGACAACATGGCGCCGTACCTGGGCCTTCATTTCATCATTTCGTTGTACGGGGTCTTCCCGAACCCTAACTGAGGAGCGTCCGATGACGTCAGCATTTGTAGCAGAAATCCGCATGTTCCCCGGCAGTGTCGTGCCGCAGGGCTGGGCCAGGTGCGACGGCCAGATCATGTCCATCGCGCAGAACACGGCGCTGTTTTCCCTGCTGGGCACCACTTACGGCGGCGACGGCAAGAGCACCTTCGCCTTGCCCGACCTGAACGGGCGCACGCCGCTGCATCCGGGCCAGGGCGCTGGCCTGTCGCCGCGCTACCTTGGCGAAAGCGGCGGCAGTGCATACGTCACCCTGCAGGAAACGGAAGTGCCGGCGCATAGCCACAATCTGCAGGCGACGACGGTGGCGGCCGACCAGATGGCTCCTGGCCCTTCCAGCGGCTTTGCCAAATCGGCGGTGTCGAACCAGGTGTACAGCAAGACCACCAGCGGCATGCAGCCGATGCGCCCGGATGTCCTGGCCACGGCCGGCGGCAGCCAGCCGCATAACAATTGCCAGCCTTACCTGGGCATGGCGTTCTGTATCGCGTTGCAGGGCGTGTTCCCGCCGCGTTCCTGATGGACGTGACGTTGCGCCCCGAGTCGGGCGGGGACCACGAGTTCCTGCGCGGGCTGTTCGGCGCAGTGCGGCTGCACGAGTTGCCCGGCCTGGCGCAGCCGATGCTGCAGTCCTTGCTCGACATGCAGTTCGTCGCGCAGCGGCACTCATACCTGCAAGACTTTCCGGACGCCCGCTTCGACATCGTTGAATGCGAAGGCGCCGCAGTCGGCCGGATGGTGCTGGCGCAGTCGGGCGGGGCGCTTTGGCTGGTCGACATTGCACTGTTGCCGGCATGGTGCGGACGCGGCATCGGCAGCGTGCTGCTGCACGGCCTGCAGCGCGAAGCCTGCGGCGCGGGACTGCCGCTGCGCCTGCACGTAGCACTGAATAATCGGGCCGGGACGCTGTATAGGCGCCTCGGCTTCAAGGAAACTGGAATGTCCGGCATGCACCGGACCATGGAATGGGAGAACAATGATGACTGATCGAGTGACTTCCCGGCGCACCCTGTTGAAGGCGGGCGGCGGATCCTTGCTGGCGGCGGGCCTTGGCCTGGGCGCACCGGCCGTGCGCGCGCAAGAGGGCGGCAGCGGCTTTGCCTGGAGCCGCGGCGCCGCGGAAAGCCTGGTGGGGCGGCAGTTCTGGCTGAACCATCCGGAGTACCGCGCGCTGCCCATCATGGTGGAGGCGGTTGTGAGTTCCAGGCTCGCACCGGAGGGCGCGGAGGCCAGGCAATTTACGGTGGTGTTCTCTGCCGCCGCCCAGCCGGCCGTCAAGGCAGGCAGCTATGAAATCGAAAATGAAGCGACAGGCCGCCAGCTGGTGTACCTGCAGCCGGCGGCGCGCCAGGGCGCCCGCGTGACGCTGCGCGCCGACTTCAACCTGCACGTTTAAGGAAACACCATGCACAAACACGCCTCCGCCAACCGTTTTTACCGCCTCGTCTGGAGCACGCTGCACCGCTGCTGGGTCGCCGTTGCCGAAGGCTCGCGCAGCCACGGCAAGGGCGGCGTTCGCCGCCGTGCCGTCGCCGTGCTGGCGGGCAGCCTCGCGATGGCGGGAGCGGCCAATGCCGGGGCGCCGCCGGCCAACGCACTGCCGAACGGCATGCAGCTGGTGGCCGGCCAGGCGGGCGTGAATGTGCAGGGCAACAGCATGACTGTCAGCCAGGCCACGCAACAGGCGATCATGAACTGGCAGGGTTTCAACATCGGGGCCGAGGCACTGGTGCGTTTCAACCAGCCCAACGCATCGGCCGTGGCATTGAACCGCGTGGTGGGCGGCGAGGCAAGCGCGATCTTCGGCAGGCTGTCGTCCAACGGCAAGGTGTTCCTGGTGAATCCGCAGGGCGTGCTGTTCGGCGCTGGCGCCCAGGTCAACGTGGGCGGCCTGGTTGCCACCAGCCTTGGCATTTCGGACCAGTCCTTCCTGTCGGGCAGCTACAACTTCAGCGGCAGCGGCATGGCCGCCGTGCGCAATGCGGGCAGCATCAATGCCGACGGCGGGATTGTCGCGCTGCTGGCGCCGGCAGTCTCCAATACCGGCGCCATCAAGGCGCAGGGCGGCAGCGTTGCGCTGGCGGCGGGCAATGCGATCAGCCTGGACTTCCGCGGCGATGGCTTGATTGCCGTGCGCGTGGAAAAGGGCGCGCTTGATGCGCTGGCTGAAAACAAGGGCCTACTGCAAGCCGACGGCGGCCAGGTGGTGCTGACAGCCAAAGCTGCCGATGCGCTGGCGCGCTCCACCGTCAATAACGCCGGCCTGGTACAGGCGCGAGGCTTGCTTGCCGACGGCGGAACGATCCGCCTGGTCGGCGACGGCCAGGTGCACGCAGGCCAGCTTGATGCTTCGGCCAGCCGGGGGCAAGGGGGCAGGATCCAGGTCGAAGGCGGTTTCGTCGCGCTCGATCTCGCCGTTCGCAGCGACGGCGCGCGTGGCGGCGCCATTGAAGTGAAGGCGGAGCGCGACCTGTCTGCGGCGTCGGCCTTGTCCGCTGCGGGCAGGAACGGGCTGGGCGGCAATATCAGCCTGTCCTCCGGCGCCAGCTTGGTGGAGAGCAATGCGGCGTCGGCCGACGCCAGCGGCGCAACGGACGGCGGCACCGTGTCGCTGCGCGCGGGCGGCAGCCTGTTGTCTTCCGGCCGCCAGGCGGCACGCGGCATCGCAGGCAAAGGCGGCCGCGTCGACATCAGCGGCGCCGACGTGCGCCTGATGGGCGCCACAGTCGATGCTTCGGGCGCCACCCAGGGCGGCCTGGTACGCGTAGGCGGCGCATTCCAGGGCGGCGCCAGGCGCGACGATGCGCCGGATGCGGATCGCTTTACCGCCCGCTGGGGGAGCACGGCCGGCATTGGCAATGCCGACGCCACCTTCCTCAACGACAGCACCGTGCTGGACGTCTCGGCGCGCGGCTGGGCAGGCCAGGGCGGCACCGCGATTGTCTGGTCGGACCGGCAGACCACCATGCTGGGCGCCGTCAAGGCCGGCGGCCAGTCGCGCGGCGGTGCGGTGGAGATCTCTTCGCATGAGGACCTGCGCCATGTGGGCCTGGAGCGGCTCGAGATCGGCAAAGGCGGCAGCCTGCTGCTGGACCCGAAGAATATCGTGATCGGCAGTTTCGCCAACCAGTGGACCTTCGAGGCGGCAATCGGCAAGGGCTTCAGCGGCGGCAAGAACCAGGATGTGGCCGGCCTGAACACAGGCGACACCTTCGGCTCCAGCGTGGCGCTCACTTCCGACGGCAAGGGGCTGGCCGTTGGCGCACCATTCGACGCCGGCAACGGCGGCGCTGCCGGGGTGACCTATGGCGCGGTGCGCCTGTTCACCTTCAGCGACGACAAGTTCAGCGGCGGCACGCTGGCGGGAACCATCGGCTATGGCTACACCGGGGGTAACAACTACAATATGTCGGCCAAGCTGACCGGCAACGATTCCTTCGGTACCGCGGTCGCGCTGAACGGCTCCGGCACGGTCATGGCTGTGGGCGCGTTGGGCGAAGACCTGGCGGGCAAGGTCTATACCTTCGCCTTCGGCGGCAGCTTCACGGCGCCCGTATTGAAGCAGACCATCACGGCTGTCGACCCGGGCGGCAATGCCTTCGGCGTGTCGGTCGCCCTGAACGGGGCCGGCGACAAGCTGGCAGTCGGCGCCTTGTACAACAACAAGGTTGAACTGTACAAGGCCACGGCAGGCACCTTTGCGTATGCGCAAACCCTGAGCGGCGGTACGGCGCCCGACGTTCAGTACGGTACGGCCGTGGCGCTGAACGATGCCGGCACCCAGCTGGCAGTCGGAGCCCCTGGCGAGAATAATGCCCGCGGAACGGTTTACCTGTACACCACGCCGTTCGATACACCGGTGTTGGCCGGCACGATCGGCCAGGGCGGCAGCAAGCTCGATATCGCCCTGGTCGAAGGCGAAAGTTTTGGCGCTTCCCTCGCCATGAACGATGCCGGTACGCGACTGGCAGTCGGTTCGCCGAGCAATGGCGGACTTGGCAGCGCGACCACCGGTCCGGGCGCGGTGCGCATCATCGATTACAGCGGCAACTTCGTATCCCCTGCCGTGACCGCGGTCATCGGGCGCGAATACCTGCAGGGCGCAAATGCCAGCCTGGATATCGACGAATTCGGCAACTTCGGCTTTGCCGTCGCCATGAACGGGGCCGGCGACGCCATGGCGATCGCGCAGCCGCGTGCCAGTGCGGCCGACGGCAACGATCCGTGGACCGGCGCGGTCAGCCTGTTCCGCCTGCTGCCGGCCCCGGCCGGCGGGTCCCTGGCATTCAATCAAGGCTATCCCAAGGCGGGCGTCAACGCCGCAGTGGACGCACAAAAGCTTGCAGCGGCGCTGGCCGACGGCACGGACATCACGCTGCAGGCGAACAACGACATCACCTGGGATGCGGGCAACGCGATCAATGCCGCAGGCAATGGCCGGCTGACCCTGCAGGCTGGCCGCAGCGTCGACCTGAAGTCCGACATCACGATGGGCGGCGCGCTTGACGTCGTGGCCAATGCCGGTACCGCCGCCGGCGTAGTCAACGGCTACCGCAGCGCAGGCAAGGCGGCGATCACGGTGGCGGACGGCACAGCCATCAGCGCCGGCGACGTCAACATGACCATCCATACGGGCGCCGGCCAGGCCAACCATGACAGCGGCGACATCACCGTTGGCGGCGCAGTGAGCGGCCGGCGCGTTACGGTGATCAACCGCGGGACGAGCGCAGGCAGCGATATCGTGATCAACGCGGGCGGCAGCCTGGTTGGTTCTGCTGGCAGCGGCGTGACTGTCACCGTGGCTGCCCATGGTTCCTCGGGCGGCAGCTTCATCAACAACGCGGGCAGCAGCGCGCTGCAGGGCGGCGTCAACGGCTACTACCACGTGTATTCCGATACAACCCAGAATACGCTGGAGGGCATGAGCGGCTACAGCAAGCACTACAACCAGGCGTACGACACCGTCGCGCCGGCTTATACGGCCGGTGGCGGCAACTGGTTCATGTACAAGGAATCGCCAACCCTCGTCGTTACTCCGCAATCGGCATCCAGGGTGTACGACGGCACCGGTGCCTTGCCGGCGTTTGCCAATAACGTCAAGGGCTATATCGATGGCGACTCGTACGACCTTACGGGTTCTGCCGGCGCTACCGGATTTACCAGGAACGCCGGCACCTATGCCCTGAACCAGGGCGACCTGGCGAGCAAACTGGGTTATAACATCACGTTCAATGGCGGCGGCCAGCTGACAGTGACCCCGAGGCAGCTGAGCGTGACGGCGACAGGCATCAACAAGGTCTACGACGGCCTGGATTCCGCATCCGTGACGCTGGCCGATAACCGGATTGCCGGGGACCAGTTGAGTGCAAGTTACACGTCCAGCAAGTTCTTCAACAAGAACGCGGGCTACGGCAAGGGCGTGACGGTCGCTGGCCTGTCGCTGTCCGGCGCCGACGCCGGCAACTATTCGCTTGGCTCGACCACCGCAACCACCAGCGCCGACATCACGCCGCGCATGCTGCACGTGAACGCCGCAGCCGCCGACAAGGTGTACGACAGCTCGGCCAATGCCAATGCCTCGTTCAGCGACGATCGCCTGGGCAGCGACGCGCTTGCCGTGAACTACGCCGGTGCTGAATTCACGGACAAGAACGTCGGTGCCGGCAAGGGCGTGCAGGTGAGCGGCCTTTCGCTGTCCGGCGCCGATGCGGCCAATTATGTGCTGGGATCGACCTCCGCTTCGGCCACGGCCAGTATCACGGCGCGCCAGCTGGTGGTTGGCGTCAGCGCCTCCGATAAAGTGTACGACGGCGGCGTGTCGGCAACTGCAACCTTTGCCGACGACCGGCTCGGCAGCGACGTGCTGACGGTTTCGGGCAATGCCGTATTCGCCGACAAGAACGCAGGCACCGGCAAAACCGTTACGGCCAGCGGCCTGGTACTGACCGGTGCCGACGCGGGCAACTATTCGCTGGCCGCGCCGACTGCCAGCACCACGGCCGCGATCACGGCACGCACGCTGCATGTGACGGCGACCGGCCACAACAAGGTGTACGACGGCACGCAGGCTGCTACGGTGGCATTCGGCGACGACCGCGTGGCCGGCGATGTGATGTCGATCGGCGGCAATGCCGCATTCGCCGACAAGAATGCGGGCAACGCCAGGGATGTCAGCGTGACCGGCATTTCCCTGTCGGGGGGCGATGCGGGCAATTATGTGCTCTCGTCCAGCCTGGCCGCAACCAAGGCGGATATCGTGCGCCGCACGCTGAATGTCAGCATGACCGGCGGCGGCAAGACCTATGACGGGACGAGCGATGCGGCAGTCGGTCTGGCAAGCGACGCCTTGAACGGCGACATCGTGTCGCTGGGCAGCGCAGGCGCCAGTTTCGCCAACAAGGATGCCGGCACCGGCAAGACCGTCAACGTGAGCGGCATTTCCATCACGGGCGGCGCCGATGCGGGCAACTATGTGCTGGCGTCCGGCACTGTCACTGGTATCGCGGATATCGCGGCACGCACGCTGGTGGTGACGGCCACCGGCGTGAACCGCGTGTACGACGGCAGCCGCGCTGCGGCAGTGGTTTTTGGCGACGACCGCGTCGGCGGCGACGTGCTGTCGGTGAGCGGCAACGCGACATTTGCCGACAAGAACGTGGGCATCGCGAAGGATGTCGGCGTGAGCGGCATTACGCTGTCCGGCACCGATGCCGGCAACTACGTGCTGGCATCGGGCTCGCTTGCCACCAGGGCCGACATCGGCGCACGCACCCTGAACGCAACGGCCACCGGTGTCAACAAGGTGTATGACCAGGGCATGGCCGCTGCCGTGACGCTGGGCGACGACCGTGTGGCCGGCGATGCGATCTCGCTTGGCTATGGCAGCGCAAGCTTCGCCGACAAGAATGCCGGCACTGGCAAAGCGATCAGCGTCAGCGGCATTTCCATCGGCGGCGCCGATGCCGGCAACTATGTGCTGGCATCTTCCAATGCCGCTGCCACCGGTGGTATCACTGCACGTTCGCTGACGGTGGGCACGCTGGTTTCGAACAAGGTGTATGACGGCAACTTGTCCGCCAGCGCAAGCTTTACCGACAACCGCATGGCTGGCGACCAGCTGTCGGTGGGCGGCAATGCCGCTTTCGCCGGCAAGAACGCGGGCAGCGGCAAGACTGTCGTTGTCAGCGGCCTGGTGCTGTCAGGCGCCGATGCCGGCAACTATGCGCTGGCTTCGAATAGCGTCAGCGCCACGGCAGATATCACGCCCCGCACGCTCAACGTCAGCGCGCAGGGCAGCAAGGTTTACGATGGCGGCACCGCGGTAGCGGCCAGCTTCGGGGACGACCGCGTGGCGGGAGACGTGCTGGCAATCGGCGGCAGCGGCAGTTTCGCCGACAAGAATGCCGGTAACGCAAAGGCGTTGACAGTGGCCGGGCTGGCCTTGTCCGGCAGCGATGCCGGCAATTACCAGTTGGCTTCCACCACATTGGCCGGCACCGGCGCCATTACGCCGCGCGTCCTGACTGCCAACGTCGCTGCAACCGACAAGATCTACGACGGCAGCACCGCCACCTCGGTGACCCTGCTGGGGGACGACCGTGTGGCAGGCGACCAGCTGGCACTGACTGGAGGCATAGGCAGCTTTGCCGACAAAAACGCCGGCAGCAGCAAGGCAGTGGTCCTGTCCGGCCTCAGCCTCGGCGGCGCAGATGCCGGCAATTACGCCGTATCCTTCGTTGCCAATGCAACGGCAAGCATTGCTCCGCGCGCATTGGTGGTCAGCGCGGCCGGCCTGGACAAGGTGTACGACGGTTCGCTGGCTGCAAGCGTGACCTTTGCCGACGACCGTCTTGCAGGCGACCGGCTGCAGGTAGGCGGCAATGCCGGTTTCGCAGACAAGAACGCGGGCAACGGCAAGGCGATTTCCGTTTCCGGCATCGCGCTGGCCGGCGCGGATGCCGGCAATTATGTAGTCAGCAACAATAGCGCAACTACCGTGGCGTCGATTACGCCGAAGGCATTGGCTGCCGTGGTCAACGGCGTTGCGGGCAAGGCGTACGACGGCGGCACCTCAGCCCTGGTGGCGGCGGGCCAGGTCGGCCTGGCTGGCTTTGCAGCCGGCGAGGGGGCCTCGGTCGGTGCGCTGCAGGGGCAATACAACAGCGCCAACGTGGCAGGCGCCAGCAGCGTCAAGGCAAATCTGGCCCCCGGAGCGGTGAACGCCAACGCCGGCACCGCCCTGTCGAACTACGTGCTGCCGGCGGATGTGACGCTGGCGGGCCGCATCGATCCACGCCAGGTGTCGATCAGTGGCGTGAGCGTGGCGAACAAGGCCTATGATGGCAGCAGTAATGCCGTCCTGTCGAACGTCGGGACCTTGTCCGGCCTGGTCGACGGCGAAAGCCTGTCGCTGCACGGGCCGGCGAGCGTGCAATTCGATAACCGCAACGCCGGCACCGGCAAGCAGGTGATTGCCAGCGGTTACCGCCTTGCCGATGGCAGCGGGCTGGCATCGAACTATGTGCTGGCAGACAGCTCGGTAATTGCCCGCGGCACGATCACCCAGGCGCAACTGATCGTGAAGGCGGACGACCAGGTGCGCGCCTATGGCGAGAGCAACCCGTCCCTGACGTGGCAGGCCAGCGGCTTCGTTGGCGGCGATACGGCCGCGTTGCTGGGTGATGTGCGCACCAGTACCGCTGCGGCCCGCGAGTCGGCTCCTGGCGGCTATGCGATCGTCATTGAGGGCAACAGCCTGGCCAACTATGCGGTCAATTACGTCAACGGCGTGATGACCGTGAAACGCGTGCCGCAGCAGATCGAGAACCTCATCGGCAATACGGCAAGGCAGTCCTTGCCAGGGCAGCAAGGCTCGCTGGGGCAGGGGGCGCACGTGTGGACGCAACTGGCCAGCGACAGCGATCCCCTGGTCGAGGCGCCGGTCGCAGCCGTCAACAGCGGTGGCGGCACGGCGACCCTGGACAAGTGGGGCTGGCTGTCGGACTTGCTGCAGCGCGCGAAAGTGCGGGCCGCGAACAATGCAGCCGCCGCCACGCCGCAAAACGCGGGCGAAACGCGTGAGTACACCATCGGCGGCGGCAGCCGCGTAACGGTACGCGGCGGCGGCGTGAACGGCGCCGGCGCACCTAACTGATAAGAAGCAGGGAACAAGAAGTGCAGAAACATACCAAGAACAGCCTGGCGCTCGCCATCCTCGGCGCCCCGGCCCTCGCATTGGCACAGTCGCAAGCCTTGCCGGACGCTGGCCGCATCCTCGAACAGAACCGCCCGCCGGCCCTGGTGCGCCAGCCGTCGGCGACCGGAAAAGTGGTGCCGGATGCGGCCCCCGTGCCGGGCCTTGCCCCGGAAGGTGCGCAGAAAGTGATGGTGCGGCGCTTTGCGCTGCAAGGTGCAAGTGCTTTCGATCCGTCCGAGTTGCAGCGCGTCCTTGCGCCGTTTACCGGGCGTGAACTGAGCTTCGCCGAATTGCAGCAGGCGTGCAACGCGGTGACGAGCCATTACCGCACGCACGGCTATTTCGTCGCCAGCGCAGTCCTGCCGGCGCAGGAAATCGGCGGTGGCGAGGTGACCATCCAGGTGCTGGAAGGTAGGATTTCCCAGCTGCGGCTGGTGCCGGACGGCGCTGTACGCCTGCGGCCGGAGATCGCGCGGCGCTACCTCGATGCATTGGTGCCGCCGGGCCAGCCGGTGCAGGAGCAGCGCCTCGAGCGCGCCCTGCTGCTGACGCAGGATTTGCCAGGCATGGGCGCGCGCGCCGAGTTGAGCCAGGGAGAAGGCCTTGGCGAGTCGGACCTGGCCGTGCAATTGAGCGAAGGACCGCTGGCCAGCGGCGCCCTGAGCCTGGACAATTCCAGCAATCGCTATACCGGCGCCACGCGCCTGACCGGCAACGCTGCATTGAACGACCTGGGCGGCCATGGCGGCCAGTTGTCGCTGCTCGCCTCTACCGCCGGCGACGGCTTCCGCTACGGCCGCGCAGGCTATGTGGCGCCGATGGGCTTCAAAGGCCTGAAAGCCGGCGCCGCCTTCTCGCGCATGCGCTACAAGCTGGGCGAGGACTTCAAGGCGCTGGACGCGCACGGCACGGCGTCGGTGGCGCAACTGATCGCCACCTATCCGCTGCTGCGCAGCCGCAGCACCAATGTCCAGCTGCGCACCGGCTTTGACGACAAGCGTTACGAGAACTTTGCCAATGGCGTGCAGAGCAGCGACAAGCATGTGAAAGTACTGCCGATGGCAGTGACTTTCAGCCGCCAGGAGCAGGACGCCATGACCCAGGCCAGCCTGGAACTCAGCCTGGGCCACCTGGATCTCGGCGGCAACGCCGCGTCGGCCGCCGCCGATGCCGTCGGCGCTCGCACGGAGGGCCGTTTTTCCCACCTGGCTTATTCGCTCGGCCGTTTCCAGCGCCTGGCCGGCAACTTCGGCTTGCTGCTGAACGCCAGCGGGCAGTTCGCGTCGCGCAACCTGGAATCGGGCGAGAAAATTTCGCTGGGTGGCCCGGGACGCGTGCGCGCTTACCCGGCAGGCGAGGCCAGCGGCGACGAAGGACACGTGTTGGCCACGGAGCTGCACTACGAGTTGCAGCAGCTGCGCACCGACCTATCGGCCTTCGTGGACGTTGGCCATGTGCGCCTGAACAAGGGCCTGTATGCTGGTGCGCTGGCCGAAAACGGGCCGGGCAACAGCTACACCCTCAAAGGCGCGGGCCTGGGGGCGAACTGGCGCGGCGTGAACGGTACCGTGCTGCAGTTGCAGGTGGCGCGCAAGATCGGCCGTAACCCGGCGCCGGGGGCGAAGGGGGAAGATGCCGATGGCAAGTCATCCAACGTGCGCGCCTGGTTCACCGCTACCGTACCATTTTGAGTCCACTCTCCTAGCCATTTGATAGCTCGCCGTCCTTGCCGTTAAGGGCTTTCCTGCCAATGTTGCCTATTTTCCGGGCGACCCGGATACTGGAATGCTCCATAAACAGGCAGGGATGGCCATGAGCAAATTTCATCATATTACGCACTACGGCGAGCTCGTCATGCCGGGCACCACGGCGCGCGGCGAACTGCCGGACGACTTCACCATGAATTCCCCGGTCGGCATTGCGCGCGACCATTACGACCATGTCTGGGTGTGCGATACCGGCAACAGCCGCGTGCTGGTGTTCACCGCCGACCTGAACACGCTGCTGCACGTGATCGACACGCCGGGCGAGGGCAGCGAGCAGGCGCGCCGCCTGTTGATGCCTTTCCATCTTTGCCCGCATCCGGAACAGGACCTGATGTATTGCACCGACATGGGCAACGGCCGCATCGTGGTATTCGAATACGACGAGCACTCGGTCGACTTCCAGTTCGCTTTCGGCGACGCGGCCGATGGCATCAACGGCAAGGGCTTCGTGCCACTGAGCGATCCGAACGGCATCGCCTTCGTGAAGGAGGCCGGCGGCGAACATTTTGTCTACGTGTGCGATGAATTCTTCCACACCGAAGGCGATGACCGCAGCCGCTGCGTCAAGTTCACGCCAGAGGGCAAATTCGTGCTGCAGTTCCGCACTATCGACGATGCCAACAGCGTGCACGACCTGCTGTGGCCACAGGGCCTGGCGTCGGACTCGCGCGGCAACCTGTACCTGGCCAACACCGGTCACTACGAAGTGCTGAAGATCGATACCGCCTGGCCGATCAAGGACGAGCGCGTGCAATGCCCCGGCGAGACGTCGCTGCTGCACAGTTTCGGCAACCCGGCCGGCATCGGCAAGTTCAACGTCATGCGCTCGGTGTGCGTGATCAATGACCGCATCTTCGTGCCGGGGCAGGTGGAGGATTCGATCACGGTCTACGATACCGACGGCAAGCTGCTGACGGTGGTCGAGGGCATGCTGCCGCTGTGGAACCACAAGCCGCAAGTGGCGCATTCGATTTCCGACCTGGTGTACGGTTCGCTGGAAGATGCCGTCTTCGTCGGGCCATACCAGATCTGCGCCGCGGCCGACGCCAACGTCTACTACGTGACCGAGCCGTTTGCATCCACGGTGCTGAAGATGCGCATCGCGCCCGATCGCGATGGCGGCGACCAGGATGCGATCCTGCTCGATGCGGTCGGCCACCGGCGCGACAACCAGGCGGCAAAGGCGGTCACCTCCCAATTCAACTGCATGACGGCGGTGATCGGGGTCGACCCCAAGCGCGAAGGCAGCGGCACCTTGCCGCAATCGAACTGGATCGACAGCTGGGCCAGCGCCACCGCCAACATCTACAAGTACTGGTACGACCAGTTGAAGCACCATGCGCGCCTCGATCCGCTGGCGGGGGCCGCCACGTCGTCCTACAACATCGATTCCGGCAACTGGTGCATGAAGACCTTCAACACCTCGGCCGACCCGATCGCGCAACTGCAGGACATGATGCGCGGCTTCTTCATGCCGGGCGGGCTGGCGATGGCGGTGTATTACCCTTCGCAGCCGCTGCTCGGGCAAATCTGTCCAGGCACGCCGCTGGTCTTTGTCACCAACTTCAACGCCTGCACGGTATCGATGTTCCAGTTCGGGCCGGGCGGGCACCTGCTGAACTACGGCCTGCCGTTCGGGCGCGAGGGCCTGGGCGGCAACGGCACGCTGAAGGCGCCGCAGGGACTGGAAGTGAACAGCCATGGCGAAATCTACATCGCCGACTCGCTGAACAACCGCATCTCGATGTGGCAGTTGCAGCCTTCCGGCCTGGTTTCCTTCGTCAGGAATTTCCAGTGGATGGAAGACGGCGAGCCGCTGGCCAGCTTCGCTCCTTGCGACGTGGCGATCGACGCCCAGGACCGCGTCTTCGTATGCGACCAGTTCAACAACTGCATCCGTGTCTTCGACCGGCAGGGCAACAGCCTGTGGAGCTATGGCCGCGCGGGCTATTGCGACGACCTGGAAAAGGATGCCGACAAGTTCTACCTGCCGGCCAGCCTGTGCGTGGACCAGGAGGGACACCTGATTGTCAACGATTTGGTAAACCGTGCGCTGAAGATCTTCCGCATTGGCGAGGACACGCTAGAATACGTAACGGGAGAGCTTGTATTTAAGAAGTATCCCGAAGTAGGCGGCGTCTGGATGCCGTTCTTCATCTACGCGCGCGACCGGCGCGTGTACGTGCCCGACACCACGTTTAACGTCGTCAACATCTACGCCTACCAGCTTGAATGACGGGGGTGCGCCATGTGGAGAGGGTTGTTGGCCGGGTTGCTGCTGGCAGGCGCCGCACAGGCGGCCGACAAGAAGATCTTTTCCGTAGGCGTTGAGGATTACAAGAACTGGCTGCCGTATTCGGAAGTGAAGAACGGCGTGTACGGCGGCTTGGGCAAGGACATCCTCGATGCCTTCGCCCGGCACATGGGCTACACCTTTACCTACGAATCCTATCCCCTGAAGCGGCGCGACCGTCTGTTCGTCGACGGCCAGGTCGACCTGTCGTTTCCGGACAACCCGAACTGGGTGGTGGAGATGAAGAAGGAACTGAAAATCAGCTACGCGCCGGTACTGGAATTTACCGACGGCGTGCTGGTCCGGCCTGAAAACCTGGGCAAGGGCGTGGGCCGCCTGAAAACCCTCGGCATTCCGCTGGGCTTCACGCCTTACCCTTACCAGCAGCTGATGTCGGCCGGTTCCCTGCGCATCGAGGAGACGGCCGATTACGATGCCCTGTACGAAAAGCTGATCATGCGGCGCGTCGACGGCGCCTACATGAACACGCGCATCGCCCGTCATTACTGGACCAAGATTCGCAAGCTGCCGCAAGTGCCGGTGCTGTACGACCCGGACTTGCCGCATGCTTCCGGCCAGTGGTACCTGTCGTCGCACAAATATCCGAAGGTGGTGGAGGAATTCCGCCGCTTCATGCAAACCAACAAGGCGGAAGTGGAGGAGTTGAAGAAGAAGTACAACTTCGTCTCCTCCGACGACCAGTAGTTACGCCGCTTTCAGGCCGAGCACCTCGATCGGCTCGATGCTGGGCGGGGTGGCGAACAACTCCGGCGCTTGCGCCATCAGGGCTTGTGCGATCGGGCCGTTCAGGTGGCCCTGGCGCGCTTCCTCGGTCTCGAATGCATCGAACACGCCGAATACGCGCTCCGACAGGCGCAGGGCGAACCAGTACCTGGTGCCTGCTTCCTGCTTGGCCAGCGCCAGGCCGGTGTGCAGGAAGTCGGCAACGGCGGATTCCTTGCCTGGCTTGGCCTCAAAACGGGCGAACAGTGCGTACTTGATCATGTCTATCTCCTTGTTGAAATCATCGCGAAACTGCGATGGAGGTACTTTACTGGCGCTGCGCATGCGGTTAAATTGGCGCGATTGACATCTTTGGTATCAATCGCGCCATGAATATCACCGTGCTCGCGCTAGACAGCGTGTTCGACACAGGGCTTGCCGCTGTATTGGACGCCTTCACCACGGCCAATGAGCTTGCGCCCATGCTGGAGGCGCCGCAGCCGGTCTTCAATGTGACGCTGGCCGGCATCCGCCCCGCAGTGCGCAGCGCCCAGGGCATGCAATTGCCGGTGCAGCCTTTGGCATCGGCGCCTGTGCCGGACCTGCTGATCCTGCCCGCCATCGGGCACAAGATGCCTGTGCCGCTGGAGGCTGCCCTGTCGTCGGCGGAAGTGGCTGATGCCGGCGACGCGCTGCGTGAACTGGCCGGGCAGGGCGTGCGCATTGCAGCCGCCTGCATCGGCACCTTCGTTCTGGCCGAAAGCGGCCTGCTGGATGGCGAGGAAGCGACGACGACCTGGTGGCTGACGCCCATGTTCCGCCAGCGTTATCCGCTGGTGCGGCTGGATGCACAGCGCATGGTGGTGGCATCGGGACGGTTCGTCACGGCGGGGGCGGCGCTCAGCCACCTGGACATGTCGCTGGCCCTGATCCGCCAAGCGAGTCCGGAACTGGCGGCTATGGTGGCGCGTTACCTGGTGGTGGATGCACGGCCGGCGCAGTCGGCCTATGTGATTTCCGACCACCTGGCCAATGCCGATCCGCTGGTCGCGGGTTTCGACCGTTGGGTGAGGCAACACCTGGCGGAGGGATTCAAGCTGGAGGCGGCAGCAGCGGCGCTGGCAACCAGCAAGCGCACGCTGGCGCGGCGCCTGCAGGAGGTGTTGGGCAAGACGCCCGTGAATTATGTGCAGGATTTGCGCATCGAACGCGCAGTCCACCTGCTCAAGACCAGCGGCGAGAACGTCGATCGCATCGCCGAGCAGGTGGGTTATCGCGACGGCGTCACATTGCGCACGCTGTTGCGGCGCAAGCTTGGCAAGGGCTTGCGCGAGATCCGCAACTGAGCAGGATTACTGCACGTTCAGCGTGACGTCATCCACGATGAAGGAAGTGGCGACGGTGGAGCCTTCCACGCCTTCGAAGTAGACGCGCACGGTCTGGCCCTTGTACGCGCTCATGTCGAAGGTGCGCTGCACGTAGCTCGAACCCTTGTTCAGGTTGGAGTAGGTTGCCAGCGTTGCCAGCACGGTACCGCTGCTGTTGCGCACCTGAACCTTCAGCGTGTCGTAGGCCTGGGTCGTGGTGGTTTCGTCGGACGTGATCTTCAGCCAGAAGCCCAGGGTGGCGCTGGTGGCGGTCGACGGGATGCTCACTTGCTGGTACAGCGTGTCCGTGTGGGCGCTGCCGTAGCCGTTCATCCAGGCTTTCCAGGTGCCGGCGTGGGCCGAGACGGACGAATCGTTGGTAATCACGCCGCTGCTCGCGCTCCAGCTGGTGCTGCCCGATTCAAAGCCGCTGTTCAGCACCAGTTGTTGCGTGGTGGTAGTGTTGTTCACGCTGAAGTTGACCGCCGAAGACGTCGCATTGTTGCCGGCGGCGTCGAAGGCCTTGGCGGTCAGCACGTGGGTGCCGTTGCTCACGCCGGTGGAGTTGAAGGCATACGACCATGGCGAAGCGGTGTCGCTGCCTTTCAGCGCGCCGTCCACGTAGAACTCGACCTTGGTCACGCCCACGTTGTCGGTGGCCGTGGCGTTGAAGGTGATGGTGCCGCTGCTGCCGCTGCTCGACGCGCTGACTGCAGGCGCCACGGTGTCGCCGCCGGTGGAACCCTGCTGCGTCACCCAGACCGGCGCCGACCACAGGATGTTGCCGTCGTCCTGGGTGACTTTGGCGTAGTAGAAGTGGGCGCCGTCGGTCGGGGTGATGGTGGTGTTGGCGCTGGAGGCGAGCAGGGTGACGGTGCCATTGCGGCCCGGGACGCCTTCGTAGAATTCCGAGGTCGATACGGTCTTGCCGGAGCTGCTGGTGAAGTTGGCCACCAGGTTCAGCGGGCCGCTGTTGGTAAAGCGCTCGCCCATGACATGGCCGTTGGCGGTCAGCACCAGTTGCGAAGTCTTGTCCATCGTCGCAAAGACGCGGCGGGCGCGGATCGCGTCCATGAAGCTGGCCGTGCTCAGCGCGGTGCCGTTCGGGATCAGCACGCCAGTGCGGTTGGTGTAGGAAGCGCCCCAGTTGGCGCAATGGTTGTCCTGGTCGGTGCTGAAGGCGACGTGGAAGCCGGCTTCCAGCGCCTTCTTGCAGGCGCCCTCGTAATTGCTGCGGCTTGTTTCGGTTTCGGTGGTGTTGGTGGAGAAGGCGGAAGTATTCATCACTTCGCACAACGCCATCGCTTCGTCGCCGTCAGCAGTGTAGCCAAGCGGCACGCTGTTGACCAGGAACTGGCCGCTGGACGACGGGTGGTTGAACTGGCCCAGCCAGCCGCGCTGGCGCATCAGGGTGTACAGGCTGGCGTAGTCGTTCTTGGCGGTGTAGGTGTCGGCGATCAGTTGGCCGGAGCTGTTGCTCTCCCATCCCAGCAGCTCGTTCGAGTTCAGGATGTTCATGTGGCCGCCGTTGTTGATGACGCCCCATTCCATGCCGTAGATCGCCAGGAAGTTCGGGTTGGCGCTGTTGAAGCTGGCCGCTTCCGACAGGCCGGCCTGGTACAGGGCCCTGGCCTTGGCCGGGTCGGCGGAAGTATTGGTGGAGTCCGAACCGTCGTACATGTGGTTATGTTCGGAGGCCATCAGGAAGTCCAGGCCCTTGTTCTTCGCGTAGTTGAAGGCGTCGGTCGGGCCGTAGGCAGCCGATTGCGGGTTTTGTGCGCCGGTGCAGGCGGACAGGTCGCCGCCGCCGTCGCTGTGATTGGTCTGGCTGTGCATATTGCCGAAGTAGACCGTGTACGGCAGGGACGACGGTGCCGCGGCGATGGACATCAGGCTCGGCGCAGTGGAAGCCTTGGCCTGCGGCTGCTGGCCGATGGCGATTTCCCATTCCTGGTCGTGGATTTCGCCGTCATGGCCGGCGATGCGGCGCAGTACTGCGTCGGCGCCCGAGGCCAGGCCGCGCTGCGCGTCTTCGGAGATGGCGCGCAGGCGCGCCTTGTAGATGCCGTTCGGCAGGGCATTACGGCGGTTGCGGCCGGCCCATTCGACGTTGACGCTGACAGGCTTGTCCTGCAGGCGTTCGACGCCGGTCCAGCGTTCCACCACGCTGCCGTTCGGCGCGACGACTTCCAGCACCCAGCTCACGGACTGGGCGCCCTTGACGTAAGGGTAGCTGAAATCGAGCTTGAAGCTGCGCGCTTCATTGGCGCCGGCGACAGCGCGGTAAGGCGCGTGCAGCGTGGCTTCGAACTCGTGGTGGTCGGCGGTGGAGGCCTGGGCGGTGCCGATGGCTGCCAGTGCGGCGGCCATCGCAAGCTTGCGAAATGCGAAAGTCATGGTTTTCCCCGTGCTGTGATAATGCGCGAGAATATGCGGCAGCACGGGAGCGGCGACAAATACGGAAAAGCTTTGCGATTAAGACGCAGGCCTTATATACCGGTTTGAATTGTCCCACTTTGAACAATTCTGGTGATTTGTCCGGATTTGAAAGCCTTATGTGACGGGGGCGTCATAAATCTCTTGGCAACTTGTGGCGTTTTTGCCTCAGTTTACTGGGGCCGGAACACCAGCACCGGCACCGGTGTGTTAAGCAGCACGCGGTGCGTCTCGCTCCCCAGCAGCATGCCTTTCACGCCCTTGTAGCCGTGGGTCGCCATCGCGATCATGTCGCAGCCGTAGTCGATGGCGGTGGCGACAATGGTTTCGTAGGGCTGGTCGGAGCGGCGCTGCACCACGTCGCATGGCACGTTGTAGTCTCTGGCGACCTTCGATACTTCGTCCAGCACGGCGCTTGAGTGGACTTCGCTGTCCTTCAGGTAGACGCCGCGCGTGTCTTCCAGCATGTCGGGGTGGTAGGTGAAGATGTGAAATTCCGGGATCACGTGCAGCGCCGTCACACGCGCGCCGGCTTCCTGCGCAAACTTGATGGCCGAATGCAGGGCGGCGCCGGAGGCCGGCGAACCGTCGGTAGGGAACAGAATGTGCTTGAACATGGCTTGCTCCAGTGGTGGATTGTTGCATCCAGTCTGCACATTGGTACCGATTCCAACCATGACCTGGGTCAAGTTTCTGGCCAGTGCTAGAATGATCGAATGTCAACCTTGATTGAACATGAACACTTCTTGCGCCGCCGCCAGTTGCTGGGCGGCGCCTTGGCGCTTCCGGCGCTGGGGCTGGGCGGCGCCATGCTGCCTTCGCTGGCGCAGGCGGCGGATCCGCTGGTGGTGGGCGGCTTGCCGGTCACCTGCAACCTGACCTTGCCGATCGCCTGCAGCGCGCGCGGCGGAGCCTTCGAATTCAGCAAGTACAGCGGCTGGCCGGAGATCAAGGAGTCGCTGATGACGGGCCGGATCCAGGCTGCCTACATGCTGGCGCCGCTGGTGATGGACCTGGCCGACAGGAGGATCCCGCTGAAAGTGGTCTCGCTCGGCCATCGCTCCGGCGCCGTGATCATGGTGCGCACCGACTCGGCGCACAAGCGCTTCGCCGACCTGCGCGGCAAGCGCATTGCGATCCCCAGCCGTTTTGCGGTGGATTACCTGTTCCTGCGCAAGATGCTCGCGCGGGAGAACATGACGCCGAAAGATGTGCAGATCATCGAAATGGCGCCGCCCGACATGCCGGCGGCGCTGTACGCCAACGCGGTGGATGCCTACTGCACCGGCGAGCCATTTGGCGCGGCTGCGCAGAAGGCCGGCTATGCCCGTCCGCTGTCGATGACGCGCGATGAGTGGCGCAACTATATCTGCTGCGTGCTGACCGTGCGCGAGGAGCTGATCAAGTCCGACCGCCCGCTGGTGCAGGACCTGGTGAACCACGTGCAGGCAGCCGGCAACTGGCTCGATGCCACGCCCGTCAACCGTGCCAAGGCAGCCAGGATTGCCTCTACCCGCAAGTTCTTCAACCAGGACCCGAAAGTGATCCAGTTCGTGATGGACAACCCGGCCGACCGCGTGACCTACGGCGACCTGCGCATGATCCGCGCCGAATTCGATGAGCTGATGAAGCTGTCCATCGAAGCCGGCACGCTGAAACGCCCGGTGGCCTTTGAGACCTATGTGGACGAGAGCTTCGTCAAGTCCATCAAGCCGGTGAGCATCGCGCTATGATCCGGCCATTCCTGTTAGCGCTGTCATTGACGGCTGCCGGTGTTGCGCACGCTGCCGGCCAGCTCAAGTCGGGGACCTTCGATCCTCCCCGCTTGGCGCCGCAGATCGCGCAGAAAGCTGCGGACGGCAAGGCCTTCGCGCTCGACAAGTATCGCGGCAAGGTGGTGGTGCTGGAATTCGGCTATACGAGCTGCGCCGACGTTTGCCCCGTTTCGCTGGCCCTGCTGAAACAGGCCCGCGAGCGCCTCGGCCCCTTGGGCGACAGGCTGCAAGTGGTGTTCGTCACCGTGGACCCTCAGCGCGACACTGCAGCGAAGCTCAAAGCCTACCTCGAGCAGTTCGACAAGAGCTTCATCGGCCTGACCGGCAGCGAGGAGCAGATGGCCGCCATCCGCAAGGCCTACGGCATCTCGGCGACGAAGAAGATGGTCGAAGGCAGCAAGTCTGAATACACGATGGGGCATTCCTCCTACCTGTATTTCATCGACCCGCAAGGCAGGCTGCGCGCGCTGATGCCGTTCGGCCGTCCGGCCGACGACATCGTGCATGACGTGACCCTGCTTGCCAGGGAGCAATGAAGCGCCGGCTGCAGGTCATTGCGCTGTTGCTGGCGGCTGCCGTTGCCGGCGCGCTTGCCTGGTCCGCGTATGCACCGATCCACCCGGCTTCGCGCGACGCCCTGTTCGAGATCCCCAAGGGCACCTGGGCGCGCCGCATGGCGGGGGAGAAGGCTGAGATCCTGCCCGACACCATCACGCTGGTACTGGGCGTAAACGACGTACTCCTGCTGCGCAACAGCGATACCGTGCCCCAGGTTTTCGGTCCCGTGCTGATCATGCCGGGCCAGGATTTCCGCCTGCCGTTCGAGCAGGCGGGGGAGCATCCCTTCGCCTGCACCGCCCATGCCAGCGGCCAGATGACGGTCGTGGTCAAGCCCACGCCGCCGGCCGGTTGGCAGCGGCTGCAATGGCGCCTTCAAACCTTGTTAGCCAAAGCCCCATGGAGAGACTGAACAAGATATGGCCGCCGCTGGCGGTGCTGGTGGCGATTGTCGCCATCTGGTGGTACGTGGTTGTCGCCACCGAGAGCCTGATTTTCCCGACGCCTGCGCAGGTGGTCACCGGCACCATGGAGCTGGTGGAAGACGGCAGCCTGTGGGAACACATCGGCGCCTCGCTGATGCGGGTAGGCATGGGATTCTCGCTGGCGATCCTGGTTGCGGTGCCGACGGGCTTGTGGATGGGACGCGTCGATGGCGCCTTCCGCACGCTGAATCCGGTGTTCCAGATCCTGCGGCCGATCTCGCCGATTGCCTGGATTCCGGTCGCGATCCTGTGGTTTGGCGTGGGCAATGCCTCGCCGGTCTTCCTGATCTTCATCGCCGCCGTGTTTCCGATGATCGTGCAGACGGCGGCTGGCGTGCATACGATCGAGAAGCGCTACCTGCGCGCGGCGGAAAACTTTGGCGTATCGCGCTCCAAATTGTTCAGGCAGGTGATTGTGCCAGCCGTGCTGCCGGAAATTATCGTCGGCATGCGCATTTCGCTCGGCGTGGCCTGGCTGGTGGTGGTGGCGGCGGAGATGATCGCGTTGCGTTCCGGGCTTGGCTACCTGATCATCGATTCGCGCAATGCGGGCAACCGCTATGACCTGGTCATCGCAGGCATGATCATCATCGGACTGATTGGACTGGCGCTGGATGGCATCATGCGCCTGCTGGAAAAACTCAAGGTCGTAAGGTGGCGCTATGGACGCTAAGATTTCCGTCAACAGGATCAGGAAGAAGTTCAATGCGCTGCCGGTGGTCGATGGCGTCGATTTTTCAGTTGCCGACGGCGAGTTCGTGGCGATTGTCGGGCCTTCCGGCTGCGGCAAGTCGACGCTGATGAAGATCGTGGCCGGTTTCGAGCATCCGGATGAAGGTTCGGTGGCCATCGACGGCAAGCCGATGACCAAACCCAGCCCCAAGGGAATCGTGATTTCGCAGCATGGTTCCGTTTTCCCGTGGCTGACGGTGCAGCAGAACCTGATGTTCGGCCTGAATGGCGACCACCATGGCGACAAGGCGGCCCTGGCAGATCACTATGCCGAGATGGTCGGGCTGAAAGGCTTCGAGAACGCTTATCCGCACGAGCTGTCGGGCGGCATGCTGAAGCGCGCCGAGATCGCCCGCGCACTGGTGGTGAAGCCGGAAATCCTGTACATGGACGAGCCATTCTCCGCACTGGACGCGCTGATGAACCTCAAGATGCGCAACGAGCTGCTGCGCGTGCTGTCCGAGGAGCGCCATACCGTGCTGCTGATCACGCACGACGTGGAAGAAGCCATCTACCTCGCTGACCGCATCCTCGTGCTGTCGCCGCGCCCGACCCGTATCCAGGCCAGCTTCAAGGTCGAGCAGCCGCACCCGCGCAAGCTGTCGACGCCGGAATTGCAGCAACTGAAGGAAGAAATACTTTCCCAACTGGGGTTATGACATGCTGAAGCTGATTGGAAAACCGACAAGTATCAATGTGCGCAAGGTCTTGTGGACGCTGGCGGAAACCGGCGTCGCATACGAGCGGATCGAATGGCAACCGGAACATGTCGCGCTGAATCCGAATGGCCTGGTGCCGGTGCTGGTGGATGGCGACTTTGTGCTGTGGGAGTCGAACAGTATTTGCCGCTACCTGTGCGGCAAGGCTGGCCGCCACGACTTGCTACCTGCTGATCCGCCCGCGCGCGCCCGCGTCGAGCAATGGATGGACTGGCAGGCCACCGACCTGAACGCCTCCTGGCGCTACGCCTTCATGGCCCTGGTGCGCCAAAGCCCGGCGTTTGCCGATCCGGCGCAAGTCGCGGCCAGCGCTGCCGCCTGGAACCGCAACATCGGCATCCTGGACCGCCATTTGGCCGCAAGCGGGCCTTTTGCCGCCGGCGAGCAATTTACGCTGGCCGATATTGTACTCGGCCTGTCCCTGAACCGCTGGCTGATGACGCCCATCGAGCGTCCGGATTACCCGGCAGTCGCCGCCTATGTCGAACGGCTGCTTGGCCGTCCGGCCTACCGTGAATTTGGCCGGAACGGCGTGGCCTAGTTGCGGCGGAGGATGCTGAACCGTGTTTGAGATCAGCCAGCTGCGCTGCTTTATTGCGGTCGCCGAGGAACTGCATTTCAGCCGCGCTGCCGAACGGCTGAACATGACGCAGCCGCCGTTAAGCCGGCAGGTCCAGCTCCTCGAACATAGCGTCGGCGTGCAATTGCTGGACCGCAGCAGCCGCGTCGTACGGTTGACGGCGGCCGGCAAGGCTTTCCTGCCGGAGGCGGTGCGCATCATCCGGCTGGCGGAAGAAGCTGGGCTGATGGCGCGCCGCGTGGCGAAGGGGGAGCAGGGCAGCCTTGCGATCGGCTTTACCTCGGCATCGGGATATGCGCTGCTGCCGGAGGTGGTGCGCCGCTTGCGCGAAAGGACGCCTGAACTGGCGCTCACGCTGAAGGAGCTGGTCAGCACAGCGCAGGTGGAAGCGCTGGACGCCGGCCAGCTGGATCTTGCCCTGATGCGCCCCCTGGCCCTGCATGGCGAGCTGGTAAGCCTGCCGATCGCGCAGGAAGGGCTGTTGCTGGCGCTTCCGGCCAACGAGGCCGGCCGCTGGCCGCAGGAGCCAACCCTGGCCTGCCTGCACCAGCGGCCATTCATCATGTACTCGCCGCACGAAGCACGTCCCTTCTACCAGATGCTGACCAGCCGCTTCGAACGTGAAGGCGTGGTGCCGGACGTGGTCGAGCATATCGGGCAGGTGCATACCATGCTGGCACTGGTCAGCGCCGGCATCGGGGCGGCCCTGGTATCGGAAGCCTGCGCGCGCCTGCATTTCGATGGCGTGGTGCTGCGCAGGATGAAAACCGAACCGGTAAGTACCGTCTGCACTTACCGGCGCGATAACGAGAATCCTATCCTGCAGCTGTTCATCAAGGAAATCCTGCCCGGCTTTCCGGGCGCCCGCTGAGGCGCGCCGGGCTTAGCGCAGCAGGCAAGGCCGCTTGTTGTCGAACTTCCAGCCTGGCACCAGGAACTGCATGGCGACGGCGTCGTCGCGCGCTCCCAGTCCCATGTTCCTGTAAGCCTGGTGCGCCTTTTCCAGCTCCGCTTCGTCCAGTTCGATGCCCAGGCCGGGGCGCGTCGGCAACTGCACCTTGCCGCACTGGATCTTCAGCGGTTCCCTGGTGATGCGCTGCCCATCCTGCCAGATCCAGTGGGTGTCGATGGCCGTCACCTTGCCTGGCGCAGCGGCGCCCACGTGGGTGAACATTGCCAGCGAAATGTCGAAATGGTTGTTCGAATGCGAACCCCAGGTCAGGTCGAACATCTGGCACAACTGGGCCACGCGCACCGATCCCTGCATGGTCCAGAAGTGCGGATCGGCCAAAGGGATGTCAACCGACTGCAATTGCAGCGAATGGGCCATCTGGCGGAAATCGGTGGCGACCATGTTGGTGGCGGTCGGCAAGCCGGTGGCGCGGCGGAATTCAGCCATGACTTCGCGTCCCGAGAAGCCGTCCTCGGCGCCGCATGGGTCCTCGGCATAGGCCAGGATGCCATGCTTGTCGCGGCAGACGCGTACAGCTTCCTTCAGCGACCAGGCGCCGTTCGGGTCGAGCGTGATGCGAGCATCGGGAAAACGTTCGTGCATGGCGACGATGGCCTCCATCTCTTCGTCGGCCGATAGCACGCCGCCTTTCAGCTTGAAGTCGTTGAAGCCATAACGCTCGCGCGCGGCCTCGCACAGGCGAACCACGGCCGCGGGTGTCAGGGCTTCCTCATTGCGCAAGCGGAACCAGGCGTCGCCGGCATCGGGCTCGCTGCGATAGGCCAGGTTCGTTTTGCCGCGGTCGCCGACGTAGAACAGGTAGCCCAGCATCTCGACGGACTGGCGCTGGATGCCGTCGCCCAGCAGCGCCGCGACGGGGACGTTGAGGAACTGGCCGAGCAGGTCAAGCAAGGCCGATTCGACGGCGGTCACGGCATGGATGGTTGTGCGCAGGTCGAAGGTCTGGTTGCCGCGCCCGCCGCTATCGCGGTCGGCGAAGGCCCGGCGCATCGCATTGAGGACGTTGTTGAATTCCCCCAGCGTTTTCCCGACGACCAGCGGGCGCGCGTCCTCGATCGTCTGGCGGATTTTTTCGCCGCCGGGAACTTCGCCCAGTCCGGTATTGCCGGCGTTGTCGGTCAGGATGACGATATTGCGGGTGAACCAGGGGCCATGGGCGCCGCTCAGGTTCAGCAGCATGCTGTCCTGGCCGGCGACAGGCACGACGCGCAGGCTGGTGACAATCGGGGCGTTGGTGACGGTGTTGTTCATGATGTCTGGGTGCGGTTTGAATGGAACGGGTGGATCATTGGTTCAGCGAGGACACCAGCTTGACGCGCTTGATGTCACCCACGACGAACAGGTAGCAGGCAATGGCCAGCGCCGCGTTGGCGCCGACGAAGACCAGGGCGCCGGCAAAGGAGCCCGTGGCTTCGACGATGTAGCCGATGACGATGGGCGTCGTGATGCCGGCGGTATTGCCAAACGTGTTGAACAGGGCGCCGCTCAGGCCACCAGCCTCCTTCGGCGAGGTGTCCGATACCACCGCCCAGCCCAGGGCGCCGACGCCTTTGCCGAAGAAGGCCAGCGACATCACGGCAACGACCAGGGTGTCGGCCTGGAGGTAGTTGCAGGCGATCATGCTCATCGACATCAGCATGCCCAACACGATCGGTACCTTGCGCGACACCGACAGCGAATAGCCGGCCTTGGCAAGGCGGTCCGACAGCCAGCCGCCGAAGATGCCGCCGAGGAAGCCGGCAATCGCGGGCAGCGAGGCGACAAAGCCTGCCTTCAAGATGGTCATATGGCGTTCCTGCACCAAGTAGACAGGGAACCAGGTGAGGAAGAAGTAGGTAAGCGTGGTGATGCAGTACTGGCCGATGTAGACGCCCAGCAGCATGCGGTTCGACAGCAGTTCCCTGATGCAGGCGACAGTGTTCACGGCTGCTGCCTGCTTGCCGCGGTTTCCGCTTTCCAGGTCGACCAGCGCGCCGCCTTCCTGGATGTAGCGCAGTTCGTCCGCGTTGATGCCGGGATGGTCTTTCGGGCCGTGAATGGTCTTCAGCCAGACGAAGGCCATTACGATGCCCAGGCCGCCCATCACGTAGAACACGCTGTGCCAGCCGTAGCTGTGCACCAGCCAGCCCATGATCGGGGCAAACAGCACGGTTGCGAAATATTGCGCCGAGTTGAAGACCGCCGCCGCCAGTCCCCGTTCGTGCGTCGGGAACCAGGCCGACGCGATGCGGCTGTTGCCGGGGAAGGAGGGCGCCTCCGCCGCGCCGACCAGCATGCGCAGCGTGAACAGGACGGCGACCGCTGCGCCGCCGGCGAAGAAGCCGGCGGCGCCAGTGAACAGCGTAAAGGCCGACCACAGGAAGATGCTGAAGAAGTAAGTGATCTTCGAGCCGAAGCGGTCGAGCAGCCAGCCCCCGGGCAGCTGCGCCACCACGTAGGACCAGGCAAAGGCCGAGAAAATGAAGCCCATCTGGACTGCCGACAGCCCCAGTTCCTTCTTGATTTCCGGGCCGGCGATGGAGATGGTGGCGCGGTCGGCGTAGTTGATGGTCGTGATGGCGAACAGCATGGCGAGGATCGTCCAGCGCGTGCGGGTCTGGACGCGGGCGGCGCCGGCCGCCAGGGGGATGGCTGCATCATTCTTCATACGGTCTCCATGTGTGATGTGTTATGGAGTCGATCATAGGTGGGGATCAATACCGCATCAAACCAAAGAGTGTATGCATCAATTCAGGAATTGAATTGATTGCGCCTCGCATGGAAGGTCAGCTGTCGTTCCGCAGCAGCAGCCGGTATTCGCTTGGCGTCACGCCGACCGTGGCGCGGAACTGGCGCGTGAAGGCGCTGTGGTCGGCGTAGCCGCAGGCCTGGGCGATGTCGGACACGCTGGAGTTCCCCGCCAGCATGCGTGATGCGGCTTCGAGGCGGGTCTTGATGATCATCTGGCGTGGGGTCAGGTGGAAAATGCGTTCGAAGTAGCGCTCGATCTGCGCGACCGACATGTTGGCGGTGCGCGCCAACTGGGGCAGGGTCAGGGTCTCGCCATACTTGTCGTGGATCAGCCGGACCGCATCGGCAACCTTGTGGTACGCAGGGTTCTTGTGGTCGGCCATGGCCAGGTCGCGCGACACCCCGGCCAGTCCGATAATCGCCCCGTGGGCATCGCGCAGGGGACGCTTTTGTGTCAGGCACCAGCCAGGATCACGGTTGGGATAGAGGTGCAGTTCCAGCTGGTCCTCGATCTGCATCCCTTCATCCAGCACGGACTGGTCCTGGGCCTGGAAACGTTGGCCGAGCGGGGCGGCAAACACCTCGTTTGCTGTCTTGCCCAGCAGCCCGGCCTTGTCCTTCATCCCGCAGCGGCGGGCCAGGGTCTGGTTCACCACCACGTAGCGCCCGGCGCGGTCCTTGACGAAGAACACCACGTCCGGCAAGGCATCGAACAGGGGCTCGGCGAAGAAGACGTCGCCGATCCTGGCGCCGAGGTCGTTGCGCGCGGCGCTTTGCAAAATATGTACTGTCATGGTGCCCTCCTGCTGGTTTTGTCCATTTTTACACGATTGTGCGGATTTCGTCATCATCGGCGGCCGAGCAATGCAAGACGGGAGTGCAGGGAAGGCATAAGATGGCAAGCATGAAAACCATAGCCATTATCGATTCCCACACCGGCGGCGAACCGACCCGCCTGGTGATTGACGGCGGCCCTGACCTGGGCACCGGTCCCCTCAATGAACGCCTGGCCCGCTTCCGCGAAGAGCATGACGGCTTCCGTTCCGGCGTGGTGTGCGAACCACGCGGTTCGGATGTGCTGGTGGGTGCGCTGCTGTGCCAGCCGCATGCGCCGGATTGTGCAGCAGGCGTCATCTTCTTCAACAACGTCGGCTACCTTGGCATGTGCGGCCATGGCACCATCGGACTGGTGGCGTCGCTCGCCTACATGGGCCGCCTGAGCCCGGGCGTGCACCGCATCGATACGCCGGTGGGCGTGGTGGAAGCGCAGCTGCATGAAGACGGCAGCGTGACCGTGAACAATGTGCCGGCATGGCGCAAGGCGGCCGGCGTGCCGGTCGACGTGCCGGGCTACGGCGTGGTGCGTGGCGATATCGCCTGGGGCGGCAACTGGTTCTTCCTGGTGTCCGGCCATGGAAGGCGCCTGGAGCTGGGCAATGTGCGCGAATTGTCGGCCTACACCACGGCGATCAAGGATGCGCTGGAAGCGCAGGGCATCACGGGCGACAACGGCGCGCTGATCGACCACGTCGAACTGTTTGCCGATTCCCGCAGCGGCTTGGGCGACAGCCAGAACTTCGTGCTTTGCCCAGGCAATGCCTACGACCGCTCGCCCTGCGGTACCGGCACCAGCGCCAAGCTGGCTTGCCTGGCGGCGGACGGCAAGCTGGGGGAAGGCGAAGTCTGGCGCCAGGAAAGCATCGTTGGCAGCGTGTTTGAAGCGTCCTATCGCCGCGATGGCGAGCGCGTGCTGCCCAGCATTCGCGGCAAGGCCTGGGTGAACGCCACCTCGACCCTGGTGCTGGACCCGAGCGATCCATTTGTCTGGGGCATTCGTTGAGCATGACACCGGACGTCCTGATCGTCGGCGCGGGGATCATCGGCGCCGCTTGCGCCGATGCCTTGTCAGCGCGCGGCTTGCGCGTGACCGTGGTCGAACGCGATGCGGTCGGCAGCGGCGCCACGGCAGCCGGCATGGGACACCTGGTGGCGATGGACGACAACGCGGCGGAACTGGCCCTGAGCGCCCATTCGCTGGAACTCTGGAAGGAACTGGTGGAAGGCCAGCCGCAGCGTCACGAATACAGCCGCTGCGGCACCATCTGGGTCGCAGCCGACGACGAAGAGCTCGACGCAGCGCGCGCCAAGGCCGTCACCATGCGGGCCCACGGGCTGGAATGCGACGTGATCGGCGCCCAGGACTTGTACCGCATCGAGCCGAACCTGCGGCCTCACCTGGCCGGGGGCTTGCTGGTGCCGGGCGACGGGCTGGTGTATCCGCCCAAGAGCGCGCGCATCCTGCTGGCCCGGGCGGTCGCGCGAGGCGCATCCCTGCTCATGGGCGAGGCGGTCGCGCTGGAAGACGACGGCGTCCTGCTGGCGGACGGCTCGCGATTGTCTGCGGGGCGGGTGGTGCTGGCGGCCGGCACGCGCTGCCTGGCGCTGGCGCCGGACCTGCCGCTGCGGCCCAAGAAGGGCCACGTCATGATTACCGACCGCTATCCGGGATTTTTACGCCACCAGCTGGTGGAGCTTGGCTATATCAAGAGCGCGCATGCATCGGAAGGCGAATCGGTGGCGTTCAACCTGCAGCCGCGTCCTACCGGGCAGGTGCTGATCGGCTCCTCGCGGCAGTTCGATACCACCGACCTGGCGGCCGAACCGGCAATGATGGCGCGCATGCTGGCCAGGGCAGTCGAATACACGCCGGCGCTGGCAGGCTTGAACATCCTGCGCTGCTGGACCGGCTTGCGTGCAGCGACGCCGGATGGCTTGCCGCTGATCGGCCCCGACCTGTCGCGCCGCAATGTATGGCTGGCCACCGGCCACGAGGGGCTTGGCATCACGACTTCGCTGGCGACGGCGGAATTGCTGGTCGCGCAAATGACGGGCGGGCAGGCTGGGATCGATGCGCGTCCTTACATGCCGAGCCGTTTCAATCCGCAGGGGAGGGCCTATGGCTGATTCCATCAGTCTGACGATCGACGGCCATGGCGCAACCGTTGCCGCCGGCACCACCGTCGCCGCCGCCATTGCAGGCGTGACGCGGCGCTCGGTCAGCGGGCAATTGCGCGCACCCCTGTGCGGCATGGGCGTTTGCCAGGAATGCCGCGTGACGATCAACGGCCGTGCGCATGTGCTGTCCTGCCAGACGCTCTGCCGCTCGGGCATGGACGTGCAGACGGGAGCCTCGGCATGACGCAACTCTTTGACATCCTGATCGTAGGCGCCGGCCCGGCCGGCCTGGCCGCAGCCCACGCGGCGGCCAGCGCGCAAGATGCACGCCGCATCGCCATCATCGACGACAATCCGCTGGCGGGCGGCCAGATCTGGCGCGGCGGCCCGGCCAGGCAGCAGGACCAGCGCGCGCGCCGGCTCTGGCAGGCCCTGGAGTCCGCAAGCAACGTGAGCTTCCTGCCCGGCACCCGCGTACTGATGCAGACCCAGCCCGGCGAACTGCTGGTGCAGGACGCGGAGCAGGCACGCACGATCCGCTACAACCAGTTGATCCTCGCGACGGGAGCCCGCGAATTGCTGCTGCCGTTCCCGGGCTGGACGCTGCCCGGCGTCACCGGCGCCGGAGGCCTGCAAGCACTCGCGAAAGGCGGCTACCCTGTGCAAGGCAAACGCGTGGTTGTTGCCGGCACCGGCCCGCTGCTGCTGGCCGTCGCTGCGACCTTGAAGGAGCGCGGGGCGCTCGTCGCCGCCATTGTTGAACAAGCGAGCTTCCCGGCCCTGGCGCGATTTGCCGCAGGCCTGGCGCTGACGCCGTCAAAGGCGCTGCAAGCCGTCAGGCTTGGCGCGGCCCTGCGCGGCATTCCTTACTGCGCCAACAGCTACGTGACGAGCGCAAGGGGCGACGTGCAAGTGACATCCGTACAAGTCCAGCGCAAGGGGGCAAGGCTCGATATCGATTGCGACTATCTCGCCTGCGGTTATGGCCTGCTGCCGAACACCGAGCTGGCGCGCGCACTCGGTTGCGCCATCGAACAAGGCGCAGTGAAGACCGACCCCTGGCAACGCACCTCCGTGCCGAATGTGCTGTGCGCGGGCGAGGGCACCGGTGTCGGCGGCGTGGACCTGGCGCTGGTCGAAGGCCGCATTGCTGGCCTGGCAGCCTGCGGCGAGGGCGTGACGCCAGAGCTCTTCACCGAGCGCACCCAATGGCAGGGCTTTGCAGCCCGGCTGGCGCGCACCTTCGCCCCGCGTGAAGAACTGCGCACGCTGGCGCAACCCGACACCATTGTCTGCCGCTGCGAAGACGTCTGCCACGACGAACTGCGCGGGCAGCCGAACTGGCGCAGCGCCAAGCTGCAAACCCGCTGCGGCATGGGCCCTTGCCAGGGCCGCATCTGCGGCAACGCAACCGATTTCCTGTATGGATGGCGTCCGGACGCCGTGCGTACACCGATCTCGCCGGCACGTGCCGGCAGCATTATCACCCTCGAACCTCACAAGGAGACTTGAAATGGCAGCAATCAAATGGGAAGGCGTATTCCCTGCAGTAACCACCAAATTCCACGCGAATGAGGAGCTGGACCACGCAGAAATGGAGAAGCACTTCTCCTTCATGATCGACAGCGGCTGCCACGGCCTGGTCACCTGCGGTTCGCTGGGCGAAGCCAGCACCCTGTCTTTCGAAGAGAAGCTGGCGGTCGCCAAGACCGCCGTCAAGGTCGCCAACGGCCGCGTGCCGGTGCTGGCCAACGTCAGCGAAACCCGCACCGCCAACGCCGAACGCTATGTGCAGGAAGCGCGCGACCTGGGCGTGGACGGCTTCATGGTGATGCCTTCCGTGCTGTACGCGGCGGACGCGTATGAAGCCAAGGCCAACCTGCGCACCATTGCCAAGGCCGCCAAGCTGCCGATCATGGTGTACAACAACCCTGTCACCTACAAGGTCGACCTGACCCCGGCCGACTTCAAGGAGCTGTCCGACTGCGAGGAACTGGAAGCGATCAAGGAATCGACCGACAATATCCGCCGCGTGACCGACCTGCGCAACGCCGTCGGCGACCGCTACGCCATCTTCATGGGCGTGGACGACCTGTCCTTCGAAGGCCTGGCAGTTGGCGCCGACGGCTTGCTGGCCGGCCTGGTGGTGGCTTTCCCGAAAGAGACCGTGGCCCTGTACAAGCTGGTCAAAGCCGGCCGCCTGGCCGAAGCCCTGAAGCTGTACCAGTGGTTCATGCCGCTGCTGCACCTCGACGTTTCGACCAAGCTGGTGCAAAATCTGAAACTGGTGGAAGCACTGGTCGGTGTCGGCAACGAAAACGTTCGCCGCCCACGCCAGCCACTGCGCGGCGCTGACCGCGAGTTCGTGGTGCAGGTGGTGCAGCAGGCACTGGCAACCCGTCCCGACGTCAGCGCTTACCTGTAAGAGGTTCGATCTTATGCCGAGGACGAATGCCGATCAATTATGTAAGAAGCCTGACCGGACGGCAGCGCGCCGCCGCTGCTAATCGCCACCTCGGCATCGCCCTGGCCTTCGTGGCCGGGGCGGCCAACGCGGGCGGCTTCCTGGCCGTCAAGCAGTACACCTCCCACATGACCGGCATCCTGTCGTCCGCCGCCGACGACCTGGCGCTGGGCGCCATCGACGCGGCTCTCGACTGCGCCGGCGCCTTGCTGGCTTTCCTGGCCGGCGCGGCCTGTTGCGCCGTCATGGTCAATTTTGCACGCCGCCGGCATCTTCACAGCGAGTTTGCCTTGCCGCTGCTGGTGGAGGCAATCCTCCTGCTGGCATTTGGCGTCATGGGAACGCGCCTGCAGGCGATCGACGTGATCGTGCTGCCGGCAACGGTGATGCTCCTGTGCTTCATGATGGGGCTGCAGAATGCCGTCATTACCAAGCTCTCGAACGCCGAAATCCGCACCACCCATATGACCGGCATCGTGACCGACCTTGGCATCGAGGCCGGCAAGGCGCTTTACTGGAACCGCGACGACCAGGCGGTGCCGCGCGTGGCCGCGGACTGGAAGCGCGTGCGTATCCTCGCTGCGCTGGTGTCGTCGTTCTTTGTCGGCGCCGTGGCCGGGGCCTTCGGCTTCAAGGCCGTTGGCTTTGGTGCCGTGCTGCCGCTGGCGTGCGTGCTGCTGGCCATGGCGGCGGTGCCGATCTACGACGACCTGGTTGCCGTGCGCCGTTAGCCCTCGCGGAACACCAGCACCGGAATCTTGCTGTGCGTGAGCACTTTCTGCGTCTGGCTGCCCAGCATCAGGCTGGCCAGCCCGCTGCGCCCGCGCGAGGCCATCGCAATCAGGTCGCAGTTACGCTGCAAGGCGGTGGAAACGATGGCCGAATGCGGCTGGTCGGCGTGCACTTCCAGCGTGGTGCAGTCCACGTTCAAGGTGCTGGCCTGGCGCGCGATATCGGCCAGGATCGAGTTCTCGGCTGGCGCGGCGGCCACGCTGGCCAGCGCCGGTTCTTCCGGAAGCACGTGAACCGCCGTGACGCGGGCGCCGCTTTCGCGGGCCATGCGCAGGGCGGCGTTCACTGCCAGTTGCGATGCGGCGGAGCCGTCGCTTGGAATCAGAATGTGGCGAAACATCTTTTCAAGTCTCCTTCAGGTGCCGCAGTCTAAAGCGTCCCGCCACAGTCCTGCAAGCAGTCAGGCGGTGCGCAGCGCATTCGTGGTGCGGCGGGCATCGAGGCTCAGGCTGCCGGCGCCGAACGCAGCAATCTGCAGCAGGCCGCCGGCCATCGCCAGGTTCTTCATCAGGTGGATCATCTGGTTCTGGTCCGCGATCGCGCTGTGGAAGACCAGGCCGGTCACGACCGAGAACGCGGCCAGCGCCAATGCCACAGGGCGGGTGTACAGGCCGGCCACCAGCAGCAGGCCGCCGAGCACTTCGATGCCGATGGCGCCCGCCAGCGCCAGTTCAGGGAATGGCAGGCCCATGGCGTTGATGTAGCCGAGGGTGCCGGCCGGATTGGCGATCTTGCCGATCCCGCTCATGACGAAGATGGCGGCCATCAGGATGCGGCCGGCAAGTGGCAGGAAAGCGTTGTTGGTCTGTGTGTTCATGCGATGACTCCTTCAAGGAATGTGTTGTTGACGAAGTCATCTTATGCCGCAGAGACATATTCCGGAAGCCAATATATTTGGATGCAATGTATCGTTAAATCAGATGGATTGCTCTTGCAGCAAGAGCGCCAGCTGCTGCCGCAGCTTGGCGCTGGGGGGCTGGGTATGCGGGTGCCCTGCGTTCTCCACGGCGACCGCCAGCGGCAAGTCCATCGCGCTCAGGTGGCTAAGGAACCAGCGCGGCAGGCGCTCCAGCAGGGTGCGCGCTCCGGCCGGATCGGCCTGCGCAACGGGCAGGGCGTGCTGCAGTGCGGCCAAGGCCCGCCGGTGGGCGGCCCGGTGTTCGTGCTCGGTGGGATAGTAGAGCTGGTCCATCAGCGCCTCTTCCTCGGCGAAATCGAGGGCCAGGGCGCTGAGCAGTCCGGCGATACGGCTGGGCAGGGAACCATCGTCGGCGTCGATGGTTGCGTGAATGGCTTGCAATAAGGCGCGGTGGGAGGCATCCATCTCGGCCACGCCGGTTTCCAGCAGCGGACTCCATTCGAGGCGTTGCATTGCGGTCTCCTTGTCTATCCCTCAAGTCTGGCCGGACAGCCGTTCAGAATCCATGACCCAAATCAAATAGAATATGGCTATGAAAAAAATAGTGATCGTAACGGGCGCCAGCCGCGGCATTGGCGCTGCCATTGCGCGCCGGGCGGCGCAGGATGGCTGGGTGGTGGCCGTGAATTACCAGCGCGATGCCGAAGCGGCGGCGCGCGTAGTGGCGGACATCGAAGCGGCCGGCGGCCGGGCGCTGGCGGTGCAGGCGGATGTGGCGCGCGATGAAGATATCGAACGCATGTTCGCCACCGTCGAACGAGAGCTGGGGCCGGTGTCGGGGCTGGTGAACAATGCCGGCATTACCGGCGGGCTGGGGGCCTTTGGGGATACCGCGCCGGCGACCGTGGAGCAGGTGTTCCGCACCAATGTGCTGGGCCTGATGCAGGCCAGCCGCCTTGCGCTGGCGGCCTTCCGCTCACACGGCAAGGGCGGGGTGATCGTCAATATCAGCTCCACCGCGGCGACGGCGGGCAGCCCGAACGAATACGTGGCTTACGCGGCCAGCAAGGCGGCCGTCGACACCTTTACCATGGGCCTCGGCAAGGAAGTGGCGCCGGAGGGCATCCGCGTGTGCGGCGTGGCGCCTGGCACCACCCAGACCGATATCCATGCCACGTCCGGCGATGCGGGAAGGCCGGCGCGCGTGGCGGCCCGCATCCCCATGGGACGGGTGGGCGAGCCGGATGAAATCGCGGAAGCGGCGGTGTGGCTGCTGTCGCCCGCGGCGCGCTACCTTACCGGCACGACGATCCGCGTTTCCGGCGGCGCGTGATCACCACGCTATTGAAAGCAGCCGCGACGCCATGCGCGGCCAGCACAGGGAACTCAGTTCATCGCGCGCAGCCCAGCGGAAGCCGTCTGCTTCGGGCGTCGGTTCGCCGGTGCGCTGGTGCGGGAAAAAGCTGGTGCAGCGCAGGTGGTCGAGGTTGCACAACTGGTCGCCGACTTCCACCTTGAACAGGTGCAGGCGCTTGTCCGGGCGATAGCTGAATTCCCCGAGGTCTTCGAACAGGCCGGCCTCGAAATCCAGGCCGGCTTCTTCAAACAGCTCGCGCCGTGCCGATTGCAGGGGCGTTTCGCCCGCATCCTGCAAGCCCTTGGGAATGTCCCAGCTTGCCGTACCCGTGACATGGCATAGCAGCACCTGGCGAGCGCTATTCACCACCAGGGTGCCGCATGAAACCTGCTGCATTGCTTCGTTCCTTTGCTTTTATTCACAGTTAAATATTTCCCAAGAGATAGTAAAGGTACTCTAGGGAAATTTCTCGACAGTTACAGGTCGCTGTTATAAAGTGTGAGAATTCAAAAAGCGCCTTTCCCGCGCTGAGTCTTACCAGTCCAATCCCACACCTGACGCGAACGCATGCCGGTACGGCAAGCGGCGCTGTTTTATTGCCGACGTTTCTTGCCAAGAGTGCCATTATGCCAAAGCTGCACCAGACGCCTGTCCTGTTCGCCATTGCCGGAACGCTGCTCCTGCAGCCGGCTGCGCACGCCGGGCACACGGCGGCGCAAGACGGCAGCTGGACTTTTGGCGGTTTCGGCACCCTGAGCGCCGTCCATTCAAGCGAGAAGCAGGCAGATTATGCGGCCAATCCCCTGAATCCGGGCGAGGCCGGCGCCACGCGCGACTGGAGCTACGCGGTGGACAGCCGCCTCGGCGCCCAGCTTGCCTACAACTCCGGCGGCCACTGGTCGGCCGTGCTGCAGGTCGTGGCGGAACGTCATCTGACCCATTCGTGGACGCCAAAAGTCGAATGGGCCAATGTGCAATACCAGGTATCGCCGGAATTGAGCCTGCGCGTTGGCAGGATTGCATTGCCGCTGTTCCTGTCCGGCGACTACCGCAAGGCCAGCTATGCGCTGACGTCGGTGCGCACGCCGGTCGAACTGTATGCCGCGCTCCCGATCAGCAACAGCGACGGCATCGACGCCAGCTACCGCTGGACCTTCGGCGATGTGAAGAACACCACGCAGGTGCTGTACGGCGGCACCAGCGTGCCCTTGTCCGACACCACCCGCGTCAGGGCGCACAAGCTGGCGGGCATTTCCAGCACCAGCACCGCCGGCGCGCTGACGGTGCGCGCTACCGCCATCCAGGGCGAGCTGGAAACCCCGCTGCTGCAAGACCTGTTTTCCGCCATTCGCCAGTTTGGCCCGCAGGGCGAAGTGCTGGCGCGCCGCTACGAGCCTGACCGCAAGCGTGCCACGGTGCTTAGCATCGGCGCTTCCTACGACCCCGGCAACTGGTTCGTGATGGGCGAGATAGGGCGCGTCAACGCCCGTTCCATGCTGGGCGACAAGACCGCGGGCTATGTCAGCGGCGGTTATCGCCTGGGCAGCTTCACGCCGTATGGCACCTTCAGCAAGGTGGTGGCGAACACGCCGAACCGGGTCGCAGGCCTGGACCTGTCGACGTTGCCGCCGCCGTACCTGCCGGCTGCCCGGCGCCTGAACACGGAGCTGAACGGCTTGCTCAGCATGATCGCGGAACAGGACAGCAACAGCCTTGGCCTGCGCTGGGATGCCAGCGGCAATGCCGCCGTCAAGCTGCAATTCGACCATGTGCGGCCGCGCAACGGTACCAGCGGCACGCTGTCGAACATCCAGCCCGGCTATCGTTATGGCCGCAGCTTCCGCGTGTTCAGCGCGTCGGTGGACTTCGTGTTCTGAAGGGCAGGCCATGATCAGGAAATTCCTTTGCTGCCTGCTGCTGGTGACGCTTGCCGGCGCCACTGCCGCCGCCGAACTGGTCGTGGTGGTGTCGGCGCGCAGCCCCATCACGACGCTGCGCGCCGAGCAGGTGGCCGATATCTTCCTTTCCGAAGCGACGCGCTTCCCCGATGGCGGCGAAGTGGTAGCGCTCGACTTGCCGATCGGCTCCCCGCTGCGCGACGACTTTTACCTGAAGGTGGCCAACCGCAGCCCGGCGCTGATGAAGGCCTACTGGACCAAGAAGATTTTCACCGGCCGCGGCCAGCCGCCGCGCGAACTGCCCAACAGCCAGGCAGTGCGCAAGCTGGTGGCGGATAATCCAACCCTGATCGGCTATATCGATCGCAGCGCGCTCGATGCCAGCGTGCGTCCGGTCCTGGTGGTGCATTGAACATGAAACGCTGGTTGCGCATGTGCCTTGAGACGCATGTCTCGCTGCCCCTGTTCACGCTCGTCCTTTTGGCCGTGGTGTGGGGCACCACGCTGCATTTCATCGACAGCGAAGCCGCCGCCTCGCGGGAACTGGCTGCCGAATCGGCCAGCGAATTGATCGCGACTTATGAAGCTCAGGTGGCGCGCAGCATCAACGGCATCGAGCAAACCTTGCAGGTATTGAAGTACAGCGCCGAGAGCCAGGGCGCACGCGGCGCCTTGCCCGAACTGCAGGAGCATGGCCTGCTGCCGTCCGGCCTGGTTTTCGTGGTCAGCATCGTCGACGCCCAGGGCAATACGGTCGCCAGCAACCCCGCTGCCCGCCCGATCAACGTCGCGCAGCAGGAGTATTTCAGCTTCCATCGGCAGCACCGCAGCAATTACACCTTCATCTCGCAGGCGATGCGCGACGAGGCAAACCCGGACTGGCACCTGCATTTCACGCGCCGGCTGGACGACAAGCACGGCGAATTTGCCGGCGTGGTCATCGTGGAAGTCGATCCGGCCTATTTCACCAGCGGCTATGAACGCAGCCGCCTGGGCGAGCAAGGCATGCTCGGCCTGGTCGGCGACGACGGCGTGGTGCGTGCGCGGCGCGTCGGCGACAAGCAATCGTTCGGCCAAAAGCTGGACCTGGCGGCGCTGCAGGGGCGCCGTGGCGTAGCGGTCGCCAGCAGGATCGACGGCGTCAAGCGCTATACGGCGGTGCGCCAGCTGGCCGGCCTGCGCCTGAGCGCCATGGTCGGCCTGTCGGAGCAGGAACAGATGGCCGGCTTCGCGGCCCAGCGCCGCCAGCTGCTGTGGGAGGCAGGCGTCGCCAGCGCGGTACTGATCCTGCTCGCTGCCCTGGTCTGGGCCTGCGTCTGGCAGGGCGCCAAGGCGCGCCGCCGCATCCGCCGCGCGCAGGAAACCTATGCGGCCGCGTCTGAATCGAACATGGATGCCTTTTTCGTGCTGCGCGCCATCCGGGACAAGGATGGGCTGGTGGTCGACTTCAAGTTCGCGGCGGTCAATTCGCGCGCCGAACAACTGACTGGCCGCAGCCGCAACGAGCTGCGCGCGCAAACGCTGTGCGGGTGGATGCCGGCGGCACGCCACAACGGCATGTTCGAGCGGCTGGCGCAGGTGACCCGGAATGGCGGCGTGCACCAGGAGGAAGGCCCCAACATGGTGCCGCAACTGCAGGCCGAATGGCTGCACTGGCAGGTGGTGGGCGTGGAAGGCGGCGTGGTCGCGATCGTGCGCGATATCACGGAGCGCAAGCGCGCCGAGGAGCGCATCTACCACATGGCCCACCATGATGCCCTGACCGGCCTGCCCAACCGCAGCCTGATTTGCGACCGCCTCGGGCAATCGATCGCGCACGCTGAGCGCAACAACGAATCGGTGCTGGTGGCCTTCATCGACCTCGACAGCTTCAAGCTGGTCAACGACTCGCTGGGCCACAACGCCGGCGACGAACTGTTGAAGGAAGTGGCCGGCCGCATGGTGGGCTGCGTGCGGCGCGAGGATACCGTGGGCCGTTTCGGCGGCGATGAATTCGTGCTGGTGCTGCCGCACGTGAACGACAACCCGCAGGTGCTGGTACCGCTGCTGAACAAGATTCTGGAATCGGTGGTGCAGCCGATCATGCTGGAAGGGCAGAAGATGCAGGTGAGCTGCTCGATCGGCGTCGCCGTCTACCCGCGCGACGGACGCGATGCCGACACGCTGATGATGCATGCCGACGCGGCCATGTACCGCGCCAAGGACAGCGGCAAGAACAACTGCCAGTTCTACACCCGCGAGATGAACGCCGGCCTGGAGGAAAAGCTGGCATTGACGGAAGGCTTGCGCAAGGCGCTGGAAGAGCAGCAGCTGTCGCTGGCATACCAGCCAAAGGTGAACCTGGAATCGGGGCGCATGTTCGGCGTTGAAGCCTTGCTGCGCTGGCAGCATCCGCAGCGCGGTGCAGTGTCGCCGGCCCAGTTCATCCCCTTGGCGGAAGAGCATGGCCTGATCATCGCGATCGGCGAATGGGCCTTGCGCGAAGCCTGCCGCCAGGCCTGTGCCTGGCAGGACGCGGGACTGCCGCCGCTGGTGGTATCGGTCAACGTATCGGCGCGCCAGTTCGACGATCCGCGCCTGGTCGAACGCGTGGCGGCGGCCCTGGCGTGGAGCGGCCTCGATCCGCAATGGCTGGAGCTGGAAGTCACGGAAAGCATGATCATGCGCGACACCGCGCAGTCGGTGGCCAAGATGCGCCAGCTGGAAGCGATGGGCATCGCGCTGGCGATCGATGATTTCGGCACCGGCTATTCCAGCCTGGCGGCGCTCAAGTCCTTTCCGATCAGCCGCCTGAAGATCGACCAGAGCTTCGTGCGCGACCTGGTGGCCAACCCGGATGACCAGGCCATTACCTGCGCCATCATTTCCCTGTCGCACCAGCTCGACATGCGTGTGATTGCGGAAGGGGTGGAGACCGAGCAGCAGCGCAGCTTCCTGCAGCAGCATGGCTGCGACGAAGTGCAGGGCTATCTGTTCAGCCGTCCGGTGCCGCCGCAGGAGATCACCGCCATGCTGCTCGGCGAAGATTCGGGTGCCGAGGTTACAATGCTTGCTCCCTGATTAATGAGCAAGCATGCAATGAGCGAATACAGCAACGACATTTACACCGAACCTTCCAATATCGACATGGACACGCTGGCCAACCTTGGCCCGCTGGCCGCCATGGCCGGCATCTGGGAAGGGCAGCGCGGCCTCGACATCAAGCCCAAGGCGGACGGCCCGCGCAAACAGGCCTATGTCGAGCGCATTGAACTGCAGCCGATCGATCCGGTCACCAACGGGCCGCAATTGTTCTACGGCTTGCGCTACGTCCTGATCGTCAACAAGCCTGACAACGTCAAGACGTACCACGAGCAGGTCGGCTACTGGCTGTGGGAACCGGCCACCAATACCGTGATCCAGACCCTGGCCATTCCGCGCGGCCAGATCGCCATGGCATCGGGCATTGCGGCGCCGGATGCGAAGACCTTCGAACTGGTGGCGCAGCGCGAGCAGGATACTTATGGAATCTGCTCCAATCCCTTCCTGGAGTTCGGCTTCAAGACCACCGAGTACCGCATCAAGGTCACCATCAACGACGACGGCACCTGGGGTTACGAGGAAGATACCGTCATGCTCTTGCGCGGCAAGGAGTCGGAGCCGTTCCACCACGTTGACCGCAATGTGCTGCACAAGGTGGCCGAGCCAACCCCGAATCCGCTGGCACGCAAGTAACTAGGCCCGTTCCCTTGCCTGGTTTGCAATGGCCGGCAGTTGCCACACGCACCAGGCAGCAGCGATGCCGATCGACGCCACGACCAGTCCGACGCCGGTAACCACCTGGTCGTCCAGGCTGTAGGCATTGCACAGGCGTTGCGCCATATCCTGGTACAGCATGCCGGCGATGGCCATCATGGCGCAGAAATTGCCAAGGAAGAAGAGCTGGATGACCACCGCCGCGCGCGCAAGTGCACCCGGCAGCAGGAAGCCGAGCAGGAACAGGCTGGCGAATTTGCCCGCTTCAGACAGCGGCATCGTCAGCGACTGCTCGAGCGCCCGTGGCACCATCCAGTAGGCGCTGGCCAGCAGCAGCCAGGCCAGGCCTGCCAGCCCGTGCGCGTCCCAACGCGCCAGCGCGCTCGCCAGGCGTGCCGCATGGCGCTCGGCGGCGAGGCCGGCCAGGGCGCCGCCCACCGCGATCATTGGCAGCTGGAGCACCATATGCAGGGCCATTGACGACTCCAGCGGTGCGCGCAGCAGCAAGGCCGCCGCCAGCAACGCGGCGGACGCCAAGGCCAGGCGGCCCGCGCCGCGCGTCGCCGCGTTCATCGGGCAAGCTCCAGCGCCGCCGCCAATGCCGCTTCCGGCTGCTCGTAGTCGACCACCTGCGCCAGCCGGCCATCCGGCGTCACGATATGGAAGGCGGCGTTGTGCTGGAATTCTCCCATCTCGGCCGGCAGCACGATAATCCCGACCTGCTCCAGCAAGGCCTGGCGCTGCGCCGCATCGGGCACGGCCGCGAATTGCCAGGCTTGCGCATCGGCCCGCATGCGCGATGCATAGTGGGCCAGGTCGTCCAGCGAATCGCGTGGATCGAAGGAAATCGTCAACAGGCGCAGCTTGTCCTGCCAGCCCCGGGCAAGGATTTCACGCTGCATCTGCTGCAGTTCGGTGCCCTGGACGGAGCAAACCGCATTGCAGCGCGCATAAAAGAAGGTGACGATGGCCGGCCGCTTGTCGGCCGCCAGCAGTGCCGGCAAGTCGATGCGCCGTGTCGAAGCCATGGCGCCCGGCAGCGCAAGGTCGACACGGGGCAGTGCCAGCGGGGCCTCGGCGATGGCAAGCCGCCGTCCTGCTTCGGTGGAAACGACGCGAAATCCCATGGTGGCCTGCCACAGCGCCGCTCCCGCGACAGCAACCATCCCGGCAAGCAGCGCCAGGGTGCGCGGCAAATCCCCTTTAATTGGCTGGCCTGGCGAGTTTGGCGAGATCGTCGTCTCCATTGAACGGGTCCTTGCGCGCAGCCGTCGCGTCACGCGCCGCCTTGACTGCCTCCGGCGCCACCCTGGCTGCGCTATTGCCGAAATTGCTGCGGATATGGCTCAACACTGCAGCGATTTCCGCGTCGCTCAATTTGTCCTTGAACGATGGCATCTGTCCGTTATATGCCGAACCTTTCACGCTCAGCTTGCCCGTCACCCCGTGCAGCAGGATCGCGGCGGCAACGTTCTCCGCACCGGTCACCCATTCCGAACCGGCCAGCGGTGGAAACACGCCCGTCAAGCCGGCGCCCGTGGCCTGGTGGCAGGCCACGCACTGAGCCGCATACACCTGGGCACCATCGACTGCGCCGCCGGCGCCGGCCGCGGTGCCGGCCTTGGCCTGCAGCGTCGACATGGTGCGCCGGTCGCCCAGGGCCGGGTCGTCGTCGCGCACCGTGAGGATGTAGCTGACCGCCCACGCCAGTGCTACCCCGACGCCAAGCAAGACATACCATGGAATCGGCCGGTCCTTCTCCGTCGGGTCGGGATGCTCGCGCTGCTGCGCGCCAAAGTCATTTTGCGGCATTGGGCGCTCCTTCCTTCCTGGCCTGCGGCGCCGGCAGCACGGGATAGGTATGGTCAAGCGACTGCAGGTACGCCACCAGGTCCAGGACTTCCGGCTTGGCCACCACCACCTTGCCCAATGGCTTGAAGCCTGGAGGCAGGTTGACCACGCGGTCGCCGGGTTCCGCCGCCTCCTTGTAATCGAACAGGTAAGGGTAGGAGGGCATGATCGAGCCCGGCACATAGGCGCGCGGCTGGAACATGTGTCCGAGGTGCCAGTCCGCGCTCGGCTGGCGCGCGCCGATATTGAACAGGTCCGGCCCGGTGCGCATGGTGCCCAGCAGGTGCGGCGTATCGTAGTAATAGTCGGCCGCCACCGAGGCGCGTCCCCAGCCGCGCTGGTCATCCGGCGCCTGCGCCTTGTCGCGCGGCTGCTGCGAATGGCAGTACACGCAGCCGTTCCTGATATACACCTCGCGACCGCGCAGCTGCTGCGCCGTGTAGGGCTTCAGGCCGGCCGGCGCTTCGCCGGCGCGCAACTGCACGTGCGGCACGATCACCAGCGCGGACGTGGCCAGGGCCAGCGTGACCATGGCGCCGCCCAGGAGTTTGAGTTCGTCTTGCATGTCAGGCCCCCGCCAGGTTGCTGGCCGGCGCCGGCGCATCGCTGCGGGTGTGCAGCAGCGCGGCCCCGGCGCGGCGGGGGCCGTAACGCAGCGCCATGGCAGCGAAATGCCAGGCAAAGACCAGGTGGCCGGCAGTCATGATGGCGCCGCCAACTGTGCGGCTCTTCAGCCATGGGATCGTCACGTTGACCGACTCCATGAACGGCCGCCCCGCATCCAGCATGGCCAGCCCCTGCAGCCAGCCGCCAATCGACAGGCCGACAAAGTAGATCCCGAAGCCGAGCACCACCAGCCAGAAATGCAGGGCAATGAGCTTGGGATAGGGCCATTCCCAGTCCATGACGCGCGGCATGACGAAGTAGATCGCGCCGAACATCACCATGGAAAAGAAGCCGTACAGCCCGAGGTGGGCATGCGCCACCGTGAAGTGCGTGAAGTGCGCCACCGTGTTCACGCTGCGCAGCGCCTCGATCGAGCCCTGGATCGAGCTGAGGGTGTACATCATGCCTCCCAGGACGATGAAGCGCAGCGTCGGCGAGTACACCAGCTTCGAGAAATGCCCGCGCATGGTCATGTGCTGGTTGATCGAGAACGAAATGACCGGAATGACCATCATCACGCTCTGCACGATCGACAGCGTGATCAGCCAGCCCGGCACGGGACCGCCGATCAGGTGGTGGCCGCCGACCTGGCCATAGAAGAAGGCCAGCGTCCAGAAGCCCAGCAGCGACAGGTTATACGACTGCACCGGCCGCCCGATGATCTTGGGCAGGAAGTAATACACCGAGGCCACCGCCATCGGCGTGTAGAAAAGGCCCAGCACGTTATGCCCGAACCACCAGTTCATGGCCGCCTGCTGCACGCCGAAGTGCACGGCCGGCAGGTTCCCGACCAGGAACAGGATGGGGAACCAGAACAGGGCAGCGCCCATGTACCAGATCGACACGTACAGGTGGTGCACCTTGCGGCTTTGCAGGGTGTACACCAGCGGCAGGCCGACCAGGGCGCCGCCGGCCACCAGCAGCAAGTCCACCTGCCATGGGATCTCCAGCCACTCCAGGCCATCGCTGATGCCGGCCGCAATGCAGCCCAGGCCCGCAATCAGGCCCGCGTTCCACAGCATGGCGCCAAAAATGGCAAAGCGCCCGCCGACCAGGTGTGTCTTCAGCAGGCGCGGGAGGAGCCAGATCGCAATGCCCAGCGCCGCCATGGGCGCCCAGCCATAGGCGACGGCATTCAGGTGGATGGTGCGGATGCGGCCGAACGTCAGCCAGGGATACTGCACCAGCCAGTCCGGCTCATGCAGCTTGATGGAGCTGGTCAGGCCTGCCGCCGTGGCCACCAGCAGCCACACCACGGAGCAGGACAGGAAAACAAAAGTGACAAAAGCGCTCGAGCGGTCCGCCTCCACGCGCTCCGCCAGTTCCTGCTGCATGGCGGCCCGCTCGGCGGCGCTGGGCGCGCGCCGGTCCTGCCCGGCCACCGGCAGTGCCAGCCCGGCGCGCTGCTGCGGACTTGCCGCCGGTTCCTCGCCGTGGCCGATCTCGCCCGGCGAGAAGATCACATTGGCCGCGGCCGCGGTGGCGTTGAACAGTCGGTGCCGCAGCGACCAGATGAACACCAGCAGGCCGCTGACTGAAAGTATGAAGGAAGACAGGAGCAGGGTGACGGTGTCCACATTTAACCTTCCCGCCCGTCAATGCGGGCCTGGCTTAAGTAAGGCGCATATACGAACAGGTAGAGCAGGAAGGCGACCGACCAGGCCAGTGCCGAGCCCAGTAACAGGAAGTCACGCATTCCGGCAGGAAGAATATTGGCACACAAACGGCCCAGGGCTCCAGCTTGCAGTAAAAGATACATTGCGCTTTCGGCACGGCCGGCGCGCAGCATGCGGCCAGTGTGACCCAGCGCGGTACGGGTGATCATGCCGAGGATCAGGCCCGACATGCCGCCCACGGCCAGGGCGTGGAAGGCGCTGCTGGGGGAACCGATGCCCAGCGCCGCAAAGCCCAGCAACAGCAGGCCGGCCACGATCCAGGCATAGGCCAGGTGCAGGATCCACAGCAAGGGAACGCGCACGGTCGCAAAGGGCACCCAGCCAAGCAGGCGGACGGCATTGATGGCTGCCGCCGCAAAAGCCACCGGCGCCGCCACGAAGCCTGGCAGGCCCGCCACCCATGCCAGCGCCGTCGCCAGCAACAGGGCAATGCTGGCCTTTTCGCGCCACGCCACGGTCACAGGCTGGCTGCCGGGCGCGCCGTTGCGGGTGAACATCGGGATCACACGGCCCCCGATCACGGCTTCCAGCACCGTGATCATCAGGATCGCGCCATGCACGGGAGTCAGCGCCGACAGGGAAATCCAGCCGTTGGCCGCCGCATGGAACAGCAGGTTGGCGATCGACAGCAAGGCCAGGATGCCGCAGATCGGGTAATTGCGCTTGCTTTGCGCCTGGTAAAGCACGCGGCCGAACGCGATGGCGCACAGCGGCAGGAACAGGCCGTCGACCAGCAGCGCCGGCACGCCGGGCGCCAGCAGCATGGCCAAGCGGCCGGCGATCCACAGCACGGCCAGCCCTGCGAGCTGGCCGCCGGCCGGCGTTTGCAGGTTGGTCCAGTTGCGGCCCGCTGTAAACAGGAAGCCGACGATCACAGCGCCGCCGAAGCCGAATACCATTTCATGCATATGCCACAGCATGTTGGCGGCGGGCAGGGCGGGCAGCATGCCCTTGTAGGCCAGCAGCCACATTGGTATCGACAGCATCGCCAGCGCTGCGGCCAGCAGGTAGAAAGGACGGAAGCCCAGGCGCAGCAAGGGATGCGGTTGCCCGGCTGGCGTTGGCTCGGTGGGAATATGGATGCTGCGCATGGCTGGCCTCATGTTCTTAAGATGTATAATGAATGCTACATTAGGCCTGTGGCTAAAGCAATATTCTGAATGCATCTTTATATGACGTAGATCATGAGACTGACATCCTTCACCGACTACACCCTGCGTTCGCTGATGTACCTCGGCATGAACCGCGACAAGCTGGTCACGATCCAGGAGATCGCCGACCTGCATGACATCTCGAAGAACCACCTGACCAAGGTGATCCACCAGTTGGGCGCCAGCGGCATGGTGGAAACCGTGCGCGGCCGGCACGGCGGCCTGCGTTTGAACCGCGAACCGGAAGACATCAATATCGGCGAAGTGGTGCGCGACAGCGAATCGGATTTCTACATCGCCGAATGTTTCGAAGCTGAGCCTGGGCACTGCGCCTTCCTGCGCGATTGCGCCCTGAAACGCAAGCTTGGCGAAGCGACGGAGGCCTTCCTGCATGTACTGGATGGCATGACGCTGGCCGACATCCTGCCGGGCCCGAAGGGCAAGGGCGGTGCGCAGCCGGTGATCCTTCAGAAAATGCGCATTTGATCTGCATCTTTATTGACGCAGTTTAAGGTAAACATGTATTATGGGTGCATGTTTATCCGAGAAGGAGCCATACCCATGCTGTCCGCAGAACACCGTGCCATCGTCACCGCCACCGTCCCAATCCTGGAGCAAGGCGGCGAAGCCCTGACCCGCCACTTCTACCAGACCCTGTTCGCCGACTTCCCGCAGGTGAAACCGTTCTTCAACCAGGCCCACCAGCACAGCGGCGACCAGCAGCGCGCCCTGGCCAACGGCATCCTGATGTACGCCAGGCATATCGAGCGCCTGGAAGCACTGGGTCCGCTGGTCAATACCATCGTCGCCAAGCACGTTGCGCTGCAGATCCAGCCGGAACACTACCCGATGGTGGGCGCCAGCCTGCTGAAAGCCATCCGCGAAGTGCTCGGCGCCGAAACCGCTACCGACGCGGTGCTCGAGGCCTGGGGCGCGGCATACGGCCAGCTGGCTGAAATCCTGATCGGCGCCGAAGGCAAGACCTATGAGGCCGCGGCGGCAGCACCGGGCGGATGGATGGGGGCGCGCCAGTTCGTGGTGGCGGCCAAGCGTGTCGAGAGCGACGAGATCACCAGCTTTGTCTTCCGTCCTGTCGACGGCAAGCCGGTGCTCGGTTTCACGCCGGGCCAGTACATCGGCATCCGCGTGGTGGTGGATGGGGAAGAGCAGCGCCGCCAGTATTCGCTGTCGGCGGCGCCGAACGGCCAGACTTACCAGATCAGCGTCAAGCGCGAGGAAGCCGGCAAGGTTTCGGGCTTCCTGCATGAGCAATTGAATGAAGGCGATACCGTGGACCTGTTCCCGCCGACCGGCGCCTTCACGCTGGCCGAAGGCAGCCGCCCGATCGTGCTGATCTCCGGCGGCGTCGGCATTACCCCGACTTTGGCCATGCTGGACCAGGCGCTGGAAACCGGCCGCGAAATCCGCTTCATTCATGCAGCCCGCCACGGCGGCGTGCACGCCTTCCGCGACCACGTCGACGGCCTGGCCGAACGCCACCCGCAGCTGAAGCGCCACTACATCTACGCGGAAGACCGCGACGGCCAACCGCAAGCCGATGCTGTCGGCCTGCTGGGCAACAAGGAACTGGGTGAATGGCTGCCGCAATCGCGCGACGTCGACGCCTACTTCCTCGGCCCGGTGCCGTTCATGCAGGCGGTAAAGCGCAGCCTGCGCGAACTGGGCGTGCCGGAAGCGCAGACCTACTATGAGTTCTTCGGCCCGGCCAAAGCGCTCGATTAAACCAGCAGCGCAGCGTTCATGGCGGAAGCATCGGCTTCCGCTTCTTCCAGCATCTGCTCGCGCTTCTCGGCGTCGATGAACAGGTCCATTACGGAATCCTCATGCGGCGGCTGTTGCTGCTCCGGGGCCAGCGGCGAGGTCACCGGCGCGAAGTGGTTGGCCAGCAGCAGGGTGTCGAGCAGGGTCTCGGGCGGGATCTGCAGCATGCCGCTGCGCAGGTTTTCAATGGCTTCCGCCACCTCGGCCGGGATGCCCAGCTTCTTCAGCACTTCACGCGTGATGATCTCTTCGCTCGCAGTCTGCCAGTTCTCCGGATCGGGCTCCAGCAGGCCGGGGAATTCGTCGGCGCGCGACAGCAGGTAGAAGCTGCCCACTTCATGCACGATGGCCGCAAACAGGGCGGTGTCCGGATTCACGCCGGTGACTTCACGCGCGATGATGCGCGCCAGGCAGGCGACGTGGATGGTGTGCTGCCACAGCTGCTCGGCCTTGGCGCGCAGTCCGGGATCGGTGATCTTGCTGCCGAAGGCGCGCACCACCATGGCCGCAGCCAGCGCGTACAGGTTGTGGTAACCCACGCGCATGATGGCATTGCGAACGTTGGTGATATCCGGCCCGCCGGTGCGGTTGAACATGGCGGAGTTGGACAGCGAGACGGTGCGCGCGGCCAGTTGCGGCTCGGCCAGCACCAGCTTGATGGCATCTTCCATCGGGCAGTCCGGATCGTCCAGGGCGAGCTGCACTCGCAGGGCGGCATTAACGCTGGTAGGAAACACGAGGTCTCCGCGGATCGCCAGCGCGGCGACGTGTCCGAAGGCTTCCAGTTTATTCATGCCGAAAATTATACGGCCCCAGCTGCGATACTGCCAAATGAAAGTCGGGGTCAGGTCTGGCAATCCGCCATCTTTTTCGCCATGCGAAAAAGATGGCGGATTGCCAGACCTGACCCCGACTTTTAATTTGTTAGGCGCCGGCCAGTTGCGGCTGGCGGGCTGGGCGTTCCTGGCTGTAACGTGCTACCGACAGGTCGTCGGCGAAGATGGCGGGGCGCTTGGCGGACATGATGTCGGCCAGCAGTTGCGCCGAGCCGCAGCTCATGGTCCAGCCCAGCGTGCCGTGGCCGGTGTTGGTGAACAGGTTGTGGATGGAGGTGCGCCCCACTACCGGGGTGCCGTCCGGGGTCATCGGGCGCAGGCCGGTCCAGAAGGTGGCTTCGGCGGTGTTGCCGGCGCCCGGGAACAGGTCGTTCACCACCATTTCCAGGGTCTCGCGGCGACGCGGGTTGAGCCTGGTGTTGTAGCCGGCGATTTCCGCCATGCCGCCAACGCGGATGCGGTCGTCGAAGCGGGTCACGGCAATCTTGTACGTTTCGTCCAGGATGGTCGAGGTCGGGGCTTTGTCGCCGTCGACGATCGGCACGGTGATCGAGTAGCCTTTCAGCGGATACACCGGAATCTCGAACAGCTCTTTCAGGAACGGGGTCGAGTAGGCGCCCAGCGCCACCACGAAGGAGTCGCCTTCCACCAGCTCGGCGCCGCACTGCACGCCTTTGACCTTGTCGCCGTCGGTCACCAGCTTGTCGATCGATACGCCGTAGCGGAACTTGACGCCCAGTTCTTTCGCCATCGCTTCCAGGCGGGTGGTGAACATCTGGCAGTCGCCGGTTTCATCGTTCGGCAGGCGCAGGCCGCCGACCAGCTTGTGCTGCGATGCGGCCAGGCCTGGCTCGGCCTTCATCAGGTCGGCGCCGGTCAGCAGTTCGTAAGGGACGCCGGTTTCCTTCAGGACTTCGATGTCCTTGGCGGCGCCGTCCAGCTGGGCCTGGGTGCGGAACAGCTGGGTGGTGCCTTGCTGGCGGCCTTCGTATGCGATGCCGGTGGCGGCACGCAGCACTTTGAAGCAGTCGCGGCTGTATTCGGCCAGGCGCACCATGCGTTCTTTGTTGATGGCGTAGGATTCGGCATTGCAGTTGCGCAGCATCTGCCACATCCACTTCAGCTGGAAGGTGGTGCCGTCGGGCGTGATGGACAGCGGCGCATGGCGCTGCAGCATCCATTTCATGGCTTTCAGCGGAATGCCCGGGGCCGCCCATGGTGAGGCATAGCCCGGCGAAATCTGGCCGGCATTGGCGAAGCTGGTTTCCAGGGCAGGGCCCGGCTGGCGATCCAGTACGGTGACATCGTGGCCGGCCTGGGCCAGGTAATAGGCACTGGTGACGCCGATAACGCCGCTGCCAAGGATAACTACGCGCATGAATTGCCTCCGGAATATTTGTTGCGGATTATTTTGCTAGGATAACTAAGTTTTCCTAGTATTTGTTACTATATGAAAAGGCTAAAACAGTAAAAATTCATGCGAATTCAAAAAGAATCGACCCGGGGGCTGGACAAGATTGACCGCAAAATACTGCGCATCCTGCAGGAGGATGCGCGTATTGCCATGAAGGACTTGAGCGAGCAGGTCGGGCTGTCGATCACGCCGACCATCGAGCGGGTTAAGCGCATGGAGCGCGACGGGGTGATTGCCGGCTATCACGCGCGGCTCAATCCGCGTGCGCTGGGCGCCAGCTTGCTGGTGTTTGTGGAGATCACGCTGAACCAGAAATCGGCCAGCCATTTCGAGCAGTTCCGCCGCGAGGTGCTGCGGATTCCGGAAGTGCAGGAGTGCCACCTGGTGTCGGGCGATTTCGATTACCTGATCAAGGCGCGCATCCATGAGATGGCAGAGTACCGCAAGCTGCTCGGCGACATGCTGTTGAACCTTCCGGGCGCGGCGCAATCGAAGTCCTATGTCGTCATGGAAGAAATCAAGGAAACCTTGATTTTGCCCACGGAGCCCGCTCCATAGCCGCGGGACAATGACGCTTTCTGACCAAGGAGCGTAACATGTCCTCAAACAAACCCGATCCGGTGGCGCATATGTCCGATCTGGTGGAACTGAAGCAGGAACTGCTGCTGGCGATGGAGCGGCAGAAGTCCGAAATCCTGCATTGGATGGTGATACAGACTGCAGCTAATGCGGCGCTGACTGCTGCAATCGTGAAACTGTTTGGGTGATGAGCTCACTTGGTCTAGAATGCCATTAGCCTGGACTGAGCGAACGGAGTATTTGTGCAAAGCACTTATGGAGCCGCGAGCGTCACCACACCAGCCGCCCCCGCGCCGGCTGCACCCGAGCACGCTGTGCTGTTGCGTGGCCTCGACGAACATCTTTCTTCCGACCAGAGCTTCACTTCCAACCTGGCCCGCACCGTCGGCGCCATCGCCGGCACCGAAGGCGCGCTGACCCTGGCTCAATTTGCCGCCGTGACCGACCTGGCCGGCGATGGCCGCGCTTCCGCCGTCTTCACCGCCATCATGCTGAACGCGATCGAATGCGGCATTGGCGTGGACTGGGCTTTGCAGGCCCTGGCCCGTTCCAGCCCGACCGTCGCGGAACAGGCGCGCCACAAGGCCTTTAACCTGATGAAGCCGTTGTTGGCGCTGCAAGGCACCGCCGCCCGGCCGCTGGCGCAAAAGGTCGCCAAGGCCCTGCACATCAAGCTGGCGCCGGAACAGTTGTTTGGCCTGCCGCCGGAAGAAGAGCGCCGCTTGCTCAGCAACCTGGGCAACCAGGCGCGCAAGCTCGTCAAGGGCCGCGGCCTGGCCGATGCCGTGGCCGACTTCGGCCGTGCGATGGGGCACGCCGAATTGCTGAACCATGCCCGCGGCTACAACGGGGGCTTGATGAGCCAGGAAGAGCTGCATACCGCCGTCGAGCGTGCGGTGACCACCATCTGCCAGGGGATCGAGAGTTACCGTGAGCACGAGAGTTCCCCGCTGGCCTGCGAGGCCAGTGCGGCCGGCTTGCTGGCCACCGCACAGCAATTGCGCCAGCAGGTGCAGCAGCGGCTAGCCCTGGTCGATGCGCGCATCGCCTACGAGCGCCGCATGCTGAACCAGGATATCGACGACGTCGTGCATGACGCCGGCAACGCGATCGAACTGGCGCTGGCCTGCCATCCGGAAGCCAATGAACGCGCCAGCGGCGAGCAATTCGGCAAGGAAATGGAATCGCGCCTCGACCGCGTGGTGCGGCGCAAGGAAGAAGTGCTGGACTTGCTGCAGCACGACCTGTCGCTGTTCCAGTCCGACATCCGCCTGACCCAGAGCACCGTCTTTGAGCGCCAGCACCACGCCACCCTGGCGCGGCTGATGCCGCGCATGCGCGTCGGCACCCGCCTGGCGCAGTCGGTCGACACGGCAGCCAATTTCACCCTGATGGGCAGCGCCGTGGCGGCCGCCGGTACCGGTACCGCGGCTTACCTGTTCGGCGTGGCCGTGGTGCTGCCGGTAGTGGCGCCGGCAGCGCCTTTCGTTGGCGGCGCCGTGCTGCTGGCCGGCGCCTTCAAGTGGTTCGCCGATGCCGGCCGCCGCAAGCGCTCCGAAATCCAGGATCGCCGCCGCGCCTTCGAGGAAGAGCTGCGCAAGCGCTTGCAGGAAGTACAGGCCGCTTTCGGCCGCCAGCTGGACCGGATCGCTTCCAGCTTCCACGAATCGGCCACCCAGCTGCTGACGCCGCTGATGCTCGAGGCCGAAGCTGCCGGCCGCGTGCAGGCAGTCCGCAAACGTATTGCCGATAAGGTCATTTCACAGGCCCAGGGCGCAATCTCGCGCTTGCGCTCCGCCATGGCGGCCCACGCCTGAAGTGTTGCGCGAAGGCAATGTATGTGCGTTACCGTACGAAAGTCACTGTCTTGCTTTGGTACAATAACCTGCGGACAACGCACTTTTTCAACTACTTATATAATCACGACCATGAAGACCCAGCTCTTAGCCGCCGCCATGCTGGCGCTCAGCACTTCTGCTTTCGCCACCGATGTTGGCGTTTCTGTCACCGTCGGCCAGCCAGGCTTCTACGGCCGCATCGACCTTGGCAATATGGCGCCGCCACCGGTGCTGTACCCGCAGCCAGTGATCATCCAGCGCCCGGCACGCGTCATCGCCGAGCCGCTCTACCTGCGCGTCCCGCCAGGCCATGCGAAAGATTGGGCAAAACATTGCGGCAAATACAATGCTTGCGGCCGCAATGTCTACTTCGTACGCGACGAGTGGTACACCAACGAATATGCACCGCGCTATCGCGATGACCACCGTGGCGGCGGCCGCGACTATGACCGCGATGATCGCGGCGATCGCGACGACGATCGCGGCCATGGGCACGGTCACGGCAATGGCCATGGCCATGGCAAAGGCCACGGCAAGCATTAATCCGGTAGCGTAACCGGGCCTGGCCCGCTCGCTACCGACATTTGGGAGAACTGTTTGCAGAGCAAATATGTGATCGTAGGGGGAGGGGCGGGCGGCCTGGAGCTGGCCTGCAAACTGGGCCGCAAGCTGGGCCCGCAACAGGTGATGCTGGTCGATAGCCGGCTTTACCACATCTGGAAGCCTTCGCTGCACGAGGTGGCGGCCGGTACCCTGGATATCCACCAGGAAGGCCTGTCCTACCAGATGCTGGCGCACGACAACGGCTTCACCTATGTCTATGGCGCCATGACGGCGCTGGACAGCAAGAGCAGGCACATCACCGTGGCGGCCATTACCAGCGAGGGCGGCGAGACTGTCCTGCCGGAGCGCAGCATCGGCTACGAGTCGCTGACGATAGCCGTCGGCAGTACCTCCAACTATTTCGGCGTGCCTGGCGCGGCCGAAAACACCATTTCCCTTAACGCGACCGAAGATGCGGAACGCTTCCGCCTGACCCTGCTCAAGCTGCTGACGCGCGCCGCGCTGCAGAAAGGTGCGCAGCAGGGCGCTTCCGGCGTCGACGTCGTGATCATCGGCGGTGGTGCGACCGGCGTCGAGCTGGCGGCCGAATTGCGCGAAGCCAGCGGCGTCTACACCTCGTATGGCTTTGGCCACCTCGACCCGGTTCGCGACGTGCGCATCACCTTGCTGGAAGGCGCGCCGCGCATCCTGGCGCCCCTGCCTGAACGCGTGTCGAACGCTGCGCTGAAGCTGCTCAACGAACGCGGCATCAAGGTCGTCACCGATTGCCGCGTGACCGCGATTGCCGAAGACCATGTGTCGGTCGGCGAGCAGAGCTATCCATCGGATATCGTGGTGTGGGCGGCCGGCATCAAGGCGCCGGCCTTCCTGGCCTCGCTTGGCTTGCCGACTGCCAAGGGCGGCCAGATCGAAGTGACCGGCGAGCTGCAGGTCAAGGGCGTGCCCGGCGTGTATGCATTGGGCGATTGCGCGCAGTGCATCGGCGCCGATGGCAAGCCCGTGCCGCCGCGGGCCCAGGCTGCGCACCAGCAGGCGGACTACCTGCTGCAGACCTTCCTGCGCCAGGCAAAAGGCAAGGCGCCGCAAGGCAAGCCTTACGCCTACCGTGACTATGGTTCGCTGGTGTCGTTCGGCCAGTCGACCTCGGTCGGCAGCCTGATGGGATCGCTGCGCGGCTTCAGCTGGTTCGTCGAGGGCTTCTTCGCGCGCATGATGTACGTCAGCCTGCACCTCTTGCATCACCAGGCCGTGCTCGGGACCATCCGTACCGGCGTGCTGGCCGTGGCGCGTTTCCTTGTCAAACGGGCCACGCCGCTGGTCAAGCTGCATTGAGGGCGCTGCTCGCTGGCGCTGCCGCAGCGGCGTTGCTGGGCGGATGCTACAACCGCGCTAGCGAACTTGCCGAACTGACGCGCCACCATGCGACGGTGGCGGGCCGCGTGGCTGTCCTTGAATGCCATAACGATGGCCGGTGGTGGTATGACTTCGCGCTGGAAGGCAAGCGCCGCCGTGGCGCGGTGCACGAGCCGGGCGGCTGCAGCCAGCGCAAGCTGGGCGACACCATCACCGTGTACTACAACCCTGCGGCGCCGGACGTGCACCGCGCCGTCGCACCTGCGACGGCGTATCGGCAGGAACACGGCTTCCATGTGCCGGTCTGGCTCTGGTTTGGAATCGGCGCCCTGGCGCTGCCGCTCTCGGCCTGGATGGCGCTCAAGCGCGGCAGCAAGCGCTGATGCTCAGCTGGAGGGCGGCTTGGGCAGGGTGACGGTCAGCATGGCGCCCTGGTTGCCGTTGGCGGCCAGCAACAGCGAGCCGCCCAGGAAGATGGCGCGCTCGCGTATCATGCGCAAGCCGTGGTGTTCCTGCCAGTCGCCGTCCGCGACCGTGGGCGGCCGCAGGCCGATGCCGTCGTCCTTCACCACCAGGGCAATGCTGTCCTCCATATCGTCGACAATCACGTCGACCTTGCTGGCGCGTGCGTGGGTGGCCACGTTGCGCAAGCCTTCTTCCGCAGCGCGCAGCAGCACCACGCGGTGAGCGCGTGGACAGGCCGGTTCGTCGTCCGGCAGGCTGCAGTGGGCCTTCACCAGGTGTTCGGCGCCGAACTGGGCGACCAGCTCGCCCAGCGCCACCCGCAAGCCGAGAAATTCCAGCTTGTCGTTCCACAACTTGTGCTGCATGCCGCGGTTGGCTTCGATGATGTTGTGCAGCAGGTTCTTCATCTGGGCAGCGCGGTCGAGCAGGGCTGGCTCTTGCGGCAGCTTGGCCGTCAACAGGCCGAGATGCATGGTCAGGGCCGTCAGCGAAGAACCGAGGCTGTCGTGCATCTGGCGCGACAGGGCGCGCCGCTCTTCGTCCCAGCAATTGTTGACGTAACCCAGCAGCTCCCGCAGTTCGGCGGCGTCCGTGTTAGCAGACATATGTTTGGTGGTTCATGTTTATTGCCTTGATCATACATGAGGATGGTCGTGGGGTGGCGCACATACAGCCAGCAGTGCGCCTGTCAATCTGGCAGCTCACCAGAGGAGATGAAAAATGAAAGACGCCATTGCTTTGTTGAAACAGGACCATGCCAACGTCAAAGCCATGTTCAAGGAGTTCGAGGGGCTGGGCGAACGTGCCTTCACCAGCAAAAAAAAGCTGGCCGACAAGATCTGCCTGGAACTGACCAGGCACGCCACGGCGGAAGAGGAGCTCTTTTATCCGGCTGTGCGCGCGGCCTCGAAGGAGGCCGAGGACCTGGTCGACGAGGCGACAGTCGAACATTCCAGCGCCAAGGACCTGATCGCGCAGATCGGCGAAATGGACCCGCATGACGAGCTGTTCGACGCCAAGGTCAAGGTGCTGGGCGAATACATCAACCACCACGTCAAGGAAGAAGAGGGTGAGATGTTCCCGCTGGCGAAGAAGGCCGAGCTTGACCTGCAAGCCCTGGCGCGCGAGATCGAAGCGCGCAAGGAGGAAATCGAGTTCGTGCCGCCGCGCATGCCGCCAGCGCGCGGCAGCCAGGCCGGACGCGTGCGTGCCTGATCAGGAGCGCATGGTGGCCGGTGCACGTGCCAGGCATTGGTCGATGGCGCGCAAGAGCTGCTCGACGTCGACCGGCTTTACCAGGTGCATGTCGAAGCCGGCATCCATCACGCGGCGCTGGTCGTCCGCCAGGCCGTAGCCGGTCAGGGCGATCAGCCGGATGTGGTGGGTTTCCGGGTTGGCGCGCATGCGGCGCGCCACTTCATAGCCATCGATGCCGGGCAGGCCGATGTCGACCAGGGCGATGTCGGGCCGATCCGCCGCTGCCTTGGCCAGGCCCTGGAAGCCGTCGGCCGCATGCTGCACCGGATAGCCGTAGCAGCCCAGCATCATGGCCATCATTTCGCGGCCGTCGTCGTTATCCTCGACCAGCAGCACGGCTGGTTTCGGCTGTTCGCTTGTGTCCATGGGGATTGCCTTTGGTTCAGTCACATGCTCGATGCAGGGTAAGTGCAGGGTGAAGGTGCTGCCTTCGCCCGGGCCGTCGCTTTCAGCATACACATTGCCGCCATGTAGTTCCACCAGCCGCCGCACCAGCGACAGCCCGATGCCGAGGCCGCCTTGCGCACGGTCCAGCGTGCTGGCCCCTTGCACGAAGACGTCAAACACCTGGGGCAGCAGTTCGGCCGAAATCCCGACGCCGCTGTCGTGCACGCTGATCGTCACCTCGCCATCGTCCACGTCGCTAAGCAGTTCAATGCGCCCGCCGGGCGGCGTGTATTTCAGCGCGTTGTCCAGCAGGTTGCTGATGACTTGTTCAAGGCGCGTCGCGTCGCCATTGACCCAGCAGGGCGCGATGTCGACGGCCACGTGATAGTCATCAAGCCGGCCGGTGGCGCGAAAGGTTTCCAGCGTGGTCCTGAGCAGGGCCGACAGATCGAGCGGCAGGCGATTGAGCAGGATCTTGCCCGACATGGCACGACTGAGGTCAAGCAAGTCGTCCACGATACGGCCCAGGTGCCGGCTCTGGCGCTGGATGATTTTTTTCGCGTGGCTCACGCTGTCCGCGTTCACGCCCGGCAAGCCGATCAGCGAAGCGGCGCTGCTGATGGCCGACAGGGGGTTGCGCAACTCATGGCCCAGCATGGCGAGGAATTCGTCCTTGGCGTGGCTGGCGCGTTCGGCGGTCTTGCGCTCCTCGATCTCGCGCAGCAGGCGCTGGTTGCTGGCGATCAGGTCGGTGGTGCGCTGGCTCAGCTGGCGCGCCTGGCGCCGTAACTCTTCGTTCTTGGTGGCGAGCGAGACGAAGACGCTGATCTTGGCATACAGGACTTGCGGAATCACCGGCGTGAACAGGAAATCGACCGCGCCTTTCTGGTAGGCCTTCAGGCGGTCCAGTTCATCGGCCACGAAGGCAGTGATGAAGATGATGGGAATGTCCGAAGAACGCGGGCGCTGGTGGATCGCTTCCGCCGTTTCAAAGCCGTCCATGCCCGGCATGTTCACATCGAGCAGGATCACGGCGAAGTCGTGCGTGAGCACCTCGCGCAAGGCTTCCTCGCCAGAGCGTGCGGCGACGACTTCGTAGCTCTCTTGCGCTGCCCACTGCTCAAGCAGGTTGGTCAGCGCGAAGAGACTGTTGGCGTCGTCATTGACGACGAGGATCTTGGGCTTGTCCACCAGTCTGATCATAGCCGCGCCCCTTTACTGTGTCAAAAGAACACATGCCAATTGAACACGTCCTGTGTACGCACGCGCACAGTCAGGCGGCAGCCCTGCTGCCATAGTGAAAACTCGTCCAATGGAGGAGTGACCATGAATATCGACACCATCGTTGACAAAGAGTATGTGGACAAGAGTTTCCGTGAATTGGCCGATGCTCCCGTGAGCGCCTTGCGCGGCCTGAGCCCGAAAGATGCCAAGGCGCTGCATGCCGCGTTCGGCGTGAGCACCGTGCGCGAATTTGCGCAGCTCAATTTCGTGCGCTGGGCATGTGCCATTTCAATCCTGGCCGACGAAGAACAACTGGCGCCTGCCGAAAAGGCCAAGGAAGAATTGCTGGACGATGCAGTCGAAATGACTTTCCCGGCCAGCGATCCGATCTCGGTCGATGCCGGCATCACGCGCATTGAAGTGGCGCCGGAGAAAGTCGACGCACAGCAAGACCACCAGCACGCCGGCAAGGTTGAGGAGTCGACAGAGATTGGCCGCGAGGCGGAAACCACGTCGTGACGGCCTGGCGGCCTGGCCTTGCAGGCCGCCCGCATCGGCTGCCGGCATCACGCAGCCGTGACCTGCGCCTGCGCCTGCGCCTGCGGCGAAAGCGCCGCGTCGGTGTGCGCGGCCGCGCAATAGCGGTTCTTGCCGGTGCGCTTGGCTTCGTACAGCGCGGCATCGGCCACATGCATCAGGTTGTCGACCGTGCTGGCATCGTCAGGGTAGAGCGCGATGCCGAGGCTGGTCGATAGCTGCAGCGTCAGGCCATTCACCATATAAGGCTGGGCCACCACCTCGATCAGCTTGCTGGCCGGCTCTTGCGCATCGGCCAGGGTGCCGACATCGCCCAGCACGATCACGAATTCATCACCGCCGATGCGCGCCACCGTATCTTCCTTGCGCGCGGAGTTGACCAGGCGCTGCGCTACCTGTTTGAGGATTTCATCGCCATAGGCGTGGCCATGGGTATCGTTGACGGCCTTGAAGCCGTCGAGGTCGAGGTACATGACCGCGGCGCGGCGTTGCTGGCGCGCGGCGTGTTGCAGGGCGGTAGCAATGCGGTCTTCCAGCAAGCGGCGATTGGGCAGGCCGGTCAGCGGGTCGTGCAGCGCCAGTTCCTGCTGTTGCTTGCTGTAGGAGGCGAGCTCCTTGTACAGCAGGCGCACTTCCAGCATGTTGTGGATGCGCTTGTGCACTTCGAGCAGGTCAAAGGGCTTGCTGATGAAGTCGCGGGCGCCGGCCTCCAGCGCCGCGATCTTGAAGCTGGGCTGGGCCGTCAGGGCCAGCACCGGGAGGTAGCCCTCCTGCTCGATTTCCTTCAGGCCTTTCATGACCTGGAAACCATTCAGTTCCGGCATTTGCAGGTCAAGCAAGATCAGATCGTAACGATGCTGGCGGTGCAGGGGGCAAACCTGCTCCGGCAACATGGTGGCCGTCACATTGGTGTAACCGGCATCGCGCAGGATCTCCAACATCAGGTCGATGTTGTCGGCGCAATCGTCAACTACCAAGATCTTGGCATTCAGGATCTCATCAGGGCTTGGCATGGCGGTCTCGGGAACTGGACTCTCAGTGTATCTTGCGACAGTTTGCCGCGGCGCACGTGTCATTAACCAGTCTAGCAAAGATTTCGCCAGTTTCTTGTAGGACATTTTCCCGTGCTCGGGTAGTCCTCAACCACTCTTGCTGGCATGGCAGACGCGCTCAATAGTGGCTACCAGTTCAGAAGGTTCTATGGGTTTGGGCACATGGTCGAGGAAGCCTGATTCGAGCGCAGTGAGGCGGTCTTCCGGCCGGGCGAAGGCGGTGAGGGCGATGGCGGGCAGGGCGCCGCCGCGGGCGGGGCCGAGCGCGCGAATGCGTGACAACAATTCAAATCCGTCCACATCGGGCATGCCGATGTCGCTGACCAGCAAGTCATAGCGGCTGGCGCGGGCCAGGGCAACGGCTTCGGCGGCATTGGCCGCTGGCTGCACTTCGCAGTTGCAATCGCGCAATATCCGGCTGATCAATTCGCGCGCATCGGCTTCGTCGTCCACCAGCAACACTTTCAGGCCGCCCAGGTCGCGCAAGCCCAGGTCGGGCAGGGGTACGCTCTCGCTGCGCGGCGGGCTGTGCATGCGCGCGGCGCGGATCTCGCCGCTGGCCAGCGGCAGCCGCACGCTGAAGCTGGAGCCCATGCCTTCGCCTTCGCTGGCTGCCGAGACCGTGCCGCCGTGCTGCTCCACCAGGTGCTTGACGATGGACAGGCCCAGCCCGAGCCCGCCGTGCCGCCGCGTGGTCGAGGCGTCGGCCTGGCGGAAACGCTCGAAGACATAGGGCAGGAATTCGTGGCGGATGCCCAGGCCGTTGTCGGTGACCGTGATGTCGACGTGGCCTTCATGCGCCCAGATCGAAGCGCGCACCGTGCCGCCGCGCGGCGTGAACTTGAGCGCGTTGGTGAGCAGGTTCCATACCACCTGCTGCAGGCGGTTGGCGTCGCCCGCCACGTGGCCGGTGGAGGAGAAGTCGCGTTCCAAGCGGATGCCCTTGGCTTCGGCGGCCGGGCGCACCGCATCCAGCGCGGCATCGACCACTACGGAAGGCAGCAGCAGCTTCATGTCCAGCAGGACTTTGCCGGAAGTGATGCGGCCCATGTCCAGCAAGTCCTCGATCAGCTGGGCCTGGGCGCGTGCGTTGCGCTCGATGGTTTCCAGGCCGCGCAACTGTTCTTCCGGCGTGCGGTTGCCGCGCCGCAGAACCTGCGCCCAGCCGAGGATGGCGGTCAGCGGCGTGCGCAGTTCGTGCGACAGCGTGGCCAGGAATTCGTCCTTCATCTGGCTGCTGCGCTCGGCTTCGGCGCGCGCGTTGCGTTCGCGGTCCAGCAGCACCTTGCGTTCTTCGGCGGCGCGCTGGGCGGCGTCGACCATGCGCGCATTGTCGATCGCGATGCCGGCCTGCGCGGCCACGCCGCTGACGATGCGCTCGGTGCGCTCGTTGAACATATTCGGTTCGGGGTGGCCGAAAAACAGCGTGCCGACCACTTCGCCGGCGCGGGCCAGCACCGGCACGGCCAGGCCGCTGCGCACTTGCGGATGCGGCAGTCCCTGGAAGTCGTCCGGCGGAGCGCCCGACAGCGTGTGCATGGCCTGCTTGGCGTCGTCGCCATCGGCGCCATGGTAGAAGAAGGCGCCAAAGCGCGCGCCGGAAATGCTGGTGGCGGCATCGGTGACATCCTGCAACAGCGAATGCAGGTCGCGGTTCTGCACCAGGGCGGTGCCGGTGCTGTTCAGCAGCTCCAGGATATTGGTTTCATCGCGCAGCTGCTCCTGCACCCGCTTGACCTGGTCGACGTCGGTGCTGGTGCCGAACCAGCGCAGGATGCGGCCGCTGGCGTCGCGCATGGGGTTGGCGCGCGTCAGGAACCAGCGGTACTGGCCATCGCGCGCGCGGATCGGGAATTCCATTTCGAAAGGGCGGCCGGTTTCCACCGAGAGGCGCCAGTGCGCCAGCATGGCGGGGATGGCTTCCGGCGCATACACCTGGCGCCAGCCATCGCCCAGCATGTGCTGGTCGTCCGTGCCGGTGTATTCCTGCCAGCGCTCGTTGTACCACATCATGGCGCCATCGCTGCTGGCGATCCAGGCCAGTTGCGGAATGCTGTTGGCCAGCGCTCGCAATTCCTCTTCGCTGTTGCGCAGGGCGTCTTCGGTGGACTTGCGCGCCGTGATGTCCTGCATCATGCCGATCACGCCGCGCAGCTGGCCATCTTCGCTGAAATCGCCATGGCCGATCACGGACAGCCAGCAGGTCGCGCCATCGCGGTGGCGGATGCGGCATTCGACATTGAAATCGCGCCGCGCCTGGACGGCATCGGTGAAGGCCTGTTCGACCACCTCGAAATCCTGCGCTGCAATGCGGTCGCGCAGCACCGGCCAGGTAATCGGGATCTCGGCTGGCAGCTCGAAGATTTCCGCCGCGCGGCGGCCCAGGCGCACCAGGTTGGTGGCGGCATTCCATTCCCAGTCGCCGAGGCGGCCGGCGGCCAGCGCCACTTGCAGGCGGTTGGTGCTTTCGCGCAGGCCGCGTTCGTGCAGCTTGCGCTGGTGGATGTCGAGCAGCAGGCAGGTCATGCCCAGCGGCGATGGCCAGGCGCGTACTTCCAGCCAGCGCTGGCTGGGCTGGTAAAGCAGTTCGCAGGTGGCGGGCAAGCCCTGTTCGAGGGTGCGGCGCAGCGGCGCCTCCAGCGCGCCGCCAGCCAGGGCAGGAAAGGCGCGCCACAAAAGCTGGCCGCGCGGATCGTGCAGCACGGGAACCTGCGGCTGCAGCATGTCGGCCGCTTTCGGGTTCAGGTATTGGACGGTCCAGTCCCTGGCAATGACGGCAAAGCCGTCACCCATGCTATCCAGTACGTTGTGCGTGCGGGGATCGGGACTCATAACGTTCGATTGTAGCCTTGACAAGCAACTTGCCGACGCACTATTGCTTAGTGCAAACCTTGCAATACCTGCTGGAGCTGCTCGATGTCATACGGCTTCTGCATCGATACGGCGGGGAAGTCAAGGTGGCTGGTCAAAGACTGGCTGTAGCCGGACGCAAAGATGATGCGCAGGCGTGGCTGGCGCTTGAGGGCGGTGCGGCCCAGTTCGACGCCGCTCATGCCGGGCAGGCTGACGTCGCTGAACAGTACGTCATACTCCCGCTCGGCCAGCAGTTCGAGCGCGGCTTCGCCGTTGGCTGCTGCGCTGACCTCATGGCCGAAGGCGCGCAGCATTTCGCACACGAGGTATTGGGCGTCCTGGTTATCTTCCACCACCAGGATGCGCAAGTGGCCGTCATTGGCAGCGGCGGCGGGCAAGGGCGCAGCGCTGGCCGGGGCCAGCGTGCACAAAATGCCGACAACCGCGCCATCGGCTTCGCGCACGGGGGTGTAATGCAGGTCGAAGCTTGCTTCGGCCATGCGGCCGTCGCGCCACAGCTTGAGCGGCTGGCGCGGAAAGACCAGGCTTTGCCCGGCCCAGGCTTGTTCGATCGCCGGCGGGTTCCAGCTCCAGGCCGAAGGTGGCACGGCAGGGACGGTGCCGCCGGGCGGCACTGCGCTGGCGGTGCCGACATTGCTGGCGTAGGCCTGGTTGTAGAGCATGACTTGCCGGCGGCTCCACATCAGCAGCATCGGCAGCGGCGTATTGAGCATGATGTCCAGCACCAGGCGCAAGGCCTGGGGCCAGGTCTCCTGCGGGCCGAGGTCGGCGCGCGACCAGTCCTGGGTTGCCATGCTTTCACCTGCGATTTGCGCCATGTTGTATCAGTGCCGGGATGTCAATATGGGCAATGCTACACCAAGGACGACAAAAAAAAAGGCCCGCTATCTGCGGGCCCGAATTCTATTTTCTTGGAGGAGAATAGAGGAGACAGGTGAATGATGCTGCATCGCGGAATAAAGATCCAATTTCGATTCATGATGAGAGAAATAAGTTTCATGAATGAAGTAATAATGTCTGGAAGGCAATAAAAGAAAATGTTTCGCGAGACTGGACAAGCGGGAAACACCCACATATAATGCTGCCTCCTTGCACAGGATACTGCGCAGGAAAGAGCCGGAAACGCTGGTTTCGCCTTGGAAAGTTGAGTAGAACGTAAGCTTTCCAAAACGAAATTCATGCGATATAATCCTGCTTCTTAAGCGGCTGTAGCTCAGCTGGATAGAGTACTTGGCTACGAACCAAGGGGTCGTGGGTTCGATTCCTGCCAGCCGCGCCAGAATTTGTTGTAGAAGTTTGTGCCCTTTGCTGTCGAGCGAAGGGAGTAGCAGGAAGTTGGTAGTATGCATAACTGACTGTTATAATTTAGTTTTTGCGGCTGTAGCTCAGCTGGATAGAGTACTTGGCTACGAACCAAGGGGTCGTGGGTTCGATTCCTGCCAGCCGCGCCAGATTTTGTAAGTGTTGTACCCGCCGCTGTCGAGTGGCGAGGAAAAAGCAGTTTTTGCGGCTGTAGCTCAGCTGGATAGAGTACTTGGCTACGAACCAAGGGGTCGTGGGTTCGATTCCTGCCAGCCGCGCCAAATTGAAAGGGTCCATACCGGGAGGTGTGGACCCTTTTTCCTTTTTGCCGTTTGCGGCATATACTTCAGGCATGAACCAGCTCACTCATGCCACCGGCGCCGCCGTCCTGCTGCTCGCTTCGGCCAGCGCCTTTGCCGCCGCCACCGTCAGTTTTGTCGATATCGGCAAGATGACCGACGTGCCGCACGACTTCCAGAAGCGCGAAGACATGCAGTTCCTGTTCCGCGAACACCTCGCGCAGCTGTCGGAAAAACTGCCGGCAGGGCAGGTGCTGAAAGTCGATTTTCTCGACATCGACCTGGCCGGCGATGAATTTCCCCGCGTCGCCGTGCGCGACATCCGGGTACTGAAAGGCCAGGCCGACTGGCCGCGCATGCACCTGCGCTACAGCATCGAGCAGGATGGCAAGGTCATCAGCAGTGGCGAAAGCAAGCTGTCCGACCCCGGCTACCTGATGGGCACAAACAGCTACAACCGCGACCTGTACGGCCACGAAAAGCAAATGCTCGACGATTGGTTCCGGAAGGAAGTCCTCAAGCAGCGCTGACCTTCGTCAAATCCGCTCCGCCATTCCGCGCGCAGAATCGTACTTGTGCTTGCTTGACGGAGAATGAGCCATGCCCAAAGATGAAAGTATGGACGTGCGGATTGCAGTGCTCGAATCGAAGGTCGACGATTTGCTAGGCAAAGTGGCAGAGTTGCAGCAGGCGATGGCAACCAGATCGGACATTGCCAGCTTGCAGCGGCAGCTTGATGGCTTGCAGCGGCAGCTTGATGGCTTGCAGCGACAACTCGATAACTTGCGAAGCGAGTCTGAGCGCACTCGCGTCGAATTCGAGGCGCGCATCGAGCAGCGTTTTGAGTCGGCCTTCAAACATTTTGCCACCAAAGCCGAAGTGCGCAAGGAACTGCTTACTTTTGCCCTTGGCATCGTCACGGTGCAAACCGCGATCAATGCGGCGATGATCTCAGCGGTGGTGCAATTCCTGCGCTAATTTGCAGGAATTGCGGCGGGCACGTTATGCGGCAGGTCAGCAGGGCAATCCTCCCGCCCTGAAAACCAGGCCAGCCAGCAGCTTGCACAGTTCATCAAAAAGGTTGGGTTCCTTGTTGTTCATTTGCGTTTCCTTTCTACTAAAGGTCTAAGTAAGCGCATTGTGAACTGTTTCATTGTTGGGATAAATGCTTATAATTGAATTGAGTATCCCAAAAATGGAGCAATGAATGGATAGGCTGCACCATATGCGCCTTTTCGTCGAGGTCGCCAAGCGCAAGAGTTTCCGCGCCGCGGCCGAGGCGCTGGACATGTCGAATTCCACCCTGTCGCGCAATATCGCGGAACTGGAAAAGTCCATCGGGCTGCGCCTGCTGCACCGCTCGACGCGCAAGGTGGAACTGACCGAGGCCGGCGAAGCCTATTTCAAGCGCTGCCAGGGCATCGTGGAAGAAGCCATGAGCGCCCACGAGGCGCTGCTGGACTGGTCGGAAAAGCCCGCCGGCATCCTGCGCGTGACCATGACTTCCAGTTTCGGCGTCGGCTACCTGGCGCCGGTGCTGACGGAATTCGCCGACATGTACCCCGACATCAAGATGGAGTTCGATATTTCATCGCGCACCGTGGACCTGCAGTCGGAACCTTTTGACGTGGCGATCCGCATGGGCCAGCCGCCGACCGCGCCTTCGACGCTGGTGGTGCGGCGCATTGCGATGATGCCGCGCTACCTGTACGCTTCACCGGTCTACCTGGCCAGGATGCCGCCGCTGGAACACGCCTGCGACCTGGTGCAGCACACCATGTGCGGCCGCTCCTTCTCCAGCCGGCTGCCCGATATCTGGCGCAAGCTGTATCGCGGCGAGGAAGTGGTGGAGGTGATGGCACACTCGCGCTACGCCACCAATAGCGCGGCGCTCAGCATGTCGTTTGCGGCCAATGGCCTGTGCATTTCGGCGCTGGACCCGCTGCTGGCGAAGCAGGAAGTGCAGGCCGGCCGCCTGCAGCGCGTGCTGCCGGACTGGCATATGGAGCCGATCATGGTGCATGCGTTGACAGAAACGCGCCACCTGCCGGCGCGCACGCGGCTGTTCATCGACTTCCTGCGCCAGCGCCTGGGGGCGGGTTAGCATTCAGCCGCCGCCGATCCCTTCGATAATGCGTCCGCTGCCGCCGCAGTTGGGGCATTGCTTGCCGTCCGGCGTCTTGCCGGAGCCGCTGCAGACGGGGCAGATGCCTTCACCGCTGCCGGGTGTTCCCGGCGCCGCTTCGTCGCCGGGATTGAGGGGCTGCTGGGTGGCTGCTTGGTTCATGGCTGCGATCCTCCTCGCTGCAGACTGCCATGTGCAACAGATTTCGTCTGTTGCTTGGCTAACGGAGCGCAATCGGCATTACAATGCCTGCATCACCCGACTGGAGAATGCGCCATGGCCACGCTGATCCGACACCGAAAGACCCGCATCATCACGCTTGATGCCGGCGATGACTTGCACGAGCATTGCAAACCAAAGGACATTGCCCTGGTTCCCGACCCGGCGGGATGGTGGACCTACTTCATCGGCGAGGACGGCTCGGTCGAACGCTACGACATCCCCTTCGCTACCTACAACGAGGCGCTGTGGTCGGCCAAGGCTGCCGCAGAATTCGACGCGCAATAAGCCCGAGAACCTATGCCCGACACCTCCATCCTGGTAATCGAAGACGACGAACATATCGGCCAAATCCTGACCTTCATCCTGCAGCGGCAAGGCTACCAGACCACTCTTGCCGCCGATGGCCTGGCGGCGCGCAAGGCCATCGTCTCAAGCCCGACGCCACCTTCGCTGGTGCTGCTGGACGTAATGCTTCCCTATATCGACGGTTTCGAACTGGTGCACATCATTCGCCAGCGCGAAGGCTGGACCGAAGTGCCGATCGTGATGCTGACCGCCAAGCATACCGAAAAAGACATTGTGCGTGCGCTCGACGCGGGGGCCAACGATTATGTCGTCAAGCCCTTCCAGCCGAATGAATTGCTGGCGCGCGTGCGGCGCCACCTGAAGGATCAGCAATGAAGTTCGCCATCCTCCCTGCACTGGCTGGCGCTGCCTTGCCGGCTGCCGCCCAGACCACCATCGGAATCAGCCACGGGATTGACAACCTGAGCGGGCCGGCATCGAACTGGCATGAGACTTCGCTGGCCGTGCGCCACCAGCTTGCGCCTCGGCTGGGCTTTGGCGCAGGCGTCACCCGCATCGAGCGCTTCGGCATCAGCGAAACCCAGTTCGGCGCCGGCACCGACATGCCGCTGTCCGACAGCCTGACCGCCTCGGTTGACGGCAACGCCAGCAGCGAGCACCAGATCCTGGCGCGCCACGCCCTGGGCGCGACCTTGCAGTACGAGTTTGCCAAAGGCTGGCTGGTGCATGGCGGAGGGCGCAGCAGCAGCTACAACGATGTGCACGTCAACCAGAGCCTGCTGATGCTGGAACGCTATGTCGGCAATTACAGCTTTTCCGGCGCATGGCGCGCGGCGCGCGCCTTCGGTACGACAGCGCACAGCGGCGAGCTGCGCGGCAGCTATTACTACAGCGACCGCAGCACGGTCGGATTGTCTTTTGCAGTGGGCAAGGAAGCAGCAAATATCGCCGGTACCACGCGCCTGACCAGCGTGCAGTCGGCCGCCCTGGTGGGGCGGCACTGGTTTGACCAGCGTTGGGCCGTTACTTATGCCCTGGCATCTACGCGCCAGGGCGACTTCTACGTGCGCAACGGGGTCAATCTTGGATTACAGGCTGCCTTCTGATGTCTATCTGCAGGTCGCATTCTGGACCGGTGCCGGCGCGCTGGCGTTGACCGTACTGGTCGGGCTGCAGATCATCTGGCTGCGCCTGTCGATGCGCCGCATGCAGCGCCGTGAGCAGGAGCTCACCCTGAAATGGCGCCCTTTGCTGAATGCCGCCATTGCGGGCGAACCGGTGGGCAACCTGCCCGAACTGCCCCAGCGCGACGGCCTGCTGTTCATGAAGCTGTGGCTGCATTTGCAGCAGGCGGTGCGCGGCGAAGCAAGCGAAGGCCTGAACGGCATTGCGCGCCGCCTGGGTTGCGACGAACAGGCGAGAGGGTTGCTGGCGGGCGGCAACCGAGCCGAGAGGCTGCTGGCGATCCTGGCGCTCGGGCATATGCGCGACAAGGAATCCTGGGCGGCGCTGGCCCGTACCGCGCACAGCGCCGACAGTGCTTCCTCTGTTCACGCACTGTGGGCCATGGTGCAAACCGATGCCGCGCGGGCGGCGCATGAAATGGCGCCATTGCTGTTGCGGCGCGACGACTGGCCGCTGTCCCAGTTGGCCAACATCCTGCAAAATGCGCGCGCCGAATGGCAGCCGGTGCTGGCGGAGGCCCTGGCGCGCGTGACGCCGACCGAGCTGCCGCAAGCGCTGCGCCTGGTGGCAGCCTTGCGCATGCACCTGCCGCAGGCCCAGTTGCGCGGCTACCTCGCCAGCAAAGAACAGGAAGTCGTGCTGGCCGCGTTGCGCATGGCGCATGTGCCCGGCGTGGTGGACGAAGTGCGCCGGCACCTGGCCAGCGAAGATTGGCGCGTGCGCCTGCAGGCAGTCCGTGCGCTGGGTGAAATGGGGGACCGCAGCGACGTGGCGCGTTTCCGGTCCTTGCTGTCGGATCCGCAGTGGTGGGTACGCTATCGCGCGGCGCAGGCCCTGCTGGCATTACCCTTCCTGACAAGGGAGGAGCTGGCCGAATTGCGCAATGCCGGCGACCGCTACGCAGCCGACATGATTGCGCAGGTGACGGCGGAACAGGAGGCCGCATGACGCCCAATCCGCTTTTCATCCAGATTATCTCGATCAGCGTGCTGGTGTACTTCGTGCTGCTGAACGTCGGCTACCTGATGCTGAATTTCCTGGCGATGTATGCGCTGCGCCGGCGTTCGCAGGAAGCGATCCTGGACGACCTGCCGCAGGTATATTCGGCGCTGGAGCCGCCGATCAGTATGATCGTGCCGGCCTATAACGAGGAAGCAACCATCGTCACCTCGATCCGCTCGATGCTGCAGCTTTCCTATTCGGAAATGGAAGTCGTTGTGATCAATGACGGCTCCACCGACCGCACCCTGCAGGTCATGATCGACGAATTCGGCCTGGTGCCTTTCCCGGAGGCTTATCGCATCCAGCTTGAGACCAGGCCGGTGCTTGGCATCTACCGTTCCACGCGCTTCCCGAACCTGCGCGTGGTGGACAAGGTCAATGGCGGCAAGGCCGATTCGACCAATGCCGGCATCAATGCGGCGCGCTACCCGCTGTTCTGCTGCGTCGACGCCGATTCGATCCTGCAGCGCGATAGCCTGCAGCGGCTGGTGCGCCCGTTCCTCGGCGACCCGCTCATGGTGGCGACCGGCGGCACGGTGCGCATTGCCAACGGCTGCGAAGTGCGCGGCGGTTTCCTGACCCGCGTCGGCATGCCGAAAAATCCGTGGGCGCTGTTCCAGGTGGTCGAGTATTTGCGGGCCTTCATGTTCGGCCGCATGGGCTGGTCGGTGATCAACGGCATGCTGATCATCTCCGGCGCTTTCGGCCTGTTCCGCAAGGACACGGTGGTGGCCGTCGGCGGCTACAACCCGAAGGCGATTGGCGAAGACATGGAACTGGTGGTGCGCATGCACCGCAAGCTGCGCGCCCGCGGCGTGCCGTACAAGATCGAATTCGTGCCCGACCCGGTGTGCTGGACGGAAGCGCCGGAAGACCGCAAGCAGCTGCGCAACCAGCGCATCCGCTGGTCGCGCGGCCTGTCGGAGAGCCTTACCACCAACTGGGGCCTGATGTTCAGCCGCCATGGCGGCGTGGCGGGCTGGCTGGCTTTCCCGTTCTTCGTGCTGTTCGAGTGGCTGGGGCCCTTCGTCGAGCTGTTCGGCTATATCTTCATGGCGGTCGCCTCGTGGCAGGGCTGGGTGTCCTGGGAATCGTTCGGGATCTTCCTGTTCCTCGCGATCGGGCTGGGGATCCTCTTGTCGGCCTTCGGCCTGCTGCTGGAGGAAATTTCCTTCCACCTTTATCCGCGCCCCAGCCATCTGCTGATCCTGGCGGCAGTCGTCGTCGCCGAGAACTTCGGCTACCGGCAGATCAACAGCTGGTGGCGGCTGGTCGGCTTGTACAAATGGGCGATCCGCGAGGAGGCCAGGTGGGGCGTGATGACCCGCAAGGCCGACTGGCAGCGCGACATCAGTTAAAGGGCGGGCAGGGTCACATGGAAGGTCGTGCCGCGGCCTTCTTCCGTGTCGAAGCCTATGGTGCCGCCATGCTGTTCTGCGATGGCACGGCAGATCGCCAGCCCCAGGCCGGTGCCGCCTTTCAGGCGCGAGTCGGAACTGTCGGCCTGGGCGAATTTTGCGAAGACGCGCGCCTGGAATGCTTCCGGAATCCCCGGGCCGTTGTCGCTGACCGCTAGCCTGATACCTGCCGGCACTTCACTGCAGGCCAGGGTCACGGAATTGTATTGGGGCGAATACTTGATGGCGTTGGACAGCAGGTTGACCAGCAACTGCACCAGGCGGTCATGGTCGCCGCGCACGCGCAAGCCGCGACCGCTGCCCGCACGTTCCAGCGCTACCGGGCGCTGGGCCGCGCTGCCGCGCACCGCGTCGATGGCTTCGTCCAGCAGCGTTGCGATCTCCAGTTCGTCGCTGCGAAATGCCATCTTGCCGGCTTCGATTTTCTCGATATCGAGGATGTCGTTCACCAGGCGCACCAGGCGTTCGCTGCTCTGGTAAGCGATATTGACCAGGTGCTGCACGTCCGGCGGCAGTTCGCCGGCGCCGCCGTCGACCAGCATGGACAGCGAGGCGCGGATCGACGTCATCGGCGTGCGCAGCTCGTGCGAAACGGTGGCGATGAACTCGTTCTTCATCTCTTCCACCTGGCGGCGTTCCGAGATATCGTGCAGGAAGACGCAGAACAGGCCGTTGGCCGGGCGGCTGATGCTGGCCTCCACGGTCAGCTCATCGCCGTTGCGCCGGATCAGGGTGCGTTGCACATGGCGGCCGAAAGCGGGCGCCTCACTGCCGCCGGCGGCCGCCAGCGCCGCCTCCTGTTGCGCACGGAAACGCTGCGGCACCATCAGGTCGATATAGCTCTTGCCTACAGCTTCCTCGCGCGACCAGCCGAACATGTGCTGGGCGGCGGGGTTCCAGTCGGTGATATGGCCGTCCGGACCGACAGCGATGAAGGCATCCTGGGCGGTTTCGATAATGGCGGCGATGCGCTGCATGGCATCGCGCAACTGGCTGGTGCGGGCGCTGACGCGGCCTTCCAGGTTGGAGACCAGGGAATTGAGGGTGCGCGACAGCGCCTGCACCTCGGCGTAGGGGGCGAGCAGCGGCAATTCGGCGGCCGCGCCGCGGCGGATATGGTCGGCTGCGTCGGCCAGTTCGCTCAATGGACGCGCAATGCGGCGGGCAAGAGGGAAGGCGAGCAGCGGGAACAGGGCTGCCATCGCCACGCCCAGCCACAGGGCGCGTTTCTGCAAGGCCCGTACCGGCGCCCAGGCAGTGTTGACAGTCTGGCGCACCAGCACCGTCCAGCCCAGGCCCGGATAGGCAGCGTGGCCGCGCGTGCGCGCATAGCCGACCAGATATTCGACGCCATCGGACCAGCGTTCCACCAGGTAGCCGTTACCCTGGCTTGGCGGCGGCAGGCTCCTGCCCAGCAAGTCCGGTGGCCCCAGCAAGACCGTGCCCCGCCGGTCGACGATGAGGGCCTGCACTTGGCGGTGTGCGCTTGCCGGTTCAATCACCGAGCGTTCAAGTTCGCGCGCCCATTGCCATGACAGGTGGGCGCCCAGGATGCCGCTGCCGTCGGCCAGCGGGAAGGCCAGGTCGACGAAGCGCTGTGTTTGCGAATCGGGTGCCGGCAACAGCTTGGCCAGCATGACGGCATCGTGCACGTCGCCGACGAAGGTCCCGGCCTGGGCGTTGCGGTACCAGGGGCGTTCACTGACGTCGATATTTTCCAGCAGGGAGCCGGTGGCGGCCAGCACGCGGCCGCTGCGGCCGGTGACGCCGATCCAGGCATAGTGGGGGTAGCTGTGCTGGTGCTGCTCCAGGGTGGCGCGGCGCGCCGCTGGCGCCGCGGCGGCGCCCATGTCGGGACGCTGCGCCAGCAACTGCACCTCGCGGTAGCGCTCGAACATATTGCGATCCAGCTTGTCGGCGGCTTGCTGCGCCAGGTCGGACAGGGCGCTGCCAATATCGGCCTTGACCTGGTTGCCGGCCGTGCGTGCGATGACGGCGGCCAATATCGCTCCCATGGCGATTGCTAGCGCGCAGAAAGCGACGGCAAGGTAGGTGCCGATTCCCGCCTTGGCGCGCGCGCGTTTCATGCGACGCGATTGGCCGGGCGGCCCGCAATGAAGGCTTCTATATTGTCGATCAGCTGGTCGGCCAGGCCCTGCATGGCCTGGCCGCTGGCCCAGGCGGAATGGGGCGTGAGCAGGAAATTCGGCAGGCGCAGGCGCAGCAGCGGATTGTCGGGCACCGGCGGCTCTTTCGTCAGCACGTCAAACCCGGCGCCGGCGATCACGCCACGCTGCAGGGCATCGGCCAGCGCTGCTTCGTCCACCAGGCCGCCGCGCGCGGTATTGACCAGGATGGCGCTGGGCTTCATGCGTTCCAGTTCGGCCGCGCCGATGATATTGCGGGTGGCATCGGTCAGCGGAGCGTGCAGGCTCAATACGTCGGATGTCTCCAGCAGTTCGTCCCAGCTAACGTTGCGCACGTTCGGGTCCTCGGCCGCGGTGCGGGTATGCACGACGACTTCCATGCCGAAGGCGCGGCCAAGGTGCGCGACTTGCTTGCCCAGGTCACCGTAGCCCAGCAAGCCCAGGCGGCTGCCGTGCAGGTCGCGGATGGGATGATGGAACAGGCAGAAGCGCGGCGATTTCTCCCACAGGCCCGCTTCGACGTCGGCGCGGTAGGCCAGCAACTGGCGGCGCAGCGCCAGGATCAGGGCGAAGGCATGTTCCGGCACCGAGGCATGGGCGTAGCCCTGAATATTCGACACCACGATGCCGCGCTCGCGCGCCGCCGCCAGGTCGATGATGTCGGTGCCGGTGGCCGCCACCGCGATCATTTTGAGGCCGGGCAGGGCGGCCAGCGCTTCGGCGCGCAGCGGCACCTTGTTGGTGATGGCGATGGTGGCGCCACGCAGGCGTTCGATCGCCTCTGCGGCCGTGGAAGCGGGATGTTCGGCCCATTCGTGGGCAAACGATGGACGCCGGATGTCGGCAATGATGCTGTCGCGGTCCAGGAAAACGAGTCGTTCGGTCATACAGTCAGCTCCACAGGGAGGGAAGCGGCCAAAGGACGCAGCCGCATTTGGGGATGGCTGGCCATCAGGTCCGCCACCCATTCAACGAACACCCGCACCTTGGCCGACAGGTGACGGTTTTGCGGGTACACCACGTGGATCGGCAGGGGATCGGTGACCCAGTCCTCCAGCACGCGCACCAGGCGGCCGTCCCTGCCGTGGCTCCCCAGTTGTACATCCGTCATCATGATGATGCCCAGGCCCGCCAGCCCGGCTTGCAGGTAGGCGTTCGAATCGTTCAGTGCCACCACGCCCGGCAGCATCATTTCAATGCGCTCGCCGTCGCGCGTGTAGTCCCAGTTGTATATTTTGCCAGTCTTGGACGAGAAATAGTTCACGCAACGGTGCCGTTCCAGGTCGCGCGGGTGGGTGGGCGTGCCGAAGCGCTCCAGGTAGGAGGGCGCCGCGCAGGTCACAAAATTGAGCAGGCCGACGCGTCGCGCAATCAGGGTGGAATCGGCCAACTGGCCACCCCGCACTGCACAATCGACGCCTTCCTCGATCAAATCGACCGGACGGTCGCTGCAACCGAGTTCCAGCTGGATATCGGGGTATTGTTCAAAGAAGGAGGGCAGGGACGGCACCAGGATTTCGTTCGCGAGCCCGGTCGGCGCGTCGACCCGCAGCCGGCCGCTCGGGCTCAGTCGGGTGCGCGACAGCGATTCCTCGGCATCCTTCACGTCGGCCAGGATGCGCAGGCATCTTTCATAGTAGGCAGCGCCGTCGGCGGTGACGGAAACGTGGCGCGTGGTCCGGTGCAGCAGCTTGACCGACAGCGCCGATTCGAGGCTGGCCACCAGGGTGGAAACGGTCGCCTTGGGCAGCTGCAGGGTTTCCGAGGCGCGCGTGAAGCCTCCGGCGTCGACCACCTGTACGAACACTTCCATTGCTTGGAGCTTATTCATGAGTCCACCTTCATTGTTCGAGATTCTGAACAATCAATTCAACATTAATGTATTTTTCTTATTCTAGTGGAAGTTTATTATTACCGTATTGCAGCATGAAAAAGCCCTTAACCTCCCGCGGTGGGAAAGTTTAAAGTGGCTTTCGGTAACACAGGAAAGGAGCAGTCATGAGTAACCGGGATGGATTCTTTGCAATGGTATCGCTGGCGCTGGGCGCGATCGCCCTGGCAGGCGTCCTGTATACCGACGAATACTCGTACGGCGCGCAAGTCGGCTTTGGTGCGGCCCCGGCGCGCACCTTGCTGGCTTCGGCCAGCTCGGAGGCGAAAGAATGACGGCGCAGGCGCCGGCGGACCTGAAGATCCGCGAACTCGAAGTGCGCGGGGCCCAGGGGCCGCTCGCCGCACGCCTGTACCTGGCCGGGAATTCGTCCGCCAAGCGCGATGCGCTGATCGTTTTCTTCCACGGTGGCGGCTTTGTAGCCGGCGACCTGGAGGAGGCGGACGAATTCCTGCGCCACCTGGTCGCGTGCAATCCTGGCCACGTGATCCTGGCCACTAATTACACCCTGGCCACCGTCAGCCCGTTTCCGGCAGCGGTGGAAGATGCCCACGCCGTGCTGGCCTGGGCCAAGAAGAACAAGGCCAAGCTGGCCTGGAGCGGCAAGCAGCTGCTGACCGCCGGCATCGAGGCAGGCGCCAACCTGGCAGCCGTGTCGGCGCTGATGGCGCGCGACCGCGGCGGCCCGGCCCTGGCAGGGCAGATCCTGATCATGCCGATGCTCGATCCCGGCCTGTCCACCTGTTCGATGCGCGAGCTGCCGAACTGTCCGGACCAGATGAAGGTAGCAAATAACTGTGCCGCCGCCTATCGCGGCTACCTGCCGAATGCCGCCGACCGCGCCCACCCTTACGCGTCGCCGCTGCAATCGAGCCGATTGAAGAATTTGCCGCCGGCCCTGATCCTGTCGGCCGAGGACGACCCCTTACGGGATGAAGCAGAACAATACGGGGCGAAACTGATCGCCTGCGGAGTAAAGACAACAGTCAGACGCATGCCACCGGCGCCATTGCAGGAGCCGGGAGCCAGGAATGAATGCGCGTGCAGGGGCTTTGCACTGAGAGAGATGGCCAGTTTTATCGGCGCCATCGACGGGCCGGAAACACCCGCAGTGTAAGGCTGTATCAATAAAACAGAAGTTCAGAAAAAAGTGCCTGCGAGGCACATGGGCCCCTTTTTGCTCAAATTTCCCACTAATTTTCACCCCCAAGAGGTTAACAATGAAAAAGATGAATCAAATGTCCACTCTTGTGCGGCCGCTGGTTGCCGCATTGGCGATGGGCGGGCTGGCGGCGGCCATCCTGTCCGGTTGCAGCGCCAATAGCAAGCCGGCCGAAAGCCAGGGCCCTGCAGCGGGCGGTCCGCCGGTTTCGGCAGCCGTCGTGGTGCAGAAGTCCGTCGCCGAAACCCAGGAATTCTCCGGCCGCCTGGAAGCCATCGACCACGTGGAGATCCGTCCACGCGTCAGCGGCTTCATCACCGCGGTGAACTTCAAGCCTGGCAGCGAGGTGAAAAAAGGGGACGTGCTGTTCGTGATCGATCCGCGTCCATTCCAGGCTGAAGCCAGCCGCGCCGACGCCGCAGCCAATTCGGCCAAGGCCAAGGCCGACCTGGCCAAGCTGGAGCTGGCCCGTGCCGAAAAGCTGCTGGCCGATAAAGCGATCGCCCAGCGCGAATTCGACGAACGCGCTTCGGCATTGAAGGAGCTGGACGCAACCGCCCGCGCCGCCGCTTCGGCCGCCGAAGCAGCGCGCCTGAACCTGTCCTACACCCAGGTGACGTCGCCGATCAACGGCCGCGTGTCGAAGGCGGAGATCACCCTCGGCAACCTGGTAGACCAGAGCGCCGTGCTGACCAGCGTGGTTTCGCTGGACAAGATCTACGCCAGCTTCGACGGCGACGAAGACACTTTCCTGCGCGTCGGCGGCCAGGCCTACAAGGGCCAGCCGGTGACCGTGAAGGTCGGCCTGGCCAACGAAGCTGGCTTCCCGCATGAGGGCAAGCTGGAATTCGTCGACAACCAGCTCGATACCCGCACCGGCTCCGTGCGCATGCGCGCCACCTTCGACAACAAGGACCGCGCGCTGGTGCCCGGCCTGTTCGCCCGCGTCCAGCTGGACGGCGGCACCGCCACCCAGCAAACGGTGCTGATCAACGATCGCGCCGTCAGCACCGACCAGGATCGCAAGTTCGTCTACGTGGTCGGCGCCGGCAACAAGGCGGAATACCGCCCTGTGGTGCTGGGTCCGAACGTCGACGGCCTGCGCGTGGTACGCAACGGCCTGAAAGCAGGCGAAAAGATCGTCGTCAACGGCCTGCAGCGCGTGCGCCCTGGTGCGCCGATCACGCCGCAAATGGTCGACATGACCTTTGACCCGATGGCAGCAGAAAAAGTGGCCGCCGCCGATGCCAAGAAAACCAAGGAATAATCCATGAATTTTTCACGCTTCTTTGTCGATAAACCGATCTTCGCGGCGGTTCTATCGATCATTGTCTTCGTAGCGGGCTTGATCTCGATCTTCAAGCTGCCCGTCTCCGAATACCCGGAAGTGGTGCCGCCATCCGTAGTGGTGCGCGCCGTCTACCCGGGCGCGAACCCGAAAGTGATTGCGGAAACCGTCGCCGCGCCGCTCGAAGAGCAGATCAACGGTGTCGAGAACATGCTGTACATGTCCTCGCAAAACACCTCCGATGGCGCGCTGATGCTGACCGTGACCTTCAAGATCGGCACCGACGTCGACAAGGCTGAAACCGCGGTGCAGAACCGCGTCCAGCGCGCCTTGCCGCGCCTGCCGGAAGAAGTGCGCCAGATCGGCGTGACCACGGTGAAGTCTTCGCCTAACCTGACGATGGTGGTCCACCTGCTGTCGCCGAACGGCCGCTACGACGACCTGTACCTGCGCAACTACGGCGTGCTGAACGTAAAAGACCAGCTGGCCCGTATTCCAGGCATGGGCGACGTGCAGATCTTCGGCGCCGGCGACTACGCCATGCGCGTCTGGCTCGACCCGCAGAAGGTCGCTGGCCGCAACATGACTGCGTCCGACGTGGTCGATGCGATCCGCGAGCAGAACGTGCAGGTGGCTGCCGGTGTGGTGGGCGCTGCGCCTTCCAAGTCGGCCGACTTCCAGCTGACCGTCAACACCCAGGGCCGTTTGAGCTCCGTCGAGGAATTTGGCGACATCATCGTCAAGACCAATGAAGACGGCGCGCTGACCCGCCTGAAAGACGTGGCCCGTATTGAAATGGGCTCCAACAGCTACTCGCTGCGTTCGCTGCTGAACAACCATTCCGCAGTGGGCCTGGGTATCTTCGAAGCACCTAACAGCAATGCGCTGGAACTGTCGGCCAACGTGCGCGCCAAGATGGAGGAACTGAAGAAGGACTTCCCTGAAGGCGTGGCCTACGACATCGTGTACGACCCGACCCAGTTCGTGCGCGAGTCGATCAAGTCCGTGATCCACACCCTGCTGGAAGCAGTGGCACTGGTGGTGATCGTGGTGATCATCTTCCTGCAGACCTGGCGCGCATCGATCATTCCGCTGCTGGCGGTGCCTGTATCGATCGTCGGTACCTTCGCGGTGATGATCGGCTTCGGCTTCTCGATCAATACGCTGTCGCTGTTCGGCCTGGTGCTGGCCATCGGTATCGTGGTCGACGATGCGATCGTGGTGGTGGAGAACGTCGAGCGGAATATCGCCAACGGCCTGTCGGCCCGCGATGCGACCATCCAGGCCATGAAGGAAGTGTCGGGCCCGATTATCGCTATCGCCCTGGTGCTGTGCGCCGTGTTCGTGCCGATCGCCTTCGTGTCCGGCCTGACCGGCCAGTTCTACCGCCAGTTCGCGCTGACCATCGCCATTTCGACCGTCATTTCGGCACTGTGCTCGCTGACCCTGGCGCCCGCCCTGTCGGCATCGCTGCTGCGTCCTCACGATGCACCGAAAGACGCGCTGACCCGCGTGATGGACAAGATCTTCGGCCGCTTCTTCGCCTGGTTCAACCGCTTCTTCAACCGCGCTTCGCACAGCTATGAAACCGGCGTGCAAGGCGTGCTGAAGCGCAAGTCCGCATCCATCGTGGTGTATCTGGTGCTGGCTGCCGCCGCAGGCATCATGTTCAAGGTCGTGCCGAGCGGCTTCGTACCGGGCCAGGACAAGCAATACCTGGTGGGCTTCGCCCAATTGCCTGACGCCGCATCGCTGGAACGCACCGAGCAGGTGATCCGCAAGATGTCCGACATCGCCAAGGAAATTCCTGGCGTGGACGCTTCGGTTGCCTTCCCGGGCCTGTCGATCAACGGCTTCACCAATGCGCCGAACGCCGGTATCGTATTCACCACGCTGAAGCCATTCCACGAGCGTACCGACCCGTCCCAATCGGGTGCGGCAATCGCAGCGGAGATCAACAAGCGCATGGGCGCCGTGCAGGACGCGTTCGTGATGGTGTTCCCGCCGCCGCCAGTCAACGGCCTGGGTACCACCGGCGGCTTCAAGATGATGATCGAAGACCGCAACAACGCAGGCTACGACGCGCTCTACAAGACCGTGCAGGAAATCCAGATGAAGGCGTGGGGCGACAAGCGCCTGGCCGGTGTGTTCTCCAGCTTCCAGATCAATGTTCCGCAGCTGTTCGCGGACATCGACCGCGCCAAAGCCAAGCAACTGGGCGTGCCACTGCAGACCATCTACCAGACCTTGCAGATCAACCTCGGTTCGCTGTACGTGAACGACTTCAACCAGTTTGGCCGTACCTACCAGGTGCGCGTGCAGGCTGATGCCCCGTTCCGTTCGCAAGCCGAGCAGATCGCGCAGCTGAAAGTCCGCAACAGCAAAGGCGAGATGATCCCTCTGTCGTCGCTGATGCGCGTGAAAGACAGCTACGGCCCTGACCGCGTGGAGCGCTACAACGCCTACGTCTCGGCCGAGATCAACGGCGCTCCGGCTCCAGGCTTCTCGTCCGGCCAGGCCCAGGCTGCGCTGGAAGAAATCACCAAGGCGACCCTGCCGAAAGGCATGGGCTACGAATGGACCGAGCTGACTTACCAGGAGATCCTGGCCGGTAACACCATGATCTACGTGTTCCCGCTGTGCGTGCTGCTGGTGTTCTTGGTGCTGGCTGCCCAGTACGAAAGCTGGACCCTGCCGCTGGCCGTGATCCTGATCGTGCCGATGTCGATCCTGTGCGCCCTGATCGGCGTCAAGTTGACCGGCGGCGACAACAACGTGTTCACGCAGATTGCCTTGTTCGTGCTGGTCGGGTTGGCGTCGAAGAACGCGATCCTGATCGTGGAATTTGCGCGGGAGCTGGAAGACCACGGCCGCACCATCCTGGAAGCGGCGCTGGAAGCCTGCCGCCTGCGTCTGCGCCCGATCCTGATGACGTCGATCGCCTTCATCATGGGTGTGGTACCGCTGGTGTTCTCGGTTGGTGCAGGTGCTGAAATGCGTCATGCAATGGGTGTGGCGGTGTTCGCCGGCATGCTGGGCGTGACCTTCTTCGGCCTGTTCCTGACGCCGGTGTTCTACGTCCTGCTGCGCACCCTGGCCAAGCGCCTTGAGAAGAAATCCCCGGCAGCCGACGCTGCCCCGCAACTGGAAGGGACCCACTAATATGAAAAGTATGATTGCCAAGGGCGTCGCCCCGCTGCTGGCAGCGCTGCTGCTGACCGCATGCGCCGCGCCTGAATTAAAGCAACCGCAAGTCGACACCCCGGCCGCCTTCAAGGAGCCGCAGGTGATGACTGCCGAAGACGGCACCAGTTGGAAGCCGGCCCAGAACGCCGAGCGCCAGCCGCGCGGCGAGTGGTGGCTGGCCTTCAGCGACCCGGCCCTGAATGAGCTGATCGCCGAAGCGACCCGCAACAACGCCAACCTGGCCGTGGCGGCCGCCCGCGTCAAGCAGGCACGCGCCATCGCGGGCATCGCCGAAGCGGACCGCATTCCGCAAATCGGCGTGGGCGTTGGCGCCCAGCGAGCCCGCAATTCGGCCCTGTCGCTGGGCGTGCCGGCCGGTACCGACATTGCGCCGCAGACCACTTACAACGCGAACCTGACGGCGAGCTATGAAGTGGACCTGTTCGGCCGCGTATCGAGCAATGTGGCCGCGGCCCGTGGCGACGCCGCGCAGGTGGAAGCGAATTACCGCTCCGTCCTGCTGTCGCTGCAAGCCGACGTGGCACAGACCTATTTCCGCCTGCGCGCCACGGACGCCGAATTGGCGACTGTGGAGCAGACGGTCCGTTTGCGCGAAGAGAGTGTGAAAGTCAACCAGCGCCGCTTCGACCTGGGCGACATCGGTGAATTCGACCTCTCCCGCGCCAAGACCGAGTTGTCGACCACCCGCTCGGAAGCGATCGGCCTGCAACGCCGCCGCGCCACCACCGAGCACGCGCTGGCAGTCCTGCTGGGCAAGCCGGCGGCAGCCTACACGGCGGGCAACAGCCCGCTGCTGGATTCGACGCTGCTGCCTGCGATCCCGACCGGCGTGCCGTCCGCGCTGCTGGAACGCCGTCCTGACATCGCCGCCGCACAGAAGGCGATGGAAGCGTCGAACGCCCGCATCGGCGTTGCGCGTTCGGCCATGTTCCCGGCGCTGAACATCACCGCCAATGGCGGCGGCGCTGCCGGCCATTTCAGCGACGTGTTCAAGTGGAGCAGCCGCTCGTGGGTGCTGGGCGCCTTGCTGTCGATGCCGTTGATCGACGGCGGCCGTAACAGCAACAACGTCAAGCGCAGCGAAGCGGCCCTGGAAGAATCGGTTGCGGGCTACCGCCAGACCTTGCTGGGCGCCTTCGCCGAGGTGGAAGACAACCTGGCCGGCCTGCGCATCCTGGGCGGCCAGACCGCGCAGATCGACGAAGCCTTGGTATCGGCCCGCCGTTCGGCCGACCTGGCGCAGAAGCTGTATGACGCCGGCCGTTCCAGCTACCTGGACCTGCTCGATGCACAGCGCAACCTGGCAGCCGTCGAACGCAGCGCAGTCCAACTGCGCGGCGACCGTGCGGTGACTACCGTCGCCCTGATCCGGTCCCTGGGCGGCGACTGGAACTAAACATTATCGATCAGCCCTTAACGGCGCTCCGCATTCGCGGGCGCCGTTTTTTTTCGTCCGTTGCAGCCAACGTATAATCACGTGCTTTGGCTCGCACTCCTGATCAAATGCCTTTATTACACAAGGTGACGATTTCCCTGCTCACCATCTTTATTGTCGTCTGGTCCTACCTGGCGTTCTTTCCCGAACCTGTGCTGAACAAGCGAGCGCTCGGGCACGAAGCAAAAGACTTCGTCAGTCAATCGCTGAAGGAGTTTTGCGCGGGACTGTACACCGATGGCATCTGCCCGAAAATCGCGATCGCTGGAAAACAGCGATGGGTGGCGAGCACCTATCTTGGTGGCTCGGATATCCCGACGCAGCAGACCGATAGCATCCTGGCGGGGCTGGGATGGCAGAAAATGCCGGCCGATTACGAACGGACGACCATGTTCTGCAAGCAGGGCTATTCTGCCCGCTATGACTATAAGGCTGACTATGTAGGGACTTTATCGTTCGCTGCCGGCAGCCACGTCTGCGAAAAAGTCGTGCAAACTAACTAAGAAGACCGCACACCGTCACTTGGCACGCTTGCAAATCGGCCTGGATCAGCCTATGATTGTGACAAATGTCACACAAAGGCTAAAATGGTCACAAGCAGTTTGTTAAGCAGTATTCGGGGAATCCGTCATGGATTCGGCAGCGCTTTCGCGCTCGTTCCGTTCCAACTGGCATCAGTGTGGGAATCAAGGCCGGCAAAGCGCCAAGTGCACGGCACACGCGTCGTCGCGATCCACGAGCCGCAGCAGCAGGCCGGTGAAGCGGATGGCTTCCACACCGCCGTGAGCGGCCTGCCGGTCAGCATCATCACAGCCGATTGCATACCTTTGCTGCTGGCACGCCGCGACGGCTCGCAGATCGGTGCAATTCACGCTGGTTGGCGCGGCCTGTACGACGGCATCATTCCTGCGGCGCTGGCCGAAATGGGAGAGGGGGCGCCGATCGTTGCCGCCGTCGGCCCGACCATTTGCGCGTCCTGCTACGAGGTTAGCAAAGACCTGGCAGAAGAGTTCGCACAACGCTTCGATGCCTTGCCGCGCGACGTCGTATTGCCAACGTACCGCCATCTTGACCTGCGCGCCATCGCCGAACACCAATTGCGCGCCGCAGGTGTTGAAGAAATCGAACATGTCGGCGGCTGCACGTGCTGCGCCCGCAATGCCGCCGGCGAACCCATTTACCGCAGCTACCGGCGTGGCGACCGAGGGTCGCAAATGCACTCCGGCCTGTACCTCACCACCAAAGGAGAAAAATGAAGGTCATCGCATCCCTCGTCCTGGCCGCCTTCGCGACCGTCGCCAACGCGCAAGACCGTAGCTGGAGCGCGCCGGAGAAGCCATTTACGATCTATGGCAACACCCACTACGTCGGCACCGCCGGCATCAGCGCCATCCTGGTCACCTCGCCGCAAGGGCACATCCTGGTCGACGGCACCACGGCCAAAGGCGCCGAAGTCGTGGCAGCCAACATCCGTACACTGGGCTACAAGCTGGAAGATGTGAAATACATCCTCAGCTCCCATTCGCATGAGGATCATGCGGGCGGCGTCTCGGCGCTGCAAAAGCTGACCGGGGCCACTGTGCTGGCAGGCGCCGCCAACGTCGAAGCCATGCGCACTGGCGTTTCGCCGAAAATTGACCCGCAGTTCGGCAGCCTGTCGAACTTCCCTGGATCGGCAAAAGTGCGCGGAGTGGCAGATGGAGAAGTGATCAAACTTGGACCGCTGGCAGTGACAGCGCACAGCACTCCCGGCCATACCCCAGGCGGCACCTCCTGGACTTGGCACGCCTGCGAAGCAGGGCAGTGCAAGAATGTGGCGTTTGTCGACAGCGTGACTGCCGTATCGGCCGACAGCTACCGCTTCACCGACCATCCCGAGGTTGTCGCCCAACTTCGTGGAAGCTTCACCACCGTCGAGAGCCTGGCCTGCGACATCGCAATTGCCGCGCATCCGGAAGTGAACGACATGTGGGGCCGCCAGCAGCGCGCAGCGAAAGAAGGCAGCGTCGCCTACGTCGACGCAAAAGGCTGCCGCACCATCGTCGAAGCAGGCCGCAAACGCCTCGAAACCCGCCTGGCCAGTGAAAAGCGCTAAAGTCGGTGCCAAAAGTCGGTGCCAGGTCTGTCATTCGGACAGCAATTGCACACGACTAAGATTGCTCATGGCCCCTTCACAGTTTCTCTGAACTGCAAAATCGCTCGGCTGACAGTCTTAACTGAAACCCCCGCATGCTGGGCGATTTCAGACATTGAATAGCCGAGAGAGAAATACGCGCGCGCCATCGCCTCCTTTGTATTCCGATACTCCGCGAAATATTCATGCAGAGGACGCGTGACGGCGCGTCGCTGTGCTCGCTTGATTTCGAAAGGATTCCCTTCGATAGGCAGGCCAACGACGCGAGCTTGGAAATTTTCGTCACCCAGAACCAAGTGATTTGATACTGCGGTCAAGGGACTTTCGCCACCTATACCCGCCATCACAAAATCTTGATAGGCTCGCCTCGCATCTGCCTGGTTATCGCCGAAATGAGCGAGCACGATATTGGAATGCAGCCATTTGGGGCAATCGACGACTCCCATAATTGCCGCATGACTGCTCCATAGCCAGTTAAGTGGGTGCGCGGCGATCTTTGCTCGAACTGGATTGAGTTCGATATAGCGGCAGAGCTCGTCCTGGTACAAATCGCTTTGGCAGAGGATGGCTTTGTACCTACCTTGGAAGACATGTCCCACGAGGCCATGCGCACGGTTGAAGTAGCGCGAGTATTTTCCATTTAGGTGACACATGCCTCGGCCGAGCTGCCCAGTGATGGCCTCCAGAAGGATATGAAAATGGTTGGTCATCTGGCAGTAAGCGCGAACCGAAAAATTGAACCGCTCGCATGTCTCGCCGAGGAGAGAAAGCCAAGTGAGCCGATCATTATCAGACAGATAGATTGCGCCCTTGCGGTCGCCACGCGCAGTGATGTGATACAGCGAGTTGTCGAGTTCGATTCGCAGAGGTCGGGTCATGGAGCAAGTGTATTTCGTTCGCAATCACTCCTAATTGCGCTAACGCAATTTCAGCGGGCGTTGGGCGAAATTTTTCTCAATGCTTTGACGAATCTCAAAGATGTGGCCTCCCTGTCCAAATGACAGACCTGACACTGACTTTGTTGATGAATCTTAAAGATCAGGACTTTCTGTCCAAAAGACAGACCTGGCACCGACTTTTACGGTCCTAGTTGGCGATGGGTGCCGACTTTGGCTTGTTCGAAGCGTCAAGCTTGGCGCAATTCGCTGAAAGAATTGATCGCTCAAGCGCATCGGCGACTTGCTTGATCGCCTCAGGCGTGCAATTTGCCGCGACAGGCTTTGATGGAATTTGTGGCGGTTGGCGTGTGAAACTCTTCACAGCAACAGCTGCAAGGACTGCGGCGGCGATGACTGCGATAACCAGGTTCGTGCGAGGCTTCAAGGGATTGTCCGTATCGGTTGTCAAGTATTGTCAATGATACGGCGCTTCCCCCGCTGAACGCAAAAAGCCCGCCTGGTCAGCGGAGAACCCTGCCAGGCCGGGAAGAAAGATGCCACGATTGGTCCCCGCTCGGCCAGCGCGCCATTCCGGTTTGGAGGCGGATTCGGGAGGCGCGCTGGCGGCTGGGGAATCGGCAGTCTGGATTACTTAGCCGGTGCGGCTTCCTTGGCAGCGGCTACTTCTTTGGATGCAGCGGTTTTTTTGGAGTGCTTGGTCTTTTTCACTTCCTTGGTGGCGCTGGAGTGCTCGTGCGATGCGGCCGGGGCAGCAGCGGTGGCCGAGGAGGCTGGGGTCGCAGCTACGGCTGGGGTAGCAGGAGTTGCAGGAGTCGCCTTGCTGCCTTTTTCAGCAGGAACCGCCGGGGTAGCTGGAACAGCTGGAGTTGCTGGCGTTGCCGGAGCAGCTGCGGTAGCAGCAGGCATCGGGGCAGCGGCAGGCTTGGCTGCGTGGCCGCCGGCAGCCGGGGCTTGGGCGAAGGCAGCGGTTGCGAACAGGCCGGCGATCAGGGTGGCGATGGTCTTCTTCATGGTCAAGCTCCTCGGAGAGAATGGGGTAAATCGTTTGGGGTGTCGTGCACTATTGCCGTGTCACTGAGCCTAAAAACGATGCCAAAGACGCGCTAGTTGACGGCCTTTACACATGGTTACATCTGCCAAAACTGCTTACAAAGTGCGGCAGGTAACCGTGCCGGCGCGGCGCTGCCCGTACAGTGCTTACATGAAGGACGCACTCAAGACTTACAAGGCGAAGCGGGACTTCAGCATCACGCCGGAACCCGCAGGGGGAGGCCAGCCGGGACGGGGGCGGCTGGCCTTCGTTATCCAGAAACACTGGGCGCGTCGCCTGCACTACGATTTCCGCTTGGAGCTCGACGGCACGATGAAAAGCTGGGCCGTGCCGAAAGGCCCCAGCTACGACACCCATGACAAGCGCATGGCGGTGCACGTTGAGGACCATCCGATTTCCTATAACGAGTTCGAGGGCACCATTCCCGAAAAACAGTACGGCGCGGGCAAGGTGATCATCTGGGACCGCGGCACCTGGGAGCCGGTCGACGACCCGCGCAAGGGCTACCGGGCGGGCAAGCTGGTGTTCAACCTGCACGGCCACAAGATGCATGGCCGCTGGGCCCTGGTTCGCATGCGCGGCAAGGGCGAGGACAAGGAGCCGTGGCTGCTGATCAAGGAGAAGGACGAATACGTGCGTCCTGCCGCTGAGTTCAGCGTCGTCGATGAAATGCCTGACAGCGTCAAATCGCTTGGCGCAGCGGCTGCGGCGCCGGTCGCCGAGCGCGCGGCGGCGCCGCGCATCAAACGCCTACCTGCGGAGCTTGAACCGGAGCTGGCTACATTGGTCGACGGCCCGCCTTCGACACCCGAAGACTGGCTGTTCGAAGTCAAATACGACGGCTACCGCCTGCTGGCCCGCATCGAAGGCGGCGACATCACCCTTCACACCCGCAACCGCAACGACTGGACGCACAAGCTCGAACCGTTGCGCGCGGCGCTGGCCAAGGCCAGGCTGCCGGACGGCTGGTACGACGGCGAAATCGTGGTCCACAACGAAGAAGGGCGCCCTGATTTCGGCCTGTTGCAGCAAGCCTTCGACGGCCAGCGTGCGAAGGATATCGTCTACTTCCTGTTCGATGCGCCTTACCTTGGCGGTGAGGACTTGCGCGGCCTGCCGCTCGATGAGCGCCGCGCCAGGCTGGAGGCGGCAATGGCCAAGGTCAAGGGCGACACTGTTCGCCTGAGCGCCGTCCTGCAGGCTTCGCCGGACGAAATGCTGGCTGCCGCCTGCAAGATGGGGCTTGAAGGCGTCATCGGTAAACGCCGTGACTCCACCTACACCGAGCGTCGTTCGCGTGACTGGATCAAGCTCAAATGCGCGCAGCGGCAGGAGTTCGTCATCGGCGGCTACACTGACCCGCAGGGCAGCCGTACCGGGATCGGTTCGCTGCTGCTCGGCGTCTATGGCAAGGATGGCGAACTTCATTACGCCGGTAATGTCGGCACGGGTTTCAATGACAAGACCCTGCGCGATCTTGCGGATAAACTGAAGCGCCTGAAGGCAGACGAAAGCCCATTCGCCGCCAGCAAGGCCATTGCCCGCAAGGCGCACTGGGTCAAGCCGCAGCTCGTGGCGGAAGTCAGCTTCGGCGAATGGACGCGTGGCGGGGCGATCCGTCATTCCGTATTCCAGGGCCTGCGCAAGGATAAAAAGGCCGGTGAAATCAGTCGCGAAGTGCCAGCCCACGTGGAGGAGGAAACCGTGCAAAGCAAACTGCCCGCCTCACTCAAAGTCACCAATCCGGACCGGCTGGTCGACCCGGCCAGCGGCATGAAGAAGATCGACATGGTGCGCTATTACGCCCTGGTCGCCGACTTGATGCTGGAGCACACCAAGGGGCGCCCCGTGGCTCTGCTGCGCGCGCCGGAAGGCGTTGGCTCCGAGCTGTTTTTCCAGAAGCACGCCGATGTCAGCAAGCTGCGTGGACTGAAGGAGTTTCCCCGCGAGCTAGACCCCGACCACCCGCCGATGCTGGAAGTGGCCACCACCCAGGCCCTGCTGGCGGCCGCCCAGTTCAATGTGATCGAATTCCACACGCAGAACGCGTTCGGCCGCACTTACGAGAAACCAAACCGCATCCTGTTCGACCTCGACCCCGGCAGCGGCGTTGAGTGGGCGCAGATGCAGGAGGCGGCGCAACTGGTGCATGCCTTCCTGGATGAACTGGGGCTGCCGTGCTTCCTCAAGACCAGCGGCGGCAAGGGGCTGCACGTGGTGGTGCCGATCAAGCCGTACTACGATTGGGATACGGTGAAAGCCTTCAGCAAGCAGGTGGTGGAGCACATGGCGACGACGCTGCCGGACAGGTTCGCCTTCAAGAGCGGGCCGAAGAACCGGGTTGGCAAAATCTTCATTGACTACCTGCGAAATGGGCGTGGCGCGACCACCGTGGCCGCGTGGTCGGCCCGCGCGCGGCCCGGGCTTGGGATTTCGGTGCCTGTGGCCTGGGATGAACTAGCCGCCTTGCGCGGCGGCGATCACTGGACGGTTGCAACGGCTCACACGCGGCTGGATGTCGGCAATGCGCCGTGGGCGGATTATGCGAAGGCCGCCGTTGGCCTGGCGCCGACGATGAAGGCGATCGGGGCTGTCGAGTAACTGGGGAGCCTGTTACGGCACGCGGCAACGTGCGATCGGGGTCTGACCGCTTGGGTCAGACCCAGGTTTACCGGTTTTCCTGGTTGCTTTAGTGTCTGGATAAAGTCGCGGGCGGCGCAAGCGCATGGTAAACCGGTAAACCAGGGGCAGACCCAAGGGTCAGACCCGATTTTTGTTGGCCGCTGACTTGCGAACTGTGTTCAGGCGGCTTTGCGACGGGGGCTGCTTGTTTTGGCGGTGGACTTTGCCGCGCTGGTACGTTTGGCGGCTGGCTTGCTGGACGTTGTGGTCGAGCGCGACGAGGTTGTGCGGGTCTTGCTTGCGCCTGTGCTGGTACTGCGACGCGCGCGCGGTGCGCGTGGCGCTGCCTCTTCCTCGTCTTCCTCCTCGTCAGCAGGGGCTGCCGTGCGGCCTTTCGATCCAAGGCTTTGCTTCAGCAGGGCGACCAGGTCGACCACATTGCTGGCTTTCGGCACCGGCGCTTCGCCAGTCGGCTCGGTCAGCGTGTGGGTCTGTCCGGCCTTGACCTTTTTCTCAACCAGCTTGAGCACGTCTTCGCGGTAAGTGTCGTGGTATTCCTTGGGGTTCCATTTCTCGCTCATTTCCTCCACCAGCGAAAGGGCCATCTTCAGTTCCTTGTCGGTGATGCCGGAATCGCCCGGCAGCTTGAGGTCTTCGGGATTGCGGATTTCGGTCGCGTAGCGCAGCGTGTTCATGATGATGCCGTCGCCGACCGAGACCAGCGCGCAAAGGTGCTGCCGCGTGCGGATCACGACTGTCGCAATCGCAATCCTGCCCGCCTTGCTCAGTGTCTGGCGCAGCAGGGCGTAGACCTTGTCGCCGCCGCGTCCGGGCGAGAGGTAGTAGGGCGTTTCATAGAACGTCAGCGGCACTGAATCGGCATCGACGAAGGCCATGATGTCGATGGTCTGCGTCGCCTTCGGGTTCGCCAGCCGCAAGTCTTCGTCGCTGAGCACCACGTACTCGCCATCCGAATATTCGTAGCCTTTGACGATATTGTCCCAGGTGACTTCCTTGCCGGTGCCCTTGTTGTAGCGCTTGAATCCGATCGGCGAGAAGTCGCGCTTGTCCAGCATGGTCAGGTCAAGGTCGTGCGACTCCACTGCCTTGTGCAACTCCACCGGGATGTGCACCAGGCCGAAACTGATTGCGCCTTTCCAGAGTGCTCGCGCCATCTTTACTCTCCGATGCTGCCGGTGATCGGCAAGACGATACCGGTGATATAGCTGGCGCACGAAGGCGCTGCCAGGAAGACGAAGGCCGGCGAAATTTCTTCAGGCTGTGCAGGGCGATGCATATCGGTCTGCGCGCCGAATTCCTTGATCTTGTCGGGCGACTGGTCGGCCGGGTTCAGCGGCGTCCACACCGGGCCGGGCGCCACTGCGTTGACGCGGATGCCCTTCTCGAGCAGGTTGGATGCCAGCGACATCGTGAAGGCGTGGATGGCGCCCTTGGTGGTCGAATAGTCCAGCAGCTTTTTCGAGCCGCGCAGGCCCACCACCGAGCCGGTATTCAGGATCGAACTGCCGCTTTTCATATGCGGCAGTGCCGCCTTGGCCATGTGGAAGTAGCCGTAGATATTGGTCTTCATGGTCAGATCGAAGCGCTCTTCCGACAGGTCCTCGAGCGAGCCGGCATGTTCCTGGAACGCGGCGTTGTTGACCAGGATGTCGACCTTGCCAAAGCCCCGCAGGACTTCGTCGATGGCATGACGGCAGAAGGCAGGGTCGCGCACATCGCCTGGAATCAGGAGGCAGCGCTGCCCTTCGGCCTCGATGTATTTCCTGGTTTCTTCCGCATCCTGCTGTTCCTCGGCCAGGTAGACCAGCGCGACATCCGCGCCTTCGCGGGCATACAGCACTGCGACCGCGCGTCCGATGCCGGAGTCGCCGCCCGTAATCACGGCAGCCATGCCGGCGAGCTTGCCGCTGCCGCAATAGCCGGGCGCCATGAATTGCGGCTTCAATTGCATCTGGTGTTCAAGGCCGGGCTTTTCCAGGTGCTGCCCGGGCAGCGGCGGCGCCGGGAATTCGTGCGTCCCGGCCTGTGCCGGCTGTTTCTTCTCCTCAGCCTTTGGCTTGGCCGCGTCGCGCTGGTCCTGTTCTTGCTGGACGGTGCGCTGTTCGCTGCCCGCGCCAGTCTTTTGTTGCGAATTGCCCATGACTTCCTCCTGTGCTCGGAAGTCCAGTATTCGCCGCAGCAACGTTGCTAACCGTGCGCTCCCACACATAAATAGGGATGTTGTCCGCAGTGAACTTGTGGCAAACTAACCCAATGCCTACTGCTGCGGGCCGCCGTCAACGCACCGGCCTTTTCCTCCATCCCGATCCTGCGCGACGCCAGGAATTCATGACCGCTTGCGCTGAGTCGTTCGATCGTTTGCTGACTGCGGACAGCATTGCCAGCGCACGCCATGCGATGGCGCATAACAAGATTTCCCTGCTCATCATCGACCTCGATGGCCCTGCGATGGCGGCCGGCAATGAGCTGGCGGCGCTGGTGCGTAGCCGCGCCGGCGCGCCGGTGCTGGTGCTGTGCCCCTACACCCGCTCCTCGACCATGGCTGAGTTGATGGCGCAGGGGCCGCTGGCTTACCGCATCACGCCCATCGCACCGGAGGCACTCCGCGAGGCCGTGACTGCGCTGCTGGCTCCGGCCGCCAATACCAAGGCGTCGACCCAGCAGCACTTGCTGGACCTGGAAGCGGACTTGAACGATTTGCTGGCGATCCAGCGCAGCTTGCAGCGTGCACTCTACGGTTCGGAAGAAATTGAACGGATGGGCGCCCGCATCTGCAATGCACTGTGCAGTTATCCCGGCATTTGCCATGCATCCTTGCTGCAGGCGGTCGATGAGGGGGCGCTGCGGCTGGTGGCCCAGGATGGACGCGTCGACCTTGATATCAAGGAAGTGCTGGGCGGCCGCGATGAACTGCTGGAAGCGCCTGTGCGGCGCGGCGAAATGGTGCTGCTCGATGCGCCGTCCAAAACGGGGGACGCGGAGCTGACGGAAATGCTGGAAGAGCAGGGCGTGCACATGCTGCTGGCCTTCCCCTTGCGCGGCGAACCCGGCGGTCCGTTGCTGGGCGCCATCTGCATGCTGTTCGACCGGCCGCTGGTCATGAGCCGCGAGCATTTCAGCTGCTTCGGTTCAGCCGCACAATTGATCAGCTTTGGCATGGTGATGAGCGACCTGCGTCACCAGAATAATGCGCTGGGCCTGGAAATCACGCAGATTACGCCGTTTGATGGCCTGACAGGCGTATCCAACCGGCGCCAGGGCGAACAGGTGCTGGACGGGGAAATCCGGCGTGCGCGCCGCTACGCCGTGCCGCTGGCGGTGATCGCTTTCGACCTTGATGGCTTCCGCACCATCAATGAACTGCATGGCTATACGACGGGCGACCGTGCGCTGGCCGTGCTGTCTGCCACGGTGCAGTCGCGCCTGCGCAATTCGGACACGATAGCGCGCATGCGCGGCGAACAATTCATGATCATCGCCACGCACACCGTGGCAATCGATGCCTACAAGCTGGCTGAAGAATTGCGCGAGACGATCGCCGCCACCGAACTGCCCGGCGGCGATACCGTCACGGCCAGCTTCAGCGTGGCCCAGCTGGCTCCCGACGAAGGTGCTTCCGAGCTGGTGACGCGGCTGGAGGCCGCGCTGCACCGCGCCAAGCGGGCAGGGCGCAATTGCGTCGAACTGGCCATGGCACGCTAAAAAGCCGGCGGCTCGCCCTGGCAAGCCGCCGCAAAGCACGATAGATAGATGATGATCGTCATCCACGTGTGATATATTACATCCATAATAAAAATAATCAAGGAGAAGATCATGCGTGTCAGTAGGGAACAGGCGGCGCAGAACCGCGAGCGCATTGTTGAAACGGCATCGCGCTTATTCCGGGAAAAGGGCTACGACGGCATCGGCGTGGCGGACCTGATGAAAAGCGCCGGCCTGACGCACGGCGGCTTTTACGGCCATTTCGCCTCGAAGGAAGACCTGCTGGCCGAGGCTTTCGGCAAGGCGATGGAGAATTCCGCCAAGCGCTGGAGCGAATTGCTGGCCGAGCAGCCGGCCAATCCGCGCGCTGCACTGGCCCATATGTACCTGACTTCCAAACACCGCGACAACCCCGGCAAGGGCTGCGCACTGGCGTCGCTCGGTCCCGATGTTTCGCGCGTCGGCCCGGAAGTGCGGCATGCGATGGACGAGAGCTTCCAGGCGCAGCTAGAGGCGCTGGCGCAGGCGCTGCCCGGCGAACCGGCGCAGGCGCGGCGCGATGCCATTGCCACCTATGCCGCCATGGTCGGCGGCCTGGTCCTGGCCCGTTCGGTGGCGGATAAAAAGCAGTCGGACGAAATCCTGGCAGCCGTGCTGTCCTCGCTGGAACAGGCGCGCTGATGCTGGCCTGGCTGCGACACTACCGGCGCGCAATGCTGCCGGGCGATATCAGTGCGGGCATCGTGGTGGCAATGATGATGATCCCGCAAGGCATGGCCTATGCGCTGGTGGCCGGCCTGCCGCCGGTGACGGGCATTTACGCCAGCATCCTGCCGCCCGTTGTCTACGCAGTATTCGGCACCAGCATGACGCAATCGGTCGGGCCGATGGCCATTGTGTCGCTGATGACGGCGGCGATCATCGGCCCGATGGCGGCTGCCGGTTCCGGCCTGTATTCGGTGCTGGCGGCGCAACTGGCGCTGGTGGCGGGGACGGTGCTGCTGCTGTGCGGCCTGCTGCGGCTTGGCTTCCTCGCCAATTTCTTCTCGCGTCCTGTGATGAGCGGCTTTACCGTCGGTTCCGCGCTGGTGATCGCCTGGGGCCAGCTCAAGCCTTTGCTGGGCGCTGAACTGCCGCACTGGCACGGCCCGAGCGCGGCCATGGGCATAGGCTCCGTGCTGCTGCTGGTGCTGTCGCGCAGCCATCTGGCGCGGCTGCTGCGCTCCCTCGGCATGAAAGCGGCGGGCGCCGACATGGCAACGCGCCTGGCGCCGATGCTGGTCGTGATGCTTGGCCTGGTGCTGGTGCAGCTGCTGGGACTGGAAGCGATGGGCGTGCAAACCACGGGCGAGGTGCCGAGCGGCCTGCCGCAACTGAATCTGGCCATGTCGCAGGCGCACTGGCAGCAGCTTGCGAAACCGGGCCTGCTGGTCGGCTTCGTGGTCTTCATCATGAGCATGTCGGCGGCGCAGTCGCTGGCGCTGAAGCGCAATGAAAAACTGGTCAGCAACCGTGAGCTGATTGGCTTGGGCGCTGCCAATGTGGCCAGCATGGTATCGGGCGCTTTTCCCGTCACCGGCAGCATGTCGCGCTCCGCGGTGAATTTTGCGGCCGGCGCGCAAACGCCTTTGGCCAGCATCATCACCGCCGGCTTGCTGTCCCTGGCGCTGGTGGCCCCAACCGGCTGGCTGGCCCTGCTGCCGATGCCGGTGCTGGCCGCAACCATCATCGTCGCCGTGCTGGGCATGCTGGAACTGGGTACCCTGCGCACGGCCTGGCGCTATGACCGCGGCGATGCATTGGCGTGGTTTGCCAGCGCGGCAGGCGTGGTGGCGCTGGGCGTGGAGGCTGGCGTGCTGGTGGGCGTGGCGCTATCGATGGGGACCCTGATCTGGCGCGCCAGCCGGCCGCATATCGCGGTGCTGGGCCGCATCGCCGGAAGCGAGCATTTCCGCAATATCGAGCGCTATCCTGCCGAGACCCGGCCGGAGCTGCTGGCATTGCGCATCGATGCCAACCTGTTTTTCGGGAATGTGGAAGCGGTGCAGGAGCGCATCGAGGACGAGTTGCGCAGCCATCCGGCCGCGCGCCACCTGGTGCTGGTGATGACGGCGGTCAGCTCGATCGATACGTCGGCGCTGTTCGCGCTGTCGGAGTTGAACCAGAGCCTGGCGCGGCGCGGCATCGGCTTCCACCTGGCCGAGGTCAAAGGTCCGGTGATGGACCGGCTGCGCCAGTCCGACCTGCTGCAAACGCTGAATGGCCAGGTCTTTCTCAGTATCGACATCGCCGACAAGCATCTGCAGTAGCCTGCGGATCGGGCATGGGCGCCGCCTCGGTTGATTCCATCCGCGGCCTGATACGTTCCGGCACAATCCCGCCATTGACGCCGCCAGTCCTTTGGCCGTAAGGTACACTCCCGGAACCGTTACCAACCTGAGCTTCGGGAGCACCATGAAACAGATTGTCGCAGCACTCGCCATCGCAGCAGCCTTCAGTTCTCCATCCTTTGCAGCAGCCAAACCCGGTAGTGCCGACGCCCGTTTCACCGCCATCCACCAGGCGGAGTGGAAGTGGCGCCTGCAGCAAAGGCTGGAAGACGATGAGGACGATGTGCGCGGCGTCGAGAGCAGGCTGCCGAACGTCAGCCTGGCGGTGCAACTGGAGCGCCAGAAGAAATGGGAAGAGACGCTGCGCCAACTCGAAAGCATCAAGCCCGAACAGCTTTCGAACAAGGAGCGCATCAACTACCAGGTGTACCGCGCACAGGTCGCGGCGCTGCTGGATAACCAGCGCTTCCGCGAATACGAAAAACCGCTGAACGCCGATTCTTCGTTCTGGGGCAACCTGGCGGGCGAGGCGCGCAAGTCCTTCCGCACCGCCGAAGACTATCGCAACTACGTGGCGCAGCTGAACGACGTGCCGCGCTACTTCAGCGAGGAGATCGCCAATATGCGCGCTGGCCTGGCGCGCGGCTTCACGCCGCCGAAGATCACGCTGGAAGGCCGCGACAAGTCGATCACCTCGGTCACCGAAGCCAAGCTGGAGGACGTGGTGTTCTTCAAGCCGTTCAAGGAAATGCCGAACGTGATCCCGGCCGCCGAACAGGAAGCGCTGAAGGCGCAGGGCTTGCAGGCGATCCGCGAAAAAGTCATCCCGGCCCACGCGGCGCTGCTGAAATTCATGCGCGAGGAATACGTCCCGAAAGCCAAGGAAACCCTGGCTGCCGAGAGCTACCCTGACGGCAAGGCGTATTACCAATCCAAGATTGTCGAATTCACGACGACCAACCTGACGGCCGAGCAGATCCACCAGATCGGCCTGGACGAGATGGCGAAGATCCGCGCCGAAATGCAGGAGGTGATGAAACAGGTCGGCTTCAAGGGCGACCTGCCGGCCTTCCTGCAGTTCCTGCGCACCGATCCGCAGTTCTACGCCAAGACGCCGGAAGAACTGCTGATGCGCGCGGCCTGGATCGCCAAGAAGTTCGACGGCAAGGTGGCCGACTACTTCGGCCGCCTGCCGCGCAGCCGCTTCGCCATCATCCCGGTGGCGCCGGAAATCGCGCCGTTCTATACCTCGGGACGCGGCGGACCTGGCGGCTACTGGGTCAACACCTACAACCTGCCGGCCCGCCCGCTGTATTCGCTGCCGGCGCTGACGCTGCATGAATCGGCGCCGGGCCACGCCTTCCAGATGCCTATCGCGCTGGAGCAGAAGGGGCGTCCGCCGTTCCGCAACGCCTATATCTCCGCTTATGGCGAGGGCTGGGCGCTGTATTCCGAGCGCCTGGGCACCGAGATGGGCATCTACGAGACGCCATATGAAGTGTTCGGCATGCTGAGCTACCAGGCCTGGCGCGCCTCGCGCCTGGTGGTGGACACCGGCGTGCACGCCAAAGGCTGGACGCGCGAGCAGGCGCAGAAGTACCTGATGGAGAATACCGCGCTGTCCTCGCACGAAATCATGACCGAGGTCGATCGCTATATCTCGTGGCCGGGCCAGGCGCTGTCCTACTACCTGGGCGAAATGGCGATCTTCGAAGCGCGCAAGAAGGCGGAGCAGGCCCTGGGCAGCAAGTTCGACATCCGCGCCTTCCACGACACCATCCTGGAACTGGGCTCGGTACCGCTGCCGGTGCTGCAGGCGCGCATCGATGAATTCATCGCCGGCGGCGGCAAGAGCCCTTATCCGAAAGAATAAGCGCACCTGCGTGGTGCATTGCCTTATGCTGGTGCAAAAAAAGTGAGAAAATCACTTGAAATTACTGGCATGAGTCTTGCAGATATAGGTCACATGACTGATCGCACTACGCTTACCGTAACAAACCAGGGGAACCGTCCTATCCAGGTCGGCTCCCATTTCCACTTTTTTGAAGTCGATTCGGCGCTGCAGTTCGAGCGCTGGAAGGCCTATGGCATGCGGCTCGATATCGCGCCGGGAACGGCGCTGCGTTTCGAACCGGGCAAGGCGCACACCATCACGCTGGTGCGCCTCGAGGGGGATGCGGAGGTGGCCGGCTTCAGCGCTGGCGCAAGACGATAGGCGCCATCAGCTCGGGATGCTTGCCGAGGTGGCCTTCGAAACCGGCGCGAATGGCCGCCATGTCCTGATCTTCATCGCCGGTCAGCCAGACGTGCTCGACCAGCCCCAGGGTCTTGTTCGGATAATCCATATAGACCAGCACCAGCGGCACCTTGGCGGCCAGCGCCAACTGGTAGAAGCCGCTTTTCCAGTAAGGCTTGTAGCCGCGCGTGCCTTCCGGCGTGATGCCGACCCAATACCAGTCTTCCTTCATCATCGCATCGGCCTGGGCCTGGATCAGGCCTTGCGGCGCGCTGCGGTCGACCGGCGCACCGCCGAGGTAGTAGAACCAGCGGCCCAGCAGTGGAATCTTGAACAGGCTGTCCTTGGCCAGCCAGCGGAACGGCAGGTCCAGCGCCCATTTGCCCAGTACGCCGATGATGAAGTCCCAGTTCGACGTGTGCGGGTAGACTACGGCGATGCCGCGCGGCCCGGGCAGCGGCTTGAACTTCATTTGCCATCCGAAAGCATGCAACATGCGTAAGGCGACGCGCTGCTTTAGTGTTGGCAGTTTGTCCGCCTCTAGCTTATATTGATCCATGCCTTCCCCATTGTTTGAATTGCACCATTAAGAGTTTGTAACTTCTGGTGCTGAAAATTTGTGCGGCGGTATTCTATCCTGCCGGTCCTCGGGGCAGCAAGGTGAAATTATGACAAGGCAAGTGTTGTGCGTCGCCGCTACAACGGCAGCGCTGCCGGCGGCGTTGCTTGCCGCAGGCCAAACGTTCGACGTCTGCCACGTATGCGGCCTGGCCGAGGCGGCGGCGGCCTTGCGCGAACAGCATTTCCCGGTGGGCTTGCTGGTGCTGGACGATTGGACCGCCTCGCTTGCCGAACTCGATCATTTTTTGCGCCGCCACAGCCGGCCGCGCTGGGTTGCGGTCTTCCTCCCCCAGGCATTGGAAGAGGCCGCCTTCCGCCAGCTGGTGCATGACCATTGCGTCGACTTCCACACCTGGCCGCTGGATGCCGAGCGGCTCAGCCATACCTTGGGCCACGCGCTCGGACTGGCTGCGCTTTCCGGCCTCGGCCATTTGCCGGAAGCATGCCAGGCGATGCGGCTGACCGGCACCAGTACAGCCATCACCTTGCTGCGCCAGCGGATACTGAAAGTAGCGAGCGCCGATGCGCCCGTGCTGATCTGGGGCGAAAGCGGGACCGGCAAGGAGCTCGTGGCGCGTGCCATCCACGAGCATTCGGGACGGCGCGACGGGCCCTTCGTGCCCATCAATTGCGGCGCGATCCCGGCCTCGCTGGTGCAGTCGGAATTGTTCGGTTACGAGAAGGGCGCCTTTACCGGCGCCGGTCCCGGCAAGTGCGGCTTGATCGAATCGGCCAGCGGCGGCTCCATTTTCCTTGACGAGATCGGCGACCTGCCGCTCGAGCTGCAGGCCAACCTGCTGCGTTTCCTGCAGGAGAAAACCATTTACCGCGTGGGCGGGACGCGCAGCGTGCCGGTCGATGCGCGCGTGATTGCCGCGTCGCACGTCAAGCTGGACGATGCGGTGAAACGCGGCTTGTTCCGGGAAGATTTGTTTTACCGGCTCAATGTCCTGACCTTGCAAGTGCCGGCCTTGCGCGAGCGGCGCGATGACGTGGTGGCGTTGGCGCAAGAAGTTTTCCACAGTTATGCCACGGAACGTGCACGGCGCGTGCGCGGCTTCAGCAATAGTGCGCTGCGGGCGCTGCGCGCGCATGACTGGCCGGGCAATGTGCGCGAGCTGTTGAATCGCGTGCGGCGCGCGGCCGTGATGGCCGACGGCGCCCTGATCCAGCCGCACGACCTCGAGCTGGATGGCAGCGACAGCGCGGCCGCTGCCGAAGATCTCGGCGCCGCGCGCGCCAGCGCCGAACGGACGGCCCTGCAAGGCCGTCTCGATGCCGGCCACAGTATCACTGCCGTGGCGCGCGAGCTTGGCGTATCGCGCATGACGCTGTATCGCCTGATGGCGAAACACGGTATCCAGCGGCCCTCGCGCCGCGGCGAAGACTGAGCTGGCGTACAGCCGCGTAACACCGATGTGACACTGTCCTGCAAGCCTTGTCTCCCATGGAGAAAGGCACTGCGTGGCCACGCTTGTGTCACAGATGCGTGACAAACTTGCCTCAATCATGCACGCCACTTGCTGCACCGCCGCACCAAAGTCGAGCAATTTCAACAGCTTAGGACAGGTGGCATCAAGCTTGCGATATGGGTTCTGGCCCCAGCATTGCGGGCACTTGAAGAACACGACATCAGCGAGGACGAGATGAAGAAAACTTTGCTAGCAGCAGCCATTGCACTGGCGTTGGGTAGTGCATTCGCGCAGGAGACACCGCCGCCCAATGTGAGCCAGACCGGGCCGGGCGCCCAGGCCAATGACAATTCCACGGCGACACAGGACAGCAGCCAGGCCAACGCCAACAACAACAGTACCGGCGCCGCCGATGCGGCCGCAGCCGGCGCCGCGGCAGCCAACAACGGTGCGACAGCGACATCGTCGATGACCAACGCCTTCAATACGTCGACAGCGACTGCGGTCAGCACGCTGACCGGCACTGTCACCAACAATACGATCAACAATATCGGCAACGTGGCCAGCAACGGCGGCAATGCCAATGGCGGTGCGGGTGCGGCTGCCCTTGCCGGCGGGGCCGCGGGCGGTAATGCCAATGGTACCGGCGGCGCTGGCGGCGCCTCGAACGGCGGCGCCGGCGCGGCAGGTGCGACCGGCGGCGTGGCGTTCAATGGCAGCGCGGTCGGCGGCAATGGCAGCGGCGGCGGCGGCTCGGGCGGTGCAGCCATGGCCGGGGCGGGAACCGGTGGTACCACCGGTGCTGGCGGACTGGCTGCCGGTGCGGCAAGCGGCCGCGGCGGCGATGGTGCGCGCGGCGGTGAAGGCGGCGCCGGTGGCGCAGGCGGCATTGTGGTCGCTGGCGCTGGCGGGGCCGGTGGCGCAGGCGGCGCGGCAGCAGGCGGCGCGGGCGGCCTGGTTGGCACTGCAGGCAGCGGTGCTGGCGGCGCCAGTGGCCCAGCGACCGGCGCCCGCGGCGGCGACGGTGGTGCGACTGGTGCAGCCGCCGGCGGTGCGGGCGGCATGGGCGGCGCTGGCGGAGCGGCGGGCGCCGGCGGCATGGCAGGGGCTACCGGCAGTGTCGCAACCGGTGCTTCGACGTCGAGCCAGACTTCGACCGGCGGCGCCGCATCGAGCGGCAGCGCGGGCTCGAGCAATACTGCGTCGAACGGCACCAGCGGCACCGAACCGCTGACCATCCCCGGCATGGGCGACCAGAACAGCACTGGCGGCACCACCGGCACGGCTGATGGCCGTTCGGCCAATACCGGCAACGCATCGACTTCCGGTGCCGGCACCAGCGGCGCGGGCGGCACGGGCGGCGCGGGCGGCGGCGGCGGTGCCGGCGCAGCGGGCGGTAGCGGCGCGGCAGCCAGCAATACGGCAGGCAACGGCGCTGCAGGCGGCGCCAACAGCTCCGGTGCCGGCGGCGGCAGCGGCGCAGTGGCTGCTACCGGCGGTGCGGGTGCTGCCGGTACTGGCGGCGCAGGCGGCGGCGGTGCGGCTGGCGGCAATGGCACCAGCACCGGCGGTGCTGGTGCGGCCGGCGGCAACGGCGGCAACGGCGGCTCCAGCGGCCTGGCCAGCAATACTGCCGGCTCGAGCGGCGCTGCGGGCGGCGGCACCGGCGGAGCGGCGACCGGCGGCAGCGGCACCGGTGCGGCGGGCACTGGCGGCGCGGCGACCAACGGCAGCGCCACGGCCGGTGACGGCGGCGCTGGCGGTGCCGGCGGCGGCGGCAATGTGGCCGGTGCGGGCGGCGACGGCGGCACCAATACCGCGGGCAATGCGACCGGCGGCAATGCCACGGGCGGCAACGGCGGGGCTGGCGGCACCAACAGCGTGACGGCGGGCACCTTCGACATGTCGAACACCATGAGCGGCGTCGGCCAGTCGGCTGCGGGCATCATGGTGATCAGCCAGAACAACGGCATGTCCTCGCTGGTGCAGCAGAGCGTGAACGTGCAGGCCAACCTGGCCGTGGGCAAATAGCCGGCACAGCATCATGCGAAGCTTAGGCAGGCCAGTGCAAGTCCTGGCCCTGTGCGCCGCATTGGTGCCGGGCCTGGCGGCGGCGTCCCCATGGGTGGGTGCGCTGCCGCTGGGCCCGCTGGCTGCAGCGGCGGGCCCGTCCCCGCAGGAAATGCCGCCCGCGCTGCAAGTGGCCACGCCGGTTCCGGCGCGGGACGGCAACGAGCGCCCCGCGCAGGATGAGCGGCTCGAACAGATGCGCGGCGGCAGCGATGCGCCGTGGAGCGATATGCGGCTGGCCGGTACTGTGGCCAACAACAGCGCGGTGAACGTCGTTACCGGCGCCAATATCGTGACTGACGGTGCGTTCAGCAACGCATCGGGCATGCCGATGGTGATCCAGAATTCCGGCGCCAACGTGCTGATCCAGAATGCAACCATCGTCAACGTGCAGATCAAATGAGAGGCCTCATCAGCGTTCTGGCATTGCTGCCGGCATTTGCCGCGCAGGCCGCCGACTTTTCAGCCGGCGGCGCCAGTTTTGTGCTGCCGGTGACCAGCCTGAAGGAGGCGCGCTTCCGCACGACGGTAAGACAGCAATACGATTTCAGTTGTGGTTCGGCGGCGCTGGCGACTTTGCTCAGCCACCACTACGATTTCCAGGTCTCGGAGCAGGAAATTTTCCGTGACATGTTCGTGCGCGGCGACCAGCCGCGCATCCGGCGCGAGGGCTTTTCGCTGCTGGACATGAAGCGCTACCTGGCCACGCGCGGCTTCACTGCGGACGGCTTCGAGCAGCCGCTGGACAAGCTGGCGCAGGCCGGCTTGCCGGCGATCGTGCTGGTGGCCGACAACGGCTATCGCCACTTCGTCGTGGTCAAGGGCGTGCAGGGCGAGCGCGTGCTGCTGGGCGATCCGGCCGGCGGCACGCGCGCCTTGTCACGCCAAGGGTTCGAGGCGATCTGGCAGAACCGCCTGCTGTTCGTGATTCATGGCCGGCCCGGCAAGCCGCGCTTCAATGAAACCGCGGACTGGCGTGTGGCGCCGCAGGCGATGCTGTCGGAAGGGATCATGCGCGACAGCCTGCGCGACGTGACGGTGCCGAAGCTGGGCGCCGGGGATTTTTGAAGGGAGGGCGGCATGAAGCGAAGAATCGGCGTCAGCGGCTTGTTGCTGTTGCTGGCGATGCCTGCCATGGCGCAGGGACAGGGGCCGCCTGAAGGCTGGGCGCCGGCGCCGGAGGCGCGTCTCGAAGAGGCCCGTGGCGGCTTTGAGAACGGCAACGGCCTGCTGGTCGCGCTGGGCGTGGAGCGCATGGTCGAAGTCAATGGCGTGGTGGTGGCGCGCAATCGCGTTGAACTGGCCGATGTGGCGCGGCTGGCCTATGCGCCTGAAGCCGGGGCAGCGCTGGCGCCGATGCTGGTACAGAACAACACAAACGGGCAACTGATCCGCAGCCTGACCACCATCGACCTCACCGTCAACGCGCTATCGACCTTGAAAAGCCTGAACCTGGAGGGCAACCTGCGCCAGGCCTTGTCGAACGTGATTGTGCCCCGCTAGGGAGGGAGCGATGCTTTCAAAGACATTCGCAGCCGGGATGCTGATTGCCGCCAGCCAGGCAGCGCTGGCGCAGGCGCCGTCGGCGCAGCGCAGCAACGCCGAACTCGCAGCCGAGCTGACCGAGCTGAAAAAGGCGCTGGCCGAGCAGAGGGCGTTGCTGGAGGACTTGCGGCGCCAGGTGGCTGAGGAGCGCCTGGCGTCCGCGCGCGGCACTGGCGGTGCGGGAGCAGGGGCCGCGCTGGGCACGGAACAAAGCCAGCCGCAACCCAACGTCCCGCCGCCGGCGCAGCCGGCACTGGCCGTGGGCCAGCCGCCGAAGCGCGATAGCAAGCCGCCTGAAGTGGCGCCTATCTTTGAAAGCCCGGGCGTCCTGACCGGGCGCGGCAAGCTCGTGCTCGAACCGGCCTTCCAGTTCGGCTATTCGTCGAGCAACCGCGTCGCCCTGGTGGGCTACACCATCATCCCCGCCTTGCTGATCGGCCTGATCGACGTGCGCGAAGTGAAGCGCAATACCAGCACCGCCACGCTGAGCGGGCGCTATGGACTGAGCAACCGCACTGAGCTCGAACTGCGCCTGCCTTACATTTACCGCTCGGACTCGACCGTGAGCCGCGAAGTGTTCACCGGCTCGGCGGTGGAAAAGGTATTTGATGTGAGCGGCCGCGCGCTGGGCGACGTCGAACTCTCGCTGCGCCACCAGCTCAACGATGGCGGCGCCGAAAAGCCCTATTACGTCGCCGGCCTGCGCTTCAAGACGCGCACCGGCCGCGATCCCTTTGAGGTCGTGACCGACTGCGTGCGGCGCTGCATTGGCGAAAACGCCACCGGCACCGGCTTGCCACTGGCGCTGCCAACCGGTTCCGGCTTTTATGCCTTGCAACCCAGCCTGACCTGGCTGTATCCGACCGACCCCGCCGTGCTGTTCGGCAGCGTCAGCTACCTGCACAACTTCCAGCGCAAGAACCTGAGCCGGCTGGTGCTCGATGGGGAACGCGAGCCGCTCGGCACGGTCAAGCCGGGGGCGGTCATCGGCTTCAATTTCGGTGTCGGCTTGGCGCTGAATGAAAAGGCCTCCCTCAGCTTTGGCTGCGACCACAGTTCCATTGCCCGCACCAGGCAGAATGGCGTGCCGGCGCCGGGCTCGGTGCGCACGCAACTGGGTACCTTGCTGGTCGGCTTTTCCTACCGGCTGAACCCGAAGCAGACGGTCAATGTCTCGGTGGGCGCAGGGCTGACGCGGGATACGCCGGATGTCTCCGTCATGCTGCGGGTACCGACGAGCATGTAGTTGCCGTTTACGCTAATCTAGCGTTTTGGCAACTAACAAGAAGGAGATCGAATGATCCTGAAAAAGCTCGCCGTACCGTTCGCAATTGCCGCCATTGCAGGCGCCGCCCACGCTGCAGCGCCGATGGCCAAGACCCAGGCGCCCGGCTTCTATCGCATGAATGTGGGCGACTTCGAAGTCACCGTACTGAACGACGGCACGATCGACCTGCCGATGGACCAGCTGCTGAACCAGAAGCCTGAGAAAACGACCAAATCCCTGGAGCACAGTTTCCTGAAGTCGCCGGTTGAGACTTCGGTCAACGCTTTCCTGGTCAATACCGGCTCGAAGCTGGTGCTGATCGATACCGGCGCCGGCAGCCTGTTCGGGCCGACCCTGGGCAATATCCTGACCAGCCTGAAAGCAGCCGGTTACCAGCCGGACCAGGTTGACGAGATCTACATCACCCACCTGCATGGCGACCACGTCGGCGGCTTGGGCGGACAGGACAAGCCGGCGTTCCCGAATGCCGTGGTGCGCATGGACAAGCGCGATGCCGACTTCTTCCTGAGCAAAGCGAACCTCGATAATGCCAGTGCCGAGGCGAAGGGCAATTTCCAGGGGCCGATGAGCGCGGTGTCCGGCTATGCGGGCAAGGTGAAGCCGTTCGAGGGCAATACCGAACTGGTGCCGGGCGTGCGTTCGACTTCAAGCTATGGCCATACGCCGGGCCACACCACCTATGTGGTGGAAAGCAAGGGGCAGAAGCTGGTGCTGATTGGCGACTTGATGCACAATGCGGCGGTGCAGTTCCCTGATCCGGGCGTGACGATCCAGTTCGACAGCGATTCGAAAGCGGCCCTGGCGCAGCGCAAGGCGGCGTTTGCCGAGGCGGCGAAGCAGGGGTATTGGATGGGGGCGGCGCACTTGCCGTTCCCGGGGGTGGGGCATTTGCGTAGTGAGGGGAAGGGGTATAAGTTCTTCCCTGTGAATTATTCGGCGAACCGTTAAACCGGCAAACCGGTGTCAGACCCGCAGGGTCCGACACCTGTACGCGACGGCCGCGAGTCAAGTGTCTGACCCTGTGGGTCAGACACAGGTTTACCGGGTTCAGGCCAAGGCTGGATAGTCGGTATAACCTTCCGCCGACGGGCCGTAGAACAATTCAGGGCGCTGCGCATTCAGCGCGGCACCGGTCTGCAGGCGGCGCGGCAGGTCCGGATTCGCGATGAAGTCCTTGCCCCAGGCAATCGCATCGGCGCGGCCTTCTGCCAGCGCAGCCTGCGCCCCCGCCACATCAAACTTCTCGTTGGCGATATAGACCCCGCCAAACTCACGCTTCAGCAACGGACCCAGCGAATCATCGCCAACGGCCTCGCGTGCGGCGATGAAGGCAATGCCGCGCTTGCCCAGTTCGCGCGCCACATAGCCGAAGGTCTCGGCCGGGGTCGAATCGCCCATATCATGCGCATCGCGGCGCGGCGCCAGGTGCATGCCGACGCGGTCCGCACCCCAGACGCCGATCACCGCATCGGTCACTTCCAGCATCAGGCGGGCACGGTTCTCAACGCTGCCGCCGTATTGGTCGGTGCGCTGGTTGGTTGAATCCTGCAGGAACTGGTCCAGCAGGTAGCCATTGGCGCCGTGGATTTCCACGCCGTCGAAGCCGGCCTTTTTGGCATTCTCGGCACCCTTGCGGTATGCCTCGACGACGCCCGCAATCTCCTCGGTATCCAGCGCGCGCGGCACGGAATAGGGGCGCGGAGGGCGCAGCAGGCTTACATTGCCCTTGGCGGCGATTGCGCTTGGCGCGACAGGCGCCTGGCCATCGAGCAGGCTAGGGTCGGAGATTCGGCCCACGTGCCACAGTTGCAGCACGATCTTGCCGCCCTTGGCATGCACCGCTTCGGTAATCAACTTCCAGCCTTCGACCTGCTCATCGGACCAGATGCCAGGGGTGTTTTCATAGCCCACGCCCTGCGGAGTCACCGAAGTGGCTTCGCTGATGATCAGGCCCGCGGAGGAGCGCTGCGCGTAATACTCGGCCATCAAAGCATTTGGCACGCGCTTGCCGCCGGTGGCGCGCGAGCGGGTCAGGGGAGCCATGACGACGCGGTTCTTCAGGGTCAGCGCGCCGATAGTGATGGGGTCGAACAGGGTGCTCATAAGGTTTTCCTCTCATGCTCAATAAATTGCAAGATGACCTCCTCATTGCGCTTGAAGAAATTCCACTGGCCGACGCGCTGCACCGTCACCAGTCCCGCCTTCTGCAGGATGGCGAGGTGGCCGGAAACGGTCGATTGTGAGAGACCGGCCTGCTTGTCGATCATGCCGGCGCAGACGCCCAGCGACAGCGGTGCGAGCTGCTCGCTGAACCAGGCGTCCGGCTCTTTCAGCCAGGACAGTATCTGGCGCCGGACCGGGTTGGCCAGGGCCTTGTGGATTGCATCAATGTCAATGGAGTCAGTCATATTTCGGTGTTTCACGATAAGTATATCGGAAAAATTCGATACGTATATCGGAGCATATCGATGGATTTCAAGCCTTGTCTTTATGCCAATCGGTAGAGCACCAGCGCTACGATGGCCGGCACGGTCTGCACGAAGATGATGCGTTTGCTGACGGTCAGGCCGCCCCAGATGCCCGCCACGGCCACGCACAGCAGGCCGTAAGTGATGAAGGCGGAACGCACTGCCGGCTCGCCATGCAGCAAACCCACTGCCAGCGCCGCCACCAGGAAGCCGTTATAGCAGCCCTGGTTCGACATGGCCGGCTTGACGATGGCTGCCTTTTCCGCCGACAGGCCGAACACGCGGCGGCCGCGGGTATCGAAGAGGACGGTTTCCAGCAGCACGATATAGACGTGGATCAGCAGGACGATGGCAACGGCGATCTGTGCGAACAGCAGCATTGGGGGGCTCCCTGAAAGTTTGGACCCCAATGATATACTGTCGGCCTTCTCCCGCGGGGACGACCTCGCCGCAAGACCAGGGAGCCAGGCGGGGACGACCCCGTCATGACTTGGGAGAACATCATGCACTGGATCGTCCTGTTACTCGCCGGCCTGCTGGAAGTCGTCTGGGCCGTCGGACTCAAATACACCGAAGGTTTCACCAGGCTGGTGCCGAGCGCCGTGACGCTGGCCGCCATGGCCGGCAGCGTGATCCTGCTTGGGCTGGCGCTGCGTTCACTGCCGCTGGGAACCGCCTACGCCATCTGGACCGGCATCGGTACCGTGGGCACCGTCATCTGGGGCATCATGGTGCTGGACGAGCCGGCCAGCGTGGCGCGGCTGATGTGCATCGCCATGATCGTGCTGGGCATTGCCGGGCTGAAAATCCTGTCGCCGCATTAATCGTTGCGCGGGCCGACGCCCGACTCATCCGACCAGCGCGCATAAATGCGTGCCAGTTCGCCGCTGTCGCTGAGCTTCTTGATTGCCGCGGCCAGCAGCGGCGCCGCCTGTGAGGGCGCCTTCTTGCTCAACCACAAGAACATGGAGTCCTCTTTCAGCACGGCTGGCATCAGCTTGATCCTGTCCTGCAGTTTTTGCTCGCGTATCAGCCAGTGCAAGGTCAACTCATTCATATAGAAATAGCGCCCATGGCCGGCCAGGATCTTGCGCAGGTTGGTCACGTTGCTGCCGGTGCTGTCGTCGACCGTGATGCCGAGCGCGCGCAACTGGTCGATATAGGCCGCGCCGCGTGAAGTGGTGACCAGCGGCTTCAGGCGAGCAAGGTCGTCCAGCGAATTGATTTCGGCCGTGTCGTCGGCGGCAGCGGCCAGGCGCTGGCGCGAAACGTACAAGGGTTGCGGAATGGCGATGGCGATATGGCGGCGCAATGGGGTGGAGACCAGGGCGCAGGCAATTTCGGCGTTGCCGAGGCGCAGGTTCTGTTCGATCACCAGGACCGAACGGATGTCGTCCAGTCCCGTGAAACGAAGGCGCGGTTCAACGCGGGAGATGGCGGCAAGGATGTCGGGGCAGACCCCGGTCGAAGCGCGCCCGTCCTGCTGGATCCATTTTGGCGGCAAGCTTTCCTGGCCGGTGACGCGCAGTACAAATTCAGTGGCGACTGCCGCTATGGGGAGGGTCGCGAACAGGAGCGTGCCAAGCGCGGTAAGCGGGAATATATTCATCTTGTTACCCCCTTACCGCGATTTTAAAGCTAATGGCTATCAGACAAAAGAGTCACTCACTTTGGCGAGGTAGAACCATTCGGCATTCGGCTTGGCATTGACGTCCGGGAACAACATATAGGCGTCAAACGGCGCCAGCACGGCGCTGCCATCGGCGCGGCGGCCGATTTCGTCACCGGCTTGCAGGCGGTCGAAGCTGGACCAGGTGCGGCTGAAGGCATCGCCGGTGTCCAGCTTGTCGTGCACCTCCACCATCGACAGGTATTCCATGTCTTCCAGTGCGATCGGCTGCGGCTTTGGCGCCTCGATCAGGCCAAAGTGGGCCAGCACGTTCATGATGGCGCGGTAGGCGACATCCGGCGCTTGCGGGTCGAAGTGCTGGCCGCATTCCAGGGTCAGGGCCATGCCGCCGGTGCTGCGCATGTACTCGGTGGTGCCGACGCCGTATTTCAGGACGGTCTGCACTTCACTGTCGTCGCGCAGGCGGCGCTGCACGCCGGCGCCGTAGGTGGCCATCCAGCCGTCGACGAAGCGCTTGACGCCGAGGATGCGGGCCATGGCGCGTTCTTCGGCTTCGTGTCCGAACGGTTGCAGGGTGCCGTCGTTGTTGCGCGGGCCGACCATGACGAAAGGCTGGCTCTGGGCGTTGAAGGAATGCAAGTCCAGCAGGATTTCGTGCTGGCCGAGCAGGGGGCACAGCCAGTTGGCGATATGGTCCTCGAAGTCTTGCGGATTTTCGGTCGGGAACAGGTTCCGGTTCAGGTTACGGTCGCCGGAACGCTGGCCTTTCTGGTACGCCAGCGGATTGGTGACCGGCACGAAGGTCACGCTGCCGTTCAGGATGTGAAGTTCGCCTTTGTCCAGTTGATCCATCACGCGCAGGATGCCTTTGGTGCCGCAGGTTTCGTTGCCGTGCACGGCGCCAGTGATGATCAGGCGGCGGCCCTTGCCCTGGCCGGTGTAATTGACAGATTTAAAATGCATTTTGCTGGCGTCGGTCATGCTGTTCCTTTAAGGCTTGGCGAATAAGTGGCCAATATTCTAGCTCAGGTAGAATTCGCGCATGAATCGACTCTCCCGCGTCCATGGCCTGGACACTCTGCGCGCGCTGGCCATCATGCTGGTGTTTGCCAACCACTATATGGGCTTCGTCAGTCACGAGCCGACCTTTGGCTGGTTCAGCGAAATCGGCTGGGCCGGCGTGGACTTGTTCTTTGCGCTTTCCGGTTACCTGATTGGACACCAGGTGTTTTCCGCCTTGCGCGGGCCAGGCCTGTCGCTGCCGCATTTTTATGCGCGCCGCTTGTTGCGCACCTTGCCGGCTTACCTGGCAGTGCTGGCGCTGTATGCCTGGTGGCCGTATTGGGCCGGCAACCTGCCGCATGCGCCGTGGTGGAAGTACCTGACCTTTACCCTGAACATCAATCTCAAGCCGGGGACGCTGTTCTCGCACGCGTGGTCCTTGTGCGTGGAGGAGCAGTTCTACCTGTTGCTGCCGCCTGTCGTGCTGGCCATTACCGCCATCACGCGAGTGCGCCGCGCAGGCGGCCTCGCGCTGGTGCTGGGCTGGGCGGCGCTGCTGTCCGCCATTGCAGCCGGCATGTGGCTGCGCGACAGCTGGTGGCAGCCGGCGATGGACCTCGGTGAGCGTGGCAGCCGCAGCTACTACACCCTGATCTACTACTCCACGCTGGCGCGTTTCGATGAACTGCTGGCCGGCGTCGCCCTGGCCATGCTGCGCAACTTCCATCCGAAGGCATGGCAGCGCCTGACCAGTCATGGGAACTGGATGCTGGCTGCCGGCGCAGTGTTGACAGCACTGGCATTCTGGCTGTTCCTTGAGCACCATTTCAGCTGGGGCATGTCGGTCTTCGGCTATCCTCTGTTGGGCGTGGCGTTCGCCGCTTTGCTGCTTGCCGCACTCAGCGAAGGCTCGCTGCTGCACAGCACCCGGATTCCCGGCATGGGCGCGATCGCGCTCTGGTCTTATTCGATCTACCTGACGCACAAACAGGTTTGCATCCTGCTGGCCGAGCATTGGGAGCCGGTTGACCTGGACTCGATCGCCGTCATGATCGCCGCCAGCATTTTTGCCGGATGGCTGCTATATTTTGCGGTCGAAGCGCCATTCATGAGCCTGCGTGAGCGCTTCATTCCGAACAACTGCAGACGGAGAACGATTGACGTCCCCCCCGCCCTAAAGGACGGGGATTCCTGCTTCCAGCGTCGCACGTCCGCGACGGAGAATGTTTAACGCAGCATTACGATCACGATCATGTACCCCACCGCATTCGCTGCATTCCCACTCTCTTATTCCAAGGCCTGCGATACCCTTCGGCCTCGAATCGGGCAGTGCACCACAATTCGAGCAGGTCTGGGTGGTAAAGCGTTCGTCCACTTCCACGTACCGCGCGCCATGCCTCATGGCCTTGTACGCCAGCATCTTGCGGAAGGACGACCAGCCTGCATCAAGCACGGACTTCGCCAGGCTGGTTTGGGCGAGTCCACTGGCATTCACATTGCCAACAGCGATATGGTCGAAAGCGCGGGCAAGCTCCACCGACCTGTTATGCAAGAAGTCCAGCCGTCGCCGCGCCGTGCGCGCCTGGATGGCTTTGATGCTGCGCCGCTTGTGGGCTCGCTGCGCTACCGCCAGCGCAGCTTCAGCCTCACGATAAAAGCCCGGCGCCGGAATCTTTTCTCCCTCGGACGGTGTAGCGAGATCCTTCAAGCCAAGATCGATACCGACACCGTGGTCAAGTGGACGAACCGGCGGCTCGGCCACCTCGATCACGATATTGAGGAACCAGTTGCCGCGGCTGGCAAAGCTTTTCACGGGGCCCGAATTGCTGCGCAATTCGTCTTGCGCAAAGCAACTGCCGTCCTTGATCTTCCCTTCAGGAAGGGGGCGAGAGTAAAACACGCGGAAAGTATTACCTGCAAAGCGAAACGCGTTGCCTTCCCGGTGCAGGTCACGTCCTTTGAGCGGAACCCAGCCCAAGGACCTTCGGCCGCGGTAACGCAAATACGGCCGGCGGTGTTGGGCACGCGATTTGGCAAATTGTTCGCATACAGCATTGATCACACCAGAATGCAGCTCCAATTCTTTGCTGCTGCCGGTAGTCAGCTTGTTCAAGTCGAAGCCGGTCAGCCAAGGGCGCTCAAATCGCAAGGCATCTTTCTGCCGATCATTGCAGTAGTTCCAGACGAAATTCACCTTACGGGCTTGCAGATCAAGCAGCCCGTTTTTCGATTTCACACGGAAACGGTAGACGAGAAGCATACTGTAAGTTTATACAGTATTTCGCAAATCTCAAGGAGAACGGCAGCTTTGCGGCCAGCTCCTTTCACTCCCCGCCCTGAAGGACGGGGTTTCTCGGAGCAAATCTGATGAAGCACCTGTTGGCAACGTCCCTGTTACTCCTTAGCGCAAGCGCGTTCGCACAACCCGCCGCCGGGCCATTCGCCCGTATGGTGGTGATCCAGCCGAAGCCGGGCCAAAGCGCTGCCTTCGAGCAGGGCTACCAGCGCCATCTCGAATGGCACAAGGGCGCGAACGACCGCTGGACCTGGTACGGCTGGTCGTTCGTGCTGGGCGACCGGCTCGGCATGTTCATGGATGGCACTTTCGGCCATGCCGCCGCCAACTTCGACGCCGCCGTGCAGCCGGCAGGCGATGCGGCCGACAACGCGGCCAATGTCGTGCCGCACGCCGATTTCCTGAGTCATGGTGTGTTCCGCCGGCTGGAGTCGGCCAGTGTCGGCCAGCCGTTGCCCGACGCATCGCCGTTCCTGGCGATGGCGACCTACACTGTCGCGCCGGGTGAGGAGACGGCGTTCGAGCGCCAGCTGGTGGCCGGCGCCTCGGCGCCCGCAAACACCGGCCGCGCGGCGCCCGGGTTCACCTGGTACCGCCTGCAAGTCGGCGGCGCCGGCGGCCAGTATGTCCTGATGCGCGCCGTGCCAAGCTTTGGCGCAGCCGCAGAGCTGCCGGAGGTATTGCCGGCAGGGGCGAAGGCGCTGGTGCGAGGCGTCCGAACCGAATTGCTGCGCTACCGCGCCGACATGAGCTATATCCCTAAAGACTAAGCTAGCTGCGCATCTCGATGACGTTGTCGTTCTGGGCGTCCGTCAGGAAGGCAAACAGCGCACGGACGCGGGCAGGGGCTTCGTAGCCTTCGGTCGCTTCGATGGCGCGGCGCATGCCCGGCACCGCTTCGCTGATATGGGGGCTGCCGTAAGCGCGTATCAACAGCGCGGCGAGTTGCGCCGCTTCGCGCTCGTGGTTCTGGCGCAGGCGTCGCTCGATCACGTCGACCAGCACGCGCTGCATGCGCGGCGTCGGGTTTTCGATATGGGCAAATACCAGCGGCGTATTGGCGATCGCTTCGCATATGCGGCGTTCGATGTCGTCGGCCTTGGTGTCGGAGGGGATGTCGAAATATGCGCCCGCCCACCGTGTACGGGCGTACTGGTGGCCGGGCGGGAAGGAGTCGGCGGTGTCGAAGCCGAGCGCGTGGCTCAGCTTCTTCAACCAATCAAGGATGGCGGAGCTCATGGCGGCCATTGTACCGCCACTGCTTACACTGCGTGCGCTTCCTCGCCGAGGCGGCCGGCGCGGAAATCTTCGACGGCCTGGAAAATCTCGGCCTGGGAGTTCATCACGAAGGGGCCGTACTGCACGATCGGCTCATTCAGCGGCTTGCCCGACAACAGGATAAAGCGGCTGTCCGGGCCGGCCTTGATGGTCACGCCATCGGCGCCTGCATTATTGGCCAGGATCGCCATGCTTTGCGCAGGAACCGCCTTGCCATCCACCGACACCTCGCCGCGGTAGGTGTAGATGAAGGCGTTATGGCCCGCCCGGATCGCCTGGCTGAATGCTTCACCAGCCGGCAATTCCACGTCGATATACAGCGGTTCCGTCACTTCGCGTTGCACGGCGCCTTTCACGCCCTGGCTCTCGCCGGCGATGATGCGCACCGTGGCGCCGTTTTCAGTCTTCGCCACCGGGATTTCACCGGCTTCGAAGTCCTTGTACCAGGGTTGCTGCATCTTGTCCTTGGCGGGCAGGTTAAGCCACAGCTGGAATCCTTCCATCAAGCCTTCCGCCTGTTCCGGCATTTCGGAGTGGATCACGCCGCGACCGGCCGTCATCCACTGCACGCCGCCACTGGCCAGCAAACCTTCATTGCCGGCGCTGTCGCGGTGCCGCATGCGGCCGGTCAGCATATAGGTGACCGTTTCAAAGCCGCGGTGAGGGTGGTCGGGGAAGCCGGCGATGTAATCGTTGGCTTGCTCCGAACCGAAATTGTCCAGCATCAGGAACGGGTCCAGGCGACGCTGCAGGGGCTGGGTCAACACGCGGTTGATTTTCACGCCAGCGCCATCCATCACGGCCTGGCCGCGGATAATCCGTTCCACTGTGCGGGTTTGTGCGATGTTGTCCATAGTCTTTTCCTTTGTTGGTTAAGCCAGCAGTTCTTCAACGCGGGCATCGGCAGCGGCTTGCTGTTGGCCGGCCACTTCCGCGCCGTAGGCCTGGCCTTCGATGAACACATATTCCACGTCGGTCAGGCCGATAAAAGCCAGGAACATCTTCAGGTGCGGGAACTGGGTGTCAGTCGGCGCATCTTTGTGCATGCCGCCGCGCGAAGTGGCGACATAGACTTTTTTACCTTGCAGCAGGCCGACCGGGCCGTTCTCGCTGTACTTGAAGGTCACGCCGGCACGGGCAATCGCGTCGAACCACGATTTGAGCTGCACGGTGATGCCAAAGTTGTACATCGGAGCGCCGATCACGATGGCGTCGGCACGCTGCACCTGGGCGATCAGGGCGTCATCCAGGGCGACGCGGGCAGCTTGTTCAGCGGTGCGCTTGTCGGCTGGGGTGAACAGCGCCTGCAGGGTTGGCTCGTCCAGCACAGGGTGCGGGTTGGCTGCCAGGTCGCGCACTTCCACGGTGGCGCCAGGGTTGGTCGCCAGCAGTTTGTTGACGATATTGGTCGCTACGCGGGTGGATTCGGAACCGGAGCTTTTTGCGCTGGAGTTGATTTGCAGGATGTTCATGGTTTGCTTCCTTTCGAGTATTTGATTTGTTGCTGCGATGGAGTAACTATAGTGGTTCCAAATATGATCCAGAAGCCGTTAAAATGGATAACATCGTGCCATCAATGGAACAATCATGAGCGATATCGACCCCAGCGACCTACTGTTATTTGCCCGCATCGTGGAATTTGGCAGCCTGAGCCAGGTTTCCGAACGGCTGCAATTGCCCAAATCGACGGTTTCCCGCCGCCTGACCCAGCTCGAGGCCACGCTGGGCGAGCGGCTGCTGACGCGCACCACCCGCAAGCTGGTGTTGACAGAATTCGGCGCCAGCCTGTTGGAACACGCGCGCCGGGTAGCGGAGGAGACCGAAGCCGCCGGCGCCCTGGCCCAACATCGCCAGCAGGCGCCAAGCGGCTTGCTGCGCGTGTCGATGCCGGCGGACTTTGCCAACGTCCACCTGGCGCGGATGCTGCCGGCCTTCATGGCGAAGCACCCGGCAATTACCCTGGAACTGGACCTGTCGCCGCGCCGGGTCGACCTGGTGGCGGAGAACTTCGATATCGCGATCCGCATGGGGGCGTTGCCGGACGACGCCACGCTGGCGGCGCGCAAGGTGCTGATTTCTACCTGGGGCCTCTACGCAGCGCCGTCTTACACCGTGGTGCATGGCTTGCCCGAACATCCTGACGACCTGTTCAAGCACGAATTGCTCAGCCTGCGGCGTATGCCCAATGGTCTCGTGCGCTGGCCGCTCACGCGCGGCAAAATCACCTGGGAGCGCGACCTGCCAGTGCGGCTGATGGCGAACTCGCCCGAACTGTTGACGCGCATGGCGACCACCGGCATGGGCATCGCCACCTGCACCACGCAGTTCGCGGCGCCGCTGGTGGCGCGCGGTGAACTGGTGCGCGTACTGCCAGACTGGTGCTTCCCGGCAGTCACTGGCTGGGCTGTCTTCCCGGGGCGCCGCCTGATGCCGGCCAAGACCCGGGCCTTCCTCGATATGCTGGAGTCCAATTTTGCCGATCAGGAGCATGGCATTTCTTCACCAAACACGATGTGAGTGTTAAATTTGACAAAGTGGTCACATTGGATCACCCGTTTTTTGTCAAACATGGCGGGATATATTCGACGCTAACCGCGACGGGCTGGGGTGAAGGAGGGCGGGCTACTGCGTTGGTTTCGACGCGGCTTGACCTCGGCGGACGACTACGGCGGTCAGGTCTAGCGTTACTGGCCGGCCGCGGGGTGTTCGCGTGATTGCTGAGTAAGCGACGCTTGTGGCACAACGATGACTGTCGGTGCCGGCGCCGCTGTGGCTTGGGTCGCCCGCGGCACGGCGTTGTTCATCAGGAAGGCAACCAAGGTCGTATAAAGCAAAAGCGCGGTTGCTACTATGCCTGCGCACCATTTGACCGTATCGGCAGTTGTTTTGTGCAACTCGGCGCGCAATTCGTTAAAGCGAGAATCGATCTTTGCTTCTAGCGCCAGCCGGGTTTCGCCAACGGTGCTATCGACCTTGCTGTCCAGGCCGTTGAAGCGCGCATCGAAGTACTCTTTATCGCTGGTCGTCATAACGCCTCCTTTTAGCCAGTTTAGACCAAAGAGAGGCGGTGAATATTTGCGGCGCGTCAAGCGCCGTATGGTTTACTTGAGATTGGCCATCAGCTCACCCAGGCGAACCGGGCCGGCAGGCTGCCAGTGCTGATTAAAGTGCAGTGTGTCTTTCGGGAATAGCATGACAACAGTGGAGCCCAGCAGGAAGCGGCCCATTTCTTCGCCTTTTTTCAGCACGATGTCCTGGTCGGCATAAGTCCATTCGGTGACCTTGGGCAGGCGCGGCGGATTGACCAGGCCGTGCCAGACGGTCGCCATGCTGCCGACGATGGTCGCGCCCACCAGCACCATCACGAACGGGCCGAAGGCCGTTTCGAACTCGCACACCACGCGCTCATTGCGCGCGAACAGGCCCGGCACGCCGCGGGCGGTGGTCGGGTTGACCGAGAACAGTTCGCCCGGCACGTAGATCATGCGTTTCAGCTTGCCGTCACACGGCATGTGGATGCGGTGGTAGTCGCGCGGGCTGAGGTAGAGGTTGGCGAAGCTGCCATGCTCGAAGTGCCTGGCGAGGGAAGCGTCGCCGCCGACCAGGGCGGTGGTGCTGAACTTGTGACCCTTGGCCTGGAAGATCTGGTCGCCTTCAATGGCGCCGAACTGGGAGATGCGGCCGTCGACCGGGCAGACGAAATCGGCCTTGGCCAGCGGGCGCGCGCCCGGCTTCAGCGCGCGGGTGAAGAATTCATTGAAGCTGTGGTAGCTGGCGATATCCGGATTGGCCGCTTCGTCCATGTTGACGTCGTACTTGCCCACGAACCAGCGAATCAGTCGGGTGGTCTTGTCGCCGCCTTTGGCGCCTGCTACGCGGCCGGCGAAGTTGGTCAGGGCGCTTTTCGGAAGCAGGTATTGCGGCAATACGGCAAGTCGGGACACGGTCGGCATTCCAATTGTTTGAAGATCCCGAATTATATCCTTGCTACCGCCTGCACCATAGGGTACAGTTTCGGCCAAGAATTATTTACATTTTTTGCAATAATGATTCGCCTGTCACTCGCAGCAGCCGCCATTCTCGCCGCTACCCAGGCCATGGCGGAGGAAAAAAAGCCGGAACCTGTCCAGAAGGTCGAAATCAAGGGCGCGGCCGAAGTCTACAACCCGCGCAAAGACGACACAGCCAGCAAGATCATTGTCAGCAGCGATGAGCTGAAACGCTATGGCGACACCTCGATCGGGGATGCGCTGAAGCGCGTGCCTGGCGTGTCGGTTGGCGCCGGAGGACGCGATATTCGCATGCGCGGCCTCGGCAGCGGCTATACGCAAATCCTGCTGAATGGCGAGCGTGTGCCGCTGGGCTTCAATATCGAGACGCTGGCGCCGGACAGCATCGAGCGCATCGAAGTGATTCGCGCCGCCAGCGCGGAGTTCAGCACACAGTCGATCGCGGGCACCATCAATATCGTATTGAAGAAGGCGGTCAAGTCGGCGCAGCGTGAGTTCAAGTTCGGCGTCAGCCGCAGCAAGGAAGCGACCAACCCGAACGGAAACCTGGTCCTGTCGGATAAGGACGGCAATTTCTCCTACTCGATCAACCTGGGCGGCGGCCGTTACGAATTCGACCGCAACGGCCTGACCCATGAAGAACTGATTGACATGGTGGGCACGCCACTGATGGATCGCCGCATGCTGACGCATGACCGCGGCCATGCGCGCGGCCTGGAACTGTCGCCGCGCCTGAACTGGAACCTGGAGAATGGCGACACGCTGACTTCACAGTCCTTCATCAACCGTAATGTCTTCAAGAGCGCGATTGACCGCGACTACGACGTCGATGCGGGCGCGGCGCCATTCTTCGACGCCGTGCGGATCAAGAATGAAAACAAGAACCTGTTCGCGCGCACGGACCTGAACTGGGTGCACAAGTTCGGCGACGGGGCCAAGCTGGACGCCAAGATCGGCGGCCACCGCATGCGCAGCAACGGCAACTGGTTCGAGTCCGATGCACACGGCGGTGCGCCCAAGCTTCAGCATGACGTCTTTAGCGGCGTGCGCGAATGGGGCATCAGCAGTACCGGCAAATATTCCACGCCGATCGGGGCCGAACATGCCTTGGCCGCAGGCTGGGAAGCCGGCTACACCGACCGCGACGACTGGCGCAACCAGCGCGACCTGTTCAGCGCCAACGGCGCGCGCGACGACAAGGACGAGGGCTACCAGGCTTCGCTGCGCCGCGCCGCCGCCTATGTGCAGGACGAGTGGAACATCAGCAAGGCCTGGTCGGTCTATGCCGGCTTGCGCTGGGAGGGCATCCGTACGCAGAGCTCCGGCGCCGGCTTCGACCCGGTCAGCAATCGCAGCAGCGTATGGAGCCCGCTGGCGCAAACCTTGTACAAGCTCCCCAACGGCAAGGACCAGTTGCGCGCCGCGCTGACCCGCACGTACAAGGCGCCGCAAGCGTCGAACCTGTCTGGCCGCCGCTTTACTTCCACCAATAACAGCCAGATTGAACCTGACTGGATCGGCAACCCGAAGCTGAAGCCGGAACTGGCGACGGGCATCGACGCCGCGTATGAGCATTACTGGGGCGAGGGTGCGCTGTTCAGCGTGGCCGCTGCCGCCCGCCGCATCAACAACTTCACGCGCCGCACGGTCTTCCTTGACGATGCCGGCCGCTGGGTTTCGACCATGAGTAATAACGGCCGCGCCGACGTGCGCAGCGTGGACGTGGAATTGAAATTCCCGTTGAAAGCAGTCATGGACAAGGCGCCCGCGCTCGACGTTCGCGCCAGCGTCAGCCGCAACTGGTCGCGCGTCGATTCGGTGCCGGGGCCGCACAACACGCTGGACCAGCAAGTGCCGCTGACAGCCATTTTCGGCCTCGATTACAAGACGCCGGACGGCGCCTGGAGCATGGGCGGCAGTTTCAACCTGCGTACCAATGGCGCTGTGCGCATTGAAGAAAACCGATATAGCTGGGCAACAGTAGCGCGCCAACTGGATGCTTACCTGGCCTGGAAACTCGATAGCAAGACGCAGTTGCGTTTCTCCGCCTGGAATCTGCTGAAACAGGATTACCGGTCGAAGAATATCTACAATACCGATAATGGATCGCTGTCCTCGGAGCAGACCAGTTTCGGCGTGCGTAATATACGCCTGCAGCTGGAGACTCGCTTCTGAAAGTAAATGCCCGGCTTATACCGGAATTTAATAGAAATGAAATAAAAGAGCGCCGCCTGTCAAATGTGTGGCGCTTTTTTTTTAATATGGTTAAATTAGGTAGATAAAATCATCGTAACTATGGTACATTGCAGGGAAGAAATCTCACACATTGTCACACTTTGATTTTTCATACACTTAGGGTAAAGAAAGATGACCACTTACCAAGAATACCAGGCAAAAATTGCCGAACTGCAAAACCTGGCCGCTGATGCGCGCAAAGCCGAAGTGCAAAAGGCGAAAGAACAGATCTGGTCCATCATGCGAGAATACGACCTGTCTCCGGCTGATCTCGGTCCAGCGGCCAAGAGCAATAAGCCAGTCAAGCCGCGTGCTCGCGTGCCAATGAAATACCAGGACCCGGTATCGGGTTCCCAGTGGACCGGCCGCGGCCGTGCGCCGAAATGGCTGGAAGGCAAGAAGAAGGAAGACTTCCTGATTAAATAAGCCGTTCGCGGCGAGAGGGGCGGATTAATATCCGCCCCTTTTCTTTTTATACGGCGAGAATATGTCGAGCTTAGCTTTGCGGCCGCTGCTGGCCGCTTTCCTGCTTTCCCTTGCCTCATCCGTGCTGGCGGCAGGGCCCGTGCTGCTGATGCCCGAGCGCGTCTGGACGGGCGAAGGAGCGGCTCGCAGCGGCTGGTCGGTGCTGGTGGCCGATGGCAAGGTGGCGGCAGCCGGCCCGACGGCCGGCATGACGGTTCCCGCCGGCGCCGAGCGCGTCGACTTGCCGGGCAAGACCCTGCTGCCAGGCCTGATGGACCTGCATTCTCATGTGCTGCTGCATCCGTATAACGAGACCAGCTGGGACGACCAGGTGCTGAAGGAGCCGGAAGCGTATCGCGTGCTGCTGGCTGCGCGCCACGTGCAGGCGCAGCTCCAATCCGGTTTCACCACCTTGCGCGACCTCGGTTCGGAAGGCGCGGGCTATGCCGACGTGTCGCTCAAGCGGGCGATCGAGGAGGGCGTGCTGCCCGGCCCGCGGCTGTTCGTGGCTACGCTGGCGATCGTGGCCAGCAGCAGCTATGGCCCGAACGCCAGGTCCTACCGGCCCGACATGGTGCTGCCGGTCGGGGCGCAGGAGGCAACCGGCGTTGATGAAGTGGTGAAGGCGGTGCGCGAACAATCCGCGCGCGGCGCCGACTGGATCAAGGTGTACGCCGATTACCGCACCGGCCCGGATGGCTCGGCGCACGCCACTTTCAGCCAGCAGGAACTGGATGCGCTGGTGGCGGCGGCTCATGGTTCGGGGCGGCGCGTGGCGGCCCATGCGGCCACGGATGAGGGAATGCGCCGTGCAGTGCTGGCCGGCGTGGACACTATCGAGCATGGCTATGGCGGCAGTGAGGCCACCTTCAGGCTGATGGCGGAACGCAAGGTTGCCTATTTCCCGACCCTGGCTGCGCCGGAAGCGACCAGCGAGTACTTCCAGAAGCATGTGCGGGGCGGAACGCCTACGCCTTCCATGCAGGCCGCCGCGCGGGCGTTCCAGCTGGCGCGCAAGGCGGGCGTGACGGTTGGCCTGGGGAGCGACGTGGGCGTATTTGCCCACGGCGGCAGCGCGCGCGAGGCCGAATGGCTGGTCAGGCTGGGCATGACGCCGACCGAAGCGTTGCGGGCAGCGACCGTGGTCAATGCCGGGGTGCTGGACCGTGCTGGCTCGCTGGGCCAGGTAAAGCCGGGCTACCTGGCGGACCTGGTGGCAGTGGAGGGCGATCCGACCGCCGATATCACGGCCCTGTACCGTGTTGCCTTTGTGATGAAAGGCGGCATTGTCTATCGAAACGTGCGATGATGAAGTATGTCCGCGATTCCCTTATTCCCCTTGCATACGGTGCTTTATCCGGATGGGTACCTGCCGTTGCAAATCTTCGAGGTGCGCTACCTCGACATGGTGAAGCGTTGCATCGAACATAAGGAAGATTTCGGCGTCGTGGCGCTGGTGCAGGGCGATGAGGTGCGCAAGCCGGACCAGCACGAGACCCTGTGCGCGGTGGGCACCATGGCGCATATCGGGGAATGGAAGGCGATCTTGCCGGGCCTGATGCAGTTGCGCTGCAGCGGGCGGCAGCGCTTCCGCATTGTCGCCGCGGAACAGCTGAAGCACGGCCTGTGGATGGCGGATGTGGCGCCGATCGACGATGACATGTCGGTGCCGGTGCCTTCCGAGCAGCAGGATGTGGCCGACAGCCTCGGCATCCTGATCCAGACCTTGCAGGAGCGGGGCATTCCGGCCGGGCAGATGCCGATGCAGGCGCCTTATCGCCTGCAGGAAGCGGGCTGGGTGGCTAACCGCTGGTGCGAGTTGCTGCGCCTGTCGCTGGCGCAGAAGCAGCTCTTGCTGGCGCAGGAGAACCCGGTCCTGCGGCTGGAGCTGGTGCAGGATGTGATGGTTGAACATGGCCTGCTGAATTAGGCCATCGCTGGCTCTATGCGCGTTCCGGCGCCCCGCGCTACACTGGGCGCATGTACCTTCCTGCTGCTTTCGCTGAAGACCGACTTGAGGTCAAACATGGGCTGATCCGGGCGTATCCGCTTGGGATGCTGCTTATCCCTGGCGCTGTGCCGACGGCCGACCTGGTGCCGTTTGCGCTTTATCCCGATGAGGGAGAGGCGGGGCTGGGCGTGCTGCGGGCGCATATTGCGCGCGCCAATCCTGCATGGAAGGCGCTGGCTGCAGGCGGCGAGTGCCTGGTCGTGTTCCAGGGGCCAGAGGCTTATATCAGCCCTACCTGGTACGCCTCCAAGGCGACGTCGCACAAGGTGGTGCCGACCTGGAATTACGCGATGGTGCAGGTGCGGGGAAGGGCTCGGGTCGTAGAAGATCCTGCGTGGCTCGGCCAGCAGTTGCGTGCCTTGACTGCCCTGCAGGAGGGCGCCCTGCCGGAGCCCTGGGAAGTGGACGATGCGCCGCTTGATTTCATCGAAGGCTTGCTGAAGGCGATTATCGGTATCGAGATTCCCATTGCGTCCATCGAAGGGAAATGGAAAGTCAGCCAGAACCGTGGCAAGGCGGATGCCGAAGGCGTCGTCGCGGGCCTGAATTCGCGCGCCGCAGCGGCCGGCGAGGGGGCGGCGGCGATGGCCGCGCTGGTGGCGGAGCGCATCGCGCCTGGCTTCAGGCAGGACTGAGTTCTTCTTCCCGGGCGTGGACGTGCATCGACCACGTCACGCCGGCAATCAGCAGCACAATGGCGGCGACTTCCAATGGGCGCGGGAACTGCTGCTTGTAGATAAAGCCATACATCAGCGCAAACAGGGTCTCGAACAGGATCAACTGGCCGGACAGGGTAATCGGCACCCGGCGGCTGGCGACGTTCCACAAATGGTTGCCGATCACCGAGGCGCCGAGGGCCAGCAGGCTATTGCAGATCCAGAACAGCGTCCAATCGCGTCCCGAGGCCGCACCTGCGGCGCCAGTGACGTCGCCATGGAAGACCGCGAACGCCATCGCGCCCACCACCAGTGCAATCAGCCCGGTCGACAGGCCGTACAGTGCCGACCACTCCGCGCTGCTGTAATGCGGATTGCGTTTCAGGTAGCGTGCGTTATCCAGCGTGTACCAGCTCCAGCACAGCAAAGCGCCGGTCGCACAGGCGACGCCGATCACCGTATTCAGCATGGAGGCGCCGGCAGCGGCGGCGTGCTGGAACACGTCGATATTGATGCAGGCAATGCCGGCCGCCGTCACCAGCAACGGCATGGCCAGCTGGCGCAACGGCACCGCGCCATGGTCGTTGCGCCCCATCAATGTCACGGCGATCGGCAGCACGCCAATGATCAGGGAAGTCGGCGCCACCCCCGCCAGTTTGACGCCCAGCGCAAGGAACATGTAATACACCAGGTTGCCGGCCAGGGCGTGCCGCAGCAGTGCGAAATAATCATCGCGCTCCAGGCGGCCGACCAGGTTGCGCAGGCGTGGCAGCATCAGGACCAGGGCGATGGCGCCATAAGCGAGGTAGCGGCCGACCGCCATCTCGAGCGGCGTAAAGGCCGCCAGCAACTCCGGCACGATGAACACCATGCCCCACATCGCGCCTGCCAGCAGGCCGCACACCACACCAGTCCACATGCAATATTTCCCAATTTAAACCTGCGACAGTGTCGCACAGCTTGCGATATCTTGCTGAATCATGGACAAGACGTTGATCGCCGCGTTGCAGCGCGAGGCGCGGCCATTGGAAACAGCGGAGGACCTGGACTACCTGCTCGACTGCATCGGCGACGCTTCGCTGGTGCTGCTGGGCGAAGCCACCCACGGCACCCAGGAGTTCTACCGCCTGCGCGCCGACATCAGCAAACGTCTGATCGTCGACAAGGGTTTCGACGCCATCGCGGTCGAAGCCGACTGGCCGGACGCCTTGCGCGTCAGCCGCTACGTGCAGCATGGCGGCGACGACATGAGCGCCGACCAGGCGCTGTCAGGATTCAAGCGCTTTCCGCAATGGATGTGGCGCAACCATGAAATCGTGGAGCTGGTGAACTGGCTGCGGGTGCACAACCACCACGTCGCCAGTCCGGCGCGCCGTTGCGGTTTCTATGGCCTGGACTTGTACAGCCTGCAGCAGTCGATGCATGCGGTGATCGACTACCTCGACCAGGCCGACCCGGATGCGGCGGCCCGCGCGCGCCAGCGTTACGGCTGCATCGACCACTTCGCGGAAGACCCGCAGCGCTACGGCTACGCCACCAGCTTTGGCATGAAGCCCGATTGCGAGGCCGAAGTGCTGCGCCAGCTGGTCGACATGAACCGCACGGCCAACGAACACCTGCGCACCGGCACGGTGCCGGATGAATTCTTCTACGCCCAGCAGAACGCGCGCGTGACCCGCAATGCGGAGGTGTATTACCGCGCCATGTTCAAGGGCCGCGACGAATCGTGGAATGTGCGCGATTCGCACATGGCGGAAACCCTGCAGGCACTGCGCGAGCACCTGGGCCAGAGCATCGGCCGGCCGGCACGCGTCGTGGTGTGGGCGCATAACTCGCACCTGGGCGACGCGCGCTACACCGAAATGGGCAGGCATGGCCAGTTGAACCTGGGGCAACTGGTGCGCGAGCGTTACCGGCCGCAGGACAGCTTCCTGCTTGGCTTTACCACGCATGCGGGCAGCGTGACGGCGGCCAGCGACTGGGATGGCCCGGCCGAGCTGAAATCCATCGTGCCGTCCAGGCCCGACAGCGTGGAACGCGTGCTGCACGAGGTGGGCATGCCGGCCTTCCTGTTGCCGCTGCGCGGGCGCAACAGCGCCTTGGCGCGGGCAGGCGGTCGCTTGCTGGAAAGGGCGATCGGAGTGATCTACCGGCCGGATACCGAGCGCATGAGCCACTACTTCCGGGCGGACGCGGAGCATCAGTTCGATGCGTTGATCCACATCGACCGTACCACGGCACTCAGGCCGCTGGAGCGTTCAGCTCTGTGGCGCCACGAGGAACCGGCCGAGACTTACCCATCCGGCTTGTAGCGCGACCAGGGTTGCCAGGTTCGCGATGACCGTGAGCCAGAACTTGAGCAGGAATGAGGTCTTGGAAGATTTGTGGCGCAGCAGTTGCTGCGCCGCGAGAGCGCCGGGCCAGCCGCCGGCCAGGCCAAGCAAGAGCAGTGTGCGCTCGGGCGTGCGCCGGCGGCCCCGGCGGGCGGCCGATTTGTCGAGCGCATAGGCGATGAAGCAGGCCGCGCTGGCGATGGCATACAGCGCGGCGGCGAACAGCATCAGAAGTAGTTCAGGCCCAGTGCGGCCTTGACTTCATCGGTGGTGCGGGCGGCAACTTCGCGCGCGCGCATGGTGCCTTCCTTCAACACCTGCATGATGTAGCCCTTGTCCTTGGCCAGTTCTTCGCGGCGGGCGCGGATCGGGGCCAGCATGTCCTGCAGCACGGCTTCCAGGCGCTTCTTGACGACGGAGTCGCCCAGGCCGCCGCGCACGTAGTGGTCCTTCATCTCCTGCAGGCTGGCCTTGTCGGTGTCGAAGGCGTCGAGGTAGATGAAGGCGACGTTGCCCTCCAGGTGGCCAGGGTCCGACACTTTCAGGTGCAGCGGGTCGGTGTAGATCATTTTCACTGCGGCGGTGATTTCGGCGGCGCTCGCACCCAGGTTGATCACGTTGCCCAGCGACTTGGACATTTTTGCCTTGCCGTCGATGCCAGGCAGGCGGCCCACTTCCGGCACCACGGCCTTGCACTCGACCAGGATGTCCTTGTTGGCCAAGCGGTTGAACTTGCGCACGATCTCGTTGGTCTGCTCGATCATCGGGATCTGGTCTTCGCCGACCGGCACGATGGTTGCCTTGAAGGCGGAGATGTCGGCAGCTTGCGAAGCAGGGTAGGTCAGGAAGCCGGCTGGAATGTCGCGTTCAAAGCCGCGCAGCACGATTTCCTGCTTCACGGTCGGGTTGCGCTCCAGGCGCGCGACGGTGACCATGTTCAGGTAATAGAAAGTCAGTTCGGCCAGCTCCGGGATTTGCGACTGGATCAGGATGGTCGACTTGGCCGGGTCGATGCCGCAAGCCATGTAGTCCAGCGCCACTTCCACCACATTACGGTGCACCTTGTTGGTGTCTTCCATATTGTCGGTCAGCGCCTGCGAGTCGGCCAGCATGATGAATTGCTGGTAGTCGTCCTGGTAGGAAACGCGGTTGCGCAGGCTGCCGACAAAGTGGCCGAGGTGCAAGGGCCCGGTCGGACGGTCGCCGGTCAGGATGATTGGTTTGGAATTGGATGCTGGCTGGCTCATAGGGTTCTTTCTCTTGCCCCTACCGATTGCGCCAAGAAAAACGCCACCTGGTCAGAGGCGGCGCTGATATTAAAATCACATCACTTTACAGTGGCCGCGCTATGTCAGCGGCGCCACCAATTGCGGGAAAACAGATGTGATTGGATAAATTTCATCCCGCAATGGTTACAGTTCAGCGCGGCCCTGTCAAGCCCGCTTAATAGCGGTTGGGGTTGTTGGGGCGCTCGTCCACCCGGTTAGGGACGCCGTCGTTGTCGCGATCGCGGTCGTAGCGGTTGGGGATGCCGTCACGGTCACGGTCGCCGCGCTCCCAGCGGCCGCGCTCCATGCGCCAGCGGCCATTGTCCATCTGGGCCCAGGCCGGTTCGCGCCAATAGTAGCCGTGGCGGGCGCGCACGTATTTGCCGTTGACCCAGACGTGGCGGTGGCCGTTCCAGCGCCAATAGCCCGGCGTCCATACGAAGCCGGAACGGGCAGGGGGAATCACTTCTTCTCGTGGTGGCGGTGGAGCAACACGGACTACGACCACATCGGCGCTGGCGACTGGTGCAAAGGCCAGCCCGCCGCCCAGGGAAGCCGCCAGAAGGGTGGCAATGAGTAATTTTTTCATGATTGGCTCCTTCCATTTCATCATAGTGGCCATTGTTGCTGGGGCTGCCGCGGCCGTATGTGCGCGCACTAGCTTTCATATCAGCATTGATTTTCTAGTAATATTGCGAAGTTCATGCCCCACCGGAGTTCCCATGCGTTCTTGCCTCACCCTTATTTCCTTGCTGCTGGCCTCCCATGCAGGCGCGCAAACCTCGCCAATGGCGCCGGATATCGTGTCCGGCTTCGAGGCGCCGCAAGAGCAGGCGGATTACGTCAAACGCGTGGTGATGATCCCGATGCGCGATGGCGTGCGCCTGCATACCGTGATCGTGGTGCCGAAGGGCGCCAGCAAGGCGCCGATCATCCTGACCCGTACGCCCTACAACGCTGATGGCCGCGCGCGTCGCAATGTCAGCCCCTATATGCAGTCCTCGCTGCCGCAGGGCGACGAAGTATTCGGGCGCGATTTCATCCGCGTGTTCCAGGACGTGCGCGGCAAATACGGCTCCGAGGGCGATTACGTGATGAACCGCCCCGTGCGCGGCCCGCTGAATACCAGCCAGACCGATCATGGCACCGATGCCTGGGACACCATCGACTGGCTGGTGAAGAATGTGCCGGAAACGAACGGCAAGGTAGGCATGATCGGTTCTTCGTATGAAGGCTTTACCGTGCTGATGGCGCTGACCGAGCCGCATCCGGCGCTGAAAGCGGCGGTGCCAATGAGCGCGATGGTGGACGGCTGGCGCGGCGACGACTGGTTCCACAATGGCGCCTTCCGCGTCAATACGCTGGACTACATCGCCAGCCAGAATACGGTGAAGGGCCGCGGCGAGCCGCTGGCGACCGGGGCTTATGACGATTACGACGTGGTGCTGCGCGGCGGTTCGGTGGCTGGCCTGGCGCGCAAATATGGGCTGGACCAGCTCAATTTCACCAGGAAGCTGTTCGAGCATCCCGCTTACGACAGCTTCTGGCAGGAGCAGGCGCTGGACCGCATCCTGGCCAAGCGTCCTTTATCCGTGCCGACCATGCATGTAGTAGGGCAGTGGGACCAGGAAGATATCTACGGCACTTACGCGACTTATGCAGCGCTGGAAAAGCAGGACAAGGACAATAAGCTGAATTTCCTCGCGGTCGGGCCATGGCGTCACAGCGGCGTCAATTACGACGGCTCCTCGCTGGGCGCCTTGCAGTTCACCGGCGATACGGCGCTGGAATTCCGGCGCGATGTGATGGTGCCGTTCCTGAAGCAATACCTGGTTGACGGCGCGCCAGCCGCGGACACGCCACCGGTACTGAGCTACCAGACCGGCAGCAACAAGTGGCAGCGACTGGCGCAATGGCCGGTGTCGTGCGCGTCGGGCTGCGCGTCGGCGGCAAAGGCGCTCTATCTGCAGGATGGCTTCAAGCTGTCTTGGTCGCAGGCGGGCAATGCCAAGGGCTTCGACGAGTATGTGGCCGATCCGGCCAAGCCGGTGCCTTTCGTGCCGCGCCCTGTGCGCATGGGCGATGAAAACGTGTGGAAGCCCTGGCTGGTGCAGGACCAGCGCTTCGTCAGCGACCGTACCGACGTGTTGAGCTATGTGTCGGAACCCTTGAAAGAGCCGCTGGTGCTGTCCGGCGCGCCTCAGGTGCACTTGCTGGCGTCGACCTCGGGCAGCGACGCGGACTGGGTGGTCAAGGTGATCGACGTATACCCCGACGAGGTGCCGTCGCAGCCCAAACTGGGGGGCTACCAGCTGCCGCTGTCGATGGATATCCTGCGCGGGCGCTATCGCGACAGTTTCGAGAAGCCGTCGGCTATTCCGTCGAACAAGCCGGTGCAGTTCAACTTCGCGCTGCCGCCGGTGAACCACGTCGTGCAGCCGGGACATCGCTTGATGATCCAGGTGCAGTCAAGCTGGTTCCCGCTATATGACCGTAATCCGCAGACCTTCGTGCCGAACATCTTCCTCGCTGCGCCGGGCGACTACAAGAAGGCGACGCAGCGCGTGTTCCATGGCAGCTCGGTAGAGTTGCCGGTGGTAGGTAAGCAATGAATCTCGTACATGCCCGCTAGGAGCGTTGATGGAATTTCGCTGGACTGACTCGACCGAAAAGCTCGACTGGGAAGAAATGTCGGAGCTGTATCGCATCGCACCTCTTGGCATCAAGAGCGGCGAGTGGCTGAAGACCGGTTATTCGAACAGCATGTTCAAGTGCATTGCGTTCGACGGCGAACGAATCGTCGCCGCGGGGCGCGCTGTTGCCGACGGCGTCGATTGCTCCTATCTCTGCGACATTGTGGTTCACCCGGCTTACCAGGGTTCGGGGCTCGGGAAGGAGCTCATACAAAGACTGGTCGACCTGTCCCGGGGCCACCGAAAGATCATCCTGTATGCCGTTCCTGGGAAAGAGCCATTCTATGAAAAGTTCGGATTTCGCCGCATGAACACGGCCATGGCGATATTTGCGGACCCTCAGAAGGCGGCCGCAGACGGCTATACAGAGTGAGATGTACTCATATTTTATGAACTCTAGAAAGGAGGTTCGTTCAAATGCTGCACACAGCTAACTGCCGAATCACACAAAATGGAGCAACATATGCAAGTACATATCTTCAGAGGTCCCGGCCGCATCTTCGGCTTTACCGCACAACCATCGGGTGAAAACCTGCCACGGAAGTATGCGCCATGGTCGGAATTCAGGACCATCGAGCTTCGCAAGGGCGAGCATACACCGGGTGTTGATGCGAACGAATGCCTGGATGACATCGAGACTTATGGAGTGCACGTCACCGATGCGCACTCCCGAATCACTGAGGAAGCAATTCGTTAAGCGGTTCCCGCTACATGCGTCTGAATTGCGGCCGGGAAGGCCTGCGCTGGTGGCCTAACCCCACCGTTTACCGGTCTGTTGCGACGTATTGCGGCTGACCGGCACTTTGGGTCGCTTCGAAGGAGAAGAAGTTGCAGACCGTCCCATGCGTACTTTCAGGTCAAGTCTTAGCTACTATAGTTGAATGATTATGCGACGTCTCACGAAGGTCGAGGACCGGTTTCAAGTTGCCGGACTAGGTCTGATCGTCGTCCCAGGTCCATCGAGAACAGAAGTGGCGGGCGGGGCCAATATTCCTGTCGAACTCCGCCTACCAGATGGATCAGTCCTGCACGCGCATGCGACACTACGACACGTTTTCCAGTCGCCTCCGCCACCACCGGCTGTGGCAGCGCAGTGGGTTTGCATTCTATCGGGAGTATTAAATGAAAATGTTCCTATCGGTACCGAAGTCTGGAGCTGCAATGTTGCATGACCCATCGCTCCGGCGGTCCGCCCATTGTCATCGCTGGAAACCACAAAAATGAGTTACAGATTTCATTTCACCTTTGAAGCGGATTGGCGCAGTGCTCCGGGAGCGTACTGGGTGCACGTGCCGGCCGCTGATGACCCTGGAACATTTATTCCTTCGGCACCGAAGGAGGTGCCGCATAAGGGCTTCGCCATGCTGCATGTGGAGTTCGATGTATTCGATCTGTGGTTTAGTTCCCGAGCCCAAATCGACCATTACATAGAGGTTCTTTCGATGACCGCTTTGCCAACTACTCGCCAGCTTTCGAGGTCCCGCGGTGTCGGAGCAGGACCTAATCAACATTGGTTAAGCCGCCTTCCCGGTAGGCTAAAATCTTCGCGGGTACGCCCGGCGCTGGTAAAGGCGCTTCGCGAAGCGAGGGAGTTTGCGACCGCAAACTCGCCCAGGAATGCTTTCCATCTGTACTCGAAAGAGGGGACCGCATAATGCCTCGCGGGCAGCTCTTGGCCGCGTTTATTGTCGGCGGGCAAGCCAAACGACGACAGTGATATGCACATAGGGACCTTTTAATTGCTACGCATACTGCCATTTCTCGTACTGCTTCTCTGGTCTTCGATTGCGCTTGCCAAGGATATCTTCATTCATTCGCATCATCCGGTCTCGAAGAGGTTCGCGATCTTCGAAGATAATGAGACGGTTGCCTATCTTTACTTAACAAAACCAGGTGCGCAGCGGCCGGAGAAAGATGCCGTTGCTTACTCCCGCGTCCCGCCAGCTCCAGAAGTGGATTGGAAAGTCATTGGGCAGACCGGCGAAGTGCCTCCGCTTCCAAGAGACGTCGCGAGCTCTCAAGCGCTCATTCGAAATCCGCGTGAACAGGAGTTCACATTTAAATGGTCCTCTAGCGGCGAGGCAGTAGCGTTGCTACGCAGCGGAGTTCCCATTGCCTTCGCAGCTGCATCAGAAAAATTTGGATACTCAAAGGCGGTTTCAAAATCCAGCCACCTTGCCAATGCATGGGACCAGAAACGTTACGACGCCATCTTCGGGAAATAGCTTGTCGAGGGAGAAGAACCAAACTGTTCGCTGTCGCTAACTGCCGCTTAAGTCATAACTCTTATCGACGACCGGGAGAAATACAATTGAAGTCTTCACTGCTCTTTCTTACGGCGTTTGCGTATGCTGCCGTTAGCGCGGCCGAGCCGCCTTACACCTTCATCGAAGGCAAGGTGCCCGAAGATGTGCAGCCGGATGGGAATTCGATTGTGTTCGAGGGCCCAAAGGAGATCCTGGTGATCGATACCGGCCGTCATCCAGAGCACACCGACAAGATCATCGCCGTTGCAAAGGCGCGAAATAAACCCATCACGGCCATCATCAACACGCACTGGCACCTCGATCATGCGACCGGCAATGCTCGCATCCGTTCTGCCTATCCTGGCGCGAAGCTTTACGCGAGTACGGCCGTCGAGGGGGCGTTGCAAGGCTTCTTGATCCGGAATGTCGAAAAGGCGAAAGCGAGGCTGGAAGATCCATCGGTGCCCGAACCGCGCAAGGCCGATACGCGGCTGTACCTGAACGCGATCAACGATCCTGCCAACCTGGTCCCCGACCAGCCAGTCAAGGGAGCGATGTCGATAAATGTTGGCGACCGCGAACTGCAACTGCATCTGGCCAAATACGCGGCAACCGAAGGCGACGTCTGGGTCCATGATCCGGCCAGCAAGACCGTGTTCGTTGGTGACCTGGTGGTGGTGCCGTTGCCGTTCTTTGATACTGGCTGTGCGGAAGGCTGGCGGAAGGCGCTTGCTGAGATCGACAAAGTTGATTTCCAGACATTGGTGCCGGGCCATGGCTTGCCGATGGATCATGCCGCGTTCTCCAATTACCGCAGCGCGTTTGACGCATTCACCGCTTGCGCCGAAAGCAGTCAGCCTACGGCCAGCTGCGTCGCAGTCTGGATGCAGAAGGGGGCGGCCTTCGTGGCCATGCATCCGGACCCCAAGTATTCGGAAGCTGCGCTTGCGTACTATGTTGACCAGGTATTGCGCATACCCGCCAAGCGCGCTGAATATTGCGGCAATCCGAATGAAGCCGCTCGATGAGCCCATCATGGATACTCCCGGTGTGCGAGCTCACCGGCCAGTGGCGCAGGCTTTCCGGGCGAAATTAGTCTGGCGGAGCGTCCTCCTGGCGGCGGTATCGCTGGCGCCGGTCCAGTGTGGGGATATCCCTGGCGGCAGCCGTCGAGGCAGTGGAAGCTGGCTGGTGGCGGGCTTGTGTGGGGATGGGCGGTACTCGGGGAAGGCGTGAATGCCTGGCCGGTGCGGGCGCAGTGGTTGGCGGCAGTACGGTCGAAAATCCAGCCGGTGTCTGCGCGGGCAGCGGCGGTGCAAGCGTTTGCGCAGGCGCGGTTCGCAAGACGGGCATCCTTTCCAGTTCGCGGCGATAGGCATCGGCGCGCTTCCAGTTGTTTTCGTGAGGAAATAGCAGTGCCACTTCTGCCCAGGCACTGCGCGAAATGCCTTTGCAGCGGCAGATGAAAGCATGCGGCGAAACCCGTTCGCCTTGATACATGATGGAATCGCCAAGGACCTCGGCATATGCGAAGCCTGTACGGTTCCATGCACGCAACTGAGTGCCTTCTGGCAGGAAAACGGTTTTCCACTGGTAGCCGCGATGGCGGATGGCCGGTCCTTTGCCCAGCTCGCCACGGGTAAGCCACTCCTCGATCGCTAATGCCGCCAGTTCGCCGGCGCTCGCCTCGCCGGGACTGGCTTCAACATATTGCAATAGCCGGCACAAGGTACCGGCGGGTAACGCCAGAGTCGCTATGTCTTTCATGCTGTTTTCCTCCGCTGTTTTGCGCTGAAACGCGCTGTTTTCCGCTGCTCTTGTCTTGGACCGGGTCGTGCAGAGAGAGTTCCAGAAAAAGCAGCGGAAAACAGCGGAAAACAGCAGAAAACAGCGCGTCATTTCAGCGGAAACGCCATAGGCAGCCAGGTCGATTTACCTGTACCTGTGCCGGGTGCCGCGATCTATGCCAGACGCATCAGGACGGCGCCGGCGGCGATGGCTGCAATGGCGAGGGCGCGCTTGCTGCCTATGCGTTCGGACAGGAAGAATTTGGCGATCAGTGCGGCAAACAGGATCGAAGTCTCGCGCAGGGCTGCGACGGCGGCGAGCGGGGCGACCGTCATTGCCCACAAGGCCAGGCCGTATGCGCCAAGTGTGCCGGCGCCGCCGAGGATGGCGACATGCCAGAATTGTCTGGCATAGGCGCGCAGTTCACGCGGACAGCGGAACAGGCACCAGGCCAGCAGCCCGATGGCGCTCAGAACGTGCAGCCACATCACATAAGCTGCGGGAGCGGCGGAGGCGCGGGCGCCGAGGCCGTCGAGCAGCGTATAAGCGGCGATGACCAGGGCATTCAGCAAGGCGTAGGCGCTTGAGCGGCGGCGCGAACCTGCATCTGCGCCGTCGCCGTCAGCGGGACGTGTGGCGAACCAAAGGCCGAAGATGCCGCCGCTGATGCACGCTACGGCGGCGTATTGGGGCGTGCTAAGGTGCTCGCCCAGCAGGGGCACGCTGGCGATGGCGACCAGCAGCGGGGCGCTGCCGCGCATCAGCGGATACGCGTGGCTCATGTCGCCGTGGCGGTAGGCTGCCGCGAGCAAGCCGTAGTAAGCGTAGTGGATGACCGTGGAGGCCAGCGCGTAAGGCCAGCTAGCGGCGGCGGGTTGTGCGAGGAAGGGCAGCAGCGGCAGCGAGATCAGTGCGGCGCCGCTGGCCACCAGCACGCTGCTCAGGAAGGGATCGCGGCCTTTCTTGACCAGCGCATTCCAGCCGGCGTGCAGCAGCGCGCCGCACAGGACGATGGCGACTACCGAGGGCGCCATCAGCGGGGCCGCACGCTTTCGGCGAGGATTTCCGGGCGGTGGTAGCGCTGGAAGCCTTCCATTACCACGTTCGATTTGGCGGCGCGTTCCAGCAGCTCGAGCAGCAGGGCGCGGTCATCCGGGTCCAGCGAAGACCGGGAAACGTAGACGCCGGTCTGCTGCCATGGCAGTTCGGGAATCGGCTCCATGCGCAGCCGGTCCAGCATGCCGTTCACGCGTGCTTCCCGGTTGATGGCGCCGGCCAGGATGGTCGGCCCCATGATCGTGAGGTCCACCGCGCCAACGTATAGCAGGCGAGCGACTGCGCTCGGCTCCACTTCGGTGAACAGGCGGCCCTGGCGCGCCAGCTCGCGCACGATGGCCTGGTAGGCGTCGCCATAGTCGTAGCCGCGGACAATTGCCACGCGCAGGTCGCGCCGGTCCAGCAAGTCCTGGGCATTGGCAATTTGCGGCCGCGGGCTTTGCAGGGAAATCAGTACGGCGCGGTGCCCCGCCATCGGCACGAAGATGCCGCTGACGTCGCGCGCCGGTGTGCGGGTGGCCGGCACCAGCAGGTCGGCCTTGCCGGACTCGAACAGCAGTTCCTGCCGGGCGCGCGGGACCGAGCTGAAAACGAAGTGGCAGCCTGCGCGCGGGCCAAGGCTGCGGAATATCTCCGGATAGATTCCGCTGTATGTCCCGTTGTTGACGATGACGCTGACACCGGTGGTCGATACCGGCACCACGATGTCGCGCGAGCAGTCGGCATGGGACGGCAAAGCCGCCGCCGCCAGCGGCAGGGCGGCGAGCAACCGGCGGAAGAAGCTGTGCGCGCGTCCGGTCATGGGCTGATTATGCGCCTGTTTCCGAAGTCGCCGTCGTGGCCATATGGTGTTGGCGGAAGTAGCGCCGGGCGACGTAGATGCCGACCGCCTGCATCGCCGCGCACAGGAAGAAGGTGCTGCCGATGCGCCAGTCGCTCGGGGGCAGGTGGCTGACCGTGCCGAGGATGGCGCCGCCCAGCAAAGGCATGATCACCGTACCAAGGCTGCTGATCGACTGCAGGGAGCCCATCAGCTCGCCCTGTTCGTTGGCCGGCGTGGCCTTGGACACGATGCCTTGCAGCGCCGGGCCGGCGGCGAAGGCCAGCAGGTTGCACAGGATGAAGACATACATCATCCAGCCGTGCGTGGCCAGGCCATACAGCATGTAGGTGATGGCGCCCGAGGTCAGGCCCAGCAGCGACAGGCGTACCTCGCCGAACTTGCGGATCAGGACCCCGAGCAGGCCGGCCTGCACCACGGCTGCCGTCAGGCCAACGCAGAACAGCGCCGCGCCGTTCTCCGCCGGGCTCCAGCCGAAGCGGAAGTGGGTGTACAGCACCCAGGTCGACTGCAGCATCATTTGCGCGCCGGTCACCAGGGCGAACGTGATGACCAGGCCGCGGATATCCTGGCGCCGGGCCAGCTTGGCCAGCGAGTTGAACGGGTTGACCGACACCAGCTTGAATTTGGTGCGCTGTGCTTCCGGCAGCGATTCGGGCACGAAGAAGTAGCCGTAGATGAAGTTGGCGAACGATAGCGCCGCCGCGACGTAGAAAGGCAGGTGCAGGTTGACGTCGCCCAGCAAGCCGCCCAGCATCGGCCCGCAGATGAAACCGAGGCCGAAAGTGGCGCCGATTTTGCCGAAGCTCTTGGCGCGGTCTTCATGGCTGGAGATGTCGGAAGCATACGCGGAGGCGACCGACATGCTGGCCGAGGACATGCCGCCGATCACGCGGCCGATGAAAAGGCAGGCCAGGTTGGGCGCCCAGGCCGTGGTCAGGAAGTTGATGCCCATGCCGGCCATGGAGTACAGCAGCACGGGACGGCGGCCGACCCGGTCGCTGATCGCCCCCAGCATCGGCATGAAGATGAACTGCAGCAGGCCGAAGGTGGCGCCCAGGATGCCGTACCACAGCGCGTGCAGTTCACGGTCCTGCACATACTGGCCGACCAGGATCGGCAGCACCGGCACGATGATCCCGATGCCCAGCATGTCGATGAAGATGCTGACGAGGACGAAGTTCAGGTTGCCTTTCGATCTGGTGTCTGGCGCAAGCTCGCTCATGCTGCCACCGCCCATTCTGCGACGAAGCTGTCGCGAAAGGCCAGCAGCTCCTGCAGGCGCCGTTCGCCCAGCGCGCGGCCGGCGGCGGTCTGCATGGTGCCGGGCAGGGTGGCCAGCTTTACCTCAATGTGGTCCAGCGAATAGGCCTTGTCATTGCGCTCGCGGTTCAGCGCGAGCGGATCGTCCGGGTGCGCCAGCGCGGTGCCCAGGCGGCCTGCAATGTAGAACATGCGTGCGAGGCCGACGGCGCCCAGCGCATCCAGCCGGTCGGCATCCTGCACGATGCGCGCTTCCAGCGTGGTCGGCTGCAGCGCGGCGGAGAAGCTGTGGGTTTCGATGGCGTGGGCGACCGCATCCAGGCGCTCGGCCGGGAAGCCCGCTTCGGCCAGTTGGGCGCGCGCCAGCACGGCAGCCTGGCGCGAGGCGAGGTGGCGTTCCGGGTGGTTCTTCGGCAGGTTGACCAAGTCGTGCAGGTAGCAGGCGGCCATCACGACCAGGTGGTCGGCGCCGGGATGCTGTTCCAACAACAGGCTGGCGTTGCGCCACACCCGGTGCAAATGGTTGATGTCGTGGGCGCCGTCGTCGCCCGCTGCTGCGCTGGCCAGCGCGACCAGGCGCGGCTGCCAAGTGCTCAGAGAGATATCCATAAAACCTTGTTTCGTTTTTAGCTGCGCAATTGTGCCATGTATTTATCGCAAGCTTGTATGTTTCTCTAGAGCAAAATTCTTGGTGATTATTTTATTGGTCTACGGTAACATTATGCTGTCATCGTTCATAAGTGAAAAATTATCATGACTGCAACCACCAGCCAAGCTGCCGAGTTCCTGGCCTTTACCCTGGGCCAGGAAGAATACGGCATCGACATCCAGAAGGTCAGCGAGATTCGCAGCTACGAGAACCCGACCCGCATTGCCAGCGCGCCGGACTACGTGAAAGGCGTGATCAACCTGCGCGGCCTGATCGTGCCGATCATCGACATGCGCGTGCGCTTCCAGCTTGGCGAGCCGACCTACGGCCCGTTCACCGTGGTCATCATCCTGCACATCGGCAGCCGCACCGTGGGCATCGTGGTGGACGCCGTTTCCGACGTGACGACCCTGCAGCCGGAGCAGATCAAGGCGGCGCCCGACATCAGCGGATCGATGGATACTGAATACATCACCGGCCTGGGCACCATCGATGACCGCATGCTGATCCTGGTTGATATTGAACGCCTGATGTCTTCGGCTGACATGGGCCTGATCGAGAAGATGGCGGCATGAACTTCCTGAACAACCTGAGCATCGGCAAGCGCCTGGCATTTGGCTTTGCGGTGACGCTTGCATTGTCGATCGTGATTGCCGCCCTCGGCGTCTGGCGCCTGCAGCAAGTGGCCGGGGCCACGCGCCATATGATGGAGACGCCGCTGGCGAAAGAGCGCATGATCTCCGACTGGTATTCGAAGATCGACAGCGCGATCCGCCGCACCACGGCAATTGCCCGCAGCAGCGACGCCTCGCTGGGCTCCTTCTTTGCCGAGGAATCGAAAGTATCGAGCGCCACCTCGGCCGAGCTGCAAAAGAAAATCGAACCGCTGATCAGCGACGCCGACGAGAAAGCCTTGTGGGAGCGCGTGATGGAGCAGCGCAAGGCGTACATCGCTTCGCGCGACAAGGTGGCCAAGCTGAAGACCGACGGTGAGCTGGAACAGGCAAACGAAGTCTTCGAGAAGACCTACCGCCCGGCTGCCGCGCAGTACCAGGAGCTGGTGCAGGACCTGCTGTCGATGCAGCGCGGGAAGATCGACGCCATCGGCAAGGAAATCGACAGTATTTCTTCCACCAGCCGCAAGCTGTTGACGGTATTGGCGGTGCTGGCCGTGGTCTTCGGCGCGGCGTGCGCCTTTATGCTCACCAAGGGCATCACCACGCCGCTGTCGCGCGCAGTCGATGCGGCGCGCCGCGTGGCGGCGGGCGACCTGACCGGCGACATCCGCGTGCACGGCAGCGATGAAACCGGCCAGCTGCTGGGCGCCTTGCGCGACATGAACCAGGCCTTGCTGAACATCGTCAGCGAAGTGCGCAACGGCACCCATTCGATCACGATTGCATCCAGCGAGATCGCGGCCGGCAACCAGGACCTGTCGGCGCGCACCGAGCAGCAGGCCGCGTCGCTGGAAGAAACCGCCTCGTCGATGGAAGAGCTGACGTCGACTGTCAAGCAGAATGCCGACAATGCGCGCCAGGCCAACCAGTTGGCCGGGGCCGCGGCTTCGGTGGCGCGCAAGGGCGGCAGCGTGGTGTCGGAAGTGGTGGGCACCATGGAGTCGATCGATGCCTCTTCGCGCAAGATCGTGGACATCATCGCCGTGATCGACGGCATCGCGTTCCAGACCAACATCCTGGCGCTGAATGCCGCGGTGGAAGCGGCACGCGCCGGCGAGCAGGGCCGCGGCTTCGCGGTCGTGGCATCGGAAGTGCGCAACCTGGCGCAGCGCTCGGCAGCGGCAGCGAAAGAGATCAAGGAATTGATCGGCGACTCGGTCGAGAAGGTCAATGCCGGGACGCGCCTGGTGTCGGACGCGGGTAACACGATGGAAGAAATCGTCTCCAGCGTGCAGCGCGTGTCGGACATCATCAGCGAGATCACTGCCGCCAGCGCCGAGCAGAGCTCCGGCATCGATGAAGTCTACAAGGCTGTCGGCCAGATGGACCAGGTCACGCAGCAGAATGCCGCCCTGGTGGAAGAAGCGGCAGCTGCCGCCGAATCCATGCAGCACCAGGCCAGCAACCTGGCTGACGTGGTCAGCGTGTTCAAGGTGCGCTAAGCGGCGCCTGCGCGGATGGCCTGTTGCGACAGGCGGTCCGCATCGCCATTCCTGTGGCGCGGCACCCAGCGCACGTTCACCAGCGTCAGTGCCGCCATCAAATGCCCCACGCGGGCGCGATGTTCTTCCAATGCTTTGGCGCCAGCCTGCGGCGACAGCAGCACATCCTGCACCACCACCTGGCTGTCGCCGTACACCAGCAGTTCCGCTACGCCCAGTTCCACCGCCTTTTCCAGGGCGGCGATCAGGGCCAGGTATTCGGCGTCGCCGCTGCTGCCGTGGCCTGCGCGGCGGCATATTTCCACGCGTTCGCCGGCCGGGCCGGACAACAGCACGCCGATGCCGATGCGGCCCGGATTGGGATGGGCGGAGCCGTCGAACCAGGCGCGCCATGCTGCGGGAGAGGCGGCGACGGGCTGGCGCGCGAGTTTTTCAGCGCGCGCACGTTCTTGTCTTATCTGCATAGGTGAAGGGGCATGAAAAGGCCGCCTGGACCGCGCAACAGGCTGTTGCGGGCCAGGCGGCCATTTTCACACGCCGTTAGCGGCGGCGAGGATTGTCCGGGCGGTGGTCGTAGCGGTTGGGCACGCCGTCGCCATCGCGGTCGCGGTCATATCGGTTTGGCACGCCGTCGTTGTCGCGGTCGCGGTCATAGCGGTCCGGCACGCCGTCGTGGTCGCGGTCCCGGTAGCGGTCGCGATGGTGGTCGCGATAGTAGTAATTGTCGCGGTGGACATCGCGGTAGCCGTAGCCGGGGCCCTGGACGTAGCTTGGGCGGCTATCGTAGACGGTCCAGCCGCCTTCACGCCATCCCCAGCCGTTGTCGACACGGACCCATTGCGAAGGGGCGTAGCGGTAGCCCGGACGTTCCTGCAGCCAGTGGCCGGCGACCCAGACGTGGCGGTAGCCGTCCCAGCGCCATACGCCAGGGGCCCATACATAGCCGTAACGCGGCGGCGGCACGCTTTCAAAACGCAGTGGTGGAGGAGCGTTGCCGATCACGACGCTGAAATCAACCTGCGCCAGCGCGGCGGTCGGTGCTAATGCAACCGTGCCAAGTGCCAGGGCGGCTGCAGCGATGAGTTTCGATTTGAACATGGCTTTTCTCCTGTTTGGTGATGCGCTGAGTTCAATATACCAAGCGCTGCGAAGAGGCGAAAAGCCTGATTCAGTTTTTTACAAATCCCGCAGGGAAGTAACAATTGCTCAGATCTTGTCGCCCGGGGCAGCTTTGCGTTCTGCCGCCAGCGAGGCCTGCTTTTCCGCTTCGCTCATGCGCTTGGCAGCGACCACCACCACCGGCACCGCAGGCGCTGCCCGGGACGCGCTGGCGGCGGCAGCCGGCGCCGTCGTTTCATCGGCGCGGTTTTCAAGCACCAGGCTGGCGGCGCAGGCCAGGCCGATCATGGCGATGAACAGGGCTTCGAAATTTCGCAGGGCTTTCATGATGTTCTCCGCTTGAGGACTATCCATGTGCACACTGTATCCATGCCGCCTGCCGCCAGCCACCGGCGTGCGACAAGCGGTCCAAAACGTGGTGCGAAATGCAAAAAAGCCGGGCTTTTGCGGCCGAATCGCGAACAGAAGGGAAATCGTCCCTCATACGGAGCGAATGGATGGGCTGCCCATGTGCCAAGATAGGGAGGTGTGTAATGGGCAAATGGGCCCATGGCGCCCTGATACAATCGACAGGCGCAGGGTCAGACAAGGAGTGGGAAATGTTCAAGATGTTTGGTTTTGGCGGCGTGAAGTGCCCGCGATGCGGGCACCGCAACGGCGACAGCTCCGACTACTGCAGCCATTGCGGCCTGTCGCTCGGCGCGCCGCGCGGCGAGCCCGTGGTGCGCGACAACCGCTGGATCCCGGCCAGCGATGAGCTGGCGGTGTTCTTTGGCGTGCGCCAGCTCTCCGGCCTCTTCACCAAGACCCTGCACGTGCCGGCCGCGGCACGCGCTTTCATCCTGCAGGGCGAACAGGTCAGCGAGGTGCCGCAGGGCGACTACGAGCTGGACGGCCTGTTCGCGCGCCTGGGCAAGCTGCGGCGCGACGAGCCGGGCGAAATCCTGGTCACCCGCAGCTCGCCGCTGCCTGTCGAGTTCAATTTCACCGACTTGCTGAGCGCCGAATTCCTGAAGCTGGCCGCGCATTTCACGGTCGGCCTGGTGGTGCAGGACGTGCCCGCCTTTGCGCGCCATTTCATGACAGCGCCGGGTACCGTCACCACGCTGCAGCTGCACGACCTGCTGGCGCCGTCCATGCGCCAGCTTGCGGCCGAATTCCTGGGCAGCCGTTCTGTGCGCGACATGGCCAGTACCAGCGTGCTGCGCGAGCAGCTCAACGAACGCCTGCACAGCGCGCTGGGCCAGCGCCTGGCCGAATTCGGCCTGGCGGCGGCGCAGGTGGAAACCTTGTCACTTCGACACGATAAATACGATGACAACCGCGAGCGGGAGGGGAGCCTGTTCCTGGTGGCGGACGAGCGCCAGCGGCAGCTGGAGCACGTCAAGCAGCTCGACCAGCTGTACAACGAGGAAGAATGGCAGGCCATCAGCCGCCAGGAGCAGAAAATGCGCAGCGATTTCCGGCGCGCCGAGCTGAAGGCCGAAGCCGAGGAGCAGATGCAAGCCATCCGCGCCCGCGAAATCGACCTGTATGGCCGCATCGTGGCGGCCAAATCGCGCAAGCAGGCCTTCGAACACGGCGCCGGGCTGGCCCTGGCCGACCTGGAACATGAACTGGCGCGCCACAAGTCGCTGCATGCCGGCGAGGCGGCCCAGTGGGACCAGGTGCGCCGCCTGGCGCAGATCAAGATGCGCACCGAGATGGAACTGGCGCAGCAGGCGGGCCTTGAGGAAAAGGCACTGGCCAGGCAGCGCTTCTCGCACCAGTTGTACCAGCAGCAGCTGCAGTACCGCGTCCAGCAGGCGCTGGCCATCGAGGACGAAGAGCACCGCCGCAAGCAGCTCCAGCTGCTGCGCAAGGCCGAAACCGACGCCACGCAGCGCGAGCAGGAGATCGAGGCCGAGCACCACCGGGCGAAATTCCAGGGCCTGGCCCTGGCCAACGCCGCCCGCCATCGGGAGGCGGAGCGCATCGTCGAGTGGGAGGAAGAACAGCACCTGGCCCGCAAGCGCGAGCTGGCGCGCGGCGAGCAAGCCAAGGACGCCAGCGCGCATGTCCATGTGGCCGAAATCAGCGCCAAGCTGGAAGAATTGAAGCGCAGCGGCGCAGCCGCCGAATCGGTGGCCCAGTATGAAAAGCTGCTGCGCACCATCGAGGCCGACGGCGTGCAGCAGCGCCAGGGGCAAAGCCTGGCGCGCCAGGCAATGCTCGACCAGGTGGCCGTGGAAGAACAGCGCCTGCAGCTGAAACTGCGCGACCAGGAAGCGCAGTGGCAGCAGTCGCTGAAAAAGATGGAAGCGGAGCGAGAAGAGCGCTTCAACCGCTGGAAGGTGGAATACGACAGCATGGTGGCGCAGCAGCAGCACGCCGCCGACCTGGCGCGCATCGACATCGACCGGCTGGAGGCAATCGGCCGCATGAGCGATACGGCCAAGATTGCGCTGGCAGCGACGCCGAACGCCGAAGCGCTGTCGCGCCTGATGCGCCAGCAGGCCCAGGCCGCGATGTCGCCCGAGCAGCTGCAGGCACTGGCCGGCGTGGTCGCCGCCGAGAACAGCATCACCACGGCCGAGGCGCTGCGCCTGGCGCGCGAGGAAGTGCGGGATGAACGCTCTTATCGCGACACGGTGGGCGACAAGGAACGCCAGCACCAGCTCGACCTGCTGCGGGCGCAAGCGAGCGTCGGCGTGTCGGCGGCGCGCCGTTGCCGGAATGGCCATATGGTGCCGACCGATTGCGGCGACGCGAAATTTTGTCCAGAATGCGGGGCGCCGCTGGCGAGGTAAAGCACGAGAGAGATGCAGACAGCCCGAGACAAGATTCGCGAACTGCGTGCCCTGCACGAAGATGGCCTGTTAAGCCTGCAAGAGTTCGACCGCCGCAAGAATGCCATCCTGGACGCCGAATACGCGCCGCCGGGAGGGGCGGCAGCACCCATCGCCATCCCGCGCCAGGGCACCGAGCTTGGCCTGATGGCCGGCCAGGAAATCGGCCCGCACAACCGGCGCTACCGGCTGGAGCGCCTGATCGGCATGGGCGGCATGGGCCAGGTATGGCAAGCCACTGACCTGGCGACCCATGCTGAACTGGGCCACAGCGCCGTGGTTGCGCTGAAGATCCTGCCGCCGCAGCTTACCCAAAGCCCGGCCCACGCCAAGCTGCTGATCGAAGAAGCGACCCAGGCGCGCCGCCTGGCGCATGACAATATCGTGCGCGTCTACGAATGGGCGCAGGACCCCGCTACTTCCAGCTATTTCATCATCATGGAATGCCTCGAGGGGCAGGATCTCGAGGCTTGGCTGGCGGAGCATGGCAAGGCTACGCCGGCACAGGTCGAGCAGATGCTGCGGCCGGTGGCCAATGCGCTGCAATACGCCTGGGGCAAGCACCGCCTGGTGCACCGCGACCTCAAGCCGGGCAATGTGTTCCTGACCGCGGCCGGCGAAATCAAGCTGCTCGATTTCGGCATCGCCTCGCGCGCGCGGTCGACCGGCACCGACCTTGGCATGGCGACGCCCAATGCCGGCACTGCCGGCTACCGGGCGCCGGAGGCCGGCACCGGGCAGGGCGCGCCGCGGCCGCAGCTGGACGTCTATGCGGTAGCGGTGATGATCTACCAGCTGCTGGAAGGGCGCCTGCCGTTCGACCAGCCCACCGCCCTGCTCGAGCCGCCCAAGCCGGCGGCGCTCAACGCGCAGCAATGGGAAGTATTGAAGCACGGCTTCGCCAACCGCGCCAGCGAGCGGCCGGAATCGGTGGCCGCGCTGCTTGACGCATTAAGGGATGCCGCCGGGCCGAACGCCGAAGAAGCGGCGCAGCGCGAAGCAGCCAGCAAGGAACGGGCCGCTGCGGAACAGCAGGAACGCGAAGCGCGAGCCGCGCGTGAACAACGGGCCCGCAACGATGCCATCGCCCGCGCCGAGGAGGAAGAGCAGCGGCGCCAGAAGGAAGTTGAACTGGCCGCCCGGCGCAAGGCGGAAGCGCAGGCCGCGGCGCAGGAAAAGGCGCGCCAGGAGCAGCTTCGCCGCGAACAGGAAAAGCAGCGCAAGGCGCAGGCCGAGCAGGAAGCGAAGGAGCGCAAGGAGCGCCTGCGGCAGCAACTGATTGCGCGCCGCGATGCCGATGCGTTGAAAGCGCGCCAGGCCGAGGAAGAATACCAGCGCAAGATGGCGCAGCTGAAGGCGGAAGCAGCCTACCGCGCAGAGCAGGAGCGCCACCGCAAGGAGCAGGCGGCGCGCAAGGCCGCCGAACTGGCGGCGCTGCTGCCGAGCGCCAGCAGCCCGGTAGCCGATGCGGAAGGCGTGCTGCGCGACCGCTTCACCGATGGCAGCGGCGTCGGGCCGGACCTGGTGCTGATCCCGACCGGCCGCTTCCAGATGGGCTCCAACGAACATGAGCACAAGGCTGCCGTGAAGGCCGGGGCGCAGAAAACTTCGCTGGACAAGGAATTGCCGGCGCACTGGGTCGGCATCGAGCACTCCTTTGCACTGGGCCGCTATCCGGTGACCGTGGGCGAGTGGCGCGTCTTCGTGAAGGCGACGGGCTGGCAGTCGAAGCTGGACGTCGACTGGCAGCACCCAGGCTTTGCGCAGGATGAGCGCCACCCCGTGGTATGCGTCAGCTGGCACGACGCGCAGCTGTACCTGCAGTGGCTTGGCGAGAAAACCGGCCAGCAATACCGCCTGCCGAGCGAAGCGGAATGGGAATACGCCTGCCGCGCCGGCAGCCACACGGCGTTCAGCTTCGGCGACCAGATCACGCCGGAACACGCCAACTACGACGGCCATTTCACCTACAACGACGGCCCCAAAGGCAACAGCCATGGCGGCACGACCCGCGTGGGCAGCTACCAGCCCAATCCATGGGGCCTGTTCGACATGCACGGCAATGTATGGGAGTGGACGCAGGACACGGTGCACGATAACTACCTTGGCGCACCCATCGACGGCAGTGCATGGGAGCAGGGCGGCGACAAGGCGCGCCGCATCCTGCGCGGCGGAGCATGGCTGTACCAGCCGCGCTACCTGCGTTCGGCCATGCGCAATGGCTATTCGGCACTGCTGGCAAACGATGTGGTGGGCTTCCGCGTAGCGCGCAAGTTGGTGTAAATTGCTGGCTAAATCAACAAGCAGGAAACCAATATGACCGTTAAAGTAGCCCGCGACCAGTCGCTTCCAATGCGCAGCATCCTGCATGTGCGCAACCACATCGTCTCCGTCGACGGCACGATCGAAGAAGGCGGCAACGATGCCGGCCCGTCGCCGCACGACCTGTACGACGCCGCCGTCAGCGCCTGCAAAGCGCTGACCGTCATCTGGTACGCTCGCCGCAAGGGCATTCCGGTCGAAGATGTGCAAGTGACCACTGAGCGCGATGCCAGCGAAGAGCGCAAGGGCGTGTACCGCCTGGCTGCTACGCTGCACCTGACCGGAGAGCTGAGCGCGGAGCAGCGGGAAGAGCTGCTGGCCATCTCGCAGAAATGCCCGGTGCATAAGCTGATGACGGCCGTGACCACCGAAATCTCCACCAAGCTGGGGCCATTGCCATGAACATTGCGCAACTCCTGAAAGGCCATGAGAAGGACCTGGGCGGCGGCTTTGTGGTGCGCCGCTATTTGCCGGCGGCCATGAAGCAGGCGGTTGGTCCATTCATATTCTTCGACCATTTCGGCCCGGTCGACGTGCCTGCCGATGCCGACCATGACGTGCGGCCGCACCCGCATATCGGCCTGGCCACCGTTACCTACCTGTTCGAAGGGGCGATGGAACACCGAGACAGCCTGGGCACCTTGCAGCGCATCGAGCCGGGTGCCATCAACTGGATGACCGCAGGGCGCGGCATCGTGCATTCGGAGCGCACTCCGCAGGACCTGGTGGGCGTGCCGCACCGCACGCACGGCCTGCAGTTGTGGGCCGCCTTGCCCAAGGCGCATGAGGAGGACGAACCTTCGTTCGCCCATACGCCTGCGGCGGCAATTCCGGAAATGCTGGTCGACGGCGCCAGGGTGCGCGTGCTGATCGGTTCCGCCTTTGGCCACGTTTCGCCGGTGAAGACCTTCAGCCAGACGCTGTACCTGGACGTGAGCCTGAAGGCGGGCCAGCAACTGGAACTGAGCGGCTTGCCGGCGGAAGCTGCCGTCTATCCGGTAAGCGGTTCGGTCGACGTCGATGGTGCTCCGGTGCCGCAAAACACGATGGCGCTGCTCGACACATCGAATTCGCAGCGGGTCAGCGCAAACACGGATGCGCAATTCGTGATCATCGGCGGCGAGCCGCTGGACGGCCAGCGTTTCCTGTTCTGGAATTTTGTTTCGTCGAGCAAGGAGCGCCTCCTCAAGGCGGCCGACGACTGGGAAGCGCAGCGCTTTGCCAAGGTGCCCGGCGAGACGGAATTCATTCCGCTGCCGAAAAGGCCTTCTGCCGCGACTTAAGCGGCAGCTTCGGCTGGCGGGATGTGCGCGGCGGCGCTGCGCACAATCCAGTGCTCCGGATAAGGATCGCTGGCGAAACGGGTATGGGCCGGAATGCGGCTCAGTTTTTCCTGCTTCGGTGTTGGCGCCAGCGCGGTTTCCTTGCCGGTGAGCTGGTCGACATGCCAGAAGCCGCCCTGGTGGTGCATCAGCAGCGGCAGGCTGGAGGCCTTCGGCAGCGCGTTATGGCGCGGCAGCGGATAGCCGGGATGGGTGTCCGCCGCCAGCAGCACGAAGCATTCGGCGCGCGCGCCTTCGTCGATACGGTGCAGTATCACGCCGTGCGGCATCACGGCGCTCACTTCCAGCAGCACGATGCCCTTGATGCTGGCGCTCATTTCAATCTTCATGCCGGTGCGCAGCGGCACCGGCTTGTTCTTGCCCGGCCAGACCCCGTCCAGCAGCAGCCCGTAGCGCGACACGTCTTCGATCTCGAAACCATTGCGGGTGCGGCGGATCACGGCATGGCGGCCGGACAGGCGGCGCGTCAGGCCGGCGCAATCGGGTCCTTCCGCGCTGAAGTGGTGCAGCAGCACATCGGCTTCGGGATCGGCCAGTTCGAAGCGGCCGAACGACACTTCTTCCATCGCGAACAGGCGGATGTGGCGGCAGGCGCCATTTTCCGGGGCGGCATTGATGAAGCTTGCGGCCAGGGTAGGGTGGGGATGCGAAGGACCGCTGCGCGGCTGCTCGATCTCGATCAGGTCTTCATCCCAGGCGATGGTCGAATAGCCAACATCCACCTTGCCCGGCGGCGCCCCGAGGTCGAGGTGGGCGATGCCGGCATTGCGGGCGGTGACGTCGATGTCCATGGTATTGCCGCCTTGCGCGGACACGCGGGCAATCGCGGCATCGTCGGCCATGACGCGCACATTCTTGTGGGTGCTGAGGAAGGTGCGGTGAATTTCGTTCAGGCTGGCGTCGACCCGCGGCACCAGGATGACAAAAGTGCATTCCCATTGGCGCTGCGAGCTCTCGTCCTTGCTGACGATTTCGGCGTGGATCTGGTACTGCCCATGTTCCTTGCCGCGCGAGGAGAATTCCACGAATACAGGGCGCCAGTCGCCATGGACAGAGCGGATGAACTGCTGCAGCAGGACGCCATTCGGAATCAATTCGGAGCGCAGCCGGATCGACAGCTGCGGCGCGCAATCCTGCGGCATGCCGCGCAATTCCATTTTCAGCGACTGGCGGCCGCCGGCGGCGCGCGGGTCGAAGCCGCTGATGTGCAGCTGGGGATAGACGCGTGCCGGCGCGGAATAGCCGGCGACCGGGACGACCGGCGGGCCGCTGCGGGCGTTGCGCATGGTGCTCAGCAGCTCGAAGCTGCCGCCTTCCGCATCGGCTGCCGGCTGCGCGTGGCCGCCGGCGCAAGTGCTTTCCCCTGGCATGACCCAGTAGGTGCAATGCGGATGGTCTGGGTTACAGCACTTGTTCATGGGAGGACGTTCGTAGGGATACCGCAACTTTACGCGTTTACACCGTTGCTTGGCAACACGCCTTTCCTTCGATAAAGGGTGTTTTTACCCCTGTATTCCCGATGAAGCAAAAGCGCAACGGTTTGCCGCCCAACGCTTTGCCAAGCCATTGCCAATGGGTAAGATAAACTTCACCAGAGAAGGAGTTGATGGAATGGCATTATTGAAGAAACTGTTGGCGCTGCGCGATCCCCGCCGTGCGGTGCGCGAAAGCCTGCATCGCCAAGCCATTGAACGTGCCCGACTGGACCCGATGCAAAATGCCAAAGCCGGCAGCCGCGAACTGGCAGGCATGGTCGCCGAACAGTTGCAGGCGCGCGGCGACAATCGTCCTGCATCACTGCTGAGTGCCTTGGGCGCCCTGGCCGGGTTTGCCTGCCAGGTCAGCGCCCGCAACAATGCCTTCGCGCATGGGATGCCGCAGCGTGACAGCCTGTCGGAAGACCTGGGCCTGCTGCTGTTCGGGATGGAATTTTCGGTATGGTCACTGGTGGCCGGCGCCGCCCGCCACAACGGCTGCACGCAATTCGTGGAGCCGGCGGAGATCTGGGCGCATGTCGGCAAGTCGATCGGCACACCGGAATTCGGGGTGCCGCGCCTGCCTCCCGAGCATGCAGCAGGAGAGCTGCCTGCCGAATACCTGCAGCTGTTCTGGCCCATGGTGAAGCCGGTGATTGCGCGTTATTGCAGCAATCCGGCGCACTGGCCGGTGATGTGCGCGCTGGCGCTGCAGCAGGCGATTGAACTGGGACCGGGAAAACTGGAGGCAGGGATGGCGATGCGAGTGGCGCTGGAATCAGCGCTGCCGATGGCAAGAATACACGCTGACTTCAGCTGAGAGCGGCGGACAAAAATAGGGACGCCCCCATTTTCTGCTTTCGCGGAAAATGGGGCGTCCCCATTTTTTATGGTTACCAGCGGCCGTGGTGGTGGCCGTGTCCGTGGCCGCGGTAGTAGCGGTCACCGTAGTAGTACACCGGGCGCGGTTCCACGTAGACAGGCGCTGGCTGGTAGTACACGCGTGGCGCCGGTTCGTAATATACGCGAGGAGGCGGGTTGTAGTAGACCGGAGCTGGCTCGTAATACACAGGGGCCGGCTGCGAGTACACGCGGGTCTCGACGTAGCCGCGGCTGTGACGGCCGGTCGGCAGGGAGTTACCAACTGCGGCGCCTACCAGGCCGCCCACCACTGCACCGCCGCTGCCGTTCTGGCTGCCGATCGCGGCGCCGATCACGGCACCTGCTGCGGTGTTGAAGTCACGGTCGCCCGCGGCAAAGGCGGCGGAGGATGCGGTCAGGGCTGCGCCCATCAAAACCAGCCCGGCAAAACGTTTGTTGAACATGGTAAGTTCCCTTTCAATCTCTGTTGGAGTGTAGATTAGCCAGCCGCAAAAAATTGCGCCAGTGCATATACACATTCTTACAAACTCCACAGAGGGGAGAGATTTGTATCGTTAAGTTGCCCTCCATGCAGGAACTTATTAAATACGCTATTGTGTCAAGTTCCGAGCGAAACTTAACCTTCTCACAGGAAACGCATGAACCTCCGCAAGCCCGCACTTTCCGCCCTGTTTGTCTGCCTGCTGGGCGCAGGCTTCTCCGGCATCGCCAGTGCCGCCAGCCCGAACGACGCCGCGACGCTGGGCAAGATCCGCGATGCCGCGATGCAGAGCGACTACGCCTACCAGCGCCTGGAAGACCTGACCGACCTGGTCGGCCCGCGCCTGTCCGGTTCCGTCGGCGGCGCGGCCGCGGTGGAGCAGGTGGCTGCCGCCATGCGTGCGATGGGCGCCAAAGTCACCCTGCAGCCGGTCAAGGTGCCGCATTGGGTGCGTGGCGAAGAGACGGCTGAGCTGGTCGATTACAAAGGCCGGCCAGCCAATATCACCCAGCGCGTGGTGCTGACCGCCCTCGGCGGCTCCGGCGCCACCCCGGCTGCCGGCCTGACCGCGCCGATCGTCGTGGTGCGCGACTTCGATGAACTGAAAGCGCGCGCGGCGGAAGTGAAGGGGGCGATCGTGCTGTTCGACGTGGCCTTCGACCAGGGCATGGCGGACCGCGGCCTGGCGGGCAACGCCTATGGCCAGGGTTCGCGCTACCGCACCAACGGCCCGCGCATGGCTGCGGAGCTGGGTGCTGTGGCCGCACTGGTGCGTTCCGTTGGCGGCGCCGATTACCGCCTGCCGCACACCGGCGCCACCATCCTGAAAGACGAGCAGCGCATCCCGGCCGCAGCGGTGACGGCGGAAGACGCGATGCTGATCAGCCGCCTGATGAGGCGCGGCCCGGTCAAGATGAAGCTGACCCTGACCCCGCAGATACTGCCGGATGCCGACACCTTCAACGTGATCGCCGACCTGCCGGGCAGCGACAAGGCGGATGAAGTCGTGATCGTTTCCGGCCACCTCGATTCCTGGGACCTGGCCACCGGTGCGCACGACGACGGCACGGGCGTGACCACTTCGATGGGTGTGCTTGAAACCATCAAGCGCCTGGGCCTGCAGCCGCGCCGCACCATCCGCATGGTGGCGTGGGCGAACGAAGAGAACGGCCTGAAGGGCGGGAACACCTATTACGAAGCGAACAAGGGCAAGCTGGAAAAGCAGTTCGCAGCCATCGAGACTGACGGCGGCGTAGGCCGTACCTTCGGCATCATGGGCAGCGTGCGCCGCGAAGCGGAGAAGTACTTCGCACCGGTGAGCAACGCCTTGCTGCCGATTGGCGCCGGTGTGTTCAACCGCCGCGATTCGGCATCGGGCTCCGACGTGCACCAGCTGGAAGCTGGCGGCGTACCGGCCTTCATGCCCTACGTCGACACCAGCGCCTACTTCAACTACCACCACACGCCGGCCGACACCTTCGACAAGGTCGACCCGGTGAACATGAAGAAGCACGTGGCGGTCATGTCGGCACTGGCCTGGTACCTGGCCAACACCGACGACCCGATCGGCCGCGCCCCCGAGCAGCTCAAATAAGCCGAGCCCGTGTCACACCTTGGGGTCTGACCCCATGGTGTGACACGGGCTGAGCTGTAGTTGTGCTTACAGGGCGTTGAGGGGGATCTTCAGGTAGCGCACGCCGTTGTCTTCGGCCTCGGGGAGGTGGCCTGCGCTCAGGTTGACCTGGATGGCCGGCAGGATCAGCACCGGCATCTGCAGCGTGGCGTCGCGCTTGGTGCGCATGGCAACGAATTCTTCTTCGCTGACGCCATCGCGGATGTGAATGTTGGCAGCGCGCTGCTCCGCCACCGTGACTTCCCAGCGCGGCTCGCGGCCGGCTGGGGGGTAGTCGTGGCACATGAACAGGCGGGTTTCCGGTGGCAGCGACAGCAGGCGGTGCACCGACTTGTACAAGTCGCCTGCGCAGCCGCCAGGGAAGTCGCAACGCGCGCTGCCCACGTCGGGCATGAACATCGTATCGCCGACAAATACCGCATCGCCGACCTGGTAGGCCATGTCGGCCGGCGTGTGGCCCGGCACATGCAGGGCGCGCGCTTTCAGGCTCCCGATCATGAATTCTTCGTCGGCCTGGAACAGGTGGCCGAACTGCGATCCATCTTCTTTCTCGCCCTTGCGGTTGAAAATCGCGGAGAAGGAATGCTGTACCTTGCAGATGCCGGCGCCGATGCCGATGCGGCCGCCCAGCTTCTCCTGCAGGTAAGGCGCGGCGGACAGATGGTCGGCGTGGGCATGAGTCTCCAGCAGCCAGTTCACCGTCAGCCGATGCTCGCGCACAAAAGCGATTATCTTGTCGGCGGCGGTGGTCGAGGTGCGCCCGGCCTTCGGGTCGTAATCAAGCACCGAATCGACGATGGCGCATGCACTGCCGTCGGTCTCGTAAATCACGTAGCTGACAGTGGAAGTTACGGGGTCGAAGAACCCCTGGATCTCAGGCTTCATATCAAGATAGTAGGATGATTCAAGCCCAACTATTATAAAGAATCCTGATATGGCGGGCGAGGCTTATTCGTTTTGTGATGCAAGTCATCTGTGTGGCGGGAAAAACTATCTCCGTGATAAGATTTTTTCACAGTGCTTCCAGGAAGAGAGGCCGCGATGCCCAAGACAGGCGATTCACTGAAGTGGGTACTGGTTACCGGCTGCATCTGCAGCCAGTCGCTAACGGCAGTCGCTGCCGCCGGCGGCGCTGCTGCGCCGGAAAACTTTGCCAACCTCTCGCTCGAGGAATTGAGCGACGTGCGCGTGGTGTCCGTGTCAAAGCGCGAAGAGCGGCTGGGCGACGCCCCGGCCTCCGCCTTCGTGATTACCGCCGACGATATCCGCCGCAGCGGTGCGCGCAGCCTGGCCGAAGCGCTGCGCATGGCGCCCAACCTGCACGTCGCGCAGACGCCTGCCGGCAATTACACCATTACCGCGCGCGGTTTCGCCGGCAACAGCGCCAACAAGCAACTGGTGATGATCGATGGCCGCTCGGTGTATACGCCGCTGCTTTCCGGGGTGTCCTGGGACGTGCAGCAGGTGCCGGTGGACGCCATTGAACGCATCGAAGTGGTCAGCGGGCCAGGCGGCACGCTTTGGGGGACCAATGCGGTCAATGGCGTGATCAATGTGATTACCAAGCACGCGTCGTCCACCCTTGGCGCGATGGCCGACCTGCGCTGGGGGCAGGCGCAGTCCGGCGCAGCCTTCCGTTACGGCGCGGCGATGGACGATGGCGCCTGGCGCGCCTATGGCATGGATTACGCCATGCCGCACGGCGAAACGCTGGCCGGCAAGCCGCTGGGCGATGCCTGGCACAACGCGCAGGCGGGCTTTCGGGCCGACTGGCTGCGCGGCAGCGATGCGCTGACAGTGCAGGGCGATGTGTACCGTATCGGCGCAGGACAAATACCGACGCCCCCTGTCACCATGCTGCCTGCCGCATCCATGCGCGGCGCCAATCTGATGGGGCATTGGAGCCGCCAGTTGTACGGCGGCGCCAGCTTGTCCTTGCTGGCCTATTACGATCGCACCGAGCGCGACCAGGTCGGCGTTTACAAAGAGAACCTGGATGTGGCCGACCTGCAGGCACTCTACAACTTCGCCCCGCTTGGGCGGCATACGCTGGCGGCCGGCGCCGAATACCGCTTCGCGCGCGACAAGGTGGCGGTCACCAGCGGTACCGCCTTCCATCCCGAGCGCGCCGCCATGCATTGGGTGAGCTTGTACGGGCAGGACACCGTCGCCCTCAGCGAGCAACTGAACCTGACGGGAGGACTGCGCATCGAGCGCAATCAGTACACCGGGACGGAATTCCTCCCCAACTTGCGCCTGGCGTGGAAAGCAACAGCCTCGACCTCCTGGTGGGCCGCCTTGTCGCGCACGGTGCGGGCGCCGTCACGCGTTGACCGCGAGATTTTCTTCGCCAGCCCGCGCGGAACGCTGAGCGGCGGGCCGAATTTCCAGTCCGAGACGGCCCGCGTGCTGGAAACCGGCCTGCGCCAGCAGTTCGGCAACCGCGCCAGCTATTCGCTCACCGTTTATCGCGCACTGTATGACAAGCTGCGAACGATCAAGCCGGTTGCCCTGCAGGTTTTCGAGATCGGCAATGGCATGGAAGGCGAAACGCGCGGGCTGGAAGCCTGGGGCAGTGTCCAGGTCACGCCCGGCTGGCGGCTCAACGCGGGCCTGACCCTGATGCATGAAGAGTTTTCGCTCAAGCCGGGTGAAGCCGATTTCGGCAACCGTTCGGTCACCGGGAACTGGGATCCCCGCCGCGTGGCGAAGCTGCGCTCTTCTTACACCTTCGGCGAAGGGCGCGACCTCGACCTGACCTTGCGCCATGTCGGCCCGTTGCGCTTTACCGCGGTGGCCGGCTATACCGCGCTGGACGTGAACTTCAACTGGCAGGTCAAGCCAGGGCTTGAGTTGGCGCTGGGCGCCAGCAATGCGCTCGACCGCGATCACGAAGAGTTCGGCGGCAACAACCGGCTGTCGCTGGGACGCGGCGCCTATGTCAGGGTGGTAAGGCGCTTCTAAGGCGGGCATGTTAATATCGCTGCCCATGAAATCCATGATCCGTGTCATTGTACTTTGGCTAATGCTGGTGGCTTTGCCTTTCCAGGGTTTTGCCTCGGCCAGCATGCTGCTGTGCGGTACAGCCAAGCCGGCGGCACAGGCGATGCCGGACGGACCACACGATCATGCCGCCATGCAGGCGGCCGCCCAGCACGACGGCGATAAAACCGCCCATTGTGCCGGAGGCCAGCATGGCAGCCCCATGGGCGCTTGCTGCGTCGGCGCCGCGCCGGCCTACGCGATGCCGCAAGCTGCATCGCAGCCGCAGCTTGCCGAGCGCCTGCGCCTGCCCGAACCCGTGCCGCCGTTGCCGGTCGACCTTGCCCTTCCCAAACGCCCGCCGCGGGCGATCCTTGCCTGATCCATGCCAGCCGTGGCGGCTGGCTCATTCCTGCGTCCCCGCGCAGGACGACCAAGCATTGGAAAGACAAACATGAACCAAGCATTCAAGCTGGCGGCAATGGCCGCCGCGGCTGCGCTGCTCTCCGGTTGCGCCACGTTCTCGAACGATGGCGGTTTCGGCGCAGTGGCACAAGCCACGAAGAGCCGTAGCGGCGCCGAGACGCGCCTGTTGCGCAACGACGATGACCGGCGCGCGCTGGACGAACAGCTCAGGAAATTGCTGGCCGAGCCGCTGAGCGCCGACGCGGCTGTCCAGATCGCACTATTGAATAACCGCGGCCTGCAGGCCCGCTACTGGGATCTCGGCATCGCCGAAGCGGAACTGGTGCAGGCGGGCCGCATGGCCAATCCTGGCTTCAGTTTCAAGCGCACGCATGGCGGCGGCGAAGTCGCCATCGAGCGCACCTTGAGCATGAACTTCATCCAGCTGCTGACGCTGCCGCTGGCCAGCCGTATCGAAGCCCAGCGTTTCGAGCAGGTCAAGCTGGAACTGGCGGGCGAGGCGGTCTCGATGGCCCACCAGGCCCGCCTGGCCTGGATCGAGGCGGTGGCGGCGCAACAGGGCGTTGCGTATGCCCAGCAGATCAGCGATGCGGCGGAAGCCAGCGGCGAACTGGCGCGGCGCATGCAGGCGGCCGGCAACTGGAGCAAGTACGACGCCGCCCGCGAAGAAGCTTTCCATGCCGACGCCATGGCCGATGTGGCGCGCGCCCGCAAGGCCGCTAGCGCCAGCCGCGAAAAGCTGACCCGCATCCTGGGCCTGTCCGGCGCGGAAGCTACCAGCTACCGCCTGCCGGAGCGGCTGCCGGAACTGCCGGCAAGCCCGCGCAAGGTGGACGATGCGGAGGCCGCGGCCTTGCGCGACCGGCTTGACGTCCAGGCTGCCCGGCTGTCGTCGCAGCACACTGCCAGTTCCCTCGGACTGACCAAAACCACGCGCTTCATCAACGTGCTGGAGCTGAGCGGCATCAGTGAGCGGGACGGCGAGCGCCGTTCGCGCGGCTACGAGATTTCGCTGGAGGTGCCGCTGTTCGACTGGGGCGGCGCCCGCGTGGCGCATGCCGAAGCGACTTATATGCAATCGGTGAACCTGCTCGCCGCGGCCGCCGTCAATGCCCGCAGCGAAGCGCGCGAAAGCGACCAGGATTACCAGGCTTCCTACGAGCTGGCGAAACATTACCGCGATGTGGTGATACCGCTGCGCCAGAAGATCTCCGAAGAGACCCTGCTGCGCTACAACGGCATGTTGCTGTCGGTGTTCGAACTGCTGGCCGATGCCCGCGAACAGACTACCGCCGTCAATAATTACATCACCGCGCTCAAGGAATACTGGATCGCGGACGCCAATCTGGATGCCGCGATTGGCGGTAAAGGAGTACAGCAATGAGCAATCGTAGAACTTTTCTCGCAAATGGCGCTGCCGCCCTGATCGGAGCAGGCCTGGTGAGCCGCGCCGGCGCCGCCGGCCTGCCGGAAGCGCCTGTGCAATCGAGCGCGTCGACCGCGCCGCCGCTGATGCCGCCCAATGGCCGTCCTTACAACCCGGTCGTCACCCTGAACGGCTGGAGCCTGCCGTGGCGCATGAAAGATGGCGTCAAGGAGTTCCACCTGGTCGCCGAACCGGTCGTGCGCGAAATCGCTCCCGGCATGTATGCCAAGATGTGGGGCTACAACGGCCAGAGTCCGGGCCCGACCATCGAAGTGGTGGAGGGCGACCGCGTGCGCATTTTCGTCACCAACAAACTGCCTGAGCACACCAGCGTGCACTGGCATGGCCAGTTGCTGCCAAGCGGGATGGATGGCGTGTCCGGCGTGAGCCAGCCCGCGATCCAGCCTGGCAAGACCTTTGTCTATGAATTTGTCGCCAAACACGCCGGTACTTTCATGTACCATCCCCATGCTGACGAGATGGTGCAGATGGCGATGGGCATGATGGGCTTCTGGGTGACCCACCCGAAAGACCCGCGCCAGCATGCGGTGGACCGCGATTTCGTGTTCCTGCTCAGCGCTTACGATATCGAACCGGGGAGCATGGTCCCCAAGGTCAACACGATGACGGACTTTAATATCTGGACATTCAATAGCCGCGTCTTCCCCGCGATCGACCCGCTGGTCGTGCGCCAGGGCGACCGGGTGCGCATCCGCGCCGGCAACCTGACCATGACCAACCACCCGATCCACATCCACGGCCACCGCTTCGAGGTCACCGGTACCGACGGCGGCTGGGTGCCGCCAACCGCACGCTGGCCGGAAGTGACCACCGATGTCGCGGTGGGCCAGATGCGCGCCATCGAGTTCGTCGCCGACAATCCGGGCGACTGGGCCTTCCACTGCCACAAATCGCACCACACCATGAACGCCATGGGCCACAACGTGCCGACCCTGATCGGCGTCGACCACAAAGGCGTGGCCGAGAAGATCAACAAGCTCGTGCCGGGCTATATGGTGATGGGCGACAAGGGCGGTTCGATGGGCGGCATGGAGATGGAAATCCCCGAAAACACGCTGCCGATGATGACCGGCACCGGCCCGTATGGCGATATCGAAATGGGCGGCATGTTCACGCTGATGAAGGTGCGTGCGGACCAGAAGAAGGGCGATTACAGCGATCCGGGCTGGTACAAGGCGCCGCAAGGCACTACGGCTTACGAGTGGACTGGCGAACTGCCGCCGGCCCCCGCCGCGCCGAACGCAGCGCCGCCTGCCGGCGTCAAGCCGATGGAAGTGACCCGCGACAAGAAGGGACACGACCATCATTAAGCGACTGCGCTACCTGGGAAAATGGAGCCTGCTTTCCGGCATCGTCGCGCTGCTGGCGGGCAGTGCTTCCGCATTTTTCCTGCTGGCGCTGGACGTGGCCACGGCCTGGCGCGATGCCTATCGCTGGGTAGTGTGGCTGCTGCCGCTGGCCGGCTTTGCCGTCGGCTGGATCTACCTGCACGTCGGCAGCCGCGTCGAGGCGGGCAATAACCTGCTGATCGACGAAATCCACGATCCGAAGAATGTGGTGCCGCTGCGGCTCGCGCCGCTGATCCTGTGCAGCACTGTGGTGTCGCACCTGTTCGGCGCCTCCGTCGGGCGCGAAGGCACGGCTGTGCAGATGGGCGGCGCGCTGGCCGACCAGCTCACCCACGTATTCCGCCTGCCGCGCGAAGATCGCAGCACCGTGCTGATGGCTGGGATCAGCGCCGGTTTCGCCTCGGTGTTCGGCACGCCGCTGGCCGGCGCCATCTTCGGCCTGGAGGTGCTGGTGATCGGGCGCATGCGTTTTACTGCGATCTATCCCTGCATGCTGGCGGCGGTCCTGGCCGACCAGGTCACGCGCTGGTGGGGCGTCGGGCATACGCATTATCCTGCTGGCACGCTGGGAGCACCGGACGGCCCGCTGCTGCTGGCGCTGGCCGCGATCGTTGCCGCGGGCGTCGTGTTTGGGCTGGTGGGACGGGCCTTTGCCGCTGTCACGCATGGCTTGTCGGCATGGTTCAAGGAGCGCTTTGCGTACGCGCCGCTGCGGCCCCTGGCTGGTGGCGCGGTGATCGCGCTGGCCGTGGCCGCCGGCGGCGCGTCCGGCATCGACTTCTACCGCTATCTCGGCCTCGGCATCGGGCCGATGGTGGAGGCCTTCCGCGTACCGCTCGACTGGTGGGACTGGCTGGGCAAGTTCGTGTTCACCGTCGGCTCGCTTGGTTCCGGTTTCAAAGGCGGCGAAGTGACGCCACTGTTCTATATCGGCGCCACGCTTGGCAATGCCCTGGCGCCGATCCTGCACCTGCCGTTCCCGCTGCTGGCGGCAATCGGCTTTGTCGCCGTGTTTGCCGGCGCGGCCAACACACCGCTGGCCTGCACGGTGATGGCGATGGAATTGTTCGGCCCTGAAATCGGGCCATACGCCGCGCTGGCTTGCGCGGTCGCCTTCATGTTTTCCGGCCACTCCGGCATCTATCGCGCCCAGCGCCGGCCGTCAGCCGAGTAGGCGCTGCGCCAGGTTTTGCGCGTCGAACGGCGCGTGCACTTTCACATCGTTGTCGAAGTAGCAGTAGATGTCGCGCGGGGCGCGCTTGGGCGGGGCGCTGTCGGTGATCAGTTTTGCATCTGCCGGCTGCCCTCCCTTTGACCAGGCACGAATGCGGTCGGCCCAGCGGTCCAGGGACTCCGGCGTGTAGCCGCTGGCGTAAAGTTCCTTCTCGCCATGCAGCCGAAGGTACATGAAGCCGCCTGTCACATCTTCGTAGTCGGGCCATTTGCCCGCGGTATCGGCCACGACCAGTGCCACCTTGTACTTGCGCAGCAGCCGCACGAAGGCAGGATCGGCGAAGGATTCGTTGCGGATTTCTACAGCGTGCAAAAGCTTGCGCCTGGCGTCCGTTTCGGTGGCGGCACGGCCATTCATGCGAGGCTCGTGGCGGCGGGCGAGGGCAGATGCCTGTTCGGTGTCCCTCGGCAGCAGGCTGAAAAAGTGCTCGAACAGCTCTTCATCGAACTTGAAATTGGGCGGAAACTGCCACAGGAAAGGGCCAAGCTTCTCCCGCAGCAGCAGGACGCCGCTGGCAAAGACGTTGGCCAAGGCTTTATCAGGTTCGCGCAGGCGGCGGATGTGGGTGATGTAGCGGTTGCCCTTGTGTGCAAACACGAAGCCTTCGGGAGTGGCGTCGTACCAGGCCTGGTAGCTTTCGGGCCGCTGCAGCGAGTAGAAGGAGCCGTTGATCTCGATGGTGCGAACGGCGCGCGAGGCGAACTCCAGCTCGCGCGCCTGGGTCAGGTCGGGCGGGTAGAACACGCCGCGCCACGGGGTATAACGCCAGCCGGAAATGCCGATACGGATCACCGCGCCAGGTGCTTCAATGTGCCAAGCATGGCCAGGCCGGCCAGCAGCATTGCGTATTGTCCGGGCTCGGGGATGGGCAAGGGGGCGCCGCCGACCGTGATGGCATCCAGTGTGAGCCCGGAGTCGAAGTCGCGGTCATCCCAGTTGGTCACGCCGAATTCAAGCCGGTACTTGCCTGCGTTGGCGATGGCATACTGGCCGCGCACCCAGCCAGTGGCGCCGCAACCGGTGTCATAACATTCGTCGGAATCGGGACCCAGCGGCGACCACATGGTCTGGCCCGGCGCCACGGCGACCGGGAAAGGCGTCAGCGTGGCCTCGGACGGCGGCATGTCGAAGCCGGGGATGGCATTGCCGTCTTCGCTGGTGCGGGCAGTGAACAGTAGCGCCACTTGCTTGTCATCGGCATCGAGCAGGCGCGCCCACGCATAGTCGGCGTAGCCCGCACCATCGGTCGTCACGTAATTGAAGCGAAAGTCGAGCGCGGCGTTTGCGCCGGCCATGAACGAGACCGAGCGCAGGATCGAACCGTTGTTTGCGCCCTCAACGCCACCAGCGCCGGGTAGCGAGACTTCACTTGTGGAGTTATAGGTGGAAATCCAGCCGTAGGCGCTGCCTCCACCAGGCGCAAGGCCCACTACGCCGTCCGCGCCCAGGGTGCCGCACATCCCGGTGCAGCGCCAGGGAGCAGGCAAGCCGTTGTCAAACGTGCCTGCGAAAGCAGGTACAGCCAGTGCTGACGATGCCACGCAGGCGGCAAGCATCAGAAAGTTTCTTAGCTTCATTTTGCAACCCCGTCGAAGAGAACGCCATCATTCTCCACGCACAGGACGCATCCGCCGAAAGCTTGCCGCTATCGTGCGGGCGAGGGCCATAGCTAGTTTCGCGAAGGAACGGTAATAATGATGGGCTGCGGAGGCGGTTGGAACGCCGCTTGCCGAAGTGGGGAGGCATAGTTGAGCACGAAGGTCATGATGGTATTTCCCGCGATCAGGCTGCCGGCCAGCGTGTCGTTCTGAACGGGTTTCATACTTCCCCCATGTTCAATATAGGACATGGACTTGGAGTGCGCGGAGCAGGAAAAGTTCTATCTGAATGGTGCGGCAGGGCCCGGCCAGACGGTATCGGCCAACGGGCGGCCCTGGCAGCGCGATGGATCGACGAGGGCGCCGGTCTGTACGCCGCGGCAGGCCCAGATCTGGCTGCCATTCTCGCCGGTGTAGCGATCCCATGCCCACTCGCGGTCGGTGTTCGGGGCGTAGGTTGGCTCGGAAGAGTACCAGTCGTCGTTGTACAGGCCGATCGTGCCGCCAACCCCAATGCTGACATCGTTATGCTTGCTGGCCGCGACGGCGAGCGCGACCACGCCGGCCGTTACGCCGACCGTCACCCAGGTTTCGCGTTCCTTGATGACTTCCGGACAGGCCGCTTCGGCAACGCCGCGCCGCCCCAGTTCCATGCGCAGGGCATTGGCAAAGTTCATGTCGGGCGAGCCGGTCGCGAGCGTCTTGCACATCTCGAACGGGCTCGCTGCCGATGGATTGGCGTAAAAGCTCTGCGCGCCAATGCCGGCGCAGCCAGTGAGGAGCGCAGCCAGTGCCGCGACGGGAAGCAGGGTTTTCATGGCGCTAGTATAGCAACCTCGGTAACGCCCAAGTCATGCCAAGGGCCAGCTGGTGCGCTGCGCCGGGCGTTTTTGCAACGCTGGCGTCAAGGTCCAGGCGCCCCTCGACCAGGGCGTAACGCAAGCCTGCTTGCCTGGTTGGTGGACGGCGATGGCTGCCGTAGCTTTCCAGGGAGACGCTCCAGCGCGGCGCGAATGCATATTCGCCGCCGATGCTCCAGGTGGCACGGCCTGGCGCGCCGCGGGGCCGCATCCAGCCTGCGTTCAAGTGCAGCAGCAGGGCATCGTCCGCAAAGGAAACTGTCAGCGGCACGTTGACATGTGCTGGCGCGTCATGCTATGCTGGGTTGCGATAGCCAAGCCCAGGCCCCAGCCATTCGTTTCCAGCCTGCGCAGGACGGTTTTGGCCTGCAAGGCTGCATTGCTCGCCTGGCCTTTGCCTGCAGCCAGTTCCCATCCGCCGACGCGGCAGGCAGGCATGGCCCACCATTCGCGAAGGTTGCCGGTGTGCTGGTGCCAGGCTTCGACCTGGCAGTCGCTCGGCTCGAGGATGGTTGCATCGTCAGTGGCCAGAGGGCGGCCGGCCCACGCTGTTGTCGACAGCAGCGCGCCGGCCACCATCAGCAGGCAGCGCTTATCAGGCCAGCTGCAGGCGTCGCGTGTGAAAATCAAACTCATAAATTTCTCCATAACGGCCCCATTCAATAGCGGTACGCATGATGCGGCGCGCTTCCTCGGGTTCGTTGGATTCCAATAGCGGCGACAGCACTTGTTCTTCCGGCAGAGCACCGTCGGCGGATGCGCGCAGCCTGCTGTAGATGTGTTGCGGCAGCGTGACGTGGGCCAGAAGCTGCCGTCCGAAGATAGCCTGGCGTCCTGCATGGTCGGCTGCCTCGTAGCGCCGGCCGAGCGTTGTCATGGTGATGTCGCCGCCTTCCACCGTGGCCAGCCCCAGCTGGGATAGCGCTTCGCAGGCCGGGAACAGGGCTTCGTCCGGCAGTTCGCTTTCGTCGGAAAGACGCGGCAAGTCGGCGCGGCCTTCGAAGGGCTCGGATGCCAGCAGCGACAGCACCGCTTCGATGCGCTCGATATCGGCATCGGGCAGGCGGTAGTCAGGACCGGCCTCGCGCGCCGGGCTGGCGGCCGGTGCGCGCATGGTCATCAGGCCATACACTTCGTCGATCAACTGGCGCACGGCCGGGCTGTCCGGATTACGCGGGCGTGGCAGGTCGATGCGGATCTCGGTACGGATGCGGCCCGGGTCGCTGGAGAGCATGATGATCCGGTCCGACATCATCACCGCTTCCTCGATATTGTGCGAAACGACCAGGATGCCACGCGTCGGGATGCGGCCATGGTCCCACAGCTCGAGGATGTCGTTGCGCAGGGTCTCGCCGGTCAGCACGTCGAGGGCGGAGAAGGCCTCGTCCATCAGCAGCACGTCCGGGTTGGTGACCAGGGCGCGGGCGATGCCCACGCGCTGGCGCATGCCGCCCGACAGCTCGCGTGGCAGTGCGCCTTCGAAGCCGGAAAGGCCCATCAAGTCCAGCATCGCTTCGCTGCGTGCTGCGCGTTCGGCAGCCGGAACGCCTTGAGCCTCCAGGCCAAGTTCCACGTTCTGCTGCACGGTCAGCCAGGGGAACAGGGCGAAGGACTGGAACACCATGGCAATGCCCGGCACCGGCTCCGCCAGCGGCGCGCCGCGATACTTGGCAGCGCCGGCGTCGGCTTGCACCAGGCCCGCGATAATGCGCAGCAGGGTCGATTTGCCGGAACCTGACTTGCCAAGCAGCGCCACGATCTCGCCCGACTCCAGCGCGAAGTCGACGCCATCGAGCACGGTGCGGCTGGCGCCATCGCCAGTGCGGAAGGATTTGCCGACGCCTTGCAGGTCGACCAGGATTTCTTTTTTCATGCTTGCTCCTGATACAAACGGCTCCAAACGAAGCGGTTGATTGCCATTACAAATACACACATGACGCCGATGCCGAGGGCGATCCGGGGGAAGTCGCCTGCATCGGTCATCTGCTTCACATAACTGCCAAGGCCATGCGCCACCAGGGTGGTTTTGCCCCAGGTGACGTATTCGGCCACGATGCTGGCGTTCCACGAGCCGCCGCTGGCCGTCACTGCGCCTGTTATGTAACTGGGGAATATGGCAGGCAGGTAGACCCGCCACCATTTCAGCCAGCCCTTCAAGCCCAGATTCGCCGCCGCCAGCCGCAGGTCGGTGGACAGGGTGGACGCACCGGCGACGACATTGAACAGGATGTACCACTGGGTACCGAACACCATTAGTGGACTGAGCCAGATGTCCGGATTGAGCCGCAGGTGCAGAACTGAATACACCACCACCGGGAACAGCAGGTTGACCGGGAACGCGGCGAGGAACTGCGCCACCGCCTGGATCTTCTGTGCATAGCGCGGGCGCAGCCCGATCCACACGGCCACCGGCACCCAGAACAGGGAAGCCAGCGCGATCAGCACTGCCACGCGCGCCAGCGTCGCCAGGCCGAGGCCAAACACGCCTGCTGCCTCGCGCCAACCAACCTCGGTATGGATGAAGGCCGCCACGCGGTAGCTGGCCCAAACCGCGAGCACCAGCAACAGCGTATCGGCGGCGCGCGCCGGCAGGCGCCAGCTGCGCGTGGCCTTGGCCGCAGCGGCCGCTTCGACCGGACGGGCCGGAAACCAGCCCAGGGTCAAGCGCATCAGCTTCCACGCGTTGTCGGTGAGGCGGCTGGCGATACGGCTGCGGCGCACCCAGTCCAGCAGCCAGGAACGGCGGCCCACTTCACCGTCCAGTTCTTCAAAGCGGAACTTGTCCGCCCACACCAGCAAAGGACGGAAGAAGAGCTGGTCATACATGACGATGCCGACGAACATGGCGCCGATAGCCCGTGCGATGGCACGGCCGTTTTCAGCTTCGATGGCCACCGCGATGTAGGCGCCGATGCCGGGCAGCTTGACGTCCTGCCCGGCGACGGAAATGGCCTCTGCCGCCACCAGGAAGAACCAGCCGCCGGACATGGACATCATCATGTTCCACAGCAGGCCCGGCATGGCGAACGGCAGCTCCAGGCGCCAGAAGCGCTGCCAGGCCGAGAGGCGGAACATGCGGCTTGCCTCGTGCAGTTCGGCCGGCACGGCACGCATCGACTGGTACAGGCTGAACGCCATGTTCCAGGCCTGCGAAGTGAAAATCGCAAAGATGGCCGCGCATTCGACGCCCATCTGGCTGCCCGGGAACAGCGCGATGAAGGGCGCGATGGCAATCGCCTGGAAGCCCAGCACCGGCACCGACTGCAGCACGTCCAGCAGCGGCACCAGGACCTTTTCAGCCAGCCGGTATTTGGCCGCCACCGCCGCGAAGACGAAGGCGAATACCAGCGACACTCCCAATGCGGCGAACATGCGCAAAATGGTGCGCAACAGGTAATAGGGCAGCGAGGCCGGGTCGAGGCTGACCGGCATAGACTGGCCAAGCACGAAGGGGCGCGCCATCTGCATGGCGCCATAGGCGACAGCAATCAACACTGCCAGTACCAGTGGCAGCAAGGCCCAGTCCCAGCGATTGGGACGTGTGGTGAATGAAGCGAACATCAGGCTCTCCGCAAAGGATGCGGGCCCGCTATCTTGCGCGCTTGAGTATCAGAGTTTGGGATGGGTGACCATCATCCGCGACGGCGGATGACGTGAGGCGGGAGCCCAGGACGCGATCGTGCCGTTATGCGGGGCCGGAATGAACCGGCTGACAACTATGACTCGAACAAGTGCCCATGAAAGGGGACTCCAAAAATTGATAACGGTGCGGAGTGTAGGCGCATAAGCTCCCCGGAGTCAACTTAGGGAGTCACGTAATTTAATGGCTCTCGGGCCGAATCAACATTGCCCTACCAATGCGGCGGCTTGCGAATTGGCTTTTTGTTTGTGGGTACTATGTCCGGTAAGCGGGCATGCTCAAGTTGACCGTCCTGGAGGTGAGGTAGGACCCAGTCCGCATGCCTGGACAGCGACCCGCTCGTCCGACGGTGCTTTTCTGTGTCAACGTAGACGGCGATCCTTAGAGGAGGCTTTGGAATTGTCGACACCACTGATATCTTTCCAAATGTGAAAAAGCCGCCCATGTGAGCGGCTTTTCCGTCTCAAGAGGAGCCAACCTAATGACACCTCAAAAGATGAGTGGTATGGATAGTGTGACGGATGCTGACAGCACTGTCAACTAGCACGGATCAGAGTGCTGAGCGAAGTTGAAGTTAGTTCAAATTAGTCAGCCGCACTGCAGCACATCTTCGGATATGCAGGCTTGGTGCCCCGGGCCGGAATCGAACCGGCACGCCCTTGCAGGCAACGGATTTTAAGTCCGGTGTGTCTACCAATTTCACCACCGGGGCACTTTGAAGCCCGCTATTATGACATGACTGTTCGTTAACATCCAGTAGTGGCTAATCTGGCAACGCTTGTAATCGCCGCGGAATGTTGTAGCATGCTGGTCGCAGAATCCCCTGGAAAGACCCCATGCAAATCAAGATTAACGACGTCCTGCGGGACTATATCGAGCCGTTGACCGAGGCTGAGCGTACTGCGCTGGAGCGCAGCCTGCTGGCCGAAGGCTGCCGCGATGCGCTGGTGCTGTGGAACGATGTGTTGGTCGATGGCCATAACCGCTATTCGATCTGCCAGCAGCACGGCATTCCTTTTAAAGTCACCCAGAACACGAGCTTCAAGGATATTGAAGACGTGATGCTGTGGATGATCGATAACCACCTGGGCCGCCGCAGCGTGTCGGACTTCCAGCGTGGCGTGCTGGCCCTGCGCCAGCAGGAAATCCTGGGCAAGCGCGAACAGGCTGTGAAAGAGCAGGCCAAGGCGGAAGATGCCGCCATTGCGCCGCCGGACCCGGAAGCCGAGGAACCGGCGGCTCCGCCGAAGGCCAAGGCCAAGCGCGAAGACATTGCCCGCGCGGCGCGCCTGAGCGCCAATACTCTGGGCCAGATCGAAAAGATCACCCGCAGCGCCACGCCGGAGCTGGTGGAAGCCGTGCGCTCCGGCACGATCTCGATCAATGCCGCCGCCACCGTGGCTTCGTTGCCGGAAGAAGACCAGAAGTCGGCTGTCGCCGGCGGCCGCAAGTTCCTGCAGCAGGCAGCGCGCGAGATCCGCGAACAGCGCGCCGCCAACCGCCCGCCGAAACCTCCGAAAGAAGATGCTGGCGAGGCGCATTACGAAGCAGCTGAGCGTCCGGCCCCGCTGACCGAGGTGGAGGTGCTGCGCCTCGAGATCTCGCAATTGAAGGAAAAGAATGCCGCGCTGCGCGCCGAAAACGCCGAACTGCGCGAACGCATTGCACAACTGGTGGAGCAATAAAGCATGCTGAAGCTGAATGCCGCGCTCGTCGCGTTCTGCGCCATTCCTGCGATTGCCGCCCCCGCCGCTTCACAGGCGGGTGGAGCCTTGAGTCCTGCGGAAGTACTGCGCCTGCAAGCGATTGCCAAGCGCGTCACCATCCTGCGCGACAAATGGGGCATTCCGCATATTTACGGCAAGAGCGACGCGGAAGCGGTATTCGGCATGATGTACGCGCAGTCGGAAGATGATTTCAAGCGTATCGAGCTGAATTTCATCAACGCCATGGGCCGGCTGGCGGAAGTGGAAGGCGAAAAGGCGCTGTATCAGGACTTGCGCATGAAGCTCTTCATCACGCCCGAGCAGTTGAAGGCCCAGTACAAGGCCAGCCCGGACTGGCTGAAGAAGCTGATGGTGGCATGGGCCGATGGCCTGAACTTCTACCTGCACACCCACCCGCAGGTGCAGGCGCGCTTGCTGAACCGCTTCGAGCCCTGGATGGCGCTCAGCTTCAGCGAAGGCAGTATCGGCGGCGACATCGAAACCGTCAATATCGAGCAGTTGAAGGCGTTCTACAGCAAGCGCCCTGCGCCGTCCGTGGCTGCCGTTGGCAGCGATCTGGATAACGAGCCGCGCGGCTCGAACGGCTTCGCGATCGCGCCGGCCATGAGCAAGTCTGGCCACGCGCTGTTGATGATCAATCCGCACACCTCGTTCTACTTCCGGCCGGAGATCCACGTGAACAGCCAGGAGGGCCTGAACGCCTATGGCGCGGTAACCTGGGGGCAGTTCTTTGTCTACCAGGGCTTTAACGACCGCATCGGCTGGATGCACACTTCCGGCGGCGGCGACGTGATCGACGAATACCTGGAGACCGTGGTGGAGAAGGACGGTAAATTCTTCTACCAGTATGGCAAGGAGCTGCGCCCCTTCCGCACCGTGCAAGTGCAACTGCCGTACAAGGCGGAGGATGGCAGCCGGGCTGAGAAGACGGTAACGGCCTATTTCACGCATCGCGGCCCTGTGGTGCGCGAACAGGATGGAAAGTGGGTCTCGGTGGCGATGATGAACGAACCGCTGAAGGCGCTGACACAGTCCTTCATTCGCACCAAGGCCCGCAACTATCCGGCTTTCTACAGGTCGATGGAGCTTCGCACCAACTCATCCAACAACACCGTGTATGCGGATGCGGACGGCAATATCGCCTATTTCCACGGCAATTTCATCCCCGTGCGCGACCCGCGTTTTGACTACAGCAAGCCGGTCAACGGCGCCGATCCGGCGACCGACTGGAAAGGCTTGCACCAGGTGCGCGAAACCATCCAACTGTTCAACCCGAAAAATGGCTGGATTCAGAACACCAACAACTGGCCGTTCTCGGCCGCCGGCCCCTATAGCCCGCGCCCCGAGGATTATCCGGCCTACATGTCGGTCAACCCCGAGAATGCGCGCGGCATTCACGCCGTTCGCGTCCTGCAAGGGAAGAAGGACTTCACCATCGACAGCCTGATCGCCGCCGCCTACGACAGCCAGTTGCCCGCCTTCGAACCGCTGCTGCCGCTGCTGGTGCGCGCCTATGACGAGGCACCGGCCAGCGACCTGTCCAAGGCCGCCGTGATCGAACAGGTCACGCTGCTGCGCGATTGGGATATGCGCTATTCGCTGACATCGGTGCCGACTTCGGTCGCCATCTACTGGCTGCAGGACCAGGTGAAGCAATACGGTGCCGCGGCGAAAGCCAAGGGCATGCCGGTCCTCGATTACCTGGCGACCCAGCTGACGTCGAAACAGCGGCTGGAAGCGCTGGTGCGTGCTTCGAACAAGCTGGCCGCCGACTTCGGCAGCTGGAAAACACCATGGGGCGAGATCAACCGCTTCCAGCGCCTGACCGGCGATATCGCGCAGCCGTTTGACGATAACAAGCCAAGCATTCCAGTACCTTACGCGTCCGGCAATTTCGGCGCGCTGGCTGCTTACGGCATGACGTCGCAGCAGCGCACCAGGCGTATTTATGGCGAGCGCGGCAATAGCTTCGTGGCGGCTGTTGAATTCGGGCCGAAGGTGAGGGCCAAGAGCATCCTGGCCGGCGGCGAAAGCGGCGATCCTGCGTCGCCGCACTTCAATGACCAGGCCGAGATGTATGCGCGCGGCGAATTCAAGGACGTGCTGTTCTACAAGGAAGACATCGAAAAGAACCTGGAACGCAAGTACCATCCGGGCGAATAGGGTTCACGTTTGAGCTAGCGCAAAGTCCTCCCCGCCTTGGCAGGCGCACAATGAAGTGACAACATGCTAATAGGGAGGCGGGCATGTCTTCCAATCGTGAGGAAAATGGCGGCGAAGCCTGCCAGCGGATCGAAGAATTCATCTTCGTGCGTGAGCTGAATGAAGTCTTCCTGCTGCTTGACCACATCTCCGGACGCTGGGACAAGAGCCTCTACAATTTCCATAACCACGACGACGGCGAGCCGCACATCGATGAACTGTGTGCGATCGGCCTGGCGCAGCCCGATAGCGAGCAACAGCGCGTGGCGCAGGCGGTCAAGGTATTGTGTGCGAAGGATAAGCTGAATGCCGCGGCACGCCCGGCGACGGGCCTGACCATTGCCTTTACTTTGCTGGTGGTGGGCGAGGACAACCGGCGCGACTGGCGCAACTGGTTGCGCGACAAGATGTTCGGGGGCGGCGGCAGCGGGAACGGCTCCGCACACAGCCCGCACTGGGACAAGCCGACACGCCTGACCCTGGCCCGCACTGCATTTCCAGGCCTGGTACGGGTGGCTTCTAGTTTCAACCTGCGCATGAAGCTGGTGGTCTACCTGCTGCTGATTGGACTGGTGCTGACCTGTGTGACGTCCTGGCATGTTGCCGGTGGCAGCGCCATCCTGCAGCACCTCGATGCGGTGCAGGCCGCGCAAGCCGCCCTGTCCAAAGAGATTGCGGAAGCTGAATTCAAGCACACGGCCAGCACTACCGCGCCTCCGATGCAGTTCTGCACTGAGGCCGATACGGCGGGCTCGCCGCACTTCCGCAGTACGGAGGAGTACCAGCTTTGCACGCGGCACCAGCAGCTGACGGCGCAGGCGGCCGCAATCAGCATGAACCTGCGCGATTGGCTTGTCCCTTGGCAGGCCTGCTACAGCGTGCTGGCTCGCCCGTTCGGCCGCATGCCGGAGAACGGCGCAGTGCAGGCGAGTGCGACACCGGCGGAAATGCAAGGCCGCGTTCAACGCGCCCTGGAGGAGCAGGCGCGCGTCGTCACGCTGGTGGTCGGAACGGCTGTGCTGCCGTTGTGCTACGGCGTGTTGGGCGCGGGCGCCGCAGTGGTGCGCGGCCTGTGGGCCAAGATGCGCGAAAGCCTGTTGTCGCCGCGCGATTTCACCCTGGCCTTGCTGCAGTTGGCGCTGGGCGCCACGATTGGCGCCTGCATTGCCTTGTTCGTCAATCCATCCGGCCAGACGCCGGGCAGTGAGATCGGGCTGTTGGGCAACTGGGCACTCAGCACGTCGGCGTTATCGTTCATTGCCGGCTTTGGGGTGGAGGGCGTGTTCGTGGCGCTGGAAAGCCTGGTCCGGCGCGTCTTCAACATCAGCGATCCTGCACGACGGCCAGCCGATTAACGCGCTTCCAGCACCTCGATGATGTGAAAGCCGTCCTCGGCAAGTAGTGGCGGGCTGATTTCATGGACAGGCAGGCAGAACGCTGCGCGTTCCACTGCGGCCAACGCTTCGCCGCGGCGAAAGAGGCCTGTCGGCAGGCTGCGTGGGTCCGCATTCGGTACGCCGAACTGTTGCTCGAGCATGTCAAATGCGCCGCTGGCTTCCCATTCGGCTCGCACGGTCTTGGCCTGCATGTAGGCTGCCTGCATCGCGCCGTATGTGGCGTTGGCCGGCCCCGGCCCCGGCGCACCTGGCGCGACAATCAATTGGCGCACCCGCACTTCGCGCCTTACCGATGAATGCAGGTCGCACTTCAGCTCCGCCTCCTTGAAGCGCGGAGCGTACGAAATCAGCGGCGCCTCCTGGCGTTTCCAGTTGGCACGTTGCGCCGGCTGCCGGTACCAGGCCATGAGTGTGAGCGCAATGCCGCCAAGCAGGAGTCCGACGGCCAGCCGGAATTCGACATTCCGCAGCCGCTGCGTGCGGCGGTCTTCGCCAAAATTGACCACCGCATGCTGGCTTTCTGTCTTGAGTCGGTGGGAGTCGTCCCGCACGGAGGCCAATGCCGCCTCCGCCGCGCTAGCGGCTGCCGTGGCGGAAGCTGAGGCATCTTCTGTGTCCCGGCGCAATACCGGCGCCTGGCAGTGGGGGCAATGGATGTCGCGTGTCAGGTCAATGGCGCCGCCGCAGGCGTGGCATTGATGCTGCTCGACTGCCGGGGCATTAACGCTACTGGCCGGACCGTCCGGCGCGACGGCCAGCGCCAGGCGGGCGGGGTCGATTACCCCGACGGCCGAGTGACAAGCCGGACACGCTTCGACCGGCCGCGCGGGAAGCGGACAGCCGCAGCCTGCGCAAAAAACTTCCTTCCCTGCGGCATGCAGGGAACGGATATCGGACCATGCGAGGGGGCGGGCAAAGCCTTTCTCGGCCAGGTAGAGAATGTAGGTCTGGTAATAGCCATGCCCGTGCGGGCACTGGAGTTTGGAAGTGCGCCCGAAGCGCGACATGTCGAACACACGCTTGAGCGGCGCGCTGCAGACCGGGCAGGACTGGATGCGCGCCAGCGACACCGCATGCGCGTGCTCGCCGCCGGCTTGCATTGCCCCATGGATCTCGCGCACGAATTCGGCGATGCCGGGGCCTGCCAGCCGCACCGATTCCGTGTCGTCGAACCACACCAGGCAGCAATGCGGGCAGGTGTCGATCTCCACCCGCCGCTGGTAATGGCCGGAGAGATCAAGCACCCGCATCGGGCGCTTGCAGTTGCTGCAGTGGCGTTCAGATGGCGTCAAGGGCATTGCGCAGGTCTTGGCGCAAATCCTCGATGTCTTCGATCCCGACGGAGAGACGGATCAGGCCATCGCCGATGCCCAGCGTGGCGCGCTGGGTCGCCGGAATCGATGCATGGGTCATCAGGGCAGGGTGCTCGATCAGCGATTCCACGCCGCCCAGGCTTTCCGCCAGCGCGAACACTTCGCAGCGTTCCAGGAAGCGGCGCGCGCCAGCCAGGTCGGTATCGAGGTCGATCGAGATGATGCCGCCGAAGCCGTCCATCTGCGCCTTGGCCAGGGTGTGCTGGGGATGCGACTCGAGGCCTGGATAGAACACTTTCCTGACCTTGGGCTCGCGTTCCAGCCAGCGCGCCAGCTCCAGTGCGCTCTTGCAGTGGCGCTCCATGCGGATCGCCAGCGTTTTCACGCCGCGCAGGGCCAGGAAGGCGTCGAACGGACCGGCAATGGCGCCGACGGAATTCTGCAGGAAGGCCAGTTGCTCGCGCCAGGCCGACTGGCGTTCTTCGCCGCCAACCACCGCGATACCGCCGATGATGTCCGAGTGCCCGTTCAGGTACTTGGTGGCGGAGTGCACGACGACGTCGAAGCCCAGCTCCAGCGGGCGCTGCACGATCGGGCTGGCGAAGGTGTTGTCGGCCACGGCCAGGATGCCGCGTTCGCGGCAGATACGCGCGATGGCGGCCAGGTCGGCCAGTTTCAGCATCGGGTTGGTCGGCGTTTCCACCCACACCATTTTCGTTTCCGGGCGCAGGGCGGCCAGCAGGTTTTCCGGGTTGGTCAAGTCGGCATAGGTGAACTCATGGCCCGCGCTGCGCCGCCGCACACGTTCGAACAGGCGGAAGGTGCCGCCGTACATGTCGTCGCCGGCCACGATGTGCGAACCCGCATCGAGCAGTTCCAGCACGGTGGAGATCGCGGCCAGGCCGGAGGCAAAGGCGAAGGCCTGCGCGCCGCCTTCCAGGTCGGCCACGCAGCGCTCCAGCGCCCAGCGCGTCGGGTTGTGCGAGCGGCCGTAGTCCAGGCCCTTGTGAACACCGGGGCTTTGCTGGACGAAAGTGGACGTGGCATAGATCGGCGGCATGATGGCGCCGGTCGATGGATCAGGGTGCTGGCCAGCGTGGATGACGCGCGTGGCCAGGTGGGCTTTGGTCTTTTTTTCGCTCAAGATAAGGTCCTGCGCAGGTGGTTGAGTAAGTCGTAGCGGGTGATCAGGCCATAGAACTTGCCGCCTTCGGCGATCACGGCGGTCAAGCCACGGTCGAGGGTATCACGAAGGGCGGGCATGCCGGCAGAAGGCGCCAGGGTTTCGACACGGCTAGTCATGGTGGCGCCAACGTCGCCCTTGAACCGGGCCGCATCTTTTTCGACCTTCAGCAGGAGGTCTGACTCGTCGATAAGGCCGACCAGCTTGCCGTTGTCGATCACCGGCAACTGCGCCAGGTCGGCCGCACGCATGCGGTTGAAGGCGATCAGCAAGGTGTCGCCCGGCGCCACGCTGACCACGTCGCCGTTTTCGAACAGGCGTCCGATCAGGTCGCGCAGGTCGCCCAGCTTCTGGCGCTGCAGCAGACCCTGGTCGAACATCCAGCTGTCGTTGTAGACCTTGGACAGGTAGCGGGTGCCGGTGTCGCAGACGAAGGTCACCACACGCTGCGGCTTGCTTTGTTCGCGGCAGTATTTCAGGGCCGCCGCCAGCAGGGTGCCGGTCGAGGAGCCGGCCAGGATGCCTTCGGCGCGCAACAGGGCGCGTGCGCTGTCGAAGCTTTCCTGGTCAGTGATGGTGTAGGCCTGCGAGATCGCCTCCATATCGGCGATAGCGGGGATGAAGTCCTCGCCGATGCCTTCCACCGCCCAGGAGCCGCTGGTATCGGCGACTTTGCCGGTATCCACGTATTCCTTCAGGATCGAACCCTTGGGATCGGCCAGGATGAACCTGACGTGCGGGGCGACCTTGCGGAAGTAGCGCGCCAGGCCGGTCAGCGTGCCGGAGGAGCCGACGCCGACCACGATGGCGTCGATCTCGCGCGCCATCTGCTCCCAGATTTCAGGGCCGGTGGTGGTTTCGTGGGCCAGCGGATTGGCCGGGTTGTTGAACTGGTCGGCGAAGAAGGCGCCGGGGATCTCGCTGGCCAGCCGGGCTGCGTAATCCTGGTAATACTCGGGGTGTCCCTTGCCGACGTCGGAACGGGTGATGCGCACGTCGGCGCCGAGCGCCTTCAGGTGCAGGATCTTTTCGGTGGCCATTTTGTCCGGCACCACCAGCAGCACCTTATAGCCTTTGATGGCGCCGACCAGGGCCAGTCCCAGGCCGGTGTTGCCTGCCGTGGCTTCGACGATGGTGCCGCCCGGCTTGAGCAAGCCTTCGCGCTCGGCGGCTTCGATGATGGACAGGCCGATGCGGTCCTTGATGGAGCCGCCGGGATTTTGCGATTCAAGCTTGAGGAACAGCCGGCACGGGCCGGTGTCGAGGCGGGTGACTTCGGCAAGCGGTGTATTGCCGATCAGGCTGAACAAAGCTGCAGGACGGGTATTCTGCATTTTCTCTCCTTGCGAAAAACGCGCATTGTGTGGCGATTCGATTGAACCAAGAAGGAATTTCTTTGCGCTAGCTTATACCTTTTTTGGCGGGTTGAGCCTCGCGTATAATCGCGCAGCGACTTTTAATATAATTTCCACCGTGGCAAAACTCTACTTCCGCTATTCTGCGATGAACGCAGGCAAATCGACCTCCATGCTGCAGGTCGCCCATAACTACGAAGAACAGGGCTTGATCGTGCGCCTGTTCACCGCCGCCATTGACGACCGCTATGGCGTGGGCAAGGTGACTTCCCGCCTGGGGCCGCAGCGCGAAGTCGAGCTGTTCTCGTCTGAGACCAACTTCCTGCAAGACATGCAGAAAGTGGCCTGTGTGCTTGTCGACGAGGCGCAGTTCCTGTCACCGGAGCAGGTCAAGCAGCTGCACCAGCTGGCGCAGGCCAAGGGCGTGCCGGTGATCTGCTACGGCTTGCGCAGCGACTTCCGCGGCGAGCCGTTCCCGGGTTCGGCCTACCTGCTTGCGCTGGCCGACGATATCGAGGAAATCAAGAATATCTGCACTTGCGGCAAAAAGGCCACGATGAACATCCGCGTGGACGAAAAGGGCGAGCGCATTCGCGAAGGCGAGCAAATCAGCATCGGCGGCAACGAGGCTTATCGCCAGGCCTGCGGCCGCTGCTTCTATACGGGTTAATTGGATAGACTGTTTTACCTGATGCCGTCGCTATGCCTTGCGGCGGCAATCTGGGTGCTGTCGCAGCGCTATGTGGCGTTCACGCTGATGCAGCTGCCGGGCACCCTGTGCCATGAATTGGCCCATTTCGTGGCCGGGCTGCTGACGTTTGCGCGGCCGGTTTCCCTGTCCATCATCCCGCGCCGCGAGGGCAAGGGCTACCGCCTGGGCGAGGTCAAGCTGGCCAACGCGCGCTGGTACAACTCCGCTTTCACCGCGCTCGCGCCGCTGCTGCTGGCGCTGATCCCGTGGTGGGTTGCCGTGCTGCGCACGCGCGGCCCCTGGCATTTCGAAGCGCTGGACGCCGGCCTGGCCTTCCTTGTCGCGCCGCAGTTCCTGGCCTGCTGGCCGTCTGCGACGGACTGGAAGCTGGCCGTGCGCTCATGGCCGTTGCTGCTTATCGCAGGCGCAGGGTGGTACGCCTGGACGACGATCCCGTGGCTGCATGGCCTGGTAGCTTGAAGGCGCGCACTTCGCGGACCAGCGCTTCGGCCTGATCCTGCATGGCGCCGGCGGCTGCGGCGGCTTCCTCTACCAGGGCGGCATTCTGCTGCGTGACCTGGTCCATCTGGCCGATGGCCTGGTTGACCTGGTCGATGCCGGCGCGCTGTTCCTCGCTGGCGGCACTGATTTCGCCCATGATGTCGGTCACGCGGCCGACGCTGTTCACCACTTCTTCCATCGTCGCACCGGCCAATTCGACCAGTTTGGCGCCGGCTTCGACTTCACCCGTGGAGTTGGCGATCAATCCCTTGATCTCCTGTGCTGCAGCGGCGCTGCGCTGGGCCAGGTTGCGCACTTCGCTCGCCACCACGGCAAAGCCGCGGCCCTGTTCGCCCGCGCGTGCCGCTTCGACAGCCGCATTCAGGGCGAGGATGTTGGTCTGGAAGGCGATGCTGTCGATCACGGAGATGATGTCTTCGATCTGACGGGAGGCCTCGTTGATGGCTCCCATCTTCTCCACCACTTGCGCCACCTGCGCTCCGCCGCGCGAAGCCACGTCCGATGCTTCGCGCGCCAGCGCATTGGCTTGGCGGGCGTTGTCGGCGTTCTGGCGCACGGTCGAAGTCAACTCTTCCATCGAAGCGGCGGTTTCCTCCAGGCTCGAAGCCTGCTGCTCGGTACGCGCCGACAAATCCTGGTTGCCGGCTGCGATCTGCGACGAAGCAGTGGCGATCTGGTCGGCACCCTCGCGCACGCCTCCAACCACGTTCGCCAGGCGTTCGCTGATGCCGTTCATGGCGCCCAGGACCTTGCCGATTTCATCGCCGGTGGTCACGTCCAGCCGCACGGTCAGGTCGCCGCCGGCAATACGGTCGGCCGCGCCCTGCACCTGCAGCAACGGGCGGCTGACAATGGCGCGCACCAGCAGCAACAGGCTGGCGGCAAAGGCGAGCAGGGCGACGATGCCGCATCCCGCATAACGGTTGCGAGCAGTGACGGCATCCCTGGTGATCTCCTGGACGTAGGTGCCGCCGGCAACGATCCATTTCCAGTCGTCGAAGTAGCGGTACACCAGCAGTTTTTCCTGGGGCGAGGTCTTGCCCTCTGCATCGGACCACATGTAGCGCACCTCGCCCGATTTTTGCTCAAGCATCTCGCGGATGAAGGCCTTGCCGTTGCTGTCTTTGGTCTCCAGCATCGATGCGCCTTCGCTGGAAGGGTGGACCAGCAGCGTGCCGTAGTCCTTGCCGGGGGCTGCATTCAACACGTAGACGTAGCCGGTTTCGCCAATGCGGATGCCCTTGATCTTGTCCTTCAGGGCCGTAATGTTCTTGCTGATGTCCAGGCCGATGAACAGCACGCCGACAACCTTGCCCGAGGCGTCCTTCACCGGGTCGTATTGGGTGATGTAGGGCTTGCCGAACAGTTGTGCGAGTCCGGTATAGGAGCGGCCTTCGCGCAGCCGCGCATAACTTGGGTTGTTGTGATCGAGCTGGGTGCCGACGGCGCGCTCGCCGTTCTCTTTCTTCACCGAAGTGGTCACGCGCACGAATTCGTTGCCGTCGGCTGCAAAAATGGTGGCGATGGCGCCCGTTTGGGCGGTGAAGTTGTCGGGAATGCTGAAATCGTTGTTGACGGCCTTGCCGCCGGCGGCCAGCTCGCTGCCTTCCAGCGAGAACGGGCCGGGCACCTTGGCGGCGAATTGGCGCGCGTAGCTGGCGGCATCGTTGACCATCGCAGCGTTGAACACGTCCAGCATATTGGAGACGCCATTCAGGTCGGCAGCAACCTGGTTGCGAGCGCGCTGCTCCAGCATGGCAGTGCTGTTCCAGTTGATGAAGACAATAAGTAGCGCTAACAGGGCGCTGACAAGGATAAACGTGAAGGCGGCAATCTTGGTGCCGACGCTCCAGCTGCGAATGGGAGGCGTTGGATGGGACATGGTTCTTGATTATTTTTGAGGCAGGGCCGATATGATATCGCGTTGCCACCTGGAAATTTCACCTGTTACAAAATGTTTCTTCGAAAATTCAATGACTTAGCGTAAATCTTGTCAGATGGCTCAGCCTTCAGGCTGGCTTAAGTGAAGCCCAGCACACTGCCCATCGTCCCCTCTCTCCCAGAGAGTGTCCTATCCTGTAGAATGGGATCAGCACTATTCTTATAGAATCACCTACGTTCGGAGCAAGCCGATGAAGAAGCACACCCTGTTGGCCACCCTGTCCCTGGCACTGGTCACCGCTTATGCGGGCGCCGCCCAGGCAGACAAGGCGACAGACGTCACCGTCAAGCCTGCAGCACAGCAGACCCAGGCCGCCTTGTGGGCGTCCCGCGTGCTGTCGCGCTACCATTACAAGGCTACGCCGCTGGACGACGCGATGTCGGAGAAGATCTTCGACCGCTATTTCAAATCGCTCGATGGCGAGAAACTGTTCTTTACCCAGGCCGATATCGATTCCTTCAGCAAGGAAAAGTCGCGCCTGGATGACGCGATCAACAGCGAAAACCTGCAAACGCCTTTCGCTATCTACAACCTGTACCAGCAGCGCTTCGCCGACCGCATGGCCTATGCCCGCGAACTGCTGAAATCCAAGTTCGACTTCACGCAGGACGAGAGCTACCAGTTCGATCGCGAGAAGGCCGACTGGCCGAAGTCGGAAGCCGAAGTGAAAGACCTGTGGCGCAAGCGCGTGAAGAACGACTGGCTGCGCCTGAAGCTGGCCGGCAAGGACGAGAAGTCGATCCGCGAGACGCTGGACAAGCGCTACGAAAACTACGTGACCCGTTCGCGCAAGCTGAATAGCGAAGACGTGTTCCAGATCTTCATGAACGCCTACGCCATGTCGATCGAGCCGCACACCAACTACCTGGGCCCGCGCGCTTCCGAGAACTTCGACATCGCCATGCGCCTGTCGCTGGAAGGCATTGGCGCCGTGCTGCAGAACCGCGACGAGTACACCGTGATTCGCGAAATCGTGCCGGGCAGCCCGGCCGGCCTGTCCAACAAGCTCAAGGTGGGCGACCGCATTGTTGCCGTGGCACAGGGCGAATCTGAGAAATTCACCGACGTGCTGGGCTGGCGTATCGACGACGTGGTGCAGTTGATCCGCGGCCCGAAAGACTCGACCGTCAGGCTGCAGGTGCTGGGCGCTGATGCAGGCCCGGACGGCAAACCCTTCGTGCTGTCGCTGGTGCGCAAGAAAATCAGCATGGAAGAGCAATCGGCCAAGCGCTCGATCCTGGAAGTCAAGGATGGCGCTGTCAAGCGCCGCATCGGCGTGATCTCGCTGCCGACCTTCTACCAGGACTGGGATGCGCGCCGCAAGGGCGACAAGGACTACAAGAGCGCCACGCGCGACGTCGCCCGCCTGCTGGGTGAGCTGAAGAAAGAGAAGGTCGACAATGTGCTGATCGACCTGCGCAACAACGGCGGCGGTTCGCTGACCGAGGCGGTCGAGCTGACCGGCCTGTTCATCGACCGTGGTCCTGTGGTGCAGCAGCGTAACGCCGAAGGCCGCGTCGAAGTGGAGGCGGACAATGTGCCTGGCCTGTCGTGGGATGGTCCGGTGGGTGTGCTGATCAACCGCGGCTCGGCTTCGGCTTCCGAGATCTTTGCGGCGGCAATCCAGGATTACGGCCGTGGCCTCGTGATCGGTGAACCGAGCTTCGGCAAAGGCACCGTGCAGACCCTGGTCAACCTGGACCGCTTCGGCCAGAGCGACAAGTCGCGCTTCGGCGAGCTGAAAATGACGGTGGCCCAGTTCTTCCGCATCAACGGCGGTACCACCCAGCTGCGCGGCGTGACGCCGGACATCAAGCTGGCTTCCACCAGCGATGCTGAAAACTTCGGCGAATCGAGCTACGACAACGCGCTGCCATACACCCAGATCAAGCCTGCGGTGTATATCCCGGCCGGCGAGTTGAAGGAAATCGTGCCGATGCTGGATAAAAAGCACGAGGCGCGCGTTGCCAAGGACAAGGACTACCAATACCTGCTGGACGACATCAGCTATGTCAAAAAGCAGCGCCAGGACAACGTGGTGTCCCTGAACGAAACCGTGCGGCGCAAGGAGCGCGACCAGCAGGAAGCGCGCGCCAAGCTGCGTGAACAGCGCCTGGCTGCCGGTCCATCGCCGGATGATCCGATCCTGGTGCCGGACCCGAAAGATGCGCTGAACAAGGCGATTGCCGCCAAGCCAGCCAACCCGCGCGCCGCCCAGCGCCAGGCCAACCAGGTGCGTGGCGCGATCCGCACCGATGACGGCCTGCAAGCGGACGAGCGGTCGCTGTCGGCGGAACTGGATGCCGAAAAGGCCGCCAAGAATGCCAAGGACGTACTGCTGAACGAAGCAGTGCATATCCTGGCCGACGAGGTCAGCGTGCTGCGCACCGATACCCGTCTGGCCAGCCGTGTGCTGCCTTACGTCAGCGACAAGTGATATTCCGGATGGTTATATCTAGTATTACTACAATAAAGTAGACAGATATACCGCGCCGCAGCATACTTGCACCTGTCTCCTCTATTCTCCTCCAAGGAAATAGACTTCAGCCCGCTCCCAGAGCGGGCTTTTTTTTGGTTCATCGCGGATGACCAGGCCAGTGCCGGCGGCAAAGGACGGGTCAGACCCTTGGGTCTGACCCGGATCCGCTACGGCCGCTCCCGATGAACCTTGTTTGATTGCCCCGGCGATGGGACGGTAAAATCCCGCCTGTGCGTACATCTATCAAATTGACTGTTTTTGCGGCTGCAGCACTGGCGATTGCCGGGGCGGGTGGCTATTTCTATTATTCTTCGCCGGCGAACACCGTAGCGGCGCGTTTGCCCGAACTGGTCAAGCGCGGCCCGGCGCCGACCGAGCGCGCCTGGCCAGCGCGGCTGGAAACCTTGCTGGACGCCGGCTTGGCCGACCCCTACGGCATTGCTGCCGACAAGCAGGGCAACGTCTATTTCTCGGACGGCGGCGAGAAAAATACCGTGTCGGTGTTGGCGCGAGATGGCAGCGTGCGCGTGCTGGCGGGTGGCATAGAGGGTTACCGCGACGGTGCAGGCGTCGCCGCCGCCTTCAACACTCCTTCCGGCATCGCGCTGGACAAGCAAGGCAACGTCTACGTCGCCGATACTGGCAACCACGTGATCCGCAAGATCGCAGTGGACGGCACGGTATCGACCCTGGCCGGCAGCGGCATTGCCGGCTTTGCGAACGGGCAGGGCGCCCAAGCCCAGTTCAATGGCCCTGTCGGCGTGGCGGTCGATGCAGCCGGCGCGGTGTATGTCGCCGATACCTATAACGACCGGATTCGCAAAATCGCTCCCGATGGCACCGTCACCACGCTGGCGGGCAGCGGGCGCCCCGGTTTCGTTGACGGCATGGGCGAGGGAGCGCAATTCGATACACCTTGCGGGATTGCGCTTGGCAAGGACGGCATCTACATCGCCGACACCAGCAACGATGCCGTGCGCCGCATTAACAATGACGGCTCGGTGGTGACGATTGCCGTCGCGCCGGAGCTGGAAAAAGAGCCGCTGCTGCGCCGCCCCATGGCGCTGGCGGTGACGCATGATGGATTCGTCTACATCGCCGTGTCGTCGCGCGGACGCCTGCTGCAACTGGCGCCCGACGGCAACCTCGCCGGAATGCCGGACGCCGCGCGGCCCGCCGATCCTGTCACGGGCATCGATGGCAATATCCAGCTCTACGGCCCGCGCAGCCTCGCGCTGGCGGCTGACGGCACCCTGGTCATCGCCGACGGCTCCGCCCAGCGCCTGCACCGCGTGGTACATGCCGGCGCGGGGGCTGCCCCTGCGCAGCCAGCCGCGCAGGTCGCCAAGGCGCTGTCATCCAGCCCGGGCGTGCAGGCTGGCGCGCCGCTGATCGGCGCTGCACACGCCGCGGAGCCGATGCCGCCCGCCGGCGCACCGGCCGCGGCAGCCAGCGATCTCATGGCCCGGCGCAACGAAGGCCCAATGCCGTGGCCCGTTCTTCCGCAAAACCAGCCGCACGAGGTGGTTGGCCTGATGGGCGAGGTGAGGGGAAGCTATGACGGCGACAGCCGCCACCACTTCCACGCTGGCCTCGATGTACAGGCCGATGTCGGCAGCTCGGTCCATGTGGTCGAGAAAGCCAAGGTCAGCGACCCTCTGCCCAACTGGGCGTATGGTTCGCTCGGCGAGGGCATCAACCTCGGCACGACCAGCTACATCCATATGAAGGTCGGCCGCGACAAGAAGAACCGTGCGCTGGACGACCGGTTCCAGCTCCTGCTGAACGATCAAGGTAAGCCGGAACGGGTGCGCGTCCGCCGTGGCACGCGCTTCTATGTTGGCGAACAACTGGGCGTGGTGAACCAGATGGCCCACGTCCACCTCAACCTGTACGACCACGGCCGCGTGGTGAATCCGCTTGCGCTGCCATTCCCCGGCCTGCGCGACACCATTGCGCCGGTCATCCAGGGCATTGCGCTGTATGACGCCAGCGACAAACGCCTGCCGGCCAGGAAAGGCAAACGCCTGGAAGTAGCGCGCATACTGGGCGAAGTGAACGTGGTGGTGGACGCTTTCGACCAGATGGACGGCAACCTCGCACGCCGCCGCCTGGGCTTGTACAAGCTGGGCTACCAGTTGCTGCAGGCTGACGGCACGCCGGTTGCGGGCTATGAGCAGCCCCGCATCATGCAAACCTACGACCAGTTGCCCAAGCAGCGCGAAGCGGTGAAGGTGGTGTACTCCGCCGACAGCGGCATCACCGTTTACGGGAGCAAGGCCACGCGCTTCACCTATTCGCTGCTAAGCCATCTGTCTGAGGGCGAAGTCGTACCCGGCCGCTGGCAAGTAAGCGAACTGGCGCCGGGCGACTACACGCTGCGCATTTACGCCGCCGACTACGCCGGCAATACCGCCACCTCCGGCCGCGACCTCGCACTAACGGTCAACTGACTTCGTTATTGTATCGAGGTATTGCGGCCGTACAGGCTGCGCTGGGATGGGTTGCCGGTGACGGCGATGCGTCCGGAACCGTTGGCGCGGGCGTCGACCTTGTGCTGGACCCAGGCTTGCACGCCGCCGGAGCCGTTGCTGGTGATGTTGGCTTCGTCGGCGCGCAAGTCGTTCAGCTGGGCGCTACCCGAGCCTTGCACCTGCACGTCAAGCGCGTGCACGATGCCGCGCGCGTAGAAGCTGCCGGAGCCGGATGACGTGACGCGCAAGGCATTGCCGCGCACGGAGCCGATATTCACGCGGCCCGAGCCGACCATATCCACCACCGCCGACTTGCTTTCCAGGCCGTCCGCATACAACTGGCCCGAGCCGGCGTGGCGCAAATCCAGCTGCTCGACGCGGCCGCGCAGCTCGAGATAGCCGGAGCCTGTGTGCGAAACGGCCAACGGTCCGCCTGCCAGGCCTTGCACCTCCGTGCGCACGGAGCCGCTCGATTCCAGATTGTCCAGGCGCTGGACCGTGTACCGCACGTGGATCGGCTTGCGGCTGTCCAGGCGATCTTCCGTCCACACGCGCAGCGTATCGCCGCGCACTTCGGTATGCACCAGCGGCACCAGATTGCCGTCGCCCTCGATCACCAGCGATGGCGCGCTGCCTACCTTGACGTCGACATCCATATCGACGCGATGGCGGTTCTCGATTCGCAGGCCGGTGGCGCTGGTGATGTCGCGGGTTTCAGTAATGGTCGTTCCGTTGCCCTTGACGTAGTCGCTGCTGTCGTTCAGCACGATGACGCAGCCTGCCAGGGTGAGGGAGATCATGGCGGCGAGGGGGAGCTTGGTGCGCATGGTTGTGTCCTTGTTGTGCGAGCCAGTTTGGATGAGAGCATCCTATCGGCCATCTCGGTTGCATATGGCGGGAATGCGACGAAATGCAGAAATTGAGTGCTGAGTTGTAAAAATTGATAATATGAAAGTGTCGGCATACGGCCGGCCCGGCAGCTCCGCTGCTGAGAACAATCTAGGTAATACCCCTTACTTACGCCGCGGATAGGCCATCTGCGGCGCTTCTTTTTGAGTAAAGAATTTTCGCAATAGATTCAATCGCTTATTCCTTGTTGATAGCGGTCGTCTTCCAAGAACGACGGAGTGCAGGCCTCACCGCATCTTACCAATCGTCCGATTTCGTAGATGTATGCCTGGCAATTACGTTTAAGCCGTTGGTGAAGTAGACGAATTGCACTGATGTTAAGGCAACGGAGCGCTTTAATCGACAAACTCCCTTGTTTTGTTGGCAAGTTGCATTATTATGATGCAATTACTTTGGCCCGAGCGCGTCTCGGTCGTGCCATCATCTGGAGTGCCAATGAGTCAGTACCTCTTGAGCTTTGCCAAGGAGAACTTGGCCGATAAGTCTGACGCTTATCTCGCGCTGCTGTGGTGTATGTACAAAGGGCGCCAAGATAAAGGCAGATATTCCGATCACATTAAGGTTCACCTGAATTCTGCCAACAGCGATTTAGTCAAAACCAACTATCAACGTATTGCGGCGCGCTTCAAACGCATTCTAAATGCGCGGCCAGAGTTGGACTGGGTCGCCCCTGCTGGGCTGAGGCCATTGGCGACACTGCAAGTAAAGAACTTCCGTGGATTTGGAACTTTCGGTCCCGACGACAAAGGCTCGTTGCTTCACTTTAGCAAGATCAAAAACATCTTTTACGCACCCAACGGCGGCGGCAAGTCCTCGTTATGTGAAGCGCTGGAATATGGCACAACCGGCCATATAAAGGAGGCGGACCGCCGTAAGACTAAGGTTAAGCAGTACATTGCGCGGGGTGCCGGTAAAGTCGAACTGACCTTGATGGGCACGGACCGGAAACGCGTTCAAGCCAACTTGACGTGGAGCAGTTGCTTTATCGATCGCAATCGCCTGCAGGAATTCTCATTGTTGGGGTCAAAAGACACCAATAGCGCCGAGGGCGATGTGATCGCGACCTTGTTTGGACTCGAAGAATTCCAGGAAGTGATCTCGCGCTTTGTGAAGCCCGAGAGTTTCAATCTCGCACCGCATCGGCGGCCGAGTCAAAATGATGCGGTGCAAGCGCTGGACTCCAATAGAAACACGCTCCGTGAACAGAGACGACGGCACCGCGACAACGTAGCTCTCATTAACAAGGATGTCTGCGCGCGCCTGGGCCTAGAGACTGATCAGCAATTCGCTGTGCGTGTAAGACATGCGCGTCTAGCACGACTGGCGGAACTCAAACTTCGAAATGCTGAGCGGTTGAAGGCCGCGACTGTGCCATTCACCGCACCGATGTCGCAGATCGTATGCACCATACGGATTGCGTCTCGCTTGCTCAGGCGAAAAGTCAAGGTGGATGAAGCGTTCATGCAGAACGTCGTCGCGGTCAACTATCGTGCCGTCTACCAAGCTTTGCAGGTAATTGAACACAATAGCGCCGACGAGTACTGTCCGGCCTGCTCGACGCCATTGGATCGCGTAGTCGAGAATCCTTTGAGAAAGCACGACGCGAGCTGGCGTCACTTGGAGTACTGGACCAACTGAACACGTCACGAAAGCGGCTCGAAGGACGCATGACTCAGTTGGTCGTTGCCGTTGGCACTGCCATTTCAGCGGTTGATGCCAACACCCGTCTGGGTCTTCCTTGTTTCCTGGCGTTGGAGACGCTTCGGGTTAGCTACGCTGCTTTTCATACTGCAACCGATAGGGTGGAAGCCGCCACGCATGTGCTCACTAATTTGACTAAACTGTTCGCGAACGATGAAGCCGGGATCGAGGCTTACTTGCGCGCTTGTCAGTTGAAGTACGACGAGGTCACGCAGTCGGACTTTCAGGTTAAACGCCTGGAGCATGAAGCGGCGCTGCTTAAGCACGAGGTAGAAGTCCTTCGAGGTCTGTTTGATGAAAAAAGGACATCACTGGCAGCATTAAAAGAAGTTGGCCGACAACTCGCCGCTCTCGCGCTGCAGCGCGCCACCCTGCAAGGGAACGACGCAGATAATCTGCGCTTCAATGGGCTCATAGACCAGTTACAGTTCGAGTACGGCAACCTCTATCGTGATTTAATGGGATACAAATTCAGGCTAGAGAAAGATCGCATCGCGGGCATCGAAGGCAAGGCGGCTGAATACTACAAGGCGATCAATCATCATGACGGTGACCACGAACGCATTGACGCGCTCAGTTTCAAAAAAGACGGAGAGAATTACCGCATTAAGATCTTAAATTCGGATGGTAGCGTCATGGATGCTTTCTCTGTGTTGAGTGAGGGGCACTTACGAGCATTGGGTTTGTCGTTACTGTTGGCGATGGCAGAAAAGAACAACTTTCCATTAATCGTGTTTGACGACGTCGTTAACGCCATCGACAGCGACCACCGGTCCAACATCATTGACCTGTTCTTTGCCGACCCGTACCTGCGGCAGACGCAGATGATCATCACGACGCATGATCGCTTATTCTGGGAGCGTTTCTGCATTATCGCGGACCGCCATCCGCAGGATGTGCAATACACCAGCAGTGTACTGAGTTACACGAACCAAGGCGTCGTGATGGTCGACCATGCCGGTGGATTCCAGGAAAAAGTTCTTCGTGCCCTTGAGGTGTACGATATTCGGCAGGCTCTAATCTACTGCCGCATCTGGTTCGAATCGATGGTCTTGGAATATTGCCTCGAAAACGCGGTCTCAGTCACGGCGAAGTTCCAGAAGTCGGCTTTGAAGAAGAACATCTACTTGCAACTCAGTTTAGAAAGGACCTTCACGCTTGTGGAGCCGCACATCGCATATGACCGCGTACACTTTGATCTAATTAAACAGGACCTAGTGAATTGGAGCGGCCAGAACCAGGAGCATCACGCGTTTGACGAAGGAAGCTTGAACTTCGTTCATTCGAAGACCAGCAAGGAAGTCGTCAAGATTTACGATGCGATTCGGCTGTTCGAATGCCAACTGTTCCCGCAGAAAAAGCACGACGCCAGCACCAAATTGCTCGCGGACTTGGGCCAGAAGATAGCTGCGTGCGCAACCAAGATTGCACAGTTAAGTAAAGCGCCAATGGAAGTCCAGAAGGAACACCAGCAACGCTTGGAAACGCTGCAAAAGCGCGAAGAGGAAGTGAACCAGGAACTGGCCTACGCCAGGATATGCCTTGCTGCGTTAGCCGCACAGGGCGGCGAAGTGTGATCCACTTGTAAGAATTTATACTTGAATTGACATACAAAGACCCATTGCCCTCCGGCGGCGTCCGCCCCTATTTGAAGTAGGACGATAACCCAATTATCGTGTTAAAACTCGGAGGTCGTAAGGAGTGGCTGAAAATGGGCACAATATGAAGGAAACGTCGCAGTCGAAGTGCCCGTTCGTTCCCTGCGGCATCGCAATCGCAGAGTGTCAGTCGAGTAGTGTTGAGATCAGCGTAAGGAGCTCGTCTCCCTTCATCGACGACATGTGCTGTCGATGAATCGAGATTTTCTCTCCGTCGTTGAGATCTCCAAAAAAATGCGGGTTTAACCAGTTGTTGACTACGACTGCGGGTGCAGGTTCACTGCCATCAAGAATCAGGAGTTTTTTTCCTTCAGTGTTCGCAAAACGCAAGAGACGGGCTGCTATGCCTTCGTCGTTCCAGCCAAACCCGGCGACGACGACCAAGCGGACACGCGAAAGCGCGATCTCGAATGCTGAAAAGAGCTCGGCGTAGATTCCGTATGCATACACATGAGCCTTTGACATCGAACCGCGAAGCATTTCAGGTGAGTGCTTCGATGAGAAGTTACACGGTGGCATATGTATCGATGCCTTAAACCCGTCGTCAGCCGATAGCTCGGGATCGCCCACGGCAAAGACACCAGCGTCGCTTCCGAGCGTGTCGTGGGCGCGGAACCAATTGATGGAGCCATGAAGCTTCAGCAACGCGCTGCTGCGAGCGCCAAAGAACACGAGGTGATTTCCAACTCGCCAGCTACGTCCCGCGTCGTCCAAGTACCTGCCCGAGGGGAAACCGTCGTGGAACGGGACCTCTATCTGCGTCAATAAGCGCTCAATGTTGCAATCGTAGTTTGTCGTAACGAAGTGGCTCTTGTAGCCTCGCTTGCCCAGTCCTTTGACCGCGGATGCGAATGCCTCATATCCGTTCAGAGGTGGAGCTATTTGTATGCGTTTTGCAACCAGCCATCCTACGAAGTCCTCGATCACCATGAGTTGCTCAGCGGGGTCCATGTTGAAGTAGCGGTGGTTCGAGGGAAACTTGATTGCCGCAAGTCTGGCGACGATGTGATGCTCTTCTAGAAAACTATTGATCAGCGGGTCGTTGGTGCGGCGACGGCTCGCTCCGGCGATAACGCTCAACAGCCCGCAAACATCCTCGTAGTTTGGTTTCTGGACCCACGACGGGAGCTCAGCGATGTAGCGGAGGAATGCCTGAATGGATGCTGCTGGTGTTCTCCAAGGGGCGAGCTGCTCGGTAGTTGCTTTAGGGTCGAATGCTTGCAATTCTTCCACTGTGCCCCAACGCGGATACGAGCCGTCAAGCCCGTAATAAAATGCTGATTGGTCATCCAACCCCTCCATAAGGTAAAGCTCGCGCGTGAGCATGTCTCGGGTGAGATCCCCAACCATCGGCTGTCCAGAAGGCCTTGAGCAACCAGAACCCAGAAAGAACGCAATTTGATCAGGCATTCCATAAACCTCACAGGGCAGTAAAGGGTACTATGGTCGACGCTACAACGGATAGCACTCAACATGTCTCAATTTGCACGAGGTGGGGCAAAGGCTCCTACGGATTGGAGAATAGGTGGCATAACGAGATCCCCAAGCCGACTGCCCCTGATGGCCGGCTTTGCTGGTAGCGGCCTTTCAGAACTCTAACTCATCTGGCCACGGGTGTCAGGTCGCATCTGCGCGGGTACAACCACAGCGTGTTTCATGCCATCCGAAAGGGAATCTCTGGGCAAGCCCACGGTACTACAACTAAAGTCACGGCCATCTTGGATCCTTGCCAGTCGTTCCACCCTGACATATCCATTCAGCTTTTTTTGGAGTCTGTTGTGGTCTGGCCACGCGCCGAGATAGGCCATCTGCGGCGTTTCTTTTGCATGCCCGTGCTTTTTCGGCCAGCCCAGGCTTGTGCCCGAACAAACCCCTCTAACGCCGGGCTACCTAAGCTGTTGAAAGGTTCAGTCTTTTTCAGAGGGGAGGGCTCTATCATGTGCGCAATTGCAAGAAAGCTGGCCTTGGCCGCCACCAGTCTGTTATTGGCGGCAAGCGCTTTTGGCGCGACTGGCATCGGCAATACATCGGCCGATGACGTCACGCTCGGTGGTTTCGACGCGGATGCCTTTGTCTTTTCCGCAGGCTGGAATCCGCATGCAGGGGTGAACGGCGACACCAGTGGATTTGGTACTGCCTTCGATGCGTATGGCAGCGGTGCCTGGAGCTTGCTCGACAAATACGACCTCAATGCCGGCTTCGCCAATATGGGCGTGTTGCAGTTCGGCTTTGCAATGAACAGCGGCACGGCGGGTACCTGGTCGGTGCACAACGCGGGCCCAGCGAACATGGTGCTTGACCTCGTCTTCGCCATGCACGCGGCAGATGCGGGCGCGGGCTTCCTGTTCGATAACCAGGCCATCAACGCCGGGCAGACCCTGAACGGTACCTGGCGCATCGAATGGTTCACGGGGGCCAACAACGCGTATCCGGACTTTTCCAACCTCGCCTTGTTTGGGCGCGACGTGTCGGCCCTGCCTGAGCCTGGCGAATACGGCATGCTGCTGGCGGGCCTTGGCGTGCTTGGATTGCTTGCCCGCCGGTGCAGCACGGAGTGACTATATTTCGGAAAGGTAATGAACGCCGTCGAGGTCGCTAAACCGCTACATTGAAGTGGCAGTCTTAACTTCACCAGAAGGGGAATCGGAATGGAACCAATTGCAAAGAAGTTTGCATTGGCTGCCAGCAGCATGCTCCTGGCGGCAAGCGCCTTCGGCGCTACAACTATCGGTAATACCTCCGCAGACGATGCCACGCTCGACGCGCAAAGCGCCGACGCCTTCGTTTTCACCTCGGGCTGGAATCCTCAGGCGGGCCTGAGCGGCAACACCAGCGGCATGGGCGCCACCTTCGACAGCTTCGGCAGCGGCGACTGGACCTTGCTGGGCAAGCACGAAGGCGGTTCCGGTACGGGCTTCAGCCTGTTTAACGCGTTGAATTTCAGCTTCGATGCAGGGGACGGCAAGACCGGCACCTGGACCGTCACCAATACCAGCGCGCAAAGCGTTTCGCTGGACCTGGTGCTGTCGCTCAAGGCTGCAAACGGCGCCGGTGCCTTCCTGTTCGATAACCAGGCCATCAATGCCGGCCAGACCCTGAGCGGCACCTGGAATATCGGCTGGTTCACCGGAAATAATCAAGCCCATCCCGACTTTTCCAACCTGACCATGTTCGGCCGTGATATCGCTGTTTCGCCGGCGCCTGAGCCTGGGGAATATGCCATGTTGCTGGCTGGCCTGGGCCTGATCGGCTTTGTGGCGCGGCGGCGCAAAGCGCTGTAGACTCTTTGAAACGGTCGTGCTATTTTGCTGGCGCGACCAATTCAAGGAGACAGCATGGACCTGAATTACTCTGCCAGGGATGAGGCCTTCCGCGCTGAAGTGCGGGCTTTCCTGGCAGCGAACCTGCCCGCCGACCTGCAAGCCAAAGTCCGCAAGCACCTTCGCCTGAAGCGCGAAGATTATGTGCGCTGGCACAAGATCGTCGCCAAACAAGGCTGGGCTGCACCGGCCTGGCCGACCGAATTCGGCGGCCCGGGTTGGGATGCTACCCAGCGCCACATATGGGAAGAGGAGTGCGCAATTGCCGGCACCCCGCCCATCCTGCCCTTCGGTGTCAACATGGTGGCGCCGGTCATCATGGCTTTCGGCAGCCCGGAGCAGAAGGCCTATTACCTGCCGCGCATCCTCGATTGCACCGACTGGTGGTGCCAGGGCTATTCCGAGCCGGGCGCAGGGTCCGACCTGGCGTCGTTGAAGACTACGGCGGTGCGCGCGGGCGATCATTACATCGTCAATGGACAGAAGACCTGGACCACGCTGGGCCAGCACGCCGACATGATCTTCTGCCTGGTGCGCACCGACCAGGACGTGCGCAAGCAGGAGGGCATTTCCTTCCTGCTGATCGACATGAAGACCCCAGGCATCACCGTACGGCCGATCATCATGCTGGACGAAGACCACGAGATCAATGAAGTCTTCTTCGACAATGTGCGTGTGCCGGTTGCGAACCTGGTCGGCCAGGAGAACAAGGGCTGGACTTACGCCAAGTACCTGCTTGGCCACGAGCGCACCGGTATTGCGGCGGTGGGACGCTCCAGGCGCGAACTGCTGTTCCTGAAAAAGATAGCGAACCAGCAGCAGAAGAACGGCAAGTCCTTGCTCGAGGACCCGCTGTTCGCGACGCGCGTGGCGAACCTGGAAATCGAGTTGATGGCGCTGGAGGTCACCGTGCAGCGCACCATCGCGCAGGAAGCGCATGGCCCCGGGCCGCAGGCTTCGGTGCTGAAGGTGCGTGGCTCCGAGATCCAGCAAATGCTGACGGAGCTGATGGTCGAAGCACTGGGCCCGCAAGCCTTGCCCTTCGATCCGGATTACCTCGATGGCAAGCGCGAACATGCATTGGCCGGTGACGACGAGGCGTCGCCCCTGGCAGCCTGCTATTTCAACTTCCGCAAGACTTCGATCTACGGCGGCTCGAACGAAATCCAGAAGAACATCATCACCCAGATGATCCTGGGACTGTAAGGAGGCGGCATGGACTTCAGCTTCAAGGAAGAGCAACAACAATTTGCCGATGCGCTGCGCCGCTGGGTCGACAAGGACTACAGCTTTGAAGCGCGCAAGAAGATCATCCATTCGGAGGCCGGTGTTTCCAGCCAGGCCTGGGCTACGCTGGTGGAGCTGGGGATGCTGGCGCTGCCTGTGCCGGAGGAGCAGGGCGGTTTCAACGGCAGCGCGGCCGACATGATGGTCGTGATGCAGGAACTGGGTCGCGGCCTGGTGGTCGAGCCGTACTTCGCCACCGTGCTAGGGGCGCAGTTCCTCAAGCTGGAGGGAGGCCATGACGACGTGCTGGAGCGCGTTGCCGCTGGCGAGCTGAAGCTGGCATGCGCGCTCGGTGAGCAGCAGTCGCGCCACGCGCTGAACGACATCTTGGTTACCGACGGCGCCGGCGCTGGCCGCATTTCGGGCCGCAAGACGGTGGTGCTGCATGGCGGCCAGGCCGGCGCCTTGATCGTCTCCGCACGCAGTAGCGGCGCCCAGGGCGATACTGACGGCATTTCGCTGTACCTGGTGCAGCGCGACGCGCCAGGCGTGCAGGTCACCGACTACCGGACCATCGACGGCCAGCGCGCCGCAACGGTGGAATTCAAGGACGCGCAAGGCACGCTGCTCGGCGCGCAGGGCCAAGGTTGGCCGCTGATCGAGGCGGCCACCGACTACGGCGCTGCGCTTCTCTGCGCGGAAGCCATTGGCGCCATGGACGCGCTCTTCGCCGCCACGCTCGAGTACTTGAAAACCCGCCAGCAGTTCGGCGCACCGATCGGGAAATTCCAGGTGCTGCAGCATCGGATGGCTGACATGTTCATCCACCTCGAGCAGGCGCGCTCGATGGCCATGCTGGCGGCGGCCAAGGCCGGGTCGGACGACCACGAAGAGCGCCGCCGCGTGGTTTCAGCCGCCAAGGCGCGGATAGGGCAAGCTGCACGCTTTGTTGGCCAGCAGGCGGTGCAGCTGCATGGCGGCATGGGCGTGACGGACGAACTGCCCGCCGCACACTATTTCAAGCGACTGGCGATGATCGAGGTCACGCTGGGCGACGCAGATCATCACCTGGAGCGCTTCATCGCGCAGCCGGGATTCAAGGAGGCAGCTTGATGGCGCGCTTGGTACGTAACGTGGCGGAACTGGAAGCATTGGTGGGGCAGGAAGTCGGCGTCTCCGGCTGGGTCGACATCACGCAGGATCGTGTCAACAGCTTCGGCGTTTCCACCAACGACGAGCAGTGGATCCACACCGATCCGGCGCGCGCCGCTGCTGAATCGCCCTATGGCGGCACGGTGGCGCATGGCTTCCTGACGCTGTCATTGTTGCCCGGGCTGCTGCAGGATGCCGTGTTCATGGAAGACATGCGCATGGGCGTGAACTACGGCCTGGACAAGGTGCGCTTCCCCGCGCCGGTCCCGGTCGGCAGCCGCGTGCGCGGCCACGTCGTCCTGCGCAGCATCAGCGCGGTGGCCGGCGGCCATCAGCTGGCATGGGAAGTCACGGTCGAATGCGAAGGCAGCGAAAAGCCCGCCTGCGTAGCGGAATTCCTGATGCGCCGCTACTCCTGATCTCAAACCTCGACATAGAAGCGGTTGCGGCCATCTTTCTTGGCCCGGTACAGGGCGTTGTCGGCGCAGCGCACCAGCGCATCCGGGGTGCCGCCCGTGCCGGGCAGCAGGGTGGCCACGCCCAGGCTGACCGTTACCGTGTCGCCGGCTGACGACATGCGGTGCGGGATTGCCAGCGCGCGCACGCTGGCCAGGATCCGCTCGGCCACCGTCTCCGCGCCCTGGGCACCGACCTGGGGCAGCAGGATGACGAACTCCTCGCCGCCGTAGCGCGCCAGCAGGTCCGGCGAACGGCCAGCGCATTGCAGCATGGTGTCGGCGACTTGCTTGAGGCAGGAGTCGCCGGCCTGATGGCCGTAGGCGTCGTTGTAAAGCTTGAAGTGGTCGATGTCGATCATGATCACTGAAAGCGGCATGGCCGAACGGGCGCAGCGCCGCCATTCGTTCTGGATTGCTTCGTTGAAGCTGCGGCGGTTGGCGACGCCTGTCAGGGCGTCGGTCAGCGTCAGCTCACGCATGGCGTCGGACTGGCGCTTCAATGTAAGGTGGGTGCGCACCCTGGCGCGCACTACGGCTACATTGAATGGCTTGGTGATGAAGTCGACCGCGCCCGCTTCCAGCGCCCGGGTCTCGTCCTCGGGCGTGGTCAGCGCGGTGACGAAGATGATCGGGATATCGCGCACATCCGACGCGGCGCGCAAGGCGGCGCATACTTCGTAGCCGTCCATGCCCGGCATGACTGCGTCCAGCAGGATCAGGTCGGGCTGGTGCTGGTGCGCCAGTTCCAGCGCCTTCTCGCCATTCATGGCAAACAATACTTCATGCTCCTCGCCCAGCACGTGGTTGAGGATCTGGATATTCTCCATGGCGTCATCGACGATCAGCAGGCGCCCATTGTGCGCCTGGTCGGTCCATGTCATGCGGTTTCCTCCCGTTTCATGATCTCCTGCAGCCATTGCTCGGCGTCGCTGAAGTCGAGCGTTTCGATGGCATTGGCCAGGCCGGGCAGCAGGTCCGGGCAGCGCTGCTCAAGGATGGGGGTGAGCGCCTTGAACGCCGCCAGGGCGCGCATATTGCTGTTCCGGAGCAGCATTTGCAGGTCCCCAAGGGCTTGCGGCAAGTTGGACACGGGCGTGCTGCCGGCGGCGGAATGCACCGGCGCCGGCAATTCGCGTGCGGCGTTGATCACCACGGCCAGTGCCTGTTCAAGCGCCAGCAGCAGGGCGGCGGCCGAACTGTCCTGCCCTTCGGCGACAGCGCTCTCGGCCTGGGCGCTCAGGCGCGCCACATCGGTGGCGCCGAGGTTGGCGGCCACGCCTTTCAGCCGGTGCAGCACGCGCGTGGCGGCGTAGCGCTTGTCCTGGGCCAGGCAATCGCGCACTTCGCGCACGGCGTCGCCCTGCGAATTCTCGAAGCGCTTCAGCAGGCCGGCGAAGGCCGAATAATTGCCGGCCACGCGCCGCAATGCAGCTTCCAGGTCGATGCCGGGCACCGTGGACGGGCGGCCATCCTTGCGCTGCTCAGCGCGCGTTGCGGCCGATGGACCGTTCGCCAGCTCCGGGTGCAGGGGCGCGAGGCGCCTCAGGGTAGCGATCATTTCGTCGACGTCGATCGGCTTGGCGATATGCGCGTCGACGCCTGCCTCGATGGCGCGGATGCGGTCTTCCGGCATGACGTTGGCGGTCATGGCGATGATGGGCATGCTGCGCAGGCCCATGGAGCGAATCGCTTCGGTGGCGCGGTAGCCGTCCATCACGGGCATCTGCAAGTCCATCAGTACCGCGTCGAAACGTTGCGGGTCGTCGCGCAGCATGTCCAGTGCGATCTCGCCGTTGGACGCCACTTCCACCAAGGCCCCGCAGTGAAGCAGGATGTAGCGCGCCATTTCCTGGTTGATCTCATTGTCTTCCACCAGCAGCACGTGCATGCCGGCCAGGCTGCCGGAAAGCGCCGCCTGGCTGCCGCGGTGCTCCGGCTGGTTGATGCCGGTGATTGCGGCCAGGGCCGCATCGTGCAGGCGCGACGGGGTGAAAGGCTTGGCCAGCACCGCATCGATCTGCAGGCTGTCGGCCAGTTGCTGCAAATCGTCGCTGGCGCGCTCCGGCGCCATCAACACGACCTTGGGCAATGCCAGGTTTTCGTCGCGCGCCTGCACCAGCATGGCGATGCCGTCCGTGGCGGGCATTGCGCTGTCGAGCAGGAGCAGATCGAAGCGACGCTGGCGCAGCGCCTGCAGGGCCTCGGCAGCGGTGGCCAGGGTGGTTGTCGTCCATTGCATGGCGTTGCCCGCCCGCTGCAGCATCTGGCGTACGCTGGCGTTGTCGTCGACAGCCAGGACCTTGAGCCCGTGCAGGCTGGCTGTTGATGCGCGCGGTGCGCTGCCGGCAACGCGCTGCAGGGGACAGGTAAAGCGGAAGGTCGAGCCCCGGCCCAGCGTGCTTTCCACGGCGATGACCCCGCCCATCAAGTCCGACAGGCGGCGCGCAATGGCCAGGCCTAGCCCCGTGCCGCCGTAGCGGCGGCTGGTGCTGCTGTCGCCTTGCGAAAAGGCGTCGAACATATGGGGCTGCTGTTCGGCCGGGATGCCGATGCCGGTGTCGCGCACGGTGAATTCCAGCGTCAGCGAATTGGCGCTGCCTGGCGCCTCGCGTACCGTCAGCACGACTTCGCCCCGCTCGGTGAACTTGATGGCATTGCTCAGGAGGTTGAGCAACACCTGCTGCAGGCGCATCGCATCGCCCACCATTTCCGGCGGCAGCGCAGGCGCGATGTCGAACACGGGCTCCACGCCTTTGTCCCAGGCGCCGTTTGCCACGAGTACGGCAGTCGCGGCCAGCAACTGCTCGAGGTTGAAGCGCGCTTGCTCGAGCTGCAACTGGCCGGCCTCGATCTTGGAAAAGTCCAGCACGTCATTCACGACGCCAAGCAGGCTTTGCGTCGCGAGCTGGATCTTGCTGACGTAGCTGCGCTCGCGCCGTTCCAGCGGCGCCTCTTCCAGCAAGCGCGCCAGCCCGGTGATGGCGTTCATCGGCGTGCGGATCTCATGGCTCATGTTGGCCACGAATTCACTCTTGGCCCGGCTGGCGGCTTCCGCCCGGTCGCGGGCGCGCATCAGTTGTTCGTTCAGCTCCTGCAATTTCAATTCGCCGCGCTTTAGTTCGGTCACATCCGAGCCTAGGGCATAAAAGCCTCGCACGGCGCCCGCTTCGCCGCGGTCCGGAATGAAGTTGATCCACGCATAGCGCGGCTCGCCCGTCGGCAGTTCCAGCTCGCGCAGAAAGTGCTGCGGACTGCCATCGAGCACGGCATTGATGTGCGGCCGGATCTGTTCCAGCAGCGCGGCTGGCAGCACGTTGCCGATGGGTTCGCCCATGGCCTGCTCCAGCGTCTTGCCGAACCAGGCCAGGAAGTACTTGTTGGCGAAATGGCAGCGCAGCTCCGCGTCCCAGTAAGCCACCAGGCCCGGCAGGTTTTCCGTCACCGTATGCAGGAAGCTGGTGCTGCGCGCCAGGCTCAGGGAGGTTTGCTGCAGGGCTTCGTCGGCACGTTTGCGGTCCGTGATATCGAGCGAGATGCCCAGCAGGTGGGTGGCGATGCCCTGTTCGTTGCGCAGGGCCACCTTGCGGGTGGTCAGGTAGCGCATTTCCCCGGCGGCGATGCGCACCGCTTCTTCAGGTATTTCCATCACCTGTTCCGACGCCAGCACCTTGCGGTCGGCTTCCACGAACGCCGCTGCCTGCTCCGGCGGGAAGAAATCGCGGTCGCTCTTGCCGAGCAAATCCTCGCGCGGCCGGCCAAGCAGCAGTTCACCCTGGCGGTTGAGCAGTTCAAAACGCAGGTGCTGGGCATCCTTGACGAAGACCATGGCCGGCATGTTCTCCAGCACCGACTTGAACAGGGCCTTGGACTGGCGCAGCGCCGCTTCCGACTCCTTCTGCTGGGTGATATCCATCAGCACGGCGGTAATGCCGGCCATCGCGCCATCGGCGCCAAAGACCGGGTAATAGCCGGCAATGAAATGGTTGCTGCGGCCGGGGCGCGAAGCGGTAGTGCCGCAGATTTCGGTGTTCGGCACCGCTTCCCCTGTGGCGAGTACCCGGCGGTAGGCCTGGTTCACCTGGGCCACCAGGTTGCGGTCGCTGATGACTTCATCGAAGCGGCGCCCGATATGGTCGTTGACCGCCAGTCCGTTCATCGAGGCGAGGTAATCGTTGATCATCAGGATGCGCAGGCGGGTATCGACAAAACTCAGGCCCACCGGCGCCGTGGCGTAAATCGTTTCCAGCAGGGCGTTGGAATTTTCCAGTTGCTGCGTGCGCTCTTCGACCACGCGTTCCAGGTCTTGCCGATGGCGGGTCAGGTCGCGGTCGAGCCGCAGCAGGGTGTCGCCAATCTGCTTCGCCTCCTGGAAGGATGCGCGCGGCGCTTCGATGGGCGCGCCGCTTGCCAGCGCCTGGGCCGGCGCGTGCAGGGCATCGATCGAGCTTGCGATGCGGCGCGCAGCCAGGGCAGCTGCGGCAAAGCCGGCCAATACCAGCGCCGCCAGCACGGCGAACACCGCGAAGAACAGGCCGTCGAAAGCAAGCAGCGCTTCCGGCCTTGGCGAGGCCACCGCCACGCTCCACGGGCTGGCTGCACCGCGCAGGTAGCCGACCTGCAGCGGCAGGCCATGCAAGGCGTCGGCCGCCGGCTCGCCGCTGGCCCGGCCGTCGTCATGGCTGCGGGCCACCAGCTTGCCGTCGGGCGCCAGTACGGCGATCACGGCGCCGGGGGCAAGCTGCATCTCCTCGGCCACCTTGTCCAGCGCGTCGCCGGGCAGCAGGACGCTGAGGGTGGCGGGCGCCTTGGCGGCGCGCTGGATCGGCACGTCAACCGCCAGGTGGGCCGGCTCCTTGCCGTTCGCGCGCAGCAGGCTGACTGCGGAACGCGCATTCGGCGCTAACCTGATGCGGGCCGCGTTGGCGGCGCGGTCGACCGGCAGCTCATTGCCGGCAATGAGCTGTGCCGCGCCGCTTTCGGTGAACAGGATGTGGGATTGGTAGGGCAAGGCTGGCGGCAGCGCGCCGCTTGCCTGGCTGCGCAGGGCCACCAGGTCGCCGCTACGGGCGCTGGGGCTGCTGGCCAGCGCGAGGGCCGCAGCTTCCGCGGCCAGCAACTGGCGGTCCACGATGGCGGCCGCAGCGCGTTCGACGCGCTGGACCTGCAGCTCGGCGCGGCCCAGGTCGCGCTGCTGGAAATACACCAGCAACAGGGCCACCGCCAATAGTGCTGGCGCCGCGCAGGCCGCGGCCAGCAGTGCGAGCTGCGACCGCAATGGTGGCAAGGGCTTGCTGGATTCATCCCGCACGGCACGTCCTTTCGGAAAAGTGACTGCAGGATGATGATAGCTTAGCTTGTCGTGGACGAGAAGCGCGCAATCTCCAGTTTGGCGATGGCGTTGCGGTGCACTTCATCCGGCCCGTCGGCCAGGCGCAGGGTGCGGTTGCCCGCCCACTGGTAGGCCAGCGGGAAATCGTCCGATACGCCGGCCGCGCCGTGGGCCTGGATCGCCCAATCGAGCACCTGTTGCGCCACATTGGGCGCCAGCACCTTGATCATGGCGATCTCGGACTGGGCGACCTTGTTGCCGACCGTGTCCATCATGTAGGCCGCTTTCAGGGTCAGCAGGCGCGCGGTATCGATCCTGATGCGCGATTCGGCGATGCGTTCGCGCCACACGCCCTGGTCCGACAGCCGCTTTCCAAATGCAACTCGCGAGGTCAGGCGCTGCACCATCAGTTCCAGCGCACGCTCGGCGACACCGATGGCGCGCATGCAGTGGTGGATGCGGCCCGGACCGAGGCGGCCCTGGGCGATTTCAAACCCGCGCCCTTCGCCGAGCAGGATGCTGGAAACAGGCACGCGCACGTTTTCGAACACCATTTCGCAGTGGCCGTGCGGCGCGTCGTCGTAGCCGAAGACCGGCAAGGGACGCAGCACCGTCAGGCCCGGCGCATCGGCCGGCACCAGGACCATCGACTGCTGCGCGTGGCGCGGGGCGCTGAAATCGGTCTTGCCCATGGCGATATACACCTGGCAGCGCGGATCGCCGGCGCCGGAGATCCACCATTTGCGGCCGTTGATCACGTAGTGGTCGCCGTCGCGCTCGATGCGCGTTTCGATATTGGTCGCATCGGACGATGCCACCGCCGGTTCGGTCATCGCAAAGGCGGAGCGGATCTCGCCGCGCAGCAGCGGTTCCAGCCAGCGCTGCTTGTGTTCTTCCGTGCCGTAGCGCTCAAGCGTTTCCATATTGCCGGTATCGGGTGCGGAGCAGTTGAACACTTCCGCCGCCCACGGTACGCGGCCCATGATTTCGCACAAAGGGGCGTAATCGAGGTTGGACAGGCCTTCCGGGGCGCGGCTGGAGCGGGGCAGGAACAGGTTCCACAAACCCTGCTCACGGGCCAGCGGCTTGAGGCGCTCAATCAGCTCGGTGGGAATCCAGCGGTTGCCTTTCTCGCGGCCGTTGCGGTCCACCTCCTCATGGAAGGCTTTCTCGTTCGGGTAGATGTGCTGGTCCATGAAGGCCAGCAGGCGCGCCTGCAATTCCTTGGTGCGCGGGGAGTAGTCGAAGTCCATGCCGATTCCTTATTCGATTGCCTTGCCCTGGGCATAGGCCCAGCCCATGGCCGCCATCGGGCGGGCCAGCTTGCCTGATTCCAGTGCCTGGGCGCTGGATGCCGTGCCGTCCACGTAGCGCTTCATGATGCCCTGCATGATGCTGGCCAGGCGGAACATATTGAAGGCGAGGTAGAAGTTGAAGTCCTCCAGGCGGATTGCCTTGCCGGTGCGTTCGGCGTAGCGCGCGATGTATTCGCGCTGCGAGGGAATGCCGAGCGCCTTCAGGTCCAGGCCGGCGATGCCGCGGAACTTGCCCGGCTCGATGTGCCAGCTCATGCAGTGGTAGCTGAAGTCCGCAAACGGATGCCCGAGCGTCGACAGTTCCCAGTCCAGCACTGCGAGGATGCGCGGCTCGGTCGGATGGAAGATCATGTTGTCGAGGCGGTAGTCGCCGTGCACGATCGAGGTGTCCTCGCCGGGCGGGATGTTGGCAGGCAGCCAGGCGATCAACTGGTCCATCGCCTCGATGGTCTCGGTCTCGGATGCCTTGTACTGCTTGCTCCAGCGTTCGATCTGGCGCTGGAAGTAGTTGCCCGGCTTGCCGTAATCGCCAAGCCCGATGGCGTTGTAATCGATGGTGTGCAGCTGCGCGATGACGCGATTGAGTTCATCGTAGATCGCAGCACGTTCGGCAGGCGTCATGCCGGGCAGGGACTGGTCCCACAGCACGCGGCCTTCGACAAATTGCATCACGTAGAAAGCGCGGCCGATCACTTCTTCGTCCATGCACAGGCAGTATTGGCGGGCCGCCGGGAAGCCTGCCTTGTGCAGCGCGTCCATGACGCGGAATTCGCGTTCGATGGCGTGGGCGGATGGCAGCAGCTTGGCCGCCGGAGCCGGCTTGGTGCGCAGGACGTACTGCTGGCCGCCGACCGTCAGCTTGAAGGTGGGATTCGACTGGCCGCCCTTGAACTGCTCGACCTTCAATTCGCCCTGCGGATAGCCTTCCACGTGCTGGCGCAGGTATGCGTCCAGCGCGGCGGTGTCGAAACGGTGGCGCTCCGACACCTCCTTGGTGCCCATGAATTCTTCGAACATAATGCCTCCTTCCGAACGATCGTACTATTTTTATGGGCGGGAAAGCAAGCGGGATTTGGAATATTCCTTGAACAACTGCTCCATGGTGGTGCTGCGGGTGGCCGCTTGCAGTGGCGCGGGCGGGGCGAAGTTCGAAAACCGCACGATCCAGTCGTGCCGTTCCTGGCCCACGTCGAGGGCGTTGATGCAGCCGGCAGCCTGCGACAGGTTGCCGAGGAAAAGGCGCTGGCCACCGGTCAGGGCATAGGACAGGATGGCGCGATTGACGCCGCCGTGCAGGACCAGCAGCACGGTATCCCAGCCATCGTCGGCCAGCAGCCTGGCGATGGCGGGATGGATGCGGTCCATCAGCTCGCCGACCGATTCGCCGCCGAGGAAGCGGCGCTGCTCCGGCACCACGCCCTCAAAAGCGCCGGTGAAGGCTTCCCGCAGTTGATCGTCCGGGATGCCGGACAGCTTGCCGCCGCGGATTTCGGCCAGCTCGGGCCAGGTTTCGAGCTGTACCTGCTGGCCGGTTTCCGCCAGCACGCACTGCGCAGTTTCGACCGTGCGCGGCAGGCCGGAGACGATGACGCGGTCGAACTTGATGCCATCGGCGGCGAAGGCCTGGCCGGCGGCCGCAGCCTGCGCGCGGCCGGCCTCGTTGAGGGGGACGGTTTCGGGCAGGTAGGGTTTGCCGGCCTGGTCGAAATAGGTGACGCTGCCATGCCGCATCAGGAAGATGCGGCGCCGTTCAGGGTTTGCTGTCATAGGTCCGTTAGAAGAAGATTGCGAGGCGCGTAATGATGGTTCCGTTATTAGTATAAGGCCCAGTTGCGCGCACGTTGCCGGAATCGGGTTTGCCGTCATCCAGCTTGGCGTCGATCTGCTCGGCAAAGGTGTCGGGCAGGTTGTCGAAGCGGATGCCGTTGCCGCCACGGCCACCCACGACGTCGTTGTAGATGTACACCGCGCCACCCTGGGCGCTGGTCATGAAGTCGGTGGTGCCGTTGTAGGAACCGGTGATCAGGCCCGCCAGTGCCAGATGCTGCGGCGCCAGCTGGTATTCCGTGATCTGGCCGTCGCCGTTGCCATTGCCGGCCGCGCCGGGAACGTGGGTGGTGGACAGGATATCGTCGCCGGGCAGGGCGCGGAAGCGGTCCTGGTAGGAGTTGACGGCCGCCTGCAGGGCAGTAGCCTGCTGGATGATGCTCTTGACCTTGGCGCTGTCGATCAGGGCCTGGCCTTTCAGCACGCCGCCCAGCAGCAGGCCGATGATGACCAGGACGATGGCGATTTCAACGAGGGTAAAGCCGCGGTGTCTCATGGCGCTCTCCTTGGGTTGCATGTCATGGCAGCCTTTGCGCTGCGAGCATTCGATTGAACAGGATATTGGGCGACAGCCAGACGACGATGTCGTCGTAGGCGCCGCCCGCGGCGGCGGGATTGTCGGCGCGGTCGCGTGCAATGAACATGCGGCCGTCGGCCTGGAAGTTGGCCTTTTCGTCGACATTGCCCTGGCCCATGTCGGCCGCCTGCACGCCGACGTCGCTGAAGGCGCCGAAGCCATTGCGCCCTTGCGACAGCACGACCGCGGGAATATCGTTCTGCCCGCTGGCCGGCACCAGCGCGCCGCTGGCATCGCGGCTGGCAATGGTGATGTCGCGCGGGGTGCTGAGGCGGAACAGGGCGCCGCTGTCGCTGAAGGATGGCGAGACGCTGTACAGGTAGAGGTGTTGCCAGGCGTCGAGCTTCGGCAGGCCCAGGGTTGCCCACGGCAGGAATCCGAGGCGGCGTTCGTTGCTGCAGCGCGTGCCGCTGCGGTCTTCCAGGCCATTCGAGGCGGAGATGGCGGGGCAGGGAAGGTAGCCGTTGCGGGCGGCGAATCCGGCCAGCGCATCGCGCGCTTCTTCCAGCGCCCTGCTGGTGTCGGCGGCGCGCCGTTGTTCCATCTGCGCCGACAACGGGGCCAGCATGCCGCCCAGCAGCAAGCCGACGATGACCAGTACGATCGCCATTTCAACCAGGGTGAAGGCTGTCTGCTTTCTCATGGCAGGGTCTTGGCGGCGGCCATCCTTTCATAGAGTACTTGCAGCGGCACGGCGGCGAGCAGGTCGTCGAAGGCGCCGCCGGGAGCATTCGCCTCTGCACTTCGCGGGCGCTGCATGAAATCGGTGGCGGCCTGCAGGTTGCCGGCTTCGTCCTGGCTGCCAGGCATATCGCTGGGACCACGCGAGAAGATGACGGCCGGTGCGCACTGTGCGGCCAGCGAGCAGTTATCCTGTCCGGCGACGAAGAACAGCGTGCCGCTCGCGTCGCGCGACAGCACGCGTTTGCTGGCGATGAGCGCAGTGCGTGCCAGGGGCGCGACCGTGAATGCTGGCGTTACGCTGTAGCGCAAATGGCGGCCCCAGTTGTCCGCGGCCGGCAGCCCGAGATCCATCCATGGCAGGAGGCCGGTGCAGTCGGCCTCTGTGGCGCAGGGTACTGTTCGTTCGCGCCCGGCCTCGCCCATCCCCGGTGCGGGTCCGGCCGGTGCGGGACGCGGCAGGCGGCCATGGGTCGCGGCGAAGCCGACTAGCGCCTCGCTGGCCTGCGCCAGCAAGGCGTGGGTGCGCTCTTCGCGGGCGCGCTCGCCGCTGCCGCCGCTGAATGCCGACAGCAAGACCGCCGACAGCGCCACTGTGGCGATCAGCAATAGCGTCAGGAGCGCTGCGCCGCGCTGTCTAGCGTGCCGCTTCATGGACCTCTCCCGTTGCCGGGTCATAGCGCTGGCCGGGCTTGAGCACGACGGACCGCCCGTCCGCCTGCAAGGTGACCGAGCCGCGCATCACCCCGCCCGGCGGCGCGGCTTGCGCTTCGCCGTTCACGATGATCATCGTGGGCCCATTGCTGCGGCGGATCACGCCCCCCAGACGAAGCCCGGGCGGCGCAGTCTCGCCAGCGCCTGGGCCCCCAGGCGTTTCGGCTGCCGCCGTGCCAGGCGCCGCAGCCGGCGGACATCCAGGCGCAGAGCCAGGCTGGCAATGCGCCGATGCCTCCATTCCCGGTGCGACAGGACCCGGGCCGGCTGCCTGGGCGTTGCCTCCCGGTGCCGGGACGGCCGCCGCTCCGGGAAGAGTGCCCTGGTTGCGCTGCGTATCGAGCTGCGCACGTTCGTCCGGGGTGGTAAACAACCTTCCCATGCTGACGAAACCCTGCGCGCCGGCCTGCGTCGCCAGCAGCAGGAGAAGTGCCGACAATCCCGTTTTCATGACGACCCTCGCTGCGGCTTGGCCGAAGCGGAAACCGGCGTCAGCGTCAGCCAGTTCAGGGTGCAGTCGGCATTCAGGGTCGGCGACAGCACACCCGCCACAGGCGCGGCGCCGGCAGCGCGGCGGATGACGCAGTCCTGGACCGCAAAGGTGCCTGACAGCCGCAGGTCCGACAGGAAGTTCAGCAGATCCAGTTCATGAAGGAGATCCATATGCAAGGCCATCCTGCTGCCCAGCAAGGCATACTCGCCCGTCGGCAAGCTCGTCTCGAGCCGGTACGGTTGCTGCACCTCGATCTCGTAGGTCAGGGGCAACAGGCGCCGCTGTTCCTGGATCTGCCGGATCGCCTCCACCCAGTCGAGCCGGCGTTCGGGTCCCACCAGGCCCCGGCGCCGCAATTCGACGAACTGCGGCTGGTACTGGCGGATTTCTTCCTTTTCCGTTTCGGCATGGGCAAGCCGCAAGCGCGCGGCATCACGCTCCAGCAGCGCCGCAGCCTCCTCGAAATGAACGCGCCTCAGGTGCCACGAGCTCGCGAAGACCGCGGCAAGCGACACTGCCAGCGTGCCAAGGAACGCCAGCACGGCGTTGCGCAGCAAGGAGAACTCGCGTAACACCGTCATGGCGACCACCTGAGATTCAAAGTGAATTTGGCGCGCTCGCCCAGCCCAGCCGGCGAACCGGCCTTGCCGCTCAGCTTCACGTTGGGCCGTATATCGAAGGGCAGCTGTTCGATTTCCACCACCATGCCGGGCGTGCGCGCCAGTTCCTGCGCAAAGCGGTTCATGCTGAGCAGCACGCTGCGATAGTCGTCCTGCTCCACCAGGACCTCGGCCTGCAGCCGCACCTGCTGCGGCGGCGCCTTCGGTATCCCGATCAGCATGGACGATTGCGGCGCCACCAGGGCCGGCGTGGTGGCCGCACCGGGAAAGGCGCTGCTGGCGGTCACCGGCACGACGCCCGGTGCGTTGACCCGCCAGTCGAGCTGCGTGAGACGGATCTGCGGCGAACGCTCCAGTGCTTCGCTCAGGATGGCCATCGCTGCCTGCGGCCATGGCCCCTGGCGAGCCACCATCTGCGCGATCTGCACGGCCGCCTTCATGTTGGCGGTCTTGTCGACAGCCGGCGGCATGCTCGACATGCTGCGTCGATAGGCAGCCGTGAACCCCTGCGTCTCCTGCTGCAATGCCTGCGTATGGCTGCGCGCCAGCGAGTAGCCGGCAATGTTTGCGCCGGTCCACAGCAGGCAGCAGGCCGCCATGACCGCACTTGAAGCGTACAGGCTTTGGCGTGTGCGCCACAGGCTGTAGTAGCGCCGGCGCGGCCCGAGCGGATAGTGGCTGGGCGGCGCCGTGCGCGCAGCCAGGCCAAGGAATACTTCATCGGGATTGTCGCAAGCAGCCAGCCGTTGCAGGGACGCCGCTTCTCCCAAAGGCATGACCCGCCAGTCCAGCAGCGGCGAAAGATTTGCCGCCGGTGGCGACGCGATCCGTGCCAGCGGTAGCAGGGCCAGCACCTGCAAGGGCACGTCGCGCCCCAGCATGTGCGCGCCGACGAGGAACTGCCGGGTGCGTTCGGCTTCCTGCTCGGCGTTGACTGCCGCCTGGGCGAGCCGGGAGAAGCGCACCTTGCCGTGCTGGAAAAAGGTCTGCCGTATGCCGCTGCCATGCTCGGTCACCAGCAACAGTTGCGCCTCCTGCCGCGCCTGGTCCGGCAGCAAGGCGCCACTGAGGAGGGCAGGCGTATACAGCGCCGCCAGCGGCATGCGCTGGCTTTCCAGCGCGTCGAGCCAGGGCGCCAGGGTGGCCGGGTTGGTCAAGGCCGAAAGGAGCACGATATCGTCGCGCCGGCCGCCTTCCTCGCGGCCCTGGATGTGCGCGCAGCGGAAAGGCGTGTCGCGCCATGACTGCGCCAGGCGGCGTTCGCGCATGGCCAGGCCTGCGCGGCCGGCAACGTGCGGCAGCAGGTGGCGCTGGAAGTCCTCTTCCACCAGGTCGGCCAGCATCAGGGCCGGCGTGTCCTGGCGGCCATCGAGCCAGGTGGCGAAACTTGCCCAGCCATCCGGCGACGGATCGAAGCACGGCCCCGTCCCGAGCCTGCCGCGCTCCCAGAGCCAGCAGCACAGCCGCTCGCCGGTCAGGTGGAGGAGGAGTTTGCGGGTCATGGCATCAGATCCTGATTGAGCTGATGGTGTCGTAAATCGGGCCGAGCACGGACAGCATGATCCATCCCAGCAGGATGCCGAGGATGACGGTCATCGCCGGTTCGATCATCGATTGCATGCGTTCGATCCGTTCCCGCACTTCGCGGTTGTAGAAGTAGGCCACGTTGCGCAGCGTCGCATCGAGAGCGCCGGTCGATTCCCCGACGCGCAGCATGCGCACCACCAGCGGCGGAAACAGCTCGACCTGCCTGAAGGCTGCCGCAACGCTGTGTCCCTCCGAAATCAGTTCGCGCGCGCGGCGCATGGCGGCTGCCACGACGCGGTTGCCTGCTATTCCCTCCGAGAGCCGTATGCATTCGAGCACGGGAATTCCCGCGGCATACATCAGCGCAAAATAGGTCGCAAAGCGCGCCATGATCAGCTTTTGCAGAACCGGGACGGTACGTAGAAGCAGGCGGTCGAAGGCGAAGGCCGTGCGCTCGTTGGTGCGCAACTGCCAGCGCAGGAGCCACCAGGCCGCAAAGGGCAAAGCCAGCAGCAGATACCAGTAATGGATGAAGATGTCCGACAAGGCAATCAATGCGCGCGTGTGCAGCGGCAGTTCCTGGCCCATGTTCTTGATGAAGGCTGTCAGCTGTGGAACCAGGTAGATCATCAGGAAAAACAGTACGCCGCTGACGATCACCAGTACGAAAGCAGGGTAGGTGATGGCCTTGCGCGCCTGTGCCGCCAGCTCGTCCTGCCACTTCAGGTTCTCGGCCAGGTCGCGGAAGATCTCGTTGACCTTGCCGCTTTGCTCGCCGGCCCTTACCAGGCTGGTAAAGCCCTGGTCGAATACTTCCGGATAGGAGGCCAGGGCGTTGGAGAGCTGCAGGCCGCCTTCGATCTTTTCGACCAGGTCGGTGATGATTTCCCGCAGCCGCAGGTTGTCGGCGCTGTCGCGCAAGTCGCGCAAGCCGTCCAGCATCGGCACGCCGGCACTGCTCATTTGCTCCAGGTGGAAGCAGAAGTTGATCAAGTCGCGCCGCGTGACGCGCTGGCCGCCGATGCGCAGCTTGCGCCGGCGTGTTTCGCGGTAGTCGATCAGGTCGAGCGCCATGCGCTGCAAGCGCAACTCGAGGTCCGGCACATTATGCGCGTCCATATTCCCCGGCACGATGCTGCCGTTGGCGTCCATGGCGCGGTAGATGAACTGGGGCATGTCAGCTCAACCTGTCAGTGAGGTCGACCACGCGCGAGACTTCGTCCAGCGTGGTCAGGCCTTCCATCACACGGCGCATGCCGTCGTCGACCAGCGAATGCAGGCCGGCGGCGCCGGCTGCATTGCGCAATTCGCGGGCCGGCGCCCGGCGCGCCACCATGTCGTCGAGTTCACCGTTCATGCGCAGCAGCTCCATGATTGCCATGCGCCCTTTGTAGCCCTGGTGGGCGCAGCGGTCGCAGGCGCCGGCGCGGTAGATGGTGGCCGGCGGATGGTCGGCCGGAAGCCCCAGCAGCCGCCGTTCCAGCTCGTCCGCTTCGACTGCCTGCCGGCAGTGGGGGCACAGCTTGCGCACCAGCCGCTGGGCGATGATGCCGATGATATTGCCGGCCAGGACGTCGGCTACCACGCCCAGGTCAAGCAGGCGCGGGATGGCGCCGACGGCGGAATTGGTATGCAGCGTGGAATAGACCTGGTGGCCGGTCATGGCTGCGGCCAGCGCCATGTCCGCGGTTTCCTTGTCGCGGATCTCGCCGACCAGGATCACGTCGGGGTCTTGCCGCATCATGGAGCGGATGCCGTCTGCGAATCCCAGCTTGGCCGATTCGTTGACCGAGGTCTGGCGGATCTGGTGCATCGGGTATTCGACCGGGTCCTCCATCGTCATGATGTTCACGGATTCCGTGTTGATGTGGTTCAGGATCGAATACAGGGTGGTGGTCTTGCCGCTGCCGGTGGGCCCGGTGACCAGGATCAGGCCGTCGGGACGGGCGATCATCAGTTTGAGCACATCGAGTTCGTGCTCGGCCAGGCCCAGCTTTTCCAGCGGGACGATCCCTTTTTGCCGGTCCAGCACGCGCAGCACGATGTTTTCGCCGTGGGTGGTGGGCTGGCTGCTGGCGCGGAAATCGATCTGGCGGCCTGAGAACTGGATCGATATGCGCCCGTCCTGCGGCGCGCGCGTTTCGGCGATGTTCATCTGGCTGATCACCTTCAGGCGCACCGCCATCGCAGGCCAGTAGGAGCGGTGCAGGCTGCGGATCTGGCGCAGGATGCCGTCGATGCGGTAGCGCACGCGCAGGAAGCTGTGCTCGGGCTCGAAGTGGATGTCTGAGGCGCTGTTCTGTACGGCGTCGGCCAGCAGGGCGTCGATCAGGCGCACCATGGGCTGGCTGTATTCGTCGGAGGAAGCGTCCAGCGTGACCTCGCCGGTTTCGATTTCATGCAGGATGCCGTCGATCGACAGCTCGAAGCCGTAATAGTGGTCGATCGCGTACGCAATGTCGGAGTCGTTGACCAGCAGCGGCACAAGCGTGATGCCTTTGACCAGCATGGCGCTGATCTGGTCCAGCGCGACGATGTTGGTGGTGTCGGACATGGCCAGCACCAGTTCGTCGGTGGCCCGTTCATACACGATGGGGAAGACGCGATAGCGCTTGGCCACCTCCTTGGGAATCAGCTTGAGCGCGACGGCGTCGACCACCAGGCTTTTCAGGTCCGCCGAGCGTGTATTGAGCTTTTCGCTGAGCGCCTCGCGCATCGTCGCTTCCGTCACGAAGCCGAGCGCGATCAGCAACTTGCCCAGGGGTTCGTTGTTGCGCGTTTGCTCGGTCAGTGCGATCCGGAGCTGGTCTTGGCTGATGACGCCCTTCTGGATCAGCAGTTTGCCGAGCGGGATTTTCTGCGTGTCGGCCATTGTGCTTTATTGGGGCGGCGTTTCGAGGGCTTGCAATCGCTTGCGGACTGTATCGACATTGAAGCCGGGAGGGGTGGCCTGCGCCAGTTCGAGCGCGCGCCGGTAATAGGTTTGCGCAAGGCGCGGCTGGTTCATGCGGTCCAGGCCAACCCCCAGGTTGAAGGCGTAGTCGGCGTTTTCGGGCATGGCGCTGAAGGCGCGGAAGTAGCTTTGCTGGGCTTCCGGCCAGCGTCCCTGGCGCGCAAACAGGTTGCCAAGGGCGAATTGCACGGGGCCGGAGTCGGGATGCTGGCGCGCCAGCCCGCGCAGCCTGGTTTCATCGGCCTGCAAGTCGCCGGGCCGCAGTTCGGTGAGGCCTGCCAGGGCTTCGGGGTCGTTGGGGTCCAGTTCGAGCAGGCGCAGGTAATTGCCCGATGCCTGCCTGCCATCGTGTTCGCGCAGCGCCACGGCGGCCGATCCGAGCAGCGCGTCGCGGTTGTTGGGGTCTTGCAGCAGGGCGAGATCGTATTGCTGGCGGGCCGTGGCCAAGTCGCCGGACTGCAGGGCAGCATAGCCGTTCTGCACGGCAGGCACAACCTGTACCGATCCTGTCCCGCGTACAAACTGCACCTTGCCTTGCTCGCCGACGGCGGTTTGTACGGTGGCGGCGCGTTCGCTGCCGGCACCTGCTTCGCCCTGGGGCCGGGCAGCCGGTGCCGAACGGCGTACCTTGAAAGTCTCTTCTGCGTGCGCGCGCGTCGCGGCTGATTCATGGGCCGGCGCCGGAGTGCCTTCCGCGCGGACCTGGCGGGCCGCGCGTTCGGCGGCATCGCGCATCGCTTCCGCACGAATCGCGGGGTCCGTGATGGCTGCCAGTTGCTCGGGCGTCGGGATGGTGACATCGGCAGCAGGCCTGGTGGCCGGTGCTTTTGCGCCGGGAGCCGTCGCAGTGCCGGTGGCCGCTGCGCTGCTGTCGGGTGTGCTTGTGCCGGCAAGGCTGGCAGTACCGTTCGCAGCTGCGCCTCCGGCGCCTGAGGCTGCGGCCGTGCTGCCGCCTTCGGCTGCTCCGGCGACGCTGGCGGGCGCCGTGGCCGGCAGGGCTGGATCAGCGCCCGGCGGCGTGACGTAAGGCGTCACAGGTATCGGTGCTCCCTGCTGCGAGCCGGCTTGTGCTACCGGCGCCGATCCCGGCGCCGGCATCGGGACCATGGGCAGGCGCGCCCCGGGGCCTGGGGCCGACACTGCACGCCAATAGATGAAGGCAAATACTGCAAGCAAGGCAGCCAGCGTCCCTGCCAGGAGGGCAAGCCGGCGCTGGGGCGAGGCGGCTGCACGGGACAAGCCCGGCCTGCGTGCGGGGCCAGGACGGGCGGCAGGGTCCCCGCCGGGGCCGGCGCCAGGACCCGCGGCGCGGGCGCCGTTGCCTGCGCCGTAGCCAGGGGATGCCGATGCGCGCAGGCTGTCGCCGGTGCTGGCCGCTGGCGGCAGGCGGGATTCGGCCGCTGGCCGCATTGGCTCATGGCGTGCCTGCGGCGGTACCGGATCATGCACGGCTTCCTGCGCCGCCATGACAGGCGGCTCGGCATCGAGAGGTTCGAGCCGCCACGCATCGGGCATCACGGCAAATGCCGGCCCGCCTTCGATTGGCGGAGGCGAGGGCACGGCATCGGCGCCAAAAGGCTGCTGCTCCCGGCCATGACCGAGCTCCGCGTCATGTCCGTTTTGCGTACGGGCGCGTTCGGCCTTGCGCAAGGCCTGCATCAGCAAGCTCATAGTTCCCCCGCCGGCCGCGCAGGCATGAGATAGCGGTAGTTGCGGTAATCGCCTGCAAGGCTGGCGTCCTTCACGACGACAGGCCGCAGGAAAATCACCAATTCGGTCTTGCTGGCAGTCTCGTTCCGGTACGAGAACAGGTTGCCGAGTAGCGGCACGGAGCCGATCAGGGGGATGCTGTCCTTCTTGTTGTCGACGGAATCCTGCATCAGGCCGCCCATCACCGCCACCTGGCCGCTCTGGACTTTCAGGATCGATTCCATTTCGCGCGCCTGGATCACCGGCACCCGGCTCTTGACGTTCTGCTTGCTCAGTTCAGGATTGGGGTCTTCCACATAGTCGACGATGCGCGTTATGGTCGGCCGCACGTTCAGCGTGACTTCGTCCTCCGCCGAGATCTGCGGCGTCACGCTCATCACGAAACCCACGGGCACTGTTTCGACCTTCGATTCGTAGGTCGCGGGCGTTGCAATGGTGCCGGTCGACGTCAGCACGGCCGGCGTCACTTTCAGCGTGAAGAAGATGCTGTTGTCGACCACCTTCAGCAAGGCAGTCTGGTTATTCAGCACGCTGATCTTGGGACTGCTCAGCACTTTCACCTTACCGAATGATTCGAGCAACTGGATGGTAGCCGTGATATTGCCGAAGCGCGTGGTCGGGTTGGCATAGTCGAAGATGAAGATCCCGGCCGAACCGTTCGGCGCCACGCCGGAAGGCAGTGGCGTTGTGCCCACCTGTCCCTGTCCCAGCTTGCCGTTGTTGTTGATGCGCGCCCAGTTGATGCCCTGCTGGTACTGGTCGCTGAGCTTGACCTCGATAATGGTCGCTTCGATCAGCACCTGGCGCTTGGCAGTGGACATGATGATGTCCAGGAATTCCTGCACCTTTTCATGCTGCCGGCTGGTGGCGCGCACGGACAACAGGCCGCCTTCGGGATTGGCAATCACCGATGGCGCATTGCGTCCCTGCGAGGATGGGCCGGCGCCGAAAGCGGTATTGGCGCCCGGCCCGCCGGCCGGGGTTCTTGCTTGCGCGGCAGCCGCCTGGGCGCCGGGGTAGCCGGCATCGGGCGAGGCGGCGCCGGCCTGCATCTGCTGGACCATGGCGTTGGCCTGCTCGCGCATCTGAGCAAGAGGATCGGTGAGCTGGTCATTCAGCGTGGTCGGGCGCAGCATGTCGCGCACGTTCTTTTCCAGGCTGTACCAGAAATTGTTGTCCGAGCGATTGGCAACCGAGGTGGTCGAATTATTGTTGCCGCCGTTGCCCAGTGAGCTGCTGCTTGCCGGCACCGGGTTGGAGGGCGTGCCGCCGCCGTTGCTGTAGGCCGAACCGCCCGTGGTGGAAATCTGCGTTGCGATGTTCACGCTGCTGTTGGTACTGCGGGCGATATTGACGTAGTCGATCTTGTAGTGGTTCCAGTAAGGCTGGTCCGGCAGCACGAGCAGGTTATTGCCCTGCAATTCGTAGCGCATGTCGACCTGCTTGCTGATCCGCGCCAGCAATTGCGGCAGGGTTTGGTCCAGCGCGTTCAAGGTCACCGTTCCTTCCACGGCGGGATGCACGTCGACATTCAATCCCGCGTCGCGCGCCAGCGCAAACAGGACCGACTGCACCGGCACGCGGTGCACCGACACGCTATAGGTCTCCTGCCGCGCTGCCGGCCGGGGCGGCGCAAGTGCGGCGCTTTGCTGCACCGGTTCCGGAATCGCACCCGCCACCGGCTCCGGCTCGGCCACATGGGTTGGAGACAAGGGAAGTTTCGGCGCGGCACAAGCCGCAAGCAGGACGCATAACAGGGAAGCCGTCAGGTTCTTCATGCTGATCGCCGCCTGAAGCAAGTTGCCAGGAGTTTATCGAAAACGATCATACTGCGATTGCCCGGAACCGCCGCGCACGAATAACGGCTGTCCTCGATCGCCTGGCGCACGTGGTACGAATTTACAAAAGGCAAATCTTCGGCATAGGCTGCCATCAGCGATTTGTCGGCCAGCACATTGATGCGCCGAACGATGCCCTGCGAGCTGCGAGCGATCAGGCGCACGGCGCCACGGCTGAACAGTTCGGGACCCTGGTAACCGGCGGCCCGCAAGCGATGCGAGAGGAAATAGGGGATCTGGTCGCGTGGCATCGGCGGCACATTGAAGCTGTGCGTGATGCGTTCACGCAGTTGCCGCATGCGCGGCAGTGCCAGGTGCTCATCGAGTTCGGGCTGTCCGAACAGCACGATCTGCAGCAGCTTGCTGCGGGCGGTTTCGAGGTTGGTCAGCAGGCGCACTTCCTCCAGCGTTTCAAGCGGCATGGCTTGCGCTTCTTCCACCAGCAGCACGACCCGGTGCGCGGCCGCGTGGCGGGCGATCAGCTCCGCGTGCAAGGCGCGCAACACCTGATCGGCGCGGCGGCCGGTGGTGTTGAGTCCCAGCTCGGCGGCAATCGCGTGCAGGACTTCCTGCGGGCCGAGCGTGGGATTGACGAGGTAGAGCACGTCGACGCCGCGCGGCAGGCGCGCTTCAAGCATCCGGCACAGCATGGTCTTGCCGCAGCCAACCTCGCCCGTCACCTTGACGATGCCTTCGCCCTGGGTGACAGCGTAGAGCAGGGCGGACAGGATCTCGCCGCGCGTATTCCCGCTGTAGAAAAAAGCGGGGTTCGGCGTAATGCCGAAGGGGGCCTCGTGCAGGCCAAAATGTTGCTGGTACATGGCGGCGTGCAGGCATCGGGTGGGTTGGAATAGGCCCTGCAATTGGAGCACGTATCGCAAGAATTCGTCGCCCTCCAGCCACGCTATGTGGTGAATCTATTAACGAGTTTTGCTTTGCTTGCACGATTCGTTCGCATACAATGCCAGCAAATATTGGATACGGGGAAGCGGTATGACGAGGCCGGAAAAGGTTCGTTTGGGTGAAATCCTGGTGCAGCAGAAACTGCTGTCGGAAGAACAGTTGGGCATGGCGCTGGCGGAGCAGAAACGCAGCGGCCGAAAACTGGGGCGGGTGTTCGTTGAACACGGCTTTGTCACCGAGGAGCAGATTTCCGGTGCGCTGGCGCGCCAGCTCAATATCCCGTATATCAACCTCAAGTTCTACCAGATCAGTTCGGAGCTGGTGCGGCTGTTGCCGGAGACCCAGGCCCGCCGCTTCCGCGCCCTGGTGCTGGAAGACCGCAAGGGATCGATGCTGGTCGGCCTGTCCGATCCGACCGACCTGTTTGCGTACGACGAAATCTCGCGCCTGCTGAAGCAGTCCATCGAGCTGGCCGTGGTCAACGAAACGGAAGTGCTGGCAGCAATCGACCGCATCTACCGCCGCACCGAGGACATCTCCGGCCTGGCGCGCGAGCTGGAACAGGAAATGGGCGAGGGCTCGGTGGACTTTGGCGCGCTTGCCGCCGCCAGCCCCGGCCTGGAAGAAGCGCCGGTCGTCAAACTGCTGCAATCACTGTTCGATGACGCCGCCCAGGTGCGCGCATCGGACATCCACATCGAACCGCAGGAAAGCAGGCTGCAAATCCGCTTCCGCATCGACGGCGTGCTGCACCTGCAGACGGAAGCCGATATCAAGATCGCGCCCGCCCTGGCGCTGCGCCTGAAGCTGATGTCCGACCTGGATATCTCAGAGAAGCGCCTGCCGCAAGACGGCCGCTTCGCCGTGCGGGTCAGGAACGCGCGCATCGACGTGCGTATCTCCACCATGCCGACGCAGTACGGCGAATCGATCGTCATGCGTTTGCTGAACCAGAGCGGCATGACCTTGCGGCTTGACGCCATCGGCATGCCCAAGCAGCTGCTCGAGCGCTTCCGCGCCATCGTGGCGCGTCCGAATGGCCTGGTCCTGGTGACCGGCCCGACCGGCAGCGGCAAGACCACCACGCTGTATTGCGCACTGGCGGAATTGAATTCGATGGAGAAGAAGCTGATCACCGTCGAAGACCCGGTTGAATACCGCTTGGCAGGCATCAACCAGGTGCAGGTCAATGAAAAGATCGAACTCGATTTCGCGCGCGTGCTGCGTTCGGCCCTGCGCCAGGATCCGGACATCGTGCTGGTCGGCGAGATGCGCGACCAGGAAACCGCGCAGATCGGCCTGCGCGCCGCCATGACCGGCCACCTGGTGCTCTCGACCCTGCACACCAACGACGCCGCAAGCACGCCGCTGCGCCTGATGGACATGGGAGTGCCGCGCTACATGGTGGGCAGTTCGCTGCAAGCGGTGCTGGCACAGCGCCTGTTGCGCGTGATCTGCGAGTCCTGCACCACGCCCTACACCCTGACGCCAAACGAGCACGAATGGCTCAGCCTCGAATTGAAGGACAAGGTCGACCTGGGCAGGTACTTCCATGGCAAAGGCTGCTCGCATTGCAATGGCCTCGGTTATCGCGGACGCACCGGTATCTACGAGCTGCTGGAAATGACCCAGTCCGTGGTCGACGCGGCCAATGATCCCGATCCGGCCACGTTCCTGAAGGCGGCGCAGCAGCAGATGGCTGGGCAGACGTTGCGGCGCCAGGCGGTACAGCTGGTGGTGCAGGGACGTACCACCGTTTCCGAGGCGATGCGTATCAGTAACCAGCTAGAGGATTGAGTTGCCTTACTTTGCATACAAAGGCCGGAATGGCCGTGGTGAATTGCTCGCCGGCGTGCTGGAAGGGGCCGACAGCGGGGCCGTTGCCGACCAGCTGTTTGCAACGGGCGTGACGCCGGTCGAGATTACCGAAACCGCCGACCGCGCGCCGGGCAAGTCGGGGCTGGCCAACTTGTGGGAACGGCTGACGGAAAAGAGCGTCAATTCGATGGACGTGCAGCTGTTCAGCCGCCAGATGTACACCTTGCTGAAATCGGGCGTCCCCATCATGCGCGGCTTGGCAGGCTTGCAGGAATCGGCGATCAGCAAGGCCTTTGGCCGCGTGATCGCGGACCTGCGCGAGTCGCTCGATGCCGGCCGAGAACTATCGGCATCCATGCGCCGCCATCCGGAAGCGTTCACGCCGTTTTACCTGTCGATGATCCGGGTCGGCGAAATGACCGGCCGGCTGGACGAAGTCTTCCTGCGCCTGTTCGACCACCTTGAATTCGAGCGCGACATGAAAGAGCGCGTGCGTACCGCCTTGCGTTATCCGACCTTCGTGATGATCGCGATGGCCGTGGCGATGGTGGTGATCAATATGTGGGTGATCCCCGCTTTCGAAGGGGTGTTTCGCAGCTTGAATGCCGAGCTCCCGCTGATGACGCGCATCCTGCTGGCGACGTCGAATTTCACCGTGCAGTACTGGCCGTTCTTCGCGGCGGCGCTGGTGGTTGCCGGGTTTGGATGGCGCTCATGGATCGCAACCGAAAAAGGGCGCTATAAATGGGACCGATGGAAGCTGCGCCTGCCGATCGCCGGCAAGATCATCCATAAGGGCACCATGTCGCGCTTTGCGCGGAGCTTTTCGCTGTCGGCCCGCAGTGGCGTGCCGATCGTGCAGGCCCTGACGGTGGTGTCGCAGACGGTGGACAATGCCTACCTGGCGGCCCGCGTTGAGCAAATGCGCGATGGCGTCGAGCGCGGCGAAAGCATCCTGCGCACTGCGGTGGCGGCAAACGTGTTTACACCTGTGGTGCTGCAGATGATCGCCGTCGGTGAAGAGACCGGATCGCTGGATGACCTGATGGAAGAAATCGCAGCGATGTATGAGCGCGAGGTCGATTATGAGCTGAAGACCTTGTCGGCACAGATCGAGCCGATCCTGATCACCTTCCTGGGCATCATGGTGCTGATCCTGGCGCTTGGCGTGTTCCTGCCGATCTGGGACCTGGGCAAAGTCGCTTTCAAAAAATGAGAAGGCTGAGCAGGTTCAGGCGGTTTGAAGGGTTGGCGTGGTTGATCGTTGGTTTGGCGCTACTGGCGGTTTTCCTCAGCAAGATTCCGTTCTACACTAAAAGCGCAGAAGAGCGGGCAATAGATGTGACGCTGGCACAACTGCGCGCCGCAGTCGAATTGCATCGCCTAAGATCAACCGCAACAACTGATGATCTCGAGGGTAGCAATCCCATGCAATTGCTCGAGGTGAAGCCCGTCAACTACGACGGCGAGTTTGCAAACCGTGGCAGCGCTCCTGCACGACCGGGAACGTGGTTCTTTGATAGGGAGTCGAAAGAGCTGGTCTATGTTTTACTTGCTCCGGAGAAATCTTCATTGAAGCAACAACAAATGCTCTATTTCAAGTTAGAATTGCGCCGCTTGCCCGAACGAACTGTCAGGCCTTCAGAGCTGCCCGCAGAAAATGCCGGTGTTGTTCTGAATCAACTAAATGACTAGCCACGAAGCTGGTCCATATGATTTTTGAACTCATGGGAGAAGTGATGAAAAAGTTTCCAAATTCGATGCCCCGCTCGCAGCAAGCTGGCTTTACCCTGATCGAACTGATCGTTGTGATCGTGATTCTCGGCATCCTGGCCGCCACTGCGCTGCCGCGCTTCATGGACGTCGGCAGTGAGGCGCGCGCTGCGAGCGTCGCAGCAGTGCGTGGTTCGCTGAACGCTGCAAATTCGATGGTCCATAGCCGCTGGCTGATCTCGCAAGGGAGCACGGTCAAGATGGAAGGCCTGGATGTCCCGGTTGATACCGCCGGCTATCCAACTGTCTCGGCTACCGTAAATTCCCACATCGCCGACATGGCCGGCATCAATAGCAACGACTATACGACCATCGCCCCAAGCTCGTCGGGGACCACTAGCCCTACGACCTCGAGTAGCGAGGTTGCTTTTGTACCGAAGAGCGTGGCAGGTACCACTAAAGCTGCCAAGTGCTACGTGAAATTTACAGCAGCGATCATCTCTTCGGCGACTCCGCCGGTTGTAACGCCGCCTGCCATTTCGACGGACACGTCCGGCTGCTAAGCCGCCAGGCACTATAAGGAATCGATGGCAACCAGCGGAGCTTCGCCTGGGCGCGGCTTCACAATGGTCGAGCTGATCATTGTGCTGGTTGTTGTCGGCATTCTGTCGGCAGTCGTGTTCGGCCGCTTTTTCGTGCGCGGTGACTACGACGCGGCGGGATTTGCAGCGCAAATGAGGGCGACGCTGCGCTACGGCCAGCAGCTGGCCATTGCGCAGAACCGGCCGATTTATGTCTACCTGGACAGCTCAAGCGTGGCGCTTTGCTTCGCCGCCACCTGCAGCGCCGCCAATCACGTGCGCGATCCAGGCGGCGGCAACAGCTTCAGCGGTGGACAGTGCGGCACCGACCGCTCGTGGGCCTGCGTAGCCCCGCCGGCCAATGTGGTCCTGGGACTGTCGCCGGCGGGCGCAGCAAACAACCATTTCTTTTTTGACGCTTCCGGCAAGCCGCAGTTGTCTTCCGGCGCGGAGTTCAGCTCCCTCAACCTTCAGGTGAGTGCCGGCAACACACAGCAGGCCGTCCGGGTGCAATGGGAAACCGGCTATGTCTATTAGACACGATCGCCAGTCGGGCCTGACTTTCATCGAACTGATCCTGTTCATCATCATTGTCGGCATTGCGGCTGCAGCCATCCTGCGCACGCTGGCCAATACCAGCAATGCCAGCGCGGACCCGCTACGCCGCAAGCAGGCCTTGCTGATTGCCGAAGGCTTGCTGGAGGAAGTCCAGCTTGCCGCGTTCACGTTCTGCGATCCGCTCGACACCACGGAAAACCCGACAGCGCCGGCCGACTGTGCGACGCCGGAAGCGGTCGGCAACGAGGGTGGCACACGGCCGTACAACAACATCAATGACTATGTGCCGAGCCTTGGGATGCCATACGCCGCCTTCAATAACGGGGCCGGAAAGCTGGTCGATGCCGCCGGCAACGAGCTGGGCGTGAGCGGCTACGCAGCGACGCTGACCTTGCGCGCCGAGCCGCTGAACGGCATCCCGTCGACCGCCGCCTTGGCGACGCAGGAAGTGCTGCGCCTGACGGTGCGCGTGACGCACGGCCCGCTGGCAAGCGACTTCGTGGAGCTTGACACCTATCGCACACGCCATTCGCCGCAGGTGGCGCAATGAAGCGGGCAGCGGGCTTTACGCTGATCGAGATGATCGTTGTGATCGTCCTGACCGGCATCGTGGCCGGCATGGTTGCCGTATTCCTGCGCGCGCCGGTGCAAGCCTATGTCGACAGCGCCGCGCGCGCCGAGTTGAGCGACGCCGCCGATATCGCGGTGCGGCGCATTGCGCGCGAGGTGCGCAGGGCGCTGCCCAATAGCCTGCGGGTCAGCGGCGGCGGGGCCACCGTGGAGTTCTTTCCGACCAAATCCGGCGGACGCTATCTTGCCGAAGAAGACGACGAAGGCGCCGGCTACCTGGACTTCACCGATAGCACCAAGCGCAGTTTTACCGTAGTGGGCCAGATGCCTTCGCCTGCGATCGTGCCGGGAACCGATTCCATCGTGGTGTACAACCTGGGACCCGGCATCGACCGCGCAGATGCTTATGCTGGCGACAATATCGCCCTGGTCAGTTCCGTGGCGGGCAATGTCGTGACCCTGGCCAGCAATCCTTTCGCCAGCGCGGGCGCCACTGCTCCCATCCTGAGTTCGCCGGCGCGCCGCTTCCAGGTGGTGACCGGCCCGGTCAAGTTCGTGTGCGACCTGGCGAACCGCCAACTGGTCCGGCAATGGAACTACACGCCGCCGGCGACAGCCGATACTGCGATCCTGGCGACCAATGTCACGGCTTGCCGCTTCACCTACGAGGCGAATATCGCCAATACCCGCTCCGGATTGCTGGGCATTAGCTTGACGCTGGCGCGGCCGGACATGCCGGCGGAATCGGTGCAGCTATTCCACCAGATCCACGTGGACAACCCGATATGACAAGCATGCGCCAATATTCGCGGCAGCGCGGCGTGAGCCTGGTAGCGGCCATTTTCCTGGTCGTCGTGCTGGCATTCCTGGCGGTGGCGATCGTCAGCGTCACCTCCACGCAGCAGGCGGCCTTCGGGCTGGACGTGCAGGGCACGCGCGCTTACCAGGCCGCGCGCTCGGGCGTGGAATGGGGGCTGCACCGCCAGTTGCGCAGCAGCGCCTTGTGTCCGGCAGCGAGCGGGGCCTCGTCCACGTCGAGCTTTGCCATGCCCGCCAACACTACCCTCAGCCCCTATACTGTCACGGTGACCTGCACCACCACCGTGCTGGGAGCGATCAAGCGCTATCGGATGCGATCGGTCGCCTGCAACCAGCCTGCGGCGGGCGCTTGCCCGAATGCGAACAATAGTTCCGACTACGTGCAACGCGTCATCCAGGTCGATTTCGGAGAATGAAGAAGTGAATAGCCTGTTGTGCCTTCGCCGCCTGCTGCACACTGTCGCCATGCTGATGGCGCTGGTGGCGAGCGCGCACGCCGACACCACCATTTCGCTGTTCAAGAGTTTTGCCGGCAACGTCAATTTTGTCGGGGCGGAAAGGACGCTGCGCAAGGCATCCAATACGACCAATCCTTGCACCATCTATGCGGCCAACGAGACCACGGACGTGACCTTGAGCGGGATTCCAACAACCGCCAAGATCCTCAGCGCCCAGCTTTACTGGGCCGCTTCCGGCACCACCACCGACTACGCCGTGGTGTTCGAAGGCAAGGCGATTACCGCGCCTGCCTCGCGCCAGTACAAGAGCGCTACCGTGGGCTACGATTTTTTCAGCGGCGCCTACGATATTACGGCCGAGGTCACAGCCAAGCGCAATGGCAAATATACGTTTTCCGGCCTGACCATCAATAACTCGGCGAAATGGTGCGATGTGCAGGCCGTGGTTGGCGGCTGGTCAATGGTGGTGGTCTACTCGCTGCCAAGTGAAACATTCAGGGTGCTGAACATCTATGAAGGCTTCCAGTACATCCAGTACAGCAGCGTGAGCCTGTCGCTGTCGAATTTCAAGATTCCGCCGCTGACGACCCATACCGGTCGTGTGGCGCACATTACCTGGGAAGGCGACGCAACGCTGAGCAGTACTTCGAGCGGCGAATTCCTGACTTTCAACGGCTATTCGATGTCGAATAGCGTGAATCCGCCTGGTAACCAGTTCAATTCGGTCAGCACCATTGCCGGCACGGACTCGGTTTCCTATGGTATCGACTATGACTCGTACACGGTCAGCAGTCCGGTGATCCAGTCCGGGCAGACCAGCGCGACCACCGTGTACCGTTCCGACCAGGACTTGGTGCTGCTGAGCGCGGAGATTATCGCGGTACCGAATACGCCGGTGACCGACCTGGGCATTTCGATCTCGCGCGACCAGGCGCCGACGCTTGGCCAGACCATGGTGTACACGGTAGATGTCACCAATTACGGACCCGCGGCCGAGCCGGGAACCGTGCAGGTGGTCGACAACCTTCCTTCGCAAGTCAGCCTGGTGTATGCGGGCGGCGATGGCTGGACCTGCGCCCAGGCTGGCCAGAAAATTGCCTGCAACTACAACACGCCGCTGGATGTGGGCGCCAGTGCGCCGCCGCTGCAACTGACCGTGATGGTCAACGCCGTGACCAATTCGCTCAGCAACACCGTCACCGTCAGCGGAAGCGAGTTCGACAACCAGATGTCGAACAACAGCGACACCGATACCGCTTCGGTCGCCGTCGCGCCTTATGTCTTTACGCAATCGAAGTGCACCAAGGGCGTGGCATTCGGCAGCACCGGGCAATGCCTGTTCATCGACTGGAAGAGCGTGATCGCCGGCGACGATATTCCGGTCTATATCACGCTGGTCAATTCTTCCGGCGTCCCAACCGCGCCAAGTACGACCTTGCCGACGGTGGTGTCGATGCGCTTTGGCATGTCCTGCCAGGACCCGGTCAAGGGATCGTCGGAGTTCGCATCCTTCCCCGACCGCGCCTCGCTGCTGCCGAAATGCGCCGAGAGCAGCGCCACGCCAAGCGGTGCGCAATGGTCGCTGTACCGTGCCCTGGTGGTCGATGCCAACCAGGCCAGCATCAGCAGCCCGCTGACGTTCAATTATTTCGATGTCGGCCGCATCAAGCTGTTCATGCAGGATTCGACAGGCAAGACCGGGGCCAGCGGGCCGGTGGTCATGCGTCCGTACATGCTGGAGATGGAGGTCTTCAAGACTGCCGCCAATGGCACCCGCACCGACAATCCGGGCGCCAGCACCGCCAGCGGCGGCAAGTTCGCTGCCGCCGGCGAGCCGTTCACGATCCGCGTGGGCGTGCGCACCCGGGACAAGACCAGCGGCACCAAATATTTTGCACAGAACTTCGGCAACGAGATTTCACCGCGCAGCGTGAACTTCGATCCGAATCCCAGCGATGGGCTGAGCTTCACCGACATGGTGGCGCAGCCAGAGCTGCAAGGCAGCCTCGATCCGTTTTCGCTGGGCCGCTCAAGCGGCACGTTCAAATATCCGGAGGTCGGCATCATTACCGTGAAGGCGACCCTGGCCGGCAACGACTACCTTGGCAGCGGCGGCATCAGCCCGGCCACCACCAATATCGGCCGCTTCGTGCCCGATCATTTCAATACCGCGGTGGAAGCCCCGGATTCGCTGGGCCCAATACTGCCGTGCCCGGCCGACGTTCCTTGCTCCGCCACCAGCGGCATGGTGTATTCGGGGTTGCCGTTTGCCGCCACGGTGACGGCGCATGACGTGGACGGCAACCTGCTGAAGAACTACCGCGGTGCATTTTCCAAAGCCCTTTACATGTGCGGCGCGGGCAACCAGACCCTTGCTCCGCCCAGCGGCGGTGTGTGCCCCGTACTGGTCTTCGGCGCCAGCGCGCCCGACAACGCGCTGCGGCGCGACAAGAAAGCGGCAATGGTGAAAGACAGCGGCGACATCGATTTCGATAACGACGACGGGACTCTGTCGCTATCGGTCGACTACAAGCTGGCGAACCCGTATTCGATTGCCGGCGCCGCAAACACCGGCCGCCAGGCGCCGGTGCTGGTGTACGTACGCGCGACCGATGCCGACGGTGTCAGCTCGCTGTATGGCTACGACGCCGCGCGCGACCTGGTCGAAGGCCAGGTGGTGCTGGTCAACGCGCGCCTGCAGCTGCCGAATCTTTTCGGCTCGGAGCTGCAGTACCAGCCGGTCAACGCGACCGTGCAATATTGGAACGGTACGCGCTGGGCCACCAGCGCCGGGAATTCCATGGCGGACGTGGTCAATCCGGCCTTGTTGCGCTTTACGAACTGCAAGAAAAACCTGCTGTCCGGGACTGCATGCAAGACCGTCCTCGGCGCGACCTCGACCGCGCTGCGGTCCATCAGCAATGGCCAGACGCGCTTCCTGATGAGCGCGCCGGGGGCGGGCAATAGCGGCACGGCGGATTACTACTTCGACCCTCTGCTGGCGCCGGAATGGCTGCCCAGTACCGTGGGCAGGGCAACTTTTGGCATTTATCGCAACACACCTGTCACCTATATAAGAGAACTGTACTGACACCGGGGCTGAACGATGGCAAAATATGGCATATTAATCAAACAATTACGGTTGTTTCTTCATCTAAAAGTTTGAAGACAGGGCGCAATGCGATTCTTTTCGAAAGCTAAAAAGGAAAAAGACGCCTGGCTGGTCTTTGCGCCTTTGCCGCAGGGTATGGCCCTGGCGACGATGCGCCGCCAGGGCGCCAGCACGCCCGTGCTGCTTGGCTGTGTGGAGGCGGGGCTGGAAGGCCAAGGGGCGGAAGAAACCCTGGCGCGTGCGGCGCGGTCGCGCAACGCCGCGCGATTCCGCTGCAGCACGCTGCTCGCCCCCAGCGATTACCAGCTGTTGACGTTGGAGGCGCCCAATGTGCCGCAAGACGAACTGAAAACCGCGGTGCGCTGGCGCATGAAAGACATGCTGGATTTCCACGTCGATGACGCGACCTTCGACGTAATGGCCATTCCGGTGGAACGCGCCAGCGGCCGCACGCCGAGCATGTTTGTGGTGGCGGCACGCAACAGCGTGATCCGCCAGCGCCAGGAACTGTTCTTCGGCGCCGGGATCGACCTGGAAGTGATCGACATCCCCGAGACTGCCCAGCGCAATGTATCGGCCCTGCTGGAACAGGATGGGCGCGGCCTGGCCCTGCTGTCGCTTGGCCCGCAGGGCGGCCTGTTGACCGTTACCTACCTGGGCGAGCTGTACCTGGCGCGCAGGATCGATGTCACGCCGGCGCTGCTGGAAGAAGGCGATGCCGATCGCCGCCATGCCGCGCTGGATCGGCTGATGCTGGAGGTGCAGCGTTCGCTCGACCACTTCGAGCGCCAGTTCGGCTTTGTTTCAATCTCCAGGATGGTTCTGGCCCCTGGTTGCGGCGAATCGCTGCTGAATTACCTGTCGTCGAATATGTACATGCCCGTGGTCCAATGCAAGCTGGAGGAAGTGATCGACTTGTCCGGGGTGCCTGAATTGCTGGACAGCGCGCAGCAGGCGCATTACTTCTTTGCCCTCGGTGCGGCATTGCGCCAGGAAGTGATCGTGCCATGAGCCAGCAGATCAACCTGTTCAACCCGATCTTCATGCGCCAGCGCCACAGCCTCAGTGCGCGCGGCATGGCGTTGGCCCTGTTGGCCTTGATCGCCGGCACCATTGCGATCGTTCTGTTCGCGGGCCGGCAATTGCAGCCTTTGCGCGAGCAGGCGTCGCAGCAAGAGAGCCGATTGAAGGAGCGGCAGGCCCGCATGCAAGCGGTGGCTGTGGAGTTCGCGCCGCGCGCCAGCGACCCGCTGCTGAAGACGGAGCTCGAGACCAAGGAAGCGCGCCTGAAATCCTTGCGGCAGGCGATGCAGATGCTGCACCAGGCTGAAGGCGAAGGCGGACAAGGCTTTGCGGAATATTTTCGCGCCCTGGCGCGCCAGAGCGTCAACGGCCTATGGCTGACGGAAGTGGCGGTGCAGGGCGAGCGGCGCGAGGTGAGCATGCAGGGCCGTGTGCTGCAAGCGGCCCTGGTGCCTGCCTACCTGTCGCGCCTCGGTGGCGAACCCGTATTGCGCGGCAAATCCTTCCGGACCCTGGAATTGGGTCCTGCGCCAGCGCAGGCGCCGGCTGTCGATGCAGCGGGACGCGTGCCGCTTGGCACGCTGCCTCCGGTAGCAGGCAGCACCGCAGCCAGCGCATTGGCCGCTGCCGCCCCTGCACCGGTCGAAGCGCCACCGGCACGTTTCCTTGAATTCCGGCTGCGCAGCACGGCTGCCGCGCCTGGCGGGGGGAATCCATGAAGGCCGCGCTGCTGAGACTGGAACAACGCATCGATGCGATGCCGCTGCCGCGGCGCGTGGCCCTGTTCGCTGCGGGGATCCTGCTGGTTGCAGGTATCGCATGGTTCGGAAAATTCGGACCCATGCTGGCGGAGCGCCAGTCCCTGCAGGCCTCGATCCAGCAAGGACAGGCCCAAGTCGACGCGATTGACAAGCAGATTGCCGCTGCGCTGAAGGCTTATGAATCGGACCCGAACGCCACCATGCGGCGCCGTCTGGCCGCAGTGCAGGAAGAAGCCCGCGCCACCAGCGAGGATTTACTGAACCGCAAGCAGGGCATGGTGCAGCCGCAGCGCATTGTCCCGCTGCTGCAACAGATGCTGGCCGGGCATCCCGGGCTGAAAGTGGTTGGGATGAAGACTTTGCCGGTCAGCGGCTTGCGGGACGGACAGTTCGACCAGGCCGGCACAGCTGCGCCGGGCACGGGGCCGCAGCCGGCCAGCCAGGCCCCGGCGATCCTGTATCGCCACGGTGTCGAGGTGGTGGTGGAGGGCAGCTATGCCGACCTGCTGGGCTATATGGCAACGCTGGAAAAAGTGACGCCGCGCCTGATATGGGGCAGCGCGCGCCTGAACGTGATCAAGCACCCCGAAACCAGCCTGACATTGACGGTGTACACATTGAGTCTCGACGAAACCTGGGTGCAGATATGAGAAAGATCCTGGCCGCCCTGGCGGTCCTCGCCGCCATCCCGGCGCTGGCGCAAACGGCGTTGCCCGACCCGACCAGGCCGCCGCCGGAAGTGCTGGCGCCGCAAGCGGAGCGCAGCGGCCCGGCCGCGGCAGTGCCTGCCGCCGGACCGCAACTGCAGTCGGTGCTGCTGGCACGCCGCCCGGGCGGACGCAAGCTGGCGGTAATCGACGGCGCCATTGTCCCGCTGGGCGGGAAGGTAGGCGGCGCCGTGCTGGTCGAAGTGCGCGAGGGTGCCGTCGTCCTGCAACGCGGGAAGCAAAAACAAGTATTGAAATTGGTATCATCGGGACAGGATAAGGCGCGACAGCCATGACAGAGAAAACGAGCATCTCGAAAGCTTCACAATTTTGCCGGCTGGCGATGGGCAGCGGCGCATTCGCGATGCTGGCAGCATGTACCCAGACGCCGATGCGCGACACTTACAGTTCCATCAGCAAGGAGGTGAAATCCGCCGCGCAGTCGGCTGCGGCCGCGCCCGTCCCGCAGCAGGTTTCGGACGCCTTGCTGCCGTCGGCCGAACAGCTGGCAGGACAGTTGCCCAAGGCACGGCCGGTGCTGGAGGAACGCTTCAATGTGGCGTTCAACGACGTGCCGGCAAACCAGTTCTTCAATTCACTGGTGGCGGGCACCCGTTACAACATGCTGGTGCATCCTGAAGTCAGCGGCAATATCACGGCCAACCTGAAGGACGTCACGATTGCCGAGGCGCTGGAAGCCGTGCGCGAAATGTATGGCTACGATTACCGGATCGAGGGCACGCGCATCACGATCAAGCCGCTGACCATGCAAAGCCGGATGTTCCAGGTGAATTACCTGACCGCATCGCGCCGCGGTTCGTCGAACCTGCGCGTGACGTCGACCTCGGTGCAAAATGCCGGCAACAACGGCAATAACAACAATAACAACGGCGACCAGAACAATAACAACCGCCAGAACCGCAACAACAATAACGGCGATCCGAATTCACCCAATGCCAACGTGCTGGATGAAGCGGCCAATGTCACCACGCGATCGGAGTCCGATTTCTGGGCCGAGCTGAAACTGTCGCTGGAAGCGATCGTCGGCGCCGGCAAGGATGGGCGCGCCGTCGTCATCAGCCCGCAATCGGGCCTGGTGGTGATCCGCGGCATGCCGGAGGACTTGCGCAACGTCGACCGCTACCTGAAAGCGACGCAGCTGGCGGTGGCGCGCCAGGTCATCCTCGAGGCAAAAATCCTGGAGGTGGAGCTGAGCGAAAAGGCGCAGTCCGGCATCAACTGGGCGGCTTTCGGCTCGCGCATTTCGGCCGGCATGGTCGGTCCCGGCACGACGCTTGCGCCGCGCATCAATGGCGTCAATTCCCTGCTGAACCAGCCGAACGGCATGTCCGGTACGCCCGGCACTACCCTGGCAACGGCCACCAGTGCGGCTGGGTCGCTATTCGGCCTGGCGTTCCAGAACTCCAATTTTGCCGCGCTGATTTCCTTCCTGGAGTCGCAGGGCACGGTGCATGTGCTGTCCAGCCCGCGCATCGCCACGCTGAACAACCAGAAGGCGGTGCTGAAGATCGGCACCGACGAGTTCTTCGTCACCGGCGTCAGCACCACCACCAATACCAATGCGACCGGCAATGGCACGGTGTCGCCGAACGTGACGCTGCAGCCTTTCTTCTCCGGCGTGGTGCTGGACGTGACGCCGCAGATCGATGACAAGGGCAACATCATCCTGCACGTGCATCCATCGGTAAGCCAGGTGTCGACAGTGAACAAGAATATCAACCTCGGCAATGCCGGCAGCCTGAACCTGCCGCTGGCGGCGTCGGCCACTTCTGAAATGGACAGCATGGTGCGCGGCGAGAACGGCAGCGTGGTGGCGATCGGCGGCCTGATGCGCCAGTCGACCAGTGCCGACCGCTCGCAGATCCCGGTTGCCGGCCGCATTCCAGTGATCGGCAGCTTGTTCCGCAGCACTGCTGACAGCATCCAGAAGCGCGAGCTGGTGGTCCTGATCAAGCCAACGATTGTCGATACGGCCAGCGACTGGAGCCAGGACCTGATGGAGAGCAGCCGCCGCATCGAGCTCCTCGATCCGAAGCAGACCACGGGGCGCCGCTGATATGTACGAGAGCCACTTCGGCTTGCGCGAGGCGCCCTTCGGCATTACGCCGGACACCAGCTTTTTCTTCAAGAGCCCGCACTCGCAGGAAGCGCTGAACACCTTGCTGGTGGCTGCGCGCAGCGGCGAGGGCTTCATCAAGATCACGGGCGAAGTCGGCACGGGAAAGACCCTGCTGTGCCGCACGTTCATGAAAACGCTGGGCGAGGATTTCGTCACAGCCTATTTGCCCAACCCGCTGCTTGAGCCGCGCACCTTGATGCTGGCCCTGGCCGACGAACTGGAATTGCCGCTGGCGAGCGATGTCGACCAGCACCAGCTCCTGAAGTCGCTGACCGCACGCCTGCTGGAATTGGCAGGGCAAGGCAAGCGCGTGGTGCTGTGCATCGACGAGGCGCAGACGATTCCGCGCGAGAGCCTGGAGGCGCTGCGCCTGCTGACCAACCTGGAAACCGAGAAGCGCAAGCTGTTGCAGATCGTGTTGTTCGGGCAGCCCGAACTCAATGAACACCTGCAGGCGCAGTCGATTCGCCAGCTGGCGCAGCGCATCACATTCCAGCATGACCTGGGCGGGTTGACGCGCGACGACATGGAATATTACCTGGCGCACCGGCTGCGCGTGGCGGGGTTTACAGGTGCCCGCCTTTTCAGCAAAGGGGCGGTGCGCAAGCTGTTTGCCGCCAGCCGGGGCATCCCGCGGCTGGTCAACATCATCGCGCACAAGGCCATGCTCGCCGCATACGGCGAAGGGCGCCAGTGCATTGACACCCACCACGTCAAGCTGGCCGCCAGGGATACCGCCGTGGCGCGCCAACGTGGCTGGCCGTGGCTGGCCACGGGTCTTGCCCTGGCCGCACTCGCTGCTGCGGGCGCATTGCTGTCTTACCGGTTGACTTTATGAGCCTGATTAACAAAATGCTGCAAGACCTGGATGCCAGGGGGGGCGCGCCAAAAGGGGCCGGCCTGTCGGATTCCGTGCAGGCAGTCCAGCAACGGTCTTCCCGAAATCACGTGGTCTTGATTGCTGCTGCGGCAGCGGTTGTCGTCGTAGCTGTGGCCGCTTTTGCCGGCTGGCGCTATCTGCGCAGTGCGCCTGCGGATGCGGTACCGGCGCCGGCCACGGGGATGATCCGGCAGGCGCCAGTCGCGGAAAAGCCGCAAGCGACGCCACCTGAACAAATGGTCGATGGTTTGCAACTGCCAGCCGCAAACGAGGCCGCGGCCGCTGCGCCGCCAGCGGCTGGCGCCAAGGATGGAGCGGAAGCGGGGGCTCCGGCGCTGGCCAAACCGCCTGGCGCCAGCCTGGTCAAGCGTGATGACAGCGGCGCGGCAAGCAAGGCTCCGGTGCGCCGTCGCGAAGGCGCCGGACCGGCGGCCGTGCCGTCGCAATTGCGCGCCGCGGCCAACGCCGGTGGTGCGGTGTCGCCTGCATCGCGAGAGACCGGTGCACAGGCCTCAGCGACGGCACTGTTCCAGCGTGCACAGGGCAAGCTCGCGTCTGGGCGCGTAGCGGAAGCCATTGTGGACCTCGAAGCTGCGCTCGACATCGACCAGCGCTACCTGGCGGCACGCGAAACTCTGGTTGGCGTGCTGGTGGAGTCCGGCCAGCAGGCCGATGCGATGCGCCATTTGAGGCGAGCACTGGCGCTGAATCCGGAGCAGTCGGGCATGGCCATGCTGCTGGCGCGCCTGCAACTCGAGCACGGCAGCGGCGCCCTCGATACACTGGAACAAGGCCTGCCTTACGCACAATCGAATCCCGACTACCGTGCGATGATGGCCGGAGTGCTGGAGCGGGCTGGCCGTCATCGCGAGGCCGCCCAGCATTATCAGGCGGCCGTGCAGCTGCAGCCGGCCAACGGCGTCTGGTGGATGGGGCTTGGGATTGCGCTGCAGGGCGACAAGCGTCACGCGGAAGCAAAGCCGGCCTTCCAGCGTGCGCTGGATTCAGGGCGACTGTCGCCGGAACTGCAAGCCTTCGTCGAACGGCGCCTCCAGCAGCTCAATTAAAGTGCGGCCTGAGCGCCCCAGATCTGCTTCATGCTGAAGCGCAGTTCCGCCTGGTCCTCGGTGAGGGCCTCGAGGATTGCGCATTGCGGCTGGTCGGTGCGGCGTTGCACCGACGCTGGCAGGGCCTTGCCGGCCGCATCGCGCATGCAGTGCACCTCCAGCGCGCCGTCGCCGCTGTCGCGCCCCGTCACCACACCCAGTTCCCCGTTCGCCAGGCGCACCAGCACGCCGGGCGGGTATTTGCCGAGCTGGCGGTGGAATTGCTCCTGCAAGACCGGATCGGCCGGATGCAGGGGGTCGTGCAGGAGCTTCTCGAGCGCCTCGTCCGGCAGCATGGAGCAGCGGTAATTGCGCGCCGAAACGCGAGCGCAATAGCGATCGGCCAGGCTAAGCAGGCGTGCATTGTGGGTGATCTGTTCGCGCGTCATGCCGGCCGGGTAGCCGCTGCCGTCGTCGTTCTCATGGTGCATCAGGACGCAGGAAATCCACTCGTCATCCTCAACGCCTGCATACTTCAGCATTTCCGCGCTGTCTTCCGGGTGCCGGCGCACGATCGCCATTTCTTCGCTATTCAGCGTGCCGGGCTTGCACTGGAAGTTGTCGTGGTGCCGCAGCATGCCGACGTTCATGGTGAGCGCGGCGGCAGTCAAGGAAATCACTTCATCGGATGCCTTGTCCAGGCCGCGCGCGACCAGGATCACCACGATGGCGGTTTCAATGCAATGGCGTACCGCATACGTGCCGGCAATCTGGTTCAGGAACAGGCAGGCCAGTGCGATGTCGGGGTTCATTTCGACCGCGCGCACCACTTCGCGCGCGATGTTGCGCAAGTCGGCATCGGCATTGCGCTCGTTGCGCAAATCCCCCAGCAGTTTTTCCAGACGCTTGTTGGCGAGGTTGAGTTCATGCAGCACGGACGGGGGCGGCTCCAGCCGCGATCCGCCTTCCATGCCAAGGTCCTGCAAGCTGTTGAGGTACTGGTTCATCAGATTTGCTCCGAGAAACCCCGTCCATCAGGGCGGGGAGTGAAAGGAGCCGGCCGCAACGTGGCCGTTCTCCTTGAGATTTGTGAAATACTGTATAAACTTACAGTATGATTCTCGTCTACCGTTTCCGTGTGAAATCGAAAAACGGGCTGCTTGATCTGCAAGCCCGTAAGGTGAATTTCGTCTGGAACTACTGCAATGACCGGCAGAAAGATGCCTTGCGGTTTGAGCGCCCTTGGCTGACCGGCTTCGACTTGAACAAGCTCACGACCGGTAGCAGCAAAGAATTGGAGCTGCACTCCGGTGTGATCAATGCCGTATGCGAACAGTTCGCGAAATCGCGCACTCAACACCGTCGGGCTTATTTGCGCTATCGCGGCCGGAAATCGTTGGGGTGGATTCCTTTCAAAGGACGCGACCTGCACCGGGAAGGCAACGCGTTTCGCTTTGCAGGCAATACGCTCCGCGTGTTTTACTCTCGCCCACTTCCTGAAGGGAAGATCAAAGACGGCAGTTGCTTTGCACAAGACAGCCGCGGTAACTGGTTCCTCAATATTGTGATCGAGGTAGCCGAGCCGCCGGTCCGGCCACTCGACCACGGTGTCGGTATTGATCTTGGCTTGAAGGATCTCGCTACACCGTCCGAGGGAGAAAAGATTCCAGCGCAGGGCTTTTATCGTGAGGCTGAAGCGGCGCTGGCAGTAGCGCAGCGAGCCCACAAGCGGCGCCGCATCAAAGCCATCCAGGCGCGTACTGCGCGGCGCCGGCTGGACTTTTTGCATAAAAGTTCGGTGGAGCTTGCCCGCGCCTTCGACCATATTGCTGTTGGCAATGTCAATGCCAGCGGACTCGCCCAAACCAGCTTGGCGAAGTCCGTGCTTGATACAGGCTGGTCGTCCTTCCGCAAGATGCTGGCGTACAAGGCCATGAGGCATGGCGCGCGGTACGTGGAAGTAGACGAACGGTTTACCACCCAGACCTGCTCGAATTGCGGCGCACTGCCCGATTCGAGGCCGAAGGGTATCGCAGGCCTTGGAATAAGAGAGTGGGAATGCAGCGGATGCGGTGCGGTACATGATCGTGATCGTAATGCTGCGTTAAACATTCTCCGTCGCGGACGTGCGACGCTGGAAGCAGGAATCCCCGTCCTTTAGGACGGGGGGGACGTCAAGGTTTGTCCCCTCGTGTTACACGCGCGCCAGTCGCTCCAATGCAAGCGCCAGCGTCTCGTCCTTCTTGGCAAAGCAGAAGCGCACAATGCCCGAATCCTTGCCGTTGCGGTAGAACGCCGAAACCGGAATGGCGGCGACCTTGATTTCGCTGGTCAGCCATTCCGCGAAGTCCGCTTCCGATTGCGCGGAAATGCGGTCGTAGCGCACACACTGGAAGTAGGTGCCATCCGCCGGCAGCAACTCGAAGCGGCTGCCTTCCAGCCCTTTGCGAAACAGGTCGCGCTTGTGCTGGTAGAAGGCGGGCAGTCCCACATATGGCGCGGGATCGGCCATGTAGCTGGCAATGCCGTGCTGCATGGGAGTGTTCACCGAGAACACGTTGTACTGGTGGACCTTGCGGAATTCGAGCGACATCATGGCCGGCGCGGCGACATAGCCAACCTTCCAGCCCGTGACGTGATAGGTCTTGCCGAAGCTGGAGACCACGAACGAGCGCTCGGCCAGGTCCGGGTAGCGGCACATGGACTCGTGCCGCTGGCCGTCATAGACCATGTGCTCATACACTTCATCGGACAGGATCAGGATCCCGGTGTCGCGCACGATTGCGCGCAGCGCCTCCATGTCGGCCGCGCGCAGCACGCTTCCGGTTGGATTGTGCGGCGTGTTGATGATGATCATGCGGGTGCGCTCTGTCACGGCTGCATCCACCCGCGGCCAGGGCACGCTGAAGCCGCCGTGCGGCGAAAGGTCCATCTGCACCAGCACCGGCACGCCGCCGGCCAGTTCGATGGCGGGCAGGTAGCTGTCGTAGGCTGGCTCGATCACGATCACTTCGTCGCCGGGGTGCACGCTGCACAGGATGGCCGTGGTCAGCGCTTCCGTCGCACCCGGCGTGACGGTGATCTCGGTGTTGACGTCGTAATGGTGGCCGTAGACGCGGCTGATTTTCTCGGCGATGGCCTGGCGCAGTTCGAGCGCGCCGATGCCGGGCGGGTACTGGTTAAAGCCTTCGCGCATGGCGACGGTGACCATGTCGACCAGCTTGGGGTCGCAGGCGAAATCAGGAAAGCCCTGGCCCAGGTTGACCGCACCGTGTTGTCCGGCCAGGGCCGACATGCGCGAAAAAATAGTGGTACCAATGTGCGGCAGCCGGGAAGTCAGTTGTTTCATCGTGCTTAGGAAAAGGACATTTTTTCCATTCTAGCGCAGCGGAATAAAACAAGTGTTGCCCCGAGGGTAAAACTGGAATGTCAAGCCTCCAGGCTCCATTTTTCCGGCTGCATGACCTTGAACATGCCGGCTTTCGCGAGTCGCTTGGCAAGTTTGAGCAGGGCCTTGTCCTTGGTGATCAGGATGTCGGCCTGGGCGTCGCGCGCCAGCTCCAGGAACTTCTGGTCGTCGCGGTCGGTGCAAACCGGCAGCCGCGCGCCCGATTCCGGTGGCTGCACTACCTTGATGTACTGGTCGAAACGGGCCGCGCTGGCAGGGCGCGTGCTTTCATCGAGCGGCAGGTGAGGGTAGTTCAGGACGAACAGGTATTCGGCGCGGCAATCGGCGCGGGTGATCGCTTCGACCGCGCCGCTTTCGATTGCCGCCAGCAGCGATGCCCAGCGCGGATCCTGGAAAACGAACAGGTCGAGGCAGACATTGGTGTCGATGACGATGCGCTTCGGAGCATTTTGCAGTGGAACAGGTATCATGTCGGGGTTTTTCGTTTTGAATATTGAATCTTATGCTGATTGTGCTGTCGCCTGCCAAAAGTCTTGACCTGGAAACTCCGCCAACCACCAAACTCGCAACGCAGCCTGCGTTCCTTGATCATTCGGAGCAGTTGATCGAGCGCCTGCGTGGCTTTTCGCCAAATGAACTGGGCGAGCTGATGGACCTGTCCGATGCCTTGTCGACGCTGAACGTGGCCCGCTATGCTTCATGGACCAAAGATACCAGCGAGGCGCGCCAGGCAGTCATGACCTTCAACGGCGACGTCTATGACGGTCTTGATGCGCGCAGCATGTCGGCGAAACAGCTCGATTACACCCAGTCGCGCATCCGCATCCTGTCCGGCCTGTACGGCATGCTGAAGCCTTTGGACCTGATTCACCCGCACCGCCTGGAAATGGGCACCCGCCTGCGAAACCCGCGCGGCAAGAATCTCTACGAATTCTGGGGCGACATGATCACCGAGGCGCTGAACAAGGAAGGCTCGCCGGTGCTGGTCAACCTGGCTTCGGACGAGTATTTCAAGTCGGTCAAGCCGAAGAAGCTGGATATGCCGGTCATTACGCCAGTCTTCGAAGACTGGAAGGGCGGCAAATACAAGATCATCTCGTTCTTCGCCAAGCGCGCACGCGGCATGCTGGCGCGCTATGCGGCGGTGAACAACATCACCGATCCGGTCAAGCTGAAGAAATTCGATGTGGATGGCTACAAATTCGAAGCTGACGCCTCGAACGATACTACCTGGGTATTCCGCCGCAAGATCGCAGCCTGACAAGGGCTTGGGGTCTGACCCTATGGGTCCGACCCCGGTTTGCCGGTTTTACCAAATGTTATACCAGGCCTTCTTCTTGAGCCCGTCATCTGCCAGCATCTTGCTTTCAGGGAAATTCTTGTCGAAGACGCGCTTGGTGTCATCGCGCAGGGTCGTGTTGCCCATCTTATCGTAGCCGCGGTACATGATGGCCAGCGCTTCTTCGATCGAAGGCGAGTCCGCGTAATCGGTCAGCACGCCCTGTGCACGGTTGATCGCTGCCAGGTAGGCGCCGCGGCGGTAGTAATAACGCGCCACATAGACTTCATACTTGGCCATCGCGTTGATCAGGTACTTCATGCGATCGATGGCGTCCGGCGTGTATTTGCTTTCGGGAAACTTTTCAACCAGTGCCTTGAAGGCGGCGAACGCTTCGCGCGTTGCTTTCGGGTCGCGTTCCGCCGGGTCCTGCTCATACAGGAAGTTCAGCAAGCCGATCGAATCGTTGAAATTCACCAGGCCGCGCAGGTAGTACATGTAGTCAACGTTCGGATGGTTCGGGTGCAGCTTGATGAAGCGCTCCACGGCTGCCAGCGCCTGGGCCTGGTCTTGCGCCTTGTAGTGGGAATAAGCGATTTCCATTTGCGCCTGCTGCGCATACGTGCCGAACGGGTAGCTGGATTCAAGGCGTTCGAAGAGCTGGACGGCACGTTCATAGTTGCCGCTAGCCTGTTCATCCTTGGCCTCCGAGTATAATTTCGTTGCGGACCAGCCTCGAGTCTCGTCTGCACGTTCTGGTAACAGGCCACAAGCTGACAAACTAAACAGTACGACTGTTGCTGCAACTACTGATAATTTTTTTTGCATGTTGATGTGCAAGGAATCGTTAACCAAAATACTAAACTTGGCTGATTATAGCCGATGGGAATGCTGTGATATTGAAACCTGAGATGAATTCGGCAGAACAAGTGCCTGATAACGATTTTGACGCCGATTTTGAAGGTGATTTAACGGCCGATCCCCTCGCGCCGATCGAACTCGAACTGAGTAAATCCGATTGCGGTGAGCGCCTGGACAAGGTGGTGGCGCGCATGGTGCCCCAGTTTTCGCGCGGCCGCCTGCAATCCTGGATTGAAGAGGGCCATATTACCGTCGACGGCAAGCCGGCCAAAGTGCGCGCCACCGTGTATGGCGATGAAAAGATCCTGGTCATCCCCCAGCCGGCGCCGGAAGACGTGGCATTCACCCCGGAAGACGTGCCGCTGGATATCGTTTTCGAAGACGATAACCTGCTGGTGATCAATAAACCGGCAGGCCTGGTGGTCCATCCGGGCGCCGGCAACTGGTCCGGCACCATGCTGAATGGCTTGCTGCACCGTTGGCCGCAACTGGGCGGCGTGCCGCGCGCCGGCATTGTGCACCGCCTCGACAAGGATACCAGCGGCCTGATGGTAGTCGGCAAGGACTTGCCGACCCAGACCGACCTGGTGCGCCAACTGCAAGCGCGTACCGTGAAGCGCGTGTACTGGTGCATCGTTTGGGGCACTCCGCGCATGAGCGGCACCATCGATGCGTCCATGGGCCGCGACCAGAAGGATCGCGTGAAAATGGCGGTGTCGACCAGCATGGGCTCGAAACCGGCCATTACCCATTACCAGCGCCTGGCCGAAGGCGTGCTGGACGGCCGTCCGGTATCGCTGGTGCAGTGCCGCCTGGAGACAGGCCGCACCCATCAGATCCGCGTGCACATGGCGCATTTGGGCTTCTCGCTGATCGGCGACCAGGTCTACGGCAAGCAGCATATGGCCAGCGTGTTCCCGCGCCAGGCGCTGCAGGCGCGCCGCCTCGGCCTGGTGCACCCTGCGACCGGCGAACAGATGGAATGGGTAGTGCCGCTGGCGGATGACTTCAAGGAGCTGATGGACCGGGCCGGCATCGAGGAGCCGGACGAGTCGGTACTGTCGGCCGCCGCGGCGACGCACGGGGAGTTTGAAGACTACGATATCTACGACGACGAATTCGACGACGAATAATGCAGCAATCTTTCCAGGGAGCGCAATGGCTGGTGCCTGACTGGCCCGGTGCTCCGGCCAATATCGGTTTTGTCTGTACCACGCGGCGCGGCGGCGTGAGCCCCGATCCTTATGGGCCGGGCCCGCAGGCCATCGCTACCAGTGGCGGCGGCCTGAACCTGGGTGTTCATGTCGGCGACGATCCATCGAATGTCGCGTTCAACCGGGCAATCCTGCGCGGGCGCTTGCCGACGGAGCCGGCGTGGCTGTCGCAGGTGCATGGTGCGGCGGTCGTGCGTGCGGATCGCCTGGGGCGCGGCAGCACCCCGGAGGCCGATGCCAGTATCGCGGCCATGCCGGGCGCAGTGTGCGCCATCCAGACGGCGGACTGCCTGCCGGTGCTGTTCACCGACCGGGCCGGCACGGTCGTGGGCGCAGCCCATGCGGGCTGGCGTGGCCTGGCGGGCGGCGTGCTCGAGGCGACGGTCGACGCCATGCGCGCCGAGGCCGGCGAAGGCGAGATCATCGCCTGGCTTGGCCCGGCAATCGGTCCGCAGGAATTCGAGGTCGGCGAGGAGGTGTTGGCAACCTTCCTGGCCGGTGCTGCTTCGGCCGGCGAAGGGGCAGCGGGCGAGGTTGCCGTGCGGGCCGCCTTCGTGGCGCGGCCGGGACAGCCTGGCAAATACCTGGCGGACATTTACGCGCTGGCCCGGCTTGCGCTGCGCCGGGTCGGCGTAACAGATGTCAGCGGCGGCGATTTATGCACAGTCACCGATGCCAGCCGCTTCTATTCCTACCGCAGGGACAAGGTCACCGGAAGGCAGGCGAGTTTGATCTGGATCAAGGAGTAGGTGGTTCATTGCGACGGGCGGCTTCGGCTGCCCGTTTGCGTTTGCGGCGTTTGCCGCCTGTTAGATAAAATAGTATTCCTAATGGCAACAGGCCATACAGCAGGAAGGTCATGATGCCCGCGACCACGGTTGGTTCCGTGAAAGCCATCAGGATTGTGACGTAGAGCCAGGCAACAGCAACAATCAACATTTTTTTCCAAAATTGTATTTTTAACGGACTCAAAAAATGAACATGCCCGACCCGCAAGCCTTCGCAAACGCATGGATGACGCAAATCAGCGATCCTCAGCAATGGCAATCCTGGTTCAAGATGATGCCGGAGATGGATGCTGTCCCAGGCGCCGCCCTGCTGCGCGATGCAGGTGCAACCGTCCGCCCGGAGGCGATGGAGCAGCTGCGCAACGAGTATATGGGCGAGTTCGGCGCGCTGTGGCAGGAATTCCTGGCCGGTAAGGCGCCTTCCCTGAAGGACCGCCGCTTTTCGTCCGAAGCCTGGCAGGGCAATCCGGTGTCCGCGTTCAATGCGGCATCATACCTGCTAAATAGCAAATTCCTCATGCAAATGGCGGAAGCCGTTGACGCGAGCCCTCACCAGAAACAGAAAATCCGCTTCGCCGTCCAGCAGGTGGTCGATGCCATGTCGCCGGCCAACTTCCTGGCTACGAACCCGGAAGCGCACCAGAAGCTGATCGAGACCAAGGGCGAAAGCCTGACCAAGGGCTTGGCCAACCTGCTGGGCGATATCCAGAAGGGCCATATTTCCCTGTCCGACGAGAAAGCGTTCGAAGTAGGCCGCAACTTGGCCACGACCGAAGGCCAGGTAGTGTTCGAAAACGAGCTGTTCCAGCTGATCCAGTACACGCCGCTGACCAAGACCGTGCATGAGCGGCCCTTGCTGATGGTGCCGCCTTGCATCAACAAATACTACATCCTCGACCTGCAACCGGAGAATTCCCTGGTGCGTTATGCGGTGGAGCAGGGCAATACCGTATTCCTGGTCTCCTGGCGCAATCCCGACCAGTCGCTGGCCGGCACCACCTGGGATGACTATATCGAGAAAGGCGTGATCAGCGCGATCAACATCGCCCGCGACATCACGAAGCAGGACAAGCTCAATGTGCTCGGCTTCTGCGTCGGCGGGACCTTGCTGTCGACAGCACTGGCGGTGCTGGCGGCGCGCGGCGAACAGCCGGCGGCCGGCATCACGCTGCTGACCACCTTCCTCGATTTCAGCGACACCGGCGTGCTGAACGTCTTCGTCGACGAACCGCAGGTGCAATTGCGTGAGCAGACCCTGAAGTCGGGCGGCCTGATGCCGGGCCGCGACCTGGCCAGTACCTTCTCCAGCCTGCGCCCGAACGACCTGGTGTGGAATTACGTGCAGTCCAACTACCTGAAGGGCAATGAGCCGCCGCCGTTTGACCTGCTGTACTGGAATTCCGACTCGACCAACCTGCCAGGCCCGATGTTCTGCTGGTACCTGCGCAACACCTACCTGGAAAACAGCCTGAAAGTGCCGGGCAAGCTGACCGTGGCGGGCGAAAAAGTCGACTTGTCGAAAATCCAGGCGCCAGCTTTCATCTACGCTTCGCGCGAAGACCACATCGTGCCATGGAACTCGGCCTACCTGTCGACCAGGATCCTGAACAACAAGAATCCCGAGCTGAACAAGTTCATCCTGGGCGCCTCCGGCCATATCGCCGGCGTAATCAATCCGGCCGCCAAGAAAAAGCGCAGCTACTGGACCAATGACGCCCGCCCGGCCTCGCATGAAGAGTGGTTCAGCGGCGCGGCCGAGCATCCGGGAAGCTGGTGGGGCGAGTGGTCGGAATTCCTGGCGGCGCACGGCGGCAAGGGCGTCAAGGCGCGCACCAAGCTGGGTAATACCAGATACGAACCAATTGAGGCGGCACCTGGGCGATATGTAAAAGCTAAGGCTGATTGATTTTTGGTAACGTTAAGTTGCAATGCAATATTGTCGTGCCAAAAGCTTTTTTTTCGCCCTATAATGGGCTAGCAAATATTATCAACGGGACACAGCGATGAGTAGTGCAAAGAAAAGTACTGAACGTTTGATTAAGAAATACCCAAATCGCCGTCTTTACGATACCCAGACCAGTTCCTACATTACGCTGACGGACGTTAAACAGCTCGTGCTGGATGCCGAGGAATTCACGGTCGTCGACGCCAAGACCAATGAAGACCTGACCCGCAGCATCCTGCTCCAGATCATCCTGGAAGAAGAGGCGAGCGGCGTTCCGATGTTCTCGACGGATGTACTTGCACAAATCATCCGTTTCTACGGCCATGCAATGCAAGGCATGATGGGTTCTTACCTGGAAAAGAATATCCAGGCATTTACCGATATCCAGCGCAAATTCACGCAAGGCGCCGCAACCTTCGATGGCAAGACTTTCAGCCCCGAAATGTGGACCCAGTTTATGAATGTGCAAGCGCCTATCATGCAGGGCATGATGAATAACTACATCGACCAGTCGAAGAGCCTGTTTGTGCAAATGCAGGAGCAAATGCAAAACCAGAGCAAGAATATCTTCGGCACTTTCCCGTTTGCTGCACCGCCAACAGATAAAAAGTAAGGCCAAAAAGAGGGGCGTCCAGCCCCTCTTTTGCTATAATGGTGGATTGCCCTGAATCATCATCAGCACTCTGCCATGCAATCCAAGCAAATCACCCACTTCACTCCCGCCGACGGCGCACCAGCTCCAAAAGTAGGTTTTGTTTCCCTCGGCTGCCCTAAGGCGCTGGTCGACTCCGAACAGATCCTGACCCAGCTTCGCGCCGAAGGCTATGAAACTGCCAAGTCCTACGACGGCGCCGACCTTGTGATCGTGAACACCTGCGGCTTCATCGACGCCGCCGTGCAGGAATCGCTGGATGCCATCGGCGAAGCGCTGGCTGAAAACGGCAAGGTGATCGTGACCGGCTGCCTGGGCGCCAAGAAGGACAAGGACGGCGACGACATCATCCAGAAGGTGCACCCGAAGGTGCTGGCCGTGACCGGTCCGCATGCCGTGGGCGAGGTGATGGCACAGGTGCATACCCACTTGCCTAAGCCGCACGAGCCGTTCATCGACCTGCTGCCGCCGCAGGGCATCAAGCTGACCCCCAAGCATTACGCTTACCTGAAGATTTCCGAAGGCTGCAACCACCGCTGCTCGTTCTGCATCATCCCTTCGATGCGCGGCGACCTGGTGTCGCGCCCGATCGCTGAACTGATGCTGGAAGCGGAGAACCTGTTCAAGGCCGGCGTGAAGGAACTGCTGGTGATCTCGCAGGATACTTCCGCTTACGGCGTGGACGTGAAGTTCCGCTCCGGTTTCTGGAATGGCCGTCCGGTGAAGACCCATATGACCCAGCTGACCCAGGCCCTGGGCGAGCTGGCCAGGCAGTACGGCGCGTGGGTGCGCCTGCACTATGTTTATCCTTACCCGCACGTGGATGAAATCATTCCGATGATGGGCGACGGCCATATCCTGCCTTACCTGGACGTTCCGCTGCAGCACGCTCACCCGGATGTGCTGAAGCGCATGAAGCGTCCGGCTTCCGGCGAGAAGAACCTGGAGCGCATCCTGAAATGGCGCGAGATGAATCCTGAGCTGGTGATTCGTTCGACCTTTATCGCCGGTTTCCCTGGCGAGACCGAGGCTGAATTCGAGTACCTGCTGGACTTCCTGAAGGAAGCGCAGATCGACCGCCTGGGTTGCTTCGCATACTCGCCGGTGGAAGGTGCTACTGCGAATGAGCTGGCGAATCCGGTGCCGGATGAAGTGCGCGAAGAGCGCCGCGGCCGCGTGATGCTGCTGCAGGAAGAGATTTCGCGCAACCGGCTGAAGGCCAAGGTTGGCAAGACCGTGAAGGTGCTGATCGATGAGCTGACGCCTAGCGGTGCGATTGGCCGTTCGGCTGCGGATGCGCCGGAGATTGATGGCGTGGTGCACGTCAAGCGTCCGTTTGATCCGAAGAAGAAGCTGGCGGTTGGCCAGTTCTACGATGTTGAGATCACCACTGCCGATGCTCACGACTTGTGGGGGGAAGCGCAGTAAAATCGGTAAACCAGGGTCCGACCCAAGGGTCAGACCCAGTCTACACTGCGGCCGCGGGTCAAAAGCGCACAAGCAAACTGATACCGGCTGAGCCGAGAGTGTCAGACCCTTGGGTCTGACACTGGTTTACCGGTTTTGGCTAGAATAGGTGCCATGACCTCCAAAAAGCACCTCCAAACCCAGATCATCCACACGGACTACGTGCCGCCCGAAGGCTTCGCCGCCTTCCCCAGCGCGATCCACCACGCGTCCACGGTCCTGTTCAAGAACGTCGCCGCCATGCGTTCCGGCGACTGGAAAGAAAAGAACGCCTATACCTACGGCCTGCACGGCACGCCCACCACCTTCACCCTCGAAGCGCGCCTGGCTGAAATCGAAGGCGGCCAGCACTGCCTGCTGGCCCCCAGCGGCCTCGCCGCCATCGCCATGTGCGACTTCGCACTGCTGAAATCCGGCGACGATGTGCTGCTGCCCGATAACGTCTACAGTCCCAACCGCGATCTCGGCAAATGGCTGACCGCCGATTTCGGCATCACCGCGCGCTTGTACGACCCCATGATCGGCGCCGGCATCGCAGAGCTGATTCAGCCCAACACACGCCTGATCTGGACCGAAGCCCCCGGCTCTGTATCGATGGAAGTGCCTGACCTGCGCGCGATCTGCGACGCGGCCAAGCAGAAGGGCGTGCTGGTCGCACTCGACAATACCTGGTCCGCCGGCCTGGCCCTGCGCGGTTTCGACCTCGGCGTCGACATCGTGATGCAGGCGCTGACCAAATACCAGTCGGGCGGCTCCGACGTGTTGATGGGTGCCCTGGTCACGCGCGATCCGCTGTTGCACGAGCGCCTCAGCATGGCCCACATGCGCCTGGGCATGGGCGTCAGCGCCGACGATACCTACCTCGTGTTGCGCAACCTGCCGACGTTGAAGATCCGCTTCGAGACCCACGACGCCTCCGCGCGCAAGGTTGCAAGCTGGCTGAAGGCCCGTCCGGAAATCCGCAAAGTGCTGCACCCCGCCTTCGAAGATTGCCCCGGCCACGAAAACTGGAAGCGCGATTTCACTGGCGCGGGCGGCCTGTTCTCCGTGCTGTTCGACGAGAAATTCACTGAAGAGCAAACCGACCGTTTCGTCGACTCGCTCAAACTGTTCGGCATTGGTTACAGCTGGGGCGGCGCGCACAGCCTGTGCATCCCCTACCGCATCCAGGCCATGCGCAAGAACTGGAAAGAGAAGGGCACCCTGGTGCGTTTCAACATCGGCCTCGAAGATCCCGAAGACCTGATCGTCGACATCGAGCGCGCGCTGGCAACCATGTAGCTAGTTAGCTATCTATGCGATTGATCAATACTATGGCGTGCGCGTATTGATCGATCATCTCTACTTGCTTACATTGGTCGGACATCAAGCAGGGGAGACCGTCATGCAAATTCTGAAGATTGCAGCAGGCGCCGTGCTGTGTGGCGCTACGTGTTTGATTTCTGCGGCGCCGCCATCCAGCTATATGCCCGTGGTGGCGAAGGAAGATTTCCAGACTACATTTGAACGGATGAAGGCTGCGCGGGCAGGCCTGATGCGCGAACAGGCGGCTTTTCTTGAGAGCCGGTATGACTTGTCGAACAAGCCGGCGAATGGCGTCACCATGTTTCGCGGTAAGCCGGTGCAAGAGGGGATACGGGTCAAACTGCCGCGCGGGGCCACCTGGGACAAGCTGGGCGCAATGAGCCCGGATGAAATCCGCGAGAAAGGCCTGTACCCGCATGGCTTCCTGCCGCTGCCGCACCCGAATCATCCGGAAGGCGGCATGCTGTTCCCGCAGTTCCACATCGACGAAATCAAGAAACAGGAGCAGCGCGACCTGAATCGCTTCGACCTGGCATTCGATTTCCCTGACCACCTGCTGCCGGAATTCCCGGCGCCGATCTTCCTGACCACGCGTCCCGACCTGGGCGACGTATCGAAGGGCAAGCTGCTGACCATCGACAATTTCCACCAGATGTTCAACGGGATACTGAATCCAAAGCAGCTTGAAGGCCTGCGCCTGTTGCTGACGCCGTTCCCGCAGCAGCAGTTCAACCAGACCGAAGACCGTCGCTCCGAACGTCCGAGCCGCGGCGTAACCTGCTTCGACTGTCACGCGAACGGACACACCAACGCCTCAACCCACCTGGCCGGCGACGCGCGGCCGCAGGCATTCCGGCACCGGATCGATACGCCATCGCTGCGAGGCGTGAACCTGCAACGGCTGTTCGGCTCACAGCGCGCATTGAAATCGGTGGAGGACTTTACGGAATTCGAGCAGCGGGCCGCGTATTTCGACGGCGACCCCGTGATCGCAACCAAGAAGGGCGTGAATGTCCTTGAGCGCGGAAGCCAGGTGCATTTCATGGCCGAGTTCCAGGAACTGCTGGATTTCCCACCTGCGCCCAAGCTGGGCGTGACCGGCAAGCTCGATCCGCGCAAGGCCAATGAACAGGAACTGCGGGGCCAGGCGCTCTTCTTCGGCAAGGCCCAATGCGCCACCTGCCATATGCCGCCGCATTACAGCGACAACATGATGCACAACCTGCACACGGAGCGCTTCTTCGAACCGCACGAAGTGAAGGGCGCGATGATGGTGGGCGACGGCCCGATCAAGACTTTCCCGCTCAGGGGCATTAAGGAATCGCCACCCTATCTGCACGACGGGCGGTTGTTGACGCTCGAGGATACGGTGGAATTCTTCAACCTGATCCTCGAGACGAAAATGACAGCGGCAGAGAAGGCCGACCTGGTGGCCTTCCTGCGCACTTTATGAATTGCCGACAGGGACGTTGTTATTCAGGGCGGTGATGCCGCGAATCAGGCGGTAGATCTTCCACAGCCAGGCTCCGACCCAGACCAGCCAGGCCAGTGGAATGCCGAAAATGGTGATGAAAAGGAGCCAGCCGACGGCGATCCACACCAGGTACCACCAGAACGAGCGGATCATCCAGCCATGGTGGCTGTGGACGAAGGTGCCGGCGCTGTCATCGCGTTTGATGTAGTTCAGGATCAGTGGAATAAAGGACGCGGCCCCGAGCGTGAAGAACACGCTCAGGCCGTGGCCGAGGTAAAGCCAGAAAGCCCAATCCTTGGCGGAACGGGTCTGGTCATCGAAAACGAGTTCTTGTGCCATATCGGCTCCTCACAGTTTGCGACCGTCGTAATGCTGGACAGGGTAGGCGTCCAGTTCGATGTCCTCCAGTACGCGAGCGTTGACGGCAGCCATTTCGCTGCCATTTGGAGCAGTGCCCTCGCCGTAGGTGTGGATGCCGCACTTAGGGCAGAAGCGATGCTTGATCACGTGCTTGTTGAAGACGTAGCTTGCCTGGTCTTCTTCGCGCGTCAGCAGTTTCAGGCTGGTGCGCGGAATGAACCACATCAATGCGCCTTTGCGCTGGCAGATGGAGCAGTTGCAGGCTACCAGCCCTTCGATATCGCCTTCTGCTTCAAATTTCACATTGCCGCAATGGCAGCTTCCCTTGTACAGCATTTTTCTCCTCCGGTTAGAATAATTAGCTTGGCGCTAATGATAATGTAATTGCAAGAGGAGTGGGCAAAATGGCGGGTCCGTTGCAGGGAATTAAAGTTATCGAGATTGGAACGCTGATTGCGGCGCCGTTTGCGGCGCGGCTGATGGCGGAATTCGGGGCGGAAGTGATCAAGATCGAGGCGCCGGGCGAGGGCGATCCGATCCGCAAATGGCGCAAGCTGCATAAAGGAACCTCGCTGTGGTGGTATCTGCAGTCGCGTAACAAGAAGTCCATCTCCATCAACCTGAAGGCGCCGGAGGGCATCGCGCTGGTCAAGCAATTGTGCGCGGATGCCGATGTGCTCATCGAGAACATGAAGCCAGGCGCGCTCGAGAAGCTTGGCCTTGGCTGGGATGTGCTGCATGCGCTGAATCCCAAGCTGACCATGGTGCGCATTTCCGGCTACGGCCAGACCGGCCCGTACAAGGACCGGCCGGGCTTCGGTGCCATTGGTGAGGCGATGGGCGGGATTCGCTATACCACGGGCGAGGCGGGCGGCGTGCCGGCACGCGTGGGCGTAAGCCTTGGCGACTCGCTGGCCTCCTTGCATGCCGTGATGGGGGCGCTGATGTCTGTGCTGCGGGTGAAAATGGGAAATGGCGATGGCCAGGTGGTTGATGTGTCGCTGGTCGAGAGCGTGTTCAACCTGATGGAATCCCTGGTGCCCGAGTACGATCTGCTTGGCCATGTGCGCGAGCGCAGCGGCGGTGCGTTGCCCGGTATCGCACCTTCCAATACTTACCCGACGCGCGACGGTTCGTACGTGGTCATTGCCGGTAACAGCAACCCGATCTACAAGCGCCTGATGCACGCAATCGGCCGCACCGACATGGCGGAAGACCCCCAATTCGCGCAAAACGACGGCCGCGCGGCGCAGGAAAAGCTGATCGATGCTGCGATCGCCGGCTGGACTTCGGCGCATACGATCGACGAAGTACTGGCAATACTGGAGCGCGCCGAAGTGCCTGCGGGCCGCATCTATTCGGTAAAGGATATCGTCGCCGACCCGCATTACCAGGCGCGCGATATGCTGCTGGATGCCGAGTTGCCGGATGGCGTGCATGTGAAGATGCCGGGCATCGTGCCCAAGCTCTCTGAGACGCCTGGCGAAGTGCGCTGGCAGGGACCGACGCTGGGTGAGCACACCGACAGCGTGCTGTCTGTGTTGGGCATGACGACTGCGGAAATTGCCTCGCTACGTCAACGTGGCATCGTAGCGTAACTGACGACCGGATCACCGTTATGTTTACATTATTTCGCACGCCTTCGTGGCCTGGCCAGTCGCTGCTGCGCCGTTGCGGCTACATTGAGTCGAAACTTCCGGCGAGCCCGCTTTATAGCTTTGCACCCGGCGACCTGGTGTTTCGACGAAGTGCCAACCCTGACACTAAGATTACTTCGTAAGCAGTTTTATGAGAAAGCTTAAGGATTCGGTCGGAGTCGTGGCCAAAATCGACTTCATTCGTGGCTACGACGCATATGCCGCGATGCTGGAAGGTACGCCGTACCTGGCACGTCGGTTCCGACTGCTTCAGGAAAAGAAGGTCATGGAAGGGCGGGGCCAATTTGTGTATGGCCTGGAGTTGCTCGAACAGGAAATCGCTGTGCTTCCTAAAGACACTGGACGCTGGGCACCCAACGAACGGTGGTCGGCCAAGCTGGTTTGGGACGAGGATTTCCAGCGTGCGGTGCGGCGCTACGTCATCGTCCATTGGTACCAGGAAGCCGACGATCCGATGCAGCGATTGGCTTATATCGTCGAGTCCATGGCCCTGAATGACTACGGCAATGAAGAAGCTTTTGAGATCGACTAGGCGAGAAGGGGAGACGATTGATCGCAATGAATTCCAACGAGGCTTGTCATCCGCTTCGACTTCCTCCAAGCATCCCTGCCGAATTGGAGGGGTACGAGTGGGTGCCTAATACTGTTGGTCAATCTGGGGGGGCGGTCTACCGCCTTTGCGGTAAGGAGGGGGCTCCTGACATGTTTTTGAAGTATGGCGAAGGTGTACTCGCAGACGATATAAGTGACGAGATGGCGAGACTACGCTGGCTGGGCGGACATGTGCCCGTGCCGAAAGTCGTGCATTTCGTTCGCACTTCCAATGAGGCATGGCTACTGATGTCTGAGGTGCCCGGAGAAAGCGCCTACCAGGTCATGGCGTCGTGTCCGGATCACCGCATCGCGATCGTCGACGCCATTGCGAAGTTTCTGCGGCGGCTACACGCAATCCCGATCGGTGACTGCCCGTTCACAAGCAATCACGAATATCGACTGCTCCGTGCGCGAGCACGCATCGATGCAAACCTGGTGGACGAAGACGATTTCGATGAGGATCGCGAAGGCTGGACTGCTGAACAGGTTTGGGGTGCCATGCAAAGTCTGCTGCCGCTCGCGCCTGATCCAGTCGTCACCCACGGTGACTTCTCACTGGATAACATTCTCCTGCAGGACGGGAAAGTCGTTGGCTGCATTGACGCCGGCCGGGCCGGCATCGCTGATCGCTACCAGGATCTTGCCATCGCCTGGAATTGTCTTGGAGAGTTCGGCACGCCGCTCCAGAGACGATTTCTGGCGCAATATGGCGTGCACGATCCTGATCCATCAAAACTGCAATTTCATTTGATGCTGGATGAGCTATTTTGAGTCGGACGCAGATCGAAAGCCGGGGTCAGGTCTGGCAATCGGACATCTTTTCCGTAATGCGAAAAGGATGGCGGATTGCCAGACCTGACCCCGACTTTTAATGCGCTAGCAGGTTGAGGATGCCGTCCAGGCCGACGAAGTTGAGGGCGACGTTGGCTTGTTCGCGGACCACGGGCTTGGCGCGGAAGGCGACGGACAGGCCGGAAATGCCCATCATCTTCAGGTCGTTGGCGCCGTCGCCCATGACGATGGCTTGCTCGGGGAGGATGCCGATGGCAGCGCAGACGTGTTCGACGGTGTCGCGCTTGACGGTAGCGTCGACGATCTCGCCGATCACTTTGCCGGTCAGCTTGCCGTCGACGATTTCCAGTTCGTTGGCGCGGGTGAAGTCCAGGCCGAGGCGGGTTTTCAGGCGTTCGGTGAAGAAGGTGAAGCCGCCCGATACCAGCAGGGTTTTCAGGCCGGCGGCTTGGACGGCTTTCAGCATCTCCTCGGCGCCCGTCGACAGGCGCAGGCGTTCGTCGTAGACGCGCTCCAGGGCGGCGGCGTCAAGGTCTTCCAGCAGCGCTACGCGGCGGCGCAGGCTTTCGGAGAAATCGAGTTCGCCGCGCATGGCGGCCTCGGTGATTTCGGCGACTTGCGGCTTCAGGCCCTGCATGTCGGCGATTTCGTCGATGCATTCGATGGTGATCAGGGTCGAGTCCATATCCATCGCCACCAGCTTGAATTCGTCCAGGCGGCGCACGCCCATCATGTAGGTGGCGTCGAGCTGGGCTGCCTGGGCTGCGATCTCGATGGTCTGGCGCAGCGCTGGCGTGAAGCTGATTCCTTCGCAGCGCAGGGCGTTGTCGGAAACGGTTACCACGTTTTTCGGCGCGGTCAGGGCGGCAATGCGCTGCAGGCGGGCGGCGCAGTCGCCGACGCCCTGCAGCACAAGGTTCATGGTCATGTCGTTGTTCATGTCAATTGTTTGATGGCGGTCTTGATCTGGTTCACGCGGGCCGCCAGGTCAGGCATGTTCGCTGTGATCTTGAGCTTGTCCTGTCCGTTCAGCTTGATGTGGCGCTGATTCTGGATCAGGTGGATGATGCGCATCGGGTCGATCGGCGGCTTGGGCATGAACTGCAGGTTGACCGCTTCGGTGTGGGCATCGATCTTGATGATGCCGACGGTCTTGGCGGCGATGCGCAGGCGGTGGGTTTCCACCAGGGCCTTGGCGGAATCGGGCAGTTTGCCGAAGCGATCGATCAGCTCCTCCTGCAGGTCGTCGATTGCGTTCTGGGTTTCGCAATTGGCCAGGCGTTTGTAGATCGACAGGCGTTCGTGCACGTCGCCGCAGAAGTCCGCTGGTAGCAGGGCTGGCGTGTGCAGGTTGATTTCGGTGGTGGTGGCAAGCGGCGCGGCCAGGTCGGGCTCTTTGCCTGCCTTCAGTGCGCGCACAGCTTCGTTCAGCATGTCGGTGTAGAGCTGGAAGCCTACTTCCAGCATTTCGCCGGACTGGTTTTCGCCCAGCACTTCGCCGGCGCCGCGGATTTCCAGGTCGTGCATCGCGAGGTAGAAGCCGGAGCCCAGTTCTTCCATCTGCTGGATGGCGTCGAGGCGGCGCTGCGCCTGCTTGGTCATGCCTTGCACGTCGGTCACCAGCAGGTAGGCGTATGCCTGGTGGTGCGAACGGCCGACACGGCCGCGCAGCTGGTGCAACTGCGCCAGGCCGAACTTGTCGGCGCGGTGCATGATGATGGTGTTCGCGGTCGGCACGTCGATACCGGTCTCGATAATCGTGGTGCACAGCAGGATGTTGTAGCGCTGCGCCACGAAGTCGCGCATCACTTTTTCCAGGTCGCGTTCGTGCATCTGGCCGTGGGCGACGGCGATGCGCGCTTCGGGCAGCATTTCCGTCAGCTTGGCCAGGCGGTTCTGGATGGTTTCGACTTCGTTGTGCAGGAAGTAGACCTGGCCGCCGCGCTTCAATTCTCGCAGCACGGCTTCGCGGATGATGGAGTCGTTCTCGCTGCGCACAAAAGTCTTGATGGCCAGTCGCTTTTGCGGCGCGGTGGCGATCACGGAGAAGTCGCGCAAGCCTTCCAGCGCCATACCGAGCGTGCGCGGGATCGGCGTGGCGGTCAGGGTCAGCACGTCGACTTCGGCGCGCAGGGATTTCAGCGCTTCCTTCTGGCGCACGCCAAAGCGGTGTTCTTCGTCGATGATGACCAGGCCGAGGCGGTCGAACTTGACGTCGTCCGACAGCAGCTTGTGGGTGCCGATCACGATGTCCAGCGTGCCGTCCTGCATGCCCTTGATGGCGTTGGCGATTTCCTTGCCGGTGCGGAAGCGCGACATTTCGGCGATGCGCACCGGCCAGTCGGCAAAGCGGTCGGCAAAGGTCTGGGCGTGCTGTTCGGCCAGCAGGGTGGTTGGCGCCAGCAGGGCAACCTGCTTGCCGCCCATGACGGCGATGAAGGCTGCGCGCAGCGCCACCTCGGTCTTGCCGAAGCCCACATCGCCGCATACCAGGCGGTCCATCGGCTTGCCGGAGGTCATATCCTTGATCACGTTGCCGATGGCGGCTGCCTGGTCCGGCGTTTCGTCGAAGCCGAAGCTGTCGGCGAAACGTTCGTAGTCGTGCGAGGAGTAGTCGAACGAGTGGCCCTGGCGCGCGGCGCGGCGGGCGTACAGGTTGAGCAATTCGGCGGCAGTGTCGCGTACCTGTTCGGCGGCTTTGCGCTTGGCTTTGTCCCACTGGCCGGAACCGAGGGTGTGCAGCGGTGCGTCGTCCGGCGAGGCGCCGGAGTAGCGCGAGATCACGTGCAGCTGCGACACCGGCACGTACAGCTTGCTCTCCTTGGCGTATTCCAGATGCAGGAATTCGGTTTCGCCTTCGCCCAGGTCCATGCTGACCAGGCCCATATAACGGCCAATGCCGTGGTTGATGTGCACCACCGGGTCGCCGATCTTGAGTTCGGACAGGTCGCGCACCATCGATTCGACTTGCGTGACCGCTTCCTGTTTCTTGCGGCCGGCGCGGCGGCCGCTGCCGGCATACAGCTCGGTTTCGGTGATGAAGGCCAGGCCGTCATCGAGCTCAAAGCCGGCATGTAGGGGCGCGACGCCCAGCACCAGCTTGGCGTCGCTGGCCAGGAAACCGTCGAAGCCTTCGATCAGGGCCGGCGACAGGTCGAATTCGGCGAAGTACTGCTGCAGCGTTTCGCGGCGGCCGTTGGTTTCGGCGCAGATCATCACGCGCCGGCCGGACTGCATCAGGTAGGCGCGCAGGTTGGTCAGCGGGTCGTCCAGGTGGCGGTTGACGGCGATGTTCGGGATCGGCGCCGACAGTTCCGACGACGGCAGCGACATGTCGCGCGAGATGGCGATGCGCGGATGCGGCTTGGCCAGGATGAAGAACTGTTCGTCGCCGAGGAAGATGTCCTGCGGCGGCAGGATAGGGCGCTCGCGGTCGGCCTTCAGGAATTTGTAGCGCGATTCGGTGTCGGCCCAGAAGCGCTTGATGGCGGCGTCGATATCGCCCACCATTGCCACGCTGGCTTCTGCCGGCAGGTAGTCGAAGAAGGTCGCGGTTTCGTCGAAGAACAGCGGCAGGTAGTATTCGATACCGGCGGAGGCGATGCCGCTGCTGATGTCCTTGTAGACCACGGCGCGCGACGGGTCGCCTTCAAAAGTCTCGCGCCAGCGGCTGCGGAAAGCGGTGCGCGATGCTTCGTCCATCGGGAATTCGCGGCCTGGCAGCAGGCGCACTTCCTTGACCGGATACAGCGAGCGCTGGGTGTCGGCGTCGAAAGTGCGGATGGTTTCGATGGTGTCGCCGAACAGGTCCAGGCGGTACGGCAGGGCGGAACCCATCGGGAACAGGTCGATCAGGCCGCCGCGCACGGAATATTCGCCGGGTGACATCACCTGGCTGACGTGGGTGTAGCCGGCCAGGGTCAGTTGCGACTTCAGTTTTGCCTCGTCCAGCGACTCGCCCTGCTTGAAGAAGAAGGTGTAGGCGGCCAGGAAAGAGGGCGGCGCCATGCGCACCAGGGCGGTGGTGGCAGGAATGATGGCCACGTCGCACTGGCCGGTCTGGATCTCATGCAGGGTTGCCAGGCGCTCGGATACCAGGTCCTGGTGCGGCGAGAAGGCGTCGTAAGGCAGGGTTTCCCAGTCGGGCAGCAGGTGGCAGCGCAGGCCGCCATTGGCGAACCAGGGGATTTCGGCCAGCAGGCGCTGGCCGTCGCTGGCCTGGGCCACGACCACGGCCAGCATCTGGCCGCGAGCTTTCAATTCGAGTGCCGTTTGCGCCAGCGCGTAGGCGTCACCGGAGCCGAACAAATTAGGCAACGCGAAGCGGTTGCCGGGCTTGGGAAGTGCTTTTTTGAAGTCGAAGGGCATGCAAACGTGGCGCTAACTGAGGAGACACTAATATGCTGGCCCCACATTATAGTGCAAGCACCTATTCGTAGGCGCCCAGCCGTTTTTGTTCCGATGATGTAAAAAGATTATCACGCAGCTGCTGGATCGCAGCCTGGTTTTCGCCCAGGCCGGCGCTGGCAGCACGGTAGGCGGCGATCCGGCGCAGCCAGGCGGCTTGTTCGCGGTCGAGTTGGGCCAGCCGGTTGGCGCCTTGCGGGTCGAATGCTGCTGCGCGCAGGCGGAAGATGTCGTCTTCGCTGGCGCCGCCATTGCGGGCGGCTTCGACCTGCTGTTCCAGGTTCAGCACGCGCTGCGGGGCGGCCCGCTCTTCCTGCAGGGCGGGCGGCAGCTTGCGGTCCAGCTCTGCCAGCTTTTGCAGGCGCTGGCCGGGCGTCAGCGACTTGTCGTCCACCAGTTCCAGGCGGGCGATGGCATCCTGGTCGCGGGCATCGGTATCGCCGAACAGGCCGGCGGCTTCGGCCGGGCTGAAATAGCGCTTGCGCAATTCCTGCATGGCGAGCAGGCGCTGGCGGGCGGCGGCGGCGAATGCGGTGCCGGCAGCGGGCGCGCTCACGTCCTGGCCTGCCTCGGCCAGGGCGCGTTTGTAGGCCAGGTATTGGCCAAGCAGGCGCCTGGCTTCGGTCGCCGCAGCGGGCTTCAGGCGCCGCGCCAGCTCTTGCTCGATGCCGGCGCGGATGGCCGGTAGCTCCGCTTCGCCCAGCGCGGACAGGTAGTAGTCGAACAGGTGGCGCAATTCGGCGTCGACCTTCAGCGCGTCGCCGGCGGCGCCCAGCCGGCCATCCGGCTCGGTGCCGGCCATGGAGGGAACGAAGGGGAACGGCGCCGGACCGGTCCTCTGCGGCATTGGCGGCGCGGCGGCCACGGGCGATTGCGCTGGCGGCGTGCTGCCGCCAGTCGCCCAGAGTGCGAGCGCCCCGGCTGCGGCCAGCGCGAATGCCATCAAGCCCGCCCGGCCGCGGGCGCTCACAGGCCCATTCCTTGCAGGCGGTTGGCGTGCTGGCGGAACAGCGTCACCGGGCTGGTCTCGAACAGGTGGGTGATGCCGACCATCTGGTTGACTTCGTCGAGGTGGTTCATCCAGTAGTCGTCGCGGATCACGCGGCCGAGGTGGGACGAGCAGCTCGCGACCAGGCCATCGTTTTTGGCGCCGCCAAAGGCGATCGAAGTGACTGCGAGGAAGGGATCGGCGGGATCGAAGACGTTGGTATAAGGAGTGGCACCGCTCCAGGAGAAGTAATAGACGCCGTTGGCCTGGTGCGCGCCTTCGCCGCAGCTTGTCGTCGGCAGGCCGGCGGGATGGCGGGCATTGAAAGTCGCGGTGCCGGCAGTGCTGAGCGACTGGGCCGCCGCGTAGGCGTCCTGGGGCAGCGACGGGCTGCCGGAAATCAGGCCGAGGAAGCCGCCCAGCGCGTTGCCGACACTGTAGACCAGGTCCGGGGCCGCGCCCACCAGCACGTCCGCCACCTTCGAGCCCTTGTTCACGCCGCCGATGCTGGTCACCGAGGCCACCAGGTCCGGCCGCACCGAGGCCACATAGCGCGAGGTCGGACCGCCGTGGCTATGGCCAATCAGGTTGACCTTTTCCGCACCGGTTGCCGCCAGGATCTGGCGCACCTGGAACAGGAGCTGTTCACCGCGCACTTCCGTGCTGTTGGCTGCCGAAACCGACGTCACATAGACCCGCGCCCCTCCGCTGCGCAGCGCGCCGGGAACGCCGTAAAAGTATTCGAGCGGGCCCAGGCTGTCGAAGCCGAACAGGCCGTGGACCAGGACGATGGGGTAGCGGGTTTGCGTGTAGCCGGTTGCGGAAGCGGGGATTGCGACGATTGCGGTGAACGCGATGAACAGTACCGAAAGCAGCTGCCGGACGAACTTCTTCATAAAGCCTCCTGTGCTGATGGGTTGTTGGAGAGCCCAATCTAGCATCGGCGGCGAGGCGCGCGACAACATCGCTGAATTAGCACGGTGGGTTCCTTCAGTGCCAAAGCACTTTGTTGCGTAGAAGGCGCGCGGAAGCGGTATTTCGTTGGCGAAGGGGAATATTTCAGGCCGGATAAAGCAGCAGGATGGCCGTGATGTTATCGCGGCTGCCATCCTGCTTGGCTTTTTCGACCAGGGCCGCACAGGTTTCAGGCAGGTTATCTGGTCCGGCCTGGGACAGCAGCGCGGACAGGGCCTCCTGCTCCGAAGCGCCATACAAGCCATCACTGCACAACAGGTAAAGGTCGCCCGGCGCCGGCTGATGCGAGAACACGTCCGGCCGCACCTCTTCGCCCGGCCCGATCGCCTGCAGCAGCAGGTTGCGCGGCGGCAGGATGCCCTTCATGCCGGCTTCCAGCGCCTGCTGGTACAGGGTCTGGTCGTGCGTAAGCTGGACCAGTTGCCCGTTGCGGTAGCGGTAGATGCGGCTGTCGCCGACGTGGAAAATGAAGGCCGGACCGTCCGCGTGCGGCTGCCACATGCCGGTCAGCGTCGTCCCCATGCCATAGCCATCTGCCAGGCCGGCGGCCGCATTGTTGCGGAACAGGGTGGTGTTGGCAAACAGGACTGCCTCATGCAGCTGGCGCAGAGCCTCGGCATCGCTGCCCGGTACATGCTGGGCGCGCAGGTGCTTCCACACCAGCAGCAAGGCTTCGGTGCTCGCGATGTCGCCGCCGACATGGCCGCCCATGCCGTCGGCGACGGCAACAAGGTGCAAGTCCGGCAGCAGGAGCAGGTTGTCCTGGTTGCTGGGGCGTACCGTGCCGACGTCTGTCAAGCCATAGGCCAGGCCCATGGTCATCTGCTGCAATACCGGCGGCGACAGCGGGATCATTTGATTTGCTCCGCAAACTGCAGCACGCGGGCCGGCGGCATCATGCCGAGCTGGCGTGCCACGTCCATGTTGACGAGGTAAGAGTAGCTGCCCGGCGTTTCGATCGGAAGCGCGGCAGCCTTGACGCGATGGTACAGGATCTGGGCGGCTTTATGGGCAGTCAGGCGTCCCACGTTCGCATATCCGGCGACCAGGCCAAACAGGGCGCTGCCGTCGCGCAGCGCCACTTCAGCGGCGGAAAATACCGGCAGGCCAAGCGCCAGAGCGGCTTCCGTGACCAGGATGCGCTGCGAAGCGATGAAACTGTCGGGGCCAATATAAAGCAACTGCACCCTGTGTTCGGCCAGGTCCGCCAGCAGGCCCGGAATCGCGTCGGCGCGCGGCTGCCCTTGCGCGTCCAGCGGAAGCGGATGGGGCGTGAATTCGGCGCCCACCCGCTCTGCTTCGGCGCGCATTTCGCGCATGGCGACCCGTGCGTTCACTTCGTTGGGATTGAAGATTGCTGCGATGCGGTCGAAACGGCGGTAGCTGCGGATGGCGGCCATTTGCTGACGGGCCGGCACCACGTGGCTGACGCCGGTCAGGTTGCGCCCGGACGAGGCGAGGTTTCGCGCCAGCCCGGCCGCGATCGGTGCGGAGACCATGGTGAACACGATGGGAATCTCAAATTCCCGGGCTGCCACCGCCAGGCTTACCGGCGTGCCCCAGGTGTAGATCAGGTCCGCATGCCAGGCGCGGGCTTCTTCGAGCAGGGTCGGCACGCGAGAGGAGTCCATGTCAACGCTGCGCACCACGAATTCAGGCTGCAGGCGCTTGTCCTTGAACCATTGGAGAAAGCCGGCTTCAACGTCGGTCTCGCCGCGGAACAGGATCATGTAGATGCGCGGGACATGCGGGCTCGCGCTGTGCGCGCAGGCCGCGGGGGCGAAGGCCGCCAGCGGCGCCAGCGCTGCCGCGGCGCCGAGCAGGCGCCGGCGCCGGAACGATGGAGCCCTTTGGCCCGGCATGTTCAGGTACCTGCCGGGGCTTGCTGTTGCGGGACCTGCTGCAGCGCGGGCTGGTTCGGTGGCGCTGGCTGCGTTGGTGCAGCCGGCACGGCCGGTTGCTGCGGGGCGCCGTCGGCTGGCGCTGGTTGCTCGCCTTCCGCCGGAACGTCGCCCATGTCGATCGCCAGCACGGTCGGGTCGCTGGCATATTCTTCCAGCAGCCAGTCTCCGTTCAATTGCACCACGCCTTCGGGTACAGGACGGTCGATCGCTGGATGCTTCGGCAGCGCCGAGCGCATATAGTCCATCCAGATCGGCAGCGACAGGGTTGCGCCGAACTCGCGGCCGCCCAGCGACTTCGGATCGTCATATCCCATCCAGGCCACTGCCACCACGCCACCGCCATAGCCGGCGAACCAGCCGTCGAAGGAGTCGCTGGTGGTGCCGGTCTTGCCGGCCAGGTCGGGGCGGCCCAGGCGGCCGGCGGCAGCGCCGGTGCCGCTGCGGGCGACGTCGCGCATCATGCTGTCCATGATGAAGACGTTGCGCTCGTCAAGCACGCGCTCGCCGGCAGTGGCCGGCGCGGGCGGCTCGATATCCATGACGAGCACGCCCTTGGCGTCGGTCACGCGGGAGATCAGGTAGGGCGTGGCCTTGTAGCCGCCGTTGGCGAAGACTGCATAGGCGCCGGCCAGTTGCAGCGGCGTGACGGCGCCGGTGCCGAGCGCCATGGTGAAGTTCTTCGGATGGCGCGACAGGTCGAAGCCGAAGCGGGCCAGGTAGGCGTGCGTATCGTCCAGGCCAGAGGCGCGCAGGATGCGCACCGAAGGTACGTTCTTCGATGCTGCCAGCGAGCGGCGCATGGTGACCTGGCCGTCGAACTTGCCGTCGTCGTTTTGCGGCTTCCACGGCTGTCCGATCGAGCTGCCCGGCAGCTCCAGCGGTTCGTCGGCGATTACCGTGCCGGGGCCGAAGCCCTTGGACACTGCAGCGGAGTAGATGAATGGCTTGATCGAGGAACCAGGCTGGCGCCAGGCCTGCGTCACGTGGTTGAACTTTTGCAGGCCGTAGTCGAAGCCGCCCACCATGGCCTGGTAGGCTCCGGTATTGGCGTCCAGCGCCACGAAAGCAGCCGCGACCTGCGGCACCTGGGTGATGGCCCAGCCTTTCTTTTCGGTCTGCATGACGCGGATCACCGCGCCGGGACGGATCGCGGAAGCAGGCTTGGCCTTGCTGGACAGTGCGGACGCTGCCAGTTTCAGGCCCTCGCCGCTGATCGAAAGCACGTCGCCGTCCGATGTTTCGGCCTTGACCAGGGTAGGGCTGGCTTCCAGCACCACGGCTGGTATCAGGCCGTCGCTGACCACGCGCTTGCCCAGCACCTCGTCGATGGCGTCGCCGCGTTCTTCTTCGTCGGCGGGCAATTCAATATAGGTTTCCGGGCCGCGGTAGCCGTGGCGCTGGTCGTAGGCCAGCACGTTGCGGCGCACGGAGTCGTAGGCCGCTTCCTGGTCGCGCGACTGGATGGTGGTGTAGACGTTGATGCCCTTGGTGTAGGTCTCTTCCTTGAACTGCGCGAAGACAGCCTGGCGCGCCAGTTCGGCCACGTATTCGGCGTGGACGTCGAACTCCTGGCCGCGGTGGTTGACGTGCAGCTGTTCCTTCTTCGCCTTTTCGTACTGGGCTTCGGTAATGTATTCGAGTTCGAACATGCGGCGCAGCACCACCTGCTGGCGCGAGCGCGCTTTCTTCGGATTGACGGCAGGGTTGTTGCGCGAAGGGTTTTGCGGCAGGCCTGCCAGCATCGCCGTTTCGGCGATCGACAATTCCTTCAGCGATTTGCCGAAGTAAGCCTGGGCGGCGCTGGCGAAGCCATAGGAGCGCTGGCCCAGGTAGATATTGTTCATGTACAGCTCGAGGATCTTGTCCTTGTCCAGCGCATCCTCGATGCGGTAGGCGAGCATGGCCTCGGCCAGCTTGCGGGAGATGAATTTGTCCTTGCTGAGATAGAAGTCGCGCGCCACCTGCATGGTGATCGTCGAGCCGCCCTGGCGGAAGCTGCCGCGCAGGTTGGCGCGGGCGGCGCCCAGCACGCGCTTCCAGTCAATGCCGCCGTGTTCATAGAAGCGCGAGTCTTCAATTGCCAGCACGGCCTTCTTCATCAGCTCCGGCACCTGGTCAATCGGCGTGAAGTCGCGGTGTTCCTCGCCGAATTCGCCGATCAGCACCTTGTCTGCCGTGTAGATGCGCAGCGGGATCTTGGGACGGTAATCGGTGACCGCTTCCAGCGTTGGCAGGTTGGGGCGGATCACGAAGGCGGCATAGCAGGCCAGGGCGATGCCGCCGGCCATGGCGGCGAGGCCTGCGCCGATGCTGGCGCGGATGACGTTACGGCGGTTCAGCCAGGAAGGACGATTGATCAAATCAGCTCTCTCGATTGCTAAGTCGGGGCATTATAGACTACTCGATAGTTGCTACTTCATTGCTATTTATGCCATAGTCCTAGGTGTTTTAGTCTAAAAGGATTCACGTGTTCCGTCCCTATATCCCCGACGAGGCGCGGCTGCCGGAAATGACGTTCCGCGCCTTGTTCCTCGGAACCTTGCTGGGCATGGTGTTTGGCGCTTCTTCGTTGTACCTGGTCCTCAAGGTGGGCCTGACGGTCAGCGCTTCGATTCCCGTCGCAGTCATCGCAATCACTTTCTTCGGCCTGGCCAAAAAACTGGGCGGCAAGGATGCCAGCATCCTGGAAAACAGCATCGCGCAGACCGCCGGTTCTGCCGGCGAATCGATTGCGTTCGGCCTCGGCGTGACCATGCCGGCCATCCTGATCCTGGGCTTTGAACTGGAAATCTGGCGCGTCATGCTGGTGGGCGTGCTGGGCGGCCTGCTGGGCATCCTCATGATGATTCCGATGCGCCGCACCATGATCGTGGACCAGCACCACGAGCTGAAGTTCCCCGAGGGGACCGCTTGCGCCGAGGTGCTGAAGGCCGCGGCCAGCGATTCCTCGCGCCAGGCGGCCGGCGAACCGGTGCAGGGCGAGTCCGACGCGGCGCGCGATGCACGCCGCCGCGCACGGCTGATCTTCGGCGGCTTTGGCATCGGGCTGCTGTACAAGGCGCTCAACGTTTCCTTCAAAGGCTGGAAGGACACGCCGGAAGTCGTGCTGGGCGCGCCGCTGAAGGGCGGTTCGATCGGCGCCGAAGTGTCGCCGGAGCTGCTGGGCGTGGGCTACATCATCGGCCCCCGCATTGCGCTGACCATGACGGCGGGCGGCGTGCTGTCCTACCTGCTGCTGATCCCGATGATCAGGTTCTTCGGCGACCCGCTCACCACCATCCTGGCGCCGGCCACCATGCTCATTTCCGACATGGGGCCGGACGATGTGCGCGGCGCCTATATCCTGTACATCGGCGCCGGTGCTGTGGCGGCGGGCGGCCTGATCGCGCTGCTGCGTGCAATGCCGATGATCTGGCGCAGCCTGGCGGCCGGCCTGTCCGGCGTGGGCAAGGGCAGCAAAGCCGACGCTACACGCCGCACCGAGCAGGATATCCCGATGAAGTGGGTGGTGCTGGGTTGCCTGGGCCTGATCGCGGTGATTACGGCGTCCGCGCCGCTGCATATGAATTTGCTGGGCGCCTTGCTGATCCTGGTGTTCGGCTTCCTGTTCTCCACGGTTTCCTCGCGCCTGACCGGCGAGATCGGTTCTTCTTCCAACCCGACCTCCGGCATGGCGGTGGCGACGCTGCTGTTTACCTGCCTGATTTTCCTGATGGTCGGCTGGACCGGCGGCCAGTATTACGTCACGGCGCTGTCGGTGGGGGCGATCGTCTGCATCGCCTCGGCCAACGCCGGCACGGTGTCGCAAGACCTGAAGACCGGCTTCCTGGTCGGTTCCACGCCGCGCCTGCAGCAGTACGCCATGCTGGTCGGCTCGCTGGCATCGGCCCTGCTGCTCGGTCCCATCCTGCTGCAACTGAATAATTCCAGCACGGTCTATGTGCCGGCGGCCCAGGTTGCGCCGGGACTGGCGACCGATGCCTCGCGGCTCACGGCGAGCGCGCGCCTGGAGGGGCCGCAGGCGGCCGGCGACAGCACTACCTACAAGGTGTGGCAGAAGCCGGATGCGCAAGGCGGGCCGGAGGGCAAATACCTGGTCGCGCCGGACGGCAAGGCGGTCTGGTTCGTCGATCCGGGCATCAACGGCACGCACCACAAGCGCCCGGACGGCACCGAGGTGCGCAAATACGATGCGCCGAAGGCGGTGCTGGTGTCGTACATTATCAAGGGCATCCTCGACCAGCAACTGCCCTGGACGCTGGTGATGCTGGGCGTGATGATTGCGTTGGTGCTGGAGATGTCGGGCGTGCAGTCGCTGTCGTTTGCCGTGGGCGTGTACCTGCCGCTGTCGGCCACGCTGCCGATTGCGGTGGGCGGCGTGCTGCGCTGGCTGGCCGACCGCCGCAACAACAGGCTGCCGCAATATGCAGGCATGAACGAGGAAGAGCTGCAGGCGGCTGGCGACCGCAGCGAAGGCGTGCTGCTGGCCTCCGGCTACATCGCCGGCGGCGCCCTGGCCGGCATTGTGATCGCCATCACGGCAGGCGTGATGACCAATTTCGATGCCGCGGTGACCGCGTGGGCCGAAAACAGCAATCCTTTCTTCAGCGGACCGGCGGCCGATTTGCTGTCCTTGCTGCCTTATGCTGTAATCATGGCGCTGCTCCTGTGGGCGGCGCGAGAAAGATCCACACCTTAAAGGAGACTGGGCGATGAGGAAACTGGGTGCGGCGGGCCTGCTGTTGACGATGGGAGCGGCCAGCGCCGCCACGCAAACGGTCGACTGCGGCCGCCTGCTGGACGTCAAGGCCGGTGTCTGGCGCGAGAAGGTCACGGTGCATATCGAGAACGGCTCGGTGAAGGCGATCGAGCCCACCCAAGGCAAGGGCGACGTGGACCTGGGAGCCATGTCCTGCATGCCGGGCTTCATCGACATGCACGTGCACCTGACCAGCCAGACGCAGCCCCAGGTCGAAGCCTTGCGCGGCCAGATGACGCTGGACGCCATCGACCGCGCCTATGACTCGGTCGCCTTTGCTGAACGCACGTTGAAAGCCGGCTTCACCACGGTACGCGACCTTGGCGCCAACGAGGGCCTGAACATTGCGATGAAGCGCGCCATCAATACCGGCGCCATCGTCGGCCCGCGCATGTTCACAGCCGGCAAAGCCATCGCCACCACCGGCGGCCACGCCGACCCAAGCAACGGCCAGTCGCGCGAATTGCGCCACCTGCATGGCACGCCGGGACCGGACGAAGGCGTGATCAACAGTCCCGATGAAGCGCGCCAGGCGGTGCGCGCTCGCTACCAGGAAGGTGCGGACGTTATCAAGATCACCGCCACCGGCGGTGTCCTCAGCCAGGCCAGCAGCGGCATGAACTCGCAGTTTGACGACTCTGAACTGAAAGCGCTGATCGCTGCCGCCAGGGATTACGGCTTCAAGGTCGCCGCGCATGCCCACGGTGCGGATGGCATGAAGCGCGCACTGAGGGCGGGCGTGGACTCGATCGAGCACGGCACTTTCATGGACGACGAAGCGATTGCCCTGTTCAAGAAGACCGGTGGCTGGTATGTGCCGACCATCAGCGCCGGCCGCTATGTGGCGGACAAGGCGAAGGAGCCGAACTACTATTCGCCGCTGGTACGCCCCAAGGCTGCAGCCATCGGGCCGCAGATCCAGGGTACTTTTACCCGGGCCTACAAGGCTGGCGTGAAGATCGCCTTCGGCACCGACGCTGGCGTGTTCCCGCACGGCGAGAACGCAAAGGAATTCGCCTACATGGTGGAGGCGGGCATGCCGGCGCTGGAAGCAATCCGTTCGGCCACGCTCGGCGCCGCCTCGCTGCTGGGCCAGTCCAGCCGCCTGGGGGCGCTGGAGCCGGGTTTCGCGGCCGATATCGTGGCGGTGGCCGGCGATCCATTGAAGGACATCACCCTGCTGCAGAAGGTAGGATTCGTGATGAAGGAAGGCGTTGTTTATAAACTGTAATCGGGGAGCGCATGGCGGACGTAGATTGCGATGTACTGGTAGTTGGCGGCGGGATCAATGGGGCGGGCATCGCCCGCGACGCGGCGGGCCGCGGCCTGTGCGTCGTCCTGTGCGAGAAGGACGACCTGGCGTCGCATACCTCGTCTGCCTCCACCAAGCTGATTCACGGTGGCCTGCGCTACCTTGAGTACTATGAATTCCGGCTGGTGCGCAAGGCGCTGGCCGAACGCGAAGTGCTGTTGCGCAGCGCGCCGCACATCATGTGGCCCATGCGTTTTGTGATGCCGCACGACGCCGGGCAGCGTCCCGCGCTGCTGATCCGTGCCGGACTTTTCCTCTACGATATGCTGGCCAAGCGCGAGCTGCTGCCCGGCTCGCGCGGCATCAACCTGCGTTGCCATCCTGCGGGGCGGCCGCTGAAGGAAACCTACACTGCCGGCTTCGAATACTCCGACGGCTGGGTGGACGATGCCCGGCTGGTCGTCCTGAATGCCGTTGATGCCTGTGCCAAAGGCGCATGCATCCTGACCCGCACCAGTTGCATCGGCGTCGAGCGTCATGCCGATCACTGGGTGGCGACGCTGCGCAAGGCCGATGGCACTGAAAAGCGGATTACCACCCGTGCCGTGGTCAATGCGGCCGGACCCTGGGCGCAGTCCTTCATCCAGTCGGCAGGCGGCAAGCAGCAGTCGCGCCATTTGCGCCTGGTCAAAGGCAGCCATATCGTGGTGCGCCGCATCTTCGAGCATGACCAGGCGTATATCTTCCAGAACAAGGATGGGCGCATTGTGTTTGCCATCCCGTATGAACGCGATTTCACGCTGATCGGCACCACCGACCTTGAATACAAGGGCGACCCGCAGCGCGTGGCGATCGACGAAAGCGAGATCCGCTACTTGTGCGAACTGGCCAGCGGCTACTTCCGCGAGCCGGTGCGCCCGGCCGACGTGGTGTGGACCTACGCCGGCGTGCGCCCATTGCTGGAAGATGCCGCAGCCGACGCCAAGGCCGTGACGCGCGACTATTTCCTGGAGCTGGACAAGGAAGGCGCGCCGCTGCTGAACATCTTCGGCGGCAAGATCACGACGTTCCGCAAGCTGGCCGAGGATGCGGTGGACATCCTTTGCAAGACGCTTGGCCGGCCGGAAAAAGGCTGGACCGAAAGGGCCTGCTTGCCAGGCGGCGACCTGTTTGGCGCCATGCCTCAGAATCGTTCAGTGCAGGAGTTTTGCGCCTGGGCCGCCGCCGTGCAGGTGAAGTACGACTGGCTGCCGCAGGAGCTGGTGAAGCGCTATGTGCGCGCATATGGCACACGGGTGCACACCCTGCTCGAAAGCTGTGCATCGCTGGCGGACATGGGGGAGGAAATCCTGCCCGGCGTGTACGCGGCGGAAGTGAACTACCTGCGCCGCAAGGAATGGGCAGTGACGGCTGCCGACATCCTGTGGCGCCGTTCCAAGCTCGGCCTGCATTTGCCGGCAGGAGCCGAAGCCCGGCTCGACGCCTGGCTGGCAGCGAACTGAAACAAAAAAAGGCAGCCGAAGCTGCCTTTTTTGTTGCCTGATAAATGGGGTGCGTCCCCATTTATTTATTTGACGCCGTGCATCAGTTTCTGGATGACCGGGGCGAGGACGAACAGCAGCACGCCGCCGCCGATCAGGATCCAGAAGCCCTGGGTGTAGCCGGTCAGCGCCGATTCCACGGTCATGCCATGTTCGCCGGACATCATCGATGCGACGATGCCGGACAGGTTGTTGCCGATGCCGGTGGACAGGAACCAGCCGCCCATGCCCATGCCGACCAGGCGGGTCGGAGCCAGCTTGGTCACCATCGACAGGCCGATCGGGGACAGGCACAGTTCACCGATGGACTGGATCACGTAGACCATGAACAGGGTCCAGAACGGAATCATCCTCTTGTCGTCGACCAGGTGGGTCAGGGCGTACATCAGCAGGCCGAACGCCAGGCCGTTACCGATGATACCGAGGGCGAACTTGCGCGGGATCGATGGGTTCTTGCCGCGTTTGCCCATCCAGACCCATACCGCTGCCACGACTGGCGCGAAGAAGATGATGGCGAGCGAGTTCACGGACTGGAACCAGGCGGTCGGGAAGATCATGAAGCCCAGGTCGCGGTTCACGATCTCGTCAGCCAGGAAGGTGAACGACGAACCTGCCTGTTCGAAGAAGCACCAGAACATGATGTTGAAGGCGAAGATCACCATCATGGCGATGGTCTTGTCGCGGGACACGGGACCGTTGCGCACACCTTCCACGATCAGCATCACAACCAGGATCAGGAACAGCACGGTCAGCACGCCCTGCAGTTTTTCCGCGCCCAGCGCCAGCAGGGAGTACACGACAGGAATCATGGCCAGTGCGCCCAGCGCCACGTAGGCGATGCGCATCGGGCTCTTGGCTTCCGGTGCCGGTTCGCCAATGCCCTTCAGGCCGCGGCGGCCCAGGTAGAACCAGAACAGCGAAATGATCATGCCGACGCCGGCGGAAATGAACACGATCTTGTAGGCCGGCGTATTGCCGGTGTTGAAGACCTTCTGCGCCAGAAGCTGGGTAACGATCGGGGCCAGGAAGCCGCCGACGTTGATGCCCATGTAGAAGATGGTGAAGCCGGAATCGCGGCGGGTATCGCCCAGCGAATACAGCTTGCCGACCATGGTCGAGATATTCGGCTTGAACATGCCGTTACCGACGATGATCGTCGCCAGGCCGAACTTGAAGATCGTCGGATCGGGAATCGCAATCATGAACAGGCCAGCTGCCATGAAGCTGGCGCCGAGCAGGATAGAACGCTGGTAACCAAGTATGCGGTCGGCAACGTAGCCGCCGAACAGCGCACCGGCATACACCAGCGCCAGGTAGGAACCGTAAGTCAGGTTGGCTGCTGCCTGGCCCGACTTGTCGCCATGGTAGAACTCGGAAACGACGTACAGTACCAGCGCCCAGCGAATCCCGTAAAACGCAAAGCGTTCCCAAAATTCGGACATGAACAGCATCCAGAGCGGAGCAGGGTGACCCATGATCTGCCTGAATTCAGGGATCTTAGCCTCAGTGGTTTGCGTGATAGGACCGCTCATGCGGTTTCTCCTGGTCGAAAAAAAGCCGAATTGTAATCCACCCCGCACGGTTAAGGGCAAATTCGCGTGCTGCAAAGCAGCATTGTGGTATGTTTGCCAAGCTTGCGTCTGTGAATCGGCATACCAAGAGCGTATATTGAAGGTGCGGCGCCCCAAAAGTTAAATAAAAGGATTTACGTATCATGGACAGCAACGTTGTCGATACTCTCATTGCTCCGGAGGGCAGGCTGGAAGTCCTGTCCAAGGCGGAGGTGGTCCAATTGCTCGACTCGGGCAAAGGCGGCCTCTATAACATCTTTCGCAACTGCGCCCTGGCGGTGCTGAATTGCGGCAGCACGATCGACGATGGAAAGGAATTGCTGGATCGCTTCAAGTCGTTTGACATCAACATCCTGCAGCGCGAGCGCGGCATCAAGCTGGAAATCAAGGGCGCCCCGGCGATCGCCTTCGTCGACGGCAAGATGATCAAGGGCATCCACGAGCACCTGTTTGCGGTGCTGCGCGATATCGTCTTTGTCAGCAACGAAGTCACGGGCAATCCGAAGTTCGACCTGGCCCGCAGCGAGGGCATCACCGATGCGGTGTTCCATATCCTGCGCAATGCCAATGTGCTGAAGCCGCAGCTTAACCCGAACCTGGTTGTGTGCTGGGGCGGGCACTCGATCAATCGCGCGGAATATAACTATTCGAAGGAAGTGGGCTACCAGCTTGGCTTGCGGGGGCTGGATATCTGTACCGGTTGCGGGCCGGGGGCGATGAAGGGGCCGATGAAGGGGGCCACCATTGGCCATGCCAAGCAGCGCTTTACCGGCGGGCGTTACCTGGGCATTACGGAGCCGGGCATCATCGCGGCGGAATCGCCAAACCCGATCGTGAACGACCTGGTGATCATGCCCGATATCGAAAAGCGCCTGGAGGCTTTCGTGCGTGTCGGCCACGGCATTTGCGTGTTCCCCGGCGGTGCGGGCACGGCGGAGGAAATCCTGTATATCCTCGGCATCCTGCTGCATCCGGACAATGCGGAAATCCCGTTCCCGCTGATCTTCACCGGGCCTGAAACTGCGCGCGAGTACTTTGTGCAGATCAATGAGTTCATCGGCCTGACCCTCGGCGCCGAGGCGCAAAAGCGCTACAAGATCATCGTCGATGACCCGGAGCTGGTGGCGCAGGAGATGCAGGAAGGGATGAAGCAGGTGCGCGAATTCCGCAAGTCGCGTTCGGACGCCTATTACTTCAACTGGGCGCTGAAGATCGACGACGAGTTCCAGCGCCCGTTTGCGCCGACGCACGAAAACATGCGCAACCTGAGCTTGCACAAGAACCAGCCGGTGCATGTGCTGGCGGCGAACTTGCGCCGGGCTTTCTCCGGTGTGGTGGCGGGCAATGTGAAGGAAGAGGGCATCCGCACCATCGAAAAGTATGGCCACTTCGAGATCCACGGCGACAAGGAAATCATGGGGCCGATGGATGCGCTGCTGGCATCGTTCGTGGCGCAGAGCCGGATGAAGCTGGCGGGCAAGGCGTACACGCCTTGCTACCGGGTGATCCAGTAAAACAGCTGAGCCCGTGTCACACCCTGGGGTCTGACCCCAAGGTGTGACACGGGCTCGTGCGTATGGCTGGTTTTAGTCTTCTTTACGCAGGTGCGGGAACAGCAGCACGTCGCGGATGTTCGGCGAGTCGGTCAGCAACATCATCAGGCGGTCGATGCCGATGCCGCAGCCGCCGGCTGGCGGCATGCCGTATTCCAGCGCGCGGATGAAGTCGGCGTCGTAGTACATCGCTTCGTCGTCGCCGGCTTCCTTGGCCTTCATCTGGGCCAGGAAACGTGCCGACTGGTCTTCGGCGTCGTTCAACTCGGAGAAGCCGTTGGCGATTTCGCGGCCCACCATGAACAGTTCGAAGCGCTCGGTGATGCCTTCGCGGGTGTCGGAAGCGCGGGCCAGCGGCGACACTTCGATCGGGTAGTCGATGATGAAGGTCGGTTCCCAGAGCTGCGCTTCGGCGGTTTCCTCGAACAGCGCCAGTTGCAGCGCGCCGAGGCCGGCGGTGGCGAATGGCTTCACGCCGAATTTCAGCAGTTCGGCTTTCAGGAAGGCGACGTCGTTCAGTTGCGCTTCGGTGTAGCCCGGCGCGTACTTGTTGATGGCGCCGCAGATGGTCAGGCGCTGGAACGGCTTCGACAGGTCCAGTTCACGGCCGCCGTAGGTCAGCACGGCGGTGCCCTTGGCGTCGATGGCCGCCTGGCGGATCACCTTCTCGGTGAAGTCCATGACCCATTCGTAGTCGGTGTAGGCCGCGTAGAACTCCATCATGGTGAATTCAGGGTTGTGACGGACCGACACGCCTTCGTTGCGGAAGTTGCGGTTGATCTCGAACACCCGGTCGAAGCCGCCCACCACCAGGCGCTTCAGGTACAGTTCGGGAGCGATACGCATGAACATCTGCATGTCCAGCGCGTTATGGTGGGTAATGAATGGCTTGGCCGACGCGCCGCCCGGGATCGGGTGCAGCATCGGGGTTTCGACTTCCATGAATTCGTTCGCTTCCATGAAGCGGCGGATCGAAGAGATCGCAGCGGTGCGCGCCTTGAAGGTGCGGCGGGTTTCTTCGCTGGTGATCAGGTCGACGTAGCGCTGGCGGTATTTGGTTTCCTGGTCGGCCAGGCCGTGGAATTTGTCCGGCAGCGGGCGCAGGGCCTTGGTGATCAGTTTGATCTCGCTGACTTTCACGGTCAGTTCATCGGTCTTGGTCTTGAACAGGGTGCCGGTCACGCCCAGGATGTCGCCCAGGTCCCAGCCGCGGAAGGCTTCCATTGCCTCTTCGCCGGTGGTGTCCACGGTGACGTAGATCTGGATGCGGCCGTCGGCTTTCTGGCCGGAGGCGTCCTGCAGGGTCGCGAATGCGGCTTTCTTGCCGGCTTCGCGGCGCAGCATCATGCGGCCGGCGATGACGACGGGAACCGGCTCGGCTTCCAGCTCTTCACGGGTCTTTTCGCCGTACTGCACGTGCAGGTCGGCAGCTTTGTGCTGAGGGCGGAAATCGTTAGGGAAGGCGACGCTCTGTTTCTCGCGGATGGCGGCCAGCTTGGCGCGGCGCTCGGCGATGATCTTGTTGTCGTCCTGGCCTGGTGCCTGGTCTTGCACTTGGTTTTCCGTAGTCATGTTTTTGGTGGTGGTCAGTTTATTGATATCGATTTCGCTGAAGTCGCGTGCAATGCAGATCACATTGTCGAATGCCTTAAACGCTTCAGCAGGCAAAGTGGTTGTCAGGACGACGCAGCGCATGCCGGCTCGGCGCGCTGCTTCCACGCCCAAAGGCGCGTCCTCGAACACGATGCAGTGCGCCGGATCGGCGCCGCAGCGTTCGGCCGCCAGCAGGAACACGTCGGGTTCCGGCTTGCCGCGTTTGACGTCGGCGGCGCCGACGACGGTGTCGAACTGCGGGCGCACACCCAGGCCGTCCAGCGTGAAGTCCACGTTGCAGGGCGGGGCGGCGGTGCCGACCGCCAGGCGGATGCCGGCGGCTCGCGCTTCGTTCACTAGGGTGACGAAGCCTTTGACCGCACGCAGGTGCGGCCCGTAGATTTCGCGGTACAGCACTTCCTTCTCGTCGATCAGCGCGGTCACGTCGTCGTGCGCCAGGTCCTCGCCGAGGTATTGGCGCATGATTTCGTGGCCGGTGCGGCCGGCGGTGGCGGCAAAGAATGCCGCTTCGTCGACAGCATGGCCGCGGCGGCTGAAGAATTCCAGCCACGAGCGGGTGTGGAAACCCATGTTGTCGACGATGGTGCCGTCCATGTCGAAGATGAAGGCGCGCTGCTGCGTCATTGCTTAGATGCCTTGCTTCAGGGACGCGGAGATGAAGTCGTCCAGGTCACCGTCCAGCACGCCCTTGGTATTACCGGTCTCGAAGTTGGTGCGCAGGTCCTTGATGCGGGACTGGTCCAGCACGTACGAGCGGATCTGGTGGCCCCAGCCGACGTCGGTCTTGGAGTCTTCCAGCGACTGCTGTTCGCTCATGCGCTTGCGCAGTTCCAGTTCGTACAGCTTGGCCTTCAGCATGTCCATCGCTTCGGCCTTGTTGCGGTGCTGCGAGCGGTCGTTCTGGCACTGCACGACGATGCCGGACGGGCCGTGCGTGATACGCACCGCGGAGTCGGTCTTGTTAATGTGCTGGCCGCCGGCGCCGGATGCGCGGTAGGTATCGATGCGCAGGTCGGCCGGGTTGATCTCGATCTCGATCGAGTCATCCACTTCCGGATAGACGAACAGCGACACGAAGGAGGTGTGGCGGCCGCCGGAGGAGTCGAACGGCGACTTGCGCACCAGGCGGTGCACGCCGGTCTCGGTGCGCAGGTGGCCATAGGCGTATTCGCCGTCCACTTTCAGGGTGGCGGTCTTGATGCCGGCAACCTCGCCCTCGGACTCTTCCATCACTTCGACCTTGAAGCCCTTGCGTTCGCAATAGCGCAGGTACTGGCGCAGCAGCATGGAGGCCCAGTCCTGGGCTTCGGTACCGCCGGCGCCAGCCTGGATGTCGATGAAGCAGTTGTTCGGATCCATCGGATTGCTGAACATCCGGCGGAATTCCATCTGTTCGATGGTCTTCTGGATTTCTGCGGTATCCGCAATCACGGCTTCGAGCGTATCGTCGTCGCCTTCTTCCTTGCCCATCGCGAACAGTTCGTTCATGTCGCGCAGGTCGCTTTCTGCCTTTTGCAAGGTCAGGACCACGCCTTCGAGGGCTTTCTTCTCGCGGCCCATATCCTGGGCTTTTTTCGGGTCATTCCAAACGGCCGGATCTTCCAGTTCGGCGTTCAGTTGTTCCAGTTTCTCCGACTTCTTATCGAAGTCAAAGATACCTCCGAAGTTCGGCTTCGCGGGTGGTCAGGTCCGCGAGCAGGTTGGCGAGGGAATTGATGCGTTCAGCTTCCATGGTTTTTCAGGTCTGATAGTTGTTAAATCGAACCTGAAATTATACCTCAGAGGCTGGCGCATCGGGCAGCTCACACAAGCAGGCTGAATTCGGCGCGGTAGAGGGCGCCCCGGCCGCTCGCCGGGCCGCGGCCAGCCGGTTCCATGAAGATGGACAGGCGTCCGGAAAGTGGGTTGTCGATTTCATAAATCCCGGCGTCCAGGCCGGGCGCGCCGCTGAAGAGCAGGGTGAACTGCTCCTGGTGGGGCGCTTCCTTGCCCGGGCGCACGGCGTGCAGGTCGAGCGAAGTGCCGCGCATGCCCTGGTAGGCGATGAATTGCTGGCCAACCAGGTCGCGGAAGCCGGCCATGCGCAGGGTGGACGGCGTAGGCGGCAGGGCGGCCAGCGATGCGGCGCGGGCGACGGCCGGGGCGCCGACCAGGCTTCCGGCGGCGAGGATGAAGTTGCGACGTTCCATGACTTATTCCTTTAACAAGATAGGTTGCCATTCCATGGACAGGTGCATGCCCTCGGTCGCGCCAGGCTGGAATCCGAGCCGGCGGTACAGATCGCCCGCTGGATTGCCGTGCAATACATGCAAGCGCAAGGGCAGCCCTGATTGCTGGCTCTCGTCCTGCAGCCGGGCCAGCAGACGGCTGCCGATGCCCTGGCCGCGGCAGGAGGGACTCAGGCTGATGTCGACCAGGCGGATCTCGTCCCGGCTGCGCGCCACGTACAGGCGGCCGGCCGCAGCGCCGTTGGCCAGCACGATGTTTTCTTCCAGGCCGGGGAAGCGGCGGCGGTAGTCGGTCACCTGGGCTTCGTTTTGCATGCAAACCAGCATGGCCCTGACATTCGGGTCGAGGACGGCAAGGTCCTCGCGTGCGCTTTCCACCAGCGCCAGCAGGAAAGGCTGGTCACCGGCTTCAACGGGCCGCAAAGTGAGCTGGCTGTGCATGTTCAATCAGCTGTGTGGCGGGTAAATGCCGGTGAGGGCAATGATGAAGTTAACCACCAGGTAAGGCTGCAAATTGTTGTGGGGGCTGCTGCCGCCGGCAACGCCGAGAGGTCCTTCCGGCGATGGCGCCACGGCGGCGGCATCGTGGTAAGGGGCGCTGACCGTGATCGGTTTGGCAAGCAGGGCGTTTGCCGGCGATTGCACCGTGGCGCTCGTGTTGGAGGCTGACATGCCGTGGCTGTGTGACGGCATCTGAAGCGCGGTCAGCGCAGTGCTTGCCTCGCCGCCTTGTTCGCCCAGGCCGCGCGGGCTCAGGCCAGGACCGGCCCCAGCGTGCATCGGGATGCGCTGGCGCAGGTCCGGGAGCGCGAAGTTGGTCTTGCCATTGCCGCCGTAAGTGGTGCCGAGAATGGAAAACAGTGCCGTGTTCTGCGCAATGGGAAGAAGCTGGCCATTGCACATTGCCCAGCCCACGGGTGCGAAATTCCCGCTGAACATGCGGACTTCGCCGATATAACGCTCTGCCATGCTGGACTCCTCGACTAGCTCTGCGAAGGGAAGATGCCTTCAATGGCGATAATGAAGCTGAGCGCCAGGAAGGGAGCCATATTGTTATGGGGCTGGTTGCCGCCGGCCGGCTGGATCGCCTGGGGTGACATGGGCACCATGCTGGAGCCGGCCGGTGCGTAAAACTTGGGCTTGGCAGGCGCGGCCGGAACATAGGTCGTCGGCCCGGTCAGGCTGATGCCGGTCCCGGTGGCGGGCGGAACGGCGGTGCTGGCGCTGGCGCTATGGTTGTGCGATGGGAGCTGGTTGCTGGCCAGGGTCACTGTCTCGACGCCCGCCTGCTGGCCCATGACATAGGTGTTGGCGGTTCCCGGTTGCGTGCCTTGGTGCAGCGGCACGCGGCCGCGCAGGTCCGGCAGCGCAAAGGTGGTTTGACCGTTACCGCCGTAGGTGGTGCCGATCAGGGCAAACAGGGCTGTGTTCTGTGCGATCGACAGCAGGCTGCCGTCGCAAAAAGCCCAGCCAAGGGGCGGGAAGTTACCCGCGAACAGGCGAATCTCGCCGATGAAGTTGTCCATGTGCCGGCTCCGGTCTGGTTCAGCTCTGCGACGGGAAAATGCCCTGCAGCGCGATGATGAAGTTGACAGTCAGGTAGGGCTGCATGTTGTCGTGCGGCTGGCCGGCGCCGGCATTGCCCACCGTGGCGGGTGCCAGCGTTGCGGTGCCGTCCTGCGGCGCGTAGTAGTTGAGCGCCCCGGCTTCGACGTTGCCGAGCACGCGCCCGGAGGGATCGGCCTGGTGGCTGACGGCTGTGGAAATGCCCAGGGCGTGGGTATGCGCCGGCATTTCACTGGCGATCAGGGTGTGGCTGGCTTCGCCTCCCTGCTGGCCCAGGTTGAAGCTGGCGTGCACGTGGGCCGGAACCCGGCCGCGCAGGTCGGGCAGGGCGAATGTGGTCTGCCCGTTGCCGCCGTAAGTGGTGCCAAGTATGGAGAACAGGGCCTGGTTCTGGTTGATCGGGAGGATCTGGCAATTGCACAGGGCCCAGCCCTTGGGCGCAAAGCTAAATCCCGTCATCCTGATTTCTGCGAGATACGGTTCAGACATGCAGCCTCCTTGCAGGTGCAGACGCCCCGGCCGGGGCGTTGCGGCCGATTCAGTGGATGGAAGGGGTCAGGAGCGGATGGCGCGCCGGCGGCTCAAGCGCATGGCCATCAGGCCGCCCGCCAGCAAGGCCAGGGTGGCGGGTTCGGGTACGCCAGGGCCGCCCGGATCATTGGGGCCGCGCAGGAACTCAAGGCTGATGTTGTCGAGCTGGTTCCAGAAGATCGGGTCGTTGTTGAAGTTGCCGAACTCGAGGATCGTGCTGTTGCTGAGCGCAGTGACGATCAGGGTGTGGGTGCCCCAATCGCCGGTAATATCCGATTCATTGAAGACGGTGGATGCGCCGAATTTGACCTGGGCCTGGTTATCGGGCGGGAATTGCGGATCTGCAGTCCAGCGCTGCAAGTCGAACTTCAACTGGTAGGTAGCGCCCGCGATCGTGGCGATGGTCTGCTGCAGGAAGCCAAGCTCGGTGGTGTTGAAGTCGCCGAACACGTGGTTGCTGGCGTTTGACAGCGGCGAACCTGTGGGATCGGTGCCGAAGGCCTGGCCGCCGCCGCCGGGGCTGACCAGCGTCCACATGCTGTAGTCGAGGTTTTCGAAATCACCGTTCGTGACCAGGTTGGGACCAGCTTGCGCAAGTGATGCAGTCAGGAGCAGGATGGCGGTCAGCGCGGCACGGATTTTCATGGCTTGTTCCTTTTGGCGGATGGCTGAAGGTTGAGGTGGATCATACGACTGCGTATTGACAATCGAACATTTATTTGCGTCAACGTAGCGCTTTTGCAAAGATTCCATATAATTTTGCAAGCTGGTCTGCCTTGACCCAGAGTGCAATCTGCAACTCTTTAGATTGCAAGGGCTATAACAATGGCGCGTGGCAAATATTCATCAGTAAATTTCAGACTAAAAGACAGTTAATGCGCATCCTATTCCTCGCGCCCGCAGCCGTCCTGCTGGCGGGCTGCAGCAGTATTCCAGCGATACCGCCGCAAGGCTCGCAAGCCATTTTCGTGATTCTCGAGACGACGGACTTGCACGCCAACGTGCGCAGTTACGACTACTACAAGCTGGCGTCCGACGCCTCGCTGGGGCTGGAGCGCACGGCGACCCTGATCCGCCAGGCGCGCAAGGAATTCCCGAATACACTGCTGCTCGATAATGGCGACACCATCCAGGGCACGGCGCTGGGCGACTACCAGGCATTGGTGGCGCCGGTCGGATGCGGCCAGCCGCTGGCCATCTACAAGGCCATGAATGCGCTGGGCTTTGAAGGCGGCTCGGTTGGCAACCACGAATTCAACTGGGGCCTGGATTACCTGGGGCAGGTCACAGCCAGCCGCTTCGGCGCGGAAGGCGCTTCGGTGCGCGCCCAGCCTTGCGCGGGCCCGGCATTTCCGGTGGTGCTGGCCAATGTGGTCGACGCCCGCACCGGCGTTCCGTTATTCGAGCCGTACCGGATCTTCGACAAGCGCGTGTCCGCTACCGGGCCGGATGGCAAGTCGCTTGCCACCACGGTCAAGGTTGGCATCATCGGCTTTACGACGCCGGCGATCATGGGTTGGGACAGGCGCTGGCTGGAAGGCCGCGTGCGCACGGAAGGGTGGCGCGAGACGGCGCAACGCTACATTCCCGAGATGCGCGCCAAAGGGGCAGAGGTGGTCGTAGCGATCTCGCATGCGGGGCTGGATGGTGCTGCCTATGTGCCGTCAATGGAAAACGGCAGCCTGTACCTGGCGCAGGTGCCGGGCATTGACGCGCTGCTGCTGGGGCATTCGCATGACGTGTTCCCTAACGCGGCGAGCAAGACCGCCGCCTTCAACCTGCCGGATGTCGATAAAGTGCAGGGGCGGGTGCATGGCGTGCCGACAGTGATGCCAGGCCTGTGGGGTAAGCATCTTGGCGTGATCCAGCTCGCGCTGCGCCATGACGGCAAGCGCTGGGTGTCCGACGCCGGTGCGGCGAAAGTCAAAACCCGCAGCATCCAGCGTCCCGACCGCAGCTTCGTCGAACCGGACCCGGAAATCGCCGCGCTGGTGAAAGCCGAACATGAGGCGACCATCGCCTACGTCAAAACGCCGATTGGCGATACGGACTTCCGCATGTCCGCTTACTTTGCCGATGTCGGCGACGTATCGGCGATCCAGGTAGTGAACCAGGCGCAGGCCGATTATGTGCGCCGCCATATCCAGGCCAGCATGCCCCAATATGCCCGGTTGCCGGTGCTGTCGATGTCAGCGCCGTTCAAGACTGGCGCGGCTGGCGTGGCCGATTACACCGACGTGGCGCCAGGCAAGCTGGCCCTGAACAACGCGGCAGACCTTTACCTGTACCCGAACGACCTGCACGCCGTGAAGGTCGACGGCGCGACGCTGAAGGCCTGGCTGGAGAAGGCCGCCGGCCGCTTCAACACCATCGATCCAACCCGCAGCGAGCCGCAGGAGCTGGTGAACACCGGCTTCGCGGGTTTCAATTTCGATATGCTGACGGACCCTGATGTGCACTACCAGATCGACGTGACGCAAGCTCCCGGCCAGCGCATCAAAGGCCTGACATGGCGCGGCCAGCCGGTGCGGGCAGACCAGGAATTCATCGTCGCAACCAACAACTTCCGGGCCAGCGGTGGCGGCGGTTTCCCGGGACTGGATGGTAGCAAGACCATTTTTGCGTCACCGGACAACAACCGTGCGGTACTGATCGACTACATCAAGTCGGTACAGCACTTGACCCGCCGGGCCAATGGCTCGGCGCGCAGTTGGCGCTTTGCGCCGGTAAAGACGAGTGGGCCGGTAGTATTTCATGCGGCGTCAGGCAAGCTGGCGCTGGCACGCGAGGCCGGGCTGGCCGGCGTATCGCTGCTGAAGGAAGAGGATGGAGGCGGTAAAGGTTACGCGCTGTATGCGATCGATCTCAATGCGGCTTCCGCTTCTCCTGCTGGACGAGAATAAACGGGCTGACGACGCTGGCCCACAGGTTGGCGTCGCTCGCGATCCATTCCTGGCACTGCTGGTCGGAGACCTTGGCGACCTGGCCGGCCTCCATCCAGGCTGAAATGCTGGCCTTGTCGTCGTGGGCGATGCGCACGGCGACGTCCACCAGGTCCAGTTCATCGGCCACCCACACCACATTGCCCTGGGCGAAGTGCTTCAGCAGTTCGCTCCACGGGATGCGTGCGGTTTCGCGGTTGACTTTGGCGCGGAGTTCCGCGTCTTTTTCTGGTTTCAGCTGCATTTTCAACTCTTAAATCGTGGGAATCTGCTCGACGATGGCCGTCGGCGAACCCCGCCATGTTAACCGATACGCCGGGCCTTTGCGAACATTGCCCACCAGCGCTGGGCGGAAGCACGCCAGGTTGGTCCCGCCTGCGCGGCGCACGCTTGGATAGATGATGCCGGTCGAGCCTTCGGCCAGCAGGCTGCGCGCCAGCCGTTGCGATGCGACGTAGCTGTCCGGGTCCAGGCAAGCGGCATATTCGGGCTGGCTGCAGATGTCGTGGAACTGGGCGCTGAAGTCCGAGAGCAGGGCCTGATAGCTGACGCTGTCGTCGAAACGGTCGATTTCGGCGTATTCCACCGTCTTGTGGAAGATCACTTCCGCCAGCGCCGTTTCGTGCTCGAAGGCGCAGTACCAGGCGCCGCGCTGGCCGTCGTTGAAGCGGCTGCCTTGCGGGCGGGCGTAGGTAAAGGCCGCATTGATGCTGCGGTAATTGGGGACGTAATAAACCAGTTCTTCGATACCGATGCCGATAGCGCCGCCGTGTTCGGCGCGCAGGCGGGCATTGGTGGCGTTATCCAGTTCAAACAGCTGGTGCAGCTCGGCGTCGTTATCAGCGAGGGCGGCCAGCACGGAATCTTCTTTATAGACGAAGCGCGACGGAATCAGGCGCACGGTGTCGAATTGGCGCAGCAGGCGAAATGGCGGCAATTACAGGCCTCCGCGACGAGCGTCGAGCAACTGGCGCACGGTTTGCATGGCGAGCAGGCCGCCGGCTTCCATGTAATCAAGCGGGGTTCGGCCGCCGAAAATGCTGTTGCGGTTGGCAAGGCTGACCCACTCGTCAGCCAGCTTGTCGCCGTAAATGATGTGCAGCGACTTGTAGATGCCAAGCAGGTAGGAAATACGGGTAATGCGGTCGACTTCAAGCACGCGGTCGGGGTGCTTTTTCCACTCATAGAAGGCGCTGCTGGACAGGCCGCCCAGCAATTCGCGGGCGTCGTCGTCGCGTAACTTCCAGGCGGCGACCAGTTTGAAAAAGCCCTTGAGGGCGGCGTGCGACAGGCGTTCACGTTCTTCTTTGCGACTCAGGTCGACTGGTTGAGGAATCGTGTATTCGCTGTCGGGGTAGGCAAATGCGGGATTCATATGTCCTCCGTTTATGGATTATTTATACTCCATTTCCGTATTTGTTTCAAGTTGAATGTGTTTGTGCAGTGTCAAAACGCGGTTTGCTGCCCGCTGCCAATATTGCATTAAATCATCGAACAAGGGCGCGCGATGGAGAAAATGCTTGCTGCGCTGGAGGGCCAACTGCGACGATTCGCGACGAATGCCGGCAGCATGGCTGAGCGGCATCCCGGCTTGGCGGAGCAGCTTGGCTTCCGCGATTGGCCGCAGGACGCCCATGTCGACCGGTTGGTGCAGGGCGTTGCCACCCTCCACGCGCGGACGGCACTGGCCTTGCAGAGGGCGCGTTGCCAGCAGGATGAGCATTTGCTGGAATTGCATTTCCCGGGGCAGTTGCAACCGTTCCCGGCGTGCTGGATTGGCTTGTCGCCTGCTGCAGGGCCGGCCGCAGCAATCGTCTCCGCCAGTTACCACCACGGCCCGCAGGCCTCGGTCGAATTGGTGCTTGATCTCGGCAAGGCCATTCGCCCGGGCGGCCCTGCCAACGCCCTGGACATCTTCATTGACGGTGACGCCGCTTTCAGTGCGGCCTTGCGCAGTGTCTTGCTTGGCGAGACAGGCTCGGCGCCTGCCCTTCGCGGGAATGATGCCGGCGAGTGGCTGCCGATTGCTCGCTGGCCATTCGAGCCATCAGGCCTTGATCCTGTGGAAGCGCTGCTCCACCGTGCGCCTGGCGCGCATGCCGGGCTGGCGCTGCTGCGCGAGTACTTCACTTTTCCCGCGCGCTTCAATATCCTGCGCCTTGACCTGTCGCCCTTTGCAGGCGCCAGGAGCGCGAAACTGAGGCTGCCGGCGCCCCCGGCGCGCCTCCTGCAGGCACTGCAAGCGGGCCACCTGCGCGCCGGCTGGACGGCGCGCGCCTGTCTGCAGCGTGTCGCCGCTTCGCCCATCCGCATCGATAGGCGCCGAACCGAATACCTGCTGTCGGTCCCGCCCGAACTGGAGATCTTCAGCATTGACCGGGTCCATGTCGGCGGTGCGGAGGACGTGGGATGGAGCGTGCGCAATGTCGACGATGCACCGGCAGGCCATGAATGGCGCATCGCCTTCCACGGCGCGTACGCCTGGCCGGCCGGCACAGTCGCATCGGTCGACGTGACCTGCTGCGAGCGGGACAAAGTGCTGGCACGGCCGGCTCGAGGTCCCGGCTGCCGCTGGCAGCTCAACGCCTTGCTGGCGCTGGACCGCCTGCCGCTTGATGCCGATGCCTTGCGCGAACTGATGGCCAGCCAGGCAATCGATCATTCCCCGGCGAGCCGCGCAATCATCAGCGCAGTGAGAGGGCTGGAGTTGCGGCCCGCGCTGTTGTGCCCCGGCCGCGCCTCGCCGCTTGCTGGCACTGAAATCCGATTGCAAGTAGAGGAAGGGGCATTCGCAGGCTGCGGCATGCTGCTGTTCGCGCAAGTCATGGACCGCTTCTTTGGCGAGTGCGCGCACATGAACACATTTAGCCGGCTGGTCCTGGTGTCGGCCGCCACCGGAGAGGAGCTGATGCGATGCAAAGCGAGGAACGCCGGCAAGCTGATGGAATGATCGCGGCCGATGCAACCGGATATGCCATCTTCCAGCTGGCAGGAATGCTTGGCGCGCCGGAATGGCGCAACAGCCTGTCCCTGGCATTCCCCGCCTGCGACGTGGTTGCGCTGGACAGCAGAGCGGTCACTCCAGGGTGCATAGGCTTGCTCGGCATGGCGGGCGCGCTGCCGTACTACTACACGGAGGCCGTGGCGCGCGCCGCCGGCGCCGGGGCACGCGCCTTCATCGACTTGTTGTCGGCGCCGGCAATCGATGCATTTTGCGCCGCATGGCGTGAAGGCCGTCCTGAATACACACCCTTGCCGCAATTGCCGCTCCAGCGCGGCCCGCTCAGGGCAAGGGCGCTCGGAGAGCGGCTTTCGCATGCCCTGGGCGTGCCGGTATGGATCGAGCAGTTTGCCGGGCGCTGGGAAATGCTGCCGCCAGGGCAGGCCAGCGCCCTCGGAAGCGGCAAAGCATGCTGCGGCGACGGGGCGCTCCTCGGCGAACGCCTGTGGCGGATCGATAGCGCCGTGCAGGTCCATGTCGGCCCGCTTGACGCGCAATCGGCCCAGGCATTCCTGCCCGGCGGCAGGGACGCGCTGGCATTGGGCCGGCTATGGCGGGCCTCCGCGGAGGATAGCGGCATCCAGGCCGAGGCTCGTGTACACCTTGGCGCTGGCGTGAGCGCAGTTGCGCAACTGGGTGCCGTGGCACGCCTGGGACATGACGCGCTGTTGGCCACGCAGCCGGCCGGCGAAAGGGATGACTTGCGCTACCGGCTTTGCTAGTATTTGGCCAGAAAACAAAGCGAGGAGGCAGAATGAAGAAGATGATCCCGCTGCTGGCGTTTGCGGCGACGGCTGCGTGCACCACCATCAAGGCACCGCCCAATAACGCGGAGTTGAAACAGCAGGTCGCCGATACCGAGCGCGCCTTCGCGGCCACCATGGCCAGGCGCGATCATCTGGCATTCGCTTCCTTCCTGGCGGACGAGGCGCTTTTCTATAGCGGCCCCAAGGTCTTGCGCGGCAGGGATGCCGTGGCCGCCGAATGGAAAGCGTTCTATGAAAAGCCGGAAGCCCCGTTCAGCTGGGAGCCGGACCAGGTCGAAGTACTCGACTCCGGCACCCTGGCGCATTCGTCCGGCCCGGTGCGCGACCCGCAAGGCAAGGTTACCGGCCGCTTCAACTCCGTCTGGCGGCAGGAAGCGCCAGGCAAATGGCGCATCGTGTTCGACAAGGGCGAACGTGTTTGCGATTGCAGGAAGCCGTAATCAAGCCGGTTCGGCGTGCTCCACCAGCAACTGGACGCGGGTCACGCCGTTGTATTCATTGGCATCCAGGCGGAAGGCCACGCGCGCCCGTTCGCCCAGCGCATCGGTATGGCCGAACCAGATGGCGTCGTAGCGTATGCCTTTCTTTTCCAGCATCAGCTTGAGGTGGCGGTCCTTCAGGATGCGCTGGCTTAGCACGCGGAATTCATCGCAGAACACCGGGGGCGCAAAGCCCTGGCCCCATACCTGGCCATCCAGCAGTTCAATGAACTGGGTGGTGTAGCAGTTGTCTTCCAAGGGACCATCGGTTTCGACCACGCGCTCCAGTTGCGATTCGCTCAGCCAGGCCTGGCCGACCGCCTCGAAGGCGGCGCAGAAATGCTCGAAGGCTTCGGCGCGCAAGCTAAGGCCCGCTGCCATGGCATGGCCGCCGAACTTGTCGATCACGCCAGGCGCCCGCTTGGATACCAGGTCCAGCGCGTCGCGCAGGTGGAAGCCGGGGATCGAACGGCCGGAACCCTTGATCATGCCGTCGCCCGCAGGGGCAAAGGTGATGGTGGGGCGGTAGAAGCGTTCTTTCAGGCGCGAGGCCACGATGCCGATCACGCCCTGGTGCCAGCTATCGTCGTAGACGCAAATCGTGGTGCTGTCTGCGGGCTGGAAATCGTCCAGGTGCAGCAGGGCGGCGTCCTGCATCTCCGCCTCGATCTCGCGGCGCTTCAGGTTGATGTCGTTAAGCTGCTGCGCCAGTTCCCAGGCGCGCGTCTCGTCGTCCGTCAGCAGGCATTCGATGCCGAGCGACATGTCTTCCAGCCGGCCTGCTGCGTTCAGCCGCGGGCCGAGCGCGAAGCCCAGGTCGAAAGGAGAGGCGGTGCGCACGGCGCGTCCGGAAACGCGGAACAGGGCAGCCACGCCGGGATGCATACGGCCGGCGCGCATGCGCTTCAGTCCCTGGGCGACGAGGATGCGGTTATTGGCGTCCAGGCGCACCACGTCGGCGACCGTGCCCAGGGCGACCAGGTCCAGCAGTGAATCGAGCTTTGGCTGCGACTGTGCGTCGAACACGCCGCGGCGGCGCATTTCGGCGCGCAGCGCCAGCAGCACGTAGAACACCACGCCCACGCCGGCCAGGTGCTTGGACGGGAAGCCGCAAGCGGGCTGGTTGGGGTTCACGATGACGCGGGCGTCGGGCAGGCTGTCGCCGGGCAGGTGGTGGTCGGTCACGACGACGTCGATGCCGCGCCGTTTGGCTTCTGCCACGCCTTCGATGCTGGCAATGCCGTTATCGACGGTAATGATGATGTCGGGCGCTTTCTCACGCGCGGTCAGGTCGACGATTTCCGGCGTCAGTCCGTAGCCGTATTCGAAGCGGTTGGGAACGATGAAGTCCACCTTGGCGCCCATGGCGCGCAAGCCGCGAATGGCGGTGGCGCAGGCAGTGGCGCCGTCGCAGTCGTAGTCGGCAACGATGACCATGCGTTTGCCGGCAGCGATGGAGTCGGCCAGGAATTCGGCGGCCCGGTCGATGTGCAGCAGGCCGGAGGGCTGGATCAGCGCAGCCAGTTCGCTGGAGATTTCTGCCGGGTTGTTCAGGCCTCGCGCGGCAAACAGGCGGGCCAGCACGGGATGGATGCCGCCCTGGCGCAGCAGTTCGGCTTCCTGCGACGGGCAGGGACGGATGGCGATACGGGTCATTGCGTGAGGTTCTTCAGGTTCTGTGCGCGCCAGAATTTGCGCAGCGCGGCTTTGCTGGTGCGGATTTCAGTCCAGCCTTCGCGGCTGGTCAGGATCATTGTCAGTTCATTTGTGCTGCCGTTGCGCAGGGCGGCCAGCAAAGGGGCGAACCATTCGTGTTCCAGTTGCTGCATGGCGCCCAGCCAGGCGCCCCAGTCATTGCCGGCGCCCATGGGAATCAGGTGTGGCAGCACGACCGGTCCATGTGCACCGGGCGCCGCCGCAGTACTGCCCGCCGAGAGGGCTTTCAGCCAGGATGGCACGACCGCCGCCGCGGGCGTGGCTACGGCCATCGGCTGGTGCTCGGCCATGGGGGCTTCCGCCTGTGCGCCGCCCCACATCCAGAACGAATTCACGGGTGCAAGGCCGCGCTGCTGGCGGGCTTCGTTGACGGAATGCTCGTGCCACAGCATCTGGATCTCATTTTGCAGCTTCTTGAAGGCCAGGGCGTTCGGGCCGGCCGGCATCCAGTCGGCCAGGTTGCTGCCCATGGCGGCATCGGGCGAGGCGGCATCCAGGCCTTGCCAGCCATCGGCGCGCATGAACCAGGTCTCGGCGTCGCCCCAAAGCAGTTCATCGAAAAACGGCCTGGCCAGGTCGAACAGCACGCGCGAATCCGCCTCGTCCAGGCGCAAACGGCGCGAATCGGCCAGGACCAGGTGGTTGCGGGCGAGCTGGATGTGGACTGGATGGACGATGAACCAATAGCCTTCCTTAGGTGCCAGGCCGAAGCCGCGCATGACGGCTGCGGCAAGGCCGCCGCGCGCACGGGCCAGCCATGCTTCATGCGGCAATATGCGGCTATCGTCTGCGATAACATGCTTTTCCAGCAAGCTATTGCGTGAAAGTAACATCGCCAGGGACGGCGCCTGCAGGTTGCGGGAGAGTTCCGGGGCCAGTTCGGCGGGCGGCAATGCGAAGGGGAGGACGACGGTCGTGGAAGCCATGCGGCATTGTAGTGGAAACTCTTTATATGGCAAACTGCGGGCTTTACTGTGTCAATTTATTAAAAATGCCGTTTGAATGGCTGGTTGGCTTGCGCTACACACGCGCTGGCAGGCGCAATGGGCGCAATAGCTTTATCTCTTTTATCTCCGCGATTTCGATGGCAGGCATCGCTCTTGGCGTCACGGCCTTGATTGTCGTGCTATCGGTCTATAACGGCTTCCAGACGGTGGTGACCGAGCGCATGGTTTCCGTGCTTGGGCATGTGGAAGTCTATGAAGTGAGTGGGGCTGGCCTTGGCGACTGGCGTGCCACCGCGGCTTTGGCGGCCCGCAACCCGCAGGTGAAGGGGGCAGCGCCGTTCATCGAATTGCAAGGGATGCTCGTGCATGGCGGCGACTTGATGCGTCCTTCCATCGTGCGCGGCATCCTGCCGGGCGAAGAACCCAGGGTTTCCGATATCGGCAAGCAGATGAAACAAGGCGCGCTGGAGCTCTTGCAGCCCGGCTCTTCCCACATCATCCTCGGTGCGGAACTGGCCAATGAACTGGAAGTGAAGCCGGGCGACAAGGTGGCGCTGGCGATGGCACAGGGGAATTCCACCTCCAACATGGCGCCCACTCTGCACTCCTTCACCGTGGCGGGCACTTTCGAATCCGGCCACAACGAGTTCGACTCCGCGCTGGCGCTGATCCACCTGGCGGACGCCCAGGAACTGATCAACGTTGCCGGCCCGTTCGGCATGCGCCTGCGTTTGCAGGATATGCAGAAGGCTCCAGCCGTGGCGAATGAACTGCGCACCGTTTTGCCGGGCCAGTTGGTGATTCGTGACTGGACCAAGCTCAATGCCGGCTGGTTCGCAGCTGTGAAGTCGCAAAAGAACATGATGTTCATTATCCTGACCTTGATCATCGCGGTAGCAGCCTTCAACCTGGTCGCCACGCTGGTGATGACGGTGACCGACAAGCAGGCCGATATCGCCATCCTGCGCACGCTTGGGGCATCGCCGTTTTCCATCATGAAGATCTTCGTGGTCCAGGGAGCCCTGGTGGGAGTGGCCGGCACGGCCATCGGCGTTGTCTGCGGCGTTCTGCTGGCACTGAACGTAGGGACAATCGTGGGCGGGCTGGAAAGCCTGTTCGGCGTGCACTTCCTGTCCAAGGAAATCTATTTCATCAGTGCCGTGCCTTCGGACCTGCGCTGGGGCGATGTCGCCTCGATTGGCGTAACGTCCTTGCTGCTGGCACTTGTCTCGACCCTCTACCCAAGCTGGTGGGCCGCCCGCGTCAAACCTGCGGAGGCCCTGCGTTATGAGTAAAAACCTGCCTTTCGAATGGATCGTCGGCCTGCGCTATACCCGTGCGGGCAAGCGCAATAGCCGCAACAGCTTCATTTCCTTCATTTCGCTGATTTCGGTCGGCGGCATCGCGCTTGGCGTCGGCGCCATGATCATCATCCTGTCGGTGATGAACGGCTTCCGCAAGGACGTCACGGGCCGCATGTTGTCGGTACTGGCCCACGTGGAGGTCTTCGAACGGGGCACGAGCTTGCCGGACTGGCAAGACCTGGCCAAAAAGCTGCGAGCCAATCCTGAAGTGAAGGGCGCCGCGCCGTTCGTGCAGGCCGAGGCCATGCTGTCGCACGGCGGCGAGGCGCTGCGGCCCGCGGTGGTGCGCGGCGTGCTGCCCGAGGTGGAGCCGAACGTGTCCGACCTGGCAAAGACTACCCGTTACGGCAGTTTCAACGACCTGAAGCCGGGTGAGTTCCGCATCGTCCTGGGCATCGACATGGCCCGCGCCTTGCAAGTCAATCTCGGCGACAAGGTCACCATGGTGCTGCCGCAGGGGACGGTGACCCCGGCCGGCATCGTGCCGCGCATGCGCACCTTCACCGTGGCCGGCGTTTTCGTGGCGGGGCACCAGAAGTTCGACGAAAGCATGGCCTTCATCCATCTCGAGGATGCCCGGAAGCTACTGAGACTTGAAGGCCCGGCGGGCCTGCGCCTGCGCCTGGCGGACATGCACCGCGCGCCTGAAGTGGCTGGCGAGCTGCAAAAGCTGGTGCCAAAGGAAATGACTGTACGGGATTGGTCAAAACTCAATGCGACCTGGTTCGCAGCGGTGCAAACTGAAAAGCGCATGATGTTCGTGGTGCTGGCGCTGATCGTGGCGGTAGCGGCTTTCAACCTCGTCTCGACCCTGGTCATGACCGTGACCGACAAGCAGGCCGATATCGCCATCCTGCGCACGATCGGCGCTTCGCCGCGCTCGATCCAGAAGATCTTCGTGATCCAGGGCGCGTTGGTCGGCTTGCTCGGCGCCGTGCTTGGCGTGGCCGGCGGCGTCTTGGTGTCGCTGAATATCGACGTCATCGTTCCATTTATTGAAAACCTCCTGGGAGTGCAGTTCTTGCCTAAAGATATATACACAATCAGCTCCGTGCCATCGGACATGCATTGGTCCGATGTCGGCGTGATCGGCGTGGTTGCCGTGTTGCTGGCGTTCGTGGCGACCTTGTACCCGAGCCGCTGGGCGGCCAACGTCAAACCTGCGGAGGCGCTGCGCTATGAGTAATGTGTTGACCTGTCGCGACCTCGGCAAGACCTTCACCCAGGGCAGTTACAAGGTCAAGGTGCTGGAAAAGATCAACCTGTCGGTCGCGCGCGGCGAACGCGTGGCGATTGTCGGGGCTTCGGGCTCCGGCAAGTCGACGCTGCTGCACCTGCTGGGCGGCCTGGATACGCCAACCGGCGGCAACGTGGTACTGAAAGGGAGCGACTTCGCTTCGATGAACGAGGCGGCGCGCGGCGACCTGCGCAACCGCGAGCTGGGCTTCGTCTACCAGTTCCATCACCTGCTGCCGGAATTCTCGGCACTGGACAACGTGGCAATGCCTTTGCTGATCCGTCGCGTCAAGCGCGCAGAGGCGGAGCAGGCGGCGCGTGAAATGCTGGCGCGCGTGGGCCTGGAAAAGCGCGTAACGCACGTGCCGGGCGAGCTCTCCGGCGGCGAACGCCAGCGCGTGGCCCTGGCGCGCGCGCTGGTAACGCAACCCGCTTGCGTGCTGGCCGATGAGCCGACCGGCAACCTGGATCATTCGACCGCGGAGAAGGTGTTCGACCTGATGCTCGAGCTGTCGCGCACGCTGGGCACGGCCTTCATCATTGTCACCCACGACGCAAGTCTGGCGGAGCGCTGCGACCGCATGCTGCGCCTGACCGACGAAGGCTTGAATCCTGCCTGAGGACCGCGCCATGTGGATCGATACCCATTGCCACCTTGACGCGCACGAATTCGGCGGCCAATCGCTGGCGCTGGCTGCGCGGGCGCAGGAACGCGGCGTGGGGATGGTGGTGATACCTGCGGTCGACAGCGCCAATTTTCCGGTGGTGCGCGAGCTGGCGCACCAGGCGCCGAATGCCAGTTACGCGCTGGGCATCCATCCCATCTACGTGCCGCATGCCGTGGAGGACGACCTGGCGTACATGCGCGAGGCCGTAGCGCAGGCGATGGACGATCCGCGCTTCGTGGCGGTCGGCGAGATTGGCCTGGATTTCTTTATTCCCATGCTGTGCGAGCCGGATATGCGCGAGAAGCAGGTGTTCTTCCTGCGCGAACAGCTCAAGATCGCACGGGATTTCGAATTGCCGGTGCTGTGCCATGTGCGCAAGTCGCAGGACCAGGTGCTGAAGCATGTGCGGCAGGTGGGGCCAGCGGGCGGCATCGCACACGCGTTCAACGGCAGTTTCCAGCAGGCGCAGGCCTATATCGATGCGGGCTTCAAGCTGGGGTTTGGCGGCAACCTGACTTTTACCCGCGCGCTGCAGATCCGCCGCCTGGCGGCTGAATTGCCGCTGTCCTCCATCGTCGTTGAGACGGATGCGCCGGACATTGCGCCTTCCTGGGTGCACCCGGGCGTGAACACGCCGGCCGAGGTCGCAGGGATCGGCGAAGCGCTGGCGGCCTTGCGTGGCGAGGAGCCAGCCGGGGTCGCTACGGCGACAACGCAAAATGCGTTGGATGTGATGCCGCGCTTGCGGGCCTTGATGGCCGCCTGACCGGCCAGCCAGCCGGGGAGGGGGAGATGCGCTGCGCAATCCTCGGCCTGATCGGCGGCGTGGCGTGGCTGCAGGGGCAGGCAGCCTTGCCGGGAGCGGGCGTCCAGCTGGCCTGCGTGCTCGGCGCGGTGCTCGCTGCCCTGGCCGTCCTGGTGCCTGCGTGGCGCGCCCGCCTGGCCTTTTCCTTCCTGCGCGCAGGACTTGCCGCTACGGCCGGTGCACTGGCCGGTTTCGCCTGGGCCGCCCTGGTCGCACAAGGCGCCCTGTCCGATGAACTTGCAAAGGCGGACGAGGGCCGCGACTTCGAGATCGTCGGCACGATCGACAGCCTGCCAAGCCGGCAGGACGGCAGCATTCGCTTCAATTTTGCCGTTGAATCGCCATCGGCCGTTCCGCCCCGTATCGTCCTGTCCTGGTATGCCGGGCCGCGCGCTGGCGGCGGCGCGCCGCCGCCCGAACTGCTGCCGGGCGAGCGCTGGCGCCTCAAAGTTCGCCTGCAGCGGCCGCATGGCAATGCCAACCCCTTTGGATTCGACTATGAATTGTGGCTGCTGGAGCAGGGTATCCGCGCCACAGGGTATGTGCGGGCCGAGGGCAGCAACGAACGGCTGGCCGGTTTCATGCCGACCGCGCACAACGCCGTCGAGCGCGCCCGTTACGCAATCCGCGAGCATATCAACGCTGCGTTGCCGGATGCGCGCTATGCGGGCGTGATAGTCGCGCTGGCAATGGGCGACCAGCGCGCGATCTCGCCGCAGGACTGGCAAGTGTTCAGCCGCACGGGGATTTCGCATCTCGTTTCCATATCAGGTTTGCACATCACCATGATCGCCGGCCTGGTGGCATGGCTGGCCGGCTGGCTTTGGCGAAAATCGTTCTTCATGCCGGAATGGCAGTTGCCGTTGCTGCTGCCTGCGGCGCGGCTGGCAGTGATTGCCGGCTTTTTTGCAGCGTGGGGCTACGTGGCGCTGGCGGGTTTCGGGGTGCCGGCGCAGCGCACTTTGTACATGCTGGCCGTGGTGGCGCTCGCGGTATGGCTGGACCGGCTGTCAGCCATTTCGCATGTGCTGGCCCTGGCCGCAGCCGTGGTGGTAATTCTCGACCCTTGGGCGGTGATGTGGCCGGGATTCTGGCTGTCGTTTGGGGCAGTCGCTGCGATCCTGTACGCGACGGTGGGCCGGTTGTCGCCTGGAGGCTCCGGGCCGGCCGCCGAAGTCGCAACGGGTGCAGCGTCGGCGATGCCCATTGATGGCGATTCGAAGCCCGGTGGCAGGTGGAAAGCGGCATGGTTCATCCGCCTGCGCGAGAACCTGCGCCTGGCTGCCGTAACGCAGGTCGCAGTGACTGTCGGCCTTGTTCCGCTGACGATGCTGCTGTTTTCTCAAGTCTCCTTGATCAGCCCACTGGCGAACGCCATCGCCATCCCCGCCATCAGCCTGCTGGTCACGCCGCTGGCGCTTGCGGGCAGCGTCTTCCCGGCCCCTTTGGCCGCGCCGGTGCTGCAATGCGCGCACTGGCTGCTGGAGTCGCTGCTCGACGTGTTGCAATGGCTCTCGGCCCAGCCACTGGCCGTGTGGTCCGCCCCCACGCCGGCCTGGCCCATTTTTGTCTTCGCCCTTGCCGGAACGGCCTGGATGCTGGCGCCTCGCGGCTGGCCCCTGCGCTGGCTCGGCCTGGCCTGCTGGCTGCCCCTGCTATCCGCGCAGCCGGAAAGCCCGCCGGCCGGCGAGTTGCGCGTCATCGCCTTCGATGTAGGGCAGGGCATGGCCATGCTGGTTGAAACGAGCGGACATCGCCTGTTATATGACACCGGCCCGGCCTACACTCCGGAAACCAACGGCGGCAACCGGGTGATTCTCCCTTATTTGCGGGCGCGCGGCATCAACGCCCTGGACGGAATGATCGTCACCCACAGCGACACTGACCATTCCGGCGGCGCCCTGGCGATATTGCGCGACATCCGTACCGGCTGGGTGCTGTCATCGCTGCCGGCCGGTCACCCGATCGCGGAAGCGTCGCCGCGGCACGCGCACTGCCTGGCGGGGCAACAATGGGAGTGGGACGGCATCCGCTTCGAAATGCTGCACCCGTCGGCCGCCAGCTATGAAGACCCGGGCCTGAAGCCCAATGCCCGCGGCTGTACGCTGCGCATCGCGGCGAGGAGCGGCAGCTTGCTGCTGCCGGCCGATATTGAAGCCAAGCAGGAAGCAGCGCTGGTAGCGGCTGTGCCGGACAAGCTGCGTGCCGATGTGCTCCTTGTGCCCCATCATGGCAGCGGCACCTCGTCGACCCCGGCCTTCCTGGCTGCGGTACGGCCGCAGCACGGGATTTTCCAGCTCGGTTACCGCAACCGCTACCACCATCCGCGTGCCGACGTGCTGCAACGATACGTGGACCTGGGCGCCGGCATCTGGCGCACCGACGAGGCGGGCGCAGTGTCGCTGGCGTTCGGTGATCGAACGGACGTCAGCGCATGGCGCGCGCAACATCCGCGTTACTGGCATGGGCGCTGACCGATGCTGGGATGTGCTTGATGACAACGTTATTATGGTATTTGCCACAAATCAATGTTATCATCTTGACTATTTGACTATCGTTCGAGCGGAAGGTGCAGCATCGTGGCAACTGATTATTGCGGGTATCACGCGGACAGGGCAGCAAACTGGAATTGCGTCGCTTGCGGCACGCTCCTGTGCCAGGAGTGCTTCCTGGCCTCGCCCCAGGCGACCCATTCGCTGTATTGCACACTGTGCACCGGCAAGATGCGCTACCTCGGCGTCGGCAATGCGCAGCCCTCGTTCTGGTCGCAGATGCCCCGCTTCTTCGCCTATCCGTTTGCGCTGAACGGATTGATTTTCCTCGCCTTGCTCGCCGGCCTGGCCAGCGCATCGGCGAAACTGTTCGACCCGCACAGCATCCTGATCTTCCTGCCGATTTTCATCGTGGTTGCGCTGGGCATCCGGCAAAGCCTGCGCGTGATCGAGTTTTGCAGCCAGGGCAGGACGCGGCCGCCCAGCATTGCCGACCTGTTCGACGGCAATCCCACGACGCTCAAGATGCTTGGATTGATGCTGGCCTATGGCATCCTCGTGGTCTGCCTGGGGCGCTTCGGCTTGCCCGGCGCCGCCATGATTATCTGCCTCTCGGGCTTGCTGCCGGCCAGCATCATGCTGCTGGCGATCCACGGTACCTTGCGGGACGCCCTCGATCCGATCCAGGTAGTGCAACTGGCATGGCGCATCGGCTGGTCCTATCTCGGCCTGCTTCTGGTCCTGCTCATCACCGCGCAAGGCCCGGAACGGGCGATTGGACTCATGCCTGCTGCGACACTGGCTCACCTGGCGGAGCACTATCCCTATGTGCTCATCGCAATCCTCGTCGCAAGCACTGCCTATTTCAACATGGTCATGGGCGCGATGATGGGATACCTGCTGTTCCAGCACCACGAAGACCTGGGCATCGAGCCCGACGATGAACACGCGGCCGGACCTGCGGACGATCGCGCCCTGGAGCTGGCCCGTGCGGTGATACTGGTCCGGGAATCCCGTTACCCGGACGCGCTGCGGCATATGGCCGGCATGGTCGCCGACTACCCGAACGACCTGCATGTCCTCGATTATCACCACAAGCTGCTCTGCCAGTCGCGCGGCGACCCGGACCGCGTGCAACTGCATACCGAGCGTTATCTCCAGGCCTTGCTCGACATGCAGCGCAAGAGCCGCATGATCGCCGTCCTGGAAGCGGCATGCCAGGTGGTGCCACAGTACAAGCCGAAAAGCATCGCCGTGCGGCGGGCCTTGGCGGAGGAGTACTTTATCCAGAAGCGGTTCAAGCCGGCGATTGCGCTGATTGGCATGCTGCACAAGGAGGCGCCGACCAGCGACGAGCTGCCGGCGGCGTATTACGTGTTGGCGCGCATCTACTCGGAAGGCTTGCGCGACGATGGCAAGGCCGTCATGATCCTCGATTTCCTGCTGAAGCATCATGCTGGCCATGCCATCGCCGGCGAGGTCGAGAAATACCGCAAGGTGGTCCTGTCGCTCGGGCAGATGAGTCAGGCTACCGTGTGAGTGGCCAATTGGCGCGCTTCTTCCGAATCGGGGAAGCGCTCCCGTAACTGGTCGCGGTAGCGCTGCGCCTGCGCCGTCAGCCGTGCCTTGGCGGACAGGTTGGCCACCGACTGCAAGATTCTTGGCATCATTTCGTGCCGGCATTGCCGTTCCAGCAGGCGTTCGGCCAGGACGGCGAGCGGCTTGATATGCTCGACGCGTCCGAGGCGCGGCGCCAGCAGGAGCGACACCGACTCCGTCAGCGCGGGTGTCGCGCCACCGTTCCCGGTGTATGCATGCGCCACCTCTTCGATCAGTTCTTGCAGCGCCGGATCGCGGGCGGCATTGCCGGCCTGCTTGAGCAAGGCGTGCACGGTCTCGTGATATTGCCGGCTCTCGGGAGAGATTTTCACGACGCCGTACAAGGCGCGCCACGCACGCGCATCGTGCGGATGCGCCTTGACCAACTGCGCAGCCGCCTGTCGCGCTTCATTCAGCTTCATCTTGACGACCAGCTCCTGAATCCGCGACAGCGCCGACTTGAATGGCGCGTCGTGGTCAATCTTCTCGACAAAATCGCGGTTGTACTTCAGGCCCAGGCGCATCCAGAGGGCCAGCAGCACGTAGCCGAACAGCAGTCCGCCCGTATGGGCCCAGTGCGCGATCCCGTCATTGCCGTTGCTCGCCCCGAACAACTCATAGCCTACCCAGATGGGAAAGACGATGAGGGCCGGCGCCCGCACCTGTCCGGTGAAGAAGATCACGTTGTAGAAGAAGTTGATCTTTCTCAGGCCGTACACGGCGATATACATGCCCATCAAGCCCGATATCGCACCCGACGCGCCCACTACGCTGTGATCGGTACCAAGGTTCGACATCCAGAACAACAAAGTGCCGCCCAGTCCGCTGCACAGGTAGAGCAAGAGGAATACACCGCGCCCGATCGCGATCTCCAAGGCAAAGCCGAACAGGAACAGGAATACCATATTCCCCAGCAGGTGGCCAAAGTCGCCGTGCAGGAACATATTGCTGATCCAGGTATCCCAGCGCGCTTCCTTTGCATTGAACGCATACGCCTTGCCGCTGACAGAATTGACCAATTGCTCGAAGCGGCTGCGATCCTCCCGCCATTCAGGGTCGCCGTCCAGCTCCTGGTGCAAAGCCTGGGAAAATTGCGAATCGTAGGCCGCATACTGGAACTGCGCGTCGCGCAGCTGCGGCGTGGCCTGGTCGCCAGCCGCATCGAGATCCTCCCGCAACTCGGGTTTTGTACGGCTCAGGTAGTGGCGAAATGGCTCTTTCTCGCGCTCATAGAGGCCTGATTCGACATACCACCGATAGGACTGCTCCACCCGTTGCGGGTCTTTGCCCTGATAGAAAAAGAAGATCAGGACGTTGACGAGGATGAGCAGCAGAGTCGCAACGGGCGGATTTTTCCAATCGGGCCGGTTTTCTACGGGGACAATAATCATGAAAGGGGCGCTATGCTGTACAAGAGGCACATTTTATTGCTATTTGGATATTTCTCAAAGGTGTGCGTCCTTGTCCGCTACTGGCATGGGAGGTGATCCTGAGCGATAATTACATGCTTTGCACGAAACACTTGTTGCCATTGCTTTTAGTGTAAGTAAATGACGAAACCGAAAGTCCATTTCGCCCACGCGAACAGTTACCCGGCAGGGACCTACCGCCAATTCTTCGAGTACCTCGGACAGGATTTCGATGTGCAGGCGCTCGACATGCACGGCCATAACCCTCGTTATCCGGTGGAAGATGGCTGGGCCAAGCTGGTCGAGGAACTGATCGCAGAGCTCGAAACACGCTACCAGAAGGAACCGGTGATCCTGGTCGGCCACTCGCTTGGGGGGCTGCTTAGCCTGATGGCTGCGGCTCAGCGCCCTGAGCTGGTGCGCTGCGTGGTGATGCTCGATTCCCCCGTGGTTGCCGGCTGGCGCGCCCAATTCTGGCGCCTGTTCAAAGGCACCCGCTTCTCCGACCGTTATTCCCCGGCGCGCTTCTCGGCCAAGCGCCGCAACGTCTGGGCGAGCCACAAGGAAGCATTGCGTCACTTCGCCAGCAAGGAAATCTTCGGCGCCTGGGCGCCCGGCGTCCTGCTCGATTACCTGGAACACGGCCTGGTCGAACATCCGGAAGGCGTTCAACTGCGCTTCAGCCGCGAAACCGAAACCGCAATCTACCGCAGCCTGCCGCACCATATCGGCACGCTGGTGAAAGGCCAGTTCCCAGTGCCGGTGGGCTATGTGGCGGGCGACAACTCCATGGAGAACCGGCAGGCCGGCCTGGAACACACGCGCAAGCTGGTGGGGCGCAATTTCCGCATGATGCGCGGTTCCCACCTGTTCCCGATGGAGATGCCGCGCCTCGCGGCCGAAATGACACGCGATCTGATCCGCCAGATGCTGGGCAGCGAGCTGCAGGCCGGGGAAGCGCCCCAGCGCATGCGCGCCTGATGTAAAATCCGCACCATTATTTAAACCAGAAAGCACCTGCGATGACGATTAAAAGCGACAAATGGATACGCCGCATGGCGGAACAACACGGCATGATCGAGCCGTATGAGCCCGGCCAGGTACGTGCCGTGGACGGCCGCAAGGTGATTTCCTACGGCACTTCCTCCTACGGCTACGACATTCGTTGTGCCGATGAATTCAAGGTGTTCACCAACATTAACAGCACCATCGTCGATCCGAAAAACTTCGATTCGAACTCCTTCGTCGACGTGAAGAGCGATGTCTGCATCATTCCGCCGAATTCCTTCGCGCTGGCCCGTACCATCGAGTATTTCCGCATTCCGCGCAATGTACTGACCGTTTGCCTGGGCAAGTCGACCTATGCGCGTTGCGGCATCATCGTCAACGTGACCCCGTTCGAGCCCGAGTGGGAAGGCTATGTAACGCTGGAATTCTCGAACACCACCCCGTTGCCAGCCAAGATCTACGCCGGCGAAGGCTGCGCCCAAGTGCTGTTCTTCGAGAGCGACGAAATCTGCGAAACCTCGTACAAGGACCGCAACGGCAAGTACCAGGGCCAGCATGGCGTGACCCTGCCGAAGGCTTGAGCGTCAGGCACTGAGCAAAGGGAGCGAGAGCTCCACACAAAGCCCGCCGCCGGTTCGATTGGCGGCGGCGATGCGGCCGCCGTGCTGCTGTACCACCTGCTGGGCGATTGCAAGGCCCAGTCCATGTCCATCCACGTCCTTTTCCGTGTTGCTGCTGCGGTAGAAGGGCTGGAAAATCTTCCCCAGGTCTTCCTGTGCCACCCCCGGCCCGTTGTCCATGACGCGGATGCGGATGAAGCGCGCATCGAGCGCGGTTTCCACTTCGACCTTGCCGCCGGCGGGGCTGTGCTTGATCGCGTTGCGGACCACGTTTTCGATGGCGCGCGCCAGCAATTCGGGCTGGCCGGTCAGCTGTGCGTCGGCGGTGCCGCTGAAATGCACTTCGCGGCCGTTGGTGGCGGCTTCGAATTTTGCATCCTGCACGATGTCGTCGAGCAGTTCGCCGATGCTGAATTCCTGCTTTGGCGCGTCGAAGGCGCCGGCTTCCAGGCGCGACAGGGTCAGCAGTTCGCCGACCAGCTTGTCCATTCGTACGCTTTCGCGCTCGATGCGCTCCATCGAGGCGGCCGTCTTTTCCGGCTGCTGGTGGGCCAGGCCGATAGCCGCCTGCAGGCGGGCCAGCGGTGAGCGCAGTTCGTGCGAGACGTCGTGCAGGAGATTCTTCTGGCCGTCAAGCAGGGCGCGCAGGCGGCCGGTCATGCGGTCGAAATCGCGGCCCAGGGTGGTGAGTTCGTCGCCGCCGGCGCGTGGCTTGGCGGTGAAGCGCGGCGCGAGGTCGCCGCTGGCTGCAGCGTCGAAGGCCTGGCGTAATGCGCGGATGGGGCGCGCAAAGTACCAGGCGAGCAAGGCGGCGAACAGCAGGCTTGCCAGCACGGCGGCGCCAATGGGGATAAAGGGCGTCAGTGGCCGGAAGCGGGGTGGGGGGGCGCCTGCACCGGCGCCGGGTGGCGGCTCGGGCGGCTGCTGGCCAGCGGCGTGTGGAATCGCCGGCCCGTCCGGTGGAGGCGCCGAAGGGCGGCGGTTATCCGGGCGGCGGAAGGCGCGCGGGTCCAGGCCGGGGATGCCCGATCCTGCAAGCAGGACACGGGAGTCGGGCGCGTCCAGCGTGCCCTGGTGGCGCCGCGAAGGCAGGAAGAGCAGGTAACGCTGGCCGTCTGGCGCAGTCACCTGGCGCACGCCGCGCGGGTCCGGGCTAACGAGCATTTTCTGCGCTTCGGACAGCATGCTTGGCGTCGTGATGCGCCCCAGCAGCTCCTTGCCATCGTCGCCAACGGCATACACGCGATGCCGCGGCATATTCTCCAGCAACTGGCGCAAGCCGTCGGTGCCGCCAAAGGCCAGGGTCGCGGCGGCGGATTCGATCGACATCTCCGCCGGCGGACCGGTCTCGATATCGGAAGGCCGCGCTTCAGCGGCAGCGCGCGCCTTGAGCCACACGGCGCCGCCGATTGCGGCGGTGGCTGCGACCTGGGCGAGCAGGATCGAAAAGAAGAACTTCCAGAAAAGGCGGCCCACGGCTTACTCCCGGATCAGCTGATAGCCGAGGCGGTACACGGTTTGCAGGCAGGAGCGCCCGTCCGAAATGGAACCGAGCTTGTGGCGCAAGCTGCTCATATGGACGTCGATATTGCGGTCGAAGCGCGCCATCGGCCGCCCCAGCCCCTGCTCGGACAGCACGTTCTTGCTCACCGGCTTGCCGGCATTGCGCGCCAATACTTCGAGCAGGTTGAATTCGGTGCTGGTCAGCTCCAGCGGCACGCCGCCCCAGGCAGCGCGACGCTGCTCGGGCCACATGGTGAGCTGGCCGACAACCAGCGGCCCGGAGCCCGTATCCGGCACGGCCTGCGTGCGGCGCAGGATGGCCCGGATGCGCGCCGTCAGTTCGCGCGGCGTGCACGGCTTGGTCACGTAATCGTCCGCGCCCAGTTCGAGGCCGACAATGCGGTCGGTATCGTCGCCGCGCGCGGTCAGCATCAGGATCGGCATCTGGCTCACGGCCCGGATCCGGCGCAGCGTTTCGAGGCCGTTCATGCGCGGCATCATCACATCGAGAACGGCAATGGCGAACGCCCCGGTCAGCGCACGGGTGGTGCCGGTTTCGCCATCGTGGGCGGTACTGACCTCGAAGCCTTCCTGCTCCAGGTATTCCTGGAACATGCCGACCAGTTCGACGTCATCGTCAATCAACAGGACCTTGTTCATGGCGCCCATGATAACAAATCGCTCCTGCCGGGTTGCTCCATCTTTACACGTTTTTACCTGCCACTTACGGCGCTTTACAGGCTGTAGCCAGAGAATGGAATCTCACCATCACCACTGGAGATTCACAATGAAGAAGAGCAAATTGACCCAGCTGCTGCTGGCCGCCGCAATGACCCTGCCGCTGCTGGCCGGGGCGGAAGAAAACCTGCCAACTGAGGGCGAACACCCGCAGCTTGCAGGCCCGCAGCCTGAAGGCCCTCGCGGAGAATTTCCTGGCCGCCATCGCGGCGGGCACTTCGGCGCCCCCGGTTTGCCATTCCTGCATGGACTCGAACTGTCCGAGAGCCAGGAAGACAAGCTTTTCCAGCTGATGCACAACCAGGCGCCTTACCTGCGCGAGCAGCAGCGCGCCCACGAGAAGGCAATGCGCGCCCTGCATGACATGCGCAATGCCGAGAAATTCGATGACGCGGCCGCGGCCAAGCTGGCCCAAGCCGCGGCACAGGCGGAGGCCAACCTGACCTTGGCCCATATCCGTACCCACCAGAAGGTGCTGGCCCTGTTGACCCCTGAGCAGCGCAAGCAGTTGGACGAACGCAAGGCGCGTCGCCAGCAAGGAGGCTTCAATGAACGTTAATTCGATTAGCTCCAGCAGCTTTGCCGGCCAACTGGCCGCCAGCGGCAGCGGGCAGGCGCGCCAGGCGCCGCCGCCTCCGCCGCCCGGACCGCCGCCGGGAGAGGGCGGTTTCGTCAACGCGATCGGCTCGGCGCTGGAATCGCTCGGCGTAACCGGTGTCGCCACCACCGACAAGGAAAGCGCCGCTTCGGCCCTGGGCAGCTTCCTCCAGGAGCTGATGTCGTCCCTGCACGAACAGGGCGAGGCAAATGGCGGACAAGGAGAGGAGCACGGTGGCCCGGGAGGCCCCGGCCGCCTGGCCGAAGACCTGCAAAGCCTGATCTCGTCGCTGCAAAGCGACGATACCGAAAGCGGCGAGGCTTCGCCGCTGGAGACTTCGTTCTCGTCCCTGCTGTCCGCGCTTGGCGGCGACAGCAGCGATTCGCAGTCCAGGCTGACGACGTTCCTGCAAGCGCTGGCCGACAAGCTGCCGCAAGCAGGCAGCAGCGGCAACCTGATCAACACCACGGCATAAAAAGGAGAATCTTATGGACGCGCATGACCACGGCCTGGCCGCAGACCTGGAAGCAATGATGAACATGGGCAGCACCCGGCGCCGCTCGCTGCGTTGGCTGCTGGCCGGCGCGGCCACGCTGCCGCTGATCGCCTGTGGCGGCGGCTCGGACAGCACGAGCACTGGCAGCAGCGCCAGCAGCGGCAGCAGCACGGGCGCCGGCAGCACCGGCACCACGACCGGAAGCTGTACCGTCATTCCTGAAGAAACCGGCGGGCCTTATCCTGGCGACGGCACCAACAGCAATGCGAGCGGCATCGTCAACGTATTGACGCAGACCGGCGTGGTGCGCAGCGACATCCGAAGCAGTTTCAACGGCGCCAGCGGCACAGCCGGCGGCATCCCATTGACGATCAAGCTGAAGATCGTCAATGCGAACAATAGCTGCGGTGCTGCCGGCGAGTTCGCGGTCTACCTGTGGCACTGCGACCGCGAAGGGCGCTATTCGCTGTATTCGAGCGGGGTAGCGGACCAGAACTACCTGCGCGGCGTGCAGGGAGCGGACGCCAATGGCGACCTGTCCTTCACCACCATCTTCCCGGGATGTTACGACGGCCGCATGCCGCATGCCGCACGTGCACTTCGAGGTATATCGCAGCCTGGCGCAAAGCAGCAGCGCCGCCAATCGCATCAAGACTTCGCAATTCACCTTCCCGATGGCGACGTTGAACGAAGTGTATGCCACGTCGGGTTACAGCAGTTCCGCAAGCAACCTGTCGCGCATCAGCTATGCCACCGACAATATCTTCAGCGATGGCTACTCCCTGCAACTTGTCACGATCAGCGGCACCGTCACCGACGGCTACGTCGCCACATTGACGGTGGCTGTCGCCGCCTGATCTTCCCTCGGGGCGAAGCCGGTTTCGCCCTGCATCCCCGTTTTTCGCCACTCCCCGAAACCGCTTTCGCCGCGGCCAGCGCTTCCCCGAGGGGAGGCGCTGGCACACGCCTTGCAATACTCCCAGCATGGTTTAGGCAATGGAGAAAGCATGGACCGTCTGCTCAGCTATCGGCCGGAACTCGAACTGTCCCCGGCGGCGCCACAGGCAGCATGGCGCGATGAAAGCCTGCCGCAAGCAGCAGAACTGCTGGCGGCGCGGCGCGAGGGGCGCCTGCCGGCCTGGTTTCGCCATGTGGCGCCCGGCCTGGGCGGCGTGCTGCCCAAGCTTGCCGACCAGGTGCTGTCGGCCGGTCCCAGGGCCGGCCGCATGCTCGGCATGGAGCTTGAGGGCCTGAGCGCCGAGGACCGCGAGTTCGAAACGGCACGCCAGTTCATGCGTTTTGCCGGGCTGGCAGCGCGCCGTGCCAGGCAGGCTGCCCGCGGCGATCCCCGCCAGGTGCGGCGCGCCGCGCTGAACATCGCGGCCAAGCAGTACGCACCAGGGCTGCTGCCCACCATCGTATCCATCATGGAACGGCATCCCGTTCCACCATCCGCAGCATCACATCAAAGGGGGCTAATCATGCATGACATCGACCGTACCACCCTGGAATTCGGCAACGAAACTTCCTATGAAGGCGAGTATGAGTTTGGCGAATCGGAATGGGGCGGCGAAATGGGCCAGCAAGGGATGCTGACCGAAGCCGAGGAAATGGAACTGGCCAGCGAACTGCTGTCGGTGACCAATGAAGCGGAACTGGAACAGTTCCTGGGCAGCTTCCTGAAGAAGGCGGCATCGTTCGCCGGCAACGTGATCCGCTCGCCGGTCGGCAAGGCCATCGGCGGCGCACTGAAAGGCGTGGCCAAGAAAGCGCTGCCGCTGGCCGGCGGCGCGATTGGCGGCTACTTCGGCGGCCCGCTGGGCGCCAAGATCGGCAGCGGCCTGGCGTCGGCTGCCGGTAGCGCCCTCGGGCTGGAGGCCGAAGGAGAGGTGTCCGGCGAGGACCGCGAGTTCGACGGCGCACGCACCTTCGTCAAGGTGGCTGCCGACACCGTCAACCGCGCAGCTCAGGCGCGCGGCGGCGATCCGCGCCAGATTGCCATGCAGGCGGCGACGGCGGCCGTCCGCCAGCACGCACCGGGCCTGCTGGCGCGTGCCGGGCAGCAGGGCGCCCAGCAGGGGGCAGCCGGGCGCGGCATGGGAGGCATGGCCGGCGCGATGCACGGCAATTCCGGACGCTGGGTGCGCCAGGGCCGCAAAATCGTCCTGTACGGAGCTTGAGCCAAATGAGCCCGTACGCCGCCTGGATGCTGGCACAGGAGGCGCGGTCCTTGCTGACGCGCCTGGCCCGGGTGCTGCCATTCGCCCTGATCGAGCCGATGGTGCCGGCTGCCGCCTTGCTGCCGCGGGCGCAGCTTGGCATCGATCGCCAGCTCGTGGCGGGGCGGCGCGAGCTGCGGGCGATGGTGCGCGGCTTCCTGCACTGGTTGCGCAGCCCCGCCGGGCGGCGCGCCAGCCCGGCGCATGCCCAGCGCCGCTTCACGTTCCTGCGCATGAAGTTCAATGCGGCGCTGATCCAGTTCGACATGTTCAACGACGTGGTGACGCAGCGCAGCGAACATCGCTACGGCGTATGGCTGGCAGGACTGGACGTCGCGTCGGCCGACGCCCTGGCCCTGCGCGGCGGCTACTACACGCCGCCGCCGGTGGTGTGCTACCTCGATCGCGGACCGGGGGCTGCTATCCGCCGCGCCCGCACGCGCCTGCCGGGCGGCGGCGACAATCCCGTCGCCATCATTCGGGTACCGCGCGAACGCATGGTTGGCGCCAGCATTGCGTCTTCCTTGTTCCATGAGGTGGGACACCAGGGCGCGGCGCTGCTGGACCTTGTGAACTCGCTGCGCCCGGTCCTGCAATCGCTGCAGTCCGGCGCCACCGGGCCGGCGCAGGTGTGGAAGTTGTGGGAGCGCTGGATTTCCGAAATCGTCGCCGACTTCTGGTCGCTGGGCAGGGTCGGCGTGGCTGCCACCCACGGCCTGATCGGCGTGGTCAGCCTGCCGCGCATTTTCGTCTTCCGCATCAATATCGACGACCCGCATCCGGTGCCCTGGATCCGGGTGCTCCTGAGCTGCGCAATGGGCGAGCAGCTCTACCCGCATCCGCAGTGGCAGCGCATGGCGCGCTTGTGGGAATCCTACTATCCCCTCGATGGCGTGCCGGAGGCCGACCGGCAACTGCTGATGGCCTTGCGCGATTCGATGCCGGCGCTGGCCGGCCTGCTGGCCAATCACCGTCCGGCCTTGCTGCGCGGTGCTTCGCTGCCGCAGGCGCTGCAGGTGGATCTGCGGCAGCCGGCCTACCTGGCGTTGCTGTTCCGGCTGTGGCAGCGCAAGCCCGAGCGCATGTACCAGGCTTCGCCGGTGCTGGTGTTCGCCGTGATCGGCCAGGCGCGTGCGGACGGCATCCTGAGCCCGGAACACGAAAGCATCCTGCTGGGGCGCCTGCTGACGCACTGGGCCCTTCGCAATACCTTGACTGATATTTGAGGAGAGTTCCATCATGACCAAAACGAGTGCGGCGGCCGCAGGAAAAAGCGGCAAAATCGATGTCAACGTGCGGGCCCGGATCTCGGACAATCGCTGGGTCCCGGTGGTGCATGCGCACCTGTTGCTGATGCAGCCTTCCGATGCGCAGGTGAAGCAGCTGCAATTGCTCAATGAGGACAAGGGCACGCCGGAAGAGGCGCGCAAGATGATGGCTGCCTGGCCCGTGCTGCGGCCGACCCATACCGGTCCGAATGGCCATGCGCGCTTCGACGGGCTGGAGATCGGCACCTACTACGTGGTCTTCAACAACGCCACCCCCTTCGACAAGGACTTCATGCGGTTCAACCGGGTCGACATCCTGGCCACCGACACGCGCGGCGAAACCGAATTCCTGCTGGACCCGCCATTCCGGCTCGAACCGGTCTTCTTTGCCAACGGCGACAACCAGGACCGGCCGCACGGATTGGTGGGCGATACTGTCTGGGTCTCGGTGGCGCACAGCGTGGCAGGACTGGGCAACCCGATGGAAGGCATGTATTACGTGCCGGAGCCGCCACTGCAAAGCCAGGCGCTGAAAGGCGTCAAGTCGAGCATGCGCCTGAACGCCACCGGCTCCACCGAGGTGGCGGTCAATGTCTACATGGCTGCGCTGGAGCCGGACGGCGTCACGCCGGACCCGAATGATGCCGCCCACTACCGCGCCTCGGAACCGATCATCGTCGACGAAGGCAGCGCGACCCAGGTGAGCGGCACGATCACCACCCAGGCGTCGCGTACGGAAGCGGAGTTCCGTCCCGTGCTTGCGCACTGGACCCTGATCCGCAACAGCGCCGATGCACTGTCATTCAATACGTACAAGCTGTTCATCGACCACCTGTTCTGCAACGATGCCGGCGGCGACGTGCCCGAGTTCGAGCGCAGCCGCTTCGACGAAAAGGAACGCGCATTCCGGCTGCTGGAGAAGCGGCGCACCCTGCCTTTCAGCGACTCGGATTCCTACCGTGTGCTGAAGGCCGCCACCGAAGCCTTCGTGATGGTGAACTGCGGCGTGCTGCGCACACCGTATGCGTTCCGGCCGCAGGAAGACGCCGATTACCTGGACCGGCGCGACCTGCCGGGGGACCGCAAGCTGGAGGATGAACTGGTCAAGCGCTACCTGACGTCGCTGGATCCGAAAACCCGCATCCTGCCTTACCTGGCCCTGATCCGCAGCAAGCTGCCGGACGTGCGCATCCACATGGACCACAAGGACCACCACGATGCCGAATTGTGCGCGGGCTTCATCCGCGACCGGCTGGTCAACCCCTGCATGATGGAGCTGATCTGGTCCTATTGGCAGGAAGAGGGCATGCTGGTGCAGACCATGAACGCGATCACGCGCCGCTTCCAGAACGTGCGCTCGCCGGCGCACGGCAACGGCCTCGACCCGCTGGCCAATATGGAAGTGGACATGCTGCGGCCCTTGAACAACCTGCTGTGGGGTTATGTACAGGATGAACAGCACCGCCTGAGCGTGGTGCGCCGCAATTACGAGTACGACCATCACTACGGCATCCACCTGGATGGAAGGGCGGTACGCGATTTCCGTCCGGCCGACAGCCGCTCCAAGTTCGTCGAGGCCTTCCACAACCTGCTGCGCCAGCTGATGCCGTTCTACCGCCAGGACGACGACACCACCGTCAAGGCCGACGCCTTCCCGATCCTGAATGCGCTGAAGGAAGTGCACCTGATCCTGTCGCAGGGCGCGCACAACCAGTTCGGCGACCTGCCGTCCACCGCGCGCATCGAAATGCTGATGCAGCAATGGATGCTGGCGCGTCCGGAATTCCGCGAATTCCTGCCGACGCGGCTGATGGTGGCGCATCCCGAACCGTGGATGGACCGCGTCGATGCAATGAAGAAGGTGCAGGGTTGGAGCGACACCAGCATCGCCCATTTCCGCGACCTGGCCATGTTCGGCGAACAGTTGCTGCTGTCGATCCGCTATACCCACTGGAGCGACGTGTACGACCCCACCGAGGCGTTTGCGTGGGCCCGCTTCTGGCGTCCGCAGGCGCAGGGCTATATGCACGCCTACCGTGCGGTGACAGGTGTCGACCTGACCTCGGAAGTCGCCAACCCCAAACTGGAAGCAACCATGCCGTCGGTGCTGCTGCGGCAGCGGCTGGAGGCCATGCCGCGCTCGGCGTGAGGCGGCGGTGCGCGCCGACTTCACCAGTGCGCTGTACCTGGGCATGCGGCATGCCGCGCAGACGCTGCCTGCCTGGGACGAGCTGACTTTGGGAAAGCCGGCGGCGCTGGAGCCGGTGCCGGGCGAGACGGAACTGGGCGCCAGCCTGGCGCGCCTGATGGACTGCGAGGCCGCCTGCCTGCTGACTTCCAGCCTGCACCTGTTCTGGGACCTGTTCGGCTGGCTGGCGCCGGCACGGGTGGCGCTGCTGGTCGACAGCGCGGCATATCCGGTGGCACGCTGGGGCGCCGAGCGCGCGAGCGCACAGGGCGTGCCGCTGCAATGCTTCAGCCACTGCAATGCGGCCCAGGCCGCGGCGCTTGGGCGGCGCTGGCGCGAAGCAGGGCGCAGGCCGGTGATCCTGTCGGATGGCTATACGCCGGGCGATGCCGCCGCACCGCCGCTGGCGGCGTATGCCGACATCGCCGATGCATACGGCGGCTTGCTGCTGCTGGACGACACCCAGGCGCTTGGCGTCGCCGGCCTGGATGGGGGCGGATCGGTGGCCGAGCATGGCCTTGGCGGCGCACCGGTACTGGTGGGCGCCTCGATGGCCAAGGGCTTTGGCGCGCCGCTGGCGGTGCTGGCGGGGCCGCGCAAGCTGCTCGGCGGCTTCTTGTCAGCCAGCGAAACGCGGGTCCATTGCAGCCCGCCTTCGGTGGCGGCGATTGCAGCCGGCCGCTGTGCGCTGGACGCCAACCGCCGGTTGGGCCGGGCCTTGCGCGAGCGGCTGCGCGAGCGGATTGCGCAATTGCAGGCGAACCTGGCCGGTTTCGGGATCGCCTGCATGGGAGGCGATTTCCCGGTCCAGCGAATCGCGCTGCCGCCCTTGTGCGATGGCGAGGCGTTACGCAGCGAGCTTTCGCTGGCAGGTATTGAAGTGCTGTTGCAGGGGACACCGGCAAGGCAGGTCCTGACGTTGCTGCTGCGGGCTGACCACAGCGCACAGGAAGTCGCCTATGCCGCCCGCTCGATCGGACAACTGATGGAGGTGCTGCATGTTTGAGACAATGGAATTCGAATGGCGGCCCAAAGGCGGCCGCTCAATGGGGCGGGGCCGCACCCGTCCCGCCCGCAAAGTCCGCCCGGCGCCCGTGGTTGGCGGGGCCTGGCCTTACCGCGTGCCGGTATTCGAGCCGCTGCCGCTGCTCGAACCGCCAGCGGGCGACGAACCTGGTCCCGATGAAGGAGACGGCGACGGTGAAGTGCCGCCGACCATCGCTGCGGCTGTGGGGCGGATGCCGCCCGCCCTGCAGCCTGCCTATGCGCTCGTCGCTCCGCTCGATCGGGCGCCCAGCGACCCGCGCACGCACGGGCCGGGGCTGTACTACCTTGAATTCACGGTCAACGGCCAGCGCCGGGGCTATAGCGGACAGGCGCGCCACATGGGCCAGCGCCTGGCGCAACACCGGATCTGCGCGGGCATGATGGGCATCCGGCCATCCGAAGTCAGCGTGTATGTCGCGGCCAACCTGGCGGACGATGCGGACCGCCGCCGGCGCGAACGGACCCTGCACGACACGATGTTCAGGCACCACCAGGGCGTGCTGACCAACCAGCGCCGCGAACTGGAGTTCGAGGTGCTGGGCGAGGAGCACGAAGCGCCCTGCGGCTGCAAGCGCTGCCAGCATGGTCCGTTCAGCTCCGAGCAGGAAATGGAACTGGCGATGGAACTGCTCGGCGTGCAGAGCGAGGAGGAGATGGAGCAATTCCTGGGCAAGATGTTCAAGGGCGTCTGGAACGGCATCAAGAAAGTGGCGAAGCCCTTGGGCGGCATCCTGAAAGGGATCGCGAAAAAGGCCTTGCCCTTTGTCGGCGGTGCGCTCGGCTCCTTCATTCCGATTCCGGGCGTCGGCACGGCCCTGGGCCGCGCGCTGGGCGGGGCGCTGAGCAATGCCCTGGAAATGGAAATGCAGGAGATGCCGGAAGTGGACCGCGAGCTGGAAATGGCGCGCCGTTTCGTGCGCATTGCCGGCAGCGCCGCGCAGGCTGCCGGCGACAGCGATGGCAGCCCGCAAGCGGTCCGGCGCGCCGTGCTCGATGCCTTGCGGTCCCATGCCCCGCAGTTCGGCAAGTCATGATCATCGACTGCCATTGCCACGCAGGCCCCGGCGACGGCTTGACCGGCCCCTGGGACAGCGACGCCGCGCTGGGCCGCTACGCCCGGCGCGCGCGTGAAGCCGGCATCGATCGCACGGTGCTGCTGGCCGCCTTCCATTCCGATTACGGCGCCGCCAATGCCGGCGTGGCGCGCCTGGTGGCGGCGCACCCGGAACGCTACCTCGCCTTTGCCTTCGTGCACGCCCGTCGCGATGCCGGGCGGATTGCAGCGCTGGTACGCAAGGCGGTGGAGGAATACGGATTCGTCGGCATCAAGCTGCACCGGCATGACGCCCCGATCACGGGCGAGGTCTGCGAGGTTGCGCGGCACTTCGGGCTGCCGGTGCTGTACGACCCGGTCGGCGTGACTTCGGTGGCCGAACTGCTGGCAGGACAATATCCCGACGTGAACTTCATCTTGCCCCACCTTGGCAGCTTTGCCGACGACTGGGCGGCGCAACTGGCGCTGATCGACCACCTGGCGCGCCATCGCAACATCTACACCGACAGCGCCGGCGTGCGCCGCTTCGACCTGCTGGAGCAGGCGATCCGCCGCGCCGGCGCACACAAGGTCCTGTTCGGGACCGACGGGCCGTGGCTGCACCCCGGCGTGGAACTGGAAAAGATCCGCTTGCTGCGGCTGGGGGCAGGGGACGAAGGCCTGGTCCTGGGCGGCAACCTGCTGCGCCTCATCGGCCGCGGCTAGGCCGGCGCACTGCGTGCCTTGCGGCGCAATTGCAGCGTGCGGTCGGTCACGCCCAGGCGCAGGGCGGCGCGCTGGTTGTTGTCGCCCTCCTGCTGCAGCACCAGCTGGATGGCCGTGTCGGTAGCCGCCTGGCCGATGCGCGAGAGGCTGACGCCAAGGTCGACGGCGCGTCCAATGGCGTTGATGAAAGCCGCGTCGGGCCAGCAGGCGCCGCCCCCGGCGGGGCGTTCCTCGGGCGGCACATCGCCGATGGTGATTGGCCCGGGTCCGATATGGCGATGCCAGAGCCGCGCCACCGTCTGGCGCAGGTCGCGCACATTGCCGGGATAGCTGCGCGTAAGCAGGTATTGGCGCACGGCCGGATCGAGTTCGACATCCTGCCCGCCAAGCTGGCGCAGGAAGTGCTGCACCAGCGGCAGGATATCGCCTTGCCGTTCGCGCAGCGCCGGCGTCCGGCAGCGCCATGCGGCGATGCGGTAATACAGGTCGGCGCGAAAGGCGCCGCGCTGGACCTCCGCCTCCAGGTCGCGATTGGTGGCGCATACCAGGCGAAAGCGAGTCGGATGCCAGTCATTGCTGCCGACACGCCGGTATTGCTGTTCCTGGATGACGCGCAGGAGCTGCGCCTGTAGCGCCAGCGGCAATTCGCCCACTTCATCAAGGAACAATACGCCGCCGTTGGCTGCGGCAAAGGCGCCGTCGCGCGCGCTGTAGGCGCCAGTGAATGCGCCGCGTTCATGCCCGAACAATTCGCTGCCGGCCAGCTCCGGCGACAGCGTGGTGCAATCGACGACAGTGAGCGGCCCGGGGCCGCCATGCAGGCGATGTATGGCCTGGGCCAGCAAATCCTTGCCGGTGCCGGTCTCGCCGGTGATGAGGACCGGGGAATCGGTGAAGGCCGCCACTTCCACAAGGTTTTGCAGCATGCGCCGCCAGGGCGCGCTTTGCCCGACCAGGCAGGCGCGTATGCGGTCGGAAGACATGAGCTGGGCCACTTCGTGCCAGCGCTGCAGGCGGGCCAGTACCTGCGGCAGGATTGCCTCGCCAGTGCGCCACAGGATCAGGTCGGAAGCCCCGGCCGCCAGCACTTCCCACATGGCGTCGGCCGCCAGTTCGGCAGGTTCGCAGCAGATGGCCAGCATTTGCGGCGCGCCCGCCGCTTGCAGGTTGGCGGCCAGTTCGCCGTCCCACTGCCTGAACAGGAAAATGGAAGCGTCGCTTTCCTGCGGTGCTTCGATGAGGGATACGCCAGCGTCGGACAAGTCTGTCCGCAGCCTGTTGCTGGCATTTGCCGGCGCCTTCGCGGTCGCCAGGATGCAAGCTGAAAGCGCCATTTAGTCGCCCCTCCTGAAAGGACAGGACGTCAACTATAGTGCGAATTCAGGAAGCGTAGCGTTGAGCTTGCTCAATCGTGCGCCGCGGTGCGGCGCACGATCCACAGTGCAGATTTATTGCTTGACGCAGTCGACGAAGTAGTCTTTGCGGCCATTTACTTCGCGCTTCACGAGGCCGTGCACGTCGGTCTCGAAACCTGGGAAGCGTTCATTGAAGTCGCGCGCGAAACGCAGGTAGTCCACGATGGTCTTGTTGAAGCGCTCGCCCGGGATCAGCAGCGGAATGCCCGGCGGGTAAGGCGTCAGCAGGATCGACGTGATGCGGCCTTCCAGGTCGTCCAGCGCCACGCGCTCGATTTCGCGGTGCGCCATCTTGGCGAATGCGTCCGACGGCTTCATGGCAGGCACCATGTCCGACAGGTACATCTCGGTGGTCAGGCGCGCCACGTCGTAGGCCTTGTAGAAGTCGTGGATCTGCTGGCACAGGTCGCGCAGGCCCATTTGTTCGTAGCGCGGGTTGGCAGCCGAGAACTCCGGCAGGATGCGCCACATCGGGGCGTTCTTGTCGTAGTCGTCCTTGAACTGTTGCAGCGCGGTCAGCAGAGTGTTCCAGCGGCCTTTGGTGATGCCGATGGTGAACATGATGAAGAAGGAGTACAGGCCGCACTTCTCGACGATCACCCCGTGTTCCGCCAGGTACTTGGTCACGATCGAGGCCGGGATGCCGGTCTCGCCGAACTGGCCGTCCAGCGACAGGCCCGGGTTGACGATGGTGGCCTTGATCGGGTCCAGCATGTTGAAGCCCGGCTTCAGGTCGCCGAAGCCGTGCCACTTCTTGCTCTCTTCGGTGAAGATCCAGTCTTCCTGCGAGCCGATGCCTTCTTCGGCGAAGCTGTCCGGGCCCCAGACCTTGAACCACCAGTCCTGGCCCCATTCCTCGTCGATCTTCTTCATCGCGCGGCGGAAGTCCAGCGCTTCCAGGATGGATTCTTCCACCAGGGCGGTGCCGCCCGGCGCTTCCATCATGGCCGCCGCCACGTCGCAGGAGGCGATGATCGAATACTGCGGCGAGGTCGAGGTGTGCATCAGGTAGGCCTCGTTGAAGGCATCCTTGTCCAGCTTCACGGTCTCGGAGTCGCGCACCAGAACCTGCGAAGCCTGGGACAGGCCGGCCAGCAGCTTGTGGGTCGACTGGGTCGAGAAGATCATCGACTCCTTGGCGCGCGGACGGTCCTTGCCGATCGCGTGCATGTTCTTGTAGAAGTCGTGGAAGGTGGCGTGCGGCAGCCAGGCTTCGTCGAAGTGCAGGGTGTCGATTTTGCCGTCCAACATTTCGCGCAGGGTTTCCACGTTGTAGACCACGCCGTCGTAGGTCGACTGCGTAATGGTCAGGATGCGCGGCTTCTTGTTGGCCGCAGCCTGGGCGAACGGGTTGTTGGCGATCTTGCGCTCGATGCTCTCCATCGAGAATTCTTCCAGCGGGATCGGGCCGATGATGCCCAGGTTGTTCCGGGTCGGCATCAGGAACACGGGGATCGCGCCGCACATGATGATCGAGTGCAGGATCGATTTGTGACAGTTGCGGTCCACCACGACGATGTCGCCCGGCGCCACGGTCGAATGCCACACCATCTTGTTGGAGGTGGAGGTGCCGTTGGTGACGAAGTAGGCGTGGTCGGCGTTGTAGATGCGGGCGGCGTTGCGCTCGGACGCGGCGACCGGGCCGGTGTGGTCCAGCAGCTGGCCCAGTTCCTCCACCGCGTTGCAGACGTCGGCGCGCAGCATGTTCTCGCCGAAGAACTGGTGGAACATCTGGCCGATCGGGGACTTCAGGAAGGCCACGCCGCCGGAGTGGCCAGGGCAGTGCCAGGAGTAGGAGCCGTCGTTCGCGTAATGCACCAGGGCGCGGAAGAAGGGCGGCGCCAGGCTGTCCAGGTAGGACTTCGCTTCGCGGATGATGTGGCGGGCCACGAATTCCGGGGTGTCCTCGAACATATGGATGAAGCCGTGCAGCTCGCGCAGGATATCGTTAGGGATATGGCGCGAAGTGCGGGTTTCGCCGTACAGGTAGATCGGGATGTCGGCGTTCTTGTGGCGGATCTCGGAAACGAAGGCGCGCAGGGAAGCCAGTGCGAAGTCGGTTTCTTCCGGGGTGCCGCCCCCGAACTCTTCGTCGTCGATCGACAGCACGAAGGCCGAGGCGCGCGACTGCTGCTGCGCAAACTGCGCCAGGTCGCCGTAGCTGGTCACACCCAGGACGTCCATGCCTTCGTTTTCCATCGCCGCGGCCAGGGCGCGAATACCCAGGCCGGACGTGTTCTCGGAACGGAAATCCTCGTCGATGATGACGATGGGGAAGCGGAATTTCATCGATGTTCTCCAGGCGCGACCAAGCGCCTCAAAAAAATAAGACCGGGAGTATCGCAGAAAACATTCCCCGGTGGTGGATTTTTTTACAGCATTGCCAGCACGCCGAGGCCAAGGCCTACCGCGGCCACGCCGTAGGTGGCATACATCAGCCATTTACGGTTGGTCAGCAGGGTGATTGCGGCCAGCGCAATAGCAATTTGTTCAGCCGTGGTAGCCAGCGCCCATTGGTGGTGCTTGTGCAGGGCATGGTCGGATTTATGGTCCCATTCGGCCGACTTGGCTTCCCACTCCTCGGCATCTTTCTTGATTGCCGACTTTTCTTCCTTGTAGCGCGCCACTTCCGCTTCGTAACGCTTCGGATCGACGTTCGGCAGGGTCATGGCCAGTTCGGCCAGGTTCTGCTTGGACGACTTGGCCTGGTAGTAGTTCCAGCGGTTGGACGCTTCGGTCTTGGCGATGGCCGCATTGTTCTTGAACAGGGCGGCATCGTTCTGCGTGGCCCCGCCCTGGTAGCCGAAGATGGCGCCCACGGTGGCCAGGATAGCCGTCGTCACGGCGATATTGCCGGAGAATTTGTCGTTGCTGTGTGCTGCGTGTTCCACGGCGTGGTCGTGCGGGCCGTGGACGTGGAAACCGTGTCCGGACATGTTTAGTTCCTGCTAAAGCTAATGAATGAATAAGGCAGCCCGGCTGCCGAAACGTGATCCTCGCGCGCCACTTCCCGCCATTGGCCGGCAGCCAGCGCGGGGAAGAAGGCGTCGCACTCGTAGCTGCGGCCGATGCGGGTGATGACAAGCCTGTCAACCAGCGGCAAGGCTTGCTGGTAGACCTGCGCGCCGCCGATCACGAAAGCCTCGTCGGCGCCGGCGACCAGGGCCTGCGCTTCTTCCAGCGAGCCGACGCGTTCCACGCCCTCGTGCCGCCAATCGGCATTGCGGCTGATGACGATATTGCGGCGGTTGGGCAAAGGCCGGCCGATCGAATCGAAGGTCTTGCGGCCCATGATAATCGGATGGCCGGAAGTGAGGCGCTTGAAGTGCGCCAGGTCTTCCGGCAAGTGCCATGGAAGAGTGTTGTTGATACCTATGCCATTGCTGGAGTCAGTGGCAACGATGATGGTCAATTTTGTCATGGCCGACATTATATATCGGAGCACTTTGCACTTCGGTCACGTTGCGGAATTGCGCCACCGCAATTTATTTTCGCGCCCGAACAGGGCCTTGTGAAATTTGGATAGTTTTGGCGGGGGTGTGCCGGCGTATCGTAGCTTCCAGCGCGCTAGGAATTACTGCTGAGTAATTCTGTTTATTGGTTTTATAACGATATGGACCCCAGGAGAACCCCTGATGAAACACCCACTCAAGCATCCCAATGGGAATGCCGGGCGCGCTATTCTCGCATTGGCTGATGGCACCCTGTTCGAAGGCATCTCGATCGGTGCCAACGCGTCGACAGCCGGCGAAGTCGTATTCAATACCGCCATGAGCGGGTACCAGGAAATCCTGAGCGACCCAAGCTACAGCCGCCAGATTGTCACGCTGACCTATCCGCATATCGGCAACACGGGCGTCAACCGTGAAGACGGCGAAGCGCCGTTGATCCATGCGGCCGGCCTGGTGGTGAAGGACCTGCCTTTCATGGCCTCGAACTTCCGCAGCGAGCAGGACCTGTCGAGTTGGTTGACGGAGCAGGGCGTGGTGGCGATTGCAGGCATCGATACCCGCAAGCTGACCCGCATCCTGCGCGAGAAGGGCGCCCAGTCCGGCGCCATCATCGCCGGCGGCGCGGCGGAGGAAGCGCTGCGCCTGGCGCGCGAATTTCCGGGCCTGTCGGGCATGGACCTGGCGCAAACCGTCAGCACCGCCGCCCCTTATGAATGGACCGAGACCGAATGGATGCTGGGCCAGGGCCACGGCCGCCAGATGCAGCCGCGCTGCCACGTGGTCGCCTACGACTTCGGCGTGAAGGCGAATATCCTGCGCATGCTGGCCCAGCGCGGCTGCCGCGTCACGGTGCTGCCCGCGAAAGCCGGCGCCGCCGCCGCGCTGGCACTGAACCCGGACGGCATCTTCCTGTCGAACGGGCCGGGCGACCCGCAACCCTGCGATTACGCGATTGAAGCCACGCGCGAACTGATCGAGCGCGGCGTGCCGACCTTCGGCATCTGCCTTGGGCACCAGATCATGGCGCTCGCTTCCGGCGCCCGCACCATGAAAATGAAATTCGGCCACCACGGCGCCAACCACCCCGTACAGGATATCGAAACCGGTCGCGTAATGATCACTTCCCAGAACCACGGCTTTGCCGTCGATCCCGATTCGCTGCCGAATAACTGCGCAGTCACGCATATTTCCCTGTTCGACGGTTCGTTGCAAGGCTTCCGCCGCACCGACAAGCCGGCGTTCTGCTTCCAGGGCCACCCCGAGGCGTCGCCCGGGCCGCACGACCTGGCGCCGCTGTTCGACCGTTTCGTGAGCATGATGGAGGGCGCACGCCATGGCTAAGCGTACCGACATCAAGCGCATCCTGATCATTGGCGCCGGCCCGATCGTGATCGGCCAGGCATGCGAATTCGATTATTCCGGCGCTCAGGCTTGCAAGGCCCTGCGCGAGGAAGGCTATGAAGTGGTGCTGGTCAACAGCAATCCGGCCACCATCATGACCGACCCGGGCATGGCCGACGTGACCTATATCGAGCCGATCACCTGGGAAACCGTGGCACGCATCATCGAGAAAGAGCGCCCGCAAGCCGTGCTGCCTACCATGGGCGGCCAGACCGCGCTGAATTGCGCGCTGGACCTGCATCGCCACGGCGTCCTGGAAAGCTTCAACGTGGAGCTGATCGGCGCCACGCCGGAAGCCATCGACCGCGCGGAGGACCGCGCCAAGTTCAAGGCAGCCATGGAGCGCATCGGCCTGCAGTCGGCGCGTTCCGGCATCGCCCACACCATGGCCGAAGCCTGGCAGGCGCAGGAACGCCTCGGCTTCCCGGTAATTATCCGTCCGTCCTTCACCATGGGCGGCAGCGGCGGCGGCATCGCCCGCAATGCCGATGAATTCACCGCCATCTGCCTGCGCGGCCTGGAGCTGTCGCCGACGTCCGAACTGCTGATCGAGGAATCGCTGATCGGCTGGAAGGAGTTCGAGATGGAAGTGGTGCGCGACCGCAAGGACAACTGCATCATCGTCTGCCCGATCGAGAACCTGGACCCGATGGGCGTGCATACCGGCGATTCGATCACCGTAGCCCCGGCGCAGACCCTGACCGACAAGGAATACCAGATCATGCGCGACGCGTCGCTGAACGTGCTGCGCGAGATCGGCGTCGATACCGGCGGATCGAACGTGCAGTTCGCGGTCAACCCGCAAGACGGGCGCATGATCGTGATCGAGATGAACCCGCGCGTGTCGCGCTCCTCGGCGCTCGCTTCCAAGGCCACCGGCTTCCCGATCGCCCGCGTGGCCGCCAAGCTGGCGGTGGGCTTTACGCTGGACGAGCTGCAAAACGATATCACCGGCGGCGCCACCCCGGCTTCATTCGAACCTGCGATCGACTACGTGGTCACCAAGATCCCGCGCTTCGCCTTCGAGAAATTCGCCGGCGCCAATGACCGCCTGACCACGCAGATGAAGTCCGTGGGCGAAGTGATGGCCATGGGGCGCACCTTCCAGGAATCGTTCCAGAAGGCGCTGCGCGGCCTGGACATCGGCGTGGACGGCCTGCAGCGCATCGCCACCGGCCGCGACGTGATCGAACAGGAACTGCGCCTGCCGGGCCCGCAACGCATCTGGTACGTCGGCGAAGCTTTCGCGCAAGGCATGTCGCTGGCGGAGGTGAACCGCCTTTCCCATATTGACCCGTGGTTCCTGGCCCAGATCCATGACCTGGTGGAAGTCGAGGAATGGGTGGCTTCCCAGCAGCTCGGCGGTTTCGACCGCGACGTGCTGCGCCGCCTGAAACAGCAAGGCTTCAGCGACCGCCGCCTGGCGCACCTGCTGGGCGTGCATGAAGACGCGGTGCGCAAGCAGCGCCACGCCCAGGGCATCCGTCCGGTGTACAAGCGCGTCGACACCTGCGCCGGCGAGTTCGCGACCCGCACCGCCTATATGTATTCGACCTACGACGAGGAATGCGAGGCCCAGCCGACCGGCGCTCGCAAGATCATGGTGCTGGGCGGGGGCCCGAACCGGATCGGCCAGGGCATCGAATTCGATTACTGCTGCGTGCATGCCGCGCTGGCGATGCGCGAGGATGGCTACGAGACCATCATGGTGAACTGCAACCCGGAAACCGTGTCGACCGATTACGACACCTCCGACCGCCTGTATTTCGAATCGTTGACGCTGGAGGACGTGCTGGAAATCGTCGCCATCGAAAAGCCCGAAGGCGTGATCGTGCAGTACGGCGGCCAGACCCCGCTCAAGCTGGCCCTGGCGCTGGAGGCGAACGGCGTGCCGATCATCGGCACCTCGCCCGACATGATCGACGCCGCCGAGGACCGCGAACGCTTCCAGAAACTGTTGTTCGAGCTGGACCTGCGCCAGCCTTCGAACCGCACCGCCCGCAACGAGCAGCAAGCCGTGGCCATGGCCGAGGAGATCGGCTACCCGCTGGTGGTGCGCCCATCGTACGTGCTGGGCGGCCGCGCCATGGAAATCGTGCACGAACGGGCCGACCTGGAGCGCTATATGCGCGAGGCGGTCAAGGTCTCGCACGACTCGCCGGTGCTGCTGGACCGCTTCCTGAACGATGCCATCGAGGTGGACGTGGACTGCGTCAGCGACGGCGCCGACGTGGTGATCGGCGGCGTGATGGAACACGTCGAACAGGCGGGCATCCATTCGGGCGATTCGGCCTGCAGCCTGCCGCCTTATTCGCTGTCCGAGGCCACCGTGGCCGAGATCAAGCGCCAGACCGTGCGCCTGGCGCGCGGCCTGAACGTGGTCGGCCTGATGAACGTGCAGTTCGCGGTGCAGCGACAGAAAGCCGACGGCCGCATGCTGGACCGGATCTTCGTGCTGGAAGTGAATCCGCGCGCTTCGCGCACCGTACCGTTTGTATCGAAGGCGACCGGCGTGCAGCTGGCCAAGGTTGCAGCGCGCTGCATGGCCGGCCGTTCGCTCGCCGAGCAGGGCGTTACCGCGGAAGTGATTCCGCCTTATTACAGTGTCAAGGAGTCTGTATTGCCATTTGCGAAATTCCCGGGCGTTGACACCATCCTTGGGCCGGAAATGAAATCCACCGGCGAAGTGATGGGGACCGGAACCACCTTCGGCGAGGCTTTCCTGAAGGCTGAACTGGGCGCCGGCGTGCGCATCCCGCTGGCGGGCTATGTCTATATGCGCGTGCGCAAGGCCGACCAGGCGCGCGCTGTCGCCTTGGCCCGCGAGCTGGCCGATGCCGGCTACCAGCTGTGCGCCAGCGAGGTGACTGCCGCAGTGCTGGAAGCAGGCGAGGTGCCCGTCAACACCATCGAGGACGAGACCCTGCTTGGCCTGCTGGCCCTGCGCGAGATCGCCATGGCCGTGGTCACGGTGGACGAGAAGCGCATCGCCATTGCGGCCACGCGCAGCCTGCGCACTGCGGCGCTGGCCTCCGGCACGGTGATGTTTACCACCATTGCGGCGGCCGAGGCAGCGGCGGAAGCGCGCAAGCACGCCGGCAACACCGCCGTGCGTTCGCTGCAGGAGCTGCATGCCATGGGCGGCAGCGAACGGCGCGAGGTGCCGCCGCCCGCGCCGCGTCCCGTGCCGGGCGCCGCGGACTTGGCGGCGGCCGCCTGGCAGATGCCGGAGCGCCGTGCGCAATCGCGCCAGCGCAGCGTCGGCGTGGAGCCGCTGAAAGTCTTCATCCGCCAGCCCTTCACGGAATCGGACGAACGCCAGCAGCGCATGATCGGTGAAATCATGCAGATGATCGACAGCGCCAACGGCCTGCCGCACGTCTTCGACTACCTCACCGGCTTGCAGGCCGAGAGCGCGGAAACCTTCCGCTCCTCGTTCGAGCGCAAGCAGGGCCTGCCTTTCACGCCGCAGAATTTCCGCCGCCACCGGCTTGCATTGCTGGACCAGGCGGACGTCATGGTCAACATCCGCGTCGGAATGAGCGAAAGCAGTGCGTTCGAGTTGAGCTATCACATATTCAAGGGCCGCCGAACGCCTATCCTGTTCCTGGTGTGGAAAGGCGCGCCGATCAAGACCACGCTGCTGCGCGAACTCGACGACCTGGTGGATATCACCTACATCGAGTTCGAGGAAGTCTCGGAGTTGCGTGGCCGTTTGCATCAGTTTTTCAAATGTTTGGTAAAGGAGTGAGCGATGTTCAATAATTTCAAGATCAAGACCCTGCTGGTTGGTGTGCTGGGTTTGCTGATTGGCCTGCTGGCGATTATTGGCGGCCTCGGAATCCTGAGCGCGGAGCGCTCGGTCGGACTGGTGAAAGACGTGACGGTTTCCAACCAGAAGAACATCGCGGAGCGCAACGCTATTCGCCTGGACATGGAAACGGGCCGCAGCCAGATCCTGCAGGCCTTGCAGCACAATCCCGAACTGGCCTGGAGCAAGCTGCATGACCACCCGCTGACCAACCACTTCAACATCGTCGACGAAGTCACGGCGCGCGTGAACAAGCGCTGGGAAGGCTACCTGGCCAGCATCAAGTTGCCGGAGGAGCGCAAGCTGGCCGAAGACTGGTTCGCCAAGAGCGACGGCCTGGGCGTTGAGCACGTCCGCGCCGCCACCGCCGCCGTCAAGGAAGGGCGCTGGGACGATGCGGAAACGGTGCTGATCAAGAAACTCAACCCGTCCTACCGCCTTGGCGACGGCGCACTGAAAGCGCTGTCCGAGCACGCCGACAAGCGCATCGAGGCCGATGCCGCCGCGGTCGCGGCCGGCCTGAGCCGCAACAGCACCACCGTCACCGTGGTCCTGGCCGGCGGCCTGGCGTTGAGCGTGTTCGCCGGCCTGGTGCTGCTGAAGGCGATTTCCGAACCGCTGGCGGAAGCCATGGACGTGGCGCACCGCGTCGCCGATGGCGACCTGAAAGGCCAGGCCACCAAGCATGCGGACAATGAATTCGGCGAATTGCTGCGCGCCCTGGACAAGATGCGCGACAACCTGGCCGCCATCGTGGCCGAAGTACGCGGCGGCAGCGACACGATCTCCAGCGCGTCGGCGCAGATCGCGGCCGGCAATATGGACTTGTCCGACCGCACCGGCGAACAGGCCGCCTCGCTGGAGGAAACCGCCTCCTCGATGGAAGAACTGACCAGCACCGTGCGCCAGAACGCCGACAATGCGCGCCAGGCCAACCAGCTTGCCGTTTCGGCATCATCGGTGGCGACCAAGGGCGGGGAAGTGGTTGAACAGGTGGTGGCGACCATGGGCTCGATCAACGAGTCGTCCAACAAGATCGTGGACATCATCGCGGTCATCGACGGTATCGCATTCCAGACCAATATCCTGGCCCTGAATGCGGCCGTGGAAGCTGCCCGGGCCGGCGAGCAGGGCCGCGGCTTCGCGGTGGTTGCCAGCGAGGTGCGCAACCTGGCGCAGCGTTCGGCCGCCGCCGCCAAGGAAATCAAGCAGTTGATCGACGATTCTGTTGGCAAAGTGGAAAGTGGCGCCAAGCTGGTCAACCAGGCCGGGCACACAATGAAGGAAATCGTGTCGAGCATTCAGCGCGTGACTGATATCATGGGGGAAATTACCAGTGCTACGCAGGAACAAACTGCCGGCCTGGAACAAATCCACCAGGCCATCACCGAGATGGATACAATCACCCAGCAGAACGTGGCGCTGGTGGAAGAGGCAGCTTCGGCGTCGACGGCCCTGCAAGACCAGGCCAACAGCCTGTCGAAAGTTGTCAGCGTGTTCCAGATCGACAGCGAGCGCCGCGAGCATCCTGCCGCCGTGCAGGCCCGCGCCGTGATCCAGGCAGTACGCACCAAGCCTGCATTGCCAGCCAAGGCCAAGCCGGTGCAGCGCGACGGCAAGGGAGCCGCATCGCGCAAGGTTGCCAATAGCGAGGTAGGAGACTGGGAAGAGTTTTAATGAAGGAGCATGATTGGAATACAAAGCGTTTGAGCACTTAGTCCGACGGCTGGAGCTGGATTCAAATTCCAGCCCGGAAGCCTTCCGCCGCAAGGTATTTGCCATCAGCCTGGCCGCCTATGCAACCCTGTTCGGGTTGCTGGCCGGGCTGCTTGCGTTATTCGCCATGCTGGTGCAATGGGCAATCGAGTCGCACCGTGCCTTTGCGATGATCAAGGCTGGCCTGGCCGGCCTGTTCCTCCTTTCCCTGATCTTTGTCATCCTGCGCGTGATGCTCATGCGGCTGGACCCGCCGACCGGGCGTGAACTGGTGCGCGATGAAGCGCCCAAGCTGTTCGATATCCTCGAAAAGCTGTACGGCAAGCTGAAAGGCCCGCGTATCGAGCACGTGCTGATTACAGACGAATACAATGCGGCGATCGTGCAGCATGCCCGATTCGGCATTTTCGGGGGCTACCGCAACTACCTGCTGGTTGGCCTGCCGTTCCTGCTCGGCTCTACGCCGAAGGAAATGCTGGCCGTGCTGGCCCACGAATACGGCCACCTGTGCGGCGACCACGCCAAAGGGTCCACCAGGATCTATCGCCAGCGCCGCCTGTTCGTCGCCATGTACCAGCACCTGGAGAGCAGTGCGGACGACAATGTCGTGAGCGCGGCGATCGTGCGCGCCCTGAAGCGCTTCTTCCCTTATTACAGCGCCTATACCTTCGTCCTGTCGCGCCAGGACGAATACGAGGCCGACCAGATCGCCGTCGACATGGCAGGCCACACGGCGACTTCCCAGATGCTGGTACGCGCCCGCCTGCTCGGCGACTGGATTGCCCGCGACTTCTGGCCCAGCATGTACGAGAACGCGGATCGGCTGGAGCGTCCGCCGTTCATGCCGTTCTCCTCCATGCGCCTGGCGATCAAGGCCAACTACGACGAATGGGCCACCAGGAAGGCGCTGGATGCCGCCTGGGCCACGCGTTCGGATCTTGACGACACCCATCCCTGCCTGCGCGAGCGGCTCGATGCCATCGAGATGGCGCCGGTCCTGCCGCCGCCGGTCGATACCTGCGCTGCGGACGTGATGCTGGCCTCCGGCGTCGGCAAGAAACTGGAAGCGGAGCTGGACCAGGATTGGTGGGACGTCAATTCGCGCGGCTGGGTTCACCGCTTCCGCCAGGTGCAGAATTCCCGTGTCCGCATCGGCGAGCTGTCGGCATCGCCGCTGTCGAAACTTTCGGTGCAGGATTTGCTGGAGCTGGCGTCGTTGAAGCTGGACTTCGAAGACACCGCGTCCGCCAAGCCGGCGCTGGTCGAATTGATGAAGCGCGGCGGCGGCCCGTATCCGCGCGCCTCGCTGATGTATGGACGCGTGCTGGTGGCCGAAGGCGACCGCCGTGGCGTCGACCACCTGCGCGAGGCCGCGCTGAATGAGCCGCGCCTGCTGGAGGAAGCCGCACAACGCGGCTACCAGTTCTTGCTGGAGAGGGACGGCGAAGCCGTTGCCAACCGCTGGTGGGGCAGCATCGTGCCCCAGGACGAACCGGCTTAAACGGCCATCGGCGCCGTCAGCGGCGCGTGGTGCTGGTAGCCTTCCAGCGTGAAGTCGGAAGGCTCGATCTTCTCCAGCCACTCCGGTTCGTACTTGCCGGTCTCGGCGAAAGCGGGTACGCGGCTATTGATGTGCAGTCGCGGCAGCGGCAGCGGCTCGCGCTTCAACTGCTCCTGCACCATGTCCATGTGGTTCTCGTAAATGTGCGCATCGCCGATAAAGTAGCTGAACCAGCGCGGCTGGTAGCCGGTCAGGCGGGCCACCAGGTGCAGCAGGGCGGCGCCTTCTGCGATATTGAAGGGCGTGCCCAGGCCGATATCGTTGCTGCGCACGTACAGGCACAGGGAGATCTCGCGCGTCGTGGCGTTCGGGATGAACTGGTACAGCAGGTGGCAGGCCGGCAGCGCCACCTGGTCCAGCACGGCCGGGTTCCAGCCGTGGAACAGGATGCGGCGGCTGGAGGGGTTGTTGACGATGGTGTCCAGGCATTCGCGCAACTGGTCGATGGCCTTGTACATCAACACTTTCTGCACGCCGTCTTCGTCCAGCGGGGCGACCTGGCGGAAGCCGTTGCGTTCTGCGTCCGCAATCTGCGCGGCAGCGGTGGCGTCCAGCACCTTGTAGCCCGGCCACTGGCGCCACTGCACGCCGTACACCGGGCCCAGGTCGTCAGTGCCGGCACGGTGCGGGTTGGCCAGCCATTGGGCGTTTTCATTGGCGTTCTGGTCCCACACCTTGCAGCCCAGGGCGCGGAAGTCGGCCGCGCTGCGCGAGGCGCGCAGGAAGGCGCACAGCTCGCCAACCACCGATTTGAAGGCCAGCTTCTTGGTCGTCACGGCAGGGAAGCCGTCGTTCATGTCAAAGCGCATCATCGCGCCCGGCACGCTGAGGGTGCGGATGCCGGTGCGGTTGTCCTGCCAGCTTCCTTGTTCCAGCACGGTGCTGATCAATTCCTTGTACTGCTTCATGCGATTCTCCGTTTATCGTTTGTTGCCGCGGCCGCCGGGCTTGGAAGCTGCGCGGCCGGCGGCGCGTGCTGCCGATTTGGCGCCGCGCGTGGCGGTCACCACGACTTTGCCGCCGCCACTCGGGCCCACGGCGCCAGCGCCGCCGCGGTTTCCGCTAGCGCCCCTGCCGGCGCCGGGGCTTCTGGCGCGTGCGCCATAGATTGGTCCGCGCGAGCGTTCTTTTTCCTTTGGCGGCAGTTCTTCTTTCAGCCCGCCGAAACCGCCTGCCGGACGAGGGGTGTCATCGCGGGCCGGCTGCTGCTTCGCGGCCGCTCGCTGCGCGGTGCCGGTTGCCGTTCCTTTGGCCGGCCTGTTTGCGCCGCGGGCAGGGCTGGCGCCGGCGGTCCGTGATGCGGGCGCGCTCGGCGTTCCGGTCGAAGGCACGCGATGGTCCGCCTCGAAGCCCGCTTCTTCCTGACGCGGCAAGACCGCGCCTGTCAGCTTTTCGATTGCACGCAGCAGTTCGACTTCGTCGGCGCAAACGAGCGACACTGCCTCACCCTCGGCGCCGGCACGGCCGGTGCGGCCGATGCGGTGGACATAATCCTCGGCCACGGTCGGCAGGTCGAAATTGACCACCAGCGGCAGGGCTTCGATATCCAGGCCCCGGGCTGCAACGTCGGTCGCCACCAGGATCTGCACATCGTTGGCCTTGAAGCGCTTCAGCGCCTTGATGCGTGCCGGCTGCGGCTTGTCGCCATGGATTGAATCGGCCGGGATGCCTTGGCCCTGCAACAGGCCAAGCAACTGCTCGACACCCTTGCGTGTCTTGACGAAGACCAGGACCTGGCCCCAGCCCTCCTTGCGCAGCAGGTGCACGAACAGCTCCGGCTTGCTGCGCTTGTCGGTGGTGAACACCAGCTGGCGCACGGTGCGCGCTGCCGTGTTAGGCGCGCTGGCCTGGACGGTGAGCGGGTCGCGCAGCAACTGCCTGGCCATCGCCCGGATTGATTCCGGCATGGTGGCCGAGAACAGCAGGGTCTGGTGCTCGGCCGGGAGTGCGGCAAACAGCAAACCCAGGTCGGCTGCAAAGCCCAGGTCCAGCATGCGGTCGGCTTCGTCCAGCACCAGGGCGGTCAACTGGCCGAACTCCAACGCACCTTTGCGATGGAGGTCGAGCAGGCGGCCGGGCGTGGCCACCAGCACATCCAGTCCCTTGCGCAGTTTTGCCAGCTGCGGCTCCATCGGCACGCCGCCATAGGCGACAGCGGAACGCAGCGGCAAGTTGAAGCCGTAGGTATGGAAGCTCTGGTACACCTGGTCGGCCAGTTCGCGCGTCGGAACCAGCACCAGGCAGCGCGCGTGGTTGGGGGCGGCCTGGTCGCCTTCCATGGCCAGGCGCTGCAGCAGGGGCAGGGCGAAAGCGGCGGTCTTGCCGGTACCGGTTTGTGCGGCGGCCAGCAGGTCGCGGCCGGCCAGGATTGCGGGAATGGCTTGTTTCTGAATTGGCGTCGGCGTTTTGTAGCCGATCGAATCGAGTGTGCGAAGGAGCCCGTCAATCAGGTCCAGCGAAGCAAAACTCATAGCGCGTCGCTCCATAAAGTGAGGGCTTGGCGGACTTGTTCGTCCGATAGTGCAAGCAGGTTATCGCCGACATACCATTCGGTATAGCTGGCGCCGGACAGTTGCGCGTGGGCTGCGCGGTTGAGCAGCCACACGCCATGCTGCGCAGCGATCTCGTTGCGGATCTGCAGCAGGCGGTCGCGCTCGACCGGCACATGGATATGCAACATGTTCGCATGCGGCCGCGCAGGATTGGCGCGCAGCCGGGGGTAGTCGCGCAAGGTGTCGTACAGCCATTGTGTACGGCGGAAATATTCGGGCATGGCCGCCAGCCGTGCATCGAACTCCATGGCAGCGCTGACCACGTAGGGCGTGCGGTGGATCACGTTGCCGCCCTGGCGGCGGAACCATTCCTGCGCACGGGCGATGAAGTCACGGCTGCCCAGCAGCATGGCGCCGCCCAGGCCGCCGATGCCCTTGTAAAGCGAAACGTAGACGCTATCGAAGCCCGCCGCCACCTCGGCCGGCGCTCGGCCGTAGCCGGCAGCAGCCTCCCACAGGCGCGCACCATCCATGTGCAAGTGGATGCCATGTTCGCGGCAGTGGGACTTGATCGCCGCCAGCTCGTCCCAGCGCGGCGACTGGCCGCCCAGTTCACGCGCCGGCAGTTCGAGCGCCACGGCTGCCAGCCGGTCGGGCACGGCCTGCAAATCTGCGAGCGTGAAGGGGCGGTGCAGGTCGCCCAGCTGGATGGCCTGGAAGTGGTCCAGCAGCTGGTGGTTGCTGCGTTCATGCTTGAAGATGTGCGCTGTCGGGTGCAGGCCCACCAGGCGGCTGCCGCGCTCCATGCAGGCCAGGCGCAGTGCCGTGACCTGGGTCATGGTGCCGGTGATGCAGAAGGCCGCGGCCTCGAAGCCCAGCAGCTCGGCGACTTTCTGCTCGAAAGACTGGATCAGTTCACCCTCGCCATACACGTCATGGGCGATGCCGTTGGCTTCGCACCAGGCGGACATGGCGCCAAAGACCTGCGCCGGCGAAGGCTGGCGATGGCCTGGCAGGATGGTGCGGCAACCCTGGCGCAGTTCGGCGTCGCTCACGTCGCGCCTCAATGGGTCACGTGGACATGGTGGAACTGCAGCGCCGCCAGGTTGGCGTAGATGCCGCCCAGCGCCACCAGCGACTGGTGGGTGCCGGTTTCGACGATCTTGCCGTCTTCCATGACGATGATGCGGTCGGCGCGCTGCACGGTGGCCAGGCGGTGCGCAATGATGATCGTGGTGCGGCCCACCATGGCTGCCTCGAGGGCGCCCTGCACCAGGCGTTCGGATTCGGCATCCAGGGCGCTGGTGGCTTCGTCGAGCAGCAGCAGCGGCGGGTTTTTCAGCAGGGCGCGGGCAATTGCAATGCGCTGGCGTTGGCCGCCGGACAGGCGCACGCCGCGCTCGCCCAGGAAGGACTTGTAGCCGTTAGGCAGGCGTTCGATAAATTCGTGGGCGGCAGCCAGGCGTGCGGCCTGGATCACTTCCTGGTCGGTTGCATCGGCACGGCCATAGCGGATGTTTTCCATCGCGTCGGCCGAGAAAATCACCGTATCCTGTGGAACGATGCCGATGGCGCCGCGCAGGGTATGCAGGTCCAGCAGGCGGATGTCGGTGCCGTCCAGGCGGATCGCGCCCGATTGCGGATCGTAGAATCGCAGCAGCATCTGGAACAGGGTGGTCTTGCCGGCGCCGGAGGGGCCAACCACGGCAACGGTTTCGCCCGGCTTGATATCGAGCGTCACGTGGTCCAGCGCCAGCGTGTCGGGGCGCGAAGGATAGCTGAACGATACCTCGGACAAGCTCAGGGCCGCGCCATTGGCGGCGCGCGGCGGCAGGGCTTGTGCTTGCGCCGGGTTCTGGATGTCGGAGCGCACGGCCAGCAATTCGAGCAGGCGCTCGGTCGCCCCGGCCGCGCGCTGGGCTTCTCCCATGACCTCTGACAGCGCGCCGATCGCGCCTGCGACGATGGAGGCGTACAGGATGAACTGGCCCAGGTCGCCGCCCGTCATGGTCCCCTCCAGCACCGCATGGGCGCCCAGCCACAGCACGAAAACGATGGTGCCGAATACCAGCACGATCGCCAGCATGGTCAGGAAAGCACGAGCCTGGATGCGGCGCATGGCGGTGCTGAACGCACCTTCGACGGAGCCGCCAAAGCGCTTCGCTTCCAGCCCTTCATGGGTAAAGGCTTGCACGGTCGGCATGGCATTCAGAATTTCGCCGGCCATGGCCGAAGCATCGGCCACGCGGTCCTGGGAGTCGCGCGACAGCTTGCGCACGCGGCGGCCAAACATCACGATCGGCAGCACGGTCAGCACCAGCAGGCCGATGATGATGGAGGACAGCTTGGGGCTGGTAATAAACAGCATCACCAGGCCGCCGAGGAAGAGCAGCACATTCCGCAAGGCCATCGAAATGCTGGTGCCGACGACGCTCTGGATCAGGGTGGTGTCGGTGGTCAGGCGCGACAATACTTCGCCGGTCTTGGTGGTTTCGAAGAATTCGGGGCTTTGCTGCACCACGTGGGAATACACGGCGTTGCGGATGTCGGCGGTGACGCGTTCGCCGAGCCAGGACACGCTGTAGAAGCGCGCCGCCGTCGCCAACGCCAGCACCGTGGCGACTGCGAACAGGGCCAGGAACACTTCGTTAACGTGGGTTGCGCTGCGCACGCCGGCATTGGCGCCGAAGCCCAGGTCGATCATCTGCTTGAAGGCGTAGGGAATCGCCAGCGTGGAACCGGCGGCGACCACCAGCGCAATGCCTGCGATGATAAAACGGTTGCGGTACGGCTTGAGGAAGGGCAGCAGGCCCTTGAAGGCGGCCAGGCTGCCTTTCTTGAGTTCTCGGGCTTCAGGCTGGCCGTTGTCGGTGGTGCTCATTGCGTATTCTACGTTCTTGTTCAAAGTTTCATCGGACGGACATAGCCCGTCAACTCCAGGTAGCCGCGCCCCGCCGGTTTGCCGCCGCGCGTGACGGTCACCGCGCCCTCCCAATACACCGCGCCGGTCGAGCGGCGCGAATCGAGTTCCTGGTCCTGCTGCAAAGGACTGACCTGCCACTGTTCGGGGCCGGTGGATATCAGGGTGGCGACGGGATACTCGGCTTGCGTATGCGGCGATTTCCATCGCTGCTGCGGAGTAAAACTGACCTGGTCCTGCGAATAGTGCGTGATCTTACCGGATGCATCGCGCCATGTCGCGTGGGCCCACAGTTTACCACCTTGGCGGTCCCTGATCTGGAATGCCATCAGGGCGCCGCCATCATCGAGGTTGATGCCGGCCCAGTCCCAACCGGCGGCTGCGGGATCGAGCACCTGGCTTGACCATTCGTGATCGAGCCAGGTGATGCCTTGCACGGCCTGTGGCGCGGCTCCGCGGCGGGTGAGGGTGCCGCTGGTGCCCAGTTGCGGCTTGCTATAGTAGTAACTTGCCTGTTCCGGCCTGGGGCCTTTGCGGGAAAAGCCGGCGTCGCCTTGCAGCAGGACGGGTTGGGTCGGCTGCAGCTTCAGCGCCAGCGCGAAGGCCGCGGCTTCGATGTCGATCTGATAAGTGCCATCTTCGGCGCGCTCCATGCGCCAGCCATCCAGGTGCACGCTGGTGTCCTCGGTGGATGCGCCGGCCAGGCCGAAGCCCGCGCGCGCAGTGCGCTGGTCGTGCAGCAGCTTGCCTTGCGCCGGGTCGGATAGCGCGACGTGGGCGACGATGATGTCTTTCGGCGCGAACTGGCTGGGGTTGTCGCGGCCATGACCGGTGCTGCTGCGGAAAAACGTCACCTGGTAGCCGAGCTGGCGGCCGTCGGCGGTGCCGAGCCAGCCGGTGGCGTACCACCATTCGGTCTTGAAGCCGGGGTGGGCGCCGAAGTCGCGCGGGAACTGGAGCTGGACGCCAGGCGTGACCGGCGTGAAGTCGGCTGCCTTCAACGGCAGGATGACAGCCAGCGCGAGCAGGAGGCAAAGCAGGGCGCGCATCACCAGTCCTCCCTCACGGCGCGGATTGGACCGCCGGACAGGGCTTGCCGGCCTGCGATGAGCGCAGTTGCTGCCGACGACAGCAGCAGGGCCAGGGCGACGGTGGCCAGCAGCGGCCAGGGATAGTGCATCTGCATCGTCCAGTGGAAAGATTGCGGGTTGATGACGTGGACCAGCACCAGGCTGATGACCCAGCCAAGGGCGAAGCCGGCCAGGATGCCGAGGGTGGTCAGGGCGGCGCCTTCCAGCGCGAGGATGCCCAGCACCTGGCCGCGCGTGACGCCAACATGGCGCAGCATGCCGAACTCGCGGGCCCGTGCCAGCATCTGGGCCGAGAAGGTGGCGGCGACGCCAAACAGGCCGATGACGATGGCGATCGCTTCCAGCAGATAGGTCACTGCGAAGCTGCGGTCGAAGATTTTCAGCGTCAGGTTGCGGATCTCGGCGGGAACGCTGGTTTCGACCAGTTCGCCGAAGGGCAGCTTGCGGATGTTTTGCTGCACCTGGGCTGCGCTGGCGTTCTTGGCCAGCCAGATGGCGGCGTCGCCGGCGTCGCGGTCGCCGGTCATGGCAATGTAATCGGCGCGGCGCACGATGACGGCGCCTCCGGCGCGGGCGTAGTCGCGCCAGACGCCGGCGACGTGGAACTCGCGCGGCTTGCCCTGCAGCGGCAGGCGCAGCGTGGCGCCGGGGCGCAGGCCGTACAGGTCGGACATGGCTTCCGAGACCCAGGCCGGCGGCAGCGCGGTCGCCGCATGAGCCGTCCCCTCGACGAGGACCATTGCGCGATCAGGATCGGCCGGGTCGACATCGCGCGCCAGCACGGCAACGTTGGCACGGTCGGGCGCCAGGGAGACCGAGCGTACGCGCAGGAATTCGATGCGGGCGATGCCGGGAACGGCGCGCAACGCATCCTGCTCGGCGGGCGAGAGGCCGCCGGTGGCGCCGGCCGATGCGCTGCGTGCGTACACGTCGGCCGGCAGGATGCGCAGCACCCATTCATCCACCGAGGTACGGAAGCTCGCTACCATGATGGCCATCGCCACCATCAGGCTGAAACTCGCCAGCACCCCACCCAGTGCTATGCCGGCCTGGCCCGATGCATTGGCAAGCCGGGCCAGCGCCAGTGCGAACACGGGACTTGCCGCTGCCGGGCTGGCGGTCGGGCGCGGGGCCGCGCGGCTGGATGCCGCATGGCGGGAGAGTGCGGCGAAGGCAATGCCGGACAGCCGCGGCATCAGGGCAATGGCGCCAATGAGAAGCAGGGCGATCGACAGGTAGCCAAAGACCGGCAACTCCAGTACCGGCGGCGCGAAGGTCATGGCGCCGGCTGCGCCAAGGCAGGCCAGTCCGGGCCAGGGACGCGACAGCGGCCGCAGCGCAGTTTCGTCCGTGCCGGCCTTGAGCGCCACGGCAGGCCGCGCGCGCGCCGCGTCGAAGGCTGGCGCCAGGCCGCCAAGCAAGGCCACGCCCAGTCCCAGCCCGAAGTAGGCCAGCGCCGCAACCGGAGCCCACTGCACGCTTGGCTGGACGCCGGCAAAGTAGCCCGCTCCAAGGTCTCCGCCAAACAGCCGCAGCACGGCAGCGGCCAGCGCATAGCCGCCAGCCACGCCGAGCGCCGAACCGATGCTGCCCAGCAGAGCGCCTTCCAGCAGCACCTGGCGGATCAACTGCCGGCGTTCCAGCCCCAATACCCGCAGCAGCGCAAACTCGCTGCGACGCCGCAGCACCGACAAGGCCTGCGACGAAAATACGAGGAAGGCGCCGGTGAACAAGGCGACCAGCGCCAGCACACTCAGGTTGACGCGATAGGCCCGGCTCAAATTCGCATTGCGGCTTTCCTGCTCCGCATCATTCGGTTGCCCTACCCGGAAGCGGCCCGGGAACTCGCGTTCCAGCCGTGCGGACAGCGAGCGTTCGAATGCGCCGCGATCGACGCCATCGCGCAACTTCAAATCGACGCGCGACAACTTGCCCAGCCGCTGGAAATGCCACTGCGCCGCGGCAATATCCATGACCGCAAAACGCTGCCCCACGCGCGCACGTTGCAGCGAACCGGCGACGCGCAGCACGGCGACCTGGCTGCCTGCCTGGAGCCGAAGTTCGCCGCCGGGCCGCGATTGCAGCCAATTCATGGCCGCGGGCGACAGGAAGATCGCGTCGTCAGCCAGCGTGTCGTAGGGCAGTTCTTCGTCGGGTGCGCCGATCAGGTCCGGCGTGATAAAGCCCGCCCGGAACACGTCAAGGCCGATAATTTTCAGCGCTTGCCGCGCACCGGGCAAGGAAGCGTCGAATTCAAGCACCGGAGAGGCGACAGCCACTTCCGGCAGAAGGGCGAGGATCGGGTAGGCCGCCTCATCGAATGTGGCTTCGGTCCCGCTGACCTGGATATCTGCCTGGCCCGACAAACTGTGGACAGCGGTAGTGAATTCGTTCAGCGCAGCGGCGTTGACGAGGTGGATGGCAAACCCCAGCGCCACCCCGATTGCAATCGCTGCAATAGCGGTCAGCGCCCGCACCGGGTGCGCGCGCCATTCGCCAATGGCCAGCCAGCGCGTCAGCCGCCGCATTCCAGGTGGTACATGTCTGCGGCGCGTTTCGCTTTCAGCCTGGCGCGTTCGGTGTTCTGGAGTGTGGCGCCGCGCGCATCTTCCTCCGCCCATTTGTGCTGCATCTGGAGTTTCTTGCATTTCTTGTTATGGCTGGCCACGGCCCGTGCCTCGGCCAGGCTTTCACGCTCTTCGCGCGCTTCCTTTTTGCGGCGCTGGCTGGCCATTTTCTCGGCTTCGCGTTCCTGGCGCTTCAGGTCCGCTGCGGCAGCGGGATCGGGCGCCGGCGCCGACGGCACGGCGATCGTGCTGGCGACGCCTTTCTCGCATGGCTGCTGCGAGTAGCTTACTTTTCCATCGACGGTGCACTTGTGCAGGGCTTGCGCGCCTGCGGGCAGCACCGTCGCCAACAGCAGCAAGGGCAGGAGTTTCATAGGACTTTCCCTGGATTCATCAGGCCCAAAGGATCCAATGCGGCCTTGATGGCCCGCATCAGGTTCAACTCTACCGGCGACTTGTAGCGCGCCAGTTCGTCACGCTTCAAGGCGCCAATCCCGTGCTCGGCCGAAATCGAGCCGCCATAGGCTGCCACGGCATCGTGCACGACGCGGTTGACCGCCTCCTGGCTGTGCAGGAAGTCTTCGTTCGCCACGCCAGCCGGCGGCGCGACGTTGAAATGCAGGTTGCCATCGCCCAGGTGGCCGAAGCACACCAGCTGGCAACCGGGGAATGCGGCCTGCAACTGCGGTTCCGTGCCTGCGATGAAGTCGGCAATCGAGGAAACCGGCAGCGAAATATCATGCTTGATGTTCTTGCCGTCGGCTGCCTGGGCCAGCGGAATATGCTCGCGCAGGTCCCACAGCCCGCGCGATTGCGCTGCGGAGCTGGCAACCACCGCATCCTGCACCGCGCCTTCGCCAAGCGCCGCGCCAAGTGCGCGCTCGAGCAGCGCCGCCGCATGGGCCTCCGATTCGCTGCTGGACAGTTCCAGCAAGGCGTATTGCGCATGTCCGTCGGCCAGCGGCTGCGGCAGCGCCGGGAAATGCTTGGCCACCAGGCGCATGCAAAAGGCCGACATCAGCTCGAAGCCGGTCAGGCTCGCGCCGCAATGGTCCTGCATGACCGACAGCAGCCGCAGTGCGGCCGCCGGCGATTCCATCGCCGCCAGCGCCGTGACCGAAGCCTTGGGTTGCGGGTATAGCTTGAGCACTGCGCCGGTAATGATGCCCAGCGTGCCTTCGGCGCCGATGAACAGGTCGCGCAGGTCGTAGCCGGTATTGTCCTTGCGCAGGCCGCGCAGGCCGGACCAGACCTCGCCCTGCGGCGTGACGACTTCCAGCCCCAGGCAGAGTTCACGCGTATTGCCGTAGCGGAGCACGCCGGTGCCGCCGGCATTGGTGGAGAGGTTGCCGCCAATGGTGCAACTGCCTTCCGCCGCCAGCGAGAGCGGGAACAGGCAGCCTTGTTCGGCCGCTGCTTCCTGAGCTCGTTGCAGGATCACTCCGGCATCGACTGTCATGGTGCGGTTGACCGCGTCGACCTGGCGCACCTTCTGCATGCGCGCGAGCGACAGCACCACGGCGCTTCCGCTGGCATCGGGCACGCTGCCCAGTACCAGTCCCGTGTTGCCGCCTTGCGGCACGATCGGAATGCGCGCTGCCACGCACAGCTTGACCGTGGCGGCGACTTGTTCGGTATCGGCAGGCCGCAGCACGGCCAGCGCGCGGCCGGTGAAACGTCCGCGCCAGTCGCGCAGAAAGGGCGCCATATCCGCTTCGCCGGAAATGACGTGCGCGTCGCCGAGCAGGGCGCGGCAAGCGCCCAGGAAAGCGGAATTATCCATGTTTACTTGGTCTTGCTGGTGTTGACCTTTTCCAGCAATTCGCGGGCGGCCTGCCTGGCCGCCTTCTTATAGGGCTGCACATAAAGGATGGCGCACAGGAAGTACACCACGACAATGGCAACCTCGCCCCAGCCAAGCCATGGCGTGACCTTGTCGCCGTAAGCGCGCACCACGCCTTCGATGAAGTAGATCAGGATCATCATCGAGGTCCACTGCAGCGTATAGATATCGCGCTTGATAACGCCCAGCAGCGGGAACAGCAGCGGTACCGCCTTCAGTACCAGCCAGGAGCCGCCCGGTTTCAACGGAGACAACCACATTTCCCAGGCCACGCTCCACATGATGAGCAAAGCCAGGCTGGCGATGGCGCCCCAATGGAAAAGTTTATGCTTCGTGCTATTCATTTCGTCCCCGCAGCTTGATGGCCGCTTCGGCCAGCCGGCGACCCATCGCGATCGCCAGGCGTTTCTCATCTTCCGTGAACGGCTTCTTGCCGTCCAGTCCCGACCAGTGGCTGGCGCCGTATGGCGAGCCGCCGCTGGTCGTCGTCATCAGTTCGGGATGGGTGTAGGGCAGGCCCATGACCATCATCCCATGGTGCAGCAACGGCACCATCATCGTCAGCAAGGTCGACTCCTGGCCGCCGTGCTGGCTGCCGGTCGAGGTGAAGACGCAGGCCGGCTTGCCGGACAGGGTGCCGGACAGCCACTGCGCCGACGTCCCGTCCCAAAAATACTTCATGGCCGCTGCCATGTTGCCGAAGCGGGTGGGGGAGCCCAGCGCCAGGCCGTCGCACTGCTCCAGGTCCTGCAATTCCACATACGGCGCGCCATCCAGCGGCACTTCCGGCTCGGTCGCTTCCGTCACGGTGGAAACGGCCGGCACGGTACGCAGGCGGGCATCGCAGCCCGGTACGGATTCAACGCCTTGGGCAATCATTTCCGCCAGCTTGCGCACGGATCCGTGCCTTGAATAATACAAAATTAGAATTGTGAGGTTAGTTCTGTTCATCGTTGCTATTATATGGCCCTTTACACAAGTTGCATGACTAATAAGCTTCACTGATGGTTTTTAAGTCCCTCTATACCAACGTAGCACGCGCCTGCACAAAAGGCGTGGCTGAACTGCGTGCGCTCTCGTGGGGCGAACTGCATGACCTGATCCAGTTCGGGCGCCGCCGCCTGCGCGAGGAAAGCCTGCCCCAGGTGGCTGGCGGCCTGACATTTACCACCGTTTTTGCGCTGGTGCCGGTCCTGACGATCGCGCTGGCCATCTTCACCACATTCCCGATGTTCAATACCTTCCGCACCGCGCTGGAAGCGTATTTCATCAAGAGCGTGATGCCCAAAGCGATTTCCAGCACCATCCTGGGCTACCTGACGACGTTTGCGGCCAAGGCGACGCGGCTGTCGGCGGTGGGCGCGGTAACCCTGGTGCTCACTTCCGTCGCGATGATGAGCATGATCGAGCGCGCCTTCAACCGTATCTGGCGCGTCAAGACCGAACGCCGCCTGGTGCGGCGCGTGCTGGTGTACTGGGCGCTGATCACCCTTGGCCCCTTGCTGATCGGCGTGTCGATCAGCCTGTCGACCCACCTGTTCGATGCCACCAGCGGCCTGGTTGGTACGGTGACCGGGCCGGTTTTCTATACGCTGCTGTCGGTCCTGCTGACCACCCTGGCCTTTACCTTCCTCTACATCACGGTGCCGAACCGGATGGTGGACTGGCGCGACGCGATTTGCGGCGGCGCGCTGGCGGCGGTGTCCTTTGAGTTGGCCAAGCGCGGCTTTGCGATCTTCATTACGCAGGCGCCAACCTATTCGAAGATCTATGGCGCCCTGGCGGCGCTGCCCTTGTTCCTGCTGTGGATCTATGTTTCCTGGCTGATCACGCTGCTGGGGGCCTTGCTGACCGCGGCGCTGCCGGTGGTGAAGTACGAGCGCTGGTGGCACGAGGCGGTGCCGGGCGGCGAATTCGTGGATGCCATGGCGGTGCTGAAGGTGCTGCACGAGGCGCGCGAGCGGGGTGATAACGCCGCCGTCAGCTCGGCCGAGATGCGGGGGCGCACCCGTCTTGGCTTCGACGAAATGGACTCTTTGCTGCAAAAGATGCTGGTGCCCGGCTGGGTGGCGAAGGTGAAGATGGCGCCGCCGCCGCGCGTGCAGTTCGGCAAGCGTGTCAGTGAAGGCGCGGACAACTGGGTGCTGCTGGCCAACGTCCACAAGATCACGGTGGCGGACGTCTACCGCCTGTTCGTATTTGGCGGCATGTCGCTCAACGCCGGCGTGCTGGCCGATTCGGACGATGAAGCGGACCGCCAGGCCAGCCGCGATGCCGCCACCCTGGCGCGCCAGGTCGAATCCGCAGTGGAGTCGGGGCTCGGCAGCACACTGGCGGCGCACTTCGGCGCCGCCTGAGGTCAGAGATCAGCGCAGGAAGGCCAGCAGCGCGTCGAGCACGGCATCCGGCTGCTCGGCCATCATCTGGTGGCCGGCATCGACCGTCACGGTTTTCGCACCCGGCAGCGCCGCCAGCAAGGCCTTGGTGCTGCGTGGGGGCGTCATCATGTCCTTGCTGCCAAAGATGAACTGCACCGGGCAGCTGACACTGGCTGCCGCCGAGTCGCCGTTCGCATAGTTGTTGCAAGCGGTGAAATCAGTGTGGAACAGCAGGTCTTCGCCTTGGGCAGAAATGCGCTCCATCAGCCGCTTCGACATTCCGCTGACATAAAAGCCTGGTCCGGGGCAGGACGGTTTCTGCGCGTACGAACTGTGCGACCAGATGTTGACCATGTCGATGGCGTCGCCTTCGGCTTCGCGCGCAGCCCCCAGCAGCGCATCGGAAACCTTCATGGGATAGGTGGCCCCCAGCAGCGCCAGTCGCGTAATGCGCTGTGGCGCGCGATGGGCGGCCTCCAGCGCGATCAGGGAGCCCATGCTGTGCCCGACCAGCGCGGCCTTTTCCACGCCGGCAGCGTCCAGCAGGGAAAGCAGCCAGGCGGCCATTTCCTCAACGCTGCGCAGCGCGGCGCCACGGCTGCGGCCATGGCCTGGCAAGTCGACCGCCAACACGCCAAAGCCATGATGCGCCAGGTAGCGCGATTGCAGCGCCCAGACCGAATGATCGTTCTGCGCACCATGGATCATGACCACCGTCGGCAGTCCCGGATCAAAGACCTTGCCGCTCGTGTAGCAATACGAATCGCCGAACATCATGCTCAAGCCCCTTTCTGCGAGGCTTTGAGCCCGCGCGCCAGGTCCTCGAGCAGGTCGTCGGCATCTTCCAGTCCAACCGACAACCGCATGGTGCCTTCAGCAATCCCCGATGCAGCCAGCTGGTCGGCCGGCACGCGGAAATGCGTGGTCGAAGCAGGGTGGATCACCAGCGAACGGGCATCGCCGACGTTGGCGAGGTGCGAAAACACCTTCAGGCTGTCGACAAAGCGCTTGCCGGCCGCGCGGTCACCCTTCAAGGTGAAGGAAAGGACGGCGCCGGCGCCCTTGGGCAGCAGCCGGGCCGCCAGCGCGCGGTCGGGATGGCTGTCCAGTTCCGGGTAGATTACCGACTCGACAGCCTGGTTGGAAAGCAGGAATTCCGCCACGCGCCGCGTGTTGGCCACGTGCCGGTCCATGCGCACCGCCAGCGTTTCCACGCCCTGCAGGATGGCAAAGGCATTGTGCGGGCTCATGGCTGCTCCAAAGTCGCGCAAGCCTTCGCGCCGCGCCCGCAGGGCAAACGCAGCCACGGTCGATTCTTCGGCAAACACCATGCCGTGGAAACCGTCATACGGTTCGCACAGCTCGGCGAAACGCCCGGTCGCCTCGTACGCCGCCTGCCAGTCGAAGGTCCCGCCATCGACCAGAACGCCGCCGATCGCTGTGCCATGCCCGCACAGGAATTTGGTGGCGGAATGGAAAACCAGGTCGGCGCCATGCTCGAAGGGACGCAGGAGGTAGGGCGTGGTGAAGGTGGAGTCGACCATCAGCGGCAGGTGCGCTTCGCGGGCGATTGCCGCCACGTTGGGAATATCCAGTACATCCAGGCCCGGATTGCCCAGGGTTTCGCCGAACAGCACCTTGGTGTTGGGCCGGATCGCAGAGCGCCATGCGTCAAGGTCGCGCGGATCGACAAAAGTGGTCTCGATCCCGAAGCGCTTCAGCGTATAACCGAGCAGGTTGTGCGAGCCGCCGTACAGCGCCCGCGACGCAACAATATGCGACCCCGCGCCGGCAATCGTGGCCAGGCCAAGGTGCATGGCCGCCTGGCCGCTGGCGGTGGCAATGCCTGCCGCGCCGCCCTCCAGCGCCGCCATGCGCTCCTCCAACACCGCATTGGTAGGGTTGGAGATGCGCGAATATACGTGGCCGGCCCGTTCCATATTGAACAGGGCAGCTGCATGGTCAGAGTCGCGGAAAGCGAAGGATGACGTGAAATGGATGGGAGTCGCGCGGCTGCCGGTGGCCGGATCTGGCGTGGCGCCCGCGTGCAGGGCGAGGGTATCGAACCCGGGATAATTTGGCGTTGTCATGGTTGCCATGCTATCGTGTTATTTAGCTCGTGAATACTGTTGCGTTTTGATTAATCCAACTCTGGATTTTTCACTTGGCATACGCTAAATTCGATGGTAAGGCTTACAATAAAACCATAATCACCACCGGACAGGACGGCCCAAAATGAAAGTATCTGAAATCCTCCAAGTCAAAGGGAACATCCTCTATACAATCACTCCGGACCAGCCGCTGGTCGAAGCGGCGAACACCATGGCCGAAAAAGACATCGGTTCGCTGGTGGTGATGGAATATGGTGACCTGGTCGGCATGCTCACGTTCCGCGAAGTGCTGAAGGCGCTGCACGCGAACCAGGGCTCGGTCGGCGGCGGCACCGTGCGCAAGCACATGGACGACCACCCGATCACCGTGACCCCCGACACCGAAGTCAATGAAGTGCGCCGCATCATGCTGGAAAAGCACGCGCGCTACCTGCCGGTGATGAACGCCAAGACCCTGCTGGGTGTGATCTCGTTCTACGACGTCGCCCGTGCCGTGCTGGAAGCGCAGAGCTTCGAGAACCGCATGCTGAAGGCGTATATCCGCGACTGGCCGGCCGAGGAAGAGGAAAAGTCGGAAAGCTGACACTTCTATCAGCAAGCGAAGCCGCCTGCGGGCGGCTTTTGTTTTATGAGTTTGCCGCCATGATCATGTGACCCATTAAAGGATGCCCCAGATGAATCACGCGTTCACCACTTCCGTACCGCACCTTCAGACAGAAAGGCTTACTCTTCGCGAATATCGGCGCGCCGATTTCGACTTATTTGCAGACCATTTGATGAATCCGGAGAGCTCCGTTCACTTGGGCTCGGCTGACCGTCAGACGGCTTGGAGAATCTTCACTTCACATGCTGGATTATGGCTCGTCCACGGAGCTGGATGGTGGGCTATAGAGGATAAGCAAACTGGCCAGCTTGTAGGCAGTGTTGGAGCTTTCTTTCGCGAACAATCAACTGTGATGGAAATGGGATGGAATACCTATCGAGCATTCTGGGGGAAAGGAATTGCGAACGAGGCGGCTGCGGCGGTCTTGAAATATGTTTTCGAGGTGCGGCGCGAACCGAAAGTGCGGGCTCTTATCAGTTCTGGCAATGAATCATCGCGTCGCGTTGCCGAGCGCTTAGGAATGACCTTCGAAATGGAAACTGAGCTGAACGGAAAGGTAATCGGTAGTTACATGCGCGAGTGCATGTGACTCGGCCCCAGTCGGCCAGGAGCGGCCAGGCCGCTTCTAGCATAAAATTATGACCGGCCTCAAAGGCAGCCTGGGTGCGAGGTTCCTAACGTCGGTCTCGACCAGGAGCCGACTCACAATTTTTGAAGGAATAACTGCTCCTATGAATCCGGTGCAACTTCACACCGCTGGTGCTACGGTCGTGCATTCAAGTCCATTCAGCACACTTGAGGTACCAGTGGATAGCGAGATTCTGGCAGCTGAGCTCAGGGAAATTTGGGCACGGCCACTATATTTTGGTATTCAAAAGGTAGATGCTCAGGACTTTTTGGTCAAGAATTTTCCCCTCGTTTCAGTCGAACTGATATCGAAATTGCTAGCTAATTTCGACTGGCGCCCGCGATCGGTTGCAGCGTACCTCGTTGCGGTTTCAGGGAAAGCGGAATTTACGGCCTTGATAGGCCGCCTCTTGTTAAGAAGCGACGTGTGTTATGCCGGCGTAGCGTTTTGCGTTGCACTTGCAGCCCTCAATTCTGACGAATCGGTTGGGTATCTTGAGGAATACTTGTCCTACTACCTGACTCAACCTAACCTTTGGTTCGATCAGGCGCAGGCGATGGCTGCGCTTTCCTACCTTGATAGACTCAATGAAACGGAACGCGCTTCTCGCTTTCAAGCGGAATGGGAAAAATTTATTGCAAACAAGATAGACTGGAATCTCGATGAGAGCATAGTTCGCTTTTCGCAGACCATGAAGAACGTCGAAAATCTTAAAGGGCGCATAGCCTTAGTTGCCGCCACATAGTTGGTTCCCGGCCAGAAGCCGAGCTTTCCTCCACCACGGATTGTTAATGAAGCGAGACGAACCAGCTTGCCAGCAGCTTGAAGCCGACCTTCTGGACCGTGGTGGCTAGGTCCGAAGCGTTGAGCAATCGCACTAGGAATTTTAAATGCAATTGAAGTTGATTCGAGTATGCCTGGCGACGCTGTTGTTGCCGTTGGCAGTTCAAGCTGAAGCACCAAAGCGCGCAAAGTCGCTCGACCAGGTTTCTGCACTAATTCAGAACAAAGGCGGTTCCGAGCAATACGCTGAGCAGATGAACGGTACGCCGAAGCCCGATGGTTTTGGAACGACTCTTCCTTCGGGGTTCTCTGCAAAAGACATTGCCGGCCTGTTGGCGCCGCGAGAAAAGGCGTCGCTCGCGACCTTGATCGGCGTAAAGGCCTGGCCGCATCGCGCCAACACTTACATCGCGTTGGCGTGCTTCGCGCAGACCCAGAAAGAGTACGACAGTGACAAACGCTACGAAAAGGGACCGAGCTGCACGAAGTATTACAACCCGGCTCCTGGAAATAGCCGTGTGTACATCGACAAGCCTGTGTATCTGGGCGTCCTGGAATACAAGCCTGGTGATCCAAAGCCAATCCTGATCGCTAGCTATGGCAAACCATTGGACGTAAAAACCAGCTGGAAGGAAAGTCAGCTGGTCGGCCCCCAAGGAAAATTCGATACACCTGGCAGCGACGAAAGCGACCTGATGCCGGAAGAATATTTGAAGTTCGACTTTGCGCCCTACAAGATCACTGAAGGGGAGACCGCATTCGGCCTTCGGGTTGGCTGGAACGATAGCTACGCCGGTGGCGGGGGTTTTTTCGAAGCGCTTTCGCTTTTCAAAATTGAAGGGAGCAAGCTCGTTAATGTCCTATCAGAGCCAATCTATTTCTATCAGAATATCGCAGGGGACTGGAACAAGGACGGCACCCGAAATCATGATTTGGAAGAGGGCCAGAACGTGCTTTCCGTTTTGCCGGGCAAATCCCAGGGCTATTTTGATTTACAAATGCGAACGCTTAAGAGCAAGTGGAAGAAGGTCTTCAAGTGGGATGCCTCAAAATCGAGGTATATAGCGGTGCCAGCGAAGCCCAAAACCATGTCGGCGGGCAGGTCATAAGGAAATTCCAGCTTCTGATTTTCGCAGTTGCCCTGATCGCGATATCCGAATGTTCCGAGTTCCCCATCTCTGGCGAGCCATTCTCTTCGTTTTGACGACATGAAAAGTTGACTAAATTTTGCCGAATTTGGCCAATAGCAGACGGACTCACTCGATTAACTGACCATGCGAGTATTTTTAGATGACGAGCGCGCCACTCCTGACGGATGGGTGCGTGTTTATTGGCCAAATGAAGCCATAACGCTCTTGGAAACGGGAGCGGTAGATGAATTGAGCTTGGACCACGATCTTGGTGATGATGGGCGTGGTACCGGATATGACGTTGTACTATGGATTGAAGAAGCAGTTGCATTGCGTGGGTTCCGGCCGCCCAAGATAACTGTTCATTCAGCAAACTCATCGGCGCGAGAAAAGATGGTCGCAGGAATTCGAGCCATCGAACGAATTGTCGCCGAGCGTCAGGGGTAATCTGACGCTACCTGCCAAAAGCCGAAGCCAATCTACGAACGAGGAATTAGGAGCTATATTTGAAGATCAGCATGGTGAACTCGTTATTGGCGGAAATCCAGCCTGCATTGATTGCAGCAGTAGTTGAAGACGTAAAAACTCATCTGACAAGATTGGCTGCAACTGGAAGGGAAATTTACGGGTATGCGCTTCTTCCCGGAGAGTTTTATGACATCCATAGCGTTGTAGTTGCGACCAACAGCGAAGGTGAAATCGAGATACCTTGTTCAGATGATCTTTACCGCTATTACAGATACTCTGTCGATGAGTGGAGGAATTACGACCAGAAGGAATTTGCAAAAACCAATGCTATTTTGCTTGTAGCGAACGAACGCTTCAAGGCCTTGTACACACGTGAGGATGGAAGCTACCAGATGGACGAATGCGAAGTTGCGTTCGCGAATGGGGTCTTAGACGCACTTGTCGATGGCTTGGATGCTGCAAAGAAGGCCGGCGAGTTTGGCAGCAGGGAAAAATTTCTTGTCGTTTGGATTGCTGATTCTGATGTGCCGATCATGTCCGAGTCATCGCGACGCTTGAACTCTGCCGCAGTCGCCGCCGATTTCTCCGCCGAATTTGGCTGACAGGTGATAATGGCCGGCCAATGAAAGTCGTTTGTCGGCCAGAAGCCGTCACTCAATATTTCTGATTCGACACTTATAAGATGCCCTATTGCCCCGTTAAAAATGATGCTGCCAACTGATCTACCTCACGACTTTGTTCCGATCTTCGATTTTGTAAATAGGCAGTCGAAGCCGATCACTCTTGCACTTGTGAGGTGTACTGTCAATAGTGGACACTCTCGTCTCAAGCTGCCAGCACTTCCTTGTTGAAGTCTGCCGCAAAGCGTGCCGGCGATTTGTAGCCAAGGCGCGAATGACGCCGTTGGCGGTTGTAGAAGATCTCGATGTACTCCGTAATGGCCGCCTGCGCTTCAGACCTGCATGCAAAGCGACGATGATGAACCAGCTCATTTTTCAAGCTGCCCCAGAAGCTCTCCATCGGCGCGTTGTCGAAGCAGTTTCCCTTGCGCGACATCGAAGTCTGCATTCCGAATTGGTTCTGCAGTTTCCTGTATTTCTCGGCGCAGTATTGACTGCCGCGATCAGAATGATGGATCAATCCCGCCGCCGGTCTTTTGTTGCGCACAGCCCGCCACAAGGCTTGCGCCGTCAAGTCCTGCGTCATGCGTGGCCCCATCGCATACCCCACCAGCTCGCAGGTGAAAACGTCCTTCACGCCGGCCAGATAGAGCCAGCCTTCCTCAGTCGCGATGTAGGTGATGTCTGCCACCCAGGCTTCGTTTGGCCGCGTCGGCAGGAACGTTTGGTTCAACAAGTTCGGCGCGACCGGCATGTCATGCCCGGAATTGGTGGTGGCCTTGAACTTGCGCTTTTGTCTGCAGCGCAGACCAAGTTCTGTGCGCAACCTGGCGACGCGATCACGCCCGGCCTCAAATCCTTGCTCCTTCAGTTCAGGATGAACGCGCAGCGTGCCATAGGTTTCGCGCGATTGCTGATGCACGGCCTGAATCGCCACCTTCAGCTTGGCGTCCTCCTGAGCGCGGCGCGACGGCTTGCGCCCCTGCCATGCGTAAAAGCCGCTGCGAGAGACATTCAAGACCCTGCAAAGCAAATCCGTCGGGTATCCGTCGAGTCGCACCGACTTCATGAACGCGTACCTGGCAGCGACTCCCTTGCAAAGTACGCCGTTGCTTTTTTTAGCACTTCCTTCTCCATGCGTTCAACGGCCAATTCTTTGCGCAGCCTAGCCACTTCCGCTTCAAGCTCCGCCACGCTGCGACTACCGGGAGCAGCCCCAGTATCATTGCTTCGCTTTGCAGCGTTAACCCAAGTCCCCAGTGTTCCCTTAGGAATGTCAAGCCGCTGCGCGGCTTCCTCCAGTGTCAGTCCCTGTGCGAGGACTAGTTTGACCGCCTCTGCCCGGAACTCCGGTGTGTATGTCTTCGATTTCATAAATGCTTCTCCCGTTGCTAAGTTTAACAAACGAGAGTGTCCGAAAAAGTCAGGTTACCTCATTGAACTAGCTCCGCAAGAAATTGAATTGGTACCAGGTGATGAGGTAAACGTATTCGTTTACAAGGACGACATTACTCTGCCGATTCATATGGAACTTGGGGACGACTATCTTCAAATTCATCCAAATCAGAGCTGGGGGAATTGGTACGTGTACAAGAACGGTGAGGATGTCTCGGGAGAACCGTATCGAACACCCTACACCAAACCATTTATTGGTGGCTGAAGTATTCACCGTAGGAACGTTATGAGCTTCGCCCTTATCGCTGATTTGAGCGCCAATAAGCTGCTGCGAAGACGCTGTGAGAGGGTACAATCGGCCAGAAGCGGACCTCGGTCGAATATTTGAAAGAAGCTTAGTGGCCTATCATGTGTTGATTTTCACAGCGTCGACGACAGTTGAACCTACGGTCGACCTCTACTTAGGGTCTGCACAAACCGTCGATCTCTATTGGGAGTCGGCTGGCCGCGAAATCGGTCTGCCAACCATAAGTACAATCACGGAACGCGCTGATTATGAGCCGGGTTTTTGTTTATCTGGCAAACCGCTCAGGGACTTCAGGGATGAGCTGGGATTGCTTTTGAAATACTGGGAACAATCGCATTGGGGCTACGCATTGTCATCTCATCATCTTAAAGCCATGACCACAATAATTGCCACGCTTGACCACGAGTCTGCCGTAAACGCCACACTCATTATTTGCTAGCGCGCGGCAACAATGCCGCTTCGGGGCGGCAGTTTGCCAAGGCGCCAAACCGCAACCGTCGAGTACAATCGGCAGAGATCGGCCACAAACGGACACTCGGGACAAACAAGTTTAGGATGAAAATGGAAGAACTCTGGGGGCTACTGCATGATGCTGGAATTGATTCGATCACAGGAAGTGTCCCTGGTACTGTTTCATTAGAGGTCTCAATTCGCTACTTGCGAAAGCAATTTGCCGGCGAAGGCACAGGATTCAAAGTCGTCTTGTCAGACTGTAACCAGTTCGTTTATCAAGAATATGATTCGCCGGCGGTCAAAAATTTCGAGGAGATAGTTAGCCTCGCGCCTGAGATCGTGGGTGTTGAAAAAGGGACTCATCCGGTCGTTGTAAGCTGCGTTATGGGGGAGCTCAAAGTATCCTACGGCGCTGCATCGATTCATCTCGATTCAGGTGATAAAGTGTCACTCGATGAGCTCACCGCAGCGAGCAAAGCCTATTGGGATGCGTGGGCAGCGAACATGCCTCAACGCCGATAACGGCCAATAGCTGCACGCGGCGAGCGCATAAGTTTTTAGAGCTTTCATGGGGCCTCATAGGGTCAACATCATTAACCTTTTGAACCTTATAGCATCACGCAGCGAGCAGCTTGAGTATCAAGAATCTGCACCAGTGTAGATTCCTTGTCTTCATAGGGAAGATCTATAATGAACCTGTTAATTTGGTGAGCCTCTCCGTCAACCCCGCACCTATACAAGATTTACAAATATCAAATATGACTTCGCAAGATTCGTCAATTACGCGTTTCGATGTATTCGTTCCTGGCGCATTCCCTCAATACAGCTACGTTAAGCGAGTATTTTCCCACCCGAGAACCAAGGTTATATTTGATCCTGAGGTTCAAATCGGCAATGTCCTCAAGCAGCCGGGCATGATTGCACAAATCGTTGGACCGTCTAAGAGTGGAAAGACTCGGGCTGTTGAGAACTGTGTTGGTTTAGCAAACTTGGTGTTGGTTGCTGGCTCGCAAATTGGCGAACAGTCTTCCCTATGGGATGTGGTTGTCCGAACCCTAAAATCTGCCACCAGTGAGGAAATTGAGCGAACGCAAGGCAGCGTGGTCGGTGGAGAAGTTAAGGCGTCAGGGGGGCTGAACGTCCCGATGCTGGCAAAGGCAGAAACCGAATTTTCCTCGTCGACCGAGCGAAGCAACGAGGTTACGGAGAAAAGCACTTACGAAAATGACCCTTTCCAACTTGCGACTAGTCAGCTGCAAGCTCAGAAAAAGGTATTGTTCTTAGATGACTTTCATACGATCCCAGAAAGTATGCAAGCGACGGTGGCTGCGCAGCTGAAGGCTGCAGCACAAGTCGGCGTCAAAATTTGTTTGGCGGAAGTACCTCACCATAGCGACTCGACGATATCTGCACTGCCTGATCTTACCGCTCGCGTTTCAAAAATCGAATTCCAATACTGGTCAAATTCAGACTTGATCGCCATTGGTTCTGAGGGTTTCGCCAGCCTAGGTGCAACAGTATCCGCAGCGACGCTGAACGCCTTAGCACTTGAGTCCGCTGGGTCGCCGCAATTGATGCAGCTTATTTGCTTAAACGTCGCTGAATTTCTGCAGCTGGATCTAAAGTTAAAGTCGCCGGAATCATTCCAGTTGGACATCAGCCAAATTCGTCATGTCCTTGTAACGACTCACGCCGCAATTGACAGGGATAAGATCTTTCGGATCTTAGATACAGGTCCAGACGAGCGTGGAAGCCCGCGAAATCGATATCCAATGGTGGCATTGGACGAAGGGGATAACTATGAAATTACGCTCGCGGCGATTTCACTATCGCCTCCTAGGGCACATTTGACCTGGGGCTCAGGTATGGACAACCTGTACGATCGAATCGATCGAGTGTGTAAGGATCCAAATAAAAAACCAGCGAAAGGGCAAATAACGAGGGCTTTGGAGCAAATGCAGAGCCTTGCCGAAAAGCATATGCCTCGACAGCCGATCATCGAATGGTCCGACTCTACAGGTTTGCACATACTTGACCCATATTTCTTGTTCTATCTGAGGTGGAGTGAAAAATACGAATCAGTTAGGGCACAATTGCCATCACCGGCAGACCTTTTTTCCGCCCGCAAGTGAGGCATCTAGCAGTCGCAATTCATGCGACGTGGCTAGAATTATTTGGTGGCGGAGGCAGATTAGATATTGGCCGAGCTCCCGCCCATTCCTGTATCTCACCTAGCAAACACGCAACTCGGGCCGTCTCGATGTCTTCAACTTCGGAGTGACCTATGGCAGTGATGACCAGCCGATCTGCCCGCCATCGCGTCTTTAATAGCCGTCCGTGAATCGGCATTCCTATCGGATTAATCGCCCTGGCGAGAATAAGGAATGCCCGGTTTGGGGTGGTAGCTGCCGTTCAGCTCAAGCTCAAGCTCAAGCTCGGACTACTGAGTATCAAGCAACACCGGCGAGGGCGTCGTCACTTAGCCAGCCGACCAGCGCTTCGCCGGTCATTGGCCGGGCGAACAGGAAGCCTTGGCCAAGCGGGCATCCCAGGGCGTGCAGGATTTGGGCCTGGCGTTCGTCTTCCACGCCTTCCGCAATCACTGCCAGGCCGAGGTTGCGGCCCAGTTGCACCACCATTTCGGCAATGCTGCTGCCGCGCGCTGAGTTGGTGATCTCTGTGACGAACGCGCGGTCGATCTTCAGGCGGTCGACCTGCAGGCGCTGCAGGTAGGACAACGAAGAAAAGCCTGTGCCGAAATCGTCGATCGCAATCGTCACGCCGGTCTGCTTGATCTGCGCCAGCATCTTGATCAGCATGTCCGGTTCTTCCATCGCCATCGATTCTGTGATCTCAAGCTCCACATACTCCGGCGGTGCGCCGGTATCGTGCAGGGCATTGCGCAGCGTTTCCATGAAGTGCGGGTGGCGGAACTGCACCTGCGACACATTGATCGACATGGTGAATTCGGTATGGCCGGCGGCGCGCAGGGCAACCAGTTCCTGCATCGAGGTGCGCATCACCCATTCGCCCAGGTCGATGATCAGGCCCGAATACTCTGCGATCGGGATGAAGCGGTCCGGCGAGACGAATTTGCCATCCGGCGTTTGCCAGCGCAGCAAGGCTTCCGCGCCCATCGGGCGGCGCGTTTCCAGGTCGACTTGCGGTTGATAGACAACAAAGAGTTGGTTCTGGCTGAAACCGGTGCGCAAGGCGTGCATCATGCGCACGCGCTCGCGGATTTCTACGCCCATGCTGCGCGAGAAGTAGAAGTGGCCGGCGCGCTGTTGGGTCTTGGCGCGCTTCAGGGCGATATCGGCGTCCTTCAGCGCATCCGCGCCGCTGCCGTCATGTTCCAGCAAGCGCACCAGGCCGAGGGTGGCGGATAGCTGCACGTCCTGGCCGTCGATGCTGAATGGCGTCGTGAACAAGGCGATGATATTGGCCGGGTTGACCTGGCCGGCATCGCCCAGCACGCAGAAAATATCGCCGCCGATACGGGCGACGGTCAATTGCTTGCCGAGGCTATTTTGCAGGCGGGCCGCAACCGCGGACAGCAGCAAGTCGCCGAATTCATGGCCCAGCGCATCGTTGGTCTCGGCAAAGTGATCGAGGTCGACCAGGCAAAGCGTGGCGTCCTGCTTGGCAGGGCCGGCCAGCGTGGCATCGAGGATCTCGACCAGGCGGGTGCGGTTCGGCAGCTTGGACAGGTTGTCGTAGAAGGCAGCCGTGTGCAGGTGCGAGACCAGCTCCACGTTGTCGAGCCCCACGGCCACATTGCTGCAAAAGACTTCGAGCAGGCTTTCTTCCAGCGGGCTCGGTGCGCGCGAGACATCCATGAATGCCACAAAGGTGCGGCTCGCCTTGCCGGCAAAGTAAAGCGCGATGCTGTCGCCACAATAGATGTTGCGGCGCGCAGCCAGGCATTCCTCCATCGCCTTGTGTACGCGCGGGTCTTCGCTTGCCGTCAGCTGGGAATTGGACAGGTTATGGTGGCTGCCGGTGGCCGCCATGACAACCAGCTCGTGGCAGCCGGCATCCGGGCATTCCTGCACGCACAGCACGCCATGCGCTTCCTGGCCGAGCAGTTCTGCGATCTGCGACAAGACGCCGGAGGCGAAATTCTGCACGCCGTGCAGCGCCATCAGCTCCGTGCTGGAATGGACGATGCGCGCCAGGCCGCGCCGGCTTTCGTTGATATTGCGGATCTGTTCATAGGAGCGGATCGCGGCCGTCACGGTGGTGAACAGCTTGATGCGCGTCAGCTCGGACTTGGTCTTGTAATCGTTGATGTCGAAATCGCGGATCGCATCGATCTCGGGCGCGTAACCGGGCTGGCCGGTGCGCAGGATGATGCGCACGTCGGCAAGCTTCAGTGTTTCGCGAATATAGCGCACCAGGTGCAAACCGGCGTCATCCTGCTCCATGACTACGTCAAGCAGGATCACGGCGATTTCCTGTTCGTGCTTGAGCATCTCGCGCGCCTGCGCGGCGGAATAAGCGTGCACGAATTCCAGGGGGCGGTGCTGCATGTCCAGGTTGCCGAGGGCGAACGTGGTCGTCGAATGGACGTCCTCGTCGTCATCGATAATCATCACGCGCCAGACATTGCGCTGTGTGGGGAGAGCTGGCTGAGCCGTATGCTCTTCTAAGAAAACCAGATCGTCCTGATCGTCGTGGCCGCCATCCGGCGCCGTGATCGAAGGGGGCATTTGTCGCTTCTCCAAGGGGTCTCGGTGTTCTTACAACCTAGTATATAGCGAATTATTCCTGAGAACGACCATTAAAACACTTTCATGGATACTAACGAAATAGCGGCGTGCTAGTTTCGCAAAAGTTGTAGCTTAAAAAGCTACTTCCTGCGAGTTTTGCCATATCGGGTTAGAATGGGGAGTTTCTCCCAGCTACTACTCATCGTCCTCATCATGTCCGGCAATTCCTTTGGCAAGCTGTTCACCGTCACCACTTTTGGCGAATCCCATGGTCCTGCAATTGGCTGCGTCATCGACGGCTGCCCGCCGGGAATGGCGTTGAGCGAGGCAGACATCCAACCGGAACTGGATCGCCGCAAACCTGGCACTTCGCGCCACGTGACGCAGCGCCAGGAGCCTGACACGGTCCAGATCCTGTCCGGCGTGTACAAGGGCGTCACGACCGGTACCCCGATCGCGCTGCTGATCAAGAACGAAGACCAGCGCAGCAAGGATTACGGCAATATCGCGGAGAGCTTCCGTCCGGGCCACGCCGATTACACCTACTGGCACAAGTACGGCGTGCGCGATCCGCGCGGCGGCGGCCGTTCTTCGGCTCGACTGACCGCGCCGGTGGTGGGCGCGGCGGCCATTGCCAAGAAGTGGCTGAAGGAGAAGTACGGTACCGAATTCGCCGGCTGCATGAGCCAGTTGGGCGAGATCGAAGTGCCGTTCGAGAGCTTTGAGCACGTGCCTTCCAACCCGTTCTTCGCTGCCACTTCCGACGCGGCCCTGATTGAACGCATGGAAGACTATATGGACGGCCTGCGCAAGGACGGCGATTCCATCGGCGCACGCATCGACGTGGTGGCGCGCAACGTGCCAGTTGGCCTGGGCCAGCCAATCTACGACAAGCTGGATGCCGATATCGCCTACGCGATGATGGGCATCAATGCAGTGAAAGGCGTCGAAATCGGCGCGGGCTTCGATAGCGTGGCGCAGCGCGGCTCCGAACATGGCGATGAACTGACCCTGGAAGGCTTTGTCGGCAATAACTCCGGCGGCGTGCTGGGCGGCATTTCGACTGGCCAGGACATTACGGTGTCGATCGCCATCAAGCCGACTTCGTCGATCCGCACGCCGCGCCGTTCGATCGACAAGGAAGGCAACCCTGTGATGGTGGAAACCTTTGGGCGCCACGATCCGTGCGTTGGCATCCGGGCTACCCCGATTGCGGAAGCAATGCTGGCCCTGGTGCTGATGGATCACGCGCTGATGCACCGTGCCCAATGTGGCGACGTAAAGGTTTCCACGCCGGATATCAGCAAAGCGTGATCCCCGCGCAAGCCTTCGGATTCGCGCTTTTCCTTTTCTGTTATTACGCATACGCCGGGACATTTTCGACCTACGCCAGCCTGTATTTCCAGGGCAGGGGGATGTCGGTAGCGCAGATCGGCGTCCTGATGTCGCTGATCCAGGTGTTGCGGATCTTCGGCCCCAATCTGTGGGGCTATGTCGCCGACCATTCCGAACGGCGCGTCTTCGTGCTGCGCCTGACCGGCGTTGCGGCGCTGGTGACGTTCTCCGGTTTCATCTTCGGTTCCACCTTCGCGCATTTCTTCGCCGCGATGGTCCTGCTCAATCTTTTCACCAGCGCGCAAGGGCCGATGTGCGAAGCGCTCATGCTGTCAGAGATGCGCGGCGACCTGACCTACTACGGGCGCATCCGCCTGTGGGGCTCGATCGGCTTCATTGTCACCGTGATGCTGGCCTCGTTCCTGATGGATTGGCAAGGGACGGGCGCCCTGGTCTGGTTCTGCGGGGTACTGCTGGTATGCGTGCTGGGGGCGGCCTTCCGCCTTAAGGACGTGCCGCGCCTGACCCATGCGGGCAAGCCGCCGGCCTTGCTGGCGGTGCTGCGCAAGAAGGAAGTGCTGGCATTCTTCGCCTCCACCGCGCTGATGGTTTCGGCCCACGCTTCGCTGTACACCTTCTACTCGCTGTATCTTGAGAAGCAGGGGTACAGCAAGACCGTCACCGGCTTGATGTGGTCGCTGGGCGTGGTGGCCGAGGTGCTGTGCTTCTATTTCCAGGCGCCGCTGTTCAAGCGTTTTGGCGCCAGGCGCCTGATGTATGCCTGCTTCGCTTTCGGTGTGCTGCGCTTCGCCATGATCGGGGTCGGCGCGCAGTCTCTGGCCTTGCTGGTTGCGGCGCAGCTGATGCACGCGGCGACCTTCGCGCTGCACCATTCGGCCTCGGTGCAGACCATGCAACGCTGGTTCGGCGGCGCCTTGCAGGCGCGCGGGCAGGCGCTGTACATCAGCATTTCCTATGGCGTCGGGGCCAGCGCCGGCAGCCTGGCGCTGACCCAGGTCTGGCAGGGCGCGGGGCCGCAAACCATCTACTACGTTGCGTCGGGGCTGGTGGCGACGGGCGCCATCGCTGCTGCGCTGAGCTACCGCTGGCAGCGGTAGGACTCAGGCGGCGCGATTGACGGTGCCGACCTGGTGGCGGCGCTCGGCCGCCTTCACAATCATCGAACGGATGTCGTTCAGCAGTGAGAACTCGGTCGGGCTGAGGTGGATGGCCGGGAAGGAGTCGTCCCAATCGCCGTACAGGAAGCCGGTCGGCTGGCCGTTGGAGCATAGCGGCAGGATCACGAAGCTGCGCGCATCGTTCAGCGTATCGCGCCACCAGGCCGGCAGCTTCGCGGCGAACTTCGGATCGGCCGCATTTTCAATGAAGATCACACGGTCGCTGCTCAAAGCGGCGTGGAACACGTTCGGCTCGTAGGCATCGGCAAAGTGCATGGCGTCCAGGTGCTCGCGCACGCCTTCGCCGAGGCACATGCGCGCCGCGTACTTGCTTTCGCGGCGGTTGCGCACGAATGCCACCGCTCGACTGAACTGCAAGCCCTTGAATACGGTTTCCAGCGCGATCGAGACCATCTGGCCCGGGCTCGCGGTGTCGAGCGAATCGCGCATATCGGACAAGCCGCTAAGCAGGATATTGTTGCCGGCGACGCGCTGGCGGGTTTGCGCCAGGGCTTTCGCGCGGCGTTCGGCCGGCTTGGACAAAGGCGCGATCGACAGGTCGCTTGCCGCAACGACCTTGGCCTGCTCGATGGCCCGCGCCAGCTTGTCGGGGCTGACGCCGATCATGGTTGAATAGCGGGCGGTGATGCGCTTCACTTCCGCGGCGCCTTCTTCGCTGTCATGCCACAGTGCACCGGCACAGATGCAAGACATGGTGGAAACGCCTGCCACCCAGTCTTCAGGGCCGAGCGGTTCGGCCGGCATATCGTCGGCAGGCGGCACCAGGGTGCGCATGCCGGACAGCAGGTTTTCAGGCAAGCCCCAATGCACGGCGGCGGCGCGGCCGATATCCTGTAGGCTCAGGCCCAGCATCCCGACTGCCGCACTGTCTTCCTTGCCTTCGCCCGTGGCGCCCTGCAGGGCCGACCAGCGCTCCGGCATGTAGAAAGTGACCAGCATGCGGCCCAGGGTCTGCAGCATGGAGCAGACCACAGCTTCCTCGCCGTGGCGGTTTTCCGCGGTGGCCGATACTTCGCGTGCGACGATGCCGGCCAGTACGGCCTTTTCCATTTCAATGTGGGCCATGCCGGAATCGGGAGACACCACGGACAATTCTTCGATCAGCTTCAGCCCCAGGGCCAGGTGCCCGATCGCTTCGGTGCCCAGCACCAGCATGGCTTTGCTGACGGTATTGATTTGCTGGCCGAAGGCGGAATACATGCCGCTGTTCGCCAGGCGCAGGACCTTCTGGGTCAGCACAGGATCCGACAGCACGGTGCGCGCCATGTCGAACTCCTTGTCGTCCTCGCCGCGCATTGCGCCAAGGATGGCGGTGATGGCCTTAGCAAAGCCAGGCATGTCGCCTTGCTGGCGCGTGCGCTCCCAGAGCGTTCCCAGGGTCTGTTCGGCCAGGGCGTTCATTGGGCCACCTGCCGCGGTTCTTCAGTCATCAGCGACGCGTAGGTGCGCTCCCTGAGCGCAGCCACGGCCGTGTGCGCGGCCATCGGACGGCCGGTGAGGAAGCCCTGGACGTAATGGCAGCCGCGCTGCTCGACGTAGTGCATTTGTTCTTCGGTCTCGACCCCTTCGGCCACCACGGACAAGTCCAGGTGCTTGGCCAGGTCCAGCACCGCATTACAGATGGCGCCATCCTTTTCCGAGCCGGGCAGGTCGCGGATGAAGGTGCGATCGATCTTCAGTACGGAAATCGGGAAGCGCTTCAGGTAGGACAGCGAAGAGTAACCGGTGCCAAAATCGTCGATTGCGATGCGGGCGTTGCGCTCGGCCATCCGGGCTAGGATTGTCTCGGCGTGGGCCGGATCGATCATCAGCGTGCCTTCGGTAATCTCCAGCACCAGTTGTTCACCGGGTAGGCCAGAGAAGGCCAGGGCATCGTCGAGCACATCGAGGAATTTGTCGTTGCGGAATTGACGGGGACTGATATTGACGGATATGTATAGCGGCCGTTTGGCCACTTCCTGGAACTGCTTCAGCTGCACGCAGGCCGATTTCAGCGCCCATGCGCCGAGCAGGTTGATCAGGCCATTGGTTTCCGCGATTGGAATGAAGCGTGCCGGCGGCACCATGCCCAGGGTAGGGTGCTTCCATCGCATCAGGGTTTCGAATCCTTCTATTTCGCGCGTGATGGAATTGACGATAGGCTGGTAGTACAACAGGAATTCGCCCTCGCGCACGGCCTGGAACATGGCCGCTTCCAGCGAAATGTCGTGTTCAGGCGAGCCGCTCTGGCGCTGGCTGTAGATCACGCAGCGGGCCTTGCCGGTTTCCTTGGCGCGCGACATGGCGGCATCGGCCAGGGCGACCAGGCGCACTTCGTCTTCCGCGTGCTCGGGATAGACCGACACGCCGAGCGAGGCGCTGACGTAAATCGTGTGCCGGTCCACTTCGAACGGCGACTGCAGCGTGGCAAGCAGGCGGCCGGTGACCAGCCTGATTTGCGCCTCGTTGTAGGTGCCGGGCAGCACCGCGACGAATTCATCTCCGCCGACGCGGGCCAGGGTATCGCTATCGCGCAGGGTTTTGCGCAAGCGCGCCGCGGCCATTTGCAGGACGGCGTCGCCAACCGGGTGGCCAAGGCCGTCATTCACTTTCTTGAAGCTGTCCAGTCCAATGGTGGCTACGGCAAATCCCTGTCCTGAGCGGCGCGCCTGGGCGATGGTCATGCGCAGGCGATCCGACAGCAGCAGGCGGTTAGGCAGCTCGGTCAGGCCATCGTGGGTCGCCATGTGGCGCAAGCGTTCTTCTGTCGCCCGCTGGGCCGTCATGTCGCGGCCGACCACCAGCAATTCGTAGGCCCTGTTTCCCGTCGCGTAGCTGCTGACGCGTAGTTCAAACCAGATTTCCTGCTCGGGAGTCTTGAGGCGAATCTCGGCGCGGTGTGCACCGCGGGCCTGGACCGATTCGGAAAGCGCGGACTTCAGCGCAGCATGGTCCAGGTCACAGGCAAAGGCGAGCAAAGGCTGGCCTTCAAGTTCCTGCCCGTTGCGTAACAGGTTGGCGGCGCGCTGGCTCGCAAACAGAATTTGACCCATCAGATTCAGCCTGAACACCACATCGCCCGCTTCCTCTAGCAGGAGGTCTGCCTCATGGTGTGATGTCGTTAGCGGCACTGTTGGGGAGCTGGAAAGCATTGTTGCGCTCGATTCTTTCTCTTCGGGTCGAAACCAGTGAGAAATGTATCACTTAAACCTCATGTTTCACATGAAAAAGAGCAACATTAGGCTATGTTTTTAGGAAATTTGTTGCCCAAGATCAGTTTTGGATGAAATCAGAAGAAGTTTGATGCTTTACTAAGCAATCTTTCATTTTTACGCTAACCTTGCGACTGCTGAAAGTTTGCGCTAGCCTCGCGTTACACAGGAGGCCGAGGAGGGCGAAATGAACCGTTTCGACACGCACGAGGTTTTCAACCAGGTAAGCCCGTTTGTGAACGTCAACCTGTTCACATGCGACACCGCCTTGCGCGAAGCGCTGGAGCGCGAAGGCGGCGCTTTCGCCACTGCTTCGCTGATGGAACTGGGCGCCGAACTGGGCTCCGCGGAAATGCAGGAGCTGGCGCGGCAGGCCAACGAACATCCCCCCGTATTGAAAAACTTCGACCGTTCCGGGCACCGGGTTGATGAAGTCGAATTCCATCCCGCCTGGCACAAGCTGATGGAGCTGATGATCGCAGCCGGCGCCCACGCTTCGCCATGGGAAGGCAAGCATCCGCACCACGGCGCGCAAGTGGCGCGTGCGGCGCGCTACATCCTGTTTGGGCAAGTCGAAAACGGCGCGCAATGCCCGATCACGATGACCTACGCCAGCGTGCCGGCTTTGCGCCAGAGCCCGGGCCTTGCCGCGCGCTGGCTGCCGAAGATCCTGTCGCGCGTATACGATCCAAGCCCGTTGCCGATTGACGAAAAACGCGGCGCGCTGATTGGCATGGGCATGACGGAAAAGCAGGGCGGTTCCGACCTGCGCGCCAACACGACGCAAGCCGAAGGCGTGGCTGCCGAAGAAGTGCGTGCGCTGTTCGGCGACGACAGTGAAGCGGTCTATCGACTGACCGGCCACAAATGGTTCTTCTCCGCGCCGCAGTGCGACGCCCACCTGGTGCTGGCCCAGGCCGGCGACGCGGGCCTGAGCTGCTTCCTCGTTCCGCGTTTCCTGCCAAATGGAGTTCGCAACCAGGTGCGCGTGCAGCGCTTGAAGGACAAGCTTGGCAACAAGTCGAATGCCTCGTCGGAAGTCGAATTTACCGGCGCCTACGGCTGGCTGCTTGGCCCGCTGGGCCGCGGCGTGCCGACCATCCTGGAAATGGGCAATCACACGCGGCTTGACTGCGTGCTCGGCACGGCCGGCATCATGCGCGCGGCGTTGACCCAGGTTCTGCACCATGCGCGGCGCCGCAGTGCATTCGGCAAGCCGCTGGCGGAACAGCCACTGATGCAGAACGTGCTGGCCGACCTGGCGCTGGAATCGGAAGCCGCCACTATTTTCGCGATGCGTCTGGCGCGCTGTTTCGACCGCATGGACAATCCTGCGGAAGCGCTGCTTGCGCGGCTGCTGACGCCAGCCGGCAAATACTGGATCTGCAAGCGCGGGCCCGGTTTTGGTGCCGAGGCGATGGAAGTACTTGGGGGCAGTGGCTATGTGGAGGAGAGCTCGCTCGCCCGCCTTTACCGGGAACTGCCGGTGAATTCGATCTGGGAAGGCTCCGGCAACGTGATGTGCCTGGACCTGTTGCGCGCCCTGTCCAAATCCGGCCAGGCGTTGGAAGTGCTGGCCGCCGAACTGGGCGAGGGGAGCCACGCCGATCCCGAGTACGTGCGCTACACCAGCCATTTGCTGGCCGACCTGCCCAAAGCCCGAGAGGACGAGTTCGGCGCGCGGCAGCTGGCCGAGCGCATCGTTCTCGCCGTGCAGGCCGGGCTGCTGCTGCGCCACGCACCGGCCTTTGTCAGTTCCGCCTTCGTTGCCAGCCGCCTGGCACGCGAGCCGGGCGGCGCTTACGGCCGGTTGCCGGTGGGAACTAACTGTGAAGCCATTCTACAGCGGGCGCTGGTGGAAAACGCCTGAGGCTGGGATAATGCGCGCAATTGAACGAATTTATTCCTATTTGACATGAAACAAGATCCACGCTTTCCCAACCTGTTCATTACCGACCATCCGCTGATCCAGCACAAGCTGAGCCATATGCGCGACAAGGCAACGTCGACGCGCACCTTTCGCGAGCTGCTGAAAGAAATCACGCTGCTGATGGGCTACGAGATCACCCGTGACCTGCCGCTGACCACGCGCGAAATCGAAACCCCGCTGCAAACCATCCAGGCGCCTGTGATCGCCGGACGCAAGCTGGCCGTGGTGCCGATCCTGCGCGCCGGCGTGGGCATGAGCGACGGCCTGCTGAACCTGGTGCCATCGGCACGCGTCGGCCATATCGGCGTGTTCCGCGACCCTGAAACCCACCAGCCGGTGGAATACCTGGTGCGCCTGCCGGACCTGGTCGACCGCACCTTCATCCTGTGCGACCCGATGGTGGCGACCGGCAATTCGGCCGTGCACGCGGTGGACGTGCTGAAAAAGCGCGGCGTTCCCGACGACCAGATCATCTTCCTCGCCCTGGTGGCGGCACCGGAAGGCATCGAGGTGTTCCAGAAATCGCACCCGAACGTGAAGATCTTCTGCGCTTCGCTCGATTCCCACCTCAACGACCATGCCTACATCATTCCGGGCTTGGGCGACGCGGGCGACCGCATTTTCGGCACCAAATAAGTCATGGCCGCGCCGGTCGATCCAGCCTTCCAGGACCGGATGCAAGCCTTGCGCGACAAATACGCCGCCAGCGTTCCCGAGCGCATGGCGGCAATCCGCGATGCCCTGGCGCTATGCCAGGGCGACCTGAGCCCTTCCCACATCGAGCAATTGCACCACGCGCTGCACAGCGTAGCCGGCTCGGCCGGATCGTTTGGCCTGGCCGCGCTTGGCGACGAGTCACGCCGCATCGAACAGCTGGTGCGCGGCGTGATGGAAGCTGGTGCGCCGTGGAGCGGAATTGAGTCTGCGGTCCAGGCGCTGTTGCAAAGCGCCGACAAGGAATTTGGCCCAGGGAAAATTGCCGCGCACGATTGATATTTATCAAACAAGATTGATAAATCTTGTCTATAGTTAGTCATACATGTTCGGGACCTGATTTGGCACTCGTGAATTAATTTTCATCGCGGCGTGTTTTTAACAGGTATTTCGGTATAATGGCGGATCGTTTAGATTCAGGTGACTGGATTCAAACGGTATCACGGGCGCAAGCTCATTTAACTGTAATAGGAATTGTAATGGCAACTGGTATCGTAAAATGGTTCAACGACGCAAAGGGTTTTGGCTTCATTACCCCTGATGAAGGCGGCGAAGATCTGTTTGCTCACTTCTCGGCTATCCAAAGCAACGGCTTCAAGTCGCTGCAGGAAAACCAACGCGTGTCCTTCGACGTGACCTCCGGCCCAAAAGGCAAGCAGGCGTCGAACATCCAGCCTCTGTAATCGAGACGGATCAAAACGATAAAAAATCCTCCAAATCGGAGGATTTTTTTTCGCCCCTACACATCAGCCCGTGTCACACCATGGGGTCAGACCCCATGGTGTGACACGAGTTCAGCCTTTGCGCCAGTAGCCGGGCTGGGCGTAGGTGTGGCGCAGGAAATCGACGAAGGCGCGGATGCGAAATGGCAGGTGCCGCCTTTGTGCAAATACGGCGTAAATATCATTTCCTGGCGCCGAAAATTCGTTGAGCACAGGCTTTAAACGTCCTGCTTCAATATCTGCGCCCACTTCCCACATTGAGCGCCATGCCAGGCCTTTGCCGGCCAACACCCAATCGTGCAAGACTGCGCCGTCGTTGCAGCTCATATTTCCCGCAATTTTCAGCGTCACGTTTTTATCGCCTTCGCGGAAAGTCCAGCCGCGCTGGCTGCCTTCGCTGCTGATCGTCATGCAGTTGTGCCTGGCGAGGTCGTCCAGTGTTTTCGGCACACCGTGGCGTTTGAGATAGGCGGGCGTGCCAACCACCACGCGATGATTATCGGCCAGCTTCACGCTCACCAGGTTGGAGTCGGACATCGAGGCAATGCGGATCGCCACGTCCACCCCTTCGCCAATCAAATCCACCACGCGGTCGTTCAGGTTCAATGTCACCGCCACGTCACGGTGCTCCGCTAAAAAGGAGGGGACCAGGGGTGCCACATGCAGCCGTCCAAAGCCGGCAGGCGCGGAGATAAGGAGGTGTCCCGTGGCGCGCGCGCTACGTTCTGCCACCGCGGCTTCCGCGCTTTCCAGATCCACCAGGATGCGTTGGCAATCCTCAAGGAAGGCTGCACCTTCGTCCGTCAGCGCCAGCTTGCGCGTGGTACGCTGGAGCAGTTTGACGCCGAGCCGTTGCTCCAGCGCGTCGAGGCGGCGTCCGATAACGGCGGGCGCAATGCCTTCCGCGCGGGCCGCCGCCGACAGGCTGCCGCGGTTGACCACTTCTACAAAGGTGGAGATTTGCCTGAACTGACCCATAAGACCTCATTTATGACTAAAACGCACAGATGAAGTGCTTTTTAGTCTTGTTTCTCTATGTTTTTAGTCAATATACTGGAAAACATCGAATCACAACACTAATCATCATTAACGGAGAAAGACCATGAGCATCACTCTGCCAGCAGGTATGCAAATCACAGGAGAAATCAAGCCAGGTTTCGAGCGCGTGCTGACCCCGGAAGCGCTGGCCCTGGTGGCCAAGCTGAGCCGCGAATTTGAGCCGCGCCGCCAGGAACTGCTGGCCAAGCGCGTCGAGCGCGCCAAGCGCCTGGATGCAGGCGAGCGCCCGGACTTCCTGGCCGAAACCGCCCATATCCGCAACGGCGACTGGAAGATCGCACCGATTCCTAAAGCCCTGGAATGCCGCCGCGTGGAGATCACCGGCCCGGTCGACCGCAAAATGGTCATCAACGCGCTGAATTCCGGTGCGGACTCCTACATGACCGATTTCGAAGATTCCAATACCCCGAACTGGGACAACCAGATCTCCGGCCAGATCAATATGCAGGATGCGGTCCGCAAGACCATCTCGCTGGAACAGAACGGCAAGTCCTACAAGCTGAATGAAAAGACTGCCACCCTGGTGGTGCGTCCACGCGGCTGGCACCTGGACGAAAAGCACGTGACCGTCGATGGCAAGCGTGTCTCGGGCGGCATCTTCGACTTCGCACTGTTCATGATCCACAACGCGAAAGAGCAACTGGCACGCGGCGCCGGCCCATATTTCTACCTGCCGAAGATGGAGTCGCACCTGGAAGCCCGCCTGTGGAATGACATCTTCGTCATGACCCAGAATGAACTGGGCCTGCCACAAGGCACCATCAAGGCCACCGTGCTGATCGAAACCATCCTGGCCGCGTTCGAGATGGACGAAATCCTGTACGAACTGCGCGAGCACAGCTCGGGCCTGAACGCCGGCCGTTGGGACTACATCTTCAGCTGCATTAAGAAGTTCAAGCTGGATAAGGACTTCTGCCTGGCCGACCGCGCCAAGGTCACCATGACTTCGCCGTTCATGCGCGCCTATGCGCTGCTGCTGCTGAAGACCTGCCACAAGCGCAATGCACCTGCAATTGGCGGCATGGCAGCGCTGATCCCGATCAAGAACGATCCGGAGAAAAATGAAGTGGCCATGGGCGGCGTGCGTAACGACAAGGCGCGAGATGCGACCGACGGTTACGACGGCGGCTGGGTCGCTCACCCTGGCCTGGTGGAGCTGGCCATGGGCGAGTTCAAGAAGGTGCTGGGCGATGCGCCGAACCAGATTTCCAAACAGCGTCCGGACGTGGAAGTGACGGCAGCGGAGCTGCTCGACTTCAAGCCTGAAGCGCCTATTACTGAAGCTGGCCTGCGCTATAACATCAACGTCGGCATCCACTACCTGGGTAGCTGGCTGAATGGCAACGGCTGCGTGCCGATCCATAATCTGATGGAGGATGCGGCGACCGCTGAAATCTCGCGTTCGCAGGTGTGGCAGTGGATTCGTTCGTCGAAGGGCGTGCTGGAAGACGGCCGCAAAGTGACTGCCGATATGGTTCGTGCGATGATTCCGGAAGAACTGCCGAAGGTGAAAGCCACCGCTCCGGACGGTTCCACTCCAGCCTACGATCGCGCTGCCCAGATTTTCGAGAAGATGTCGACTTCGGAAGCGTTTGAGGAATTCCTGACGCTGCCGCTGTACGAGGAAATCTAAACCGGTAAACCAGGGTCAGACCCAAGGGTCTGACCCTCTCAGCGCAGCCTCGACGGGTTTGGTTCCAGGCCTTTGACCTTCTCCAAACATCAAGATCCTTGAACCAATTCGTTGGCCGGGAAGTCATTCAGGGTCTGACCCTGTGGGTCAGACCCAGGTTTACCGGTTTTGCCGCGAAGCCAACGACGGCCTGTCGAGAAACTCCTGCAAGCGCCCCTCATCGATACGATGGCCCGCGATCCTGCGCAACAGGCTGTCGATCCGATCCGCCCCCCAGAACAACTCTCCCTCATAGACAAAACTCGGCACGCCAAAGATGCCATCGTTAATGGCCTGCTCGGTCGCCCGCGCCAGTTCCGCCTTCACCTCTGGCGTCCCCGCCGCGGCAACCAGCGCCTCGCCATCGAGCCCGCAATCGCGCGCCACCCGTGCGAGGACGCCGAAATCCTGCGCATCCTGCCCCTGTTCCCAGGTTGCCGCCATCACTGCGGTGACGAATGCGATCCGCTCCGCACGTCCCTCGATAGCGGTCGCCATTCGCAGCATCGGCAAGGGATTGAACGGATGGCCTGGCGGCCCCACGAACTCCAGGCCCTGCGCCGACGCCTGCCGCATCACATCGCGGAACGTCAGTACACGTTTCGCCGGGACCTCGGCCGGGCCCACCAAGCCATGCTTGTTCAGCATCGCGGCGAACAAGACAGGCACGATTTCAACCTGCACCCCCGCCGCCTCAATGCGGGCAATCTGCTTGGTGGCCAGCCAGACGAAAGGGCTGATGGGATCAACGTACATGCGGACGGTTTGCATAAATCTCCTCAGGTCAGAAGTTGTTCTTCCACTCCCGCAGCGCCGCAAAGACGGCAACCGGTGGCTCGCCGCCACGCAATTTGCCGGCCTCGTGCAACTGGGCAGCGATTTCGGGCTCACGATAACGCAGGAAAGGGTTGGTGGCACGTTCCAGTGCGATAGTGCTCGGCACGGTCGGCAGCCCACGCTCGCGCGTCGCGGAATCGGCCGCTACCCGGGCGCGTAGCGCCGTATTCCCCGGCTCCACCGCGCTGGCGAAACGCAGGTTGGACAGCGTGTATTCATGGGCGCAGAACACCTTGGTGGCCTCCGGCAGTGCCGCCAGCTTGCCAAGCGATTCGGCCATCTGGCCCGGCGTGCCTTCAAACAAGCGCCCGCAACCGCCGGCGAACAAGGTATCGCCACAGAACACCCATGGCTCGGCACCATCGCGGACATAGGCGATATGGCCGAGGGTATGGCCTGGCACATCCAGCACGCGCAACGACAGGTCCAGCCCCGGAACCTGCACCCGGTCGCCTTCGCCCAACGGCACGGTCACGGCTGCGATACCATCATGGCGGGGACCGAAAACCGGCACCTGGAAGCGGGCCAGAAGCCCCGGAACGCCCCCAATATGGTCAGCATGGTGATGGGTGAGTAGAATGGCGGTAAGTGTCAGCCCGTGCTCTTGCAGGGAGGCCAGGATGGGCGCGGCGTCGCCGGGATCGACTGCTGCAGCGTTGCGGCCATCGTGGACCAGCCACAGGTAGTTATCCCTGAAAGCAGGGACGGTCAGGACAGAAACAGGTTTGCTCATGGGCTCAGTAAAGGGAATGCATGGATAGCGCAACATCCGACGAATCCATTATAGCGTTCGACAAATGGCTGGAAACACCGCCGGGTGCATACGTGCGCGCCTGGGAGCAGGCATGCCTGGACAAGATGGTGGCGGATATCTTCGGTTTCAACGCGGTGCAGATCGGCATGCCGCAACTTGACGCCTTGGCGGCCAACCGCATGCCGCACCAGTGGCTGGCCGACATCCGGCTGCATCCGCGCCAATCCGGCAGCAGCCGCGCGGTAGCGGTGACCCTGGACAGTGTTGAACTGCCATTCGCCACCAACAGCATGGACCTGGTGGTGCTGCCGCACGTGCTGGAATTCTCCGCCGAGCCGCACCAGGTGCTGCGCGAAGTCGAGCGTGTGCTGATCCCGGAAGGCCAGGTCATCGTCTGCGGCTTCAACCCGGCCAGCCTGTGGGGGCTGCGCCAGCTAAGCGGCCGCCTGACCGGATCGCACTATCTGCCCAAGGCCGGTGAGTTCATCTCCATGCCGCGCATCAAAGACTGGCTAAAATTGCTGAATATGGGCGTCAGCCACACGCACCTGGGCTGCTATGCGCCAGCCTGCCGCACCGAACGCTGGCTGCAACGCTACAACTTCATGGACCGCGCCGGTCCTAATTACTGGCCGTATTTTGGCGCGGTCTATATGGTGCAGGCGATCAAGCGCGTGAAAGGCATGCGCCTGATCGGCCCGGCCTGGAAACAGAAAACGGCCAAGGCGGGTGTACCTGTCCCGGCCACCAACAAACACAAAGAAAGACTCGATGGATAAAGTAGAGATTTATACCGACGGTGCATGCAAGGGCAATCCCGGCACCGGCGGCTGGGGCGCGCTGATGATCGCAGGCGACGCCAAGAAGGAACTGTTCGGCGGCGAGCTGAATACCACCAACAATCGCATGGAACTGACCGCGGTCATCGAATCGCTGAAGGCCCTGAAGCGCCCGTGCGAAGTGGTCCTGCACACCGACAGCCAGTACGTCCAGAAAGGCATCAGCGAATGGATCCACGGCTGGAAGGCGCGCGGCTGGAAAACGTCGACCAAGGAGCCGGTCAAGAACGCCGACCTGTGGCAGGCGCTCGACGCCGCGCAAGCCGTGCACACGGTCGATTGGCGCTGGGTGCGCGGCCACAACGGCCATCCGGGCAACGAACGCGCCGACCAGTTGGCCAACCTGGGCGTGGAATCGGTCCGCCGCAAATAAGGCCTGTTATACTTCGCCGCTTGCTACGAACACATTCGTGAATTTATGCGTCAAATCGTCCTCGATACCGAAACCACCGGCATTAACCCGAAACAGGGTAACCGAATCATTGAAATTGGCTGCGTTGAGCTGTTCGAGCGCAAACTGACCGGGAATAACTTCCACCGCTACATCAATCCAGAGCGTGATTCGGAAGAGGGCGCATTGGCGGTGCACGGCCTGACCACCGAATTCCTGCGCGATAAACCACGTTTCCATGAAGTGGTGGAGGAACTGCGAGAGTATATCCAGGGCGCGGAAGTGATCATCCATAACGCGCCGTTCGACCTTGGCTTCCTGAACCACGAGTTCAACCTGCTCAAGCTGCCAACTTTTGACTCCCACATCAGCGGAGTGATCGACACCCTGGTGCAGGCAAAGGAAATGCGTCCAGGTAAACGCAACTCGCTGGATGCGCTGTGCGAACACTTCGGCATATCCAACGCCCACCGCAAACTGCACGGCGCGCTGCTGGACGCGGAATTGCTGGCCGATGTCTATCTGGCGATGACCCGTGGCCAGAACAGCCTGGGCATGGATATCGTAATCGAGGAATCCGGCAGCGGCATCGCCATGGCTGAAATCGCACTGGCCGACGTGATCGTGTTGCGCGCAAGTGAAACGGAAGAAGCCGAGCACATTGCGTTGCTGGATGGCTTGGACAAAGCGGTCAAGGGAACTTGTGTTTGGCGCAACCCTAGTCTATAATAGCGCCACTTCGGGAGGTTAGCTCAGGGGTAGAGCACTGCATTCACACTGCAGGGGTCGCAAGTTCGAAACTTGCACTTCCCACCAGAAATACTCAAACAAATCAAGGGCTTGCGAAATCACTTCGCAGGCCTTTTTTGTTTGGTGTGGAAAAAATGTGGAAAAATGATTCCCGCCGCTTTTTGCGGCTCGGAAAAAGGGTGTCGGCGGACACCTTCCCGCTGTATCAAGAAGTAGGGACATTCGCCCCAAATGTTGCCGCCGGTGCGAATACCAGTCGGAGTGTCGCGACTTACCTCGGCACATGGCAGGCCAAGCGAATTGAGTGCTCTATTCGGCGGCCCGCTTTTGCATCAGTGGCCCAAACATCACAAGCGACGACGCGCCCGCAGCGCGAAACATGAAGTACTGCTTCCACGATTTCAGGTGGTGCACCCGGCCTCGGAACCGACGTCAGCTAACAGGAATGCATGCCGGTGAAGATTGGGCGCGCTCCGGACCCTCTATATCAACCAGGAACTCGAAGATTTCGTGACAGTCATAACCTTGATGAACAAGGAACGTCCAAGCTCGAAGGGAGCCCGCGAAACGGTTGACGATAGCAGCTTGGGCCGCGGCGTCAGCGGCAATATTGGAGACCTGCATGGTGATTTCTTTCGTGGGCCGGCGGGGCAAGGCCGACGATCAGAGAAGCGCTGCAGACAATTAGGCAGCGTCGACAAATTCTCACACATTTTCACAGACGCGGCGATACGCGCCTTGATTAATGATGCAAATTTACAACTACAGTGGCATCTTTGGTAACAACCGAAATCATCGGACAAGATTTAATTTCGATAGCCCGCAGACTTAGAAGAGTGGCAATCTAAGAGACTTTTTCAGATGAGCTACAACACAGATCATGCCGCAAACGGCCAGCGGCAGACGCAAGTGGTCTCAAAGCCTGCATTGGCTCTAGTGTCCACTCGCTCCATCTCCGACCGACTCACCGCAATATAGGCACGGGTCGCCGCAATTGACTCGACCGCCGCCAAGGCATCACTTAAGGTCAAGGCTTCCCTACTTCTGGACCTTCCATGGGTGTATTGCTTTCTATTCGTTGGGTGAATGAAACGCTACAATTCCAGAATTGCATTTATAGAAACTCCGCGTGAAAATCGAAACCCCTTTGCTCGTTCCCGTGCTGGCCGCACTGCCGGTATCGGCCTGCATGGTCATTCTGGGACTGCCTGCCGTCAATGATCACTATATCGGAGCTTTTCGTACGCTGTTCCTGGTCGCCTGCCTGCTATGGCTTATTCCGCTGACGCTGCTTCAGCGGGCCATGTGGCGTCGCGATTGGTCCTGGCTGCGCATGGGATCGATACTGCTGGCGGCCACCTATGCCATGGCGATTACGAACGCCTTTCTAGGACAAAGCTTTGGTATCGCGATAGGACGAGAGACGGGCTACCAATGGGAATATCTGGCACGGGGCCTGGATAGCTGCTGGCTGGCACTGGTCGCGTTCTGTGCGGTCCATGCGGTGGCGGCCTATTACCTGTCGCTGCAACAGGTTCGCCTGCATCTGGCCGAGGCGCAAAGCGCCGCCCGCGATGCCGAACTGCGCGCGCTGCGCCTACAGGTCAATCCGCACTTCCTGTTCAACTCCCTTAACGCGATCTCAGCGCTGGTGTCGGCCCAGTCCAATCGAGAAGCCAACCGCATGCTTGCGTGCGTGGCCGACTTCCTGCGTGCCACCCTGGCCCATGATGGCCGTCATGAGCATGCGCTGGCCGATGAGCTGGCCCTGCTCGACGCCTACCTGGCCATTGAAAAAGCACGCCTCGGCCAGCGCCTACGCCTGACGATGAAAACTGGCCCAGACCTGCTGGGCAGCGTCGTGCCTTACCTCATGCTGCAGCCGCTGGTTGAGAATGCGATCCGCCACGGCATCGCGCCGCTCGCCACGCCCGGCCAACTCGATATTTTGGTCGAGCGCATCGGCACGCGCTTGCTGATCGGCGTGCTGAACGACGGCCAGCCCGCGGCGCACAAGGGGAGCGGCATCGGCCTGGCCAACGTCCGGGAACGCCTGCGCCACCTATACGGCGCCGAGCAAGAGGTCGATGCAGGTTGGCGTGCGGACGGACGCTTCCACGTGCACATTTCGATTCCGCTGCGCGCGAACGAGGTGGCGGCATGAACATCAGAGTGGTGATCGTCGACGACGAGCCGCTGGCCAGGCTGGCGGTCAAGGTCAGGCTGGCGCAGCGCGGGGCGTTCGAGCTGGTGGGTGAATTCGGTGACGGCGACAGCGCTTACCAAGGGATTGTGACACTGAATCCCGACTTGGCGTTCGTCGACGTCGAGATGCCGGGCAAGAGCGGACTCGACGTGCTTGCCGCACTGCCGCCGGCGCAGCGGCCGATGACGATCCTGCTCACCGCCTATGAAGGCTTCGCGCTGCAAGCGTTTGAACTGGCCGCCATCGATTACTTGCTCAAGCCGGTCGATGACGAGCGCTTCGACGAAGCCCTGGAGCGCGCGCAGCAGGCGTTTCCCTATCGCTGCCAAAGTCGTGCCGCAGCACCGGTGGCCATGGCGATGCGCAGCTTCAGCGTGCGAGTGGGATCGCGCACGGTGCTGGTGCCGGTGGCTGATGTTGAGCGCATCGAGGCCGACGGCGACTACGCCTCTTTGCATGCGAAGGGCAAGAGCTGGCTAGTGCGGGAGCGCCTGCAGAATCTGGCCATGCAGCTCGATCCGCGTCAGTTCCACCGCGTGCACCGCTCGTCCATCGTACGGCTGGACACGATCGCCGAACTGCGTTCGCTAACCAACCGGGACGCCATGCTGCGCCTGCGCGACGGCACGGTGCTGCGAGCCAGCCGCTCCTACATGCCGGCGCTGACGGAAGCGTTGCAACAGCTCAAAACAAACACCGATTCGTAGTCCAAACTGGAGGAATGCATGTTAAGTAGCAAGAAGCTTGGTTCAATGGCCCTGTTGGGCGCGTTATGCTCGTCGCCCGCCTTGGCGGCGAAGGACACCCCGTTGAGCGCGTCCGATCGCGCCGCTATCGTGCAGACGCTCGCGGCGAAAATCAATGCGAATTACATTGATCCAACGCGGTCCGCACAGGTTGGCAGTGCGATCATCAGGAAAAATGCCGAAGGCGGGTATGCTGCCGCCACCAGCGCAACGGCGCTCAGTGCGGCGCTAAAGCAGGACTTGCGCGAACTCAGCGGCGACATGCATTTCAGCGCCGGGCGTTACGAGGGCTTCACGGAATCCAGCGGTCCCGAGGAGCCGCCGAGCCGCGCCCAGATTGACGAATGGCGTAACGCGGCCGCGCGGCGCGGCTATGACATCGAGAAGATCGAACGCCTCCCCGGCAACGTCGGCTACCTCGAGCTGCGCCGCTTCGCCGGCGTGGAATTCGTCGGCCCGGCCCACACGGCGGCGATGTCGCTCTTGGCGGGCACGGATGCGCTGATCCTCGACCTGCGCCGCAACGGGGGCGGCTCACCGGCCGGCGTGGCTTACCTGATGAGTCATTTCCTACCGGCGGGCGACGTGCACCACCTGACCGATATCTATGATCGCCAGACCGACACGACGCGGCAGATCTGGACCGTGCCGTCGATCGTACAGCGTTACGACAAGCCCGTATATGTGCTGATCTCCGCTCGGACAGGTTCCGCAGCGGAGGACTGCGCCTACAACTTCCAAGCGCTGAAGCGTGGCACCCTAGTCGGCGAAACCACCATCGGCGCTTCCAATCCCGTTAGCTGGTTCAGTTTGGGACACGACATCGCGGTCTCGATCCCGACGGCGCGCGTGATCAATTTCGTCACTAAAACCAACTGGGAGCATGTCGGCGTGAAACCGGACGTAGCCGTGCCCGCAGCGCAGGCGCTGCAGGCGGCGCATGTCGCCATCCTGCGCAACTTGGTGTCATCCGCCAAGGAGGGCGACGAGCGCACGGAACTGCAACGCCTTCTCACCATGGTGGAGAAGGGAGAAACTGAGAAGCCAGTCTACACCCTCAAGGGGGAGCGTTAATCTTCGCATTATTGGTTCACACTGCAGGGGTCGCAAGTTCGAAACTTGTACTTTCCACTAGAATTCTGCGATCAAAACAAGGGCTTACGAAAATCGTAGGCCCTTAGTCTTTCCCGGTCCGGAAAAGTCCTCAACGGCCCATCGGCGCCATCATCGTGGCAACCGCTGGTACTGCTCGACCAGGTCCACAAACCGTTTGTGGCCATGTACTCCGATCCAAGCCCACATTGCCTCCACCTCCGAGAGATTATCCTCGTAGTAGCGCCTGTTGAATGCGAGCCAGAAATGGTGAACGCGGAGCGGCGTCCCTAAACGCACCAACTGTTTGCCAAATGTAGCTCCGACGAAGGCATCCATCTGCGTAGGAGAGACCATCGTGGCTGCATAGCCGTCAATTCTTCCGCGTACCAGCTTTTCCAGATTGCGCGCCCCGTCCTGTGCGCCATCATCGACCTTCGCTCCCTGTTTTCTCAACTGCTCCGCGAGCGTTGCGCCATTATTCATGCCCAGCCGGTGGTTAATAAAGTATGAGTTCGGATCAGTGTCCGAAGGAATCCCGTCGCCGGCACGTACAAAGACGACGGTGTACATCGGGATTGCGCGCTTGGCGTCGAGCTCGCCTTCGTGGGATTGGGGCAGCGCGTAGCGAATGAGATCGCTGTCGCCGGCATCCATCAGCATGGCGTCGACAACAGCGTTGCTCAACGCTTGACGCAGGCGTAACGGAGGCAACCGGACCGAAACCACCGTGCAACCGGCCGATGCAGCGATGTCGCGAACCAGCTGCACCGTTGCCCCAGGGTTGGGCGCTTCGACACTGCCGGCACCCAGGAAATAGGGCGGGCGGTGCAGGTTCACATAGCCCAACTTTATAGGCATGCAGGCGCACCTGGCATAACCGAATGCCAGCCATATTGCCAGGAAGGTCAAAACGCGGGCTGTGCGCATATCCGAGCTCAGCTGATTCTGGAATCCATTGTATTCCAATATGAAATCAACTCTATGCTTTTGGAGATGTCTCATGACAACTTAGTCAATATGTTGTCCAAAAAATCACCAAAAAATCACCAAAGAATCACATGCTTTGGTGATGTGCGGCCCCAATCGTCCCCGGTATATTTTGCTTCGCGCTTGCCAACATTGACAAATCTGAACAGTCGGTTGGCCTGCCGTTCCCTCGTTGCGTTTTGTTCGTGGCAGCACATTCCGATTAGGTGGTGCACATCATGGCGGAAACACTCAAAAGCAAAACAGTCCGCATAGTGCAGGGCTTGCAGGAAGGGGCGGAGTTCTCCCTCGACCCGGGTTTTCCCTGCGTGATCGGTTCGGACCCATCTTGCACGGCCGTCTTGCTGGATGAGAATGTAGCTCCAAGGCATTGCCTGCTGTCGATCGATGACCGCATCGTGCGCTGCACCGCGCTGGAAGATTCCGTGCGTATCGGTACCAGCACGCTGGAGGCGGGCGCGACAGCCAGGGTTTTTGATTACCAGACCATTGAAATCGGCAACGCATCGTTCGCGGTGCGGCCGGCAGATGAAGAGTGGGAAAAGGGCCTGGCCAAAGCGGGCTCGCCGTGGGCGAGTTTTGCGCCGGGTGGAAGCATGCGCAGTCCAGGTCGTTTGCTGAGCAGCGCGATCCTGGTCGTCATCGGATTCGCCGCCAGCCTGAGCCTGGCCTACGCCATGATGTCACCGGACCGGACGGAAATGACGGAGGCCCGTACGCGCGAGGCGCAGCAATGGCTCAAGTCGGTAGCGCCGGTGGGCAGTCAATTGCAGCTGGAAGTCGACAGTGATCACCACCTGTCGGTGTCGGGCTACGTCAATACCATTTACCAGCGCGACCTGCTTGCCATGTCGCTGCACGATTCCGAATACCAGGCGCGCAGCGACATCCACGCCACCGAAGAGATCGTGGCCGCGGTAGCGCGCCTGGCCCGGCTGGAAGGCATCAGCTGCCTCGCCAAGGATGCCGGCGCCGGCATCGTCAGCTGTGCCAACGAAGTAGATACCCCCGAGGCTGCGTCCAAACTGACATCGCTGGCGCAGCAGGTGCCGGGCTTGAAGGCCTTGAACGTGCAGGTGAAAAAAGGTGAGCCTATTGCGCCGCCCGGCCGGGAGGTTGCGGAAGCTGCCCCGCCTGCCGCGTCGGCCGTGGTGGCGATGGAGCCGACGGTTGCTCCGCTGCGGATGTCGAAACGCTTTTCATCGATTCTGATTTTGAAAAAGAACAAATGGCTGATTGGCGCATATGGGGAGAAATTCGCGGAAGGCGATGAGTTCAACGGTATCCGGATCGTCAAGATTGAATTGGACCAGGTCGAGTTTCAAAAAGGCGACCGGCACTACATTTTCCCGCTGGCGGCACTGCAATGAATACTCTTCCGCAAGACGATGTGCTGCCACCCAGCGAGTTTGCCACGCGCCTGCTGGCCGATAGAAGCGGGGCCGTGTGCGCCGAATACCGGCGCCTGATGGAGCAGGCCGCCGCAACCGGGGCCGAGCGTTTGCGGCACCCCCTTGAGCAGCGCGAATATGCGGCAACCAGGGCACTGGTCGAGAGCGCGTCTGTTTCGGTCGAGGTCTTGCAGAACATCTGGGACAGCATGCATTTGAACGCCCGATAGCGAAACGGGAACCATGCAGGTTTGCACCGCCTCAGCCCAGCTGGAGGCGGAGGTAGCAGGAAGCGGGGTGATGCTGGGAGAGCAGCTGATGCGATGTTTCTTAACCTTTCACGGAGATAAAAATGTCAAACGGATTTGATGGTGCAATTTCAGGTGCAGGCGGTCTGTTGCAAGCTGCGTTCGACGGTCTGGCGAATCTGCCGGATGCGAAGAAGGACCCTGCCGGATTCGCAACCGGCATGCAAAAGGTCGCGCTCTCGATGCAGGTTGCCAGCACGGCGCAGAGCGCAGTCTCCGAAACGATCAAGGCGTTCGGGGAAGGCACCAAAGGCGCTGCTCACAATATTTCGTAAGCTCTGGCGCGCTGATGCGATATGAGTACATGGAGATTGGAATGTCTGATTTGGAAAAATTGAATATCTTTTCTCCATGTGTTCTACAGCGCATTGCCGAGATCGGGTTCCTGGCAAGCGAGTATGGGTTTCACGAGAAGGCCGAGCAGATTTTCCTGGGCATGGCCCTGGCAAAACCCGATAGTTCGGCGCCTGCGGTCTCCCTCGCGGTGGTGCATGCGCGGAGCGGCCGCCTGCAGGACGCCATCAATGGATTGAAGCATGCTGCCGGGGTTTTTCCCTCCAGCGAGATGGTGAAAGCGATGCTTGGCGCATTCCTCGTGGAAGCCAAACAGGATGGCGCACTGGAACTGTTTGAGGCCGTGCTTGCCAGCAGGCAGGAGCCGGGCGCCGTGAATATTGTCGAATGCTGGCTGGACCAGGCGCGCAAGCTGAAAGAAGAGGGCGCGGCGCGCAGGACCGATACGGGGTCCCTGGCATTTTTCCGTCACCACAACATACGGCCCTAGTGACCAAGGAGAAAACATGGATCTTACCTCCCTCTCATCGCTGCAGGCCTTGCAGTCGTCGACGCAGGCCGGTGCCAACGGAGCGCCAGCACCGGACCAGGCCTCCATCAGCCGCTTTCAGCAACTGCTCGGAGAGCCGCAGTCGTCCACCCTGGCGGCCGACGGGCCGGGGGATGCTTCGCAACTGATCCGCAGCCACAGCGAAAACATGTCGTCGATGTGGAGCACCGCGCAAGATGCGGTAGAAAACCTGTTGAAGAAAGATGGCGATCTTTCGATGAAGGACGTATTGCAGCTGCAATATGACATGGTCAAGACGTCTGCAGCCTTTGAAGTGGTGTCGAAGGCGGCGGGGATGACGGAGAAAGGTGCGGAGTCCCTGTTCCAGCGCAATTGACCCTGAAACCGCCCATGGAAAACAACAATATGTCGACCCCATATGATCGGCGCCTTGCTTATGCACTGCTCCTGGCGGGCCTGCTGTTCCTCTCCGGCTGCGAGCAGGCCGTGTACAGCAACCTGTCCGAGCAGCAGGCCAACGATGTTCTGCTGACCTTGCTGAAAGGCGGCATCAGCGCCGAGAAGCGTGCTGGCGAAAAGGGCTACAGCATCTGGGTCGACAGCGCCAAGATGGCGCCGGCCATCAGCCTGCTGAATTCGAACGGACAACCGCCGCAGCATTATGCGGACATGGGTGAAATCTTCGCGCGTAACAATCTGATTTCGTCGCCCACGGAAGAACGCATCCGCTTTACCTATGGGACTGAGCAGGCGATCGCCAAGACCCTGTCGCAGATCGACGGCGTGCTGAGCGCCCGTGTGCACATCGTGCTGCCGTCCAACGATCCGCTGGCGTCGCCGGTCAAGCCGTCTTCTGCCTCCGTGTTCCTGAAATATCGGTCCGACATCAATATGAAGGCCGTGATCCCTGAGGTGAAGGAACTGGTGATCCGCAGCGTGGAAGGGCTGACGGTGGACAAGGTGTCGGTCAGCCTGTTCCCGGCGCGTGCAACCGGCTCCACTTCCGACCAGGTGCCGACGGCACGGTTCTTCGGCGCGATCGTCGCCAACTCCAGCGTGGCAACACTCTGGACCATGATGCTCTTGCCCTGGATCGTGGTGGCGATCCTGCTGATACTCCTGCTGAATGCGGCGCACTTGCGCAGCTGGCTCAAGGAGAAATTGGCAGCACGGGGGGCGCCGGCGCGCGGCGATGGTCGGGAACGTCCAGCGCGCCAGAGGGAACGGGCATGAGCGCCGTCACGCTGGAGGCAGCACCACCTGGCTTCACAGCCGCTGCCAAGGCCGATAGCCCCGCTGGCGATACGCCTGGCCTCGCCTGGCAGCCGCTGGTGCGGGACCGCGCTTTCGATCTTCGGCTTCGTTTCAATCTGTTTCCAGCAACCTATGCGCATGCCAGCTGGATCGCCCGCCTGGGCCGGCATCTTCCGCTTGCCGATGGACTCGATGCTTCTCCGTTCTGGCTGCGCCGCCTGTCCCTGGCGTTGCTGCAGGCGTGCCAGCTGGACCAGGACTTTGATTTCGATTTTTCCGAGCCCATGAAAAGCATCGCCTTGCTGGATGCAGCGGTGCTCGAACGCTGCGCAAGATTGATGGCCGGCTTGCTGGTGCGGGACCAGATCAGGCATGCGGTGCTCGGCGCCGACATGATGGCGATCGAACGCACGCTGGGTCGGGAGGCGCATCGGTTCGCGCTGGGATGGACTGCGCCGCTTCCGGGGCTTGGATACGTCTTCCATCCGCGCGGCGCCGCATTTCCGGACAACGAAGCCTGGACCCGGCGCGCGGTGTGCCTGGCCGGCGCCCTGCTGGGTGATGCGTCAAGGGCAACGCTGGCTCGCATGCAGTTCAGGTTTCCTTGCGACTGGAACAGCCTCCAGCGGCCGGTCTTGGAGGAGCATGACCGCACCAAGTTGGCCGCGCTCTTTGTCGCCGTTCTGAACAAGGCGGCGCCGGAACATGCGTGGCTGTTCGCGGCGCCTGGGAGGACTGCGCAATGATGATATTGATGGATCGCGGCAAGCTCGCCAGCGCCGATGGAAAAGTCATCAAGGCGAACGATTTCGTGCAGCTGGCCACCGCGCAGGAGACGCTGGCCGAGGCCAGCCGGCGGGCCGCCGAGATCGTTGCGCTGGCGGAAACGCAACGCGAGGCCGCGATTCGGCAGGGACGCGAGCTTGGCATCGAACAGGGGCGCGCGGAGTATGCGGCATCGATGGTCGAAGCCACCGCAAGAATGGATTCGTCGTTCATCTGCCTGGAGGCGCGGCTGGTCAAAACGGTGATGGACGCGTTGCAGGCCATCCTGCACGAGATTGGCGACCGCACCGTGATGGAACGTCTGGTGCGCCGCACGATAGCCAATTCAAGCCGGAAGAATTCCTTTCGCCTGATCGTGGCGTCGCAACAGTTCGACACCGTCAATGCGCTGCTGCCGTCCGTGCTGGCCGAGTTCCCCGAGATTGAATTTGTCGACGTGGTGCAGAATCCCGCCGGCGTGCCGGGGATGTGCGTGCTGGAGAGCGAATTCGGCATCGTTGACGCCAGCCTCGATACGCAGCTCGCGGCGATACGCGCGGGCCTGACCCGGGCATTCGTCGGCAAGCGGCGCGCCAGCCCGGCCGGTTAATGAGGGGCAGAACGACATGGTAAGCACGGACTATCTTTCCGATGCACTGGCAGATGCGCTCAGTGGTTTTTCCGCGATCGAGACCCGCGGCCGAGTGCTGGAGGCGGTGGGAACGTTGATCAAGGCCAGCGGCGTCAGCGCCCGGGTCGGCGATATCTGCGAGCTGCGCAATCCGGGTACGCCGTGGCGGATGCAGGCCGAGGTAGTCGGCATTGTCCGCGACCTGGTGCTGCTGATGCCTTTCGGCGAGCTGGCCGGTTTGTCGACCCAGACAGAGGTGGTGCACCTGGGCCGCACTCAGGGGGTGAAGGTGGGGCCGGGTGTGCTGGGCCGGGTGCTGGATGGATTCGGCGAGCCGATCGACGGCCTGGGGCCGATTGACGCGGTGCAGGAATACCCGGTGTACGCGCCGGCGCCCGATCCGCTGCGGCGCAAGCCAATCCTGAGCGCCCTGCACACGGGCGTGCGTGCGATCGATGCATTACTTACCTGCGGCGAAGGGCAGCGCATGGGGATCTTTGCGCCGGCCGGCACCGGCAAGAGCAGCCTGCTGTCGATGATCTCGCACGGCGCTGCAGCCGATGTCACCGTTGTAGCGCTGGTGGGCGAACGCGGGCGCGAGGTGGGGGAGTTCTTCCGTACCGCAGTGCCAGCTGCCCGCCGGGACCGCACCGTCTTCGTGGTGGCGACCTCGGACCGGGCGGCCGGGGAGCGGGCCAAGGCGCCCTGCGTGGCGACGGCGATTGCCGAGTATTTCCGGGACCAGGGCCGTTCGGTTTTGCTGCTGGTCGATTCGGTCACGCGCTATGCGCGCGCATTGCGCGAGATTGGCCTGGCGGCCGGTGAGCCGCCAACACGGCGCGGTTTTCCTCCCTCGGTGTTTACGGTGCTGCCAAAGCTGTTTGAACGGGCCGGACAAAACGAGAAGGGCGCGATTTCCGCCTTCTACACGGTGCTGGTCGACGATGACGAGGCAGGCGATCCGATCGGCGAAGAAGTGCGGTCGACACTCGATGGCCACATCATCCTGTCTGCCAAGCTGGCCGCCGCCAACCATTATCCGGCGATTGATACGGCGCAGAGCCGCAGCCGGGTGATGAACATCGTGGCATCGGCTGAGCACCAGGCTTTGGCGGGAACACTGCGCGAGCTCAGCGCCAAGTACCAGTCGATCGAGATGTTGTTGCAGATCGGCGAATACGAGGCGGGGTCGGATGCCGTCGCGGATCGGGCGATTCGTAGCCGTGAAGCGTGTTCGGCGCTGCTTCGGCAGGCGCCGGGAGAATCGTCCGGCCTGCGGGAAGCGCTGGCAGCCATGCGCAATATAGCGGCGAGCTAGAGGACATGGAAACCATGGAACAGCACGAAAAACTGGTCGAGGTTCGGGACGCGCAACTCCAGAGCGCACACGCCGAACTCGCGCGCAGGGCGACGGTGCGCAACCGTATCCGGCAGGAGGTCGAACGCGTGGAGGAAGCGCTGCAAGCCCTGGCCGCCCAGAGGGCTGCCTGGGACCAGCAGTGGCAGGCGTGGATACAGCAGGGCGGGGCACTGCAGCGAGGCAAAGACTATGCCGATCAGCACCTGAAAATCGCCGCGCTCGAGAACGATCTCGAAGAAGAGCGCGCCAGCATCGTTGAATGCCTGCTGGAAGCGCAGCAGGAAGTCGATGCGGCCCGGGCCAGGACTAGGAAGCAGTATGAGGCCCTGACGCAAATCATGGATGTGGTCGGCCAGATGAAGCAAAAGCGGCGCCAGGAGCAGGAAGCGCGTAACGTGCAGCGGTCGGAAGACGCCGTGGCCGCGAGCTGGTACCTGGCCAGGAAGGCCGCCGCGCCGGAGGCAAGGCATGAATGAATTTTCCACGATCGATGGCGGCGAGCGGAACCTCCCGGAATTTGCGCAAGCCGGTGTGTCGCCATACCAGTCCACGTCCGATGCGGCTGTCGCAGCCTTTCGCGATCTGATGCTCAAGCGGGGGCCGGACGCGGCGTCGGCTCCGCCGGCCAAGCCGAATACGCAGGCAAGCGTCGCGTCCGCGCATGCACTCCGCGCGGACTGGTCCGACCCGGTATCCGAAGGGGCGGAGGTCATTTCCCGGCTTGCGCCCGCACACCCGCGGGCGGCGGCTGGAGGGGAGGGCGGCGAGTCTTCCCTGCCTTTCGCGATACCCGCCGAGTTGATGGCGGCCGGCGTGCAGCGGCCAGGCCAGCACGCTCCCGCCGCGCTTCAGCAGGAGGTCGCGTCGGCCGCTGCGGCTCATGCCGAGGTTGTCCAGAACGAGGAAGTGGCGGCGCTGCTGCAGCATTTCAGCGCCAACTTGTACGTTGCCGACCGCCCCAAGGCGGGGACGGGGCACATCATGGTCGACCTCGGCGCATCACTGCCTGGCTCATCGGTGGAGATGTCGCGCGAGGGAGTCTTCCTCAACGTGCGGCTGCACGCGGCGGACGAAGCAATGCTGCGCCAGATGCGCGGTGGTAGCGCGCGCTTGCTGGACGCGCTGAACAAATCGACGGGCCTGGTGGTTCGGCTCGACCTGGTCCAGCGTAATGACACGGCCGGAGACGAGGCATGATGCCTGATTCCACCTGCCTGGTGCTCGATCAGCTCGAGCCTGATGCGAGCCGCCTGATGAATGCCTGGCTCGCCGTGCGGCAGTATACCGAATGGCCGGTGGCCGGCCGGCGCCTGCGCATCCAGTGGGGCTATGTGCCGCCGCATTCCTCGTTTGCTGTCGCCGTCGAATGCACGTTGGCGGGCCAAGCCGTGCTGGTCAAGCTGGACGGGCTGGCCGGAATCGACCCGCGCCTGGTCGGCGAGCCATTTTCCCGTCTGCCAGCGCCGATGCGCAATCTGGTCATCGAACGGGTCGCCGCGGATTTCTTCGCGGCGCTGCCGCCGGCCTTCATGCATGACGCGGACATCCGCGCGGTGCATTGGTCAATGCCGGACAGCGAGGCCTGGCCCTGCGCGATCGGCTTTGTCGCGACGCGCGAGGACGGTACGCAATCGCGCGGCACGCTGGCGGCGAGTGCGCTGCAGACGCTGGAATGGCTGCACCAGGCCATGCCGCAAGGCGCCCCGCCGCCGAGGTTGGCCAGGGACGACTTGCCGGTCGCCGTCCGGCTGCGCGTGGGACGGACTGTGCTGGCCATGTCCACGGTGCGCGGCCTGGGCGTCGGCGACGTGGCGTGGATCGATGAAGGCGGGGCGATTTCGCGTCATGGCGTGACGCTGGTCCTCATTCCCGGCAACAGCAGCCAGCGTGCGTGGTCGGCTCGTCTCAAGCACCGCACCGTGGCGCTACAGGCGCCATATTCCGGAATCCTGGCGCCCGAGCAAGGCCTGGTTGTCAACCGAGGAGAGCAAAGCACCATGCACAAGGACCATACCGATATCGAAGTCCCGGTCGTGTTTGAAATGGGCCAGATGGTATTGCCGCTGGCGGAGATCGAACGCCTGCACGCCGACCAGACGTTCGAGCTGGAGCAGGATGCCGGCCTGGCGACAGTGACGCTGAGCGTGTTCGGCTCGGTGATCGCCGAAGGCAAGTTGATCACCATCGGCCGCAAGCTGGGCGTGCGCATCGTGCGCGTTGCCGGCGGCGGCAACGAACAATCCGCTTAGCTGTTGCAGGGGGAAACGTGCTACCACAGGGAATGCCGGATCCGATCATCGTCATCACCACACTGGGCTTGCTGGGGCTGGCGCCCTTCCTTGCCGTGATGGTGACGTCCTATTCCAAGATCGTGGTGGTGACCAGCCTGGTGAGGAATGCGCTGGGCTTGCAGCAGGTGCCGCCCAACCTTGTCCTGAACGGGCTGGCGATCATCCTGTCGCTCTACATCATGGCGCCGGTCACCAGCAAGATCAGCGACACCGTGCAGGCGCAGGTGAAGCCGGGCCAGCAGATGAACGCGGGCAGCTTCTTCGACATCCTGGGCCTGGCGCGCGAACCGCTGCGGGCGTTCCTGTCGAAGCACACCAATCCGCGCGAGCGCGAATTTTTCGTCCGCTCGGCCGGCAAGATATGGCCGGTGGAGCGGGCCGAGGCGCTTACGGGCGATGACTTGCTGGTGCTGGTGCCGGCATTCACGGTGACCGAGCTGACGGCCGCGTTCAAGATCGGATTCCTGATCTACCTTGCCTTCGTCATCATCGACCTGGTGGTGGCCAACATACTGGTCTCGATGGGCATGATGATGTTCTCGCCCACGGTGGTGTCGGTGCCGCTCAAGCTGCTGCTGTTCGTCGTGCTGGACGGCTGGTCAAAGCTGGTGCACGGCTTGATCCTTACTTATCAATAGGCCGGCGCCATGGAATTTTCCGTCCTCATCACCTATGTCAACCAGGCGCTGCTCCTGATCCTGATCCTGTCGCTGCCGGTGATCGCGGTGGCCAGCATTACCGGCCTGGCGCTGGCGTTCCTGCAGGCGGTCACCCAGGTGCAAGACCAGACGATATCGTTCGGCGTCAAGCTGATCGCAATCATTGTCACGATCGCCATGACTTCATCGTGGCTGGGCAGCGAGTTGTACATGTTTGGCGACCAGATGTTTGGCGCCATTGCGGGAGTACGCTAGCAATGGGCGCCATGATGCACCAGGGAGAAGCCATCCTGATCGTGACCAGCCTGCTGATGACGCGCATGCTGGTGGCTTTTTCAGTCTGGCCGATCTTCATGGGGCAGACTGTCCCCGTCATGGTGCGCATGGCGCTTGCCGTGGCCTTGAGCAGCCTGATGCTGCCGGCCGCATTGCAAGATCCGGCCATGCTGTCGATTTCCACTCCCCAGATTGTCTTCGTACTCCTGAAGGAGGCGGGCATCGGGCTGGTGCTGGGCTTTCTGTCGGGCATAGGATTCTGGGCCCTGTACACCGCCGGCACGATTATTGAATTCCAGGCGGGCATGAGCATGGCGACCGTGGTCGACCCGACCACGGGACAGGACGATTCGATGGTGGGCGGCCTGATGATGCAGATGTTCACCATGCTGTTCCTTGTGACCGGCGGCCTGCTGTCGATGATCGGCACGCTGTATGAGAGCTACCAGGTGTGGCCGATCCCGAGCATGGCGCTGTCGATGGGCAACGCGAGCCTGGTGGAAGTCGGGCTGCGCGCGCTGGGCGAGATGCTGGGCCTGGCACTGAAGGTTGCGGCGCCGTTCCTGCTGTTGATGCTGATGCTGGAGATCGGGCTGGGCCTGTTGTCGCGGTTTGCGCCGCAGCTGAACGCCTTTTTCCTGGCGATGCCGCTCAAGGCGCTGATCCTGTCACTGCTCATGTTGCTGTACGGGGCCGGCATGTCGGAGAGCTTGCGCGCTCTGCCCATCGCCGATTTTCCCGGGATGCTGAACGCACTGCGCGGGGTCTGGCATGAGTAGCGAATCGTCCAGCCAGAGCAAGACCGAGCAGCCGACCAACAAGAAGCTGCGCGACGCCAGAAAGAAGGGTGATGTCTGGCACAGCAAGGACCTGGCCGCGACGGCCGCGATCGTGCTGGCCCTGGTCCTGTTCACGCTTGGCGGCGTGAGCCTGGTCGAGCGAATGGGCGCCATGCTCACGCGCACAGCCGGCGCCAGCTTCAGCACCTTGGACGATCCGGCGGTGTTGCTGGCATGGACCCGCGACCTGCTGACGGAAGCGGCGTGGATTTGCGGCGCCGTCGTGCTGCTGATGGCCGCGCCGGCGGCGCTGCTGGGTTCGATCCAGGTCGGCGCGGTGTTTTCTCTGGATCCGGTGATGCCACGCCTGTCGCGCCTCAATCCGATCGAAGGGACCAAGCGCCTGTTCTCGCTGCGCAACCTGGTCGAGCTGGTCAAGCTGATCGTCATCTTGATCGCGCTGGCCGCCGTGCTGTGGTGGGTGGCGCGCGCAACCCTGCCTGCGCTGGTGCGCGCGCAGTGGCTCCCGGTTGGCGGCCTGCTGCCGCTGGCCGGCAACGTTATCGGCCAGATGGCATGGATGGTCACGGTGGCGTTCGTAGCCATGAGCGTGTTCGACACCTGGTTCCAGCGCATGGACTACCTGAAGCGCCACAAGATGACGAAGGATGAAGTGCGGCGCGAATCGCGGGAAATGGAAGGCAGTCCGGAAATGCGCGGCATGCGCCGCCGCCTGCATCAGGAAGTGGGCATGGGAAACATGCTGGAGAACGTGCGCAAGGCGAATGTGGTCGTCGTCAACCCGACCCATATCGCCGTCGCGCTGTACTACGAAGCCGGCGTGACCGACCTGCCGCTGGTGGTCGCAAAAGGAGATGGGCATATTGCGCAGGCGATCCGCGACATCGCGCAGGAAGAGGGTATCCCCATCATGCGCAACGTCAAGCTGGCGCGCGGCCTGAATGAGGCGGTGCAGTTGAATGCTTATATACCGGACGAATTTCTGGAGCCCGTTGCCGAGGTGCTGCGTTGGGTACGGGATTTTCATGGACGACTTGGCGAGGGATCAGAGTGAAAAATAACCCGATGCATGGATTGGGAGCCCCCGGATCGTGGTCGCTGCTTGCGCGCCATGCGGATCTGCTGCTGGTGGCCCTGGTGGTGGCCGTCATCATGCTGATGGTCTTGCCGCTGCCGCCCTTCATTCTCGACAGCCTGATCGCGCTCAACCTGACGATCTCCGTCGTGCTGCTGATGGTCGCGCTGTATATTTCCTCGCCGCTCGGCCTCTCGACATTTCCATCGCTGCTGTTGTTCACCACCTTGTTCCGCCTGGCGCTCAACATCGCTTCGACGCGGCAGATCCTGCTGAACGCGAATGCGGGCGACATCATCGCGACTTTTGGCCAGATGGTGGTGGGCGGCGACGTGATCGTCGGCGCGGTGGTGTTCCTGATCGTGGCAATCGTCCAGTTCATCGTGGTGGCCAAGGGTTCCGAGCGGGTGGCCGAAGTGGCGGCTCGCTTCAGCCTGGATGCGATGCCGGGCAAGCAGATGAGTATCGATGCCGACCTGCGGGCCGGCATCATCGACAAGGACGAGGCGCGCCAGCGCCGCGCCAAGCTGGAGAGCGAGAGCCAATTGTATGGGGCGATGGATGGCGGTATGAAGTTCGTCAAGGGCGACGCCATCGCGGGCTTGATCATCGCAGCTGTCAACATCCTCGCCGGGCTGGCGATCGGCGTCTTCCGCAAAGGCATGGATGCCGGCACGGCGCTGCAGACCTACGCGGTGCTGACCGTTGGTGATGCCCTGGTGTCGCAGATACCGTCCCTGTTCGTGTCGATTGCTGCCGGTATCGTCATTACGCGCGTCTCCGATCCGGGCCGGGTCGGCAGTCCGAACCTCGGCAGCGAAATCGCTGCGCAGATCAGCAGGCAGCCCAAGGCCCTGCTGGTGGGCGGCGCGATGGTTTTCCTGCTGACGTTGGTGCCCGGTTTTCCCAAGTTCCAGTTCATCCTGCTCGGCATTGCGGTTGCCTCGCTTGGCTTTTTCCTGGCGCCGGCGCGGCGCCGCTATGCCAACGCGGCACAGACGCCGGTCCCGTCGATGCAGAAGGAAGGCCACGACGTGGCCCGCACCCTGCTCGACGCCGAGGAGCATCGCTTGACGATTCCGCTGGTGGTGCAGGCTTTCCCCGGCGTTGGCAGCGTGCTGTCACCGGTGCATTTCGAGACCGAACTGGCCGAGGCGCGGCGCTACTTCAGTGTCGAACTGGGCATCCCGTTTCCAGGCGTCGTCATGCGCGAGAATGCGCGCCTTGCGGACGGCGAATACCGGATCTATGTGGATGAAATTCCCGTGCTGGCCGGGCAGTTGGCGAAGCACGAGGTGCTGGCACTGGCCTCCCGGCAAATGCTGGACCTGGCGCGCATCCCCTACAGGGAGGGCGGTACGCTGGTCCTCGGACACACCGCGCTGTGGGTTCCGGTGGAGGAGATCGACGCGCTGGAAGCGGCAAACCTGAAGTATCTGGAGAATGAACAGATCCTGGCCCGCAGCCTGCTGAGCGTAATGCGCCGCCACGCCGGCGAATTCATCGGCATTCAGGAAACCCAGTACCTGCTGAAACGCCTGGGCGAACAGTATCCCGACCTGGACAAGGAACTGCAGCGCAATGTGCCCTTGCCGCGCCTGGCGGAAGTGCTCAAGCGCCTGGTGCGCGACGAAATTCCCATCCGCAATCTGCGGGTGATCGCGCAGGCCCTGATTGAATGGGCGCCGCGGGAGAAGGACACGGTCCTGCTGACCGAATACGTGCGGATCGCGCTGACGCACTACATTTCGCACCGCTTCGCGCTGGAGGACGGTTCGCTGCCGGCGATCGTGCTGCATCCCCGCGTGGAAGAACAGTTGCGGCAAGCCCTGCGCCAAACCTCGGCGGGCTCGGTGCTGATGCTTGATCCGGAAATCGGCAACCAGTTGGTTGCCAATATCAAGCAGGCGGTGGAAACCCATGTGGAGAAAACAGCAGTTCTGCTGACTTCACTTGAGATCAGGCCCTATCTCAGGAAGTTGACCGAGGTGGAGCTGGCCGATCTCGCCGTGGTGTCGTACCAGGAACTCAGGCAAACGGTAAGGGTAGTGCCGGTCAGTTCAGTGGAGATCTAGGCACAGACCTGCATCGCATGAACGGTAGCCAACCAACAAAGGAGAACAATATGTTAGGGATCGACTTCGGTGGCATCATCCACCGCGCAGTACAGTTGCTGGACCTTGACCCGCCGCCGCCCAAGCACGTGGACCCGCCGCCGCCCGCGACGCCCAACGTGGTCAATGCCGACTACGTGACCAAGGGGCCGCGGGCATCGCCGATGCTGGTGACCAAGCCGCAGATCGATTTCGTCAAGGTGCCGGCGCCGGCCGTCAAGGCCGCCGAGGAGTACACCGATAAAACGGTCGACACCGCGAAAGAGACCAAGCAGACGGCGGACAAGCTGGAAGCCGATTTCGGCGACACGGCGCCGGAAGACAACCGGGCCGACTGGGAAATGTACGTAGCCCGGCGCACCGTCGCCAACGGCGACCAGGCCAAGGCCGAACAGGCGATCGCCGCCGAATTGCGCCTGACCTACCAGGGCGACCCGAACAACAAGGAGGCGGTCCAGAACGCAGCGCACGATATCGCGAACCGCTACCATGACGACCCGGCCGCACAGGCAGCGGTCAACAAAAGCCTGGACACCGTCCTGACTGAAACCCCCACCGAACGTGCCACCAATACCAAGCTCAATGAAGTCAACCAGGCCGGCACCAAGCTCGACGATCTGACCGCACAGCAGCAGGACGGCGACAAGTCTGTCACAAGCGCGCAGATCATCAGCGCGCGCGAAGACTATGCCGCAAAGCAGAAGGAACTGCTGGCAGCGACCCGCAAGGAATTGAGCGCGACCTATGCCGACTTGCCTGCCGGTGTAAAGATCCGTGAACTGGACCCGCTGGCTTACGCGGCCACGCAGATGAACGGACGCTACGCCAATGATCCCGAGTTCAAGACCGTGATCGGGGCGGCCACAATCCTGCAACGGGTGGAAGACAGTGCCGTGCTGGGCAACGAGGCGCAAGTCGATTTGCTGGGCAAGGCCCTGCCGAAAGGTGTGGACCCGACGATCAAGGGGCTGGTGATGGCCGACCCCGGCGTGCAAAAAATCATCGACAACTACGTCAAGGACGGTGTCAAAGCGGTTGAAGATGCGTATGCCCAGAAGGGCACCGTGGCGGGTGCCGAGGCCTTGCGCGACGTGACCGACCCGTCCAAACATGCGGCCATATCGCCCGAGATCGCCGCCCGGATCATCAACCAGTCGAAACCGACACTGGAAAAGATCGTCGACGATATCGCCACCCGGCAGGCAAAGGGCAAGGACGGCCAGCGGACCATCACAGATATCGGGTCGGGTATCAAAGTAGCCAAGGCGTTGTCGGCGGCGGTGGACGTCGCAGCTGCCGGCGGCGACTGGGAGAAGAAAGAGTACAGCAACCCTGAAATCAAGGCTGCGGTGGAGGGCATCGCGCACCTCATCGCCACCAAACCCGCGTCGGATATTACCCAGCTGGGCTTCAAGGATGCGGTGGCCGACGGCCACGCGACACTTGCCCTGGAAACCGTGCGCCAGGTATCGACCCTGAAAATGGATGAAGTTGATATGGGCGCGGCCGGGAAGTTCCACGATGCGGGCCGCTTTGAAAAGCAGCAGGGGGTGTGGCGCGATGCGACGCTGCGCGCGATCAATGACGGCCTTAACGGCTTGAAGAAAAATAACGAGGGCATGCTCGACAAGGCGACCAAAGGCATGGCGCCCTTGCTGGTCCAGGGCAAATACTCGCAACTTCTGACGGAGGACGATTTCGTCAAGGGTCAACGGGCGATGATTGAAAAATTCCCGGGACTCAAAAAAGACATCATCGACGGCCGCAAGGACATCGACGATATGGGATACAGGCTGCTGCGCACCAGCGAGGCCGTTGATTTCTACAACAAGGACCTGGGCGGGATGGACGGCTACAAGAAGGCCGATGGCACTCGCAAGTCCCTGATGGCCGATGAGAAAGTGACCTCGACCATCCTGCTGAGCGATAGCGCTTCGATGCGCGCGAGTACCCAGATTGCCCGCAAGATGCTCTCGGACGATCTGAAAAACGGCGGCGGCGAGGCGCAGAAATTCGGTATTGGCGCGCAGCTGACCGGCGACCTGGCGGAATTCCTGGCCGAGACTTATGTCATCGGAAAGGTGAACGGCGGCGTGAATTTGCCAGGCGCCGCGATCAACGCCTCGCGCGCGGCTCACCTGCCTTACTTTGGCGGCACGGTGATCTGGGGTGTCGGCGGCGCCTTCCAGGCAGCCTTGACCGGGTATCTCTTCGACAACGTGCAGGTCGGTGACGTCGGCGGGCCCTTGCGCAAAGCCTTGTTGCTCGGCCTGGTGGGCGGTTTCGCCGGTTTCCACCTGATGCAGGCCGGCATGGGCGCGGCGCGCATCCAGCCGCATTCGCTTGGCGACGGCCTGCTGGGGAAAGGTGGCGATAAGCTCGACACCAAAATCAAGAATTTCGGGACGAAATTCTTCGATGCCGCCGAATCCGGCGAGAGCAGCTGGGGTCTTTATGTCAAGGAAGGCTCGGTGCGCGACCGCTGGACACGACTCGCGACCGAGGCGACACAGCCGCTGGTCAAGCAACTGGTTGGCCTGATGACGATAGCCACGGCATGGGATGGCAGCGGCGTATTCATGAATCTCAACGGAACACTGCCCTTCAAAAACCCGGATGGCACGGCGGCCACCGATACGCAACAGTTTAAGCTGGGCACGCAATCCGTCAATCTCGCCAGCGACGCCATGCTGTTGCGCCTGCAGGTGCGCGAGATGACCTTGCGTTCCCTCGGCGCCAAGGTCATGGCCGATCCGGCGCTCAAGGCTGCCGCCGAAACCCGCTGGAAGATCGAACGGTTTGCCTTCGCTGCGTCGGAAGGAAAGAAGGTCGCCGAATTGAAACCGCATGAGTTCAGCTTCAATACGCGGCTGGCAGGCAAGTATGCGCTCGGCGAATCGGGAGTCGACGGTGCCACCGCCCGAACTGCGCTCGGTGAAGCAAGTGCGACCAGGAAGTTCCTTGGCACGAGCAAAATGCTGGATGTGTTCGAGCATCTGTTCGGCACCGGATCAAAGGGCAATGCGGCGAAGTGGGCAGAGACGCTCAGCCCGTCGGTCAGGGGCCTGCTGTTCAGAAACATCGTCAAAGAGGGCGCCACGAAAACTGTGGGGCGTTTCGCCGTATTCGGCAGTAACCCGATCGGCTGGGTTGTCAACATCGCCTACCTGGGCACGACGGTCGCCAATTGGGCCTGGGACCACAACAAGAACATACAGAACTTCCAGAACTATGATCGGACCTTCATGGAAGGCGTCGGCCTCGACAAGGCGCATGCCGACGTGATGGCGGAGCACGATTGGTGGAGCAGCAACGCCAAGGTCGACGGCTTCCTGAAAGCCTACGCAACCACCGGCGGCGACCCGGAAAAGTTCATCGACTACATCAACAAGACCGACACCAAGGTGCTCGGGAAGATGCTGGAGGCCACCGAATCGCTCACCGATCATCTTGACGGCAACGGTAATGTGGCCGATGCCAACCCGTTCTATGACAGCTACCTGGCCCTGCCGCCCGAGCCGGCCGACGTGGACCTGTCCAAGCATCCGACGATCCATTTCAATGCCGAGAAAAACCGCTATGAAGATTCGGCCACAGGCATGTTCCACGAAAAGGGCAAACTCGACTGGCGCCTGGATCGCAATGGCAACATTACGTCCTACTTCCCTGAGGAACGCAAGCTGACGTTCTATTCGCTGGCGGGTCCGCACACCACGACGATCCATATCAGCAGTGCCGCCGGGTGGAAGAACTGGCTGGCAGCGCGCGACCTGCCGCTGCCGCCGCAGGCGCCGCCGCCGTCGACCGTGCCACCGGATTTGCCGGCCGCGCCGCCGGTATCGACCCAAAATGTGTATACCGTCAAACCCGATGACAACGTCTGGGATGTCGCGGGTAACGATCCAGGCATCGTCGCCAAGATCTATGATCTGAATCCCTGGCTGAACGAACGCCTGGAGGCTAGCGCCAAGGACAGCGGGCATGGCCGGAATCCAAACATCCTCAATGCTGGGGAAATTCTGATCTTGCCAGAAGGCTTCAAGGCGCACGGGTGATCTAGCGCCGCCAGCCATCGCTTTCCCTGACCCTGCCGCCGGTGACCTCGTCCGTCACCGGCACAGCGGCCCCGTCTCATCCGGACCCGACCTCTGCCTAGTCATTTGCAATAAATTGTATCGGGACAACCTCCCGTACCGCTTTCCGGTATTCTGGTCAACCGTCACCGCGCGGTCGTGCGTCGGGACCCCCGGTAAAACCTCTAAATCACCAAGCGCTCACCATTTGAGGTGATTTTCAAACCGGTTTGAATTCGTTAAGCTGTATTTATTGTTGTTTCCAATGCAAGAGCAGGCGGGGACATTCATCGTTGCTGTCCCGGCCGCCTAGAATGGATCAGTAATCAGATGAGCGATTTGTCCCACCATCCCTGCCAAGTCTTGCTGGCCGACCAGATTCTGTCGACCAAATTCGTGATCCCCGCCGCCACTGCGCACTTGCTGGCGCGGCCGCGCTTGCAGCAGCCGGAACAAGCGCCGCGCGTGGTGCTGGTCTGCGCACCCGCCGGCTACGGTAAGACGACACTGGCCGCGAGTTGGGCCGCCGCCAGTTCCACGCCTGTCGCATGGCTGTCGCTGGATGCCGGCGACAACGACCCACTGCGCTTCCTGGTGCATTTCATCCGCGCGATTCAAGGCCAATGTGCCGAGTTCGGCAAAGTCCTGGCCGATATGTGTGCCTTGGTTCCACCGCCCCCGATCGATGTCCTGATGCGGCCACTGATCAATCAGCTGTGTGCGCTGCCGGAACGGCTGTGCTTCATCCTGGATGACTTGCAGTTGGTGACTGAGCCGGCCGTGCACAAAGCCATTGCGTTCCTGGTCGACCATCAACCGGCGCGATTGCAGCTGATCTTCGCGAGCCGCAGCGAGCCGCCATTCTCGCTGGCGCGGCTGCGCGGCCAGGGGCAGATTGCGGAATACCGCAGCGAAGACTTGCGCTTCAGCCTGGAGGAAACGGAAGCGTTCTGCAACGATGTCATGCAGCTCTCTTTACCGCATGAGCAGGTCAGCATACTGGCTGAGCGCACTGAAGGCTGGATCGTCGGCCTGCAGCTGGCGGCAGTGTCCCTGAGCCATCATCCCGACAAGGCCGGTTTCGTCCGGAACTTCGCCGGCGACAACCGGCACGTGACCGATTTCCTGCTGGACGAAGTGTTGCAGGGCCATGCCGCTGATATCCAGAACTTCCTGCAGCAAACCTCTGTGCTGGAACGCTTCAATGCGGCGCTGTGCGATGCGGTGACCGGGCGCGACGATAGCCGCGCCCTGATCAGCGAGATAGAGCGGGCCAATATGTTCATCTTCGGGCTCGATGAGCAACGCATTTGGTATCGGTATCACCATCTGTTTGGCGCCTTGCTGCAAAGCCGGCTGCGCCTGGCCGCGCCGGACTCGATCCGGCTGTTGCACCGGCGTGCCAGTCAATGGTTCAGCGAGAACGGTCTCATTACGGAAGCGGTCCACCATGCGCTGGCAGCGCGCGATCACGAATGGGCTGCCGATTTGATGGAGAAGCACCACAGCGAACTCTTTTCCCACGGCCGGATGGGCAGTGCGCTGGCCTGGTCGAGACAGCTGCCGGAGACTGTGCTCGCGCAGCGCCCCTTGCTGTCGATGGTTTGCGCCTGGGGCTATCTGTACCGGGATGACTTGGCCGAGCTGGAACGCCACCTTTGCCTCGTGGACAAGTGCCTGGCCGGACTTCACGACGCGCCTTTCGGCGGCAAGGAGCGCGCGATGCTGGGCCAGCTTGCGCTATTGCGCGGCTGCCAGTCGGCGTACGAGGGCAATATCGACGAGGGCCTTGCCCATCTGGACGAAGCGCAGGCGTCGCTGGCGCCAGCCCGGACCCTGTATCGCGCCGCAGCCGTGGCACGCGGCGTGTTTTACTTTGTCAGCGGGCGCCTGGATGAGGCGCAACGGCTACTTGAGAACAACATCCTGGTCCGGGAAGCGACCCACAACGTCCAGGTGCCAATCACCGCCGCCCTCGCGCTGGCGCGCAGTCATTTGCTGCGAGGCCGACCGTTGGCAGCGAAGCAGATCTACGACAAGACCATCCAAGCCCTGATGGTGTGCGGTTGGCAGGACCTGCCGGCGTGCGGCATGCTGCATATCGGCCTTGGCGAGGTCGCCTACGAAATGAACGAGCTCGTGTTGGCGGAACAGCATCTGGCGCGCGGCGTCGAGATGACTGCGGCCGGGATGCAGTACGCCAATGCCTGGGGCCGGGTGCTGCTGGCGAAGACGCGCAAGGAACTGGGGGCGGCCGTGGAAGCTTGCGACCCCCAGTTCGAGGTCCTGTTGCTGCGCTACGCCGGCCGCCTGGTAGTGGAGGTCGCGCCGCTGTCAGCCGTGATTGCGGGCTATTGGCTGAGTCTCGGCCAGATGGATGCGGTCCAGCTCTGGAGCGAAGCCGCGCGCTTGCCTCTCGAGGAAGCGCTGGCACCCGGCCGCGAGGCGGAATACCTCGTGCTGGCGCGCTTTTTCATCCTCGCCGAACGGCGCAGCCAGGCGCTCGACCTGTTGGATCGCTTGTGGTATCCGGCTCTGGAAGACCAGCGTCTGGCGGTGATGACCGAGATCCTGGTGCTCAAGGCGATCTGCCTGCAGAAAGTCGGCCGCAGCGACGAAGCGATGACGGTGCTGCAAGAGGGGGTCAGCCTGGCCGAAAACACGCATCTGCTGCGCGTATTCATCAATGAAGGTGACGCACTGACCGGAATGCTTAAAAAGCTGGCGCGCGGCGCTGATTACAAATCCTATGTTCATACCTTGCTTGGTCATATGGGCGCAGATGCCGCCCAGGACTCGACGCAGGCTTTCGAGCGCCTGCCGCAGTTGTTCAGCAAAAAAGAAAAGCTTGTCGTCAGTCATATTGCGCGAGGTGCGACGAACCATGAAATCGCCGAGAGCCTGTTTATCTCATTGAATACGCTGAATTCGCACGTGAAAAAAATCTACGTGAAATTGGGCGTGAACAGCCGGCTGCAGGCAGCCGAACGCCTGCGCCAGCTTGGCCTTTCCGATTAGCTTGTCCGCGCCGCCGGACGCACGCGTGGCGCTTGTCAGCATCGACCGGCCTGCAAAGGCTATAGCGCTAGTTCGCTGGCACGGCGTCGAATTCTATCAGCGTGCCGTCGGACCAGCCGTGCCGGTCCGACGGCAGGGACAGCGACAGTTGAGGGGTTGGCCAAGTACGGCGCTCCGTGCGGTCGCCGTCGTGGAGCGTCACAGCCTGGAAGGCAAAGGGAATCCGCACGGATTGTCCCCCATGGCGGCCGACAAAGCACCAGTCGCGCCGGCCCGCCAAGACCGATAGGGCCGCACTTTCCCAGAAGCCCAAGTTCTTCTTGAGGATGGCCATGTTAACCTGGCAGGCTAACCTCAAGTCTCCCATTCGCAAGACGTCGGATGACAAGCCCGGCGTACGCACTGCGGCCGTCGGCCAGTGCTGGTCGAACAGATTCTGGTGCTTGTTCACCGAAAGAACGGCGTCGCCCGGGTCATACCGGGTAAGACGAGGTAAAACGAAACCGGCCTTTTCCGCGTCCAGCACCAGGCGCTGATCGCCATGTTCGATGACGATTTGAACGTTGTCGAGAGCTAGACCTGGATCGTTTGGCACCAGATGAAAATGCAGCTCGCTCTTTGGCGCCAGATGCCTATGCTCCTCAAAAGCATCCAGGCCAGCGCGGAATGGATCGTAGGGCCAACTCGCGGGATTGCGCAGCGCCGTGACGTGGACAACCGCGTCCTGTGCCAGGACCGGGCGACAAGGGCCGCAACTGGCAGCGATTAGAGCAGCAATCAGCAGGGAGGTCAGGCGCATGAAGCAATAGTACTGGCCGATGGAATGCAATTCAATTTGGATGCGATCGAATGCCGATTGGAGCGGACGAACGGTAAAATCAGCCAGTGGAGCAGTTTTATGGGATGCGGAGTTATGGAAGCCATTGCGACAAAAGTCGAAGCAATTACGGACGATGATGATGACCTCTCGTCTTTGTGCATTTGGTTTGACAGAGGGGGGTATATCGCCCTTGCAAGGGAAATGGGTGATCGCGATATCGAGTGTGAATTTCTGGATCAGATGAATGGCTTCAAGCCGAAGCGGCTCGAGTACGAGTTAGAGAAACGGGTACTGCAGTTGACGGTATTCGATGACGAGTACTTTGATAGAGAGCGGACGCTGCAACAGTTGAAGGTCAATCTTCCTGAAGGGCTCTTTAAACTTGATCACGTCATCGAATGCCTTGAATCAATCTTTGCCGGGTGTGCGCTTTGATCGTTGATCCTGCAAGTTGCCGAATAATGAAAGGCAAGCTCAAGCCGCTATCACGCTGTAGTCGCCCTGCCGGACCCGATCCAGCATCGTCAGCTGGGCAGGCAGGCAGATGGAGTGCAGGTCATACCGTTCAATAATGGTCTGGCGCGCGCGCAGGCGAATCTTTGTGAACGCTTCGGGATCGGCCAGGACCTGTATTGCGCGCTCTGCGATCTGTTCAGGGGAAAAGAAGTCGACCAAGAACCCGTTGTCGCCATCCCGAATAACTTCTTCCACCGGCGGCGTGCGCGAGCCGATGACTACGCAGCCGCTGGACATCGCCTCCAGCATCGACCATGACAGTACAAAGGGATAGGTCAGGTAGACATGGGCGCGCGACAGCGCCAGGATGCTGGTGAAGTGGGAATACGGCACCTTGCCAAGGAAGTGCACTCGGCTCCAATCGACTGAATCGCCCAGCTCCTTCAACATGACGTCTTTCCAGGAGCCGCCTCCAGCAGGTGCCGCGCCATAACTGACGCCATCGCCGCCGACAATCAACACGCGCGCATGCGGCCGGCGGCGCAGGATCTCGGGCAGGCTGCGCATAAAGCTTGGGAAGCCGCGATGCGGTTCCAGGTTCCGGCCGACATACGTAAGGACTTCGTCGCCGGCCTTGACGGTAATGCCGGCACCCGGAATCTGGTAGGTCGCGTTGGGATTCGGGCGTATGCGTGCCGTATTGACGCCTTCGTGCAGCACGTGCAAGCGTTCGCGATAGGGTTCCGGGTAGAGCGATTGCTGCCAGCGCGTCGGTGTCATGCCGGCATCGGCCGCGTCGAGTGACAGCAGGTTCACCGTGTTGCGGGCTCGCAGGCGAGGTGCGGTGTCCGGCGTGACAGGTTCGTCGGGTGCAAAGCCGACGTCGCCCTTGCTGATGTGGTAGAAGTACTCGAAGTAGCCGACCAACGGCACGTGCGGAAATACGTCCTTGAGGAACAGGATCTCGCCCCAGCCGCTATGGCCGACAATCAGGTCGGGCTTGAAGCGGTTGTGGCGAAGCCGCATGGCGACGCGCGCCACCCCTTGGCCATAAAGCACTGCCGATTCTGCGCTGCGCAGGTAGTGGTGGGTCTGGCGCGAAACCGCCCGGTCCGGCTGGTACACCATCGTGCGCACTCCGGGCACATTCATTCCCTTGCGTTGCGTTATAAAAATGACATGATGGCCGTTGGCTGCCAGGTGCTGCATCAGGTGCAGGAATTGGCCCGGCATATTCTGGTGGACAAAGATGATATTCATGGCGGCAGCACTTTACACCGAAAAAAAAGTTCATACACCCCTAAATTGTTGCGGAAATCGATGGATATATTGATATGAGGTTGGCGCGGTGCAGACCGTGGGCAACGAAAAATATCAATTGGGAGTGGTGGATGGTTTCGGTTGTTAGCGGTAGCGGTACGGGTTTGTTGAATTCTTCGCTGGGTTTGATGGGGCAGGGCGGCGTGGCGGGGAACTGGCCGCAAGGGGCGGCACGAGAGTCTGGCTTCCTGAATATCGCTAACGGTAACCTGGTATTACAGCGGCGCGATGACTTTGTGGCGGCCGCCGGCGTCGACCTGAAAATGGTACGCACCTATAACTCCCAAGGGGCTTTCGACGAAGGCGCCGGGCGCCAGTGGAAAATCGGCCTGCACAAGCAGGTCGGATCGCTGATCGGCACATTGAACGCTTCCGGCAGCAACATCACCCGCCTCGAGGGCGATGGCAGTTCCTCTGTTTTCGTTTTCGACTCCACCAGCGGTCGTTACCTGAACGAGAACGGCAGCCAAAGCCTTGTCTTCGGCTCTTACCAGAAATGGACGTGGCGCGACGAAACCGGCACAGGTCTGTACGAGGTTTATGACGAGGCTCACAATGGCCGCCTGCTGCTGGCCGGGGACCGCGAAGGTGTGCGCCTGAACTACGAGTATGGAGAAAGCGGCCTTGTCGCTGCCATCCGCACGTCTTCCGGCGACACTACCCATTTCGACTACGACTCCAACGGCAACCTGACCCAATACCGGACGGTGACCGGCGATAGCGCACGGGAGTTGATCCGGGTGCGCTACGGTTACGACGGCCTTGAACGCCTGGCCAGTGTGACGACCGATTTGAGCCCGGAAGACAACAGTGTCGCCGATGGCAATACGTACGTGGTGCAGTACACCTACGATGGCGACAGCAACCGCGTAGCAAGCATTGCGCAAACAGATGGCACGTTGGTCAGGATGAGCTACGTGTACGCGGACGATGCGTGGAAGGTTGCGAGTATTACAGATGCGCAGGGCACCCTGGCCATCGAATACAAGCAAGGGCAGACGGTGCTGACGGATGCGGCTGGCAAGGCCGTCGCCTATAGCTTTGACGGCGAAGGCCGCCTGCTGGCAGTCGGTACTCCTGGCAGCCTGCCGCAGGCAAGCTTTGAATACGATGCGAATGGCAACGTGGTTCGCGCAGCTTCTGCCGATGCCGCGACCATGTCTTACGAGTATGATGCACGCGGCCAGCGCGTCGCCATCCGCGGCGCGGACGGCATGCTGGTCCTGCAGCGTGGCTTCGCGCCCGATGGCCGGTTGCTGGCGGAAATTTCATACGATGCCACTTACCAGGCGTCGTTGACGAATTATGTTTACGATGGCGCCAGCAGGCTGGCGTTCGTGGTCGCGCCTGACGGTCAGGTACAGCAATATCAATATGACACTGCGGGCCAACGCATCGCAACGGTCCGCTATCCGGACTCGCGCTATGGCAGCGGCCCGCGCACGGAAACGGCCCTGCGCGCCTGGGCTGCCAATGAAGTGCAGCAGAAGCATGCGGTACAGCGGACATACTATACGTATGACGTGCGCGGCCTGGTTGCGACCCGAGCCGACGAGCACGGCACAACGTCATTCGTCTACGACCAGGCAGGCCAGCTGCTGCAACTGATTTCCCCTGATGGCAGCAGCACCCAATACACCTACGATGGACTGGGCCGCTTGCTGACGACCACCACCGCCGCTGGCCAGGCAGAAGTGACGGACCTGGATGCCACTGCCAACGTCATGGCCACCTCCTACGACAAGGGCTTGGCGAGCAGCAGCGTGATGAGCGGAGCCGACATGATGTTCATGGGCGCCGTAGCGATGAGTGCGCCGGTATATGCTTCGATCGTCGCCGGCACTACCAGCGACGAATCATTGAAAGGCACCTCCGGCGACGACTATATCAACGGCGGTGAAGGCCGCGATTCGCTGTCTGGCGGCTACGGTAATGACGTGCTGGAAGACGCCTTCGACGCCAACATATTGCATGGAGAAGCCGGCAACGACACGCTTGCCGGCATCAGCGCCTCTGACGACACCCTGTACGGAGAGGCGGGCGCCGACACCTACCTTTACAACCTGGGATATGGCAACGACATCATCTACGGGCAGCGCAACGAGGATACGTTGCGCCTGGGCGAGGGAATCAGTCCTGCTGACGTGACGTTCGAGCGTTACAGTTACGATAGCCTGCAGCTTGTCATCCGCCAGGGTGGCCTGGAAAGGGGCCGCGTTGCCCTGATGGGCATGGCGGCCGAAGTCACTTCCGGCTCCGGCGGGGTCATGCAGCTCATTTTTGCGGACGGAACAGTATGGGATGCGGCGACGATTCGCGCGCGCGCCCTGATCGGAAGCGATGGGATCGACGACAACCTGACCGGCTACAGCAGCAGCGATTTCATCGCCGGCAATGCCGGCACGGATACTTTGGCCGGCGGCGCCGGAGCCGATACCCTTGATGGGGGGGCGGGTGCCGATTCGATCGATGGCGGCTCCGGTAACGACAGCGCTTTCGGCAACTCTGGCAACGACACCCTTACCGGAGGCGATGGCAACGATATCCTGGATGGCGGCGAAGGTGCTGACGACCTGTCGGGAGGCATTGGTGATGACACGCTCAGTGGCGGCCTTGGCATCAGCGCGGGCGACGACACCCTGAGGGGCGACGCCGGCGCAGACACGTACGTCTATGAGCTGGGTAGTGGCAAGGACTGGATCTACGGCCAGCGCAATGAAGACACGCTGCGGCTGGGCGCTGGCATCAATCCAGCCGACGTCTCGGTGGAGCGAAATGGCAACGACCTGGAGTTGGCGATTCGACAGCAGGGAGTTGAAGTCGGGCGCGTTGTGCTGGTCTACCAGGGATATGACTCTGCCAATGCCTACGACGGCGTCAAGCAGGTCGTCTTTGCCGATGGATCGGTATGGGATGCCGCCTCTCTTCGCGTGCGCACCCTCTCCGGGTCCGCGGCCAGTGAAGCAAGCCTGAGCGGGTATGGCAGCAACGATGCGATCCAGGGCAATGGCGGCAGCGATACCATCTCTGGCGGTGCGGGAGATGACACCATTGACGGCGGCGCAGACTCCGACCTGATCTACGGTGACGCGGGCAACGATTCCTTGCTCGGAAACAGCGGCAACGATTCACTGTATGGTGGGAACGGCAACGACGTCCTGAACGGCGGCCAAGGCAATGACGAACTGAGCGGCGGAGCGGGCGCCGACACCTATGTCTATGAACTGGGTGACGGCAATGACTGGATCTATGGCCAGCGCAATGAGGATACCCTGCAATTGGGGGCTGGTATCAATCCTTCCGATGTCAGCTTCGAACGCGTCTATCATGGTGTCTCCGGCCCCTGTCTTGATGTCGTCATTCGACAGAGTGGTGTGGAAGTCGGCCGTATCGTGCTGTCGAACCAGGCTAACGATTCCGACACCACCAGCGGTGTCCAGAAAATGGTCTTCGCCGACGGCACAGTGTGGGATGCGGCAACGATCCGTGTACGTTCATTGGTCGATGATGCCAACCGCAACAACGGCGAACTGCGGGGATATAACGGCGACGACATAATCCTGGGCAATGGTGGTGCCGATACACTGTACGGCGGTAACGGCAACGACTTACTGAATGGCGGCGCTGGCGACGACTTCCTTGACGGAGAAGCCGGAACCGACACCTATGTCTACGAGCTGGGTGACGGCAATGACACCATCTTTACCAGGCGCTATGAAGACACGTTGAAGCTGGGTGCTGGCATCAGTACAGGCGACGTTACCCTGGTTCGGCGCGGCAACGACGTAGAGGTGATGGTGCGCCCAAATGGCACTGAGGCCGGTCGCATCCTTTTGCAGGGCCAGGCCTACGACGCTAGCTACGGCATCGGCATCAAGCAGATCATCTTTGCCGACAATACGGTGTGGGATGCGGCGAAGATTTTGTCGATTGCCGCGATTCCACCGGCAGGCGAAACGCGAAATGGAACAGAGTATGGAGGTGTGGTACTCGGCACTCCAGGCGACGACAAGTTGAATGGCGGTGCCAGCACCGATTCCATTGACGGTGGCGCTGGCAATGACAATATATCTGGATATGCGGGTAGCGATTCCTTGCTCGGAAAGCAGGGCAATGACTACTTGTATGGCGGCGATGGCAACGACCTGATCGACGGCGGCGAAGGCACTGATCGATTGTACGGCGACGCCGGCAACGACACGCTCAAGGGCGGCACTGGCTACAGTGATGACACTTTGCAGGGCGGTAGCGGTTCCGATACTTACATCTATGAGCTTGGTGGCGGGAAGGATGAAATTAATGGGCAGCGTGATGAAGATACGCTCCGGCTAGGGATTGGTATCGATCCGGTCGACGTGTCGATCGTGCGAAATGCTGCGAACCTTGAGCTGGTGATCCGCAAAGACGGATACGAAGCCGGCCGTGTCGTCTTGATCAATCAAGCGTCGGACGCAACAACCGACGTAAGCGGTGTCATGCAGGTTCAATTTGCGGACGGCACGTCCTGGGATGCTGCGGAGATCCGGACGCGTGCGCTGACCGGTTCAGTATATGACGACGGCAACCTGGACGGGTACAGCAGCAGCGATTTCATTTCCGGCAGTGCCGGTGACGATCGCCTGTCCGGCGAAGCTGGTGACGATATCCTTGATGGCGCAGCCGATACCGACACCCTGTACGGCCACGCAGGGAACGATGTTCTGCTTGGTGATTCCGGCAACGACTTCTTATACGGCGGCGATGGCGACGATACGCTGGACGGCGGGACTGACACGGACAGGATGTATGGCGACTCCGGTAATGACGCCTTGTTCGGCAAAGGCGGCAATGACGACCTTTCTGGTGGCGACGGCAATGACCTCCTGGATGGAGGGGAAGGGGGCGACAACCTGCACGGTGGCACCGGCAACGACACCCTCGCTGGCGGGACTGGCAACGATTATTTGTACGGGGAGGCCGGCGCCGATACTTATATCTACCAGCTGGGTGATGGAAAAGAGACGATCTACGGCCAGCGCAACGAGGACATCCTGAAGTTTGGCGCAGGGATCTCGCCAGATGATGTGACTGTCGTGCGAAACGACATTCACCTGGAACTTGTGATCCGCCAGCGCGGGATGGAGGTTGGCCGCGTTGTACTGCACTACCAGGGCGCTGATTCCCAATATAGCGAGGACGGTGTCAAAGAGGTGGTTTTTGCTGATGGAACGGTATGGAATGCCGCGAAGTTAAGAACCCTGTACCTGGCTGGCACAGACGCCAACGATCGCTACTACGGCTATGCCAGCGGCGATTCCATACTGGGTGGTGCTGGCAACGACTTGCTGTCGGGCGGTGCAGGCGACGACCTGCTTGACGGCGGTGGTGACGCCGACAATATCTCGGGCGAAGCCGGCAACGACACGTTGCTTGGGGGCGGTGGCAAAGACATATTATACGGTGGAGACGGCGACGATTCCCTTGATGGCGGAGAGGGCGGCGATTCCCTGTACGGTGGCAATGGCAATGACACGCTCAGGGGCGGCACAGGTTTTGGCGGCGGCGACGACGAGTTGACAGGCGGCGCCGGCGCGGATACCTACATCTACGAACTTGGCGGTGGCAGGGACAAGATCACTGGCGAGCGCAATGAAGATGTCCTGCAACTTGGAATCGGCATCGATCCAGCCGACGTATCGATCGAGCGATACAGCGATAACCTGGACCTGGTCATTCGCCAGGCGGGTTCAGAGGTCGGGCGCATTGTGTTGGTTAATCAAGCTTCCGACTACTATGAATCTGGCGTCAGGCAGGTCATTTTTGCCGACGGCACGGTGTGGAGCGCGGACATGCTGCGTGCCCGGGCATTGATCGGCACGGAATTTAGCGAAAGCAACCTGCGAGGCTACAACAGCAACGACTCCATCGTTGGCAACGCGGGCAACGATTCCCTCTTCGGAGGAAGTGGGGCCGATACAGTTGAAGGCGGACGCGGCAACGACTCCCTGGACGGCGGCGATGGTGACGATTACCTGGACGGCGGTGAAGGCAACGACACGTACACGGGCGGGAACGGGGCAGATACCTTCAACTATGAACTGGGCGATGGCAACGACACGATCTTCGGCCTGCGCAACGAAGATACGCTGAGGCTGGGGGCGGGCATCAATCCAGGTGACGTCAGCTTTGTGCGTCCGATCGACAGCTACAGCCTTGAATTGATGATTCGCCAGGGTGGGGTTGAAGTCGGGCGCATTGTGTTATCCAACATGGCGTCCGATACCACAGCCAGCAGTACCGGTGTGAAGCAGATTGTCTTCGCCGATGGTACGAGCTGGAGTGCGGAAACGATCCGGGCGCGGGCCCTGATCGGCACGGAAGCCAATGACCCTAACCTGCGCGGCTACAACAGCAATGACAGTATTGTTGGCAACGGCGGCAATGACTTTATCAATGATCCGGGCGGCAGCGACACGACTGATGGCGGCGCGGGCAACGACACGATCAGCGACGCGGGTTCCGGCAGCAATCTGATATTGGGTGGCTCGGGCAACGATTCCATCACCTACAGCAATTCGTCGAACAATACTATTTTCGGCGGCGCTGGAAGCGACACGGTGACCTTTTATAGTCCCGGCAATTTTGCCTACGCAAACCAGCTTGCCGGAGGCCGCGGGAACGATCGCCTGGTTGGCTCGAACGCGGCGGACTCGTACATGTTCTACCGTGGCGACGGACAGGACACGATCTCCGACTACGATGTCAATGCATATGGAAAAATCGACCGCCTGGTGCTGGGCGAGGGCATTTTGCAAAGCGACATGGGCTTCAGCCGCGTCAATGCCTATGACCTGCTGATTTCAATTGGCGACGCGGGCAGCCCAACCCTGGATACCATCCTGGTCGAAAACTGGTTCAATTCAACTGGCGCCTACCAGTTGGAGCGGATCGAATTTGCCGATGGCGCCAGCCTGTCGAAGGACCAGGTCAACGCGCTGGCAAACGTGCGCAACGGCACGGAGTTAAATGACGGGTCGCTTGGGCCGATCGCTGGCGAGAACAGTGCGACTTATGGGCTGGGCGGCAACGACACAATCACTGGCACCTCCAGCGGCAACGACACGATCGACGGCGGCAGCGGAAATGATTCGATCAGCGATTCCGGCGGGACGCGGAATGTGCTCCTGGGCGGAGACGGCGCCGACACCATCCAGTTCGCGTCCACCAGCGACAACACGGTCAAAGGTGGCACCGGAAACGATTGGGTGAAGATTTCGACGGCTGGAGCCGGACAGGGCAAGACCAATGAAGTGGAAGGTGGCAAAGGCAACGATCGCCTGGAAAGCGGTTCCAGTACCGACACCTACTTGTTCAACCGGGGTGACGGCCAGGATACGATCTACGATTACGACAGCGCAAATGGCGGCGCCACGGACCGCGTGCGTTTTGGCATGGGCATCGCCCCGTCCAACCTGAGTTTCATGCGAATGGGTAACGACCTGGTGATACTCGTCGGTGGCGACGGCATACCGGGGCGTTCCGACCAGGTCACCATTGAAAACTGGTTCACGAACGCACAATACCAGATCGAACGCTTCGAGTTTGCAGATGGCAGCTCTATCGCAAGCAACGCCCTGCCGGCGCTGGTGAACTTCATTGCCGGCACCAGCGTTTCCGATACGCTGACCGGCGACTCCGCCAACAACACCATCCTTGGCGGCGCCGGCAACGACAAGATCACCGATACGTCGGGCGACAATAACCTGCAGGGCAATGCAGGCACCGACACCATTAACTTCAGTGGCGGCAGCAATTACGTCGATGGCGGCGCGAACGATGACCAGATCAACGGTAGCGGTCCGGCCGGCAGCAACAATGTCATTGTTGGCGGCACCGGTACCGACCGCATGGTCAGTGGCGCCAGCAACGATACCTATCTTTTCGCGCGCGGCGACGGCATGGATACCATTGCCGATAGCAGCAATGCCGACCTTGACGTGCTTGAATTTGGCCCAACGATCACGTTGGCACATTTGAATGTCACCCGTAACGGCAACAATCTTGTCGTGCGCGTAGTCGATCCAGCGAACTCCTCTCAGGTCGACCAGGTCACGTTCGAAAACTGGTTTGTCGGTACCAGCAACATCATCGAGAAGTTCCGCTTTGCCGATGGCACGGAAATCGCCACCGCGCAGATTGTTGCCATGATGAGCAACGGCTCCAGCTTTGGCGGAATGGGTATCGAGAACCTCGATGCGGGCGCACTGCAGGCAGCAGGCAGCGTCGGCACCGATGCGGTGCTGACGCTGGTAAATACCGGCAACGGCAATTTTGTGCTGCGGGAGCAGGATGCGGCGCTGGCGTCGCTCGGCCTGGATGTGAGCCTCGGCCGAACCTATAACTCGCAGTCACAGATTGGCGTCACTGGCTGGACCAACTGGCAACTGAGCACCGGCAGGACGGTGCGCCTGGATTCCGCCACCAATACCGCCTATCGCGGCAACGGCGATGGGTCGACCGGTAAATACACTTGGGATGCCTCGATCGCTGCCTATCGCTCCCTGGACGGGCAGGGCGCCTACGACAAGCTGGTATTCAATGCGAGCTTGCAGCAATGGACCTGGACGGACGGCGCTAGCGGTGTAATTGAAACATATGACGCGGCCAACAATGGCCGTCTTATGAACTCGCGCGACACGAGCGGCAACGTCACTACGTATGCCTACCGGACCGACGGCCAGTTGGACTACGTCGCCGGCGCCTCCGGCGAAAAAGTGGTGATGGTATATAACAACGCGGCCCAGCTGATTTCGGTGCGCGTGGACTACACCTCGAACGGCCTGGCGAAGAACAGCACCCGTGTTTACTACGACTACGACGGCCAGCGGCGCCTGACGATGGTGCGTACCGACCTGACACCGGATGACAACAGCATCGCCGATGGCGACGTCTACTGGACGATGTACAGCTACGACGGCGACAGCGGACGTATCGCCCGCATCTCGCAAAAGGATGGCAGTTCCTTGCGCTTGACGTACAAGCAGGACCCCGTGAGTGGCGCATCGTGGGTTGATACGATGACTGATGGCACAGGACGTATGACGCGCCTGGTTCGCGGTGCGGACGGTACTGTTATCGAAGACCCCGCAGGCCACCAGGTCAAGTACACGTATGACAGCGCAGGCAAGCTCGATAAGGTGACCGACCTGACGACCCTTCAATCGTCGGACTACGCCTACGACGCTAACGGCAACATCCTCAGCGTGACCGACGCCAATGGTGTCGTCAATCAATTCGCCTACGACAGCGACGGCAACCAGGTTCTCGACCGAATTGCCGGCGTGCGTGAGATCAGCCGCACTTTCGCAAAACCCGGCCTCGTGCAAACCCAGACGGTTAACGGCGAGACTACCCGCAACGTCTATGATGCCCAGGGCCGCCTGCGCTTCCAGGTATCCCCGGAGGGACGCGTCACCGAATCGCTCTACAACGCCAAGGGCGAGGTGGTAACGACATTCGAATACGCCGGTGAAAAATTCAATGTGTCCACCCTGGGGGCGACGGAAGCGCCGTCCGAAGCCGCGCTGGCGGCCTGGGCTGAAGGGATTGATCGCCGCAACAGCGTGCGCACCGATTTCATCTACGACAGCCGCAGCCAGGTACGATCCTCGACCACCTATGCCGCGCTGGCGGCCGACGGTAGCGGTGTGGTGGATGGCACGGAGTCCGTCCGTCGCTATACCTATGACCAGAACGGCTTGCTCCTGCAAACCATCGACACCAATAACAAGCAGGTCAGCTACAGCTACGACGGCCTTGGCCGAGTCATCGCGACGCTGGATTCTCGTCCGGAGGTCGCACAAGCCACGGCAACGGTGTACGACGATGCAATTCGCACGGTAGTCACGACCGGCGTGAACGGCAACACGGTCAGCGAAGTCCTCAACCGCGCCGGCCAACTGCTCAGCAGGACCGCCAGCTCGGCCGTGGCAAACGGCACCTCGCGCGTTTTCCATGATGCTGCTGGCCGCCCGGTCATGACCGTGGATGCTGCCGGTACGCGCAGTTTCGTCATGTACGATGCCGCAAGCCGCAAGATCGCCGACATCGATGGCGACGGCAGCCTGGTCGAATACCGCTATGGATCGAACGGCCAGCTGACGCATAGCATTGCCTACGCCACGCCGGTCGATACGTCGGCACTGGTCGATGCCGGCGGCAAGCCGGTTGCCAGGACGCTGGCGAGCGTAAGGCCCGACGCGAAAGCCGCTGACCGTCATGCCTGGAACATTTATGACTCCGTGGGGCGCCTGGTTCAGGCTGTTGACGCTCAGGGGGAAGTCACGGAAACCCTGTACGATGCGGCCGGCCATATCGCATCGGTAGTGCGGCACGCAGAAACCGTAGACGCGTCTGCACTGAAGCTCACCGATGCGCCGGCTGCATTTGCGCTGGCAACCGACCCGGCCGACAGCGTTACGCGCTTCTTCTACGACAAAGACGGAAACCGGCTGGGCGCGCTCGATGGTTCGGGCAATCTTACGGAATTCGTCTACGGCGCCACTGGTGAACTGGTATCGAGCATCGTCTACCGCCAGGCAACCAACACGGCTTTGCGCGCAACTGGCAGCCTTGCCGATCTGCGCGCAGCAGTCGCAGCCAGCGCCGTAGCGACAAACTACTTGTATAACGGCAAAGGCCAACAGGTAGGCACGGTGGATGCTGGCGGCACGCTGACCGAGACCGTCTACGACACGGAAGGCAATGTCTCGCGCAAAGTACGCTATGCCACGACTGTGAACTGGCAGGCTGGCGCGACCATCGCTACCTTGCGTCCTGGATCGTCCATCGCCGACCGCACCTGGGACTACACCTACACTGCGCTGAACCAGCTTGCGACCGAGACCGCACCTGACAAGACGGTGACCCAGTACAAGTACGACAAGCTGGGCAAAGTCACTTCGGTGATGCGCTTTGCGGGTACCCCTGTAGCCGAATCGGCATTGGCGCGCTATGACGTAGAAGGCCGCCTGACCGCAGAACTGCCGGCCAGCGCAGCATGGCGCATCATTGAAGCGGGCGCAGCTCCCGCCGCGATCGATGCGGTCTGGAATACCTACGGCGTAAGCTACCAGTACGATAATGCTGGCCGCCGCATCAGTATGACTGCGCCGGGCGGAGCGCGTACGCTGTACTTCTATGATACAGATGGCCACCTCGCGCATACGGTCAACACCCTGGGCCAGGTTGTCAGTACGGAGTACAACGCCTTCAACCAGGTTGCGCGAAATGTGACCTATGACGGCGTGATCGATGCGTCGACGCTGGCAACGCTCAACGGCGGCAATGTATCTGCCCTTGCCGGGGTCCTGCAAGCCCTGGCGCCGGTTGCCATCGCCACTCGTACCTTGTACAACGAGGACGGCCAGGTTGCCGCCACCGTGGATCCGATGGGCGCGCTTAAGGCCTATCGCTACGATGTACTGGGGAATGTGAGCGAGACCTTTGCTTTCGCCACCCCGATCAACCCTGCCATGACGGAAGCCGACATCCTGTCAGGCATTGACGCCGGCAGGTTTACCAACGCCGCACACGACCAGCACCAACGCTTCGTTTATGACAGGGCAGGCCGCCTGGCTGCCACCTTCACGGCGCTGGAGGCCGGGCAGAACGGTCAGCAATGGTCGGTCTCCACTCGCAGCTACGACGGCGCCGGCAACCTGGTCGGCACCACGTCCTTCGCAACGCCGCTCACCCACGGTGCTCCCACGGCAGATCAACTGGCTGGCATGAGCCCTGCCGCAGGCGACGAGCGCGTACGCATTGTCTACGATGCAGTAGGCCGCGTTGCAACCACGGCGACCGCCCAGGCCTGGGATGGCGACAAATACACCTGGACACTGCAAACCCGGGAATATGATGCCAACGGCCTGCTGGCCGTGCAGCGCACATTGGCAACGCAGATTACGTCGGCCGAACCGAGTGCCGCTGAATTGTCGGCGGCCTCATTGAAGTACAGCATCAACGATGCCGTGCAGCGTTTCGCCTACGACGAGATGGGCCGGGTGACGCATACCGCCACGGCGCAAGGCGTGGTGGACGGCGCGTTGCGCTGGGCCGTGTCGAGCGCAGCCTACGACAAGTCAGGCAACGTTACCGAACGCACGGCTTACGCGGCGGGATTGACCTCCGCCACGCTGCCTGCCAACCCAACGCTCGCCGACTACACGGCCTGGCTGAAGAGTGGCCAGGCCGATGCCACCCGCGACCGCACCACACGCTATGTCTACGATGCCGGCAACCGCCTGCAATACACCATCGGCGCCCAGGGCAATGTCGTCGGGCAGGAATACGATGCACGCGGCAACGTCGTGGCGGTGACGGAATACGTCACGCAAGTCTTGGGTGCTGTACCTGCCAACTTCACGCCCGGTGCGGCGTATAGCGTTAGCCGCACGATCTATGACGCCGCAGGCCGCGCGCAATACACGATCAACGCGGAAGGTGGCGTGAGCGAATTGCGCTACGACGCGCTGGGCCGTGTCTCCACGACGATCGCCTACGCAACGGCGATCCCGGCGGATTTGCTGTCGGGAATGAATAGCGCCAAGCTGGTTGGCGACTTCATTAAGTTGCACCTTGATGCCGACAACGACCGGACCAGCCGCAACGTCTACGACAAAGACGGGCGTGTGAGCTTCAGCATCGATGGCAAGGGCTATGTTAAGGAAATGCGGTACGACGCCCTGGGGCAGGTGACCGATACCTACGCCTACCAGGACCAGATGACCCTGTCCGAGGCCGACCAGACGCTGGATAAACTGGCAGAGTTTGGCACCGCGCAGATCGCGGCTGGAAAGAGCCGTCACGAATCGTTTGATTACGATTCGCAGGGCCATCTTGTGCGCTCGACCGACGGTGAGAAGCATTCGGAGGTCTTCCATTACGATGGCGCAGGCAACAAGATCTCCTTCACCAACAAGCTTGGCAAGGAATGGATCTATCGCTACAATGCAGCCGGCCAACTGATGGAAGAAGTGGCACCGCCGGTGCAGGTAATGGGCAACGATCATGTCACGGCCAACGTCTCGCTGACGACGCGCCTGGATTACGACGCGTTGGGCAATCTGGTATCGCGCACAGAAGCCGCCGGCGTGGCTGGCTACGAGCGCACTACCAGCTATCGGTACGACCTGGCCGGGCGGCAGGTGAAGACCATCCTGCCGCGCTTCAGCATTTACAATTCTGCTGAAACGCCTTCCACCGAACAGGATGCCGGCATGGCGGAGATGGACTCGGGTGAAGTCGCTGTTACGGTAACGTACGACCTGATGGGCAATGCCATTATGAGTCGGGACGTCGGCGGCGGGATCAGCCGCAAGGTCTATGACCGCATGGGCCGCGTGAAGTACGACATCGATGCGAAAGGCCAGGTCACTGGATTCGAGTACGACGCTTTTGGCCAGCAGACGGCGTTGACGCGCTATGCAGTGGTGCCGAACTTGACGGGTAGTGACTTCAGCGAAGCGGACGTCAAGCAACGCCTGGAAGCGCTGGATCACAGCCAGGATCGCACGATCAAGACCAGTTACGACCGCCTTGGCCGCGTGGCTACCGTTGCCGAGCCGGGCAGCTACGTCTTCGATAACGTGAATGGCGCGCCAGGCTACCGCATGCTGGTGCGTGTCACCGCCAATGAGTACAACGCTTTTGGCGAACTGCGCCACAAATTCGTCTACGGTGCAGATCCCGCAAACATCAACGCAAAACTTACCACGCCAAGCGAAGAACGCTACTACTACAACCAGCGCGGTGAGCGCATTGCGCAGTTCGTAGCGGAAGACGCAGCACGTGGCTTCCTGACCACGACGGAATACAGCGCATTCGGCGAAATTGACAAGGTCACCGAGTTCTCCAACCGGGTCAATGCAAGCTCCATGACCGATTCCGCCTTTGGTGCCGCGGACGTGAGCGAACAGGACCGCGTGACCAGTTATGACTACGACAACGTCGGCCAGAAGACCGCCCAGACACGCCACAATGTTGACGTTGGGGCGTGGGCGAACAACGCCATGGCGACTGACCATGTCCTGGTGACCACCCGCTATGAATACGATGCCGTCGGCAATTTGCTCTCAACCAAGGATGCCAGCGGCGCCGAGACCCGTAGCTACTACGATGCCACGGGACACGTGGCCGCGATTACGGTCAAAGGAAGCAAAGACGGCAAGTTGGCACTGACCACGTTCGACCGCGACGTCTACGGCAATGTGGTCAAGCAGACTGCGTACGCCACGGCAGCTTTTCTGGACGCGGCCGGGAACTACATTGTCCCCGCCTCGGATAGCGCAGATCGTACTACCTGGACGACTTACAACATCAACGGTCATGCCATCGCGCAGACGGATGCTGAAGGGAAGACTTCCTATACCTCGTACGATATTTATGGCCGCGTAGCCAAGCAATGGCAGAACGTGACCAGCATGTTGTCGGCCAGTGAGTCCTTTGTGCGGAGAACCTTCACGATCACACAGTACGACCAGCTGGGCCAGGTGCTGAAGGTCATCACCCCGGGTGTTGCAGTAAAAGCAGAGAACAACCAGGTACTAAGCTCAATTGAGTTGAGTGCGCCGAATACTGGTTATCCCACCCTTGCGAGGGAACTATCTTCCTCGTATACCGGAACCAATAGGGTACGGTTGAATTATCCGGACCTGGGTAATGGGCCAGTCAAAGTCGAGCTGAATTACAAGACGAAGATGGGCTATTTCCAGGAGGCGAGAGAGCAGGGCGGTGTGGCCCCGCCCAACTATGTCGAAGAAGGTATCGACCGCGTCAAGGTGCTGGAGGAGACGGAAAATGGACCAGGCCTCTGGACGCCCTTGTCTGGAGCTACAGGTGTCACCGTTTCCTGGAGCGACTCTTCCGAAGCCTTTGGCGGTATTGAATCTATCAACAGCGTTAAGGTCTATATCCGTGACGGGCAAGGCCAGTGGCTGCTGAAATATGACAGCACAGGTACGGACCCATCTCGCGCAGCTTCGGTTACCGATCATATGCGCGGCGATGTCGGCACGACTGTCAACGAGAACGAATTCAATGCCTTCGGCGAACTCGTAGGCAAGAGCCTCAACGGAACCCTCTACGAGACTGCCTCGTACGACAAGGCCGGCAATATGTGGCGCACCAATGCCGGCGACCGGGTCGAAAAGGTTATGTTCTATAACGTGGCGGGCCAGATGACGGTCCAGATCCGCAGCGCAAAGGACATCGACCTTAAATCGTACGATTCCGCCAAGGCTGTAGCGGAAAGACTTGATCGCAACCTGGATACAGCCAACGGTATCATCCGTAACGAAACCAGCTATGACCTGATGGGCCGGGCTGTCAGCCAGACCGGCACCGCGCACGGCACAGGCGCTCCCGCCAACATACCCGCAAACGGCTCGGTCGTTAATGCCAGCGTTTCTGCGGAGGAGAAGGAAACCTCTCGGGTTGCTTGGAGATATCATTCTCCTGACGGTTCGGACATCGTCGAGGTAGACGGGCCGAACTGGAGCTACTACTGGTCAGGCAGCAACGTCGTTAACGTCGGATTCACCCTGCCGGATGGCCTGGGCAGCGGCGATATCAAGATCGAGGTCTCTTACTACAACGGTGGCGTTTCACCGCTGGATCGCGGCACCAGCTTTGCAGAGCCAAGCTCGCCGACATTCGAGCAGATTCTGCGAGTTGACCAATTGCCTGAGCCCGATAAAGATAGCGGCGTTCGGCACACTACCCTGAGTATGTATGGCTGGCCGTCAATCGATGGATGGAACGCGGTCCGCATCTATAAGAAGGACGTGACCGAGGGCTGGGTGCTCCTGAGTGAAAACAAACAGGTAGACAACCCTCAGGCCGCACGCGGCGGGCCATACGTGACAATGCCGATGCCTGCCGATGGCCTGGCGACGCCACGCATGGAATACACGCTGCCAAACGGACAGCTTGTCTCGTCGAGTGGCGGCCAGGTCCACAACTTCGGCGACCAGGCCCTGTTCGATATGTCAGCGGCGCCTGCAGGTCAGTACGATGTCCGCCTTTACTACACCCCACAGACAGGGACATCGGAGATACTGAAGGAAACCGTCCGGGTGCTGGTCACCATCGATGATGCGGGCAAACGCACTGTCAAATACCTTGGCAGCACGGCCGGACCGGTCGAGCAGAATGTGCGCGCCACCAGCATGCAGCGCCTGGATCGCTGGGGCAACGTGCTGGAAGTGACCGATCCCCGCAATCCCGACTGGTTCATCCGTTATAGCTATAACGACAATAACCAGATGATCAAACAGGAGGCAGTGGACAGTGCCCTTGGACAAGTGCGCTATCTGGGCGAAACCTATTACGATGAAGCTGGCCGCGAAGTCGGCCAACGGGATGGCCGCCTTAACCTGCAGCGCAAGGTCTATGACGCCGATGGCCAGCTGGGTGAAGAACATCACGCCGACGGTGGCCTGATCGAGTACAAGTACAGCATGTTTGGTGACCGCACCGACATGTTTACCTTCACCAGTGCAGACCGAAGCGTCCACACCCAATACGCCTATGACCACCTGGCCCATTTGAGCAAAGTCTCCAACTTTGCCGAAACCTGGCATACCTACGAAGACAGCAATGGCAGCTTGTGGGCTGGACAACTGAACGCAGAAGGCGAAGTGGCCGAGTCGTATGCATACGATGAGCTTGGCCGCCGCACGGTGACCACGGACGGCATGAACGGCAAGCGTGTGGTGCGTTACGACCACGCCGGCAATATCCTGGCCGAAGTCGACCAGGTAGGCGTGACCACCTCCTACGCCTATGACGCCTTTGGCCGCAAGACCGCCATGGTGATGACGGACGACGGTGGCCCGCGGATTCAGTACTGGGAGTACGACCCGCTCACCGGGCGGCTTGCCTCGCACACCAATGGCGGTAACGTCAGGACGACCTACACGTACACCGGCCTCGGCCAGTTGGCGACGCAGACTTCGCCCGAGCGCGGCACGCTGCCGGGCCAGAACCTGAAATACACCTATGATGGCGACCGCCTGATGCGGATCGACGACATCACCAACAACAAGGTGACGAGTTACGCCTACGACCTGGCCGGCAACCACCTGCGCGAAAGGACGGAAGCAGGTGGCCGGGTGGTGCAGAATAATTCCATCGAATACGACCAGCTGGGCCGCATGGTCCACGTCGGTGATGGCCGTTTCGACCTGCAGATCACTTATGATGCGGCAGGCAACAGGGAGACAGTCCGCACGACGTACACGAACGACAGCGGGCAGGAGAACCAGCGCTGGGTAATGAACAAGTTCGACGCGATGAATCGCCAGACCCTGGTCGATGGCATAGTCACCTTCGAAGTCCTCCCGGGGAATACGCGCCAGATTGCCCAATTCGGCCAGGGCAGCCACGAAATCACTTACGACTGGGCCGGCAATCGTACCAGCGACAAGTACTACGCCTCGAACGTGGTGGCCACCGAACGCTTTGAATATGACGGCGCGGGCCGCTTGCAGAAGACCTTCCGCGATGAAAACCTGATCGACCTGCGTTATTACGATGGCGCAGGCCGCGTGGTGCGCTCCGGCGTCGACGCAGGCGCGACCTGGGGCTGGCTGATGGACGAATGGAAGCTGGCCAAGGAATACCGGATCACCGAATACGACGCCGCAGGCCGCATGACGCGCCAGAAGATGCGCGACCTGGGCAACAACGCCCTGGACGACATCTTCTTCAAGATGGTTACCGGCTACGTGATCGACGGGACGCATATCGGTTACAGCAAGGCGGGCAACCTGCGCGGCTACATTGTCGTGCCGCCCAACGGCGGCCCGGTCACGCAGTTCACAACGGACTACCTTTGGTTTGATACGGCGAAAGAATCGCTCGCGTCGGCGCGCAACGCAGATGGGATCTCATACACTACGACCCAATACGACAGCAATGGCTTCGCCGTTAAAGTCATTGAAAAGCCGGACGACGCAGAAGAGAAGTCCCGTACCTTCATCAACGATGTCAATGGCCAGATGTTGATCAGGAATGACGGTGGACTCGATACGTACTCCTTGATCGTCAACGGCCAACTGCTTGGCCGCAGCAAGGTGAACGATTACGACGCCAGCTTCGTCAACACCTACCAGCCGGCGACGGCCGGTGGCCTGTCGGCGCCGCCAAGCGCTTACGTGGTGCGCGGCAGCGGCGAAACGCCGTCGAGCATCGCGCAAGCGCTTTGGGGCGACAGCAAGCTGTGGTATCTGATCGCCGATGCCAACGGCATGGCAGGCGATGACCAGCTCGCTGTCGGCAAGACGCTGCGCATTCCAGCGCGCGTGAATACGGTCCACAACGACTACCAGACCTTCAAGCCGTATGATGCGGCCGATGCAGTTGGCAACACGATGCCGGCCATGCCAATTCCCAATGCCCCGCCTGGCGACAAGGGCTGCGGTGCGCTTGGCACGATCATCATGATCGTAGTGGCAGTGGTGGTGACCTACTTTACAGCAGGAGCTGCATCTAGCTACTTCGGTTCTTATTTTGTCGGCGGAGCCATTGGGGGCGCAGCCGGGTCTATTGCGAGCCAAGCAGTTGGTATGGCGATTGGAGCGCAAGACAAATTCAGTTGGAAGAGTGTGGCTCTTTCGGCAATTGCAAGCGGTGTTTCCTATGGCATGGCAGGCGGCAGTACTAGCACCGCGCAATTTGCGGGCTTTGAGGGCACTCCAGCCGTCATCGCACGCGCGGCAGTGAGCAACGCGATCTCGCAAGGAATCGGTATCGTCACTGGTCTGCAGGATAAGTTTGAGTGGCGCGGAGTTGTCGCTGCCGGAGCCGGAGCCGGGATCGGGCAGGCATTGAGCGAAAGTTTAGGGCTCAATACCGAAGCCGCGAAAAACATGAAATTTGGCGAGCGGTTGCTGAAAGCGTCGCTGGTTGGTTTTGCCGCTGGCACAACGACTGCAGTGATGCGCGGGGGCAGAATTAGCGTAGCCCAGATCGCGACTGATGCATTCGGCAATGCTCTAGGGTCGAGTCTCGCAGACCAACTTGGTCGAGCCAGTAGCGAGGAAAAGCTTGCCCAACAACGTAAGGATGCCCGTCAAGCGATTGCCCGCGACGGCACTGACTACATTGCTGATCAACTGATGGCTGGCGGTATGGGGGTGATGGAAGCTACCGTACGCTCAAGGTCGGATGAGGTTCGCGATGCTGTCGGGATCATTCAAGCAATGGCTGCGGCTGAGAATCGTACTGGAACCAATTTCGATAGCTTGCCGGTCACTCAGCAAACCGCGGTGTTACGAGCAGCGCTTGCGGCAAATTCGAGCAGCGGTCCAATGCTGACCGATCGATTAGTTCCGCGTGAAGCAATCGTCGAGAGCGGAGCGGACGCGGGGGAATACAATAACGCAGTACGCCTGCCAGACGCTTCCCCTGTGGAAATTTCGGCGCACCGTGACGTGCAAGGGGGCTTCATTTCTACCACGGCAAATGTTCTTGACCGTGGCAATGCAGCAGTTGGCGCACTGATTGATAAGGTTGGGGAGTCTAACGCAACGTGGGGTGTCCGCGGCATCCAGCTTGCAATTGGTGGCATACCGAAAACTGCCATTTCGTTCGTTGTCGACAGTATCACTGAGAAACCTATCAAATATCTCAATGAGACGTTGTCAGGACTAATCGCGAAGAACGCTTTCGACGTGGAGGACGCGAGCCCAGAGCGTGCCGTCGAGATCAATAAAGTGAGCGGTGCCTTGGGTGGGTTTGGCGTGACTGCCGCGCTTGGTTCCGCCTTCGGTGTAATTCGGAATGTGCAAGGTTCCAGAGGTATTTTCAAGCCATCTGCGATTCAGCGAGCCGAGCAACGGTCTTCTCCATCTTTGCATAACGATCCGTATCACCCAGATGCTGTAGCGGCGCGTCAGGCAGAGATGAGCAAACTTTACGGGGGATTTGACCCGAAAGGAGCCGCAAAGGCGTTAGGATACGGAAACCGCATTCCGGCACAAAAAGCACCATTTAACTCGCACGGGCAAGACGTATTTTTCAACGGAAAACAATATATTACTCCGGACATTGATGGTCACAATGTAACGAATGGCTGGAAGGTCTTTGATACGCGTGGCCGGCGGACCGGTACTTGGAACACAGATTTGTCCGAAAGACTGAAAGACTAAGATATGCAAAATTTCTCTATTGAATTGACTGACAATGTAACCATTATTGCAGGCGAACCTAGTGTCAGCGGTCGAATTAGAATTGGGGTCTTTGAAGAATCGTTTTCTTGTCCAGTGACTTACTGGAATCGTGCCGATTATCTATCGCAGTGGAAAACCGGACTGGGGCGACTACTTAATGGGGAGCACAAAAGCGCCCTTGTTACGTCAATGCGAGACCCCATGTTCTCGAATTTTGTATTTTGGTGGGTCATGTATTTGAACGGTGATGATATTGTCGTTCAAAATCATGTCTTATTCTTGGATGAATTGGGGGAGCCATTTGAGTTATCGGCTCTGTATCAATTTATTCCTAATCAAGAGGGTGTTGAGCCGGGTGAGCCTCCCCCTTCAGAGTGGAAAACCAATTTGGCCGAAATTAAGAGTTTTTTGCAGTCAATTGAATCCCCGCAGTAGCAAGGAATCTTCTCGATGCATTCGGCAATGCTATCGGGTCTAGTTTGGCGGAGCAGATGAGGCCGACACCAGCGAAGCCTGTCGAGCCGGTACAGGAGTCGACGGCTGCGACGTTCGCTGACGATGTGGAGCAGCGCATCGCGGCGGACCCGATCGCTAGTGCGATGGACAAGCGGAACCGACGTGAGCAGGCGGCGAGAATCTTGGCTGAGCAAGCAGCCACCGATGGTCAATCTACCGGTCCAGGGGCGAAACGAACTGGTCCATGGTTGCCAGAAGGTACTTCAATCAGCCCGTTCTCGCTTTTGCGCGAGGAAGGCTTTACTACGTACAACGCTGGAGTTGTAGAAGCTGACGATGGGGCTTGGATGCAGTATGGCCAGGCAACATATCATCGCTCTGACAGTTTGTATGCTCCAACGAGATCCGTTCTTGGAGATGCTTATCGATTCTCGGCGAACGAGGCACTGAGTTCTGATAACTCGTTTGGAGTGAGAGTCGGATATGGTGCATCAGCCGTTGTTTTGGCATTGCCGGGATTGGTTAATGACGCGGCACGTAATGTGTTGAATGCTCCGTCAAGAATGTATGTCGGCGCGCAAACAATGAACGTTGGTTGGCAAGCTCGTGATCCACTTCACTTTTCTAATGGACTGATGGATTTCAGCACCGGATTGCTGGACGTCGCTGGAGCGGCCTCCATTACGAAAGCAGGCATTGTCCGCAATAACGAATTGGCCGCGTATTCCGCGCGTCAAGAGTACGCGCGCATCACTTACAATTTCAGAGATGGCATTGAGAGCCACATGACGAAGTTTGACGGATTTAGTCAAGCGAAAGGCATAAGTGGTACACATAACCTCGATGAATTTATGAAGGCCGCATCAAACTACGATGTAAAGATCGTAGGTCAAACTCAATTGGCAGAGGGAATTGCCCATATCGAGTATCAAATACCGAAGCTTGATCCCGCGAAGAATGTAATGCGAGATAGTTCGGGAAATGTGTTGTATAAGGGGGGATTCGAGAAAACCGTTTACGATCCACGCGTTTACTCCGATGCACAAATGGCCGCTCTGGGCCAACAAGCGGCTGTCAATGGCTATAAGGCAGCTATGGCTGCGGGTAAGGGGCAGTACAGTGCCACGGCCGGGGGCGTGCAGTTCCAAGTTTATCTGGATCCTAAGACCGGAATTGTTCGCAACTATCACCCACAATAGGAGTTTTTATGGAATTGTTTAATGTAACGAACGCCAAGTCGGATGACCTTTGGATTGTGAAGGAGTTCTTTAATTCTATTTGTAGACATGGGCGATTTATTCGTGTGATTGCGCAATTGGTAAATCACGAAAGTTCGGTGATTAATGAGGAGTATTGCCTCTTTTCGGAACCAGCCGGCGGGGATCCAGAGCTAGATTTCATTGGAGTTAAGTTCGGAAATCCATCTGGGGAAATAGTGATATCTGAGGAATCGCTCAACAATTTCATAGATGAAGCATGCAAGGAATATTTGGCCCACTACCCTAACGAGGCGGCAAATATCGGAGAGATTTTGCTTTCACGGCGTATTTGATTTTGCTATTCGTCTACTAGTTCACGTAGCCTACAGGGGTAGACCTACGCATTCGGCAATGCGCTGGGTGAAAGTCTGGCTACTACCAACAAACCGCAGGCACGAGACCCATGGGCGGAGCTTGATAAATTGGGTGGCGAACTCGATTCGTTCCTTAGCGGTTCTGAGCGTACTGCCTATTTAAGTGACCCCGACAGAAAGCAGGCTCAGGATCGACTCCACTTGAGTTTTGGCGGGAAAGGAAAGGAAGAAGATGCAATTGCCGAAGAAATCCTGATTAAAGACGCAAAACGGAAGCTTGCTGAACTCGATAGGCTCGAAGCGAAATTTAACGACACAAAGCGACAATACATTTCGGCCGCAGCCCAGGCGAGCCGTCCTGAACCGGCACCGATCACGATAGAGGTATCCGATGTGGTGGCGGACGCCGTTACGGGAGTTGGCCATGGACTACAAAATCTCGCTTTAGGAGCAGCGGAGCCGATGTTGCAGGTTGCAGATGTAATGCAGGCCTCGCTGAAGATGCTGCACGGTTCGGTGACTGGTGACTATGAATCGCTTACTCCGTTGAGCGCTATGGGAACTCAGCTTGGTGAGACCGGAGGCGGGACAAGCGATGGCTTGCTTATGACTGGTAAGAATGTCGTGAGTATGTTGCCACCGGTTGCGGCTGCCCAGGTTGGCTGGGGAGTCGGATCTTCGCTTTACAAAGGAGATGTGGCTGGAGTCACCGAAAATATGGTTGGCGGCGCGGCGGTCTTCGGTGGGGCACGCGCTATGGGCCTAAACGAGTATGGTTTCAGAGAGGTTCCGGTAAGTTCTACCGGAAAACTCGGCCGCCAACAAGGAGCAATTGGCCTTCAACCGTATGGTCCTTCTTCTGCAGGAGCAAATGCGACTGCCGCAGCACAAAACCGGCCAGTTAATTCCACTCGAAATGGTGTGACTCGAACCAATGCGGCTGATTGGCGGGATCTCCGAGATCATTGGGATGATCTGGGGTACGGCGACATCCTTAGTGCAGCTAACCGTGGCAAAATTGCGAAAGGCCAGACACCTAAAGTGGATGATGCTTGGGTGAGTGTCTTCCCTGAGGATGCTGGCCTTATGGGGGAGCGTATCTCGATGCACCATATTGGCGGTAATCCGATCACTGTGCCGTTGGCAGCGACGCGCCACCTTAATGCACACGTGCCTGGTGGTTTCCGCTACAACCCGGGCGGTCCTGGGTCTGCAATTCCATTCTATCCACCTAAGCCAGGAAACTAATGTATGGTTAATGAACTTGTATCAAAAGAACACCCGAGGCAAAGGCTTATATTCTTTGTCGCAGAAGATGTTGACGACGAAAAGCGAGCAGCCGTGAAGAAAATGATCACTGATCTTGCGCCGCAGAGGAAGTGGGTAATTGGCCCGCCAAGCTTCATTGATGTCGTAGACGACGCTATAAGCCGCGAAGGGGATGAGCAAGATGAGACCTTAGGCGGAATACACGAAATATATTCTGCGTATTCACCAAACGATTTGCCTCGTGAAGTTGACCTGCTTCATTTGGCGGAAGTGGAGCAGATAGTGCGGGCCGTCCAGCGCTTATCGCTTGAGCAAGGCATAGAGTTTGAATTTGAGCTCGATGGCCGCTTTGTAGGAGCGATTGAGAATGGTGATATGGACTCCACCCTGCAGCAGGGCTTGCTAGGGGAATGGCATAATCATCTGGCCTAGAGTCTCGCCGATTTTCTGCGCTTAGTAGACTTATCTTTAGATTAAGAAATAGCAGCCCCAACCCCGCTTTGTGCGGGGTTTTCTTTAGCTGCTAAGGGGAGATGCTCAGGCGCCAGCCTGGGCCAGCACCGTTTCCAGCATCTCATTGACGAAGCGCTGCTTGCTCTTGGGGAGTTCGCTGATGCGTTCGATATTGCGTTCCAGCTGGGACGCCGGTCCGCGCTTGCCTGAGCGCTGCTGGTGGGCCAGGCCCACCAGTTCATCAATCGAGGTGGCGAACAAGGTGGCCAGCTGCGGTAACACCGACGCCGGCATGCGGATGCGCGCCACTTCGTAGTGGGCCAGGGTCTGCTGGGCCACGCCCAACTTGTCCGCCAGCTCCTGCTGTGTCCAGCCGCGTTCCTTCCGGAGCTGCGCCATGCGCTGCCCCAGCGCCACGAAAAATTCCTTGTCGTCTGCTGCCATGTTCTCGAACCAGTGATGGTGTGCCGAGTGCATAGCTTATCTCCCGTTTTTCGAACAAGAGTTGACTGTACTCGTAATGAGAGTAATAATCAACTCAGTTATTTTCCCTTTTACCCTCTTGACAGGTTTTTCGCGTAGGCGGCTTCCATGGCACGTTTTTCAGATAGTGAGATCGATCAACTCAAGAGCGAGGTATCGGTCGAGCGCCTGGTGGAGGCGGCCGGCATCGTCTTGAAGAAAAGCGGCAAGGATCGGCTGGGCCGCTGCCCCTTCCACGCCGACGGCGAACCGTCGTTGGTGGTGACCCCGGCCAAGAACCTGTGGCATTGCTTCGGCTGCCAGATTGGCGGCGGGCCGATCGACTGGGTGATGAAGTTCAAGGGCGTATCGTTCCGGCATGCGGTGGAGTTGCTGAAGGCCGATCTTCCTTTAGCCGCTGGCGAGTCGCCGATCAAGCGCGCCACGGTGCGCAGCCTGCCGGCGCCGGTGGACCTGGATGCGGATGACCAGACGTTGCTGAACCAGGCCGTCGATTATTACCACGAGACCTTGCTGGCTTCGCCCGAGGCGCTGGCTTACCTGCAGGCGCGCGGGCTGGACCACCCGGAGCTGGTGGGCCGCTTCAAGCTCGGTTTCGCCAACCGCACACTGGGCTTGCGCCTTCCGAACAAGCAGCGCGTGGCCGGCGCCGATATCCGAACTCGCCTTCAGAAGGTGGGCATTTACCGTGAGAGCGGGCATGAGCATTTCAGCGGTTCGCTGATCGTGCCGGTGTTCGATGAATTGGGCAACGTGACCGAGGTGTACGGCCGCAAGGTGCGCGACGACCTGCGCAAGGGCACGCCGCTGCACCTGTACCTGCCAGGCCCGCATCGGGGCGTCTGGAACGAGAGCGGCTTGGCCAACGCTGGTGGCGAGGTGATTCTGTGCGAAGCCCTGATCGACGCCATGACGTTCTGGTGCGCCGGGTTTACCAACGTGACGGCGGCCTACGGCGTCGAGGGCTTTACGGACGACCACCTGGCCGCCTTTAAGCGTTACGGCGTAACGCGCGTGCTGATCGCTTACGACCGCGACGAGGCGGGCGACCGGGCTGCCGAGAAACTGGGCGAGCGCTTGATCGGCGAAGGCATCGAGGCGCTGCGCGTGCATTTTCCGAAGGGGATGGATGCCAACAGCACGGCGCGCAAGATGACGCCGCCCCAGCACAGTCTGGGCCTGATGCTGCGCCAGGCCGAGTGGATTGGGCGCTCGCGCGTGGAGCCCGAGTCGGCGCCGGCGGCCGACCCGGTTCTTCCTTTAGCCGCCGACCTGCCGGAGGTCGAGCCGCCGCCGGCCGGCGACGAGCTGCTGCTGGACCAGGGCGACCGCCAGTGGCGCATCCGCGGCTGGAAGAAAAACCTGTCGCCAGAGCAGATGCGGGTCAACCTGCAGGTGCGGCGCGTGATGGAGGGTGGCGAAGATGGCGGTTACCACGTCGACACGCTGGACCTGTACGCGGCGCGCGGCCGCGCCGCCTATATCCGCCAGGCCGCCATTGAACTGGGCTTGCCGGACGAGGCGATCAAGCGCGATATCGGCCATGTGCTGATGAAGCTGGAGAGCCTGCAAGACGACCTGATCACGCTGAACGCCGGCCCGAAGACGACCTTGCCGGCCATGTCGGCTGAGGATGAGCGCGCGGCGCTCGACCTGCTGCAGGGGCCGGACCTGATGCGGCGCATCGCGTCGGACATGGAACGCTGCGGTGTGGTGGGCGAAGCCAACAACCTGCTGGCGGGCTACCTGGCGGCCGTGTCGCGCAAGCTCGATACCCCGCTGGCGATCCTTATCCAGTCGTCCAGCGCGGCCGGCAAATCGAGCCTGATGGATGCGGTGCTGGCCATGGTGCCGCCCGAGGAAAAGGTGCAGTACAGCGCGATGACGGGGCAATCCCTGTTCTACCTGGGCGAGACGGATATGCAGCACAAGATCCTGGCCATCGCGGAAGAGGAAGGCGTGCGCCAGGCGGCCTATGCCTTGAAGCTGCTGCAGTCGGATGGCGAATTGACCATGGCCAGCACCGGCAAGGACGAGGCGAGCGGCAACCTGGTGACCAAGCAGTACAAGGTGAAGGGGCCGGTGATGCTGATGATGACCACCACGGCCATCGACATCGACGAGGAGCTGATGAACCGCTGCCTGGTGCTGTCGGTGAACGAGTCGCGCGAGCAGACCAGGCTGATCCATGAACGCCAGCGCATGAAGCAGACGCTGGAAGGCTTGCTGGCGTCCAGCGACAAGGAAGCCTTGATCGCCTTGCACCAGAACGCGCAGCGCCTGTTGAAACCGGTGCTGGTGGTGAACCCGTATGCCGATCAGTTGACCTTCCTCGATGACAAAACGCGTACCCGGCGCGACCACATGAAGTACCTGACCCTGATCCGGGCCATTGCCCTGATCCACCAGCATCAGCGGCCGATCAAGACGGTGGAGCATCGCGGCCGCAGCCTGGCTTACATCGAGGCGACCAAGGCCGACATCGCCCTGGCCAACCAGATCGCGCACGAGGTGCTGGGCCGCACGCTGGATGAACTGCCGCCGCAGACGCGGCGCCTGCTGAGCCAGTTGCAAGCCTGGGTGGTCGATAACGCCAAGGCGCAGGCGCTGCCTGTGCGCGAGGTGCGCTTTACCCGCAAGCAGGCGCGCGATGCGCTGCACTGGGGCGATACCCAGCTCAAATTGCACCTGGCCCGCCTGGCCGACCTGGAATACCTGGCGGTGCACCGGCGCGGCACTAGCTTTGACTACGAGCTGGTGTACGACGGCCAGGGCGACGGCAAGCACCTGTGCGGGCTGCTGGATGTGACTGTTTTGGGTAAAAAACATGGCTACGACGGGGATCGGTCGGGGTATCAGGCGGATCGGTCGGGGTCTGGTCGGCCCCCGGTCGGCCCTTGGTCGGGGGCTGGTCGGGGTCAGCTCCAGGGAGCGGAAAGCCTGCAACCACGGGCGCTCTTGCTCGATGAGGGGGCTGCTGGCGAGGCATTCGTGCAAAGCGCAATAATCTATGCCAACGGCGCCGGTCCTGTCGTAGCCGGAGAATGACGTGAGCGCCATCGGCACGGTCTATCGGAAGCGCGGCAGCAAAGGCTTCGCGAAGCCAGTGGGCGACCCGCGCGACGCGCGGGGCCTGTATGCCGCCATGCGCCGCTTTATCGAATACCGCGGCAGCATCGGCAGCACGGAATCGGGGCTGTACAGCTCGGAGCGCTACATCCGCGACTTCATCGCCTGGGCCGATGTGCGCGCCGTCACCCATCCCGAGCATGTCAGCCAGGCCGTGCTGGAGCGTTACCAGCGTTATCTGCACCACTACCGCAAGAAGGACGGCGCCCCGCTGTCGGTGGCGAGCCGGCGCAGCAAGATCATTCCCCTGAAAGGCTTTTTCAAGTGGCTGACCCGCACCGGGCAGATACCGGCCAACCCGGCTTCGGAGATCGAGCTGCCGCGTGCCATCCGGCGCCTGCCGCGCCATGTGCTGTCCGTCGCCGAGGTGGAGCGTGTGCTGGTCCTGGCCGACACCACCACACCTATTGGCCTGCGCGACCGCGCCATGATGGAAGTGCTGTACGCCACCGGCATGCGGCGCATGGAGATATCCCGCCTGGAGGTGGGCGACATCGACGTGGACAAGTGCGTGGTGCTGATCCGCGAGGGCAAGGGACGCAAGGACCGCTTGCTGCCATTGGGTGAACGGGCTTTGCACTGGGTGCAGGAATACCTGGACCGCAGCCGGCCGCAATTGGCCTGGAACACGAAAGATGCCACGCTATTTCTCGGTCAGGAAGGGCTTGGGCTGTCGCCGACCTGGCTGTCGTCGCACGTGGCCTCGTACGTGAAACGGGCTGAACTAGGCAAGCATGGCGGCTGCCACCTGTTCCGGCACACCATGGCCACGCTGATGCTGGAGAACGGCGCCGATATCCGTTTTATCCAGGCCATGCTGGGCCACGCCGAGCTGTCGACCACGCAGATTTACGCCCAGGTGGCGATCCGGCAGTTGCAGAAGGTGCACGCCACCACCCACCCTGGCGCGCTGAGAAGGCACAGGAGCGCGCCAGCGACGCCGGACGCGATTACCTCTCAACCCGAGGCTGAAGACGCGACAGCGGACTTCCTGGCCGCGCTGGACGCCGAGGGTGAGGACGAGGACAAGGATTTGTGACGCGCCACTGGCGCGTTACGCAGTAACAGACTTCGAAAGGACGCATCATGGCCGCCACCGCAGCCGAACGACAAGCCGCCTACCGAGCCCGCCGCCACAACGCTGGCCCCGCCGGTAACGGTGAACGACGCCTCAACACCTGGCTGACCACCGAGGCTTCGCTGGCCCTGGCCAGATTGGCAGCCCGTTACGGCGTAACGCAACGTGAGATCCTGGAACGCTTCATTACCGCCGAGGATGACCGCATTCTGGCCACAATGAAGCCCGATTCGCCTGAGTGGGACGCTTACTTCCGGCGCCGGTGAGTGCGCTACAATGACTTTATCGCTTCCCAAGGATGTTGCAATGCTGACAAAAGAAATGAAACTCCAGGCTTTTATGAAGCTGCGCACCGAGAATTACCGCGCCAGCCTGCGCCTGGAGGGGCTGACCCCACGCCCGGCGGCTACCACCAAGCCAGCGCCGACCACGGCCGCGCTCAAGACCAAACATGGTCGATAAGTACGGCACCGGTGGCGACACGCAGTATTGCTACCCCGGCTCCGACGTACTGATCAACAAGCTTGGCCTCACCGACGAGGCCGCCCTGGAAGCGGCTGAAGTCGAGCTGACCCAGGCGCGCATCGAGCAGTTCAAACCCGACTTCGACGATATTTCCCTGTCCGCCTTGCGCGGCATTCACCGCTTCCTGTTCCAGGACGTTTATGAGTGGGCAGGAGAGCTGAGATCGGTCGACATCAGCAAAGGCAGCACCCGTTTCGCCAACGTGAGCCGGGTCGAGCCGGAGGCGGACAAGCTCTTTCGACAGCTGGCGCAAGAGAACTACCTCGTTGACCTGCCGCGCGAGCATTTCGTGGCCCGGCTGGCGCACTACTACTGCGAACTCAATGTCGTCCATCCCTTCCGGGACGGCAATGGACGCGCCCAGCGCGTGCTGTTTGAAGTGATCAGCATCAATGCCGGCTACCAGCTGCGCTGGGCGCCGATTGGTCGCACGGAGTGGCTGGAGGCGAACATTGCTGCCTACAACTGCCAGCTTGGGCCGCTGACGGCGCTCCTGGACCAGGTACTAACGCCGATCTGATCGGCGCGTTACGCAGTAACGGGACACGCCAACAGGACGCCACGGTCGCAGCTCCTTACCCGCCTGTCACGCAAGCCGCTCGGCGTGCAGTGGCGACATGCAGGGCACGGCAGCTTGCGCGCCAGGCTGGCGTTGGCGGACACGCTGACACCTCGACTCCGGACGCGCGCGAAACAACGACGACATCAGTCGCTGCGCGATACCGCCAGCCTTCGGGAGGAAAAAGCCACGCTTGGTTCGTTCGTGGGCTACACGGCGCACGCCTACGGCGCTTGCCGCCGCGCTCCGCCGTCAGTCAGGTCAACACCAGCAAAGGCACAGCCGCTCCGGGGGGAATTGGGCGCTACGCGCCCAATTCCACATAACGCCGCATTCTGTCAAATCGCCCCGTTCACTACGCTGCGCTTCGTTCCTTGGGGCGATCCCGCGCTGCGCCGGGCCCTGCGGGTTGACAGAATAGGCGTTATGTCTCGCGCCCCTGCGCGGCTGCCAAGCCATCATGTGCGCCTTGTGGGCGCATCAAGCGGTCAGCGTTACGGCGTAGGCACCTGCGGTGCCCACGGCCGCGCGCTGCCGTCAGTCAGTCAAGGGCTACGCAAAACCAACCCCAACCCCGGCACCGGGGTGGCAAGCCGCCCCGGTGCGCATACCGCTCACCATTGGTCCCACAATAGGATTGGGTAGCGGAAAACCCACCAGAGGAACTCGTCATCGGAAAGACCGAAACTGCAACCACGTCCTGCAAAAGCTTCTAGCATTTGGGCGCAACAACTTCACCGGAGCACGAAAACTATGCAATTTGTTATTGATCAAGACTGGCTGACACTTTTCAACACCGGACTGCGGCTGCTCGAACAGCTGCAGCGATACTGGGGTAAAAACCGCACATCGGCGCAAATTTCGAAAAAAATGCCGGCTCCGATCCGGCGCTGCTCCAAGAAACGCCGTACCTAAAGGCGCCACGCCCGATGCGACTACGACTTCGCATCGGGCCAAATGCATTCGGCAATGCAGTCGGGTCAAGTCTGGTTGAAACAATGAACGGCAGCGCGCGACGTGCTCAGATAGCCGAGGATCAGATGCGTTCGGGACGCGAAGACGCTGAAGCGGATTTATATCGGTGGACTAAGCAACAAGAACAGGCGCCGGCGCCGTTAACGCCAATTAAACTGGGTCAGTATTTAGATGCGCTTCGCTCAGGCGGCGATCTGAGAGCGTCATTGGATTCTGACGTAGAAGATGACGAGAAGTTCATTCCCGGTGGTGGGGGGCGTTCAGCGCCACGACCAATGAATCGAGGCCCATTGTCGGCTCAATTTGAGTTGGCGATAAATGGGCGGGCACACAGTCTCGCAGAGGCGCTTTCGGACATTGATCAACTTGGTGACTATGCTCAGGCCAAGAATGACATTGCCTTAGTTGGTGAATGGACACGACATTTACAGCGTGGTGAGTTTATTGAGAAAGTCCGACAAGAATTATCCAGCGATGGTTACAATGCCCCTGACCTTGGAAAACGTTATTTGCCTGCGCTCGACGGTTCGAGCAGGCGAATAGAGGTGCCAGATTTTAGTGCCTCGGTACTTGAAAATCATATCGAGTACAGCCGGCTCGTAGCACTAGAAAAGATGGGGGCGATTGCACTCAATAGCGATCTTTCGATCAAGTTCATCGGGAATAGCGGGCATACGCCTGAAGCCTTCAGGGCAATGCTGCAGAAAGAGTACCAGTCGGCAGTTGACATGGGACACACAATTGCATCGCAACAGTTGGAACGGGGCGAGTTGTTCGTGCCGTATAGCTATTTCAAGGATCGCTATACCGCTGAACAAATCGCGAAAGGCGGAGCAACAGATCGATTCGCAAAGACTGCAATGGAGAAGGTGCTTGCTTTTTATGGTGTCCCAGATGGTCCATTTAGTGTCGTTTCGCTCGACAGGCACTTTTATCGGTACTCTGATCCATCGACGTATAAGCGTCCTGATCTCCTAATGCGCTTTGGAGTTCAAGATATTCATGTTTTGGACGCCACACTTGGAGTTAAATCTGCGTCAACGCCCCAGGTTAGTGTTACGTTGAAAAACGGTGCAAGTTCCTGGACCAATATTTCGCCGAACCAGCCCGCAAGTACCATTTATAGGAAGAAATAAATATGTCGGAAACAAAGCTCAAAAAGGCCCTTACGGACTACGCCGGGGAATTGACATATATGAGTTTTACCGCTGACCAACCGGAAGGAACGTCTATGTTCAGTCACGAACAGAACCGCGCAAGCTGTGCGGCAAAGTTTGAGACTCTAAAGTCATGTTGGAATCGCGACACGCAGACAATTGAACGGCTAGAGGTGCTAACAAAGAATGCGATTAATTACTTTGCTGCGGCCGAATTCCACGAAGGTCGACTAACAGTAAAGTCAATCGAAGAGATACTCTGGGGCATTCGCACTGGGAATCGCGAGACTTGATCCTATGCCAGGCAGTCATGACTATCGCCGCGTCGGGCTAGGCCAAATGCATTCGGCAATGCGCTGGGTAGTAGCATGGTGCAGTCGATGCAGGAGTCGGCCAATCAAAGGGCGAAGCTGGCTTGGATGGACAAGCGCGTTGACGAGGTGATGGCGGATGTTCATGCCAATGGCGAGAGGTTTGTTAGTGTAGATCCTGTTGGAAGCGCGCAGCAGAGTTCTACTTCGATCACAGTTTCCGGGACACCGTGGACCGATTCAGGAAGAACCCTGGCTGACGGAACGATGATTTCCAAGAACAGAAATCCAGATGACAATCGGTTGTTGGTCTTAACGTCTCCCAACCAAATTCCTTCCATCGACGGGTACTCTATCCAGACCGTTGAGCGGTTAACTTCAGACGTCGCGAGCTTCACCTATCGGCCAGAGATTGGCGATCCGGAAATTGCAGCGCTGCGAAGTGCTGAGATGGCACGCATTGTTGGAGAATTGCATGGCATAAACTCCACACCGTTACTGGCTGATCCAGTTTCTGTGCCGGTTTCGCCTCAAGAGACTCCCTCTTCAGATGTGATATTTGGCCGATCCTTCGGCCTATCGACGCTACTAGGTGCAAATGCCACAACCAGCGCACTCTATACGCCGATTCACTCGGAAGGGGCTTATCGAGTAGCTCGCGGCGTGCCTGGGTATCAGGCTCACCATCTCAATCAAAATGCAATTTATAAGAACTTTGGAATCCCAGAGCCAGCCGGTTTTTCGATCAACATTCGAGGAAACGCTCTTAATGAAGCAGGGTCTCCTCACTATGAGGCTCACGCATCGTTGGAGCAATGGTGGAACCAGTATCGCCGGGGAGGTGATAAATTCGGCGAGGTACCAACAAATGGTGAGGTCGGCGAGGCTTCTAGGAAGTCGCTCGTCGATGCCGGTCTCGACCCTGTCGAGGCGCAACGGGTTTCTGACATCGCACGCCAGCAAAGGATAAATGCTGGCCATGCCGAGGCCGCACCAGTCCCACGTATTCCGGGGCGTGTGGTTCAAACCCCGACGTCTACTGTCGATGAAACCCTCTGGAAGACCCGCAGGGTTGCAACTGGGTTGAAATGGGGCGGTCGTGCGCTGATGGCTTATGGTGCTGCGATGGATGCTGCAAGCCTTTACTCTGAAGTCCAAACAAGCCGCCGGACCGGGAATTACGGTAATACCGTGAATGAAACCGTTAGAATTGCCGGTGGCTGGAGTGGAGCATGGGCTGTTGGAGGTGCAGGCGCTGAATTCGGTGCCGGATTCGGTCTTGCATTCGGCCCGGTTGGCGCATTAGTTGGTGGCTTTGCTGGTGGTGTCGTTGGCGGTGCGATTGGATATTCTATGGGCAGCTATGCGGCACAAGGGATTTACGCCGACATGCGCCGGTGGTAAGAGCCAATCTGCAAAGGAGAAAGTTAGTTTATGCATCAGAAGACTGTGCAGTTCTTGGAAAATTTACGCTCTACCGACTGGTTCTGTAATGTCGGTCGGGGCGAATACTTAGCAACTGATGGCGATTTACTCGCGGTCGGCTCCTGGGAGGATGCAATTGCGCTCTCAAATTCGGAGATTTATGAGGATGCCTTGCGTGAAGCCATGAATGAAATCACGGTTTCACTTCATCGGCACTTCCCATCGGAGTACATGCGCTGGAATGAAACTGTCCGAGAAATCAAGCCGAAGCTCGCCTCACTGGTAGAGGAGAAGTTGCGGGAGTCAGTAAGATCAGGGCGAGCACCGGTAGTGCTAACGAGCGAGCCCTGTTTGAGTGATCTTCTTGGCGCCTGTATGGCAATCGAATACTCGGACCTCTTTGACTCCTTGTACTTCCGGAAATTGGCTAACAGCTATTTGGGCGGCCACTTCCCCTGCGGTTGGGAGGGGGCGGTCTCGGAAGACTTCACAGAGGGCTTTAAGACGGGGAAAATGTACGTCTATTAGCCTTGTCGTGAAGCGGAGCACAAAAACGACGCGGGACCGTGTCTGACATTTGGACAAATTCCGCCGATATCGCGTTGTAGCGTCTTGCCATTTTAAGGAATGGTAAGCGTACTACTTTTCATAAAAAAATAGCCGCCCCAAACCCCGCTTCGCGCGGGGTTTTTCTTTTAGCTGCTAAGGAGAGGATGCTCAGGCGCCAGCCTGGGCCAGCACCGTTTCTAGCATCTCGTTGACGAAGCGCTGCTTGCTCTTGGGGAGCTCGCTGATGCGCTCGATATTGCGTTCCAGCTGGGACGCTGGCCCGCGCTTGCCTGCACGCTGCTGGTGGGCCAGGCCCACCAGTTCATCAATCGAGGTGGCGAACAAGGTGGCCAACTGCGGCAGCACCGATGCCGGCATACGAATGCGCGCCACCTCGTAGTGGGCCAACGTCTGCTGGGCCACGCCCAACTTGTCCGCTAACTCCTGCTGCGTCCAGCCGCGTTCCTTCCGGAGCTGCGCCATGCGCTGCCCCAGGGCCACAAAAAATTCCTTGTCGTCTGCTGCCATGTTCTCGAACCAGTGATGGTGTGCCGAGTGCATAGCTTATCTCCCGTTTTTCGAACAAGAGTTGACTGTACTCGTATTGAGAGTAATAATCAACTCAGTTATTTTCCCTTTTACCCCCTTGACAGGTTTTTGGCGTAGGCGGCTTCCATGGCACGTTTTTCAGATAGTGAGATCGATCAACTCAAGAGCGAGGTATCGGTCGAGCGCCTGGTGGAGGCGGCCGGCATCGTCTTGAAGAAAAGCGGCAAGGATCGGCTGGGCCGCTGCCCCTTCCACGCCGACGGCGAACCGTCGTTGGTGGTGACCCCGGCCAAGAACCTGTGGCATTGCTTCGGCTGCCAGATTGGCGGCGGGCCGATCGACTGGGTGATGAAGTTCAAGGGCGTATCGTTCCGGCATGCGGTGGAGTTGCTGAAGGCCGATCTTCCTTTAGCCGCTGGCGAGTCGCCGATCAAGCGCGCCACGGTGCGCAGCCTGCCGGCGCCGGTGGACCTGGATGCGGATGACCAGACGCTGTTGAACCAGGCTGTCGATTATTACCACGAGACCTTGCTGGCCTCGCCCGAGGCGTTGGCCTACCTGCAGGCGCGCGGGCTGGATCACCCGGAGCTGGTGGGCCGCTTCAAGCTTGGTTTCGCCAACCGCACCCTGGGCCTGCGCCTGCCCGAGAAGAACCGCCTGTCCGGCGCCGACATCCGCGCTCGCCTGCAAAAGGTGGGCATCTATCGCGAGAGCGGGCATGAACATTTCAATGGTTCGTTGATCGTGCCGGTGTTCGATGAAGCGGGCAACGTGACGGAGGTGTACGGCCGCAAGGTGCGCGACGACCTGCGCAAGGGCACGCCGCTGCACCTGTATCTGCCAGGCCCGCACCGGGGTGTGTGGAACGAGAGCGGCCTGGCCAACGCTGGCGGCGAAGTGATTCTGTGCGAAGCCCTGATCGACGCCATGACGTTCTGGTGCGCCGGTTTTACCAACGTGACGGCGGCCTACGGTGTTGAAGGCTTTACGGACGACCACCTGGCCGCCTTCCAGCGTTACGGCGTAACGCGGGTGCTGATCGCCTACGACCGCGACGAGGCTGGCGACCGGGCGGCCGAGAAGCTGGGCGAGCGCCTGATCGGCGAAGGCATCGAGGCGCTGCGCGTGCACTTCCCGAAGGGGATGGATGCCAACAGCACGGCGCGCAAGATGACGCCGCCGCAGCACAGCCTGGGCCTGATGCTGCGCCAGGCCGAGTGGATTGGGCGGGCACGTGTGGAGCCCGAACCGGCGCCGGCGGCCGACCCGGTTCTTCCTTTAGCCGCCGACCTGCCGGAGGTCGAGCCGCCGCCGGCCGGCGACGAGCTGCTGCTGGACCAGGGCGACCGCCAGTGGCGCATCCGCGGCTGGAAGAAAAACCTGTCGCCAGAGCAGATGCGGGTCAACCTGCAGGTGCGGCGCGTGATGGAGGGTGGCGAAGATGGCGGTTACCACGTCGACACGCTGGACCTGTACGCGGCGCGCGGCCGCGCCGCCTATATCCGCCAGGCCGCCATTGAACTGGGCTTGCCGGACGAGGCGATCAAGCGCGATATCGGCCATGTGCTGATGAAGCTGGAGAGCCTGCAAGACGACCTGATCACGCTGAACGCCGGCCCGAAGACGACCTTGCCGGCCATGTCGGCTGAGGATGAGCGCGCGGCGCTCGACCTGCTGCAGGGGCCGGACCTGATGCGGCGCATCGCGTCGGACATGGAACGCTGCGGTGTGGTGGGCGAAGCCAACAACCTGCTGGCGGGCTACCTGGCGGCCGTGTCGCGCAAGCTCGATACCCCGCTGGCGATCCTTATCCAGTCGTCCAGCGCGGCCGGCAAATCGAGCCTGATGGATGCGGTGCTGGCCATGGTGCCGCCCGAGGAAAAGGTGCAGTACAGCGCGATGACGGGGCAATCCCTGTTCTACCTGGGCGAGACGGATATGCAGCACAAGATCCTGGCCATCGCGGAAGAGGAAGGCGTGCGCCAGGCGGCCTATGCCTTGAAGCTGCTGCAGTCGGATGGCGAATTGACCATGGCCAGCACCGGCAAGGACGAGGCGAGCGGCAACCTGGTGACCAAGCAGTACAAGGTGAAGGGGCCGGTGATGCTGATGATGACCACCACGGCCATCGACATCGACGAGGAGCTGATGAACCGCTGCCTGGTGCTGTCGGTGAACGAGTCGCGCGAGCAGACCAGGCTGATCCATGAACGCCAGCGCATGAAGCAGACGCTGGAAGGCTTGCTGGCGTCCAGCGACAAGGAAGCCTTGATCGCCTTGCACCAGAACGCGCAGCGCCTGTTGAAACCGGTGCTGGTGGTGAACCCGTATGCCGATCAGTTGACCTTCCTCGATGACAAAACGCGTACCCGGCGCGACCACATGAAGTACCTGACCCTGATCCGGGCCATTGCCCTGATCCACCAGCATCAGCGGCCGATCAAGACGGTGGAGCATCGCGGCCGCAGCCTGGCTTACATCGAGGCGACCAAGGCCGACATCGCCCTGGCCAACCAGATCGCGCACGAGGTGCTGGGCCGCACGCTGGATGAACTGCCGCCGCAGACGCGGCGCCTGCTGAGCCAGTTGCAAGCCTGGGTGGTCGATAACGCCAAGGCGCAGGCGCTGCCTGTGCGCGAGGTGCGCTTTACCCGCAAGCAGGCGCGCGATGCGCTGCACTGGGGCGATACCCAGCTCAAATTGCACCTGGCCCGCCTGGCCGACCTGGAATACCTGGCGGTGCACCGGCGCGGCACTAGCTTTGACTACGAGCTGGTGTACGACGGCCAGGGCGACGGCAAGCACCTGTGCGGGCTGCTGGATGTGACTGTTTTGGGTAAAAAACATGGCTACGACGGGGATCGGTCGGGGTATCAGGCGGATCGGTCGGGGTCTGGTCGGCCCCCGGTCGGCCCTTGGTCGGGGGCTGGTCGGGGTCAGCTCCAGGGAGCGGAAAGCCTGCAACCACGGGCGCTCTTGCTCGATGAGGGGGCTGCTGGCGAGGCATTCGTGCAAAGCGCAATAATCTATGCCAACGGCGCCGGTCCTGTCGTAGCCGGAGAATGACGTGAGCGCCATCGGCACGGTCTATCGGAAGCGCGGCAGCAAAGGCTTCGCGAAGCCAGTGGGCGACCCGCGCGACGCGCGGGGCCTGTATGCCGCCATGCGCCGCTTTATCGAATACCGCGGCAGCATCGGCAGCACGGAATCGGGGCTGTACAGCTCGGAGCGCTACATCCGCGACTTCATCGCCTGGGCCGATGTGCGCGCCGTCACCCATCCCGAGCATGTCAGCCAGGCCGTGCTGGAGCGTTACCAGCGTTATCTGCACCACTACCGCAAGAAGGACGGCGCCCCGCTGTCGGTGGCGAGCCGGCGCAGCAAGATCATTCCCCTGAAAGGCTTTTTCAAGTGGCTGACCCGCACCGGGCAGATACCGGCCAACCCGGCTTCGGAGATCGAGCTGCCGCGTGCCATCCGGCGCCTGCCGCGCCATGTGCTGTCCGTCGCCGAGGTGGAGCGTGTGCTGGTCCTGGCCGACACCACCACACCTATTGGCCTGCGCGACCGCGCCATGATGGAAGTGCTGTACGCCACCGGCATGCGGCGCATGGAGATATCCCGCCTGGAGGTGGGCGACATCGACGTGGACAAGTGCGTGGTGCTGATCCGCGAGGGCAAGGGACGCAAGGACCGCTTGCTGCCATTGGGTGAACGGGCTTTGCACTGGGTGCAGGAATACCTGGACCGCAGCCGGCCGCAATTGGCCTGGAACACGAAAGATGCCACGCTATTTCTCGGTCAGGAAGGGCTTGGGCTGTCGCCGACCTGGCTGTCGTCGCACGTGGCCTCGTACGTGAAACGGGCTGAACTAGGCAAGCATGGCGGCTGCCACCTGTTCCGGCACACCATGGCCACGCTGATGCTGGAGAACGGCGCCGATATCCGTTTTATCCAGGCCATGCTGGGCCACGCCGAGCTGTCGACCACGCAGATTTACGCCCAGGTGGCGATCCGGCAGTTGCAGAAGGTGCACGCCACCACCCACCCTGGCGCGCTGAGAAGGCACAGGAGCGCGCCAGCGACGCCGGACGCGATTACCTCTCAACCCGAGGCTGAAGACGCGACAGCGGACTTCCTGGCCGCGCTGGACGCCGAGGGTGAGGACGAGGACAAGGATTTGTGACGCGCCACTGGCGCGTTACGCAGTAACAGACTTCGAAAGGACGCATCATGGCCGCCACCGCAGCCGAACGACAAGCCGCCTACCGAGCCCGCCGCCACAACGCCGGCCCCGCCGGTAACGGTGAACGACGCCTCAACACCTGGCTGACCACCGAGGCTTCGCTGGCCCTGGCCAGATTGGCAGCCCGTTACGGCGTAACGCAACGTGAGATCCTGGAACGCTTCATTACCGCCGAGGATGACCGCATTCTGGCCACAATGAAGCCCGATTCGCCTGAGTGGGACGCTTACTTCCGGCGCCGGTGAGTGCGCTACAATGACTTTATCGCTTCCCAAGGATGTTGCAATGCTGACAAAAGAAATGAAACTCCAGGCTTTTATGAAGCTGCGCACCGAGAATTACCGCGCGAGCCTGCGCCTGGAGGGGCTGACCCCACGCCCGGCGGCTACCACCAAGCCAGCGCCGACCACGGCCGCGCTCAAGACCAAACATGGTCGATAAGTACGGCACCGGTGGCGACACGCAGTATTGCTACCCCGGCTCCGACGTACTGATCAACAAGCTTGGCCTCACCGACGAGGCCGCCCTGGAAGCGGCTGAAGTCGAGCTGACCCAGGCGCGCATCGAGCAGTTCAAACCCGACTTCGACGATATTTCCCTGTCCGCCTTGCGCGGCATTCACCGCTTCCTGTTCCAGGACGTTTATGAGTGGGCAGGAGAGCTGAGATCGGTCGACATCAGCAAAGGCAGCACCCGTTTCGCCAACGTGAGCCGGGTCGAGCCGGAGGCGGACAAGCTCTTTCGACAGCTGGCGCAAGAGAACTACCTCGTTGACCTGCCGCGCGAGCATTTCGTGGCCCGGCTGGCGCACTACTACTGCGAACTCAATGTCGTCCATCCCTTCCGGGACGGCAATGGACGCGCCCAGCGCGTGCTGTTTGAAGTGATCAGCATCAATGCCGGCTACCAGCTGCGCTGGGCGCCGATTGGTCGCACGGAGTGGCTGGAGGCGAACATTGCTGCCTACAACTGCCAGCTTGGGCCGCTGACGGCGCTCCTGGACCAGGTACTAACGCCGATCTGATCGGCGCGTTACGCAGTAACGGGACACGCCAACAGGACGCCACGGTCGCAGCTCCTTACCCGCCTGTCACGCAAGCCGCTCGGCGTGCAGTGGCGACATGCAGGGCACGGCAGCTTGCGCGCCAGGCTGGCGTTGGCGGACACGCTGACACCTCGACTCCGGACGCGCGCGAAACAACGACGACATCAGTCGCTGCGCGATACCGCCAGCCTTCGGGAGGAAAAAGCCACGCTTGGTTCGTTCGTGGGCTACACGGCGCACGCCTACGGCGCTTGCCGCCGCGCTCCGCCGTCAGTCAGGTCAACACCAGCAAAGGCACAGCCGCTCCGGGGGGAATTGGGCGCTACGCGCCCAATTCCACATAACGCCGCATTCTGTCAAATCGCCCCGTTCACTACGCTGCGCTTCGTTCCTTGGGGCGATCCCGCGCTGCGCCGGGCCCTGCGGGTTGACAGAATAGGCGTTATGTCTCGCGCCCCTGCGCGGCTGCCAAGCCATCATGTGCGCCTTGTGGGCGCATCAAGCGGTCAGCGTTACGGCGTAGGCACCTGCGGTGCCCACGGCCGCGCGCTGCCGTCAGTCAGTCAAGGGCTACGCAAAACCAACCCCAACCCCGGCACCGGGGTGGCAAGCCGCCCCGGTGCGCATACCGCTCACCATTGGTCCCACAATAGGATTGGGTAGCGGAAAACCCACCAGAGGAACTCGTCATCGGAAAGACCGAAACTGCAACCACGTCCTGCAAAAGCTTCTAGCATTTGGGCGCAACAACTTCACCGGAGCACGAAAACTATGCAATTTGTTATTGATCAAGACTGGCTGACACTTTTCAACACCGGACTGCGGCTGCTCGAACAGCTGCAGCGATACTGGGGTAAAAACCGCACATCGGCGCAAATTTCGAAAAAAATGCCGGCTCCGATCCGGCGCTGCTCCAAGAAACGCCGTACCTAAAGGCGCCACGCCCGATGCGACTACGACTTCGCATCGGGCCAAATGCATTCGGCAATGCGTTAGGGAGCACCTTGGTAGAAGCAGGGAAGGATGCTGCGCGACGCGCACAAATTGAAGCCGATCAGATGCGCGCCGGTCAGGAAGAAGCCCAAATTGAGAAAGAAGTGTGGGAGGCAAGTTCTTCGCAAAATTATCTAGTGCCGAAGCCTCGGTCGTTGGCAGAGGCATATGCAGCGACATATGGATTGCAGCTCACTGATGGCGTATATCATCCAGGAACAGATGACGCCGACTACCTGGATGCAGGGTTCATCGGCGATTACAAAAAGAAATCGCTTTGGGAGCAAGTTAACAAAAGCAGAGTACGGCCAGATGAACTTATCCCTTATCCGAAGGACTATAATGTCAAGGAACCAAAAAACTGGGTCGCCAAAGGCGAAGAGGTTGATCCTGTGTTTCGGATAGGCGCAAGCGATCCACCACGCCGTCCTGATATCGGAAGTGGCACTTGGAAAAGTGAGGATGCGACGCTAGTATCGAGAATGGAAAAGCAGAGCATTCTTTCTTCGCTTAATGGCGTAGAGGTTATTTGGCCGGATGCCGTGGCGCACTTGCGCCACTACTTCGAAAATACCGGTGAGCCTTTAACAGTAAACCTGCAGCGTATTGTCGAAACAACGCCGGCTGGACGTGATTTTTATATAAATCAACGTAACGCAGCACTATCTTTTGCTCAAGATAATCTGCGCGATGGCGAAACTATTACTTTTACATCAACCGCAATGGAGCAGCGACGATTTTCCGGAGATGAAAATTGGATTCGTGCAATAGGAACATTTTCAGGCTGGTCTACTGCTACCGCTACTAGATCCGGAAATGACTACAGCATGAGTTTTGATCTTAAAATTTACGATAAATACAACTGGAATTCCGGCCAGTCGTTCGATTCATTTGGAAAAGATATATCCGATGATTTTATGGGGAAATTCCATAAGCAGGGCGTAGCTCGCGAGTATGAGGTGTTTGGGAACTTGCCACTTAAATTCACGTGGAAAGGCAATCCTTATGGCGACAACGTAACAACTGCAGTAAGAATTCAAAAGAATGGACTAAAATGAAGAATGGGTTTAGATTGCTATTGATATCTGAATTGAGCTATCTTGTATTCATATCTTCAATTTATGTTGTTGACTATCTCAAGTTGGGCACTGAGGTATCTTCAACTGCAGAGATTTCTATATTTTTGTTTGGTGCGGCGACCTTTTTAATTATGCAATTCTGCTTAGTGTTTTCGCTGATGCGATTATTGGGAAATAAAGACCTTTGCGATTTGAAGCATCTATCATCAATTGGCACAGGAATTCTATTAACGGCAGTCACTTGGTTGCACCTGATGGGAGTATTCTCGGCAGCCCTCAAGCCTCAAGGATAGTTGCGGCTATCTAAGTATTGCGATAGTTGCATTCGGCAATGCTATCGGGTCCAGCCTAGCGGAACAGATGCAACAAGGAGGACAGGATGAGGCCACACGCAAGAAGTTATACAGTGTCGGTGGAATGAAGTCGGGAATGAGATTAAAGAGCACGGGAGGCTTCAGTCTAGGCAATGTGAGGGTTGACTTTGACCCGGAATATTCTGCTGGCTCGGAAATCTCAGACGATCAGAAATTGGCATTGAGCGAGGGGGCGGGACCACTTGCCGCCGATGTGGCTAGAAACTGGCTCGCACTTGGAGACGACATTGGTCCGGCAGCTAATGGCCGTCAACTGCCTTCGTCCGATAAGCAAAAAGCTGAAAGTGCCGCCGTGCGCAGGCGCCTTGCCCAACTGGCCACTGATTTCGGTACGGGCACAGGAGAATTTGCTCCCACAACCAAAGATAACAAGAGTCTATGGAGCGCAGTGAAGGACTCTGCGAAAGTTCCATGGAACCTTGCAATGGATGCAGCAGAGTTGGGTGAATACACGCCACTGGGCATGATGCAACGCGGAGCGTACCGTGCTGCTGGCTGGGACTTGCCTCGTCCTGCCGAATTGCGTGCAGGGTATGAAACTCCGGCGTTTGGCTTGTCGCTAGAGTTCCTTGCTCCGTTAGTGCCTGTGTCTAGAATTGCTCGCATTCCTCGGACGCTCGGCGGTGCGGCGTTTGTTGAAGGAAAATTTGTTCATGACCTCAAACCGCTCACCAATTTGGAACTGTACGGGCGGGAGATTTCTCGGACGCCAGACGAAGCAGTGGCACTCTTACGCCGAGTTGGTCACGATGCCGATGAGTTGGCAGGTTATCGCTTTGTTAAACTGAGTGATGGACAAATCGACGAAGCTGAAGATGTTGAAGCGATGGGCCTGCTCATGCGTGGGAGCCGGGAAGACATTGAATTCGCGCGTGCTGCCTTCAAGGATCAAAAGGACATCACCGACGAATATCAATCGATGCAGATCGGCACCTACTTCCACGGCGAGGCGAATGCATGGCGGCGCGGAGACACCTTCATCATCATTGGAACCCACGAGCTAGGATACGATCCCGTGGAAATGGCCTTGCATCTGGAAATGGGCACCAAACGGGGCCTGGCCGACATGGGCAAAGACCTGAACTCCTGCGGCAAACCCAAATAGGTGCCGTACCGGGCACGCGCTATGCCGCTATTTCTGGCGTAGCGTTTCAATGGTGAGGACGGCCTTTTCCGTGTCATGCGGGAATTTCAAGAATTGTCGCAAGCCCTCGAAGACGGGGCCGACCAACTCCGAGTTCGCTTCCCGGTCGAAGAATGGACTCAAGCCGGCTGCGCTGGCCAGCACCTGGCGGGCTTCATCTCCCAGCCGGATATTCCCAAACGAAGCGTCGGCTTGCGCGGGCAAGGTCTGGTCCGCTTCGGCGATGTGGCGGATGGCGCCGGTTTCGGCGAGGAAGGTCAGGAAGCGCTTTCGACCGTGGGGATTTGCTGCTCGCGATGGCAAGACCAGCACGTCCAGCGGCGCGTCTTCATATTGCGGCATGTCGCGAACAATGCCTGGAAATGCAAAGAAGCCCATATCGTCCGCAATCGCCTCGGGAAATTTTGCGGCAACAAAGCTCCCCATCAACGTCATGCCCACCTGCTTGCGATAGATGTAAGGCAATACGCGTTCGTGATCGAGCTCGATGGTCGGTTCGAAGAAGTAGCCTTTACGCAGCAGTTCACCCCAGGCATCGAATACTTTTCGAACGCGGGGATCGGTAAAGGGCACATCGCCGCGCAGTACTTTGCGATGGAATTCCAGGCCATTGAGGCGCAAATCGAAATAGTCGAACCAGCCGGTGGCAGGCCAGTTGTGCGCGGCTCCCAAGCCGAGCGGGGTTACGCCAGCACCTTTCAGGCGTTCGCAGACTTTCAAGAAATCATTCCACGATGCCGGTGGTTCGATCCCGAGGCTTTGGAACAGCGATTTCCGATAGACGAAGCCCCAAGGGTAGTAATACATCGGGAATCCGAATACCTCGCCGTCGATCCGGGTTCCCTCCAGCGTGACCGGGTAGAACTTCTTCTTTTTCAGCAGCGCCACCGTATCGGCATCAAGCGGCACCAGCAGCTTGCTTTGGACTGCGTCGCGCAGCCGCTCTCCCGCGTACCAGAATGCCAGGTCGACCTGGCCGCTGCGCAGCCGCGCGGAGAAACTGCGCTTGTATTGCTCCTGCGGATAACCGTGATGTACCACCTCTAGATCGGGGTTTGCCTTCGAGAATTCATTGATGATGCGTATCCATGCAGTCCTTTGGGCGCTGTGCGACACGATATAGTCGACGACCAATTGTTCGGCCCCTACAGCGATCGATGGCAGGCTGGATGACAGGCATAGCGCCACTCCCATCAGCCAAATTCGGCGACGGTCAACCATGTGGATCGATCGCTTCGTCTGCGTAGCCAGCATGAAACAAGTTTGTCCGCAACAACGAATCGTGTCAACGGAGGCCAGCGCGACGCACCGATTCGGGCTATGTCCGTTTCCGCACGGAGTGGCTTTATGCTGAGTCGTATGCTCAGGCTATGAAGATGACAGCAAATCCCTCTGCAATTCCGGATGAACCAGCGCCATCGAGACGGCGCCGTGTTCCCCCATTGTCGCTGGCCGCATGGAGGCAATTCATCAGCGTGGCAAAGCCGTACTGGCTTGGAGATGAAAAGAGGTCTGCCTGGGGCTTGCTGCTGCTGTTGATTGTGCTGATGCTTGCCGAAACCGAGCTTGCCGTGATGCTGAACAACCAGTCCGGCGAGATGACTTCGGCGCTGGCCGGTCGGGATGGCGACCGTTTCTGGCAGTCGGTGCGGGCTTGCCTGCTGATCCTGGTGTTTGCAGTGCCGATCTACGCCTTCTACTACTACATGCGGGACATGTTCGCCAACCAGTGGCGGCGCTGGCTCACCGGACGCTTCCTCGATGGCTATCTGCAGGGGCGCAAATACTACGAACTGACCTCGGAAGGCGAGATCGATAACCCGGACCAGCGTATCAGCGAAGATGTCAACACATTCACCGGCCGCTCGATCCATTTCCTGCTGATCTTTCTGGGCTCGATCATGCAGCTGGTGGCGTTTAGCGCGGTGCTATGGTCGATTTCGCATCTGCTGGTTGGCGTGCTGGCCGTGTACGCCCTGACGGGTACCGTGGTCGCGCTCTACGTCTTTGGCACGCCACTGATCCGTCTCAATTTCTCGCAATTGCGGCGCGAAGCGGATTTTCGCTTCGGCCTGATGCGTTTGCGTGAGAATGCCGAATCGATCGCCTTTTACCGGGGCGAGGCGCAAGAGCGTGCTTACCTCGACGGCAAATTCGACAAGCTGTTCCACAATTTCAGCAGGCTCATCAAGAAGCAGCGCACCCTGAATTTGTTCCAGCGCACGTTCAGCCAACTCACATTGGTGCTGCCCGGGGTGATCCTCGCCGAAGGCGTGCTTTCCGGCCAACTGGAAGTAGGGCGGGCAATCCAGGCGGCAGGCGCCTTTACTGCAGTGCTTGGCGCTGTGGGTGTGATCGTCGATAACTTTGAGAGCCTGAGCCGCTTCGTGGCGGGTACGGAGCGCCTGCAAACCCTGTCCAAGCTCGTGCTGCCGGTGGCGGAGGGCGAGGCAGTTAGCGGGAAAACACGTCCGCGGATCAGGATGCGGCCTGGCAAGCAGATCGCCGTCGATGCCCTGACGGTGTGTCCACCGCAGTCCGAGCGCGTACTCGTGAAAGACTTGTCTTTCGTCCTGGCGCCGGGCGATGCGCTGCTGATCACAGGCGATAGCGGTTGCGGAAAAAGTTCGCTGTTGCGAGCAATCGCCGGCCTTTGGGATACCGGCAGCGGCCTGATTCATCATCCGCCGCTGAAAGAGTTTTTCTTCCTGCCACAGCAGCCTTACCTGCAGCAGGGCACGCTGCGCAGCCAGCTCATCTACCCGAGCGTGCAGACGCGGCTGAGCGATGAGCAACTGCTGGAGATCCTGGTGCAAGTCCACCTGCCGCAGCTCGCCGAGCGTGTCGGCGGGCTCGATGCGGTACAGGATTGGGAGAAACTGCTATCGATGGGGGAGCAGCAGCGGCTCGCCTTTGGCCGTGTGCTGGTGCATGAACCAAGCATCGTGATCCTGGACGAAGCGACCAGCGCGCTCGACAGCGGCAATGAGGCTTCACTCTACAAAAGCCTGCGTGAAAGCGGAGCTACCCTGATCAGCATTGCCCACCGGGCAGCCGTCATGCATCACCATACGCATGTGCTGCACTTGAAAGGCGACGGCGGATGGGAATTGCGTGAGGTGGCTCACGCGCTTTCAACGTCCCCGGGAACCCGATGAATGCGGATGATCTGGAAGTTGTACTGCTCGGCAGCTAACGGGGTGTCAGTGCTGCTTGCCTGTTGCTGCCGTAGGTAGTCGCTCACCAGCATGGCTGCACCTTGCTCCGTCAGCACGCCAGCCGCCTTTGCCTGTATCTGATGCTCAGACCGGTCGGCATTCCGGTAGGCAATTACCCAAGTTGACACCTGCTTTTCTTCCTGCTGTTCTTGTAAGGGAATCGCGTATGTTATCAAAGTCGAACGCGTACTAGCGCCCGCCTGGCGGCTGCCGTTCATCATATTTCCCAAGTGCAAAGTTTGATGTCGTAAAATTTAACACATCCCTCGTAACAGATTTTGCTAACTCAGCATAATCAAGTACTTATCTCGTAGGCATGATTGATGCTTCGGTCAGCTTGTAGTTTTCTCAACCTAAATATGGAGCGCGATATGAAAGCTAATACGCTGTTCAAGTCTTGCCTGCTGGCCTGCTCCGTTCTGGCGGGTGCTCAAGCGATTGCCGGTCCTGGCACCGTAAACAGTATCGAATTTAGCTTCATGAACTACAGTAACACCGCTTCACAGTCTTTCAGCAGTTTGCCGTTGACGAGTTTCGACAATACGCCGTCGGTCTCGCCGATCTCCATCCCGACGCCACAGGAAATCCATCCGGTCGTTGAGGTATTCATCCCTTCGATGCCGGTCCAGACCACTGCACCTGAAGTTATTGCGGTGGTGGATTTGCCGCAAGCGCCAGCGGCCATCCCTGAGCCAGGCACCGCCGCCTTGCTGGGCTTGGGCTGTGCCTTGCTCTTCCTGCGTCGCCGTGGGGGATTCCATGCATAACTCGCGGAGTTTTCCGGCGCTTGCCCTGGCCTTGCTGCTGGCGGCTTGCGGTGGCGGCGGTGGCTCGGGGGGCGCGCCGGTAGTGTCTCCTGCTCCAACCACGCAGACGCCATCGCCTACCGAAGGCAATATCGTCACGTCGGTTCCGGCGCCGACTTACGCGGCTGGCAGCGGCAACCTGAGCATCTTCAACGCCATCAATGCCTTGCGCAGCAAGATCGGTTCCGGGTTGCTGGCCCAGAGCCTGTTGCTGGACAAGTCGGCGGGCGCGCACTGGAGCTACATCAACCAGAACGGCATCAGCGAACTGCATGGCGAAACGGCGGGCAAGCCTGGGTACACAGGCGTTCGCGCGGGGGACCGGATTGCCGCGGCGGGCTATACCGCCTCGGTCTCGGGGGAGGCGATCTTCAGCACAGTCGGTACGGACAAATACATGACCTGTGTTGCGGAGTGGGCCAATTCGGTTTATCACGCGGCCCTGCTGTTTGCCAGCACCATCGACATCGGTGTAGCGGCAAACAACTTCAACCCGGCGGAGGGCGCGTCGACCCTGTGCGTGGTGGACGTTGCGACGAGTACAACGCAAACGGCGCAGTTGCCGGGCGCGGGCAGTATTCGCGCATATCCCTACGCAAACCAGGCGGACGTGCCTTTTGTCTTCTTCAATCGCACCGAAACGCCAACGCCTGTGCCGGACCTGGTCGAAGCGGGCACGCCCGTAACGGTCAGTTTCGAAACCAGGGGCATGGCAGTGACGGCGCCGATTGCGATCAGCCAGTTCACGCTGACGCCTGCGGGCGGCACGGCAGTCGAAGCGCGCATCCTGGTGAACAAGGGAGGCAAGCTGGGCCCGGTCATCGCGAGCAATGGTCCTGCGCTGACGGATGACGGGAACATGCAAGGTTTCACCGCAACGCTGGTGCCGGTGCTGCGGCTGAAGGCCGCTACCGCCTACAACGTGGCGCTGATCGCTGTCGTGGATGGAAAGACCATCAACAAGTCCTGGACGTTCACAACCGCCGCACAGTAATGCTTGTACCGAGGGCCGGCAATCCTGTGCGGAATGCCGGCCCATTTCATTTACTTCGGGCGCGGCGATCGCACGCCTTTGTCGGGCCGGGCCAGGGTGCCTGAGCGCAGCATGCGCACGGCATGCCCGACGGCGCGCGCGACGTTGCGGACTTCTTGCTTGAGGGCTTCGTCCTTGTCCATCGCATCGTGGCTAGTGGCGTAAGGCTCGTAATAGCCAAGGTAGCGGTCAAGCCGGGCCTGCGCGCCGGCATCGATCAACTCCATCCAATCGAGCCAGTCGGAGAGATTGCGCCGCAGGCTTTCCACGCCGGCGACGTCGCCATGCACCACAAGGCCATAGGCGCGCCCGGCCAGGTGTTTGGGGTAGGGCCAGCCGGCCAGCTCCAGGGCCTTAGCTTCCTCGGGCTTCTTGCCATGGGTGCTGGTCGGGTCGGGATTGCCGCCGTCTGCGCATACCAGGCGATCGATCATCAGCTTCAGCACGGAAGGCGCCTGGTACCAGTACACCGGCGTAAAGATGATGACACCGTGCGCGGACACCCACTTTTCATATATATCGTTCATCCAGTCATTGACCTGGCCAAGGCCGTGATTGGGGTAGCAGCTGCAGGGCCAGTGGCAAAGCGGCATGGCGGTGGAAACGCAGCCCTTGCACGGATGGATGCGCAATTCAAACTCGGAGGTCAGGCGGCTCAGGTCCAGGACGTCGGTATCGATTCCTTCGCTGGCCAGCGTGGCCTCCGCCAGCTTGAGCATGCGCCAGGTTTTCGACATTTCGCCGGGGCAGGTGCCGTCATTCCGCGCGGCGCCGCAGATCAACAGGACGCGTGAAGGCGTGGCAGGATCTTTCTGTCGCTGTTCGGCTGCTTGCAGGCGGGCAGCAGCGGCCTTCCATTCAACTGACAGCTCGTAGCCAGGATCGGCATATCCCGACCCGGCCGGTTCCGTCACCGGCGCCTTGCGGCTGTCGCTGAAATCTTGCCACGCCACTTCCTCCAGCTTCGCCACCTCGTCGCGCAGTCTGTCGAAGCGCGGGTCGGCAAAATTGCGCGTAAAGCGCAGGTGGAACTCGGCGCGTTCCAGCTTGGCGGGGGCCTGGCCCTTGCGGACTTCAGTCATGTTTGTCTCCCATACACGGGCAATGTGCCATGGCAGGATCAGCGGGTCAGTTCGACAGCGAACGCAAGGTCAGCGGAAACTTGATCTGGATTAAGGTTGAGGCGGGGGCGGGAGGGCTAGGATTGAAGCATGGCAAAGAAGTTTCCAATCATTCCCTTGCACCCGGAGCGGGTCTGCTGGGGTTGCGACAAGTACTGTCCCGCTGACAGCCTGGCGTGCGGCAACGGTTCCGAGCGAACCCAGCATCCATCGGAGCTGTTTGGACCCGACTGGATGGAGTGGGAATCGCCCCTCCTGGAACCTCAGCCGGAAGCCAAGGCGAAGAAGAGCATCTGACGCGGGCCTAATCAGGCAGCTTGTAAGAAAACGAGACCGGGAACTTGCGCTGCGTGCCCGGCGGGAATACCGTCGTGTGTTTCAAGGTCCGGGCAACCGCTTCGTCATACGCCTGGTCGCTGGATGACTGGGTTCTCTGCACGTTGATGACTTTGCCCATCCCGTCCAGCTCGATGTCGAAACTCACTTTCAGCACTCCTGACCCTTTGCCCGGGTCTGGTACATAGAAGATCTGTCGCCGAACTGCTTCCAGCTGCTCCTCGGTGGGCGGCGTCTCTTCCGGGGCGATCTGCAGCGTCCTGGCGGCTTGCAGTTCTTCGCGCATGGCCTGGTTGACCGCGTTCTGGTAGGCGACCGGGTCGGCTTGGCCCGTCGTGGAGGTATAGCTTGGTCCGTGGCTGCCGCTGGTAAGAAGCGCGGCGCATCCTTTCACCAGCAGGATGATCATGAAAGTGATCTGCCAGCCCGACCAGCTCCAGCCCGACTTGCCGCTGCTTTCCACAGGAGCTTCGCCAAGCGGAACGGCGCCCGTTGTGCCGTTGCGCGCGATCTCGGCCTGCGCTGCCTGGTGCCATTTCTGCAGGATCTCGCGATCGATGATGATTGAGAACCAGTGATAGAAGCGGTCCGTCAGCTGATGGAACAGAATCAGGTCGTCCCTCGCCGCGACGCGTTCGGGATTTGGCGTATTGCGGACCGTCTGGATCAACTGTTTGACGGTCCCCATGGCGTGTGCCGACATCGATTCATACAGTTTCCACTGGTCTATGGCACGGTCCACCATGGCGCCGGCCTCGCCAAACTGCTGGATGCGGCGGCTGTCGCGTGCCCAATCCAGTACTTCACTGGCGGCGACGAACAAGGTTTCGTGCCCGGGCTTCCAGCCGGTGGCCAGGAGATGGGCAATGCGTGCCTCGAAGATGGTGCGCGCAGTCAGATTGAGCAGGCTGTCGTGTGATAGCGATGCCTGCAGCGCTTCCCGCCAGCGGGACTGGTGCCTGCTCTCGTTTTTCGACACCAGTTCCTGTGCGCTGGACTGGAATTGTGTGAAAGCCTGGTCGGCGAGTTGGTATGGATCGTCGGGAGCCGGCTGCGCGACAATGACGGGCTCGGTTTCGGGGGCGGCGGCCAGCGGGGGGCCCACGTCGTCGACGCCGGCGGGAGCCGCTGCCTGGCGCTCGACTTGCAGGTGCGCTTGCCATTGAAGTGCTACTTCATAGGCCTGGCGAAGTTCCTGGAAACCGTCCGGGTCAGCCTCCTGGTCGATCTTTTTCAGCTCGCGCGCATAAGCACGGCGAATATCCTTGGCGTCCGCGCCGGCATCGAGTCCAAGCCGGAGCAGGAAGGGGAAAGTGTCGCGCATGCTAGGAATCCAGGTTCAGGAAACTCTGGTGCTCGAAGTATTCCAGCGCTTCGTTGAAGGTGCGGGCGGCCTGGCGCGAAACCCGCATGTCCTGCGCCTCCAGCGCGCGCTCGAACTGCATGATCTGGCGGCCCAGGTGTTCGCGGGCTTCGCCGCGCAATTGCTGGTACAGGCGTTCGCCGCGGGCCAGCATGGTGCGGAATTCGATGCGCTCGCGCGGGTGGATCTTCAGCTCGGACAAGGCGGCGAAGCGTTCCTTGATTTCTTCCTGGGTCAGCATGCCTGGATTACCTTCGATCACCAGGGCGTGGGTCTGCTTGGTCAGGAGCACCGTCGCTTCCACTTGCAGCAAGCCGTTGGCGTCGTAGGTGAAGCGCACGTCCACGCCGTTGTTCTGGCCGGGCACCTGCGAAATCGGTACTTCGATGGTTCCGAGCTCGATATTGTCGCGGGCCATGCGCGCTTCACCCTGGAAGACGTTGATGCGCAAGGCAGTTTGCCGGTCGCTGGTCGGATGGTAGTTCTTGACCTTGCTGACCGGGACCACGGTGTTGCGTTCGATGACCGGATCGAAGTGGCCGTGCGAATACTGGTCGCCACCCAGGTGCATCGATACCTCGACGCCCAGCGAGTAGGGAGCCACGTCGGTCATGACCACTTCGTCCAGGGCGGCATCGTTCATTTTCAGGCCGGCTTGCACGGCCGCGCCCAGCGCTACCACTTCATCCGGATTGATGTCGCAGGATGGGAATCGGCCAAACATGCGTGCCACCATGCGGCGCACGATCGGCATGCGCGTGGCGCCGCCGGCCAGCACGATGTTATCCAGGCTGGCAGTCTGCAGGTTGGCGTCACGCAGTGCGCGCTCGACCGGCGAGCGCAGGCGAGCCAGCAAGGGCGCGGTGATGCGTTCGAGGCCTGCCTCGTCCAGCGGCATGGAATAGGTGATGCCGGCGTGGTTGGTCTGCAGCAGCGCTTCCGGCGCTTCGCTGAGCTTGCGTTTGGCCTGCTCGGCTTGCGCCACCAGGCTTTGCATGAACCGGCCGTCCTGCTTCAGTTCGACGGGAATGGAAGCCTGCTTGAAGAACTCGTCGATCAGCAGGTTGACGAAGTCTTCGCCGCCCAGGAAGTTGTCGCCGGCGGAGGCCCGCACTTCCATCACGCCCTCAAACAGGTCGAGTACGGAAACGTCAAAGGTCCCGCCGCCCAGGTCGAACACCAGGAACTGGGTCTCCTTGCCGCGCTGGTGAATGCCGTAGGCGAGGGCGGCGGCTGTCGGTTCGTTCAGGAGGCGTTCGACCTTGAGGCCTGCCAACTGGCCTGCGGCGCGGGTTGCCTTGCGCTGCGCGTCGGAAAAATAGGCCGGAACGGTGATGATCGCTTCGGTGATTGGCTGGCCGAGGGCCGCTTCTGCATCCTCTTTCAAGGCGCGCAGGATCAGCGCCGACAGTTCCTCGGCGCGGAAGTTGCGCCCGCCGAGCGTGAACTGCTTGTTGCTGCCCATATGGCGCTTGAAGACGGAAGCGCTGTTGGTGGGGTGGGTCTGCAGGCGCTCGCGCGCCGCCTTGCCGATCAGGATGGTGCCGTCTTCGTCAACGCTGACGCAGGACGGGGTGAGGAACTCCCCCAGGCTGTTGGGGATCAACCGTGGCTCGCCGTTGTGCCAGGCGGCGATGAGGCTATTGGTGGTGCCGAGGTCGATGCCGACGATCATTTGCTGCTCCGATGTAAATTTCACAAAAGAGTAGCCTAGCATTTATTTCTGAATGAGAAAAGTCGTTGCCTTTTATGAAGGCTTCGGCGCCATAGATTAGTCATGAAAGCGACAGTCCGCCCGATTGCCAGAATCTGTGGCAAGCCGCCTGATCGAGGCCTAAAATATTGTCGCATTACGAGAAAGGAGGAAATCATGGCTAATCTGAGGCGTTACGATCCATTGACTGAGCTGGCCCGTTTCGATCCCTTCCGCAACTTTGAAGACCTGTTCCGCGACTTCAGGATGGCAAACATCACGCGCGAAGGAGAGGGGCAACAGCCGATCCGCATCGACGTGCACGAAAATGAATCCTCGTACACCGTTCGAGCCGACGTGCCGGGCGTGAACAAGGACGACATCAAGGTCGACATTTCCGGCAACCGCGTGACGATCGCCGCCGAGACCAAGCGGGTCGAGGAGGAAAAGCAGGGCGGTACCGTTGTGCGGAGCGAACGCTATTTCGGCGAGCAGTATCGCAGCTTTACCCTGGAACACGATATTGATGACAGCCGGGCCACCGCCAAGTGCGAAGGCGGCGTGCTGGAGCTGACTTTGCCGAAAAAGGCCAAGCAGGGTAGCCGCAAGCTGGAAATCCATTAAACCCTGACCGGCAAGGTCAGGATGAAACTGGTGCCCTCTCCGAGGGCACTTTTTACGTCTATGCGCCCGCCGAGCAAGCCATACACGATGTTGTAGACGATGTTGAGCCCAAGGCCGGAGCCGCCGCGTCCCAATTTGGTGGTGAAGAAGGGATCGTAGATCTTGCCCATGTTTTCGGGAGCGATGCCGATGCCGTTGTCGCGTACCGAGATCGCTACCGAGTCCGTGCCGATGGCGTCGGCCGTGATGACGATTTCGCCATGCTCCTTGCCTTCAAAGGCATGGATCAATCCATTGTTGACGAGGTTGATGAGCACCTGGCCGAATGGTCCCGGGTAGCTGGCCATGACGATCCCGCGCGGAATGGCGTGGCTGACCCGGATGCCGGACTTCTTAAACGTCGGCATCAGCACCAGCAGGATTTCTGATACCAGTTCATCCAGCTGGAATTCACGGCTTTGCGAAGTCGCCCGGTCGACGGCAACCTGCTTGAAGCTCGACACCAGGTCCACCGCACGATGAAGGTTGCGCAGCACGATCTGGCTGCCGTTGTTGACGTCGCCAAGATAGGCGGCGAGTGCGGAGCGCTTGACGCCGGATTCCACCGCGGAGGCAAAGGCCGTGGTCTGGTCCAGCAGGGTGCTGACGGCCAGCAGGCTGTTTCCGATAGGCGTATTCAATTCGTGCGCCACGCCGGCAACCAGAGAACCCAGCGCCGCCAGCTTTTCGCTGCGCACCAGCTCCTCTTGCGCGCGCTGGAGGCTGCCGAGGGAATCGGCCAGTTCGCGGTTGGTGTCGGCGATCTGGCGGGTGCGCACATTGACCAGGTCTTCGAGTTCCAGTTCGCTGCGCTTGCGGTCCGTGATGTCGGTGGAGACGCCGCCCAGCGCCCAGATATGGCCGAATTCATCGATCAGGGGGAATTTCTCTGATATATACGTGCGTGGGCCGCCCACTGTGCCGCCGGAGGTTTCTTCATGGCTGGAGGCCCGCCCGCTCGCCAACACTGCGCGGTCAGCCTGGCGGATCGAATGCGCCATGTCTCGGCTGAACAGCACTTCGTCGGTATTCCCGAGTGGCTCAGGCGACCCGGGAGGCAGCAGCATGCGGAAGCTGTGGTTGACCATCAGGTAGCGGCCGTCGAGGTCTTTGACGTAGATCACCGCTGAGGACTTCTCGACGATGTTGGTGAGCAGGGCCTGGCTACGGCGCAGGGCTGCATCGCGCGCTGCGATGGTGGCGAGCATGGCGTTGAAGGCCGTGGCCAGCCGGCCGACTTCGTCTCGGCTGCTGACCGGCGAGCGCAGGTCGAAGCGCTGCTCGCGCGTGACGCGGTCGGCGACGGCAGACAGCGCGAGCAGCGGCTGCGTGACCAGCCGGCGTGAACTGAAGGCATACAGGATGCCGCCAAACGACAGGGTGAGCAGCACCACGCCGAGCACCAGGCCGTACTGGCGCAGTCGCTCCAGCACCGACGGCAGGTGGTAAATGGTCGCCAGGTAGCCGACCAGCTCGCGCTCGAACCGGATGGGGGATAGCGTCGCCAATGCGTAACCGTCGAAGCGATGCCCTTCGCGTTCCAGTTCCTGCGACCATTCGCACCTTTCGGAGGGATCGCGGTTGAAGTGGCTAAACACGCGTTTGTCGGCAGTGAACAGGCAGGCCTGGGTAATCTCGGGACTGCTGCGCAAGGCTTCCAGCTTGCGCGCCGCAGCGCTGCTGTCGCCGAAGTTGAGGTCCGAATCGAGGCTCAATGCGAACAGTTCGCTGCGCACGGCGAGGTCTTGTAGCACGCGCGGGCGGGCGACCAGCAAGTCGTAGCTGGACAGTGCAAGCAGTGCAACGAGCATGGCCGCAATCGTCGTGAGGACCGACACCAGCAAGAGTTTGCGCTGGAGTCCTAGATCACGGAAGAAGCCCTGGAAGCTTTTCATGGGTGTGGCCCATTTGCACCGGAGTAATTATCTTAGCTCAAGCGTCACGTGAGCCACAAGCATGCGACATTCCCATGTAATTGTTGCTATGTTTGGCGTATGACAGAACAACAAGACGACAGCGAAAAGCCGCAGCCGCCGCCGGCGCAGGATGCGGGCGCGGAACCGCCTGTGCGCCCCGGCCGCCCGTCGCGGGCGCGGCTGCTGGAGTGGCAAGGGCCGGTGTTCTGGATGTCATGCGGAGCGCTGCTGGCCGGCCTGGCGGGTGGCGCGGTCGTCCTCGCGCAGCGCGTAGGCATTGAACGGGACCTGATGGCAGTCGCCACCACGCTTGCACCGGATGGCGGCAGGGCGCAGACGGCGCCAGGGCCACAGGCCGTGGCGCGGGCGCCGGCGCTTGCGGAACCGGGAATGCAGGCCGCCAGCAGGCAAGGCGGGTCGGCGTTGGAGGGTTCATCGGTCACGGAGCCCGCAGCAAGCAAGCCCGTCGCGGCTCCGCGCCACCGCGCGCGCCCTGGGAATGGCGCTACTGCGCGCTCGAAGCATCAGGTCAGCGCCAAACAGCCGCCACGCAAGAAAAGTGCACTGCGCCGCAAGCCTGTAGCCGAACCGGAGAGGTACGCGGAAGTCTTCAAGCGCTGCCCATGGCCTGGCGAGCCCGGCGCCGTGGAGTGCCGGCGGCATATCTGCAATGGGGCGGAAAGCGAAGGCCCGGCATGCAGGCCATACAGGTCGAAGCTGCGTTAAGCGGCAGGAAGCGAGATGAAGGAGCGCTGGCGTTCGGCGAGTTCCTGGCATGCCAGGCAAGTCGCGGCCCCAGGCTGGGCCTGCATGCGCCCCGCGGAGATCGCGCCCCCGCAGTGCAGGCACTGGCCAAAGGTCCCGGCCTGCAAACGCTCCAGCGCAGCATCGATCGCAGCCACTTCGGCGGAGTCGCGGCCAGCCAGCACCTCGCGCCGCTGGCGCAGGACGGCAGTCCAACGGTCAATTTCTTCAGGTAGCATGGCTAGTCTCCACTTTTGGGGCACTTTAACGGGCATCTTGCGCCGCGTCACCTGTGCCGCTTGACCTAAGTCAAGTTTGACCGACTTATTCTTGAGGACCCGCATTTGGCCTCTTGCCCCAAGGGACGCTACAATCTTAGGATGACAGGATTTGACCACCGACAGGACCAGGCTTTGACACATTCAACGATTGCGGAACGCAGCCTGCAATGGCTGCTGGCGTCGGCGACGGACGCGATGCTGATCATCGACAACGAAGGCCAACTGATCTTGGTCAACCCGGCGCTGGAAAACCTGTTTGGCTATGAGCCGGGCGAACTGCAAGGCAAGTCGCTGGAATCGCTGATTCCGGAACGCTTCCGCCACGGCCACGTTGGCCTGCGCAGCAGCTATTTCGAACGCCCGCATCCGCGCGCCATGGGGGCCGGATTCGAACTGTTCGCCACCCGCAAGGACGGCACCGAGTTCCCGGTCGAGGTGAGCCTGTCGCCCCTGCAGGACAATGGCACCCAGCCGATGGTGATGGCGACCATCCACGATATCAGCGCCCGCAAGAAGGCCGAACACGCGCTGCAGGAAAGCGAAGCGCGCATGCGCGCGATCTTCGAAACGGCGGTCGATGCGATCATCACGATCGACGAGCACGGCATCATCGAACGGGTCAACCCGGCCGCAGAGCGCATGTTCGGCTATCCGGAATCGGAAGTCCTGGGCCGCAACGTCAAGATCCTGATGCCGGCGCCGCACCGCGAAGCGCACGACGGCTACCTGCAGCATTACATGACCACCGGCGAAAAGCGCATCATCGGCAAGGGCCGTGAGGTGCAGGGCCTGCGCCGCGACGGCAGTATTTTCCCGATGGACCTGGCCGTCACGGAAATGTGGCTGGGCGGGCGCCGCATGTTCACTGGACTGGTGCGCGACATCACCGAGCGCAAGCACGCCGAAGAAAAGGCGCAGCAACTGCTGCAGGAGCTCACCAGCGCCAACGAAGAACTGACCAACTTTGCCTACGTCGTATCGCACGACCTGAAAGCGCCGCTGCGCGGCATCGGCTCGCTGGCCGACTGGCTGGCGCATGATTACGCTGACAAGTTCAATGAAGAAGGCAAGGAGCACATGCGGCTCCTGATCAACCGGGTCCACCGCATGGGTGCCCTGATCGACGGCATCCTGCAGTATTCGCGCGTGGGCCGCATCAAGGAAGCCGTGGTGCCGGTGCAGCTCGACCAGCTGGTGGCCGAAGTGGTTGACCTGCTGGCAGTTCCGGCGCATATCAAGGTTACCGTGATGCCCGGCATGCCGACAGTTGCCGGCGAACCGACCCGCATCCAGCAGTTGTTCCACAACCTGGTGTCCAACGCGGTCAAGTACATGGACAAGCCGGAAGGCGAAATCGAAGTGGGCTGGGCCGACGAAGGCAGCCAGTGGCGCTTCCACGTTCGCGACAACGGCCCCGGCATCGCGGAGCGTCATTTTGAACGGATTTTCCAGCTGTTCCAGACGCTGGCGCCGCGCGACCGGGTTGAAAGCACGGGTGTCGGCCTGGCGCTGGTGAAAAAAATTGTGGAAATGTACCAGGGCAGGGTGTGGCTGGAGTCCGAGCTGGGCAAGGGCACGACCTTCTATTTCACCCTGCCAAAGAAAAGAAAGAATAACGCATGAATAATACGAGCAAGCCGATCCTGCTGGTGGAGGACGACCAGGTCGACGTGATGACCATCCTGCGCGCGCTGAAGGAAGTCCATGTCAGCAACCGTGTCGTGGCGACGGAAAACGGCGAGGCCGCGCTGGAATACCTGCGCGAGCCGGGCAACGAACAGCCATGCATCATCCTGCTGGACCTGAACATGCCGATCATGAACGGCATCGAGTTCCTGCAGAACGTCAAGCAGGACCCGCTGCTGCGCCGCATCCCGGTCATCGTCCTGACCACGTCGGAAGAACAGCAGGACAAGATGCGCAGCTTCGACCTGGGCGTCGCCGGCTACATGACCAAGCCGGTGGACTACCGCCAGTTCGTGGAGGTGGTCCGCTCCATCAACCTGTACTGGACCATCAGCGAGCTGCCATGAACAGGGTAAGGGTCCTTATCGTCGAAGACGATATCGTTGACCGTATCGCCTGCCGCCGCGCCTTTGCGCAGGCGCCGGGCTTCAACTGCGAATTGCTGGAAGCGGAAAGCGGCCAGGAAGGCCTGGATATCGCCTTGCGCGAAGAGCCCGACTGCATCCTGCTCGATTATCACTTGCCCGACCTGACCGGGCTTGAATTCCTAGCCCGCCTTGCGGCAGACCGCGGCGAGCCTCAGCCAAATATCCCGGTGATGATGCTGACCGGCGCCGACAGTGCCACCGTGGCGGCAGAAGCGATGCGCCGCGGCGCGCGCGACTACCTGGTGAAGGACAGCGACGGCCGCTACCTCGACTTCCTGGCTGGTGCCATCGACCGCCTGCTGCGCGAGCAGCGCCTGATCGACGAGAAACAACTGGCTGAACAGGTGCTGCGGCAGTCGCAGAAAGAGCTGCGTGAACTGGCCGCGTACCAGGAAAAACTGAAGGAACACGAACGCACCCGCATCGCCCAGGAAATCCATGATGAACTGGGCGGCCTGCTGACCGGCATCAAGGCCTATATCTCGGTCGCCATCGAGCGCGGCGGCGAGCAATCGGACCCACTGTTGAAGGATGCGGCCAAGCTGGCGCAAGATGCGATAGAGACCGTGCGCCGCGTGATTACCGACCTGCGTCCAAGCGTGTTGGACCAGCTGGGCATCTGGCCTGCGCTGGAATGGTATGCGGAACAGGTGGCGCAGCGCAGCGGCTTGCAATGCACCTGCAATATCACGCCGGAGGCGCAGGCGCTGGAGCTCGATGCGGAGCGCAGCACCATGTTGTTCCGCGTCGCGCAGGAAGCGCTGACCAACGTGGTGCGCCATGCCGAAGCGAGCGAGGCGCGCGTCATCGTGGACATTGACGGCGAAAACGTGGTGCTGCGGGTGGAAGACAATGGCAAGGGTATCGAGAGTGCCGGCTTGTCCGACCGCGAATCCTGGGGCTTGTTCGGCATGCACGAGCGCACGCGCCGCTTTGCCGGCGAACTGAATATCAGCGGCAAGGCCGGGCAGGGCACTACGCTGCAGCTGCGCCTGCCTTTGGAGGACAAGAATGGGTGACAGGATCACCGTTTTGCTGGTCGACGACCATGCGATTGCACGCAACGGCGTGCGCCTCATGCTGGGCACTGCGCCCGACATCAGCGTGGAGGGCGAGGCCGGCAACGCCGTGGAAGCGATGCAGCGCGTGGCCGAGCGCAGTTTCGACGTGGCACTGGTGGACATCAAGATGCCGGGCAAGAATGGCCTGGACCTGTTGAAGACCCTGCGCAGCGAATGCCCGCGCATGGCGGTGCTGGTGCTGAGCACCTATTCCGAGGAAATTTACGCGGTGCGCGCGCTGAAATCGGGCGCCTCCGGCTACCTGACCAAGGATGCGCCGACGGCGACCCTGATCGAGGCCGTGCGCAAGGCTGCCTCGGGCGGCAAGCACGTCAGCCCGGCGTTGCTTGAAAAACTGGCAACCCTGGTCGGCGGCGGCGCGAGCGGCGACCACGAAGAGCTTTCCAACCGCGAACTGGAAGTCTTCAAGCTGATTGCCCAGGGCGAGTCCCTGGTGCGCATAGGGGAAAAACTACACCTCAGTCCTAACACTGTGACAACCTATCGCAGCCGCATCCTCGAGAAAATGGGCATGTCCACGAATGCTGAGCTGACCCGCTATGCCCTCGAGCACGGGCTGATCTGAGCGGCTGTAGGGGAACCACTACAGCAACTACACAGGATGCTTGATACCGGGAAATGACGCCGGGCGCAATACTGCTTCCATCGAAAACAAGGAGCAGCAAAATGAGCCCGGTCATCCCAATCACCCCTGCAAACGCCACCAAATCCTGCGCACCAGTCGCAGCCAAATGCTCGCTGTGCAGCTTCAACCGCCTTTGCCTGCCACAGGGCCTGGCCGACGAAGATGTTGCTCGCCTTGACCAGATCATTTCCCGCCGCCGCCGCGTGAACCGCGACGAGCCGCTGTACAAGACCGGCGACAGCTTCCACAGCCTGTATGCCGTGCGCTTCGGCCACTTCAAGACCGTGCAGGTGAACCAGCGCGGCGAACAGACGATTGGCGGTTTCCACATGGCCGGCGACCTGCTGGGCATGGAAGCCATCGGCAATGGCCAGCATTCCTGCAACGCCGTGGCGCTGGAGGACAGTGAAGTCTGCGAGATCCCCTTCAACCGCCTGCAAGAGCTGGTGATGCAGATTCCTGGCCTGCTGCAGCAGTTCCACCGCACCATGAGCCGCGAAATCCAGCGCGAGCAGTCGGTGATGCTGTTCCTGAGTCATATGCGTGCCGAACAGCGGCTGGCCATGTTCCTGCTGAACCTCGCCGGCCGTTACGCCCAGCGCGGCTACTCTTCGACCAGCTTCCAGTTGCGCATGTCGCGTGAAGATATCGGCGGCTACCTGGGCCTGACCGTGGAAAGCGTCAGCCGCCAGCTGGCCCGCCTGCGCCAGGATGGCTCGATCGTCCTGAGCAACCGCGATCTGCGGATTACCGACCGCGCCAGGCTCGAGGCCATGTCGTCCGGCGGCATGGCGCAGGAACTCGCCGTCGCCTGACCGGCTTACCAGTTTTCTCACCTGTAGGGGGTGTATGGGGCAGCTCTTGCTGCCCCTTTTTTATTGCGCGAACACTTCTTTGGCGGCCATCAGGCCGTTGAGCGCGGCCGGAAAGCCGGCGTAGACGGCCATCTGCATGATGGTCTCCACGATCTCTTCGCGGCTGACGCCGACGTTGAGGGCGGCGTGGATGTGCACCTTGAGCTGGGGCGCAGCGTTGCCCATGGCGGTCAGCGCGGCCACCACAGCGATCTCGCGTGATTTCAGGTCAAGCCCCGGGCGCGAATAGATGTCGCCAAAGGGGAATTCGATCAGGTAGCGGGCGAAATCGGGCGCAATATCTTCCAGGCTTTGCACGACGCGGTCGCCGGCCTGGCCGTCGACTTCACGCAGTTTTGCGAGCCCGCGCTCGTAGCGGCTTTCGGTGTTCATTGGCATGTGCTCCATCGGTGGTTGGATTCGACGCCAGGGACTGCTCCAGTGAGCGGTAATACTCGATCTTGGCCTGCAATGATGCTGCAGATTGTTGCATCGCCTCGATTTCGGCGAGCACGTCCTGCATATGCTCTTCTAGCATCCGGCGCCGTTCAGGCACCGTCGAGTCCCCAGCGCCGCGAAGTTTTGCGAATGACTGCATTTTGCCGATTGGCATATGGGTCGTTCGCAGACGCAGCAGGAATTCGATCCAGGCAAGGTCCGAGGCCGCGTAACGCCGCTGGCCGCCCGCCGCACGATTGACCGGGGCAATCAGCCCGATGCGCTCGTAATAGCGGAGGGTGTAGGCCGTGAGGCCGGTACGTTTGGCGACTTCGTCAATGCTCAGGTGCGATTCCATGGGGTGATCGTAAAAGTTAGAGTGCACTCTAAGTCAAGCACTTTATTACTCTAACCGGGAAGCCGCAACTGCGAGCGCAAGGTCCATGGTGTTGATGTGGGCTTCGAGCCAGTCCGGCAGCGTGCGGATGATGTCGCGTGCCGTGGCTTCCTCGTCGTCCTTCAGCAGGCGCAGGGTGCGGGCGACCTTTTCCAGCAAGTAGCCATGGGCTGCGCGGTGGGCCTGGGCAGCCGGGTAGGCAATGCGCTCCATCAGGCTGTTTTCTTCGCGCAGGTGTTCCATGAATTCAGTTGCCAGGTCGCGGCAGGCTGCGTCAAAGGCGGGACGGGGCAGGCTTTCCATGGCGTCGAGCATGTCGAAGACGATGCGGTGCGACTGGTCGAGAACGGGAATGCCCAATGCGAGGTCCGGCCCGAAGACGATGGAATCCATGGGGTTCTCCAGTAGTGTCGAACCGCAATTGTGCCGCTGGAAAAAATTCGGGCACATGATCCATGTCAATTTTCACTTTTGACCTAAAGCGCGGCAAGCCTCGGCCTTCAGGCCGAGGTCAAGAGCGCGGACGCCGACGGCGTCCAACTGAACGCGCCTGTTCCAGGTGCTGTATATAATTACAGTATTATGCGCTTGCAAGCCTTCCAGTTTGAGCTGATTCCCAGTGAGCAGCAGCGTAGGTCGCTGCAGTGTTTTGCTGGCGCCTGCCGGTTCGTGTTTAACAAAGGGCTGGAAGTGCAGAAAAGGCGCTTCAAAGGCGGCGACAAATATCTGAGTTACCCCGCTCTGTGCAGGTTGCTGACAACGTGGCGCCACGATCCGGACACCCCTTGGCTGAAGGAAGCGCCAACCCATCCCCTGCAACAGGCGCTGAAGAACCTGGATCGCGCTTTTGCCAATTTTTTCGCCAAGCGGGCGGGTTTCCCGTGCTTTAAAAAGAAGGGCAGGCGAGAAAGTTTCCATTATCCCGATCCCCAGCAAATCAAACTCGAACAGGGCAACAATCGCCTGTTCCTGCCCAAGTTGGGTTGGCTGCGTTACCGCAACAGCCGCCCAGTGCTTGGTACCGTCCGCAACATTACCGTTAGCCTTCGTGCAGGGCACTGGTCGGTATCGATCCAGACGGAACGCATGGACGAGCCGGTCACGGCCATTGGCAGCCCGGTTGGTATCGACATGGGCATCGTGCGCTTTGCAACGCTATCGGACGGCGGGCATCTGGAACCGATCAATAGTTTCCGACGGCATGAAATCGCGCTGCGCAAGGCGCAGCAGTCAATGGCCCGCAAGGTCAAATACAGCCGGAACTGGAGCAAGGCGAAAGCACGTGTCCAGCGTGTCCATGCGCGCATTGTCAATGTGCGCCGTGATTACCTGCATAAAGCCACAACAACGATTTGCAATAATCACGCGGTCGTGGTGGTGGAAGAGCTGCGGGTACGCAATATGACGAAGTCTGCGGCGGGAACTTGCGCAGCCCCTGGCAAGCATGTGCGTGCCAAGGCCGGCCTGAACAAGGCCATACTCGACCAGGGGTGGTTCGAGTTCCGGCGACAGTTGGCATATAAACTGGCATGGAGAGGTGGCGAGCTGATAGCAGTGCCGCCACATCATACGAGCCAGACTTGCCTCGCTTGTGGCGTTGTGTCGCCGGAGAATCGGCGTACGCAAGCGGTGTTCAGTTGCATTGGGTGCGGCTACGAAAACCACGCCGACGTGGTCGGCGCAATCAATATATTGCGTCGCGGGGCGGCAATGATGTGTAGCGAAGGGCGGGACGACGCCCGGTTCGCCTGTGTTGTGAATGGCGCAGTGAGGCCGTCATCAGCAGGAACCCACCTTTGCGCTTAAAACGGCCTGCGTGCCGGCGATAGTGCAGAAGGAATCCCCTTCCTTTCCGCGTAAGCGGTGGCCGCAGGCCAAGGTAGGGGAGGAAGTCAAAAAGTCTATGAAAGCGCGCAAGGGCGGCGGAACCAGCCGGCGCCCTGGGTAGTAGAGGAAAGGGCCCGTAAAGGATTGCCACCAGGGTTCCAGCACCGCTTCCAGGGCGCCGTTGTCCAGGTGTGGGCGCAGCCAGTCTTCGAACAGGTAGATGATCCCGCTTCCTGCCTTGGCCGCGTCGACGATCAGTTCGACGGCACCGGATGGCTCCACCAGCAAGGGGCCGTTGACATCGACTTTCACGGTTTCCCCAGCGCGCCTGAATTCCCATGGTTGCACTGCGCGTCCGGCAAAACGCATGCGCAAGCAATCGTGCTGGAGCAGTTGTTGTGGATGGTCGGGCCGTCCGCGTTTGTCGAGGTAGGCCGGCGCGACAGCGGCGGCAAAGCGCTGGACCCGTGGGCCGATAGGTACTGCGATCATGTCCTGCTCAAGGCGCTCGTCATAGCGAATGCCTGCGTCGCAGCCCGCGGCAAGCACGTCGACGAGGCCCTCTTCTGCGGTAATTTCCAGTTGTATGTCGGGGTAGGCGGCCAGGAACGCCGGTACGATGGCCGGCAATACCAGTCGTGCTGCACTGATGGGGACGTTCAGCCTCAATCTGCTGGCTGGCCGGTCGCGCAAGCCGTTCACTTCGGCGAGGGCGGCATCGACTTCTGACAGGGCGGGCTGGAGGCGCGCCAGCAGGCGCTTGCCCGCTTCAGTGGAGGTGACGCTGCGTGTGGTGCGGTTCAGCAGCCGCACTCCCAACTGGGCTTCCAGGCGGCGCACCGCTTCGCTGAGACCGGATGGGCTGACGCCCATCGCACGCGCGCCATCGCGAAAGCCTTGGGCGCGTGCAACGGCAATGAAAGCATTCAGGTCGGCAAGATCGACGCGCATTGTGCAAAGTTTCGTACGGGCTGTTTTGATTATACCGGCTTATCGAACGGTCGATTCGCTTCTAGACTGGGAACCTCATTGAAAAGGAGCTCTACCATGTCCCAGCAACCATCCACTTACTGCCTCGGAGACCTGATCGTTAATCGCATGGGATACGGCGCCATGCGCCTTTCGGGGCCGCATGTTTTCGGACCGCCGGCCGATACAGCAGGCGCATTGAAGGTCTTGCGCACGGCGGTTGAATCCGGTGTCGATCACATCGACACCAGCGATTTCTACGGCCCGCACGTAACCAACCAATTGATCCGCGAAGCCTTGCGCCCTACCGCGATGGCCTGGTGATTGCCACGAAAATTGGCGCCCGGCGCGGCGCCGACGCTTCCTGGCTGCCGGCTTGTTCGCCTGCTGAACTGGAACAGGCCGTGCATGACAACTTGCGCAACCTGGGGCTCGACAAGCTGGATGTCGTCAATTTGCGCCTGATGATCGAACCGATGCAGCCGGCTGAGGGCTCGATCGAAGAGCCGCTTGCCGCGCTGGTGGAGCTGCAGCGCAAAGGCCTGGTACGCCACATCGGCTTGAGCAACGTGACCCATGCCCAGGTAGCCGAGGGGCGGCGGATGTGCGAGATCGTGTGCGTGCAAAACCAGTACAATCTGGCGCACCGCAATGACGACGCCTTGATTGATGAACTGGCACGCGATGGTATCGCCTACGTGCCGTTCTTCCCCTTGGGCGGCTTCTCGCCGCTGCAATCGTCTACCTTGTCGAGTGTCGCCGCCCGGTTGGGCGCGTCCCCGAACCAGGTGGCCCTGGCTTGGCTGCTGTACCGGTCGCCGAATGTGCTGCTGATTCCGGGAACCACCTCGATTGCCCACCTCAAGGAGAACCTTGCCGCACAGGCGCTCGATTTGCCCGGCGAGGTCCTGGCGGAACTGGATGGCATGGCGCGCTAGCGGCGCGCTTAGAGGAATCGATCGAGGATCTTCTTGCTGTGCTTATCCAGCGCGAACTGGTCGCGGATCAGGAAGTGGATGCCGTGGCTGTCCGACACCAGCAAGGAAACGCTGCCGATGCGGCGAATATCTTCTTCGCCGCGCAGCACGAAGGTGGTATCGCCGCGGTCGGTTTCGACGCTCCAGGTGGAAGGGCAGGCATAGCTGCCCACGTCCACGATACGCTGGATGACCGGCATGAATTCACGGCCGGCCAGTTCTTCGCGCACAATGTCCGCCAGTTGCGGCGACAGGTCGGAAATACGATCCAGCCAGGCCACTTCCTTGCCGTCGGTGTTTACCAGCGACAGGCCTTCATCCGGCGCCTGGATGGGAAACGCGCGTACCGGCGACACGCCTTCATGCAGCACGCCGTTGGCGTCGATGAGGTTCAGCTTACCGAAGCTGTCCCGGCTCAAAGTAAAATTAATCATCTTCACGGCTCTTTGCCTTGTCATCCATGTCTGTATCGACGTTACGTGCCTGCGCCTGGTAGAGGCGGTAGTAGGCGCCTTCCCTGGCCATCAGTTCTTCATGAGGGCCTTCTTCGACGACCTTGCCGCGGTCCATCACCACCAGGCGATTCGCACGCTGCAGCGTTGACAGGCGGTGCGCAATGGCAATCGTGGTGCGGCCGGCGACCAGGTTGTCCAGCGCCTTCTGGATTTCTTTTTCCGTTTCCGAGTCCACCGATGCAGTCGCTTCGTCGAGGATCAGGATGCGCGGATCGATCAGCAGCGCGCGCGCAATCGAAATACGCTGGCGTTCACCGCCCGACAGGCCCTGGCCGCGCTCGCCCACCATCGAATCGTAACCCTGCGGCAGGCGCAGGATGAAGTCGTGGGCGTGCGCTGCGCGGGCGGCCTTCATGATTTCTTCGCGGGTGGCTTCCGGCTTGCCGTAGGCGATGTTTTCCGCAATGGTGCCGAAGAACAGGAAAGGCTCCTGCAGCACCAGGCCGATATTGCGGCGGTAGTCCGACACCGCGTAGTTGCGGATATCCACGCCATCCAGCAGGATCGCGCCCTCCGCCACGTCGTAGAAGCGGCAGATCAGGTTGACCAGGGTCGACTTGCCGGAGCCGGAATGGCCCACCAGGCCAATCATTTCGCCGGCCTTGATCTCGAGGTTCACCCCGCGGTTGACGGCGCGGTTACCGTAGCGGAAGCCCACTTCGCGCAGCGTGATGTCGCCGCGGACCTTCTCGACCTTCACCGGCTGCACCGGATCGGGCACGCTCGACACGTGGTCCAGGATGTCGAAGATGCGCTTGGCGGCCGAAGCGGACTTCTGCGTCACCGACACGATGCGGCTCATGGAATCCAGCTTGCCATAGAAGCGGTTGGCGTACAGGACGAAGGAGCTCAGGACGCCGACGGTGATGTTGTGCTTGGAGATCATCCAGATGCCGAACACGTAGATCACCAGGATGCCCAGTTCGGTCAGGAAGGACACGGTCGGCGAGAACAGCGACCATACCTTGTTCAACTTGTCGTTGACGGCCAGGTTGTGCTTGTTGGCGGTGCGGAAGCGGGTTGCTTCGCGGGTTTCCTGCGCAAACGCTTTCACCACACGGATGCCGGGAATCGTGTCGGCCAGCACGTTGGTCACTTCGCCCCAGACGCGGTCGATCTTTTCAAAGCCGGTACGCAGCTTGTCGCGCACCAGGTGGATCATCCATGCGATGAAAGGCAGCGGCAGCAGGGTGGCAATGGCCAGCCAGGGATCGATGGTGAACAGGATCACGCCGGTCATGATGATCATCAGGACATCGGAGGCGAAATCGAGCAGGTGCAGGGACAGGAAGACGCAGATGCGGTCCGACTCGGAGCCGATGCGCGACATCAGGTCGCCAGTGCGCTTGCCGCCGAAATACTCCAGCGACATGCGCAGCAGGTGCTCATACGTCGTGGTGCGCAGGTCCGCGCCGATGCGTTCCGATACCAGCGCCAGCACATAGGTCTTGGCCCAGCCGAAGATCCACGCCAGCACGGCGGCGCCGGTCAACGCTGCCATGTACTGCACCACCAGCATGTGCTCCACCGGCTTGCCGTTCTGGTAAGGGATCAGCACATTGTCCGTCAGCGGCATGATGATGTACGGCGGGATCAGGTGCGCGCCGGTCGACAGCAGCATCATGGCAAAGCCAAGCGCCAGTTGCCATTGGTAGGGACGCGCAAAGCGCCACAGGCGGAACAGGGTCCAGGTGGACGGCGGCGTGTGGACGACTTTGGTGCAGACCGGGCATTCTTCCTGGTCGGCTTCCAGCGGCGCCTTGCAGGTAGGGCAGGAATTCTGTTCGACCTGCTGCAGCGGCTTGCCGTGCACGTGCGCTTCCAGCAGGCGCGGAAAGTTCTCGGACAGGCGGATGGCGAGCAGGTTCTGGCCCAGCGTAAAGCGCCACGCGGCCAGGCGCTGCTTGTCATCCACCAGTTCCAGGTGGCCGACACCGGCGTGATCGTGCAGTTTTAGCGACATGCCAGGACGATAAGTCCAATCTCGCCATACCGTTTCACCGGGTGCGCGTGCCATAATGCGGCGTTCCGTAAGGAGTACCAGGCCTTTGTTGAAGTGAAGCTTGGAGTCCAGGTCAACCTCCAGCGCGCCAAGTACGTTTTCTTCGGGTGCAAGCGCTGGCAACTCTGTGCGCCACCTGTCGGGAAGTTCTGTCAGGCTGAGCTCAGAGGAAAGTTGGTTTGTTATCATTGTGGATCAGACTCCGGCACTCTTTGCCAAGTGGCAAGAATTGCGAAACAGTGGGAAAATAGAAGGACGGGCGGAGTATACCGCAAGAGGTACAAGAGCTAAAACATGACAAAAAAGAAAGACATTGAGTTTCTCCGTGTAACACACCTGCGCGGACCGAACATCTGGACCTATCGCCCGGTGATCGAGGCTTGGCTGGATATCGGCGAGCTTGAAAACTACCCCTCGAACAAACTCCCCGGTTTTTATGAACGCTTGACGGCCTTCCTGCCTGGCCTGATCGAGCATCGCTGCGGCGTCGGCGAACGCGGCGGCTTCTGTGAGCGCCTGCGCGACGGCACCTACGCTGGCCATATCCTCGAACACGTGGTGCTGGAATTGCAAAACCTGGCCGGCATGCGCACCGGCTTTGGCAAGACCCGCCAGACCGCCGAAGGCAGCGGCTTTTACAAAATGGCATTCCGTACCCGCCAGGAGCAGGTTGGCCGCGCCGCACTGGCCGCCGGCAAGGACCTGCTGATGGCGGCCATCGAAGACAAGCCGTACGACCTGGCTGCCACTGTTGAAAAACTGACTTCGATGGTCGAATCGCTGTGCCTCGGCCCATCGACCGCCTCCATCGTGGACGCGGCGACCGACCGCAAGATCCCGCATATCCGCCTGACCGACGGCAACCTGGTGCAACTGGGTCACGGTGCGCGCCAGCGCCGCATCTGGACTGCGGAAACCGACAACACCTCCGCCATCGCCGAAGGCATTGCCTCAGACAAGGACATGACCAAGGACCTGCTGAAGTCCGTTGGCGTGCCGGTGCCGGAAGGCACCCTGGTCAAGAGCGCCGACGAGGCCTGGGAAGAAGCGCAGGACATCGGACTGCCGGTGGCCGTCAAGCCTTACGACGGCAACCATGGCCGCGGCGTGTCGCTGAACCTGATGACCGAAGCCGACGTGCGCGCTGCTTACGATATTGCCGTTGTGCGCGGCGGCAGCAAGAGCGTGATCGTCGAGAAATTCATCGTCGGTAATGAACACCGGCTCCTGGTGGTTGGCCGCCGCATGGTGGCAGCGTCCATGGGCGAATCGCTGTGGGTGACTGGCGACGGCAAGTCCTCTGTGCAGGAGCTGGTGGACAGCCAGATCAACACCGACCCGCGCCGCGGCACCACTGAAGAATTCCCGCTGAATATCGTTGAACCGAAGAAGTCGGAAGAAGTGCAGCTGGACCTGAAGCGCCAGGGACTGACGCCGGACTCGGTGGTGGAAGCCGGCCGCAAGGTCCTGATCCAGGTCAACGGCAACGTGGCCAACGACGTGACCGACCTGGTGCACCCGGCGGTTGCCGAAATGGCAGCACTGGCGGCCCGCACGATTGGCCTCGACATCGCCGGCATCGACCTGGTCGCCGCCGACATTTCCAAGCCGCTGGAAGAGCAGGGCGGCGCGATCATCGAAGTGAATGCGAGCCCCGGCTTGCTGGCCCACCTGAAGCCTGCCGCCGGCGGCGTGGCGCGTCCGGTTGGTCACGCGATTGCCGACCAGCTGTTCGCGGAAGACGACGATGGCCGCATCCCGATCGTGGGCGTGGCCGGCAGCCGCCAGAACGCGCTGATCGCACGCCTGATCGGCTGGCTGCTGCAAATGAGCGGCCGCTACGTCGGTACTGCAACCGAGCAGGGCGTGTTCCTGAATGGCCGCAATGTGGCGCGCGGTCCGCTGACCGAATGGGAATCAGGCGAGCGCCTGCTCCTGAACAAGAATGTGGAAGCGGCGGTATTCGCCAATTCCGGCCGCATGATCCTGAGCGAAGGCTTCTCTTACGACAAGTGCATGGTGGGCGTGGTGACCGACGCCGCCGGCCACGAGGAACTGGGCGAGTTCTACATCAACACTGCTGAACAGATGTACGGCGTGCTACGCACTCAGGTCGACGTCGTGCTCCCGGAAGGCGCTGCCGTGCTGAATGCCTCCGATGCGCAAGTGGTCGAAATGGCCGAACTGTGCGACGGCGACGTGATCTTCTACGGCACCGACGAACACGTGCCTGCGATCGACTCGCACCGCCAGGATGGCGGCCGCGCCGTGTTCCTGCGCGATGGCGGTTTCGTCATGGCTGCCGGCCGCGACGAACTGGCTGTCTTGCCGCCGTCCTGCCTGCCGGCCAGCGGTGAAGACCGCAAGGAAGCAGTGCTGGCTGCAATCGGCGCCGGTTGGGCCATGGGCCTGTCGCCGGACCTGATTGGTGCCGCGCTGCGCACCTTCGAGTGGAATACCAAGAAAAACTAAGGATTACCAGGAATGGAAGTTATTCGCCTCCGCGCACTGCGCGGCCCTAATCTGTGGAGCCACCATACGGCTGTTGAAGCCATCGTGTCCTGCACGCCGGAAGAACGCTCCGTCGACAAGATCCCTGGTTTCGAAGTGCGCCTGCGCACCCGCTTCCCGCGCCTGGCGCAGCTGCAGCCGGACGGACATGCCGACACCATCCCGATGGCGCACGTGCTGGAACTGGCGGCCCTGGGTCTGCAAGCCGAAGCTGGCTGCCCCGTCACCTTCAGCCGCACCACGCAGACCCTGGAAGATGGCATCTACCAGACCGTCGTGGAATACACCGAGGAAGCGGTAGGCCGCCTGGCGATGGAATGGGCTGAGAAGCTGTGCAAGGCCGCCATGGACGACGCTCCATTCGATCTGGCAGCTGCCTTGCACGAACTGCGCGAGCTGGACGAAGATGTGCGCCTGGGCCCATCCACCGGTTCGATCGTGTACGCCGCTGTGGCGCGCAAGATCCCGTTCCGCCGCATGACCGAAGGTTCGATGGTGAGCTTCGGTTGGGGCTCCAAACAGCGCCGCATCCAGGCTGCTGAAATGGACAGCACCAGCGCGATCGCCGAAACCATCGCGCAGGACAAGGAACTGACCAAGAAGCTGCTGGACGCCGCCGGCGTGCCGGTGCCCGTTGGCCGGACCGCGGTCGACGCAGAGGACGCATGGAAAGCCGCGCTGGAGATCGGCCTGCCTGTCGTGGTCAAGCCGAAAGACGGCAACCAGGGCAAGGGCGTAACGGTCAACATTACCACCCGTGAGCAGACCATCGCAGCGTACAACGCGGCCAAGGAATTCCGCGACGACATCATGGTCGAACGCTTCCTGGCCGGCCACGACTTCCGCCTGCTGGTGATCGGCAACAAGCTCGTTGCTGCCGCTCGCCGCGATCCTCCGCATGTTGTGGGCGACGGCGTGCACTCGGTGCGTGAGCTGGTGGACATCGTCAATTCCGACCCGCGCCGCGGCACCGGCCACGGTACCGCGCTGACCAAGATCCGTTTCGACGACATCGCCCTGGCGCGCCTGGCGCTGCAAGGACTGGCGGCCGATTCCGTGCCGCCGATCGGCCAGCGCGTCGTCCTGCGCAATAACGCCAACCTGTCGACCGGCGGCTCAGCCACCGACGTCACCGACGACGTGCATCCTGAAGTGGCGGCGCGTGCGGTGGAAGCGGCGCAGATGATCGGCCTGGATATCTGCGGCGTGGACGTGGTGTGCGATTCCGTGCTGCGTCCTATCGAAGAACAGAATGGCGGCGTGGTGGAAGTCAACGCCGCGCCTGGCCTGCGCATGCACCTGTCGCCGTCTTACGGCAAAGGCCGTCCGATTGGCGAAGCAATCATCAACACCATGTTCCCCGAGGGCGACGATGGCCGCATTCCGGTGATTGCGGTGACCGGCACAAACGGCAAGACCACCACCGTGCGCCTGACCGCGCACCTGATCGCGTCCTCCGGCCTGCGCGTGGGCATGACCAATACCGATGGCGTGTACGTCAACGGCCGCCAGATCGATTCAGGCGACTGTTCCGGCCCGCGTTCGGCGCGCAATGTGCTGCAGCATCCCGACGTGGATGCGGCCGTCTTCGAAACCGCCCGTGGCGGCATCCTGCGCGAAGGCCTGGCTTATGACCGCTGCAAGGTGGCCGTGGTGACCAATATCGGCGCCGGCGACCACCTGGGCCTGAACTACATCACCACCGTGGAAGACCTGGCGGTGCTGAAGCGCGTGATCGTGATGAATGTCGACGAGCATGGCTACGCCGTGCTGAATGCGACCGATCCGATCGTGGCTGCGATGGCGGCCAAGTGCAAGGGCAAGGTGATCTTCTTCGGCGCCGATCGTTACCACCCGGTTGTAGCGACGCACCTGGCGCAGGGCAAGCGCACCGTCTACATCGAAAATGGCCAGCTGGTGGCGGTGGAAGGCAAGAACGAGCAGCGCATTCCGCTGGCCGATGTGCCGATCACCTTCAATGGCACCATCGGCTTCCAGGTGGAGAACACCATGGCGGCGGTGGCAGCGGCCTGGGCTGCCGGCATTGACTGGGATTCGATCCGCCGCGGCTTGCTGACCTTTACCACCGATAGCCATAACGCGCCGGGCCGCTTCAATATCTTCAAGTATCGCGGCGCGACCGTGATCGCGGACTATGGCCACAATCCGGATGCGATGCTGGCACTGGTGCAGGCAGTCGATGCGATGCCGGCCAAGCGGCGCTCGGTGGTGATTTCCGGTGCGGGCGACCGCCGCGACCAGGATATTCGCGAGCAGACCGAGATTCTCGGCAAGGCGTTCGACGATGTGATCCTGTATCAGGATGCTTGCCAGCGCGGGCGCGCTGACGGTGAGGTGGTGGGCTTGCTGCGCCAGGGACTGGTGGGGGCAAGCCGTACCAGGAATATCGACCAGATTACCGGCGAGTTCATTGCGATCGATGCGGCGATGGACCGGCTGCAGGATGGGGATCTTTGCCTGATCCTGGTGGATCAGGTGGAGGAATCGCTGCGGCATATTGCTGACCGGATTGCTGCCGGCTAAAACCGGTAAACCAGGGTCTGACCCGCAGGGTCAGACCCTGTCAGATCGACTGCTGGCGGTGTTGGGCCTGGTCTTTTGATCTTCGACGAACGTCTAAGGCGCACAACCCGAACCAGCGGCCTTCGAACAGACTGGGTCTGACCCTGCGGGTCAGACCCGGGTTTACCGGTTTTCAGGCAGCCAGAACAGCCTTCGGCAGCACCAGCCGCGCCGTCTCGCCTTCCACGAACTGCGCAGCAAACACCCGCTTCTCCGCCTCATGCTCCCCATCAGCCTCGATCAGGTTGCAGATCAGATCCGCGGTCGCCACCGCCATCTTATGCAATGGCTGTTTCAGTGTGGTGAGCTCATAGCTCAACCAGGTTGAGCCCTCAACCGCATCACACCCAACCACCGACATCTGCGACGGCACGTCGATGTGCAAATGCTGGCGCGCCGCGTCCACGCAACCCATGGCCATCGCATCATTCCCGCAGATCACGGTATCGGGCACCGCGCCGATGCGCGCAATCAGCTCGTGCAGGCCCGCCACCCCGCTGGAATAGTCAAAGCAGCCATGGAACACCGGCGCGTCAGGCAGCCCCAATTCCGCGATCCGGTCCAGCGCGCCGCGCAAGCGTTCGCGCGCCACAGAGTTCTGGGCCGGCCCGCCAATCAGGGCAAACTGACGGTGCCCGGCCGCGGCCAGGCGGGTCACCAGCGCACGGCTGGCTTCATACTGGTCGCACAGCACCGTATTGACGTCCAGGTCGCGCAAATGGCGGTTGAACACCACCAGCGGCACCTTCCTGCGCTTGAATTCCGCGACATGCGCCTCGGTCAGGCGGGATGCGGCCACCACGCCGTCGACCTGGAATTGCCAGATCTCGGTCAGGATGCTCTCGATCTCGCCCTCGTGCTGCATGGTGAAGAGCAGGGCGCGCTTGCCGCGGCGGTTAAGCTGCTGGCTAAGCTCCGACAAGGCCGCCGGGTTGTACAGCATGCTGGTGTGCGACACCACGATCGCAACGATATTGGTGCGGCGCGTGATCAGGCTGCGCGCCGCCGCGTTCGGGATGTATTCCAGCCCTTCGGCCGCCTTCATCACCCGCGCATAGGTCGCTTTCGACACGCTGGCGCCAGGCTTGAAGCAGCGCGAAACCGCCGATTGCGATACGCCGGCCACGAGCGCGACATCATAAGACGTGACGCGGCGCCCTTCCCGGAGGATGATGGCCTTTTGCTCGGCAAGGCTGATCGCAGGTTGTGGCTGGGTTTGGCGCATGAAAGCGATTTTGCGGCAAGGTTGCTTGCGATTTTGAAAATAAACCTCAATCTTACCACATGGCAATAGTTTCCCTCGGTTTATACGAGCCAGCCTGGCTTTGGTGTGGCGCCCAAGCCGCGCCGCGCTCTGGTAAAATATCGCCCCTTTTGGTTTTCGGATGATTAAGATGGCACAGGCTTGCGGCATCGACTTTGGCACTTCCAACTCCACCGCAGGATGGGTGCGCCCCGGCCAGCCCATCATGCTGGAACTCGAAGATGGCAAGATGACCCTGCCGTCCGTGGTTTTCTTCAATGCTGAAGACGAGGAAACCAGCTATGGCCGCGCCGCGCTGGCCGAATACCTGGCCGGTTGCGAAGGGCGCCTGATGCGTTCCCTGAAAAGCCTGCTGGGCACCAGCCTGATTGATGGCCAGACCGAGGTTGGCGGCCGTGCGCTGCCATTCCGCCTGCTGCTGTCCCAGTTCATCGGGGAAGTGAAGCGCCGCGCCGAAAGCGCCGCCGGCCGCCATTTCGACCATGTGGTGATGGGCCGCCCGGTGCATTTCATCGATGACGACAAGGTCGCCGACCAGCTGGCGCAAGATACCCTGGCCGACATCGCGCGCAGCGTCGGTTTCCGCGAGGTCGCTTTTCAGTACGAGCCGATTGCGGCCGCTTTCGAATATGAAGCGCAGGTCGACCGCGAAGAGCTGGTCCTGATTGCCGACATCGGCGGCGGCACATCGGACTTCACCCTGGTGCGGCTTGGGCCTGACCGGGTGGCGCGTGCCGAGCGGGTGGACGACATCCTCGCCACCGGCGGTGTGCATATCGGCGGCACCGATTTCGACAAGTACCTCAGCCTGTCGAGCGTCATGCCGCTACTGGGCTATGGCAGCCAGTTCCTGAGCGGCGCCGAGGTGCCGTCCAGTTACTACTTCAACCTGGCGACCTGGCACACCATCAACCAGGCTTACACGCGCAAGATGCAGGCGCAGTTGACGGAAATGATCCGCGATGCGCGCGAGCCGGCGAAGCTGGAACGCTTGCAGCACCTGATCGTGGAGCGTGCCGGCCACTGGCTGGCATTGAAAGTGGAAGAGGCCAAGATCGGCCTGTCCACCGAGGACCAGGTGCAGCTCGGCCTGGAGCGCTTTGCGCCGCCGGTGCTGCTGGAGGTGACGCGCAGCGGTTTCGATAGCGCGGTGGAGCACTTGGTATCGAGCGTCGGCGCCACGGTGACCCGGCTGCTGGCCGATGCCGGCGTCCAGCCGGGACAGGTCGACACCATCTTCTTCACGGGCGGTTCCAGCGGCGTGCGGCTGCTGCGCGAGCGCATTGCCGCGTTGGTGCCGGGCGCCCGCCGCGTCGAGGGCGACCTGTTCGGCAGCATCGGCGCCGGCCTGGCACGTGATGCATTGCGCAAGTTTGCATAATCTGCTTACAATAGCCGCCGTGAAGAAAGCCAATCGCCATTTCCTGCACGTTTTGCTCGCGGTGCTGCTGGTCCTGTCCCAGCAGCTCGGGATGGCGCACGCGGTATCGCACTGGTCGGACTTCCGCCATGGCAGCGAACAGCAGCAGGCAAGCGACGTCGACGTCGATGGCAATGGCCTGAGCGCCGGCCTCGCGCTGGATCACAACTGCAGCCAGTGCGCGGCCTTTGCCTCGCTGGCGACGGCGATCCACACGCCAAGCTTCACCTTCCCGTCTGTCGACTACAACGCGCCTCAAGCCGGCGCCGCCTTGCCGCAGATCCACAGGGCGCGCACCGCACGCGCCTACGATTCACGCGCGCCACCTCTGGCCTGACACAAACAACGTAATGCTTTTGTTGCCGCCGCGGCCTCGTGCTGTGCGCTGCCTATTGTTTGTCGTATCCAGAGGTTAAATATGAATTTCAAGTACTCCTTGCTGGCAGGCGCCGTCCTGTCGGCCGTATCCGCCATTGCCTGCGCCGATGACGGCGAAGTGACCAAGGTCGTCGTGACCGCCAACCCTTTCCATAAAGGCGAAACCGAGCAAATCCTGCTGCCGGCCAAAGTGCTTTCCGGCGACGAATTGCGCGACAAGATGGCCAACTCGCTGGGCGAAACACTGTCATCCGAGCTGGGCGTGTCGTCCTCGGCCTTCGGCGCCGGCGCTTCGCGCCCGATCATCCGCGGGCTGGAAGGCGCCCGTGTGAAGATGCTGGAGAACGGCATGGCGGTTTCCGATGTGTCGGGCTTGTCCAACGACCACGCCGTATCTGCGGAAGGTTCGGTGGCGCACCAGATCGAAATCCTGCGCGGCCCGGCTTCGCTGATGTACGGTTCGGGCGCGATTGGCGGCCTGGTCAACGTGGTGAACGAGCGCATTCCGCCCGCGCTGGAGCCGAAGCTGACCGGCCAGGCGGAAGCGCGCTACAGCACCGTTGATGACGGCAAGGCGAGCTCCGGCACCATCGACGGCGCTATCGGCAAGTTGGCGCTGCACCTGGATGCGAACACCCGCCAGACCGGCGACTACAAGATTCCGGGCAACCGTATCGAGGGCGATCCTGACTCGGCTTCCGGCCGCCTGCCGCATTCCGGCACCAGGGAAAAGGGTGCCGGCTTTGGCGGTTCCTACATCGATAGCTGGGGCTACGTCGGCGCCTCCGTCTCGGGCCTGGACAACAAGTACGGCATTCCGAGTGCGGAGGGTTCGACAATCGACCAGCACCAGACCCGTTACGATATCGACAGCCTGTTCAAGAACCCGCTGCCCGGCATCGAATCAGCCAAGTTCAAGGCCGGCTACACGGACTACCACCATGCTGAACTGGGCGACGATGGCCAGCCGGAAGTGCTGTTCAAGAACCGCACCGTCGAAACCCGTGCCGAGGCCGTGCACAAGGCGATCAGCGGCTGGCATGGCACTTTCGGCATGCAGACCGAATTGACGCACTTCTCGGCGCTGAGCGCGGAAGGCGGTCCGGATACCGTGCCGGTGACCCGCTCGAATTCCACCGCCGGCTTCCTGGTCGAGGAAAAGGAATGGGGACCGGTGCGCGTCAATGCCGGCCTGCGCCTGGAACGCATCAAGCGCGAACCGGTAAGCGGGCTGGATCGCTCGTTCTCGCTGCAAAGCGGCGCCCTGGGCGCCTTGTGGTCGTTCACGCCGGGTTATGCGACCGGCCTGACGCTGTCGCGCGCGCAGCGCGCTCCATCGACCGAGGAACTGTACTCCGGCGGCCCGCACGATGCGACCATCACCTTCGACCAGGGTGACCCGAACCTGCGCAAGGAGACTTCGCGCAATATCGAGTTCTCGCTGCAGAAGACCGCGGGCCTGATTCGCTGGAAAGCCAACCTGTTCCACAACAGCATCTCCGACTTCATTTACGGCCACGTTACCGGGCGCACGCTTGATGAAGAAGGAAATGACGGCGGCGAATTCCGCGAGCGCCTGTTCAGCCAGGGCGACGCCACCGTGCGCGGCGCCGAAGCAGAGATCGAATACAACCCGCTGGCCATGGGCCTGAATGGCCGCCTGTTTGCCGACACCTCGCATGGCGACCTGAAAGACAGCGGCAGCCTGCCGTTGCAGCCGGCATCGCGTGTGGGCGCCACCATCGGCTACCGCACGGCCAACTGGCGCGCTGGCGCCACGTGGATTCACGCCCAGGCGCAAGATCGCCTGGCAGCTTTCGAGTCCACGCCAACCGGTTCCTACAACCAGTTGAACGCAAACCTGTCGTACACGCAGAAGCTGAAGGACATGGACCTGACCTGGTTCGTGCTCGCGAAGAATCTGTTGAATGACGAAATCCGCGTATCGACCTCGCTGCTGAAGGATGTTTCGCCTTTGCCAGGCCGCAGCTTTGTCTTTGGTGTGCGCGCCAAGTTCTGAGTTTGCGCAAAATCAAACGTAGCACGGAGTCGCTTCTTATACTTTAGATAACAATCCAGGGTATGGGAGGCGACGATGGGCAAACGTGTGGCAGACCGGGAGCGCATCTTCCGGTGGTTTCTTGGCCCCGCCCAGCGGGGCAATCCCTACGCCCAGTTCAACCTGGCGCTTCTTTACAAAAACGGGCACGGCGTCGAGGCCGACGCGCGCCAGGCATTCAGCTGGATGCGCATGTCGGCGCTCCAGGGCCTGGCCTTCGCCCAGAACCAGCTTGGAGCCATGTACTACAAGGGCCTCGGCATCGGAAGCAGCGATGCCGAAGCCCTGTACTGGTTCCGGCGCGCTGCGCGCCAGGGCGACCCCGCCGCGCAGCAAAACCTGGGGCAGATGTACCGGCGCGGCCGCGGCGTGCCGGTGAATGAGGAGATGGCGGCGCGCTGGTTCAGCCGCGCAGCCGAGCAGGGCGTCTCCAGTGCGCAGGCCTTGCTGGGCGAGGCCTATCTGAACGGACGCGGCGTGGCGGCGGACTGCAAGCTGGCGCAAGCCTGGCTGCGCAAGGCGGCGGTGCGCGGCGAAGTTCACGCGCAATGCCTGCTGGGCAGCATGTTCGCCCACGGTACCGGCGTTGAGCGTGACACGATGCAGGCGTTGATGTGGTACACCCTGGCCGCGGAAGGCGGTTCGGCCCAGGCCCAGTTCAGCGTCGCCGTGCTGTATGCCTGCGGCGACGGCGTGCAGCGCGACCTGGTGCAGGCCGTGCACTGGTATCGCAGCGCAGCTGAAAAAGGCGATGCTGCGGCCCAGAATAATCTTGGCGTGCTGTATGCAACGGGGCAGGGTGTGACGCAGGACCAAACCGAAGCACTGCGCTGGTACAGGCGCGCGGCCGCCCAGGGCCACGCCCTGGCGCGGCACAATCTGGCGGGCTTGCGTGGCGGCGCGGTGAATGCGGCGCTGCCTGACGAGCAGGCCCACGGCAATATTGATTTCGATGAAACCTTGCGCTCACGCCCCCATGTGCCGGAGGCGCGCAACAGCCCGCGCTGATGCGGCTTAGCGCTGCGCGGACAGGAGATGGTCGGTGCCCGGCGCCAGTACCACCGTGGTGGTCAGGCGTTCCAGCCCGGCTTGGGCCTCCACGTTCTCGATGCGCACGCTGTAGGCGCCCCGGGACAGGGGGAAGTTGCCAAGGCTGCGCGAACGCTGATTGGCCCATTTGCTGGCCACGCACAAGGTATTCACGGTGCGCGAATGAACCAGCAGATTGTCCGGTTTGTGGCGCACCTCCACCTTGAATGTCATTCGGCGGCCGAAGCTGGCGCGGTCCTGCCTGGCAACCTTGGCCAGGTCGACGTTCTCGTCGCATTCTTCCACGCGGCGGTCGCCGATGATCGACACTTCCTGCTTGCTCAGGGATTCGCCGGCAGGATTGCTCATTTCAAGCACCAGGGAGTAGTTCAGATCCACCGGCACTTCGACGTCGGCTGCGGCCACGCTGCCCGCTTCGCCGAGCTTCATCTGGACGTCCTTCATGAGCGGAGGGAATTCACACAGTGCGACAGTTGCCATCGCCAAGCCGACAATGGGTTTCTGGCACAGGTTGTAGATGAATGGGCTCATGAATCCAATATAGACTACGCCCCCTGCGTTTGCAGCCTTCGGTCAAGGAAAAGACTGTTGCCATGTATCTTTTTGGCCTGTTTCTTGGCGTCGGCTGCGCTGGCTGCGATCTGGTGGTGCGAATAGTACTGGTGCGGCTCGACCCGGATCACGCCCACCGACAGGCTCATGAGCGAATAGAAGACTTTTTTGCCCTGGCGGTCCTCGCTGATATAGCCGCCGCGCTCGCGGTCTTCGTTGCTGTAGAAGCCGGCGATGGCGGTGGCAAAATCTTCCAGCACGGCATGGCAGCGCTGCTCCCAGTCTTCGCTCTGGAACAGGATCACGAAGTCGTCGCCGCCGATATGGCCGACGAAATCGCGATTGCGGTCGCCGTGTTTAGCCAGGATATGGCCTGTCAGCTGGATCACGTCGTCGCCGCGGCGATAGCCATAGACATCGTTGAAGGGCTTGAAGTGGTCAAGGTCCACATAGCAGACCCAGAACCGCGTGCCGCTCTCCAGCAAACGGTCGATATGTTCGTTGATCGGCACATTGCCCGGCAGCTGTGTCAGCGGATTGGCGTAGCGCGCAGCGTTGATCTGCATTTGCGTGATCTCGCGCATCAGGTCATGGCCCGTGCCCATGCCCACATAGCTGCCGCCTTCGGTGATGATGAAACCATTGAACAGGTGGTGCGCATCCGATTCGGCCATGCGGCAGGACAGGTCCTGCAGGCTGGTGTCGACGTCGGCAATGATCGGTTTGGCATCCATGAAAAGCGTGCATGGTTTCTTGCCGTACAACTCGCGCTGGTAGGGGCGCGCGAAGTGGTCGATCATGTCGAAGCGCGATACCAGGCCAAGCGGGCGGCCGGCGTCCACCACGGGAATGATCATCAGCTTGGGATCGGCCATGAAGATTTCATAGACGTCGTTGTTGTTCATGGACGGCGGCACGGCGGCCACGTCGTGCAACAGCTTGCGGATGGACACGGCATTTCTCTCGGCAGCGCGTTGCGGATAAACCGCCACGCCATTGCGGCCCAGTACCTTGACGACTTCCGCCGGCAGGGCCCGTGCCGGCTGGATGTGGGGGCGTCCCAGGTGGTAGCCCTGGCCGTACGCGATGCCCAGGTCGCGCAGCACCAGCAGCTCCGCTGCCTTCTCGATGCCTTCCGCGATGACCAGGGTGTTGGATTTGTCGGCAATCTCCTGGATCGAGCGCACGAACTGCAGCTTGACCGGGTCGTGATCGATGCCCTGGATGAAGTGCATGTCGATCTTGACGTACTCGGGGCGCAGCTCGGACCACAGGCGCAAGCTGGAAAAGCCCTCGCCCAGGTCGTCGATTGCGATCTGGAAGCCCATTTTGCGGTAATGCAGCACCGCTTCGCGCATCCGCTCGTAGTCGTAAGTGGGCTGGTTTTCGGTCAGCTCGATGATGACGTTGGCGGGATTGAGGCCGAATTGGTGGATGTAGCCGAGTGTTTCACCCTGGCTGCCGGCGTGCTGGCGCACCAGCGACTCGGGGCTGACGTTCAGGAACAGCTTGCCGGGCAGCTGCAGTTCGGCGAAGCGCTCCAGGACGATGCGGCGGCACAGGTATTCCACTTCGCGCGACAGGTTGTTGGCGCGCGCCAAGCGGAACAGGTTGAGGGGCGAATGCAGGGGGCTGTCGGAAGGGCCGCGAACCAGGCCTTCGTATGCGATGATCTCGCCGCTTTGCATGTGGACGATAGGCTGGAACAGTGCGTGCAGCTGGCGGCGCTGGATGATGTCCAGCAGGTGCTGGCCGAGCATGTCGGTTGGCGGAGGACGCAGGTAGCTTACGTTGTGCGGGAGGGTGGCGGTAGAAGTGCTCACGATGGTGGTCGCAAAAATGGCAACCCCATCATTGTGTGTCGCAATTGTGACGGCATGATGAACGCTGGAAACACTTTTTGGCGTTACAATAAGCTTCCACGTCCTTGACTGAGACCGATGCCGAGCCAGTTCTTGATCCGTTCCGCTGCATTGGCGGCCTGCTGTTTTTCCGGTGCCGCCGTCGCGGCCAGCGTTGCCGTGCACGTCGCCGATGGAAACGGCAAGCCGCTAGCCGATGCCGTGGTCTATCTCGAAGCCGATGGCGGCCAGCCGCTGCCCAAGCTGCAAAATGCCGGTGAAATCAGCCAGAAGGGCTTGAAGTTCATCCCCCTGGTAACGGTGATCCAGACCGGCAGCAAGATCTATTTCCCGAATAACGACAAGGTGCGGCACCATATCTATTCTTTTTCTGCGCCGCACAAATTCGACCAGAAGCTGTATTCCGGCACCACCGCCGACTCACAGACGTTCGACAAGCCGGGCACCGTGGTCCTGGGCTGCAATATCCACGACAAGATGATCGCCTACGTGCGTGTCGTCGACACGCCGTATTTCGGCAAGACCGATGCCACTGGAGACGTGGTGCTGGACGCTCCCGCCGGCAAATACATGCTGAAGGCCTGGCATCCCGATATGGCGGGCGGCAATCCTCAGGAGCAGGCCGTACGCCTGGCCGACGGCCCGGCTAGTGCCGCCTTCCGGCTCACGCTCAAGCGTCCTGCAAGCGATCCGGACGCGCAAGGCTACTGACCATGCGATTCCGCAGCCTCGAAAGCCGTATCGTCACGCTGTTCCTCGTGCTGCTGATCGTGGTGCAGCTGGTCGGGCTGGTCGTTATCCAGCGCGGCATCGACAGCAACGCACGGGCCGCGATCGCCTCGGAACTGGTCAACGGCAGCAAGGTCTTTGCGCGGCTGATGGACCAGAACGCGCAGAACCTGCGCAACGGCGCGCGCCTGCTATCGCGCGACGCCGGCTTCCTGTCGGCGATCGGGAATACGGACGACGATGATCGCGCCACCATCGAATCGGCGCTGGCCAACCATGGCCGCCGCATCAAGGCCGCCATGACCATGCTGGTGAGCCCGGAGCGCAAGGTTGTCGCTTCGACCAGCGATGCGCAGGCCGCGGGACTGGAGCACATGGTGATGGCCATGCTGGACAAGGCCGAGCAGGGCGAAGGCGCGAATGGCATTGCCATCGTCGAGCGGCTGCCGTACCAGGTCGTCGTGGTGCCGGTAAAGGCGCCGGTGACGATCGGCTTCGTGGTGATGACCTTCCCGCTGGATGAACGCCTGGCGCGCGACATGCAGGAAACCACGGCGCTGCAAACCCTGCTGCTGACACGCGATGCGAACGGGCGCTGGCTCCCCGTGGCGTCCAGTCTTGCGCCGGCCGCCGTGGAGCGCTTCATGCAGCAGCTGCAAGGCATGGGCGGCATGCCAGCCGAAGCGTTCGACGTCGACGTCGGCGGCGACAAGCTCAGCGTGCACATGACCAAGATTGGCGTGGACGATGGCAATGTCGCGGTGGCGATGCTGGGCCGCTCGATCGACGAAGCAACTGCGGAATATGCGCGCCTGGAGCGCTGGCTGCTCGGCTTGACTGTCGTTGGCATGGTGGTGTGCGTGGTGGCCAGCGTGCTGACAGCCAAGCGCATCGCGCAGCCGCTTCGCCAGCTGGCCGATACCGCCAAGAAGCTGGAGCAGGGCGATTACAAGGTCGATATCGGCTCTTCCCGCGCCGACGAGATCGGCGAACTGGCGCACGCCTTTGGCAGCATGCGCGACGGTATCGCCAAGCGCGAGCAGGAAATCCGCCGGCTGGCGTACTGGGATCCCCTGACCAACCTGCCGAATCGCGCCCAGTTCCTGCTGCTGCTGAACGAAGCCATTGGCGAAGCGCGCAAGCGCGGCGGTTCGGTGTATGTGCTGATGATGGACCTGGACCGCTTCAAGCATGTGAACGACGTGATGGGCCACAGTTTCGGCGACGCCTTGCTGAAGCAGGTGGCGGGCCGGCTGATGCAAAAGCTGGCCAATCGCCGCCAGCCGGCCCAGGTGGCGCGCCTGGGCGGCGACGAATTCGCCGTGCTGCTGGCCGGCTCCAACCTGGACCAGGCCGTGGTTGTCGCAGCGGAGATCCTGCAGGCGCTGGAATCGCCGCTGTCGCTGGACGAGCAGATGGTCGACATCGGGGCTGGCATCGGCATCGCCGGCTTCCCCGAGAACGGCGTCGACGGCGAAGAGTTGCTGAGCAAGTCGGAAATCGCCATGTACACCGCCAAGCAGCGCAACGAAGGCGCCGTGGTCTATGAGGACGCGATCGATAAAGGCAGCCAGCAAAGCCTGTCGCTGCTGACGGAACTGCGCCAGGCGGTGGAGGGCAATCAGTTGCGCCTGTTCGTGCAGCCGAAGGTGACCCTGGCCACCGGCCACGTCGTGGGCATGGAAGCGCTGGTGCGCTGGCAGCATCCGGTGCGCGGCAACGTTTTTCCCGACCAGTTCATCCCGTTTGCCGAGCAGACCGGTTTTATCCGCGTGATCACGCACTGGGTGCTGGAGCGCTCGGCGGAGTTGTGCCATGAACTGGCGCAACGCGGCATTCACCTCAAGGTCTCGGTCAACCTTTCCACGCGCGACCTGCTGGACCAGGAATTGCCATTCAAGTTCGGCGAGATCTTCATGCGCCACCACGTTTCGCCTGGCGCGTTCTGCCTGGAGATCACGGAAAGCGCGATCATGGACGACCCGGTGCGCGCCCAGCAAACGCTGGAACGGCTGCATGGCATGGGCTGCGATCTCTCGATTGACGATTTCGGCACAGGGTATTCTTCGCTGGCCTACCTGAAACGATTGCCCGTCGACGAACTGAAAATCGACAAATCGTTTGTACTGAACATGGCGAATGACGTGGGCGACGCAAAGATCGTGCGCTCGACCATCGACCTTGGCCACAATATGGGCCTGCGCGTGGTGGCCGAAGGCATCGAGAGCGAGGCCGCGTGGAACATCCTGGCGGAGATGGGCTGCGACCAGGGGCAGGGCTATTACATGAGCCGCCCGATGCCGGCCGGCGAACTGGCGGGCTGGGTCGAGAACTGGAAAGCGTCAGCATTGGCCGAATAATAGCTGGCGCCGCCGGCTTCGGAGAGTTACTTATTCGTCAAAGTTCACGTTATGATCGCTGCCGCATCATAACTACTCTACGGACGACCAATGCCATTCAAGCGCGCCACCCTAGCACTCTCGCTGTTCGCCGCCTTCTCCGCACCTGCCTTTGCCCAGACCTGCCCGTCGACTGCGCCGGCCGTGGCCTATCCGGATTCCAGGAAGGCCGACCAGCAGGACAACTATCACGGCACCATGGTCGCCGATCCATACCGCTGGCTGGAAGACGCCAACAGCGACGAGACCAAGGCTTGGGTGGTTGCGCAGAACAAGGTAACGCAAGCGTGGCTGGGACAGATCCCTGAACGGGAGGCGATCAAGGCGCGGCTGACCAAGCTGTGGAACTACGAGCGTTATGGCGTGCCATCGAAGAAGGGCGGCCGCTACTTCTACAGCCGCAACGACGGCCTGCAGAACCAGGCGGTCCTGTACACGGCGAGGAGCTTGTCCGAAACCCCGCGCGTGCTGCTCGACCCCAACACGCTGGCCACTGACGGCACTGTAGCGCTGGCCGCCACCGCCGTGAGCCCGAATGGGAAATTCCTGGCATACAGCACCGCCGCATCGGGCTCCGACTGGAACGAAATCAAGGTGCGCGATATCGCGACCGGCAAAGACCTGGCCGACCATATCAGGTGGGTCAAGTTCTCCAACACCGCATGGGCCGCGGATGGTTCCGGCTTCTACTACAGCCGCTACGACGAGCCGACCGAAGAGAGCAAGCTGGCCGGCGTGAACTACTTCCAGAAGGTCTACTTCCACAAGCTGGGCACCCGGCAAGACAGCGATGCGCTGGTTTATCACCGTCCGGACCAGAAAGAATGGGGCTTTGGCGCTGAAGTAAGCGACGATGGCCGCTACCTGGTGATCAACGGGTCGCAAGGTACCGAAGCCAGGAACCGTGTCTTCGTCAAAGACCTGAAGGCCAGGGACGCGCAAGTGGTTGGCCTGCTGGAAGCATTCGATGCCTCCTACCACTTCATTGACAATGAAGGCCCGGTGTTCTACTTCCTGACCGATAAGAATGCGCCGCGCTCGCGCATCATCGCTATCGATATCCGCAAGCCCGCCATGGAAAACTGGAAGGAAATCGTTCCGGAAGCGCAGCAAACCCTGACCGGCGCCAGCATCGTCAACAAGCAGCTGGTGCTGAATTACCTGAGCGACGCGCATAGCGCAGTCAAGGTGTTCGACCTGAAAGGCAAGCCGGTACGCGAGATAGCGTTGCCGGGCCTGGGTACCGCGTCCGGCTTCGGCGGCAAGGCAAGCGACACGGAGACGTTCTACGCCTACACCAGCTTTACCACGCCGACCACGATCTACCGCCTGGACATGAAGAGCGGCAAGTCGAGCGTCTATCGCCAGCCGAAGGTCGACTTCGATCAGAGCGCCTTCGACACGCGCCAGGAGTTCTTCACCAGCAAAGACGGCACCAGGGTGCCGATGTTCATCGTGTCGAGGAAGGGGATGAAGCTGGATGGCAGCAATCCCACCTACCTGTATGGCTACGGCGGCTTCAATATCTCACTGACCCCGAGCTTCTCGGTCTCGAACCTGGCATGGCTTGAAATGGGCGGCGTGTACGTCGTTGCCAACTTGCGCGGCGGCGGCGAATACGGGGAGGCCTGGCACAAGGCCGGCACCAAGCTGCAAAAGCAGAACGTGTTCGATGACTTCATCGGCGCGGCGGAATGGCTGGTGGCGAACAAGGTGACGTCGCCGGCCAAGCTGTCGATCGGCGGCGGTTCGAATGGCGGCCTGCTGGTTGGCGCCGCGATGACCCAGCGCCCGGACTTGTTCGGTGCGGCGGTGCCGTCGGTAGGCGTGATGGACATGCTGCGCTTCCAGAAGTTCACCATCGGCTGGGCATGGGCCTCGGATTACGGCTCCTCCGACAACGCGGACGAGTTCAAGGCCCTGCTCAAGTACTCCCCGCTGCATAACCTGAAGCAGGGGGGCTGCTACCCGGCCACCATGGTGATGACTGCCGACCACGATGACCGTGTGGTGCCGGCGCACAGCTTCAAGTTCGCCGCCGCAGCGCAAGCCGCGCAGGCAGGCGCCGCTCCAATCCTGATTCGCATCGATTCCAAGGCAGGCCATGGCGCAGGCAAGCCGACCACCAAGCAAATCGAGGAAGTGGCAGACCGTTGGGGCTTCCTGACCCGTGCACTGGACATGCATCCCGCGGCAGCGGCAACGACCACCGGCGGCCAGTAAGCATGCGCGCGCTCCTGCTGCTGTGGACCGCCTTGCTTGCGCCGGCCGCGGCGGCGCAAGCGTCTGAATCATTCGCCGAGCAGACCCGGTCGCTCGCGGTGCAGCCGGGCTTCATCGAGGTCTGGCGCGACACGGCGAAGGGCAGGGTGCTGCTCTCCGTGCGAGAACTGAACCAGTCCTTCCTGCTGGTTTCGTCCTTGCCTTATGCCCTGGGCTCCAACGACGTCGGCCTGGACCGCGGCCAGCCGGGCAGCCCGAAACTGGTAAGTTTCCAGAAGTTCGGCAACCGCCTGTTCCTGGTGCAAGAGAACACGCGCTTTGTAGCGCGTTCCTTGGATGCAGACGAGCGCAATGCCGTGGCGGAGTCGTTTGCGGGTGCGGTGTTGTGGTCGGGCGAGATCATCGCCAGCGAGGGTGCACGCAACCTGGTCGACTTCTCCAGTTTCCTGCTGGCCGACCAGCACGGCGTGGTGCAGCGGCTCGACGAGACCAGGCAGGGCGCCTATCGCGTGGACGAAAAACGCAGCGCCGTGCTGGCGGCGGAAGCCAAGGCATTCCCAGACAATATTGAGCTTGAGTCCTTGCTGACGTTTGCCGGGCCAGGTACCGGTGAATACGTCAAGCAGGTGGCGGCCGATCCGGCCAGCCTGTCCATGCGCCAGCATATTTCGATGGTGCGACTGCCGGACAATGGCTACAAGCCGCGCCGCTACCACCCGTTTTCCGGCGGATTTGACACGGCCTATTATGATTTCGCCACGCCACTTGCCAGCAGCCTTGACGTGCGCTGGCAAGTGCGCCATCGCCTGGAAAAAGGCGGCAAGCCTATCGTCTACTACCTGGACCGCGGCGCGCCGGAGCCCGTTCGCTCGGCGCTGCTCGAAGGTGCGCGCTGGTGGACAAGCGCCTTTGAAAAAGCGGGTTTCAAGGACGGCTTTCGTGTCGAGCTGATGCCGGAAGGGGCTGACCCGGCCGACGTGCGCTATAACGTGATCACCTGGGTGCACCGCGCCACGCGTGGCTGGTCGTATGGCAATGCGATTGCCGATCCGCGCACGGGCCAGGTGATTCGCGGCGCGGTGACGCTCGGCTCGCAGCGCGTGCGACAAGATATCCTGATTGCGGAGGCCTTGCTGGCGCCTTACGGCAAATCTGCCCCCGCCGAGCGCCGCAAGCTTGCAGAGGAAATGGCGCTGGCACGCCTGCGCCAGCTTGCAGCCCATGAGGTAGGACATACCCTTGGCTTTGCACACAACTTTGCGGCGAGCCGGCAGGGCAACGGTTCGGTAATGGATTACCCGCATCCAGTGCTGAAACTCGGCTCCGGTGGCGCGATTGACTTGCAGGACGCCTACGGCACAGGCGTTGGCGCCTGGGACGATTACGTGGTCAAGCACATTTATGGCGATTTCGGCAGCGGCGAAGCAGAAGCTGCCGGCCTGGCCAGGTTGCGCAGCGACGCTCGCGCCGCTGGCCTGCAATATGTCTCGGACGAGGACTCGCGCGCGGCCGGCGCATCGCATCCGAATGGGCTGTTGTGGGACTTTGGCCCGGACACCCTGAAAACCTGGGATCAGCTCGGCGCCATCCGGCGCAGAGCGCTGGACAACTTCTCGCTTGACGTCCTGTCCGACGAGCGCCAGGCCGGCGAACTGGAGGCGCGCCTGGTACCGGTGTACCTGTTGCAACGTTATCAGGGCGAAGCCGTGGCCCGCTTGCTGGCTGGCGGCGAATACGAATCCGCCACCAGTGCCGACATCCGTGCCGGGCGCGCTGCCGCGGGCATCAAGGTTACGCCTGCCCCAACCCAGCGCGCCGCGCTGTCAAGGTTGGCCGATACGCTGCGTGCCGAATACCTTGCTTTGCCGGCGGGCGTACTCGACCAGTTGTCGCCGCCATCGACAGGCTTTGAACGCAACAAAGAGTACTTCGGCACCCGCATGACCGCGGTCTTCGACGCGCTGTCCGCAGCCGAAACGGCCGCAGCGCAGACAGCGAGCTTCCTGTTCGAAGCCGGCCGCCTGAACCGCCTGTACTGGCAGCACGCACGCGACGCTGCAATGCCAGGCGCCGACGAAGTCGTCGAAGCCGCGCTGTCGCGTGGCTGGAAGCGCGGTCCAATGCCCGTCAAAGTGGTCGGTGGCGAGGCCGTCCAACTGGCCGCAAACTGGGTCGTGCTCGATGCGCTCCTCCAGGCGCTGGACGGCGGCAAGCTCCATGCCAACGTCGACGCCGGGCTGCGCCAGCAGCTGCGTGAGTTCGCCGGCTGGTTGAAAGCAAATCCGGGCAAGGGCACCACCGCCGCCAGCCGCGCCCAGGCAGCCGACCATGTACTGCGCTACCTGGCCGATCCGCGCAGCGTCAAGCTTCGCGCTTTGCCGGCCATTCCGCCTGGCGCGCCAATCTGATTGAGGACCGCCGGGGTCAGGGCGGGGCCATCGGCGGCAGCTGCGGCATGACGGTGGAAAGCCAGCAGAGGATCTGCAGGCCTTTTACCTCCAGGGTGTCCTTGTTCAGGGTCGAATCGCGAATGTCGAAATAGCCCAGGGCAGTCGCCTGACCGAGGTTTTGCCGGTCCTCCTTCGACCAGTTGGCGGTAATCTTCAGGTCACGGATGACGATGAACGATGTGGGCAGCAACGGGAACATGCCTGGATTGTCGGTGCCGGAGCCATTGGAATATTCGCCGGCCTTGGTGCCGTACATGTACCAGTTTTTGGTTTTCAGCAGGGCGAGCTTGAACCAGCTGCGGTCGATGTTCACGCGGCAGTACCTGAAGGAGATGCTGAAGTTGTCGCTGGCGCCGGCGGGTTTGGTCTGCAATTCTTCGTTGACGAGGTTCACCAGGTGGTAGCGGTTGGCGACGTCAATGCGTCCGACGTTCAGATCCTTCTGCGTCAGGTCAACCGCCTGGAGCTGCTTGGCCAGGTTATACCTGTTGTAGGAGCTTGCGGGCGCGCTTTTCTGCTTGAACAAGGTCTGGGCGTTCGCCTTGGCCAGGTTGGCGACGAATACGGGTGACTTGGTCACATCCATGACAGCCGGCTTGGCTCCGGCGAGGGGAGCGATGGCAGGCATTGCCTTGATTGCCGTTGCCGCATGCAGGTTCAAGGGCTTTGTCACCACGGGGATCGGCCCGATGGGTTTGGCGAGCGCCAGCTGTGCTCTTTTTACGATCAACTGGTTTGCATTGGCCTTGATCAAGTTGGCCTTCGTGACGTCTGCCGGCCGCAGTTTCCATACGCCTTTGTTGACCAGTGTCGGCCCGCCTGCCTTGACAAACTGGGAAGTCTGCGCCGCCGGCTTGATCGCCCCGGATTGCATGTTAAGCGTAGGCCAGAACTGCGCTGCAGCCTCGTCGTACCAGTTGGACGGTGTTGCAAGGCAGGGATAGTAGAAGGAATTGGGATCGCTTGCGCTGCCGGTCCTGGCTTGAAGGAACTCGTATTGCGAGTCACTGAACATCTTGTACATCGGATTGGTGCCGATGTTGTCCGGTGTTGCGCCGCCCGGGATTGCGCCGGTCAGCAGGATTTCGTACAGGTCATCCACTTCGAGCCCGGAGTTCTGGAAGTAGGCGTTGGCCAGCGATGGCGCGATGTTCGCTATATGCGAGAACGTTTCCTTTGCGACCTGGGGATCGTAGGGACCGTTCGGGTTGTTGGCCGGCTTGAAGTCCTGCGCGGAGAGCGAGAATCCCGGCCAGGCCATTTGCATGACGGTGGAGGGATTCGCGTCCGATATGTTCAGCAGCCTTGCCAGTTCGTCATACACCGCGCCGATAAAGTCGACGGTATTGGACATGGAACCCCCTTGCTGAAAGCAGCGTGCTCAAATGGCGGCTCCGTACGGAGCCGCCTCTCATGGCTTCAACCAGGGCGAAACACTAGGCCGGCGGGCTGTATGGCACGACCTGGCTGATGAAGCCGATGATCTGCACGCCCGGTACCGTGATCGTCCCCGCCGCCAGCGCCGACGAGAATTTCTGGTTGGTGCTGGAGTGGGCATAGTTGCCGGAGATGCTGAAAGGCCCGATCCCGAAACCGCCTCCGCCGCTGGTTTTCGAAGTGATCAGGTCCCAGTCCGCCTTGGCCCAGTTGGCGGAGATCTTCAACTTGCGCACAACCACGAAGGAGGTTGGCAACAGCGGCATCAGCTCACCGTCCTGGTGTGCCTTGCTGCCGTTGGAAAGCGTTCCTTTCTTGTACAGGTTGCCGAGGTCCCAGCCCTTGGTTGAGAGCAGGCTGGCCTGCATCCACGGGCGGCGGATAGTGACCAGCGTGTATTCAAAGCTGACGCGCAGGCCGTTGGTCTCCGAGCTGGCGTGCTGCTGCGAGCTGCTATGCCCGGCCGAACCGCCAATGCTGAACAGCCCGAGGCTGAAGCCCGCCGAACCGCCATAGGACGTGAAGTCGGACGAGGAACTGTTTGCCACGCTGCTCGATGCCGAGTCGAAGGTGGTCCAGCCGCTGGATTTGCTGGTGCTGCTATACCAGTCCGACGGCAGCAGCTGCACGCGGTACACCTTCGGCGAGAGACCGGTGCCGGTGTCGTTCAACACCACGCCGTAGCCTTCAAACAGGTCCTGCGCCTGCTTCCAGGCCAATTGCAGTGCATTCTGGACGGAGGTCGTTTTGATCGCCAGGTTTTGTTCAACCTTGTTGGCATCTTCAGCGCGCCAGCGGTCGTAGGCGGTCTTCACAGGGATTTGCAAGGTCGATGCGACCATCGGCCAGGTATTCTTGCCGGTCGTGGTTTTCTGGGCTTCCAGGAAGGCGCCAATGTAGGCGATACGTGCATTGTTGTACGCGGCCTGGTTGTCCAGGTAGTCGCGGTAAACCTGCGATTCGATCTTCTTCTTCGACTCTTCGCCGGTGTCCGGATCGGTCACGGTAATCGTGCGGAAGAGGTAGTTCTCAGCATCGGTGAGCTGCTTCTCGACTGCCGGATTAGGCGGTTGTGCAGGAATGTGCACGCCGTCCAGCATCTGTTTGTACATCTCGCTGATCTTGCGCGTGCTGTCGGTATAGATGGCCGACATCTTTGGCGCTACGTCCACCAATTCTGCGGTGTTGATGGCGGCGTCCTGGCTGCCATTGCTGTTACCCGGAGTCCAGGGATTGCGGAAGTCGGCTGAATTGATGGCGAGGCCGGGCTTCATCAATGAGAGTACGGTGGACGAAGCCTGGAGGACGGGTTTGCCGCCAGGTTCAGCCTGCGTGACGGAATTGAAGATGTTGTCGAAGATGTTTTGGATCAGCTTTGCTACTTCAGCTTGTGTCATGGTAGCGCTCCTCACCAGATGATTGAGTTTTTATGGCGCGCCTGTACGCGCAGGATCCGTGCTGCTTGCAACCGGTTGACGATGAATGAATTGAATGGATTGCCAGTTAAATATAGACGGCCGAGCCGCCTAGACATACACGCTTTGTCACAGCCTCGAAATTTGTTGCGGAGCGCTTGGGCAGAAACGCAGCCGTGCTAACATTTGCGGAATTTTCAATCAACTGTGTCCTTCAGCATGAGTGAATTCCGCATCACCACAAAAGCAGGCGAGCTGGATACTGGGCTCGTGCACCGATTCCTTTCGGAGCAGAGCAGTTGGGCGAAGGGCATTTCCCGCGACCTGGTCGAACGTTCGATTGCGAACTCGCTTTGTTTTGGCGGCTTCCTGGGGCGGGAGCAAATCGCATTTGCGCGCGTGATCTCCGATTACACGACCTTTGCAAACCTGGTGGACGTCTTCGTCCTGCCCGGACATCGGGGAAAAGGGTACAGCAAGGAGCTGATGGCTGCAGTCTTCGCACATCCCGAACTTCAGGGTTTGCGCCGCTTTACGCTTGCCACTGGCGATGCGCATGGACTGTATGCGCAGTATGGCTTCACTGCGCCTTTGTATCCGCAATCGCTCATGGAGCGCTATTTCCCGGGAATGTACGAAGCGAAGCCAGACCTTCAGGTCAAACATCCAACAGGAGCAATGCGATGACAAAACGCCTCGCGTCTTGCAGTTGTGGTCAGCTCACCGCCGAAGTGATTGGCGAACCAGTCAGGATCTCGATCTGCCATTGCCTGGCGTGCCAGCGCAGGACTGGCAGTGTGTTCGGCGAGCAGGCCAGGTTTCCGCGTGAGAACGTCACCGTGTCTGGAACTTCGACCGAGTACGTGCGGATTGGCGATGAAGGCGGCAAGGCCACATTTCATTTCTGCCCGACTTGCGGTTCGACGGTCTATTACGGCCTCGATAGCATCGATGGCTTCGTCGGAATTCCGGTCGGGGCTTTTGCAGATCCTGGCTTTCCCGCGCCGCGGGTGTCGGTCTACGAAGAACGAATGCACGCCTGGGTGGTTCCGCCGCCCGATGCGGAGCGGATCCCCTGATTGGCGCCGCACGGTTCCACCGCTAGCGGTGGATCACCACCAGCAGTGCCTTGGCTTCAGTCTTGCCTGGGTTGCGGATGGCGTGGTGCACGTCTGCGGCGTAGCGTGCCGTGCCGCCCAGCTTGATTTTCTTCTTGTTGGCGCCGACTTCCAGCTCCATCGAGCCGTGCAGGATGGTGAGGTGCTCGGTGGTGCCGGGATCGTGCGGTTGCGACACCAGTTCGCCGCCTGCCGACAGGGTCAGCTCGTACCATTCGTATTTGCCGGCCAGCTCCATCGGCCCTAGGATTCGCAGCACATAGCCGGCGTGGGCGCCGGGCAGGGTAGGGGTTTCGTGTGCATCGATCAACTTTATCGCTTCGACATCCTTCTCGACATCGGAGAGCAGTTCGCCGATCTGCACGCCCAGCGCATTGGCCAGGCGCCAGGTGATGGCAATGGTCGGATTGGCCTTCTCGCGCTCAATCTGGGACAGCATGGATTTGGAAACCCCGGCAATGCGGGACAGGTCTTCCAGCGTCAGGCCGCGGGCCAGGCGCAGTCGTTGCAGGGCGGCGCCGACTTCCGGCGGGGCGTTGGTTGAAATGTTCGGCTTCACGCTTGCAGAGTTCAATATAGTAAAGTAGGATTCCGTATATCGAATTTACGTTCAATATAGTGAATTTCGGCCTTATTAGTGAAATAAGAGTAAACTTTACATCAGAGGACGACCATGAGCCAAGCGACGAATGCGTTTTACACCGGCCTGCAACAAAACCTGGAAAAGCTGCGCAGCGATGGCCTCTACAAGCCAGAGCGCGTGATCGCTTCCCGCCAGGGCAGCGAGGTGCAATCGGAAGACGGTCGTACCCTGATCAATATGTGCGCCAACAATTACCTCGGCCTGTCGGGCCAGGAATGGGTGGCGCAGGCCTCCATCGCGGCAACCGAGAAATACGGTTACGGCTTGTCCTCGGTGCGCTTCATTTGCGGCACCCAGACCGTGCACAAGCAACTGGAGAAGGCAATCTCCGAATTCCTGGGCACCGAAGACACCATCCTGTACGCGGCAGCATTTGACGCCAACGGCGGCGTATTCGAGCCTTTGTTCGATGAAAACGACGCCATCATCTCCGACGCGCTGAACCACGCATCGATCATCGACGGCATCCGCCTGTGCAAGGCAGCGCGCTTCCGCTACGCGCACAACGACATGGCCGACCTGGAAAAGCAATTGCAGGCGGCCGCCGACAAGCGCCACAAAGTCATCGTGACCGACGGCGTGTTCTCGATGGACGGCACGATTGCGCAGCTGGACAAGATCGTCGAGCTGGCGGAGAAATACGGCGCCCTGGTCATGATCGACGAATGCCATGCTTCCGGCTTCATGGGCAAGACCGGCCGCGGCACCCACGAGCACCATAATGTGCTGGGCAAGATCGACATCATCACCGGCACCCTGGGCAAGGCCCTGGGCGGCGCGATGGGCGGTTTCACTTCCGGCCGCAAGGAAGTCATCGACACCCTGCGCCAGAAATCGCGTCCTTACCTGTTCTCGAACACCCTTGCGCCGGCCATCGCCGGCGCTTCGCTGGAAGTGTTGAAGCGCTTGTCCGCTTCGACCGAGCTGCGCGACCGCCTGCATGAAAACACCGCCTACTTCCGCAAGGAGATCGAGCGCATCGGCTTCACCATCAAGCCGGGCACCCATCCGGTCGTGCCGGTGATGCTGTTCGATGCGCCGGTAGCACAGAAGTTCGCGGCCCGCATGTATGAACTGGGCGTGCTGCTGTCCGGCTTCTTCTATCCGGTGGTGCCGATGGGCCAGGCGCGCGTGCGCGTGCAGCTTTCCGCCGCCCACACCCGCGAGCAGCTGGACAAGGTCCTCGCAGCATTCGAACAAGCCGGCAAAGAGCTGGGCATCATCAAGAACTAATCTGGAATATAGGTAGGAATCATGGAACGCATTCTCGTCATCGGCGCCAACGGCCAAATCGGTAGTGAACTGGTGGAAGCCCTGGCAAGACAGCACGGCGAACAGAACGTCATCGCAACCGATATCAGCCCGGTCAACAAGTACAACGCAGCCCGCTACCAGGTGCTGAACGTGATGGACAAGGCCGCACTGCAAGCATTGGTTGCTGCCGAAGGCATCACGCAGGTGTACCAGCTCGCTGCGATGCTGTCCGCCACGGGCGAGGCGGCTCCGCTGAAGGCGTGGGACCTGAACATGGACGGCCTGCTGAACATCCTGGAAGTGGCGCGTGAACGCGGCGAACAGGGCAAGCCGCTGCGCATCTTCTGGCCGTCGTCGATCGCCGCCTTCGGCCCGAACACTCCGGCCGAGAACACCCCGCAGTACACGGTGATGGACCCGACCACGATTTACGGCATTTCCAAGCTGGCCGGCGAACGACTGTGCGAATACTACTTCCTGAAGTATGGCGTGGACGTGCGTTCGATCCGCTACCCAGGCATCATCAGCTTCAAATCGCCTCCAGGCGGCGGCACCACCGACTACGCAATCGCGATTTTCCACGCCGCGCTGCGCGGTGAACGCTACGATTGTTTCCTCGGCCCGAAGACCACTTTGCCGATGATCTACATGCCTGACGCGATTCGCGCAACCATTGAATTGATGGACGCACCGGCTTCACAAATCAAGATTCGTTCGTCGTACAATGTCGCCGGCGTTTCCTTCAACCCGGAAGAACTGGCCGCGGCGATTACCCGCGCACTGCCTGAGTTCAAGATCGCCTACACGCCGGACAGCCGGCAGGCCATCGCCGACAGCTGGCCGCGCAGCCTGGATGACTCCCAGGCGACCGCGGACTGGAACTGGAAAGCGAAGATCGGCGTGGAAGAGATGGTGAAGGATATGCTGGCAAATATCGACGTGAGCCTCAGCGAGGCCGCATAACCAGAGAGAGACAAGCAACAATGGACATGAGTGTTTTCGACTTATTCAAGATTGGCATTGGCCCATCGAGTTCGCATACGGTGGGACCAATGGTGGCGGCACGCCGCTTCCTGGTCGAAAACTGTCCATTGGACGATGTCGCTTCGGTGACGGCCGAGCTTTACGGTTCGCTGGCCTTGACTGGCGTCGGCCACGGCACTGACAAGGCCGTGCTGCTTGGCCTGATGGGCGAGACGCCGCAGGGCGTCGATCCGGATGCGGTGGAAGACATGCTGGCGGCAGCCGACGTGGACGGAGAGTTGCGCCTGCTGGGCGAAAAGGCCATTCCATTCACGCGCAAGCAGCACCTGGTGTTCCATATGGCCGAGAACCTGCCGGAGCATCCGAACGGCATGCGCTTTACGCTGACGCGCGCAGACGGCAGTTCGGTTTCCAGGATTTACTACTCTGTGGGCGGTGGCTTCATTCGCGCAGAAGGCGAAGAGGCAAGCACGGATGGCAAGCCTGCCGTTCGCCTGCCATACCCGTTCAACACAATGGCCGAGCTGCTGGGCCATGGCGTCAGCAGCGGCAAGACCATTCCGCAAATGCTGCGCGCAAACGAGCTGACGCGCATCAGCGAAACTGAACTCAACGAAGGCATGGACCGCATCTGGCACGTCATGCGCGACTGTATCCAGCATGGCCTGGAGACCCGCGGCCAGTTGCCGGGCGGCTTGAACGTGAAGCGCCGCGCAGCCGATCTGTGGCGCCAGGCCCAGGGCGGCGACCGTGCCAATCAGCTGCCGCACGATGCGCTGAACGGCGTGAGCCTGTATGCGATGGCGGTCAATGAAGAGAATGCAGCGGGCGGACGTGTTGTAACGGCGCCTACAAATGGGGCTGCCGGCATCATTCCCGCTGTGCTGAAATACTATGCGGAAGACTGCAAACCGGTCGACCCGGTTTCCGGCGTGCGTGCGTTTTTGCTGACGGCTGCGGCGATTGGCATGCTGTGCAAGCGCAATGCTTCGATCTCCGGTGCGGAAGTAGGGTGCCAGGGCGAAGTTGGCGTTGCATGCGCGATGGCGGCTGCCGGCCTGGTGGCGGCGCTTGGCGGTTCCAATGCGCAGATCGAAAATGCGGCGGAGATCGGGATCGAGCATCACCTGGGCATGACTTGCGACCCGATCGGCGGCCTGGTGCAGATTCCTTGCATCGAACGCAATGGCATGGGGGCGGTGAAGGCGATCACCGCTGCATCGCTGGCCATGAAGGGCGATGGAACCCACTTCGTCACGCTGGATAATGTGATTGAGACCATGCGCCAGACTGGCGCTGACATGCAGGCCAAGTATAAAGAGACTTCGCTGGGCGGCCTGGCGATTCATGTGGTGTCGGTGAATCACGCCGCCTGCTAAAACCGGCAAACCAGTGTCAGGCCCGCGGGGCCTGACACTATGACGCGGCGGCTGCGGGGCAGGCACCGGTTCACCGGTTTTCGATAGAAAATTTCAAAAACTGGCTTAATTCACATAGAAACTCCGGCCAGACTATAATAGGTGTCCGTTTTCACCCGCCACCGGACTTTCTACTTTATGCAATACGTGTCTACCCGGGCCGACGCGTCGGCTGCATCGCACTCCCTCCAGCAATTTTCCGACATCCTCCTGGGTGGTCTGGCGCCAGACGGCGGCCTGTACCTGCCAGTCGAGTACCCTCAGGTTAGCGGCGAAGAGCTGAACAAGTGGCGCCACCTTTCCTACGCTGACCTGGCGGTAGAAATCCTGAAGAAATTTGCCGGCGACATTCCGGAAGCCGACCTGCGCTCCCTGGCTAAAAAGACTTATACCGCCGACGTGTACCGCAACGTGCGTGAAGGTGAAAACGCCGCCGACATCACCCCGCTGCGCGTGCTGGAAGAGACCGACGGCAAGAAACTGGTGCTGCAATCGCTGTCCAACGGCCCGACGCTGGCCTTCAAGGACATGGCAATGCAGTTGCTCGGCAACCTGTTCGAATATGCCCTGGCCAAGCAGGACGCGCAGCTGAACATTTTCGGCGCCACCTCGGGCGACACTGGCAGCGCCGCCGAATACGCGATGCGTGGCAAAAAAGGCATCAAAGTCTTCATGCTGTCGCCGCACAAGAAGATGAGTGCCTTCCAGACCGCCCAGATGTTCAGCCTGCAGGATCCGAACATCTTCAACATCGCGGTAGAAGGTGTGTTCGACGACTGCCAGGACATGGTGAAGGCGGTGTCGAACGACCTGGAATTCAAGGCCCGCCACAAGATCGGCACCGTGAATTCCATTAACTGGGCGCGTGTCGTGGCGCAGGTCGTGTACTACTTCCGTGGCTATCTCGCGGCGACCAGGAGCAATGAACAAAAGGTGTCGTTCACCGTCCCATCGGGCAATTTCGGCAATATCTGCGCCGGCCATATCGCCCGCCAAATGGGCCTGCCGATCGACAAGCTGGTGGTCGCCACCAACGAAAACGACGTGCTGGACGAGTTTTTCCGCACCGGAATTTACCGCGTGCGCAAATCGGCCGAGACCTACCACACCTCCAGTCCATCGATGGACATCTCCAAAGCTTCCAATTTCGAGCGCTTCGTGTTCGACCTGGTAAAGGGCGACGGCAAACGCGTGCGCGAACTGTTCAGGAAAGTGGAAACCGACGGCGGCTTCGACCTGTCGGGCGCGCCCGGCAGCGACGGCGACGAATTCAAGCTGGTGGCCAATTACGGCTTCAAGTCGGGCAAATCCACGCACGATGACCGTGTGCAGACCATTCGCGACGTGGCTGACGATTACGGCATCGTGATCGACACCCACACCGCCGACGGCATCAAGGTTGCCAAGGAATACATGGAGCCGGGCGTGCCGATGATCGTGCTGGAAACCGCTCTGGCCGCCAAATTCAATGAAACCATCCTGGAAGCACTGGGCGAAGATGCCGAGCGTCCGGCAGGTTTCGAGAACATCGAAGCGCTGCCGCAGCGCTTCGAAGTCATGCCGGCCGACGTGAGCAGGATGAAGGCTTACATCGCCGCCAATACAGGACTGTAAAACATGGCAATGCTCGCCGTACGCGAAGCCCTCGATTTCCTCCTCGCCGCCGCCCGCCCGGTGGCTGGGACCGAGCAGATTCCAACCCTGGAAGCCAACGGCCGCGTGCTCGCGAGCGCCGTGGTGTCCGCCATGAACGTGCCGGGCCACGACAACACGCAGATGGACGGCTATGCGGTGCGCTCCGCCGATTGCGCCAGCGGTGATGCGACGCTGACGGTAACACAGCGTATCCCGGCAGGGCACGTCGGCCAGCCGCTGCTGCCCGGCTGCGCCGCGCGCATTTTTACCGGCGCGCTGATTCCCGAGGGCGCCGATGCTGTGGTCATGCAGGAGCAATGCGAGGCGAAGGACGGCCTGGTGACGATCCGCCACACGCCCAAAGCCGGCGAATGGATCCGCCGTACCGGCGAGGACATCAGCGTTGGCAGCGTGATCCTGGCGGCCGGCACGCGCCTGCGCAGCCAGGAACTCGGCCTTGCCGCCTCGATCGGCATGGCGGAGCTGAACGTGCACCGCAAGCTGCGCGTGGCCGTGTTCTTCACCGGCGACGAGCTGGCGATGCCGGGCGAACCGCTGGCGCCGGGGGCGATCTACAATTCCAACCGCTTCACCCTGCGCGCCCTGCTGGAAAACCTGGGCTGCGAAGTGCGCGATTTCGGCATCGTGCCCGACTCGCTGGAAGCGACGCGCAAGGTCTTGCGCCAGGCAGCCGACGGCAATGACCTGATCATCACCTCCGGTGGCGTGTCGGTCGGCGAAGAGGACCATATCAAGCCGGCTGTCGAAGCCGAGGGCAAGCTGAATATGTGGCAAATCGCCGTCAAGCCCGGTAAGCCGCTGGCATTTGGCGAAGTGGGACAGGCCTTCTTCCTTGGCCTGCCGGGCAATCCGGTATCGAGCTTTGTCACTTTCCTGCTGTTCGTGCGGCCATTCCTGCTGCGCCTGCAGGGCGCAGACGTGCCGGCGCAACCACGCGGCATGCTGGTGCGCGCCGATTTCAGCTGGCCGAAAGCCGACCGGCGCAATGAATTCCTGCGCGCCAAGCTGAACGGGCAAGGCGGCCTGGACCTGTTCCCCAACCAGGGCTCCGCTGTGTTGACCTCGACCGTTTGGGGCGATGGCCTGGTGGACAATCCGCCCGGCAACCCGATCGCGCCAGGCGATGTCGTGCGCTTCATCCCATTCAGTGAACTGATGTATTGATATGCTGATCAACCTTAAATATTTTGCCAGCGTGCGCGAAGCGCTGGGCGGCGGCGAGCAGGTGGTGCTGCCGCCGGGTGCCGAGACGGTCGGCGATGTGCGTGCATGGCTGCTGGCGCGCGGCGAACCGTGGGCAAGCGCCCTGGCCGAGGGCCGCGCCTTGCGCATGGCCTGCAACCAGCGCATGTGCGACGCCGGCACGCGCGTTGCACCGGGCGATGAAGTTGCCTTTTTCCCACCTGTGACAGGCGGTTAAGGCCTATTGCTGTGCCCGCGCAACAGTCGAGTACTGACTGTTGACCAAAAGCATTGTCACGTTATACTTGACCACAGGCGGCCCAAAACCTGCGCCGCGCCTATCACCGCACACATTCCTGTCGCCTCTTCCCTGCGGCTTTTTCCTTTCACTGCAAGGAGAGTCGCAATGGGTTTTGTCTTTGCCGCCCTCGGCCTGAATGGCATCACACGGGGCCACGTTCCCGTCCCGCCGCGCAAGCGTGCGCAAAAGCTCCACATCGCCGGTTCGACCACGATGGGGCCGTTGTTGCAGGAGATCGCCGCCAAGTACCATCTGGCGCACCCTGAGATCGCCGTTGATGTCGAACTGGGCGGGTCGTCGCGTGGCCTGGAAGACGTGCGCTCTGGCCATGCGCATATCGCCATGCTGTCCCGCGCTCTCGCACCGGCGGAACGCGACCTGTACGGCATCCCGATTGCGCGCGACGGCGTTGGCGTCGTGGTGCATGCCAATAACCCGCTGCGGGAGTTGAGCGTGGAAGCACTGCAAGGCATCTTCACCGGCCGCCTGCGGGACTGGCGCGCAGCCGAAGGCAGCCCAGGATCGGTGTACGCGCTGGGCGGGCTGCACGATGGCGCCTCAAGTGCGCTGTTTGCCCGCTTTCTCCGTCAGCCGCTGGAGGCATTCAGCCTGAACGCGGCTGTGGAATCGAATATTGAACGTCTGGCCGTAGTGGCCTCATGCGAGAACGCAATCGCCTACGTCTCGGTCGGTACGGCGGAGCGCGCGATTTCGCAGGGCGTCCCGGTGCGCTTGCTGCCTATTGCCGGCGTGCCAGCCAGTACCGCAACTATCCGCAACGGCAGCTATCCGATCTGCCGCATCCTGACCCTGGCGAGCAGGGATGCGCCAACCGGGGTCGCGAGAAGCTTCTTCTCTTTTTGCCTTTCCGCTCAAGTGAACGGCATCCTGTCGGCATTCGACTTTGTCCCCTACCTGGACTGACGCCATGGAAAACTACATTTTGCTTGGATTGCTCGCTGCATGCGCAGCGGCGGCAACGGTCTGGGGCGTCCTCGCGCGTGAAGACGAGCACCAGCGCGCCAGTGCACAGGCAGACGAACTGCTGCGTGCCAACCAGGCCTTGCGCATGGCCTCGAGCTGCCGTGCGGCGTTGCTGCATGCCAGCAGTGCGGAAGAGATGATGGCGGCCATGTGTCGCGTCATTTCAGCCGAAGGCGCTTACTCGCTGGTCTGGACCGGCCTGTCGATGGCCGGCAGCAGCAAGGATCTGCTGGCCAGTGAGATCCAGGGCACGCCAGCGGGACGCTTTGCGGCGGCTGCTGGTGGATTGCAGCGCGGTTGCGCCTGTGAAGGCATCGCGCTTGATGTGATGGGGGACGGCCAACTCCGGCTGCGCCACGGAACGCCGGCGGAGTACGGTTATCCCAGCGTGCTTGCTTTGCCCTTGGACGGCACCGGTGAAGATGCGTCGCCGACGGGTGTATTGTGCGTGTACTCGATCGATCCCTGCGCCTTCGACGCAGATGAAGTACAGGTTTTGCAGGAACTGGCGGCCGACCTGGCGCTCGGACTCAGGAATATGCACGAAGCACGCAGGCGCCGGGCGGCAGAGCAGGCCTCGGCCAGCCATGCCCACCATGACCCGGCAACAGGCCTGGCCAATCGCGCCATGTTCAATGACCGCCTGCGCCAGGCCCTGGCGGCTGCCGAACGCACCGGCCGCAAAGTGGCGGTACTGGCCCTGACCATGGACCGCTACCGCGGCGTCAAAGCCAGCCTGGGCCCGGAAGCCTGCAGCGCCTTGCTGATGCATGCGGCTTCCGCCATGAAGTCCTGCCTGCGCGAAGGCGATACCGTCGCCCATTTGCTCGGCAACGAATTCGCGGTGATCCTGTCCGACATGGCCAATGATGACGGTGTGCTGCCGGTTGCTGGCAAGCTGCTCGAGGCGATCAAGGCTCCTATGCGCTGGAAGGACAACATCGTCAATACCACCGCCAGCATCGGCGTTGCATTGATGGGCGAGGGTGGCGCTGAGCCCTCAGTCATGCTGCGCTCCGCCAACTCGGCCATGGCGCACGCGGTCGGTCACGGCGGCAATCGTTTCCGTTTCGTCGCACAGGAGATGAACGAGCGCGCCTCGCGCATGTTTGCGCTGGAGGCTGAGCTGCGCAGCGCCCTGGTGCACAATGAAATGGTGGTCCATTACCAGCCGCGGGCGGCGTTGAGCGACGGCAGCCTGGCCGCTGCCGAAGCCCTGGTGCGTTGGCAGCACCCGGTCCGCGGCCTGGTGCCGCCAGCGGAGTTCCTGCCGCTGGCGCGCCGGTGATCCTGAGGCGCGAATGGCTGTGTGACCATTACTGCGACGAGATGCAGGGCTGCTTCGTTGCCCTGCCCATGGCGCCGGAGGACTTTGCTCAACTGCTGGCAGCCGATCGTCCGAGATCGACTACAATGCTGCCCCTATGGAAAGCAATCAATTACAAGGTGTAGCGGTGATCGGCGGCGGGCCGGCGGGCTTGATGGCGGCTGAAGTGTTGGCAGCGGCAGGTGTGCGTGTGGATGTGTATGACGCCATGCCCTCGGTCGGCCGCAAGTTCCTGCTGGCCGGCCGCGGCGGCATGAACCTGACCCATTCCGAGCCTTACGAAGCATTCGTGGCCCGCTATGGCAGCCGTGCCGCTGCCTTGCGCCCGATGCTCGATGCTTTCAAGCCCGACGATCTGCGCGCCTGGGTGCACGGTCTGGGCATCGACACTTTTGTCGGCACCTCAGGCCGGGTCTTTCCTACCGAGATGAAGGCAGCGCCCATGTTGCGCGCCTGGTTGCATCGCCTGCGCCAAAGCGGAGTGCATTTCCACCAGCGCCATCGCTGGCTGGGCTGGACGGAGGAAGGTGGCTTGCGTTTTGAGACGCCGGAAGGCGAGCGCAATGTGCAACATCGTGTGGTATTGCTCGCACTGGGTGGGGCAAGCTGGGCGCGCCTCGGTTCGGATGGCGCCTGGCAGCCCCTGTTGGCCGGGCGCGGCGTCGCAGTTGCGCCGCTGGTGCCGGCCAATTGCGGTTTCGATGCCCGCTGGAGCGCGCATTTCTCGCAGAAGTATGCGGGGCAGCCCCTGACCACCGTGGCCATTGGCGGCCGGAAGGGCCAGATGGTTGTCACCGCGACCGGCGTGGAAGGCAGCCTCGTGTATGCGCTGTCCTCTGGGATCCGCGACCGTATCGCAGCGCATGGCAGTGCGACCATCGAGCTGGACTTGGTGCCGGACTGGCCGCTGGAGCGCTTGCAACAGGAACTGTCGCACCCGCGCGGTTCGCGCTCGATGTCGAGCTTCCTGCAAAGCCGCCTCCACATCAAAGGCGTCAAGACCGGCCTGTTGCACGAAGTTCTGGACAAGGACGCCTTCCATGACCCGATGCGCGTGGCAGCAAGCTTGAAGGCCTTGACAATCACGCTGTATGCGCCGCGCCCGATTGACGAGGCGATCAGCAGTGCTGGTGGCGTGCGATTCGAAGCGCTGGAAGGAACGATGCTGAAGGCAATGCCGGGCGTGTTCGTAGCCGGAGAAATGCTGGACTGGGAAGCGCCGACCGGCGGCTACCTGCTCACGGCCTGTTTCGCCAGCGGCCTGGCCGCCGGCAAGGACATGTTGCGCTACTTAATGCACCCAGCTCACGCCGCCTGAGCCGCTGCGGCTGACGTTGCGTTCGGAAGGGTTGCCAAACACGCGGATATTGCCGGTCCCCTTGACGGTGAGATCGGCCGACTGGCGGGCGAAGACATTGGTGGTGCCGGAGCCCAGCAGGGCCACCACCACTTTGTCCGTCGCCAGGTGCTGGGCGTCCAGGTCGCCGGAACCGGTCACTTCGGCCGTCAACTCCTTGCAGCTGCCGCTGGAAGTAATGGCGCCGGAACCGACCATTTCCAGGGCGACTTTCTCGCCGTGGCCGGTGTTCAGGTTCAGGTCGCCGCTGCCGTGCACGCCGGCTTCCACATTCTTGTAGCGGCCATTGAAGGTCAGGTTGCCCGAGCCTTGCAACTGGATGCTCAGGTGCTCGCCGCTGAAGCCATTGACGTTGCTGTCGCCGCTGCCATTGACCACCAGCTCGTTCAGGGACGGCAGTACCAGCTCGACCTCAATCGGGCGGCGTGGATGCAGCAGCAAGCCCTTGGAACCGATGCGGAGCGTTGCGCCATCCTGTTCGGTGCCGATATTGCCCAGCAGGCGCTGTTCGCCGCGCACCTTCAGGGATGGCACATCGCCCTGTTTCAGGCGCAGGTCGATGGGTCCGACCAGTTCGACATTGGAAATCGTTGCGCTGATTTCGCGCACTTCGGTGCGGGCGGCGCGGCCGGCCACGCTGGTGGGATTGGCGGCGCCCTGGGCGCGCAGCATGCTGTAAGTGACGGCCGTCAGCAGCACCGCCAGCAATGCCATGCCAAAGCCAATCTTGAGCAGGGAACGGATGTTCATTGCGTTTCCTTTCATTGGCCGCGCAGCAGCGCAACGTTCATCTGGATGTAGCGTTTCAAGCCGATCAGCGAGTAGCGCGTGATCACGATGCTTGCCAGGCTCAATGCGATACCGAGCAATACCAGGCCGATGCCGACCGCGGTTTGCGTGGCGCGCGATTCGTTATCGAGGTCGGAGGTGATGCGTACGCCGCCTTCAGCCATGGCTTCCGCGCCTTCCAGCCACTGTTCGGACTTGCTGTCCGCTTCATCCCATTCCTTGCGCAGCCCCGCCGAAGGTTCCTGTAACACTTCGACACCCTGGTCGCTGATCGAAATCCTGGTCTGCATGCGGGCATCAACCTGGTCGCCATCATCGAAGACGACGAGGTGGCGCAACGGGCCCGTGAGGACCAGTTCATTGGCTCCCGCCAGGCCGGTGGCGGTGATGGCGATCCCGCTGATGTAAAAGGCAAAGGCGCTGGCGTAAATCGACACCAGCAAGGCAGAAAAGACCGCGGCCGGGACCACCATGAAGAGGTTGAAGATGCCGAGGCCAATGAGGGAAAACACCATGCGGGCGAGGTTGGCCGGGTTGCGCTTTTGCTCGAATGCGCTGCGGTGGGCGTTGGCGCGCAGGGTCATCGCGATCTTGCGCGGTTCGTCCAGCTCGGCGGCGATTTCTTCTTCAGTCTTGCCGGCGGCCAGGCTGTCGATAAAACGCTGTTCGTAGTAAGCCATCGTCTTGGCCGCCACGTCGGGCGGCAAGCCGGCGAGGGCTTTCTTCAGTGCGTCGAGGTACTCATTCTTGCTCATTGGAAACTCAAGCCTCCTGTTGTTCCATGATTGCACTGTATCGCTGGCACTGGAGGGGCTCGAGCTGTTTACGACAGGATGCAGAAATGGGGGAGCAGGCGAGCAAAACGCGGGACAGGCGGGACATCAAGGTTTCGCCTTCGCGAGCAGGTGCGCCGCCTGGACGCCGCTGCGGACGGCCATCTCGAGGGTGGCGGGGTATTCCCCGGCCGTGTAATCGCCGGCCAGGATCAGCCCTTTTGCCGGCGTTTCGTTGGCTGGGCGCTTGAGGGCAGGCGTGCAGGCGTAGGTGGCGCGCTTTTCCGTGATGACCCTGGACCAGGCCGGATTGCCAAGCTCGGGCCGCGCCAGGTCGGCAGCCAGTTGTGCGGCGATCGCCGCTGCCAGCTCCTCCTGCGGCAGGCTTGCGGCGTCACTTGAGGCGCTGATCACGACGGCGAACAGGCCGGCATGCTTGGCATCGAGCTGGCCGCGATCGAAGACGAACTGGCCCCAGCGCTGGGTTGCCGGATCGTCGATCAGGGCGTAAAACGGGATTGCCAGCCGCGTGTCCGGGGCATATTGCAGGTAGCAGGTCGTGATCGGTTCGGGCTCGAATGCCGCAAGCTGGCTTGCCAGTTCGGCGAATTCCGAAGGATTTACGGCTTCGCTGGCCCCGGCGCGGTGTGCGCTGGCGAGCAGTGCGGCGGTCGCAGTGGGGGAGGTGGCGAGTACGACGCCATCAAACTTGCCGGTCCAGTCGCCGCCAACAGCCGCGCCGCTTGCCTCGACGGTCCAGCCTCCGGCTTCGGAGCCGATGGAAGTGACCTTTGCGCCGAGATGGACGGTGTTGCCCTTGCCTTGCAGCCAGGCGGCGGCGGCATCGGGGAAGAGGGCGGACAGGTCGGCACGGGGAACCAGCATGTCCGATGCTGCCCGTCGTGCGCCGAGGCTGTCGCGCAGCACGGCAAGGAACACCTGCGCGGAAGCACGTTCCGGCGGCGTATTCAGGGCGGCGAGGCACAACGGCCGCCACATCAACGCCACCAGCCTTGGCGTCTGGTCGAAGCGTTCCAGCAACTCGGCCACGCTGCAATCATTGTTCAAGCGCCAATCCATCCAGCGCGCAGTCGTGGTAAAGCGGGCCAGGGCCATCTTGTCCTCGCGCGCCAGGCCTTTCGCCCGCAACAGGGCAATGCCGACATGCAGGGGCGCAGGCAAACGCGGCGCCAGGAAATCCATGCCGCCGCCACCGGGCGGATAGCGCATCTGCAGGGGCAGCGTGAGAACGGCGGAACGCAAATCCACGCCAACCGCACGCATGATGCGAAGCGATTCCGAATAAGCCCCCAGCATGATGTGCTGGCCATTATCCAGTTCACGCCCGTCGAAAGCTACGCGGCGCGCCCGGCCGCCCAGCGAGCGGGCAGCCTCGAAAACGGTCACCTGGTGGCCGGAACGGGCGAGTTCTACGGCGGCGGCGAATCCCGCCCAGCCGCCGCCGGCAACGGCGAAGTGCTTAGCCACGAACCCAGGTCTTCCACGCCAGCCACAGCTTGCGGATAGGCGTAAGGGAAATGCGCTGCTTGAGGACGTGGTAGCCATCCTCCTCGATTTCATTTAACAGGGTGCGGTAAATGGCCGCCATGATCAGGCCCGGGCGCTGGGCGCGGCGGTCTTCCTTCGGCAACAGCGCAAACGCCTCGTCATAAGCCTTCTGGGCACGCGCCACCTGGAATTGCATCAGCTTCGAGAAGTTCTCGGTCTCGCGGGCATTCAACAGGTCCGCGGCAGTTACGTTGAACTGCTGCAGTTCGTTGACAGGCAGGTAAATGCGGCCTTTGCGCGCATCTTCGCCCACGTCACGGATGATATTGGTGAGCTGGAAGGCATGGCCCAGCTTTTCGGCATATTGCAGCGTCTCCGGCCTCGTCACGCCGAAAATCGACGCCGACAGGATGCCGACCACGCTCGCCACATGCCAGCAGTACTTCGTCAGGCCGGCGTAATCGAGATAGCGGGTCTGGTTCAGGTCCATCTCCATGCCGTCGATGATGGCCTGCATATGTTCCTGCTTCAGGTCATACGTCGCAATATGCGGCTGCAAAGCCTGCGTCACCGGGTGGGTCTGCTTGCCCTGATACATCTGGGCGATCTCATTGCGCCACCAGGCCAGCTTGATGCGCGCCAGCGATTCATCGCTGCACTCGTCGACGGTGTCGTCGACTTCGCGGCAAAAGGCGTACAGCGCGGTGATAGCGCGGCGGCGCTCCGGCGGCAGGAACAGGAAGCTGTAGTAGAAACTGGAACCGCTGGCGGCGGCCTTCTGCTGGCAGTATTCGTCGGGGGACATGTTCTTATGGCTTTGGTAATGCTGACAAAGGCGCTATTTTATAGTGAAGACGGCTTCATCCGAAGCGCGCGCCAGAAAACCTTGAACCAGTCGCGCTTTTCAAGCTTGGGCCGACGAAGAAAAACGTCGTAATCGACTTCCTCGATTGCCTCCAGAATACGCAGGCCGCCCTGGACCACCATGCGCAACTCCAGTCCAATGCGGCCTTTCAGGCGGCAAGCCAGCGGCGCGCCCGAAAGTATCAGGGCGCGGGCGCGGTCGACTTCGAATTTCATCATGGCGCGCCACTTCGCCCTGTTGTCGGGGCGTGCCAGGTGGGCTGGCGACAGCGCGTAACGCGCCAGGTCTTCCATCGGAATGTAAATACGCTCCTTATGTTCATCGATGGCGACATCTTGCAGGAAGTTGATGATCTGGAGCGCCGAGCAGATGGCGTCCGACTGGCGGATATTCTCCTCATCGGCCGCGCCGTACAGGTGCAGCATCAGCAGGCCGACCGGATTGGCCGAGCGGGCGCAGTAATCGAGCAGGGAGGCGTAGTCCTGGTAGCGGTGCACCACAATGTCCTGCTTGAAGGCGGAAAGCAGGTCGTAGAAAGGGCGCATGGGCAGCCTGTGCTGCGCGATCACGGATGCCAGCCGTTCGAACATCGGTTCATGGCCGCCTTCGGCGCGCTCGATGCGGCCCAGGGCTTCCTCGTAAGCGGCCAGCCCCGCCAGGCGCTGTTCCGGCGTGGCGTCGCCCTCGTCGGCGATATCGTCGGCGCTGCGGGCGAAGGCGTAAATCGCCTCCACCGCCGGGCGCAAACGGCGCGGCATGAGGATGGAAGCGACAGGGAAATTCTCGTAATGGTCAACGGACATAGAGGTGCTGTTCTAAATTAATGACGCGAAAGTCATTTGCAAGTTCGGTTGACCCGGCTATAATTTTTTTCTTACTAAACGGAAAGTCATTTAGTTCCAAACGGGAAATAATAATGGCAAACATATACACCCGGCAATTGCCAGAGACACCAAAAAGGAATTCCATCGTGTTCGTCGCGAAAAAACTACCCCTGGTTGCAGCCTGCGCCTTGCTGCTTGCAGCCTGCTCGAAAGAAGCCCCCAAGACCGAAGACATCCGGCCCGTGCGCGCCATGGTGCTGCAAAGCTCGGATATCGATGTGAATGCCGAATTCTCCGGCGAAGTCCGTTCGCGCGTCGAATCGCGTCTCGGTTTCCGGGTTGGAGGCAAGATTATCTCCCGCAAAGTGGATGTGGGCAGCGTCGTCAAGCGCGGCCAGGTGCTGATGGATCTCGACCCGCAGGACCTGAAGCTGTCGCAGGCCCAGTCGATGGCGGCCCTGCGCGCTGCTGAAACCACGCGCGACCTGGCCAGTGCCGAATTGAAGCGCTACCAGGAGCTGCGCGAAAAGAATTTCGTCAGCCAGGCCATCCTCGATGCCAAGCTGTCCGCCTACAAGTCGGCGCAGGCCCAGGTGGACTCGGCGCAAGCGGCATATCGCGGCATGTCCAACCAGGCCGGCTACGCGAGCCTTGAATCGGACATCGACGGCGTTGTCACCGCCGTGGATGCGGAAGTAGGGCAAGTCGTATCGCCGGGGACGCCGGTAGTTCGCGTTGCCAAGACCGACGAAAAGGAAATCGTGTTTGGCGTACCGGAAGACAAGGTCGATACTTTGCGCAATATCTCGGACGTGCATGTGCGCCTGTGGGCCAGCCCGGATAAATCGGTGCCGGGCAAGATCCGCGAGATTTCGCCGGTGGCAGACCCGTTCACCCGTACCTACGCCTTCCGCGTCTCGATCCCTGCCAGCCTGGCCGAGGCCAAGCTGGGCATGACCGCCTTGGTGGCTTTCGCCTCGCGCACGCCGCAACCGCAGATCAAGGTGCCGCTGACGGCACTGTTCCATGAAAAGGCGGCGACCTCGGTCTGGGTTGTCGAGAACGGCGTGGTGCGCCTGGTGCCGGTCACGGTGAGCGGGGTATCGGGCAATGACCTGGTGCTGGGCAGCGGCGTCAAGCCCGGCCAGACCGTGGTCACCGCCGGCGTCAACCTGCTGAAGCCGGGCCAGAAAGTGACCATCCTCGGAGCCGCCAAATGAAGGGCTTCAACCTTTCGCGCTGGGCGCTGGAGCACATCCCGCTCACGCGCTACCTGATTGCGGTGCTGCTCCTGGGCGGCATGCTCGCCTACAAGAACCTGGGGCAGGATGAAGATCCGCCGTTTACCTTCCGTTCCATGGTGGTGCAGGCCTTCTGGCCGGGCGCTACCTCGCTGCAGATGGCCGAGCAGGTTACCGACAAGCTGGAAAAGAAGCTGCAGGAAACGCCGTTTGTCCACGAAATCACCAGCTATTCAAAGCCGGGCCAGACACTGATCATTCTCAGCTTGCGCGAGTCGACGCCGCCGAAAGAGGTGGCGCAGGCCTGGTATCAGGTGCGCAAGAAGATCGGCGACATCCGGTCGACGCTGCCGTCGGGCGTGCAAGGACCCGTCTTCAACGATGAATTCGGCGATACCTATGGCTCGATATTCGCACTGTCCGGCGATGGCTTTACCTATGCGGAGTTGAAAGACTACGCGGACCTGGTGCGCCAGCAGCTGCTCGGCGTGAAAAAGGTATCGAAGGTCGAGCTGTTTGGCGTGCAGGATGAGAAGATCAATATCGAGTTCTCGCACAAGAAATTTGCCCAGCTGGGACTGACCATCGAGCAGATTGCCAACCAGATCACCACCCAGAACGTAGTGGAGGCGACCGGCGTCGTGGTGACGCCAACCGACAACCTGCAAGTGCGCGTTTCGGGCGCGCTGCGCACGGTCAAGGACCTGGAAGAACTCGAGCTGCGCGCCAACAACACGACCTTCCGTCTTGGCGACTTCGCGACCATCAAGCGCGAATACCTCGATCCGCCGCGCGACAAGATGCGCTTCAACGGCAAAGAAGTCATCGGCTTGGGCGTGTCGATGGAAAAGGGCGGCAACATTATCCAGATGGGCAAGGACCTGGAAAAGACCGTGAATGCGATGAAGACCAAGCTGCCGGTCGGCATTGAGCTGGAGCGCGTGTCGGACCAGCCGGCCGCTGTCACGGCGTCGGTAGGCGAGTTCCTGCACACGCTGGTCGAGGCGGTGCTGATCGTGCTGGCGGTGAGCTTCGTCTCGCTCGGCCTGCACACCAAGCCCAAGCTGCGCCTCGACGCGCGGCCTGGCCTGGTCGTGGCGCTGACAATCCCGCTGGTGCTGGCGGTGACCTTCCTGTTCATGCGTATCCTGGACATTGACCTGCACAAGATTTCGCTTGGTGCGCTGATCATCGCACTGGGGCTGCTGGTCGACGATGCCATCATTGCGGTTGAAATGATGGTGCGGAAGATGGAAGAGGGCCATTCGAGGCTGGAAGCGGCGACCTTCGCCTATACCTCCACGGCCATGCCGATGCTGACGGGCACCCTGATCACTGTCGCCGGCTTCCTGCCGATCGGGCTTGCCGCATCGGCGGCGGGCGAATACACCTTCTCGCTGTTCTCGGTCAACGCGATTGCGCTGGTGACTTCGTGGATCGTGGCCGTCGTGTTCACGCCTTATATCGGCTACATCCTGCTGAAAGTGAAGCCGCACTCGGAAGGCGGCGGACACCACGAACTGTTTGATACGCCGGGCTACCGCAAGTTCCGCGCCGTCGTGAACTGGTGCGTGGAGTACCGCAAGACCACGATTGTGGCGACGCTGGTCGTGTTCTTCCTCGGCGTGTACGGCTTCAAGTTCATCGAGAAGCAGTTCTTCCCTGACTCCAGCCGCCCTGAACTGATGGTGGAAATGTGGTCGCCGGAAGGCACTGCATTCGCGCAGACCGAGCGCCAGGCGAAGAAATTCGAGGAATTCATCCGCAAGGAGCCAGGCGTGGCAAGCGTGACGACCTACGTCGGCACTGGCAGCCCGCGCTTCTACCTGCCGCTGAACCAGATCTTCCCGCAGACGAACGTCTCGCAGACCGTGGTGCTGGCGAAGGACCTGCATTCGCGCGAAGAGCTGCGCAAGAAGATCAGCAATGTCTTCAAGACCGATTTCCCGGAAGTTCGCGGCCGCGTGCAGTTGCTGCCGAATGGTCCGCCGGTGCCGTACCCGGTGCAGTTCCGCATTACTGGCACCGAGGTTGATGGCGTGCGTTCCATTGCCGACCAGGTGAAGGACATCATGCGTGCCAATCCCAATGCAGTGGGCGTCAACGACAACTGGAACGAGTCGATCAAGGTGCTGCGCCTTGACCTGGACCAGGACAAGATGCGCGCGCTGGGCGTGACTTCGCAAACAGTGATGCGTGCCGCGAACACGATCCTTTCCGGCACGCCGATCGGCCAGTTCCGCGAAGGTATTCGCCTGATCGACATCCAGGTACGCCAGCCGCTGGACGAGCGCAGCACCATTGCGGTCCTGAATGACACCTACATCCCGACCAATAGCGGGCGTTCGGTGCCGATCTCGCAGCTGGCACGCGTGCATTTCGTGTGGGAGCCGGGCGTGGTGTGGCGCGAGGGCAGGGAATGGGCGATCACCGTTCAGTCGGACGTGGTGGAGGGTGTGCAGGGGCCAACCGTGTCGGGCCAGATCAATCCGAAGCTGGACGCACTGCGCGCCAAGCTGCCGCCGGGCTATGAGATCAAGGTCAAGGGCGCCGCCTCGGACAGCAGCGCGGCGGAGGAGTCGATTGCCGCTAACCTGCCGCTGGCCGTGTTCATCATTTTTACCTTGCTGATGCTGCAGCTTCACAGCTTCTCGCGTGCGCTGCTGGTGTTCCTGACCGGGCCGCTCGGCGTGGCGGGTGCGGCGATGGCGCTGCTGGTGATGGGGCGGCCGCTAGGCTTCGTGGCGAACCTGGGCATTATTGCGCTGTTCGGCATGATTATCCGTAACTCGGTGATCCTGGTGGACCAGATCGAGCAGGACATCAAGGCTGGTGTGCCGGCCTGGGATGCGATTGTGGAATCGGCTGTGCGGCGTTGCCGTCCGATTATCCTGACGGCGGCAGCGGCGGCGCTGGCCATGATTCCCTTGTCGCGCTCCGTGTTCTGGGGGCCAATGGCGGTGGCGATCATGGGTGGGTTGATTCTGGCGACTGCGTTGACGTTGCTGTTCTTGCCAGCTTTGTATGCTGCGTGGTTCCGCGTGCCCAGGCCAAACCGGTAAACCGGTGTCAGACCCATGGGGTCTGACACCCGACCTGCGGCTGCCGCGAATCGGTGTCTGACCCTGTGGGTCAGACACCTGGGTTGCCGGTTTTGCCCAAATGTTGCGCAATACGCAAAAAAGCACTACCGCACTCCAGAAACACCGTATAGAATGCCGGGTTGAAGTTGAAAGCCCCGGGCGACCCCGTTTTCACTGTAAGGTCGCCCTTTGCTTTTGTGCAAATATGCCGCGAGGATGGCGAAATTGGTAGACGCACCAGGTTTAGGTCCTGACGCCAGCAATGGTGTGGGGGTTCGAGTCCCCCTCCTCGCACCATAAGTACACTTAAATTTTTATTGGACGATTTTTACAATGGCCACTGCAGTTGAAACCCTGGGCAAACTCGAACGCCGCATGACGATTTCCTTCCCACTGTCGGACGTGCGTTCCGAAGTGGAAAAGCGCCTGAAAGTGCAGGCTCGCTCCGCACGTGCTCCTGGCTTCCGTCCAGGTAAAGTGCCAATGAAGATGGTTGCCGCACAATACGGCTACCAGATCGAAACCGAAGTGCTGAACGACAAAGTCGGCCGCGCTTTCAACGACGCAGCCAACGAAAACCAGCTGCGCGTTGCCGGTTTCCCACGCATCGAGCCAAAACAAGACGCACCAGAGGGCCAACTGTCCTTCGACGCAACCTTCGAAGTGTATCCGGAAGTTGAAGTCGGCGACCTGACCAAGGTTGAGATCGAAACCGTCAAGTCCAACGTGACCGACGTAGAAATCGACAAGACCATCGACATCCTGCGCAAACAGCGCGTGCACTTCCACGTGAAGGGCGAGAAGGGCGAACACGGCGACGGCGGCGAAGCGATCGCTGCTAACGGCGACCGCGTGACGGTCGACTTCGTCGGCTCCATCGACGGCGTTGAGTTCCCAGGCGGTAAAGCTGAAGGCTACCCGTTCGTCCTGGGCGAAGGCCGCATGCTGCCGGAATTCGAAGCCGCTACCGTCGGCCTGAAGGTTGGTGAATCCAAGACCTTCCCGCTGTCGTTCCCAGAGGACTACCATGGCAAGGACGTGGCTGGCAAGACCGCCGAGTTCACCATCACCCTGAAGAACCTGGAATGGGCGCACCTGCCGGAAGTCGATGCCGAGTTCGCCAAGTCCCTGGGCGTGGCTGACGGCGACCTGGCCAAAATGCGCGAAGACATCAAGGTGAACCTGGAGCGCGAAGTTGCAGGCCGCGTCAAGGCTCGCAACAAAGAAGCCGTGATGGACACCCTGGTGAAGACCGCGACCCTGGAAGTGCCGCAGTCGCTGATCGCGCAAGACACCGAGCGCCTGGCTGAAATGACCCGCCAGGACATGGCCCAGCGCGGCATGAACGTAAAAGATGTACCATTCCCTCCAGAGCTGTTCAAGGACAAGGCTGAGCGTCGCGTACGCCTGGGCCTGATCCTGTCCAAGCTGGTGGGCGACCAGAACCTTCAGGCTACCCCTGACCAGGTGAAGGCACAGATCGAAGACTTCGCACAAAGCTACGAAGATCCACGCGAAGTGCTGAAGTACTACTACTCCGATCGCCGCCGCCTGGCTGAAGTCGAAGCTCTTGTATTGGAAGAAAACGTCGTTACTTACGTCCTGGGCCTGTGCAAGAACGTCTCGAAAGAAATTCCTTTCGACGAACTCATGGGAAGCGTACAAGCTTAATAGCTTGGTTAACCGCCAAACCGGTAACCCGGGGTCAGACCCACAGGGTCAGATCCCAGCAACGCGGCAGTCGCCGACCGGGGTCTGACCCTTGGGTCTGACCCCGTTTTTATTGGTTTGGCAGCAAAACAAGGAATTGGAATGAATCGTAATCCCGCACTCGATACGGAAATGCTCGGCCTGGTGCCGATGGTGATCGAACAAAGCGGCCGCGGTGAGCGCTCGTACGATATCTACTCGCGCCTGCTGAAGGAACGCGTGATCTTCATGGTCGGTCCGGTCAACGACCAGATGGCCAACCTGATTGTCGCCCAGCTGCTGTTCCTGGAAAGCGAAAATCCTGACAAGGACATCTCGCTGTACATCAATTCCCCGGGCGGTTCCGTCTCCGCGGGCCTGGCGATCTTCGACACCATGCAGTTCATCAAGCCTGACGTGTCGACCCTGTGCACCGGCATGGCCGCCTCGATGGGCGCCTTCCTGCTGGCCGCAGGCGCCAAGGGCAAGCGTTTCTCGCTGCCGAACAGCCGCATCATGATCCACCAGCCGTCCGGTGGCTCGCAAGGCATGGCGTCGGACATCGAGATCCAGGCCAAAGAGATCCTCTACCTGCGCCATCGCCTGAACAGCATCATGGCTGAGCGCACCGGTCAGTCGATCGAGCAAATCGCCAAGGATACCGACCGCGACCGCTTCATGTCTTCGGACGAAGCAGCGGAATATGGCCTGATCGACAAAGTCTTGACCAGTCGCGCATAAGCGTCCTTGCAAGTCGACGCCCGGACGCTACAACGTTCGGGCGTTTTGCTTTTATTTCGGGTAGCATGTGGTTGTGCGCAGGATTTCTTGCTTGTGCGCACGGTAAACTTGCACCAAAACTAAAGATTAGTCCCATGTCAGAGAAAAAATCCTCCAGCGGTGAAAAACTCCTTTACTGCTCGTTCTGCGGCAAAAGCCAGCACGAGGTGAAGAAGCTGATTGCCGGCCCGTCCGTCTTCATCTGCGATGAATGCATTGACCTGTGCAATGACATCATCCGCGACGAGACGTCCAGCATCGAATCTGTCACGGGCGCGAAATCGGACCTGCCAACCCCGCAGGAAATCACCGATCTGCTGAACCAGTACGTGATCGGCCAGTCGACTGCCAAGCGCATCCTGTCCGTGGCCGTGTACAACCATTACAAGCGCCTGAAGCACCTGGGCAAGAAGGACGACGTCGAGCTGGCCAAGTCCAACATCCTGCTGGTGGGCCCGACCGGCTCCGGCAAGACCCTGCTGGCCCAGACCCTGGCGCGCATGCTCAATGTGCCGTTCGTGATCGCCGACGCCACCACCCTGACCGAAGCCGGTTATGTGGGCGAAGACGTGGAAAACATCATCCAGAAGCTGCTGCAGAGCTGCAACTACGATGTGGAAAAAGCACAGCGCGGCATCGTCTACATTGACGAAATCGACAAGATTTCCCGCAAGTCCGACAACCCATCGATCACCCGCGACGTATCGGGCGAGGGTGTGCAGCAGGCGCTGCTGAAGTTGATCGAAGGCACCATGGCTTCCGTGCCTCCGCAGGGCGGCCGCAAGCATCCCAACCAGGACTTCGTGCAGATCGACACCACCAACATCATGTTCATCTGCGGCGGCGCCTTTGATGGCCTGGCCAAGATCATTTCCAACCGTTCCGAAAAGTCCGGTATCGGCTTTGCCGCGGAAGTGAAGAGCAAGGAACAGCGCTCGAACAGCGACCTGATGATGGACGCGGAGCCGGAAGACCTGATCAAGTTCGGCCTGATCCCTGAGCTGGTGGGCCGCCTGCCGGTCGTGGCAACCCTGGCCGAGCTGACTGAAGAGGCCCTGATCGAGATCCTGGTCGAGCCGAAGAACGCGCTGGTCAAGCAGTACTCCAAGCTGTTGGAAATGGAAGGCGCGGAACTGGAAATCCGTCCTGCCGCCTTGCACGCCATCGCCCGCAAGGCGCTGGCCCGCAAGACCGGCGCCCGCGGCCTGCGTTCGATCCTGGAACACGCCCTGCTGGACATTATGTTCGACCTGCCAAACCAAACGAACGTCACCAAAGTCGTAATTGATGAAAATACGATCACCAGTGGCGCAAAACCCCTCCTGATTTATCAGGAAACCCCAAAAGCAGCAGGGGAAAACTAAATAGGGTTTTGAATCCCTGAGGCAAGGCGTTACAATCGGTCTCAATAACCATAACGCCGGCTTCAGTCGAAAAGCCACTCGCGATCACCTGTCGCGCGTGGCTTTTTTTGTTCCAAAAATGGCTTTATTGCGGCGTTTAGTTAGAGTAAAACTGCATTTTCTCAAAGCAAATATAATTGCAGCATAGGGCTTGTGAATTGGCCGCTGGGGCCTATATCAGAACCAAGCTTTTAAAATAAGGTACGCCATGACAACTACCAAATTAACTGAGCAAACTCAACTGCCTCTGTTGCCACTGCGTGATGTCGTTGTCTTCCCGCACATGGTAATTCCGTTGTTCGTTGGCCGACCAAAGTCCATCAAGGCGCTCGAAGCTGCCATGGAGCAGGGCAAGAGCATCATGCTGGCAGCACAGAAAGCCGCTGCCAAGGACGAACCTTCGCCATCGGATATCTATGAAATCGGCTGCGTGGCCAACATCCTGCAGATGTTGAAGCTGCCTGACGGCACCGTGAAGGTGCTGGTCGAGGGCGCCCAGCGTGCACGCATCAAGAAGATCACCGATAGCCCAACCCATTTCATTGCCGACCTGATGCCGCTCGAATCCGAGCAGGGCGATGAGTCGGAGATCGAGGCCATGCGCCGCGCGATCGTCCAGCAGTTCGACCAGTACGTCAAACTGAACAAGAAAATCCCGCCTGAGATCCTGGCTTCGCTGTCGGGCATCGACGACGCCGGCCGCCTGGCCGACACCGTGGCTGCGCACCTGCCGCTCAAGCTTGAGCAGAAGCAGGTGATCCTGGAAATCATCGAAGTCTCGAAGCGCCTGGAGCACCTGCTTGGCCAGCTGGAAGGCGAGCTCGATATCCTGCAGGTGGAAAAGCGCATCCGTGGCCGCGTCAAGCGCCAGATGGAGAAGTCGCAGCGCGAGTACTACCTGAACGAACAGGTCAAAGCCATCCAGAAGGAGCTCGGCGAGGGCGAAGAGGGCGCCGATATCGACGAACTCGAGAAGAAAGTCGCCGCCGCCAAGATGCCGAAGGAAGCGCTGGAAAAGGCGCAGGCCGAGCTGAAGAAGCTGAAGCTGATGTCGCCGATGTCGGCTGAAGCGACCGTGGTGCGCAACTATATCGACACCCTGGTGTCGCTGCCATGGAAGAAGAAGTCCAAGGTCAACAACGACCTGGCCAACGCTGAGAAAGTGCTCGATCACGACCACTACGGCCTGGAAAAAATCAAGGAACGCATCGTCGAGTACCTGGCAGTCCAGCAGCGCGTGGACAAGCTGAAGGCACCGATCCTGTGCTTCGTCGGTCCTCCAGGCGTGGGTAAAACCTCGCTGGGCCAGTCGATCGCCAAGGCCACCAACCGCAAATACGTGCGCATGGCGCTGGGCGGTGTGCGCGACGAAGCCGAGATCCGCGGCCACCGCCGTACCTACATCGGTTCCATGCCGGGCAAGGTGCTGCAGTCGCTGGCGAAAGTCGGCGTGCGCAATCCGCTGTTCCTGCTGGACGAGATCGACAAGATGGGTGCGGATTTCCGCGGCGATCCATCGTCGGCCCTGTTGGAGGTGCTGGATCCTGAACAGAACCACACTTTCTCGGACCACTACATCGAAGTCGACTTCGACCTGTCCGACGTGATGTTCGTGGCGACTTCGAACTCGTACAATATTCCGCCGGCCTTGCTGGATCGCATGGAGGTGATCCGCCTGTCCGGCTACACGGAAGACGAGAAGACCAACATCTCCTTGCGCTACCTGTTGCCGAAGCAGGTGAAGAACAACGGCCTGAAAGACGAAGAAATCTCCGTCAGCGAAGCAGCGGTGCGCGACATCATCCGCTACTACACCCGTGAAGCGGGCGTGCGTTCGCTGGAGCGTGAAATCTCCAAGATCTGCCGCAAGGTCGTGAAGATGCTGCTGCTGAAGAAGTCGGACAAGAAGGTCAGCGTCACGCCGAAAAACCTGGACAAGTTCCTGGGCGTGCGCCGTTACGACTTCGGTGTCGCCGAGAAAACCAACCAGGTGGGGCAGGTGGTCGGCCTGGCCTGGACCGAAGTGGGCGGCGACCTGCTGACCATCGAATCGGTTGGCATGCCTGGCAAGGGCAATGTGATCCGCACCGGTACTTTGGGCGACGTGATGAAAGAGTCGATCGAGGCAGCCCGCACCGTGGTGCGCAGCCGCGCTTCGCGCCTCGGCATCAAGAATGAAGTGTTCGAGAAGCAGGACATCCACATCCACGTGCCGGAAGGCGCGACGCCGAAGGATGGTCCATCGGCAGGTATTGCAATGACCACGGCGATGGTGTCGACCTTTACCGGCATTCCGGTCCGTGCGGACGTGGCGATGACCGGCGAGATCACGCTGCGCGGCGAAGTGCTGCCGATCGGCGGATTGAAAGAAAAACTGCTGGCAGCGCATCGCGGCGGCATCAAGACCGTGCTGATTCCTGAGCAGAACGTGAAGGACCTGGCCGAGATTCCGGACAATGTGAAGAACAAGCTGGAAATCGTCCCTGTGCGCTGGATCGACAAGGTGCTGGAAGTCGCGCTGGAACGCCAGCCGGAGCCGATCGTGGAAGCGGCCGCGCCGGTTGAAGTACCGGCAGTCGCAGCGACCGCCGACGGAAGTGAAGTAGTTAAACATTAAACCGGAGGGCCAGTGTCTGACCCAATGGGTCAGACACTGGTTTGCCGGTTTTGCCGGTAAAAAAGGGCGCCAGAAATGGCGCCCTTTTCATTTCTACCCTTGACACAGTGCAACCCCGACCTGTCTAATACGGCCCTGAGATTTTTATACGCTTCAAAACGCGGCATAAAAAACGGTATAAACGATATAAACCTTTGTGACGGGGACTGTAATGAACAAGACCGAACTGATCGACCACATCGCGACTTCCGCTGACATCTCCAAGGCCGCTGCTGCACGCGCCCTGGATGCTGTGATCGATGGCGTAACCACCACCCTGGCCAAGAACGACAGCGTCACCCTGGTTGGCTTTGGCACCTTCTCCGTGAGCGAGCGCGCAGCCCGTACCGGCCGCAACCCACGCACCAAGGAAGAGATCAAGATCGACGCAGCAAAAGTTCCTAAATTTAAAGCTGGTAAAGCGTTGAAAGACGCTGTACAATAATGGCCTTCGGTAAGCAGTGATGCTTACCGGGCAGTTTAAGCGGGCGTTTAGCTCAGTTGGTAGAGCGGATCCCTTACAAGGATTAGGTCGGGAGTTCGACCCTCTCAACGCCCACCACTTAAACAAAACGTAGTACCTGTGTTGTGAATGCTGGAGCGGTAGTTCAGTTGGTTAGAATACCGGCCTGTCACGCCGGGGGTCGCGGGTTCGAGCCCCGTCCGCTCCGCCAGCAAACGCACACACACTACCTGGAGCGGTAGTTCAGTTGGTTAGAATACCGGCCTGTCACGCCGGGGGTCGCGGGTTCGAGCCCCGTCCGCTCCGCCAGAATCCCGAGAAAGCCCCACCAGTCCAAAAGACGGTGGGGCTTTTTTACATATTGCACCATCAGCAACTGCCCTGTAAAATCGCGCGAGCAGTTTTAAAGCCTCCACTCTAGGAAACCACGCTGACATGTTTGATTTCGTACGTACGCATCAAAAGCTGATGCAGATTATCCTGGCGCTCCTGATCGTGCCGTCGTTTGTGCTGGTCGGCGTGAGCGGCGTCAAGCTGTTCGGCGAAGACGCGAACACCATCGCTAAAGTCGCGGGCTATCCGCTGACCCAGCAGGAATGGGAAAATGCCCAGCGCCGCCAACTGGACCAGATGCGCCAGCAAATGGGCAAGAATTTTGACCAGAAGGCCTTTGACACTCCTGAGTTCAAGCAGAACGTCCTGGACCAGCTGATCGCCCAGCGTGCCGTGAACGCGGAAATCCGCAGCGCCCATCTGACCACCAGCGAGCAGAAAGTCCAGGAAGCGATCAGTACGCAGCTGCCAATGCTGTTCAAGGCCGATGGCACTTTCGACAAGGAGCAATACCTGCAGATCCTGGCTGCGCAAGGCATGAACGCCGGCATGCACCAGGAGCAGGTTCGTCACGACCTGGCGCTGCAACAGGTGGCCAATGGCGTGGAATTGAGCGGCTTTGTTCCACGCACTGTCTCCAAGGCGATTTCCGATTTCGGCTCGCAAGAGCGTGAAGTGCAGGAGATGGCCCTGCCAGTCTCGCAATTCCTGCCGAACGTGAAGGTTACCGACGACATGGTGAAGGCCTTCTACGATAAGAACGCCAAGCTGTTCGAGATTCCTGAGTCGGCCAAGATCGAGTACGTCGTGCTGAACACCGATGCCGTGGCTGCACAAGCTGCCGTAAGCGACCAGGAAGTGGCCAGCTACTACGAATCGAACAAGAAGCGCTTCACGAGCGAAGAAGCGCGCCGCGCGTCGCACATCCTGATCAAGGGCGAAGGCGACAAGGCAGCCGCGAAAGCCAAGGCCGAAGCAGTGCTGGCCGAAGTGCGCAAGAATCCAGGCGATTTCGCCAAGATCGCCAAGGCCAAGTCGGATGACCCGGGCTCCGCAGCCCAGGGCGGCGACCTGGACGTGCTGGTGAAGGGTTCTTTCGTCAAGCCGGTCGAAGATGCAATCCTGAAGCTGAAGCAAGGCGAAATCAGCGACCTGGTCGAATCCGATTTTGGCTATCACATCATCACCGTTACGGAGCTGAAGCCGGCGCACCTGAAGCCGCTGGATGAAGTGAAGGGCGACATCGCTGCGGAAATCAAGAAGCAGAAAGCCGCCAAGCTGTACTCGGAGATGTCCGAGCAGTTCACCGATACCGTGTTTTCGGATTTCGAAAGCCTGAAGCCGGTTGCCGACAAGCTGAAGCTGAAGATCGAAACCATGGAAGGCGTTCGCCGCCAGCCTAACCCGATCCTGGGCGCGGCTCCTTTCAACAACGCCAAATTCCTGGCCGCACTGTTCTCCGACGATTCGCTGAAGAACAAGCGCAATACCGAAGCGGTTGAAGTCGCACCGCAAACCCTGGTTTCCGGTCGCATCGTCGAATTCAAGCCTGCTGCCAAGAAGCCGCTGGCTGAAGTCGAAGCTGCAATCAAACAGCAGGTCGCGCTGGAAGAGGCTGTGAAAGCTGCGAAGAAGGCTGGCGAAGAAAAGCTGGCAGCAGCCAGGAAGTCCGGTGACGCTGCTGGTTTCGGCGAGGCGAAGACGATCTCCCGCGCCAAGGCAGACGGCATCAACCCGGCTGCCGTAGCAGCGGTGATGAAGGCCGATGCCGCCAAGCTGCCAGCCTACGTTGGCGTGGAAATCCCTGGCCAGGGCTACGGCGTGTACCGCATCAACAAGGTCGGCCAGCCGGCTGAGCAGGATGCTGCCCGCCGCGAACAAGAAGGCCAGCGCATCAACCAGATCGTCGCGCAACAAGAGATGACAGGCTACATCGACGCGCTGAAGCAGAAGGCCAAGGTCAAGATCCTGCACCCGGTCGCAACGATCAAGAAGCAAGCCGAATAAGCAGCTGAACGCTCTATGAGGGCCGGTGTCCGTGCAAACGGACCCCGGCCTTTTTCTTATGTGCGGATAATGTCCTGCGGGGCGGCGCCCCGCTGCCCATGCCTTGGGAGGAGCACATCATGCACATGATCCGTTTAGGTCTCGCTGCGCTGTTCTGCGCTTGCGTCGGCGCCGCCGGCGCCCAGGAACCGCCTGCCGCGCCCGGCACCAGCGAAATCGTCCTGCAGCTGTCGGACCTCGAATTCGACGCGTATTCCCTCGATCCGCTGGGAGGAACCGCTGCGGCGGGCTTGTTGGGACAGGAGTATCGTGCGGCCGCGGAAGTGCTTGGAACGCGGGAGCAGTTTTCCATGGTGCATGCCGGTGCCGGTCCGGTCAGCGCCTACGCGCTTGGCGATTCGACCCGCATGGAGTACGCCAGCAGCATCTTTATCGATTGGAATCGCTATTCCGACGCCACGGACTACGCTTTCGATGCGCATGCCAGGCTGCGCGATCCGCTGAGTCAATGGTATCTCGCGGAAGGAACGGCAAGCTGGAGCGCCACCATACACCTGACGCCCAACTCCGTGCTGGTGGTGAGCGGCCATCTGTTCGGCACGCAGGAAGTCGGCGCCGGGGCCCCCTTCGGTGCAACGGCGGGAGGGTTTTTTGATATCGGGCTTGAAGGCGCCGGCGCTGCAACGGCTTACACAAGAAGCTTCGGATCGGACAGCGCACAGCCGGGCATCGACGAGTCCTTTTCGCTGTCGATCTTCAACCGCAGCGACACGGCCAAGGACTTCAGCTGGAGCGTCGTAGCCGGCGCGAGCGCCGCCAAGGCCATTCCGCCGGTGCCGGAACCGTCCGCCCTGGCGATGACCCTGTGTGGATTGCTATTGCTCGCTATGCGCCATGCAGCCTGCGCGCAGCGGCGATGAAGGATTCGGGCGAGATGTCGGCAAGCGCCACTTCAGTGGCCTGGTCGTATTGAACGAAGTTGCGGTGGATCGATTTGAGATAGGCCGGGTCGTAATGATCGACCAGGAGTTCGTCGACCAGGGCGGGCATCTCGCCCGCAGTGGCCATGGCCTGCCAGCGTTCGATGCGTTCGCGGCCGTGCAACTGCACCAGGAATTCCAGCTGCGCGTTGAGCGCCGGGGCGTTGCAGGCGAAATGCTGGTAGTCCTCGATCAGCAGCTTAACGCGGTCTTCCCGCGCCACCTGCATGGCGATGCAGGGCGAAGCCCGCATACGTTCCATCAGCGCGCCCGGCACGCGCAGGCTGCCCACCTTGCGGCTTTCCGATTCGACGAAGACCGGCAACTGCGGGTCGAAACGGCGCAGGCGGTCCCAGATCGAGGTTTCGAAGGCCTTTTGCGAAGGCTGCGGCTGGCATGGAATGTTGCCCAGCACCGAACCGCGGTGCGCCGCCAGCTGCTCCAGGTCCAGCACCTGCGCCCCGATCGCCTCCAGCGTGTCGAGCAGGCGGGTCTTGCCGCTCCCGGTGGTGCCGCAGATCACGCGGAAGTCGAGTTCCGGCGTCCGTTCAAGCTGCGCATTGATGGCGGCGCGGAAGGCCTTGTAGCCGCCATCGAGTTGCACCACGGGCCAGCCGATCTTGGCCAGCACCGTTGCCATGGAGCCGCTGCGGTTGCCGCCGCGCCAGCAATAAACGAGGGGCTTCCAGTCGCGCGGCTTGTCCAGCCACAGCGTCTCGATATGGTGGCCGATATTCTTTGAGACCATGGCCGCGCCGACCTTCTTCGCTTCAAAGGAGCCGACCTGCTTGTACATGGTGCCGACGGTGATGCGCTGCTCGTCGTCGAGCACCGGACAGTTGATCGCGTTCGGCAGGTGGTCGAGCGCGTACTCGGATGGGCTGCGCGCGTCGATGATGGTGTCGAAATCGTCAAGGCGGGCCAGGACGTCTTCGATCGGCAGGATTTCTGGATACTTCATTTTGTTTTCAGTATTGGCTGGAGGTGGGGCCAGATATTGCCCAGGATGATAGGGTGGGCCGTTGCCAGCGGGTGCAGGCGGTCTGGCTGGAACAGCTCGGGCTTTTGCGCGACGCCATCAAGCATGAAGGGCGCCAGGGGTACTTTGACATCCTTGCTCACGGCGCCGTACATGGCGAAGAATTTGTCGGCGTAGTCGCGGCCATAGTTGGGAGGAATGCGAATGCCGACCAGCAGCACCTGTGCACCTGCCTTGCGCGATTCATCCACCATGGCGCGCAGGTTGGTTTCGGCGGCGGCCACCGGCAGGCCGCGCAAGCCATCGTTGGCGCCCAGTTCGATGATGACGATATTCGGCTTGTGCTTGCTCAGCAAGGCAGGCAAGCGGGTGCGGCCGCCGCTGGTCGTCTCGCCGCTGACGCTGGCGTTGACCACGGTTGCCGGCAGTTTCTGGTCCTTCAGCCGCTGGTCGAGCAGGGCGACCCAGCCGGCGCCGCGCGAGATGCCGTATTCGGCCGACAGGCTGTCGCCCACCACCAGGACGGTTTTTGATGCAGAATAGGCGTTCGTGGCGGCGCTGAACATCAGGATCAGCATCGCGAAGCAGCGTACACTATTTTTGAACATGACCATGCGTGATATTCCTCAAACCTCCAGTCAGTTGGCCAAGGCGGCTATTTCCGTTTCCGGCCTGGGCAAGCGGGTGGCCGACGCCAGCGGCGAACTGACCATCCTGCATGGAGTGGATTTTACAGTGCAAAAGGCGGAAACGCTTGCCATTGTAGGGGCTTCCGGCTCCGGTAAATCGACCTTGCTTGGCCTGCTGGCGGGCCTGGATACGCCCACCGAGGGCAAGGTGGTGCTGGATGGCGTGGACATTTTCGCGCTCGATGAAGATGGCCGGGCTGCCTTGCGCAAGGAAAAACTGGGCTTTGTGTTCCAGTCTTTCCAGTTGCTGCCTCATTTGACGGCGGTCGAAAACGTGATGCTGCCGCTTGAACTGGCCGGCGACGGCGCGGCGCGCGAAAAGGCGGAAGCCATGCTGGGCCGCGTCGGTCTTTCAAGCCGCTTGAAGCACTATCCGAAATTCCTGTCCGGCGGCGAGCAGCAGCGCGTCGCCCTGGCGCGCGCCTTCGTGACGCAGCCGCCCTTGCTGCTGGCCGATGAGCCGACAGGAAGCCTGGATGCGGCCACTGGCGAATCCGTCATCCAGCTGATGTTCGAATTGAACCGCGAACACGGTTCGACCCTGGTGCTGGTCACGCATGACACCCATATCGCAGCGCGCTGCGGGCGCGTCATCACGATCGCGGCGGGGCGCATCGCCTGATTCTTCAGGAGCCGTGCTGCGCCGCCAGCCGGTTGACGGCGGTGCGGATGGCTGGAATCAGTTCGCTGGCCGTCAGGCCGATGGGTCCTGCACCCTCCGTGACGAGATCGTCGGCCGCCATGCCATGCAGCCAGACCCCGGCCAGGGCTGCCTCCCATTCCGGCCAGCCCTGGGCAAGCAGGCTGCCGCACAAGCCGGACAGCACGTCGCCGGTACCGGCAGTGGCGAGGGCCGGATTGCCGGTTGTATTGATCACAATTTCCCCATTGCGGGCGGCAAGCACTGTTCCCGATCCTTTCAGTACGACCGTCGCCGCCAGCCGCGAGGCCAGCATGCGTGCAGCGGACGGGCGGTCTGCCTGGATTTCGGCGGCCGTCACGCCCAGCAAGCGGGCGGCCTCCAGCGGATGCGGCGTCAGGATGCACGGCGCCTTGCGCTGCGCCAGTTGCGTGCGCAGTGCTTCGGAACCAGCCAGCAGGTTGAGCGCGTCGGCGTCAAGTACGGCCGCGCTTTGGCTATGCAGCGCGCTGGCCAGCATTTCGGCGCTTGAGGCGGAGCCGCCCATGCCGGGGCCGATCACCAGCACCGCGCTGTTGAAATCATATTCCTGGGCGCTGCGGCACATCAGTTCTGGCTGTGCGGCATCGAAGGCCGGCGGCTCGCCGACGAAGCAGGCGTAGACGCGGCCGGCGCCGCTGGTGAGCGCAGTTCGGGCGGCCAGGATCGGCGCGCCTGCCATGCCGCGTGCGCCTCCCACCACAGCCACGCTGCCATGGCTTCCTTTGTGCGAACTGTGGCGGCGCCGGCGCACGCAGTGGGCGAACAGCGCCACGTCGTTCAGTCGCGCGCGCGGCGCCGGAAAGAGCTCGGGGTCGATGTCGAGATTGCTGACCGTGACAGCGCCCGCATGATCGCGGCCCTCGGCCGTGTGCAAGCCGGGCTTGTCGCCGATGAAGGTGAGCGTGCGCGTGGCACGCACCGCGATGCCTGTCTTGCCGCCCCCAACCACAGCGCCGGTGTCCGAGTCAAGGCCGCTGGGGACGTCGAGCGCGAGGATGGGGCAGGCCAGCTCGTTGACGGTCGCCACCAGCGCCGCGAAGTCGCCCGTGATTGGCCGGGCCAGCCCGATGCCGAACAAGCCATCAATCATCAGTGTCCAGGCGGTGCCAGTCACCACGGCACGGGCGTCGGCGGCCTCGGTGATTGCGGCGAAGCGGGCAGGGGAACTGCGTGCACGGCGCAAGGCCTCGATGCGCTCCGCTGCGGCTGCGTCTGCAGGCGGAAAATGCAGCACGGTGACCTGGGCGCCGGCATGGCCGAGGTGCGCTGCGGTTTCCAGTGCGTCGCCGCCGTTGTTGCCCGGGCCAGCGAGCACCAGTACCTGGGCGCGGTGAATGGTAAAGGGAAGCAGGTCCAGTGCCTGGTTGGCGCCGGCCTGGCCCGCGCGCTGCATCAGTGCACCTTCGGGCAAGCGCTGCGCCGCAGCGTGCTCGATCGCGCGAAGTTCTGCAATCGTAAAGAGGGGCGTCATGCGGGGCATTCTAGCACTACAATAACTGCTTCACGATTAGAGCGAGGCAGCGCAATGGATTGGCAATTCTGGATCGACCGTGGCGGTACTTTCACTGACATCGTGGCGCGCCGCCCCGATGGCGGCCTGATGACCCAAAAGCTCCTGTCGGAAAGTCCTGAACACTACCGTGATGCAGCCATCGCTGGCATTCGCCATCTGCTGGGCGTTGCAGGCGGCGCTGCCATCCCGGTCGGGCAGGTCGAGGCCGTGAAGATGGGCACAACGGTCGCCACCAACGCGCTGCTCGAGCGCAAGGGCGAGCCGACCGTGCTTGCGATAACGCGCGGCTTCCGCGATGCGCTGCGCATTGCGTACCAGAACCGTCCGCGCCTGTTCGACCGCCACATCGTCCTTCCCGAACTGCTCTACCGGCATGTGGTGGAGATTGATGAGCGCATGGGCGCGCACGGGGAAGTGGTCAGGGCACTGGATACAGCGGCGGCGCGGGCCGGCCTGCAGGCGCACTTTGACCAAGGGCTGCGTTCGATCGCGATTGTCCTGATGCATGGCTACCGCTACAGCGCGCATGAAGCGGCGCTGGCGCAAATTGCCCGCGAAATCGGCTATACCCAGGTCTCAGTGTCCCACCTGGTCAGCCCGATGATGAAGCTGGTGGCGCGCGGCGATACGACCGTGGTCGATGCCTACCTGTCTCCAATCCTGCGGCGCTATGTGGGCCAGGTTGCATCCGAGCTGCCGGGCGTGAACCTGCAATTCATGCAGTCCAACGGCGGCCTGACCGACGCGCGCACCTTCCAGGGCAAGGATTCGATCCTGAGCGGCCCGGCCGGCGGGATTGTCGGCATGGTGCGCGCCAGCCGGGCGGCAGGATTCGAAAAGATCATCGGCTTCGACATGGGCGGTACTTCGACCGATGTCTCGCATTTTTCGGGCGAATTCGAGCGTGTGTTTGAGACCCAGGTGGCCGGCGTGCGCATGCGCGCGCCGATGATGAGCATTCACACGGTTGCTGCCGGCGGCGGCTCGATCCTGCATTTCGACGGCAGCCGTTTCCGCGTCGGACCGGACAGCGCGGGCGCCGCTCCGGGGCCGGCCAGCTATCGCCGCGGCGGCCCGCTGGCTGTAACGGACTGCAACGTCATGCTGGGCAAGATCCAGCCAGCGTTCTTCCCGAAACTGTTCGGCAGCGATGGCGCGCAAGCGCTCGATGCGGCAACCGTGCGCGAAAAATTCGCCGCCATGGCCGCGGAAATCCAGGCGGCGACAGGCGCGCCGTCCTCGCCGGAGCAGGTGGCCGAGGGCTTCATCGAAATTGCCGTCGGCAATATGGCCAACGCCATCAAGCAGATTTCCGTGCAACGCGGTCATGACGTGACCGAGTACGCCCTGACCAGTTTTGGCGGCGCCGGCGGCCAGCACGCCTGCCTCGTTGCAGACGCGCTGGGCATGAAGACAGTCTTCATTCATTCCCTGGCCGGGGTGCTGTCGGCCTACGGCATGGGCCTGGCCGACCAGGCAGCGATGCGTGAAAGCGCCGTCGAACTTCGGCTCGCGGCTGAAGCGCTGCCGGCGCTGGAAGCGCGCCTGCAGGCGCTTGCCGCGGAGGCTGTGGCGGAGCTGCACGCTCAGGCGGTGGCTGGCGAGCGTATCAGCGTGGTGCACCGTGTCCACCTGCGTTACGAGGGCACGGATTCGGCCCTGATCGTGCTGTTCGGCACCATCGACAGCATGAAGGCCCAGTTCGAAGCCGCCTATCGCAAGCGCTTCTCCTTCCTGATGCCGGCCAAGGCCCTGATTGTGGAGGCGGTCTCAGTGGAGGCCATCGGCAAGTCCAACGCCCCGCCGGAAGCGGCGCCGCAGCAGGCGCCGCGCCACGCACCGCTGCAGCCTTCGCAAACAGTGCGCATGTACAGCGCCGGGCAGTGGCACGACACCGGCCTGTTCAAACGCGATGCGACCCGCATCGGCGATATCATCAAGGGCCCGGCCATCATTGCCGAGGCCAATGCCACGACGATCGTGGAGCCGGGCTGGCAAGCCGAAGTCACGCCACAGGACCATCTGGTGCTGACCCGCGTCGAGGCACTGCCGGTGCGCCGCGCCATTGGCACCACGGCCGATCCGGTCATGCTGGAGATCTTCAACAACCTGTTCATGTCGATCGCAGAGCAAATGGGCCTGCGCCTGCAGAACACTGCCTACTCGGTCAACATCAAGGAGCGCCTCGACTTCAGTTGCGCCATCTTCGACGCTGAAGGCAACATGATCGCCAATGCCCCGCACATGCCGGTGCACCTTGGATCAATGGGCGAGAGCATCAAGACCGTCATGCGCGAAAACGCAGGCCGGATGCATCCGGGCGACGTCTACATGCTGAACGATCCCTACAACGGCGGCACGCACCTGCCGGACGTTACCGTCATCACGCCCGTGTTCGATGAGGCAGGCAGCGCGATCCTGTTCTACGTCGGCTCGCGCGGCCATCACGCCGATATTGGCGGCAGTACGCCGGGCTCGATGCCGCCGGACTCGCGGAATATTGAAGAAGAAGGCGTCCTGATCAACAATTTCAAGCTGGTCGACGGCGCCAGCGGCAGCCAGTTGCGCGATGCCGAGGCGCGCGCCTTGCTGGCCAGTGCACGCTACCCGGCCCGCAATCCCGACCAGAACATGGCCGATTTCCGCGCCCAGGTCGCCGCCAACCAGAAGGGCGTTGAAGAACTGGGCAAGATGGTCGCGCACTTCGGCCTTGACGTGGTGCGTGCCTACATGGGCCACGTGCAGGACAACGCCGAAGAGGCAGTGCGGCGCGTGATCAGCGCCCTGCGCAACGGCAGCTATGAGCTGAAACTCGATAACGGGGCGGTCATCAACGTCGCGGTGCGCGTGAACGCGGCCGAACGCAGCGCCGAGATCGACTTCAGCGGCACTTCCAGCCAGCTGGATAACAATTTCAACGCGCCATCCGCCGTATGCATGGCGGCAGTCCTGTATGTCTTCCGCACCCTGGTCGACGATGACATCCCGCTTAACGCCGGCTGCCTGAAACCGCTGCACGTGATCATTCCACCGGGCTCGATGCTGAACCCGCATTTCCCGGCATCGGTGGTATCGGGCAATGTCGAAACCTCGACCTGCATCACCAATGCGCTGTACGGCGCGCTTGGCGTGCAGGGCGCTTCGCAGGGAACGATGAACAACTTCACCTTCGGTAACGCGAAGTACCAGTATTACGAAACGATCAGCGGCGGTTCCGGCGCCGGCGATGGATTCAACGGTACCGACGTGGTGCAGACCAATATGACCAACTCGCGCCTGACGGACCCGGAAATCCTGGAGTTCCGTTTCCCGGTGCGGCTGGAAAGCTATGAAATTCGCCACGGCTCCGGCGGCGCCGGCCGCTGGCACGGCGGCAACGGGGGCGTGCGCAAAGTACGCTTCCTGGAGCCGATGACGGCTGCCATCCTGTCGAATAACCGCGTGCATGCGCCGTTCGGCATGGCCGGCGGCGCTCCGGGGGCCTTGGGCCGCAATACGGTGCTGCGCGCCGATGGCAGCACCGAACAACTGGGCCACATCGGCAAGACCGAAATGCAGCCCGGCGATATCTTCGTTGTCGAGACGCCGGGCGGGGGCGGTTACGGTCCCGCAGGCGGCGAGGGCGCTTAGGCGGTCGTCGAAATACCGTATTTGCGCTGGGTGCCCGAATACTGCATCAGCAGGGCTTCCAGCGCAGGGCTGCCGGCGTCGAGACGGCGGATGCGGTCGATCAGGGCGCCCGCCTGGTCGCCCAGCGGTGCTTCCCAGCCCAATTCGTCCAGTTGGCGCAGGATGGCCTGCACGGCCGCGTACAGCACCTTCAGGTTGCCCGGCGTGCGACGCAGGGCCTGGTGCAGGGTCGCCACTGCCGCGCGATGGTCGCCCTGGCGGGCCATCGACTCCGCTTCCGTGACCAGTTCCTGCATGACGTTGTCGATCTTCTCGCCAACGCCGCGCGCCAGGTCGTGGCGGCCTGCCTTTTCGAAGACGCTGACAGCTTCTTCCATGGTGATCGGCTTTTCATTGTCGTTCATCATGTGCATGACGACGTCGGCAGCGTCCTTGTCCAGCCGGTGCTTGAGGCAGGAATCCACCAGCCCTATGCGCAGGCGGTTCGACAGGCCGCGCGCCATGCCGACCGCCGTGACGGCGTTGGACAATTCGGAGGCGGCCTCGGTTGCGTGCCCGGTCACGTCCAGCAGCAGGGCCGAAGAAATATGCTTGCACACTTCCGTGTTGGCACTGGCGCGCAGCGTGCGCTCCATATCGCGGATCACGCCCGAAGCCTGGTTGACGTCGCCCTTGCGTACCAGGGCGCGAACCAGGTTCACGTGGTCTTCAGGATCGCGGAATTCGGAGTAGCGGGCCTTGGTCACCACCTGGCGGAAGGCCTTCTCCGCCGCCGAGATATCACCGGTGCCGTAGGCGACCTCGCCAAGGTGGCGCAGGCGCCGCACCATGTTCGGCGACATGGCAACTGCATCTTCCAGGATCTTTTTCGCCTGCTGCGACTGGCCCATGGCCTCGTACGAGCGGGCCAGCAGGTCGTAGGCCGCCATCATGTTGGGATTGGCCTCGAGCAGGCGCTCCAGCGTCCCCATTGCGTCGGCATAGTGTTCGAGGCCGAACTGGCATCGCGCCAGGCCAAGCTGAGCCCAGCCCGCCGGGCGGCCGATCAGGATCGACTGGTAGATCAGCTCGGCCTGCGCAAGCTCGCCGATTTCATAGTGAAGTTCGGCGCGCAGGCGGGAAAATTCGGTGGCGTAGCGCGGATTCGCAGTCTCGGCCTCCTGGCAGGCATCGATGGCTTCGCGCTGCTTGCTCTGGGCGATGAGCTGATAGACCGGCATGAATACTGCGCGGCGTTCCACTGCGCGGCCGATGCGCTGCATCAGGCCATCGACAGTGAAGGGCTTCAGCACGTAATCGGTCGGCGTCAGTTCTGCGGCGCCAATCACCTTGGATTGCACCGCCTCCGAGGTCAGCATGATGAAGATGGCCGAGCGGTCGATCAGCTTGTGGTGGCGCAGGTCTTCCAGTAGTTGCTGGCCATCCTGGCCGTTGTCTTCATTGCCGCTGCCCAGGTCGTACTCGCACAGGATGACGTCAAAGCGCTTGTTGGTCAGTTGGCGGATCGCCGTGCCCGAGCTGACGGCATACTCGATCCGCGTGATCGAGGCCTGGTTCAGCATATTGTGCAGGTTGCCCCGCATTGCCGGGTTGGGGTCGATGATCAGCACCGACAGGTCGCTATACGATTGCATTGACTTCGTCTCTTATTGTTTGCCCCGCAGGGTGACATATTGTGATGATAACGCAGCCAGCATGGGATGATGGGGATCTGCCTTGCGCATGCGTATCAGCAGCGCAGCACATTGCTCGCCCAGCGCGGCTTCCCAGCCGCTGTCGCCCATCAGGCGCAGCATGGCGGAGGCGAGGGCGGAGATCAGTCCGGCATTTTCGGGCCGCCGCCGGACCGCCACCTGGAGCACGTCGATGGCGCCACGCTGGTCGCCCTGGCCGCTGCGCGCGGCCGCCTGCCGCACCAGGCCGTCAAGGTAGCGTTCCACGCTGTCGCCGCGGTTTTGCGCCAGTTCGGCGCGGCCGCTGCGCTCGTAGACGGCCGCCGTATCGGATTCGCTGATGCCGCTGGCGGGGTCGCTGGCCAGCGCATCGAGCAACTGCATGCCTTGCTCGTCCATGCCTTGCTTCAGGCAGCTTTCCGCGATGCCGAGTTTCAGCGCGCTGGAAAGGGTACCTGCCTCGCCGGCAGCGCGCACGGCATTGGCCAGCTCCGACTGCAGCGCCGCGCCATTGCCGTTCAATTCCTGCAGCAGGACGGCGGAAAAAGCCTTGCAGGCATCTGTCGCCGGGCCGCTGCGCGCCGAGCGATCGAGCTCGCGCAGGGCGTTGGCTGCGCCGGCGGCATCGCCTTTCCGGACCAGGGCCCGCACCAGGTTGACGTGGTCTTCGGGGTCGCGAAACTCGGAATACCTGGACTTGGCGACGACTTGTTTGAAGGACTTTTCGGCTGCATCGAGATCGCCGGCTTCAAGCGCCACCTGGCCCATGTGGCGCAGCCGGCGCACCACATGGGGAGAGATCGACACCGCAGTTTCCAGCGCGGCGCGGGCATCGGCCGCGCGGCCGAGGGCCTGCTGGGTGCGGGCCATGAGGTCGTAGGCCGCCATGTACCTGGGATTGTCGTCGATCAGGCGCTGCAGGGTCTCCAGCGTTTCAGCGAACTGGCCCTGGTCGAACTGGCAACGGGCCAGGCCAAGCTGGGCCCAGCCCAATGGGCGGATTTCGAGGATTTCCCGGTAAATCGCTTCCGCCTGCGCCTCCTCGCCCAGCGCGGCATGCGCCTCCGCGCGCAGGCGGGCGCATTCCGTCGCATAGCGCGGATTGGCCGCGGCCGACACTTCACTGGCCAGGATGGCTTCGTGCAGCCGGTCGCGTTCGATCATCCGGTGCACCGGGAGGAGGGCGGCGCGCCGGTCGACGGCCCGGGCAATGCGCTGCGCCAGCACATCGACTGTAAAAGGCTTGAGGATGTAATCGGTCGGCGTCAATTCCGCTGCGCTCACCACCTTGCCGTACACGCCCTCGGTGGTGAGCATGATGAAGATGGTGGAAGGGAGGATCAGCTTGTGGTGGCGCAGGTCTTCCAGCAACTGCTGCCCGTCCTGCCCCTGTTCGTTGCCCAGGTCGTATTCGCAAAACACCAGGTCGAACGCCTTCTTCTCGAGGTGGCGGATGGCAGTGCCTGCGCTCACGCCGTGCTCGATGCGGGTAATCCCCAACTGGCCGAGCATATTGTGCATTCCGCTGCGCATATGCTGGTTGGGGTCGATTAGCAGGACTGACAGGTCGCTATATTCTTGCATTTTGAAGGCAGAAGGCTGTCATAGAGGGAGAATACCCCAAGGCCGCTCAAAAAACAGGCGTAAACGCAGCAAATGTTGCTTTCGGACCAATGAAGGAAGGGTGGGAAGTGATGCCTGAAACAAGTATAATGTCGGCAAATCGAAATACAGCAAGACCAGTCAGCTCGTGCACAGTATTCCTTTAAACCGCAGCAACGCTGCATTCTTCACGCCCCCACTATGTTGATTCTGCCGGGCTCCAACGCCCTGTCCTCTTTCCGTAGCCAACGCCTCCTCAACCAGCTTCAAGCAGTTCTGCCGTCCATTACGTCGGTCCAAGCCCGCTTTATCCACTTTGTCGACTCCGCTTCGCCCCTGTCCGAAGACGATCTGAACCGCATGAATGGCTTGCTGACCTACGGCGAGCCAGCCTTGCCGGAGCATGCCGAGGGCGTGGTGGAAGAGTTTGTCGTCATTCCCCGTTTCGGCACCATTTCGCCATGGGCTTCCAAGGCCACCGACATCGTGCACAACTGCGGCATGGCGCATATCCACCGCGTGGAGCGTGGCGTTGCGTACCGTATCAACCTGAAGGGCGGCATCCTGGGAACCGGCCTGGGCGCGGCCAGGCGGCTGGATAGCGAGCAGGCGCAAGCTGTTGCCGCGCTGCTGCACGACCGCATGACCGAATCCGTGCTGCGTCACCCGGACCAGGCTGCCGGCCTGTTCTCGAGCCTGGAAGCCAAGCCGCTGGAATCGATCGACGTGATGGGCGCCGGCCGCAATGCGCTGGAAAAGGCCAATACCGACCTGGGCCTGGCGATGTCGGACGACGAGATCGACTACCTGCTGGAAGCCTTCACCAACGCCAAGCGCAACCCGACCGACGTCGAACTGATGATGTTCGCGCAGGCCAACTCGGAGCACTGCCGCCACAAGATCTTCAACGCCGACTGGACCATCGACGGCGTGGCACAGGACAAATCGCTGTTCAAGATGATCAAGAACACGCACGAGAAGAACCCGCGCGGCACCGTCGTGGCTTATTCGGACAACTCCTCGATCATCGAAGGCGCCGAAGTGACCCGCTTCTACCCGCGCGAAGGCCAGGAATACGCGCCGTCCACCGAGCTGGTGCACACCCTGATGAAGGTGGAAACCCACAACCACCCGACCGCGATTTCCCCGTTCCCTGGTGCTTCGACTGGCGCCGGCGGCGAGATCCGCGACGAAGGTGCAACCGGCCGCGGCTCCAAGCCCAAGGCAGGCTTGACCGGCTTTACCGTGTCCAACCTGATGATCCCTGGCGCCGTGCAGGCGTGGGAAAACGCCGCCAACGTGACCGCTCCGGTCGGCAAGCGCGACGAAAGCCAGGTGTACGGCAAGCCGGAGCGCATCGCTTCGCCGCTGCAGATCATGATCGAAGGCCCGCTGGGCGGCGCGGCATTCTCGAATGAATTCGGGCGTCCGGTGCTGGGTGGCTACTTCCGCACCTACGAACAGAATATCGGCCAGCAGTTCGCCGGCGGCAAGGACACCGTGATGGGCTACCACAAGCCCATCATGATCGCCGGCGGTATCGGCAACATCTCCGCTTCGCATACCCACAAGAACGACATTCCGGTCGGCAGCCTGCTGATCCAGCTGGGCGGCCCGGGCATGCGCATCGGCATGGGCGGTTCGGCTGCCTCGTCGATGGCGACCGGCACCAATACCGCTGACCTGGACTTCGATTCGGTCCAGCGCGGCAATCCTGAAATGGAGCGCCGGGCCCAGGAAGTCATCAACGGCTGCTGGCAATTGGCCGACAAGAATCCGATCATTTCGATCCACGACGTGGGGGCGGGCGGCCTGTCGAATGCCTTCCCTGAGATTACGAACGACGCCAAGCGCGGCGCGATTTTCGACCTGCGCAAGGTGCCGCTGGAAGAGTCCGGCATGGCGCCCAAAGAAATCTGGTCCAACGAATCGCAGGAACGCTATGTGCTGGCGATCGCCCCGAGCGACCTGGCCGTGTTCCAGGCCCTGTGCGAGCGTGAGCGCTGCCCGTTCGCCGTGGTCGGCGTGGCAACGGAAGAGCGCCAGCTGAAGGTGATCGACCAGGAAATGGGCAATAACCCAGTCGACATGCCGATGGAAGTCCTGCTGGGCAAGCCACCCAAGATGCACCGCGATGTGAAGCATGTCCAGCACGACCTGCCGGCCATCGACCTGACCGGCATCCAGCTGGAAGAGGCTGCCAAGCGCGTGTTGTTGCTGCCAACCGTGGCCGACAAGAGCTTCCTGATCACCATCGGCGACCGTACCGTGGGCGGCATGTCGGTGCGCGACCAGATGGTCGGCCCGTGGCAGGTGCCTGTGGCCGACTGCGCGGTGACCACCCTCAGCTACGACGGCTATGTGGGCGAGGCGATGGCAATGGGTGAGCGTACCCCGCTGGCAGTGATCGACGCGCCAGCTTCGGGCCGTATGGCGGTGGGCGAGACCGTCACCAACCTGGCAGCGGCGCCTATCAACGATATCTCCGACATCAAATTGTCGGCCAACTGGATGGCTGCCTGCGGCCAGCCAGGCCAGGATGCAGCCCTGTTCGACACCGTGAAAGCGGTCGGCATGGAGCTGTGCCCGGCGTTGGGCCTGTCGATCCCGGTCGGCAAGGATTCCCTGTCGATGCGCACTACCTGGAAGGACGAGGGCGCCGACAAGGCCGTGATTTCGCCGGTGTCCCTGATCGTTTCCGGCTTCTCGCCGGTGTACGACGTGCGCAAGTCGCTGACCCCGCAGATCCGCACCGACCTGGGCGAAACTTCCCTGATCGTGATCGACCTGGGCCGCGGCAAGAACCGCATGGGTGCTTCGGCCCTGGCGCAAGTGATGGGCCAGCTGGGCAATGCCGCGCCGGACGTGGATTCGCCGGAAGACCTGAAGGGCTTCTTCAACGCCATCCAGCAGCTGAACAAGGAAGGCAAGATCCTGGCTTACCACGACCGTTCCGATGGCGGCCTGTATGCAACCCTGGTCGAAATGGCCTTCGCCGGCCGCGCCGGCCTGTCCGTCAACCTGGACATGCTGACCCTGGGCGAAGAGGGCACCATGGATCACGGCGACGCCAAGAACTGGGCCGGCCAGGTGGCTGAACGCCGCAATGAACTGACCCTGTCCGCGCTGTTCAACGAAGAACTGGGCGCGGTGATCCAGGTACGCGCCGACGAGAAATCGGCGGTGATGGACGTGCTGCGCAGCTTCAACCTGGGCGCTTGCAGCCACATCATCGGCAAGCCGAACGACCGTGGCGTGATTGAGTTCACGCGCGACGCCAAGATCATCTACTCGCAGCCGCGCGCCGACCTGCACCGCCTGTGGAGCGAAACCAGCTGGCGCATTTCCCGCGTACGCGAAAACCCGGCCACGGCGGATGCCGAATACGATCGCCTGCTGGATGAAACCGACCCGGGCATGCAGCCGAAAATCACCTTCGATATGGCGGAAAACGTCGCGGCGCCTTTCCTGGCGACCGGCGTTCGTCCACGGGTTGCCATCCTGCGCGAGCAGGGCGTTAACTCGCATATCGAGACGGCCTGGGCAATGCACCGCGCCGGCTTCGCCGCTGTCGACGTGCACATGAGCGACCTGATTTCGCGCCGTGTATCGCTGGCTGATTTCCAGGGGATCATCGCTGTCGGCGGCTTCTCCTACGGCGACGTGCTGGGTGCGGGCGAGGGCTGGGCCAAGTCCATCCTGTTCAATCCTGAAATGGCTGAGCAATTTGCCGCCTTCTTCCAGCGCAAGGACACCTTCGGCCTGGGCATTTGCAACGGTTGCCAGATGATGTCGAACCTGAAATCGCTGATTCCGGGCGCGCATGCGTGGCCGAAGTTCACCACCAACAAGTCGGAGAAGTTCGAAGCACGCTTCTCGATGGTGGAGGTGCTGGATTCGCCATCGATCTTCCTGCAAGGCATGGCCAGCACCCAGACGCCGATCGCGATCGCGCACGGCGAAGGTTTCGCCGACTTCAGCCAGACCGGCAATATCGATGAGGCAATCGGTGCGTTGCGCTTCGTGGACAATCAAGGCGGCGCCACCGAGGGCTACCCATATAACCCGAACGGTTCGCCGCGCGGCTTGACCTCGGTGACCACGCCTGACGGCCGCTTCACCGTGATGATGCCGCACCCGGAACGCGTTTCCCGCACGGTGCAGAATTCCTGGCATCCGGACGGCTGGGGCGAGGATTCGCCTTGGGCGCGCATGTGGGGTAACGCGCGCAAATTCATCGGTTAAAGGCTAAGCGCGCCTCCGGCGGGCCGCCAGCAAGGCGGCCATGCCACCGAGCATCAAGACGGCCCCGCCCGGGGCCGGTACCTGGGTCGCATCGACGAACTGGAAGTCGTCGGCGACCCAGTTTCCATTCTGTTGTCCGAGTTCGCGCCGGTCGATCCGGTAGCCTGTGATCGGGCCCAGCGCAGCGAAAATGCTGGTGTTGACGAACGACAGCGGCTCCGGCAAACCCGGATGACTTTCTGGCAAGTCGAACACGACTGAGCCCAATTCACTTGCACCATTCAGCGCCACGATCGTGACCTGGTCAGCGCCACCCTCGCCGAAACCGTAGTACTGGTTGCGGCCGAACCATGCGCCGGTCAGGATTTTATCGGTCGTGATCGTCATGCCGCTCGATCCGCTCGAATTGGAGACAAAGTAGTGCCCGGAGTGGGAAATGCCGAATAATGGGCCGCTCGGCCCGCCAACGCGATATTGGTCGCCCACCACGCCGAACCTGGCATCCCAAATAACACCCTGGTATTCCAGGCTGCTGCTGGCATTTGTCCATTGGATGCCTGTCGCACTATCAAGCGCAGGAGGGAATGGCAGATCGTCGAAAGTAGCGATAACGCTTGCCATGGCAGGAGCCGCGGTAATAAAAGCGCCGCACAGGATTAACTGCCGTAATGCGAGTTTATTCATCGTCAGCCTCCATTTAGTTGTCACGAGTTTAACGCGACATTTTCAGGAGCGGCAATTGTGCGAATTATTTCTGTTGTTTTGATGCCGAATGGCGGCTAGCAGGATAAACGCTAACTTCTGGCACGTATGCACCAGCTCCTGGCTTAAGCAAAGGGCGCAAGGTGCTTGCTGGCCTCGCGAACGCTCAGCTTCGACAAAGACGCCTTATTTTCATTAATAAAATGAGCGACATTATGTGGAGCGTGCCGCGCATAATCCCGCAAGGCCCAGCCAATTGCTTTTTGAATGAAAAATTCATTTTCATGGCCGAGCGCAAGTGAATAGCGGAACAGGCGCATTTCATCGGTTTTGCCCCGCCACCCTAATTGGTGGAGCAGGGCAATTCGCCGCATCCAGAAGCTGTCATGTTTTATCGCTTGGTCCATGCCATCGTGCCCGAAACGCAGGACATCACCGATAATCGCAGCCATGCCGTCCACCGAATCCCACCAGGATTTGCGCATGACAAAAGCCAGCAATTCCGGTAAATCGCCGGCGCTGAACTGTTTCCAGTGTGCGGCCATCAAATCCAGTGCCGCGTACTGGTATTCACGTTCCGGCAGGCGCCATAGCTCATCTGCAATGCCGAGGAGTTCAGCCGGCGGCGCGCCCTTGAACGCGCGGATGGCAGGCTTGAGTGCTTCGCGTCGCGCCGGCGTGGGAATGCCGAGGAAAGGGAACTGCTCGCGCATATAGGCGCGCATGGCTGGCGCCCGCGAGGCGTCGGCCAGCGGTGCGAGGGCGGAAATGATGTCTTTGCTTGTTGGCATAATAAAAAAGCGCCCCGTGGGGCGCTTCGTGAAGATCGCCTGTAAAGGCGCATCTGGATTATTGCACTTTGGCCTTGGCCACCAGCTGGTCGCGGTACGCTGCGACTTTACGCTGGGTCAGGGACTCGGCGATCTGCGGCTTGATTTCTTCCAGCGACGGCACCTTGGCGGCGCGCGAGCCTTCCAGCTTGATCACGTGGTAGCCGAACTGGGACTGCACTGGCTTGTCGGTGATCTGGCCGTCTTTCAGGGCGACCATGGCGTCGGCAAATGGCTTCACGTAGTTGCCTGGCGCTGCCCAATCCAGGTCGCCGCCATTGGCAGCCGAGCCTGGGTCTTGCGAGGCCTTGGCCAGCTCTTCAAACTTGGCGCCGCCTTTCAGCTTGGCGATGATGTCGGTCGCTTCCTTCTCGGTCTTCACCAGGATGTGGCGAGCGTGGTATTCCTTGTCGCCCTTGGAAGCCTTGAACTGGTCGTAAGCGGATTTGATTTCTGCGTCGCTCACTGGATTCTTCTTGACATAGTCAACCAGCAGGGCGCGGATGATGATGTCCTGGCGAGCTTGTTCCAGGGCTTCTTTCACTTCCTTGTTGGCAGCAACGCCTTGCTTGGTGGCTTCCTGCACCAGCACTTCACGGCCGATCAGGGATTTCTTGATCATGTCGCGCAGTTGTGGCGAGTCAGGCTGGCCTTGGGCAGCAGCTTGCTTGACAGCGGCTTCCATCTGGGCCGATGGGATAGCTTTACCGTTCACGGTAGCGACGTTCTGGGCAAATGCAGGGGTCGCTGCAACTGCGATCAGGGCCAACAGCAGGGTGGCTGGTTTGAATTTCATTGAGTATTTCCTTAGTTAAAATAAATCCGGCGCCGCTTGGGCGCCGGATCAGGTCCGTGACGGATTATTGTACTTTGGCTTTCTTCACCAGGGATTCCTGATAGGCCTGCAGTTTCGCGCGCATCAGGGAATCGGCGATACGTGGCTTCACTTCTTCCAGGGTAGGCAGCTTGACTGGACGGGTGTCTTCGACCTTGATCACGTGGAAACCGCTTGGGGTTTGCACTGGCTTCTCGGTCACCTGGCCTTTTTGCAGGGAAGTGAACGCGTCAGCGAAGACTTTAGGGAAGTTGGCTGGAGTGCCCCAGTCCAGGTCGCCGCCGTTGGCAGCGGAACCGGTGTCCTTGGAGTTCTTGGCCAGGTCTTCAAACTTGGCGCCGCCTTTCAGTTTGGCGATGATGTCGCTTGCTTCTTTTTCGGTTTCCACCAGGATGTGGCGCACGTGGTATTCCTTGTCGCCTTCGGCGGCAACGGCGCGGTCGTATTCAGCCTTGATTTCGGCGTCGCCAACCGGGTTCTTTTTCACGTAATCAGCAGCCAGGGCGTTCAGCATGATGTCCTGGCGAGCCTGTTCCAGAGCAGTGGTAACGTCCTTGCTCTTGGCCAGGCCTTGCTTTTCCGCTTCCTGGATCATTACTTCGCGGCCGATCAGGGACTTCTTGATCATTTCGCGCAATTGAGGGGTGTCTTGCTGCTGGCCTTGGGCAACGACTTGCTTGACCAGGGCGTCAACTTTGGCGGTCGGGATGGCTTTGCCATTGACGACAGCGGCGTTCTGGGCGAAAGCTGGTGCAGCGGCAACGGCGATAAGTGCGAGCAGCAAGCGGGCTGGCTTGAAAGTCATTTAGTTTAATTCCTAGGGAAAGTTTACTGAATTGCGGGGATTTTGGGCTGGTTCGCCGAGATGTCTCTACTATTCAACGATCGAGGTTCTTTTTGATGTTTCCCAAAAACTCCGCGCATATCATACTTCGGACGGTGCCAATGCGGTAATGGCCAATGCATGAATTTCTTTATGCATCATATCGTGCACGGAATCATACACCAGACGATGGCGCATGACGAGTTTCACACCTTCGAATTTAGTAGAGACAATTTTCAGCCTGTAATGTCCGCCGCCGGAGGCTGCGCCGGCATGGCCGGCATGCAGCGCGGATTCATCTTCCAGCACGATTTCCGATGGCGCCAGCGAGGCTTCCAGGCGCTCGCGAATCCTGGCAAGGCGCGGGTCGCTCATGCTTCATCCTTAATATGTTTAGAGAGGTAGAAAGCCTGTGCGATAAAGAACACCAGCATCAAACCGGTAACTCCGAAAGCCTTGAAATTGACCCAGGCGTCGTTATCGGACTTGAACAGGATGAAGGCGACAAAGAGGTTCACAAAACCCAGCACCAGCCAGAAGGTAATCCACATGAAATGCAGGCGCACCCAGACATGTTCCGGCAGTTGGACCTGCTTTTCCATCGCCAGGCGGATCATGTTTTTATCGAAGAAGCGGTACGCCACCAGCATGGCCGTCGCAAGCGACCAGTAAATAATGGTTGGCTTCCACTTGATAAAGTCATCGTCGTGGAAATAGATGGTCATGCCGCCGAATACGATAAACACTACCAGGGAAACCCATAGAGCCCCGTCGACTTTCTTGCGCCGGGCCAGCAGATATAACACCTGGGCAGCGGTGCCGATAATGCCGACAATAGTCGCGACCACGATCGGCGCCTGCGATGCCGGAATCGCTCCGCCGGAAACCAGGCCGCCAAGATGGGCATTCAGCATGGCATGCGCGGCCTCCTGGTGACTGCCGGCAAATTTGTAGCTGACAAAAAACAGGATCAGCGGAAACAGGTCAAAAATAATCTTCATCTTTTCAAGGCTTCGGTTCAAAGCGCAGCGAGGCCGAATTAATGCAATAGCGCAATCCGGTCGGCGGCGGGCCATCAGGGAAGACGTGGCCCAGGTGGGCATCACATACTGCACAGATGATTTCGGTGCGCAGCATACCATGCGAGCGATCCGTTTTCTCTATGATATTCGCAGGATCGAGCGCCTTGAAGTAACTCGGCCAGCCGCAGCCGGAATCGAATTTGGCATCCGACTCGAAAAGCGGGGTGTTGCAGCATACGCAGGTGTAAATGCCATGCTCGTGGTGGTCCCAGAACTTGCCCGTAAATGCGCGCTCGGTGGCGGCATGGCGGGTAACCTGGTATTCCATCGGGTCGAGCTGGGCGCGCCATTCGGCATCGGTCTTGACAACTTTGTCGCTCATTGTTGATCTCTCACGAAGAGCAGCTTACCGAGAGCTGGCTGGACCAGTCTGGCGGAAAGCCTGCATATTGTTCATTCTCTGCTTGTTCGTCGAAGGGGCGTTCGAGCAGGGTCAAGAGGCGCTCGACTTCGGAAAAGTCCTTATTTTGCGCCTTTTCGATGGCGAGCTGTGCCATATAGTTTCGCAGCACATACTTGGGATTGACCTGATCCATCGCAAGTTTGCGCGCAGCATCGTCGCTGTTTTCGGCGCGCAGGCGCGCACGATAAGCTTCGGCCCATTTATCGAAAGCGGGGCGATCGATGAACAAGTCGCGCAAGGGTTCGTCGCCTTCCGAGCTGCCGGCGCGCAAGGCGCTCAGGCGGCGGAAGAAAATCGTGAAGTCAGTGTGGTTGGCTTGCAGGATGGCAAACAGGCCGTCAAGCAGTTCGCGGTCGCCTTCTTGCGTGGTAGCCAAACCGAGCTTGGCATGCAGCAGCTGATCGATGTGACGCGCGAACTCCGGCTGGTAGACGTCGAGCGCTTCCTGGGTCAGTTCGACTTCGCCAATCAGCGGCAACAAGGCTTGCGCGAGGGCGTAGCAGTTCCAGTGACCGATCTGCGGCTGGTTGGAATACGAGTAACGGCCACGCTCGTCGCTATGGTTGCAGATCTGGTTGGCGTCGAATCCGTCCATGAAACCGAAGGGGCCGTAATCGAGAGTCAGCCCCAGGATCGACATATTGTCGGAATTCATTACACCATGCATGAAGCCTACTGCTTGCCAGTGCGCAATCATGCGCGCGGTGCGGCGGGTCACTTCTTCCAGCAAGGCAGCGTACGGGTTTTCCTCGTCGCGCAGGGAAGGGTAGAAGCGGTCGATGACGTAATCGGCTAATTGCTTGAGTTCATCCGGCTTGCGATTGTAGTACCAGTGTTCAAAAGAACCAAACCGGATGAAGGTTGGGGCCATGCGGACGACGACGGCCGCGGTTTCGATCGATTCGCGCACGATTCCCTGGTCAGAACCGACTACCGACAAGGCGCGGGTGGTCGGGATGCCGAGGCCATGCATCGCTTCCGAGCACAGGAACTCACGGATGGACGAGCGCAGCACGGCGCGTCCATCGCCCATCCTCGAGTATGGCGTCATGCCGGCGCCTTTCAGCTGCAACTCGATCGGGCCCTCGGGAGTGGCTAGATCGCCGAGCAGGATGGCACGCCCGTCGCCGAGCTGGCCGGCCCAGACGCCAAACTGGTGGCCGGAATAGACAGCCGCAAGCGGCTTCGAACGCTCCGCGAGGCGGTTGCCGGTCAGGATATCAACCGCTTCTTGCGTCGCCAGCGTTGCTGGTTCAAGACCAATGAGGCGTGCAGCCGCAGGACTCAGCCCAACAAGGTAAGGCGCCGGCAATGGAGTCGGCATCAGGTGAGTGTAGAACGCTGGCGGCAAACCTGCGAAGGAATTTTCAAACTGGAAGTTAGTAGCGCTCATGTCCAGCGCATTTTAACGCAGGCACCCGAGGCCGTCTTGCGCCCTAAGGGAAACCTAAGTTTCCGTACGAAATCAGGGGTGACTTTCATGTCAATGTCGAGAATTCTTACAATTTTTGGGGTCAAGATTTAACTGCTGAGGTTAACCGATTGATTTCGTTGGTGAGTAACTTTTAGGCACGCTATATGCGTATAGGAGTTCGTACCATAATAAAAGGGGGTGTAACATGAAAAGTATCAAAACTGCGCTGGGTGTCTTGGGAGCAGCACTGCTGATGGGGGTTGCTCCTTTGTCTCATGCGGGCGAATGGACGCTCAATTTTAATAACGCCAACGTCTACACCGGAGACGCGCCACCCCTGCAGTCTGGGGCGACTGCAACCGACTCGTGGGCGCAACTGAAGTTTACCGACTATGGCACGAATTATGTGGACATCAGCCTGAGCGTTGCAACCGGCGTGCTGTTGCCGGGCATCTATGTGAACGACTGGTGGTTCAACGGTGATGCACTGGCCCAGACCGGAACGTTCTCCTTGTTAAGCGGGGTGAACGCCAACACCAGCATCTGCTCGGATTGCCAGAACGGCACCGGGTCCGGCAGCTACGATGGTGTGTTCCATTTTGTGAATGCGAACCCGGGTGAGCTGGCGCAGGGGAACGAATCGGTCTGGCGTCTCTCTGTCGACCTAAGCGAGACGCTAAGCGTCAATGATTTCATGTCCCTGTCGTGCATGCCAGGCCGTACCTGCGGAACGGACGGCTTGTTTGCAGCAGTGCATGTCCAGGGCTATGCATCTTCCGCTAAATCCGGTGCCTGTGTGGACGGAGAAGAAAACTGCAATCCGCCTGAATGCCCTCCAGGCGACACACGTCCGGAATGCGGAGGCGGTGAACAGGAAATTCCAGAGCCTGCTACGTTGGCCATATTCGGTGTCGGCCTGCTGGGTTTGGCGCTCAGCCGCCGGCGCAGTATCCGCTGATCGCGACCTGATGAAAAACGGCAGCCAAGGCTGCCGTTTTTCATTAGAGCCGCTTACTTGCGTACGCTCACGCTGCTGGCGGCAGTGTTACCGGCGCGATCACGGGCGACTGCTTTCAGGGTATGGCTGCCGTTGCTGGGTTTCCAGCTGTAGGCCATGCTCGATCCGCTGCCCGAAGCAACCAGCGCGCCGTCCACGTAAAGCGACATCGAAATCCCAGCCGCGCCGCTATTGTCCGATGCATTCACGGTAACGTTGACGTTGCCGTGAACGGTGCCGCCATTGCTTGGGTTGGTGATAGCCACAACGGGCGCAACCGTGTCGGTCGTCGGAGAAATGGTGGTGGTACTGTTCGAGACGTTCACGCTGACTGGCGTGGAAGAGGTCACATTGCCGGCAGCATCACGCGCGACGGCCGTCAGGGTTGCCATACCGTTGGCAACGCCTTTGGAATCCCACGCAAAGCTAAATGGGCTGCTCGCATCGCTCGCTACCACCGTGCTATTGACTTTCAAGTCCACGCGCGCCACGCCGACGTTATCAGCAGCGTTGACGTTGACCGAGACGATGCCCGACACCGTGCTGCTGCCCAGCGGGGCAGCGATCGAGACCGTTGGCGTAGTGGTGTCGGCCGTGGTTGTGGTACCCGCAGCTTTTGCTACGGCAGCCGAAGCATTCACACGGCCATAGCCGAAGTAGATGTCGCGGCCGGCAGTGCCCAGGTCGACAGCGGTGGTGAACAGGATGCTCTTCACCTGGTCTGCGCTCAGGGAAGGATTGGCCGACATCACCAGGGCTGCCACCGCTGCGGCGACCGGGCTGGCGAAGGAGGTGCCATTGACCGCGCCGTAGCCGCCACCCTGGACGGTGGTGTAGATGCCCGCGCCCGGCGCCGACAGCGCGACAAAGGCGCCGTAGCTGGAGAAGCTGGCACGGTTGTCGGCCGAATCGGTGGCCGAGACCGGGATCATGGTGTCGGTCGGGGTGAAGCCTTCATCGCGGTTGTAGTTGCCGGCCGAGACGAACAGCAGGCCGCCCTTGCCTTTGAGGTAGTTGGCAGCGCTTTGCACGGCCGAGCTGGTTGGCACGTTGGCGTAGCTGATGTTGACCACGCGGGCGCCGTGGTCGGCAGCCCAAGTCACGCCGCTGGCCATGGTCGAGAAGTAAGCGTAGCAGGTGCCGGAATTGTTGTAGGCAATGCGCACTGGCATGATCCTGGCTTGGCCCGCCACGCCGGCGACGCCGATGGCGTTATTGGACGCAGCTGCCGCGGAGCCGGCAGCCTTGGTGCCGTGGCCGCAGACGTCGGCGGTGTTGGTGTTATTGTCGTAGGTGTTATAGCCTGCTACCAGGCGGCCCGAGAAGTCGGGGTGGCTTGCGTCAACGCCCGAATCCAGGATGGCAATGGTGATGTTGCCGCCCTGTGTCTTGTCCCACGCGGCGCTGGCGCCGATCTTTCCGATGTGCCATTCGCTGCCCAGGTAAGGGTCGTTGGTGGTCGCGCTGACTTCCACACGCTGGTCAAGTTCGGCGAACTTGAAATGGGGATTGTGTTTCAGCTTGTTGGCAATCGCCCTCTCGGAGCCATGCGGCACGTCAATAATATGGATATTGCTCTGACCAAGCTTCTGAGCCTTGCCGGCGCCATGGCCTTTCAAGTCTTTGGCGAACTCATCGGCAGTCAAGCCTGCCTGAGGTTCGACCAGGATACGGCCGGGAGCAAAATCAGTATCGTTGCCTGGGGCTGCAAATACGATAGGGGCGGCGCCAGCGAGGATGAGGGTGGCGATGCAGGTGCGGTTCTTCATTAAAGCAGATCCTTTTTCAAGGTTTCAGAAAAAAGGACTGCCGGCCACTCCCAAGGGAGTAGTTGGAGAGCACACCGGGGACATCAGGGTCACCTGTGTATCTGGCAGTCCAGCCGTCATGGACGCTTGCGCGTCGTTAGACCGTTGACTTTGCGTCCCGTGCTTTCGCGCGGTTTGCCTTTGTCAGACTTCAGGTTCGATAGTAATTCACGATTTACCGCGAGGCAAATGAAATTTCCCTCAAATTACATCCTGATACAAATCCGTCTGAGCATTTGTGCAAAGTTGGCTTGCAAGATTGTAGCGATTAATAATATTCAGTCAAATCAAAGAGTTAACTAATGGCGCAAAGAAATGGATATTAACTTCATTTCATTTGATTTGGAGTTAACTGATATTTCCTTCGGCTAATAAAAAAAGCCCGGCCGAAGCCGGGCTGAAACAGGGTATTGATATTAATTAGCGGATTACCTGGACGCTGGTGGTCGAGGTATTGCCGGCAGCGTCCCTGGCCACGGCTTGCACGGTATGGGTGCCGCTGGCGAGCTTGCGGGTGTTCCAGCTGTAGGACAGCGAAGAGCCGGCGCCGGAAGCCTTCAGTTGGCCGTCGATGTACACGCTCATGTTGATGCCGGCGGCGCCGCTGTTGTCCGAAGCGTTGACGGTGACGTTGACGGTACCGGAAACAGCGCCCGAAGTCGGGTTGGTGATGGCGACCACCGGGGCAGTGGTATCGGCTACCACGGCTGGAGCGGCGTTGGAGACGTTGACCGACACGGTGCTGGAGGTGGCGACATTGCCGGCAGCATCGTAAGCGATGGCCACCAGGTTGTTCATGCCGTTGGCTACACCGGCAGAATTCCAGCTGAAAACGTATGGGCCGGCGCTGTCCGAAGCAACCACGGTGCCGTTGACTTTCAGGTCGACGCGGGCCACGCCCACGTTGTCGGCGGCGTTCACGCCGATCGAGACCAGGCCGGAGACGGTGCTGCCGCCTACTGGATTGGCAATGGCCACGGTCGGTGCGGTGGTGTCGGGAGCCGGTGCGGCCTTGGCGGCGGCCACGGCGGCGGCGGCATTGACGCGGCCGTAACCGAAATAGATGTCGCGGCCGGCAGTGCCCAGGTCGACAGCGGTGGTGAACAGGATGCTCTTCACCTGGTCTGCGCTCAGCGATGGATTGGCTGCCATCACCAGGGCCGCCACGCCGGCGGCAACCGGGCTGGCGAAGGAGGTGCCGTTGACCGCGCCGTAGCCGCCACCCTGGACGGTGGTGTAGATGCCCGCGCCCGGCGCCGACAGCGCGACAAAGGCGCCGTAGCTGGAGAAGCTGGCACGGTTGTCGGCCGAATCGGTGGCCGAGACCGGGATCATGGTGTCGGTCGGGGTGAAGCCTTCATCGCGGTTGTAGTTGCCGGCCGAGACGAACAGCAGGCCGCCCTTGCCTTTGAGGTAGTTGGCAGCGCTTTGCACGGCCGAGCTGGTTGGCACGTTGGCGTAGCTGATGTTGACCACGCGGGCGCCGTGGTCGGCAGCCCAAGTCACGCCGCTGGCCATGGTCGAGAAGTAAGCGTAGCAGGTGCCGGAATTGTTGTAGGCAATGCGCACTGGCATGATCCTGGCTTGGCCCGCCACGCCGGCGACGCCGATGGCGTTATTGGACGCAGCTGCCGCGGAGCCGGCAGCCTTGGTGCCGTGGCCGCAGACGTCGGCGGTATTGGTGTTGTTGTCGTAGGCGTTGTAACCGGCGACGGCGTTGCCGGCCAGGTCAGGGTGGGCCGAATCCATGCCCGAGTCCAGGATGGCGATGGTCACGCCGCTGCCTTGGGTGTTGTCCCAGGCGGTGGTGGCGCCGATCTTGTTGATGTGCCATTCGCTGCCCAGGTAAGGATCGTTGGCGGTGGCGGACACTGCCACGCGCTGGTCCAGCTCGGCAAACTTGAAGTGCGGGTTGTTCTTCAGCTTGGCAGCGATGGCTTTTTCCGAACCGTGCGCCACATCGATCACGTGGATATTGCTCTGGCCCAGCTTGCGGGCCTTGCCGGCGCCGCTGGCTTTCAGGATCTTGTCCATTTCCGTCACGGTCAGGCCGGCACGCGGTTCGGCGATGATGCGGCCCTGGGCGTAGTCTTCCGCTTGCGCGGCGAAGGCTGGGGCAGCCAGGGTAGCGATGGCGGTGGCGATGGCTGCGGAGATGGTGGTGATGGTTTTCATGGTGCGAGTCCCTGTTTTCAAAAATAAAAAACGAGGACTGCCCGCCGGTCTTTGCCGGGAGAAGACTGCATCACAAAGCGCACTGGGCTACTACCCGGTGGCAGGGATACTTTTGTCTGGCAGTCCTGCCGTCATGGGGCCGAAGCCCGTTAGACCGATGACTTTGCGTCCCACAGTTTCCCGTGGTTTGCCCTTATCAGATCTTGCTGTACGGAATCTTAGTCAAGCAATTGCCGTGTGGCAAGCGGATTTTAAAAACTTTTTTTGAATGTCGCAATTAAGTCTGGACTATTAGAAACATCTGTTAATTCAAAGACTTGGATTATTTCTTATGGTCACTTTTACTTTCGAAGTCTCAATATTGAAGATTAATAAAAAAAGCCCGGCCGAAGCCGGGCTGAAACAGGGTATTGATATTAATTAGCGGGTTACCTGGACGCTGGTGGTCGAGGTATTGCCGGCAGCATCCCTGGCCACGGCTTGCACGGTATGGGTGCCGCTGGCGAGCTTGCGGGTGTTCCAGCTGTAGGACAGCGAGGAGCCGGCGCCGGAAGCTTTCAGCTGGCCGTCGATGTACAGGCTCATGTTGATGCCGGCGGCGCCGCTGTTGTCCGAAGCGTTGACGGTGACGTTGACGGTACCGGAAACAGCGCCCGAAGTCGGGTTGGTGATGGCGACCACCGGGGCAGTGGTGTCGGCTACCACGGCTGGAGCAGCGTTGGACACGTTGACCGACACGGTGCTGGAGGTGGCGACATTGCCGGCAGCATCGTAAGCGATGGCCACCAGGTTGTTCATGCCGTTGGCTACACCGGCAGAATTCCAGCTGAAAACGTATGGGCCGGCGCTGTCCGAAGCAACCACGGTGCCGTTGACTTTCAGGTCGACGCGGGCCACGCCCACGTTGTCGGCGGCGTTCACGCCGATCGAGACCAGGCCGGAGACGGTGCTGCCGCCTACTGGATTGGCAATGGCCACGGTCGGTGCGGTGGTGTCGGGAGCCGGTGCGGCCTTGGCGGCGGCCACGGCGGCGGCGGCATTGACGCGGCCGTAACCGAAATAGATGTCGCGGCCGGCAGTGCCCAGGTCGACAGCGGTGGTGAACAGGATGCTCTTCACCTGGTCTGCGCTCAGCGATGGATTGGCTGCCATCACCAGGGCCGCCACGCCGGCGGCAACCGGGCTGGCGAAGGAGGTGCCGTTGACCGCGCCGTAGCCGCCACCCTGGACGGTGGTATAGATGCCCGCGCCCGGCGCCGACAGCGCGACAAAGGCGCCGTAGCTGGAGAAGCTGGCACGGTTGTCGGCCGAATCGGTGGCCGAGACCGGGATCATGGTGTCGGTCGGGGTGAAGCCTTCATCGCGGTTGTAGTTGCCGGCCGAGACGAACAGCAGGCCGCCCTTGCCTTTGAGGTAGTTGGCAGCGCTTTGCACGGCCGAGCTGGTTGGCACGTTGGCGTAGCTGATGTTGACCACGCGGGCGCCGTGGTCGGCAGCCCAAGTCACGCCGCTGGCCATGGTCGAGAAGTAAGCGTAGCAGGTGCCGGAATTGTTGTAGGCAATGCGCACTGGCATGATCCTGGCTTGGCCCGCCACGCCGGCGACGCCGATGGCGTTATTGGACGCAGCTGCCGCGGAGCCGGCAGCCTTGGTGCCGTGGCCGCAGACGTCGGCGGTATTGGTGTTGTTGTCGTAGGCGTTGTAACCGGCGACGGCGTTGCCGGCCAGGTCAGGGTGGGCCGAATCCATGCCCGAGTCCAGGATGGCGATGGTCACGCCGCTGCCTTGGGTGTTGTCCCAGGCGGTGGTGGCGCCGATCTTGTTGATGTGCCATTCGCTGCCCAGGTAAGGATCGTTGGCGGTGGCGGACACTGCCACGCGCTGGTCCAGCTCGGCAAACTTGAAGTGCGGGTTGTTCTTCAGCTTGGCAGCGATGGCTTTTTCCGAACCGTGCGCCACATCGATCACGTGGATATTGCTCTGGCCCAGCTTGCGGGCCTTGCCGGCGCCGCTGGACTTGAGGATCTTGTCCATTTCCGTCACGGTCAGGCCGGCACGCGGTTCGGCGATGATGCGGCCCTGGGCGTAGTCTTCCGCTTGCGCGGCGAAGGCTGGGGCAGCCAGGGTAGCGATGGCGGTGGCGATGGCTGCGGAGATGGTGGTGATGGTTTTCATGGTGCGAGTCCCTGTTTTCAAAAATAAAAAACGAGGACTGCCCGCCGGTCTTTGCCGGTAGAAGACTGCATCACAAAGCGCACTGGGCTACTACCCGGTGGCAGGGATACTTTTGTCTGGCAGTCCTGCCGTCATGGGGCCGAAGCCCGTTAGACCGATGACTTTGCGTCCCACAGTTTCCCGTGGTTTGCCCTTATCAGATCTTGCTGTACGGAATCTTAGTCAAGCAATTGCCGTGTGGCAAGCGGATTTTAAAAACTTTTTTTGAATGTCGCAATTAAGTCTGGACTATTAGAAACACCTATTAATTCAAAGACTAGGAATATTTCCCACTGTTACTTCAACTTTCGTAGTTAAAATAATGTTTTTAAATAAAAAGCCCGGCTTTGGCCGGGCGTATTCAGAGGAGAAATGAATGGGAGCGGCTTATCTGGAAGCCGCTCCATTGGCCACATTCACCTGGGAAACGGTGGAAGTGTCGGCATTGCCGGCTGCATCGTAGGCGATCACGGCCAGGCTGTTCATTCCGTTGGCAACGCCATTGGAATTCCAGCTGAAGCCGTACGGGGCGGACGTGTCGGAGGCAACGACGGTACCGTTCACTTTCAGGTCGACACGAACGACACCCTTGTCATCGGATGCGGCCAGGTCAATTGCAACCAGGCCGGAAACAGTGATGCTCCCCTCGGGGCTGAGGATGGACACGGTCGGCGCGACAGTGTCAGGTGCCGGCGCCGCCAGGGCGGCAGCAACGGCGCCCGCTGCATTCACCCGTCCAAAGCCGAAGTAGATGTCACGCCCGGCAGTTCCAAGATCGATCGCAGTATTGAACAGGAGGTTCTGGACCTCGTCGGGCGTCAGTACAGGATTAGCGGACATGACCAGCGCCGCAACAGCAGCGGCAATCGGGCTTGAAAAAGAGGTGCCGTTGACGCCGCCGTAGCCGCCTCCGCTCACCGTCGTGTAAATGCCCAAGCCTGGTGCAGACAACGCGACGAAAGCGCCGTAGCTCGAGAAACTGGCCCGGGCATCGTTGGGATCAGTGGCTGAAACCGGGACCATGGTATTCGTCGGCGTAAAGCCTTCGTTGCGGTTGTAATTGCCGGCTGAAACGAAAAGCAGGCCGCCTTTGCTGCGCAGGTAATTCGCTGCGCTTTGCACTGCCGAGCTGGTCGGAACGCTGGCGTAGCTGATATTGGCCACGCGGGCCCCGTGATCGGCTGCCCAGGTCAGCCCGCTCGCCATGGTCGAGAAATAAGCGTAGCACGAGCCTGCACTGACGAAGGCGATGCGGATCGGCATGATTTTGGCCCGGCCGGCCACGCCGGCGACGCCGAGCGCATTATTGCTTATTGCAGCTGCAGTGCCCGCGACCTTGGTGCCGTGGCCGCAGACGTCGGCGGTATTGGTATTGTCGTCGTAGGCGTTATAGCCAGCAACGAGGTTGCCCGCCAAGTCCGCATGGCCTGAATCGACACCCGAATCCAGGATGGCGATGGTGACGCCCGCTCCCTGGCTCGAATCCCAGGCGGTATTGGCCGCAATCTTGTTGATGTGCCACTCGCTGCCGAGATAGGGGTCGTTGGCTGTTGTGGCGACCGGTACTGCCCGGTCAAGTTCAGCAAATTTGAAGTGTGGATTGTGCTTCAGCTTATTGACCATGGCCCGTTCGGCGCCCACAGGTACCACAAGTACGTGAATATTGCTCTGTCCGAGCTTGTGCGCCCGGTTGCCGCCGTTCTCTTTGAAAATTTGCGACACCACTTCCATTGTCAAGCCTGCGCGCAGCTCAACAAGAACGCGGCCGGAGGCAAAAAATTCAGGCTGCGCGGCACTGGCGGATGTATTAAAGGCGGTGGAAAGCGTTGCGATTGCAAGACAATGGGCAATGATCTGTTTCATGATGCAAGTCCCTGTTTTCAAATGGTTTTAAAAAACGAGAACTGCTGTGCCTGGTGTTTGAACGATATTATGCGGACCATTAATGTTGGGCAAGCGCATTTTAAAAGATGAAGTCACTGGCGGAGAAATCTGATTTATACCTGATTGATATTTATTCGATGAAAGCCTGATTAATTTCAAGGAAGTTTTATATAATTTGCGACAAGCGCCGCCAGCGAAGCGCACGATCGTTCGATTTGTGGGTTATAGTAGCTGCTCGGCATCGGACAACCACACCAACAAAGAAGAGACAATCCATGAGCGCAGATTACGCAGTCCACGGTTCCATCGCTGTCATTTCGCTGAACAATCCCCCGGTCAACGGCCTTGGCCTGGCGACGCGCACTGCGGCAATTGAAGGCATTCGGCGGGCGCAGGAGGACGGCGCGGTCAAAGCTGTCGTGCTGACTGGAGCCGGCAAGGCATTTTCCGGTGGGGCTGATATCAAGGAATTCAATTCACCGAAAGCACTGACCGAGCCGACTTTGCACAGCCTGATCCGTGCGGTGGAAGGCTGCAGCAAGCCAGTGGTGGCAGCAATTCATTCGGTCGCCATGGGCGGCGGCCTGGAACTGGCACTTGGCTGCCATTACCGAGTAGCGCTTCCGGGCGCCCAGATTGCACTGCCGGAAGTGAAACTGGGCTTGCTTCCAGGCGCAGGAGGTACGCAGCGCCTGCCGCGCGTGCTGGGCCTGGAGATGGCGCTGAACATGATTGTGTCCGGCACGCCGGTGTTGTCGGAAAAACTCGCTGGCACGGCACTGTTCGACAAGTTGCTGCCGGCCGGCGCCGACCTGCTGGCCGAAGCCTGTGCCTTCGCAGAAGGCATCGCCGACGTGCGACCCCTGCCGAAAGTACGCGACCGCAAAGTGGACTACCCGAATCATGAAGCCTTCCTGCAATTCAGCCGCAATACGGTGAAGGCGGTCGCCGGACCGTTCCCGGCGCCGCTGGAATGCCTCGAAACCGTGGCTGCGTCGGTCACCATGGACTTCGAAGCCGGCCTGAAATTCGAGCGCGAGCGCTTCCTGCACCTGATGCAGACCACCGAATGCAAATCGTTGCGCCATGCGTTCATTTCGGAGCGGGCCGCGAGCAAGATTCCAGATGTGCCGCCCGATACTCCGGTTCGCGAGATCCGCAAGGCTGCTGTGATTGGCGCCGGCACCATGGGCGGCGGTATCGCAATGAATTTTGCCAACGCCGGCATTCCGGTCGTCCTGCTGGAAACCAGGCAGGAAGCGCTGGAAAAGGGCCTTGCCACCATTCGCAAGAACTATGAGAACACCCTGAAGAAGGGCAAGCTCACCCAGGAAAAATTCGAGCAGCGGGTAGCGCTGATTGGCGGCACTCTTGACTACAGCGCCATTGCCGACGCCGACATGGTTATCGAAGCCGTGTTCGAAGACCTGGGCGTGAAGGAAACCGTATTCCGGAAACTGGACGAGGTGATGAAGCCTGGCGCGATCCTGGCTTCCAACACCTCCACGCTCGACCTGGACAAGATTGCAGCCTTTACCAGCCGTCCGCAAGACGTGATCGGGACGCACTTCTTCAGCCCTGCCAACGTGATGAAGCTGCTGGAAGTCGTGCGTGGCAAGGCAACCGGCAAGGACGTCCTGGCGACCACCATGGCGCTGTCGAAAAAGTTGAAGAAGACCGGCGTGGTGTCCGGTGTGTGCGACGGTTTCATCGGCAATCGCATGATCGAACAATACTTCCGCCAGGCCGGGTTCCTGCTGGAGGAGGGCGCCTTGCCTGAGCAGGTGGACAAGGCTATCGAGAAGTTTGGCTTCCCAATGGGACCGTTCCGCATGAGCGACCTGGCAGGCAACGATATCGGCTGGTACATCCGCAAGCGCCGCTACATCGAAAAACCGGAAGTGGTGTATTCCAGGACAGCCGACCTGCTGTGCGAAATGGGCCGTTTCGGCCAGAAGACCGGCGGCGGCTGGTACGACTACAAGGAAGGCGACCGCAAGGCTTCCCCAAGCGCGCTGGTGAACGAAATTATCATCAAGCATTCGGCGGATATCGGCGTCGAACGACGCCAGGTCGGCGAACAGGAAATCGTCGAGCGCCTGGTCTATGCGCTGGTAAACGAGGGCGCCCTGATCCTGGAAGAAGGCATCGCCTTGCGCGCCTCCGACATCGACATGGTCTACCTGACCGGCTATGGCTTCCCGCTGTATCGCGGCGGCCCGATGTTTTACGCCGATACGGTTGGCCTGGGCAATGTATTGGGCACCATCGAGAAATTCGCCCGCGGCCGCCACGGCGAAGCCTGGAAACCGGCGCCGCTACTGGCCAGGCTGGCTGCGGAAGGCAAGGGCTTCAATAGTCATTAAGCAATGCGCTTGCGCATGCGCGATAACGGTACGGCGACGTCGCCTGGAAGCGCCAGCGCAAAATCTTCCACTGTCTCGAAGCCGCACGCAACGTAGAGCGGCACGCCGGGCATGGTGGCTGCCAGTTCCATGAGCAGGAAGCCCGCGGCAGCCGCCTGGCGCTCGCAATGCTCCATGAGCATGCGGCCCAGGCCTTGGCGTGGAACCGAAGGGTCGACGAAGAAGGCCCGGATGCGTGCCGGCTGGGTGGCTGGGTCCAGCAAGGGATCCGGTCCGGCTTTGTGGCGGTCGCCCCCGAACAGCGTGGCACGCTTGCTCCAGCCGCCGCAGGCCCGCAGTTCGCCGTCGCGCTCGATGACGAAATAGGTGCCGTCTTCCACCAGTTGCGTATCGACGCCGAACACGTGACGCGTTACGGCTGTCGCCTGTTCATCCGTATAAAACCCCTTGCTGAGCTCGATGCCGGAGCGCCGGATCAAGGCTTCCATGGCCGGGATATCAGCCTTTGTAGCGGCGCGCAATGTGACTGGATTTGTCATTCGGAAATGCTATCATAGGGTGGCACCGAGGGAGAAATCATGCGCAAATTCGCTGCTGCTATCTTCGCCTTGCTTTGCTGCCTGCCGGCGGCGGCCCGCGACCTGCTGGTGATCGGTACCCATTTCGAACGCGTCTATGAACGCGGCCAGGAGGGTGAGATTGTTGGCCTGGGCCCCGAAATTGTGCGCCTTATCGCCGAGCGCCTGGGACATCGGGCCATCTTCGAACTCTATCCGTGGGCACGCGCCCAGGCCCTGGTCGCGCAAGGCAAGGCCGATATCCTGGTTGGCCCTTACAAGACTTTCGAGCGCCAACAGCTGATGTCGTTCTCAAAACTGCCGTTCTACCAGGACCAGATGGTGTTCTACGTCCGTAAAGGGGCGCTGCAGGATTGGAGCGGCGACTACGCGTCCCTGTCAGAACAGCGCATCGCCATCGTCAACGGCTGGTCCTATGGGCCTGCCTTCGACAAGGCAAGGCCGCAGCTGCGGCTGGATATTGTGAACAGTGTCGACAGCGGGCTGAAAATGCTGGCGGCGCAGCATGCGCAAATGTTTGCCAGTAACCGCCGCAACACCGAACCGGTGCTGGGCCGGCTGGGGCTGTCAGGCCAGTTGGCCATGCTGCCACGGGTGATCGAGGTGCAGGATGGGTACTTCGCATTTCCCAAGCGCCCCGCAGCCGACGCGCTGCGCAAGGAATTCGATGCCGAATTCCAGCGCCTGGTCGAAAGCGGGGAGTTGAAGCGCCTGGGCTTGCGGCACGAGGTGAACGTGCCTTAGCGGCGCTCCGGCGTGAGCACGGTCGGCAAGGCTTTGGGCAGCGTAGCCGGGTAATCGCGGCTGAAATGCAGGCCGCGGCTCTCGCGCCGCTGCAGCGCACTGTTGACGATCAGCGAGGCAACTTCCACCAGGTTGCGCAGCTCCAGCAGGTCGCTCGTGATGCGGAAATGGCGGTAGTACTCGTCGATTTCTTCCTTCAGCAGGGCGATGCGGTGCTGGGCGCGCTCAAGGCGCTTGGTGGTGCGAACGATGCCCACATAGTTCCACATGAAGCGGCGCAATTCGTCCCAGTTGTGGGCGATGACCACTTCCTCGTCCGCGTCGGTGACGCGGCTTTCATCCCAATCCGGCAGGTAGGGCGTGCTTTCCTTGTCCTGGGCCAGGATGTCCTGGGCGCAGGCGCGCCCGATCACAACGCACTCGAGCAGGGAATTGCTGGCCAGGCGGTTGGCGCCATGCAGGCCGGTGCAGGCGGTTTCGCCCACGGCGTACAGGCCAGGCAAGTCAGTGCGGCCAAACAGGTCGGTCACCACGCCGCCGCAGGTGTAGTGCGCCGCCGGCACGATAGGGATCGGCTCCTTGGTGATGTCGATGCCCAGTTCCAGGCAGCGTGCATGGATGGTCGGGAAGTGCTCGATCAGGAAGTCGGCAGGCTTGTGGCTGATGTCGAGATGGACGTAGTCCAGGCCGCGCTTCTTGATCTCGAAGTCGATCGCCCGCGCAACCACGTCGCGCGGCGCCAGTTCGGCCCGTTCATCGTGCGCCAGCATGAAACGCTGCCCGGCGGCGGCGCCGGCTTCCGGCGGCAGCTTGAGCAGGCCGCCTTCGCCGCGGATCGCTTCCGTGATCAGGAAAGACTTGGCGTAGGGATGGTACAGGCAGGTCGGGTGGAACTGGATGAACTCCATGTTCGACACGCGGCAACCCGCGCGCCAGGCCATGGCAATGCCGTCGCCGCTGGCGGTATCGGGATTGGTGGTGTACAGGTAGACCTTGCCTGCGCCGCCGGTCGCCATCACCGTGTGTTCGGCCGTGACGGTGTGCACCTGGCCGGTTGTCACATCCTGGACATACAGGCCGTGGCAGCGGGGCTGCGAATTGGCGGGGCGCGGGCCCAGCTTGTCCGTGGTGATCAGGTCGATCGCGCAGTGCTGCTCGAACAGGCTGATGTTCGGATGCGCCCGGACTTTCTCTTCCAGCGTCACCTGCACCGCGTGGCCGGTTGCGTCGGCCGCATGGATGATGCGGCGCTGGCTATGGCCGCCTTCGCGGGTCAGGTGGAAGCCCAGTTCCGCGCTTTCGTCGCGAGTGAACGGAACGCCGAGGTCAATCAGCCACTCGATGGCTTCGCGTCCGTGTTCAACGATGAAACGGGTGGCCCCTTCGTCACATAAGCCGCCGCCGGCAACCAGGGTATCGGCAATATGCTGCTCGTGGCTGTCGCCGGAATCGAGCACCGCGGCGATACCGCCCTGGGCCCAGTTGCTTGCGCCGTCGAGCAAGGCGCGTTTGGAGATGATGGCTACTTTGCGGCTTTCCGCCAGGTGGAGTGCAACAGAGAGGCCGGCCAGGCCGCTGCCGACGATCACGACATCGAATTTCATGGTGTTTCGGGCTGTTTTTTCGCGTAATAAGCAACAATATAAACTATTTGCCGTTGCGCTGCCTCAAAAGCCCCACCGCCGGCATGCTGCATCATGGGCTCATGACCAAGAAAAAGCTGCTCGTGGTGGAGGATGACCTGGGCCTGCAAAAGCAGTTGCGCTGGGCCCTGGACGCGTACGAGGTGGTGTTTGCGGGGAACCGCGACGCCGCCCTTGGCCAGTTGCGCCGGCACCAGCCGGCGGTGGTGACCATGGACCTCGGCCTGCCGCCGGAACCCGATTGCGCAAGCGAAGGCTTGCTCTTGCTGCAACAGATGCTGGCAATTGCTGGCGATACCAAGGTGATTGTCCTGTCCGGCAACCAGGACCGCGAAAACGTGCTGAAAGCGATGGCGCTTGGCGCCTACGATTTCCACCAGAAGCCACTGGATGGCGAGATGCTGCGCCTGATGGCGGAACGCGCCTTCTTCCTGCACACCGTGCAGCAGGAGAACCGGCGCATGCTGCAGACCGAGGCTGATTCGCCGCTGGCTGGCCTGGTTACCCGCGACCCCGGCATGTTGCGCGTATGCCGGAGCATAGAAAAAGTCGCGCCAAGCTCCGCCACCGTGATGCTGATGGGGGCGTCTGGCTGCGGCAAGGAAGTGCTGGCCCGCGGCCTGCACCAGCTGAGCGCGCGGCACGACCGGCGCATGGTGGCAATCAATTGCGCGGCAATTCCGGAGCATCTGCTGGAGAGCGAATTGTTTGGCTATGAGAAGGGTGCCTTCACCGGTGCCGAGCGGCAGACGCTAGGCAAGATCGAACTGGCCGCCGGCGGCACCTTCTTCCTCGACGAAATTGGCGACATGGCGTTGCCGCTGCAGGCGAAGATGCTGCGCTTCCTGCAGGAGCGCGTGATCGAACGCCTGGGCGGCCGCAGCGAGATCGCGGTCGACGTGCGCATCGTCTGTGCCACGCATCGCAACCTGAAGGCGATGGTGGATGAGGGACGTTTCAGGGAAGACTTGTTCTACCGGCTGAGTGAAATCGTGCTGGTGGTGCCGCCGCTGCGCGAACGGATTGGCGATGCAGTCCTGCTGGCGCAACACTTCCGGCATCGTTTCCTGCAGGCTGAAGGACGCCCGCCGCTGCCATTCCATCCGGATGCGCTGGCCGCGATTGAAGCCTATGGCTGGCCGGGCAACGTGCGCGAGATGGAGAACTGCATCAAGCGTGCCGCCATCATGAGCGAAGGCCCGCATATCACGCTGGAAGACCTGGGCCTGCCGCCCGGCGCCCCGCAGGCCGAGAACATCGACCTGCGCGATGCGCGCGATGCTGCGGAATACCGGGTGATGGTCAAGGCCCTGGCCAGGACCGGCGGCAATATTGCGCGCGCCTCCGAACTGCTGGGCGTGAGCCGGCCCACGCTGTACGACTTAATGAGCCACCACGGGATCAAGTGAATCAGCTTCGCGCCATTCGCGCGCAGCCTTCAATTGCTGCCGCAGGCCGGGGAGCGGGAATCCAAGGCCATATGCCTTGTGTGCCGCATCCAGTGCCGCCGGCCAGTCTTTCTGCCTTACCCGGGCCAGGCCCAGGTTGTACCAGGCGGCGGCATTGCCTGGCTGTGCCTGCAGCGCCGCCTGCAAATGCTCTATCGCATCGGCATCGCGCCGCAAGGACAGCAGATAGGCGCCGAACAGGGCGCGTGTTGCGCCATCTTTGGGCGCGAACGCGATGGCGCGCTGGAAGTAGCACTCCACTGTGTGGTGTGCCCCCGGCGCTTGCGCCTGCTTTGTGCGCAATGCAAGGCGCGCCATTGCCGACAGGGCGCGGGGATGGTTGGGAAAGTGTTCCAGCGTGTAGCCGATATCGCCGCCCAAGGTGCCGGACATCCCGCGCTGCAGCGCTTCCACCTGCGGGCCGAAATGGAAGGTCTCGACCACGGCCAGGCCTTTGGCATCCTCGGCGTCGTAGTAATCGCCGCCGGTTGCGCCCTTGCTGTAGGGCGGGCAGTCGGCCGTGAGGGCGGCGAGCAGGATCAGGTAGGCTGGCATTGCGATTCTCCGTGTTCGAGCGAGCGCGTGTCGAAGACGAGTTGCGGCCGCGACCTGGGGCTGGCGGACAAGTGAACGTAAGGAGGGCGGTTGGCGAACATCAGTTGCCAGCGCCCCAGCGCAATGAACGTCGCGCTGCCAAGGTGGACCGCGCCGATGCGATGATGGGCTCGCAGCGACCCCGGATTGAAAGCCGAAATCCGGCTGCATGTCCACTGGATCCCGCGTGCATGCATGCAGCGGTGTGCCTCATCCCAGATCCGGCAGAATGCCGTACCAAGGCGCATATGCGGCTGCACGAACACATCATAGTCCCAGCAAGAATGCGGCGATGGCAGGCAGTAGCGGGCGCGGACTTCGTCTTCTTCGTAAGCGCCGAACTGGTACCACAGGATTGCGGCGAGCTCGCATCCTTTCCAGGCCGCGATGCTGCAGCCGCCCTGGCGGAATCGCGCCGCCACGACTTCACGCGGCCTGGGATACTCCGCCGGCAAGTCGGCCAGGCTGGCGATGGGAGACATCAGCAGCCTGCCGGGGGCACTGCGCATGGCGCTCGATGGCACGCGCTGCGCGACAAAATGGTAGCGCCACATATGCAGGCCGAACAATTGCAAGGCCCGCGCGGCGGCATACCAGGCCGCATTGCCGGCGCCGAGTTCCGAAACAGTGTGCAGGAAGCGCGTGAACATAAAGTCATTACAGCAAAGCTTCGCGCGGGCTCTTTGAGCTAGCGCAAGCAGCTGCGCCGGCGCCTTGCATAGACTGGGACCTCCAGGGAGGAATCATCATGCTTACTGTGCTGATGGCTACGTTCAACGGCGTGCGCACCTTGCCGCAGGTGCTCGACGCCTACACGCAGTTGCATAGCCCTGAGGAAGGGTGGCGGCTGCTGGTGGTGGACAACGGCAGCGACGACGGCACGCGCGAGCTGTTGATGTCCTACACCAGCCGGCTGCCGCTGCACTATGCCTACGAACCGCGGCGCGGCAAGAACGCTGCCCTGAACCACGGCCTGGCTTTGGCGATGAAGGGGCCAGAGACACGGTTGTTCGTTTTCACCGACGACGACGCCACTCCCGACCGAGACTGGCTTGTACGCTACGCCGACGCGGCAACGGAGCGCCAGGGCTTCGCCATCTTCGGCGGCAGCATCGTTCCCGACTGGAGCGTGGCGCCGCCGGAATGGCTGCTGCGGCTGGTCCCTTGCGGCCTGACGTACGGCCTGACGGACCCGATGCTGCCGGAGGGACCTGTCTACCCCGGACTGGTCTGGGGCGCCAACATGGCGGTGCGCGGCGAAGTATTCCGCCACGGCTATCGCTTTGACGAATCGATCGGGCCGGCCGCGGGCGAGTACGCGATGGGCGGCGAAGTCAGTTTCACCCGGCTGCTGGAAGGCGCCGGCTTCCAGTCCTGGTTCTGTCCGGCGGCCCGCGTTGCCCACCACATACGCCCGGTGCAGCTGACACCGGACTGGGTGATGGCGCGCGCCCGCCGTTATGGCCGCGGCGCTTGCCGTTTGACCCGGCCCGGCCAGTTCCCGGAACTGTTCGGCGCACCGCGCTGGATGCTGCGCAAATATGTGGAAGAACTGTGCGGGCTCGGTGCAGCCATGGTGTTGCGCCAGCCGGAGCGCATATTCCAGCGGCGCTGGGAACTGGCCTACCTTGGCGGCTATATCGCCGAAGCGGCGGCTGCCACCAGGCGTCCGGCCAGCCGGCGCATAGTGCTCACCAGCTTTTCCGGCGAACTGGGCGGCATGGAGCTGCGCATGCTCGACGAGGCCCGCTTCCTGAAAGGCGTTGGCTACGACTGCGTATTGGCGCCACCGCGCTTTGCCGGCGATGAGCGCTGGCGCCAGTCTGCGCAGGATGAATGCGTCGAAATCGCCGACTTGAACGTGCCGCCCATGCTGGAGGAGTGGTCGTGGCGGCGCCTGAACCGCTTGCGGGCCATGGCTTTCAGCGCGCCGGCATTGCGCAAGCTGCGTCCCGACCTGGTGCACGTGGCGTTCTGCTGGACGACATACGGGGCCAGCGCCTTGTGGCTGGCACAGCATTGCGGGGTGCCGGCCGTGATCAGCGTGCACAATGCGTTTCCTCACACCGAATTCAATGGGTGGCAGCGCAGCCTGCTGCAGCGGGCAATGGCAGGCGTGAAGGGTGTGTACGCAGTTTCAGGCTCCGCGATGAAACACTTCCTGTCCCTGTACCGGGAATGGTTGCCTGCCGACGTGCGGCTGGCCGTCATTCCGAACTGCGTGGACCTGCGCCGCTTCCAGGCTTCGCCCCGGCGGCGGTCTGCTGCGCGTCGCCAATGGGGAATCGCTGACAATGACGAAGTGATAGGCAGCGTAGGCCGCCTGTCGGCGCAAAAGCGCCCGGAGGAGTTGCTTGCGATCTTCGCTCATTTGGCCAGGGTGCGGCCCCGTCTGAAACTCCTCTTGGTGGGGACCGGCCCGCTGGAATCGTCATTGCGGGACATGGTGCGCCGCCAGCGCCTGACGCGGCGCGTCATCTTCACCGGCTTCCAGGCCCAGGTCGAGTCGATCATTCCAGCCATGGACCTGCACCTGCTGGTCAGCCGGCGAGAAGGTTTCGGCATTGCGACGATCGAGGCGATGGCATGCGGGGTGCCAGCGCTGGCCACGCGGGTCCCCGGCAGCGAAGATATCCTCGAAGGCAGCGCAGGCGGGCTGCTGCTTACTCCGGGCGATATTGACAATGCGGTCGCGACGATCGGCGCCCTGCTCGACGACCCCGTGCGCCGCACCGAGATGGGCCGCCAGGGCAGGGTCGAGGTGGAAGCGCGCTATGCAGTGCCGGTGATCAGCGCACAGGTGGAGGCTTTCTACGACGGGCTGGCGTGAGATGCGTGGAGTCGCCCGCAACTTTGCCTTTGGCTTTGCCGAGAAGTACCTGCAGGCCGCCCTGGCCCTGGCATCTTCCATCATCCTCGCCCGGCTCCTGTCGCCGTCCGAGATCGGCGTCTATTCGATCGCTGCGGTGCTGACCGGGCTGGCGCAGGTGTTCCGCGACCTGGGGACCGGGCAGTTGCTGGTCGCGCGGCGCGAACTGTCGACCGCGGAACAGCGCGCTCTGCTGTCCATTTCCGTGGCGATGGGATGGAGCCTGGCTGTGCTGCTGGCTGGCCTGGCAGAGCCGTTGGGAGTGTTCTATCGGCAGCCGGATCTGGCACAGGTGCTGCGCATCCTGGCGCTGAATTTCGTACTGGTCCCATTCTCGTCGCAGATAACCGCGATGCTGCGCCGTGAAATGCACGCAAGCGCGCTTTTGATGGTATCGGCCAGCTACTGCTCGACCCAGTTCGCTGCCACCATTGCGTTGGCGGCAGGCGGATTGGGGCCGTGTGCGCTGGCCTGGGGAAGCTTTGCCGCGACCTTCGCAGCCTTCCTCGTCGCGCTCACCCGGCAACCTGCAGGCATGGCGTGGCGCCCGGGGCTGCAGGGGATTCGTGCGCTCGTGCGGCCCGGCGGGCTGGCCGTTGCCGGAAATGCGATCGACGAGATCGGCGTGGTAGCACCGGACCTGATCGCCGGCAAGCTGCTTGGCGCGGAGCAGGTCGCGCTGCTGGGCAAAGCGCAGTCTGTGCTGTCCCTCTTCAACCAGGCCGTTACCAGCGCTGTCTCGCCAGTGATCTTTCCGCTATTCGCGCGGCATGCCCGCGAGGGAGGCGATGCCCTGCAGGCCTATGTGTCGGCTGCCGCCTGCATTACGGCCTTGTCCTGGCCCTTCTTCCTGTTCGCCGGCCTATACGCTGAACCAATTGTGGCGTTGCTGTACGGACATCAGTGGCAAGCCTGCGTACCTTTGATCCGGATCATGTGCGGTGCTGCCGCGCTGTATAGCATGTTCAATATGGGGCGCTACCTGTTGCTCGCCACCGGCCATATCGGCGAGCAGGCGAGGATAGACGCGATCGCTGTACTCGGGCGCTTGTCGATGCTGCTTCCGGCGGGCCTGGCGGGCCTGGAATGGCTGGCGGCAGCAATCGCTTTCAGCCTGGCTTTGCGCAGCTGGCTGGTGTTGCGGTGCTTGCAGAAGTTGTTCGGCCTGCAGCCGGCAAACCTGCTCCGGGCGCTGCGCAAGAGCGCCATGGCTACCCTTGCTGCCATCGCCCCGGCCATGCTGGTGCTGGCGATGGCCCGCAATGAAGCGCCGGGTGTACTGCATTTGATGGCGGGCGCCGGCAGCGGAGCGCTTGGATGGGGGCTCGCAATCTGGCTCCAGCAGCACCCATTGGCGGGCTTGCTGCGCCGCGCCGGCTGGCAACAATGAGGGGAGGGCGCTATGCGAATTGGAATACTGTCGTATCCCATGTTGTTCCAGCGCGAAGGGGGCCTGCAGGTACAGGTGCGTGAAACCATAGCGGCGCTAAATCACCTTGATGCTTCGATGTCGGCCGAACTGGTCGACCCTGCGCGCCAGAGGCTGGCCGACTTTGACCTGATCCACGTTTTCTCTGCCTTTAACGGCAACTTCCGCGTGGTGGAATCGGCGGTCGAACTGGGCCTGCCTGTCGTGCTGTCACCGCTGGTGTCTCCCACCTGGAACCGCAATGCGGGTTTTCGCGCGCGGGTGGCGGACCGGCTGGCCGGGCGCATCTGTTCCTACAATCTCCAGACAAGCTATGCCCAGACAAAGCGCGCCCTGCAGCTAGCCGACCTGGTGATTGCGCTTGGCGAGGCGGAGCGGGAAGCAATCATCAGCGGCTTCCTGACGGAGCGCTCCAAGATCCGCGTCTTTCCCAATGGGATCAGCCGCCAGTTCTTCACGGCGAAAGGCGAGCTGTTCCGTCACCGTACCGGGATAGTCGGTCCCTTCGTGCTCACGGTGGGCACCGTTTCGTCATACAAGAATCAACTTGGCCTGGCGCAGGCGCTGGAGGGCAGCGAGCTGCCTTTGGTAATGATTGGTCCCGTCGCGCGCGAAGAGCATGATTACTTGCAAAGGGTGCTGAAATCACCCTGGGCGCGTTGGCTTGGGGCGCTCAATCATGAAGACCCGCTCCTGGCCAGTGCCTATGCAGCGGCCTCGGTAGTGGCGCTGCCCAGCCAGGGCGAGATCTTTCCCTTGTCGGTGCTTGAAGCCTTGGCTGCCGGAACCCCTGTGGTCATGACGCAAGACAGCGCGCTGCAACTGGATGGTTCAGATGCAATGCTGCGCAAGGTCGCCTGGAATGACCAAGCCGGGCAGCGCGAAGCAATCATCGCACTGGCTTCCCGGCCGCCGGAGCGCACCGGCGTCCAGTCGATGGTGGAGCAGTTTACGTGGCAGCGAGTCGCCACGCAGGTCGCTGCCTGCTATCGGGAATTGGTACCGGCCAAGGCCGCCTGACCTTCAAGCTTTAGGCTTGTAGCGCAGCATGGCGGCGCCCTTTTCACAAGGCAGCGAGCTGATTTCAAGCTCCGGGAATTCGGCTGCCCAGCGTTGCAGGGCCGTACGCTCGCCCGGACGCATTGCGTCGTCAAGGAAGATCGCGGCACCCGGAGCCATGCGCGGGAACAGGATGGGACCGGCGGGATAGCGCGCGGCGTCGCTTGTCGCCTGCGGCGGGCCATCGATCACGACCATCTCGATCGCTTGCCCGGTCGACAAGCCGCTACAGTCGTACCAGGGCTGCTGGCGGCCGCCGAACGTTTGCGTCAGCAGTGGCGCGTCGATGACCGTTGCCCAGTCCGCCAGGCCGTGCAGTTCCAACTGTCGCCGCGTGCGCCGGGCATAGGCGGGATCGTGTTCGAGGCTGTACACCTTGCCGGCGCCGTTGATTTGCATGCATCGGGCCAACACGAGGGTCGAAGTCCCGCTGCTGCATTCGACGACGCATCGCGGCTTCTCATCGAGGGCATGGGCTGCCAGTTCCTGGAGAAAATCCGGCGATGCGGCCCAACCCCGCGTCAGGGGCAAGGCACGCTGCAGCCCCAGGCTGATGTAGAGCCCCTGCAAGGCTTCGAGCTGCCTGAATAGCGACGCATGTTCCTGCCGCGAATCATCCTTCATCGCGTGCACCAGCAAGTGCATATTCCGCACCTTGTGCAGGATGTAGGCGCACATGAGCAGTAGCCCGATGGCAGCGGCATCTATCATTCGTAGTACCCGTAGTATTGGGCGCCGGGGAAGGCGCGCGACTTGTTGTAGACCAGGTTCACGTGCCGGCAATGCTCGATGCGCTGTAGGGCTGCCTGCACGGCGGACTGGGTCGTGGTCTCGGCTTCCACCACCATGACAACCTGTCCCATTTGGGAGACGAGCACACTGGCCTCGGTAGTCAGCAGCAAGGGCGGCGAATCGAAAACGATGATGCGATCCGGGTAGCGACTGGCGAGCTCTTCCAGCAGGCGGCTCATATTATGGCTGGCAAGGAGTTCTGTCGCGTGGCGGCTGGCGGGACCGGAAGGCAGCAAGGTCAGCGACGGAACATTGGTGCGCATGATCACGTCGGACAATTCCACGCTGCCATCGAGCAGCACATTCATCAGGCCCCGTTCAGCCTGCAAACCCAGCACTTTCAGTACCGACGGGCGCGCCACGTCGGCGTCCACCAGCAGCGCGCGTGCATCCTTTTCCATGGAAATGCTCATTGCCAGGTTGACCGCGCAATAGGTCTTTCCTTCTCCCGGCAGGGCGCTGGTGACGACGATCAGGTTGCCGTGCGGGATGGCGTTGGCGCCGCCGGAGCGCGCGTCATTGAGCAAGTGGCGCTTGACGATCCGAAAGTCCTCGGCGACGGAAGTGCGGCCGCTCTCATGCGTCACCATTCCGCGCTGCCGCATCCGGACCAGGTTGATGTCGGCGTAACCGAGTTCGGTCGGCGGTGCAAGTTCCAGCAGGTTGGGCGGTAATTGCATGGGGCCTCCATCTATTGGTAGAACAGGGTGAACACCATCACGCCGCTATAGCCAAGCAACAGGCAGGCGCCGCCGGCGCTGAAACCCAGGCGGTCGCGCGCATGCCGGCGCTTCTCTTCATCGGTCCAGTTCATGCCAATGGTACCGAGCACCCGCAAGCCGGTCGCCGCGCGCAAATCGGCCGGACTCAGGAACGTGGGGCGCAGTTCGGACAGCCCGAGCGCTGCCGCTGCGCCACCGATGAGGCCGGCGGCCAGCACTGCGCTGTAATACAGGGCGCGGTTGGGGCCGATGGGGCGCTGGGGCATGGTTGGCGGATCGATGATCTTGAAACTCATCATTTCTGTGGTGGTTGTCAATTCCCCCGACAGCTTGGCTGCCTCGCGGCGCGCAACGAGCTTCTCGTAATTTTCCTTGTTCACCTGGTAGTCGCGTGTCAGTTGGCCGAGCTGGGACTCGAGTTCGGGCACGGCATTGCGCTGCTCCTGGAGCTGCGCCTGGCGCTGTTGCATGGCCTCGACACGCGCCCGTAATGCGGCCACCCGCGCTTCCGATTCCGCCAAAGCCACCTTCATTTGCTGGAACAAGGGGTTGTACTGGCGCGCTGTGTCGCCGGGGTCAGCCTGCTTCTGGCGCTCTTCGCGCCGTTTCTCTTCAAGCTGGGCGATCAGGCGCAGGGCTGCCACGACATCGGGATGCAGGTCGGTGTATTGCATGCGCAGGGCATCGAGGCTCTTGTTCAAGGCGCTGATGCGCGAGTCGAGCTCGGATACCTCGCCCGGCGTGCCGACGCCCGCAAGCAGCGGCTCGTCGCCGCCGAATTGGGCTTCAATGGCCTTGCGCGCCTGTTCGGCCTCGGCCAGCTCCAGCTGGGCGCTGGCCAATGCGTCGTTCGCGGTCAGCAGCTTGCCGCCATAATCCTGGCCTTCGCGCGGCAGCAGGTAGTTGTGTTTGAGACGGAATTCCTTGACGGCGTTCTCCGCCGTGAGCAGGCGGTCTTCGTAATTCTTGATCTGTTCGTCGATGAACTGGACCGCCTTCTCGGAATCGCCTTTCTTTCCCTTGAAACTGCCTTCCACGAAGATCGACAGCAAGGCCTGCACCACGTCGCGCACCTGGCGCGGGTCGGAGTGGGTGTAGCCGATGGTGTAGATATCGTAGGTGCCGGTGCCGTTGATGTGAATCCGCTTCAGCATATCGTCGACCATCGCATCGTGGTCGCGTGCGGACACCGAGCGCACGTCCAGGTCCACCATGCGCAATACCCGATCGATATTCGGCCGGCTTAGCAAAGTCCGGCTCATGATGGCGACTTGCTGCTCGACGTTGGGCATGCTGGTCATGCCCACCATCAGCGGCTTCAGGATGCTTTGGGTATCGACGAACACGCGGGCCGTGCTCTGGTACTCGTTGGGCAGGGAGTAGACCTTGGCCCAGCCTATCAGCACAATCACCCAGGCGATGCTGAATCCCGCCCAGCGGTGCTTCCAGATGCCTTTCAGGCCGGACAGCAATTGGCTGAAGAGATGCTCCATGCTGCGCTCCCTGGTGATACGCCTCGGTCCTCTGGATTATATGGGCGGGATTCCAGCCTGGCTGGCGAACCCGCCCGAACGTTGAGGCCTGTCAAGAAGTGCTCAGGATTTGCGGCGGCGCAGCGCAACCGACATCGCCAGCATGCCTGCAGCGAGCACGGCCAGCGAATCCGGCTCCGGCAACTCCTGTTGCAGGGCGTTGGCCAGAGTGTTGTGCTGGATCGTGATCTGGTAACTGGTGCCGGCTGTCAGCAAAGGCGACACCTTGGTGAGCGGCACCCCGGGCAGGGTCGCAAAGGTGTACGTAAGGATGCCAGGGCTGCCATCCGTGCGGCTGCGTACACTGAATGCGTTCAGGTCGTCTGGCGCGAAGTCGAAGATCCGGCCCTGGGTGGTCAGGTCGATGATGTTGATGGACCACGACAGCCGTGCATTGGCATTGGCGTCCGGTCCCGATCCGGGCGACACATAAGCCTGGGTGAAGGCGGTTGCGTCGAACGACACAGTCATGGTGTCGGCTGCTCCCAGCGTGAACTGGAAGGTGGTCGAGGTACCGACGTCGGAATTGCCCGATGCGATGGCGTTCAGGGCGGTCGAGGCATCGGCCCGCGTGCGGGCGTGTGCCCCGGCCGGCGCTGCGCCGATGGTAATGGAGGCGCCGGTCAGGTCCTGGTCGGCATAGCCGAAAGTGCCTGGCACTGGCGGCGGGCTGGGCAGCGGGGTGAAGTTGTTTTCGCCCAGCCCCCCGCAGGGGGCGCCCATGCATTGATGCGGCACGTTCGGGACACCAAGCAGGATCGGGATCGACGAGGTTCCGTTCGCGAAGACGCCGTTCAGCGAAGCAGTTGCGTGGGCATCGTTGGTACCCTGCAAGATCGTGAAGTCGGTCGTGCTGTAGGCGGTGCCGTTGGAGTGGAGCAGCCTGAAGTTGTTGATGTCGAGGATGGCCGAGGCAAAGGTGGAGGCCTGGACCGGTACGCTGGCAAGGCTGGCCGCCAGCAAGGCGGCAGTTGCCAGTAAAGACTTGCGCAAGGTAGTCATAGCGTGGATCTCCCGATTGGATTGCGGCAGGTTTGCCGGCATGGTCGTATGAGCAGCATCCGTGCCATGCCGTGGCGCCCCGTTGGCCGCGGCCCGTGAAAAGAAATCCGACGCGTGCGGAACCTTGGGCCAGCCCGAGCATCCAAGCCCTATACCGATAGGAGGACGCACCGTGGACGACGACACCATTGTTTCCCTGTTGATTGACGAGAACGCTGGCGGCGAGCAGCCGTTGCACGCGATCGACCAGCAGCTTTTCCATATCCGGCTGGCCAATTCGGCCGGCAAACGCGAAGCGGCCAGTGTGCTGCTGCAAAAGATGTATGGCTGGCGCGGCTATGAAGTGGATCCCAACGCCCCCCACCAACCCAACCGTATCACCCTGGCGGCCGATAGCCAGGGTGATACGGTTGGCACCATGTCGCTGTGCCTTGACGACCCCGACATTGGCCTGCCGGCCGATGAAAACTTTGGCGACATCCTGTCCGCACTGCGGGAGCAGGGACGACGCCTGTGCGAACCGGCGCGGCTGGCCATCGACCGCAATGTCAATATGCGCGTGTTTGCAGCGCTGATCCACATCTCCTATGTGTACGCGCACAACCTGCACGGTTGCACGGATTATGTGATCGAAGTCAACCCGCGCCATGTCAGGTTCTACAAGCGCATGCTGGGTTTCCGCGATGCGGCGCCGGAGCGGCACTGCAGCCGGGTCGGCGCGCCGGCGGTGCTGCTGCGGCTGGACCTGGCGCACATGGCGGAGCAGATACGGCTCTATGGCGGGCGCATGGAATCGGTGCCTAACGAACGTTCCTTCTACCCCTTCTTTTTCTCGCCGCAAGATGAGGCCGGTATTACGGTCCGCTTGCGCGAGGGGAGGGACTGAGATGGCGAACCTCCAACCCGCACTGCAGGCCTGGCGCCTGCTGCTTGGTCCAGCCCGGGTGCTTGCCTCGCCCAGCGAACTTGCGCCGTACACTGCCAGCACCTCGGGCCAGCCCGTCGCGCCCCTTGCAGTGTTGCGTCCGCTATCGCACGGTGAGGTGGTGGCCGTGGTGCGCAGTGCCGGCGAATTTGGCGTCCCGCTGTATCCGCTGAGTACCGGCCGCAACTGGGGATACGGCGACGCCAACCCAAGCGGCGAAGGCCAGGTCATCGTGGACCTGGGCGGGATGAACCGCATTCTTGAGATCGATCCGGACCTTGCCTATGCCGTGATCGAGCCTGGCGTCACGCAGGCCCAGCTCGCCGGTCAACTGGCGGAGCTGCAACTTCCCCTGTGGATGGATTGTACCGGCGCCGGGCCGGATACCAGCCTCGTCGGCAACATCCTGGAGCGCGGCTTCGGCCATACGCCCTATGGCAACCGCATGCTGCATGTAGCCGGCATGCGCATCGTGCTGGCCAGCGGCGACACGCTCGAGACTGGTTTCGCCCATTTTGCCCACGCCAGTGCCGCCCACCTTTACCCGTATGGTGTCGGGCCATGGCTGGACGGTTTGTTCACGCAATCGAACTTCGGCATTATTACCAGCCTCGGCTTCTGGCTGATGCCGCAAACGGAAGTGGTAAGCCACCTGGTTGCGAGCGTCCCCGGCTTCGAGGGCATCGCCGCAGTTGTGGATGCGCTGCGCCCACTGCGCCTGGATGGCACATTGCCCAGCGTGGTCCATATCGGGAACGATTTGCGCGTGCTGTCGGGAGGAATGGTGTTCCCTGCGTCGCTGGCGCCGCAAGGGCCGCCGCTGCCGCTTCCATTGCGCGCCGGCCTGTGCCGGCAGGCCGGGATCGGCGCCTGGACTGTGTCAGCTGCGCTTTACGGCCGGCCGGCCCAGGTGGCCGATGCGCGCCGTGCCCTGCAGGCGGCCATTGGCAGGCTGGCCACCTTGCGCTTTATCGATGACCGCACGCTGGCACTCGGAAGCATCGCGGCCCGCCTGATGGGAAAAGGCAGGCTCGGATCGCGGTTGTCGGCGCAGGTCGACCTTGGCCGCTCCCTCTTGAACATGAACCGCGGCATTCCGGATGGCCGCTTCCTGGCAGGCGCCTACTGGCGTCGCCGAGGTGGCCTGCCTCAGGGATTCCCACTGGGCGCCAATCCGGCGCGCGACGGTTGCGGAATGATGTGGCTGGCACCCGTGCTGCCGATGCGCGGCACCGACTTGTTGCACGTGCACTCGCTGGTCGAGCCGCTGTTTGCTAGCCATGGCTTCGATCTGTTTGAAACCTTCAGCATGATCAACGAGCGTGCACTGGGCGGCGTGCTGACCATCTGCTTTGACCAGGAAGATGCGGCGGAGGCGGCGCGCGCCCGGCAATGCTACGATGCCTCGTTTGCACGGCTGATGGGCGCTGGATACATTCCCTATCGCGTGGGTCCGCAATCGGTGGGGGCCCTGGACAGCGGCCACGATACGTATTGGGACACCGTGGCCCGCATCAAGTCGGCGCTTGATCCGCAGCACATCATCGCCCCGGGCCGTTACCAGCCGCGCTGACGGCGCATGCGTAGCAGGAACAGCATGGCAGCGCCAATCGGCAGCAAGGCAAGGGTGGAGGGTTGGCCCAGCGCCACCTGGGCGATCACCGGATCGGACAGGCGGGCTGACCAGCCATTCTGGCCAATGGCCGTCAGGGCCAGGATGCTGGTCATGGTATTGGTGCCATAGAAGTCAGCTCCCCCTTGCTGCATACCGCTGGTGAAATAGCCGCATGCCGGACCGCCCGTGCAACGCGCCAGGAAGCTGCCAAAGCCGGACGAAGGCGAGGTGAGGCCGCTTAGCTGTTGCACCAGGGTGACCGGCGTTCCGCCTGGCGTAGTGGGCGATAGTCCCGGTACGAACTCCCAGCGCATCAACAGCTCGCCATCGGTAATGCCGCCAAGTTGCCTGAAACCCTGGCGTTGCGAGGCCTTGATGCCGCCAATGCCAAAGCCTGGGTTGGTTCCGCCGCTCAGTTTATCGAGGTAGAAGTCGAGGTGGATCTTGCCGTCGCAACCGAAGGCAAGATGGGTGCAACCGGTGCCGAAGACCTGGTGTGCCGACGACCCAGCCACCGGGAGCACTGCGGCATCGCCGGCACCATACATCAAGAAGGAAATACTCTGGTTGTCCTGTCCGCTGCGCCAGAGCTGATTGGCGGGGTTGCCGAGTTCATGGATGCTGGTCATATAGCCTGCACCGAAGCTGGCTTCGTGGATGCCGGGCGAAGCGCCGGTGTCGCCGCTGCGGGCCAGGTAGCCGCTGAACTTGATTTCGACCGCGCCCGGCGTGTGCAGCACAAACGGGGCGAGCGGGGTTGCGGCGGCGGTTCCGGCGATCGCCATGGCCGAAAGCCAGGCTGTGCCCTTGCAAAGTACGCTCTTGAACATGGTGTGCTCCCAGTGATGGATAAGCCCCACGTTGCAAGGAACGCGCCAGCGCCGGCGCCAAGGGGCGGCGCGCTCAGGCGTAAATTAGGCCGACACCTTACATCTTCGCCAGCAAGCCCTCGACCTCTGCCCTGTGCGCAAAACCCTGGACTGCCAATAATTGTTCGCATTGGCTGCGCGCGGCCCGCTTGTCGCCACTGCGGAACAGCGCGTGGGCGTAATGCAGCCGGATATCGCTGGCTGTCGGCGCAGTTTCCAGTGCTTTCTTCAGCAAAGGCAAGGCGCGCGCCGGCTTGCCGCTTTCGGCCAGGCTCCAGGCCAGGGTATCGGCTACTGCCGGATTTTGCGGGGCAAGCTGGTAGGCCCGTTCGGCGGTCCGCACCGCGTCCCCGCCTTTGGTATGAAGCAGCGTCCAGGCCAGGTCGTTCAAGGCAAGTACATTGTCCGGGTCGCGTTGCAGGATGATTTCGTACTCGCGCTGGGCGGCGCCAAACTGGGCCTGCTGCAGCAAATGACTCGCATAGTAGAGCCTGGTTGCCTGGTCGGAGGGATGTTGCCCAAGCCAGTCGCGCATGCTTTGGCTCGCCGCCTCAGCCTTTCCGGCTGCCAGCAAGGCGCGGTGCAGGGCGATCAATAGCGGCCCGCTGCTCTGCAGTCGGAAAGCACGCTCATACGAGGCCACGGCGTCAGCTGCCTTGCCTTCTTCAAGCCAGGCATCGCCTTCGAGCTTGAAGCCCATGCCGGAATCAGGCTGACGTTGCTGCACCGAGCGGGCCAGTTTGCGGGCCTCGTCGAATGCGCGGTTATCGAGCAGCAGCGCGCTCACCAGCAGCAGGGCATCTTCCCGGCTCGCGTCGAGCGCGACGGCCTTGCGTGCAGCCAGCAAAGCGGGTCCTTTCTGGCCGAGGGCGAGCGCGCTGCGTGCAATACGCAGTTGCACTTCGGGCTCGACGGGGCGGAGAAGCGCCAGCTTCTGCAGGCTTTCGAGCGCCAGCTTGTGCTGGCCGTTGGCCGCCGCTGCCTGCGCCAGCAAATCAAGGCTGGCCGGTTCGTTTGGGCGAACTGCTTGCAAGCGCTGGGCTTGCTGGAGTGCCTTGGCTGCCTGGCCGTTGCGCAAGTAAAGTGCTGTCAGCGCCTGCACGGGGGCAGCCGCATCGGGGGAGGACGCAATGGCCCGCTCCAGCCAGCTGATCGCTGCTGCGGCGTTGCCTTGCCTTGACTCGAGTTTGGCGAGCGCCATCATCAAGGGCAGGCTATTGCGCTGGCGCTCCAGCGCGGCGGTGTAGCGCTGTCGCGCCAGCGGTACCTTCTTTTCCAGCAAATCGAGCTCCGCCAGGTTGTCCAGCGCAGGCATATGGGCAGGGTCGAGTTCCAGTGAACGCGAAAAGGCCTTGCGCGCGCCAACCAGGTCGCCGCTGGCAAGCAGCACGCCGCCCTTGAGGTTTTGCACCGACGGATTGTCGCCCAGCGCTTCCATTTGCCGGACTTGCTGCATGGCTTTGCTGAAGTTGCGGTTGCGCAGGTAGCTCATGACCAACAGGGAAGCGGCGCGCGAAGCCGACGCTCCTTCCTTGCGTGTTGCCTGTTCAAGGGCGTCGACGGCCCGTGCGTCCTGGCCTTGGCTGAGCAGGCTCAGGCCACTGGCGGCCAAGAGGCTGCTCGACTCCGGCGCCAGGCTGCTGGCACGGCCAAACCAGCGTGCGGCCAGCTCGTGTTGTCCGGCACGCATGGCGGCCTCGCCACCAAGCGCCAGCAAGTCGATCTCTTGCGGATGCTCGGCGATTGCCGGCTCAAGTAGCGCCAGCGCGTCCCGGGGCTTGCCTTCTTGCAGATCACATTGGGCCAGCAGCCGCAGCGCGAACATTTCCCTGGGCTGTGACTGGCGATAGCGCAAGATATGAGACCGCGCCTGGGAAAATGCGCCGTTTTCCAGTTCAACAGTGGCAGCCAACAGCATGCTCGGCAAATGGTCCGGCGCCGCACGCAAGACCATCTGCGCGCGCTCCAGGGCGGCCTTGTGCTTGCCCTCGGCCAGGTCAAGCAAGCCCTGGGCGTAGAGGATCACCAGGCTGGCCGGCTGGATCTTCCTTGCCGCTTCGAGCCCTTCCCGGGCCAGCGCCGGGTTTCCCTGCACAAGATGGACCGATGCAATATCAGCAAATGCTTGTACATTGCTTTTATCGCGTTCAAGGATGGCGCGGTATGCCGCGAGGGCGCCGTCCAGGTCGCCTCGCATGCGCAGCAGGTCCCCCTGGAAGCGCAAGGTTTCGCTATTGTGCGGGTCGGCCGCAAGGGCGTGCTGCACCGACTCGCCTGCCGCATCGGTGTCGTTGCGCAGCAAGGCAAGCCGGGCCTGGCCCAGGTGGGCCTCGACCAGCTTGTCGTCTTTATGGAGTGCCTGGGTGTAAAGCTGGCCGGCATCTTCCGCCTTGCCTAGTCCAAGCAAGGCGTGGCCACGCCAGGCCAGGACGGCCGGGGTCAGCGGATCAGCCTGCAATTCGTCGAGGACGCCCTGCCAGGACGCCTGGGCCAGCATGGCACGGACCAGCAGCGGCAACAGTTCCTGCCGGGGCTGGCCAAGGGCCAGGGCGCGTCGCAGTTCCTTTTCGGCCGAAACGGCATCGCCCATTGCCAGGTGCAACTCCCCCAGCATGCGTCTTGCCGCGCCATGGCCGGGCTCCTGCTGCAGCAGGTTCTTCAGATGGATGACGGCAGCCCGGTCTTCGCCGCTGTCGTGCGCCTTGCGCGCATCGGCAAGTACATCGGCGACCGGCTTCATTCTCTGGCAAGCGAGCAGGGCGGTCAGAGTCAATCCTGCGGCAATGGTAATCACGCGTGACATGGAAAACTCCCAGGCTGGTGGAGTTACCAGCGTAGGGAGCTCTCAGATCTGCTTGTTGATCGCGCTCAAGAAAGCACGCGATCCGTCGGGGGCTTACTTGGTACGGTGCTGGTTGGACAGCTGTACATACAGCGGCCAGCTGCGCGAACCGTCGGCATTTGCGACAGTGGCGCTCGAACGGAAACGGGTGGACAGGTAGTCGACGGAAACGGAGTCGCCGGCGAGGGCGGCCTTCTCCAGCAGGCGCATCGCTTCTTTGTGCTTTGCAACATCCTGGCTGTACAGGAGGCCCAGCTCGCGAGCTGCAACAGGGGAGCCTTGCTCGGCCCATTCGCGCAGGCGGCGTTCTGCCGCTGCCCCGCCATGCACGGCCAGTTTCTTTGCTACGGCTTCGACGACAGGTGCTGGCGGCTCGACGTCTTCCTTGGCTTGGCAAGCAATCAACATGCCGACCATCACAAGGGTGGATGTCACAATCACTCCCGCCTTGTTAAACATTTCCATATTTCTTATTATCCCAGAATGGATGGCATTATATCAATTAATTGCCGTACGTCAAGTTGCGGGCAACTTTCACGATTTTATGAAATGCGAGGCGATACTGGCGCACGGCTCGCAATACTGCCAAACCTATAAGTATTTCGAATCATAACATGCGGGTATTGCGCCGCACAAAAATGGCTGGGGTAACAGATGTAACGAATTGCTAGCGGGCGGCCGCGCGTCCGGCGTGCTGGTCGAGCCAGGCGCCGGCATGGTCGTGCACCAGCTTCAATTCACCTTCCAGGGCAGTGAAAAGCAGTGGTATTTCAACAATACGGCCTTCTTGCAGGGCCAGTTCCAGTGCGAGCGAGGCAGCAACAAAGCGTTTCGCCCCCAGGTTGCCAATCGATCCGCGCAAATTGTGCAGGATGCGGCGCGCTTCCATGAATTTGTTGTCCCGAATTGCGTCGCCAGCCAGATTCAGCGGTTCGACGCCTGGACCAATGCCATCGCGGACGATCTTGACCACGGTATCCAGGGCTTTTTCGTCCTGCCCCATGTATTGCAGTAGTTTGTCGACACAAAAGACTGCTTCATCCGGCGCACTTGCGTAACTCATAAACAAAGTCTCCGTTATACGCGGAACGTCCAATGGCGTCCCATCGCACTTTCGACTGCCTGCAGGCCAAAGCGCTCGGCAGCCCTGGTATGTTGCTTCATCAGGTAATACATATCGCTCAAAGCCGAGCGCTGCTCGGCAAAATACGTGTGACCGATGAAACTTGTCGCCACCTTGCTGGCGTCAATTGTTTCGACACCTTGCGCCACCACCAGGCCGGGGCCGCTTTCACCGGCACGGGCATAGCCATGGACGGATTTGGAAACCCGCAAGGCGCTGTCTTCCGACGACGCATACAGAGTCAATGGGTTCGGGACGGCAGCCAGCGCTGGCAAAACTTGCTGACGGAAAACATCGGCATCGATATCCGGTGCCGCCAAAATTACTTCCCTGATACGGCTCGCAAGTTCCGGTCGCGCGGCGACGACGCTGGCTGTCGCCTGGGCCAGGGCCCGGCTGCCCATGCTGTGCGCGAGCAGGTAGACATGCTCGGCATCGGATTGCTGCAGCACGTCGGCCAGAAAGGCAGCAAGGTCGGCCTGGGTCCACTCCACATTGGCTTCATCCAATATATATCCTGAAAGCTTGCCTTGCGAGGGCCAGCTGTAAAAAATCGGCGCCCCTTGGAAGCCCAGGTCGTATGCCAGCTGGCCAGTGCGACGGGCGGCATCCTCGAACGTGGTACGGTAACCGTGAATGAAAAGCAGGGCGCTGCGCGTGCCACTGGCGGCGATCGACCTGCGCAAATCTTCGAAGTAGCTGTCGCGCTCACTCAAGTCGGCAGAAAGCAACACCACATGCTGCTCAGGGTCCTGGCGAAACTCCAGCCGTAATAGCGAAGGCGATTCCATCTCGCCCATGCGATGGTCGCGAGGAATGCTGACTTCGCAGCTTCCATAACGCAACTGGCCACGCGTGCTGCCGAACAAGCGGGCAGGGTGCCGGTCACCGCTCAGCTCGCGATCGGTGGAAAAGAACACTTTCATCACCGCATGGTCGGGCGCTCCGTCCAGGCTGGCTTTAGGCGAGGTTCGGCCGCTGCGCCGGCGCTCGACTTCATCGATGAGGTTGCGCGCTGCGGCACGCAGGTAGCGGTCACCAGCCAGGCCGGCCGCGGCCAGCGCATCGCTCAGTGCAAACTGGCGCGATCGCGAACCGGGGTCTTCCTCAACGTCGGCAATGGCATCGGCGACCGAAGGAGACTGGGCCGCCAGGCGGGACTTCAGCATCTGATAGGCAGCACTGATGCCGCCCTCGCCGGCACCTGCCGTCACTGCTGTCGTAATGACGTCCATGCTCTTCTCCTGGCTGATTCATGCATATCTGACCACACACGCAACGCCAAGTCCAGTGCCGCGTGAAACTAGTGCTCAGGAGCCAGTTCAAGCCGGTTGATGCGGGCCGCCTTGTTGAAGTCGATGGCGATGCGCAGGGCTTGCGGCTGGCATTTCGCACGGTACACGTAAAGCCGGTCCTCCCCGTTTACGTTTCGCGAAAGCAGCTCCAGCACGAGGGGCCGGCTACACCCTTTCATCAGGCCAGGCAGGCCGGGCGCGGCGAGATAGCCGCTCCCCCGTTCGGTGAAGCGTTCCGCAGCGGCCTTGCCGTCGGCAACGGCTTCCAGCACCTCGGCTACCTGGGCCGTAACGTCGGGCTCCATATCGGGGATCGCCGCTGCCGTGTCCATCAGGCAAAGGCCTGTAAAAATTAACAGAATGTTCAATTTCACTGATGACTCCTTCTAACGTTGCGCGCGCGGTCTTGACTGAATTCTTTTGCGTTCTTGAGCAAAATTTCAACTAAATCGGCGAACTTTTCGTAGTTATACTCGGCCCTCACGCTGTTGAGTGCCAAGCCCGGCGGGGCTCGTTGTTCCATCCAAAAACTAGATCTATAACTGCTTCAGGAGAGAATTACAACATGCGCTACACAACCCGTACCACGATCGCTTCCATGGTCATGCTGGCATGCGCCGGCCTGGCCCAAGCCGGTGAAAAAACCATCGACAACCTGACCGTCTTCACCAATACCAAGGCTGCCTCCGCAGAGGGCGTGCTGAGGGTTCACGCGGCACGCTTCGGCCTGCCGGCGAACCTGAACAACCTGGTGCTGGTTTCAGTCAAGGAATCGCTGACCGGCAAGCATTACTACTACCAGCAAATGCTGCGCGGCCTGCCAGTCGACCGCGCCCAGATCGTCGTGTCGATCGGCAAGAACGGCGACCTGCAAAAGATCTTCAACGAAACCCGCCACATTTCTGCCAAGGTTGAGGCCGACGCCGTCAATCAACTGTACAACAAAGCCCAGATCAGCGACGACGAAGCGTTGGACAAAGGCTGGAAAAACATGAAGGTACAGCACAACCTGGTGAACGTGCCATCGTCCACCCTGGTGTGGGTGCCTACCAAGGATGGCGTGCAACTGGCGCGCAAGGTCGACATTGAAGCGGAGATGCCTACCGGCGGTTTCGTCCAGTACCTGAATGCACATGACGGCAGCCTGATCGATTCCTACTCCACCTCGTTGCCACGCACCAACAAAGGCGGTGAGCGCAGCCTGGCCGCGCGCGCCGCAGCGCCGGGCCAGATGCTGGACCGCCATGCCGCTACCGAGGCAGCCAAGGCCAGCACCAGCGTGAACACGCTCAAGGCCGGCAGCACCGCCACGGTGATGGCGGCGTCCGGCATCAACGGCAGCGGCTACGCTTTCGATCCTGACCCACGCACCACCCTGAACACCGATGCGCTGACCGATACCTCGGCCGCGTCTGCCTTCGACGCAGCGTATTCGACCAAAACCTTGCGCGACCTGACTGTGACCGGCGGGGTATATTCGCTGACCGGACCGTACGTCAACATCAAGAACATCGAGTCGCCAAACACGGCACCAAGCACCACTACCAACGGTGTCTGGACTGCCAAGCGCGGCAACAATGCTTTCGATGACACCAACGTCTACTTCCACATCGACCAGAGCCAGCGCTACATGCAGTCGCTGGGCTTCACCGGCACCAAGTCCATCCTCAACCGTTCGATGGACATCGATACCGACGGCGTCAACGGCGACGACAACTCGCACTTCAGCGGCAGCGGTGCAACCGGCTACCTGGCCTTTGGCCATGGCTGCGTCAACGACAGTGAAGATGCCGACGTCATCCTGCACGAGTACGGCCACGGCATCCAGGCCAGCATCAACTCGAGCTGGTCGGGCGGCGACACTGGCGCCATGGGCGAAGGCTTCGGCGACTACTGGGCTGCGTCGTATTCCTACAGCACGCCGAACGGCCAGGTCTACCACCCTGAGTGGGCCTTCAGCTGGGATGGCCACGGCTCCTGCTGGGCCGGCCGCATGCTGAACCGCACCGACGCTAAGTACAACAGCAGCAAGACCTATAGCGCACACAGCTCGGTGACCGAGAACGGGGTGACCTTCCAGTCCGACGAACTGTGGTCGGCGCCGCTGTACTCGTCGATGGTGTCGCTGATCGCCGCCGGCAAGCCGCGCGCGAACATCGACAAGATCATCCTCGAAGCCCACTTCGGCCTCGGCTCGAACATCAAGATGCCAGCGATGGCAACGGCCATCGTGAACGCTGCCAAGACCCTGTTCCCGTCGGACCTGAGCTACGCCAACACCTTCCAGGCCAAGTTCGAGGCGCAGAACATCCTGAGCGGCGCCTCCTGCACACCGGTGAACATGTCGGAAACGGAGAGCAATAACACCATCGCCACTGCGAATGGCATCAGCCAGTCCTGCACCACCGCCAGCGCCAATATCGGCACCAGCAGCGATGTGGACTACTTCGCCATTACGGTTCCAGCAGGCAAGACGCTGACCGCCACCATGACGCCGAACGCCTCGTCGGACTACGACCTGAAGCTGTACAACAGCGCTGGTACCGAGCTGGCATCGAGCGTGAAAGGCACGGGCCAGGCGGATGTTGTAACGCGCGCCAATACGGGCTCGACTGCTGTAACGTGGTATGCCAAGGTGTACTACTACTCGGGTGGCACTGGTTCGACCAGCGGCACCTACACCTTGAAAGCCTCCTGGTAATACACAGCGCACCCCCGCGCTATCGACCGCCTGGCCGCAAGGGCAGGCGGTTTTTTTTCGCCCGAATTCGCTTACAATTGGCATCGCCGAGTCCGCGAAAAGACCAATCATGCAAACTGACCTGGGCAAGTTCATCCTCGAAGAAGCTCCCGGCGGAATCATTGCCACGGACGGCCACGACACCGTGATCTTCTGGACCCGGGGCGCGACGGAAATCTATGGCTATAGCGGCGAAGAAGCGCGCGGCCACAGGCTCGAGGAGCTGATCGGTATGCCGGGCCACCCGGTACGGCGCGAATTCGGGGCCGATTTCGAGTACCTGCGGCGCCGCAAGGACGGCCAGGCAGTGTATATCGGAGCAGCCTGCAAGCCGGTCTACTCTGCCCAGGGCGACATCCGGTACATCATCCACAGCCAGAACGACATCACCGACGCCAAGGCCTTGCGCGACGCGCGCCAGGTCGAATCGCGCTACCGCGGCCTGCTCGAGTCGATGCCCGATGCCATCGTGATGGCCAATTCCACCGGCCGCATCGTGCTGGTCAACAGCCAGGCCGAGCGGCTGTTCGGCTTCGAACCGCGCGAATTGCTGGGGAAACCGGTTGAAGTATTGCTGCCCAATCGCTTCCGCGGCGGCCATGTCTCGCATCGCGCCCAGTATTTCGTGCAGCCGCGCACGCGCACCATGGGGGCGGGGCTGGAACTGTATGGCTTGCGCAAGGACGGGCTGGAATTCCCGGTCGAGATCAGCCTCAGCATGATCCAGATGGAAGAGGGCGCGATCGTCATGAGCGCGATCCGCGATATCGGCGACCGCAAGAAAGCCGAGCAGAAGTTCCGCGGCCTGCTGGAATCGGCGCCGGATCCGATGGTCATCGTCAACGCGCGCGGCGAGATCGTGCTGGTGAACTCCCAGACCGAGCAGCTGTTTGGCTACCAGCGCCAAGAGCTGCTGGGCAAGCCGATTGAAATCCTGATCCCGGCCCGCTTTGCTGGACGGCATCCGGCGGCGCGCAGCAGCTTCTTCGCCAAAGCCCAGCCGCGCGCCATGGGGGCGGGCACCGAACTGTATGCAATGCGCCGCGACGGTTCGGAATTCCCGGTGGAGATCAGCCTCAGTCCCTTGAAGACCGAGGACGAACTGCTGGTATCGAGCGCCATCCGCGACATCAGCGGACGCCGCCAGATCGAGCGCAAGCTGATCGAACAAAAGCTTGAACTGGAGCAAGCCAGCAAAGCCAAGGATCGCTTCCTGGCCAGCATGTCGCATGAGCTGCGCACGCCGCTGAATGCCATTCTCGGCTTCGGCCAGTTGCTGCATAACGAAAAACTCCCGCTGTCGCAACAACAGCGTTACGCCTTCGCCGGCAATATCGTACAGGCCGGGCAGCACCTGCTGCACCTGATCAATGAAACGCTGGACCTGGCGAAGATCGAGGTCGGCGCCGTCACGCTTTCTCTCGAACCGGTGGCGCTGGACGACCTGCTGCATGAAGCGAGCAAGATGGTCGAGGCCATGGCCGATGCGCGGCAGGTCGCGGTTTACCTGTCCGAACCACGCGGCATGCATGTCAAGGCCGACCGCATCCGGCTGCGCCAGATCGTGCTGAACCTGTTGAGCAATGCAATCAAGTACAACAGCAAGGGCGGCCATGTCTGGGTAGCCTGCGGGGCGGCCGACCCCGGGCGGGCCTGGCTGGCAGTGCGCGACGACGGGCCAGGGCTCAGCGGCGAACAGATGGCGGGTCTGTTCCAGCCCTTTAACCGGCTGGGCCAGGAAGGCGGCTCCGAAGAAGGCAGCGGCATCGGCCTGGTGCTGAGCAAACGGCTGGCCGAGTTGATGAACGCGACCATTGGCGTTACGAGCTCGGTGGGCCAGGGCAGCACCTTCACGGTCGAGATGGAAGCCACGGCGCCCCAGCAGTTGCCCCGCAGCGAGGACCAGGAAGGCATGCCGGCGCCGGCAGCGGTGCGCGGCCACCACAGCAAGCCCCGGCTGCTCTATGTCGAAGATAACCCTGCCAACCTGAAGCTTGTGGAAGAGATCGTCAAGCTGCATCTCGACGTTGAGTTGTTGTCGGCCACCGACGGCAATTCCGGTGTGGCCATGGCGCGCGAATACCTGCCGGATGCGATCTTGATGGACATGAACCTGCCCGGCATCAGCGGCCGCGAGGCACAGCGCCGTTTGCGCCAGGATGCCGCAACGCGCGAGATCCCGATCATTGCGCTCTCCGCCAATGCGATGCCGCTTGATGTACAGGCTGCTCTGGAGGCCGGCTTTTTCCGGTACCTGACCAAGCCCTTGAACATCAATGACTTCCTGGAGGTGGTTGGGGAAGCATTGGAACAGTCGCGCTAAAAAGAAGTTTCACGTGTAACGAGGTCTGGAGTGAAAATCAATATTGCAGCCTTGCTAGCAGCCGCCGCGCTGTCAGGGGAAGCGAAAATGCTGGAAGTCACATTCACCGTCAAAGAGGCAGGCGGCCACCCCGTCTTGCACATCGACCTGGCCAACCAATCGGCGCGGCAGCTGAAGGTCCTGCACGCGCTGGCAACCGAAGAAGAGATGTTCGGCAAGCTGTTCGAGGTGCGCGACGCCGAGACCGGGCAACTGCTCGACTACCAGGGCATCATGGTCAAGCGCGGCCCCTTGACGGAAGCCGACTACCGGGCCATGAAACCCGGGGCGCACCTCAGCAATGCCATCGACCTGGCACCCGCGTACGGCTTCAGGCAAGGGCGTCATGCGTACACCATCAGCTACGCCGGGCACTACCTCATGGACGGAAAGGAAATACCGCTCACCGTTGGACCGGTACGCTTCGAACATACCGGCAGGTGAGCGGCGGCAGGGCAGGCCTTATGGCAGGGCTGGAGTGTTCTCGCCGAAATATTCGTGCGAGTCGGCGTTGTCGATGGCCTTGTTAGGATCGCTGATCGCCAGGCTGGCGGCGCCGGACTGGCCGTAGACCCAGTCATCGGTACCGGCCACCACGTTGAAGTGGCTCATCTCATGCACCAGCGTACCGCCCTTGGAGTCGGTGCCGGACATTGGCGCGCTCCAGAATGCCTTGCAGACATAAATCTTGTAAGGCTGGGTTGGATACACATAGGCGTAGTACGTCTTCTTGCAGCCGCAGTCGACGGTGATCGGCTTGGTGGCGAAGGCATCCTTCAGCGCGGCGAAGTGCGATTTCACGGTGGAGTAGCGGCCGGAATTGTAGCTGCCGAACCATTTCGTGTAGCGGGTGCCTGTCTTGTTGGCGCCCAGGTAGGCGTCGCCGTCGTTGGCCATGCCTTGCGCGGTCGACACGGCAGTTGTAATGTCGGCCTGCTGCGAAGTGGTGCACTTGCTGAAGGACAAGCCGGCTGCGCTTGGCAGGGGCTGTTCCGGCGCCTTGGCGATGCTGCCGCGCGGCAGGGTGCCTTCGATCGACACGCTGAGCTCGGCCGATTGCAGGGTGTCCGGCTGCTTCTTGTCAACTGCCTTGCCGGCCGGGTCGACGTTGCTGAACAGCTTGGGCGACTTGGTGCTGTAACGGATGGTGTAGTCGCCCGAGATGCTCATGTTATACATCTGCGACAGTTCCACCGTGACCTTGTGCGATTTGCCCGGCTGGATGACGTAGTAATCGGCTGCCGTGGGCGCCGGGCGCTTGACGTGCATGCCTTCGTACGGCACCCTGGCGCCGTCACGGGTCACGTCGAACAGGGATTCTTCAATGTCGCCGAACGGGGTATGCCATTTCAGGACGTATTGCGGCACCGATGAAGTATTGGTCAGCGTGACCTGCACGACCACGTCGTCGCGCGGGCCCAGCGCGCGCTTGTCCATGCTGATGCTGGCTGTGAGGCCGTCGGCCGCATAGGCGCCCAGGCTGAAGGAAGCTGCGAGTGCGAAAGCGCCAAGGTGTTTCAAGTTCATTCGTCTCTCCGTCCGGTTGTGGTTGGGGTGAGCCAATCTTGACGGGGAGACTGCGGCAATTCAATCGAAATCGGTGCGCTGTCGCTATTTCAACAACGGTTCCGTTATGCCCTGAACAGGAGCCGGGAAATATGTCCAATTCCGGACATTTGTAACAGGCTCAGACCTGGCTTTGACGACGGATGGCCATCAGGATGCCGCAGCCGATTCCCAGTGTCACCAGGGCAGTGCCGCCATAGCTGAAAAAAGGCAGCGGCACGCCAACCACCGGTACCACGCCGCTCACCATGCCGATATTGATGAAGGCATAGGTGAAGAAGATCATGGTGATGGCGCCGCCCAGCAAACGCGAAAATGGCGTCACCGCGCTGGAGGAAATCTGCAGGCCGCGCCAGATCAGCAAGGCGTACGTCACCAGCAGCGCAATCCCGCCGAACAGCCCGAATTCTTCGGCGAAGACCGAGAAGATGAAGTCGGTGGAGCGTTCCGGAATGAAGCCGAGGTGGCCCTGGGTGCCATCCATCCAGCCGCGGCCAGCCATCCCGCCGGAACCGATCGCGATTTTCGCCTGGGTGATCTGGAAACCCTTGCCGGCCGGATCCGAGTCCGGGTTGAGGAAGGTCAGCACCCTTTGGCGCTGGAAGTCGTGCAGCAGTTGCCATACCACCGGCACCGCGGCCAGGGCGCAAGCAGCCAGGGCCGCAAGCGCCTTCCACGATAGCCCGGCCAGCACGATCACATAGAAACCGGCCGCCAGCACCAGCATCGCCGTGCCGAAATCAGGCTGCTTGGCGATCAGTCCCACCGGAATGGCCAGCAGCACCGCGGCCGCGACGAATACTTGCCAGCCCTTGGCGCCATCGAAACGGTGGAAGTACCAGGCCAGCATCATCGGCATCGCGATCTTCATCATCTCGGACGGCTGGAAATCGTGACCGAGATTGAGCCAGCGCGTCGAGCCTTTTTTCGTAACGCCGAACAGGAACACCGCCAACAGCAAGGCGACGCCAAGCGAATACAGCGTGACTGCATGGCGCATCAGCATGGGCGGCGGGATGTTCGCGACCGCCCACATCAGGCCCAGCGCCATCGCCACGTTACGCAACTGCAGTTCGAAGCGCCCCGGGAAGTCGGCCGAGGCGGAATACAGTGTCAACAGGCCAGCCGCCAGCAGCAAGCCAAGGATGGCAGCCAACGGCGCGTCAACAGCCAGCACCGGCCGCAGGCGGCGCCACAAAGAAGAATGACCGGTCATTGGAAGGCCTGCAGCCAGATTACGCGGCCAGCCAGGACGGCAAAGCCGGAAAATGCGATCGCGCCAATCACGGCAAGCCGGCGGCGGAATTGTTTATCCTCATTATTCATGGCCGAAATTATAAGGCCAGGGCTAGCGCTCGCGCACGTAGTTTCCGGGGGCATCGCCTAGCCAGGGATAATCGGCATGGGCCGCCGGCGCCGGCGTGCGCCACCCGCCGCAGCGCCCGTGCAGCCAGGCGGTCCAGTCCTGCCACCAGGAGCCTGGAGTTGGCGTTTGCACCGCCAGCCAGTCCTTGGCGTCGCGGCCCGCGATCAGGGGCGCCGACCAGTATTGCTGTTTGGCGCTGCCGCCCGGCGGATTGATGATGCCCAGGATATGGCCGGAGGCGGTCAGCACAAAATGTACCGGAGCGCCCACCAGCGCCGCGCTGCGGTAGGTGCTGCGCCAGGGGGTGATGTGGTCCGCCACCGCACCCACGGCATACAGGGTTTGGCGGATGCGGCCAAGGTCAAGCTTCTGGCCGCGGATTTCAAGCGCATCCGCGTGGGCCAGCTTGTTGGCCTGGTATAGCTCGCGCAGGCAGAAACTGTGCGTGGCGCGCGGCTGGCGCGTGCCGTCCGAGTTCCAGGCCAGGGGCGCCAGCGCTGGTGCAGGCTCGCCGAGCAGGTACTTGTGCACCACATAGCGCCAGATCTGCGTATTCGGGCGCAGCATGCGGAAGCTCCAGCCGATCTGCTGCGAGTCGAGGAAACCCTGGCGCGCCATCAGGCCGTCCAGCAAGGCCACGCTTTCGTCGTTGATGAAACTGGCGATGTCGCCAGGCTTGGAAAAATCGGTGAGCGTGGCCAGCAGCGTCCAATGGGCAACCGGGACATCGCGCGCCGCCCGATGGCGGCGGTTCAGCCACGCCATCAACGCCGACAGGGCGGTGCCGCCGATGCAATAGCCGACCGCATGCACTTGCGGGACGCCGGCGATATTGCGCGCCGCGTCGATGGCAGCGAGGATGCCATCGAACAGGTGGTCTTCGAAGCTGGCATCCTGCATATTGGCGCGCGGATTCTTCCAGCTCATGACGAACACGTCGAAACCCTGTTGCACCAGGTGCCGCACCATGCTTTGCTGGGCGGTCAGGTCCAGGATGTAGTACTTGTTGATCCAGGGCGGCACCAGGACCAGCGGCATCGCCCGAACTTGCGGGCAAACGGGCGTGTACTGGATCAGTTCCATCATCTGGTTGCGCATCACAACGCGCCCTGGCGTCGCGGCCAGGTCGCGTCCGAGCTGGAACTGGGCCGGATCCACCATGCGCAGGTCGCCCGCCAGCACATCGCGCAGCCATTCTTCAAAGCCGTGCTTCAGGCTGGCCCCGCCGCTGTCGAAGGCGCGTCGCAGTACGACCGGATTGGTCCAGGGGAAGTTGCTGGGGGCTAGAGCGTTGCACCAATGGCGCAGCCAGAAGGCAGCGCTGCGGGCTTCGCTTTCATCCACGCCCGGCGTGTCGTAGACCTGCCGTTCGAGGGTGCGCGTGAAGCCGAGGTATTGCTGCATCAGGCCATGAAAGAACGGATTGTCGCGCCAGGCGTCGTCGCTGAATCGGTCATCGCCCTCCGCAGCTTCCGCCAGCGGCGCAGGCATGCCGGTCGCCCAGGCGACTGTGGCAAGCTCCTGCCACGCCCGGGCCATCTCCAGTGGATGTGCCAGCCATGCGGCGGCGACATTGGCGAACGGATTTGGCATGCAGGCCAGTATAGACCTAATGCGGACCTAATGCGCCATCAGCACAGGAAGCGTCATGCTTTGCAATACCGTACGGGAAGCGCCGCCCAGCATGATTTCTCGCAAGCGGCTATGGCCGTAGCAACCCATGACCAGCAAATCGGCATCGAGATCCGATGCGAAGGAGAGCAGGGCAGAACCGACGTCGATCGTCGTCGCTTGCGAGGAGACTTCGACCTTGATGCCATGGCGCGCCAGGTAGAGGGCCATGTCTGCGCCCGGTTCGCTGCCGTGGGCCTCGGGTTCGCGGCCGGCATTGAACACAGCCAGCGTGACTTTGCCGGCCTGCTCCATCAGCGGAATGGCAGCGGTGATGGCGCGGGTGGCCTCCATGCTGCCGTCCCAGGCCACCAGCACACGCTGGAACGGCGCTCCGAAATGGCCGGCATAGGGCACCACCAATACCGGCCTTGCGCTGTTCATGGCCACATATTCGGGTGTTTCTTCTTCCATTGGCGAAATCGGATCGTCCGGGTTGACCTGGCCCAGTATCAGGAGGTCGCCGTAGCGCGACTGCAGCACCAGGCCATCCGCGGCCTGGTCGTCAAGCAGGCGGGATTCGAAGGACGGCAGGTCCAGCATCGCGCATTGCGACTCGAAACGCCGCAAGCTGTCGCGGGCGGCTTCCCGCGCTTCGTCGATGCATTGGGCTGCCAGGCTGACACCCATGGCGGTGGCATGGTCGGCGTACAGGAAGCGAGAAATACCGCTCATCGCCGCACCGACCAGGCGGCCTTTTGACATGCGCACGATCTGGGATGCCAGCCGTACCCGGCGCTCGGTATCGGCGGAACTATTCACGTGCACAACGACAGTCTTGAACCCCATGGCAGCCTCCGGGATGGATAGATATGAAAAAGTCTAGGGTTATGCGCAATCCAGCGGCATGATCTGGGTCAATTTCAATCTAATCCGGTAACTTGCATAAGCAAGTGTTGACTTTTAGATGCGAATAGTTATCATTTACGGTTTCGAATAAAGCCAGCTCCCCGCCAGCTAATCATTGATAATTAGCTGAGGTAACGATGGACAAGAAGAAGTTGGCGGTATTGCTTGGGTTGGCATTTCCGGGTGCTGTCCTGGCGGAAGACGCTGCAGTGATGCCGCAGATCCAGGTCACTGCGCAAAGGCCGGATACCTACACCGCGGAACGCAGCCGGACGGCCACGCCGCTGAGCATTTCGCCGCGCGACACGCCGCAATCGATATCCGTGATGACCCAGCAGCGCATCGAGGACCAGGCGTTACAGACCGTGACCGATGTGGTCAACAATGTGACCGGCGTTTCGGTCAACCAGTATGAGACGCATCGCGCCGGTTTTACCGCGCGCGGCTTCGACATTGACAACCTGCAGATCGACGGCGTGCCGACGGCCTGGGAGCAGGCATGGAGTTCCGGCGAAGTATTGGGGAGCCTGGCCCTCTACGACCGTGTGGAAGTGGTGCGCGGCGCCACCGGCCTGATGACGGGCGCCGGCAATCCTTCGGCGGCCATCAACCTGGTGCGCAAGCGTGCGGCCAGCAAGGAGCTCACCGGCAGCGCGCAGCTTGGCACCGGCCGCTGGAACGAGCGCCGCGCCATGGCAGACGTTTCGACCCCGGTCAATGCCAGCGGTAGCGTACGCGCCCGGGTGGTCGGTGAATACCAGCGTTCCGACAGCTGGGTCGATCTGATGAAGAGCAAAAGCCACACTTTCTATGGCACTGTAGAAGCCGACCTGGCGCCCGGCACCGTGCTTTCCGCCGGCTACAGCCGCCAGGAAAACGACCCGCAAGGCCCGATGTGGGGCGGCCTGCCGTACTGGTACACCGACGGCAGCAAGACCAACTGGGATGTCTCGAAAACGTCGGCGGCCGGGTGGACGCGCTGGGAAACAGCGTACGAGAACGCCTTCGCCAACCTTGAACACAGCTTCGACAACGGCTGGAGGCTGCGCGCCGGCTTCAGTCATGGCGACCGCAAGGCCGATTCCGCGCTGCTTTACCTCTCAGGGGTACCTGAGCGCGCGACGGGACTGGGCATGGGCGCGTTTGCAGGCTCCTACATTACGCACACCCGGCAGGACGACTTCAGCCTTCATGCCAGCGGACCCTTTGCGCTCGCCGGGCGCAAGCATGAAGCGGCGTTCGGCTACATGCACTCGAAGCAGGAATTCAATGCCGACAGCCGTGCCGCCGATTACGGCAGTGACTACCCTCCGGTAGGCGATTTCAATCACTGGAATGGTGCAGCGTATCCTGAGCCGAATTGGGGCGCGCCGACATTTTACGAAAAGAGCGTGACCCGGCAGGAAGCGTTGTACGGTGTTGCGCGCTTCTCGATCACCGATCCGCTGAAGGCGATTATCGGAGCGCGCCTCACCAACTACGACAAGACCGGCGCCGGAGCCTGGAGCCCGGCCTATCAGCTGAAGCACGACCACGAATTGACGCCCTATGCCGGCGTGGTATATGACCTCAGCGACAACCTGTCTGCCTACGCCAGTTACACCGACATTTTCCAGCCGCAGAACCGCAAGGACCTGGCGGGAAATATCCTGGACCCGGTAGTCGGCAAGAGCTACGAGGGCGGCATCAAAGGCGAATTCCTGGACGGCCGCGTGAATGCGTCGTTTGCGGTATTCAGGATCAAGCAGGACAAGCTCGCCCAGGAGGCCGGCCTGGTCGACCGCGATGGCACAGGCCCGCTTGCGCCGGAAGCGTACTACCGCGCCGCAAGCGGCGCCAAGAGCGATGGCTTTGAGTTCGAGGTCTCGGGAGAACTGGCGCCCGGCTGGAACGCCACCGCGGGATTTTCCCAGTTCAGGGCCAAGGATGCCGCGGGCGCCGATTTCAACGGCGTCTATCCACGCAAACTGTTCCGCGTCTTCACTACCTACCGCCTGGATGCGCTGACTGTGGGCGGCGGCCTGAATTGGGAAAGCCGTACCTACACCCTGGATCCGGCTGCTCCCGCCGGGACCAATGGCGTGATTGAACAGGGTTCCTTCGCGCTGGCCAGCCTGATGGCACGCTACGACATCACCAGGCAGCTTTCGGCGCAGGTCAACGTGAGCAACCTGTTCGACAAACAGCATTTCGGCATGTTCGCCGCCTATGGCGCCATCACCTACGCCGCACCGCGCAGTGTATCGGCGAGTCTGAAGTATCGCTTCTGATGCGAGGCTGACATGCGCGCAAGCTGGACGCTGGTGCACCGCTATCTTGGCCTGCTCACGGCGGGCTTCCTCTTCATCAGCGGCCTGACAGGCGCTGTCATCTCGTGGGACCACGAGCTGGACGATCTGCTGAACCCGCACTTGATGGAAGCACATACGCCGGGCCGGCCGCAGTCTTCGCTCGCGCTTGCGCGCCAGATCGAGCAGCGCCATCCGGAAGCCAGGGTTTCATACATCCCGCTGCATGCGGAGCAGGGAAAGTCGCTGGGCTTCGGGTTGGATGCCACCGGCTTCAACCAGGTCTTCGTCGATCCGGTCAGCGGCGCGGAGTTGGGCAAGCGCGAGTGGGGCGCGGTCTGGCCGATCAGCAAGGAGACGCTGGTCTCATTCCTCTACCGCCTGCATTACTCGCTGCACGTCCCGGAGATGTGGGGCATAGACCGCTGGGGCATCTGGCTGATGGGCGTGATAGCAATGGTGTGGATGGTGGACAGTTTTGTCGGCTTCTACCTCACGCTGCCAGTACGCACACGCACGCCCGGGGCACGCGGCTGGTGGCAGCGCTGGAAGCCCGCATGGAAGGTCCGCTGGAGCGGCGGCAGCGCCAAGCTCAATTTTGACCTGCACCGCGCTTTCAGCCTGTGGACATGGGGGCTGTTGTTCATCCTGGCGTTCACCGCCTTCTCGCTGAACCTGTACCGTGAGGTCTTCTACCCGGTGATGCAGACGGTCTCGGAGTTGACACCAACTCCCTTCGATACCCGCACGCCAAGGGATTTGCGCAATCCGATCCTGGCGCATATCGGCTATGAAGAAGTATTGCAACGGGCAGCGCAGGAAGCGGCGCGCCGTACATGGAAGGAACCGGCCGGAAGCGTGTTCTATTCCCAGGCCTACGGCATCTACGGCGTCAGCTTCTTCAAGCCGGGCGACGACCATGGCGCAGGCGGCGTCGGGCCTGCCGTGCTGTATTACGACGGGGTCGATGGACGCCTGCTCGGAGATCGCCAGCCCTGGAAAGGGACTGCGGCAGACATCTTCGTGCAGGCCCAGTTCCCATTGCATTCCGGCCGCATCCTGGGCCTGCCCGGCCGGATCCTGGTTTCCGCAATGGGTGTCGTGGCGGCGATGCTGAGCGTCACCGGCGTGGTGATCTGGTGGCGCAAGCGGACTTCGAGGAACAGGGTGGCTGCGGCGCAACGGCGTGGGATGCAGCCCGCCGGTTGAACGTCACGGGCGCCGCTCCCGGCGGCGCACGCACGCCAAGGCAAACAGGCCGAGCGCAAATACCGCCATGCTGGCCGGCTCCGGAACCACCTGTATCGCGCCGCCGGTCGCGGCCACCAAGTAGTCCAGGTAGCTGTGCAGGATGATGCCGCCGAAGTAGGAGCCGAACGCGCCGGCGACAATTCCGTCCGGCGTGCCGCCGAACGTGTTGGTGGCAATCAGCATCAGCTCGCCATATTGCTCGATGAAAGACGGCCCGCCAGAATCGCCGCCGCCAATGCCCGACTCGCGGTCGTTGGGCAGTTGGGCCGAGCAGGCGAGGCCCCATTCGCAAAACGAATCGTGGCCATTGCCGTCGAAGTCCGCATACCAGACTTCGTTCGGGCCATTGAAGCCCTGTTCATCGTCGGCATCGAACAGGTCGACGACGTTCTGTCCGGTACGTTTGATGCGGAAATCGGGACTGATGGTATAGCCATTGATGCCATCGCCGGAGGTTCCATAGCCAGCCATGATGATGCGGGTATTTGCCTGCAGCTGCTGGCCGGCCAGCTTGTAGACCTTGGCGGAGGCCGGGGCGTCCTGGCCAAGCGTGATCACGGCGAGGTCATCGTTCACGCAAAAGCCCGGCACGCCAGCAGGGCAATTGCCGAAGCCTCCGTAATTCGGGTTCATCTGGACCTTGGTAGCGGTGACGACGGCGCGGCCAGGATCGCCCGGCGTGGAGGAAGCATTGAAGACAACGCGTACGTCATTGCCGGGCTTGTTAAGGTCGATCAGGCTGCCTTTGCCATTGGTATCCACGCAGTGACCGGCCGAGACTACCTGGCGTTTGCCGACCAGGGCGCCGGAGCAGATATAGCTCAAGCCGTCATATCGGATATTGATGCTGACGACGCCCGAAAAGGGAGATGCGGCGTTGTTCGGGTCGACGTGGGCTGCCGGCGTATCAGGCAGGGCGCCCGAGGTGATCAAGGGGGTGATGGTCCCGTTGGGAACCGCTTGGGCCGTGCCGCTGATGGCCGCCATCGCTACCGCCATGCCGAGCAGCCTGCTTGCAATGAGTTGTCGCACGTCATTTCCTCCCGAGAATATTGCCCAGTGAATCAACATGTCGGGAAAACGTTTAGCAATTTTCGCGCCTGGAAGGGAAGCTTCTTTACTTTCAGTCACTTGCCGCAAAGCCATGACAGCGTGCTTGAAAAAGCGTAAAGCTTTCCGACATTGCATTGCAAATTGATACAGATTGACCGGGGAGTCTACTGCCGGGCCGCCAGCCGTCGCCGGGCAGCGATGAGGGTGTCGGTAATGGAGCCGATGCTGAAGGGTTTGACGATGAAGCCCAGCGCCCCGCGAGAGACTGCTGCCCGCACGACTTCCTGGTCGTTATGCCCGGATACGACAATGACGAAGACGTCCGGCGAGCGCGCCTTGAGTTCGGAAAGCAGTTCCAGACCGTCGCCATCGGGCAGCCCGAGGTCCAGCAGGACGATGTCTGGCATCAGTTGCATGCAGCGTGCAAGGCCAGCCTGGGCGGTACCCGCTTCGCCGAGGACCGCCAGTTCGGCTTCGTTTGCCCCCAGGCGCATCATTGACCGCATCATTGCGTTGTCGTCAATGATGAAGACGGTCTTGGGCTGCTGCTTATGAAAGGGAGCGATAGTATCAGAATGCATGGCGCAACCTGTATGCCAGCTGTCAGCAGCGGCAGGTTAACACCATGCTGCGCCGGGCGGCGCGCGTATCGGACGCTCAGAAGCGGTAGCCCACGTTCAGCCACGCCATGGGCTGGCTATGGTGCGGCTCGGATCGCGGCTCGCCGCCGCGCGTGCGCCACGCCGCGATCAGGGAAGCATTGAAGGCACGGTTGTCATAACGCAGGCCGGCACCTGCACCAGCCAGGGTGCGGTGATTGCTGTCGCTGGTCCAGGGTTCGCGGTTGGAGGTGATGCGGCCGGCATCGTAAAACAGGTAAGGCATGAATGCTCCGGCGGCATAGCGCACTTCGAGTTGCAGCAGGGCGCCTGCATCGCCGTAGCCTTCGCCACCGGGATAGGCGCGCACGCCATTGCGGCCACCGAGGCCGAATTTTTGCGACGAGTCCAGGTTCTTGCTGGCCCATTGCGCTGACAAGCGTCCATACACGTCCAGGTGCTCGGCGACCGATTGGATGCGTGCGAGGTCGAGGTTCAGTTTCGAAAAGCGGCCGGCGCTGCGGGCCGTGGCTGCGTCGGTCTCGAGCAAGGCGCCATCGAGACTGAGGCGGCCCGGCGTCCAGGACACGGCACCGTAGGTCACGCCGCCCCGCAACAGATTGTCGCGCACGTCGAAATTGACGGCGATCGGCACGGTGTTGCTGCTCTTGTCGCTGTTGCTGTCCGTGGCGCCTTGCTGGTCGCGCAGGCGCTTGTGTTCGAGCGTCGCCGACAAGGTGATGTTGCGGCGCTGCGAGCGCACCAGCGGGTAGCTAAGGCCCGCACTGCTGACGTTGGCTGTACCGGTCGCATTCAGAGCTGCGAAGCTGTCTCCCAGCGCATAGTACGAACGGCTGTAGCCGATACGGCCGCGCAGGCCCGTTGCGCCGAGAGGCAAGGCGTATGCGGCGGAGCCGAACCACATTTGCTCGTTGGTGTACATGCCCTGCAGCGAAATCTGGTCACCTAGCGTGAATGGGCTATCGATGTCCAGGCTGGCGTGTGCGCGCGTGCGACCGGTGTAGCGGGTGCCGTTGTTGTCGAGGCCGATCTCGCCCGCATAGCGATGATCGCGCTGCACTTCGATAGCGAGGTCGCCGGTGCCGACCTCCTTGCCCGGACGGACTACAGGCACGCTGCGCACGCCCGGCTGGTCGTCGAGGATCAGGGTGACGCGTTCGAGTTCGTGGCTTTCGATGACGCTGCCCGGCTTCAGCGGCGACAGGAAGTGCTGGGCCGCGGGACTCAGGGACGTGTCGCCGTTTGCGGTGATAGAACCGTAGCGGCCTTCCAGCACCTCGATGCGCAGGACGCCCAGCTGCAAATCCTGTTGTGGCAGGTATGCCCGTGCAAAAGGATAGCCTGCGGCACGGTAGTAGGCGGATAACTTGTCGGCCAATGCGCTGAGGCCGGCGAAATCGAACGTCTTGCCAACCACAGGGCCCAGTTCACGCAAGAGTTCGTCTTGCGTGATCAGGGTGTTGCCGGTGACCGTTACCTGTTTCAGCGTGACTGTCAATCCGCCAGGTGGAACCGTCGCGGGGGGAGGTGGGGGAGGTAGCGGGAGGGGCGGCGCGGGAGTGGGTTCCCGCAGCGCCCGCTGCCCGTTTTCCTGTAAGGATTGCGTACCTTGCTGTGCAAGGGCTGCCTCGGCAAAGGCGTAAAAGATGGCGATGGTCAGAATGGTGTTAGCTGGTCTCATGTCGGCTTTCAACGCTGTCTGATTGGCAACACCATTCTATCGTTACTTTTGGTCGTTTGTCGCGGTTCCTTGGTTGCTTGCGTCGGCCGATGGCATTTGGATGCCGCCGGAAACCACAAACACGCTCAGAAACTTGACGTCGCGGCCTGCGGTGAGGCTTTGCGTTGCTGGCATGTTGTCGCGGTTGCTGGATCCGGATTGCACGTTGCTCGAGTCACTTACATCGGTGTAGTTCAAGCCACCCACGCTCAGTGAAGGCAAGGTCGGGGTCGCGCCGCCGATGGTTACGGGGCTCGCGGCCTGGGCTGCAATGGCGGTCCTTGCGTCAGGGGCGGCTGCTGGCGTAGCGGCCGGTGTTGGAGTTGCGATTGGGGTTGGCGCTGGCGTGGCTACAGGCGCAGGTTCAGGCGCAGCGACGGGAGCAGGTGCCGGAGCCGGTACGACTTGCGGAACCTGGGCCGCTGCCGGAGTCGGAACAGGCGCAGGTTCAGGCAGCGCGACTGGCGCAGGGGCTACCGGTACGACTGGTGCCGGCGTTGGAATGGCCACTGGCGAAGGCGCGGGCGTCACTACTGGCGTCGGCGCTGTGACCGGCGTCGGTATTGGGGTTGGAGTTGGAGCCGGCACTGGTACAGGAAGCGGAACCGGCACGATGACCGGTTCAGGAACCGGCGCCGGGGCAGGCACGGAGACCGGCTCAGGGACAGGCGCTGGGACGGGCGCGCTGACCGGTTCAGGAACTGGCTCCTGTGCAGGCGCCGGCACAGGAGCAGTCTCGGGAACAGGAACGGGAACAGGTGTCGGCACCGGCGTTGGCGCTGGAACAGCCGTGATGCTGGCCGTGCTTACGCCGCTACCGGAGAAGCTGTAGTTGCCGGCATCGCTTCCTGCCAGCGCAAGTCCAGCCACGCTGACGCTCAACCCGGTGCCGGGAGTAGCCTGCGCAAACTGCGCGCTCGCCGCACTACTGTCGACGCTCACGTCATCGCCGCTGATGACGCCGGACAGGGAACCGCTGGAGGTGAGCGCCGCTATGGTATTGCCGTCCTCCACTTTGTCTGCGGTGGCCAGGTCGCCCACGCTCAACGCTTTCGGGAAGATGGAGGCCGTCATCCCGGCCGGCATCGTCAACTGATAGTTCGACGCCAGGCCGGTACCATCAGCGAGCACAATGCCGCTCACGGAAACCGCCTTGTTATTGCCCGCGTTGCGATCTGCAAACGCCCCGGTCTGGCCGGAGAAGCTCAGAGTTTCCGAACCGACCAAGCCACTCAAGGAACCGCCTACAAGGCTGGCGCCCGTGGTCCCGTCATAAGTCTTGTCGGCCGCCGACATGCCGACGATTGTCAGCGCTTTGCGCGCGATGGACGCACTGGTGTCGGACTGGCCCGTGATGATGTAGTTGCCGACGTAATCGCCGCCGTAGCTGCTGGCGATGTTGACCACCTTGGCAGCGCCGGCATTCTTGTCTGCGAACGCGCCGGTTGCCGAAAGGCTGATCGTCTCGCCGGAGACGAGGTTGGAGAACACGGCATTGCTGGTATCAAGCTGCGCCGCAGTGGTGCCATCATAGGTCTTACCAGCTGCAGTAATGCCGGATACAGTCGTCGCGCGCGGAGTGATCGCCGCAGTAACGCCGGTTGGCAGCGTCAGCTCGTAGTTCGATGCCAGGCCGGTACCGTCAGCGAGCACGATCCCACTGACGGAAACAGATTTGTTGACGCCGGCATTGCGATTCGCAAATGCACCGGTCTGTCCGGCGAAACTCAAGGTCTCCGAACCTACCAGGCCGCTCAACGCGCCGCCGGCCAGGGTGGCGTCAGTCGTTCCGTCATAAGTCTTGTCGGCAGCCGACATGCCGACAACGGTGAGGGCTTTGCGAGCAATCGTCGCGGTGGTACTGGCTTGGCTGGTGATGGTGTAGTTGCTGCCGCCGCTATAGTTGCTGTTAATGGCCACGAGCTTGTTGCTTCCCGCGTTCGCATCGGAGAACGCGCCGGTCGCCGACAGGCTGATGGCCTCGCCGGCAACAAGGTTGGAGAATACTGCGTTGCTGGTATCGATCTGCGCCGCCGTGCTGCCGTCGTAAGTCTTCCCGGACGCGGTAATGCCCGACACCGTGGTAGCGCGCGGCGTGATCGTGCCAGTCACCCCGGAAGGATTGCTGATGGTGTAGTTCGAAGCAAGGCCGGTTCCGTCCGACAGCTGCAGGCCGCTCGCAGTCACTGCTTTGGCCGTGCCGACATTCTTGTCTGCGAAAGCGCCGGTCAAGCCTGAGAAGTTCAAGGTCTCAGCGCCAACCAGGCCGTTCAAGCTTCCGCCGTTCAGCGTTGCCGAGGTATTGCCGTCGTAGACCTTATCGGCCGCCACAAGCCCGGTCAGCGTCAAGGCCTTGGCCGCGACGGATGCGGAATTCGCCGCGCCGGCTGAGCCCAGGCCGGGCAGGCTGTAGTTGGACGCCAGGCCATTGCTGCCGTTGGCCAGCGTAATGGCATTCAGATAGCTTGCACCGTTCACATTGGCGCTGTTCGCAGTGGCGCCCGCGTAGTTCAAGCTCTCGCCGGAGACCAGGTTGCCCAGCGTGACATAGCCGCTCATGTCGGTGCTGCCGTCATAAATCTTCGCCGCCGTCAGCGTGACGGGACGAGCAGTGATGCTGGCGGACGCGCTGGCCGAAGTGTTGGCCAGCGTGTAGTTGCCGGCGTCGGCGCCACTGAGGGTGATGTTGCTGATATCGACAGTGTAATTGCCAACGTTCTTGCTGCCAAAGGCGCCGCTGCCACTGAGGCTGACCGCATCACCGGCCACGATGCCGGTTGCGGAAACAGCTGCTGCAGTCGTCCCGTCATACACCTTGCTGGAAGCAGCCGGGGTCAGGTTCTTCGGCGTGATGGTATAGCTGCCCGTGTTGAAATAGCCCACGGCATAAGTAGTCCCAGCGCTGGTGTAGCTGGATGGATTGGCCGCATCGGCGTTCAGGCTGGCATAGGAACCTGCATTCTTGCTGCTGGTCGTGTATGACACCGCTGGCGTCAGCGCAGAAACGGAGAAGCCATTCGGGCCGCCCATCGTGGTGAAGGAGAGGCCGGTGGCGGTATTGTTGCCGTCGTAGGTCTTGGTGCCGGCAGCATTCTGGATCACGTAAATCGGCTGCGTCGACATGCTGACGGCCTGGTAGGTCGCGTACAGGTAGCTGTTGTTCGAGCCCGGGATCACCAGCGTGCCGCAGTTCGGGTAAGGCGAAGCGCAGCTCGACAACTGCGGCGACTGGGTGTAGGCCGACAGTTGTGGCACGCCGTTCACGAGCACCAACCAGCTGGCAACCGAGTTGCCCTGGAATGCCACGCGCGCCCGATTGCCGTAGGAGACCAGGCCGATCGCGCCCTGGTCCAGCACCGCCTGGGTATTGCCCGCAGTAGTGTTGACGGCATTCAGCAGCATGCCGCCGCCAGCCGAGTTGCCGACCGTGGTGAGGGTGTTCGAATTGCCCTCGAAGGCGACGCCAAAGGTCTTGTTGCCGGCGGTGCTGACGCCGGTGATGAACAGGTTGCCGGTGCCGGAGTTGATGTTCGCATTCGACATGATGTACACGCCGCCGGTGACGCCCGAATAGCTGCCGTTGTTGGAGCCAACCAGCGACTTGCCGTTGATGACAATGTTGCCGCCGCCGGACAGGATATTCATGCCGCGCTCCACGACCACGGCAGCGGTGCCGGAGCTGGAATTGAGTGCATAGCCAAAACCATTCGCCTGTGCGCCCGCATTGCTGCCGACCATGATGTTGCCGCCATTGCTCTTGATATTGGCATTGATGTCGACACCACCGAGCGTGGCGTTTGCCGCGTTGGCCGCGCTCAAGGTCACGCCAAGCTTGCCGACGGTGGAACTGATCTCACTGTTCACGGCGATATTGCGGTCGGCGCGCAGCGTCAGCGTCGCATCGCCGCCTGCGGTCTTGCTGATTGCGCTGGCGACGGTGATGTCGCCGCTGCCAGAACCGGTACTGCCGTAATTTGCGAGGCTGGACTGGGTGGTGATGGTCACGCTGGTGCCCACGTTCAGGGCGCTGACGATATTGCTTGCCGCGCTGGCGTCGATCGTATAGTTGTACGGATCGATCAGCCAATGGCCTCCCTGTCCATGTGCTGCGCTGGCGTCGATCTGCACGGCACGTGCCGTCGCCACGTGCGCCGCAGAAGTCTCGATAAAGCCGCCGTTGCCGCCGTCCGGCGCGCTGGCATCAAGCTTGCCTGCGATGTCGATGCGGCCGTTTTCCATGTCGCCCAACAGCAGGATCTGGCCCTGTTCGCCGGTGGCCAGGGTGCGCGCTTGTACCACGCCATCGTTGTTGATGACGGTGCTAATCAGGTCGCCGGCCGCTTTTGCAGTCATCAGCACTTTGCCGCCGTCGGCACGAATGGCGCCGCCGTTCTCGATCAGCGCATCAATGGCGCCTTTCCGGACCTGCAGCTTGACCGGGCCGCCGAGGTCCAGCATCACCTCGCTGCCGGCGCCCAGCAGCACATTCCCGCGTTCGGCCGAAATCTCGCCGACGTTGCTGACATGCGCCGCCACCAGGGCTACCGAGCCGCCGTTGAAAGCCTTGATGTTGCCCTGGTTGATGACCGCGTTGGCGCTCGCGCCTTGCAGCGTGTAGTTACCGGACATGAAGTCCTGGTTGCTCATGTTCAGGGTCGAGGCGAGCAGGCCGCCCACATTCACCTGGGCCGTAGGCGAGAACAGCACGCCGTTCGGGTTCAGCAGGAAGACCTGGCCATTTGCCTTCAGTGCGCCCTGGATCTGCGAAACGTCGCTGCCGGTGACGCGGTTCAGGGCGACTGCGGAAGAGGAGGGCTGCACGAAGTTGACAGTATTCCCTTTGCCGATCGAGAACGAATTCCAGTCGATCGCCATCCTGGCGCCGCCCTGGTTGATCGTCATCGAGCTCCCTTGCTGGCTGATCTGGCCTTGGCCGGCGACGACCACGCCGCCGGTAGGCAGCTCGGCCGCCAACGCTGCCCCACCAAGCAAGGACAGGCTCGCTGCCGCCATCGCGCGACGCGTGGCGCGCGCGCTGCGTGCTTTGCCATGGGCTCCGCCCAGTTCGGAACGTACTTGCCACATGCCCATGCTGGCATTCCACACAACTCGGAAAATCCTGTTCATAACGCTACCTCGGACGTTGAAATGAGACGGATCGGGCAATCGCGTTTGGATAAACGGAGCCAGACTCGGAACAGCAGGATTCAGGGCTGTGGGAACTCGGTCGCCTTGGACGGCGGAGCGGTGCGCGGAGGTAGGGCGTCACCAGGAAGATGCAATTTCTGTACGGCAATGACGATATTACACAGGTTTACCAGTTTTCACACGGCAACTTCGAAAAATAGTTCTCGGCGTTGGTACAGCGCATCACCTTTCGAAACGCAAGCCGCCTCAGGGCAGCCAGTTGATGCGGCCGCACGCGGCCAGGGGCTTGCTGTCGCGCGGAAGACGAATGGAATAGCGATCTTCGGCGCCGCCGATGATATGGGTGGCCCCATCGAAGGGAATGACCTGCACCGGTTGGCAAGCCTGGTAGTAGCCTGGCGTGCCCGGGTTGATGCCACGCATGACAAAGGCGATCCAGCGCCCGTCGGGTGACCAGGCCGCGCCTTGTACCGATAGTCGAACCGAGCCATTGGCGATGCCCGCTGAAGGCTGCGTAAGCAGTTGCAATTTGCTGTCGCCGATGCGGGCCGCGTAAAGCAGTCCGAGCGGCACCCTGGCCTGTGTCTCAAGAGTCAGGATGACATGTTTGCCGTCCGGACTGGCTTTCAGGCTGGCGCCTTCCACATCGGCGCCGCCCGGTATCTCGAGCCTTGTTTGCGAAATGATCCCTTCGCCGGGCTTGGCGACGACCAGGGTGTTGCCGGCCAGGTAAACATAGCGGCCGTCAGGCAGCCAGTCGAGCGCGTGCGTCGCGCCTTGTGTCGGGTAGCGTAGCGGCGAGCCGTTCTCGATCAGCTTCAGTTCCCGGCCGATGACGAAAAGGCGCGGCTTGCCCTCCTGGTTGGGTTGCCAGTATCCCAGCAGGTATTTGCCATCGGGCGAGGGGATGGCGGAACGGAATTGTGGGTCCAGGCCACGTTCGCGCAACGGCACCAGGTTGATTGCAGCAAGCACGTCCATCGTGCGGCCATCCATGAAGGCGAGGTTGCCGAGCGGATCGGTTCGCAGGAGCGTTCCGCTGCCTGCGGGGTGCCCGGCGGCCCAGGTGTCCGCGCTGGTTTGGCCTTTCGCAATTTCGCTGCGGGGCATGCGTTGCGTTTTCCCGCTGGAGAGTTCAACCAGGCTGGTCTCAAAAGCCTGCTGGCGGCCATCTTCAATCAATAGGCTGCCCGGCAGGACCGGCGGGGAGGGGCGCATATCGGCTGCTTGCGACGCAAAGCTGGATAAGAGAAGCGCCAACAGGAGCGTGCGACGAGTCAGTTCAGGCCTGGACATGGGATTTGCAGGGCGAGTGTAGAGGCGGGCCATCGTAGCACGGTATCCGGCGCCTTTGAAAAATAGGGGGCAACCGAACTCAAAACTAGGTGCCAGCACCAATTCGCGCTTCGCCCCAACTCCCTAAAGTGCTGGACATGCAGCCGCGCCACATCGCGTAGCCAGCATGTTCGCAGCACTTTCACAGACCCGAAGTCCAAACAAGGAGTTATGCAATGGATGCCCAAAACAATGCTTCCGCCATGCAATCGAACCAGATGTTTCCCCCGATGCCCGACGCACTCGATATGCCGTCGCCACAATCCGCCGCCGACATTCGCCCAAACCTGACTGGCCCCGGCGAACTGGTGAACCCGGAACTCCTGCGTATCAAGAGCGTGCGGGCAGCCTGCAATTCCCAGCCAATATCCAGTGGTCCTACAACCCGGATGATGCCAAGCGCCTGCGCCACATGCCGGATATCTACGTGCGTCCAGGCGGCCTGCCATTCGGCACCAGCTACGGGTCCACGCCAATCAGCCCGACCGACATGGAACTGGAGATCGACGGTCTGAGCATGTTCGTCACACCGGTCGCCAGCGCGGTGCCAATCGGTGCACCGGTGCGCGTGAACATCACGATGCAAAACCAGTCCAGCACCCCGATCGCCGCCCCTAACACATTGAGCATGAAGAGCGGCATTGTGCGAGGCAAAGTCATCGACCCTTGCGGCACGATCCGCAGCTTTGCGCCGATCGTCATCTGCGTTGAAGACGACCAGGTTGAACCGCTGGAAGCGCAGGACACCGTGGAGCACTCGCTGACCCTGCTGCGCGGCGGCCAGGGGGCACTGTTCCCGATGCCAGGCGCTTACCGGATCATCGTCGAAGCTCGCTGGGACAATGGCGGCCTGGAATGCACCTGCACCGGCGAGAACACGGTGATGGTGACATCCGCAGTCGACCAGGCGCATGCGGAAGCAGCCTTGAAAGTGCTGTCAACGCCCGACACGCTGTTGTCACTGGCCATCGGCGGCGACCACCTGTACGAAGGAATGGCCGCTATTGACGCTGCAATCGCCAATCCGGTGCTGCGCCCGCACTTCGCCTATATCGAAGCCAAGCGCATGGCAACGCGCTTCCGTGATCGCAAGGCCGACTTCGGCGCAGCCGCCAAACTGATCGACAGCAGCACGGTCATGAGCCCGGCCGAATTGAAGCGCGCAGCGGCCTGGGTCAAGGATGCAGGCCCCAGCACGGCGCCGGGCAAGCAGCTGGCCAAGGAGTTGACCAATAAAGCCAAGGGAATGAAGATCAAGGACGGATTGAAAGATCTTGCTGAACAGGCTTGATGAACGGAAGGGGAGTTCACTCCCCTTGCAAATCCGCTGAAGGATCAAGCACCCATCAATCCCTGGCCACACACCCGGATCGTCTGCCCGCTGATTCCGCAGGCGCCGGGTGTGCACAGGAAGGTCACCAGCTCTGCGACATCGCGTGGTTTGCCGCCTTGCGCCAGCGAGTTGAGGCGCCTTCCGATCTCACGCGTCATGAAAGGCATTTTCCGGGTCATTGGCGTTTCAATGAAGCCCGGCGCGACGGCATTGAAAGTGATGCCTCGCGAAGCATGCAAGCGCGCCTGTGCTGCAACGTAGCCGATCAAGGCCGCTTTCGAAGTAGCGTAGTTTGTCTGGCCAAAATTGCCGGCGATCCCGCTGATCGAAGACAAGCAGACAACGCGCCCATTTTCGCGCATCAAAGCCTCCTCCTGCATTCGCTTGTCGATCGCCGCGATGGCCGCAAGATTGATGTCAAGCACCTGTTCCCATTGGCGCGCTTCCATCTTGGCCAGCGTCCGGTCACGTGTTACGCCGGCGTTATGCACGACAATGTCAACGCCGCCGAAGTTCTCCTTCAGGAATCGTGCAAGCTGCGCCGGGGTATCAGAGGCGGCGATATCGAGCGCTAATGGCAATCCGCCGATTCGCCTGGCGCCGGCACTCAACTCATCGGTGGAAGCCGGCATATCGAGCGGCACCACTTTGGCCCCTTCCTGCGCCAGCCGTTCGGCCGTTGCAAGACCAATGCCGCGCGCGGCGCCGGTGACCAGTGCGACTTTGCCTGCCAGGGTCGCAGTCAAAGGCAGGGCGCCTGGAGCATTCGTTTCGGCCGAAACGTGCACCACCTGGCCGGTGACGTACGCGCATTGCGGCCCGCAGAAGAAGCGCACCAGGCCGTCAAGCCGATCCAACGCCTCTTTCTGCACGCTGGCCAGGTTCGCAGTAACACCGCGCCGGCCAAGTTCCTTCGCCAGCGAACGGACAAAGCCCTCCAATCCACGCGCCACGGCCGCCGCCACAGGATCCTGTTTGGAATCGACCGGCGGAGCAACCAGCAGCACGCGTCCATTGCGAGCGATGCGCCTGATCTCCTGGTGGAAAGCCGAATACACGGCCCTCAGGTCGACGACGCTGCGGCAGCCGGTTGCATCCATCACAAAAATGTCGACGGATTCCACCGCTTCCTTGGCGCCTGCGCGCTGGAGCGCAGCCATAAGTGTAGAAGACGCATAAGCACCCTCCGTAGTCGCAAGCAGGAAGGACTTTGACAGGAAGGGCTGCGCGACGTAGGGATCGGCAGAACGATGCAACTCAGTCGGGTTAGGCAGCCCAATGGCGCGGACGACAGGACCGATGACGGGCCAACGGTTAATTTTGATCAGGGTATCGGACATGTACAGTTCAGGGCAAGTTGGCAATCCGGGACGAAACTATACTACCGAACCCCGGCAAGGCTAATAGAGCAATCCCACGAATTCTCAGGCAGCCTTTGGAACTGTCGTCGGCGCGGCCTTGCCCGCAACGTCAAATTGGACCCGTTCGATGTCTGGAATTGTCTTGTACCGCAAGACTCGGTATCCCGCGCTCTGTAACAGGGCATCCCTATTGGCATCCTGCGACTCACGGCCACGGTGGCTTGAGTCGTCGAGTTCAATGACAGCTGCAATCTCAAATGCATTTGTGCAGACGACAAAGTCCGCGACCTTTTTATCGAAGCGATTCCGCGTCGCCCGGTCCTTGGAGGTTATGAGAGCGGAGAAGGCGACTTGTGAAAGCACTACAGCATTGGGGAATGCTTGAACCAAGCGGAAGTACATGGCTTGCTCGTTTTCGGACACGGGTCTGCGAGCAGTTATCACCCTAATTTTCCCGCGGCTGTTCTTCTTTGCTATGGTTGCGAGCGCGCTGATCATTGCGACAACGAGCGCCATGATCAGCAAATACGAGAGTTTCAACGTCCACCTCCAGGCTATAGAAACGGAAAATTATAGCGAACCGTTCCTCACATTTCCTAAAATCAGATGGCAGATTCACAATATACCGCCCAATAAGACGCTGACTTCCCCGCAACTAGGTAATAATGCCGCCTCAGTTAATTGTGCCGTATGGCAATAAAGAGGCTAATGATGAAAACGACAACAGCATCCCCCGCAGCGCGAATCCTGGTGGTGACTTTGACGGCGATGATGGCGGGTTGCGGCGGCGGCGGTTCCGAGCCATCCAGTTCGTCCGGGCAATCGCTTACTTCCCCGGGCACCACGCCGACCACGCCGACGACGCCGACTGCACCCACGACCCCGACCACCCCAACAACGCCATCCGGCGGCATGGCGGCAATCAACACCAGCAGCAGGGCGGAAGTGGCGGCCTTTTACAACACAACCATGCTGCCTGCCTTCTCGGTTCCGATGCAGTGGACCGGGTCGACCCAGGGCTGTGTCGCCGGTACCACCTCTGCCGAATATAAGGCGGCTGTGCTCAATACTGTGAACAGCTTCCGGGTACTGGCCGGTTTGCCAGGGAATGTTTCCCTCAATCTCACGCATTCGGCGATGGCACAGCAAGCGGCCTTGATGATGGATGCGAACTCCCAGCTAAGCCACTCGCCGCCGACTTCGTGGAGTTGCTATACGGCTGATGGCGCGACGGCAGCGGGCAGGTCCAATCTGGCGCTGGGCAACGCAGGACCAAATGCTGTGCGGGCGTATATTGCCGATAGCGGCACTTCGAGCCTGGGGCACCGCCGCTGGGTGCTCTATTCGCGCCTTGGCGAGGTTGGGACTGGCGACACGACGCGAGCCAATTCGTTGTGGGTATTTGACGGAACCGTCACCGCACCGGCGACTGTGGCGGAAACAGGCGTCGCCTGGCCGGCGCGTGGCTACGTGCCCTGGACCACGAAAGTCGCCGACCCTAGCCACCCTTGGAGCTTCTCTTTGCCCGGCGCAGACTTCAGCGGCGCGAGCGTGACGATGAATAATGACCAGGGCAAAGTGCTCTCCGTCAGCAATGTCGGTCAGCTGCCAAGCGGTTACGGCGACAACACCATGAGCTGGAAACTGGATGCTCCCGCAAGCGAATGGTCACGCTCTCCGGCCGACACCAAGTTCAATGTCCAGATCAGCAATGTGAAAGTTGGCGGACAAGCCAAGTCTTTCCAATACAGCGTTACCTTCTTCGTGCCATAAGTTGAAGATTTTCCCGGCACAGTAGAAGAGGGGAGTTGACCAGCTACGTCCGCAGTGTGATCACTGATCACTGGACGTAGCATCAAGTCTGAATTGCTGAAACCAGTCGGTGCTTGTGACCTTTGCACTCGGCATAGATCAGGTCCATTAACTTCCTGTCCGGTTCAATCGTCCCGCGCATCACTGGAAACGGTTTGCACGCATTTCCGCGTTTAGCCCGGAGTTGAAACTCCATACGGCGGTCGCTGTGCCCGAAGCGGCTACCACTAGCGCCGGCGAATTCGCAAACAGATAGGGACTCGCCACGTACTCGTGGATGGCCGCGGTGTTCCACTGTTTGGTCCTTGAATAGAAATGGGCCGCAATCGGAAGATTGTCTTGTACTGCTGTGACGATTACATTGCCAGCTGAATCGGCACCGATTCTTGGTTCAGCCAGAATACCTGCGCGGGGAAGCACGGTTTGTGGCTCTGACCATTGAGATGAGGCGGCATCAAAGCGAGCGCCATTGATCGCATCTCCTTCGAGCCAAACTGCCGTGACATTGCCCGTGCTGTCGATCGCGATCACTGGAGGATTCACCCCGACGAATGAGGCACTCTTGTCCAGGCGACGTATCGGACTCCAGGCAGCCTTTCGCACGTCGTAAATCGCTGCGTGCGCGGTTGGACTTGCCATCATCCCATATTCGCGCTTCCAGCTGAGTGCAACATTGCCGTTTGCCGATGCAGCGAGTCGCAGCCCATACACAGCAGATTTGTCGAGTTCCAGAGCTGCACTCCAAGAGCCATCGCTCTTGTTGTATCGCGAGACCTTCAATCCATTCTCAACCCAGGCCGCGACAGCATTGCCGCTACCGTCGACTGCCAGGGCATAACCGTAGAAGTAGTTGCTAGACGCGGTGTCCAGGCGCACTGGAGGGCTCCATGTGGATGTCTTCAGATCGTAGCTTGACGCAAACAAACCCGGCGCAGTGGCAAATCCGTAGGCCTGGCTGAAAAAATGCAACTTTCCAGATGGATCTGCAGCCATAACTGTCCCGTCGAACTTCGCGGTGACAGGAACCACGCTTACTTCGGTCGTCGCTTCCCACGTCGCGAGATCGGCACGATAGCGCTTCAGTAGAAAAGCGGAATCGCCATTCCGGTACTCGTTCCAACCCAGGTAGACGTCCCCTGTTGGTGCGCTCACCATTTGCACGCCACCAATGGGATTGGATTCGGCAGCAACATATAGAGGCGCCGGGGCGCTCCAACTGTTCTTTTGTGCATCGAGCAGGCTGAAATATATTGTGTTGGGGGCGGTCACTGCGTACCAAACAGCGACGGTATTCCCCTTGCCATCATTAGCTATCACCGGCGCCGTCCCGGCTGTGAAATAGCTCAGGCCACTAACTTTGCTCGACGCAGCAGCCCAATGTTGTGCCGCTGTCGTAAAGCTCCGGCTCGTCGCTGCTCCGAGTGTTCGTCCATTGGTACTGGCGATGGTCGCGCCAAGGTCCAGTTGATATGTCGTGTTGCCTGGAAGAGGAAGTGTGGTGGGGAGTACCCGAAGTTCGTTGCCGGTCGCCGATACGGTGACTGGTACGACAATCCCATCCGGGCCAGAAAGCTTGAGCGCGCTCGCGTTGGCTGTGCCTGCATCGACTGGTTCGCTGAAGGTCAACGTTAGCGCTGCTTCGCGCCCCACGTCGGTCGCCTTGTCAGCTGGTTGGCTACTTAGCAAGGTGAATGGCTGCGGCGTTGTATTATTTTCGGTACTGGGGGAAGAACTGCTACCCCCGCCGCTCCCGCAGCCAGTAATGGTAGCGAATAAAAGGGAGGCGGAGACTTTGAGGAGGAGGGCTGGAATTTTCATAGGGTGCCGATTTTGCCAGTAAGCACCTTGGTTGTCCATATGGTAATAGACGATTGCTTATTGTCATATTCCAGACGCTGTTGTGAGAGGAATTATCAATTCGTCCTAAAGATTAGGCGGCTTCGGTCCAGAGAATTTGGTTAGAGCGCGGTCATCAACTTTGCGTTTGACTGCTGAGCGCTACGATGGGAGCGCTCCAACATAAAGTTGATGACATTCTCCCCAGCAATTTGATGCGTGGTACGAATGGGGATCGACTTCTTTCACGCTCTCCAAGGAACTGTATTACGTCGACGCTTTAAGCGGGACATGGGGAATCAACGTAATCCTGTGGACATGGGGAATCCACGGTTGCAGTCAATGAGATCGCGATTACATGGGGCGTATCTCTCAAATGTTGGAGCCTCCCAGATTTCCGGTCCGGTTCAAACTATCGAATTGTCACGGTGTTGTTTTTATGAGTTCAACTGGTTTAACTTAAGCACTCACACTAAGTGGTACGTGCTTCTGGGAGCCTGGCTGGTAATTTGCATTAGAAATTAACATTCAGTTTAAGATAGGTATGTGTTTGCTCTCTGATGAGGAAGGCCGATCATCCATTCTGACCGTGGTGGCCACTATCGATGGCCGGGCTGTCTATCTCGGGTCGCAGATGCGAAGCTGACCCGATCAATGTCGCACAAAGCGTGCTCGCCCGACAACGCTGCGGGCGAAGGGTACTTCGGCAGGCTGAAGACGGAGATGTCTTATCCTGGGGACTGGCAATCGACGGCGAACGCAAAGTTCGTTGGGGGGAGGCGATGACTACATTCGCTGGTACAACGAAAAGCGAATCAAGAGATCTCTTGGCTATCTGAGCCCAATAGAGTACCGTGAAAGCTCGGGGTGAACAACACAAACCGGTCCAAGAAAATGTCCGCATCCCCGGTGGGTCAGATTTCAATCAGCGCCAACACCAATATGGTTCGTGCCTTTGCCTGGGCGCGCTTAAGCGCTGCTTAAGGCCTAGACAATAGCAAGGGGAACGGAATGAGGCTGACAAAGGGAGACGTTGTTGCGTGGCAGGTCGCCGCCGAGATCACGTCGACGGTTGCGCCGGAAGAGATGGAGTTCTTGCCGGAACTCGTCGAAACCGTACACGATGCGCCGCCCGCCATCGGCGGCAAGCCGGGCGCATTCAATGGACCTGAAATCGGCTCGGCGGCAATCGTGATCTACCAGGTCACGGTCGAAGCGCTGAGGTTCGCCTGTCCAAAACTATTCGACGCGGCGCTCGATGTGGGCAAGGATGTGCTCAAGAGGATACTGCTGCCTGGGGTGCGCGACAGCGCCCCAGGCAGCCACGCCAGCTCCGCCGGTACCGGCGCGGCGCCGCAGGTCGATATCATTCAGTTGCGCCAACTGATCGTCGCCGCAGCGAAGAAGAATAAGTTGAGCGACGCCACGAGCGAGCGCATTGCCGACGCGGTGGCAATCCATCTTCTGCGCACGAGCGAGGCAGCGTCGCCGGCGGCGCGGTGAAAGCGCTGAACCAGCAAATCCTGGGCGATGAAGCCCGCTGGGGATTCCGGCTGCTGATTGTGTTCTGCCTTGCCGATCTGCTCGACGTACGGACGCCGCTCGTCAATGCGATCGTCGCCGCCCTCGGGTGGGGCAACGATCTGTCAGTGGCGCAGTTGGCTTTTATGGTAGGGATATTGCAGATCAGCATCGCGTTGGTGCTCACGGCGACGATTTGCTACGTGCGCGTAATAGGCCTGAGGTGGCGCCTGCGTTTGCAGGACCTGCACGAACTCAGTCCACAGTTTGCGGATGCCATTGACGAGCAGAGCATGGAAATCGTCGGCAGGAAAACGCACCTGCTATCCAACTCGCGCATGATCGATGGCAACGCCTTCTGCCTGCCATCGTTTTTGGGGACGACTCTCGTCATTGGCGGTGGCCTACGCATGCAATTTAGGAGGGCGCCTTCGCAGGCGCTAGCTATTATTGCCCATGAGTTGGCGCACGTCAAAAACCACGACAGCGGCCTGATGCTCGTCAGCGTGTACCTCATAATGTCGTACATCGCGATTAACGTAGCCAGCGTCGTGTACACGCAGGCATGGTTCTTCCTGCAGATCCCATGGGACCGGTTCTTCGCGCTGGGCTTCTCGTTCCTGGACGTCCTGTTCTTTGAGGCCCGACCGATAGCTGTGAATGCGCTGCCGCTGTTGCCAGCCGCAGCCGTTGTACTGGCGACGCTGTTTTTGATTCGCAACCGCGAGATGTACGCGGACGAGGTGGCAGCGCTACACGGGTATCGCCGGGAGATCGCCGCAGTACTAAGAACCGACAGCGCGAAGATAAGACCGAGGTCGCTGTTCCACCCTCCCGCCACGGCGCGCTCGCGACGTATCGTCGATCCGCTCGGCTGGGGGCGACTTAACATGGCGTTTTTATGCTGTATCGCCCTGATCGCCTGCCGCGGCGCTGATGCATTCTCTGCTGCGTTGACGCCATTGAAGGTCGACACCACTCCGCACTCCGGCACCTTCGCCGACACGTTGCCACAGGTAGGTGGTAATTGGGCTTTCTGGCTCGGTGAAGCCGGCGGCATGCTCATCCTTGTGACCAGCGCCCTGATCATCGCCCACCACGTTTACCGGGCCGGCATGAGCTTGATCGCCCTCGGGTTCGGCAAAGCGGCCCTAGTCACACCGACCGCGCTAGCCGGCTTGTCCTGCACACTCGGGACCTGGCTCGGCACTGTGTTTTCGGCCCGATTCCTGTCAATGGCGACTGACCAGAATTACGCGCAGCTGACGCGCACCGTTTTGGCCGCAGAACTCGAAAGTGCATTCGTGTACGGTATGTTCTCTTGCGCCTTGTGTCTGTCGGCCAGCACCGCGGTGCTGATCACTGTGCGAACTCCAGCGAGACGCGCCGCTGGCGGCCTCCTGTGGCTGATCGCGACCCTGCTGCTTGCATTCATCTGGATGGTGCCGGTCAATTTGCTGTTCATGGCGCTAGTCCCGTTCATCACCGGGACGAGCCTCTACGAGGTGGATATCGGTGCCGATCTACCTTTCGGCACCGTGCTATTGATAGCCGCCATCCCCCTGGTGCTAGTGGCATCGATCGGCCATCTCGCAACGCGAAGGGCCGGGGATCGGCGAATGTTGGGGCATCCCGCGCGGGTCCACGCGAGCCGGCTCGTTGACGTCCCAGAGTAGTAGCAGGGACCTGGCGTCGGCGCCTAAGTGAAAGCCGCCGTGGCCCCGCGGGCAAACTCTTACGGAGCTGGATAAGGCACGTTCTGAAGCTCTGACCATAGATGGCGCCGGACTGTGTTTCGTGAGATGCCAAGCCGCCTAGCTATCTCTCGTAGGGGAATCTGGTGACGAAGGTGCCAGCGTCGAATTATGCCTAACAGAGCCACGTCGATCACTCCGATCTCCTGCCATGAAGACATGTGGAATTGTTCTACCGATGTGGGTCAGAATTAGTTGCAAATAAGTGGGGAAGGTGTCCGCATCTCGGGGGGGGCAGTTTTCGATGCATTCAACAGGAATCTTAATTTAAATTGACTTTTCTGTCTGATTACTCGCTTTGCTTTGCCAAAAAGTCGAGGTGAGGCCCTTTCCTATGGCGGAAGACCTGCTAGATTGAATTAATACTCGGAAAACCTTAGGCGCGAAAAGACTAGTCGCTTAAGAAAATTCACGACGTCGGGAGGTTCGCTATGCGATAAAAAGAAACACGCAGCGGCAGTTGTTTGCCCAGCCACCGCTGCAACGCCAAATGAAGTATGACGACGTTCTAATTGTGATTGTTGTCTTCCGCTAGGCAATAGTCAAGGTGTATCTTTTGCCTCGCGTGGCGCGCCTCCTTTTAACACATAGGGAGGGACAAAGATGCCATCACGATCTAAATCCAGGGCGCTGGTGATTGAAGGACGCACGCCGTCACCGGAATCTGTGCGAGATACGGCAAGCCAAAAGGCCGATATCTACTATTTCCAGTCGCCCAAGAATCATTGCAGGTTCGTCTTTCGCGACCAACTGGTCTTCTTCCTGGCCGTCCTGCTGGAAGCAGATCTCAACGTAATCTCGTATAACCCCACCGCATCTGGGACATCTCAGCAAGGGCCACAGCCTTGTCTCACAGCAGTGTTATTCAGTGGCCAAGAGGTAAGCTTCATCACCTGCTATCGGGTTGACAGCAGTTCTGCGATAACTGTCAAATCCCTTTCAGATTTGAGTACGCCACAGGATGATGGGCAACCAAAGGTGGTGACTGCACAGTTCATCCGGGACGAGCATATCCAGATCGAGAACTGGCTCCTGATCTGTTCGATCATGAATAGGGCGAAGAATTATTCGTGCATTGAAGAGAGTGACGCAGTTCGTCGGGAATTGCGACGGTTTTGTACCGTAAGCGTTGGAACACTGACCCGGGGAGCGGCGACTGACGAAGCCCGTATGCTCACAGCGATCGCAAGGGGGCTGCAGGGGGGCACGCTAATCTGCAACACCGCATCTGAGCCGCTCACTTACTGTTCGGCCCTGACCCTTCGTCGAGGCGTATCGTGAACTCCGTCGGCAGGGCAAGGCGCATGCTTAGAATTCCACTGGCCGCGTGGCCTGCTTTGGACCTTAGTGGCTTTGAAGAAGGCATTCGTACCGACGTCATGAACCGTTCCGCAGCGCTTCGTTTATACGAGCAGGGAACCGCGCTATCGACAATCGAGCGTACGACTGGCCTGCGTCGTCAACAGTTGAGCCGGCTGCTGCAGCGCTGCCAAACAGTCGCGCCAGATGGCAGAATCTACGGCCACCGGGCGCTGTTGCCAGGGCTGCGTATCAAGCCCTACACGCGAACCGCGCCGGTCATCCACGTGCGAGGTGACGGCAGCGCTGGCTACGCAGGTGCATTCACCAATCTCCTTGAGCAGCACCCTGGGTTGGAGAAATTCATTCTTGACGAATATTTACCTTCGACGCAGAAAAGGAAGGAACAACACGCGCGCATCAGCATTGAAAATTTGCATGGCAAGGTGATCACCTGGTTGAAAGAGCGAGGGCTGACGGATTTCCAGTGGCCTCTCAATACTCAAAATGAGGGACTGGAGTCATTACGCAGATACTGTAATACATTGCTCCATTCTCACGAAATGCGATGGATGAAGGCGCGAGCCGGCGCCAATGCGGCTATGCGCAACACCATTGGCCGTGGTGTACACCCCGTCTTTACGCCCTTGCGCCCGTTCACGGCGGCACAGCTCGACTTCCACAAAATCGATGCGGCCAGCGTCATCACGATCACCAACTCGTTTGGCGTCGACATCGATGTTCCACTGCCCAGATGGCATATCGGTCTATTATTTGAGGAGCGCCTTGAACTTATTCTCGGGGTGATCATTGCGCTCGAAAAGACCCCTAGCTCGGACAGTGTGCTGGAGACCATAGAATGCGCCTTGGTTCCGCTGGCAGCACAAGTGACAGGTTGTGGCCTAGCTATTGGCATGAATGGAAAAGTCTTTCCAAATCAGATTCTAGAACAACTACGGGCGCAAGGATTCAGCATCCTGCGCATGGACAATGGCTGGTCCAACACCGCTATCGATGTGATCGACAACCTCATCGACGTGATAGGCTGTGCCGTCAACTTCGGACCTGTGCGCGCTTGGTGGAGCCGCGATGGCATTGAACGCGTGTTCGGTCAAATGACTCGCGCCGCCATGCAATGTAGCCCCTCAACTTACGGTTCCGGGCCGACCGATACGCAGCGAAACAATCCGGAAAAAACCGCCGTGAGGCTTCAAATCCGTCTCAGCGACCTGGTGCGCGCGCTGGAGGCCGTGATTGTGAAGCACTACAGCGATCGCACGGAAGCGCTCAGTATGGGCGCCCCTTTGCCCAGCCTGGTCGCTACAATGAATAGTCCCAATGGCCTCTTCTTACGGGCACCGATTCCGGATGCTGACCGCGACGTACCCGGCGAGGGCAATTTGGTGCTGTATAAAACCATTCGGTCCGTTATACGAGGCAACCGCAAGAAAGGCGTGCGGCCTTATGTAAAAGTAGGCCGCTGGCGGTACACCAACCCGCGGATCGCATCGGATTACAGCCTCATTGGGAGCTCGTTGAACTGCTATTGCTCCATTCGCGATGCGCGCCTGGTGCGTGCGATAAGTCTATCTAGCGGGGAAGACTTTGGCAGGCTGGTGCCGCCAAACAGGTGGGCGCACACGCAAATGAGTTTTCGCATGCGTGCGCTGACTTATCGCAATGGTGCACCGATGCGGCGCAAGGAGCGTAGAAGTATCCGGGCCCACGAATGGTTACCGCCTGAGCGAGGTGGTGGGACGGGCCAGGACACGGTCGCGTCAGACAAGCCGACCAAGGATGAGGCTTTGGCATTGGCCCAACGTGAAAGTCGCAAGACGCACAGCGAGCCGACCGAGACCCAGCCAACGCCAGCACCGCTGCAGGAGCCAGACCCGTCGTCGCGGGCGCCGTTAGCAGGAATCGGACTGTTCAACCTGGACACGCTAGTTCAAATCGGACAAGTTCATCGAGAGGAGTAGATCATGGAACACACGCAGGTTTCAAGCACTTCATCGCCCCCGCTGTTTGCGCACACCGCCAGTCTGAACGATCAGGCTACCCCGCCCTTAACTTCGTTTCTGGCGCACCCCTTGCTGGCCAAAGGCGTGATCCTTCCCACACCGCCGATTCGCGAGTTAGTCACCGATTTACGCAAGGCTGTCATGCTGCGGGAACAGGGATACTGTTTTACCGCGACCAGCGGATACGGCAAGTCGTATGGGTTGGCCATGGCCGAGCGGGAGCTAAGGAGGCTGTTCGAAGACGTGCCGATCTATCGCCACGTCATCGACAACCATCAAGTGCCTTCAATACGGGCATTCTTTAAACACTTCCTGATCACTGTGGGTGAAACCAAGATCAGTGGTGAGACCTATGATTTGCGGATACGGCTTGAGCATCGGCTGATCGATAGCGGCAGGAGCAGCGACATGAAACTGGTGGTCATGTTAATCGACGAAGCCCAGGAGATGGCCCTGCAGGATTTCCAGTTTCTCAAAGACATCGGCAATCACCTCGAGGATGCGGGAGTGCAACTGGTGGTGATTATGATGGGCCAGGATCCGGACTTCACGGGGGCCATCGACAAGTTGCGCGAGGCCGGCCGTCTGGACCTGATTAGTCGGTTCACCCTACGCCGCGTACAGTTCCGGGGTTTGAGCACCAAGGAGGATATCCAGGCACTGCTGGCCGCAATTGACCAACAGGAGCATCCACCGGCGAGTAATTGCACGTGGACGCAATTCTTCGTTCCCAAAGCCTGGCAGCAGGGTTTTCGCATGAAAGACCAGGCTGATACGCTGGTCCAAGGGTTGCGGCAGCGCTTGCCTGGGCAGTCCTTGGCGCGGGGCGTTTCGGCCAGGCAGCTCTTTCTCGCCATTCGACGTTTTCTCGTCGACTACGCCGATATCGAAGCAAAAGGTGGGAACCTGCCGGAAAATTTATGGCATACCGCCATCGACTATGCTTTGATCAAAGATGCGGCCGAGATTGCTGCCGAGGACAAGCGCAAACGGCGCGGACGGGTGCGGCTATGAGACGGTTGAGCGTCCTGGGCGGCTCGGACTTGCCCCCGCTACCATTCGAATCCATGCGGTCAGCCATGACAAGGTTTGGCTGGCGACATGGGTTTAATCCCATCAAACTGGTGAACTTGTGCATCACGCATGAGAACGATCCCAAAGAGCGTCTTCCCCCGAATGTCCCTTTGGGCTACGTCGCGCATTACAGCTTGCTGCGCGAATGGCTGAAGAAATTGTCAGCGGAACGGGTGTTCATGAAAATGAACACCGGTGAATCCGGTACCTTCCGTTGGATCGAGACCGAGTTCCGCTTTTGCCCATGTTGCCTGGAAGCTTGCTACCACAGCTTCCTCTTCCAGTGGCGTAGGCTGGACATTTGCCCAATCCATGGTTGTCCGCTGACGAAAGCATGCATGCATTGTGGCCGCGCGGTCAACGATGCGCATGCGCGCGCAAGCATTGGCCTGACAGGCTACCGCTGCCTTCACTGCAAGGAACCGATTGCAGGGGGATCGCCGAGCCTTAGCCTACACCAGCAACTTCAGTCAGATGCTGACCACCTGGCTGCAGTGTTCGCGGAGCCGGCGCGACACTGCGCTGCCCTGTTTGATCGCCTAACGTTTCTTTGTTCACCTGCTGAAGTGTTCACCGACCAAGCGCAAGGGTCACTTCGGCAATGGAAACCCATTGAGCATATCCTGCACGCTGCGGAGCAAGCGGTCAGTGAGGAGCCCCTCGCGAAGGGCGTAACGCAGGCGTTGGGGATGACATTTGTCCTTTGGTGGGTGAACGATAACGAACGCCGTTCTCAGGAGTATGAAAGACCACTTTGGGAGGCCAGCAGAAAGCGACGCGCAGTCAAATTGTCGCTGGCCTACGCTGCTACGCGCAGGCGGTTGGCACGCTGGATCTTTGCGGGTAAATCAGCAGAAGCTGAGGACCGGCGCCTGTGCGCACTCCTGGACACGGCGGCAGACAACACAATCGTTGGCGATTGGAACCTGTTGGAGTTGACCTATTTGATTTTCAGAATTTCAAGCGAGCAAGGCGACTTGAGACCTGTCTCGACCGGCGCTCCGCCGATATTACGTACCACGCCTCGTGCACTGGAACTATGGGGACAATATGGACATATTTCGCTGATCGCTTACCGTGCATGGTTACTAGCGGCCTTTGCAATCATCCATTCTTATCTGAATATGCGCAGGCATATGACAATTGGCGAGGCTCTGATGGTGCCGGGTTTCCCAGAGACGCTCGTGCCAGTGTTTTCTAACTGGAGAACGCTGTCGCGCCACGTCGAAGGTGGAGTCTATTTCCCCACGATCGATGGCATGCCCTTGTACCCGTTCAGGCCATCTGCACGAGCGCGCGACATGATTCCTTAGGCACTGATCGCCGCTCTCGAATGCTTGGCGTCGTCGATTGGGAGTACGGCTCCCGGCGCGGCATCGGGACAAGCGTTTATTCGCCAGACCTGGCGCAGCGTCCCAAGTGCCTGACCGACCTCTGGTCAGATCAATACGCCGCGCAGCAATTTGTGAAGGTTCACTACCGCCGCTTGCGTTCGACGCGATCAGTGGTAGCGCCGGCGCCGCCTGATCTTGCTGTAAAGTCCAGTGATATCGTGGAATTGTGGCCTGCCGATTGCGCTGCTTGTGTCATGTTACGCATCACGCCCATTCTAAGCACCGGTGCAAGCCATGAACCGCGCCAGCCTTCTTCACAAAAGTAGGGCACTTGGCGTTGCCCAGCGGTATCTTACAGCGCCATTCGCCCCGCCTTTGGCGTCGCGAACTCGTCGGGCTCCTGACCAAGCGGGAAGCCTACTACATACAGAACATCCACTGGTAGCGGGCGGCTGTCTGCGTCCGTCCCTCATTTGACCTGCAATCTTCGTTCGGCATAGCGTAGGGAGACGCCGAGTGACTGTAATTCGTCGATGAGCGCTTGCATCTCGTCGTACACGTCGAACTTCTGTGTTTCCGAGTAAAGATCGGAGCAATCGCGGTATTCTCGAAAATAATCCACCAACCTGGCGAAGGTCTCGTCCGCGTCACGGGTCAATTCGAAAGCCGGTTCGGTCAGATCCATCGCGCAGGCTTGCGCGAGCTTGGCCAACTGCTTGCCCGATGTCAGCGGAATTGCCGTCAGTGTTACGTGCTCGCGGTCGAACTTCTCTTTTGCATCCTTGAGTTCGGCATCGGACGGGATCGTGAAGGGTTTATTGAGCGCATCAATGTTCTCGAATTCGAAAGCGGAGGCGAGGGCACGGCGCGTGTCGAGGCTAGCCGACAAGCCTTGCTCGACACGTTGGACCGTCCGAACATTCAGGCCCGCAATTTCAGCCAATTGTTCTTGTGACCACTGTCGCGTATCGCGGAACAGCTTGATGCACGTGGCCAGTTCAGCAGCTGTCAGTGGCCGGGTCTGTTGGATGTTGTTCGTAGTGCTCATTGAATCACTCCAAGGTTGTTTTCATCGGTAGCACCAAGTATGGGACGTGAGGCACAAAGGCGACATGACAGGAACCCGACAACGGAGCGACAGGCTTTGGCGCTTCATCAAAGCCCGCGTCCGCCCGATATTGTGCGCCAGCCTGATTGGACCGGTAATGGGACGCGCAACCCACCGGCGACCAAATGTCTGCAATTGCATGCTCATTTCGCCAATTGATCCAGCACGCCCTCTATCTCTCGCAGGTCAGCGTTGCGCCGGTGGGCCAGTTGAAGGGCCTGCGTGTTCCGCCGGAGATTCTGGTTGCGAAGCCGATTTGCGTAGGTCGCGGAAGGCGTCCGATGCGTCAAGGTAGCGCATCGCTGAGTGTACGTCCCGCCACCCCACGTACTGCATGAGCGTTTTGAGATCCCAGCCGTTGGAAGTTGCCCAGTTGGCGAAACCCCGCCGCAACGAGTGTCCGCTGAACTGGCGAGGCGAACTAACACCGGCGGCGGTGAAAAGGTTGCGCAAAAGAGGTACCAAGCTATTGATATGGAGGCCTTGTTCGCCAAGGTGTCCCCAGCGGTCGACCGCACGGAAAACCGCGCCTTCGGACAGCCCGGCCAGCTCAATCCATGCCATGTAGGCATCCACAGGGCAAAGAGCCTTGAGCGCGGGTGTGTGAAATGTGCTGCCCAACATGGCTCGATCGCCTTTCGTCTGCGGCAAATAGCAGGTCATTCCTTCACCAGGCGCCACACTAACGAATTGCACCTGCAAACGCGTTAGTTCGTCGCCCCTGAACCCGCGCCAGAATCCCAGCAAAAGTAACGCTTTATTCCGCGTATGGCGCTTCACGATGGTAATCTCGCCGTTGCGAGCTGCAGCCTCAATTGCCGCATCGAGCCACGTCACCACCTGCTGCACCTGTTGGATCTGCATCGGCCGCGCCTGCTTTTCATGTGCGGGGTGTAACGTTCTGATTCCCTTAAGTACTTTCCTTACGGTAGGTGCTTTGGTGGGGTCCGGAAACCCATGCTCGACGTGCCAGTTCGCCAAGGCGGCCAACCGCTGCAATAGGGTATTGATCGCGAGCGAACCGGCATATTTCACCAGATAGCCACATATTGCATCTGACGATGCTGGCAGAAAGCCCCCGTGCTCGACTTCGAAATGAAGTACCGCGCTGCGATAGCTACGACGCGTATTCTCCCGTTCACCGGCACTAATATAGCGTTCGACGTCTGTCATGGCTCATGACCGAGTTGGCCGGAATCATAGAAGTCGCGAACCGCTTTCCAGTCTTCCGGTACAGTTGTCCACACTGTGTTCAATGGCTGCGCCTCGAATTCCTCTTTGGTCATTGATGTCACCGGCTCCGACAGATCGATCGCATTTTCCTTTGCGAACCATTCCAGCGACTGGAATTCCAAACCTACGCGGGCAAAATGAAGCTCGCTCACGCGGAAAACGCCTTCCAGTAGATTGTCAGGGTTGACGCACAACTGAATGGCCCAAGTCCCATCCATCATCATGGTCGCGTGGGATCCATACTTACGGAAGAGCCCCTTAAGATGCGGCATATCGATCACAACAAGAACCGTCACCGCCCCTGTGAGAAATGCCATCAGGTTCTCTGGTTTCAGGGTCAACGTAAAAGGAAGGCACGGCAACCAATTGGGAGTCGGCGTTAGTAGCCGGTAGACCTTCATTGGGCTCACGAGCTGGCTCATGAACCGATCTAAGCCATCTTCGGTAGCCCCAACCAAGTAATGGAGCCCTGGTTCGGGATTCGCCATGGCGCTGCCATTTTGCAGCGCTTGCGCGATACATTGGTTCATTAAGTCGGCGTAAGAGGGCCCCGACGCGATGGCTTGGCGTGTGACGTTCGGTATCCCGCGAAATTCCTTGGCGCCATCGTTCTCATAAAAAGACATCAATTCATCGAGCAGTTGTGCCTGTCGCACCACGCGTGAGCCCGAGTTCGCGCTGCTCTTGACCTCGATTGGCACAGGGTCCGCAGCTGCGAGTGCGCAGACATCTCCATACCGGATCATATTGGTCAGGTCGGACAGCACCACTGGTACACCCGCCTGAATACCGTGCTCAAGAATCGCCCACTCGCGCAACAATCCCTCTTTGCCAGTTATGAAGCCAGCCTCCTGCTTGACTTGGTAGTTCTGGTCGTAGAGCAGGTGCTTCAAGTTATAAGGGCTCTGGTAGACGCACGCGGCGCCGTCGCCAAAGCACTTCCACAGGAAAATCGAGTACCGGGCCTGCTCAAGGTTCGACTCACATGCACTTTGGCGCAACCGAAGGTCGTTGGCGACATCTTTCGACGGTCGATCATTGCGGAGCTTCTTTTGCAGTGCGCGACTCAACATCCGCGCCCGCAGGGCAAACCGCTCGCGCGAACGGATGCGCCGCAACAGTAGGCGTTGGAGCTCCAGCAGGACGAGCAATTGATCAGGATCGGCAGCAAGCCGTGCGAGGAGTGCAGCCGCCTGCGGCATCGTGCGTGCATCGGACTTAAAGAGGGGAGCGGGCAGGCGTTCTTTCATGGGGATCGCAGTTCGGATGTGGAGACTGCCGTCGCAGCATGGGACGCAATTCGCCGCCTTTGCGCGACCTGATGGTCATTTTACCCCGCTCACATGGGATAAGCTTACATTATCACGACTCTATTTCGTATGTATTCTCGATTGAGGAAAGGCCAAAAATAATACATACTACGACAGTATGTAACGTAGTACGTAATTTAGGAGAGGCGTTATGGCCAGAGCAGGAGTGTATCTTTCAGACGTTCGCGGAGCACGTGACACTTTGCGTGCCCAAGGAAGACATCCTTCAATCGATGCGGTACGTATCGAATTGGGCAATACAGGCTCCAAGAGCACCATCCACAAAATGTTGCGGCAATTGGAGGAGGAAGAGGCCGAAAGTGAGCCACTAAACGTCAGTCATGCCCTGCACACTTACATCGAACAGCTTTCTAGCCAGTTGCAGCGGGAAACAGGCGACGTCCTCGAGCGTGAACGCGCATGCTTAGCCGAAGCGGCAGCCGAGCAAGCCAAGATGGTGGCTTCGGCCACTGCACGCGCGACGGCGGCCGAAGCTCAGGTGCAGCAGTTGCAGGCGGAACTTGAACGCGAACGCTCGGCCCATCGCTTGACGGTGCAGGCACTACAAGAAGAGCGGATCGCCCGGCACACGTCGGAGCAAAAGGCAACGGATTTGCAGATTCGCCTGGAAGAGAATGAGGCTCATCGCCTCTCGCTTGAAGAGAAGCACCGCCATGCCCGAGAATCACTGGAACACTTCAGGCAAGCGGCCCATGATCAACGATTACTCGAGACGCACCGCCATGAGTCGGAAATTCAGCAGTTGCGCGCCGACCTTCGTACCACGCAGCACATCGCAAGCGGCAAGCAGGAAGAGGTCAGTCGCCTCAACCTGGAGGCGGCCAATCTCGTCGCGGAACTCTCCGCTTCTCAGCGCGCCCATTACGCGGAACAGCAAATCGTGCGCTCGCTGGAGATCAGGCTTGACAAAATGCGCGGCCTCGAGAGCCAATGTGTCGCACTCACTGCGCAGTTGGAAGAACGTAAGGAGTGGCAGGTGCTGTTCGAAACCCGATTCGATCAGATGCAAGAAGAATGCGACGCAGTGCGCCGAACGTTGATCACTACACAGTTGGAATTCGAGCGGGCGAATGCAGAACTGATGAAGTTCCAGTCCGCACCGGACGGCGGCAAAGCTGAGCCACAATCGCAATGAGCATTACCAGCACCTGAGCGAGGCCATGCCTGAGCGGCGAGCACAACACTGCGGGTTCGCCAGACGAAGGTGCCATCGGCTTATCCACTGACGCGCCTACATGACCAAGCGGCCCGCCAGCCTTTTGGTGCCGGCCAGCTTGGCGAGCATCACGGCTTCGTCCATAAGAATAGGGCGTTCAATCGACGTGCTAATATTGCTCCGATGCTAAATTCGGGGGTGATGTGTTTCCAAGATTCAAGATTTCGTTGGAGGCTCTTTTCGGTGTCACGAGCGTCGTTATAGTAAGCCTTGCTTGCTATTTGAATTGGCCGGACAAGGAGTCCAGTCTCCCTGGATGGTTTCAAGCCTGGGGGGCAATCGGGGCAATATTCGCCGCTTGGCTCGGCATTCACTTGCAGTTGCGTCAAGTAGCGGAGAAGGTGGCGCGCGACGAAATTGAGGGGCAGCGGCAAGCCATGGTCGCGTTGCTCGCCGAGTTGGAGGTGTATTCGACGGCGCTCGCCGATATTGATAGAAAAATGTCGAATGATCTTGGGGTGCTGTTGAGCGGGATGTTGCAGATGATCTTCCCCAGTGCCAGCTTTCGATTCGCCGTCTACCGGGCCAACGCCGACAAAGTGTGGGCAATTCCTGACGACCGGATTAGGCGAACCGTGATAGCCATTTACGCCGAGCTCGACCTCTTTTTTTCTCTTCTTGATCGCAATAGCGCGATCGCAGAGGGAATTCGCGATGACTCCATGCCGAGCAGCCAAATATCGGAGAAACTTCTCGGCTTGTACCCTGTGATTCGGCAACAGCTCGATAAACTGCTTCCGCAAGTGAAGAAACTGCGAGAAGATCTCGCAGCGCAAGTGATCGTGGTAGCCGCTTCACTCAACAAGTAATGCTCCGATATTGAGTCTATTCATGTCGGGCGCTTCCCTGTTTATGCGACATGCAGTCGAAGATTTGCAGGGCGGCTTTTTCTTCGGCTTTCGCATGTGCCTTGGCACGCAACCCACAGGCTCTCCTGCGCCCTTGCCATTCTTCCATTCGATCCATGCTGGCTACAATCCACAGGATTCTGGACGACCTTGAAGCAGTCATCGGTCTAGTGCTCCAACGCGGTAAGCAGGTGTCATAACTCGAACCTCGTTCATGATCGGCGCCACGTGCTCGGCGTGCACAGGTTGTGCGAGCAGACCGATATCGAGACAAACACCAACCAATGCCCTTGATATTTTATTTCTAGCAAGTACTATTGGGTTTCCGTAAAAACTTGCTAGAAATACGTATGTTAAATCGATTTCAAGGGGATGAAGGCCGACGCCTGCGCGTCGAAGCGCTAGTCACACAAAAGATGGTCGGGGGCAATCGCCAGTTGGCGGAAGAGCTCGCCGAAGAGATCGAACTTCGTGCGGTGGAGCCGGGTGAAGTTTTGCTGAAGCAGGGCGACACCGATAACGACGTCTACATGATCCTCGCCGGCCGTGTGGACGTCCTGGTCAATGGACGCATCGTCAGCAGGCGCCAGGCGAACGATCACGTAGGTGAGATGGCTGCGATTGAGCCCCTGCAAAAGCGCGCCGCCACGGTGTTGGTCACCGAAGCTGGTGTGATAGCAAAGATCCCGGAACCGATCATGGCAAAATATGCCGCGCGCTACCCAGAGATCTACCGCTGCCTTGCTCGGGAACTGGCCCGCAGGCTCGAGCAGCGCAATGCAATGGTCACCGCCGCCAGAGAGAAAATCAGGGTGTTCATCATTTCGTCCGCCGAGTCCATGGCAGTAGCACGGGCAGTGCAAAACGCGTTCGCGCACGACCCTTTCACCACGATTGTCTGGACGGACGGCGTCTTCAAGGTGTCCAACTACACCTTGCAGAGCCTCGAAGACGAAGTAGACAAGTCAGACTTCGCCATCGCCATTGCCCATGCAGACGACTTGACCGAGAGCCGGGGAAAAGAGTGGCCCGCACCGCGTGACAACGTCATTTTCGAGTTGGGTCTGTTCATGGGGCGCCTGGGCAAGGCGCGTGCGATTCTCATGGAGCCGCGCGATGCCGGAGTAAAGTTGCCGAGCGACTTAGCTGGCATTACGACGGTTCCGTACCGATACGTCAAAGGCGAAGATGCGGCGGCGCTGATTGCGCCGGCCTGCAACCTCCTGCGCGATCACATCAACCGCCTTGGTCCCAACAATTAAAAGGCGCCCGGATCCACCATGAGCCTGAAAAATAGACTGGACGAAGACGTCCGAAAAACGTTCCGTGAACGGTGGGAAGTCCAGAGTACATCATCTGTTCCCGCCGCTGAAGATTTGCGCCTGAACTCGAACCACGCTAAAGATTTCGAGCAGGCAACCGTGTTGTACGCGGACTTGAACGGCTCCACGAAGATGGTTAATCAGCATGACTGGACCTTCAGCGCTGAAGTCTATAAGACGTTTTTGCGCTGCGCAGCCGATATTATCCGTGATGAAGGCGGGACCATCACGGCGTACGATGGCGACCGGGTCATGGGCATCTTTACCGGCTCGGCCAAAAACACGTCGGCAGTTCGGTGCGCCTTGAAGATTAACTTCGCAGTACTCCAGATAATCCAGCCCGCGTTGAACAATCAGTATTCCGGACAGAATTTTAAGGTGGGACACATCGCGGGCATCGACACCAGCCGGCTGCGATCGGCGCGCACCGGCGTGCGGGGAGATAACGACCTGGTGTGGATTGGTAGGGCGGCAAATTACGCCGCGAAACTGACCGGCGTTGCAGGGAGAAAAACGTGGATAACAGAAGATGTCTACGACGCCATGCACGACTCGGTCAAATACGTCAGCGGTGAAGCCATGTGGACTAAGTACACCTGGAGCGAAATGGCAACGATGACCATCTATGGCTCAGATTACTATTGGCGGTTTGAATAAACCTCATATTCGATCGTCAACTCAAATCAGCTATGGGTATGCCGCATCGATATTAACTTGGATGAAATCGCGTGCCGCGTTACGGCCATCTCCAAGCCAACAGGGCAGCAACGACAAGTGATAAAGACATAAAGGTTAAGGCGGCCGACCGAAAGACCCAATTGGACTTTCTTTGAACAACCTGGGATAAGGAATGATGCTGTTCTAGAGCCTCGTATGCAAATGCTTCCGTTTCAAGTTCCCTAAAGTCTTTGATCATGTTTATTAGGCCGCCTTTCCCGTACTTCTTGGCGATGTACCCATAAAAGCTTAATGGCTTATATTTAGCGGTCCAAGGGCTTCGCCTCCCGACCAGAATAGAAAGACTTTCCCTGGGAGTGATGACAAGAATCGCCGCAATGAGCGCAAGCAGTGAGCAGGCGGTGGCAGCGGCACCGAAAGCGAATGCCGCCCCGTCCCAGTCCTTGATTTTTACACTGCCCCATAAGAACGCAAGAATACCCGCATTCATCGCGGAAAAAAACGTCCCTTTCGAATCCATTACCGAGGTCCATTTTCGATCTATTTCGGCGTAGCTCGAATAAAGTTTTAGACGGTCGTCATCGTCCATCGGCTTGACCTGCGCATTGTCGCCCATCGATTACCCCACGAGTTCTTGCATCTGTGCATCATACACGGCGTACGACCAATGCTGTTTCGAAGGTAAAAATTATCGCCTTAAAAGTCTTCTACGAGGATTTCGGTTTTACTCTTATTCGCCCATCCGCTTAAGTTTCCGAATGGAAATTTCAACCCTTAATTCTCGGTAAAAATAATTTCCTGCTATCCTTGAACCTGAAGTTTTCGACCCAAGCTAGCCTAAATGTTGCAAGGGTGGAATCCAAATGTTTCCAAAGAAGAATTCTGAAGCTAGGGGGAAGTATGGCAAAGCGGACCTGGGAAGAGGGGCGTGCGAAAAAGCGGATCACGACGCGCATCGATGAAGTGAAAACGGTCACGATCAAAGAGTACGTGCGTACCACAGACCTCACTGGGTTGGCCAATGGGCTGGCGTACCGCGTGGACGGGGTGCATCTGTACATCGACATTTTGAACATCGACGAGATGCTCAATGTCACCACCGTGGAGGGCGAGCGGTCCCATCAACGCACTCTCAGATTCCTGAACCTGCACTACCGGGCCGTGCGGAGCATTCTGCTCGAGGTAGATGCCATCGAGGTCGACTTCCATAACCAGCGCCTGCACGCCGTCTTCGCCAAGCCTTACGACGATGAAAAGGCGCGCGTGATGAAAGCCGTCGCCACCGCGCAGTTGATTCGGGAAGTCCTTGCCAAGACTGGTGAGAACGGCGACGATCCGCTTCCTGCGGCAAAAACGCGCGTGGGTATCGACTCCGGTAAGGCGCTTGCGGTCAATAACGGTCGGCGCTCCAGCCGTGAGCCGCTGTTCTTGGGCAACCCGGCAAACCAGGCGGCCAAGCGTGCCGGAGGAAGCGGGGAAGGCATCTACATGACCAATAATGCCCGGGTGGCTGCAGGCTGGGACAAGGTGCTCGATGTGGACGCCACCGCCGTAACGATGAAACAAGTCACCGAAGCGCAGGGCGATGCCGCGCTCACAGTGAACGTCGATCAAGTGGTCAAAAAGTGGGAGGAAGAACTGGAGAGCAGCCCCATCGGCAGTTTCGTGTTTTCCCGCCATACGCCGCCGTATCAGACCCTTGCAATCGAAGACCTGACGCCTGGAAATTCGCGTCGGCAAGAGAGTGTGTCCTTGTATGCCGACATCGATAACTTTACGCGCTATGTGGCCGATCGCATTGATGATGATGAGAAGGCAAAGAGCGTCGTCAAGGCTTTGCACGTGCTGCGGGGTGAGCTAGACAGCGTCCTGCATGAAGACTTTGCAGGCAAAAAGATTCGCTTTATCGGCGACTGCGTGCATGGGATTCTGGTGGAAGGGACAGCCCCGACGACGGACGATGCAGAGACCGCCCAAAACGCTATTCTCTGTGCGGCCGCGATGCGTAGCAGCTTTAATCTTGCGCTCAAGGAGCTGAAGACCGGTGGCATTGATGCTGACGAACTGGGACTGCAGATCGGACTGGAGCATGGCGTCACCTCCGTCACCAGACTGGGCATTAAGGGCGAGCGCGTGCGGTGCTGCATCAGCCGCTCGGTATTGCAATCAGAGTCGGAGCAACGACGTTGCGCGGGCCGCCAGACCGCGATCGGCCCTACACTGCACGAAAATGCGCCAGGAGCTTTTCAAACCCTCTTCGGGTCAACACGGCGCCGCGCCGACTTTGACTACGCTGTGGCGATGGAAGCCCTGGAGCCCAAGGAGGACTCAAAGAAAAACTCCGCTTCTATTGGGTCTAGTCTCGCCAAAGCTGCGCTGCCCACTGCTGCCAGTGCGGGGTTCACCTTTAATGCTACCGCAGCCCAACCTTCGCGCAGCCAGCGAGGCTTTTCCTGATGTGGTTTCAGCGGCCGGACGATCGCCTGGCGCTGGAGCAGCAGGTTATTGCTGCTCTGGTTTCCGAGGGCTGGGTAAAAAATGTCGCCTGGCATATTGACGAAGTGCAGGGAACTGCGCGCGTCGACATCGACTTACTAGCCGGCGAAAAATGGTGGGAGGCTAAGGTCGTTTATCCTTTCATTTACCCCTATGCACCACCCCAGGTGATCCCAAGAGAGGATGCAAAATGGTCCTCCCACCAATGGGGGCGCGGGGAGCTTTGCCTGGAAATACGAACGGATAACTGGCACCCCAGCTTAACTGGCGGCGACATGATCCACAGCGCACGCAAGCTGCTCGAGACCGAATCGACGTTGGACGAAACAGGTGCGCCTCTTGAAGTGGCTTGTGACCATCGTTTCACGGAAGGGCAGTACTTATCGTGGGAACTGATTCGGCTGGTGCTGACCGACGAGCTCATTGCCGAAATTAATCGGCGCGATAACGTCGTCAGTCTACTTGAGCTCGCGCGCGTGGAGTACGACCTGTCTTGGGTATTTACGGGTATCGCTCTCATTGGCGACACCAATTTCGATGCGTGGACCGATCATGGCGTTCCAAAGCAATTTAGCACCTACGGTGTCAGCATTGGCCGCATCGCCAAGCTGGAGGAGGGAGACCAGCGGCATCAGGCGCTGACCAACGCCGACTGCGCGCCAGCAGACGTCTGGCAGCATTTTTCGGACATTCCTTTTGACAGCCCCAAAGTGGTGGTCGGCATTTTGAACAGCAAGGTCTTGGCGAAGTTCCTTGGCAAAGAGAAGGTTTTTGAGGTTGCGAACGTCCCTATGGATAACCAACAACGTACACCGGTTCGTAATGACGCGGTGATTGGTAAGCGCGTCGCTATCGTCGGCTGCGGCTCCATGGGCAGCAAGGTTGCGGCCAGTCTGGTCCGGTGCGGCGTATCGAATTTCCTTTTAATCGACGGCGATGTCTTAAAACCCGGGAACCTGGTGCGTAACGAGCTGGACTGGTTTGCCGTTGGCGCACATAAAGTTGATGGCGTGGTCAATCGCCTACGGGCAATTAGCCCCAAAGTCGACGTCGAGACCTGGAAAGGGCGCCTAGACGGACATACCTCGACGGCGAGGATACTGACGGCCTTGGAGAAGCTCGGGCAATGTGACTTAATTGTGGAAACATCGGGAAGCGGCCAAGGCTTTAGCGTCGCTGCCGCGGTTGCAACGCAAGAGAAGATTCCGATGGTCTGGGGCCGCGTATTTGGTGGCGGCTACGGCGGCTATATCGTTCGATCCAGGCCAGGCATTGAATATCCAGCGCTCGACGTACGGCATCAGCTTTATGTCGCAATGACCGATCCTGAACTGCCAAAGCCGCCGGACGACAGCGACATCGACTACGGCAGCGAACACGATGAACAGGCGATGATTGCCGATGATGCCGATGTTTCGGTCATTTCCGCGCACCTTTCCCGCATGTCTCTCGATTCGCTTCGCCCATCAGACCTATCTGATTACCCTGAGTCCGCCTACCTGATCGGTTTGCGCGAAGAATGGATATTTGAAGCTCCGTTCGAGACTCGGGCAGTGACACTACCTCGCATTGCGCAAGAGAGCACCAATGATTGAAGTGATCTTGAGTGCGAAGTGCGTGAGGAAATTGAAGAAAGAGCTACGCGCCGCCGGTCGCAACGAAATTGGGGGCGTACTGGCCGCCGAGCAGACTGGTGACGGGAAGTTTTTGGTGAAGGCTCTGTCCGTTCAGCGAGATGGTACGCCGACATTGTTTGTACGCGATCCCGCGCAGCACCGCAAGTTCATGCGCCGCTTCCATCTGCTGACGGGGAACCAACCCCAGCGATTCAACTATCTGGGAGAGTGGCACTCGCACCCCAGTTTCCTGGCGCTACCGAGCGCGCCCGACCTACGCGAGATGTACGCCGAAATAGCTGACCCAGAACAAACCGCGTCGTTCTTGGTGCTAATGATCGTCAAGTTAGGCAAAGATGCAGGACTCATTGGCTCGGCTCACGCTTTCCGGCGAGACCACCGGGGTATCCGAGTTTCGTTAAACGCCGAACCGGGAACCACTGTACAGGAAGAAGTTTCCATCCTTGCACCAGGACCAGTGCGAGCGCTGCGCAGGTTCACTGCTTGACTGAATGGTCAATCCGGGTTCAATTGCAGGAACGATAGCCACTAGTAGTTCGCGGCTACACGGGACATAGGGGCGGGCACAAAATTATGTAAAATTCGAGAACAACTTTCTGCAAACCAACGTCCCGGCCGGAACGCGCGCGCCAGTTTGCCGAGCCCCATGCCGTGCATCTCGTCCGGAAGCCCGAAACCAATCCGCTGGGCGTGATTATTCGTGAGATTTTCCTGCGTTTGGTCAATCATAATAGTCGGTAGGAAAGTTCATCGGACAGGCGAGCATTGTCCGGCACGGCCAGTCCTGATGCTGACGCTGGGATTGCCGCCGGTGCAGGTAAGGGGCCATGGATTTCACTAATGTCAAGGAGACGCCGTGCAGGTTGTACGATTGAACATCGAGAATTTCCGCGGCATCCGATCAGCTGATTTCTTGTTCGACGGGCACACCCTGCTGGTGGCCAAGAGCAATGCCGGCAAGAGCACGATATGTGAAGCCCTAGAGTTGGTCCTTGGACCGGACCGCCTGAATCGGACGCCAGCGATTGACGAATTTGACTTCTATAACGCCCAATATCTCACACCGGCCGAAGTGGAAGGTGCGCCACCGGTCTTAACGCAGCTGCGCGTGGAAGTGGTCCTGATCGAGCCAGGTGACGAAGTGCTGCTGAAATGTGGCGGGCATATCGAATATTGGCATACCGTCGAAAAGCGCCTGTTGGGGCAAGGCGAAGCGGCGATCAACCATGCGCCGCATGCCGTACCTTGCCTGCGCATGGAAACCCGGGGCATGTACGATATCGAGGAAGACGAATTCGTCGCACGGACCTACTTTTCACACAGCCCGGACGAAGAGGAGGGGGAATTGAAGGCCGTGCCGCGCCCAATCAAGCGGCTGTTCGGCTTCCTGTACCTGCGTGCAATGCGCACCGGAAGCAGGGCATTAAGTTTGGAGCGTGGCAGTCTGCTAGACGTCATTTTGCGGGCGAAGGGGATCAGGACCTCGTTGTGGGAAAAGTCGATCCAGCGTTTGCGCGCGCTGGATCTCGAAGAGGATGCGGCAGAGATCACGCCAGTACTGCGAGACATCGAAGAGCGCCTGTCGCGCTATATCCCCATGGGTGCCACCGGACATGCCACGAAGTTGCACGTTTCCGAATTGACACGCGATCACTTGCGCAAGACCATGGCATTTTTCCTGGCCCTGACGCCGGACCAGGATCACGTGCCGTTCGCCCATGCGGGAACGGGCACTCTGAATACTTTGGTGCTGGCCTTACTCACCGTCATTGCAGAGATGAGGCCGGAGTCAGTGATCTTCGCGATGGAGGAGCCAGAAATCGCGGTACCGCCGCACACCCAGCGCCGTATTACGCATTACCTGCTGGAGAAGACATCGCAGGCCTTCGTGACCTCGCATTCGCCGTTTGTCATCGAACGCTTCGAGCCCAGCAACACACTGATTCTCAGCCGCGATAACGGCGTCGTCACCGCCCGTAAAGTATCGGAGGCAAGCGGCCTTACCGATAAGGAATTCAAGCAGTACGCCCGGTGGGGCTTGTGCGAGTGCATGCTGGGCAAAGCCGCCATCGTGCTGGAGGGGCTGACAGAATTCCATGCCTTGCCGGTCGCCGCGCGGCGCATAGAGGAAGCGGGTCTCGGCTTTATGCCACTGGACATTTCCGGCGCAACCTTCTTTTACGCCTACGGCGAATCGAACGTTCCGAAGTTCGGTAAGTTTTACAAGTCGCTGGGATTGAAGACCTTCGCCTTTTACGATCTAGTAGTGAAGCGGCCGCAGGCGCAGAAGGAAGCGCTGGCGACGCACTATGACATCAACAGCGAGCATGCGCACCTTGGCTTTGAAGACCTGATCGCACATGAAATGCCGGCCGAACGTCTGTGGATATTTCTGACTGCGTTGCGCGACGGTGAAGGGGCGCATATCGGCATCCCATTCGAACGCCCGGAGGAGGGCGCGGTTCGAACGTTGGCACGCAACGCGCTGAAAAGTAGCAAAGGCGCGGGGTGGGCCGCCCGTCTGTTTGAGGAGTGCGAGTTCAACGAATTACCCGCTTCCGTCATGGACTTCTTGTACCAGGTGTTTTGGGCGATGATCGAGAAGGCCCCAGGGGGCAACCGCGGCCAACAGCCTACTGGTGGTGCTGGCGAGGGGCGGTAGGAATGGCGGACGCCGAGCCTATCGATCCCCGCGATATAATTTTGGCATGCACTGGGCATGCCATGGTGCTGGGCGGGCCAGGCAGCGGCAAGACGACGCTGGCCTTGAAGAAGGCCCTGAAAAGGATTCGGGAAGGCTTGGTGCCAGGACAATCCATCCTGTTCCTCAGCTTTTCTAGGGCAGCTGTGGCCCGTTTGCTGGACGCGGCAAATCTGGTGGTACCCAAAGCGGACCTTGCGGCCTTGTCTGTCCAGACGTTTCATTCGTTCTTCTGGAATCAGCTGAAGGTCCACGGCTATCTGTTAGGCGCGCCGAAGAGGCTCTCCATTCTCTTGCCGCAGGACGAGAAGGCTATTAACGGAGGCATTGACAAGGATAACGCCGACTGGGCAGCCTGGACGCAGGAGCGCGAGCGCCTGTTTCGGGAAGAGGGTAGGGTCGCTTTCGACCTGTTTGCGCCGAATACGGCAACATTGCTTACGGCGAGTTCCAATGTCCTAGCGCAGGTGGCAATGACTTATCCGCTGGTCATCGTAGACGAAGCACAAGACACCGGGGACGATGCCTGGAGTTGCATCGAATTGCTCGCCGCCCATACGCAGGTCGTGTGTCTGGCGGACTTGGAACAGCAAATCTTCGACTTCTTGCCCGGGGTGGGGCCAGAACGGATTCACAGGATTCGCCACGCGCTTCAGCCGCTGGAGGCCGACCTTGGCAACGACAACCATCGTAGCCCGGGAACTGAAATTCTAGCACTTGGCAACGACCTGCTGGCAGCTATGGTCAAACCCGGTGCCTATGCCGGGATCGCATCGATCTTGTATGGTGTTGGCAAGCAGGCTCCGAATTGGAATCTCTTGTTGCGCCGCGCGCTGAGCAATCTGTTTCGCGATATGCGTGGGGACGGCAAGGGATCGGTTAGCACTGTGGCGATCTTGACAATGGGTAAGAGTGGCGCGCTGAAAATGTCCAACGCGCTCAATGGAATGGGTGCCAACCCTGGGAAAGTCGTCCGGCACAAGTTGCTGTTTGACGAAGCGGAAGCGTTGCTGACCGCGCGCTTGGCTGCATTCTTATTGGAGCCGAAACAGGAAGATGAGGAGGCGCTAGATATTGCGACCTGCATGGAGCTAGTTGCCGCAGCCAGGCGTTCCACCGGTGGCGCGAAGGCGGTCGTCGATAAATTGCAGCAGCAGTCCGCCAAGATCCGGGCCGGCAAAACGGTGAACATCAAATTAGTTGCCGCACTACGCAGCATCCTGCGGCAGTTGCGGAGCGATGGTTTCACGGGGGATCCTGCAGCAGACTGGCTACAAGTAAAACGACATCTCCGCGCCAGTGGCCGCGAAGAACTGATCCGGTGCGCCTCCCAACTGGATTATCTCGTCGCCTTCAAACGGGGCCAACGCATCTCGGCGGCGCTGTCAGATGAATGGCTGCGCGATGGGGTCTACACGAGGGCCCGCGTCGCACTGGATGCGGCATTGGCGCAAGAGCAGCTACTAGACGGCATTGCTGAGCCACCAGGGATTCAGGTAATGAACGTCCACAAGGCCAAAGGAAAGCAGTTTGACGGCGTGATCTTCGTGCGCGAGATTCGCCAAGCGGAGAACGGGCCGACATCGTCCTTCTTATGGCGCGGAGACGCCGCCCCTTATGTGCAAAGCCGTCGGCTGGTTCGGGTGGGCATCACCCGAGCGCGCCGGCGTTTGTTGATTCTGACGCCAACGTGGCCGGTCTGCCCACTGCATCGCTGGGAAAGACTATGATGGCTCAGCCCAACTCGTTTAAGGGAAGGCTTGTAATGGTGAATAGCTATCTCGAGCTTATGAGGGTTTCGCCCACGGATCGCATTCAGATGATAAGAGCCGTGCCGACAGTCGCGAGAGCAAAAGCATTGGCCCATGAACTTGGCATTGCTGAGAGCATTCTATTGAACGATCTAGGAATTCCGGCCAAGGCGGGCAACGCAACGCGACTCCCTGTGGCTGCCAGCGAAAGGCTTCTTGGTCTGATGACAATGATCGGCCGAGTAGACGCGATGGTACTTAGTATGGACGCTAGTATCGAGTTCGATGCGGCACGGTGGTTGGGATCTTGGCTGAACTCGCCATTGCCTGCTTTGGGAGGCGCGCGTCCGGGCTCTTATCTGGACACTATGACTGGACAGGAAATGCTGGCAGCGTTGCTAGAAATGGCGCGTTCAGGGGCATACGCATAATTGATCTCTTTCTAACCAAGCATGCGCGGCGCTATGGCCTGATCGTTTGAGGTCAATCGTAAAGATCAAGGAGAAAACCATGGGGCAGGACACAATCACATTCAAATGCTCTTGTGGGAGTACGAAATTTGAAATGCCGAAGAACCCCAAGCCTTCCGATATCGTGAAGTGCATAAAATGCGGCGCGAGCAGCAAACACGGCGAGCTTATGAAGGAAGCGACTCGCCTAGCCAAGGCAGCGATCGATAAGAAGATGAGGGAAGTCTTTAAGAAGTAGGCGCTGCTGAATTCTTTTGTAAGGGAGCTTATGGCAAAAAAGGACGAACTCTATCGAACTGTTATCGTGGAGAGCTTCAAGCCAGCCTTAAGGGCAGGACTTCGCGGGGCAGTACACATTCGGCCCGTCGACGGGCAGGGGTTGTCTACGGAGTTGCATGTGGAGTGTTCAAAGGAGCTCTCTCGGGAATACCCCGTTGGAACAAAATTTCGCATTCGGGCAAAGCTTACTGATCGAGAAAGTGGCGGCGAGTATTTGTACAGCTACCATAAGTGGCCAGTCGATGTCCTTGAATGACGGTGGAAAGAATCCGCCGCAGCGTTATTCAGTGGCATAAGTATAGGGCGCGGGCATAGGGGCGGGTACAAATTGACGCAAGAATCAGGAACAACTTTCTGCCAACTAACGGCCGTGCGCTGAATCAAAGAGAATCCTCAAGACACTGAATCCACGTAATCCTGATGACATCGGGAACTTCAAATCTTCGTCGATGTAACCGTGATGACTTGGAGCAGAATGGGTGGTTTACGCCTGTTTACGTCGAAATGTCATCAACTTTACGTTGGAGCGCTGCCATTGCCCGGCGTAAGCGGCGAGCGCGACGAACAGCATTTGACATAATATAGATTGACCCGGTGCCTCGGCGACAGAGTAGGGCTTATAGGTGCTGGCTTCCGCATTCTTCGGTGTCAAAAATAAATTGACACTCGTTGCCAGCAGCAGGCTAGCGGCTACCGCCGTCGTACGGTTCATAAAAACCTCCCACAGACTCTTCTGGCCGTGGCGCTCTGCTCGATCGAGGTCAACTGCCATGATGACTTGCATCGGGTCGACGGCTAATTCCAGCGCGATCTTTACGCACTTTTCGTTTTCCATCGAGCGCTCACCACTACGGTAATTGCTGATCGATACGGGAGTGACACCCAGCCATTCTGCAAGCTGTTTGTCCCGCTTGTAGCCATGCTTTCGCATGATTTGGTCTAGGTACGCTTCGATTCTCATAGGAAAAATCCTTGACTATTCGCATTTAGATAATTAAATTCGCGGTTAGATAATTATCCGACTGCGAATTTTTATGAATCGTATTGGTTTACCAGCAACAGGTCAACAGGACAATCTCTCAGATTGTCACATTTCGCACACCTCTCAATGATCAATATTTCCAGCGATGTTGAAGCGGCGCTGTTGGCCATTGATGTGGCCGGCGGGCTAGTCATTGGCGTATGGGTCGCGGTTCGCGTTATTTCGTGGTTAAGGGCAGTGATTTATGGCTATTACGGTTGGGGAGAGTTCGGTGAGTAAGGGGAAGAAGCTGTCCCTTTCGGCTCGTCGCCAGCTTGCGCAGGGTGATGCTGAGGCATATGCCGCTAAATCTGGCGGTTCTCCCGCTCGCAAGGTCAAGTCCGAAATTTATGGTCGTGCAAAGGTTGCGGCTGAGGCGGCAGGCTGGGGCGCGCAAGCGGCACGGCCAGCCGCCACGGCCCCGGAAGGGGGGTTAATGCCGCAAAAGCAGGGGGTAGCCGCAGGCGCCGAACAGGTGCCCCCCATTAATAACATGGGGGAAAACTTGCGCAGTGCTGGCGAGGCCGAAGTCAGCGGCCACTGGGTCAGTCTGTGTGATGAGCACCTTGGTGAGGTCAAGCTCGTTCTGTCCGATTCCGGCGAAACGAAAACGGTCATGGTGCGCCGTCCTTCGGAAAGCCAGGCTGCGATTATTGATTGGATCAATTTCACGGTACTGGAAGACACTTTCTTCCGTACGGCGCGCCAGATTCTTATTAGCGATGACCAGATTATTGAGGAGGCCTCCCGCCAACTTGAAGCGGTCTTCGGCTTCGGCATCACGAATAAGCGTGAGCGTGGCATGAATTTCTATCGCGAGTCGTGGGAGTTGGGTGACAAGATGGGTTTTGTCTGCTTCGGTGGGCAGCGTCAAACAATGCTCATTACATTGACAGGGCAGGGCTGTACGCACGCTACGCCGGGCTGGGAGCATCGGCTTTATCGCTGGCTGACTGAGGTTGCGGTGCGTCCGTCAATCTCGCGCATTGACCTTGCGCATGATGATCTGCAAGGCGATTACCTTTCCGTCGATTGGGCTGACGATCAGTGGGCAGCTAATGGCTTTTCGTTCCAAGCTGGCGGGCGTCCTCCTGAAATTCAGCACCTTGGAAATTGGCGTCGTCCAAGTGGTAAGGGGCGCACGTTGACGATTGGCACTCGCGCATCCAGTAAGTTCTGCCGGTTCTATGAGAAGGGCCGTAAAGAAGGTGATAAGCAGAGCAAGTGGTGCCGGGTCGAAGTCGAGTTCAAGAACACCAGTATGGTGATTGTCCCTGATGTTCTGTTGAACCCATCGAAATACTTTGTCGGTGCTTATCCGTGCTTCAAAAAGTTTGAAGACAAGATCGCGCCGGAGCGTCTGAAGCTAAAACAAAAGGTCGCACAGATCAATTGGGATGCGACCAAAGAAATTGTGAAGCGTCAGTTTGGCCGCCATTTGCGCGTAGGCCGCGAATTGGAAGGCGATAAAGATTTTCTCGATGAAGTTTGCTGCGAGGGTGATGACTACTGGCCGAAGCGCTTGTTGCCTGTTACTGCGCATGAGGTGTACTGTCAATAGTGGACACTCTCGTCTCAAGCTGCCAGCACTTCCTTGTTGAAGTCTGCCGCAAAGCGTGCCGGCGATTTGTAGCCAAGGCGCGAATGACGCCGTTGGCGGTTGTAGAAGATCTCGATGTACTCCGTAATGGCCGCCTGCGCTTCAGACCTGCATGCAAAGCGACGATGATGAACCAGCTCATTTTTCAAGCTGCCCCAGAAGCTCTCCATCGGCGCGTTGTCGAAGCAGTTTCCCTTGCGCGACATCGAAGTCTGCATTCCGAATTGGTTCTGCAGTTTCCTGTATTTCTCGGCGCAGTATTGACTGCCGCGATCAGAATGATGGATCAATCCCGCCGCCGGTCTTTTGTTGCGCACAGCCCGCCACAAGGCTTGCGCCGTCAAGTCCTGCGTCATGCGTGGCCCCATCGCATACCCCACCAGCTCGCAGGTGAAAACGTCCTTCACGCCGGCCAGATAGAGCCAGCCTTCCTCAGTCGCGATGTAGGTGATGTCTGCCACCCAGGCTTCGTTTGGCCGCGTCGGCAGGAACGTTTGGTTCAACAAGTTCGGCGCGACCGGCATGTCATGCCCGGAATTGGTGGTGGCCTTGAACTTGCGCTTTTGTCTGCAGCGCAGACCAAGTTCTGTGCGCAACCTGGCGACGCGATCACGCCCGGCCTCAAATCCTTGCTCCTTCAGTTCAGGATGAACGCGCAGCGTGCCATAGGTTTCGCGCGATTGCTGATGCACGGCCTGAATCGCCACCTTCAGCTTGGCGTCCTCCTGAGCGCGGCGCGACGGCTTGCGCCCCTGCCATGCGTAAAAGCCGCTGCGAGAGACATTCAAGACCCTGCAAAGCAAATCCGTCGGGTATCCGTCGAGTCGCACCGACTTCATGAACGCGTACCTGGCAGCGACTCCCTTGCAAAGTACGCCGTTGCTTTTTTTAGCACTTCCTTCTCCATGCGTTCAACGGCCAATTCTTTGCGCAGCCTAGCCACTTCCGCTTCAAGCTCCGCCACGCTGCGACTACCGGGAGCAGCCCCAGTATCATTGCTTCGCTTTGCAGCGTTAACCCAAGTCCCCAGTGTTCCCTTAGGAATGTCAAGCCGCTGCGCGGCTTCCTCCAGTGTCAGTCCCTGTGCGAGGACTAGTTTGACCGCCTCTGCCCGGAACTCCGGTGTGTATGTCTTCGATTTCATAAATGCTTCTCCCGTTGCTAAGTTTAACAAACGAGAGTGTCCGAAAAAGTCAGGTTACCTCAGCATGCGACCAGTGGCCCGGTGCCGATCCACAAGCAAGAGCCGATTGTCATTCCGTCGCTTATGCAATTTATTACTACCGTCCCGTCGTATGGCCTCAACGGGGAAAACGGTTTTCGTAGGCCGCGTGTATAGGAAATGATCAAATGAAATTCAAATCGACCGTCAAAGTAACCGGCATGAAGTTCAGCAAGGGCCAGATGGACAACGGCACTACCTTCGATAGCACGAAGGTCTACGTTGAAACCGATCTGGACACGAGCAAGGGCACCGCCATGGGCACGGCCACTGCCGAGTACAACCTGGGCAAGGCCGAAGAATATAAGAAGTACGAACACCTGTCCGGCGCGTTTCCATTCATGGCCGAAGTGGATATGGAGATCGTCACCAATGGTAATACCCAAAAAACGATCATTTCCGCGTTGCGTCCGATCGAGGCTGCGAAGACGGTGAAACAGAATGCGCCCGCATAACGAGGCGGTTAAGTACATCGTGCAGGACGCAGAAACCGGCTTGTTTTTGATGCCGCATGAGGGTGACGTTGGATTTACCCCTTGGGCGCATGAAGCTGGACGTTTCGACCTGTATGGTGAAGCCCATGATACGGCAACCTTCAATTGCCATCAGGGGTTCTTTGTAACTGGTGTAGTGATTGTAGGAGTGCACTAACCATGGCTATTTGCGCACGCGGGGTGACGGTAGACGGCCAGGTGATGCTGGTCATCGACCCTGCTGCGCCGGATTTGTCGACGTGTCCTTACGTCGTCATGAGTGGGGCTGAGGTGGCGAACAGCCTGTTTTCTTTTACCGCCGCAGATGGAGGTCTGCTGTCCGGTGCCATCGTTGGGTGCTGGGCGGCGGCCTTCGCTATTCGTAGTTTAATCAGTGTTATCAAAGGGAGTACTCAAGAATGAAAAAGCAATTTAAATATCTGGCCGCCTTGGCCCTGGCTTCGGCTGCTGGTGTATCGCAAGCGGCAGTGGACATTTCCGCTGAAGTCACGACTGCCAAGACCGACATTGGAACCGCTGGCGCCCTGATTATCGGCGTGGTGGTGTCGATCGCGGTGTTCTCCTGGATTCGTCGCGTCATTAAGTAGTCGCGGCTGTCATGCGGCGAAAAGGGGCCTATGTGCCCCTTTTTTTGGTTAACGGGCAGGAGGTCGATATGGCGGGAATTGCGGTGATGCTGGCGGTGTGCGGTGGCTTCTGGATTCTGTTCAGGGAGTGATTGTGCGAAAACTATTTATACTGTTTTGGGCCTTATGGAGCGGGGTGGCGGTGGCTGACACTATGTATTACGTTGGTAGGGTCGATCTTGGCTTGTTTGGCAGTCAGGAGGCGGCTTGTCAGGCGCAGGGGGCTCGGCAAAATGCGCTTGGCGGCGATTACACTTTAGAGTTTTCGTCTGTGACTAGTGGCGGCGGCTGTCAGTTTAAGAATTACTATAAGGACGGCACGTACTTTGGGATTATCGGTAGTGGTTCGGCTATGCCTTATACCGTTCCGTCTTGTCCTTCGGGGCAAGTTCACCAAGAGGGGCCGGGAGGTGGCGGTTGTGTGACGCCGCCGAAGGAGCCATGTAAGACGCCTGCCGGGTCTAAGGTTAGTTGGAACGGTTATGCGGGGCATCGTTCTGATGGTCCTGATTCCCCTGTCGTGCCCGGCTCTGTTCCCGAACAGCCTACGTCTTCGCCTACTTGCGGGATTTCTGGCCCGCTTGGCGTCGAGGAGTGTTGGAATGCTCCTGCAGCTGGTGGCGGTAGAGACATCTTTTGTAGGTACTCAGGTACGTCTAATGGGCAGGATACCCCGTCGGGTACTCCTTCAGATTCAGGGGCCAAGCCGACTGGTGCCGAAGGTTCGAATATGCCGCCAACGAAAGCAGGTCCGAGTGGCAGTTGCCCTGCTGGCTCTACTCAGGGCGGTGTTGATTCGGGTGGTACGCCCATTTGCATTGGATCGGGAACGAATCCAACTGGTGCCAACGGCGGCGCGCCTACTGATGCGCGGCCTACGTCTTCCACGACGACTAAGACCACTGACGCTGCTGGGAACAAGGTCACGACCACGATTGGCACGCGTGATAACGGTGATGGCTCCAAGACCACGACTAAGACTGTCGAGACGGAAGCGCCGGACGGTAGCAAGGGGTCAACTACGACCACGACTACTGGGATGACGCCGGGCGGCAAGCAGGGCCAGCCGGATAAGCCAGATACCGATTTTTGCCGGCAGCATCCTGAGCTGAATATCTGTCGCAATTCCTCGATCGCCGGGCAGTGCGGGCAGATTACCTGCTTGGGCGATGCCATCCAGTGCGCCACCTTGCGTGCTGCTGCGGCAATGCAGTGCGCCCAGGAGAAGGATGTGGAGGCGGTTAAGCAGATGCCCGCCAAGGCGCTTGGTGACCAGGTCATGGCTGGCGCCGATCCGATGAAGTCCGAGATTGACGCAGCGATCAAGGGCAGGGAGGTTGACCTGGGGAGTGCTTCGCTTGATCAATCGGGCTTTCTCGGCGGCGGATCATGCTTGCCTGATCGGTCTTTTTCTGTGATGGGAAAAACCGTCACGATGTCGTTTTCAGCGGTTTGTGAACGTATCCAGCCGCTTCGTGCAGCGGTGATGGCCTGTGCGTTCATCGTGGCTTATCTGCTGGTTGCTCGCTCTGTTCTGGCTTCGTAGGAGGATTTATGTTTGCTGTGTTCATTCCTGCGCTGATTGGCGCGTTTGCGGGGGCTATGGGTACGCTGGCGGGGCGTGCTTTGATCGCCCTGGGCTTCGGTTTCGTGAGCTACAAGGGCATCGACTTGGCCATTGGGAAATTGAAGGATGCCGCCATTGCTGGTGTGCAGGGTATACCGGCTGATGCGCTGGTATTGGTTGGCTATCTTTGGCTCGATAAGGCGTTGACGGTGATTTTTTCTGCCGTGGTGGTTGCTCTTTCGATGAAGGCGTTGAATGGCACCGTTAAGAAGCTGGTGGCCAAATGACTCATTTTTTCGACTTTAAGGGCTGGGTCGCGCTTTGTGCTTTGTTGGTCGTGATTGGTCTATTTTTCGCTGTTATTCATGGTCGAGGTGATGAATGATTACGCTGATCACTGGCCTTCCTGGAAATGGTAAGACGCTGTTCGCACTGTGGTACATCAAGCAGAAGGCGGAGAAGGAAAATAGGGAGGTCTACTACCACAATATCAAGGATCTGACGCTTCCCTGGGAGGCGTTCGAGGCTGAGAAGTGGATGGACCTTCCGCATGGTTCGATTATCGTGATGGACGAATGCCAGTTCGTGTTTGCGAAGAAGCCGAACGGGTCGAAGCTGCCGGAGTTTTATGAGCAACTGGCGACACACCGCCATCGCGGTTTTGATATCTACCTGGTCACGCAGCACCCTTCGTTAATCGATAACTTCGTCCGGCAGCTGGTGGGCCAGCACTTCCACGCGGTGCGCAAGTTCGGTTTGGAACGCAACACGATTTATGAGTGGTCGGCGGTGAATGCTGCGCCGACGTCGCCCAGTTCTCAGAAGTCGGCTATTCCTTTGAAGTGGGCCTTCCCGAAGGAGGTCTACGGCTACTACAAGAGCGCCGAAGTGCATACGGTGAAGCGTTCGATTCCGATGAAGGTCGTTCTTGGCGTGCTGTTCATTATTTCCGTTTTGGTGGGTGGCTATTGGCTCCTGGATCGGTTTCAGCATCGGAATGACAAGGCGTCGGTTCCAGAAGCTGCGCAAGTTAGTCAACCTGGTGCAACTGGCGCCGGTTCACCAGCTGGGCAAGCTGATGGGAAGCGGAGGTTTGAACCTGGTTCCCTGGAAGACGCGCAGTACTACGTGGCCATGCAACAGCCGCGGATCGCTGGCTTGCCGCAGTCGGCGCCGAAGTATGATGAGCTGACCAAGCCTTCGCGTGTTCCGGTGCCGGCCGCGTGCATCCAGATCGGTTCGGTGCGTGATGAACGGTCCATTCGGTGTAAGTGCTATAGCCAAGATGGCACGCCGATGAACGTGGAGTTCAACATGTGCATCAAGATTGCCCAGGAGGGCGTGTTCCTGGACTTTAATCCGGATCCGAATAAGCAATCGCAGGGCACTGTAGCGGGCTCAGAGGCTTCGCCAGGCTCCAAACCTAGTACTCCAGCCATTGCGCCGCAAAACGGCTCCCAGGTGGTTTCTATGGGGGCGGCTCAGCCTGTGCCCACGGTTGGTGCGGGCAAGAGGCAGGACACGATCCAGGATGGTCCGCCAAACAATCGGGCAACGCGGGCCGATTTCAGCGCAATGCCGCAAGGTTAATGATTAAGCGTGATGCCGATGTGCGTCACGCATTTTCCAGTTTCTTCTCGAGCGATTTGATTTTGCGTGACGCTTTTGCGGCGTCACTCTTAAGCGTGGCTACCTGTGCTTTGGCGGCGTTGGTCGCCTGTACGGCGTCTTCGAACAGTGTGCGCAGTTCGGCCTTCTGAACCGCCAGGGCGTCGTAGCTCCGTCTCCATTGAGTCTCTATTTTGGATTTGGCTTCCTTCGCGTAGCTTAAGGCGTTCTCGGCTTCGACTTTCTTCAGGTACTCGGTGTCCAGTTCGAGCTGCTTCTTGTAAAGCAGGCTTGTTAGCTGTTCGACTTTAGCGGTCAGGTCGACAACTTGGCGCTCAAGCTCGTCGACCTGGTCGGCCATCATCATCAGGGGGTAGTCTGGTTGAGCTTCATTTTGCGTGACGATAGCTCCGTCACTATTTTTCTTTGCGCGTTTATTATCGCGGTAACGTTTGGCGCGTTCAGCCTGGCTTAGCGCGTGTTCCAGCTTAGGGCGGCCGCGACCGCGCTGCGCCAATGGTAGTTCCATGGTTTTGCTGTCCTCTGGTTGCTTCATGATGCCTCCGCTTTGTCGATGTAGTTATTATATGTGACGCGTCACAATAAATCAAATTAAATGTGACGCGTCACGCAAATAGATTTCTATGAGCGCCGCCGACCTGGTAGGCTCTCGCTATTTACGTGACCGTCACGTAAATTGTTCGCTCGTCTCATGCGCGCTGCTCCGTCGCGAACCGAACAAAATTCGACCTGGTAGCGCCCGATCGGGACCTCTGCAGCAAAATTGCAGCTGACCAGGTCGAATTAAATTCTGTCTCGAGAACGAAATCGGCGAATTTTCAGATGGTGGCGGGGTCTGGGCTGCAAGGCCCAGATAGACCATGACCAGGTGAGCGGCCATGTTTGTTTGTGTGCGGCTCGGGTGTTTGTGATCCGTTGGCAGTGCGCGCGCGATAAAGACAAACCAGCGTAAGAGCAGAGTTATCTTTCGGGCATTATAATTGCTTCAATGCAATTAGAGCTTTTCCCGTTTGACACGCTCAGTCCAGCAGAGCGTAAGGCAATTCAGATTTCGATTCGACAGGCGTACTGGCAGCTTCGGAATATTCGTGGCGGCAGGTTCGGCCAGGCCAGGGCGCGCAAGCTGTATCGCCAGGTGGCCGAGCAAAAAAAACGCCTGCAAGTAGCAGGCGTCTCAAAGCGTGAAGTGCTGGATTTCTTAGCTTGTTGCAGGCTCCAGTGCGCCAGGTACAAGCACCCATTTAATCCATGCAGCCATTGCCCGGCGTAAGCGGCGATAACGGCGACGCAGCATTTGACATAATATAGATTATGCGAAGTTCGTTACCGCCGCCGCCGGGCAGTGCTTACATGGTTTAAACGGATGTTTGTACCTGCTGCACTGCGCACGGCAGCAAGCTAAAAAATCCAGCACATCACGCTTTGAGACGCCTGCCAACAGCAGGCGTTTTTTTTGGGCCTCGACCGCCCGATAGTGCCGACGTAGCTGCCCCTGATGGATAGCACTACGGCGCAAATTTCGAATGTACCAGTATCGATTGCGAATGGCGTTGTAGATCGACTTCCGCTCGACGTCACCGAGCGCTTCAAACGGGAAAAGCTCTAATTGCATTCATGCAATTTTACCTAGTCCATTGCAATTCTGCTCTTGATCTGATCCAGTGCATGATGAGCAGCCGTACTCGGTGAATATGATGGCCCACGAATGACCAGCTTATCGTGCTCTTCAATCCGATACTCTTGACTGCCGAAGTGCTTGGCCCAATCCTCAGGAGTTAGACGCCATCGCGTCTTAATCCACGTAGCCTTACCCGGCTTACGATAGCTGGCAAAGTACAGCGTAAATGGATAAGTTTTCTGTTCCATGGTCGCACCTATTTGAACTGTATATCCATACAGTATAGCCGACCACCTGCCAGCGCCCGATGTTTGGCATGGCGCGCCCACCGCCAACGATTGCCAACCGACAGAGCCGCACTCAAACGACCAGGCTAATTTGCTACAGCAAACTTGCATGGGCCTTGCAGCCCATACCCCGCCACCACTTGCTAGGTCAACGCTTACGCATCAACTGAGTGCGGATCAGACGTTCTATCACTTCGTCCTTCGTCTCGTCTTTGAAGTGCGTGAACCGGGCCAACGCCTGCACCACGTCGATAGACACCTTTACAGTCAACGTCTTCTTACCCTCAACGGCCAACCGCTTCCGCCGCAAAGCTTGACGCTCAGCGCCAGTCATGGCCTTGCCGGTAGATGGTCGACCACGTTGGCGAATAGCCCCTTCGAGCAAATCACCAGTTCGCGTATCTTCAATTTGCTTTGTCATGGACCCTCCAATTTATCGTTATAAGTCACGGAAATTCAGAATGGACAATCCGGTTCAACCGGAAGACCCGGCGCTGTCGCGAGGTAAACGACCCCTAACGGGTTATTACACCAAGTGATCAAGCCATCCATCGTATGGCCTTCAATGAATCGGAACGCAGCACGAGCGGCATCCAACATGCAGGTGCAATTCGGAAGGCGCCACGACTGAACCTCAGGCACCACAATTCCACGAGAACAAAAGTACCGCTTCTGATTCAAATCGCGCAAAGCCATCTCCTTGCCGCAGTACTTGGAGATATACGCCGCCAGCCGATGCGCACCATTCTTGCCAAAGCCGAACCTGTTAGGGTTACTTACGTTCACCTGCCCCATCTGTTCACCATTCTCACCACGACCAAGGACGCGCTGCCAGATCGAACGCAAAAGCAAATAGTTCTGCCGCCCATGAACCGCCACGTGGAAGTGCAGTGAGCCACGGTCTTGCTCCTCAATGACAGCAACGTAGTGAAACGCGTTGACCTTACCGACCCGGCGACAAAAAGCCTTAAAGTGCTTAAGTGCCAATTCACGATCAGTCATATTTTCACGATAGGTCAAGGTAACGATGCGATCGGCACCAATCGTCTTACAGCGCTCCGACACCTTTTGCCTAGCACGACGCCCGGCGAATTCCTCACTCGCTTCGCGGTTCTCAGACTCACCACGCTTTGCCTTTTGGCGGGTCTGTGCAGGCCCTACAAAGAATTTATCCTTCGTGACCGTCACCACACACTGCCCATCAGGAAAGACGCGCTTACGGGCCGTAAACGTGTCTTGCCACGTGCCCTTGGTGTTATCGTCGCTCCAGCCGAAAGGCTTTTCGTTCTCAGAAGCCTGCACAGCAGGTTCAAAATCGATTGACTCAAGAACAGCTTCGTAATCTAATTCAGTCATTGGTAACCCTATGTCGGTAGGTTTATCAAGGGCCTCGACCAGTTCCAGCTAGTCGGGGCCTTTTTCTTTTCAGCTCAAACTTCTTTACCGCCCTGCCCACGCTCTGTGTTCGCGTGTCTGTGTTCTTAAGTGTTCTAGGTACAAGTTTAGGCGGCGCTTCGCGCCGCCGCCCTTGCTGCGCGGGGCTTGCTACGGGCGGCGTCTACAATCACCGCCTCACCCCTGAGGCATAGCACTAAAGTCCGCCGCCCGTGTAGCCTTGTTATTCGGCGGGCCGTCTTGAATAGTGTCTACACGCTTGCCGCTACCAAGCTTCGGAACAGGCTCAGAAACACCGATAGAAACGACCTGAGACCCGTTCTGAGGCGGAACGGCCGGAGTGTTGGGCTTCGACTCCGGACCGCCCCGAACACCCGCCACGCGCTCCCTGTCACGCTTATTCGGATCTGGGTCAAAATCCAAGAAGACGCCCTCCTGGGCAATCTTGATACACATGTTGAATTCCACACTCATGGGCGTGCCGTCCTGGCTGTAGCACTTACACCGAATCGCACGCTCATCACGCACCGACCCGATCTGGATGCACGCCGCCGGCACAGGCACCCGAGAAGGCTTCGTCAACTCGTCATACTTAGGCGCCGTGTACTGCACGCCCGCAACCCGTGGAGTCTCCCGCCAAACGTAAGCCTGCGCATCGACACGGGGATCAAGCGGATCATGCTTGCTCGAAGCAGGCACAGACTGCACAGAGGACAAAACCTTTTCCGGCACCGGAGCACTGTCCGCAACCGGAGCATCAGAACTCGTCAACTTCTTATAGAAAAAGGAGCCGAGCCACACTAACGCACACAATGAAAAGAAAGCCAACGCCAATAGCAACTTAACGCGAAACGGAATCGACGGCTTCATCGTGTGCACTTCGGCAGACTTGTACATACCGTACATGGCCTTGTCGAATGACCAGCGCGAACTCTGAGAATCTTTACGACCGCCCGACTTGTCGCAGTTATCCTTGACCGAGTCCCACTCGTGCACGGTAGAAGCCTCATAGCCCCATATCCGCACAAGATGACGATGACGACCAACCAGCTTGCGGACAGCAGGATCAATCAGGCTCGGATGCTGCGTGATCAATACAAGGTCAATGCCAAGATGGCGATGCTCTTCCAGATCGGTAACGAACTTATCAGGTATAGACCCTAACGACCGATTACGAAAAGTCTTCTGCGCCTCGTCAATCACTACAATCGCATTAGGTGGAACCGATGCCCAATCTTTCGGAGATTCCAGCAGCTCCCAATCTAGCTTCAGTTCCTTGATGCCGTGGTAGAACACCGGACGACTCTCACGCTCCGCCCTCTCCTTCACCTTGGACAGCGTATAGCACGTCTTGCCAGCACCCGGAATACCAGTATTCAGCTCAATCATGTTCAGGCACCCTTCGTCACCAATCGAGTCAGCACACCGCTCGTGCCCAACTTAATAAGAGCCGCCGCCGCATAGGCCGAAAACATCATCGAGATAGCCTTATCAACCCACAGGTAAGCGAGAAGCTGTACGGCCTGCGTAGGCATAGCGCCGATGTTCATCTTGATTTGCATGAGAAGCCAGTCAATCCCCGCGCCGACGCCCTTGTACGTGACATACCCCATCCCCAACGCAAGCAACACACGCCCTACCAAAGGTGCGCAAAGTCGCAGCAGTAGACCAGCCAACACATTCACGAAAGGCATGACTTAGCTCCCCAGGACTGCACCCGACAGGATGCGGAAAGATACGAGCGCAGCAGCCACCATCAGTGCGTAACGCAGCACCAAAAGCGCGGAAGCCCCCTTAGACAAAGGAATCGCAATGCTCTGCCCCATAAAATCAACCGACACATCTTCAGGCGGTGCACCACCACCAAGCCAACCATCGGCATTCAACGCGGAGACATCCACTGTCTGACCATTCCCCGGCGCAGGCAACGTGCCCTTTTCAGGATCATTTCCATTAGCAGCAGCCTGACCCAACGCATGCAAAGGACTCGCTTTGAGCGCGTCCTCTTCCTCTTTTTGTCGACACTGAATCGTTGCCGCCTCGCGCAACGTCGCGCACTGGATAGCATCACCCATACAACTAATCTGCCCGCACTGCCCGGCGACCGACGAATTACGACACATATTCAACTCGGGATGAACCCGGCAAAAATCGTCATCAGGTTTGTCCGGCTGGCCCTGCTTCCCGCCCGGCGTAAGGCCTGTCGTTGTTGTAGTTGTCGAAGACTTGCTGCCATCTGGGCCTTCAGTCTCAACGGTCTTGGTTGTAGTCTTAGATCCATCGCCGTTATCCCGGGTGCCGGTCGTGGTGGTCACCTTATTCCCGGCAGCATCAGTGGTCTTAGTCGTTGTCGAAGAAGTAGGCCTCGCGTCAGTCGGAGCGCCGCCATTCGCACCAGTTGGATTGGTGCCCGAACCCACGCAAACGGCCATGCCATCGGCTGACACACCGCCCTGAGTCGTACCAGCAGGGCAACTACCAGTCGGCCCAGCCTTAGTAGGCGGAATATTCGTCGGCGTAGCACCAGCTGGCTTAGCACCCGCATCAGAAGGCGAGCCACTAGGAGCGTCCTGACCATTCGACTTAGCACTGAACTTACAAATGGCATCAAACCCACCATCACTGGTCGGAACCGCCCAACAATCCTCTACCTTAGGCGTACCCTGAACACCGCATGTAGGCGAACTCTGAGGAAAACCACCCGACCCATCAGACGTCGTAGCATCAGGGTCTGTTGAATGACCAGTCTTTTGAGTCCAACTCACAGCAGACCCTGCAGGAGTCTTGCAGGGCTCCTTGGGAGGCGTTACGCAAGACCCGGTACCGCCCTCTTGATGCACCTGCCCCGAAGGACAAGACGGAACGGTATAAGGCATAGCCGAACCACTACCGATAATCCCAAAGTACGTGCCGTCCTTATAGTAATTCTTAAACTGACAGCCACCGCCACTGGTCACCGACGAAAACTCTAAAGTGTAATCGCCGCCAAGAGCATTTTGCCGAGCCCCCTGCGCCTGACAAGCAGCCTCCCGGCTACCATACAAACCAAGATCGACCCTGCCCACGTAATACATAGTGTCAGCCGCCGCCGCCCCGCCCCACAAGAGCAAAAACAGTATAAATAGTTTTCGCATCCCATCAGTCCGAAAAGAGAATCCACCAGATACCCAAGTAGGTCACCAACAAAATCAACGCCATACCCCACCCCACAAAAAAAAGGAGCGCCAAAGCGCCCCTTAGACTGTCCAGGCGCCAGCCTTACATCGCCGAGCGAATCAGCTTGAACGCCTTGATGCCTGCAACAGTGCTGGTGTAAGCAGCACCAACCACAGCCGCCGCCGCGCCAGCAGCCACAATTGCAGCCACGATAGTGGTGGTATCAATAGCGTCAGCCGCATGCGCCGAAACAGCCGCAGTAGCGAAACCGACCACAGCACCGCCAACAAAGCGCTTAGCCGAACCGGCGAACGCAGACTTCAGAATCTTCTTCATGCTTTACTCCTTATCTTCAACATTGAGCGAAATTGCCCTAGAAATCGCCTTCCACCCCCAAGCGACTGCCCAAACCCAACCGATGTTCAGGCTAATCACTTCGGCGTCCCGGATGCTCATATTGCCCAGTTCTTGCCAAGCATTACTTGCACCCGACTCCGCTACATAGGCGCATGTAGCGGTATTCGTTACAGAGGGATCAAGCGCAAGCAGCAACGTTCCATCGGACTGCTGCACAGTGCGCAAACAAACAGCCATATTCAAGCTCCCCCCCCCCACTACATTGCTATAGCTAACAAGACTCCCTAGCGCGCTCTCGCTTGCTTCCGACCCAATTTGTAAACAAATTGAATCGGCATGAGCCCTTCGGCATACGCCCCGGTTAAGCAGCTGGTGCAGGTGCTTTACCCGCAGGGGCCTTAGCGCCCTCACCTACCGGCGTGATCGTGTAGACCGCCGACTCCACGCGCTTATCACGCGAGATGGCAACTTCGAATTCAACCTCGTAATTTCCCGGCTTCAGGTCTTTGTAGCGCTCCGGCAGCAACAACTCGCCTATCAGCGGTTCCACCACGCCAGTTTCGCGATTGACCTTGTGAACGATGCACTGCGCCATGCGCATGTCGTAATCGTTGCCGGTCTTTTTGGAACGGCCGGAGTTCACGGCCACGTACAGAATTTGGATATTGCTTTTCATATTTTTCTTCCTTTAAGAATTCGCCCACTAGAGCGAGTAATCAATGCGCCGACTTAGCGCCCTTCCTCAACCGCTTGCTCAAGACGCTTTGCGAACATGGCACGAGCCACCTCTGTGAACGCCGCCGCCTCCTCGGGAGAGACCTCAATCTCCCCATAAGAGGTGGAGATAGTGAATCCGCGCTTCATGTCTGGAACCTGCTTACTCAGTGCATAGCTAGCACGCATCGCCATTTCATTCATTCCCGTCTCCTATCAGCCCACTAGAGCGATTTACCGTTACAAGTAACGAAAAATGTCATAATCAAAAATCATTCCTACCGACAACATCATGAACACCGTCATCGTCTACAGCCGCGACCTCGCGAACCTCATCACACTGGCCGACTTAGCCTGGAACCTACTGATCAACTGCCTCCTCTTCTATGCCGGCATGCGCTACGAGCGGCGGCGAAGCGGAAAAATCGAATACCACGACGACCACGGACCGAACTGGGACAGAAAAGAGCCGGAGCTATAAGAAATTCACAAACGTACTGTTGACCCGCCAGATGTAAACCACTAGCATTCGGTTCATGTGCTACGGATGTATCTGCTACAGACGTATCATGTGATACGAACGTAGCACTTGTCAAGGAGAAAAATGTGAAAAGCGTGAAATATTTGGAATTGGTCCGCCAGAAGCACAAATTGAAAACGGACGGAGAAGTCGCCGACCTACTCGGAATTAGCCGATCCGCAGTCAACCACTATTCGACTGGCCGCCGAATCATGGACCGCGAAACCTGCGCAAGGGTCGCTATGGCCTTGAACCTAAACGAACATGAAGCTATGCAGCTTATCGCTGCCACAGCAGCCGACCAAGCAGAACAATCGGGTGAGAAATCGCTTTGGGAGGTTTTTATGAGCCGCGGCGCAGCAGTCGCCGCAAGCGTACTGATGGCGACTAGTGTCAATTTATTTTTGACACCAGCCCCCGCAGAAGCAGCATCCATGCGGGTTACAGAGGGTAGTGACTCCTCGCAATATAGATTATGCGAAGTTATGGCTATTCCCATAGATCCTTCAATCCAACCGCCAAGGCATCAAAAACCGTCTTGCAACGTGCACTGTGCCGCAAATCCGAATGCATGGTGATCCATGTCGTCATTGTCATGTGCATTTCCTTTTCCAGGACACGAACCAGGGTCTTATCGCGCTCCGCCAGTCCAACCTGGTATGCGCCAATGCCCGCGCCTGCACGGACCAAGGCCATTTGCGCCAGATTGCTGTCTGTCCGATATGCGAACCCTTCACGCTTCCAGGCGCCCAGTTTTGCGCTGGCCGCCCGCAGGAATGGCGTCTCCATGTCGAATCCGATCAAGCTGTGACGCGCGAGGTCCGCAACATTTTTCGGTTCGCCTTGCGTCGCCAAGTAATCCCTGTGCGCGTAGAAACCGACGGCGACCTCACCGACGCGCTGCGCCAATAAAAGATCCTGCTGCGGCTGCGTCATCCGCACGGCGATGTCGACCTCTCGACCAAGCAAGTCCTGGACTGCGTCGCTCAGCACGAGTTCGATCGCCAGTTCAGGATGTTTGGCGCGAAGCGGCGCCAGGATCGATGGCAGGATTTCTATGCCTACGACTTCACTTGCCGAGATCCTTACGGCGCCGCGAACGGCACTGTGTCCGTGGGCGCTGCGTTCTATCGACGCGGCGGCGTGCTGCATTTCTTCGAGTTGGGTCCGCAACTGCAGTGCGGCCTCCGTTGGCTGCAGCCCTGACTGGGAGCGCGTAAACAAGGCCAAACCCAGGCCGGACTCGAGTTCGGAAACGTGGCGCCCGACCGTTGGCTGCGTCAATCCCAGCGATCGCGCGGCGCCGGATAAGGACTGGGCGTCCAAAACGTGCAAAAAGGTCCTGTACAGGTCCCAGGGAATCGACTTTGTCATACAAATTTGTATAGCCGCTACAAAGATTTAGGGAATTTTCGTTGGGCCTGAGTTTGGCCATAATTTGCTTCATCGTCAACTCAAGGGGAGCATGTCATGGATCGAAAATCGGTATTGATACTCGGCGCGAGCGGTGGAATCGGCGGCGAAATGGTTCGCCAACTCGTGGCGCGAGGCTGGACAATTCGTGCGCTGAAACGTGGCCTGGGCGTAGCAAACCGCATGGCTGACGGCGTCGAATGGATTGAGGGCGACGCAATGAACGCGCTGGATGTCGGCAGGGCGTCTGAAGGGTGTTCTGTCATCGTCCATGCCGTCAATCCGCCAGGCTATCGAGGCTGGAGCCAGCTGGTCTTGCCGATGATTGACAATACGATTGCCGCTGCGGCCTCGCAAGGCGCGACCATCGTTTTGCCGGGAACCGTCTACAACTTCGGCCCCGACGCCTTCCCGGTCCTGCGTGAAGACTCGTTGCAGCGCCCTCTTACACGCAAAGGCAAAATTCGCGTCGAACTGGAGACGCGGCTACGGAAAGCCAGCGAGCGTGGAAACGTGCGAACAATCGTCGTCCGTGCGGGGGACTTCTTTGGACCCAATGCCCGGAATAACTGGCTTTCGCAAGGGATGATACGGCCCGGCGAGGTGCCGGCAGAAGTCAAATTGCCAGGTTCACCCGGTATTGGGCATCAGTACGCATACCTGCCGGACGTTGCGGCCACCATGATTGCTTTGCTCGAAATGCGCGACAAGTTGCCGCGTTTCGCCAGCTATCACATGGCCGGTTATTGGGATCATGACGGCACCGAATTCGGACGCGCGATCCAGAGCGTAATCGAGTCGCACGGCGCAAAGCCTCCGAAGCTGAAGGCCTTTCCCTGGTGGCTGGTCCGCCTCGCGGCGCCGTTCAACGAAACCCTGCGTGAAATGCTGGAAATGCGCTACCTGTGGCAGCGCACCGTTCGAATGGAAAACCAGCGGCTGCGGAATGTACTCGGCGCCGAACCGCATACACCGCTGGAAACCGCCCTCGCCTGCACACTTGGCAGCCTTGGCTGCCTTCCTGCCAGGTCTTAACGGGCTTTGGCTGCAGCCTTGGCGCGCGCCGCGTGCAATTTCCTGTAACTGTCGATCTTGCGCTGATGCCTGTCGAGGCCTTCCAGCTTCATGCTGGTCGGGGTCAGGCCGTAGAAACGCACGCTGCCGTCGACCGAGCCGATGACCGCGTCCATTTTTTCGTCGCCAAACATGCGGCGGAAATTGACAACGTAATCGTCCAGCTCCATCTCTTCATCCAGCAGCACTTCGAGCACCGCGCTCAGGGCCTGGTAGAACAGGCCGCGATCCAGCGAGTTGTCGTTGTACTGCAGGAAGGCGTCGACCAGTTCGCGCGCAGCTTCGTATTCGTTGAGGGCCAGGTTAATCAGCAGCCTCAATTCGAGCACAGTGAGCTGGCCCCAGACCGTGTTCTCGTCGAATTCAATGCCGATGAGGGTCGCAATATCGCCGTATTCATCAAGTTCGCTGTTTTCCAGGCGTTCGAGCAGTGCTTCCAGGCTCTCGTCGTCCAGGCGGTGCAGGTTCAAAATATCGTTGCGGAACTGGAGCGCCTTGTTGGTGTTATCCCAGATCAGGTCTTCCACCGGATAGATTTCCGAATACCCTGGCACCAGGATGCGGCAGGCAGTAGCTCCCAGCTCGTCGTACACGGCCATGTAGGACTCCTTGCCCAAGTCCTGGAGGATGCCGAACAAGGCGGCGGCTTCCTCGGCATTCGAGTTTTCGCCCTGGCCGGAGAAGTCCCATTCAACGAAGTCAAAATCCGATCTGGCGCTGAAGAAGCGCCAGGACACGATACCGCTCGAATCGATGAAATGCTCGACGAAGTTGTTTGGTTCGGTCACGGCGTTGCTGACGAAAGTCGGACGTGGCAGGTCGTTCAGGCCTTCAAAGCTGCGGCCCTGGAGCAATTCGGTCAGGCTGCGTTCCAGCGCGACTTCAAAACTCGGATGTGCGCCGAACGAGGCAAACACGCCGCCCGTGCGCGGATTCATCAACGTCACGCACATCACTGGATAGGTTCCGCCCAGCGATGCGTCTTTCACAAGTACCGGGAAGCCCTGTTCTTCCAGGCCTTTGATGCCGGCCAGGATGCCCGGATATTTCGCCAGGACTTCCTGCGGAACGTCCGGCAAGGCCAGTTCGCCTTCCAGGATTTCCCGTTTGACCGCCCTTTCGAAAATCTCGGACAGGCATTGCACCTGCGCTTCCGCCAGCGTATTGCCAGCGCTCATGCCGTTGCTGACAAAGAGATTCTCGACCAGGTTGGTCGGGAAGTACACCACCTCGCCGTCCGATTGCCTCACGAACGGCAAGGAGCAGATGCCGCGATCGACGTTGCCGGAATTGGTGTCGTACAGATGCGAGCCACGCAGTTCGCCATCCGGGTCGTAGATTCCACGGCTGTATTCATCGAGGATCTCCGCCGGCAGCGCGTCTTTGCGGCCGGGCTTGAACCATCGCTCATTCGGATAATGCACGAAGTCAGCGTTGGCAATGTCTTCTCCCCAGAATTCGCCGGCGTAGAAGTGGTTGCAGCTGATTCGCTCGATGTACTCGCCCAATGCAGAGGCCAGTGCACTCTCCTTGGTCGAGCCTTTGCCATTGGTGAAGCACATTGGCGAGTGCGCGTCGCGGATGTGCAGCGACCAGACATTGGGAACGATATTGCGCCAGGATGCGATTTCAATCTTGATGCCGAGATTGGCCAGCAGGCCCGACATATTGGCGATGGTCTGCTCCAGCGGCAGGTCCTTGCCTGGAATGTAGGTGCTCGTGCCGGATGCCGCGTCGATGGTCAGCAAGGCCTGTGCATCGGCGTCGAGGTTTTCCACTTCCTCGATGATGAATTCCGGGCCGGCCTGCACCACCTTTTTGACCGTGCAGCGGTCGATGGAGCGCAAGATGCCTTCGCGGTCCTTGGCCGAGATATCAGGCGGCAGCTCCACCTGGATCTTGAAGATCTGCTGGTAGCGATTTTCAGGATCGACAATATTGTTCTGCGAGAGACGAATATTCTCGGTCGGGATATTGCGAGTTGAGCAATACAACTTCACAAAGTACGCGGCGCACAAGGCCGACGAAGCCAGGAAATAGTCAAACGGCCCAGGCGCCGAGCCGTCTCCCTTGTAGCGGATTGGCTGGTCGGCGATGACCGTGAAATCGTCGAATTTGGCTTCCAGGCGAAGCTTATCGAGAAAGTTGACCTTAATTTCCATGGGAATGTTCCAAAATAGTGCTCAAAATAGCGTGGCCGCTATTATCGGCCCTTTTCAGGCGCACCGCAAAGGCTGTCAGCCGATCTTGCTGGGCGTGACGAACGCCAGCGCCTCTTCGAACGATTGCAGCACCAGGTCGACGTGCGAAGCGATGGTTGCGTGCTCGTTGCCCACATCGTCGCGCGGGCGGATCGTTACCAGTTGCACGTCGGGCAAGGCCGCCCGCAACTCGGTCACGGCCGATATCCACGCTGCCGGCGCACTCTCGATCGGGTAGGCAATGAAGACCGTGGAGACCAGGTTGTCGGCTCCCGGGTCGTCCTCTGGTCCTGCAGGATCAAGGACAAAGCTGCGCGCATCCAGCTTCGCATCGCGGAACACCAGGACCAGCAGCTCGCTCAGGAACTCTTCGCGTACGCCTGGCATGGAGATGCAGACAATGACCGAACGCGCAGGCACGTCCAGCGAACCTTGCCAGCGCCCCAACCTCTCCTCGCGCTGGTGGCGCAAATGGGCGCCAACGTTCTCGTCGAGCATGGAGATGTTGCGGCGGCGGGCGCGGCTTGGCGCGTGGCCGGCGTCCAGCGTATCGGCCACCATTGCGACTGTCGCGCGCAGGCGGCTTTCCTGGCCGCTTTGCAGCCCTGCCCCCGCCATGGCGAGGCCGGGCAGCAGCACCCTGTCGCAATAACGAGCCAGGGTCGACTTGCGCAGGAAGGCGCGCGCGTCTTCGATAATCGCGTTGGCATCGCCGCTCAGCACCCGGTGGTAGAAGCGCTGCGCTTCATTGGTATTGGGCGATTCCGCGAACATGATGCTGATCGGCTCCAGGCTCTTGATATAGCGCCCGCCGACCACGATGCACAGAGTGAGCGGCGTGGAGAGCAGCAATCCCAACGGACCCCAGATAGCCCCCCAGAACAGCGCCGACACAATCACCGCCAGCGGCGACATGCCAACGCTATGGCCATACACGCGCGGCTCGATCACGTTGGCGACGAATACTTCGAGCACGATGAACAGCACGATGGCGTAAACAGCGAGCGTCCAGCCAGGTTCGACGGCGGCGGCAAACAGGGCGATTGCGGCGCCTGCGATCAGTGCGCCGATATAGGGCACGAAACGAAGTGCGGCACAAAGTGCGCCCCACAGTGCGGCGTGCGGTATGTTGATCAGCCAGAGCGCGATCGAGATCACCACGCCAAACGTCAGGTTCAGGAGCAACTGCGTAAAGAAGAAGCGCGACACGCCCTCGGCCGCGTCTTCCAGGCCTTTGATGGTGCGACTGACTTCGCGCTGGCCCACCAGCCGCAGGACGCGATCCCGCAGGTTTTCCCGGTCCAGCAGGATGAAAATCATCAGCACCAGCACGAGGAAAGCCTCGCCCAGGGGCCCCGAAACCACGCCGATGGCCTTGGCGATGGAATCGCTGGTGCTGGCGTGTTCACGAATCTCCACCGGCACCGGCCGCGGGCCCGTTTCAAGTGCGCTTGCCGATGGCTGTTCTTCCAGCAGTTGCGGCGCCAGGCGTGCCAAGGGATGCTGGGCCAGTTCTTCCAACGACTTTGACTTGGAACGGATTTCGGCGGTGTATTGGGGCAGGTCCGAGGTCAGCGCCATGACATTGGCGCCCAGGATCGCGAAAGCGCCGGCGAACAGCACGATCACCAGCGCCAGGGCGCCGAAGGTCGCATTGACGCGGGAAAGTCCGAGGCTGCCCATGGTGCGGATCAAGGGAGCCAGCGCGAGGCTCAGCACCAGCGCCGTGACCACAGGCTGCAGCACCTCCCTGCCAAAATAGAGAAGGCCAAGCACACACGCCGCCGTGACGGCAAAATTCACTTTCATTCGGTTCCACCCATGCCTATGCCAGCCGCGATCATACTTGATCTTCACCGGCCTGATGGCAATGATCCCAGGCTTCATCACTAGCAAGTGCGACGCACGCTTGACTTTCGTATCCAGATGGACAATATTGCCTACCAGCAATTGGAAAGGATTCCACTTACGGAGGCATCATGTTCACCAAACACAGGATCACCCGCGGTTTGCCCCTTGCCCTCGCCACGCTGCTGGCAGCTTGCGGCGGCGGTAATGGAAGCGACAGTACGGCACCGGGAACAGTGCTCAAGGCCGAGAGCGCGGTGCAAACAACGGAAGTTGCCTTGACGCCGGCAGGCGCCACCGCTTCTGCGGTTGAACGCGGCGACCTGTCTGCCGCAGCGGCCATCGACCATAACGACGGCACGCGCTGGAGCAGCGGCTTTACCGACGACCAGTACCTGACGCTGGATTACGGCAAGCCGGTCGCCATCAACCGCGTCAGGATTGCCTGGGAAAATGCCCACGCAAGCGAATATCAGCTTCAGGTATCGGATGACAACGCTACCTGGACCACGATCAAGTCCGTGCAAAACAGCCAGGGCGGCACCGAGGACTGGTCCGGCCTCGCTGGCCAGGGCCGATATTTGCGCATGAAGGGTATCAAGCGCTCCTCCCAATACGGCTATTCGATCGTCGAGATCCAGGCGTTCACCGGCACGCCGGCTTCCCCCACCCCGACACCGCAACCGGAACCGCTGCCTGGCGATCCTGCTGCGCCTGGCGTTGCGGTGAAGCCGCTCGCCGCAACTTCGTCCGCGGTGGAGAACGCGGGCATGCCGGCCTCCGCCGCGATAGACGGGCTGGCCAGCACGCGCTGGGCCAGCGCCAGGGAGGATGGCGCCTGGATCCAGTTCGATTTCGGCGCCCGGACTGCCATCGGCTACATGAAGCTGTCCTGGGAAAATGCCTATGCCAAGCAGTATTCCCTGCTTGTCTCAGACGATGGCAGCAATTGGTCGCAACTGCGCCTCGTCAGCAACGGCCGGGGCGGCACGGAAGAATTCTTCAACCTCGGCATCAATGCCCGCTATGTCCGCATGCAGGGCATTGCCCGCGCAACGCAGTACGGCTATTCGCTGTTCGAGGTGGAGTTCAAGTCGCCGGGCAGCGACAACACCCTGCAGCCCGGCGCGACGTCGGCGTTGCGCTTCCCGGCCGGCGGCCAGGATATCGTGCCGTTGCCAGTGGCGCCATCTCCACTGGAGACGCTGCAATTCACGCTGGCAGACGGCACCCTTGTCACCCGCTTCGGCGCACGCGGCTTCGCACGCCACGGCCGCGAGCGCGGCGAGGAGTGGAATGAAGTCGGCTACGGCCCGAACGAGACCGTCGATCCGGCAACCGGACAGGCTGTCGATAAAGGCCCCGGCAACTACCTCACCTTCGTGCCGCAATACTTCAAGAACCGCACCTGGGGCGTGGAAATCGTCGACAACAGCCGCGTTCCCGGCGTCACCAAGCCTACGCTGGTCGTCAACCAGTACACGACGGTCGATTTCCTGTCCGGCGGAATTGCCTTCTTCCGCGCCATCGACCGCCCGGGCGTCACCGGTTATGGCTGGATGGCGCCAGGGGAGCTGGTCGATCACAACGTCAAGGTCTGCAAACCGACGCCCTACCCTGCGGCCGGTCAGCTCTCGGCGCCGGGAGGCATCAATGGCGCCTGCACGCTGCTGGTCAAGCAGTATCCCGGGATGAACGGGCTCGATGCAAACGGCTTCCCGAATGGCAGCAATATCCCGGCGCGGCCGCTGGTGCTGGGCGATGCGATCGAAGTGTCTCCCTCCATGTTTTCCACTAGCGAGTCCATGCTCGGCAAGGGCGATAGCGGCGGCATCCGCTACTATTCAGCCGAATGGATCTATGTGGTCGGCACCGGCCTGCGCCCATGGTATGGCGTGCAGCCGCGCCTCAATTCGGTGCCGCTGCCGGCGGAGACCCTGTCAGGCGGCCTTGGTTCGGTGTCCTACAATTATTCGGACAACGGCCTGTTCATGTTCCAGCAGCCGCAGAACAATGCAGGCATGCAGAATATGCAGCGCTTTGTCGAAGGCCGCCGCCTGATCCACACCAGTTTCACCACGGGCGACCATAATGAGGCCGGCAACGACCGCTACACACCTGCCGTGGGCCTGCAGGGGCCGCGCTTCAACCATTCGGCCTGCATCGGCTGCCACGTCAACAATGGCCGCAGCCCGGCACCATTTGCCGTCAACCAGAAGCTGGACACCATGTCGGTTCGGGTCGCCGTGACGGGAGCGGACGGCCAGCAGTTGCCGCACCCTCTGTATGGAACCGCGGTGCAGATGAACGCTTTCTCCAGCACCGGCGCTCCACAGAACTGGGGCACCGGCGTGCGAGTTGCCGGCTTCGAGACACGCTCGGCAACGCTGGCCGACGGCACGGCTGTGGAATTGCGCAAGCCCCTGCTCGCCTACGAAGGACCGGCGCCGGAGATTGCGTCACTGCGCGCCGCGCAGCCGATGATCGGCACCGGCTTGCTGGAAGCGGTTCCCGAAGCCGATATCCTGGCCCGCGTCCGCAGCGCCCCGGATGCGGATGGCGTCAAAGGCGTCGCCAACTTCGTCTACGATCCCGAAACCGGCGCGGTGCGCCTGGGCCGCTTTGGCTGGAAAGCCGCCAAGGCAACGCTGCGCCACCAGGCCGCAGCGGCACTGTTGCAGGACATGGCAGTGACATCGCCGGTCTACCCGAACCGCAGTTGCGGCAGCGACCCTGCCGGTTGTAAAACTGCCACTGCACAGCGCGGTGTGAGCGAGGCCGAACTACAGCTGATCTCGCAGTACCTGGCCCTGGTCGCCGTTCCTGCACAGCGCAGCCTGCCAAGCGGTTTCCCGAAAGGCGTGGCGCCGCTCGAAGAATTGCGCGTCGACGCGCAGCAAGTAGGCGCCGGATCGCGCCTGTTCCAGGCCATGCGTTGTTCGGCATGCCATACGGTGGAAATGCGCACCGGCCCGGGACATCTGCTGGCGGAGCTGCGCAACCAGGTGATCCGCCCCTATACGGATCTGCTGCTGCACGACATGGGCGCCGGACTGGCCGACAATTTTGTCGAAGGCCAGGCCAGGGGCGGCATGTGGCGTACCGCGCCGCTGTGGGGTATCGGCTATACCGACAAGGTGATGGGCAATGGCGGCAAGGCCGGCTACCTGCACGATGGCCGCGCGCGCAACCTGACCGAGGCCATCATGTGGCACGGCGGCGAGGGTGAGGCCTCGCGCCAGCGCTTCGCCGCCCTGTCCCCGGCGGACCGTGAAGCCTTGCTGGCCTTCCTGAAATCGCTGTAAGTACGACAGCCGTGCCGGCCCGGGGCGTCAGTCCCAGGCCGGCGCCAGGCCTTCCGGGTTGACCATGCGGCCGTTGCGTTCCAACGCTGCGATGTCGACCATGTCCTGTGCGCTCAATTGAAGGCGGGTGGCCTGGAGGTTGCTGGCCAGGTTTTCGCGCTTGGTTGACGATGGGATAACCGCGTACCCGAGCTGCATTGCCCAGGCCAGCGTCACCTGCGCTGGCGTTGCATTGCGGCGCGCAGCAATGGCGCCAATCGCCGGGTCGTCCAGCACCTTGCCATAGCCCAGCGTCATATACGAAGTGACGTGGATGCCCTGCCCCTGCAGGAAGTCCACCAGTTTGCGGTTCTGCAGGTAGGGGCTCAGCTCGATCTGGTTGGTCGCGATCTGACCGGCGCCGACGGCAGCGATGGCGCGCCTGGTGTAATCAATATTGAAGTTCGAAATGCCGATCTGGCGCGCCAGGCCGCGCTCGCGCGCTGTCGCCAGCGCCACCATGTATTGTTCGACCGGCACCTTGCTCAGCGGCCAGTGGATCAGCGCCAGGTCGACGTAATCTGTGCTCAGCTTGACCAGGCTTTCTTCCAGGCTGGCGACCAGCCGGTCGGCGGCAAAGTTGTCGTTCCAGACCTTGGTGGTCAGGAACAGCTCCTTGCGGGCGACGCCGGATTCGGCGACAGCCTGGCCGACTTCAGTCTCGTTGCCGTAGATTTGCGCCGTGTCGATCGCGCGATAACCCGCTTCAATGGCATTGCGGACCGAGTCGAAAGCGGCCTGTCCTTGCAGGCGGAAGGTGCCTGCGCCAAACGATGGGATAGTCATTTTTCAGTTCCTTGCTGGGTTCAATGAGGCTGCCACTCTAGCTTCAAGACTTTTGCGGAAAAAGCCGGTTTTCCGAGAAAGATATTTGAGCAATAATCAAAGATATGAAGACTACCCTTGACGAGATGCAGGCATTTATTGCCATTGTGGCCACAGGATCGATCAGCGCCGCCGCTGAACGCCTGGGATTGACGGTTTCCGCAGCCAGCCGCACCCTGACCCGCCTCGAAGAGAAACTCGAAACCACGCTGGTTCGCCGTACCACGCGCCGCCTCGAGCTGACCGAGGAAGGCAAGGCTTTCCTCGATTGCGCCCGCACCATTGTCGCCAAGGTGGAAGAAACCGAAGAGAAGATGTCGCTGCGCCGCCAGGGTCCTGCCGGGAGGCTGCGCATCGATGCATCGACGCCCTTCATGTTGCACGTCATCGTGCCGCTGGTGAACGGCTACCGCGAACGTTTCCCGCGCGTGGAGCTTGAGCTGAACAGCAATGAAGGGATCACCGACCTGATGGAAAAGCGTACCGACGTCGCCTTTCGCATTGGCCGCCTGCGCGATTCGACCCTGCACGCGACGCCGATCGGAACCGGCCGCCTGCGCATCCTCGCCAGTCCCGCCTACCTGGAAAAGCACGGCCCGCCGGCCAACGTGGCAGACCTGGCCAACCACACGATCCTGGGCTTCAACCAGCCGGAGACCCTGAACGACTGGCCATTGGAGGACGCCGACGGCCAGCCCGTGCACGTCACGCCGGATATCTACACCTCAAGCGGCGAAACCCTGCTGCACCTGGCGCTGCACGGGGCCGGCGTTGTCTGCCTGTCGGACTTCCTGAGCAATGCCGACCGCAAGTCCGGCCGCCTGGTACAAGTCCTGGCCGAAGAAACGTTGGAGGTTCGGCAACCGATCAATGCCGTCTACTACCGCAATACGGCACTGTCGGCGCGGATCGCGTCGTTTGTCGACTACATGAAGGAAAAACTGGGCGATCGCGCCTTCAGCGAGCCGGTATAATATCCACCCTTGCAACTGTAGGGTTATCTCAGAATGTCATTGCTTGATCACGAGCTCGAACTGCTGGCGCCAGCCAAGACCGCGGAAATTGGCCGCGAAGCCATCCTGCACGGCGCCGATGCCGTCTATATCGGCGGTCCCGCCTTTGGCGCTCGCCACAACGCCAGCAATCCGATCGAGGATATTTCCTCGCTGGTGGAATTCGCCCACCGCTACCGCTCGCGCATCTTCGTGACCATGAACACCATCATGCACGATTCGGAGCTTGACCTGGCGCGCAAACAGATCTGGCAACTGTACGAGGCCGGCGTCGATGCGCTGATCATCCAGGATATGGGCCTGCTCGAACTGGACCTGCCGCCGATCCAGCTGCACGCTTCCACCCAGTGCGACATCCGCACGGTGGAAAAAGCCAAGTTCCTGGGTGACGTAGGTTTCTCGCAGCTGGTGCTGGCGCGCGAACTGACGCTCGAGAAGATCAAGCAGATTCGCGCCCAGGTGGACACCCCGCTTGAATACTTCGTACACGGCGCGCTGTGCGTGGCCTTCTCCGGCCAGTGCTATATCTCGCATGCAGACACCGGCCGCAGCGCCAATCGCGGCGATTGCTCGCAGGCTTGCCGCCTGCCGTACACGCTGTCCGACAACCAGGGCCGCGTCGTCGCCTTTGAAAAGCACCTGCTGTCGATGAAGGACAACGACCAGAGCGCGAACCTGGAAGCGCTGGTCGATGCCGGCATCCGCTCCTTCAAGATCGAAGGCCGCTACAAGGACATGGGCTATGTGAAGAACATCACCGCCCACTACCGCCTGCTGCTCGATGAACTGCTGGAGCGCCGTCCCGAGTTCGCCCGCGCCGCCAGTGGCCGCACCCGCGTGCTGTTCACGCCGGACGTCGACAAGACTTTCCACCGCGGCCACACCGACTACTTCGCCAATGGCCGCCAGGACGATATCGGCGCCTTCGATTCGCCGAAATACGTCGGCGTGGAACTGGGCACCGTGGTGCGCATGGGCGGCGACCATATCGACGTCATCACCAATGCGCCGATGGCCAACGGCGACGGCCTGAATTACATGAACAAGCGCACCACGGTCGGCATCCAGGCCAACAAGGCCGAAAAGCTGGGCGATAGCGAAGACGGCCAACGCTGGCGCGTGTTCCCGAACGAGCAAATGGCGGCCCTGCCAGGCTTGAAAGTCGGCACCGTGATTCACCGCAACCGCGACCACCAGTGGGAAGCGGCACTGCACAAGAAGTCTTCCGACCGCCATGTGGGCCTGCAACTGACATTGGCCGAGACCCAGGGCGGGCTGCGTCTCTCGATCATCGATGAAGATGGGATCGTCAGCACTACCGATGCGGCAATGGCGCTGCAGCCGGCGCAGAACGCCGAGCAGGCTGAAAGCGGCTTGCGGGCCAGCCTGGCGAAGCTGGGCAACACCATGTTCGTGGCCGATCACGTCGAGCTGAAACTGTCGCAGGCCTGGTTCCTGCCTTCATCGGCAATCAACGCCCTGCGCCGCGATGCGGTGGCCGCGCATGAAGCGGCCCGGCTGGCGGCCTGGCAGCGTCCAAAGCGCAAGGCGCCCGCCGAACCGCGCGCTGTCTATCCGGATACGCAACTGAGCTACCTCGCCAACGTCTATAACGAAAAGGCGCGCGAGTTCTATCACAAGCATGGCGTTGCGCTGATCGATGCGGCCTACGAGGCGCACGAGGAAGCGGGCGAAGTGCCGCTCATGATCACCAAGCATTGCCTGCGCTTTTCGTTCAACCTGTGCCCGAAACAGGCCAAGGGCGTGCAAGGGGTGCAGGGCCAGGTCAAGGCGGAACCGATGACGCTCGTCAGCGGCGACCACACCTATACGCTGCGCTTCGATTGCAAGCCGTGCGAGATGCACGTGGTAGGCGCCATGAAGCCGGGCATCCTGAACTCCCCTCCTCCATCGGCGGTGCCATACAGCCCGCTGGTGTTCCACCGCAAGCGGCCGAACTAAGCCAGCAAGGCGCGCGCTTCTGCCAGCAAGCCCTCGGCGCAGGGCTTGCCGGTCTTCGATTCCCTCAATGAGACATGCCACAGGCCGATGACGCCGGCCAGCTGGCTTTCGTCTTTTGCATGTTCGATGCGGCGCACCAGGTCGGCCGCCATCAGGCCGAGGTGCTTGCGCGCTGCGGCCACCATGAATTCGCGTGCCGCCGCCAGCGCTGCCGTACCGATGGCGGCAGGATGGCTTGCCGCCGGCACCGGCGCTGGCGCCGAACTGATCCCCACCAGTCCCTTGCGCAGCAAGGCTTCCACCGCCTCCAGCATTTCGTCTTCACCCAGCCAGGTCTCGATTTCACCGAAGGCCTTTTGGCCGTCGATCAGGATCAGCACGGAGCGCTGGCGTGCCGAGAGCCCGGCGCTACGCTGGACAAATTCCACCCGGCCCGCCTCGGTCTTGCCAAATACCGTGCCGCGCAAGCGGATTCGATTTTCTGGAGTCAATTGCATGTTGACATGCTACGGGGCAAATGTGACAACTTCATTTCAGCCTTGTACATCTTCCATGATATAAAGGCATCACCACTGACCCGCTCTCCGCACCATGCCACTTCGCCTGCGTACGCTGACAGTCCTGCTGCTCGCTACTGGAGCGTATTACCTGCTGGCGCGGCTTGGCCTGATGCTCGCACTGGCGCAAAGCAATGCCAGCCCGATCTGGCCGCCATCGGGCTTCGCACTGGTGCTGCTGTTGCGCTTTGGACGGCAGTTGTGGCCTGCGATCCTCGCCGGTGCCTTCTTCGCCAACCTGGCTGTCTTCCATAACAACAACGTCGCCTCCTTGCCGGTGCTGCTGACAGTCTCGCTGACGATTGCCATCGGCAATACCTCAGAGGCACTGGTGGCCAACTGGCTGTCACAGAGGCTTGGCATCGCCGGCATGGCTCTGAATAACCAGCGTGAGGTATACAAGTTCGGCGCAGTGGCTGCTGTCGCCGCCCTTGCATCGGCGGCAGTTGGCGTGGTCTCGCTCGAACTGTCCGGCATCATCCCGCCGGCACTGACCTGGCAAGTCGCTGCCACCTGGTGGACCGGCGACTTCCTCGGAATGTTGCTGCTGGCGCCGCTGGCGATGGCGATTCCCACCCATCCAGCCTGGCCGCAATGGTCGCCAGGCCAATGGGCCTTCCTCGCTGCGCTGGCGATTGCCACGCTGGCTGTCTTCCTGAGCGATTCGCATCTCGCCGCAGCCCAGTTCCTGCCTTACTGCCTGCTGTTCTTCCTGGGCCTGGCGGCAGTGAAGCGCTGGCGTTCCATGGTGCGCATCGCGCTCGCCATCATTTCCGGCATCGCGATACCGGCCACGGTCATGGACCACGGGCCCTTTGTTTCCGGCGTCCTGCACCATTCGCTGCTCTCGCTCTCGACCTACCTCGCGATCAGCAGCATACTGGCCTGGGTCCTGGCCACGGAGGAGGAACCCGGGCTCGCGGAAAGCTACGTCTGGACCCCGATCCTGATCCTGTTGGCCTGCATGACGCTGACCGTAAGCGCCTGGGGCTGGATCACCTACGACACCGAATCCCGCACCAGCGAGCGGTTCCAGCGTGCCGCGGACAATGTGCGCGAAACCATACGCCTGCGCATGGAGGGCTACGAATCCCTGCTGCGTGCCGGCACGGCGCTGTTCGATGCCTCCTATAGCGTCGAGCGCGAAGAATGGCAGCAGTTCGTGACCGGACTGGAGCTGCCAAAGCAGTATCCGGGCGTGCTCGGCATGGGGTATGCGCGTTTTGCGCCAGCTGGCGCCGTCGCCGCGCTGAACAAGGAAATCAAGGTCTGGCCGGAAGGCGACCGCGACCTGCATGCAGCAATCGTCTACCTGGAGCCGCAATCGGAACGCAACAAGTTCGCGATCGGCTACGACATGATGTCCGAACCGACGCGCAGGGACGCCATGGTTGCGGCCATGCAAACGGGCAAAATGACTGCCAGCGGCCCCATCACGCTGGTGCAGGAGATCAAAGGCCCCAAGCAGGTCGGCTTCCTGATGTTCAATCCGGTTTATAGAAAAGACAGCGCTGGACATCGCGAATTGCAGGGCTTTGTCTACAGTCCCTTCCGCATGGGCGACCTCATGCAAGGCATCTTTGGCAGCGACCTGCGTGAGGTGCGCCTCGACGTCTACTTCCAGGACACCAAGGGGCAACTGATGTACACGAGCACTGGCAGCAGCGGGGGACAGAGCTTCACCCGCCTTTCCAGCCTGCAGTCCGTGCCGGTCGGCGACAACGGCCAGACCTGGGCATTGAATGTGCGCCCGACCGCCCTGTTCGACGCCGCGGTCGACCAGGGCAAATCCTTCATGGTGCTGGTGATGGGCACGTTGATCAGCCTGCTCTTCTTCGGCGCCAGCCGCAACCTGGTGCATGAACGTATTGCTGCCCTGCGCGCCAAGGACCAGTCGGCAAAGCAGCTCGAGCAACAGACTGCCAGCCTGGAAGAATCGGAAGCGCGCTTCAAGCTGCTCACTTCCCACATCCGCAACCACGCCATCGTGCTGCTCGACCCGACCGGCACCATCACCACCTGGAATGATGGCGCCGAAAAGCTGTTCGGCTACAAGGCGGCAGAGATCGTCGGCCAGCCCCTGAAGGTCCTGTCGACCGAAAGCCATGCGATCACCAGCATGACCCTGGCCCTGGAACACGGCCAGTATGAAGCGACCTCGCTGCGCCGCCGGCGCGACGGCAGCACCTTCCTCGGCCTGAAACAGCTGTTCCCCGTGCGCGACGACCATGGGCTCTGCATCGGCTACGCCATGATCATGCGCGACGTCACGGCCGAAAAGGCCGCCGAGAAGGAACTGAACGACGCCAAGACCCAGGCCGAATCGGCCAGCGCCGCCAAGAGCGCCTTTGTCGCCAACGTCAGCCACGAATTGCGCACGCCGATGAATGCAGTGCTGGGCGTCAGCCAGATCCTGGCCCGGACGCCGCTCAATGCCGAGCAGCGCCAATATCTCGACATGGTCTCCGGTGCCGGCCGCTCCCTACTTGCCTTGCTCAACGATGTGCTCGATTTCTCCAAGATCGAGGCCAACAAGCTGGAGCTGGTCGACGACGATTTCCTGGTCGAGGACGTGCTGTGCGCGCTGGCCGCCGTCATGGCCATGACCAGCGCCGACAAGGGCCTGGCATTGTCCCTGTGCGTGGATGCGGACGTGCCTGTCTCGCTGCACGGCGATGTGCAGCGCATCCAGCAAGTGCTGCTCAACCTGGTCAGCAATGCCCTCAAGTTCACCGACAGCGGCAGCGTCACCGTGCATGCCAGCCGCGATCCGGCCGACCCCGGCATGCTGCGCTGGGAAGTCAGCGATACCGGCATCGGCATCAGCCCCGAGCAATTGCAACGCCTGTTCACACCGTTCAGCCAGGCCGACGCTTCAATGGCGCGGCGCTATGGGGGGACCGGACTGGGGCTCGCGATTTCCCAGCGCCTGGTGCAGATGATGGGCGGCACGATCGAAGTAGCGAGCACGCCGGGCCGCGGCACCACTTTCACCTTCCTGATGCCGCTGCGCGAGGGCGACCTGCCCGACCCGTACGCTTTGACCGGGGCGAAGCGCAACTGGCGCGTGCTGTACGCCGACCCCGGGCCGCACTTGCACGACGACGTGGTGCAGTTGGCTGCGCGCTGGGGCTGGCGCTGCGACACGGTTGATTCCGCGGCCGGGATCGGCGCCGCCCTGGCGCGCGCCAATTACGATTTGCTGATCTATGACAGCAGCTTCGCCGGTACCGCGCGTGCAAGCGATGTGCCGCAACGTATCTGCGTGCGCAGCGGCGCGCAGGATACAACGGGCGGCCCGCGGCCCGACCCCGAGCTGTTGCGCCCCCTGACGCGTTCCGCCCTGTTCTACGCCCTGAGCACCCAGGCCGACAAGGGAGGCGCCCAACAGGGCGCCTTCAGCAGCGGCAGCAAGGTGCTCACAGGACAATCCATCCTGCTGGCCGAGGACAATGCGCTGAACCAGCTGGTCGCGCGCAGCATGCTGGAAGCGGTCGGCGCCAACGTCCATATCGCCGAGAACGGGGCGCAGGCTGTCGATTTCCTGCGCCATGGCGAGCCGCCGGTGGACCTGGTCCTGATGGACGTGCAAATGCCGGTGATGGACGGCTTCAGCGCCACCCAGGCAATCCGCAAGGAACTGGGCCTGGACGTGCCCGTACTTGCCATGAGCGCCGGCGTCACCATCGGCGAACGCGCCGAATGCGATGCCGCCGGCATGAACGGCTTCGTTGCCAAGCCAGTCGATGGGGATGACTTAATTACAACGATTTTGCAATTTGTTCATGCCAAGGCCCGCAATTGAAATCTAAAGAAATGACACAAACGCTATAATTGGCCGGCAGTCATTAAATTTTTGGAAATAAATGAAAAAGCTTTTCATTGGGGCTACCTTTGCTGCCCTGTCGATGCCGGCGCTTGCCGACACCTTTAGCGTGATTGAAAACCAGCCGTTATCCGAACTTTGGGTAAATCCGGGCTTCTACTCCTATCACTTCCAGCGCGACAAAGGCTTCGACGATACCAATCCCGGCTTCGGGGCGGAATACCGCTTTTCCACTGTTGCCTCAGTGACTGCAGGGCGCTTTCACAACAGCGACCGCCAGATGTCGAATTACGCCGGCGTGTATTACCAGCCCTGGGCAATCGGCCCGGTGCGACTCGGCGCCGTGATCGGCGGCTTCGATGGCTATCCAAAAATGCGCGATGGCGGATGGTTCCTCGCGGCAATTCCAGTGATCAGCGTGGAATACCAACGCGTTGGCGTTAACTTTGCTATCGTACCTACATACAAGGAACGTTTGCATGGCGCTCTCTCCGTGCAGCTCAAGTTCAAACTGATGTGATTCAAATGAACAAGCGCACATCCATTGAACACTTGCAGTCCAGCTCGCTGGAGGAATTACAGCGGCTGGCTGGATTTGTGTGTGGAAAACCGGTGCCGGCCGAGGCACTGGAGGATGAGCAGCTCTTGTTCAGCCATTTGCCGGATAAGCATTCTCCCGAACAGCATGCCGCGCTGGCCGATATCGCCCATTGCCTGCGCACCCAGCAAAGCCTGCGCCAGGGGCTGGCCCGGGCCAGGGGTTTCCTGGCCGGGTTCGCCGAGCACGCACCGGCCCCGCTCTGGATCAGGGATGCGGCCGGCAATTACGTGATGGGAAGCGGCCTCGAGCAGCAGGACGGCGCGCCTGAGAATCCGGACGTCACCAAGACCATGGAGACAACCGACGAAGGCAAGCGCCATTGGCTGGTGCATAAATTCCCCATTCACGTGAATGGCGAATCCTTTACCGGCGGCTCCGCGATCGACGTCACCACCGAGGTGGAAAAAGAACGCGCCCTGATCCGCCATGACAATTTTTATGTGCTGCTGTCGCGCATGAGCGCCCTGATCCCCCGCTCGCGCACGCTGGAGCAGCTGTGCCTTGATGCCTGCCGCCTGGCAGCGCACCAGCCCAGCCTTGATTGCGCCGCCATCAGCCGCCGCGCCGACGATGGCACGCTCTACCTGTTTGCCTCGGCCAGCCGCGAAGGCCAGGAGCGCCACTGGAGCGCTGGCGAAACGCCGCCGGACTGGCTGGCGGCGGAACTGGCGGCCCATGTGCTGGCCACCGGCCGCGTCCAGTCGGGTTCGCGCAAGGGCCACGAGATCGCGTCCTGCATGGCGGTGCCGCTGTTCGTCAACAACCAGCCCTGGGGCGTGGCGACTTTCTATTCGCGCCGCGAACAGCATTTCGACGCCTTCTATCGCGAGCGTGCCGGTGAGTTGAGCAACGAGCTGAGCTACGGGATCGAGCGCCTGGTCAATGCCCAGGAAATGCACCGGCTGGCGCGCACCAATGTGCTGTCCGGGCTGCCAAGCCGGCTGCAGTTCGAGGAAGAGATTGCCGCCCTGGCCGCTTCCGACGCGCGCGGCACGGTCCTGCTGGTCAACATCAACCGTTTCGACGAAATCAGTTCCGCCTACGGCAATGCCGCCGCCGTCGGCCTGATGCGCCATATCGCCCAGCGCCTGCGCTCGGTGGTCGCGGAAAGCATGCTGCTGGCCCACGTCGGCGTCGGCCGCTTTGCAGTCTTCCTGCCCGCGCACGGTACCCAGACTGCCGCGGAATTCATCCACGAGACGGCGGTGCCGATGCTGCAAGGCGCCTACCAGGTCAAGGAGCACAAGATCTGGTGCACCATCAACGCCGGGGCCGCCGCCCTGCCCGACGATGGCACCACGGCCGACGAGTTGCTGGTCAAGGCCTGGGACGCGCTGGCCGCGGCACGCGACCTCGACCTGCGTTTCGGACAGTATGACCGCGCCGCCGACCGCGTGGTGGCGCGCCAGATCAGCCTTGAAGTGGAATTGCGCGACGCGTTGGAACGCCAGGAGTTCGTCAATTTCTACCAGCCGAAAATCGACCTGCGCACCGGCAAGCTGACCGGCGCCGAAGCGCTGGTGCGCTGGCGCCATCCCCTGCGCGGCCTGGTGCCGCCGTCGGAATTCGTGCCGGAGCTCGAGCGCACCGGCCTGGTGATCGCCGTTGGCCGCCAGGTCATGCAGCGCGCCATGCAGGACTGGCGGGCCTGGCACGATGCCGGGCTGCAGCCGCCGCAAATTGCCGTCAACGTGGCGCCGGCCCAGTTCCGCTGCGATTCCCTGTTCAGCGACATCGAGCATGCCCTGCACACGGCCGGCGCCGACAAGCAGCCGTTGTCGATCGAGATTACCGAAAGCTCCCTGGTCTCGGACCATGACCGCGTGGTCGAAATCCTCAATAAGGTGCGCGCGCTGGATGTGCCGGTGGCCATCGACGATTTCGGCACCGGCTATTCCTCGCTGTCCTATCTGGTCAGCCTGCCGGTGGACGTGATGAAGATCGACCGTTCCTTCGTCACCCGCATGTCGCTCGATGCGGGCTATATGGGCCTGGTCAGCACGGTGGTGTCGCTGGCGCACAACCTTGACCTCAAGGTCGTGGCCGAGGGGATCGAGACCGAAGAAGAAGCCAAGCTGCTCAAACTGCTGCGTTGCGAACAGGGACAGGGCTACCTGTATGGCCACCCTGTCCCGGCCGACGAATTCGCGGCCTTGCTCGAACCGGCCTAGTGCTTCGACGCGGCGCGCGCCGTCGCCACCTGGTCGAGGATGTGCTTGGGCACCGCCGCGTAGTGCTGGAACTCCATGGTGTAGGTCGCCCGTCCCTGCGTCAGCGAACGCAGCGAAGTGGAATAGCCGAACATCTCCGCCAGCGGCACCAGCGCGCGAATCTGCTTGCCGCCGCCCCCGGGGATTTCGTCCATGCCCTGCACCATGCCGCGCCGCGTGGTCAGGTCGCCCATCACATTGCCCATGAATTCCTCGGGCGTCTCCACCTCGACGTGCATCATGGGCTCCAGCAGCTGCGCGTCAGCCCTGCGCATGCCTTCCTTGAAGGCCATCGAACCGGCCATGCGAAAGGCGTTCTCGTTCGAGTCCACGTCGTGGTAGGAGCCGAAAGTCAGCGTGGCGCGCACGTCGACCACCGGATAGCCAGCCAGCACGCCGGTATTGAGCGTCTCGCGGATGCCCTTCTCCACCGCCGGAATGAACTCGCGCGGCACCACGCCACCCTTGATGGCGTCCACGAACTCGAACCCCTTGCCCGCTTCCATCGGTTCCAGCTTCAGCACCACGTGGCCATACTGGCCCTTGCCGCCTGATTGCTTGATGAACTTGCCCTCGATATCGCTGACCGCCTTGGTCACGGTTTCGCGATAGGCCACTTGCGGCTTGCCTACCGTGGTTTCGACGCTGAATTCGCGGCGCATGCGGTCCACCAGGATTTCCAGGTGCAGCTCGCCCATGCCGGACATGATGGTCTGGCCCGATTCCTCGTCGGTATGCACGCGGAACGACGGGTCTTCCTGCGCCAGGCGGTTCAGGGCGATCGCCATCTTTTCCTGGTCGGCCTTGGTCTTCGGCTCCACCGCCTGTGAAATCACGGGCTCGGGGAAGACCATTTTTTCCAGGATGATCACCTTGTCCGGATTGCTCAGCGTGTCCCCGGTGGTCACGTTCTTCAAGCCCACGGCAGCGGCGATGTCGCCCGCGAACACTTCCTTGATCTCCTTGCGTTCGTTGGCGTGCATCTGCAGGATGCGGCCCAGGCGCTCTTTCTGCCCCTTGGTCGGGTTGTACACGGTATCGCCCGAATTCACGATCCCCGAATAGACGCGGAAGAAGGTCAGCTGGCCGACGAACGGGTCGGTCATGATCTTGAAGGCGAGCGCGGAGAACGGCTCGTCGTCCGATGGATGGCGTTCGATCTCGTTGTCGTCTTCGTCGTGACCCGCGATGGCCGGCACGTCGACCGGCGACGGCAGGTACTCGATCACCGCATCCAGCATCGCCTGCACGCCGCGGTTCTTGAATGCGCTGCCGGCCAGCATCGGCACGATCTCGTTGCGGATCGTGCGTTCGCGCAGCGCCGCCTTGATCTCGTCTTCGCTCAGGGTCTCGCCATTCAGGTATTTCTCCGTCAGCTCGGGCGTCGCCTCGGCGGCGGCTTCGATCATATGGTCGTGCCACTGCTGCGCCAGCTCTTTCAGGTTCGCGGGAATGTCCTCGTAGGTGAACTTGACGCCCAGCGTCTCGTCGTCCCACATGATGGCGCGCATCTTGACCAGGTCGACCACGCCGTGGAAATTCTCCTCGGCGCCGATCGGGATCTGGATCGGCACGGCAGTGCCTTTCAGGCGGTCCTTGATCTGCCGCTGCACGCGGAAGAAGTCCGCGCCGACGCGGTCCATCTTGTTGACGAAGGCAAGGCGCGGCACCTTGTACTTGTTGGCCTGGCGCCAGACGGTTTCCGATTGCGGCTGCACGCCGCCGACCGAGTCATATACCATGACCGCGCCATCGAGCACGCGCATCGAGCGTTCGACTTCGATCGTGAAGTCGACGTGGCCCGGCGTGTCGATGATATTGATGCGGTGCTCGGGGAAGTTCCCGCCCATGCCTTTCCAGAAGGCGGTGGTCGCTGCCGAGGTGATGGTGATGCCGCGTTCCTGCTCCTGCTCCATCCAGTCCATGGTCGCGGCGCCGTTGTGCACCTCACCCAGCTTGTGGTTGACCCCGGTGTAAAACAGGATGCGCTCCGTCGTCGTGGTCTTGCCAGCGTCGATATGGGCACTGATGCCGATGTTGCGGTAACGCTCGATAGGTGTCTTGCGGCTCATCACAATCTCCTTGAACGATGCCTTGCGGGCATCTTCGATTCTATCAGTAACAGGAGTGCGAAGATTGGGCGGCTCAACAAGAAATCAAGGGAGCGGTTTCGCTTTTATCATCGCACTCGCACGCGCAAAATGTCCGGCACCAAGATGGTGCAGGGTGTGCAGATCGGCATTGTCGTCACGGAACGACCAGTGCCCGTCGGAAAAGACTCTTTCATCGGCAGCGGCCGCCACCACTTGTGCGAAGCAGGTGTCGTACGCGTCTTCGGCATGGCGCTCGGGGATCAGGCGGCACTCCAGCCAGGCCACGCAGCCGGTGGCGAGCAGCGGCGCGCCGGTGGCCGTGCCAGGCCGGGAGTCAAGCCTGAAGCGGGCGAACTTGTCGCCTTCGCGGCCGCTCGACGTGCCAACGGCGTATGCCAGGTCGGCTGCCGCGGCGCCGGGGATGCAGACCGCGAACACGCCGCTGGCGGCGATCAGCTCGCGGCTGAAGGTAAGCTTGTCGATCACGACGGCAATGCGGGGCGGCGTAAATTCGACCGGCATCGACCAGGCAGCGGCCATGATGTTGCGCCGGCCCTCATGGGCGCTGGTGACGAGTACGGTCGGGCCGTGGTTGAGCAGGCGGCTGGCTTGGTTCAGGGCAACCGGCTTGAAGTGTTCAAATTGCTGAGTCATCCCCCATTCTAGCGCCGAAGCGCATTTCCGGCAGGCCGACCGCGTTGGTCACCGGCATGCCAAACACGCCGCCGGCATAGCGTTCGCTTTCCAGCAAATCCACCAGGGCACTGGTGACGAACAGCTGGTCCAGCCCGGGGCCGCCAAAGCAGGGGCAGGTCGGCTGGCTGACCGGCACCGCCACCGCGCGCTCGATGCTGCCATCGGGACGGTAGCGCACGATCCGGCCGGCGCCCCATTCGGCATTCCAGAGGAAGCCGTCGGCATCGATCGCAGAGCCATCGGGCTCGCCGCAGCCGGGCGGCAAATGGGCGAAGATGCGTTCGCCCGCCACTTGATCGCCATAATCGCAGCAGCGGATTATGCCGCTCAGGGAGTCGCAGAAATACATGGTGGCGCCATCCGGGCTGAAGCAGATGCTGTTGGCAATCGCAACCGGCGCCAGCGGCAGCGTTTCCAGCTGCAGATTGTGGCCGAGGCGGTAGAAGCGCCCGATCGGCGCCCTGCCGATCGCTTCGTTCATGGTGCCGAACACGAAACGGCCCTGGCGATCGCAACGGCCGTCGTTGAGCCGCGTGCCGGGGACGTCGCTCTCCACTTCCACGATCGTCATCACCTCGCCAGCGGCAAAGTCGAACCAGGCCAGCCGGCTTTCCAGGCCGAGCAACAAACGGCCTTCCGACGCCGCCAGCGCAAACGACGCCAGGCGCTCCGGCATCTCCCACTGCTGCGTCACCCCGGTCGCGGGCCGGTGCCGCCACAGGCGGCGCCCCAGGATATCGGTCCACAGCAGGGATTGCGTACGCTCGCACCAGACAATGCATTCGCCCAAGGCATTCTGGGCATCCACGATCAGCTCCACATTCACCTCCACCTGTCGATGACATAGCGCGTGCTTGCGCTGTAGGGGGCGCCGGGGCCGCAGAACGCATTCGGGAAGCCGGGCTGGTTCGGCGCGTCGGGGAAATGCTGCGGCTCCAGGCACAGGCCTGCATGGCGTGTGAAGTCGCGCCCCTTGCCGCCGAGCGCGCCATCGAGGTAATTCCCGCTGTAGAACTGCAAGCCAGGGCAATCGGTATAGATCTCCATCTGGCGCCCGGACGCGGGGTCAGCCAGGCAGGCCTGCGGGCCGCGCCCTCCCGCCAGCACGAAATTGTGGTCATAGCCGCGCGCCAGGGCCAGTTGCGCATCCGCCTCTGCCAGCGCGCTGCCGATCCGGCGCTTCAGGCGAAAGTCGAACGGCGTGCCGGCCACTTCCCTCACCTGCCCGCTCGGCAGCAATCCCGTGCGCACCGGCAGGTAGTGGGCAGCGTCCAGGCGCAGCTCGTGCCCGAGAATGTCGCCCTCGCCAGCGAGGTTGAAGTAGCTGTGCTGGCTGATGCTCACTGGCGTCGGCCGGTCGCACACGGCCTGGTAGTTGCAGCGCAGCTCCCCGCTTGTCGTCAGCTCGTAGGTGACCATGACCAGCAGGTTACCCGGATAGCCTTCTTCGCCGTCGCGGCTGAGGCGGCACAGGCTGATGCGCGCCGCGTCGTTGTCGCTGCTCGCGTGGCCCTGCCAGCTTTGCTTGTGGAATCCGCGCCGGCCGCCATGCAGGTGATTCTCGCCTTCATTTTGCGTCAGCTGCACCACGCGGCCATCGTGCACGTAGCGGCCGCCCGCTATGCGATTGGCGAAGCGCCCGACCACGGCCCCGAAATAGGCCGTGTCGCGTTCGTAGTCAAGCATGGTATCGAAACCCAGCACAAAATCGAGCGGTGGACGATGCCGTGCCAGCACGCGCCAGCTACGGATGATGCAACCGTAGTCAAGCACCGATAACAGCATGCCCTGCCCGTTATCGAGCGTGAATTCCATGACCGGCTCGCCGTTGGCAAGCTCCCCGAACAAGCGGCTTTCGACACAGGGCTTCATCGGGCGCGCCAGGCGGCAATCAGCTCGCGCGCCCGCGACTCGAGCTCGGGCAAGGCAATGCCCGGCTCATACAAGCGGCCGCCAATCCCGAAACCGTCGGCGCCGGCGCGCACCCATTCATGCAGGTTGCCGGCACTGACGCCGCCGACCGGCCACACCCTTGCCGATGGCGGCAGGATGGTCTTGACACTACGCAGCCCGCTCGGGCCCAGCGTCTCGGCGGGAAACCACTTGACCGCATCCGCGCCCGCCGCCAGCGCCGCCAGCGCTTCGGTCGGCGTGGCAACGCCCGGCAGGGTCAGCATGCCCAGGTCGCGCGCGCGCCGCATCACCGCCGGGTCGAAATTCGGCGCGACCATGATGCGGCCGCCGGCCGCGTGGACCGCGTCCACGTCGGCGACGCTGGTCATCGTGCCGCCGCCGACCAACCCATCGTTGGGCTTCATGCCGTCCAGCAGACGGATGCATTCCAGGGCGCCCGGGCGGTTCAGCGGCACTTCCAGGATCCGGAAACCGCTGTAGAACAGTGCTGCCGCGACTGCCGGCGCTTCCGCAGCGGTCAGTCCGCGAAGAATCGCAACCAGCGGCGGCTGGTACTCGTCGATTGCGCTCATCAGATTGCCTCCATGAAGCGAGCCAGGGCCGCGCAATAGGCTTGGTCCGGGTCAATCAACTCTGTCGCGTAGCCGAGCATTTGCGCGACCTCGCGGTACGGCGCAGTCAGCTCGGCCGAGGCGATCAGGTGCAGCACAGGCATGCTGCCGGCTGCAGCGGGCGCCTCTTCACGGCGCGCCGCGAACTCCGTGCCGATCAGCAGGCCGCTGACATAGGAACGCGTTTCGCCTGCGTTCGAATCGCCCGCCACGACGCGGGCGCGCGCTTCAAACAGAGTATGGCTCAGGGCTTCGGCGCTTTGCGCACGGTTGGCGCCGGCGCGCAAGGCATCTGCGTCGGCATGGCCCTCGGCCATCAGTGCTGCCAGGGTTCCCGATGAGCGCAGGGATGCATACAATTCGCCGGTGATGAAGGTGGTCAGGCGCGCTATCTTGCCGTCGGCAACTTCCACCCATTTGCTGTGCGTGCCCGGCAGCACGTAGCAGCCGTCGCCATGCCTGAGGAAATGCGCGCCGAAGAGCTGGGTCTCTTCGCCGCGCATGACGTCAATGCTGCCGTGCTCGCGATAACAGTAGCCCGGCACGATGAAGCAGCCTGGCGCGCCGCTGACCGGCACCAGGGTCTCGGGCAGGCGCGCCAGCGGCACGCTGCTATCGAGGTAAGCCACTTCCTGCCAGCCCTGCGCACTGCCTACCATGCCCGACATGACGACCGGCACCAGCGCGTCGAGCTCGAGCAGCTGGCGCAGCGCCTGCAATGACTCGGCAAAATGGCCCTGGGCCGCCAGGGCGCCCTGCGCGTCCTCGTGCTTGCGCAGGCAACTCCCTTCCGCGCCGATGACATAGGCGCGCCGGTTGCTCGTGCCCCAGTCAATGCCCAGCAGGCAGGCTGGCGCTACCATTCGGCCACGCTGCCATCGGCGTGCCGCCACAGCGGATTGCGCCAGTCAGGCGCTGCGCGGCTGGCCTCGATGACCCGTTCTTCATTGATGTCGACACCCAGGCCCGGCAGAGGCAAGGGGTCAATATAGCCGCCTTCCATGCGGAAGTCGCCCGCGTTGTGCACGTAGTCGAGCAGCTCTGCCCCCTTGTTGTAATGGATGCCCATGCTCTGCTCTTGCAGCACGGCGTTATACGAGACAAAGTCCACTTGCAAGCAGGCTGCCAGCGCCACCGGGCCGAGCGGGCAGTGCGGCGCCAGCGTGACGTCGTAGGCTTCCGCCATGGCGGCGATGCGCAGGCATTCGCTAATCCCGCCCGCGTGCGACAGGTCCGGCTGCAAGATCGCCAGTCCGCCCTGCTCCAGCACGCGCTTGAATTCGAAACGCGAGAACATGCGCTCGCCGGCCGCCAGCGGAATGCTGGTCATGTCGGACAGGCGGCGGTAATACTCCGACTGCTCGGCCAGCACTGGCTCTTCGACGAACAAGGGGCGGTAGGGCTCGAGCGCGCGCAGCAGCGGCTTGGCCATCGGCCAGGCCACCCGGCCGTGAAAGTCGATGCCGAACTCGATGTCGTAACCGAAGGCGGAGCGGATGCCGGCAATGCGCTCGACGGCCGCGTCCACCGCCGTGGCGCAGTCGAGCATGGCCATTTCCTCGGTACCGTTCATCTTGAAGGTATTCAGGCCGATATCGCGCAAGGTCTGGATGCCCGCCACCACATCGGCCGGCCGGTCGCCGCCCACCCAGCTGTAGATCTTCATGCGCTCGCGCACCTTGCCGCCAAGCAGCTGGTACACCGGCACCCCCAGCGCCTTGCCCTTGATGTCCCACAAAGCCTGGTCGATGCCGGCAATGGCGCTCATGAAGACCGCACCGCCGCGATAGAAGCCGCCGCGGTACATGGCTTGCCACAGGTCGCTGATCTGCGCCGGATCGCGCCCGACCAGCAGCTCGCCCAGCTCGTGCACCGCCGCTTCCACGGTGCGCGCACGGCCTTCGATCACCGGTTCGCCCCAGCCGCTGATGCCCTCGTCGGTCTCGATCTTGAGGAACATCCAGCGTGGCGGCACACGATAAGTGCTGAGTTGCGTGATCTTCATGGTCAGGACGCCTTCGGTGCAGCCCGGCTGCGAAGGCGCGCCACCTGCTCGGCCGCGCGCTTGCCGGCCAGGAAAGCATGGTCGGAGTTGTAGTACTCCCATTCGCTGTAGCGGCCGGCCAGCAGGATGTCATGCTGCGCCAGCCATTCCCGCACGATGGCGACGTTGCGCGCACGCTGGTGGTCGTAGACGACATAAGCCACCGGCATGTCGACCTGGTTCGCCACCACCACCTTGTCGTCCGCACGCAGGAAGCCGACCTTGACCGCATCGGCAATGCAGCGCTCGATCAAGGCGTCGCCATCAAGCGGCAGCGGTTTCCATGGCGAATAAGAGATTTCGCAGGTAAAGCCGAAGCCGCCCGGCGCATTGCATTCAGGACTGGCGTTGCCTTGAACGAAGATGCGATGGAAGATGCTGTCTTCGGGGTAGTAGATCCAGTGCTTGTCCGTCACATCGCTGCGCGCGATGCCGATATTGACGCAGCGGATCGAGATATGGCGCAAGCCGTGCGCCGCTTCGCGCACTTCCGCCGGCGCCGCTGCGCCGATCAGCTTGACCAGTTCCGGCAGCGGCATGGTGCTGATCAGGTTGCCGTACTTGAATCGCCGGCCATCAGCCAGCGTCACGACGTGCTCCTCGGGCAGCACCTGCGCCACTTCCGCATTCACTTCGATTTTGCCGCGGATCAGGGGCAGGAAGCCATTCATCAGGGCCTGGAAGCCGCCGCGGCGCGGATAGCCGAAGCGGGCATTCGGCCCCATCGGGCGCGGCACCGGGCGCAAGGCGCCTTCGATAATCTCGGACAGGTCCGGCAGGGGCACGCGGCCGCCAAGCCAGGAGGTTTCCATTTCGCTTAATGGCACCGTCCACAATTTGCGGTTATAGGGAATTGCAAAGTGCTTCGCAATGCCTTTGCCCCATGCCTTGTAGATAAAGTCTTCAAAACTCTCGGTCTGGGCTGCGCGCGCTTCCTGGCTGGCTTTGGCCGCCTCGGCGCCGCCGTCGGCGCAGCAGTCCTCCACTTCCACGCTGGAGCAAGCCTGGCCGCTGCCGGCATCGCCATAACGCGCATCGATGGCGCCCACGATGCACTCCTTGATCACTTCCGGCGGCAGGCCATACAGCGCGCCCTGGAAGGGATAGCGGGTATACACGCCCTTGCTGTGGACCCAGGCTTCGCGCATCTGCCAATGCTGGTTGTCGCCCAGCAGCTTGTCGTACAGTTCGAGCACGTAGGGATCGTTGGAAAACATGATATGGCCGGCATGGTCGAAGGTGAAGCCGCCCTCCTCGATCGAGCGGCACCAGCCGCCCACCGTCTCGTTTCGCTCCAGCAGCAGGTTGTCCGCGCCCACGTGGTAGGCGGCGGACAGGCCGGTCGGTCCGCCCCCGATCACAATGCTGCCGAACGACTGGCCGCTGGCCGAGCCGCGCAGCGGGTTGACGTTGGGCGCCGCGCTGGCGCCGGCCAGCTTGCGCGGGGCGCCTTTGCCGGCCAGGCGCGCCGCCTTGCCGCCTGGCGGTGTCTGGTCGATCAGTTCGTGCATGCGGTCAGCCGTTGCATCCCACGAGGTGCGCGCCACCACCTCGCGCATGGCCGCCGCCATCGCCGCCGCTTGCTCAGGTGCCTGGGCCAGCGCCGCCTCGCAATGGCAGATGAACTCGTTGTGGTCATGAGCGATTGCCACGATGTCCCCATACGGCTGTTCCACGTCGCGGATGGCAGTGCTGACAATGGGAAGTTCCGCGGCCATGTACTCCAGTACCTTGGTCGGGCTGATGAAGCGCGTCGCTTCGTTTAGCGCAAACGGCAGCAGGCAGACGTCCCAGCCCGCCAGGAACTGCGGCAGGGCCTTGTACGATTGCTGTCCCAGGTAGTGCACGTTCTGGCGCTGCGGCAAGGTGGCCGGGTCGATCTTGACCACCGGGCCCACCAGCACGACCTGCCAGTCCGAATGCGCATCGGCGATGTCGGCAATCAGTTCGGCATCGAAGCGTTCGTCAATCACGCCGAAAAAGCCCAGGCGCGGACGCGGGATGGCCGTGTGCAGCGGGTGGCCGTTGCTGCGGTCCAGCGCCTGCTCGAAATGCACCGCATCGACGCTGCTTGGGAAGCAATGCGCATTGTCGTGGCGCGAGCGCTTGGCTTCGTACAGGCTGGGCCCGCCGGTAAATACCAGGTCGGCAATGTTCAGCAAGGCCGTCTCGCGCTGCAGCAATTGCTTGGGCGGGTTCCGGAAGGCGCTCAGTTCGTCCATGCAGTCATAGATGACCAGGGAGGGATGCAGGGCTTGCAGCAAAGGCAGCGCCATCGGGGTGTAGAACCAGACCAGCACTTCCTCGCCGTCCGGCGCCAGGGCCGCCACCAGCGGCTGCAGCAGCGGGATCTGGTCGTCGTGGAAACCGCGCGCGTCGACCGGTGTGTGGGGCTGGCAGACCGTCAGGTTCGGTGCGGGATGGGACATGACCATGCGTGCCTCCCCTTCCTCATACACCGGCTCCTCGACGAACACCACCTTGTAGTACTTGGCCAGGCGGGTGAGCAGGTGCTGAGGACGCTGGTATACGAAATCCCAGCGCAGGTGGCAGAAAACAATCAACGTTTGCATGGCATTCTCCTTGGTTTCACACAGGCTGTCGGTCAGCCGGATCGATTGGCGCAATGCGGTGGCGTACGGTGCGACGAGGACGCGGGCCAGCGGATCGGGCCCGTCGCGGTCCAGGTCCCACAGCCCGCTGTGGTGCCAGTGCTCGGCGTTTTCCCAGTCGGGCCGGTCGATGGCGGGGTACAGGCAGATGCCGCATACCTCGGCGCCGCGTTCGCGCGCCATCATGCTTTGCTCCGCCATTTCCCTGATCCAGGTGCCGCGGCCGCTGCCGACATGGCTGGTCTCCGCCAGCAGCACCGGCCGGCCGTAGCGCTGGTGTAGTTCGACCAGGATGTCGGACAGGGGCCGGCGGCGCGGGTCGTCCAGGTGCCACCACAGCCGCATATTGGTGCCGCTTTCCCACTGGTTGCTGTGGTAATAGTTGCCGCCCACCAGGTCCAGGTAGCGCGGGTGCCCGCCAAGCTCCGGTTCGACGCGGCCGCACAGCATGTCCAGCGCCTCGTATTGCGAAGCGGTCCAGCCGGCGGCCTGCGCCGCCCAGTCGGGACGGTCCTTGGGCGCGATGACGTTGATCAGCGGGTCGCACTGGAAAAAGCGCGCCCCCGGCGTGATCTCGCGAATGGCGTCGATGGCGGCGATGGAAGCGCGCACCAGCTGGCGCTTGCCCAGTTCACCGGCCCGCTCGTGGTACATGTTCAGGCAGCGGAACATATGCACCGACAGGCCCCAGGCCGTGAAGGACAGCTCGTTCATCGGCGAGTACACCGGCTCTTCGCCCAGCCAGGGCGCCAGGAAGCGCGCGCTGGCCTGGCAAAAACGCACGAAACGCGGCACGAAGTCGTCGCTGTAGATGTCGACGTCTTCCGGCCAGCCGTAGTGGCAGAAGGTCCAGCAGCTTTGCAGCCCCAGCGCGCGTGCGGCTTCCAGGCGCGGCAGCAGCGGCGAGAAATCGAACTGGCCGTCGCGCTCGACCAGCCGCCAGCCGATCGATTCGCGCACCGTACGGATGCCGAACCGGGCCAGCAGCTCATAGTCGGCGCGGGCGCGCTGCAAATGGCCGGTGACCAGGTTCATGTCCTGCGGCTGGCCGGCATGGTTGACGTGGTCGGCGCCCTCATAGCCGGCTTGCCAGAAGGTGGCGAAGGGATGGCAGGCGGGGGTCGTCACGGCGCACCTATTGCACGTTGCGCGTCGCGGCGCTGATCAGCTCGAGGGGAATCTTGGGCGTGCGGTCGGCGTTCAGCAGGCCGTTCGTTTCCTGGAAGGTGTCGGCGAACTGGGTATAGCAGAAGCCACTGAACATCATGGTTTCGTTGACGACCTTCAGCAAGGAACGGTAGTGCTCGAGGAAGCCCTCGGCCGTGTTCTGGCGCGAATAGCCCCAGGTATGGTGGGCCGGTGCGTTCGGGTCGAAGGCGATGCCGCCGAACTCGGTCAGCACGATCGGCTGGCCGCGGTGCGGGAAGCCGTCCAGCGTGAGGATGCGCCCGCCCGGGCGGCGCTGGTCGAACAGGGTGCGCACCGGATCGGTCACTTCATAGCGCTGGCGCACGCGCTCCGGGTCGGGATCGTAATCGTGGATGCCGAGGATGTCGGTGGCCGAAGCCTCCCAGCCGTCATTGCCGATCACGGGCCGGGTCTGGTCCAGCATGCGCGTCAGGTGGTAGAGCGCTTCGACTGCGTTGCGGTGCGATTGCACGGCGGTCAGGTTGGGCACGCCCCAGGATTCGTTGAACGGCACCCAGACGATCAGGCTGGGGTGGCTGTAGTCACGCTCGATCGCCTCGCTCCATTCATGCAGCAGGCGCGTCATGGCGCGCGCCGAAAAGGCGTAGGCCGACGGCATCTCTTCCCAGACCAGCAGGCCAAGGCGGTCGGCCCAGTACAGGTAACGCGGGTCCTCGATCTTCTGGTGCTTGCGCACGCCGTTGAAGCCCATCGCCTTCGCCAGCTCGACATCGCGCCGCAAAGCCTCGTCGGAAGGTGCGGTCATCAGGCTTTGCAGCCAGTAGCCCTGGTCAAGCACCAGGCGCAGGTGGTAGGGCCGGCCGTTCAGCATGAAGCGGTCGCGGTTGATCGACACCGAACGCATGGCGGTATAGGAGCGCACGCGGTCCAGTATCTGGCCATCGCGGTACAGGGTCAGCTCGGCGTCCAGCAAGGTGGGCCGCTCGGGGCTCCACAGGATCTCGTTGCGCGAATCGTCGATGCCTGGGTCCGACAAGGCGATCTTGCGGTTGGCCTCCTGGCCCACCATCAAATACCGGTCCGCGGCCAGCAGCTTCGCGCCGAGCCAGACCTTGACTTCTACCGTCAGGCCGGGCGCGGCGTCGCCGCCGGCCAGCACTTCGCAGCCGAGTTCATAGCCGTCGAAGATCGGTGTCCAGCGCAGCCTGCGGATATAGGTGGCCCCGACGTTTTCCAGCCATACGGTTTGCCAGATGCCGGTGGTGCGCGGGTACCAGATCGAATGCGGCTCGAGCTGCCAGTCCTGCTTGCCGCGCGGCTTGTTCAAGTCGGCAGGATCGTCTTCCACGAACAGCACCAGGGTCTGCTCGCCCTCCACCAGTTCGTCGGTGATGTCAGCCGTGAAGGAAGTGTGCCCGCCTTCGTGCTCGGCCACCATGTGGTTGTTGATCCACACGCGCGCCTGGTAGTCGACGGCACCAAAATGCAGCAGCGTGCGGGCGCCGCGCTGTTCGACCTTGAAACGGCAGCGGTACCAGCAAGCGTTATGGAAACCGGTGTCGCCGATCCCGCTCAGTTCCGACTCCGGCGCAAACGGCACATTGATGCGGCGCGACCAGGGAATATCGTCCGAAGGCAGGCAATACCTGTGTTCGTCGTCGAACTCGAACTCCCACTCGCCATTGAGCGACTGCCATTGATCGCGCACCAGTTGCGGCCGCGGATATTCGAATTGCCCCATTGTCTGCCCCGCCCATCGTTGTCATTCGATGGGCCATCGTAGCAGCGCGATTGCCACAGTGCGCTTACGATACGGGCCGGAAAAATTTCCGCCGGCTTCGCATAAAACCTTTAGATACTGGCGGTATGCAAAATGCCGCGCCAGGCGGTTAGCGCGGCGAACCACCCAGCACGCGCGCCGGCAGCATGACGATGGCGCGCAGCAGTTCGAACACCGCTTCGACACCGATGCCAAGCAAGCGGAACGGCAGCAACAGCAGCCAGACGATGGGATACAGGGCCAGGGCAAGCAAGGCCAGTGGCCAGCACAGGAACAGCAACAACAGCCATAAGATGAAGCCGAACATTCCAGCACCTCCGATTGAAGTTGAGGCAACTGTAAAGCGGACGTCCGGCCCGGACAACGGACATGCGACCAAATGCAGATTAGGCCGACAGAGAGCGAAAAAGCGGGGTCAAGCTGCAAAGGCCGGCAAGGCGGCCGTGGTGCGCAGGGCGACCGCGCGCATGGTCGCTTGCAGGGACTGGATCTGGCCGCCGGCACGGTAGGCAAAGCTGACTTGCACGGCCTCGCCGGCCCGCAGCTGGACCGGCTCGGCCAGCGGCAAGGTCATGTAGTGGTTCAGCCAGTCGATGGTGCTGTTGCGTTCGGACACGACAGCCAGGATGTTCTTGGTGATGAAACGCAGCGCGTTGAGCTGGCCGTCCCTTTCGGCGATGAACTGGCCTTCCCAGCGATACAGCATTTCGTTGGGCTGGGTGAAATCGATCAGTGCATAGACCTGGGGCTGGGACAGTTCCACCGTGGCATTCTGGATCTGGCCCGGCTGCTGGAACTGCACGATCGGGGCGATGAAACCGTCGAAATCGTATTCCTGCTGGACCGGCTGGACCGCCATCAGCACCGCCTCCGGCATGAACACAGGCAGAGGGCCGCCAAAGCGCTCCAGGTAGCGCTGCTTGAAATGCTCGATGACCTCGACCTGCTTTTCGCGCAACATGGCGACGTGGATCATTTCGCAGATGACGACATCGACCGGCTCCGGCGGCAGGTATTCGAAGGCATCGGCATGCACCACTTCGACGCGCTCGCCATTGTTGTTCATTGCCAGGAACTTGCGCGCTTCCTGCACCATGTCCGGGTTAAATTCAACACAATACACCTTGTCGGCCTTCTGCGCCGCGAAAAAGGACAGCACGCCGGTGCCGCCGCCCAGTTCCAGCACCTTCATGCCCGGCTTGACCACGTAATCGATGGCGGCCTTGAAGTTGTGCATGCGGTTGGCATCCATCAGCATATTGTGATGGTAGTGCAGCGGGATGAACTGGCCGAGGTAGCAGCTTTCGATTTCGCGTTCGTTCAGCATGGCAGTGGCGCGGGCGCGCGGTGGGTTGTCGACAACAGGATTGTCGCCCCAAGCACGCCTGGCCATTTGCACGATATGAAAGGGAAATACCGCCTTATTTGCCGCCGAGGTGCTGGCGGATTTGCCCGGCGATCCACGGTTTTTGCGCGCGAATGGCAAATTCGGCGGCATTTTCGCGCCAGGCACGGTCTTTCAGGCGGGCGTCGGCGCCCTCATCGAGCAGGAGCTTGACCGCATCTTCCTGTCCTTCGCGGGCGGCCAGCATCAGGGGCGTGGTGCCAGTCGGCGACGCGGCGTCGATGTAGGCGTGGCGCTCGAGCAGCAGCTTCATGATGTCGAGGTCGCCGGACGCGGCGGCGTAATGCAGGGCCGTCCAGCCGGGGCGGTTGACCTGCGCACCGCGCTCCAGGATGGCGAGCACGGCGGGCTTGTTCTTTTGCAAAGCTGCCATCATCAAGGCCGTATTGCCGTTCGGCGACTGTTCATCGATTCTCAAGCCAGGCTGCGCGAGCAGCAGCCTGGCAACGCGCATTGCGTCGTTGCGCATCGCAATGATGAGACCGGTCTCTCCGCGCTGCGGGTCGTGCAGGTTGGGATCGAGGCCGCGCGCCAGTACGGCCTTGACGGTGCGGTCGTCGTCGATCTGGACAGCGCGGAAGAACGCGACCTGCTCGGCTTCGGCGTCGAACGCCTCTCCGGCCGCGTTCGCGCTTGCCAGCCCGGCGAGCAGCGCCGAGGCAGCTCCGGCCAGGAAGGCGAGCGCGGCGCGGCGGCTCATCATCAGGCTGCCGCCTTGAACAAGTCGAAGAAGTTGGCGGAAGTCTGCTCGGCGACCTTTTCCAGCGGGATGCCTTTGAGCTTGGCAATGAATTCGGCAACGTGGGCCACATAGCCCGGCTCATTCATCTTGCCGCGGTACGGTACAGGCGCCAGGTAGGGCGAATCGGTTTCGATCAGCATCCGTTCCAGCGGCACTTCCAGCGCCACTGCCTGCAGCTCCTTGGCGCTTTTGAAGGTCACGATGCCCGAGAAGGAAATATAGAAGCCTTGCTCCATCGACGCGCGCGCTACCTCCAGCGATTCGGTAAAGCAATGCATGACACCTGCCACGCCGCCCTGACCGGTGCCGGCGCCCTCTTCGCGCATGATCCGAATGGTGTCTTCCGAGGCGGAACGGGTGTGAATGATCAATGGTTTGCGCGACTCGCGCGAGGCGCGGATATGGGTCCGGAAACGCTCGCGCTGCCATTCCAGGTCGCCTTCCAGGCGGTAGTAGTCAAGGCCGGTTTCGCCGATGGCGACGATCTTCGGATGCCGAGCCAGGTCGACCAGCTGTGCAACCGTCGGTTCAGGCGTGTCTTCGTAATCGGGATGCACCCCGACCGAGGCGTAAATATGCGGATACTGCTCGGCCAGCGCCAGCACGCGCGGGAAGTCCGGCAAGTCGACCGACACGCAGAGCGCGTGGCTGACCTTGTTTTCCGCCATCTTGGCGAGAATTTCAGGCATCCGGGCAGCCAGCTCCGGGAAGTCGATATGGCAGTGGGAATCGATAAACATCCCGGCATTTTATCCGATGCCGCTTGCTTTGCGCAGGAGCCGGAGCTTTTCCGGAAGCCGCCTGCCCAAGGTGAGTACCAACCGGAGCAAGCCGCAGCAAAGTAGCCCTAGACGACGCGCTTGCCCAGGATGACCAGGTCGCGCTCGACGCCGTCCAGGTTGGCGACGCGCGGCAGCGTGGCCCAGGTCTCGAAGCCGAATTTCTCGAACAGCGCCAGCGATGGCTTGTTGTGGCCGAAGATGAAGCCGAGCACGGTATGCACGTTTACCTGCGGCGCGAAATCAATCGCTTCCTGCAGCGCATAGCGCCCGACGCCCTTTCCGCGCCACGCCTGGTCGATATAGATCGATACTTCCGCCGTGCCCGCATAGGCGGGACGGCCATAGAAGTTCGAATAGGAAATCCAGCCAATGATGCCCTCGCGCCCCGCCTCCTCGATCACCCACAGCGGCCGGCGGCCGGGCTCGTGTTCGTGGAACCACGGCAGACGCGATTCAAGCGACACGGGCTCGGTATCGGCTGTCACTTCGCGGGAGGCGACGGTGCTGTTGTAGATCGCGACAATCGTCGGCAGGTCGTCGAGTGTGGCGAGGCGGTGGCGGAAATGTGGGTGGCGCAACTTCGTCATGCGTTAAAGCGTGTGGGTGGCACGGGACGAGCGCAGCGCAGCGCCCAGGATTTCTTCGATGCGCAGGCGGGTACGGGTGCCGGTCTCGTCGTCCGGAAAATGCACGCCGATGCCCTGCGTCTTGTTATTGGCCGCGCCGGGCGGCGTGATCCAGACGACCTTGCCGGCGATCGCGTACTTGGCAGGATCGTCCATCAAGGTCAGCAGCAAATAGATCTCGTCGCCAATCTTGTATGGCTTTTGGGTTGGCACGAACATGCCCCCATGCTTCAGGAAAGGCATATAGGCCGCATACAGGGCCGCTTTTTCCTTGATTGCGAGGGACAACACCGTTGGCCGGTTGACGGCCGCGGCACCTGGTTCGGTTGGGCTTGCGCTCATTTTTTCCTTTCTTCAGCTACAGCAAGCAGTGTAGTCAAGAAGCATATCTTCAATAAACAGTTTCGGCGACAGCGGATGGTCGGACGTCGCGCGCCTTTCGTTGGCGCCCTTGACCGCTGCCATCAGGCGGCTGATGTTCACCTTGTCCGCCAGTCCGGCCAGCTCGCGCTGGTAACGGGGATAATAACGGATGTTACCTGCAAGTTTGTACGAAAACAGATCGTAAAGCCAGCGCTGTTGCCACGATACCAAGGCGCTGAGTGGTACTTTCTGCAATTTGTCGGCAGTTTTCAGGGCTCCCTCCACGCTCGGACGGGCCAGGTACTGCAGTAAAGCGTCCAATTCTTCGCGGTTGCCGGTTTCAGAGGCAGCTACGGCGGCCAGCGGCGAACCGCCCTGCTCGCGCAGCCAGCTGTCGGCATCGGGCACGCCCTGCTCCTTGAGCCAGGCCAGCGCTTCGGCATGGGAAGGCATCGGCATGGCAAACTTGCGGCAGCGCGACAGGATGGTCGGCAGCACGCGGTCCAGGCCGTTGGATGACAGCAGGAACACCGTGCCTGGCGGCGGCTCTTCCAGCGTTTTCAGCAAGGCATTCGAGGCCGGCATGTTCAGCGCTTCGGCCGGATAGAGCACCACCACGCGCAAACCCTGGCGGTGGGTCGAGATGTTCATGAAATCGGCCAGGGCGCGGATCTGCTCGATCTTGATCTCTTTGGAAGGCGCCTTCTTGGCGGCCTTCTTGTCTTCGCCCTCTTCGCCCTCGCCCGGCTCGTCTTCGAAGATTTCCGGCCGCACGCGGCGATAGTCCGGGTGGCTGTGCTGCTGGAACCAGCCGCAGCTTGGACACTCGCCGCAAGCGTGGCCGTCCGGGCGCGCGTTTTCGCACAGCAGCGCCTGGGCGAACTGCTCGATGAAGTCGGCCTTGCCGATGCCGTTGGCGCCGTGGAACAGGATGGCATGCGGCATGCGCTGGCGCAGCTGCTGCAGCTGTTGCCAGGCGCCCTGCTGCCATGGGTAGACCTGGCCGCTCAAGCAAGCGCTCCCACGATGCGGGCGAGCTCGGCCTGGATATCGGCAATGCTGCGGGTGGAATCGATGACGCGGAAGCGCTGCGGCGCCTCGGCGGCGCGGCGCAGGTACTCGGCGCGGGTAGCCATGAAGAAATCGGCTTGCTCGCGCTCGAAACGGTCCAGTTCGCGCGTCGCATCGAGGCGGGCGCGCGCCACATCCAGCGGCACGTCGAACAGGATGGTCAGGTCCGGTTCCAGGTTGGGGTGCACCCAGTGCGCCAGGATGTCCAGTTTTTCCCGGCTCAGGCCACGGCCGCCGCCCTGGTAGGCAAAGCTGGCGTCGGTAAAGCGGTCGGAAATGACCCAGGCGCCGCGCGCCAGGCCCGGTTCGATCACTTGTGCCACGTGTTCGCGGCGGCTGGCAAATACCAGCAGGGTTTCAGTCTCGACGTGCATGGTTTCGTGCAGCCACAATTCGCGCAGCTTCTCGCCCAGCGGCGTGCCGCCCGGTTCGCGCGAACTGACCAGCTCGAGGCCGCGTGCCTTGACCAGCTCGCCAACGAACTGGATATGGGTCGACTTGCCTGCGCCGTCAATGCCTTCGAAAGTGATGAATTTACCGCGTGTTGTCATTTATTGTTTTTGGTACTGGTTGACCGCCCGGTTATGATCGGTCAGGTTATCGGAGAACTGGCTGGTGCCATTGCCGCGCGCCACGAAGTACAGTGCGCCGGATTTGGCCGGTGCCAGCGCAGCCGTCAGCGAAGCCACGCCCGGCAGCGAAATCGGGGTCGGCGGCAAGCCGACCCGCATATAGGTATTGTAGGGGGTGTCGGTTTCCAGGTCCTTCTTGCGGATATTGCCGTCAAACCTGGGGCCGATGCCGTAAATGACGGTCGGGTCGGTTTGCAGCAGCATGCCCAGCTTGAGGCGGTTCACGAACACGGCGGCAATCATATTGCGTTCGGACTTCTGGCCGGTTTCCTTTTCCACGATGGACGCCATGGTCAGCGCCTCGTAGGGCGTTTTGTAGGGCAGGCCGGGATCGCGTTTCTCCCAGGCTTCGCCCAGGCGCTTCATCAGCATGCTGTGCGACTGGCGGAAAATGGCCAGTTCGCTGGAATTCTTGGCGAACAGATAAGTATCAGGGAAGAACAGGCCTTCCGGATCCTTGAATTCGGGGTTGACGCGCGCCATCAGCTCGCGGTCGCTAAGCTCGGCGGTATCGTGCTTTAAGCCGGTATGCGCGGCAATGGCCTGGCGCATCTGGCGGAAGGTCCAGCCTTCAATGATGGTCAGGGACTCTTGGGCAAACTCGCCGCGCACCAGCTGGCCGATCAGGCGCATCGGCGTCGTGCCAGGTTTGAGCTCGTACGTGCCAGCCTTTAGTTGCCCGCTCTTGCCGGTCACGCGCGCCAGCAGGTTGAACATCAGCGGCTGGATCGGCACGCCGGCAGCGGCCATCTGCTGGCCGGCGGCGCTGGCCCCGCTGCCTTTGCTGATGGTGAACTCAATGGCAGGCTCCTGGCCAATGACAGGCTGGCCCGCCCACCAGGCAAACCCGCCCACGGCCCCGGCCGCGGCCAGGATACCCAGTGTGATCGACTTCTTGATAAACGCCATTTCCAAATGCCCGTTCGATAATCCAATCTTGAACCAGTTTCAGCCTGGACGACAGCGTTTTCCAAGCCCCCGGCGGAATTTGCGCGGGATCACTATAATGAAGGCCGTAATGATAATGCTTTCATCGCCAGAATATGGGAATTTATGAATAACTGGAATCAACTTTTGACACAGGAACAAGAAACACTGAGCACGAGCCAGCTCGCGACCGGTTTTGTTGCCCCGCTCACCGACCAGGGCCTGATCGCCTTCACCGGCGAAGAATCGGCCAGTTTCCTGCATAAGCAGTTGACCAACGACGTCGAACACCTGGGCCTGGGCGAGGTGCGCCTGGCCGGTTATTGCTCGCCGAAGGGACGCATGCTGGCGTCCTTCCTGATGTGGAAGACCGAAGAATCGATCTTCCTGCAACTGCCGCGCGCAATCCAGCCGGCGGTGCAGAAGCGTTTGCAAATGTTTATCCTGCGCAGCAAGACCAAGCCGGCCGATGTCACCGACCAGTACGTGACGCTGGCCATTGGCGGCGACGATGCGGAGGCTGTGCTGCAGACCTGGTTCGACGTGCTGCCGGCCAAGCCGTTCAGCAAGATCGGCCACCCGCTGGGCACGGTACTGCGCGTGGCCGATGCCTTCGGCGCGCCGCGCTACCTGTGGCTGGCGTCGCCGGAAGCGGCGTCGACCGCCGCTTCCGTGCTGAAGGACCGTTTGGTGGTGGGCGGCAACGAGGCTTGGCGCCTGTCTGAAATCCATGCGGGCGTGCCACAGGTTGGCCCGGGCACCCAGGAGCAGTTCGTGCCGCAGATGGTCAATTTCGAGTTGCTGGGCGGTGTGAACTTCAAGAAAGGTTGCTATCCGGGCCAGGAAATCGTGGCGCGCAGCCAGTACCTGGGCAAGCTGAAGCGCCGCACCGCGCTCGCTTCCATCGCCGATGCATCGGTGGCCCCGGGCGCCGAGGTATTCTCGCCGGCCGATCCGGAGCAGCCCTGCGGCATGGTGGTCAACACGGCGCGCAACGGCGCAGGCGGCGTCGATGCCCTGGTGGAGATGAAGCTGGAAGCGCTGGAAGCGGGCGACGTGCGCTTCGGCTCGGCCAGCGGGCCGGCTTTGCAGTTCAAGCCCCTGCCCTACCTGCTGGACAAGCTCGACGTCTGAACATGGACCTCTACGTGTATTACAAGGTGCAGGCCGCACAGGCGGCTGGCCTGCAGGCGGCGGTTATCGCCATGCAGTCGTCGCTGTCGGCGGCGCATGGGGTGGGCGCGCAGCTCAAGCGGCGCCCGGAAGCACCCGGCGGCGTGCAGACCTGGATGGAGGTTTATCCGGGCGCCGGCAACGCATTCCTTGTCGTGCTCGACGCAGCGGCGGCGCAAGCCGGGCTGGCGCGCTGGATCGCAGGGCCGCGCCACGTCGAAGTATTCGAGGATATGCCGCCATGTGCCTGATCGTATTTGCCTGGCAGGTGGTGCCTGGCGTGCCCCTCATCGCGGCGGCAAACCGCGACGAATTCTACGACCGCGATACGACGCCGGCGGCACCGTGGCCGGATGCGCCGCACATCTATGCCGGCCGCGACCTCAAGGCCGGCGGCAGCTGGATGGGGATCACGCGGCCAGGCGACCCGGCTGGCGCAGCCGCTGCCGGCCCCTCGCGCTTTGCGGCGATCACCAATGTGCGCAATCCGCAGGAACACAACCCGCTGGCGCCATCGCGCGGCCAACTGGTGGCCGATTTCCTGGCCGGCGGGATGACAGCGCAGGAATACGTGGCGCAGGTGGCGCCGGGCGCGGGCGAATACAACGGTTTCAACCTTGTCCTGTGCGATGGCAAGGAACTGGTCTGGTATTCGAACAAGGGAAATGACGACCCACGGAACGGCAGGCCGCTGGAGCCGGGCATCTATGGCCTGTCGAACGCCCTGCTCGACTCGGCATGGCCGAAAGTACTGAAGACCAAGGCGCAATTCGCCAGCCTGCTGTGCCTTGGCGCGCCGGAAGACGCCTATTTCGAGATGCTCTCCGACACCACCCGGGCGCCGGACATGCGCTTGCCGGAAACCGGGGTGCCGCTGGAGCTGGAACGGCTGCTGTCAGCCGTGAAGATCGAGTCGCCGAACTACGGCACGCGCAGTTCCACCGTGGTCAAGCTGTACGCGGACGCCCCGGCACAACTGCACGAAGTCCAGATCCGTTAAGGAAGCTGCTCCCGCACACAGGATGGCTTTTCCTTGCCCTGGCGGGAGCAGGAAATCAAGGTACGGGTCCCGGTGTCGATGGCATAGAAATGGGTCGGTCCGTTGGCCGTGGCGGGAGCTGCAGCGGCGGCCGGCCATTGCACGCCTGCGCCGCCAACCTGGGCTTGCGCCACCTGGATCGGGCTGATGGAACCGGCGAGGAAGCCCGCGCCAAACACTGCGCAGACACCGAGCGCGATGATCGAACGTTTCATTTTCAACTCCTAGAATTCGTAGTGCATTTCGATGTGGGGAATGCCCGCTTCGTGGAAGACATCACCTGCCATGGCGAAGCCGTGGGCCAGGTAAAACTCCGCCGCGTGGGTCTGGGCGCTGAGGACAACCCTGGTGTCGCCGCGCTCGCGGGCCTTTTCCATCAAGCCCTTGAGGATGGCGCCGCCCACTCCCGCACCGCGCGCGCTGCGCAGCACAGCCATGCGGCCGATATGGCCATCAGGCAGCAGGCGCCCAGTCCCGAGCGCCTTGCCGGCCGCATCATAGGCCACGGCGTGCAGGCACACGGCATCCCTGTCGTCCATTTCCAGGTCGGCAGGCACGTTCTGTTCCCGCACGAAGACTTCGATGCGGATCGGTGTCGCGTCGGCCTGCATGGCGGCCCAATCGCCAAAGCGGAGTGTTGTCGTCATGCCGCGCATTCTCTCACAACATTGCGCGCAGGGCCTCACGAACCTGCGGCGTGGCTTCATAGGGATCGGCCGGATTGTTCCGGGCCACCATGTCGCGCGCCCTCTGCGCCACACCGTCCAACGCTTGCGGGTGGGTGAAGATGTAGAATTTGTCGCCCGCGATGGCGGCGAACGTCAGTTCGGCCACGTCGTGCGCCGACACCTTGCCGGAAGTAACCGCCTTGGTCACCATGGCTTGCGCCGCCATCTGGCTGGCGGTCGGCTTGCCTTCCATCGGCGTGTCGCCAGGACGATTGCGGTGCGACTGGTGGATGCCGGTCGGCACGAAGAACGGGCACAGCACCGAGGCGCCGATCGGGGCCTGCACCAGCGCCAGGTCGTGATACAGGCTTTCGGTCAGCGCCACCACGGCGTGCTTGGACACGTTGTAGACGCCCATCACCGGCGGGCAGAGCACGCCCGCCATCGAGGATGTGTTGACGATGTGGCCTTCGTAGTCCGGGTCGCGCCGGGCGCACTCGAGCATCAGGGGCGTGAAGATGCGCACGCCGTGGATCACGCCCGAGACGTTCACCCCCATCACCCAGTCCCAGTCCGCTTCCGTCGCTTCCCACAGCAGGCCGCCGAAGCCGACGCCGGCGTTGTTGAAGACAAGGTGCACCGCGCCGAACTCGCGCATCGCCGCATCGGCCAATGCCTGCACTTCGGCCGATTTGCGCACGTCGCAGCGCACGGCCACGGCCTGGGCGCCCTGCGCGCGCAGTTCTGCGGCTGTGGCGTCGAGCGCGTCCTGCTGCACATCCGCCAGCACCAGCTTCATGCCGAGCGAGTGGGCCTTGAGCGCGAATTCACGGCCAAAGCCGCTCGCGCCCCCGGTGATGACTGCAACCTTGCCTTGGAAGTTTTTCATGAGGTAAGTCTCACAAGTTGTTTACCGAAGTTGTGGCCCTGCAGCAGGCCGATAAGGGCTTCCGGCGCCGAGGCCAGGCCCTGGGAAATCGTTTCACGGTATTTGACCTGGCCCGATGCGACCAGCCTGCCCATCTCGGCCAGGCCTTGCGGCCACATATCCATATGCTCGGTGACGATGAAACCGCGCAAGGTGATGCGGCTTAGCAGCAGCTTCTTGGCGTTGCGGATCGGGATCTCGGCGCCGGTGTAGCCGGCCAGCAGGCCGCAAAGCGCGACGCGCGCAAAGGCATTGCTGCGGCCCAGCGCAGTATCGAACACTTCGCCGCCCACGTTCTCGAAAATGGCGTCGATGCCGTCCGGAGTGGCGGCTGCCAGGTCGGCCTTCAGGTTGCCGGCCTTGTAGTCGACGCAGGCGTCGAAACCCAGTTCATTGACCACGTAATCGCACTTGGCCTTGCCGCCGGCAATGCCGACCGCGCGGCAACCGGCAAGCCTGGCCAACTGGCCGACCGCGCTGCCCACCGCGCCGCTGGCTGCGGACACCACCACAGTCTCGCCCAGCTTCGGGCGCAGGATTTCATGCATGCCGTACCAGGCGGTCATGCCGGGCATGCCCACTACGCCGAGGTGGGCGGAGGCCGGGACGACGCTGGTATCAACCTTGCGCAAGCCGGCGCCGTCCGACACGCCCATCTCGGCCCAGCCGAACATGCCGGCCACGAATTCGCCGACGACGAAGCTGGCGTTGCGCGATTCGACCACCTCGCCGACCGTGCCGCCGATCATGGTCTGGTCCAGCGGCTGGGGCGCAGCATAGCTTTTCGCCTCGCTCATGCGGCCGCGCATGTATGGGTCCAGCGACAGGTAATGGTTGCGCACCAGGAGCTGGCCTTCGGCCAGCGCCGGTACTTCCACTTCTTCAAGCCGGAAATTTTCCGGCACGACGACACCGCGCGGACGCGAGGCCAGCACGATGCGATGATACTTGGACATGCAAACTCCTTAGACCGCCGAGACCCCGCCATCCACTGCCAGGACCTGGCCGGTAATGTGCCGGCCGGCGTCGGAGGCAAACAGCGCAACCGCGCCCTTCAAGTCCTCGTCGCCGCCCAGGCGCTGCAGCGGCGCTGCCGCCGCCAGCTTGTTTTCACCCATGGCCTTGATCACGCCTGCGCTCAATTTCGACGGGAAGAAGCCCGGCGCCAGCGCGTTGACGTTGATACCGTACTCGCCCCACTCGCCCGCGAGGGCGCGGGTGAGGTTGATCAAGGCCGCCTTGGACGTATTGTAAGCGACGGTCTTCATGGTGCCGGGGCCATTGCCGGCCAGGCCGGCAATCGATGCGATATTGATAATGCGGCCGGAGCGGCGCGGAATCATGGAGCGCTTGCCGACGGCTTGCGACAGCAGGAAGATGCTGCGCACGTTCAGGTTCATCACCTTGTCCCAGGCTTCCAGTGGATAGTCTTCCGCCGGAGCGCCCCAGGTGGCGCCGGCGTTATTGACCAGGATGTCGACATGGCCGCCCAGCGCGGTCAGCGCCGCGTCCACCAGCGGATCGATCGATGCTTCCTTGCCCAGGTCGGCGGCGATGGCGAACGCTTCGACGCCGTTTTCCTTCAGCACTGCAACCGCTTCGTCCAGGTCGGCCTGCTTGCGCGAAGTGACCACCACCTTCGCGCCCAGTTCGCCCAGTGCCAGGGCCATTTGCAGGCCCAGGCCGCGCGAGCCGCCGGTGACGAGTGCAGTCTTGCCTTTGAGGTCGAAGAGTTCCTGGGTAGTTCGCATGGTCGAGTCCTTAAATTGTGTAATCCATGCACTGGCGCGCATCGCGCACAGCGCTGAAGAATGGTTTGAGTGCCTGGTGCTGCGGGTGCGACTGGTAGGCGTCGAGCGCCTGCTTGCTTTCGAATTCGGAATACAGCACGACGTCGCAGGTCGCTTCCAGGCCCGGTTCGGCGATGGCCACTTCGAGCTTCAGGATGCCGGGGACGATGCCGGCACAGGCCAGCAACTGCTCCTTCATTTTGGCCGCGTTGGCGGCGCGGCCGGCGCCTTCGGCATAGTCTTTCAGCTTCCACATGACGATGTGCTTGATCATTCGTTACTCCTCAGAACCACGCGTCCTGCATGTCGAGCGTGGTCGTATCGAGGGCGGCCAGCAGGTCCAGCTGCGGCTGGACCCTGGGCAGCTCCCATTGGTAGAAATAGCGGCAGGCTTGCAGTTTGCCGCGCCGGAAGTTGTCCTCTTCCGGCAGCCCGGCCACAGCCGCCATGGCTTGCTGCAGCCAGATCCAGGCCACCACCACATGCCCCACCGCCTCCAGGTAGACCGTGGCGTTGGCCAGGGTCCGGTTAAGGTCGGGGGCAGCATACAGGGCCTGCGTCACTTCTTCAACCCGGCGCCAGGCGGCATCGAGGGCATTGGCGTAGGCGACAAGCTGGCGCGCGTCCGCGCCGCGGCCGGCGCCGCGCGCGCTGTGCACCGTGGCGCGGATTTCTTCGGCCATGGTCTTGAGCAGCGCACCGTCATGGATGCTGGCCTTGCGGCCCAGCAGGTCCAGGCCGTGGATGCCCTGCGTGCCTTCGTGGATCTGGTTCAGGCGGTTGTCGCGGTAGAACTGCTCGACGTTGTACTCGCGGGTGTAGCCGTAGCCGCCATGCACCTGGATCGCCAGGTTATTCGCCTCCAGCCCCCATTGCGAGGGCCAGGACTTGGTGATCGGTGTCAGGAATTCCAGCAGGCGGCCGGCGCGCTGGCGGATCTCCGGCGTTTCGCCGGTATGCTCGTCGTCCACCAGGCGCGCACTGTACAGGCACAACCCCAACGCCCCTTCGGCGTAGGCTTTTTGCGCCAGCAGCATGCGGCGCACGTCGGTGTGGGCAATGATGGGCAGTTGCGGCGAGGCCGGATCCTTGGCTGCCGGATGCCGGCCCTGCGGGCGTTCACGGGCGTAATCCAAAGCGTGCAGGTAGCCGGTGTAGCCCAGTACCGCGGCCGCCAGGCCCACACCGATGCGCGCCTCGTTCATCATGTGGAACATGTTGAGCAGGCCCTGGCCTTCGCGGCCGACCAGGTAGCCGACAGCGCCGCTGCGGCCGCCGGGCAGATGACGCCCTTCGCCGAAGTTCAGCAGGCAGTTGGTGGTGCCGCGGTTGCCCATCTTGTGGTTCAGGCCTGCCAGGGCGATGTCGTTGCGCTCGCCGTTGTCGAGGAACTTGGGGACGATGAACAGGGAAATGCCTTTGACGCCGGGCACCAGCTTGCCGTCCGGGCCGGGAATCTTGGCCAGCACCAGGTGCACGATGTTCTCGGCCAGTTCGTGCTCGCCGCCGGAAATCCACATCTTGTTGCCGGTCAGCCGGTACTGGCCTTCGGTGTCGGGATCCGGTTCGGCGCGGGTGGCGATGTCGGACAGGCTGGAGCCGGCCTGCGGCTCGCTCAGGCACATGGTACCGAACCAGCGTCCTTCCAGCATTGGCCGCACGAAGTGCTCGACCTGCGCCGCGGATGCGCACTTGAGCAGCGTATTGGCGTTGCCGATAGTGAGGAAGGCGTAGCTCGCAGTGGCCATGTTGGCCGCGGTGAAGTAGGCGGTGACCGCCTTTTCCACCGTCAGCGGCAATTGCATGCCGCCCAGCGCGTAGTCCTGGCCGGCGGCCATCAGGCCCGCTGCCGAGAAGGCGTCCAGTGCGCGCTTCACTTCCGGGATCACGCTCACGCGTTCACCGTCGAACTGCGGCTCCTGCTGGTCGCTCAGCTTGTTATGCGGGGCGAACAGGTCGGTGGCGATCTGCTCGGCGGTGTCGAGGGCCGCAGTGAAGGTCTCGCGGCTGTGGTCGGCAAAGCGCGGACGCGCGGCCAGCCCTTCGGCGTCGAGCCAGTCGTACAGCATGAATTCGACATCGCGGCGGTTCAGCAGCCGGGACGACATCACACCACCTCGAACAGGCCTGCCGCACCCTGGCCGCCACCGATGCACATGGTGACCACCACATATTTCACGCCGCGGCGCTTGCCTTCGATCAGCGCGTGGCCGACCATGCGGGCGCCGGAGACGCCATAAGGATGGCCCACAGCGATGGCGCCACCGTTCACGTTCAGGCGCTCCATCGGAATGCCAAGCTTGTCGGCGCAATACAGCACCTGCACGGCGAAGGCTTCATTCAGCTCCCACAGGCCGATGTCTTCGACCTTCAGGCCTGCGCGCCCGAGCAGTTTCGGCACGGCGAAGACCGGGCCGATCCCCATTTCGTCCGGCTCGCATCCGGCAACGGCGAAGCCGCGGAAGACGCCCAGCGGCTGCAAGCCTTTGGCAGCTGCAATGCGGTCGCTCATGACGATGGCGCAGGAGGCGCCGTCGGAGAACTGGCTGGCATTGCCCGCCGTGATCACGCCGCCCGGCACGGCAGTGCGGATGCCGCGCACCGCTTCCATGGTGGTGCCGGCGCGGATGCCCTCGTCGGCCGCAATCGTCACTTCGCGCGTGCCCAGCATGCCGGTCGCCTTGTCGGCCACGCCCATGGTGACCGTCATCGGCACGATCTCGGCATCGAAGCGGCCGGCGGCCTGCGCGGCTGCGGCGCGCTGCTGGCTCTGCACGCCGTACTCATCCTGGCGTTCCCTGGCAATGCCATAGCGCCTGGCCACGATTTCGGCGGTCTGCAGCATCGGCAGGTAGATCGCGGGCTTGTGTTCGTTCAGCCAAACGTCCTTGTACATGTGCATATTCATTTCCTGCTGCACGCAGGAGATCGACTCCACGCCGCCGGCCGCGAAGATCTCGCCCTCGCCCGCCAGCACGCGCTGAGCAGCGCTGGCGATGCCCTGCAGGCCGGAAGAGCAGAAACGATTGATGGTCATGCCGGGCACGGTGACCGGCGCGCCGCCGCGCAAGGCGATCTGGCGCGCGATATTGCCGCCGGTGGCGCCTTCCGGATTGGCGCAACCCATGACGACGTCCTCCAGCTCGCCCGCTTCAATGCCGGCGCGTGCGATGGCCGCCTGCAGCACGTGGCCGCCGAGGCCGGCGCCGTGGGTCATGTTGAAGGCGCCTTTCCAGGATTTGGCGAGGCCGGTGCGCGCGGTTGAAACGATGACTGCTTCGGTCATGGGTGTCTCCTCTGGATGAATGTTTCGAACCAGCATAGCACAGGTTTAGCACGGTCGTTCGCTAAATTAGCGCTGTTGTAAGTTTTGTGTAAGTTTCAAGAAAGAATGCTGTAAGAATACTGGTCCAGACTCCATCCTGCCGTTGAAGCATTTGGAACACTAACTATTAATCTGGAGACAAGCATCATGGCAATTAGTTCTGGCACCGCCGACGGGCGGAGCATGGGCGGCGGCAAGGCCGCGCCGATGACCAAGGAAGAGAAGAAGGTCATCTTCGCCTCTTCGCTCGGTACCGTGTTCGAATGGTACGACTTTTACCTTTACGGTTCGCTGGCATCGATCATCGCCAAGCAGTTCTTCGTCGGCGACCCGACCACCTCCTTCATTTTCGCCCTGCTGGCCTTCGCTGCCGGCTTCATCGTGCGCCCGTTCGGCGCCATCGTGTTCGGCCGCCTGGGCGACATGATCGGCCGTAAATACACCTTCCTGGTGACCATCCTGATCATGGGCCTGTCCACCTTCATCGTGGGCCTGCTGCCGAACTACGCCAGCATCGGCATCGCGGCGCCCATCATCCTGGTCGCACTGCGCCTGCTGCAAGGCCTGGCGCTGGGCGGCGAGTACGGCGGCGCGGCAACCTATGTCGCGGAACATGCGCCGCACGGCAAACGCGGCCTGTTCACGGCCTGGATCCAGACCACCGCAACGCTGGGCTTCTTCCTGTCGCTGCTGGTGATCCTGGCCTGCCGCAATTCGATGCCGCTGGAAGAGTTTGAATCCTGGGGCTGGCGCATTCCGTTCCTGGTGTCCGTGGCACTGCTGGGCATCTCGGTCTGGATCCGCCTGTCGATGAACGAGTCCCCTGCTTTCGCCAAGATGAAGGCTGAAGGCAAGACCTCGAAGGCGCCGCTGAGCGAAGCCTTCGGCCAGTGGAAGAACCTGAAGATCGTGATCCTGGCGCTGCTCGGCCTGACCATGGGCCAGGCGGTAGTGTGGTACACCGGCCAGTTCTACGCGCTGTTCTTCATGATCCAGACGCTCAAGATGGATATCGCGACTGCCAACATCCTGATCGCCATTGCGCTGATCCTGGCAACGCCGTTCTTCATCTTCTTCGGCAGCCTGTCCGACAGGATCGGCCGCAAGTGGATCATCCTGGGCGGCTGCCTGATTGCAGCAGCAACCTACTTCCCGCTGTTCGGCGCACTGACCCACTACGGCAACCCGCAGCTGGAATCGGCGATCAAGAATTCGCCGGTGGTCGTGGTGGCTGATCCTGCATCGTGCCACTTCCAGTTCAACGCGACCGGCGAGAAGAAATTCCCGTCGTCCTGCGACATCGCCACCTCGATGCTGTCGAAAGCTTCCGTCGCCTACACCCGCCAGGATGCGCCTGCCGGCAGCGTGGCCGTGATCAAGGTTGGCGACAAGGAGGTCCAGTCCTTCAACGCGACCATGACCGCAGACGGCCTCAACTTCGATGCCGATTCGAAGAAAAAGGAAGGCGAGCTGAAAAAGTCCGTGGCTGAAACCGTGAAGGCGGCAGGCTATCCTGCCAAGGCCGACCCGGCGCAGATCAACAAGCCGATGATGGTGCTGATCCTGTGGGTGCTGGTGATTTACGTGACCATGGTGTACGGCCCGATCGCAGCCATGCTGGTGGAACTGTTCCCAACCCGCATCCGCTATACCTCGATGTCGCTGCCATACCATATCGGCAACGGCTGGTTCGGCGGCCTGCTGCCAACCACTGCTTTCGCACTGGTGGCGTTCAAGGGCGATATCTACTACGGCCTGTGGTATCCGATCGTGATCGCACTGGCCACCCTGGTGATTGGCGCCCTGTTCATCCGTGAGACCAAGGACAACAACATCTACGCACAAGACTGAGCCGCCAGCGCGTTCAGCCGAGGCCGCTTTCGGGCGGCCTTTTTCATTGCGGCGTCGACCGCACAAGGCGCGGGAGCTTTGAGATACCTCAAACCCCGCGCATTCAAGGGACTTGAAATATCGACCGCCTCCTATACTCAAGCTGCTCCCATGGCCCCGTATTCACAGGGTAGAGCAAGCAGGAAATCCCATCAGCTTCATCAGGAGAAGGCCATGACTATTGAAACCATTTCCCTCCAGCAGATCAAGGATGCACTCGCAAAAGAAGGCGATCCTTGGGAGGCTGGAGTGACCACCATGTCCGTACTGCTGCCCGACGAGCAGCAACTGCGCCTGGGCGTCAAGCCGCCGCCCGGCGAAGCATCGATCGACCAGGTTGCGGCACGCAGCCAGCAGAACCGGGAAGCATTGCGCGCCCGCGCATCCGAGAACATTGCCGCGCCAAGCGCCTACGATCTGCGCAATGTGGGCGGGAAGAACTTCGTCACCGATGTCACCGACCAGGGCAATTGCGGCTCCTGCGTGGCATTCGGCACCATCGCAACCGTGGAAGGACGCCTGCGGGTCCAGCGCAACAACCCTGCGCTGAGCATCAACCTGAGCGAAGCGCACCTGTTCTTCGTGTATGCCAAGGCGGCGGGCTACAACTGCGATACCGGCTGGTGGCCGGAGTACGCGTTTGACGCCTTCAAGCAAGGCGTGGTCGACGAAGCCTGCTACCCCTATGACCTGAATCACCGTGAAGGCAACCTGTGCAGCAATGCGGCCGAGCGGCTGACGCGCATTACCGGCTATACGGCGTTGACCAACAACCCGGCACAGATGAAAGAGTGGATCGCCACCAAGGGCCCGGTCAGCGCCTGCTTCGTGGTCTACAACGACTTCTTCAGCTACAAGAGCGGCATCTACCGTCACGTGACGGGGGGCCAGGCCGGCGGCCATTGCGTTTCCATCGTCGGCTATAACGACAATCCAGGCTATTGGATCTGCAAGAACAGCTGGGGCAATGCCTGGGGCGATGCCGGCTTCTTCAATATTGCCTACGGCGAGTGCGCCATAGACAGCTGGCGCAACCACGGCGTGGACGCCATTCAAAACACCGGCTGGCAGAACAATGCGCGCGTCACGGGCCTGTGGGCCATCGACCAGCAGCGCAATGCCTGGGCCTATTTCCAGGGACTCGGATGGCGCAAGATTTCCAATGAAACCGATGCCATTTTCTACGACATGCTGACCGACCTGATTGCAGCCAAGGCATCAGGCCGCGCTGTCAACTTCTACGAAGTGGACAACGTGATCAAGCAAGCCTATGTATTCTGAACCGCAGTAATTTCGGAGAACATCATGACTGAATCACAACCGACAATGACACCTGGCGGCGCCCAGGCATCCGGCGTCGTGGAGTACGACGCACCAAGCATGAGCCCGGCAACCGTGCTACCCGACGGCGATGGCGCGACGGCGCTGCTCCTGCAAAGCCCGCCCGTGCCCACTATCGGCCTCGAACTGTTGGCACGGCAGAGCTCTCCTGCCCTGCCGGCCCAGGCTGCCGGCACCGCTGTGGGCGCGGTGACGGCGTGGCAAAATGACAAACGCTTCACCGCACTGTGGACCATCGCCGAAGACCGCAACGCCTGGGTTGGCGTGTCCGGCATCGGCTGGAAGAAGCTGTCCAACGCAAGCGAAACGGCGACCACCGGCCTGGCCATGCTGTCTGCCCATGCGCGCGACCGCGAGCGCCAGGTCAACTACCGCGACGAAGCCGATGGCATGATTCACGAAATGTACGTCTGGTAAACGGGAGGCCGGGATGCAGGTGGATGAGTCGCAAGCTGGCAGCAGCGTCGACCTCGCCGAGGGTGAGCTGCTGATCGTGCGCCTGAAGGAAAACCCAAGCACGGGATACCGCTGGGCCGTCGAACAGGCCGGCGGACTGGCGTGGGAGGATGGCGGCAGCGGTCCGGCCGGCGTGCCCGGCGCTGCCGGCATCCACGAGTTCCGCGCACGCGCCGACCGCGTGGGCCGGCACGACATCTGCCTGAAACACTGGCGCGACTGGGAAGGCGAGCGCGGCATCATCGCCCGCTATCCCTTGACCCTGCAGGTTCAGCCGATGATACGCAGCGAGTAATCGGTGGCCTTGATGTCTTTCGTCAAGGCGCCGATGGAAATGCGGTGTACGCCGGTTTCGGCAATGGCGCGCACCGTGTCGAAATTGACGCCGCCCGAAGCTTCCAGCAGCGCCCGCCCGCCGTTCAGTTGCACGGCTGCGCGCATCATGTCGAGGTTGAAGTTGTCGAGCAAGATGGAGACCGCGCCGGCAGACAAGGCTTCTTCCAGTTGCTCCAGCGTTTCCACTTCAACCTGGATGCTGACTTTCGCGTCCAGGCGCTTGGCCGCCGCCAGTGCAGCCGTGATGCCGCCTGCCGCCGCGATATGGTTCTCCTTGATCAGGATACCGTCGTACAACGCCAGGCGCTGGTTCTGGCCGCCGCCCACGCGCACCGCGTATTTCTGCGCCAGGCGCATGCCCGGAATCGTCTTGCGGGTATCGAGGATGGCCGCGGTGGTGCCTGCGATCACGTCGACATAGCGACGGGTCGCAGTGGCAACGCCGGACATCAGCTGCATGAAATTCAGCGCCGAGCGCTCGGCAGTCAGGATGGCGCGGGCCGGGCCGACGATGGTGCAGACAGGCGTGTCGGCGGCCATCAGGTCGCCTTCAGCGTAATGCCAGTCGATGCCGATGGACGGATCCAGCGCTTCCATCACGCCTTCGAACCAGGGCGCGCCGCACAGGACCGCCTCTTCCCGCACGATCACGCGCGCGGTGGCGCGGCCGTCTTCGGGCACCAGCTTGCCGGTCAGGTCACCGGTGCCGATATCTTCCATCAGTGCCGCCAGCAGGTTGCGCTCGTACGCGCCCGCCAACGCATCGTCAAACGGTGCGAATCTATTTTTCAGGGTACTCATGCGGGACCGATGCCTTGGAACAGTTGCGCTTCTTTCGCCAGGTCGGCGCCGGGGGCAATCTTGGCTTTCTTGGCGGCGGCGAAATCGAGCATGCGGTTGATCGAGCGCTGCGCCAGCTTGCCCACTTCGGGATCGACGTGGATCTCGTTATTCATGTTCTCCAGCACGTCGGCCAGGTTGCGCAGGCCGTTCATCGCCATCCATGGGCAGTGCGCACAGCTCTTGCAGGTCGCGCTGTTGCCGGCGGTAGGCGCTTCGATGAAGGTCTTGCCCGGTGCAGCCATGCGCATCTTGTGCAGGATACCGTTGTCGGTCGCGACGATGAATTCGGTGTTCGGCAGGCTGACAGCAGCGGCGATCAGTTGCGAAGTCGAGCCCACCACGTCGGCTTGCTCAACCACGCCGGCCGGCGACTCCGGGTGCACCAGCACTTTGGCGTTCGGGTGCTCGGCCTTCAGCAGGTCCAGCTCCACGCCTTTGAATTCGTCGTGCACCAGGCAGGAGCCCTGCCACAGCAGCATGTCGGCGCCAGTCTGCTTCTGGATGTAGGAACCAAGGTGCTTGTCCGGCGCCCACAGGATCTTCTTGCCCTGCTCGTGCAGGTGCTTGACGATGTCCAGGCCGATCGAGGACGTGACCATCCAGTCTGCGCGCGCCTTCACCGCGGCACTGGTGTTGGCGTACACCACCACGGTGCGGTCCGGATGCTGGTCGCAGAAGGCGATGAAGTCTTCCGGCGGGCAGCCCAGGTCCAGCGAACAGGTGGCGTCCAGGTCCGGCATCAGCACGGTTTTCTCCGGACTCAGGATCTTGGAGGTCTCGCCCATGAACTTGACGCCGGCCACCACCAGGGTCTTGGCCGGATGGTCGCGCCCGAAGCGCGCCATTTCCAGCGAATCGGAGACGCAGCCGCCGGTTTCCTCGGCCAGGTCCTGCAGGTCGGCGTCCACGTAGTAGTGGGCCACCAGCACGGCGTTGCGCTCGCGCAGCAGGGTCTTGATGCGTTCCTTCAGCAGGATCTTTTCATTGGCCGGCACGGGTGCCGGGGTGCGGGCCCACGCGTGGGCCACGCAGCTGCCGCCTTCGACCGGCTTCTCGAATTCGACAGTCTTGATCGGAGTTTCAATCATTACTCGATGCCTTGGCTCTTCAGATATTCCTCATAGCCGCCGCGGAAGTCCACGACTTCGTTTTCCTTGATCTCGATGATGCGGGTGGCCAGCGAGGAAACGAACTCGCGGTCATGCGACACGAAGATCAGGGTGCCGGCGTACTTTTCCAGGGCGATGTTGAGCGACTCAATCGATTCCATGTCCATGTGGTTGGTCGGCTCGTCCAGCAGCAGGACATTGTGACGGCCCAGCATCAGCTTGCCATACATCATACGACCTTTTTCGCCACCCGACAGGACCTTGACCGATTTCTTGACTTCGTCGCCGCCAAACAGCAGGCGGCCCAGCGAGGAGCGCACCGCCTGGTCGTCGTCGCCTTCCTTGGTCCACTGGCCCATCCAGTCGGTCAGGTTGATGTCCGCAGCGAATTCCTCGGTCGGATCCTGCGGCATGTAGCCGACGTTGGCGTTTTCCGCCCACTTCACAAGGCCGGTATCGCTGTCCAGGCCCGTGATGTCCTTGCCGCCGATGCAGCGCAGCATGGTGGTCTTGCCGGCGCCGTTGGCGCCAATGATGGCAATGCGCTCGCCCGCTTCGATCATCAGGTCGACGTTCTTGAACAGGGTGCGGTCGTAGGTCTTCGAGATGCCCTGGGTTTCCACGGCCAGGCGGTGCAGCTTTTTCTCGCCGTCGAAGCGCACGAACGGATAGGCACGCGACGATGGCTTGATGTCCTCGATCTTGATCTTGTCGATCATCTTGGCGCGCGAAGTAGCCTGGCGGGCCTTGGACTTGTTGGCCGAGAAGCGGCGCACGAAGTCCTGCAGTTCGGCGACCTTCTCTTTCGCCTTGGCGTTGTTGGCCAACTGCTGGTTGCGGGCCTGGGTCGAGGCCAGCATGTATTCGTCGTAGTTGCCCGGATAGATCTTCAGGGTGCCGTAGTCCATGTCGGCGACGTGGGTGCAGACCTGGTTCAGGAAGTGACGATCGTGGGAAATGATGATCATCGTCGAATCGCGCTGGTTCAGGGTGTCTTCCAGCCAGCGGATGGTGTTGATGTCCAGGTTGTTGGTCGGTTCGTCCAGCAGCAGGATGTGCGGATTGGAGAACAGGGCCTGCGCGAGCAGCACGCGCAGCTTCCAGCCCGGCGCCACGGCGCTCATCGGGCCCTGGTGCAGGCTGATGTCGATGCCGGCGCCCATCAGCAGCTCGCCGGCGCGCGCTTCGGCGGTGTAGCCGTCATATTCGGCGACCTTGCCTTCCAGTTCGGCCGCTTCCATGTAGTCGTCGTCGGTGGCTTCCGGGTTGGCGTAGATGGCGTCGCGCTTGGTCATCGCTTCCCACATCTCGGTGTGGCCCATCATGACCACGTCCAGCACGCGCATTTCTTCGTAGGCAAACTGGTCCTGGCGCAGCTTACCGAGGCGCTCGTTGGCGTCCAGGCTGACGTTGCCGGCAGACGGTTCCAGGTCGCCGCCCAGGATTTTCATGAAGGTCGACTTGCCGCAGCCGTTCGCTCCGATCAGGCCGTAGCGGTTACCGTCGCCAAACTTGACGGAGATGTTCTCGAACAGCGGCTTGGCGCCGAACTGCATGGTGATGTTTGCGGTAGAAAGCATGCTGGGAAAATGGTGAGAAAAAGCGAATCGGGCATTATACCCCGTCGACCACAGGGGCGCATAGGAGCGGCCATGATTGAATGCATCAGAAAGTTGCCTTATTGATCACAGATCATGACGCTTTTACGGCAGAGCGCCGTCAACCAACAGCAGCAATACGAGGCCGTTGTCGATTTCGGGAAAAGTCCTGTGCGGTCCTAAACGGTCTTTTTTGGTCTGGCGCGGTCTGGTTTGGTCTGGAATTCCATCATTTTATTGCGTAGCGCCATTGCGGGTTGCCATTCGTCTTCATTGGGAAAACGTAACCACAGGATACGCCAGGCATTGCGCTCGCACCTGGCGACCTGATTCACAAACTGACCAGGTGAGACGCCTTGGCCTTCGTACAGCACCTCGCTGCCCTCCACATGAGCCAGGTAGTTCGTGCGCTTATAGACGGTACGCAACGTCGTGCCACTTGGCAAAAACAAACATCTCCATTGGTACCCATCAAGGGTTGATGCTGAACGCCGGTTTTGCTGGTCCTGGAATTTCGCCATCCATTCATTGATCGCGATATCGACCAACTCAAACATTTCCTGTTTGATTCCGTGGTTGTACATAAAATTCCCCAGGCCCTGGTACGTTTCCAAAGACGCGGGCAGGCTGAACAAGATCGGATGCATGGCAATCTCCAGTTCTTTGAAAAGGACATGCCGATTTCGACCCAAACCAGACCAAAAAAGTTCAATCCAGACCAAAAAAGTTCGATCCAGACCATTCCAGACTTTTCCTGAAAATCGCGACCACCCCTCTATTGCCGCATCCAGTCCCGCAGTTCGTAGTACCAATACGTCAACTGTGCAGCGAGCAGGCCGGCCGGACCGCCAGTAGTCGGCAGCCCCCATGTCGCAAACTGTTCGACCTTACTGAGTTCGCCCATCAAGGCGGCCGACAGCACGTCGCCGGCCAGCGAAGTCGGGCCGACGCCATGGCCACCGAACCCCATGCCATACCAGACCCCATTGGGCAGTTTGCCAAGCTGCGGCATTTTGTGGCGGCCATAGCTCATCAATCCGCTCCAGGCGTATTCGACCCTGGCACCTTCCAGTTGCGGATAGACCTTCAGCATGTCGGCGTACAGCAAGCGCGCCACATCCTCCGGGCTGCGCGAGCGCACCGAAATCCGCCCGCCCCACAGCATGCGGCTGTCGCGCAATGGACGGTAGTAATCGAAGGCGAAACGCGTATCGTAGATGGCAGCGTCGGTGGCAAGCGCTTGCGGCATGCGCGCGCCCAACGGCTCTGTCACCATGACATATGTCGCAATTGGCAGGATCGCGCCGGCCAGCGCCGGATAAAGGCGTTCGATATAACCACCGCAACAGACAACCACCTCATCGGCCAGCACTTCGCCGGCATCGGTGGCGACGCGCCAGCCACCGTTGCTGCGTGCTTCAATTGTGGTCGCGCGGCTGCCTTCATGCAGGCGAACACCGCCAGCATGCAGCGCCCTTGCCAGGCCCTGCGCATACTTCAAAGGATGGAAATGGAAGGCATTTTCTTCGTACAGGGCGCCGAAATAGCGTTCGCTGCGGGCACGCTCGGCAAAATCGGCGCGCGCGATGCGCTGCCATTCCACACCAAGATGTTCCTGCATGAAGCGCTGGCGTTCGTCCAGCACGCGCGGGTCGTCGAACCAGTTCGCAAGATAGATGCCGCCGTGCGTCGCATCGCATTCAATCCCGTATCGCGTGATTCGGCGCCGGATCTGGTCGACGGCGCCAAGCGTTAGCTGGTAAAGCCGCCTGCCCTGCTCCGCGCCGACCGTCGCGAGCAAGGCTTGCTCGTCGAGCGAATAGCCGCCAAATACAAAACCGCCGTTGCGGCCGGACGCACCGTGACCGACGGATTCGGCCTCCAGCAGCGCGACATCGCGCTCGCCATGCTCCACCAGCGACATTGCAGTGGCCAGGCCCGCGAAGCCCGCGCCGATAATGCAGACGCGCGCCCGATGGCTGCCGGACAAGGGGGCGTAGCATTCTCCGGGCGCTGTGGCTCGGTAGTAGCTTTCCGCACCGTTCATGGCAGGGTGGGATATCCGCTTACAGTCAGGTCGAAGCCTTCGATATCGCTTACAAGGCGAGCTTGCGCACCAAACGGCAAGGTGCAGCGCTCCTTCACATGACCAAACGGCAGCCCGGTCAGCACCGGTATCGGCAGCAGGCCACGAATGAAGGCCAGCATCGCTTCGAAATCATAGCCATTATCGTGTGCGCCCAACTTGTACCCGGAAAAGTCGCCCAGCACGATCGCCTTCTGGCGCTCCAGCACGCCCGCGTAATGCAACTGCAGCAGCATGCGCTCTACGCGATACGGATGTTCGGCGATATCTTCCAGGAACAGGATGCCGCCCTCGATCTGCGGCCAGAATGGCGTGCCGACCAGATGGTTGACCATGGCCAGGTTGCCGCCCCACAGCGTGCCCTGCACGTCGACCTGTGGATTGCCGGCTGCCGTGCCGCGCACCTGGTGGGTCGGCCCCCGCAGGCAGTCCCAGAACTGCCGCAGCGTGTATTCGACAGGCTCTTCGCGGATGAAGTCATCGCACATCATCGGCCCGGCAAAACTGATCCGGCCGGTGGCCTGGTACAAACCCATATGGAAGGCCGTGAGATCGCTGTAGCCGCTAAACAGCTTGCCACAGTCGGCCATCTTGCGGAAATCGATGCGCGGCAAGATGCGGCTGATGCCGTATTGGCCGCGCAGCATGATCACGACCTGGCAATCCGGATCCGCCGCAGCGGCATTGAGCTGCGCCAGGCGGCCGTCGTCGGTGCCGGCAAAACGCTGGAATTTGCGCTCGGCGTCGTAATAGTTGTGGACGATGCAGCCCTGCGCTTCAAGGCGGGCGATGCCGCGTGCCAGCGCGGCGTCATCGAGGGCGTAGCCGCCGGGTGCGGCGATGGCAATTCCGATATTTTTCACCCGGCCATATTACTCCGCAGGTGTTGATCGAGCAAGGTTAGCAGCCTGCCAACCACGGCCGGCGGCATGTCGTGCCCCATGCCTTCGATCAGTTCCAGCCGCGCGCCCGGAATCTGGCGCGCCGTGTCGATGCCGCAGGCGCATGGCACCAGCGGGTCGGCGTCGCCGTGGATCACCAGCGCCGGGCAGCGGATCTTGCGCAGCAGCGCGCTGCGGTCGCCGGAGGCGGCAATCGCCACCAATTGCCGCGCCACCCCGCCGCCGCTCACATTGCGCGCCACCGCCTCGCCGGCCATCTGGCGCAGCAGGCCTTCCGGCATGGGAAACGCCGGACTGCCGATGGTGCGGAAGGTATCGACCATCTGCTCCACCACGCGCGCCCGGTGGTGGGCGCTTGGCGTGCGCCGCAGCAGGATGCGCCGGGCCGCCGGCGTCGGGCCCGGCAAGCCGGGGCGGCCGCTGCTCGACATGATGGAGGTCAGGCTCAGCGTGCGCGCCGGATAGCGCGCCGCCATGATCTGCGACACCATGCCGCCCATCGACACCCCGACAACATGCGCGGCCGCGACGCCCAGTGCATCGAGCAGCCCCACCGCATCGCCGGCCATGTCGTTCAGGGTATAGGGTGCGCGCTGGCGCCAGCCGAAGAGGTGGCGCAGGTAGGCCAGCCAGAGGTTGGGCGCCCCCAGATGGTCAAAGTGGGAAGACAGGCCGGCATCGCGGTTGTCGTAGCGGATCACGTGGAAGCCGCGCTGCACCAGCCCTTCGACGAATTCACCGGGCCAGGAAATCAGTTGCAGCGCGAGCCCCATGTTCAACAGCACAGCCGGCCCGGCCGGGTCGCCGCTCGACTCGTAGGTAATCGTAATACCGTTTATATCAACGCTGGCCATGGCTCAGCATAGCACCGCAGCAGCGGCGTGTGGCGCGCGCTCAGGTGACGTTGTTTTTGCGCACGGCGCGCCGTTCGGCAAAGAAATCTTTCAGCACCTGGCCACAATCCTCCGCCAGCATGCCGCCCTCCACCTCGGCATGGTGATTCAGCTGTTCGCTCTCGAAAACGTTGACAACCGAGCCACAGGCGCCGGTCTTGGGATCGGTGGCGCCATAGACGATGCGCGACAGGCGCGCATGCATCATGGCGCCGGAGCACATCACGCAAGGCTCCAGCGTCACATACAGTTCGCAGCCGGGCAGCCGATAGTTGCCCAGTGCTTCGGCAGCCGCGCGCATCGCCATGATTTCTGCATGGGCGCTCGGGTCGTGGCGGCCGATCGGCTGGTTATAGCCGCGCCCGATCACCACTCCATCCTTGACCACGACAGCGCCTACCGGCACCTCGCCTTCCGCCCAGGCGCGACGCGCTTCCAGCAGCGCCTCGCGCATGTACAGCTCATTCGACAATTTCAGCCCAGCAGTTAGGGGTTTCATGCAGCACCAGCTTGTGCAGGTGCAGGCCGGTGCCGTAGCGGTCCTTGAAGGCGGCCTTCAGGATGTCCCAGGCCACCGCAGCCAGGTTTTCCACCGTCGGGATACGGTCGATCACCACGGTCTTGTGGTTGGGCAGCGAGGACAGGAAATCCTTCACCGCGGCATCCTTCTCGTACACCAGGAAGGCGTGGTCCCACACATCGACCAGGTGTTCCTTGGCGATCGTCTTGACGTCGGAGAAGTCCATGATCATGCCGTTATCGGAATTGCCTTCGGCGTCGATCACCTTGCCGGTCAGGGTGATTTCCAGGGTATAGCGGTGGCCGTGCAGGTTGCGGCACTGGCTCTTGTGGTCCGGGATGCGATGGCCAGCATCGAATTCCAGCTTGCGGGTGATAGTCAGCATTGCTTAAGGGATGTTCAACAGTTTATGGGTTTGCAGGCTCAGTTTCCACTTCGGATTGCGCTTGCAGGTCTCGATCGCCAGCGCGGTATTGAAGGCCGCCAGCGGGCCATCCATCGGCTGCACGAAGAAATTCTCGAAATCCAGGCCTTCATAGGCGGCCAGGTCCTGGTCCTTCTGCGGGATCACGACCTTGATTTCATTGCCTTTGCTAACCACCAGCTTCGAGCCCATCTTCGGACTGACGCAGATCCAGTCCACGCCGGCCGGCACTTCGACGGTGCCGTTGGTCTCGATGGCGATGGTAAAGCCCGCCGCATGCATCGCATCGATCAGCGGCGCATCAAGCTGCAGCAACGGTTCGCCGCCAGTAAACACCACGTACTTGTGCCCATGGCCGGGCGGCCACAGGCTGTCGATTTCCTGCGCCAGCGCCTGCGGCGTGGCAAATTTGCCACCGCGCTCGCCATCGGTGCCCACAAAGTCGGTATCGCAGAACTGGCAAACGGCGCTGGCGCGGTCCTGCTCGCGGCCCGTCCACAGGTTGCAGCCGGAAAAACGGCAGAATACGGCGGGCCGCCCGGCATGGGCGCCTTCGCCCTGCAGGGTGTAGAAAATTTCCTTGATGCTATATGTCACGGGTGAATCCAGTGGTCGGCAACCCTACATTATAGCGCGTTTCACGAAACGAAACGGCTTTGCGTTTCGTCAACGTTTACCCCTTGCGGCAGCGGCACAATCAAATTCCCGACGCAGTGAACAACAAACAGGGCCGCCGCCAAATGAATAGTCTCCTCAAGATCTCCCATCTGATGGAAGCACCCTCCCCCGACCAGCCGCAGGGCTTTGCGCTGAAGCTCATGGAACTGCTGGTCATTCCCACTTTCGTGCTCGACGCCCAGGGCCGCGTCGTCATCTGGAACCGGGCCTGCGAACGCCTGACCGGCGTGCCGGCGCACGAGCTGCTCGGCACCAGCGGGCACTGGTGCGCCTTTTACGCCCAACAGCGCCCGACACTGGCCGACCTGGTGATCGCCGGCCGCACCGGCGAGATCCTGGACCTGTACGACGGCCAGTCGCGCGGGCCGGCCGGCGCCAAGGACAACCTGTGCGCCGAAAACTGGTGTGAAATGCCGCGCACCGCCGGCCGCCGCTACCTGGCCGCCGACGCCAGTCCGATCTACGACAGCGACGGCCAACTGGTGGCCGTGGTGGAAACCCTGCGCGACCTGACCGAGGAAAAACAGGCCCAGATCGCGCTGGAGCAGCTGGCAACGCGCGACGGCCTGACCGGGCTAGCCAACCGGCGCTGCTTCGACCACACCCTGCTGGCCGAATGGCAGCGCGCCTTGCGCCAGGCGCAACCGCTGTCGTTGCTGATGGTCGACGTCGACAACTTCAAGCAGTACAACGACGCCTACGGCCACGTCGGCGGCGACGACTGCCTGAAGCGCATCGCCGCCGCCGTGGCGAGCGAAATGCGCGCCAACGACCTGGTGGCGCGCTACGGCGGCGAGGAATTTTCCGTGATCCTGCCCAACCAGTCGCTCAAAGGCGCTGCCATCGTGGCGGAACGGATACGCTGCCGCGTCGAAGCGCTGCGCCTGCCGAATATCGGCGCTGCCCAGCACTATGTCACGGTCAGCATCGGCGCGGCCACCGCGATTGCCTCCCACGAGCACCAGCCGGCGCAGCTGGTGGCCACGGCCGATGCGGCGCTGTACCGCGCCAAGCACATGGGGCGCAACCGTATCAGCTTGCCCGGCACTTAGCGCTTGCCGCGCCGTCCAGCACGGCGCGGTTGCGGCCGGCCCGCTTGGCTTCATACAAGGCCTTGTCGGCCGCTTCCAGCACGCTGGCCGGCGTGTCGTCGACATCGGGCGACAGTGAGCACAGGCCGGCGCTGATGGTGACATGCGGCGCCACCGGCGAGGCGGCATGCGGCATGCGCAGCCCGGCCACATGCTCGCAGATCCATGCACCGTAGCGCTGCACCTCGTCTTCGCAGCTGTTTGGCAGCAGCACCACGAACTCCTCGCCGCCGTAGCGGGCCACCAGTTCGCCAGGCCGGCGCGTGCACTGCGCCAGCGCTTGCGCCACGGCGCGCAGGCATTCGTCGCCCGTCTGGTGGCCGTAGTGGTCGTTATACAGCTTGAAGTGATCGACATCGACCAGCGCCACCCCCAGGGCCGCGTCCTGGCGCCGGTGCCGCGCCAGTTCCACCGCGAACTGCTCGTCGAAATAGCGCCGGTTGTGCAGCCCGGTCAGGCCATCCTTGTGGGCCAGTGTGTCGAGGCTGGCCAGCGCCGCCTGCAGGCGCAGGTGGGTGCGCACCCGCGCCTGCACGACCGGTCCGCTCAGCGGCTTGGTGATGAAATCGACGGCGCCGGCATCGAGGCAGGCAATCTCGCTCTCCACGCCGCTGCTGGCCGTGACGAATATCACCGGGCAATGGCGCAGGTCGGGGTCGGCCATGATGCGCTCGCAAACGGCAAAGCCGTCCATGCTCTTCATCTGCAGGTCAAGCAGGATCAGTTGCGGGCGCTGGGCGCGCGCAATCTCCAGGCCCGCCAAGCCATTGGTGGCAAACAGCACCCTTGCCTGCTCGCGCAACATGGCGCTCATGAGGCGGATGGTGTCGGGGTTGTCATCGATGATCAGGATGGTGCTTTCCATGCTTCCTCACTCAGGACGTCGAGCGCGGTACCGAAGTCCAACGCTTCTATTGCTGTTTCCAGTTGGGCCGCCGCATCGTCGCCGCGCTGGCTGGCCAGTTGCGGCCGCAGCTGGCGAAACTGTTCGAGCGCATCCAGGTCCTGGCGGCGCAGCATGTCGACCAGTGTCTGCATCGCGCCCTGCAAATCCTGCTGCACCCTGGCGGCGGGCGCCGGCTGCTCCAACTGCAGCCAGCGCGCGCCGGCCTGCAGCGTTGCCGACAGTGCCTCCTGCACCAGCGCGAACTGGCGGCCGATGGCTGCCGCGTCGCCTTCGCGCAAGGCCTGCTCGGCCGCCACCGTGGCTTCCGAAAAATTGCGCGCCCCCAGGCTGCCGACGCCGCCACGCAAGGCGTGCAGCGCGGCGGCCGCGCCGGATGCGTCGCCCGCTTGCCAGCGCGCCTGCGCGGCGTCGAATTCGGCTTGCGACTGGCGAACCACGCGCTCTACCAGCGCAACGATATTCTGCCGCTGCGGCCCATGGCCGATCACGGACAGCAGCTTGCGGATGGCGAATACGCCGGGCTGCTGGTCGGCGTCGGCGCCGGCCGCCGGCTCCGCGGTCGCCGTGGCCGCCGTTGGCGCCGGCGCCGGCCGCTGCGCCGCGCCGCCCAGGTGGGCCGCGATGGTGGCCAGCATCTGGGTGTAATCGACAGGCTTGGGAATGAAGCCGTCCATGCCGCACTCGAGGCACTTGGCTTGCTCGGTATCGAGCACGCCCGCGCTCATCGCCAGGATCGGCAGCCGCAAGCCCATTTGGCCGCGCAGGATGCGGGTCGCTTCGAAACCATCCATCACCGGCATCTGCACGTCCATCAGCACCAGGTCGAAGGCCGCCGCGTCGTCGCGCAGCAAGTCCACGGCCTGCTGCCCATGCTCGGCCACCGTCAGCTGCGCGCCGGCCGGCTCGAGCACGCCGCGCGCCACCACCTGGTTGGTCGGGTTGTCCTCCACCAGCAGAATGCGCGCGCCGCGCAGCACGCTGGCATAGGCAGCCTGCGCGGCTTCCTGCGCCGCTTGCGGCGCGCCGCCCTGCTGGCGCAACCCCTGCAACAGCAGGCGCAGGGCGGCAGGCAGCACCGGCTTGGCCAGCGCCGCCGCCTCGCCCGGCAAGGAATTGCGGTCCAGGCTGCGGTTCAGCGCCACCAGGCACATGTCCTCGAACGCTGCCGTGCCATGCGCGTCAAGCAGCACCGAGTCGACCAGGGCCACGTCCCAGCTTCCTGTGCCGGCAGCCGGCGCCGCCGCATGCGCTTCCACCACGCAGCCCCATTGCCGCAGCTGGCCTTCCAGGTAATGCAGGGTCGGCACATGGTCGTCCACCAGCAGCACGCGCAGGCCGGCCAGCGAGCTGCCGGCCGGATCGCCGGCGCGCTGGCGCCGCGCCACCTGCAGCGGCAGGGACACCACGAACTCGCTGCCGCGTCCCGCTTCGCTGCTGACCGTGATGGTGCCGCCCATGAGCTGGACCAGCTGCTGCGAAATCGACAGGCCCAGCCCGGTGCCGCCGAAACGGCGCGCGGTCGATGTGTCGGCCTGCTCGAAGGGATTGAACAGCCGCCCCAATTGTTCGCCGCTCATGCCGATCCCGCTATCGCTGACCACCAGTTGCAGGATCTCCATCGAGCTGCCGGGCGCGCTGCTGCCGATGTGTACCCGCACCTCGCCTTCGGCCGTGAACTTGATCGCGTTGCCGACCAGGTTGAGCGCCACCTGGCGCAGGCGCTGCAAGTCGCCCACCAGGCTTTGCGGCATGTCCTGGTCGAGCGTGAGCAGCAGGTCGAGCCGCTTGCCGACGCTGGCCGACTGCATCGCCGCCGCCACCGCCTCGGCCAGCTCGTCGACCTGGAATGGCGCCGCCGCCACGGCCAGCTTGCCGGCCTCGATCTTCGACAGGTCGAGAATGTCGTTGACCAGGGCCAGCAGCGCGCTGCCGGAGGCGCGGATCAGGCGCACATATTCCTTCTGCTCGGCGCTCAGGGGCGTGCGCTCCAGCAACTGGCCGATGCCGAGCACGGCGTTCATCGGCGTGCGGATTTCATGGCTCATATTGGCCAGGAACGCGCTCTTGGCGCGGCTCGCCTCCAGTTGCTGCAATTCGGCTTTCTTGCGCGCCGTGATGTCCAGCGCCACGATGTGGAAGCCGCACACTTCGCCCTGCACGTCGGTGTCGGGAATGTAGTCGGTCATGAAATGGCGCTGCCAGCCGGCGCGCTCGGTGTCGGTCTCGAAGTGCACCCGCTCGCCGCGCAGCGCCGCCGCCGCGTGCGGCTCGATTTGCCGGTACAGGGCCTCGCCCAGCACTTCCTTCATGCTGCGCCCGATCATCGAGGCCGGGTCGATGCCGAGCAAGGTCTGGTAGCTGCGGTTGGCAAAGCGGAACACCTCGTCCTGGTCGACATAGCCGATGGCGGCCGGGTTGTGGTCGGCCACCGTGCGCAGGAAGCGCTCCTTGTCCGCCAGTTCCAGCTGGGCGCTGGCCAGGGCCGATAGCTGCTCGGCCGCCGCCTCTTCGCTGCGCCGGCCCTGCGTGGCGTCGGTGACGAATACCGCATAGGCCTGCGCCCCATCGGCCGCGTGGCGCCGCAGCGTCAGCTCGGCGTCGAAGCGCGCGCCGTCGCGGCGCCAGCCCGTCAGCGCCACCGGCTGCCCGACGCTGCCGTCGCCCAGGCGCGCCAGCAGGCCGGCGCCGGCCTGCAGGAACTGGTCGACCGGCTTGCCCAGCACCTCGCCGCGCTGCCAGCCGAAGATTTCGCTGGCGCGCCCGTTCCAGTCCGTGACGTTGCCGTTTTCGCTCAGGCCGATAAAGGCTTCCTGGGTCGCATCGAGCATGGCGCACATGCGCGCTGCCAGGGCCCGGCCCTCGCCTTGCGCGCGCGCCAGGTCCGCCACGGCTTGTTCGAGTTGCTGTTGCAGTCCCGCCTTGTCGTGCGCCAGTTGCCGCGCCTCGCCGCCCTGGCGCTGCAGCACGGCGTTGCAGGCCGTGCGCAAGGCCTCGAGTTCGCTGAAGCTGCCCGCCAAGGGCGGCACCTCGCTGGCGCCGCCCTGCTCCACCCGGCGCAGCGCCGCCTGCGCCTGCTGCATCGGCTGCAGCACTGCGCGTCCGGTGCGCCAGCCGATCAAGGCGAACAATACCGCCAGCGCCATCCCGCCCAGTACCACGCCTGCCTGCAGCCGGCGTACCGGCGCCAGGGCGCTGTCGACGTCCTGCCGCACCAGCACGGTCCAGCCCAGGCCGGGATAGCCGTCGTAGCCGCGCGTGCGTCCGTAGCCGACCAGGTAGTTGCGCCCATCGGCCCAGCGCCCTTCCACGTAACCGGCGTGCTGCAGCCGCGCCTGCGCCAGGGCGCCGCCTTGCAAAGGCTGTCCGAGCAAGGCGTCCGGGCCTGCCAGCACCTTGCCGGCGCGCGAGACCACCATCACGCTTTCGCCCAGCAGTTCGCGAGCCCAGTTCCAGTGCAGGTGCACGCCCAGCACGCCGGCAGGGCGGCTGGCGCCGTCGTAGTACGGGAAAGCCAGGTCCAGCACGCGCAGCGCGCGCCCGGCGCTGGACGGCAGCAACTGCCCAAGCTGCGGGTCGGCGTGCACGTCGTGCACGTACACCCCGCTTGGCGCATCGGCCCACCACGGCTGTTGCGACACGTCGGCGCCCTCCAGCACGGCGCCGGTGGCCACCGTGACCTTGCCGGCCGCGTTGGCCAGTCCGATCCAGGCATACAGGGGATAAGTGCGCTGCAGGTCTTCCAGCAGGTGGCGCCGCTGCGCCACACCCAGCTCGCCCGCCGCGGCGCCGGCGCGCCGCGCCAGCAGTTGCACTTCGCGATAGCGTTCGAACATGGCGGCATCGAGCTGGTCGGCGCTATCGCCGGCGCGCTGCGCCAGGCCATGGCCGATGCTGCGTTTGAGTTCGTCGGCCGTGCGCCAGCCCAGCAATGCTGCGCACAGCAAGGTCAGCAACAGCACCGCGATCGCCAGCAATCCGGCCAGCACCGTCCCCAGGCCCGCCGGGCCAATCCTGTGTCGCAGGGAAGGACGTTCGGGCAAGGCTTCGTCTGGCATGGCGGACTCCGGTGATCCGAAGTCCCGAGTATAACCGACTCTCCAGCGAAAAGTTGCCAGAAAGTCTTGCCCCAAGCGCCTTCCCTAATGCACTTTACGTCCCGAGCGCGCTTTCTGCGCCTTGGTCTCGCCGTGTTCGCGGCGCTGCTTGTTGACGATGCGCGCCGCCACTTCCTCTTCGCGCCCGGGGTAGCGGTGTTCCTGCTTGAACTCCTGTTTGAGCTCCTTGTATTCGCGCTCCCGTTTCTGGCTGGCTCCTCTTGGCATGATAGGCCTCCGTGTTTCAGATGCTGCCCCCATGCTAACCAAGCTTTGGCAGGCACAGCGCACGTAATGGCTGGTCACTTTCACCACTTTATCGACACGCAACTGTTTGACTGGGGAGACACCGATGCAAGACCATTACGCCAAGGCCCACAAGCTGTTCATCCCGACCCTGTGGCTGCTGCTGGCGCTTTCGCTTGGCCAGGCGCCGTGGTACGGCACCTGGCAGCCCGCGTTGCTGGCGGGCCTGCCGGCGGCCTTGCTGCCAAGCCTGCTCGCCTGGAAGGCGCCGCAGGCGCTGGCCAGCCGCATGGCTGTCGGCATCGCGTGCATGGGGTTCTGCGCCCTGCACATCCACCAGGCCATGGGCATGATCGAACTGCACTTCGGCATCTTCGTCTTGCTGACCCTGCTGGTCGTCTACCAGGACTGGCGCGTGATCGTGGCCGCGGCAGCCTTTGTCGCGGTGCACCACCTGCTGTTCAATTTCCTGCAGCAAGCCGGCTTCGGCACCATGTGCCTGAGCCGCCCTTCGCTGCCCGTCATCATCGTGCACGCGCTGTACGTGGTGGTGGAAACCGCGGCGCTTTGCCATTTCGCGCTCAGCTTCGCGCGCCAGCGCCGGCAGACCGAGGCCGACCGCCGCAGCCTGCAGGCCGGCTTCAACCGCATGCACCGCACCGTGACCGACATCATCGGCGTGATCGACGGCATCGCCTTCCAGACCAATATCCTGGCGCTCAATGCGGCAGTGGAAGCGGCGCGCGCCGGCGAGCAGGGGCGCGGCTTTGCCGTGATGGCGGGCGAGGTGCGCAGCCTGGCCCAGCGCAGCGCCGCGGCCTCGCAGGAAATCCGCCAGCTGATCGGCGACTCGGTCGGCAAGGCCGAACAGGCCAACCAGTTGGCCGGTGCTAGCGGGCAGGTGATGGAAAAACTGGTGGGATCGGTCCAGCAGGTGGCAGCACTGATGCAGGGCATTACCGCCGGCAGCCGCGCCCAGTCGGACGGCATCGAACAGCTCAGCGGCGCCGTCAGCGGCATGGACCGGGTCACGCAGCAAAACGCCGCGCTGGTGCAGCAGGCAGCCAGCGCCTCGGCCAGCATGCTGGAACATGCGCGCCGCCTGGTTCAGCTCATGGGCAGCCAGGACGACGGCGCGCCGCAGCAGCGCGCACCGGCGCTGCGCTGATCAGAACTGCTCGACCCAGGCCGCCAGCTGCGACGGGGTCAGGGCGGCGTCGGCCTGCACCAGCCGGCATTCCACGCCTTGCGCGCCGCTGGCCATTTGCAGCGAAGCGCCGCGCTTGCCCATCCACAGCAGGCAGGCCAGCCAGAACGCGTGCTGCGACGAGACCGGCGCGCTGGTCGGCGTTTCCAGGAATTCGGTGAGCTGGGACGCCTGCAGGAACAGGGCGTGGCCGGCATCCACCGCGCGGAACGTCGGGCCGAACGCTTCCGCCAGCAGCGCAAAAGCGTGCGCCGGGTCGGCATCGGCATAGCGCTGCTCCAGGTCCTGCAGGTGGTCGCGCACGGCGCAGCCGAAAGCGGCGCTGCGGAAGGCTTCCGAACTGATCAGATCGGAGTGGTCCAGCATCAGCCAGTCCGGTTCCGGCGGCGTCATGCCGGCGCTGAGGGCGCCCGCCAAGTAGCTCTCCACCGGCACGAAGGACGGGCCGGCCGACAGGCTGGCTGCCAGGGTGTACAGGGTGCCGATGCGGGTGGCCACGGCCTGCTTCTGGCGCACCAGCAGCTTTTCGCGCAGCAGTTGCGAATGTTCCTTTTGCAGCTTGGCCAGGGCCAGGGCCTGCTTCAGTTCCATGCGCAGCGCCGCGATGTCCCACGGCTTCTGGATGTAGCGGTGGATCTGGCCCTGGTTGACCGCGTCGACCGTGTGCTCCAGTTCCGAATAGGCGGTGGTCAGGATGCGCACGATGTGCGGGTAGCGGTCCCACGCATAGAACAGCAACTCGTTGCCGTAGGCGCCGGGCATGCGCTGGTCGGACACCAGCACTGCGATTTCGTCGGCGTGCTCGTCGAGCATGCGCTTGCCCTCCTCCACCGACTCGGCCACGTACACTGGCGCCAGCGAACCCAGGGCGCGCTGGAAATATTTGAGGGCGGTCGCCTCGTCGTCGACGTAGAGGATCGCCGGCGCTTGTCTGGTCGGTTGTTGTTCGTTCATGCTCGTTCCTTCTCTAACTCCGGGAAATTCATGGTGACGGTGGTGGAGCAACCCTGTTCCGACTGCACCCGCAGGTGGCCGCCGAACGATTGCATCACGCGGTTGCAGAAGATCAGTCCCCAGCCGCTGCCGCCTTCGTCGCCGTGCATGGACACCGGGTCCAGCAGCAGGCGGTTCAGCAGCGCCGGCGCGATGCCCGGGCCGTTGTCTTCCACGACGATATAGGGGCGCTCTGCCACGCCCACGGTGATCCTGATCCGGGGACCAGGCAGTCCTTGCAGCGCGCGCAGCGCATTGCTCAGCAACGAGGACAGCACCAGCGCCACGCAGTTGGGCGAGGCCCGCACGGTGAAGTCGGCTTGCACGTCCACTTCGATGATGTCGCGCTGGCCTGGCGCCAGCGGGTACATGCCCAGCAAGGCCGCGACCATCTGCTGCGCGCTGCCGCTGGCCAGGCGCGCCGCCGGCACGACGCTGGCGCGCTTGGCCGATTCGACAAACGTGGCCAGCACCGACAGGCAGTAGCGCGCATTGTCGTGCATGTGCGCCGCAGCGTTGCCGATGTCGGCCCGCGGCGGCAAGCCGCTCTCTTCCTGCTGGGCGTTGTGGGCGTTGACGCGGCGCTGGATATTGCGCGCGAAATTGGCGATCGTGGCCAGCGGCGTGTTCAATTCGTGCGCCAGGAAAGCGACGGTTTCTTCGATTGCGAGCAGGCTCTGGCGGCGCAGCGCGCGTTCGCGCGCGTTCTCGCTGGCCAGGCGCAGCGCATCGCGCACGGTATGGGCATCGAGCGGCTTTTCCAGGATGCGGAAGATATCGCCGCCGTTGATGGTCTCGAGCAGCACTTCCTTGTCTGCATAGGCCGTGACCAGGATGCGCACCAGGTGCGGGTAATCGCGCTCGACCTGGCGCAGCAGCTCGCCGCCGACGCGGCCCGGCATGCGGTAGTCGGTCACCAGCACGTCGACATCGCTGTCGGGCTTGGCCAGGATCTCCAGCGCCTCGTCCACGCTGGGCGCGGTCAGGACCGTGAAGTCGCTTTCCACCGCGCGGGCGAAGTACTTGCGCGCCAGTTCCTCATCGTCCACGTACAGCACGGTCGCCGGCTGGCTGCGATCGCTCATTTCTCGCCTCCGGTCACGCGCGGCAAGTCAAAGGTGAACCTGGTCCATTCACCCGGCATGCTCTCGGCGGCCAGCAGGCCGCCGTGGCGCTGGATCACGCTGTAGCAGATCGACAGCCCAAGGCCCAGGCCCTGCCCGACTTCGCGCGTGGTGAAGAAAGGTTCGAACACGCGGCCGATATTCTCCGGCGCGATGCCCGGGCCGTTGTCGCGCACCGTGATCTTCAGCCGTTCGCCGCGCGCTTCGGCATACACGTCGATGGCCGGCGCCTGGGTGGCGCCCTTGCGCATGGCCAGCGCCGCATTGCTCAACAGGTTGATCAATACGCCGATGATGGCCGCTTCATCGCCGCGCACCAGGGTGTCCGGCTGCAGGTGGCGATTGACCTTGATGCCCTTGATCTCGTGGCCCACCAGGCGCACCGACGATTCCAGCGCGCGCTCGAACAGGAATTGCGCACTTTCGTGGTCGGTGCCGGACTTGCGGTAGGCGAAGGTCTTCAGGTCGGACACGATGTACTGCACGCGCTGCATGCCCGACTTGGCATCGGTCAGGCATTCCAGCAGCACTTCGCTGCCCTTGGCAGCCGGCTCCTCCATCGCGATGTCGATCGCCATCATGCAGAAATTGACCGGATTGTTCACCTCGTGCAGCAGGCCTGCCGCCAGGGTGCCCAGGGCCGCCATTTTCTCCTGCTGCAGCATCTGACCCTTGATCTCGGCCAGGCTGCGGTTGTTCGCCTCGAGCTGGGCGTTCTTGTCGGCCAGCTCCGCCTTGAGCTGGAACAGGTTGAAGCGCGCCTGCTCGTTGTAATAGGTGCAGACCGCACTGGCCACGGCGCTGAACGCCAGCAGCAGCGAATTGACGGCAAACGCGCCGCCCACCGGCGGCTGGCCGTCATGCACCCAGCAGGCGGCCGCGTACAGCAGGTAGGTCAACAGGCCAAGCGTCAGGTTCTGCCACATGCGGAAGGCAAACGCGATGGCCGAGGCAAACACGCCCAGGTTCAAGCCTGCGTAATAAATCGACGAGGCGCCTTCGGTGACGGCAATCATCCAGGCGATCATGATCTGCGGCAGCATCAGCCAGGTGAAGCTCATCGCCTCCACATTGCGCGCTCCCCATGGCTGGCGCATCACGCCGATGATGGCGAGGATGGCCAGCGACACCAGCACGCGCGCCAGGGTAAATGCGCCGAGGTGGTCCGGATAGAGGCTGAAATCGAGCCCGATCCCCAGCAGCACCAGGCCGATCGCGGTCCACGCGCCGCCGCGGCTGAAGCGCAGGCGGTAGGCGCGCAGGTCCGACTCATAGGCCGAATGCAGGTGCGGGCTCACGTAGGGTGCCGGTCCAGTCATGGCAGCGACGCTTCGGCAAACACATTGACGCCGGTCGCATCGACATAGGTGAGGCGCTCGCGCGCCTGCGGCGGCAGGAGCTGCTCCATCTTGGCCTCGTCACGATAGATCAGGTACCACTCCAGCAGGTGCTCCATGCCAGGGCGCTCCGGATTGCTGCTGTGGACGTTGGTCACCAGCAGGCGCCCGCCGCGCTTCATGCAGGAGGCGAAGTAGCTCAGCAGGCGGCTGCACACCTTGTCCGACAGGTAGTCGAACAGGCCGGCGCAGTACACCACGTCGAAATCAGCGCCCACTTGCGGCCCGTCCACGCGGCGTTTCAGCAGGTTGTGCACGGAATCCTGCACGAAGCGGATGTCCGGCTGGCGCGCCAGGCCGGCGCTGATGCCGCCCAGCTGGCCGCGCGTCCAGGCCAGCGTCTCTTCGCTGAAGTCGACCAGTTCAAACGAGAGCCAGTGCGGCTCATCGTACTCGCGCAGGAAGCGCTGGATCTCCTGCGCTGGCCCGCAGCCCACGTTCAGCACGCGGTACGGGCGCCCCACGCGCCGCGCCGCGTCGGCCTGGCGCTTCAGGAACTCGACCAGGATCTCGATGCGGTTGCGGTGCGCCACGGCGACCGCGGTCTGCAGGAAGGCCGCATTGACGATCTGGAAGTAAGTGCTCGGCCCCTGGCGCGGGTCGCCCAGGATCTGGTTCACCATTTCATAGTCTCCGGCATAGCCGAGCGGCTTGCTGAAGGTGCGGAAGACGAACGGCGCGCGCAGGATCAGCGGGTGCAGCGCCGCCTGCGCAAAAGCGCGGTGGGCGGCGGCAGCATCGGCCTCGACCATTCCCGCTTCCTTGTTCAAGTCGTCGAAGTAGCGGCGCACGCGCATGATCAGCGGCTCGGCCAGTTCGGCAAACACGTCGGCGCGCAGGCGCCCGCCCTCTTTCGGCAGCGAATCGGACAGGTCGACCTGCTCGACCCAGCGCGCCACCTCGGCCAGGTAGGCCCGCGATTCGTTGACGGCAATCTGGTAGTCGCGCCGGATGCGGAAGCGCTCATCCCAGTCCAGCACGAACTTGCTCGCTTCGCGGCCCACCGCACCCGGCAGCATCACCACCTCGCTCAGTTCGCGCCATTCGTCGATCAGGGTCACCGACACCACGGCGGTCAGGCCGGTGTTGACCATGCTGATCACCACGGCCTTGCCGATGTAGGCGCTGGCCGTGCCCATGCGCACCGTCAGCTCGCTGAGCACCTCGCTGACCTGCACGATGGAATACGGGTTATACACTTCCATGACCAGCGACTTGCGCTGGAGTGTCACGATGGTGCCGCGCACTGCCTCACCCTGCGTGTTCAGGAAACTGACGACCGGATCGATTTGGGCCTGTGAATACACTTTTTTGTCGGAACTAAATGGTTGCCGTGAATTAAATCGAGTGTACTGACTTGTGGCGCAAATCGCAACGTTTCCCCAAGAAGAATTGCCAGGAAGATAGTAGGGCTTATTTAAATAGCAAGCGCGGCCGGATGTCAAAGTTCGCTGCCGCACAGACGCGACCATTGCCTGATGCCAAACTGGACGCAAGTCATGGAGATCACGATGGAGCAGTTACGCAAACAGAGCGCCGCTGAACTGGAGCGGGCAGAATTCCACGAACGGTTTGCCCGCAGTTTTACCGATGCCCGCTTCGACGGCCTGCGCGACGCCGTTGCAGCCCTGGAAGAACTGGCCTGGCGCCAGTATTGCGAACAGCGCCGGCCGCCTACAAGCCATTAGCCGTTCGTTGCCAGCAACTCCAGGCGGGCAGCGAGCCGGTCGGCCATCTGCGCCGGCGTAAAGCCGGCGTAGCGGTTGGCCACGCCGCGCGCCGCCATCAGGGTACGCCCATCCATCAGCAAGCTGCGCACCACGCCGCGCCAGTCCACCGTGCCCGGCAAGCGCCCGCCATTGACCGCCACCCCGGCCTGTTCCAGGCGCGCCGCCAGCAGGTAGCGTTCGAGCTGGGTCGGCAGCAGCAACATGGGCACCGCCGCCAGCACGGAATGGGCAATGGTGCCCTCGCCTGCCTGGCTGACGCAGATGCGCGCCTCGGCCAGCGCTGCCGCCAGGTCGACCGGCCCGCGCGCATACGCCAGGCTGGTGGCATGCACTGGCGGCACCGCGCCGGCAGCGACTTCCGGCTGGTAGCACAGCACCCGGCAACCTTCCATGACCAGCGCGTGCAGCACGGCGGCGTGGGCCGGATGTTCCTGGCGCAGGTAGACGAACACCTTGTGCCCGTGGCCGGGCGGCCACTGCGGCGCTTCGCCGCTGGGCGCCACGAAGGCCGGACCGTACCATTGCTCGCGCTCCGCCGGGCGGCCGTAGTGGTCCAGCTCGGGCCAGGCGCACAGGAAATGCTGGCGCCCCAGCAGCGCGTCGGCCGCCTGCACATAAGGCACGCCGCCGTGGTGCACCAGCACGGTGTTCATGATCTTGAGGGTATGCAGTTCGGCCGCGGCCAGGCGCTGCAAGTCCATCGCTTCCCATGGGCGAAAGTTGGGCAAGGGCTGGCCGGGCGGCGGCAGGGTAAAGCCGGCGCCGATCGCGGCCGACGGAATATCCAGCGTGCGCGCCGCCAGCAAGGCGGTGGGGGCGAATTCCGCCACCACCACGTCCGGCTTCAGCAACTGCAGTGCGGAGCGCCAGCCGCGCACCAGTGCGTCGAGCGACTGCGCCTCGCGATAGCCGGAAGCGAGCATGATTTCAGCCAGGCTGGCCGCATGCTGCCCGGCGCCGTGCAGCCACAGGGGCGCCTGCAGCATCGTCACGTTGAGCGCACCCAGCAGGCGGCGCGCCTGGCCCAGGTCGCGTACCGACAGGCTGACGGCATGGCCGCGTGCCAGCAGGGCTTGCGCAATGACCCGCAAGCGTCCCGCATGGGCGGGATCCCCGCCTAATTCCCAAGCCAGGTGGAAGTGAGCCATTCTCAGTTCACCCAGCCAAGTGTCATTGTATTTTTCACATTATTTCCAATCAAGGCCGTGCCTTGGATTTTAGAACACACTCGCAAACAGGTGTGCAATACTAAGCCATGGCCCTCCACCGACTGCTACCACAGAGCTTGCGCGCGCGCATGACCTGCGTGGTCATCTTGTTCGTGCTTGCGGCGACGACCATCGTGACCTGGCTGGCCCTGTCGCTGTCGGAACGGGACATGAAAAGCGTGATCGGCCAGCAACAGTTCAGCCTCCTGTCGGTGGCCGCCGCGCACATCGACGAACAACTGACCACCAAGCGCTTGCTGCTGGCCTCGATTGCCGACGCCATCCCGGCCGCCCAGCGCACGCCGGCCGCCATCCAAGCCGCGATCGAACGCCACGCAGCGGCCTCGGCCGAATTTGCCAACGTGGCTGCCTTCGACAGCAGCGGCCGGTTCCTGACCAGCCTGCGGGCGCCGCAGCAAGACAATCCCAATGTTGCCGACCGCTCCTACTTCACCCAGACCCTGGCGCAAAAGCGGGCCATCATATCACCGCCCCTGCGCGGACGCGTGTCCAGCTTGCCAGTGGTCGTGCTGACCCATCCCATCGTCGATAGCGGCGGCGACGTGCAGGTGGTCCTGGTGGGCAGCATCGACTTGCTGAACTCCGACTTCTTCCATCATTTCAATGCCATGAAGCCGGGCAAGACCGGCTTCATGTTCATCATGACCACCGAAGGGCTGCTGGTCAACCATCCCAACAAGGCGCGCCTGCTCGAGCATATCAATGCACGGCCCGGCCTCAACCTTGGCACCCAGCGCGCCCTCGACGGCTTCGAAGGCTGGATGGAAGCGGCCAACAAGGACGGCGTCGACGGCATCTATTCGTACAAGCGCCTGAACTCTACCAACTGGATCGTGGCGGCGCGCTATCCGACTGCCGAAGCGTTCGCCCCCATGATCAGCATGCGGCAACAGGCCGCGCTGGCGGCAAGCGCCTTTGCCGCCGTGGCCGGGGTCCTGAGCTGGCTGATGATCAAGGGACTGCTATCGCCGCTGCAAAGGCTGCGCGCCAACCTGCATGCCATCCGCCACCGCGGCGGCGATATCAGCCTGCTGCGCAGCGGCGGCAAGGATGAGATCGGGGAGCTCAGCGAAGCGCTGTATGAATTGACGGCCGAACGCCAGGCGGCGCAGGAGCGGCTGGCTGAAAGCGAAAAGCGCGCGCGCGTGATCGCCGACAATATCCCGGCCCTGGTGGCCTACATCGATCGCGAGCTGCGCTTCCGCTTCACCAACGAACATTATCAGTTCCTGCTCGGCATCGATCCGCGCGCCATGGTCGGCAAGCGTTTCGACGAAGTATTCGGGGCCGAACCCTTCGAGCGCTGGAAGGACTGCTTCGAGATCGTGCTGGCCGGCCGCCGCATCCACGTCGAGCGCCCCGGCGAGGAACTGGAACGCCACCTGCACCTGATGACCGAGCTGGTGCCGGACCTGGCGCCCGATGGCAGCGTGCCCGGCTTCTATATGATGTGCACCGACATTACGGAACGCAAGACTGCCGAACTGGCGCAGGCCGCCAGCGAAAAGCGCCTGCGCCTGATCGCCGACCACTTGCCGGTGATGATCAGCGCCATCGACCGCGAGCATGTCCTGCAATTCGGCAACGCCACTTATCGGCGCTGGCTGGACACCGATCCCGATACCCTGCCCGGCCGCCCCATGTCCAGCGTGAGCGGCGAAGCGGCTTATCAGCAAGCCCGTCCCTGGCTGGACCGCGCCTTCGGCGGCGAAGTGACGGAATACGAATCGACTGCCCGCCTGCACGGCGAACCGCGCGTGCTGGAAACCACTTTCGTGCCCGATGTGCGCAAGGATGGCAGCGTGCCCTTCGTCTACGCCCTGACCACCGACGTCACCCGCAGCCGCGAGGTCGAAGCGGAACTGCTGCGCCAGGCGCGGCGCGACCCGCTGACCGGCATTCCCAACCGGCGCCAGTTCGAAGACGTGCTGGACCAGGCCATCGAACGCGCGCGCCGCCAGGACAGCCAGATGGCGCTGGCCTATCTCGACATCGACAATTTCAAGCACATCAACGACAGCCTGGGGCATGCCGGCGGCGACGAAGTGTTGAAGGAGTTCGCGCTGCGCCTGTCGGGCAGCGTGCGCACCACCGATACCGCCGCCCGCCTGGCGGGCGACGAATTCGTGATCGTATTCGAAAATATTCGCCATGCGGACGAAGTGCGGCTGCTGGCCGAGAAAGTCATGGCGGCAGTGGCGCCCGACTTCACCGTGCTGGGCGCCCCGTTGCGCGTAACCACCAGCATCGGCATCGCGCTGTATGCCGGCGGCACCGAAACCGCGGGTGGCCTGATCGGGCGAGCCGACATGGCCCTGTACGACACCAAGCGGCGCGGCCGCAACGGCTTCACCATCGACAACGGCCGCGGGCTGCCCGAAGCCGCCGTTTCGCCGCCTTAGGCTTCGCGCAGCAGCGCGATGAAGCGGCGCCCCGCCGGACCTGGCGGCGCATCCTTGCGCCAGCACGCATACATCGAAAAGGCATGGCCCAGCACCGGGCTCGCTTCCAGCGACAATTCGACCAGCGCGCCGCTGGCCAGCTCGTCTTCCACCATATGGCGCGGCATGCCGCCCCAGCCCAGGCCCGCGCGCAGGAAGGCATGCTTGGCGCCGAGGTCGGCCAGGCGCCAGCCCTGCGGGTTGACAACGCCGAACTGGCGCCCCGCGGTCAGCGCCGAGCGATCGCTCAGGATCAATTGCACATGGCGCGCCGCCTCGCTGCGCGCAATCGGCGCCGGCAAGGCGGCCAGCGGATGGCCGGCCGCGGCCACTACCACCACCGGCACCTCGAACAGGAAATCCGTGTCGCACTCCGGCGGCACGTCGGGATAGGAACCGACGACTGCCAGCCGGCAGCGCCGCTCGAGCAGGGGCTGCACCACGGCACCCAGCGCTTCGACGTCCAGCCGCAGCGGCGTGCCCGGGAATTCCCGGTGAAAGCGCCCTACCGCCGCGGTCAGGCGCGCGATCGGAAACATCACGTCGACCGCGACCGACAGCTCCGCCTCCAGTCCCTCGGCCAGCGTGCGCGCCTTGGCCTTGAAGCCATCCATGCTGCTGGCGGCAGCGCGCGCCGCATCCAGCAAGGCACGGCCCTGCTCCGTCAAGCGCGGATAGCGGCCGCTGCGGTCGAACAGGGCAAAGCCCACTTGCAATTCGAGATTGGCGAGGGTCTGGCTGACCACCGATTGCGCCCGTCGCAGCTTGCGTCCTGCCGCGGAAAAACTCCCCTCTTCGGCCGCGGCGATGAATGTGCGCAGCTGGTCCATCGACATTGCGTCAAGCATGTGCGATCCTGTGTTTTGCCAATGGCGGCCGATTGTACACGACGGTGTAAGACTGGTCCGACATGGCGGCGCGCTTCTCTCTGCTAGGAAACACTGCCTTGCACTTGGATACTGGTTGACATGATGACCACACTTCCACTCAGCCGTAGCCCCCAGGCCGCAACGAGCGGTCCCTCGCAGCAGCTGTACCTGCTGCTGCGCGAAGCGCCCGACCGTGCCGCTGCGACGGCCTACCTGCAGCGCCGCCTGGCGGAGGCAGCTGCCCTGCCGCCCGCCTGGAGCGGCGGCCTGCAAGAGCTGGAAGAGTGGCTGGAGCTGCGCAGCCGCAACCGCGCGGAAGAATTCCGGCAGTACCAGCAAGGACGGCAGCAAGGCGGCCCGCGCCGCCATTTCGCGACGCTGGCCCAGGCGCGCCGGTTCCTGTGCGTGCAGGCGCCCGGCTTGCTGGTCGAAGGCGCCTGGCTGCATGGTGTGCTCGACCATTGGCGCCAGCCGGCCTATATGCCGCTGGTCAAGCTCTACCTCGATTACCTTGGCAAAGGCGTGCCGGCCGCCAACCATGTTGCGCAGGTGCGACAGGTGCTCGCAGTGCAGGCCTGCAGCACCTGGCAGGACCTGGAGGACAGTGGCTTTGTGCAAGGCGCCATCCGCCTGGCCCTCGCCAGTGCCGGCGAGCGCTGTCTTCCCGAGCTGCTGGGCTACCAGCTGGCGGTCGCCGACCAGCCCGCCGCCCAGCCGTCGCTCCTGCAGGAGCTGGCAGAACTGGGCATCGCCCTGCCGTCGCCGCCGCCTTCCGACACGCTCGTCCTGAACGTACTGCGCGCCATGCTGGGCCAGGCGCCGGAGACCGCGCCACAATTCCTCCAGCAGGTGGAGCTGGGCTACGCCCTGGGGCGCATCGGCCTGCAAACCCTGCCTGCCACACCCGAAGACGGCGCGCCGCAAGACCCGCCTGTGGCCAACGGCAGCGCCGCCATCTTTGCCGCGCCGGCCGCAAACGCTGGGCAAGCGGCCGAAGCGGCGCCAGCGCCAGATGAAGCACGCCCCATCCTGCGCCACCGTTTCGATGGCGATGAACACGCATGGGAAACCATCACCAGCGACCTGGGCCTGCTGGAAGCACAGATCGCAGCCTGCAGCGGGAAAGGCGAGGCAATGAACCTGCTGGCCCGCCATATGGGGCCCGCCGTCCACCACCAGCCATTGGGCCTGATGGCGGCCCGCATCTATTCCCAGCTGTTCGCACTGGCCTAGGACGCCAGCGAAGCCCGCAGCAAGGCCGGCGTCAGTCCGGTCCAGCGCTTGAACGAGCGCCGGAAATTCGCCGCATCGTGGAAGCCGAGGTAGTCCGCCACCGCTTCATTGCCGGCGTGCCGCGACTGGAACAGGTACAGCGCCACATGGGTGCGCACCTGGTCCAGCTCCGCAACGAAATGGGTTCCGTAGCGCGCAAGGTGGCGCTTCAGGGTGGCCGGGCTGACGCCGAAGGCCGCGCTGGCCCCCTCCAGCGTCGGGTTGCGGCGAATCTCTGCCAGCAGGTAATCGTACAGGGCATCGGTCAGGCTGGGTGTGGCGTCCAGCGCGCTAGCAGCGGCCAGCGAGGCGGCACAGGCACCGGGGTCCGCCTCCGGCCAAGCCTGCGCCAGCGAGGCAGCATCCAGCAGCATCGCATCCAGCAGGCAATCGAAACGCAGTTCGCCGCCAAGGTGCACCTCATGCTGCTCGACGTGGCGTGGACGGGCGCGGTTGAAACAAAACCGCCACGGCAGGCGGCGTCCGCCCAGCCAGCGCGCCAGCGAGACCACGGCCGTCATGTGCATTTCCACCAGGGCCGCGCGCAGGCCCGGTGCGCCCTGGCTGTCAACCCAGTACAGCACCATCTGGCCGCCGGCGACGTGCAGGCGTGGACGCAACAAGGGCAACAGGCGCGACGGCCACTGGCACAGGATTTCCAGCGCCTGCTGCAGCGACGCCGCGCGCCGCAAAGCGCCCGATAGCGCGGGCTCTGTACCCGGCAGCAAATGCTGGCCGAGCATGAAGCTGGTATCCGCGCTATCCAGCGCGCGCAGTACATTCGCGAGCAGTTGCAGGCATTGCTGCGGGCTGACCAGCGCTCCCGGCAAGGGCGGGCCGCCGTCTCCAGGCATTCCCGTACCGCGTGCAATCGCAGCCGGCTGTACCTCCTGTTGCAGGGCGTAGTCGAGAAAATGCCAGGGCAAGCCGCGCGCGGGAATGGTCGCCTCCCCTGGCAGCGAGTAGCGCATCACAGCGCAGGCATCGCTTGCGGCAAGGTCCGGCCAGGGCCGTCGATCGCAGCCGACAGGCGCGCCAGCAAAGCATCCGCCTCGCCCTGCGCCGGTTCGCTGGCAAAACGCAGGCTGACCTGCAGCGGGCCTTGCGGCCCATGATGGCGCATCATCGCCACCATGCCGCACAAGTGCCGCGCCACGTCTCGCGCCTCGGCATCGCCGGTGCCCGGCAACAGCAGCGCAAAGCGATCGCCTGCATAGCGGCACAACAGGTCTTCATTGCGCAGGTTAAGCAGCAGCATATGCCCGACCGCTTGCAGCACACGGTCGCCTTCGCGCGGCCCGTGTTCGCGGTTGATGCGGTGGAAGCCGTCGATATCCAGCAGGACCAGTGCGCACTGGCCGGACGGATCGCGCTCTTGTTCGAGCCGGATCTGCTGCCTCAAATAGGCCGCATCCGCCAGTTGCGTCACCCGGTCGAAGGCGCGGTGCTGGCGGAACAGGCGCTCGCGCTTGGCCAGGTGGTCGTTCAGCATGAACTGCTCGTGGCGCCAGTAGTAGATGCCAGCCGTCAGCACCAGCATGCCGAATGGCACCAGGGCTTCGAGCGAGTTATCCCAGGCCGCAGCCTTGTTGATGCGAAAGAATTCGTCAAGGCAGTCGGCCCAGGAGCCCAGCATGATCGCCGCGAGCCCGCCGGCCAGCAGGCGCGTGACCAGGCCGCCCGGCCTGCTGCTCAAGGTCATCACGAACCAGAGTCCTGCCATGGCCGCCATGCCGCCTTCGGCAATGATGTCCATCCAGCGCCAGGCGCTGAAAGGCTTGGTCTGGCCCGCGCTGGCATACAGCAGCAGGCATGCGATCACGGCCATTGCCGCGGCCAGCAGGGAATGTCGATGGAGTTTCAGCATAACCGCGCAGCTTAGCCACGCCTTGTGACAGGCGCATGACAAGCGCAGGGTCATTTCAGCTCACTGCCGCGTAACCAGCTTGTCATCCGCCCTTCACATAATCCGCTGCATTCTCCACTCCGACTGAATGCACATGAAAACCCGATTGACCGCCGTCGCCGCCGGCGTGCTTGCCCTGTCCAATGCCACCGCCTCCGATGGCGCGGACGCTTCCCTGGCCGGCGCCAGCGTTGTCATTACCGGCCAGCGCGCCGTATTGGCTAAATCCATCGCCGAGCAAGACAAGGCCGACAATATCATCAACGTTTTGAGCAGCGACGACATCGGCAACCTTCCCGACAAGAACGCCGCCGAGGCACTGGCGCGCCTGCCCGGCGTTTCGGTGCAGCGCGACCAGGGCGAAGGCCGCTACATCACCGTGCGCGGCCTGGGGCCGGACCTGAATGCCGTCGCCATCAACGGCGCCCTGGTGCCTTCCCCGGAAGCCGGCCGCCGTGCCGTAGCGCTCGACGTGCTGCCGTCGGGGCTTATCCGCTCACTGGAAGTCAGCAAGACCCTGACGCCCGAGCAGGACGCCAGCTCGCTTGGCGGCGCCGTCGAAGTGAGGACGCTGTCCGCCTTCGACCTGCCTGGCTCGCTCCTGACGGTGAACGCGGCATCCTCCCACGACCAGAACACCGGCAAGAACAGCCCGAGTGCCGGCATGCTGTGGGCCAGCCGCTTTGGCGATGGCAGGTTCGGCGTGGCGGTGGGCTTGAGCGGCGAAAAGCGCAAGTTCGGTTCCGACAACCTGGAAACGGGCGGCGCATGGGATGGCGAGCGCCTGTCGGGCTTCGAACTGCGCGATTACCTGCCGGTGCGCGAGCGCCGTGCCGCCGCGCTGAACCTGGACTTCCGCCCGGCGGCGGGCAACAGCTGGTTCCTGCGCAGCTTCCTGAGCCGCTTCAGCGACGACGAAGTACGCGACCGTCTCACGATCAGCAACGTCAGCGGCGGCGCCCTGACTGAAGGCGTACCGGCCAGTGCCCGGCTTGAGCGCCGCATCCGCCAGCGCAAATATACCCAGGAAATCCAGTCGGCCGTCTTCGGCACCCAGCAAAAATTCGGCGCCTGGCAGCTTGACGTGCAGGCCGGCCGCAGCACAGCCGACGAAGACACGCCGGAAGCGCTGAACGATGGCCGCTTCCGCGGCACCGCCAATTTCAAGGACATCAGCTTTACCAACAGCGAGCGCCCAACGCTGAAGGCCCCGGCAACGGCATTCGATCCCGCCAGCTATAGCCTGAACGCGATCACCTTGCAACAACGCTACTCGAAAGACGCGGAGCATCATGTCAAGTTCGACCTCGGCCACGAATTTGCGCTGGGCGAGATGCGCTCCGCCATGAAGTTCGGCGCCAAGGCCAGCCGCCGCGAAAAAACCAACGACACGAACCAGTGGAGCTACGGCAGCAAGGCGGTACCCGGCACCCTTTCCATGGCGTCGTTCGTACAGGACCACCAGCTTGATTATCAGTTTGGCCAGGTTGGCGCGGCGCTAAACCCGGCCGCCATCCGCGCCCGCGTCGCGGGGCTGGACCGCAACGCAGCGCGCCTCGCCACCGAGTCAGCCATCAACGACTTCACCCTGAATGAAGACATTGATTCCGCCTACTTCCAGGACACCCTGTCGCAAGGCGACTGGCGCCTGCTGGCCGGCGTGCGCGCAGAACGCACGGCCTTCGACGCCGCTGGCGTACGCACCAGCGGAAGCAGCATCACGCCACTGCAACGCAGCCGCTCCTACACCAACTGGCTGCCATCGCTGCAACTGCGCCATGACCTCGACCGCGAAACCAGTTTGCGCGCCGCCTGGACCAATTCCGTGGTCCGGGCCAACTTCAGCCAATTGGCCCCAGGGATTGCGCTGGCCAGCGCCACCGAAGCCACCATCGGCAATCCCGACCTGAATCCGCTCAAATCGCACAATCTCGACCTTGGAGTTGAACGCGTGATCGGCAACGACGGTGCGGTGTCCGCCTACCTGTTCTACAAGGACATCAAGGACTTCACTTACACGACCAATCTTGCCGGGAGCGGGCCGTGGACGGGCTACACCAGCGCCACCACCTATGCCAACGGCGACACGGCCAAGGTAAAGGGCATCGAATTGTCCTGGCAGCAGCCGCTGCGCATGCTGCCGGCGCCCTTCAACGGCTTGCTGGTCGGCGTCAACGGCGCCTTGACCGATTCACGCGCCCATATCGCACGTTTTGACCCCAAGGCCAGCGGCATGGCCGGCCGCCGCATCCCCATGCCGGGCCAGTCCGATCGCGTCATGAACCTGATGCTCGGCTACGAGGCCGGACCAGTCAGTACCCGCATCGCCTTGAACTACAAGTCGCCCTACCTGCTGGAACTGGGCTCGGATATCCTTAACAGCAGCCAGGACCGCATTGTCGATACGCAGAAGCAGGTCGACTTTTCCCTGTCCTGGCAGTTGTCCAAAGGCGTCCAGCTGAGCTTTGACATCGCCAACCTGAACAACGAGAAGTACTACGTCTACCAGGGGGTGAAGGCACATAACGCGCAATTCGAGCAATATGGCCGTACCTATAAACTGGGCCTGAAAGCGAGCGTGTTCTGATGCGCCGCCTGTCCTTGATCCCTTTCCTGCTGGCCTGCGCCTTGCCGGCAACGGCAGCCGAAACGGTCGCACTGCCCGGCGGAGCTGCACTCGCGCTCGACAAACAAGGCCTGCACCTGCGCGCCGCGGACGGCGCCGAACGTGCCACGATCGCGCTGCGCGGCCGCCATCTGGACTATCGCAACGGCACCGCCCTGGTCGTCGACGCCAACACCGAACGCGCCATGGCGGTATCAGTCGATACGGCCGCGGGGACCCTGACCACTGCCGCCATCCTCGACGGCGCCGCGATCGCGCCGGAAGCAGCCTGCCTCTACCGCGATGCCCAAGGCCTGCTCTACGCCTTCCTCGCCGGCAAGGACGGCCAGGCGGAGCAATGGCTGCTGCACGGCCGTCCACAGCTGGTGCGCAAGCTCGCGCTGCCGCCGCACAGCGAGCAATGCCTGGTTCACGACGCCAGCGCCAGCCTGGTAGTCGCCGAGAAAGGCCTCGGCGCCTGGTCCTACAACGCCGACGCCGAAGCCCCGCCAGGCCGCCGCGCGCTCGCCATCGACATACCGCCAGGTGACAGCACGCGCAACGCTGCCAAGGCCACCGAGCCTGCGACATATCGTCTGGCCGCATCCCCTGGAGGCGTCACCCTCCTCGACCGAAACGGCAAGCCCCGCCGCACAATCGCGCTGCAGGGCAGCATGCCACCAGCCCTTATCGTGCAACCGCAGGTGGAGACAGAAAGCATGCCGCGCCTTGGCGACGCCGCCGACGACCCGGCAATCTGGATCGACCACCAGCATCCGGGCATCGTCCGCGTGCTGGGCACGAACAAGAAGCAGGGCCTGCACGTCTACGACCTTCACGGCCGCCAGTTGCAGCTGCTCGAATCGGGCCGCCTGAACAACGTCGACCTGCGCCAAAACGTCACGCTCGACGGTCAACGCTACGATCTCGCCGCCGCCACGCAGCGCGATGAAAACGCGCTCGTCCTGTACACCATCGACGGCGCCGGCACGGTGGCGGAAGCGGCTCGCTTCCCTACGCCTCTGGAGCGCATTTACGGCATCTGCTTGTACCAGCCGGCAAGCGGCGGCCTGGAAGCGTTCATCAACGACAAGGACGGCAGCTACCTGCAATACCGAATCGGCCGTCAAGCCGGGGCCTACACGGCCACCGAGGTGCGCCGTTTCAAGCTGCCTACCCAGCCGGAAGGCTGCGTGGCCGACGATCGCAATGGCCGCCTGTTTGCAGGCGAAGAGAAACGGGGCGTGTGGTCCATCGACGCCCGCGCCGATGCCAGGGCCGAACCCAGGCTGATCCTGCCTGTTGGCGGTCCGCTGCGCGCCGACGTCGAAGGCATGGCCATCTATCACGGGGCCAACGCCAGCTACCTGGTGGTTTCCAGCCAGGGAAGCAACAGCTATGTGGTGGCCGATGCCGCCGCTCCGCACCGCATCCGCGGCAGCTTCCGCATCGGCATCAACCCCGAAGCCCGCATTGACGGGGCTTCCGAGACGGACGGCCTGGACGTCACCTCCGCCAACCTGGGCGGCCGCTTTACGCGCGGCATGCTGGTGGTACAGGACGGTTACAAGCGCCTGCCGGACGGTGCCCAGAACTTCAAGTATGTTGCATGGGACGATATCGCCCGCGCGCTGGACTTGCCGTAGTGGTATGCTCCCCGATAGTCAAAACCGGGGAGCAGCGTTGTGTCGATCGTAGAAAAACTATTCAAACTCAAGGAAGCCGGCAGCGATGTGCGAACAGAAGTGGTGGCAGGGATCACCACCTTCCTGACCATGGCGTACATCATCTTCGTCAACCCCGCCATCCTCGGCGACGCCGGCTTGCCGAAAGAAGCAGTCTTCGTCGCCACCTGCCTCGCCGCAGCCCTGGGCACGGCGATCATGGCCTTGTACGCCAACTACCCGATCGGCATGGCGCCCGGCATGGGCCTGAACGCCTACTTCGCCTACGCCGTGGTGCTCGGCATGGGCATCAAATGGCCGGTCGCACTGGGTGCTGTCTTCATTTCCGGCTGCCTGTTCCTGATTGTCAGCCTGCTTGGGCTGCGGGAAGCCATTGTCAACGGCATCCCCCGCTCGCTGCGCATTGCGATCACCGTGGGCCTGGGCCTGTTCCTCGGCCTGATCGCGCTGAAGAGCGCCGGCATCGTCATGGCCAACCCTAATACGATGGTTACGGTGGGCGACCTGCACAAACCACCAGCACTGCTGGCCGTCGTCGGCTTCCTGCTGATCGTCACGCTGGACCGGCTGAAAGTCAAAGGGGCAATCCTGATCGGCATCATGACCGTCACCGTGTTGAGCTTCTTCTTTGCCGGGAACCAGTTCCATGGCGTTTTCTCGGCGCCGCCATCGCTGGACGCGACTTTCCTCAAGCTGGACGTTCCCGGCGCGCTGGGCGTGGGCGTGTTGAACGTGGTCCTGGTGTTCTTCCTGGTCGAACTGTTCGATGCCACCGGCACCCTGATGGGTGTCGCCAGCCGCGCCGGCCTGCTGGTCAGCGGCAAGATGGAGCGCCTGAACAAGGCCCTGCTGGCCGACAGCACCGCCATTGTGGCGGGCTCCGTGCTCGGCACTTCCAGCACCACCGCCTACCTGGAAAGCGCCTCGGGCGTGCAAGCGGGCGGCCGCACGGGGCTGACTGCGCTGGTGGTCGCGCTGCTGTTCCTGGCGGCGTTGTTCATTGCCCCGCTGGCTGGCGTGGTGCCGCCTTATGCGACCGCGCCCGCGCTGCTGTTCGTTGCCTGCCTGATGCTGCGCGACCTCGGCGACTTCGACTGGAACGAAACCACCGAGTGCATACCGGCAGCGATTACCGCCTTGCTGATCCCCTTCACTTATTCGATCGCGCACGGCATCGCCTTCGGCTTCATCACCTATGCAGCCCTCAAGCTGCTGACCGGCCGCTTCCGCGAAGTGAAACCGATCGTGTGGGTGATCGCCATCGTCTTCAGTTTCAAGTACGCCTATATCGGGGCGTAAGCGCGCGACTGCACGCGAATCTTCAACACGCCGATCAGGTTACACAGGCGCATCCGGGCCAGCACGAGGGCATCTTCGCCCTCGGCTGCCACATCCAGGTCAAGGTTCATGCCGTGCACGCCCGGCGCCATGCGCATTGCATGGAGCTGGACGCCACCGCGGCGCAGGGTCGCCAGCACCGCCTCCGCAGCATCCATGGCGGAGCAACGGTCGAGGCGCAAGCGGAAAGTTCTCTGTTCAGTATTCATGTGGAAGATTATCCGGCTGGCTCGCCGGAATAGGCATCTGAAGTTTGCCTCGTTTTCCATGTAAAATAGAAGAATCTTCTTCATTTCAACAAATTCATGGAACACCTTGACGAGATGGACCGAAAAATCCTGCGAGAACTTCGGCGGGATGGACGTTTAAGCAACACCAGGTTGGCCGAAACCGTGGGCCTGTCCACCACGCCTTGCTGGAACCGGGTCAAGGCGATGGAGGAGCGCGGCGTCATTGAAGGGTATACTGCGCTGCTCAACCAGCAGGCCCTGGGCCTGCCGGACACCGTCATCATCGAGGTCACCCTGGATCGCCATGACGACGACATGCTGCACAAATTCGGCCTGGCGCTGGCCGACCTTCCGGAAGTGATGGAAGCCTACCTGCTGACGGGCGAATATGACTACCTGATCAAGGTCGCGGTGGCCGGCACCGCGGGCTACGAAGAATTCCTGCGCCGGAAATTGTATAAACTGCCCGGCATCCGCCACAGCCGCTCGACTTTCGTGTTGCGCTGCCTGAAGCGGGCACATTCCGTAGAGCCCTGATAGAATTCAGTCATGAAATACCTGATACCCCTGATTTTCGCCTCCGGCATGGCCGCAGGCAACGCACTGGCAGAAGATAACGAAGTTGAGCACACTGGCAATGTCATGCTGTCCGCCGAAATCGGCGCCATCAGCACCAGCGGCAATACCGCCGGTACTTCCGTCACCGGCAGGTTCGAAATCCTGCAAGACACCCTCCGCTGGAGCAACGAGTACACCGGCAACGGCTACTTCAAGGAAGACCGCGCCCGCGTCAATGGCGAGGAATCCAAGCAACGCTCGGCTGAACGCTACCAGTTCGGCGCCAAGGCCGGCTACAAGCTGCTGGAAGAAAATTCCACCCTGTTCGTGCTGGCAGGCTTCTCGGAAGACCGGTTCGGCGCCTATACCCGCAGCGCCAGCGTCGGTGTCGGTCACGGCTTCCGCGTTTACCAGAGCGATGACAAGACCCTCGACATGGAAGCCGGTCCGGGCTTCTTCAGGGCCACGCGCGCGAATGGCGAAGAGGATCGCGGCCTGGTGCTGCGCGGCCGCGCCGCCTTCCGCTGGAAGCTCAGCGACAATGCCACGTTCGCGCAAATGCTGACGGTGGAACGCGCTTCGTGGAACACTCACTCCACTTCCGAGACTTCGCTCAGCGCCCGGATCAACGGGTCGATGCACATGAAGGCCGCCTTCAGCGCCATCAACGACTCCACCGTGCCGATCGACAAGCAGAACACCGACACCCAGACGTCGGTCACGCTGGTCTACTCGTTCTAAACCAGCCGAAGTAAAACCAGGCCCGCCAGCGCCTGCAAAACAGCGCAGTGCCACAGCAGGATAGTGTTATCCAGCGTGGCGCGGCTGGCTGCGCGCAATTTCCCCCGAGCCGCAACGTACGCCGCTGCCGGCGCCAGCACGGCAACATGCAGTCCCTGGTAAGCCAGTAGCGCGGCAACCGCTGCACTCCACGCATCGCGCGACGGGGCAAGTCCCGCTTGCCGGTGTGCATCCAGATCACATGCAAACGCGGCGAACAGGCATGCGCCTGCCGCCAACATCGGCCACCCCTGGGCCGGGCGGCGTGAACTCCACCCGGCCAAGAGGGAACTGGCCGCCAGGAAGGCAGCCTGCAGCCACGGCCAGGGCGCAGCCGGCAAGTGCGCGCCAGGCGGCGGGCAAACCTCCAGGCGCATCGACAAGTGCAAGAAAGTAAAGGCCAGCGAGGCGAAAATTGCCGCATCCACGACGACCAACACCCAGGTAGCCCACCAGGAATGCGATGCCCGTCCTTCGGCGCCGATCGGCAACTCGACCCCTTCCGCGGCAGTGGCCTGCGGTGGCAGCGGCCGGTCTGCCTGCCACAACCAGGCCAGCAGCGTGGCAATGGCCAGTGCGCCGAACAGCCACGCGGCGATGGCTTGCTGCACCGTCATCAAGAGGAAGAAGCCCGCCGTCCCAAGCGCACAAAGGAATGGCAGCCAGCTGTCGCCCGGCAGCACCAGCAAATACCGGGGCCGCGCGTCGCGCCAGCCGGTCACCAGCGTCTCGCGCATGCCGGTCACGCTGCCGGGTAGCCAATGCATGCCGGTTTCCACTTCCTGCACGAGCAGCGGCTGCCGCCACAACGGCTCCGCCGAGCGAACGTCCGGCTGGCTGCGGGTCGCATATTCGTCCTGTGGCAGCCACTCCAGCGAGCTCGCTCGCCAGGGATCTCCGTGCGCCCGTTGAGGTCGGCGCAGCGTCCGGATCAGATCGATGGTGAACAGCGCGACGCCGCAGGCCAGCAGCAAGGCGCCGACCGTGCTGGCCATGTTCAAGTCTGCCCAGCCCATTTCCGAACCATAGGTGTAAACCCGGCGCGGCATGCCAAGCAAACCCGATACGTGCATCGGGAAGAACGCCACATTGGTTCCCGCGAACACCAGGCCAAACACCCAGCGTGCCCAGGCCTCTGACATGCGGTGCCCGTTGAACAAGGGAACCCAGAAATACGCGCCTGCCAACATCGGGAATACCAGTCCGCCTACCAGCACGTAATGAAGGTGGGCGACAATGAAGTAACTGTCATGCGCCTGCCAGTCGAATGGCACGGCGGCCACCATCACGCCTGTCAGGCCGCCCAGTACAAAGACCAGCAGGAAACCAAGGACGAATAGCGTCGGCGCGTTCAACTGCACCCTGCCCCGCCAGAGGGTTGCGATCCAGGCGAACACCTGCACCGCCGTAGGGACTGCGATGGCCATGCTCGCGGCCGACACCAGCGTGGTCTCCAGCTGCCCAAGGCCGGCGGTGAACATATGGTGCATCCACAAGGCGAAACTCAGCGCTCCCACGGCAGCCAGCGAGAAAATCACCGCCCGGCGCCCCACCAGCGGGGTTTGCACCAGCGCCGGCAACATGGACGACACCATACCCGCAGCAGGAAGGAAAATGATGTACACCTCCGGATGCCCGAAGAACCAGAACAGGTGCTGCCACAAGACCGGGTCGCCGCCGCGCGCAGGGATGAAGAATGGCCAGTCGTAGGCCCGTTCCAGTTCCAGCAGGGCCGTTCCCGCAATCAACGGAGGAAAGGCGAAGACCACCATCGCAGCCACCACCAGCATCGACCAGGCAAACACGGGGATGCGCGCCAGCGTCATGCCGGGCGTGCGGGTGAACAGGATGCCGATAATGAGCTCGATGGCGCCGGCGATCGCCGAAATTTCGATGAATCCGATGCCGAGCAGCCAGAAGTCAGCGTTCAGTCCGGGCGAATATTCCTTGCCGGTCAGGGGCGGATACATGAACCAGCCGCCATCGGGAGCGAGCCCGAAGGCCAGCGTCACGATAAAGCCTGCGCCGCCGAAAGCATACGCCCAATAGGCGTAGGCGGACAGGCGCGGGAACGGCAGGTCCCGGGCCCCCAGCATGCCTGGCAGCAGGAAGACGGCAATGGCTTCCACCATGGGAATGGCGAACAGGAACATCATTACCGTGCCGTGCATGGTGAAGAACTGGTTATAGGTCCCCGGCTGCAGCAAGTCATTGCCTGGGACTGCCAGTTGCAGCCGCATTGCCAGCGCAAGGACGCCTGCGAACAGGAACAAGGCAAACGCGGTCGCCAGGTACAGGCGGCCAATGCGTGTGTTGTTGACGGCGGTCAGGGCGCGCCAGCCACCCGGTTTGCGCCATGCGCGCTCCAGCGCTTCGTACTCGCCCGGCGGGCGCGGCAGGCTGTTGGGGGGACGTCGAGGAGCGCTCATTCCAGCGTCTCCAGCCAGCTTGCCAGGGCTTGCAGGTCGTCGGGTGACAGGCTGCTGGGCGGCATGCGGGCACCGGGTTTGGCAGACTGGGGGTTGACGATCCATCCAAGCAGCCCGGCACGGCTCATTGGCAGCGCCCCGGCTGCAAGATGGCGGCGGCCAGCGAGGTGCGTCAAGTCCGGGCCCGACTTTCCACCTTCCGCGATGCCTCGCACCGTATGGCACGCGTTGCAGCGCGCGGCCAGGAACACCTCGCGCCCGCGGTGTGCGATTTCGCCCTCGCCCGCCTGCATCGTTGCCGCACGCGGCGAGCTGGCCGCTGGCGCGGCCTGGTGCGCCAGCCAGGCTTCGAATTGCTGCGGCGTGACTGCCACCACATCCAGCGCCATGGCTGCGTGCTGGGTGCCGCAATACTCAGCGCACTGGCCCCGGTAGCGGCCAACTGTCCCGGCACGCAGTGTGAGGCCATGGACGCGGCCCGGCACCATATCCACCTTGCCCGCCAGCGCCGGCACCCAGAACGCATGCAGTACATCCGCCGACGCCAGCGCGAGGTAAACCCGCTCGCCCACCGGAAGCCGCAGCTCGTTCGCCAGCACCGCCTCCCTCCCGCTCACCGTGTCGCGATAGCGCACTTCCCACCACCACATATGCGCCGTGACGGTGACCTGGATACGGGTCCCCGAAAAGGGCCACGCCAGGAGCGAAGCTTGCCACCCCGACCACCCCATGAGCGCAACCAGCAAGGGTACCGGCAAGAGCAATCCCCCGCCCACCACCAGCCTGCTCGACCAGGACTTTCCGCGCTTGCGTGCAACACTGGCGAGAACGAGGGCCGCGACCAACAGGAATATCACGGCCCCCGAGCCGAACAACAGCCAGCTGAATCGGCTAAGCAGCGCCGCATCCGGCCCCGCAGGCGACAGGACCGATTGCAGCGCCGGCGTCATTGGAGCGAATAAAGATAAGCCGCCATGTGGCGTGCATCTTCGGGGGAAACGCCCATGTCCGGCATCATGGTCGCGGGATCCATGCTGCGCGGGGCCGAAATCCAGCGCACCAGGTCGGCCTGCCGGTTCGGCCAGCGCCCCGCAATATAGCTGCGCAGCCCGAACTCCGCGAGCGACGGCGCCGCCTTGCCGCGTGCAGATTCCACGCCTGGAATGTGATGGCAGCTGCCGCACTGGAATTGCGCCAGCAGCGCCTTGCCGCGCCGGGCGTCGCCGCCCTCGCCGGCCGGTGGAGTGGGCTTGCGCGGCTGGCAAGCGCACAAAGCGAGCGGAAAGAGCAAGGCTGCCACGCATGCGCGATGCGTGCTCCCATTTTTCCGCAAACGCACAGTGATTGCTTGCACGAATCGTCCCTGCCTTCCCGCTGCCGATCCCTATAATTTGCTCAAGACATCATCGCCCTTTTCCCGATTGTGCGTCGCCTTATTGCTACCGCCGCTATGAGCTTGTGCCTGGCCGGACTGGCCGGAATACTGGCGGCTACCGTGGTGCTGCAGGCGGGCTGGTATGACGCTTCCGCGCTGCGCCCGCATTTCCAGTTCGTGCACACCCTGATCGAGCGCGGCATGCAGCAATCGGTACGCTTTCACGCGCGCGAAATCGCGCCCCCTTCGGCGACGGCGGGCGCCTCGACGCGCGGCGGCGTCCTGTTTCGCCAGCACTGCGAACAATGCCATGGCGGACCGGGCGTGCCGATGGGCGTGATCGGCTTGAGCATGCAACCGGTCCCCGGCCCGCTGGCCGACGCGGCACGGCGCTGGAAAGCGCGTGAAATGTACTGGATAACCGCAAACGGGATCAAGATGAGCGGGATGCCCGCATGGCGCTTCCACCTGAGCGAGCGCGAAATCCGGGATATCGTTGCCTTCCTCGGCGCGCTGCCTGCAATGACGCCCGCGGACTATGCCGCTATTGAAAGGCCGCCTGCGCTGCCCCCGCTGGACGCCCAGGTCGAGCGCGCGGTGGGCCACGTACCCGACCGCGAGCGCGGCAGGCTGGCGCTGACCCAGTTTGCCTGCCAATCCTGCCACCATGTCCCGGGCGTGACCGGCCCGCTGACCTTCGTTGGACCCAATCTGGACGGACTGGCACAACGCGGCTTCATCGCCGGCAAGCTGCCGACAAGCGAAGAAAACCTGGTGAAATGGATTCGCGCACCGCAGCAGGTCAAACCCGGTACCGCCATGCCGCAGCTCGGCGTGCCGGAGCGCGATGCGCGCGACATGGCAGCCTACTTGCTGCAGGCCACCCGCTGATTATTGGTCCAGCTGCTTCTGCGTCTGGTACAGGCGGGCGTAAATGCCGCCCTTCGCCAACAGCGCTTCGTGGCTGCCCTGCTCCGCAATCGATCCCGCCGACATGACCACAATGCGGTCGGCGTTTTCGATGGTGGACAGGCGGTGTGCGATGACGACCGTGGTGCGGCCTTCCATCAGCTTTTCCAACGCCGCCTGCACCTGGCGTTCGGACTCTGTGTCCAGGGCACTGGTTGCCTCGTCCAGGATCAGGATAGGCGCATCCTTGTACAAGGCGCGTGCAATGGCCAGCCGCTGGCGTTGGCCGCCCGACAGTCGCATGCCGTTTTCGCCGACCTCGGTCTGGTAGCCCTGAGGCTGGCGCATGATGAAGTCATGCGCGTAGGCCGCGCGTGATGCCGCTTCGACCCGTGCCATATCCGGTGCCGGATCGCCGTAAGCGATATTGGCAGCCAGCGTATCGTTGAACAGGACCACGTCCTGGCTCACCAGGGCGATCTTGCTGCGCAGTTCAGGCAGGCGGTATTCGCGCAAGTCCACGCCGTCCAGCAGGATCCGGCCGCTGCTGACGTCATAGAAGCGCGGCAGCAGGCTGGCCAGCGTGGTCTTGCCGCTGCCCGAGCCGCCCACCAGCGCCACCGTCTCGCCGGCCGCGATGTCGAGCGACAGCGAGCGCAAGGCCGGCGCCGCTTCCGGGTCGTCCGCGTTGTAGCGGAAGCCGACATCCACCAATTCAATGTGGCCTTTCACGTTATCTGCCGGGCGCGTGCCGGTATCGGCTTCCATCGGCGCATCGATCAGGCCGAACACCGATTCCGCGGCAGCCAGGCCGCGCTGCAGGGGTTCATTCAGCTTGGTCAGGTTCTTGATCGGGCCTTGCAGCGACATCAGGCAGGTGATGAAGGCGACGAAAGCACCGGGCGTCAGTGCGCCCGCCTGCGCGCGCAGCAAGGCGTAATAGATCACGGCCGACAAGGTGGCGCCGACCATCAACATGATCAGGCCGGAATTCATCGCTGCAGTCGAAGCGTGCTTGACGGCCAGTTGGCGATTCAGCTTCACCACTTCGTCGAAGCGCTTTTGCTCATAGGCCTGGCCGCCGAAAATCTTCACTACCCGCTGGCCGCCGATGCTTTCGTCCAGCACGCGGGTCAGCTCGCCCATAGCATGCTGGGCGCTGGAACTGAGGCGGCGCATGCGGCGGGCCGCGATGGTCACGACCAGAGCGACCAGCGGCAGCAGCACGAGGCAGAACAGGGCCAGCTTCCAGTCGATATCGAACAGCGAACCAAGGAAACCGATCACCGCCACCGTGTCGCGCACGGCGATGGTGAGCACGCTGAGGCCGGCCTGGGTCACCTGCGTGGCATCGAAGGCAATGCGCGACAGCGTGGTGCCGGTCGAAGACTGGTCGAAATAGCGGTTCGGAAGACGCAGCACACGGGCAAACATCTGCTCCCGCACATTAGCCTGGACGCGCTGGGTCAGCCATGCGGAGCCGTAGTCACCGGTAAACGTGCTGACCATGCGCAGCAGGGCCAGGGCCATGATCAGGGCCGGAATCGCCCACAGTGCAGCGGCGCCGGGATCGGTCGGCAGGATGCTGTCGAGCCAGGCGTGCACCGTCGCCAGCGCCCCGCTCTGCGGCGCCGCGCCGGCGACCGCGTTCGGCTGCACCGCATCGACCACATTCTGCAGCTGGCGTATCAGCAGCACGTCGGTCATCGACGCCACACCCACGCCGACCAGGGTCACCAGGGCGGCCCACTTATAGGGGAGGAATTCCTTGATCAGGCGGACGTAGAGTTGGCGGCTTTGCACTATGGTTGGGGATTGATTGGCAACCCCGAATTGTACCAAAGCAGGAATGTGGGAACCGTGGCAGAATGGCCAGCTCCTCAATGTTAAGGAAAAAACCACATGCGCAACGACACCCAATTCCATGCCCTGCACCAGGATGGCATCCTGCTGCTGGCCAATTGCTGGGACGGTGGTACCGCCCGCATCGCCGCCCTGGCTGGCGCCAAGGCACTCGCCACCAGCAGCGCGGCAGTCGCCTGGGGCCACGGCTACGCCGACGGTTCGCAGCTGCCGACCGCCCTGTTACTGGAAACCGTGCGCGACATCGTCCGTGCCAGCGCCTTGCCGCTGACGGTCGATATCGAGGACGGCTATTCTTCCGATCCGGAAGTCGTTGGCCAGTTTGTCGGGCAACTTATCCGGGCCGGCGTGGTCGGCATCAATATTGAAGATGGCGGTGCGCCGCCGGAGCTGCTGGCGCGCAAGATCGGCGCAGCGCGCGCTGCGGCCGCTGCGGCCGGCATCGACCTGTATATCAACGCCCGTTGCGACGTCTACCTGCGCGGCCTGGCCGAGCCGGGCGCCCGCGTGGCGGAAACCCTGCGCCGTGCAGCGCTGTACCAGGAAGCGGGCGCCAGCGGCCTGTTTGCACCGGGCGTCACGGACGAGGGCGAAATTGCCGAGCTTGCAAAAGGCATAACAATGCCGCTCAATGTGCTGGCCCGTCCCAACCTGGCCGCGCCATCACGCCTGGCCCAGTTGGGCGTGCGCCGCCTGAGCGCAGGATCGTCGCCGGCAGAGGTAATGATGGGCCGGCTGAGGGTGTATATGGAGCGCTTCCACCAGACCGGCGCCATCGACGATGAGCAGACCTTCCATTACGGTCCGCTCAACCAACTGATGTCTACTGCACGATAGTGGCAGGTTCGCTCCAGTAGAAGTACAGGTCCTTCGTCCGTCCAGGCTGCACTTGCACCTCGCGGCGTTGGACCTGGCCATCGGCCGCCGTAGCGGTCACGCGGTAGCGGCCAGGCTCCAGGTTAACGAACATCAATGGCCCGGCATCGCGCGCGTTGACGTTGGTATGGCCTTTCGCATCAGAGATCTCGACCTGGACGTCCGAGCGGTACTCGCCGGTGCCGCGGGTCGCGAAGGTCATGCGCACGTTGTAATCCGGCTTGCTGGCGAGCATTTGGCCACGCTCTTCAAGGCCGACGCCGCCGGTCACGAATTGCGGCTCATCGGCCGCCACTGCTGCGCCGATGGCGCTGCAAGCCAGGGTGAAGGCGAAAGTAATGTTTCGTACAAACATGATGCACTCCTTTCCTTTTTCAGGCTTGCCGCCAGTATTCTCCCCTCGCGCCCGGCACGCTATCAGCCATCGTGTCGTTTCTATGTCGGGGAAAGCCTACATACCCCCTATTTCCTACGTTGCCAAACTGTTAGACTCTTGAACTTTGCTAGCAACACTTTTAAGTAACGTTGCAAAAATAATCATATAAAGCAAGGCACTAGGGGTAATCATGTCGAATTGCGGGGCGCATCTGCGCCCGACCATGTTGGCGGCCGCGGTCTCCAGCATTCTTTGCGCGCCTGTCATCGCGCAAGGTCAAACTGAAGAGCAAATTCCGGAAGTCCTCGTGACGGCCCAGCGCATCGCTGCGCCCGAATCGCGGACACCGGTCGCCATGTCGGTCCTCACTGCCGAGCAACTGGACAAACTCGGCATCGACAACGCGGCAGCCATCGGCAAGCGCCTGCCCAATGTGCACCTGGACGGCGCCCCGGACGGGCTGCGCATCACGATCCGCGGCGTGTCCAATTCGGACGTGACGGAAAAGGGAGATCCTTCCGCCGCGTTCATGATGGACGGGATCTATATCGCCCGCCCCCAAGCCCAGACCCTGGGCTTCCTGGACGTGGACCGCATCGAAGTGCTGCGCGGTCCGCAAGGCACCTTGTATGGCCGCAATACCACGGCCGGCGTGGTGAACGTCATCAGCAACACGCCAATCCAGCGCTGGGAAGGCGCCGCCAGCCTTGCGCTGGGCAATTTCCATTCGCGCGTAGCGAACGGCATGCTCAACCTGCCGGTCAATGACATGCTCGCCCTGCGCGCTGCAGTAGCGCTCAGCAAGCATGACAGCACCCTGCGCAATGGCCAGGGCACCGGCTATGAACTGGGCCAGGACCGCGACGACCGCGCTGCGCGCCTGTCCGCCAAACTGGCCCTGGGGAAATCGGCCACGCTGCTGCTGCGCTACGAACACGCTACGCAGAACGGCAATATCGACAACATCGTCCCGGACACCAATTTCTACAAGGGTGTCGAGGCAGGCAGGCCCACCTGGTATGACGCCGGCACCGATGAGCGCCTGACCAACAATTTCAAGCCATTCAATACAAAGCTCGAGCAAGGCTACAACCACAAATCGACCGATAGCCTGGGCGCCGAACTCTCGTGGAACCTCGGCCCCGTCACCCTGGACTACCTTGGCTCGCACCGCAAGAACGAACACGACTTCCTGGCCAACTTCTACTACCGTGTGCAACCAACGCTGGCAATTGGCGTGCACGAGAATTTCTGGGGCGACCAGCGCCAGGATTCCCATGAACTGCGCCTGTCCGCCTCCGGCAGCGGCCCGCTGAAGGCGCAGGGCGGCTTGTATTACTTCCGAGAAGAATCGCAGCAGCTCTATGTGTTCCGCGACCTGCAGCTGGTCAAGCTGCCGCCTTACTACGTATTCCCGCATGGACCGACGATCTCGCGCAGCAAGGCAGCCTTCGGCCAGCTGACGTACAGCGTAACGCCGGTCCTGCGCGCCACTGCGGGCCTGCGCTATACGGAGGATGACAAGTCGCGCGTGGGCTCGACCAACTTCCAGCAGGCGCGCGAATTCAACGCCGCGACCGATCTCAAGATGCTGAACGACGCCACCCTGGCCACCCACAAGACGACGTGGAAGCTGGGTGCCGAGGTCGACCTGGCGCCGGCGGCCATGGCTTATGCCAGCATCGCCACGGGCTACAAATCGGGCGGCTTCAATGACGGCTGCCTTGCCGGTTCCAGCGCGCTGGGCATCGCCTGCCCGGCCGTGATTGCCGTGCCGGCTGAAACCCTGTTCTACCGGCCCGAGACGCTGAAATCCTGGGAAGCCGGGCTGAAAACGCGGTTCTGGAACAAGCGGGCTAGCATGAACCTGGCCATCTTCCACTACGACTACACCAACCTGCAGCTCTCCGGCGTTGCGATCGTGGCCGGCGCGCCGCGCTTCGTCACCCAGAATGCCGGCGCCGCCAGCGTCAAGGGCCTCGAGCTCGATGGGCAGGTACGCGCCACCCCTGCCGACAGCTTCACCTACGGCCTGACGCTGCTGGATGCCCATTACGTAAGCTACCGGCCGAACGGCCTGGTTTCCTGGGCCGGCGAGCCGCTGGACCGGGCGCCGCATTCGGTGCTGAGCCTGGGCTGGGACCATCGCTTCCGCCTGCCTGGCGCAGCACTCACCGCCGGCATCAGCGCGCGCCGCAGCGCGGCCTACAACATCAGCGCTTCCAGCCAGTTGCTGCAATACCGCATCCCGCCGCGCACCGCCAGCGACCTCTCGCTGGCGTATCGCCCCGACGGCGCCAATTGGAGCCTGATGGCCCATGTGAAGAACCTGGAAAACAAGGTGCAGCCTGTCACCATCGACAGCTTCGGCATGGCTGCGCCGAGCGATCCACGGACCTTTGACATCCATTTCGACTACCACTTCTAACCCGGAGACGTATGAAGTCGCTGCTGAACCAACTGCCCCGCATCACCCTCGTCCTGCTCGCCGGATTCCTGATCGCGCTCGCATCCCGCAGCTGGAGCGAAACGACGACCCTGTTGATCGTCAGTTCGATCCTGATGTTTGCCTGCTGCTGGGCCAGTGCCAGCCACTTCCTCGGGCACGCACCGGCGCTGCGCTTCGTCGTCATCGGCGTCGTCGTCGGCTGGTTCGCCGAGGAGATGGGCGCGCGTTATGGCTGGTTCTTCGGCTCGTACACCTATACCGACGTGCTGGGCCCGCGCATCGGCTCCGTGCCCTTCATCATCCCGCTGATGTGGTTTGCGCTGTGCTATGTCGCCTATGTGATCGCCAACCTGATCGTCTGGCAAACGCCGACCGACGGCGTGCCGTCGACGCTGATGACTTTCATCATGGCCTTCCTTGGCGCGATGATCGTGACCGCCTACGACCTGGGCGCCGACCCTTACATGGTCTTCACGCTCAAGGCCTGGATCATGACCAAGACCGATGGCGGCTGGTTCGGCGAAACGCTGCAGGGTTTTGTGGGCTGGATGACGATTTCCTTCGCCATCATTTATGGCTTCCGCCTCACGCTGCGCAATAAGCCGCCGGTTCCAAGCAGCAGGGTCACGCCCCTCTACGCGCTGGTACCCTTGCTGATCTACGGCGGCAGCATGGTGTTCCAGGCCCTGAAAGGCAACCCGATCGAGACCCGTACCATCGCCCTGTTCGCCATGGGAATTCCCGTCCTGACGGGCCTTTGCGGCTGGATGCGCTGGAAGGAAGCGCAATGAACGCGCCCATCGCAGTGGCGCCGACCCTGCGTGCCGACCCGCTCGCCGACGACGCCATCGCAGCCATCCTCCACGGCCACGAGGGCAGCCAGTGGGAAGCCATCGCGATTGTGAACCGCCTGCTTGGCGAGTGGCAAAGCAACGCCATCATCGCCGGCTGGCGCGCCCCCGAAGGCACCCCCGCGCCAATCGCGGCCGCGCTGGAAGCCTACCTTGCCGCAGGCTCGCGGCTGCCCGAATGGGCCGATGCCGCCCGCATTGCGCGCTCGGAGGAGCTGTTCTTTGACATGAGCATGCTGTCCTGCAGCCTGCTGTTCTGCGCCAGCCTGCCCGAATGCTATGTCGTGCCCGACCTGGCGGGCGTGCTGCACGTCGCCGGCCAGCTCGAAGCCCATACCGACTACCGCGTGCGCTCCACGGCCGCCATGATCTTCCCGGTCATGATGCACGGCGGCCTGACCAGCCCGGAAGGCGGCGGTGTCGCACAGATCCTCAAGGTTCGGCTGATCCACGCCGCCATCCGCCACCTGATCTTGCGCGGCAACCCTTCCGACGCGGTCCTTGAAGGCGGCAGCGCCGTGGCGCCGATGGATGCTCCCTGCCGCAATGTGCACGATACCCTGTACAACCATGGGTGGGACGTCGCCGCGAACGGCCTGCCCTGCAACCAGGAAGAGCTGGCCTACACCCTGCTCACCTTCCACTATATTTTCCTGCGCGGCCTGCGCAAGCTTGGCCTCGGCCTGCCGCAGCAGGACGAACAGGCCTACCTGCATACCTGGAACGTGGTCGGGCACATCCTCGGCATCGAATCAGGCCTGATGCCGCAAACCATGGAACAGGCCGAGGCCAGCTTCAACGACATCCAGGCGCGCGCCCGGCTGTCGCCCTACCTGCCCGACCCGCGCCCGGAGCTTGGCGCGGCACTGATGAAAGCAATGCAGGACCAGATCCCGCTGCGCATCCTGAAGCCGTTCCCGGTCCTGCTTACGCGCTACCTGTGCGGCAAGTCCGCCCGCCTCGACCTGGCGCTCAATCAGCGCGTCAACCTGCTCTCGCGCGCACTGTTCATCAGCGGCATGGTCGTCGTGCGCGGCGTCGACGCCCTGGTGCGCCTGGCTTTCCCCAATTTTTCGATCTGCCGCATGATCACCCGCATTTTCGGCTACCAGTTCACCGTGAAGTTCCTGATGGACCAGACCCGCCCGCTGAAGCTTCCGCCTGCGGTGCTGAACCAGGTTGACAGCGCCGTGCGCGGCTGGGGCAAGGATCCCAAGGCGCCGGCCTGGATGAACGCACTGGAAGCGCGCCTCGCCGGCCGTGCCCCGGCCAAGCCGGCAGGAGACCAGCAGCCATGCTGAAGCGCGTCACCTTCGTTTTCTTCGCCCTCATGCTGGCGCTGGCGTCGAGCCTGTGCCTGGCCAGCGCCGCGGGAAGCGCAGCGCCGACCCCGCTGGTGCTGGACGAACGTGCCGGTTCGCACGACGCCTGGCCCGCCGTCACGATCCTGAAGGACCCGGGCGGCACCCTCAGCGCAGCCGAGGTCCTGGCCGCTGCCGCCGGGTTCCAGAAGCCGCAATCGGCTTATGCCACGCTGGGAGTGAACAAAGGCACCGTGGTCTGGGTCCGCATCCCGGTCTTCGTGCCGGCCGACGCCACCGGCGAATGGACCCTGAACATCGATTATTCGCAGATCAACCGGGTCGACGTGTTCGCCGCCACCGATGGTGCGCTCCACAGCCACACCGTGACCGGCAACCTGCAGCCGGTGGTGGCTCCGGGCGGCGGCGGCCGCACGCCGGCGGCAGCCTTGCGCCTGACGCCCGGCGCAGACCATGTGGTCCTGCTGCGGGTCGAGAATGTCGGCTCGATGATCCTGCCGATTCACTTCTCCAAGGCCGCGGTCTACCACGCCTCCGCGCTGGCCGAGCAAATGCTGCAGGGGATGCTGATGGGCCTCAGCCTGTGCCTGCTGCTGTATAGCCTGGCGCAATGGGCCAATTTGCGCGAGCCGCTGTTCGCCAAGTATGCGCTGCTGATCGCCGGCACCACCCTGTTCTCCTTCGAATTCTTCGGCCTGGGCAGCCAGTACATCTGGCGCGACAATGTGTGGATGACGCTGCACGCCGGCGGCCTGTTCGCCCTGATGGCGTCCTGCGGCGGCTACCTGTTCGTCGAGCAGTCCTTGGCGCGCCCCGGCGTCGACCGTACTTTCTCGGTCCTGATGAAGGCCGGGGCAGCGCTGGCCGCCCTGTTTGCCGTGGCCTATTGCCTCGATGTGATCAGCGTCGAAGGCCTGGTGGTCATCGTCAGCACCCTCGGCTTGCTGCCCATGCTGCTTGGCTTGCCGGGCGCCTACAAGCGCGCGCGCCGCGGCGATTCGGTCGGCATCTACTTCATGCTGGGCTGGGCGGTCAGCTTCTTGTCGTCGGTGGTGCTGAGCCAGGTCATCAGCGGCAAGATGGCGGCCAACTTCTGGACCATGCACGCCCTGCAGTTCGGCAATGCCTTCGACATGCTGGTGTTCATGCGCATCCTCGGCCTGCGCACCAAGGCCATGCAGAACGCCATGCTGCGCGCCGAAGCGGCCACCCGCCTGAAATCCGATTTCCTGGCCAATATGAGCCACGAGATCCGCACCCCGATGAATGCCATCATCGGCATGAGCCGCCTGGCGCTGATGACCGATCCCAGTCCGAAGCAGCGCAACTACCTGGCCAAGATCCTCGGCGCAGGCGAACACCTGCTCGGCATCATCAACGACATCCTCGATTTCTCCAAGATCGAAGCCGGCAAGCTGGCCCTGGAAGCCGTGCCGTTCAGCCTGGACGAGATGCTGGACCACCTGTCCACCCTGACCGCCGTCAAGACCGATGCGCGCAAGGTGGAGCTGGTGTTCCGCGTCGAACGCGGCGTACCGCAAAAGCTGGTCGGCGACCCCTTGCGCCTCGGCCAGGTGCTGATCAACCTGACCAACAATGCCGTCAAGTTCACCGAACGCGGCGAGATCGTGGTGGCAGTCAAGGCCATCGAGCGCTCTGCCGACGGCGTGGTGCTGCAATTCAGCGTCAGCGATACCGGCATCGGCATGAGCGAAGAGCAGCTCGCCCGGCTGTTCCAGTCCTTCAGCCAGGCCGACAGCTCGATCACGCGCAAATACGGCGGCACCGGCCTGGGCCTGAGCATTTCGCGCCAGCTGGTGGAACTGATGGGCGGCAGCATCAAGGTGACCAGTACGCCTGGCGTCGGCAGCCGTTTCAGCTTCACCGTCAGGCTCGGCCTCGGCGATGCCAGCGCGGAGCCTCTGTCCTCGCCGACCGGCGGGCTGCAGCAGGCCCGCGTGCTGGTGGTGGACGATAGCGCCACGGCGCGAGAAGCGCTGGTGGAAATGCTCGGCACCTTCGGCGTGGCTGCCCACAGCGCGAGCTCCGGCGAACAGTCGCTCAACATGCTGCTGCGCGGCGTGGAAACCGGCATGCCCTACCAGGTGGTGCTGATGGATTACATGATGCCGGGCTGGGATGGCGTGGAAACCATCCACCGCATCCACGCCGACCCGCGCTTCGCTGCCCCGCCATCGATCCTCATGGTCAGCGCCTGCACCCGCGAAACGGTGCTGCAGGAGGAAGGCGAACTGCCGCTGCAAGGCTTCCTGACCAAGCCGGTCGGCCCTGCGCTGCTCTATCACAGCCTGCTGCAAGTGCTGCGCCCCGAGATCGCCCAGCCGGCATCGCTGCAGGCGGAACGGCGCGGCGTGCCGGCCGAGGAGCTGGCGCGGCTGCACGGCGCCCGCGTGCTGCTGGTGGAAGACAATGCCAACAACCGGGAGGTGGCAGTCGACTTCCTGGAAACGGTGCGGGTGCACGTCGATGTCGCTGTTCACGGCGGCGAGGCGGTGCGGATGGTGCAGCAAGGCGATTACGACCTGGTGCTGATGGACGTGCAGATGCAGGTGGTCGATGGCCTGAGCGCCGCGCGCCAGATCCGCGCCATTGAAGCGCTGCGCGGCCTGCCTATCCTGGCCATGACCGCACACGCCATGCCGGAAGACCAGGCCAGGAGCCTGGAAGCGGGCATGAACGACCATATCACCAAGCCGATCGATCCGGACGTGCTGTTCCGCGCCATGCTGAAGTGGATCGATCCTGCACGCCTGGTCGGGCGCGCCATTCCCGGCGCGCCTGCCGCAGAAATCCCCGCCGCGCCGGTCGCCGCAGCCTACCCGCCGCTGGCAGGCGTCGACTGGCAATATGCGTTGGCGCGCGCCGAACGCGATCCGGCCATCCTCGCCAAGCGCATGCGCAGCTTCTGCACCGAATACGGCGGCGGCCCGGCCTTGCTCACTGCCGCACTGGCCGACGGCGACTGGGCCCAGGTCGAGCGCCTGGCCCACAACCTGAAATCCAGCGCCACCTACCTCGGCGCCATCGGGCTTGCCCAACTGTCCGACATCGTCGAAGCCGGCATCCGCGATGGACGCCCCGAGCGCTGCGCACGGGAGGCTGCGGACATGGCCAAGTCTCTCGGGATCATCCTTGCCGGCTTTGCGAATGCCTTGCAGGCGCCGGCCGGCGCCAGCGAAAGCCAGGTGGCCGATTTTGGCCGCCTGCTGCGTGAACTGGACCGCTACCTGCGGGCCGACGACGCCCGTTCCGAAGATTTGCTGACCGAACTGAGCGCCCTTCTGGCCGCTTCAGGCCACGCTGCGCTGCTGGCGCGCATCCAGCGTGCTGTGGACGAAATCGAATATCATGATGCCTTGAAACCGCTGGCCGAACTTGCGCAAGCACTCGGCGTCGATATGGAATTGAGTGCATGAGTCAAAAGGTCTTAGTCGCGGACGATGACGGCATCAACCGTCAGGTTCTCGCGACCTTGCTGAAACCAGAGTATGTGGTACTGCTGGCCAAGACCGGCGAGCAGGCCATCGAGCGCGCCCAGCGCCACTTGCCGGACTTGCTGATGCTGGACGTGATGTTGCCCGACATGGACGGCTATGAAGTGCTGCGCCGCCTGCGCGCCGACGCCGCCACTGCCCACATTGAAGTCATCTTCATCACCGGCATGGGCCGGCCCGAGGACGAGGCGCGCGGCCTCAAGCTGGGCGCAGCCGATTACATCACCAAGCCCTTCAACACCACGGTCGTGATGGCGCGCGTGGCCACCCACCTGGAAGTGGTACGCCAGCGCAGCATGCTCGAGCACCTGGCGCATATGGACGGCCTGACCGAACTGGCCAACCGCCGCCGCTTCGATGAAGTCTACGCAAGCGAATGGCAGCGCGCCGCCCGCCACGCGCACGCGATTTCAGTGGCGCTGCTGGACATCGACTGCTTCAAGCAGTACAACGACCATTACGGGCATCCGGCCGGCGACCGTGCCCTGCGCGCCGTGGCCCGCGTGGCGCGCAATGCCATGCGCCGGCCCTGCGACGTCGCCGCCCGCTATGGCGGCGAGGAACTGGTGATCCTGATGCCCGAAACCGACGCGGCGCAAGCCTTGTATGTAGCGGAGGGAATTCGCGACGCGGTGGCCCAGCTGCTGATTCCGCATGAGCAGTCCATTGCCAGCCCGATGCTGACGGTCAGCATCGGCGGTGCAACCCTGGCGCCGGGCAGCCAGGAAAGCGCCCCCGCGCTGTTCGATGCCGCCGACGCGGCCCTGTACCGCGCCAAGGAAGCAGGCCGCAACCGCGTCAACTGGAGGATGTGATGGCCAAGCGATTGATGATCGAAGGTCTGGTGCAAGGCGTTGGCTATCGCTACGCGCTTGCAGAACGCGCAACAGCGCTCGGCCTGGCGGGCTGGGTGCGCAACCGCGCCAACGGAGCGGTCGAAGCCAGCGTGCACGGCCCAGCCGACGCGGTGAAAGCCATCATCGAATGGGCGCACAAGGGTCCCAGCGCCGCGCGGGTCAGCAGCGTCCACGTTGCGGACGATCCGGAACCCGCACCGCTGGCCGCCACCTTCGACATCCGCCCGACGCTCTAGGCGTAGTCACGCGCCAAATACGCGCAGGAGCAGCCAGCCGGGCAAGGCGAGGTAAAGCGCAACATGTCCGGCACGCTCCAGGCCCAGGCGGATGCCGGCCGCATGGCCCGGGCGCAGCGCTGCCGCCATCATGCTTGCCGATTCAATCAAGGCGCGCACCAGTGCTGCCCCCAGCACCACGCCGATTGTCCACGCCGCCCACCACAGTCCGAAAGCACTCAGGTAGGCCCCCAGCCCGAAGCTGTAGTATTCGCCCAATGCGCTGCCATAGGCGATGTGCTGATGCAGGTGGAAGGCGGGAAGCGCCAGTACCAGCGGCAACATGACAAACTTCGCAAGCGGATGGTCAAGCCGCGTCGCCGGCGCCACCAGCATGCGCCACCCCGGCATATCCACCATAGGGGGGCCGCCGGCAGCGGCCAGGCCTGCGGCGAACGCTGCCGGGTCCGGCAAGGCGAGTCCAACATCCCAGTAATTCCCGGAGCGCAGGCGCAACGCCGCGCCGCGGCCCGGCACCGGCAGGCGCCAGGGTTCGACGGCAGCCACCTGGTCCAGGGCCAGCGCCAGTTCCTGCGCACCACGCGCCAGCAGCAGCCGGCCCTCGCTCAACGTCGCCCGGGCCGAAAACGCCATCAGCAAGCACCAGGCGATGGCCTCCGGCAGCAGGAAAACCAGGGAGAAGATGCGCAACTGCCCAAGAGTATTGCTGCGCAGCGCTTCGTTCAGCAGCAAGGCCGCTCCCGTGCCCAGCAAACCCGCACGAGAAATGACGCGCAGCAGTCCGGCAACGACGCGTGCCGCCGGCGGCAGCACCGCCACGCGCATCGGGAATGCCGGCCTGGACGTGCGCGCCCTGGCGCCATCGTAGTGCGGCCGCCACGCCTGGCTAAGCGGCCTTACCGTCAGCACCAGCAATACCGCGCAGCATGCCAGGCCAAGCCAGTCGCCCCACAGCACCATCAGGGTGGGTGCGGGCGAGCGCACCGGGAGGTCCGCGATTACCAGCGCAGGTTCGCCGACGCTGGTTCCGGCGAGGATGTCGCCGCTCGCATCGATCGCTGCGCTGTAGCCGTTTGTCGTCACGCGAAATTGCGGCAGGCGCGTTTCGATGCTGCGGAAGGCCGCCGCCGCCTGGTGCAGCCGCGCACCCGGCCCCTCCCCGCTGAACCAGGAATCGTTGGACATCGTCAGGATCACCTGCCCTCCAAGCCGCGCGCCGGCGATGGCCAGGGCCGGGTCGACGTCATCGCGGCAGATCAAGGGCAGCACCGCAATCTCGCGCCCGTCCGCCAGGCGCAAAGGGAACACCCGCGCGCCGCCGCCGGCCTGCCAGTTGCCAGCCCAGGGCAGAAGCCTCCGCAAGGCCGGCACGTCAAGCCAGGCCGGCAGGTATTCGGTGAACAGGAACAAATGCGACTTGCGATAGAACCCCAGCAAGCCCCGGCCCGGCTGCACAAAGGCCGCGGCGTTATATTCGCCCTGTTCATCCCGGTCATAGGTCCCGAACACCAGGGGGACCGCGGCCGCGTTCACGTATTCAATGATCTCCCGGTCGAGTTCCGCGCCGGCCTCGCTCTTTGGCTTGCCGAACGTGGTCGGATACGCTGTCTCGGACCAGAGCAAGGCTTCCGCACGCTGGCGCGTCACCGCGTCATAACCCATCGAGAAATGCCGGTCCAGCACCTCGCGCACGACCGCAAAAGCGCCCTTCTCCAGGCGCTGCCTTTCATAATCAACCATGTTTGCCTGGATTAGCCCCATGCGCAGCGGCTTCCCTGCCGGTGCAGCGCTGCCCGAAAGCGCCAGCGCACCGTACGCCGCCAGCACGGCAGGGACCAAGGCCGCCAGTGCCAAGGGCTTCGCGATTGCCCGCCAGCCTTGCCCATGCCGGGCGACGGCCGCCGCCACGCCCTCGTTGGCCAGCAGGAGCAAGAGAGTCAGTCCCGCGCTCCCGCCCACATCGGCCGCCTGCCGCAGCAGGCGCGAAGGGTACAGGCCGTAACCGAGCGTATCGCCAAGCATGCGCGGCACCAGCCATTCCACCGCCACCCATGCCGCAGCCGCCGCCAGCGCGCATACGCCCCGCCCGTACCAGCGCCCGGCGGCGTGGCGGACCAGCCCATAAGCAAGGAACTGCGGCTGGAACAAGGGCGCGGCAAGCAGCAGCAAGGCAATTCCACTGGCCTCCCCGGCCTGCGTATAGCGCCCAAGCGCAGCGCCAAACCACGCAAAGCCGGCCGCCGTGTAAGCGAGCGACATGGACCAGGCAAGCAGCAGCGTTCCGGCAAGGGAGCGGCGGCCGTCAAGCGCCAGGAGCCAGGGCACAAGTAGCAGGCATCCGAGCACCCAGGCCGCGCCGCCCTGTGCATACAAGGCAGTCATCGCAGCGCTGGCGAAAATGCAGGCAAGCGGCTTCATTGTCCGGAGGCGTCAAGTGGAGGCGGGATCACGATACGCCGCAACGGCAGCCCCGGCGGCGCCATTTCAGGTGGAACGACGCGGTCCTTCGGCATCTCGATGGGCCGGTTCGACGCATCGTAGAGCTGGAAGTCCGGCGCAAACATCAGGACAGGTTCGATGGACTGGCCATCGTCGGTGACCTGGTGATGCCGCACATACCCCGCAGGCAGCGGGAAATCCTTGGGCACGGCCAGGCCGACCAGGGGCGGACTGGTGCCGGGCGGATTGAACGCGCCCAGGCCGGTGTGCACACCTTGCTCGTGCAAGCGCTTGATCACTTCATTCATGGTCGGCTTCTCGCCCCGCATGACGTAACTGCGCAAGTCGCGCGTCGGATCGGCGTCGCCTTCCGGCGCTGGCGGCGTCTGGCGCTGGGGCCCTTCGCGCGCAACTGCCGGCCCGGCAATGGCGGCCGAGGCTGGTCGTCCGGCAGCCGCCACGCTTGCCGGGGGCGGCGTCTGGCCAGCCCCGGCTGCGGCGTCGCCGCGCGCAAAATACCAAAGAAAGAAAGCCAGGCTGGCCGCGCCAACGGCCAGCAGCAGCGCCGCCGCCAGGTAACCCGGGCTGGGGCGCCAGGAACTCACGGCGTTGGCGAGTTGAAGACCGAAACCGCCCACCCCATGCGTTCATGCCCGAACTGGTTCCAGATCGGGTTCTTGCCCGAGCTGAAGGAGGTGTAGCGTGGCGCCCCGGTGCCGGTGGTGCCGCCGAACAGCCCTGCCGTGACCGTGCTGCCGGTATAAGTCGGGTGCGTATCGTCCGACTGGATGTAGTCGTAGCTGCTGCCGGCAGACACGAAGTGCGTGTTGGCGTCGCGGATGGTGGAGCGCAGCGTCGAGGTGATGCGGGTCACATAGCTGGCCTGGCTCTCGCCGGCCACGTAGCGCAGCGCATCGGAATCGGCAATGCCGTCGCCGTTGCTGTCGTAATCGGCCCCCATGTACTGCGCGAAGTTGTCGGCGCATTGGAAGCCTTTCTGGCGCGCGGTATCGCACATCATGAAGTTCATGCGCGCCAGGGCCGGCAGGAACTTCTGCTGCATGTTAACGGTGGCGCCGGTATTCGGATCCTTGCAGGAGCTCTGCACATTGTCGGCCGCATAGCCGGGATAGTGCAGGTTCGAGATGACCTTCACCTTCACGCCCGAATAGGCGTTGGCGTTGATGTAGTCCATGGCCGCCGCGACGTAGGTCTTGCAGCTGTTCTCGGCGGCGGTCAGCACCGAGTCGTCGCAAGTGCCGGTCTGGCCCTTGAAGGCGGAGCGGGCCTGCAGCCCGTCGTTGCCGCACATTTCGAAGGTGACCACGCGCGTGTTGCTGGCCTGCATGTAGGATCGCTCGGCGACAATTTTGTTGTTGTAGACATCAGAGGCCACGGCGCCGGACTTGGCGCGGCGCACGCTTTCAATGTCGGCATTCCAGGCCGCGGACAGGTATTCCGCGTCCACCGTCGGCGCCGAATACTTGGCCGCGCTGGTAATCGAACCGTTATAGCCCGCATAGATCGAATCGCCATAGGCCACGACGCGGTACTTGGTGCTGGTGCCGGCGCGGTCGATGGTCCAGGATACGTTTTGGGTCAGGGTGTTTGCTGCTGCCTGTCCCCCGAGGGTGAAGAAGACTACTGCGGCCAGAAGCGTGCTGCGAATGCGAGTTTGCATAGAGTGTCTCCGATCATTGAAGTAATTGTTCGAATCGACCAGCCAACAACTCATCTTAACGCCGCCCTGCGCGGCCTTCACGGCCTGGCTCGCCAGGACACGCAAATGGCCGCCAAGGCACTGGCGCCTGTCGCGCGCGGGCCACGAACCGGCCCTGATGCGGCATAATATGGCATGCTGAAACTGACCTTCCTTGGCACCTCATCCGGCGTGCCGACCATCCGGCGCAACGTCACCGCGCTGGCCTTGCACTCAACAATGAACCGCGACTGGTGGCTGGTCGATTGCGGCGAAGCCACCCAGCACCAGCTGCAGCGCATTCCGCTCACCGTGCATGACCTGGCCGGCATCTGCATCACCCACGTCCATGGCGACCATAGTTATGGCCTGCCTGGGCTGCTCGCAAGCGCCTCCATGACCGGCCGCAAGAAGCCGCTGATCCTGATTGCGCCGGCCGCCGTCAAGGCCTGGCTCGATGCCACCATGCTGCACACGGAGCTCTTCCTCACGTTCGAGATCATCCATGTCGACGTCGCGAACCAGCGCCTGGTGCACCACCAGGATGGGCTGAAGATCGAACGCTTCCCGCTGTCGCACCGCGCGCCAAGCTTCGGCTTTAAGTTTAGCTTCGAAAAGACTACATGGAAGGTTGATAGCGACGCCTTGCGCGCACGCGGCGTGCCGCCCGGCCCGGCCTGGGGCCAGCTCCAGCACGGCAAGGACGTCCGGCTGGACGATGGCACGCTGCTGGCCGCTGCCGGGTTCCGCTCGGAGCACGTCGAACGCGTGAATGCGGTCATCGGCGGCGACAACGACACCCCTTCGCTGCTGGCCGAAGCCTGCCAGGGCGCCGACCTGCTGGTCCATGAAGCGACCTACACGGAAGCCGTGCTGCAGAAAGTCGGCCCGGGGCCGCAGCACAGCTCAGTGCAGCGCACTGCCCATTTCGCTGCCCAAGCCGAGGTGCCGAACCTGGTCCTGACGCACTTCAGCCCCCGCTATGACAGTAAGGAAGGCATGGCAGAGGTGGAGGCGGAAGCGCGCCAGCATTACAGCGGCCGGCTTTTCCTGGCCAGCGACTTCGATACCTATGAACTCGACGATGGCGTACTGGCCAAGATGGCGCCGGCGCCGCGCGTATAATGACGCCATGACTGCAATCACAGAATTCCGCGCTCAGGCTCCAGCCCCCGAATACGACCATCCGCGCGAAGACCGCCGGCTCGACGGGAACCCGCTGCGCACCACATGGAACCATTTCAGCAACGCCAGCGGCGAAGTCCATGCCGGCATCTGGGCCTGCGAGAAAGGCAGCTGGCGTATCGCCTTCGCGCCCAACAAGGATGAGTATTTCTGCGTCCTCGAAGGCCGCTGCCGCGTGATCGATGAACAGGGACACGCAGCCGAAGCCGGGCCGGGCGACGCCCTGGTCATCCCGGCCGGGTTCAAGGGCGTGTTTGAAGTCCTGGAACCGGTCCGCAAGCACTATGTCATCGTTGAGCGCAAAACGAACGGCCCATCCTGATGTTTTTTTGCTACCATTCGCTCCTTTTCCCCACAGGAGCCTCGAATGAAGTTCACCATCCACGCACTTGCCGCCAGCCTTGCCACCGTTTGCCTGGCCAGCCACGCTGAAGTCATCCCCCTCAAACTGGCACCGGGCCTGTGGGAAGAAAACCGTGTCACCATGATCAACGGCCAGAATGTAGAGGAAACGATGCGCAAAGGGCGCGAACGCATGATGGCGCGCCTGACGCCTGAACAGCGCAAGCAGATGCAGGACCAGATGGGACAAGGCGGCAACGCCGGCGGGACCCGGACCTGCCTAACGGCGGCCCAGGTGGCCAAAGGCGTCGACACCGAAGACATCAAGCGCAAGATGGAGCAGTCGGCGCAAGGCTGCAAGCTGGACATCATCTCGGCCAGCAGTTCGGGCGCCAAGTTCAAGGCGGCCTGCATTGGCCCGCAAGGGACCACCTACAATGGCAGCGGCGAGTACATCGTCGCCAACAGCAAGGAATGGCGCTTCAAGATGGTCGGCGACGGCAAGGTCACCGGCCCTGATGGCGCCCCGGTCCCGCAAGCGGGCGACTTCCACGCCACCCAGGAAGTGACCGCCCGCTGGAAAGGCAGCGACTGCGGCAGCGTAGCGCCGCAGCAGGAAGGCTAAGGCTTGACCGCCACCAGGTTGATCAGGGTTTCCTCGCGTTCGGCCGGCGGATTGATGCGCAGCACGCGCTCCATCAATCCCAGGTCCTCGCGGCTCCACCACAGGAAGGGGTAGGAAACCGCACTGTCAGGCACGCTGAAGCCGGCGTTACGCACCATCGCCAGGTATTCAGGCGCGGTTTTCTGCACGTCCATCGGATGGCGGAACAGCAGGCGGATGATCCAGGAATGGATGTAACGCCTGGTCGATTCGGCGAACAGCAGGACGCCGCCCGGCTTGAGCACGCGGAAGAACTCGCGGATCGCGTTTTCCTGGTCCACCAGGTGGTGGAAGGTCTGGTGGCAGAACAGCAGGTCCACCGAATTGTCTTCCAGCTTGATATTAGAGCTCGAACAGCAGATGAATTCGGCCTTGATGTCATGCGCGGCCACTTCCTTCGCCGCGTGCTGCAGCATCTCCGGGTCGATGTCCATGCCGATCAGGCGCTGCGGCGCGAAGCGCTGGTGCAGTTTCGGCAGGGAGCGGCCAAAGCCGCAGCCGACATCGGCCACCACGCCGAAACTGGCCGGCGCATCCGGCATCAGGCGCTGCAGATCCTTCAGCGCACGCTCCAGCACGTGCACGGTCCACGTCTCGGTACGCAAAAACCATTTGCCAAATGCCGTCTCTTCAACGTGAACCTCACCGGACGACTGGATGCCTTCTAAACTAGCGCTCATATTCTTTTCTGTTTAAGTTGATACAAACGGCCTGCGAGAGACGCTTGGTCAAATCACGTACAATATCGGGCCGACCTGTCCTGACGACCTTTTGCCGTGCTTTTCCTGCGCCTGCTACTTGCTGCCTTAACAATACTGCTACTTCCCCCGGGAGCGGCAGCGCAGGCCGACCAGGCCCCTGTGCGCTTCCTGCTCACGTTCGATGACGGCCCGGCCTGGGCCCCCTACTTCAATCCCACGGTGCGCATCCTTGAAACCCTGGAGAAGAATCCCTACCAGGACAACATCAAGGCCGTGTTCTTCACCCAGACACGTGCCTGGAGCGGCGGCGGCACCGACAGGGGCCGCGCGCTGATCCGGCGCGAACATGCCGAAGGCCACGTGGTCGCGCTGCACTCCGCCACGACCTTCCATTCCAACCACCGCCTCATGAGCCGTGAAAAGCTCGATGCAACACTGCAGCTTGGCGTCGCCGACCTGCTGGCAGAAACCGGCGTCGTGCCCAAGCTGGTACGCCCGCCGTTCTGGGCCTATGACGCCGATACGCTGGCGTCCTACCATGCCTATGGCCTGCACATGCTGCTGACCGACCTGAGCGCCAAGGACGGCGTGGTCTACGTCTTCAACATGAGCTTCCACAAGCGCTCCAACATGCTCAACATGCTGGCCGAAGCCCGCAAGCGCTGGGCCGCCGGCGCCATGCCGGACGTCGACGGCGCCACGCCCGTCGTCGTCACCTTCCACGACGTCAACAGCCATACCGCCCGCCATTTCGAGGAATACCTCGGGATCCTGCTCGACGTCGCCCGCGAACTGCAGATCCCGCTGGCCGACAAGCCTTTCTACGACAACCGCGACGAACTTGAGCGCGCAGCCCTGGCCTCATCCGTCGACACCCCGGAAAACGCCCCGCCCCTGCCCGGCCTCTGGCACTGGCTGTGGGAGCATTGATCAGGGCAGCGCGACCAGCACCGGCTGCGGCACGCTGGCCAGCGGCACGGCGCTGCACAACACCACCGACAGCTCCTGGTGCGGCACGGCGACGCAGTGGCCGCCCACCGCCAGCCCGAGCTTGATGCGCGCTTCCTTTTCGCTCCAGAGCCGATAAAAGCCTTCAATTCTTGCTGCGTCATCCCAGCGCTGCATCTGCTGCCAGCGCGCCATTTCATCGGCGTCGAAGGCCTGCTTTGCCAAGGCAGCGAGGTCGCGGGAGGCATCGCGCATTTCAATGTCCAGCCCCACCGCAAGGTCGCCGACGGCACAGGCCACCCAGCGGCCGCTATGGGAAATGCTGAAGCCTGGCGTCGCGCCGTCCGGCGCCGGCGTCAGCAGCCGCGGCGCCAGCCCGTTGCGTTCCTCCAGCAGCACCTGCTGCGGCTGAACACCCAGCAGCGGCGCCAGCGCCATCCGCAGCAACACCCGGCCGGCGACAAACTGGCGCTTGCGCAGTTCGCGTACAAAGCGCCCATGGCGCGCCAGTTCGCCCGGCGTCAGCCAAGCGAGGTAGCGCTGCAGGCTTGCCTCGGACAGCGCACCCGCATCGGCCAGCCAGAGCAGCATCCCGCGCGCCATGCGCCGCTTCTCCTTACCGGGCCAGCTTGACGAAATCGCCCTTCAGCGCCACGCCGGCCATCAGTGCGCCGTCGGCGCATTGGAACTCGGTAGCGCTGGCGAATTCAACGTTATTGAAATTGCTGACGATATTGACCACGGCATCAGCACCAACGTCTTGCGCGCGCTTCTGCAACTGCAGCATGGCGGACAGGAAGACGTAATTGCATGCCTTTTCAGCCGACTTGCCAAAACCGTTGGTGCGCTGGCTGGTCTTGTCGCTAATGATCTTGGAAGCGATGGCCGGCGTCGGCTGGCCGGCGAAGTAGAACTTGACCGAATCGCCCAGGCGTGCCTGCGCGTCGTTAGCAGCCATGGCGCCCTCGATCGGAAACTTCAGCATGTCGTTGCCAGCCGAAGCTGCCGACGATGCCATGGCGGCGGCGGCCATCACTACTACAGAAATCATCTTTTTCATCTGGTCTTCCTTCTATTTGTTGTAGCGTTTAAAAATCAGCGAGGTATTGATGCCGCCGAAAGCAAAATTATTCGACATCACGTATTCGCAATCGAGTTCTCGGCCGGTGCCGGCGATGTAATCCAGCGCCGCGCACTCGGGATCGGTTTCCTCCAGGTTGATGGTCGGCGCGAACCAGCCCTCGCGCATCATCTCGATGCTGATCCATGCTTCCAGCGCACCGCAGGCACCCAGCGTATGGCCCATATAGCTCTTCAACGAACTGATCGGAATGGCGCCGCCGAACACCGCCAGCGTGGCATGCGATTCGGCGATGTCGCCCTGGGCGGTGGCGGTGCCGTGGGCATTGATGTAGCCGATGTCCGATGCCTCCAGGCCTGCGTCCTGCAGGGCCAGCTCCATGGCGCGCTGCATGGTGGCCGCATTGGGCTGCGTGACGTGGCAGCCGTCGCTATTGGTACCAAAGCCGACCACTTCCGCATAGATCGTGGCGCCGCGCGCCTCCGCATGCTCCAGGTCTTCCAGGATCAGGCAGCCGGCGCCTTCGCCGATCACCAGGCCATCGCGGGCGCGGTCGAACGGACGCGGCGTCGCTTGCGCCTGGTCGTTGCGCACGCTGGTGGCGAACAGGGTGTCGAACACCGCGGCTTCCGTGGCGCACAGTTCCTCGGCGCCGCCGGCGACCATGGCGACCTGCTTGCCGCTCCTGATCGCCTCGTAGGCGTAGCCAATGCCCTGGCTGCCCGAGGTACAGGCGCTGGAGGTGGTGATCACTCGCCCGGTCAGGCCGAAGAACACGCCGATATTCACCGGCGCCGTGTGCGACATCATCTTGATGTAGGTGGTGGCGTTGATGCCCTTGGTGGTGCGCTCTTCCATCATGCGGCCGAAATCGCCGATGGCGCTTGGGGTGCCGGCGGACGAACCGAACGACACGCCCATGTCGCCGCTCCTGGTCAAAGGGTGTTCGAGCAGGCCGGCGTCTTCCAGCGCCAGTTCGGTCGCGCGGGTTGCCATCAGGGCTACGCGGCCCATGCTGCGGGTGGTCTTGCGGTTATAGCGTGCGGACAGTTCGAACGGCGCAGCCGGTGCGCCCAGGCGGGTATTCAGGCCCTCGTAGTCTTCCCACTCCTCCATGCGTACCACGGCATTGCGGAACTGGCCAAGCCGCTCTCGCACCGCTGCCCAGTCGTTGCCCAGCGGGCTGATGCCGGCCATGCCGGTGATGGCGACACGGCGGCTCATGCCAGGCCTCCGTTGACGGAAATGACCTGGCGGGTGATATAGCCCGCATCTTCGCCGACCAGGAAACTGACCGCGGCCGCCACCTCTTCCGGCTTGCCGACGCGGCGCGCCGGGATCATCTTCAGCGCTTCTTCCATCGGCACTTCCTCGATCATGTCGGTTTCGATCAGGCCGGGCGCCACGCAGTTGACCGTGATCGAACGCTTGGCCAGTTCCAGCGCCAGGGCCTTGGTGGCGCCGATGATGCCCGCCTTGGCGGCGCTGTAGTTGACCTGGCCCCGGTTGCCGATCAGGCCCGAGACGGACGCCAGGGTGACAATGCGGCCCGGCTTGCGGCGCTGTACCAGCGGCATAATCAGCGGGTTCAGGACGTTGTAGAAGCCATCCAGGTTGGTTTGCAGGACAATGTCCCAGTCCTCGCCCGACATGGCCGGGAAGGCGTTGTCGCGCGCCACGCCGGCGTTGCAGACCACGCCGTAGTAGCAGCCGTGTTGCGCGATGTCCGCTTCCAGCGCAGCGGCCGTGGCGGCGCGGTCGCTGATGTCGAACTGCAGCACGCGCGCGGCGCGGCCCAGTTGCACGATCTCCTGCGCGACCGCTTCGGCTTCGGCGCGCTGGCTGCGGCAGTGCAGCACCACGTCGTAACCGTCGCGCGCCAGGCGCAGCGCAATCGCCTTGCCGATACCGCGCGACGATCCGGTCACCAGCACGCTCATGGACTTGTTCTGATTCATCCTACGTTTCCATCTTTGAGAAATTGATTGACATTATCTGGCTGGAATACCGTGACCGTTGCGGCGGCGGCATTGGCCGGCCCGCCCGCGATGTCGATGCGGCATTCGAAGGCGCCCAGCCCGTTTTCGGACTGCAGCACGCGGCGCACGTGCACCCGCAGCACGCTTCCCAGCGCAAAGCTGGCGACATTGGCTTCGTACTTGCGCGAGCCGAGCAGGAAGCCAACCTTGACTTCCTCGCCCCGCTGCAGCGCGAGCCAGCCGGCGTGCGCGGCAATCGCCTGCGCCATGTATTCGATGCCCACCCAGGAGCCGACGCCGTCGGCGCCCGCCAGGATGCTGGCTTCGTGGATGCGCACTTCGGCGCACAGGCGCTCAGCGTCGGCTTCCAGCACCCGGTCGAGCAATACCATCTGGCCGGAATGGGGCACCAGCTGGCGGATGTCCGGCATGTTCATCCAGGCCTCCCCAGCAGCAGCACGGCATTCGAACCGCCGAACGCGAAAGAGCTGCTCAGCACCCGGCGCAGCGGCCGGCCCAGCGCAGCGCCCGGCGGCGCCAGGTTCAGTGCCGGCAATGCAGGATCGGCGGCGCCGTCCCACAAATGCGGCGGCAGCCGCCCCTGCGCGTTATCGTCCTGCATGGCCAGCCAGCACAGCGCTGCTTCAACGGCGGCGGCCGCGCCCAGGGTATGGCCGGTGAACGGCTTGGTCGAGCTGACCGGCACTTCTTCGCCGAACAGGGTCGCGATCACGCGCGACTCCATGGCATCGTTCTGCGGCGTAGCGGTACCGTGCATATTGATGTAGTCCACCTCGGCCGCACCCACGCCCGCTCGGCGCAATGCCTGTTCGAACGCCAACCGGGCGCCGGCGCCTTCCGGATCGGGCGCGGAGATGTGGTGGCCGTCGGACGATTCGCCCCAGCCCATCAGCTCAACGGCTTGCGGGCCGCCAGGTGTGGCTTCCATCAGGAACAGGGCCGCGCCTTCGCCGATATTGATCCCCTTCCGGTTGGCGCTCATCGGGTTGCACTGGCCGGGGCTGACCGATTCCAGCGCCGAGAAGCCCGCCACGGTAAAGGCGCACAGCGAGTCGGCGCCGCCGGTCACCACCGCATCGCACAGGCCCATGCGGATCATGCGCGCGGCACTTGCCATCGCCTTGGCGGCCGACGAGCAGGCTGTTGAATGCACGTAGGCCGGGCCTTCCAGGCCCAGCTCCAAGGCCAGCAGTTCGGCCGGCGAGCCCATTTCCTGCGCACGGTAGCTGAATTCTGGAGGCAGTGCGCCGTGCGCCACGTGGTGGGCCAGCGCCTGTTCGGTCTCGCCGATGCCGGAAGTGCTGGTGCCGAGCACCACGCCGACGCGTCCCGCACCATAACGGTTGACGGCCGCCTGCACCGCCTCGCGGATTTGCGCCAGGGCCGCCAGGGCCAGTGCGTTGTTGCGGCTGCGAAGGTGGGCAGGCAAATGCGCCACCGATGGCAGCTCGCCCGGCACTTCGCCCAGCGCCAGTTCGCGGCCTTTCGACCAGCGGCCGGTTGTGGACACGCCGGCCTGTCCCGCAAACAGGCGCGCCTTCACCTGCGCCTGGCCTTCGCCCAGCGCACAGATGATGCCGCATTCATTCAGGTAGATCTTCGACATTGCTCGCCCTCGCACTCAGTCCGCATTCGCCGCGAACTGGATCGTCAGCTTATAGCGATAGCGCAGGTTTTCCAATACTACGGTGCCACTCCAGCGCTGCGCGTCGCTGTAAGTGATCTGCATCACAGGCGCATCGTCCAGGTACAGGGTGCGCAAGCGCCCCTGCTCGGCCACCCGCCAGCCGGCAGGCAAGGCTGCCGCCACGGCATCGGCCGGCCACAGGGTGAGCTGGATATCTTCCAGCACATCCTCGGCCCGCACCTGCGCCGGCAGCATCACATGGCGCCAGGAAGTGAGTTCCCTGCCGTCGTAGTGCAGCGACAGCACGCGCTGGCCGAATGCCAGCCCGACCACGTCCACCGCTTCCGGCTCCACCTGCAAGGCCACGTCCAGGTCATCGGTGCGGCCGTTGCGCTCGACCTTCAGGTGCTGCTGCACGCTCAGCGAAGTGCCCAGAGCAGCGGGCGCCAGCTTCAGGCCAAGGCGAGCCTGCGGTTGCGGCGGCGTGGCGGCACAGGCGGCCAGCAGCAAGGTGCCGGCGACGGCGGCAAGGCGGCGCGGAAGCGCGTTAAACATTCCTGATTTCCTTCACAATAGCAAAACACGGAACCAGCAGCCAGACCAGCGTGGTCCCCAGCAGCATCGTCAGGCCGAAGGCCTGCAAGGCCGGCGTCGCGCTCAGTCCCAGCAAGCCAAACGACAGGATGGTGTTGGCGGCCGACATGCCGACTGCCAGCCACGGCGTGCGGTCGCTGCGCTCCGGGTGTTCCTGCATGAAGATGCCATAATCCACGCCCACGCCAAGCAGCAGCATCAGGGCCAGTACATGGAATAGCTGCAGGTTCTGCGATGCAAAGCCAAGCATGGCCAGCGTCGCGATGCTGGCCAGCGCAGTCGGCGCCAGCACACGCCAGGTACGGCTGCGATAGCGGTGCAGCAACAGCACGAACACCACGGCGTAGGCGCCCAGCACCACCCAGCCCATGTAGGCGCGGTAGCGGCCCAGGACCGAGGAAATCTCGGCCACCTTGTCGACCCATTGCACGCCCTGCAGGCCATCGGCAGCCAGCATGACCTGTTGGGCGGCCTTGTTGTCCATGCCGCGCAAGGCAACGATGCTGGCGTACGCGCCTTGCCGCTCGCCCAGCCACAAGTGGCGCCAGGGCTCGCTGGCAGGGGAAGCAAGGAATTCGTCGAGCAGCAGCGGCTGGCCGGCTGCCAGCAGCGCCTTGCGGGTGGCGGCAATCCATTGCTCGTCCTCGCCGGCCTGGCCGGCGATGCCTTGCAGCGGGCCGTCGTCGGCCAGCAACTTCTGTTCGACCAGCGTGCGGCGCGCCGCCTGCGTACGTGCCGACGGCACCCAGTTCGACATGGCCTGGTAGCCCGTCAGGCGCCGGGCCGCCACGTGCCGGTCCAGGCGCGCTTTCAATTCTTCTTCGCGCTGCAGCACCTGTTCGGCCGAATCGCCGCGCACCAGGAAATACTGTACCGGCGTCGGCGCATCCAGCAGCTTGCCCAGCTTGAGCTGGTCCGCCACCAGGTGCTTGGGGGGATTCTGCAGCAGGCGGATGTCGTCGTTTGCGCCCAAGCGGCTGATGCCCCAGGCGGCCAGTACGGCGAAGAGAACGGCAGCTGCCAGCGTGCCGCGGCTGCCACGCCACACCGGCCAGCGCGCGAGCGCCGCGCCATAATGCTTCACCAGCCAGCCACTGCGCAGGGTGCGGCCGTTGATCAGTGCCGGGAACCAGCACACCACCGTCAACCACGCGAACACCAGGCCCAGCGCCGAGAACACCGCCATCTGGCGCAGCCCAGGGAAAGGCGTCAACGCCAGGCCGGTGTAGCCGATCACCGCCGCCAGCAAGGTCAGGCCAAGGCCCGGCAGCAGCCGCTTGAGCAGCGTCACGGAATCGAGCTTTTCATCGGCTGCCAGGCGGTTGCACAGGAAGTAGATGCCGTAGTCCTGCGCCACGCCAATCAGGCTGGCGCCAAATACCAGGGTCAGGAGGTGGATGCGGCCGAAGAGCAGCCAGCATACCGACAATGCGCCCAGGCAGCCGATACCGATCGACAGTAGGATCAGCGCGATCGGCTTGAGGGAGCGGAAGGTGAACCAGGTCAGCACGATAATGCCGACCAGGGAGCCGATGCCGATGGTGGACATTTCGCCGCTGGCCTGGGCGCTGGCGCTGGCGGCGTGCAGGATCACGCCGGCCTGGATCAGCTCCACTTGCGGGGCTGCCTTGCGCGCTGCCGCTTCGGCCTGCCGCAGCACGGGCAGCACGGTTTCCTGCGCGGTCATCGACAGCGCGGGAACCTTCAGGGTCAGCGGCAACAGCACGTACTGGCGCTGCGCGTCGGCGACGAACAGGTGGCCGTCGCGCGGACGCACCGGCGTTTCCTGGGCGCGCTCCTGTACCCAGCCGGCAAACAGGCCGTAGGGATCATCCTGCCACGAGCCGAGCTTCGGGCCGCCGAAAGGCGCATACAGCCTGGCCAGCGCCGATTCCAGCCAGAATTGGGACGGCTGCTCGCGCAGCTGCTGCTCCTGCTGCGCCGTCAGCAGCGCCAGGCGATGGCGCTGGAACAGGCCAAGCCAGTCGTTCTGCGTCTGCTCGTTGATCGGGGTGGCTTCGAACAGATCCTTGCGCGCCGCCAGCACGCCCTGGTAGGCGTCGGCGGCACGGCGCGCATCATCCCATTCGGCGGCGCCGGCCAGGACCAGCACGCGCTGCTGCGCCGCGTCGACCATATGGCCGAACGAAGCCTGCAGCACCGGGTCGCGCTCCTGCACCGGCAGCAGCGCCATGATGTCCGTGTCCGGCACGATGCGCTGGACCAGCCACAGGGTGGCGTTATGGCCCAGCAGCAGGCAGGCCACCAGGGCCCACAGCCACGCGATTTTTCGGGTTTGCCTCAAAACAGCGCCGCCTCTTCCTTGTTCATCGCGCCGTCCCCGGTCTGGATGCCGGAGAACACGATGGTGGTGCGGTCGCCGCTGGCCTCGTTCATCACGATCTGCCTGACGTAGGCGCCGCCTTCGAGCTTGATGGTGCCGATGGCCTTTTCCAGTGCAGCCTGGCGCGGCTTGAGCGCCACGTTCCAGCTGTTGGCGTCCACGCTGCCCTCGCCGTCGAACAGCGTGTCGAGCTGGCCCAGGTCGCCCGACAGCAACGAGAACAGCACATTGTTAATCATGCGCACGGTCGGCTCGGTCTTGGCGTCCAGCCGCATGGCCACGCGTTCGCCCTGGTAGTTCACGATCTCTTCGCGCGTCAGGCGCAGCGTGTTGGGGAAAGGCTTCAGGGTGCGCCATAGCACGCCCTTGCCGGCGACGACGCAGAAGCGCCCTTCCGACGCCAGCGGCTTTTTCATGCCCGCCAGTTGCTTGGTCTGGTCGAAGCGGCCGCACATGACGGCCGGCTTGGCCAGCATTGCCTGAATTTTAGCGCTTGGCACGGCGGCCTGCGCGCTGCCTGCGGCGGCCAGCGCCAGGACGGTTGCAAGGTATTTTTTCATGCTGGTTCAATCCCCAGTTTCTCAAATAGTACCGGCGGCGAGGCAAAGCACATCTCCTTCGTCGCGATATCGACGGCAACCATGGTGGTGCTGGCGCGGTTCAGGCGCTGGCCGCTGGCCGCATCGGTGATCAGGTAATCGATCTTCATGCGGTTTTCCCACTCGACCAGGTCGGCGCGCAGCTTCAGCTTCTGGCCGAACACCGCCGGACTGACGTAGCGCAGTTGCATGTCGATGACCGGCCAGGCGTAGCCCGATGCCTTCATTTGCGGATAGTTGTAGCCGATCTTGTCGAGCAAGGCGCAGCGCACGATTTCCAGGTACTTCACGTAGTTGCCGTGCCAGACGATCTCCATCGGGTCCAGGTCGAAGAACTGGACATCGATCTCGACTTCCGCGAACCAGCGGCTTTGCTTGTACTTACGCATACAGCGCCCATGCCTTGCTGCGGATGCGCTCCAGCATCAGGCGCAGGTCCGGTTCCAGGCGGCGGTCTTCTTCCACCGGGGCGATGTCGGCGGCCAAGGCCTGCTGCATTGCAGCCAGCGGGCTTTCCGGAAGCACGCCCTGGTGGTCGCGGCAGCGCAGCCACACGGCCTGGCGCACGGTCACCAGCAAGGCCGCCACCACCTGCTCGGTGAGTTCCAGCACGCGCAGGCAGTCGCGCGCCGCGATGGTGCCCATGCTGACCTTGTCCTGGTTGTGGCATTCGGTGGAACGCGAGAACACCGAGGCGGGCATGGTCGCTTTCAACGCTTCCGCCGTCCATGCCGAGGCACTGATCTGCAGCGCCTTCAGGCCGTGGTTGATCGGCGCCCGGGCACCCACCGCACCGGACAGGTTGGCCGGCAAGCCATGGTTGTAGCGTGCATCGACCAGCAGCGCCATCTGGCGGTCCAGCAGGTCGGCCAGGTTGGCCACCGCATTTTTCATGCCGTCCATGGCGAAGGCGATGTGGCCGCCATAGAAGTGGCCGCCGTGCAGGATGCGTTCGTTTTCGACGTCCACCAGCGGGTTGTCGTTGGCGCTGTTCAGTTCATTCTCGATCAGTTGGCGGAACATCGGCATGGTGTCGGCCAGCACCCCGATCACGTGCGGCGCGCAGCGGATCGAGTAGCGGTCCTGCAGGCGCTTGCCGTTGCGTTCCCATTGGTCGGTCGGCAAGTCGCTGCGCAGCCAGGCGGCTACCCGCTGCATGCCCGGATGCGGCTTGGCCGAGAACAGCACTTCGTCGAAATGGTGGGCATTGCCGTCCATCGCGAACGACGCCATGGCGGTGATGCGCGTGCACAGCCTGGCCAGGTAATCGGCCCGGTCGTAGGCCAGGCAGGCCAGCGCCGTCATGACAGCGGTGCCGTTCATGATGGCCAGGCCCTCCTTTGGACGCAGGCGCAGCGGGGTGATGCCCGCCTCCTGCAGCGCCTGGGCGGCAGGCACCTGCTCGCCGTTGCGCCAGACTTCACGCTCGCCGCACAGCACGGCAGCGAGGTAGGACAGCGGGGTCAGGTCGCCGGAGGCGCCGACCGAGCCTTCGGAAGGGATCAGCGGCAGCAGGCCGGCGTCCAGCAGGCGGGTAATCTGCAGCAGCAGTTCGACGCTGACGCCGGAAAAGCCCTTGCTCAGCGACGCCAGGCGCGAGGCCAGGATGGCGCGGCTCTGGGCCGGCGTGAAGTACTCGCCCAGCCCCACGCCGTGATAGGTGTACAGGTGGTGCGGCAGGTCCGGCACCAGGTCCGCCGGCACCGTCACGGTGCAGGAATCGCCGTAGCCGGTGGTCACGCCATAGATGGTGCCGTCTTCGCGCAGCAGGCGGTCGAGGAAGCCGGCGCCGCGTTCAATGGCGGCGCGGAACTCCGGATCGTCCGACAGCACGGCGGCGGCGCGCCCTTGCGCGATGTCCACGATGTCTTCGATCGTCAGGTTGTTGCGGTCGAAGCGCACGCTGCGCTGCGGGTTATTCAGTTGGGCGATGTCAGCGAGATGCATCGTTGTGTTCCAGTCCAGGTAAATGCCAGAAATCGTAGAAATTGAACCACTGCAGCGGCGCGCGCAGGGTATGGTGTTCGAGCCGGCGGGCATAGTCGGCGGCCAGCACTTGTAGTGCGGCTTCGCGCCCCTGGCGCGGGATGCGCACCTGGTCGCGGAAGTGCTCGAAATGCACTTCCGAACGGCTGCCCCGGCGCACCGAGAACAACAGGTACACCGGGCATTGAAGAATGCTGGCCAGCATATGCGGGCCGATAGGGAACGCCGCGGGGGCGCCGATGAAGTCGGCTACTGCCACGCGCGGATTGAGCGAGACGGGAACGCGGTCGCCGGCAATCACCACGAACTCGCCGCGCGCAACGCGCTCCGACAGCAGCATCGCCGTGGCGGGCGACATCTCGGTCACCTGCAGCAGGTTAAGCTGGCTCTCCGGGTTCAGGCGGCCCAGCATGGCGTTGAAGGCTTGCGCGTGCTTTGTATGCACCAGTACCGTCAGCTTGATGTCCTGGCGCTGGCGCGACAGCACGCGGCACAGTTCCAGGTTGCCCAGGTGGGCGCAGACCAGCAGGCCGCCGCGTCCCGCCGCCACCGCATCGGTCATCAACTCGCCGCCGTGCAGGTCGACAGAGCTGAAGTCGAACAGGCCGCCCCACAGCAGCATCTTGTCTAGGATGCTCTCGCCGAAAGCGCCGAAATGGCGCATCACGCCCGCCGGCTCGGTGGACGTGTGGCCCGCGACACGGCGCAGGTATTCCCGGGAGGCGCGGCGCGGTAGCGGCTTGGCCATGACGTACCAGGCCAGCACCGGATACAGCACCAGGCGGAACGGCCAGCGGCCGAACACGCGGAAAATCCAGAACATCAGACGCATGCCTGCAACGAAGCTCACTTCGTTGATGGATGCCCAGTGCAAGCCGCGCGCGCTCAATTTGCCCGCCATTTCCGCGCCAGCAGCTTGGGAATGCGCGGCAGCATGCCGAAGAACAGCACGGTGTGCATGCGCGTGATCAGCACGTTGTCGCGCCAGACGCGGAAGTGCGACACGCCGTCGACCGGATAGGACACGCGCGTCCCAACGTTCACTACGCTCAGCCCGTCCCAGAACAGGCGCACGATGATGTCGGTGTCGAAATTCATGCGCGAACCGATTGCCTGGCGCGCAGCCAGGGCATTGACTGCCGCCACCGGATAGACGCGGAAGCCACACATGGAGTCCCTGATTTCCAGCGAGATGGTGTTAATCCAGACCCAGACATGCGTGGCGTAACGACCGTACAGGCGCGCTTTCGGCACCGACTCGTCGTAGATCGGGTAGCCCGACACCACGGCTTGCGGGTGGGCAGCCGCCTGCGCCAGGAACTTCGGCACATCGGCAGTCTGGTGCTGGCCGTCGGCGTCGATCTGCACCGCATGGCTGTAGCCGAGTTGCCCGGCACGGCGGAAACCGGCCAGCACTGCCGCGCCCTTGCCCTGGTTGCGCGGCAGGCGTTCCAGCACCACGCGTTCGCCATGGCGGGCCGCCAGCGCATCGAGCACCGCCGCACAGGCGGCTGAACTGCCGTCGTCGACCAGGATCACGGGCACGCCGTGCACCAGCAGGCCTTCCAGCACGGTGCCAATGGCGTGTTCGTGGTTATATACCGGCACCACGACGCAAGGCTTGAAATCAGCCATCGCAACCTCCCAGCGCCACGCGCCCGCCCGAATGCTGGCCGGCTGCGGAGCTGTAGCTGAAACGCAGGCTATGCTTGGCAGCGTCATACGCCAGTTCCAGCTGCACCGGTTTTTCTGGCCCGATCACCTGCTGGAACTTGAGCTGGCTCATGCTCTTGAACTGCGCCGGCAGATCGAAATACTGGCGGCCATAGTGGATCGCCCAATCGACCTGCACCACACCCGGAAGGATAGGCGCCACGTCGAAGTGACCGTCGAAATACCGCAGGCGCGCCGGGGCCGTAATTTCCAGCAGCACGCGCCCGTCTTCGTTCGCCAGCTCGCGCACCAGGGGGAAGCGCGGGCGCTCGTCGCCCAGCAATGCCAGCAAGGCGGCCACGGTGACCTTGCCCTGCGCATTGACCGGCATCTGTTCCAGGTAGCGCCAGCGGCGCGGCAACGCCACCGCGTCCACCACGCCGGCCAGCACTGCGCGCAGGCGGGCGTTCAGGGCCTGCTTGCCCTGCTGTTCCAGCAAGGCGCGGCCACTGTCAGCAGGCACCACGAAAGCGGCCAGGCGCTGGCGCTCGCCCGGCACCGGTTCGCACAGCGCCACGCGGGCTTCGGCAGCCAGGCCGGACGCCAGCAGTGCAGCTTCCATCGCGCCGAGCGATACGCGCTTTTCCTCGATCTTGACGATGCGGTCGCTGCGGCCCAGAAGGCGGAAGCCGCCGCCGGTCGCCGCCACGCGGTCGGCCAGCGCGAACCAGTCGTCGTCGGGAAGGTGCGGTGAACGTACCGCCAGCGTGCCGTCTTCTTCGTTGATGCGCCATGCCACCGTCGGGAACGGCTGCCATGCGTCATCGCCGGCGTCGCGGCGGCGGCGCCAGGCGATGCCGCCGGTCTCGGAACTGCCGTAGACTTCCGTCGGCACCTGGCCAAGCAGCGCGCCGGTGGCCAGCGCCGCATCGGCCGCCAACGGGCCGCCGGAGGAGAACACGCCGCGCAGCATGGCTGCGGCAGGGCTCCAGTCAAGGTGCGCCGGCAGGCGTTTCAGGTGCGCCGGGCTGGCCACCAGCATGCACGGTCCGGCTGCCATGGCAGGCAGCAGTTCTTCCGGATAGACGATGCTGGCGGCATGGATGGCGCGCCCGCTGGCCAAGGGCCACAGCACCTTGAACAGCAGGCCGTAAATATGCTGGTGCGAGACCGTCGCCAGCACGTCGGCGGCGCCGATGCGTGCGCCGAACAGCTCTTCCAGGGTCGCCACTTCGCTGGCGACCTGCGACAGCTTCTTTGGAATGGCCTGTGCCGCGCCGGTGCTGCCGGAGGTGAACACCACGAGCGCCGGCATGTCCGGGTCGAGCGCGGCAAGCGCCGCTGCAGCCACTGCAGTTGCCGCGCCAGGCGCGGCTTGCAACGGAGCCAGGTCCGCCGGAAACTCGCCGAGGAAGCCATCCACTGCGCCGCGCAATGCCGCGCAGCTGGCGGGCAGCGTATCCGCGCTCAGCCAGATGGTCTTGCCCGCGTGCCAGGCGCCCAGCAGTGCGGCGCCGAATTCAATGCTGTCCTCCAGGAACAGGGCGAAATTCCTGCCGGCCTGCGCGCTCAGTAGCGCGTGCCAGCTGCGAACACTGGCCAGGAAAAGCGCGTTGTCGACGCCCTCGCCCGCGCGCCAGCCGGCCAGTGCATTGCCGGAGCGCGCCGCAATGGCGGCGTAAAGATTTTCAATACGGTCAGACATTATGCAAGCGCTTGAAACGCAGGCGCACCAGGTATTCTGCGCCGAACAACAGCGCCATCAGCGCATAAGAAATCACACCGGTGTACAGCGACCAGACGGCTTCGGGCGCCCACAGTGCGGTGCCAAGGGCAAGCGCGCCATTGACCACAAAAAAGCCGCACCAGACCTGCGTCACCTTGCGCATATAGGCTTGTGCCACCGGAGGAAAGTCCTCGCCGCGCAGGCGGGCCATGCGCTCGACGGCGGACATCGGCGTGCCCAGGCTATAGGCGAAACCGGCCAGCAGCGCGGCGTTCACCAGCACCGGGTACAGCTTCAATGGCAGCAGCAGGTTGCTCCAGATCGCCGCAGCTACCAGCAGCAGCGCACCGGCAACCGACCAGCGCGCAACACCGCTCAGCTTCAGCGCGGGCAGCCGCGACATGGCGGCAAGCAGCAGCAGGCCGGCCAGCCAGCGCGGCTCGATGCGGCCGTGGCCAAACCAGATCGCCAATGGATACAGCAGGGTAATCGCTGCCGCCAGGACACTCATCCTCATCTTGCTTACGCAACCTGCTCCGTCTTGCCGGCCAGTGCTTCCACCACGTCGCCGATGGTGCGGATGGTCTTGAACACTTCCGGCTGCAGGCGCTGGCCGGTAAGCTGCTTCAGTTTCACCGCCAGGTCGACCGCATCGATGCTGTCGATATCCAGGTCGGCATACAGGTTGGAATCGGCGGACAGTTCCGACTTATCCAGTTCAAACATTTCAGCGAGCAGGTCGACCACCCAGGCTTGCAATTGGTCTTTGCTCATTTCTTTCAGATTAACCATCTTCTACCCCTACGTTGTTTTATTTCTGTCGGTGGCTCTCGATCATCGCGGCCAGCGCCTGCACCGAGGCGAAATGACGGCGCGTCTCTTCCGAATCGGCCGAGAGCGAGATCCCGTACTTCTTTTGCAAAGCGACGCCCAGTTCGAGCGCGTCGATCGAGTCCAGGCCCAGGCCTTCGATGAACAGCGGCGCTGCGCTGTCGATATCATCCGGTGTGATGTCTTCCAGCTGGAGGGCATCGATGATCAGTTGTTTCACTTCGAGTTCAAGCATTGCTTTGGCACTTTCCGGCAAAATAATTTTGTAAGAAGTCGGTCAATTGGCGCGCGGCCATCACGTCGCTGGCGCCCTCCGTGAATCGTGCGACCGCCAGGTCGTCCTGCACGTCGATCTGGATCAGGAAGCGGCGCGACGGCACGCGCCACCATTTTTCGCCCTTGTGCAGCGTGGGCGGATCGCATTGCAGCAGCACAGGCGTGATGTCGCGCCCGCCGCGCACCGCAATATTGGCGGCCCCGCGCTTCATGCTGATCACGCCGTTCTTCGGCGTGCGCGTCCCTTCCGGGAAGATGATCAGGTTGTTGCCGCGCTCCAGGGAAGCGATGCAGTCGTCCACCAGTTCCGCGCCGCCCTCGTTATTGATATAGCCCGCGCCGCGCACCGGGCCGCGCGTGAACGGGTTGTTCCACAGCGCGCCCTTGACGATGCAGTCGGCGTTCTTCACGAAGGCCATCAGGAACACGGTATCGAGCAGCGTCGGGTGGTTGGCCAGGATCAGCATGCCGCCCCGCTCCAGCTTTTCCAGCCCGCGCACCTCGTAGCGCAGCACGCCGATCACCCGCATCATGTCGATATAGACGCGGAAGGCGCAGCGGATCACGGTGCGGGCGGCACTGATGCGGCGCTGCCTGTCGCGGATCAGCAGGTTCATCACCGGGAACACCAGGAGGCCCAGTACGATTCCGCCGACGCCGAAGACCACGAAGCTCAGGCCCGTCACGAAAATGCGCCAGTAACGGTCAAGCATCGCGGCTCCATGTCCAGCGCAGGCGGCCGTCGCAGCGTTCGAGCTTGCGGGCGCCGCTGGCGTAAAAGGCTGCCACTTCCAGGCTGCCCGGCATCTTGGCAGACGGCGACTCGGCGCAAGCCTGCCATTCGAGCCGCACTGCATTGGCGCCGGCCGGCGCGATCAGCCATGCCCAAGCGTGCGGCTGTTCTTCATATTCCTCGAATGGCCTAAATAATTCCGGCAGCGGGCAATCGCAGGCAAGCAGCAGTACGCTAGTCGCACCGTCGGCCAGCAGGCCGCATGCTTCGATGAGCGCATGTTCGACCGACGCCGCGCCGGAAGCCAGCGCAGTGTAATTGGCGCGATCGCTGCGGGCGATGCTGAACAGGCCGGGGATGGCATTGTGCACGGCCATGCCGAACGCCATCGGCGACAACGGTTCGCTGCGCGCCAGGTCCGATAGCAATTCAACTGCGCGCGCCACGTCGCCATGGCGCGAACAGAACACGGTGGGCACGCCGCTGCGGCCTTCGAGGCAGTCATAGGCCACTTCCAGCGCCATCTTGCCGAGGAAGCCCGCGCGGCGGCGCAGCATGGCCGGCATCGCTTTCACGCCCGGCTCTTCGCCGGCACGGATCGCAAACGGCGCTTGCGCCCAGGCTTGCCAGGCTTCAGGCGTGCTGATGCCTGGCGCCCATGCGGAATGCCTGAGAATTGAAAAACTAATGCCCTGGGTGCGCACTTTGCTGAACTATCGGAAATCTGGAGGAAGCCGGCGATTATAAACGATCAGCCCGCCCGAACGATAGAAACATTATCCCAGCAGCAACACTTTTTTGCATATTAGCACCTAAAAACCGCAAAACTTCGCGCAAATTCTCACCAAAACTCACATTTCACTTCTCTTATTGGCATCATTGCTCGTGATAAACTCCGGGCGAGCGATTTTCAGGAAAGATTTGAATGGCAGTAATGTCGTGGTTTGGCTGGTCTGTGCTGTGGACACTCCCCCTGCTCTGGCGCCTTGTGAAGGTGTTCCTGCTGAAGAGGACCACCTTGCTCGGGCAGGGCTTCATTAGGTTAGTGCTGGGCACCGTGCTGATGTTGCTGGCCAACTCGATTGGCGCTGCAACCGGCGGTCTTGCCGGCATCTTGCTCATCCTTGCCATCGGTACCGTCGCCGTCCCGTGGATGTTTGGCCATCGCGCCCTGGCATTCATGGCCTGGTGCGGCCGTGCCGCGCGCCTGCTCAAACGCCCGGACCAGGGGGAGCGGCGCGCGCCGCCGCGAACCGCTTCCCACGCCGCGGCGCCGGCCAGCCCGGCCCGCGGCGGCGAGCGCTTCTCCGAAAAGCGGCCGGCCTGGGACCACGCTGCGGCAGCATCGCCTGCCCGCTTCTTCGGCGCGGAGGCACTTGAAAAGGCGCGCGCCCCGGCGGCGCGTCCGGCAACCGAATGGGCCGAAGTCGAAAGCCTGCGCCCTACTCCGGCCATGCTGGCCCGGGCCAGGGCCAGGGAAGAAGCCGATGCCCTGGCCCGCCAGGCGCGGCCCGCCAGGATCGTGAAATTGCCGCAGCCGGCCGCGCCGGTACCGGCTGCACACACGCCTGCTCCGCTGCCGGTCCAGGTCCAGGTGCCGCTGCCGGCAATCGTGGAAGTGCAGGTGATCCACGCAGCGGTCGAAGTGCGCACCATCACGAGCCCTGTGCCGGAAGCAAGGTGGGTCGACGAGACGCCCGGCCTGCCGCAACAGCCGCCTGCGCTGGAAACGACGCCGGTTGAGGTGGAATACACGCCATTCCGGGCTGCTCCGGTACCGGCGCCGGCGCTGCCTTGGCAGGAACCAGTTCCTGTTGTTTACGCCGAGCCGCCGCCGGCTCCTGCGAGCGCGCCGCCGGCAGTGCCGCCAGCCCCGCCAGTTCCGGCAGCGGTGCCGATCACGCTCATGTCCCAACCGGAAGCCGACGTCGAACTTCCCGGCCTGGACTTGCTAGACGCCTATACGGAGGCGAAGTTCGAAGTCTCCGGCGCCGAGCTGGAAGAAACCGCTCGCCTGATCGAGCAGCGCCTCAAGGAATTCAAGGTCCCGGTCACCGTGCTTGGCGCTTCCGCCGGTCCGGTGATCACCCGTTTCGAGATCGAGCCGGCCATCGGCGTGCGCGGCGCCCAGATTGTGGCGCTGGTGAAGGACTTGTCGCGCGCACTGGCCGTGACTTCGGTGCGGGTGGTCGAGACCATTCCGGGCAAGACCTGCATGGGCCTCGAGTTGCCCAATACGCGGCGGCACATGATCCAGCTGTCGGAGATACTGGCAGCGGACGCCTACCGCGCCTCGCGCTCGCAATTGACGCTGGCAATGGGCAAGGACATTACAGGCGCCCCGGTCGTGACGGACCTGGCGCGTGCGCCGCACATGCTGGTTGCGGGCACCACCGGTTCCGGCAAGTCGGTGGCGATCAATGCCATGATCGTCTCTCTGCTGTACAAGGCCACGCCGACCGACGTGCGCCTGATCATGATCGACCCGAAGATGCTGGAACTGTCCGTCTATGACGGCATCCCGCACCTGCTGGCGCCCGTGGTCACCGACATGAAGCTGGCAGCCAACGCGCTGACCTGGTGCGTCGCCGAAATGGAAAAACGCTACCGGCTGATGTCCGCGCTGGGCGTGCGCAACCTGGCCGGGTTCAATCAGAAAATCCGCGACGGCAAGGCCGCCGAAAAATACATTACGAACCCGTTCTCGCTCACGCCGGATGCGCCGGAACCGTTGTCGACGCTGCCCACCATTGTCGTCATCATCGACGAACTGGCCGACCTGATGATGGTGGCCGGGAAAAAGATCGAAGAACTGATCGCGCGCCTGGCGCAGAAAGCCCGCGCCGCAGGCATCCACCTGATCCTCGCCACGCAGCGTCCTTCCGTCGACGTCATCACGGGCCTGATCAAGGCCAACATCCCGACCCGCGTCGCCTTCCAGGTGTCGTCCAAGATCGATTCGCGCACCGTGCTTGACCAGATGGGCGCCGAAACCCTGCTCGGACACGGCGACATGCTGTTCCTGCCGCCCGGCAGCGGCTACCCGCAGCGCGTGCACGGCGCCTTCGTGTCCGACGAAGAAGTGCACCGCGTGGTCGACTACCTGAAACAGTTTGGCGAACCCGAATACGAAGAAGCGATCCTGGCCGGCACGCCGAGCGAAGAACCGGCGCCGGATCTCCTGGGCGACGTCAGCGCCGGCGAAACCGACCCGCTGTACGACGAAGCAGTGGCTTTTGTCATCCGCACGCGGCGCGCGTCGATCTCGTCCATCCAGCGCCAACTCCGGATCGGGTACAACCGCGCCGCGCGCATGGTGGAAGACATGGAGGCGGCCGGCATCCTGTCTTCGATGTCGACCAATGGCAGCCGCGAGATCCTGGTCCCTGTCTCATCCGATTGAGCGCCCCGTCAACGGTGCGGCCCTCAAGCAAGGCAATTGCTAAGATTTGGCATCGAAGCTTTGTTTGGATCAAGGAGGCACTATGGAGCGATTCCTGCTCGTCTATCGCGGCGCGCCGGACGGATCGGCCGAGGCCTGGCAGCATGCGCCGCAACGCTGGGCAAGCTGGTTCGATTCGCTGGGCGCCCGCTTGCTCGACCGCGGCAGCCTGACCCACGCCAGCGTCGACATCGACACCCGTCTCGCCGGCCCCAAATCGTCCAGCAGTTCACTGGCCGGTTACTCGGTGCTGGCGGCCGCCGATTTCAACGAGGCCGTTGCCCTGGCCGAACAGTGCCCGATCTTCGACGAACACGGCTCGCTCGAGATTGCGCACCTGGCAAATTGAGCGCCTGGGCCAAGGCTAGAACTTGATGCCGATCACGTTCATCAGCCGGTTCAGGTCTCCTTCTTCCTGCATGACTTCAGCCAGCACTTCCGGCAACGGCATGCGGCCCCAGCGTGCGGCACGACGCAACAGGAATGGCGTCGGGCTATGCGGCTCCACCGCCACCAGGTAGTCGGCCAGTGCATCGAGCGTGACATAGGCTTCGTTGCGATCGCGCCATTGGCCGACGACGATCGGGTCCAGCTTTGGCGGCGGCGCCGGCGCTGCTTCCGCTTGCACTGCTAGCGCCGATTCCTCTGCAGCCGGCGCCGCGCCCTCTTCCTCCTCTTTGCCGGGCTGGATCTGTTGCAGCACGCGCTGGACCGCTTCCAGCACGCTTTGCAGCTTGCCCAGCTTGGGCGCCTGGTCTTGCAGATGCGCGTGCAGCATGGCCGACAGCGAATGCAGGTAATCAAGGCTATGCGTTACAGCGGCAAGCGTGACGGCCAGCTCCGCCGCCCGCGCTGCGCCGGCGGCCAGGATATCGCCGCGCGTGGCCGCAGGCAGGCCGTCGCGTCCTGCGCTGGGCGTTTCTCGCGGCGCCGCAAGGCACTCCCACTCCGCCAGGGTGACCCGCGGCGGCTTGAAGCCATCGAGCGACAGCAATGGGGCCTGGACGCGGATGCTCACGCTCAGCGACTCGTTCAGCCATTCCAGGGGCGCCAGCCGTGCATCGCAATCTCCGTCGTCCTCGACCAGCGGATGCAATGCCGGCCAATATACGCGCAACAGCGCGTCGAGCAGGCGCAAGCCGTGCAACAGGCCGACGAAACCTCGCTGGCGCATCCAGGCCTCGGCCAGCCATGCGGCGAGCTGCAAGTCTTTCGAGCGCGTGGCCAACATGGCGCTGCAGCGCTGGGCAACCTGCTGCCACTGCGCGACCTTCAACGGACGCTCCCATTGGCCCATCGGCAGGCTCGGGTCGTCTTCTTCGCGCAGCAGGCGGATCTCGGTGAAGGCGGCATCGTCGCGCGCCGGCGGCCCGCACGGCGCGTCCTGCGACACAGGCGCCAGCAATTCGTCCAGCAATTGCTGTTCGGCGGCGCTGACCAGGAAATCGGGAATCGCTTTCATTGCTATGCCTTTTCTGAAGTGCCGGCAAGGAGCTTGCCAAGCTGTTGTACCAGGAACTTGGCCGCCAGCGGCGAGGTGCTCTTGTGCAGGTCGACCACGGAGGCGCCAGGAGGAAAATAGATGCGCTCCGACAGCGCGACGAGGCGACCGGTGTCGAAGCCTTCGTCCACCTCATGCAAGGCGATGACGACGTGGTCGGAACCGTCATCCAGCAGTGCCTGGAAGGGGTTCGGCCCCGCATAGCCGGACGGCCAGCCATCGTCGATGCAGGGATGCAGGTTATAGAAGCCATGGCGGGGATAGCTGCGCAGCCGCGCATCGATGCGCTGGCCGAACGTGGCGGCAATGCACAGGTCCGGCCGCCATTCGTCTTCATACAGGCGGTAGAAGGCCTCGCATTTCACCCGCCCCTTGTAGACCGGCAGCCCGTGTGCGCCGGCCAGTTGCTCCACCATCGCTTCCTCGCAAGCGCCATGCGGGTAAGCCCACACCCGCCGCGCTGGATTGACGAAGCTGGCCGCGGCGTCATCGGTCGCGACGCCTGCAACCAGCACCTGGCGGCCCAGCGGGCCTTTGAGCAGTTCGCTCAGCACATGGAAGCCGCGGTAGAAACTGCCGAATACCGCGATCCGGACCGGGGTGGTCATGTCCATGGCACGCTCACTCGCCCAGCGCCGCCTGCGCCGTGCGGCGCGCCGGCTCGGTGGTCCGCGCTGGGTCTTCCCACGCCGGCGCATGCGTCGGCCACGCCAGCGGCCAGGCCAGGGGCGCGCGCTTGCCGGGGGCGCTGACCAGCAGGCGCACGAACACGCGGGCGCGCGTGTCAGGTGCGGCCGGCTCGCTGTGCGCCAGCGGAAATTCGAAGCGCAGCAAGGGCACGCGCCCGTCGCCGGCACTGGTGTCGGCGTCGCGGTAGGCGCCGATAAAGCTGAACAGTGCCCACGGATCGTCGAAGCGATAGCTGACGGTGCGCGCCTCGACCGTCATGTTCGGATGGCCGCCTTCCGCCTTCGGCTGCACCATGCCGTCGCGCGCGAAGCGCAAGGACAGCAGCACCGGCATGCCCGGCTCCCAGCGCAAGGCGCGCGGCGTTTCGCCCTGGCGCACCGTGCTGGCGCCAATGGCCAGGCTCCATTCGATGATCTTGTTGGCCTCCGCTTCCGCCGCGACGTTGACGCGGAACTGCGCCGTTACGTCAAGGCCGCCGGCCTGGCCTTCCTCGGCCGGGAACAGCGGCGCCAGCACGTCGCGCACGCGGCGCCATTGCAGGTCGGCCTGCCGCACGGCGGCGCTGGCGACCGGCCGCCCGGGCTCGCGCTCGGCCCGCGCAGCGGCGGCACGCACCCGTTCATACTGCCGCAGCGCAGCCCCCACCTCGTCGACGGCGGCAGCCGCCGTATCGCCGCCGCTGCCGGGCCAGGCCACGAACGGCAGTCGCCTGCCGAGGTCGCGGTTGTAGCCCTCGGCAAAACGCTCCCATTCCGCCCTGTACTGATTGGCCGACAGCTCGCGGCAGCGGGCCAGCAGGCTGTCCTGCAGGCTGGCCAGGCGCTCGGCAAACAGGTCGGCGCCGCGCCGCGGCGTGCCGCGCCCTGCCAGCTTGTCCTGGCAATTGCCGGCGTCGATCTCGCTCGCGCCCAGCAGGATGAACTGTTCCAGCGCGATCAGGGAACTGGTCGGGCTCTTCAGGCGGTAGCGCCGCAGGTCGGCCGCGATGCCCTGCCAGCGCGCAACCGCCGGCGCGCCCGCCGCCGTGGCGCCGGCCAGAGGCAGCACGCCCTCCACCTGCTTGCCCGCCACCTCGATGAATTCAAGCTGTTGCGCCACGTAGTCCGGCAGCGCGCCGGCGACGCCGCCGGCAAAGGCATCGGCCAGCGCCCCCTTGCCGCCCTTCCACGACTGGAAATTGCGCTCGCGCGGCTGGAACACCTCGGCTGCGCTGAAATAGTCGTCCATGCGCTGCAGGCGGGTCAGCGCGTCGCGCGCCAGCGCCGCATCCAGTTCGGCCAGCGCAGGGCGCGCGCCCAGTTCTTCGAGGAAGGCCCGCACGCGCAGTGCCGCGGCGCGTTCGGCGTCACTGGCGGCGCTGGGCAAGGCGGCCGGCGCAATGCTGGCCGCCTGCGCCAGGGCATGGTGGGTACTGTCGGCCAGCGCGAGGTCGACCAGCGCCGCGGCGGGCAGCTGCAAGGGGGCCGGCAAGTGCAGGTAGCTGCCGGCCTGGAAGGCCTTGCGTGCCTCAGCCATGCTGGCTGCGCGTTCGAGCTGGCCCTTGTCCCAGGCCATGGTGGCGCCGGGCGGGACGTCGGGCAAGCGGGCCGGCGCGCCCTCTTTCATGTAAGGCTGCGCCAGCAGCGCCGTCACCGTCTCGTGCAGCAGTTTGCGCTCGGGCGTGAAGGCCCAGTGTCCCTCGGTCCAGGCCAGGCCGGTGCTACCGCCGTCGATCGCCAGCGGCGTTGCCAGCAGCCCGTCCCAGGCGGCCTTGAAGCGGGTGAAGCCCTGCGCCGCGCGCTCCTTGCTGTCGCGCGCGAGCGCAGGGCCCAGCAGCCCGTTGGCGGCAATGCGCGCCAGCAGCGCCTCGTGCGCGGCGCCCAGGTTGACCGTGCCTTCACGCATCCAGCCGCCCTTGGCTGTGGCCAGCATCGCCTTCTCGTCATCGAGCGCGCCGCGCAGGGCTGTCCATAGCTGCAGCTGACCCGCCAGTTCGGGCGAGCGCGGCGCGGTGTCGAGCAGGCCAGCCGTGCTGGCAGCAACGGCCTGTTCGGCGCGCAGCAAGCCATTGCCATCGAACAGGCGGCGATACAGCGCATGGCTGGCCAGTTGCAGCGTGCAGCGTGCGGCCTGCTGCATCGGCGCCAGGTCCAGGGCCGGCAACTGCTGCGCCGTGGCGCGGAACATGGCCGCCGTGCGTGGCGGCAGGCCTTGCAGTTGCACGCCCAGCAGCACGCGCACCGCCAGCGCCAGGTCGTCTCCCGTGGCCGGCGCCGCCCCGGGATCCTGCAGGCGCCGCAAGGCTTGCAGCGCCCCGTCGAGCCGGTCGAGCTGGTCCAGGTATTGCAGCATGCCGAGGTATTGCGGCAAGTCTTCCAGGTTCAGTGCGCGCGCCGATCCCGCAGCCTCGCTCCAGCGCGCCGGCAGGCTGCATTGCGCACCGGGGATCAACTGCCCCGCCGGGTCGCGCGGCACCCCGGTCAGGGCCGAGGCCTGCGCCAGCGCGGCGCGGCGCAGGGGCTCGAAAGCGTGCTGCGCAAAGTCCTGCGCCAGGCGCTGTTGCAGGCGGCCATGCAGCTTGTCGAAAAGCGCCCAGGAACCTGGCATGAAGACCGAGGAGAAACGGCGCGCTCCCAGTTGTTCCAGGCTGCGCAAGGCGTCTACCGTGCGCTGCTGGCCTGCCTGGGGACTGGCGGCGTCGGCCGCGCTGTCCGCCAGCGACTGCCGCAGCAGGTAGTCGTGCGCAGCGCCGCCTTGCTGCGCCAGCTGCACGGTGGCGACGACCAGCCCGACGCCCCACATGGCCGGCACCGCCCACAGCGCAAGCCGGCCGGCATGGCTCAATGCCGGGCGCCGCGGCCGGGAAGCGCCGCGCAGCAAGCCCATTTCCGCGAAGATCTTGCGCTCGAAAATATCGCGCAGGAAGGCCGGCATGCCGTGGCCTGCCGGCGCTGCGCCTTGCTGCACCGCCGGCTCGGCCTGGCCCGCCGGCAAGGCGGCGCTGCAATCGCCGCTCAGGTAGATGCCGCGCAGCAGGAACGGCTCGTGGTAGGTGCTGGGGCGCATCAGCTCCCCGCAAAACAGCTTCAGGCCACTGCGCAGGCGTTCCAGCTGCGCCGGCAGCAGGAAATAGGCGGAACTGCCGCCATCGCTGCCTTCCAGCGCGCACAGTTCGGCGCAGGCATCGGCCACGCTGCCCGTCACCTGGTCCATCGCCGCGTCGACCCAGGCTTCGCGGAACGGTGCCACCACTTCATACGGCGCCGCCCATCCCAGCATGGAACGGCGCAGCGCCTCGGGCAAGGCGGCGGCGAAGGCGGCGAAACCGGGTACCTGCTCGCATTCGGTGATCACGATGTGCAACGGAAAACGCAGGGCCAGGCGGTTCTGCGCCAGCCACAGGCGGCGATGGATGGCCTTGGCGCGCGCCGCCAGTTCCTGCTGGCCTTGCGCATCCGAGGCCAGCAGGGCCGAGCAAGGCAGGGCCAGCACGATGGCGTCGAACGGCCGTTGCGGGCGGTACTTGCGGCACAGGGCGATGAAGTCGTCCCAGATGCCGGTATTGGCCGCGCTGTCCGGGTCGGGCGAGCCAAGCTGGCTGGCCTGCAGCTGCGCCACCACGCCCTGGTCGAAAAAGTGCCAGCCCACGCCGAGCGCCGCGGCGCTCTGGCTGCTGTCGGCGCTCAGGGCGCTGGGCAGGCCCGATTGCGCCAGCGGCAGGCCGGCGCCGCTGCCTTCGTCCAGCACCAGGGTCCAGCACAGCTTGTACCGTTCAGCGCGCGTGGCGAGATTGGCTTCGATCAGCTCCAGCGCGGTGCGGAACGACTGGCGCAGCGAATCGCTGGCCAGTTTCGGCGCCGCGGCAGCGGCGGCCGCGTCCTGGCCGGGGGCACGCAAGGCCGCGCTGACGACCACGGCCAGCAAGGCCAGCACCAGCAGCGTCACCAGGAGCAGGCTGACGATGGCCAGGTTATCGGACAGGAAGTTCAGCATGGCAGCCCCTTTGCCGGCGGAGGGCCCGACCACGCCATGGCCGGCGCCGCCAGCGCCTCGCGCACCGGCCACGATTGCCACAGCCAGAGCACTTCGGATAGACCCAGCAGGATCAACAGGACCAGCCCGAGCGCCAGGTAGCGCCGGCTCAGGCTTGCCAGGCGCCGCGTGCCGAGGTGGGCCAGCGTGCTGGCATATGGCTGGTCGCTCAGTACCGCGTCGCGCCCGCCCAGTCCCGGCGCGCGCTGGTAGGCAAACTGGAACAGCTCGCGGCGGTAGGCGGCCAGCGGCGCCAGGCTCGGTCCATCGCGATAGCTGCCCTGGAAGCCCAGCGCCAGGACATGCAGGAACATGCGCGCCTGGCTGCGCTGGGCCGGCTCCCGTTCGCGCAGCAACTGGTCGATGTCGGCAAACACCCGTTGGCCGGCCTGGCTGGTCTGGAACAGCACCGCCTCCAGCAGCACATGTTGCCAATGCTGGCGTCCGGCCCAGTCGGTATGCAGCAGGATCTCGTCGGCCAGTGCCGCCTTCAGGTAGCGCGCCTGCGCCGCGGCGTCGGCCCCGCTGCGGCCGGCCACGCGCCCCGCTTCGCGCGCCTGCTCCTCGATCAGCGCGCACAGGCGCTGGCTCAGGGCGTCGGCCCCGCTGCGGCCCTCGCCTTCACCCAGGCGCACGGCGGCCGCCACCTCCTGCTGCAGCACGCCGAAGAAGGCGCGCATCTGGGCCGAGGCAAAGTCGTCGCCGCCGGCACTGGTGTCGTAGCTGGTCATGATCAGTCTTTCACAAAGAGCACCACTTCGCGCGGGCGGCCGGCTTGCGAGTGCTCCAGCTGGTTGCTAAGCAGCAGGTCCTGTCCCGCCACGATGAACTGCGGCGCCGCTTCGATGGCAAACAGGCTCCAGCCGGCGCCGCCGCGCAGGCCCAGTTCGGGCGCGCCGTCGATCAGCCAGCGCGCCGCGCCGGGCACCCTGCGTTCGGCCAGCGACGTCGATACCGTGCGCGAACCGATCACTGCGCGTTCCATCCAGTCCTGCAAGCCGCGCTCGTCCTGGCCGCGCAAGCCCACCACCAGGCGCGCACCCAGCCATGCTTCCTCGATCGGCAAGGCAAATACCCGCCCCTCGTCGCGGAAGGTGTGGCTGCGCCATTCCTGGCTCACTTCCCCGGCCAGGTCTTCCAGGTTGTCCAGCACCTGCTCGAAAGCGCAATGGCTGTCCGCATGCAGGTACACCGGCGGCGCCAGCGGCACCGCCCCGGGACGCAGCGCAGCAAGCGGCCCCAGTTGCGCGCACAGCGCCAGGTAGAGCGGCAGCGGCTGCACCTGCGGCGCGAAGACGGCCGCTTCCAGCAGCGGCAGGTGCAGCGTCAGGCTGGCCAGGCGCGAGCGCAGTTCCAGCAAGGCCAGCCTCTCTTCCGGCAACGAAGAACCGGCTGCGCTCTGGCGTGCCAGGAACAGCGCCTTGCCGCGCATCTGCGCCGCAAGCGCCTTGGCACGCTCCAGCAGCGGCGCCTGCGGCGCCACCGTGAGCTGCGCCGGCCAGAACGGGGCGCGCCGCACCGCCTCGTTCTCGCGCGTCAATTGCATCAGCTGCAGCGAGACATAGGCGGCGCCTGGCATCGTGCCGGCCATCAGGGCCAGGTTGGCCGCCATGCGCGGCACTTCTTCGGCCAGCGCCTCCGACACTTCATCCTCGACCAGGCTGCCCGCGATGCGGCGGAACCGGGCCGGCTGGCCCGCCAGCCGCAGCGAGCGCGCGCTGCCGACCGCCAGGTAGACCGGCAATGGCTGCTGTTCCATGCTGTTGCGATATGGAGCCAGGTCCAGCTCCAGCGCATGGCCCTGGGCCAGCGCCGCGTCGTAGTGCACCGCCATGCCGTCCGGCAGGATGGCCTCGATGGCGGTAATGCGCAGCAGGCCGTTGCCAAGCAGCGCTTCGTCGACTTCCAGCCGCCGCACGCCCCAGGCGGCCGGCTGGCCGGCCAGGGTTTGCCAGCCCACCAGCGCGTCGACGCGCGCACTCTCCTGCTGGAAATGCTGGGGCGCCAGGAGCATTCCTTCATGCCACTGGATATGTTCGGACAAGCGTGCTTCGGCCATGGCGGCTCCTTCTTTCAGTGGGCGGCGCCAGGCCGGATGTCGCTCGCGACAAAGCCCTGGGCGTTCAGTTGCAGGACATAGCCGCCGCGTTCGAGCAGCAGCCGTGCGCGGTGTTCGCCCGGCGCCGCATAGTTGGCGAAGGCCAGCGCGGCCCAGGCCCGTTCCGCGCCAAAGCGCTTCGGCTCGAGCTGGATGACCTGGCCCGGCGTGATTTCCACCGCCAGCACGGTCAGCGCTTCGGGAAAGGTTCGCTGCAGGTCGGCGCGCGTTGCGAAGTAGCGCGCGGCCGGCATGGCGGCCAGTGTATCGAGCACGCCCTTGTCCTTGACCAGCACCACGTCCACCGCCAGCGCGCTGTTGCCGTTGGCATTGTCGGCGGCGGCCAGGGCCAGCGTCTGCCAGCGCGGCGCTTGCGGACGCGGACCGCCAGCCAGGCTGGCCAGCGTGCCGCAGGCGGCCAGCACGCCGGCCGCCAATAACGCCGCCAGCAGGTGGGCGGCAGGCTTCGCGTATCTCATGGCGTCTCCTAAAAAGTGGCCAGCAGGTGCTTGCGCAGGCCGGCCCCGAGCCCGGCGCAAAAGACCAGCAGCAAGGTGCCGCCCAACAGCAGCAGGCTCAGTACCGCCTGCCGCCGCCCCAGCACCAGCACCACGGACGCCCCTTGCACGCTGTCGCGCGCCGTTGCCGCCGGCAAGCGCCCCGGCTCGGCAGACAGGGCCACCAGGGCTGCCGCCGTAAGATAGGACACCAGGCTGCGGGTGCCTTCGCACAACACTTCAACAGCCACCAGGACGGGCAACAGGGCATCCAGCGGCAGCCCGAAGCGCGCCTGCAGCACGCCGGACCACAGCGCGGCCTTGGCGCCCGGCAGGCCGCTGGTGGCCAGCGTGAACCAACAGGACAACAGGGCCAATAGCACAAGGTCCTGCAAGGCCAGGGCATGGCCGTAGATATTGGCCGCGTAGACAGCCAGCACCGCGTGGAACAGCGCTTCGCCGCTGCGCAAGAACACCGGAAATGCGGAAGCCAGCAATTCCACCGTGCCGCGCGCGAAGCCGAGCCGTACGCTGAGCGCTTCAATGAATTCCGGCAGCGCGGCCGTGCCTACCGGCGAGAACAGGCACACTGTCAACGGCATGCGCAATGCCGACAGCACCGGCGCCGGCGCCGACTTGAGCCGCCAGCACAGGGCCGCCAGCGCCAGGCCCGATGCCAGCAGCGCCGCCACGGCCCAGCTTCCAAGGAAGCCGCCCAGCAGGCTGATTTCCGTGCCGGCGGCGCCAACTGCAGCCGCCGCCAGCACGAAGGCGATCAGCGGCAGGCCGGTATTGACTAGTCCGATCACCCCTTCCAGGCCGCGGTAGACTGCCTCAAGGATGCTGCCAAGTTGCGCCACCCTCTCCATTTTCTGTGCGGCGACCGCGGCGCCGAACAGGATCACGCCCACCAGCACCGAAGGCACGGCGCCCGCCGCCAGGGCTGCATACAGGTTGGCCGGCACCAGGTCGGGGGACGCCGGCATGGCCGCCGGCGGCGCATCGCCGCGCAGGCTGATCGGCGCCCCGATCTCATCGCGCGCTGTCAGGCGGCCCAACGCCGCCGCCTGGTCCGGGGCCATGCCGGCGCCACCGGCCGCGGCGCTGGTCAGCAGGGCTCCCGCCAGCGCACAGGCGAGCATGCCGGCCAGCCCCGCCGCCAGCAGCCAGGCAAGGCGCCCCCAAGGCGCCCCGCCGGCAACGCTGCGCTGCAGGCCGAAGTACACCGCCAAGGCCAGGAACGGCAGCGTGGCAGCCTGCACCAGCGACAGGTAGAGTGCCGCCAGCGCCGCAAACAGCGGGCTGGCGGCGGGCCAGGCCAGCCCGCACCACGCTCCCAGCAGCATGGCTGCCAGCAAGGCCGCTGGCTGGTGCAGGATGGCGTGCAGCGCTTTCATGGCATGTCCCTCACAAGCCGAGCGGCCGAGCGCAGATCAGCGACACCGCAGCGCAGCCCACCAGCACGCTCACTGCGGTACGCGCCATCGCGCACAGCGGATCGACCGCAACAAAAAGCACGAAAGCTGCTTCGAACGGCAGCGAGAAGTACGCGCAGACCGTGCCCATCAGCGCTACCGTCGCCACCCCGCCCATGCCGGACGAAGCGAAGCCGGTCAGCGCCGCCACCGCTGCCAGCAGCACCAGTTCTCCCGGCCCCAGCGTACGCCCGTACAGGGCCGCGATGAACATGGTGCCGCTGACGAAATAGACGACCGGGCCGGCGCGCAGCAGGGCCGTGCACAGCGGCACCAGCAATTCCACGCGGGCCCGCGCAAAGCCCAGGCGGCCCGCCAGCGCCTCCACCATGGCCGGCATGCAGGCGGCGCTGTTGTTGGTTGCCACGCCAAGCGCAAACGGTTCGCGCATGGCCTTCAACACCGGTTTCAGCTCGCCGCCTGTGCGCTGGCGCAGCAACAGCACGGCCAGGCAGATCACCAGGGCGCTGACGAACAGGAATCCCAGCACATAGCCGGCCATTGCCGCCATCGCAACGACGCCGGTATGCGCCACCTGGCCGGCTGTCATGCATACCACGACCAGCGGCAGCGGCAGGTTGATCCAGCGCGTCAAGGTCTGGCAGGCTTCGTACACGGATTGCAGCGCCTGTTGCAGGCCGCCGGCGATGCGCTCGGGGACCTGTCCGACCGATACCCCGAACAACAACGCAAAAACCAGCACTTTCAGGGTTTCGCCTTCGGCCAGGGCCGCGAAGATATTCGAGGGCACCAGCCGCCGTACGATGTCCTGCGCCGTCGCCGCCGGCGGCGCGACATCCGCCTGGTGCAAGGCCATGGCGGTATTGGTCTGGTCAGCATCGCCGCCAACCAGCTGGCCCAGCTCCTGCCTTGTGGCGTCCGACAGGTTCTCGCCCGGGTGCAGCACCAGCGTGCCGGCAGTAGCCAGCACGGCGGCCGCCAGTGCCAGCAGCACGAACACCAGCACCACGCGCCGCGCAATCCTGCCGGTGCCGCCTTCGCGGTACAGGGTCTGCAGGCTCAGCACCACGGCCGACATCATGAACGGCAGCACCACCATGGTCAGCAGGTTGACGTAGACGCTGCCGACTACCGCCAGGCGCAGGCCGGCCGCCGGAGCGGCCCAGCCGATCGCCCCTCCCAGCAGCACGCAGGCCAGGACCACCAAAGGATTGATGGCCAGGGACCGCACGCGCCGCCAGGCAGCTGCGGGCAGCGGGCCGGCAAGCTGGGCCAGTGCGCTCATGGCTTGATCCTCCTGTCGCCGGGAGGGCGCCTGCCGGCGCGCGATGCAATCACCTCATTGACGAACGCCAGCAAGGTGCCGTCGCGCACGCCCACCATCACGCTCAGCGCCGTTTGCGCATCGGTGAATGTCACCGTGCGTAGGCTGAGCGCCAGGCGCGGGTCCTGCTCCAGCACCTCGCGCACTGCCAGCTCGTCGCGATAGGCGGCCAGCACTTCGCCGCGGCGCACCGCATCGACCAGCGCCTGCCAGGTGGGATACGGTTGCAAGCGGGCCGCCGGGAAGTCGCGCCGGGCGAACTCCACCCACGATGTGTTGGCCATCACGCCCAACGGTCCTTCGAAGTTGCGCATGGCTTCCTTCAACGGCTGCTTGCCGTATCTTTCGGCGAAGCGTACACGGTGGATCAGCATGGCGTGGCCCAGCACCAGGTAGGGCGTCGAAAACAGCACCATCTGGCTGCGCCGCAAGGTGCGCCCGAGGCGGCTGATGCCCAGGTCGGCCTGGCCGTTGCCGACCATTTCCACCACTGCATCGACGCTGCTGGAACTGCGGTCGAAGCGTAGCTTCACGCCCAGTTCCCCGGCAATCGCCTGCGCCAGCTCGATGTCGATCCCGCTCATCACGCCGTCCTTCTGCGCGTAGAACGGCGGGCTGTCGACCTGGTACATGGCGATCACCAGCTCGCCACGCTCGACAATGCGGGCGATATCGGGCGCCAGCAGGCGGCCATCGGCGGTGCGTACCAGCGGCGAGGCCGGCGGCAGCGCAGCACTGGCTGTTGCCGCCGCCGACGTTGCGGGCGCGGACATCAGGCCCATGGCCAGCAGCACCGGGGATGCCAGGCGGGCCAGGCGGGCGTTCATGGCGCCTCCTGCGCGACCGGGGCCGGCGGCGCGGCCACGGCCGGGGCGGCCGATTGCGGCGCCGCTGCCAGGACTTGCGGCGCATGTACGGCCGCCTCCGACATGCGCACGCCGAACTGGAAGCCCAGCGCAAACATCAGCACCAGCAAGGCCACCACGCCGCATGATCCCACTGCCAGCAGGCGGGGTGTCAGGCTCAATCGGTATTCCATCATCGCACCTGTCTGTCCGGATCCGGGTTCAGGGCACGGACACCGTGGCCTGACCCGGCACGCATACTTCGATCACCCCGCCGGCCATGCACATCAGCTTGGAGGCATTGTTCAGCGCCGGCAGCTTGCCCAGCAGGACTGTCGGCGAACCGGGCATCCAGGGAGCACTGGTCATCGGCACGCAAGGCATCGGCGTCAACACGCCCAGTGCCGCAGCAGTCGCCGCCGCCACTTGCGGATTGCCCAGCGAAGTGCACATGCCGAACGGCAGGATGTTCACCATCGGCTTGCAATCCATGACATTCGCATCGGGCATCGTCGATACGACCTGGCTGGCCGGCGGCACCATCAGAGTGCCGGGCGCCAGCCCGAACGAGCATTTGAGCATCGCTCCAGCGCATACTTGTTGTCCCATCAGTCGCCCCTCAGTAGTCGTTTGATGCGTTCCATCAGGGCCGGCGCCGCTTCGGCATTGCCCAGCCGTCCCCCCTGCGCATTGAAGCGCACCGGCGGCCCCACCGGAACGCCGTCGCGATACAGCACTTCCTCCATCAGCGCCCCGTTGGGCCAGTAGCGGCGCAGCGAACCATGCAGCAGGTTGGCGCGGTAGCTGCAGCGCTGCACCACTTGCCCTTCCGCGTCCAGGTCGACCGACTCGCCCTCCAGCAAGCCGCTGCGGTACACCGAGTTGCGCACCTGCCGGCCTTCGTGGAAGAAGGCAGCCGGCCCTTCGATCTGGCCCGACTCCAGCGACAGGCGCGCCGTAACCTGGCCTGCCTCGTCATAGGACAGCGCAGGCCCGCTGGCGACGCCTTCGGCCATGGTCTGCGCCATCACCCGCCGGCCGTGCACATAGGTCTCCACCAGGCCATGCGCCAGCCCGCGCTGGAAGGCACTGCGTTGCACCAGGGCGCCGTCGGCGTCGTACAGCGTCATCGGCCCATGCAGCTTGCCGTGCTCGAAATGGGCCTGCATCGCCAGCTGGCCGCCTGGCCAGAACTGCTCCAGCGGGCCATGCAGGACGCCGCTGGCCATGGCGCTGCGCAGCAGTATGTTGCCGTCGGCGTCGCGCTCTTCGACCACCGTCGGCACTGCGCTATTGCTGGCGGTTTGCAGTGGGGATTCCATTCAATTCACCTTCGCCATGGCGCCCTTGAGCGTCAACACCGCCCCCGCCTCCACCGTCTGGGTGGCATCGGCCTTGCTGTTGATGATGGGGGCCTTGTGGTCGATCTGCAGGCCGGCCTGCAACTGCAGCGCCTTGCCTGCCTTGCACCCCAGGTCGGTGCCTGCCTCGCATTGCAGCGCGGTACCGGCCTTGTTGCTCAACTCCGTGCCAGCCTTGGCCGACAGCGCTTTTGCCGCCTCGAGCGCCAGGCTGTCGTCCGACACCAGCTTGATGCCGCCTTTGACGGAAATGGTCAGGCTGCCGTCGATCGTCAGCTGGTAGTCGCCCTTGACCGTATGTGTGAACGCGGCCTCGTTGGCGTGGGTCTCGGCTCCCGTCACTGCCAGTTCGCGGCTGCCGGCCACCTGGTGCACTTCCTTGCCCTTTTTCAGGACGATGGTGCGGTCGCCCTCTTCCAGCGTGTGCAGTTCCACGCCCTTCTTTACCGTCGTGGCCAGGGCATTCTCGATCTCCACCGCCATATCCTTCTGCGCATGCATGTAGAGCTGCTCGGCGTCCTTCTTGTCTTCGAAGCGCAGTTCGTTGCCGGCCTTGCCCTGCTTCGACGACAAGGTGCGCAAGATCGACTGGGTCTGGTTTGCCGGCAGTGTTGCCGGCGGCACGTTGTTGCCGTTGTAGACGCTGCCCGTCACCAGCGGCCGGTCCGGGTCGCCGTTCACGTAGCTGATCACTACTTCATGCCCGATGCGGGGCAGGAAGAATGCGCCAACGCCCTTGCCCGCCGCGGCTTGCGCCACGCGGACCCATGGCGCCCGCTTGTCGTCGGCGGCCGCGCGGTCCCACGGGAAGCGCACTTTCACGCGCCCGTGCTTGTCGGTCCAGATCTCTTCCCCGGAAGGCCCCACCACCATGGCCGTTTCGCAGCCGGCCATGCGGGGAAGCGGCGCCCGGCGCGGAGGACGGAACGGCACGGCGCCGGGAAACGCTTCGAAAGCGTTGCTGTATACGTCGTCACGCACCGTATGCCGGACCCGGCGCAGCACGAAGTCGGCATTCAGCGCGGAGACGAAATGCCCGGCCAGCGTGAAGCGCGTTCCAGCACAGAAGGGATAGCAGAAGCTGTCTCCGTGCAGCACTTCCGACGCGCACTGGCTCTCCTCCACCTGCAACTGGGCCAGCGCCCGGCCGGCCTCCACCGTGCCATGGCCTGTGGCGAATTCATAACTCGCGCCGATGCCCGCCGTTGCCTGGAAACTGCCCTCGAGCGAGGTGTCAGGGGTGACGAAGTCATAATCGCTGACGGTCGCCTGCTGCAGCACGATCCGGTGCTCATGTGCGAAACGCGAGACGGCATCGACCGGTCGCAGCATACCCGTTTCGGGCCAGAAGCGAACCTTCGCAGCGCCGGCGCAGTCGGCAAACTGGCTCGATGCATCGGCCAGCACCATGGTGTGCCCGCTGGCGGCAAAGGTAAAGAAGTAGCAGATGCCTGCCTGTTCCATCAGCCGTGAAATGAAGTCGAAGGCGGTTTCGTCGTATTGCACGCAGTATTCGCGGCTGGCATAGCTCTTGCCGAGCCGGGACTCGAAGGCCACGCCGAATCCACCCAGTACATCCTTGATGATCGCGTCCACGCCCAGGTTGGAAAAGATCTTGCGGTCCCGCGAGAGGGTCAGCTTCCACAGTGCCGGCACCAGCTCCGCTTCGTAGAGCGCAAAATCCTTATCCTCGCCGCTTTGCACGAAACGCATCACCATCCCGCTGATGTAGCGTGTGCCGCCAGGGCCGCCGATACTGACCGTCATTTCCTTGCCGACGGCGGCGGCCGCGCGCAGGCTGGTGCTGGCGGAACGCATATGCAGGGTAAACCCGAACAGCTCGGACAAGCCTTCGCTACCAGCCAGGCTATCGAGCAGCAGGTCGTCGGCGCCGAAGGGCGAAGTCAGTTGCATCAGGCCGCCGGCCTGTTTGAAGCCGGTTTTCATGCCGCCCTCCCGATCGGACTGTCACGGAAACTATAGGAAAACTGCGTGCCCGCCACCGACATGTGCACGGCCGAGAATGCCGAAGCGGTGGCGATCCGTTCCAGCACCTGGCTGGCCAATTGCGGCAGCACGGTCTGGGTCAGGATGAAGTCGATATTGCGCGCGCCGCTGTCGACTTCCGTGCAGCGCGCCGCAATCGCGGTCGTCACCGCATCGTCCCAGCTGAAACGGGCGCGATGGTGGGCGGTAAAGCGTTCGGCCAGCCTGGCCAGCTTCATGTCGACGATCATGCCGATACCGGCGTCGTCCAGCGGATAGTACGGCACCAGCACGACGCGGCCAAGGAAGGCAGGGCTGAACTGGCGCAGCAGGGCTGGCCGCAGCAACTCCACCAGGGCGGCTGGATCCGGCACTGCACCGTTGTGGCAGGCACAGGTAATCACATCCTGCGCGGCATTCGAGGTGAGCAGGATCATGCAGTGCCTGAAATCGATCGCGACGCCCTCGCCGTCCTCCATGGTGCCCTTGTCGAAAACCTGGAAGAACAGCTCCAGCACATCCGGATGGGCCTTTTCCATCTCGTCCAGCAGGACCACGCTGTAGGGCCGGCGCCGCACGGCTTCGGTCAGCACGCCTCCCTTGCCGTAGCCCACATAGCCGGGTGGCGCTCCCTTCAGGCTGGAGATGGTGTGGGCCTCCTGGAATTCAGACATGTTGATCGTGATCATATTGCGCTCGCCGCCATACAGGATGTCGGCCAGTGCGCAGGCGGTTTCAGTCTTGCCCACACCGCTCGGGCCTACCAGCATGAACACGCCGGCCGGCTTGCCCGGATCGTCAAGTTCGGCGCGCAGGGTACGCACCCGGCGGGCGATGGTGTCCAGCGCCTGGTCCTGCCCGACGATGCGCTCGCACAGGCGCTCGTTCAGCTCCAGTACCGCATGCACCTCGTCGGCCAGCATTTTCCCGACCGGGACGCCGGTCCAGCCGGCGATCACTCCCGCCACCATGGCCGAATCGACGCACACGGGCACCAGCGGTTCATCGTCGCGTATCGCTTCCAGGCCTTTCTGCAGGCGCTGCAACCGGGCGGCCTGGGCCTGCTGTTCTTCGTCACCGGCGTTGCCGGCATCGGCGCGAGCCGCGATCTCGCGCCGCAACGCCAGGATTTCCTCCACGGCGCGGCGCTCCTCCGCCACCTTGGCCACCAGGCTTGCGCGACGGGCAGCCAGGCGTTCCAGGGCGCCCGCCAGCTGCGCCGCTTCGGCGGCATCACCCTCGCCGCGCCCAAGCTGCTGGCGCGCCAGGCGCAGCCCCTCCTGCGCCAGCACCATCTCGTGCTCAAGCGCCTCCAGCGCGGGCGGCGTCCCGGCCTGCGCAATGGCGACACGGGCGCAGGCCGTGTCCAGCACGCTGATCGCCTTGTCCGGCAGTTGGCGCCCTGCGATATAGCGCTGCGACAGGCGCACCGCATCGCGCACAGCCTCGTCCAGGATCTCCACCTGGTGGTGCCGCTGCAACGTTCCTACCATGCCGCGCAACATGCCGATTGCCGCCTCCGGCGCCGGTTCATCCACCTTCACTACCTGGAAGCGCCGCGCCAGCGCAGGGTCGCGCTCGACGTGTTTCTTGTATTCGGCCCAGGTAGTTGCCGCAATCGTGCGCAACTCCCCTCGCGCCAGGGCCGGCTTGAGCAGGTTGGCGGCATCGCCCTGCCCTTCGCTGCCACCGGCGCCGATCAGCTGGTGCGCCTCGTCGATGAACAGGATCACCGGAACGGCAGCGGCACGCACCTCGGCAATCACCGATTTCAAGCGCTGCTCGAATTCGCCGCGCACCCCGGCGCCGGCCTGCAACAGCGCAAGGTCCAGCGCGCAAACGCGCACGTCCGCCAGCGCGGCCGGCACGTTGCCGTCGGCGACGCGCTGGGCAAAACCTTCCACCACGGCCGTCTTGCCGACGCCGGCCTCCCCGGTGAGGATGGGATTGTTCTGGCGCCGGCGCAGCAGTACATCGATAATCTGGCGGATTTCCTCGTTGCGGCCGCGCACCGGGTCGATGCGCCCGGCGCGCGCCAACGCCGTCATGTCGACCGTGTACTGCTCCAGGGCCGGCGTCGAGGCACCCGCCTGCGCCCCTCCGCGCCGCACTTCGGCGCCGGCGCAGCCGCCCAGCAGCGAAGCCAGCTCGTTTTTCAGCCGCTCACGCGGGATCTCGAGCAGGGCCGGAGCGGTCTCGATCAGCATGCCGCGCATGCTGTCCAGATCCAGCATGGCAAGCAGCACAGCGCCGGAGCGGATTTGCTGCGCCCCCAGCAGCATTGAACCGGTCAGCCAGGCTTCGCGGAACAGGGCAGCGAAATGGGGCGACAATGCTGGCGTGCGACCGTTGCCGCGCTTGAAGCCATCCAGGCAATCCTGCACCTGTCGCCGCACCGCATCGGCGTTCACGCCATAGTGATTCAGCAGCAGCATCAGGTCGGAGGCGGCGCCATCGATCAGCGCTATCAGGAAGTGCTCCACCTCGACGTTGAAATGGGTTTGCTGGACACACAGTTCAGCGCCCGCGTCCATGGCCCGCCGGCATTCGGGGTCAAGGCGCGACAACAGGCTGCGGATATCGACTTCCATGCCTTAGCTCCCTTGTCCCGGCAGCACGAATCGCACCGCCCGGTATTCGCATCCCGGCCCAGACGGCGCCGCGCGGCCGCACAGCCATGCGCTGCGTCCCAGGCGTGGCGCAAGCCCGCCCCCGTGCTGCGCGCCCAGGCGAGACTCCGGCCTGCCCGCCAGCTTCAGTTCCAGCGTCACCTTGACATCGCGCTGCAGGTGACGCGCTACCAGCCAGCCCAGCAAACCGCATTGCCGTCCGTCCGGCAGCAGCGCCGCGAAACGGTCGGGCGCCAGGGATGGCGCGCGAAGCGCAATGCCCGCAGCCTGGTCCCAGGCACGCGCGCCCAGGCTGGCGCCGCCGCCAAGCCGTTGCGCCGCCTGGCCGCCGCCAAGTCCCCTCAGGCGCGCCCGGTCGCAGTCAGCCAGCGGATGCCAGTGGCCGACGAACTGCCTTCCCTCGCATGCGACGCCAAGGCGATCGCGCAAAAGCGTCAGCAAAGTCGCCAGCGAGCGAGGCGCTGCTCCTTGCAATCCCGCGTGGCGCAACCAGGCCAGTTCACCGCCTGGCCCAAGGGCGCCTTCCGCCAGGCCAAGTCCCGACAGGGCGTCCAGGCTGCGCGGAAGCGGCGCCCGCGCAGCGATCCCTTGCAATGCCAGGTGGTGCTTGCAACGGGCGCGATACCAGAACCCGATCAGGCGCTGGTTGAAGATGTCGAGGAAATCCAGCCCTGCGCCATCGCGCGCCCTGCGGCGTGCCAGCAGCAACTCGGTGAACGGCGCCGCCAGCGGGCCTTGCGCGCCGGCCAGCGTCAGCGCCGCAGTGCGCAAGGTCAGCGGTGGTCCAGGGCGCGCGCTCTCGCCCAGGCTGGCGATATCGCTCGGTGCAAACGCCATGTCCACCTGTGCAGCCAGCCGCAGCGCCTCGTTGGCGCCGACGCCACATCCGACCGGGCTGCGCGCCGGCTCGCTGCGCTCCACCAGGCTGATGGCCTGGAACAGGTTGAAATCCTGCGGTGCAGCCCGCAATTGTGCGATCAGGTCAGACATTGCCGCCCCGCCATTGCAGGCCACTGCTTCCAGGTTTCCCCGGCACGCCGTACCGACAGGCGCACGAAGGAATTGGCCGTAGTGTACAGCGCAAAGAATCTCGCCAGGACGCCCGCCAGCACCAGCGGCGAGGTGCCGTCAAAGGCGGCCGCATCGAATTCCAGCGTGACGTCGGTGCCGCGGCAATGGCCACGCCACGAATCGCCGCCCAGGCGAGCCGTTCCTGGCTGCGCATGCAGCCGCTTGATGCCCCGCACCTGGAGCTGGTCGCGCGCACTGCTGCCGGCAAACAGCGACAGCATGTCGCGCAGCGTCGCCGCACCGTTCGTGCCATCGGCCAATGAACGGTGGTTCAGCCGCAGCAGCGCAACCAGGGCCCAAAGCGCATCGTTGCCCAGGGCCGGCTGGCGCGGTGCACTCGGCTGGTAGACCGCGCGCACCGTAGTCGACTTGGCCACGCCATCGCCCCAGAAGCGCGTGCCTGGCAAGACCTGCTCAGCCAACAACCGGTTGGTGCACAGCAGGCTGGCGAAGACCACATGCTCGGCCAGCGCCGCCCGCACATCGCTGCGGTCGACAAATCCGAGGTAGACGTCGCTGCCGCTGATCCCTTTGCGCAGGCTAGCCTCGCGCCGCATCGTCCAGCGCACTTTCGCCCCGCTGGAACCACCTTCCGTCACTGCGAACGCGCTCGGAATCTCCACGCCACGTTCGCCACGCGGGTCCGCCGCACTGACTGAGACGATCGAATGCACTTCCAGCACCGCATCGCGGCGGCGGTCCGGAATCAACAGGTATTCATAATGGCGCCGGTCCAGCACGATCGGCTCGCTGGTGACCGGGAAAAGGTTCAAGGCCGGAAGACAGCCCAGCAGCACATTTTCCGGTCGTAGCTGCGACAAGACCGCCGAACTGTGGGTGAACACCAGGCGTATTGAAAAGCCGGCGCCGCGCCCCAAGCGGCCGCGCAGTCCGGACAAGTCAAAGAACTGGAATTTGCGCGGAAACGCGAAATACTCCTGTAGCAGGCAGTATGCGGGGTGGACGTGCGCCGGCCGCGCCAGCATTGCCTGATCCTCGGCGAAGCCCACGTCCACCATGTGGTGCGCGGACATGCGATAGACGCCGGCACTGCCTACTACCTCTATATATTCCAGTGCGCTGATCAACAGCTCGTGCAAGGGCATCGTGGTCAACAAATCGCCCGACAGATGGAGACGCAGCGTATCGAGCTCGAGTTCCGCCACATCGATACCACCATCGCACCGCAGGTCGAGGCGCAAGATCCTTGGATCTTCCTGCACGACGGCGTCGACCCGCAGTGGCCACAAAGTCGTGTCCCACCCCACTTGGAAACGGCATTGTTCGCCCGTCGCGGCTGTGGTGGACAGCATGGTGCCGCGCTTCACCGGCATCCCGGCCGTGACCTTGCCTTCATTAGGGTCGAGCGTCATCTGCATGACAGTCATGGCGGGCACGGGCTGCGTCAGGCTTGGGCACAGATTCTCGAGCATCGCCGCAGCCACGGTCGGAAAGTCACGTTCCAGCTCCCGATGCACGCGTGCGTTCAGGAAAGCCACCGACTGGATCAGGTGCTCGGTATGCGGATCGGCCGCCTCGTCGCTCGTCAACACCAGCCGATGCGCGACCTTCGGGTAGCGCGCCGCGAAGTCGGCAGACTGCGTGCGCAGGTAGGCCAGTTCGCGGCGGTAGTATTCGAGCAGTTCATCCTGAGCACGGATCACTGGTTTCTCCCTCGGGTTCATGCCGCCGGCTCCAGGGCTGCCACATGGCCGTCCAGCACACAATTGAAATGCAACCGGCGCTGCTGTCGCCCCTGTGTCACCGCGCCGCTAATCCTGATGCGCGCCGAAATGGGCTTGCCTGGCTCAGGCTCCACTTTTACCCCCACTTGCATCAGGCGCGGCTCATATAACGCGAGAGCGCGCGTCACCACCTGTTCCCATTGGGCGAGGTCGGCGGCGGACTGGGGCGACAGGCGCAGGGTATCCGGCAGGCCGTAATGTAGAGAATTTGGCTTATCGCCCAGGAATTCTTCTATCGTCAGGCCGTTTCGCGAATTGAAAAGCCTGGATAAATCGGTCAACACCGACTGCTGCACACCGTCGGCATCCAGCAAGCGGCTACCTCCTGCGGCATCAGCTATCCCCGTGAGGCGGTCGAACAACGGTGATACGGAATTCGATGACATGAACTTCATGTGAGCACCATTTCAAGGCTAGTCGACAAAAGGGCTTGAATTGATGTTAGGGTTTCCCACCAGCGTTACACAAGTATCAGCCGCGTAACAACTGAGCGCAATTCAAAGGGGGCAAGAGCCCCCTTTTTGAAAAATGCCGGATCAGACAGGCAGTCCGATCCTATCCGCATTCGTTTATTGCCCTGGATTGGGTGGCGCCATCCAATTCACCACTCCCGGTGCCTGAGTGGTCGCCATCCTGATAGCAGTTACCGCCCTGGGAACCTGCCCAGCAACCGCTATCATTCCGCCCATCCCGGAAGTGACGACGCCCACGGCATGTACCGCTCCCTCGCGAGAGTTGCCGTTGCTAAATGCCTGAACACTCTTATAGCCGTGATATCCGGCCATACCTATCGGTATCAAGAATGGAAACATAACTGAAAATCTCCTGTAATAGTTGGCAGACCTAAGTTAGTTCAAACGTATTTACCCCGCTTTCCCATTAAACACTCATATCTTCTTCCTTTCTAGCAGACTCGAATCGCTCCAAGGCGCAAGACGATTGCAATACCGCCGGCGCGCTAGCAAAACGAAAAGGTGCCGCAATCTCCCTGCACAGTGTTTGCAACTGCCACTCAGCGACTTCTTCGCGCGTTACACCTGGGACCAGGGATTTGTGCATAAAAAGCAGCCGCTGATCTTCTTCGATGCAGACTTCCATTGCAGTGAAGCCCAAACTATCCAATGCGCGACGAGACCTATAATTGCCTTCTCGTACCGAGGTGTACACCGAATGGACTCCCGCTTCCTTTGCCATCTCGAAGAGCAAACGAGCGGCATTGCTAGCGTATCCGCACCCCTGGAAATCACAACCGGCCCAGAAGTAGAAATAGGCATTGCGCCCACTACGCCGGAGAAAGACCATACCTACCAAGCCCCAGCGCCGGTGAATGATTGCCTGTGCTGCAAGTCCTCCCGTGAGCCGCTGCGAGCGAATCCATTGCCTGACCTGGGCCAGCGTCTGCAGTTCCGGCAGCCCGGCCATGGCCGCAATGCCTCGGTCCCGATATTGACGCAAGAGTGCCGGTGCATGGTCCATGTGCAGTGCTTCCAATACAAGAACCCCGGATGGATCGCGGCGTCCGGGATCAACTGGCAGTCGGCCCACGTCCGCCAAGCGCCGCTTGATCGCTTCCAATTCGCTTAGTGCATTTGTGTCGCATGGGGCAAGGGCGACCGCCTGGAGTAATAGATCGTGGGCGCGATTCAAATCTCCACTTGCGCTTTCGCAGCGCGCAAGGAAAACCAGATCGACTGGATTGTCGCCGTGAAGTTGAAGACCAGACTCGATGCATTGCTTTGCCAACCCCCAGTCGCCAACCGATGCGGAATATTCGGCCACGCACCGATAAAAGCAGTCGAAAACACTTTGAGTGCGATAGTTGTTCCATGTCTGCTCGAGAACAGCGCGCCACTGTTGCGCTACACCAGAATGGAGAGCACTAAAATCTATGTGCCGGGGGCAAACCTGCAGCAGCGCAGGAAAGTAAGACGTGGACGCCAACATGGCAGGTATAAGTTTCGCCGCCGCTGGCGCCGTCAGATAGGATGCCGCTTCCATTATGGCCAAGCTTCGGTAGGCTTGCCCTTGTTCGAGAATCTTGCCAATCACCTCGATAGCCGCGAGTGGTACCACGCTCCCCGCGACAAGATAGGTCGCCAGTTCCGCGTCGCCGGGCTGGCAGTACCATGTACGTGCCCCATGCCATGTCCGGTCGAGAAGGAGGGCGTGCAGGTTCAGGTACTCCTTGCCGATCACCTGCTCCCGTAACGCCGGTTCGTTGACAATCCCGAGGTCCGCGCCTAAGAAAAGATAACGCTCCCTACTCTGGCTAGCCAGTGCTGAAACACATTCAATCGCCGCCAGCGGCAATACTACGGGCGATCTGCCGCAGCAGATGGCGTAGTACGCAAGCAGCGCATCCGCATGCCCGCTACTGGGCGGTTCCTGCATTTCCGCAATGTAGACATTGCCGCGGTCAAGCGCATAGTGCGCTGAAGCAAGCGATCCCATGCACTTCCAGCCAACGCAAACCAGGGGATTGCCCCCGACATCAAGTCCTTTGACTCCGTCTGCAGGGCAATGTTTATAGGATACTGCCATTCCGGCGCAAGATGAACGCTCCAGGCGTTCTGCCAACAGGCGGGGCAACGCCCACGCAATGAGCCCACTGGGCGCCCCCAGGTCGAGGATTATTAATGGCTGAGAGGCGTCGATCGCACCCTGCGCCCACATTGCCCCCCAAAACAGCACGGCCGCATCTGCCCAGGCATGTTGAAGGACTGGCGGAGGTTCGCCCCTGGCCCTTTCAAACGCTTCAGAGCATTGCGATCCCTCGAAGGTATCGATCAGTTGGCGGTCCAGGGACATACTTGCCTCTCAATCAGCTTTCATCGTCTCGAGATTCCAGTTCCAAGTACCAGTGCCTTTTGCAGTAGAGTCAGTTTTCTGCTGGGTGAAATCGGCTTTAATTTTGGTGAAGTTGATCGAGAAGGCATCGGCCGGAATTCCGGTTGCGCCGCCACCGCTTGAATTCATCTGCGAGATCATGGCGTTGTCCAGGGTGTACGTCATGAAATTCATGTACACGCCATTTTCCACGCGTCCAACATGCAGTTTGGCGGTTCCAAGTTTGGTTCCCCGCGTACAGGCTTTGAACAGCTCCGTGGTGGACAGATCGGAGAGTTTGACGAGTCCCATTTCAGAGAGTACGGGCCGACCGGCCGTGCGCTCGGTATTCGCGGCGTCGTTCGCCATTGGAATATATGCGCCATGGCTGAATGAATTAATGATGATCTTATTGGCGTAGCCATCTATAGCGCAGTTCCCCTTGATGCTATCGCCCAGGTCCAGAATGAATACGTCAGACATCGTAGACTCCATTGAAAGTTTTGCCGCATGGGCAGCAGATCAGGACTGCCCTCCATACGGCGTGCATTGAAGAGGGTCGATCAGGCCCCTGCCGCTGGCAGTTGTGCCACCAGGCGGATCGAAGTTGTCAACTCTTCCATCTGGAAGTGCGGCCTCAGGAACACGGTGGCAGAATACGCGCCGGGCCTGCCTGGCACTTCGGTGACGTCAACCCGTCCCTCCGACAACGGGAAGCGCGCTTTCTCACCCTGCGATGCACTCGGGCTTAGCAGCACATAGTCGCTCAGCCAGTTGTTGAGGAAGTTTTCCACGCTGTCGCGGGTCTGGAAGCTGCCGATCTTGTCGCGCATGATCACCTTGATGTAGTGGGCAAAGCGCGAGGCGGCCAGCACGTAGGGCAGGCGTGAAGACAAGGCTGCATTGGCATTCGCCTCGTCCTTGTTGTACAGCTTCGGCTTGCTGACCGTCTGTCCGCCGAAGAAGGCGGCCATGTCCGAGCCTTTCGAGTTGACCACGGCGATGAAGCCAAGGTCGTTCAGCTCCTTTTCGCGGCGGTCGGTGATCGACACCTCGGTCGGGCACTTCAGGGCGATATCGCCTTCGTCGGTCTTGAACGTGTGCGCTGTCAGGCCAGTGATCTTGCCGCCGCCTTCCACGCCGCGGATCGCGGTGGTCCAGCTATGCTTGGCGAAGGCATCGGTGATGCGCAGGCCGAGCTGGTAGGCCGAATTCGCCCACAGGTATTTGTTGTGGTCCTTGCCGTCCACGTCTTCCTCAAACGCGAACTGCTCCACAGGATTGGTCTTGGCGCCATACGGCAGGCGGGCGGCGTAGCGCGGCAACACCAGGCCGACATATCGCGAGTCTTCCGAATCGCGGAAGCCGCGCCAGGACACCAGTTCATCGCTTTCGAAGATCTTCGCCATGTCGCGCGGCACGCCCAGCTCGGTGAACGATCCCATGTCGAACAGCGATGGCGCAGCGGCTGCAATGAACGGCGCATGCGCCGCCGCCGCGACCTTGGACAGGCGTTCGAGCAGCGCGATGTCCTGCGGATGGCGGCCGAAGTAGTAATCGCCGATGAACAGCGAGTACGGGTTGCCGCCGAAGGTGCCGTACTCTTCTTCGTAGACTTTTTTGAACAGCACGCTCATGTCGTGGTCGACCGCGCCTTCCAGGTCCTTCAACAATTCCTTTTTCGAGACATTCAGCAGGCGCAGCTTGAGCATCGTACCAGTCTCGGTGCCGAACACCATGTCATGCAGCCCGCGCCACGATGCCTCCAGGGCCTGGAAACGCTCGTCGTGCAGGATCGCGTTGACCTGGTCGCTCAGGATCTTGTCGATCTGCGCCACGCGCTCGTTGATCATGGCAACCACGCCCACGTCGGGCGCCTTCTTCATGCCTTCGTCCAGCACCTGGGTGGCGAACTGGCCCAGGAGCTGGCGCGCATATTGGCTTTGCGATGGCTCGACTGCCATTTTTCCTTCTTGGACGATGCGATCCAACAGGCTCAATTCCTGGTTGGTCGTGCTGGCACCGGCCTGGACTTCCTCTTGATTACTGGCCATTTTGGACTCTCTCTGATGAGTGGAGAAGACAGCGCGTTGGCGCTATCAGGACTGGACTTCCTCGGCTTTCTCTTCCGCGGCCTCGCCGCCGGCATCGGCCCCGCTTTCAGCCTTCAGCGTTTTCAGCTCTTCGGTGTTTTCGACGATCTTCTCGAGCAGCGTGTCGAGTTCATCGTTGCCATCGAGTTTGCCGAGCAAGTCGCGCAATTGCTGGCGAACGAGCAGCAGCTTGGCCAGGCGCGGCACCTGCTGCGCGATGGATTCGGGATGGAAGTCGTCGATCTCATTGAACTTCAACTCGATCTTCAGGTTGCCGTCTTTCTTGTAGGTGTCCGACACCGACAGGTCAAGGCGCGGCGCAATCTTCGCCATCACTTCCTTGAAGTTGTCGCGGTCGATTTCCACAAGGCGGCGCTGCTTCAGCTTGGGCAGCGGCACCAGCGGCTGGCCCGACAGGTCGGCCAGCAGGCCCACCACCAAAGGTAGTTCCTTCTTCTCGACGGCGCCGCCGACTTCTACATCGTAGGTAATTTGTACGCGTGGGGGACGGTTCCGTCCCACCCATTTTTGCAAGCTGTCTGACATCACGCCCTCACTGGAAATGTTATATGGGACAGACCGGGTGTTTCGGATTTGAGATTAGGACTGCGCTTCCGCGTAACACAAGTATCAGCGCCGTATCAAGCGATATCGTGCCAATTCTGCGTCGCAACTTTTCGCAGCAATCGTGTTAGCATGCGCCATCGTCTCTCCAGCGCACGTCCGACATGCCCGACTCGAATGCCGCAGCAGCAGGATTGAAAGGAACAAGGAGCCCCTTCCGCTTTGGTGCATGGCTGATCGACCCGTCCACCAACTCGATCGAGGGCGAGCAAGGCAGGCGCCAGATGGAGCCGCGCACGATGGATGTGTTGCTTGCCTTGTGCAATGCGCATGGTGCCGTGGTCAGCGCAGACGAATTGCTGCAGCAGTGCTGGGGCAACATCGTCAACAGCGACAGCTCGCTGCACAAGAACGTTGCGCAACTGCGCCGCCTGCTCGGGGACGACGCGAAATCACCGGAATACATCGAGACCATCCGCATGCGCGGCTACCGCGCCGTGGCTCCGATTGATTTCGAATCGCACGGCACGCGCAACTGGCAGGCTGGTTCTCCGTTCCGCGGCTTGATGGCCTTTGACGAGGCGCACGCGGATGTTTTCTTTGGCCGCGACGAAGCAACCCGCAACCTGGTCGAAACGGTGACAGAGCAAGCCAGGCATGGCTTCGCCCTGACGATGGTGCTCGGCCCTAGCGGCGTCGGCAAGACATCGCTGGTCCAGGCCGGACTGTTTCCCGCGTTGTCGGCGCGGGGCCCGGATTGCGAAGTCGCGGTGCTGGATTCCACAGCCTTCGACCTGGTGGAACTTGGCGAGCAAACCCTGTTCACCGGCCTCGCCGGGTCCCTGATCGACCTGCAATGCGGCGAGCAATGTGCCTTCCCGGGGGAGAACGCAATCTCCCTTGGCATACGCCTGCAGCAATCCTGCGCCTCCGTGATTGCGGTGATGGAGGCGGCGCTCGACAGCTATGCGCCGTCGCGCAGCGGCTTTCGCTTCGCGGTTTTCATTGACCGCTTCGAGGCCTTCTTCAACGATGGCCGCATCGCCGAAACCGAACGCCAAGCCTTCCTGAAAACGCTGGAGCAATTGGCGCGCAGCCGCGCCGCGCTCCTGGTAATTGCCTGCCGCAACGACTTCTACCCCAGCATAGCGAAGTACCCCCTGCTCACTGAGGGCAAGCGGCATGGCGGCCACTTCGACCTTGGCGCTCCCGGCTTCAGCGACATCGCTCAGATCATACGCCGGCCGGCGGCTGCGGCCGGACTCAGTTTCGACACCGATCCCGCGACCGATGCCAGGCTGGACGACGTACTGTGCGAAAGCGCGACAGACAGCCCGGATGCGCTGCCGCTTCTACAGTACTGCTTGCAGGAGTTGTACCGCCTGCGCACGGAACAGGGAGTCCTCAGCTTCGAGGCCTTCCACCAACTGGGCGACCTGGAAGGCGCGATCGGCCAGCGCGCGGAGCAAGTGGTGCTGGAGCTGAGCGACGCCCAACGCGCAACCATTCCCCACATCATGTCCCTGCTGATCGTGCTGTCCCTCGACGGAGACACCGCCACCAGCCAACGCGCGCCATGGTCGGCGCTGCGCGGCGTTGCCGCGCACGAGGCAGTGCAGGCGCTGGTCGAAGCGCGCCTGTTCGTCAGCGACCTGGCCGACGGCAATCCGGTTTTCGGCATCGCGCACGACGCCATCCTGCGCCGCTGGCCGCGCATGACCGACTGGATCGCGGCGCATCGGGTGGCGCTGCGCACGCGCGGCCGCCTGGCGCAGCAGGCAACGCGATGGCGCGACGAGGGACGTCCGGCCGACTTGCTCCTCCCGCGCGGCAAACTGCTGGACGAAGCGCGCGAGCTACAGCATGCGGGCGTGCTCTCGCTTTCGGACAATGAATCCGAGCTGATCCGCGCCTCGCACCAGCGCGCCCGCCAGCGCGACCGCCTGCAAATCCTGGCTCTCTCCGCAATCATCACCCTGGCCCTGCTGGCCACCGGCCTGGGATTGAGCGCTGTCGCTGCCAAACGTTCCGCCGAACAGCGGCGCAACGAAGCGGAAAGCATGATGGACTTCATGCTCGGCGACTTCGCCGACAAGCTGCGCCCGCTGGGCCGCCTCGACCTGCTCGAAAGCGTCAGCGGCAAGGCAATGCAATTCCTGCGCGGCTCCGATGACGACGACTTGAGCGCAACCGCCCTCACCTTGCGCGCCAAAGGCTTGCAGGTGATCGGCGAGGTCGCACGTTCACGGGGAGATTCCAAGGTAGCGATTGATGCACTGAACCAGGCCAACGCGATCCTGACTCGCCGGCACCAGGCTGCGCCAACAGACATCCAGGTGCTCAAGAGTCTCGGCGCCAATGCATACTGGGTCGGCCAGATGCACAAGGACCGCAACGACTGGGAGGCCGCCGGCGCCGCATGGCGCGACTACCTCGCCTATTCGGACCGGCTGCACAGCCTCGAACCGGAAAATGACGAATGGCTGATCGAACAATCGTACGCCCACAATAATCTTGGTAGCCTGGCCTTCCAGCGCGGAATGCCGGAACTGGCGGTTCCGGAGTTCCAGCACTCGATAGGATTGAAACAGCGCGTCCTGGCCAACAAGCCCGATGCCCGTTCAGTCAAGAGCGACCTTGCAAGCAGCTATTCGTGGCTGGCCTCGGCCAAGGAGGCTTTGGGTGAGTTGCAGGATGCGCAGCAGTTGTATGCGCAGGAGATGCAATTGATCCTGGAACTCCGCAAGCAATTCCCGGACGAGTCAACGCTGGCACGCCGCCATGCACTCGCCCTGCAGCATCGGGCAACGCTTGGCGTAGCGCTCGGCCTGGATGCCATCGCACTACGCGATTACGACGAAGCAAAACTGCTGTATACCCAGTTGACCTCGCACGATCCGGAAAACCGTGCCTGGCAAGTTGAAATGGCCGGCCTCGATGTGGATCGACTGAGGATCATTGCCCGCCATTCACCGCCTGCCGACCTGCTGCCAAGAACGCGGGATGTGCACCGGCGCCTGCAAACCATCCTCGCCTTCGACCCAATGAACTCGGACTGGAAGTTGCGCGAGGCGGGTGCGCGCACGCAAGTAGCGGCAGCCATGCGGGCGAACGGTGAAGTACCGGCGGCGCAGCAGGAAGTAAATGGCGCAGTCGCCAGCCTTGAACCATTCTACAAGAGCAACCAGTCCAACTTGAGCGGAAGACTGGTGTTGATCGAAGCATTGCAGCTCCAGGCCATGCTGCAGCTACAAGCGAAAAACGCGAGTGCGGCGGCCCAGGTCTGCAGGAAGATCCACGCCTTGATCGAAGGCGATGCCGGCCGGTCCATGAACTATCAGATCCTCGACCCATGGGTTCGCGTAAACGCTTGCCTGCAAAACCAAGAAGTCTTTACGAAAGGAGCCAAACTACTCAGCCAGATCGGATATCGTGACAGTTCGTACTTCCAATTTATTTCTAGCCATTAGAAGGGAAATACATGCACCCACTCGACAGACCTACTGTTCAACGCCGCATCGTTGTCAGTATCTTCGGCATCGAAAGCGATGCCAATGCCACCTACACCTACATCGAGCCGGTCACCGGCGAATCGTTCGTGCAGTCCGACACTTGCAATATGAAGATCAACCGTCCATCGGTCTGCCTTTTTGTGCTGGACGACGACGCCTCGATCAGTGGCTGGACCATCAAGGAAATCACGGCCAAACCGGCTGGAGCGCCGTTGCTGCCCAGCGCAAAGGGCCCCTTCGGCCTGTCGCTCGCCACCTATAACGACCACAGTGACGATACGGCAGTGTTCAACTACTACATCCACTTCTACAACACGGTCACCGAGGCCACGTTCAAGGAAGATCCTCAGGAAGAGAACATTCCGCGGCCACGATGATCTACCAGGTAGAACTGTAAAGCGTCGCAAATCGCCCCGGCCAGCTCTTCCTGCAATGACATGCAGAGTTCGCCGCGGCGATCAAATTGCGAGAGCCAGGCGATGCTTCCTGCTCCCGGGTCGACCAAACGGATGGAAGCGCGCACATGGTCATCCTCCACCCGCACGCTGCCTTCCAGCCGCGGCGATTGATTGGCATCCGATACAGCGCTGACTTGCAAGCCCTTGCCCAAAGTCTGGAACAGCCTTGAGCCCAGCTCTTCGTCCAGCCCGCAGACAAAGGTATTGCTGGCGCCAGCGCCGGTCAGGTTACGCAAGGGAGTCAGGAGAATTCGCTTGTAGCGCAGGAGCTTTGGCTGCGTACCAGGGCAGGCAATGACGGGTACATAGCTTCCCATCGGGATCGAGACATGAATCGCAGGCGTGATTTCCAGCGCCGCATAGTAAGCCGAAAGCCGCTGGCGCAAACGCCCAATCTGTACCCGGACCTGTGGGTCGAGACTGGTGTCGTACGTACTCGCATCGCGACCAAAAAGATCCAAACCGATCGCATATTCGTTGATCTCTTGCTCATTGCCGCTCAATTTTTTTTCGAGCAGGAAGGTCAGCAAGCGACACATCCGGGGCGCCTTCGCGAAGGTTGGGCTGGCCAGCAAATGGTCCACTTCGCGCCAGAGCTCTTCGTTTGACAGGGAAATGCCATTCTCTTCCAAGGGCTGCATCAATCGTGCGTTCATTTCCGTTTCCAGTTAGAAGTGATCGAATTGCACTTGCGACGTGCTGCAGCTACTCTAATTTCCCTCCCGGCTTCTTGCCTTACGACGATCTTACGGCTGAAAATTGTTGCGTTATCCGCCTTTCACGCATGGTTTGAGAAAGATCAAAACGACCCAGACAGGCCGGAGAGGTTGCGCATTTGTTGTATTTGCAGGCGACGTGAGTATCGGAGAGGATTGAGCGCAGCCGTTGCCCGCAAAATTTGAGACTCGCCAACAAGGGAGCAACAAAGATGAAGAGCGCCGTCGCGACACTGTTGATGCTTGCCGCTTACGCGCTGATCGCCGGCCAAGCTGCGGCCCAGCATCCCGCCTTCACCGATGGTGTCCGAAGCGGGCCCGATGCCAACTCATCGCTTGTCGGGATCGTCAAGGCCCTAGCGTGGCCAGTAGTGGCGCTCGCGATGGGTATCGTCTTTTATCGGCCGATTACACTCTTCGTCGCAGCCCTTGGAAGCCGCATCACCAGGCTTTCGCTCTTCAAGGTCGAACTCGAACTGGTGCCTGCCGCTCCCGCCACCACCATGCCTCTTCTCGACAACATCCGTTCGGCGACCCTGGCTGCGGAAATTGCCGACTCTTCGTCAGCCATGCTGGATCAGGTTCAAATTCAGACACCCGCGGATTATGTGCTGGTCATGCTTGGCGATGGCACTGAATGGCTGACCTCCCGCCTCTTCATCGCGATTGTCATGGTGGAGCGGATGCGAGGGGTCAAGGCATGTGTCTTCGTAGAGCGGTCAGCAAACTCCGAGCGCAGCTTCCTCGCCGTTGCGACAATCAGGGAGTTGCGCCAAGCGCTAACTCGCCGCTATCCCTGGCTCGAAGTCGCCTGGTTACAGAGCCTGCTTTCAATTTACCCTGGACTTCCGCCCATCGCTCCCAATACTGAGTGGCATCCCGACCCCAAAAGAATCAGTGCAGGCGGTCCGCCACAATTAAACGAATCTGGAAGCTTTACCCCATATGACGCGCGATCGATAGTTGCCAGATTCATCGAATCGCTGCAGCGAAATGAGATGAATCCCGATCCAGGCCAGGTGTATATAGAGACCGAATGGGTATCCCTGCGGTCAAGCAAGGAACGCGCCCAATGGGTCTCCAGGGAGCTGCTCGCGACCTTATTGCCCAATGCCGCATTCGAAGCCTGGGCGCCAAACCTGCGAGATGCGCCCAGGGCTCAATTGACCCGTGCGGTGCTGCGCCGGCCCGGCCCCTTCGTCGCACTGGTAGACGGCAACCGGGAATTCTCGCGGCTGACAAACCGCGGCGCCTTATTGGAGGAAACCGCAGCGAAGCTAGGTGAAGAGCCGGACGACAAGCCACACTGATTCAGCGCGCAATGCTCGCGACTTCCCCATCGCTCAAGGCCGAACCATAGATGCGCAAGTCATCCATCGAACCCTTGTAAGGCGCATCCCACCAATTGACCCCCAGCGCGAACACGCCGTTGGTCGTTGTGAAGACATTCGGGAAGTTCACGCCGCTGAAACGCTTCGCGCCGTTGACGTACACATTGACCGCGCCGTTCTTGACCGTGAACGCCACGTGCGACCATTGCCCGGCCGGGATGTTCATGCCCAAGCCGGCGTCATACCATGCCGTTCCCGACCACAGCATGCTGGCGCCGCCAACAAAGTCGTGTCCCTTGGGCAGGAAGCTGATCCACGAATCGCCGTTGCGCGCGCCAAAGAAGGTGGTCGAGAACGCGGTCAGCTGGGCAGGCTTGAGCCACATGGCAACCGTGTAGCTATTGCCCGTGATGAGCCCATCCGGCAAACGCACGCCAGATGCGCCATCGAAGACGGCGGCACTGCCTTTCATCCCCGGCTCGTACGCCATGCTGCCGCCGGCGGCATCTATCTTGCTGCCGACGACGGCGCCGGCGCCGAAGGCGCCCGTCGCGTCGCCCAGGTTCCCGTCAAACGCGTAATGGGCAACCATGCTACCCAGCTTGCGCACCGTGACCACGAAGGTCTTGACGGCACGCGCATGTCCCTTGGTGATAGTCGCTGTCAGCGTGACGTTCACGTCATTGGCAGGGCTGGTGACCTGCCCGGTATTGCTCAATACCGAAGGATTCGATGATATCCAGCTGATGGCCGAGTCACGCGCAGCGCTGGTCGGCAGCACGATATCGCCAGTGACCGCATTGGTGTTACCGAGACTGAGTTCGCCATAGACAGCCTGCACCACCTGCATGTCGCTACGGGGCGCCATGCGGCTGCCCATGATGGACACGCCCTCGCGCGACGTCGCAGTAAATGTCATCACATAGCTGCCGGAGGTCTCATCCCACTGATTCAGGAACACGCCCTTGAAAGGCGGCGACCCAGCCAGGTTGATTTCAGCCTGGTTGCTCCCAACCAGCGCCCAGCTGCCGGTTGCCGCCCCGCTGATTGTGCCGTTGGGATTCAGCGTGACCAGCCGGGACTTCTTGATCGTGGCCGAAATGTCCTTTCCGTGATTGACGAACATATAGTCGCCAAAGACAAAACCGCGCGGAACAGCAGCCAGCGTTTCATTGGTATTGCGGTATGGCGCCACCACCGGCCACCCGTCAGCGTTCATGAACATCTGGTGCACGCGGATTTCGTGCTGCTCGCCACGTTCAGGGAAGCGGCTATGGAAGATCAGGAAGTGCTTTCGGCTTGCGGCGTCGTAGTAAGCCGAGTTGTGGCCCGCGGACACATATCCGGTACCGATACCGGTGCCCGTTTCGCCGATCTTGCGCTCGAACAGGAAATTGCCCATGATTTTCACGCCATATGGGGCAATCGACGCATCGTCGAACAAGGGCTTTGCAGGATCTGCCTTGACGTTCGCCATGTTCACGCCCTGCGCGTCGAAATAGGGACCGTCCGGCGCAACGGATCGCGCCACGCGCATGTTGTAGCCCCCTGCCGCATCCAGCCCGCCGAATGAGGTGAACAGATAGTAGTACTGCGTGACAGGGCTGTACATCACGTAAGCCCCTTCTATCCGGCTGTGATTCCCGCCCATCAGGCGCTTGCCATAGCCCTGCCCCGGCAGCGGCATGCCAGTCGCCGGGTTCATTTGCATGATGAAAATGCCGCCGGAGTAAGAGCCGTAGACCATCCACAGCCGTCCGCCGTTATCGAAGAAGACGTTCGGATCGACGGTATTCGGATGCTTGAGGGCGTCGTAGATGGTACCGTCGTAGCTGGCCTGCCCCCACATGCCCGACTTCAGGATGATGCCCTTGTTCACATAAGGGCCCTCGATCTTGTCGGCGACCGCAACGCCCAGGGCTGAGCGCGGCGAATCGCCCTTGCAGGCGTTGTAGTACATGTAGTAGCGGCCGTCGGCCAGGCGGACGACGTCCGGCGCCCACAGGGTGTTCGTTTGCGCCCAGCTGAAAGTCTCCGCAAGTTCGGTAAAGACGTTGCTGGCACCGTTCAGGAACAACTTGTTGGTGGCGCTGACGGAACTGGTGATCTGCGTCCAGTTCATCAGGTCCGTGGACTTGGCCGAAGCAAGATGGGAGCCGAATACATAGTAGCTGCCCCCCGCCCTGATCACGGAAGGGTCGTGCACTGAGGCGTTCTGGAAAGTCACCGGCGCATAGGGCGCTCCGGCCAAGGCGCTGAGGGACAGCATGGAGGAAGCCAATACAGCAGCGCCCCCCCATAGCGAGAAGGGTTTGGTCACGTTCGTCTCCAATAATGTTTTTACGCAAGTTAGCGCGCGGGACTTGGAGTGTCCAATGACCTTTTCCGTTAATGCGATAGCGAAACCGGCATCGAAAGCAGCAAATCAGCCGATGTGAGCCCGGAGGAAGGCGCATCCCTCGTCGAGCGCTGCGGCGCCTTCCGGGAAGTGTTCAGCATCCTTGAAAAACTGGATGAACCCGTGCTGTTGGTCCCTGTAAACCCTGGCCCTGGCATCGACGCCCGCATCCTTCAGGGCCTGCGCATAAGCAACGCCCTCGTCCCGGAGCGGGTCATGCTCCCCGACCTGGACCAACGTAGCGGGAAGGCCCTCATGCCGCGCCCACATCGGCGCAAGCAGGGGCGCGTTCGCATCCATCCCGCACGGGACATAGGCAGCAAGCACTTTCATGTTCATGGCGCGGGTAGGGAAATTCTTTTCGCCGTATGCATGCCAGGACGCGGTGTCCATCCTGTTGTCCAGTGCAGGATACATCAGCCATTGTGCGCCGATCCCGGGGCCGCGCCGATCCCGCGCCAGGATAGCCGCTCCGGCCACCAGGTTCGCACCAGCGCTGTCCCCGCAGACCGCCATCCGTTGAGGATCGCCGCCAATGCTGCCGCCCTCCTTCGCCAGCCATTCCAGCGCGGCATAAACGTCGTCCAGTCCAGCCGGGAAAGGATGTTCCGGCGCCAGGCGGTAATCGACTGCAATGACAAGCGCGCCCGATCTGTTCGCGATGGCGCGTGCCAGCACGTCATGGGTATCGAGGTCACCCGCGACAAAACCGCCGCCGTGGGCAAAGAGAACCATCGGAAGGGCATTGCCGGCCGCCCCCAGCGGAGCATAAAGCCGCGCCGGGATCGGCAGCCCTCGAACCGCTGCAACGGGATCTGGCGCCCCGGCGGCAGGGATCTTCGACCGATAATTCGCGCGCATTTCTCCGGCAAATTTTGCAAGCTCCGCTTCAGGTAATACCGGCCTTTGCATGGTTCGCTCCCTGTTCCTCGCGCCAGCAACTATGCAGCGCACACTTTTGCATGTCAAGCCGAGGCCAGGCGGGAAAATGTCATAAAACTGTAATCTTGCTCCGTTATGATCCGGCATTTTGCATGAGCACCCGAACTTATCATGTGCTGTTCCTCAGCACCCAGAACACTGCACGCAGCATCATGGCCGAGGCAATGTTGAATGCTGTCGGCGGACGCCGGTTTCGCGCGTTCAGCGCAGGCAGCCACCCTGCCGGCAAGCTCAATCTCTTCGCCGTCGAGCAAATCCGGGCGCTTGACAATACCCTGGCAGGATTGCGCAGCAAATCCCTCGATGAATTCTCGGCGCCGGACGCGCCGGAAATGGATTTCGTCATCACCATGTGCGACCTGGTTGCGGGCGAACCATGCCCGAACTGGCCCGGCCAACCCGCAACAGCGAACTGGAACTTCCGCAACCCCGCCGCCGTGCAAGGACCGGTTGAGCAGATTCGCCAGGAGTTCTTTACGGTCTGCCGCGAAATCAAGACGCGCCTCGAGATCTTCCGCAACCTCCCAGATGAAGCACTTGACAAAATGGCACTGCAACGCAAAATAGCGAGGATCGCTGGCGTCCAGCTCTAACCCCTCGCTCCCATCGAGCATCTGCGCGGCCTTGCACGCGACGCGAAGAAAGTTGATCTCGCAAGCCAGGTCCAATCTGAATTAGGGCGCGAGAATAGCAGCAAGGTCGCCTTGGCCGAGGCTGAAATCACGCGCCAGCTCGGTTACGACATGGGCTGGGTCACGGCAAATGCCATCGAGCGCAAGGACGGCAAGCAAGCCATTTACCGTCTGCTGCAGGGGGAACCCAAGCAATTCGTCCTGCGCTGCCAGCAAATCGCGGAGAGCGACCCTGCCTTGTTCCGCTTTAACGAAGACTTCCTCAGCGCGGTGCGCAAGCTGTAGCACTCATTCCGTATTGGTCGGCGCGGCAGTCGCCTGGCTGCTTGGCTGGCCGATATCGGGCCTTGGCGCTGCCACGCCGGCGGCAGCGCACTCATCATCAAGCGGCAGCACGATAGGCACCCGCAGGCAAATACTCTGGGTCGGCAGCACTTCGCACCAATCCCGGATCAGGTCGCGATAAGCCGTGCCAACGGCGCGGATATTGCGCTGCAGGTCGAACAGGCCAAGCGGATTGACGGTGCCGCGGTTTTCGCGCAGGGCGACATCCCAGTCGACCTGGTCGATCAGCGAATACCAGGTATAGCCCACAATGGGCACGTCATTGTTGCGCACCCTGATAATCGTTGCCCATGATGCACTGGTGCTTGAGGCAATTGTCGAGGAAAAAATGATACTCCTCGCGCGTCATGCCATTATCCAGCAAGTACTCATAGACCTCGGAGTCGACCCTGCGGCCGTAATTCAGGTCCAGCGACAGGAAACGGCGCGCATTGCGGAACTCCGATTGCGCAATGGCGGCCGGATTCTCGGGATGGAAATATTCGCTCGATTCGCTCTGCACGAACAACGCGTCGGGGCGTACCTTGAGGATCTCGCGCATGGCCAGGATGTTTGCCTTGACGATATTCTTGATCGCTGTCGCAAACGCAAAATCGGAGGCCAACTGCTCGTTCCACCATCCGTACATGGCGGAAAACAGGGCGCAGATCTGCATCTCGTTGACCGGCGTATAGACCTGGACCCAGTGGTAGCGCTCGGCAAAGGCTCGGGCATACTTCGCGAACTCGGCCGGAAAATCCGGATTCTGGAAATTGCCGATCCAGTCCGGCACGCCGAAGTGGCACAAGTCGGCCATTGCAACGATATTCCTGCGCCGCAGGTCGCGGAATGTTTCGTCGGCAAACGACCAGTCGTACTTGCCAGGACCGGGCCACGCCAGATGGAGGGGCGCGCCATAGCGCAGTGCGCGTATGCCCAGCTGTTCGACGAGGTCGAAATCCGTGCACCAGTATCGGTAGTGGCCGCACTTTTCCATCTCGTCCATCCGTACGCGGCCATTCTCGATGGTCGGAATGCTGTTCTCGATCCCTGTTGCAAAGATGAATCCGTTATACATGGCGGCACCTGACATCGTGATCGCCCACGATACCGCTTTCCCAGGAGCCGCCTCGCCCGCTTGGCTTATCGTCGCGCCAGCCTCGGGCGCCTTGCAGTCCAGCCCAGCAGCCCCAGCAGGCCGGCACCGTACAGCGTGACCGGCACTGGCTCAGGCACCGCCGACGCAACCAGCGTCTGCTCGAACACCAGGAAATAGCCCGGTCCCGGATACACCGTGGGCAAATTGATCGAAAAAGTCTGCAAGCCGGAATCATATGCAGCGTCGCCGAGATGCATCACAAAATTCAATGCGTCCGGCATGAGATTGAATTCGAGGCTTTCGCCGCTAAAAGCCTGGATGCTGAATGGTTCGCCAAGGGCATCGAGCGCATGGCTCACAAGCAGCAGGGCTTCGCGTTCAACGTCGATAACGCGGCGCTGGCCGCTGATCCAGCCGTCGGTCGATCCGCTGACATCAACCAGGACGAGAACGGCGAGGTCGCGCCGCTCCTGCCGCTGGGTTTCAAACACACGTCCTGGGCATGCGCCGCCGGCGCGCCGCGCGCATTCCGCATCCAGGGATGGGGTGGTCGTGCGCGAGATAAAGGCCTTCAACGAAACCTTCGGCCAGCTGGTTTCCCTTCGCATCGCCGGCATCGAGCCCGATCGTTACACCCGGACCGGCAGCGCCCTTCGCCATGCGACAGCCTGCCTTGCCGCCGAACCGGCCAGGCACCGGCTCCTGCTCCTACTGACGGACGGCAAACCCAACGACGTCGACCATTATGAAGGCGAGTATGGCCTGCACGATACGCGGCAAGCCATCATCGAAGCCCGGCAAACCGGCATCTCGCCGATCTGCCTGGCGATCGACCACCAGGCGCCGCACCATCTCGGCCAAGTCTTTGGCAAACACCAGTTTGCGATCTTGCCGCGTACCGAACTGCTGCCCGGCGTTCTGCTGGCGTGGCTGCGCAAAATGCTTGCCTGACCGACCTGGCAGGCGCTTAGTAGGCGACGCTGAAACGCTTGCCCGAATGGGCAGGATGTTCCAGTTCATCCAGCATCGCAACGGCGTAATCCTGTACCGAAATGCGGCTCTGGCCCTGTGCATCGACCAGCAACTGATCGCCGCCGATGCGGAACTTGCCGGTGCGCTCGCCACGTTCAATCAAGGCGGCTGGGCTCAGGTAGGTCCATTCCAGCTCCTGCTCCTTGCACAGCTTCTCCAGCGTGTCGCGGGCGCCCAGCGCGGAGGCCTTCCACTGGTCGGGGAATTGCGGAGTATCGACGGCCTGCACGCCCGGCGCCACTTCCAGGCTGCCAGCGCCACCTACCACCAGCAGGCGCGGCACGCCGGCACGCTTGGCGGCGCCAACGATCGAGTCAATTCCGCGGCCATAGTACTCGCGCACGTCTTGCTGGGCATGGCCGCTGAATGCACTGATGACCGCGTCATGGCCGGCCAGCTGCCCGGTCAGTTTCTGCTGGTCGTGCACGTCGGCGCCAAGCGCCGTCAGGCCAGCTTGCGGCGCCAGCCGTTCCGGACGGCTGACCAGGGCTGTCACCTGGTGGCCGCGCGAGAGCGCCTCAGCCAGCAGGCCATTGCCAATGAAGCCGGTAGCGCCGATTAATGCGATTTTCATGGGGAACTCCTGGGTGATTGAAGATGGATTCAGTATGACGCCTTTACGATCCCCCGATAAGAGGGCAAAATCCACAATCACTATGAAGCAACTCTTAACAATCGACCGACTGAGGCGCATGGCCGTCTTTGCCCGCGTGGTGGAAGCTGGCTCCATGAGTGCCGCTGCGCGCGAGCTGGGCATGACCACCTCGGCAGTCAGCCAGCAGATACGGCAACTGGAAACGGAAACCGGCCTCGCCCTGCTGCACCGCTCGACCCGGCGCCTGAGCACCACGGTGGCCGGCCAGGCCTACTATGAGGACTGCGCCGCCATGCTGCACGCGGCACAGGCAGCCGAGCAGCGATTGTCCGACCTGCGCGACGAGCCGCGCGGCGAACTGCGGGTGGCCTTTCCCGTCGGCTTCAGCGCGCACCTGGCGGCAGCGCTGGCGCCTTTGCTGCGCGCCCACCCGCTATTGTCGCTGCGCCTGTTCGCCGAGGACCGCCGCGTCGACTTGATTGCCGAACGCAACGACCTGGCGATCCGCGCCGGAACGCTGAGCGATTCCGCGCTGGTCGCACGCCGCCTGACCGAATGGCGCCATGTACTAGTGGCCGCCAGATCATTCGCGCAGGAGCATGGCTTGCCGCGCACGCCGGAGGAACTGGCCAGGTTCCCGGTGCTTAACCTCAGCGTGATCAACCAGACCGAGTTCATCGAACTGCACCGGCCGGGCGAGCCGGCGCACCGCGTGCGCGTCAACGGCCCCGTTGCCGGCAACAGCTTCATCGCGCTTCAGCACATCATGCTGCAGGGCGCCGGCATCATGCGCATGCCCGGCCCGGATGCCGCGCCGCTGATCGAAGCCGGACTCGCCGTGCCGATATTGCCGGAGTGGTCGATGGCGCCGATGGGCGTCTATGCAGTGACGGTACAGCGTGATTCGCAGCCGGCCAAGGTGCGGCTGGCAATTGCCGCGCTGCGCGACTACCTGGAAAAGATGCCACCCTAGCCCGGCGACGGCCTTGGATGGTGTATGCTGCGGGCATGACTCAAGACACCGATATCCAGCTCAGCGGCCCCTTCAAGGCCATCGACGGCAACGGCCGCGCCATTGACATCAAATCCCTCCGCATATTCGACGAGGGCTACGGCGTGGTCGACCTATATGTCGACCTGGCCGCCCCAGCCACCGACGGCTTGCACAAGGATCATCAATTGATCGCCGAAATTGGCGCGCGCCTGCGCGCCATCGGCTACAACGGCCCCGACCTGAAGCCAGGCGATCCGGTGATCCAGGAAAAGCGCCTGATCGTGCTCGACACGCCGGACGAATTCCTGCCCTTCGCCGTGCGCAAGGGTTTCAAGGACCTCAGCTCGGAATTCGACGAGCAGTAATCCGGCCGCCTAGTCCCAGGCCCGCGCTTGCGAACGATAGGCCGTCCAAGTAAAACCGAAACCAAGCGACAGCCCGCTATTCTTGCGGAACAGCGGGCTGTCGCGGTTGGCAGCATGCGTGTAGTTGTCGTAGCGGGTAAAGCCGAACACGCGCCAATCGGGCCCCAGCGAATGCGACAGGCTCGCGCCAAGGCGCGTCATCATCAGTCCACTCCCGGCTTGATAGGCTGGACGGGTGGCGTTCGCATATTGTGGCGCGACCTCGTAAAAATACTGGTTCAGGCGAGTATTGCCAAACACCGCGCCGAGATTGGCGTCGGCCTGCCATTGCTGGTTGCTGCCGCTGGTTTCGAACACGACGCGCGGCTCAAAGACCAGGCCCTGGCGGCGAAAACCGTTCCCCACTTCAAGCGGCACCCGCAAAGGCAGCTCCAGCCTTACCCGATTGGGGGCCGAAGGCTCCGACAGCAACACTTTCAGGCGCGGGCCGAATTCCAGCAAGGAGTTCAGGTCCGGCATGCCGGCGCGGGCCGGCACGTCGTCCGAACGCGCCGGCAGCGACATCTGGAAACCAAGGTCCAGGTCCACGCGCTCGGTATCGAACAGGCGCGCGCTCACGCCGGAACGATCCGCACGCACGATCTTGCCGCGATAAATCACCATTGGCAGCACCAGCCCGCGCATGGAGCGTTCGGATGAACCCGGGTAAGCCGGCGTGGACGCCGCACCGCCGAACAGGCCGGCTTCCCATAGCGGCAAATCCGGACCCGGCGCTGGCGCCGCGCCGGCCGGCAACGCCAGTACCGACATCGCGATGCCAGCCCACATTCCCTTCTTCATATTCATGCTCCGCAAAAAGTCGTTGATGATACAGCCAAAGACGCGGGGCAACCATGCCATAATTTCATTTTTTACAATGTGCGACTGCCATGAAGCCCATTCACGTCTTGCCTGTCTTGCTCGTGCTCGCAGCATGCGGCCAGCAAGCCCCGTCAGCAGCTCCGTCCAAAGGCAACACCATGACTTGCGTAGCTGGCGGCCTCAAACTGGCCGGCGCCGGCGAACCAGAGGTTGGGGTTGGCAGTTTCGGCATCCAGGGCGATACCATCGGCGGTTTCGGGCTCGGACTGACCGTTGAGCATGGGGGCAAGGTGCATGAGATTTCCAGCTCGCTGATGTCCTTGCCGATGCAGAGCGGCACTTATCACTTTCCCTCAGTGTCGGAACCGGGCATGACCCTGGCTTCCTACAAGGTCAGGACCATGGACCGTGATCTGATCAGGGACTACAACGGCGGCATCTATAGCCAGCAGTTCTCGCCCATCGAGAACGACCCGGAAGCGAAGCTTAAGCTTCAAGTGGACAAAATGCTTGTCTCGGACGCGCCGCTGCCCGGATTCAAGCGTATCCACGCCGTCGGCAGGTTCCAGTTCAACGCAGCGGCGCTGCCCGGGCCGGAGCCCAGCGACGCCTGCGTGCGCGATAGCATCATCCGTTCGATCAAGGGCGCAAACGCCGGCAAGCGCCAGCTGCCGCTGTTCGACGCCGCACTTTGCGGCGCGGAAAAGATGCACGTCCAGTGTGATTTCGATGTCGTAGTGGACCTGGCTAAGGTGCAGTAGCCAGCGGCGATGACGCGTCTCCTATGCTGGTGGTGCGGCATCCGTAACAATTGCTTACCGGCGATACACTTTTTGCGTCACCGTGTTTTCATCCTGAGGCGTTTTCCAGGCAAGCGCCAACGATGGCGAGTTCAGGAGAAAACAACATGGAAAACAGCCCACGCACCAAAATTCATCCGATGATTGTCGCCGCAGCCGCTTCGGTGGCACTGGTAAGCCTGGTGGGAGCTGCATCAATTGCAGGCCTCCTGCCAAACTCGCAAGCGACCACGATGCCAGGCGCCGCAGCCGCACCGATCGCCGCTGTAAGCCCTGCAACGCCAGCAACAGTCGCGGCGCCAGCGCCGGAACCGGAAGTACGCAAAGTCGTGGAGCACAAAACCGTGGTGCATCATACGTACACGCCGTCGACGCGTGTCGCGGCAGCAGCGCCGCAAGCGGCCTCGCCTGCGCCGGCACCTGCTCAAGCACCTGCACCGGCGCCGGCACCAGCCCCCCAGAATAGTGCGCTGGGCATCGGCATCGGAGCTGTGGTGGGCGGCTTGATCGGCAACCAGGTAGGCGGCGGCAACGGCCGCAAGCTGGCTACTATCGCCGGCGCGGTTGGTGGCGGCTATATTGGCAATGAAATCGCCAAGCGCAACCAGCAGCAAGCACCGACGCAATCGCCATCGCAACAATAACGCCAATCGCAGCGGTGCAGGCCATCGACGGCCTGCACGCTCGCAGCAGGGTCAAATGTGCAGCGCATGCCCCAGGGCGCGCAAGGCAGCTTCCAGGATCGCCTCGCCCAGGGTCGGATGCGCATGGATCGTGCCCGCCACATCTTCAAGCGTCGCGCCCATCTCGATGGACTGGGCAAATGCGGCGGACAACTCGGATACCGCCTTGCCCACCGCTTGCCAGCCCACGACCAGGTGATTATCCCTGCGCGCCACCACCCGCACGAAGCCGTCCTTTGATTCCAGCGACATGGCGCGTCCATTTGCGGCGAACGGGAACAAAGCTTCGATGCAATCGATGCCCTGCGCCCGTGCCTGCTGGGGAGTGGCGCCGACCACCACGACTTCGGGATCGGTAAAGCACACCGCCGCAATCGCCGCTGGGCTGAAATGGCGGCGCTCGCCGCTGATGATCTCGGCGACCATCTCACCCTGCGCCATGGCACGGTGCGCCAGCATCGGTTCACCGGTCACGTCGCCGATAGCCCAGACATCGCGCATCGAAGTGCGGCACTGGTCATCGATCTTGATGAAGTGCCCATCCATGTCGATGCGCAGCTTTTCCAGGCCGAAGCCGCGGGTGCTCGGGCGCCGGCCAACGGCAACCAGCACCTGGTCTGCGGCAAGTACCGATTCCTCCCCAGCGGCATTCTGGATGCGTACCGCATTACCCTCCCCGCCCAGGCCGAGCACCGAGCTGCCCAGGTGGGTTTCAATGCCCAGGCCCTTGAGCGCGATCGCTACCGGACGGCTCAACTCAGCGTCGTAGGCAGGAAGGATACGCTCCTGCGCCTCCACCACCTGCACCTGCGCCCCCAGCTTGGCATAGGCGATGCCCAGTTCAAGGCCGATGTAGCCCGCTCCCACCACTACCAGCCTGCCCGGCACGGTCTTGGGCGACAGCGCTTCCGTCGCACTGATCACCGGCCCGCCGAACGGCATGAAGGGCAATTCGGTAGCGTGCGACCCGGTGGCCAGCAGTAAATGCTCGCAGCCGATGCGCTGCGGACTTTCGCCGTCGCGAATCACTTCGACGGTCTTGCCATCGACAATATTGGCCCAGCCCTTAACGACACGCACGCCGCTTTTTTTCAGCAGCGCCGCCACGCCGCCGGTCAGGCGCCCGACGATGCCGTCTTTCCAAAGCACGGTCTGGCCGATGTCGATGCGCGGCGCCTGCACCGAAATGCCAAGCGCCGAGCCGCTCGCGTAATGACTGGCCTTTTCAAACTCTTCAGCCGCATGGATCAGCGCCTTGGAGGGGATGCAGCCGACGTTCAGGCAGGTGCCACCCAGTTCTCCGGCTTCGACCAGGGTGGTGGGAATGCCAAGCTGGCCGGCGCGAATGGCCGCGATATAGCCGCCAGGACCGCCGCCGATCACCAGCAGCGTAGTGGTGTGTTGATTCATCGATTACTCCACAAAGAGCATCGCTGGACATTCCAGCAAGGCGCGGATGGCTTGTACAAACTGGGCTGCGTGCATGCCGTCGACCACGCGGTGGTCGAACGAGGACGAGAGGTTCATCATCTTGCGCACTACCAGCCCGCCCTGGCGCACCATGGGCCGCTCCACGATCTTGTTGACGCCGATGATCGCCACTTCCGGATGATTGATCACCGGCGTGGTGACGATGCCGCCCAAGGCGCCCAGGCTGGAAATGGTGATCGTCGAACCGGACAACTCGTCGCGCGTGGCCTTGCCAGTGCGCGCGGCATCGGCAAGGCGTGCGATCTCCGCGGCGCACGACCACATATCGCGTGCTTCGGCATGGCGCATGACCGACACCATCAGGCCGGCATCGGTCTGTGTGGCGACGCCAAGATGGACAGGACCGTAATGGGTAACCACGCCGGCATCGTCATCGAAACGGGCATTCATCTGCGGGAACTGGCGCAAGGCGACCACCAGCGCGCGTGCCAGCAAGGGCAGCACGGTCAGCTTGCCGCGCTCCTTGCCCCATTGCTCGTTCAGGCGCACGCGCAGGGCCTCAAGCTCGGTGACGTCGATTTCCTCCACGTAGGAAAAGTGCGGGATGCGGCGCTTCGATTCCTGCATTTTCTGAGCGATCTTGCGCCGCAGGCCGATCAGCGGAATTGCCTGCTCCCCGTGAACCTCGCGGTAGCCGCCCGGGCTTGCGGACGGAGCCCCATGCACACCGCGCGCGACGTAGGAATCAAGGTCGGCATGCAGGATGCGGCCGGCCGGACCGCTGCCGTGCACGAACTGCAGCTCGACACCCATGTCCCAGGCGCGCTTGCGCACAGCCGGAGAAGCCAGCGGACGTTCGCCAGGCTCGCGGGCCACGCGGGCCGGAGCCTGCACCTGCTGGCCCATCGCCGTCGCCGCAGGCTTCGCGGGCGAGGCAACGGACGGCGCGGCCGGAGCAGGCGGTGCAGCTTGCGCCACGGCGGGCACGGCCGCAGGCGCCGGCATCGCAGCAGAAGCAGCAGCAGCCGCGCCGGCCTGCGGCTTCAGGTTGCCAGCCCCCTCCACTTCAATATGGATCAGGTCCGCCCCCACAGCCATCACCTGCCCCGCCGCGCACCCAAGCATGGCGACCGTGCCGTGCACAGGCGATGGAATCTCGATGGTGGCCTTGTCGGTCATGACGTCGGCCAGGATCATGTCTTCCGTAACAGCGTCGCCCACCTTGACATGCCACATGACCAGCTCAACTTCTGCAATGCCCTCACCAATATCAGGCATCTTGATGACGTGAATACCCATCGTTATGCCTCCACCGTACGTTTGAACGCCGCGCCGACGCGCCCCGGCCCAGGGAAATACGCCCATTCCTGCGCGTGCGGGTAAGGCGTATCCCACCCCGTCACACGTTCAATCGGCGCTTCCAGATGGTAGAAGCAGTGTTCCTGCACCAGCGAGACCAATTCGGCGCCGAAGCCGCAGGTGCGCGTGGCCTCGTGCACAACCACGCAGCGCCTGGTTTTCCGGACCGACTCGACAATCGTCTCGAGGTCCAGCGGCCACAAGCTGCGCAGGTCGATGATCTCGGCGTCGATGCCGGTCTCGCGCGCCGCCGCCTCGCATACCCACACCATGGTGCCGTAGGCGAGCACCGTCAGTTGCTTGCCCGGCCGGAAAATTGCCGCCTTGTCCAGCGGGACGGTGTAATAGCCTTCCGGTACTTCCCCCAGCGGGTTCTGCGACCATGGCACTACAGGTTTGTCGTGGTGGCCGTCGAACGGCCCGTTATACAAGCGCTTCGGCTCGAGGAAAATTACCGGATCGTCGTTCTCGATCGAGGAAATCAGCAGGCCTTTGGCGTCGTAGGGATTCGACGGCATCACCGTGCGCAGGCCGCATACGTGGGCAAACACGGCCTCCGGACTTTGGCTGTGGGTCTGGCCGCCGTAGATGCCGCCTCCGCAAGGGGTACGGATTGTGATGGGCGCCGTAAAGTCGCCGGCCGAACGGAAGCGCAAGCGCGCCGCTTCCGACACGATCTGGTCGTAGGCCGGATAAATGTAGTCGGCAAACTGGATCTCGATGCATGGCCGCAGCCCGTAAGCTCCCATGCCGATGGCCACGCCGACGATGCCGCCCTCGGAAATCGGCGTGTCGAACACGCGCGATTTGCCATATTTCTTTTGGAGGCCCTCGGTGCAGCGAAACACGCCGCCGAAGTAGCCCACGTCCTGGCCGAAGACCACGACGTTTTCGTCCTTCTCCATCATCACATCCATCGCCGACCGCAGCGCCTGGATCATGGTCATGGAAGTTTTCACTGTGTTTTCCGCCATCTCAGATCCCCAGTTGCTGTCGTTGTACACGCAAGTGTTCCGGCAGCTCCTTATAGATGCCATCGAACATTTCTGCGGGACTGAAGGTATGGCCGCTGGCCATGGTGCCGTATTGTTCCGCCTCCTTCTGCGCGGCCAGTACCTCCGCCTCCAGCAGCTTCTGGGTTTCTTCGTGCTCCTGTTCGGACCAGGCGCCAGCCTTGATCAGGTACTGCTTCAGGCGTGCGATCGGGTCGCCCAGCGGAAAATGCGACCAGTCGTCGCCGGGACGGTACTTCGACGGATCGTCCGAGGTCGAATGCGGGCCGGCGCGGTAGGTGACCCATTCGATCAGGCATGGTCCGAGGTTGCGCCGCGCCCGCTCGGCCGCCCAGCGCGACGCTGCGTACACCGCCAGGAAGTCATTGCCGTCGACACGCAACGAGGCGATGCCGCAGCCGACGCCGCGCGCCGCAAACGTTGTATCCTCGCCGCCCGCGATGGCCTGGAAAGTCGAGATCGCCCATTGGTTATTGACCACGTTCAGGATCACCGGGGCGCGATAGACGTGGGCGAACGTCAGGGCGGTATCGAAGTCCGCTTCGGCAGTGGCGCCGTCGCCGATCCATGCCGAGGCAATCTTGGTATCGCCCTTGATCGCCGACGCCATGCCCCAGCCTACTGCCTGGATGTACTGCGTCGCCAGGTTGCCGGAAATCGAGAAAAAGCCGGCCTTTTTCACCGAATACATGACGGGCAACTGCCGACCCTTGAGCGGGTCGCGTTCGTTCGACATCAGCTGGCAGATCATGTCGACCATTGGATAGTCGCGCACGACGAGGATGCTTTGCTGGCGGTAGGTGGGAAAACACATGTCGTCCACATTGAGCGCCAGCGCCTGCGCGGTGCCGATCGCCTCTTCGCCAAGGCTTTGCATGTAGAACGACATCTTCTTCTGGCGCTGCGCCATCAGCATGCGGCTATCGAAGATGCGCGTCTTCATCATGGCGCGCAATCCTTTGCGCACGACTTCGATATCGATTTGCGGCACCCAGGGCCCCACGGCGTTGCCTTCGGCATCGAGCACGCTGATCAGGGAATACGCAAGATCGCGCGTATCCATTGGGGCTACGTCGACCTCGGGACGGCGCACAGCACCGGCCGGCGACAGCCGGAGATAGGAAAAATCAGTTGCACAGCCTGGACGTCCCGTGGGTTCGGGCACGTGCAGGCGAAGTGGTTCGCCCTTGCTCATTCAGATTCCTTCAATTGCGATGGTGACGCAGGATCATTCCCGGCGGGCCTGCGGCGGGTAGCCTCGGCCGGCCTGGACTGTGGAACCGCCCGCCGCGGATCGCAAAGCGGGCACGAAAAAACATTTCCTTCAAAGCAATGGTAGGGTAGCATGCTTTTTCGTGGCGAAGGGTCACAATTAAAGTTTCATTAATAAATCGCCGTTAAGGGGGAATGAGCCCAATCTCCTCCCCCTCCAACTGGCAACCGGCCGCCCGCTATCCCGTGCCCGCCCTCGCGCGGAAGGCCGATCCTCTCCTGGCCAGGCTGGACGCGGCCGCCGCTCCACCAGCTTCCACCATCGTGACGCTGAGCCCGGAAGCGATCGCTGCGGCCTCCGCGGCCGTTCCGACCAGCCTGCGCTACCAGGACCTTGGTGCGGACATGCTCAAGCAGCTCGGCGCCGGCTCGGTCATAGCGCTGGACCATGCCAGGCTGCCGGACAGGGTCGACAACAAATTCACGCTGGGCATCACCACGCGCAGCGGGACCCAGGTCGAGCTCACGCTGGCCGATGTCGATGACGAAATGATCTACCAGGTCAGCTCGAGCGCCAGGCTTGATGATGATGAGCGTAAAGCCCTGTCCACGCTGGCAGCGGGCTTCCAGGCTGCTATCGATGGGATGGCGGGAGCGGCCCCTCAGGTCCGGCTGAGCGGCCTGACACAGTTCGACAGCAGGTTTGTTCAGTCGATCGACTTCCATGCCGAAGTGTCCGGTCCTGAGCCTGCGCCGCAGACCCTGGATTTCCACATTGACGACGCGTTGCGCAAGGCACGCATCAACGGGCCTGATGGCCAGGCTGAAGTGAACGTGGACACAAGCACCCTGGAACACCTGGGCACCAGGAAGCAGCAGGCAAAAGCCATCAACAACTACCTGGCGCAATTCGACCAGGCGCTCGCACGCGGGCACGGTGACAAGAAGTTGATGTCCATGTTCAAAGACGCCTTCTCGGACATGAATCGAACGGCCGTCGCCGAAGAGACTGACGACTTCCTGCACATTCCATCGAAGTGGCAGCTGAATTCGGACGACCGTTCCGCGCTGACAGGTCTTTCCGATTTCAGCGCCTCCCTGACCCAGACGCCCAAGTCCAGCAATCCGCTCAAGGCATGGGAACAGGACACGTTCTCCTATGAGGTATCGCAAGCGACCAAACTGGAGGGGACAAGCCGCGACGACCGCAAGATTGGCCAGGACCAGCAATCGCGCCTTAGCGCCCAGTACCACACCGATATCGGCAAATCCAGTCCTCCATGGTTCGACGGGACCCTGCAGACCCAGAACTACGAATACCACCAGGTCGAGGATAGCGCGCGCAGCAATGTCTCCCTCGAATACCGGCTGGGCAAGCTGAAAAAAGCAAGCCTGGAACAGATCGCCGGCCAGTCGGAGCAAGTAAAGACGATCATCCTGGGCAAGCTGAAGTCAGACAAGTCCATTCCGAGCCAGCAGTCGCTTGTACGCGACCTGCTCCCATCGCTCACCTCATACGAACACATCAAAGGTGCGGATAATCTGAACGATCATGTCTTCCTGCTTGGTTCGCCTGGCGAAATCGTCGCGCGCAACGAGCAGTTCCAGGTCTCAGGCCACTGGCGGAAAACGGAAGGCGCCGTGATCCGAAGGCAGCACCTGCTGCGCGATTGAAGCGGCGAGCGGCATGCCCCGTTCGCTGTTTGTCAGGACCACAAAGCCATCCTTCGTCGTGGTCGACGCCATCGCAAATGCGCGGAAGCCGGGGTTGTTCCCCCACTGCCAGACATGGCTTCCGCCCGAGCCGCGCTCGATACCCCAGCCCAGCCCCCATGCCAGGCCAAGCGGCTTGCTCACGTCTACAGGCGCGGCAAGCGCCATCTGCATCAGCGCATCGTCGGCCAGGAAGGCCGACATGAAGCGCTCATAGTCTGCTGCCGTGGTGTAAAGGGTGAATGCGGCCAGCGCGTTCTGGAAACAAGCCCGCCGCGAAAAGCCAAGAAACATCTTGCCTGGGACGGCCCGTTCCTCGAATGCCTCGCGCCAGACCAGGCTCGTGTCGCGCATCTCCAGCGGCGCAAACAGATGCTGGTCGAGATAGGCTGCAAGGCCCGTCCGGGTAATGGCCTCCATGATGCCTTGCAGGAGCACGTAGCCTTCGCCGGAATAATTCCAGCCCTGGCCAGGTTCCGCAACAAAGGCCAGCGGTTTCATGGCTTCCCACCGGGCGTAAAGTAAGGCGGAAAGTATTGCCCAAGCGATAACCGTTGTAAATTAAGTAAAGCTTAAAGCAGCACGCACGGTGCCGGGCGTCGCGCTTGCTGCAATAGCTCCGCACAACATGCCGCCTGCCCCTGTGCGGCAATCAGCGCCTGCTCATACGCGCGCAACTGGCTAAGCGAAGGGAGCACCCCGCTGCCTTTCACCGCCCTGGCCGCGACTGCCGTGATTTCCGTCATCAGGCGGTTGGTCTTGTCGTGCGCCGCCTTGAGTTCGGCCAGGTGATCCAGCAACGCTTCTTTTGCATCCATAGCTCCTCCTCGAAAACGTCGTAACCGAGCCAGTAATTTTTGGCCTGGCCTGGAAGATTTCAAGAGGAGTCGTGCGGCCTGTAACGCGCCAGGATCGATCGGATCGTGCCGCGGGCCTTGAGCGTAGCGATCGCCTGGTTCAGGTCCCTGATACCGAGTTTGCCTTGTGGATGAACTGCGCAATAAGTATCAAAATCCGTGATCTTCAGGTTATGGGATGCCAGGCGCGCCCGCTCAGGGTGAACCTTGCGCTGGTAGTCGAAATAGATGCGGTTGGTGAAAATGAAGTCGAAGCGCCCGAGCAGCAACTTTTCAAGGTTCTGGCTATCGTTCGCCGCGTTATCGCGCAGGATTGGTGGCTGCAAGTGTTCAATCTCCGGGTACCTGTATCCCCGGATCGTTCCCACCCGCAGGCCCGCGATAGCGTTCAGGGAGGCCGGCACTGGCGTTTCACTGCGCATGGCGACCATCATTCGATTCGAAATAATGGCGTCCGACCAGAGGAAGCCCTGGTTGTCGAGCCATTCGGGCCGCAGGTCGCACAGCAAATCGGCATGTCCCCGCAGCAGCGCGCCTTCAACACGCGTGCGCGGCAGGATCATATAACGGGGCTCGAGATGCAGCAAACCGCCTAGCGCGTCGCCGAATTCCTTAAGTATCCCGCCCTTGAGTTCCTCGCCGCGAATATCGGTCATCGGCATGCCACTACCGTTGGAGATTGCCATCACCAGATCGGATGCATGGACGGTCTTTGAAGCTAGGAGGAAAGCGAATAGTAATTGACGCGTGAAGTACATCGTGGACCCGCGAGTTATCGTAGGGCAAGCGTTATTGATCGGTTTTGCTGATGATAACCCTTCCGGAAGACGCGGAGCTTCACAATTGCGGCAATGCAGGCGTGCCTGGCCCTGCGCACGCGCCCTTGCCCGCTCCTGTTATCATGCGCACGTTTGCCCACGCAGAAAACTTACATGCTTGTGACCACCGAACCAACCACCGCGCAGCCATTCCTGCGCCAGATTATCCAGCCTTTCCTACGCGACCGCCTGATGCACCTGCTGCTGCTCGCCGCCATTGCTCTTTCCATCCTGTCGCCGCATCCGCTCACGGAGTATAAGAACTGGGTAGACTGGCACACCATCGCGACGCTCGCCGGCATGCTGTTGCTAACGACCGGCATCGAAGCCAGCGGCTACCTGGAACACCTGGGGCGGCTCATCATCAACAGGCTGCGGCAGGAGCGGGTGCTGGCAGTGTTCCTGGTGGCGGCATCCACGGTGTTGTCGACCGTACTGACCAACGATATCGCGCTCTTCATCGTGGTGCCGCTGACTGTCGGCCTGTCCGGCATCCGCGGCCTGCCTGTCGGACGCCTGGTGATCTTCGAAGCGCTGGCAGTCAACGCGGGTTCGCTGTTGACGCCGATCGGCAATCCCCAGAACATCCTGCTGTGGCAACGTTCGCACCTGTCCTTCGCTGAATTCACCTGGCAAATGGCGCCGCTTGCGCTGGCGGTTTTTGCCGTACTGCTGCTGGCGACCTGGTTCTGCTTCCCCAAACAGACCATCCATGCCGAGCTCAATGACGATCCCGCGGCCTACCATGTCGGCTTGCTCAGGACTTGCGGCATGCTTTATATCGCCTTCCTGATGACTGTGGAACTCGGGTATCCCGGATGGGGCCTGGCCGGCGTGGGGCTGGCTGTCCTGCTGTCCTGCCGCGGCATCATCGCCAAGGTTGACTGGAGCCTGATCGTTGTTTTCATCCTGATGTTCATCGATATCCGGTTGCTGTCACAGCAGCATTTCATCCAGGGCTGGATTGAATCTGTTCCCCATTTCTCCCGACTGGAACTGTTCCTGGCAGGCCTGCTCGGTTCCCAGGTGATCAGCAACGTCCCGGCAACCATCCTGCTGGTCCAGCATTCCGTCGACTACAAGGTCATCGCCTATGCCGTGAATGCAGGAGGCTTTGGGCTGGCGATCGGCTCGCTGGCCAATATCATCGCCCTGCGCATGGCGCCCGAACGCCGCCTGTGGCTGCGCTTCCACTTGTACTCCTTCCCCTTCCTTCTGCTGTCGGCGCTGATTGCATGGGGGCTCCTGCGTTAATTGGCAACTCCACCGATTAATACGCGGTGTTCTGCAAGATTCTTATTGCCTTTGCGTTCTCCAGGCACCCCCATCTTGCTTTATAGTCCACCGCGTTGCGGCCGGCTCCTTTCATTCCCTGCCCTGAAGGACGGGTTTCTCGGAGCAACTCTGATAAATGATGTAGATACACGGCTGGGTTCCCGGCGCCGGGTTCTCCGATGAGGTGACTCGGAAGGATGATAGAGGTGCGCAGCGAGGTAACACCAGTATCAGCAGGTATCTGCAAGCGCGGCGCCGGTGCACAGGCCATTGGTTGCCGCGGTATGCCATTTTCAGCGTATTAGCGCGGGAAAACGCTCAAGACCGTGCGCTCCCTCGAAAGTATCCTTGCGACGACATGTAGAACGATTCAAATCGTCCATGAAGTACAAGGAGACATACGTGAAGCACAGCAAGAAGTTGAAGTACAGCGTCCTGGTCGGATCAATCGTTGCCGCCTTCCCGGCGATCACCCTGGCACAGGCTGCGCAAGACAAGAACGTCCAGCGCGTCGTCGTGACGGGCTCGAACATCAAACGCGTGGACCAGGAAACCGCCTCCCCGGTCCAGGTCCTGTCGCGCCAGGAGATCGAACAAAGCGGCGCGCAGACCGTTGCTCAAATCCTCGACAACCTGACCAGCAATGACCGCGGCGCGATCAGCGACCTGGGTGGTACCAATTCCTGGGCGAGCGGCGCCACCGGCGTCTCCTTGCGCAACCTCGGCACAGGTGCGACCCTGGTCCTGCTTAATGGCCGCCGGCTCTCCTCCTACGGTTTTGCGGACGGGCTTCAATCGAACTTCGTCAACATCGATTCCATTCCAAGCGACGTCATTGAACGCGTCGAGATTCTCAAAGACGGCGCTTCCGCGATCTATGGCTCCGATGCAGTTGCCGGTGTCGTCAACATCATCACCCGCAAGAGTTACCGGGGCGTTGGCGTGAAAGCTTCGGCCCAGCAATCGCTGACGCGCTCCTTCCTCGATCGCGAACGCAAGGCTTCGATCATCGGCGGCACCGGGGACTTCGAGGAGGACGGCTATAACGCCTTCGCTCATCTCGAAGTCTATTCGCGCGGCAAATTCACCGATCGCCAGGTGCGCCCCTTGCTCCCCGACTGGTTCATCCGCATGAACCCGGACCGCGACGCGACTTCCACCGGCTCGATTCCCGGCAACTATGTCGGCCGCTACCCCGCCAATTACCACGATCCTGCCCTGGCCGGCAAATCGATCAATGTCGCGGCCCCTGGCTGCGCGCCGGAGAACCTGCGCGGCGGCCTGTGCTTCTATGACTATTGGCAGGACAGCCTGGCCCGTGCGCCTGCCGAGAGGGTAACCTTCCTGGGTTTGGGACGCCTCAAGCTTTCCGGCGATACGGTAGCCTACGGCGAACTGCAGCTTGCCAAGACGCGCAACAACTACAACACGGCGCCTCCGCGCAGCAATGTCACCGGTGTTCCCCTGTCCTGGTATGATTCGATCAGCGGCACGATGCAGTACTTTACCGATCCCAAACTGCCGGTCGGCCATCCGAACAACCCATATGACTTCCCCATTGGCCTGAATTACCGTTTCGCCGACGATCGCGACATGTTCAAGAACGTCGGATCATCGGAGCAGTTCCGCGCCCTCGCCGGCATCCAGGGCGCAAGCTTTGGCTGGGAGTGGGATGGTGCAATCGGCCATATGGGCTCCAAGGCCCGCCAGCGCCAGCACCTGTACCGCGATCGTTACGGCTACTACGATGCCATCGTCAGCGGCGCCTACAAATTCGGCCAGCAGAATGACCGCGCCCTGCTCGAAACCATGTTCCCTGAAATGGGTTCGCATGGCGAGTACCGCCAGACCTTCCTGGACTTCAAGGCGAACCGCGAGCTGTTCATGCTGGGCGGCGGTCCACTCCAGCTTGCGACCGGCGTCGACCTGCGCCACGAGTCCTTTGAGCATCAGAGCAGCGACAACGTCCTGGCCGCGCGCATCGTCCAGTTCAGCGGCGTGAAGATCAATGGATCGCGCAAGGTCGCGGCGGCCTTCCTGGAGCTTGGGGCGCCATTCACCAAGCAGCTGGAAGCGAGTTTTGCGGTCCGCGGCGACAAGGTGATCGACGGGGCCGGCGCGGTCGTGCCCAAGCTTGGCCTGCGCTATACCGTGAACGACATGCTGATGGTGCGCGGCACGGTGTCCAAGGGCTTCCGCGCGCCAAGCCTGCCGGAGACCGGCAACGGCGGCGCGTCCTGGTTCAACAACGGCTACAACGACCCCAAACGCTGCGCAGCCGCCACGGAGCTCAGGAACATCCTGAATACCGGCAACGCGGCCGACAAGAACCTGGCCCTGACCGCCTATGGCCTGGGCTGCTCGGTCAGCTTCCCGTCCGCGGTCACTCCAAATCCCGACCTGAAGCCAGAATATACCAACAGCTTCACGGCGGGCCTGGTGCTGCAGCCGATTCGCGCGCTCAGTTTTACGATCGACTACTACAACATCAAGCGCCGCGATGAAATCGCCGTCAAGAGCATCGACCAGACGCTCGCCAACGAAGATCGGCTGGCCGGGCTGGTGGAGCGCGACCCGCTGACGTCACAGGACCTGGACATCGCACGCCGTGCCTTCGAGCTGTCCGGCAGAACGGTCGGCTTCCCTGTGGGACCAATCAGGACCATCGCAGCCCAGTATGAAAACTACGGCAAGTCGCGCGTTTCCGGTATCGACCTTGATGCCAAGGCGCGCTGGAACCTTGGCGAAGCCGGTACCCTTAACCTCGGCCTGGAACTCAACCGCCAGTTCAAATACCAGAGCTGGGATAGCTTTGCCAAGACCTACACCGAGAACTATGTCGGTTATCGCGACAAACCTCGCACGCGCGCCGTCGCCAAGATGTCGTGGGAACGGGGCCCGCTTGTTGCAGGCCTGCGCGCGAATTATACGGACTCCACCAAGCTCGCCTGGGGCGTACTTGATACGACCAGCAGCATCGAGGGATGCGAGGACCGCGGCGTGAGCGCGGGCGAATGCCATATCGCTTCGGATACGACGGTCGACCTGTGGACCCGCTATACCTTCCAGCCTGGCACCACCGTATCGGCGAACGTATTCAACCTCTTCGACCGCAAGGCCCCCGTCAAGCTGTATCCGGGAAGTTCCCTGCCGCTGCGCTCGCGTACCTTGATGCTGACGGTTGAGCACAAGTTCTGAGGAAATTGAGAAACATGCTTCCAATCGAAAAGCTGAGCCTGACGGCGGCGGCCGCACTCCTGTCCTGCACAATGGCGCAGGCACAGGCACCGGCGGCCGATGCCGATCCTTATCTTTGGCTTGAAGAAGTCAGCTCGAAGCGGGCGCTGGACTGGGTCAAGCAGTGGAATAGCCTCACCACCAGCCAGCTGGACGGACTGCCGGGCATCCAGCAGACCACCAATGCAATCCGCGAAGTCGTCGACTCGCGCGAGCGGATTCCTTTCGTCGAGAAACAAGGCCAGTACCTCTACAACTTCTGGAAAGACGCCGAGCACCCGCGCGGCGTGCTGCGGCGTACCACGCTGGAACGCTACGGGACTGATGCGCCGCAGTGGGACGTGGTATTGGATCTCGACCGGCTGGCGCGGGATGAGAAGGAAAACTGGGTCTGGCATGGCATGGAGTGCCTCAAGCCGCACGCGGAGCGCTGCCTGTTCTCGCTGACCCGGGGCGGCGGGGACGCGCATGTTGTGCGCGAGTTCGACATGAGCAGCCTGCAGTTTGTCCCGCAGGGCTTCTACCTTCCCGAAGCGAAGAGCGACGTCAATTGGGTGAGCCGCGACCGCCTGTTCGTAGCGACCGACTTCGGCCCCGGCTCGCTCACCAGCTCAGGATATCCGCGCATCGTCAAGGAATGGAAACGGGGAACGCCATTGCAGGCTGCGAAGCTGGTGTTCGAGGGCAAGCTGGCCGACATCAGCGTGTCCGGGTACTCTGACCACTATCCGGGATTTAAGCGCGAGTTTGTCCTGCGCTACACCTCGTTTTTCACGAACGAACTGTACTTCCGCCATGCCGGGAAGCTGGTCAAGCTCGACAAGCCGAACAGCGCAACAGCCTTTACCTTCAAGGACCAGCTCCTGATCCGCCTGCGCGGAGACTGGAACGTCGGCAATCGCCAGTACCAGCAAGGCTCGCTCCTGTCGATCGACTTTTCCGGCTTCATGGCGGGCAAGCGCAACTTCACCATTCTGTACGAGCCAGAGGCCACCCGCTCGCTGCAATCGGTCACGACGACCAGGAGCGCGATCCTGCTGACAGAGCTGGTCAATGTGCGCAGCCAGGTGCAGGAGCTGCGCATGCAGAAAGGAAAATGGGAACGCCGGACGGTACCGACGCCGGCATTTGCCAGCGTCTCGATCTCATCGCTGGACTACCTGGATTCAGACCAGTACTTCATGGTGCAGAACGACTTTCTCACCCCCACTACGCTGCACCTGGCTCAGGTCGGTTCCGACGAACGGCGCCAACTGAAATCGCAGCCGGGCTTCTTCGATGCTTCGGGCCTCAAGGTGGAGCAGCACTTCGCCTCCGCCAGGGATGGCACGCGGATTCCGTATTTCGTCGTCATGCGCAAGGACCTCAAGTACGACGGCAGCAATCCGACGCTGCTGTACGGCTATGGCGGATTCGAGATATCGATGAAGCCCTCATACAATGCCACGGTCGGCCGCGCCTGGCTGGAAAAAGGCGGCGTGTACGTGCTCTCGAACATTCGCGGCGGTGGCGAGTTCGGGCCGCGCTGGCACGAAGCCGCGCTGAAGGAAAAGCGCCAGGTATCGTATGACGATTTCATCACAGTGGCCGAAGACCTGATTGCGCGGAAAGTCACGTCGCCGCAGCATCTCGGCATCATGGGCGGCAGCCTGGGCGGCATGCTGGTGTCCGTGGCAGCCTTGCAGCGCCCGGAGCTGTTCAATGCCGTCGTCAGCCAGGTGCCGCTGGCCGACATGAAGCGCTACCACCGCATGCTGGCAGGCGCCTCATGGATTGACGAGTATGGCGACCCGGACCGCCCTGAAGAATGGGACTACATCTCGCGCTACTCGCCCTACCACCTGCTCGACAGGAACCGGTCCTATCCGCCGGTATTTTTCACCAGTTCGACCAGGGACGATCGCGTGCATCCGGCCCATGCCCGCAAGATGGTCGCGCGCATGAAGGAACAAGGCCACCAGGTCCTGTATTGGGAGAACATGGATGGCGGCCATGGCGGCGCGGTCAACGGTGAACAGCAGGCCCGCCTCTACGGCATGGTCTACAGCTTCCTTTGGGACCGCTTGAAATAGGTATTTGCCGGCCGCGCGGGGACCACAGTCAAGTCCCCGTGCGGCCCGCCACGCGGCTGTATTCGGACGGGCTCATTCCCACCACCGATTTGAACTGGCGGCTGAAAGCGCTGTGGTCGGAATAGCCGCATTCGTGAGCGATGTCGGCGATCCTGGCGTCCGGCATTTTGTCGATGATGGCCCTGGCTGCCGAAAGCCTGCACTGAACCAGCATTTGCCGCGGCGAGTGATGAAAGACTTTCTGGAACAGGCGTTCAACCTGCGAGAGCGATAGCCCCGCCTGGTCGGCCAGCTCCTGGACGCACACGTTGCGCTGATAATTCTCGCGGATGTAGTCCGCGATATGGGCGATCTGGCGGAATGCGGGATTCACGTCGTCGGGCAAGCCGAGATCGCGTGACGTGCCGATCAAGCCGACAATCCTGCCCTTCGTGTCCTGCAAAGGCATCTTCCTGGTGATGCACCAACCGCGGCTGCGCCCCGGGTAGATGTGCAATTCAAGGTGCTTGTCGATGCAAGCGCCGCTGTCAATCACCTTGCGGTCCTGGGCAAAATAGGTTTCCGCCAAAGCCTGGGGAAACAGGTCCAGCGCGGTTTTTCCGATCACCTCTTCCTTGTCCCGCGCCCCGCAACGGCGCACCATCGTCCGGTTGATGCCGAAATAGCGCCCTTCCCTGTCCTTGACGAAAAAGGCAATGTCATTCAAAGCGTCGAACATGGTCAAGATGGCGTCGATATTAATCGCCTCCAGCTCGCCAAAGCATGCCTGACTGATCATCTCCATTCCTCCGCAGCACGAAAAATGTTCACTTTGCATTGGCTTGGCAAGGATGGCAACGCCACTGTTGCGCCCCGCGCCAGGACATGGCCGGACTATGCCGATTTCCGTGTGATCCCGATCGAAAACATGCAAATTGGAAGTCAGCAAAAACGTTGTAATCACAACGAAATTGCGACTTGCATGTGCTCCAGTGCGCACAAGTCGCACAACGTTGCATACACTGCAATTGTTCCATAACAACTCAAGCTTAGTTAATCGGGTACGAATACCAACTTACGAGGACTGATCGCATGAAAATACCTGGCACGCACAAGGCATCGGCATTCTGCCGCTCCCAATGCACCCATGCTGTATTGCTCGCACTTGGCTGCATGAGTTTGGACGCCGTCGCGCAAACCATGCCGCGCGTGGAAATCACCGGCTCCAGCATCAAGCGCATCGAGGGCGAGTCAGCACTGCCAGTTGAAGTCATCAAGCGCGAAGACATTGAAAAGACGGGCGTGACCACGGCTGCCGAATTGCTGCAAAAGATCTCCTCGAATGTGGGCGGCCTGACCGATGGCACCAGCGTCAGCGATGTCATGGGCGGCCAGCGCGGCTTTAACGGCGCCAACCTGCGTGGCCTGGGCGTCTCCAGCACGCTGGTGCTGCTGAATGGCCGGCGCATGGCCAACTTCGCCAGCCCTGGCGACAATTCCGGCGTCGACCTGAACAACATTCCCGCCGGCGCCATCCAGCGCGTGGAAGTGCTCAAGGACGGCGCATCGGCAATCTACGGCACCGATGCCATGGGCGGCGTGATCAACTTCATCACCCGCAAGGATTACCAGGGCGGCGATGCCAGCGTGTATGCGCTGCGTACGGACGAAGGTGGCGGCGGCAAAAGGTCGGCCTCGCTGTCCGGCGGCATCGGCGATCTGAGCACCGACCGCTATAACCTGTTCGGTGCGCTGGACGTACAGAAGACGAACCGCCTGGCCAGTTCGCAACGCAAGTTCATGCAGGAATACAGCCTGCCCGACCGCCTGTCGCCACAGCTATCGAGCTACTCCTTCCCAGCCAACGTCGACCTGACTCCCGCCCAGTTGGCAACCCTGAACCAATCGAGCTATCTGAAGGGCTCCGGCCCCGGCGGCACTTGGGTGCCGTCGCCTGGTCGCCGCGTCAATTTCGGCAAGGAGTCCTGTGTGGACGGCAGCCCGAACGTGGTGCGGCCGCTCGGTCCCGGCGGCACGGAAGGCTGTTCCTTCAACTACATGGGCGATTCGGAAGTCTATCCGGAATCGAAGAAGCGAAGCTTTATCGGTCGCGCCACCTTCCAGGTGACGGATGCCCACCAGGTGTTTGCTGAAGTCCTGCTGAGCAGGGCCGAGACCAGCTATGCTGCCTCGCCTGCCGTATCGAGCAGCATCAACGGCACGACCAGCGGCATCTTCCTGCCGGCCGACCTGCAAGCCAGGACCGGCATCACGGATCCGATCAATTTTCGCTTCCGGCTGTCGGACGCGGGCCGCCGCACCTCGGAAGTGACCAGCAAAGCGTCGCGCCTGGTGCTCGGTGCGACCGGCAAGGTGGGCGACTGGGATTACGATACGGCCTACAACCACAGCGTCAACAAGGCCACCGACCTGGATATCGATGGCTGGGTGTCGCACAGCAAGATGTTGGCCGGTATTGCCAGCGGCCAGTACAACCCCTTTTCCCCTGCCACGGATGACTCCGGCCGCAAGTTCATGGACTCGATCAAGATCCATGACGCGGCACGCATGTCCAAGGGCACCAGCGACAGCATCGATGGCAAGGTGAGCCGCCCCCTGATGGCGCTGGGCGGAGGCGATGCCGTGCTGGCCATCGGCGCTGAACTGCGGCGCGAAAAGACTTCGTTCACCTCCTCCGAAGCACTGCGCAGCAACGATGTGCAAGGTGACCGCGCCAGCTCGGACGAATTGCTGGCCGACTCGTCCAATTCGCGCCGGATCACCGGCATCTACGCGGAGATCGACGCGCCGTTCAGCAAGGAATGGGAAGGCCAGTTCGCCATCCGTCACGACCGCTACAAAGGCGTACATGATCCGCTGACCAATATCACCACGCCGGCACTGAACACCACCAACCCGAAAGTCGCAATCAGCTATCGCCCGAGCAAGGAAGTACTGGGGCGCGCCTCCTACGGCACAGGCTTCCGCGCACCTTCGATTTCCGAAATGTTCCTGCCCGTCCGTTCCGATACCACGGCAAGCTTCGTGAAAGACCCGATCTCGGGCGAAGTAGCCCAGTTCGACCTGGACCGCTACGGCAACCCGCAACTGAAGCCGGAAAAGTCCAGGCAGTTTTCGGTCGGCCTGGTACTGCAGCCGAACAAGAACTGGAATGGCAGCCTCGACTACTGGATCATCCGCAAGACCGACATCATTTCGGAAATCGGCGAACAGACCGTGTTCGACAATCCGGTCTACTACAACGATCCCAACATCGTGGTGCGTGATGAAGATGGTGTCGTGTCCTTCCTTCAGTTCAAGAAGGAAAATCGGGGCAAGCTCAACACAGCCGGTCTCGATATTGACCTTAACTGGCACGGCGAACCCACTTCAATGGGCCGCTTCAGCGCCAGCCTGAACGGCACGCTGATCACCAAGTACAAGTTCCAGTCCGATCCGCTCTCGCCGATGACGAATGGCCTGGGCGTCTTCCGCGACGACAAGGCTGTGCAGCGCTGGCGCCACAAGCTGAATATCGACTGGAGCCAGGGACCCTTCAGCCTGAGCCTGGGCAACACCTTCTTCTCCAGCTATCGCGACCAGAACATCGCCGGCCTGGCTGATCCGGGATGGAACGACCGTGACGTGAAAGCCTATTCGCTGTGGGACCTGACAGGCAGCTATGCCTTCAACAGCAAGCTCAAGCTGCGCGCCGGCGTGATCAATATGTTCGATACGCCGCCGCCATTCACCAACCAGTCGCGCTACTTCGAAGTGACCTGGGACCCAACCTATGGTGATCCGCGCGGCCGCTCGTTCTTTGCCAACCTGCAGTACAAGTTCTAGTGTGACGTCGTTAATTCAGCCTTCCGATTACCGACGCGTTTGAATGGAGAGCGATCACGACGCAGTATAAGATTTACATCATTGCACTGCGTCGTGCTCTGACATTCTTCGCGAAAGGATAAACCTTGAAACTACTGTCCTCCCCTCTGGCACGCCACTTCGCCGCCACCGCATTCTGCCTGTCTTCGTTTGCTATCGCCGCCCCCGCCTCCGCCGGACCTGACTGGGCAATCGATGTCGCTGGCGGAGAAGACCATCCCCTGATCCAGCGCTATAACAATTCCTGGATGATGGCGTACAAGAAAATCGGCTTTGACCAAACGACTTTCCCCGGCAAAATGGGCTTGGACAGCCATAATGCATTCCAGGCGCCGGTCACCGTGGAAGGCCAGATCACCCGCATGGTGTATTTCGCCCCGCTCGGCAAGTCGCCGCTGGAAGTACATCGCAACTATGAACAGGCCCTGAAGGCAGCGGGATTCAAAGCCATCGTCAGTTGCACGCCGCGCGACAAAGGCTGCGATAGCATGCGCTACGGTTTTGACGATCATTATGGCGCCATGAAGGAAGCCGACTTCCGTGCCAACCGCTCACGCCATCCGGAGAAATCCGCGCTGTATAACCAGATGTATTCCCTGGGCGGTTCGAACATGCTCGGTACCGATGACATCTATTTTACTTACGGCACCTTGTCAAAGGATGGGAACCTCGTCCACGTGATGGTGAATTCAGGAAAGGTATATCGCACCGACTTCACCACGACTTACATCGAAATCGCCGAACCCCAGGCGATGCAAGGCGGACAGGTGACTGTCAACGCCGATGCATTGAAGACAGCCTTGCAGTCGAGCGGCAAGATTGCCCTGTACGGCATCTACTTCGATACCGGCAAGGCAGAGATCAAAGCCGCGGAATCCAGGACCCAGCTGGACGAGATGGCGAAACTGTTGAAAAGCCAGCCTGCCCTCAAGGTCTACATCGTGGGCCACACGGACAACCAGGGCAATCTCGACGCCAACCAGCTGTTGTCACAGCAACGTGCACAAGCGGTTGTCTCCGCGCTGGCGAAGCAATACCAGATCCCTTCCACGCGCCTGGCGAGCAAAGGTGTCGCCAGCCTGGCCCCCGTCGCTTCCAACGGAGATGAAACTGGTCGGGCAAAGAATCGCCGGGTGGAATTGGTCCTTCAGTAGAAACGGGAATGCCCGCAAACTCTAATCTAGGTATGTGCCCTGAGCTAAATTAGGTGGCAGTACCGATTCCCGCACCTCTCCTCCAGTCCATGATCAGCAGGCCGTTGCCCCTCGCGGGCAGCGGGTTCGCTGTACAAACAGTAGCGTTTTGATAGGAGGCTGCCATGTGGATTGGATCGATCAGGCTGATTGTGCAAACAAAAAACGCAGCAAACGCCGGAACAGATAGCCTTGTTCAAGCCAGGATCTTGCGGGATGGCCACGAACTTCGCTTGCTCAATCTGGACTATCCGACGGAAGATGACCTGGAGGCCGCGGCCATCAGGAATTATGATTACATGGGGCCTACGAAACTGCCCCGGCGGAATGACAAGACACCGGAACTTCCACCGGGCGTAGGGCAGATACCCATGCCGTATCCGGGTTACGGCTTTGAATTCTCGAGCGGGATGAGCCGTCATTTGCAGATTCAGTTGCGCATTCGCGGGGAAGATATGTGGATCAAGGACAACGTCGACCTGTACGTCAGGTTTATCCGCCAACGCGCCACAAGCTTCGATACCTTGGCCTGGATCGAGGACCCGGACTGGACATACATCGCGAGCTGGGGTCGCGACGTCGCAATGAGCACGGACGCAAGAGAAGGCGTTACCACCTGGACCTTGAATTTGTCCTGATGCAGACAAGTGCACTGCGCCTGCAACGGCGAACTTCTTTGAGAAACGTATGGGAGAGAAATGATGCGCAAGATCGCCGTTGTAGGCAGTGGACAGGCCGGCCTGCCTCTGGCATTGGGCCTGTTGGCCAATGGCTTTGACGTCACCGTCGCGACCAACCGCACGCCCGACGACATTCGTAATGGCCGCGTCATGTCGAGCCAATGCATGTTCGATGCCTCACTGCAGATCGAACGGGACCTGGGCCTCAACCAATGGGAGGACGCATGCCCGACGGTGGACGGGATCGGACTGGCCGTTCCGAATCCCGATGCCCCACATGAAAAACTGATCGACTGGAGCGCCCGCCTGCAGCGTCCTGCGCAGGCCGTCGATCAGCGGATCAAGATGCCTGCCTGGCTGCAGCAGTTCGAAAGGCAAGGCGGCAGGCTGCTGATCGAAGACGTCGGCATTCCGGAACTGGAACGGCTCGCGAAGGAGAATGAACTGGTGATCGCGGCCGCGGGCAAAAGCGAAATCGTCAAGCTATTCGAACGTGATGCCATCCGATCCGCATTTGACAAACCGCAGCGCGCCCTGGCCCTCACCTACGTGAACGGTTTGCGACCAGCGCAGGAATATTCGCGCGTCGCATTCAATCTGATCCCGGGTGTCGGCGAGTATTTTGTCTTCCCTGCCCTGACCACCAGCGGCCCTTGCGACATCATGGTGTTCGAAGGCGTTCCCGGCGGCCCGATGGACTGCTGGCGCGATATAGCAACGCCCCAGGCCCACCTGGCGCAAAGCCTCGCCCTGCTGCGTACCTTCCTGCCCTGGGAAGCCGAACGTGCCGCGCATGTGGAGCTGACCGACGCAAACGGCATCCTGGCTGGCAGCTTTGCGCCCACCGTGCGCAGGCCAGTCGCCACCCTCCCGTCAGGGAAAATGGTCTTCGGCCTGGGCGATGCCGTCATGCTCAACGACCCGATCACCGGCCAGGGTTCGAATAACGCCACTAAGGCAGCGCGCATTTATCTCGACGCCATCCTTGCCCATGGCGACCAGCCCTACAGCCTCGAGTGGATGCAGCGGACTTTCGAACGCTTCTGGGTGTACGGCGAGCAGGTCGTTGCATGGACCAATTCGCTGCTCCGCCCGCCGCCGCCCCACGTGCTCAACATGCTGGGCGCGGCCGGCAATTGCCCTTCCCTTGCCAGCGCTGTCGCCAATGGCTTCAACAATCCGCCAGACTATTTCCCATGGTGGTTCGACGCCGAGGCCTGCGAACAGTTTGTCGCCCTTCACATGGCCAACGCTTCGCGCGCGGCAGCCTGATTGCGCGCCATGACGATCCACGCCGCGCCGTCGAACATCACCGACCGATCACCGGGTTGACGCGCGAACACGGCACGCAGCGCGGCCGAGGCGCTGGCGCGGATGCCGTCGGGCTGGTCAGCGAGCGCACGCGACAACGGGCCGACCTCGAGCGCCATCTTTACCGCGTCGTCGATCGCAGCGTCGCGCGTCTCGCCTTCGCCCAACGGGATGGAAGCGTCGAAGGGCATGATGGCAATATCGGTGAAGCCGGCTGCAGCCAGGATGCACGCCACGCGCTCCCGGTCGCCGAACGAGAATGGGCCAGGCGCTTCTGGATCGGGCTGCGCGGCCGGCGGAACGATGCCCTTGATCGCACCCATCGGCAGGCGCACCCAATCGTTCTCGGCCGCTCCGCGCCAGCACACGAAAGCGACCCGCCCACCCGGCCGGAGCGCGCGCCGCATATGGGCGAACGCACCTGCCGGATCATCGAAGAACATGACCCCGAAACGCGAGAACAGGATGTCGAACGCGCCCTCGGGCAGCTCGGCGCTGCAGGCATCGGCCAACTGGAAACGGACCGGCGCATCCGGCGGCGCCAGCGCGCGCGCCCAGCCGATCAGCGGTTCGGAAATGTCGACGCCCAGCACTTGCCCGCTCGCACCGACGCGGGCGGCCAGCGCCAGGCTCGAAGTGCCCGCGCCGCAGCCAACGTCCAGCACGCGCTCGCCCGGCGCAGGAGCCACGGCGTCGATGGCGGCCTGGCCGAACACCGCCACCATGGCGTCAAGCCTGGCCTGGTGGGCAACCCAGCGCTCCCCGCTTTGACCATTCCAGTCGGCGACCTGGTAGATATTCCTTTCTGCCATGTCAAATCCTCACGCCAGCAGCGATTGCTGGGCGAAGATGCCCGCCATCGCGCCTTGCGATGACGCCTGGGTGACCGAAGGAAGGAAAGGCGTGGCGAGGTCGCCCGCGGCGTAGATGCCGGGCACGCTCGTTTGGCGGCGCTCGTCGACCTTGAGGACGATGCCGGTGGGCGTATCCGCGGTGGCCAGGCCCAGTGTTTCGTGCAGGCTTGCGGACGGCTTGTTGCGCGGTTGGGCGAACAGGACGTCGACCGCGACATGACGGCCGGTATCGAGATCGACGGTGGCGATATGGCCATTGCGATGGGCGATCGCGGCGATCCGGCCGGCGACGACTGCTATGTTGCGGCCCGCCAGGTCGGCCTGGATATCGGCCGGAATGTCATGACCATCGGCGAAGACAGTCAACTTGTCGGTCCAATGCTGGAACAGCTTGACGGACTGGTGCGACTGCGGGCCTGTCCAGAGAACGCCCCAATGCCGGCCCGCGACTTCAAAACCGTCGCAATAGGGACACGGCACGATCGACGTGCCCCAGCTTTCGGCAAAGCCAGGTACATCAGGCATCTGGTCGGCGACGCCATAACTCAGGATCACGCGGCGCGCCGCAAAGGTTTCGCCATCGCCCGTGAGAACGGAGAAATGGTCGATGGCGCCGGAGACGCTGTCGGCCCGGGCATTGACCAGCCTGATCGCGGGATAACGCGCCAGCTGCTGCCGCGCCTCGGCCAGGATGTCCAGCGGCGGCTTGTGATCGTGGCCGAGCAGGCCATGCGAGTGGCCGGCGAAGCGATTGCGCGGCAGGCCGCTATCGAGAACGGTGACCGTGCGGCGGGCACGGCCAAGCTGCAGGGCGGCGGCGAGACCGGCAAAGCTGCCGCCGATGATGATGACGTCATTCATGATGATGGGCTCCGTTTGCAGATTTGAATACTACGTGGTATCCTAAATCCTGACTTTGAATACTGTCAAGTACTATAATTATCATGACTGAAAACAGCCAGGGCCGGCGTGGCCGGCCAGCGAACGAGGCGCTTGCCCAAACGATCGTCGACGCCGCGTACGAACTCTTTGTGGAATTGGGCTTTCAAGCAACGACCATGGACAAGGTCGCCCAGCGCGCAAAAATATCCAAGCTCAGCATCTATCGGCACTTCGAGAACAAAGAGGCGCTATTCAGCGCCGCCATCTCGGCCCGCTGCCATCAGTTTGCACCGCAAGCCCTTTTTGAAAGCATCGGCGGGTCGGCCGAGGACCAGCTCATGGCGGTCGGATCATCCCTGCTGCGCACGCTGATGAATCCGGAAGTCCGCGGTGTCGAAGCCATGATCATGGCCGACAAGACGAATCAAAAGTCGTTAAGCAAGCTCCATTACGAAGCCGGGGCCGCCCATGTCACCGCCCAAATCGAGGTCCTGTTGCGCCAATTGCAGGCGAAGGGGGCGATGAAGGTGCCAAATCCTCGCCAGTCCGCCCGCTTGTTCGCCGCGCTTGTCAAAGGAGCCGACCTGCTGGCGATCGCACGCTTCGATGAAGCGAAAGCAATGGACGCCAGCGAAATCGAATCCTATTGCCGGTCGGCCGTCGCCATGTTCCTCGCCGCACACGGTTCTGCGCTGCCCAATAAAGGAATTGCGAACGCTGCATAGTGCTTCTTGGCTAAGCCATGTTTCCCTGCCTGAAAACATCACACCATCTGGACTACTACCTTGCCCTTGGCGCGCCCTTGTTCGAGGTGCGCCAGCCCTTCCTTCGCGCTCGTGAACGGAAACACCTTGTCGATGACAGGCCGAATGTGCGACGACTCCAGCATTTCTCCGATCTTGCCAAGCTGGCGTCCATCAGGGCGAACGAACAAGAATGAGTACCGCGCGCTGCGCTTTTGCGCCAGCCGAATGATCTTGCGGCTCAAGAGACCGAAGACGAACTTCATCAGGAAGTTCATGCCGCGCGCACTTGCAAATGCGGCATCCGGCGGGCCAACGAGGGAGACCACGCTGCTGCCAGGCTTCACGATCTTCAAGGCATTCTCAAGCCCGTCGCCGCGCACCGTGCCCAACACGGCGTCATAGCCACTCAGAGTATTCTCAAATTCCTGCTTCTTGTAATCGACGACTTCATCCGCGCCGAGACTACGCACCAGATCGACATTTGCCGTGCTGGTCGTGGTGCCCACTTTCGCGCCAAGCTGCTTGGCCAGCTGGATGGCAAAGGAACCAATGCCGCCAGAACCTGCCGGGATAAATACCTTCTGCCCTGGCTTCAACTGGGCGCGCTCGTTGAGCGCCTGCCACGACGTGAGGCCAACCATCGGAATCGATGCTGCCTGCACAAAATCCAGGTTGGCAGGCTTATGTGCTGCAGCGCGCTCAGGCACCGCAGCATACTCTGCCAGGGAGCCTGTGCCGAGATCGAACACGCTGGCGAAGACGGCATCGCCGACCTTGAAGCGGTTGACGCGGCTGCCGACTTCGACCACCACCCCAGCCAGGTCGCTTCCCATCGTGGCGGGCAAATCAAACTTGAGGATGGGCTTGAACGATCCTTTCGGAATCATGTAATCGATAGGATTGAGGCCGGCGGCATGCACGTGGACCAGGATCTCATCGGGTTTGATGCTTGGCCGTGGGACATCGGCAAAGGCGAGCGAGTCAATGCCGCCATAACGTTTCAGGACAAGTGCTTTCATTTGGACCTTCCTTCTTTATAAAAATAATACGGGCGGTCCTGGAGACCGCAATCCTGCTGCATCAATATGATGAGCATCATATTTTTGCGCAAAAAAAGTCAATGCCTCATTCGGCGGCAGCCGCAAACTGCTTCATCGTGGCTTCACACAACGCTTTGGACAAACGCGGGTCATCGACAGCGCGCGCCATTACCGTAGTGCCGATCAGGGCGCACACCAGCGCCATCGCCTGCTCATGCGCCTTTGGCTGGCCCCAATCCGGCATCTGGCGCGCGAACACGTCGATCATTTCCTTGATATGAATCGTCGCGGCTCGCCTTACTTCGGGCGATTGCCGCGGCATCTCCGAGCCCAGCGCCGATACAGGGCACCCGGTCTCGATCGCAGCAATATGCTGCGGCGACAGATATGCCTGCATCATGGCCTGCACGGCTTGGCCAGGGGGTGCGGCAGCCGCCACCCGCGCAGCCAGGGCAACCGACTCGGTGCCGGCACGATCGGCGGCTTCGGCCAGCAAAGCATCGCGCGATTCAAAGTGCGCGTAAAAGCCCCCGTGCGTCAGTCCAGCCTCTTTCATGATGTCGGCCACGCCGGTACCGTCATACCCGCTGCGACGAATGGCGCGCGACGCCACCTCCACGATACGCTCGTGGGTGAGTTCCTTGCGGCTGACAGGCGGGCGCTTGCGGGATTTGGTCGGCATGATGGTCATCATATACGATTTCAGCTAGATGTGCACGCAGCACATGCTGCCCGCCGTCGCCAACAGCGGCCATGGTTCGGTTGCCAAAAGTTTAAACTGCGAAAACGCTGGCCAGCGCGAATCAACCCGCGCCACGCCAGCGTTAATGGAAACCGGTACGGCCGGTCCAGGCCAAGCATTCACAAGTTCGAATGCACGATCGTTGCTCCCGTCTTTTTGTCCCGGACTGTTACGCTGCGTGCGCCAAGCGGACGGCCATCTGCATACAAGGGCACGACCAGGGCCCAGTCAAGCGTCCCCGTTTCATCAACCCATTGATAATCGGCGTGCGCCCTGGGGTATGCTTCGGCCTCGCGCCTCGCAGGGCTGTCGACATAGAAGGTGCGGGGCGTATCGCCCTCGATCATAACTTCCCACATCCCGCCCTCGCGGGCAAAGACCTTGGGCGCGTACGCCGCAATGCGCTTGACCGACTCGACCCGTGCGGCACGCACTTCGCCCTTCGCAACGTCAAGCTTGATCGCCAGTACGGCAACCTGCTGTTGTCCGGTCGGTGCGGCGGCTGGCCTGGCGCTTTCGATGCGCGCAGAACTTCGAAGCTCCCTCGCGCGCTCAGGGTCCTGTTGTTGGGCTTGCGCCAGGCCGAGGCCTGCCCCGCACATGCCGATGGCAATCCAGATCTTGTTCATGATGTTCTCCTCTCAATCAAGGGTGCCAAGGCGGCGGAACCGTGTAGCTCCAGTGGGCTGGTGCAAATGCGGCAGGCTGGGTGATGGTCGGGGAACCGGACAAGCCATGATAGGCCGCCCGCATCACTGCCCAATCGGCCGGCCCGGCCTCCCACACTTCGTCGCCGGCGTTGCGCATGATCAGGTTATCCGTGATATTGCCCTGCGAGCGCCACCAGACCGATCCATCCCGGCTGGACGTCATGGATTGGCAATTGCGCCAGCCGGCATTGGCGCCGTCCCCGTTACAGGCTGCCTGCGAACTGTACATGACCGGCGGCTTCACGAAGTATCCGCCATCGCAGCAATATTCGTCCGGCAGGCCGAACAGGCCATGGCCGGTTTCATGGACGATCGTTCGATAGCTGGTCGGTTCTCCAGTCGCGCGCCCGCCACCGCCGCAGTCACGCAATTCATTGCGGTGGATGAGCACGATCTGGTCGGCGAATACGCCGTCCGTGTTGACCTGCCCCGGCCAGGTAACGATCGGGCAGCGGAACTGGCCGCCCGGTCCCGGCGCTTGTTCGACAACGGAACCGCTGGCTGTCATGTAGAAGTAGTTGTACAGGCCCCAGGCGTTGAAGTAGGCGCGGTTCTGCCAGTATCCGTTTTCAATCACATTGGCCAGGTCGTTGACGAAAGCCTGGCGGTTGGCCAGGACCGACATGTCTCCATAAGAGGTGTCCGGAACGAAGAGCACGTTGAAAGCGCGATCGCGGTCGCTTTGTACAACATACATTTCGAACACCGTACTGCCGGACGCAGGCGGGTCGTCATCATGGACGACCCGCGTAATCTGACATCCCATGAGTAGCGATGCTGCAAGCGCCGCGAGCATCGCTCCCGGCAGGTTCCGTAGTTTTAGAACGTATTGCCATGACATGATGAACTCCCTTGTTTTGTTGACCGAGGCGGGCAGCAACCGCGCTGGCGCCTTGCGATGAACTTTAGGGAAGTGCGGACCGGCACGGATTGGTACTGACACCCAAATTTAGATGGCCGCGACACCCAGATTTCGGCCCAGCGAGCGTGTTTGATCAATTTCATTAAACCCGGTGGAAATATTCATAATTGCCAAGGTATGCAGCCGCGCCGACAATTGCCATAAAGCAATTTTAATCGTTGGAAGGATGGCATGAAGAGTTACAAGATGCGGACGATCGCCCTGTCGGTCATCGCAGCGAGCATCGCCGCGGGCTGCGGCGGCGATTTGAAGACTACCGGGAATACGGCTGCACCAAACAACGCCAGCAATTCCCCGGCTTCAAATGACGCTGGCGGAACGTCCGGCACTGGCGGTGCGGGCAACATTGGCAGCACGCCCGGCGCCGGCAGCACACCCGGCACAGGCACCACACCCGCAAATGACAGCGCTGTGGCGCGCGTTTTCACCCATCCAGGCGCCCCGCTCACCCGTTCGGACCTCCTCACGCTGAAGTCCTACGTCGACCAGGGCCGGGAACCATGGAAGTCCGCCTACGACCAGCTGGCAAACGATGGCAAGGCCAAGCTCACCTATGGCATGGCCGGTCCTTACGCGACGGTCGGTCGCGCGCCGAACGTCAACCTGTGGGCATGGCGCAATGACATGGTCGCGATCTGGAATCTCTCGCGCATGTGGCATTTCACTGGCAACCAGGAATACGCAAAGAAGGCGCGCGAGATCCTCATGGCGTGGGCCACAACCCAGGTGGAGTTTTCCGGCCGCGAGTCGATGCTCGACCTGGGCGACTATGCCTACATGTTCGTTGGCGGCGCTGACATCCTGCGCGGCACGTGGCCGGGCTGGACCGAAGCCGATACTGCCACCGTGAAGAAGTACTTCAAGAATGTCCTGATGCCGGCATCGAACCCTTATGGCGAACATCAGTTTGGCGCCGCCAACAAGGGGGCGTTGGCCCTGGTCGCCCTCGGCTTGATGGCCATTTTCAACGACGATACGGCGGCGCTGGACAAGGTGGTCTACCAGGTACGCACTCTGGCCCACATCGGACTGCGCAATTCCAACGATATCGGCATGCTCGGCGACTCCCTGCGCGACCAGGGCCACTTCCACGGCCAGCTGAGATCGCTGACCATGCTGGCAGAGGCGCTCTGGAAGCAAGGCATCGACATCTATTCCGACCTGGACGACCGCCTCCTGGCAGCTGGTGAGTATTTCGCGCGGGTGAACGAGCTCGTGCCAACCACCGCACTGCCTTTCGGCACCACCGATGCCTATTACACTGCTGACGTGACCAACCGCGGATGGGACGGCTGGGGTGGCGGGAACATCGTACTCAATCAGATCCATGCCGCCTACGTCCTTCGCAAGGGCATGCAGGCGCCGTTTATCGAACAAAGGCGCCGCTGGATGCCGGTGGACGGCAACAGCTTCATGTTCTTGAAGGAGGCCGACGCCTCCATCGCGGCGCCTGCACCACAGCTCAACCAGCCGTCTGCCACCTCGCTTACAAGTGGGTTGAACGGCATCGATATCGGCGGCGCCGCCCCCGGCGGCAGCGCCAGCTATAGCGCCGGCAAATGGACCGTAACGGGCGCCGGTTCAGAGATCTGGGGCACAAACGACAGCTGCCACTTCGCGTACAAGGCGCTCGTCGGCGATGGCGCCATTATCGCCAAGGTTGAATCGGTCCAGAACACAGGTCCGTCTGCCAAGGCGGGCGTGATGATGCGCACAAGCCTTGACCAGGGCGCCCCGCGTGCGTGGATGGCCATCAGCAATCGCATCCAGGCCGAGCAGAACATGCAGAAGCTCACGGCATATGGCGGCAGCAACTACGCGAACAAGGCCCTTCCAATTGCGAACCCTGCGGCCTCGTACTGGGTGAAACTCGAGCGCATCGGCAATGTCATCACCGGTTACCTGTCTCCCGATGGGACCAACTGGGCTGCCACGGACGTCGGCCGCATCGACGGTCCCCTGCCGGACACGATCTATGCAGGCCTGGTGGTCTCTTCGACCGTCAACGGCACACCTAACAGCTCAGTGTTCAGCAACGTCCAGATCACTGGAGGCGACGGTAATGCGCCGGCCGTGATCCCGGCAGCGCCGAGCGCACTGCTTGCCGCGCCGGGCGATGGCGCCGTTCCGCTGCGCTGGCAGCGCTCATTCGGCGCCACGCGCTACCTGGTCAAGCGCGCCACATCCAGCGGCGGCCCCTACACAACCATCGCAACGGATGTCAAGGGCGCCAGCTACACCGACAGGTCGGTGGCCAACGGCATGACCTACTACTACACCGTCGCTGCCGCAAACTCCGCCGGCGTGAGCGCCAATTCTCCCGAGGACGCGGCTACGCCGCTTCGGTCGATGGTCAACGTCGCCAGCGGCGGCACCGCCAACGACAGTGCGAACAATGCCGACAACGCGAAGCGCGCCTTCGACCATAACTCCGCGACGCAATGGTTCTACAAAGGTGTGCAGGGATGGCTGCAGTATGACCTGGGACACACGGAGACGGTCCAGCGCTACACCATCATCAGTTCCAACGACCAGGTTGCGCGCGATCCGAAGGCCTGGGAGCTCTTGGCTTCCAACGACGGCGTGACCTGGCAAGCACTCGACGCACAAACCAACCAGGCGTTCGCCCGGCGCTTCGCGCCGAAGAGCTACTCGGTCTCGCGACCGGGCGCCTATCGCTACTACCGGCTCAACATCACAGCCAATAACGGCGACGCTACCTTTACCGACCTCGCCGAATTCGGACTGTTCGCGGCCAGGAAAAATTGAAAATCATCGACAGCATCGGGCGCACCTCCGGGAGGTGCAACCGATGCTATTCAAACTGCCAGTAATCGATGCCGAACGGAACGTGGCGACCATGGGCGTTTAATACGAGGTAGAGGTCCTGCGTGCCGGTCACGTTCTCCGCAGGGACTGTGACGCTGCGCCAGGCGGACAAGGTACCGGTTGCGGGCACCTCGATGGTTGCGATCAACCTGCCTTCCGGCGAACCGGCCCGTACTTCGATCTTCCCTCCCGGCGCCTCGCTCGCGACGCTGATCGTGAACGTCTTCGGCCCCTTGCGCCCGAAATCGACGCCTGCCACCTGCGTGAACGCGCGTGCAGCCACAGGGGCAATGTACACGCCGGTCTGCCGATCCTTGACGCTACGCACCCCCGGTGCCCAATCAAACGGCATGTCCCGGTCGCGTTTCAGGCGCGATTCCCAGGCCATCGTCTCGGCCTCCACGCGGCGATACGGCGACAAGGGCTCCACTTGCTGGACGCCCGTCTTGTTCCAGAACGGCAGCGTCGGGATCGTGCCATCAGGACGGTAGGAAAAGTCGGCCAGGTTAACAGACCGCCGTTCACGGTGTATCGGCGTTTCAGCCCAGTTCAAGCGGTAGTTGAGCCCAAAGACATAGGACTTCCCCTTGAAATCGATGATGCCAGGGTGGTTGCCGGTTGACAGAGGGCTCGGGTCCATGATCTGCCCCCGGTATTCCCACGGACCGGTCGGCGCATCGCTCATCGCATACCCCAGTCCCTCGGAACAGCAGCTCGAGGCATACGCGAGGTAGTATTTGCCGTTGCGCTTGTAGACCCAAGGGCCCTCCTGGTAGTTGCGTGGCTTGGCGTCGATACGTGCGATCTCGCCGGCATAAGACACCATGTCGCGATTCAGCTTGACGTATGACAGATGGGGGTTGCCCCAGTACAGGTAGGCCTGGCCATCGTCGTCGATCAGGACTGTCGGATCGAAGTTCCCTTCCCCGCGTCCGATCAACGGCCGGCCCAGTGGGTCCTTGAATGGACCGTAAGGACTGTCCGATACCGCCACCCCGATGACGTTGCCGGGCGATCCGGCGACCGTAACAGGAGCGTACAAGTAATACTTGCCGTTGCGCGCAACGACTTGCGGCGCCCATGCATCGTTGTGCTGATTCGCCCAGGGGAATATGGAAAGATCGGCTACCGTACCATGGTCAGTCCAGTTCACCATGTCCTTCGAGGTGTACAGCTTCCAATCGACCATCTTGAACTCGAGCGCGTCGTCTTCGTCGTGTGTCGTGTACAAGAACACGGTGTCGCCGACTACCAGCGGTGCCGGATCGGCAGTAAAGCTGGTCTGGATGATCGGATTGGCAGCGAAGGCGCAGTTGCTGGCGAAACCGGCCACCACAAAAGCCAGGAGCGCCGCACGGACATCGGGCAACGCGGGTCTACGAACCATTTCCTTGATGATCGGCATGGGGCCGGCTCTCCTCATTGAACTACTTGAACCGGTCAAAGAAGGTTTTCGATTCCTGCGCCGAGAAATTGGGGTACCAGTGGCCGCCAGTCTCGGTGCCGCACCAGATCACCGGCTTGCCGCTGTCGCAGCCCTGGTACTCTACGCAGCCGTTGCTACCCAGCTGCACTGTGGCGGCGCCACAGCTATTGCGCTTAAGGAAAAGATCGCGCGCCTCCATCCCCGCGGTGTAAGGCACGACGTTATCGTCCTTGGCGTGAATGAACATGGCCGCCACCTTGTTGGAAGAACTGGCGCAGCCGCTCCAGAGCGAACCGGCCATGGGCACGATGGCCCGCACCACATCGCCCATCTGGCATCCGATGGCGTTGGACATCATTCCGCCGAAGCTGAAGCCGGTAGCGAAGACACGCCGGGTGTCGGTGCACGCGCCCTTCTGCACCTCGCTGATCATGGCGCGCAAGAAGCGGATATCGCGGTCGCCAGTGTTGGCCCACCCCTTATCCAGGCCTTGCGGGGCCACAAAGATGGCATTGTCGCCGTACAGGTTCTTCAGCCCGAAAAAGCCGCTCCAACCGTAGACATCGGCGGCGCTGCCATCGCGCCAGTGCAGCCCGATGATCACGGGATAGGCCTTGTTGCGGTCATAGGTGGCCGGCATCTCGATCCAGTAGCTGCGCTCGGTACCGTCGCTGGTGAGCGAGCGCAAGCCAGTGGTCAGGCTGGAACTGCCGCCGCAACCCGCAGTGCTCGTTGACGGCGGGGCGACGGGCGTCGAGGATGTTGATCCCAATGCCGGTGTTGGTGCGGTGCTGCTGGCGCCTGTTCCCCCTCCGCAAGCTACGACCGTGGTGAACAGTAACGCGGCCCAAACATATCTCATGTCTACTCCTTGTTTGCATTGAGACGTTTCATGCGCGCTAAGTCTAATGGCCACGATCGGGACCGTCATTTATGTTTTTCGCCAACAGCCGACATGTTTTTGAATTTCAGGCATCGTCGCCACCCGGCTTCCGCCCGCTGGCGGGGCCGGTGCGCTTTTTCACCTCGGCTTCGCGCAGGAACGGAACATCTTCCATGATCGGCTCAATGGCCCGGAATAGTTGATCGGCATCCCGGCCATACAGATGGAGGCAGACCTCACTGCCGTCTGGCGCAGCTTCCTTGCCGCCATATTCACCAGCCCCCGCCCTGGCCAGTGCATGCCGTATCCGGTCCTCCAGTTCAAGCACCCGGCTCAGGTCACGCGATCCGTACTGGAACCTGATGACCAGCGCCGGACCTGGGTGAGGCCCTGCGTGGGCAAGCAAAAGCGTGCCCGGATAGCTCATGCCGAGAAACCCGGCAAGCGAAGCGAAAACTTCCATGCTGTCTGCTCCTTGGTAAAATCAGGCAGCGGTCAATCGGCGCGGGCCGCGAAAGCCGCGGCCTTCGCCTGGCCCGGTTTCTGCCCGAGGTAAGGCAGCAAGCTGAGCAGGCCTAGAATCGCAAGCGCCACACCGACCCACAGCGGCGAGAGCAAGCCGTACCCGGCAGCGATGCCCGCTCCGCCGATCCAGGCACCGGCACTCAGGCCGATATTGATGACGGAGGTGTGCACCGTATTGACCAGCGGCCCGGGATGGGCGACGCGCATCACGCGCGCAATGATGGCCGGGTTCATCGACATGCCGACCAGCCCGATAACGACCAGCAAAGCCAGGCTGGCGCTCTGCCGGTGGGCAAAGACGGCGAACAGCGCCAGGGCGATGCTGAGGACCACCATGCCGCCGGCCAGGATGGGTATCGTGTGCCGGTCGGCGAAGCGCCCTACCACGCCATTGCCCACCACGTTGGCAATGCCGTACACGCCCAGCAGCCAGGGAATCGCGCTGGCAGGGAAGCCGCTGACCGTGGTCAGGATGGGCGCGAAATAGCTGAAGGCGGCGAAAATCGCGCTGATGACAAGGGCGCTGGTGGCATAAGCCGCCCACAGCTCGCGCTTGCGGAATTCGCCCAGTTCGCGGCCAAGGCTGATGTCCTCGGCCGGCCTGGAGCGTGGCACGAACAAAGCGACCAGCACCATGCACAGCAACGCCAGCACCACCACCAGCCAGAAGCTGGCCCGCCATCCCGCTTGCTGATCGATGAGCGTCGTGAGCGGCATGCCCAGCACCGACGACAGCATGAGGCCGCCGATCACGACTGCCGCGGCGCGTCCGCGCACCGGCGGGCTGACGGCTTCGGCGCAGATGGCCAGGGAGACCCCGAAACAGGCGGCGCCGGCCACGCCGGTGAGCAGCCGGGCAGTGGCCATGAGTTCATAGCTGGCAGCCGAAGCGGCAGCCGCTTGGGCAACGGCATACATGGCGAGCAGGCAAAGCAAGCCCTGTCTGTTCGGGACGCGCAGCTTCAGCATGCCGAAAGTGACCAGGGGTCCGCCGATCACCATGCCCAGGGCATACAGTGAGATCAGGTAGCCGATGCGCGCTACCGGCTCGCCCAAGGCGTGGGCCAGCGAGGGCATCATCCCCGCCACCATGAATTCAGAGGTGCTCAGCGAGAACACCGTCAATCCCAGAACATAGACAAGCAAAGGCATACAGATCTCCTGCAAAAGCCGGGCTCATGCCGGCATGAGCGGCAAAGGTGGGCGAACAGCACATGGACGGCAAACGCGGCGGGGCTCAGCCTGGCGGCGTCATGAACACGCTGTCCGGAATATCGCCGGCAAAGAAGTTGGGGAAGTCGCGCACCGAAAGATGCTGCGCGTCGTGGCCGGTAACCATGCGCAACAGGCGGTTGCCGCCGGCCTGGAGATAGAAGACCGACGGCGCCCGGCCGGCGTGCTCCACTACCCAGGCGTCGGCGGACTGGCCCAGCACGGCATGGCAGCCGTCATGGCGCGCCGCGCCGTCCAGCAGGATCGCCTGGGGCAGGAACAATTCCTGGAAGGGCGTTACCGTATCGGGCAGGGCCGCCTCGTACAGCCGGACGCCGGCCGCCACCGTTTCCCTGGCATACGCCACCTTCTGCTTGCGGCTCTGGCCGCACCCGGCATCGCCGATTTCCGACATCCAGAGCCGATGCCCGGTATCCCGTTCCGACCAGGGATTGAACAAGCCGTCGATGCGGCAGATGTTGCGGCCATAATCGAACCAGCAATAGCCGGAGGTGATCTGGTCTTCCTCCCGCATCGGCAGCCAGTACGAGATATAGGCACTGCTCCATTGCTGCGGCAGCAGCGGCGGTGTGGCGTGGACGGGCATCGGCGTCTCCTCAACGGCCCAGGGCGTAGCCCAGGGTGGCCATCAGCGCATCCTGCAGCGGCGGCAAGTCCTTGCGCCGGGCATCGAAGCTGGCGGTCAATTCCGCGTTGCTCAGTCCCATGCGTTCAGCCACGCTTTCAAACCACAGGCGGCTGCTGTTGGCATGCTCCTTGAACAGATGCGCCACAGGCAGCGCGCGGGCGTTGAAGTTGGCCAGGGCGGCCGCCGGATCGGTGTCGGCGTTGAGGGTTTTCACCAGCAGCAGGGCCAGCACCACCGCCATGGTCGTGCCGTGGCCGATCGAGAAGTGGCCCGATTGCAGCGCATCGCCGATCAGGACAAACTTGCCCTCGCAGGCGCGGTCGTGGCTGAGGGTCATGAAATTGCGCCAGCCCTGGCCGGGCTGGCTGACCAGGGCGTGGCCGCCCAGTTCGGCCTCGAACACCTTGGCGACATAGGCGGCGGCATCGCGCTCGGAGCGCATTTCCAGCTCGGCCCGGGCGTACGCCTGTTCATCGCATTCGACCACGAACGTGCTCATCGTGTCCGAATACCGGTAGGCATGGCCGATGAACATGCCTTGCGCATTGCCGCGGAACACCAGGTTCATCTGTTCGAACAGCTGGGTGGTGCCGTACCAGATGTATTTATTGCGCCCGAAGTCGATCTGCGGCGCCAGCGACGGCGGCAGCTCCAGCGTTTTGTGATTGACGCCATTGGCGACCACCACCAGGTCGTACTCGGCTTCGAGCTGCGCCTGGCTGGCCGGCGCCGTTTCGTAGCTGATGGCGATGCCGGCCGCCACGCATTTGGCGCGCAGCGCCTGCACCAGCGCGCGCCGCTCCACGCCGCACAGGGTGACGCCAGTGCTCATCAGATTGGGCTGGTCGTGGTGCACCAGCTTGAATTCTTCCAGGTACTGCGGCTTGAGCCGCTCCGGCTGCTCCAGGTAGGACAAGGGATTGGCAGGATGGCGCGGCGGCCGTCCCGGCAGCACCACGCCCCAGCCCAGCACTTCTTCCTCGGTGTTCCTTTCCACGACACGGATGTCCCAGCCTGGCTGGGCTTGTTTCATTTGGCTGGCAAAGATCAATCCTGCCGGGCCGGCGCCGATAACGAGAATCTTCATTAATTTACCCTTCCAAGTTTGTACCACACGTTTTGCTTCTTCTGGATTTGCTGCAGTTCGGCGTAAGGAACCGATGTGAAATACAGTTTCTCGGCCATGTCAGGTGGATAGACCCGCGGGAATTTCTGGTGCATATAGCGGGTGTAGCGCGCCTGCAGGAAGAAAAGAAAGTTCGGATTGCTCAGCACCTCGTAGTTGGCGATCGCCATCTCCTGCATGGCGTCGGCCTGCACCTTGCGCTGGCGGGTGAACTCGGGCAAGGCCAGCTCCAGGGCATTGCCATGCTTTTCGAGCAAGCCGACGAAGACCTGCACATCTTCCAGCGCCATATTCATGCCCTGCCCGAGGAAGGGCGCGGTGGCGTGGGCCGAGTCGCCGATCAACAGCACATTGCCCTTGTAGTGGAAGGCGCTGGAGCGGACGTTGATGAGGTCATTGCTGGGCAGCGCGAGGAACTGTTCCACCAGTTCCTCGCGGCTGGCCGGCGGCAGCTTGCCAAAGTAGCGGCCGAAAAAGCCGCGCATGACGTCGCGGTCTTGCGTGTGCAGGCTGGGCGCGCCGGTATATGGCAGGCAGATTGCGAAGCTGATGCTGCCGTCCGGGATGACGGCGGCGCGGCCGGCAAATTCGCCCCGCGAATCCATGCCGAAAAAGTACAGCAGGTCCTTTCGGAAGCCGAGCGCTTCCGCATTCGGCAGCACCATGGTCTTGTAGCCATGGCGGAAAAAACTCTGCTTGAATTCGAAACGCCGCATGCTGCTCTGCATGGCGCGCCGCACCGCCGAGTGCGCGCCGTCGGCACCGATGACCAGGTCGCCATGCAGCTGCTGCACGGCGCCGTCCGGCCCCTGGACCAGCACGATCTTGCGCTCCAGGTCGACATCCAGGCATTTATGCTCGAACGAATATTTCACCTGGTGCCGGGCCGCGTACTGGTTGAGCAGGCGCTGGAAGGCATTGCGGTTCAGCGACAGCGGCAACACGCCTTCCAGCGGGTGCAGCTCGCGCACCTTGTATTGGCCGCGGATGGAAAACGCCATGCCGACCACGGGCTCGCCGCACTGGCCCAGCTCCTGCATGCTGATGCCGGCCCCCAGCACTGCCTTGATGCCGCGCACGGTCATGCTGACGCCGATGGCGCGTGAGCTGACGGGATCGGCATTGGCCAGCGGTTCCTGCATCGGATCGGCGCGCTTTTCGACCACATGGACATCGTGTCCGCGCTGCGCCAGATAGATGGCGGCCAGGCTGCCTGCCAGGCCGCCGCCGACGATGATAATTTTATGCATATCAAGCCTCTCTAGACATCGTTCCCCGGGATAAGTCGGTCAATTGCTGATTAAAAAACTCTAGCATCTCGATCGGCGCCAGGCCGACCACGCCGGCGTCCAGGCCGCGCGCATAGCGGGCCAGCGCCAGGCATTTCTGCGCCAGCTGAGCGCACCCCTCGCTGTAGTCGACGCTGACCGTGGCGGCGGGCGGCACCGGCAGCGGTGGGCCGGCGTTGCGCCCCGGCAGGCCGGACGGCATATTCATCAGCGCCGCCGACAGGGGTCGCAGCACGCCGGTCATGATGTCGATCGAGGCGTTCATCAGGCGTGAGCGGCGCAGGCTACCTGCGGGCTTTTGCGCGAAATGGTGGGCCATCAACAGGAAGGTCAATTCGTAGCCGCCCTGGTACAGCCGCATCAGGGCAAGCGCTTTGCCATCGCTTACCCGGCAGCCCTCCGCGCCCGCATCGGGCAACGGATTTTTCAGCGCCGGCAAGGCCGGCTCGAAGGGCTTGCCGCGCGCCGCAAACCGGCCGGCCAGGGCGCGCAGCCGGTTGAAGTGTGAGCTCTCGAAATGCGGCGAATCGAGCGCCACGCCCTCCCCCTGTCCTGTGACGAAGTCGATCGCGAACAGCGCGCTGTCGCGGTCGCTCACCTCGAGCTGATAGGCGGGATAGGCGCGGTTGGTCAGCTCCTTCAGGAACAAGTGGTGTTCGCCGCCGCTCTTGCCGCTGCCGGCCGCGAACAGCTGCGGCAGGTCGGCGAGGGCGCGCCGGATCGCCGCGTAGAAGGTGGCCACCGATTTGCCCGGGGTCGGCAGGTAATCGGGCCACTCGAAGCGCACGAAGCGGGCCAGCACATGCTCGGAAAAGGGCTCGAACGCAAACTCCGTGTCCAGGCCAAAGCGCTGGCGCGCCTGCTCGCCCAGTAGCGGACGGCCGGCGTAGAACGGCTCGCCGAGCGCCATCAGCACGTTATTGACCACCAGGTAGTGAATCATTTCCTCGTGGGCGATTTCCAGCAGGGTGCCGCGCGCGCCGCTGTTGCGGCGCCGGTCCGCCCCGCCGCAAGCCAGCTCCAGCTCGCCGGCCTGCCAGCGGCCTTCCGCGACCAGCTGCACGCCTTGCTCATAGTTGGGGATGGAATAGGCGGCATACAGGTACTGCAGCATGAGCGACAACTCGAGGTCGATGGCCTTCTTCAGCTCCTCGACCAGCTCGGCCTTGCTGCCGATGGCCGGCGCGGGCCCGGGCGGTGCCGCTTGACCGCTTTTCGCGCCCGCTTCAACCTGGGTCAGGTATTTCAGGAAAAGGCGTGCTTTCGGCAGCGACAGTTCGCGCGTGCTCGGCATGTAATAGCTCTTGTCGCGGTTTTGCGGATCGCACATCTGCCACATCAGGCGCGCATAGGTTTCGCATTTGCACTGGTCCGCCAGGCTGAACACCTTGTCCGCCATGAAGGGATAGATCAGCTCGTAATAGCTCATCACATGCCGGTAGAGGAAGGCGTAGTCGACCTGTCCAGCCGGGACTTCGTCCAGATGCCAATCGTCCGGCAGCACGCGTACGCCAATGTGCTGGCGTTCCAGGCCATCGCCAAGCACGATGCGGGTGACGCCGGGAACGCGCCCCGTGACGCGCAGCTCGGCATAGCCACAGCCGCGCGCCGAAGCTTGCAGATCAAGGGCCAGCATCGCACCGTCTTCGGCCCGTGGCGCCAGGGCCGGATGGTCCGCCAGGACGCCGCGGAAACGGCTTTGCAGCGTGATCGTCTGCGGATAGTCCAGTCCTTTCGCGCGGTTGGGCGCCTCCAGGTACAGCTGATTGCTGTCGGACTGCAGCACCCAGTCCGCTTCCTCCCATTGCCCCAGCGCGCTGCCCAGGCGCAGCCCACCTTCGGCCACGCCAGCGTGCAGCAGCGGCACGTCGACCACCCCATGATGGCGCCAGTAATCGAGATACAGCGCCTCCGGGATGCGGGCAAGCAGCCTGCCCGCGCCATCCTCCAGCCGCAGGTCGCCCAGCGCCTGCTGGCCGCCCAGCGCATGCGTCGGGTGCTGCTCTGAAACGGCGCTGGCCGCGCGGGTGGTAAACGGAATCGCGGTCGGCATGTTCAGCGACACCCGGTCCGCGTCCAGTTTCACCAGCACCGGCCCCAGGCTGCCCTGGCGCGGCAGCAGCAGGCGGCCCGCCGGATAGGTGGCCAGTTCATCACGGCGCCACAGCCCAATGGTGCCGGCCAGGTCGTAGAACACCGGCGAATCGGGTTTCAGCGGCGTCGACATATTGAACAGGGCGTACTGGACCGTCAATCCCAGCACATCCTCCTCGGCCAAGGCTTCCTGCAAGGCGCACAGGCTGGCCGGTAGCGGCACCTCGGGGTTGAACAGGAAATGCGGCGCCTGCTTGGCAAGGGAAAACTGGAACAGCCGCGCGCGGCCGAATTCCTCGTCCAGAAAATGGCCGCTGCGCTCGGTAATGTGGCCGCTTCCCAGCCAACGCACCGAGTGCGCCTGCCCGATCGCGGCACTGAACAGGCTGGCGGTGTTGGGCCCGGCCTGCTCGCCGCTCAGCGTGAACTGCCCGGCGTAAATCAGCGTGGTATCGGGCTGGGCCGGATTGTTGTCCACCCAACGTGCGCGGTTGAACGTGGTGCGCAGATAGTCATTGTAATGGCCCCACAGGGCCAGCCTGGCGCCGACCAGGGCATCGCCGGTATCGACGCCGCCCTCCCCGAGCTGGACGCCGGTGATCCGGGTGTTTTCCCAGGAAAAGTGATTATTGCCGCAGGAATTGTAGCCGGCGGCCTGGCTGAAGATACCCTCCGGATCGGGCTTGCCGGCGGCATCGAAGCGCGGCTGCAACTGCTTCAGGTGCGCATGAAATTCCGACGGCGCCCGGCTCAGGTCGAAGGGCTGGCCCGCCATCGATACCACGTTGGTGGCCATATCGATATGCCCGTGCGTGTTGCGGTTTGCCGTGGGCACGTTGGCGCGGGCAAAGCCGCGGAAATGCAAACGGGGGAAATCCAGAATGCTCATGCGCTCTCCGCAACCGGGGTGTCGAGCGTATCGTCACCACTTGCCTCTTCGGGCAGCCAATTGCAGCGCTCCTGCAAGAGCTGGCAGGCCTGGTGCGCGCTGATCAGGCTGCCCTCCATCCAGCCGCAGTGCGAGGTATACGCGTCCGAGCAGGCGATGATGCCGCTCGGATGCACGAGGGCGGCCGGATGCTTGGCTTCAGGTTCCAGGTAGAACTCGACGCCATGCGGCCAATGCTTGTAGAAGTGCGATTGGATCGGCGGCAGCGCCCTGCCCTTGAGCGGCAGGGCCTCCTCCAGATGCCGCCGCACGCGCTCCAGGTAAATTTCTTCGCCCTGCTCCACGCTGTCCTGCCAATAGAGGGCGCTTTGGCTGTCGGTATAGAACAGCAGGTATTTATCGCTCTTGAAGTAGATCTTGCGCAGGGGATTATTCGCCATCAGCATCTTGTCGCCCAGCCCCAGGCACTCGAACCAGCGTTTCTCGAACGTCAGGAAGCCCTTGAACAAAGGCAGGGAATCGTACTTGAACGTGCTCCAGGCGGCCGGGAAGTCCAGGTTCAGGCCCGCCATGGCGGAGGGCGGCATGGCCAGGATCACATGGCGCGCACGCTGCATCTCGATCTCGCCATGATGGCTGAAAGCCAGCAGATGATCGGCGCCGGACTTTTCCAGCGACAGCAAGCGGTGTTCGAGGCGAAACTCCACACCAGCGGCCTGGGCCTGGCGCTGCAACTGGCGCAGCAGCTCTCCATAGCCATCCGGGGCATAGCGCCATTCGTTGCCGGCGTTTTCGGTGCAGTTTTGCGTTTCCGGATGCTTCTTGATGATGTCATACGCCATGGCAGCCGTGACGATCGGCAGTTGCAGCGCATCGTAGCCGGTGGCCTTGAGGATCCGGAGCGCTTCGGCAGCGCCCAGATAATGGCTGACGAATTCAAGGAAGGATTCCTGCGGATGCTCTTTCACCATGGGCTGCAAGCTCAGCAGGGTCTCCTTCAACTCTTGCTGCTCGCGCTCCTGGGACGCCACTTCCGTGAACGGGTAGACCGCGTGCGCCAGCCCGCTGTCGTGCATGAGCTCCTGGAAATGCGGATGGAGCTGCGGCGAATAGCGGGCAGCGCCGAGTTCGGCGACCTCCTCGTCGATTTTGCGCGACTGGATGCGGCCACCCACGAAGCCATTCAGGTCGAACACCCGGATGCGCATCTGCTGGCCAAGGCCGGCGTTGATCAAACGGGTCGCGCAGGTCAATCCACCAATACCGGCGCCAACAATGCAAATGTCGGAATAGTTTGTCATTTAGAAATCCTTTTAGCTAGTCAAGACCGTTAACCAAACTGGCCACGCCGCATTCCGACAGTGGGAGAGGCGCGCACGAACCCGCCCGCCGCTGGCGTGAATCAAGAATGGTTGACTTTAGGTAAAGCTTTTCGGTTGCTCGGACCAGGGGTCCGTCTTGCGGGGCAAAGCGAGTACTGCTCACTGACTGCAAATTCACCAAAGCGTAACGGCGCCCCCGTTCCGGCATTAGAAAAATGCCGCTGGCAGCGATTGCCGCGGGGTCTTACTTACTTGCAACTATGACATTGCGGTGCCCAGTTCCCTCAGCACTCGTAGCTCTGAGCGGGTAATTGATCTGGATCAAATTTGTCTAGACAATATCCGATGTCCAAGCCTCGGATTTGATAAAAATCAAACGAATTACTGAATGATCCACTTATCAATAAATGCAGGGTGAAAACCGAATTTCATTCATCCGACAGCGATTTCAAGAACATTTCCACCGGGCGCCCGCGCGGCAGTTGGCGTTTCGGGCGCGCATGGTGATCGCGCACGAATGATCTTGATTGGCCGGTGCCCTCAGGCCGCTTTCGTTCGGCCGGCAGAAACAAAAAAAGCCCCTGGGAGTCAGGGGCTTGGCTTGGTGGATGAACTGGGTGCAACTGCGAGAACAGAGCGCGCTTCAGGTCACTTCTCGAGGAGGTCGACGCCCAAGGGGCCAAGGCGCAGCACGCCTGGCCAGCGATTTCCGGTGAGCACACCGTTCATGGCGCCACCAAGCACCACGTCCTTGGTCTCGCCCGTAGTGTTGACGTAGAGCGTACGGCCAGCCACAACGCGCGCGTAAACCCCATCGGGCGTCTGCGGCCCCGGTGCAATGCCCAGGCTCGCGTAAAGCTGGCGGTACAACGGGCGCATGAGCTGCGGATGCGCAGCCGTGGCGACGTAGATGGCGCGTCCCTGGCCGTAGCGGTTGAGCGTGATGGCGGGCGTCTTGCCGTCAACATTGTCAAAACGTGCCAGCACTTCGGCCGTGGAAGGTTCCAGCACCTCGTAGGTCCCCAGTTCGGCCTTGATTTCTGCACCAGCAACCGTGGTCTGCAATGTGCCTGCGTTGTAGAACGCGTTGGTACGCAGGCCAAACACGTCGGACAGGCCGCCTGGCAGCGGAGTGTCGTGCCACTGATTGTTGTCATTCACCTTGGCCGACTGCGCGGTCATGATGACAGTGCCGCCGGCGGCGACGAACTCGCGCAACCTGGCGGTCGATGCCGCGTCGAGCAGATACAGGCCGGGCACGATCACCAGCTTGTAGCGTCTCAGGTCCTCGTGGCCGATGTGAATGATGGCCACGTCGATATTGTCCTTGAACAGCGGCTCGTAAGCGTTATGTGCCTGCTTCATGTAACCCGGGTTGAGGTAAGGGCGCACCGTGTTGTTCATGCCCTCCTTCGGCAAGTTGGTGGCGATCATATTGTCAAACGCGTAGGCGATCGCGACCTCGGATTGCTGGAGGCGGGGGAAGCCCAGCTTTTCCAATTGGCTGAACTCCTTCGCGATGGTAGCAAACTCATCGAGCTTCCATGAGGGCCGGTCATCGTGGTCGACCAGGCCGAACAAAGCCTGCTCCTCGCCGCCGTGGTGGCTGTGCCACGTCCATGGCATCACCGCCTGCGCGCCCATCAGCAGGCCAAAGTGCGCCCACATCCGGGAGCGCCCCGGGGTGCCATAATATCCCGGGCCGCCAGCAGTGAATTCGTTGAACCAGATCGGAGCCTTCATGCCGGCACGCATCATCGTCGCTTCGAAGCCGGCGCCCAGCGGATCGCCAGGGTAGAAGCCCATCGCGCCGTAGCTCACATAATTGCGGTACGTGGCCAAATAGTCGAAGCCCTTGCGCCCTGCGCTGTCCCATAGGTTGGAGATGGCGGGCTTGTCCGGCACATTTTTCTTGCGTACCGCTTCGAGCAGCTCCAGCACTTCAACAGTCTGGTCGGACCAGAAACGACGCATGTCGAGGTAGCGCTCGTAGGGACCAGCGCCTTCGATATACGGCAGGCGCACCTCATCCCAGTTACTGAGGTGGCGCGACCAGCGCTGCGCAGCCCAGGCCTTGTTCAAGGCGGCCAGGCTACCGTACTTGCGTTTGAGCCAGCGGATGAAGCGCTTGCGGTCAGCCTCGGAGTACGACACCATGCCATTGCCGCTTTCGTTGTTGTAGCCGATGGCGAACAGCGCCGGGTGCTTCGCATAGCGCCTGGTCATGGTGTCGGCCAGGCGTAACAGCAGGCGCCGGTAGTCGGGGTCGCTGGTATCGTCCATGTAACGCTCGACCGGATCGAGCCGCGCACCGCGCTCGGTGACGATGCCGACGCCGGGATACTTCTTGTGCAGCCATACCGGCGCCGGCTGTCCCGGGATATCCATGATGACCTTCAGGCCGGCGGCCTGCATCCGGTCCATGATCCAGTCGAACAGCCTGAAGTCGAATTTCCCCTCGGCTGGCTCGAAGGCATCCCAGGCCAGGTCGCCCATGCGCACCACTTTCATCCCAGCCTGCTTCATGCGCTGGATGTCGCGCTCAATCTGATCGCGGTCCCTACGGTCGAAGGGTTGGTAGTTGGTGCCGACAAATAGCTGTCCGGCGCCAGGCCATCCGGGATGGCCTTCCGCAGATTGCGCCCAAACATCGGCATTGGAGAAGGAGGCTAGCGCCAGCGTGCACGCGGCAGCGATTGAATTGAATTTCATGACTGTGCGGGGTGCATTCGGAATTTTTAGCCTCGCATTCTGCGAGCATCCGCATCGCACTGCAATTGCGAAAATGGTCAACGCATTCAATGAAATTCAACAACTGGAAAAACGGGGGCACATTGCCGAGCGTGGCCGCGGGATGGATCAATCCATTGTGCGAGCGGTGCCAGAGGCGAGGCGATTGCGAAAGTTACCAAGCTGGCCAACGAAATTTCGTACTCTGAACTCCAGTGCCCTGGTATCGCTTGTCCATGCAACCGTTTGCCTCTAACCTGTCTCCATCCCTACAAGTTCTTAACATCCGGAGACCGAATGCCGAATCGCCGCGCCACATTGCTGGCCTTTGCCGTGCCACTGCTCACCTCGTGCATCCCACTCTCGGCTGTCCACGCCGAGGATTCCACCCTACAGTTAACCAGCGTTCCGGGGCCATTCCGCGCGGACGCAGCAACGTTCAAAACTTACCAGGCTCCCGACTGGTTCCGCGACGCGAAGTTCGGCATTTGGTCGCACTGGGGGCCACAATCCGTGCCGCGCGCGGGCGACTGGTATGCGCGCAATATGTACATCTACGGGACCGATCAGTACAAACACCATCTTGAACACTATGGGCATCCGTCCAAGTCCGGCTACAAGGACATCATCCCCCTCTGGAAAGCGGAGAAATTCGATCCAGATGCCTTGATGGCCCTGTACAAGAAGGCAGGTGCGCGCTATTTCGTCAGCATGGGCGTCCATCACGACAACTTCGATTTGTGGGACTCGCGCTTTCATGAATGGAACGCAGTCAAGATGGGGCCGAAGCGCGACATCGTCGGCGACTGGAAGAAAGCCGCGTTGAAGGCTGGCCTGCGCTTTGGCGTATCGGAACACCTGGGCGCAAGCTACAGCTGGTTCGCACCAAGCCATGGCTACGACCAGGCCTGGCCCATGCTGGGTGTGCCATATGACGGCGCCGATCCAAAATACACATCGCTCTATCACCGCCCGACCGACCAGCCCTACCGCAATTCAAGCACCTGGTACACCACCGATGCCCGCTTCCAGCAGGAGTGGTTCAACCGCATCACCGACCTGGTGACGCGCTACCAGCCCGACCTGCTCTATTCCGATGGCGGCATTCCCTTCGATAAAGTGGGCCGCACCCTGGTGGCCAACTTCTACAATGCCAACGCCGCCAAGCACGGCGGCAAGCTGGAAGCGGTGTACAACCACAAGGATATCGGCTCGGGCGAATTCATCCGCGAAGCCGGCGTGCAGGACGTGGAGCGCGGCGTCATGGACGGCATCAATCCCCGTCCCTGGCAGACCGACACCTCGATCGGCGACTGGTTCTACAGCGAAGGCTATAAATACAAGAGCACCAGCGAGGTGGTGCATATGCTGGCCGATATCGTCAGCAAGAACGGCAACCTGCTGCTGAACGTGGTGCAGTACCCGGACGGCAGCTTGCCGCCCGAGCCGATGCGTTTCCTGAAGGAGATGGCAGAGTGGATGGCGGTCAATGGCGATGCGATCTATGGGACTCGCCCCTGGAAAGTCTTTGGCGAAGGGCCGACCAAGGCGTCGTCCGGCCATTTCAATGAGAACGCCGCCTATACACCGCAGGATATCCGCTTTACCGCCAAGGATGGAGCTCTATACGCCATCACCCTTGGCACGCCCGGAACCGAGGTGCGCGTCCAATCGCTGGGCCGGAAGGCCGGATTGGAGCCGCGGCCAATAAAGACTGTCACCCTGTTGGGCAGTCCAGCCCCGCTGTCCTGGGAACTGTCTGACGAGGCCTTGACAATCCGCCTGCCTGCCGGCCGGCTGGACACAATGGCAGCCAGCTTCCGCGTCACCTTCCAATAGCGTGTAAATCTCTTCAACTTTCTGCACATTCAAGGATTTGCAAGCGCGAATGCGACACCCCGTCCCGGCTTCCGCGTAGGCTGGGCTGGACCGGCCGAACGGTCTGTCATTCCAACAATCGCAGTTCAATAAATTCTCTTGGAGCCAAAGGATGAAGAAGCAAACTCTCGCCCTCGCCTGCCTCATGGCCGGCCTGGTGGCGGCCTGTGGAGGCGGCAGCAGTCCGTCTACCCAGTCGCCTGCTTTCGCCGCCACTGTCACCGCCAGCACCAGCGCCAGCACCAGCACTACCACGGCAACAGGCACGCGCTGGATGAACGTGAAGTACGGCGGCAGCGGCTATGTACCCGGGCTGGTCTTTCACCCCACCAGCCCCAACGTGCTGTACGCGCGTACTGACATGGGCGGCAGCTACCGCTGGGATGCGGCAACCTCAGCCTGGACCCCGATCACCGACGGCTTCGGGATCAGGGAAGAGTTTTTCAACGGTGCGGAAAGCATCGCACTGGACGCCAACGACGACAAGCGCGTGTACCTGGTCACGGGAATGTATGACTGGGCCGGTACCAATGGCCGCCTGTATATTTCAACGGATCGCGGCGATAACTGGACCCACGTCGATCTCCCCTTCCGCGTCGGGTCCAACGACCCGGGCCGCGCCATCGGCGAACGCCTGATGGTCGATCCGAACCAGTCCGCCGTCCTGTATTACGGTTCGCGCACTGCCGGTCTCTGGAAGAGCGCGGACTATGGCCAGACCTGGGCGCAAGTCAGCGCGCTGTCGTCGTTCCAGTATCCCGCCGAGCAGATCCCCTCGCTGCCCGGACGCACCTCGGCCGGCATCGAAGCAGTGTTGTTCGACACCTCGAGCACCGGCGCAGGCACTGCCACGCAGGGTCTTTACGCTGCCGTCGGTCCCGATTATGCAACTGCGGCAGGCCTGGCCTTCAACCTGTACAAGTCGAACGACGGCGGCGCAAGCTGGACGGGTGTACCCACCCCGGTGACCGGATACCACATCCCGCACATGGCCCGTGCCAAAGACGGCATGATCTATGTCGCGTTCACCCGCGATATGGGCCCAGGCGCTGGCGGTCCGGCAAAGCTTTACAAGTTCGACGGCAGCAACTGGACCCTGTTGAAAAACTACGATACGCAACAGTGGGTCAACTTCGGCATGGGCGGCCTGTCAGTCTCCGGCTCGGGACCGGCCACCCGGATTGCGCTCGGCGTCACGAATTCCTGGGGCAACTGGCAGGGCCAGCCTATCGTCCAGCTCTCGGACGACGCGGGCCTGACCTGGCGTGAAATCGCTTCGATGACGCCTCATACCCCGGCTGACGTCGACTTTTCCGGCTGGGTGGACGATGTCGAAATCGACCCGCACAACCCAGACCGCATCCTGCACGTATTCGGCGGCGGGGTCTGGGAAACCAGGAACGCTTCAGCAGCCTCGCCCAGCTGGAATCTCGCGGTCACCGGCCTCGAAGAAACCGCCACGCTTGCCCTGATGACGCCACCAAAGGGGGCCAGCTACACCCTGCTGAGAAGTTCGGGCGATATCGGCATGCACGTCCAGACCGAACTCCTGAAAACGCCAACGCGCGGCCCCCGCGGATGGTTCGGCAATGGCAACAGCGCCGACATGGCGTGGTCTGCCCCCGCTTACATCGCTGCGATCGGCACGCCGGTGTGGAACACGCCGAACGTCGCCGGCGCATACTCCACCGACTCCGGCGTGACCTGGACGGCATTTGCCGCCAACCACCCGGATGCCCTGGCCAACCAGGGTGGCGAATCGAACATCGCCGTGACCATGCCAGGGAACATTGTCTGGGCGCCTGCCAACTCGCGGCCCGCCTACACCACCAATAACGGCGCCAGCTGGGCCTATACCAACCTGCCAGCCCTCAGTGCGGTGGGTATCAACCGCGGCTACCGCATCGTTGCCGACCGCAAGAATCCACTCAAGGTGTACGCCTTCAACTCGGGCGGCGCATGGTGGAACCAGTGGTCCGATACTGCGCACTTCTGGTACTCCATCGACGGCGGCCACACCTTCACCGAGAGCACCGCCTTCACTGCTGCCGGAGCGCGGGTTGCAGATTTCTCGCACTCTTCGGTCGCCGTCAACCCGAATGCCGAGGGCGACATCTGGGTGGCTGATGGCTTCAGCCTCCTCCACTCGACCGATTCGGGCGTGACCTGGACCAGGCTGCAGGCCACGGCGCCCGACTGGGGCAGCCAGCCGGCGTGGATGTACCCGGAAGTATACGGTGCAACTTCGATCGCGCTGGGCAAGGCGACCGCCGGCGCCACTTATTCCTCGACCATCTACATCGTTGGCACCATCAGCAACGTATGGGGCGTGCATCGTTCCGACGATGGCGGCGTGACCTGGCGCCGTATCAACGACGACAAGCACCAATACGCGGGCCTCGGCAACCTCGCAGCCGACCAGTCCGTGCCGGGACGCGTGTTTGCCAGCGCCGCAGGCCGTGGCGTCGTGTTCAGCTATTGAAAAAGGGAGAAACCGTGAAACTCAATACTATCCTGGCCGCCTTGTGCTTCAGCATGGCAGCAAGCAGCGCTAGCGCGACCGTCCTGGAGTTCAGCAAGCTTACCGAGATGATGTATGGCGACGGCTTTCCGCTGGCGGACACCATGCGCTACGATGGACCGAACCTGAAGTACGAGGAGTCGGGTTTCCAGCTAACCCTGCACGCCCCTAATGCAGCACCAGGTGCGGCCAATGTTGGCAGCGGTACTTTCGAACCGCAGACCTACAACTGGCATGACGGCCTTGACAACGGCTCCGACACGTTCGTCACGCTGACCCGCATCGGTGGCGGCTTGTTCAACCTGAGTGGCTTTGACTACTTCGCAGACTGGAGCTCCATCTCCGCCGATGGGAAACTGGTTGGCGTCATCCAGGACGCAGGCATCTGGGCCACGGCCTTGACCGGCATCATGGAACTGCGCATCAGCTCCGGCGCATTCACCCAGATCGACAACATCGATGTCGAAGCTTCCACCCGGGCCGTAGGCTTGCCAGGGACGTTGTCGCTGATGCTGGCGGGATTTGCTGCCGCCGGATTCACGCGACGCCGACGCTAATCCTGTGAAGCCGCGGCAAATGGATCGCATCCACCTGCCGCGCGCCCCTTGTCCGACTCATTGCCTGCAGGGAGACTATGAATCAGGCCCGCCGCCAAGGCACCGGGCAGCCAGGCCAGCAGGTTGACCCGCATGTCGTGCTCGGACAAATCGGCGTGCCGCGCCGCCAGTGGCAAACACTGGCTGGCTAGCATGCCCTCGGGACCGGCGGCCACCAGCCGGGCCAGAAAATGGTATTGCCACTCCTGCAGTTCCTTCATGCCGACGCGGAATGCCATGCGCGTCACTGCGAGCAGCGAACGTGCGCGTGCCGGCGCGGGCGGTACGTCGTCGGCGGCAAGCAGGGCGCGCGCATAGTCAAGCGCCGGCACGTCCAGGTCCAGCAGGCGCAGGCAGGCCGGCGTGCGCAGCAAGGGATCGCACCCCATCAACCAATCCAGCGGCGAGACGGCTCGCCCGGCGGCGCGGCCGGCAGCCTCCAGTCCGGGCGCTCGGCCAGCCTCGGTGCAGGCGCGCTCCAACTGCGCCAACGCGACCGGCAACCGCAGTGCCCCATCGGCGCCCTGTCCCGCCTGGCTCGCGGCCAGGAAGCCGGCAAAACCCGCGCCCAGGTCATACAGCGATGTGGTGGATGGAGGATGGCGCCAGATGTAGCCCCTCGCAAAGAAGGAAAACAAGTCCTCGCCCAACAGCTTGTGCAGCAGTGGGTAGTCGGCGCGCAGGCAGTCCAGCAGTCGCAGCACATAGCCGTCGGCGTAGATGCGCATGCGCGCGGCAGGCGCTGCCCCATGGCCGTGGGCGATCACGTCGTCCAGGCGCCAGCCATGGCGTTGCAGCGCCAGCGCCTGCCCCTGCTCGACGCCACCCGGCGATGTCATCACCGTCAGGAACCAGGCTTGCAAATCAGGCAGAGACATCGACGCCATCCCCCTGCCCCAGGCAGAAATCGAGCGGCGTCGAAACGGCGTCTTCGCGGCGCGCTGCGGCAACGCTCTGCGGCATCCCGCCGTTGAGGACCTGGCGCGCCTTGCCCAGTTCGTCCAGCAATTCCGGGTAGGAGGGAATCTTCGCGTCCCATTCGAGCAGGGTCGACACCCCGCCTGTCAAGCGCTGGGCCAGCGCGTACAGCTGCCATACCGGCCCGGGCACCGGCGCATCGTGCGTGTCGACCAGGTAGGCGCCGCAGTCCGCCGGCCCGGCCAGGTGGATCTGGACGATGCGCTCGTGCGGCAGGCGCCGGATGTATTCCGCCGCGTCAAAGCCATGGTTGAAGGCCGAAACGTACACATTGTTCACGTCGAGCAGCAAGCCACAGCCGGTGGCTTCCGCCAGCCGTCCGAGGAACTCCCATTCCGGCATCTGCGAGGCGCGGAACTCCGCATAGCTGCTGGGGTTCTCCAGGACCAGCGGGCGCTCCAGGTAGTCCTGCACCTGGCGCACGCGCGCTGTCACGTGGGCCAGGCAGGCGTCCGTCAACGGCAGCGGCAGCAGGTCGTGCGCGTTGTGCGACGCCACGCCGGTCCAGCACAGGTGGTCCGAGACCCAGGCCGGCCCGATGTCGCCGGCCAGCCGCTTCAATCCGTCCAGATAGGCGAAGTTGAGCGGCGCCGTGCTGCCGATCGACAGCGACACTCCGTGCATGACCAGCGGCACCTGGCGCGCCACGGTCTCCAGCACATGGCGCGCATGGCCGTGGTGGCCGATGAAGTTCTCGCTGATGATTTCGAACCAGTCGACACCGGGGCCATGCGCCAGGATGTGCTGAAAATGCGGCGTGCGCAGGCCTACGCCGAGCCCGAGATCGGGCAGGCCCAGGCGCTGGCGCACACTGTCGCGCGCTTTGCCTGCCATCACGTGGATGGCGGCAGGGCCACGCGCAGGTCGGTCGGCTCCGGCATGGGCGCCGTCACCGGGGCGCCGCGCTTGGCCATTACTGCCTTGTAGGCTTCCCATGCCTTCCCGTACACCGAGTCGCCCTTGGTGAACGCCATGGTCTGACCCAGCGGCACCGCCTGGTGGTCCGGCCCCTCGAAGTCGTACAGCTTCATGGCCGGAGGCGGCGCCGTCTCCGGATACAGCTGCGAGGCCGAAATCGGCACCGCGCAGCCGCCGAAGCTGGCGCACTTGTTGTCGCTCGGCGCGCTGTATGGCGTCACTTTGCCGGTGCTGCCTGCGGCAGGCGCCTGCGCCACCTTGGCGCCGCACAGTCCTCCGCCTCCCGTATCGCGCTGCGCGAAGCCGCAGCCGCCCTGTGCATGGCAACCGTTGGAGCCGCGGCAGGTATGGTAGATCTCGATTGCCGCGCAGCTGGCGCCGGTATCCGGCTTGGCCAGCGACAGGCCCTGGCAGGCGTGGTACAAGGTATCCTTGCCGGGCGCGTCCAGGCCGTGGCGCAGGTCGGCCGACTGTCCCGTGATGGCCCAGCAGATCGACATGCGGTCACCCGATCCCACCATCGATGGATAGGGGAAGCTGACGCCCTGGTCCTGCCAGTATGTGTCGAGCACCGTGGTGATGCCGGCGATGGCGCCCACGGCCACCTCGCTCAGCATCTTGCGGGTGGCGGGACCCTGCGCCTTCAGGCGATTGAGCGCATCGGCCACCTGCTGCGGCGTGGGGATGTTGTGGGGCGCCGTTTCGGGATCGTACTGCGCGTTGGTCAGGTCGGCGGCGCTCCAGCCCTTGCCCTCCTTGTCCCATGCCGCATGCCACGCTTCCCAGGTCACGACCTGCTTGAGGATTTCGCGCACTTCCAGAAAGCGCTCGAAATGGTCCTGCTTCTTGCTGTCGGCGCGCGCCGCGGCATCGCGCGACGGCGACTGCTTGCCGTCCTGGTCGTAGGATGGATAGTCCGCTTCCAGCGCAGCGCGATCTTCCTGGTATTTCCCATCCACCGCCGTCAACAGGCGTTGCTTGCGGTAGCGCTGGATCTCGATGGTATTGCCCTCCCCCTGGTCGGAGATCGCACTCATCATGTCGATCACCTTGTCGAAGGCGGTGGCGGCGCTGGCCTGGTCTTCCGTCGTCAGCAAGGTGTCGAAGCGCGGGAACTCTTTCTTCGGGTGGCCATCGGCCTTGGAGTTGAACATGTCCTGCTGCACCGAGCCGGCGCGGAACATTTTCGTAAACAGCGACTCGCCATCCGCATATTCGATGCTCAGGTACTGGGCATAGCATTCGTACATCCAGCCGATGGTGCCGAACATCGGCAGGTTGCGCTCGGTGTAGTCCACCTGCCAGCCAGCGAACGGGACCTCGGGGAAATACCTCTTCGCGTTCTCAGGATCGCCTTCCAGTTCCTTGCGCGCATCCTTTTCCGGCTGCTCGATGGCCAGGAACAGCTTGCACTGGTTTTCGTTCAGCGCTTCCAGGTTGACGCGCACATGGCTGTAGTTACTGGTGTTCTGCAGGTCGACGATGTGGGGAATCACGCTGCAGTCGGGTCCATAGCAATGCCAGCCATGCTCTTTCGTCTGCAGCGACAGGCTGGTGAAGGACGGCTTGACGTCCAGCGCCGTAGCGATGTTGGAGGCCATCTGCAAATGCAGCATCTCCTGGATGAACACACTGAAGATGATGTTGAATGCCTTGGCGTTCGGCGTGCCCGGCATGGCGCGGGTCGACATGCCGGGCCATTCGCGGCCCTTGTAGTAAGTGGTGCCGTCGGAGTTGATCTGGTGCATGCCGTGGATCGAGTACATGGTGCTCATGTACAAGGGAATGGTGAACAGCTCCACGTTGATGGCCGCTTGCGCCATGGCGCGTGCGGCCGACTTGTCTTCCTCGACGAACTTCAGGCTGCGTCCGGTGATCGGCTTGATGGTCTTGCCCAACAATGGAATCTGCATGGAGCTTCTCCTCGGGGTGGTGAACCAGCGGGCGGCCCGCTGTGCCGCTACGACCTATAGCTCGGCAAGTGTGCCCGAGTCCCCTGCCCGGAATTCTCTCCAAATATTTACTTCGCGGAATATTTCGTTGCCGCTCCTTGAATTGCCTTGAGTTTCGCAACACTTGCGAATTACGAGCCGGACAAAATGGACTGATAATTAGTTATCAAAGCAAGCACGTATTAATACTTTTAAAAAAGTAGAAAAGCATGCGCCCGCCTTCCATTTAATTCTCTCCAATGCTCACATATTGAATTGAAAGCCTAAGTTCAAGCCCAGCCACCCTTTCCTGATGGTTGCGGAAATCCTACACATTCGTTCGGAAGCGTAACAGAATATTGTTTTTCCAGAGGCAAGTCTAAAATCCCATGTATTTTATGGTCCTATGAGCCAGTAAGCCAAACCCTTACCTCCTCGATAACCTGGCACCATTAACTGAGAAATCAAATTAATGCGCTCCATTCCTTGCAAGCTTCAGAATAAATACCGTCCAATAAACAAAATCGCGCTTGGCGCCGCCAGCCTGCTGATCCTGTCAGGCTGCTCGACGTTGAACGTCGATGGCGCCAAGCTGACGTTGCCTGAAGTGCGCGCCGCGCTGCGGGAGGACAAAACCGCCCTGGCCCGCGACGTCGAGCCGCTAAACGGCCCGCTGACCTTGGACAACGCCATCGCCCGCGCCATCAAATACAACGCTGACCGCCGCTTCCGCGCTATAGAACTGGCAGTGGCTCAGGACAGTTTTGAAGCAGGCAAATACGATATGCTGCCCAAGCTGGTAGCCTCGGCCGGCTACCGCGACCGCAGCAACGACCTGATCACGCGCAGCACCGATTCGGTCACCGGTGAACCGTCGCTGGCCCACCCGTATATTTCTTCCGAACGCCAAGCGCTGAATACAGAAATTGGCATTTCCTGGAGCCTGCTCGACTTCGGCCAAAGCTATTACGCCGCGCGCCAGAACGCCGACCGTGTATTGATCGCCGCCGAGCGCCATCGCAAGGCCCTGAATAACCTGGTGCAGGACGTTCGCTCGGCCTACTGGCGGGTCGTGGCGGCGCAAAATCTGCTGCCGCAGCTGCGCCAGACCATTGCCGATTCCGAGGCGGCGCTCAAGGATGCGCGCAAGGCTGAAGACGACCGCATCCGTACGCCGCTGGAACCGCTGCGTTACCAACGCCAGCTGCTGGAAAACCTGCGCCTGCTGGAAACGATCGAACAGGAGCTGTCGACCGGCAAAGTCGAGTTGGCCACCCTGGCAAACCTGCCGCTGACAGCTGACTACACCGTGGTCGAGCCGGCCAACGAAGTCAACGCTGCTTGGCTGCAGCAGCCGGTCGACCGTCTGGAAGAGTACGCACTATTGCGCAACCCGGACCTGCGCGAAGGCATCTACAACGCCCGCATCGCCCAGCAGGAAACCCGGCGTGCGCTGCTGAAGATCTTCCCTGGCCTGTCATTCAACTATGGCGTCAAGCACAGCAATGACGACTACCTGATCCACCGCAACTGGAACGAAGCGGGCGCACAGATTTCCTTCAACCTCCTGGGCTTGCTATCGGCCCCGGCACAGATGCGCCTGGCCGATGATGGTGTTGCGCTGGCCAACCAGCGCCGCATGGCGACCCAAATGGCCGTGCTGAGCCAACTGCATATCGCGCGCCTGCAATATGCCAACACGATCCGCCAGTACGAGCGCGCCGACGCCATTGCGGGCGTCGACAATCGCATCGCCCAGCACGTCGCCAACCAGGCCGAAGTGCAGAAGCAGTCGGCCCTGGACCGCATTTCGCAGCAGAGCAGCACTGTCCTGTCGCAGCTGCGCCGCTACCAGGCGCTGTCCAACGCGCAGGCCGCTGCCTCGCGCCTGCAGGCGACGCTGGGCATGGAGCCGGCCATCGCAGGTGCCGCCAACATGCCGCTGGACCAACTGACCGCGGCCGTCGGGCAGTCGCTGCAACGCTGGAACCAGGGCCAGCTGCCGCCGCTGAAGGACGGTAAATGAGCGCTGGACGCACTACCCTGGCCAGCCTGCTGGCAGCTGCCGCCCTGCCCCTGTTGAGCACCCGGGCCGCCACGCCGCCAACGGTCGGCGCTGCGCTCGATAGCCGTGAGATCCGTGCCCAGTTGATGCCGCGCCGCTACACGACCCTTGCCGCCGAGATCGGCGCCAAGATCAATCGCCTGCCGCTGGCTGAAGGCGCATCGTTCAAGCAGGGCCAGTTGCTGGTGCAGTTCGACTGTACGCTGCAGCAAGCGCAGCAGGCCAAGGCCGAGGCGGCGCTGATGGCGGCCGACACCAACTGGAAGGGCAACCAGAAGCTGGCTCAACTGAACTCGGTTGGCAAGGTCGAGCTGGATGTGTCAAAGGCGGAAATGCTGAAGGCCCAGGCCGAAGTGGGGGCCAGCCGCGCGCTGCTGGGCAAATGCCAGGTCAGCGCGCCATTTGCCGGCCGCATCGCCGAGCAAAAGGCGCGTGAGCAGCAGTATGTGCAGCCCGGCCAGGCATTGATGGAGATCATCGACGACAGCGCGCTGGAACTGGAATTCATTGTGCCGTCGCGCTGGCTCAACTGGGTGCACAGCGGCAGCGCCTTCCAGGTCAGTATCGATGAAACCGGCAAAACCTACCCGGCCAAGGTGCAGCGTATCGCTGCCAAAGTCGACCCGGTCAGCCAGTCGGTCAAATTGACAGCCGTCATCGAAGGCCGCTACGGCGAGCTGATCGCCGGCATGAGCGGCAAAGTGCTGATGACGCCGCCAACGCCGAAGTGATCTTTTACCACAACGGAAAGAAAGGGGATCCAATGAATTCGCGCTCTCGCATCACCCGTTGCCTCACCCTGACCGCGACCCTGGCCGCTGCCGCTGGCTGGAACAGCAGCGCCTATGCCTGCTCGGCAGAACCGTATTTGTCGTCAGTCTGCATCATGGCCTGGAGCAGCAATGACTTCCGTGGTTTTCTGCCGGCCGCCGGTCAACTGCTGAACATCTCGCAAAACTCCGCCTTGTTCTCGCTGCTTGGAACGACCTATGGCGGCAACGGCCAGAGCACGTTCGCCCTGCCCGACCTGCGCGGCCGCGTGGTGGTAGGCGCGGGCACCGGTGCCGATGGCATCCCCTATACAGTGGGCCAGGCTGGCGGTGTTGCCAACGCCACCCTGACGATGGCGCAAATGCCTCTCCACGTCCATAGCTCCGGCGCAGCCAGCCTGAATGGCGTCGCGGTCACGCTCGACCTGAGCAAAGCCACCGGCGCCACCGCCGCGTTGAGCGGTGCGACCTTCACGGCGAACACCAGCGCCCTGACGCTGAAAGCGTTCAGTGGCAACGGTACAGCCTCGGCTCCCGGTGGTGCTGCGCTGGCGACTACGGCCTCCCCAAGCAACAAGATTTACTCGACTACCGCGCCTGACGTCAACATGGCGGCGGGCACCTTCGGCGGCAGCATCGCGGTGAGCTCCACCAGCACGATCCCCGTCACCCTGCCGGCATCGGCCAGCGCCACGCTGAGCGGCACCGCGCCGGGCAGCGGCAACACCGGCCCGGCCGGCGGCAGCACGCCGTTCAGCAATATGCAGCCTTACCTTGTGATGAATTACTTTATTTCCACCCAGGGCGTTTACCCTTCCCGCAACTAAAGCAACGCGGCCGCTCTTCAGGGAGAGCGGCCTTTGGAACGATATGCAGTCCATTCGCATTTCCCTCCTGCTCGCCGCCGCGCTGTTTGCGGCGCCAGCGAGCGCAAAAAAGGCATCAGACTATGCAGAGCCGCTGCATGCCGCCTACGCTTTGCTGGACAAAGGCGATTATGCGCACGCCTATCCTGCATTCCTGCGCCAGAGTGGCAAGAATCCACTGGCTCAATTCATGCTAGGGCTGTTTCACCAAATTGGCTGGGGCCGCCCCGTTGACCAGGATGCCGCCTGTGCCTGGTTTGCCAAGGCTGCCAAGGGCAAGATTCCGACCGCCCAGCACTACACCGCGAACTGCCTGATGCGTACACCCGACGTACCTGGAAACGCGGGTGCCGCGCTGGCCGAATACCTGGCCGCTGCCGATGGCGGCCACAAGATCTCGCTGTGTTCGGCAGCCGAGTTCTACATCCGTGGTCGTTACATTGCCAGGGATGTGGTGCGCGGCCTGAACCTGTGCGCCCAGGCCGCGATGGCCAATTCGCCGCCGGCCATGCTGTTGCTGGCCAATTACCTGCAAAACGATCCTGACGTGCCGCGCGATCTTGCCGGCGCGCGCCACTGGTACCAACTGGCCGCCGGACACAACGTGCCCGAGGCACGGTACCAGCTGGCCATCATGCAGTCCCAGGGCGATGGCGGCCCGGTCGACAGCAATGCGGCGCTGGGCAATATGGAAGCCCTGGCTGCCGCCGGCTACGCGCCGGCCTACCTGCCTACCGCCGTCCTGTATGCCCATCAGCCACCGCAAGCCGACACCGGCGCGCCCAGCGCAGAACACCTGGCCAAGGCCTACCTGTGGGCCAGCGCAGCCAAGGCCAGCCTGGCCGACCCGGCCCCGGCTGAAAAACTGCTGGCCAGTGTCCTGGCCCTCATGCCCGCCGAATGGCGCCCCGGACTGGACCGGAAAGTCGCCGACCATTTGGGCAAATTTGCCGCACCTCGCGCCACCGGCGCATCCCCTGGAGCCTGACATGAACGATTCATCCTTCCCCGCCGATCGACGCCGCCGCCCCCTGCGCCGCAGCTCCCAACTGCTGCCGCTGGAGCAGCGTTTCATGTTCGACGGTGCTGTCGCCGATGCTGCGCATGCCGCCCAGGCGCACGAAGCACCGCCGGTCCCGCCCGCGGTCACGGTGCGGGCGGCCGAGCCGGCCAAGGACCAAGGCAAGAAGGAAGTGGCGATCGTCGATACCTCGCTGGCCAACTACAAGACTCTGGAAGCCGGCCTGCGCGCCGGCGTCGGCATCGTCGAATTCGACGGCAGCAAGGACGGCCTGGCGCAAATCGCGCAATGGGCTGCCAGCCAAAACGGTTACGACGCGATTCACGTCCTGTCGCACGGTGCGCAAAGCGTGGTCGATCTCGGCACCATGCACCTGAGCGAGAGCTCGCTGTCGTCGGCCGCGACCCAGCGGGAACTGGCGCAACTGGGCAAGGCGCTGTCCAGCGACGGCGACCTGCTGTTCTATGCCTGCGATGTCGCCGCCGGTGGCAAAGGCACTGCGCTGCTGGATGGCCTGGCACGCGCGACCGGCGCCGATGTGGCGGCGTCGACCGACGCGACCGGCGCCGCCGGCAAAGGCGGCAACTGGGGGCTTGAAGTCCGTGCGGGCAAGATTGAAACCGAGGCGCTGCGCATCAGTGACTACCAGGACTTGCTGACCCTGGTCACCATCACCAACAGCGACGCCGATTATTCGAACTATCAGTTCACCAAGAGCGTCAACGGCGTTACCTTTACCTTTGCCGGCGACCCGGGCTTCGGCGTCGGCATGGATGCATCCTTCGGGACAGACGGATTGTATGCATTCGATACCAGTACCGGGAGTGGCGTCAAGCTGACCATCTCGGCCCAGTCTGGTTATATGTTCGACCTGAGCGGCCTTGATGTGGGCACCAATGCCAGCGGAATAAGCATCCAATACACCGATGCCGGCAACCATACCAACACGGTGTCGCCGGGCGTGGCAAACGGCAGCTGGCAAACCCTCTCAGGTTTGGGCAGCACGGTCAGGAACGTAGTCAGCATCGTGCTGACCGCAAATGATTTCACCCTTTTCCAAAATTTTAATTTCATCAACATCCAGACGATAGCGCCGGTCGCCGTGGTCAATAGCGCCTCGCTGTCGTCCGATAGCGGCACCAGCAGCAGCGACTTCATCACCAACGTTGCCAGCCAGACGATCAGCGGTACGCTGAGCAGCGCGCTGGGCACGGGTGAAAAGGTGCAGGTGTCTTACGACAACGGCAGTACCTGGAGCGATGCCACCAGCTACACCGTCGGCTCCAGCAGCTGGAGCACCACCACCACCCTGTCCGGCAGCAATACCTTCCAGGCCCGCGTTTCCAATTCCAATACCTCCAGTACGGCCTATACGCACACCTACACCCTGGACACCACGGCGCCCGCCACCACCTTCAGCAACGCGGCGCTGGGAACCGATACCGGTGCCAGCAACACCGACTTGATCACCAACGTCTCCAGCCAGACCATCAGCGCCACCCTCGGCAGTACGCTGAGCGCGGGCGATGTGCTCAAGGGCTCGCTCGATGGTGGCAGCACCTGGACCGATATCACCGCCAAGGTTTCCGGCACCACGCTGACGTGGAACGGGGCCACGCTCGGCAGCGGGACCAATACCCTGATGCTGAAGGTGACCGACGCTGCCGGCAACGACAGCAGCACCTACAGCAAGAGCTATACGCTGGATACCGTCGCGCCGGCCACCACGATCAGCACCGTCAGCTTCTCGAACGACAGCGGCAGTTCCGGCAGCGACTTCAACACCAACGTCGCGTCGCAAACGGTCAGTGGCACGCTGTCGGCCAACCTGCAATCCGGCGAGACGGTGTACGTCTCGATGAACAACGGCGCCACCTGGACCGCGGCCACCACGACGGTCGGCACGAACACTTGGTCGCTGGCAGGCGTCACGCTCACCGCCAGTAACAATATGCGCATCAAGGTATCCGACACTGCCGGAAACGACGGCACCGTGCTAGTCCAGGCCTATGTCTACGACGCCACGGCGCCCAGCACGACGTTCAGCGGCCTGGCTTTCTCCAACGACAGTGGAGCCGCTGGCGACTTCATCACAAATTCCGCCAGCCAGACCATCAGTGCCACATTGAGTGGCAGCCTGGCAGGAGGCGATATCCTGTACGGTTCGCTCGATGGCGGCAGCACATGGACGAACATCACCAGCAACGTCAGCGGCACCGCGCTGAGCTGGACGGGCGTTACCCTCACAGGCAGCAACACCCTGCAGCTGAAGGTAGTGGACGCCGCCGGCAACCAGGGCGCGGCAAGCAGCCAAGCTTATGTGCTGGACACCGGCGTCCCTTCCGCGCCGTCCGCGCCGGTGCTGACCATCGACAGCGGTATTTCCAGCAGCGACCTGGTCACCAATGTCAACACGCCTACGTTCACGGGAAGCGCAGAGAATGGCAGCACGGTCAGGATCTACGATGGCGCTGTGCTGCTGGGCAGCGTGACCGCCAGCGGTGGTGTCTGGAGCTACACTTCGACCACGCTTGGCGAGGGCAGCCACAACATCTCCGCAACGGCAACTGACGCGGCCGGCAATGTCTCTGCATCGTCCAGTGCCATTGCGGTGACAGTGGATACAACTGCTCCAGTGGTCAATTCCGTGTCCGTGCCGGCGAACGCCACCTACTACACTGGCAATACGCTGGACTTTACTGTCAACTTCAGCGAAGCCGTATACGTGGACACCAGTGGCGGCACGCCGCGTATCGCGATGGTGATTGGCGCCACCACACGCTATGCCAACTACCTTTCCGGCTCTGGCACCAGTGCCCTGCTGTTCCGCTATACCGTGGTCAACGGCGACAGCGACAGCGACGGCATCACGGTCGGCGCCATGACATCCAACGGCGGCGTGCTATCCGACTTGGCGGGAAACATCGGCGTCAACACGCTGAATAGCGTCGGCAGCACGGCAGCGATCCTGGTCGATGGCTCGCAACCCAGTGTCACCAACATCAGCTCGACTACCGCAGACGGCGCCTATCGCACTGGCAGCACCATCACCATCACGGTCGATTTCAGCGGCACCGTGAACGTTGACACTACCGGCGGCACGCCGACGCTGGCACTCAACTCCGGTGGTACCGCTACGTACAGCGGCGGCAGCGGCAGCAGCACCCTGACCTTCAGCTATACGGTGATGGCGGGAGAAAACAGCGCCGATCTCGATTACACCAGCAGCAGCGCCCTTTCCCTTAATGGCGCCACCATTGCGGACGCGGGCGCCAGCGGCCAAAGCGCCTCCTTGACACTGGCCGCACCGGGCGCCGCCAGCTCGCTCGGCGCCAACAAGAACATTGATATCGACACCATTGCGCCTGTCGTCACCGGAAGCACGGCAGCATTCTCGGCCGATACCGGCATTTCCGGCACGGACCTGATCACCAATGTGGCAGCGCAAAGCATCAGCGGCACGCTGACCGGGAGCCTGCCGGCCGGGGACAGCGTACAAGTCTCGCTGGACAACGGCGCCACCTGGACCACCGCTCTTGCCTCAGGCAACAGCTGGTCGCTTGCCGCACCCGTCGTACTCACCGGCAGCAGCACATTGCAAGTGCGCGTCGTCGACCCCGCCGGCAACGCCGGCAGCGCCGCCTCCTTTGCCTACGTGCTGGACACCGCCGCTCCTGCTGCCGCTTTCAGCAATATCGCCTTCTCCAGCGACACCGGCATCAGCAATAGCGACCTGGTCACCAACATCAGCGCGCAAACCATCAGCGCCACCCTGAGCGCCGCGATGGCAAGCGGCGAACGTATGTTTGGCTCGCTGGACAACGGCGCCACCTGGACCGACATCACCAGCAAGGTCAGCGGCACAACGCTGAACTGGGATGGCATCACGCTAAGCGGCAGCAACACCTTGCAGCTGCGTATGACAGATGCCGCCGGCAATGATGGCGCCATTACCAGCAAGGCCTACGTGCTCGACACGACGGCACCGGCCACCGCCATCGCCAGCGCATCCTTTTCCGGCGACAGCGGCAGCAGCGCGAGCGATTTCATCACCAGCGTAGCGGCGCAAACCCTCAGCGGCATGCTGTCCGCCAACCTGGGGGCCGGCGAAACCGTTTACGTTTCCCTGGACAATGGCGCCAGCTGGCACGCCGCCAGCGCCAGCGTCGGCCAAAGTACCTGGTCGCTTGGCGGCCAGACGCTCAGTGCCAGCAATACCCTGCTGGTGAAAGTAAGCGACGTCGCCGGCAACGATGGTCCGGTCCACACGCAAGCCTATGTTTTCGACACGACAGCGCCAGTCAGTCCATCTGCCAATACAGTGTTCAGTAGCGATCTGGCGCCGGTGCTGTCAGGCAGCGCTGCGCTGGCTGGCGGCGAGACGCTTACCGTCACGGTCGGCGGTGCGAAATACGTCGTCAGCCCAGTCGGTGGCCACTGGAGCCTGGACCTTTCCAGCGCCACGCCCGCCAGCGGCACCCTGGCCCTTGCTCAAAACAGCAGCTACGACATCCTTGCGACCGCCACCGATCCCGCCGGCAATCCCAGCAGCGGCACCGGCAAGCTAACCATCGCCTCCACACCACTGGTTACCGGCTTCCAGCTGTCGGCGGATAGCGGCATCAGCAACAGCGATTTCATCACCAACGTGGCTGCACAGACCGTGAGCGGAACGTTATCGGCCCCACTGTTCAACGGCCAAACGGTGGAAGTGTCAGTCGACGGCGGCGCCACCTGGAGCCCGGCAAATGCCAGCGGAAATAGCTGGAGCGCCAACGTGACGCTCAATGGCAGCAACACCCTGATGGCGCGCGTTACCAGCGTCAGCGGGAGCGGCACGCCACTGCAGCATGCATTCACACTGGACACCACTGCACCAACCACCGCGCCATCGCTCATCTCGCTAAGCACGGATGGCATCGTCGACGGTGCCCTCTCGGCCCCTTTGGCTGCCGGCGAAGCCTTGCACGCTTCGTTAGATGGCGGAACCACCTGGTCTGCTGTCAGCACCATCGGTCGAGCCTGGTCCGTGAACAGCAACGGTGCCAGCAGCGTACAAGTAGCCGTACGCGATACCGCCGGCAATAGCGGCGCCACGCTGGTGATCAATACTGCGGTGCCACCAGCGATTCCCTTGCCCGTTACGCCGATGATGGCAGTTGCCCCGCCCAGTGCGCCATTCACCGTCGTTCCGGGTGGGGATGACCAGCAGGGGCAGGACCACCCGGATGCGACGGCGCCATTGGTGCTGCCGCTGACCAGCATGGGCGGGGACATTGCCTCCAGTTGGCCGGGCGCCGCGCCCAAACCGGTGCTGGACATTCTGCCAGCCACCGTCGCACTGGCACCGGTTCCAGGATTCGACCCAGGCCGAAGCGCAACGACCTTCAGCGATGTACAAGGATCGACCGGTGTCACCTTCCAGATCGCCATCGTGCCGGAACTGCCGGGTGGCGATACGCTGGTGGCATACCGGCCTATCCCGGATGTCAGCAGCGCTAGCGGCCAGCGGATATCCGTACAGATAGGCAGCGATGCCTTTGCCCAATCGAGCAAGAGCGCGAGCGTCATGTTGAGCGCGCAATCGGCGGACGGTTCACCGCTTCCCGGATGGATCAGGTTTGATGCCCGCACCGGGCGCTTTGAAGGCACGTCACCGCCGGCTTTCGAAGGCACCCTGAGCTTCAAGGTCATTGCGCGCGACAGCAAAGGCCATATCGCAACACAGGTGTTCAAGATTGTCGTTTCCAAGGATGGGCAAGCCGGTAAGCACAGCGAATGGCATGCAGAACCGGCCGGCCGGTCAAGTCTCGGTGAACAGCTGCGCGCGGCGCGCAGTGCGGCTGCGGCCCGTCTGGCGGCGCTCTCGCCATGAACGACGGCGCACTGCAGAATCCCTTGCTGCTCCTGCTGGAACTGGCCCAGCGCGCGCGCGCTGCGGCCAGTGCCAACGAACTGGCCTTCCTGGCGGTGAACGACAGCCGTGCGATGGCGCCTTATCGCCAGGCTGCGCTATGGTTCCAGTCCAGTGGCGTGCATACCCTGTCCGGCGTGGTCACGGTGGAAGCCAATGCACCCTACGCGCAGTGGCTGGACCAGCTTTGCCGCACACTCTCCGAACAGCACACGCTGACGACGCCGCTGGACATCGATCCAGCCCAGCTTCCAACTGCCATCAAAGGCGAATGGGACGAATGGCTGCCAGCGCACGCGACCTGGTTGCCGCTGCGTGGCTTGGCCAGTCCAGGCGGCCTGCTGCTGGCCGGTGAGGCTGCCCTGCCGCCCCATCAACTGGCGCTGTTGAGCGAATGGATGGACATCTGGCAGCACGCTTGGCGCGCCGCGCATCCGTCGCCGGGCTGGTCACTGGGCCGCCTGCCCACGCTGCTACGCGGCTGGTGGCAAGGCGGCACCCAGGACAAGCGCTGGCCTCGCCGGCTGGGCACTGTTGCCGTGCTTCTGGCCGTGCTGATGTTTCCGGTTCGGCTGACGGTTCTGGCGCCGGGCGAACTGGTGCCGGCCAATCCGGCCACCATACGCGCGCCGCTCGATGGCGTGATCGCCGCAATCTCCGTACGTCCGAACCAGGTGGTGACGGCTGGCCAGCCGCTGTTCTCATTCGACCAGGCTCCTATTGGCAGCCGGCTGAATGTAGCGCGCGAGGCCCTGTCCACCGCACAGGCAGAGTATCGCCAGAACGCCCAGCTGATGCTCAACGATCCACGCGCACGAAGCCAGCTGGCCGCGGCGCTCGGCAAGGTGGCGGAGAAGCAGGCCCAGGCCGAATTCCTTGAAGGCCTGGCGCAGCGCTCGCGGGTGTTGGCGCCGCAGGCCGGCATCGTCCTGTTCGACGATCCATCCGAATGGATAGGCCGTCCGGTGCAAACCGGCGAGCGCATCATGCAGGTCGCAGCGCCTGACGATGTTGAAATCGAAGCCTGGGTACCGATTGGCGATGCCATCCCCCTGGCCAACAACGCCCCACTACATCTCTACCTGGCCACGACGCCAATGTCGCCACTGAGCGGTTCGCTACGCTACATGAGCCACCGCGCCGTGACTCGTCCGGACGGAAGCTACGCCTATCGGGTGCGCGCGAGGCTGAACGCCCCCTCCGGCCAGCGTATCGGCCTCAAAGGCACAGCCAAACTGGGCGGAGAGCGTGTACCACTGATCTACTGGATACTGCGCCGGCCGTTGGCCAGCATTCGCCAGTTCATCGCACTTTAAGGGCGCCCCATGTCATCACGCCTTCCCCTGCTGCGCCAGGAACTATCGATCTCAGTCGGGCCGCGCCTGGCCGACGGCCAGCCCAGCTGGACGCTGCACGACCCGGTGCGCAATCTGTTCTTCCAACTGGACTGGCCCAGCTTTGAAATGCTGAACCGCTGGGGCCTGCACGAGCCACAAGCCTTGCTTGCACAGGTCAACCGCGATACCACCTTGCAGCTGGAAGCAGGAGATCTCGAACGATTGCAGGCCTTCCTCGCAAATCAGCAACTCCTGCAACCAGCGCTTGGCGCTGCTGCGGAACTGGCCGCCATGCGCGACCGCCAGCGCGGCAGCTGGTACGAATGGCTGCTGCATAACTATCTGTTCTTCCGCATCCCGCTGCTGAAGCCGGATCGCTGGCTTGGCAGGCTCACACCGCAACTGACCTTTCTGTTCTCGCCGCTATTCCTCTGGCTGACGCTGGCCGCTGGCGTGTTCGGACTGGCCGGTGCCTACCGCGAGTGGGACCGTTTTACCGCAACGCTGATGGACACCCTGAGCTGGCAAGGTGCGCTTCTGTACGGCTGTGCCGTCACCTTCGCAAAGATCTGCCATGAATTCGGACACGCACTGACGGCCAAGCGTTACGGCTGTCGCGTACCGGCCATGGGCATCGCCTTCCTGGTCATGTGGCCTGTGGCCTACACCGACACCAACGAAGTATGGAAATTGCCGCGCCGCGAACAGCGCCTGGCAGTCGCAGGTGCCGGTATCGCGACAGAACTGATGATCGCCGCATGGGCCACGCTGGCATGGGTGTGGTTGCCGGACGGAGCACCGAAACAGCTCGCCTTCCTGCTCTCCACTACCACCTGGATTTCGACCGTGGTGATCAACGCCAGCCCGTTCATGCGTTTTGACGGCTACTTCCTGCTGTCGGATTATCTTGGCATGCCCAACCTGCACAACCGAGCGTTTGCACTGGCACGCTGGGATCTGCGCGAGCGCCTGTTCGCGCTGGGCGACCCAGTTCCCGAACCTTTTCCGCCGCGTTTGCAGAAAGGGCTGATTCTATTTGCCTGGATGGTGTGGATTTATCGCCTGGTCGTGTTCCTAGGGATTGCCGCGCTTGTCTACCACTTCTTCATCAAGGCCGTGGGCATCCTTCTGTTCATGGTGGAGATCAGCTGGTTCGTCGCATTGCCAGTGTGGCGCGAGCTGCAAGCGTGGCGCACGCGCTGGAGCGTCCTTCGCCATAGCCGCCGCGCCAAACGCAGTGCCGTCGCTTTCCTGTTCTTGGCGGGCCTGTTCCTGGTACCGTGGCCGAATCGCGTGCTGAGTTCGGGGCTGCTGCAACCGAGCCAGCGCCTGGCGCTGTATGCACCGGGTAATGCAGTCCTCGAGGCGCTGCCGGTAAAGAATGGCCAGCAAGTAGCAGCAGGCATGCCGCTGCTACGCCTGTCTACGCCAGAACTGGCGCTTCGCGAAGGTGAAACCACTGCGCACCAGGATGCGCTGGCCTGGCAGTCAGCAGCAGCCGGCCTGGACACGGCAAGCCGCAAGGACTGGCAGGTTCTGCATGACCAGCTGGTTTATGCCAATGCAGAAAGCGCGACTGTGGACTCGGACCTGCAGCGCTACCGTCCAGTGGCGCCGAATGCCGGCGTGCTGGTCGATATCGACCCTGACCTGCGCCCTGGCGACTGGCTGAAGGGCCAGGAATACCTGGGATCGCTGATTACGCCAGGGCGTTGGCAAGTTGTCACCTATATCGACGAAGAGGCCGTGCGACGTATCGCCAAAGGAGATCGTGCGCTGTTCATTGCCGACGGCATGTCCGGGCCCGTGGTGCAGCTGAGCGTGTCGAGCATCGACCGCGATGCCAGCCGTACCTTGGGCGAGCCTGAGTTAGCTGCAACGTTTGGTGGCGACGTGCTGGTGCGGGAGAAGGCTGGCGCGCTGTATCCTGAACATGCTGTGTACCGCGTGCTGCTCGTGGCGGATGCTGAACTGCCTCCGACGAATCCGGAATGGCGCGGCCATGTCGCCATTGCCGGGCAATGGGAGGCGCCTGCGTTGCGCTTCCTGCGCACCGCAACCTCCGTCGCTTGGCGCGAAGCGGGCTTTTAATTGAGCGTCGCCGTCCATACTGACCAATCGGCCAACTGTGACGCTGACCGCTTGATCAAATGGCGTCCATAAAGTGACGAAACCTTGGTCGAGCAATTTGAATAATAGTGACGCGCCTGTACGTTCAGACGCCTCCCCCGCAGGCATTGGGCGCCGCGAGGCTCGGCCAAACCGCCGCAAAGACTAACGCGGTCACCACCGTGCGCCCTAAGCCGATTACCTTAACCCGTCCGAAATACCAATGGCTTTGAGCACGAACGCCTGTTCATCCATTACGCCTTCAGACGTTGTGCCGCAACCGCTATGAGTTTGTTGATCAAGAAAGTAGCGCATCGTCGCAAGTAACAGTCCGTCGCGGCGATCCCAGACGGTTATGTCGACGGACTCGAGATTACTTTTGGTGTCCTTGGGATCGATCCGAGATACCTTGTATTTCACCAGAACATCGGCGGTCGACTCTGGAACACCGAAGTAAGATGCAGAGTTGTCTCCATCGTTCTGGCGGCGAATGAACGGATGAATCCCGTTCGTTGCAGCACCTTCAAGCTGACAGCACCGGACCTCAGTGAACCTAATCGACTTGGGAAGTCTCGGAGGGTCTACTCGCAAATTCTGAGCAGCACCCCGAGCATCCAAGGTGAAATAATTGATCCGGGGTGGGTACGTGGCAGGTTCCCAATCATATGCGAGCGACTCCACAGTCGATGCTGGTTTGGCAATGAAGCGCGGCCCCACGTCTTTGCATACCGCTTCGAGCTTAGGTGAGTTGGGTTTAAACGAGTTGAAAGCGATGACGACGGGTATGCTCGCCAACGCGACGATATAGCCCACAGGCAGTGTTAGGCAAGCAGTGCCGATGGCGGTCGACCGTTTCCCCTCAGCGCAAAGTACAAGCGAACCCAACGAAGAGAGAGCAATCCACGAAAAGCCGAAGATCCACACCTGGAACATTCCCTTTGCACTGCCGTCGCCGGCGGCTAGGAACGAAAAGAAGAACAGAACGACGCAGTTCAGGATCGCGATGAGGAGGACGACAATATATGCCATGAGGCGCTAGTGTTGATGCAAAACGGCCTATGGTGCCATGTGACTGTTGGTAAAGCAATATTAGCTCAAGCGCCGATCGTTACCTTGCATCGCGTTCTCACCATCGGCAAATAGAAAAAGCCCCTGAGGAATCATGAGCTTGGCGGTGTTTTTTTAACCGGGTGCTGCGCTATGCAGCCTGACGGGAAACCTCGACGAGGATGCAGCGACGGCGAAGCGTCGTCTGCCGGAGGCGCCTGATTCAATGCAGACGGCTCCGCTTTTGCGCATACATTTGTTCGTCTGCCAGGAGGACGTAGTACGACAGGGTCTGGTTCGCAGATGAATCGACCAGCACGACGCCGGCACTGATCGAGACGCAATACGGCCGCTCCTGCATCAAGTTGAATGCACTCAGGTTAGCCTCGATACGCGCCAGGATGACCCCTGGCTGCTCGTCGTCCAGGGTATATGCAACAAATTCGTCGCCGCCGAGACGTGCAACAACATCGGCATGGCGAAACGACTGGCGGAACACAAGCGCGGCGTCCTTGATCATGGCATCTCCGGCCTCATGCCCCAGTTGATCGTTTACACGCTTCAGGCCATCGATATCTGCGAAGATCACAGCACTCTTCGTACGCTTGCGGCGCGCAAGCTTATAGATCTGTTCGGCCTGCAGGAAGAAGCCGCGCCTGTTGTACAGACCTGTCAGCACGTCGGTCAACGACAGCATCCGCATTTCGCTCACCGCTGCGTCCCTTTGCTGCAATTCTTCCGCATGGCTTACTGACGTGTCAGCGATTTCCTGGCGTTGTTCGCGTAGCAGCCGCTCGAGTGAAGTCTGCGACTCGATTTTGCCCAGCGCTGCCCCAGCCAACTGCAAAATGTATGAGAGCGTGCGTTCGTAGGCGTCCTGCGTCGCCGTATCCAAGTCGTGATCCCAACTGACTGCGAGGACCACCGCAGCGGCGTGCGCGGGCACGGCCAGCACCAGCCTGCGCGGCCCCCTGTATTCGAGCTGCTGTTCATCATAGGACTGGGCGTTCGCAGCCTCTACCGCGTCGGCGGTCATACGCACGGCGGCGCGGTATAGCGGATGGTCTGTGCCGGCCGAACGCGCAATGCCGTGGCTGTCGAATTCGACCAGTTCCGTCCGGTCGCTGCGCAGGAGCAGCAAGGCCGAATCGAACCGGACAGTCTCCGCCAGCGCGCGGCCGATCAGTGCCAACGAACCTTGCGCCTCGTCGGTCTGAAGCAGGTCGCGCGCCAGGGTCAACAACATGCGCAACTGGGCTGGTCCGAGCTGCCGCGTTTCCACCCGATCCTTTCTCATTGGGCATCGCCCTCCATGCTAGTCCTCCACCTCGTCTGTCGTCGGCGGCGCATTGGACGGGGTAATAGCCTCCGAGACCAGTTGATCGCTACTGGGGGCTCGGCGCAACAACGGCTTGTCGAGCACTCGCGCAATCACGTCCGAGGGAACGCGCCTGTATTCCATGTATTTCTGTGCCAGCGCCCGGTTGCGCACCGACTCGATGTTGATGCCGCGCGCCACCGCCTTCGCGGTACCAATGTCAGAGCGCCTTTGCCGTTCGTTCATCTCGGTCCCGATATGCTAAACATGTTGATGCTTCATGACTTCCGGTTCCCCAGCCACAAGGCGTTCTTCGCTTTTGCGGCCTGCACTGAGTGTATTCCTATTCCGGCCCATGCGCCGCCCACTTTCCTGGTCCTTCAAGTGTTGTTTGCTGAGTGGCACCGCCGCCTCGTATTGGCCAATCAACTCATCAACCGGCAGAGCTGACACGTTCCGTGAAAATCGCTAGGTGTTCGTCTGAAAGACCTGTATATTGGATTCACCGCGTATTCAGCACCGCTAAAGAATTGCCGGTTTCTCTCCTGTCTCGCCTATCTTGGCGACTCCCGTCTGATTCCCTCATCTGTTGCCCCTGCTCGTTGGCGCGTATCGCCGGAAACGGCCCGACTCTACATCTTTTGAGGTTATTTGATGACTACCCAAACCGGAATCGTTAAATGGTTCAACGAAGCCAAGGGCTTCGGCTTTATCACCCCAGACGCAGGAGGACCAGATCTGTTCGTCCATTTTCAGGACATCCAGGCTACTGGCTTCAAATCGCTCGCCGAGAACCAGCGTGTCTCGTTCGAGCTCAGCCCCAGCCCTAAAGGCGAAAAGGCGACCAACGTCAGTCCTTCCTGACAATCTGCGCTGCCTTCCGTTCGCGCGTGTGCTGGACCTTCAACCGCTTTTCCCACCAGCCATAATCTGACAAGGTTTCCTTGGCCACCTCCACGCATCGCAAATAGTCGGGGACGGCCTTGGAGCATGGCGGGGCCGGTGGTTCAATGCCCTGGGAGGTGCAATAGCGTACTGCATCCTCCAGGTCGCCGTCATTGAGCAAATCCCGGCACGCGGTCGAGTGAATCAGTGCAAGGTTCATGTCCCTATCCAGAACTCACCAATCGCCTGGAAAAGCGCTGCAGGAGACGCTGGCCGCAACGCTCCAGCGTGGCAAAGGTCGGCTGCCGCATCGCGGTAGAGATCGGTCCGGTCATGTACGCTGTCACCAGTCCGGCCAGCGAAAGCTGCCGCCAGCTTAAGGAGAGACGGCCTTCAGCCACCCACTGCAGATACCTCTTCATACCGGCGCTCCTTCACGATCCTGGGTCTACAAGTTGGGGTGGTCCTCAGCAAACGCGATCGCGTCGCACAGTTGGCCATACCGATAGCCTCCATACAGGAAGTGGCCCTCAATATAGGCGATGCCATGCAGTTTCATCATGCTTTCGTCTTCGTCGGTTGGGTGATATGCCGCCACCCAGCTCGGTTGGAACGCATCATCGCGCAAGAAGCCGGCTTTGGCGTGTTCTGCGACTGCGTAACGCAAGGCATCCCGAAATACATCGTAATGGTGCTGCCGAAATGCATACCGCCTCCCATCGAACGAAATCTCAAATTGTGCCGCCAGGCTTTCATCCGATTCCTGCTGCATATTTGTGTCGCGCGTGCTTTCCATGACCTTCCCCCCTGAACTATCCCGACTCCCATTCATTACGCAGATCTGACGCCGGGCCTTTAACATCGCGTCGGTGTTGGCGTCCTCTCGGGATCCGAACGCCTCGTCCGGGAAGATAATCGTTCGCCTGATGCTGTCCGGCCATTGAAGGCTGGTGCAGTCCGATGATGGCGGCATATGTTTGAGTATGGCAGTCGAGGCGTACTTCAGTGCTCCGTCCTGGCACCTGAACTCAGCGCACCTGAGCAGGATATTCCACCCCTGGAACCACGTTGTTGAGTGTTGGCGCATGGCGCCCTCCTTCGCTCGCGTTCAGGAACAATCTCGGAAAGGTGGCGGCAACGAGCAAGCCTTCCTTCCCGGCGCTGCACGCCAACGGCGTGCCAAACGCATGTGCAATACCAATTCAGGACGATTATGGGCTTTGACGCGATTGCGCTGTCAGGCAGCAATGCTGAGGAAGACCGGCACGAAACTCGATATTGGCTAGGTACCTGCTTACCCAATATACGCCCACAAACGAAATTCACCTAATGAATTCGGCAGCCAAGACGAGCCGTGCAAACGGGCCATTGCCGGATATACTGGAATGGTGGATTCGGGCGCTGGGAGGAACCGATGGAGAGCATGCTGCAGTGGAAAGTCTCCTATTGCCGCTCAGATGGGAGCACCGGCCTGGTCTTCATCGCGCTGCCCAGCGAACCTCTATGCACTGACCTGATGGACTCCATTCTTCAATGGGATACGGATCGCGCATACCTTCACCCAGGCGCGCTGCCAGAAACCGATCGGTTTGCGCAAGCGATCGCATTCTTTGAGTTTAATCACATCACAAATATGCGCGTGAAGTCACTTGATGACCAGATAGACTCTACGTCCGACGCCTAGTTCCCGGCAACATACGGCGTCAGTACAGCGCGAAACTGGGACCCGCGTCTATGGCAAGCGATGGCGTCGGCAGGATCACTTTGGGAGGATGTATGGAACTGCTCGAAACAGAAGACATTGCCGAGTTTCGGAAGATTTTGCGCAGGAGTCGCTTACTTCGTGCAGACTTTTCTCTCAGCGCTACGGACACAACCGATCCGAAGACTGATGAAGTGCCGGCATTGCAGGGTGAATTGACGGTGCGACGAAAATCGACCGGACAGACCAAACAATACCTGATCAGTGACAGCACCTCGTGGCTCGACCTGTTTCGCAATGACATCAAGAGCGGCGCGTTTATTGGACAGGATTCTTTGCAAGTGCGCTATCCGGCAAGTTGGCCGCACAAGACCAGCCATTAACGTGCGCTCTGCCCCAGCCTATTCTGCCCATCGAACCTGGCTGCATAGTACAGAATTGTGCCCAGCATCGATGCGCGCCGGTCGCCGACACGCATCGCTCGGCGCTTTAGCGCTCTTTGACTCTGCTCCCGGCGTGGTATCAGTGCGCCCACTAAATGCCCGCAATCGAGCATGGGCCAATGCACTCTTGGCGCCAGGCAGCGGAAGCGGCGGCACCGAGCCCGCAACGGAGCCGCCCCTTGGCGCCGATGCAGGTAGACTCGAGCAATCTCGCACCAATGGACGAATGTGCAGTCATGACAACTGACGGTCCCGGGTGATCCCATCGTTGCAAACTCTAATGCCTTCGTCATATTGGGTCCTCCTTGCAGGCCTCTTGCTCATCGCAATGATGTTGGGCGGGACGTTGCTTGGGCGTCTCCCGCTGAGCGGAGCCATGATTTACCTCGCAGTTGGCTACGTGCTTGGTGTGGCGGGGCTTATCACCCCGGACCCGATCCGCCATGCCGGGGCTCTGCAACTGGCGACGGAAGGCGCCCTGCTCATTTCGCTCTTTTCGGTCGGCCTTAAGCTGGAGCTTCCATTGCTGGACCGTCGTTGGCTCGCACCTTTCCGACTTGCCTTCGCAGCGATGGCAATGACCGTGGCGCTCATCGCTGTTATCACTGTCTATGGGTTCGGCTTGTCTGTTGGCGCCGCGATCCTGCTTGGCGCAATTCTGGCACCTACGGATCCTGTGCTCGCATCGGCGATTCATTCGGAGTCAGGACCGGCGCCCGATCCGACCCGCTTCAGTCTCGCCGGAGAAGGCGCACTCAACGATGGCACGGCATTCCCCTTCGTTCTACTGGGCTTGGGTATCATGCAGCTGCATGATCTCGGGGAATCCGGATGGCGTTGGTGGGTTATCGACCTGCTCTGGTCAACCGCCGGCGGAATGCTGATTGGGGCAGCCGTCGGCGGCATGCTCGGCACACTTGTGATCTACCTGAGAACGCGACACCAAAGCGCAGTCGGATTGGACGAGTTCCTCTCGCTTGGCGTCATCGCGGTCTCGTTCAGCCTGGCACAGTTGGCATTAGCTTCCGGCTTCTTGTCGGTCTTCTTCGCCGGTTTAGCGCTGCGACGCGCGCGAGACTTTCCCATCACCGGGACGACGCCGATGACGCGGAGCGCGGGCTTGGAAGCCTCGCCCACCAATGCGTCAACCCATTCCCATCATGCCAGTGGCGTCATGACCCGGGCAGTACTGAGCTTCAATGAGCAGTTGGAGCGTCTCGCCGAGCTGGCAATTGTATTGATGATCGGCGCCATGCTGCCTTCGATGGTCCTATTTAGCGGATTGTGGTGGCTCATCCCAGCGATCTTCTTTGTTGTGCGCCCCGTGTCGGTCGTGCTTGCATTTGCCGGCTCCAAAGTGCCAACGCACCAGTTGGCAGCCTTGAGCTGGTTAGGGATCCGAGGGATCGGGTCTATCTATTATCTGATGTTCGCCATCCGCAGGAACATCGACGATGGGCTCGCTCAACAGCTCGTCACGTGCACCCTGGCTGTCGTTACGACATCAATCATCGCGCATGGCATCACCGTTCTACCACTGTTGAAATGGTACGCATCCCGTAACCGCGGAGCCGCAAAATGATATGCTATAACTAAGGCGGAACCCACGGGGATTGGCGTTGACGAGAATGAGTTCGCCACTGCCGCTCTTTGTACCGTACTGCCCTTGAGGACAGGTGGCTTGCGATGAATACGTTACTTGAAAAAGAGCGGAGGCGGGATTGGCGTATGGCCGAGCTTGTACAGTACGGCATGACGCTGCGCGCTGTTATCGGCCTAGCGGAAGCCCAACGATACTTGCTCTCCCGCTGTGTTCCCCAGGCGGTGGTCGATCGCGCTTTGAATGCCGTCGGACCTCGGCCATCCATGCCGACGCGCATCGCGCAGGAATTGGAACGGTGCCTACTCACCAAACCCGTTCGATCCGTGCTGGATTAGCTGGGCATAGACTTGGGCAGCACCTCTCCCCTATAGGTCGAACCTCTTCTTGGTTTCAATGGTGGCCCGATCGCTCCAGCGGCCGCCGCGCTGAAGTGTAAATCTTAACAGCGATCTGTCGTGGTACACGGCCCGCAGAAAATGACCATAAGCCTGGTGTGAATTGCCGCGCTCATACCGAGCGATCCAGGCATTCTCGGCCGTGCGGCGGCCCCAGGCGTCGTACCGCTCATCTCCACGTCATTCATGGCCAACATTTTACGCCGCAATGAGAATGCAGAGACGGCGAAGCGCCGTTTGCCGGAGGCGCCAGATTCAATGCCGGCGGCTCCGCTTTTGCGCATACATTTGTTCATCTGCCAGGAGGACATAGTAAGACAGGGTCTGGTCCGCGGATGAATCGACCAGCACGACGCCGGCACTGATCGAGACGCAATACGGCCGCTCCTGCATCAAGTTGAATGCGCTCAGGTTGGCCTGTTGTACAGACCTGTCAGCACGTCGGTCAACGACAGCATCCGCATTTCGCTCACCGCTGCGTCCCTTTGCTGCAATTCTTCGGCATGGCTTACTGACGTGTCAGCGATTTCCTGGCGTTGTTCGCGTAGCAGCCGCTCGAGTGAAGTCTGCGACTCGATTTTGCCCAGCGCTGCCCCAGCCAACTGCAAAATGTATGAGAGCGTGCGTTCGTAGGCATCCTGCGTCGCCGTATCCAAGTCGTGATCCCAGCTGACTGCGAGCACCACCGCAGCGGCGTGCGCTGGCACGGCCAGCACCAGCCTGCGCGTCCCTCTGTATTCGAGCTGCTGTTCATCATAGGACTGGGCGTTCGCAGCCTCTACCGCGTCGGCCGTCATACGCACGGCGGCGCGGTATAGCGGATGGTCTGTGCCGGCCGAACGCGCAATGCCGTGGCTGTCGAACTCGACCAGATCCATCCGGTCGCTGCGCAGGAGCAGCAAGGCCGAATCGAACCGGACAGTCTCCGCCAGCGCGCGGCCGATCAGTGCCAACGAACCTTGCGCCTCGTCGTTCTGAAGCAGGTCGCGCGCCAGCATCAACAGTATGCGCAACTGGGTCGGCCCGAGCTGCCGCGTTTCCACCCGATCCTTTCTCATTGGGCATCGCCCTCCATGCTAGTCCTCTGCCTCGTCTGTCGTCGGCGGCGCATTGGACGGAGTGATGGCCTCCGAGACCAGTTGATCGGTACTGGGGGCTCGGCGCAGCAACGGCTTGTCGAGCACTCGTGCAATCACGTCCGAGGGAACGCGCCTGTATTCCATGTATTTCTGTGCCAGCGCCCGGTTGCGTACCGACTCGATGTTGACGCCGCGCGCCACCGCCTTCGCGGTACCAATGTCAGAGCGTTTTTGCCGTTCGTTCATTTCGGGCCCGATATGTTGAACATATTGATGCTTCATGACTTCCGGTTCCCCAGCCGCAAGAGATTCTTCACGCGTCATAATCGCGACGCCGTCACCGGCACTCTGGGCCAGCGCAGGGAAAGAAAATTTCAGTCCAGCATTATCAAGGTGCTTCGCCTGATTTGCGGCCTGCACCGAGTGTATTCCTATTACGGCCATGCGCCGCCTACTTTCCTGGCCCTGCAACGCAGTCAGCTGCCAGAACTAACAAATTCCGTGAAAATCGCTAGGTGTTCGTCAGAAAGGCATGTACACTGGACTCACCGCGTATTCAGCACCGCTAAAGAATTGCCGGTTTCTCTCCTGTCTCGCCTTTGTTGGCGACTCCCGTCTGATTCCCTCATTTGTTGACCCTGCTCGTTGGCGCGTATCGCCGGAAACGGCCCGACTCTACATCTTTTGAGGTTATTTCATGACTACGCAAACCGGAATCGTTAAATGGTTCAACGAAGCCAAGGGCTTCGGCTTTATCACCCCGGACGCAGGAGGACCAGATCTGTTCGTCCATTTTCAGGACATCCAGGCTACTGGCTTCAAATCGCTCGCCGAGAACCAGCGCGTCTCATTCGAGCGCAGCCCTAGCCCCAAAGGCGAGAAGGCTACCAACGTCTGTCCTTCCTGACAATCCACGCATCCTTCGACTCCCAATACAGGTGAGCCACATGTCCATATGGCGAATTCAATACCAAGACGATCATGGAGCGCATCAAGAATGTTTTGGGGAACGAGACGGCCGGCCGAGTCCTCATGAAGCCATGGAGATCGTGGTCCAAAGCCTTATTCTGGCTGCACACACCGGCATGAGCGCTGTACCAAACTTGACGCTGCTATCGGCAGACGCGCTTTCCGAATTTCGGGTCCACTTCATTTCACCAGTTAGCGCGATTTCCCAGACCAACCGAGAAACCAAGTGCCCGCCCGAACGGTAGTAAATGACAACTGGACCTTCAACCTTTTGGCTCATGTTCTTCATCCATAGGTCGCCAAACACCTGACAAAGCGCTGAAGGGGGCATGGCGCAACAGTCGCTTCGCCTGGACTGAAGTTGAATGCGGGACCAGCCTCGCCAAGGCGCTACGTTCAGCCTGAAATACGTCCAGCGTCAGGATGGTCAGCTCACGCGTGTATAGCGCACGATGGCCAAGGACGGTTCAAAGTCTCCAAGGTCGGCACGAACTGTCCTGCGCATCGCGTCAAGAGCTTCCGGGGGGCCGAAGCGGCCTCCCATTGCCGCGTCATCATCCCCGTCGTCAACCCAAGCCAGCAGCGGAAGCAATGTGCCACGAAAGGTTGCAGCATGAGGGAACGATGGGTCTAACAACGTGCAAATATATCGTCACCGTGACGATCGTCATGTGCGTGGTCACCAGTCAGATCAGCGAAAGCGGCCACCAGATTTAGGCGAGAAGACCTTCAGCCGTCTACTGCAGACACCTCTCCATGCCGGCGATCATTAGCTGGGGGGATTACCAGTTGCCTTGCAATGGACGGCCCGAAGAGATAAGCCGGCTTCAATGTATGCTGGAGTTCCCGCTCGATCAAATTTATAGGCATTCGATAGAAGCGCCGCACATACCCACTACATTTCTTTTAGGTAGGGACTTGTGCAGGATCGACGCCAACACATTCACTCGCCAGACGCGGCTCAAGCAGAAAGTGGTAACTCATTCGGTTCGTCTTCATCTGTCCGAACTTCGACGATCTCTGCGCGCCGTCTGATCAAGCTGGATGCGCGTACACACAAGAGGCCGAACGAAGACCGCTTTGATCAGAGTCATCCGCAGACCATATGACACAGCCGTGCGCAATCCTGCCGTTGTGCCAAAGGCAACTCTAGTTAGAAGGACGATGGACATCTGTTGAGCAGTAACTTGGTCAACGCGTCGTTTCTTTTGCATAGATCCCATCCATCTTCGGAACGCATTTCGGATGAAGCCTTTTTGCAAGGCTGGAATGCCGAAGGACTCCTTGCGCCAGACAATAAAGCATGGCGCCAGCCAGAGCGCCTTCGTTCAACAGCTCTTGGCATGTAGGTGAACGTATCGAGAGAACTCATCGCGTCACCCGTAACTGGCCAGTTGCCGCGCGAAGCGCCGCAAGGGGCGCGGCCCACAACGCTCCGCATCAGTGCACCATCGTTGCAGGCGGGCCAACAGTTGCTCTTGCGTTTCAGACGAGCGGTCCCACAGCGTTTCAAGCGTCTTCTGCGCCATATGCATTCGATGAAGACGTTCACTATGCGTCAACACCCGTTCGAGATCCCCGCACTGCGCACCAGAGAGACGGCATGGCGCTTGCTGCAACAACCCCTTGGCTTGCTGTAGGTCTGCCCTCGATATCAAGTTCGCCATTCGCGGACGCTCAGCCTGAAAGACCGCTTGTTTGAGCACAGTCAATTCCCGCATCAGGACCGCGCGATGTCCCAGAACCAATTGCAGCGTGCGCAGGGTCGGCGCGAACTGGCCGGCACAGCGCGTCAATGGAACGGGCGCCTTGCGCAGTGTTGCGAGACGCATCAATCCCATCAGCCTGATATAGACCCAGCCGACGTCCACTTCGAACCAGCGGACGGAGAACTTTGCCGAGGTAGGAAAAGTGTGGTGGTTGTTGTGCAGCTCTTCGCCACCGATCAGTACCCCAAACGGCAAGATGTTAGTCGCGGCCTCTTTGCATTCGAAGTTGCGGTAGCCGAAATAGTGCCCGAGACCATTGACCACCCCTGCGGCCAGAAACGGAATCCACATCATTTGGAACGCCCATAGCGTCAGCCCCGGAATTCCAAACAAAAGTAGTTCAATCACCAATAACAGGCCCACGCCTTGCCAGGTATAACGCCCGTAAATTTTTCGTTCCATCCAGTCGTCCGGACCACCTCCCCCATAGCGCCCAACCAAGCCGGGGGCGCTAGCCGCTTTCCGGTAGAGCTCAGCGCCCCGCCACAAAACTTCATTAATGCCCTCTTGTAACGGGCTGTGCGGATCTCTTGCTGTTTCGCAGTGCGCATGATGACACCGGTGTACCGCCACCCACTCCCTCGTCACCATCCCCGTGGTTAGCCATAGCCAGAAACGAAAGCAGTGCGCCACAACTGGATGTAAGGTCAATGCGTGATGCGTTTGGCACCGATGCAGGTAGATCGTCACGGCGACGATCGTCGCATGCGTCATCGCCATTCCGACCAGGATCAATTTCCACCAGCTCCAGGCCAGCAATCCCCCCATCAACCATTGCACGGTTTCTCCCATCACGCAGATCCTTTCAACTTCACTAAACTACAGCCCCGGATGTGCGATGGCGTAAGTGACCGCATCACGCAACTGGTCGTACCGATAGCCGCCGTAATGAAAGCGCCCTGTTGCAAAGACGATGCGATGCTGACGCATCAAGAAGTCCTCCGCGTCTGTCGGGCGATAAGCGCTCCGCCAATTCGGCCGAAAGCCATCATCAGGTACGAACCCCTCTTTGGCATGTTCAGCGATGGCGTAGCGTAAAGCATCGCCAAAGACATCGTAACGATATTGCCGGAAGGTGTACCGGAGCCCGTCGAAAGAAATCTCGTACTGTTCCGCCAGGAGCTGGTCCGCCGATGGCTTGCGCAACGTGCCGTCAACGCATTCCGTATCCCCGGCCCCACCAGCGACAATGCCGCTTTCCATGGCAATGATTTCGCGCTTGGCGCGCGAAGTGGCGGCAACATTGGCATCCTCTCGCGTATCAAAGGCCTCCTCGGGGAACACGACGGAACGTTTGCCGAGGTTCCGGAGAATAGCAGTCGACGCGAACCTGCGCACGCCATCCTGGCAACGAAACTCGGTACATCGCAAGACGATACGCCATCCATGGAACAAGGTGTCTTCCCGCCATCTCATCGCGCACTCCTTCGCTCGCGTTGGTGAAGGATTAGTGAAATGAGGTCGCGACGAGCAAGCTCTCGTTTCAGGCGAACCACGACTTAGAGAGGAGTGTAGGCCATACCGCCATCCTGGTTAGTCCCGGGAATTAAGGCTGCCCGGCGCCAATCATTGGTCAAAGAAGCGTCATGCCCCCACTATACGCGCAGCGTACGAAACCACCTATTCATTTCGGTGGCCCTGCGTGCCTTGGTGCTTCATGAACTCAGCCTCACTGGCAGCGTTGCGCTCTTCGCGCGCGGCAATGGGATCGCCGCCGCTATCAATCCGGTTTGCGGCGCGCTCGGCGTCAGTGTGCGGCCCTTCGGCACCGGTTTCATGCGTGTCATCGTCGCCCGGAGGATGCAGCATGTCCTTCAACATGGCACTTAGTTCAGCAGCATCCGGGGCCAACCCGCGCCTTTTCCTCTGATGGATATAGTGTTGGATTTCGGCTTCTTGTTCGGCGCTCAAAGGCAACCCGTGGAAAGCGGTTTCTGGTTCATTGCTGTGCACGATATCTCTCCAGTCCGGCATGACACCAAGTCTACGCTCTATTCCACAACTATTGGAAACCGATTTCGCTGTCCATGAGCGAACTGCGTTTGCCTGGCTAACTTGTTAGCGACAAGGCATGGTCGCGTGGTTGCACCAGATTGAACTCGGTGATCCGGGCAAGTATCCGCTTTGTGATTGCGCGCGGGGTCGCATTATCGAATGTGAATGCGGCAAATTTGTCCCCGCCAACACGTCCCACCACGTCGGCCTGCCGAAAGGCGCTACGAAAGAGCCGTGCTGCTTCGCGAATCAGGTCGTCTCCCGCAGCGTGGCCAGTTGGTCATTCACATTTTTTAGTCCATCGACATCGGCGAAAATGACGGCGCAGGCAAGACGCTGGCGGCGGGCGATCAACAAACACTGTTCCGATTTGGCGAGAAAACCGCGTCGATTCTGCAGGCCCGTCAGTTCATCCTGAACGGCCATTTCACGTGCTACCACTGCCTCACTCTCACTGATTCTTAACTCTTCGACGAGCCGCGATTCTGCCGCCGCATGGGCCTCGTGCTGTTCATGAACCAGTTCGTCACACTTCAGCGGATGCCACAGGGTCGTGAGCCGAATGCCCGCCAGTTCGGCGATAAGCGGGAGTACAGTGCACGCTCCGCGCTGGATAAAAGAGCCCGCGGGCCGGTCCAGCGGGACTTTCTCCAACATCTTCCTTAGTTTGCGGCATTCCTGATGGTTCATTTCCAGGAATTTTTTCTTTCCGGGAGGATCGAGGTAGTAACAACTGTCGCCGCCCCCTCGATTGCTGATCAATAAAACACCGTCAGGCTTCAATGACGACAAATTCTGATAGATGGATCGTAATGCGGCTTCGACGTTTACGGCATTCATCAAAGCCTTTGCAATCCGCAACAGCATCATGAACTCATTCTTAGACGGTTGGCGCGCATCACCAGAAGGCGCCAGGCTTCCATTCCTCCGAAGAGTCCGAGCCCCGAACACATCTGGGTTCGGGCTCGTTATCGCTCCGAGTTTTTCCATGATGTGTGCCCTCACAGATGGGGGGTGATCTGTCCGGCACTTTGCGGAAAGCCCGCGAACCGAGCGGAACGTCAAGGAGCACAGTGCCCCCGGACAGGCAATGCCCCACACTAGCACGTGGCACATTCCAAGTCGATTGCTGCTTCTTATCGAACACGGGTGCATTGTAGGCACGCTCCGGCTCACTCAATGTTCCTGGCGCGCTCGCTGTCGTTGGAGGCAACGGGCAATGCCTGAGCTAACCACTTCAGTTCCCCACTGCCTTGCGGACCAACAATGATCGCGGTGCAACAACGCTGTAGCATTTACAAATCAGAGAGCCGGCGCTAAGCTAGAAGTTCAGCCGAATACATTATGTCATCTTCGAAATAGGACAAAGGAGACGCAGACGTGCGTGTGTTGACTGCCGCAATTTCGGTGGTAAAAATTCAGATCGATCCGCCTGCTGAGGGCGGACAGACCACCGTGCTTGTTTATCAGCACGTGAATCGCAAATCACTGGTACCTTGCCAACCAGAGACGAGCTATTTTGTTGTTTCGGATGGAGAAGAGAGGCGTATCGCCAGAGCACCAGAATGGGATGAAGCACTTGGTGGTTTTGAGAAAGCGTTTTGGGATGAATCCGGAAACGCTTATATTGCTTCGGATTCAATGGGTAAGATCGATCGCATCTTTCCGTCCCCTTCAATGGGCCTCTCTACTTGTTTGGATGCAGACCGCCTCGACCTTCGATAAGCGCTTCCAGCCTTCCCACCAAGAGCGCATTCGTGCCCAAGCATCGAAATAGCCAGCTTTTCTCACACGTGGCCACGGTGACTTAATGAAGGGCGGCGTAATCACCCGCTATAGGTGCATTCTGTCGACATCGGCAATACCATTCCATGAAGAGATAAGACTTGCTCACCGTTCTGGCGCGATTCGACGAGGACCGTGACTTCGTGTTGGACGGATGGCGAGACGCATTCGACGAGCGACGCTAGACATGTCCTGTATCCGCGAGCGGACTGCGTCCGAGCTCCTGTTGTGACTGGACAGCCCACACCGTACGTCTGCGTTTGACCGCCCTCCCCATTCCAGCTACTCTCGATCAATGCTTCTCCATTCAGCGCCCCTGGAGCACCTGTTGGGCACATCTTTGCTACCCTGCCATGACCTTCCACGTTAAACGGCTTGCAGCACATCAGTTCGAGCAGTTCATCTCAGAGGTGGCAGACTACGCTATCTATACGATATCTCCGGAAGGCGAGATTACCAGCTGGAATGTCGGCGCGGAACAATCGACGCAATACGCCGAAACGGAGGTGCTGGGCAAGCATTTCTCGCTGTTCTGCACCGCCGAAGATCGCATTACGCGACTTCCTGAGGTGGCACTCCGCGTGGCTGCAGAGCAGCGTTTCGAAGGCGAAGGCTGGTGTGTCCGTAAGGACGGAACCCAGTTTTGGGCAAATACCGTGGTGGATGCAGTGCGTGACGTAACGGCAAAGCTGATCGGCTTTACCGTCATCACACGGGACATCACGGAGCGGGTTCGGGCGCAGGAAGCACTCTATGCGAGCGAACAGCAATTTCGGCTGCTGGTACAAAGCGTAACTGACTACGCCATCTACCTCCTTTCGCCCTCCGGCATCGTCACCAGCTGGAACACCGGCGCCGCGCGCATCAAAGGCTACGAGAGTGAGGAGATCGTTGGCCAACATTTTTCACGTTTCTATACGAACGAAGACAAGGCCGCTGGGCTTCCTGAGATCGCACTGAAGACTGCCGAGCGAGAAGGGAGATTTGAACGCGAAGGCTGGCGCGTCCGCCGGGACGGCACCCGATTCTGGGCACACGTCGTCATCGACCCGGTGCGGGACCGTATGGGCCAACTGATAGGGTTTGCCAAGGTGACACGCGACGTCACTGCGAAACGGTATGCCGACGATGCACTTGCGCGTGCGAAGGACGCGCTATTCCAGTCCCAAAAGGTGGAAGCACTTGGCAAGCTGACAGGGGGCGTCTCGCATGATTTCAACAACCTCCTGAACGTCATCGTCAATGGTTTGCACTTGCTAAAACTCGAATCGAACCGTGAGACGCAACAGCGTACGATCGATACAATGGAGCGCGCCGCAAAGCGCGGCGCCAAATTGACGCAACAGTTGCTGGCCTTCGCGCGCCAGCAGCCGATTCGGCAGGAGCATGTCAACGTCAATCAGGTATTGACAAGTTTTGAGCCCGTCCTCCGGCGCGCAATCCGCAGCGATATCTCGCTCGATCTGTCTCTTGCTCCCCATTTGCCCGACATCCTGGTGGACGAAGCCCAACTGGAAGCAGCAGTGCTCAACCTGGTCGTCAATGCTCGCGATGCCATCCAAGGGAACGGCAGGATCGTGATCAGCACAGAACTGGACGACACCCCTGCCAAGCGGCCAGATACCGGAACTGGGATCGCGTGCGACATTCTCCTGAGAGTAGAAGATACTGGGACAGGGATGAGTGAAGAGGTCGCTCAACGGGCTATCGAGCCTTTTTATACGACCAAGCCGCTCGGCGAAGGCACTGGACTCGGCCTCAGCCAGGTTTACGGACTCGCAGGACAGTCGGGGGGCACTCTCACTCTCGCCTCTTCGCTGGGCCGCGGCACCATCGTCACGCTTGCCATCCCCATAGTAGCAAGCGCAACCGCGAACGCATCCACATCATGTCCCATCAAGGTCCTGGTCGTTGACGATCAGCCTGAGGTACTGGAGATGACCGTTCAGCTCATCGAGAGCCTCGGATACTTAGCTCTCTCCGCGCATAGCGGCCAAGCGGCGCTGGACCTGCTGAGTCACGACCCCGACATAAGCATTCTCTTCAGCGATGTCGTGATGCCTGGGATGAACGGCCTCGAATTGGCGTCGAGTGCGATCGAACTGGCACCTATGCTGAAGGTGATCCTCGCAACCGGGTACATGAATTCCTTCCTGCTGGAACAGCGACACGGCTTCGGATTGGACAATTTCCCACTGCTGCAAAAGCCGTTTTCCTTCGAGGATGTCGCCCGACAACTGAAAGTGCTCGCCACCACATGAAAGGTGAGACCGTGATATTCCCTGGTTGTCGATACGGTTAATCCGGAAGCCTCGACGGCAAAGCCGGCTTGAGCTAGCGCTTGTGGCGCACAAAGGAACTTCCGACGAGACTGGATTTTGGAAATGCCCGTCAAAGCCCGTCAGCTGCAATGCATGATGGGCTTGTCCAGTTCCGTTCTCAAATAGTGCGGGCCGGACACCTGTGCCGTTATACTGATTGTCTTGAACTGCCCACGAGCACTCAATGCACTGCTACCAGACTGGCTTTCGAACCGCGTCGCCACAACGTTTATGCGGTCACGTGAGGACCGCACAGACAACTGGATGGTACGGACGCCCATTTCCGAATGCTTATCTTTGTGATCCAGGTTAGCGGCTGCGCCGGAATGCATTGCGCGGCGCCGCCCGCTTCGGCGAATCGATGTGACGGAATGTGATGCGCCCCTTGCTCAGGTCATACGCCGACAACTCAAGCGTCACCCGGTCACCCGCGAGGATGCGAATAAAGTTCTTTTTCATACGCCCTGCCGCATAAGCGATCAGGCGATGCCCATTTTCCAGTTCAACACGAAAACGGCTGTCAGGAAGCACCTCGTGCACCACGCCCGGCATTTCAATAAGGTCTTCTTTTGCCATCTCTCACAACCTTCGCACAATGTGGATATTGGTGGCGCGAGAACCCCACGCCGACTCGGTGAGCTCATACGAAACGAGCTTTTGCTCGAGTAAGCCGGCAGGTTGATCTCCAACAAAGTCCCCAATCTCGGCTGCAATATCACATCCCCCAGCATCCGGTCTGATCTGACCGATGCCCTTTAGCCTGCTAAACCAATGAATGGTGCCTGTATGTGTGCTCAAGTGCTGCTCCTTGCTGTAGACGTGCGAACCCAATTCTCAAGTAGAGCCAGTGGTCGAGGATCGGACAGGAATGGCCGCCAGGCCGAGACAGGTAGGAAACAGGACGGTGACGAAGTACCGAAGTGGGAGGTCAGTGTATAGGAAGTTGGCCAAATCACCTAATCTGTTTGTTCCGATAGTTCTTCAATTCAACATTCTCTGAGGGGAGAACTGGGCAAGCATGAGCCGGCACGAATGGGTAAATGGGTTGCACGTTCCCAAGCTGTTGATTTCCTTAGAAATTGTACAAAAACGCACATCAGTTCGAGGCATAGGGCCCTGCAGTACGTTTGCAGTGTTTTGGAAGAAGTTATGCAGGCACTGCGATCGGCTTTGCGTTCATGGGGAGCAAATCATCCAGGAGCGAGGAATCAGCGTTACAGGAACTGGCCAGAATTAAAGCTCATTGATAATTCTGTGGGGCGATCATGCGATTTTTCTGGCAAGCGTATGCACCTAAAAATAAAGCCCTGTAAAAACAGGGCCTTACTGGTCATTTAAGCTGGAAGTCTAATATTGCCATTTGGAAATTCACTCCCACTCGATGGTCGCTGGCGGTTTACCGCTGATGTCGTACACCACACGGTTCAGCCCACGCACTTCATTGATAATGCGGTTGGACACCTTGCCCAGCAGCGAGTGCGGCAGGTGCGCCCAGTGCGCGGTCATGAAATCCTGGGTCTGCACGGCGCGCAGGGCTACGACGTAATCGTAGGTGCGGCCATCGCCCATCACGCCCACCGATTTCACCGGCAGGAACACTGCGAATGCCTGCGAAGTCGCGTCATACCAGTTCTGCGGTGCGTCCTCGCCTGCCATCACGGCGCCTTCGTATGGGGTGTTGCGCAGTTCTTCGATGAAGATGGCATCAGCGCGGCGCAGCAGGTCGGCGTATTCCTTCTTCACTTCGCCCAGGATGCGCACGCCCAGGCCTGGGCCAGGGAATGGATGGCGGTACACCATCTCGTGCGGCAGGCCCAGGGCCACGCCCAGCTTGCGCACCTCGTCCTTGAACAGTTCGCGCAGCGGCTCGAGCAGCTGCAGCTTCATGGTCTCCGGCAGGCCGCCCACGTTGTGGTGCGACTTGATGGTCTGGCCTTTCTTGCCCTTGCCCGCGGATTCGATCACGTCAGGGTAAATGGTGCCTTGCGCCAGCCACTTGGCGTTCACCAGCTTGGCCGATTCGGCCTGGAACACTTCCACGAACTCGCGGCCGATGATCTTGCGCTTCTGCTCCGGATCGGTCACGCCGGCCAGGTGGCCCATGAACTGTTCGGTCGCATCGACCTGGATCACTTTCACGCCCAGGTTCTTGGAGAACATGTCCATCACCATCTTGCCTTCGTTCAGGCGCAGCAGGCCGTGGTCGACGAAGACGCAGGTCAGCTGGTCGCCAATGGCGCGGTGGATCAGCGCTGCGGCCACGGAGGAATCGACGCCGCCGGAGAGGCCCAGGATCACTTCATCTTTGCCTACCTGGGCGCGGATCTTCTCCACGGCTTCGGTGATGTAGTCCGGCATGTTCCAGTCTGCCTTGCAGCCGCAGATCTCGTGCACGAAGCGGCCCAGCATGGCCTTGCCCTGCACGGTGTGGGTCACTTCCGGGTGCCATTGCACGGCGTAGAACTTGCGATCTTCGTCGGCCATGCCGGCGATCGGGCAGGATTCGGTGGACGCCATCAGCTTGAAGCCAGGAGGCAGGTCCAGCACCTTGTCTCCGTGGCTCATCCAGACCTTCAGCATGCCGTGGCCTTCATCGGTGACGAAGTCGTTGATGCCGTTCAGCAGCGCGGTGTGGTTGCGGGCGCGCACTTCAGCGTAGCCGAATTCGCGTACCAGGCCGTTTTCCACTTTGCCGCCCAGTTGCGCAGCCATGGTCTGCATGCCGTAGCAGATGCCCAGTACCGGCACGCCGATTTCAAATACGGCTTGCGGTGCGCGCGGGGAGTCGCCCTCCAGCGTGGAGTTGTGGGAGCCGGACAGGATGATGCCCGATGCGCCGTAGTTGCGAATGAATTCGTCGTCTACGTCGTATGGGTAAACCTCGGAGAACACACCCGCATCGCGCACGCGGCGTGCGATCAGCTGGGTCACCTGGGAACCGAAATCAAGGATGAGGATTTTTGAATGCATATTTTCGGGGGCAAAAAATAGTGCGGCGACACTTGGTCGCCGCCTTGCGGAGTTTCTTATTCGGAGCGGTAGTTCGGCGCTTCTTTGGTGATCTGGACGTCGTGCACGTGCGATTCACGCATGCCGGCCGACGTGATCTCGACGAATTCTGCTTTCTCTTTCAGTTCGTCGATGGTGGCGCAGCCGCAGTAGCCCATGGACTGGCGCACGCCGCCCACCAGCTGGAACAGGATCGCCAGCACGGAGCCCTTGTAGGCCACGCGGCCTTCAATGCCTTCCGGTACGAACTTGTCCTGCTTGGCGCTGGCGTCCTGGAAGTAGCGGTCAGCCGAACCATCGGCCATCGCGCCCAGGGAGCCCATGCCGCGGTAGGACTTGTACGAACGGCCCTGGTACAGGATCACTTCGCCCGGCGCTTCTTCGGTACCGGCGAACATGGAGCCCATCATCACAGTCGATGCGCCGGCTGCCAATGCTTTCGAAATGTCGCCCGAGAAGCGGATGCCGCCGTCGGCGATACATGGAACGCCTGTGCCCTTCAGCGCTTCGGCCACGTTGGAGATCGCGGTGATCTGCGGCACGCCAACGCCTGCAACGATACGGGTGGTGCAGATCGAGCCTGGGCCGATGCCGACCTTGACCGCGTCCGCGCCGTATTCAACCAGCGCCTTCGCCGCGGCTGCGGTGGCGATATTGCCGCCGATGACGTCAACGTGCGGATACTTGGTCTTGATGTACTTCACGCGGTCCAGGATGCCCTGGGAGTGGCCGTGGGCGGTGTCCACCACCAGCACGTCCACGCCTGCCGCCACCAGCAGGTCGATGCGTTCTTCGTCTTTCGCGCCGACGCCGACTGCCGCGCCAACCAGCAGCTTGCCGTGCTGGTCTTTCGAAGCGTTCGGGTGTTCGGTGGATTTCTGGATGTCCTTGACGGTGATCAGGCCGCGCAGTTCAAACGCTTCGTTCACCACCAGCACGCGCTCCAGGCGGTGCTTGTTCATGAGGCGCTTGGCTTCTTCGGTGTTGGCTTCTTCGTTGACGGTCACCAGCTTTTCACGCGGGGTCATCTTGGCGCGCACTTCAGCGTCCAGTTCTTTTTCAAAGCGCAGGTCGCGGTTGGTGATGATGCCGACCACTTCTTTGCCCTGAACGACCGGGAAGCCGGAAATACCATATTGCTCGGTCAGCTTGATCACGTCGCGGATCTTCATGTCCGGCGGAATGGTGATCGGATCGCGCAGCACGCCAGCCTCGAAACGCTTGACCTTCGACACTTCACGCGCCTGGTCTTTCGGCTTCAGGTTCTTGTGAATGATGCCGATGCCGCCTTCCTGTGCCATCGCGATCGCCAGGCGGCTTTCAGTGACGGTATCCATTGCTGCGGACAGCAGCGGAATATTCAGGGAGATGTTACGGGTCAGGCGAGTCTTGAGAGACGTATCCGCAGGCAGGATGTTGGAATACGCGGGGACGAGGAGCACGTCATCGAAAGTGAGTGCTTTTTGGAGCAGACGCATAGTATTTCCTATAGGCGCAAAAGCAGATTATACAGGAAACATTCGCTTTCGTCTCGGCAATCCTAAAGCACAGTTCAGGCCTTGACCGGCGAAGACATTGCTAGCGCTATCATCTGCACAACACTTTGCTGCGTCGCACAATCCAAATCTGTTTACAAATTCTTGCGGTAGTCTAAACTTGCCATCACTGATAGCGCTATCAGTGATTAAGGAGACTTATGGAGAACAATATGAACCTGCGCTGGGTTGTCATGGGCGTCAGTGGCGCCGGGAAAAGCGAGATCGGCGCGCGCCTGGCCACGGCACTTGGCGTGCCCTTCCTTGAAGGCGATAGCTTTCACCCTGAAGAAAACGTGGCCAAGATGTCGGCCGGCACTCCCCTGAACGATGAGGATCGCGCGGGCTGGCTGCAAAAGCTGCGCAGTGAAATCAGTGCTGCCCGCGAACGCGGTGAAGGCCTGGTGCTGTCCTGCTCTTCGCTCAAGCGACGCTACCGCGACTTGCTTCGCAGCGGCGATCCGGAATTGCGCTTCGCCCACCTGCACGGCGAACGCGAAATCCTCGAGCAGCGCATGCGCACCCGCCCCGGCCATTACATGCCGGCCTCGCTGCTGGAAAGCCAACTGCGCGACCTCGAACCGCTGCAAGCCGACGAAGCTGGCGTCTATCTCGACTTGACACAGCCGCCACAACAGCTGGTCAGCCAGATCCTGCAGCACCAAGCCTAAAACCAATACTGGAGACAGCATGAAATCAGCCATCACCGCCAAGGTCGCAAAACGCCGCTGGGGCATAGGCGCCCTGCTCGGCATCGGCGTCCTGATCAACTATATCGACCGCATCGGCCTGTCGGTCGCCGCGCCGCAAATCCAGGAGGCCTTCAACCTGACGCCAGTCGACATGGGCCTTCTGTTCAGCGCCTTCGCCTGGTCTTACTCGCTGCTGCAGATCCCGGTCGGCATGGTACTGGACCGCTTCGGCCCGACCCGCGTTGGGCGCTGGGGCGCCTTCCTGTGGGGCCTGGCTTCTGTCATTACTGCCTTCTCCAGCGGCTTTGCCGGCATTTTCGCCGCCCGCATCCTGCTCGGCATTGCCGAAGCCCCGGCCTTCCCGGTCAGCTCCAAGGCCACCGGTTACTGGTTCCCGCGCAATGAACGCGGCACTGCCACCGCCATCTTCGATGCCGCAGCCAAATTCTCCAACGTGATCGGCGTCCCCCTGGTGGCCGTCACTGTGGTGGCCTTCGGCTGGCGCTGGGGCTTCGGCCTGACCGCGGTGCTGAGTTTCAGCTACTTCTTCGCCTTCCTGCTGGTGTATCGCGACCCGAGCGCCGACACCAAGTTGAGCAAGGTTGAACTCGATTACATCCAGCTCGGCGGCGCCGCACCGGAAGGCCCGGCAGAAGGCGGCGCCATCAATATGCTGGGCTACCTGCTCACCAAGTCCAAGGTCTGGGGCCTGACCATCGGCTTTGCCGCCTACGGCTATACCTTCTACCTGTTCCTTACCTGGCTGCCTGGCTACCTGGTGCAGACCATGCACATGAGTATCATCAAGTCGGCCGGCTTTGCAGCCATTCCATGGGCCGTGGCGACGGTAACCGACCTCTTCGTCGGCGGCTGGCTGATCGACCACCTGATCGCCAAAGGCAAGAATGAATCCGTGGTGCGCAAGAGCGTGCTGGTGATCGGCATGCTGTTCGGCCTGGCGGTGTTCGGCGCGACGCAAACCACCGATCCGGCATGGGCCATCTTCTGGATCTCGATCGCACTGGGCGGCCTGGCATCCGCAGCACCGGTCGGCTGGTCGCTGCCCTCGCTGATCGCGCCGAAGGGCGGTGCCGGCACCGTCGGCGGCATCATGAACTTTGCCAATAACCTGATGGGTGCTGCTGCCCCTATCGTGACCGGCATGATCGTCGGCGCGACCAATTCCTTCGCCAACGCCTTCATGGTTGCCGGCGTGATCCTGCTGGTGGGCATTGTGTCCTTTGTCTTCGTACTTGGGAAAATCGAGCCCCTGCCAGATCCGGTCCCGCGTGGCAGCACGGTCCCTGCATAAGCGCGCCGCCCCCTAATCAAAAACGGAGACAGCATGAACAAACGCATTACTGCGGTGGCGACGCTCGCCCTTACCGTTTGCAGCAACGCCGCATTGGGGCAGAGCAATGTCGCTTTCTACGGCGTGATGGACCTTGGCATTTCACAGGACCGCGGCGGCCTGGCCGGCACCTCGACCCGCGTTACCAGCGGCATGGCGACCCAGAGCCGCTGGGGCTTCAAAGGCAACGAAGACCTGGGCGGCGGCCTGTCGGCCTTCTTCGTGATCGAAGGCGGCATCCACGGCGACGTGGGCAATTCGACCCAGAACAATACCTTGTTCGGCCGCACCAGCATCGTCGGCCTGCGCAGCGCCAAACTAGGCTCGGTGTCCATCGGGCTGCAGGACACGCCGCTGTTCACGACCCTGAACACGATTGTCGACCCGCTGCGCAACGGCATCGCTCGCTCCAACAACCTGATGCCTTCGACCGGGTTCCGCGCCAGTAACTCGGTACTGTTCCGCACCGCCGACATGCATGGCTTCAGTGCCGACTTCATGGTGGCGGCCGGCGAGGTGGCGGGTGACAGCAGCGCCAGCCGCGCGCTTGGCGGCTCGGTCGGCTACGCCAAAGGCCCCTGGAACATCCGGCTCGCCTACCACGACCGCAATAACGACAGCGCCAACGTGAAGAACACCGGCAGCGGGCGCAATTTCCTGCTCGGCGCAAATGTCGACTTCGAAGTGGCCAAGCTGTGGTTCGGCCTCGGCGTCGACAAGGGCTTGAATAGCGCGCCGTTGAACAGTTCCGGCGCGCCATTCGGCGCTACGCCACCGACGCCATCGACCGACAGCCGCGACCTCCTCCTTGGTGTATCGGTCCCGTTCGGTCCGCACACCATTGTCGCCACCGCCATTGCCAAGGACGACCGCGGCGTGCTGAAACAGGACGCGCAACAGTATGCCCTGGCCTATATGTACGCTTTCTCGAAGCGTACGGACGTCTACACCTCATACGCCCGCATCCGCAATCACAATGGCGCGGGCTATACAGAGGGCAATAGTGAAGAGCCGGGCTTGGGTGACCGCCAGTTCACGGTCGGCCTGCGCCACCGCTTCTGAGCTGTCACCGAACCCACGATTCTTTTGGGAAATAAATTTGACAACAGGGGGATTTCGGGGTGAAATGTGCGTTCTCACCCAAGGAATTCCCTCTATGAATCAACGTATTACCCGCCTGGCGCTGGCAACGGCGCTGATTGCCTGCACTTCCCTTGCCCAAGCGCAGTGGATGTGGGTGAACGACAAAGGCGTGAAGCAACTGTCCGACCAGCCGCCGCCACCGGGCACGCCACCAAACCGCATCCTGAAAGCACCACGCGGCGCTGCCGCTGCCGAGCTGCGCAAGGAAATGGCTGCGTCCGCCGCCAACGGTGACGAAGCCCCAGCCGCCGAAGAGAAAGCCGCACCAGTCAAGCCGACGTTGGCTGAACGCAACGCCGACTATAAGAAGCGCCAGCAGGAAGCCGCGGAAAAGACCGCCAAGGCCAATGAGCAGGCCAAGGTCGACGCCGAGAAGAAGAAGTACTGCGCGGAAGCCAAGAGCAATATCGGCATGCTGGAAAGCGGCGTTCGCGTATCCGAAATGGGCCCGAACGGCGAGCGCAACTTCATGTCCGACGAAGCCCGCGTGCAAAAGATCAAAGAACAGCGCGAGTCCGTCAACAACATCTGCAAATAAACGGGAACTCGCATTGCCGGGCATGGCCTGAGCATGCAACTGGCCATGATCGGCGCCCTGCTGCGCCTGGCGCGAGTTTTCTAGGCTTTCTTCGCCCGGCGGCGCCGGGCGTCCTTCGGATCGGCGATCAGAGGACGGTAAATCTCGACCCGGTCGCGTGCACGGACCACGGTATCCAAGGTTTTCTTCTTGCCGTAAATCCCGACCGGCATCGTCACCAGGTTGATCTCCGGCGCCTCCTGCATGATGCCGCTGATCTCGATAGCCTGGCCGATCGTCGTGCCCTCATCCACTTCCAGCGCATACAGCAATGGCTGTGAAGCTGGCGCATAACACACGGTAATCTTGATACGTTCAGCCATAGACAGTCTCGGCACGCTTGCAGAAGGAATCGACCATGCTATTGGCAATCATGCCGAACACCGAACCGATCACCTGTTCCAGCAGCTTGCTGGAAAACTCGTAGTGCAAATCGAGTTCGACCTTGCAGGCATCATCGCGCAGGGCCTTGAAAGTCCAGGTGCCGTCGAGGGTCTTGAAGGGTCCGTCGACCAGCTTCATGCGGATTTCGCTGACCGGCGTATTCGTATTGGACGTGGTGAAGTGCTGCTTCACACCATGGAAATTGATCCCAACGCTGGCCACAACATGGTTCTCCCCCCGTTCGCGGACATCAACTCCGCCACACCAGGGCAAAAATTTGGGATAATCCTCGACCTTTGCCACTAAATCAAACATTTGCTCGGCGCTGTATCCCAGGAATACCGACTTGTGCACTACTGCCATTGAGTAACCGTTTGCTATGATGTTGTCCAAAGAACCCGTAGTTTAACCGACCCACGCATTTTTACCCATGTCCATTGCCGATAATCGCAAAGCCTTCCACGACTACTTCATCGAAGACAAGTATGAAGCAGGGATCGCGCTCGAGGGCTGGGAAGTCAAGGCGATCCGCGATGGGCGCGTTCAGATCAAGGAAGCTTACGTTACCATCCGCGATAACGAACTGTACCTGTTTGGCGCGCACATCAGCGCCCTGCCCACCGCTTCCACCCACATCCACCCGCAAGCAGTGCGCACCCGCAAGCTGCTGCTGCACCGCGCCGAGATTGACAAACTGGTCGGCAAGGTCGAGCGTGCCGGCTATACGCTGGTGCCGCTGAACCTGCATTTCAAAGGCGGCCGCATCAAATGCGAGATCGGCCTGGCCAAGGGCAAGAAGCAGCACGACAAGCGCGCCTCCGAGAAAGACCGCGACGCCAGCCGCGAGGTGGCGCAAGCCATGAAGCAGCACCGCCGATAACATTTCCAAGTGGCAACATTGATGGTACACTTTGCACCATCAATAATGCCCGGAAATGACATGGCGACCAAAATCGCATTCGCACTGATGGCAGCCGCTGCGCTCAGCGGCTGCAAGACTCCGTATTCGTCCGCACCGCTCGCCACCAATTTCCCCACCACCAGGCAGGAAAAGCTGCAGGCTGCGGCGCATTGGAACGCGATCGCCGGCCATCTGCAGCAACAGCTTATCGCCGAGCTGAAGAAGGCGCCGCCACGACCGCTGTATGTGGCAAGCCCTGTCAACCAGACTCCATTTCAACAGGCTATCAACAACCAGCTCATCTCCTCGCTGGTCCGGGACGGTTACGCGGTTTCGCGCACGCCCGCCGGCGCACTGCAAATCGACCTCGATATCCAGGCCATCACATTCAGCCCGAATCGCAAGCAAGCACCGACGGTAGGCGTAGCAACCGCCATCGCCACGGGCGTTTGGGTGCTGGCCGAGCGTATTGGCGAACCGGTCGGCAAGCTTGGCCGCTTTGCAGGCGCAGCCGGGGTTGGCGCCGGCATCGACGCCTACCAATGGTACGGCAGCGAATTCGCGTCTGGACCAACGCCTCGCACCGAGATTATCATTACAGCGTCCGTGACCGATGAACATCGCTACCTTGCGCGCGCGGCTAACACCTACTATGTCGCCGACACCGATCGCGCCCTGTACGGCATACGGGACGAAGCCGTACTGCAAATTAGCCAGAGCTTCCAGGTAAAAGGAGACCGATGATGCGCGCTATCGCTGCCCTACTTCTTCCGCTCGCACTGGCAGGCTGCGCCTGGTTCTCCAACAAGCCGCCCGAGAACGACTATGCATCCACCTCGCAAAACCAGTTTGTCGGGGCCAATTACCGGGCAGCAGACGCTCTGCTCGCGCAACTCAATGGCCGCGTGGCAGGCGACAAACCCTTGATCATGGCGACCGTAGTCAACATCGACGCGCTGGACCAGAGCTCCACACTGGGCCGGCTGGTATCCGAACAGGTGTCGACGCGCCTGGCCCAGGGCGGCCTGCGCATGCTCGAAATGAAGCTGCGCAATTCGGTCTACATGAAGCGCCAACAAGGCGAAATGATGCTGACGCGCGAAGTGGGCGAAGTGGCGCACAACCACAATGCCCAGGCCGTAGTGGTCGGTTCATACGGCGAAACCAATGACGCCGTCTTCGTCAACATCAAGGTGGTACAGCCGCAAACCAACCAGGTAATGGCAGCCACCGACTACGTGCTGGCCAAGGACAGCGTAGTCCGTTCTATGCTGCTGGGACGCTGAGCAAGTCCACCAGCCGGGGCAGCACTTCCTGCGCGGGCGACTCCAGCTTCAGGGACAGCAGGCCGTCGGCGCGCGTCCTGCCTGCGTTGATCGCGGCAATCGGCTTGCCCGCCGCCGCAGCCATGCGGCAGAAGCGGTAGCCGGAAAACACCATCAGCGAAGAGCCGACCACCAGCAGCGCGTCGGCCGCCTCCATTTCAGCCAGTGCATGCGCGGTGCGTGCCGGCGGCACGTTATCGCCAAAGAAAACCACGTCGGGCATCAGCACGCCGCCGCAGGCGGCGCAGGCCGGCGCATGGAAGTCCACCAGCGCATCCGGTTCGATCGCAGCATCGCCGTCGGGCAGCGGCTGGGCCAGCATGTTCGCCAGGTCGGGATTGTCACGCTCCAACTGCGGCTGCAGGCCGGCGCGCAAATAGCGGGCCTGGCATGCGAGACAGCTTACGTGGTGCAGGTTGCCGTGCAATTCGATCAGGCGCTTGCTGCCGGCCCGCTGGTGCAAGCCATCGACGTTCTGCGTAATCACGCAATGCAGGTGGCCGCCGGCCTCGAGTTCGGCGATCGCGCGATGGCCGGCGTTCGGCACGGCCCTCGCCATCGTTGGCCAGCCCACCATGCTGCGCGCCCAGTAGCGACGCCTGATCGCCTCGTCGCGGCGGAATTCCGGGCCCTGGATCGGCGCGCGACCGCGCCGCACGCCGTCCTTGTCCCGATAGCCGGGAATGCCGGAGGCAGTACTCAGCCCCGCACCGGTCAAGACCAGCACGCGGCTGTGGCGCGCCAGCCAGCGCGCCAGTTCGGCTTCAGTCGACAGCGGCGCATCCATTGGGCTTGAAAATGCGTTCGGTCGACGCCGGGTATTTTTCCAGCTTCGCTGTGGCGCGGGTTGGGCGCGGAGCGAAGTCGCCGCCGCAGTTCGGGCATTTGCCGTGCAGCTTCTCGTCCACGCAATCGGCGCAGAAAGTGCACTCGAAAGAACAGATCAAGGCATCCTGCGCACCGGGCGGCAAGTCCTTGTTACAGCATTCGCAGTTAGGTCGCATTTGCAGCATTTCCAGGTTCCTTTATTGTTTCTTGTAGCTGATTGCATTCAGCAAAGCGCTGGTGGTGTCGATATCGGCCAGCGCCTCATTACTCACGCGCGCAAAGCTGCGTTCACGGATGCGGGCCAGGCGTTCGAGCAATTCCTGCCTTGGCAGTCGCGATTGCACGATCGCCGCAGGATCAATGCCCTCGTAACGGCCCCCATTTGCTTCCAGCGTATCGAGCAGGCGCCGCACTTCAGCGTCGGCCAGGCTACCGTTGCCTGCTTGCTGTGCCGGCTGTTGCGCCAGTTGCTGGCGCATCGGCGCAAAGAAGGCCAGCGCCTCTTTCGACAACCCTTGCGGCTTGAGCGCCAGCAGCACCTGGCGGCCCTGCGGCCCGCCTGCGCGCAACAGGAAGTTCACAGCGCGCGTGAACACTTCCATGTCCGGGCTTTGCAGCAGCGGTTCAACGGCCGGCACGCTGGCTGGCGAGCCGACGAGCTGCAGCAAGTCCAGCACAGGTTTGACCAATGAAGGGTCGCGCAACAGTGCGGCAAGATGACGCTCTGCCGCCGCGCCAAAGCGGCCATACAGCAAAGCGCGCACCCCGGTTTCGTCGATGGTAGAGCCTTGCTGCGGCAGCGGAATGCTCATGGCCTTGCGCAGGAAAGCGCGATCGACCAGCGGCAGCAGGCGCGCATCCTGGCTGGCCGCGGCAGCGTGCATCAGGCGGAATAGCTGCGGGCCATCGAGCGCCGCATCGGGATTGATGGCCAATGCCGCTTGCACGATAAGCGCCTCGTCGGATTCGGCGCCGTAAGCGGCCAGAAAGCAAGCGGCGTCCAGCAACAGGTGCTGGCTGGGGCGCGGCGAGCGCAATTCGGCAGCCAGCTCGCGGCGCAGCAAGGGAATTGCGTCCTCGCGGTAATCGCCGAAGAAGCGCCAGGCAGCATCGAGCTCGCGGCGCTGGGCTCCCGCTGCGGCGGCGTTGGCAGCCGCCGGCATGGCGCGGATCTGGGCGATGCGGGCAGTAATGGCGGCATCGGTAGCGGCATCGCCGGCATATGCCGTGAAAGACGACGCTGCCAGGGCAGCGGCAAGAAGGCGCCTCATGCCGACAGCCTGCGCTGCAGGTCCGTCACGCCAGCGAGCCAATCCTCGTAATGTTCGCTGTCTTGCCACAACTCGCGCAACTCGGAAGCATCGGACAGCACCAGCGCCAGCACGCGCTGGGCCTTGTCGGCGATATCGGCCCGAGGCTTGTTGAGCTTCGCCTGCACCTCAGCCACCCACTCATCGACGCGCTCGGAATCCTCATCCCTCGCCCCGCCCTTGCCTTGCAGGCGCGACCAGGTTTCCACCGCCGCCAGCGCCTCGGCGCCAAATGGCGCCTCCAGGTACTCGGTGGTCTCCGCCTGCAACACGTTGTTCAACGTGTCCTCGATAAAGTAAAGGTCCCTCGATTCCTGCAGATCCTCCGCCCAATCCTGCGCGAAGTCATTGCCAAACGGTCCAACAGCCCAGGTTCCCACAAGCGCCTCCTGTACGATATAAGGCCGCATTGTACGCAATTACGGCAGACCTCGTGTCACACCCTGGGGTCACACCCCGAAAGTGACACGGGCTGAGCCATTTCCCGCTTGAGGCCGTGTCACACTTGGGGTGTGACCCCAAGGTGTGACACGGACTCTGCTGGAGCTTACTTCTGGGTCTTGACCACTTGCAGGGCGGTGGCGATCAGGCTACTCATTTCACCGACGTTGGCGGGCACGATCAGGCTGTTGTTGGTCTTGGCCAGTTCGCCGAAGGCGCTGACGTATTGCTCGGCGACTTTCAGGTTCATTGCCGCTTCGCCGCCGGGTTGCTGGATCGCTGCGCCAACCTGCTTCAGCGCGCCGGAAGTCGCTTCGGCAATTGCGAGGATGGCGGCAGCTTCGCCTTGCGCGCGGTTGATGGCCGCTTGCTTGTCGCCTTCGGAACGGGCAATCGCGGCTTCGCGCTCGCCGGTGGCGATGTTGATCTGCTCCTGCTTGCGGCCTTCGGAGGCTGCAATCAGCGCGCGCTTGCCGCGCTCGGCCGTGATCTGGGCCTGCATGGCGTGCAGGATTTCTTGCGGCGGCGTCAGGTCCTTGATTTCGTAGCGCAGCACTTTCACGCCCCAGTTGGCGGCCGATTCGTCGATCGCGTTCACCACCGTGGAGTTGATGTGGTCGCGTTCTTCGAAAGTCTTGTCAAGCTCCATGCGTCCGATCACCGAGCGCAGCGTCGTTTGCGCCAGTTGCGTGATTGCGGCAATGTAGTTGGAGGATCCGTAGGAGGCGCGCATGGCATCGGTCACCTGGAAGTACAGGATGCCATCCACCTGCAACTGCGTATTGTCCTTGGTGATGCAAACCTGCGATGGCACATCCAGCGGTATCTCTTTCAGCACGTGCTTGTAGGCGATGCGGTCGATGAACGGCACCACGATATTCAGGCCGGGCCCCAGCGTGGCGTGGTATTTGCCAAGCCGCTCGACCACCCATGCGTGCTGCTGCGGCACCACATTGATGGTCTTGAAGACGAACACCAGCGCGACGATAAATACCACCAGCGTGACAGTGCCAAAACTGATTTCCATTCCCTTCTCCCTGTTATGCGCCGACGATCAGCCGGCTGCCGCGAATCTCGCGAATCCTGAATATGCCTGGTGCCGCTGCTTCGCCCGGCGCCAGTTCCACATCCCACATGGCGCCGCGATACATCACGCGTGCAGCGCCGTCCTGCCAGGCGGCCACGCTCACGGTCTGGCCGATGTCCAGGTTGACGTCCGGGTTGGACGCCGCCGGCGGCTGCGTGGTCTTGCCGAAGCGGCTGCGGCGCAGCAGCAGCGTGGCGATAGCGGCGACGATGGCGGCCACCAGCATCTGGCCCGGCATGTCGATGCGCGCCAGCGAAGCAAGCGCGCCCGCCCCCATGCCGATGGCAATCATCAGCAGGTAGAACGTGCCGCTAAACAGTTCGAGGGTGACCAGCACGCCCGCGCCAATCGCCCACAACATCCAGTCAGCCATCACAACCTCCAAAAGTAAAAAACCCCCGCTGCCGACAAGGCCACGGGGGTTCAAGCCGCTTATCGGCGGTTTATTGTTGCATTTCTGCCAGCTTCTGCCAAGTGTCGATGACCGAGTCCGGGTTCAGCGACATGGTCTCGATACCCTGCTGCATCAGCCACACGGCCAGTTCCGGGTGGTCGGAAGGACCCTGGCCGCAAATGCCAATGTACTTGTTCAGCTTGATGCAGGCCGAAATGGCCATGCCCAGCAGCGCACGCACTGCTGGATCGCGCTCGTCGAAGTCGGCTGCCAGCAGTTCCATGCCGGAATCGCGGTCCAGGCCCAGGGTCAGCTGGGTCAGGTCGTTGGAGCCGATCGAGAAGCCGTCGAAGTGCTGCAGGAACTGCTCCGCCAGCACGGCGTTGGATGGCACTTCGCACATCATGATGACGCGCAGTCCATTTTCGCCGCGTTTCAGGCCGTTCTTGGCCAGCAGGCCAACCACTTTCTCCGCCTGGCCCAGGGTGCGCACGAACGGCACCATGATTTCGACGTTGGTGAGGCCCATTTCTTCACGCACGCGCTTCATCGCGACGCATTCCATCTCGAATGCGGCAGCGAAGTCTTCGGACAGGTAGCGCGCGGCGCCGCGGAAGCCCAGCATCGGATTTTCTTCATCCGGCTCGTAGCGCGAACCGCCGATCAGCTTCTTGTACTCGTTGGACTTGAAGTCGGACAGGCGCACGATCACTTTCTTCGGCCAGAAGGCAGCGGCGATGGTGGCGATGCCTTCCGCCAGCTTGTCGATGTAGAACTGCTTCGGCGAAGCGTGGCCGCGGGCGACCGACTCCACCGCCTTCTTCAGGTCGGCGTCGATGTTCGGGTATTCCAGGATCGCTTTCGGGTGCACGCCAATATTGTTATTGATGATGAACTCGAGGCGGGCCAGGCCCACGCCGTTGTTCGGCACGGACTGGAAGTCGAAGGCCAGCTGCGGGTTGCCCACGTTCAGCATGATCTTGGTCTTGATCGGAGGCAGTTCGCCGCGCGACACTTCGGAGATCTCGGTTTCCAGCAGGCCGTCGTAGATCTTGCCCTCGTCGCCTTCGGCGCAGGACACGGTCACGAAGTTGCCGTCTTTCAGGACGTCGGTTGCGTCGCCGCAGCCCACGACTGCCGGCACGCCCAGTTCACGCGCGATGATCGCTGCGTGGCAGGTGCGGCCGCCGCGGTTGGTGACGATTGCCGAGGCGCGCTTCATCACCGGCTCCCAGTTAGGGTCGGTCATGTCGGCTACCAGCACGTCGCCCGGCTGCACGCGTTCCATTTCGCTTGGGTCGTTGATCACGCGCACAGGGCCGGCGCCGATCTTCTGGCCGATCGCGCGGCCGGAGGTCAGCACGGTGCCGCTCGACTTCAGCTTGAAGCGCTGCTGCGAGTCGGTGGCTTTCTGCTGCGATTTCACGGTTTCAGGACGTGCCTGCAGGATGTACAACTTGCCGTCGCGGCCATCCTTGCCCCACTCGATGTCCATCGGGCGGCCGTAGTGCTTCTCGATGATCATGGCGTACTTGGCCAGTTCGACGATTTCGGCATCGACCAGGGAGTAGCGGTTGCGCATCTCGATCGGCACATCGACGGTCTTCACGGAACGGCCGGCCTTGGCTTCGCTGGTGAATTCCATCTTGATCAGCTTGGAGCCGATATTGCGGCGGATGACGGCCGACTTGCCCTGTTCCAGCATCGGCTTGTGGACGTAGAATTCGTCCGGGTTCACGGCGCCCTGCACCACGGTTTCGCCCAGGCCGTAGGAGGAAGTGATGAAGACCACGTCCTTGAAGCCCGATTCGGTATCGATGGTGAACATCACGCCCGAAGCGCCCAGGTCGGAACGCACCATGCGCTGCACGCCCGCCGACAGCGCCACTTCAGCGTGGGTGAAGCCTTTGTGTACGCGATAGGAGATCGCGCGGTCGTTGTACAGCGATGCAAACACGTGCTTCATCGCTTCCAGCACGTTGTCGATGCCGACCACGTTCAGGAAGGATTCCTGCTGGCCTGCGAACGATGCGTCAGGCAGGTCTTCCGCGGTGGCGGAGGAGCGCACGGCGAACGACACTTCAGTGGTGGAGTCTGCGACCAGTTTGTCGTAGAAGGCGCGGATATCGGCTTCCAGGCGAGGCTGGAACGGAGTATCGATGATCCATTGGCGGATTTCTGCGCCCGATGCTGCCAGGGCGCGGACGTCGTCGACGTCCAGGTGTTCAAGGCGGTCAGCGATGCGCTTGGCCAGCGAAGGGCCACCGTCAACGCTGTGCGACAGGAAGTCGCGGAAGGCCTGGGCGGTGGTCGCGAAGCCGCCAGGCACCCGCACACCTGCGCCGGCCAGCTGGGAGATCATCTCCCCCAGCGACGCGTTCTTGCCGCCGACGGATTCGACATCCGTCATGCGCAAATTCTCGAACGAGGCAACGTACACCCCGTCGGATTGCTCCTTCAATGCTGCGTTAGTCATAAAGACACCTTTTTGATGATAAAAATCTTTACGCAGGCATGCTTGGCATCGTTCTTGTCATTCTTGGCGCCGTGCAGCACAATCTTACCGTTGGCAAGCATTTTACAGCCTGCGCAGCAAATTGACGATTCATCCACTGGAAAAGCTTTTTTGATGCCACAAGATCAACGTTTATTGCCGGCTTCGAGCCGCACCGTCTTTTTCGTCTCTGACGGCACGGGCATCACTGCCGAAACTTTCGGCCATTCCGTGCTGACGCAGTTCGACCTGCGCTTCCGCCAGATCCGTCTGCCCTTCATCGATACCTGCGACAAGGCTTATGATGCAGTGCGCAAAATTAACGAGATCGGGGCCGAGGATGGCGCCAAGCCGATTGTCTTTTCGACCCTGGTGAAAGCGGAGCTGTCGGAGGTGATCCAGCGCGCCAACGCCATGCACATGGACCTGATCCAGACCTTCGTCGCGCCGCTTGAGCAGGAATTGGGCGTCAAGTCGACCCACACCATCGGCCGGTCCCACAATGTGGTGGACAGCGAGGAATACAAGAACCGTATCGAGGCGATCAACTTCTCGCTGGCGCACGATGATGGTCAATCAAACAAGAACCTGTCCTCGGCGGACGTGATCCTGGTCGGCGTCTCGCGTTCGGGCAAAACCCCCACTTCGCTGTACCTGGCCATGCAATACGGTGTGAAAGCGGCCAATTACCCGCTGATTCCGGACGATTTCGAGCGCGGCAAGCTGCCTTCGGCGCTGTATGCGTACAAATCGAAGATTTTCGGCCTGAGCATCGAGCCACAGCGCCTGTCGGAGATCCGTAACGAGCGCCGTGCCGGCTCCAAGTACGCTTCGCTGGAAAACTGCCGCTATGAGGTCAACGAGGCAGAAGCCATGATGCGGCGCGAAGGCATCCGCTGGCTGTCTTCCACCACCAAGTCGATCGAAGAGATTTCCACCACCATCCTGCAGGAAATCAAGCCGAACCGCTCGGTTTATTGAGGATTTCCGTCCGCATCGCCTGCTGGAACTCGGCCCACAGGGCTGCCAGCGGGCGTCCATAGGCGCCGCTCACCGCCCCGGCAAACGCGTCGCCCCGTCCGACCGCCGCCAGCAGGCGCTTGAACGCTGCCGGATCTCTTTCGTCCATCCACGCTACCAGCACCGACGCCTGGCGGTAATACATGGCATGCGCCAGCCCGTAGCTGGGCGCCTGCTTGGGCGCGAACAGGGGGTCCTCATCTTCAGGAACCATGTGCCGGCCGTGTACGAAGGCCTGCACCGCCTCCTCACGTGTCACGTTGCCAGCGCCGCCACCGCCCGACAGATAGGTCGGCAAGCCTTCCCAGAACCAGTTGGGTAACTTGCCGATGCCGGACATGCCGATCCGCTGCACCAGGTGCAAGTGCGCCAGTTCGTGCGTCACGATGGCCTCCGTGCGCTCGGTTGCCCAGGCCTGCATTTTCGGCGCAAGGTGCACATCGCCCAGCACCACCACTCCGGCTGCGCGCGGGGCAACAGCGCCGTAACGCGAGAAACTCTCGTCACTGGCATACACATTGACGCGTACCGGAGCCACGTACGCCATGCCGAAGGCCCGTTCATCATGCCCGATGGCGGCCGGCAGGAGCGGCGCGACGGCTGCGCCGAAGGCCTCGGCGCCGGGCTCGCACCAAATGCGGGGATCGGGCGTGCACTGCGTGAAGTGGTCCTTGCTGGACAGCCAGGCACGCGCGCCGTAAAAAGCCATCTGGCAAACGGGCGTGAAGGCAGCGGCGACCGGCAGGCTGACCGCGATTAGCAGCCCCGCAATCCATCGTTTTTTCATTAGAAGAAGTCTTTCCAGTCATCCAGCCAGCCGGGGATGTCGTCCACCGGCATCGAGTTGGCAATATAGAAACCCTGGGCATAGGTGCAGCCCAGCCCTTGCAGGAAGTCCCAGTCATCCCTGGTTTCCACACCCACTGCGCAGGCATGCCGCGACAGGCTGCGCGCCAGGCCAAGGCAGGTTTTGAGGACGGTACCGATGGGGCGCTTGCGCGAGGCGCCATCGACGAAGCCGGGATCGATCTTCAGCTCGGAAAACGGAATGGCGGCCAACAGCTGCAGGTTGGAGCGCCCGGTGCCGTAATCGTCGATCGCCAGCCCGAATCCCATCATGCGCAGGCGCAAAAGGCGTTCGATGAAATGCGGATTGGTGGTCAGTACTGAAGCTTCCGTGATCTCGAACGTGAGGTAGTCGGACAGGATGCGGTGGCGCTCCAGGCAGGCCGTCATCTGGGCGATGAATTGCGGGTGCGCCAGCGTGCCAGGGTCCACATTGAGCGAGATCGAAATCGGAATCCCCTTGTCGTGCAGGCCGCGACAGGCTGCGACCGACTTCTCGATCATGCACCAGTCGAGGAAATCGATGCGCCGCACGCTTTCGAGCACCGGCACAAATGCCGATGGCCCAAGCACCCCATGCTCGGGATGGCGCCAGCGGGCGAACACTTCCAGCCCTTTGACGGTGCCAGTCTCCAGTTCGATCTTGGGCTGAAAATAGGGATCGAATTCGCGTCCCTGGAGCCCGCGCCCTACTTCGGCAAAGCTGAACTCGGGATGCTGCGGGCCCGCTTCCGGCTCGGCGGAAGGCTCCCGGTAGTTGGCAATCAGTTCCTGCAGCCTGGCCGAGGTGACTGGCTTGGCCGAACTGCCCAGCACATCGAGTCCATAGGCTTCGGCCATGGTCTCGACGGAAAACAGCACGTCGGCGCTTTGCGAGGCGAAGATGATGATGCCCGCCCGGCAGTCGATTTCGGCCAGGCGCCGTAGCACTTCCAGGCCGTCCATGCCGGGCAGCGTCAGGTCCATCAGGGCGATGTTGGCGGGGGGATTGAGGCCGATTTCCAGCAGGCGCAGTGCACTCAGCCCATCTGATGCCTGGGTCACCTGCCGGGCGCCCAGGTGGCGCAGCATGCCGGCCAATAGCTCACGCTGGACGGGTTCGCCCTCGGCGACCAGGAAGTGCAAGCTTGCAATTTCCATAACGCCCATTCCAGCATGGTTAGTTTTATTAAGCCAGATTTTGCCTTACTTGCTCGAAAAAGCATACTGCCGCGCACGCAGCAACATTCAGCGATTCGACCTTGCCCAGGTGGGGCACGATGACGCGGTGGGTGGCCGTGCTTAACAGCATGTCCGAGACACCCTGCCCTTCATGCCCGAAGATCCAGGCCACGGGGCGTTTCAGGTCCAGCCGGTACAACTGTTCGGCTGCGTAGCCGCTGGTGGCCAGGGTGGCGATTTGCGCGCCCTGCACCAGTTGCGGCAGGTCGACGTTTTCGTAGATATCGAGCACAAAGTGGGCGCCCATGGCGGCGCGCAGCACTTTCGGCGACCAGCAGAAGGCGGTGCCGGGTGCGCAATACACCTCCTTCACGCCTGCAGCGGCGGCGCTGCGCAGGATCGAACCGACGTTGCCCGGGTCCTGCACGTTATCCAGCAGGACGGCGTTGACGCTCAGCGCCTGAGGCACATCTTTTTGGGGCGTGGCGATCAGGAACATCAGGCCGACGCCGTGTTCGACCTGGCTGACGGCGTGGTAAAGCTGGTCGGTCAGGCACAGGATATGGGCGTGCTCTGCCTCCAGGCGGGCGATGATGGCGGCCACCTCCGGGTTGTGCAGCGCGCCTTCGGCCACAATGGCTTGTTCGGGATGGCCGCGCAACTCGAGCCAGGTCTCGCACAGGTGCACGCCATCCAGCAGGCTGCGGCCGGCCTTGCGACGCGCCTGCGAGTTGGTGGCGAGCTTGGCCAGTTCCTTGTATTGCGCGTTGTCGCGCGAAGTGATGTTCTTCACAGGTCACGCTCCAGGACTTCACGCACCGGCGCAAAGCTGCGGCGGTGCACCGGCGAGGCGCCGTGCTCGCGCAAACGCTCCAGGTGCAGCGCCGTGCCATAGCCTTTGTGCTGGTCGAAGCCGTATTGCGGGTATTTCTTGTGCAGCTTGACCAGCGCGGCGTCGCGCGCGGTCTTGGCCAGGATGGAGGCGGCTGAAATGGATTCGATCTTGTCGTCCCCTTCCACGATGGCGATGCTCTGGATGCGCATGACCGGGCACTTGTTGCCGTCGATCAGCGCGAGGGTCGGCACGGTTTGCAGCGCATACACCGCACGCTTCATGGCCAGGAGGCTGGCCTGGAGAATGTTCAGGCGGTCGATCTCCTCTTCCGACGCCTTGGCCACGGCCCAGGCGATCGCGTGCTCGCGGATCAGGGGCGCCAGCTCATCGCGCTTTGCCTCGTTGAGTTTCTTGGAATCGCGCAGGCCCAGAATCGGACGGTTGCGATCGAGGATCACGGCAGCGGCAAACACCGGGCCGGCCAACGGACCGCGCCCGGCCTCATCGACGCCGCAAATGATCTCGTCGAGGGAATATGGAAGGTCGTCAAACAGACCGGATTGTTCGGACATCACTCAATTCTTTCTACTGTCCAGTTCGTGTCACACCTTGGGGTCACACCCCAAGTGTGACACGAACTGATCCATTCTCACGGCAGCGTCCGTGTCACCGTTGGGGTGTGACCCCATGGTGTGACACGGGCTTATCTGTTGATGACCTTAAGGACTGCCGCGGCGCCTTCCTGGGCACTGTTACGCAGCAGGCTGTGATGCATGTCGGTGAAGCGCTGCACCAGTTTCAGGCGGTGCGGGACGTCGCTCAGTTGCTTCCACATGGCGTCAGCCAGCGTCTCGGCTGTTGCGGCATTCTGCAGCATTTCCGGCACCAGGAATTCGCGCGCCAGGATGTTCGGCAGGCCGATCCACGGCTGGTAGCCCATATGCCTCATGATATGCCAGGACGCGGCCATCATCTTGTAGGCAATGACCATCGGCTTCTTGAACAGGGCTACTTCCAGCGAGGCGGTGCCGGAGGCTACCAGCACGGCATCGGCGGCGCAGATGGCGGTGTGCGACTGGCCATCCAGCAGCATCAGCTCGACATCCTGCAGGCCGGCTTCGGCCACCAGTTCCAGGAAATACTTGCGCTGCTTTTCGCCCGCCATCGGCACCACGAATTTCAGCGTGCGATCGCGCTGCTGCAGCAGCTTGCAGGCGCCAATGAAGGCGGCTGTGTTGTACTTCAGTTCGGCCATGCGGCTGCCCGGCATCACCGTGACGACGTTGGCATCTTCCGCAATGCCCAGCTGGCGGCGCGCGGCCGCTTCGTCCGGCTGCACGGGGATCACTTCTGCCAGTGGGTGGCCGACGTAAGTCACGGGCACGCCAGCTTTTTTGTAGATCTCTTCCTCGAACGGGAAGATCACCAGCATGTGCGAGACAGATTTGATGATCTTCTTGATCCGGCCGCCGCGCCAGGCCCAGATTTGCGGGCCGATATAGTGCACGGTCGGGATGCCTGCGGTGCGCAACTGCGCTTCCAGGCCCAGATTGAAGCCCGGATAGTCGGCGCCAATGAAGCAGGCAGGCCGTTCGGCCAGCAGCTGGTCACGCAGCGTGTTCTGGATGCCTTTCAGCTCGCGGTAGCGGGGAATGATCTCGAACAGCCCGCGCACGGTCATCTTCTCGATCGGCCATTGCGACTCGAAGCCATGTTCCATCATGGCCGGGCCGCCGATTCCGTGGAAGCGCGCTTCGGGCAGGTGCGGGCGCAGGCCGCCCAGCAGGCGGCCCGCCAGCAGGTCGCCGGAAGGTTCGCCGGCGACGACTGCAATCGATACGTCAGCGGACGATGCCACGGGTGGTCGTATCGAGGAATTCGCGCATCGAGCGCGCGGCGGCGGCGCAATCTTCCGGCAGCCCGGCTTCGGCTTCCAGCATGGCTGCCCTGGCTTCGTCCAGCGTCAGGCCGGAACGGTACAGGATCTTGTAGGCGTTGCGGATGGCGTTGATCTGCTCGCGCGTGAATCCGCGGCGTTTCAGCCCTTCGATGTTGACGCCATGCGCTGCTGCCGGATTGCCGTTCAACAGCACGTATGGCGGCACGTCCTGGGTCAGGCTGGTGCTCATGCCGACGAAGGCGTGGGCGCCGATCTTGCAGAACTGGTGCACGTTGGCGAAGCCGGACATGATCACCCAGTCGCCGATCTCGACGTGGCCCGCCATCTGCGCGTTGTTCGAGAAGATGGTGTTGTTGCCGACCACGCAGTCATGCGCCAGGTGGACGTAGGCCGAAATCCAGTTGTTGTTACCCAGCTTGGTCACGCCCTTGTCCTGCACCGTGCCGAGGTTGAAGGTGCAGAATTCGCGGATGGTGTTGTCGTCGCCGATTTCCAGGCGGGTCGGTTCGCCGTTCCATTTCTTGTCCTGCGGCGCGGCGCCGATGGAGGAGAACTGGAAGAACTTGTTGTTCTTGCCGATCGTGGTATGGCCCTCGATCACGACGTGCGGGCCCACCACGGTGTTCTCGCCAATCACCACGTTCGGGCCAATGATCGTGTAGGGGCCGATCTCGACGCCGGCAGCCAGTTCGGCTTTCGGGTCGACAATCGCTGTTGGGTGGATGGTTGCCATGCTCTTACTCCACGGAGCGGATGGTGCACATCAGCTCAGCTTCCAGCGCTACCTGGCCGTCGACCGAGCCGACCGCCTTGTATTTCCAGATGCCGCGCGCATTGCGCAGGATTTCCACGTCCATCTTCAACTGGTCGCCGGGACCGACCGGGCGCTTGAAGCGCGCATTGTCGATGCCGACGAAGTACACCACCGAATTCTCGTCCGGCTTGATGCCCATGGACTTGAACGACAGCAGGGCTGCGGTCTGCGCCATCGCTTCGATCATCAGCACGCCGGGCATGACCGGCTTGTGCGGGAAGTGGCCGTTGAAGAACTCTTCGTTCACGGTCACGTTCTTGATGGCGGTGATGGACTTGTTCTCTTCATAAGAGATGACGCGATCAACCAGCAGCAGCGGGTAGCGGTGCGGCAGGTAAGCCTTGATCTCGCAGATGTCCATCGTCTTGTTTTCGGTAGTCGTCATGATTCTTCGTCTTCGGTTTTAGTTTTAATGGTTTTTTCCAGCGCGCGCATTTTATCGCGCATGGTCGGCAGGTTCCGGACAATCGCAGCCGACTTCTCCCAGTCGCTGTTCTTGGCCAAGGGGTAGAAACCCGTGTATTGGCCTGGTTCGGTGATCGAGCGCGATACCAGGCTGCCCGACGAAATATGGACATGGTCCGCAATCGTCAGGTGGCCAAGGATCATCGCCGCGCCGCCGAAAGTGCAGTACTTGCCGATTTTTGCGCTGCCTGCCACGCCGACGCAGCCGGCCATGGCCGTGTGCGCGCCGATATGGCAGTTGTGGCCGATCTGGATCTGGTTGTCCAGCTTCACGCCGTCTTCAATAATGGTGTCCGCCAGTGCGCCGCGGTCCACGGTGGTGTTGGCGCCGATATCGACATCGTCGCCGATCACTACGCGGCCCACTTGCGGGATGCGTACGTAGACCCCGCCGTCATTGGCAAAGCCGAAGCCGTCGGTGCCGATCACGGCGCCCGAGTGGATGATGCCGCGCTTGCCAATCACGCACTTCGAATGGAAAGTCACATTGGCAAAGAAATGCGTGCCCTCGCCCACCTGCGCATCGCGGCCGATGGTGCAGCCGGCATCAAGCACCACGCCAGCGCCGATCACGGCGCCCGCTTCGACCACCACTTTGGGGCCGATATGGGCAGTGGCGTCCACGCTCGCAGCCGGGTCGACATACGCCGTCGGGTGCACGCCGGCCGGGCGCACATAGGCCGTCTGCGCTTCGAAGATCTGCGCGGCGCGAGCAAAGTACACGTAGGGATTCTTGACGACGATGCGGGCACCCTTGTAGGTTTCTGCCACGGTGGCATCGTCATTGGCGCTGACAATCAGGGCTGCCGCGTGGCTTTGCCCTGCTTGTGAACGGAATTTGCTGTTACTGAGGAAGCTGATATGCGAAGCGCCTGCATCGGTCAACGGCGCGATTCCGGCAACATAAAGTTCCGGGTCCCCCACCAGTTGGCCGCCCAGGCGCTCGACCAGTTCTCCTAGCCGAAGGCCCATCTGTAATCCAATCTATCTGTTATTTGTCCAACGCTTCCAGCACCTTGTTGGTGATGTCGATGCGCGGGCTGGCCCACACGGCGTCCTGCAGGACGATGTCGTAGCCTTCGGTATTTGCAAGCTGCTTGATGATCTTCGTCGCCTTTTCGGCAATCGCAGCACGCTCCTCGTTGGTGCGCTGGTTCAGGTCTTCGCGGAATTCACGCTGGCGGCGCTGGAAGTTCAGGTCCGCCTCGTAGGCTTCGCGCTGCAGCTTGCTGCGCTCAGGCTCCGGCTTGCTGGCGCCTTCCTTTTCCCATTTCTCGGCCGCCGCCTTGGAGCGCATGGCCAGTTCCTGCAGCGCTTTCTCGCGGCTGGAGAATTCCTCGCGCAGCTTGTTGTCGGCCGACTTGGCCAGCTTCGATTCGTTGTAGATGCGCTCGGCGCTCAGCCAGGCAATCCGGGAGGACTGCGCCAGCGCCGGTGCCGCGGCCATCATGCCCAGCGCCAGTACGGCAGCGATTTTGCCCAGGGTAGCGGTTGCAGTCTTCAACTCGATTCTCCGTCCAAATAAGTTGCTTTGGTGCACTAAATGCATCAGAAACCAGTGCCCATCTGGAACTGGAAGCGTTCCAGGCGGTCACCCAGTTTGTCGTTCAGAGGCAAAGCATAACTCAACTTCAGCGGCCCCACCGGGGAAATCCAGCTCAAGCCCAGGCCGGCCGAGAAGCGCAGCTCGGACAGGCGCATCTTCTGGCGTTCCTGGTAGACCTGGCCGCCATCGAGGAAGCCGAACCAGCGCAGCGAGCGGTCCTGGCCCTGGCCTGGGAACGGCATCTGCAGTTCGGCATTGCCGATCAGGCGCGAAGCACCGCCCAGCGAGTCGCCGTAGCGCGGGTCGACCGCGCCCAGCGAGGAACTCTGGTAGCCGCGCACCGAGCCGATGCCGCCGGCGTAGAAGTTCTTGAAGACCGGGTAGTTCTTGCCGCCGAAGCCGCGGCCATAGTCGACCTCGCCCTTCAGCGCCAGGGTGATCTTGTTGGTCAGCGGCTTGTACCACTGGGTTTCGTACACCGCTCGCCAGTACTTCGATTCGCCGATCGCATCCAGTTCCAGGTTGATGCGCTGCATGTAGCCGAGGGTCGGGGTCATGGCGGAGTCGCGGCTGTCGCGCGCCCACGCCGCGGTCAGCGGAACCGAGTAGGCGTTGACCGAGCCGACGCCGCTGGCCGGGCCGCCCAGGTCGCGCACGTACTGCTTGAAGTAGGTCGGCGACGATTCGTCGGTTTCCACGTTCGACTTTTCCAGCCCGATACCGAAGAAGATGGTGTCCTGCTCGGAGAACGGCACGCCGAAGCTCACGCGGCCGCCGGTCTGCTTGATGGTGTACAGGCCGGTGTTGACTGCAGGCGGGCGGAAGGTGCGCAGGTAGAGCTCGTAGCTGCGCGAGATGCCGTCCGGCGTGAAGTACGGATTGGTGTGCGAGAACGCGATGGTGCGGCTGTACTTCGAGGTATTCAGTTCCAGGCCCACGGTGTTGCCCGAGCCGGCGAAGTTGGCCTGCTGGATCGCCGCGTTGAAGGTGAACTTTTCAGCCTGCGAGAAAGCGCCGCCGATCTGGAAATTGCCGGTCGGGCGTTCGACCACGGACAGGTTGATGTCCACCTGGTCGGAGGTGCCCTGCGCTTCCGGCGTGTCGACCGTCACGTCCTTGAAATAGCCGGTGCGGTCGACGCGGTCGCGCGAAGCCTTGATCTTGGAGGCGTCGTACCAGCTCGATTCGAACTGTCGGAATTCGCGGCGGATCACTTCGTCGCGGGTGGTCGTGTTGCCCGAGATATTGATGTGGCGCACATAGGCGCGCTTGCCCGGGTCGATGAAGAAGGTGAACGCGACTTCGCGCTTGGCCTGGTCGATTTCCGGATTGGCGTTCACGTTGGCGAAGGCGAAACCGAAGGTGCCGAGGCGGTCGGTGATCAGCTTGTTGGTGGCGGTCAGCAGCTTGCCGGAGTACAGCTTGCCCTTTTGCAGCAGCACCAGCTGGCGCAGTTCGTCTTCGCGGCCGAACATCTCGCCTTCGAACTTGATGTCGGAGACCGTGTACTTTTCACCCTCGGTGATATTGATGGTGATGTAGATGTCCTTCTTGTCCGGCGTGATCGAGACCTGGGTCGAATCCACGTTCATCTCGATATAGCCGTGGTCCAGGTACCAGGACTTCAGGGTCTCGATGTCGCCATTCAGCTTGGTCTTGGAATACTGGTCGGACTTGGTGTACCAGCTGAACCAGCCGCCGGTATTCAGGGCGATCTGCTCTTTCAGTTCCTTGTCGCTGAAAGCCTTGTTGCCGACGATATTGATCTGCTTGATGCGCGCCACGTCGCCTTCATCGACGTCGAAGTCGATGCTGACGCGGTTACGCTCCATCGGGGTAACGGTGGTGGTGATTTTCACGCCGTACAGGCCGCGCGACAGGTACTGACGCTTCAATTCCTGTTCGGCGCGGTCCACCGATGCCTTGTCGAAGGTCTTGGCTTCGCCGACGCCGATATCCTTCAGCGCCTTGACCAGCATGTCCTTCTCGAATTCGTGGGTGCCTTTGAAATCCACCTTGGCGATCGCCGGGCGCTCTTCCACGATCACCACCAGCACATTGCCGTCGCGCTCCAGTTTCACATCCTTGAAGATGCCGGTCGCGTACAGGGCCTTGATGGTGGCTACGGATTTGTCGTCACTGAAGGTTTCGCCCACGCGCACCGGCAGGTAGCTGAACACGGTGCCGGCTTCGGTACGCTGGATGCCTTCGACGCGGATGTCCTTGACGACGAACGACTCGGCGGCCATTGCGCTGCCGGAGCAGAAAGCCAGGACGGCTGCGCCTACCAGGGTACGGCGGAATTGGGGAGCGATACGATCAGTGTGTAATTTCATCGGCAAATCGAAAAAAATTAAAGCAGGCGGGCCAGGTCATTGAATATCGCCAGCGCCATTAAAGACACCAGCAATCCCAGTCCAATACGCTGCGCCATTTCGCCAAAGCGCTCGGAAACGGGGCGCCCTGTCAAAACTTCCAGCGAATAATACAGCAAATGCCCCCCATCCAGAACAGGAATTGGCAGCAAATTCATCAGTCCAAGGCTCACGCTGATAAAGGCGACGAAGGCAATAAAAGGCTCGGCGCCCATTTTCGCCGTTTCACCGGCATATTCGGCAATGGTCAGCGGGCCGGTAATATTCTTCAGCGAGACTTCACCAACAATCATGCGGCCCAGGATCTTGAAGGTCATCGTGCAGATTTCCTTTACCTGGCGCACCGCCTTGGCGCCTGCCTCCAGCGGGCCGTAGTGCACCACCATCGTATCAACAGCGCCCACCAGTTCGGCCTTGATCTTACCGACTGTTACAAGACCTTTGCTGTTTGCCTGCTTGTCCTCTACCGCATCCGGGGTCAGCTCGAGCTCCAGCCTGCGCCCCTCGCGCAGCACGGTGACGACCAGCTTTCGGCCCGGCGAGCGCAGGACTTCGGCCACGAAGCCGCGTGCATCGTCAATCGGCTGGCCGTCGACAGCCTGGATCACATCGCCCTTCAGCATTCCGGCGCGGAGGGCGGCGCCGCCCTCCTCCATGCGGCCAATGACTGGCGGCGGGCGCATCAGGTCGAGGCCGATCACCGCCGGCACGTCGTCCTCGAGGCTCGCATGGCCCGCCGCTTCGGCCGGCAGCGAAGCGCGAACTTCGCCGTAACCGGGGCGTTCGACCACCAGGCTCAGGGCTTCCTTGTGAATTGCAGACTGGATGATGGCCCAGCGCAGCTCGGACCAGCCCTGCACCGGATCGCCATTGACCGACTTGACCAGGTCGCCCCGGTGCAGGCCGGCAGCTGCTGCCGCCGTCGCTTTCGCCGGTTCCGCAATGCGGGCCGTCGGCTCGCGCACGCCGGACATGTACAGGCCGGCGTACAGGGCGATAGCAAGCAGGAAGTTGGCCAGCGGGCCGGCCGCCACGATGGCAATGCGTTTCCACACGCTCTGGCGGGTAAATTCACGGGCCAGGTCTTCGGCCGGCAGGCCGGATACATCGCCTTCGCGGGCATCCAGCATCTTCACGTAGCCGCCCAAAGGGATGGCAGACAAGGCCCATTCGGTCTGGTCCTTGCCGAACCTGCGCATCCAGACGATGCGCCCCATGCCGACCGAGAAGCGCAGCACCTTGACACCGCACCAGCGCGCCACCAGGTAGTGCCCCAACTCGTGGATGATGATCAGGGAACCGAGACAGACAATCGTGGCGAGAATGGTGCGGAAAGTGTCCATGGCTGGCTGCTTATCCGGCGATGATCCGTTCTGCTGCGGCCCGCGCCAGCGCATCCTGCGCCATCACGGCATCAATGCTGCTGGCCGCTCCATGCGGCAATTCGTCCATCACCTGGCGAATCACGCGGTCGATGCGGCGGAAGCCGATGCGCTCGTCGAGGAAGGCCTGTACCGCCACCTCGTTGGCCGCATTCAGCAAGGCTGGCGCGGTGCCGCCTGAACGCAAGGCCTCGAAGGCCAGTGCCAGGCAAGGGAAACGGTTGAAGTCCGGCTTTTCGAATTGCAGGGTGCCGACCTGGGTCAGGTCAAGCTGTGCCACGCCGGAGGCGACGCGTTCCGGGTAAGCCAGCGCATGGGCGATCGGCGTGCGCATGTCCGGGTTGCCCAGTTCCGCCAGTACGGAGCCGTCGTTGTAGGACACCATCGAATGGATCAGCGATTGCGGGTGGATCACGACCTCGATCTGTTCGGCCGGAGCGCCGAACAGCCAGTGGGCCTCGATCACTTCCAGGCCCTTGTTCATCATGGTCGCGGAATCGACCGAAATCTTGCGGCCCATGACCCACTTGGGATGCTTGCAAGCCTCGTCCGGCGTGACATTTTCCAGCGTGGAGACGTCGCGCTTCAAGAACGGGCCGCCGGAGGCGGTGAGCAGGATCTTGGTCACGCCCGCAGCGGCCGGAACGCGGCCATAGCCTTGCGGCAGGCACTGGAAGATCGCATTGTGCTCGGAATCGATCGGCAGCAGCACGGCGCCGCTTTCGGCCACGGCATCCATGAACAACTGGCCGGACATGACCAGCGCTTCCTTGTTGGCCAGCATGACTTTCTTGCCGGCCCGGGCAGCAGCCAAGGTTGGCGCCAGGCCGGCGGCGCCGACGATGGCAGCCATCACAGCATCGGTTTCGGCGGCGGCGGACACGGCGCACAGCGCGGCCTCGCCCCACTCCACTTCGGTGCGGCAGCCGGCGGAGCGCAGCAGAGCGCCCAACTGGTCGGCGGCAGCGGCGCTGCCGACCACGGCGCGGGCCGGGCGGAACTGGATGCACTGTGCAGCCAGTTCTTCGACGCGGCTATGGGCGGTCAACGCGTAGACAGAATAACGGTCCGGGTGGCGCGCAATCACGTCCAGCGTGGAGACGCCGATCGAGCCAGTAGCGCCGAGGATGGTAATGCGTTGCATGGAATTCCTTAGAACAGCCTTGGAGTGATCAACGCAGCGATGGGCAGCACCGGCACCAGCGCGTCGATACGGTCAAGCACGCCGCCGTGGCCAGGCAGCAGGTTGCTGCTGTCCTTCATGCCGGAGCGGCGCTTGAGCATGGATTCAAACAGGTCGCCCACAATGGATGCGGCGACGATCAGCACCAGCACGGCCAGCATGATGCCCCAGCCCATGCGGGTCGCCAGGCGCACCGCGAAAGTGTCCTGCAGCAGGGGTACGGATGGCGCCAGCAGCACGGTCATGACGGCCAGCAGCAGCACGGCAACCAGGCCGCCTACCGCGCCCTCCCACGACTTGCCGGGAGAGATGGTCGGTGCCAGCTTATGCTTGCCGAAAGCCTTGCCGGAGAAATAGGCGAAGATGTCGGCCGCCCACACAATGGCCATGACCGACAGCAGGTAGACAGGGCCGCGCGCGAACAGCAGCAGGATGGCGACGAAGCAGGACACCAGGGTCACGGCGTACACCATGCTCAGCATGGTATTGCCCATGCCTTCGGCCGGCGGCAAGCCCAGTTTGAGGGCCGGCGCAAAGCGGATCAGCCAGATGGCCGCGCCGATGGCCAGCCAGAACCTGGCCTGTTCGAGTCCCGCATTGAAGAAGAAGGTATAGACAAACGCCGCCGCCCACGCGGCCGCCACGACGATCGCGGCGCGGTTCTTGAACAGGCGGAAGGCTTCCCACACGGCAGCGGCAAAGAACACAGCCACCACCACATTCACCGCTGGCTGGTAGCCGGAGAACAGGACAGGCAACAATACCGCCAGCAGCAGGACGGCGGTAATCACGCGGGTTTTCAGCATTGTTTTAGCTCTTATTTGCTTTTCTTTGCCACCTGGTCGCCAGTGCGGCCAAAGCGGCGTTCACGGCCCTGGTAGGAGGCAATCGCCTCATCCAGGCGTTCGGCATTGAAGTCGGGCCAGTAGGTGTCGGTGAAGTGCAGTTCCGTATAGGCCAGTTGCCACAGCAGGAAATTGGAGATGCGCTCTTCACCGCCGGTACGGATGAACAGGTCCGGCTCCGGGGCATATGCCATCGACAGGTAGGGTGCCAGTTGCTCTTCCGAGAAATCGGTCGTGCCGGGGTGCTCGGCCACCATCTTGCCGATCGCCTGCATGATATCCCAGCGGCCGCCATAGTTGGCGCACACGGTGACGGTCATGCGGGTGTTGTTGGCGGTCTTGCGCTCGGCATTGGCGATCATGTCCTGCAGCTTCTGGTCGAAGCGCGACAGGTCGCCCACCACCTTCAGGCGGATATTGTTCGCATGCATCTTCGACACCTCACGCTCCAGGGCCGTCACGAAGAGTTTCATCAGCAGCGAAACTTCCTCTTCCGGCCGGCGCCAGTTCTCGGAGCTGAACGCAAAGACGGTCAGGTACTCGATGCCCCGCTCGGCGCAGGCTTCCACCACCGTGCGCACCGCTTCCACGCCTTTGACGTGGCCCGCCACGCGCGGCAGGAAACGCTTGGTTGCCCAGCGCCCGTTGCCGTCCATGATGATCGCCAGGTGGCGCGGCACCTTGGGCGCATCAGGCACGTCGGTTGTCGAACTAGAATATTTCATAGGTGCGTAAACTAAAAATCCGGGGAGGCAGGGGCAATACCCCTATCCTCCCCGGTTTCGGGACCTTAGACGGTCAGGACTTCTTTCTCTTTTTCGGCGACGGTCTTGTCGATGTCGGCGATGAACTTGTCGGTCAGCTTCTGCACTTCGTCAGCTGCGCGGCGCTCTTCGTCTTCCGAAATGGCCTTGTCCTTCACCAGCTTCTTCAGGCCTTCGTTGGCGTCGCGGCGGATGTTGCGCACGGCGACTTTAGCGTCTTCGCCTTCGCCCTTGCACAGCTTGACCATTTCCTTGCGGCGCTCTTCGTTCAGCGGCGGGGTCGGCACGCGGATCATGTCGCCCTGCGAGGCCGGGTTCAGGCCCAGGTCGGAATCGCGGATCGCCTTTTCAATGACGGCGCCCATTTTCTTTTCGAACGGGGCTACGCCGATGGTGCGCGCGTCAACCAGGGTCAGGTTGGCCACCTGGTTCAGCGGGGTCGGGTTGCCATAGTAGTCCACCATCACGTGGTCCAGGATGCCTACGTGGGCGCGGCCGGTACGCACTTTGGCCAAGTCGGCCTTCAGGGTTTCCAGCGATTTGACCATGCGGTCCTGAGTATTCTTTTTAATGTCAGCGATAGACATTGCTGCTCTCCTGTTGCAATTACTTGAAATATTTTAAACGTGAACCAGTGTACCCTCTTCCTCGCCCATAATCACGTTCATCAACGCGCCCGGCTTGGTAATCGAGAATACTTTGATCGGCAGTTTCTGGTCGCGGCACAGCGCGAAGGCGGTGGCATCCATGACTTGCAGGTGCTTGGCGATCGCTTCGTCGAAGCTGATCTTGTGATACATGGTGGCGTTCGGGTCTTTTTTCGGGTCGGCGGTGTAGATGCCGTCGACCTTGGTGGCCTTCAGCACGATTTCCGCGCTCACTTCCGAGCCGCGCAGGGCCGCTGCGGTGTCGGTAGTGAAGAACGGGTTGCCGGTGCCGGCGGCGAAGATCACGACCTTGCCCTCTTCCAGGTACTGCAGCGCTTTCGGGCGCACATATGGCTCGACCACCTGCTCGATGCCGATGGCCGACATCACGCGCGCGGTCACGCCCACGTGCTTCATTGCGTCGGCCAGGGCCAGCGCGTTCATCACGGTAGCCAGCATGCCCATGTAGTCGGCGGTGGCACGGTCCATGCCCTGGGCGCCAGGCGCCACGCCACGGAAAATGTTGCCGCCGCCAATGACGACCGCCAGTTCAACGCCCAGCTTTGCTACTTCGGCGACGTCCGCCACCATGCGTTCGATGGTGCCGCGGTTGATGCCGTACGGGTCATCGCCCATCAGGGCTTCGCCGGACAATTTCAGGAGGACGCGCTTGAAGGCTGGTTTTGACATGAGCTGGGGCTCCTTTTAAATGTTTTGTTCGGTGTGGCTTCGGCGGCAATGATAACGGAAATGCCATTGTCCACCGTTTAATTCAGGATTGAAAGCCTTAAAAGAGGCTTAACAACCTTAAAACCGGTAAACCAGTGCCTGACCCGCAGGGTCAGGCACTTGCCCGCTGCCGCCGCGTATCGGGTGTCAGACCCTGCGGGTCTGACACTGGTTTACCGGTTTGGCAAGCAGCAGGCTTAAAAAAACGGGCCTTTCGGCCCGTTTTCTTGATTATGCGCCTTTGGAGGCAGCCATCTGGGCTGCGACTTCCGCCGCGAAATCGTCAACTTTCTTCTCAATGCCTTCGCCAACCACGTACATGGTGAATGCCTTAACGGTGGTGTTAGCGGCTTTCAGCATCTGCTCGACGGACTGCTTGTCGTTCTTCACGAAAGCCTGGTTCATCAGCGACACTTCTTTCAGGTACTTGGCAACGGCGCCATCGATGCGCTTGGCAACGATGTCGGCTGGCTGGGCTGGCTTGCCAGCGGCAACAGCGGCAGCAGCGTCTTCGTCCGACTTGGCCTGGGCAACCGAACGCTCTTTAGCGATCAGGTCGGCAGGAACTTGCTCGGAGGACAGAGCCACTGGCTTCATTGCAGCGATGTGCATGGCCACGTCTTTACCAACTTGCTCGTCGGCGCCGTCGAACTCGACGATTACACCGATCTTGGTGCCGTGCAGGTATGCAGCCAGCTTGCCGGTGGTTTCGAAACGCTGGAAGCGACGGATCGACATGTTTTCGCCGATTTTGCCCACCAGGGCAGCACGCACTTCTTCCAGGGTCTGGCCGTTGCCAGCTGGCAGGGCCAGCAGGGCAGCAACGTCAGCTGGGTTGTTTTCAGCGGCCAGCTTGGCAGCCAGGGCAGCCAGGGCCAGGAAGTCGTCGTTCTTGGCAACGAAGTCGGTCTCGGAGTTCACTTCAACCAGGGCGCCGATGTTGCCGGCGATGTGGGAAGCAACCACGCCTTCAGCGGTGATGCGTGCGGAAGCTTTGGCAGCCTTGCCGCCCAGCTTAACGCGCAGCAGCTCTTCCGCTTTGTCCATGTCGCCGCCGGCTTCGGTCAGCGCTTTTTTGCATTCCATCATTGGCGCGTCGGTCTTAGCGCGCAGTTCACCTACCATTGCTGCAGTAATTGCTGCCATGTGATTCTCCTGTATTCGGTTTGGGATTCAGTCCGGGGCGGCGCCAAAGGCAGCCTGCTCTTCCGGGGGATTCTGTTTAAAAAAAAGGGGGAGCTGGTGGGCCACCCCTTTCTCAAGCTGAAGCTGCCTTGCGGCAGCCAGGCAATTAAGCCTGCTCGTTAACTTCTACGAACTCGTCGCCAGCTGCAGTCTTGATGGATTCCAGGACTTCAGTGGTAGCGTTTGCACGACCTTCCAGGATCGCGTCTGCCACGCCGCGGGCGTACAGGGTGATCGCTTTGGAGGAGTCGTCGTTACCAGGGATAACGTGAGTCACGCCTTCTGGGGAGTGGTTGGTATCGACCACGCCGATCACTGGGATGCCCAGTTTTGCGGCTTCGGTGATCGCGCCTTTGTGGTAGCCAACGTCAACCACGAAGATTGCGTCAGGAACACCGCCCATATCCTTGATACCGCCGATCGACTTCTGCAGCTTTTCCAGTTCGCGACGGAACAGCAGAGCGTCTTTCTTGGTCAGCTTTTCAACGGAACCGTCTTCGATCGAAGCTTCCATGTCTTTCAGGCGCTTGATCGAGGTCTTGATGGTCTTGAAGTTGGTCAGCATGCCGCCCAGCCAACGCTGGTCAACAAACGGAACACCGGCGCGCTGAGCTTCAGCAGCGATGATGTCGCGAGCCTGGCGCTTGGTGCCAACCATCAGGATGGTGCCACGGGAAGCTGAGATTTGACGGATGGTTTTCATCGCGTCCTGGTACATGGCCAGGGTCTTTTCCAGGTTGATGATGTGAATCTTGTTGCGGTGGCCGAAGATGAACGGAGCCATCTTTGGGTTCCAGAAACGGGTTTGGTGACCGAAGTGGACGCCGGCTTCCAGCATTTCACGCATCGTTACAGACATTATTTACTCCAGGGTTGGGTCTGGAATCCTCCCAGTCACCCTTGCGGGCACCCTTGTTGGGGGGATTCGGGTTTATAAAATAAGAAAATTTACTACTTTGCAAGACACTAGGCCAGGCAACCATAAATTTTAGCGTATTGGAGGGGGCTCATGCAAGCGTATTGCAGCCTTCCACGCAGTGCGCCGGGCCGCATTTTAGTGCAAACTTTATAATAAATACAAAGATTCCCGAAATTTTTTGTATTTCTTGTCGATCCTGGGCACGCTGGCGCGTCGTGCTTTTACAAACCCACCCCAACATGGAGATTACTGAAATGGCTACGAATACCATCAAACTGCACCGTGTACTGCGCGCTTCCCCTGATCGCATCTACAAGGCCTGGACTACCGCCTCGGCCTTCAACAAATGGCTGCCGCCAAACGGTTATCTGGGCGAAGTGCACGAAATGGATGCGCGCGTTGGCGGCAAGTACCGCATGTCCTTTGTCGACCTGGGCACTGGCTTCACCCACTCCTTCGGCGGCGAATACCTGGAACTGCATCCGGGCGAGAAAATCCGCTACACCGCGGTGTTCGACGATCCGAACCTGCCGGGCCAGATGCAGACCACCATCAATCTGCGCGCCGTCTCCTGCGGCACCGAAGTCGACATCGTCCAGGAAGGGGTGCCAGCTGTAATCCCGGCGGAGCAATGCTATCTCGGCTGGCAGCAGTCGCTGGCCTTGCTGGCTTTACTGGTTGAACAGTAAGGAGGCGGCCATGGGATCTCCCTCCTCCTACTTCCCCTCGATCGAAGCAAAGTACGGCAAGCCGGTCGAGCATTGGCTCAAGCTGCTGAAGGGCATGAAAGACTTGAAGCACATGGATATGGTGGCTGCGCTGAAGGCCGAACACGGCATGGGCCACGGCCATGCCAATGCCCTTGTTGCGCACTTCAAGACGGAGAACAGCAAAGCTTGATCCGCATCTAAGCGGCAGGAGGGGAGCGTCGCCACAATGGGGAAACACGTCGAGGTGCCCTCATGAGCCTGGTTGACATCAATCCCCTACCCGCCGAAGATGAAATCATGGATCCAGCAACCAAACAGTATGTTGATTCCAGCCTCCTGATCGCTGAGGGGCGTTCTGACGTAAAGCTCGCGGAATTCCGCTCCACGATTGAAGCGTACACTGCGCGGGCTGACGAACGCGAGGCGGCTGCCCGGGCGCGCGAAGCCCTCGACGCAAAAGCCTTCGTGCAACATATGAGCGAGATTGCTGCGCGGGCCGCTGAGCGCGATGCGGCCGCACGGGAGCGCGAGGCAGCCATTGTGGAGCGCGAGGCCATCCGGGCCAAGGCATTTGAACGACGGATGGACGGCTATGAGGCACGGGCCGACGAGCGCCAAAGGGCTACGGAGGCAAGGCTTGATCGAATCGAAGCTTCAATTGCAAGCTTGAAAAAACTCGTCGTGGGAGCTTCCCTCAGCACCGTGCTGGGCGTGGGGGCGATCTACGTAGCACTGGTCCAGAATTATCACGCTGCCTTCGACTCGGCTCGCTATCTTACGACGGCCGAGCGGGACTTGGCGGCGCAGCGCCAGCGCACCGAAGCGCTGCTGACCGCCATCGATGCCCGCTTGGCCGCCATGCAGAAAGCTGGCGGCCAGCAGGACCCTTCACCTTAGGCGCCTTACTTCGTGACGCTCAGCGTGTAGTTGCCGGAGCCGCTATACGAGTACACAGTGATCCGGTAATAGGCTACCGCGGCACTGTAGCTGATCGCTTCGGTCGACGTCGGGCTGGTCGACGAAGCCACCTGCACCCACGCACTGCCATTCCACTTCTCCAGCTTCAACTCAAAGTCGGCGTTCGAAGGGCCGGACAGGTTGGCCTTGATCGTGCCGCCGTTGTAGTAGAAGTATGGCGATGGGTGGATGGCGGATGCATTGGTGCCGGACAGGTAGCCGGTATAGGTTTCACCGCCGCCCGTGCCGTCGCCCTTCACGACATCGAAGGAGATCGTCTTGGCGGCCGCGCTGATATTGGCAAGCCCGAAGTTGGAACCGCTGCCGCTCCACCAGCGCGAGTTGGTGCCATGGCTGGCGTAGTTGTTCGGCACCGTGTCATAGAAGGCCTTGTAGATTGCGCCGTCATACAGGTCGGTGCCGTCGCCGCGATTCACATTGTTTTCGGGATCGCGGCGGCCATCGGCATGTTCCATCTGCACGTATGGATGCCACTCGTCGGAGTTGTTGCCCGCCGGGTCGATGTGCCACACGGCCAAGCCGGAACCCAGTTGGTACAGGTTCTGGTCCGCTTTGTAGATCGCTTCCACGTAGAAGGCCTCATCGGTCTTGGCCGGATTGGTCCAACGATACAGGCTGTGTGAACCGGAAGTGTGGCTCAGACGGCCTTTCGGCGCATTGGCGTTCAGCGCCGGATTCAGCTCGGTCACCGTATCCCAGCCCACCTGGTAGCGGAAGAAGCCATTCGGCGGTACCGGGCGGTACTGGCTTTGCGCGCCAATGCTGCCGAAGCCCATGATGCAATAGCTGGCCGCCGAACCTTCGGAGCTGCCGTCATAGTCATACAGGTCCGGCCAGCCCATTACCAGGTGTCCGGTCTCGTGAGAAAAGGTGCCGATTGCCAGGCTGTTGCCCATATTGGTGATCTGGTAGTAGCCGGTGCAGACGCCATCCGCGCAGAACTGCTTGCCCAGCCAGCCCATGTGCGGCCAGAGGCCTTTGGACCAGGCGCTGTCCGCGCCGCCGGAGTAGAAGAAGTTCAGGCCGCGAATGCGCTTGTTGGCATCAACGCTCAGCGATGCGAAGTTGAAGCCTTGAGTGTATTCCAGCCAGTTCAATGCTTCGGAAATCAGCTCTTGCGAACGCACGCCGGAATCGAGCGAGCTGTCGGCGTAATAGGCCTTGTTCTTCTTGGCGCGGTAGTAGATCGTGGTGGTGTTGGTGTAATCCAGCTTGCCGCCCGAGACCGATTGCCAGTAGCCGCGCACCGACTGCGCATTGCCGAAGCCGGTGTACGGCATGTCGTTCAGGAAGGAGTTGACCTGGGCCTGGGTGATCGTGCCGGGAACGTCCGGGAAGTCGATGATCACGGTCAGGCCTTTGACCTGGCCCGTTACAGGGGCCGCCAGGGCCTGCGGCGCGCTCATGGCGGCGCTTGCCGATTTGCGGGCACTATCCAGCGTGCGGCCGTTCATCTTCTCGAACTTCTCCTTGGCCTTGCGGGCACGCGCCTCCTGGCTCAGGCCTTCCTGCTTCTTGCCGGCAGTTCCGCCCAGGCTGCGCACCTTGGCGTTGGTCGCCAGCACGCCGGTCGACACCAGTTCGTCTCCCGCGGCGTTCACGGTGGCGTAGCAGAAGCCTTTCTTCGCAGCGTCGTACACGACCAGCGAGCCGTCATCGGTACGCTGTTCGGCGTAGTAATCATTACCATCCAGGTGAACGCGCAGCTTTTCGCCGCCCGGCTGCTTGAACTCATAAACGCTGTCTTTGTAGGGAATACCAGCCTGCGCAAACAGGCTGGCCATCAACATCGCAGCTGCAGTAACTACTTTCAATCGCATTTCGGTCTCTCCGTTTCTTGTTGTAAAGAAAGGAAAGTAAATCACGCACGATTGTGCAAGTCTTGATGAATTTATAAGTGCGCGGTGTAGAAATCGGCACAATCGCGCACCATCGACATCAAGTCACCGTGAAGGCAACCGGGCCTGCAAGGGCCGAATAGCCGTCGTTATACAGCAGCCAAGCCGCATAGCTGCCGGCGGCCAGGCCGGACGTGGCGAAGGCTGCCGTGCCGGCGCCGCTGGTGACGTACTGCCATGACAGCGAGGCGGTCGAGCCTGGCGTGACGCCGTTACGGTAAATGCCGATCCAGTTCTTGCTGTTAACCTGCGGGGCGGGAACCGAGTAGCTGAAGCTGATTGGAGTGCCGCGTGGGACCGAAGCGGCGCTGGCCGACAACGTGGCCCTGGGACCGGCTGGCGTGCGGCCCAGTACCGGGTCGGTGCGGCTGGCCTGGCCGTTTTCCACGCGGCCGGCCATACGGCGCAGGTATTGCGCGTCGAAGTCGCAAGTCACGGCCAGGTCGTACCAGCCGTAGCTGGCTCCAACCGGAATGCTCACGACGGCCTGCTGGCCGGCAGCCACAGTGTGGCTGGTGGCGGCGCGCCCATAGGCATTGTCGACAATGCGGAAGGTGGCGGCACGCAAACCCTCCACATTGGAGAGGACGATATCAACCGACATGGCGAGCGGGTTGGCGTTCAGCCACGCCTCCGGGCGCGCACCGCCAGTCGCAGTCGCCAATGCCAGCACGCCGGCAAACTCACGCTGGAAACCGCCCGGCCCCACAACGCTCAGGTGATAGTTGGGCGTGGACCAGTTCCATGCCTCGCGTTCGATTTTCTTGCCTGCTTCGACCGTGTAATACCATGGGCCGTCGCTGCGGACATGGGAATAAACGATAAACGCACCGCCTGCCAAGCCCTGGTTGAAGAACGACAGCTCCACCTGCTTCGACAAATTCACCCGTGCCGTAGCGGCAAAGGCATACGGCAAGGCGCAGGAGTAGCGCGGGCTGCCGCCCTCTTGCATCGGCAAGGTCTGCACTGCCGGTGGTTGCGGATAAGGCTTGCCCGACACCAGCTGGTAGGTGGTCGATTTCGGCACCGTCGACGGCCACGACGAATTCGGCGTCTTGAAATCAAATGCCGAAGTCAGGTCGCCGCACACCGCGCGGCGCCATGGGGAAATGTTTTCGCAAGCGATACTGGAGCGCTGCTTGCCCAGGCCGGCCACCAGCCATTCTTCGAGAAAGCGCAGCTTGGAGGTATGGTCGAACAACTGCGAGCACACACGGCCACCTTTGCTCCACGGCGAAATGACCAGCATCGGTACGCGCGGGCCCAGGCCGACCGGAATGCCGTTGTAGTTTTCGTATTGACCGTTATCGGCCAGCGTGCTGCGCCCCATGCCGGTGTTCAATGGGGCCATATGCGAAGGGATGTGATCGAAGAAGCCGTCGTTTTCGTCGTAGGTAAGAAGGAAGACCGTTTTCGACCACACGTCGGGGTTGGCGACGAGTGCGGCGAGCAAGCGCGCAGTGAGGTTCTCGCCGGCGTTGGGCGAGTTCGGCGAATGTTCCGTGTAATCGTTGGGAGCGACGATCCACGACACTTGCGGCAACCGGTTATTGCGCACGTCGTCGGCGAAGGAATTCACCAGCCAGTCGCCCTTGGTGCCGCGCGCGTTGCTTTCATAGGAACCCGGCGCGATGACCCGGCCCTTCTGGTATAGCGGGCTGCTCTCCGACAGGCGCGTGCCATCGGCATTGACGCGGAAGTTGCGGAAATAGGCCAGGTAGTTGTCGCCGTAGTTGTCCCATTCCTGGTACACCTTCCAGCTTACGCTGTTCGCCTCCAGCACTTCGGCATAGGTGCGCCAGTTCGGCGCGCTGGCCGTCACGGACGGCGTGATGTTGTCGTATTTCGGATCGTTGTTGTAGTAGCCAGCCGAATCTATGTTGTACAGGCTGCCCATCGCGCCGAGCCAGTTCTGGTTGCTGCCGGTCAGCGAGTACATGCGGTTCGGGTCGGTGGCGCCGAAGATCGAGCAATGGTAATCGTCACAGATGGTGAAGGCGTCGGCCAACGCGTAGTAGAACGGCAGGTCGCCGCGGTCGAAATAGCCCATGCTCTGGGCGGTCTTCTGCTTGACCCAGGCGTCCCAGCCCTGCCATGTGGTTTGCGAACCTTTCCAGCTATGGTTGGTGCCCAGCGAGAGTGCGCTGGTATTCTTGGCGTCGAAATGGAATGGCAGCACATAGCCGCCAGTGCCGTTGGGCTGGTACCAGACCGCTTTCCCGCCCGGCAGCGTGATCGCGCGCGGGTCGTTGAAGCCGCGCACGCCAGCCAGGGTGCCGAAGTAATGGTCGAAGGAGCGGTTTTCCTGCATGAAGATGACGACGTGCTGCACGTCGGCCAGGGTGCCGGTGGCGCTGTAGGCCGGCACCGCCAGCGCTTGCCTGATCAGGTCGGGGAACAGGGTGCTGGCGGCGCCAGCGGAGGCCATGCCAAGGAACTTGCGGCGGCTGGTGGACATCGTTTTTCCTTATCGGTCTGGTTGTAGGGTGTGCCGATGCTAAGGTGCATTTATGACCATTTCATGTCGCCTGTCACCCGTGCGCCACGCCTTTGACCGATTCGCAACCCAGCGTCCCGCAATTCGGCATAGGCGGCCGACCGGGCGCGCGCTGAGGCTGTCGTTTATAATCTTGCTGATAACGCCCCTGAGTGGCGTACCCTGTACAGAACAGCAAGATCCCATGACTATCAATATCAAAACTCCCGAGGACATCGCAGGCATGCGCGAGGCCGGCCGCCTCGGCTCCGAGGTGCTCGACTACATCACCCCCTTCGTCAAGGCAGGCGTCACCACCGGTGAGCTGGACCGCCTGTGCCACGAGTACATGACCAATGTGCAGGGCACCGTGCCGGCGCCGCTGAATTACTGCCCGCCAGGCTACACGCCCTACCCGAAAGCCATCTGCACTTCCGTCAACGACGTGATCTGCCACGGCATCCCAGGCGACAAGGTGCTGAAGGATGGCGATGTGGTCAACCTGGACATCACCGTCATCACCAAGGATGGCTACCACGGCGACAACAGCCGCATGTTCTTCATCGGCAAGCCATCGATCCTGGCCAAGCGCCTGTCGGACGTCACCTTTGAATGCATGTGGCTGGGCATTCAGCAGGTCAAGCCGGGCGCCACCCTGGGCGATATCGGCCACGCGATCCAGGTGCATGCCGAGAAAAACGGCTACAGCGTGGTGCGCGAGTTCTGCGGCCATGGCATCGGCAAGGTCTTCCACGAAGAACCGCAGATCCTCCATTACGGCAAGCCAGGCACGGGCCCCGTGCTGGAAGCAGGGATGGTCTTCACCATCGAGCCGATGATCAATGCCGGCCGCCGCGAGATCAAGGAAATGCCGGATGGCTGGACCATCAAGACCAAGGATCGCAGCCTGTCCGCACAATGGGAACATACGCTGGTCGTTACCGAAACCGGTTACGAGGTGCTGACCCTGTCCGCCGGCAGCCCGCAGCCGCCAGCTTTCATCACTGAAAAAGCCGCAGCATAAAAACGCATGCCCCACGCCGCGATGAAGAAGGACCTCCGGGAACAGCTCAAGGCCCGGCTTAAATCGGACCGCCAACGCATCATTGCCAACTTCCATGAAGACGGCATGCCAGAGAAGCTGTTGCGCAACCTGCGCAGCAGCGTCGACGACATCCTGACGCAAGCGTGGGCAGCAAACCGCCTGCCGCCGCAAGCCGCCCTGGTGGCGGTCGGCGGCTACGGGCGCGGCGAGCTTTTCCCCTACTCCGACGTCGACGTCCTGATCCTGCTGCACGAGGCGCCGGACGACGCCGCGCGCGGCAAGCTGGAAGAATTCGTCCAGCTGCTATGGGACCTGGGCCTGGACGTGGGCCACAGCATCCGCACCATCGACGAATGCCTGGCCGAATCGAAGGCCGACATCACCGTGCAAACCAGCCTGCTGGAAGCGCGCATCATCACCGGCAACATGGTGCTGTTCGCGCAACTGCAGGACGCCTACAACAAGGCCATGGACCCGCGCGCCTTCTTCGAGGCCAAGACCATCGAAATGCGCCAGCGCCATGCCAAGTACGAGGACACCCCTTTCAGCCTGGAGCCCAACGTCAAGGAAAGCCCGGGCGGCCTGCGCGACCTGCACGTGATCCTGTGGATGGCCAAGGCCGCCGGCCTGGCCAACTCCTGGCGCACCCTGGCCGTGCGCGGCCTGATCACCCAGACCGAAGCGCGCCAGCTGATGGAGAAGGAACGCGCCTTCAAGGATATCCGCGTGCGCCTGCACCTGGTGGCCGGCCGCCGCGAGGACCGCCTGGTGTTCGACGTGCAGACCGCCGTGGCCGAAACCCTGGGCCTGAAAGCCACCGGCACCGGCGTGCACATGCGCCGCGCCAGCGAATACCTGATGCAGCGCTACTACTGGGCTGCCAAGACCGTGGTGCAGCTCAACACCATCCTGCTGCAGAACATCGAGTCCTACCTGTTCCCACACGACGAGAAGCCGGTGCGCATCAACGAGCGCTTCAGCGAAGTGAACGGCATGATCGACATGAACGACGACGACACGTTTGAAAAGACGCCGTCGGCCATCATGGAAATCTTCGTGCTGCTGTGCGAGCGCCCTGCCCTGAAAGGCATGACCGCGCGCACCATGCGCGCACTGTGGCATGAGCGCTTCAAGATCGACGCCGACTTCCGCGCCGATCCGGTCAACAAGGCTTACTTCCTGCGCATCCTGCAGGCGCCACAGGGCATCATCCACAACATGCGCCGGATGAACGAGCTGTCGATCCTGGGCCGCTACCTGCCGAGCTTCCGCAAGATCACGGGCCAGATGCAGCACGACCTGTTCCACGTCTATACGGTGGACCAGCACATCATGATGGTGCTGCGCAATATGCGCCGCTTCACCATGACCGAGCACGCGCACGAATATCCGTTCTGCTCGCAGCTGATGGCGAACTTCCCGCAGCCATGGCTGCTGTACGTGGCGGCCCTGTTCCACGACATTGCCAAGGGCCGCGGCGGCGACCACTCCAAGCTGGGCGTGGCCGACGTCGAGCAGTTCTGCCAGGAGCACGGCATCAACGAGGAAGACACCGAACTGGTGGCCTTCCTGGTCGAGCAGCACCTGACCATGTCGCACGTGGCACAGAAGCAGGACATGTCGGACCCGGACGTGATCCAGGCCTTCGCCAAGACGGTGGGCGATGAACGCCACCTGACTGCGCTCTACCTGCTGACGGTGGCCGACATTCGCGGCACCAGCCCGAAAGTGTGGAATGCCTGGAAAGGCAAGCTGCTGGAAGACCTGTACAAGATGACCTTGCGCGTGCTGGGCGGCGAGCCGCATTCCGCCGACCGCGAACTGAAGAACCGCCAGCAGGAAGCGCTGGCCACCCTGCGCCTGTACGGCCTGCCGCCCGACGCGCACGAAGCGCTGTGGAAGCAGCTCGACCTGGCCTACTTCCTGCGGCACGACGCCAGCGACATCGCCTGGCAGACGCGCGCCCTGTGGGATCGGCTGGACAGCGAACAGCCGGTGGTGAAAGCGCGCCTGGCGCCGATCGGCGAAGGCTTGCAGGTGGCTGTCTACATCAAGGACCAGCCCGACCTGTTCGCGCGCATCTGCTCCTATTTCGACCGCAAGAACTTCAGCATCCTCGATGCCAAGATCCATACGACGAAGCACGGCTATGCGCTCGACACCTTCCTGGTCACCGAGCAGAATTTCGCCAAGAGCTACCGCGACATCATCAACCTGATCGAGCATGAGCTGTGCGACCTGCTGGTAACGCAAGGCCCGCTGACCGCGCCAAGCAAGGGCCGCCTGTCGCGCCTGTCGCGCACCTTCCCGATCCAGCCAACGTTGGACCTGCGCCCTGACGAACGCGGCCAGTATTACCTGCTGTCGGTGGCGGCCAACGACCGCACCGGCCTGCTGTACTCGATCGCCAACGTGCTGACCAAATACAAGATCAACCTGCATACGGCCAAGATCATGACCCTCGGCGAACGCGTGGAAGACGTGTTCATCGTCGACGGCCCTGCCCTGGCCAATGCCCGCACCCAGCTCCAGCTGGAAACCGACTTACTCGAAGTACTGAAAATCTGATGTCCGAAGAATTGTTACGCCTTTCCAAGCGCATGTCCGAACTGGGCCTGTGCTCCCGCCGTGAAGCCGATGAATGGATCGCCAAGGGCTGGGTGCGCGTGGATGGCAAGGTGGTGTCCGAACTGGGCACCAAGGTTTACCCAAGCCAGAAAGTCACCGTGGAACGCCAGGCTGCCGCCGAACAGGCGCGCCGCGTCACGATCTTGATCAACAAGCCGGTCGGCTATGTCTCCGGCCAGGCCGAAGACGGCTACCAGCCTGCCGTAGTGCTGATCAAGCCGGAAAGCCGCTGGGCCGAAGACCGCTCGCCGGAACGCTTCGACCGCAACCAGCTGCGCAGCCTGGTGTCGGCAGGCCGCCTCGACATCGACTCGGTCGGCCTGCTGGTGCTGACCCAGGATGGCCGCGTCGCCAAGCAGCTGATTGGCGAAAATACCAACGTTGACAAGGAATACCTGGTCCGCGTCGAATACACCAAACCAGGCCGCCTGCCGGACAGCGACCTGCAACGCCTGAATCATGGCCTGTGGATGGACGGCAAACCGCTGCTGCCGGCGAAAGTACGCTGGCAGAACGACGACCAGCTCAGCTTCACCCTGCGCGAAGGCAAAAAGCGCCAGATCCGCCGCATGTGCGAGATGGTTGGCCTGCGCGTGGTAGGCTTGAAGCGCGTGCGCATTGGTCGTGTCAAACTTGGAAACTTGCCAGAAGGGCAATGGCGCTACCTCAGCCCGGACGAGCACTTCTGAGTCGGCATCAACGCAACAGAAAAGCAGCATTCATTGCCGTTTAGCAAGCGCTGGGCGCCGGAACGCGGTAAAGTGTTGGCGTCCTCTCCCAAAAAACGAGAACCTGAGCTGTGAACGATCCAATGCCAAACGACTTCCGCAAGGGACCGCCCCGTCCACAAGACGCGGTGGAGCCGATTGCCGCGGGGTCACATCCGCACGATATCGTGGACCCCGATGAAATCGGCGACGCACTGGCGGCGCTGGCCGATGCGGGCGACGCGATTTCTATCTACCACCGGGACAACGTCGAGCCGGTGATGGCGCGCCTGCTGTCCGTCGATCCCGAACTGCCGCACTTCGTGATCCAGCTGAACGAAGGTTCAACCCTGCCACCGGGTGAATGCACCTTCGTGGCATGGCTGCGCAGCGCCAAGTTCCAATTCAAGCTGGACGACCCGCAATGGAATGCCCTGCCCGAGCAGCCGACCCTGGTCCCGGCGCAATTTCCCGAACGCTGCCAGGTGCTTAACCGCCGCGCGGCGCCGCGCCTGGAGACTCCGCTCGGCACCTACCACACCGCCTCCTTCGTCCTGAATGGCAAGCCGTACGAAATGCAGCTGTACGATTTCGCTGTTGGCGGCGTCGGCATGCGCTGCTCGCCGCGCGATGCAGTCGGCTTGCATGTCGGCCGCAAGTTGCAGCGCGTACGGCTGGACATGGGCCCCGGCTCGGTGCTGATCTGCGACCTGGAAATCCGCCTGGCGCGCCATTTCCGCTCCTTCCTGCTCGGCGAGCAAGTGCAGATTGGCTGCCAGTTCCAGAACCTCTCGCCCATGATGCAGGACGAACTGCAACGCATCCTGGAAAGGCTTAACACTAGCCGCGGCGGCCAGCGCTAAGCCTCGGCTTACGCCGCCTAGAACGAAGTCCGCAGCGACAGCGTGTAGCTGGCGCCGGGCTTGTACTCGTCGAAGATCGCGTTGCTGAATTGGGTATAGGTCTGGCTGATCGCCTTGTTGGCATTCCAGACGCTGAGCGTCAGGTCGGTGTTGTACCTGAAGCCGAACATCTGCTTCAGGTTCATGCCGACCGACGCATCGACCTGGGTGCGCTCCGTGGTGTAGGCATACGCCCCTCCCGCAACATTCAAGCCGGTACTGGTGTTCACGACATGGCTTGCCGTGTATTGGCGTGCCACGCGGATATTCAGGCCGCCGCGTTCATAGTACAAGGTAAGGTTGTTGGTGCGCGGCGGCACGCCGGCTACCGGCGGCGCATTCGGCGCGTCGTCCGTCTGTTTGGCATAGGTGAAGTTGGCGGTGAAGCCAAAGCCCTTCACCGGCAGCATATCCAGCGGCTGCTGCCAGGTGGCTTCCAGGCCTCGAACCTTCAGCTTGCTGTCGATGTTGTAAGGTTCGGTGATTTCCACCAGATGCTTGTCGCGGCCGCCGCTGGCCGTCACCGCCTGCTGCTGCGCCTCCGTCAGGCCGACGGTGCCGAACATCTGGTCCAGCTGCGCCAGCGAATAGGTGTTGATGCGCTGGCCCGGGCGGCTGGTGATGTCTTTGCCGAAGGCGCTCAGGGAAACATAGGCTTCCTTGCTCATGTAATACTCGAGTCCGATATCCAGGTTGTTCGCCTCGAATGGCTTCAGGTTCGGATTGGTCACGCTGCCCTGGCGCGCGCCCTGGTCGCCCAGCGTAAGTTGGGTCTGGCGCAGGTCGGCCGGGTTGGCACGCGTCAGCGACTTCGAACCCGAGGCGCGCAGGATGGTATTCGGCGTGACGTTGTAGGCCAGCGTGGCCGACGGCAGCGTGTTGCTGTATTTGGTGGTCTCGTACTTCCACACACTGAGGTTGTCATACAGGCCGCCGTTCTTCAGCGTCGCGTTGCGCGGGTCGGCGCCGACACTCAACACGCCGATGGTCTGCTCGGTCTGCGCATAGCGCACCCCGGCGTTATAGCGCAAGGTGCGGCCAAAGAGCTGCATGCGGCCGGTGGTTTCCGCATAGGCCGCGTCCACCACTTCGCGGATGTAGCCGCCGCTGCCGTTCTGGAAGCCCTTATGGATGTTGTCGCGGAAGTACTGGTAATCCGTATCGGTGGCAAACTTTGGCCAGTCGACGGTAATGAAGCCATTGCTGCCCGCTTTCACGTAGTTCGGGATTGCCGAATTCGGAACCACCGAACCGAGATACATCAGGGGTGCCGCCCCGGCGGTGGAACCGGTGCCGTAACCCGGGTAGGCAGTGGTGACATCAGCCACCGGGCCTGGCGTGCTGCGGCCATCGCAACCGGGGCTGCGGATCTGTGTGTTCGGTGCGAAGAAGCGGTAGCTCATGTTATTGCCGCATGCGACGTTCATCCAGGCGTCGGCGACGGAATAGCTGCGGTAGCGCCGTTCGATGTCGTCACGCGAACCGCCAAACTTGATGCTGAAGTCCGCGTCGCCCCAGTTGACGTTCAGGCGAGTGCCTTTGGTCTTGTTGGTGCGCTCGTAGAGGTCCATACGCAGCCCGGACAGGCTCTGGCCTGCCTGGTACCAGCCGAAGTTGTTCGGATCGTTGATGTCCAGGTTGGAGGTATAGACCGGCGTCTGCCCCGGCGTGCTGTTGTCGTAATAGATGACGGAATTGGGCGACCTGGTTGCCACCAGCACGGTCGGCATGTCGCGGAAGAAGGAGCTGTTGGTGGCGTTGAAATGGCCGTCGATGGTCCACTTGTCGCTGGGACGGAATTCGAAGCCCGGATTGATGCTGCGGAACTTGGTCTCCTCCTTCATCGGGCGGTATTCCAGCGCCCAGAAAGTATTGGCAAACGTCGCCTTGGTGATGGTGCACCCCAAGGTGCAGTCGCTGCGGTCGAATTCCATGCCGATCGGTATCGGCGTATTGGCGCGGGTGCCGGCATTCATGCCCTCGTAGGTCATTCTGTTCTTCTTCTGCGCGAACATGGTGTCGAGGTAGATATCGAGCATATCGTTCGGCTGCCATTGCAGGCTGATGACTTCACCGGCGCGATTGCGCTTGCCTTCGTAGACAAAGTGCCGTCCCAGTCGGCCCATCAAGCCGTTGTCGATCTGCTGCAGCGTGGCGCCGGGGTTCAGCGCCAGCAGCATGGCGCGGTCGATCTGCTTGCCCGGCACCAGGATGGGGCGTGCAAATTCCGGCAAGGCGCTCAATGCCAGGCCGGACGGCACGGTGTCGGGCGTCGATTGCGAGCCGCCGCCGGTGCTGTTCAATTTGTCCGACGCATTGCCCTGGAAGGACTTCAACTGGAAGTTGCGCATGTCGACCGTCTGGAACCCGTCGGTCTTGTAGCCGGTGTTCCCCCAGGCGATGCCGGCCAGGGCGCCGAACTTGCCCCAGCCGGCGGTGGTCCATGTATTGCTCACCAGGGCCGATCCGGTATTGCCGGTCTTGCTGTTTTGCTCGCGGTAGTTGCCGCTCAGGGTAAACGCGGAGCGAAAGCCGGCCTTGTCGAAGGGGCGTACGCTGCGCATATCGACGGTGCCGGCAATGCCGCCTTCGATCAGGCTCGCCTTCTGGCTCTTGTAAACGCTGGCGCTGCGGAACAATTCGGAAGGCAGGAAGTCCATGTCGACTTCGCGGTTGGCGCTGATCGAACCGCCCCAGCTGCCCGCCGACGCCGACGCCATGGGCGCGCCGTTCAGCAGCACGCGCGTGAACGCCGCGCCCATGCCGCGGATCGAGATGTTCAGGCCTTCGCCGTCGATCTCGCCGCGCCGCACGTTCACGCCCGGCACACGCGCCAGGGCGTCGGCAATGTTCGGGTCGGGGAATTTGCCCATGTCTTCGGAGAAGACGGTATCGCTCAAGCCGATGTTGTCGCGCTTTTCCATTGCCGACAGCGCGAGCGAGCTGCGATAACCGCTCACGGTGACTACCGGCAGCACCTTGTTCGCTGCAGTTGGCCTGGCATCCGTTGCCGGCGTGGCTTCGGCGGAGGGCTGCGACTCGGTGGCCGCAGTGGCTGGCGGTTGCGGCGCTTCGCTTTGCGCGTAGGCCGTGGAAATCATCCCCGCGAGTATGGTCATGACGAGGATTTCACCGCGCGTGCCGAAGCGGCGCACGCGTCCTCCCAGTTGCTGGTTCATGCTGTCTCCTTTATATATGGCCTCATGGGCCTTGATTTAGTTAGCGCTATCAATGCGCTTGCAAAGTTACATTTGCTCCTTGTAATGCGGGCGCTTGCGCCCGCACGGTGATGGCTCCCTTCTGTCCAGGCTTGCCGCGCACGATGGCCAGGCACAAGCCGTTGAAGGCTGGTCGTTCGGTGGATGGGAAAGGCACGAAGCTGGTCGGGTCGCCGTTATCGGTCGCCACGATCTCGCCCGGGCCTTCGATGCTGAATTTCACGCTGTCCTTTGCCATGGGGACGGTATTGCCTTCCTGGTCGGTCACGTGCAGGGTGATGAACGAGAGGTCGGCGCCATCGGCCGCGATCTCGCTGCGGTCAGGCACCAGGTCGAGCTTTGCCGCGGGGCCCACGGTGCGTACCGTCGATGCCGCCCATTCCTTGCCCTCTTTGTACGCGATTACCTTCAACTCGCCCGGCTCGTAGGTCACCAGGTCCCAGCGCAGGCGGTATTCGAATTCCGCGCGCTTTTTGCGGCCCTGGCTTTTGCCGTTCACGAACAGTTCGGCCTCGGCGCCCGAGGTGAATACGTGGACCGGCGTGAACTTGCCTTCCCTGCCCGGCCAGGTCCAGTGCGGCAGGATGTGCGCCAGCGGAAGGTCCGGGCGCCAGCGCGCCTGATACAGGTAGAAGCGGTCCTTCTTGAAGCCCGCCAGGTCGATGATGCCGGAATAGGAACTGCGCGAAGAGTAGAACGGCGTCGGCTCGCCCAGGTAATCCCAGCCTGACCAGACGAATTCGCCCGCCACATAGGGGTATTGGTCCTGCGCGGACCAGGAGCGGTCGGCTGAAGTGCCGAAGTCGGACGCATACAGCTCGTAGGCGCTGACCTGGTGCGTATTCCAGTCGCCGCCGGCGTCGGGCCGTACCGAGGACGTGAGCGCGCCCGTCACTGGAAACTGATACTCGCCGCGGCTGCTCAAGGCTGAAGCGCTTTCGCTGCTGAAGATCATCTTGCCGGGGAAACGGGCACGGAATTCGGGGAAGCGGCCTGGATTGCTGCGGATGCCCGCGCCCTGGTAGTTCACGCTGACCAGGTCCACCGTGGCCGGCAGCGGCATGTGGGCACGGGCGTAATTCATGGCGGTCATGTCGTGCCAGTCGGGGAAGATCAGGTGCGTATCGAGCGCGGTCTTTTTCCGTTCCCACACATCGAACACTTCGTCGATCACCACGATGCCCATGCGGTCGGTCAGCTCCAGCAACTCCGGAGCCGGCGGATTGTGGCTCATGCGCAGCGCATTGGCGCCCATTTCCACCAGCATTTGCAGCTGCCGTTCCGCTGCGCGCACATTGAAGGCGGCGCCGAGTGCGCCCAGGTCATGGTGGTTGTTCACGCCCTTCAGCGCAATGCGCTCGCCGTTGACCAGCATGCCTTTGTCAGGGTCCATGCGCACATCACGAATGCCGAACCTTGTCTCGAATTCGTCGATCCCAACGCCGTCGCGCCGGACGGTGGTGACGGCCACGTATCGATGCGGATGCTGGGTCGGCGGCGGCCCCCAAAGGCGCGGCCGCGCGATGGTTGTGCTGCCTGTTGCGACATTGCTTGCGCCTGCGGCCACTTGCAGGCGCTGCGGCTGGATGTGCGCAACCGGCTGGCCGCTGCGGGTCCCCTGTTCGTCCAGCGCGTATATCGCCGTTGCCACGCTGACGGTGGCGCCGCTGCGCGAGTCGTTGTCCACCGCGACTTCCAGCGACACCTCGGCGAAGTCCCGGCTCACGCGCGCCGTTCGCACATGGGTGCCCCAATGCGCGACGTGGATGGGCGCCGTCTTGGTGAGCCACACATTGCGGTAGATGCCCCCGCCCGGATACCAGCGCGAAGACTCCGGCGGGTTATCCAGCCGTATCGCGAGCATATTGCTGCCGCCGGGGACGACGTATGGCGTCAGGTCCAGCCGCCAGGAGTTGTAGCCGTAAGGCCAGCCGCCGACCAGCTTCCCGTTCAGCCACACCATCGCATACGACATCGCTCCGTCGACATCGAGGAAGATCGAGCGGCCACGGTCGGAGGCCGGTATGTCGAGTGCCTTGCGGTACCAGCCGATGCCCCAGCTGGGCAAGCGGCCAACGCCGCCATAAGGCCCGGTTTCCAGGAAGGGCCCGGCAATGGCCCAGTCGTGAGGCAGGTCCACGCGCTTCCATGCGCCGTCGTCGTAGCCGGGCTTCAGGTAGGCCACGTCAAGTTGCGGCTCCTGCGCCGGGCGCCGATGGCGTCGAGCGGGATCGCTGATAAAGGCGTTGCCGCTCGGGAGTATCCACGGCTTGAGGACCTGTTCCTGTGCTGCGGCCGCAAGCGCCGCAGCCTGCGGCACCGCATCGGCAGCCTTGCCGTCTTCACTTGCCTTCACCTCGGGCCGCCCGTCGTAGCGCAGCGAAGCGGAAGTACCGGCTGGATCGCTCATCGTGAAGCGCCAGCCGGCATTGATCGACAGGCGTTCTCGCGGAGCGGCGGCAGCAAGCAGCGCGACAGCCCAAAGCAACAGGGACGCCAGCGCCCTGCATTTCGTCAGACGTTTCATGTTTTCCCGTAGTTCGAAGTAAGCCGTCGCGCAAACAACCAACCACTAACACGAAACAGATAGCGCAACCATTTCAGTCTATATTTGGCGTCATAGAAATGTCAACAACTTGTTGGCGAGACTGTTGCGCACGATTGAAAGGCGTTGTTTGCGCTATTCATTTGGCACAGGCCTTCGATCAACATGGTGATTTTCTGGCGTACCGCAGCCGTGCCCCCGTTGACTGGCCACTGCCACTGCTTTGATACTTCAACGGCAACATACCAAAAAAATCCCCAAGGAGACATCGTGAAAACTTTCCGGTTGAATGCCTGCGCGGCAGGTATGGCCTTGCTCGTCCTCTTTTCCGGCTGGTTCGCCGGCAATGCCCATGCGGCCGACTTCGGACTTACTGAAGACAGCAATTTCTACACCATCGACACCGGCGCCGGCCTGGTGTTCAAGATCCGCCGTACCGACAATGGCGTGAGCACGCAGTCCGCCGGCGACATCGCTTCGATGATTTACAACGGCGTACAGTACCAGGACCAGTCGCGCGGCAGCCAGGTGAATTCCGGCTTTGATTTCCTGTACACCGGCGTTTCCGCAGTCAGCGTAAACGCCACCACGCTCGGCCCCGACTTCATCAAGGTGGCGGTGCAGGCAGGCGGCCTGACGCACTACTATATCGCCCGCCGCGGCTATCCGCACATCTACATGGGCACCTATTTCACCAGCGAGCCAAGCACGCTGGGGCTGACACGCTATATCCTGCGCGTGCCGATTGCCGCCTTGCCGAACGGGCCTGTGCCATCGGATATCCGCAGCAATACGGGCGCCATTGAATCGGGCGATATTTTCGGACTTGCCGACGGCCAGACCCGCTCCAAGCATTATTCCAACAGGCGCCTGAAGGACTGGTCGTACATCGGCGCCACCGGTCCCGGCGTCGGCCTGTGGGTGGTGCGCGACAACAACGAGGGCAATAGCGGCGGCCCCTTCTACCGCAGCCTGCTGAACCAGGGCACCTCGACCACGCAGGAGATTACCTACATCGTCAACTATGGAGAGGCCCAGACCGAAGCGTTCCGGCCCGGCATCCTGAACGCTTATTCGCTGGTGTTCAACAACGGCAGCGCACCGACAACTCCCGACACCTCCTTCTTCGCCAGCATGGGCATGACCGGATTCGTCGGCCCTGAAGCGCGCAGCCGCGTGGCCGGCGTGGGCCTGCAGGGACGCGACACGCGCTATGAATACACGGTGGGCTTCTCCAATGCCACCGCCCAGTACTGGGCCAAGGCCGATGCGGCAACCGGCCACTTCGACAGCCCCGGCATGATTCCCGGCACCTACACCATGAAGGTCTACAAGAACGAACTGGTGGTCGATACGCGCAGCGTGACTGTGGCGGCGGGACAGACGGTGGCGCTGAACACCATCAATATCGCGGGCGATCCCAGCACCGCGGCAGCGCTCTGGCGCATCGGCGACTGGGACGGCACGCCGGCGGAACTGCTGAACGGCGACAAGGTCACCACCATGCATCCATCCGACGTGCGCATGGCTTCCTGGACGCCGGGCGACTTTGTGATCGGCAGTTCCAGCGCGGCCACCGGATTCCCGGCTTATCAATGGAAGAGCGTCAACGGCACCATCACCATCCGTTTCAACCTCAAACAAAGCCAGCTTGTGCCGCTCACGCTGCGGGCCGGGATCACCGTCGCCTTCGCAGGCGGGCGGCCCAAGGCACAGGTGAACGGCTGGGTCTCGGCCAACCCGGCCGCCTCCAGCCAGCCTTCAACGCGTACACTGACCGTAGGCACCTACCGTGGCAACAATACGCTGTACACCTTCAATATCCCGGCCAGCGAACTGGTGGTCGGCGAGAACGTGCTGACCCTCACCGCCATCAGCGGTTCCAGCGGCACCACTTACCTGAGCCCCGGCTACGCCTGGGATGCCGTCGACCTCATTCCTACGCCATGAACAAGATAAGACTACTCACCCTGTCGGCAGCGCTGGCCGCTGCCGCCGCAGTGCCGGGCGCGGCATCGGCAACCGTGATGCGTACCTTGGCTGCGCCGCCCTCCTCGCTGCACACCGCTACCTTCAGCGCAAATCTCGCGCTGTCGAATGATTATGTGGAGGACGGCCTGCTGTTCCATTTCAACGGTTCGGCCAACAACAACCAGTGCGGCTATGCCGGCATCAACTGCTATGACCAGCCATCGGACCTCAGTCCCTGGTTTTCGGGGAATTACATGTCGACATCGGGGAACAATGCCTACATCAGCATCAGGCGGGCAGACGGCAGCGATTTCCGCAGCATCGCCTTCGCCGCGGCGTCCGGCTACCTGACCGTGAACGGCTACTGGAGTACATGGAACGACAATGTGCGCACCGGCGCCGGCAATTTCACGCAGGCTGGCGGCACCCTGCTTGGGCTCTATGATGCGACGGGGTTCGACGAAGTGCGCTACTACGCCTTCTCCGGCGCCAACCGCAGCAGCGGCTGGAGCAGCCCGGCCATCGATGCAGTCCAGGCAGACATACCGGAACCCGGCGGCGCTTTGCTGCTGGGCGCCGGCCTGTTTGCCCTGGCCACGGTGCGCCGCAAGCGCGCCTAGAGCACGTCCAGCGGCGTGGCGCGCGTGGGCGGGGCGAACGCCTTGTCCAGCGAAGCCAGGTCCTCTTGGTCCAGGCGCAGCGTCATCGCGGCCGCGTTGGCGCGCACATGCGCTTCGCTGCTTGCTTTCGGAATCGGCATCACGCCGTCCTGCCGCAGCAGCCATGCCAGCGCAATCTGCGCGGGCGTAGCATGGTGACGCGACGCGATGGCCTGCAGCGCCGGTTCGGCCAGCAGGCGTTCCTGTTCCTTACGGTTGGATTCAAGCGGCGAGTAGGCCATCAGCAATATGCCGCGCTCCTGGCACCAGGGCAGCAGGTCCCACTCGATACCGCGACGACGCAGGTTATACAGCACCTGGTTCGCCTCAATGGCTTCGCCGCCGGCCAGCGCAGTCGCCTTTTTCATGTCCGACAGGTCGAAATTGCTGACGCCGAATTCATGGATCTTGCCGGCCTGCTTCAGGGCTATCAGCCCTTCCAGGGTCTCGGCGAAAGGCACGCTGCCTTGCCAGTGAAGCAAGTACAAGTCGATGTGGTCGACCTTCATGCGCTTCAGGCTCTTCTCGCACGCCGCCACCACGCCCTTGCGCGAAGCGTTCTGCGGCAGCACCTTGCTGACCAGGTAAGCCTCGCTGCGGCGGCCGGCAATCGCTTCGCCGACCACTTTCTCGGCGCCGCCATCGGCATACATTTCCGCCGTGTCGATGACGGTCATGCCGAGGTCCAGTCCCAGTTGCAGGGCGCGCACCTCGGCAGCCTTGTCGGCTGCCCGCTCGCCCATATTCCAAGTGCCCTGCCCGATCCTCGACAGCGTCATGGCGACCTCCGGAAGTGTTGCGTCAAGCCTCGATGGCGCTGGCCGACTTCGCGGACCAGCGGTACAGCCCTACGACCACGGCGCCAGCAACGGCCAGCGCGATCAGCATGGTGGTTGCCTCGCTCATGCTGTTGGCAATTGCCAGCGGTTCGCCTTTGTTGGTCAGCACGATCAGGCCAGCCAGGGCAACGTTGAACAGCGATTCACCGACAATAAAGCCGGACATCACCAGCACGCCCAGGCGGGAAGCTGCTTCGCCATGCTTCTTGTTGCGCATTGCTTTCTCGAAGAAGTAACCGGCGATTGCGCCCACCACCACCGGCGAGGTAACCGCCGACGGCAAGTAGATGGCCAGGCCGACGCCGAGCGGCGCACAGCTGTATTTGCGGTTGCTGGACTTCTTCAGGATGAAGTCGAGTGCAACCAGTGCCAGGCCGATCAGGGCGCCATAGCCGATCAGGTCCCATTTCAGGTCGCCGCCGATCACGCCTTTGGCCAGCGTGGAAATCAGGGTCGCTTGCGGGGCCGCCAGCGGCTGGTCGGAAATGGCATTGGCATTCGGTGCGCCCGCGAAGCCGTTCGCGTGGTTCAGCAGCTCCAGCACCGGCGGCACCACGCAGGAACCGGCGAACACGCCGATGATCAGGGCGACCTGCTGCTTCCAGGGCGTCGCGCCGACCAGCTGGCCGGTCTTCAGGTCCTGCAGGTTGTCGTTGCCGATCACGGCTACTGCCAGCACCACGGTGGTGACGAACAGTGCGAAAGCGATCAGCGCCTGGGCGGTATCCGGCCCCATGATTTCGCGGCCCACCCAGCCTACCGAGGTGGCGGCACCCAGGATCGACAGGATGGCCAGGCCGGATACCGGCGAATTGGAAGAGCCGATCAGGCCGGCCATGTAGCCGCACACCGCGGCAGCCAGCATGCCGGCAATCAGGATGTAGCCGATGCCCACCACGATCAGAGGGGTCGAGATCGAGGACAGCGGGCCGCCCGACAGGAAGGACGACAGCAGCCAGCCTGCCGGCACCATAGACAGAAGGGTCACCAGGCCGACGATGAAGATCGGCAGGTCCTTGTCTTCGCGCGGCACGTCGCCGCCGCCGGCCTTGGCGCGGCGTGCAGACTCCATCGCGGACTTCAGGCCGCCCACGACCGGCTTGGCCAGTGTCGCCAGCGTCACGATCGCGGCAGCGCCAATGGTGCCGGCGCCCATCATGCGCACCTGGCTGCTCCAGATGCCCAGGGCGTGGTCGGCCACCGATACGCCGGGAGCCGCCGGATTGGCCATGGTCAGCAACGGGACCAGGATACCCCATGCAATCACCAGGCCGACCAGCATGGCCATGCCGACCGCGATACCCATCAGGTGGCCGGCGCCCACCAGGGCCAGCGAGCTCGATGCTCCCAGGCCGGTGGCGCCGTTGCCGAATTTGACGAAATGCGCCACTTCAGCGGCAACCAGCTTGGCAGCGCCGAGGAAAGCGAAAATGGCGGAAGCCACGGAACCCCAGATCACCGCCCACAGTCCAGCCTTGCCCTCCTGCGCGCCGGCACGCGATTGGGTGCCGACTTTCAGCACTTCCGCCGCGGCCACGCCTTCCGGATACGGGAGGTCGGACTGCGACACCAGTGCGCGACGCAGCGGCATGGTGTACATCACGCCCAGCACGCCGCCGATGGCGCAGGCGCCAAAGGTTGGCCAGAAAGGAATTTTTGCCCACCAGCCGATCATCAGCAGGCCAGGCAGCACGAAAATCACAGACGCCAGCGTGCCCGCGGCCGACGCGATGGTCTGCACGATATTGTTTTCCTGGATCGTCGCATCCTTGAATGCGCTGAGCAGGGCCATGGAAATCACGGCAGCGGGAATCGAGGTGGCGAAGGTCAAGCCGACTTTCAGGCCAAGATAGACCTGCGCCGCGGTAAAGACCAGTGTAATGAGAATGCCGAGGGCGATGCCGCGGACACTGAATTCGAGCGGGTTGTTCTGCGACTGGTTGCTCATCTGGGTAATCCGTTGTGTTGATAAGGATGCAAAGTGGCCGGGATATTACGCCAGATTCGCGGCGCCGCCAAACAAATCAGTCGTCGTCGCCGGGATCGAGGTCGGGGAACAACACCGAGGTAAAGCCGAACTTGGAGAAGTCGCGGATCCGTGCTGGATACAGGATCCCCAGCAAATGATCGACCTCATGCTGTACCACGCGGGCATGGAATCCCTCGGCATCGCGCACGATGCGTTCGCCGAACTGGTCGTAGCCCTCATAGTGCAGGCGCGTATAGCGCGGCACAGAGCCGCGCAGGCCCGGCACCGACAGGCAGCCTTCAAAGGCCTCTACCATCTCTTCGCCGAGCGGCGTCAGCACAGGGTTGATCAGCACCGTTTCCGGCACTTGCGGCGCATCGGGATAACGCGTGTTGGCCTTGAAGCCGTAGATCACCAGTTGCAGGTTGACGCCAATCTGCGGCGCCGCCAGGCCGGCGCCGTTCGCCGCATGCATGGTGTCGAACATGTCCACGATCAGCGCATGCAGCTCTTTCGTGTTGAACTCGCGCACCGGCTCGGCAACGCGCAACAGCCGCGGATCGCCCATTTTCAGGATTTCACGCACGGCCATGCTTAGCCTCCCAGCAGCGCGAGCAAGCCCGCTTCATCAAGAATCGTCACGCCCAGCTCTTCGGCCTTGGCCAGTTTGCTGCCCGCCTCCGCGCCGGCGACGACATACGAGGTTTTCTTCGACACCGAACCCGACACCTTGCCGCCGGCACCTTCGATCAGGGCTTGCGCCTGGTCGCGGCTCATGGTCGGCAGCGTCCCGGTGAGGACGAAGGTCCTGCCGCTCATGGCGCCTTCCGCCTCGGCCACCTCGGGCAGTTGTGCCAGCAGCGCTTCGCGCAGCTCGTGCAGGGCCACCAGGCATTCGCGGTTGGCCTGTTCGCGCAGCCAGGCTTCAAGGCCCTGTTCCACGGTCGCCGGCAGGCCGAACACGTTATACACCGTCAAGTGCGACAGTGCCTCCAGCGTCATGCCCTGCTCTACCAGCTGGCGCGCGCGCGGCTCGGTCAGTTTCGGAATGCCGACGGCAGCCAGCAGCGCAACCGTGTCCAGCTTTTCGCGCAGCGCGGCCTTTGGAGCATGCTCCCCTTTCGGCGCCACGCCAGCGGCCAGCAGCGCATCCAGCGCCTCCTGGTTGCGCTCTTCGGCGAAGAAATCGGCAATCGATTCGGCTACCGTACCGCCGATATCAGGCAGCACGCGCAGCAGCGCCACGGGCGCCTTGCGGATCAATTCCAGCTTGCCCAGCCAGTCGGCCAGCGTCTTGGCGGTCGACTCGCCGACGTGGCGGATGCCCAGTGCGAACAGCAGGCGATCCAGGGGCGGGTTCTTGCTGGCGGAGATGGCGTCCAGCAGGTTTTCCGCCCACTTGGTCGGGACCTTGCCCTGGGCGACAGTTTCCGGCGTGGTGCCGTCTCGCTCGTCGGCCAGGCGCTTCATTTTCAGCAGGTCATCCAGGGTCAGGCGGTACAGGTCCGCCACGCCATGCACCAGGTTGCACTCGACCAGGTTGTCGATGTAGCGGTCGCCCAGGCCTTCGATATCCATCATGCGGCGGCCGCAGAAGTGGCGGATCGCCTCCTTGCGCTGGGCGGAGCAGAACAGGCCGCCGGAGCAGCGCGCGACCGCTTCGTCGGCCTCACGCACCACGTGCGAACCGCATACGGGACATTCGGCCGGCAGCGCCCACATCAGCGGTTCCGGCGCTGGGCGCTTCTCCAGCACCACGGACAGCACTTCCGGAATCACGTCGCCCGCGCGGCGCACGATGACCGTATCGCCAACACGTACGTCCTTGCGGCGCACTTCGTCCTCGTTATGCAGCGTTGCATTGGTGACAGTCACGCCGCCGACGAAGACCGGCGCCAGGCGCGCCACCGGCGTAATCGCGCCGGTACGGCCAACCTGTACCTCGATCGCCTGCACGGTCGTCAGCGCTTCTTCCGCCGGGAATTTATGCGCCAGCGCAAAACGCGGGGCGCGCGAAACGAAGCCCAGCGCACGCTGGTCTTCGAAGCGGTTGGTCTTGTACACCACGCCGTCGATCTCGTACGGCAGCGAGGGACGCGCTTTCCCGATGCGCTCGTAGTAGCCCAGCAAGCCATCCTTGCCGCGCACCACCTCGCGTTCGGCGCATACGGGCAGGCCAAGTTCGGCGTACCAGTCCAGCAGCGCGCTGTGCGTTGCCGGCAGTTCGGCGCCGGTCAGTTCGCCGATGCCATAGGCATAGAAGCTCAGCTTGCGCTGCGCGGTGATGCGCGAGTCGAGCTGGCGCAGCGCGCCGGCGGCAGCGTTGCGCGGGTTGACGAACTCTTTCTGGCCCAGTTCACGCTGGCGCGCGTTCAGGGCGGCAAAATCGGCCTTGAACATCAGCACTTCGCCGCGTACTTCCAGCACCGGCGGCGGCGCATCGGTATTCAGGCGCAGCGGGATGCCCTTGATGGTACGGATGTTGGCAGTGACGTCCTCGCCGGTGTAGCCGTCGCCGCGCGTTGCCGCCTGCACGAAGACGCCGTCTTCGTAGCGCAGGTTGATGGCCAGGCCGTCGAACTTGGCCTCGGTTGCGTATTCGACCAGTTGCACTGCGTCGAGTCCTTCGCGCACGCGGCGGTCGAAGTTCTCGATATCCTCGTCGTTGAAACCGTTATTCAGCGACAGCATCGGCACCGCATGCGTCACGGCGGCGAATTCCGCCAGGGGCGGCGCGCCCACGCGCAGGGTTGGCGAGTCGGGAGCCTGCAGCTCGGGGTGCGCCGCTTCAATCGACTGCAGTTCGACGAACAGCTTGTCGTATTCGGCATCGGGGATGGTCGGCGCATCCAGCACGTGGTAGGCGTGCAGGTGGCGGTTCAGCTCCGCGTTCAACCAGGCTGCGCGTTCGGCGGGTGTTGCGTGTTGGGTATTGCTCATGTTTCCGGTTAGCTGAACAGGCGCAGTGCGCGGGTGGAACCAGCAGGAATATCCGATGCAGCCATGTCGTCGTAGAACTCGCGCACCTGGCCGGCAATGCTGGCCAGGGTTTCGTCGGCCAGCGGCTGGTTGGCGTCATCGACAATGGTCGCATCCAGGCGCGCCATCAGGTTCTTGGCACAGCCGATCATCGAGCCAAAGCCGTCGCGTGCCGGAGCGACGCAAGGCACGTCCAGCAACAAGGTCAGGCGCGAAGTGGTTTCCTCGGCCAGCGTGACGTTGGTCGACAACGAGAACAAGTAGCCGCCCTCGCCGTCCGGCATGGCATAGCGGCCGTCCGGGCGCATGTCGAAGCCCAGCTTCTCCAATGCGCCGAGCAGGGTCGCTATGTTCCATGGAGCACCGTTGGAAGCGAGGTTCACGCCCAGCTGCGCATCGTGGTTGGCTACGAAGCGATGCAGGTTTTTCGCATCCTGCATGACTTCGATCATGTCCGGGATTTGCGGCTCGGCGCCGATTTCGTCGGACACGCTGCGCAGGCGCGTCACCAGCTCGGAGTATTCCAGTTCATTCAATGCGGTGCTGCGGCTGGCCAGCTGCACCCCGCCTTGCAATTTGGTGTACACCACGCCGTGGCGCACCGGTTCCCAGTCGCCGCTCACGGCCAGGCCAATGAAGTGGACAGGCTTGTTGCCGACAAAGCGCAGCTTCTGCAGGGCCGGCAGCAGTTTTTCGCCGCGGGCCGGCGCTTCCAGTTCCAGCGGCAGCAGGCAATCGATCAGCGGATCGACCAGGCAGGTGGCCAGTTCTTCGGCAGGCACGCCGGCATCGGCGGCGCGTACCGGCAGCACCGGCGCATTGCTGTCCGGTGCGATATTGGGCCCGGCGACGTTGCCGACATGGCCTCCGACATGTTCCGGCACGCCGTAGGCGCCCGAACCGGCGTCCGGCATCGGCACGTCGTCGAGGTGGAAGCGCGGTTCGGCGCGCACGCCGTCATCGCTGCGCATCAGGACATCGTCGTGCTGGCCGTCGAAGGCGCGCTCGACACGTTTCTTCAGCTTGTACTCCTGCCACTTGTTGTAGCTTATGACGCCAACGACGAACACGCCGCCGGCGGCAATCAAACTCATTTGGAAATCTGTAATCATGCGGCTTGAGCCTCTGTAGCAAATGATGCGGCGGATTCCATGTCCACCGCTACGATGCGCGACACACCTTGTTCCTGCATCGTCACACCGATCAGTTGATTGGCCATCTCCATCGCAATCTTGTTGTGCGAGATGAAGAGGAATTGGGTCTGTTCGGACATGCGCTTGACCATGCGGCAGAAGCGCTCGGTATTGGCATCGTCCAACGGCGCGTCCACCTCGTCCAGCAGGCAGAATGGCGCGGGATTCAAACGGAACATCGAGAACACCAGGGCCGTTGCGGTCAGCGCCTTTTCGCCGCCGGACAGCAGATGGATGGTGGCGTTCTTCTTGCCTGGCGGTTGCGCCATGACCTGCACGCCGGAGTCGAGGATTTCCTCGCCGGTCATGATCAGCTTGGCCTGGCCGCCGCCGAACAGGATCGGGAACAGTTCGGAGAAGCTCTGGTTGACGCGGTCGAAGGTGTCCTGCAACAGGTCGCGCGTTTCCTTGTCGATCTTGGTGATCGCATCTTCCAGGGTCGCAATCGCTTCGGTCAGGTCGCGGTTTTGCGCGTCCAGGAAATTCTTGCGCTCCGACGCGGTAGCCAGTTCGTCCAGCGCGGCCAAGTTGACGGCGCCCAGCGCGGTAATGGCGTTGGTCAGGCGGGTTACCTCGCCCTGCAGGTAGGAGGCCTTCATGTCCGGGTGCAGTTTTTCGGCCAGCGCGGCTTCGTCGGCCTGCACTTCGGCCAGTTGCTGCGCGAACTGTTCCTGGTTCAGGCGTGCGGCCTGCTCCTTCAGCTGCATTTCGGTGATCTTGTCGCGCTGCGGCTGCAAGCTGCGCTCGGACTGCATGCGCGAGTCTTCAAACTGGCGCAGTTGCTGCGTAATCTGGTCCAGCTCATGGCGGGCGTCGGCCAGCGCGCGCTCCTGCTGCGTGCGCCGGTCCAGCAGGTCCTGCAGGCCTTCGTTGGCGGTGCCGGCCTCCAGCCCTTCCAGCTCCAGCTTGCCGGCCTGCAGGCTTTCCGTCACCTGCGCGACTTGCGAAGTAGCGGTCGCAATATTTCGACGCAGCTCGTCGATGCGGTTGCGCCCCGATTTCTCGGCAAATTCAGCTTCCTGCGCCTTGCGTTCCAGTTCGCGCAGGGCTTCGCGGGCGTCGGCCAGGCGCTGCTCTTTCTGCATGAAGGCAGTCTGGCCATCTTCATGCTCGCCTTGCAGGTTGCCCAGCTCCATATCGAGCTGCTCGAACTTTTCTTCCGATTCCAGCTTTACCTGCATCTGCTCTTCTTCTTGCGCGGCGATTTCGGCGAGGTCGGTTTCGATCTGGTTGCTGCGCTGGTTGAAGCGGGCTTCGATCTCGGACAGCTTGACCACTTCCAGCTGCAGCGTATGCACGCTGGCGGTCAGGCTTTGCACCTTGGCGCGCAGTTCAGTGACCAGGCGGCCATGGTTGCCAAGCGCCGCATCGGCACGCACGGCGCGGCTGCGGGCTTCTTCAGCCAGCATCGATTGCGCGCGCAACTGCTTGGTGATGTTGTCGATTTCGTGCTGGCGGCCAAGCATGCCGGCCTGTTCGTCGTCCGCCGCATAGAAGCGCACCGACGATTGCGTAATGATGTGGCCCTGCTTCGTCACGAAGCAGCCGCCCGCCGGCAGCGTGCCGCGCGCGGCAAAGGCGCTGGCGTTGTCGTCGGCCAGGAACACATTGTGCAGCCAGTCCTGCAGCACGCCACGCAAGCCAGGATCGTTCAGCTTCAGCAGGTCGAGGAATGGACGCAGCGTCGCATCGCCCGATGCCGCAGGCGCAGCGGCGGCAACCGCAGGCGCGAACAGCGCCAGCTTGGCCGGCGGCGCATCGTTGAAGAAGTGCTTGGCCCATTCGATATTCGATACCTGTAACGCCGAAGTCCGTTCGCGCAGCACAGCCTCCAGGGCAGTTTCCCAGCCTTGCTCGATGTCGAGCTTTTGCCACAGGCGCGGCAGCTCGTTCAGTTCGTGCTTTTGCAGCCATGGCGTGATCTTGCCCTCGGTCTGGACGCGCTCCTGCAACTGGCGCAGCGCATTCAGCCGCGCTTCCAGCTGGTGGGTCGCGGCGGACTCGGATTGCACGGCTGCCTGCGCAGCCTGCCGTTCTTCCTCGAGCTTTGGCTGCTGCTCCAGCGCTTCCTCGAGCATCATGTTCTGCTCTTCCAGCGACTGCTGCTTTTCTTCGAGCTGCATCTTCAGGTTCGACAGGTGCGATGAATCCGGCATCGCCAGCCCGCCCTTCTCCTGCTGCAGGCGCTCCTTGCGCGTCGCCAGGCCGGCCAGGATGTTGGAAGCATTGCGCTGGTGCGCAGATTCCAGTTCCAGTTGCTGCTGCGCCTGCATGATGCGCGCGCGCGACTCCGTGCTCCGGGTCTGCGCCTCGCGCCATTCCTGCTCCAGCACCGGCAGCAACTCGCCCTTCTGCTCGGCCAGCATGCGCGCCTCTTCCACGCGCGCCGACAATTCCTCCAGGTTGATTTCCGCTTCGGCGACCTGGCCGCCGTATTCCTCCGCCTGCTGCGACCACTGGTCGCGCTGCGCGGTCAGCGTAGCCAACTGCTGCTGCAGGCGGGTGCGCGACTCGATCACGAACTTGATCTGCGCCTCAAGGCTGCCGATTTCTGCATTGGTCTGGTACAGGTGGCCCTGCGCCTGGTGCAGGCGGTCGCCGACAGCGAAGTGCGCCTGGCGCATCTGCTCCAGCGTCAATTCCACGTTGCGCAGCTTCGCGGTCTGTTCTTCCAGGTCGTTTTGCGCCTGCTCCATTTCGCGGAAATACTTCGCCTGCTCGGCCTGCGCCTCGTTCTTGCGCAGCAGCCAAAGCAGCTTCTGTTTTTCCTCCTGGTCGGATTGCAGCTGGTGGAACTTGGTCGCCACCGCAGCCTGGCCTTCCAGCTTTTCCAGGTTGTTAGTCAGCTCGCGCAGGATATCTTCCACGCGCAGCAGGTTTTCCCGCGTATCGTGCAGGCGGTTTTCTGTTTCGCGGCGGCGTTCCTTGTACTTCGAGACCCCGGCCGCCTCTTCCAGGAACACGCGCAGTTCTTCCGGGCGCGACTCGATGATGCGCGAGATCATGCCCTGGCCGATGATCGCGTAGGCGCGCGGCCCCAGGCCGGTGCCGAGGAAGATATCGGTAATATCGCGCCGGCGCACCGGCTGGCCGTTGATGTAATAGGTGGACGTGCCATCGCGCGTCAGCGTGCGCTTGACCGCGATTTCGGCGTACTGCCCCCATTGGCCCGACGCCTTGCCCTCGTTGTTGTCGAACACCAGCTCGACGGAAGCGCGGCCGGCCGGCTTGCGATGGGTGGAACCGTTGAAAATCACGTCCTGCATCGATTCGCCGCGCAGCTCGGAAGCCTTCGACTCACCCAAGACCCAGCGCACCGCGTCGATAATATTGGACTTGCCGCAACCGTTAGGACCAACCACGCCGACCAACTGCCCGGGTACCTGGAAATTGGTGGGATCGACGAACGACTTAAATCCCGACAATTTAATGGAAGATAGACGCACGTTTTATCTGTACTTCGCCCGCTGGGACGTGTTAAAAAAGTGGCTAATCATACCATTTTCCCTGTATAGCAAGAACAAAATGAAGACCAGAACCGCCATCCTGTTTGTATGCATGGGTAACATTTGTCGCTCCCCGACCGCAGAGGGTGTATTCCGGACCCGCGCCCAGGCTGCCGGGCTCGATTTGCACATCGATTCAGCAGGCACCCACGCATACCATATTGGCAACCCGCCAGACCCGCGCTCGACCCGGCATGCCGCTGCCCGCGGCTATGACCTGAGCGCACAACGCGCCCGCAAGGTGGCCGCGGAGGACTTCGAGCGCTTCGATTACGTGCTGGCCATGGACCACGACAACCTGGAGATGCTGCAGCGGGCCTGCCCCGCGCAACATCGCCACAAGGTCAGGCTGTTCATGGAGTTCGCCTCACGCTCCGGCTCGGACGTGGTGCCCGATCCCTATTACGGCGGCGCGAATGGCTTCGATACGGTGCTGGATTACATCGAGGACGCATCGGACGGCCTGCTGGCCGCCCTGCGCAAAACCTAGGCAGAAGTGCCGTTGGCCGGCAAATCGTGGTGATCGTCGTTGACGGCGGCGACACCGCCCATTGCCACCGACAGCGCTGCAGCCACCACGCCTTCGGTACGGATCAGGCGCACAGTGCCCTTGCGGAACTGCTCCGCCATCGCCTCGCCCGTGATCGAGAACGCCTCCTGGCGGCCCGTGGTGGAGAAGATGTAAAGCGTCTTGAGTGGACTGATCCAGGCCAGCTTGACCTTGCGCTGGCTGCCATCTTCCTGGTCGAATTCAAGCCACATGCCGCGCGTCAGGCTATCCACCTCGATCGCCGCATCGTCGTCCGGAGGCGGCGCCTCTTCCGCTTTTACTTCGGCTACAGCCTGCAGCTGCATGCGGCGCTCGGCATCCTTCTTCGCCACTTCCATTGCAAGTTCAACCTGGCGCTCGGGCGACATTTCAATCGGCGCACGAACGATCGAGGCATGGCACTCAGCCAGTTCGGCGAAGAATTGCAGGCGATCCGCATCCTGCCACTTGATCACGTCCAGCCATTTGTTCAGGGTGGACAGCAAGGTAGGCAGCTTGGCAATCAGGGTCTTGCGCTCGTCCTGGGTGATCTTCGGACGCACGCTCCAGATCAGGTCATCCATGGTCTGGGTAGCGTTGTTGACCGCGCCCGGCTTTTCGCCTTCGACGCTATAGGCAATGGTCAACACGGACACCCACTTGTTCTCCAGGAAGGCCTCGACGATCGCCACCACTTCGCCAGTGCCGATGCGCAGTGCCACGGCATCCTTGGCCGACTTGGCGGCCACCGACATCTTTTCCTGCTTCAGCGCCTTGGCGATCGGCTCCGCCATGGCGGCTGCAGCTGCCGCCTCCTCAGCCTTGATGGAGGCTTCCAGTTCATTGACCGCCTCGGTGAAGACGGTCATTTCCTCCTCGTGGTCCTCGCTGACCTTCTCCACGCTGCGCTGCATGGCCTTGTAGAGAGGATCGTCCGGGTCCTTGCGATTCTCCCAGCCCATGCGCGACAGCAGGTCGATCATGCGGCGTGCAGGATGCGCTTCCTGGAAGAAGAAATTCTTGTCAACCAGCGCGGCCTTCAGCACCGGGATCTGCAGGAAGCGGATCAGGTTGCGAATCTCGGGCGAAATGCTTTCGTCGCGGAACACCGTCTCGAACACTGCCGACAGCAGGTCGATCGTGCCTTCGTCGGCGCGAGTCAGGCTGCCGGCAGGCGCCTGCTCTTTAATCTGCGGCAGCAAGAACACATTGCTCATCGAGCCGCCACCAGTAACAAAGCCGGGGGCCGGCATCGCGCCGCCGCCGGCCTGCACGGGCCCCATAGCGAATCCTGGAGCCAGGCCCGCCGGCATGCCCGGCGCCGGCATCGCACTGCTATCGGCGCTGGCAAACACGGCGCCCTGCGGCACGCCGCGCTGCAACTGCGCCAGGAAATTCATCAGCGGCTCTTTGGCGCTGACCAGCGATGCGCGCTGGGCCGCTTCGTTATTGGCCCCGCCGTGGAAGCCCTGGGCCGGCCCCTGAACCCAGCCTCCCGCAGGCACTGCCACGCCACCCGGCACGCCCGGCACGGCGACGCCGCCCAGCATTCCGCCCGGGACGGCCGCTCCCGCACCTGCAACTGCTGGGCCGCTCGCCAGCGGCATGCCCGGCAGGCCACCACCGGGTACAACACCGCCGGCAGGAATCATCATGCCGCCCACGGCCGGCACGCCAGGGACGCCGGCCATCATTGGCGCGGCACCAGTTGCAACGCCCGGCGCCATGCCAACGCCACCAGGCATTGCCATGCCAGGCGCCGCGCCGGCCACATAGCCTGGCGCAGGCATTGGCTGCCCCGGCGCTGCCATTGGCGCTGCTGTCCCGGCACTTGCCGGCGCGGCAGCTGCCAGCGCCTCCGCTGTATGCGCAGGCGTACCATACAGCCCCGGCGTCACGCTCAGAGTAGGCAGTGACAGGTCGAGGTCGCCCAGTTGGTCAAATCCGGTCGGCGCTGCCTTGCCGCCCGGCGCATCGCCCGCACCAGAGAAGAATTGGCGCAATTGCTCCGCCAGCGCGGCCTGCTGGTTTTTCTTGCGAGATGACGCTTGCGACGCATCGTGCGAATCAGCGCGGCGTGACTTGTGTTTTTCGACCGAGCCCGGCCCCACGCCCTTGCGCTCGAGCGCTGAACTCAGCTCCTGCAGCATGGCGCCAAAATCGAAGAACTCTTCCGGACGCAGGAATGGCTTCATCAGCTCATTCGCCTCCTCATCCTTGATGAAATCGATCCACGCCTGCTGGAAGGCGCCGAGGAAGACTTCCGGCCGGAAGGGGTTCTGGTTAATGCGCAGGATATCGCGGTCCAACAGGAAGGCCAGGCGCACATTCAGGGTGGCGAGGCCATCGGAATACTTGGCTTCAAACGGCTTGCTGAAGCTGCCCAAGGTCACCTTGGTATCCATTTCCTCCATGGACACCAGGGACAGGGACTCAGCCACCTTGCGCACCGGCGCCTTCTGCCCTGGCGCCAGTTGCGCGATTTCCAGCCGCAGGTCGTTTTCCAGTTGCCTGGCGAAGATGCCGAGGAAGGCGTAGTGATCGGTGCGCAGCCGGTTGCCGGCGCGCAAGCGCGCTTGCAGTGTCTTGACGTCGACTGCCTCGCCCGCGTCCACCAAGCTGCCCGCCCATTGGGTGGACAACTCATTGAACTGATCACTGATGTGCTTATTGACCAGGCTAATCAGGTTTTCCAACAAGGCATGCCGCGGCGTGACCGCTTTTTGGGGCGCCGAAGATGTGTGGTTTTCTGGAAGCATGGTCTGGCCTGACTTTGGTGGTTATTCACATTGTCGCAGATTCTTTCCACATGGCAATAGGCAAATCAAAAGAATCTGCAAATATTTTCGGCGATGTGGTCAAACGGTTGGGTTTGCACCACAATGGTGCAAGGTCATGTCCTACACGCCGGTCAGTTGTATTCCGATTCACCTTTACTATTGCAGAAAGCATGATGAAGTTCCGATCCTTCAGAAAGGAACTGTCATGAAATCCAGGCAAAAATCCAGCAAGCAGAGTTCGAGCTCGGGCACACGCCAAAGCGCCGACCAGGGTTCCCGTTCGGGAGCCCAGCCGGCCAGCCAGCAGTCCGATACCGGCCGTCAGAGCAAGACGGACAAGAAGACACCTGCCAGCCGTAGCGGCAATCGCTAGATGACGGGCGCGGCATAGGGGGCCTGGGAGTTCGCTTCCAGGCCCTGTCGTTTCAGATATTGCGCTTCAGATGTTCGTTACGCGCTTGCCCTTGGGCGGCTTGAAGTCGGCCACGTCGTTGACGAGACCGACCTTGGCAGCTTCCTGGGCAGTCAGGTGCAGGTCTGAATAGGCGTGGATATTCCAATGTTCGTCGGTCAGACGGACATGTTTGCGCAAGATCGATTCGGTGCGGGCGTCGTCCGCCTGCAAGCCTTCCACAATGATGCGCAGCGCATCTGGCCGCGCTCCGTGCGGCGCACTTGCATGCGACTTGTGCACCATGAAACGCGCGGTTTCGCTGGCAAAGCGTTCGTCGCCGGACAGGAACAGGATGACGGCAATGGAAGCCACCGCTCCGCCGTTATACGTGACGATCTTGATCGGCAAGTTGCGCAGGTAATTGTGCAGGCACAAGCCGTCGCTCACGTAGCCGCCGTTGGACTGGATCAGGATGTGGGCGGTTTCGATCCCATCCTCTGTCATGTCCGCCACCGCATCGAACATGCGGTGCACCATATCGCTGTTCACGTCGCCGGACAGGGTGAACCAGGCCTCGGTATCGCGTTTTTGCTTTTCTTCGCTCATGGTCGCTCCACTCTGTAAATGGATGTCCGGTCATTCTAGCGCAGACCGCCATCCAGGCGTGCCCTCCTCAGTCATTAGCCAGCACATCCTCCAGGCATCGCGCCACCAGCAGCTTCGCCGAGCAGCGTGACAACTCGGGCTCAACTACCGCCTTGATCCGCTCCCGCAAAGGGCTCGACAGTAGCCCGAAGCGCTGCTCCAGCAACTCCAGCAACATTTGCCGTCGCCCCATCAATTGCCCTTGCTCCAAACCTTGCTCCAAACCTTGCTCCAGTCCTCGCACCCGTCCTTGCGCCTCACCACGCTCGACAGCGTCCCTCACCATGGAATTAACGTACGGCATATTCAACCGCCTTTCCAGCTCACCTAACGCCGCCTCATAGCGAGCTTTCTGCGGCTCAGGCAAGTACATTCTTTCGGCGGCGGATCGAAGTCGAGCAATTTGATTGTTGTAAATTCAATCGACTGACGCGTTCCCCAAGCCTCACAAACGAAGGAATTCGGGCGCCAGCCCTGGCCTTGCGTCACGGCTTACTTTGCCCAATTCCTGGTCGTGAAACTGCGGGTTCACGGCCCAATCGATTGCCGCCTCCAGCCAGGGGCAGAAGATGGCAAGAAATTCCCTGTAATAGCGTTCAACCGCGGCTTTCCAGGGATTGTCATAGTCGTCGTTTGGCGTTTTCATGACCATTGGACCAACGGCCCAGCGGCAAGTTCCCCGGGGCCGCAAGATTGACTTTATTGCCCTCCTGTCATATAGTCGCAAGTCTTGATCGGGAGAGACCAGCTGCCGCTGGCGCCGAAGGGGCATTACCCAGAAACTCTCAGGCAAAAGGACCGAACAAGGGCCCCATGGGCTAAAACTCTGGAGAGCGGTCCGCCATGGCGCAGGGCCCACCGAAGGGGCGTGCGGGATTACCTTCCCGTTATCTCTCAGGTACCAAGGACAGAGGGGTAGGCGTATTCATGTTTACGTTTATTAACCCCTATTCTCTGCCCCGAGGTATCAATGACGCTCAAAGCAACCCCACTCAACAACGCTCATCGTGCCCTCGGCGCCCGCATGGTCGACTTCGGCGGCTGGGACATGCCGGTCAACTACGGCTCCCAGATCGAAGAGCACCATGCCGTGCGCACCGACGTCGGCATGTTCGACGTGGCCCATATGTGCGTGGTTGACATCAAGGGCGCCAACGTGCGTTCCTTCCTGCGCGGCCTGGTCGCCAACAACGTCGACAAGCTGCAGGTATCGGGCAAGGCCCTGTACTCCTGCATGCTGACCCCGGAAGGCACCGTCATCGACGACCTGATCATCTACTTCATCAACGAAGAGTGGTTCCGCCTGGTGGTCAACGCCGGTACCGCGGAAAAAGACATCGCGTGGATGAACAAGCAGAACGAAGCCACCAATGCCGGCCTGACCATCACCCAACGCCGCGACGGCGCCAACGCCATGGCCCTGATCGCCGTGCAAGGCCCGAACGCCCGCGCAAAAGTGTGGGAAGTGATCCCGCAAGCCAAGGAAGCCACCGCTGAAATGAAGCCATTCAACGTGGCGCTGGTGCCAGGCACCGCCTTTGGCGAAGCCATGGTGGCCCGCACCGGCTACACCGGTGAAGATGGCTTCGAAATCGGTGTCGCCGCGGAACAAGCTGAAAACCTGTGGAATGCACTGAACGCGGCAGGCGTCAAGCCGGCCGGCCTGGGCGCGCGCGACACCCTGCGCCTGGAAGCCGGCATGAACCTGTACGGCCAGGACATGGACGAAACCGTGAACCCGCTGGACGCCGGCCTGGCATGGACCATCGACCTGGTCTCCGAGCGCGACTTCATCGGCAAGGCGGCCCTGCAAGCGAAAGGCCAGAACGCCCAGTTCGTCGGCCTGATCCTGCGCGAAAAAGGCGGCGTGCTGCGCGCCCACCAGAAAGTCATCGCCCCCAACGGCGACACTGGCGAAATCACCTCCGGCACCTTCTCCCCTACCATGCAGCAGGCCATCGCGCTGGCGCGCGTGCCGATGGGCGTGAACGTGGGCGACACCGTGCACGTGGAAATCCGCGACAAGAAGCTGGCCGCCACCGTCGTGAAGCTGCCTTTCGTCCGTAACGGTAAAATCCTGGTTGCTTAAGCCAGACCCGCAAAACCAAACAATAACCTTAGCCTTGGAGCCAACATGAGCAACATTCCAGCAGACCTGAAGTACACCGAGTCCCACGAGTGGGTACGCGCTGAAACGGACGGCACCGTGACCGTCGGCATCACCGAATTCGCGCAAGACGCCCTGGGCGACATCGTGTTCGTCGAGCTGCCAAAAGTCGGCGCATCGTTCACCGCCGGCGACGACGCTGCCGTGGTGGAATCGGTGAAAGCCGCTTCCGACATCTACGCGCCGGTCTCGGGCGAAGTGGTTGCCGTGAACGACGCCGTAGTCGGCGCGCCTGAATCGATCAACGCCGACGCCTATGCGAACTGGCTGTTCAAGATCAAGCCAAGCGACGCCAACGCCATCAACGGCCTGCTGGACGCCGCTGCTTACGGCAACGTAGCGCACTAATTACCGCATTACCGGGCCCGCTGCGTGCGGGCCTTTTCACATTCTGGCCAAGAGATTTCCCACCATGACCCGCACCAGCCTGACCCAACTTGAAGCCCGCGATGCCTTCATCGCCCGCCACATCGGCCCGGAAGCCGCAGAACAGCAGCAAATGCTGGACGTGCTCGGCTACGCAACCCGCGCCGCCCTGATCGATGCCATCGTCCCGCCGGGCATCCGCAACAAGAATGACCTGCCGCTGGGCCAGTTCTTCCAGCCGCTGCCGGAGAACGAAGCACTGGCCAAGCTGAAAGGCATCGCTTCCAAGAACAAGGTGCTGAAATCCCTGATCGGCCAAGGTTACTACAACGCCCACACCCCGGGCGTTATCCTGCGTAACATCTTCGAAAACCCAGCCTGGTACACCGCTTACACCCCGTACCAGCCGGAGATCTCCCAGGGCCGCCTGGAAGCGATCCTGAACTTCCAGCAGGTGCTGATCGACCTGACCGGCATGGCCATCGCCAACTCGTCCATGCTGGACGAAGGCACCGCCGCTGCCGAAGCCATGACCCTGATCCAGCGCGTCGGCAAGTCCAAGTCGAACACCTTCTACGTCGCCAACGACGTGCTGCCGCAGACCCTGGAAGTAGTGCAGACCCGCGCCGAGCCGCTGGGCATCACCGTCAAGACCTTCGACCCGTCCGAGCTGGCCGGCGTGACCGATGCTTTCGGCGTGCTGCTGCAATACCCGGGCGTGAACGGCGTTGTGCGCGACTACCGCGCTGCCGTCGAAACGGTCAAAGCTTCCGGTGCCATGGTGATCGTTGCCGCCGACCTGCTGGCCCTGACCATGCTGACCCCTCCGGGCGAATGGGGCGCCGACGTTGTGGTCGGCAACTCGCAGCGCTTCGGCGTGCCGCTGGGCTTCGGCGGCCCGCACGCCGGCTATATGGCCACCCGCGACGAATACAAGCGCTCCATGCCAGGCCGCCTGGTTGGCGTGACCATCGACCAGAACGGCAACAAGGCTTACCGCCTGGCCCTGCAGACCCGCGAACAGCACATCCGCCGCGAAAAAGCGACCTCTAATATCTGTACCGCACAGGTGCTGCTGGCCGTGATGGCTTCGATGTACGCCGTCTACCACGGCCCGAAAGGCCTGAAGCAGATCGCCGAGCGCACCCACCGCTACACCGGCATCCTGGCCGCCAACCTGAAGTCCCTGGGCTACTCGGTCAACGACACCTTCTTCGACACCCTGACCGTCGCCACCGACAAGGCCAACGAACTGCACGCAGCCGCTGTTGCCGCCGGCATCAACCTGCGCAAGATCGACGCCAAGCACGTTGGCGTGTCGCTCGACGAAACCTGCGACCGCGACACCCTGGCAGCGCTGTGGAACGTGTTCAGCGGCGGCAAGGCTGCGCCGGACTTCGACGCAGTTGAAGCATCGGTCGGCGCCAGCTTCCCTGAAGCGCTGGCACGTACCTCCGCTTACCTGGAGCACCCAACCTTCAACCGCTACCACAGCGAAACCGAAATGCTGCGCTACCTGCGCTCCCTGGCCGACAAGGACCTGGCGCTGGACCGCACCATGATCCCGCTGGGCTCCTGCACCATGAAGCTGAACGCCACCAGCGAAATGATCCCGGTGACCTGGCCTGAGTTCTCGTCGATCCACCCGTTCGCACCGAACGACCAGACCGTCGGCTACCGCGAAATGATCGCCCAGCTGGAAGAAATGCTGTGCGCCGTGACCGGCTACGCCGCTGTCTCGCTGCAGCCTAACGCCGGCTCGCAGGGCGAATACGCCGGTCTGCTGGTGATCAAGAAGTACCACGAATCGCGCGGCGAAGGCCACCGCAACATCTGCCTGATTCCATCGTCGGCACACGGAACCAACCCTGCTTCCGCCGCCATGGTGGGCATGCAGGTTGTGGTGACCGCCTGCGACGACAAGGGCAACGTTGACCTGGTGGACCTGAAAGCCAAGGCCGAGCAGCACTCCAAGAACCTGGCCTGCGTGATGGTGACCTACCCATCCACCCACGGCGTGTTCGAAGACGGCATCACCGAACTGTGCGAAATCATCCACTCGCACGGCGGCCAGGTTTACGTGGACGGCGCCAACATGAATGCACTGGTTGGCGTGGCCGGCCCAGGCGCGTTCGGCGGCGACGTATCGCACCTGAACCTGCACAAGACCTTCTGCATCCCTCACGGCGGTGGCGGCCCAGGCGTCGGCCCGATCGGCGTTGGCGCACACCTGGCCAAGTTCCTGCCGAACCAGCGCTCCAACGGCTACGTGCGCAGCGAAGACGGCATCGGCTCGATTTCGGCCGCACCGTTCGGCTCCGCATCGATCCTGCCGATCTCCTGGATGTACATCGCCATGATGGGCGGCGAAGGCCTGACCGCAGCCACCGAAACCGCGATCCTGAACGCCAACTACGTCGCACGCCGCCTGGCGCCGCACTTCCCCGTGCTGTACTCGGGTCACGACGGCCTGGTGGCGCACGAGTGCATCCTGGACCTGCGTCCATTGACCGACGCCACCGGCATCAGCAACGAAGACGTGGCCAAGCGCCTGATGGACTTCGGCTTCCACGCACCGACCATGAGTTTCCCGGTTCCGGGCACGCTGATGATCGAGCCGACCGAATCCGAGTCCAAGGTTGAACTGGACCGCTTCATCGACGCCATGATCGCCATCCGCGCCGAAATCGCCAAGGTGGAATCGGGCGAATTCGACAAGCTGGACAACCCACTGAAGTTTGCCCCGCACACCGCTGAAGTACTGCTGGCAGACAAGTGGGACCGCAAGTACAGCCGCGAAGTGGCCGCCTATCCTGTGCCGTCGCTGCGCAAGCAGAAGTACTGGCCGCCGGTTGGCCGCGCCGACAACGTGTATGGCGACCGCAACCTGTTCTGCGCCTGCATTCCAGTCAGCGATTACGCATAAGCGCGCTTGCCTGAAACCGGTGAATCCGGGTCGGACCCTTGGGTCTGACCCTGGTTTACCGGTTTTGAAGGAAACTGAATGAAGCAATCTACCAAAGCAGCCCTGATTTCCGGCCTCGGCTTCCCCGGCCTTGGCCAAATGCTGGTACTGAAGCGCACAGTGCGTGGCCTGGTATTCATGCTGCCGGCGCTGGCAGTTTTCGGCTGGCTGATGTATGGCGTATGGAAAGCCACCGCGGTCCTGATGGACCAAGCGCTGAGCGGCGCCCTGCCGCCCGACCCGATCCTCATCGCCCAGCGGCTAACCAAGGCCAGCATCATGCCCGGCACCTCCACGGCAGGCTGGATCCTGCTGGCCTGCTGGGTCGCCAGCATCGTCGACGCGCTCCTGACGCGCGACAAGCCTTAAGCCACGCTGCGCGCCACCCGGGCTGCGCGCTGCACATCCTGTGCTTCGTCATCCCACACCGCGGCCTGGGTAATTTCCTCCGCCCCCACCTGCGCGCCATCGGCGTTAAAACGCAGCCATGCCAACGCCCCGCCTGGCGTCACGCCGATCGCATGCACGCCGCCGTGATTCGGCGCCGCCATCAGCGCCGCCATCACCAGCGTCGTTGCGATGGGCACAGGCATGCCCCAATGCCCGCCCTGCTTCCGGCACACCAGCCACAGGCCGCCCGCACCGTCGCCATAAGCGAGGTACTCGCCCACCGGGCTCGACTCGCTCCACACCACGCATGCTCCGCCGATATTGGCGACCGGTTGCGGCACGGACTGCCCGCCGCGATAGACGACGATGCTCTCGCCTGCCACAAACACGTCAGGCACGTTCGGAACGTTGGACGGCGCCAGGTGCAGGCTGGACGCTCGGCGCGGCAGGCCCTGGTAGTCGATCGCGATCCCCCAGGAGGCCGCGCGGGAAAAGCTGTTGAAACGCAGGGTGCGGCCGCAAGGCGTATCACTCAGGCGCCAGGCACCCGGCACCCTGTAGCTGCCGATTGCCGACGCTAGCGAGTCAACGCCCTCCTGTTCTTCCCAGGCACTCAACGGGCCTTCCATCGCTGCGTTGAAGTACCATGTCTTCGCCGCAGTCACCAGCACCATCGGCACGGCGCCCGACTGCAGCAGGCCAAAGGAGATACGCGTGACATCATCCTGCATTTCCGGCACATGGCGCGGCGCCAGGCCGCGCATGGCCTCCACCCATGCTGCCTCGTCGAGGTGATTGGGAATGCCGACTGCCACATGCAAGGTCGGCCCGCCGCCGCTGGCCCATGGAGCAACCGCAAGCGCCAGCGCAATGGTGCCATCCGGCGCCTGCTGGACGTCGAGTGCCTGCACCTTGCCGGGCTGGTTCAAAGGCAGCATGCCGCTCAGGTCCGTCTGCGACCAACGGCCGAACGGCGTGCGGCGGAACATATATAGCGAACGATTGGCGCCGACCGTAAACACCAGCGGCAAGCCTGATGCGTCACGCACCACGAACAGGGGCGAACGGGCCAGGGCCGGTGCTGCGCAAGGGCTGGAACGGTAGCCCGTTTCATACAGCGGCACCAGTTCCTGCCGCACCAGCGCAGGCAGTTCGCGGCCAGCCGTCACCTGGCTGCGCCAATAAGGCATGTCGGCCGGCTGCGACGTGTCGTAGCGGTCGAACACCGCGTTGTAGGCGCGCAGCAGGCGCTCTTTCACGTCCAGTTCCGCCAGTTCAGGGCGCGCCAGCATATGCAGCGCCAGCTCCGCGCGGCCGCGCACAGCCTCGCCCTGGCAGCTATACAGGGTAGTCCACGACAGCGCCTCGCTCGCCATCGGTTCACGTTGCAGCACAATGCGCGCCACGCGCGCTGCGGCATAACTCAAGGCGCCCGACGCACTGGCGCCGCCCCACTTCCGTACCTGCGCCACCGGCACAGATGTCATCAGCACAGACATGCTTCACTCCCCCAGTTCAATTTCTATGTCACCAGACTCATTGATGCGCAAGTCACGGCACCCCAGCTTGCGCCCTGGGGCCAGCCCCTCGGCAACGGCGGCGAACATGTCGCCGGTAGCCGTTGCCAGGAAACCGGCAATATCCTGTTGAACCGAGGCCAGGCTGGCAGCGTTGCCTTCCCACCACAGGTTGATGCGCTGCACATTCAGCAGGTGCGGCAGCGGGTCGGACACCACGTAAATTCCGGTAGTCCCAGCGTCGGTGGCCGGCACACTCTTGCGTGCGAGCGACGCCACGCCCACCCGGCCGTTTTCGACCTGCCACTGCAGTCGCAGCGACCATTGCAGCGTCGCGCGCGCCCAGGCCTTGCCCATATAGCTGCGCTGGCGCGACAGCGGCAGTTCCTGCTTCACGCTGTCCCACTCATAACGGCCCAGCACACTGCTGATGTCGATGGTCGGACGCGGCACGCCATCCGGCCCGGCCTGGCGGCCCATGGTTACCATGCATTGCAGGTCCTGCTCCGACTCGCGGTCATGCAAGGTACGGTTGGCTTCCTGCCAGTTCAGCAGAACGTGGTCGCGATAGGTCCAGCCATTGCTGTTGCGGATGAAGCGCGCGCGCTCGCCGTTGCAGAGCGTCGCCTCGACGCCCGACTTCTCGTTCTGGCATTCCTGCGGATTGACCTGCGCCACGCCATCGCGCGACGCCACATAGTCGGGCAGCGAATCCAGGCGCCGTTGCAGCTTCTCCACCACCATTGGGTAGATGTACTGGCGCAGGAAGCTCTCGCGCCCGATCACGGCGCGGCGCATTGCTGTCTTATTGAGCACCGCCGGAGCCAGGCTGCGCAGCCAGTTTCCAACCGCAGTGATAAAGAATTCCTTCAACGGGCCGTTGTCACACGGCAAATGAGATTTATCCACGTCACATAAAGCCGCCTGGAGCACCAGGCCGCCATATTCGTTGACCGCGGCCGTGAACTCAAGGCGCCAGCCGGCCACCGGCTGACGCAGGATGTCGCGCCGGCCGTAAGCGTTGTAAAAGCGCAAATTCCCTGATGCAAGCGTCAATGTCAGTTGGGCAGTAGTTGGTGCCGCGGAGTCATATCGGATCTCGACAGGACGCAACTCGGCACGGTCCTCGCCTTCGCCGCCGAGGGCCAGGCTGCCCACTTCCATGCTCCCGTAACGGATGTCATTAGGAAACTCTCCGGCGGCCCGCATGGCGTCAATCGTACTCTCTAGCAACTTTCCGGAAGTAAACCAGCTGGCGGACAGCTGTTGCACCGAAGTCGTGGTGTCGGAACCGATTTCGAAAAATACCGCTTTAGTTGTGACCATTTTTGCTTTTAAGAATGTTAAGATTTGGCCGTTTGGCAATGACTGCACTGTAAGAAAAAAAGTCTTCCCTCGCCTTCCGGCAACCTTCCGGAGGCCGGAAGAAAACCTTCCGGACCGGAAGAAATGCTCCGGAAGGTTTCTAAGTCATTGATTTATAAGAGACAGATAAAAAGAAGGTTCAACAGGCCATGGAGTTTCAATTCGGCGACTGGTTGGTCAGTCCAGAAGCCAATGTCGTCACCAACGGGGAAGCGAAAACGCAGCTCGAGCCGCGCGTAATGGCGGTTCTGCGCTATCTTTGCCGCCACCCCGGGGCGGTAATTCCAGCGGAAGAGATCCTGCAGGCTTGTTGGGGAAGCAACGAGTTGGGCGACAACCCGGTCCATAAAGCCATCACCCAGCTGCGCCGCGCCTTCGGCGATTCGAGCACCGAACCGCGGTATATCGAGACGATCCGCAAGCGCGGTTATCGCGCAATTGCCCCCGTCGTGACCCTGGCCGCGCCACCTGCGACCACGTGGGAGGGTGGATCGCCGTTCCGGGGTCTGGAAGCATTCCAGGAAAATCACGCCGCCATCTTCTTCGGTCGCGTGCAAGCGACCGCCCAATTGCGTGAGCTGGTTCTAACCCAGGCGGCACATGGTTGTCCAATGGCGCTGGTGCTCGGACCTTCCGGCTCCGGGAAGACTTCGCTGGTCCGCGCCGGTCTGCTGCCTCAATTAATGGCTGGTGCAGTTCGCTCAGACGAGCCTGTCGGACTCTCCAGCACGGTTTATCTAGACTGCGCCGACCTCGGCAGCGGCACCCTGTTCCAGGCCTTGGCCGGCGCCCTAATCGACGCCGAGATCAACGGCGAGTCGCTATTTTCCGGTGCCAGTGCCGACAGCCTCGGCCAGCGCCTGACATCCGAGCCAGATGCCGTCGCGGCAGAACTGCGCGAACGGGCCTGCCAGCGCACGGCTATCGGCGTGTTCGTCGACCGCCTAGAAGCAGTTTTCCGTGCGCTGCCAGGCGACGCAGACCGCTTCATGGAAGTAATTGATGCGCTCGCAAAGTCAAACTGCCTGCTCATACTGATGGCGTGCCGGAATGATTTCTATCCCGAAGTCATGGCACAGCCAGTTTTGCTCGCCTTGAAGTCGCGCGGCGGTCACTTCGATGTACTTCCACCAGACGGCGCCGACATCGCCCAAATCGTTCGTCAGCCGGCCCTCGCTGCCAGCTTGACGTTTGAAAAAGATGAAAAAACCGATGCCCGACTCGACGACGTTCTTTGCGATGCCGCTCGAGGCAACCCTGATACCCTGCCACTACTCCAATATTGCTTAAACGAGCTCTACCGTCAGCGAAGTGAAGAGGGGCAGTTAAGGTTCGCGATTTATCGGGAACTGGGCGGAATCGACGGTGCCGTTGGCGTACGAGCAGAGCAAGTTGTAGGTCGCTTAACGTCATCGCAGTTGGAAGCGCTACCTCGCGTTCTCTCGCTGCTAGTGAATATTGGAGAAGACCAAACTTCAGTTACTTCTCGTCGCAGTCCTTTATCGATGTTGAAGACCGACGATGAACGTGAACTGGTACGGGTTATGGTTGAAGCACGTCTCTTCGTCAGTGAATTGGCCGGCGACGTTCCAAGTTTTGGTGTTGCACATGAAGCGCTGTTGCGTCGCTGGCCACGGGTTTCCGATTGGGTTGAATACCATCGTCAAGCATTGCAATTGCGAACTCGCCTACGAGGGCAAGCAGAACGATGGGAACAAGCGGAACGGAGGAATGATCTCCTTATACCCCAAGGTATGCAAACGCACCAAGCCGCTGAGTTGTTGCGCTTGCCCGACTTCGCAATTGCTCCGCTTGAATCTGAATTTATTCGGCGGTCGATCGCCCGTGCAAAATTCCGTGAACGCATCAATGTCGTTGTGATCACAGCCATTCTTCTCCTGGCGATCCTTTCGACAGTACTTGGTCTTATTGCGCGAAATTCGCAACGGGAGTCCGAAGAACATCGAATCGAAGCTGAAGGTTTGATGGGTTATATGCTGGGGGAATTTGTAGAAAAAGTGCGCCCATTAGGTAGATTAGAATTGCTTGACGACGTGAGTGCTCGAGCACTTCAGTATTTAACGGCGACAAAACACTCTACTACGACGCCGGAGTCCGTGACCCATAGGGCCAAAGCCTTGCAAGTGATTGCAGAGGTCAACATCGCACGCGCCACGCCAGAGAAGGCTAAGGAGGCATTGCTGACGGCTCGCGAACTCTTGCTTCAACAAGGCTCATCTAACAGTACCGACGAAGCACATCTAAAGAATCTCGGTACAAATGCCTATTGGCTCGGATTGGTTCATCTAAGGCAAAGGGAATTTGAAATCGCCACGAAATATTTCAATGAATATAAGGCGGCAAGCGAAAGATGGCGAGCAGTGGCGCCGGAAAACGTGGATGCGATTATCGAACTGGCTTATAGCCATGGAAACCTGGGCACAGTAGCTCTCCGCCAAGGCAATTTAGAGTTTGCAGCTGCATCATTCGGCACGTCCGTACAACTAAAGGAGCAGGCGCTTAGCAAGCGTAAAACCGCTGAGCTTTCTGGCGGCCTTGCAAATAGCATCGTCGGTCTCGCCGCAGTGAAGGTACGATTGGGTCAACTTTCGGAAGCATATGACCTTTATAAACAATCGGAATTGCTTCTCCAAGATCTCATTTCTCAATCTCCGAATGATGCCACTTGGCAACTGAGGTTGAGCCATACGTTGCGCTTCCAAGGTGAGCTCAGTTCCGCAATGGGTCATTCAACTCAAGCTATCGAGAAATATCGGGAGGCAAACATATTGCTTACCCGATTGGTTCAGCAGGACTCCAGCAACCAGGAATGGTTCTATATCTTAGCTGAAAATCAACTTCGGATGATTCGTGAGGAGGCTTTAACGAAACCTCGGGCTACGACCTTGAGCGATCTCGATATGTTGTTGAAAAACATAGCCAACAACAAGAGTGCTGAACCACAGATGGCCCGGGCTAGTGCACTCAAAGGCCGAATTGATGTGCTAAGGGGTGAAGTACTGCTAATGGCTAAGCAATCTTCCGAAGCGACGAGCCGTTTCGATACCGCAACAACCGAGCTTGAGGGGCTGCTTAAGAAGAACAAAGCTGACACCCTACTCTTCGAAAGTTACATCGAGGCTTTACTTGGCCGCGCACGTTCCCGTGGTTGGAATTCATCTGAATCTCAACAGGATTGCCGACTGGCCTTGGCGGCTTTGAAGGCTTCACCAGGGGATCAGCGCGATTACCACCTCTTAGTTCCATCAGCAATCGCAAACAGATGTCTCGGAAACAAGGCCGAGCTCGCCGAAGACAAGAGGAAGTTAAGTCAAATAGCGTATCGTGACGAGCGCTATCTTCGTATTATCTCGTCACAGTAAAGACATACAACAAGGAGTATCTCATGCCAAAAATCCAAAACTCGTTGGACGCAGCACCTGTCATTCAAGTTCAAGTTGTCGCAGTTCCTTCACTCGATTCAGCGACAAAGAAGGTGAAATATCAAACTACTTTTACCCCCGCAAAGGTCAAGGTGACCGCTCCTGATACTATCTTGAGCTATGAATTGGTGGCGCCGACACCGTCTGGAGTACGCTTCAAGTCAGTGAACGTCAAGGGAAAGCGCCCTGAACAAATTAGTGCCCCGACGATCAGTCAGAGTGGGAAAGTGATGGTAATGACGGATGCGAACTCATTTAAAGAAGTATTGAATTTAACGATTCACTTCAAAGACTCTGATGAGCTCGAGTTCGCTGTTGATCCTGAAGTTGAGAACGATCCGGGCCAACCAGAGTTCTCGGATGGTCAAATTGCGACGGCTATGTTGGAGCCGGAAGAAGGTAACGATCCTGGCCAATAAGATTGGCGCTCCCTAAGCACCAGCATCCCAATGGCCGCTTTCTTTTCAGCTGCATCCGCAATACGATTTTTCTCAAAGTAATTTGAAGCCGTTTGCGACTTGGCCCGCGTTACGCAAACGCAGCAGAGCCTCCCGAAGTCTTGAATGGTCTGCGTAGAGAATTCTTAACGCATATTGTCCAAGGCGCCGCGGGCGCCGCTAATGCGGCGTCCTGCGGCGTTTTCATTTTTGGCGGTACAGCGGCGGATCACTGCCCAATAGGATGTAGCCAAGCACTCGGTGCCTTCGAAGTAGCCTCGCTCTCGTAACAGTTTATGCAACGCTGGCAGTTTATAGCCTGGCACAGTTGCGGCCATGTGGTGTTCAAGGTGGTAGTTGACGAAGTTGGGAGCGACCAGCAAACGCGCGAGCGGGCCGGCCAACGTGGTCGCTGTGTTGCGGCGCGGGTCTCGGTCCATATGATCGGGCACGCCGCCATGCTCGCCCATCACGCGCAAGCGCAGCAACAGCGGAAAGACGAAGAGCTGGCCAAGCCACCAGCATGCGTAAACCTCTGGCACACCCAATGCCCACAGCACGGCGATGATCAGCCCATGCATAACGAATACCGGATACAGCGCACCGCGATCGCTCGGCTGGAATTGGTAGACGATCCCCTTCACGCCGTTCACGCCGGAGACGTCGCGCAATAGTTTTCGGAGCAGGCTGGCGCGCGTAGCGGGGTAACCGGCGACAAAAGCAAGGTCCGGATCAGCGCCCGTGCCTGCAGCACGATGGTGTTCCAAATGCCCGCGACGATATGCCGCATAAGGCACGTTTGGCAGGGCGCCGAAAACCCACTTTCCCATCCATTGGTTCACTTTGCGAGAAGTGAAGAAATTCAGATGCGCGGCATCGTGCGTAAGGATCGCGAAGCCGAGCGCTCGGCCGGCGAGCAGCACACTAGCGAATATCCAGGCGATCGGATGATGCCAAACCGCGGGTAGCGCGAAGCCGGCTGCGACCAGCGCCACGTTGACAAGCATGACGTAGGAAGCACGCCAGTTGTCGGCAGTAGTGAAGGCCCGAAGCTCTTGCTTGTCGATGTAGGAGAGGATGTTCATGTGGCCATCCTAGCGCCGCACGCAGCAGATCATGGTACATTATTCGTCATGCAACGCACTTTTTCCGCCACACCGACAAGCATCTACATCGACCACAACTGCTGGGCTGGCGGCGTCATGCTGATTCGCGAGTTGCTCGCGGTCGCAGGGACGTTGAACGCGCGTGAGGTCGATTTGCATGCCGCCGCGATGTTCGATGTGGCTCTCGTCGGTCCTACCTTGCAGCCAGTCCGTTCCTTCACGGGGCCGCCATTGCTACCGGAGCGCAGCTTGCGCAATGCCAAAATAGCCGGCGTTCTGGTGCTGCCCTCCTTCTACGGCGACGTGCCAACCAGCCCTTCCCTACTGCGCTGGATCGTCAGGCACTACGAAGCAGGCGGCTGCGTCCTCGCTTCGGCCAGTGGCGTGCGATTGCTGGCGGCAACTGGCTTGCTCGATGGGCATGATGCCACGTGCAATCTGGCGGACCGGCGCGCAATCGCTGCCGCGCGTCCAGCGGTACGCCTGTCGCCGCAATCGCCACTCGTCGTTGATGGCAGGCTGATCACAGCGGCCAGCATCACGCCAACCATCGACGCTTGCGCCCACTTGGTAAAGCGTTTCCATGGCGAGAAAGCTGCGCTGAAGTTCGCTCGCTATGCCAACTCGGCGCGCCAGTTGGCAGACGTCGGCCTGGCTAGCGGGCACCATGAACACGGCGATGTCCGCATCCAGGCCGCGCAACGGTATATTGAACAACATAGCTGCGCTGGCATCACACCCGACGACGTGGCGCGCCATATCGCCATGAGCCAGCGCAACCTGGCGCGGCGTTTCAGCGCGGCGCTCAGCGTCACGCCGGTGCAGTACATTCTTCGATGCCGAATCGAGCAGGCCAAGCGCCTGTTGGCAAAACCGAGCGCTGGTTTGCGACGCGTTGCGATTGAAACCGGTTTCAGCGACGAGGCCGTTTTCCGCCGCGCGTTCAAGCAGGTGACGGGCCAGGCGCCCAGTGCCTGGCGAACGTTGCTCGGCAATTAACGGATGTTGTTTATCAGTGCTGATGGTGCCTGTTGCACTGTACATTCCCGCAGGGCAATGCCACCATGTGAACACACCTAGAAAACAAACCATCGGGATGAGAATCACAGCACTGCAAGGCCTGCGCACCAGGCCGCTGGCAGTCTTGCTGCTCGCGGCGGCAAACGCATGCGCGCAAGATGCCGACTTGACCACCTTGCCGCTTGAGCAATTGATGTCGATGGAGGTCTTTAGCGCCTCCCGCTTTAACCAAAAAGCGACGCAAGCTCCTTCGAATGTAACCGTACTTACTTCAGCCGACATCCGTGCCTACGGTTGGCGCACGCTCGCCGATGCGTTGCGCAGCATTCGCGGGCTGTACACCAGCAACGACCGCAGCTACAGCTATCTCGGGGCGCGTGGCTTCTTGCGGCCGGGCGACCTGAATACGCGCTTCCTTCTGCAGATTGATGGCACGCGCATCAACGATCCGGTTTTCGACCAGGCGCAGCTTGGCGCTGAATTCCCGCTTGATCTTGAACTGGTCGATCGCATCGAATTTGTGCCGGGGCCGGGATCGTCGATCTACGGCACCAACGCATTCTTCGGCGTGATCAATGTGATCACCCGCCGCGCGCCCGACATCGAGGGGACGCGCGCCACGCTGGAAGCTGGCCAGGCCGGCACTCGCTCCGGCAGCGCAAGCTACGGCTGGCGAAACGGCGATGCCGAATTGCTGCTGGCAGCTAACCGCGGCCTCAGTGATGGCCGCGACCTCTACTTCCCCGAATTCGGCGGTACCGCGCACGGGCTGGATTGGGAACGCTACTCGCGCTTCTTTGCGCGCGGCCAAGTTGGCGCATGGTCCCTAACCCTGATCGACGGCAAGCGGACCAAGGGCATGCCAACGGCTTCTTACGGCCAGCCATTCGACGTCGCGGGCGGACTGACGGTCGACGAATTGCGGATGGCGGAAGTCGGCTATCGCGCTACGATGCTGCCGATGCACGGCGAGCTTTCGGCCCGCCTTTACCATTCCGAGTACCTTTATGACGGGCACTTCGTCAACCAGGAACCCTTCGGCACCATCAACTTGGACCGGACCCGCGCCAAGTGGTGGGGAGCGGACGTCAACCTGTTCCTGCAGCTGCTCGAATCCCACAAGTTGGTCGTCGGTGCGGATTACCAGTACAACCACGATGTGCTGCAGCAGAACTTCGACACCGAGCCTTTCGTCAGCTACCTGAATGACCGCTCACAAAGCAAGCGTTTCGGCATCTATATGCAGGATGAAATCACGCTGGCCAAAGGCATCCTGCTCAACGCCGGCCTGCGCTACGACCGTGAAACCAGCACTGGCGGCGTATTCAATCCGCGCCTAGCCCTGATTGCCGAACTGTCGCCGGAAACAACGGTCAAAGCCATCTACGGCAGCGCATTCCGCACGCCTAACAGCTATGAACTGTTCTACGGTATCGACACCGAAGGCGGTCAATTGGCGAACCCCGATCTTGGCCGCGAGCGCATTCGCAGCCATGAACTATCCTTGGTCCGGCAATTGGGCGCCAACGCGCGCTTCACGCTGAGCGCTTATGCCAATGAGGCTTCCGGCCTGGTAACCGAAGTCGAGGACGAGGAATTCGGCTTGCCGATCTTCCGCAACCTGGGCCGGGCGCGTGCGCGCGGTATCGAACTTGAATATGAACGCTCCTTCAGGAACGGAGCGAGACTGCGAAGCAGCATTTCGCGCCAGACCGTCACGGGCGGCATCAGCGAGGTCAATTCACCGCGCTGGCTGGCCAAGTTCAATGCCACCGGGCGGCTGGCCGGCGTCTGGCATGTCGGTGTCGAGGGCCAGTACATGGGCGGGCGCAGGCTGCTCGATGGCGGCGAGACGGCAGGCTTCATGCTTGCCAACATCAACTTCTTCACCGTCGGACTGACCCGCCACTTCGACGCCTCGCTTGGCATACAGAACCTGTTCGACCGGCGCTATGCGGATCCGTCTTCGCTGGGACTGCTGCAGCACTCCATCGAGCAAGACGGCCGCCGCGTCTATCTCAGGCTGAAGGCGGCCTACTGATGATGCGCCAACTCTTCGCCCTGCTGCTTCTGCTGGTCACCGCGAGCGAATACGCGCGCGCCCAGCTTCCTGCGGGCGCAGACGAGGCGGAACTGAAGGCGGCCATCCTGTACAATTTCGCCCTGTTTACCGAATGGCCTGCGGACACCCTGCCCGCCAGCGCGCCGTTGCGCCTGTGCGTCTTCCAGGGCAACGCCTTGCTGGCCGCGTTGACCGGGCTGCAGGAAAAGCAGGTCAACGGGCACCGTGTTTCAGTGCGCACGCTGCCTGCAGCGCCGGGCGGCGCACAGCTGGCGGCCTGCCACCTTCTGGTGCTGGATGCACGGGACCGCGAACGGTGGTCCCTGCTCAAGAATGACCTGGCGACCAGCAGCGTGCTGACGGTTGCGGATGACAGGATCATTGGCGCCAACGGCGCCATGATTTCTTTTGGTATCGACAATCGCCGCGTGGGCTTCGACGTGGACCTGGTGCCTGTGCGCCAGGCGCGCCTGACCCTCAGTTCCAAGCTATTGCGGCTGGCAAGGAGTGTGCAATGAAGTCGCGCGCCAAAACCGCGCTGCTGCCGATTGGCAGCAAGGTAGTGCGTTCCACCATGCTGGCGGCGGGTGCCGCCCTGTGCCTGGCCGGCATGCTGATGGTGGTGTTCCAGTTCATGGCCTTGCGCAGTACCCTCCTGCGCGATATGCAGGTGCAGGCCCGCATCGTTGGCAACAACAGCACGGCCGCCCTCCTCTTCAGCGATGCCCGTGCGGCGGAAGAGATCCTCAGCGGCCTGTCGGCATCACCCGACGTACAAAGCGCGAATATCATCGTCGGCAGCACGCCGCTGGCCCAGTTCCGCCGTAATAACGCACCGGTGCCCGAACTTGCGATCAGCGAGACCGGCCAGTCGCTGCACGAATACGGCATGGACTATATCGAGGTGCAGGAACCGATCAGCGTCGACCATAAGCTGATTGGCAGCGTCTCCATCCGGGCCACCCTGCTGCCGCTTTACCGGCGTTCGCTGGCTTTTGCCACCTTTACAGCGTTCGCGACCCTGGGTTCGTTTGCACTGGCGTGGTTGCTGGTGCGGCGTATGCGCGCGGCGGTGGCACTGGCCGAGCAGAACCTGCACTTGCTGGCGCACGTCGATCCGGTCACTTGCCTGCCCAACCGAAATGCCTTCAACGACCGGCTGGCACACGCGCTGAAGCGAGCGGACCGCCAGGAGACCAGCGTCAGCATGCTCCTGCTCGATCTCGACAACTTCAAGATCGTCAACGATACGCTGGGCCACGACATCGGCGACATGCTGTTGCGCCAGGTGGCGGAGCGCCTGGGGCAAACCCTGCGCAGCACGGATGTCATCTGCCGTATCGGCGGCGATGAGTTCGTGGTGATCGTCGAGCCGGCAGAGGATGACGCAGAACCGGACCAGGTGGCGCGCAAGATCCTGCGTGCACTGGCCGACCCGTTCATGGTCGAAACCCACCAGCTCTTCGTCAGCGCGAGTATTGGCGTCAGCGTCTATCCGCAGGATGCTCCCGACGCGGCAGCCGTGGTGCGCTGCGCCGACATTGCCATGTACCACGCCAAGAACAAGGGCAAGAATGCCTATGAAGTCTTCCATGCGGAGATGGCGCAGCGGGCCAGTAAGCGCCTGGCGCTGGAGGCCAACCTGCGCAAGGCTTTGCAGAATCATGAGCTGTCCTTGCACTACCAGCCGCAGATAGACACGCGCACCGGGCGCATGCGCGGCATGGAGGTTCTGGTACGCTGGCACTGCGAAGCATTGGGCGGCATGGTGAGCCCGGCGGAGTTCATTCCGGTGGCGGAGGAAAGCGGCGTGATCGTGCCGTTGGGCCGCTGGGTGCTGCAGACCGCGATCCGCCAGGCGGCAACCTGGCGCAAGGCGGGACTGATGGAGGACATCGAGCACGTGGCGGTGAATGTTTCGGCGTGCCAGACCAAGGATGCGCAGCTGATGTACGAGGTGCAGGGATTGCTGATGGAGACGGGCTTGCCGCCCCGCCTGCTGGAACTGGAGATTACCGAGGGCGTGCTGATGGAGAATGTGAATGCCAATATCGCCTTGCTGCACAAGATACAGGCGGCAGGCATCCATCTGTCCATCGACGACTTCGGGACCGGGTATTCCTCGATGGCCTATTTGAAGCGCTTCCCGATCGACCAGCTCAAGATCGACCGCAGCTTTATCCATGCGGTGCCTGGTGATGGCGCGGCGATCGCGAAGGCGATCATTGCGATGGCGCATTCGCTGAACATGACTGTGGTGGCGGAAGGCGTGGAAACCGAGGAGCAGGTGGCGTTCCTGTCGGATGCCGGGTGCGATGTGATGCAGGGGTATTACTTTGCGCGGCCAATGCCGGCGGAGCAGTTGGAGGCTTTGCTGCGGGAGAGGCGGCTGTGGGCAGCCTGAAAACCCGGTAAACCTGGGTCTGACCCTTGGGTCAGACCCGCCTCACCGGGTTTTAATCCAGCTTGGTCGCGTGCTCGCGCGTCGCGTGGAAGGTCAGCTTCGGCCAGCGCTCCTGGGTCAGGCGCAGGTTGACGCCGGAAGTAGCCAGGTAAGCCAGGTTGCCCGCCGCGTCATACGCCACGTTATGACCGAGCGCCGCTTCGAAATCGGCCAGCGCCTTCTTGTCATCGCTGGAAACCCAGCGCGCAGTCGAAATCGAGGTGCTCTCGAACACCGCATCCACGCCGTACTCATTCATCAGGCGCGAAGCCACCACTTCGAACTGCAGCACGCCGACCGCGCCCAGTACCACCTCACCGCCCTGCACCGGCTTGAACACCTGCACAGCGCCCTCTTCACCCAGCTGCTGCAAGCCTTTCTGCAGCTGCTTGATCTTCAGCGGGTTACGGATGCGCACCTGGCGGAAGAAGTCCGGCGCAAAGTACGGAATGCCGGTGAACTGCAGCATCTCGCCTTCAGAGAAGGAATCCCCGATCTGCATATTGCCGTGGTTCGGCAAGCCGATGATGTCGCCGGCGTAAGCCTCTTCCACCTGCTCGCGCGACGAGGCCATGAACGTGACCACGGACGACACCTTCACCTCGCGGTTCAGGCGCAGGTGCTTGACCTTCATGCCGCGCTCGAATCGGCCGGAGCAAACGCGCAGGAAGGCGATACGGTCGCGGTGCGCCGGGTCCATATTGGCCTGGATCTTGAACACGAAGCCGGAAAACTTCTCCTCGGTCGGCTGCACGGTACGCACCGACGCATCGCGCGATTCCGGCGCGGGCGCCCAGTCGACCAGCGCGGACAGGATCTCGCGCACGCCGAAGTTGTTGATCGCGGAGCCGAAGAAGACCGGGGTCTGCTTGCCGGCCAGGAAGTCTTCCAGGCTGAACGGATGGGAGGCGCCATGTACCAGCTCCACTTCCATGCGCAGCTGGTCCATCTCCAGGGGGAACATCTCCTGCAGGCGCGGATTGTCGATACCCTTGATCACCTCGAAGCTTTGCACGCTCTCTTCGCCGGCGCGGAACAGCAGGATCTCGTCGTTGATCAGGTGGTAGACACCGCGGAAGTTCTTGCCCATGCCGATCGGCCAGGTCACCGGCGCGCACTGGATCTTCAGCACCGATTCCACTTCATCGAGCAACTCGAGCGGATCGCGGCATTCGCGATCCAGCTTGTTCATGAAGGTGACGATCGGCGTATTGCGCATGCGGCAAACGTCAAGCAGCTTGATGGTCTGCGCTTCCACGCCCTTGGCCGCGTCGATCACCATCAGGCCCGAGTCGACCGCGGTCAGCACGCGATAGGTATCTTCGGAAAAGTCCTGGTGGCCCGGCGTGTCGAGCAAGTTGATGATGTGGTCGCGGAACTCGAACTGCATCACCGAGGACGCCACGGAAATGCCGCGCTGCTTCTCGATTTCCATCCAGTCGGAGGTGGCATGGCGGCCGCTCTTGCGGGCCTTGACGGTACCGGCCATCTGGATCGCGCCCGAGAACAGCAGCAGCTTCTCGGTCAAGGTGGTTTTACCCGCGTCGGGGTGGGAAATAATGCCGAAAGTACGGCGGCGGGCAACCTCGCGTGCAATCAGCGCAGGGGTCTTGCTCGAGCTTTGAATTTGGATATCGTCAGACATGATGGCAGCCAGGGGTTGGCGCAGACGGAAAACCCGCTATTTTACCACCACTCCCCTCACAGCCGGACGGCATAATCGAGCATGACTTCCAGCGCCAGGTGGCTACGTACGGCGATGCGGCCGATCCGGCCCGGCTGGAACCTGACGCTGGCGAAAGCCGCCAGCAGCAGTTGCTCTTCTTTCTCCGACATCGGCGAATCAAGGGCGACGCGTTCGACCGCGCCTTCATCGCTGATCCAGACCTGCAAGGCCACGGACTGGGGGGTAATCCCCGGCACCACCAGCAACCTGCCCGCCACCAGCCCCTCGGCTACTTCCGGTTGGCGGGTCATCGCGTCGGCGCCGAAGTAGTGCCGTTCGGCCGCCCCGGCGACGCCGTCCGTGCCCGCCGCAGCCTGCGCCTGCACCGGCTGCATGGGAAGCATCGGCACCGCGGCCGGTGGCTGCGCAACGGGCAGCGGAGCCTTGTCCGGCGCCGGCTGTGTCGCACCGACCAGGCGCACCATCATGGCTGGCCCAGGCGAAGCCGAACTGCCGCCTTCGCCGGCGACGCGGCTGGCCTGGCCGACCAGGAACAGGGCGAGGGCCACATGCGCCATCGCCGATATTGCCAGCGCCAGCCAGGGCCGCAGACGGGCTTCCATTACAGTTCCGTCAGTCCGAAATCTCGCGCCACAGGACGCGGATCTTCGCGTCGCTCGGATCGCCAGGGCCGACACGCAATACCTGCGGCACGCCCATGCCGTTCGACGCACCAACCGGATAGATCATCGGGGTGCCGTTCGGCAGCTTGACCACGCTGTTACCGACAATCGGCGAGGCATACTTCAAGCCGCCCGCCACGTTCACCTGGACGTTGCCGCCGGTCTTGTAATCGAGCTGGTACAGCCAGCTGTAGCCGCCTGGCTGGCAGGCCGACACCGATGGCACCGTGGACGCGAAAATCAGGGTGCCAAGGAACAATTGCGGCGAGAGCGTGATGCGCTCACCGGTATCCGGCAAGTCCACATACCAGCCCATCTTGCTGGACCATTCAACCGCATCGCGGCTGATGTTGCGCGCTGTGCCGCTGGTCGTGACCGTTTGCGCCACCAGCGGGCTGCCGGCATTTACCGTGGTAACGCCATCGTCCTTGATGCCGTAGATGGTCTGGGTGTCAACATCGTCCAGGTCGCTCTGCCCCAGGTAGCGGCCGGTACCATAGAAGATCGCCAGCTTGTCCTGGATCTGGCCGATAACCGGTGCAACCATGATCGGCTTGCCCGGGAAATCGGCCAGCTTGCTGGCCGTGCCCTTTTCCAGGTCGAAACGCCACATGGCGCCAGTCAGGTCGCCGCCGTAGGCGCCGACTGCCGTGTTATTGGTCGTGAAGTCAGGCGAGCGCACGTTGATGCGCCCCAGGCCGCTTGGGTTTACGTTGCTGCCAACGCCGGTCGCAATGGTTTTCAACAGCGAGCCACTGGCGAGGTCGAGCACGAATACGTAGCCGCCGCCGTCGCCGCCGGCATACTTGGTACCTTCCGGCACGTTGTTGTAGCCCGATGGCAGCACGGCCACCCAGCGGCCATCGGCCATCTTGGTGATGAAGGCCGTGCCGAAGCTGTAACCCATTTTCGGATTATCGTCTGCCGTGTAGTTCCACAGCGGGCGCGGATCGGTAGGGTCAGTCACATCCAGCGCGAAGTAGCCGCGGCCGCCCTTGCCCATGGCGCCTATCAGCACCGTTTTCCAGCTGCCGTTGATCTTCGCATCGCTCATGGCCAGCGGGCCGTCCAGGTAGTAGCGGTGCTGGCTGCCATAATTGGCATCGGCCAGGCGCCACATATTCGGCAAGACCATCGGCGGCACGTAGGCCCAGCGTTCCTGGCCGGATTCGCCGTCGAAGGCATGCAGCATGCCATCGTTGGCCGAGGTGTATAGCGTCGGCAGGCGGTCTGCCTTGGCAGCCTTGAATTCCTGATAGCCATCGTCATCGAAATTGAACGGCGGCGCTTTCACATAGATCGGCTGCGCATGGACGATATCGCCCAGCGCTTTCTCGCGGTCGCGGTACAGGCGCTCGTAAGCGCCGTACGTCAGCACGCGCTCCTGGTCTTCATTGCGGTCTTGCCCGCGCAGGTAGTTCACCAGCGAGGCTGCGGTGGCAGCGGTCTTCTGCGTGCTGGACCAGGTGCTGGCCTGGCTCAGCCTGTTGGTGTCGAACAGCGCCAGCTGGGCTGCCGTCAGGCCGCCCTTGCCCGTGCTAAACAAGGTACGGGTGGTGCCGTCGGCGGTGTAGATCACGCGCGTATCGCTATCGCCGGTCGCGGCGATCTTGTTGCGCAGCAGCGGCTCCGCTTGCCAGAAGGGATCCTTCGACACTGCACCGGTCGACAGGTCAAGGGAATAGCCGCTCACGTCGCCGTCCCACTTCACGGTGCGGTACGTCGCCACATAGATGAAATTGTCGCCGGCAGTTGGCTGCAGCGCGCTGGTCGCCGCCGCCGCACCGTTGCCGGTCACGCTGTCAATGCTGCGCAGCGCCTTGCGCAAGCCGCCTTCCAGCGCCGCCGGGTCCTTGGTGCTGAAATAGGTGCCGCGGCCATTGACGGCAGCGTGCCACAGATCATCAATGGTTTCGGGTGCATTACCGCTCGGGGCTGGCCATTTGGTCACGCCCTGCTTGATATTGAAGTAATCCCCGCTGTTGCTGGTCTTGTAGTTGGGATCGTAAGTCAGGGTGCCGTCGACCCCGAGGCCGATGGTGAACGTGGTCATGTGCTGGTGTTGCGCCACGTCATCCACATCCGCATTTGCGCCCGATGGCGCAACGTTATTGGTGCAGACATCGCTCGAGCTGCAGGATGTGCGCAGGTCGTTATGGTAGTAGTAATAGGCCACGTCCGCCAGCGTATTGGGTGTTTGCAGGGCGTCGCGCGATGGCAGCGTCACCCCCGCAGCGCCGTCGGTGTCGGCCACGCCGTTATAGCTGTCGTTCCAGTAACCGTCCGTCGCCAGGATCGTAAAGTTCTTCTGGCAGGAATACTGCACCGGGTCCTTGTAACGCGTGCTGGTGCCCTTGTACATCTTGCCCAGCGAATCAAGCGAATTGCGCAATGGCGTGCCGCCAAGCGGATCGAAGCTGTACAGATCGGTATAGAACTTCTCCTTCTGTGCAGCGTCGAAGTTGGCGATATCCAGTGCGATGGGATTGTTAATGGTGGTCAAGCCAATGCGTGCGTGCAGGTAGGCCGAATCGTCGGGGTCGGTGGCAACCGGGGTGCCGCGCACATCCTTGAATGCCTGGCCGATCGCGCTCTTGGTCATCTGGGTACGCGTGCGGTACCAGGCGTACCAGGTCGCGAAGTTCGCCATCTCCTCCTGATAGGTGCAGATGTTTCCTGCGCAATCGGTGCGTCCTGCTGCCTTGGCCGGGAACTTCGTGGACGGCGTAATGTCGACGCGCGACCAGTTGGAGTAGCGCACGTACTTGTAGGTGTCCGTCTTCTTGGCCTGGCAGCTGCCTGCCTTGCCGAAATTCTGGTTGGGCGCGCTATCCGCAGTCTTGCACCACTCAACGCTGACGTTGTAGTAGAAAGGCGCGCCGTCCTTCGCATACAGGTACTTGTAGGTGTTATCCGGATACGAATAGCTGCCGTTCTCCACTGCCTGCTTGCAATTCGCGCTCGGCGGCACATCATAGGTGTGACTGCACCACATGCGCTCCGGGTAGCCGGTCACCAGGTTGGTCACGGCAGTATTTGACAGGCGCGGACAGTTACCACCGGACACCACCCCCTTGCACGGCGTAGTGTCAGGCTGCTCGGCGCTGGTATCGTCGATCAACTGCACGCCATAGCCGTCGCTCGGCACGGCAGTCCACGACGCCGCATAGGAGGTATTCCCCTTGTGGTCGGCCAGGCGTGTGCCGTCGGCCTTGGTCGGCCACATGTAGCGGATCGCCGGGTTGTAATACAGCCCGTTAAAGGCGCTGGCAAAGAATGGCGGGTCGCCAGGCTCGCACACCACCAGAGTGTTGTTCTTGTTAGGCCCGCGGCACATGGTGCCGAAGTTGCCCAGCGAAGTGTAGCGCACGTAGTCGGGCATATAGCTCCACGCCATGCTGCCGGAATTGTCGAGGTCCAACATAATGTTGGGTAAGATCGGGGCGGTCGACGCGTTGGCCAGCGGGATATCGGCCAGCTCGGTCGGGGCGGCGGACACTGGCTGGGCAGCCAGCGCCAGGCTCAGGCCGAGCGATGCGAGCAAGGCACGCAGGCCCGGCGGTGGGACATTGGTCCAGTCCATCTGAATTCTCCTGCGTTAGATTGAGACCACAGCCTGAACGTAGCTGGTGGTGTTCCTCGGCCCGGATACCCGTGCCGTAATACGGTAGAAAGCCCGGGTGGCCGAGCTGTCGAATTTGGGTGGGCGGTAGCCCTCCATCGCGCCCTGCGCACCTTCGTCATAGCCCTTACTGAAGGTCTGCTGCGTGGAGCAGGTGCGCGCGTCCAGCGGGCCGGCGTTATCGCACATGCGGTGGATGACATAAGCCACCTGGTTGCCGGCCGCATCGGCGCCCAGCTTGACGACGGCTGCGGCATTGTCCCAATTCAGGTCGTCATCGGCTGTGCCAGCACCTTCGGAATCACGCTTGTTGCCGGTCAGGTCGAGAGCATCCTGGCGGGTGGCGTAATAGCCGCTGCCCGGCATGTCCTGGTCGAGGGAGCCGCTTGGTGCGGTCTGGATCAGCCAGGCGATGCCCGCTTCCACGCCGGCATCGCCGCTGGCGGTGGCGCTTTGCTTGAAGGCCAGGTTGCCCGCGATCACGGCCGAGGTATCAACCGAACGCAGCAGCGCGATGCCGGCCAGCGTCATGGCCACCAGCACGATCAGGGTGATGGGCAGGATGACGCCCTGCTGCCAGGCTTGCCGGACTGCGCCGGCTCGTTTGCTGTGTTTCATCGTCTTATCCCCAAATGACATTGCGCAATGGCACAATCGTCTCGAACACTTTGTAGCGGTAGCACTTCCAGTCGGCCGGATAGCCGCTGGTATTGAATGTTGCCCAGCTCGACCACTTGCTGACCATGTCGCTGGTCGTGGTTGCGCATTGCTGGTTGGGTTCCGGTTTCTCGTACTGCACGCTGCGCGCGACCAGGGCGATGCGCACCGCCTTGACCAGCTTGATATCAGCGGCCGAGGGGTTGGCCCAGGTGCCGGTAGCAGGGGTCCAGGCGCTGACCCACGACTCGGTGGCCGTCGAGATCCCGTACTCCAGCTGCATGTCGACGATCTCGGGCGCCACGACGTCGTTGACGATCGCCGGGCTGGCCGAATTGTCCGAACGCAGCAGCTGGTGCAGGTTGTTCACGCTATAGGAACGCTGGAACAGGGCGCCGCCCGGTGGGGCCGTGAAACAGGACAGCTTCGCAGGCTTGGTATAAGCGGGCCAGTTGTTGGCGTTCTGGTAATTGGCCGGCGGGTTGTAATGACCGCTGGCGCCAGGGTTATGCTGGATCTTCAAGGCCTGGTCCTGGATCTGGGTCGCCTGCATCAGCGTGCACTTGCCCGCCTGCTGCACCAGGATCAGGTCGCCTTCCCGGCAGCCGGCCGTGTTGCCGACATTCAGCTCCGACGATGGCTGCGGCATATTGCTGCGCAGTTCCGTATTGGATGGATAGCGGAACGAACCTTCGCGCGGGTTGGCGAAATACTGCACCAGGAAGCTGTCGGGCCCGTTGCCGCCGTCGGTGATGGCCACCGGCGCCATCGACAGCCCGGTGATCGGCCCAGCCGATCCACCACAGCTCAGGTCGCCGTCGCAATAAGAGTAGGTGGTATTGCAGTCGGAGAACATCGAATTGGCCATGCCCCAGCCTGCCATCTTGCCATCGCGTTCGATCATGGACAGGGCGATCGCGCCGTTGCTCTGCGCATCGGCGCCGCCGGTGGTGGTGCGCTTCTGTCCTTCCGCCTGGCTGAACACCTGCATCACGACCACCATGGCCAGCATGCCGACGCCCAGGCCCACCATGATCTCGACCAGGCCGAAACCGTTTTGCTTGTCGTGCATTGGATTATTCCTTTTCTAACCAGCGATGAATTGCACGCTGGTCTGTGTATGAACGGCGCTCTCGCCCGGCACTTGCCAAGTCACGGTCACCGTGACCGTGACACCGACTTCCGCAGTCCACGGGCCGGGCACCACGACCGTCAGTTTCCCGTTCGGCAAAGAGCTGACGGCCTGGTCCCTGACGGCATGCAGCTGGATGCGCTCGCGGTCGGCCCACATCGCACCCAGCGACTGGCTGATCACATTGGCAGCGTCGATGCGGTACTTGGCGTCGCTCACCTGGCGCACCGAAGCGGCCTGCAAGCCGACGATGGCCAGCACGCCGAACGCAAAAATCACGATGGCGACCAAGGCCTCCACCAGTGCTATGCCCCCTTGTTCCCGCAATGTGCGTTGAGACTTCATGGGATTCTCCTTAGCTGCAGCCACGCGGATCGGTGGCATAGGACATTTTCGGATCGCACATGCGGATCTGGCCGCCGCTCGATACCACCACCACATAGCGGCGCGCGCTGGCACTGGCCGTGCTGGTCACGTCGGCGCGGTTGAACAAGGTGCCGGCCGGTGGCGTATACACGCGGCCCAAGCCGTCGAAATTGATCTCGGCCGGCAGTGCCCCCGCATCGCTGATCTGCGCCGTGAAATAGCCGGCCGGAGCCGGCACCGGGATCGGATCGGCGCTGACCGTCACCTTGACCAGCTTGCTGCTTTCACCCGCCGAACGGGTCTGGATATCTGCCGGGCAGGTGGTGGTCACGGTCGGGCAGCCGACAGTCCAGCCCACCTGGCCTTCCGCGCCGGTCAGGGTGAAACGCACGACCGAATTGCGCCGCACCGCCTCGGCACGCGCGGTCTGCAAGCCGTTCACGATCGATTCGGCGGCGGCGCGGTTCTGGGCATCCTGCATCCAGGCTGAAAACGCCGGCACGCCCATGGCCAACAGCACCGCCAGGACGGTCACGCCGACCATCAGCTCGATCAGGGTCGCGCCCTGTTGGCGGCGCGCTAGCATGTGCCACCCTTTTTGCGCACCCAGCAGGTAATCGGCGCAGATTCCGACGCCGAGCCCCAGCCGCTTGGCAGCGCCGTCGTCTTCTTGTTGTTCGACTGGTCGATCGTGAAGGTGAAGCCGGCCATCTTGCCCTGGCCTTCGGCCTTGACCACGTAGGTCGTCGCCGTCAGCGTCGGACAGGTGTAGACAAAGTCGTCGGCAGGAGGCAGCGCGGCGATGGTGCCGGCGACGCAGGCGCCGTCATAGCTGCGATTGTCCTGGAAATATTGCTCCAGCTTGGCGCGCATGCTGGCCAGGTTATTGGACGCCTGCGGCAGGCGGCCGGTCTTGATGTAATCGCCGTAGGCTGGGATCGCCACCGCGGCGAGGATGGCGATAATTGCCACGGTCACCATCATTTCAATCAGCGTGAAGCCCGCCTGGCGGGATGCACCGGACTGCTGCTGTTCCATGTATTTCTCCAAAGCTGGTATTTGATAGTGCAAGTCTAGACAAGCAAGCTTGCATTTCCCTGAGGAAAACCTGACAAATACCTGACAGCAGCGGTTTTAGGAGGGAAAATACACGGAAAACAGTGCACCCTGCCCGCTGGCGGGAGTGTCGATGGCAACACTGGCGCCATGGGCAGTGGCAATATCGCGGACGATGGCCAGGCCGATACCGCTGCCATTGGTCTTTTCATCCAGGCGCTGGAAGCGCTGGAAGACTGCGGCGCGCTTGGCCTGCGGAATGCCCGGACCGGAGTCTTCCACCGTCAGCATGCCGCCGCCCAGGTGCGGGAAGCAGCTCACCGTGACGGCCCCCTTGGGCGGCGTGTAGCGGATGGCATTGTCGACCAGGTTGTCGACCAGGTCCCGCAACATGAAGCGGTCGCCGGTCACCCTGGTTGGCTGCAAGTCGAAGCCGAGGTCGATCTCCTTGCGCAGCGCCTGCTCGACAAAATGCTGGATCGATTCTTCCAGTAACTGGTCGAGCGACAGGCGCTCCATGCGCGTCTTGCGCAAGGGGCCAGGTTCCGCGCGCGCCAGCGCCAGCAACTGGTTGACCTGGCGGATCATGCGCTCGGTCGAGGCCTGCATCATTGCCAGCGACGACGCCGCGGCCGGCGTGCGCTCCTGCGCCGCCAGCAGTTCGATCTGGGTGCGCATGCCGGCCAGCGGGGTCCGCAGCTGGTGCGCCACATTGGCCAGGAAGTCTTGCTGCGCCTGGGCGCCTTCGCGCACGCGCTCCAGCAAGCCATTAAAAGAGTGCACCATCGGCATCACTTCCAGCGGCACGCTGCCGGCCGGGATAGGCGACAAGTCTTCGGCGCTGCGCGCCTGGATGCCGGCCTTGACCTTGTGCAAGGGCGCCAGGCCATTGGTGACCGAAAACCAGACCAGGCCGACCGAAGCCAGCGTAAACACGGCCGCCAGCGGCAGCAAGGCGCGCACGATGGCGGTGCGTGCCTGGCCGCGCTTGCGCAGCGTCTTGGCCACCACCACGATGCCCTGCTGCTGCCCGGTCAGCACCGGCAGCGCCACCAGGCGCACCGGGTTGTTCTCGACCACGCCGTCAACCGCAGGGGCACCGGCACGCGCCGGGAGGACAGGCAGCACGGCATCGCCGGCCACCAGGCGGCCCTGGCCATCGCGCAAGGCAAAATAGACCTTGTCGAGCTCATCCTCGCGCAAGACGCGCTCGGCGGCCTCCGGCAAGTCGAGCACCAGCCGCCCTTCACGTTCGCTGATGCGGGCGCCCAACATGGCGGCGGCGTCGCCGAGCGACTGGTCGAAGGCGATCTGGGCCGGGATCCAGGCCAGCGCATAGCTCAATGCAACGCCGGCCAGGTTCAGCAGGAGAACCGGGCCGATCAGCCATTTGAGCAGGCGCAGGCGGATGCTATCCAAGAGTCTTATCCATTGGCCGGTTCCAGCATGTAGCCGAAGCCGCGGATGGTGCGGATGCTGATGCCGGCATCGGCCGTCTTCTGGCGGATGCGCGAGATATAGACTTCCACCGCGTTCGGCGTCACGTCTTCCCCCCAGGGCAGGATGGCGTCGATGATCTGCTGCTTGCTGACCACGCGCGCGCTGTGCTGCAACAGATACTCCAGCACCGCCCATTCGCGCACCGACAGGTCGATCACCGTATCGCGCACGCGGGCACGCTTGGCGCCCAGGTCCAGCACTAGCGAGCCCATTTGCAGCACGCTGGGCTTCGGCGCATGGCGCCGCGCCAGCGCGCGCAGGCGCGCCACCAGTTCCGGCGTGGCGAAAGGCTTGACCAGGTAATCGTCGGCGCCCAGCTCCAGGCCGCGCACGCGGTCTTCCACCGCATCGCGCGCCGTCAGCAACAGCACCGGCAGCTGGCTGCCGCGCGCGCGCAGGCGGCGCACCACTTCAAAGCCGTCCAGGCCCGGCAGGCCGATATCAAGGACCAGCACGTCGGCCTGGCCGGGACGCTGCAGCATGGCATCGGCTTCGCTGCCGTTTTGCAGCAGTTCCACTTTCATGCCATGGCCGGACAACACCCGGACTACGCCGTCGGCCAATACTGCGTCGTCTTCTACCAGGATTACATGCATGGGGAGTGGAATAAGTTGATTACCGCGCATTATGCCCCGATTCATCACGAGGTAACAATTGCCTTGCATCATTATCGCGCCGCAAAAATCCTCGCCCAAAGCCCGCTCATGATCTTGGTCCGCCCCGCCATCGCCCTCATGCAGAGGCTGCGACTATTGCCCAAGTTCGCCCCTCGACTCCCTGGTTTTCCTGCTGCCGCTGCTGCTTGCCTCGGGCCTGCTGGTGGCCGAATTGCACAAATCGGTGTCCTTCACCATCCAGGAGCGCCAGGGCCTGGCCTATGTCCGCCAATTGCACGAGCTGCGCCGCCTGCAGGAAAAGCGCAACCTGGAACACCTGCGCCTGGCCGCCAGGCAGCAAGACGGCGCGCGCGCGATAGCCGCCGCAGGACAGGCTGCCACGTCCGCGCTGCAGGGCCTGCGCCCGCTTGCCATCGGCACGCTGTCCGGCCTGCCCGCGCAGCCTGAGCTGGAACAGGGCTGGCAGCAACTGCAGCAGCGCCAGGCCGGCCTGGATGCACGCGCCAGCTTTGCAGCGCACAGCAGGCTGATCGCGCTGGCCGATGCCCTTGCCGCCCAGGCTGCCGACCGTTCACGCCTGTCGCTCGCCCCGGAAGTACGCAGCGCCTACCTGATTGCCTCCTTCCTCAAGAGCCTGCCGGACCTGGAGGAAAACCTGTCCGTGATGACCGGCCGCGGCGCCGCCTACATCGACAGCGGCCTGTTCGAAGCCAATGAAGACCAGATGCTGAATGCCACCGCCATGCTGGCGCGCCATGAACTGGAGCGCCTGCCGGGCCAATACAAGGGCATCCTGGCCAACCACCCTGGGCTGGCGCCGGCCCTGCAGCCGCGCCTGGCCGCCGTGCCGGTCGCCCTTGCATTCCTCGAACGCGCCCGCAACGAGGTGCTGAACTCCTACAACCAGAGCAGCGGCAAGGACTTCAACGCCGCCGGCCAACAAGCGGCTGCGGCTTTGCACGCGCTGTTCGGCAGCAGTGCCGATGCGCTGCAACAGTTGCTGGCCGAACGCGCTGCGCAAGACCGTGTGCGCCGCAACGCCGTCGGCGCCGTGGTCCTGCTCTCCATCGCACTCGCTGCCTGGCTGGGCGCCGGCTTCTATGCCCCCTTCACGCGCGACATTCGCCAACTCAACCATGCCGTGCGCGCCGCTGCGGCGGGCGACCTGAGCGTTCGCATCAGCTCCCCGGCGCATGATGAAATCGGCGCGCTGGCAAACGCCTTCAGCGGCATGACGGCAGCACTGGAAAGCCTGGTCGCCGATATCCGCAGCGGCGCCGCGCGCATTGCCAGCGCCGCCGACGAACTGGCCAGCGGCAGCACGGCACTGCACGGATCTACCAGCACCCAGGCTGAAGCCCTGCACGTCACCGTCATTCGCCGTGCGCCGCAACAGCGCCCACGCCGACGACGGCCGCCAACTGATGCGGCAGGCGGCCGGCGTGGCCCTGCGCGGCGGCGCCAGCGTCGGAGCCGTAGTCGACACAATGGCAGCAATTCGCAGCAGTTCGGATCGCATTGCCGACATTATCGGGGTTATCGACGGCATAGCGTTCCAGACCAATATCCTGGCGCTGAACGCCGCCATGGAAGCGGCCCGGGCCGGAAACCATGGGCGCGGCTTCGCCGTGGTGGCCACCGAAGTGCGCAGCCTGGCCCAACATTCGGCGGCCGCTGCGCTGGAGATCAAGCAACTGATCGGCGATTCGGTCAGCAAGGTCGAAAGCGGCAACGTCCAGGTCGATGCCGCCGGTGCCACCATGAGCCAGGTTGTGGCTTCCGTGCGCAGCATGGAGCACGTTATTACCCGGATTACAGAAGCCGAAGCGGGTCAGCGCAGCGAGATCGCGCGCATCAATGGCGCGCTCCACCGTATTGACGACATGACCCGGCAGAATGCCGCCCTGGTGGTCCAGGCCTCGGAAAGCGCCAGCCGTGTCCACGCGGAAACTGCCATCCTGCACGAAGCCCTTGGACAGTTCCGCCTCGGCCCTGCAAGCAGGATTTTCAACAGTGCGCCAGCCAAAATTACAATGTTGTAGGACTAGCCTGACAAACTGCCATGTTGCCAGCCTACATGACGGAGGTAACAGGTCTTATGTTCATCTCTCACATAGAAAATTAAAGTATTACCAACGCGATCGGCAAGCAGCACCCCTAAGAATGCCGACTGCAATACCGTGTACTTTAGTTCTGTGAGGATAAAATGAACAACACTCAACTTAGCGTCTCTGCCAAGAACTCGCTGTCGCAAGCAATGCCTATTGGTTCGACGGAGTTCAAAGTTGCGTCCCGGCCGGTTGTCAGCTACAGCGGCGCCCAGCAAAATGAATTGCTGGCAGCCCTCCCTCGTGAAGCACTGGAGTCCCTGTTCGAGCACCTGGAGCTGGTGCAGCTGCCCTTCGGCAAAGAATTGTTTGAATTCGGCAGCAAGCTGGAATACGTCTACTTCCCGACGACTGCCATCCTGTCCCTGCTGTACGTGATGGAAGACGGCGCGACCACCGAGATCGCCGTGGTCGGCCACGAAGGCGTGGTGGGCGTGTCGATGTTTGCCGGTGAGCGCGCCATGAGCACCGCCGTGGTGCAAAGCGCCGGCTACGGCTACCGCCTGAAAGCGCAAGCCCTGCGCGACGCCTTCAACCAGGGCGGCGCCCTGCCCCAGCTGCTGATGCGCTACAACGCAGCACTGTTCGCACAGATGGCGCAGAACGCCGTCGGCGGCCGCCACAGCTCGATCGAGCAGAAGCTGTGCCGCTGGTTGCTGGACCGCCTGGACCGCTCCCCAAGCAACGAATTGAAGGTGACCCAGGAAATGATTTCGATCATGCTGGGTGTGCGCCGCGAATCGATCACCGCCGCCGCCGGCAAGCTGCAGGAGGACGGCATGATCACCTACCGCCGCGGCAACATCACCGTCATTGATCGTGAAGGTCTGGAACGTTATGCGGGCGAGTGCTATAAGGTGGCGAAGATTGAATATGATCGCCTGCTCGCTGATGTAGCGTGCTGCTAGGATGCAGCATTGCCGGGGGCACGGCGCCAACAGGACGCTTGCCCCGGCCCTTCAGGGGAATATAGACCTCGATGCAGGTTCCCCGGTCACCCCGCCCACGGCGGATATTCAAGATTCCGCCCAGCAACAAAGCCCGCTCCCGCATCCCCAGCAAGCCGTGCGACATTGGCTTGGCCAGCGTTGGAGCGGCAATCCCGATACCGTCGTCGATGATGCGCAGCACCAGCATGTCGTCGCGCTGCAGCTTGAGCGAGACGCTGACATGGCCGGCCTTGGCGTATTTGCGGATATTGGTCAGCGACTCCTGCACGATACGGAACAAGGCAATCGACAGGCTGCTGTCGCCGGCCTTGGCAACGGCGTCAATATCGGGGCCGATCTCGGTCTCACACGGGATATTGGTCATGCGCGTGAAGTCTTCGCAGTAGCTGTCGATCGCCGCGCACAGGCCAAGGTTGTCGAGCAGGCTCGGGCGCAGGTCTTCGATGATGCGACGCTTCAGTTCCACCGTATCCACCAGGGTGCCGCGCGCACGGCGCAGCTGGGCCGCCAGCTCAGGATTAGTCTTTTGCAGCTGGTGCGCGACCGCCGCGATATCCATGCTGATCGAGGTCAGGTTGGCGCCCATCTCATCATGCAGCTCGCGCGACAGCCGCATCTTCTCTTCTTCGCTGATCGAGATCAGGTGACGCGACAGCACCGATAGCTGCTCGGTACGCTGCTGCACCATCGATTCCAGGCTTTCGTTCGACAATTGCAGCGCGTGCTCCACCGCTGCCCGGTGCACGAAACTGCGCCGCACCAGCTGGTAGAACATGACCAGCACCACGATGGCGATGGCATTGATGCCGGCGCCCATCACAACGGCCTTCTGGTATTCCTGGTAGAAGCTGGCGGCGCGGGCCGACATGGCTTCTCCCTGCTCGCGCACCATGATCACCACTTGCAGGCGGATTTCATCCATGCCGCTGCGCTCGTCGCTGACCTTGGCAATATTGACGATATCGTCGAGCCCGCCGTGCTTGTAGACCTCAATGGCCTGGGTCAGGATGGCGATGCGCTTGCGCACCAATACCTGCAATTGCTGCAGGTTTTTCAACTGGATCGGATTATTCGCGAGCAGTTTCTCCAGCTCGCGGAACTGCTGCTCCGATTCGGTGACTACCGAGCGCGTCGGCCCCAGGTAGGTTTCCTTGCCGGAGATGAAATAGCCGCGCGCGCTGCTGTCGGCATCGAGCACCAGCACGTTCAGGTACTGCAGCCGTTCGGCAACGCGCGAGCTGAGCGCCAACTGCTCATTGGCGCCCTTCAGCGATTGCAGATTGTGGAAAAGGCTGAAACCGTTGACGATGAGGATCAGCGCGCAGGTCACGCACAAGAGCGTTTTATACAGCGGCAGCCGGTGCCGGGGCGCTGGTTCGATGGTGAAGTACATTTTCCCCATTATAGACCCGCAGCAAGATGCTGCCGCACGGAAAGCTAATTGTGCGGCACCGCAAAAGTGTAACCAGACGTATCAATCCAGCAAATTGTTCTTCATTGCGTAGTACGTCAAGTCACTATTCGACTGCAAGCCCATCTTCTCCATAATGCGCGTGCGATACGTACTCACGGTCTTGATGCTCAGCGAAAGCGCCGTGCCGATGTCGGACACGGTGGCGCCGCGCGCCAGGCGCAGGAACACCTGGAATTCGCGGTCCGACAGCTCCGTATGCAGGGCCGTATTCGGATCGCGGTCGAAGCTTTGCGCCAGCAGTTCGCCCACTTGCGAGCTGACATAGCGGCGCCCCTGGTGCACGGTGCGCACGGCGTTGATCAACTCCTCCGCCTCGCATTCCTTGTTCAGGTACCCGTTGGCGCCCATCTTGAACAGGTTGAGCGCATATTGCTGGGCTGGATAGCCGGACAGGATCAGCACCGGCAAGTCCGGCTGGCCCTGGCGGATGGTACGCAGAGTATCGATACCGCTCTGGTCCGGCATGGCGATGTCAAGCAACAGCACGTCGCACACTTCCTTGCGTGCGATGTCGAGCGCTTCCCGCCCGGTGCTGCCTTCAGCGACTACGCTGAATTCGTCCGACGACGAAAAGATTTGCTTGAAACCCGCCCGTACAATCTGGTGGTCGTCACAGATGGCTACGCGAATCATTGTCTTCCCTCTTGAATTCCTAGCTTGGGAACGGAGCCAGCGTCTGCAATATCACTAGCAAAATCATAACGTTAATATTGTAGCACCAATGGTTTAACAGTTTAGCCGAGTCTAACCGAAAAAAAGGACGCCTAAGCGCCCTTGCTACAGCTGCTTACAACTTTAGTAGCTCGAGGATGCCTTGCAGCTCGCTGCGCAGCATCTCGCGGTCCAGCGGCGGCGCTTCATGTGCCATGCCAGGAGTTTCATCATACTCGCCTTGCGCCGAATCGGCAGCGCGGCTATCGAGCTTGTTGCGGGCGCCGCTGATCGTGAAGCCCTGCTCGTACAGCAGCTCGCGGATGCGGCGGATCAGCAGCACTTCATGATGCTGGTAATAGCGGCGGTTGCCGCGCCGTTTGACCGGTTTCAGCTGGGTGAATTCCTGTTCCCAATAGCGCAGCACATGCGGCTTCACACCGCACAGTTCGCTGACCTCGCCAATGGTGAAGTAGCGTTTCGCCGGGATCGGCGGCAACACTACCAGGTCTGCCTTGCCAGGTCGGTCGTTCATTCACGCACCTATGCAGCTCAGGATGCGCGCGCCGTACCGGCGCTGTCTTCGACCATGCCTTTCAGCTTCTGGCTGGCGTGGAAGGTCACCACACGGCGTGCCGTGATCGGGATCTCCTCGCCGGTTTTCGGGTTACGGCCCGGACGCTGCGGCTTGTCGCGCAGCTGGAAGTTGCCGAAACCGGACAGCTTCACCGCTTCGCCGCGTTCCAGCGCATTGCGGATCTCGTCAAAGAAGGTTTCGACCATGTCCTTGGCCTCGCGCTTGTTCAGGCCCACCTGTTCGAACAAAAGTTCGGCCAGTTCTGCCTTGGTCAGCGTCGGCAAATCTTTTTCAGCTTCCTGGCGTACCTTGGCGTTCTGCATCGCGCTGTGCAACTCGGCGTCCAATGCGGATTCAAGTACGGCGGAATCGACGTCGTTGTTGTTAATTTTGCTGCCCTGCCTTTTAAAGTACATGAGTCCGGCAGTGCCGGACTCGCTGGTCATCCTGAATTGTTAAATCAAGCCCGCAGTTTTGCACCGTGTGCCAAGACGACATGGGCGGTCAGCGTCTTCATCAGCTCGTCCACGACATCATCCTGCAGGGTGTTTTGAGTATCTTGCAAGCTAAAGCGGAAAGCAAGCGATTTTTCGTCGCTTTCCAGGCCTTGGCCGCGATATTCATCAAACAAAACAATGGCTTGCACAATGCGCCCTTGAGCATGGGCCGTCACGGCACCATGGAAGGCGTCGAGCAGGTCCTGCACGGGAACGACCTGTTTCACCACCAGGGCGACGTCGCGCGTGGTGCCAGGGAATTTCGAAATCTCTTCATATTCTGGCACGCGGCGTTGCTGCAACGCAACGGCATCGACTTCGAACAACACTGGCGCCTTCGGCAGGTCGTACTTTTGCAGCCAGCGCGGATGCAGTTCGCCGATAAAGCCGATCACCTTGCCATCCAGTTCCACCGAAGCGGCGCGGCCCGGGTGCAGGGCCGGGTGAGCCAGCTTCGCAAAGCGCAGCTGGCGCGGGGCAAACAGGGCTTCCAGGTCAGCCTTGACGTCGAAGAAGTCAACGTCGCGGGCTTTCTGTCCCCACTGCTCGTCGGCTACCGGGCCGTAAGCCATGGCAGCGACGCGCTGCGGCTGGTCATAGCCGGCCACGGTCAAAGGGCCGTCCTGCACGGAAGCGTCGCGCTTGAAAATGGCGCCAACCTCGAACAGGCGCACGCGCGGCTGCTTGCGGTTGACGTTGTAGCGCACGTTCGCCACCAGGCTGCCGATCAGCGACGAACGCATGACGGACATCTGGGAGGCGATCGGATTCTGCAGCTTGATCGGGCTGTCGTTGCCGTTGAAGTCCAGCTCCCACTGCGCTTCCACGAAGCTCATGTTGACCACTTCCTGGAAGCCCAGGTCAGCCAGCTGGTGGCGCACAGCGAAGATCGAACGGGTGTCTTCCGGTGCGATGCGCATCTCGTTTGCGGCGATTGGCGGCAGGGTCGGGATGTTCTCGAAGCCGTACACGCGGGCCACTTCTTCGATCAGGTCCTCTTCGATTTCGATGTCGAAACGGTAGGACGGCGAAGTGACGCTGAATACACCGTCTGCCAGCGTGAACGCGAGGCCCAGGCGCGTGAAAATATCGGCAACCATCTCATCGTTCAACGCTACGCCAATTACCTTCGCGGCGCGGGCGGTGCGCATTTGCACCGGAGCGCGCTGCGGCAGGTTGACGACCTGGTCGTCGATGGCGCCGACCTTGGTGTCAGGCGTGCCGCAGATTTCCACCAGCAGCGCGGTAATGCGCTCCAGGTGCTCGGGGATCGATGCGAAGTCCACGCCGCGCTCGAAGCGGTGTGCCGCATCGGTCGAGAAGTTGTATTTGCGGGCGCGGCCCTGGATGGCGTTCGGCCACCAGAAAGCCGCTTCCAGGTAGATGTTGCTTGTATCGTCCGACACGGCGGTAGCGTCGCCGCCCATGATGCCGGCCAGCGATTCCAGTTCCTTGTCGTCGGCGATCACGCCCACCCACTCATCGACTTCAATGGTGTTGCCGTTCAGGAGCTTGATCTGTTCGCCCTTCTTGCCCCAGCGGACGTCCAGCGAACCATGGATCTTGTCCAGGTCGAACACGTGCGAAGGACGGCCCATTTCCAGCATCACGTAGTTGGAAATGTCGACCAGTGCCGACACCGGACGCTGGCCGCTGCGCTCCAGGCGCTGCTTCATCCAGGCCGGGGTTTCGGCTTTGGCGTTCAGGCCGCGGATCACGCGGCCGGCAAAGCGCCCGCACAGGTCTGGAGCGCTCACCTTCACCGCCAGCTTTTCGTCCAGCGTGACCGGCACGATGCGGTTCTGCGGCAGGTTCAGTTGCGAGCCGGTCAGCGCCGCCACTTCACGCGCCACGCCCAGCACGGACAGGCAGTCTGCCTTGTTCGGGGTCAGCTTGATGGTGAATTTCAGATCGTTCAGCGCGAAGTAGTCACGGATGTTCTGGCCGATCGGCGCGTCGTCCGGCAGTTCGATCAGGCCACCGTGGTCTTCCGACAGCTTCAGTTCGCGCGCGGAACACAGCATGCCTTGCGACTCGACGCCGCGCAGCTGGCCAACCTTGATTTCGAACGGCTTGCCGTCGGCGCCAGGCGGCAGCACGGCGCCGGCCATGGCGCACGCGACCTTCAGGCCTGGACGCACGTTCGGCGCGCCGCAGACGATGTTCAGCAGCGTGCCGGTGCCCACGTCGACCTGGCAGACGTTCAGGCGGTCGGCGTTCGGGTGCTTGGCGGTTTCGCGCACATGGCCCACCACAACGTTGGTGAACGGCGGCGCTACTGGATCGATGTCTTCCACTTCGAGGCCGGACATGGTCAGCATGTGTGCCAGCTCATCCGAAGTCATCTTCGGATCGACCATGGTGCGCAGCCAGTTTTCAGAGAATTGCATAGTCAGCTTTCGTATCTTTTAGAACCGGTAAACCAGTGTCTGACCCACAGGGTCAGACACTTGGCCCGTAGCTTCGGCAGACTGGTGTCTGACCCTGCGGGTCAGACACCGCTTTACCGGTTTTAGTTGAACTGCTTCAGGAAGCGCAGATCGCCTTCATAGAACAAGCGCAGGTCATTGACCCCATAGCGCAGCATGGTCAAGCGCTCAAGGCCGGAGCCGAACGCAAAGCCGATGTACTTTTCCGGATCAAGGCCGAAGTTGCGCACCACATTCGGATGCACCTGCCCCGAGCCCGAAACCTCCAGCCAGCGCCCTTTCAGTGGGCCGCTACCGAAAGCGATATCGATCTCCGCCGACGGCTCCGTGAACGGAAAATACGAAGGACGGAAGCGCACTTGCAGGTCATCCGTCTCAAAGAAAGCCTTAACGAAATTCAGGTACACGCCCTTCAGGTCAGCGAAGGAAATGTCCTCCGCAATCCACAGGCCCTCGACCTGGTGGAACATCGGCGAGTGGGTCGCATCCGAGTCCACGCGATAGGTGCGGCCAGGCGCGATCACCTTGATCGGCGGCTTGTTGTTGCGGGCGTAGCGCACCTGCATCGGCGAGGTGTGGGTACGCAGCAGCAGCGGCTTGCCGGTGCTGTCGTTGCCTTCAACGTAGAAGGTATCCTGCATCGAACGCGCCGGATGGTTCTCAGGCGAATTCAGGGCGGTGAAGTTGGTCCAGTCGGTTTCGATTTCAGGGCCCGCAGCGACGTCGAAGCCGATCGAGCGGAAGATTTCTTCCACGCGTTCCCAGGTGCGCATCACAGGATGGATGCCGCCTTTGGAACGGCCGCGGCCTGGCAGCGATACGTCGATCGCTTCGGCATTCAGGCGCAGTTGCAACTGCGCTTCCGCCAGCGCGTCACGGCGCGCGGTCAGCGCGGCCTCGATCTGCACTTTCGCAGCGTTGATCAGGGCGCCCTGCGCCTTTTTCTCTTCAGGGTCCAGCTTGCCCAGGCCCTTCATCATTTCGGTGATCTGGCCAGTCTTGCCAAGGTACTTGGCTTTGGCGTTTTCAAGTGCGGCAGCGTCTACGGCGGCGAGGAAATCAGCCTGCGCGGAGACGACGAGTTGTTCGAGCGAGTTCATCCGACGATTTTCCTGTTTTGGAAATTAAAAACGGGACATAGCTAAGCCATGTCCCGCTTCTTATGAGCGCTGCCCGAAGACAGCGCGCATCACTGGCAATTAAGCAGCGATCTTGGCTTTGACGACGTTGACAATCGCTGCAAATGCAGGCTTGTCCATCACAGCCATATCAGCCAGGACCTTACGGTCCAGTTCAATAGCGGCCTTCTTCAGACCGTTCATGAACACGCTGTAGGTAACGCCGTGTTCGCGGGCAGCCGCGTTGATACGGGTGATCCACAGGGCGCGGAAGACGCGCTTCTTGTTACGACGGTCGCGGTATGCGTACTGGCCAGCGCGCATCACTGCTTGCTTGGCAATACGGAATACTTTGCTGCGACGACCGCGGTAACCCTTGGCCAGGTTCAGTACTTTCTTATGACGGGCACGCGCGGTAACCCCACGTTTTACTCGAGGCATAGTAGCTCCTTAAATAACGAGTGAGATTAAGCGGACGGCATCATACGCAGAACGCTAGTCACGTCCGACGCATTGATGTTACGGGTGCCACGCAGTTGACGCTTGTTTTTGGTGGTCTTCTTGGTCAGGATGTGGCGTTTGAAAGCCATGCCCGACTTAACGGTGCCACCTGGGCGCACGCGAAAACGTTTTTTCGCGGAGCTCTTGGTTTTCATTTTTGGCATGTGAATGCTCCAATAATGACCGGATTGTAGGTGGCAGCCCTTCGCTGCACTTTTGGTGCCTACTCTCACGGGAACCCGGGAGTATAGCACAACATTCTTCAAAACCGGTAAACCTGGGTCTGACCCGCAGGGTCAGACCCTGTATAAGCAACGGCCGCGGGTCAAAGACACGCGGCCGTTGCTCAGACAGTGCCCGACCCTGTGGGTCAGGCACTGGTTTACCGGTTTTACTTCTTCTTCTTCGGCGCCAGCACCATGATCATCTGGCGGCCTTCCATCTTGGGGAACTGCTCGACCTGGCCATGCGGCTCCAGGTCAGCCTTCAGACGCTCGAGCATGCGCATGCCGATATCCTGGTGGGCCATTTCACGGCCGCGGAAACGCAGGGTGATCTTGGTCTTGTCACCGTCTTCCAGGAACTTGATCAGGTTGCGCAGCTTGATGTTGTAGTCGCCATCATCGGTGCCGGGGCGGAATTTGACTTCCTTCACCGAGATCACCTTCTGCTTCAACTTGGCTTCGTGCGCCTTCTTCTGTTCCGAATACTTGAACTTACCGTAATCCATCAGCCGGCAGACTGGAGGATTCGCGTTCGGCGCGATCTCGACCAGGTCGACATCGGCCTCTTCCGCCAGGCGGAAGGCTTCGGCCAGGCTTACGATGCCCAGCGGTTCATTATCCACACCCGATAGACGCATTTCAGGGTGGGTGATCTCGCCATTGATGCGATGGGAAGACTTGTCAGTAGCTATGGTGTTTCCTTCAATTTTGGTTAGTAGGCCGGTTGCGGGGCTCCCCCGCATTTAGGCTTTGGTCTCGACCTCGTTCTGAAGTCGCTCCACCAGGGCTTCGATCGACATGACGCCCAGATCGACATTGCCCCGCGCACGCACGGCCACGGTGTTGGCATCCCGTTCTTTGTCGCCCACCACGAGAATGAAAGGCACTTTTTGGACGGAATGTTCGCGGATTTTATACGTAATCTTCTCGTTGCGCAAATCAGCAGCAACGCGGAAGCCCAGCTTGCGCAGCCTGGATTCAAGCGCCTTGCAGTAATCCGCCTGGGCGTCGCTGATGTTCAGAATCGATACTTGCTGAGGAGCAAGCCACATCGGCAGCGCGCCGGCGTAGTTCTCGATCAGGATACCGATGAAGCGCTCCAGCGAACCCACGATCGCACGGTGCAGCATGACCGGAGTCTTGCGGGTGTTATCATCCGCGACATATTCGGCACCCAGGCGGCCCGGCATGAAGAAGTCGACCTGCATGGTGCCGACCTGCCATGGGCGGCCCAGCGAATCCTTCAGGTGATACTCGATTTTCGGACCGTAGAATGCACCCTCGCCCGGCAGTTCGGTCCAGGTCACGCCGCAAGCGCGCAGGCCCGAGCGCAGCGCTTCTTCCGCTTTATCCCACACCTCGTCGTCGCCGATGCGGTTGTCCGGACGCAGCGCCAGCTTCACGTCGATGTTCTCGAAATGGAAATCTTTATAGACTTCCATCGCCTGCTGGTGGAAGGCCACCACTTCCGGCTCGATCTGCTCGTTGGTGCAGAAGATGTGGCCGTCGTCCTGGGTGAAGCCGCGCACGCGCATGATGCCGTGCAGCGCGCCGGATGGCTCGTTGCGGTGGCACTGGCCGAATTCACCGTAGCGCAGCGGCAGGTCGCGGTAGGAACGCAGGTCGCTGTTGAAGATCTGCACGTGACCCGGGCAGTTCATCGGCTTCAGCGCGTAGGAACGGTTTTCGGACTCGGTCACGAACATGTTTTCGCGGTAGTTTTCCCAGTGGCCGGTCTTGCCCCACAGCGAAGCGTCCAGGATCTGCGGCGCCTTCACTTCCTGGTAGCCGTTTTCCTGGTACTTGCGGCGCATGTATTGTTCCACTTGCTGCCAGATGGTCCAGCCTTTCGGGTGCCAGAACACCAGGCCCGGAGCCTCATCCTGGAAGTGGAAGAAGTCCAGCTGCTTGCCCAGCTTGCGATGGTCGCGCTTTTCCGCTTCTTCCAGCTGGAACAGGTACTGCTCCTGGTCTTCCTTCTTGGTCCAGGCGGTGCCATACACACGCTGCAGCATTTCGTTCTTGCTGTCGCCGCGCCAGTAGGCGCCGGCCAGCTTCATCAGCTTGAAGACCTTCAGCTTGCCGGTCGATGGCACGTGCGGGCCGCGGCACAGGTCGGTGAAATTGCCTTCGGTGTACAGCGACACGTCTTCATTGGACGGGATCGAAGCGATGATCTCGGCCTTGTAGTGCTCATTGATGGACTTGAAATAAGCCACGGCCTCGTCGCGCGGCAGGACCTTGCGGGTCACCTGCTCGTCCTTCTTCGCCAATTCCGCCATTTTCTTCTCGATTGCCACCAGGTCGTCCGGGGTGAACGGACGCTTGTAGGAGAAGTCGTAATAGAAGCCGTTTTCAATGACCGGCCCGATGGTCACTTGCGCATCAGGGAACAGTTCCTTGACGGCGTACGCCAGCAAGTGGGCGGTCGAGTGGCGAATCACGTCCAGGCCTTCCGGATCCTTGTCGGTCACTATGGCGACATCGGAGTCCTTCTCGATCAGGAAGGAAGTATCAACGACCTTGCCATCAACTTTGCCGGCCAGGGCTGCTTTGCCCAGGCTGGTGCTGATGTTGGACGCAACCTGCGCCACGGTCAGGGGTGCATCGAATTGGCGGACGGAACCGTCGGGCAGTCGGATTGAAACCATCATGGATCTCCGGAAGAAAAAGGTAATGCTGGAAAAAATGGACGAAAAAAAACGCGGGCTAGCCGCGTTTTTCTTCAATTGAACAAGCAAAAGAAAGCCGATCGACTAGCGTCACTCACCAACCTTGATGGTAGTTCGCGGTGTCATAACCGGTGTGCCTTTCTCGCTCTTACAAAATGTCTGGTGGGCGGTGAGGAATTCGAATCCCCGACCCCTTGGATGTCGACCAAGTATTCTAACCAGCTGAACTAACCGCCCGTGTCTTTTGCAATGGTACTACATAAAAATGTTCTGGTGGGCGGTGAGGAATTCGAATCCCCGACCCCTTGGATGTCGACCAAGTATTCTAACCAGCTGAACTAACCGCCCGAGAGCCAGCATTATAGAGAGCACTTCCCTCTGTGACAAGTGTTTTCCGAAGAAAACATTGCTGATATATTCAGGGGACCATGCAAAACCACGATTCAACCCATCTTCACGCCCATCTGGACGGCGACGCGCAACACGCTCACTTCAACGAACACCGCAGCCAGGCTGCCCTGGCAGCCGCACTGGCACTCACTTTGGGCTTCGCTGTAGTTGAGGTAGTAGCTGGGTTCATGGCCAATTCGCTGGCCCTGATTTCCGACGCCGGCCATATGGTGACCGATGCCGCAGCACTCGGCCTGGCACTGCTGGCGCAACTGATTGCCAAGCGGCGCCCTTCTGCGCGCTACTCCTTTGGCTTTGGCCGTGCCGAAGCGCTGGCAGCTTTCGTCAACGGGCTGGCAATGCTGGTCGTCGTCGGCTGGATCGTATTTGAGGCGGTGCAACGCTTCGCTTCACCCGAGCCGGTGCAAGGTGGCACGGTACTGGTCGTAGCCGGCATCGGCCTGGCTGTGAACTTGCTGGTCGCCTGGAGCCTGTCGCGCGACAAGGAAAGCATGAATACCCGCGCCGCCCTGGTGCACGTGCTGGGCGACCTGCTTGGATCCGTCGCGGCGTTGATTGCCGGCGGCGTGATCATGGCAACCGGCTGGATGCAAATCGACCCCATTCTCTCGCTGCTGGTATCGCTGCTGATCCTCAAATCGACCATCGGCGTCTTGCGCGAATCCTTCCACCATCTGATGGAGGGCGTGCCCGACAACACGGACTACGCCCAGATCGGCGCCGACCTGGCTGAAGTGCAAGGCGTCCTGTCGGTGCACGATCTGCACGTATGGGAAATGTCGCCAGGCCAGCCGGCCTTGATCGGCCATCTTGAAGTCGCGGACTTGCACGAATGGCCGGCCATTCTGGCCCGGGTAAAAACAATGCTGCGCACCCGACACGGAATCGATCACATCACATTGCAAGCCGAGCCCGCAACCCATTCCCGCCCATCCTGAAATCATGAAGACCAGCTATTCTTCAATGTTGGACTCACATGCGGTCCCAACAAGCAAGCTGCGATAGATCCCTTCAACAAAACCATGTCCGAAAGGCTTCGTGTGAAATTGCCGTAAGCCCAGCAGCTATCGAAGCCGGCGCCAAACCGAAATCGGTACATCCCCATCAGGCCGAGGCGGGACACGCCATTCGAGAACATCTCCCTCCAGCGAATATGCGCGGCGCTGCACGACCCCGTCCCATTGCGGATTCGATGCGGCGGCGATATGGAATACCAGGCGTCCATCCTCCACCGTAATCTTGCCAAAATGCGCGCTCATGGCGAGCAACAGCCGCTTGTATTCATGCAATTCGGCCGAGCGAAAATCACCTGCAAATGGCGGCCTGTCGGCATGATAGATCTGAAGCGCGTAGTGGCCGTCGCTTGCCACGTTCAGGGTGCCGCGCGGCTTGGCCCCATAGTCGTCACTTCGACTGCCGTCGCGATGTTCACGGTAGGCGCCGATCAATTCCCAGGCCCCGGCCAGGCTGGCCCCGGTGGCTGACACCTCGGCGGCAGTTGCTGCGCCACTCAGCACTAGTGCTGTCAAAACAAGCTTCCGCATTTCAAACCTCCATCAGTCGAACACGCAACAGAGGATAGCCAGCTTGACGTCAACGCAAAATTGCAAAAATTTCGCGTGACCTGTGCATAATTGCACCGATGGACACCCCTGACTGGAACGATCTTCGCTATTTCCTCGCCGTCACCGCAGCTGGCTCCCTGTCGGCTGCTGCACGCTCGCTTGGCGTCGAGCACACCACCGTGTCGCGCCGCATCGAGGCGCTGGAGAATATGTTGGGCCTGAGGCTCTTTGACCGCTTTGCGCGTGGCTGGTCCCTGACGGATGCCGGTCGCGCCTTGCTGCCCCAGGCACAACGGGTCGAGGAAGAGATTCATGCCCTGCTGCGCCAGGCAAGTGGCGCGGGATCCGATTTCGGCACAGTACGCATCTCGGCGCCGCCCGCCATCGCCGCCCACTGGATCACGCCGCGCCTGCCCGCTTTGCGCGCGCAACTGACGGGAATTCAGATCGAATTGGGCGCCGAACCGGCCCGCGTCGATTTATCGCGGCGCGAGGCGGATATCGCGATCCGTTTTCGCCGGCCGCAAGCGCCCGACCTGGCAGTGCGCATAGTCGCGACAGTCCAATATTATCTGTGCGCTGCGCCCCAATATCTCGCCTCGCGCAAATCTGAAGAATGGGAATTTATCGGCTACGACGAAAGCCTGGCCACGACCCCGCAGCAGGAGTGGTTGAACGCATTTGCGGCGGGCCGCCCGTTTGCTTTTAGCAGCAACGATTTGAATTCAATTGCGGCAGCGGTGCGATTTAGCGCTGGGATTGCGGTCCTGCCCGATTACCTCGCCGCTGGGCTGATAATCCCAGGCATTAACTGCCCGGTGCAGCGCGACCTCTGGATGGTCATTCATGACGACGTCCGCAAATCGCCAAGAGTTCGCCGTACCGCAGACCTCCTCGCAGAACTGTTCAGTACTGCGGCGCGCTAGCTCCTGGCAGCAACACGCCAAGACCTGGCACGCTTCGGGCGAAGCTCTAGAGGGAGATGAGCCGCCCTCCCTCAAGCACGGCGAGCTTCCAGGATGCCGGTGACTTCGCAAATCGCGGCGAGCGCTTTTTGCAGCTGGCTGGTGGCGCCGATTTCGACCGTAAAGGTCATGCGGGCCTGCCCTTTGGCTGATTGAGTGTTCACGCCGGTAACATTGATTTTCTCGCGCGAGAAAATCTCGGAAATATCGCGCAGCAATCCCTGGCGGTCGGTCGCCAATACAAATAGATCGACGGGAAATACCGTGTCGGAACGCGCAGCGCCCCAGGCAGTGACAATTACCCGCTCCGGCGCTTTAGCGCGCATTTCAGCGAAGTTTTTGCACGAGGCGCGATGAATTGAAACGCCTTTTCCGCGCGTAACAAAACCCACAATTGGATCGGGTGGCGCCGGTTTGCAGCATTTCGCCAATTGCGTCATCAAGCCATCGGTTCCCACCACCAGCACGCCCGATTTGGCGCCGGATTCAACGCTGGAATTGCGGCTCTTATTAACTGCGACCTGGTCGCTCGCATCTTCTTCAGCCTCGGCAGGATCGCGCAACGCTGCCTCGACATGGCGCAGTGAAAACTCATCCTTGCCCACGGCGAGGAACAGATCGTCCACTTTGCCAAAGCCCAGCTTTTGTGCCAGGGTCTCCAGGTTGACGGCGGTCTTGCCTTCGCGTTGCAGCGATTTCTCAACCAGGGAGCGGCCGTTGGCAACCGTTTCCTGGATGTCGATCGCGTGGAACCATGCCCGCACCTTGGTGCGGGTGCGGTTCGAGACCGTATAGCCTGGGCTCAGCCAGTCGCGCGACGGTCCAGCCGTACCGGGTGCGCCCTTGGCGGTAATGACTTCGCAAGTTTGCCCGCTTTTCAACGGCGTATTCAGCGGCACCATCTGGCCGTCGACGCGGGCGCCGCGGCAGCGGTGGCCCACGTCGCTGTGCAAGTGGTAGGCGAAGTCGATTGGGGTGGCGCCCACTGGCAACTCGATCACGCGCGCCTGCGGGGTCAACACGAAGATGCGGTCGTCCAGCGTGGTGGACTTCAGTTTTTCCACCCACTCGCGCTGCTGGTCCTCATTGTTGACCACAGCATCGGCAACTTCGGTTTTCCAGGCCAGCAGTTGGCGCAGCCAGGCGATCTTTTCGTCGTACTGCTGCCCTTTGAAGTTGGAACCACCCTCCTCCTTGTAGCGCCAGTGCGCTGCCACGCCGTATTCGGCGAAGCTGTGCATCTCCTGCGTGCGGATCTGCACTTCGAGGGGGCGGCCGTCGTCCGCCGTCACCACGGTGTGCAGCGACTGGTAGCCGTTCGGCTTGGGACGGGAAATGTAATCGTCGAATTCTTTCGGGATCGGGGTCCAGATATTGTGGACTACGCCGAGCACTGTATAGCAGGTCTTCACGTCGTCGACGATTACGCGGAAGGCACGCACATCGTACAGCTCGGAGAAGTCCAGGTCCTTGCCCTTCATCTTGTTCCAGATGGAGTAGATGTGCTTGGGCCGGCCGAATACCTCGGCCTTGATGCCGGCAGATGCCAGCTCGGACTGCAGGCGCGCAATGGAAGACGTGACGAAGCTCTCGCGCGCCATGCGCTTCTCTTCCAGCATCTTCGCAATGCGCTTGTAGGTCTCCGGCTCGATGAAGCGGAACGACAGGTCCTCCAGCTCCCACTTGATCTGCCAGATGCCGAGGCGGTTTGCCAGCGGCGCGTAAAGGTCCAGGGTCTCGCGGCCGTAAGCGCGCGTTACTTCGTCGAAGCGCTTGATGTCGGAGAAATAGCGCAAGGTGGTGCAGCAGGAAGCCAGCCGCACCAACACCACGCGCATATCGGTGGCCATGGCCAGCAGCATCTTGCGCAGCGACTCGACCTGGGCGACAGCCTGCTGCGCCGCGGTCTTGGTGCGCGCGGCACTGCCGGAAGACGCCAGCGTCAGCTCGCGCAGGCGGATCAGCTGGCGTACGCCGGCCACCAGGTCATTGACTTCCTTGCCGTAGCGCGGCTCGATGGAGGGGGCGGTATCGGCGTCGAGCAGGGTCAGCTCGAACATCAGTGCCGCGATGCGGGTTTCCGCATCGGTGCGCAGGATGGCCAGTGTGCTGGCCACCCCGATGGCGAATTCCAGGGCATCTTGCCCATGGCCTGTGATACGGCCGCTGTACGCCTGGCTGGCGTGGTCGAGCGCAGCCAGCACGCGCGCTCCATCGTCGGCGGACAAGCCTTGTACCAACTGATCCGTCGTTGCGCTGTTGAGAGCCGCGATTGAAACCATTACGAAAACCTTTGCAACTTTACTTTTGGGCGGCGGTCACCACGATTTCGACCAGCCAGTCGGGATTTGCCAGTTGCGCCTGGACAGTCGCACGCGGCGGGGTATTGCCTTCCACCACCCAGGCTTCCCACACTTCGTTCATGGCGGCGAAGTTGGCCAGGTCGGTGATGTAGATCTGCGCGCGCAGGATGTGCGCCTTGTCGCTGCCGGCTTCGCCCAGCAGGCGGTCGATATGGCCCAGCACTTCGGCGGTCTGCGCCTTGATGTCGCCGCCCTTCTCGGCAATCTGGCCGGCCAGGTAGACAGTGCCGTTGTGGACGGCGATTTCGGACATGCGCTTACCTACGTGAAAACGTTTGATTTCCATGCTTCTCTCTTAGTGGTTCAACAAAAAATCTTTCGCAATCGCGATCTGGTCGTCGTGCAGGAAGGTCGGCGCATGGCCAACGTTCGGGATCTCCACCAGTTTGGCCTTCGGGCCGCGCTGCGTCATCGCTTGCGCCGTTTCGCGCGACAGCAAGTCGGAGTTGGCGCCGCGCACCAGCAAGGTCGGGCAGCGGATCGCATCGTAGGCAGCCCACAGCATCGCTTCGTCAGCCTTGGCCGACTCCGGCGTCACCGACTGGAAAGGCAAGGCCAGGCCCATATCGTAGTGGCGTACCCACGAGCCGTCCTTGTCCTGGCGCAGCACGTCGGCGGCCAGCTTGTGCCATTCCGCATCGGTGTGCTCGCCGAAGGTAGCCGACACCATCTTCACGAATTCGGCGCCGGCCTTGAAAGTCGGGAAGCGCACTTCCTGGGCAATGTAATCGCCGATGCGCTGGATCGCCACCGCATCCAATGTGGGGCCGATATCGTTCAATACCAGCTTGCTGACCGGGCTGTCCGGCAGCGAAGCCAGGCCCATGCCGATCAGGCCGCCCATCGAGGTGCCGAACCAGTCCACGCTCTGCCGCTCGCCATTGGCCAGCACGCGCGCCAGCAAGGTCACCATATCGCTGACATATTGGGGAAGGCGGTAAAGCTGGGGGTTCACCAGGCTGCCGGAACGGCCGCGGCCCACCACGTCGGGGCAAACCACACGGTATTCCTTGCACAGTGACTGTGCAAGATTGTCGAAATCGTCCGAAACCCGGGTCACGCCGTGCACGCAAACCAGCACATTCGGGTTATCTTCCTCGCCCCATTCCTTGTATGCCATCTGGTGCAGGCCAGACATGGAGAAACACTGAACGGACTTGATTTTCGCTTCTGGCATTCGGTTCCTCGCTCCCCGCGCTGTTGTTTCGCTATTGGTTTTTGCGCTACATTCTACATTGGCTAACTAATTATAGGGGACCAAATGGTCAGCACGACTTTGCGCGGCAAAACTGCGCTCGTAACCGGCTCCACCTCCGGCATCGGCCTGGGCATCGCACGCAGCCTGGCAGCCGAAGGCGCCAACATCGTATTGAACGGCTTTGGCGATGCAGGCGAGATCGCGAAGCTGCAGGAATCGCTGGCCGCCGAATTCGGCGTGCAGGCAGGCTACCATGGCGCGGACATGAGCAAGCCGGCCGATATCGAGGCCATGATGGCCTATGCCGCCCAGAAGTTCGGCGGCGTCGACGTCCTGGTGAACAACGCCGGCATCCAGCACGTGGCCAATGTCGAGGACTTTCCGGCCGAGCGCTGGGACGCCATCATTGCCATCAACCTGACTTCGGCCTTCCACACCACCCGCCTGGCGCTGCCGCATATGAAGGCGCGCAACTGGGGACGCATCATCAACCTCGCTTCGGTGCACGGGCTGGTTGCTTCGGCCGGCAAGTCGGCCTATGTCGCGGCCAAGCACGGCCTGGTGGGCTTTACCAAAGCCACCGCTCTGGAAACTGCCAAGACCGGCATCACCTGCAACGCGATCTGTCCGGGCTGGGTCCTGACTCCGCTGGTGCAGAAACAGGTCGATGCGCGCGCCGAGAAGGAAGGCCTGTCCAACGAGGCAGCCAAAGCGGCACTGCTGGCGGAGAAGCAGCCGTCCGGCGAATTCGTCACGCCTGAGGAGCTCGGGGCCATGGCCGTCTTCCTGTGCTCCGATGCGGCCCGGCAGATGCGCGGCGTGGCGTGGAATATGGACGGCGGCTGGGTCGCCCAGTAATCAGGCTTTTTGCGCCAGGTAGTTGTTCTTCAGGCGCATATAGTGCTCGGCCGAGTATTTGAAGTGCGCAATCTCCTGTTCGGTCAGCTCGCGGATGCGCATCGCGGGCCGGCCGACATACAGCCCGCCGCTCTTCAGCACCTTGCCGGGAGCCACCAGGCTGCCCGCCCCCACCATCACATGCTTTTCGATCAGCACGTCGTCCATGATGATCGAGCCCATGCCAACCAGGCATTCGTCGCCGATGGTGCAGCCGTGCAACAGCACCGAATGGGCAATGGTGACGTACTTGCCGATCGTCAGGGCGGCGCCTTCCGGCTTGGCGGCCGAGCGGTGCGACACGTGGCACATGGCGAAATCCTGCACATTGCTGCCTTCGCCGATCGTAATGCGGTTCACATCGCCGCGCACAACCGCATTGCACCAGATCGAGGCATCGCGGCCGACATTGACGTCGCCGATAATTTGCGCGGACTGGTGGACGAACACGCCGTCTGCCAATTGGGGAAAGGTATCGAGGTAGGGTTGCAGTGTCATGCCAGGATTATATGGCCTGCGGCGCTGCAGCATCCGGCCGATTGTGGTTTTCCACAATGGGGATAGACACAATAGCGGCAAGACAACCCGTTTGCCATGATGGGAATATTCGGAGACAAACGAGGCCCCCTCATCATGGAAAAGAAACCCTTCTACAAAGTACTGTACGTCCAGGTACTGTTCGCCATCTTCTGCGGCATCCTGCTCGGCATCTACCTGCCGACCGACGCAGTCGCCATGAAACCGCTTGGCGACGGTTTCATCAAACTGATCAAAATGATCATTGCCCCGGTCATCTTCTGTACCGTGGTGAGCGGCATCGCCGGCATGCAGGACGTGAAAAAGATCGGCCGCGTCGGCGGCAAGGCACTGATCTACTTCGAGATCGTGTCCACCTTCGCCCTGGTCATCGGCCTCGCCGTAGCCAACTTCATGCAGCCAGGCGCCGGCTTCAACGCCGATCCGCACACGCTGGACACCAAGTCCATCGCCCAGTACACGGAAAAGACCAAGGCGCTGACCACCACCGACTTCCTGCTGAACATCATCCCTAACACCGTGTTCGATGCCTTCGCCAAGGGCGACATCCTGCAGGTGCTGCTGGTTGCCGTGCTGTTCGGCTTTGCCCTGTCGCTGCTCGGCGAGCGCGGCCGTCCGGTCACCAAGCTGGTCGACGAGGTATCGCACGCCTTCTTCGGCATGGTCAACATCATCATGAAGGCCGCCCCTATCGGCGCCTTCGGCGCCATGGCCTTCACCATCGGGAAATACGGCATCGCTTCCCTGCTGCCGCTGGCCAAGCTGATGGGTTCGTTCTATCTGACCTGCTTCCTGTTCGTGTTTATCGTGCTGGGTCTGATCGCCAAGTACACCGGCTTCTCGATCGGCCGCTTCATTTCCTACATCAAGGAAGAACTGCTGATCGTGCTGGGCACCTCCTCCTCGGAAAGCGCCCTGCCTTCGCTGATGCGCAAGCTGGAAAAACTGGGCGCCTCCAAGCCTGTGGTTGGCCTGGTGGTGCCGACCGGCTACTCCTTCAACCTGGACGGCACCAATATCTACATGACCATGGCCGCCCTGTTCGTAGCCCAGGCCACCAACACCGACCTGACGCTGTGGCAGCAACTGACCATCCTCGGCGTCGCCATGCTGACCTCGAAAGGCGCCTCCGGCATCACCGGCGCCGGCTTCATCACCCTGGCAGCCACCCTGGCCGTGGTGCCAACCATCCCGGTGGCAGGCATGGCCCTGATCCTCGGCATCGACCGCTTCATGAGCGAATGCCGCGCCCTGACCAACTTCGTCGGCAACGGCGTGGCTACCCTGGTGGTCGCCAAGTGGGAAGGCGAGCTGGACATGGACACCCTGAAGCGTGAACTGGCCAATCCTACCCCGCTGCATGCAGCGGCCCAGCCGGCCGCCGCGGAAGCCCTGGCCGCTACCGCCGAGTAAGCCCGTAGCTTCTTTACCACTAAGACAGGCCCCATGCAATTGTGCATGGGGCCTGTCTTTTTTTGTGGTTAGAATGTAACGAAGAGTCACGAGGCAAATGTTGACACACGGAAACATGCAACCTAGAATGAACTCACTAATCATGCCCCCAGAAACGGACGCCAGGATGAAATTCCCCAGCCACCGTGGCTTTACCTTGATTGAATTGATGATTACCGTCGCCATCGTCGGGATCCTCGCTTCCATCGCCCTTCCCAGCTACACCCGCTATATCGTAAAGGGTAACCGCGCCGCTGCGCAGCAGCACCTGATCGACCTGGCCCAGCGCGAGCAGCAATTCCTGGCCGATGCACGTGTCTACAAGGATTCGGTCAGCGGCCTGAACATGCAAACGCCTGCTGCCGTGTCCAAGTGGTACACGATTACCATCCAGACTGATGCCGGCCCGCCGCCAAAGTTCAACATCACGGCGACCCCTATCGCCGGCAGTCGCCAGGAATCCGACGGCGCCCTCACCATCGACCAGGCCGGCAGCAAGCTGCCGGCTGACAAGTGGTGAAGCCATGAAGCGCCAATCCGGCTTCGGCCTTCCTGAAATGCTGATGGTGGTGGTCGTGATCGGTATCCTGGCGGCGCTCGGCGCGCCTGCAATGCAGGACTTCATCGCCAACCAGCGCCTGAAGAGTACCTCAAGCGACCTGTTCACCAGTATCCTGCGCGCGCGCAGCGAGGCCATCAAGCGCAACAGGGACGTGTCGATTTCCCCCTCGGCCAGCTGGAATACTGGCTGGAGCATCCCTAGCCCGAACGCCGGCGAACCGGCCCTGGCCATGTTTGTGACGCGCCCGTCGATCACCGTGTCCGGCCCCGCCGCTGGCGTGACGTTTACCGCTGCCGGCCGCGTCAAGGGGGATGCCAACCCGCAGTTCTCCCTGACGGCCTCCACCGGCAAAGCCAGCTGCATCAGGATTGACCTTGGCGGCCGCCCGAACGTGCAACCTACATCATGCTAAGACCCACCATGCCTCGCCAACACGGCGTCACTATGATTGAAGTCCTGGTCACCATTGTGATCCTGGCTTTCGGCCTGCTGGGCATTGCGGTCTTCCAGTCCAAGGCCAGCGTCGGATCGATCGAATCCTACCAGCGCGCCCAGGCGGTCATCCTGCTGGACGACATGACTGCCCGCGTGCAAGGCAACCCTCAGAACAGCGCGGCCTACGAGTCAGCCAATATCGGCACCGGCGATGCGCAGCCAGCCGATTGCAGCGGCCTCGGCGCCGGCCCCGCCCGTGATGTCTGCGAGTGGAGCAACCTGCTGAAAGGCGCGGCTGAAACCGACAGCAGTACCAAGGTCGGCGCCATGATTGGCGCACGCGGCTGCATTACCCTGCTGCAGGCAGCCGATCCCAGCGCCGGCGTTTGCAAGCCGGGCATCGTCCAGGTCGCTGTTGCCTGGCAGGGCTTGCACGCCACCCAGGCTCCATCGCTGGACTGCGGCCGCAATCAATTCGGCGACGAAAGCTATCGCCGCCTGATTGCCGCCCAGGTCCTGATTCCTCAACTTGACTGCAAATGAGGAGCCCATTCATGCAGATACATCGCCGACGCGCGCAAGGTTTTACGTTGGTTGAAATGATGGTGGCTGTCGCCGTCGGCCTCCTCCTGCTTGCCGGCTTGTCGACCCTGTTCAACAACAATAGCGCCGCGCAAATGGAAATCGAGCGCGCCAACCGCCAGGTGGAGAACGGGCGCTACGCCATGCAACTGATGACCGGCGACTTGCGCAACGCCGGCTATTACGCCGAGTACGACCCGGTGGAACTGGCGGCGCCAACCGTCCTGCCGGATCCCTGCACGCTCGACCTGACAGCCATCCGCGGTGACATCGCCTTTGCGGTGCAAGGCTACGACAACAGCAATTCGCTCGGTTGCCTGTCCGACGTCAAGGCCAATACCGACGTGGTGGTGGTGCGCCATACCCAGACCTGCGTGGTCGGCGCCGCCGATTGCGAGGACGAGGCTGCCGGTGGCCCCTTCTTCCAGGCTTCGCAATGCTCCAACGACTATGAACTCGGTTCCAGCGACAAGAACAAGCACTACCAGATCTCCGAGATCAACAACGGCTTCACGCTGCACCAGTACAACTGCACGGCGGCCATCAACAGCGGTACACCGGCCGACGTGCGGCGCCTGCTGACCCATATCTACTTCGTCGCCAACAACAGCATGGCGCGCGATGGCGTCCCCACTCTCAAGCGCGCCGAGGTGGTGAGCAAGGGCGGCGTCATGTCGGTCCAGATCGTGCCGCTGGCCGAAGGCATCGAAAACATGCAGCTCGAATATGGCCTGGACACTAGTGGCGACGGCGTCGCCGACAGCTTCACCCCGCATGTCAACGATACCGAGTGGGGCAATGTGGTTTCTGTCAAGCTGCACCTGCTGGCGCGCACCCTGAGCCCGTCCGTGGGTCACACCGACCGCAAGTCCTACGTCCTCGGCGCGAACGAGAATGGCCAGCAGAACGTCATCAGCGCCGCCAACGACAAATACAAACGCCACGTTTTCACCTCACTGATTGGCCTGCCTAACGTGGCCGGAAGGAAATCCTGATGAAACACCCTGCACTCCGCCAGCAAAGCGGCATGACGATGGTCGTGGCGCTGGTCATGCTGGTGCTGCTCACCTTGCTGGCCATGACCACCTTCAACCTTGGCAAGTCCAGCATCCAGGTGGTCAACAATATGCAGAACCGCGACGAAGGCATTGCTGCCAGCCGCAGCGTGCTCGACGAGGCCATGTCCAGCACCCGCTTCTTCGACACGCCATCCGATGCACTGGACCAGCCTTGCCTGAACAGTAACCATCGCTGTTTCGACGTCAATGGCGACGGCGTGGTCGATATCGTTACCTCCCTGAGCGCGGCGCGCTGCGTCAAAGTCCGCAAAATCAAGACGTCTGAACTCGATTTGCAGAACGAAGAAGACCGGGGCTGCAGCGTCGGCTCCGGCAACGATGGCCTGATCGTCGGGGCACAAAGGGGCGATTCAATGTGTGCCGACTCGACCTGGGAAATGACGGCCACCAGCCAGGACCAGCAGGTTCAATCGGAAGTCCAGATGGTGCAAGGCGTCGCCATGCGCGTCTCTACCGACAATGTCGAAACCTCCTGTAAATAGATAACTAGCCCGCTTTTATTTGAGAGCCAGCCATGCAAAAAAAGCTAATGATCACCGCGGCCGCCAGCCTCGGTGCATGCGCCACCCTCCTGTCGTTCCCGGCTGGCGCTGACGACATCGATATTTTCACCGGGGCCTCTGCCGGCACCTCGATCAATCCACGCATCCTGATCGTGCTGGACAATACGTCCAACTGGTCGCGCCAGTCGCAGAAGTGGCCCGGCGGCCTGTCCCAGGGCCAGTCCGAGGTACGCGCCATCAAGGACGCGATTGCCACCCTGAACGACAAGGTCAACGTCGGCCTGTTCGAGTTCGTCACCGACGGCAACGCCAACGACAACGGCGGCTTCGTGCGCTTCCAAGTGCAGCCGATGACCGCGTCGGCAAAGAACCAGTTCAACAACCGGCTCAACACCATCGACGGCGCCATTACCAGCCCGATCGAAAAGCGCAACTCGGGCACGATGTACGGCAACCTGATGTACGACGTGTACAACTACCTCGGCGGCCGTCCCGGCTACTCCGCCGCGCAGGGCGTCACGCCGAGCTCGATCGCCGATCCCGCCGGCTACGTTAGCCGCTGGGTGCCGTTCAAGTCGCCGCTGACCGACGACGCCAGCTGCGCCAAGACGATCGTGATCTTCGTCACCAACCCGGACCAGAGCGGCCCGACCAAGGACGATTCCGCCAACACGACCCAGTTGCAGAGCCTGGGCGGTAGCACCAGGCAGCTCGGCCTGCCGAACTTCTCGACCCAGACCGTCGAGAGCGTCACCAATATCGGCCAGACCTCGGTCTGCTACGCGAGCCAGAGCGCCGCCGGCAATGAGCTGAACATGGCGCCGTGGCCCACCACCTGCGGCAACTACACTGACGGCTGCAGGATAGGCTCGCCCCTGAACGACGGCAGCAAGATCTGCCCGGTCGGCACCTCATCGTATGCAATCAACGGCGTCAACAGCACCGTGACCAACGTGCCGACCGGCGGCGAAACCACCGACTCCAATCCCTGGAATGCCGACGAGTGGGCGCGCTTCATGCACGACAAGGGCGTGCCGATTCCGGCCAGCACAATGAAGTCCAAGGTCACGTTCTACACGATCGACGTGTACAACGCCCAGCAAAACATCGAGCACACCAAGCTGATGCTGAGCATGGCGCGCGCCGGCGGCGGCAAATACTTCGCCGCCAAGAGCCAGCAAGCCATCCTCGATGCTTTGAACCAGATCATTGGCGAGGTGCTGGCTGTGAACTCGACGTTCGCGTCGACTTCGCTGCCAGTGAACGCCACCAACCGTTCGCAAAACCAGAACCAGGTCTTCATTGGCATGTTCCGCCCCGACCCGGATGCCAAGCCGCGCTGGTTCGGCAACCTGAAACGCTACCAGCTGGTGCTGGATGGCTCCGAGGTCAAGCTGGGCGACGCCAACGCCAACCTGGCAGTTAACGACAATACCGGCTTCATCACCGATTGCGCGCAAAGCTTCTGGACCGTCCAAAAGGGACCGTATTGGGAGAACCTCGGCCTGAACCCCGACCCGGCGAGCGGCTGCAAGGCCTTGCCGCGCGGCGTGTCGCCCTATTCCGACGCGCCGGACGGACCATCGGTTGAAAAAGGCGCGGCGGCGCAGATGCTGCGCAATGGTAACGACCCGAGCTTCACCGGCGACCCGACCTATGCCGTCAACCGCACCCTGTACACCCGCGTCCCGGGTGGCACCTCGCTGGTGGCCTTCAACACCACCAACAGCGGCTTGCCAGCCGACGTGGTCAACTTCATCAAGGGCGCGGACGTCACGCAGGAGCGCGGCGACAACATGCCAACCACCACCACCCGCCCGTCGATCCACGGCGACGTGATCCACTCGCGCCCGCTGCCGCTGGCCTATGACGAGAACAACGTGTTCGTCTTCTACGGCGCCAACGATGGCTTCTTCCGCGCAGTCGATGCCAGCAACGGCAAGGAACGCTGGGCCTTTGTCGCCCCTGAATTCTTCAGCCGCCTGTCGCGCCTGAAAGACCAGACCCCGCTGGTGAACTACCCGAACGTGTCCGGTCCCGGCGACGTGGCTGCCGTCGGCAGCCCGAAAGACTACTTCTTCGACGGTTCCACCGGCGTGTTCCAGAACCTGCCGGTCGATGCCAACGATCCCAAGAAGATCTGGATCTACCCGACCATGCGCCGCGGTGGCCGCATGGTATACGGCCTGGACGTGACCGATATCGACAGCCCACGCCTGATGTGGTCGGTAGGTTGCCCGAACCTGACCAATGACAGCGGCTGCACCCCGGGCTTCGATGGCATCGGCCAGACCTGGTCCATCCCGGCGCTGGCCTTCGTCAAAGGCTACTCGCCCAGCAAGCCAGTGATCGTGATGGGTGGCGGCTACGACAACTGCGAAGACGCCAACACCGGCGCCCCCACCTGCGTGGCAGGCAAAGGCGGATACGTCTACATCATGGACGCGGAAACCGGCTCCCAGTTGGCCAGCTTCAGGACCAAGCGCAGCGTCGTCGGCGACGTGTCGATGGTCGACATCGACAACGACGGCATGGTTGACTACGCCTACGCGGCCGACCTTGGCGGCAATATCTACCGCATCGACTTCATCGATAGCCCCACCACCAGAGCACAGCTCACGGCCGGCAACTGGCGCATGTACCGCGTGGCCTACACCAACCAGGCCAGCAGCCCGCGCAAATTCATGTTCGGCCCGGCCCTACTGTACAACAAGGGCTTCGTCTACCTGGCCCTGGGCAGCGGCGACCGTGAGCACCCGCTGTCGTGGCAGTATCCTTACGAGTCGACCGCCAACCGCTTCTACGTGGCGCTCGATGACCTGTCCCTGCGGCCCACAACTGACGAGGCTGGGCTGAACCTTGACGCCAGCCTGACCAACAGCACGGCGTCGACCAGCTGCAATTCGCCGAACGTCCTGCCGAACGGCAGCACCCGCGGCTGGTTCATGGAATTGCAGAAGGGCGAACAGGTCGTGACCTCGTCCCTGATCGCCGGTGGCACTGTCATGTTCAGTACCAACCGTCCGATTGTCGGCAACGCGGCAAGCTGCTCCACCGCCCTGGGTGAAGCACGCGGTTACGTGGTTAACCTGTTCAACGCGTCTGGCGCCATTGGTGCCGACGGCATCTGCGGCGGCAACCGCTCCTCCGTGTTTGCCGGTGGCGGCCTGCCACCTTCGCCGGTGCTGGCCCGTGGTGTAAAAGTCCGCAGGGTGGGCGAGACAGGCGACCCGGGCAGGCCTGGCACTGGCACTGAGCCTCCCCGCGTAACTGTTGGGATCGGCATCGGCGGTACAGCGGCGCCGATCCAGTCGACGCGCATCAATCCGAACATCAAATCGGTCCGCAAACGTAAATACACTTACGTCAAAGGCCAGTAGGAAACGGGGGCGCATCGGCGCCCCTTTTTCCTGACAGCCTTATCAATACAAAAAAGGGACGCCAGCAGGCGTCCCTTTTTTTCTTTGGCTGCGTGCTCAGGAGAACGACAATTCCACGCCGGAAGCAGCGGCGATTTCTTCGCGCGTTACGCCTGGGGCCAGTTCGGTCACCTTGATGCCGGTCGGCGTCACCTCCATTACGCCAAGGTCGGTGATGATCATGTCCACCACGCCCACGCCGGTCAGCGGCAGGTCGCATTTCTTCAGCAGCTTGTGCGAGGTCGAGCCATCCTTGGCGGTGGCGACGTGCTCCATCAGTACCACCACCTTCTTGACGCCCGCCACCAGGTCCATCGCGCCGCCCATGCCCTTTACCATTTTGCCGGGAATCATCCAGTTGGCCAGGTCCCCCTTTTCCGACACCTGCATCGCGCCCAGGATTGCCAGGTTGATCTTGCCGCCCCGGATCATGGCGAACGAGTCGGCGGAGCTGAAGTAAGCAGCGCCAGGCAAGGCGGTCACGGTCTGCTTGCCAGCATTGATCAGGTCCGCATCCACTTCGCTTTCGGTCGGGAAGGGGCCGATGCCCAGCAAGCCGTTTTCCGACTGCAGGAACACTTCGATATGTTGCGGCACATAATTGGCAACCAGCGTCGGCAAGCCGATGCCCAGGTTCACATAAAAGCCATCCTGCAGCTCTTTTGCCGCGCGCGCGGCCATTTCATCACGAGTCCATGCCATGTTGTCTTCTCCTTAGTTGGCACGCACGGTGCGCTGTTCAATGCGTTTTTCCGGGGTGGCGTTGAGCACGATGCGGTGCACGTAGATGCCCGGCAGGTGCACGGCATCCGGGTCGATGGCCCCGACTTCGACGATCTCTTCCACTTCCACCACGCAGACCTTGCCTGCGGCGGCGACGTTCGGGTTGAAGTTGCGCGATGTCTTGCGGAATACCAGGTTGCCGGTCTTGTCGGCCTTCCAGGCCTTGACCAGCGAAACGTCGGCCACCAGCGAACGTTCCATCACATACTGTTCGCCGTCGAATTCGCGGATCTCCTTGCCGTCGGCGACAATGGTGCCGACGCCGGTCTTGGTGAAGAATGCAGGAATGCCGGCGCCGCCGGCGCGCAGCTTTTCAGCCAGCGTGCCTTGCGGCGTGAATTCCAGTTCCAGTTCGCCGGCCAGGAACTGGCGCGCGAATTCCTTGTTCTCGCCCACGTAGGAGGAGATCATCTTCCTGATCTGGCGGGTTTCCAGCAATTGGCCCAGGCCGAAGCCGTCCACGCCGGCATTGTTGGAAATCGCGGTCAGGCCCGTAGCCCCGCTATCGCGCAGGGCGGCGATCAACGCCTCGGGAATGCCGCACAGGCCGAAACCGCCGACCGCGATGGTTTGGCCGTCGGCCACGATGCCGGCCAGGGCGGCCTTGGCATCCGGGTAAATCTTGTTCATTATGTCTCCTTGTTCAAATGGCCAGAAGGCGATTGAGGATAGAATACGCTCGCCCAAACTTCAATACCGTAGAAATACCGCAATGCCGATCAATTATGAGTCCATCTTCAAATTCGCCCCGGTAGGCATGTGCGTGTCGGACCAGCGCGTGATCAAGGCCGGCAATGACGCGCTGGCCGCCATGTTCGGCTACGGAGCGGGTGAACTGGATGGGCAATCGTTCCAGGTGCTGTACCCGACGCAGGACGAATACTTGCGCACCGGGGACCGCATCATCCCGATCATGAATGCCAAAGGGCGTTATTCGGATGAGCGCATCATGCGTCGCGCCAATGGAGAATTGTTCTGGTGCCACGTGACCGGGCGCGCATTGGAGACGGCGCAGCCGCTTGGGGCCGGGATCTGGACGTTCGAGGACGTGTCGGAGCAGCGGCCGGTGTCGGCGGCCCTCACGCCGCGTGAACGCGAAATCGCGGCGCTGCTCGTCGAAGGCAAGACTAGCAAGATGATTGCGCGCGATGCCGGCTTGTCGCCGCGGACGGTGGAGATGCATCGCGCTTCCTTGATGCGCAAGTTCGGTGCTGCTACCGCCACGGAACTGGTCCATAAACTGGCTGGGGCACGCTAGAACCGGTAAATCTGGGTCAGACCCAAGGGTCTGACCCTGTCAGCGGCACCGCCTGGAGTTACGGTTGTGCGTTGTTGATCTTTTCAAAGAGTCGAAGTCCAGGAACCAGCCTCGGGACCCTGAAACCGTCGGGGGTCTGACCCTTCGGGTCAGACCCCGGTTTACCGGTTTTCAGCCCGCCATCATGCCATCATCGGCCGAGATAATGGCACCATTGATAAAGTGCGCCTCATCGCCCGCCAACAACAGCAGCAAGCCATCCAGGTCCTCCGGCTTGCCCGCCCGCTTGCGCGGCAGCATGTCGATCAGGCGCTTGCCCTGGTCGCTGGCGAAGTAATCCTCGTTGATTTCGGTCTCGATATAGCCCGGGCAAATCGCGTTGGTGTTGATGCCATATTTGCCCCACTCCACCGCCATGGCCTTGGTCATCTGCACCACGCCCGCCTTGCTCATGCAGTAGACGCCAATCTGCGGCAACACGCGCAGCCCGGCCACCGAGGCGATATTGATGATGCGGTGCTGCTTGCGCGGATCGCCCTTGGCGCGCGCAATCATGCGCTTGGCCGTTTCCTGCGCCACGAAAAAGGCGCCGCGCAGGTTGCAATCCATGACAAAGTCATAATCTTCCGGCGACACATCGAGCAAGCGTTGCGTCATTGATACACCAGAATTGTTCACCAGGATGTCGATCGGCCCCGCTTCGGTTTCAGCGTGGGCGATGGCGGATTTGATGCTCGCATAATCGGTCACATCCAGCGTCACCACATGGGCGGCGCCGCCATCGGCTTCGATTTCTGCACGCAGTTCCTTCAGGCGTTCGATGCGGCGCGAGGCCAGTACCACCTGGCAACCTGCTTTCGCCAGCACCTTGGCGAAACGGGCGCCGAGACCGCTGGAGGCGCCTGTGATCAGGGCGATCTTGCCCTCAAAATTAACTTCGATCCCCACCGGCCACTCCTTATAATTCCGTTCCGCCATGATGACACAAAAAACCTCCTTATTAGATTGCCACGTCTAATATTAGCCCTCACAATGGCGCCACCGTTGCAATACCCGGGAAAAAAGAGCACACTCGTTCTATTTTCAGCACCGAATTTTCCATCATTCTTATAAAAACACTATGAGCAACCTTGTAGAACAGTACGGCCCGCGCGAGGCAATGGAGTACGACGTTGTGATCGTTGGCGGCGGCCCTGCTGGCCTGTCGGCAGCGATCAAGATCAAGCAGCTGAACCCGGATACCTCCGTGGTCGTGCTGGAAAAAGGCGGCGAACTCGGCGCCCATATCCTGTCCGGCGCTGTGATGGACCCAAAGGCGATCACCGAACTGATCCCCAACTGGAAAGAGCTGGGCGCTCCGCTGAACACCGCAGTCACCGAAGACCGCGTGCTGTTCCTGACCGAGACCAAGGCATACAAGACCCCGAACTTCATCCTGCCGAAGTGTTTCGAGAACCACGGCAATTACGTGATTTCGCTGGGCAATGTGGTGCGCTGGCTGGGCCAGCAAGCCGAAGCGCTGGGCGTGGAAATCTTCCCTGGCTTCACCGGCGCTGAAATCCTGTACAACGACGACGGTTCCGTCAAAGGGGTTGCGACCGGCAATATGGGTGTGAAGCGCGATGGCGAACCAGGCCCTGACTTCCAGCTCGGCATGGAGCTGCACGGCAAGTACACCCTGTTCGCCGAAGGTGCGCGTGGCCACCTGGGCAAGCAGTTGATGGCCAAGTACGACCTGAACAAGGGCAAGGACCCCCAGTCCTACGGCATCGGCATCAAGGAACTGTGGGAAATCGATCCTGCCAAGCACAAGCCGGGCCTGGTGATCCACACCACCGGCTGGCCGCTGGACACCAAGACTTACGGCGGTTCTTTCCTCTACCATCTGGAAAACAACCAGGTCGTCGTCGGCTACGTGGTCGGCCTCGATTACGAGAACCCTTACCTGTCGCCCTACGAAGAATTCCAGCGCTACAAGACCCATCCGGAAATCCGCACCTTCTTTGAAGGCGCCAAGCGCATTTCCTACGGTGCCCGCGCCATTACCGCCGGCGGCCTGCAATCGCTGCCTAAGCTGGTGTTCCCGGGCGGCGCCCTGATCGGTTGCGACGCCGGCTTCCTGAACATGAGCCGTATCAAGGGCTCGCACGCTGCAATCAAGTCGGGCATGCTGGCCGCGGAAGCAGTGGTGGCTGCGCTGGGCGCCGGCCGTTCCGCCGACGAGCTGGTAGCCTACCCGACCGCCTTCGAGCAGTCCTGGCTGCATGAAGAACTGCACGTGGCGCGTAACGTCAAGCCTTGGCTGAAGAAGGGACTGTACCTGGGCTCCCTGATGACTGGGATCGACCAGATCGTGTTCCGCGGCAAGGCGCCTTGGACCCTGCACCATTCGACGCCCGACCACGCCTGCCTGCGCCCTGCTTCGGAATTCACCCCGATCACCTATCCCAAGCCGGATGGCAAGCTGACCTTCGACCGCCTATCGTCGGTATTCATCTCGAATACCAACCACGCGGAAGACCAGCCTATCCACCTGACGCTGAAGGACAACTCGGTGCCGGTGAATGTGAACCTTGCCAAGTTTGCAGGACCCGAATCACGCTACTGCCCTGCCGGCGTATACGAATTCGTCAAGACCGACGAAGGCCAGGACCGCCTGCAGATCAATGCGCAAAATTGCGTGCATTGCAAGACTTGCGATATCAAGGACCCGACCCAGAACATCGTCTGGATCACGCCGGAAGGTGGCGGCGGACCGAACTATCCGAATATGTAAGGACAAAGGGGGCTTCGGCCCCCTTTTCCATGGTCACCCTGGCAACGGCCAAAAAAAATCAAAAAAATTTCCACTCGGCACTTAATGCTCCCGGCCCCACGGTCGTCTTGTACTTCTGAGAGCGCAGAAAAAGACCCGCTGCTCGATTTGAACCAACCACCCAGGAGTTATCATGCTGAGCCTTCACACCAACGCAGCGGCCCTGTCCGCACAAAACTCGATCACCCGCACTCAGAACACCCTGTCGACCTCGATGACCCGCCTGAGCACCGGCTTCCGCATCAACTCGGCAATGGACGACGCTGCAGGCCTGCAGATTGCAACCCGCCTGAAAGTGCAGACCAGCGGCATGAACGTCGCAATGCGCAACACCCAGAACTCCATCTCCCTGCTGCAGACCGCTGAAGGCGCGCTGGACGAAGTGACCTCGATCCTGAACCGCATGAAAGACCTGGCAACCCAGGCAGCTGACGGTTCCTCGACCGCCAACGACAAGACCGCAATGCAGAGCGAGTTCAACTCCCTGACCAGCGAACTGTCGAACATCATGACCAACACCAAGTTCGGCGGTACCGCACTGCTGACCAAGACCACCGGCAAGCTGTCGGCTGCCGCTGGTGTTGACTTCCAGATCGGTGCTGACTCCGCTGAAAAGCTGAACGCCAAGTTCGACACCAGCCTGACCGCCATCGACACCGCCCTGGAAGCCGTGTCCGCAGACTACGACGGCGCAACCGGTGCCGCAGCCGGCGGTGCCACCACCGAACTGACCGCATCCGCGAACGCCACCATCAACATCGTTGCTACCGCGATCGACAAAGTGTCGGCCCTGCGTTCCGACCTGGGTGCTGTGTCGAACCGTCTGGACCACGTCTACAACAACTTGGCCAACATCTCGACCAACACCAAGAACGCAACCGGCCGCATCATGGACGTTGACTTCGCTTCCGAATCCGCGAAGATGACCTCCTCGCAGATGCTGCTGCAAGCTGGCACCGCCATGCTGAAACAGTCGAACAGCCAGTCCTCCCTGGTCCTGTCCCTGCTGCAGTAATTCCGCAGGTGGCCTGAAAAAGCCAACCGTACGCGGTTGGCTTTTTTTATATCGCCGTATTACTATCAGTTTGTATGGCAATCGATCGCGTCACTCCTTCCAATCCAAGCCTGAGCATCCACGACCGCCAGGTCCGGGAAAATCCCGGCCAGGTCAATGCCCAGCCGATTCCGCCGGTTGCCCAGCCACCGGGCGACACGCCCGAGTTCGCGCTGCAGGGCGGCTTGCCCGCTTCCGTCGGTGCGCTGATCGCGGCGATGGAAGGTGCGCAGCATGGCCAGCTGGTCCGCAGCACCGCTGCCGCCGGCGCCACCATCGGCGCCCTGCTCTCGCAGGAAGCGTTGTCGATGCAGCCCAACCAGTTGTTCCCCTTGCGCCAGATGGTCTGGCACACCCCCGATACCTCCTTGCTGGCCGCGTCGTGGCAAGTCATGGTGCGCACCTATAGCGAACAGCGCGCCGCGTTGCAGCAGCAAAACGAAGGCCGCCATGTGCCCTCCAGCCTGTTCATGGCCGACCCGCCGCCGCCTGTGCTGCGCGACGGGCGCCCGCACCCTGGCCTGGTGTCCGAACTGGATGCCTGGCGTTTCGCGGTCTACGCCTGGGGCGCCGAGAAACTGACGCTGCGCGTCGTGGCGCGCGATCCGGGCCAGGACGAAGGGCCGCCGGAACAGCGCCGCCGCCGGCCGCGCGTGGCGCTGCGGCTGGAAATGAACTTGCCCGACATCGGCAAGGTTGTCGTGCAGATGGAGCCCTCCGAACTTGGCGTCGTGCTGGAGATCGGCGCCGCCAGCAATGAAGCCATGCAGCAGATGCGCGAGCTGTTGCCGCGCATCGCCACCATCATTGGCCAATGCGGCCTGCAGATCGTGCGCGCGCGCCTGATGCGTGAACTGACGCCGGTCAACCACCTCGAAAACGATCCTTCGCGCACGCAGGTGGCGCTGCTGACCGCCTCGCTGTTCAAGGCGATGGCGGAAGTGGCCGTGTTCCTGTCGCAACCGCGTTTGCCGGAACAAGCGCTGTCGGCCTAGTCCAGTAGCCCGGCTGGGAATAGACTTCCTTCAACTCGTCGATGAAGAAGCGTATCTTCGCCGGCAGATGCCTTTGCTGCAGGTAGACGGCCATGATGTCGTAATCGGGCAGCGCAAAATCGTCCAGCACTGTAATCAGGCTGCCCTCGGCAAGCTGGGCCTGGATCTCCCACGTTGATCGCCACGCCAGCCCCAGGCTTTCGCACGCCCAGCGGTGCAGCAGTTCGCCGTCGTTGCAGTCCAGATTCCCCTGCACCCTGACCGTGACGGGCTTGCCACCCTGCTGGAAATACCAGCCGCGCTGCTGGCCGCCCTGCAGGTTGAATGCCAGGCAGTTGTGCTGCGCCAGGTCGTCCAAGGTGCGCGGAATGCCATTGCGGGCGAAGTAGTCCGGTGTGCCGCATACAACACGGCGGTTCTTCGCCAGCCGCACTGCCACGAAACTGGGGTCGATGACGCCACCGATGCGGATGCCCAGGTCATAGCCCTCGCGCACCAGGTCGATGACCTGGTCGGTCAGGTTGAACGAGATCTGCACGTCGGGATTGGCAGCCAAAAAGGCCGGCGCGTGCGGTGCAACATGCTGGCGCCCAAATGAGGCCGGTGCGGACACAATCAGGTGGCCCGTCGCCTTGTGCCGGCCTTCCGAAATATTGCGCTCGGCGATATCCAGGCCCGAGAGAAGCTTGCGGCAATCCTCAAGGAAGACATTGCCCTGCTCCGTCAGGGTAAGGTGGCGCGTGGTGCGGTGCATCAGTTTGACGCCCAAACGCTTTTCCAGCGCATCGATCCGGCGCCCCAGCATCACCGGCGTGATGTTCTGTTCCAGCGCGGCACGCGCCAGGCTGCCCTTCTCGACCACGGCCACGAAGGCCTCGATTTGCTTCAGTTTGTCCATGGTTTTGATTATTCCATACTCAGAGTATCGAATGAAACGATTTTTTGTCGTCTTATCAGGGGAACTCATCGCCTATAGCATACAAAACATCAACAACAGACTTTGCATGCATATCAGGAGATCACCATGGCAAAAATGACGGCGGCCGAAGCGGCTGTCCACGTACTGCAGAAGGAAGGCATCTCGGTCGCATTCGGCGTACCGGGCGCCGCCATCAATCCGCTGTACGCTGCACTGAAAAAGAACGGCACGATCAAGCACATCCTGGGGCGCCACGTCGAAGGCGCATCCCATATGGCAGAAGGCTACACCCGCGCTGCCCCCGGCAATATCGGCGTCTGCATCGGCACCTCCGGTCCTGCGGGCACCGACATGATCACCGGCCTGTATTCGGCGCAAGCGGACTCGATCCCTATCCTGTGCATTACCGGCCAGGCGCCGCGCGCCCGCCTGCACAAGGAAGACTTCCAGGCCGTCGACATCTCGTCCATCGCCAAGCCGGTCACCAAGATGGCGACCACGGTGCTGGAGCCGGCCCAGGTGCCGCGCGTGTTCCAGCAAGCCTTCCACCTGATGCGCTCCGGCCGTCCGGGCCCGGTGCTGATCGACCTGCCGTTCGACGTGATGATGGCGCAGATCGAGTTCGATCCCGGGACCTACACCCCGCTGGACGCCTTCAAGCCGCGCGCCTCGCGCGCCCAGGTCGAGAAAGCGCTGCAAATGATGAACGAGGCCGAGCACCCGCTGATCACCGCCGGCGGCGGCATCATCAACGCCAATGCGTCCGCCCTGTTGCAGGAGTTCGCGGAAATCGTCAACGTGCCGGTGATCCCCACCCTGATGGGCTGGGGCACCATCCCCGACGACCACCCGCTGATGGCGGGCATGGCCGGCCTGCAGACCAGCCACCGCTACGGCAACGCCACCGTGCTGGCATCCGACTTCATCATCGGTATCGGCAACCGCTGGGCGAACCGCCACACCGGCTCGGTCGACGTGTTCACCGAAGGCCGCACCTTCGTGCACGTGGATATCGAGCCAACCCAGATCGGCCGCGTCTTTGGCCCTGACCTGGGCATTGTGTCCGACGCCGGCTACGCGCTGGAACTGTTCGTCGAAGTAGCCAAGGAATGGAAGGCCGCCGGCAAGCTACGCGACCGCACCGGCTGGGTGGCCCAGTGCCAGCACCGCAAGCGCACCATGCTGCGCCGTACCGACTACGACAACGTGCCGGTCAAGCCGCTGCGCGTGTACGAGGAGATGAACAAGTACTTCGGCCGCAATACGCGCTATGTCTCGGCCATCGGCCTGTCGCAGATCGCTGCAGCGCAATTCCTACACGTCTACCAGCCGCGCAACTGGATCAACTGCGGCCAGGCTGGCCCGCTCGGCTGGACCATTCCTGCCGCGCTGGGCGTGCGCGCCGCCGATCCGAGCACCGACATCGTGGCGATTTCGGGCGACTACGACTTCCAGTTCCTGATCGAAGAGCTGGCAGTGGGCGCGCAGTTCAAGCTGCCTTACATCCACGTGCTGGTGAATAACTCGTACCTGGGCCTGATCCGCCAGTCGCAGCGCGGCTTCGACATGGACTTCTGCGTGCAGCTGTCCTTCGAGAACGTGAACGCACCGGAACTGAACGGCTACGGCGTCGACCACGTGGCCGTGGTGGAAGGCCTGGGCTGCAAGGCGATCCGCGTGCACAAGCCGGACGACATCATCCCTGCCTTCGAACAAGCCCGCGAGCTGATGGCCAAGTACAGCGTGCCGGTGGTGGTGGAAGTGATCCTTGAGCGCGTGACCAATATCGCGATGGGCACCGAGATCAACGCCATCAATGAATTCAACGACATCATCGACGCTGCATAAGAGGAAAGCAAATGCCTAAATTCGCTGCCAACCTGACCATGCTGTTCAACGAGCAGCCTTTCCTGGAACGCTTCGGCGCCGCCGCGCGCAACGGCTTCACGGGCGTGGAATTCCTGTTTCCGTATGAATTCGAACCGCAGCAAGTGCACGAGCAACTGGAAGAGCACAAGCTGGAAATGGTGCTGCACAATCTCCCGGCCGGCAACTGGGCCGGCGGTGAGCGCGGCATCGCCTGCCACCCGAACCGCATCGGCGAATTCGAGCAGGGCGTGGAAACCGCCCTCGCCTACGCCAGCGTGCTGGGCACCCAGCGCATCAATTGCCTGGTCGGCATCAAGCCGCAAGGCGTGGCCGATGCCGATGCCCGTGCCGTCCTGGTGAGCAACCTGAAGTTCGCGGCTGCCGCGTTGAAGAAGGCCGGCATTCCGCTGCTGATCGAACCGATCAACACCTTCGATATTCCTGGCTTCTTCCTGTCGGGAACGCGCCAGGGCCTGGACCTGATTGAATCGGTCGGCTCGGACAACCTGTTCCTGCAGTACGACATCTACCACATGCAGCGCATGGAAGGCGAACTGGCCAACACCATCAAGAACCACCTGTCGGTGATCAGGCATGTACAGCTGGCCGACAATCCGGGCCGCTTCGAGCCGGGCACCGGCGAAATCAATTACCGCTACCTGCTCAACTTCCTGGACGAAATCGGCTACGACGGCTGGGTGGGCTGCGAATACAAACCAAAAGCGGGTACGGAAGCGGGCCTCGGCTGGCGCGCTGAACTGGCCGCGTAAATCAAAGGAGAAAGCAAAATGCAAAAGCTCGGTTTCATCGGTCTCGGCATCATGGGCGGCCCAATGGCCGGTCACCTGCAAGCGGCAGGCCACAAACTCTACCTGCACGACGTGAAGAACCCGCCGGCCAACCTGGTCGAAGGTGGCGCCACGGTCTGCACCTCCGCGATGGAAGTGGCCAAGCGCGCCGACATCATTTTCCTGATGGTGCCGGATACCCCGCAGGTGGAGGAAGTGCTGTTCTCGGAAGACGGCATCGCAGCCGGCCTTTCCGCCGGCAAGATCGTGGTCGACATGAGTTCCATTTCGCCGATCGCCACCAAGGAATTCGCCAAGAAGATCAACAAAAAGAGCTGCGCCTACCTGGACGCTCCGGTGTCCGGCGGCGAAGTGGGCGCCAAGGCGGCTTCGCTGACCATCATGGTCGGCGGACCGCAGGAAGCCTTCGACACAGTCAAGCCGCTGTTCGAACTGATGGGCAAGAACATCACCTTGGTCGGCGGCAACGGCGACGGCCAGACCACCAAGGTGGCCAACCAGATCATCGTGGCGCTGAACATCCAGGCCGTGGCCGAAGCGCTGCTGTTCGCATCCAAGGCCGGTGCCGATCCCGCCAAGGTGCGAGAAGCGCTGATGGGCGGCTTCGCATCCTCGCGCATCCTGGAGGTGCATGGCGAGCGCATGGTCAAGCGCACCTTCAACCCGGGCTTCCGCATTGCCCTGCACCAGAAGGACCTGAACCTGGCCCTGCAAGGCGCCAAGGCGCTGGGCGTGTCGTTGCCAAACACCTCGGCCACGCAGGAACTGATGAACGCCTGCGCCGCCAACGGCTTGTCCGGCCTCGACCACTCCGCGCTGTGCCAGGCAATTGAACTAATGTCCAACCACCGCATCGCACAGGCTTGATATGACGTCCACACCAGCCCCACGCGAGCTACTGCTCGACCTGTATAACGCCGCCATTGGCGCAGTCCATCCGCGCAACCTGGTGCAGGATTACCTGCCGCAGCCCCCTGCGAACGGCCGGACACTGGTGATCGGCGCAGGCAAAGGCGCTGCAGCCATGGCGCAAGCCGTGGAGCAGCATTGGCAAAGCCCCTTGTCGGGGCTGGTGGTGACACGTTATGGCCATGGTGCCGACACCCGGCAGATCGAGGTGGTCGAAGCCTCGCATCCCGTACCTGACGATGCAGGCCAGAAGGCTGCGGCGCGCATGCTGGAGATGGTGCAGGACCTGACCGAAAACGACCTGGTTCTGTGCTTGATTTCCGGCGGCGGTTCGGCCCTGCTGGCCCTGCCGGCGGAAGGCATCTCGTTGGCCGAGAAGCAGGCCCTCAACAAAGCATTGCTGAAAAGCGGCGCCACCATTGGCGAAATGAATTGCGTGCGCAAGCACCTTTCCGCGATCAAGGGCGGCCGCCTGGCGCTGGCCTGCGGCAAAGCGCGCGTTGTCACGCTGCTGATCTCAGACGTGCCGGGCGATGATCCGCGCGTGATCGCCAGTGGGCCAACCCTGCCGGATGCCACCAGCAGTTCCGAAGCACTGGCCATCCTGTGCAAGTACCGGATCGAGATCCCGAAAAGCGTGCTGGCACACCTGCAATCGGATGCCAGCGAAACACCAAAGCCCGGCGACGCTCGCTTCGAAGGCCACAGCCACCACGTTATCGCAACCGCCCAGCATGCGCTGGAAGCCGCTGCCGCGAAGGCGCGCGAAGCCGGCCTCGCGCCGTACATCCTGTCAGACGGGATCGAAGGCGAAGCACGCGACATAGGCCTGATGCACGCGGCGATGACTCGCCAGGTGGTGGCGCGCAGCCAACCGTTTCAGCGCCCATGCGTCATCCTGTCAGGTGGCGAGACCACCGTCACAGTGCGCGGCGGCGGACGCGGCGGCCGCAACGTGGAATTCCTGCTCAGCTTCGCACTAGCCATGGAAGGTGCCGAAGGCGTGCACGCGATTGCCTGCGACACCGACGGCATCGACGGTTCGGAAGACAATGCCGGGGCTGTCTACGCCCCGGATTCGCTGGCCCGCGCCGAGGCGAAAGGCGTGAGCGGCAAGCACCTGCTGGCCAACAACGACGCCTACAGCTTCTTCAGCGCGCTGGACGACCTGGTGGTCAGCGGACCGACACGCACCAACGTGAACGACTTCCGCGCCATCCTGATTCTTTGATTTACTGAGAATAGAGAGAGACACCAATATGCGTCGCGAACGCAAAGCAAAAATCGTAGCAACCCTCGGCCCCGCAAGCAGCGAATACGTCACCATCAAGGCGCTGTTCGAAGCGGGTGCCGATGTCTTCCGCTTCAACTTCAGCCACGGCAGCCATGCCGACCATGAGGCCCGATACGGCATCGTGCGCTCCATCGAAAAGGAGCTGGGCCGTCCGATCGCCATCCTGGCCGACCTGCAAGGACCCAAGCTTCGCATCGGCCAGTTCGAGGGCGGCAAGGCGACGCTGAATGCCGGCGCCGAATTCCAGCTGGACCAGGCGCCGGCGCCGGGCAGCGCCTCGCGCGTTCGCCTGCCGCACCCCGAGCTTTTCGCAGCCGTCAGCGCCGGCCAATCGCTGCTTCTGGACGATGGCCGCATCCGCCTCGAAGTCTTGGCCAGCGACGCCGACACCATACGCACCCGCGTAGTGACGGGCGGTGTACTTTCCGACCGCAAGGGCGTGAACGTACCGGATGCCGTGCTGCCGATCCCGGCGCTGACCGCCAAGGATAAAGCCGACCTCGAATTCGCACTGGGGCTGGGCGTGGACTGGATCGCCCTGTCCTTCGTCCAGCTGCCGGAAGATGTGGTGCAGGCCAAGGAGCTGATTCAAGGGCGCGCCGGCGTGCTGTCCAAGCTGGAAAAGCCTGCCGCCCTGGACCGGCTGGAAGAAATTGTCAGCGTGTCGGATGCGATCATGGTGGCGCGAGGCGACCTCGGCGTCGAGCTGCCCCCAGAGCGCGTGCCGGGTGTACAGAAACGCATCGTGCGCCTGTGCCGCAAGCACGGCAAGCCGGTGGTCGTCGCCACCCAGATGCTGGAATCCATGGTCAGCGCACCGGTGCCGACCCGCGCCGAAGCCTCGGACGTCGCCAATGCCGTGTATGAAGGCGCCGATGCCGTGATGCTGTCGGCCGAATCGGCCAGCGGTGCATACCCTGTGCAAGCAGTATCGATCATGGACCGCATCATCTCCGAGGTTGAGCGCGACCCGCTGTATCCCGCCGTGATCGAGGCCCAGCACCAGGCGCCACTACCAAACAAAGGTGACGCCATCAGCGCCGCAATGCGCGACGCCGCGCGGATCATGGGCGCGAAAGCCATGGTGGCCTACACCACCTCGGGTCACAGCAGCCTGCGCACCGCGCGCGAACGCCCGATGGCGCCGATAGTCAGTATCACACCCAAGCCGGAAACCGCGCGCCGCCTGGCACTCGCCTGGGGCGTTCACAGCACCGTAAGCCAGGACGTGAACAGCGTCGATGAAATGGTTGCAGCCGCATGCCGCACAGCGCTGCGGGAAGGATTCGTAAAGGCAGGCGACCAGATCGCTATCGCTGCCGGCACCCCATTCGGCCAACCCGGTAGCACCAACCTCCTGCGCCTGGCCGAGATTTGGCCGCAATAAACAGCAACGTACAGACTTTCTCTTTTAACGCCGGTCCTCCAACCGGCGTCTTTTTATTTGTGGCGTATGAAAAACGGGTCAGACCCTTGGGTCTGACCCTGCCCTACCGGTTTTACTCGCCGCGCTGATGGACTTGCGCACCAGCTGCGTAAGTTGCCGCAATCGCCCGATCATCCCCGAGCAACGCCAGCGCAAACAGCAATTCCTCCAGGCTGTTGCAGCGCGTGGAGCGGCGCTCCAGCAACGGCGTGGCCTTCGGATCGACCACGATGAAGTCGGCCTCTGCGCCGGCAACGAAATTGCCCACCGTACCTTCCAGCTGCATGCTGCGCGCACCACCCAGCGTCGCCATGTAGAACATGCGCAGCGCCGGCAAAAAAGTCCCGCCCATGCGCGCGACCTTATAGGTCTCGTTCATGGTCTGCAGCATCGAGAACGAAGTCCCGCCCCCAACGTCGGTCGCCAGCGACAACGCTACATTCTGCTTGTCAGCCGCTGCGAAGTCGAACAGGCCGCTGCCCAGAAACAAGTTGGACGTGGCGCACATCGAAACGGCGGCGCCAGTAGCGGCCATGCGGGCACGATCCTCGTTGTCCAGCCAAATGCAATGCGCGTACATCGAGCGCGGGCGCAGCAGTCCGTACTTGTCGTACACGTCCAGGTAGCTGCGCGCATCCGGGAACAGCGACTTGACCCACGCCACTTCGTCGACATTTTCCGCCACGTGCGTCTGCACGTAAGTGTCAGGATAGGCGCGCGCCAGCTCGCCGCACATATGCATCTGTACCTCGGTGGAAGTCGGCGCAAAGCGTGGCGTGAGGGCGTACATATTGCGGCCCTTGTTATGCCAGCGATGAATCAGTTCCTCGCTTTCGCGCGCACCGGTTTCTGCCGTATCCTTCAGGAAGTCCGGACAATGGCGGTCCATCATCACCTTGCCGGCAGCCATGCGCAGGTTGCGAGCTTCAGCCGCGCCAAAGAACGCGTCGACCGATTCCGGATGCACCGTGCAATACACCATGGCTGTAGTGGTGCCGCAACGAAGCAATTCCTTGACGAAGAAGTCGGCCACCTCGCCCGCGTGCGCCGGATCCTTGAACTGGCGCTCCGTGGGAAAGGTGTAGGTATCCAGCCAAGGCAAGAGCCCCGGCGCCGGCGACGCGATCATGTCCATCTGCGGGTAGTGGATATGGGTATCGATAAAACCCGGCATGATGATCTTGCCGCGGTAGTCGCGCACCTGGGTATCGGGCGGCAGCGTGTCTTTCAGCTGTGCGTAGTCGCCGGCCGCTTGCACGCGGCCGTCGTTTATAACCAGCAGGCCGTCCTCATGCCAGGCGTGCGCATCGGCATGAAAGGCTGGATCGGCCGTGAAATGCAGGACGCTGGCGCGGAAAGCTTTCAAAGTAGTCATCGCGCTTTCCTAGCTGCCGCGGTACGTCGAATATGCCCAAGGCGACACCACGATCGGCACGTGGTAGTTCGCATCGGCGTCCGCAATGCCGAAGGCGATGACCACCTCGTCGACGAAGCGCGGCTCCGGCAATGCCACGCCTTGCGCCGCAAAATAGTCTCCGGCCGCAAAAACCAGCTCGTATTTTCCCGTCACGACCTCGCCGCCAGTCAGCAAAGGCGTTTCGCAGCGACCGTCCTGGTTGGTGATGTCGGTCTTCAACAACACTTTGGTGTTCCCCTCAACGCGGAAAAGCTTCACTTTTACGCCCGCGCCAGGCTTGCCCTGCCTGATATCCAGGACGTGTGTACTTAGTTTGCCCATATGGTCTCCTCTTGTGAATGAAGAAAATCATATACGTCGGGCCATTGCGATATATACACGGTGGTGAATATCAACCATGACGTGCACGGACATAATCGGGTCTCCATATCAAAAAATACAGGAGACACCATGCAGCAAGCATTACGCGTAGCGGCAGCGGGCACTATCGCTGTCCTGGCCTTGGCGATGGGCGCGCAGCAAGCCAGCGCCGCCGACTGGAGCGACACCTCGATTGGCTACCGCTACGGCAGCAAATTCGCAGAACCGTACAACCCGAACGACATCAACAAGCAGATCCTGAACTGGACCTATGTCGACGGCTACAAATACGGCGGCAACTACATGAACCTGGATTTCCTGCGTTCCGACGGCAAAGACAACAACGCCCACGAAGCCTACCTGTTGTACCGCCACACCCTGGACCTGGGCAAAGTAAGCGGCAAGGACCTCAAATTCGGTCCGGTACGTGGCGTAGGCATCACCGCGGGCTTCGATTGGAACACCAAGAACGACGACAGCTACAACTCGCGCAAGCGCATGATCGTGGCCGGCCCAACCCTGATGCTGGACGTGCCGGGCTTCCTGAATGTTAGCCTGCTCGGCATGTGGGAGAGCAACCAGCCGCTGGGCGTCGCCAAGCGCTACAAATACGACACGCACGCCATGCTGAATGCCGCCTGGGGCATTCCTCTCGGATCGGGCTTCAGCTTTGAAGGCTACGCCAACTGGATCGGCAACAAGGGCAAGGACGAATTCGGCGGCCAGACTTCTCCAGAGGTGAACATCGACGCGCAGGTGATGTATGACCTGAGCGGCCACGTGGGCGCCAAGCCAAACAGCTTCAAAGCCGGCCTGGAATACCAATACTGGCGCAACAAGTTCGGGAATCCGCATAATATCCCCGGCAGCACGGCAAAAACCCCGATGATCCGTGCGGAGTACCATTTCTGATTGATGCAGGGGCACGGTCTTCCAGCCGTCCCCTAAGCTGACCCGCAGCGGCATGCCGGATAGCACCGGAAAAAGTAGTTCAGACAAAAATCCAATAACGGAGACACCATGAACAACCTGCTATACCAGGTGGACGACCGTCCACCGCCAATCACAACCGCCCTCCTCGCCGCCCAGCACATGCTGGCAGCCCTGGGCGGCATCATCGCCGTCCCGCTGGTGGTCGGCGCAGTCCTGAAACTTCCCGCCGACCAGATAGTCGCCCTGGTCAACGCCGCCCTCCTCGGCTCCGGCATCGTCACCACCATCCAGTGCATCGGTGTAGGCCGGGTCGGCATCCGCCTGCCCTGCGTGATGGGCACGAGCTTCGCCTTCGTCGGCGCCGCCATCAGCGTGGGCCTGGAGCACGGCGTGCCTGGCATACTCGGCTCCTCGCTCGCAGGCTCCGCGATCATGATCCTCGGCAGCTTCTTCATGCCGCAGATCCGTAAGCTGTTCCCGCACCAGGTGACAGCTGTCGTCGTCACCATGATCGGCCTGTCGCTCGTTCCTGTCGCAGTGGACTGGGCCGCCGGCGGCAAGAACGCGGGGGCGAACTACGGCGATCCGACCAACCTCGGCATTGCCCTGTTCGTTCTGGCGACCGTGATCGCCCTTGTGCAATTCGGCAAAGGCATCGTTTCCGCAGCCGCGGTGGTGATTGGCATCGCGATCGGCTATTGCGTTTGCCTGGGACTCGGACTGGTGAATTTTTCGGCCGTCCAGAATGCCGCGGTGTTCGCGGTTCCCCAGCCGCTGTACTTCGGCATGAGCTTTCCGCTGAGCGGCATCCTGGCAATGGCACTGGCTTACGTCGTGACCATCGTCGAAACCACGGGCACCTTCATGGCGCTAGGCTCGGCGACCAATACCAAGATGAAGGGCAAGCTGCTGTGCCGCGGCGTGCTGTGCGACGGCCTGGGTTCGGCCTTCGTGTCCGTGCTGGGCGCTCCACCGGTTTCGACGTTCGCACAGAACGTCGGGGTCATCTCGCTGACCGGCGTTGCCAGCCGCTATGTGGTGGCGTTGACCGGCGTGTTCCTGGCGGCGGCCGGCTTGTTCCCTGTGCTCGGCGCAGTCGTCGTGACCATCCCGCAGCCGGTGTTGGGCGGCGCCGGCCTGATGATGTTTGCAATGATTATTGCGGCCGGCGTCCAGATGCTGTCCAACGTGGAACATGACAAGCGCACCGGACTGCTCATCGCAGTTTCGGTTGGCTGCGGCCTGGCGGTATCGGTCCGGCCCGAACTGTTGTCCAAGCTGCCTGCCTTCGTGCACGAAATTTTCGGCTCTGGCATCTCGACCGCCGCCATCGTGGCCGTCGTGCTGAACCTGGTGCTGCCGGACCGACCGGTAGCCGAACATGACGAGGATGAAGAAGATGACGTACCGCAGCCGATGCTGATTCCCAAAGTCGGCTAAACTCCCGCGGTCCTGCACCGGCACGTGACGGGACCGGACCGTTCCCTGACATTGTTTCCGCATTGCCCCGCGCATTGTTTCCGCAGTGTTTAATCATTTCGAGAAAAATTGAATGAGCAAAACTCTCCTGATCAAGAATGCGCGCGTAGTTGTCACCATGGACGAACAACGCCGCGAAATCGACAACGGCGCAATCTACGTACGCGGCAACGTGATCGAACAGGTAGGCCCAACTTCCGAACTACCGCAATCGGCAGACGAAATCATTGACGCCTCCGGCCACGTAGTGATTCCAGGCCTGGTCAACACCCACCACCACATGTACCAAAGCCTGACGCGCGCCATCCCTGCGGCGCAGAACGGCGAGCTGTTTGACTGGCTGACCAACCTGTACCCGATCTGGGCCAACCTGGATAGCGAAATGGTGCACGTGTCGACGTTGACCGCCATGTCGGAGCTGATCCTGTCCGGCTGCACCACCAGCAGCGACCACCTGTACATCTACCCGAACGACTGCAGGCTGGACGACAGCATCGAAGCCGCCGCAAAAATCGGCATGCGCTTCCACGCCGCGCGCGGCTCAATGAGCGTGGGCCAGTCAAAAGGCGGCCTGCCGCCCGACAGTGTAGTCGAGGATGAAAGAGCGATCCTGCGCGACACGCAACGCCTGATCGAGACCTACCATGACGCCGCGCGCCACGCCATGCAGCGCATCGTCGTGGCGCCCTGCTCACCGTTCTCGGTCTCGCGCGACCTGATGAAGGAGGCCGCTGCACTTGCACGCAGCCACGGCGTATCAATGCACACCCACCTGGCAGAAAACGTCAATGACATTGCGTACAGCCGCGAGAAGTTCAACATGACTCCGGCCGAATACGCCGAAGACTGCGGCTGGGTAGGCCATGACGTCTGGCACGCGCACTGCGTGCAGCTTGATGACGAAGGCGTCTACATGTTCGCAAAAACAGGCACAGGCGTCGCGCACTGCCCATGCTCCAACATGCGCCTGGCCTCAGGCATCGCCCCGATCCGCAAAATGGTCGATGCCGGTGTGCCGGTTGGCCTGGGCGTCGATGGCTCCGCATCAAACGACGGCGCCCATATGCTGGGAGAAGTGCGCCAGGCCATGCTGCTGCAACGGGTCGGCTTTGGCCCGGACGCGATGTCTGCCCGCCAGGCGCTGGAGCTGGCGACTTTGGGCGGCGCCAAAGTCCTGAACCGCGACGATATCGGCGCCCTCAAGCCCGGCATGTCCGCAGATATCGTCATGTTCAAGCTGAACCAGCCAAACTTTGCCGGCGCCCTGCACGACCCGGTAGCGGCACTCGTTTTCTGCACCCCGGCAAATGTTGATTACAGCATCATCAACGGAAAGCTCGTAGTGAAAAACGGGATCTTGCAGACGATCGACCTGCCATTGGTGATCGAACGTCATAACCATTTGGCAGCCAACCTGGCCTTGGCGGCAGGAACGCGAAGGATCGCATGAACGACGGCCGGGCGGCAGGGAATCCCGGCTATTTGACGCGGCTGATCCGGTGCCCGGTCCCGGTGACGCTTTGCGCAATCTTGCCTTCGGATTTCCAACGGACTGTGTGATCTGTACCAGTGATGCTGAGACGCCCTTTGGGCTTCACCTCGGTATTGACAACGTTGCCGACGCCCAGGATCTCAACCTCGCTGCACACCCCAGTGGTGGTCACGACATGCCCCGTACCGACGACCTCGAGTTTCCGTCCATCGCAAGCAAACGTACGCTGATGGCCACTGCCGCTGATGCTGATCAGCGTATCGGTCACCTCAACCTCGCCGACCGCATCTTCCTGTGCGCAAGCATTGGACATTGAGATCAACACAACGGTGGAAGCTGTGATTTTAAGCATTTTCCGAATCATACAAACTCTCAATAAATTATGAAAAATGTAATTCTATGGAAATGCTGGATACCGGCGCGTACAATAGAAAACGATACCGAAAGTGGCAATGTCCTGCGCCACCGGATCAGGGCGAAACTCAAGTTACCAGGTAAATTTCTCGGAGGCTTTCAACTCCTCGGGAAGCTCCGCGATATCGCCGCTGCTCGCTTCAATTACGAGGAATTCATTGAAACCGTGCCTGATAACGAGATGGTCTTCATCAAGCCAGCCGGAGATGAGCATCCGTCCACAGCTGGCACCCAGTATGCTGGCGACTGTCTTGATCTTGCCATTGCGGTTCCGAAGTTTGAGCACATGCGGTTCTGAATCAGCTTTGTTTTCGACAAACGCGTGCCATGTCCCACCTCGAGAACTTTCCGCTTTGGGTGCATAAGATGAGCGCGGGATCAGATCCTCGAAAGAGGGAATCTCCCGACCGTTTCGTATGAACGAATGTCCGCTGTTCGATTCGTACTTGGCGGCGAGTTTCTCGAACGAGTTCGACGCCGGCCGATAAGAGAGGAACTCAAACGGGACTTCATGTCCATTATGAAGGTTGCTGCGCACCAGAATCAGCAACTCGGTGCTGTCTTTTGACCATCTGGTCAATGTCATTATTTCTTTTACCGGAATGGAAACCGGCAGCGTCAATTTCGTCCGCTTCAGTGTCGCTGTATCGAAAAGGAAGAGGCCAGCAGATACCCCGATGACGAGGTACTTGCTGTCCGGTGAGAATGAGGGGGAAGACGCTCCCAGCGAGGGCTGTTCGTAGACGAGGCGGTTGGAATTGGCATGCCGGTCAAGCAGCCAATACTGCATTCTCGTTCCCCCAGCACGCACTCCCAGATAGCTTAGCCAGCGGCCATCCGGAGATTGCGTCATGTTCACGCCGTTCGCAAATTCATGTTCAGCCAGGCGCTTGCTACTCTGGTTTGCCAAGTCTGATTTGAAGAGCGACCCTTCACGGTGCGTAAAATAGACCTGCGTTTTGATATCCATGGAGGCGAGTGATACCTTTTTCGCATCAGTCGAAATGCTTCCGCACAGGGGAAGCGCCGCAGAACAATGAGTCGTCGCGGACGCATATATGGTCACTGCGGTGATTGCCGATGCCAACGAAAAGGACCTGTTCATTTCTTGACTCGCTCCGGAACTTTTCGCAGCTTACCATCTTGCAATTTTGAAAACAAGCCAGGTCGGCTCCAATGAAAATGGCCCTCGCGGGCCATCTTCATTTTTTAAGTCAGCGAGGTTTAAATGAATTCACCGACCCTTGCACTCACTGCCTCACGTACCGAGCCACTGGTCACAAAGCTGTGCGCCACCTGGATATCGTTGTGGAACCAGCGGTCACCATCCAGGCAAGCCGGGATCTGCTTGCGGATCTCGTCATAAGCCGCTTGCGTGCCCTCGCCCAGCTTGAAGCCTGGCAGCAGATTCTCGGTCATGGTCAGCGCCTGTGCGGCCAGCAGCATTTCCACGCCCACGATGTATTGCGTGTTCTGCACCACGGTGTGGGCCTTGCGTGCGCACCAGGTGGAGTTGGAGATGTGGTCTTCGCTGTTGGCCTTGGATGGGATGGAATCCACGCTGCCCGGCATCGACAACGTGCGGTTCTCCATCACCAGGGAGCTGAGCGAGCATTGCACCACCGGATAGCCGGTGTTCACGCCGCGCAGGCCCGACATCAGGTTGCGCGGCAGGCCCCAAGACAGAGTTGGATCAATCAGGCGCGCCACGCGGCGCTCACAGATGCTGCCCAGGTCCGTGACCGCCATGGCCAGCAAATCCATTGCCTGCGCCAGGTACTGGCCGTGGAAATTACCGCCCGAGATGATCTCGAAGCCGCCGCCATCCTTGCCGAAAATCAGAGGATTATCGGTGGCCGAATTGATCTCGTTCTTTACAATGGTGTCAATGTAGTCCAGCGCATCGAACACGGGACCGTAGACTTGCGGCGTACAGCGCAATGAGTACACGTCCTGGATACGCGGGGTGTAGGGAATGTCGGTGCGTCGCAGTTCGTCGGGAAACTGGACGGCACGTGCCTCATGCGTGGTGCGGGTGGACCCCTTCAGCAGCTTGCGCACGACCGATGCAGTCTTGATCTGCCCGGGATGCGGGCGCGCCTGCTGGATGCGCGGGTCGAAAGCCGACATTTCCGCACGCATGGCCTCCAGCGTCAGGCCCAGCGACAGGCAGGCATCAGTCAGCAGGTCGCGCGCGTCCTTCGCCGCCAGCACGGCTACGGCCAGCGAGGCGGTGCAGCCGTTGATCAGTGCCGAGGCATCCTTGGCCTTGAGATCGAACTTTACCGGGCCGACTTCGGCGCGCGTAATCGCTTCGGCAGCAGGCATGCGCTGGCCCTTGTACATCACTTCCGCCTCATCGAAGCCGGCGATGGCTGCTGCCAGGTAAGCCAGCGGTGCCAGGTCGCCGGATGCGCCTACGGACCCTTTCTGCGGCATGACTGGATGGATGCCGGCGTTGATGAAGGCCAGCAGGCGGTCCACTACTTCCACTCGCGGCGCCGAGTAGTTGCTGGCGAAGGCGTTTGCGCGCAGCAGCATGGTGGCGCGGCTCACTTCTTCCGAAAACGGTTCGCCGATGCCGCCGCTATGGGCCTTGATCAACTGCGTCTGGAACAGTTCAATGTGTTCGACCTTGATACGCGTATCTTTCAGCAGGCCAACGCCGGTATTGAAGCTGTACATCATCGGCGCTTCGTCGTGCATCCAGGTGGATTCGATGTAGTCGCGGCTTTCCTTCAGCGCCGCGCGCGAAGTGGCGGACAGCTCGACTTTGGCGCCGTTGCGCGCCACGGCCAGGACTTCTTCGGCAGTCAGGTTGAAGCCGTCGATAGTTACGTTGCTCATTTCTCTTCCTTTAATTTGCGCTGGTTTCGAACCAGGTACCGATCAACTGGCGTTCGGCGTCGGTCATATGGGTCATGTTCGCCAGCGGCATATCCTTGTTCTGCACGGCGCGCTGGTAAATCTTGGCGGCGTGCTGTTTAACCTGGGCCTCGGTATCGAGCATCACGCCGCCCGGGGCTGATGCGAAACCCGCCTGGGTCGGGGTCGCGGAGTGGCACGAGGCGCAGCGCTGCGTCACCACTTGCTGAACGCTGGACAGGCTGGCCTGGGCGGCCGGTGCGGCAGCGGCGGCTGGCGCGGCGTGGCCATCGGCATCCACCGCAGCGGCCACGGTCGCCGGCGCGGCAACTGCCTTGCGCGGCGCCGGCGCGATCGCCACAGCCACGCCCGCCAGCAGGATCACGCCCGCGATCGGGAACGCAGGCGAAACCTTGCCCGCATGGCGCAGGTTGAAGAAGTGGCGAATCAGCACACCAGCAGCCATGATGGCGGCCAGCACCAGCCAGCTGTATGCGTGGCTGTAGGTCATGGCGTAGTGGTTGCTGATCATGATCAGCAGCACAGGCAAGGTGAAGTAGTTGTTGTGGACCGAACGCACCTTGGCGCGCTTGCCGTAGATCGGATCAGGCGACTCGCCCTTGGCCATCGCATCCACCAGCTTGCGCTGGCCAGGAATGATCACGAACAGCACGTTACCGACCATCATGGTGCCGATCATCGCGCCAACGTGGATGTAGGCTGCGCGGCCGCTCAGGGTATGGGTCAGCACATATGCCGCGCCGACAATCAGCACGAACATCACGGTGCCCAGCACGGCAGGCTTTTCAGCCAGCGCGGTCTTGCACAGGGTGTCGTACACCAGCCAGCCTCCCGCCAGCGTGCCTATGCCAACGGCCACTGCCTGCAGGGAGGTCAGGTCCGCCACATTCTTATCGATCATCATCGCCGAAGCATTGAAGTAGTAGACGATGAACAGCATGGCGAAGCCGCTCAGCCAGGTGGCGTAGGCTTCCCATTTGAACCAGTGCAGGTCTTCCGGCAGTTCATCCGGCGCTACCAGGTATTTTTGGGGGTTATAGAAGCCGCCGCCGTGCACGGCCCACAGCTCGCCCATCACGCCCTTCCTGGCAAGCGGACTGCCAGGCTTGGGGGGACGGATCGAGTTGTCAAGCCATACGAAGTAAAACGAGGCGCCGATCCAGGCGATACCTGTGATCAGGTGCAGCCAGCGAACCAGCAAGTTAAGCCATTCCACCCCGTAAGGGCCGAATAAAGTCTCCATGATTTTTATCCATTCAGTCCGTTCACCTGCCTCTGGCGGGCACTTCAGGTGAACCAAACGGTCGTTATATCGCCGCCGCTACGACCTGCGTGGATGGAACGATATCGGTTGCTGGCGCGGGAGACCTTCCATTTGCTATATAACTCGCATAGTCCTGGAGATATAGTTTCGTGCCCCGGAAGGTGCGAACCTCTCATGGATAAATCCAAATAAATAATATTCGGAGACCATGATGTCCAGATTGCCAGAACACTTAGACATCCACCTGATCCGTATTCTGTACCTGCTGCTGGTGGAGAAAAACGTATCGCGGGTGGCGCTTAAACTGAACCAGCCGCAGCCCTCTATTTCCGGCTCGCTGCGCAAATTGCGCGACCTGACCGGCGACCCGCTGCTGGTGCGCGGCGGCCGCGGCATGGTGCCGACGCAACACGGCGAAAGCCTGTTGAAGACCGCCAAGCGCATCCTCGACGAAACCGAAAGCCTGTTCAGCCCAAAGACTGCGTTTGTGCCGCAGGACGAAGCGCGCACCTTCCATATCGCCGCGCCGGACTACATGAACACCCAGTTCTTCACCGAGGTGATTGCCCGCCTGCGCCGCGAATCGCCGCGCAGCCGCCTGGTGATCCACTCGCTGGGACCGGACATCGATTACGTGCGCTTGTTGTCGGATGGCGACCTGGACCTGGTGGTCGGCAACTGGGACGAGCCGCCCCAGCACCTGCACATCTCCAAGCTGTTCGACGACCCGATCGTGTGCCTAATGCGCGCCAACAGCGCCTACGCCCGCCGCACGCCGAAAGACGGCATGACGCCCGAGGAGTACCTCACCCTGCCCCACGTTGCCCCAGCGCAAATACTGCCCGGCTACCACGGCAACATCGATTCCTTCCTCGAAGAGCGCGATATGGAGCGCAATATTGTTGTGGAATCGGCACACTTTCGCATGCTGCCCTACATCGTGCAGCAAACAGATTTGGTTTTGACGAGTGGCAAACAATTCGCCAATTTCTACGAAAACCTGCTCGGCCTGAAGTCATACAAGGTGCCACTGGATTTCCCGCCGCTGAGCTTCTACCAGCTATGGCACGAGCGTGCCCACCACGCCACCGAGCACAAGTGGCTGCGCGCCCAGGTCAGCGCAGCCGCCCGCCTGCTGGTGAAATAAAACCGCCCCAGATAGCTGATATCGGCCCAGCGTTATATCTCCTGCCCGCCGGGCCTCTATTATCAATTCGCCATTCCCCAGAACACCTTACTTGGAGCGGGCCGTCGCCAGGCGGCGGCCCGAAGCACGATGACGAGCCTGAAGCGACTGAATACCTGCGACGCAGAGACTTTTACCGAGATCCTGCACGGCCTGTACGAGCATTCCCCATGGATTCCGCAGCGCGCCGCCGCGCAGCGCCCGTTCCGCACCATCGACGAGCTGAAACTGGGCCTGCAAACGGTCGTCACGGATGCCAGCGACGACGAGCAGTTGGGCCTGATCCGCGCCCACCCGGAGCTTGCCGGCAAAGCCGCCGTGGCCGGCGAATTGACGCCTGAATCCACCGGTGAGCAGGCCAAGGCGGGCCTCAACCTCTGCACCAAGGAAGAATTCGCCGTGCTGCAGGAGCTGAACGCCGCCTACAACAGCAAATTCGGCTTCCCCTTCATCCTGGCGGTCAAGGGCGGCGACGGCAAAGGCCTGTCGCGCCAGGCCATCATTGCCGCCTTTCGCCGCCGGCTGCGCAACCAGGCCGACGACGAACAGCGCGAGGCGCTGCGCCAGATCCACCGCATTGCAGAGATGCGCCTGAACGCCCTGCTGTCCTATGTGCCGCACATGGGCCGCGACATCATGGAATGGGCCGAAGAGATCGGCGCGATCAGCGAGGACGAGCAAGGCCTCACCTGCACCTACATGACGCCTGTGCACCGCCGCACCGCCAACCAGCTGGCCAAGTGGATGCGCGAGGCCGGCATGCACGCCCACATTGACGCGGTCGGCAACGTAGTGGGCCGCTACCTGTCCACCGATCCGCAGGCACGCACCCTTCTCACTGGCTCGCACTACGACACGGTGCGCAACGGCGGCAAGTACGACGGCCGCCAGGGCATCCTGACCGCCATCGCCGTCGTCAAGCACCTGCATGAAACCGGCGAAACCCTGCCCTTCCACCTCGAGGTGATCGGCTTCGCCGAAGAAGAAGGGGTGCGCTTCAAGAGCACCTTCCTCGGCAGCAGCGCCGTCATCGGCCAGTTCGATCCGAAACTGCTGGACTTGCGCGACCGCGATGGGCAGTTGCTGCGCGACGTGCTGACCGACGCCGATCATGACGTCAACGCGATTGCCGACATCGCCCGCGATCCATCCGACCTGCTTGGCTTCGTCGAAGTCCATATCGAACAAGGCCCGGTATTGCTGGAGCGCGGCCTGCCGGTCGGCGTGGTGACCTCCATCGCCGGCAGCAAGCGCTACCTGGTGGAGCTGAAAGGCGTCGCCAGCCACGCCGGCACCACCCCCATGCCGATGCGCAAGGATGCCGCCGCCGCCGCCGCCGAAATCATCCTGTACGTGGAACAGCGCTGCGCACAGGACCAGGATTCTGCCCTGGTGGGCACCGTCGGCCAGCTGCAGGTGCCGAACGGTTCCACCAACGTCATCCCGGGTGCCTGTACCCTGTCGCTCGACATCCGCGCAGCCAACAATGCAGCGCGTGATGCTGCCGTGGACGACATCCTCGCCCACATCGAAAAAGTGTGCGAAAGGCGCCACATCACCTGGCAAATTGAACAAACCGTTGCCGCCGATTGCGCCCCCTGCGCGCCGCGCCTGATGGAGCAGTTGGCAGCCGCAGTGGAGCGCCACGGCATCCCTGCCTTCCACCTCGCCTCCGGCGCCGGCCACGACGCCATGCTGATGTCGCGCGTCACCGACGTCGCCATGCTGTTCACGCGCTGCGGCAACGGCGGCATCAGCCACAACCCGCTGGAGACCATGACGGACGATGACGCAGACCTGTCGGCCCGCATCCTGCTGAGCTTTTTGCGCAACTATAGCTAATTCGAGATAGCCAATATGCCCCGGCATAGAAGCCGAAAAGGAGACCTTCAACGATATTGTTAAAACAAGCAGCGCAGGGCCGCCATATTTGCCCGCCCGGAGAGGCGGGATTTCGGGCGCTAAAAACTAAACGGAGACAACCCAAATGCAATTCCTGGACAACTATTTCAAGCTCGGCGAGCACGGCACCAACGTGCGCACCGAGGTGCTGGCTGGCATTACAACCTTCCTGACGATGGCGTACATCATCTTCGTCAACCCATCGATCCTCGGCGATGCCGGCATGCCCAAGGACTCGGTCTTCGTGGCCACCTGTGTCGCGGCCGCCGTCGGCACCCTGATCATGGGCCTGTATGCCAACTTCCCTATCGGCCTGGCGCCTGGCATGGGCCTGAACGCCTATTTCGCTTACGGCGTAGTGCAAGGCATGGGCTTCCCGTGGCAAGCCGCACTGGGCGCCGTGTTCATTTCCGGCTGCTGCTTCATGATCGTCAGCCTGCTGCGCATTCGCGAGAAGATCATGAACGCCATTCCGCCGTCGCTGCGCATCGCCATCCCGGCCGGCGTGGGCCTGTTCCTGGCGCTGATCTCGCTGAAGAACGCCGGCATCGTGGTTTCCAGCCCCGCTACCTTCGTCACCATGGGTGACCTGCACAAACCTGCACCGGTACTGGCAATTATCGGCTTCCTGGTGATCGTTGCCCTGGACCGCCTGCGCGTCACCGGCGCCCTGCTGATCGGCATCATGACCGTGACGGCCCTGAGCTTCTTCTTCGGCGGCAACCACTTCAACGGCATCGTCTCGCTGCCGCCATCGATCGAGCCGACGGCCATGAAGCTGGACATCGTCGGCGCGGTGTCGCACGGCCTGTTCACCGTCGTGATGGTGTTCTTCCTGGTTGAACTGTTCGACGCCACCGGCACCCTGATGGGCGTCGCCCAGCGCGCCGGCCTGATGAAAGACGGCAAGCTGCCAAAGAACATGAACAAGGCGCTGCTGGCCGACTCCGGCGCCATCATCGCCGGTTCCGTGATGGGCACTTCCAGCACCACCGCCTTCATCGAAAGCGCCGCTGGCGTGCAGGCGGGCGGCCGCACCGGCCTCACCGCCGTCACCATCGCCTGCCTGTTCCTGGCGGCGCTGTTCATCGCGCCATTGGCCGGCGTGGTCCCCGCCTACGCCACCGCACCCGCCCTGTTCTTCGTCGCCTGCCTGATGCTGCGCGAACTGGCGGAAGTGAATTGGGCCGAAACCACCGAAAGCGTTCCGGCAGTGGTCACCGCACTGGTCATGCCCTTCACCTATTCGATCGCCAATGGCCTGGCGCTGGGCTTCATCAGCTACGCCGGCCTGAAACTGCTGACCGGTAAATACAAGGAAGTCAGCGCAATGATCTGGTGTGTTGCAGGCGTGTTCCTGTTCAAAATGATTTACATCCCCGGCTGAAGCAAGGAGTAGCAAAGATGTCCCAACCGATTCGTTTCTTCTACCAGGGGCGCGTGCAGGAAGTCGATTCCGCCGCCCCCACCCGCACGGTGCTGCAACACCTGCGGGAAGACCTGCATTGCATCGGCACCAAGGAGGGCTGCGCCGAAGGCGACTGCGGCGCCTGCACCGTGGTGATCGGCTCGCTGGTGGATGGCGAACTGGAAATGCGCAACGTGAATTCGTGCATCCAGTTCCTGCCAACCCTGGACGGCAAGGCAGTGTTCACGGTGGAAGACCTGAAACAGCCAGATGGCGGCCTTCACCCGGTGCAGGAAGCCCTGGTGGAATGCCATGGCTCCCAATGCGGTTTCTGTACTCCCGGCTTCGCCATGTCGCTCTGGAGCCTGTACTTGAAACAGGAAGGCCAAACCACCCCACCATGCCGCAAAACGATCGATGAGACATTGTCCGGTAACCTGTGCCGCTGTACGGGCTACCGCCCGATTATTGATGCAGCCGCCCGCATGGGCGAGTTGCCGGCGGTCGGCTTCGACCGCGACGCATTGAAGGCAGTCCTGCAAGGCCTGCAACGAGATACCATGTTCAGCTACACCCACGACGGCCAGACGTTCCACGCGCCGCGCACCCTGGCCGAAATGACGGCCCTGCGCGCGGCCAAGCCGACCGCCACCATCCTTGCCGGCTCGACCGACGTCGGCCTGTGGGTCACCAAGCAGATGCGCAACCTGGGCGACGTGATCTACACGCGCCAGGTGCAGGAACTGCACCGTATCGCCAGCGTCGACGGCAAGCTGGAGATCGGCGCTGCCGTTTCGCTGGACGACGCCTACAAAGCCGTGCTGGAGCTCTATCCGAACGACTCGCTGCACGAACTGTGGCAGCGCTTCGCCTCGCAGCCGATCCGCAGCACCGGCACCCTGGGCGGCAGCGTCGCCAACGGCTCGCCGATCGGCGATTCCGCGCCATGGATGATCGTGCTCGGCGCCGAAATCGTGCTGCGTTCCGATAAAGGCCAGCGCGTCCTGCTGCTGCAGGACTTCTACCTCGATTACATGAAGAAGGACTGGCAGCCCGGCGAATTCGTGGAAGCCGTGCGCATCCCCCAGCCGCGCACCGGCCAGCAGTTCCGCACCTACAAGCTGGCCAAGCGCTACGACCAGGATATCTCCGCCGTGTGCGCCGCCTTCTCGCTCGAACTTCAAGACGGCGTCGTTCGCAATGCCCGCATCGCCTACGGCGGCATGGCGGCGACTTCGCGCCGGGCACCACAGGCCGAAGCAGCCATCAATGGCCAGCCGTGGAACGAGGCCACTCTGCGCGCCTGCATGGACGCCCTGGCACGCGACTACACGCCGCTGACGGACATGCGCGCCTCCGCCAATTACCGCATGCGCACTGCACAAAACCTGCTGCGCCGCTTCTGGATGGAGACCCGCCCGGAAGACGCCATACCAAGCACTTACGTTAACGCTTACGCATTCAAGGAAGGAGCCGCCGCATGAACAGCAAGTCCGAACAGTTCATGACGCTCGGCGCCGCCAAGGGCTGGTCCGAAGTTGGCCAGAGCCATCCGCATGAATCGGCCATCCTGCACGTGCTCGGCGAAGCCGTCTACACCGACGACATCCCCGAAGCGCAAGGCACGCTGCACGCTGCGCTGGGCCTCTCCGCCAAGGCACACGCACGCATCCTGTCGCTCAACCTGGAGCCTGTGAAAGCCATGCCAGGCGTGGCCGCCGTGTACACCTGGAAGGACATCCCCGGTACCAATGATTGCGGCCCGATCATCCACGACGACCCGATCCTCGCCGAAGAAAAGGTGGAATACGTCGGCCAGCCGATCTTCATCGTGGTAGCCGACACCCACGACAATGCGCGCCGCGCCGCCCGCAAGGCCGATATCCAGTACGAAGAACTGCCAGCCATCCTGACGCCGGAAGCCGCGCGCGACGCAGAATCGTTCGTGGTGCCGCCAATGCGCCTGACACGGGGCGAAGCGCAGGCAGCATTCGAGCGCTCCCCGAACATCCTCAAAGGCAAACTGCACGTCGGCGGCCAGGAGCAGTTCTACCTGGAAGGCCAGATCTCCTATGCCATTCCCAGGGAAGGCAACGGCATGCACGTCTACTGCTCCACCCAGCACCCGACCGAAATGCAGCACGTGGTCTCGCACGCCCTGCACTATCCGTCACACGCCGTGGTGGTGGAATGCCGGCGCATGGGGGGTGGTTTTGGAGGCAAGGAATCCCAGTCCGCGCTGTGGGCCGCCTGCGCCGCAGTCAGCGCCGCGCGATTGAAACGCCCGGTAAAGCTGCGCGCCGACCGCGACGACGACATGATGGTTACCGGCAAGCGCCACTGCTTCTACTACGAGTACGAAATCGGCTACGACAGCCAGGGCCTGATCACCGCAGCCAAAGTGCAGATGGTGACGCGCGCCGGCTTCTCGGCAGACCTGTCCGCACCAGTGGCAACGCGCGCCATCTGCCACTTCGACAACACCTACTACCTGTCGGACGTGGACATCCGCGCCATGGCAGGCAAGACCAACACACAGTCGAATACCGCCTTTCGCGGCTTCGGCGGCCCGCAAGGGGCCATCGCCATCGAATACATCATCGATGAAATCGCCCGCAATCTCGGCAAGGATGCGCTGGACGTGCGCAAGCTGAACTTCTACGGCCGCAACGACGAGGAAGGCCGCAATATCACGCAATACGGCCAGAAGGTAAAGGACAACGTCATCCACGAACTGGTGGCGCAACTGGAAAGCGAGACCGCCTACCGCGCCCGCCGCGAAGCCATCCATGCGTTCAATGCCACCAGCCCCGTGCTGAAGAAAGGCCTGGCGCTGACTCCGGTGAAGTTCGGCATCGCCTTCAACGTCACCCACTTCAACCAGGCCGGGGCACTGGTACACATCTACGTCGACGGCTCGGTCCTGGTGAACCACGGCGGCACCGAAATGGGCCAGGGCATCAACACCAAGGTATGCCAGGTAGTGGCGCATGAGCTGGGGATTCCGCTGTCCAGCGTGCGCGCTTCCGCCACCGATACCAGCAAGGTCGCCAATACCTCCGCCACCGCCGCCTCGACCGGCGCAGACCTGAACGGCAAGGCCGCGCAGGATGCCGCGCACACGCTGCGCAGGCGCCTGGTGGATTTCGCCGCAAAGTCGTTCGGCGTGGCCGCCGAGGAAATCATCCTCGCCAACGGCACCGTGTTCGCGGGCGAAACCGTGATCCCGTTCGCCGACCTGGTGCAGAAAGCCTACCTGGCCCGCGTGCAACTGTGGTCCGATGGCTTTTACGCCACGCCTGGGCTGAGCTGGGACCGCGAGACCATGAGCGGCAACCCCTTCGGCTACTACGCCTACGGCGCCTCGGTGTCCGAGGTGATCGTCGACACCCTGACCGGCGAATGGAAGCTGCTGAAGGCCGACTGCCTGTACGATGCCGGCAATTCGCTGAACCCCGCCATCGATACAGGTCAGGTGCAAGGCGCCTTCATCCAGGGCATGGGTTGGCTGACAACCGAAGAACTGTGGTGGAACCAGCACGGCAAGCTGATGACGCACGCACCGTCTACTTACAAGATCCCGGGCGTGTCCGATTGCCCGGATCACTTCAACGTGCGCCTGTTCAAGAACCGCAACCCGTTCGACAGCATCCACCGTTCCAAGGCGGTCGGCGAACCGCCGCTGCTGCTGCCGTTTTCCGTCTTCCTGGCCATTCGCGATGCCGTGGCCTCGGTCGGCAACTACCGCATCAATCCGCCGCTGCGCGCCCCTGCCACAGGTGAAGCGATCCTCGACGCGGTCGATGCCGTTCGCGCCCAGGCATGACGCTCGCGCGACGCCTTGCCGCAGAAGGCCTTGGCACGGCACTGTTGCTGGCCGTGGTGGTGGGCTCCGCCATCATGGCCGACCGCCTGGCTGGCGGCAATGCCGCAATCGCCTTGTTCGCCAATTCAGTCGCCAGCGCCGCCGGCCTGTTGGCGCTGATCCTGGCGTTCGGCGCGATCTCCGGCGCTCATTTCAATCCGGTCGTCACGCTGTCGGAAGCCTGGCAAGGCGGCATGGAGTGGAGCGACACCCTCCCCTACGCGGCGGCGCAGGTTTTCGGCGCGTTCGCCGGCATTGCCGCTGCGCACGCGATGTTCGGCGAACCGTTGTTTGCCATGGCGACCCACTCCAGGACCGGTACAGCGCTGTGGTGGAGCGAGTTCATGGCAACTTTCGGCCTGATTTTCGTGATCAGCGGCTGCGCACGCAGCCGGCCGTCGTTGACGCCGTTTGCCGTCGCTGCCTACATCGCTTCCGCTTACTGGTTCACGGCATCGAGCTCGTTCGCCAACCCTGCCCTTACCCTGGCCCGGGCCGCGACGGATACGGTGGCAGGCATACGCTTTGCAGATGTACCCGGCTACGTCGCTGCCCAATTGCTCGGCGCAATGGCAGCGACTGTCCTTGTCACCTGGCTGCATAGTCCAGCGAAACTTCGAGAGCCTGAACCGGACGTTCGCCGCGCGTCAACCTATTGACCGCTCCGTGACCGGAAATCAGCTGCGCTTTCGCCACTCAATCAATTCGGCGATGGTGAGGATCGGCATGCCATGCAGCTGTGCGAACCGCTCGATGGCGTCGCCACGCATCATGGTGCCGTCCGGATTCATCAGCTCGCACAGCACGGCCGATGGCGACAGGCCAGCCATGCTGGCCAGGTCGACCGAGCCTTCGGTGTGGCCGGCGCGCATCAGGACACCGCCTGGCGTGGCGCGCAGCGGGAAGACGTGGCCGGGCCGCACCACGTCTTCCGGGCGCGCGCCAGGCGCCACGGCGGCACGGATGGTCGTGACACGGTCAGCGGCCGATACACCGGTTGTCACGCCGTGGCGTGCCTCGATCGAGACCGTGAACGGGGTGCCGTACTTGCTGCCGTTTTCAGCAGCCATCGGTGGCAGTTCGAGCTCACGCACTTTTTCGGCGGTGAGGCACAGGCAGACGATGCCGCTGCATTCGCGGATCATCAGGGCCATGGTCTCGACCGTCAGGCGATCGGTGGCGACAATCAGGTCGGCCTCGTTCTCGCGGTCGAAGTCGTCCAGCAGGATGACAGGGATACCGGCCCGCATGGCTTCCAGCGCCGCGTGGATACGGGCTTCGAGGTCGGTGCTTTGAAGGGACAATTCAGGGGACAACATAGGAAACGCTCCTCGCTAAAAGTTAACGAAAAACGCTCCAGGGCAAGCGAACAGGCGCAGCTACCCAGCCCGCAAGGCGGACAGGCATCCACGCGCAACAGCGCACATCTTCTTTCATCCGGACTATACCGTCGGCCCTGGAGTCGCACCAGGTCTGCTGACCCTGCCCTATGCAGCCAGGCAGGCGCTCGCGGGCTTGGACATTGCTGTCCTTACCGCCGGTGGGGAATTGCACCCCGCCCCGAAGACGTAATTATTTGCCTGCACGTTGCAGGCGCTGGGATTCTACCAGCAAAACCGGTGAACCGGGGTCAGACCCAAGGGTCTGACCCCGTACGGTCTTCGGGCAGCGGGTTCGGGTTGAGCGGTATTGATCTTCGCCGAAAGTCAGAGGCGCACAACCAAACCCGGGACCTGGAGACCGTACAGGGTCTGACCCTGGTTTGCCGGTTTCAGCCCACCGTACCGATAATCGAAACTTCGCGATTCTCCGGCACTTCGTTATACGACAGAACGTGCAGCCCAGGCGCAAACAAGCGGGCGTAACGCGCCAGCAGCGGCCGGATCTGCGGCAGCACGAGTAGCAGCGGCGGGGTTGCCTGCTGCTTCATCTGCTCGCGCGCCACCGGCATGTTCACCTGCAATTGCGCCAGCAGGTGCGGGTCGATCGGATAGTTATCCAGCACCACCTTGCCGGTCTGGCGCGCCTGGTTCAGGGAGCCAAGCAGCATGTTTTCCAGTTCGCCGCCCAGGTTAAAGGCCAGCATCTCGGTCTTCTGGCCGAACAGACCGGACACGATCTGGCGCCGCAGCGCGCAACGCACTTCGGCTGCCAGCAGGATCGGGTCCTTGGTAGTTTCAGACGAGTCGAGCAGCGTCGTGGCAATCGGCACGATATCCTTCAGCGACACCGACTCCTGCAACAGCACGCGGAACACGCGCAGCAACTGGGTGTGCGTCAGCGCCTTGTCCAGCGAGCCAGCCAGCTTCGGCGACAAGGCAGTCAGGCGATCCATCAATGCCGCCACGTCTTCATGACGGAACAGCTCCGGCAGGTACTCGCGAATCAGCTTCGACACATGGGTCGCGATGGCGCTTGGCGCTTCCACCACCTGGTAGCCCAGCCCCAGTGCATGCGCCTTGTCCTTTGCCTCGATCCAGGTCACCGGCATGCCATAAGCCGGTTCCACGCCAGGGATGCCGTCGATCTGGCCATAAACGTTGGGCGACGCGATTGCCATCAGGCGCTCTGCAAACACTTCGGCCACCGCAATCGTGGACCCGCCCAGCACTACCGCATACTGCGTCGGCTTCAGCCCCAGGTCGTCGCGCACGTTAATCTGCGGCAGCACCATGCCCATCGCTTCCGACAGGCTTTGGCGCACGCCGCGCAAGCGCTTGGTCAGCACTTCGCCATGCGCCTTGTCGATCATGCCCACCAGCTTGTAGCCCAGCGAAACCTGCAACGGCTGCACCACGGGCAGCGATTGCCATTCGAGCTCTGGCACTTTCTCTTCGCGCAGCGCTGCCTCGATGGCGGCGATGTTGTCGACCACCGGCGCGCCCTGCCGCTGGTACAGGCGCCAGCCCACATAGCCCAGCACCGCGGCAAAGGTGAGGAAGCTCAACTTCGGCATGCCCGGCACCAGGCCGAGGATCACCATCACGGCCGCAGCGCTGAACAGCACATTCGGCGATGCCAGCAACTGCTGGCCCACCTGGGATTCGAAGTCGGCGCCTTCCGTCTCGGACACGCGGGTCACGATGATCGCCGCCGCAGCCGACAGCAGCAGCGCCGGAATCTGCGCCACCAGGCCGTCACCGATGGTCAGCAGGGCGTACTGCTTGAACGCATCGCCGAAACTCATGTCCTGCATCACGGTACCGATGGCGACACCGCCGACGATATTGATGATCAGGATCAGGATCGATGCAATCGCATCGCCGCGCACGAATTTGGCGGCGCCGTCCATGGCGCCGTAGAAGTCCGCTTCCGTCGCCACTTCCTTGCGGCGCTGCACTGCCTTTTCCTGGTTGATCAGGCCCGCATTCAGGTCGGCGTCGATCGCCATCTGCTTGCCCGGCAAGGCATCCAGGGTGAAGCGCGCCGACACTTCGGAAATTCGCTCGGCGCCTTTGGTCACCACGGCGAAGTTGATGATCATCAGGATCACGAACACCACCATGCCGACCACGTAGTTGCCGCCAATGACCACCTGGCCGAAGGCCTCGATCACCTTACCGGCAGCATCCGTGCCCTGGTGGCCGTGCAGCAGCACCACGCGGGTCGAGGCCACGTTCAGCGTCAGCCGCATCAGCGTGGTAGCCAGGATCACCGTCGGGAAGACCGAGAAGTCCAGCGGCCGCTTGGCGTTCACGCTGACCAGGATCACGATCAGGGCCAGCACGATATTGAAAGTGAACAGGACGTCCAGCAGGATAGGCGGCAATGGCAGGATGATCATCGCCAGGATCGCCAGCAGGAATACCGGCGTGGCGAGTTTGTGGCGTCCCGCTTCTGCGAACAAGCCCTTCAGGAAATTCATATGGTTGCTGCCTCACTCATGGAAGTTGGAACCGGTACCTGCGCCGCTTCCAGCGGATTGGGCTGCGATGGACGGCGCCCTTCACGGAACGCCTTCAGCTGCAGCACATAATGCAGGACCATGGAAACAGCCTGGTACAACTGCACGGGAATCTGCTGGTTGACCTGGCTGGTATTGTAAATTGCGCGCGCCAAGGGCGGCAGGGAGAGCACATCGATGCCGTTCTCCTGCGCCAGCCGCTTGATGTACAGCGCCATTTCGTCGACGCCCTTGGCCAGCACGAACGGCGCCTCGGCGCGCTTCTCGTCGTATTTCAGCGCCACCGCATAGTGCTCCGGATTGACGATCACCACGTCGGCGCCCGGCACGATCTTGCGCGCAGCCCGTTCGGCCATCGCTCGCTGCAGTTGCCGGATGCGCTGGCGCACTTCGGGACGGCCTTCCTGCGACTTGTATTCTTCCTTCAGCTCCTGCTTGGACATCTTTTGCTGTTCGGCGAAGAAGTAAGCCTGCGCCGGCACGTCGATGATGGCGAAGATGATGAACACGGCCACCATGGCCATCACGCCATTCAGCATCTGGTTGGCGCCCGAAATCATGGCTTCATTCAGTCCCAGCCCTTGCAGGCGCGTGTACTCGTTGACCGTACTGGTGCCGATGTGCACCAGCACCCAGCCCAGCACCGCTGCCTTGCCGATCGATACCAGCAGTTCAAAGCCATGCTTCTTCGAGAACAGCCGCCCCAGGTTGGTCACCGGGTTGAAGCGCTCGAACTTCGGCTGCAGGTTCTTGGCGCTCATCACCCAGCCGCCCGGCACCATGGCGCCCAGCACGACAAACAACGGCACCACGAACAAGGGCAACACCATCTTCACCAGCAGCAGCGCGGAACTGAGCCAGACCGTGCTCATGACGTTCTCCAGGGCGCCCTCGCCTTCCAGCGGCGCAAACGCCTGGTGGAAGATCTCGCGGAAATCCAGCAGGTAGTCCGGCAGCATGTACACGAACAGCTTGAGCGACACCAGGATGCCGATGGCCGTCGCCAGGTCGCGCGAACGCACCACCTGGCCTTCCTGGCGGGATTTCTTCAGCTTCTGCGCTGAAGCCTTCTCTGACTTGTCGCCGCCGCTATCGTCAGCCATGAGGCACCATCTGTTGCTGGATCATGTCGAGCACACGGCTCGACATGCGGATGTAATGCTGCGGAATGAAGCGCACCACCTGGCCCAGCATCAGCAGGCCGAAAACGGTGATCACCGAAAAGCCCAGCGCAAAGAGGTTCAGCGTCGGCGCCACGCGGTTCAGGAAACCGAAACCAAGCTGCACCACCAGCGCGGAAAACACCACCGGTATCGCCAGCAGCATGGCGGCCGAGAAGATCCATGCCACATTCCACGCCACCGCCTGCAACAGCAGCGCCGAATAACCGCCGCCCAGCGGCCAGGCCTTGAAGCTTTGCCCGATCACGCCGGCCAGCACCAGGTGGCCGTCTATCGAAAAGAAAACGACGATGGCCAGCATGGACAGCAGCGCCGACACCACGTCCGACGAAGTGCCATTCAGCGGGTCATTCATCACCGCCATCGAAAAGCCGACCTGGCTCGATACCAGGTAACCCAGCACGCCGATCACCGACATCGAAAAATGAAATGCCAGCCCGATCGCGCCGCCGATCACCGCCTGCTCCAGCGTCACCGCAATGCCCTGCACCGAAATCGGGTCGATGCCCTGCACCGCCTGCCCCTGGGTCACCGGCAGCAGGATGATCGCCAGCACCAGCGACACCAGCAGCCGCACAGTGACCGGCACCATCATCTCGCCCAGCACCGGCGCCGCGCTCAGCATGGCCATGCAGCGCACGAAAGGCCACCAGATTGCCGTCAGCCACACCAGGAGGTTTGCCAGGACCTGTTCCATGGCCCGCTACCCCACCAGAGTTGCCGCACGCTGGAAGATCGACACGCAATAATCCATCAGGTAGCTGGACATCCAGCGCCCCGTCAGGACAATGGCCAGCAGGGTGACCAGCAGGCGCGGCAGGAAGCTCAGCGTCTGCTCATTGATTTGCGTTGCGGCCTGCACCAGCGCCACCAGCAGGCCCGCCACCAGCCCTGGCACCACCAGCACCATGACCATGATCATTACGATATGCAGGGCCTCGACGATCAGGTCGACGGCCACGTCGGGCGTCAGCATCGCTTTGTCACCTAATAGGCCTGTATGCTCGTCACGAGCGTATTGACAGTCAATGTCCAGCCATCGACCAGCACGAACAGCAGCAGCTTGAACGGCAGCGAAATCACCAGCGGCGACAGCATCATCATACCCATTGCCATCAGCACCGACGATACCACCAGGTCGATGATCAGGAAGGGAATGAACAGCAGGCAACCGATCTGGAATGCCGTCTTCAATTCAGACAAGACAAACGCCGCCAGCTTGACGGTGAACGCATGGTCGGCGGGATTGGTAATCGCGTCTTCGCCGGCCAGGTGGGCGATCTGCCTGAGCGAAGCCTTGCTGGTCTGGGCCAGCATGAAGCGCGATATCGGCTTCTCGGCAATTTTCAGCGCATCCTGCAAGCCGATCTTGTCCTGGTCGTAGGGCACGAAAGCGTCGCGCCACACCGCGTCCCCGATCGGCTTCATGACCAGCAGGGTCAGGATCAGCGCCACGCCGGTGATGATACGGTTGGGCAAGCCCTGCTGCAGGCCCAGGGCCTGGCGCAGCAGCGACAGCACGATGACGAAACGGGTAAAGCTGGTCATCATCATGACCATGATGGGCAGCAAGCCCAGCAGGGTCATGATGACCAGGATCTGCATCTTCACCGACAAGTCGGTCTTGGCGCCAGGGACCACCCCGGCCAGCAAATCCTGGGCCCACGCCGGCGCACAGGCACATAGCAGCACTGCCCCGGCCGCCAGGCCGGGCACCAGGCGGCGCGCCGTCATGGCGCCATCATGTCGAGGTTCAACCCGTCCAGATCGATGACCTTGAGGCCGTAGTTTTCGCCGGCCACCACCACCTCGGCGCGGCCGATCGCGGTGCCGTTGACCTTGATGGTCAGCGGTTCCCCGGCCAGCATGTCGAGTTCCACCACGCTGTCCGGCCCGATCTGCATCAGGTCCTGCAGCGACAGGCGGGCCGAACCAACCTCCAGCGTCAGCGTGACGGGAATCTTGCGCATCATGGCAGGCAGGTCGCGCCGGCCGGCACGCGGCGCCGGCACGTCGCTCAAATCCTGCGATACCTGGTCGATGATCATTTCTTCCGACATATCGTCCAGCATGGAGTCGTTGGAACCGTTCGGGTTATTCATCATGTTCATTCGGAATCTTCAAAAGAGGTTAAGCAGAGTTTGCCCTTGTGCTCAGTGACCGCAGCTGTAAACAGGCGGGATTCTTCGAGCATAACGTCTGCCCTGTGCAGGCTGATCGGGATGACATCGCCCACACGCAGGTCGAACATGGCGCCCAGCGTGGTTTCCTTGGAAACCAGCCGGCCGCTCAGGCCAACCTGGAGCCGCGCCGCCAGCGGCCCTGGATGCTTGTTGCCCTTCTTGCCGGCATCGCGCTCCGGCATCAGGCCGGCCAGCACACTGCCCATCACTTGCTTGTCGAGCGCAAACCAGGCCTTGCCCTGCAGTTCGCCATCGCTGAGCGAAACAGTGACCACCCAGCTTCCTTTGCCGGGCTGGGCGGCGCTGCTTGCCTTGATGCTTTCCTCTTCGCCAAGTTCGCGCCCGCTTGCAGGCAGGTTACTTTCAATTCGCGCTGCCAGAATGCTCACCAGCTGTTGCCCCAGAACCACAGCCAGGCGTTCCTCGGTAGCGGTAACTCGCACGGCCTGTTCGTCAACAGCGGCATCGGCGCGGGTGGCGCGCCCGTAACGGTAATTCAATACGCCTAGCAGTATCTTACGCTCCAACGCAAAACCCAGTTGCCCGGAAGGCGCTGCAAAACCCAGCCAGCGCTGGCGCGCTTCGCTGCCGTCCATCCGGCTGAAGGACACATCGTCCACCTGGAACGTGCCCCAGTAACGGCGGTGGACGTTCAGGCGCATGGCCTGGGCCAGGTCTTCGCGCAACTGCGCGGCAAACTCGGGCAGCCGGTGTACCGGCCGCCCCAGCAAGCAAGGGTCAAGTACTTCGTATTGCACAGTGCTTTGAGAGGTAGTCATAGTTGGCCATCCGTCTGCTGCAATCCTATCGCAAAGTTCTGCGCTCAGGATGATCTTGGAAGCGTAGAATAACTCAAATCCCTCAGTATTGCCATGAATCAAGTAGCTCTTTGGTCAAAAAGACTTTACATAAAAGTTTCCAAAGAGTAAGCTTCATTATTGCAATGTAACATCAGTTGGTTGCAAAAACTATCCTTAGTGCATGATTTATAAGTAGTTTTGCGATTTGTAAGCGGTTGTTACGAACCAGAAATCGGGTTACACTGCATGTTCCCGTACGGCACCATTTAACATTTAGTCCAGATTGTTGGTTAGTGACTGGAAGTCAATGGTGTTGCAGTATTGGTAACGAAAGCGCGCCCTGACGCAACCAACCTGAGGTGTTTTATGGCAAATGAATTCGCTGGCCTGATCAAGGCCGACCTGGCATCCCTGAACAATGCGGCCGCCGAGCTGACGCAGCACGCCAACCTCATCGCGCCTGCCGCCCAGTTCAACGCGCCGCAGCCGGGCGCCACTTTTTCCTTTGCCCAAACGATGCAAGACGCCATTGCCGGCGTCAATGCGCAGGACCTTGATGCCGGTCAAAAGATGGCCGATGTCGATGCCGGCCGCAGCGACGACCTGGTGGGCGCCATGCTCGCCAGCCAGGAAGCCAGCCTGTCGTTCCAGATGCTGATGCAGGTGCGCAACAAGGTGATGGGTGCGGTCGATGAATTGATCAAGCTTCCGCTGTAATCTGTAGTTTCCGCCTTCCTTCTCGAAAGACCTGACGTGATTGCTAACCTCAAGTCCGCCCTCGGACGCTGGCGCGGCGCTGCGGCACCAGCGGTGCCGCCGGCTGTCCTGAAGAACCTGTATCCCCTGCTGCTGCTCGCTGTCGGCGTGACGGCGCTGGTGCTGATGATCCTGTGGAAGGACCAGAGCGGCTACAAGCCGGTATTCGGCCAGCGCGAAAAAGTCGCGACCGCCGACATGATGAACGTGCTCGACGCGGAAAAGATTTCTTACCGCATCCATCCGGAAACCGGCCAGGTGCTGGTGCCGGAAGGTAAGCTGGGCCAGGTGCGCATGCTGCTCGCCGCCAAGGGCGTGACCGCGCAATTGCCGGCCGGCCTGGAACTCATGGACAAGAACGACCCGCTCGGCGTCTCGCAATTCGTGCAGGACGTGCGTTTCCGCCGCGGCCTGGAAGGCGAACTGGCCAATTCGATCATGACCCTCGACGCGATCGCCCATGCGCGCGTGCACCTGTCGATCGCCAAGTCCACTTCCTTCGTGTCGAGCGATGGCGAGAAGTCGTCGGCCTCCGTAGTTATCGCTACCAAGCCAGGACGCACGCTCGCGCCTGAACATATCGCCGCCATCGTCAACATGGTGGCAGGCAGCGTCGCTTCGCTGAGCCCGGCGCGTGTGAGCCTGGTCGACCAGGCCGGCAACCTGCTGTCCTCGCACGTCGATCTGACGGAGGCGTTCGATGCCTCGACCTCGACCAATGAGAACGCCAAGCGCCAGCAGGAAGAAATCCGCGCCAACATCAAGGGCCTGCTGGGCCCTATCGTTGGCGACAGCAATTTCCGCGTCAGCGTGACCGCCGATGTCGACAACGACAAGGTCGAAGAAACCGTTGAAAAATATGGCGCCGACCCCAAGGTAACCAGCGAAGCCATGCGCGAAGAGCAGGACCGCAACCGCATCGCGATGGGCGTGCCTGGCACCCTGTCCAACCGTCCGCCGCAGCAGCAGGCGGCCGATGCAGCGGCCGCAGCCGGCGCGGCTGGCGCGCCCGGCCAGGCGCCGGAAGGCACCGCGCGCAAGAACGCGACCACGCGCCAGTTCGCCTATGACCGCAGCATCACCCAGACCAAGCGCGCCCGCGGCCGCCTGGTGCGGCAGAACGTGGCCGTGGTGCTGGCACAGGCTGCCGCCCCCTTCCCGAAGACTGGCTGGACCGCACCTGAGATTGCCAACATCGACAAGGTGCTGCGCAGCGGCCTGGGCATCAATGAAGAACGCGGCGACAAGCTGGTGGTAAGCGCCATGAACTTCCCTGCCAAGGCGGCCGACGTGCCATGGTGGCAGGAACGCGATACGGTGGTCGATTCGGTCAACTGGCTTGGTTACGCGGTGGCCCTGCTGCTGGCTTACCTGCTGCTGGCCCGCCCGCTGCTGCGCCTGCTGACTGCGCGCTTCGCCCCGGCCACGCCGGCGCAGGCGGCCAAGCCGGCCCTGGCCGGCGCGGCGGCGCGCCAGGCCGAGGCTACGCCGATCCCGGGCAGCGCGACGGCCGTGCCGGGCGCCGCCGGCGCGGCAGCTGCTCTAGGCTCTCCGGAAGCGCAGGAAGAAGCCGGCGCCAAGCCGGCAGCGCTGCAAGGCAGCCAGATGCCGATGGTGCCGCTGCTGGAAAACTACGATTTGCCGCCTGCCGGTTCGCCGGTGGACGTGATGGTGGACCACCTCAAGGTTCTGGCCGAGAAAGAGCCGGAACGCGTAGCCGAAGTCGTCAAACAATGGATGCAGAAAAATGGCCGACATCAACAATAACCTGGACCAGGAACAGGGCCTGAGCCCGGTCGAGCAAGCCGCGATCGTGCTGCTGTCGATCGGCGAAGAGCCGGCTGCTGCCGTGCTGCGCTGCCTGTCGCGTGAAGAATTGCTGGAAGTGACCCAGGTCATGTCGCGCATGAGCGGCATCAAGGTGGAAGAAGTGAAGACCGCCATGCAGACCTTCTTCGACGACTACCGCCAGCAGTCCGGCGTGCACGGAGCTTCGCGCTCCTTCCTCAAGCGCTCGCTCGACCTGGCGCTGGGCGGCGATATCGCGAATACCGTACTGAACAACATCTACGGCGACGAGCTGCGCCCGAAAATGGCGCGCCTGCAGTGGGCCTCGCCGAAGTGGCTGGCCGACTACATTGCCAACGAACACGTACAGATGCAGGCGGTGTTCCTGGCCTTTCTGCCGCCGGCGCTGGCCGGCCAGATCCTCGATGCGCTGCCGCTGGAAGGACGCGACCTGGTGCTGCTGAACATGGCGCGCCTGGACGAGATCGACCGCGACCTGCTGCTGGAACTGGAAGAACTGGTGAACCGCTGCCTGTCCTCGTTCGACTCGCAGTCGACCAGCGTGGAAGGCGTGCGCCAGGTGGCCGAGATCCTGAACCGCCTGCCCAGCAACCGCGCCCAGATCGTCGAGCTGCTGCGCGCCCACGACCCGGAAGTGGTGGAACAGATCGAGATGCAGATGTACGACTTCCTCATCCTGTCGACCCAGACCGAAGTCACGCTCACCCGCATCATCGAGGAAGTGCCGCTCGAGCAGTGGGCCATCGCGCTCAAGGGCGCCGAACAGGCGATCCGCGACGCGGTGCTGAAGACCATGCCGAAGCGCCAGGCGCAGGCCTTCGAAGACATGATGCGCCGCGCCGGCCCGGTGCCGATGTCGCGCATCGAAGCGACGCGCCAGGAAATCATGGCCACTGTCAAGGCGCTGGCCGATGCCGGCGAAGTCGAAGTGCAGCTGTTCGCTGAAACGGTGGTCGAGTGATGAAACAGTTCCGCCCTTACCGCTTCCCGCCTTTGCAGCAGTACGTGCACGGCGCCAATGGCCAGCGCGTCGCCGGCCAGGGCCACGTGGCCGATGCCGCCCAATGGCAGGCTTCGGTCAGCGAAGGTTTCGAGCAGGGCCAGCGCGACGGTTATGAAATCGGCTTGCAGCGCGGCCAGGAAGACGGCTTTGAAGCCGGCCGCCAGCAAGGCGTGGAGCTGGGCCGTGAAGAAGGCCGCCAGGAAACCCTGGTCGGCTTCGACCACCTGGCGCGCCCGGTCGACGGCATGCTCAAATCGCTGAAGAAGCTGCGCGCCGATTACCGCGCCGCCCAGCGCAAGGAAGTGGTGGACCTGGTGGCGAAAGTGGCGCGCAACGTGATCCGCGCCGAGCTCGCGCTGCAGCCGGTGCAGATCATGGCCCTGGTCGACGAGACCCTGGCCTCGATGCCGCCAACGCGCGACGAGATCGATGTCTACCTGAATCCGGAAGAAGTCAAACGCATCATGGAAGTCGATCCGAAGCGCGCCAAGCGCTGGAACCTGATCGGCGATGCCCGCCTCGACCTGGGCGAATGCCGCATCCGTGCCGGCGATAGCGAAGTCGATGCCGGTTGCCACCAGCGTCTTGCTGCTGTCATGGAACAGGTCGATAATCAGTTGCAGGCCGCCGATGGCGGTGACGACGCTGAGAGCGAAGAATGATTGCAGACGCACTGCGCAAACTGGAACTCGATGACGTACCGCTGGCCACCCCGACCGGGCGCCTGGTGGGGGCTTCCGGCCTGCTGCTGGAGGCTACCGGTTGCAAGCTGCATACCGGCCAGCGTTGCCAGATCGAGACAGTCGATGGCGAATGGCTCGACGCGCAGGTGGTGGGCTTCCGCGAAAAGCTGACCTTCCTGATGCCGTTCAAGAAAGCTGCCGGCTTGACCACCGGCGCACGCGTGCTGCCGTCCAACGAAAAAGGCAGCTTGCAGATTGGCGACAGCTGGCTGGGCCGCATGGTGAACGGCATTGGCGAACCGATCGATGGCCTGGGCAAGCTGGGCGGTGAATACGCGCTCGACGCCCAGCCGCCGCGCATCAACCCGCTCAGGAAGCAGCCGGTAGTCGATGCACTCGACGTGGGGGTGCGCGCGATCAACAGCATGCTGACCTTGGGCAAGGGCCAGCGCGTCGGCCTGATGGCCGGTTCCGGCGTCGGCAAGTCCGTGCTGCTGGGCCTGATCACGCGCCAGACCGTGGCCGACGTGGTGGTGGTAGGCCTGATCGGCGAACGTTCGCGCGAGGTGCGCGAGTTCATTGAAATGTCGCTGGGTCCGGAAGGCTTGAAGAAAGCCGTGCTGGTCATCGCGCCGGCCGACGAGTCGCCCTTGATGCGCATCATGGCCACCGAACTGTGCCACTCGATCGCCGCCCATTACCGCGACCAGGGCAAGAACGTGCTGCTGCTGGTCGATTCGCTGACGCGCTATGCGATGGCGCTGCGCGAGGTGGCGCTGGCACTGGGCGAGCCGCCCGCCACCAAGGGCTATCCGCCATCGGTGTTTTCCGCCCTGCCCCAGCTGGTCGAATCGGCCGGCAATGGCGAAAATCCATACGGCAGCATGAGCGCGATCTACACCGTGCTGGCCGAAGGCGATGACCAGCAGGACCCGGTGGTCGACACCGCGCGCGCCATCCTGGACGGCCACATCGTGCTGACGCGCGAACTGGCCGAGCGCGGCCACTACCCGGCGATCAATATTGCCGCCTCGATCAGCCGCTGCATGAACCATGTGATCACGCGCGAGCACATGCTGGCGGCGCGTGCACTGAAAGCCTCGATGGCGCGCCATGAACGGGTGCGCGACCTGATCCCGCTGGGCGCCTACGTGCCGGGCGCCGATCCGGTCACCGACAAGGCCGTCAACCTGCATCCGCATATCGAAGAATTCCTGTGCCAGGGGACCAAGGAACCGGCCCCCTACGCCAATTGCGTGGACCAACTTGAAAGGCTCATGGCATGACGACAACCACGATTCGCAGCCTGTCGACCCTGGTCGACATGCGCAGCAATGAAGTCGACAAACTGCAAACGGAAATGGCCGCCAAGGAAAGCGTGCGCGACCGCTACCGGAAGACGCTCGACAAGCTGACCAACCTGTACGAAAGCAGCGGCCCGTCCGGCCGCCTGCCGATGGCCCTGGCCATCAATTGCGGCGATTACAAGCAAGGCGTGATGGCCATGGCCGACAGCCAGCGCCTCAACCTGCACATGCACGAGGCCGACATGGCCGTGTCGCAGCGCGCCCTGACCGCCGCCTACGTCAAGCGCGAAGTGCTGGGCCAGGTCTTGGAGCGCCACCAGGACGCAGCGGCCACGGCGCAGCGTGCGCAAGAGCGCAAGCGGCATGACGAACTGGCAACCCAACTGTGGTACCGCGGACATAAATGAAAGGCTGAACCGAATATTTCATGAAGTCATCACTTTGGTCGCCTCTTACCTTGGTACACTTCATTTAATTTCTTCGGAGCACGAGAAATGGCTACTTCTGTCCCCACCTACGATCCCAAGACCACGGCCACCCAACTGGCGCAGATGTATATCCAGGGGCGCCAGTCCATGCTGGATTCCCAGTCTGCTACCGCGACGGCGATCGACAAGGCGCTGAGCAAGCTGAGCTCGGCCCTGGGCACCTTCCGCAGCGCCCTGTCGTCAACGACCTCGTCCGGCTCGGTTGTAGCCAACAAGGCAACATTCAGCTCCGATGTCGGCACGGCCACGGCAACCGCCTCGGCGGCCGCCGGCAATTACCAGTTCTACGTCGAGCAGCTGGCCACGGTCGGCCAGGTGTCCTACAGCGGCATGACCGATTCGGCCGTGACCGGCGCGGCCGCCGGCACCCTGTCCGTCAAGCTGGCCGATGGCAGCAGCTTCACCGTCAGCCTGGCCAACGGCGACAAGGACCTGAACAATACGCTGAGCGCGAAAGAAATTGCCGCTGCCATCAATATGGAAGCGACCAATAATTCGCGCGTGACCGCCTCCACCCTGACCGTCAACGGCCAGACCCGGCTGGTGCTGACCTCCAATGTGACCGGCCAGGCCAATGGCGTGGCCGGCATCGACACCACCAACCTGGGCGATCCGGCGTTGCAGGCGCAGCTGGCCGATGCCAACCGCGTGCTGCAGAACGGCACCGATGCCGTGGTCTGGGTCGGTGCCCCGGGCGGCGATCCGAGCAACAAGATCACGCAAGCGTCGAACACCTTCAATGTGGTCGATGGCGTCTCGATGACCTTCACCAAGGCCCAGACGGGCGGCGTGCCGGCCACCCTGAATGTCGCGCGCGACAGCAGCGCCACCGCGACCAATGTGCAGAATTTCGTGGACCAGTGGAACAAGATGCTGGCCTCGATCGGCGAACTGACGGCAGCCGGCAACGTTGCCAAAGGCACGGCCAGCGGCATCTATGCCTCCGACGCCGGCCTTGCTTCGCTGAAATCGCGCATGCAATCGCTGCTGCGCACGGCGGTCGGCGGGGTCAGCCTGGTCAACTATGGCGTCACGGCCCAGCGCGACGGCACCCTGGCGCTGGACAAGACACGCCTGGACAAGACCCTGGCCACCAACCCGACCGGCCTGGACGCGATCCTGGGCAAGACCGGCACCATGCCGACGGGCGTCCTGGGCAACCTCGATACCCTGGTCAACAGCTGGACCAAGGCCGGCACCGGCCAGCTCGCCACCCGCAAGGATGCCAACGCCAAACTGCAGTCCCAGCTGGTGTCCCGCCAGGCCGCGCTGGAAACCCAATACGACAACGCTTACAAGCGCTACCTGAACCAGTTCACCCAGCTGCAATCCCTGCAGTCCCAGATGAGCGGAACGAGCAGCATGTTTGAAGCGATGTTCAGCAAATCCGATTCCTGAAAGTCTTAAACAATGGACCACGACGCCTACGGCAGCTATCACGCCACGAACCTGGATGCACAGACGGCCCGCGCCACGCCGATCGAACTGGTGCTGGTGCTGACCGACGGCCTGCTGGAAGAGCTGGCCCGTGCACGCGGCCACATCCTTGGCAAGCGCTACGAACAAAAGGCGCTCAGCCTCGACAAGTGCACCGAGATCATCAACGGCCTCGCCAGCTCGCTCGATTTCGAGCAAGGCGGCGAGGTGGTGGCCAACCTGGGCCGCCTGTACGATTATTGCGCTGCCCGCCTGTACCGCGCCGGCGTGGACATGGACCCTGCCGTCATCGACGAGGTGGTGGGCCTGCTGACCACGATCCGCGCCGGCTGGCAAGGCGTGCACGACAAGCATGGATAGGCATGGGACGCTGCTGCAGCTTGCGCAGCAGCTGAGCGCCGCCACTGCCGCCAGCGACTGGGCGGCACTGGCGGCGATTAATACTTTGATGACCTCCACCCTGCCGGCGCTGGCAGCGCAGGGTGCGTGGACGCCGGCCGAGCGCGCAGCGCTGACGGCGCTGCGTGATTTGCACGTCGCGGCTGTGGCAAGAGTTGATAGCGCCACCGTCGAGACTGGCCAGCACCTGAGCGATATGACGAACAACAGAGAGGGCTGGCTTGCCTATGCCCTCGACAGCGGTGACGCTGCAACCGGAACCTGAGCATGATCAACTTGCCTGCGGCCCCTGCCGCTCCCGTCCCAACAGCCGCCGGCGTCGCCGGCCTGCCGCCGCCGGCCGCCAACGGCGCCGCAGCGGCCGATGCCGCCCGCGGCAGCACGGCTGACAGCGCTGCGCCGGCCAGCGGCCTGGCCGGCGTGCTGCTGGATGCCGCCGCCATGGTGCCGGCGCCGTTCGGCGCCCTGCTGGACGCCATGGCCGGCAGCAGCGCCGACCAGGAAAGCACCCCGGCCAAGCCTGCCGACGACACGGCAGCCGCCGCGGCCGCCCTGGCCACCATGCTGCCTGCCATGGGCACGCTGCCGCTGAACGGCGGCACGCCGGGCGCCACGCCCGACAGCGTGGCAGCCGTCGCCGCCGCCCTGACCGCTCCCGCCGCCAAGGCCAACGCCAGCAGCCTGCTGTTGCGCCAGCAGGCCCAGGCCAGCGCCCTGGCCGCCCGCGAAGCCGGCGCCGGCGCGCAGGCCGAGGCCGCCAGGGCGCCGGCAGCACCGCTGCCCGACACCCGCAGCGCCCTGCTCGCCGCAGCAGCCCGCCCTGCTGCCAGCCCGGTGCTGCCGGCCGCCACGCCCGCCGCGGCGACCCGCAGCTCGGCCAGCGAAGCCCTGGCCAGCGCGCTCAACGCCCTGCAAGGCCAGGCCGCCGACAGCACGGCCGCCCCGCTGGCCGCCAAGGACAGCGCCAGCCTGCTGGCCGACAGCCAGCGCCAGCCGGCCGATGCCGGCGCCCTGCCCGGCTTTCGCAGCGTGCTGGCCAATGCAGCCGCGCCCCAGCCCGGCGATACGCTGCAATTGAGCGGCAGCCCGGAGCAATGGCAACAGCCGCTGCGCGCCGCCCTCGGCGACCGCCTGCAGCTGCAACTGGCTCGCAATGACGAGCGCGCCGTGATCCGCCTGGAACCGCCAAACATGGGCAGCGTGGAAATTTCCGTGCGCCACAGCGGCGGCGCCCTGCAGGTGAACATCGCCGCCAGCCACAGCGAAGTGCTGCGCCAGCTCAACACCATCGGCGACGCCGTGCGCCAGGACCTGTCGCAGCGCCAGTTCGGCGAGGTAGCCGTCACGGTGTCTTCCAGCAATGCGCGCAGCCTGGCCGATGGCGGCCAGCAGCAGCGCCAGCAGGACGCGCAGCAGCAACGCGAACAGCAGCGCCAGCCGGGCCGCGCCCTGGAAGGCAGCGATGCCGGCAACACCACTTTTGCCATGTTGGGCGAACGGGAGTAAGCATTAGATGAACAAGAAACTGGTCCTGATCGTGGCAGCCGTGCTGCTGGTGGGTGCAGGCGCCGCCGGCGGCGCCGTCTGGCTCATGAAAGGCAAGAGCGCCGAGCCGGCCAAGGCGGCAGCCGAGGAGAAAAAACCGGGCGAGCCCCTGAAGTACCTGACCATCGAGAAAGTCATCGTCATGCTGCGCCGCCAGCCGGGCGAGACCGTGCCGCACTATATGTCAGCCGACCTCGTCATCTCGACCACGGCCAAGCAGGAAAAGGAAGCCAAGGAAGCCCTCCCGATGCTGCGCAGCGTCGCCGTGCGCGCCCTGTCGGCCCTGCCGATGGAAAAGGCGTCGATGATGACCATTGACCAGTTTGTCGAGGAATTGAACAAGGCTTACGATGAAGCCTACACCAAGGAGGCGCGCGAACGCCCCTTCGAGCAAGTGATGATTGGCAAGTTGATCCTGGAGTAAAGGCCATGGGCTTGGTGGATACGGTTGCAGATCGCTATGCCGAGAGCTACGCCGCAGTCAGCGTGGCCGACGAGCAGAAGCACCTGCTCGCCTACGCGCCGCTGGTCAAGCGCATCGTGCGCCAGCTGAATTCGCAGGTGCAAGGCGCGATCGACCGCGACGACATGGAGCAGATTGGCTTGATGGGCCTGCTTGAAGCGCTGCGCCGCTACGGCGAGCCCGATGCCGGCTTCGGCAGCTACGCCGCGCTGCGCGTGCGCGGCGCCATCCTCGACGAGCTGCGCCGCCAGGACTGGCGCCCGCGCGCGGTGCGCCAGCAAAGCCACAAGATGCGCGATGCGGTGCGCGAGCTGACGCGCAAGCTGGGCCGCGAGCCGGGCGAACAGGAAATCATGACGGCGCTCGGCCTCGATGCCGAGGCCTACCAGGCTTACCTGCTGGACGAGAATGCCGAGACCATCGCCAGCTTCGACGACATCCTGCAGGACACCCTGGCCGACACCGGCAGCGTGGCCGGCCCCGAAGAGCAGCTGATGATACGCCGCAGCCTGGAACAGGCGCTGAACGGCCTGGACGAACGCGAGCAGCGCGTGATCCAGATGTATTACGAATTCGAGCTCAGCTACAAAGAAATCGCCGCCGTGCTGGACCTGACCGACGCCCGTGTCTGCCAGTTGAACAAGCAGGCCCTGAACAAGATGAAAGCGGTGCTGGCGGCCTGAGCCGCAGCTCACCTTGAAGACCAATCGAAAGGCATAAACCATGCAGCAACTATTCGGCATCATGATCGTGTTTGGCTCGGTGTTCGGTGGCTACGCCATGATGGGCGGCCACTTCACTGCGATCTGGCAGCCGCTGGAACTGCTGGTGATTGCCGGCGCCGGCATCGGTGCCTTTGTCATCGGCAACCCGCGCCACGTGCTGTCGGAAACCATGGTGCAGGTCAAGCACCTGATGTCGCGCAAGAAGTACGACTCGGAATTCCAGCGCCAGCTGCTGCTGCTGATGTATGAACTGCTGCAACTGGCGGCCGGCGGCCTGAAGGCACTTGACGCCCACGTCGAAGCGCCGCGCGAATCGCCGCTGTTCCAGCGCTATCCGCTGATCCTGGACGAGCCCAAGCTGCTGGCCTTCATCGTCGACAACTTCCGCCTGATGGCCATGGGCAAGATCAACGCCCACGAACTGGAAGGCGTGCTGGAGCAGGAACTGGAAGCCATCCACGAAGAACTGACCCAGCCGGCCAAGTCGCTGGGCAAGATCGGCGAAGCCATGCCGGGCTTCGGTATCCTGGCCGCGGTGCTGGGCATCGTGATCACCATGGGCACGGTGGGCGAAGGCGCCACCTCGGCCGAGATCGCCGAGCACGTGGGCGCCGCCATGGTCGGCACCTTCATCGGCATCTTCTTCTGCTACGGCGTGCTGGACCCGATTTCCAACATGCTCAAGCAGCTGGTCAGCCAGGAAGCGTCCACCATGGAATGCGTGAAAGTGGTGCTGGTCACCCACGTGGCCGGCAAGCCGCCGCTGCTGGCCATCGACGCCGGGCGCCGCCTGGTGCAGCTGAACATCAAGCCTAGCTTCGCCCAGCTCGAAGGCTGGATCAATGCGATGGAAGGCGGCGACGAGCCGGAATCGACTTCGCGCCGAGGAGGTGGCCGTGCTAAAGCCGCATGACAAGCACCATGAGCAAACCATCGTCAAGCGCGGCGGTGGCAAGCACAAGCACGACGAGCATGGCGGCGCCTGGAAGGTTGCCTTTGCCGACTTCTGCCTGGCCCTGATGTGCCTGTTCCTGGTGCTATGGCTGATGGCCGTGCGCAACCAGGAATCGCTGGAACACGTGCTGACCCAGTCCGACGGCAGCAAGACCGACGTCGGCAAGGGCGTGATGCCGGAACAGGTGGGCGGCCCGCGCGGCAGCCTGATCGAACGCTTCCCGATGCCGCGCACCGGCAATACCGATGTGGACGGCAATGCCACCCAGGGCTTCAACAAGAGCCCGACCGACACGGCGGAAAACCGGGTGCGCTACGAAACGCCGGAAGACCTCAAGCTGCTGGCCAAGACGCTCGCCAGGATGAGCGAGGAAACCGGCCTGGCCAGCAATCTGGAATCGGTGGTCACGCCCTATGGCTTGCGCGTGATGTTGCACGATACCGACAGCCAGGGCATGTTCGTGCGTGGCTCGGCGGTGCCGACCGACAAGTTCGCGCGCCTGCTGCAGAGCATGGGCCCGCTGTTCGCCAAGATGGAAAACCAGATGCTGATCGTCGGCCATACCGACTCCTCGCAGTATGCCGATACCAGCTACAAGGCCTTCTCCAACTGGAACCTGTCCAGCAACCGTGCCATGGCCGCGCGCTCGCAGCTGCTGGCCGGCAGCATGCCGCAGGACAGCGTGCTGCAGGTGGTCGGCATGGCCGACCGTGCGCCGCTCGATGCCAAACGGGCCGATGCTGGCGTCAACCGCCGGATCGAACTGCTGATCCTGACCAACACGCAGGCGAAAGCCATCGCCGATATGTTTGGCATGCCGAGCAGCAAGACTGCTATCATCCGGGAATCGGATTTGCCCGAACCCGGCCTGTTGCAGCAATTGCGGCAACAACTGCTGCCTGGCAAGGGGAAAAGCAATGGCAATTAATGTTAAGTCAAGAGGAAACCGTATGAGGATTTCCGGTTCTACCCCAGGCACCCCGGTGCAGACCGTGGCCGACAGCGCGCCGGCCGACGCGGCGCGCCCGAGCGCCGCCCCGGCCGCCCGGCGCGAGCTGGAATCGGCCGTGATGCAACCCGCCATCCAGGCCATGAAAGAGATGGGCGACATCGACCACGAGCGCGTGGCGCAGTTGCGCGACGCCCTGGCCAAGGGCGAACTGCCGTTCGACGCCGGCAAGCTGGCCGGCCTGATCCAGAAGTTCCACCGGGGCGAGCAGTGAGCGAGATCAGCCGCCAGGACGCCATGCGCTTGCTGCTCGACGGCATCAAGGCGGACTTGCACAGTTACCAGCAGATGCTGGACCTGATTGCCCAGCAATTTGAAGCGGCGATCCGCCACCAGAGCGAACGCCTGGGCGAAATCGCTAAAGAAATCGGCGCTTTGGTCGATGTTCTGGAAGCGCGCCGCGCCCAGCGCGTCGAACTGGCAACCCGCCTGGTCGGCGCCCAGCCCTCCATGGAACAAGTGTTCACCCTGCTCAAGCCCGATGCGCGTGCGCGCCTCGAAGCTGACTGGGCGCAACTGGAAGGCATGGTGCAGACGGCGCGCGAAATGGGCCGCCGCAATGCCGAATTGCTGGCGGAGCAATACACCATCATGCAGCGCGTGCTGCATGGCGACGATCAAACCTATGAGCCGGTCTGAATTCACGCCTTTCCGGGCCTTTACCGCCGCCACCGCGCCGACCCAGGCCACGGCAGCCACCGTCAGCAATATGAGCGCGACGCGCCCTGCGCTGCCGGCAGCCTTCAGCCCTTCCCCGGCCGCCAGCGGCGGCGCGGGCAGCGCCACCTTCCGCCAGGTGCATGCCGAAGTTGCACGCTATATTGCGGCAGCCGACGCACCGGGCGCCGCTGCGCCCGGCGCCGGCAACGCCCTGACTGCCGATGGCGCCGCCCTGCGCGCCCGCATTGCTGCGCGCGCCTTCGGCGGCAGCGAGGCAACGCCCGAGGCCGGGGTGCCCAGCGAAGCCCAGCAAGCCTTCCTGGAAGCGATCCGCCCGCATGCGGAAGCGGCCGCGGCAAGGCTTGGCGTGGCGCCGGAACTGGTGGCCGCCCACGCGGCGCTGGAATCAGGCTGGGGCCGCCATGCCCCGGGCAACAATATGTTCGGCATCAAGGCTGGCGGCAACTGGCAGGGCGCCGTGCAGGCGCTGGCCACGCTGGAAGTGGAAGACGGCGTCGCGCACAGCCGCAACGAGCGCTTCCGCGGCTACGGCGACATGGGCGGCTCGTTCGAAGACTATGCCGGCATGCTGCTCGACAATCCACGCTACCGGCGCGCCCTCAACACCGGCAGCGACGCGCAAGCCTTTGCACACGCGCTGCAGGCCGGCGGCTATGCCACCGATCCCGCCTACGCCGACAAGCTGGACCGGGTTGCCGCCAGCATCAAGGCAAGTCTGCAGGCTCAACAGTCCCAGCATCAATAACGCGCGCCCGGATCTGGGTGCCGCTGCTGTTTTTCACTCGGATGATGGCGCCGCGCGTGCCATTGTCCAGGGCTTCGCCCGCCATCGACACCTCGATCTGCTCGCGCTTGGCGACGATGCGCACCTGGTCGCCGCGCTTGACCAGTTGTGGCGCTGCCAACATATTCTGCCGAATGACTTCGCCGGCGCGGATGGTGCGCCGCGCAGCCATCCCCTCGAGCTCGCCAAAGTCGGAAAAAGCATCGGGAATCAAGGTGATATCGTGGCGCTCCCGCAACAAGTCTATAGGCGACAGAATTTTTCCGGAAATTAAATCGGTGGCAGCAACTGCAACGTTTGCCGACACCTTGCCCTTGGCAAGGAACTCATAGCGCCAACCTTGCAAGCTTGGGCAAACCACCACGAAACGCATGCGTGCGATGCCGCGCTGGTCCAGGCTCTCAACCCGTGTCTCAGAGGGACAGGAAGGAATGACGCGATTGGTCTTTATGACTTCGACATCGAACTTCGGCTCCAGCCAGCGTTGGCTTTCTGCATTGTTTTGCAATTGCTTTTCTGCAGCTAGTTTCACTTTGCTTAGCAATTCTTCCATTGTTGAAGCAGTTGCAAGCCTGAAATTTAAAATTCCTATGAGCAATATTCCACCGAAAACCTGTACAATGGGATTGTTGGGCATGGGCAATACCTTTAGACTGTAAATTCGCTGGGACATTACCAGAGGAGAGCAACAATGGCCATTAATTTCAAGGACGCGCTGGGTTTGCATGCGGATGCATTGCAGCTGCGCGCGCAACGTACGCGCATCCTGGCATCGAACATCGCCAACGAGAATACGCCGGGCTATTCAGCTCAGGATATCGACTTCAAGGAGTCGCTGGCGCGCGTCGAAGCGGAGCTGTCCGGTGAGCCAATCCTCGAGGGAGATGGTGAAACCAAGTTCCGCGTGCCCTACCACCCCAGCGGCGACGGCAACACCGTTGAAATTGGCGTGGAGCAAGCCGCTTTCTCGCAAAATGCAACTGACTTCGCAACCAGTTTGACCTTCATCAACATGAAATTGCGTGGCATCGCCAAAGCCATCAACGGTCAATAAGGGGATTTTTCATGAGCTTTAAAGACATTGCGCAAATTGCCGGTTCGGCGATGGCGGCGCAGACAGTGCGCCTGAATACCGTCGCCTCCAACCTGGCCAATGCCGACTCGGTGGCCGGCAGCGAGGCCGAAACCTACCGCGCCCGCAAGCCGGTCTTCGCCACCGTCATGGACGACAACGTCGACGCCGCAGCCGGCGGCCGGGTGCAGGTGCTGGACGTGGTCGAGTCGGCCGAACCGCTGCGCAAGGTGTACGAGCCCGGCAACCCGCTGGCCAATGCCGACGGCATGGTGTTCTACCCGAATGTCAACCAGGTGGCCGAGATGACCGACATGATGTCGGCTTCGCGTGCTTTTGAAACCAATGTGGAAGTGCTGGGCCGCATCCGCGGCATGCAGGCTTCCCTGCTCAAACTCGGTGAATCCTGATGGAAACCAACCTGTTTACCAACGCTGCTGCGCAAAACAGCAACCCGGCCGGCGTGGCGCTGAACGGCGCCTCCAACGAAGGGCGCGACATGTTCACCAAGCTGCTGGTAGCCCAGATCAAAAACCAGGACCCGCTGTCGCCGCAAGATCCGTCGCAGTTCGTCCAGCAATTGACCCAGCTCTCGCAAACCGAAGCGCTGCAGAACCTGGCCAGCCTGACCACCGCCAACGCCTCGGTGCTGCAATCGATGCAGGTGCTGGCCATGGGCGCCCAGGTCGGCTCCGACGTGATGGTGCAGTCCAGCCAGGTGAGCATCGACGGCCACAAGGTGGTGGGCGAAGCGACCTTGGGCAGCAGTTCGGCCAAGACCAGCCTGGTGCTGACCGGCAGCAACGGCCAACAGGTTGAAATCGTCATGGGCACCCTGCCTGCGGGCACCCACCAGTTCACCATCGACCCGGCCGCGCTCGGCCTGCCAGCCGGCAGCTATTCCATGCGCCTGGCCAGCGAGAGCAACCCGAACGCGCCGCTGGCCGTGCTGGGCCGCCTCGACAGCGTTCAGGTCGGCGCCGCCGGTAGCGTTACCGTCAAGATTGATTCCGTGGGCGAGGTATCGCCTTCCGCCATTACCGCATTCCGGGGCAAAACCCCGACTTCCGCTATTTAACGAAAGGTCCTCGCCATGAGTTTCGATATCGCTTTGTCCGGCATCCAGGCCATCAACGAGCAACTGGGCACGATTTCCAACAATATCGCCAACGCCGGGACCTACGGCTTCAAGTCCAGCCGCGCCAACTTCGCCTCGCTGCACGCGGGTGCGCAGCCGACCGGCGTGCACGTCGGTTCGACCACCCAGTCGATCGGCCTGAACGGCGGCATCCAGGCCACCAACCGCGGCCTGGACGCCCTGATCAATGGCCGCGGCTTCTTCGTGGCCAAGGATTCCACCGGCCAGACCAACTACACCCGCGTCGGCATCTTTACCAAGGATGCCACCGATTTCCTGGTCAACAGCGCCGGCGCCAAGGTCCAGGGCTTCCAGCTGACCCCGCCAAGCATGGTGGCCGGCCCGATGGGCGACATCAAGGTGCCGACCAACCTGCTGACCGCCAAGGCCACCACCAACATCGATTTCGTGGCCAATATGTCGGCCGACTGGACCGTCCCGACCGGCAATATCACCACCAAGCTGCCGAACGCTACCGTCACCCCGGCCGTGGTGCCCGATGCAAACATGTACAACATGTCCAAGGTCACCGTGGTGCACGACTCCCTGGGCAATGAACACACCGTGACCCAGTATTTCGTGAAAGACGTTGCAGCGCGCACCGTCAAGGTGTACTCGGCAGTGGACGGCACCGACCTGGGCGCCGCCGGCGGTTCGCCCTACACCCTGACCTTCGACACCAGCGGCCAGCTGGACCTGGCGGCCAACGGCGGCGCCTCCTATGCCCATAACCTGAGCTTCGCCGCCGCCCCGGCAGCCGCCATGACCGTCGAGATCGACTACACCGGTACCACCTTCCAGAAAGGCGAATCGACCACCTCGACCAACGCCGCCGACGGCTACGCGGCCGGCAGCTACGTGGGCGTGGAACTGGACCAGGCCGGCAACGTGGTGGCCAAGTACTCCAACGGCGAAAAGCAAGCCATCGCCCGCCTGGCCATCGCCACCTTCCCGGATGAAGATGCGCTGACCCCGGTCAATGAAACGTCCTGGACCGCCAACGTGCAGTCCGGCAACGCCAACCTGTCCGAAGCCGGCCAGGGCATCGCCGGCGCACTGACGGTCGCGTCGCTGGAAACCTCCAACGTCGATGTGACCTCGGAGCTGGTCAGCCTGATGACCTCGCAGCGCAACTACCAGGCCAACTCCAAGGTCATCACCGCGGAGAACGAGATGCTGCAGTCGCTGATGCAAGCCCTGTAATAAAGGCCAACTGAATGGACGCGCTGATCTACACCGCAATGAGCGGCGCCGAGCGGGCCATGCGTGGCCAGCAGGTGCACGCCAACAACCTCGCCAACCTCGACACCAACGGCTTCCGCGCCAACCTCGAGCTGGCGCAGGCTGCCAAGCTGCCCGGCTACGGCTACGACGACCGCCACATGTCGCAGATGCAGTCGAACGCCGTGACCGACCGCCAGGGCGCGCTGCGCCAGACCGGCCGCGAACTGGACGTGGCCATTTCCGGCCCCGGCTACTTCGCCGTGCAGGGCCCGACGGGCGAAGCCTACACCCGCGCCGGCGCCATCACGCTCGATGCCGACGGCACCCTGACCGTCAACGGCATGCAGTTGCTGGGCGAAGGCGGCCCGATCACCCTGCCGGTGCACCGCAAGGTGGAAATCGGCCAGGACGGCACCGTCTCCATCCTGGGCCCGACCGCCAATGCCGAGATGCAGGTGATCGACAAGCTCAAGCTGGTGCGCGCCGAAGCGTCCGAGCTCACCAAGAATGAAGCGGGCCTGCTGGTGGCGCGCGACGGCCAGTTGCTGGGCACCGACCCGACCGTGCAAGTGAAGGCCGGCCACCTGGAAGGCGCCAATGTGACGGCAGTCGAAGAAATGGTGGCCACCATGAGCCTGAATCGCACCTTCGAAATCCAGATGAAATTGTTCAAGGCCGCCGACGACATGACCTCGGTCGGCAACAAACTGATTAGCGGCTAACAGGAGAATCACGATGAATCCAGCAATGTGGATCAGCAAGACCGGCGTGCAGGCGCAAGACGCGAAGCTGCAGGCCATCGCCAACAACCTGGCCAACGCCAACACCGTCGGCTTCAAGCGCGACCGCGTGGTGTTCGAAGACCTGTTCTATTCGATCGACCAGCAGCCGGGCGCCCAGCGTGCCGACAACAACACCCTGAACCCGTCCGGCGTGCAGATGGGTAACGGTACCCACCTGGTCGGCACCCAGAAGATTTTCACCAACGGCAATGTGCAAACCACCAACAACGCGCTCGACGTGGCCGTGATGGGCAATGGTTTCCTGCAGGTGCGCCGCCCGAACGGCGAGCCGGCATTTACCCGCGCCGGCCAGTTGCAGGTCGACAAGGACGGCGTGCTGGTCAACGCCTCCGGCCTGCCGCTGGTGCCGCAGATCACCGTGCCGGCCAATGCCACCGCCATCACCATCGGCGAAAACGGCACCGTGTCGGCCACGATTCCGGGCAACACCACCCCGACCGAACTGGGCCAGTTGACCCTGACCTCCTTCATCAACCCGACCGGCTTGCAGGCGCTGGGTGAAAACCTGTTTGCCGAAACCCCGGCCTCCGGCGCCCCGACCGAAGGCCGTCCGGGCGACGCCCAGTTCGGCAAGCTCAAGCAGGGTGCCCTGGAGGGCTCCAACGTGCAGGTGGTGGAAGAGATGGTGGACATGATCGCAGCCCAGCGCACCTACGAAATGAACACCAAAGTTCTGACGGCAGCGGATAATATGCTGCAGTACCTGGCACAGGCCGCACGCTGATGAAAACCGCCCTGCCCGCGCTGGCCCTGGTCCTGCTGGCTGGCTGCTCCAGCCTGCAGCCGACCGTGCGCCCGGCGCCGTTCGACGAAACCCCTGCCGTGTCGCGCAGCGCCTTGCCGCGCGGCACCTCAGGTGGCGTCTTCAATCCGGACAGCAGCATCTCGCTGGTGTCGGACAGCCGCGCCTTCCGCGTCGGCGATATCGTCACCGTGATCCTGCAGGAAACCACGCAGGCATCGAAGAGTGCCGGCACCACCCTGGCCAAGGATTCCAGCGTTGGCATCGCCTCGCCCGGCCTGCTGGGCAAGACTTTCCCGAAGGCCGGCGTCGATATTTCGGCTGAGCGCGGCTTCAAGGGCGATGCCCAGAGCACCCAGCAGAATGCCCTGAGCGGCGCGATCACCGTGATCGTGCAGGAAGTGATGCCGAACGGCTTGCTCAAGGTCGCCGGCGAAAAAGTGCTGACCCTGAACCAGGGCGAGGAATTCGTGCGCCTGCGCGGCTTCCTGCGCGCGGCCGATATCGATGCCAACAATATGGTGTCGTCGCAGCGCATCGCCAATGCCCGCATCGCCTACGGCGCGCAAGGCACACTGGCCGATACCAACCAGCCGGGCTGGCTGACGCGCTTCTTCCTTGGTCCCTTGATGCCTTTCTGAGGTGATGGATATGTTCAGCTTCAAAACCGGCAAATCACTGCCTGACCCGCAGGGTCAGGCACTGGCCAGCGGCCGCCGCGTATCAGTGTCTGACCCTGCAGGTCTGACACGGGTTTACCGGTTCGTGGCAGCCCTGCTGCTGGCCATCGCCATCCCCGCCAGCGCCGCCCCCCAGCTGCGCAACCTGGTCGCCATCGAGGGCGTGCGCGACAACCCCCTGGTCGGCTACGGCCTGGTGGTCGGCCTGAACGGCTCCGGCGACTCGACCCAGGTCAAGTTCGCCAGCCAGTCGGTGGTCAACATGCTCAAGCAGTTCGGCGTGAAAATGCCGGACGGCGCCGACGCCAAGTCCAAGAACGTGGCTGCCGTGATGGTGTCCGCCGTGTTCCCGCCCGGCTACCGCCGCGGCCAGCCGATCGACGTCACGGTCTCCTCGCTGGGCGACGCCAAGAGCCTGCGCGGTGGCTCCCTGCTGCTGACCCCGCTCAAAGCCGCCGACAACGAAGTCTACGCGCTGGCCCAGGGCAATGTGGTGGTGGGCGGCCTGTCCGCCGCCGGCAAGAGCGGCTCCTCGGTCACCGTCAACACCCCGACCGCCGGCCGCATCCCGAACGGCGCCGTGATCGAACGCGAAATCGCCACCGACTTCGCCAGCAAGCCATCAGTGCACCTGTCGCTGAAGCAGCCGAACTTCGAGACCGCCACCAATATCGTGGAAGCGATCAACCGCAAGTTCGGCGACGTGGCCAGCACGGCGGACGGCACCGGCATCGACGTGCTGGCGCCGCAGAACCCGACCCAGCGCGTGGCCTTCATGGCCAAGCTGGAAGCGCTGCCGATCGAAGTCGGCCAGGACGTGCCGAAAGTCGTGTTCAACTCGCGTACCGGCACCGTGGTCATCGCCGATGGCCTGCGCGTGAAGGCGGCCGCCGTTACCCACGGCTCGCTCAAGGTGGTCATTTCGGAAAGCTCGAAGGTCAGCCAGCCGGCGCCCTTCAGCCAGGGCCAGACGGCCATCACCCCGCAATCGAACGTGGCGGTGAATGAAGCCAAGCCGCAAATGTTCAAATGGCCGGCAGGCGCCAAGCTGCAAGCCATCATCGACGTGGTCAACAGCCTGGGCGCGACGCCGGATGACATCATGGCAATCCTGCAAGCCCTGGACCAGGCCGGCGCCATCGAAGGCGAACTGGTGGTGATCTGATGGACAGCCGCTTCGCCCCCCTGCCGGTACGCAAGCTGGACATCGGCGCCGACGACAGCAAGCTCGGGCAGGCCGCTCCTGCCCCGCAGACCGAGGAAGTACGCTATCGCGACAAGGCCACCGATGCCGCCGTCAAGTTCGAGAGCTTCTTCATCGCCCAGACGCTGCACAAGATGCGCGACGCCACCAAGGCCATGGCCGACGACGACAGCATCTACAAGGACTCGATCAACAGCGACATGCTGGACATGGCCGACAATATGGTGGCCGACCAACTGGCCGGCCGCCGCGCCTTCGGCGTCGCCGACGCCATCCTGCGCCAGTTATTGCCAGCGACGCCGCCTGCCGGGGCTTCCCAGCCAGAAATTTCAGTTTTATCCAAGAAAAATCCGACCGACGCTTAATCTCCCCATTGGCGCGGTCGCCTTTACTCGATAACGGGCCAAGATGCCATTGAGCAACGGCCCAGCCTAAGGGAAGATTGCACCATGTCGATTATCAACAATGCACTGTCGGGATCGTTGGCCGCCCAGGCCGCCATCAACACGACCAGCCAGAACATTGCAAACTTGCAAACCAAGGGTTATACCCGCCAGGGCGTGCTGCTGTCGGCCGTTGCCCCTTCGGCCGGCTCCGGCGGTCCCGGTTTCGGCGTTGAAGTGAGCAAGCTGTTGCGCTTCTCCGACTCGTACAAGAGCCAGCAATTATGGCGTGCCAACTCCGAACTCGGCTCGCGCACCCAGAGCCAGCCCTACTTCACGCAACTTGAACGCGTGATGGGCGATGAAAAGACCAGCCTGTCGAACGGCGTCGACCAGTTCTTCCGCGCCCTGAACGCGGCCGGCGTCGACCCGGTGTCGACCCCGCTGCGCCAGCAGGTGCTGACCGCCGCCAACGCCATGGCGCAATCGTTCAACAGCATCTACAACGTCACGCGCCAGCAGCAGGTGTCGATCACGCAGCAGCGCGACGCCATGCTGCCGCAACTGAATACCCTCAGCGCCAATATTGCGGCCCTGAACAACCGCATTACCCAGGCCGGTTCGCTCGGCACCAACACCTCGGCCCTGGTCGATGAACGCGACCGCGCCATTGATTCGCTGGCCAACCTGGTCTCGGTGGAGGTGCTGGAACAGCCGGACGGCACCCGCAGCGTTTCCCTGCGCAGCGGCCAGCCGCTGGTGGTCGGCAACTTGGCCGGCACCATGTCGATGAATCCGTCGACCACGCCAGCCACGCTCGAACTGAAATTTGCCGGCACCACCTTCGGCCTGGACGATACCAAGGTCGGCGGCCAGCTGGGCGGCATTGGCGATTTCGAGAAGAACACCCTGCAGCCGCTGCAGCAATCGCTGCTGGACATGGCCAACCAGCTGGCGACCAAGGTCAACAACACCATGGCGCTGGGCTACAAGCCGGACGGCCTGCCGGGTCCGCCGATTACCGCCACGCCTGGCGGCGCCCTGTTCGCCTTCAACGCCACCGGCGCCGGCGGCATCCTCGGCCTGGTCCCGGGCATCCAGGCCCAGGACCTGGCGTTCTCGTCCAACGGCGCGCCTGGCGACAGCAAGAACCTGCAAGACCTGATCGCGATCAAGGGCCAGCCCATCACCCTGACCTCGGTCGGCACGGTGCTGATCGGCGATGCCGACACCCAGCTGGTGGGCAAGCTGGGCATCGACAGCGGCCAGAACCAGTCGCTGCTGGACACCGCCACCACCATCCGCCAGCAATCGGAAGACGACTGGGCCGCGACCAGCTCCGTCAACAAGGACGAGGAAGCGATCAACCTGGTCGAGTTCCAGAATATGTACCAGGCGAACATGAAAGTGATCGCCGTTGCCAACACCCTGTTTGACGCCACCTTGGCGCTGTTCTGAGGATTATTGAAATGCGTATCGCCTCCAGCCAGTTCCAGGCATCCATGAACCGCTCGCTGCAGATCAACCAGACGGTGATCGCCAAGCTGACCGAGCAAATGGCCACTGGCAACAAGATCCAGGTGCCGTCCGACGAGCCGATCGCCAATGTGCGCCTGTCGCGCCTGCGCCGCGAAGAGAATATCGTCAGCCAGTACGTGGACAACATCAGCGCCGTGAAGATCCGCCTGTCGAAGAACGAGACCTACCTGGGTTCGATGGTCGACGACATGGGCGCCGCGCGCGACCTGTTCGTGTGGGCTTCGGACGGCTCCAACACGCCGGCCGACCTGAACTCCATGGTCAACAGCCTGGTGGCGCTGCGCGACTCGCTGTACTTCAACGGCAATACCAAGGACCAGGAAGGCAAGTACATCTTCTCCGGCACCCTCACCTCGACCGCGGCGCTGTCGTACGACGCCACCCAGCCGCTGGGCGCGCGCTACAGCTATACCGGCAATAACGGCACCCAGGAAGTCGTGGTGGGCAATGGCATCACCCAGCCGGCCAATGTCACCGTGCAAGGCATGGACGTCTACCTCAACCAGCTGGACCAGGCCATCAGCATGCTGAGCAGCCCAACCGTCAGCCCCAGCGACCCGGTCCTGCAAGGCGTGTTGAAAACCGCGCTGGACGGCACCGACTCCGCGCTGAACCAGATTTCCAGCAAGATCGCCCAGTTCGGCGGCGCCCAGAACGTGATGGAAACCCTGGCCAATAACCACAGCAACGTCAGCCTGTCGAACAAGATCGCGATCACCGATATCGCACAATTGGATTACGGCCTCGCGGCCACCCAGCTGTCTGGTTACAATAGCGCCCTACAAGCGACTTACCAGGCTTATTCGAAGGTCAGCGGACTGTCGCTGTTTAACGTACTGTAAATATCATGGAAATCGCCCAGCGCCCCAGCACTACCGGCCTCTCCGCCCGCGCCACCGCCAATCCGGCGGCAGGACAGGCTGAGACCACGCCGGCAGAGGCAAGCGCGGCGATCGACCAGGCCGCAGCCAGCAAGGCGCCCGCCCCCCTGCGCCGCGGCCTGAGCAATATGGATGCCCCGCTGCAGAACGATGTCTCGGGCGCCCAGCAAGCGATTGACTTCCTCGAGCAAAGCGCAGCCCAGCTGCGCGCCCTGAAGACCGACATCGCCGCCAAGCTGGCCACGCGCACCATGCGCGACGGCCAGGTGGAACAGCGCGTACGCCAGTTCAGCGAAACCTGGCGCAACCGGGCGCAAGCGTCCGGCGGTACGCTTGACGCGCAACTGAACTACTCCAACCAGCCGTCGACCCAGCGCTTCACCGTGCGCGGCATGACCCTGGCCAACCTGCGCAACGGCGCCCGCGAGACGCTGGCCATCTCGGTGGGCGGCGGCACCGCCGGCCTGCGTTCGGTGCACCTGGCGCCCGGCCTCTCGGACGCTGAAATCATTTCCCGCTTCGACCAGGCGATGGCCCCGGCCGGAGTGCGCGTGTCGGTCAACAAGGATGGCGAGCTGGTGTTCACGGCGCCGGAAAGCGCCTGGCCCGGGATTCGCGACTCGCTGGCCGTGCAAGGCTCGGGCATCCGCTTCCCGGCGGGCCAGCTCAACCGGATCAAGGCCGACGCCGAAGCCCCGGTCGTGATGCCCGAAGGCTGGGGCACCAGCGACATCGAAGCGATGCGCGCCACGCTGCAGCAAGTAACGCAAGCCCTGGCGCACGTCGAAGCCGCGCTGGCCAAGGTCCGCCAGGAACTCGCAACTGCCACCCAGCGCGTGCAAAGCGAACTGCCGGAAATCGAAGTGGCCGGCATGGGCCAGATGGCCGAAGTCTTCGCCAACGTCGCCAACGAGCCCGGCTACTCCGCCCTGGTCTCCCTCACCTCCGCCCTGGTCGGCATCAACCGCGACCGCGTCGTCTCCCTGTTACGCCTAAGTTAAAAGTCGGGGTCAGCTCCGGCAATCAGACATTTCTTGCGCTGACGCAAATTTGACTTCGCTGGTCGGACCTAAACTTGGTCTATGAATCGACCTTTGCGAATCGAGCGCGACAACGCCTGCTACCACGTCACTGCACGTGGAGACCGACGCTCCACCATCTTCCGCAATGATAGCGATCGCTTGACCTGGCTGGCACTGCTCGCTGAAACTTGCGCGCGTTTCGACTTTAGCGTCCTGGCCTACTGCCAAATGGGCAACCACTATCATTTGGTCCTGAAAACACGGCTAGGCAAGCTGTCGCGCGGCATGCGTTACCTCAATGGCAATTACTCCCAGTATTTCAATCGCCAACACCGATTGGTTGGGCACGTTTTTCAAGGACGCTACCACGCCATCCTCTGCCAGGAAAGCGAATATCTGAGGGAGCTTTCGCGCTACACCGTCTTGAATCCTGTGCGGGCCGGACTGGTAAAACACCCAAGCCACTGGCTATGGAGCAGCTACGGCGCGTTGGTCGGCTCAGTTGACGCGCCTGCTTGGCTCGAGCGCGATACCGTCCTCGCACAATTCGGCAATATTCGCCAACAAGCAATATGTGCGTTTGAAGACTTCGTCTTGGCCGGCATCGGTCAACAAAATCCCTTCCGAGCAGTGCGCCACCAGCTTTTCCTGGGAAGCGACGAGTTCTGCTTGCTGGCGGCCCAAGGGGAAATCCGCGGCGACCTGTTGGAAATAAAACGCACGCAACGAAAAGCAATCGTGCAGCCGCTGAGGGACTACTTCCTCCTTTACCTGGACCGCCACGAAGCGATGGCCCAGGCCTATCTCTCGCACAATTACACGATGGCAGAGATCGCAGCCTTTTGCGACGTTTCGGCACGAACCGTCGGCCGCGCGGTGAAGGCCTTTAGGAAAATGTCCGATTGCCGGAGCTGACCCCGACTTTTATCACGCCAGTTGGGCGGGGCCGCGGGCCAGCGCGCCCATCTGGCTGGGGGGCAAGGGGCGGGCGTAGACGAAGCCTTGGGCGTAGTCGCAGCCGGCGGCTTTCAGGAGGTTGAGCTGGGTTTCGGTTTCGACGCCTTCGGCGACTACTTTCAGGCCCAGCTTGTGGGCCATGACGATGATGCCTTCGCACAGCGCGAGGTCGCCGGAATCGCCGGCCAGGTCCATCACGAAGCTGCGGTCAATCTTCAGGTAGTCGATATCGAAATTCTTGAGGTGGGCCAGCATGGAGTGGCCGGTGCCGAAGTCGTCCAGCGCGACCTGCAATCCCATCGATTTGAACTGGCGCAGGCGCTCCATCACCGGCCCGCTGCTGTCGAGCAGCAGGCGCTCGGTAATCTCGATCACGATGCTGCGCGGCGCCAGGTGCATCTGCTCGACATAGCGCATCCATTTCTCGAAAATCTCGGGGCCGGTGCGAAACTGCACCGGCGACTGGTTGACGCTGATCTGGAAGGGGCGCCCCAGCTCCTCCTGCCAGCGCTTGGCCTGGTCGGCGGCGCTGCGGAATACCCAGTCGCCAATTTCGAGAATGACGCCGCTGGCTTCGGCGCTGCCGATGAAGTCGGCCGGGTTCAGCATGCCGCGCTCGGGGTGGCGCCAGCGCAGCAGCGCTTCGGCACGTTCGATGGTGCCGCTATGCAGGTTGACGATGGGCTGGTAGTGCAGCTCGAACTGTTCGTTGGCGACCGCCATCTGCAAATCGCGCGTGATGCGCAGGCGCAATTGGGCGGCGGCCTGCATGTCGGGCGTGAAGTAGCTGTAGCGGTTGCGGCCGGCATTCTTGGCGGCGTACATGGCCTGGTCGGCGTTGCGCAGCAGTTGCTCGGGGTCGTTGGCGTCCGAGGGATGCAGGGCGATGCCGATGCTGGCGGACACCGATCCGCTATTGTCGCCCAGGATGAAGGGCCGGTTCAGGCTGGTGATGATCTGCTGCGCCACGCGCTCGGCACTGGTGACATGGTCTAGGCCGGGCAGGATTACCACGAACTCGTCGCCGCCCAGCCGTGCCAGCGTGTCGGAGGCGCGCACGCAGGCGCTAATGCGGTGCGCCGCCTCCACCAGCAAGGCATCGCCCATTTCGTGCCCGAGCCGGTCGTTGATTTCCTTGAACTGGTCGAGGTCGATGAACAGCAGGGCCAGGAACAGGCCGTCGCGGCGGGCCTTCTTCATTTCCTGCGATAGCCGGTCCTGGAACATATTGCGGTTCGGCAGGGCCGTCAGCGAGTCGTAATTGGCCTGGTGCCAGATCAGTTCGGTCGACAGCTTGCGCTCGGTGATGTCGCTGACCAGCGCCAGCGCGCCGAGGTAGCTGCCATCGGAATCGAAGATCGGGTTGGTGGCCAGGGTGGCCCACATATCGCTGCCATCGCGGCGCAGGAACTTGAATTCGTGGCGCTCCGCAATGCCTTGCTGGCGGCGTGCGATATTGCGCTCGAGCAGGGCGCGCCCTTCGTCGTCCATGAAGTTGACCAGCGGCTGCTCCAGCATCTCCTCGATCGTATAACCGAGCATGGCGGCCATCTTGGGATTGACGAAACTGGTGCGTGCCGCAGCGTCGATTTCCCAGATCCCCTCTTCCGCGCTGTGCACGATGCGGCGAAAGCGCTCTTCGCTTTTTTCCAGCGCCGCCAGCTTGCCTTCGGCCATTTCCAGCACCACGCGCAATTGCGCCAGACCTGGCGTGCCGCTGCCCAGCAGCGTGACGGCAAAGCCGCGGTCACCGCGCCCGCGCGTCATCTGCAGCGACAGGCGCTGCGGCTCTTCGCTGGCCAGGCTGTTGCTGACGAAGGCATCGAAATCGGCAATGAAGCGTTGCGCCACATAGTTGCGGAAGGGGACGCCATCAGGGTTCTGGCGCGGCAGGCCGAGCAGGTCGGCGCCCACCAGGTTCATTTGCAGGATGGTGCTGTCGCTCGCGAGAACAAAATAGCCAACCGGGGCCAGCAGGTAGAGATCGTTGAAGTAGTCCTGGTCGCTGGCCAGTTGCAGGTCGCCGCTGGCGCGTTGCAGGCCGTTGTAGACGGCTGGCGGAGTGCCTCCCATGGCAGCCAGCACTGCTTCGCCGGGCAAGAGTGCATCGAGCCCTGCCAGTCCGGGGACGGCGGGCCGGGTGGCGGTCCCCTGCTCCGCCTGCCTGGCATGCTGGTCTTTATCCATATTGGTTCCAGCCTAGCATGCCCTTGTGACAATGTCGAGCAGCTAACTTTGGCGGTGCGCGCGGTTCAGGCGTTGTTCGGCAAAGCGTTGCAGTTGCTCGAAAGCCAGGCTGAGGATCCAGTAAATGACAGCTGCCGCGAGATAGAGCGGCAAGGGGCGGAAGGTGGTGGCAATCACTTCCTTCGTCGATAGCATCAGTTCCGTCATGGTAATGACTGACACCAGCGAAGTATCCTTGATCAGGCTGATCAGGGTATTGCTCATCGAAGGCACGGCAATGCGCAGCGCCTGCGGCATCACCACATGGCGCAAGGTCTGTCCGTAGCCCAAGCCCAGGCTGTAGCTGGCCGACCACTGGCCTTTATGGATCGAGAGGATGGCGCCGCGCAGGCTTTCCGACAGGTAGGCGCCGGCGTTCAGGCTCAGCGCCAGGATGCCGGCGGTGACCGGCGTGAACTCGATGCCGACCGACGGCAGGCCGTAATAGATCACGAACATCTGCACCAGCAGCGGCGTGCCGCGCATCAGGCTGACGTACACATTGGCCGGCCATCGCAGCAGTTTCCAGGGCAGGATGCGCATCACGGCGGTGGGAAAGCCCAGCACCAGGCCGCCCACCATCGCGGCGACCGCGAACACCAGGGTATAACCGGCGCCCTTCAACATCACGGGCGCCGCCTCGTGCAGCAGCTCCAGCCACTCCATGCTTAGGGCGCCTTGCTGACGTCAGTACCGAACCACTTCATGGAAATGGCTTTCAGGCTGCCGTCGGCGGCGGCATCCGCCAGCACCTTGTTGAGCGCGGCCTTGAAGGCGGGATTGCCCTTCTGGAAGGGAATGCCCATGCGCTCGACGGCGCCGACACGGGCGCCGGCCTTGATTGGCAGCTTGGTGGTTTTCAGCAAATAGGCCGTCATCAGGCTGTCGTTCAAGGCTGCATCAATACGGCCCAGCGCCAGGTCGGTCAGGTTTTCCGGGGCTGCCGGGTAGCCTTTCACGTCGATGCCGGGCACAGCCTTCAACTGCATTTCGTAGACGCTACCCTGCCCGGCGCCGACGCGCTTGCCTTTCAGCTGTTCGAGGGAAGTCCAGTTGTTCTTGTCATCCTTGCGCACGATCAGCATCGGCGACGAGTAGATGTAAGGCGTACTGAAGTCGAAAGCTTGTTCGCGCTTCGGGTTGATGCCAACCTGCGAAATGATGACGTCGTATTTATTGCTGGCCAGTCCAGCCAGGATCGAGGCCCATTCGGTGGTGACGAATTCCGGCTTCAGCCCCAGCTTGCTGGCCACCAGGCGCGCTACGTCGACGTCGTAACCCGCCAGCTCGCCATTTTTCTCCTTGAAATTGAATGGCGGGTAGACGCCTTCCATGGCCACTTTCAGCGTGCCGCGCGCCTTGACTGTTTGCAGCAGGTCGGCGGCACTGGCGTGCAGCGCAGCTGCGGCCAGCAGGAGGGCGATCAACGGTTTGCGCATCAGGAATCCTTTAATAAGAACGGCTGCGGCCGAATTTGTGACCGACGACGAGGGTGGTGCTGGCGACTAGGACGGACAGGCCAAGGATGAGCTGCACCAGCTTGTCTTCGGGCAGGGTCCAGAGGCGGCCCTTGGGCGGCTCGCAAGCGGCGATAGCGCACAGCAAGGGCTCCACCCAATCGGCTTCAGGAGTAACATCGAGGATAACGGCGCCCTCGGTGGTCTGCATGTAGATATCGCCGCCCTCGGCCAGGCTGAAACACACGCCGTAGCCGGTTTCCTGCTTGCCGACGTGTTCCTTCAGCGCGAGGTCGTGCTCGGCAATCCACAGCTCCACGTCCTGGGGCGTTTCCAGTGCGGTCCACGGCACCGGGCGAAAGCGCGGCTTGGCCGCTTCGTCATCGTGATTAAACATGGGTCAGGAGTGTAACCGAAACCTCAGGAGGCGGTATGAAAGTAAACGAATATGTATCTGAGTTTGATGCGTTCTTCGGCAAGCTGCTGGATGAGCATCCGGAATTGGTGGAAGACCAGCGGGTGGGGTGGAATATCTGGTGGGACCATAAGGTGGACCTGGAGGCGGAGCGGCTGGCCAGGACGGATGCGGTGCCGACGCCGGCTTATTACTACCACTGAAAACCGGTAAACCGTTGTCTGACCCGCAGGGTCAGACACCCCGGCCTGCGGCAGCCGCGTATCAGTGTCTGACCCTATGGGTCAGACACTGGCTTACCGGTTTTAGCCTTTCCAGCTCCGCTGCAGCCCCGTATCCGCATGAATCCACCCGCCACGCGGTCCCTGGCGGTAATAGAACCCCACGCCCCCCTGCCGGAAACTCTGCACCAGGCTGCCCAGCACCTCCGCGTTCAAGTTCGGAATCCGGATATCGGCTGCCTTGCCGCTCATATGCAGCGACTGCCGCGCCGCAGGAATTCCCTGCTCGATCAGCTTTTTGTTGGAAGCCGGCGTGCGATACCCCGACAAGATCTCCAGCGGGCTCTCGATCCCGAAGCGCTGCACAAACGCCTGCGCGCCCCACAGCGTCTCGAACAGCTTCGGATCAATCGCTGCCGTCTCCTTGCCGTTCACGTCGCGCAGCAAATGGCACAGCTCCTGGTAAGCCGAGTCGATGATCTCGCCATCCTTCCAGTAGGTCAGCCGGGCCTTCTCCCCGCTTTGCGGCCGGATCACGCTGATCGTGCGCGGCTTGATCCAGAATTCCAGGTCCAGCATCTGGGCGTCGAAAATATCGGGCGGAGGTTCCGGCTCCGACTGCGCGCGACCCTGGCCAAGCAGCGGCAGCCCAGCCAGCGCTGTGCCCGCCATCATATGGAGGAAGTCTCTGCGAGTTGTCATGGCGATTCCATCTATTGCAATAACGATTACTATAGCAATAGAGAATGACTTCAGAAACCCCTTTAACAATTTGTCGTAAACTTCGCAGCGGGAGCGACGATCACAAGGTCCGACGTTGCAACCGCCACGCAAGGCAGGATATAGCCTTCCCGCTTCTCCTCCAGGCTCAGGCCTGGCCATTCAATCAGGTGGCGCGCAGTGCCGCTTTGCACCTGGCAGATGCAGGTGCGGCAGGTGCCGTTGCGGCAGGAACTGGGAAGCACCACGCCGGCGCGGGCGGCCGCCATCAGCAGGCTGGCCTCGCCATCCGTTTCGAACGATAATCCCTTCGGCTCAACTTTTATCTGAAACACAATGCCTCGCTATATTGCCCTGCTCCGCGGCGTCAGCCCGATGAACTGCAAGATGCCGGAACTGAAAGCCGCCTTTGAAACTGCCGGATTTTCCAACGTCAAGACGCTTCTATCAAGCGGCAATGTAGCATTCGACGCCCGTTCCGCCTCCGAAGCCGCGCTGGAACGCAAGGCCGAGGCAGCGATGGAAAAGGCGCTCGGCCGCAGCTTCTACACCATTATCCGCTCGCAAAAACACTTGCAAGACCTGCTGGCGGATGATCCCTATCCTGGCCTTGGCGCCGATCCTGCCGCCAAGCGCGTGGTGAGCTTCCTGCGTGCCGCACCATCCGCGACCGTGCTGCCGCCGCCCATCAGCGGCGCCGAAATGCTTGGCGTAATTGGAAGCGAGGTGTTTTCGACCTACTTGCCCAGCAGCGACGGCCCGGTCTTCATGCGCCTGATCGAGAAGACTTTCGGCAAGGACATCACCACCCGCACCTGGGACACGGTGCGCAAGTGCGCGTCAGCCTGATGCCTGGACAGCACTGGTCGGGAAACGCCCTGCTCTCGCCCGGCTTCGGCGTATTCCGCGGCGCGATCGGCGACAGCGCACTGCACGCCCATTACGCGCACCAGCTGGTCATTTCGCTCCATGGCGAAATTGGCGTGGCCTTCCCTAGCGGCCCGCTGCGCGCCCCGGGAATTACCATCCCGGCAGGACTGGCGCATTGCGTCTGCGCCGACGAGGCGCTCCTGGTCTACCTGGACCCGCTGACGCCGGAAGGAACGGCTTTATTCCAGGCCCCGGCCGACACGCCGACGCTGCTGGCCGACGATCTGTGCAGCCAGCTCCTCGCGGCCGCCGATACAGGCCAGCCCCTGCGCAGCGTGCTGCGGCAGGCTTTCGGCCTGTCCCGGCCCTCGGCTCAGGATGCGCGCATGACTGCCGTTGCCGGGGCGCTGCGCGCAGGCATTGCGGAAGGTGGCGCAAACAGGCTCCAGCTGGCCGAGCTTGCCCATCTGTCGCCTGACCGTTTTTCCCACTGGTTCGTCGAACAGACCGGCCTCCCCTTGCGCAGCTATCGTAAATGGCTGCGCCTGGAACTGGCACTACACCGGCTTGCTCAGCGCGGCAACCTGACCGACGCGGCGCACGCTGCCGGTTTTGCCGACTCGGCCCACCTTTCGCGTACTTTCCGCGAGATGTTCGGCCTTAACCCGGCCGCCATGCTGCGCGGCATCGTGCTGGATAGCTCTTTCGTTCAAGCCACCTGACGCGCGCGCCCTTACGCTGGCCTTCTTTCACCACTGGAGGTCAACATGAAACAATGGACGATACGCTACCTGAGTTATCCAATCGTTTTTGGCGGCGCCGCCGCGGCGATTTTCTGGGCCGCCACGCAAGGCTTGCCCTACTGGCCAGCCGTGCCGCTGATGGCGCTGGCGGCCATTGCCTGCGTCGCCCTGCTCGAACGCTTGCAGCCCTATGAGGCGGCCTGGCTGGCCGATCATGGCGATACGCGCACCGACGGCCTGCACTTCCTGGTCAACGCAAGCGTCCTGTATGGCAGTATTGAAATCCTGTCCTGGGCACGCGCCCTGTTGCCTGCGCCAGCAGCCTGGCCGGCCACCTGGCCGGCTTGGGCGCAAATCGCCGCTGCCATGGTCGTGCTCGATTTCGGCTTGTTTTTTATGCACTGGCTGAGCCATCGCCACCACCGCCTGTGGCTGTTCCACGAAGCGCACCATAGCAGCGAACGCCTGTACTGGCTGAACAGCGAACGGCGCCACCCGCTGCACGCCATGATGATGGGCGCTCCGGGTTTTGCCGTCCTGCTGGCACTGGGAGCGCCGGCTGCCACGGTCGCGACCGGCCTGGCCATTCTTTCCGTCCACCTGGCTTTCCAGCACGCCAACCTCGACTATTCGCTGGGTCCTTTGCGCCACCTGTTCGGCGTCGCCCAGACCCATCGCTGGCACCACAAACGCAAATACGAGGACGCCCAGGTCAATTTCGGCGAATGGCTGATGCTGTGGGACCACCTGTTCCGCACCTACCGCCAGCCGCCGGGCTGCATCGGACAAGCTGACGTCGGCCTGGACAGCCAGGATGCCCCGTCTAAGTATCTTCGCCAATTGTTACGACCATTCCTGTGAGCTACAATGTCAAGCTTGTCCGGTAGGCCATCGCCCACCCGCTATCCACCCCGAGCCTGCCGAACCCGGCGAGCCCAGGGAAGAATATTCAGCGGAAAACCTCCGCATTTGAGGGAATAAACATGTCTCAAAAGTCTAAAATCATCTACACCCTTACCGACGAGGCGCCACTGCTGGCGACTTATTCCCTGCTGCCAATCGTGCAGAAATTCGCAGCCCCAGCCGGCGTCGACGTCGTCACCAGCGACATTTCGGTCGCCGCCCGCGTGCTGGCAGCCTTCCCGGAATGCCTGAGCGACGAACAGAAAGTGCCGGACAACCTGGCCGAACTGGGCGCCCTGACCCAGAACCCGGACACCAACATCATCAAGCTGCCTAATATTTCGGCATCGGTTTCCCAGCTGGTCGCCTGCATCCGCGAACTGCAGGCCGCCGGCTACAAGCTGCCGGACTACCCGGAAGACGCCAAGACCGAAGAAGAGAAAGCACTGAAAGCCCGCTACGGCAAGTGCATCGGCTCCGCCGTGAACCCGGTCCTGCGCGAAGGTAACTCCGACCGCCGCGCGCCAAAGGCAGTGAAAGAATACGCACGCAAGAACCCGCACTCGATGGGCGAATGGAGCCAGGCTTCGCGCACCCACGTATCGCACATGCACGGCGGCGACTTCTACCACGGCGAAAAGTCCATGACCCTGGACAAGGCCCGTGAAGTGAAGATGGAACTGATCACCAAGTCCGGCAAGACCATCGTGCTGAAACCGAAGGTCGCCCTGCAGGCTGGCGAGATCATCGACTCCATGTTCATGTCGAAGAAAGCCCTGCTGGAATTCTACGAGCGCGAAATCGACGACGCCTACAAGACCGGCGTGATGTTCTCGCTGCATGTGAAAGCGACCATGATGAAGGTATCGCACCCGATCGTGTTCGGCCACTGCGTGCGCATCTTTTACAAGCAGGCGTTCGAGAAGCACGCCAAGCTGTTCGAAGAGCTGGGCGTGAACGTGAACAACGGCATGGTCAACCTGTACGAGAAGATCGAAAAGCTGCCAGCATCGCAGAAGGACGAGATCCTGAAAGACCTGCACGCCTGCCTGGAAAACCGTCCGAAGCTGGCCATGGTCGATTCGGCCAAGGGCATCACCAACTTCCACTCGCCAAATGACGTGATCGTCGACGCATCGATGCCGGCCATGATCCGCATCGGCGGCAAGATGTGGGGCGCCGACGGCCGCACCGCCGACGTCAAGGCGGTCATGCCTGAATCGACCTTCGCCCGCATTTACCAGGAGATGATCAACTTCTGCAAATGGCATGGCAACTTCGATCCGAAAACCATGGGCACCGTGCCGAACGTGGGCCTGATGGCGCAGCAAGCCGAAGAATACGGCTCGCACGACAAGACCTTCGAAGTACCGGAAGGCGGCATCGCCAACATCACCGACCTGGCCACCGGCGAAGTGCTGCTGACCCAGAACGTGGAAGAAGGCGACATCTGGCGCATGTGCCAGGTGAAGGACGCTCCGATCCGTGACTGGGTCAAGCTGGCGGTCACCCGCGCCCGCAACTCCGGCATGCCTGCCGTGTTCTGGCTGGACACCTACCGTCCGCACGAAGCCGAAGTGATCAAGAAGGTCGAGACCTACCTGAAAGACCACGACACCACCGGCCTGGACATCCAGATCATGTCGCAGACCCGCGCCATGCGCTACACCCTGGAGCGCGTATCGCGCGGCCTGGACACCATCTCGGTGACCGGCAACATCCTGCGCGACTACCTGACCGACCTGTTCCCGATCCTGGAACTGGGCACCTCGGCCAAGATGCTGTCCATCGTTCCACTGATGGCAGGCGGCGGCATGTACGAAACCGGCGCCGGCGGCTCCGCACCGAAGCACGTCAAGCAGCTGGTGGAAGAAAACCACCTGCGCTGGGATTCGCTGGGCGAGTTCCTGGCGCTGGCCGTCTCGCTGGAAGAGCTGGGCATCAAGACCGGCAACGCCAAAGCCAAGATCCTGGCCAAGACCCTGGACGAAGCCACCGGCAAACTGCTGGACAAGAACAAGTCGCCATCGCCACGCACCGGCGAGCTGGACAACCGCGGCAGCCACTTCTACCTGTCGATGTACTGGGCCCAGGCCCTGGCAGCGCAGAACGACGACGCCGAGCTGAAAGCCAAGTTCGCACCGCTGGCCAAGTCGCTGGCAGAGAACGAAGCAAAAATCGTCGAAGAGCTGAACTCCGTGCAAGGCGGCGCCATGGACATCGGCGGCTACTACAAGCCGGATGCAGCCAAGACCTCCGCCGTGATGCGCCCAAGCGCAACCTTCAACGCAGCACTGGCCGCCCTGTAACCCGGCCCCTGCCCTAGCTCCGTCTATAAAAGTCGGGGTCAGGTCTGGCAATCCGCCACAAAGTGGCGGATTGCCAGACCTGACCCCGACTTTCTTTTTACTATTGGCGGAAGCTGGCGATGAAGGCGTCGCGGGCGGCGTGGTGGGGGATGTCGCGGCGCCATACCATGACCGTCTCCACTTCGGCCACTTCCGGCGGCAAGGTGTGGCATTGCACGGTGCGGCCCAGGCCGCGCTGCCTCAGGACTTCACGCGGCATCATGGCGACGCCCATGCCGGCGGCAACACAGCCGATGATGGCTTCGAAGGTACCGAATTCGGCGATCCGCGTGTGGGCGACACCGGCGTCGGCAAACCACCATTCCAGGCGGCGCCGGTAGGAGCAGCCGCTGCGAAAACCCAGCAGCGTACGGCGCGCCACGTCAGCCGGTCCGGTGACTGGGCCGTGCAGCGCGTCGGTCAACAGCACCAGTTCTTCTACAAATACAGGCTGCTGTTCCAGTTCCGGGCGCTCGACCGGGCCGGAGACCAGCGCGAGATCGACCTTGTGATTCAGTACCTGCTGTATCTGGTAGTCGGTCGGGCCGGTATCGAGCAGCAGGTCCACTTGCGGATGCTTGCGGTGGAATGCGCCCAGCACGCGCGGCAGGCGCGCGGCGGCGGTGGTTTCCATCGAGCCGATACGTAGCTGTCCCGACGGCTCGTTCTCGCCGCGCACCGACATCTGCGCTTCGTCCGCCAGCCGCAGCAGGCGGTCGGCGTATTCCAGCAGGCGCGTGCCCTCCGCGGTGATCAGCATGCGCCGCCCCGAACGGTTGAACAGGGTCACGCCCAGCGATTCCTCGAGCTGGTTCAGGCGCGCCGAGACGTTCGATTGCACCCGGTGCAGCCGCGCTGCGGCCTGGGTCACGCTGCCTTCTTCGGCCACGGTCTTGAATATCCTCAGCGAGGAGAGTTCCATTTCATTCTCCAATTGAGATAGATGAATTCATTATTATTCATTTTTATTGATGCGTGAAGACATTTATAGTTCAAGCTATCCAAAGGAGCTTCACCATGCACAAGCCATCCCCCGCCGTCCTGCTGGCCGCCAGCTTTGCCTTCATCATCGTCCAGCTCGACGTCACCATCGTCAACGTGGCCTTGCCGGAAATCGGCCGAGAGCTGGGCGCCAGCGTCAGCGCATTGCAGTGGGTGGTCGACGCTTATACCTTGGGCTTTGCCGTCTTCCTGTTGTCGGCGGGCGTGCTGGGCGACCGTTTCGGCGCACGCCGCGTGTTCCTGTCGGGCTTTGCCCTGTTTACACTCGCTTCGCTGGCTTGTGCGATGGCGCCGGGTGCGCTGGCATTGAACCTGGCGCGTGCCGTGCAAGGCGTCGGCGCCGCGCTGCTGGTGCCTAGCTCGCTGTCGATCCTGAACACGGCTTACGCTCACGACCGCGCCCAACTGGCCAAGGCCATCGCCTGGTGGACGGCTGCCGGCGGCGTATCGATTGCAGCCGGTCCGGTGCTGGGCGGCTTGTTGATGAGTGTTGCCGGCTGGCGCAGCATTTTTTGGGTCAATATCCCGATTTGCGTGCTGGGTTTCTGGCTCACGCTGCGCGTGGTCCCTGCCCTGCGCGGCAAGGATCCGGCGCGCTCATTCGACATCAGCGGCCAGGTACTCGCCATCGTTGCGCTGACGGCGTTTATCGGCGCGGTGATCGAATTCAATACGCTGGGCGCCTCCAGCCACCTCGTGCAGGGCGCGCTGCTGGCGGCCCTGGTGTCGGCGGCCTTGTTCATTCGCAGCCAGCAGCGCAGCGCGGCGCCCATGCTGCCGCTTGGCCTGTTCCGGGACATCGGTTTTTCAGGCGCGGTACTATTTGGCGTCCTGGTCAACTTTGCCTATTACGGTGTGATCTTCGTACTCAGCTTCCATTTGCAGAAAGTGCGCGGCTTCTCAGTGATGCATGCGGGGCTGGTTTTCCTGCCGCTGACCGGCACCTTCATTTTCTCCAATATCGCCAGCGGCCGGTTGCAGGCGCGTGCGGGGTCGCGCTTGCCGATGATCGTCGGCGGGCTGGTCGGCGCCGCGGGCTATGCTCTGTTGGGCGTCTTCGGTGTCGCACACGACGCCACATTCCTGGAAATGCTGCCAGGACTGGTGCTGATCCCGGCCGGCATGGGCCTCGCGGTGCCGGCCATGACCACCTCGATCCTGGCCGCCATCGATCGCGGCCAGGCCGGCACCGCGTCGGCGGTGCTGAATACGGCGCGCCAGGTGGGCGGCGCCATGGGCGTCGCGATCTTCGGCGCCATCCAGGATATCAAATTCGCACTGTCCGTTTCCACCATCTTGCTGCTGCTCGGCGCGCTGCTGGCCTGGTATTGCATCAAACACCCCATTTCAACCAAAGGAGCTTCTCTATGCCGTACGTAAATTTCCGCATCACCAAGGAAGGCGTCACCGCCGAACAGAAACTGGAATTGATCAAGGGCGCGACCGAACTGCTGCAGCGCGTACTGAACAAGAACCCGGCAACCACCTTCGTCATCATCGATGAAGTGGAAACCGATAACTGGGGCATCGGTTACGACAACGTCACCACGCTGCGCGCCAAGGCCGCAGCAGCCAAGGCGCAAGGCGGCTGATCATCGCGGTTCAAGGCCATTGCCTGTGGCGGCCCAGTAAATACCGCCGTACAGGTGGTGGCGAAAGACCGGGTCGCCGTAGGTCGCGGGAAGATGGCCAAGCGCAGTGTAGAACGCGCGGCCGCCATCGTAGTCCTGGTACCAGCTGACCGGATGAAATGCGCCCATGCCTTGGGGTCCCGCCTTGTAAGTCGTCTCATCGACCGACAGCAGATAGCTGACTTTGCTGGTGGCGGGCTTGAACGCGTACCATTCTTCCGTCACCAGGTTGCGCGCGGCGAAACGCTCCATGCCCGGGAAGCTGCGGTTCTCCACTTTCAGGATGGCGGTCTGGATCGCTGGATGGTGGTCGAACATATGCCCCACCAGCCTGGTGTACCACGGCCAGCCGTACTCCGTGTCCGACGCACTGTGCACACCAACATAACCTCTGCCGGAACGGATGTAGCGCTCGAACGCCCCCTTCTGTTTCGAGTCAAGTATGTCTCCGGTCGTCTGCAGGAAGACTACGGCCTGGTATTTCGCCAGTTCCTGGTCACTGAATACGCGATTGGCGTCTTCGGTCCAGAACACATTGAAATCATGCAGCTTGCCCAGCTCCTGGATCGCCGCGACACCTGCCGGGATCGAGTCATGATGCCAGCCGGCCGTTTTCGAAAACACCAGCACGGTGAATTGCGCCGCTTGCACGCAGCTGGAAGCCAAAGCAAAAACTGCCGTTATCAACACTTTCACGCACATCCCTCCATTAGCGGCCCAGTTTGGTAACGCTATCACGAATTGCGCGAGACAAGTTGCTTCAATTTGGCAACAGGTGAGTATTTGCGAGACTTTTGAGGCATTTTCCGGCAGATCATAGGACGAATCTTACAAGGCAACGCTGCGGAGGATTCGGCCATGGATACTGAAATGGTGATACGCGCAGTCCAGCGCAAGCTGGGCATTGAAGCCGATGGACGCCCCGGCCCCATCACCTGGGCCGCCATCTATTCGAAGATCGTCGGCGAGGAAGTGCCGGCGGAACTGTCCGGAAATGTCGACGCACGAAGTGAGGCCGTCATCCTCACCTTGCACCCGACAGCCAGGTCATATGCCAGGGCCCTGGTCAACAAGGCCGCTTCGATCGGCATCGACATCAAGGTAATCAGCGGCCTGCGCTCATTTGCGGAGCAGGACAAGCTGTACGCCCAGGGCCGCACGACGCCGGGCAAGAAGGTGACCAACGCCAAGGGCGGCCAGTCAAACCACAACTATGGCATTGCATTCGATGTGGGGGTCTTCGATGGCACCAAATACCTCCCCACTTCGCCCAAGTACAAGGTGGTCGGCGGCCTCGGGCAGGACCTGGGGCTTGAATGGGGCGGAAAATGGACCACGATCGTCGACCAGCCGCACTTCCAGCTGCGGCCTGACTGGGCAAGGAACGAGTCGGAACGTGACATGCTGGTCGAACTATTCCGGCGCCATGAACAAGGTCTCGACTATTACGCCTGAACCCTAGTTGCAGCCGCAGAAGCGCTTCGGCTTGCTGGCATCGCACACGGTGCCATCAAGCTGCTTCCAGAAGAAGACCGTGTCGACACCGTAAGGCGAGCGCACATTGCCGGCACGCAGATAGCCCTGGCGGGCAAAGAATTCCTCGCCGGTTGCAGTGCTGTGGAGTTGCAAGGCTTTGACGCCCCAGCTGCAGGCTTGCTGTTCGACGCAGGCCAGCAGGGCCTTGCCTGCGCCGCGCTGGCGCACTTCGGGCAGCAGATAGCACAGGGCCAGCTTGCCGGCCGCGGTCAGCAAGGCGACGCCGACCACGGCGCCCTGCTCGACCGCCACCAGCGAATAGTTGGTGGGCGAAGCAAACCAGGACGCGACCGTTTCCGGCGTCTTGTTGCCAAGCCATGCGCCAAGAATGGCGGGATCGTTTTTATGGTCAAGCACACAACATTCGGCGATTGAGCGTCGCAGCACCTCACAGGCAGCCGTGGCGTCTTTCGCTTCCGCGCGGCGAATTTCAAAACTCATGCGTGCTCACAGGTATTCAATAACCGGAATATACACCAGCGGCAAAAACCCCGTATGAGGCCGCGTGCACGCAAGCTTATCCGGGGCCGAGACTAAGCTTATAACGAATAAGTAGTTTCCTTTCGGCGCGAGATTCTAGACCATGCATATCTGTTTTCACAATAGAGATTGCCATGACTTATAACAAATTCGCATTTGCACTCAGCACCGCACTGGCCGCGGCGACCTTCGGTTTTGCTTCGGGCGCATCGGCCGCCGAAGTGACCCTGCTGAACGTGTCCTATGACGTGGCACGTGAACTGTATAAGGACATCAACCCGGCTTTCGCGGCCGCGTACAAGAAGAGCACGGGCGTCGACGTCACCGTCAAGCAGTCGCACGGCGGCTCTTCCAAGCAGGCGCGCGCCGTGGCCGATGGCCTGGAAGCGTCGGTGGTGACGATGAACCAGGCCAACGACATCGACATGCTGGCCGACCGCGGCCTGGTGGTACAGGACTGGGCCAAAAAATTCCCGAACAATGCGGCGCCGGCCTACTCCACCATGGTCTACCTGGTGCGCAAGGGCAATCCAAAGGCAATCAAGGACTGGGCCGACCTGGCCAAGCCGGGCGTGGCCGTCGTGATCCCGAATCCCAAAACCGCGGGCAATGGCCGCTACACTTATCTGGCGGCCTGGGGTTCGGTGCTGAAGAAAGGCGGCAATGAAGCGCATGCCCGTGAACTGGTCGGCAAGATCTTCAAGAACGTGCCGGTGCTGGATGCTGGCGGCCGCGCAGCCACCACTACCTTCACCCAGCGCAAGATCGGCGACGTGCTGGTGACCTTTGAAAACGAAGTGAACCTGGTGCGCGCCGAATTCGGCGACGACTTCGAAGTGGTATATCCATCGTCCTCGATCCTGGCGGAGTCGCCGGTGGCCGTGGTGGACAAGGTGGTGGACAAGAAAGGCATCCGCAAGGAGGCCACTGCCTACCTGAATTTCCTGTACTCGGAAGGCGGCCAGGAGATCATCGCCAAGCACTACCTGCGCCCGCGCTCGGACGCCGTGTTCAAGAAGTATGCGGCCAACTTCAAGCCGATCTCGCTGTTCACCGTGGATGAAGTATTCGGCGGCTGGCGCGCAGCCCAGAAGAAGCACTTCGACGACGGCGGCGAGTTCGACAAGATCTACAGCTCGAAGTAAGCCTTACGCTTTCGTCAGGCGCTCAATCTGCGCCTTCTTCTCGGCCATGTCATGGTCGGTATCATGGAACCGCGCCGCGATGGCGCGGAACTCCTCCTGCAACCCGATGAATGCATCAACAATGTCGGGATCAAAGTGTTTTCCCTTGCCCTCGGTGATGATCTGTACCGCCTGCTCATGCGGCATGCCGTCCTTGTAGACGCGGCGGCTGATCAGGGCGTCGTACACATCCGCCACGGCCATCAGCCGCGCCGAAACCGGGATCGCTTCGCCGGCCAGCCCTTCCGGATAGCCTGAACCATCCCATTTTTCCTGGTGCGAATGAGCGATCTCCTTGGCGATCGACAGGAACGCCATCGGCGTGCCCAGCGAGCGTTCCGCGTGCTCGATGGCGGCGCGGCCCAGCGTGGTGTGGGTCTTCATGATTTCGAATTCGTGCGGCTCGAACCTGCCGGGCTTGAGCAGGATGCGGTCGGGGATGCCGACCTTGCCGATATCGTGCAGCGGGGCGGATTTGAACAGCAGGTTGATGTAGCTGTCGGTGAGCACCGCACTGAAGCGAGGATGGCCTTTCAGGCGTTCAGCCAGCGCCTTGACGTAGAACTGTGTGCGGCGGATATGGTTGCCGGTTTCGGAATCGCGGGTTTCGGCCATCGATGCCATGGCGAGGATGGTGACGTCCTGGATTGCCACCACTTCGCGCGTACGTTCGCGCACCTCCTGTTCCAGGAATTCGTTCTGGTCGCGCAGGAAGTCGGCATGCTCCTTCAGCATCAGGTGGTTGCGCACCCGGGCCAGCGTGATCGCCGGGCTGATTGGCTTAGTGATGTAGTCGACCGCGCCCAGGTCCAGGCCAAGCTGTTCGTCCTCCACCTCCGACTTCGCGGTCAGGAAGATGATGGGGATGTCGCGGGTGGCCGGATTGGCTTTCAGGCGGCGGCATACCTCATAGCCGTCCATCTCGGGCATCATCACGTCGAGCAGCACCACGTCCGGCGGCTGGCCGGTGGTGGCGATGCGCAGGGCTTTCTCGCCGCTGTTGGCGACCTTCACCTTGTACAGGTCTTTCAGCAGGTCGTTCATCAGCACCAGGTTGTCGGGCGAGTCGTCGACCAGCAGCACGGTTTTCCTTGCGATCAGTTCCAGTTCCATCTCACTTTTCCTCCAGGCTTACCATTGCTTCGTCCAGCGCCGCCAGCGCGGCTTCCAGGTCCAGGTTACCAATTCCGTTTTCAATTCGTCGCCAGTGATCGGGCAAGGCCGCCTTGAATTGCGCCAGCTCCGCCTCCCACAGCTCGGCCGCTTCCGAGTCGCTGTCCGCCAGCAGGTGGCGCAGGCGGCCAAGCGGCGGTGCGGCGGCCGGCATGGCAGGCACCAGCGCAGGGTGCACGGCGCCGCCGCGCATTTCTGCGTCGAGCGCGCGCAGCGCTGCCAGCAGCGGATCGAGCTCCACCAGCACCATTGCCAGCAGGCGTTCCAGGTCCTCGCGCGCGGCCCCGTTCTGGCACGCCTGCTCCAGCGCCTGCGCAGCCTCCTGCACGCTGCGCGCACCGATATTGCCGGCCACGCCCTTCAAGGTATGCGCCAGCCGCTCCGGCGCAGTCGCATCGCCGCCCATGAGCGCGTGCACGAACATGGCGGCGAAGTCCTGCTGGCCGTCGCGGAACTTCACCAGCAGGCGGCGGTATAGCTTTTCGTCGCCCATGGAGGTCGCGAGTCCGGCCCGGACGTCGACCATCGGCAGCGCCGGCAGCGGCGCTGGCTTGCCGCCGGCGGCATCGACGGAGGCGGCGTGCGCATTGGACGCGGCAGGCAGCATGCCGGCCTGGCCCTCGCCCGGTGCCGGCCGCAGCCAGCGCGCCAGCGTGGCGTACATTTCGGCCACGTTGACCGGCTTGGCGATATGGTCCTGCATGCCGCTGGCCAGCACCTTCTCGCGGTCCCCGGCCATGGCGTTGGCCGTCATCGCGATAATCGGCAATTTGTCCAGGGCTGGATTGGCGCGGATCGCGCGCGAGGCCTGGAAGCCATCCATCACGGGCATCTGGCAGTCCATCAGCACGCCGTCAAAGCGCGTGTCCTGTGCCAGGATGTCCAGCGCTTCCTGCCCATGGCGCGCCAGCACCGCTTCGATGCCGGCCTTGCCCAGCAGGTCGATCGCCAGCTCCTGGTTCATCTCGTTGTCTTCGACCAGCAGCACGCGCGTGCCTGACAGGCGCGCCATGACGTCGACCTGGTGCATGTCGCGCTCGGCCGCACGCCGCCCCTCGGCCAGCACGCCCTTGCCCAGGGCCTCGCCCACCGCTTCCAGCAGGGCAGACGGCGTTACCGGCTTGGTCAGCACGGACTTGAGCCGGACCCGGCGCTCCTCCGCGCTGGTCAAGGCTTCCTCGCGGCCGTAGGCGGTCACCATGATCACCGCCGGCAGCCGGCCGGCGTCCCCCGATTGCAGGCGCCGCACCGTTTCCACCCCGTCCATGGACGGCATCTTCCAGTCCATCAGGATCAGGTCGTACGGCATGGCCTTCTGCCCGGCACGCGCAGCCATGTCCAGCGCCTGCTGCCCGCCCAGCGCCACGTCCACTTCCAGCCCGAAGGAGCGTGCGACCGTGGACAGGATTTCGCGCGCCGACGCATTGTCGTCCACCACCAGGACCCGCACGCCGAGCAATTCGTCGGCCCGGAACATGCGGCGCGGCTTCGGGTTGGCCTGCAATCCGAAGCGTGCGGTGAAGTGGAAGGTGGAGCCCATGCCTTGCGCGCTTTCGACCCAGATGCGCCCGCCCATCAGCTCCAGCAGGTTCTTGCAGATCACCAGGCCCAGGCCGGTGCCACCGTATTTGCGCGTGGTGGAGGCATCGGCCTGGCTGAAGGACTGGAACAGCTTGGCGCTCTGCGCCTCGCTCATGCCGATGCCGGAGTCGCGCACCCAGAAGTGCAGTTCAACGCCCGCCGCGTCCTGCGCCGACTGTTCGATGCCGACCACCACCTCGCCCTGCTCGGTGAACTTGACGGCATTATTGGCCAGGTTGACCAGCACCTGGCCGATGCGCAGCGGATCGCCCACCAGGCCGGTCGGCAATTCCGGCGCTACCTGGAACAGCAGTTCAAGGCCCTTGTCCTCGGCCTTGAAGCCGATCAGGTTGGCCAGGTTGTCCAGCACGTCATCGAGGTCGAATTCAACCTGTTCCACCGTCATCTTGCCGGCCTCGATCTTCGAGAAGTCGAGGATGTCGTTGATGATGCCCAGCAGGTTCTCGCCGGCGCGCTGCACCTTCTCGACGTAGTTGCGCTGGCGCTTATCGAGCTTGGTCTGCAGCGCCAGGTGCGACATGCCGATGATGGCGTTCATCGGGGTGCGGATTTCGTGGCTCATATTGGCCAGGAAATCGCTCTTGGCACGGGTGGCGGCCTGCGCCTGCTCCTTGGCCACGCGCAGCTCGTCCTCGGCGGCTTTTTGCGCAGTGATGTCCTGGTAGACGCCATACATGAAGCGCGGCGTGCCGTCCTGCTCGTCGCGCACCACGGTGCCGACGGCGTGCAGCCAGATCACCCGGCCGTCGAGCGGGCGCTTGTAGGCATACACCGCGTCGAACTTGTCGTAGCTGCCGTCGAGGGCGCCCTGCACCCGGGCCGCCACGCGCAGCGCCCCTTCGGGATCGGCTTCCACCACGCGCGCAAACCATTCGTCCTGCAGGTGGTAGCGGCCGCCGGGCCGCGGCGGTTCGCCCAGCAGGCGCGCGGCGCGTTCGGACTGCGTGTAGTATTCGGGATCGCTGTAGTCCACCACCCAGTAGCCGCAGCCGGTCATTTCCAGCGCGATATCGCCGAGGAAGTTGCTGCGCTTGATCTGCTCTTCCAGCTGCTTGCGTTCGGTGATGTCGCGAAACACCACCACCGAGCCGACCTGCGCGCCATCCTTGTACATGGGCCGGTCCGCGTAGTCCACCGGGAAGGCGCTGCCGTCCTTGCGCTTCAGCAGCTCGCCATCCTGTTGCCATTCGGCGCCTACCAGCTCGCCTTCCTCGTAGCCAAGCAAGGCCGGCGCCGCCGGGTTGACGAAGGTGACCCGGCCGGCCAGGTCGAGGCCGACGATGCCGTCGCTGACGGCGCCCAGCACCAGCCGGCTGCGCTCTTCCAGCAGCCTGGTGCGCTCGTTGCGCTCCAGGATTTCCATATTCATCGCGATCACCGGCAGCGCGCCATCGAGCAGCGCCTGGGCCTGGTCGCCGTAAGGCTCCAGCGTTGCCAGTTCCAGCACGCCCAGCAGGCGTTCATTGCGCAGCACCGGCACGATGGCAATGCTGGCAGGGTCGGCCTCGCCCAGCGCGGAGCCGATGCGCACATAGCCCGCCGGCGCCTGGCGCATGACGATCGGCTTGCGCTGCGCCGCGCACTGCCCGACCAGCCCTTCGCCGAGCAGGAAACGCTGCTGCGCCGCGGACCTGCCGCGCATCGCATAGCCGGCCAGCAGCGCCAGGCTGCCCTCTTCCGCCTCATGCCGGTAGAAGGCCGCGTGGCCAGCCTGCACCAGCGGCGCCAGCAGCGCCAGCGTGCGCGTCGCCAGGTCTTCCGCGCTTTCCGCCGATTGCAGGTCGTTGCCGATCGCCGCCAGGTGGGTCTTGAGCCAGCGCTGCGCCTCCATCTTGCACGCTTCCTCCTGCAGCACCTTGATCGAACGCGCCAGGCTGCCCATCTCGTTCGGGAAGTCGGTCAGCGGCACTTCGGCACCCAGCTTGCCCTTGGCCAGCTGCTGCACGGCGCTGCGCAGGCGGTCCGAAGGCAGCCGCACCGAACGTCCCACCAGGTAGCTGAAAAGCACGCCCAGCACCAGGCTCAGGCCCAGCAAGCCATAGGTGAGCTGCTTTTCGTAGCGCGACAAAGCCTGCATCTCTTCGATCTGGTGGCGCGCGCTGTCTTCCTTGATTTCGGCGATGCGCGTCAAGGCATTATTGGCGCGGATGGCGTGTTCCTGGAACGCCGGATCCGCCACCACGGCGACGGCCTGCTCCACCTGGCCGGCGCGCAACAGGCGCAGCGCATCGTCCACGCGCAGGTGATAGTCGGCGTAGGCCGTATCGAATTCGGCCAGGTTCTTGCGGTTCTCTTCGCGGATGATGCGCGGACGCAGTTCCTCCAGCGCGCGGTCTTGCTTGCGCTGGGCCTCTTCGAGCATGGACATTGCATACTCGCGGCCAGCCCTGTCGCGCGCCAGCAAGGCTTGCTGCAAGGCCCGCCCGCGCTGAGCGAACTGGATCAGCGCATCCTTGGCGTCGGAGATGCCCAGCAAGTCATTCTTGTAGATGCCGAGGATCTCGTCATGCAGCCGGGCCTGGGTGGTGACGTTGTGCAGCCCGAACGCCAGCGTGATCAACAGGCTGCCGCCAAAACCCAGCGCGAGCTTCCACGTCAGGCCCAGTTTTTCAAGTCGCGTCAGTAAGCGGGCCACGCTTCCTCCCTACTCAGTCATATTGATTGCCAGCAGGTCGAGCGCTGACAGGAATTGTTCATAAGCCGCCGCATCCGGGGTTGCAAGCAGCGCCAGTTCCACGGCTCCCAGCAGGCGGCCTTGCAGCTGGACTGGCGCCAGCAGCAAGGCGCCCGGCGGCGCCTCGCCCAGCCCGGACCGGATGCGCCATGCCGCGCCCGCGCCGCTGGCGTCGACGATGCGCGCTTCGCGTTCCAGGGCGCACTGGCCAAGCAGGCCCTCGCCCAGCGCCAAGCGCGCCGGCGGCGCAGTGCAGGCATAGCTGGCGGCCAGCGCCAGGCCATCGGCGACGGCAGCGTAGATGCTGCCCTGCATGGCGCCGAACAGCAGGTGGCATTGGTCGAGGAAGGCCGTGAGGCGGGCATGGCGGCTGCTTGCCTGCTGCATCTGCAGCGCCACCTGGGCCAGCTGCATCTTGCGTTCGGCGCGCAGTTGCTGCTCCTGCGCCACGCGTTCGAGCTCGCGGTGGGCGCGCTGCTGCGCCGCCTGGCTGCGCACGGCGCGCAGGCCGGCCGCGCCGAGCAGGAGCACCATGGCCGCGGCCATGGCAGCGGCAGGCAGGCCGCTGCCCGGCGGCACGCTCTGGCCCAGGTCTTCCAGCACCACCAGCTGCCAGGCGCCGGATGGATCGTGCCAGTCCACGCTGGCCGAGGCCACCGCAAAATGCCGGCCTTCGCCCTGCACCATGCCCGGCGCCAGCTTGATCGGCAGCGGGCGCGGCTCCTTCTCTTCGAACAACTTGCCGAACTGGCGCACGGCCCGGATGCCGGCCACCCGGGCCGGCGTCACCTCGCCGGCCAGCATGCCGCGCCATTCGCGCCGGCTGCTGGCAAACACCACGCCTTGCGGCGACAGCAGGATGGCGGCCTGGCCGCTGCGCGCCAGCAGGCGCTCCAGCTTGTCCATGCCGGTGCGCGCCACCACCACGCCCACCGGATCGCCGCGGCGCGCCATGCCGGCGTAGACCGGGGCGGCGAAATACAGGGCATGGTCGCCGCGCGCCAGGCTGACGGCGGCGTAGATATTGTTGCGCCCGGCCATGGCTTCCTTGTAATAAGGCCGGAAGCGCACGTCGATGCCGGTCGATGGTTTTCCGCTATCGTCCCAGGACGATTTGACGAAGCCGTCCCGGCCCACCACGAATAAACCCTGGATTTGCTGGCTGCGGGCCACGTTTTCCAATAAGGCCGATATTTTCGGCTGGTTGGCGGGAATTGACTCGGTACTGTCTTTTTTGATATCCGGCTCAATCAATCCGAGCAGGGAAATCGCCCCCATCAAATTACTGTCCAGGGTTAATGACATTGCAGCAATAGCGTCGCGCTGCACGTCGATATTCAATAATTCCAGCCTGGCCTGTTCCAGCCCGGCGCGGTAGCTGCTGCCGGCCAGCAGGGCCGCTGCCGCGGCCAATAGCGCGACCACAGCCCAGGCCCGCAAGCGATATTTTGCAATTCTCTCAATTACCAACATGGCAAATTTCAAGAAGGAAATATTATCGAATAACAATACCAGCATTCCCGCCGCGCGTGCCGCACGCCATGGTTTTTATTGTTCAGTTGCGCATGATTGACGTTTGCTGGACGAGTTAACCCGATAGTGATATCGTCCCTATTTAGAATATTGCCCTTAATCCAGCAATATTCCGCCCCGAACGAACGCCTCAAACCCATCATGTTCAAGAAAATAACCGCAGCCCTGCTGGTGTCGATCTCCGCAGCCGCGTTTGCCGTGCCTTTGGGCTCGCAATCTGTGCTTGTCGTCGAGGATGAGACTGGCAAAGTGCTGGTCGAGAAGAACGCCACCGCCGTTGTTCCGATCGCCTCCCTGACTAAATTGATGACCGCAATGGTCGTGCTCGACTCCAAGCTTGATATGGACGAGCAAATCAGCATCGACAAGGACGATGTCGATACGCTCAAGCACAGCACCTCGCGCGTGCCGGTCGGCGCCACCCTGTCGCGCGGCGAAGTGCTGCAACTGGCGCTGATGTCGTCCGATAACCGCGCCGCGGCCGCGCTGGCCCGCACCTTCCCCGGCGGCCCGGCCGCCTTTACTGCCGCGGTGCACGCCAAGATCCAGCAGCTCGGCATGACCAGCACCCGGATCGATGAACCGACCGGCCTGTCGCCTAACAATACATCGAACGCGGCCGACCTGGTGAAAATGGCTGCCGCCGCCGCCCAGTATCCCGAGATCCGCCGCATCACTACCGATACCGAGGAAGTGATCAATATGAAGGGGCGCATGGTGCAGTACCACAACACCAACCGCCTGGTCGGCGCCAAGGGCTGGGATATCGGCCTGTCCAAGACCGGCTATACCGAAGAAGCGGGCCGCTGCCTGATCATGCGCATCACGGAAGCCGGCCGCGCAGCAACCCTGGTGCTGCTGAACGCCGGGGGCAATTCAGCACGCCTGATGGATGCGCTGAACATCCGCCGCCTGCTGGCGGGCGACAACGCTCCCAAAGTGATGAAAGCATCCAGCCCGCGCAAGAAGGCCGTGCGCACAACGGAACGCCGTCGCCGCCGCATGTAAGACGCCTGACGGGGTTCGCTGCCGAGAGGCACCATGGACCTGCTGCGCAAGCTGCGCTTCGCACGCCGCCTGGCGATCCTGGTGGGGATCTTCGCCGGCGGCTTCCTGCTGTACGGATTCTGGTCGTTCCGCACCCTGGACCAATTGCGCGTCAACGGCCCGCTGTACGGCGACGTGGTGCAGGGCAAGGACCTGATTGCGGACGTGCTGCCGCCGCCGCTGTACATCATTGAATCGTTCCTCGTCGCGCAGCAATTGGCAACGGCCGGCAGCCAGGTCGAACGCGAACAGCTGGCGCAGCGCCTGCGCACCCTGCACGCGCAACAGGTGGCGCGCGTCCATTACTGGCAGGGCCAGGCCCTGGACGGCAGCCTGGCCGAATCGCTCAAGCAGGCCAACATCCAGGCCACGGCGTTTTACAACGAAGCGTTCGGCCAGCTGGTGCCCGCGCTGGAGCTGGGCGACCGGCCGCGCGCCGACCATGCGCTGGCCAAGATGCAGCGCCATTACGAGCAGCACCGGCAAGTGGTGGACGACCTGGTGAACCTGGCGGCAAGCCGCGCACGCTTTACCGAAGGCCAGGCAGCCGAACGCATCCGCTTCGACAGCACGCTGCTGCTGGCCATCCTGGCCGCTTCGCTGGTGCTTGCCATCGGCATGGCATGGCTGATCAGCCGCAGCATCACGCAACCGCTTGCGCAGGCGCTGGCGATTGCGCAGCGTGTGCGCGGCGGCGACCTGGCATCGCCCGCCCCGCCGCCCTTCCCCGACGAAGCGGGCGAGCTGCTCTCGTCCCTGCACGCGCTGCAGGCGAGCCTGGCCGCGTCCGCCGCTGCGCGCAGCGAGTCCGAGCGCAAGCTGCGTTGCACGCGCCAGCTGCTGGACCGCCTGTTGAACAGCGCCGACATGCTGGTGCTGGGGCTGGGGCATGAGGGCGAAGTACTGATCTTCAACGAAACGGCGGTCCAGGTCACAGGCTGCAGCCGCGACAGCGTGCTGGGACGCGTCTGGCGCGACCTGCCGCTGCTGCCCATGTCGGCCGTGTCGCAATGGCCGGAAGGCGGGCACCCCGAACAGTTCCGCGCCATGCCGGCCGGCCACGAGCATCTGCTGCAGACGGCGTCGGGCGATGAGCGCCGCATCGCCTGGCACCACAGCGCCCTGGAGGAAGGCGAGATCGCCCTGCTCAGCTTCGGTATCGACGTCACGGAACTGCGCCAGGCCGAGCGGGCCATCGCCGCGGCCCACGAGGCAAGCGACCACGCCCATCGCAGCAAGGGCGCCTTCCTGGCCAATATGGGCCACGAGATCCGCACGCCGCTCAATGCCATCATCGGCCTGACGGAACTGGCCTTGCGCGGGCCGCTCGACGCGCGCCAGCGCGGCTACCTCGAACAGGTCGACGGCGCTGCCGCCAGCCTGATGGCGATGTTCAACGATATCCTCGATTTCTCGCGCATCGAGGCCGGCAATTTCCACATGGAAGAATGCGTCTTCAGCGCGCGCCGCGCGGCCGAACAGGCTTGCGCGGAATGGCAGGCTGCGGCGCAAGCCAAAGGCCTGCTGCTCGAATGCAGCGTGGAGGCGGCGCTGCCGGAAGAACTGGTAGGCGACGCGGCCCGCCTGCAGCAGCTGCTGCAGCATTTGCTGGCGCATTCGGTCAAATTCACGGAGCGGGGCAAGGTGCAGTTGCTGCTGCGGCGAGAAGACGCCGGCGCCGAAGATGGCACGGTACTGCGCTGGGAAGTACGCGACACCGGCGCGGCGCGCGACGCCGCAGTCCAGCTCTACGAGCCGGTGGGGCCGGGCGATTCGGCAGCAGGACTGGGCCTTTCGGTGGCGCGCCAGCTGGCAGCCATGATGGGCGGCCACCTGCTGCTGGAAAGCGATCCGGCCGAAGGCAACCGCTTTGTCTTCACCGCCCTGTTCCGCCATGCGCTGCCGGGCGCAGTCGCTTGCGTTGAAGCGCAGGCGGCTGCGCAAGCGGCATTTCCTGCGCTGAGCGCCCTCGGCGCCGACATGGCCGGCGCCCTGGCGCGCCTGCATGGCAACCACGCGCAACTGCGCAAGATGCTGGGCCAGTTCCTGCAGGGCCAGGCCGCCCTGCACGTGGCCGTTGGCGATGCCGTGGCCCTGGGCGACCGCCAGCGCGCGCAGCGCATGGTGCACACGCTGGCGGCGCTGTCGGCGCAGCTGGGCATGGAGGCCCTGCGCCAGGCCGCGGCAGGCGTGCTCGGGGCGCTGCGCGCCGGCGGCGGCGCGGCGCCGGAACTGGCGGCGCTTGCGCCGGCCCTGGACGCGGTGCTGCAGGCGATCCACGCCGACCTGCAGACAGGCGGCGAATCAGGCGAGCAGGCTGCGTAGGCCGCTGGTGCGTTCGGTACGGCGCCGGATCGCATCGGGCAGCACGCCCGGATTGGGCGTCAGCAGCGTAAAGCGCTGGCGGGCGCGCGTGATGCCGGTGTACACAAGTTCGCGCGCCAGTACGCTGGGCGCTTCGCGCGGCAGCACCAGCACCGTGTGGCTGAATTCCGAACCCTGCGATTTGTGCACCGTCATGGCGAAAGCCGTTTCCACATTGCGCAGGCGGGTCGCGAGCACGCTGCGCACCTGGCCGCCCTCCGAGAAATACACGCGCAAGGAACCGGAGCGCCCGGGGTCGGGCAACGCCAGCCCGATATCGCCGTTGTACACGCCCGTGGCGTAGTCGTTGCGCGTGACCATGACCGGGCGTCCTACATACCAGTCGCCGCGCCGCTTCAGCAAGTCAAGCTGTTCAAGGCGTTGCGCAATGCTGTCGTTCAGGCCCGAGACGCCCCATTCGCCCTCGCGCACGGCGCACAGCAGGCGGAAACCTTCGAATTCAGCCAGCACGCCGGCGGCCCAGGCATCATGGCCGGCAGCGCCGGGGCCCTGCCCGACCATCTGCAGGAAAGGCCGGTAGCCTTCGACTGCCAGGCGCAGCATGTCCTCCTGCTGCGCCGCTTCGTTCCAGTGCAGTTGTCCCCCGCTGTCGGCGCGCAGCACGGCGCGGGCCGCGTCGGCATCGCCGTGATTGACGGCAACGGCCAACTGGCCGATCGGGCCGCCGAAACGGCGGCTCTGGCGCAGCATGACGGTCTGCTGCGCCAGGGCGCCGGCATTGCCGAGGAATTCCGGCGGGATGGCCTGGCCCGATGCCGCTTCCACAAAGGCCGCCGTGGCGGCGTCGTAGCCACCGGCCTGCGCATCATGGCACAGGTCGCCCAGCACCGAACCCGCTTCCACCGATGCCAACTGGTCCTTGTCGCCCAGCAGGACCAGGCGCGCGCCGGCGGGCAAGGCATCGAGCAGGGCCGCCATCATTTCCAGGTGCACCATCGACGCTTCATCGACGATCAGCACGTCCACGTCGAGCGGATTGCCGGCATTGTGGCGGAAGGCGCGCGTCTCCGGACGTGCACCGAGCAGGGAATGCAGGGTGCGGGCGCCGCCCATGCGCTGCGCCAGTTCACGCAGCGGCAATGCGCCGCCAAGGCTTTGCTCCAGGTCGCCCAGCGCGCCGTCGATAGCCTGCTTCAGGCGCGCGGCAGCCTTGCCGGTTGGCGCCGCGAGCGCCACGCGCAGCTGGTCGGCATGGACGCCTTCGACCGCAAACAGCAAGGCAAGCAGGCGCGCCACCGTATAAGTCTTGCCGGTGCCGGGACCGCCGGTGATGACTGCCAGGCCGCCGCGCGTAGCGACCGCGCAGGCGATCTTCTGCCAGTCGGCCCCGCCCTCGCGCGTGGCGTGCGTGAACAGCCGGTCCAGCCATTCGCGCACCAGGGAGGGTGGCGGCCCCCCTTTATCCGTGCCGGTGCGGGCGCGCACGGCATCGGCCACCGTGTTCTCGTCCGACCAGTAGCGGCGCAGGTACAGCCGGCCGCCGGCAAGCACCAGCGGCTGGCCCCTTTCCACGCCGCCCGGCCAGGCCAGCACTTGCGGGCAGGCCTGCAGGAATTCGTGCCAGCCCGCCAGCCCTTGCGGCAGTTCGCCGGCCTCCTCGCACAGGCTTTGCCAGTCGTCTTCGCCCCAGCCCAGCATGGGCGAGGGATCGCCGGCCAGCGCCGTCAGTTGCAGGCAACTGTGGCCGCGTCCTTCGAGCTCGGACAGCAGCAGGCAGGCCAACGCCAGCGGCCGGCCCGATGCGGGACTGCCGTCCGGCGCAAGCGCCGTCACAAAGCGCGCAAACACCGGTCCCAGGCGGCGCAGCATGCCGCCTTCGGCCAGCATGTCGGTATGTTCGTAAAAACTCATCGGCAAAGCCCGTCCAGTTCGTCCAGCAGCTGCGCATCGGGCGGCAGCAGGTAGCAACCGCGCGTCTGCTCGTTGCCGACCCCGCGCAGGAAGTAGAAGATCGCGCCGCCCAGTTGCGTGGCCGGGTCGTAGGACTCGCCCAGGCGCGTGCGCAGCAACCGGTGCAGCGCCAGCATGTAGATGGCGCCCTGCACGTCGTAGCGGTGCGCCGCCATGCCGTGCGCCAGCGCAGCCTTGTGATAGGCGGCATCGCCGCCGCCCAGTGCGTTCGATTTGTAGTCCAGCACCCAGTACCGGCCCTGGTATTCGAAAACCAGGTCGCAGAAGCCCTTCAGCATGCCGTGCAGCTCGCGCTGCGGCAAGCCGGGACGGGCAATGCCGTCCAGCAGGTGCTGGCGGCACAGGCGATCCAGCTGCGCTGTATCCAGACGCTCGCTCGGGAACCAGAATTCCATTTCCGGCAGCAGTTGCCCGATCGCGTCCAGCGCGCTGCCCAGCGGCGGCAGTTCGGTGGTGACGATCGCCTTCAGCCACTCCAGGGTATCGGCTTCACGATGGCCCCAGCCGGCGCGCTTGATCTGGCGCGCGGCGCGTTCCGTGTAGTGCTCCTGGTGGATCGACGCAAAGCCGTCGCGCGCCAGCGTTTCCAGCTGGTCGTGCAGGAAGTTGCCGGGCACGGAGCCGCGCGGGAAGCGGTGCCAGGCCGTATCTTCGATGCGCAGCGCTACGCCCTCTTCCTCGCCTTCCAGCAGCGTTTCTTGCGAGGCGTGCATGGGTGCTGGCAACGGCTCGCTGCCGCTGCGCCTTGCCAGGGAGGTGAAGCTGCCGACCGACCAGTCGCGCTCGAAATCGCCCTGGTAAGCCAGCGGCGCTTCCAGCGGCGGACGCTCGACCGCGCGCGCCAGGCGCGTCACTGGCACGGCGGGCTCCAGCAGGGCGACGGAAATGGCATCGCAATCGCCGCGCAGCTGCTGCCAGCTTTCCAGCAACTGGCCGGCAGGCAGCGGCTCGCCGCCGGTCAGCAGGTAGCCAAGCGCCGAATCGTGCAGGGTATTTTCGTCCTTCTTGCGCGCCGGCAGTGCGGCCACGCCAAGCCACAGGAAATGCCGGGCGCGCGTCAGCGCGACATACAGCAGGCGCAGGTCTTCCTCGATGCGGGCCGCTTCGGCTGCCAGCTGGCCTTCTTCGGACAGGTGCATGTCAAGACGGCGCTCGCCGTCGGCATCGGTGTATTCGAAGAAGGTGCGGTTGCGCTTGTCCACCTTGCGCACCGTGACGGCGAACGGCAGGTAGACCAGCGGGTATTCCAGGCCCTTTGACTTGTGCACGGTAACCACCTTGACCAGCTCCGCGTCCGACTCCAGCCGCAGCACGCGTTCATCGCCGCCGTCCGTCTCGTCGTCGATCTGCTCCGCCAGCCAGCGTATCAGCGCCTGTTCGCCTTCCAGCTGCCGGCTGGCCTGCTGCAGCAGCTCGGCCAGGTGCAGCAGGTTGGTCAGGCTGCGTTCGCCGCCGGGCCGCGCCAGCAGCTGCGCAGGCAGGCCAAGGTCGTGGATGAAGCGGCGCAGCATGGCCAGCACGCCCTGGCGCTGCCAGACCACGTGCAACTCCTTGAGCTGTTCGACGCGGCGCTCCCAGGCCAGTTCGTCGGCCGAAAACCGGGCCAGTTCCGCCAGCGGCAGGTTGGCGGTGCGGGTGGCAAACGCGGTGCGCGCCAGTTGGCCATCGAGCGGGTTGGCGACTGCCGAGAGCCAGCGCAGCATGTCCGCAGCTTCGTCGCTGGAGAGCACCGAGTCCTTGTCGGACAGGTACACGCTTGGCACCAGGCGGCGTTGCAGCGAACGGCGCACGGCAGCCGCTTCACGGCGCTCGCGCACCAGGATGGCGATGTCGGCCGGCTGCAGGCGCCTGAAGCCCTCGCCGCCCTGGAAGCCGGTAGCCGGGTCGTTGAGCAGGCAGGCGATATGCTCGGCGCACTGCTCCGCGAAGTACTCGCGATAGGCGTCGGCGCCCAGCTGCTCCATGGTGCAGCCGGCCGTCAGCGCCTGGATGTCGCCGGCCGGGCCCACCAGCCGCTCCGCGCGGCCGCGCGCGCCCACAGCCTCGAACGGCAGCGGATTGCCCTTGTCGGTGCGGAAGCGGAACGCCCCGCGCGCAAACCCGCCCTGCCCGGCCACGCCTTCCGCGTGCAGGAAGACCTGGTTGACCGCAGCAACGATCTGCGCCGTGGAGCGGAAGTTGGTGCCAAGCTGGTAATGACGGCCCTGCGTGGCACGGCGCGCATCGAGGTAGCTGTGGATGTCGGCGCCGCGAAAGCCGTAGATCGACTGTTTCGGATCGCCGATCAGGAACAGGCCGAGATCGGGGTCGTTGGCGGCGACCTGGTACAGCAGGTTGAAAATGCGGTACTGGCTGGGCGCCGTGTCCTGGAACTCGTCGACCATGGCCACCGGGAACTGGTTGACGATACGCTGGCGCAGCGCCTCGCCATTGGCGCCTTCCAGCGCACCGCGCAGGCGCTCCAGCATGTCGGCAAAGCCGAACAGCCTTTGCTGGCGTTTCAATTCCTCCATGCGCGCGGCAATCGTCGCAGCTGCATGGCGGAGTACGTGGTGGCGCAGCGGCTCGATGGCATCGAGGGCGCGGCGCAGCGGCGCGATCCCTTCGAAGTCCGCCGGAATGTCGGGCGCGAAGCCCTTGGCGCAAGCGTCGGCCATGCCGGCCGGGGTCAGGCGGAACCACGGCGTGGCGTTCATGTCCGGTTCGGCCAGCGCAGGATCGTTGGCCCAGTCGCGCAGGGCCGCGAACCATTTGGCGACATTGTCGGCGCGCAGCTTGGTGCCGTTGAAGCACTTCGGATTGGCCTCGCGCTGGGATGCGATCCAGCTTTCCATGCGCGCTGCCCGCTCGGCCCAGCCTTGCTTCAGCGCCGCCAGCGCGGCCTGCTGCTCGCCCTGCACGCGGCCGATCATGGCGCCCAGCGGCTCCCGGCCTGCCAGCCCTGCGGCATCAGGCCGGCGCGCCAGGTCGCGCACGCTGCGGCCGAGCGCGGACACGTCGCGGCAGGCGGAAAGCAGCACACGCAAAGCCTGTTCGCCCAGCGGGTACACCTGCTGGCGCCAGTAATCATGCACCGCGTCTTCATACAGCGCCGCCTCGTCGCTGAGCAACTCTTCGTCGAACAGGTTGCCGCTGTCGAAAGCGTGCTCGCGCAGCATGCGCTGGCACCAGGCATCGATGGTGAAGATTGACGCCTCGTCCATCGTTTCGGCTGCCAGCTGCAGGCGATAGGCTGCCTGCTGGCGCGCGGCATGGTCGGGCAATGCTTCCAGCAGCGCGTCCAGGTAGGAATCGGGTGTCTGCGGCGTTTCAGCCCGGAAGTACGCTGCCGCTTCCACCAGGCGTTCGCGCACCCGGTTGGACAGTTCGCGGGTGGCCGCGCGGGTGAACGTCATGACCAGGATTTCGTTCGGCATCAGCGGCCGGCGATAGCCGTTCGCGCCGCCATGCCCCAGCACCAGGCGCACGTACAGGGCGGCGATGGTCCAGGTCTTGCCGGTGCCGGCGCTGGCTTCGATCAGGCGCGACCCATGCAGCGGGAAGTCGAGCGGATTCAGGGCGATGCTCATGCCTCGCCCTCCCCGTCGCCCTCGATCGGCTGCACCGCAACCGATTGCGCCAGCCAGTCCGCCAGCGGCTGGTATAGCGCTCGGCTGGTGTCCGCAAAGCCGGGGTCTCCCGCCAGGGCGGCAAAGTCCGGCCACAGGCGGGCCAGGCACGGGTCCTCGTTCTCGCCTGACAGCTCGAAGCCGCCGTCGTAGACGCTGCGCGGATCGCCCTCCATCACCAGCGCGAGCCCGGTCTTGCAGGCTGCGGGCAATGGCTGGTCCATTCCCTCCCGCCACAATTCGGCAATGCGCGCCAGGACCGCAAGCGCAGCCTGCGGCTCAAGCGGCGCCATGATCACGATCGCATCACGCGCAACCAGGAAGCCGGTCACCGGATGGCCCTGCGCGGCTGCGGCCAGCTGGCGCAGCCACATCGGGATCAGCTTTTCACCGCGCGGCGCGCCGGATTTATCGCACACGCGCGACGACATCTGCATCAGCCATACCGTGGCGCCCTCGGCCCGGTGCAACTGGTCGATCCAGTCTTCCAGCTCCAGGCCAGCGACTTTAAGGTGGACGGCCAGTTTGGGCGCATCTTCGCTGTATGTGCCGCGCAGCGACAGCCAGGCCGTCCGCACAGGCACCAGTTCTTCGACCAGCTCGTCCAGCACCCGGTCGCCGATCAAGCCGATCGGCAGCACGCCCTGGCGCCGCAGGCGCTGGCCGCGTTCGCGCAAGGTGGCGCGCACCTCTTCAATCGGCTCCATTTCGCCGCCGTCCGCCAGCATCGCATCTTCCAGGTTGTAGCGTTCAAGGCCGTCCAGCTGGAACGGTTCCTCATCCTCGCCAATCATCGCCGATTCGGCAAAGTAGACGCCCAGGCGCTGGCGGAAGAAATGCCGCACCGGCTGGCGCAGGAAGGCTGCCAGCGTGGAAAGCCGCAGCCGGAACCCCTCTTCCACCTCGTAGGGCGGCAACGCCACGGGCGCCGCAGGCGCATCGCCGGCGTCATGCGCCGCGCGCCATTCACCGGCAAAGGTCAGCAAGCCGCCGCGCTCGAAGTAGGCGCGGCTGAAAGGCTGCAGCGCATGCAAGGTGGTGCGCGCGGCGAGATCCAGGCCCCAGCCGGCATGCAGGTAATCGCGCAACTGCGCCACCAGCACCGAAGGCGGCTGTTCGCTGTTGTCGCGCACATTGCGTCCGACCCAGCTCACGTACAGCTTGTCGCGCGCGGCCAGCACGGCTTCCAGCATCAGGTAGCGGTCGTCGTCGCGGCGCGAACGGTCGCCGGGACGCGCCATGCCGGGCAAGGCCAGCAGGTCGAAGTCGGCGCGGCTGGCGCGGCGCGGGAAGTCGCCGTCGTTCATGCCCAGCAGGCAGACCACGCGAAACGGCACGGCGCGCATCGGCATCAGGGTGCAGAAGGTGACGCCGCCCGACACGAACTGGTGTTCCAGCGACGGTTCGTCAAGGCCGCCCATCCACGCTTCGCGCAGGGTTGCCAGCGGCACTTCCTCGTCGAAACCGGCGTCCTCGCAAGTCTCCAGCCACTTATCCAGCGCATCGTCCAGGCGCGCCAGCGTCAGGCGGTCGCTTTCGTCGCGGTCGCTGAAGAAGCCTGCCAGCAGCAGGCGCGCCTGCTCGGCCCAATCGGCAGGCCGGCGCGCCACGTCCAGCCGTTCGCGCCAGGCCAGCAAGGCCTCGATCAATTGCGCCAGCGAACCGGCCAGGGCGGCGTCCAGCCCGCCAACTTCCGAATACGGTTCGACGCCGGCATAGGCCGAGCCCTTGCCTGCCGCATAGCCCAGCAGCATGCGGCGCACGCCGAACATCCAGGCATTCTGCTCGCCTGCCGGCGCCAGGCCCAAGCCCGCACGATGGCCTGCATCCAGGCCCCAACGCACGCCGGCGCCTTCGATCCACTGGCCCAGGGTCGGCAAGTCGTCTTCGGACAGGCCGAAACGGCGCGCCAGGGCCGGCACATCCAGCAGGTCGCGCACCTCGCTCTGGCGGCAACGCTGCTGCGGCAGCCGCAGCAGCCACTCCAGCGCCACCAGCAGCGGATTGACGCTGCGGTCGTTGACGTCGCCGATTTCGTGCGGGATATAGCGCGGGTCATGGCGGCGGTGCTGGCCGAACACGGCGCGGATCGAGGCGGTAAAGACATCGATATCCGGCACCATCACCACCACGTCGCGCGGCCGCAGCGAGGGATCGGCGGCAAACATGGCCAGCAACTGGTCATGCAGGATTTCGACTTCGCGCTGCACGCTGTGCGCCACGTGGAATTCGATGGAGCGGTCGCTGTCCTCGGGCGCAACGCGCGGATGCTCGGCCAGCGGCAGCATGTCGCGCACCGCCGCCTGTACCTGCGCCAGCAGCGTCCCGCCTGCTTCATCCCCGAACAGGTCCACGCGCAGCTTGTCGTCGCGCCCTTCCAGGTCGCTGGCGGTGTCGAATTCGTCCAGCATGCGGATATAGTCGCGCCCCTGCCGCCCCCAGCTCGCCAGCAGCGGATGGCTGTGCGCGTGCAGCGCTTCCAGCGGCACAGCCGACAAGTCGATGTCCTTGCGCGCAGCGTGGCGGTGGCGCGCGGCGCGCAGCAAGTCGCGGCCTTCGATGATGTCGCCCCAGTAGTAGCGGCAGGGATTGGGGACCGCGATCACCACCTGGGTGAAGCGCGCCAGCGAAGCCATGGCCTGCAAAGTCTGGTACGGCAACGCCGATACGCCGAACAGCACGATGCGGCGCGGCAGCCGGCCCAGCGGCGTATCGCCGCGCTGCACAGCATCGACGAAGGCTGCATGGACGCTGGCGCGTCCGAGGCCGCGCTCTTCTTCCGGCACGCTGGCTGCGACGGCACGCCATAACTCGGCCTGCCAGCGCTGGTCGGCCGCCAGCGGCACAGCCTCGCCGCGCGCGTTGCGCAGCTGGTCGCGGCCCGCAGCCCAGTCCTCCAGCCAGTCAGCCCGGTACACCTGGTACTGGTCGAACAGGTCGGCCAGGCGTTCGGCCAGCTGCAGGCGGCGCTCCGGGTCGCCGTCGCGCAGGAAATGGCGCAACGGCGCAAAGGCATCCCGCACCAGCAACTGCGGCAGCAGGCGCATCAGGCGCCAGGTCAAGGGACCTTTATCGAAAGCGGAAATCGGCGGCACGCGCGCATGTCCCAGCATGCCCCGATAGATTTCCCACAGCAGCCGCGCCGGCAGCGCAACGCGGGTGGCGCCGCACAGGCCCGTTTCCTCAGCCAGGGCAATCTTCAGCCATTCGGCCACGCCGTTCGACTGCACCAGGAAAATCTCCTGCTCCAGCGGCGCCAGCGGATGGCCGCGCAACCACTGGAACACGGCGCTGCGCAGCTCTTCCAGCTGGTTGCCGTGCAAAATCAGGAGTCCGGGTTGGATGCTTTGGGCCATGTAAAAGCAGCGAAATAGCGTGGAACGCCATTATCGCCGCAAAGTCGGCTATCCGGGAATATTGGCGTTCATTTCCTGGGCAATATGCTCGCGCAGGCGATCCAGCAAAGGCTGCATCTGGCTGACGATGGCGCGGGCACGGTCGATGCCGTCGGCCGGCACCATTTTTTCCAGCGCCAGGCACAGGTCCGCAAAACTCATGGCGCCCACCGCCCGCGCGGAAGACTTGATGCGGTGGCCCAGCTCCGACAAGCGCACGATATCGCCCGCCTCCAGCGCAACCTGCACTTCGCGCAAGCCTTCCTGCGCCGAGTCGATGAACATATTGGCGTACTTGCGCATCTTTTCAGGCTTGTTGCCGAAAGTCTGGGCCAGGGCGCGCAGGTCGAACAGCTCCGATTCGCCGCCATTGCCAGGCTCCTGCTCGGCGGCAGGTTCAGGCGCAGGCGCAGGCGCCGGCTGCGGCTGGCCAGGCGTCGTGGTGCTGCGCACCTGCGCCATGCGCCCTTCGGCTGCGCGCTGGCTCATCCACTTGGACAGCACCGAGAACAGCAGGGTCGGCGCAATCGGCTTGGTGACGAATTCGTCCATGCCGGCAGCCAGGCAGCGCGCCTGGTCCTCGCGGCCCGCGTTGGCCGTCATGGCGATGATCAGGGTGCCGGACAGCTTGGGATGGGCGCGGATGATGCGGGTGGCCTCGTAACCGTCCATCACCGGCATCTGCACGTCCATCAGCACGCAGTCGAAGTGCTCTTTCAACAGCAGGTCGATGGCTTCCTTGCCGTTGTTGGCCACCACCACCGTGGCGCCGGCGTCCTCCAGCAGCTCCTGCCCGACCTGCTGGCTGAAGATGTTGTCTTCGACCAGCAGGATCGAGGCGCCGTGGATGGGCGCCAGCATGTCCGGCTGCAGCGCGTTGGAGTCGGTGGCCTGCAGCAGGTGCGTCCCCTTCTGCAGCTTGGCCGTGAACCAGAAGGTCGAACCCTTGCCTGGCTCGCTTTCCACGCCCACCGTGCCGTCCATCAGCTCCGCCAGCTGCTTGCTGATCACCAGGCCCAGGCCGGTGCCGCCGTACTTGCGGGTAGTCGACGTGTCGCCCTGGTGGAAGGACTGGAACAGGCTCGAGACCTGGGCCGGCGTCATGCCGATGCCGTTGTCCTGCACTTCGAAGCGCACTACGGTGTAGTTGTCGCGGTCCTCGACCGGCCGCGCGCGGATGTAGATCTTGCTGTTTTCAGAGAACTTGATGGCATTGCTGGTGAAGTTCAACAGCACCTGCTCCAGGCGCAGCGGGTCGCCGCGCAACTGGTGCGACAGTCCCGGCCAGATCTCGAACACCAGCTCCAGGCCTTTGCGGCTGGCCGCCTCGCCCAGCTGGCCCGAGATATTGGTCAGCAGGGACTCCAGCGCAAAGTCCAGCACTTCCAGGTCCAGTTTGCCGGCTTCGATCTTGGAGAAGTCGAGGATGTCGTTGATGATGCCCAGCAGGTGCTGGCCGGAGTGGTAAATCTTTTGCAGGTAATCCTTCTGCTTCGGATTGGTGGCGCCCTTCAAGGCCAGGTGCGCCATGCCGATCACGGAATTCATCGGCGTGCGGATCTCGTGGCTCATATTGGACAGGAAATCGCTCTTGGCCTGGTTGGCCGCGCGCGCCTGTTCTTTCAGCATATGCAATTCGGTGACGTCGGTGGACAGCGCAATCACCACCGTCACATCCTTCTCCAGCCGCACCGGAGCCTTCACCGTCCACAGGTGGTGCACCACGCCGTGGCGGTCGGTGTAGCTCGCCTCGCCCGAGCGTTTCTGGCGATCGGTCAGGACCACGTGGTCCTCCTGCCAGGCGTCGTCGGCCTCGCGCTTGCGCATGACTTCGATATCCAGGCGGCCGATGATGTCCTCGACCGGCAAGCCGATCACCTCCGCCATCTTGGCGTTGACGTAGACATAGCGGCGGTCCTGGTCCTTCATGTAGACGTGCGCCTCGACGTTATCGAGCACGCTATCCAGCAGGCGGCGCTGCTCCAGCGCATTGCGGCGCTGCGAATACATGGTGAACAGGTAGCCGTAGACCAGCAGCGTTCCGGAAAAACCCGTGACCAGGGCCAGGTAGGGTATCCAGCGGTCGAAGCCGACGATCATCGCATCCTTGCGCGCGTAGAACTGGGCTTTCCACAGGCTGCCGTTGAAATCGATCGGCAACACGGAAATGAAATAGTCGCCGGGATCGCCCGGCAATGCAGCAGGCTTGTCGATCGAACCGTTATCGTTGAACAGCAGCCGGTCATCAGGTTCGATGGTGAGGTTGCGTTTTTCGGGATCGGTGGAAGCGTCCGAGTACAGGATCATGTGCACCTGGCGGTCCGCCATCTCGTCGATCGCCCCCTGGATCAGCTTGGAAACCGAAAAGCCGATGCCGACCGTGCCGATGAAATTGGCGCGGCGGCTGCTCACATCATCCACCGGCATGCCGCGCTTGTAGACGGGCAGGCGCATGCCCAGCCCGATATGGGGTACCGGCTGCTTGAGCAGCACCGGCTGGCCCGACGCGCTGATCTCGCCCGTGTCGCGCGACAGCTGCATGGCACGGTCGATGGCTGGATTGGCAATGATGTCGACGCCAAACTTTTCCATCATCAGGCCCATCGGCTCCAGGTAAGTCAGCGGCGCATACTGTTCCCGCTTGCCCGGCGGCTTGATGTCGAATTTCGGATAACCGCCGGGCGTCAGGCTGGTATCGGCCCGCACCGCAGCGACGAAGGCCTCGCGCTCCGCATGTGGCACGTTCGGCGCATAGTTGATGGCCTCGAGTGCCGGGTAGTGCTTGCCGATGTTCAGGGTCGTCACGTACTGCCGGAATTGCAGCCGGGTGACATGGTCGGTGGTCTGGAACAGCGCCACCAGGCCGCGCACCACGTCCGAATAGGCCTTCACGCGCGCCGAAATACTGTACTGGGTGGCGCGGTTCAGATTGTCAAAGCGCAGCTGCGCCTCATCCTCCACCGTATGGGAAGTGATGGCATACAAGGTCGCGCCAACGGCGGATGCCAGCGACAGGCCGAGCAACCATAGGAGGGCCCGCCCGCCGCCCAGGCCACGCCACCTCCGCCTCATCCATTGAGAAAAGTCTTGCATTTGAGCAGCATACTATTAAAGCAGCCCTGAACGGAACCAATTCAACTCCCCCTGGTCCAAAGCTCGACAGGAGGGCTCATCATGAAAAATGGATTCCACATCTTACCGGCATCCCGGGCTTGCCGGAATTTCCTAGCCTGCATGCATTTTGCCGGCCTTGGCCTTGCCGCACCCGCCAGCGCCGCTCCGCCCCGTGCGCAGGCTCAGCCACCCGCGCCAGTATTGGAACACCGCGAATTCGATGCCATGCTGGAGGCCGCCTTCCGGCCCGCCGCACCGGGCGCGAGCCGGACTTTCATAGTGCACTTTACACTTCCCGGTGCAAATGCGGCGCGCAACGTGAACTGGACGTTGGCGCTGTACCGGCCCGGCGGCGGCCTGGTCCGGCAGTGGCGCGGACGCCACGTCTTGCGTGGAGATAGTGGCCGGGCCACGGTGAACTGGCGCGCGCCGGCCGCCCTCCCCGCCGGCATTTACACGCTGCGACTGCAGGCCGGCCCGATCCGCCAGCAGCGCCCGATCGCAATTGGCCGGCCGGCGCCGTTGCAGGCCGCCACGGCGGCGGCAATGGACAGCGCCGGGCCGCCGCATTTCGACGGCCTGGCCTTCGACATCGTCTATGGAAACCTGCACAGCCAGACCAACCATAGCGACGGCGGCGGCGATCCCGCCAGCTGCCGCGGCGCCCAGGCGCCCCGCACAGGCGCGTTCGGCCCCGAAGACGCCTACCACTTCGCCCGGCAGCACGGCCTGCAATTCCTGCTCACGTCGGAACACAATCATATGTACGATGGCAGCGAAGGCAGCGATCCCGATGCCGACCCGCTGGCCGCCCGCCAGCTGTACCGTATCGGCATCGCCAGCGCCGAACAGTACAGCGCCCGGCACCCGGGATTTGTCGCGATGTACGGCATGGAATGGGGCGTCATCAGCGGCGGCGGCCACCTCAATATCCTGAACAGTCCTGCACTGCTGGGCTGGGAGCGCAGCGCCAGCGGCCAACCCTTTGCCGACGTGGTCACGCCAAAGAACGATTACGCCGCCTTGTACACGCTGATGAAGCAGCAAGGCTGGCTCGGCCAGTTCAACCACCCGGGTGCCGGCCAGTTCCCGATCAAGGGCAAAGCGCTGGCCTTCAGCGAAGATGGCGGCGCCGTCATGGCCCTGTGCGAAGTCATGAACAGCAACGCTTTCTCGAAACGCCTCGACGAAGGAGAACCACGCCACAGCTTCTACGAAGAAGCCTGCGGCAAGTTGCTGGAAGCCGGCTACCGCCTTGCGTTCAGCAGCGACCAGGACAACCATTGCGCCAACTGGGGCGCCTCGTACAGCAATCGCACCGGCATCCTGCTTCCCGCCGGTACGATGCCGAGCGTCGACGCGCTGCTCGAGGCCATCCGCGCCCGCCGTGTGTTCGCGACGATGGACAAGCAGGCCGCCATCGCCCTGACTGCCAACGACAACATGATGGGCAGCCAGATGGACAACAGTGGCCCGCTCGCACTGCAAGTGCGTTACGCCAGCACGGCCGGACGCAGCGTCGCGGCGCTCGAGATCCTGGAGGGCGTGCCGGGCCGTCGTGGCGCGGTCCAGCCCCTGCCCGGCGTGAGCGCCATGCTGCACAACTTTACGCCGCTACCCGGCCCACACTTCTACTACGCCCGCATCACGCAGGACGACGGCAAGCAGCTGTGGTCAGCTCCGGTCTGGGTCAATCAACGCTGATACGGACCGGATTGATCTCGCGCGCCAGCATCTGCCGCACCATCTCCGCCTCCTTGCGGGCGGCGGCCGGCACCTGCTGGCGGCGCTCGCACTCAGCCAGCAGGTGCTGCGCCCCCTGCGAATCCAGTGCTGCCCCATCGGGCGACAGGCGCAGCAAACCATAGCGCACCGCTACCTTGCACAAGCCAGCGCCGTCCTGCACCGCCAGCAATTGCGCCGGCTCGATGGCGCGCGCAGCCCCCACATCCGCCGGCGCGCACGCTCCACCGAGACGGAAGTTCAATGCTTCCAGCATCGGCGCCGCCGGCAGCAAAGCCTGCGCCTCCTCGACCGAGTACGGCCCCGCCGCACCGCATGCAGACAGCACCCGCCCGATTGCACGCGGCTCGCCCAGTTTCGCCGCCGCCCGCGTCCAGCGGATTGCTTCAGCCGGCTGGCGCTTGTCGAAATATTCCACCAGGGCCGCCATCGCGGCCCGGTCGCCCTGATCGGCTGCCGCCTGCGACTGCGCCAGGCAATAGTGGCTGAATTGGGACGGCGGCTGCTGCGCACACGGCACGCTGCCGCGCTCCTTTAACCGCAGGTAGTACCAGCCGCCGCCCGCCACAGTTGCCAAGACCATCACAGCGGCCAGCGCCAGGGCCATCGTTTTGCGTTCAATCTTCATTCCCGGCATTCTACGTGCGCCTGCCCCGCGCACCAATGCGTTACACTTAGCGAAAATAAACAAGGAGTTAAAAAATGCGTTGGGAAGGTAACCGGGAAAGCGATAACGTCGAAGATCACCGTGGCGATGGCGGCGGAGGCGGCGGCTTCGGTTTCGGCGGCCGATCGATCGGTATCGGCACAATCGTCGTTGCGCTGATAGGCGGCTGGGTGTTGGGCGTCAACCCCATGACCATCCTTGGCCTGTTGAGCGGCGGCGGTGGCCCGGCCCAGGTAAGCCAGCAGCAGCAACATCGCCCGCGTACCGAAGCCAACGACCGCGAATACAAATTGATGAAGGTCGTGCTGGCCGACACGGAAGACGTCTGGACGGACCTGTTCCGCCGCAACGGCGGCACCTACCAGATGCCCAAGATGAAGGTCTTCACCGGCGCGATCCAGACCGCCTGCGGCACCGGACGCTCGGCCACCGGGCCCTTCTACTGCCCGGGCGACCAGGACATCTACATCGACCTCGACTTCTTCCGCCTGCTGGAGCAGCGCTTCCGCGCCCCCGGCGAATTCGCGCAGGCCTACGTCGTGGCACACGAAGTCGGCCACCACGTACAGAACCTGATGGGCCTGAGCGACAAGGTGCATAACGCCCAGCGCAATGCCTCCGAACGCCAGGCCAATGCCCTGTCGGTGCGGCTGGAACTGCAGGCCGACTGCTTCGCCGGCGTCTGGGCCTACCACGCCAACCGCGCGCGCAGCATCATCGAAAAAGGCGACGTGGAAGCAGCGCTGAACGCCGCCACCGCCATCGGCGACGACGCGCTGCAAAAGCAGGCAGGCGGCGAAGTGATGCCTGACTCCTTCACCCACGGCAGCTCGGCACAGCGCGTGCGCTGGTTCAACCGCGGCATCGAATCGGGCGAAATCGCCCAGTGCAATACCTTTGAAGCCCGCCAGCTCTGATTATTGCGCCAGGTTGCCGACCAGGGGCGTCCGGTAATCCAGGTCTTTTTCTTCGAACCGCAGGACGCCCCTCGGCAAGTCGGCATGAATGAAGACTTCGCTGTACTGAGCTTCCGAACCATCGCCCTGGAAGAAGAACTTCATCCTGGTCGGGGCAGTGTGCATCAGCGCCGGGTCGCTGCCCAGGCCCACCACTTCAGCCTCGACGCTCGCTTTTGCCTGCCGGCCGGCTGCGTCCAGTCCATACAGCCGCGCCAGCGCAGCAACGAACCGGTCGGTATCGCCGCCCGTGCTTACAAAGCGACCGCTCCCCCAATACACCCACTGCTCCGAGCCATCGAGCTGCCTGGCCTCCCAGTTCGGGTGGAACTCGACGGCAAAGCCGAGCGGCTGCCCATCCAGGCTGCCCAGCACCACTACGCAACGCGTTCCATCCTTGAGCTGTTCAACTTTTTGTACCGGAAACTCAAAGTCGACAAACCCTTCCTCCTGCACGACCTTGACCTCTGGCGCGGCGGCGTGTGACGCAACCGCGGGCACTCCCTGGGCAGCAGTGACAATGGACTTCTTCAATTCGGTCTCCAGAAAAAAACGATTAGTGTAGAGTAATCGGATTCCAAGAAACAGGAGCAGCAATGCCTTCGTATCGAAAAATGGCGTCTGGAGTAGTACTGGGGCTGGCGGCTGCCGGCGGCGCGCACGCGCAGAAAGCAGATCCCTACCTTTGGCTGGAAGACGTCGGCGGCGACAAGGCGCTGGCCTGGGTCAAGGAGCAAAATGCCGTCGCCCTGAAAGAACTGCAGGCGCAGCCCGATTATCCCGGCATCCACGAACGCCTGAAGACCATCCTCAATTCCAAAGAGCGCATCCCCTACGTCACCAGACACGGCGACTACTTCTACAACTTCTGGCGCGACGCACAGCACACGCGCGGCATCTGGCGCCGCACCACGCTGGAGCAATATCAGAAGGCCGAGCCGCAATGGGAGACCGTGCTCGACATCGACAAGCTGGCCGCCGATGAAAACGAAAACTGGGTATGGCACGGCGTCTCCTGCCTGTACCCGAAAGGCGAACAATGCCTGGTACAGCTATCGCGCGGCGGCGGCGATGCGCACGTGGTGCGCGAATTCGACGTTGCCACGCGCCGCTTCGTGAGTGAAGGTTTCAACCTGCCCGAAGCGAAAAGCGATATCGGCTGGATCGACGCCGACACCATCTTCGTCTCGACCGACTTCGGCGAAGGCAGCATGACCACTTCCGGCTACCCGCGCATCGTCAAGGAATGGAAGCGCGGCACCCCGCTGGAAGCCGCGCTCACGCTGTATGAAGCCAAGACCGAAGACCTTGGCGTTGGCGCCTACAAGGACTTCACCCCCGGCCATAGCTACCAGTTCATCAACCGCCAGATCGGCTTTTACGCCAGCGAGCTGTATGTGCGCGAGGGCGGCAAACTGGTCAAGATCGACAAGCCGGAAGACGCCAACGCCTACACTGTGCGCGACCAGTTGATCATCGACTTGCGCTCCGACTGGACTGTCAACGGCGCCACCTACAAGCAAGGCTCGCTGCTGGCGGCCGACTTCAAGCGCTTCATGGCCGGCGAACGGCGGTTCGAAGTCCTGTTCACGCCCACGCCAAGCAGCTCGCTCGACGGCGTTTCCGCCACCCGTTCGGCCATGCTGCTCAACGTGCTCGATAACGTAAAAAACCGCCTGATCGAAATGCGCCACGTGGACGGCAAATGGCAACGGCGCGAGGTCGACGCACCAGCCTTCGGCACGCTGGCGGTGCAGGCGCTCGACCCGATCGAATCGGACCAATACTTCCTGACGGTGACGGACTTCCTGACCCCGACCACGATGTACCTGGCCCACGCCGGCAACGACGAACGGACTTCGCTGAAGTCCCTGCCCGCCTACTTCGACGCCAAGCCCTACACAGTGCAGCAGCACATGGCCATATCGAAGGACGGCACCAAGGTGCCGTATTTCGTCCTGATGAACAAGAAGGCCAGGCTGAACGGAAAGAATCCCACGGTCATGTACGGCTACGGCGGCTTTGAAGTATCGATGAAGCCCTTCTACAGCGGCACCACCGGCGAAGCATGGCTCAAGCAAGGCGGTGCTTACGTGCTGGCCAACATCCGCGGCGGCGGTGAATTCGGCCCGCGCTGGCACCAGGCCGCGCTGAAGGAACACCGCCAGCGCGCCTTCGACGACTTCATCGCCGTCGCACAAGACGTCATCAAGCGCAAGATCAGCAGCCCGCGCCACCTCGGCATCATGGGCGGCAGCAATGGCGGCCTGCTGGTCGGCGCCGCGCTGACCCAGCGCCCCGACCTGTTCAACGCCGTGGTCTGCCAGGTGCCGCTGCTGGACATGCAGCGTTACAGCAAGCTGCTGGCCGGCGCCTCCTGGATGGGTGAATATGGCGACCCCGACGACCCGGCGCAGTGGGCCTATATCAGCCAATACTCCCCGTACCAGAACGTATTCAAGGACAAGCACTATCCGCGCGTCCTGTTCACCACCTCCACCCGCGACGACCGTGTCCATCCCGGCCACGCGCGCAAGATGGTGGCCAAGATGAAAGACCAGGGTCACGACGTGCTGTACTGGGAAAACACCGAAGGCGGCCACGCCGGCGCCGCCAACAACGACCAGCAAGCCCAGATGTGGGCATTGACCTATGCCTTCCTCCTCAAGCAGTTGAAATAAATTCGGGGTCAGGTCTGTCATTTGGACAGTCGCTACACACCTTTGATCAATATCAAAACACCCGCCTCGAAATGTCCGCTGGCGGGTGTTCTTCAATTTATTGCGCCATCGCAATTATGGGTAATGGAAAGCGGCATATGCTCTTTCCATGAACCGGCCACTCAGAATCGAACTCAGCGACGCGCTGTACCACGTCACGGCACGCGGAGACCGCAAAGACCGCATTTTTCGGTCTGATAGTGATCGGCTGACCTGGCTTACGCTATTAGGCGAGACCTGTGACCGCTTCAATTTTGGCGTGCTGGCTTACTGCCAAATGGGCAATCATTTTCACATCTTGCTTGAGACCGTTGACGGGCATCTCTCGCGCGGCATGCGACACCTGAACGGAAGCTACTCGCAGTACTTCAACCGCGCTCACGGGCTTGTCGGGCACGTGTTTCAGGGACGCTTCAAGGCGATCCTCTGCCAACGCGAGCTGTACATGAAGGAAGTGGCGCGGTACATCGAACTCAACCCGGTGCGCGCGAACATGGTGCAATGCCCATCTTATTGGCTTTGGAGCAGCTATAACGCAACTATGGGTGTGGTTGACGGACCGGTTTGGCTGCGCTCCGAAGCTCTGCTCGCACATTTCAATAGCAATAAGCATGATGCGCGGCAAGCCTACAAGGAATTCGTTGCCGCTGGCATTGGGGGACCCAGTCCCCTTGCTACTGTCTCCAATCAGCTCATGCTTGGAGACGAAGAATTCTGCGCCCGCGTTGTGGGTAGTCGCGCGGAAGGCAACTTGATGGAGCTAAAGCGGACCCAACGGCGCGCACTTGCAGGGCCCTTGCAACAATACTTCGCTACATACCGGGATCCCAAGGAAGCGATGGCCCGCGCCTACCGCTCCCTCGCCTATTCAATGCCAGAGATTGCCCGGTATGCACGAGTTTCTGTCAAAACGGTCAGTCGCGCAATCAACGCGTTCGAACGGACGTATTGAGAAAAATCAAAGGTGCGTGCTGGCTGTCCAAATGACAGACCTGACCCCGAATTTTGCCCCCGAATTTCGCCGCCCAATCGTGCGCGTTGGAAAATTGCACGTGGTTATGCTTAGTAAAATGTTTCCCGGCGCGTTGCATAGTTGACAAAGTGAAGCTTTTTGTCACGTTTGTACTTGACTGTCGCCCCCTGCCGGAGTGACATTAAGCCTTCCCCCCGCATTCCACCTTCATACCTGAGGTAGCGTCGAATGAACGACATGACCGAACTGCCGGAAGAGTTGGACCTCAAGCTCATCCTGTCCACCCTGATGGCCCTGAAAAAAGGCGATTTTTCCGCGCGCTTACCCTCCGATTGGACCGGCGTCTCGGGCAAGATCGCCGATACCCTCAACGACATCATCGAAACCAATGAACGAATGGTGAAGTCGGTGACCGAGGTTAGCCGCGTGGTGGGCCGCGAAGGCCGCCTGACGCAGCGGGCAACCGTCCATGTCTCGGGCGGCTGGGCGACCATCATCAGCGCGGTCAATACGCTGATTGATGACCTGGTCCGCCCGACCACTGAAATGGCGCGCGTGATCGGCGCTGTGGCGAAGGGCGACCTGTCGCAAACCATGGCGCTGGAGGTGGACGGCCATCCGCTGAAGGGCCAGTACCTGCGCGCGGCCATGACCGCGAATACCATGGTGGAGCAGTTGACGTCCTTCTCTTCCGAGGTGACCCGCGTGGCGCGGGAGGTCGGTACCGAGGGCAAACTGGGCGGCCAGGCGCAGGTGAAAGGCGTGGCCGGCACCTGGAAGGACTTGACCGACTCCGTGAACTCGATGGCGGGCAACCTGACCTCCCAGGTGCGCAATATCGCGGAGGTGACGACCGCCGTGGCGAACGGCGACCTGTCCAAGAAGATTACGGTGGACGTGCGCGGCGAGATCCTGCAGCTGAAGGACACCATCAACGTGATGGTGGACCAGCTGCGTTCCTTCGCGTCCGAAGTGACCCGCGTGGCGCGTGAGGTGGGTACCGAGGGCAAGCTGGGCGGCCAGGCTTACGTGCCGGGCGTGGGCGGCACCTGGAAGGATTTGACAGATAACGTGAACTTCATGGCGTCCAACCTGACGGGCCAGGTGCGCAACATCGCGGCGGTGACGACCGCGGTGGCGAACGGCGACCTGTCCAAGAAGATTACCGTGGACGTGAAGGGCGAGATCCTGGAACTGAAAAACACCATCAACGTGATGGTGGACCAGCTTTCCTCCTTCGCTTCCGAGGTGACCCGCGTGGCGCGCGAAGTGGGTACCGAGGGCAAGCTGGGCGGGCAGGCGCAGGTGAAAGGCGTGGCCGGCACCTGGAAAGACTTGACCGACTCGGTGAACTCGATGGCGGGCAACCTGACTTCCCAGGTGCGTAATATCGCGGAGGTGACGACCGCCGTGGCGAACGGCGACTTGTCCAAGAAGATTACCGTGGACGTGAAGGGCGAGATCCTGGAACTGAAGAACACCATCAACGTGATGGTGGACCAGTTGAACTCCTTTGCATCGGAAGTGACCCGCGTGGCGCGTGAGGTGGGTACCGAGGGCAAGCTGGGCGGCCAGGCTAACGTGTCCGGTGTCGGCGGCACCTGGAAGGACTTGACCGACAACGTGAACTTCATGGCGTCCAACCTGACGGGCCAGGTGCGTAACATCGCGGAGGTGACGACCGCGGTGGCGAACGGCGACCTGTCCAAGAAGATTACCGTGGACGTGAAGGGAGAGATCCTGGAACTGAAAAACACCATCAACGTGATGGTGGACCAGCTTTCCTCCTTCGCATCCGAAGTGACCCGCGTGGCGCGCGAAGTCGGCACCGAGGGCAAGCTGGGCGGCCAGGCTTATGTGCCGGGCGTGGGCGGCACCTGGAAGGACTTGACCGACAACGTGAACTTCATGGCGTCGAACCTGACGGGCCAGGTGCGTAATATCGCGGCGGTGACCACCGCCGTGGCGCGCGGCGACCTGTCGAAGAAAATTACCGTGGACGTGAAGGGCGAGATCCTTGAGCTGAAAGACACCATCAACGTGATGGTGGACCAGCTGTCTTCCTTCGCGTCGGAAGTGACCCGCGTGGCGCGCGAGGTGGGCACCGAGGGCAAGCTGGGCGGCCAGGCCAACGTGTCCGGCGTGGCCGGTACGTGGAAGGACTTGACCGAGAACGTGAACCAGCTTGCGGCCAACCTGACCAACCAGGTGCGCGCCATTGCGGAAGTGGCAACCGCCGTGACGCGCGGCGACTTGTCCCGTTCCATCCAGGTGGAAGCGCGCGGCGAGGTGTCCTACCTGAAGGACAACATCAACGAGATGATCCGCAACCTGAAGGAAACCACGCAGAAGAATGCGCAGCAGGACTGGCTGAAAACCAACCTGGCGCGCTTCACCCGCCTGCTGCAGGGCCAGCGCGACCTGCAGGCGGTGACAAAGCTGATCCTGTCCGAGCTGGCGCCGCTGGTGTCGGCCCACCACGGCGTGTTCTACATGATGGACTCGCAACTGGCCGACGCCCGCCTGCGCATGATCGCCAGCTACGGCTACCGCTCTTCGCGCAAGCTGCCGACTTCCTTCCTGCCGGGCGAAGGCCTGGTGGGCCAGTGCGCGCTGGAGAAAGTGCGCATCTGGCTGACCGATGTGCCGCGCGATTACATCGTGGTGAGCTCGGGCCTGGGCGCGGCGCCGCCGACCAATATCGTGGTGCTGCCTATCCTGTTCGAGCAGCAGGTGAAGGCGGTGATCGAGATCGCTTCGCTGGACCGCTTCACCGAAACCCACCTGTCCTTCCTCGACCAGCTGATGGAGTCGATCGGCGTGGTGCTGAATACCATCGAGGCAAACAGCCGGACCGAATCGCTGCTGACCCAGTCGCAGTCGCTGGCGCAGGAGCTGCAACAGACCAACCAGGAACTCGCGGAAAAGGCCCGCCTGCTGTCCGAACAGAACATCGAGGTGGAGCGCAAGAACCGCGAGGTGGAACAGGCGAAACTGGCGCTGGAGGAAAAGGCGACCCAGCTGGCCCTGTCGTCCAAGTACAAGTCCGAGTTCCTGGCGAATATGTCGCACGAGCTGCGCACGCCTTTGAATTCGCTGCTGATCCTGGCGCAGCAACTGGGCGACAACCCGGAAGGCAACCTGTCCGGCAAGCAGGTGGAGTTCGCAAAGACCATCCACGGCTCCGGCTCCGACTTGCTTACCTTGATTAACGACATCCTGGACCTGTCGAAGATCGAATCCGGTACCGTCACGCTGGACGTGTCGGAATACCGCTTCGCCAACCTGCGCAGCTATGTGGAGCGCACCTTCCGCCACATGGCGGAGGCCAAGCACCTGGGCTTCACCGTGGAACTTGGCGGCAACCTCCCGGCCTCCCTGATGACCGATACCACGCGCCTGCAGCAAGTGCTGAAAAACCTGCTGTCCAACGCCTTCAAGTTCACCAACCACGGCCAGGTATCGCTGGGCATCGCGCTGGTGCAAAGCGGCTGGAGCGCCGACCATCCGAACCTGGGCAATGCCGACGCCGTGCTGGCCTTCTCGGTCAGCGACACCGGCGTCGGCATCGCAGCCGACAAGCTGCAATTGATCTTCGAGGCCTTCCAGCAGGCTGACGGTTCCACCGCCCGCAAATACGGCGGCACGGGCCTGGGCCTGTCGATTTCGCGCGAACTGGCGCGCCTGCTGGGTGGCGAGATCCGGGTGGAATCCACCGTGGGCGCGGGTTCGACTTTCACGCTGTTCCTGCCGTATAACCGCTCCGGTTTCGTGTACTACGAAACGGCACGCCAGCCGGCCATGCCGCGCCTGCCCGCGCCGGCAGCAACCTCCACGCCGATCGTGGCAACGCCGGCCGTTGTGTACGCGCAGCCGCAGCAACAGCAGGAAGTCGAGCCGGACGAGCAAATCTACGGTTCGACCATTGACGACCGGGGCCTGACCACTCCGGGCGATCCATCAGTGCTGATCGTCGAGGATGACGAGCGCTTTGCCAAGGTGGTGCTGGACTTCGCGCGCGAAAAGAACTTCAAGGGCATCGTGACCCACCAGGGCGACTGGGCCCTGAGCCTGGCGCGCGACTACCTGCCTTCCGCCATCCTGCTTGACCTGGACCTGCCGGACATCGATGGCTTCACCGTGCTGGAGCGCCTGAAACGCGACCCGAGCACCCGCCATATCCCGGTGCATGTGATGTCCAGCCTGCGCGAACGCGAGCGTGCGCTGCGCTCCGGCGCCATCTCCTACCTGAACAAGCCGGTCAGCAAGGAGGACCTGAACGAGGAGTTCATGCGTATCCAGCGCTTCCTGATCGGCGGCAAGCGCAACCTGCTGGTGGTGGATGACGAGGAAAACCAGCGCGATGCCATCGTCAAGCTGATCGGCGACACCGACGTCGACATCACGGCCGTCGGCACCGGCCAGGACGCCCTGGCTGCGCTGCATGCCTCGCACTTCGACTGCATGGTGCTGGACCTGACGCTGCCCGACATCAGCGGTTTCGAGCTGCTGGACCTGATCGGCAAGGACCAGCGCCTGCGCGACCTGCCGATCGTGATCAACACCGCCAAGGAATTGAACCGCAAGGAAGTGGCAAAGCTGAAGCGCTACGCCAAGACCATCGTCATCAAGGACGCCCGTTCGCCGGAGCGACTGCTCGACGAAACCGCCCTGTTCCTGCACCGTTCGCAGGCCAACCTGCCGGAAGCCCAGCGCCGCATGCTGGAGGAAGTGCATGCTGCCGATGCCGGCCTGGCGGGGCGCAAGGTGCTGATCGTCGACGACGACCTGCGCAACATCTTTGCCCTGTCGTCGCTGCTGGAGCGCCAGCAGATGCTGGTTTCCTTCGCCGAGAATGGGCGCGACGGCATCGAAGTGCTGGAACGAGATCCAAGCATCGAGATCGTCCTGATGGACATCATGATGCCGGAAATGGACGGCTACGACACCATGCGCGCCATCCGCCGCATCCCCAAATTCCGCTCGCTGCCGATCATCACGCTGACGGCGAAGGCAATGAAGGGGGACCGCGACAAGTGCATTGCTGCCGGCGCTTCGGACTACATCACCAAGCCGGTCGATGTGGCGCAGCTGCTGTCGCTGATGCGGGTCTGGCTGCACTGATGGGCGCCAACGGAGAACTGCGCCGCAACACGGCGCCGGAGCTGGAAGAACTCGAACTGGAGCTGCTGCTGGAAGCGCTGGTGCGCCGCTTCGGTTTCGATTTCCGCTTGCACGAGCGCGCGCCGCTGAAGCAAAAGGTGCTCGCCTTCATGCAGCAGTGCGGCCTGGCTACGCTGTCGCAGGTGCAGGACCAGGTCCTGCACGATCCGGCAACGTCCAGCGCCCTGCTGCGCGCCCTGCACGTGCCGCCCGCGGCGCTGTTCGACAATCCTGCGGAAGCGCTCATGCTGCGCGAGGCCGCCGAGCATTCCCTGCGCGGCGCCGCCCTGCCCCGCGTCTGGCTGGCCGATTGCGCCGGCGCGGGCCAGGCCTGGACGCTGGCCATCATACTGGCCGAAATGGGCCTGCTGTCCCACGCCGAAATTTATGCCACCGTCGCCAGCGACGAGATGCTGGACGAAGCGGCATCGGCCTGGCTGCCGGAAGGTGAGCTCGAAGGGGCGCAGGAAAGCTACCAGCAGGCCGGCGGAAAGGGGCGGCTGGCCAATTACTTCAACGTGCAGGGAGGACGCGCGATGCTGGCGCCATCGCTGCGCAGCCACATCACCTGGGCCCAGTACAACCTTGTCACGGACGCCTCGTTCAACGAATTCAACCTGATCGCCTGCCAGCGCGCCCTGCCCGACTTCGGCCCCCTGCTGCGCCAGCGCGTGCTGCAGCTATTCCACGACAGCCTGGTTCCCTTCGGCACCCTTGGCCTCGACCGGGAGATTGCCCCGGACGAGCCGCTTGCTGGCGCCTACCAGGCCCTGGAACCGGGCCAGCCCTGGTATAAGCGCGTCATGTGGCAAGCGCCAATATCGCCAGCAGGCTGATTGCGGACAACAGGGTTTGCAGCGAGATGATGCCGGCCATGAGATGGCCGTCTCCGCCCATTTTCCGCGTCAGTACATAGGAAGTTGGCGCCGTTGGCAAGGCAAAGAACAGCACCATGATTGCCGTCTCGGTGCCGGTCAGCTTGAGCAAGCGCGCGCTCAGCCAGGCCACCAGCGGAACCAGCAACAGCCGCGCCGCGCTGTTTGAAACCATTGCGGCGAGCTGGCCGCGCAGCTCGCTGGGCTTCAAAGCGGCTCCCACGCACAAGAGGCCGAGGGGCAGGCTGGAACCGGACAGCAATGCCAGCAGGCGATCCGCGCCCCAATCCAGGTGCAATCCGGTGAGATTCAGGCACACTCCGGCCAAGCAGGACAGGATCAATGGATTCTTTGCAAGGGCAACGGCGAGCGACTTGAGGTTCACGCCACTGTCGGCCGACAGGGCCAGGACGGACAACACATTCACGGTAGGCACCAGCAAGGCAAGCAGGACACTCGCCAGCAGCATGCCTTGCTTGCCATACAAGCTGCCGACGGTTGCCAGGCCAAGGTAGGTGTTGAACCTCAGGATACCTTGCAACATGACGCCAAAACGCGCGGCAGGCCAGCCTTTCAGCGCTCGGAAAAACAGCAATCCCGCGCCGCATGCCAACAAGGCCAGCATCGTCGCCGCGAGCAGCCGGGGCAAGGCCGGGTTGTCCAATGGCGCAGCCGCCAGGCTGCCAAACAGCAGGGCGGGAAACAGGATGAAATAGTTGAAGCGTTCTGCGCCCGGCCAGAAGCCCTCACCGGGAAAACCTGCTTGCTTCAAATAGTAGCCAGCCACGATCAGTAAAAACAGCGGCCAAAGCGATACCAGGATAGTGCTCATTGCGAAAACAAGTGTTGTTGCGAACAGTGGCTTATCGTATTCTTCATCAAATTCATCCACAATTGAATTTGATTTCAATACCGGCCAATGCCCTCTCCTACACTTCGTCAACTCGAATTGCTTCTGGCGCTCGTGTCCTCGGACGGCATCGCCGGCGCCGGCGCCAAGCTTGGCATGTCGCCCTCGGCCACCAGCCATGCACTGCGCGCGCTGGAAACTGCGCTCGGCACCGAGCTGGTCGACCGTAATGCGCCTGGCATGGCACTTACCTATACCGGCAAACAAGTCTTGCCCCACGTACGCGACGTCTTCGCTTCACTCCAGCTGGCGCAGGCAACGGCGCTGGCTGGGGCGGAGCTCAGGACAGGGCTGCTGCGCCTGGGTTCCTTCGGGGCCAGCGCAACGATCAGGGTCCTGCCGCCGCTACTGGAGCGCTTCAAGGCGCGCTATCCCGGCGTGGAGGTCGTTGTCACGGAAAAGCCTGACGAGCAAACCTCGCAGGACCTGGTCGAACGTCGCCTGGAGCTGGCCGCGCTCACGCTTCCCAAACGGGACTTCGATACGCAAACCCTGGCCGTCGACGAACTGGTAGCAGTCCTGCCTTCCAGGCATCCCCTGGCGCGGCTGGAAACCGTGCCGCTCAAGGCGATGACGAGCGAGCCATTCATCCTGACGCGCGCAGGTTCGCAAGCCCTGGTCACGAGACTGTTTGAAAAGAACGGCTTGCGCCCGCAAACCAGTTACGAACTGGTTCAGCTCATGTCCATCCTTGAACTGGTCGCGAGCGGGAAAGGCATCTCGATACTGGCAAGGCTGGCGCTTCCGCAATACTATGAAGGCGTGGTCCTGCGCCCCATCGTTCCTGGCGCATCCAGGCGCATTGGGCTGGCCTGCCTCGATGAGAGCCGGCTTTCGCCGGTCGCAAGGGCTTTCTGGCAAGAGGCTCGCCGTTACCAGGCGAGCCTCAAGCGCAGCCCCGCTTAGGACACGGCCTCCAGCACGAACGCAGCAGCCTGGAAATCGCCCTCAAGCGCTACCTTCAATCCATGTCCCATCCAGTAGGCGCCGCTTGCCTTGGCAACGGTTCCTGCCGCCGCGGAGCCGGCGATCGGGCGCAGCGAGTAGACGGCGCTGGCGTCCAGTCCGCGCAGCTGGATCGTCTTTTGCGCAGAACGCAACATGCTGGAGTGCAGGAAGGCGAACAGCACGGCCTGTTTGCGGTCATGCGACACGGAGAGCGTGGCCGAGCGCGGCGAGCCGTTCCCCGGCGATACCAGGCGATAGAGGTTCCCAAGCTGGATCGTCGCGCGAACCTGCTTGTATGCTTCGACCAGGCGCCGGGCCTTGGCGAAATCCTCGTCCTGCCGGTGATTGAGGTTGGCGCCGATACCAAGCCCGCCCTGCATGGCCGACAGGAAGCGGTACTCCAGCGAAGTCACGCGCTTGTTCACGAAGTTCGGCGAATCCGTCACCCATGCCATCATCGCGGCAGGAGCATAGGCATGGCTGTATCCGTCCTGGATGACGAGGCGGTCGTACGGATCGGTATTGTCCGAGGTCCAGACCTGTTCGGTGAGCTTCATGATGCCCAGGTCGACCCGGCCGCCGCCGCTGGCGCAGGATTCGATCTCAAGCTTCGGATGCCGGCGGCGCAGCCCGGCCAGCAGCTTGTACAGGTTGTCGACGTAGGCCACGTAAAGCCGCTGCTGGTCGTCCGGCGCCACTTCCGGCCAGCCGGGTTCCGACCAGGCGCGGTTATGGTCCCATTTCAGGTATTCGATATTGTGGCTGGAGAGCAGTGCATCCAGCACCTTCAGCAAGTGTTCGCAGACGTCCTTCCTCGCCAGGTTAAGCACCAGCTGGTTACGGGCCTCGGAGCGCTGCCGGCCGGGGAAATTGATGACCCAGTCGGGATGGGCGCGATACAGATCGCTGTCCGGATTCACCATTTCCGGCTCGACCCAGAGCCCGAACTGCATGCCCAGGCCATTCACGCGCTTGATCAGCGGCCCCAGGCCACTGGGAAACTTCTTCAGGTTGACCACCCAATCCCCAAGCCCGGCCTTGTCGCTGTCGCGCGCACCAAACCAGCCATCGTCTACCACAAAACGCTCGACGCCGATGCTGGCCGCTTTTTCGGCCAGCGCCACCTGCCCTGCTTCATTCACGTCAAAGAAGGTCGCTTCCCACGAGTTGTAAAGGACTGGCCGCAGGCGTGGCCTTGGCGCGTGCGGCAAGACCTTTTCTCGCTGGTAGCGATGGAATACGCGCGAAGCCCCGCCAAATCCCTCGTTGGAAAAGCCGGCATGGAAGACCGGCGACGCCAAGCTCTCCCCCTGCTTAAGGCGGTAGCTGAAGTCGAACGGGTTGTAGCCGGCAGTGGCATGCACCCCGCCCATGGCATCCATCTCGACGTTGATGCGCCAGTTGCCGCTCCAGCCCAGTGCTCCGAACCACACCGGGCCGGACTCTTCGCCGGTTGCGGCGCGGCTCACCGCAATCCATGGATTGATTTGGTGCGAGGTGACGCCCTTGCGGCTTTCCAGCACGAACGCGCCCGGCGTGATCGCGCGGGTCTGCAGCATGAATTCCCCGGCCCACCGGCCGGACAGGAAGTACAACCGGTAATCGTCGCTGTAAGGCAGGTTCAGGCAGGCAGCCGCCATTTGATCCACCTGAATCCAGTTGCCCGTCCGGTTTTCCACCACGGCGGAGCGCGCGAGGATCCCGGTCGCTTCGTCCATCGCGTAAGTCAAGGCGACGCGGACGGCCCGCTTCGCGTCCTGCAACTGCAGCACAAGGCTGTCTCCTTTGTCCTGATGGCCGGCATAGCGCAGGTCGAGGTCGCGCACGCCGTCGGGGAAGCGGACCTTCAATGCCGGCTCCGTTGTCAAGCCGCCACCAAATCCCGCAAACTCGTATGGCGTCAGGCCAGGCGCCATCTCGTTCGACGAATTGGCTTCGACCGGAACTGCCGCAGGAAGACTGTCGCTGGCAGCAAGCGCAGCGCCCCAATACAGCGATTGCACCTGCCCGCCGGCATTGATGCCAAACGCATAGGTGACGCCGCCGCCATCAAGGCGGAATACCCTGGTGGCCTGGTCGACCATCGCGCGGGCCCCGGCGCCACCGCCGAGTGCCATGCCCGCGGCACTGCCCAACAAGCCAAGGAACACCTTGCGCCGGGTTTCATTTGTTGCCGCCATCGTCCCTCCAGGATGCGTTTTTCGGCAGAGGATAGCAAGCAGCCAGGCCGCCGCGACGCAGCTATATCAGGACGGATTAGTTCTTTTTGAATTTGAAATATCACAACTGGCGATTCTGTGCAAAATTGCACAACGTGAGTGCAACCCTGTCAGTTTCGCACAGTTGGCAAAACATGCACACTCCTCGCATAACAAAACCTGAGGAGACTTTGATGCGCGTGTCGAAACACAATTTCATGCTGCGACGCTCGGCAGCAGCCGTGATGATGACGCTTCCCGCCATTTATTCCCACCCGGCCTTGGCGCAAAGCGCCGGCGGTGAGAAGGCCGAAGGCGGGATGGACCGGGTGATCGTTACCGCCCGCAAGCGCGAAGAGCTGATCCAGGACGTGCCGGGAGCCGTGACCGCGCTGTCCGGCGCCCAACTCGACAAGAAAGCGCTGCCCGACATCACCGCCCTGACCGACATCGTGCCCAATACCACGCTCAAGGCTTCGCGCGGCACAAACACCACCCTCACCGCCTTCATTCGCGGCATCGGCCAGCAAGATCCTGTTGCCGGTTACGAGCAAGGCGTCGGCATCTACCTGGACGACGTCTACCTGGCCCGCCCGCAAGGCGCCCTGACCGACATCTACGACCTGGAACGCATCGAAGTGCTGCGCGGCCCGCAAGGCACGCTGTACGGCCGCAACACCATCGGCGGCGCAGTCAAGTATGTGACCCGCAAGCTGTCCCCTAACCCGACTTTCGAAATCAAGGGGGCGCTTGGCAACTACAGCCAGCGCGACCTGGTCCTGAAAGGCAGCACCCCGGTCAGCGACATCCTGCGCATTGGCGGCACGGTTGGCACCTTCAATCGCGATGGCTTCGGCAAGAATGTGATCAACGGCCGCGAGAACTATAACAAGGACGTTAATGCCGCCCGCATCAGCGCGGAACTAGTGCCGAACAGCGACCTGTTCATCCGTCTCGCGGCGGATTACACCAAAGACGATTCCGAGCCAAAGCAAGGCTACCGCCTGCTGAATGGCCCGCCGCCGGGCAACGAACCGCCGCTGGAAGGCGCCTATGACACGCGCGCCAACCTGTACAAGGTGAATGGCCATGAGCAGCAGGTGACCACCAAGGGCGCCTCGCTGACCATCGACTACAACATCAATGCGGAAACCATGTTCAAGTCGGTCACCGCGCACCGTTCGTCCAGGTCCTACGCCCCGATCGACTTCGATTCCCTGAACGCGCCGCTGTGGGAAGCGCCCGCCATCTACAGCGACAAGCAGGACAGCCAGGAATTCCAGCTCACCTACACCGGCGCCAAATGGCAGGGCGTGGCCGGCCTGTTCTACATGAAGACCAATGCCTTCAACGAATTCGACGTGCTGTACAACGCGGCCGGCGGCCTGTCGCTGCTGACCCGCGACGATATCGATTCCAGGACCTGGGCCGTCTACGCGGACGCCAGCTATAGCGTATCCGACAACTTCAACGTCAGCATCGGCGGCCGCTGGACCGATGACGAGCGCGAAGCCGCCATCTACAAGCGCACCTACCTCGGCCTGGCCGGTTCGCCCAACCTGGGCAATCCCGCCGCCGTGGGGCTGGCGCCGAATACGGACCTCGGCAAGGGTGACTTGCACCGCAAGGACAGGAAGTTCACCCCGAAACTGGGCTTTGGCTGGAAGCTGTCGCCGGAACACAACGTGTACGGCAGCTACCAGAGCGGCTTCAAGGGCGGCATGTTCGATCCGCGGATGGACCTGACGGCAACCGGCGGCCCGAACACCCCGGCCTCGCTGGAGAAGCGCAAGGGCGTGAATCCGGAAGAAGTCGATACCGTTGAACTGGGCTTGAAATCGTCGCTGAACAGCGGCCGCCTGCAGACCAATGCGGCGGTGTTCTACACCGACTACAAGAACGTCCAGATCCCGGGCTCGATCCCGACTTTCAATGCACAAGGCCAGGTGAACGGTTTCGCCGGCACGCTGACCAACGCCGGCAAGGCCAAGATCAAGGGCCTGGAACTGGAAGCGATTGCCCGCGTGACCGATGGACTGTCGCTGAACGGCATGCTGAGCTACATCGATGCCGAGTACAAGGAATGGATGGTGGCCAGCGGCGCCACCCTGGTCAATGTGGCGCAAAGCGCGGAATTCCAGAACACGCCGAAAAAGTCGGCCAACCTGGGCGCGACCTATGAATGGCCGGTCAGCCTGTTCGGCCGTGGCGGCAACATGAGCTTCAACAACAGCCTGTCCTACAAGGACAAGGTGTACCAGGCCGAGATCGTGCGCCTGACCGGCATCGCCTCGATGGATGCACTGGTGCCGCAGAACCAGATGCTGGCCCAGGGCGGCTTCACGCTGTGGGATGCCGGCCTGGTATGGACCAGCGCCGACCGCCGCCTGCAAATCGGCCTGCACGGCCGCAACCTGACGGACAAGCGCTACAAGGTGGCCGGCTATGCCTTCGGCGGCTTCTTCAACACCGTCACCACCTACTACGGCGATCCGCGCACCTACAAGCTGACCGCTTCATACAAGTTCTGACGCACGTTACGATTGGTGAGAATCTCTTTGCGCTGACAGGAATATGATGGCAGTGAGGAGAGCCAGATGCTGCTCGAGCGCGAAAGGCAATTGCAGGATTTGCAGCGGCTTGCCAGCCGCGTTAGCTCAGGTGCGGGCGGGATGGCGCTGGTGCTGGGTGAAGCCGGCATCGGCAAGTCATCCCTGCTGCAAGCCTTTGCTGCCCCCTTGAAGGACGAGTTCTTCGTCTTGCAGGGCGCTTGCGAAGACCTGTCCACGCCGCGCGTGCTGGGCCCCTTGCGCGATTTTGCGCCCGCCCTGGGCCAGGACGTGGTGTCGGCCATCGACAACGCCGCCAGTCCCGACGTCCTGATGCCGATGCTGCTGGGCCACCTTGCCGCCCAACCGCGGCCGGTGCTGGTCATGTGCGAGGACCTGCACTGGGCCGACCAGGCCACGCTGGACCTGCTGAAATACCTGGCGCGCCGCATCGGCGGCCAGCACACCATGCTGCTGGCCAGCGCCCGCAACGACGAGCTGCCGCCCGACCATGCCTTCTGGCGCTGGGCGGGCGACTTGCCTCCCGCCAGCACCCAGCGCATCGACCTGCCGCCCCTGTCGCCGCAAGCGGTCGCCACTCTCGCGCGCGATGCCGGCTGCGATCCCTCCGAGCTATACCGCGTCACTTGCGGCAATCCCTTCTTCCTTTCCGAACTGCTGAGCGACTGCAACCGTTCGCCCGGCCATTTGCCGGCCTCGGTGCGCGACGCGGTCTGGGCCCGCACATCGCGCCTGGACGCACAGGTGCGCACCGTGCTGGAACTGGTCAGCGTCAGCCCCGTCGCACTGGAAGAGTGGCTGCTCGAAGCCCTGCTCGGCGAGGACGGGCACGATGCGATCGACTGCAGCGTGGACAGCGGCCTGCTGCAGCGCGCCAGCCCCGGCCTGTTGTCGTTCCGCCACGAGCTGGCGCGCCAGGCCTTGTTGAGCGGACTGCGCCCCGGCGCCACCCGCGCCCTGCACAAACGCCTGTGCAAAGCCCTGACCGAGCAGGCGCCGCCCCATGCGCGGGTCGAACTGGCGCGGCTCGTGCATCACGCAACCGGAGCGCAGGATGCGCACATGGTGCTGCAACTGGCGCCGCGCGCGGCACGCCAGGCGGCGCGCCTGGGCGCCCACAGGCAGGCGGCGGCCCACCTGGCCAGCGCACTGCAGTTCGTCGACGCGGTCGGCTGGACCGGCGAAGCTGCCCAGCTTTACGAGGACTGGGCTTACGAGGCGGGCCTGCTGCGCATCGACGAGCGCCTGATCGAGGCGCGGCAAAAGGCTATCGCCCTGTGGCAAAGCGTGGAGCGGCCGGACAAGGTCGGCCTGAACCTGCGCTGGCTGGCACGCACCCATTGGTACCGCGGCGAGGCAAAGGAAGCGGAACGCTACGGGCTGGAAGCGATCCGCACGCTCGAGCAACTGCCGAACAGCAAAGAGCTGGCCATGGCCTACAGCATGCGTTCGCAGCACCAGCTATTGCAGAACCATCCGGCGTCCGCCATCGAATGGGGCCGCCTGGCGCTGGAACTGGCTACCGCGCTGCACGACCATGACACGCGCGTCCATGCGCTGACCAATATCGGCAGCGCAAAGCTGTTCCTGGGCGACGACGGCGGCCAGCAAGACCTGGCCGACGGCTTGCAATGCGCCCTGGAACAGCACCTGCACGAACACGCGGCGCGCATCTATAGCAACTGGGTGGAATACGCTGTCGTGTTCAAGCAGTTTGCCCTGGCCGAACGCCTGCTGGCCGAGGGCCTCGCCTACCATCGCGAACATGAACTGGACGCCTGGGTGCACTACCTGACCGGCTGGCAGGCGCAGCTCCATCTCGACAAGGGTGAGTTCGCCCAGGCCGCCGCGCTGGCGCGGCAGGTGCTCGCCCTGCCCGACCTGAGCCTGGTGATGCGGCTGCCTGCCTTGACGGTACTCGGGCGGACCCTGTCGCGCCAGGGCGAACAGGATGCCGCACGCTGCCTGCAGGAAGCGCTGCAATGGGCGCGTGCCACCGGCGAATCGCAGCGCTTGCTGCCGGTGCTGCTGGCCCTTGCGGAAGCGGCCTGGCAAGTGCAGGACCTGGACAGTTGCCGGCGCTGGCTGGACGAGATCGGCCAGTTCGACCTGTCCGGCGTCAACGCCTGGGACCTGGCGGCAGTCGGCGCCTGGCGGCGCCGGGCGGCAATCGCCGTGGAAGGCGGGCCGGCAGGCTGGACACCGCCGCCGCGCGCCGCGGAAGCGGCCGGCAATGGGCAGGCTGCCTGCGACGCCTGGCTGGCATTGGGCCTGCCATTCGAAGCAGCGCTGGCCTTGCTCGACCTGCCCGGCGACGCGGCTGCGCAAGCCATGCCCAAGGCAGTCGCCCTGCTGGAACAGATCGGCGCCGCACCGGCGGCTGCGCTGGCGCGGCAGCGCGCCCGCGCCTGCGGCGCCCAGGCCCAGCTGCCGAAGCCGCGGCGCGGTCCCTACGCAGCAGCGCGCCAGCACCCGAGCGGCCTGACCCGCCGTGAAGCCCAGGTGCTGGAACTGTTGCTCGATGGCCTCAGCAACCTTGAAATCGCCCAGCGCCTGTGCCGTTCCGAACGCACCATCGAACACCACGTTTCAACCCTGCTCGGCAAGCTGGGCGCCACCACGCGCCTCGACTTGCTGCGCCGGCCGCCCACCTCGCTGCACAAAAACTAGGTGCTGGCGATCCGGAATCTGGGTGCCAGTACCAATTCGCCGCGCCTGTCCTCGGCCTAAAGTGACTCCCATGGAAAGCACGGGGCGCGGTCCATAGCCTGGTCCGAAGGGCCCGCCCCTCTTCAATACCGGACCGCCTGGAGATCGTCATGGAAGAACTGCGCCACACCAATTCCAAGAAAAACCATATCAAAATCGTCGTCAGCGAAGGCAAGGTCACCCTGGAAGAATTGCACAAGGCGCTCGATATCGCCGTGTCCCAGATGGTGCCGAAAGGCGGCTGCAACTGCGGCCTGACCGGCTTCGACCTGACTTTCCTGCGCGGCGACCCGTCGATCGGCCGCGTGCTGCGCGAGGTGCCGCACATCGAAGGCGCGGTGCTGGAACATGAACTCCGCGGCTGAATTGCCTGCGCACGACCCGCGCCCTGCCCTGGGCGTGGGCGTCAGCTATGAGGGGCGCGATCCGGCGTTGCTGGAGATGATGCTGCCGCACGTGGACATCATCGAAGTCACGCCGGAAACCATGTCGGTGGCCGATGGCGAGCGGATCTCGCTGGACAAGGGCATCCTGGCCGAACTGAAAAACATCGACCGCGAAAAAACCATCGTGGTGCATGGCGTCAGCCTGTCCATCGGCTCGCACGATGGCTGGTCGCCGACCTACCTGCACCTGCTCGACGAACTGATGGACCAGGTGCGGGTGCGCTGGCACAGCGAGCACCTTGGCTTTACGCGGGTCGACGGCGAACATCTCGGCATCATGCTGGCCATGCCGCGCACTGAGCAGGCAGCGGAGCTGGTGGCGCAGCGGGCCTGGTGCCTGCAGCAGCGCTACGGCTTGCCCTTCCTGCTGGAGAACATCGTGCACGTGGTGCCGGACTGCCCGGCCGACTACAGCGACGCCGGTTTCCTGAACGCGGTGGCGCGCGACAGCGGCTGCGGCCTGGTGCTGGACGTGTACAACCTGGAATGCGATGAACATAACCATGCGCTCGACATACAGGCCTTCCTCGCCGAACTCGATGGCCGCCACGTGAAGGAAGTGCACGTGGCCTGCGGCGTCAAGCACAACGGCCTGATGCTGGACGTGCATTCGCGCCTGCCGCGCCCCTGCACCATGGACCTGGCGCAGCAAGTGCTGCAGCAGGTCGCGACCGAGGCGGAAGTGATCGTGTACGAATTCATGCCGGAGGCGGTGCCCGGCCTGGGCAACGCAGCCATCGCCAACACCCTGCAGCAAATGCGGCAACGAAAATGGAGGTAGACATGGACCTGGCCAGCCACCAGCGCATCCTGCTTGGCCTGATGCGCGCCACTTACCAGCCCGGGCCCGGCGACGCGCCCTATTTCCACCGGGTTGCCGATTCCCCCGACCTGCAGGAAGCGCGCGGCAATGTGCTGCTGTGGCGCATCTACGTGCTCGAACGCAGCTGCGTGCTGACCGTCGAATTGCTGCGCCAGGCCGGCTTGCTGGAGAAAGCGCTGCAAGCCTTCATCCGGCAGGAGAACATCTCGCCGTTCCGCGAGTACCAGCCGCTGGCCTTCCTTGGCTTCCTGGCCGGGCATGAAGACCCGCTGGTGGTCTCCGTGTCCCAGTTCGAACTGGCGCTGATGAAGGTGCGCGAAGGCGACCCTTGCCGCTACATGGTGGACTGGAGCTACGACCCGGCGCCCATTCTGCAGGCGCTGGCGCAACGGGCGCCGCTGCCGGACCGGGCCGATCCAGACTTGCACCGGATCGAGATTTCGGGTGAGCTGCCCTATTTGTTCGAGATGAAAAGGCTGGCGCGCGATTCGGCAAACGAGCGGAGCAAGTTCCAGACCGCCCTGACGCGCGGCAGCCGGTACAAGTCGACGGGCGCCACCAGCCAGTAGGCGCGCTCGACGAATACCTCGTCCTGCAACACCGGCACCAGGCGGCCGTCCGTTGCCATGTAAGGCGGCGCCATCATCAGGCCCAGGCCGGCGGCGGCAGCTTCGGCCTGGGCCAGCATGCCCGTGCAGCACAGGCGGCGGCGCGGGTTGACGCCCAGTTCATCAAGGAAGTTCAGCTCGTTGCTGGCCAGGCGGTCCTGCACGTAGTCGACAAAGTCATGGCCGGCCAGGTCGCTGCGTTTCTGGATCGGCGGGTGGCGGGCCAGGTAGTCAGGCGAACCGTGCACGTACAGCCGGAAGGACGCCAGGCGCGTCACCATGTAGCGTCCGGTGTTGGGCGCGTCGAGCGTCACGCCCAGGTCGGCTTCGCGGCTGGCCAGGTTTGCAAAGCGCGGCTGGACCAGCAGATCGACCGACAGCTCGGGATAATCCTGCAGGAATTGCGCCAGCAGCGGCGTGATGAAGCGCACCCCGAGCGCTTCGGGCACCCCAAGGCGCACCACGCCGCGAATCGCGACTTCGGTGCCGGACAACTGGCCTTGCGCGGCCAGCACTGCGCTTTCCATCGCTTCCGCATGGGGCAGCACCGCGTGGCCCATTTCGGTCAGTTCATAGCCCTCGCGCGAGCGATCGAACAGGGTGGCGCCCAGTTGCTGCTCCAGGCGGTCGATGCGGCGCGAGACGGTGGTGTGCTCCACTTCCAGCCGGCGCGAGGCGCCGGACAAGGTGCCGGAGCGCGCCAGCTCAAGGAAGAAGCGCAGGTCAGTCCATTCGGGCAGGGTTTTCATGCGGCCCATTGTGCATCATTTTCCCTCGCTGTAGTGTTGCTGTGCAAAATTGCACACACAGTGGGCGCGGCCTCCGGTTCCCGCGCCGATGCATTTCTTGCACACTGCACGCTCCTGCAACGCTGCCCACGAGGACCATGTATTCCGAGATCAGCTACACCAGCGACGATGGCCTGCGCCTGTATGCGCGCGACTACCCTGCCGCCAGCGGCCCCGCGCGCCTGCCCGTGATCTGCATCCACGGCCTGACGCGCAATTCGGCCGACTTTGAAGACGTCGCGCCATGGATTGCGGCCCAGGGCCGGCGCGTGATCGCCGTCGATGTGCGCGGCCGCGGCAATTCCGAATACGACTCCCAGCCCGACCGTTACACGCCCATGGTGTACGCCAACGACGTCGTCAAGCTGGCGCACGACCTGGGCATCGAGCGCGCCGTCTTCATCGGCACATCGATGGGGGGGCTGATCACCATGACCCTGGCCTTGCGCAAGTCGGCGCTGATCGCGGCGGCGGTCCTGAACGACGTCGGCCCGACCCTGTCGGAACGCGGCCTGTCGCGCATCCGCGGCTATACCGGCAAGGGCGAACAGTTCACGAGCTGGCAGCAGGCGGCGGACTACATCGGCGGCATCAACGCGGTCGCCTTCCCCGGCAACACGGCGCAGGAGTGGGAGCGCTGGGCGCGCCGGGCCTTCCGTGAAGAAGGCAACGGCACCCTGGCCATGCGCTACGACCCGAACATCGCCGTGCCGATCCGCGCCAACAAGCTGCGCTCGACCTCGATGGCCGCGCACTTTGCCTTCCGCCGGCTGGCCCGGCGCCGTCCCACCATGCTGATACGCGGCGCCCTTTCCGACCTGATCGAGCCGGCCCAGGCCAACGCCATGCGTGCTGCAGCACCGCGCATGATGTATGCTGAGGTGCCCGACGTCGGCCACGCGCCGATGCTGTCCGAGCCCGCCGCGCAAGAGGCGCTGCGCAACTTCCTCGCCAGTGTGGACTGATCGATGACAAAGCTGATTGCCCTGTTGCTTGCATTGGCGCCGCTCCTGGCCGGCGCCCAGGAACTGAAGGTCGCCCTCATCGCCGGCAAAACCGGCATCCTGGAGCCCTACGCCAGGGAGACCGAGACCGGCTTCATGATGGGACTTGAATACCTGACCGGCGGCAGGATGGAAATCAACGGCCGCAAGCTGAAGGTCTTTGTCAAGGACGACCAGAGCAAGCCGGACCTGGGTCGCACCCTGCTGGCCGAGGCCTATGGCGACGACAAGGTCGACATCGCGGTAGGCACCAGTTCCTCCGGGTCCGCCATCGCCATGCTGCCCATCGCGGCGGAATACAAGAAGGTCCTGGTCGTGGAGCCGGCCGTGGCCGACGCGATCACCGGCGCCAAATGGAACAAGTACATCTTCCGCACTGCGCGCAATTCCATGCAGGACGGCCTGGCTGCCGCCACCACCTTCAAGCAAGGCAGCGTGGCTTTCCTGGCCCAGGACTATGCCTTCGGAAAGGACGCCGTGGCGGCCGCGCGCGAGGCCCTCAGGCTGACCGGCTCCAAAGCCCACATCGTGCACGAGGAATTCGCGGCGCAGAACGCGACCGACTTCACCGCCCCGGCCCAGCGCCTGTTCGACAAGCTGAAGGATGCGCCGCAGCCGCGGGTATTGCAGATCATCTGGGCCGGCCCGAATCCGATGAACAAGATCGCCGACATGAAGCCGGAACGCTACGGTATCACGCTGGCTCCCGGCGGCAACATCCTGCCGGTGCTGAAGACGTGGAAATCGTTCGCCGGCACCGAAGGCACGATTTATTACTACTACGCCTTCCCGAAGAACAGGATGAACGACTGGTTCGTGGCCGAGCACCGGAAGCGGCACGGGAAACCGCCGGACATGTTCACGGCGGGCGGCTTCACGGCAGCCAGCGCCGTCTACACCGCCCTGGCCAAAACGGGCGGCGGCGACACGCAGAAGATGATTGCCGCCATGGAAGGCATGGAGTTCGATACGCCGAAGGGAAAAATGAGTTTCCGCAAGGACGACCACCAAGCCATGCAAGCGATGTACCACTTCCGCATCAAGAAAGACCAGAAGGACGAATGGGATTTGCTGGAACTGGTGCGTGAGATTCCGGCTTCCGAATTGCCGGTCCCGATCAAGAACAAGCGGCGCTGAAACGATGACTCCACTGCTGTCAACACGCGGCCTGACGATCCGCTTCGGCGGCCACACGGCCGTCGACAACGTCAGTGCCGACTTCCATGCGGGCCAGCTGACCGTGATCGTCGGCCCGAATGGCGCCGGCAAGACCACCTATTTCAACCTCATGTCGGGCCAGTTGCCGGCAACCGGCGGCCAGGTGCTGCTACGGGGCGAAGACATCACGCGCAGCGGTCCGGCCGCACGCACCCGCAAGGGCATCGGCCGCGCCTTCCAGCTCACCAACCTGTTCCCTCACCTGCCGGTGCACGAGAACGTGAGGCTGGCGGTGCAGTCGCGCGCCAATGCCGGCATGAAGCTGTGGTCGATCTGGTCCAGCCACAAGGAACTGATCGATCGCGCCGACCATTACCTGGGTCGCGTGGCGCTGGCGGCGCGGCGCGATACGCCGGTAGCCGCGCTGTCGCACGGCGACAAGCGCAAGCTGGAAGTGGCCATCATGCTCGCGCTGGAGCCGGAAGTGATGATGTTCGACGAACCGACCGCCGCCATGAGCGTGGACGAAGTGCCGGTGGTGCTGGACCTGATCCACCAGGTCAAGGCGCAGCGCAACAAGGCCGTGCTGCTGGTGGAACACAAGATGGACGTGGTGCGCGCCCTGGCCGATCGCATCATCGTGTTGCACAACGGCGCCCTGGTGGCGGACGGCGAGCCCGCTGCCGTCATGTCGTCCGCCATCGTGCAGGAAGCTTACCTGGGGACCGCAAGCCATGAATGAGGCCTTGCTCAAACTGTCCGGCGTGCACACGCACATCGGCGAATACCACATCCTGCAAGGCGTCGACCTGGCCGTGCCGCGCGGCGGCCTGGCGGTCCTGCTGGGTCGCAACGGCGCCGGCAAGACCACCACGCTGCGCACCATCATGGGACTGTGGCAGGCCAGCGCCGGCCAGATCGAATTCAACGGCCGCGACATCGGCAAGCTGCGCACGCCCGATATCGCACAGGCGGGCATCGCCTACGTGCCGGAGTCGATGGCTGTGTTCAGCGACCTGACCGTGCGCGAAAACCTCTACCTTGCGGCGCGTAGCGGCCCGATGGATACGGCGCGGCTGCAGTGGATCTTCTCCTTCTTCCCGGCGCTGGAAAAATTCTGGCATTACCCGGCTGGTAAGCTGTCCGGCGGCCAGAAGCAGATGGTTGCCATTGCACGCGCCATCATCGAGCCGCGCGAGCTGCTGCTGATCGATGAGCCGACCAAGGGCCTGGCGCCGGCCATCATCAAGAACCTGGCCGACGCGATCCGCCAGCTCAAGGGCCAGTCCACGGTGCTGCTGGTGGAGCAGAACTTCAACTTCGTGCGCCAGCTCGGCGACACCGTGGCCGTGATGGACGACGGCCGCATCGTGCACAGCGGCGCCATGGCCGAACTGGCCGCCGACCGCGCCTTGCAAGAGCGCCTGCTCGGCCTGGCCCTCGATTCACACCAATAAGGAGCCGCACGCCAATGCCATCCGTTCCGCGCGACTATATACCAATGCTGCTGGTGCCGGCCCTGATGCTGGCCATGCTGCCGCTGGTGGGCAGCATGCCGACCTGGCTCACGCTGACCGTGGCCGGTCTGGCAATGGGGATGATGCTCTTCATCATGTCCAGCGGCCTGACTCTGGTGTTCGGCCTGATGGACGTGCTCAATTTCGGCCACGGCGCCTTCGTCTCCGTCGGCGCCTTCGCCGCCACGCTGGTGCTGGTGCCGATGCAGGGCTGGATGGAGGCCGATTCGCTGGGCATGAACCTGGCCGCGCTCGGCCTGGCGATCGTCATGGCGATGGCCGTGACGGCAGCACTGGGCTGGGCCTTCGAACGTCTCATCATCATGCCGGTCTACGGCCAGCACCTGAAGCAGATCCTGATCACGATGGGCGGCATGATCGTGGTCGAGCAGCTGATCCACGTGCTCTGGGGCGCCGACCACAAGCCGATGCCGCTGCCAACCGCCCTGCGCGGCGCCCTCGTGCTGGGCGACGCCGCCATCGAAAAATACCGCTTGCTGGCCGTGGCGGTGGGCGTGCTGGTGTTCATCGCGCTCACCCTGGTGCTGAACCGCACAAAGCTCGGCTTGCTGATCCGTGCCGGCGTGGAAAATGGCGAGATGGTCGAAGCACTTGGCTACCGCATCCGGCGCCTGTTCGTGGCGGTATTCGCGGCCGGCTCCGCGCTGGCGGGCCTGGGCGGCGTGATGTGGGGCCTGTACAAGGAAACACTGACCGCTTCCATGGGCGGCGAGGTGATGGTCATGGTCTTCATCACGATCATCATCGGCGGCCTCGGCTCGGTGAGCGGCTGCTTCATCGGCGCGCTGCTGATGGCACTGACGGCCAATTACGCCGGCTTCCTGGCGCCGAAGCTGGCGCTCGTGTCCCATATCGTGCTGATGATCGCCATCCTGCTCTGGCGGCCAGCCGGCCTGTCGAGGAAATGACATGCTGAACACCCTTCTTTCCGGCGACCTGCCGCGCAGCCGCGCCCTGTCCGTCCTGCTGCTTGTGGTCGTGCTGGGACTCGCGCTGGCGCCCTTCATCACCAGCGGGGCCCGGCCGCTCAACACCGCCGCCACCATCTGCATCTACATCGTCCTGGTCGCCTCGTATGACCTGTTGATCGGCTACACGGGCATCGTGTCCTTCGCCCATACGATGTTCTTCGGCATCGGCGCCTACGGTGTCGGCCTCGGCTTCGACAGTCCCACACCCGCCTGGGGCGACATGGCACTGGGCCTGGCGGCGGCGCTGGCGTTGACGCTGGTCCTGGCCTTCGTCATCGGGCTTTTTGCGCTGCGCGTGCGCGCCATCTTCTATGCCATGATTACGCTGGCGGTCGCGTCTTCGTTCGCGGTGCTGGCATCGCAAATGTCGGCCTGGACCGGCGGCGAGGACGGCAAGACTTTCGACGTGCCAGACCTGCTGTCTCCCGCCAACGAATTCGGCGAATTCATGGGCCGCATTGTGGACGGCAAGGTGCTCACCTACTACATCGTGTTTTCCTGCACGGTGCTGATCTTCCTGGCGCTGCTGCGCATTGTGAACTCGCCTTTCGGGCGCGTGCTGCAGGCGATCCGCGAAAACGAGTTCCGCGCCGAGGCCCTGGGCTACCGCACCGTGGTCTATCGCATCGCAGCCAATTGCATCGGCGCCGTTGCCGCCGCGCTGGCCGGCGCCCTGATGGCGTTGTGGGCGCGCTATGTCGGCCCCAAGACCACGCTGGGCTTTGAGGTCATGACCGACATCCTGCTGATTGTCGTCATCGGCGGCATGGGCACCATGTACGGTTCCGTGATCGGGGCCGTCCTGTTCATCCTGGCGAACAATTACCTGAAGTCCCTGATGGCGCAAGCGGCAGGCGCGATGGCCGGCGTGCCGGTGCTGGCGGCCGCCCTGCACCCGGACCGCTGGCTGCTCTGGCTCGGCATCCTGTTCATCCTCGCCATCTACTTCTTCCCCAGCGGGATCATAGGGAAATTCAGGCAGGCGGCAGTCCGGCCAGGTACCTAGCCAGCAGCCCATCAGCCTTGCCGCTGCTGCGCAATGCATGCACGGCGCGGCGCAGTTCCGTCGCCAGGTCCTCGTCGGCGTTATGGCGGCTCAGGTGCAGGTGGATCTCGCGCGACTGCACCGCCAGCACCCCGCCCAGGCGCGCGCGCGGCACGCCCAGCAAGCGCATGGCGTGGAATACCGCCAGGCGCGTGCCGACCGAGGCATCGAGCCGCCCCTCCTGCAGCATGCGTATGCCTTGCAACTGGTCGGTGATTTCATGCTTGCGGTATTCCCGGTCGTCCAGGAAGGCAGCACCATAATCCGAGCCGCGCAACATGCCCACCGTGCGGCCCCGCAGGTCTTGCAGGCCGTCGAGCTTGAGGCCCGCCCGCCCGATGGCGATGACTTCCGTCGTCCACAACATGCCCATGGGTTCGGCCGCTTCCGCGATTGCCGAGTTGGAGGTGGCGATCATCAGGTCCGCCTCGCCCGAGCGCAGCATGGCGATGGCGCGCGCGTAGGGGGCAAGGGTGATCTCGACCTGGCGCTGCGACTCGCGGGCGATCAGCTCAAGTGCTTCCACGAACAGGCCGCTCTTGCGGCCGCTTGCGTCGAGTACGGCGAAAGGTGGAATGGCCAGGGCCACCGCGCGCAGGGGCCGGGGCCTGGCAAGGGTGCGCAACGGCCAGGAAGCCGCCGCCATTGCAGCGATGGCGGCCGGCATGCAGCCCAGCCAGCGCCGGCGCTGCGCCATTTTCATCGTTCAGGCCCCTGCTGTGGCGCTTGGACGGTCGGCAATGCGGTCGCGCCATGCCTGCAAGTGCTGCAGCCCGTGGTCGGAGGGACGAAATTTCATCAGCCCGCGCGCAAACTCGATGGCGCAAAAGCCGGTAATGTCGGCAATGGTGAAGCGCGGCCCCGCCACGAAAGGCTGCGCGGCCAGCACGCCATCCAGCCATTTCGCGTTCTCGCGGAACTTCTCGCCTTGCGAAGCGCCGAAGTCGGCGAACTGCGGATTCTCGATCGGCGCAAAGCCGGGATGGGAGTGGCGGATGCTGTTGGCCGCAATGGCAAACAGGTGCAGCTCCATGCGGCGATCGGCCATTTCGATGAAGGCACGCTCCTCGGCGCCCTCGCCCATCAGGTTCGGCGCCGGGTGCAGGCCTTCCAGATAGGTGCAGATGGCGCGCGTTTCGCACAGGATGCGGCCATCGTCCAGTTCGAGCGCCGGCACGCGGCCGAACGGATTCACCGCCAGGTAAGCTTCGCTGCGATGTTCGCCCCTGCCCAGGTCGACCGCCTGCAATTCAAGCGCGATGCCCTTCTCGGCCATGAACATGGCGACGCGGCGCGGATTCGGGGCGCGCGGGGCGGTGTACAGCTTCATTGGGTCTCCTTGGTGTTGTGATCAGCGCGACTGGCCGGTTTCCAGCATTTTGCGCGCCTCGGCCGCAAATTGCTCTACTTTCTCCTGACTGTCGGCGCGATCCAACACATTGCTCGGCGGCCGCTCGATGCCGCGCAATACGGCAGGACGGGCGCGGACCTGGCGAATCCAGCGCTGCAGGTGCGGCAGGCCTTCGGTCTCCACCCCGGACCAGCGATGGGTGCGCACCCAGGCCCAGTTGGCGATATCGGCGATCGAATAGTCGCCGGCCAGGAATTCATGCTGCGCCAGTTGGCCGTCCAGCACGCGGAACAGGCGCCGGCACTCGCCCTGGTAACGGTCGATGGCAGGCTGGATCTTGTCGGGGAAGTAGCGGTAGAAGACATTGGCCTGGCCCATCATCGGGCCGATGCCGCCCATCTGGAACATCAGCCATTGCAGCACCAGGGAGCGGCCCTTGGCGTCCTGCGGCATCAGGCGGCCGGTCTTCTCGGCCAGGTAGACCAGGATCGCGCCCGATTCGAACACCGCGAAGCCATCGTTGCCGCGGTCGACGATCGCGGGAATGCGCCCGTTCGGATTGATGGCCGTAAACCACGGCTCCTTCTGCTCGTTCTTGCCCAGGTCGAGCACATGCATTTCGTAAGGCAGCGCCAGCTCTTCCAGCGCAATGGAAATCTTGTGGCCATTCGGCGTGGCGGCGGTGTACAGGTCGATCATCGCGGCTCCTTTCACGGAATCGCTGCATCATAGCTGCTTTTCCGCCCCCACGCCGGGGCCAGCCGCGTCAGGCGCGGCGGCGGGTGAATGCCAGCAGGGGCAGGCCTGCCAGCAATAGCAGCCAGGCGGTGCCAGGTTCCGCAACCACCTGCACGTCAACCAGCGGACTGGCGCTGGCCAGGACGAACTGCGGGTTGCCGCCCAGGACAGGCTGCACCGAGACCGTACCGAGGTCGCCGTCGGCGCCCAGATAGCTGGTGTCGTTGAACAGCGCCCAGCCGAAGGTCGAACCGGCATCGCCCTGGCCCACCAGCAGGTTGACGTCGAAGGAGAACACGCCGCCCAGCGTCACCGCCTGCACCCAGTCGCTGCCGCCATCGGCATTGCTGAATGCAAGCGGGCCAGGCGCGGCGCCGGACACAGTCCCGCTCACGTCCGGCGTGCCAAGCAGCTCGCCTGCCAGGTTGGTGACAAGCGCGGTGGCCGGCGTCGCATCGGCCAGGCCGATGAAATACAGGCCGAGGAATGCCGGGCCGGTGCCCAGCGAGGCGGTGTCGACGCTTACCTTGTACAAGGGCCCGGCGGCAGCCTGCCCCGCACCACAGGCCAGCATTGCGGCCAACAGCAGCCGCGCCAGCATAGTTTGCAGTTTACTCATGATGGTGTCCTCAATACTTGACGCTGAAAAGTTGACGGGTATAGCCGATGGCAGCCTTGGCCGGATTGCTGAAGGTCGTCGTCACGGTCACGCTCTGGCCCGGCGCCAGGTCAAGGGTCGGCAGCGTGATGTAGGGCACGCCATCCTTGATGCCGGTCGCGTTATCCAGCGTCACGCCCGGCGTCAGCCCGTACAGCCGGAATTGCAGCGGCCCGCTGACGGTATGGTCCGTAGCGTTGACGATGGTCACGTTGCCGGTGTACTTCTGCGTGAAGCGGTTCATGTTCAGGCCCGATTGCTGGATCTTGACGATCGGCGTGACGTCCACTGGCGTCAGCAGGTCGTAGCGGTCGCCATGGAAGCGCAATTCGCTATAGGAGGAAATGCCCGGATAGGCAGGATCGGTCGGCGGGCCCGGATGGTCGACCCGCACCATGAAGTAGCGATAGCGTTGTTCCGACAGGCCTGGCAGCACAGGAATCGTCTCCAGCTCGAAGTTGCGGTTGCTGGTATCGGTGGTTTCGCGGCTGGTCAGCAAGGTCCAGTTCGAATTGTCGTTCGAGCCGTAGATATTGATGCCCTGTGAACGGTTGGCGAACATGAAGCGGGCCTGGATGCCGAAGGCGTCGACGGACACGCGATAGTCGGCGCCGAAGTCGATGGTCACGACATTGCGCAAGTCGCCCGACGTGCTGTTGTAGTCGCCGTCCACCAGCAGGCCGACACGGTTTACGTCGAGCGTGGTGGTGGTCACCATGTGCTTGCTCCAATCGAGGCTGCCGTCCAGCGCAACGCGCGGGTTCAGCAGCTCGAGCTTGGCCACCACCGCCTGCACGGATTTCAGCAGGGCCGGAAAATCGGCATCGGACACCGTCATCATCTGCTCGCGCAGCGGGGCAATCTCCTGCTGGAAGGTCGCCAGCGACGGCGTGGTGTAAACGCTGGCAGGGTCATAGCCGCCCTGCGCCGCCGCAAAGGCACTGGCGCGGTCCGGCTGCACGCTCAGGCGCGCGGTCATGGTGCTGATGGAAATGCCGTCGGTGGCGCTGATCACGATGTCATGCAAGCCGCTTTGCGCCGCAGCCGGCGTCCAGTTGAAGGCGCCGGTCGAGGTATCGAGCGTGGCGCCATCCGGGATGCTGATCGCCTTGTAGACCACCGTATCGCCGGCTTGGGCATCGGTGGCCGTGTAGGTCGCCTGGTAAGGCACGCCCTGCACCACCAGCTCCGTGGCCGGGAACACCGGCATGGCAAAGCGCGGCGGGGTCAGTTGGGTCGGCGCGGCCATGTTCACGAAGTCCACGTCCACCGTTGCCCCTTCGGCGCCGGTGAATTTGAAGTACATGATATTGTCGCCCTGGCGCTTGCCCGGCGTGGCCGCCCACGACGTGTCAGGCACGATATAGCGCCACTGGCCTTGCGTGTCGGGCACCGTCATTTCGCACCAAGGACTGGCGCTTTCGGTGGCGCTGGCGGCAAGCTTGGTGACCGCATTGGTGCGGATCATGATGCCGGCCGGCGCGTACTTGGCGCGGTCGGCGTACTGCACGTCGGTGAACACCACCGTAGCGCCGGCCGGCGTGACGTTGGCATGGCCGAAGGTGCGGTCGCCCTCGCTCACCTTGCTCCAGTCGCCCTTCAGGTAGATCGATTTGCGTTCCGTCTCCAGCATGCCCGTGTTGGGCGGCAACGCCGCCCCGGTCAGCGCCTTGGGCAGCGACAGGAAGGCTTCCGCTCCCATGTCCTTGTTGGCCGGCGCGCCGGGGCCCCAGCGGGTCACGAACTCGTTCGAATGCGCGTTGGCGGCCGCCAGGAATGGCGCTTCGACATCGACGTCCACGCCCTCTTCGTACTTGTACACGTTATACAGCTCGGGGATGCCGCCCACTTCGTACAGGCGGCCGCGATAGGCTTCCGATTGGGAAGAGGTGCCGCCCGAGGTATCGGCCCACGGCGCGGCATAGCCAAGCATGAACTGGGCGTAGGCATTGGCGCCCATCAGCACGCGGTTGCCGCCGAACTTGTAGACGCTCACCGCGTCGCCCGAGGTGGAAGGCTTGCCGGTGAACGGGTCCACTTTGGTGCCCTGGGCCGTGACCAGGCGCAGCAGGCCGGTCAGGTTGTCGACATTGTCCCCGCCGTGGGCCTGGTCGCGCTGCATTTCCTGGATCTGGTAGAAGGGATAGCCGTACTTATTGTAAGGGCTGTCCGCCTCGATCAGGGGGATCAGGGGCAGGATGGCGCCATTGATGTCCTGCCGCGTCGAGGTGGAGTTGACCGTCATCCATTCCACGGTTTCGTCATAGCGCGCGCGGTTGTCGGTAAAGATCGCCCCCGACATGCGCCCCACGATCGAATACACATGCTGGTTCATGAAGCGCTCGTTGCTGGCGAAGAAGGTGCGCTCCATCGGGTCGACCAGGTTGTCCTTCAGCTTCTGGGTGTCGGTGTCGGTCCAGACCAGCGGGTAGGCGGTGTAGCTCGGATCGCCCGGCGTGTAGCGCATGATCTCGGCGGCAGCCAGCATGCGGAACAGCGGCACGCCGGTGTGGATATGCGCATCCGGATAGTAGGCATAGCCATCCTTGTTCATATTGCTCCAGGTGCGCAGAATGCGCATGGCATTGCGGCGGTACTCGTTGCGGCCAGTGATGTAATACAGGATGGCCTGCGTCAGCGCGCCCTGCGAATCGTTGATCAGCCGCACCTGGGCCGTATTGCCGTTGAAGTTGGGCGTGTTGGGCGTATCGATCTTGGTCGAATCGCGATTGGTCGGCAGCAGGTTGATGTTCGCGTAATTGCAGCAGACCGTAGCCAGGGTGTTGTAGTAAGTCTTGTACGGCTCGACGTCGGCGCGCACCTGGGCGCGTGCGTACTCGAGCTGCTCCAGCGTGATGCCGAGCGCCGGATGCTTGATCCCGGTAGCGCTAATAACGGGTTGCAAGACAGGTGTTGCTACATAGTCGACTGCGTAAGCGGGCTGAAATGAAGCGGCGATCGCTGCCGCCACGGCCAATACCCTGAACCCGGCCATGACCCCGCCCTTTAGTGAATGGTTATGCATGATTATCCTTATTAACCAATGTCGAAGGGACATACCGAAACCCGAGCGTCTCCTCTCGTGTTATCGATATCAGGCCAATATAGCACGCACCCCTGCAGCTTGCCTTAAAATTATGTTATCGATATCTAGGCAAGCGATACCGTTTACAGATGGGCAAAAAAAAACCGGCCATTTGGAGGGGGCCGGTGAAAAACGCTTTTTAGGGCGCGGGGATAGAAGAAACCGTGCCGGATTGAGGAATCCGGCAACCCGGCGTACAGGGATGCTGTACGCTATGGACGTACTTTGCCAGCTTTCCGCCGCCTAAGGCTTAGGAGTTCATTAAGGTAGCCAATAATCCCGGGCAAAAAAATACCCGCGTCATTTGCGCGGGTAAAGGGATTCAAATCGGGAGAGATTTGAAAGTGCAAGGGGATATTCTCGAAAACGAAAACATCACGACTTCGTTTAAGATAGTACACTTTTTATAATAGAAACTCTCCAATAGTCACAATGCGAAAAAAAATTTGCAAATGGACTTTTCGAAGCGCGCTTTTAGCGGCGCTTTTGGCCATTTCCGCCTGTGGCACCCAGCCTCCAGCGCCCCCTGCCGCCGCACCGGCAAGCGCGGCCCCGGCGCTCCAGGCCAGCCGCTCGGCGCACCGGATCATGGCGGGCGAATCGCTGATCGCCATGACGGTTCGCCGTGGCGGACCGCTGGCTCGCATGGGCCACGACCACGTCGTTGCCACGCGCCAGATTGAAGGTTTCGTGGACGTCGAACAGGGCCGCACTGAATTACGCTTCCGCCTGGACCAGTTGACGGTCGACGAGGCAGCGCTACGCAAGGAAGCCGGGCTCGAGACCCAGCCTTCGGCCGACGCAATTGACGGCACGCGGAGGAATATGTTCAGCAAGGTCTTGCAAGCCGAAGCCTATCCATGGGTGCTGGTGCGGGCCGCCTTCGAACCGGGAATGAAAGACAAGCTGCGCGCGGAAATCACGCTGCATGGCGTGACGCGCGCATTCCAGGTGCCGCTGCAGTTGCGCGAGGATGGTGCAGTCCTGCAGGCCAGCGGCGCCTTCACCGTCAAGCAGACCGATTTCGGCATTACGCCATTTGCCGTTTTCGGCGGCGCACTATCGGTGAAAGACGAACTGGAACTGAGGTTCGCGATCAGCGCGCGACGATAAGGCGCAAGCCCAGGCCGACGAAGATCGCGCCGGCGCCGCGGTCCAGCCACAGGCCGGCGCGCGGATTGCGGTTGATCCATTTGCCCACGGCGCCCGAGAAGTAGCCCAGCGCCCCAAACAGCAGGCAGGCTTGCAGCGTGAAGACCAGGCCCAGTTGCGCGGTCTGCCAGCTGGCATCGCCGCGCCCTGCCACCACGAACTGCGGCAGGAAGGACAGGAAGAACAGCACCACCTTCGGATTGATCGCATTTGCGAACAAGCCTTTGGCAAACAGCTTGCCCAAGGACTCCTCCGGCAGGGCCGCCTGGCCCACTTGCGCGCCGCCCTTGCTGCGCAGTGCGCCATATCCCATCCAGATCAGGTAGAGTCCCCCCGCAACCTTGAGCGCGGTGAATGCTGCAGGCGATGCGGCAATCAGCGCACCCACGCCCAGTGCGGCCAGCAGCGTATGACTGAGGCAGCCCAGGGCGCAACCGAGGCCGAATACCACGCCCTGCTTGCGTCCACGGGACATGCCCATACTTAATACCATCAGGTTGTCCGGACCTGGCGATACGGTAATGAGCATGGCGGCGGCCAGGAAGGCCAGCCCTTGTTCAGGAGAAATTAACATAGCCGGGATCATACACGAGTGCAGCGGGGCATAACAATTCAGTATCGCGCCATGATTATTTGTCCATTACAATAATTGCTATTGAGGAGATCATTAATATTTTGTTTTCTTCGTTTGCATCGTTTATTGAACTGCTTGCGCCCCTCTTATTAATCCTGGGGTTGGCGGCGTTTATCCTGCTGATATGGGAGAACCGCAGCCTAAAGAAGCAATTACAGGCGCGGGAGGCCGCGCTGAGGCAAACGCAGATTCAAAATGAAAAGCTGGGCCGCCACCGCATCGACTTCCTGGCGGCCATGAGCCACGACATCCGCACCCCGCTGGCCGGCGTGATCGGCATGCTGAAATTTGCCCTGCGCGACCGCACCATCGCCGACCGTACCGGGGAATACCTGCGCATCGGCCTGAAAAACAGCGAAGCCCTGCTGGCGATCCTGAACGACCTGCTCGATTTCTCCCGCATCGACGCCGGCCGCCTGTCGATCAACACCCAGGACCTGGACCTGATCGACATCATTGACGAAGCCATCACCATCCTGCGCCCGCAGGCCGACGCCAAGGCCCTGCTGCTGCGCTGCGAACTGGCGCCGGGCCTGCCGCGCCATGTGCAGGGCGACCCCAACCGCATCCGCCAGATCCTGCTCAACCTGCTGGGCAATGCCATCAAGTTCACCGAACGCGGCGAAGTGCGGCTGCGCGCTTCCGGCGAAACGGCTGACGGGCTGGCCCGTGTCAGCTTCAGCATCAGCGACACGGGCCCGGGCATTCCACTGGAAATGCTGCCGCGCCTGTTCCGCAAATTCGAGCCCGCCGACCTCTCTTCCACCCGCCAGGCCGACGGTCCCGGCCTTGGCCTGGCCATCTGCAAGGAGCTGGTCGGCCTGATGGGCGGCCAGATCGAAGCCGATACCCGCCTCGGCAAGGGCACCACGCTGCGCTTCTCGCTGCCGCTGGCACTGGGCGGGCCGCTGGAGCAGGACCCGGTCAAGATCCCGGCCAACCTGCGCCACGCCTACCGCTTGCGCGTGCTGTGCGCCGAAGACGTGCGCACCAACCAGATCATCATCAGCACCCTGCTGGAAGGCATGGGCCATGAAGCGACCGTCGTGGAAAACGGCCTGGAAGCGCTGCGCGCGCTGCACGAACGCGATTTCGACGTGGTGCTGATGGATGGCCGCATGCCGCAAATGGATGGCGAGCAGGCGGCCCGCCTGGTGCGCCGGGGCGGCAGCCAGGATTACCCGTCGCGCGATCCGCTGATACCGATCATCGCCCTTACCGCCAACGCCAACGAACTCGATCGTGCACGCTACCTGTCGGCCGGCATGGACGCTTTCCTCAGCAAGCCGGTGGATGAACGCCTGCTGTTCGACCAGCTTGAAAAGACCATCACGCAATTGCTCAATCGCGGCCGCAGCCTGCCGCGCACCGCGCCCACGCTGGCGGAACTGGACGACATGTTCGGCGTGGAGCCGGCCAGCCCGGCGATCCATATCCTGCCCCTCAGCGGCATGACAACACGCCACCAGCAGCGCATCGCCCAGGCCTTCCTTGAGGAAGCGCCACGCCGCATGGACGAAGGCCGCCTGGCCCTGCAGAACGGCGATGGCGAAGGCGCCACCAGCGCCTTCCACGCTCTGAAAGGCAGCTGCGGCTACCTGAGCGCCCCCGAACTGCATACCCTGTGCCATCAAATGGAAAAGGCCAGCGCCGCCGGCGACCTGCAGTCGGCCGCCGCACTGTTGCCCGAACTTGAAACACTTATCCTGCAAGCTTGCACCGACCTGCGTCGCGACGATACGATAGCGGCATGACGACTCAACGCGCCTGGGTGCGCATGCCATCCGGCCGCCGGCTGGACTTGCTGGACCCCACGCCCTTCGATTGGGATGACGCCGACCTCGCACTGGGCCTGGCACGCACCTATCGCTGGGGCGGCCACTCGGCCTGGCCCTTGCCCCTCTCCGTCGCCCAGCATTCGATCACGGTGCTGCAATTGCGCCGCCTGTGGTCGCCCGCCCCGCTCGACCCGCTGCGCTCGCTACGCGAGCTGCTGCACGACGCCGAAGAAGGCTTGCTGGGGTTCGATTGCATCTCCGTGCTCAAACCCTTCCTCGGCGACAGCTTCCGCGAATTGAGCCAGCGGCTGGAACAAGCGGTATTCCTGCGCTATGGCTTGCCGGCCTGGACGCCGAAGGAATACCAGGTCCACAAGCGCGCCGACCGGCTGGCCGCGGCCAGCGAAGCGGTGCACGTGGTGGGCTGGAGCAATGAAGAGGTGCGCCGCACTTTGAAGATCCACGCCGTGCCCCTGCATGACGATCCATTGCAGGCCTTGTATGGCGAACCGGCCTGGGAACCCTGGCCGCCCGGGCTGGCCTGCGAGCGATTTCTCGACGAATTGAACCGTCTCAAGGCAGCGGCTTCATAGTCCGGATGATAAAATTGCCGTAATGCGAAGTTTTTAAAGACGAAATTCCAGTTATCCACTTCTGCTGTGGATAAACGTGTGGAGAAGCGGGTCTTGACAGCCCGTTCCGCCTTTAACGGCGCGGCTTTCAACAAATTGCCCAATTCTTTGGCAATCGATTAGTCTGAATAGAATCAATGACTTAGCACGGTAGAGTGCGTGCCATTTTGCAACTCACTGAGCCTTCGGAAAATATTTTGACAAAAGTTCTGGCGCGGAATAGTGTGTCCACAACCGACAAAGGAAAATGCATGGACGTGAAAGTTCCTGACGACGATTCAAGCGAAGGATGGATGATCGACGACGAGGCGCAAGCCAGTTCCGCCGAGCAGGCTCCAGGCGCCAATCCCGCTCCATGGCGGGTACTGATCGTCGACGACGACGTCGACGTCCACGTCGTCACCAAGTTTTCACTCAGCAATGCATGCTTCATGGGACGCCGCCTCAGCTTCCTGCACGCCTATTCCGGCGAAGAAGCCCTGACCACCCTGCGCAACAACCCCGACGTGGCGCTGGTGCTGCTGGACGTGATCATGGAAACCAGCGATGCCGGCCTGCGCGTGGCCAACCAGATCCGCTCCGAGCTTAAGAATGAACTGGTGCGCATTGTGCTGCGCACCGGCCAGCCCGGCCAGGCGCTCGAACACAGCATCATCCTCGATTACGACATCAACGATTTCTGGTGCAAGACCGACCTCACGACGCGCAAGCTGTTCACCACCGTGATTTCCTCGCTGCGCAACTATGCGGACCTGCAAGTCCTGCAGTCGCAACTAGCAAAATACAACCAGCACCGCGAGCAATTTGCGGCGATCTTGCAGGGCCTGCAGAACGGCGAAGCATGGTCGGGGCACCTGGTCATCGGCCAGCCGGCCTCCACTGTGGATATCCAGGTCCAGCCGGGCGCCGAGCCGGGCAGTTTCAAGGCTTCGGGACGCATCCTGAATTAAGCACTGTATGCACGTACAGTAGTTATTTTAGCGCCATCTACCGCCGAATTCCCGGTAAAACGCGGTAAGTCGCGGATTGAAAAGGGCTTTTCCAATTATCCACATTGTTTGTGGATATCTTTGTTGATAAAGGGGTCTTGACAAGGCAAACAGCCCTCAACGACGCCATTTTCAACAAACTGCCTGTTCAATGTGCAGAAAAAAGCACCTTAAAAATCAAGGACTTAAAATCTCACCAATTCTCACATGCGTTCTTTAACTAATTAAAGTCGCGCGTTACTTTTCGTTAATTCTTGTGCATAACCCAGGCTGCCGAGCGCCGCTGGGCCGGTTGCAGCAAGACACGGCGGATGATGTGGGGAGCGATGTTATGGGATTTCATATACTCCACTGCGCACACGGTGCTGAAGCTCGCTTGCACCTCGATGCCACGGTCGACGATTTCACTGCGCGCCAGATCGACGCGTGGCAGGTATTGCAGCAGATCCATAGGAACACCTTCGGGCGGGGTGGGCGGTCAAGGAAGTATTGACCATGCCGCCAATAAGTCAATGGCCCACCCGCAACACCTACAGCTGAGCCCGTGTCACACCCTGGGGCCAGACCCCAGGGTGTGACACGGGCTGGTCAGTACTAGTGGTTCTGGTAGCCGCCGTAGTATTTGACTGGACTCCATTCGGGCTGCACGGGCGGCAACTCGGGGGCGTATTGGCCGAAGTCGGCGCCGGCGTGGACGATGCGGCCGTTCACCACGGTCAGCGCGCTTTCCAGCGTCTTGATCTCGGCTTCAGGGATGCTGAAATAGTCCTTCGGCAGGATCACCAGGTCGGCGTATTGGCCTTTGGCGATCTGACCTTTCAGCTTTTCTTCGCCGCTGAACCAGGCGCTGCCCTGGGTCATCAGCTTCAGTGCTTCGTAGCGGCTCAGGCGGTCCCTGGCCTGCCACATCGGCATGCCGCCCGCGGTCTTGCCGGTCACCGCCCAGTAAATCGACGGCCACGGGCCATAGCTCGATACGCGGGTACCGTCCGTGCCTAGGCCGACCGGGATCTTCATCTCCAGCATCTTGCGGATCGGCGGCATCTGGCGCTCCTGCGCGCCATAGCGCTTGGCGTAATGCTCGCCCTGGAAGTACATGCGGTCTTGCACAGCCACGCCGCCGCCAAGCTTCTTCACACGCGCCAGTTGATCATCGGTGATGGTCTCGGCGTGGTCGAAGAACCAGCGCAAACCGTTGAACGGCATTTCGCGGTTGACCTTTTCGATCACCGCCAGGTCGCGCTCGATCGATTCGCCGTATGTGGCGTGGATGCGGAACGGCCAGCGGTTTTTCACCAGTAGGCGCAGCACCGGTTCCAGTTCGCTTTCCATATGGCCCGGCATTTCCGGGCGCGGCTCGAGGAAGTTTTCGAAATCGGCTGCGCTCCACACCAGGTTCTCCCCTGCCCCTTCGGTGTTGTAGCCGTTGGCGTAGAACATATGGTCGTTGCGGTCAGGCTTGGTCATCGTGAGCCAGCGCTGGTAGTTTTCCAGTTCCTTGCCCGGCTTTTGCGCGAACAGATAGTAGGAAGTGCGCACGGCCAGCTTGCCGCCCTTGGCCAGTTCCAGGCTGACCGCGTAGTCGTCTGGATAAGCCTGCCCGCCGCCGCCAGCGTCGATCGCGCTGGTCACGCCGAGGCGGTTCATTTCGCGGTAGTACTGGATGGTGGAATTCAGCTGCTGATCGCGCGGCAGCGCGCCGGTCTTACCCAGCGTGGAGTACAGCACCATCGCGTTCGGCTTGGCGACCAGCAGGCCCGTCGGCTTGCCGTCTGTGCCCAGCTCCACCACGCCGTCCTTGTATTTGGTGTCCTTGTCGTAGCCCAGGACTTCAATGCCCTTCTTGTTCACGAAGCCAAGGCCGTACAGGTAGAGGATGAATACCGGCTTGTCCGGCACCGCCTCATTCAGTTCTTCCAGCGTAGGCAGGCGCTTTTCTTCAAACTGGAACTCGTTGAAACCGCCCACCACCTTGATCCATGCTCCGTCCGGCGTGCGGGCGGCCTGCTCGCGCAGCATCTGCATGGCGCGCTTCAGCGAAGTCACGCCGTCCCAGCGCAGCTCGGCGTTGTAGTTCAGGCCCTGCCGGATGATGTGCAGGTGGGAGTCGTTCAAACCGGGAATGACCGTGCGGCCGCCGGCATCGATTACTTGCGTGCCAGGCTTCTTCAGCTTGAGCACCTGGGCATTGCTGCCCACCGCAGTAATCACGCCGCCCTTGATGGCTACTGCCTGCGCGAAGCTGCCTTCACGCGCCATCGTGGCAACTTTGCCGTTCGTGATGATCATGTCTGTCGCATAGGCCTGCGACAGACCGGCAGCCAGCAAGGCTGCGGCCAGCAACGGTCTGGTCATGGACTTATTCCTTGATCGATTCGATCGAGAAGCCGAGGGTCAGCTCGTCGCTAACGTGCGGGGCGTATTTGCCGGCGCCGAAATCGGAGCGCTTGATCTTGGCGATCGCATTGGCGCCGCAAGCGTCTTTCTTCAGCATCGGGTGCGGCATGCACTGGAAGGAGGTCACTTCCAGGTTCACCGGCTTGGTCACGCCCTTGATGGTCAGGTTGCCTTCCACGCCCACCACCTTGTCGCCGTTGAACAGGAACTTGGTCGACTTGTAGGTGATGGCCGGATACTTGGCGGAATCGAGGAAGTCGGGGCCTTGCAGGTGTCCGTTAAACAGGTCGGAGCCGGTATTGACCGACTTCGGGTCGATGGTCACTTCCACCGAGCCGGTCCTGGCGGCGCGGTCGATCTGGATCTTGCCGGTGGTGCTATTGAATTTGTTCACCTGGGTCGAATAGCCGAAGTGGCTGTACTCGAAGCGGGAGAAGGAATGCATTGGATCGATGCTGTAGGTTTCAGGCGCCGCGGATGCGGCGAGGGAGAAGCCGGCTGCGAGGGCGAAGGCGATCAGTTTTTTCATTGTAAGAACTCCAGGTTGGGAATGACGGCCCATTATGCGACGACAACCGATCAGTGTAAAACGCATAATGTGCGCGCTACTGATCGACTTTTTCGATAGTAGGCACCAGTCTGGAGCGAAAAACAATCACCCTTTCGAGGTATCCCCCTCGCAATCGCTGCGCATCTGCGCCTGCGACACATTGCTGTTCGGCGGCACGCTCTGGGTCAGCCAGACATTGCCGCCCACAGTGGAGCCGGCACCGATGGTGATCCGTCCCAGCACGGTGGCGCCGGCATAGATCACCACATCATCTTCCACGATTGGATGGCGCGGCGTCCCTTTGATCAACTGCCCGGATTCGTCGGCCGGGAAGCGCTTGGCGCCCAGCGTGACGTGCTGGTACAAGCGCACGCGCTCGCCAATGATGGTGGTTTCGCCGATCACCACGCCCGTGCCGTGGTCGATGAAGAAGCTGGCGCCGATCCGCGCCGCCGGGTGGATATCGATTCCGGTGCGCGAATGGGCGATGTCGCTGACGATGCGCGCGATGAAAGGCGCGCCGAGCTTGTGCAGGCTATGCGCGAGCCGATATTGCAGGATGGCCACCATGCCTGGATAGCACAGGAGGATTTCCGCAATCGAGGTCGCGGCCGGGTCCCCGGCATAGGCAGCCTGCACATCAGAGACGACCAGGGCGCGGATCTGCGGCAGCGAGGCGGCGAAGGCGCGCGTGATGCCAAGGGCTGCGCGCGCCTGGTCTTCCTCGGTCTCCGCCACTTCTGCGCCGAATTGAAGCCCGCGCCGCACCTGTTCGTGCAAGCGGTCCAGCGTCGTGTTCAGGGTATCGCCGACGAAGTAGTCGATGCTTTCGTCGGTCAGGTTCGGGCGTCCGTAATGTGTCGGGAACAAGGCCGCCGACAAGCCCTCGAGGATTTGCACTAGCTCCGCGCGCGAAGGCAGTTCGCGCACGCGACGCTGGTGGCGGATATTGTGGGTCGCTTCGCGCGATACGCGCAACTGGTGTACCACCTCGTCGAGGTCCCAACGCGATGCGCCGCTTGAGGCGCCATAAGAGTCGATAGCCATAAGGCACAAGAATATCGAATTTACATTAAAAAGCGAAAGAAGCTGTTCGCACAAGCTTATGCTTTTCAGTCATAAGCACAGACTCCGGGATTCCCTTAAAATAGCGCGCTCACTCTCGGGCATCACATGAAGAATATCCTGCTTACCCTGCTGCTGGCCGGCCTGACCATGGTCGGCCCGCTGGCGATCGACACCTATTTACCCTCGTTCCCGGCCATCGCTGAGACCTTCAACGCCAGCCCGATGGCGATCCAGCAGACCCTGAGCCTGTTCCTGTTCACCTTCGCCTTCATGATGCTGTTCTACGGCACCCTGTCGGACAGCTTCGGCCGCCGCCCGGTCATCCTGTGGTCGCTGGTCCTGTACGTCCTGGCCTCGCTGGGCGGCGCCCTGGCCGGCTCCTTCGGCTTCCTGCTTGGCGCCCGCATCCTGCAAGGGCTGGCCTCGGGCGCCGGCTCCGTGATCGGCCGCGCCATCGTGCAAGACCGTTTCGAGGGCATGGAAGCTCAGAAAATCCTCGGCAACATCATGATGGTGTTCGGCCTGGCGCCAGCAATCGCTCCCGTGCTGGGCGGCTGGCTCCAGGTTTCCTTCGGCTGGCGTTCGATCTTCTGGTTCCTTGCCGCCTTCGGCGTCTTGATGTGGGTTGCCGTCTGGCGCTGGCTGCCGGAGAGCCTGCCGCAGGAAAAGCGCCACCCGCTGCACCTGGGCGCCATCGCACGCAATTACTGGATGGTGCTGAAGCACCGCCAGTTCCTCCTGCTGTCGGTGTCGCTCGGCGCGGCCTTTGGCGGTTTTGCCCTGTATATCGGCTCCGCCGCCTATTTCATCATGCATATCCTGAAGCTGCCGGAAACTGCATTTGCCTGGCTGTTCATCCCCCTGATCAGTGGCCATGTGCTGGGGGCAACGATGAGCGGCAAGCTGGCGCACCGCATGCCTCCGGCGAAGCTGATTCGCCTGAGCTTTGTGCTGATGGCCATTGCCGCTGCGCTCAACGTGGGCTACAACTGGTTCTTTGCCGCGACCGTGCCGTGGGCCGTACTACCGCTGTTCCTGTTCTCGTTCTCGCTCGCGCTGGCGATGCCGCCGCTGACGCTGGCCGGCATGAACCTGTTCCCGCAAAATAGCGGACTGGCGGCGTCGATGCAGTCCTTCCTGCAGATGATGCTGTTTGCACTGGTGTCCGGACTGGTGGCGCCGCTGCTGTTCGACAGCGCACTACACCTGGCGCTCGGCCTAGTGGCTTGCCTGGTGGTGAGCTACGCCACCTACCTCGGCGCCACGCATGGCCAGGCTCAGGGCCAGGGCGCCGGCGTCACTTCCTGATATTGCGGGCCGCCTTGCTCAGGCTCAGGCGCGGCCTGCGGTTTCTCGTGCCCCGGCCTGAGGTTGGGCGGCAAGCCAAGTCCGAGGATTTCCTTGCGGCCCTCGACAAAGTCGGAAGTGCTGAGCGGATGTTCGCTGTCGGGCCAATTGGCAATGGCCCAATTCTGCACCTCGACAAATCGCTTCCACACTTCCGAGACAAACTGCCGCCTGATCGCGTCATCCATGGGCGCCTCCGTTGGGTTTACCCCTACTCTACACCAGCGCTGGAAATGCTGTCACACTGGCTTGATGCGGTAGGCGCAACGGCGCTCCCCCGCCAGGATATGCTCCTCGCGCTGCACCTGGCATCCAGGACCCAGCACGCGCTGGAAAACGTCGAGTTCCGAACGGCAGAAATTCTGGCATTCGCGGGCTGCGGCGCAGATCGGGCAATGGTTTTCAACCAGCAGTAGCGATCCGTCGCCTTGCTGCTCGACTTCGGCCATATAGCCCTCCACGTCGCGCGCCAGCGCCAGGGCTTGCACGCGTTCAGGTAATGCCGTGCCGTCGCCGATCGCTTCGCGGTAGAAAGCCTCGCTGGCCTGTTCGCGGGCGGTGATCAGCTTATCCATGCCATCTTCCCCGAACAAGGCTCGCACTTGCGTGATCAGCTGCAGCGTCAAGTCGGCGTGACGGTCGGGAAAGCGCGCGTGGCCGGCGTCGGTCAACAGCCAGCGGCGCGACGGGCGGCCGACTTTTTCCGCCACATCTTCAAACGTCACGAAACCACGTTCCTCCGCCGCCTCCAGGTGGCGGCGCGTGCCCATCGAAGTCAGGTCGAGCAACTCGGCCAGTTGCTGCGCCGTGTGCGCGCCGCGCGTCTTCAGCAGGAAAAGGATCTGGTCGGCGGTATTCATGCGCCGGCTCCTTCAGTGCCAGCCAGCCCGCGCTGCACAGGCGCCGCCGCCATTTCTTCGCGCCAGCCGCGCAGGCGCCAGCCGGCCCATGCCGCCAGCACGGCGCCGAGCAACAGGATCAGGCGGGTATCGACCAGCGTCAGCACGGAGCCGATCGCCGCCATCACGATATTCGCGAAGCAGAACGTCATCGAAAGCAGGCCCATGACGGAGCCCTGTCCGTGTGCCGCGAAGCGGTCCGCCGCCCAGGATTGCACTGTCGCGTTATAGAAAGCGTTGGGCAGCCCGAACAGGCAGATCGCCACCATGCCGATCCACAGGTTGCCCAGCGCGACGCCGGCTACCGAAGCCGCCAGCCCGAAAGCCAGCCAGCTTGCGCGATGCAGCGGCTCCATGCTGCTCTGCCGGCCCGCGATGATGGCGGCCAGCGTCATGACGGCGCACATCGCCATATTGATGGTCGCAATGCCGCGTGCATCGTAGCCGCCCTGCTCCACCAGCCACAGTGGGTAGTATTCATAGAATCCGGTGATGCCGCAGGTCAGCGCCAACTGCACGATGAACAGCGTGCGCAGTTCAGAGACGCGCAACAGGTGCATGGCGTGATGCGAGCGCGCCACCTGCCACCAGGAGACGCCATCGGAAGGCGCTTTGGCGGCGCGCGGCACCGTCATCGCCACGAGCGCCGCAGCCAGCATCAGCGCCGCCACGGCAACCCAGAACGGAACCGTGATGCCGAAGCCCAGCGTAAAGCCAGCCAGCACCGGGCCCACCAGCCAGCCAAGGTGCAGCGAACCATTCACCAGCGACAGCGCCCGCAGGCGCTGCGGACCTTCCAGCTTTTCCGCCACCAGGGCACGCGCCACCGCGCCGTTCCCTTCCAGCAAGCCGGTGCCGAAGCGGGCCAGGATGAACAGCGGGAAGGACTGCATCACCAGCGCGAGACCGGTCAGCGCGTGGCCTGCCGCTGCGCCGAGGGCAGTGGCCAGCAGGATCGGGCGGCGCCCATAACGGTCGGACAAAGGCCCGAGCAGCGCCGAGCCGATCACCAGGCCGATCGGGTTCACCGTCAGCGCGATGCCGAACAGCAGCTTGGGCGGCAGGCCGAGGAAGTTGTTCAGGCTATTGTGGGCTTCTGCCGCGAACAGCGGCGGCAGGATGGGATATGGCAGTGATGCGCCCGTAGTGGACAGCAAGCCAAGCAGGCAGGTAGCCGCGATGAGGAGGAGATTGTTCATGCCCTCCAATATACGCAGCGCCCGACAATAAGTAAACGAAAATCTTTATTTATTATCAGGCGGCGGATTTGGTCAGTTGCGGCAGCGATGCCATCAAGTCCGAGAAGCGCTGCCCCTGGATCATCACGTGCCCGCGCAGCAGCTCGGCCGCCTTGTCGCCGTCACCCGCGAGGATGGCCTGCACCACGCCCTCATGCTCGGAATACGAATGGCCGATGCGGTTGCGCACGCGAAGCTGCAGGCGGCGGTATGGCCGCAGGCGCCGGTACAGGCTGCGCGTCTGCTCGAACAGGAAGCTGTTGTGGGCGCCGGCATAGATCGCCTCGTGGAAGGCCTCGTTGCGGTAGTAGTACTCGTCCGGCTCCTGCGCTTCCACCGCGGCCTTGCATGCCTCGTGGGCCGCGAGCAGGACCTGCTGCTCTTCCGGCGTCATGCGGCGCGCAGCCAGGCGGCCGCAGGTCGCTTCAAGCTCGGACATCACTTCGAACATTTCAACCAGTTGCTGCGGCCCCAGTTCGGCCACGATTGCACCGCGCCGTGGCCGGATCACCACAAGGCCCATCGATTCGAGTTGGATCAGCGTTTCGCGGATTGGCGTGCGCGACACGCCGAAGCGGGTCGCCAGTTCCGTTTCGTCGAGGTGCTGCCCTGGCTGCAGCTCGCCCATCGCAATCATTTCCTCGATGGTTTCCCGCAGGGTGGAAGAATGTTTCGTCATGGAACTAAAACTTCGGTATGTATATGAGACTCCATTATAAGACGCATATTTCACTTGACAATGTATTCGGTGAAGATATTCTTGTATACATAAAAAACAAAGCTGCATACTTAACCCCTTGGAGGATGACATGTCCCAGATGACCCGCAGGTCCGTTCTTGCCGCACTCGCCACCAGCCCGCTGTGGCTGCAAACCGCCTGGGCCCAGACAGGCTCGCTGAAGATTTCGCACCAGTTCCCCGGCGGCACCCTGGCCGAAGGCGACTTCCGCGACCGCCTGACCCGCATGTTCGCGGCGGAAGTCGAAAAGCGCACCAAGGGAGCCCTGAAGTTCGCGATCTATCCAGGGTCTTCGCTGATGAAGACCAACGCCCAGTTCTCCGCCATGCGCAAGGGCGCGCTGGACCTGTCGCTGGTGCCATTGTCCTACGCAGGCGGCGAAGTCCCGGAAGTGAATATCGGCCTGATGCCCGGCCTGGTCACGTCGTATGAACAAGGCTACGGCTGGAAAAACCAGGAGATCGGCAAGGCGCTGACCCAACTGCTGTGGGAAAAAGGCGTGGTGCTGGTGAGCTGGATCTGGCAGGCAGGCGGCGTCGCTTCGCGCGTCAAGCCGGTGGTCGATCCCGAAGATGCCAAGGGCATGAAGATCCGCGGCGGCTCGCGCGAGATGGACCTGATCCTGAAAGCCGCCGGCGCCGCCGTGGTCTCGCTGCCATCCAACGAAATCTACGCCGCCATGCAGACCGGCGCGATGGATGCGGCCTTGACCTCCTCCACTTCCCTGATTTCCTTCCGCCTCGAAGAAGTATCGAAAGCGCTGACCACCGGGCGCGGCACCGCTTACTGGTTCATGTTCGAGCCCTTGATGATGTCGCGCGCCGCCTATGAACGCCTGCCGAAAGACCAGCAAGCCGCCATCATGGCCGTTGGCGCCGAACTGGAAGCCTTCGCCAAGACCGCGGCCCAGGCCGACGACACGCAAGTGGCAGCCGTCTACCAGAAGGCCGGCGCCAAGGTGGTCGACCTGAACGCAGCCTCCGTCAAGAAATGGCAAGCCATCGCCCGCACCACGGCGTGGAAGGACTACGGCGAACGCAACGACAACTGCGCGAAACTGCTGGCCCTCGCGGAGAAAACGCTGTGAGCCACGGATTCGAACTCAACCCGCCCAAGGAGGCGGCCTTGCCGCAAACGCCCGGTCTTTCGACGGTCGGCATGCTGCTGGCGAAAGTGAACCAGGGCCTGCTCGTGTTGTCCATGGTGGCCATGGTGACCACCGCCCTGATCCTCACCTATTCCGTGGTGTCGCGCTACTTCTTCCACGCACCGACCGACTGGCAGGATGAAGCATCGATCTTCATGCTGGTCGGCGTCACTTTCTTCTGCTGCGCATATGTGCAAAGCTTCCGCGGCCATATCGGCATCGAGGCGCTGGCTGCGATCCTGCCGCCCAAGGCCAATGCGGTGCGCCTGTTCGTCGTCGACCTGCTTTCCTTCGTATTCTGCGCCTTCTTCTCCTGGAAATCGTGGACGCTGTGGCACGAGGCCTGGGTCGACGGCCAGACCACCACTTCCACCTTTGCGCCGCCGCTCTGGATTCCCTATTCCATGATGGCGGCCGGCATGACCTTGCTGACCCTGCAGATCCTGCTGCAAGTGCTGGTTCGTATCACTGAAAAAGGAGCCGCAAAATGAGCGAGCTGACTTTGGGCGCCCTGTACGGCATCGTCACCCTGGTGGTCATGTTCTCCGGCATGCCGATCGCGTACGCGCTGGGCATCGTGGCGACCACCTTCATGTATTTCTTCATGCCCGCCAGTTCGCTCGACACGGTGACCCAGAACGTGTACGAGGAAATGGCTTCCATTACCCTGTTGTCGATCCCGCTGTTCATCCTGAAGGGCGCAGCGATCGGCAAGTCGCCGGCCGGCAAGGACCTGTATTCAGCCATTCACACCTGGCTGCACAAGGTGCCTGGAGGCCTGGGTATCGCCAACGTGTTTGCCTGCGCACTGTTTGCCGCCATGGCCGGCTCCTCGCCGGCCACCTGCTCGGCGATCGGCTCGGCCGGCATTCCTGAAATGCGCAAGCGCGGCTACTCGCCCGGTTTCGCTGCCGGCATCATCGCGGCCGGCGGTACGCTCGGCATCCTGCTCCCGCCATCGATCACCATGATCCTGTACGCCGTGGCGGCGGAGCAGTCGCTGGGCCGCCTGTTCCTCGCTGGCATCGGTCCCGGCGTGCTGCTGGTGCTGCTGTTTGCCGGTTATGCCGTCTACCGTGCCCGCACCGAATACAAACTGGCGCTGGCGGCTTACCAGAAAGGCGGCGTCAAGTCGGCCTACCTGGAAGACGAACATTTCACGCTGCGCGAAAAAGTGGAAATGCTGCCGCGCGTGCTGCCCTTTATCATCCTGTTGATCGGCGTGATGGTTGCGCTGTACGGCGGCTTTGCCACGCCTTCCGAAACGGCGGGCCTGGGCGCCCTGCTCGCGCTGGTGCTGATCGCCGTGGTGTATGGCGCATGGCGCCCCAAGGACATGTCGCCGATCCTGTCCTCCACCATCAAGGAATCGACCATGCTGCTGCTGATCATCGGCATGTCGCTGCTGTATTCCTACGTCATGAGCTACCTGCATATCAGCCAGGCGGCTGCGAGCTGGGTGGTCGGCATGCACCTGTCCAAATGGGTGCTGCTGGCAACCATCCTGGTGCTGGTGGTGGTACTGGGCTTCTTCCTGCCGCCGGTCTCGATCATCCTGATGACGGCGCCGATCATCCTGCCGCCGCTGCGCGAAGCGGGCTTTGACCTGGTGTGGTTCGGCATCGTGATGACGGTAGTGATGGAAATGGGCCTGATCCACCCGCCGGTAGGCCTGAACATCTTCGTCATCAAGAACATCGCGCCGGATATTCCACTGCGCGACGTGATCTGGGGTGTGACGCCTTTCCTGCTGCTGATGGTGGCCGCGGTGATCCTGCTGTGTATCTTCCCCGGCATCGCTACCGGCCTGCCGGACATGATCATGGGAGCCAGGTAAATGAATGCACCAATCCGCGTGTGGGACAGCCTTCAACGCAATCGCAACGAGCGCCTGGCGCGCGCCCGCAACGTGCTCGGCGGCGAACTGGCAGGCAAGGCGCTGCCGGCAGCCCGCATCAGCGACCTTCTGCATGCGGTACTGGAAAACGGCGACCGCGTCTGCATCGAAGGCAATAACCAGAAGCAGGCCGATTTCCTGGCGCAGGCGTTGGCCGGTCTCGATCCGCAGCGCGTGCGCGGCCTGCACATGCTGCAATCGGTGCTGGCCCTGCCTGAACACCTGGACGTGTTCGAGCGCGGCGTTGCCTCGAAGCTAGACTTCTCCTTCTCCGGCCCCCAGGCCGCCCGCGTGGCAAAGCTGGCGGCGGCCGGCAAGCTGAATATCGGCGCCATCCACACCTACCTGGAGCTGTTCAGCCGCTACTTCATCGACCTGCCGCCGCGCGTGGCCCTGGTCGCTGCTGAAGCGGCTGACCGCCACGGCAACCTCTACACAGGGCCGAATACGGAAGACACGCCGCCCATCGTCGAGGCCACCGCCTTCAAGAACGGCATCGTGATCGTGCAGGTGAACCGCATCGTGGACGACCTGCCGCGCATCGACGTGCCAGGCGACTGGGTCGACTTCGTCGTGCAGTCGCCGACGCCCTACTACATCGAGCCGCTGTTCACGCGCGACCCGGCCCAGATCTCGGAAATCCAGGTCCTGATGGCCATGATGGCGATCAAGGGCATCTACGCCGAATACCAGGTACAGCGCCTGAACCACGGCATCGGCTTCGATACCGCGGCCATCGAACTGCTGCTGCCGACCTACGGCGCCTCGCTCGGCTTGCGCGGCAAGATCGCCACCAACTGGGCGCTCAACCCGCATCCCGCCCTCATTCCAGCAATCGAAGCGGGCTTCGTGGAGTCGATCCATTCCTTCGGCTCCGAACTGGGCATGGAAAACTATATCCGCGCCCGGCCGGACGTCTTCGCGGTCGGTTCGGACGGCTCGATGCGCAGCAACCGCGCCTACTGCCAGGCCGCCGGCCACTACGCCTGCGACATGTTCATCGGTTCGACCCTGCAGATCGACCTGGCCGGCAATTCGTCCACCGCGACGCTGGGCCGAATCTCCGGCTTTGGCGGCGCGCCCAATATGGGCGCGGATGCGCGGGGCCGGCGCCACGCCAGCCCGGCATGGCTCAAGGCCGGCGAACAGGCGCGCCAGGGCAGCGGCGCCATCCCGCGCGGCCAGAAACTGGTGGTGCAGATGGTCGAGACCTTCCGCGAACACATGCAGCCGGCCTTTGTCGAACGGTTGGACGCATGGGAACTCGGCGAACAGGCCAAGATGGCGATTCCGCCGGTGATGATCTACGGCGACGACGTGACCCACATCCTGACCGAGGAGGGCATTGCCAACCTGCTATTGTGCCGCAATGCGGAAGAGCGCGAGCAGGCAATCCGCGGCGTCGCTGGCTACACACCGGTCGGGCTGCAACGCGACAAGCGCATGGTGGAAAACTTGCGCGAGCGCGGCATCATCACGCGTGCCGAAGACCTGGGCATCGACAAGCGCCATGCCACGCGCGACCTGCTGGCGGCAAAGAACATGAAAGACCTCGTGCGAGCGTCGGGCGGCCTGTATGACCCGCCCAAGCGCTTCCGCAACTGGTAGGAGCCAAGATGGAAACACTCAATTACCGATTCGAACAAGGCCGCCGCTCGCTGTCGGCCGAACCGCGCATTGTCGGCGTGGTCAGCTCCGGCAACCTGGAAGTGCTGATCGAGAGCACGCCGCTGGGCGGTGCCTGCGAAGTAGGCATCCAGACCGCCGCCGTCGGCTTCGGCCCGATCTGGCAAGCCGTGATCACCGACTTCCAGGAACGCTGGCAGCTGGCCGACACGCGCATTGCCATCAACGATATGGGCGCGACACCGGCCGTGGTCAGCCTGCGGCTGGACCAGGCAGTGGAATCCATGCTGGGAGAAGGCCAATGAGCAGCTACCTGGAGGCCAATGCGCGCGAGCGCCTGGCGCTGTTCGACAGCTTTGAGGAATTCATCGGTCCTGCGCAGCGCGTCGTCAGCCCGCACCTGGCGCAACTGAATGCACCGGTGGCGTTCGACGACGGCGTGGTTGTCGGCCGCGCCACCCTCGACGGACTGACCGTCTTTGCCGCCGCGCAGGAGGGAGGCTTCATGGGCGGCGCGGTGGGCGAAGTCCATGGCGCCAAGCTGGTTGGTCTGCTGCGGCGCGCCGCGCTTGACCGTCCTGCCGCCGTGCTGCTGTTGCTGGAAACTGGCGGGGTGCGCCTGCACGAAGCCAACGCCGGCCTGATTGCAGTGTCGGAGGTGATGCGCGCCGTGCTGGATGTACGTGCAGCCGGCGTTCCGGTGGTGGTGCTGATCGGCGGCTCCAACGGCGCCTTCGGCGGCATGGGCATCGTGGCGCGATGCGCCAACTCGCTGGTGATATCCGAGGAGGGCCGGCTGGCCATGTCGGGCCCGGAGGTGATTGAAACCGCCAGCGGCGTCGAGGAATTCGATTCGCGCGACCGCGCCCTCGTGTGGCGCACCACGGGCGGCAAACACCGCTACCTGATGGGTGATGTGCAACGCATCGTGGAAGACAGCATTTCCGCATTCCGCCAGGCTGCGCTGGACGCCATCGAGGAAGCGAGCAGCGGCACGGTCGAACTGACATTGGCCGCCCTGGAAGCGGAACAGGCCATGCTGGAGCAGCGCATCGAGCGCTTTGGCGGCCTGCGCGACCCGGCTGAAGTCTGGGCCGCGCTGGGCGTCGCCGCGCCCCACGACATTCCGATGCTCGATATCGATTCCTTCACCGCCGCCGCGGGGCCTTGCCGACTGGGAGCATGACCATGGACTGGAAAATATTGGCCGACGCCCTGTTCCCCGGCGGGCATGACATCGTCGAACATGAGCAATTCCTGAACGGCAGCGCACGCGTGGAGGGCCAGGACGTCAGCGTAATCGGCACCACCGGACATGCGCCGATCGGCGTGGAAATCGCACTGGCACAGGCCAAAGCCGTGCTGGCGACGGTGCGCAGCCACCCCGGCCGCCCTATCGTGCTGCTGGTCGACACGCAGGGACAGCGCCTGCGCCATCGCGACGAGATGCTGGGCATTAACAGCTACATGGCCCACCTGGGAAAGTGCATCGACCTCGCACGCCACATGGGACACCGCATCATCGGGCTGGTGTACGACCAGGCATTGTCCGGCGGCTTCATCACCAGCGGTTTGATGGCAGATGCCTGCTACGCCCTGCCCGATGCCACGATCCGCGTCATGGGCTTGCCTGCAATGGCGCGCATCACCAAGGTACCGGAAGAAAAACTGGTGGAGCTGGCGCGCAGCAATCCCGTGTTCGCGCCGGGGCCGGAGAACTACTTGCGCATGGGCGGCTTGCAGGCAATCTGGGAGGGCGACCTTGCCGCCCACCTCGCGCACGCCATCGACAATGCGCCGCGCGAAGACCAGCGCAGCGCCCTCGGCCTGCTGCGGGGCGGCCGCAAGGCAGCGCAACCGGTCATCGAAGCCATCATCGGCGGCAGCAATGCACGCGCGGCATGACCTGGCGTGGCTGACGCGCGACGGCTGGCAGGATGTGCTGGCCACGGCAACACAGGGCACGCCCGCCCACGCAGCGATTGCCCGCTGGGCCGCTTGCGACTGGCCGCTGGTCGTGCGCCGCCGGGACGACGCAGCGCAAGCGCCAGCAAGCGCCAGCGGGCACGCGGGCGAGCCTGCCGGCGAGATCTGCCTTGGCCTGGCGGCCCCGCCCGACCCGGTCAGCGCAGCAAAACTGCGCTTGCCATTACGCGTCCCGGCCCGGCACATCGCCCGCCACAGCGCACCAATGGCGCTGGACGCCGTGGTCCATGCCCTGCCCGCAGGCTGGCAAGCGCCGTTCGCCCGCCTGGCCACGGCCAGTGCAGGCCTTGACGTCCGGGTATTCGGCTCGCTCGCCCTGCAAGCGCTCACGGGCCAGGCCTACCTGCGTGACGCCTCCGACATCGACCTGCTGTTCCGCCCCCGGGACAGCCTCGAACTGGACGCAGGCACCCTGCTGCTTGCCGGCTTCCTCGATGAATTGCCGCTGGACGGCGAAATCATCTTCCCCAGCGGCCAGGCCGTGGCCTGGAAAGAATGGCTCAACGCCCACGCCCACACCGAACGCGTGCTGGTCAAGTCGCATGCCAGCGTCAAGCTCGGCACGCGGACCGAGCTGCGCGCAGAACTGGAGCCTGCATGACCACCTCCGCCATCCGCACGACGGAGGCCGCCCGCGCAATGGCGGCTGCGCTCAGGCGCAGCGCCGGCCCTACCGCACACCGGCATCCAGCGCAAGCGCTCTCCCGCGAAGTCGCCCTGCGCGCAGTGCGCAGCCTGTACCACGAACTGGCCCTTTACCCCAAGCCCGGCCTGGTCTCCTTCGTCGACAACGGCAGCCATGCCGACATGGATGCGGACACCTTCATGCGCAGCCTGTTCTCGCTGCGCCACTACTTCGCCCGCATCTGCAGGGCGGGCTACGACGGCGTCCCCTTTGCGGAACTCAAAAGACTCGGCATCGCCGCCGAACAGCGCATGATGGCCGCGACCCAAGGCATCAACACCCACCGCGGCGCCATCTTCGCCCTCGGCTTGCTGTGCGCCGCAATGGGCCGCGTCCGCGCGTTGCGCATGACCTTGACGCCAGCCGCCTTGCGTACCGCCCTGCTGCTGCACTGGGGCGAAGAGCTGGCTGCCCATACGCATGCCAGCGGTGACTCGCATGGCCAGCAAGCCGCCGCCCGGCATGCCGCCAGCGGCGCCCGCGAAGAAGGCGCGCTCGGCCTGCCCTCGGTATTCGAAGTCGGCCTGCCCGCGCTGCAAGACACGCTGGCGCGTGGCGCGCCCATGCTGCACGCCCGCGTCGACGCCATCTTCGCCCTGATGGCGCATATCAGCGACACCAACATCTACCACCGCGGCGGGGCCGAAGGCGCCGGCACGGTGCGCCATGCCGCCCGCGACTTCCTGCGACAGGGAGGCACCGCAAACCGGCAATGGCAAGAGCATGCGCTGGATTGCCACCGGCGCTTCATCGCCCAGCGCCTGTCGCCGGGCGGCGCCGCCGACCTGCTGGCCGCATGCTGCCTGGTGCACAGCCTGACAACCCTGCCACCGCCATGAATAGCCGCTTGCTGATCCTGTGCCCCGGCCAGGGCGGCCAGCATGCCGCCATGTACGACCTGGCCCGTAGCGACCCGCACGGCGCGGCCCTGCTATCACAACTGGCGCCAATGCTGCCCGGCTTGAGCGACCCCGCAGCGATGTTCAGCAACCACAACGCCCAGCCAGCCATCGTTGCCAGCAGCCTTGCCATGTGGGAGGCATTGCGCCGCGATTGCCCGCAGCCGGCGCTGGTGGCCGGCTACAGCATCGGCGAACTGACAGCATACAGCGTGGCAGGCGCATTCACGCCGGAACGCACCCTGGCCCTCGCAGCACAGCGCGCCGCACTGATGGACGCCTGCGTCGCAGGCGACAGCCCGCAAGCCATGCTCGCGATCAGCGGACGCCGGACAGCAGCGCTGCGGCCCCAGCTTGCAGCTCACGGCTTCCACATCGCGATAGAAACAGGGGAAGACAGCTGCATCGCCGGCGGTCCCGCCGCGAATGCTGCATCCCTGGCGATTCCCGGCGCGCGCATCGCACAGTTGCCGGTCGCAGTCGCTTCGCACACACCCTACTTGCGGGCCGCAGTCGAACCCTTCGCAAGCCTGCTCTCCCAGGAAGCATTCGGTACGCTGCAGGCGCCGGTACTGGGCGGCATCGACGCCGCGCCCGTACGCGACAAGGCGACGGCAATTGGCCATCTCTCCCGCCAGTTGGCAGAAGCAATCTTGTGGGCAGATTGCATGGATGCCTGCGCCGAGCGGGGAATCACCGCAGCGCTGGAACTGGGGCCAGGAAGTGCTCTATCGAAGATGTTGTTGGCACGCCACCCTGGCATTGCCTGCCGCTCGGTGGCCGACTTCCGCTCATTGGACGGAATCAGGAACTGGCTGGCGCATTTCTAACGCAAGTGCTGCTGCACCCAGGCGATGATGCTCTTGCTGTCCATTGCGCCGGCCTGGCGCGCCAGTTCGCGGCCACCCTTGAACACCGCCAGCGTAGGAATACTGCGGATGACATAGCGCGCCGCCAGTTGCTGTTCCGCCTCGGTATTAACCTTCACCACACGGAAATAGGGTTCGAGGTGCTGGGCCGCCTGCTCGTAGAAAGGCGCCATCGTGCGGCACGGGCCACACCACGGCGCCCAGAAATCGACCAGCACAGGAATATCGTTGCGCTCGATATGCTTGAGGAAACGCTCCGTCGACAGGTCCACCGGATGGCCAGTAAACAAGGGCCGCTGGCATTTGCCGCAGGTAGCCTCTTCTTCCAGGCGTACCGAAGGCACGCGGTTGACCGCGTCGCAGTGGGGGCAGACGATATGCAAGTTTTCCATGGGTCCCAGTATAGCGCAGGCTTATAATCCTGAGGGCACGCTTCGCCAGCCAGGAGTCAACATGGAATACGTGAACACCGACCGCTTGCGCATTGCCTTTCGCCAGCATGGCGACCTGCAGGGGGAACCGATCATCCTGCTGCATGGCTGGCCGGATGATATGCACACCTGGGATGGCGTGCTGCCCTTCCTTGCAGGCTCCGGCTACCGGCTGATCGTGCCCAGCCTGCGCGGCTTCGGCGAAACCCGCTTCCTCGATCCGGCCACGCCGCGCAGCGGCCAGCTAAGCGCCCTTGCGCAAGACCTGCTGGACTTCGCCACGGCGCTGGGCATCGAACGATTCAATGTCATCGGCCACGACTGGGGCGCGCGCGCCGCCTACAACGCCGCCTTGCTGGCGCCGGAACGCGTGATGCGCTGCATGGCCTTGTCGGTCGGCTGGGGCACCAATGACCCTGGCCAGGCCCTCAGCATGCACCAGGCGCGCAATTACTGGTACCACTGGTATATGGCAACCGATCGCGGCGCCGAAGCGCTGCGCAAGGACCGGCGCGAATTCGCCCTGCTGCTTTGGCGCACCTGGTCGCCTTCATGGCATTTCGGCGAAGGCGTGTTCCACGACGCCATGCATGCCTGGGACAATCCGGACTGGGTGGACGTCACGCTGCACTCCTACCGTCACCGCTGGGGTCTCGCCCTGCCCGACCCTCACTACGCCTTGCAGGAAGAGCGGCTGCGGCACGAATCCATGATCAGCGTGCCGACGCTCACCCTGCACGGCACGGAAGATGGCGCCAACAGTCCGCAGACCTCGGAGCACAAGGCGCACCTGTTCAGCGGGCCGTATCACCGCGCGCTGCTGGCCGGCGTCGGCCACTTCCCGCAGCGCGAGAATCCGGGCGCCGTGGCAGACGCCCTGCTCGCCTGGCTGCAGCGCGCCTAATCAGGCCTGGCGCTTGGGAAGAACAACTGCTGCCCGCCTGGACGGAACTGCGCAATCCCGGCCTGTCCTTCCTGCGACGTGATCCAGTCGATCAGCTGGCGCGCGCCCTTGTAATTCACGCCGGGATGCCTCGCCGGGTTGGTCGCGATAATACCGTAAGGGTTGAACATGCGCTGGTCGCCCTCCACCATCACCGCCAGGCCGGTCCTGGCCTGGTACGCCGCATACGTTGCGCGGTCGGTCAGGGTATATCCGCCCATCTCGGCCGCCATGTTCAGCACCTCGCCCATGCCCAGGCCAGCCGAAACGTACTGCGCGCCTGCAGGCTGCGTGCCCACCTGTTTCCAGTAAGCCTTTTCCATGATGTCGGTGCCGGAATTGTCGCCGCGCGAAATGAACTTCGCCGGACCGCCCGCCAGCTTGCGGAACGCGGCCAGCACATCCCTGCCGCCTTTGATACCCGACGGATCGCTGGATGGGCCGACCACGATGAAGTCGTTATACATCACGTCGCGCCGGTCAATGCCCCAGCCTTCTGCCACGAACTTGTCTTCCGCCGCGCGTGCATGCACCAAGGTCACGTCCACGTCGCCGTTTTTCGACAGTTCGAGCGCCTTGCCGGTGCCCACCGAAATCACATGGACCTTGCTGCCGGTCCTGGCTTCGAAGGCCGGCAGCAGGAAGGCCAGCAAGCCAGAATTTTCGGTGCTGGTCGTGGTGGACAGCCGGATGACCTGCTGGGCAAAGGCGCTGCCGGACAGAGCAAATGCAGCGGCAAAGGTGAGCAGCAGCCTGCGTTTCATTCACTTCTCCTCAAGTTGTCCATCGCGCAGCTTCAGGCGCCGCACATCCGGCAGGTTGATCAAGTCACGGTCGTGGCAGGCCATGACAACGGTGCTGCCCGACTGGGTCAGCGACGGGATCAAGGCCAATACCTGCTCGCGCGCCTCGCCATCGAGGCTGGCAGTCGGTTCATCGAGCAGCAACAGGCGCGGATGCAGCACCTTGGCACGGGCCAGCGCCACCCGCTGCTTCTCGCCGCCGGACAGCGTGGCCGGCCGGCTGCCGCGCAAATGCTGCACCCCCGCCCAATGCATCGCCTCCTCCACCATGCTTGCAGCCTCGGCGCGCGCCATGCCGCGCGCCTTCAGGCCGAAGCCGATATTTCCCGCCACGCTGGTCGAGAACATCACCGGATGCTGGTGCACATAGACGATCTCGCGTCGCAAGGCAGCAGGGTAAGGAGACAGCATCACCGCCTTGCCCGCAAAATGCACGCCATCCGCATCAGCCGGCGCCAGGCCGGCCAGCACGCGCAGCAGCGTGCTCTTGCCGGCGCCGTTCACTCCGGTCAGGACGTAGGCCCGCGCCGCATCAAGCCTGAAATCACGCAGGTCGAACAGCATTTTTTCACCATAGCGTTTGGTCAGGCGGGCGATCGACAGCATGGGCGTCATCCCCGGCCCCTGGCGGCATGGGCATCGCCCTGCAGCACCATCATCGCGCCATTCATCGCCAACGCGATGGTGACCAGCACCACGCCCAGTGCAATGCCCTGGGCGAATTCGCCCTTGCTGGTTTCAAGCGCAATGGCGGTGGTGATGGTGCGCGTTTCGCCGGCGATATTCCCTCCCACCATCATGGCGCAGCCGACTTCCGAAATCACTCGCCCGAAGCCGCTGATGATCGCCGCCATCACGCCGAAGCGGACCTCATACAGCAGCGTCCCCATGACGCGCCATGGCGAAGCCCCGTGTGCGATGGCGGTTTCCGCAAAACGCGGATCGGCCGCCTGCACCGCCGCCAGCGTGAAAGCCAGCAGCACCGGCAGCGCAATGACGACCTGCCCCGCCACGATGCCCGGCTGCGAAAACAGCCACTGCAAGCTGCCCATCGGACCGTGGCGGGACAGCATCATGTAGAGGAGCAGGCCGATCAGCACCGTCGGCAGCGACAAAGCCGCCTGCACCAGCCAGATCACCACACGCCGGCCGCGAAACTGCGTCATCGCAATCGCATAGCCCCCGATCACGGCGAAGGGCGCCGCCAGCAGCAAGCCGAGTACGCTGGTACTGAGCGAAACCCAGACGATCCCCCACAGCACAGGATCGCCATTGAACAGCAGCCCGAACGCCCCCCGCACCGCTTCCATCAGCCCCATCACGCCTCCCGGCCGAGCCCGTGTCCCACCATGGGGTCACACCCCAAAGGTGACACGGGCTCGGCTGTGGGCTCGGCTGAGGCTGTGTCACTCTGAGGGTGTGACCCCAGGGTGTGACACGGGCGCGGCGGTGGTTCGGCCAGCTCGGGTTCGGGGATCAGGCGCTGCGGTGAGGTCAGCAGCAGGTAGTGGCGTCCGGTGCAACGGGCCAGCAGGGTCATGCCGAGGCGGGTGGCGACGCTGTGGCCCATCTGGGTGGTGCCGGAGCGCGATAGCAGGAAGGGGATCGACATTTGCGCGCCCTTGATCACCATTTCGGAGGTCAGGCGGCCGGTCGTGTAGAACACCTTGTCGCTGCCCTCCATCCCGTCCAGCCACATCTTGCCGGCAATGGAGTCGACCGCATTGTGGCGGCCGACGTCTTCGACAAAATACAGGAGTTCGCCGCCTTGCGTGAACAGGGCGCAGCCGTGCACCGAGCCGGCCTGCTTGTAGATCGACTGCAGCGTGCGGATCGTTTCGACTATCCGGTATACGCCCGATTGCTTCAGGCGTGCAGCGGGCGGCAGGACGATGTCGTCCACTTCGTCCATCAGGTCGCCGAACACGGATCCCTGGCCGCATCCGGTGGTCACCACCTTGCGCGCTGTGCGCTCTTCGATACCGGCGATGCCTGCGCGCGTCCTGACCGCTGCGGCGCCGACCGACCAGTCGACGTGGATGGATTCGACATCTTCCACTGATCGTACCAGGCGCTGGTTGCGCAGGTAGCCGAGCACCAGGGCTTCGGGGGCGCCGCCCAGCGTCATCAGGGTGACCAGCTCGCGCTTGTCTACGTACACCGTCAGCGGGCGCTCGGCGGGTATGTGGATCAGCGAGCGGCGTCCTTTTTCGTCGATCGCTTCCACTTCCTGCGTCAGCGGCACGCTGGCCTGTGTCATCTCCGGTAGTCTCATGCGCCTGCTGCCTCCATTGCCTTGCCGCCGCCAAAACTGGACTGGGCGCCGACCGTGCCGCCCAGCGTGACCTTGACTGCACAGTACTTGAATTCGGGGATCTTGCCAAACGGGTCGAGCGCCGGATTGGTCAGCTTGTTGATGGCGGCTTCGTAATAGCAGAACGGTACGAACACTGCGCCGCGCGGGGAACTGTCGTCGGCTCGCGCATACAGCGAAACCTGGCCCCGCCGCGAGGCGATGGTCACCACGTCGCCCGGCGTGCCGCCAAGCGCCGCCAGGTCAAGCGGATGCACCATGGCCACCGGGTCCGGTTCGATGGCATCGAGCACCGCCGTGCGGCGCGTCATGCTGCCGGTGTGCCAGTGTTCGAGCTGGCGGCCGGTGATCAGGACCATCGGGTACGCGGCGCTGGGTCTTTCATCCGCGGGGATGATATCGGCCGGGACAAAACGAGCCCGGCCGGACTCGCGCGGGAAATCCTCTGTAAATACCACCGGCGTGCCTGGATCGCCCTCCGCATGGCAGGGATAGGTCACCGCGTGCTCGCGCTCGAGCCGTTCCCACGTAATGCCTGCGATGCTTGGCATCACTTGCCGCATTTCCGCAAACACGTCGGCTGCAGAGCCGTAGTGCCAGTCCAGCCCGAGGCGCTGCGCAAGCTGCTGGATGATCCATAAATCCTGCTGTGCCTCGCCCGGCGGGTCCAGCGCCTGCCGGCCGATCTGCACCAGGCGGTCGGTGTTGGTGAAACTGCCGGTCTTTTCCGGGAAGGCGCTGGCGGGCAGGATCACGTCGGCCAGGCAGGCTGTCTCGGTGAGGAAGATGTCCTGTACTACGAGGTGCTCCAGCGACGCCAGCGCCGCCCGCGCATGGTTGGCGTCGGGGTCGGACATGGCGGGGTTTTCGCCCATGATGTACATACCCTTGACCTGGCCTGCCTCGGCGGCGTCCATCACCTCCACCACGGTCAGGCCGGGTTTGTCGTCCAGGGTGCCGGGCGCCAGGCCCCAGGCGCTTTCGAAGCGCGCCCTGGCGGACGGCTCGCTCACGCGCTGGTAGTCCGGGTACATCATGGGAATCAGGCCGGCGTCGGACGCGCCCTGCACATTGTTCTGTCCCCGCAGCGGGTGCAGGCCGGTGCCCGGCCGGCCGATTTGCCCCGTCATCAGGGACAGGGCAATCAGGCAGCGTGCATTGTCGGTGCCATGCACGTGCTGCGAGATGCCCATGCCCCACAGGATCATCGAGGCGCGGGAAGCGGCGTACATGCGCGCCACCTCGCGAATCGTCCCGGCTTCGATGCCGCAGATCGGCGCCATGGCCTCCGGACTGTAAGCTGCGACGTTTGCCGCCAGTTCCTCGTAGCCGATGGTGCGGCGGGCGATAAATTCCTGGTCGACCAGTCCTTCCGTCACGATCACGTTCATCATCGCATTCAGCAGCGCCACGTCGGTATCGGGCTTGAATTGCAGGAAGCGGTGGGCGATGCGCGACAGGTCGGAGCGGCGCGGGTCGCATACCACCAGCTTCGTGCCTTGCCGCACGGCGTTCTTGATCCAGGTCGCCGCCACGGGGTGGTTGACAGCCGGATTGGCGCCGATCAGGAGCACCACCTCGGCCTTCATCACGTCCTTGACCGGATTGGAGACTGCGCCCGAACCTATCCCCTCCAGCAGCGCCGCTACCGAGGAGGCGTGGCACAACCGCGTGCAATGGTCGACATTATTGCTGCCAAAGCCGGTGCGCACCAGCTTCTGGAACAGGTAGGCTTCTTCGTTGCTGCCCTTGGCGGAGCCGAAGCCGGCCAGCGCACGCGGGCCGTGCCGGTCGCGGATGGCAGCCAGCTTGCCGCCGGCCAGCGCCAGCGCTTCGTCCCAGCTCGCTTCGCGGAAGATTTCATGCACGCGCTCCGGGTCCATGTTGAAGTCGCCCGATTTTGGCGGCGCGTCGGCGCGCCGCACCAGCGGCTTGGTCAGGCGGTGCGGGTGATGCGCGTAGTCGAAACCGTAGCGGCCCTTGACGCACAACCTGCCCTGGTTGGCAGGGCCGTTTCTGCCTTCCACGTACAATATCCTGTTGTCCTTGATGTTGTAGGTGAGCTGGCAGCCCACGCCGCAGTATGGGCACACCGAGTCGATGCGTTTGTCCGGCACGGCCAGCGCCGCTTCGCGCGCCGGCATCAGGGCGCCTGTCGGACAAGCTTGCACACATTCGCCGCATGCAACGCAGGTGGAGGCGCCCATCGGGTCGTCCATGTCGAACACGACTTTTTCATGGTCGCCGCGCCAGGCCAGGCCGATGACGTCATTCATTTGCTCGTCGCGGCAGGCACGCAGGCAGCGTGTGCACTGGATGCAAGCGTCGAGGTTGACCGCAATGGCGGCGTGCGTCAGGTCGCAGGCGGGTTGCCGGCGGGCTGCAAAGCGGGGTTTGCCGAGGGCGAGCCTTGCGGCCCAGTGTTCGACTTCGTTATGCCGCGTATGCGCTTGTTGCGGCATGTCCGCCAGCAGCAGTTCCAGCACCATCTTTTGCGCTGCGCGCGCCCGTGGGCTGTCGCTGGTGACCTTCATCCCTTGCACGGGATGGCGGCAGCAGGATGGCGCCAGTACGCGCTCGCCGTCGATCTCCACCATGCACGCGCGGCAATTGCCGGCCGGCGCCATGCCGTCCTTGTAGCACAGGTGCGGAATCTCGATGCCTGCGCGCCTTGCCGCCTGCAGCAGCGTTTCGCCTTCCGCCGCCTGCATTGCGCGCCCATCGAGCTCGAAGTCGATCATCGCGTGACCTCGTGCGGGAAGTAGTTCAGCACGCAGTCGACCGGATTGGGGGCGGCCTGCCCAAGTCCGCAGATCGATGCATCGCGCATCACTTGCGACAGTTCCCTGAGCAGGCTTGCGTCCCACACCGGTGCTTCGATCATGTCAGCCGCCTTGGCGGTGCCGGCACGGCATGGCGTGCACTGGCCGCAGGATTCGTGACGGAAGAAGCGCATCATATTGGCTGCCGCGGCCCGCGCGCTATCGTGTTGCGACAGCACGATGACGGCGGCGGAACCGATGAAGCACCCATAGGGCTGCAGCGTGTCGAAGTCGAGCGGGATGTTGTTCATGCTGGCAGGAAGGATGCCGCCGGATGCTCCGCCCGGCAGGTAGGCGTAGAGCTGGTGCCCGTCCTGCATGCCGCCGCAGAATTCGTCGATCAGCTCCTGCACCGTGATGCCGGCAGGCGCTAGCTTGACGCCCGCTTGCTTCACGCGGCCGGACACGGAGAACGAGCGCAGCCCTTTGCGGCCGTTGCGGCCATGGCCGGCGAACCACGCGGCCCCTTTTTCCAGTATCTCGGGCACCCAGTACAGGGTTTCGAAGTTATGTTCCAGCGTTGGACGGCCGAACAGGCCCATCTGCGCCACGTAGGGTGGCCGCAGGCGCGGCATGCCGCGCTTGCCTTCGATCGATTCGATCATCGCCGATTCTTCGCCGCAGATATAGGCGCCGGCGCCGCGCCGCAAATGGATGCGAGGCGTTCCTTCACCGAGCCGCGCCAGCTCCTGTTGCAGCAATCTGCGGCAATCATGGTATTCATCGCGCAGATAAATATAGATTTCGTCGATGCCGGCAGCCCAGGCGGCGATCAGCATGCCTTCGATGAATTGCCGGGGATTGCGCTCGAGGTAGTAGCGGTCCTTGAAGGTTCCCGGCTCGCCTTCGTCGATATTGACCGCCATCAGGCGCGGGGCCGGCTCCTTGCTGACGATGCGCCATTTTCGCCCAGCCGGGAAACCGGCTCCGCCCAAGCCGCGCAGGCCAGAGTCTTCAAGCTCCGCGATCACAGCCTCGACGGAGCGCAAGCCCGACAGGCATTCGCGCAAAACCGCAAACGCGCCGGCCTCCGTCGCCGCAACCGTGCCCGCTGTGGCGGACTGCGCCGCGTGGCCGCCCGCCACACCCGCACTGGGAACGGCCGCCGACACGCCCTCGCAACTGGCCGGCGCGATCGTGCGCTGTCCAAGGAGGACGGCGGGCGCCTGGTCGCAACGCCCGAGGCAAGGCGCCGGCACGACCCGCACTTCCCGTCCCAGCAACTGCGGCAGGCGCGCCAGCAGTTCGCCAGCGCCTGCCATCTCGCACGACAGGCCGTCGCACACGCGCACGGTCAGCGCCGGAGGCGCAAGCTCGCCCTCGCGGACAATATCGAAATGGTGGTAGAAGGAAGCGACTTCAAAGACCTCAACCTGCGCCAGCCGCAGTTCGGATGCCAAGGCCGCCAGGTGTGCCGCCGACAGGCAGCCATAGGCATCCTGGACCAGATGCAGGAATTCGATCAGCAGATCCCGCTTGCGCGGCAAGTCGCCCAGCAAAGCCTGCACCTGCTGCAGCGCAGCAGCATCGACTTGCCGACCTTTCGGCAGCTGGCGTTTCCTCTCCCGGCTGGCACCCTGCACTGCAATAGGAATCATGCCCTGATTCACCTCGCAAAATGGCGTTGCTTACCTCAGGGTATCATGCGTAGCCCTGCGGCGGAACATGTTATTGTCAGTATAAGGATGCCACAGCACGGGAGGTCAACCGTGGAAATTTTTCAATCGCTGGCGTCCATGTTGGACCTGTACCAGTTGAGCCTGACGATCATCCTCGTCCTGCATGCGTTCAGCCTGGTACCGCAATGGCAGCGCCAGTATTTTCACCCCCGCCTGATGCGGGTGGCGATGCTTGGAATGATGCTGGGGATAACACAAGGTGCGGTCATCGCCGTCGGCGTCGAAGATGGCGCGATCGCGCGTGGCGGCGGCATTGCCCTGCTGGGCGCCGCAATCATGATGCATGCCTGGGTCGCGCTGCAGAACCTGCTGGCCAGCTACGCCTTCGTCCATCTGCACCACGCCAGCGCCCTCATGTCCCACCGCATGCGCTGGGGCCAGCGCCCGCTCGGCTACCTGAGTGCCGCGCTGACCCTGGCCGCCGGACTCACGCTGGCGTAATCAGTTGCGGCCGGCGGTGCCGTGCTCCGACGACCAGACGATGTCGTTGTCGACCGAATACAGGCGGCACGGCTCCCTGCTCGCCGCCTGGCAGGCCGCCAGCGCCTTCTCGTTGGTGTTTTCGCCCTCTTCCGCCCAGCCCCACGATCCCGTCGCCGAAATCGCAAACGCACGCGGCGTAGCCTTCTTCAGGAATTCCCGATACTGTTCGCGGCCGCGTTGTGGCAGGTAGGGTACGGCACTCACGTCATCCAGCGCTGCATAATGGGTGGCCTTTTGCGCTGGCGGTTCGGCGATGGCATAGACTTCGCGCGTCGGCATGCCAACCGCGGCCAGGAAGCGCTCGACTTCCGGCAGCCAGATCGCTGCGCCATCGCGGTTGCCCAGCAGGCCATGGGCATCCTTCTTGAACGGGCCATACGCCACCAGGTCGGCCTTGCCGCCGGCCGCCGTGAAGGCGCCGTGCATGCGCGCCACCAGTTCCGGGCCGAAGTAGCTGTCATTGGCGCCGTACAGCCACATGCTGGGCAGCTTGTTGCGGCGGCCATACTCGCCGAAGGCCTTGACCAGGGCGCCTTGCCAGTTGCACAAGTCCCCGTGCACCTTCAGGCCGCCGGCGAAATTCATGATGCCACGCACGCCGGGCAGGTCTTGCGTGGCGGCCGCCATGCTCGCCAGTCCGCCGAAGGACTGGCCGGCCAGCACGATATGTTCATTGTCGACCCAGGGCTGGCTGCGCGCGAATCGCACCACGTCGGCGATGTCGCCAGCCTGCTCATAGCCATTGGCCGTCATATTGCAGCCGTATTCGACAAACTTGCCTGTCGAATTGGCGAATCCGGTGCGCATCGGCACCATCACCGCATAACCGCGGCGCACGAACGCCGTGGCCAGGTAGATGAAACGGTCGCGCGCCTGCAGCTTGGGGTTGCCGGGCGCCTTGCCGTGGTTGACGATCAGCAGCGGGAAGGGGCCGGGGCCGGAAGGACGGAACACGGTGGTCTCCAGCTGCACGCTCTGCGCGCGGCCAGCCGGCACCATGATGACTTGCTCGTTCAGGCGCGCATCGAGCGCAGCCTCCCCCGCCTGCGCCGATGGCAGGCTTGCACAGGCCAGCAAGATGGCGGCGACACGTGCAATGAGGGAATTAATGATGCTCTCCAGAACAATGCGTTAGGGCAATAACCCAGATTCTTATGCGCACAGTTCAGGAAAGCAATCCCAAAACGTTAAACGTAGCAATTAGCTCAGCTTCAGGAGCATGGAACGTACCGATTCCAGCACTTCATCGGCCAGTTTGGAGTCGGTTTTGTAGACATTTCGCGACACTGAGACGCCGCCTACCAGTGCTGCCACGATGGCAAGCGCCTGTTGCCGCCGACCCTCCCCGGCCGGCAACAGGGTTTCGATGTAGTCCGCCATCTGCCGCACTCCGCCGGTATAGCCCGCGCCCACCGAGGCATCCTGGCGCGCCACCTCGCTGGCGGCGGCGGCCAGCGGGCAGCCCTGCGCCAGGTTGTCGCGCTGCTCGGGCGCCAGGTAGTAATCGACCAGTTGCGGCAGCGTGACCGGATGTTCAGTCAGCTTGCCGTAGGCGGAGCGGGTGCTGAACTGCATGGCCTCGGCCGCCAGCGCGTCTTTCGAGGGGAAGTGGGCATACAGGGCGCCGTGGGTCAGCCCGGCTGCCTTGCTGATCTCCGCCACGCCGACCCCGTCCATTCCCTTTTCCCGGAATAGCCGGGAGGCCGTCTCAACCAGCAATTGCCGGTTTTCCGCCGCTTTTTCCTTGGTAATCTTCATGGCCAGCCTCCCGCCTCAATCATTGCGATCATCATCATACCATGTGTTGCGCAGCGTGCCCGTTTTTTAGGCAGGCAATGGCAATTTCCGTATGGAATCATGTAAACTGGGGCCATGACGATCCCAGCACTTCAATCCGGCCTGTCCGGCCTCCAGGCAAACCAGCGCGCACTGGATGTGGAAGGTCACAACGTCGCCAATACGGCGACCCAGAACTTCCAGCCGCAACAGGCTACGTTCCAGGAAACGCCGGGCGGGACCAGCGTCACCATTTCGACTGCCGCGCGCGACCTGTCGGCGGCCGCCAATGCCGGCGGCGCCCCATCGGGCACCGACCCGGCCAGTTCCATCACCAACTCGCTGGTCTACAAGGCCAACTTCGACCTGTCGGCCAAAGTGATCCAGGCCGCCGACGAGCGAATTGGCACACTGCTCGATATCAAGGCTTAACGCCGCCGCCTTCCCGCGCTATGCTGTCGTATGTGCAGCGTGGCGGAGGCTAGCATGGACGACCTCGAACTCCCCCTGAAGGACCGCAAGCAAGCCGCCGAGCTGCTGGCCGAAAAGCTGGCGCACCTGCGCGGCAGCCATCCCCTGATCCTTGCCATTCCGCGCGGCGCGGTACCGATGGGGCGCATCATTGCCGATCGCCTCGAAGGCGAGCTCGATGTCGTGCTGGTGCGGAAAATTCCCTCTGCCATTGATCCCGAACTGGCGGTTGGCGCCGTCGACGAGCATGGCAACCGCGAGCTGGCCCCCTACTTCAACCGCACCCGCACCAGCATGGAATGGGTCGAGCTGCAAACCCACGAGCAGCTTGAACTGATGCGCCGCCGCCGCGCCTCCTACGGCGGCAAGCGTCCGCCAGCCGATCCGGCAGGCCGTACCGTCGTGATCGTCGACGATGGCCTGGCCACCGGCTCCACCATGGCGGCGGCCCTGCGCTCCACGCGCGCCCGCCAGCCAAAGCAACTGATCGCCGCCGTGCCGGTGGCTGCCCCGGATTCCCTGGAAATGATCGCACCCTTGGCCGATAGCATCGTCTATCTCGCCGCGCCGATGAACTTCATGTCGGTCAGCCGCCATTACCGCAGCTTCCCCCAGGTATCGGAAGAGGAAGTGCTGGAACTGCTGACGAGCCAGTAGTGCGACTTTGAATTGCCGCGTGTGCGACACTGGCGACAAGGAGGCAGCCAACGGATGACCGAACACGATCCCCGCCAGCATGACCGCCGCGAGAGCGACCGCGGGCAACGGCGCCGGGCCGGCGATGCGCCGCGCTACCTTGATCCGGGCGAGACCATCTTTACCTTGTGGGGACGCGTGATCGTGGCGCGCTACAAGCGCTGGGCTGCCGCCGCCACGCGGCATATCATCCAGCGGCCTTTGCACATCGGGGTTTCAGCCCGCATCTACCATCCCGAACCTGGCGCCACGGGGCTGCGCAGCAAGAACCTGCAGTACCTCGAAGAGTCGGTGGCGCAGTGGGTGATGTCGCGCGACGTGCTGGTGTTCATGATTCCGACCGTAAATACCTCAGGCCTGCTGCATCCGTCCAATATCCGCCTGCGCGATTATGCCAAGCACCTCGATGGCCTGGTGCTGCAAGGCGGCGCCGACGTGTCGCCCCAAAGCTACGCCGAATCGCCGACCAAGCCCGAATGGAGCGGCGACCGGGCGCGCGATATGTACGAGCTGGAACTGCTGCATGAGTTCGTCGAAGCAGGCAAGCCGGTGCTGGGCATCTGCCGCGGCTGCCAACTGTTGAATGTCGCGTTCGGGGGCAGCCTTTACCAGGATATTGCGACCGACGTGCCGGACGCGCATGCCCATGTGTCCGATGACTACGACCGGCACCGCCATGAGATCACCTTCCCGCCCGGCTCTTCCCTGCCCGCGATGGTGCGGGGGCCGCAGCGCGCGCTGGTCAATTCCATCCACCACCAGGCGGTGAAGTCGCTCGGCAAGGATATGCAGGTGGAAGCGCTGTCCTACCCGGACAATATGATCGAAGCGATCCGCTACACACGGGCGCCCTTCGTCATGGGGCTGCAATGGCACCCTGAATTCCACCGTGCCGGGGGCGTCGAGCTGCTCGATTGCACCGGCATCCTCGACAGCTTCCTGCGCGCTGCGCGCGAAACGCGCTTCTAGCTTGGGCCGGCCGCTTCCCGCTCGTCAGCGCTGGCAGGGCTTGCCTTCGTATTGCTTGCCAACGACCTTGTATTCGCTGCCGTTCCAGCGCTCGACGGGAAAGCAAAAGCCCGGGCCGCCGATTTCCAGGTCGGGCCAGCCATCCTTGCCTCGCGCTCCCAGCACCAGCAAGATGCCGACGCCGCGCGACATCACCTTCCAGTTGCCGTCGGCTTGCTTGCTGACCAGGGTATAGCCAACGCCCGTATCGCCAAAGCAGGCCGTGCTGCCTTCCGTGATGATGGCTTCGGGAAGGCCATCCCCATTCAGGTCCTGGACCTTGTCGATTGCGCCGGGAACATAGCTTCCGCTCGCGTCCTTGCAGGACTTCCAGTGCTTGCCGTGTTCTTTGAAGCCCGCCGCCTTGAAGGCGGCAGCCTCGTCGGCCGGCTTCAAGGCGCCGCCCGCAGCCAGCGCAGCCTGGCATAAAACCATGCTTGTTATCGCGATAATTGCTTTCATATTGCACCTCTAGGGGGAAAGGATACGCCTCCCTCCCGTCCAGGGCAACTTATGGCTGAGCCGCCAGCCAGTCCAGCAACGCCTTCTCTTGGGCCTTCGATGCCGACATGGCAACAACAAGCTCGCGAAGTTCGCCGCGCCTGGCGGGCGATAAAGGCTTGCGCGCAAGGACCTCCAGCACCGGCTTCATTCTTTCCGGCCCGATCTCCCGGGCTGCAGCCTTCAGCAAATGAGGCTTGTAGTTGGCCACCACCTGAGTCACATCACCGGCGTAGGAACCCAGGTGCGGCACGAGCTTCATCAGCATTTCCCTGGAGTTCCGGGTATCGGCGACCCGCGAATAAGCGAGGAGCGCGGCTTCATCGCCAGGTTCCGCTTGAAGGAAGCGCTGCAACAGCCCGGGCAGTTCCGGATCACCAGGCGCCACCTTCTCCATTGTCCGTATCGCGATGCGAGCGTATATTTCATCCGGGCGGATCAGCCTCTTCAACGCCGGCGCTGCGAGCCGCCCTCGATCCCCCATGCGCGCGATGATATCGAGGATGTCGCCGGTCTGCCCCGGCTGCGGCGCCCCCGCCAGTAACGCGGAAATTTGCGGCAGCTTCGCTTCCAGTTGCATCTGAAGCAGTTGGGTCGCTTGCGGATTATCGACTGTGGCGTCCAGCATCCGTTTATAGTCAAGGACACCCTGCATGCGCGTTGCGGGATCTGCCAACTCACGGCTGCCAATCACTCCAAACATGTGAACCGCCTGTAGGGCCTGGTAGTTTTTTTGCCACGCATAGCCGGCCATCAAATCCGTCGCGCAGGAATTGGGCAAAGGATGCACTTGCATCAGGCGGGCGATCGTAGCCAGCGACGGCATTTTTGGTGCGGCTCCCCGGCTATTTCCCACTTCGTTCATGCTTGCATCGTTCGCGATATTGCAAGCCGCGTAAGCAGCACTATCCATGTCGCCCGCCATCAGCGACTCATTCAACAATGCCACCGCCGTGCATGCCCGCCCTTTGGCCGACCCAAATGGGGCAAGAACAGGCCCAACAAGCTGCAACCTGCCGTCAACCTCGGGAAAGCCTACCCAGCCGCGCACCTGTACTGGCCGTGTTGTCTCGCAGCCGACTACCGCCCCCCCGCGCCCGCCAGTATTCCTCGCCAACTCCGGCTCGGGCACGCTGCAAAGCGAGCCATGAATGACAGTGTCGTGAAATCGCCCGGGCACTTTCCGGCTTTCGACTTCCGGCAAATAGGTCAACGCCTCCCGATAGGGCTTGAGCGATTCCGGCGGCTCGAAATGGAATTCCTGCCGCAAGCTCAGATAGTCGCCGCTGCAACTGCCGCCTTGGGCAAAGGTGACCATCCTGCGGACCGGGGCGCCATCAAGGACCAGTTTGTAGGCGCCCTTGGTATCCACCGCATCCGGCGCGATCTCGTGGACCACCACCGCGCGTCCTCGCCCCGGAAAAGGCGAACGATAAGAAATGGTATAAGTCTGGCCGGGCTTGAAGCCGCCCTCGGGTGCAATCAGGAACAGCCGGCGCTCATCGGACATGGTGTACGAGATGTCCTTTACCTGCCCGCCACTCAGCAGCTCGGCGAGAGCCGGCTTCTCACGGGCAGCGGCGAAGTCCTTTTCCGCTTTCTTGCTGGCGAATGCGTAATAGCTGCCCCATTTCGACGCAGGAATGTCGCCGTCGCCCCTCAGCTCCAGCGGCGTGACCCGGGCGCGATATTTCTTGCCGGCGCCATCCTTGATGTCGAACGCTGAAGGCGAAAGCTCGATTCGCGGCGCCTTGATGATACTGGCGTTCTCGAAAGGGAAGTCGGCAATACTGACCGGCCCTGGCGGAGGCGCGAGGAACAGCGCGCCTTTGGCGTTGGCAGGCAAGCGCCGGACGAATTGGTGAGGAAACGATCCATCGACCGGATCGGGCATGGCGCAGCTGCAGGCGCCGGCAGCCAGCGGCAAGGCCGCCAGCACTGCCGCCAGCAAAAACCGCTCAAGCATCCGCGTAGAAGACCAGCGAGCTGCCCAGGGTCAGGGATTCTTCGATGTGGGAATGAAGGTCAACGAAAGGCTTCTGCTCCAGCATTTCGGTTTGCAAGATACTGAAGGCATCCATCGCCACTTCCTCAAAGCCGAACTTGCCGGCCTCGATGATCGCGGAATCCCAGAGTGCGTCGGCGCCTTCCTGCAGCAGGAAGAGCATGCACTTATGCAGCGCATGCTCTTGCGGGTGCGCGTATTCATAGACCGGCTTGCCTTCGAAAATCCCTTCGAAGGTGTAGATCCCCAGGACACTGTTATCGCTCATGAGCTATTCGAATTAACTGGTAGTGCCTGATTATACGATGGACTCAAGCCAGGCCAATCGCGGGAACAGAACCCTGAAAAAGCTCAATTCCCCCTGAACTTCGCAATCGCCGCATCCACCACGCCCTCCACGCTGCCGGAGGAGTCGAATTCCGCCCGCAGGTAGTGGGCGTCGCTGCCCATATGCGTCACCTGCATCAGGTGGTTCAGCGCGGCGCTGCCGCCGAGGGCTTCGGCGTGCAAGTCCATGCGGCGCAGCGTGGTCAGGATGTCTTCGCGCAGCGACAGGCTTTCATAGGTCTTCGGATGCACCACCGTGCCATCCAGGCCGAACCGGCAAGCCTGGAAGCGGTTGTAGTTGTAGACCAGGTAGTCGTCCTCGGCCGGCGGCGCTTCCTTGCGTTCCAGCAGGTAGGCGCACAGGGCCTGCAGGTAGCAGGCCAGCGCTGCGGCGCGCTCCACCGTCAGCGGCGTGTCGCACACGCGCAGCTCGATGGTGCCGTATTCGGGCTTGGGCCGGATGTCCCAATAGAAGTCCTTCATCGACTTGATCACGCCCGTATGCTCCATCTTCGAGAAGAAGCTGTGCTCGAACTCGTCCCACTTGAGGATGAACGGCGCGCGTCCGCTCATGGGGAAGGCGAACACGCTGTTCAGGCGCGCGGAATTGAACAGGGTGTCGTTCCCCTGCACATAAGGCGAAGAGGCCGACAGCGCGATGAAGTGCGGCACATAGCGGCTCAGGGAATGCAGCAGGTACAGCGCATCGTCGCCGCTGGCGCAGCCGATGTGCACGTGCTGGCCGAAAATCGTGAACTGCTTGGCCAGGTAGCCATACAGCGCCGACACTTCCTTGAAACGCGGCTTGGAGAAGATCTTGCGCTCCGACCAGCGCTGGAACGGGTGTGTTCCACCGCCGCAGATGCCGATGTTCAGCGTGTCGGCCGCCCGCACCAGCGTATCGCGCGTTTCGCGCAGCTGGGCAAGAAGCTCGCCGTGCCTGGTGTGCACGTCGCTGTTGATCTCGATCATGCTCTCGGTGATCTCCGGCGTGACGTGGCCGGGGAATGGCTTGCGCGCCAGCAGGTGCAGCAAGTCCGGGCTCGACGCGGTCAGGTCGAAGTCGGACAGGCTGACCAATTGCAGCTCCAGTTCGACGCCCATCGTCAAAGGCTGCGACGATTTGAATTCTTCCAACGGCATCTCAGCCCTCCTCTTTGGCCGTTTCGCGCGCGCGGATCAGCGCGCGCTGCGTGATGATCGGCCCCAGCACTTCCATGAACAGTGTCATGGAGGCCAGCGCTGCGAGTTCATCAACCAATACAATCCCCATGTAGCGCGTCTGCTCCAGCAGCAGGATCGCGAACACGGACATCGGCGACAAGGCCACGCCGATCAGCGCGCCCTTGCGCCACGAAATGCCGGCGACGTGCGAGAGCAGCGCCACCGCAACGGTCTTGGTGGCAAAGCGCACCAGCAGCAGCAACAGGCCGAGCGAGGCACCAAACACCACGCGCTGCCAGTCCAGCGTGGACACGGCAAACACGAACAGCAGCACCGTCAGCAACTCGCCGATCGCGCCGAAGTTGCGCTGCGTGCGCGTGAAGGTCACGCGGCGATGGCGCGCCATCAGGCCGAAGGTCAGTGTCGCCAATACCGGCGACAGGTCGGCCGCCTGGGTGATCGACACCAGCAGCACGACTACCATGGCAAAGGCCACGGTGCCGTCGCGCGCCAGCGTGCCGAGGCTGCGCAGCAGCGCAGGCACCAGCATGCCCGCCACCGCGCCCAGCACGGCCGACGCCAGCAATTCAATCACGCTGCGCGACACCGCTTGCGTCAGGCTGCCGGAAGTCTGGAACACCCAGAATCCAACGACAACCTTGAACACGAACAGCGCAAGCACGCAGTTCATCGCCACCAGGTGCAGCAGGCGCTCCGTCACCTGGCCCGAGCTGCGTTCTTCATTGATCACGCGCAGCACGCCGGCCGGCGAGGTGGACATCGCCAATGAAGCAAGCAGAAGCGCCGTCAACGGCGGCATGCCCTGCCAGTAGGCGATTGCAAACACAGCGCCGAACGTGAGCGCCGATTCTGCAAGGCCGCTGACGGCAATCCAGGGATTGACGCGCAGCCAGCGCAGATTGATGCGGTAACCAAATTCAAACAGGATGAGGCCGAAAGCGATATTGGCAAGCAGCGTTACCTGGCTGCTGCCGTCCGGCACGAGAAGATCGGGCATGGCCTGCGCAAGCAGGAAGCCCACCAGGCCGTACACACTGATGCGCGGCAGATTGGTCCAACGGTGAACAAACTCGCCTGCAAGCCATGCAAGCAGCATGGCGCAAGGCCATGCGAGTTCGTCAGAGATGACTAACAAATCGGTCATAGACTTACCTCCGAGCCGTACTATATTGCAATTGTGAAAAACGTGTCACACGAATCTTGGTTACAATGCCACGTATGGACATGATCAGCGAACACGTTTGCCACGGTGGAGTGCAGCGCTTCTACCGGCATGAGTCGGAAACGATTGGCTTGCCAATGCGCTTCTCCATCTTCATTCCGCCGCAGGCAGCGCAGGGGCCGGTGCCCGCGCTGTTCTATCTCGCGGGACTTACCTGCACTGAGGAGACCTTTGCCATCAAGGCCGGCGCGCAGCAGCATGCCGCACGCGAAGGCCTGGTCCTCATTGCACCGGACACCAGCCCGCGCGGCGCCGGCATCGAGGGCGAATCGGCAAGCTGGGACTTCGGCGAAGGGGCAGGCTTCTATCTCGACGCAACGCAAGCGCCGTGGTCGCGGCATTACCGCATGGAGAGCTACATCCACGAGCTGCGCCAAATGGTGATCGATGAATTGCCGGTCGATGCGAAGCGCATCGGCATCTTCGGCCATTCGATGGGCGGGCATGGCGCGTTGACGCTGGCCTTGCGCCGGCCGGACCTGTTCCGCAGCGTATCGGCTTTCGCGCCGATTGCAGCGCCGGTGCGCTGCCCGTGGGGACAGAAGGCTTTCGAAGGATACCTGGGGCCGGACAAGGAGACCTGGCTGCAGCACGACGCCAGCGCGCTGATGGCGGTGCAGGACGAAGCGCCCTTCCCCAGCGGCATCCTGATCGACCAGGGCCTGGCCGACAAGTTCCTTGACGAGCAGTTATATCCGGGAGTGTTCGAGGATGCGTGCCGCGCCGCCGGGCAGCCTTTGGAGCTGCGCCGGCATGCGGGCTACGATCATGGCTACTACTTCATTTCGAGCTTCATTGCCGACCATGTGAAATTCCATAGCCGGCAGCTGAAAGAGCTTTAATGCGACATCACTTGGTGAGGACGCGGCGGATGGTTTCCGCCAGTTCTTCCGCGACAAACTTGGCCACGTAAGCGTCCGCGCCGACACCCTTCACGTGGTCTTCGTTGGTCTTGCCCGACAGCGAAGAGTGGATCACCACCGGAATCTTGGAGAAGCGCGCATCCTGCTTCACCAGGCGGGTCAGCGTGAAGCCGTCCATCTCCGGCATTTCCAGGTCGGTCAGCACCAGCGCTACACGATCCTCCACCGCGATGCCTTCCGCCTTGCAGCCTTCGGCGATGTGATTCAGCTTGTCCCAGGCTTCCTTGCCGGTCTTCATCATCACGAACGGCGCATGCATCGCTTCCAGGCCGCGCTCGATCAGGTTGCGCGCCACCACCGAATCGTCGGCCGCCAGGATGAAGGTGCCCGGCTTCAGCGGCAGGCGGCCCACCGCGGTTTCATCGATATCCTTGCCATCGCTCGGGGTCAGGTTGCGCAGGATGGTTTCCACGTCCAGCACCTGCGCCAGGCGGGTGTTCTGCACGTCGCCATCGACGCGGGCGATGGATGTCACCATGCCGCCGCCGTGGCTGCCTTCGGCGCTCAACACCTGGCTCCAGTCCAGGCGCACGATCTCGTCCACCGATTCGACAGCGAAGGCCTGGGTGGTGCGCGCGAACTCGGTCACCAGCATGATGTTCAGGCCCGTCTTCGGCTTCACGCCGACGATGCCCGGCAGGTCCATCACTGGAATAATCTGTCCGCGCAGGTTGACCACGCCCAGCATGTGCGGCTCCGAACCGGCAACGGCGGTCACGGTCGGCATCGCCACGATCTCGCGGATCTTGAAGACGTTGATGCCGTACAGCTCGGAGTTGCCGCTGGTGCTATCGACGCCGAGGCGGAACAACAGCAGCTCGAACTTGTTGGAGTTTGTGAGGTTACTGCGCTCGTCAACTTCTTGTTGAACGGAATTCATCGATCGCTCCAGTCTGCTTTAAATGGCATTCCCTTTGGTATGGAATGTTTCGGCAGTATACCGGCCCTTTTTAAGGGCCGGGAGCGATGAGGGGCAGAAACAACAAAAAAAGGACGCGCGATGGCGTCCTTTCAAGAATTCTGGAGCGGGAAAAGAGTCTCGAACTCTCGACCTCAACCTTGGCAAGGTTGCGCTCTACCAACTGAGCTATTCCCGCAGAGGAGGCGCTATTATGACAGTGACTACCCCGAGTGACAAGTTCTTTTTCATTTGGCATGCCCCTATAATGTCCGGATGGATTCTATCGAGATAGTTTTGGCAATGCTGCTGGCCGTGATCGCCAGCGCCTACGTGAAGCGGATGCTGTCCGGCGGCATTCCCCTCCCCCTGGTACAGATCGGCCTTGGCGCCGGGATCGCCGCATGGTCCGGCCACGGCATCCAGCTTGACCCTGAGATGTTCTTCCTGCTGTTCATTCCGCCGCTGCTGTTCCTCGATGGCTGGCGCATTCCGAACACGGGCCTGTTCCGCGACCGCGTGGTGATCCTGGAGCTGGCCTTGGGCCTGGTGATCTTCACCGTCCTGGGCGCCGGCTACATGATCCACTGGATGATCCCCGCCATGCCGCTGCCGGTAGCATTTGCGCTGGCCGCCATCCTGTCGCCGACCGATCCGATTGCGGTCGGCTCGATTGCGTCGCGCGCCCCGATTCCCAAGCGGCTGATGCACATCCTGGAAGGCGAAGCCTTGCTGAACGATGCCAGCGGCCTGGTGTGCTTCCGCTTTGCCGTGGCAGCGGCGCTGACCGGCACCTTCTCCTTGACGACCGCTTCGCTGACCTTTGTCTGGCTCGCGGCGGCCGGCATCGCGACCGGCGTGGCCGTCACTGCAGCCATCGCCTGGCTGCAAGGCCAGCTCACCATGCGCTACGGCGAACCGGCCGGCTCGCCCATCCTGGTCAGCCTGCTGATTCCCTTTGGCGCCTACCTGGTCGCCGAGCGCCTGCACGCCTCGGGCATCCTGGCAGCCGTCGCTGCCGGCATCACCATGAGTTACGTGGAGCTGGGCGGCCAGGCCCTGGCAGCAACGCGCATCCAGCGCACCGCCGTATGGGACACGGTGCAGTTCACGCTGAACGGCGTCATGTTCGTGCTGCTCGGCGAGCAGTTGCCCGACATATTGCGCGGCGCCAGCGAATCGCTGGAACAGAGCGGCCATATCAATCCCTGGTGGCTGGTGCTGTACGCCTTCGCCATCAGCTTTGGCCTGATTGCGCTGCGCTTCGTGTGGGTGTGGGCGACGCTGCGCGTGACCCTGTACCGCCGCAGCCGCCGCGCCACCTCGGCGCAAGGCGGCAAGCCACACTGGCGGCTGCTGCTGGCAACCGCGCTGGCCGGTGCGCGCGGTGCGATCACCCTGGCCGGCGTGCTGACCTTGCCGCTATTCCTGCCGAACGGCGAGCCCTTCCCGGCGCGCGACCTGACCATCCTGTTGGCCAGTTCGGTGATCCTGATTTCCCTGCTGGCAGCCAGCATCGGCTTGCCGCGCCTGCTGGGCGGCATGCGCTTCCCGGAGGAGCCGGCCGAGCGCCAGCAGGAAGACATGGCGCGGCGCCAGGCCGCATCGGCGGCGATTGCCGCCATCGAGCGCGCGGAACTGGCGCTGGCCGACGCCCACCATCCCGACGTGCTGCCGCAAGCGGCTGCGCGCGTGATTGCACTCTACGAATACCGCCTGAACGTGGCCTGGTCGGCGGAAGACCAGAACAAGGAGCACTTCCGCAAACTGGACCGCGCCGAGCGCGAACTGCGCCTGGCCGCCATGGTGGCCGAGCGCCAGGCCATTTTCGACCTGGCGCGCCACCACCATATTTCCGACGAAACGGCGCGCAAGCTGGTGCGCGAGATCGACCTCGTCGAAGCACGCCACCAGAAAAAATGAACCGGCGCGCCACGCTATCACTCCTCGCCGCGTGGCTGCTGTTCTGGGCCATGATGGTGGCGACCGCGGTGCAGGATTTCCTGCGCCACGACAGCGGCCCGCTGTGGCAGCCATTTCTCTGGGAGTCGTCGTCCATGGCGGTGGCCACGCTGCTGTTTACCGCACAGCGGCTTGCCACGCGGCGCTTTGACGGCATGCTCGCCACGCCGGCGCGCTGGTTGGCGCGGCAAGCCTTGTGGCTGCCGGCCTGGTGGGTCCTGTTCACGCCCCTCGCCTTCGGCATCCGCCACGCCGTGTATGCCATGGCCGGCATGACTTATGAACATGAGCCATGGGGCCAGACTTTCCTGTACGAGAACATCAAGATCTCGATCTTCGTCGTGATCTTTACGCTCATTGCCTTCGGCATGCTGTCCTTCCGCGCGGCCGAGCAAGCGAATGCCCAATTGCGCACGGCGCAGCTGCACCAGCTCACGCAGCAGATGCAGCCGCATTTCCTGTTCAATGCGCTGAACACGATTTCTTCCCTGATGCACAGCGATGTCGAGCGCGCCGACGCCACGCTGGTGCAATTGGCCGACGTGCTGCGCGCAACGCTGGATGTCAGCGGCCAGCAGCAGGCGCCTTTGCCGACCGAGCTGCGCCTGCTGCGTGGCTATGCCCGCCTGATGGAAGAGCGCTTCATTGACCGCGTACAGATCGAATGGGATATCGACGCGGCCTGCGGCGAGTGCCTGGTACCGGTGATGAGCATGCAGCCCTTGCTGGAGAACGTGTTCAAGCACACGGTCGAAAGGCGGCGCGGCGTAACGAAGATCGCCATCAGCGCAAAACGGGATGGCGGCAGCCTCGTGCTAGCAGTCTGCGACGATGCCGGGATGCTCGCCTCCCACGCCGCGGGCAGCGCCACAGGCGGCGCAGGCATCGGCGTGAGCAACCTGCGCGAGCGGCTACAGGCACTGTATGGCGCGCGGGCGAGCCTGCGGCTGGTGCAGCTCGAACCGGCCGGCGTGCGCGCGGAAATGAGACTGCCATGCGTATCCTGATCGTCGACGACGAACGGCCGGCGCGCGACAAGCTACGCCGCATGCTGGCGCATGAGACGGACATAACAGCCATCGAAGAAGCGCGCGATGGCGTGGAGGCGCTGGAGAAAGTCGAGACCTTCGCACCCGACGCCATCTTCCTGGACGTGCAAATGCCCGAGGTAAGCGGTCTGGAGGTGGCCGCCTCCCTGCCCCATCCAGCGCCGCTGGTGGTCTTCGCTACCGCATTTGACGAATATGCCGTCCCTGCCTTCGACGCCAACGCCATCGACTACCTGCTGAAGCCCTTCGACGCCGCGCGCCTGCAGCGCGCCATGCAGCGCCTGCGTGAACGCGTCGCCAGCCGCGCCGCGCAAAGCGAGAACGCGCCCGGCGCCCTCGGCCTGCCGCTGCGGCAACTGCTGGTCAACGAGCGCGGCGGCACGCGCGTGGTGCCGGTCGCCGACATCGAGTGGCTCGAGACCGCCGACAACTACGTAGTACTCCACACAGCGCAAGGCGCACCGCTGCTGCGCCAGACCCTGACCGACCTGCTGGACAGCCTGGGCAGCCAATTTGTGCGCTGCCACCGCCGCGCCGCCGTGCGCCTGGCGCTGGTCGATAAAGTCGACCAGCAAGGGCAACTTGTGCTGCGCAACGGTGCCCTCGTCCCCCTCGGCCGCAACTTCAAGACCGCCATCCTGGACGCCCTCGCCCATCGGTAATTCCGATAGCCGGCATCGTAAAATCCCGTTTCCTTTTCGCGCAGCGCGCCCGCGACAATGTCCCTGTCCACAACCAAGGAGGAATTCAATGGAACGGGTATTGATCGCCGGCGGCAGCTCCGGCATGGGCCTGGCGCTTGCCGAGCGCCTGCTGCGCGAGGACTGCGCAGTGACGATAATGGGCCGCACCGAGGCGAAGCTGGCCATGGCACGGGAAACACTGAAGCACTCGCCGCAGCTGACAACCATTGCTGCAGACATCACCCAGGAAGACCAGGTCGCCGCCCTGTTCGCACAATGCGGCAATCTTGACCACATCGTCTGCACCGCCGCTGACATCGGCGGCGCCTACCAGCTCTTGCCGGACATCGACGTCGCGGTGATGCGCAAGGCCATGGACTCCAAGCTGCTAGGCCCGCTCCTGTTGGCCAAGCATGGCGCCCCGATGCTGCCCGCTTGCGGCAGCATCACCTTCACCACAGGCATCGCCTACTGCCGCCCAGCGGCACGCGGCTCGGTCGTCGCCGCGATCAACGGCGGCCTCAATTCTCTGGCCTACGCCTTGGCGGTTGAACTTGCGCCGATCCGCGTCAACGCAGTCTCACCCGGCTGGGTCGATTCACCAATCTGGGACTTTGTCGCTGGCGATGCCAAAGCCGGCATGCTCGAAGGAATGGCCAGCAAATTACCGGTTGGCCGCATCGGCCACGTCGGCGACATCGCCGACGCCATCTGTTTCCTCATGCGAAACCGCTTCACTACCGGCAGCGTGCTGCACGTCGATGGCGGACACCGGCTCGTGTAACCCAACAGCCCGTAGCCGAAACGCATCCAGGAGCTGGCGCATGGCAAATGGCAATTGCCTCGGCCGCCAGCTCATATGGATGCCAATGCGCGCCGCGCCGCCCTCCCAAGGCAGGGCCGCAAGCCCGGCGCCTTGCCCCGCGACGGCCAGGCGCGGCATCAACGCGCAACCGAAGCCGGCACGGACCATACTCACGATCGCACCCAGGCTGCCATATTCACCGGCCACCTGAGGCACCTGGCAACCCGAAGCGGAAAAGGCACTGTCAAACATGCTGCGGTAGACACATCCTTGCGCTGTCACGAGAAAGCGTTCACGCGCAGCGTCCCGCGGCCCAACACTGGCGAGACTGCCAAGCGCGTGTCCCGCAGGCACCAGCAGGACCAGTTCGTCCGAAGCAACGCATTCGCTGTGCAGGCCGCTGTCGGGCGGCGGCCGGGAAAAGGAAAAGCTCAGGTCCAGCGAACCATCCCGCACCGCATCGCGCAGCGCCCCGGTTCCGGCCACCTGCAAATCGACCTGCAGTGCCGGATGCCGGCCCTGGAATTCTGCCAGGATCGGCGCCAGCCAGTGCGCGCACAAGGTTTCCAGCGCGCCGACTGCGAGCCTGCCCCGCACCGCCACGCTGCCAAGCACAGCGGCCCGGGCATCGGCCGCCAGCGCCAGCATGGTCCCGGCATACTCCACCAGTGCCGCACCAGCATCGGTCAGTGCCAGCTTGCGCTGCGAGCGCTCGAACAACGCCACACCCAAGTCCGCCTCCAGCGCCTGGATCTGCTCTGTCACGCTGGACTGCGCAAGATGTACCTTCTGCCCCGCCCTGGTGAAACTGAGGGTGGAAGCGACGGCCAGGAAAGTTCGTAAGTGTTTGAGCTGCATGTCACGCATTATCGCCGAGATTTCCCTTAAAATCCCCTGAACTTTTGGTAGCCCCGCCTGTCCAAAGCGGACTAACCAGGGAGACCATCATGACAACAACACTGCTGACAACCTTGCTGCACATCTCCGATTTGCACATCGGAAGCCTTGATCCAAGCACAGGCGATGCAACGATCAGCCCCACCGTACAAGTTGGACTGGACAATTTTCCCCTCTTCGATGGTCTATTGGGACATCACGCCGTTGGCTTGCGTGCGCTTGCCGAATTCGTCGCAGACCTGCGCAACAGGGACGAGCAGTTCCAGATCCTGGTCACTGGTGACCTTAGCCGAAACGGAGATGCAGATGAACTCGCACTGGCGCGTCGTTTCTTTGAAAGCGAAATCGACCTTATCCCACCCAATGGTGATTACGTAGGCCTGAACGCCGCCGGAAAAATCATCGCCATCCCCGGAAACCACGATCACTGGGCAGGACTGCCGGTGCCCATTGGCGCGACCCCCACCAATTTTTACCACTACTTCATCCGCTCGTTGCCGGCAACACGCAGCTTCCCGCTGGGGAAGCACGGGCATGAGTTAACCCTGATCGAACTTGATTCGGATGCGGACGTGCGCCCCAATTCGATACAGCGCACCTGGGCGAGGGGAAGTTTCTGCTCGCAATTGAAACTACTGGATACGATGCTCGCAGCCCGCAAAGAACGAGAAATCCGCGCACTGGTCATACATCATGCCAGGACATGCACTGGCTTCAGCCTGGCCATGTCCAGCACTACGATGCAGGCGCTGGATCGCTTTCTGCAGCAGCATCAGATTGCAGTCATCTTATGTGGCCACACGCATAAGGCCTCCGTACGGCGCCATTATGCCGGCGCCAGGGAGTGCTGGGAATGCGGCGCGGGCTCAACGACGCAATTTGATGTCGTTCCCCGCAAGTGGCGGCTCAGGCTGCGCAAGCCAAACGCCATCAGCCCCGGGCCGAATGCATTAATGCTCCATCGCATCTTCGACAAGGATGGCAGGCTCGAGTGGACGACGACAACGTACGAGCGTTCAGCAAGGGGGTTCACTGCCACGCGCTCACCGCGCGAGTTCGCCTTGCAATAGCGGCGAGCCATGTGCGATGTCGCGTTGATTGGCGCACCAACGCTTCACTAGTGCGTCCCGCGTGAGGAATCCTGTTGGGCGCGTCGTTTCCGGCAACTTGAAGAAAGTGTTCGCACCCAGATAATAGTAGCCGCTGACCAGGAGCGGCGACGCTTGCATCATGCAGACAAGACTGCGCGCCAGCGCGGGCGCGAGCTCCAGCTCAAGATCAAGCGTACCCGCGATGGTCCCGCATAACAGCTTGGGCTTGATTGCTACGCTCTTGCCTTTTTGCTTGACGACGAGATCAGCGTCAGAGTCCTTGCGAGCTATCGCTCCTTCGCCGGCGCGACGAAGCGAGCGATTGAACAGCAGTTCCATTTCGCGCAAGGCTTCAAACACCATGCCGGGCGACAGGCCGTATTTCAGCAAACGTTCGCTAGCGGGGTCGCCACGCCGGCAGGAAGCGTGATACTGGCGCAAATGCTGTACCAGATCGGGTTCCGGTTTCTCTGCGGCCATCAACGCGAGTTCCCAATGTCCCGGCCCGGAAGGCGGACGCACTTCATCCAGCTTCTCGAGCAGCGCTGCCCAGGCATCGGCGATCACTTGCTGTTCGCCATCGAGCATGGCGGTCATGGAAGGCTGGAGCTCCTCCGATTCGATGTCCGCCAATTCATCGCTACTCAGCGCAGTGTAGACGCTTGCAAGCCATTCGGGATGGGCAGCCAGTGCGGCACATTCGGCATTGTCAAGCAGCAGGTCTTCCTGCTCTAGCGCCAGGCGAATATCCTGCGCATGCGCGCGCAAATGTTCCAGGGCGTCGCTGTCATCAAATGCGCTGAGCGCTTTCCTAAGTATGTCGAGTTCCGGCATGATATTTCTCCCCTGTCGAACCGGCCGCTCTATACCTCGAATCGAGTTGAGCAGGGCTTGCGCAAAGCGCGCCTTGGCCTGGTTCACCTGTTCAGTTGACATTCCGAGTTCGGCGGCCACAAAGCGTGGCGACTGGTCCATCACCCAAACCCGGTAAGCGATATCGGCGTCGGCCTCTTGCGGCCTTGCCTCCATCAATTGCAACGCGACCCGGCTGACCGTAGCCGCCAGCTGTTCGCGCATGCGATAGCGCGTGAGACGGTGTTTCTCCGCGAGTTCGCGCTCGCCAGGCGCATAGTCCGACAGGAAATCGGCCAGCAAAGCCTGCTCCGCCTCGGGCAAATGCGAAATGGCCTCCTTGAGCTGCGCAGTTTGCTGCTTCAATTCGGCCGCTTCGAGCGGCAAAGGGTCCGCTGCCGCCAGGTCGAGGCATTCCTCGATATCGACGGCGCGTGAGCGCAGCCGGTGCAGCTTCAATTGCCGACGGCGGCCAAAGCGGTAGAAGGCGGTGGCGAGGTAGGGGGCGAATTCGCCCTTGGCCGCGTCAAAGCGGCTATTGAGCGGTTCCCACTCAAGGAAGAAGTCGTGGATCAGGTCGCGGGCGTCGTGCGGCTGGATGTGATATCCATCGCGCACCAGTTTGCTCAGCACGCGCCAAAGCAGCGGCTCGAACTCGAGGAAATTCCTGGGGGACGCCAACGCACTCATCACAACTCCAATCGGGGCACTCAATACAGTCATATTGCACGGCGCCAGCCAACTGGTTGAAATTTGGATCAATAAATGCGTTCGCCCCAACTAAATGCCGTTCGCCACCTATTGCTGGCCTGGCAAGACCGCCTTCCCTAAGCTGGAGCCATGTCCAACCCAGCTTGCCAAACCATCATGCAAAACCAACGCCTGTATTTCCTCGACTGGCTGCGCATCGGCGCATTCTTCCTGCTCGTGCTGTACCACACCGGCATGTATTACGTGACCTGGGACTGGCACGTCAAAACGCCCCACCCCAGCGACGCCATCGAGCCGCTGATGCTGCTGTCTTCGCCCTGGCGCATGTGCCTGCTGTTCCTGATCGGCGGGGCCGCAGCCGCCTTCCTGCTTGACAAGCTCGGCGGAAAAGGATTGGCCAAGGAACGCAGCAAGCGCCTGCTGATTCCGCTTATCTTCGGCATGTTCTTCATCGTCCCGCCACAATCCTACTTCGAAGTGGTGTCTGACGTCGCCTACCAGGGCAGCTATGTCGACTTCATGCAACTCTACGTCCGCGCCTACCACGGCTTCTGCGACCACAACGGCTGCCTCGACCTGCCGACCTGGAACCACCTCTGGTTCCTGCCCTACCTGTGGATCTACACCCTGCTGCTGGCCGCCATCGGCAGCCGCCGCGTGCAAGTGATGGGCAACTGGCTGCTGCGCCACCTGCAAGGCTGGAAACTGTTTGTGCTGCCAGTTGCTTTCCTCGCTGCAGGCCGCATCCTGCTCTTGCCGCACTGGCCGCATACCCACAACCTGACCTCCGACTGGCATAACCACGCCATGAGCCTGCCCTTCTTCCTGCTCGGCGCGGCCATGGCACGCCAGGCTGAATTCTGGCAGCGCCTGGAAAACGCCCGCTTCGCCGCGCTGGGCTTTTTCCTCGCCAGCTGGGCTTCTCTCATTTTCTTCTACGCGACGGGAGACACGTACAAGGACTGGCTGCCACTGGCGCGCACCGTGTACGCTTTCTGCCAATGGAGCGGGATCGTCGCAGTCTGCGGCTTCGGCCACCGCCACTTGAACTTCGACAGCGCCAAGCGCCGCTACCTGACGCAGGCCGTCTTCCCGGTCTACATCCTGCACCAGACCCTGATCGTCTGCCTGGCCATGGGCCTGCGCGCGGCCGGCCTGGCGCCGGTGACCGAAGGTGCACTGATCGTGGTGCTGACCTTCGCCATCAGTTTTGGCGTCTTCGAAATGGTACGCCGCGTACCTCTTCTGCAGCCGCTATTTGGATTGGCAAAGTCCTCGGCTACAACAACAGAGACGCCTCTTAGCGTGAAGCTGTCCGCCAAGTCATCTACCTTTCGGGAAACTTGAACTATCGCGCTCCACTACAATCAGCAACTAGAGACCGTTCGGCGGTTTGCGACCACGCCTCGATGCGAACTACTTCTTCTTTGACGCCCTCCCTGCCCTAAAGGACGGGGATTCCTGCAACCAGCGTCGCGCGCCCGCGACGGAGAATGTTTTTCGCAGCATTGAGATCACGGTCATGTGCCGCGCCGCAATCACTGCAAATCCACTCTCTTATTCCAAGGCCTGCAATACCTCTCGGCCGCGAATCGGGCAGTGCGCCACAATCCGAGCAGGTCTGGGTGGTAAATCGTTCGTTGACTTCCACATACCGCGCGCCATGCCTAACGGCCTTGTACGCCAGCATTCTCCGGAAGGACGACCAGCCTGCATCAAGCACGAACTTCGCCAGGCTGGTCTGGGCGAGTCCGGCGGCATTGACATTGCCGACAGCGATACAGTCGAAGGCACGCCCGATCTTCAACGATTCGTTATGCAGAAAATCGAGCCGGCGGCGCGCCGTATAGGCATGGATGGCCTTGATCCTGCGCCGTTTATGTGCACGCTGCGCCACCGCGAGCGCCGCTTCGGCCTTGCTGTGGAACCCAGGCGCAGGAATCCTGTTCGTGTCAGTCGGCTCCTTGCACTCCCCGTCCTGAAGGACGGGGTTTCTCGGAACAAACCTGATGAATGTGAAACTGGAACTAGCAAAGTCCGATAACATTCGGCAATTTCGTTCGCCTGAATTCTTTTCACCACACGTCTAGCGTCAGCGTCCGCTGCTCACCGCTTTCCGAATGCGATGCATTCATATGGATGCGCGAAGGTACAAAACTTGTATCCCTATATTCAGGGCGGACGTCCAGGCTATTTATTGCGCCTTCCTTAACCCATGCCCGGAGCGTTTGTATATGGGCAGTCCGTTGTCTGACCGTCCTAAGTGGGACGTAAAGAACATTCATCGCCACATCTTCGCCTCCAAACTCTGCGGGGAACATCAAGAGCTTTGCCAATTGTCCCTTTGCCTCGAGTGCTTTTGCTTGTTCGAGGCTCGCCACCTGTGCGAAGTCGGGTTCCTCGATACAAACAACACTCGGCCGGTCCAGGACGCTAATCTGGCCCACTCCAGATTTCTTCAGTTCGCCTAGTAAGTTATTGCGCCCATTAGTCATGGACCAATGCATTTCGTCTTCGGTGATCACCGTCGCGACAAGCAGTTCCATCTTCCCGTTGGGGAGGGCAAGGTGATCAGGGAGCGGCGCATGGGACTTGCTGATGAGCAGGTTGACGAATTTACCTTCACCGATGCCAATCTGTTCAACCGTGACGCCTTGGTGCCGTTCCACGACGCTGAGAAGGTCCGCATCTTTGAGCACCTCCGCTTTGGTAGCCCATTGCAATAGCCAAAGTGGCCAATCAGCATTCTCCTTGGCAAGCACGATCAGCTCATATCCATACCCTGGTCGATCAGAGCGTGGCCTCACATTTGCTTTCTGGCGCAACGTACCGGCAAACCCAACGGCTCGCACGCCGTTGCTCTCGCTGGACGTGGGCAACGCATCGACCATCTCCAATGTGGTGGGCATATCGGGATTGGAAAGCCCGAAGGTTGTGTAGATGAATCCTGGCTCCCCCGCGATCTTGGACGGGATGACGTAGAGCCCGCCGCCTGGCCATACGCCGGAAAGATCCATCAACTTGAGGATGTCGTTGGGCAATGAACCAAAATGCTGTTCGAACAACCGGGAGCGCGCGTCATAGACCTGCTGCCAAAGTGCCTCTTCCACCGATGGTGCGGCTTCCCTACCTTTAATGCTCGTACCTTGGTCTTTCTCTTTTCCACCAAACAACTTGCCAAATAGGCTCATTGTGCTTTCCCCCACTTCAATAAGTTATATGTTATTCGATTCCAACGGCGGCGATTGGCCGTTCGCAGGCGGAATAAAGACCTACGAAATCTCGACATGCCTTTCCTAGCCACGATTGTTTTGTCCTGGGGCCAGTTTTTCATCTTGCCGAATTGCAAAATGTAGGCGACCGTCAATTCAATGGGGAAATTGTCCCTCGCCAGCAGGAGGGACAACAGATCATACGCGGATTCGCGTCTTCGCTCGGCGCCCGCAGTCGGACTGCCGTTTGTTACGGGGGCGATTAATTCAGAACTTTGCGTGACCGCTTTGCACGGTACATCTCAGCATCGGCTATCGCGAGAGCCTCCTCCAGGTCGATGCCGGGTTTGCGCATCGCCATGCCGATTGACGCGCGCACGTCGTAGCCGGCCAGCGTTTCCTGTACCCGCAGTAGCATGGCCTGGGCATCGAAGTAATCGCATTCAACCATCAGCATCGCGAACTCATCGCCGCCCATCCGTGCGACCACATCGGAACCGCGCGTCACTTCTTTTAGTGCCTTGCTGCAACGAATCAACAGCGCATCGCCGGAAGCGTAGCCCTGGGTATCGTTATAGAACTTAAGGTCGTCCAGGTCGATCGAGACCACACAGGCCGGGTGGCCATAGCGGCGGCAGCGCTCTTCTTCGCGCACCATCAGCATGTCCCAACCGCGGCGGTTGTACAGGCCGGTCAGTTCGTCGCGCGTGATGTCGACATCCATGCGCTCAGCCTTGCGCACGTTTTCAGCGTTGGCCAGTTCGGCTTCCAGCAGGCCGCCCAGCAGTTCGCCCATCAGAACCACCATATCCTTGTCTTCGCGGATGCGTTCAGGTTGCGGCTCTGGATCGATGGCGCATAAGGTGCCGAACAGGGTGCCGTCGGCGCGCCGCAGCGGGACGCCGACGTAGGCGCCCACCTTGATCTTGTCGGTAATCGGGGCTTGCGCATAGGCCGGTTCGCTCGTCACGTCGGGCGCGATGTGCGGACCCTGTCCTTCGACCATGCGCGAGCACAAGGTTTCGGCCCAACTGTAGACCTGGCCGGCCTTCACGCCATAGCCATGGTCATCGGCAAACAGCACGATCCAATCTTTCCCGTCGGTACGAGTGACCATCCACAATTTGAAGCCCAGGCGCTGCCGAAGGAACTGCATGGTGGCCTTGGAAGCGGCCGCAAAATCGTTCATCATTGCTTGCCTCATCAATAGCTGGTTCCGGCTCGGAGTCGAAATGTCATTATGCACCGGTCGGAGTAGACTTGACAGCGCTAATTTACCTGGAGACCGCCACGATGACACGCCTGACCGCCAAAGACTTTGACCCCGAAGTACTGAAGCTGTTCGACAAATACGTTCATGGCCAGTTGAGCCGCCGCGAGTTCATTGCCGCTGCCGGCGCTGGCCTGCTGGCATCCCTGTCGCCGACCTTTGCCGCCCCGCTGGTGCCGGCCGACGACAAGCGGCTCAAAGCCGGCTACGCTGAATATCCCTCGCCTCAGGGCTACGGCAAGCTGCGCGGCTACCTGGTGCAGCCGGCCGCTTCCAAGGCCAAGCTGCCTGCCGTGCTGGTCGTGCACGAGAACCGTGGCCTGAACCCGCATATCGAGGACATCACGCGCCGCCTGGCGCTCGACGGCTTCCTGGCCTTTGCGCCGGACGCCCTGTTCCCGCTGGGCGGCTATCCCGGCGACGAAGACAAGGCGCGCGAACTGTTCGCGAAGCTGGACCAGACAAAGACCCGCGCCGACTTCCTCGCTGCCGTGCAGGTCTTGAAGTCGCATCCGGCGGCAAATGGCAAGGTCGGCGTGGTGGGCTTCTGCTACGGCGGCGGCATGGCCAATTACCTTGCCACCATGGTGCCGGACCTGGCGGCAGCCGTCTCGTTCTACGGCGCCCAGCCGCCGGCCGCCGATGTGCCGAAGATCAAGGCGCCCTTGCTGGTCCACGACGCTGGCAACGATGCGCGCATCCTGGCCGGCTGGCCGGGCTACGAGGCCGCGCTGAAGGCCGCCGGCGCCCGCTACGAGCACTTCGTCTACCCTGGCGTCGAGCATGGCTTCAACAACGACACCACGCCGCGCTACGATGAAGCGGCCGCCAAGCTGGCCTGGCGGCGCACGGTGGACTTCCTGCAGCAGAACGTCGTTACTTCGTAAACGCCAGCGTGTGGGCCGCAGGGCCGGGCAGTAGCGGCGTGGCTTTGCCGGCCACCCAGTCGGCATGCCCGGCCAGGAAGAACGGCGACAAAGGATGGCCGCTCTGGCCGCCCGGCATATTGAACAGGCCCTGCTCTTCGTGACCCGGGGAGACCGTCATGCGCTCGGATTGGCCGAAAGCGGGACCCGCCACGCGCGGCATATTGCTGTCGCCCGGCAGCTGGTCGGGCGGCACGCTGAGCCACTTCTTCAGCATCGGCACCGCGCCTGCAATCGGGTGCGCAATCGCGGCCGTGTTGCGCGCGCCCCAGGTGGCCGAACCCAACGGCTTGCCGCCGCTGGTCAGGTGCTCGATGGCGCGGTCCAGCGCCGCCAGCTGAAGGGCCTTCCAGTTGGCATGACCTTGCGGCAGCCAGCCGCCGGGCTGTTCATCCAGCAAGCGTCCGATGACCACCGGCCAGCGGCTGGAGGCGGCGCGCATATTGGCATCCTTGTTCAATTTGGCCAGCTCGATGTTGGCGCCGCCATACAGCAGTTCGTAGAGCGACCACATGAAGGCTCGGCTGGCGCGGTAAGCCACCGAATCGACGCTGGCACGCCCATTCCAGTTGTCCTTCAACAGGCGCGCCAGCTCGGCGCGCTGCGGCTTGCCCTTCACCGCTTCCGCATCCAGCACCGCCAGCGCGCGGTCGCGCCATTGGGAAATGAACAGTGCGCGGTCATCCAGCATCACGCCGTAGACGCCCTTCTCGTCGGCCTTGTCGCCCAGGGCTGCCAGCGCGTCGCGCGCCTGCCTGGCGCGGGCGCCCATGTCGAAGCCGCCGTCGCCCAGCTTGACCGAGTCGGAGCCCAGCAACTGGCGGCTGTTCGCCGTCACCAACTGGCCGCTGGGCGGATTGCGCACCGACGGATACACCGCCGCCGGCAGCAAGCCTTGCCAGCCGCGCGTGCTGCCGTTGGCCGACAGCGGATAGCTGGCGTCGACCGGCGTGGCGGGCCGCTGCGGCAGCGGGCCGACGATGGTCCAGCCGATATTGCCGTCGCTGTCGCCTGCCACCAGGTTCTGCGCCGGCATGCCGACTTTCGGCGCCAGCGCCAGCGCTTCGGCCACATTGTCCACTTCCTCCATATGGCGGATCGCCAGGTTGACGGCCTTCACGTCGTGCGCCACCCAGTGCACGGCATACTCGCGGCCGCCGCTCTGCATGATGGGGCCCAGCGACGTTTCACGCACCTTGAGGGTGACGGCCGGCTGGCCTTTGACCAGGATGGTCTCGGCATGCTCCGTCGGCGTTTCCCAACCGCCGGGCAGCTTCGCCTGGCCGGGCCGGTCCTTGGCCGCCCCCACTTCCACCAGGTCGACATAATCGCCATAGCTGTTGGTGAAGCCCCAGGCCACATTGCCATTGCTGCCCGCCACTACGGCCGGCACGCCCGGAATGCTGACGCCGACGATGCGGCGCGTGCTGCCGTGCTGGCCCGGCACGTGCAGCAACAGGCGGTACCAGGTGTTGGCCAGCTTGATCCCCAGGTGCATGTCGTCGGACACGATGGCGCCGCCATTGGCGCTGCGCTTGCCCGACACGGCCCAGTTATTGCTGCCGACGCCGTCGACGAATGCAGCGGCGGCCAAGGTGGCCGGCTCGCTGGCCACGCCCTTGCCCCACCAGTCCGGCGCGCGGGCCGGGATCGGCGCATCCGGTGGCGGCGGGCTGGCGGCGTCCAGCGGTGCATCCCACTGCGTGCTGGCCGGCAGCAGGAAGGCCAGTTGCTCGGCGCTGGCATGCTCTTTCAGCCAGCCGCGTGCGAACTCGCGGCCGATGCCTGTCACTTGCAGGTCGATATACATGGCCCAGGCCACCAGGAAGGAATCTTCCGGCGCCCAGGCACGCGGGCCGACGCCGACCAGGCCATATTCAAAGGGACGATTGCCAAGCGCATTCAGGCCATCGTTCACGCCTGCGGTATAGCGCTCCAGCAGCTGGCGGTCCGCCGCCGGCATGAGTTCGATCGCTTGCGCGGCGCGGGCACGGAATCGGTGCAGGCGGTTGATACGGTCGGTCTCCAGGGCCTTCTCGCCAAACAGTTCGGACAGCTCGCCGGCCGGCATGCGGCGCAGCAGGTCCATCTGGAAGAAGCGGTCCTGCGCATGCACGAAGCCGGTGGCATAGGCCACGTCGTTCCGGTCACCGCCGGAGATGGAAGGAACGCCCCTTGCGTCGCGGGTCACTGTGACGTTGCCGCTTAGTCCCGTTGCGGAACGCCGGCCATCGAGCTGGGCCAGGCTGCCGCGCAGGAAGAACCATAGTCCCAGTACGACCACCAGCAGCAGCGCCAATATTGCGAGGACAAGACGTTTCAGCCATAACTTCGCCATCGGCAACCCCATTGTTATTCTGTTGCCTTAAATCTTGCCAGAATTCCAAACGAAACGGAGCAAAAAAGTGCGGTGGGAGGGTGCTTCGTGCACGACTGGGAACTTTTCTGAGCTAGCCCTGTCCAAGCTCAAACATCTGCGCGGCAGTTTGCTACAGAGTTGGGGCATCTGTGCGGAGGTATTATATGACTGACTATGAGGCGAGAATCACGAAACTCGAAGCTGGGATGGAAACCGTTCGCGAAAGCAATGCAAACCTGTTGAGGGCTCTGGAACTGCTGCAAAGTGAGCACGTAGCACTGCGCAATCAAATTGAGCTGGGATTCGAAAAGCAACATGACCGCCTCAATGAAATGCGGGACAGAATCGACGCATTGCGAGACAGAATCGACGCATTGCGAGATGGCTTCGAACAGCAATTGGCCGAACAACGGATCTGGTCCGAGAAGAATTTTTCCGAGATAAGATCTAGCATTGAACGCGGCTTCGCCGAGAGCCGAGCCGAAGCCAGGGCCAGCACGCGCTGGCGAATCGGAACCACCATCGCCGTCATCCTCACGCTCGCGGGCCTCGCCGCCAAAGCGTTTGGCGCCTATTGAAAGACGGGAAACGTTCGCGCCTCTGGCAGGCGAGCTAAGTCCCGGTCGGGGCATGGCCATCGCCGCCATGCATCAGGGCATGGTAGCGGAACGCCTCCCGGATATTGTCGCGCAGCGCCTGGTCATCCCATGGCTTGGTGTAGAAACGGTAGATCTCGCCGCGGTTGATGGCGCCCAGCACCGATTCCAGTTCGGCATAGCCGGACAGGATGATGCGCACCGTGCCCGGATAGAGCTTGCGCACCCGGCTCAGGAACTCGGTGCCGTTCATGTCCGGCATACGCTGGTCGCTGACCACCACCTGCACCTCGTGCGTGGCCAGCATGGAAAACGCTTCCTGCGCATTGTGCGCTGCCAGGATCTGGTAGCCGTCGCGGCGCAAGAGGCGCATCAGGGACGACAACACGTTCGGTTCATCATCGAGCAGCAACAAGGTGCCCCTGCGCTGTTCCGCCGGGCGCAGCGCCGGCTGGCGCGATTGCTCCTGCTTCAGCAAGGCGGCAAAGGCTTCCGGCATGATCGGCTGGCTGAGGTGGAAGCCCTGGGCTTCGTCGCAGTTGTAGCGTTGCAGGTAGGCCAGTTGCCCTTCGGTCTCCACCCCTTCGGCAATGATGCGGAAATCCAGGCTGTGGCCCAGTGAAATGACCGAGCGTACGATGGCGGCCACCGTGGGGTCGCCCAGCATGTCGCGCACGAAGGACTGGTCGATCTTCAGGTAATCGATGGGGAACAGCTTGAGGTAAGCCAGGCTGGAATAGCCGGTACCGAAATCGTCGATCGATATGCCGACGCCGACTTTCTTCAGGCGCTGCACCGTCACCACCGCCTCGTCCGCGTTTTGCATCATCATGCTCTCGGTCAGTTCCAGCTCGAGGTATTGCGCCTGCAGGCCGGTACTGCGCAAGGCTTGCACCACCTCGTCGGCCAGGTTCTTGTCGCGGAACTGGCGCGCCGAGACATTCACCGCCACCCGCAGCGGCCGCAGGCCGGCATCCTGCCAGGCCTTGTTCTGAGCGCAGGCGGTGTGGATCACCCAGCGTCCCAGCGCTACGATCAGGCCCGTCTCTTCCGCCACCCCGATGAAGCGGCCCGGCGGAACCAGGCCCAGGGTCGGATGGCGCCAGCGCAGCAGCGCCTCGACCCCGGAGATCTCGCCGCTGGCCACGTTCATCTTCGGCTGGTAGACCAGGAACATCTCGCCGCGCGCCAGGGCGCCGCGCAATTCGTTTTCGATGGCGGCCCGTTCCACGATGCGCGCGTGCATGGCCGGCTCATAGAACTGCACCTGGTTGCGGCCGCTTTCCTTGGCGCGGTACATGGCGATGTCGGCATAGCGCATCAGCAGCTGCGGATCGGTGCTGTCGCCCGGGTAGAGCGAGACCCCCATGCTGCAGGTCACCGTACGCTCCTGTCCTGCCAGCTGCATTGGTGCCGAAATGCTGTCGAGGATCTTGCGCAGCATGGCTTGCGACGGCGTCGCCTCATGCCCGTCCAGCAGCACCAGCACGAACTCGTCGCCGCCCATGCGCGCCACCGTGTCGGTGTCGCGCACGCAGCCGCGCAGTCGGGCCGCCACGGTGCGCAGCAATTCATCGCCGGCATCGTGGCCCAGGTTGTCGTTGACCAGCTTGAAGTTGTCCAGGTCGAGGAACGCCACCCACACCGTATGGCCATAGCGCTGCGCATAGCTGATCGCCTGCGCCAGCCGGTCGCCGCACAGGTTGCGGTTGGGCAGGCCGGTCAGCGCGTCGTGGCTGGCCTGGTGCTCGAGCTGCGCCTGGTAGTCCATGGTCGAGGTCATGTCGGTCAGCACGCAGACGCGGTGCGTGTGCTGGCCTTCGCTGCCGCCGACCGGCGCCACGTGCAACTGGGCCCACCAGCTGCGGCCGTCCCGATGGCGTCCGCGCAGCATGAGCTGGACGTCGCTTTGTCCCTGCACGGCTTCGTGCAAGGCGGTGCGGGCGGCGGCATCGTCGTCGCTGGCCAGGAGCTCTTCCAGGCTGCGGCCAGCCAGTTCGCCGGCCGCGTGGCCGGTCAGCTCGGCCAGCGCCCGATTGGCATAGTTGATGGTGTCGCTGCCGTCGTGGATGGCGGTGATGGCAATGGCGTTGACGCTCGATTCCAGTGCGCGGTTATGCAACTGCAGCATCAGTTCGACTTGCTTGCGCTCCGACACGTCCTCGATGGTGCCGAGCAAGCCGATGGTGCGGCCGGCCTGGTCGTGCAGTGGCAGCTTGTTGATCAGGAACCAGTGCACGCTGCCGTCGGCGAACAGCAGGTGGTCTTCGCGGTTCAGGTGCGGCACGCCGCTGCGGATGATCTTCGCGTCGTCGGCGCGGATGCGCTCCGCGTTGTGCGACCAGGGGAAGTCGAAATCGCTCTTGCCCACCACTTCTTCCTGCGAGGCCAGGCCGGCCGCGCGCAGGAACACGTCATTGCAGCCCCGGTAGCGCAGGTCCAGGTCCTTCCAGAAGATCTGGTGCGGAATGTGGTCGACCACCAGCTGCGTCATCTCCTGCGATGCGTGCAGGGCTTTTTCGATGCGCAGGCGCTGCGTCACGTCGTGAGCGAAGACGAAACGCGCCTTGTGCCCCGCCATCAGCAAAGGGTGCGAGGAAATCTCTACCTGAATCAGGCGGCCATCCTTGCAGCGGTGGGTCCAGGTACCGGTCTGGTGTGCCGCAGCCTGCGACGACGTTGCCAGTTCGTCGCGCAGGCGTGCCAGTTCGTGATCGGGGCGGATATCCTCGATCGTCATCTCCAGGAACTCTTCTTCGCTGTAGCCGTAGACTGCCGCGGCCGCGCGATTGACCACCAGGAAGCGCAGGCTGCTGACGTCATACACCCACATCGGGTGCGGATGGTGGTCGAACAGGCGCTTGAAGCGCAGCCGAGAGCCATAGGAGTCTGCCTCGGGCAGCGGCGTGACGATGCAGCGGAAGCATTCTGGCTGGTCGCCATGGCCGGCATAGTATTCCAGCGCCAGCGAGACCGGCGTACCGTCGCCATCGCCTTCGCATAGGGCCAGTTCGCCGCGCCAGACGCCGCGCTGCGTGGCCTCGGGAATCGCGTCGTCGCGCAGTTCGGCGGCAGCCCAACTGCGGAACAGGCCGAATGCCTTGTCCCCGACGCCGAGTTCCTGCGCCAGCCGTCGCACATGGGCGTTCGCGGCAAGCACAGTGCCATCGGCATCCATCATGAAAGCCAAGTTGGGGCTGTGTTCATACACCGCAATGAATGCATCCAGCCTGGTCCTTCCCGGCGCAGCGAGAGAAGCCCTATCCATGCCACCGATGGTAGCAGAACTATTTTGCTAGGAGCGCCCATCTGAGCGGCAATGCATCTTCCCGCCACACAATCTGTTGCGGCTGGAACTCCCAGTGCCGCTCCACTCCGTCCACGACAACGCGCGCGCTTCCGCTCATCTGCAACAAGCCGCCGCTCTCAAAGTCCGGGAACACCAGCCCGGCCCGGCCATTCAGCAGTATGTTACCGAGAGTCGCAAAGAAGCGGTTGCCTTCATAGTCGGGCACCAGCAAGCTCCCCGTGCTGCTGATCTGGACAAAGCCAGGCGCACCGCCGCGATGCGAGACATCCACCCGCATCTCCCCGCCCTCGCTGGAATAGGTCGCGACAAAAAAAGTTCCCGAGCGGCCTATCAGTTCGCGCGCCAGCGCATCGAGGTGCGGCAGGCGGCGTGGCGGCAAACCCGATGGCTCGCCTGGCGTGCGCTCGAAGCGGTAGTCGCGCTGGTGGATGTACTTCGGGCAGTTGCCGAACGATTCGGCGACCGCGATCTCGAACCGTTCGCCGCTGAGCGCACGCAGGCGGCCATTCAGGCGGTTGCGGCGCCGCGTATGCAATTCGATGCCGAGCATGCCCACTGCCGCACCGTCGCGCAGGCCGGCCTGCGCCGGATCGTCGAGCTGCGCGGGCAGCAGCAGCTGCAGATGCTGCGGGTCCGGCGAATGCATGAAACCCTCTTCCCCGGCACGCAGCGTGGCCCACGGCCGTCCTTCCGCATCAACACTGCCGAACACGGCGAACGGCAACTGCGCGAAGAAGTCGCGGTGCTGGTCCGGCATGTAGTCGCGGATCACCTTGCGGCCGATCTCGTCCATGCGTTCCGCCGCGCCGAGCGTGGCCTGCAGCGCGATTTCGCCGGCGTGCCAGGGCCCGTTCATGCTGCCAGCCCGACCGCTGATTTGATGAAGGGTTGGAAGCGTGGCAGGCTTTCGACGCGCGCCAGCCAGGCGCCGACATTGGCGTAGCCCGAGAGGTCGACATCGCCCTCCGGTGCGCGTGCGATATAGCTGTACAGGGCGATGTCGGCGATGGTCGGCCAGCCGGCCGCGATCCATTCCTTGCCGGCCAGGCTGGCCTCGACCAGGGCGAGGATGCGGTGGGCGCGGGCGATGGCGTCGGCCGGATCGACCGGTTTCCTGAACAGGTTGATGATGCGCGCGGTGGCGGGCCCGTTGGCAATTTCGCCGGCGGCGACCGACAGCCAGCGCTGCACGGCAGCCGCGCCGGCCGGGTTTCGCGGCAGCCAGCTGGCATCGCCATAGCGCGTGGCGAGGTAGACCAGGATGGCGTTGGAGTCGGCGATCACCACGCCGTCGTCTTCCAGTACCGGCACCTGGCCGAAGGGATTGAGCTTGAGGAAGGCTTCGGTTTTCTGCTCGGCCTTCAGCAGGTCGACTTCGACCAGCTCAAAGTCCAGGCCCAGCAGGGAGAGGAACAGGTGGGCACGGTGGGCGTGGCCGGAAATTGGGTGGTAGTACAGCTTCATGGGATCTCCTTTCAAGTAATGATGAGAGTCTGATCCATGTCGGCGATGACGGGAATCACCACCGGCAGCAATTAACCATTCCACCCAGCGGAATAATACTCAGGGCAGCACTTCAAACAGCAGGAACTGGGTAACCTGGCCCTTGCCAAAGTTGTCGTCGCTGGCGAACACCAGGGTGGCGTGGCCGTTCGGCAGGCGCGGGCCAAAGGACATCGCCTCCAGGTTGTAGGCTCGCGGCATGGGCTGCTTGCTGAAATCATGCACCAGGCGTTTGCGCGCCGGCGTGTATTGCGCGCCCGCCAGGCCCGGCAGCGCTTTCACATCGCTGGCGCCGCGCGCATCGGTGGCATACAGGCGGACGTAGTTGATGTATGCGCCGGCGGCATCCTGCACCGTGGCGCGCTCCAGCACCAGCAGTTCGCCATCTGGCAGCGCGAGAATCTCGGAGACGCCGTTTTCGGCTTCCTTGCCCGATCCCGGTGCGGCGGGAATCGCATCCAGCGGATAAGCGAACTGGCGCAGCACCTGTCCATCGCGCTGGAACTGCGTCATGCGCAGCACCGCGCCGTGCTGCGGGGTCGCGATCGGGCCGTCTTCGTACAGCGGCCATTCGATGGAAGCCCACAGGCTGCGGCCATCCGGCGCGAAAGCCAGTCCTTCGAAGGTGGCGTTGTAGCGCGAACCGCGCTCTTCGCCCTGGTGCACCCGGAAGTTTTCCGGCAAGGGCAATTCGGCCAGCAACGCGCCATCGCGCGTGGCATGGCGGATGAAGGGGTCGAGGCCATAGCGGCGGTCGCCTTCGCTGGAATACCACATGCTTCCATCCAGCGGGTCGATGCGGATTGATTCCACGTCAGCGCGCGTGCACGCGGTGGCTGTGGCGGTAAAGTCCTTGCCGTCGGCGTTCAGGAAATAATGCAGGCCGCTGAAGCGCACAGCACGGAACGCACTGGCGTCAAAATCGAGCTCCGCTTCGTAATAGCGCGCGGGGTTGTGGGTGCAGCGGTCATCGCTTTCGACCACCCAGCGGCCGCGCGCCGCATCGTAATCGAGCCCGGAGAAACCGCCCAGCATGGTGTCCTGGAACATGGCTTGGTGTGCAACCCGCTGCTCGCCGATGAAGCGCAGCGCGCCCACCGGCGATGCCGTCGAAGCGGGTGCAAGTCGCGTGGCCGGTGCACAGGCGGCCAAAGCCGCGCCCACCGCCAGCCAGGCGAATCGACGAGCAAGGTGCATCATGCGTGGTGCAGGCGCTTGTGCATGCTGCGCAGGCCGAGCCACATGCCGACCGCCACCACCGGCACCATGATGCCCATCAGCAGCTCGGGATTGACGCCGACACCCAGCACCTTGGCGCCCTTGGCGCTATAGCCGATCAGGCCCACCACATAGTATGAGATCGCCGCCACGGACAGTCCTTCCACGGCCTGCTGCAGGCGCAGCTGCTGCGCCGCGCGCGTATTCATCGACTGCAGGATCTTGCGGTTCTGCGCTTCCTGCACGATGCCGACGCGGGTGCGCAGCAGGTCGTTGCAGTTGGCGATACGGCCGGCCAGCGCCTGCTGGCGCGCGGCGACGGCCTCGCAAGTCTTCATGGCGGGCGCCAGGCGGCGCTCCATGAACTCCTCCACCGTTGGCGTGCCCTCGATACGCAGTTCGCGCAATTCGTCGATGCGCGCGTTGACGAGGCCGAAATAAGCCTTGGCTGCGGCGAAGCGGTAGCTGGTGTCGGCCGAGACCTTTTCGATCCGCGCCGCCAGGTGGGTGATGCGATCGAGCAGCGCCTGTTCGGTGGAGCCGTCGTCGACCTTGCCGTCGGCTTCCACCAGGGCGCCGGCCAGGGTGGCCAGCTCGGCCTCCACCTGGTTCAGTTCCGGTGTCGCGTTTTGCGCGACCGGCAGGCCAAGCAGGGCCATCATGCGATAGGTTTCGATTTCAAGGACGCGCTGCACCAGGCGGCCCGACTGCTGTTCGTGCATGCCGGCGTCGCAGATCACGAAGCGGCTGAAGCCATCGGCATGGATGGCGAAGTCGGTCCACATCTCGCCGCCGTTCATCACCTGGCTGCCCGCCAGCGGGGCGCCCTGGAACAGGCGTTGCAGGCTCTCCGCGAAGGCGTGCTGCATGCCGCCCGGCCGCCCAAGCAGCACGTGCGCGGCCACCAGCACCCTGCCCTGCAGCTGCAGCAGCCACTGCTCCGGCAGATGGCGCGAAGGCATGTTGCTGAAGGCCTCTTCCGGCAGCGGCATGCTGGCCACTGTTTCGGCGAAGGTGAAGGTGGCGAATTCGGTGTGCAGCTCCCACTTCAGGCGGAAACGGCCGAAATCATGGGTAAAGTACTTGCCGCCTGCGGCCGGCGCCGCCACGCCGAAGTGTCCGCACAGCCCTGCCAGCAACTCTTGCTGTTCCTCCTCGCCCATGATGGCGAAATGGGACAGCAGGGTCGGCGCATCCAGTTTCAGGAAGGGGCGCGAGTGGATTTCGGCAGCGAGGGGCACGCGCTGCGCGTGGTTCAGGCTGGAAAACACGATACTCATTGGGCTGGGCTCGGTAATGGGGGAGTCCAGATATTAACATTGTTGTTACCACAAGCCCTGCGGGGGCCTAAGGCTGGGCAGTGAAGCGCAGGACCAGTTGGCCGCCGGCTGCCGCCATGATGGGCTCCAGCCACAGGAAGACGGGCGGATCGCCGCAGCCCAACCGCAAGCTGGCGGCATCGGTGGCAAGTTCGAGCACGCGGCCCGTGGCAGGGTCGAGCAGGCGCAGCGAAGCCGCGCCGTTTCCGTGCTTGTCCAGGAGGTAGCGCGCCTGCCCTGGAAATTCGGCCAGCGGGCGCGGCGAACGGCAATCCCATGGCGTGCCGGCCACGTCGCGCTCGTGTTCACCGGCCGGTACGACGCGCGTTGCGCCTACCTCCAGCTGCTGGCCGAGGACATCGCCCTCGCCGGCCATATTCAAGGCGATGCGCAGGCAGACGGTGGCCGAAGCGGCTGCCGGCGCCTGGCAATGCAGCGTCAGGCCGTTCGCCTCATCCAGCAGATAGGTCGCTAGCACCGCTTGCGGGCCTGGACTGGCCAGGCGCAGGCCGACGCTGGCATCTTCCACCAGCGGCATGGCGTGCCAGGGCACCCGGTGCAAGGCGCGCCCCGGCGCCGGCAGCAGGTGGATGCCGCAATCGGGCGCCGCGCCATGGATGACGTTGGCGAGCCGGCCACGCCGGTCGGGTGCTTGCAGCTTGGCAATTGCACCGCCCAGGGTAGTGATCCTGGCTTCCATTCCGTGGCGGTTGCAGAGCGCAAAAATGAACAGCGGCAGACCCTCCGCCGTATGCCCCGCGTCCTCCTGCGTAATACTTAGTTCCATCTTCTAAGTATATTCAGCCCCCTGAGTTTTGATAAAATGGTTCTTTATTTCCCGTCGGCAAAATAAATAAATGCAGGCATCGCAAATTTCCTCTCGTACAGCCCTTGCGCTAGGGGCCGCGCTATTAATCGCGTGCTTTTCCGCGCAGGCCGATGAGGTCGCAGATATCAATAAAATGATGCGCAGTGGACAGCTGCCAGCCGCCTTGGCGAAGGTTGATGTTGCGTTATCGCAACGGCCAAAAGATGCGCAATTGCGATTTATTAAAGGGATGATTTTGTCCGAACAGGGCAAAACAGCCGATGCAATTAATGTTTTCCAAAAGCTGACGGAAGATTATCCCGAATTACCGGAACCTTATAACAACCTGGCCGTGCTGCACGCCTCGGGCGGCAATTACGATAAGGCCCGCGTGGCACTGGAACGCGCGATTCGCACCAACCCGGCTTATGCCACCGCCCACGAAAACCTGGGCGATGTCTATGCCAAGCTGGCCAGCCAGTCTTACGACAAGGCCATGCAGCTGGCCGATCCGAGCCAGCAGCCGCCGCAGAAGGCCAAGCTGGCAATGGTGCACACCTTGACGCCGAAAGGCGGAGAAGCTGCCTCGCCGCTGGCTGCAATCGCTGCGGCGCCGGCGCCCGCGCCTGTCAAGGCGGCGGCGCCTGCCGCGGCGCCGGTCCCGGTCGTGGCGCAGGCCAAGCCCGTGGCAAGCGCCCCGTCCGCCGCGCCGGCTGCAGCTTCCGCACCAGCTCCCGCCCCGGCGGTACAATTGGCAAAAGCTGCTCCGAAGGCTGAGCAGGTACAGAAGGAAGACGCCGATGGCGCCGATGTCATCAAGGCTGTCGATAGCTGGGCCAAAGCCTGGAGCGCGCAAGACATGAAAGCCTACCTGAATGCTTACGGCAGCAATTTCCAGACGCCGAAGGGCCAGAACCGCAAAGCCTGGGAAGCCGACCGTACCGCCCGCATCGAGGGCAAAGGCCACATCAAGGTAAGCGTCGAGGCACCGCAAGTGACGGTCAACGGCAATACGGCGACCGTGAAATTCCGACAGAAATATGTGTCGGATCGCCTCAGCACCACGGGCCGCAAGACACTGGTGTTGGAAAAGCAAGGCAAGAATTGGCTGATCAGGCAAGAGCAGTCGGGGGGCTGATGGAGATGTCGAAGCGAGCAAGTGCCAGCGCCGCTGCCGCGCTGTTGGCAGCATGCGCCGTGCTGGCGCCAGCCGGCACCGGCATGGCCAAGTCCATCCATCCAGCCGAAGCCCCGCGCGCCCGGCAGGATGCCGAAATCATGCTGCTTGAGATTTACAAGAATCTGCGCGCCAGCCAGCTCCAGGAGGCGATGGCCAAGGCCGACGCACTGGTGCAGGCTTACCCGAATTTCCGCGTCGGCCACCTGATTCGCGGCGACCTGCTGCTGATGCACACCAAGCCGGTGGCCCAGCTCGGCGCCGGCGCCAGCGGCCCGGCCGACAAGCTGAAAGACTTGCGCGACGAAGCGCGCGTGCGCCTGCAAACCTTGGTGGCGCGCCCCGGTCCCGAACTGGCGCCGCGCTCCGTGCTGCAGCTGCGCGCCGACATGCGCCATGTGCTGGTGGTCGACGCCACGCAATCGCGCCTGTACGTCTACCAGAACAACAACGGCGAACTGAAACTGGTCACCGACTACTACATCAGCCAAGGCAAGCTGGGGGTCGACAAGTTCCGCGAAGGCGACCAGAAAACCCCGCTCGGCGTCTACTACATCACCGGCCGCGTAGCGGGCCCCAAGCTGCCCGACTTCTACGGCGCCAGCGCGCTGCGCATCAACTACCCCAACGAATGGGACCGCCTGAATGGCCGCAGCGGCGGCGGCATTTTCCTGCACGGCACGCCGGCCGACAATTACAGCCGCCCGCCCCTCGCTTCCGACGGCTGCGTGGTGCTGACCAACGACGATTTGCGCAAGCTTGAAAACACCGTCGATATCGGCAGGACGCCGGTAGTGATCGCCGACCACCAGGAGTTCATCAGCAAGGCCAAATGGGATAACGAGCGTTTTACCGCGAACCGCCTGGTCGAATCCTGGCGCGCCGACCTGGTCAGCGCCGACAGCAAGCGGCTGTTGAAGAATTATTCGGGCAAGTTCAAGTCGGCCAATGGCGAAGACCTGAAGACCTGGTACGAAAAAGACATGCGCCCGCTGGCCAGCGTGAATGGCCTCAGCGTGTCCCTCAGCGAAGTCACCATCTTCCGCTACCCGAGCCGCGACGATATGCTGGTCAGCACCTTCACCCTCGAATCGAAGATCGGCAAGAACCGCTCCACCCAGCGCAAGCGCCAATACTGGGCGCGTGAAGGCAGCGAGTGGAAGATCATCTTCGAAAGCATGATCTGAAAATCCCCCTGCGCACGCAGCTACTGAGTTGCGCCGCGCTGGCCGGCATCGCCCTTGCCATCCTCCTCTTCCGGCGCCAGCGGCTTGCCGCACTGCTGCTGGGCGGCTGGCCATGGTGGCAGCAAGCGCTGGCCGGCATCGCGCTGGGGCTGGCCGCCGGCGGCATGTCGGCCCTGACCACATTGCGCAAGCCCCATGCCGAAGCGGTGCAGCGCACCGCCGCCAGCTATACAAGGCTGGACCTCAGCGGCTGGAATCCCCTGTGGATTTCGCTTGCCGCCGGGGTTTCGGAAGAACTGCTGTTCCGCGCCGCGCTGCAGCCGCTGGCAGGCGTCTGGGGCGCCAGCCTGCTGTTCCTGCTGGTGCACGCCGGCGCCTACGACTTCCGCCGCTTCGACCGCGCCGCCCTGTGGCAGGCCAGCGGCGTATTCGGCATGGGCGTGCTGCTCGGCTTCGCCTTCGACTACATCGGCTTGCTGGCCGTGATGATCGCCCATGCGCTGGTCGACATCATCGGCCTTTACCTGGTGCGCCGCATAGCGGAAGGCGCAAAGCGCTTGCGGTAATCGCTGGGAGAAACGCCCAGCTTGCGCTGGAAGACGGTGCGCAGCCGTTCTTCATTGCCAAACCCGCACAGGCGCGCCACCTGTTCGACCGTGCGTTGCGATGCCTCCAGCATGCGCCGCGCAGCCTCAAGCCTGAGTGCCTCGACGCCCTTGGCCGGCGTGCGGCCGGTCTTCTCCTTGTACACGCGCGCGAAGTTGCGCGGGCTCATATTCACCTGGCCGGCCAGCACTTCGACGGGCAGCTCCAGCGTCAGGTTTTCCATGATCCACAGGTGCAGGCGTTCGAAGGTATCGCCGCCCGCCTCCTGCGCCAGCAGCAGCTCGCTGAACTGCGCCTGGCCGCCGGGGCGCTTGAGGAAAACCACCAGTTCGCGCGCCACCTGCATCGCCACCTCGTACCCGCAATCGGCCTCCACCAGCGCCAGGGCAAGGTCGATGCCGGCTGTGACGCCGGCCGACGTCCATACCGCCTCCTGCCGCACGAACAGCGAGTCGCGGTCGATGTCGACGGCCGGAAAGCGCTCCTGCAGCAGGTCGCACATCGCCCAGTGCGTAGCGGCCCGCTTGCCGTTCAACAGGCCGGCCTGCGCCAGCAGGAAGGTGCCGCTGCAGACCGATGCCGTGCGCCGCGCGCGGCTTGCGGCAACCGCTAGCCAGTCGCTCAGCTCCCGCAACAACGATTGCACGCGCGGCATGTCCGGCGAACCGGGAACGATGATCGTGTCGATCTCCTGCAGGAGGAAGGAAGACAGCGGCTCGGTCGCCAGGGCCATGCCTTCGGCGCTGCGCACCATGCCGCCGGCCAGGCTGGCGACCCGGCGCGCATAGCCTGGCAAGCCGCGTTCGCGCATGCGTTTGTCGGCGGCCCAGAACACGGTCTGGGGGCCGCTCAAGTCCAGCAGGCCCACCTCTTCATAAGCCAGGAACAGCACCAGGCGTTCGCCCTGCATATTTGGCAGGAAATTAGGGGTATTCGTCATTCCTGCCGATTCTCGCCGTCCTAAGATGGTCTGTCAACGTGACAGCAACCCATAGGAGAAAAACCATGAAAATCGTAGTCATTGGCGGCACCGGCTTGATTGGCGGCAAACTGGTCAAGCTGCTGCAGGCAAAAGGCCATGCAGTGCTGGCGGCATCACCGGGCACCGGCGTCAACGCCGTTACCGGCGACGGCCTGGCCGCCGCACTGGCCGGCGCCGAAGTCGTGGTCGACGTGGCCAACTCGCCGTCGTTCGCACCGGCCGACGTGCTGGACTTCTTCCAGAAATCCAGCCACAACCTGGGCAAGGCGGAGAAAGAGGCTGGCGTGCGCCATCACGTGGCGCTGTCGATCGTCGGCACCGACCGCTTGCCGGAGAATGGCTACTTTGCCGCCAAGGTGGCGCAGGAGGAACTGGTCAAGCAAAACGGCGTGCCTTACACCATCCTGCGTGCCACGCAATTCATGGAATTCCTGGCCGCCATCGGCCAGTCGTCGGCAGTGGAAGGGACCATCCGCCTGTCGCCGGCCCTGATCCAGCCAGTGGCGGCCGACGACGTGGCGCAGGCGCTGGCCGATGTGGCGCTGGCCGCGCCGCTGAACGGCACCAGCGAACTGGCGGGCCCGCAAGCCTACCCGCTGGAGCAGATCGTGCGCCGCGCGCTGGCGGTGGCCGGCGAGACGCGGCCGATCGTGACCGACCCGCAGGCGCCCTACTTCGGCTCAGTCCTCGAACATGGCAGCCTGGTGCCTGCCGCCGATGCCAGGCCGCGCCTCGGCGCCGTCAGCTACGAAGCGTGGCTGAAGCAGCGCTAAGCCTTACTGGAAGGCCACCTCGGCGAAGCTGCGCAGCTTGCGGCTGTGCAGCTTGTCCGAGCCGAGGCCGCGCAGCAGTTCCAGCGCGCGGATGCCGATGCGCAGGTGCTGGTCGACGCGGTCGCGGTAGAACTGGTTGGCCATGCCGGGCAGCTTGATTTCGCCGTGCAGGGGCTTGTCGCTGACGCACAGCAGCGTGCCGTAGGGGACGCGGAAGCGGAAGCCGTTGGCGGCGATGGTTGCGCTTTCCATGTCCAGCGCCACGGCGCGGCTCTGGCTGAAGCGGCGCTCCGGCGTGCGCTGCGGCAGCAGCTCCCAGTTGCGGTTATCGGTGCTGGCCACGGTGCCAGTCCGCAGCACACGCTTCAGGTCATGGCCGCCCAGCTGCGTCACTTCGGCCACCGCCGACTCGATCGCCACCTGCACTTCGGCCAGGGCTGGAATCGGCACCCACAGCGGCAAGTCCTCGTCCAGCACATGGTCTTCGCGCACGTAGCCGTGGGCCAGCACGTAGTCGCCCAGTTGCTGCGTGTTGCGCAGACCGGCGCAGTGGCCCAGCATCAGCCAGGCGTGCGGGCGCAGCACCGCAATGTGGTCGGTCGCAGTCTTGGCGTTGGCCGGGCCGACGCCGATATTGACCATGCTGATGCCGCTGCCGTCGGCGCGCACCAGGTGGTAGCCCGGCATCTGCGGCAGGCGCGGCGGCGCCGCGCCCAGGTCGTCGCCCGGCTGCATGGCGTGGCCGACGCGGCGCGTGACGATATTGCCCGGCTCGACGAAAGCCACGTAGCCGTCGCTGTCCGGACTGGCCATCAGCTCATGGCCCAGGCGCACGAATTCGTCGATGTAGAACTGGTAGTTCGTGAACATGACGAAGTTCTGGAAATGTTCGGGCGAAGTGCCGGTGTAATGGCGCAGCCGCTGCAGCGAATAATCGACGCGCGGCGCGGTAAACAGCGACAGCGGCTGCGCCTCGCCCGGCGCCGCTTCGAACGTGCCGTTGGCGATGCCGTCGTCCATGGCAGCCAGGTTGGGCAGGTCGAACACGTCGCGCATCAGCAGGCGGCGCTCGGCGCTCAGGCTGCCCTCGATGTGGTCATGCTCGGCAAAGGAGAAGTGGATCGGGATCGGCTGGGCGCTCAGGCCCACTTCGATCTGCATTTGCTGCTGGCCGTGATTCTTCAACAGCAGGCGGAATTGTTCGGTGTAGTAGCCCTCGAACAGGTCGGGGCGCGTCAGCGTGGTCTCGAAGGCCCCGGGGCCGGCAACAAAACCGTACGACAGGCGCGAATCGGCGCGCGCCACGGTTTCCGTCTGTACCCGCACATACGGGTAGCAGGCGCGCACGCGCTCGGTAGGCGTTTCGCCCTCGACAAAGCGTTGCAGGGATTCGCGCAGGAAGCGGATACTGTCGTCGTAAATCGCCCGGACCTGGGCCAATGCTGCGGATGGATCGTCAAACATGCGGGGTGCTACGTGGGGACGGCTGAACATCGTGCGACTCCTTTCTGCTGTTGCCCCCTATTATAATGGCAGCATGTGGCAGAAATATTTCATCGGGTTGCTGGCGACCGCCGGCGCGGCAGGAGCGGAGGCGGAAGCGCCGCTGACCGTGGCCTGGCGCGAAAAGCCGCCCTACTATTATTTTGACGAAAGCAAGGTCGCGAAAGGCTTCATGCTGGAACGCGCCAGGCAGGTATTCGCCGCCGCCGGCGTGCCGGCGGTCTTCGTCAACGAGCCGCAAAAACGCATCTGGGCCAATTTCAACCACGGCATGCCGAACTACTGCTCGATCAGCTGGTACCGCCTGCCCGAGCGCGAGGCCGTGGCGCAGTATTCGGTTCCGGTGCACGCGGACCTGCCGCACGCCGTGCTGGCGGTGCCGGCGGTGGCGGCCCGCATCCGGTCGCACCCCAGCCTGAAATCCCTGCTATCGGACAAGTCGCTGACGCTGGCCGTAATCGACGGTGTCTCCTACGGCCCGGAACTGGATGCCCTGATCAACACCAGCCAGAACCGCATCATGCGCCGCACGGTGGAAACATCGGCCATGTTCCGCATGGTGGCCTTCGGCCGCGCCGACTACCTGTTCGTGGACCGCGAGGACTGGAACTACCTGCGCCTCAAATTCCCGGAATTGCAGTCGCTGGTGCTGATCGATTTCGCCGACATGCCGCCCGGCCTGAAGCGCTACATCGTCTGCAGCCGCGACGTGCCGGCCGACACAATGGAGCGCCTGAACCGCGCCATCATGGCGCGCAGCGATACCCCGCGCCGCTAACTTCAGATTCCCTTGGCGCCCAGTACCCGCATGCGCTGGCGCCATGCCGCCACAGCCCCGGCATCCATCTTTCCGGCGCCGCCAACCAGCGTCTTGCGCACCGGCTTGATACCGACGAAGTTCAGGATATTGCGTTCCAGCGATTTCAGGCTGTGGGCGCCGAAGTACCAGCGATAGAACAGGGCCGGCATGCCCATCGTCACCACCACGCGTGCGCTGCGGCCGGCCAGCAGCCCCGCTTGCAGCGGATTCTTGGCTTCCCGCGCCAGCGCGAAGCCGGGCCGCGCCACCTGCTCCAGGAATGCCTTCAGGCTGGCCGGCATGTCGCCCAGCCAGAGCGGATAAACGATGACGATATGCAGCGCATCCTCGATGGCGCGCTGCATCGGCGCCAAGGCCGGCGGCACCTCGCCTTCTTCCCATTCATGCGCGTTGGCCAGCATGGGAAACGCCAGCGTTGCGGGCGTAACGACCTGCACCTCGTGGCCGGCCGTGCGCGCGCCATCGACGTAGGCTTCGGCCAGCGCGTGGCACAGGTGCCCTCCTGCGGGATCGGGGTGCCCCTGGATCACGAGGATCTTGCTCACGCATCCTCCACGGTGACCAGGTTGCTTTGCGCTTCGGCGTATTCCAGCGCGTAGGCCAGCTCGCCCGGCGTGTCGGCATGGATCGCCAGGATCGGCTGCCCTACTTCGAGCCTGCCGCCCAACGGCGAAAAGAATCGCACGCCAGCAGCGGCGGCGCGCGGCGCGCCGGCCAGCTTGGCCAAGGTGGCCAGCTTGCGGTTGTCGATGGCGACCACGCGGCCGGCATGGCGCGCTTCCAGCACATGGGTGCAGGCCGCGACAGGCGGCTGGCGCAGGCCGCCCTGGGCCGCGCAGATGGCCTGGAACTTGGCCCAGGCGGCGCCGCTATCGAGCGTCTGCGCGGCCAGCGTCATGCCTTCGCCGGGGGCGGCGCGGCCGCCCAGTTCCAGCACGCCTGCGGCCAGCGCCAGCGCGCGCTGGCGCAAGTCCTGCGGCGCATCGGACGCACCTTGCAGCACCGCCAGCACGTCCATCGCTTCCAGCGCCGGGCCGATGCCGACGCCGACCGGCTGGCTGCCGTCGCTGATGACGCACTTCACGGCCAGGCCCAGCGCCCGCCCCGCCCCCTCCAGGCGCTCGGCGAGCTGGCACGCGGCCTGCCCGGAGCGCACCTTGGCCGTGCGTCCGACCGGGATGTCGATCAGCACATGGCTGGCGCCGGCCGCCAGCTTCTTCGACAGCACGGAGGCGACCAGCAAGCCATCGCTATCGAGTTCCAGCGGGCGTTCGACGCGGATCAGGACATCGTCGGCCGGGCTCAGTGTCACGCTGCCGCCCCAGACGATGCAGCCGCCTTCCTGCTGCACCACGCGGCGCATGGCGTCGATGCCGATCGCCACCGGCGCCAGGGTTTCCATGGTGTCGGCCGTGCCGGCTGGCGAAGTGATGGCGCGCGAGGAAGTCTTGGGCATGGTCATGCCGCAAGCGGCGACGATCGGCACCACCAGCAGCGTGGTGCGGTTGCCCGGCAGGCCGCCGACGCAATGCTTGTCCACCACCACTTGCGACGGCCAGTGCATGCGCTCGCCCGCCGCCGCCATAGCGCGCGTCAGGGCGATGGTTTCCGCCAGGTCGAGGCGGTTGCCGGAACAGGCGGTGATGAAGCTGGAGAGGTGGATGTCCGGATAGCGCCCGCCGGCGATATCGGCAATGATGGCCTGGGCCGCTGCGTCGTCCAGCGGCCGGCCGTGGATCTTGCCGCGCACCGCCGCGAACGATGCCAGCGGCGCCGGGTGGCGCACGCTGACCGGCGCACCCGGCGCCGCAGCCAGCGCTTCCCAGGCCGCCTCGGACAGGCCGATGTCCTGCTCGTCCAGCAAGCCGCCGTCAACCACGTTCAGCGTGGCGGCGACGACCTGCGCGCCGCATTGCAGCTCGATGCGCGCTTGCGCTTCAAAGCCTTCCGCCAGGCAGACCTTGCAATCGCGCCGCATGTAGGCTACCGGCTGCTGGTAAGTGTCGATGCCGAGCCGCCTGGCCCGCAATGCATATCCCATGTGTCACTCCTTTCGCCCAGCCTATGCGATAGCACCGGCGCACGGAATGACCTGGATCAAAATTTCAGAAGCCTCGCGCCAGGCCTAGCACCACTTTGCTGCGCACCTTGCTGGACGGTGCGCTGGCGGTGCTGCCGTAGCCGGCGCCGGTTCCCTGGCGGCGCAGGCGGGCCGCATCCAGCGAGAGCTGCATCTGCCAGCCCTCCACTGACGTGCCGACGCCCATGCGTCCTTCCGCGCGGTTGCTGGCTGCATTGCCCGGGGCCGACAGGTAGCCGCCGCGCCAGAAATAGCGCCAGCTGGAGCCCAGCGCGCCGCCGCCATTGAGTTCAGCATATACCGTCCGCTCGCGGAAGCCGAGATAGTCGGGCGAATAATGCAGTCGCGCCGAGTAGTTTTCGAATGCCAGGCCGGCGAACACTTCGCGGAAATTCCAGTCCGGCGCGCCGTGGAAGGCGTAGGCCGACATGCCGGCTTCCCATGACAGGCCGGACGGCAGGCGCTGCGCATAGCCGCCATATCCCAGCCACTGGGCTGTGCGGTGCGATTGCGGCGCCAGTTGGCCGCTGACCACCTGGCCACCGGCGAACCAGCCATTGGCGCCATCGACATCGAGCGAGAGCCGCGCCGCCGGCTTGCCGGAACTTAAGGAGATGCCGCGGTACATATAGTCCGATACGATGCCGGCGCTGCCGCTCACCTGTGCCTGCGCACTCGCTGCAAGGATGCAGGCCAGCCCGGTCAGGGCGAACGTGCGAGGTTGTCGGAGGAAGGGTTGGGGCATGCGCAGGAACATTTACCGGTAATGCGCATGATGGTGGCGCAAAGATCTATCCCCGTCAACGGTGCGGGACCGCTATTGCGCACGATGCCCTCGTGCAGGCGCTCGCCGCTTAGCTGCGGCTTGAGTTCGCCGATCAGGGCGAGCATGCCGCTGACATGCGCGGCCGCGTAGGAGGAGCCGGACACCATGCCCCAGCGCGCGCCGGGCATGGTGGTCGGCACGTCGCGTCCCGGCGCCAGCAGGCATTGGCCGCCATGGCGCGGCGCATCGTCGGCAGCGACGGCAAACACGCCGGGACTGTTGGCTGGAAAGCCGCCATCGCCACGCGCCGGATCGATCGCGCCGACCACGCGGATGCCGCGCGCCTGCGCCACGCCGACCAGCTGCTGCAACAGGCGGTCCTGCGGCCCGGACAGGCTCAGGTTGATCACTTGGGCATTGTGCAGCAAGGCATAGTTGAGAGCCTTGGCCAGGGTGAAGCTGTTGCAGCGCGTGCCGCCGTCGGCTTGCCAGCAGGCCCGCAGCGCCATCAGCCGGGCTTCCGGCGCCACGCCGGCGATGCCGATGCCGTTGTCGGCGCGCGCGGCGATCACGCCCGCCACCGCCGTACCGTGCTCCTCGGCGACGTAGGACTGGCCGTCGACGAAGTTCTCCTGCACCGCCACCTGGCCGGCCAGGTCGGGGTGGTTGGCCTCGACGCCGCTGTCGATCACGGCCACCAGCACCTTGCGGCCGGTGGCCGACTTGCGCACCTGCTCCAGTTGCCAGGGCGCGGCGGCGGGCTGCACGCGGTATAGCGGGTCGCCCGAGGCGCCGGAGCCGCCTTGCGCGCTGAAATCCTGGATCGCCTGCGCCCAGGCGACACGGCTGTCGCGCGACAGGGCTGCCAGCACGGCCGACGGGTCCTGGCCGGCGGCAAGGCGCATGCGATAGCAATCGACATTCAGGGCCGGCATCGGCCAGTCTTCCATCATTTGCAAACCGTGCTCGCGCGCCAGGGCGGCGGCAATGCGCTGGCGCGCCAGGCGGCCCGCATCGTCGCGGTAACTGGCGCCGCTATAGCCATCGACCCGGAAATGCGGCGCCGGCAAGTGCAGCATGACGAGGATTTCGCTGGCCCTGGCCGCGGGCGCCGCGACAGCGTCCGGCCTGGCCTGCGCCGCTGCCTGCGCGCCGGGCGGACCTGCCAGTGCGCACAGCGCCCAAACAATCATGGCGGCCCAACGCATCACTGACCGCCCTCCGCTGCCAGCGCTTCTGCCAGGTCCACGGCGGGATCGGCGCGCAGGGCTGCCAGCACTGGCGCGCGCTGCGCCGGTTCGACATTGAGCAGCCAGGCGCCGGTGGCGGTCGGGCCGCCAACCAGGTGGGCGCCGGAGGTTTTCAACAGCCGCTGCACGTCCTGCACGCTGGCATGCGGCTTGAACACCACCAGCACGTCGGGCGTGGCCGCCGGTGCGCTGCCGAGCGCCTTGTATGCAGGCGGCGCGCCGGACGGCAGCATATTGGCTGCCAGCACGACAATCACGGCTGCCTGGGCGGCGATGGCCCAGCCCTTCCAGTCGCCGGGCCCGCGCAGCCAGTCCAGCAAGGCACTGGCGAAGCGGGACGACGCCGGCACGACGGGGGATGGCTTGGCGACGGGCTGGGCCAAAGGGGACGGCGCCTCGTCCAGGCGCGGCATCAGGCGCGCCAGGGCGCGCTCGGGGTCCAGGCCGGCCGGCAACGGAGCTGCCGTTTCGATCAGGCGGCGCTGCCAGGCCAGCTCGGCGCGGCATTCGGGGCAATCGCGCAAATGCTGCTGCACGCGTGCCGCCTCGCCGTCGGCCAGCGAGCCGGCGGCATACCAGGGCAGCAGTGCCTGCATGTCCTGGTGCTCCGCAACGTTCGATGGGTCTTGCGTATTCATCGTATCTCTTCCAAATGATCGGACAACATGTCCTTCAAGCGCAGCCGGGCGTGGAACATGCGCGTCTTCACGGTATTGACCGGGCAGCCGATGGTCTCGGCGATCTCCTGGTAGGCCATGCCGTGGTAATAAGTCAGGCAGACCACGGCGCGCTGCTCCAGCGGCAAGGCGTCCAGCGCGCGGCCGACGCCGCGCTGCAACTGCAAGGCCGCCAGCGCATGCTCGGGCTCGTGCCATTCTTCGCCTGCTGCATCCGGCGCGTCCTCCAGCGGCTCGTCCAGGCCGCGCAGGGCTTTCAGGGCCTGGCGATAGGCAATGCCGAAAATCCAGGTGGAGACCTTGCTGCTGCCGTCATAGCTGGAAGCCTTCTGCCACACCACCAGCATGGTGTCGTTGACGATTTCTTCCAGCAGCGGCACATTGCGCGTCATGCGGTCGAGGAAACGGGCCAGGCGCGGGAAGTAGGCGCGATACAGGGCCTGGAAAGCCAGGCGATCGCCGCCTCCTACCAGCCGTACCAGCTCACCGTCGTCCACGTCCCCTGTCACTCCCGCCCTCCTGCCAAGCCGCATGCACTTTTCTCCTTTTTACGCCTGTGAATACACAGCCGGAGCAAAAAGGTTCAAAGAATTTTCAAAAATATTTTCACACCCGATTTTGAACCATTTTCGCGTGCGCCGGTATTGACCGTAACAACATTGACAGAATGTTCAGTACCTGTGTTCGCTCAAACTGCCGTCTGCGGCCCCGCCCTGCTCTCGCCTGACCTGGCCGCCGTGCTGCGCCTGCTGGTGCTGGCGCCGCTGCTGGAGGAATGGGTGGTGCGCGCGGGATTGCATGCATGGCTGTTGCCGCGCTCGCGCGGCGCAGTCGCGGTGCTGGCCAGTGCGGCGGCCTTCAGTGCGCTGCACCTGGGCTCCGGCCCGCTGGCGGCAGCGCTGGTGTTCGGGCCGGGCGTGATGTTCGGCCTGGCCTACCAGCGCTGGCGCGACTGGCGGCTGTGCTCCCTGCTGCACAGCGCATGCAATGCCTGGGCCCTGTCGATGTGCGCATGAACCAATTACCAACCACGGGAGCTCCGATGAAACATCACCGACTTTGGGCTTTGCTGGCACTGGGCCTGGCGCAAGCCGCGCATTTCGCGCAGGCCGCCGATGCCCTGAACGGCAAAAGCCTGTACCTGAACGGCCCCACTTCAGGCGGCACCACCTGCTCCGCCTGTCACGGCGCAAACCCGGCCGCCAACGTCAATAACGTCCTGGCGGGCGCTAACAACCCCACCGTCATCAGTTCTGCCTTCGCAGCCAACAAGGGCGGCATGGGATCGCTGTACAACGGCAAGTTCACGGCGGCGGAAGTTGCCGACCTGGCAGCCTTCATCGGCAACCCCAACGTGACGGCGGCGCCGGCGGCTTCGGTGGCGCCGTCCACGCTGTCCTTTGGCGGCGCGACGGTGGGCCAGGACAGCGGCGCCCTGTCCACCACGCTTTCCAATACCGGCTCGTCGGCGCTGAACATCAGCGGCCTGGCGGTGGGCGGCGGCAATGGCGGCGACTTCCGCATCACCGGCGGCACTTGCGCTTCCGGCCAGGCCGTGGCGGCAGGCAGCAGCTGCAGCGTGCAGCTGGTGTTCCGCCCGACCGCTTCCGGCGCCCGCAGCGGCGCGCTGACCATCAGCCACAATGCCACGGGCGGCTCCAGCAGCGTCACCCTGTCCGGCACCGGCAATGCCGTGGCGCAGGCCACGCTGTCGCTGTCGGCCACGGCGCTTGATTTCGGCGCCCTGCTGACCAATGCTCCGGCGCAGCGCACCCTGACCCTGACCAATAGCGGCCAGGCGGCACTGAGCTTTTCATCGATCGGCGTGAGCGGCGCCCAGGCGGGCTTCATGACGCTTGGCGGGACTTGCGCGACCACGGCGCCGCTGGCCATTGGCGCCAATTGCACCGTGGTGGTGCAGGCACTGCCCACCACGGCAGGCGCCTTCGCTGCCAGCCTGAACCTGGCGTCGAACGCCAGCAATGCGAATGTGGCGGTCGCGCTGTCCGGCAACGCGTCCGCACCGGCTCCTGCCATCGACGCCAGCCCGAGCGCCGTTGCCTTCGGCCTGTGGACCATTGGGGCGGCTCCGATCGTGCAGCCTGTGACGCTGAATAATCGCGGCAACGTGGCCCTGGCCTTCAGCACCATTGCCGTCAGCGGCGCGCCCGGCATCACCATCGGCAGCGGCGGCGATTGCGGCAGCAGCCTGGCCGTTGGCGCCAGCTGCACCGTGCCGCTGTCCTTCGCCCCGGCGGCCGCAGGCAATGTCACCGGCACCTTGCTGGTACGTTCCAACGCAGCCGACCTGTCGGTTGCCGTCACCGGCGTCGGCACCACTTCGCCGGTGGCACGCCCGCAACTGAGCAACAGCGGACCGCTGGCCTTCGCCAATACCCAGGTGGGCCAGCAGTCTGCCGCGCAGCGCGTCACCCTGGCAAACAACGGCACGGGTTCCATGAAAATTGCTTCGCTGGTCCTGGGCGGCAGCAATCCCGGCGACTTCGCGCTGGCCGGCAGCTGCGCCGCCGATGCCACCCTGAGCCCTGGCGCAAACTGCACCATCGATGCAAGCTTCAAGCCGACTGCGGCCGGCGCGCGCAGCGCAGACATGCAGCTGGTCACCGATGGCGGCGCCCAGTTCACCGTGCGACTGAACGGCAACGCCAGCGCGGTTCCCACTCCCACGCCATCGCTCGGTCTTGCGCCGCAGGCCTTCGACTACGGCAGCACCGCTGCCGGCGGCGCGGGCGTCGTCAAGCGCTTCACCCTGTCGAACACTGGCTCCGCTGCCCTCGTATTGAGCGGCATTAGCTTCAGCGGTCCATTCGCCGTGGCAACCGGCGAAGCCAATGCCTGCGGCGCCTTCCCGTTGACGCTGCAAGCCGGCGCCTCCTGCGAACTGCCGGTGCGCTTCACGCCAACCGCAGCGGGCAGCGCCAGCGGCGGCGCCACCTTGCAGGCGACCGGCGCAAGCTGGCAGCTCGCGCTGACCGGACAGGGTTCGAGCGAGGCGGCGGCCGGCGCGACTCAGAATCGCGGCGGCGGCGGATGCTCTTCGATCAGCGGCGGCAACGATCCGATGCTGGCCGTGCTGGCCGTGCTGGCGGCCGCGGTGCTGCTGTGGCGCCGCCGCCAGGCGCGCATTCTGGCGGCCGCCGCCGCGCTGGCGGTAGGCGGCCAGGCGATGGCGCTGGAACCGGGCCAGGCGGCACCGGCCTTTTCGCTGAGCGGCCCTGCAGGCACCGTGAAGCTGGAGCAATACCAGGGCAAGCTGGTGTACATCGATTTCTGGGCATCGTGGTGCGGGCCGTGCCGCCAGTCCTTCCCGTGGATGAACGAGATGCAGGCCCGCTACGGCGGCCAGGGCTTGCAGGTGGTCGGCATCAACGTCGACGCCAAGACCGATGACGCGCGCAACTTCCTGACCGCGACGCCTGCCAGTTTCGTGATTGCCTTCGACCCGAGCGGCACCGCGCCGCGCAACTACGGCGTCAAAGGCATGCCGAGCAGCGTGCTGATTGGGCCGGACGGCAAGGTGCTGTATGAACACAGCGGCTTCCGCCCCGCCGACCGCACCGTGCTGGAAGCGCGCATCAAGAGCGCACTGGGAGTACGTCAATGAGCGCCCGCCTGCTTGCGGCCTGCGCCGTGCTGGCCGGGCTTTCCGGTTGCGCCGTGAAACCCGTCCAGCCCTGGGAGAAAGGCGAACTGGCGCGCACCGACATGCTGCTCCAGGGCGACAGCCTGGAAACGCGCTTCAACGAACACATTTACGCCAGCAAGGAAGCGGCATCCGGCGGCAGCGCCGTGGGCGGCGGCGGATGCGGCTGCAACTGACAAGGAAGACCATGGAAAACAAACCACAGAACGGCATGCCCGTCGGCCAGGCCTTGCTGGCGGCGGCCATGCTGCTGCCGGGGATCGGCGTCGTGCATGCAGAAACGCCGCCGGAACGGGGCAGCATCGGCGTCAAATACCTGTATTACAAGGAAGACCAGCCGGGGCTGGACCGGGTGCGCGTGCATGCGCCGGCGGTGTCGGTGCTGGCCCCGGTCGCCGGCGAATGGTCGGTGGCCGCCAGCGCCACGGTGGACGACGTGTCGGGCGCTTCTCCGCGCTACCACACAGCCGTCTCCGGCGCCTCGCGCATGGACGACTTGCGCAAGGCCGGCGACGTGACCGTCACGCGCTACCTGCCGCACGGCACGGTCGGCGTGTCGGCGGCGTATTCGACCGAGCATGACTATGTATCGCGCGCGCTGTCGATGCAGGCGTCGCTTTCCAGCGAGGACAAGAACACGACCTGGAATTTCGGCGTGGGCGGTTCGGACGACAGCATCAACCCCGTCAACCATATCGTGCAGGACGCCGGGCGCCAGACCGTCAGCGTGCTGGCAGGGGTGACGCAGGTCCTGACGCCGGTCGACGTGGGCCAGTTCACCCTGACCCACACCCAGGGGCATGGCTACTATTCCGACCCGTACAAGATGGCCGACAACCGGCCGGACAAGCGGCGCCAGGATACCGCCCTGCTGCAGTGGAACCACCGCTTTGTCGCGCTGGGTGCGACCAGCCGGCTCAGTTACCGCTTCTACCGCGACAGCTTCGGCATCAGCGCCCACACGCTGGGCGCCGAATGGGTGCAGGGATTCAGCGATGGCTGGACTGTTACGCCGGCCGTACGGCTGTACACCCAGCGCGCAGCCGACTTCTATTTCGACCCGGTCTATGACCGCACCCTCGGCGAGCCCTTCCCACCCGGCTACGTGTTCGGCAGCGGGCAGGCCAGTTCCGCCGACCAGCGCCTGTCCGGCTTCGGGGCGGTCACGCTCGGCGTCAAGCTCGCCAAGCAGTTGAACCGGGACTGGGCGCTCGACTTCAAGGTCGAGCGCTACGAGCAGCGCGGTTCCTGGCGCGTGTTCGGCAGCGGCAGTCCAGGCCTGGCGCCAATGCGCGCGGTCAGCCTGCAAATCGGAGTGACACGGCAGTGGTAAATCCGGTCTACACGATCGACTTCCAGGCCATGGCCAGCCGCTGCGAGATCCGGCTGGCCGCCGCCAACGGCGCCGAGGCACGGGCATTGGCCGAGCCGGCGCTGGAGGAAGTACGGCGGATCGAGGCCAAGTACTCGCGCTATCGCCCGGACAGCATCGTGAGCCGGATCAATGCGGCAGCCGGCCTGGCGCCGGTCGACTGCGATGACGAGACCCTGGCCTTGCTGGAGTATGCCGATGCCGTGCATCGCAGCAGCGGCGGCCGATTCGATATCACCTCCGGCGTGCTGCGCAAGGCCTGGGATTTCCGGCTCGGTGCCGTGCCTGCGGCGGGGACGCTGGAGCGCTTGTTGCCGCTGGTCGGCTGGCAACAGGTGCGGCGCGAGGGCGGCAGCGTCCTGCTGCCCCGCGTTGGCATAGAGCTGGATTTCGGCGGCTTCGGCAAGGAGTATGCCGTGGACCGCGCGGCGGAAATCCTGATCGCCCAAGGTGTGCAGCATGGCTACGTCAACCTGGGCGGCGACATGCGCTTTCTCGGCCCCCGTCCGGATGGCGCCGAGTGGAGCATCGGCATCCAGCACCCGCGCGATGCCCGGGCCACCATCGCCAGCGTGCCTTTCAGCCGGGGCGCCCTGGCGACCAGCGGCGATTACGAGCGTTTTTTCGAAGCGGATGGGCGGCGCTATTGCCACATCCTTGATCCGTACAGCGGCATGCCGGTGTCGTACTGGCGCTCCGTGAGCGTGGTGTCGCCCATGGCCATCGCCGCCGGCAGCTGCAGTACCACGGCCATGCTGCTGGAGCGGGACGGGCTGGACTTTCTTGAACAGTCAGGCTTGTCCTACCTGGCCATCGACCAGGATGGCCGAATTTTTCGGAGATGAATAATGAAGTTCCTCATTAAATGGCTGGCGGCGCTGCTGCTGGCTGCACTTTTCGGCAACCCTGCCCTGGCCGATGATTTCCTGGCGCCGGAGCAGGCCTTTGACCTGCGCGCCGAACTGCGCACCGACGGCCAGCTTGCCTTGCACTGGACGATCGCGCCCGAGTACCACCTGTATCGCGATCGTATCAGCCTGCACAGCGACGGCGCCGTAGTGCCGGTCCTGCTGCCGCCCGGGAAGCGCAAGTTCGACGAGAATTTCGGCAAGGAGATGGAAACCTATGCGGGCGGACTGGCCTTGCAGCTTCCCTGGCAGGGCCGCTCCACCGCCACCTTGACGGTCGCCTACCAGGGTTGCGCCGACGCAGGCTTGTGCTACCCGCCGGCCGAACGCCGCTACCGCATCGATCCAGCGCGCCCGGGCGTGCTGGAAGCGCTGCCGGAAGCGCCGCCCGGACAGGCCGCGGGCACCGCTGCCGCAAGCGCTCCGGCGGCGAATGCCGGCGTGGCGCAGGCCAGTGCCCCGGTGGCGGCCGAAGATGACACCTCGCTCGCCCAGCGCACCCTGCAAAGCGGCAGCGCCTGGCGCATCGGCGCGGCATTCCTGGTGTTCGGCCTGCTGCTGTCGTTCACCCCATGCGTGCTGCCGATGGTGCCGATCCTGTCCTCCATCATCGTCGGCGAAGCGCAGGTGACGCGCAAGCGCGGCCTGCTGCTTGCCGCTGCCTACAGCCTGGGCATGGCCCTGGTCTACACCTCGCTGGGCGTGGCGGCGGGCCTGGCAGGCGAAGGCCTGGCCGGCGCGCTGCAAAAGCCATGGGTCCTGATGACCTTCGGCGCCCTGCTGGTTGCCCTGGCGCTGTCGATGTTCGACGTCTACCAGCTGCAACTGCCAAGCGCCCTGCAAACCCGACTCAGCTCCGCCAGCGGCAACCTGTCCGGCGGCCGCCTCGCCGCCGTGTTCACGATGGGCGCCGTGTCGGCCCTGATCGTCGGTCCCTGCGTGGCCGGCCCGCTGGCCGGCGCCCTGCTGTACATCAGCCAGACCGGCAATGCCCTGATCGGCGCCGGCGCCCTGTTCGCCATGGCATGCGGCATGAGCGTGCCCCTGCTGCTGACCGGCCTGTCCGCCGGCAGCCTGCTGCCGCGCGCCGGCGCCTGGATGAACCACGTGAAGAAGGTTTTCGGCCTGCTGCTGATCGCAGTGGCGATCTGGATGGTCAATCCGGTGCTGCCGGTAACCGCCAGCATGGCGCTGTGGGGCGCCTTCGCCATCCTGTGCGCCGCCTTCCTGCGCGTCGGCGAAGCTGTCCCGCAAGGCGCCGGCGCGGGCGCCTATGCAACGAAAGCGCTCGGCGTCCTGATGCTGCTGGGCGGACTGTTCGAGCTGGTCGGCGCAGCCAGTTCCGGACGCGACGTGCTGCAGCCGCTGGCGCACCTGCGCGGCGGCGGGAACAGTGCTACCATGGCCGCCGCGGGCACGGGCCAGCCACACGATGCCGAAACCCGCTTTACCCGCGTGCGCACGGTAGCCGACCTTGACCAGGCCCTGGCCAGTGCCAAGAAACCTGTCATGCTAGACTTCTACGCCGATTGGTGCGTCTCATGCAAGGAGATGGAACGCCTCACCTTCACCGACACGCGCGTGCAAGCGGCCATGCAGGACATGCACCTGCTGCAAGCCGATGTCACAGCCAACAGCGAAGAAGACCGCGCCCTGATGAAACGCTTCAGCCTTTTTGGACCGCCCGGCATCGTCATGTTCGACGCTAGCGGTAATGAAGTTCCTCAAGCGCGCATCATCGGCTACCAGCCACCCGAAAAATTCCTGCGCCGCCTGGAACTGGCGGCCAACAACCCTGAAAGGACCACTCAGTGAAACGCACTCTCTCCCTCCTGCTCAGCGCCGCCCTGCTGCCTGCCGCGGCCTTCGCTGCAGACAAGCCGGCACACTGGAGCTATGACGGCGCCACCGGCCCGCAGAACTGGGGCAAGCTGGAACAGGACTTCAGCACCTGCAAGCTGGGTCACAACCAGTCGCCGATCGACATCCGCAAGACCAGCAAGGCCAAGCTGCCGCCGCTGGAATTCGCCTACAGCCCGTCGCCGCTGAAGATCCTCGATAACGGCCACACCATCCAGGTGAACTACGCCGCAGGCAGCAGCGTCACCATCGACGGCAAGCGCTACGACCTGCTGCAATTCCACTTCCACAAGCCAAGCGAAGAAAAGATCAATGGCCGCAGCTACCCGATGGTGGCGCACCTGGTGCACAAGAATGAAGAAGGCAAGCTGGCCGTGGTAGCGGTGCTGTTCCGCAAAGGCGCCGAGAACCCGCTGGTGCAAACCCTGTGGGATGCCTTGCCGAAGGAAAAAGGCGAAGCACAGGAAGTGCCCGGCGCGAGCATCGATATCGGCAAGCTGCTGCCTGCCGCGCAAGGCTATTACAACTTCGCCGGGTCGCTGACCACTCCGCCCTGCAGCGAAGAGGTCAACTGGTTCGTGCTGAAAAATCCGGTTGAAATGTCGGACGCCCAGCTGAAGCGCTTCGCCCAGGTCTACAAGCACAACGCCCGCCCGGTGCAGCCGCTGAACGGCCGCACCGTCCAGGAAAGCCTGTAGATTCAGCAGCGCGCCTGCGCCCGCTTGCAGCGGTCGCGTCCCTGCCGCTTGGCGGCATACATGGCCGCATCGCTGCGCCGCAACAGCTCTTCGGCCAGTTGCGCATCATACGGAAACACGGCCAGCCCGATGCTGGCCGATACGAAGGCCGGCTGTTCTCCCGCCAGCCGCACCGGTGCGCGCACTGCCGCCAGCGCACGATCCAGGATCTCCTCCGCCTCGCCCACATCGTTCAGGCCAGCGAGCAGCAGCACGAATTCGTCGCCGCCCAGGCGCGCCACGGTATCGTTGGCCCGCACCACCTGCTGCAGACGTCCCGCCACTTCCACCAGTACCGCGTCGCCAGCCTCGTGGCCAAACGTATCGTTGACGTGCTTGAAGCCATCCAGGTCCATCACGCAAACGGCCACCAGCTTTTCGGCACGCGCCGCAAAGGCCAGCGCCTGCTGCAGGCGGTCTTCCATCAGGCGCCGGTTCGGCAGGCGCGTAAGCGGGTCCATGAAGGCCATCTTTTCGATCTCTTCCTGGCGGGCGCATTCATCGGTAATGTCGGTAAACAGGCCGAAATAGTGCTGCACCCTGCCGTGTTCATCGCGCACCGCGCTCAGGGTCAGGTGTGCGGCAAACAGCGTGCCGTCGGAGCGTTTGTCCCATACCTTGCCCTGCCACTGGCCGGTTCCCAGCAGGCCTTGCCACATCGCCTTGTAGAACTCGGCGTCCTGCCTGCCGGACTGCATGATGCGCGGATGCTGGCCCACCAGCTCGTGGCGCGCGTAACCGCTCATGGCAGCGAAGGCGCGGTTGGCCTCGACGATGCGCATGTCGCGGTTGACCACCAGGATGCCTTCCGATGTCGCATCGAACACCTTGGCCACCAGGTGCTCGCGCGCCGCGGCGCTGCGCATGCGCTGGCGCAGCAGCCGGGAAATGCTCGTCACATGGCGAAACATCAGCCATGCCGTCAGCGCCGCGGCCAGCAGGGCGCCGCACAGTGCGGCAAGCGAGATTTCCAGCAAGGCCGCCATGGCATCCCCTACTCCAGTACCACCTCTTCCAGGTAGTCCGGCACCCGGCATGGCCAGTGGAGCTGTTCCGAAATGCGCAGCCGCAGGGCATCGGCCGCCGCCGGTTCGCCATGGGTGACGAACACCTGGCGCGGCGTGGCCGAAGAATGCGAGAGCCAGCCCAGGATTTCGTCGGAGTCGGCATGGGCCGACAGGTTGCCGATCAGTTCGACCTTGGCCCGGATCGAGTAATACTCGCCGTGGATCTTGACCGAGGTTTCGCCGGCCAGCATGCGGGCCCCGCGCGTCCCTGCCGCCTGGAAGCCGGCAAACAGGATAGTGTTGCGCGAATCGCCGGCAAAGGCTTTCAGGTGGTGCAGCACGCGGCCGCCGGTAGCCATGCCGCTGGCGGCAATGATCACCATCGGCGCCTGGCGCCGGTTCAGGGCCATCGACTCTTCCACGCTGTTGACGATGTGCGCCACGTGGCCCAGGGCGTGGCAACTGCGTTCGTCCAGCCGGTGCTGTCCCTGGTGCTTGATATAAAGCCGCGTGGCATCCACCGCCATCGGGCTGTTGAGGTAAACGGGGAGCGCGAGCGGGATGGCGCCTGCCTCCTTGAGCCGCCAGATTTCATACAGCAGTTCCTGCGCACGTCCGACGGCAAACGAAGGGATCACGGTCACCCCGCCGCGCGCCGCCGTCCTGCTGATGACGTCGGCCAGCTTGCTGCCGGGGTCGGAGACGTCGTGGCGCCGGTCGCCGTAAGTCGATTCCACCACCAGGTAGTCGCATTTGCCAAGCACGGTCGGCGGCCGCATGATCGGATCGTTGGGCCGCCCCACGTCGCCGGAAAACATCACGGTCCGGCTGTTGCAACGTACCGAAACCGACGCGGCGCCCAGGATATGCCCGGCCAGCTGGAAACGCGCCATCATGCCCGGCGCCGGCGAAAACTCCTGCCCGAACGGCACCACTTCCAGGTGCTCCAGCGCGCGCAGCGCGTCCGCTTCCGAATACAGGGGCAAAGCCGGCTTGTGCTTGGAGAAGCTGTGGCGGTTCGCATACAGCGCTTCCTCCTCCAGCAGCCGGCCGCTATCGGGCAGCAGGATGCGGCACAAATCGCGCGTCGCCTCCGTGCAGTACACCTTGCCGCGGAAGCCGGCGCTGACCAGCACCGGAAGGAAGCCGCTGTGATCGAGGTGGGCATGGGTCAGCACCACGCTGCGGATGGCCTCCGGCGGCACCGGGAAAGCATCCCAGTTGCGCAAGCGCAGCTGCTTATAGCCTTGGAACAGGCCGCAATCGACCAATACCTGTTCGTCGCCATGGCGCAATAGGTATTTGGAGCCGGTGACGGTGCCGGTGGCACCAAGGAATTTAAGTGTGAGCATGTTTGCAGCATATCCAAGCCGACGCACAAAATATTTGATCCAGGTCAAAGAGAAGTCTTGCGAAATGCGGCAGTGCGAAAATGACATTGTTGCCTTGCGAGGATGTAGAATCAGGGCCTTTGATCTTTTCGACACCAGGACGCCATACATGACAGAACTGAAACGGGGCCTGAAAAGCCGCCATATCCAGCTGATCGCGCTGGGCGGCGCCATTGGCACGGGCCTTTTCATGGGCATCGCCGACACCATCAAGCTGGCCGGGCCTGCCGTGCTGCTTGGCTACGCGGTGGCTGGCTTCATTGCCTTCCTCATCATGCGCCAGCTGGGCGAAATGGTGGTCGACGAGCCGGTCGCGGGTTCCTTCAGCTATTTTGCCGACAAATATTGCGGCCACATGGCCGGCTTCATGTCAGGCTGGAATTACTGGGTGCTGTACGTGCTGGTCAGCATGGCCGAGCTGACGGCAGTCGGCATCTACGTCCAATACTGGTGGCCGGGCATTCCCACCTGGGTCAGCGCCCTCGCCTTCTTCCTGATCATTAACGCCATCAGCCTGGCCAATGTGCGCGCTTACGGCGAAATGGAATTCTGGTTCGCCATCATCAAGGTGGTAGCGGTGGTCGGCATGATCGTGTACGGCGGCTACCTGCTGGTGTCCGGCAACGCCGGGCCGGAAGCGACCGTGGCCAACCTCTGGCAGCACGGCGGCTTCTTCCCGAACGGCGTGTCGGGGCTGATGATGGCGATGGCAGTGATCATGTTCTCCTACGGCGGCCTGGAACTGGTGGGCATTACCGCCGCCGAAGCCAGCAACCCTTCCGAGACCATTCCCAAGGCGACCAACCAGGCCATCTACCGTATCCTGATCTTCTATGTCGGCGCATTGGGCGTGCTGCTGTCGCTGTACCCCTGGCAGAAGGTCGTCACCGGGGGCAGCCCGTTCGTGATGATCTTCCACGCACTAAACTCCAACTGGGTTGCGAACATCCTGAACGTGGTGGTGCTGACCGCCGCACTGTCCGTGTATAACAGCGGCGTGTACTCCAACAGCCGCATGCTGTACGGCCTGGCCAGGCAAGGCAATGCACCGAAAGCCCTGCTGGGCGTGAACAAGCGCGGTGTGCCCTTGGCGGCGCTGGGCGTATCGGCCCTCGCCACCGGCATTTGCGTGGTGCTGAACTACTTCATGCCGGGCAAAGTGTTCGGCTTCCTGATGGGACTCGTGGTTTCGTCGCTGGTAATCAACTGGGGCATGATCAGCTGGATCCACCTGCGCTTCCGCGCCCAGAAAAAGATCGAAGGGCACGAGACGGGCTTCAAGAGCTGGGGCTACCCGCTGACCAACTACCTGTGCCTGGCCTTCCTGGCCGGCATCCTGCTGATCATGTACATGAGCGAAGGCCTGCGTATTTCGGTGTACCTGATCCCGGTCTGGCTGCTGGCACTGTACATCGGCTACCGCCTGCGCGGCGTGCCTGAAAAGGCGGCGGCGTAATGCCCAAGGTCGCACTCCTGACGATCCACGGCATGGGCGAGCAACCGCTCGACTATGCCGACGACATGCGGCGCGCGCTGTCGCACCGCATGGGCGCGGCCTTCTCCGACGTCGACGTGCATAGCGTGTATTACCAGCACCTGCTCAAGCCCAACGAGCTCGATGTATGGAACCGCACGCGCGAGCGCTCCACCGTGCGCTACGAACAGCTGCGCAAATTCATCCTGTTCGGCTTTGCCGATGCGGCAGGGCTGGAAAATCGCAAGGAATACGACAATTCGGTCTACGAGCAGGCGCAGATGGAGATTGCGCGCGCCCTGCTGGCGATTCTTGCCAACCGCGGCCCGGAAACGCCGATCGTGCTGCTGGCGCATTCGCTGGGCTGCCAGGTCATGTCCAGCTTTATCTACGACGCGCAAAAGCGCGCCGGCGGCGGTGCTGTAGCCGCCGGCATCTGGAAGCCGGGCCGCATGGCCGACAGCCTGACAGCCGAGCAGCGCAAGTTCCTGCAATGCGGCACGGTGCGCACCTTCGTGACGACCGGTTGCAATATCCCGGTCTTCGTCTCCGCCCACCAGCGCATGGACGTCAAGCCGATCATCAAGCCCAATCCAGCATTCACCTGGCTCAACCTGTACGACCCCGACGATGCACTCGGCTGGCCCTTGCAGCCGCTGGAAGGCGGCTACGAAACCCTGGTCGAAGACCGCGTCGTCAACGCCGGCCAGGGCATCCTCGACTTCATGACCAAGAGCTGGAACCCGCTCTCCCACACCGCCTACTGGACCGACGACGAGATCATCAAGCCCTTGGCCAGCTTATTAGTTTGAAAGTCGGGGTCAGGTCTGGCAATCCGCCATTCTTTTCGCAATGCGAAAAGAATGGCGGATTGCCAGACCTGACCCCGACTTTTATCTTGAACGCATGTTGTCGGCGGCTTGGCGCTGCTGTTCGATGCGGCGGATCTTTTCTGCAACTTTGGCCAGCTCCTCAGGCGGCACGCCGGCTTCGCGACCTTGCTCGAGATCGGAATGCAGACGGGCTAGTTCGGGGACTGCGGCTTGGGCGTAGGCCGCGGCCAGGCGCTGTTTCTGCGCCAGCTCATGGGCGGCGTAGGCTTGCGGGTCGGCCATTACGCTGGCGTCGGGGTGCTCGGCCGGGGCGTCGTGCTGGATCGGCGGGGTGCGGGCATCGCCGGATTCCCGTGCCTGGGCCAGCGAGAGCCAGGCTGGCGCCCGCGCGTCGACCGGCGGGATCGGCACGCGGCGCAGTCCATCGCCTTCGCCCGTATCAGCCATCGCCGGACGTTCGCCAGCCCCCGGTGCGGGCATGGGGGCCGGCGGTGCGGGCTTGGGTGGTGTGACGGCGGGCGCCTGGGGAGGGGGCGTCGTTTCGCGAACGCTGGCGAAGTACCATTGGCCAACGACGGCGGCGACAATAGCGGCGATGACGGCGATGGCTTGCCAGTGTTTCATGGCGCCTCTGCGATTTCAATGCGCACTGTGCGGCGCGACTGTTCGATCATCTGGCTTAGCTGCTGCCTGGCTTTCTGCAGCGCGATCATGCGGCTGGCCTGGTAGCGCACTGTTTCCGATTGCAGCGGGTGGGCGCCATGGACCTGTTCTTCAACGAGCACGATTTCCCAGTAGGCGTTCTCGTTCGGGCCGACCGGTGCCCGGACCGGGGCGGATGGCTTGCCCGGCGGCTGGCTGAAGGCGAGGCTGGCCAGCCAGTCCTTGCTGCCGTCGGCGCTGATCCAGCCAAGGTCGCCGCCTTTGGCTGCGTCGCCGGCGCGCGACATGCGGCGTGCAGTGGCGGCGAAGCCTGCGCCTTGCTGCAATGCCCTCACCGCACGCTGCGCCTGCGCTTCGTCCGCTACCTGGATGTGGCGGGCGCGGACCCTGTCGACGCGGGCGAACAAGTCCTTGTGCTCGCGGTAGAAGCCTTCAATCTCCTGCGCACTGACTTCGCCGGACAGGCGGTTCAGCAGCGGGCTTCCGGCGTCGGTATCGAGGCCGACGCCGTGCAGGTTCTGCAGCGCCACCACCGTGTCGCCATCCTCGATGACCTTGCGCAGGTCCGCCACGGCTTCGGCGCCGAAGCGTTGTCGGGCCCAGTGCAGCACGAATGCGTTGGCGACGATGCGGCGTGCCTGCTGTGCTGCGACGCTGGCCGGTTGCTGCGACAGCGCCAGCCGCCCCTGGACGTTCTGGCGGTGGTACACGTCGTAAAGGGTGACGCTCGCTGGTTCGCCGCCGGGAAGCCGGTAGCGCAGGACGTCGGCCTTGCCGGCCAGGGACTGCTGTTCGGCGGTCAGCGCGATCTCCAGCTTCAAGCGGCCCTGGCGGCCGAAAATGGCGTCCAGCTGCGGCTGCGACATCGGCGGCTGCGCGATCACCAGGCTCTCCAGCGTGGCGCCCGGCTGCGCCTTCACGGCGGTGTCGATGTCCTTTCCATACACTTCGCGCAGGGTTGCGACAAGGCGTTCTTCCACCATGACTTCCGGGGCAAAGGCTACCGTGGCGCCGGGCTGCTCTTTTGGCGCTGCGTTGCCGGCACGTGCCGCCAGCAGGCGAACCTGGATGATGTCATCCAGCACCGCCCGCCGCTCCAGCGAGGGCTTGGCGGCGCGGCGCTGTTGCCAAAGGGCGTCCAGCGTGAAGGCATAAACCGGCTCGCCGTCGATGCGGGCGGCGATGGCGGCGCCGGGCGCGGTGGGGCCCGCCACCGCGCTTGCTCCGGCGAGCACTGCGGCGACGGCGGCGACGAAGTGGCGGGCGGCCATCAGTTGGCCAGGCGCTCGGCGGCGCGGTTCAGCACGTGGACCACCATGGCGATCGAGTGCGGAATCATCTTCTTGCCAACGACCACGCGGTCGCCATGCGCAGTCGACGACAGCACGATGCCGCCGTTCGCGTACGAATAGGTGCCGCCCTGGGTCAGCAATGGACGAATATCGCTGCCGCTTGCAGCCACCGGCGTGAAATCAGCCATGGCGGCAGTCACCAGCGCCGAGTCGTTCAGGCGTTCGCTGTCGTAGTAGTCGTACACCCATTGCTCCCAGCCCGAGTGGTCGTGGGCGGAAGTGGTCCAGGTGTGGTGCGGCTGCAGCAGGTCGGTGGTATGCAGCACGAAGCCGAGCGACTGCGCGGTCGGCTGCGCCAGGAATTGCGAGAACCAGTACTGGCCCAGGTTGTCGATCGGCTGGAATGGCGCCGCTTCGAAGTCGGCATACATGGACGCGGTCGAATAGCCGCCCAAGCGGTAGTGGGCTTCGGTGATGCCGTAGGCGTTGTATTTGCTTCCGTCGCCGAACCAGCCTTTCAGGCCGCCGGCGCCGTCGTCCAGGTAATCGCCATACAGCCAGCTCGCCGCCAGGTTGTCGATGTCGCCTGCCACCGCCATCTTCGCGTAGTTGTAGCCGCCGAACGGATTGCCGTGCACATCGCGGCCGGAGGTATGGTTCTGGAAATGCCAGAAGGTGGTGTACTTGACGATGCTCGCGCCGGCGCCCCACACCGGCGCCAGCTGGCAATTGCCGGTGGTGGCGCCGCAGATATAGGTGTCGGCAAAGTCGTCCACGTCGTACGCGCCCTGCCCCAGCGCTGCCGCGAACTGGTCCATCGTGTAACCGGCGCGCGTGACGCCGGAGAGCAGCTTGTTGTAGTTGGTGGTACCAGGATTGGCCTTCATGTAATTGACTGCGTCCAGCACGATACGACGGTGCGTTTCCTGCTGCCATGCGTGGGCCGGAAGGCTTACTGCGGATGCTGCCAGCGCGAGGCTGGCAGCGATGGTGCTCAGTTTCATCTGGTGTCTCCTGGTTGAAAAGAGTCCAGACGATAGCGTCAATTTATGACGGACAGATGAAAAAGTATTCTAAAAATATTAACAAACTCAGAACTGCTCCCACTCGTCGCCGGCGGTGGCGCTGGCAACCTTGCGCTGCCGCGCCGGGCGCACCGCAACGGCGGTGGAAACGGGCGCGCTGCTGGCAGCGCGCAGCACCGGCGCAGCCTTCAGGTGGGCGGCGCCGATGCGGAACGCGCTCACCGCGCGGGCCAGGACTTCCGCCTGGTCCTGCAAGGCTTGCGACGCCGCCGCGGTTTCCTCCACCAGCGCCGCATTTTGCTGCGTGACCTGGTCCATCGAGGTAATCGACTGGTGCACCTGGGCGATGCCTGCGTTCTGTTCCGCGGTGGCGGCGCTGATCTCGGCCACGATGTCGGATACCTGCTTCACGCTGGCCACCACGTCGCTCATGGTGTCGCCGGCGCGCACCACCAGCCTGGTGCCGGAATCGACCTTCTCCACGCTGTCGTCGATCAGCGCCTTGATTTCCTTGGCCGCCGCGGACGAGCGTTGCGCCAGGCTGCGCACCTCGGTTGCCACCACGGCGAAGCCGCGCCCTTGTTCACCGGCGCGGGCCGCTTCCACCGCGGCGTTCAGCGCCAGGATATTGGTCTGGAAGGCGATGCCGTCGATCACGCTGATGATGTCCACGATCTTGTGCGAGGAGGCATTGATGGACGCCATGGTGTCGATCACTTCCTTCACCACCTCGCCGCCCTGCACCGCGATCTGCGAGGCGTTCTGCGCCAACTGGTTGGCCTGGCGCGCATTGTCCGAGTTCTGGCTCACGGTGGAGGTCAGTTCCTCCATGCTGGAGGCGGTTTCCTCCAGTGCCGCGGCCTGCGCCGAAGTACGGTTATTCAGGTCGCCGGTACCTGCTGCGATCTGGCGCGAAGCGGTGCTGACCGCATCGGCCGCCGACCTGGCCGTGCCCACCACGCCGCCGATTTCACCGAGCAGCTTGTTGAAGGCCACGCCGGCATAGCCGATTTCATCCATGCGCTCCACCTCGACCTGGTGCGTCAGGTCCAGCGAGGAACTGACGTTTTCCATCGTGCCCTGCATCCTGTCCAGGCCACCTGTAATCACCAGGTACATCTTGTAGCCCATGAACGCCACCACCAGCAGCACGGCCACGGTGACCGCTACCAGGATGGTCAGCGCCTTCGAGTAATCCGCATCGCTGTCGGCCTTGACCTTTTCAATCAGCTTCTGGTTGTAGGCGACGTGGTCATCCAGGCTTTTCTTGACGCCGGCCGCGCCCAGCGCCAGCGGCGAGCCAGCCACCAGGGTGGCGCGCACGGCGTCCATGTCGCCGGCATGCGAGGCGGCGATAAACGGCACCAGCGCCTGGCGGTAGGTTTCCATTGCCGCCTTGTCCTGCTCCAGCATCTTGCGGTCGGTCTCGTCGAAGACGTTGTTCTTCGCGTAATCGGCCAACACCTTGTCGAAGTTGGCGTGGGCGTCGTTGTAGGCCTTGTCCAACGCGGCCTTGTCGGGCAGGTTGGAAAACACCGACAGGCGGTAGCCGGCCAGGCGGCTGTCGCTCACCGCCGCCTTGGCGGCATTGATGGCTGAAACGCTGGGGATCAGGCGGGTCTGCACCAGCTCCATGCGGCGCTGGGCATCGCGCAGTTGCCAGATGCCCTCGGCGCCGACGAACAGCAGGCCAATCAGGGCAATTGCCAGGGTAATGATCAGTCGGTTGCTGATTTTCATGATGGGGTTTCTTCCTATGCAAGTGAATCAGTATCGCAGTCTTAGAAACCTGGCCGGCGCACGCTACCAGCTTACAGCCTTGCCCTCAGAATTGTGTCGCCAGTGATTCGTGGAAGATTGGCGGCTGGACATCCGAACCGAAGCCGTTGTCCAGTTCCTCCAGGCGACGCTGCGGTACTTCCTTGAGGTCCGCAATCTGCGGCGTCCAGCGCAGCAAACGGTCGGCATCGAAGCGGTCGACCGCGCAGGCAATCGCATAGCCGCTCATAGCGCTGAGACGGCTGCGTGCCTGGGCTTGCGCCTCGCGAATTGCCAATACATAACGTTCGACAGTCAAGCCGGTGGAAGGCGCCTTGCCGACCCGTTCGCGCAGACGGGACAGCAGATCGGTGTGCGTCGCAAGCAGTTCCATCAGTCCGCTGCCCGGCCGTGCAGTCGTCACATCGTGCTCGCCACGCATCAGGTAGGTGACAGCCATCGGCTTATGGTTGCTGGTGACCACACGAATGCTGCCGCCCACCATCGACATGATGCTGAAATAGATCCCATCGTTCAGCGCAGCCTTGCCTGCCTGCGGCAAGAGCTTCAATTGCTGGATTTCGATGATCATGCTGCCTTCGGCGTCCGTGAACATGGCAGCGACGCCGGCCAGGGTTGGCGCACTTGGATAGGTTGTATAGTCGCCAAGCGGGCGGAAACCGCGGGTGGCGAGCTGGGTCGCGTAATCGTCGATCAGGCTCCAGTCGACCTGCTTGCGCGCTTGCTCGCTGTCGCGATCAATATGCACGTAAGAGGCGAGGTCCTGCAGGCGAGACAGCAGGCCTTTCCTGATCTTCCAGGCAGTGCGCAGGAAGGTCAGCACGCCGACACTGCAAATCAGCATGCCTGGCCAAAGCATGCCGCCGGGTGCGCCAAGCAATGGGATGAGAATGGCAGCCAGCGCGGCACAAACAACGCTGTTGACTAATGAATTCCTGAACATTGCCTTCTTCAAATGCAGCGCCATACGCTCTCCCAATAGATGGGGAAAATTATAGCGATGCAGATGGGGTTAAAAATGCACGCATTCTCACCATTCTTCACCATTCATGATGAAAGGTGCTGGCTGAACCAGTCGCGCGCCAGGCGGGCCACTTCTTCCAGTGCGCCCGGCTCTTCAAACAGATGAGTCGCCCCGGGCACGATGTCGATGCGTTTTTTGCAATTCAGCTGGAGGTAGGCCGATTCGTTGAGTTCGATGACGCCTTCATCGCGGCTGCCCACGATGAACAGCGTTGGCGCCGTCACGCGCGCCAGCGCCACCTGCCCGGTCAGGTCGGGCCGTCCGCCACGCGAAACGACGGCCGCCACCCCGCCCTTGCGCTCAGCGGCCATTTGCAAGGCCGCTGCGGCGCCGGTACTGGCGCCAAACAGGCCAAGCGGCAGGCCGCGCGCCGCCTCGGACGCCGCCAGCCAGTCGGCCGCCATGCCAAGGCGTTCGGTCAGCAGGATGATATTGAAACGGATGCGGTAGACGTCGTCCTCGGCAGGCGTGAGCAAGTCCATCAGCAAGGTGCCGATGCCGGCCGTGCGCAAGACGCCGGCCACGAAATTGTTGCGCGGGCTGAAGCGGCTGCTGCCGCTGCCATGCGCGAACAAGACCACGCCCTTCGCCCCTATCGGCAGGTCGAGCGTGCCTTCCACTTCTCCGGCGGGCGTGGCGATGCTGGCGGTCTGGTGGTGCATGGCGGGCTGTCCTCCTGGCCCACTATACCGCTAGCCTCGCAGTCAGTGCGCGCGGATGGCTTTCAGCTCGGCGCTCAGCCAGGCCTTGCTTTCTACCGGCGCCGCCGCGCCGCACTTGACCGTATATGGCTTGCCGCTCGAGCTGCTGGCGCTGGCGCCAAGCTCGATGAACTGCTCGGCGTTCTTGACCAGGTCTTTCTTCTCGAGATATTCCAGCTTGCGCAGCAGGTGGGTCCTGGCGTCGGCGCCGCTATACCAGCTGCCGTTGCGGTTGAACTGGCAGCCGGACGATTGCAAGCGCGTCAGCAGCGCGTCGACTTCGGCACGCGCCGGCGCCGGCAGCGGCGCGGCCTGGACGCTGGCGCCGGCCAGCGCGAAGGCGAGGACGAGGATCTTGCGCATCATTTCTCCTTCTTGCGAACTTTATAAGGCGCGAGGATGTTGCCGCAGCGGATATTGCCGGCAGCGACGCGAGCATTGAAGGCATGCAGCTCTTTTTCCAGGCTGGTGCCGGCCGCGTTCAGGCTCGCTGCCTGGGCGTTCAATTCATCCTGACGGGCATTGTATGCGGCGACGGCCGCGTTGTCGGTCCGATTGACCTGGGCCGATGCGGCTTCGTGCGCCGACAGCGCGGCCGAAGTGCGCTCCAGTGCCGCTTCATGCTCGCGGAAGCGGCGCGCCAGGGCCTGGCGCTGGGGACGCAGTTCGCCCTCCTCCGCCATGCAGGCTTTATAGGCCGGGGTATCGGGCTGCGGCGGCATCGGCTGGGCGAAGGCGGCGCCGGCAAAAGTGGTCGCGGCAGCAGCCGCGGCGAGTATCATATATTTCATCTGTGGGGCAAGGACTTTTAAGGCAACAAACAATTCAGATTTACAATCCTACAACATCCTCCTCAAACCCGTGTGCTAATATGCGGCAGCCTTTTTTTGGCGATCCCAAAAGAGAAGAGATATTGGAGAGACTAGTGAGCATTTTTAGGACTAAGAACCTGGACGACATGGTAGCAGCCACCCGTACCCCGGGCGGCCTGCAGAAAGTGCTGGGTCCGATGGACCTGGTGCTGATGGGCATTGGCGCCATCGTCGGTACCGGCATCTTCGTCTTGACCGGCACCGGCGCACTGACCGCTGGCCCGGCCCTGACGATTTCCTTCGTGGTCGCAGCGCTGGCCTGCGGTTTCGCCGCCCTGTGCTACGCCGAATTCGCCTCGACCGTTCCGGTGGCCGGCTCCATCTACACTTATAGCTACGCCACCCTGGGCGAGCTGGTGGCATGGATGATCGGCTGGGACCTGATGCTCGAATATGGCCTTGCCACGTCCGCCGTGTCGGTGGCCTGGTCCGGCTACTTCCAATCGCTGATCGCCGGCATCGGCATCCACCTGCCGACCGCGCTGACCGCCGCCCCTGGCGCCGTGCCTGGCACGACCACCCTGTTCAACCTGCCAGCCTTCGTGATCATGATCGTGCTGACCGCCATGCTGGGCTGGGGCGTGCGCGAATCGGCCCGCGTCAACAACATCATGGTGGTCATCAAGATCGGCGTGGTGCTGCTGTTCATCGGCGTTGGCGCCGGCCACGTGCAGCCAGCTAACTGGCAGCCATTCATGCCCTTCGGCGCCTCCGGCGTGATGAGCGCGGCGGCCCTGGTGTTCTTCGCCTTCATCGGCTTCGACGCCGTAACTTCCGCCGCCGAAGAAGTGAAGCGCCCTGAGCGCGACCTGCCAATCGGCATCATCGGCTCGCTGGCCGTCTGCACCATCCTGTACGTGATCGTGGCCGGCATCATGACCGGCATCGTCCCTTACAAGCAATTCCTGGGCGTCGACCACCCGGTCTCGCTGGCCCTGCAATACGCCGGTGAAAACTGGTTCGCCGGCTGGGTATCGCTGGGCGCCATTCTCGGCATGACCACCGTGATCCTGGTGATGGCCTACGGCCAGACCCGCATCATCTTCGCCATGTCGCGCGACGGCCTGCTGCCGAAGAAGCTGTCCCAGGTGCATCCGAAATACCACACCCCGTTCTTCGCCACCTGGATGGTCGGCCTGATCTTCGGCTTCATCGCTGCCCTGGTGCCGCTGAACGTGCTGGCCGAACTGGTCAACATGGGTACCCTGGCTGCCTTCTGCCTGGTGTCGATCGCGGTGATCATCATGCGCAAGAAGCGTCCCGACCTGCACCGCGCCTTCCGCTGCCCTGGCGTGCCGGTGGTTCCGGGCCTGGCGGTCGCCTTCTGCCTGGCCCTGATGGCCTTCCTGTCGGCCATTACCTGGATCGCCTTCGGCATCTGGCTGGCCATCGGCCTGGTCGTGTATTTCGGCTACTCGCGCCACCGCTCCGAACTGGGCAAAGCGAAGTAAGCAGCACGCTCCCCACATGAAAGCCCGCAGTAGCGGGCTTTTTTCATTGTTGCGCGCCTACCACGAACGGTGGCGCACCTGCCTGCAATCTGTGACACTTAGCCCCGTAGTCAGCTTGTTCACCACCAATAACAACGGGAGAGAGCATGACGATGAAAAGAATGTGCAGCGCGCTTGCCGCGCTTTCAGCAGCCAGTTTCACCATCACGGCAAGCGCCCAGGAAGGCGGGCCTACCGTCACCATCAGCGGCTTTGGCACTGCCGCCCTCACCTCCACCGACACCGACGACGCAGAATTCATCCGCCCCAACCAGGCATCCGGCGTGAAGAAGGATTGGCGCACCGGCGTCGACTCGAATTTCGGCATCCAGGCCACGGTCAAGGTCAACGACATGATCTCGTTCACCGGGCAGGGCCTGGTGCGCAAGGACGCCATCGACCATTACCGTGCGCAGGCCGCGTGGGCTTTCGCCAAGTTCAAGCTCAACGACGATTTCAGCGTGCGCGTCGGCCGCATGGGCGCGCCGATCTACATGATTTCCGACTTCCGCAACGTGGGCTATGCCAACACCATGCTGCGCCCGCCCGCTGAAGTCTATCGCCAGGTCACGCTCGATTCCTTCGACGGCGTCGACGTGCTGTACCAGCACAGCTTCGGCGATACCTCGCTGAGCGTGCAGCTTGGCACCGGTCGGGCCGACGTCGACCAGCCGGCGCAGAACATCGAGTTCCGCAAGATGCTGCTGCTGCACGTCGTGGCAGAAAACGGCCCGTTCACGCTACGCTTCGGCCGCGCCCAGGCCGACTTCAGCGTGGTCGACAACCCCACGCTGACCGGGCTGGTGAACACGCTGCGCACCGTCGGGCTGGCTTCGGTGGCGAACATGATGCCGCTGAACGACGTGAAGGGCACTTTCACCTCCGTGGGCGGCACCATGGACTGGAAAAACGTGGTGCTGCAGGCCGAATACGCCATGCGCCGCACCGATACGCTGATCGTGCACGACACAAACTCGTGGTACGCGATGGCTGGCTACCGCTTCGGCAAGTTCCTGCCCTACTACTACCACGGCAGCATCAAGCAGAAGTCCGACCGCAGCGTCGCCGGCTTGCCCACCAGCGGACCGCTGGCTCCGCTTGCCGCGGGCGTGAACGGCCTGGCCAAGGCGGCCCTGCAATCGTCCGACGCGATCGGCGTGCGCTGGGACTTCTACAAGTCGCTGGCACTGAAAGTACAGGTCGACCACATCAAGCCGAAAGATGGCCCCGGCGCATTCATCAATTACAAGCCTGGCTTCAATGAGTCGGTGAATGTGTATGCGGTAGCTCTCGACTTCGTGTTCTGAGGAGGCAGCCATGGACAAGCGAATCAAGCCGCTGCTTGCCGCAGCGATGTTGTGTGCCGCCCTGCCCGCGCTGGCAGCCGAAATTGTGGTGATCGTCAATCCGAAGAACCCGGCCTCGCGCATGTTCAGCGAGCAGGCGGCCCAATTCTTCCTCGGCAAATCGACCTTGTTCACGCCGGTCGAACACACCGAAGGCCCGCTGCGCAATGAATTCAGCCAGAAGGTGCTGGGCAAGGACAGCGCCCAGGTCAAGGCGCAGTGGTCGAAGCTGGTGTTTACCGGCAAAGGCACGGCGCCCAAGGAATACGGGTCCAGCGCCGAAGTGAAGAAAGCCGTGGCAGCCGACGTGCAGGCTATCGGCTATATCGAGAAGTCCGCCGTCGACGACAGCGTCAAGGTCATCCTCACCGTGCAGTAAAAAAAAGGGGACGTACCCATTAAGGGGTACGTCCCCTTTTTTCATGCGATGATGATGGCAATGCGCCATCCCGTCCTCACCTACACCGTCGCCATGCTCATGCTGAGCACCCTGGGCGTCTACGTCCAGGAGGCGGGCCTCGATCCGGTCACCACAGTATTCTTCCGCTGCGCCATCGGCGCCCTTGCGCTGGCGCTCTATTGCGGCTGGAAAGGCATGTTCAGGCGCGAGAACATGCCGCCGCGCGCATTCAGGCTGGCGGCCTTCAGCGGCGTGCTGATGGTGGTGAACTGGGTGACGTTCTTCGAAGCGATCCGGCGCATCGGCATCGCGGTCGCCACCATTGTCTTCCACGTGCAGCCCTTCATGGTGTTGCTGCTCGGCGCGCTGATCTTGCGCGAGCGGCTGGCGGCCAACAAACTGGCCTGGGTGTTGCTGGGCTTTGGGGGGCTGGCGCTGGCCTGCGGCGTGCGCTTCGACGAGCCGATGGACGCCAATTACCTGCTCGGCATCGCCAGCACCCTGACCGGCGCCCTGGCCTATGCGGGCGTAACGCTGACCACCAAGTCGATGCGCGGCACGCCGCCACACCTGACGGCCCTGGTGCACTGCATGGCCGGCGCGCTGCTGCTGGCCGCCTTCACCAGGATTCCTCCCGGCGGCCTGGACGCCGCGCAATGGGGCTGGCTCGCCACTCTCGGCCTGGTGCCCACTGCCCTGGCATACGTGATGATCTACGGCGCCACGCCGCACATGGAAACGGCGGCGATCGCGGTACTGACCTTCATTTATCCCGCAGCGGCGGTGTGCTGGGACTACGTGGTCTACGGCCACCTGATCAGCGCGTGGCAGGTCACGGGCTTCGCCATGATCGTCCTGGCCAGCCTGGGCGTCAATCTCGATTGGCGAATTGCTGTCGGAAAACTTTACAGTCGATAAATGCTTCTTGCATAAGTCATTGATTTATTTACGTGGCACAAGATTTGCTTTAAGGCATTCCTGTTTGACCAACAATAATTATGGAAACCTTAATGAAATTCAAAGCAATCCTCGCCGCACTGGCAGCAGCCGCCACCATCCCGGCGTCGGCATCCGTCCTCTACTCCAACAATTTCGAAGCCAACGCGAACGGTTTCACCGGCGCCGGCTTCCTGACCGGGACCCAGGGCTACGGCCAGGTGGGTTTTGGCAACCAGATGCTGCGCAACTCGGCCGCGGGCAATCCAGCAGCCGCCTCGGTCCTGAACCTGAATCTTGAAGGCGCGGTCAGCGACGCCACGCTGAAACTGTCGTTCGGCGCCATCGATTCGTGGGATGGCAGTAACTGCTGCGGCCCGGATTACTTCAATATCCGCGTCGACGGCACCCTGCTGTACCAGCAGAACTTCGACACTTTCGGCGCATCCGCTTCCGACTCGCACCTGACCCTGCTGTCCCACACCCACCTCGGTTTCTCCGGCTGGGAAGACCAGGCCTATAACATGACCTTCAACCTGGGCAACCTGGCTGCCGGCGTGCACACCATCGAGTTCTTCGCTTCCGGCAACGTGTGGCAGGCAGGCGACGACGAGAGCTGGGCAATCGACAACCTCAGCGTTGACGGCGAGCGCGCCGCGCCTCCGGCCGACGTGCCGGAACCCGTCAGCGGCGCCCTGCTGCTGGGCGGCCTGGGTGCAATGGCCCTGGTACGCCGCCGTCGCCGCGCCTGATCCCTTCCAACGCGCGCCTCAAGCCGGCGCGCCGAACATCGCTTCGGCGCGCTGGAACAGGATCCACGAAGTAGCCACATATTTATCGCCGCTGCGCGATACATTTCCCTTGTGCGTATGGGTGAAGCCGGCCGGCGCGATGATCAGCCGGCCCTGGCGCGCTTCCACCTTGCGCTGCTGATAGAAGAACTCCGTTTCCCCGCCCTCCGCCACGTCGTTCAGGTAGAACTGGAACAGCAAGGCGCGGTGCAGCGTTTCACAACTGGCATTCTGCGGATAGATCTCGGAATGCCAATGGTGGTAGCCGCCGCTGGCCTGCAGGTATTTCTGCACATTGATCGGGCCGCAGCGGTACATGGACTGGATCAGCTCCGCCAGGTAGGGCCGGCCGCAGCGCTCGAAATTGTCGATATTGAGCGTGACCGGCTGGCCGCTCTCCGGATCGGCCACGCGCGGCGACAAGGCGCCGGTCAGCAGCATGCGGTACTTGTCCATGTAGGCCGACAGGTGGGTCAGCACGCTGGCCATCATCAAGTTGGACACGTCGTTCCATTCCGCGTGCTGGCTGATGGTCAGGTCGTAGCTGTCCTTCTTGGCCACATCCACGCCCTGCCCGGTCTTGCCGCGCACGGCTTTGCCGCTGGCTTCGAAGCGCGCCAGGATTTGCTGGCATTGATAGGGCGTCAGGGCGCCGTCGTAGATTTCAATAAAGTCGTCCATGCCGGGCAGCATACGGCAAAACCAGGCTCCGTTTGTCCAGTTTGAGACAGTGACTTTCAAAATGTCTCATTCTTAACAAATGTGTATGCCAAATTCAACAGCTGGATACAACTGGAGACATTTCGATAGATTTCTTGCGTTTTTCTCCATACACTCAGTCCTGTCGAACGCAAAATCTTTGCGATACGGCAAATAATATTCGCGCCGAACAACGGCCCGGGGACATACACCTTACACAAGAGTGGGAGAATTTCCATGATTCAAAAGCAATTCCAGGTTTCGAAAATCGCTGCCGGCGCCAAGCTGCTGGCTGCAGTAGTTGCTGTCGGTGCTGCTGGCCAGGCTTTCGCCGCCAACGACACCACCCGCGTCATCGTGCAATTCCAGCCAGGCAAGGCAGCCGCCATGAAATCGGCCGTCGCTGCTGCCAAGGGCAACATCAAACATGAAATCTTCGGCATGGACGCGATGGCGATCGAAGTGCCGACCCAGGCCATCAAGGGCCTGGAACACAACCCGAACGTGATCCTGGTTGAAGAGGACGTCAAGCGCCAGCTGTTCGCCACCACCTCGCCTTCGACCGGCACCCCATACCAGCTGGGCCAGCTCGTACCATGGGGCATCAAGGCTGTGCAAGCGGACCAGCTGTCCGATGCGAACACCTCCAACCGCAAGGTCTGCATCATTGACTCCGGCTACGACAACGCCCACGAAGACCTGAACGGCAACGTGGTGACCGGCGAGTACGACTCCGGCACCGGCAACTGGAATACCGACGAAAACCACCACGGCTCGCACGTTGCAGGCACCATCGCCGGCATCAACAACGGCCTGGGCGTGGTTGGCGTGAACCCGAACAAGAAGCTGAAGCTGCACATCGTCAAAGTGTTCGGCGCTGACGGCTGGGCATATTCCTCGACCCTGGCAACTGCAGCCAACAAGTGCGGCGCAGCCGGCGCGAACGTGATCTCGATGTCCCTGGGCGGCGGCCGCTCCAGCCAGACCGAGAAGAAAGCCTTCGACACCCTGCAAACCAAAGGCGTGCTGTCGATCGCCGCAGCAGGCAATGACGGCAACACCGTGATTTCCTACCCAGCCGGCTACGCCAGCGTGATGATGGTCGCCGCTGTGAACGAGAACAAGCAATGGGCCGACTTCTCGCAGTACAACAGCAAGGTTGAAATCTCCGGCCCAGGCGTGGCTGTGCTGTCGACCGTGCCGATGGGCGCCGGTTCCGAATCCCACCTGAGCGTAGGTTCGACCGTGTACACCCCAGGCGATATGGACGGTTCGCCAAAAGTGACCCGCACTGCTCCGCTGGCTGACTTCGGCCTGGGCGATGCGGTCAACAGCTCGGTATCCGGCAAGGTCTGCCTGATCCAGCGCGGCACCGTAGACTTCGCGACCAAAGTGTCGAACTGCCAGGCATCCGGCGGCGTTGGCGCCATCGTGTACAACAACGCAGCAGGCAGCTTCGGCGGCACCCTGGGCACGACCGTGACCAGCATCCCATCGGTTACCGCGACCGACGTGGACGGCGCAGCGATGAAGAACCAGCTCGGCCAGTCCGCGACTGTGGAAGTGAAGCCGACCAACTACTCCTTCTACGACGGCACCTCGATGGCAACCCCGCACGTATCGGCTGTAGCGGCGCTGGTATGGTCCTACTTCCCAAGCTGCACCGGCTCGCAGATCCGCGCCTCCCTGACCAAGTCCGCACTGGACCTGGACGTGGCCGGCAAGGATAACAAGACCGGTTACGGCCTGGTGCAAGCCAAGGCAGCCTACAACCGCATCCAATCCCTGGGCTGCGGCAACTAAGTTACTGCTTTCTCCAAGCACGAAGGGCGCCTCGCGGCGCCCTTTTTTTATTCGGGGTCAGGTCTGTCAATCGGACAGTTAGCGCAATCGTTTGATCTAGATCAATACGCGAAATCATCGAAATTTGCGTATTGAGATAAATCAAGGAACCTGCATGGGTGTCCAAATGACAGACCTGACCCCAACTTGGGGTTACTGGAAGCGCTCGTTTCCTACGATGGCGATATTGCGTACCCCGAGCCGCTGGGCCGTGGCCAGCACGCCGGCTACGACCTTGTATGGGGCGAGGCCGTTGGAGCGCAGCTGGATGGTGTCGTCGCCTTTCAGCGCCGCCAGCTTTTCTTCCAGCGCGGCGCGGCTTGCGAGCTGGGCGCCGTTCCACCACAGCGTGCCGTCGAAATCGACTTCCAGCGTCTGGGCCAGCTTCTCGATGGCGCCGCTGTGCCGCGGCATGTCCATGCCGATGGAATGATTGGCTTTCGGGATGGTGACGATCAGCATGATGATCAGGACCAGCATGACGTCAATCAGCGGCGTCATGTTCAGCTGGTTCAGGGGCTCGGCTTCGGCCGATGGTGCGGACAGTGCTGCATTGCGTGCGTAACGCATGGTGCCTCCTCGGGTTAGTGTTAGCAAAACGATCAACTCCGGAGTGAAGCCAATATACCGCGTGGAAACAACAGTTGCGAAAATTTTAGAAGGCGCCCTCTAACTCAACCCATGTCGGCGCGTGGTCGCTGGGCTTCTCGCGGCCACGCACTACCCGGTCGACATCCGCGCCGCGCAGGAGCGGCGCCAGCACCGGATTCAGCAGGAGGTGATCGATGCGCAGGCCGGCGTCGCGGCCAAAGGCGTTGCGGAAGTAATCCCAGAAAGTGTAGATCTTTTCGTCGGGATGCATCGTGCGCAGGGCGTCGGTCCAGCCCTGCCCCACCAGCTTTGCGAAGGCTGCGCGCGTTTCGGGGCGGAACAGCGCGTCGTCAACCCAGCGCTCCGGCTTGTACACATCGAGTTCGGTCGGCATCACGTTGTAGTCGCCGGCCATGATGACCGGCTTTTTCGACACTACCAGTTCTTCTCCGCGCGCTATCAGGCGATCGAACCATTTGAGCTTGTAATCGAATTTGGGACCGGGCGCCGGATTGCCATTGGGAAGGTACAAGCATGCAACCAGCAACTTGCCCACCATCGCTTCGATATAGCGGCTCTGTACATCTTCCGGATCACCGGGCAAGGCGCGGCCAAGTTCCACCGGCGTGGTGCTGCGGGCCAGGATGGCAACGCCGTTCCAGCTTTTCTGGCCATGCCAGATGGCGCCATAGCCGGCGTCGTTGATTGCAGCTTCGGGGAATTTCTCGTGCGGGGCTTTCAGCTCCTGCAGGCACACCACGTCGGGCTGGGTCTCATTCAGCCATTGCAGCAGCGCCGGCAGGCGGGCGCCGATTCCGTTGATGTTAAAGGTCGCGACTCGCATGGCGACCATTATGCATAATCCCGGTCAGTTGCGGCGCATGACGATGGCGGGCAGGCGCTGGCCGCTGCCGGAGGCGAAATAGCCCTCGATTTCGCCGATTTCGGCAAAGCCTTCGGCGCGGTAGATGCGGCGGGCCGCATCCCATTCGGGATTGACGATCAGGATCGTGCTGCGCAAGCGTGGGTGGCGGGCGAACATTTCGACCAGGGCGTCGCGGAACAACCGGTGCCCCCAGCCAGTGCCGCGTGTTGCGGGATCGACCACCATGGAGGAAACGTAGACTTCTTCGCCGTCTGGCACATGGGCTTCGGCTGCAGCATGGTTGCGCGCGAAGCGGGCTGAATTGAAGCCCTGCTCCAGCGGCCAGAATTCGGCACAAAGGTAGCCGTACAAACGCTTTGCTTCGCCGGCCAGCACCCAGCATCCTTCGGGCGCGGAAGACAAGCGCTCGGCAAAAGCTTCCTCAGTTTCCTGGATCGCCTCCGCAAAACCGGCGCGCTCAAGCCGCATGATTTCGGCCATGTCGGCCATCGCGGCTGGCCGCAGGGTGAAAGACATTACTGCTGCTTCGGGCAGCCTTGCGCCACGCTGCGCACTTTGAAGGCTGCGACGGATTCGCCTTCGGTCACGACCTTCAGGCAGATGCCGTCATACGACACGAAAAAGTGCGTGCACTGGCCGCTGGCGGCCTCGCAAGACCGCAGTTCGGGGAACTGCCCCTGGAGCTGGCGCTCCCATTCGGACGAGGCATCGCGGTGGTCGGCCCGCCAGCCCGCATCGATGACTTCCTTGCGCGCCTTGGCGTATTTCATGCCAACGAGGTTGTCCCAGGTATTGGTTGGCTGGGGGGCGGCGGCTGCAGTGCCGACGGCCAGGGCCATCGACAACGCCATAATCAATCGGGTGACATTCATGAATTGTTCAGGATTATTATTAAGAACTAAATCAATTATGCCACGCAGAAATAGCCCCCGGCCAGTGTTATATACAACATTTCAGGAATTTGCGACGCACACTACAACCTTGCCGAAATTGCTGCCTCGCAACAAACCGATCAAGCCCTGCGGGGCCTGCTCCAGGCCGTCCAAGACATCTTCGAAAACCTTGATTCTGCCCTCTGCAACCCAGGCCGACATGTCGCGGGCGAAGTCCTCATAGCGGGTCTCGTAGTGATCGAGGATGACCATGCCCTGCATCAGGATGCGCTTTTGCAGGATGGTCGACATCACTTTGGGCAACCGGTCTTCGCCGTGCAATGCACCATTCTGATTGTATTGGGCGATCACTCCGATCACCGGAACACGGGCGCCGATGTTCAATAGAGGCAACACTGCATCGAAAACGGCTCCGCCCACGTTCTCGAAGTAGACGTCGATGCCGTCCGGCGCCGCCTCGGCCAGCTTTTGCGCCAGTTGCGGGTCATGGCGGTCCAGGGCGACGTCAAAACCCAGTTCGTCACGTGCAAACGCCACCTTGTCGGCGCCGCCGGCAATGCCAATCACGCGCGCGCCTTTCAGTTTGGCCAGTTGGCCGACGATGGAGCCGACCGCGCCGGTCGCCGCCGCCACCACCACCGTTTCGCCCGGCTTGGGCTGGCCAATATCCAGCAGGCCGACATAGGCGGTGAAGGCAGGCATGCCCAGGCCGCCCAGCGCCAGCGATGGCTGTTTCATGTCGCCCAAGGCGCGCAGGTCGCTACCATCGGACAGCGCGTAATCCTGCCAGCCGGCGTTGCCAAGCACGATTTCGCCTGCCTTGAAAGCGGGATGGCGCGATGCCACCACGCGATTGACGGTGCCGCCCACCATCGTAGCGCCCAGCTCCACGCGCGGCGCGTAGGCTGGCGGGACTTCGTCCATCAAGTTTCGCATGTACGGGTCGAGCGACAGGTAAAGGGTGCGCAGCAGGACCTGGCCTTCGCCCGGTTCCGGCACCGGGCCTTCCTCGAGGCGGAAGTCGGCCTGCACAGGCTCGCCTTGGGGGCGCGAGGCCAGGACGATGCGGCGATTGGTAGTGGCAGTCATTTTGATGCTCCTTTCAGTATTAGACCAGTCGTCTAGTCGTTAATTACAAAAAAGGCGGGAGGCCTGCGTCACGCTCCCGCCCGATTCACGATTGCTGCGTTTGATTCAGTACTTGCTGCGTTCCCGCCATGGCCGTATCAAGCGGTGCACGGTCATGGTTGATCTTGGCGAGCAGGCTCGCGCCCACCCAGCTCTGATACAGGGCAACGGCCAGCACTTTGGCGTCCAGGCCTTGCGGCAGCGAACCGTCGGCCATGCCGCGTTCAATGCATTGCGCCAGCCGCGTGGTGATGCCGCTGACGCCGCGATGCAGCGATGCGCGCAGGGCTTCAGACAAATCGCTCACTTCCGCGCCCAGCTTGACGGCCAGGCACTGGCTGGATTCGCCCAACTGGCATTCGCGCCAGTCCTCGAAGTAATTCTGCAGGCCTTCGCGCCCGGTGGCTCCCTGCGCCAGCAGATCGTCGATGCGCGCCAGGGTCCGCTCGAAATAGCTGTCGATGACGGCCGCTCCAAAGACTTCCTTGGAGCCGAAGTAATGATAGAACGAGCCTTTCGGCACCCTGGCGGCGCCGAGCAGTTCTGTCAGCCCGACGCCGTTAAAACCCTTGTGCATGAACAGCGGCATCGCCGCATCGATAATGCCCTGGCGAACGTCGGCGTAATTGGTAGAAGTCATGAAATACAGTCTAGACCGAATTAGACCAGTCGTCTACAAATATTTTTGACCCAGGTCATGTCGAGGCCGAACAGGCCCGTGGCACCATGGGCGCATGAAGATCCGCAAAACATTCCTGGCCGCGATGCTGGCCATGCCGGTGCTGGCAATGGCTGCCGCGCCTGTCGTCAACGTCTACAAGAGCGCGACCTGCGGCTGTTGCGAAGCATGGGTCAAGCATTTGCGCGACAACGGCTTCAAGGTGGAGGCGTACAACGTCGCCAACCCTTCCGACATGCGCGAGAAGATGGGCATTCCTGACCGCTTCGGCTCCTGCCACACGGCGGTGGTGGACGGCTATGCGATAGAAGGCCATGTGCCGGCAGCGGACATCAAGCGCCTGCTGGCATCAAGGCCAAAGGCGATAGGCCTGGCTGCGCCGGGCATGCCGCTGGGCTCACCGGGCATGGAGGGGCCGCGCAAGGACGCGTACGACGTGCTGATGGTACTGCCCGATGGCTCGTCCCGGGTCTACCAGCGCTACAACTAGAGTGCGAGCAGCAGCAAGGCGACACCGGCCACCGCCAATAGTGCGTGGCCGACCATGACGGCGCTGGGTATCAGCACGCCCTGCTGGTGACGGCCCAGGTTCATCCACACGCCGCCAGCAGCAGCCAGCAGCAGCGCCAGCAAGCCAAGCTGCGCGAAATCCGGCACATGCGAGAAGATTGTCACGTACGCCAGCAGCGTCACGCCGGCTGCGGCGATAAAGCCGTGCAGCATGGCGATCCAGTGCGGTGGATTAGCCTTTTTCCCCAGGCGGATCAGCGCCATGACGATGCCGCCGGCAGCGGCAACACCGAACAGCACACAGGCAACAAATAATATTGTTTGGGTATCCATGCGGGCATTCTGCGCCCCTGCCTGTGGCCGTTCGGTGCGCTGGCTCACGCAGGCACTATACTGTCGGCCCTGCGCCGGAAAACAGAGCGCAGGGCAAGACAATCTTTACCTCGTGCAAAAAAATGGAAGCAAAGCCTGAACTCCGCAGCCTTGCGTTGCAATGCCTGGTCGAACCCGATCCCGCTGCCAAAGTCGCTGCCGTCGCCGCCATGGCCGAAGCCTGGGCCGGCGGCGCACTCGCACTCGATGCCGCGTCCGCGCTGAGCGCGCCGGATGCGCAGATACCCGGCCGCCCTGCCCGCCCTGAACTGGTGGCGCCGCGCCTGGTGGGCCGCCGTTCCATGGCAACCGTGGAGGGACGGGCCATGCTGGTGCACGCGCTGGCGCATATCGAGTTCAACGCCGTCAACCTGGCGCTGGATGCGATGTGGCGCTTCCCCGCGATGCCGGAACAGTTTTATACCGACTGGCTGCGCGTGGCGAAGGAAGAGGCCTATCACTTTTCGCTGCTGTCGACCCATCTCCTTACGCTTGGTTGCGCCTACGGCGACTACAGCGCGCACGGCAGCCTGTGGGAAATGGTGGAGAAGACCACCGGTGACGTGATGGCACGCATGGCCCTGGTGCCGCGCACGCTGGAAGCGCGCGGCCTCGATGCCATTCCACCGCTGCGTGCCAAGCTGGCGCAGGCCGGCGACGAGGCGGCGGCCGCCATCCTCGACATCATCCTGCGCGACGAAATCGGCCATGTGGAAATCGGCAACCGCTGGTACTGGCACCTGTGCGGCCTGCGTGGAATTGACCCGATAACGACCTACGACCAACTGGTGGTAAAGTACAAGGCCACCGTACGCGGCCCGTTCAACATGGAAGCACGCCGCAAGGCAGGCTTCAGCGAGGAGGAGCTGCGCGCGCTACCTGACCAATGACAGGAGCCCCTATGCCGCGCCTGAACTTCATCATTGCAACCATCCTACTGGCGGCCAGTGCCGCACCAGCGATCGCCGGCCCGAAAGGCTGGACTGCCTTGAATGCCAGCCGCACATACACGGCGATTCCCGTCGCCAGCGACGACACCGTCAATCCCTTGCGTGGGTATTATCGCTGGCAGAACCAGGAGCTGGTCCCGCAGTCGGCGCCGGCCAGGGACGCCTACCGCCGCTATTACTGGAAAGACCTGGAAACCGCCGAAGGCCAGTACAACTTGAGCGCCATCCTGAACGACCTTGCCTTGGCAAGGAGCCAGGGCCGCAAGTTCGCCTTCCGCCTGCGCACGATGGCGGGCTATGACGACAACGTGGTCTATGCCCCGGCCTACATCGTCAACAACGCCAATTGCCAGGCAGGCTGCGGCTTCTGGGCCGACACCGATACCACGGTCCCCGGCCAGACCTTCATCCCCGACTGGAACGACCCGTGGCTGCAACAGCGCTCACGCGCCCTTCTCACCGCGCTGGCCAGCGCATTAGGCCCGAACAATCCGGACCTCGCATGGATCGACGTGGGCATGTACGGCCAATACGGCGAATGGGCACTGCGCTCCAGCGCCTACGCCAACCCACCGGCCGGCATCACGCCTGCGACCGATGCCAGCAAACGCGAATATGCGAAGATGCATTTCGAGGCATTCCCCAACCAGCAGCACGTGATGTTCATCCCCTACTCCAGCAAGGATGCGCTGACCTTCGGCCTGCTGGAACAAACCATCACGAGCCGGCCGGTAGGCTTGCGCGCGGATTGCCTGAGCCGCTACGGTTATTTCGACCAGTGGACCAACCGTCCCGCCGAATGGGCGGCCTTTGCGGCTCAATGGCAGAAGGCGCCGTTCGTGTCCGAATTCTGCCCGTTCAGCAGCGGCGATCCACAGAACAATCCCGCCACGGCACGCCAGCAGGCCGCCGCCTTCCATATCACGCTGTTCAGCAACGGGAATTTCGAGACCAGCCGGCCGGATGCCGAGCGCTGGGGTGCGCTGTCCGTGGCCGAACAGAATGACTTGCTGATGATGGCGCGCGAATCGGGCTATCGCTACGCCGTCGCCAGCAGCACCGTCAACCTCACCGCCAGCGGCGTGCTGACGCTGACAACGACGCTGCGCAACGACGGCAGCGCACCGGCCTACGAAACGTGGCTGGTCAAAGCGGAACTGGTGAATGCTTCCGGCACGGTGGTGTGGACGGGTCAGACTTCCGCCCAGCTGAAGTCCCTTCTGGGCGGCGGCGCCAGTGCCAGCTACCAGGACAACTGGACGCTACCGGCACTACCGACGGGCGACTACATCTTGCGCCTGGCAGCGCGCGATACCAGCGCCTCGCCGCGCGCGCCCTTGAAATGGACCATCGGCGAACGCGCCGGCGACGGCACGCTGGCAGTGGCAACGCTGCGCCGCCGTTAGGCGTCAGGCAGTCGGCAGCCAGCGCGGCTTGGTGTCCGTGTGCAGCTCACGCTGCACCGGGCCATCATATTCAGGCTCCATGGTGCCAAGCGTGATAGCGATACGGTCCGGCGCCTGCGTGCTGCGCCAGGTCAGGGTCGAACCGCACACCTTGCAGAAACCGCGCCGTCCATGGTCGGAAGAATGGAATTCCGTCACCAGCTCGGCGCCTTTTTCGAAACTGAAGCCAGAGCTGGCGACATTGGCATACGTGCCCGATGCGGCGCCGTGCTGCTTCTGGCACATGGTGCAATAACAGTGGCTCGCACTGTGCACCGAATTTTTCTCAGCCTTGTATTCGACACCGCCGCAAAGGCAGCTACCGCGCAGATATTCCGTCATGCCTAGTCTCCTTTGGAGGAATGTCGGGAATGATAATATATCCAGGCACCCAAGGGAGACGCACATGACGACCGAAGCCATGCCTTTCCGCACCCTGCTCTACCGCTTCATCTTCTTCGACTGGCTGTTCAAGGATGTCAGCGCGGCACGCAACGTGATCGAGCGCCACGCCGCCCTGCAGCACAACAAGTACATGAGCCGTTACCTGCCGATTTATTTCCGGCGCTGGACCGTCATGGCGACCTTTGACTTTGGGCTGGGCTGCCTGTTCGAACGCGCGCTGCAGGCCACCGTGCTGTCAGCTTATTTCTTCACCTGGTCGTGCGTGACAGTGGCCGGGATGGTGGTGATTGCCGCCGCCTGGATCTTCCTGACCTTCGGACGCCTGAGTTGACGCAAAATTGAGCAGCCAGATTATTCTCATTAGAATCATGGCTTTAGCAGACGGAGGGATTCCTTGTTAACAGACTTTTCCACAGAAACCGTTAACAACTCCTTGCAGCGCCGCCTCGACCGTTTCGAGCTGTTCGACAGCATGGACAGCCCCGCGCTGAACCTGACCTTCGTACTGGAGTTGCCGGATTTCCGGCCTTGGTGCAAAAAGCAAGGCCTGCCGCCATTCCACGTGATGCTGTGCGCCGTGCTGCGCTCCGTGCTGAAGGTGGAAAATTTCCGCTACCGCATCCTGGACGGCAAAGTGATTCGCATCGAGCGCCTGACACCGTCCTTCACGGTCAAGAATCAATATGACGACTTGAACTTCGCCCAGTTCGAATGGTCGGACGACCTGCGCGAGTTCGTAGCGCGCGGCCTGGCAGCACGCGAACAGGCATCGAATATGGAAGCACTGAATCGCAAATACAGCAGCATGACGCCGCGCGAAGCAAAGGAGCAGGTATTCGTCACCTGCATACAGTGGCTGAACTTCACGTCAATTCAGCATCCCACCGCCGTACTGGCGCAGCCGGATATTCCATCGTTCGCATGGGGCAAATTCCGGGATGCTGGCGCCGGGCGCCTTGAGCTGCCATTCTCGGTTCAAGCGCATCATGGTTTCGTCGACGGCTATCACATTCACCTGTTCGCCGAACAGGTAGCCGCCGAACTCGCCGCAATCATGCAGGCCTAGGCCAGGCGGATGTCGCGTGCGCCTGCTGCAGCCAAGCGCGCCAGCAAATCTTCCAGCGCCTGTACAGGCGCCGAACCAAGATCCAGTTCGACCGCGACCATGGCGCCTTCCGGCCGCGGATCGCTCGCAAAATGGACTACGCCGAACAGCCCCTCTTCATTCAGCCGATTGGCATCCTCCGCATCGAACCAATCCATGAACCACGGCGCCAGCACCGCACCGACCTGCTGCGGAGCCAGGCCGCCGATACGCAAGGCGACATCGTCCCACACAAAAGGCGCGACATAGACAATGGCTGGAGGAAGCGGCAAGGTGTGCACGCTGAACTGCATGCGCGTGTGCGAGTCGACCGTAAGCAACTTGCCCGCCTGCGAGCCCCACCTTGGAACCAGGTCGGCCCGCATTGGCAAGTCATACTCGCCATCGAGCGCAAGGCTGCCGTCGTCGCGACGCAGTGCCGCTTCCACATGGGCGCTCGCGGAGGATGCAACCGCATCGGCGAACGTGGCGGCATAGGCCATGCGAATGACCGAGAAAAGTTCCGTCATCGGCTTAAAGCACGCTTGGCAGGGTGATGTAGACGAGCCCGGACAACAACAGGAGCGAAGCGCATGCGACGAGACGATTGAGCGACTGCTCCCAGGCGTGATCGCGAGTTCGTGCCATGCGCGCATCGGCCGCAGCCTGGATGCGTTTGAACTCTTCGTCCGTCACTGCGGTAGCGACGATGTGCAGGGGGTTGTGGAGCAGCTCGACCGCATCGTCATATTGGTGTGCGAGCCAGATGCAAAGTACCCGTCCTTCTTTCGACGGTTTGGAAGGCTCGAATACCGGGATGCCTGCACGGGACAATCGATCCCATGCATCCTCGTACTCGAGCTCGCAAGTTGTGACAAAGACCTGACGCATAGCGCGGTATGGTAACCGCCAAGGAGGCCTTAGAAACTCTCAGAATTTCACTTATCAAATAATTTTATTTGATGGCGCACGCTTGACCTTAGCGAAGCCGAACAGTGACGCCGGCTTCGCGCCAGTCAATTACTTGCAGGTGAACGTTGCAATACCGCTGTAGCTAGTCTTGTTCTCGTTCGCCACGACCACGTTATAGATCGCAATGACGTTCACTGCGCCGTTGCCCGCGTCACCGACTGCAACCATGCCACCATTGCCGGTGCCGCCCAACCCACCCGAGATATAAGTGGCATTGCCGGTCTTGACCGTGCCTGACAGATTGACCGTACCGCTGGCGCCAGCACCGGTGGTGGTGATCATTAACGACACATTGGCGCCAGCCCCATCAAAAGTAACGCTTGCGCTGCCGGTAGACGTACCAAAGTAGTCCGTGGACCGTACGGTTCCTCCAGAATAACCCGGTTTGGTGAATTTGCCGGAATTGCAGGTCATGCTGCCATTCGTTGGGAAGGTCTCGAGGCTGTTGTAAACAGAGTAGTGAAACGCGTCAAAAGAATCGCCGGTCATCGTCCAGGTGCTGCTGGAAAATTTGGCCGTGCCGACACTCCAACGACCTTGAGCGAAGCTCGCGTTACCAGAAATATCCTGGGTTGCAATTGTCGTTCCGGTCAGGGTGGTGCTTCCCATGACCGTCACTGCCCCGTCACTTGTCTGCGTTAAAGGTGATGCGATTCCGCTCATCTGACCCAAGCGGCCAGTCATCAGGAATCGTGGCTTTGCTCCGGCAACGAAAGGCGCATCGACAGAGCCCGGATTGGCCGGCTTACTTTCGGCTGGTGGCGGATTGACTGGGGCAGGCGGATTGGTTACGGAAGCCGAGCTACCGCCGGCACCTGGAGCAGCAGCGGAAGTACTATCGCCGCCACCACCTCCACAACCGACCAGCGTAAATGCCGAGACTACTGCCAACGAAAGAAATTTAATGTTCATGTTCTTCTTCAAAAAACTACGCAACTATCCAAATCCGATCCATGAGATGCGTAGATACCTCATGAAACCAGCTTTCCTCGAGTGAGATTCAGTCTCCAATGCGCGAACCCAAAGGGCGTGACTAAGCCTCGCTGGACTCGCGCGTTCTTTTTAATTGAGGGGTACATTGATGAGCCCACCGACCGGGTGGAGGATCTGCGTAAGACGTCGGCCGTTATCCCAACCCGCGAGATGTGCGGCCAACGAAGCTTCCAGAGTTACGGCGACTACGAAATCAAAGGGTTCGCCTGCTGGCAATTAGCTGGCCAAGCATGCGGCCGCGCAATTGCATATTGGCACCAACAATTTCATCAATGCATTTTTTACAGTTGTGAAGTATAGCGGTGCCTCGCTTCGAAATCAATTGTTCAGCTTACACTTCCATAAGATTTTAGAGAAAATAGCCGAACATTTGAGCCAGATTGACCGCATTTAGTGACATTTGGTGAGAATACCCTTACTCAAGCACATCATGCCGATTCTATACTCTGCTCAGCATCCAAAGATTACTGGCCGCCGCCATCGTCGCATGAAACCTGCGCAGACCAATCGACGCAAACCGCAATGGGTAGTGGATGCCATCATTCGCTTGAAAGCCTTGCAGCCAAAGGCCAGCAATCGTGTGATGGCAGCCCAGTTCAACAGGCTCTATGCGGCTTCGCGCCGCATGACCGTCTCCAGCTCCTACTTTCATTACACGGTGCGAGACAACCAGCTGGCCATTCTGCGAAAGCGCCGCGAAATCAGAGCGCAGCCCCCATCTAACCAGCCCTGCAATGCGATCTGGGGCATCGACATGAGCGGCAAAGTCGACGCAGCGGGCACGCTTCACATGATATTCGGCATTCTCGACCACGGAAGCCGCAAAGCGCTCGCATTGGTTGCCCTGCCTAACAAAACATCGTGGACTTTGCTCGGCCATCTCTGCGTCGCGATTGGGCGCTACGGTAAACCAGCCGCAATTCGTACCGATAACGAGCGAGTCTTTACGTCGTCGGTATTTCGGTGGGCTCTTCGTTTCGCTGGCATCCGTCATCAGCGCATTAAGGCAGGCTGTCCTTGGCAGAACGGCCGTATAGAACGCTTCTTCGGCACACTGAAGCAATCACTCGATTGTTGGCAGGTGGAGAACCAGCGCCAATTGCAAAACGCGCTTGATGTCTTCCGCGATTGGTATTGTTGCATTCGTCCGCATACACATTTGGACGGTGCGACGCCAGACGAGGTTTGGCAAGGGGTAGATCCGCATCGACGCATGCCAATGCGCGTGGAATGGTTCGCGGCGTGGGATGGCTTGCTGACTGGGTTTCGAATACGCCGACGGTGATGTAGTTCGCAGTTTCGAAGAGAGTGGCGGCGCTGTCCACGGTCGCCGGGGCCGCGATCGTCAATTCATCGCGAACTATGGTGATCTGCTGAAAAAGTGGACAAAAAAAATGGCGCGACCCTCCTGGGCGACCGGCTCGCATCAGCCGGCGTCCACGAGAATCGCGCCCCTTTTCTGAGAAAACGGACTATTCCTCCGGCCCGCTCCCCTTGTTGATCATTTGGACAGGACACCCGCTTCCCTTATTGATCATTTGGACAAGACACTTATTGATCATTTGGACAGGACACCGTTTCCCTTATTGATCATTTGGACAGGACAACTACATTCCAGAGTACGGATCATCGACATTTTCGCCAAATTCTAAATTTGCATCCAAAATCGCTTGTTTGACTTGGGGATCCAATAGCGCGTTGACGGAATTTATTACATAAGACATTGCCGCGCCTAATCCTAATCTCGCAATTATTCCAAGCATCATTTCAGTGGAATCCAACGAGTTTCTGTCCCATATAAAAACTATTAAGCTACCTAGCTCTCTCCTTGTCAACTCTGGCAATAATTCATAAGTTTCCCATTGACGATCAGCCAAATCAACCAATACATTCATCACCATCTGAAACTCAGACCGATCAACCCCTTCCTTTATAACACGGATGAGGAATTTGAACTGTTCCTCGAGATCGTCACCAATTAGCCCCCGCTGCATTGATGAAATTTTTACCAGATCGCCATCCTTCATTTTATCTCCAGTGGTATGTGCGTAATATTACTTGGCTTCGAATAGAGCTCACCATCTGTGCCAAGAAGTTTGTTTCCAATTTTAATCTGCGCCGTCCACCCATCACCCGAATTTGATCCCGGGAACTTCGACGCAGCGACAGAATCTGGTGAATGCCATTTCACTTCCATTTTCGTTCCATTCAGTTCATATTTGAACTTAAATCCATCTGCAATTGTGGGTGAGGAAGTGAATGTGTCAACTGAACTACCCGGAACGGCCTTAAGCAGCTCGTCCGCGTTTATGCGCCCGTTGTTGATTAACTCGCGCATGCGCAGGAGCTCCGGCCGTACACTTAAAGGAGTATAAGCCCCCCAAATAACTGGTTTTGCACTTAACAGCGAATAGTCACCTACAATTTCTGGCCTAGCGCTCAATAACCAATACTCGCCGACAATCTCGGGCGTGGCATCCGATGGATTCGCGGCCCTCGACGACACCATTTCAATCGGGGTTGAAGGCGTCAATTTTCGCACATCGACATCCGGTTGACCTATCACATTGAGGTCGTCGGCAGCCTTCCGAGGAAGGGAACTCGCATTAGTACCGAAGTTTCCCGCTTGTACATCAGATGCCCCATTAACTACCGATTTCGCGTCAAGCCCGCCCTGTGAGATCGCGTTGCGGCCTAATTCATCAGAAGTCAACTCGACAGGGGTAGCTCTATTCGCATTGGCAGCCGAGGCAATTACATCAACTCTAGTAGGTGCCGATGTAGATGCCTCGGAGCTTCGCACAATTGACGAAGCTGGCTTCGTTGACACTGACGAAGCAACAGACTGGTCAACAGGCGCCTTCAACGCCGTTCCTTCCGATACCCCTGCTTTCACTTCATTGGTCGTGGTCGCTGCTGGAATTTCCCAGGTCTGCAGGTCAGTGCGCAGTGGCACCTTACTGCTGGAACCTGCAATACCGAAGTCCCAGCTCGTGCCTGCGGCTAGATCGCCCTGGCCAACAGTCGATTTACCCATTGTTCCACCAAGAGTCACTTCGGTCTTTGCCGAATTGAATCCCATGGCTCCTTCTGCCGCCTTAGCCTCGCTGCCAATTTTTGGCAATCCAAACATTGCATCAACTGCTTCCGTAGAAGCTCGCGCGGCGCTCGTCGTATTGGCTACAGAATTCGCCGTACGGGCCGTAAGCCATAGCTCCTCCGCACCAGCAACCAAAGCGTATCCCCGAGAAAATACTCCTACTGGCAATGTCACAATGTTCAACATGCGCTCGGTCTCATAGGCTTGCCTTACGCGGTAATCCTTTGTTCCTTGGTCGCTTTCGATTAGAGCAGAGCTCCAAGGATCTACAACTGCGGCAGGCACACGAGCGACAGCAGCGCCCGTTGATCCATCGCGATACTGTCCGGCGCTGCGATCCAGTTCCACATAACCCGACTGGGATACGTCCTTCTTCGCCTGGGCTTGATCCTTCTTCGCCTGGGGCAAATCGCTCACCCGAAGCAAGTTATACTCGCGCACGATAGTATGCGATTTTCCGGCGGCAACTTCCGCAGCTTCTATACTCGAATTGGCCATTGCCCATAATTCAGCCGCACGAGCCTTATCGCCCTGTTGATCCAGGTTCTTGGCAATACGGAGGAATTCGCTGGCTTCGGATCGAAGTTTGCTCTCAACACTCTTGCATTGCGTCAGGTTGGAACATTCAGCAACCTGATCGAGTGTCCTACGACGATATTCTGGGAACTCTAGCGTGGTAACTTTGCTCGGGTTTTTCAGTGCGTTGTTTTCGACAGCGTTGGATGCCACTTGCCCACCGATCGCGGCATCAAGCATGCTTCCGCCATTGGTACCGGACAGCAGTGCCCCAATAGCGCTCGATAATGCGAGAACGTTATTTGCTTGTTCCGGCGTGAGTTTGTCACGTTGCAGCACTCCGTTTTCATCAAAGGCCTGCGGATACAGTTCCTTTGTCAACACCTGTGCTGCCAATTCGCCTCCGCCGCCAGCCAGCGCACCACCTGCCGCACTGCCGCCATTCGCATAGGCCAAGGCGGCGCCCAGCACCGCATGGCTCAGGTTTTGCAGCGTCTGGTTTTCGTTGCCCTCTTTCTTGAAGTAGTCGCCAATTTCAGCGGCAAGATATGGCGCGGCGGCGTTCGCCACGATTTGTGTGCTGCTTTGTCCGGCTACCGAGCCGACCAAAATTCCGGTGACAACGTTCAGTGCGCGACTCTTGTCGCCGCCGACGCCCCACTCTGCCTGGACCTGTTTGGCGGCATCAATTGTTTGTTCTGCTTCCGCTCTTTGCTCGGCCGTGATATTCGGTTTTTTGAGCGTTTCTTCCGCGTCTTTTTGCGCTTTCGCCGCGCCGATTGCGATGTCACCGGCGATCTGCTTGCCAGTCGCGATAACAGTACCTGCCGCGGCCGACATCGCTTGCTGATCCTTCAGGAGCTTCTGCAAATCGGGCAGCTTGTCGAGCGCGGTGTTGGCCTTGCTCGCATCGGTATTGATGCCCAGGTCCTTGACCGAATTGGTCGTCACGCCACCAATGGTGATCTTGCCGTCGGTGACGGTGGCGTAGGTAGTAGAGCTGTCGCTGCCCTTCTCAACCGTCGGCAGTCCAGGCGCGGCGTTGCCGTCCTTGGCTGTGCCGAATCCCTGCGTCTGCTGGCTTAGCGGCAGGATCTTGCCGGCGTCGTCCCTCAGCAACTTGCTGCCGCCGCCAGTGCCACCCGCCATGCTGACGTTGCTGGCCGAGTAGGTCATCTTGTTTTCGATGTTGGACGTGGTCAGCTTGTTGGTCGTCAGATCGGAAGCGGCAGCATTGGTGCTGGCGATGGCGCCGCCTTTGAGGTCGATGGTGTCGGCCTTGACGTGGTAGCCGCCGTCACCGGCGAACAGGCCCGATTGCTGTTCCACGCCAGCGTAGGTGCCTTTGCCGTTTTGCTGAGACACGTTGCCCGAAGCACTCCACGCGTTGCCGATCGCGACCTGCACGCGTACCCCAACGTTGGACTGCTTGCTGTCGAACGCACTGGTGTCCTGCAGGCTTTCGACGGCCAGCTTGCCGCCAACGTCAGTGTTGACGGTGTTAGCCGTTGCCGTTGCGCCTTTCAGCATGGTGTCGCCTTTGCTGCGGATGTTGATCGTGTCGGCTTTGAGCTCGGTGTTGTTGTTGATCGTGCTGTCGTTCTTGTTGTGGCCCTTGCCCATGTTGGCCGCGGCGTAGATGTACACGCCGGTCTGGGCGCCGACCTGGAAGCCAACACCCGCTTCAACACCGGAGCTCTTGTTCTTGCCGTCGCTGTGCAGCGTGCTCTGGCTGGCGTCCAGCACGATGTTCTGTGCTGCGTCCAGGCTCAGGGTCTTGCCGGCATTGAGCGTTGCGCCGGTGGCGTGGATGTCGCCGCCGGTGGCTGTCAGGTTGACGTTGCGGCCGCCATTGATGGTGCTGCCCTGCGCGGTGCTGTCGTTGCCGTTGCTGGAATTGCTGCTGCTGGCGAAGCCGACGCCGGCCTCGCCCTTGACCAGGATGCCGCTGCCGGCGCCTCCCCTCAGGCTCTCGATCGCGCTGTAGGCCTGGTAGCCGTTGGCGGCGGCTGCCATGCGCTGCATCTCTTTCAGGCGTCCGTCGGATTTGCGCGCTGCTTCCACATTGTTGGCCAGGTCAATCAGCGGGGAGCTGATGCGGGCGAAGGTGCCGATCTTCAGGTCGCTGTTCGATTCCTGGTGGCTGCCGGTGTTTTGCAGCGCCGTGATGTCGATCGACTTGGCGGTGATGTTGACGTCATTGCCGGCCAGGACGTTGCTCGACGCCTGGGTGTACTTCTGCCCTGCGGTCAGGTTCACGTCGCCGTTCAGGCTGGAGACGTTGGACGCCACCTGGGTCACCTGGTCGCTGTTGTCCTTGTGCTTTTCGTTGTGGTAGCCGGAGAAGCGCTCGGTGTCGGAAATGGCGACCTTGCCGATGGCCTTGTTGTTGCTCTGGTTGGCGTTGTGCAGCGTGTCCTGCGCGCTGGTGATGGTCAGGTCGCGTGCGGCGTTGATCGACAGGTTGCCGTCCGAGACCACGCTGGCGCCGGTCAGCGCGATGTCGCCGGTCTGCGTGGCCATGGTGGTGCTGCCGCCCACCGACAGCTTGGTGCCGGTCACGGTGTCGGTGGCGCCGTTGCCTTTGCCGTTGTTGTTGAGTGAACCAATCACCTGCGTCGAGCGCGTGTCAATACTGAAGCCCGACTTCTTGGTGTCCTGCGACCTGCTTTCCGTGTTGTGGGCCACGTCGAACTTGATGCTGTCCTTGGCCAGGATCAGGGCGTTGCCTTCGGCGCTGATCTGGGCGCCCTGGCTGGTGATCGAGCCGTCGGTAGCGAGGATCGTCAGGTCCTTGCCGGCAAGGAGGCTGCTGGTGCGCGCTTCGCTGGTGGCGTGGTTTTGCGTGCTGTTGGTCTTCTTCGTGCCGAACTGGGTGTTGACAACCGCCAGCGCAGCCGCGGCGCCTTCCGCCGCACCTTCCGCCTTGGCGAATTCCTTGCCGACGAAACTGCCGGACTTGGAGTTTTCGGTGCTGGTCTTGTAGGCATCCTTGAAGGCAGCCAGCGGGTTGACTGTGAAGCCTACGCCGAAGCCGGAGGATTTGCCTTGGGTATTAGCCTGGCTTTGCATGGTGTTCTGCGCTGCGGCCAGGTCGACGTTCTTGCCGATCAGGGTCAGGTTTTCCTTGGCGGCGATGTCGGAGGCGACCACTTGCAGCGTTTCGCCGGATTTGAGCTTGACGCTGCCGTCCAGCGCGCCGATGCTGGAGGCGTGCTGCGTGACCGACTCCTGCGCGCTTTGCGAGGAAGTGTTCGACTTGCCATAGCCAGTACTGAGATTGCCCGACTTGAAGCTGACGCTGAAGCCGGATTTCTTCTCTTCCCTGGTGCTGGCGGACTTGCTGGCTTCCTCGGCGCTGACGATGCTCAGGCCACCTTTGGCGTCAATGCTGAGGTCTTTGTCGGCCAGCACGGCGCTGGCCTTGATCAGGGTGTCGCCACCGCTGGTGACGACCACGTTGCCGCCTTTGATGGTGCTGCCGACTGCCAGCGTGCTGGCGTTGTAGTCGGTGGCGGTGCTGCTGCGCTTCTTGGTGAGGCTACGCGATTCGCTGTGCATCGCAATATCGGACAAATGCGTCTCGCTCACGCTGGCAATATTCAAGTCGTTGCTGGCCTTGAGCGTCAGCGTGCCGCCTGCCGCAACGGTGCTGCCCATGACATTCAAGTCGCTGCTTTGACTAATACCTGCGCTAACCAGCAGGTCGCTGGAGGAAGAGATCTTTGCACCAACCACTGCTTGATTCTCGTGGATATCCCTGGACCAGTTCTTCCCTCGCTGCCCTTGTTCATTGGTCTTCACTTCGTCAGTAACGGCGCGAATGTTCACACTGCCGCCTGCCAGCAGCTTGCCTGCATCCATTGAAACCTGGGTACCGGTGAGGTTCAGGTTACCCGTCGCTGCCATCAGCAAGTCTCCGCCGACATTGACGCGGCTAAGCTGATTGTACGTGGCACTGTTGTTGATCGTGGTTCCGTCAATCTTCCCGTATTCGGTACTGCCGGTCTTGACGGTATCGAAGCTGATATTGTTGCCGGCGAAAATGGAAGCACTCGCGCCAGCGTTGATCGTGCCTGCCAGGTCGGTTAAGTTGCGGCCCGCGTCCATTATCAATCCACCGGTCGCACTAATCACGGCCTGGTTTGAGAGCGAAGTGTAGCTGCCGCCGTTCACTTTGGACGACCACTTGCTGTCCACAGTCAGGGTCTCGTTCTTGATGTCACGCCCAGCTTGCAGCGCCACATCGCCGCCTTTGATGGTTCCGCCGCGATTGATAATGTCTTCGCCAGCCAGCAGCAAGGTGCGGCCATTGCCGCCGTCAATCACGCCGCCCTGGTTCATGATGGTTTCGCTGACGTTGATCGTCACGCTAGCACCAGTAACGAGTGCGCCACTATGCTTGATTGCGTTAGCGTCGACGTGTGCGAGATAAACCTTCGGCACCAGCACAGTTTCGATGGAGCCGTCCGGCAGTTGCACGGCCTGGCTTTCCAGCCAAACGATATCGCTGGTCAGATGGCTGACTTGCTCAGGGCTCAGGGAAATGCCTGGACGCAAACCGAATTGCTGTGCGAAGCTAGCTGCGTTGTTCAGCATCTGCTTGTACAGGCTGTCATCGGCAGGGCCGGCACTTGGGGCCCGCCCGGTCAGCTCGGAGAGCTGCTCACGAACCAGTCGTTGTTCATAGAAGCCATCGCCCAATCGTTTCTGGGTAGTTGCATGATCAAGAGCCAGCTTATCGAGCAGGTAGTCGCTGCTGGTCCATTGGTCTTCTTTGGCGAATTGCGGGCGCGTTTCGAACAGGTATTGGCCGCTCGGGTTGGGGTTGCGCAGGAACAGTCCACCGGGCGAGATCTTTTTCACGCTGGTGATATTTTCGCCCTGCACTGCGCCGGCGGATTGGCCAATTGCAGTTCCCGCTGATGTATTGGTGTCGCCCAGCTTGCTGTGTTGGGCTTGGTTGGACATACGGCCGAAGAACGAACCCTGGCGCGCCGGCGCGACCGAGTGCGTGGATCCTTCAACGTTTAATCCACTGCCATCTCCACTACCGAAAACCGAGCCTCCGGCCAGGAGTTGATTGGACACGCCGCTATTGCCCGCGAGGCCCGCCCCGGAAAGATTGCCCCCCGTACCAGATGCACCGGCATTGCCAGCCACGTTGGCATGCGCACCCAATGCACTGCCGGAAAAGTGACCGCCGACTCCGCCGCCGAAACCTCCGCTAGCGCTGGCGTCGGTGCCTGCGCCATTGGCGCCATTGGCTCCGCTGCCGATCACATTCACGGAATCACGGATATTGCCAACCGTACCTGCGCTCACATCCACATTGCGGAAGCTGCGAGCGTTGATGAATACGCCCTGGCCACCTTGTATCGTCCCGGCGCCTGAACCGATTTCCGTCGGGATTACGGTATTGGTCCATGCTACGGTGCTGGAGCCTGTGTAGGTAGTAAAGGTACCGTCGAAAGTGTGCTTGCGTAGCAGTTTGGCCCCGCTGCTGACAATGGCAGGCAGGCCGTCAACTTTCAAGGTACCGACGGCTCTTATTTCGCTAAAGCTGTTGTCCAGTGTAGCGGTGACCGTCAAATGCATATTTCCGCCAGACAGGATCTGGCCAGCTTTACCGGTATCAGCTGAAATCTGGTCCTCCACGACAGTGTGGTGCGCCACACGCTTCTCTTCCAATTGATCATACGTCTGCGTCCCCGTATGCTTTTGTGTATCTCGCTTGATAGTGTGCTGTGGATCGTCATATCCTGGAATGGTCACCATCCGGATGCAGTTGGTACTGCAGCTGCCATATGCTGTCGAGAAGTCATATTCCTTCGTATTCCCCCAGTCAAGGTTGCCATCTGGTGGTCGCACATATGCATCGGTAGAAACCCCGCCCTGGTCAGGGTTAGTGATAGTCCGTCCGTCCCAGTAGTAGATAACCTTTGTGCCATCGCTCATTGGGATTCGGCTGCGCGAAGCCCACTTGCCAGCCAAACCACTAGTGGCGTTAAAGAAAGCCGAATCATTCGCGTGCGTTCGGATCTCGGCACGAGTAATCTCATATCCGTCGGGCGTGACGTACTTTTCCGATTTCAGAACATCATTCGGGTTGACGAAATAGACTTCGAACGGAAGATAGTTGGATGACCGCGGATCATACTGGTTGTGGTTTCCGCCGGGGTTGTACCAGCTCGGCATCGTCATATTCACCGTTTCGTCCATCGTCTTGACTTGGACGATCGATACGTTGTCCCGCACGTTCCTCAACGAGACGGTATTCAACGCCAAGTCGCCGTTCGCCTCGATGGTGGACGAGGAGTTATTCACCAGCGCGGTGCCGCCGCCATTGGTAGCACCAACAGCCATATTGGCGGCGCTATACAGCGTGCCGCCCTGGACGTTGTTCAGCGTTCCATCCACGCCCAGCGCCATGTTGCCGGTGGAGCCGATCAGCGCATTGGCGCCGGTGTTATTGAGGCTGCCGGTGCGGACGGTCACATTGCCGCCGACAATGCCGCTGGTGTTGCTGATGTTGGCGGCAACCAGGTCTACCGCGCTTTCGCCATTGATTTCGCCGGAGTTGGCCAGATCGCCGGCCGCACGGATCGCGACGGCGCCGCCCTCGATCACAGCACCGGCCTGGTTGGTCACCTGGTTGCCACTCAGCGCGAGCGTTCCCGCTGCGCCGAGGGTGCCGTTGTTGATGATGTTGCCGGTGACTGTCAGGCTCAGGTCGCGGTTCGAGTGAACTTGCTGTGTGCCCGCATTCTGGACGTAGTCGCCGTTCATGCTGATCGCGAGGTCGCGGCCGCCGAAGATTTCTCCCAGCGCGCCGACCGTGCCGGCCGAAACGAACAGATCGCGGTCGGTGGCGATGCGGCCACCGGAGTTGCTCAGTTGTGGCGTGTTCAGCGTCAGGTCGGCACCGGAACCGCCTGCGGTGCCCAGCGTGCCGCCGTCATTATTGACGTACAGCGCAGAGATGAAGGCATTACCGCCGGATAGCACCTGGCCGCTATTCACGAAACCTGCGCCGGCCTGGTTGAAGGTCAGCGTGCCGCCGCTATTGACCTTGCCTTGGTTGTTGAGCTGTTGGGTGATCGCCAGGTCCATGCCCTGGCCCGATGCGATGGTGCCGGAAACGCCATTCCACAGCGTGGTACCGGACAGTAGCAGGTTGCCCATGCCGGCAATCGTGCCGTTACTCGTGATCGCGCCGCGGCTCAGGAGCCTGGTGTCGCCGCTGCCTTTATTGGCGATGCGGCCAGTGCCGTTGTCGATGGAATCGCTGTTGATGGTTAACGTGCTTCCCGCGCCAACTGCTTCGATCACGCCGCCATTGTTTTGCAACGCGCTACCTGAGGTCAGTAGCAGGTCGGTTCCTGCTTGCACAATACCGCCAGCATTGTTCGCTACGCCCGCGACGGACAGCGTGGCTTTGCCGTCGGCCACGAGCTGGCCGCTGTTGGTGAAGGAGCTCGATGTGATGGTCAGTTCGGCACCGTGGCCGGCAACCGTGGACACCTGGCCGCTATTGGTAAAGCTGGACGCATTGACCAGCGCCCTGCCCTTTGCCGCAACCTGGCCGCTGTTGCTGAAGGTGGCCGCCGCTTCGTCGAAAGTCAATGTGCCGCCGCTGCCGATGGTGCCCCGGTTGTCCAGTTGCTGGTTCACGTCCAGCAGCATGGCCGCACCGGAGCCGAGCTGGCCGCCGGCCTGGTTGAGCAGTGAGTTGGCGTGCAGCTCCAGCGCGCCGTTGCCGGCGATGGTGCCGCTGTTGGCAATGCCTCCAGCACTGGTGATCGTGGTATTGCCGCTGCCTGCATTGACGATACGGCCGCCGGTGGCTACCGATTGCGCGTTGACCGTCAGCTTCGATGCCGCACCGGCAGCTTCGATCGTGCCGCTGCCGTTATTCAATGCACCGGCGGCATTCACGGCCAAGTCGCCACCGGCGTGCAAAGTACCGCCATTGTTGGCAACGGTGCCGTTGATCGTTGCAAGCAGCACTCCGTCGGCGGAAACTGCGCCGCCGAGGTTGGACAGGCTGTTGGCTTGCAGCGTAACGCCTCGACCATTGCCGCTGACGGTGTACAGCTGGCCGCCATCGTTGACGATGCTGGAAGCGATGATGCTCATCTCGCCGCCGGAGCCCATGCGGCCATTGTTGGCGAACGTTGCGCCGGCCTGGTTGAAGGTCAGCGCGCCGCCACTGCTGATTGTGCCGCCCTGGTTATCCAGTTGCTGGCGGACGAGCAAGTCCAGCGTGGTGGCGGCGGAAACAACGCCGCCAGCCTGGTTCTGCAGAGTCTGCGCATTGAGGACCAGTGCGCCGTTGCCGGCAATGGTGCCGCTGTTGATGATGCTGCTCGCGCTCGTGATGCTGGTACGCGCGTTGCCAGCGTTGACAATTCGGCCTGCCAGGTTGTTGATCGAGCTTGCCTGCACGTCCAGCTTGGAACCGGCACCCAGTGCTTCGAGCGCGCCGCTGTTGTTCGTCAACACGCCGCTGGCGTTGACCGTCAGGTTACCCGCCGCCTGCACCTGGCCTTGGGTATTGTCGAAGCCTGCGCCGGATACCGCGCTTGCGTTGCCGGCTGCTGCAATCGCGCCGCTGCGGTTGCTCATGGCGCCAACGCTGTCCAGCGTAATGTTCGCACCGCCTGCGGTGGCGGTTGCGATCTGGCCACCGTTGTTATTGATGTTGGCGGCATGGACGTTGATGGCGCCTGCCGCAGCGATTTGGCCGCTGTTGCTGAACTGGGCTGCCGCCTGTTCGAAGGTCAGTGTGCCGCCGCTGCTGATCTTTCCAGCGTTGTTCAGTGACTCGCGCACGCCGAGGTTCAGGTTGGCGCCCGAGGAAATGCTGCCGGTGGTCGCGTTGTCCAGCGTGGCTGCAGCAATATTGAGCGCGCCGTTGCCAGCAAGTTGACCGCTGCTGGTCACTGCGCCGCCAGCGGTGAGCGTCGTTGCGCCGGTGCCAACGTTGACGATACGGCCCGTTCCATTGTCGATGGCGCCAGAGTTGATGTCCAGCGTGCCGGACGATGCGGACGTTTCGATCACGCCGCCCTGGTTGCCCAAGGTTCCGCGCGAAGTGATATTTGCGCTGCCGTCGGCAACGATGGCGCCGCCGGTGTTGCTGACGCTATCTGCGTCCAGGCGCAGGTTGCCGCCGCCATCCTTGACGGTTACCAGTTGGCCGCCATCGTTGGTGAAGGCGCCAGTTGCGAGGCTTGCGTCCGTGCCGCTGACAAGCTTGCCGCTGTTGCGGACCACCTTGCCTGCTGCGTTAAGCGTGAAGGTGGTACGGCTGCTGATGGCGCCCGCATTGTCCATGCCGTGACCGACAGTCAGGTCCAGCTTGCCGCCAGATGCGGCGATGCTGCCGCCCGCGCGGTTGGCCAGGTCGGCAGTTGTCATGGCAAGGTTGCCGTTACCGGCAATCAGGCCGGCATTGTCCAGCGTTGAGTCGACGGTCACCGTCGTAGCGCTGGAGCCCACATTGACGATGCGGCCGGTGCCATTTGCCAGCGAACCGGCGTGCAGGCCCAGGGTGGCGTTGTTGGCCAGGGCCTCCACCACGCCGCCGTTGTTGCTCATTGCGCCTGCGGCATCAATATCCAGGGAGCTGGCGGATTGCAGGGTACCCTGGGCATTATCGAGCTTGCCGGCGCTGTCGATTGTGGCTGCAGCGTCGGACATGATCACGCCGCTGCGATTGCTGATCGAGGCGGCATCAATAGTGATTGCTGCACCGGAGTTTTTGGCAGTGGCGAGCTGGCCACCGTCGTTGACCAGATCTCCCGCATGCATCGTAAGCTGGCCCTGCGACACGATCAGCTTGCTGTTGGTGACTGTTGCGCCATTGGCTTTGACTTGCAGCGTGCCGCCGCTGTTGATGGTGCCGGCGTTCGCCAAGGAGCCGGTCACGGTCGTGGTCATGCCTTGCGCCGACGCGATGGTACCGTTGGCCTTGTTCTCGAGCGTGGCGGCGGAGATTTCCAGTGCGCCGTTGCCCGCAATCGTGCCGTCGCTCGTGATGCCGTGTACCGCGTCCACCTTGGTGCTGCCGGTACCGACGTTGACGATGCGGCCGGTGCCGTTGGCCAGGTCGCCGGCCTTCAGGTGCAAGCTGCTGGTGGCGGACACAGCTTCGATATTGCCACCGTCGTTTTTCACGGTGCCGCCGGCTTCCATTCCCATGTCGGAACGGGCTTGCAGCAGGCCACTGCTGTTGACGATGTCGCCAGCAACGTGCAGGTCCGCTTTATTGTCGGACATGATGGTGCCGCCCTGGTTGCTGATGCCCTGCGCGTTGAGGGTCACGCTGGCGTTGGAGCCTTGGGCCGTGGCGAGCTTGCCGCCGTCGTTGTCCAGGGTGGCGGTCGTGATGTCCACGGCGCCCCCAGCAACCATGGTGCCGATATTGCGCAGGTTCAGGCCGGCCTGGTTGGCCTGCAGCGTTCCGGCGCTGCTGATGGTGCCGGCGTTATCCAGCGAGGCATGTACAGCGAGCACCATGTTGCCAGCAGTGCTGACGGTACCTTGCGCCTGGTTGCGCAAGCTGTCGGCGGAAAGCTCCAGATTGCCGTTTCCGGCGATCTGGCCGCTGTTTTCAATATTTCCGTTTGCGGCCAGGCTGGTTGTGCCGGTGCCGACGTTGACGATGCGGCCCGCCGTGTTGTCGATCGAAGCGGCGTTCAGGTGTACGGCGCTGCCAGCGCCGGATGCCTGAACCAGGCCGCCGGTGTTGCTGATCGTGCCGCCGGCACCCAGCTGCAGGTCGTGCGCGGCCTGGATTTCGCCGGCGCCGTTGTCGATGGCTCCGGCAGAATTGATCGCAGTGTCTGCGCCGGAACTGATGATGCCACTGCGGTTATCCAGCTTGCCGACATTGGACGCGATGCCCGAGCCGCTGGAAGTGATAATCTGGCCGTCGCGGTTATCGAGCTCGCGCGCGTTCAGGGTTGCCGCGCCTTTTGAGGTGATGGAGCCGCTGTTGCGCAGCGACGCGCCCAGCTGGTCGAAATTCAGCTTGCCCTGGGTACTGATCTGGCCATCCAGGTTGATCAGCTCAGAACGCACCTTCAGGTCCAGGTCGGACATGGCAGTGACGGTGCCGGCGGCGCCATTGGTCAAGCTCTCCGTGCCAATGGCCAGGCTGCCATTGCTGCCGATCAGGCCATTGTTGACGATGTAACGGCTGGCCGTGAGCGAGGATTGTCCCGTGCCGGTGGATACAATGCTGCCTGCCCAGTTGGCCAGGTAATCGCCGGACGCAGTCAATTCGTCCCGGCTTTCAATGCGGCCGCTATCGTTGTTGATGCCGCCGCCGGCGCGCAGGTCCAGCGCGCCCCCGGAACCGAGATAGCCGCCGACGTTGTTCATGTCACCGGCAATGCGCGCCGAAGCGTTGCCTTCTGCGCGGACGGTACCGGCGTCGTTCAGCAACGAGCCGGAAGTGATGTCGATGCGGCTGGTGCTGCCTTCGGCGGTGGCAATAGTGCCGGTACGGTTATCAATCGAGCCGTTCTCGATCTTCAGCGGCCCTTTTGCAAGGATCTCGCCGGAATTCACCAGCGCTGATTGGCTTTGCGACATGGTGAAACTGCCGCCGTTGCTGATGCTGCCCTCATTCTTCAGCAAGGAGGCGACGTTCATGTTGACGTCGCCTGTAGCCGTCATGCGGCCTTGCCGGGTGTTGGTCAGCGTTGCGGCGTCGACGTTCATCGCGCCGTTGCCGCCGATAATGCCGCTGTTGCGGATCGTCGCTGCATTCAGCGCCAACGGGCCGGTGCCTGCATTGACGATGCGGCCGGTACTGTTGTCGATCGCAGCAGCTTTGACGGCGAGGCTGCTCTGGCTGCCCAGCGTTTCGATGGAGCCGTCCTGATTGAGCACCGTGCCGCTGGCTTCCAGCGTCAGGCCTTTGCTGGCCTGGAGCTGGCCGGCAGTGTTATCCACGCCGCCTGCCACCTGCAAGCTTGCCTGGCCGCCGGTTGAAATCTGGCCATGCTGGTTGGCGAGCGCCGAGGATTTCAACGACAAGTCGCCGGCAGCGGCAATGGCGCCGGAAGTGTTGGTCAGCGCGCCGGTTTCCAGTTGCGCGCTGCCGCCGATGCGCCAGTCGCCCTGGTCGGTGGTGGTGGAGCTGCTGCTCAGGATAAGGTTGCCGCCGACATTCAATTTGCTGCCAGTGCCGGAGATCTCTCCGGCGCGCAGGGCCAGGTTGCCTGATATTTCCAGTTTGCCGCCGGCTTGCCGGAGCTTTCCGCCGACATTGATCGCCGCATCGCTTGCGCCCAGGTGGAGCATGTTGCCGCTATCGTTATTCAGGTAGCGGGCGACGTCGATGGACAGCTTGTTCGCTTGCAGCAGGCCGTTGCTATTGTCGAATTCGCCGAGCGAGGCGCTAAAACCGCCGCCGGCCAGCAAGCGGCCGCCCTGGTTGCTCAGGGCGGAGAGTCGCAGCGTCGCATCCTGCTGCACGCCGACCTGGCCCTGGCTGTTGTCGAGGACCCCGCCGTCGACTTTCAGGGTGCGCAGGTTGACCTGGCCGCGCTGGTTGGTCAGGGTTGCGGCGTCCAGGTTGATGCCGCCGGTGGCGGTGACCAGGCCGTGCTGGTTGTCCATTGCGGCGAATTTGAGTTCGCCCGCTTGCAACTCGGGAACGGCGGTGCCGCCAGTGCCGGAGCCAGTGCCCGTGCCGCCCGTGCTGCCGGCATCGGTCGTACCACCTGTGCCGCCGCCGGTTCCGGCGCCAGTGCCGCTGTCAGCACTGCCACCGCTGGTCGAGCCGCCCGTTGCGCTCGACGCTGCTTGTCCCAACACGCCGTCGGAGTTATTGGCGCTGCCCGTGGTCACGTTCAGCGCGGACGAACCGCCTTGCACAATCTTGCCGTCCGCATTCAACAGGGTGCCGTTGGCGCTACCCAGTTCCACCCGGCGCGCCTCGATGCTGCCGCCGCGGTTATCGAAGTCCCCAGTCACCGCCGCAATCAATTGCCCGCCGGCGTTGATGCTGCCGCCGTTGGTCACGGATGCCGATTTGAGCGCCAGGTCTTCACTCGCCTGGATCTTGCCGTTGTTCTCGATCGCGTCACGCATCGTCACCTGCATGCCTTTCGATGCCGCCAGCGTGCCGGTATTTTCAAGACGCCCCTCGGACGTGACGACCAGTTGTCCCGCCGCCGCGCCGATCTCGCCCGCGTTACGCACGCCAACACCTGCTTCGGTACCGACCAGGAAAATCTGGTTGGCGTACATGCCGCCCAGGCGCGAAGCGTCGATCGCGAACTGCGGCGCAGCATCGGCCGCTTTGCCGACCTCCGTCACAGTTGGCGATTCCCCCTCCGCCACCTTGTTCACGCCGGTGACCACATTCAGGCGCTGCGCCCACAGGGATGCGTTCAGCACCAGGGAACGGCTGATCAACGCTGTATAGTCGGCCTTGCTCGCATCCAGCCCCGCGCCGTCGATGGCGATCTGGCCGCGCTGCACGTCATAGCCGGTCAGGCGGCCGTCCATCATCAAGGGAGAACCCGTGGTGAGGGTCGCGCGGCTGACGTTGATAAAGCCGCCGCCGTCCACCGAAATACCGGACGGGTTGGCGATCACCACTTCCGCCTTCTGGCCCGCCACTTCGATATAGCCCCGCAACGCGCTGGGGTTGCTGGAATTGACCTCGTTCAGGATCACCCGCGCGGTACCCGCTTTCAGCCATGGGTTGCCTTCGACCCAGCCGCCCAGTTCAGTCTGCACGTTGACGCGCGAGTTGTTCAGGATGGCGCCGCCCTTGGCCACGTCAAACTGCGAGTAGACGTTGCGCGACACGCCGGCCGCACTCGGCTCCCGTACGTTCACCTGCGGCACGCCGTTGGCGGCCTTCAGCACGATGGCCTGGTTCTGGCTTGGCGCCTTGGGATCGGCAATGATCTGTGCCTGAACGTGGCTGGCCCAGAGGAACCCGCCGAAGGCTGCGCCGAACAACAGGGTCAGCCGGCGCAGCGCTGGATGCCCGAACGCGGCCGGTACCGAACTATCGAGCGCACCGGTCTGGCCGGCGCCCTTGACGCAGCTGCGGGCACACTCTCCCACAGCCATCAGCATGCCACGTGCTTTATTGAAAACGATACGGTAGCGAAGTTTATTCATGATGCTCAGAATTCGACATTCAGGTTGAAGCCAGAGGCAACGCTGGCGGTGCGGAAGGCGTCCGGCTTGCTGACCGGTTTGCCCGCGAAGAAGTCGGCGCTCAGGCCGCCGAACTGGCCGCGCCAGCCAAGGGCGGCGCCGGTCAGGTGGGTGCCGCGCAGCAGCGGCGCGGACGGGCCGGATACGACGCCGTGGTCCAGTGCGAAGTAAAGCTGGTGGCGGGTGGCGGGGATGCTCCAGCTCAGGTCATTGCGCAGCAGCCAGCCGCGTTCAGCGGACAGGCTGGCCTCGCCGTCGAAACCGCGCACGGTATAGCGACCGCCAATGGAAAAGCGGTCTTGCGGAATCAGCTTGGTGCGGTTCCACTGGCGGCGCCAGGCAGCCTGATAGGACAGCGATTTGGTCAGGGGCCAGTTCAGCGTCACGTCGGCATTGAAGATGCGCGGGCGCGCAGTGCCTTCGTCGAAGGCTTCCTCCTGCGCCGGCAGGCTGCCGTAGGAACGCGTGCCCAGCTTCCAGGTCAGGTTGCTGTCCAGCGTGGCAGCGCCGATGAATTCCTTGTGCGCGACGCCCGCGACGAAACCGGCCATGCGGCGCCGCTGCACCTCGACTTCCATGTCGTCGATGTAATTGCGGCTGCCGCGCTGGTAGGTTTTCAGCGACAGGGTGGTCTTGCGCGTCGCATCGCGATACACCAGGCGCGAGAGCTTCAGTTCGGCGGTATTGCTGGTGCCGCGATAGAGGTAGTCATGGAAGGCGCCGGCCACGGTCTGGCGATAGCGGTAATCATTCAGTTGCAGCGAGAGCAGCCAGTAATCGAAGGGTACCGAGTAATGCAGGGCATAACCGCTGGTGCCATAGTCGCCTTCCGGGCTGTCGCCATGCAGGTTGCGATTGAGGGTCAGGTAGAACAGGTCCTGCAGGCCGAAGGGATTATCGACCGAGAGCGTGATGCCGCCCTGGTAGGTACCGGTCGAGCGGCTGCCGCTATCGTCCACCGATGCGCTGAAGCGATAGGCGCGGCCGCCCTTCCACTTCACCTGCAGGTCGCTCTCGCCGGGCTGCTCGCCGGGCACGATCTCGATATCGGCTTGCGCGCCCGGCACGCGCTTGAGGTTTTCCAGGCCCTGCTCGATATCGCGCAGGTTCAGCAGTTCGCCCGGCGCCATCGGCAGCGCATTGTCGAACGATGGCTTCTGCTCCGGATAGCGCAGCGCGCGGATGCGGCCTGGGACCAGTTTCAGGTGCAGCTCGCCACCCAGCAAATCCTGCGGCGCGGCCAGCACCCGGGCTGTGACATAGCCCTGCGCCACCAGCGCGTTCTGCACTTCGCCCACCAGGACGTTGATGCCGGCACTGCCCAGGCAGCGGCCCAGAGCCCCGTCGGCGGCTTTCAGCGCCCACTGGAACTGCTCGGCCATCTCGCCTTCTAGGAACACGCGGCGGATCGGGAAGCATGGCGACTCGTTTTCCGGCCAAGCGGCTTGCGTCGGCGTCACTTCGCGCTGCAGGCGCACGTCGGGCTTGGCCTCGTCCTGGCGCGCGCGTTCGCGCTCACGCTGTTCCTGCCGCTGCAGTTCCTGGTTTGCCAGTGCAGGATCGACCTGCGCGAACGCAGGCAAAGCTGCGCCAAGGCCGAACGCAAATTGCACGGCCAAACTTATTCTTTTGTACAACATCTATTGATCTTATGGAATTTTTTCAGCCGGCAGTATACCTGCCAATTCCACAGAACTAGATGATTTACTTATATAAATTTATTATTTGGTGAAGGTTTAATCGCAATAAGATGGACATGAGTGACAATTGGAGAGAATTAATCCAGTTAAAATCTCTCCAAAGGCGCAAAGATAATCACACTTCCATCAAAATCAGTGACTTGTGGTTATTGAGGCGCAAGGTTGGGATAGTCGGTGTAGCCAGCCGCGCTGCCGCCAAAGAAGGTATTGCGGTCGGCAAGGTTGATCGGTGCGTTGGTCTTCAGGCGCGTAACGAAGTCCGGATTGGCGAGCACCATCTGGCCGTATGCCTCCACGTCCGCCAAGCCGGATTCGATGTCGGCGCCAATCTGCTCGCGCGGCCGGCCGGGGCGGTTCAGTACCAGGGCGCCTTTCCACAGTTTGCGGATGTCCGCCAGCAGCGCTTCGTCGCCCTGGTGCATGATGTGCAGGTAGGCTAGGCCAAGTTTGTCCAGCTCAGACACCAAGTAGCGATAAAGCGCGGGGCCTTCGGCGCCTTCGTCGATGCCCCAAAGCGTAATGCCTGGCGACAGGCGGATGGCAGTGCGGTCGGCGCCGATCTCGCCGGCAATGGCCTTGGCCACTTCAATTGCAAAGCGCGCACGGTTGGCGATTGACCCGCCGAATGCGTCGTCGCGCGCGTTCGCACTCGGTGCGAAGAACTGCTGCACCAGGTAGGCGTTGGCGCCGTGGATCTCTACGCCGTCCGCGCCGGCTTCGATTGCCCGGCGCGCTGCCATGCGGAAGTCGTCAACCGTCTGGCGCACTTCTGCGGTGCTGAGCGCACGCGGCACCGGGATGTCCTGCATGCCTGCCGGCGTGAACATCGGCGTGTTCGGCGCAATGGCGGAAGGCGCCACGCCTTGCCGGTGGTGCGGCGTATTGTCCGGATGGGACATGCGGCCCGCATGCATCAACTGAATGAAAAGACGGGCGCCTTTGGCATGGACGGCATCCGCGACCTTCCTCCAGCCCGCCACGTGGGCATCGGTATGAATGCCGGGCGTCGTCATATAACCCTGGCCGTCTTCCGAAGGCTGGGTGCCTTCGGTCACGATCAGGCCGATGTCGGCGCGCTGCGCATAATATTCGGCCGCCAGTTCGCCTGGCGTGCCGTCGTACTGCGCGCGGCTGCGCGTCATCGGCCCCATGGCGAGGCGATTTGCCAGCGTATAGCGACCCACTTTGACGGTTTCAAACAGTTTGCTCACGACAGTATTCCTTACAAGTGAATGGAGATGCGCCATCATCCAACACCTTCCAAATGAGATAAATATGGTAAATTGCAGAACATTGATCCATAGATGGAGCAATCAGTGGAGTATCTGAACGACATGGCCTTGTTCGTGGAGGTGGTGAAGGCCAAGGGTTTTCGCGGTGCCGGGGACGTGCTGGGGATTCCGAATTCAACGATTTCGCGCCGGATCGCGGCGCTGGAAAAAGCCATCGGCCTGCGGCTTCTGCATCGCACGACCCGCAAGATCGAGCTGACGGAGGCGGGCCAGGTCTATTTCGAGCGCTGCAAGCGCATCATCGATGAAGCGCGGCTGGCGCATGAACAACTGGGCGGCATGCTGGCGCAGCCGACAGGCGTGCTGCGGGCTTCGCTGCCGGTCGATTTCGCACAGACCTACCTTGCGCCCTTGATCGCTGAATTCGCGCAACGCTATCCCGGCATCACCTTTGAGCTGGACCTGACGCCCCGCCTGGTGGACCTGGTCAGCGAACCATTTGATGTGGCGATACGCATGGGTGAGCTGGTGGATTCGCAGCTGATTGCGCGCCAGTTGGCGCTGCTCACGCCCAAGCTGTATGCCTCGCCGGGCTACCTTGCGCAGCACGGCGAGCCGCACGAACCTGCGGACCTGGAACGGCATGCCTGTCTCGGCTTGGCGAAATCCACCACCTGGACCCTGCTACGCGATGGGCACAGCGAGCCAGTTGCGGTGAGCGGCCGCTTTGCAGTCAACAACGTGGGCATGTTCCGGCGCCTTGCTGCGCTCGACATGGGCGTCATCCTGTTGCCGGAAGAAGTCGTAGCAGACGATCTTGCGGCAGGCCGCTTGCAACGCATCCTGCCGCAATGGCATGGCAAGCCAACACCGGTGTATGCCTTGACCGAAACACGCCTGGTTCCGGCCAAGACGGCGCGCTTTATTGAGTTCCTGCGAGAGCACCTGGGGCAAGCGGGCTGACCTCTTCCTTGCGGCTGTAGGCCAGGCGGTACAGCAAGGGCAACAGCAGCAGCGTCAGCGCGGTGGAGGACAGCACGCCGCCGATCACCACGGTAGCCAAGGGGCGCTGGACTTCCGCACCGGTGCCGGTCGCAATCGCCATCGGCACAAAGCCAAGCGATGCCACCAGAGCCGTCATCAGCACTGGCCGCAAACGCACCAGCGCGCCGTTGCGCACGGCGTCGGCCAGCGGCTGCCCCTGCTCACGCAGGCTGCGGATGAAGGAGATCATCACCAGGCCGTTCAGCACAGCGACGCCGGACAGCGCAATGAAGCCGACTGCTGCCGATATCGACATCGGAATTCCCCGCATCCAGAGCGCGAAGATGCCGCCGGTCAGCGCAAATGGAATGCCGGTAAACACCAGCGCGCCATCGCGGGCGTTGTTAAACATCAGGAACAGCAGCGCGAACACCAGCGCAAGCGATGCCGGCACCACCACCTTCAGGCGTTGCGCAGCATTCTGCAGGTTTTCGAACTGCCCGCCCCAAGCCAGCCAGTAGCCGGCCGGCAGCTGCACGCCTTTCAGGATCGCTTGCTGCGCTTCTTCGACGAAGGAGCCGATGTCGCGGTCCTGCATATTGACCGTCACCACCACGCGGCGCTTGCCCTGTTCGCGGCTTAGCTGGTTCGGGCCGGGCGCCGTGTCGAAGGTCGCAATCTCGGCCAGGGTGACGTAGGCCGGACGTGCGCCCTCCTTCTTCGGCAGCGGCACCGGCAGGCGCTTCAGCAGTTCGATGTCCGAGCGCAGCGCTTCCGGCAAACGCACCACGATGTCGAAGCGGCGGTCTCCCTCGAACATGGCGCCCGCCTCGCGGCCTGCGGTCGCAGTGGCGATCAGCTCCTGCACTTCGGCGATATTCAGGCCAAGGCGCGCGGCCCGTTCCCGGTCGACCTGTATCTGCAGCATGGGCAGGCCGGTGGTTTGTTCGACCTTGACTCCGGAGGCGCCCGGAATCCTGCCAAGGATGGCGCCGATTTCGGCAGCCTTCGCATTCAGCACATCGAGGTCGTCGCCAAACACCTTCACCGCAACATCGCTGCGAACGCCGGAAATCAGCTCATTCACGCGGAGCTGGATCGGCTGGCTGAATTCGTAGCTATTGCCGGGCAATTGCTCCAGCGTTTCCCGGATGGCGGCCAGCAGTTCCTCGCGGCTGCGCTTCGGCTTTGGCCATTCCTTTTCCGGCTTGAGCATGATGTATCCGTCCGAAATACTTGGCGGCATCGGGTCCGACGCGATTTCCGCCGTGCCGGTGCGGGCGAAGACGTTGGCAATTTCGGGGAATTTTGCCACCAGCGTCTTCTCGATCTGTTGCTGCATCTGGACCGATTGACCCAATCCGGTACCGGGAATGCGCACGGTCAGCACAGCGAAGTCGCCTTCGTTCAGGTTCGGCACAAACTCGGTGCCAAGGCGCGTCGCCAGCAACGTGGACAGGGCCAGCACCAGCCCCGCCGCGGTAAACACTACCGGGCGGTTGGCCATGACATAGTCCAGCAGCTCGCCGTAACGGCGTTTGGCTGCCAGCATCAGGCGACCTTCTTCCTCGCGCACCGATTTGTTCATGAACAGCGCCACGGCGGCCGGCACGAAGGTAATCGACAGCAGCATGGCGCCAAGCAAGGCCGTCACGACGGTGAAGGCCATCGGGTGGAACATCTTGCCTTCAATCCCGGACAGCACGAAGATCGGCAGGTACACGATCATGATGATCAACTGCCCGAACAGCAGCGGCCTGCGCGCCTCGTGTGCGGCGGCGAAGACTTCCGCAAAGCGTTCTTCGCGCGTCAGCGGCCGTCCGGCATGCTGTTGCGCGTGCGCCAGGCGTCGCACGCAGTTCTCCACGATCACCACGGCGCCATCGACGATGATGCCGAAGTCGAGCGCGCCGAGGCTTAGCAGGTTGGCGCTAACGTTATTGGCCACCATGCCGGTGAAGGTAAACAGCATTGACAGCGGAATCACCATCGCCGTAATCAGCGCCGCTCGCATATTGCCGAGGAAGAGGAACAGCACGCCGATCACCAGCACCGCGCCTTCCAACAGGTTTCGCTTGACGGTATCGATCGCCTTTTCCACCAGCACCGTGCGGTTATATACCGGCGTCGCCGATACTCCGGCCGGCAGGCTGCGGTTGATCTCGACCATCTTCTTGTCGACCGCCAGCGCCACCGCACGGCTGTTCTCGCCGATCAGCATGAACACGGTGCCCAGCACCACCTCGCGCCCGTTGCGGGTGGCGGCCCCGGTGCGCAGTTCAGCGCCGACGCCCACGGTTGCGACGTCGGCGATGCGCACGGCCACGCCGTCGATGGTGGAGACCACGATATTGCCGATGTCGGCCACGGACTTGAGCTGGCCTGGTGCGCGCAGCAGGTATTGCTCGCCTTCCTTCTCGATATAGCCTGCACCGACATTGCCGTTGTTGCGCTCCAGCGCCGTCACCACGTCCGACAGGTTCAGGCCATACGACGCCAGCTTGGCCGGCGTTGGCGCGACCAGGTATTCCTTGTCGTAGCCGCCGATCGAATTGATCTCGGTGACACCGGGCACGTTGCGCAGTTGGGGCTTGATGATCCAGTCCTGGATTTCGCGCAGGTCGGTCGGCGTGTAGGGCGTGCCGTCCGGCTTGCGTGCATTCGGCGCCGCATCCACCGTCCACAGGTAGATTTCAGACAGGCCGGTGGCGATGGGGCTCATGGTCGGCGTCAGTCCGGCCGGAAGCTGGGAACGCGCATCCTGGATGCGCTGGCTGATCAACTGGCGGGCAAAGTGGATGTCCGTGCCATCCTTGAATACCACCGTGATCTGCGACAGGCCATAACGCGACAAGGACCTGGTCTGCTCAAGGCGCGGCAGGCCGGCCATCAGCGATTCGATCGGGAAGGTGATGCGCTGTTCCACTTCCAGCGGCGAGTAGCCGGCGGCGGCGGTATTGATCTGCACCTGGACGTTGGTGATGTCCGGCACGGCGTCGATCGGCAGCTTCTTGTAATTGACCGCGCCCAGCACGGCCATCGCCAGTACGGCGAACATGACCATCCATCGGTGGCCGATGCAGGCCTGGATAATTCGGCTTAACATGGCGGCTCCTTAGTCTTCATGCTCGGCAGCGCCCTTGCCCTGCTCCGCCTTGATGGTGAAACTGTGGGCGGCGGCATACTGCGCAGCCTTGCGCAGGCCGGCAGTGATCTCCACCAGCTTGCCGTCGGAACGGCCGACCGTGACCGGCACCGGCGTGAACGCCTGGCCATCGCGCTGGAAGACGACCTGCGTGCCGTTCAGCACTTGCAGCGCTTCCTTTTCCACCGCGACCGGCACTTCGGCTGAACCGGTGATCACGTCGACATCCACGAACAGGCCGGGCCGCCATGCCAACTCTGGATTGTCCAGCACAACGCGGGCGCGGGCGGCGCGGGTCTGTTCGCCGATCAGGGCGCTGACAAAACTCACCCTGCCCTTGACCGCGGCATTCGAGGCGGCCGAGTGCAACACGGCTTCCGTGCCGACCTTGACGATCTCGAGGTCCTTCGCAGGCACCACGACCTCCGCCCATACCCGGCGCAAGTCGGAAACCGTGAATACCTTGGTTTCCGCGCCGACCGCCTCGCCAACTGCGATGTGCTTGTCGACGATCAGGCCATCGAACGGCGCCCGGATTTCAAGGCGGTTGTATGGCCCCTTGCCGGAACCGCCCGCGCCGATGGCCACCAGCTTCTGGCGCGCGTTCTGCACGGCGATGCTGGCTTCATGCCATTCCTGCTCCGCCTTCAGGTAGTCCTGGCGTGCCGAGACCTTGTCTTCCCACAGCTTCTTTTCGGCCTCGTAGACCGAGTGGGCCAGCACTGCACGCTTTTCGGCGGCGGCCAGGCTGCTGCGCTGCTCGGATACGTCGGCGCTGGCCAGCACCGCCAGTAGCTCGCCCCTGCGTACCTGCTGGCCGAGATTGGCCTGCACTTCCTGCACAATGCCGTCCACGCGCGGCGTGACGTGCGCAGTGCGATCCTCGTTCAGTTTGACTTCGCCCGGCAGGCGGACGAAGGTTTCCAGGCGCGCCGCGCCGGCCGTACGCACTTGGATATCGGCCGCCGCAACCTGCGCGTCGGTGAACGGGATTGACTGCGTGCCGGCAGGATGTTCCTCGTGGTGTTCGCTCGCCTCGGCACCGGCTTTCGCGGCCGGCGCGATGCGCTCCCAGCCCAGAACTGCGCCCGCAAACAGGGCGGCAACGGCCACCATGGCCGCAATGGTGATTTTTTGACGCTTGTTCATTTTGAATCCTTGATGTCCAGGTTGCCAACCAGCTTGGCCAGGTCGGCCCGGGCGCGATAGAAGTCCGAAATGGCCCGCAGGTGCTGGCCCTGCGCCTGCACCCAGGTGCGCTGGGCATCGAGCACTTCGACGTAATTGAATTTGCCGGCTTCGAAGCCTTTCATCGCCGCATCGGCAGCATATTGGGCGCCGGGCAGCACGTCTTCGCGCACCAGGCGTTCCTGCTGCACGGCCGCCTGCATGCGAGCATGGGCCTGCATGGCCTCTGTGCGAATACGCTGGCGAGTCGCTTCCAGCTCCGCGCCGGCCTTGTCGGCACGGCGTTGCGCTGCCAGGATCGCGCCCTGGTTGCGATTAAACAGCGGCAGTGGGACGGACAGTCCGATGATGTTCTGGCGGACGCGGTCGCGCTCCGGACCTTCGCTGCGCTTGCTGCCGACGATCAGCGAAACGTCCGGCATGCGTGCGGCGCGCTCCATACGCAGGGACGCCTTGCCCGCCTCGACTTCGGCAATGGCCCGCTCGATGGCTGGCGCGGAATCAATCAGGTCTTCCAGCTGTCCGGCGGGGAGGCCGGCTTCGGCTGGCGAGGCAGGCGCCGCCAGCACCCCGATTTCGCTACCGGTGTTGCCGAGCAGGCTGGCCAGCCTGATACGCGCCTCGTCCAGTTCGCGCTGCGCTGTCACGCCCTCGATGCGCCAGTTGGCTTCCGCCACGCGGGCTCGAGCCTCTTCCACCGGCGACACCTTGCCCGCCAATACGCGGCGCGCGGCGGCTTCGCTGGAGCGGCGCCCGCTTTCGCTGACCTGCATAGCCAACGCAACATGCTGCTGCGCGAGCCATGTTTGCTGGTAGGCGGCGACCACTTCCGCCTCGATTCGCGCCCGGCCGACGGCCAGGTCCAGTGCCGCCGTACGGCTGCCAGCCTGCGCCGCCTCCATGCGCGCGGCGCGCTTGCCGCCCAGTTCAAGCGGGATTGATAGCTGGACGGTCGAAGAACCGCTCTCGCTGGTTTTCCCTTCGCGCAGGTAGTCCAGCGAAGGATTGGGCAGCAAAGCTGCCTGCCGTCCGGCCGCGTCGACGGCTGCGACTTCCAGCGTCAGCGCCCGCAGCTCGGGATTGCCTTGCCGCGCACGTTCCAGCGCTTCGGCAAGCGTCAATGATGGTTGCGCCCACGCGGGGGCCAGGCAAATGGCCGCCAGCAAGGGCACGTAAATGGCTTTCACGATGTTGCTCCTTGATGATTGATGGGGAACGGCTGCATGCGGCAGCCGGATCAATCAGCGGAGCCTGTCGGGACGCGGAGGAATATCCGGGATGAAGGAATGGAAAGGCGGCTCCGGCGAAGGCACCGGAGCGATCGAATCGACTTGCTGGCGCCCGTCAACCAGGTTGGCGACAAACGGCGCATGCGAGTGATGGCAGAAGTCGCACTGCGTGCAGCAGGCACTATCCGAGCCTGCCGAATCAGCCGCCGCAGCCACATGCTCGTCGAACTGCGACACATTGATTTTCAGACAGCAGCTATCCGTCGCCGCCAGGGTCGCCTGGAGCGGCAGCACTAGTAACAGCAGGATAACGAGGAAGCGCCGGATATTCATTTGGCCAGATTATAGCAAGCGGCGCCCCGGTTCGCTGACGTGCAGGAATTTCGTCAGGATATCGCGCGGCGGCGTCACCGAGATATTCTTGAGCACCTGGCCCACGTTGCCGCGGTGATAACCGCCATGGGTAATCACGTGCATCAGCATTTCCTCGCGCGACATCTGGCCGGTGTCGCCGTCGGTGAACCTGAACTGCAGCCTTGCGGACAGCGCAGCTTCATCCAGGCTGGCGACATACTGCTGGTACCAGCCATCCGTTTCGATGACTGCAGCGCGCAGCTCCGCCAAAGCCGGCGTGGCCATGGTGTTGGTGGCCTCGTAGCCATGCGCCTCGCCGAGCAGGTGCGCGCGGAAGATCCGGTCGACGACGTAGATATGATTCAGGGTACGGATGGCGGTGTGCAGGTCTGCTTCCGAAGTAACGGACGCCAGCACGTCGAACAGTTCGACATTGGCCCAGGCCTTGTAGTCGAACAGTGTTTTGAGAATGGGCAGTGACATGGTTTTCAAGTGTAGTTAGCGATAGCGGCGCAGCAGCCGGTCGATGCTGCCATCGGAGACCAGGCCGCCGATGGCGCGCTGGACATCGTCGAACGGGATTGCAGATTTTTTCGAGAACGCACATTGCGCCTTGAAGGGATCAAACTCGAAGTCGATCCGCAGCTTGTGCTGGGGCTCTGCGCGCATCAGGTATTCCGCCGTCATGCGGCCCATGATGGCGTATTGCATGCGGCCATGCTGGATCTTCGAGATATTCAGCTCCATCGAAGGCGCATCCTCGCGCACGAACGCACGTCCCAGCGCGGCATCGATCATCGAATAGGAATACCCCAGCACCGTGCCGACCGGCTTGTTGGCCAGGTCGGATAGTGCCCGTACCGCAGGCGCTTCCGGCCGTGACACCAGCACGCCTGCATCGGGCATCAGCGGCTGGCTCCAGTTGAAAGTGCCGGGCAGCCAGCGCGGCAGTACGTAGCAGACGCCATCGGCCCGTCCGCTGGCCAAGTATTCGGCCACCCGCTTGGCGGGAACGCTGACGTAACGCGCCTGCCGCCCCATGCGATGCGCAATGCCGTCGCCAAGGTCCTTCAGCAGGCCATCGACCATCTCCCCGTCCTGGAAACGGGACAAGGGCATATTGTGGTTGGTCGCGGCGACAAACACCACTTCCCCCTGGCCGGCAACTGCTGCAGGGCTCAAGGCAAGCAACAGGCAGGAAGGCGCGAGACAAGAACGTAACATAAAGACATGATATCAGACGAGCTTGACCCAAGTCATGGATCATGCGTGGCAATCGGGCGCACACTTGTACCAACATCAACACAGGAGGACATCATGTCTTACCGCACCATCGTAGTCCATGCCGACCGGGCGGCGAACGCCGAAGCCCGCATCGCGCTGGCGGCAGCCATCGCCGCGCGTGAAGAAGCCCACCTGGTCGGCGCCGCGATGACCGGCATGCCACGCTCGATGTTGGCAGGCCGCAGTTACGAAGGCAGCGGCGTATTCCTCGCCGACTACCTGCGCCGTGCCGAGGAGCGCGTGCAACTGGCGCTGGAGCAATTCAAGTCCCAGGCCGATCGCCTTGGCGTCCAGTCTTTCGAAGCGCGCAGCAGCAACGACGACGAATATGCCGGCCTGTGCATGCAGGCGCGCTACGCCGACCTGGTGGTACTGGGACAGGCTCCAGCCGCCGACGACAATCAGGATAGCCTGCTGCCGGACCTGCCGGATTACGTGCTATTGAATTGCGGCCGCCCGGTACTGCTGGTGCCGCGTACGGGACGCTTCCCGACCATCGGCAAGCGCGTGATGGTGGCCTGGAACGGCAGCGTGGAGGCGGCAAAGGCCGTCACCGCCGCCCTGCCCCTGTTGCGCGGTGCGGAACAGGTCACGCTGGCAGTGCTGGGCAACAGCGCCGATACCCTGGGCGAGTCCCCGGGCGCCGATATCGCCTTGTACCTGGCGCGGCATGGCGTCAACGTGGAAGTCCTGCGCCGGCCAGAGCCGGCCGATCCCGGCAAGGCCATCCTGTCGCTGGCGGCCGACTTCAATGTCGACCTGCTGGTGATGGGCGCCTACGGCCATAGCCGCTTCCGTGAAATGATGCTGGGCGGCGCCACGCGCACCATACTGGCAACGGCGACGCTGCCTGTATTGATGGCGCATTGATTACGCGGTCAGCACGCCGCGGCGCATCTGGTCCAGCTCAATCGACTCGAACAGGGCTTTGAAGTTGCCTTCGCCGAAGCCCTGGTTGCCCTTGCGCTGGATGAACTCGAAGAACACCGGGCCAAGCTGGTTTTCGGAGAAGATCTGCAGCAGCAGGTCGCCCGGCTTGCCGTCGATCAGGATCTTGCGCTCGCGCAGGGCCTGCAGCTGCTCGCCATGGCCGGGGATGCGCCGGTCGACCAGTTCGTAGTAGGTGTCGATGGTGTCGAGCAGCTTCACGCCGGCGCCGCGCAGGCTGTCCACGGTCACGTACAGGTTGTCGCTGCCCATCGCGATGTGCTGGATGCCTTCGCCGCGGTACGCGTCGAGGTATTCCTGGATCTGGCCGGGGCGGTCGGTGCCTTCCTCATTGATCGGGATGCGCAGCTTGCCGCAAGGGCTGGTCATGGCCTTCGACTTCACGCCGGTGACCTGGCCTTCGATATCGAAATAGCGCACTTCGCGGAAGTTGAACAGGCGCTCGTAGAACTCGGCCCACTCGCCCATGCGGCCTCGGTGCACGTTGTGGGTCAGGTGGTCGATGTAGGTCAGGCCATGGCCTTTCGGGTTCTGGTCGACACCCGGAATCGGCTCGAAGTCCACGTCGTAAATGCTGATATTGCCGTTGCCGGGCCAGCGGTCCACCAGGTAGATCAGCGAATCGCCGATGCCTTTGATGGCCGGCAGGTTCAGTTCCATCGGGCCGGCCTTGCTCTCAAAGCCCCAGGCGCCAAGACGCAGCGCTCGCTTGTAGGCATAGGCGGCATCTTTCACGCGGAAGCCGATGGCGCAGACGGACGGGCCGTGCAGTTCGGCGAAGCGCTGTGCGAAGGAATCCTTTTCAGCGTTCAGCAGGAAATTGACTTCGCCCTGGCGGTACAGGGTCACGTCCTTGCTGCGATGGCGCGCCACCGCGGTAAAGCCCATGGCTTCGAAAGTCTTGCCCATTGCGACTGGGTCCGGCGCCGCGTATTCGATGAATTCGAAGCCGTCGGTGCCCATCGGGTTGTCCCACAGTGAGTCGGTCATTTGCTGTCTCCGGAAAAGTGTGTAGATAACGGATATACTACGCACTGATTCTGGATTTTTTGCGCATCATGAACGACAAGCGCGACTGAAGATGCGCATTTTGCGCACAACCAAGGGAAATGATGATGATTACCGTCGACCGCCACGACCTGTCCCTGCTGAACGAGCTTCAGCGCAACGGGGAAGCGACCAACGCCGCCCTGGCTGAAGTGCTGCATTTGTCGGTATCGCAGGTTGGGCGGCGCGTGCAGCGCCTGCGCGAGGCAGGGATCATCGACCATTATGCAGCCGTGCTGGAACCGACCACGGTGGGATTGGACGTAATGGCCTTCGTCCATATCACACTGGATCGCCACGGCGAGAAGCGCGGCGACGCCTTCGAAAAGGCGATCCGCGATGTGCCTGAAGTGATGGAGTGCTTCTCCGTGACCGGTGAAGCAGACTACGTGGCGCGCGTCGTATCGCACGACCTGGCATCCTTCGCCGACCTGATGATGAAGGAAATCCTGCTCCTGCCCGGCGTGGTCAACGTCAAATCCAACATCGCGCTGAAAAAGATCAAGCAGTCCACCGTGCTGCCGCTGGAGCACATCGTGCGGCCGAACCCGCGCAAGCAGCGCATCGAGTTCGCCCGCACTTGACGACAGCTAGATCTTGAAGTCGTCGAACGACACCCGCTGCGCGCCCTGCTCCTTCAGCATTTCGCGCGTGGCATGCAGCATTGCCGGCGGCCCGCAAACATAGAAGTCGCAATCGCGGGCCTGCGGCTGCTGCGCAAGAAACTCGTCGCGCACCACTTCATGCACCTTGCGGCCATTGTCGGACAGCACCACGTGCCAGCTGAAATGCGGGTAGCGCAGCGCCAGTTCGTCAAATTCTTCACGATACGGCACTTCGTCCGCAGCACGCGCCCCGTACCAGAAGCGCACGGTTTCCTTCGCGCCGGATTCCAGCTGCGCGCGAATCATCGACCGTAACGGCGCCATGCCGGCCCCGCCGCCGATGAAGACCTTCTCGTTCCGGCCCCGGCGCAAGGCGAATTCGCCAAACGGTCCATTGAACGCGACTTGCTCCCCCTCTTTCAGCGCGTGCACGTACGACGAGCCGATACCGCCGGCGACGTGCCGCACCAGCAGCGTCACGCAGCCGCCGGCCTGTGCGACCGGCAGCGACAGCGAATAAGACCGGCGCAAGGACTTGCGGGGCCCGAACAGCCCGCGCGTACGGGGAATGTGAAGCTGCACATAGCTGCCGGGGCGGAAATCGGCGCCCGCTTTCTGGTCCGGGCGCAGCACCACTTCACGCAGGGTCGGCGTGATCTCGCGCACGCGCTCCACCGTTGCCGTGCGGCTGACCATCAGTGCCGCACCATGGCTGACAGCGATTTCCATATCGGAGGTCACCGCCATGCCGCAGGCCAGCCGGTGGCCGCGGCGCAGGCGCTGGTCGGGAATGTGGTCGCCATCGGACGACGATGCCGGCGGCGCGTTATGGCAGGCGCGCACCTCGCACAGCCCGCAGCTTTGGCCGCCGCCGCAGTTGGACGGCAGCTGGATCCCCGCGCGCGCCAGCGCGTCGAACACCGAATCGCCATGGCGGGACTTGACGATGCCGATGCGCCTTCCGCCCTCATCGAGCACGGTCACCTGCCGCGCCGGCAGCAGGCGTGCCGGGACGAAATCGTGCAGGCGCAGGCTGGTGCACAACAGCCATATGCCACTCAGCGCCATCCACAAGCCGCCCAATGCAGCCATCAGCAGCAGCGAATTATTGAAATCTTCACGGCCACCATAGTCCATGATGTGCAGCATCCATGCGATGTCGAACAGGCGCCACGTGGCGTTGCGCCGCTCCAGGATGCGGCCATCGACGGCGGACACGTAAATCGTCGTGGCGTCCGCGTCATCGAACTCAACACGCCAGCTTGCCCCGCGATGCTTGCGAATTTCCAGCGTCGGTTTCGCCACCCATTGCGGCTGCCCGGCCTTTCCTTCGCCAACATAATCGGCACGCGCCACTTCCAGCGCCTGGTCAGCGCCGACCGCAAGCGGCGCGCCGTTGCGCGCATCCAGCAGCCAGCTACCCTCGCCGTTCTTCAGCAGGTAAGCCGGCACTTGCAGCAGCCAGCGGCTGTCGATCGATTCCACCGGCTTGCGCGAAGCCGCCAGCACGTCGGCCGGCGCCACCAGGCCGGTTCTCGGCCACTCCGCAGCCGCCTTCAGCGGCGCCCGATGGGCCATGCCTTCGACCACGTCCTGGTCCAGCAGGCTCATGACCATGCCGCTCACCAGCCAGAGCAGGAACTGCAGTCCGACGACCAGCCCGACCCATTTATGCATTTTCCGCAGTAACGGCGTCATTTCGCGGCCCTCCTGCGCACGGTGAACCACAGCAGCCAGATCCCGCTCAACGCGAACAGGGTGCCGGCAATGGAAACGCTGCGCAACAGCGTGTTGTTGACGTTGCTGCGCTTGTCGTAATCCATGATGTGCAGCATCCACAGGAAATCATAGGCCCGCCACAGGGAATGACGCTGCGCCACCACTTCCCCTGTGGATGGAGACACGTAAAGGCTGCTGCCATTGGAGTCGTCAAAGTCGACGCGCCATAACGGCGCGCGGCGCGTAGCGACCTCTTTCGGCAATTCCCGGAGTAATTGAATGCCGCTCACGCTGCCATCGCCCATGTACGCTTGTTGCGCCAGTTTCAGTGCCTGCGCCTGGTCCAGCGGATCCAGTTGCTTGCCGCTGGCCGCGTCCACCAGGCCGATGCCGCCGGCGAACTTCACCTCATACACTTCCCGCTCCAGCAAATGCTTCAGGCGAAAGCCTGTCATGCCGGGGAGTTGCGCCGCCAGCTGCGACGGCTGCAGCGCGACGGCTTTCGCCTCCACTGCAGGCCGCTCCACGTGCGACAGGTGGTCGCCGTGGATAATGTCGATCGAAATTGCGGCCATATACACGCCGCTCGCCATCCAGAACAAAGCCTGGATGCCGACCAGCAGGCCAAGCCACTTGTGTAGCCGGCGTGACCAGAATGCCTGTTTCATAAAGTCCTCTTTCTTTGCCCGCCGCACGCAACCATGGCGTGCAGCCTATCCTCCGCCGCGCAAGGCGGCGCCTCTTGTGGAAAATCCTGGAAACTCAGGAAGCGTGGTGGCGCGGGGGGCGTTCCGGGCCATCGGGGATATGGCTGGCATGGCAAGCCGGCAGCAAGCCAAAGTGCGGGTCGGTGCCGTCCCAGGACGCCGACGCGACGTTCGGGTCCGGCAATGCGGCCGAAGCGCAGCAGCAAGTGACGCAGGCGCCGCAAGCCGTATGGCCCACGTCCTGCAGCACGCTGGCGCCCTTCTTTACCGCTTTGACGTCATGGCGCAGCGACTGCCTGGGCTGGTGCTCGCCGATTTCGCAAGACAGTTGCACGACGCTGGCCAGCGCTTGCAGGGGCAAGGCCAGCATCAGCAGCCACAGCATCCATGTCCTGACGAATCGGTTCATGCTTTTTTACTTCGCAACTTCGATGGCGGTGACCGTCATGGCGCCATTGGCATTTTCAACGGTGAAGCGCACCTTGTCGCCGGCTTTCACCTTGTCCAGCATGGCGGCGTCCTTGACGCGGAATACCATCGTCATCGCACCCATGCCGAGGTTTTTCAGTTCGCCGTGCTTGATGGTCAGCTTGCCGGATGGCTTGTCGACTTTCTTGATTTCGCCATCGGTGGTATCGGCCACGGCGCTTGTCGCCTGCTGGTCATGGTCGGCGTGTCCGCCATGGTCGGCCATGGCTGGCACGCCGGCCATGACGGCTGCCGCCAGGATTGCTGCTTGCAGGGTGGTGTGGATTGCTTTCATATTAATTCTCCAAAGTTGTATTGCGCCGCCGAAGCAGCAAGTATGCCGCAGGTACTACAAATAACGATAGCAGGGGCGCGGACAACATTCCCCCCACCATCGGTGCAGCGATGCGCTGCATGATCTCGGACCCGGTGCCGGCGCCAATCATGATCGGCACCAGGCCAGCCACGATGACCGTCACCGTCATGGCTTTCGGCCGCACCCGCAACACCGCGCCTTCACGAATGGCGTCCAGCAGGTCTGCCTCGCCGTGACGCCCTGCGGCTTCGCGCGCTTCCCACGCATGTTTGAGATAGAGCAGCATGATCACGCCGAATTCGGCCGCCACGCCGGCCAAGGCGATAAAACCAACGCCGGTAGCCACCGACAGGTTATGGCCGAGTACCCACAGCAGCCAGACCCCGCCGGCCAGTGCAAACGGCAGCGTGGCCATGATCAGCGCTGCCTCGTCGGCGCGGCGGAACGTCAGGTACAGCAGCACGAAGATAATCAGCAGCGTAGCGGGCACCACTACCTGCAGGCGCGCCGTTGCGCGCTCCAGGTATTCGAACTGTCCCGACCACGACACTGAATAGCCAGGCGGCAGCTTGACGCCGGCTGCGACGGCTCGCTGCATTTCCTGCACGGCAGAACGCAAGTCGCGGCCGTGGATATCCACATACACCCAGCCCGACAACCGGGCATTTTCGCTGCGCAGCATCGGCGGGCCATCGCTGATGCGCACCGTGGCCACGTCGGCAAGACGCAACTGGGCGCCGCGTTCCGTCAACAGCGGCAAGGCGCGCAGGCTCTCCAGCGAATCGCGCAGTTCGCGCGGGTAGCGCACGTTGATGGGAAAGCGCTGCAGGCCTTCGACGGTTTCGCCGACGTTATCACCGCCCACCGCGCTGGCGATGATGCTTTGCACTTCATCGATATTCAGGCCGTAGCGCCCCGCTGCCGCCCGGTCGATTGCCACATCAATGTAACGGCCGCCGTTCAGGCGTTCCGCCAACGCTGACGACACGCCCGCCACCGGCCGCACCACGCGCTCGATTTCAGCTGCGATACGGTCGATTTCCTGCAGGCTGGCGCCCGACACCTTGATGCCGACCGGGCTCTTGATGCCGGTCGCCAGCATGTCGATCCGGTTGCGGATCGGCGGTACCCAGATGTTGGCCAGGCCAGGCACCTTGACGATGCGGTCCAGCTCCGCCACCAGCTTGTCCGGCGTCATGCCGGGCCGCCACTGGTCGCGCGGCTTGAACTGGATGGTAGTCTCGAACATCTCCAGCGGCGCCGGGTCGGTGGCCGATTCCGCGCGACCGGCCTTGCCGAAGACGCTTTGTACTTCCGGCACTGTCTTGATCATCCGGTCGGTCTGCTGCAGCAGTTGCTGCACCTTGCCCGCGCCAAGCCCTGGCAAGGCCGAAGGCATGTACAGCAAATCTCCTTCATCCAGCGGCGGCATGAATTCGCCGCCCATGTGCGCCAGCGGCCAGAGCGACAGCACCGCCACCGCAGCCGCCACGGCCAGCGTGGCCTTCGGCCATTGCAGCACGCGCTCGAGCAAGGGCCGGTACACCGCAATCAGCCAGCGGTTGAGGGGATTGGCATGTTCGTCGGGAATTCGGCCCCGAATCAGATAGCCCATGAGGACCGGAATCAGCGTCACTGCCAGCCCCGCTGCCGCCGCCATCGCATACGTCTTGGTGAAGGCGAGCGGGGCGAACAGGCGCCCTTCCTGCGCTTCCAGTGTGAACACCGGGATGAAGGACAGCACGATGATCAGCAGGGAGAAGAACAGCGCCGGCCCCACTTCCGCAGCCGCCGCGGCAATCACCTGCCAGTGTTCTTCGCCTTCCAGCGACCTGCCGGGATGGGCATGGCGCCATGCTTCGATATGCTTGTGGGCGTTCTCGATCATCACCACCGCCGCATCGACCATGGCGCCGATGGCAATCGCGATCCCGCCCAGGGACATGATGTTGGCATTGACGCCTTGGTAATGCATGATCAGGTAGGCAGCCAGCACGCCCAGCGGCAGCGAGACGATGGCCACCAGTGCGGAGCGCAGGTGGAACAGGAACACGGCGCAGACCAGGGCCACGACGACGAATTCCTCCGCCAGCTTGGTCTCGAGGTTGCTGACCGCACGCCGTATCAGGTTGGAGCGGTCGTACACCGGCACGATTTCCACACCCGGCGGCAGGCTGGCCTTGAGCGCCGCCAGGCGCGCCTTGACGGCATCAATCGTCTGCAATGCATTTTTACCGGAACGCATGACGATCACGCCGCCCGCCACTTCGCCCTCGCCATTCAAGTCGGCGATGCCGCGCCGCATTTCCGGGCCGAGCTGGATGGTTGCCACGTCGCCCAGGCGCACCGCCACGCCGCCCTCGCTGGCCGTCAGGGGAATCTGGCGGAAGTCTTCCAGCGAGCGCAGGTAGCCCGATGCGCGCACCATATACTCCGCTTCCGCCAGTTCCAGCACCGAGCCGCCGGTCTCCTGGTTGGCGCGGCGGATCGCGTCGATCGCCTTGCCGTGCGTGATATTGAAAGCGCGCAGCCGCGCCGGGTCAAGCAGCACCTGGTACTGCTTGACCATGCCGCCAAGGCTGGCCACCTCCGCCACGTTCGGTACCGCCTTCAGTTCGTACTTGAGGAACCAGTCCTGCAAGGCGCGCAGCTGCGCCAGGTCATGCTTGCCGCTGCGGTCGACCAGCGCATACTCGAACACCCAGCCCACGCCCGTCGCATCTGGCCCCAGCGAGGCGCGCGCCTGCGGCGGCAGTCGTGACTGCACCTGGTTCAGGTACTCCAGCACGCGCGAACGCGCCCAGTAGGGGTCGGTGCCGTCCTCGAACAGCACGTAGACAAAGGAATCGCCGAAAAAGGAATAGCCGCGCACCGTTCGCGCGCCCGGCACCGACAGCATCTGCGTGGTCAGGGGGTAAGTGACCTGGTTTTCGACGATCTGCGGCGCCTGCCCGGGGAAGCTGGTGCGAATGATGACCTGCACGTCCGACAGGTCCGGAATCGCATCGAGCGGCGTGCGCTGCAGCGCCCATGCGCCCCATCCTGCCAGCAGCACGGACGCCAGCAGCACGAGGAATCGGTTACGGATCGACCACAGGATCAGTTTCGCGATCATTTCTGCTCCCCGTGCTGATGCGTTGGAGCGGAAGCCGGCGCCATCGACGTAACCCGGAAGCTGCCGTCCGCCTGCTGCACGAACTCGAAGCTCACATGGTCGCCCGCCGCGACACGCAGCGGCAAGCCGCCTTGCGGCAGCTTGAAGGCCATCGTCATGGCGGGCCACTTGAGCGTGGCGATCGGGCCATGCGACAAGGTGATCTCGTCCTTATCCACAGCTTCCACAGTCGCCTCGCCGCGATGCGCCAGCGGCGCCGGGCCGGCCATGCGCTGGCCGCTGCCTTTCAGGCTCGCTTCCGAGTCGACCAGGAACTGCCCGGAGACCGCCACTTTCTGCCCAGCCTGCAAACCGGCGCGGATTTCCACTTGCCCGCTGCTCTCGGCGCCCAGCTCCACCTGCACCGGGGCGAACTTGCCAGCCCCCTCTTCCACCATCACGACGTTGCGCGTACCGGTGCGGATCACCGCTTCCGAAGGCACCAGCAAGGCTGTCTGCCGCCGGCCCGGCGCAAACGACATCGTCACAAACATGCCCGGCGCCAGCCGCCCGCCCGGATTGGACAACTCGATGCGTGCGCGAATGGTGCGCGTCGCCGCATCCACCTGCGGCAGGATCGCCGCCACCTTGCCGTGCAATTCGTTGTCCGGCAAGGCCGCGGCACGTGCCGTGACATCGGAGCCGACCGGTACCTGCGCCACCGCATTTTCCGGCAACTCCGCATTCACCCACACCGTCTCCAGGCCATTGATGCTGTATAGCGGCGCCCCGGCGGCGACGGCCATGCCTTCGCGCGCGGCCAGTTCCGTCACCACGCCGGCACGCGGCGCGACCAGCACCTGGCGCGCCAGCACGCGGCCGCCCGCCTCCACCTGTTGCACCTGCTGTTCGCTCATGCCCGCCAGGCGCATGCGCTGGCGCGCAGCATCCAGCAGCCCCGGCGCAGCGCCAGCCTGCATGCGGCGCACGGCCAGGAATTCTTCCTGCGCCGCCACCCAGTCCGGCATGGTGACCTCGGCCAGCGGCTGTCCGCGCCGCACCGGTTCCAGCGGCGCGCGTACCAGCACGCGTTCCACAAAACCGTTCGAGCGGGACTGGACAACCGCCACTTCGCGCTCGTTGAAAGTCACGTTGCCGACCGCCGATACGGTCAGCGGCAACGGGGCGCTGGAGACCAGCGCCGTGCGTACGCCAAGGTTTTGCTGCACGCGCGGGCTGATGCTCACCGTGCCGGCGTCGCCGCCCTCGTCGGCGTAAACCGGCACCAGGGCCATGTCCATATAGGGCGACTTGCCCGGCTTGTCGAATTTCTGTCCAGGCACCATTGGATCGTGCCAGTACAAGGGCTTGCGGCCCTCCACAACTGGAGCCTGTGCCGGCGCCGCCTGTCGCTTGCCCAACTGGTAGCCGCCGATGGCACCCACTGCGCCCAGCGCGCCTGCCGCGACGATGGCGGCGATCATTGCGTTCTTCTTCATGGGTGGCCTTTCGCCGGCTGGATGTACGTCAGTTGCGCCCAGGTGCGCGCATTGTCGCGTTCGAGCTGCAATGCCTGCAGGCGCTGCTCGCTCTCCGAGCGGCGCGCCGCCATTACCTCCACCAGGCCAGCCTTGCCCCCACGGTAGGCGGCAAGGACCGCCTCCGTGCGCGCACTCGCCAACGGCAGTACCTCCTTCTCGTAGCGCGCGATGCGCTCGCGGCCAGCCTGCCAGTCGGCCAACTGGCTGCGTATCTCCGCCACGTGTTCGCGCAGCGCTTCGTCGCGCTCGGCCTGCGCCTGCCCAGCCATCGACAGCCGGGCCGACAGCTCGCGCTCCTGGCGTTGGTCGCGATCCCACTGCAGCGGTACCGACACGCCAAACGACACCATGCCCGGATAGCCGGGCCCGCGCTGCTGCAGCGCCACTTCAACGGTCCAGTCGGCACTGCGGTTGGCGCGCGCCAGTCCCGCTTCCGCCTGCGCCAGTTCGGCCTGGCGCGTCAGCACCGCCACCTGCGGGTGATGCTCGAGCGTCGCTTCCAGGTTCGCCGGTTCAAGGGCAATGCTGCCGGTATCGACGCTGCCATCGAGCGCCACATCCACCGGCTCGCCGGTCCAGCGCGCGAGCATGATGGCGGCATTGCGCGCCTGCTGCCCCAGCTCCGTTGCACGGTCCTCCAGCACCAGCAAGGCCGCGCGCGCATCGAGCAGGCCGGACTGGGTGCCGCGACCGCCACGATAAGCCGCTTCCGCCGCCGCGATTTCGTCGTGCGCCAGGGCGGCTTGCCGGGCCAGTTCCGCTTTCATGCGCTCGAGATGGTAGCGGTCGAGCCAGGCGATCGCGGTATCGCGCTGGATGTTCGCCGCCAGCGCCTCGGCCGCGGCCTTGCTGCGCGCCGCTTCGCTCTCGAAGCGGGCAGCCCGCCAGCGGCGCTTGTCGCTGCTGGTCAGCTCCTGCATGACGCCAATGCGGCGCATGGTCATCGAATCCGCGCCGATGCGGTAGCGATCCGCACCGCTGACGGGAAGGTTGTCGACGCCGGCTTTCAGCACCGGGTCGGGCAATTGCGCCGCTGCGACAGCCATGTCGCGTGCAGCATCGGCAGCATGGCCTTGCGCCGCCAGTTGGCGCGAACGCTCAACGGCGCGTTGCTGCGCCTGCGCCAGCGTCAGCGCAGGAGCCTCGGCGGCGAACGCCAGGGCGCAGCCAAACGCAAGGCAGCGCCAGATAAATGGGGAAAACATGAAACCTCCAGAGTGCAAAGGAAACCACGCGCAGGCCACGCAGGCAGGCGCGAGACGTCATCAGGCAATCTGGAAGCTCAATGTCGGAAGCAGCAATGCTCTATGGAGTGAGGCGGAGATAGACTGCGCGTCATATCTGGCGGCGCGGCAGCCCCTTCGCTGGACTCGAGGGCCCAAGCGTCGGCAACCACGGTCCCTGCCAGGTCGGCAGCGATGAATGGCAGCACGGGCGGCAAATCGGGCTTGTCCAGCGATTGCTTGGCGGCCAGGTTGCTCGCCTTCGCCTTGCACAGGCTGGGCTGCGCCGGGTCCATGCCGGCGCACTGGGCGCCGGTGGCGACCGGGTTTCCGGCGGTCGGACAGGCATAGGACGCCACGGCAAGCTGCATGAACAGCATGCTGAACAGCGCCACCACAGCGGCCACGATCCTGGAAGTCCGGCGGAATTTCATGGGGGCGATAATAGACCGTTTCTCTCAATCGATCAATGACTTCACCATTATTCTGCCGTCCGTCGCCCGCGGAAGCGCTGGTGCATGGGCGGACTGGCAGCGCTGCCATTTAATTACGCAGCGCGATTTTTCTTTTTCAAATCATCGCCTTAACGCGCAGCCCCGGTGCTTGTTAACAGGCTTTTCCACAGAAAGCGTTAACAAGTTCGCTCAGGAGCGGCGCTTCCGGGCGCGCGCCGAAGCAGCGGAGCCTGGCGCAGGCCCGGTCGACTCGCGCACCACGAACTCGCTCGGGAATTCGATGCGCTGGCGGCGTCCGGATTCGCCGCGGATGCGGCGCACCAGCTCCTGCACGGTGGCCTGTGCCATGGCTTCAAACGGATGCCGCAAGGTGGTCAGCGGCGGCTGCATCATCGATGCGGATGGAATATCGTCGAACCCGATGATCGATATGTCTTCGGGAATCCGCAGGCCCTTTTCGCGGATGGCGTTCATCGCCCCCTGCGCCATCGCATCGTTGGCAGCGAAGATGGCAGTCGGCGGTTCGGCCAGTTCCAGCAACCGCCTGCCGCCTTCCAGCCCCGACTGCTCGTTGAAATCGCCTGGGTAGACCAGGGCCGGATCGGTCTTGATGCCGGCATCGGCCAACGCTGCGAGATAGCCGCGCTCACGCACATCGCTTTGTCCCGTGTATGAACTGCCGCGTATGAAGCCGATACGGCGGTGGCCCAGTTCAAGCAGGTGCGTTACCGCATCGTGCGCACCGTTGACGTTATCGCCGCGTACCACCGGCAAGCTGGTCTCATGCCGGAAATAGTTCACCAGGATGATAGGGCTGGCACTCTTCTCCAGCGTTTCCAGGTAATCGTCGCTCATGCGCGGCAGCACATAGACCAGGCCATCCCACAGGCCATGCAGCAACTGGCTGACGCGCTTGCCTTTGCCGCCCCCCATGTCGCCCAGCGAGTTATAGATGAAAAGATCCATGTCGAACTTGCGCACTTCCTCGCTGAGCGCCGTCACGAAGCAATTGACGACTGCCGACGACAAGTCGTTCACGACCACGCCAATGACATTGGTTTTCCCGCCCTTCATCATGCGCGCCAGGGCATTGGGCGTGTAGCCGAGCTGCCTGGCTGCCGCCTGCACCTTGGCCCTGGTTTCGTCCGAGGCATAACCATCGCCACTCAGTGCGCGCGAAGCAGTCATCACCGATACGCCGGCAACCTTGGCCACATCGGCCAGCGTCACACCCGCTTTTTTCATTTTCACCTGCCGTCCGTTAACGTTATCCGTATTGTAGCGAGAGATGTAGCAGGTAAGGCAACTTTATGCTAGCGTTACCAATTCTCAACGAAACAAGCTGATCCCATGACTTCAAAACGTTTGCTTGTTAGCCTCGCGCTGCTGCTGGCGCTCCCCGCCGCCATGGCGGCGTCACCCACCGCTAACGGCGAACGCCTGCAAGTACGCTGGGAGCTGCAGGACGGAGGCAAAGGCGGCCGGCTTGAAGTCAGGAACCTGGACCACCATCCCCTGCCGGCGCAAGGCTGGGCGCTCTACTTCAACTGCATCGAATGCGCCGTGGCAGGGCCGCTGGCTGGCCAGTTGGCGATCGACGCGCTGGATGGCACCCTGTACCGCCTGCGCCCGCAACCGGGCTTTCGCGGCCTCGCACCGGGACAGTCGCTGAACGCGGTCTACCGCGCTCCCAGCGCCGACGCCAAGGCCTACCGCGCCCCTTCCGGCCTGTACCTGGTCTATGAGGCGGCGCCGGACAAGTCGCAAGCCGTTGCCGATTACCGCATGCTGCCGCTGCCGCGCCCGGACCAGCTGGGAAAAGGCCAGGCGGTAACAGCCCAGGACCTGTACCAGCGCAACGCAGGAACCGATGTGCTGCCTGCCGGCGCCCTGCCGCCAGTCTTTCCCACTCCGCTGCACCTGCAGCAAGGTGCCGGCACGCTGCACCTGGCGGCGGCGCCCGCCCTCGTGGTCGCCGACGGGCTCGAACCGGAAGCCGCCCTTGCCGCCAGCCTGCTCAAGCAATACTGGCCCGCCGGCGCACGTGCGCCATCCAGCGCCACCTTGCGGCTCTCAGTCGGCGCCGTCGCCGGCCAGTCGTCGCCGGAGGCCTATACCCTGGCCGTAACGTCCGATGGCATTGCCATCACCGGCAACAGCGCCGCCGGGGTGGCGCACGGCCTGCAATCGCTGCGCGACCTGTTGCCGCTGCCCGGCGCCGGCCGGCAGCAAGCAGTAGAGCTGCCGCTGCTGGCGGTGACCGACGCTCCGCGCTTCGGCTATCGTGGCCTGATGCTGGACGTCAGCCGCAATTTCCAGCCCCGGCAAACCGTCTTCCGCCTGCTCGACCTGATGGCGCGCTTCAAGCTCAACGCCTTCCACTTCCATCTGACGGACGACGAGGGATGGCGCCTTGAAATCGCCGGCCTGCCGGAACTGACCGGCATCGGCGCGGTGCGTGGTCACAGCGCAAAACCTGGCGTGCGCCTGCAACCCGACTACGGTTCCGGCCCTAGCGCCAGCGATCCGCACGGCAGCGGCTACTACTCGCGCGCCGACTACATCGAGATCCTGCGCTATGCGGCAGCCCGTCACATCGAGGTCATCCCGGAAATTGAAATGCCCGGCCATGCGCGCGCCGCAGTCAAGGCCATGGAGGCGCGCTATCGGCGCATGAAGGCCGCCGGCCAGGCCGGTGCCGGCAAATACCTGCTGAACGACCTGGACGACCGTTCGCAATACAAATCAGCACAGAACTTCCATGACAACGTGATCAATCCGGGCCTGGAGTCCAGCTATGCCTTCATCGAGCACGTGGTGGGCCAGGTCGCAGCCATGCACCGCGAAGCGGGCGTCCCCTTGCGCACCCTGCACGTCGGCGGCGACGAACTCGCGGCGGGCGCCTGGGAAAAATCCCCCGCCAGCCGCAGCCTGATGGCGCGCCGCAAAATGCAGTCCACCGCCGACCTGTGGGATTACTTCTACGACCGGGTCGACGCCATCGTGCGCCGGCAAGGCGTGGCAACCGCGGGGTGGGAAGAACTGGGCACGCGCAAGCTGATACCGAACCCGCATTTCGCCCAGCGCGGTTTCCGGCTGCACGTCTGGAACAACGTCGGCGCCGCGGCCGACCTGGGCTACCGGCTAGCCAATGCCGGCTACGACGTGATCCTCGCGCCCGCCACCAGGCAATACCTGGACATGAGCCACAACCTCAATCCCGACGAGCCGGGCGTGAACTGGGCCGCCTATATCGAGCTCGATGACGTCTACAACTTCATCCCGTTCGACAAGAGCTTGAGCGACGCCGGCAGGCAGCGCATCCGCGGCCTGGAAGCTGCGCTGTGGACCGAAACCATCCGTGATCCTGCACTGATCGACTACCTGCTGGTGCCGCGCCTGCTGGCCATGGCCGAACGCGCCTGGGCCGCCGATCCTGCATGGGCCACCGAATCCGATTTCGCCCGGGCCTCCGCCTTGCACCGAGCCGAATGGTCGCGCTTCGTCAATGCACTGGGCCAGCGCGTGCTGCCGCGCCTCGACCTGGAGCCTGCCCCGCTTGGGCCCGTCCATTACCGCATCGCACCGCCCGGGCTGTCGAGGGATGGCGGCAAGGTCCACGCCAATCACGCCCTGCCCGGCCTGGCGCTGCGCTACACCAGCGACGGCACCGAACCGCATGCCGCCAGCCCGCTGGTAGCGGGGCCCATCGCCGATCGCGGCCTGATCCAGGTGGCCGCCTTCGACCGCAACGGCAGGCGCGGCGCCGTATCGCGCATCGACAATCCCTGATCGTTTCGTGCGCCGCGTGACGCGCAGGCCGAATTGCCGTATCCTCCCGGAGCAGTATTGCCTTAAATACAACATTGTGAAATTATTTATTCCGGGAGACTACATGAAGAGCATATTGGGCGCCCTGGCGCTGGCATTTTGCGCAGCGCAGGTTTCGGCAAACGCCAACACGATTTACCTGACCCGCCACGCCGAGAAATCGGCCACCGGCACCGACCCTGTGCTGACCGCGGAAGGCCAGGTCCGCGCCACCAACATCGCCGCCACGCTGAAGGACGCCCAGGTCAGGCACATCTACTCGACGGCATACCAGCGCACGCAGCAGACTGCGCAGCCCCTGGCCGCCTACCTGAACCTGCCGGTCACCACGTACGATGGCGGCCAACTGGCGACGTTCGCGCAGCAATTGCGCGCCTTGCCCGACAACGCGCTGGTAGTCGGCCATTCCGACACCACGCCCGAGCTGATCCGGCAACTAGGCGGCGATCCGGGCAGCGCCATCGCGGAAACGGAGTTCGACCGCCTGTACCAGATGACGTTTGGCGCGGACGGATCGGTCACCACCACCCTGCTGCATTCGATGCCAAGCACCCTGAACCTGCCTTGCGCCAGCGTGACGCTGAACCAGTCCAACCTGTCCGCCACGGCCGGCAACTGGCTGTACTTCAGCATCAACGTGCCGGAATGCGCGAATACCCTGAACGTGAACATGAGCGGCGGCAGCGGCGACGGCGACCTGTACGTCCGCTTTGGCGCGCAGCCGACTGCCAACGATTATGCTTGCCGCCCCTACAAGACCGGCAATGCCGAATCCTGCGCGCTGGCCAACCCGCAAGCCGGGACCTGGTACGTTGGCATCCCCTCCTACGCCACTTTCAGCGGCGTCTCGCTGAACGCCAGCGCGGCCCAGTAAGCACGCGGTCAGGCGCGCTGCAAGGCCAGATCCCGGATCTCGGACAGGTATTTGCGCAGCACATTCAAATCCACCGGCTTGACCAGATAATGCTGCATGCCGGCGTCGGATGCGTGGCGGCGCGCCTCGTCGTGTCCCCAGCCGGTCATGGCGATGAAGACAATGTCTTCGCCGCCTTCCATCTCATGGATGCGCCGCGCCGCTTCATGGCCCTGCATGTCGGGCAGGCCGATATCCATCAGAATGGCATGAGGACGAAATCGTCCAGCCAGGGCGATCGCGGCCTGCCCGTCGTTGGCTTTGGCGACCGTGCAGCCCTCCATTTCCAGCATCACCTGCAGCATGTCCGCGCCATCTTCATTGTCGTCCACAACCATGATACGCAGCGAGTCATCGGAATGCGCCGAGGATGGTCCCGCAGCAGAGCGCTCCTTGCTGCGGCGCTCAGGCACCACGATCGGCATGCGCAGTACGAACTCGCACCCCTTGCCGACGCCCGCGCTGGCGACCGAGACGCTGCCACCATGCATGTTCGTGAAGCGCTGGGTCAGGCTAAGCCCGATCCCCAGGCCGCCGAGTGAATGCGAGCGCCCAGCCCGTCCCTGGACGAACAGGTCGAAGATGCGCGAGCACGCCTCCGGTTCAAGCCCGGCGCCATGGTCACGCACAGTGAACACGATATCCTTGTCGTCCACGTCGGCGTACAGGTGGATGGTCGAGCGTGGCGGCGAGAACTTGGCGGCGTTGCCCAGCACATTGGCCAGGCTTTGCACCAGGCGCGCACGGTCGCCGAACAACAGCACGCTGCCCGCCGGCTGGCGCAGGTCCAGCGTATGGCCCGCCGCGTCGATCTGCTGGCGGCAAATTTCCACCGCATGTTGCAGCACTGTCGCCAGGCTGACGCGCTCGCGTTGCAGTGCAACTTTGTCGTTGGTGATGCGGGCCACGTCGAGCAGGTCGTCCACCAGGCGCGTCAGGTGGCGCACCTGTCGTTCAACCACCTGGCTGATGCTGCGCACTTTGGGATCGGTGCCCGGTATGGTATTCAGCACATCCATCGCCGTGCGGATCGGCGCCAGCGGATTGCGCAACTCATGGCCAAGGATAGCCAGGAATTCATCCTTGCGGCGGTCGACCTCGCGCATTTCATACTGGCGGCGGCGGGCACGCCCAGCCGAGAGCGCCGCGCTCACCAGCGTTGCCCTGCGCACCGGGCGCTCCAGCAGCGTAACGTTGCCGACTTGCTCAAAGATCCTCTGCACTCCAGGCGAATCGAGCCCCTCCTTGCTCAATACCAGCACCGGCAAGTCGGACCAGGCCGGCTGGACAGCGAGGAAGCCCGTGATCTCGCGCAGGAATGCATCGTTGAAGGCCTCTTCGACCACGAACAAGCCTGCCGCCCCCTGCTGCAGTTCTTTCACCACATCGCCCAGTTCAGTGCAAATATGGCAGGCCAGGCGCGCCTGGCCCAGCACCTGGCCGATCAGGCGAGCATCCTTGCCGACCGGGGCAAATATGACGATACGATGCTCCAGCTCACTCATGCCCTGCTTCCTTCTTCCCGTTGGATATGCTCACGGGCACCCCGGTCAGGATGCCGCGGAAGCCTTTCAGCACGAGTCCCACTTCGATCCCCTTTTCGCCGATCGAGAAGGCGCGCAAGGTGGTTTCATGCTTGCTGCCGCGTTTCTTGAAGACCGACACGGCCTTGTGGATTGTGCCGTCGGCTTCGTAGTAGCGCAGCAGCAGCACATTATCGGCGAGGTAGCTGACGTCCACATTGGTGCCCGTCGGGCCGATCACGCCCTGTTGCACGCCGACCAGCATGGTCGCCACCCCACGCCGCCCCAGGTAGGTCAGCACTTCGCGCAATTGAATGGTGAGGAAGCGTGCTTCCGGCATCGCATTCATATAGCCATTCAAGCTATCGATCACGATCACCTTTGCCCCGTCGTCGGCAGCTTTGCAGACCGTGTGCGCAAACTGTCCCGGCGACAGTTCAGCCGGATCGATCTGGTTGACGGTCAGCAATCCCGCAGCCAGCGGCGTGCGCAAATCCATGCCGATGCCATCTGCGCGGTTCAGCAAGGTACTAAAATCCTCCTCGAAGACGAACATGGCTGCCTTCTGCCGGCGGTCCGTGACGGCCTTGACGAATTGGGCCGCAAGGCTCGACTTGCCGGTGCCAGGCGGGCCCGAAATCAGGGTGCTGGAACCCTCTTCAATTCCGCCGCCAAGCAAGGCATCAAGGGACGGCAGCCCGCTTCTCACCTGGCCCCGCTGTACCAGCTCGCGTGAGTCTGCCGCCACAATGCGCGGATAGGCAACCGCGCCGCCGGAAATGATCACGTAGTCATGTGGCCCGCGCCGGAAGTCGATGCCGCGGTACTTCAGCACACGCAGCACGCGGCGTTCGGCCCCATAGCCCGATTCAAGCTGCTGCAGCGAAATCACGCCGTGCGCGATGCTGCGCACCTGTTGGTCGCCGCCCACGGCCGCTTTGTCGTCGAGGAACAGCGCGGTGCAGGCGCGCTTGGCGAAATACTGCTTCAGCGCCAGCACATGCCGCCGATAGCGCAAGGGATTGCCAGCCAGTAGCTGCAGTTCCGACAAGGAGTCGAGTACCACCCGGGTAGGACAGAGCCGCTCAATCTGCGCCAGGATCAAACGGTTGGTCTCGCCCAGCTCGATCTCAGAGGGATGAAACACGGTATATTGTTCGTCAGGATCAAGCACGCCTTCGGCTGGGATGATTTCGTGCACGGTGATGCCGTCCATCCGGAAGCCGTGCGATTGCGCCACCGCACGCAGTTCTACTTCGTTCTCCGCCAACGTAATGTATAGCACCGTTTCGCCGCGCTGGGCTCCCTCGATCAGGAACTGCAGCGCCATCGTGGTCTTGCCCGTTCCGGGATCGCCTTCCAGCAGGTACAGGCGCTCCTTGGTCAGCCCACCGGCCAGGATGGTGTCCAGGCCAGCAATGCCGGTCGAGATGAAGGCATCCGTCTGCTTGTTCTGCGGCTGGAGCATGGCTGTCCTGCACTAAGATTGTCGATAAAACACTATAGCAGGTGTTGCCGAACGGCTCGTTTCGATTGCCCTTTATTTGCGCACGATAACTTTCCTCAATTGAATCAATTACTTGCCTGGCCGTGCGCAGCCTTGTTAACAGGGTTTTCCACAGAAACCGTTAACAACTTCCGGGCGCCGAGCAACCATGGCAGGCAGCGGCAAGGCAAGAGAATTGTTGAATTCAAATCAAAAGTGTTTGGCAAATCCTGGGCTTAATCCGCAAATATTGCCCCGGTACACTGCGATCCATTGAAAAACTCCAGGAGTGTCTTCCAATGCGATCCTCTACCGCCCTGTTAGCCCTTGCCACTGGCGCCTTCGCCATCGGCACCACCGAATTTACCCCCATGGGCTTGCTGCCCGTGATCGCCGACGGCGTCAATGTCAGCATTCCCACCGCCGGCATGCTGGTTTCGGCCTATGCTGTCGGCGTCATGGCCGGCGCGCCGGTGATGACCTTGCTGTTCAGCCGCTTCGGCAAGCGTGCCGCCCTGATGGCGCTGATGCTGATCTTCACTGTCGGCAACGTGCTGTCGGCCTTTGCGCCGAGCTATACCACCCTGCTGCTGTCGCGCCTGATCACCAGCCTCAACCATGGCGCCTTCTTCGGCATCGGCGCCGTGGTGGCCGCCAGCGTCGTGCCGAAGGAGAAACAGGCCAGTGCCATTGCGGTCATGTTCATGGGCCTGACGGTCGCCAATATCGGCGGAGTGCCGGCCGCCACCTGGATCGGCCAACAGGTCGGCTGGCGCGTCGCCTTTGGCGGCACCGCCGTGCTGGGGCTGGTCACCATCGCCGCGCTGTGGCTGGCCTTGCCCAAAGGAGAACCCGGCACGCCGCCCGACCTGCGCCGCGAACTGAAAGTGCTGGTGCGTCCCGAAGTGCTGCTGGCGATGGGCACGACCGTGATGGGTTCCGGCGCCATGTTTGCGCTCTATACCTATGTGGCGCCAATCCTGGCCGAGATCACCCACGCCGGCCCTGGCTTCGTCGCCTTTGCCCTGGTGCTGATCGGTGTCGGTTTCACGCTCGGCAACAGCCTGGGCGGCCGCCTGGCCGACTGGTCGCTCGATGGCGCCACCAAGCTGATTCTCGCCGCGCTCGCCGTTACCATGGCGGTACTGCCGCTGGTCATGCAGACCGAGGCCGGCGCTGCCATCGGCCTCGTGATCTGGGGCGCTGCGGCTTTTGGCATCGTGCCGCCCGTGCAGATGCGCGTGATGCATGCGGCGGCGCAGGCTCCTGGCCTGGCCTCCTCCGTGAACGTCGGCGCATTCAACCTGGGTAACGCGCTTGGCGCGGCGCTGGGCGGCGTGGTGATCAGCCAGGGCCTGGGCTATGGCGCGGTACCGCTGGTTGGCGCCGCGCTGGCTGCCGGCGGCCTGGCACTGGTCTGGCTTGGCAATGCCGGCCGCCGCGATGCGTCGGCCTCCGCCGCTTCCTCGGCTTGAACCTAGCCCGGTGCCTTGAACGGCATGTCTTTCATGGGTGGGCACTTCTTGCGAGGTGCCCAGTCCCACCAGCCATGGTTCTTAACGAGTTTCATTTTCCATTGACGCTTCTGGTCTGAAGCGCAAGTTGCGGTTGCAACCAGTTCGCCGTTGGGCATCCAGGTCGGCATGCCGAGGTCGACGTACCGGGACCTTTTATCGGGGTCCGAAATGAAGTTGTAGCCAGACCAGGACATCTCGCCGTTCACGGCATATACGGCCCACGCGTCGCCATCGAGCCCGCCCCCGTGTGAAGCGGCGAGATAGGCGCGGCGGTCTTCCGAGAACAGGACACTGGTCCCGTCTTCCGTGACAGCGCCGGTCTGTTCGTTAATCAGCTTGCCGGTGAATTCGTAGGCATCTTCGACATTGACCAGGACGAAGCCTTCCTTGCGGTCGCAAAAGTAGTAGTGGACGCCGTCCATCGGCTCGTCATAAGGCGGTTCGTCCTTGAACGATTGAACGCCCGCCTTGGTGCTGACCTTCAGCAGGTGCGCGCCTTTGCGCACCACCACGCCCGCGCCAAGCTTGCTGATGCGCGCTTGATCGCTTCCCGTACGGCTCGCGCATTCCAGTTCCAGGGGAGCTGCGTGCAGCGTGGTGCCGGCAAGCGCCAGCGAAGCGAGGAAGATCGATCGGGCGAGTTTTTTCATTGGTCTATTGATTCCGGAGCTGAACGTTCACCTGCATCAGGCGCTGGACAAACTGTGCAGGATTCCTGACCGGGTGGTACAGGTTAGGCGCCTTGATCATGGCAACCAGGCCCACGAATTCCTGCTCCGAAAGCCGGTCCAGTGGCTTGCCGTAGTAGCTGAGGGCCGCCGCGCCGAAGCCGCGCACCTGCCTGCCCTCCTGGGTGCCCATATAGACCAGGGCCGAATAGGCGTCCAGTTGCTGGGGCTTGCCCAGCTTGCGGTCCAGCACCAGAGCCATCGCGTCGCGCCCGATATCGATCTTTTTGCAGCAATCGAAGACGCCGCGGTAAAAGCGCTGGAACGCGCCTGTGGCGCCGTCAAACTGCGCCTCTCCGAGGTACACGCTGCGTGCGAGCGAAGACGTGATGGTCGCCAGTCCCTGCCCGCCAAAGACGCTCAAGCCCGAATGACGGTAAAAGTCCGGGTCTTCGACCTGCAGCAGGATCTCCACCTGGCGCGGCGACAGCGGCACGGCGGATGCCTGCGGCAGGTTCTGGACGGCCGCTGGAAAAGCCGTCCAGGCCCAGGCTGCGGCAACGGCGAGGTAGCCGGCCAGCGCAAGCAGCAATGCCAGCAAAGCCCTTTGTGCTAGTCGTGCTAATCGTGCCAGTTTCAATGCGTGTCCCGGTTCGTCTTTCGAATGGCCGCAGACTGTAGCCGAACTCGGGACCCGAAAGTCTATCGAATAGTCACAGTGCCGGCTTTCATGGCAAATGTCGTATCATGCTGGCATATTTCAGTTCCCGCCCAACGAGTGCATCGATACGACCTGATTAGCTGCCATGACTGCGGCGTGCTGCATCGCCGGCGCCCGGTGCGCCCGCGCGAAAAAGCGCGCTGCGTGCGCTGCCGCTCGATCATGTATCGGGGCATACATTCCGACGCCAGCCGCATGGCGGCCATCATCCTGACCGCCCTGATCGTGTATGTCATCGCCCAGTGCTTCCCGATCGTTGAACTGGAGGTGAACGGCAATGTCTCGCGCGCCACGCTGCTGGGAGCCATCGTGGTGCTGTGGCAGGGGCATATGCCGCTGGTAGCCGCGGCGGTCTTCCTGTTTACCATCCTGCTGCCGGCGGTCGAACTGCTGTCGCTGCTGCACGTCACGCTGTCGCTGGCGGGCGGCCACAAGCCAAAACTGTTCAATGTCCTGCTGTATGCCGTCCACCTGGCGCGGCGCTGGGGCATGACGGAAGTGCTGATGATCGGCATCCTCATCACCATCGTCAAGATGACCAGCCTGGCCACGGTGGTGCTGGAGCCGGGCCTGTTCGCGTTTGCCGCGCTGACGCTGATGCTCGCCATCGTGGTGTCGTTCGACCCCAAGATGCTGTGGAACCTGGGCGACGCCCTGGCGCCGCAGCCGGACGTTCCTCCGCCCGTTCCCCAGGCAGCGTTGGCATGCCACGTGTGCGGGCTGGTGTCGGCAGACAGCGGGACACGGCGGCAGGACTGCCCGCGCTGCCACGCGCGCCTGCACCACCGCCATCCGGACAGCCTGGGCCGCACCTGGGCCCTGCTGATTGCCGCCGCCATCCTGTACGTTCCTGCCAACCTGCTGCCCGTGATGTACACCCATTCCCTGTTCGGCCTGGAGGACGACACCATCATCAGCGGCGTGCTGTATTTCTGGGACAGCGGTTCGCCCGCCCTGGCCGCGATCATCTTCGTCGCCAGCATCCTGGTACCGCTGCTGAAGCTGGCCGCCCTGTCGCTGCTGGCATGGACTGCACAGCGCCGTTCGCGCTGGCGGCCGCTACAGCGCACCAGGCTTTACCGCATGGTGGAATTCGTAGGACGCTGGTCGATGCTGGACATCTTCGTCATCACCCTGACCGTGGCCCTGGTACGCTTCCAGACGCTCGCCACCATCACCGCCGGCCCCGGGGCCCTGGCGTTTTGTGCCGTCGTGGTGCTGACCATGCTGGCATCGATGCAATTCGACCCGCGCCTGATCTGGGATCCCGTCCCGCCCAATGGAGAACAACATGCCTGAACACGACGGCGCCCCAGCCAATACCGCCGGTGCTCCCCTGCCCCAGCCCCAGGTCGACAGGGCCAGCCACTGGCTGCCTTCGCTGGTATGGCTGCTGCCCCTGCTTGCAGCGCTGGTCGGTATCGGCCTGGTGGCCAAGTCCTACTTCGACGAAGGGCCGACCGTGGTGGTCAGCTTCCGCAGCGGCGAAGGGCTCGAAGCCGGCAAGACCAAGGTGAAATACAAGGACGTGGACGTCGGCCAGGTGCGCGCGATTTCCCTGTCGCCGGACCTGAGCAAGGTGCTGGTCACCATCGACATGAACAAGGATGCGCGCCGCTTCACCGCGGCCGATACCCGCTTCTGGGTGGTCAAGCCGCGCATCGGCGTGAGCGGCGTCTCGGGCCTCGGCACGCTGCTGTCAGGCGCCTATATCGGAGTCGACGCCGGCAAGTCGAAGGACAGCAGCCACGAATTCACGGGCCTGGAAAAAGTGCCGCAAGTGGCGGGCGACCAGAAAGGCACGCACTACACGCTGCACGGCGAGTCGCTCGGTTCGATCGACGCCGGCTCTCCAGTCTTTTATCGCCGCATCCCGGTCGGCCAGGTGATCAGCTATGAGCTGGAAAACAACGGCCAGGGGGTTGCCATCCGGGTCTTCGTCAACGCGCCTTACGACCAGTACGTGGGCAAGAGCACGCGCTGGTGGCATGCCAGCGGCGTCGACCTGCAGCTCGACTCGGGCGGGTTCAAGCTGAATACGCAATCGGTGGCGGCCATGCTGGTTGGCGGCATCGGCTTCGAATCGGTCACCGGCCGCAAGCCCGACACCGTGGCCGCCGCGGGCACCGAATTCCCGCTCGCGGCCGACCAGGCCCGCGCGATGCGCGAGCAGGATGGCGCACCGATCACCACCGTGTTCTACTTCAACCAGTCGCTGCGCGGGCTCTCGCCCGGCGCGCCGGTGGACTTCCGCGGCATCGTGCTGGGCGAAGTGCGTTCGGTAGGCGTGGAGTTCGACCCGGTCAAGAAGGACTTCCGCATGCCCGTCACGGTGGACATGTATCCGGGCCGCCTGGGCCGCCGCTTCCAAGAGACGGTCACCGACGAGAAGGACCGCAACGCCGGCCCGCTGGTGCTCGAGCGCATGGTCAGCCACGGCTTGCGCGGCCAGCTGCGCACCGGCAACCTGCTGACCGGCCAGCTGTATATTGCGCTGGACTTCTTCCCCAACGCGGCGCAGGTCAAGCTGGACATGAACGCCTACCCGGTCGAAGTGCCGACCGTGCCGAACGCGCTGGACGAGCTGCAGGCGCAGATCGCCAGCATCGCGCGCAAGCTGGACAAGGTGCCGTTCGACCAGATCGGCAACAACCTGCGCGACTCCCTGAAGAGCGCCGACAACCTGTTCAAGAAGGTCGATTCTCAGCTCGTGCCGGAACTGCAGTCCACGCTGGGCGAGGCGCGCCAGACCTTCGGCGCGGCGCAGCAGGTGCTGCAGCAGGATTCGCCGGTGCAGTCCGACCTGCGTTCAGCCTTGCAGCAATTGACGCAAACCCTGCAATCGCTCAATGAACTGTCGGATTACCTGCAGCGCCATCCGGAAGCGCTGATCCGCGCCAAACCCCAGCCTGCGAAGGAGAACAAATGATGCGCTGGCATTCCCTGTCAGGCGGCGTAGTGCTTGCCTTGTCGCTGGCCGGCTGCGCAAGCCCGCCGCCGGAACGCTTCTACAGCCTCAGCAACGGCATGGCCCCTGCCGCCAGCGTGCCCAATCCGGGCTACTACATCGAGGTGCAGAATGTGACTGTGCCGCAGCAGGTGTCGCGCAGCCAGCTGGTGGTGACTTCCGGCGAAGGGCGCGTCGACCTGCTGGAGCAGGAGCGCTGGTCCTCGCCGCCGGCAGCGGAGATCGGGCAGGCCCTGTCGCTGGCCATTTCAGGCGAACTTGGCGCCATCGATGTGTTCCGCACGCCGCAGCCGGAAAAGGCCACGGTCTACCGCATCAACACCAATGTGCAGCGCTTCGAATCGGCGCCAGGCAACTATGCGCTGCTGGACGCCGTATGGAGCGTGCGCGTGGCGGGCAGCGCGCAAGTGCTGGCCTGCCGCAGCACCGCCCGTGAAGAAGTGGGCGCCGGCTATGACGCGCTGGTGATGGGCCACCGCCGCGCGATAGCCCGGGTAGCGGCGGATATCGCGAAAGCAGTGCGCAGCCAGGCGGCCGGCAAAGGCGTTTGCCCTTGACCGTTTTCTGCGCGTGGGAAATCCTGGCTCATGAACAAACCGGGCCGTGATGTTATGCTAGCCGCATGAAAACCCTGGCTGAAGCTGTCGCACAATGGACCGAGGACGCGGAAGACTACCAGTCCCCCATTGCCAACCTGTACCTGTACCGCCGCAATGAGCCGACTCCGCCGAACGTCTGCCTGGTAGAACCCAGCATCGTGATGGTCGCGCAAGGCGCCAAGCAACTGGTCATCGGCGAGCAATGCTACCGCTACGATGCACAGCGCTTCATGGTGACCGCGCTGAACCTCCCCGGCAGATCGCAGGTGCTGGAAGCGACTCCGGAGCAGCCTTGCCTTGGCCTGGTCTACAAGCTTGACCTGCGCACCATCACCGAACTGTCCACGCACAGCAGGCTGCCCCTGGCGGCCGACGTTTCCAGCCAGGGCGTGGCGGCCATCGGCAGCCTGACGCCCGCGCTGGCGGATCCTTTCCGGCGCCTGATCGCCTTGCTGGACGAGCCGGAGTCCCTGTCGGTGCTGGCGCCGCTGGTCGAGCGCGAGATCCACTACCGGCTGCTGCTCAGCGACCAGTCCGCACGCCTGCGCCAGATTGCCTCCACCGGCAGCCAGGGTTTCCGCATTGCGCGCGCACTCGACTGGCTGCGCGTGCATTACGCCCAGCCGCTGCGCCTGGACGAACTGGCGGCACACGTGAAAATGAGCACGTCCAACCTGCACCTGCATTTCCGCCAGCTGACTGCGATGAGCCCTTTGCAGTACCAGAAATGGCTGCGCCTGAACGAAGCGCGGCGCCTGATGCTGAACGAACACCTGGATGCCGCCAGCGCCGCGTTCAGGGTCGGCTACGAAAGCCCTTCGCAGTTCAGCCGCGAGTACAGCCGCCTGTTCGGCGCCCCGCCCAAGCGCGATATCGACAGCATGCGGCGCGAAGCCGCTGCTGCCTGAAGCGCCAAAGAGGATCAGGCAAGAAATCGGTGGGATTGTGCTATCAGTAGCGAAAATCCGCTCCCTAGAATGCAAGCTTGCATTTCCACATGAGCGGAGAGTACGGAATGATCACACTGAATATCAATGGCACGACGACACGCGTTGACGTCGCCGCCGACACCCCATTGCTATGGGTGCTGCGCGACAAGCTGCAGCTGACCGGCACCAAGTACGGCTGCGGCATGGGCCTGTGCGGCGCCTGCACGGCGCACCTGGACGGCACGCCGATCCGCTCCTGCAGCACGCCCGTTTCGGCCGCTGTCGGGAAAAAAATCGTCACCATCGAAGGCGTCGACCGCGCGCGCATCGGCAAGGTGGTGCAGGAAGCCTGGAAAAAGCTGGACGTGGTGCAGTGCGGCTACTGCCAGTCCGGCCAGATCATGAGCGCTGTCGCCCTGCTGGAAGGCAATCGCAAGCCATCGAACGCTGACATCGACGCAGCCATGGCCGGCAACATCTGCCGCTGCGCCACCTACGTGCGCATCCGCGCCGCCATCCACGAAGCCGCACAGGAGCTGGCATGAACATCACTTCCCCTCGCATTGAAAATGGCAGCCGCCGCGACTTCCTGCGCAGCGCAGTGCAGGCTGCCGCCGGCCTGACGCTGGCAATCTACCTGCCCGGCACGCAAGCCGCAACCGCTGCCGCCGCAGCACCGGAATTCGAACCAAACGCCTTTGTCCGCATTGGCACGGACGGCACGGTCACCGTCATCGCCAAGCACGTTGAAATGGGCCAGGGCGCCTACACCGGCCTTGCCACGCTGGTCGCGGAAGAACTTGACGCAGCCTGGTCGCAGGTGCGCGTGGAAGGCGCGCCTGCTGACGCGCGCCGCTACAACAACCTGGCATTCGGACCGGTCCAGGGCACGGGCGGCAGTACCGCCATGGCCAACTCCTGGGAACAGATGCGCAAAGCCGGCGCCAGCGCGCGAGCCATGCTGGTATCGGCCGCCGCCGCGCAATGGAAAGTCCCTGCCGGCGAGATCCGCGTCAGCGAAGGCATCGTCAGCCACGGCGCGCGCAAGGCCGGCTTCGGCGAATTGGCGCCCGCCGCGGCACTGTTGCCGGTGCCGGCCGACGTGCCGCTGAAATCACCGGAAAACTTCAAGCTGATCGGCAAGCATGCGCCGCGCAAGGACAGCGCGGACAAGGTCAATGGCCGCGCCCAATTCACCCAGGACGTGCACCTGCCCGGCATGTTGACCGCCGTAGTCGCCCGCCCGCCGCGCTTTGGCGCCACGGTCAGGTCATTTGACGCGCGCAAGGCAAAGGCCGTCAAGGGCGTGGTCGACGTGGTGCAGGTCCCGACCGGCGTGGCAGTGCTGGCGCACGATACCTGGAGCGCAAAGAAAGGCCGCGACGCGCTCAGGATCGACTGGGATGAGTCCCGTGCCTTCAAACTGGACAGCGAGGAAATTCTCGCGCAGTTCCGCGCGCTGGCGCAGCAGCCTGGCCTGGTGGCCCACAGTTCCGGCGACGCCGAGGCTGCCCTCTCCCGCCCTGGCCGCGTGCTGCGCGCCGCCTATGACTTCCCCTATCTCGCACATGCGGCGATGGAGCCCTTGAACTGCGTCGTGCGCATCGGCGAAGGAGAGTGCGAGTTGTGGTACGGCGCCCAGTTCCAGTCCATCGACCAGCCTTCGGTCGCCGCCCTGCTTGGCCTGCCGCCGGAAAAAGTGAAGATCAACATGCTCTACGCCGGCGGCAGCTTCGGCCGCCGCGCCAGCAAGGACGCGGACTACGTGCTGGAGGCGGTGCAGATCGCCAAGGCCAGCAAGTCCCGCGCACCGATCAAGATGGTCTGGATGCGCGAAGACGATATGCGAGCCGGCTACTACCGCCCTGCCTTCCACCATGCACTGGAAGCATCGCTGGGTGAAGATGGCCGCCCGACGGCCTGGCGCCACCGCCTGGTCGGCCAGTCGATCATCGCCGGCACGGCATTCGCCGGCATGATGATCAAGGACGGCGTTGATGCGGTGTCCGTCGAGGGTGCGGCCAATCTTCCGTATGGCATCCCGGCCTTGCGCGTCGAGCTGCACACGCCGACCAATATTGGCGTGCCGGTGCTCTGGTGGCGCTCGGTCGGCTCGACCCACACCGCTTACTCCACCGAGACCTTTATCGACGAACTGGCCAGCAGCGCGGGGCAGGACCCGGTTGCCTACCGCCTGGCGCTGCTCGGCAAGCATCCTCGCCACGCGGGCGTGCTGAAACTCGCCGCGGAAAAGGCCGGCTGGGGCCAGCCGCTGCCGGCCGGTGCGGCCGGTACCCGGCGCGGGCGCGGCATCGCCGTTCATGAGTCCTTCGGCAGCTTCGTTGCCGAAGTGGCTGAAGTGACAGTGAATGCCGATGGCAGCTTCAGTGTCGACCGCGTGGTGTGCGCCGTGGACTGCGGCATGGTCGTCAATCCCGACGTGGTGCGCGCACAGGCCGAAGGCGGCGTCGGCTTCGCGCTGTCGGGGGCGCTGCATGGCGCCATCACGCTGAAGGACGGCGTGGTGGAACAGTCCAACTTCCACGACTACGCGCCAATCCGGATCAACGAAATGCCCAAGGTGGAAGTGCACATCGTCCCCTCGGCCGAGAAGCCGACCGGCATCGGTGAACCGGGCGTGCCGCCGCTGGCGCCTGCCCTGGCGAACGCGCTTGCCGCGGCAACCGGCAAACGGGTGCGCAGCCTGCCGATCCGTACAGAGGAGCTGAAGGCCTGATGGAGAGTGTTGACCTGCAGGTGCTGGAAGCCGCCCGCCGCTGGGCGGCTGAAGGGCGGCGCTACGCATTGATCACCGTGGCGCATACCTGGGGCTCGGCGCCCCGTCCCTCCGGCTCCTGGCTGGCGATACGCGACGACGGCATGGCCATCGGTTCGGTGTCGGGTGGCTGCGTCGAAGACGACATCATCGCCCGCATGCGCGAGGGCCGCCTTGGGGACCGCCTGCCGTTCAGCCTTGACTACGGCGTCACGCAGGACGAGGCAGCGCGCTTTGGCCTGCCTTGCGGCGGCGCGCTGCAGTTGGTGGTCGAACCGCAGCCGGATGCCGCGCAGCTGGACGAACTGGCCCGGCGCCTGGAGCGCGGCGAGCTGGCCGTGCGCGAAGTGGACCTGGCGCGCGGCGCCACCAGCCTGGCTGGCGCACAGCGCGGCGACGTGTTGAGCTGGGACAGCCAGCGCCTGCGCACCGTCCATGGCCCGCAATGGCGGCTGTTCATCGTCGGCGCCGGCCAGATTTCCTATTACCTTGCCCAGATGGCGCAGGCACTGGACTACGACATCACGATATGCGAACCGCGCGACGAGTACGGCGCCGAATGGCGTGTGGCCGGCACCAGGCTGCTCACCGCCATGCCCGATGACGCCTTCCTGTCCATGCAGGCGGACTCGCGCTGCGCTGTCGTCGCGCTGACGCACGACCCGAAGCTGGACGACATGCTGCTACTGGAAGCCCTGCGTTCGCCCGCCTTCTATGTCGGTGCGGTCGGCTCCCGCACGAATGACGCCAAACGGCGCGAACGGCTGTCGGGCCACTTCGACTTTTCGCAGGAAGAACTGGCAAGGCTGCACGGGCCTATCGGCCTGCCCATCGGCAGCCATACGCCGCCCGAAATCGCCGTCGCCATCGTGGCGGAGATGACCGCCGTGCGCCACGGCGCGCCGATTGCCTTATCGAAGGTGCCAAACCAGCCCAAGCTTCTCGAACCCGCGAATTAGCCATCCGCCAGCATCGAGATGCTTCGGCTCGTTCATCGCAGAAGCAGGACGCCAGTGATGGTGGCTGTGCAAGCCCTCGCCCAGCAGGAGCAAGGCAAAGAAAATATTGTCGCGCGCCTCGCTGTCGCTGCCGGCCACCTTCTGGCCAAACAGATGGCCGAAGGAATTGACCGACCAGGTCAACTGGTGCAGCAAGGCGACCCTTGCAGCACCAGCCCAGAAGACGCACCTGGCCATCTCGCCTTCGCCGCCAAGCAAATATCCGAAGGCTCCAGGCAGGACCAGGCCCAGGGCGACGATCGGCCAGTAGTACCTGGACAGGACGGCGATGCTGCGGTCGGCAAGGCAGTCAGGGGCATAGCGCCCCGGCTGCGACACGCGCCCGTAAATCATCCATCCCATATGCGCATGAAACCAGCCGTGCAGGCGATTCGGAATCGGGCCGCGGTCGGAATACCATGGCGAATGGGGATCGAATTGTTTGTCGGCGAAACGATGGTGGCGCCGATGATCGGCTACCCAGCGCGTGATATCGCCCTGCATCGCCCAGGTCCCGAGCACGCCCAGGCAGACCTTGATGAAGCCACTGGTCTTGAAGGCATGGTGCGTGAAGTAGCGATGCATGCCGATGGCGACGCCTACCACGGTCATGGCAAAGAAGACGGCAAAGAGCAGCAATGTCGTGGCGGTTGGCGCCAACTGCTTTTCGCTGCCAGACGCAATCGCCGCCATCAACAGCCAGGGCAGGAAGATGGACGCCAGGTTCAGCACCCGGTTACCCCAGTTCTCTCTTGCGTCTTGCGAGATATACGGATCCTTCATCGCCGATGCTCGAATTATTTTAACAACAATATACTATTATCAATCTTCCTCTACCGCAACAATGGCTCACGCGGCTGCGCGCTGCAGGTCCGGCTCGGCCTCGAACAAGGCCTCCAGCCAGCGCGCGAATACCTGCAGCTTGGGCGACGCCATGCGGCCCTGGGGATAGACCAATGAAACAGGCATCGGAGTCGGCGGCGTGTCGTGCAACACCTGCACCAGCGCGCCGCTGGCGAGGTGGCTGCGGACAAGGTAGGTAGCCGTCTGCACCAGGCCAAGCCCCTGCAGGCCGAGCGTGACATAGCCTTCCGCATCGTTTGTCGCGAGGGCGCCGGCCATATCGATCTTGCGCACGCCGCCAGCATCGTTGAAGGCCCAGTCGAAGGCACGGCCGGTACGGCCTGAGTAGTGCAGGATCGCCGTGTGCTGCGCCAGTTCCTCCAGCGATCGCGGCACGCCGCGCGCGGCGAGATAAGAAGGAGCCGCGCAGGTCACGAAGCGCATGGTGCCGATCTGGCGCCCGATCAGGGCTGAGTCCTGCAGTTCGCCCACGCGCAGGGCGCAATCGACGCCTTCACGGACCAGGTCTGTCAGCCGGTCGCTGAGCGTGAGTACCAGCTCGACGCCGGGATAGGCACGACAGAATTCCCCCAGCTGCGGCAAGACCACATTGCGCCCTACCGCGCCGCCCAGCTCCACGCGCAGCCTGCCCTGCGGCGCGGCGCCATCGCTGGTTCGATATGGCGCTTCAGCTTCGTCCACCGCCGCGAGAATCGCCAGGCAATGCCGGAAGTAGGCCGCGCCGTCGCTGGTCAGCGAAAGCGTGCGTGTGGTTCGCTGCAGCAATTGCGTGCCGAGATAGGCTTCCAGCTTCTGGATGGTTGCCGTCAGCGCGGCGCGCGGCAAGTCGAGCGTTTCAGCCGCCTTGGTGTAGCTGTTTGATTCCACGATGCGGACGAAGGTTTGCATGGCTTTCAAGCGGTCCATGGCACTCCAATTGTTCATTTAATGTGAAAAGTATAGGCTATTTGTTGGCCAATTATCTTTGCGGCCGCATCCCGCAGAATGGCTTCAGTCTTTCCACTACTGGAGTTTCAACATGAAGAACGATATTTCACGCAGCATGGTGGCCCTGCTGGCCGGCGCCAGCGGACTGATAGTCGCCAGCCTGTATTACGCACAAACCCTGGTCGGCCCTATCAGCGCAGCGACCGGACTGCCGCCCGCAGCGGCGGGCCTGATCGTGACCCTGACCCAGGCCGGCTATGCGCTTGGCCTGCTGTTCGTGGTCCCCCTTGGCGACCTGCTGGAAAACCGCAAACTGGTGTTTTGCGCCCTGCTCTTCGCAGCTGCAGCTCTCGCCGCAGCGGCCGCGAGTCACAACGCTGCGCAGTTCCTTGCCGCCTCGCTGGCCATCGGACTCGGTTCGGTAGCCGCCCAGGTGCTGGTCCCCTTCGCCGCCCACCTGTCGCAAGAATCGACGCGAGGGCAGACTGTGGGCAAGGTGGTAAGTGGACTGCTGCTGGGGATCATGCTGGCCCGGCCTGCGGCGAGCCTCATTGCCGATCACGCCGGCTGGCGCGCAGTGTTCGCCCTTGCATCCGTGCTGGTCGCGATGCTGGCCTTCGTACTGCGCGCCCGGCTGCCGCAACGCATTCCGGACGCAGCGCTTTCCTACGGCCGCCTGATTGGATCGCTGTGGCACCTGTTCCGCGACACGCCCGTGCTGCGCCGCCGCGCCGCGTATCACGCTGGCCTGTTTGGCGCCTTCAGCATGTTCTGGACGGTCGTGCCGCTGGTGCTGGAAGGCGAACGCTTCCAACTGTCACAGGCCGGCATTGCCTTGTTCGCGCTGGTCGGCATGGCAGGTGCAGTGGCATCGCCTGTCGCCGGGAAGCTGGCGGACCAGGGTTATACGCTGCCGGCGACAGCTGCGGCGCTCCTGCTCGGGATTCTCGGCTTTGCGCTGCCCCTGTGGATGCCCGATGCGCGCGTCATTGCGATCGGCATGCTGGTCATCGCCTCCATCGTGCTCGACATGGGAGTGGCGGCCAACCTTGTGCTCGGGCAGCGCGCCTTGTTTGCCCTGGGCGCCGAAGTACGCAGCCGCTTGAATGGCATCTATTTCGCGCTATTCTTCGCAGGCGGCGCCCTGGGCTCGGCGACCGGCGCCTGGGTGCTGGCAAGCCACGGCTGGCGCGCCGCCCTGTTGACGGGCATCGCCTTCCCGGCCGCTGCACTGCTTTATTGGATTTCGGAAGCGCTGGCATCGCGCGCTGCGCCACGCCAGCCCTTGGCAGCTATCATTCGAAAGCCAGGAGGATCGCAAGGCTGATGAACAACACGGCAGTGCCGCGCTGCAGGATCGCCATCCGTGGTCCGGACACGATCCGTGAGCCTGCCGTGGCAGCCAGCAGCACATAGCTCAGGTGCGCGACCAGGGTACACGCAACAAAGGTCAGGCTAAGCAACAGGAAGCGCGCCAACTCTATCTCGCCCGGCGGCATAAATTGCGGGAACACTGCGGCAAAGAACAGGATCGCCTTGGGGTTGCTGCAAGCGACCAGCATGCCGCGCCGGAACACCGCGCCGCGGCTGCTGCCTTCTGGCGCGCTTGCCAGGGCCGCCGCCCCAACCTGCCCCGCATTGCGCCATTGCTTGACGCCCAGCCAGGCGAGATAAGCGGCACCGCCCAGCTTCAGGGCGGAAAAAGCCGCAGGCCAGGCCTTGAACAAGACGCCCATGCCGCCGACGGCCACGCAAGCGACCAGGAATACCCCGACGGCGTTGCCGGCGGAGCTGTACGCGGTTCGGCGTGCGCCCAAGGTCAGTGTGGTGGAAACCGCCAACAGCACGGCAGGGCCTGGGCTGAAGGTGGCGGCAAGAGCCATGGCGAGGAACGCCAGCCAAAGGGAGAAAGTCATGGTTGTCATGCCGCCAGTATCCTTCCTGCAGCCGGGATTAAAAATACCGTAAAATTAACAACATCTTTAACTCATGATTAACAATGCATGGACAAGATGCGCAGCATGGAGGTTTTTGTCCGCGTGGTGGATGCCGGCAGCTTCAGTGCCGCAGCCCGAACCCTCGACATGTCGACCGTCATGGTCAGCAAGCACATTGCCGCCCTAGAACAACTGGTCGGTGCGCGCCTGCTGCACCGGACCACGCGCAGCCAAAGCCTTAGCGAGATCGGCCAGCAATACGCCGAGCAATGCCGGCATATCCTGCAGCTGGTGCACGCGGCGGAGAGCGGCGCCCTCGCCATGCGCACGGTCCCGCGCGGTACGCTGAAGATCAGCGCGCCGGCGGCGTTCGGCAGCCGCTGCCTGGCCCCGGCCATGGCGGAATACCTGGAAACCTATCCTGAGGTCAACCTCGAGCTCGACCTCTCCAACCGTTTGTCCGACCTGGTGGAAGAAGGCCTCGATGCCGCGATCCGCATCGGCCCCTTGAAGGACTCCACCCTGGTGGCCCGGCCGCTGACGTCTTTGCAGATGATGGTCTGCGCCGCACCAGCCTACCTGGCGCGCCATGGCACGCCCCGCACGCCCGGCGAACTGTCGCAGCACCGCTGCCTGGACTTCTCCCACTGGCGCCATGATGCGCGCTGGCGTCTCGGTCAGCTCGGTACGGAAGAAAGCACCTCCCCCCATTGCCGCATGCGCTCGAACAATGGCGAAGCTTTGCGCCTGGCGGCAGTCGCAGGCCTGGGCCTGGTGATGCAGGCCGACGCCGTCCTGGCCGACGAAATTGCCGCCGGCCGGCTGGTGCCTATCCTGCGCGCTTACTGGCCGACGCCACGCCCGATGCACCTGATCTATCCGCGCGACCGGCAGTCGACGCCCAAGCTGGCCAGCTTTGTGGAGTTCGTGGTGCAGCGCTTTGGCGCGGCAGCGCCCCTCAGAGAAAAGGCCAGCTAAGGATGCCTTTGGCGTGCAGTACCGGGCGCAGCACCAGGTATCCCACCGCCAAGCCGATTGCCAGCACGCTGCGCGCATCGCCCATGGCAGCGAGGAACACACCGCCAACGGTAATGGCGGCCACCAGCACCATCAGCCAGACTTCAATACTGGCGAAGAAAGGCGCAGCCCGACGCCACGTGGCCATCATCAGCTTGAATGCTTCGCGGGGAGTCTTGACTGGCTTTTGCATGAAATTCCACCAACTGTTAGTCTCGGTCCTTTGCTTAACTTTGCAATAGCCCGCGATAGAACTGGTGTTCCATGAGCGATCTCCATTGCATCGAATCCGGCCCAGGTTGAACCTAACCGCCGCGCGCGCGCAAACCGCGCCACAATGTCAGCGGCACTAATGCATTCTTCCCCAGGCAAGATTTTCCGCATCTTTTCCATTGTCATCGGTAGTAGTTGATTCAGTAGCGACGCTGGGCCACGAACCCGCCAGCAGTCCTCCAACATCGCGGAACCCCGGGGCCTCTGCGTGCTCCGCGCCACATTGAATAATCGCGCGCAGCGGTCTGGTCTTTCCAGCAGTCCGCCTCGATGCATTCGAGGCCCTGCACGATACGCAAGGGACTGCCGTAGAACGGACGCTCGTCGCGCATCAGTATCGCGATGAGGCTTTCGCCAGAGCCATGGACATCGCCCCGCCCGCAGCCATGCCGGAGAACATCACCGTGCCGCCATAGCTCACGCAGATGTTCCCCGCTGAGTCGGCGCGCCGAAGAGCGCATCGAAGGTCCAATTGAACAGGAATGTGTAGCCCGGGATAACAACCATTAGCGCAAAATCGAGCTGGACCGCCTGCCATAGCGTAATCGCCATCCACCAGGCAATCAACGGAATCAGGTAGAGCATCAGGGTAAGTTGGAATCCCACAGCATGTAGCACGCGACGCCATACCGTGCGCGCCAGTTGTGCCTGGCATGCCTCCCATCGCTCGAATAACAGGTTGTAGGCCATATTCCAAGCGACTGCAATCAAGCTGATCATCAGCGACAAAGGCCCTGTATGAATGGGTGCGCCCCCCGACAGCCAAGCCAGCCCCAGACCGGATATCAGCATGCCGAGCAATTCGTAAGAAGTCGCATAGACCAGTTTCCGTTTGATACCTTGCATTTTTACTCTCGCTTTCTGTAGTCATGTGAAGGCAGCACGGTCGCTCTGCCTTGCAGCAAAGATACGTCAGTCATACTGACACTCAAAGTCAGCATCTTTCAGTTTTTCTGATAAGCTGTCGGATATGAACCTGACGAGCGATCACGTTGAACTATTGCTGGCCGTCCTCGAGCACGGCTCGTTCTCTGCCGCGGCGCGGGCGCTTCGGCGTGTCCCCTCCGCGGTCAGCATGGCAGTCGGCAACCTGGAAGCCGAATTGGGATTCGAGCTGTTCCAGCGCGGCCAGCGCGAATTGCGTCCGACGGCCGCCGCCCTGGCGCTGGTGCCCCAGGCGAAGCTGGTGCACAACCAGCTGAGGCAGTTGCGCACGCACGCCGTCGCCTTGGCGCGCGGCCTCGAAAGCACGCTGTCGATCGGAGTCGCCGCCGATCTGGACAGCAGTTCCCTGATGGCGGCCATGTCCGTGCTGGCGCGACGATATCCTTTGCTTGATATAGAAGTGATGCAAGCGCCGCAGGACGAGGTGCTCGCCTTGTTGCGCCGTGGCCGCGTCGCCGTCTGCCTTGCGTACGGTGGCCCCAACGTCAAAGCGGACGAGCAATTCCTGTGGGTGGGAAGCGAATCGCTGGTGGCGACCATCTCCCCCCATCACAGCTTGGCGGGCTCAGTCTTCTTGCAGGAGTTGGTCAACGTGCGGCAAATCATTGTCGCCGCCTGTGAGCAGCCGATGACCGACAAGCGCCCTTTGCTGGCAGCGGCATATTGGCGCACCGATAGCCTGCCCCTGGCCCTGCAAATGGTCGAGTTGGGGCTTGGCTGGGGCAACTTTCCTTTGTCCCGCATCACCCGTTTGCTGGAACAAGGCCGGCTGACGCGGCTGCACTTCAAAAATACCCGCAACGAATTGCTGCTGCCGGTGCATCTGGTCTGGCGCAGCGCCACGCCGCTGGGCAAAGCGGCGCGCGAATTGATTGAACTCATGGAGCGGCCGGTTCCCGAAATGCGAGATTAATTGGCAGGCCATTTCCTCGGGAACCGGCCATGGCAGCGCATCAGATGCCTAAAATACGGATCAACAGGAAGCTTACGACCCCAAGCGCGGCGAGCGAGACCACCACCACTCCAGCAACGCGCGGACCTGCGCGCATCACGGAGCGCACATCGACGCCAAGTCCCAGCGCTGCCATCGACATGATGGTCAGGAAGTTCGCGGTATGGTGAGCCGGGGCGAGCAGCAGTTGCGGCAGCAGGTCCAGCGAGCGCATCGTCAGCATCACCAGGAAACCCACGATAAACCATGGCACCAGGTGATTCAAGCTCGGGCGGCCTTTCGCCTGGCCGAGGCCAAACAGCGACAGGACCACGCAAACCGGACCAAGCATCAGCACGCGCACCAGTTTCACCAGCGTTCCGATGTGCACGCAAGCCGGGGAAATGCAGTTGGTAGCGGCCAGCACCTGGGGCACAGCGTAGACCGTGAGTCCAGCAAAAACCCCGTATTGGACTGCAGTGAAGGATAGCAGAGACACAAAGAGCGGCAAACCGAGTACCACCACCACGCCCAGGACCGCGGTGAATGCAATGGAAGCCGCGACATCATTGCTGTCGGCATCGATGACCGGCGCCACGGCCGCGATTGCCGAATTGCCGCAGATTGAATTGCCACACGCGATCAGCAGGGCCATCTTGTTTGGCAAGCCGGCGCAGCGGCCAATCCCATAACTGGCCACGATTGCGATCACGACCACCCCCGCGATGCCGGCGATCAGCCACGGGCCGTATTCCAGCAGATTGCTGGCGCTGACTGCCGCCCCGAGCAGGACGACGGCAATCTCCAGCAGCAATTTGGCGCCAACCCGGATGCCCGCTTCGTAGCGCTGGTGGAAGCGATGCAGCGAGCGCACCGCAGTGCCGATCACGATCGCCAGCACCAGGCTTTCCAGCCAGGCGCGCCCGAAGATCCGGGCCTCCATCCATTCGGTCAGATAGGCGGCTAACGTCACCGCGCCACATAGGCCAAGGCCAGGGATGGCCGACAATACTTTATTACGCATACATACCTCCGTTCGTGACAAAAACAATGAGGCGATTGTCAGCTTTCCCATTCATTCGATCCATCTTATAATTTCTCATATTTCATTCATCTAAATTAAACAATGACCCTTGAGCAGCTCCGTGTCTTTGTTGCCGTCGCAGAGCGCCAGCACCTGACCCACGCCGCATCGGCACTGTCCTTGACGCCGTCCGCCGTCAGTTCGTCCATCAAGGCGCTGGAGGAACGCTTCGGCGTTGCGCTCTTCCATCGGGTCGGCCGCGGCATCGAAATCAGCGACGCCGGCAAGACATTCCTGGACGAGGCGAGGCGCGTTCTGGCTAGCAGCCGCGCGGCGGAATCGGTGCTTGCGGAGCTGGGTGGCTTACGGCGCGGCTCATTGACCATCCATGCCAGCCAGACCATCGCCAATTACTGGCTGCCGCCGCTGCTGGTGCGCTTCCAGGACCTGCATCCTTCCATCGAGCTCCGGGTTGATCTGGGCAATACCGAACAGGTAACTCGTGCGGTCGTGCAAGGCAGCGCCGACATTGGCTTGATCGAAGGCGCCCTGCAAGAAGAAAACCTGCAATGCCGCGTGGTGGCCGAGGACCGGATGGTCGTCGTCGTGCGGCCCGACCATCCCTGGGCATCTGGTCAGAAGCTCACGGCTGCCGTCTTGCGCACCGGGCACTGGGTCTTGCGCGAGGCCGGTTCCGGCACGCGCTCCGAATTCGAGGCCGCACTGAAAGTTATCGGTGCCCGCCGTCTCGCCTTGCGCATTGCCCTTGAATTGCCGTCGAACGAAGCCGTGCGCAGCGCAGTACTTGCCGGTCCCTATGCCGCAGCCATGTCGGAACTGGTCGCCGCGCCGTACCTGCGCGCTGGCCTGCTGGCCAGTGCGAACCTGGATCTGCCGGTACGCAGCTTCTCCCTGTTGCGGCATCCGGCCCGGCTGCGGAATCCCGCCGCCACTGCCTTCGAAGAAATCCTGCTGCAAAAGCAGGACTGGTCCGGGAAGTAATGCCTTTACCCCGGACGGCTCAGCACGCTGGTTAGAGTGCGCCTTTTCACCCATGGAAAGGCAAAGCACAATGAAGAAATTTCTGGCAGGTTTCTCCCTGGTCCTGCTGTCCACGACAGCAGGAGCTGCTGAATTACCGGGCTACGGTGACGTGGTTGAGGCCCTGATGCACGGGCGAAGCGTGGCGCTGACAATGGATCTTGCGCAATGCGTCGATAATCTCGGTGCCAAGGGCCCAGACCGCCGTGCAGGGCTGGCCATCGGCAGTTTCATGCTACCCGGCTCATATCTGGCCTTTTCCGACACGCACTTTACTTTGTCCCCCATCGGCAGCCCTGCCACCGAGTTCATGCGCTACCGCCTCAACAACGATGGCAGCCTGACTCTGGACGTAACCGTCTTGGGAATGCCGGACTACCACCCGGTAAGGCAAATGAACTATCGATGCACAATTGGCGCCGGCGCCCGTTTCTGGACGGCAGATAGCCCAGCGAAGCGATGACCGAAAAAAGCCGGGATACCTCCCGGCTTTTTTGTGCGGCAACGCGGAAATCAGAAGCTTACGCGCACGCCCACCGACATCATGTCTGCTCGGACCTTGCCACCAAAGTGCTTCTTGTACGATGCCTTGCCGAAGTAGTCATACTCCGCCAGCAGCGCGACATTCTTGGTCAGGTTATAGGAAGCGCCGACGCCAACCATTGGGGAGAGGCGAGTCGATTTCTCCTTGGTAATGCTGGTCTCCTTGGCCGGCTGTGGCTGACCTTCCGCAACCTCTGCCACCGGCTCGCTGATCCCCAGCACGGTGGTGTTGTGGCGGGTCACAGAGGCGCCGCCTTTGGCAAACACGGCGAAGTCGGCGCTCAGCGGCATGCGTGCGGTGGCGGCCGCATAGACAGCCGTATTATCCATCGTCAGCGAGCCATCGTTCGACTTCAGGAACTCGGCTTTGCCGAAGCTGACCACGCCTGCTTCAACACCCCAGTTCTGGTCCAGCTGGTAGCCACCGTGCAGGTTGAATGCACGATGCTTTTGCACGGTCTTGACGGAGTTGATAGACAACTGCTGGTGAGCATTGCCGATCGAACCGCCGATGTAGGCGTGGCCGGACTCATCATTCGTATCGGCGGCGTGGGCCAGGGAAGCGAGCGTGCCGACGGCACCGATCATTACAGCGATAACTTGTTTCTTCATGTTTAATCTCTTTGCGGTTTATTCGAGAAATGGATACTGCGGAAGCGCGTCTGCTTGAATGGCGACTTCGGGGAGAAGTGTATCCATCAGGAATCACGGCCGAGCACCCCCTGCACATTTCTAGGACGATGTTACGTCTAGGTTATTTTTAACTACGCCAATCCCGGAATTTCATGGGCATCGGGTCAGCCGCGGTGCGACTGCTGGCCTGGATATGGCTCGCCGATGTTTCGCTTGGGTGCAGGGCCGACGCCAAGGTCCGTACTGGCGTCGGCCAGGGAGCTTGCGCATCTGGCCGCCATGCGACCGCGCCAAGCTCGGATCGCGGCACTGCCGGCGCATTGTCATGCAAGTGCTGGGCAATCGCGCCCAGGTCGACCTGGTGTACCTCGGCCGGCGCCTGTGCCACCGTCGCGCCGGGTGTGGCGCTGTCGGGCGCCGTTGTCGAAGGCGGACGCATAAAGGCCGCAAATGGGGGGCCGTCGGTCGCAACCTGCTCGTGGTAAAAGGCGTGGCGTGCGGTGCAGGGCGCGTCGGCGCAGCTTGCGGCACTGCATCGGCACTGTTCGTTGCCGTTCCCGCCCGCGGCGCCTGCAGGCGGTCGGCATGGTTCCGATCAGCCGCTTCCAGCGCCCGGGTCACCAAGTCCGCTTGCTGCGCCGCCGCTGCCTTCTGCTGCACCTCGCGTTCACACGCATCGGCGTAGGCTTCCTCACGCCAAGCCTCTATCGCCGCAGCATCATATGCTAGCCGCTCGGCATTTTTCTGTTCGATCATCGCAGGCGCAGCGTCATTCATTTCTTGTACGAACGCGCCCAGTACGCCAAACATCGCGTCCGGCGGCTCTTCGCGCCTGCCCGGTTGCAGCGCTGCTGTCTCGGAGGCAATACACCACTGCTGTTGGGCAAGCCAATCCTGCAAGATATCGCGGCGCTTCGGAGCATTCAGTATCGCGCATTCCAGAGCACCGGCCACTTTTTGCCGCAACAGCAGCCGCGCCTCATTCGCAGTTGGCCTGACATCAAAGTCCACCGTCAACATGCCTAGGCGGGCCGCCAGTTCATCCACGTTGGCAGCATCGAATTCAGCCAGCACCCGCGGCGTCAACATGCGCTCCGACTCCAAGTTCTGGATGGTGGCAAAAACGCGCTGGCCAGATTCCCAAGACGCTTCCATCAGCAGCCTGATCGCTTCCACATCGGCCACATCGGGCCGCGGCAGGCTGGGCCCCGGCGCCAGCGGAGCCGGCCTGCGCGCAATCATCCCAGCGGGCTGAGGCGGTGGCGCTGCGCGCAGGCGCTTTGCCGCGAGCCAGCCCTCGATCCGCGCCGAATAAGGTGGTCTTCGACCGACTTCATCGTGACGCCGCAGAAGGCGGTTGCCAAAATCGGCACGGCTGGCGTCACCGAGTCTGCGGCTGTTGATCAGTTTGACAGCCACGATCTCCTGGTGCTCCGGGTGCATTTGAGCGACCAGCCGGTCCAGCAGGCTGCCCATGCGCGCAGCGGCGTTGTCCAGTTCCCGCCTGACGTCCCGATCCTTGTCCTTGAGTTCCTTCACGGCACTGTACAAGATGGGAGGCGCAAGGTCGTCGGCCGATAGGACGTCGCGCTCGCGCAGTGTTGCGATGGCGTCCGCCCGCGACAACACGTTCTCGGCCGATGGCTTGACATATTCTTGTGTCAGCTGGACAGCATAGCGCGCCGCCAATCGGCTCAGCTGTTTCCGGAACTCCGGCGCATCCGACAATTCGCGCAGACGCACCAATAGTGCGGTGTAGCCGGAGCGCAATGGCGCGTCTCCTTCACTATCGAGCACATCGAGAATGCCTTGCGCGGCTTGCGCTGAACTCACGCGGGCCGCCAGTTGGCCCAACAAGCGTGGCATCCCCTCGTAAGACGTGCCCGGGGCAACATTCTGCAAATACCCCAACAAATCCCCGGGCAGAACCTCGTTCCGCGCCATAGCTCGGCCCAGTGCATCGAAGATTCGGCCCGTCGCGTAGGAACCGCGTACCGTTTCGAGCAATCGGCTACGCTCCAGTATCTCCAGCAAGGCGCCGCCTTCCATACGCGCCAGACGGTCCAGGTAAAGCAACAGTGATCGCGGCATATCTTCCACGCCGCGCAGTGAACTGACCTGGCCTGCGGTCAGAGCGCGCATCGACCGTGCCAATCGCAGCGCATCCTTAACCCGGTCGCGCTGCAACTTGGCCGCATTTGATGCCGCACGGCTGGGTGCAGTGAAACGATCCATGAACTCAGCCAAATTCGTACTTGTGCCATCCGGGGATCGCCCCACCTCAAGGGCAGACAGCCTGGCCAACATTTCATCATCCAACGTCAGCACATCCACTACGGGGCCGTCATCCTTTCCGATTTCGACCGCATACGTGGACTGATTTCTGGCCAAATGCCTCGCGAGTCCATCACGAAGGGCTTCCTCGCCTGAGAATGCCACAGCACCCAGATTGGGGTCGAAGAGAAGATATTGCCGCTTTCCTCCCGCGCCGTCACGGCCCATCAGTGCCATCACATGCGTTCCCGTCATTAACAGGACGGCGGTAGATCCTGCTCCCACGCCCATATCATCGACTACCTGGTCCAACGCCACCGCGCGCCCTTGAAATTCGCCGAATTCCACCGCACTAAACACTGTCTCGAGCGCCAATCTGAACCCGGAAAATTCAATATCCTGAATGGTTACAGCGAAGTTACGCTCAGTTCTTGCGGCAATGGCATCCGACAATGCTAGGACACCGCTTTCCTGACTTTCCTTGTAAGCCATTGCAAACATGGTTGATGTCGGCAAACAATTGCCCTGATCAAAGCCAGCAGAGCGCATGAATTGCGCTTGACACATACCAAACTCGCCGCGGGCGGGATCTGCCGCTCCTTCCAAAGCGAGGGTTTTGCGCCACTTTCCATACCTCCTCTCGACTCGTTTGGCAGTCCGATCAACTCGGTCCTGCAATAAGGCGGTCATGACGCCGATTTGACGCGCGTCATCCATACTCACGGCGAGGCGCGCCAGATCCCCAGTGGAGAGGGTCGCCAGCCACTCATCTTCCGCCCCATCCCATCTAAGACGCTCGGCAGGCTTTCCCGTACCCAATACGCCAAGCCAATACTCTCGCACTTCCTCTGGCGAAGCATTGGCGCTCTTCTGGAGTTCCCTATTGTCCCGGAAGTATCGCTGTGTAGAGTCATACAGCTCTGCCTGGGCGTAATCCAGATAGGGATTGCGTTCCAATAAGCTAATCCACTGCCGCATGAATGAACGGTCCCGGAGCCCGGCTTCGTCCAGCGTGTGGCCATCGAAATTCTCAAGATAATACTGTTGCAACCGTCTCACCGCCTCAGCCCTGCGTCTTAGCGCATCTCCCACTGCTTCTAAGGGTCGGTAGATTGCTTCGGTGGGCACTGCCCAGGCAATCGCATTTGCAGTCACTTGCGCAGCAGCACTCTGGTCGGCGGCCAAAACCCAGTCGCGCAGCTCTCGACGGCTCAGTTGCCTGTCACTGTCGTTAGCTTCGCTGACCGCACGCCGGTAGGCATACGCTTCTTGTAATGCGCTCAGGTTCGCACCAATAGTCTCCCATCGGACCCTCCCCTGAGGTTCAGGCGTGATAACGGCGTCGCTGGTCCCGGCTTGCTGGGATAGCAGAATAAAGAGCGGTTCTCCCTCCGCTTGCCGCGCATCGTTCGGCACGCCGGCGTCCGCATCGCCTATCCTGCGATAAGAAGCGTAGCGCCAGCCAGGCACTATCGTGTCGGAAATCGAACGGATTCCAGGACCGATGTTTGCAGTCGCCAAAGCCTCGTCGAGCTGGTTGACGAAATCTGCTACACGCTTCAGCCGGACCGCCGTGTATTCGGCCTCGTCAGGCGCTGGTCCAATTTACAGCGTCAGACGTGCGACGCCCTCATCCGTTTCGCCAAACTGCCATTTCTCCACAGGACTGTCTTCCGCCAACAGCAAGGGGGCGACTGCGTCGAACGCCTCCGGCAGCTGGCGCGGGTCGATGCTGAAACGGATTTCCTCACCGAGATTGCCAACTCGCCCACCGCCGCGCGTCACCGTCAGGATCATTCCCGGCACGGCTTCGTCGAAACGGAAGCCGGCGGGCTCCTCCTTATAACCGCGGCGCGCCACGTCAAAACTCGGCACCTGGTTCTGCAAACGGAACTCGCTTTCTCGCAGAGTACGCATCTCCTTTTGCAACATGGACGACCGATCAGACAAGGATCGACTGGAAGCTTGCTGATCCGCGCGCTGCGCGAGAGGCCCGCTGGCGTCTGGCGGCCAAGCCGGCGGTGGGGTGTTGGGCGAATTCGATACTGAGCTAGGCATGGCGTGGTTTCTTGAGGGTCTGTATTTGTTAGTGCGGCCTGAGCGCCGTCCGGTTCGCGGCATGCCAACCGGCAGGCAGCGTCATAAACGCCGAACCAATTCCCACCGCCTTGGCACTTAGCGGGCATGAACCCCGATCGCAATACTCGATGCAACCGCGCGGCGGTCTGCCTTTCGCGCGCCGCCACGCAAGGAAACAACGTTTGAACGCCACGCCCCCATCCTGGAGCGACGCCAAGGCCCTCGGCAAAGAACTGCTGCCAAAGGGGGGCCGTGCCGAAGTCACCGCCGCCGCCATCCTGCTCGCCATCGTGCTGGCCATGCTGCTGCCGCTGCCCGCCTGGCTGCTGGATATTCTGATCGCCCTGAACATGTGCGCGGCCTGCCTGATGATCGTGCTGGTCATGCAGATCAAGGATTCGCTCGGCCTGAGCACCTTCCCCGCCCTGCTCCTGGTCACCACCCTGTTTCGCGTCTCGCTCAGCATCGCCAGTACCCGCCTGATCCTCCTCGAAGCGGAGGCCGGCCACATCATCGAGGCTTTCGGCGAGGTCGTGGTGGGCGGCAACTTGGTGGTCGGCCTGGTCGTCTTCCTGATTTTGACCGTGGTGCAATTCCTGGTGATTACCAAGGGCGCCGAGCGGGTGGCCGAAGTGGGCGCCCGTTTCACGCTTGACGCCCTGCCCGGCAAGCAGCTGGCGATCGACATGGAGTTCAAGGATGGCTCGCTGACCGCGAAGGAGGCACAGGCCAAGCGCTTGCAGCTGGGCCAGGAAAGCCAGTTCTTCGGCGCCATGGATGGCGCCATGAAGTTCGTCAAGGGCGACGCCATTGCCGGTATCGTCATCCTGCTCACCAATATGGTGGGAGGCCTTGCCATCGGCATGCTGCAACGAGGCATGTCCGGCGCTGACGCCATGCACCTGTATTCCATCCTGACCATCGGCGACGGTCTGGTGGCGCAGATCCCGGCCCTGCTGCTCTCGCTGGCGGCCGGCCTGCTGGTGACGCGCGTGGCCGGCGGCGAAGAAGGCGGACGCAACGTTGGTAAGGAAATTACCGCCCAATTGATGGCGCAGCCCAAGGCCTGGGTCATTGCCGGCTGTGCCATGCTGGTGTTTGGCATGCTGCCCGGCATGCCTAGCATGGTGTTCGCCGTGCTGGCGGGCAGCGCGCTCGCGCTTGGCCTGGGCATGATCTACCGCAAGCAGAAGCGCGCCCGAGACGATGCGGCCAGAGCAGCCGCCGAAGTGCCCGAGTTGCGCGAATTCCAGGTGCTGCGTCACTTCGTCGTGCGGACCGGGGCGCAAGTTGACCCGCTCATGGCGGCAAACGTGCTCAACCAAGCCCGCCTGGCACGCAATTCACTGGTGCTGCGCTACGGCCTGGTGCCGCCACCGGTGTGCGCCGACCCTGGCATCCATGTTGCCGACGCCGACTTCGAGTTCTGCCATGAAGAAGTGCGCGTCTTTGCCGGCTGGCTGCGGCAAGACATGCTGACCACCTTGTGCGCGCCGGATCAGGTACCGGCGCTGGAGCTGGCGCCCGACTGCATCGAGCCGATCGGACGCGACGGCCGCCAGCGGGTCTGGTTGACGCCGCAGCAAGCTGAGGTGCTGGAATGGGCGGCGGGCAAGCCGCAGCCATTCTGGGAATACCTGAACGGCCTGTTCACCAGCGCCCTGTTGAGGGCGGGGCCGCGCTATTTCGGCATCGAACAGGCACACAAGCTAAGCCGCTGGCTGACCGAAAAAACGCCGGAGCTGGCCAAGGAGCTCGAACGCAGTGTGCCTTTGGGCCGCCTGGCCGATGTCATGCAACGCTTGCTGGGCGAACAGGTCAGTATCCGCAATATGGATACGATCGCCGAGTCCCTGGTCGAATGGGGCCAGCGCGAGCGCGACCCGGCCGTGCTGTACGAATGCGTGCGCGGCGCGCTGGCACGGGAAATCTGCGGCGCCTACGCCAGCAAAGGTCCGTTGCACGCCCTGCTGCTGGCGCCCGAGCTGGAAGCGCTGGTGCGCTCGGCTGTGCGCCAGACTGCGTACGGCGACATGCTGGCGCTCGACGTGCGCACCAGCGAAGCCTTGACCGACGAGTTTGCCGTCCGGCTCGCGCTGCAGCCGCCGCGCCCACCGCCGGTGGTGCTGTGCGCGCCGGACCTGCGCCCACATGTGCGGCGCCTGTTGCGCGACCGTTTCAATGAACTGCCTGTCTTATCCACCCAGGAAGTGCCGCCGGAACAGCAGGTCCAGGTGCTCGATGTGGTGCCGTGTCCACCCGGCACGCAAGAAGCGGAAGACGAATTTGGAGTGTGACCATGGACGAAACCATTGAGGGCAACATCGCGGCGCCTGCCGGCCTGGAGCTGCGCGTGCTGTCCGGCTTGCATGCCGGCGCCGCCTTGCCGCTGACGGAGGAAGCCGTCGTCGTGGGCAGCGATACCGCATGCGACGTCATCTTGCTCGACCCCGACGTCGCACCGCAGCACCTGAGCTTGCGCTGGGTGGACGGCCAATGGCTGGCCGAGCCGGGTTCCGGCGCCGATGTCGCCGACCTGGCAGGCCGGCCGCTGCATGCTGGCAGCGCGCTGGCGCCCGGTCTTCCGTTCCGCATCGGCCAGGCATGGCTCATGCTCAGTCCAGCCGACGCACCATGGGAAACGGCCGTGCTGCAGCCGTCCGCGCCGCCGGTGCCGGAGGCGGCAAGGCCCGGCCGGCGCTGGCCGCTGGCCCTGCCGGCCGTGACCGCGCTCGCGCTGTTGCTGCTGGTGCTGGCCTGGTGCGTGCTACGCAGTCCGTCCGCCCAGCCGCCCAGCGCGGCCGCGGCGCCAGCGGCGGCCGCGGTGCCAGCCGAAGCCGACGAGATCGCGCGCCAAACTGAACGGGTTCTGAGCGAGCGCGACTTGTCCAAACTGGTGGGCATTGTCTACGAAACCGGCCACCTGACGCTCTCGGCCGAGCTCGATGCCGACGAATCACGCCGCTTCGACAGCGCGCTGGCCAGCTTGCGGCAGCGCTTTGGTACACGGGTGCGCATCGACGTCGCCCTCACACCGCTGCAGCGCGCACTGCCCTTCGATGTGCGCGAAATCGTCACCGGCAGTGCGCCCCACATCACGCTTGCCGATGGCACCGTGATGTACGAAGGCACCAGCATGGCCGGCTACCGGCTGCAAGCGATCCGGCCCGGCAAGCTGCTGTTCGACGGCAAGCGCCAACTGGAACTGCCATGGTGAAACGGCATAGCCACTGGCGCCAGGCTGGCAACGGCCTGCTGGCCGCCGCGCAGCAGGCATTCGCCGGCGTCACCTTGGTTAGCGGCCTGGGCCGGGTACAGCGCGTGCTCGGCGCATTGGTCGAAGGCAGCGTGCCCAACGCCAGCATCGGCGAACAATGCGAACTGTTCCACCCATCGGCGCCCGGCCGCACGCGGCGCGCCGAAGTCGTCGGCTTCAATGAGCACGCCGCCTTGCTCTCGCTGCTCGATACGCTGGACGGACTGGGCCCGTCCTGGCTGATCCGGCCGCTGCGCCGCACGCACCGCGTGGCGGCCGGGCCGGATCTGCTGGGCCGGGTGCTCGACGGCTATGGCCTGCCACTTGACGGCCAGCAGCCGCCCGACGGCGACGCGCCCGGCATGGCCTGGCGCACCGTCATGGCCGAAGCGCCCGCGCCGACCGAAAGGCCGCGCATCCGCGAAGTGTTCGCCACTGGCGTGCGCAGCATCGACACCCTGCTGACCCTGGGCCGTGGCCAGCGCGTCGGCATCTTCGCGCCGCCCGGCTGCGGCAAGACCACGCTGATGGCGGCCATCGGCCGCGGCAGCGCGATCGATGTGCTGGTGCTGGCCCTGATCGGTGAGCGCGGGCGCGAAGTGCGCGAATTCACCGAGCACGAACTCGACCCAGAATTGCTGGCGCGCACCGTGATCGTGTGCGCCACGTCGGACCGTCCAGCGCTGGAGCGCGTGCGCGCGGCCTTCACCGCCACCGCCATCGCCGAAGGCATGCGCGCGCGCGGCATGAATGTGCTGCTGATGGTCGATTCGCTGACCCGCTTGGCCCGCGCCCAGCGCGAAATCGGTCTGGCGGCGGGCGAAGCGCCGGCCCGCGCCGGTTATCCGCCCTCGGTCTATGCCATGCTGCCGCGTCTGCTCGAACGGGCCGGCAACACCAGCCAGGGCGCGCTGACGGCGCTCTACACGGTACTGCTGGACGGCGAACTGAAGGCCGACCCGATCAGCGAGGAAGCCGTCTCGCTGCTCGATGGCCATATCCTGCTCTCGCGCAAGCTGGCCGAACAGGGTCACTATCCGGCGGTTGACGTCCTGCCCAGCCTGAGCCGCGTCATGTCGAATATTGTGGCGCCGGAGCAGCGCAAGGCTGCGGCTCGTTTGCGCCATGTGTTATCCAGCTACCGTGAAGTCGAACTGCTGATCCGGCTGGGCGAATACCGCAGCGGTGCCGATCCGGAGCTTGACAAGGTGGTACGCGCCCATCCGGAAGTGATCGCCTTCCTGCGCCAGGACACGCGCCAGGGTGCCACCTGGGACGCCAGCATCGAACAATTGCTGCGCCTGGCGAGCCTGTGAGCGCGCGCCGCTTTCCGCACGAGGTGGAGCCGGAGCCTCCCCCACCCAACCCCGACCTGGCCCGCGTGCAGGCCATGGAACACTTGCAGTTGCTGCGCCGCTTGGCGGCGGACGGCCTAGTCGGGCAGGCCCGGCAAGCGCTGGCGGCCGCCGAAACCGCACTGCTGGCACGGCAGCAAGCCCTGGCGCAGGCGGCCGACACGCTGCAGCTGCGGCGCGCAGCGCAGACGGCGGCCGCAGCTGCGCAGCCGCTCTCCATCGCTGCGCTGCAGTGCTGGCGGCAAGAGGAAGCGGCGCTGCTGGCCGGCCTGGCGCGGCGGCGTGATGCCGTGCACGCCCAGCACGCCGCCATCGACCAGGCGCGGCGCGAGCTGCAACTGGCACAACAGCAACGCCGGCAGTTGGAGGCTCGCCGCGAGAAGTTCACGCAACTGCTCGAACAGCTGCGTACGGCGGACTAACGGACTGGAACCGGAGTGGCGCGAGCGAAGCACGCGCGGATGCCTTGCAGGACAAGGCGCAAAGCGCAGCAGTTGCATGCTGTCGCGAGTATTGGCTACAGCACGCGGCGGCGCCTCCGATTCGCGCGCTGCGACCAACTAAGACCGAACGCTATGGAACCGGTCCGATAGATGGCCAAACGCTCAAGGCGGTCGAGATACCCATGCTCTAATTTTCTGCTGGTGCCCGTGGGGCGCCGCTCCTCTGGAAAAAGGCAGCAATGAATCCAACGCCTGACAGCAAACAACAACAGCAAATGCTGGCCTACCTTGGCCAACTCTCCCGCACCGCCACCAGCTCGTCCAGCCCGCTGCGCCGCTTCCTGTGGCGCTTCGAACGCTCACAGGACCAGCAGGACGACATCATCCAGCAAGCCCTGCTCGAGGCGCTACGCTGCAGCCATCACGACCTGCGCGGCGCGTCGGTGCAGACCTGGTTCTTCGGCGTGCTGGCCAACGTGGCGCGCCATCATGTGGCGCGCCAAGTGCGGCAGTCGGAACGTACCGAAAGCCTGGACATGTGGCAGGACGGCAGCGAGCGTAGCGCAACGCCCGACGACAGCACCCCCTCGCCCGAGGAAGTGACACATTTCCGTCAGCTGGCCAGGCGCCTGGAGGAAGCCACGCGCGAACTACCGCCGCGGCTGCGCCACACGCTGGAACTGGTGTGCCTGGACGAATGCAGCTATATCCAGGCTGCCGAACAGCTGCTTGTACCGATCGGTACCATCCGTTCTCGCGTCAATCGTGCCCGCATGCTGCTGCGCCGTCAGATGGAGTTCGGGGCACAGCAAGCCTGGAGCGAGTAATTCGGTCCTAAACTGCGCGGCAGCGGGCCGTGCCGCCGCGCCAGGTGCCTAAGATGCAGCGCTTATGGACATCAAACGCCCCACCACCACCCTGTGGCCCTTCCTGCTGGCCGGCGCCCTGTGCTCTGGCCACAGCGTTTTGCTGCATCGCTTGGCCCAGCCCTCGGCAGGCAGCGTTCCGCGCGCGAGCGCGGCCGCCGAAACGGCCGCGCTATGGTCGGCCCTGTATCCCGAGGCCAGCATCGCCCCCCACAGCGGCGGCGCCGACGCACGCGACTCCGGTGAGCTGCAGGCGCAGGCGCGCGCCTTGCGTTGCACGGTCCTGCTGTCGCGGCGCCCCAGCTTGGCCGCGGTGCAGGCGCGCAACGCCATCTCCGGCACGCAGCTGCCGGCGCTGCAATGAACGGCTGTCAACCGCGCCCCGCAGGACGGCACGCCTGCTGGGCCCTATTGTTGACCGCGTTGGCGCTGCTTGGCGCATTGGCCCATGCAGTCGCCGGCAACGCCGCCCTGCTGCACTGGGATCATCGCCTTTCGCATTGGTGCGCAAAGCACGCCACCGGTTGGCTGACCCACACCATGCACCTGATCAGCCTGCTGCACAGCGTGGCCGGGATTCTGGTCCTGGCTACGCTGCTGGCCTACTGCATGATCCGGGCGCGCGCCCGCCTTTGGCTGCTGATCCTGGCATGCGGCCTGCCAGGGCTGATGCTCCTGAACCTGTTGCTCAAGCAGGTCGTGGCGCGCCCCCGGCCGCTGTTCGACACGCTGCAGTCTGGTCAGCTCGCCACCGGCTTCAGCTTCCCAAGCGGGCACACCGCCCTCGCCACCATGCTGTACGCCCTGGGCGCCGCCTGGCTCCTGTCGCGCACCCGCGGCCAATGGCGCCGCGCGGCGATCGTACTGCTGGCCGCGCCGCCGGTGGTGCTGGTAGCAGCCAGCCGCGTCTACCTGGGCGCCCATTATCCCTCCGATGTACTGGCGGCAATGGCCGAAGGCCTGGGCTGGTTAGCAGCCTGTCTGCTGGCTGCGAACGCCCTGCACGGCCGGCGCGTGCCACCGCCGCTTGGCGCCGCGCCGCCGGCACGCCGGCACACCACGCTCGGCTTGCGCCTGCGCGCGCTGCCTGCGCCCCGCCTGGCACGCCGCTGGCTGGCACTGCTGAACAGCGACAGTGCGCTGCGCGACCTGCTGCACGCGCAACCGGCGCTGGCGCACAAGCCTTGCCTGCCCTGGTTCAGCCTGCGCTTGAGCCGCCCGCGACGGGTGGCGGCCCTGTGCAGCCACTACCGCTTCGTCCTGCAGCGAGGCTGGGGTGGTCAGCTGGCGGCGGCGGCGCGCCAGCCGCTGGAACTGGCGCACCTGCCCGGTCGCGGCGGCGCAACCTTTTGCGTCAAGCTGGGCGCCGCTGCGCCGCTGGCACCCCACGGAGAACAGCTGCTCTACCTGTATCGGGACGCGCAACCTTTGTACGCTATGGCCTTCTGCTTCGTACCCGACGATGGCCGCATCGAACTGGGGATCGGGGGGGTGCTGGATGCATGCGGCGAAAGCGCGCCGCTACTGGCGCATGAGCTGCATGGACTGCATCCCAGGGATTTGCTGTTGCGCCTGCTGCGCCAGCTCGGGCACGCCCTGGGTTGCAGCCGCCTGCTGCTGGTCAGCGACAGCAACCGCCCGCGGCGCTGGCGGCTTCCACACCGCCGCTGCGACCGGCTATGGCTGGCACTGGGCGCCGAACGGCGCCCAGACGGCGACTTCAGCCTTCCCTGCCTGACGTTAGCGCTGCATGGAACGCCAGACGGCACGCTCACGCAGTGCGGCCAGGATTTACTGCAGGCCGCCAGCCGCGCCGTGTTGGCCCGGCTCGGCCCGAACGCTAGCCGCGACGTGCGGTGACGCTCATTCGCCTTCGACCAGCCGGCGTAAATGCGGATCGCGCACCGTCAACACCTCCAGCACGCCAAGCGCGCGCAGCGCCGGTACGGCGGCCACAATGTCCTGCTCGGCAATCGCGCGATCGGCGGGCGCCGCGTCCGCATCGAGCCAGGTCCTGGCACTGACAATAAACGCGCCGACCGTGCCTTTGCGCACGATGACGCCCTCGAAATCGCGCTCGTTCAAATGATCGGGCAGCATGTCTTTTGCTTGCATATGGGAGATCTCCGAAGTGATAGGAGCCATTACTGTAACCACCCGGCGCCCCCAGCGCTACGCCGCTGGCGCCAATTGCTAGCTCATTTCCGCCAATCATGACGAGCTTCTCCTTGCTTGGCGCCGACGCCGGGTCTGACACCGATCAACCGCCACTATTTGCCGTGGCGCACCGCCAACGCGAGCGCCGCTGGCACCGCCATGCACGCGGACAGCTGGTGGGTGCCGCCAGCGGCCCGCTGGCGGTGGAGGCTGGCGGCGGCCATTGGCTGGTGCCAGCCAACTGTGCGGTCTGGATACCGCCCGGAATAGCGCACGCGGTGCGTGCGCGGGACGCGGCCTGGAATTTGTATGTGGCGCCCTCAGCGTGCGCCGCGCTGCCGCGCGAAACGCGCATCCTGGCCGTTTCTGGCCTGCTGCGCGAAGCGCTGGCGCGCGCCATGTGCTGGCGCGGCAACGTGCCCGATGCGGCCCAGGCGCGCCTGGGGGCCGTCATCATCGACGAAATCAGCGCCCCTCCGGCCGCGCCCGGCGGCCTGTCCATGCCGCGCGAACCGCGCCTGCTGAAGATTGCGCAGGCGTTGGCGGAAGATCCGGCCGATCCGCGCCGCATCGGAGAATGGGCGGCCTGGGCCGCCATCACGCCGCGCACGCTGACGCGCCGCTTCGTGGCCGAAACTGGGTTCAGTTTCAGTGCCTGGCGCCAGCGCGCCAGGCTGCTGCGCGCACTGGAGATGCTGGCGGCGCGCCAGTCCGTGACCGCCGTGGCGCTGGACCTTGGCTACGACAATGTCAGCGCCTTTATCGCCCTGTTCCGGCGCGTGTATGGCACGACGCCGGGGCAATATGCCGCCTTGGCGGCGATTGCCTGAGGGGCGCGCTCAGGCCGCCTGTTGCCGCTGCAGTTTGAGATAGTCCTCTTCCACCAGCACCGCCCGGCGTGCCTTGATCAATTCCGCCGTCACCTCCCGCTGCGACGCCAAATCGTTGGAGCGCGCGCGCGCCGCCACCAATTGCGTGGGATGGTGATAGCCCGCCTCATGCAGGATCTCGTCGACCAGTTTCACCTTGCCGCCACGGCTCTTCAACGGCTGGGCCGGGGCTTCCATTTCAGTCATGGCATTGACGAAGGCAGTGGTGACCTTGCGTTCAAACTCGGTATCGCGCAAGCCCTCCTGTTCCAGGTACTGCGAATGATCGTCGAACACGTACAGCTTGCCGGTGGTGCGGTCGGCGGCGCCGGCCCAGGCCTGGCCGGCCGGCAAGTCCGCCTGGGCCGTCGCCTCGTCGAACACGAACTGCCATTTGCCCTCGGCGCGCTCGGGCATACGTTCCAGCAGGTTGCGGAAGGTCCGACTCTTCAGCAAACGCTTGCACACGCTCTCGAAGGCTCGCGGGGCGGCGCCGTCCGGCAGCTCGAAGCGTTCGCGCAACGCATCCAGGCGCCGGCCGGCGCGCAAGGTCGCGCTTGGCCTGGCCGGTGGCTGCCGCTGCGCCTGCTGCAACTGCTGCCATTGCGTGACGGTCGGGCGTTCGGCAAGGCGCTGTTCCAACACAACGGTGTCCGCAGTCGGTGGCAAGCGGTGGCGGTTCAGCATTTTGTCGATATGGTAGGAATCCAGTTGCGCATCGTTCGCCGCCACCGGCACGCGCGGGTCCGCCGCCCCCCGCCTGAAGTCGGCGTACGTCACCCGTTCCGGCACGTCCTTGCCCATTTCGAACAGAATGCGGTCGGCCAGGAACGATGGGCTGCCGGTGTCGGTGGGCACGACAGGCCGAGCGTTCACGGTCTGGTCCGGCAAATTGGGGTCTTTTCCCAACAACAGGGCGTGGATCAGTTCGTGCACCACCGCGTTCTCCTTGGTATAAGTCGGCACGTCATTCGCGGCCGTGTAGGCGTGCACCATCGTCGCCGGGATATCGATTGCGCGCGCTTGATGATCGGTTCTCGGATTAATCGCGTGCGTAGTTTGAACACGGCCGCCGAAATGGATTTTCCATAAGCGCCGGTCTACGCGGCGGCCATGGGCGTCAAAGTGATTCATGATGCGACGGAAAGTTTCGCTGCGGTCGTATAGCTGCTCCATGAACTGCCTGAAGCCTTGCATGCCGCTGCCGGGCTGGCCCGGCAGCTCCCAGCTCGTCATGCAGTTCCCGAGGTCGAACACAGCGAAATTCCGCTCGAACAAAGTGTTGAAATTCTGCCGGCTGCGATCGTTGGCGGGTTTTAATAGCTCCTTCACGGCGACCACTGTCTCCCTGTTCGCGACCCGTGTGCCGTCGCTGGTCTTTTTCCGGCCGGAATGGCCCGGCAGGGGCATCCCGCCCGCCAGTTGCTGGTCGTTGCGGTAGCCGCGTGACGTCGGGTCCTGGTGGATCAGCTTGCCATTCTTGACCGGGTGTTCGGTCTGCCAGTCCAGCTCCTGATAGGCGCCGCCACGGTTTTTCACCGGCACCACCCGGTCCTCGTTCTCGATCAGGATCACTTCGTGTCCCTTCCAGGTCACACCGCGTTCGCCACTGCGCACACGCGCGGCTAGCGGCCGCAAGTCGCGCGGCACGTTCCCGTCGCGCACCTTGAAGTTGATGGTGCTGGCGATATGCGCCTCCGGCAGCAGGTCGCCTGGCGTCGGCGCCTTGAATTTAAATGGCACGTCGTCAATCCGCGGGACATCCTGCACGCCGAGCTTGCCCGTAATGCGCTTGAAATCGGACAAGGCTTGCCCCATCCCAGGCTTGAGCAGCTTCAGGCTGAGGCTGCGCAAGTCGCCGGCCGAGCCTTCGAGCAGATTTAGAAAGCCCATCAGCATCTCGATCTTGTCTCCATGCTGCCAGCCTTGGTAAATGCCCCATATCCCACCGACGATCGGAATACTGCCCAATTCGACGTTCAACATGGTTATTAACTGCTTGTGGTACTCGCTTTCAGCCTTATACGGCTCGGCCACGCTACGCATTTCCAGCTCAATGTCGACGTCGCGCATCGGCGCCCCGCGCAGACGCAGGTTTTCCTTGGCCTTGGCGCGCACCCAGGGATCGCTCAGCAAGCGTTCGTTGTATGCCGTGACGGCTGGCTGCAAAAAGTCAATGGGCTTGACAAATCGTGTACCGATCCACATTTTACTGCCGTCAAGCAGCGGCTGGTCGACGCACTGCATGAACTTCTCCAGCAAGCCGGTATTCCTGGCATACTCCGGATCCAGGCGGAACTCTTCTTGCAGTATCTTGAGGGCGGCGGCCTGGCGGTCGAAGCGCGGCGGATCACTCAGGGCTGCATACAGTCGTTCGGTGCCATACTCCACCACAGCGAAAGCCTTTTCCATCGGCGTATCGCCCACCACCACTTCGCTCAACAGGCCAGCTTGCTTGACCTTGGCTGCGAAGTCATAGACGACGTGCTTTGCGCGTACCCCAAATCCCGGTTCCTCGGAGCGCTCACACATGGCGCGCAAGCCGTTCAGCACCGCTTGGATGGCTTTGCGCTGCCTCTCAGCGGGTTGCTGGTCCCACCTCGCGCCTCCCCGGTTGTACCTGGCAGCGACGCTCGTCACCCAGGATTCCGGGTCCAGGGCGCTATTCGAGTTGCGCTCCTCGGGCGGATACGACAAGATGTGGCCTTGCGCCATCGCCAGGATCGCGTCGTAGCGCGCCTTCAGCTCCGCCGTGCTCATCACTTCAACGCCACTCGCGGCGGCCATGTGCTCCGAGAATTGCAGGCGCGGGTGCAAGGGAAAACTGCTGTTGTCGGCGGCCCACTGCTGCTCAGCTTCCACGTAAGCGCGCGCCAGTTCCTGGTTCGAGGCGAATGGGCCCGGTACCGGCTGGTCCCGATAGCGGGCCATACGGATCAGGGTACTGGCTACGGACTGCCGCGCCGTGCCGATTTCGAATTGCGTGCTTTCGCCCACGTCCGCGAACTTCGCCTCCAGCAGTTCGCGCTGGCGCGCCGCTGACAAAGCACGGAAGCCGGTGTCGATCGACACCCTGGGCGATTGCAGTACCTGGTCGAAAGTCTTGTTGTACGCGTCCGCGATCGCAAAACCAGTGAAATATGGCGACGGCGCCGAAATATTGCGCGGCGATGCCAGCAACTGTTCCAGCGCATGCAAAACGACGTATTCTGTGCGCAGGTCGTCCAGCAGGCGCGTGCGCAATTGTTCCGAGCGCGGCATCGCGGCTTCGGCATCGGGACCGGGATTGCGCAACTGATGGTACAGTACGGCGGCTTCGTCCAGCCGCTCCTCATCCTCAAGCAGCGTGATGTCGAAAGTTCGCGTGAACTCTTCCGGCACCTCCTCGCCATAATGCTGAAACACACCGTGCAGCGCATGATAGGCGTTGACGCTCTGGTTGGCTTTGCTGTAGTCGACCCAGCCGCGCAGCGAACGGGCCAACGCACTGACGTAACGGCTGTCCTCCTGCACTTCCTCCGCCAGGTAGGCCGGCGTGGTGGTTTGCGGAATGGGGGTGGCAGCGGCGGCATTGCCCTGCAAAGTGACGGTGCGGATCAAGGTATCGAGCACGAAGTCCACCGCGCCCGCAGCGCTGCCAACTGCAGCCAGCATTGCCCCGGTACTCGTGTCCATGGGCTCCACATCCTGATTCTGGGGCATGGCAGGCGTCATCGCACCGGCCCCCTGCTGCGCGGCGGAGGGCACCGGTGGCGCGTCCTGCGCCGGCGGATCGAATTGTTTCGGCATCTGCTTTTGCAAACATCCGGCATATGCGGCGCTGTCCGAACCAGTCGCCCCCAGCAAGATCGCGGCAGTCTGGCCGGCGTCGCGGGCCGGATGCCGCGTACCGACGGGAACCGTCGCGTCGAACGCATTACGCAGCGCATTGAAGTTCTTCATGGCCTCTTTACTTGCCAGATCGGCCGCAGCCTGTTCGCGCCGCGAATTCGTACCGATTGCGCGCCTGCCCAGTTGGTCTCGACATAGCCTCTTGGCGGCCTCACTCGGGGCCACGTCGCAGATTTGCTCGTGCGCCCGCTTGGAGCCTTGAATGGCCGCCTTGCCACCGCAGGAGCCTGCATGGCCGATCACCTGATTGGCAAACTGCTCCGCGTCGTCGCCGCCGTTCAAGGTCGGATAGCCCGTGATTGGACGCCTGTAGGCGTCAAGCGGGCGCTGGTACTGCGCCAGCACCTGCCCCAAATACAGGACCACTGCCTTCAGACGGATACGCTTTGGGGTGGGCAAGTGCTGGTAGATGCCCTGATCGTTCAGAAAAGCCTGATTCTCCAGTTCCGACGTCGCGCCCAGCAGTAGGCGCGCCCCATCGGTGCGCAGTTCCCCCCGATTCACTTGGCCATGTATTTCGCGCCACAGGCCCTCGCGCTGGCGTAGTTGCTCCAGATGCCGGGCCGGAACGCCCTCTTCCGCCAGGTTTTGCAGCACCACGTCGGTGAATTCGCCGAGGTCGCGCGGATAATCGTTCGGGTTGACCGTGATCCAGCTGGAGGTCGCCCTCGCCTCGCCTGTGCGCAGGCGATGCAGGGGCACCGGATCGTCCATGGGCGATCGCAGCACGTCTGGCGCGCCAATAGCAGTGGCGCCGTTGATACCACCTTCGGTTGCGGAAGCGCCACCCGGCGCGCCGGCGTCGGGCACCTTGGCGTTGGCGCGCAGGGGTGCCCCGACCATAACAGCGGCCACCTGCTTGGCAGCGTGAAGATAACTGGCGATCGAGCCGATACCCTTCACGTAATTGACGCAACTGAATGCGCCAGCAGTCCGGCCGATTACCGAGTGGTTATTCATTGCGTGCCTCGCAGTCAATGCAGAGTTGTCGGAGGCAGTATGGTAGGGGCGCTCCGGCGCGGCGGCGGCGGCGGCGGAGAATCTCGGACCAAGGGAAAGGCCGTCCGGCTAGCGCCGCTCGCGTATCCACTCGGTGGCAATGCGGCTTGCGGCGGCCACCACATCGTCGCGCATGGTAGCGTCGCGCGCGTGACGCGTGGTGTACACCGCCAGGACCACCGGGGCGCCCTCGCTCGGCCACAGGACGGCGATATCGTTGCGCGTACCGAAGGCGGCACTGGCACCGGACTTGTCCCCCACCAGCCAGCCGGGCGGTACGCCGGCGCGTATCAACGAGGCGCCGGTGACGCTGCCGGTCAATCCAGCCCGTAATTGCATGCGTTGCGGCGACGGCAACTCTTCGCCCAGGACCAACTGCTGCAGGCAGTGCGCCATCGCTTCCGGCGTCGCCGTGTCGCGCGGGCCGTCCGGGGCGGCATTCAGGTTGGGTTCCCAGCTGTCAAGCCGGAACGATTGATTGCCGATGCCATGCGCATAGGCAGTCACGGCGGCCGGACCGCCGATCAGGCGCATCAGCAGGTTGGCCGCCACATTGTCGCTGTAGCGCAGCAACGCGTCGACCAGTTCGCCCACCGTCATGCCATCGGCCAGATGATGCTGCGTGATCGGCGCATAGGCCACCATGTCCGCCGCCCCGTAATGGATGCGGCGCGCCAGCAGAGCCGGAGCATGGATGTCGCGTTCAAGGACCGCCGCCGCCAGCAGCACTTTGAAGGTGCTGCACACGGGAAAAGGCTGGTGCGCGCGATAGGTCAAGCGCGCGCCGTCCGCCGTATCGATGGCGCAGAGGCCGAGGCGGCCATCGAAGGAGCGTTCCAGGTCAGCCAGGCGATAGCGCGCACGGGGCACGCCGGCATCGTGCGCCCAGGCCGGCAAGGACAGTAGCGGCGCCAGCGCAGCAGCTCTCAGCAAGGCTCGGCGGCCGCTGTCGACGGCATGGCGCGAACTGCGGCCCGCGCCAGGGGATATTGCGGTTCGGTTCATGGCAAGCTCCTTAGCGCGTCGCCACCAGCTGCGCCATGCGCCGACGCTTGACCAGGAAAGCGTTGATCTCATGCTCCAACTTTCCGACGGTGATGTGGTCGGACGGCAGCGCCACATGGTAGACAAATGCCGCCAGGCGATCCGATACCGACAGTACCCCGCCTTCCGAGCCCTCTTCAAGGCAATTGTTCTGTAAGAGGCTCAAGGCAATCTCAGGCCGACGGTTGGACGACAGGGGGGCCAGCACGGCATACACGTACAGCCGGTGCGCGGCCGGCGCATAGCGTAGATAGATTTCGCTGCCGTCGCGCAGCCGCAATCCCGAGGAACCATCGCCATCGAGATCCCACCCAGTGATGCCGTTCTTGGCGCCCAGCGCGCGGACGCATTGCCGCACATGGAAGTCTTCGTTCATTTCTGCCATCCTTATTCCTGTTGCAATTCGCCGAAGCGGCATTACTGATAAGAAATAATAGAAGCAGAGTGCCGCGCGCCGGCCGCCCGACGCGGGATTTCGGACCGAATTACCCTGGGCGGGGCTTACAGGGCATCGTGGTGCCCCTGATCGAATTTTTCCTTCAGATAGAGCGCCAGCGACAAGTCATCCGCCAGACCCAGCTTGGTCATCGCGCTACGCTTGTGCGTGCTGACCGTCTTCTTGCTGCGGCTCAGGCGCTCGGCCACCTGGGTCACCGACAGGCCATTGGCGATGTGGCGCAGGACTTCCACTTCGGAAGCGGTCAATTGCTCATCCGCGCTAAGCGGCTGGACTTTGTCGATGCGGCCGCCGCGCACGGCAAAGAACGAATGCGGCAGGGTGGCCGCCATGCGGATCGCTTCGCCTAGCAGTTCCAGCGGCGCCGATTTGGGCACGAAGGCGTTGGCGCCGGCGCGGAAGGCCGCATACTCAATCTCGCTCGCCTTGCCGGCGGAGAAGGTCACGATGATCAAGTCGGGAAACAGGCGACGGATGCGCTTCAGGAAGTGGAAGCCGTCTGTCGTGGCCTCGGGCAGGTAGAAATCCAGCACCGCTGCGTCGCATGGTTGTTTGGCCAGCATGGCAGCAAAGGCATCTCCCGACGTTTCCTCCACTTCCACCTTGAAATCGCTCTGGCTGCGCAGGTAGGCTGCCGTCCCCAGTGCGATCACCGGATGGTCGTCCAGCACGGCGATATGCATCGTATGCATGGGGCGGGAAGAAAGCAGATATTGCCTCGTTAACATAAAGTACTCCATTAATGATTAGCGACCGCAACGCTGGCGTAGGGCTGGCTCGGTCAATTTTACTGCCGGCAAACAGTCTGCCGACACATTCGAACGTTATTCTTGCTGCACGGGCGCGATGCCCCAGCGCAGCAGGCAGTCGGCCAGCATCTGCCGCGTCATCGGCTTGGGCAGGTAATCGTCCATGCCCGCCGCCAGGCAGTTGTCGCCGTCGCTCTTCGAAGCGCTGGCGCTGACGGCGATGATCAGCGTACGCGGCAGGCCGCGCTTCGCCTCCTCGGCACGGATCGCGCGCGCCAGGCCATAACCGTCCAGCCTGGGCATCTGGCAGTCGGCCAGCACGATGCGCGGCTGCCGCTGCCGCCACTGCCGCAGCCCGTCTTCGCCATCGATGGCGCTGCGCACCACAAAGCCGAGCTTGTCCAGCTGGCGGGCCATGATGTCGCGGTTGATGTCATGGTCCTCGCATAGCAGCACGTCGGCTGCCAGTGCGATGGGGGCCGGCGCCTTGGGTTTGGGCCGTGGCCTGGCCGGCAGGCCGCCCAGCAAGCGTTCAGCCTCGCGCACAAAGTCGCTGCGGGTGAATACCGTGGTGGGTGCCTGCCCAGGGACTGCCAGTAGCCAGCCCGCGCTGCCGGCATCGCTCACCTGCAGCGTCGCCGTCGCCGCCGGCGCGCCAGCCATGCCCATCTTGCGTGTCCAGGCCTGCACCGCGCGCCGCAGCGGCGGCGAATCCAGCGCCACATGCGCGCTGCGCCCTGCCAGGCTGGGCCACGGCGGTGCCGCTTCACCCCAGGTCAGCGGCAGCATGACCAGCACCGTGGTACCGGCACCGGGGGCGCTCTCGACCACCACCGTGCCACCCATCATGTCGGCCAGTTCCTTGACAATCGATAGCCCGAGCCCAGTCCCGCTGCGGCTGGCGGCGCCCGGACGCTCTTCCTGGTGGAAGGGGGTGAACAGGCGTTGCTGGAACTCAGGCGACATACCGCAGCCGCTATCGGATACCCGCAATTGCAAGTGCGGGCGGCCGTGGCGCAGCAGGTTGCGCATTTCAACCGTCACCGCGCCGTGTGCGGTGAAGCGGATTGCGTTGCTGACTAGATTGGCCGTCACCTGGGTCAGGCGTACCGCGTCGCCCAGCACCAAGCGGTCGAAGTGGGGCATGACGGCCACCCCGAAATCGAGTTCCTTCTCGATTGCCAGTGGCCGGAACAGCACCGCGATATGGTCGGCCACCATATACATATCGAACGGCGCCTGCTCCAGGGTCAGCGCGCCAGCTTCGATTTTCGAGTAATCGAGCACATCGTTCAGTACGCGCAGCAGCAGCCGCGCCGACTGCTCTGCCACGTTCAGGTAGCGGCGCTGTTGCGGGTCGAGTCCGCTGTCCTGCAACAGGTCGATGACGCCGATCACGCCATTCATCGGGGTACGGATTTCGTGGCTCATGGTGGCCAGGAATACCGACTTGGCACGGTCCGCCGCCTCCGCCTGCTGGCGCGCGGCAATGGCATCCTTGCGCGCCAGTTCGGCCGCACGTCCGGCGGCGCGGATGCGGTGAATGGTCCAGCCCAGGCCGGCCAGCACGACCAGCACCAGGCAGGCAATCAGTAGCGCCGTGCGCCACACGCTCTGTTTGTCGTAGCCCACCGACAGCACGGTCTGGCGGCTGCCGTGCGCCAGCCGTTCCAGTTCGCCCGGCCGGTAGCGGGCGATGGCGCGATTCAGCATATCGCGCAGCACGGCATTGCCAGCAGGCAGCCCAAAACTCAGGAATTCCGCGCCGGACTGCTCTGCCGCCACTTGCAAGCGCCCTTGGTAGTACTGGCTGATCAGGTCGTTTGCAACGAACAGGTTGACATAGGCGGCGTCGGCACGCCCCGCCACAATGGCCGCCAGCGCCTCGGCCGTGCTGGCCACCGGCACGATGTCATACTCCTGCAGGCCGGGCGCAGTCTTGATGCCGCGCAGGCGCCAAGTGACTGCTGCCACCCGCCGTACGGCAGCGGTATCGTCAAGTTTGCGCACCCAGCCCCACGGTTCATGGGTATACGGTTTCGTTTCCAGGATGGCACCGTCACCGGTGCCCACCGTATAGGACGGCGTGACGTCGATCACGCCGCGCTGCAGCGCCTCGTGTGGCGCTTCGTAGCGCGAGAGCAGGATCGGTTCCAGCCGGATCCCGGCGCTCAGGCTGAATCGGCGCAGCAATTCGGCGCCCGGGCCATGCCAATTTTGTTCGTCGTCCAGGTAGTCGTATGGGCTGGTAAAACCGGGAATGCCGACTTTCAGCGCCGGGTGGGCTTCCAACCAAGCGCGCTCATCGGCGCTGAAAGCCAGCGCGTGCTGGCTGGCCGTTTGCAGAGCATCGAGCCAGCGCACGCGGATATCGTTGCGCTCCTGCGTGGTCATTGCGCTCAACCCACCGGCCAGCAGTGCAATGGTGGCCTTATCGTCGTGCCGCGCCATGAAGTGCACCGAGCGGTTGGCCAGGGCCAGCTGGTGCGCCTCCAAAGTGCCCATGCCGCCGCGCTGGACTTCGGTCAGGCCGGCGAAGTAGAACCCCAGATAGGCATCGGCGCGTCCCTCGTCCACCGCCAGCACCCCTTCTCGCGGAGTAGCAACCGCCACCGCCTGCGCTTGCGGCGCGGCCTGCAGCAGGTGGTCGCGCCAGGCATCGCCTATCACGGCTACCCGCAAGCCGTCCAGCGCGGACAGCTTGTCGATGGAGGCTGCCGAGCGCGCCTGCACCACCCCTACCGGCAAGTTGGCGTAGGCAGCGGACAGCCAGAAGTCGCGCTGGCGCTGCGGAGTCCACAACATGTCGAGCAGGACATTGATCTCGCCGCTGCGCAAGGCTTGCTCGGCGGCGGCATAGCTATCGTAGTGGTGGTAGCTGGGGACGATGCGCCGGCCAGCCAGTACTGCGCGCAGAGTATCCGGCGTCAAGCCCTGGTGCATGCCGGAGGCATCGGCATAGTTCAACAGGTAATGTCCGCCGGCGTTGAACCAGCCCACGTGCAGCACCGCCGCGGCAGGCTCGGCCTGGCGCGCCGCGTGGGCGCGCCCCCCGCCCAGCAGCAAGGTGGCGCACAACAGCAGGGCAAGGGTCAAGGCGGTGGAAACGGTGCGCATGTCTGGGGCTGTGTCAAGGATGAAAATAATCATACACGATAGACACACTTTTCCGGACTGCCAACATGTCCCCAGAGCCGTCCGGCACAGGTGAATCAGTCCGATTTTTACACGGCCGCGCAAATAACTTTACGACTGAACAATATCCTGCCGCCGCAACTAGGACCAATTAACCCCCCGCCCCCCGCCCGGTCACGCACCGGGTCCTTGCTTCACGGAGCCACATCTTGAAGAATTTCATCATTCCCGCCCTGTTCTATTGCCTCAGTCAGGTAGCCAGCGCCGCGCCCGACCCCGGCCTCGGCGCCTGCTATTCTCCAGACGGACCGCTGAGCGAAGAACAGCTGCTCGGCCGATCCCGCTCGGAATGCGAGACAGCGCCGGGCGCCACCACCCAGACCTATCTGCGCTGCTTCTTCCGGGTCGACGACGACGCCCGCCGCCCCGCCACCAGCTATGCCTGGGCGCGCGAGGCCGATGGCGAGTATTACCGGGTCGAGGGCTACTGGTGGTCGGCCAGTCCCCTTCAATGGCGCAATATGTTCTATAGCGACGCCACGCAGGAAGCGCTGGCGGAAACTTGCCGCAGCACCCTGGAGCACGCCGGCATCGACCGGCCGCTGGCGATGTTTGCGGCCGCCAACAACGCGCTGTCGTTCAACCACACCATCTGGAGCAACGACGTGCCTACGCCGGCCGGTGCGATCAACAAACTCATTGCCTTCGGCGACAGCCTGTCCGATACGCAGAATATGTACAACGCTTCGCTGTGGCGGCTGCCGAACAGCCAGAGCTGGTACCTGGGACGGTTCAGCAACGAGCAAGTCTGGACGGAGTATCTGGCCCGGCACCTCGGCCTGCCTCTGTATAACTGGGCCGTCGGTGGCGCCGCCGGCGATACCGCCCACCTGGTAGTGCCGGGGCTGCTGCAGCAGGTCCGTTCGTGGCGCCAATATATGCAGGAAGCCAGCGGCTATCGCGCAGAACATACCCTGTTTACGGTCTGGATCGGCGGCAACGACTTGCTCACTTATGGCCGCAGCGTCGACCAGGTGAGCGCCAACGTCACGCAAGCGCTGGCCGAAATGGTCGACGCGGGCGCCCGGCACATCTTGCTGCTCAACCTGCCCGACGTCTCGCGCGCACCGGTCTTCAAATACCGCGGCGATGCCACCCGTATCGCCGCCCAGGTCCGCGACTACAACGCCAGACTGGCGGCACTGGTCCAACGTCTGCGCAGCCGGCATACCGACCTCAATCTCCAGTTGTATGATGCCTACGCCTTGTTCAACGACGTCTTTGCCAATCCGGCACGCTACCAGTTCGCCAACGTCACGGACTCCTGTCTGGAGATCAACCGCAGCTCCTCGCTCGATTACATGCTGCGGCAGCGCACCCGCGCCAGCTGCCGCGACCCGCACACCTTCCTGTTCTGGGATACCCTGCACCCGACCACCCAGACTCACCGCCTGCTGGCCGAACGCTTGGGGCAACAGGTGAAGGCCATGCTGCCGGGACTGCGCTGAAGACCTGCGCCGGGGTGCATCGGTCCGAGAAAGCAGCACCATGCCGGCGGCACGCCCCTGCCGGGGCTAGCATCACGCCCACCTGCCTGGCGCCCGGCGCCGAACCCTTTCCCAAGCCGAATCCGACAATGCACGATTACCCGAGCTTCCCCCACCCTATGCTGCAGCACTTGCGGCCCTGCATGCTGGACGGCGTGCTGCAATTCCCTGTCTACGCCATGCGCGGCGGCACCTCCACCGGCGCCGTGCTGTGGCAGCCCCAGCTGCCGCCGGCCGGCCCCCTGCGCGACGAACTGATCCGCCTGATCATGGGCGTTCCCTTGCACCACGATGTCCCGGGCGACCGCCAACTGACCGGCCTGGGGCGCGGCACCCCGACCAGCAACAAAGTTTTCCTGGTCGAGGTCGACGCGCACTCACGCGAGATCACCAGCACCCTGGCGCAACTGGCCCCGGGCCGCAGCGCCATCGACTGGAGCGTCAATTGCGGCAATATGTCGGCCGCCCTGCCGCTGTTCGCGCTCGACAGCGGCCTGCTGCCGGCCGGCCCCGAGAACGGCGACCTGCGCATCGCGATCCAAAACCGCAATACGGACAGTGCACTGAGCGCCCAGTTGCAGCGCGTCGGCGGCCGACTTGCGCAGGTGGCAATTCCCGGCGTGATGGGTTACCACCCTGGCGTCGACCTGCACCTGCATCACCCCGCCGGGGCCAAGACCGGCGCCCTGCTGCCCACTGGCCGCGCGCGCGACACCATTTTCGGCGTCACCGTCAGCTGTGTCGACGTGGCGGTGCCAATGGTGATCGTGGCGGCCTCCGAACTGGGCAAACGCGGCGATGAAACGCCGGCCGAACTGGACGCAGACAGCGACTTCAAAGCCCGCCTACGCGTTCTGTGGACCGAGGCCGGCCTGCGCATGCGCCTGCGCGGCGACGACGGCGCGCTGCTGAGCGCAGCCCGTCTGGCCGCCAGCGAAACCATGCCGAAGGTCTGCCTGGTGTCGGCCCCGCGCGAAGGCGGCGACATCGCGGCCCGCTACTTTACGCCGCAGCGGGCGCACGCGGCGCTGGCGGTCTCTGGCGGCTGCTGCCTGGCCGCCGCCTGTCTGGTTCCTGGGACAGTGGCCCACGCTCTGGCCCTGCCGCGCGGCGTGCCAGTCGGCGACCCTGGCCTGCATAGCGTGCACATCGAGAATCCGGCCGGTATCTTGACGACCCTACTGGATACGCGTATGGTCGACGGCCAACTTGACATCGTGCGCGCCGCCTACCGCCGCAGCGCCCAGGTTCTGATGCGAGGCCACGTGCCGCTGCCGCAGGCATCGCCCGCGCTGCTCGCGTGCTATGGCGCTTAGGCGACTGCGCGGCGCAAAGCGGCGTGCTTCGTGATGCGACAGTCCGGCTCGTGAAGTTCTCGGTCGCCGCATTGCGCGACAGGCCGCCAGCGAAATCGGCTGCGGCGGACGACAGGGAAGAACATGGATGATCGTCCCTTGCAGCCAGCAGCAGCGCCCCGACCGCTTTCCGTCGTGCCGCGCAGATGCCCAAGGTATGGCGGCCAACACCGGCGTTGGCGCCAACCATGCCGCAAGGCCAGCGCCGTCAGCGGTTCTTTTCTTACGCCGGTCCGCCGGCTGGGTGCGGCAGCGCGCCCGGCCCGGCCAGGAGTCCAGGCGCTTGCGGCGTGACAATGGCGCGCTGGCCGGCCGCCCCTTCACGCGCAAAACTGCTCATTTCCTGCTTCAGCAGCCCCGTGTCCATCATGCGCAGCGACGTATGCGCCGGCGCTGTACTGGTCTCTGTCCAAGGCAGATGTTCATCCGCCCCGTGTTGGTTGCGCGGGTGCACGCGCAACACCTCGCCTTTGCTCACATCGATGATGTCCACTTGCGTCAGACCATCGACGATGAGGCGCACCTGGGACGCGATCCTGTCGCTCTTGGCTTGGCCCGAATGTCGGATCACCAAGGTGCTGCCGACGCGCATGACGTCGTCCACCTCGTTCACGCCGCTGGAGAGGATGCCTATCACCGTGCCATCTCCGACGCCACGCATGAGACACTTGCCGGTGGCGGTACGTTCGAACACGACGATGCCGTTCGACATCTTGCCCAGCACCGTAAAGCTTGCCTGCCGGTCCTCCGGAAGATCCGCCGGGCGATACACCTTATATTCGTCGCCGTAGTGCTCGGGTTGCAGCCGCACCCATCCCTTGCCCGCGCCATCCTCGATCGGAACGAATGTGTCGTGTTCATAAATCCTGGCCAGGTCGTCCGAGTAACCGCCCTTTTGCCGAACCACCGAATCCGCCATCTCCCCCTTCAGGCCCAGCAAGCGCGGCTTGCCACCGCCGGGGCGCAACGACAGGATGCGGCCATCGCCAGTCTCGATGACGAAGCCGTCGCCGCTGATCGATGCCGACTTGACCCATCCTTTGATGTCGGGCGGACCGCTCAACGGGTCGGCGATTTCAAAGCAATCGGGCGCGCTGTCGTAGCGGGCGTCCAGCTTGTGGCTGTAAAGCTTGCCCATCGAAGGGTCGAACAGCCATACCTTGCCGCCCATGATCCCCAGGTAATCCGGCCGCTTGCCCGGCGTGTTGCCCGCCACCAGCAGGTGGCGGCCGACGTCGTACCAGCCCGGGCTGATGCCGCCGTCCGCGCTTTGGATGCCGGCCACGCTGAGAATGCCGGCGCTCGCCTCCATGCTCAGATTGGCCAAGTCCTGCGGCAGAGTGGCCCGGTGTGCCGCGCTCCAGCTGGCATCGACGCCGAGCACCCGCCGGCTCAGATCGCCTGCGACGCGGTACAGCACCCCGTCGGCCGCACGGCCCAGCAATTCACCGGAGACGCGGTCATAGCGCCCGCCGGGCAAAGTCATACCCTGCGCGGGAATGCCCAGTACTTCGACGGTGCTACAGCCGAAACTGCCGGCCAGCGCACCCAGCGCGCCCAGCAGATTGCCCTGGTGCGCCTTGACCCAGCTTGCATCGACCAGCAGAATTCCTGCGCCATTGTGCGCGTTGCGCACCAGACTGGCCCCCGGCTCCGCCCGGCATACCAGGTAGCCGCTCTTGGCGCTGAAGCAGCCTTCCAAGGCCTGCCCGCCAGGGCCCGGATAGCCGATCACCTCCAGCTTGTCCGCCCCCTGCTCCTTCGCCAACTGCGCCAATGAGGTCAGCAAGGTCTTGGCGTGCGCTTCGATCCACCCCGCGGCGACACCGCCCAGCTCGATCTTCCTGGCCTGCGCGTCGACCTTGTACAGCGTACTGTCCGCCTTTTGCACGCACACCTTGGTGTTCGCCGGGCGGTCGATCCAGACCTGCGCGCCGCCGATGGCCAGATGGTCGCCCTGGAACGCGATCGCATCGCCCAGGCCCTTGGCGCCGGCGTCCAGCAGCCAGGTCGACTTGCTGTCGCCATTTTCCTGCAGGGTGACGCTACCGTAAGCACTCAAGGCCAAGGCGTATTTTCCACCTTTGCCCCGCATGCGGTACTGCATGTCCCAGTTGGTGCCATGGCCATCCTTGATCTGGGAGCGCGCCATATTTGGCATCACCAGGGTCTTGCTGGCCTGGCCCAGGAGCACGTCGACCGTGGTCGATTCGAACGTGAGATCGATTCCGGTCAGCTCATCCTCGCTCTTGATATAGGTCTTGAAACTGATCGGGTTGCCCTTATCGTCGAGTTTGCCGTCCATGCCGCGTATCACGGGACCCAGCCCCACGGTTTGCACGCCATGCACCATCTTCGCTCTGGCCGCCGGCATGAAGGGCAACAGCACCAGGTCGCGCTGCTCCGGCAGCGCTATGGTGTGCTTCACGCCCAGCCCTGCGTGGATTTCGAAGGTGCGGCCATCGTCAAACGGTTCCAGCGTAGCCTCCCAGCCGCCCGCGGCCGAACCGCCCATCCCGCGCCGCCCCTCCTTGTACTGCAGCATGTCGAACTTGCCGAAGGAGACGGTGTTGTGCTCCAGGTCGAGCGTACCGATCGGCACCCCGTATTGCGGAATCAACGCCCTCCCCTCCTTGTCCAGCCCATAACCGGCGTGGTGGTAGCCTGCGTTCAGGATGTCGAAGTATTCCTTGGTCTTGCTGGCGCGTTCGTTGCCTTGCTCGATCGCTTCGACCAGCCCGGCGACATACCAGCCGACGGCCGCAGCGGCCAGCCCCACGCCACCGAGCGCGCCAGCCACGGCTTCCGCACCGGCGATCTCGGCGACCACGCTCGCCACTTCGAGCCCGGTGCCCAGCAGGTCATTGGTGAGCTTGGTGCCAGCCACCATCTGCGCGTCCGGCGACTGGGCTTTGGCCAGTTCGATGGCGTCTTCGAATGCCAGCCCCCCTTTCAGCACCACGCCGGCCGCACCGAGAATGCTTGACATGTTTTCGGTTATCAACGCGACTTTTTCGAACTTCATCGCTTCATTGAGCGCTCCAGCAAAGGCGTTCAGGCGCTGCAGGCCCACCACCGAGTAATCGACCTGTTCGGCGACCTTCACAAAGGTCTCCGCTTGTAGCGACTGGCGTACGACTTCGCCCAGCTCCGCCTGCTCGCCGACCTGCACCTGCGCCTCCAGCGCTTCGTCGAGCATCGCGGCGTACGCGCCGCCCAGCGCCAGCTCTTGCGACCCGGGCGCCGGCGCACCGCCGCTCTGCGGTTGCAGCTCGCCGTCCTCGACCTTGAACTTGCTTTGGATGGCATTGGTCAGCTCGCGCGTGTAGGCCAGCGCCTGCCGCAAGGGGACAGCCCCGACTTTACAGGTGAGCAACTTGCTCGGATCGTTGCGTTTCATGAAACTGACCTGACCGCTGGCCGTGTCGTAGCTGCCCAGCATCGGCACCCATTCACTTCGCTCCAGGCCCTGCTGTTTCATCAACACGGCCAGGCCCTGCCGCAATGCACGCGCTTGCTTGCGTGCTTCCAGCACGGCCATCGCTTGTCGCTCTTCTGCGTTAAATGAACCCATTTATCTCTCCTTGACGTGACAACGTTCAACAGCCAACGGGGCCAGGCCGCTGCCTGACAGCAGTCCGAACCGGGTTGGGAACCGGCTTCAGGCTAGCCTTTCGCTAACGAGGCAGCGCATCGACGGTGCAATTTCGGACGGAATCACGCGACCCGCACTCAGAGGCGTGCGGTGGGCGTCGCGGCGCCGAGGACGGGCAGCATGCGGATGTAGAGCAGTTGGAAGACCAGTTCGACGCAGGTCTGGGCCACGATGACGGCCGGCAGGATGGGAACGGCGCCCGGCACGGCCAGCGCCAGCGGCAACACCACCAGCGAATTACGGGTCGCCGCACTGAATGCGACGGCGCGGCCCGCGGTCGGCGCCAGGCCCAGACAGCGGCCGGCACACCAGCCCAGCAGCGGCGCCGCCAGCGCGAAGGCCAGGTACACCGGCAACACCTGCAGCACCGCCGCCGCCGCGGCGCCAAGTTGCGGCAGCATAGCCACCATCATCAGCCACAGCACCAGCGCCGTGGCGGGCACCGTCAGGCTGGTCAGGCCGCCGGCGACGCGCCGGCCTGCGCGCGACGATGCGGCCCAGTATTGCAGCAAAGCTGCCAGGGTCAGCGGCAGCAGGATCATGGTGCCGAACGCGTGCAGGAATGCGGTGGGCCGTACCAAGTCCGCTTCGGCCTGGCCTAGAAACAGCCGCAGGTATAACGGCAACAGCGCCATCTGCGCCAGCAGCAACAACGGGGTTGCCGCCAACAGCAGGCGCGCGTCGGCCCGGCCAAGGTGGGAAAAGGTCACAACGTAATCGATGCAGGGCGCCAGCAGCACCAGCAGCACGCCCAGGCGCAACAAGGGCACCTGCGGCAGCCAGTGCAGCAGGAACACCACCAGGAGCGGGATGCAGACGAAATTCACCGCCAGCAAGGCGGCCAGGAAACGCCCCTGTCGCAGCGCCCGCCCCAGCTGTCCCAGCGGAACTTGCAGGAAAGTGAGCGTCAGCATCAATGCCAGGCAAGGCTCGATCGCCTGCGCCCATGCCGCACTGTGCGGCAAACAGTAGGCCCCCAGTGCGCCCAACAGCATGGCGCCGAAGTAGCAGGCGATCTGGTGGCGCTCCAGCGCCGCGCGCAATACCTGGCAAGCCGACGCGGCGCTGTCCACCGCTTCAGTCCTTCATGCAGGCGCGCACTTCGTCCAGCGTGCGCACTTGCGCCACCTGCGACAGCGCACCGGACAAGGTGGCGCGGTGCTGGTCCAGGCTGCGCGCCGCGCAGCAATCGGACAACACGGTCACCCGCAGGTCGCGGTCATGCGCCTCGCGCGCAGTCAGGTCAATGGCGTGGCACGTCGAAACGCCGGCCAGCACCAGTTGCCTGATGTTCTTGGTGCGCAGCAGTGATTCGAGCGGCGTGCCGTAAAAGGCGCTGACGCGCGGCTTGACGATCACCAGCTCGTCCGGATGCACGTCGAGTTCCTGGTGGAAGGCGGTGCCCCATCCACCCAGTTGCAGCGCACCGATCTGGTCGGCCTTGCCGAACATCGACCACGAACCGAGCGTGGTGCTCGTGCCGGCTACCAGGGCAACCTTGACGTGGCCGATGTGAAAACCCTGCGCCCGCGCCCAATGCAGCGCTTCGTTGCTGCGCGCGATCACGCCGCACGCCATGACCATTGGCGCGCAGCCGGCCATCTTGCCGTCCGGGTGCACCAGGTCGTTAATGAAATCGACTGTCAGGAATAAGGGCTTGGAATCGTTCATGAGACTGTCCTTGGGCGAGAAATGTGGCTGCGATGCTAACGCTCGGGCGCCCCGCGGCAGAGGGACCGCCTCATTTCCCGGACCAATTCCGAGAGGCGGGGTGCAATCGTCCTAGAAATTGCCCTTGGGAAGTTATTAGTGCTGAGTAGCCACATACTGCGGACCGGATCGGCAAGGCCCTTGCCGAATAATTCGATCAGACCAGGAAACTGTTCCATGAACCATAAACTGAAAATTGCCGCCTTGCTGCCCCTGTGCGCCACCCTGCTCGCCTGCGGTGGCGGCGGCACTCATGCCGGCGCTAGCACGTCCAGCCTGACCCCGGCTCCCGCCTTCAAGCCGAGCGGTTCGCAACGCCTGGCCGACGGCATCTGGTTCGGCACCAATGCCGATGGCAAGCCGGCCTTTGCGCTGCTGCACGGCCAGAACAACGATGCCGAAACCGAGTTCTATTTCGCCGACGGCGTTGGCGAGGACAATTATCTTGGCACCTATAGCGGTTTCCTCAAGCTCAACGATGGCGACATCGGCGGCGCAAGCGTCGTCGCTCCGCTCCACTTCGTGCATGCCGTCATGAGCGGCCACGCCGACGCCGCGAACACCCTGTCCGCCACCTTCGACCTGGCGGACCGCTATGTCGCCGGCGCACCATACGGCAGTTATGCGATGACTTACAGTGCCGACAACAACCGTCCCGCCAGTCTCGCGGAGGTGCGAGGCAACTACTCGCCCACGGCGCGTACACTGCCCGGCTACCAAGGCTACGACACGGCCACCACACCGCGCCTGTCGATCGACGCCCAAGGCAAGGTGATCGGCAAGTTGTTGGGCTGCAACCTGGATGGCTACATCCGGGTGCTGGATCCGTCCAAGAACATCTACCGATTTTCGGTAACGGCCAAATCGGATACGCCCGGCATGGGCTGCGTGCAGGGCGACGCTTCCGAATCGCTCGACCTGAATGGCTTCGCCGCCCTGGTCACCCTGCCCCACGACAAGGTGCGCAGCCTGATCTTCGCCGCAAGCGGCGGCAGCAACCTGCGCATGTTGGCCGGTGCGGTGCCCAAGCAGTAAGCCATGCACCTGCTGCCCCGCCGCCTGGTTCTGCGCTGCGCCGCGTGCGCGACGCTGGCAGTCTCCACTGCCCTGATCGTGCACGCCGGCGTGCTGCAATGGGCCGGGCAGCTGAGCGGCGCCTTGGCCCAGGGCCACGTCTTCCCCGGCCCGCAGCAATACTCGGCTGGCATCATTGCCATGGCCTGGCTCACCGCGCTGGAACCGGTGATGGCGCTGATGGCCTTGAATTATGGCGCAGGCCACCGCCTGCCGGCGCGCCTCCTGCCGCGCGCCGGGCTTCTGGCCGTGGCCGTGCTCGCACTAAAAGGCGACTTGTTGCGCCAGGCCTGCATGACCAGCTTGGTCGCCAGCGCGGCCGGCCTGGCCGCGCCGTGGCGCTATGGCCTGTTATGCCAAGCCGATGTCTGGCTCGCCAACGGCGCGTTGGCATTGTGCGTGGCCTGGCTGGGCCCGCGCCGCGCTCCACCAAATGAACCCAACCTGGAGCATCGATGAATCCCATTCCCCTTTCGCGGCCAGCAATCGCCATCCTGCTATTGTTGCTGGCCTACCCGCAACTGAGCCAGACCATGTACGCGCCGGTGTTGCCCGACATTGCTGCCGCCTACGGCATCAGTGCCGGCCAGGCGCAATGGACCATGAGCTTGTACTTCGCCGCCTTTGCCCTTGGCGTCCTGTTCTGGGGCCGCATTTCCGACCTGAAGGGACGCCGCCCCGCCCTGTTCGGCGGTTTGTGCTGCTACGTCGCCGCCGCCGCCCTGGCGCTGGTGGCGCGTAGCTTTACCGTCCTGTTGCTGGCGCGCGCCTGGCTGGCGTTCGGCATCAGCGTCGGCGCCGTCGTCATGCAAACCATGGTGCGCGACAGCTACCAGGGTCCTCAGCTGACCAAAATGTTTTCCGCCGTTGTCACGGTGCTGGCCTTCTCGCCGGCCATTGGCCCCGCCTTGGGCATGCTGGTGGCCAGCCATTACGGTTATCACGGCGTGTTCGCCTGCCTAGGGCTGCTGGCCGCGCTGGCACTGCTGTGCGCCGCCTTCATGCCGGAAACCCGGCCGCGGCATCAGCCGGCCCCGGTGCCCATGCTCCGCGTCGCGCGCCATATGCTGACCGACCGCCATATCTGGATCTCGGCCGCGCTGGTGGCCGGCTTCAACCTGATCCTGTTCGGCTATTACGTGCTGGCGCCGCACACGTTCGATGAATTGGGCATGCCGCACTGGCTGTCCGGCGCCAGCGGATTGTTGCTCGGCCTGGCGGCCGTCGGCGGCGCCCGCCTCAACAAGCTGGCGCTACGGCACTACCGGCCGCGCCAGCTGATCCGCCGCGCCTGCCACGCCGGGCTGGCGGCGGCCCTGCTGCAGTTGCTCGCCTTGGCCGCCGGCGCCCGTGCGCCGCTGCCGGCGGCGTGCGCCGTGCTGGCCACGCAGGTGGTCCTGATGCTGTGCTTCGCCTGCGCCATTCCCAGCATTTTCGCCGCCTCCCTGCAGCACTACCGCGCGGTGCAAGGCAGCGCCAGCGCCATGTACGGACTGACCTATTACCTGCTGATCGCCGCCGGCCTGGCCGCACTGGGCGCCCTGTACCACGCGCAAACACTGGCCCAGCCGGTGTTCATGCTGGTGGTCAGTGCCGTCCTGATGCCGGTGGCGCATTGCTGGGCACAGGACTGAAAGCTGCCACCGCATGGTCCTGGCCCGTGGGCGCGGCGGCGCGCCGCCCGCTCGGCAGGCCGGACCGGTCCTGCTTTTCGCTTCCCGGAAGCGCAACGCGCCTCATCGTGTGCATGATCCATGCCGGCGCCCGATGTCGGTCTCGCAGCCCGTTCGAGCCCTGGCACCAAGGAGAACGCATCATGCACACACAACAAAGAACCCTGCTCGACTATCTTCTCTTATTGGGCATCGGCACAATCTGGGGCGGACAATTCCTGTTCAATGCCTTCGCCGTCGAGAGTATTCCGCCCGCCACCACCGCGGCTCTGCGCGTGTTGATTGGCGCGGCGACGCTGACCATGCTGGCCGGCTTCACACGCCGACCTACGCGCCCGTTACCTGCAGCCGGCCGCAAGGCGCCACTTTCGCCCGCACTGCTGTATGCATTGATTGCTCTGTTCGAGGCAGTGCTCCCCTTTTTCCTGATCGTTTGGGGGCAGCAGCATGTCGACAGCGGTATCACGGCGGTGATGATGGGCAGCGTGCCGATCCTGACAATGCTCCTGTCTTTATGCATAAGCAAACACAGGCGCCCCGGCTGGCCGGCGATGCTCAGCGTTCTGCTCGGTTTCGCCGGCATTATCATCCTGGTAAGCCCTGCCACCAACCACGGCAGCGGCCACTTGGTCTATGAAGGCGCCATCTTCCTGGGCTGTGCCAGCTTCGCCTTAAGCCTCAATCTCTTGGAACACCTTCCGCATGACAACCCGATCCGCTCCGTACGGACCATCTTGTGGTATGCCGCCTTGCCGCTGGCGATAGCATCGTTGCTGATCGACCATCCCTGGCAACTGACATGGACGCCGGGCGCGCTGGGCGCCGTGGCCGTGCTGGGCACGGTCGAGTCCGGGCTGGCTTACCTGATGTACGCCGCACTGGTACAACGCCGCGGCCCGGTATTCACGTCGCTGTCCAATTTCATCGTTCCCGTGGTCGGCGTGCTGCTCGGCGTGGCGCTGCGCGGCGAGCACTTCGGCCTGCGCCAGGCGAGCGCGCTGGCGCTCACGATTGCCGCGCTGGCGGTCAACGGGATGCCATCCTGGCTTAGAAAAAAGGGGATCAACCATGTCTCACCGTAAACAATTCGTCCTGCTTCCGGGCTGGAGCAACCATGGCGACCGCATGTGGCGCGACTTGATCGAACACCTTACGCCACACTACGACGTGCACACCATCGTCGTGTCCAACCAGTCCAACGCGGCCGGCATGGCCAGGGAAGTGCTGCAGCTGGCACCGCCGGAATTCACTTTGCTCGGGCACTCCCTGGGCGGGCTGGTGGCCCAGCATCTGGCCCTGATGGCGCCGCAGCGGGTGCAGCGCATGGTCCTGGTGTGCACCTATCCGGGCAATGCCCCGGAGGCGCAGCGCGAGTTCTTCCGGCACGGCATGCTCACGCCCCTGCTCAACGGCACCATCGGCCAGCATTGGCCGCAGCTCAACCAGTCCTGCGTCGATCCGCGCCGCGCCGGGGAGCGCGACCTGCTTGACGCCCTGGCCGCCTGCCAGCAGTTGCCGCGCGCCGGCCTGGTCAACCAGACCCGGGTCCTGATCAACGCCTGGGATATTTCCGCGCGCCTGACTGCACTCAGCATGCCGACATTGATCCTGTACGGGCGGCAAGACCAGTTGTTCAGCATGGAGATGCAGCGGCTGATGCTCAGCAAGCTGCGCCGGGCCGAACTCAAAGTCATCGAGAATTGCGGGCATCTGCCTGCGCTTGAGCGGCCACAGGCGACGCGCGAGGCGATCCTCTCGTGGCTGGCGCAGTCCACGCCAGGCGAAGATCGGAGGAAGGACGGGCAGCCTGCCTGAGCGCGCCCCTTGCCACGCCGGCCGGCATGCGTCTGGCGTGCGGTCAGGCATGCTGCCGGACGGCACACCACCGTGGCCGCCGCAGCGCTGTCCCGCCGTTAGTGACGGTAGCGGCGCCGCCATTCGCGGTCTTGCCAGCGCTGCTGCTCCAGCCAGTCTTGCTGCTCGCACTCCTTACGCGCATTCACTTCCGACCCGACGCACTGGGCATATGCGTCGGTGCCGGGACGGAAACCGTATTCACTGCAAACCCGGCGCGCATCCTCCTTCTCACTGCGCGCCATCCCCTTGGCGAGACCGTCAAGTTCGGCGCACGCCGTTGCCGCAAGCCCAAGCAGGCAGAGCAGCAACAGCTTGCATAGGCGGCGGAACCTGTCCATTTTTCCGCTGAATCATAACGCTCCTTTCCCCATAAACGTGGCGCCGTCCAGCGCGGGCGGCCAACCATGCAAGTTACCGGCGGAGTGAAGCACGTGTTCAAGGCCGGCCTGCGCACGCTCTGGACCGAGGCCGGTCCGCGGATGCGATTGCGCGGCGCGTACGGTGCCCTGTTGACCGCCGCCCAACTGGGCGCCAGCGAAACCGTGCCAAAAGTGTACCTGGTGTCGGCGCCGCCCCAGGGCGGCGACCTCTCCGCCCGCTATTTCAGGCCGCAGCAGGCGCACGCCGCGCTGGCGGTCTTCGGCGCCTGCTGCCTGGCGGCGGCCTGCCTGGTGTCCGGCACGGTGGCGCATGCGCTGGCCCTGCCGCGTGGCATGCCAGCCGGCGATCCCGGCCTGCAAGGCGTGCATATCGAGAACCCGGCCGGCATGCTGACCCAAGCGTCGCCGCGCCTCAAAGCATGCTACGGTGCCTGAGCCGGCGCTTGCGGCGGCCCAGGACGCCGTGACTCAATGGTGCCGCAGCAGCGGCGGCGCGGTCAGCGGCAGCGTCGCGCCATCGCCGGTCCAGGGCAGATGCTCGTCCGGCGCATGCAGGTAGCCCAGATGCATGCGCAACAGCGCGCTCTTGCTGACGTCGATGATATCGATCGCTTTCGCGCCATCGGTGAGCAGGCGCAACTGGGCATGGATCGCCTTGATACTGTCGGTTGCGGACGTCTTGATGCCTAGGGTCGTACCGACGCGCGCGGCATCGTCCACCTCAACGGCGCCCGATGAGAGCACCCCTTGGAAGCTGCCTTCGCCAATGCCGCGCAGGGCGCACTTGCCGTTGCCACTGCGCTCGCTGCAACAGGCCGGGGGCCACCTGGCGCAGATCTCGATTCAGGGCGTGCTGGGTGCTGGACGTACAAATAGCGGCAGGCGGCCCATGGGCCGCCTGTTGTCCCGCAATCGCCGCGCTCTGAATGCGCAGCCAGACGCGGCCCGAAGCGGTCTCCAGGCCGCATCGGCGGCATTCACGTCAGACGCGGATGGTCCCGCCCGCCGCCTTCGGCAAAGCGGCCGACAGAAACTCGGCGCTCCCGGCAACCGGCGCAGCCGTCCTGCCGGCAACGCCGTCCTGCGCGAACGTGCTCATGGCCTGCTTGAGCAGGGCCAAGCCATCGGGCGCCTGCATGAGCGTGGCCGGCGGCTTGTTACCGGCTTGCCCGTCCGCGATGGTACTGGACTTGGTGTCGAACCACTGTACCTTGCCATCGGTTTGCTGCAGGCTGATCCCGTCCTCGCAACCGAGGCGTTTGGCCAACTCGGCCAAGGCCCCGGTCAGATTGTCGGCATGCGCGGCCAACCAGGCCGGCCCAACCTGCAGCAGTGTCGCCTCGTGATGTACCGACACTTCGAACGTCAGGTCGTCCTTGGTGGTGGCTATGTAGTTGTCCACCTTGAACATCCGCGGCAGCTTGGCCAGATCGGTTTCGGCAATGCCGCTCAGGCCCAGGACGTTGCCTACACGTACCACGTGCTGCGCCTCGATCGCCACCGGTTCGTGCCGCATGCCGCCTTCACCGGCCGCCGACACCAGCTTGTGCGCGAGCGGGTCGAACATGTAGAAATCATCGCCGTAGCCGAGGTACTGCAGCTCGGCAGCTTGCGGCGCCGCGGTCATCGCGCGATGCTCGAAGTCATACCAGGCGCACGCGCCATCTGCCATGCGCACGCGGATCGCTTCGCCAAAGCTGAAGCCGTAGTGTTGTTCCCAGCTTTGCAAGCGCTCCCGGTCGCTGTTCGAAACCGTCTTGGCCGACTTGCCGCCGCCCAAATCGATCGTGCCGACCAGCGTCTCGCCATCGATCTCCAACGGCGTCAACACTCCCGGCAGCGCCAGGTCGGCCCCCAGCGTCAAACGGCCGTCTTCCATTGCCAGCACCAGCGTGCTGCCCACCATGGTCGCGGACTTGAGTTTGCCCAGCTGTCCGAACATGCGCCCGGCGGCCGGCGGCTGCTTGAGCGCGTCGAGCGAAGCGACCTGCTTCCGCGGCACGCTGCCCAGCACCTCGCCGCGCTCAGCATCGAACAGCCAGGCCATGCCGCCGAACGTGCCCAGGTAATTGAGGCCGCCACCGCCCGGGCGGCCGGCCACAATCCACTGTTCCGCCACCACGTCGTACCAGGCGCACAGCGCTTTGCCGGCGGTATCGGTCAGGCCGGAGACGGCCAGCACGGACGCGCGCCGCTCGGGCAGGCTCTTCAGCGAGTCCGGGCCATGCTGCCGGAAGAATGCCGCGCTCAACCCGACCAACGTGCCGTCCTGGTCCAGATGGGCCGCATCGTGCTGCCAGATCCTGCCCTCGCTATCGGTGCCGGCCAACGTCCAGGACTTGCCGTCGTAGTGGCCGGACACATCGTAGGACTTGCCTATCGGCAGGCCATAAATATCGAATTGTTCGGTTCCCCGGTACGCCTTGGCTTCCGCGACCAGCTCGGCCAGCAAGGCGCCTTGCTTGTGCTTGAGGTAGTACTCAGCGCCGAGTTTCTCCTGCCTGCGCCTGATGGCCTCCGCGCTGAATGCCACCAGCGTGCCGGATCCTTGCAGAAGCTCAGGCGCGCTCGCGAACTTCATCACCAGCCCGTCCTCGCGTTCGGAGATGATGCCGCTACCGACGATGTAACGACCGCTGCGCGGCTTGCCGTCGTTCCATTGCACGGTCAATCCGGTCAGATGCTGGTCCGCGGCCAGTTGCGCCAGATCCTGCATCAGTGTGGCCGCGTGCTCCTCGACCCAGGCGGCGTCCACCAGGCGATCGACGGCCGTCGCGGTCTGCTTGGCCAGATCCACCTCCATCAACTGACCGTCCGGTTGCTGCACGCGCAGATGCGTTTCCTGCGGCTTGTCCAGCCAGACCCAGGTCGAGCCCACCTTCACCCAGTTCGGCGCCTTCCATTCCACCACATTGCCGTCGCCGCGCAGTAGCCAGTTCGACGCTTTGCCGTCGTCTTCCTCGTAGAGCCAGACTTCGCTCTTGCCGTGCAGGTCCAGCGCCGCCTGGCTGCCGTTGCCGCGCACCAGGCAATGGCCTTCCCCATCGTCGGCAACCATGGCCTGGGTCTTGCCGTCGAAATGGCCGCTGATCACATGGCTGCGGAAAGGCATGCCTGCCACGTCGAAGCTGCTCCCTCCGATATCCCGCACCAGGTCGGCCAGCGTGGCGTTCGCGTGGTACTTGAAATACTCCTTGGTGAAGCCTTGCTTGTACGCAGCCGAGTCGAGCAAGCTCAAGCGCATCAAATTTCCATCCGGCTGCTGCACCCTCAGTTCCGTAGCCGCCGGCTTGTCCACCCAGATCCGGCTCGAACCCAGCGTCACCCAGTTGCGGGACCAGCCGCTTGGATCCTGGCCGTCCGTCTCCAACTGCCAGGTCGACGGATGATCGGCATCTTCCTCATAGAACCAGACCTCGCCTTTGCCTTGCACCTTGAACACCACGTGGCTGCCATTGCCGCTGACCAGCCAGTGGCCATCCTTATCCCGGCCGACCATGGTACGGGTCTTGGCATCGTAGTGGCCGCTGGCCAGGGTGTGGCCGTGGAAAGACAGGCCGGCCACGTCGAAACTCCCGCCGCCGGCAATCTTGACCAAGTCGGCCAGCGTGTCGTTCGGGTGCGTCGTGAAAAACTTCTCGCTGAACGCGCTCAGCCTGCCGGCGCCACCGAGATCCGGGTTGGCCCCCTCATACACATACACCTGTCCCTTCGGATCGACACGCGTCAGCACCCAGCTCTTGCCATCGTAGTGGCCAGAGACCACAAACGACGCATCGGCCGAGGCGACCAGCTGCTTCAGCGGAATGTCATACACATCGAACTCGGTCGCGTCGAAGTCCTCCGCATATTTCACCAGGTCGGCCAGACTCTTGACGTCCGGTTCCTGGAAGACCTCGGCGGTGAAGCCTGCAACCACCCCCTTGGCCGTATCCAGGCCGCCGTCGGCATTGGCATTGAACCTGTCGACAAATTCATCATGCGCTCCAATAATGTAGTTCTGACCCGCGGTATAGCGGAACGTCAGCACGCTGGACTTCTGGCCGGGCGGCTGCCAATTCAGCGTCAGGCCATTCAGATTCTTCTCCTTGGCCAGCTGCGCCAAATCGTGGAACAAGGTTGGGGCGTGTTCCTTCACCCACGCATCCTCGACCACATAGTCCACCAGCTCAATGGACTTCTTCGCAACATCCAGGCGATACACCCCCTCTCCGTTGCGCAACAGGACGTTGGTATTGAGATCGTCGAGCAGCACGACCTTCGGGTGGGTATCGGGGTGTTTCGACTCGTGGCCAGGCGCCCAGACCGGGGTCAGGATGATCGAGGTATATTTGTGGTCCCAGTACGTGCCATCGTAAAACTTGACATCGAACGTTTCATCTTTGCTCGCGCTTTGCAGCACCCACGTCGAGGGTGCTTTCGGATCCTGCTCGGACAACAGGACGCGGTCGCCGTTGGGGACCAGGCTGTAGTGTCCCCCGGCACCGGCAATGCGATACTCGATATTGCCATTATCGGCAGGGATAACCAGCTGCTTGGGTGCCTTGCCCAGGGTGACCTCGAGTTGCGTGAACTGCGGTTCGTATCCATAGCCGACAACGCCCACGCCCAGCGATCGGGTATCGAAGGTGATACGCTGGTCCTTCAAGTCCCCCGAAAGATGGTCGCCCTGATGATTAGGGCAATCCTCGCCACTATGGCCCGGATCATCTCGATGGGAATGTTTGGAGAAGTCATTGAGCGTTTCGCCGGCCGCCTTCAATCCGTCCAGAGCCGTGGTGAACCAGCCCACCCGCTTGCTCGTGACCGGAAGTACGAATATATCCGGGTTGTCGATGGTCGCTGTGTGGCCGACGCCAAACGCTTCGTGCACGTCGAATGATAATTTGGGATTACTCTGCAGCCCTGGCACCAATGCCCCCGGCTCGACTTGCTCGCCATAAATCACGTTGGCGCCGAAGCTGATCTTCGCATTCTCGCCGGACAAATCGATTTTGTCGATCACCACGCCATCGATCGGCAGCATGGCGGAATGGTCGCCGTTCCATTCATAGCCCCCTCTTTGGTAGCCTTTTTTCAACTCGTCGAAATAGACAATGGTTTGATCCTTTGTCGCGGCGGTTTCCAGGAAATTGTCGACCAGGGCGCTGATGCCGATGCCGACCCCTGCCAGCGGCACGGCCATGCCTCCCATTACGATGCCCGCCGTCTCACCGGCCACCATCGCCGCCACACCCACGCCCATGGAGACCGAATCGAGCGCCAGCGAGGTGCCTGCGCTGACGCGCTGCTCGTAGCTTTGCGCCTGCGCCAGCTCCGCAATATCCAGGGCCACACCGGTCGCGTCCAGCGCGGTCGACAGGCCTTCAAACGCCTTGCCCACTTTACCGCCGATCTTGAGCAGCCCTTCACTCAGCTTGGCAGTGGCCTCTTCCAGCTTGCCCGAGTCCTCCAGCAGTTTGCCCACCATTTCGGCCAACTTGCTCAGGTCCTTGCCCGAGCTCGCGCCAACATTGCTGACATTGGCCCACATGTGCGCCTCGATGGTTTGCGCCAGCGACCCGGCCAGCTCTTCCTGCTCGCCCCCTTCGACCTTCTCTTGACGGTGCCGCGCGTGCAGCAGATCGACGATGGTCTGTAAGGTAAACGCGGCATTCAACCCTTCCGAGCCGTCCACCCCGCCCTCGCCCTCATGGTGGGCCTGCGTGAGGTGGTCGTTTTTCATCTGGAAGTTGTCGCCCACCTTTTTCAGCAGATCCGACATGCGCTGCAGGCTGGAGCGCAGACGGGCCGCTTCTGCCGGATCGGGCAGGCTCACCTGCACTTTTTTGGTCTGATGACCCGCCGCTCCGGTATCGAGAAAATCCATCGTCATACTGCCGTCGGTTTCTATGCGGAAGGTATTGAACAGCGGCTTGTAGCCTTCGGGCAGGGCGCACTGGACCATCCATTTGCGCATATTGTCCACCAGCGCGTCGCCGATGGTTTGCGCCTGCACGGCGGCATGCGCAGATTCCTGCGCGCTATCCAACACCATCGCCGCATCCTGCGGGATCGTGAAGATCTCTCCCAGCTTGGCAATGCGCTGCCCGCCTACACTGTCCTTTATCTCCATATTCAAGAGACTGGCGGCCATTGCCTCATCAATTTTGGCCGCCGCCAGCATAAGCTCCCCGCCCCGCATAGGGATCCTATATGCCTCCTGTGCCGTCGACAGCAGCATGGAGACGTCGTTAATCGCCTGTTCCGCGCTATCGAAGGAATAATTGCCGAAATTGGGGTCGAAGAATTGATAATGGCGTTGACCATGTTCGTCGATGCTGACGCCGAGCTCCATTGAGTGATTAGGGGATTCGATAAGAAAACTAGTCCTGCCCGTGGTGCTGGCGAGCTCCTTGACCACCTCGCGCACGGTGCGCATCTGAAGCCTGGCAAGAAGCCCCCACGCTACATCATCCGAACCATTCAGATGCGATAAGGCAGCTCGCGTGGCCGATTTATCGCTCGGATAGCGCGCATGCATGCCATCGAACATCTCAAGTCTGAAGCTGCGGAACAATCGGGCGGCAGCGTCCACGTCATTGTTCACCAATGCCGTGGCATAGAGGATGGAATACGCCCGGCAATATCCTTCGTTACCGCCAAAGGCGTAGAAATGAGCCGTCTGATTGAAGGCGAATTCGCCCTTCTTCCGGTCGGGGATAAGACCGCCAAAGGCGCTCCGCCAGTGTGCGTCATTCGCCCCCATTGTCGCCCATGCATCCTGCACTTTCCTGCCCATAAGCCCGATAACGGTCCCGAAGTCTCGCGGGCGGTCAGCCAGACTGAGCCCAAGACGATACAAATCCCGACCTTGGAATGTGCGCCAGCTCGGATCGGACGGCGGCTTCGCCACGCCATCCCAGAAATCAATCAATGCGGTTGCGCTGGCGGCGGAATCAGCGCTTTGGAACTGTCTTTGCGCATCTTTGAAGAGCCGTCCCTGCGCATCACGGAAGCCGGAAACGCCCTCAACATTGTGGATTCCGTCGGCAAGCACCGCCACAGCTTTCAACTGGTCCGGATTGGCAGGGTCAATGGTGGAAAAGTTCTTGTTAAAGCAAGCGTATAGGTTGTCCAACGCCGTCTGGTACATTTGTATCGCTCTTTCGACTTGGCCCGGCGAATCCAGCAATTTTTTGGCCTTGTTGGCAACATCAAACGCTGCCCGGTACTTTTCTTCCAATTCAGATCCTGCTGCCTTATCCAGCCACTCCGACCGATCTGAATTGGTAATAGCCGGAAGATCTTTAGCATATTTTCCGATGAGCCGTTCGAATTCTTGGCGAGATCTGATGCCCGACTCGGCTTGTGCTGTGGATTCCAACGCGTGTGTCATTTGAACAATCTCCTGATAACAGTTTCGATATGAGGCAGTTTCACGCCGTAAGCGCGAATGCCGACTCAGTTACTGTTCAGCATACCGGTGTACCCGGGCGCAATCTGGATCGGGGAGATTTATCGGACGGATTTCGCGATGCGGGTCGCTGCGCCACGTGCGGGTGCGGCCCGGCAAGCTTCCGCCCTTTCCGCCGCGGGGCTGTGCCGCGGCTTAGTGACGGTGGCGGTGCCGCCACTCGCGGTCTTGCCGGCGCTGCTGGTCCAGCCAGTCTTGCTGCTCGCGGTCCTTGCGCGCATTCACTTCCGAGCCAACACATTGTGCATACGCGTCGGTGCCGGGGCGGAATCCATAGTCGCCGCAAACCCGGCGCGCATCTTCCATCTCACTGCGCGCCATCCCCTCGGCCAAACCGTCAAGTTCGGCGCACGCCGTTGCGGCCAGCCCGGCCAGGCAGACCAGCAACAGTTTGCATAGGCGGCGGGACGCGTTCATTTTCCACTGAACCATCATTCTCCTTTCCTCATCAATGTGGCGCCGCCCGATACGGACGGCAAACCATACAAGTTACCGCTGGAGCGAACCACGATTGGCCCTGGCGGCAATTATTCGGACCGGTCCGAGCGCCGCCGTCCATCATGCCGCGCACTACGCCGCGCCAGTCTGCAACCGCCACAGCCGCGCATACAGGCCATCGCGCGCCAGCAGCTCCTCGTGGGTCCCGTCCTCGGCCACGCGGCCGTCGTCCATCACCAGGATGCGGTCGGCGTGGCGGATCGTGTTGAGCCGGTGCGCGATGCTGATCACGGTTCGGCCGGCCACGATATCGGGCAGGCGCTGCATGATGGCCGCTTCCGACTCGTAATCGAGGGCGCTGGTGGCCTCGTCCAGGATCAGGATGCGCGGATCGGTGATCAGGGCGCGTGCCAGCGCCACCCGCTGGCGCTGGCCGCCGGACAAGGCGGCGCCGCGTTCGCCCACTTCGCTGTCGTAGCCCTCGGCCAGCGCATCGGCGAAGGCATCGACCCCGGCCAGGCTGGCGGCGACAAGCACCTGCGCTTCGCTGGCGCCGGGACAGCACAGGCGGATGTTGTCGGCGATGGTGCCGGCCAGCAGCACGCTGTCCTGCGGCACGATGCTCATTTGCCGGCGCAGTTCGACCGGGTCGGCCACTGCGATGTCGGCGCCGTCCAGCAAGATCTGTCCTTGCTGCGGGGTATACAGGCGCTGCAGCAGCCGCACCAGGGTCGACTTGCCCGAGCCGGATGGCCCGGTCACGCCGACGAAGCTGCCGGGCGCGATGTCCAGCTGCAAACCTTTCAACACCTCGGCACTGTCCTCGCCATAGCGGAAGCGCACCTGGCGGAACGCCACCGCACCGGCCAGCGCCGGCAAGGCGCCGGCGCCCTCGGCCGCCGCCTCGGCCGGTTCGTCGAGGATGTCGCCGACCCGGCGCAGGGCGATTTGCGTATGCTGGAAATCCTGCCAGACCTGGGCCAGGCGCAGGATCGGCTGCACCACGTGGCCGGACCACATATTGAAGGCCACCAGCTCGCCCACGCTCATCTGCCCGGCCAGCACCGCATGCACGCCAAACCACAGCAGCAGTGCAGCGCCCAGCTTCTGCGCCAGGCCTATGCCCTGGCCGGCGGCAATGCCCAGCGCCTTGCTGGCGAACTGGCTGCGCAGGTAGGCCGCCAGGCGCTGTTCCCATTGCGCCGCCAGCCGCTCCTCCACCGCATTGGACTTGATGGTTTCGATGCCATTGACCGCCTCGACCAGGAACGCGTTGGCGTCGGCATTGCGCTCATAGGCCGCCAGCGCGCGCTGGCGCAGCAGTGGCCCGAATACCATCCACAAGACGAAACACAGCGCCAGCGAGAGCGCCAGCACGCCGGTCAGCACCGCCGAATAACACAGCATGACAGCCAGGAACACCAGCACGAACAGCAAGTCCAGCACCAGCGTCAACGCCGAGCCGGTGAGGAACTGGCGCACCGAATCCAGCTCGCGCACCCGCGCAATGATGGCGCCGGCCTGGCGTGCGCGGAAATAGCGCAGCGGCAGCGCCAGCAAGTGGCCGAACACACGTCCTTCCAGTTCGGCCGTGATCTTGCTCGACAGGTTGCCGTACAGCCAGCTGCGCAGCCAGCCATACAGGGGCTCGAAGAGCGCCAGGCCCAGCATGCCAATCAGCAGCACCTGCAAGCTGCCGGCGCTGCGGCTGACCAGTACCTTATCGACCACGTTTTCGAAGAACAGCGGCGTCACCAGGGCGATGGCCTGCAGTGCCAGCGACACCGCCAACACCCAGGCGAATTGGCGCCAGTGGCGCCGCAGCGCGGGCAGGAACCAGCGCAGACCAAATGCCGGCGTGCGCAGGGGCGCGCGGCGCTCGCCCAGCAGCAGCACGGTGCCCTCGCACCAGTCCTGCAGTTCGCCATGCGTGAGGCGCAGTTCGGCCCCGGTAGCCGGCAGCCACAGCGTGGCGCCCGCGCTGCCGTTGGCCGCCAGCAGCACGAAGCCGTCCCCGGTCAGCAGCAAGGCCGGCGCCGGCAGCGTGGCCAGGTCGCCGGCGCGATAGTTGGCCACGCTGGCGCGCAGGCCGAGCCAGTGTGCCAGGCGGCACAGCTCGGCGGCGCTGACGGCCTCGCCGGCCCGCCCCAATTGATGGGCCAGGCGTTGCGGTGCAACGGCCAGGTCGAAGCTGGCGGCGGCACGCGCCAGCGCCAGCAGGCCGGTGTCGGACGCGGCCGTGAATGCGGTGAGCCGGTCCATCTTAGCGCTCCCGCATGGCCGTGGCCTGGTAATCGCGGATCGGACTCAGCAAATAGTCGATCACGCGCCGGCGATCGGTCTTGATCTCGGCCACCACGCTCATGCCCGGCTGCAAGTCCACCTGCTGGCCGTCCACCAGCATGCTGCCGCGCGCCAAGTGCACGCGCGCCGGGAACACATAGCCCAGCCGTTCATCCTTCACCGCGTCGCGCGACACGAACGACAGCCGCGCCTGCACCGTGCCGTAACGGGTATAGGGGAAGGCGTCGACCTTGACATCCACCGGCTGGCCGGGCACCACGAAGCCGACATCCTTGTTCAGGATATTGACGTCGGCTTCCAGGCCGCTGGCGTCCGGCACCACCACCATCAGGGTCTGGGCCGGCGTCACCACGCCGCCCACCGTGTGCACCGCCAATTGCTGCACCACGCCGTCGGCCGGGGCCCGCAGGCTCTGCAGGTCCTTGCGCTCGACCGCCTTGGCCAGTTGCTGTTCGATTTCGGCCACGGCATTGTCGGCCTGGGTCAGCTTGTCGCTGAAATCGCGCCGCATATCGGCCAGGTAAGTGCGCTTGCGGGCCAGCAGGTTGGCATGCTGGGCTTGCAGGACCTGCAGCTGGGCCTGTTGTTGCGCCTGGCGTTCTTCGAGATCGAGCTGTTCACGGCTTTTCTCAAGCAGGGCCACGTGCGACACCATGCCTTGCTGCTCCAGCGTACGTAAAGCACGCAGGCGGCTCGCCACGTTGCGATGCAGTTTGTCGAGCGCCTCCAGTTCACGCGCCGCCGCTTGCTGGCTGGCCTGGTTGACAGCGCATTCCGCTGCCAGGTCGGCCACGCGCGCTGACAAGGCTTGCCACTCGCTGGCCAAGTGGGCGCGCGCCGCCGCCACCGGCGTGGGGCCGATACCGGCCGGTGGCGCAAAAGCGGCCGGCGGGTCCTCCGCCAGCAAGGCGCGAAAACGCGCCGCTTCCAGCTGGTTGGCGACCAGTTGTTCGCGCAAGCGCAAGGTGTCGGCACCTGCCCCCAGCAGCTTGAGGTCGATCAGCGGCTGGCCGGCCGTCACGCGCTGGCCGTCGCGCACCAGGATCGCCACCACTTCGGCCTGTTCCAGCGGCTGGATCAGCTTGGAGCGTGAGGAAGCCACCACCCGGCCGCTCGCGCTGGCATGGATGTCCAGCCGACCGAACACCGACCAGAGCAGCGCCAGCAGGAGTAGCAGCGCCAGCGCCAGGGCGCTGCGGCGCGCCCAGGGCGACGCCGGCCGCTGCAGGATTTCCAGATAGGCGGGCAGGAATTCGTAAGAGGTGTCGGGCCGGCGGTCCGGCTGACCGCGCCGGCGCCAGGCACCAAGCAGGGATTTAAATGGCATGGGAAGACTCCGATAAGAAATTTTGTTGCAGGCGCCACAGGCGGGCATAGCGGCCGTCCTGCGCCAGCAACGCAGCGTGGCTGCCGCTTTCGACGATGCGGCCGCGCTCCAGCACCACGATGCGGTCGCAGCCGGCCACGGTGGACAGGCGGTGTGCCACGGTCAGCACGGTTCGGCCCTGGGCAATGCGCGGCATGTGCTCGCGCAGCACTTGCTGCGCCTCCTCGTCCAGGGCACTGGTGGCTTCGTCGAAAATCAGCACCGACGGATCGCTCAGCAACGCGCGCGCGATCGCCAGCCGTTGCCGCTGGCCGCCCGACAGCGAACTGCCACCCTCCGCCAGCACGGTGTCGTAGCCCAGCGGCAGGCGCAGGATGAAGTCGTGCGCCCCGGCCAGGCACGCGGCCGCCATCACCGCCTCCAGCGGCGCAGCCGGCTCGCGCAGCGCGATGTTGTCGCGCACCGAACGGTGGAACAGGAAGTTTTCCTGCAACACGACGCCTATGCGCCGCCGCAATGCACCCGCCTCCAGCGCGGCCAACGGCTGGCCATCGATGAACAGGGCACCGCCCTGCGGCAGGTAAAGTTTCTGGATCAATTTGGTCAGCGTCGATTTGCCGGAGCCGGAAGGGCCGACAATGCCGACGTGCTCGCCGGCCCGCACCGTCAGCGACAGCCCATCCAGCGCCGGCGGCAAGTCCGGCCGGTAGCGGAATTCCACCGCATCGAGAGTAATGTCGCCGCGCAGGCGGCCCGGCAGGCACGCGCTGCCCCCCTCCTGTTCGACTGGCAGGTTGAGCATATCGCGCAGGCGGTCGACCGCGACCCGCGTCTGCACGAACTGCTGCCACAATTCGACCAGGCGGGTCAGCGGCTGGCTGGCCTGGCCGGCCAGCATATTGAAAGCGATCAACTGGCCCACGCTCAGGCGCAACTGCAGCACTTCGTGCGCCCCAACCCACAGGATCAGCACCGCCACGACTTTTTGCACCCACTGCACCGCCTGGTTGACCAGCACTTGCCGGCTCTGCACTGCGAAGCCGCTGGCGACCTGGTCGCGCGTGGTTTCTTCCCAGCGCCGGCGCAGGCGCGGCTCCAGCGCCAGGCCCTTGATGGTTTCCACCGCGCCCAGCGACTCGGCCAGCAGGGAGGCGCTGCGCGCGCCATGGTGGAACATGGTTTCGATACGCCCTTGCAGGCCGGGCGTGGCGCGCCAGGCCAGCAGCAGGTACAGCGGCAGCGAGGCGGCCAGCAGCGCCGTCAGCAGCGGCGACAAGCTGGCCATCACCCCCAGCAGCACCAGCGTGAAGACGGCATCGACGCACAAGCCCATCGCCGCCCCGGTCAGGAACTCGCGCACGGTATCGGCCTCGCGCACGCGCGCCACGATGGCGCCGGCCTGGCGGCTGCGGAAATAGGCCAGCGGCAGGCCCAGCAAGTGGCGTACCAGCTCGCCGCCCAGGCGCGCGTCGATGCGGGCCGCCGTGTGGCCCAGCAGGTATTCGCGCAAGCCCTTGAGCAGCACTTCGGCCAATGCCGCCAGCGCCAGGCCCAGCACCATCACGTCAAGCGTGGCCAGGGCCTGGTGCACCAGCACCTTGTCCAGCACCACCTGGAAACCCAGCGCGGGCAGCAAGGCCAGCAGTTGCAGCACAAAGGAAAACAGCAATAATTCGAGCAACAGGCTCCGGTGCGCGGCAAACGCCGGCACGAACCAGCGCAAGTCGAAACGCAGTGCCGGCCCGGCCAGTTGCAGGGCCTGGCCGCTCCAGTCCTCCTTCAGGTCGGCCAGCGCCAGCTGCATCGGCTGCGCCCGGTCCGGCACTTGCACCAGCGCGCGCGCCTCGTCCATGGCGGCCAGCACAGCGAAGCCGCCGCTGCGGCGCCGGTAAGCCAATGGCAGCTGGGCTGGCCGCAGCTTGCGCCAGCCCAGGCGGCCCAGGCGCAGCCGCACCCGGTGCCGGGTGCCGTATTCGGCCAGTGCCGCGCCCAGCGGCTGGCCGGGCTGCGGGTTCGGCGCCTGCGGTTCAATGCGCGCCAGCGCCAGCAGGCTGGCGGCGCAGGCCAGCGCCGAGCCGGTGTCGTCGGCGCTGTCGGTTGGATGGGATTGCATGGTAACTCCAGTGGGGCAACGCCGAAGCGTCGTCGGTTCGCATCAAAATGCGCAGCGCCGACGGCTTGGGCCAGTGCTGCGGTGATAGCTGGATGTTACCGATAGGAAATCATTTTGGCGCACCGGGAGCGAGATCTCGGACTGGATTACCAGAACCGGACGCCGGACTTATTTGCCGCGCGGATAGGCGCTGCCGTCGGTCAGCACCAGGGTGGCGTGTTGCGATGCCTCGACGCTCAGATGATCGCTGTCCATGGCGGCAAAAATCACGGCGACGCGCGGCCGCTTGGCCGGATTGGACAGGATCGGCCAGGCCGCCGCGAGCGCCAGCAGCAGCGGCTGTTCGAGCGCATCGAGGCGCGGCCGGGTCTCCTGCGCCAGATCGGGCACGGGACCGGCGGTAATGCATGGCAGCGAAGCAGTACAGGCGCGCTGTAGCATTTTGGCGGCGTCGATCTGGGCCCGGAAAAACAGCTCGCTCCAATCGCTGGGCAAGCCCAGCGCCGCGGCCTGCGCCGCGAAACGCTCGATAATGACGCGTTCGCGCGCGAGATCTTCGATGGCCCCGCCGTGGCGCCATTTGTAGCGCGCCACGTCCGGCATCAGCGCCAGGCGCTGCTCCATCAGCTTGCGCAATTGTTCGAGCAACGCATCTTCGTAGGGCGGTGCACCGGCAGATGCCGCCTGCTGCGCCTCTGCCAAGCCCACAGCGCTGGCGGAGCCCGCGCCGGTCAGCGGACCGTCCTCCCCCGCATTAGCCGCATAGGCTGCGCCGGCATACAGCATCGCCAGCCCGGAGGCCGTCAGTAAGGTAAATCGCTTCATGGCATTCCTTTCGTTTTTAATCGCTTGGTGGGGCGCTCCCCGGGCGCGCACGCTCAACGCCGGCGGCGCGACAGCGCGGCACGCAGCACGGTTATCGGGTCGGCCTGAGGCGACAGCCCGCCGACGCTGGCGCGCAAGGCAAGCTTGCCGTGCGCAACGCTGAACGCGTCGGCCGCCAGGAAGGATCCGGAACCGGCGCTGCGCATGATCACGATCAGGCTGTCCGCCTTGCCATCGAGCCTGTCCAGCATGATTTTTTCCACGCTGCCGTCGCGCGGCAAGACCAGACCGGCCTCGTAGAACACAGTGTCGTCGCCCGGCGCAGCGCCGGCGCTCGAATACAGGCGCACGCTGTAGCTGCCGATCGAGCGCGCTTCACAGTCGCCCTCCGCCACCACTGCCGTATACTGGCGCCCCACGGCTAGTTTTCGGACAACGCGCCCGGAATCGTCCGCGCGGCAGGCAGCGTTCGACAGGGCAAGGAGCCCGGCGAAAGCCAGCAGTTTGCAGGATCGCATAGGCCTCCTTGCTAAAAGCCACCCAGCATAGACGCCTTCCGCCCAAGACAGCGCGGATCGCTGCATTTCTCGGACCGAATCACTGCAGCACTGCCGACGGTCCGGTAAACCCGCGCGCCAGCACCGCGCCGCACTTGACGTTTTAGCATGCATGATCCACGACATCTCGATTCAGAGGATCATCCATGCCGGAACTGCTTATCTCCACTCCCGTCCAGCACGGCGACACCGCGCCCTGCCCCAGTGTCGCGAAAGCTGGCACAATAGCGGTTGGACACTGCTCCCGGGAAACCCTTATGTCAGACGACACGCCGCTGCTCGACCTCGACGAGCTGCAGGAACTCTACGATGCTGATGCTCTGCGCAACTTGCTGACGCAAGTGCGCCAGCACCTGTCGGCCGACCTTGCCATCATCCGCGGCGAGGCGGCCACTGGCCGCCACGAGGTTTGCCGCAGCGCCACCCATCGTCTGAAAAGCATGCTCATGTTCGTGACCGGCGAGCGCCTGCGCGCCGATTTTGAACACCTGGAAGAGGCCTTGCGTCAGAACGCGATCAACGTGGCGCCGGCGCTGGAGCAACTCCAGCAGCGCCTCGGCCAGTTCGACGCCGAACTGGCAACCGCCCTCGATCACCTGGCCTGACCATTCCTCCCCGCGAGCGCAGCCGCAACGCGGCGGCGTAATCTCGTCCGGTAATTGCAGCACACGCCTGTGGGCCATCTGACCCGCCGGGATAATTCTTCACGCCAATCCCGGCACCCTGATGATAACCACAGCCTGGCGCTGCTATCGATATGAACATGAAAACGCCCGAACATGCCGTCTACAACCCCGACATGCTGCTCGACACCGTCAAATTCTGGCTCGGTTTGCGCTACGACGCCGCCCTCGCCGACCGGTTGCAGGTCACTCGCACCACCATCAGCAAAATCCGCCACCGGCACTGCCCGGTATCCTCCGAGCTGCTGCTGCGCATCCATGAGATGACCGGACTGCCGCTCCGCGAGCTGCGCTTTCTCGGGGGGGATTTTCGTTGGCACACCGGAACTTCGACCTGGACCCTCCTCCCCAGCCAAGTGACATGCCAGCTGTCGGCGCCGCTGCGCGCCTGCGCGCACAGGGCACGCCAGGGCCGGCGCTTTTAAGCCAGCGCGGTAGTTTCCCGCTCCAACTAACCCCTGCACGCAGGGCACGTGGGCGCCCCAGTGATACACCAGGGTGACCGTCTCAGCGCCCTTGGTGATACCGGGACTGGTCTGGCGGCCGGTCGACTCATAGCGTACACTCAGAGGAACCTTCTCCTGTTAGTACACCAGGGCCTCTTCCTGGACTTTGCTGCCGCAGCACGTGACCTGCCAGTTGTCCAATCCGATACGTCATTGCGCGCGCCGGGCCTGCCAGTGCCGGCGCTTTTAACGTCCCGCCCAAGCGCGCTCGGCTAGCCGACTTAGTCGTCAGTCATAAGTTATGGTGAATGTGGCCATGCTGCGAATAATACCGGGCGTAACTTTGCCCGTCGCCACATAACGCACACTGAGCGGGATCTGCACTGGCCCCTGTGGATAGTGCCAAGTGTTGGCGATTCGGCCAAGTGACCACTTGTTGCCAGGCCCGCCCAGACGCACCGGCTTGCCATCGCGCGCAATGCGCAGCTGCACACCTTTGACTTCGGAGCCGGCAGCCGGCGTTAGCAGATCGCCATCCTTTCCGTTTCCATTCGCGTCCGATAGGTAGATAGACGGTTCGGCTCCAGCGTAGCAAAGCAGCCGGACCTGGAATGGCGTTTCGCCAGCTTCGCTCCCGATGGTGCTCAGGTCCGACGCTCGCACCTCGTTCAGCCTAACCTCGCTCTGGGAAACTTGCGCTGTGCAGGTCGGACGAACAAACTTCACCTTGAATTGCCACGCTCCCGCATCGTGTTCCTTCCACATCCATTTGTCCGTGAACCGCATCACTTCGCTGGACACATCCCCCACCACCGAGGTCGCCCCAAGAGCCCATCGGGTCAGCTGAATCGAAAACGTCTTATCGAAATTCTTGCCCCCCTCATCTATGATGGTGCTCGTGTCGAACAGCAAGCCTTTGCGCTCCCGAACGATATTGCCCTCGCTGTCACGCAATATCATGCCAATGCCCGGGATTCCCGTCTTCCATGCCCAGCCCCCATCCGTTGATTCAAAAGGAATCTGATAATAGACTTGTACGCCCAGCGTGGTTTTATCACAGTGAAAGCTAAGCTTCATGGGGTAAGTTGTCGAGCTACCAAATGAGTCGTCGTCGGTACCGAAAGCTGGCAACATCAGCTTATTGAGAGGCTGCATCGGGGGACTGATAAGCGTGCACGTCGCGTGCGCGGAAAAGCTGGCGACCACGAGGCCAAGACCAACGGCAAACCTGCGCCACATGGCAGGAAGTTTCACTAAAAACATTATGGTTCTCCTGAACTGATGATATGTCTGGGTGGATGAACGTCAGCGCGACACGCCGATGGGAAGTCAGGTAGTGGTGGGCAGCAGGCCCCGTGCAAGTGCCTGCTTTACGTGCGCTGGCGCATAATCGGGCCAGACGAGAAACGCGGCCGCGATGCAGACAGATGGCGTTGAAATGGCTTCCACGCGACACCGGAAATTTCTTCATGGCGAACCCGATGCGGCATTTGAAGCAGATTCGGTCAGCGCGCCCGGCCCTGTCGGACCTTGCTTGACACTGGATTCATCCGCCGTCCGGTGCTGCGCCACACAGACTGCACTGCTACGGGAAAATGGGCTCGCCGCTCCCGCTTGCTGCTGCAAGTGATAGTCGAAGTCGCAACGCTGTGCTGCTCCATCACCCCAATCCGCGTAAAGGTGGCCTCTATCCTCGATTCCACGCACGTACAGCTGCCCCCCCTGTCCGACAACGCCAACCTCGACACCTTGAGCGTCGCGGACAGTCGAACCGAACGGCAATGGAGCACCATCGGCGCCGGTCAATGTGAGAAGCGCGGCACGTCCGGTCACGGTACCAAAGCGCACCATCACCACCGAATTGGCACGTGGCGCCACTTGTGCGCTGGTGCTCGTAAAGTCAACATTGCTTGCCGCGCCTTTGGGATCGATTTCGACATTGTTCATGCGATATGGCGTCATGTAAGGCACCACCGCATAACCTCGCCCGTCGACCTTCACACCTGGCGCATTGAAGACGCTGGCCCCTTTGGCCGACTTCGCTTCCAATACGGCGACTGTATCGCCCAGATCGTTCGCCAGCGTCACGCCGCCAGGGTGCACCACCACGCCGCCGGATACTCCGCCCGACCATTGCGAATAGCCCTGGCTGCGGCTGCCGGTGGCACGCAGCGCTGCAAATTGCGTCCGGTAAGAGACATTGGCGCCGAAATCGGCATCCTGTCCGTGCCCAGCCCGCACGCCGTAACTGAGGGCATTGTCTTCACCATAGCTTCCGCTCAGCTCGGCAAGTTGGCTGGTGCCGCCGCGATCGTGGGTGGCGCTCAGCGACATCATCGGCGCCTGTGTGCCACGGCCGAACGGCACCGACAGGCGCAGGGCAATGCGATTATCCATCTGCCCGCTCAGCATGTCGCGCTGGCGGCCGGCTGAAATGTCGTAACTGACATTGGTGCCCAACGCGGTCAGAGAGTTGTTGTAGCGCAAAGTGAAATCGGTCCCCGCCCCTGGCCGGTTCCAATAGCGGCCAGCGACACCGGACAGCGACAGCACGCCGCCGCCTTCCCCGAACTCTTGACTCAGCATCAACTGCAATTGTTCACGTGGGCGATCGATGCTCAGCGATTCCCAGCCGCGAGCCTGGTAATCGCGCACCAGCGCCGTATCGCTCAAGTTCCAATAGCCGCGCGAGGAATAGCGCAGGGCCGCCAGGCTGAAGTTGGTACCGGTCGAGGCCATGCGCTTGCTGTAACGCAGACGCAGACTCTGCCCCGTGGCCGGCGCGGTACGCGCGAACTCCGCGCGCGCCTGGGTCAGGTCGGCGGACAAAGCGCCCAGCGAAGTATTGAAGGCGGCGCCCCCCGTCACAGCCCAATAGTGCTGGGTGGCGGTCACACCGCCATAGGCGGTTACCATATTGTTCAGGCCACGCTGCAAGGTACCCTGCAACAAGGCATCGCCATTGTTCAAGCGGCCATCCCGCAAGCGCCCAGCCGATACGCTGTAACGCATGGTGCCTGGCCGCAGCAGTTGCGCGACCGAGGCAAACGGCACCACCGAGCTATGCTGGCTGCCGTCTGCCTCCGTCACCGTCACCAGCAGATTGCCGCCATAACCGGTGGCGTACAGGTCACTGATCTTGAATGGGCCGGGGGCCACGGTGGTTTCCAGCAGCGTCATGCCGTTCTGGGTCACCGTGACGCGCGCATTCGTACGCGCCACCCCCTGGATCAGCGGTGCATAGCCGCGCAGCGAATCGGGCAGCATATTGTCGTCGGTCGCCACGGTCAGGCCTCGGATGCCAATGCTATCGAACACGGCGCCATCGGTGAAGGCGTCGCCCACGCGCAGCTGGCTCTGCAGCGACGGCAGATCACGCTGAACGTAAGTGGAGATATTGTCGAAACTGCGCCGCCCCTTGTTGTCGCGCATCATCGATGAGTTATGGCGCAGGTGCCAGTCGCCGATATTCAAGCCGGCGCGCAAGCCCAGGTAGTCGCTGGTGTCGCGGCCGCTGTGGAAGGTGTTGAAATCATATGCCAGCGTAGCCGACGTTACGCCGGCATCCCACAGCTCGGGGCTGACGTAACCGCGTGGCTGTTTCAGCAACGCCGCCTGCGGCAGGTTCAACTCCAGGCGCAGTTCGCCCGTGTCGAAGTGCTCGGTGGCAGCCGGGACGAGTCGGCCCAGCGCAGCGCACTGGCCCGCCTGCGCTTGCGCCAGCTCGGCGCGGCTCCTGCTGGACAGAATAGCGTAATCGAGACCAAGGCGGCCGATCAGCGCCTTGTCAAGACAAGCACTAGCATTCGCGACACCGGGGCTGGCAACAAAGCGTACTGAAGTGCGTCCGCGCCATTCGCCGTTGACGATAAGGTCAACCAGGTAATCTCCCGGCGTCACCGGGTTGCCGCGCGCAAAGCGCGACAGGTCGACGGCACCGCCGCCACCGCCCATCAGAAATTGCTCATTGAATTGCATCGACTCCGAACTGCTTTCGGCACTGGCTGGCAGGCACAGATGGACAGAAAAAACGCCCAGCATTGCCGCACAGATGCGGCGCAACACAAGACGGTCGCGTCCGCACCCGGAGGGTGGTTGGTGATAACTCATAGTGATGATTCGTTCAGTTAAGGGGGCGCGGAGCTGCCGCGCTACTGCAAGCGGGAAATGCTGTTCAGGGCGCGGCAACGTCGCCGTTAGAGCCGCCGCCGTAGTCGTTGAGGAAGGTGTACTTGACCTTGAGCGCACCGGCTGGCGCAGCGCTCAGGTGCCCGACCGGAAATTCCTGGGTCGCACCGGGCGCCACCATACCGCCCGCCTCGCTTTCATAGCTGGCATTGCCGGCGCTCGCAGTCAGCTTGCTGAACGTAACGTGGTAAGGAGTGGGATTGGTTGCGGTCAGGACGTAGTTCCCTGACTCGGCCTTTCTCCAGGCCCAGTGCACTTTGGCCGCGGCGTCACGCGGGTCTCCCGGCAGGCCCGCGGGACGGAAAAATACTTTGATACGGCTGCGAATAGCCAGCTGCAGCATATTCTGCGGACGTTCCCCTTTTTCGGCGCGCGGCGGCACTTCCAGAACGTTGAGCCAGAATAGGGATTCCTTATCCTTCGGCAGCGCGTCATGCGTGTACATCAGGCGCAGGTGCTGTCCCTTACGCGGATCTATGCGGGACAAGGGTGGCGTCAGAGCAAAAGGCACTTTGGCCGAGCCCGGCGTAGCGGAGGCATCGCCGTCGTCCAGCCACACTTGGGCCAGCACCGAAGTCTTGCCTTCATTACTCAGCTTAACCGTGACTTCGCGCTCGTCGGCCGGATAGATAACACGGGTGCCGGAAATGATAATGTTGGCGTTGGCCGTGCCGGCACTGATCACCATACCCACCGCCAGCAGCATCGAAAAGAAAGAAGGTCGTACTAACATATCGCGATTCCGATCTTGGTCAAATTGAAATACGTGCTGAAAAAGGCGCCGATGCCCAGCCAAGCCATCGACGCCCTGCTTACTTAATGCATCACAGGTACTGGATGGTGTAAGTCGCAGTGGAAGTCACGGCACCGGGGGTCGCCGCGCCCAGCGCAGCGTACTCGGCGAAGTACTTCAGTTCGGCCTTCTTGCCGGACACGGTAGCAGCACTCGAACCTTGGTCCGCCGGGGTAACGGCAGCCAGATTCATGTCCTTACCGTCACTGTTCAGCAGCGCAATGCCGACGTTGGTAGCGGCGTCCTTACCCGTCAGGTTGTTTTTCAGCTTGCCGGAATTGGCATCCAGCGCACCAGGCACGAAGAGCGCGCTTACCTTGCCCGCTTGGTCGTCACACTCGGTCAGGCTCAGCGTGAATGGAACACGGCCGGCGCGCTGGCCTGCCGTAGCCAGCGACCCAGCGACAGCAGATGGCAGCGGTACAGTGAGATCGCCCTTACCAGTGTTGACCTTGCAAGATTGAGCCAGCACCTTGCCGGTGAAGGTGATGGTGCCATCCGCTGCGTGCGATACAGCCGGCACGATGGAAGCAGCGGCCAGCAGTGCGCCAACGATCAGGTTTGCTTTGGAGTGTTTCATGTAATGCCTTTCAAATGAAAGTAGATTTAAAAACCGGACCGGTTAGTCCGGCTGCGTGATGCGAGGTGCATCCTAGCGGCGCGTAGTCCGAGAGCGAAACTGCGACGCCACTTTCTAAGACGGGTTCACACCGGCGCGATGGCGACTAGGACCAGCTCACCTTCGCTCCGGAGCCCCCGTCTCAATTCGATTGCTTGCGTACCAGCTGCTGCAGCACAAGCGGCTTGCTGTCGGGTGTCGTCCACACCAGGTCCGGCCAGCGCAGCGCTTGCCCGTACAAATAACTGAACAAGGCCTGGCGCCGTTTGCGCGGCGCCGATTGTCCCAGCACGGCGGCGGCCAGCTTGTCCAGCATGCCGGCCGGCACCGAAGAATTGGCGATGTCGATCATGGCCCGCGCATGTTTGAACGGCAGCACGGCATCGCCTGCCACGGCCCCCGGGTAGCGCTGTAGCGCCCTCCCGTGTTCGACCATGGTGCGCACCGCCCCTGCCAGGCGGCTGACAATGATGAACACGGCGATCTGCTCCAACCGTCCCACTTGCCCAGCCCAGGCACTTTGCATGGCGTTCAACGTCTTGGTCGCATCGGTGGTTCCGCCCACTTCGGCCAGCACATCGAGCACGGTGCGCACCGTCGGCTTGCTGGCCAGCAGCTCGCAGTAGTGGCGCTCCACGCCAGGCAATGGCGACGTTGGCGCGGGGGGCGGCGCGGCGCGCATCGCCGGCAAGGCGCGGAAAATACTGTTCAGCGGCGCCGGATACTGCATGGCCAGCGCATGGGCCTCGGCATTAAGCCGGTTGGCCGATTCGTCGGCCATGGCCCGGGTGGCAAGGCGCAGCACCGCCCAGCGGTGCTGCGGCTGCAGGCCATCGGTCAGGTAATCCATCGCCTCGCGCCGCCCTTCGCTGAAGGCCTTGGCGAACAGGCGCGCACGGCCGCGCAGCTGATCGAACAGGTCGCGTCCCTCCAACAGACGCAGCACGGCGCACACTTCCTCCACTGACGCCTCTTCTTCGTCATGCAGGGCGTGCATGTCCACATCGAAGCGCTGCTCCAGCGCGAGCTGGGTCGCTTCCACCACTTCGCTGACCTGGAAGGTCAGTTCTTCCATGGCGTTGACCAGGCCTTGCTGCGAATACCCTCCCTGGCTCGGGCCATCCGCCTTTGCTTGCTCGCGCGGGACGTAGGTGGGGAACGCACCACGTGAAATCGCTTCTGCCATCGCTTAGCCTTTGTCTGAATGGGAGGCGCTTGGTACAGGCAAGGTAGCGTCCGCTGCCGCGTCGTGTCCCACGACGCGCGCCGTTAGAATGAACAGGCGCTCCAGCTCATCCTTCTTATCGCTGTCGGCCGAGAACAAGCGCCCCAGCAGTGGAATCTTGCTCAACACGGGAACGCGCTCCTGTCCGTTTTGCGTTTGTTCGCGGCGGTAGCCCCCGACCACCAGGGCCTGGCCCGGGTGCACCAGGGCTTGGGTGCTGATACTATTGCGCTCGGTCGTCGCACTGCTGCTACCGTCGCCTGCCGTGATCAGCCTGCCGTCCTCGATGTCCACCAGCAGATGGATGGTGGGGTCGGCTGCATCGGCAATCACGCGCGGGGTCACCTTCAGCAAGGTGCCGGCGGTCAAGCTCTTCAAGTCGGCAGTGCGCTCGCCCAGCAGCTTGACGTAAGCCGACTGGCTCATGTCCAGCACAGCATCGACATTGTCGAGCGTGAGCAGCGAGGGACGCGACACCACGCGCAGCGCGCCTTCCGATTCCAGTGCACGCATTTCCAGATTCAGCTTGCCGAGCGACCACAACACAAGATTGGCGCCACCTTGCTCAGCATCGCCGCCAGCGTGAGAAAACCGGCCCCCCATCTTTCCGCCCAGCAGCGACAGGCCGGCCGACCAATCGCGCAGCGTGCCGCGCTTGGCGTCGACGATGGTCACCAGGATTTCCACCTGCTCGACCGGCACATCCAGTGCCGTGATCAAGTCCTGGTACATGGCGCGCCGTTCGGGCAGGTCGCGTACCAGCACGGCATTCAAGGGCGCATAAGCTTCGACGGTCGCAGGTACCGGCGCGGCCGGAGGCGCGCCTGGCGGCACCGGTTCGTTGCGTTGCGCCGCACGTGCCAGGGCGATCGGTCCCGGCCCGCCAAAGGGCTCGGGACGTCGCCCCGCCACCATCTGGCTGAGCAGCGTTGCCACACCCGGCTGAATCAAGAGCTGCTCGCGTACAGTGGTTTGATGATCGGCCGCAAGTGCGTATTTCAGGCGGAACAGCATGGGCTGCGGCGTCTCCTTGTTCTCGTCCTTATGCTCCAGAACGCTCTTTAGCAGGCGGACATAGTCTGGCGGACCGGCGACAATTACCGTGCTGTTGCTATCGTCACCACCTCCCCATCCGAACTTGGACTCAAACAGACCGAGGCCCTCCAAGGCCTGGCGCGCGCCCGCACTATCAAGGCCGGCCAAACTGACACGCTCGGTCACCTGTGCATCCGCAGCCGACACATACAGCACTCCGTGATAGACGAACCACTGGAAGCGCTGCGCCGCCGCCAGGCGGTCCAGGTAGACGCTGGCCTGAGCCGCATGTGGATCGAACGGCACCGGCGCGCGGGTCAGGGCGCCATCCCGCAGACTCAGACGCAAGCCCATGGTGCGGGCAAACGCTTGCAGGCGCTCGCCCAGGGTCGATGCTTCGCCGCGATAGCTGTACAGCGTATCGTTCCAGGAAGCGGGCATGGCAGCGGAACAAGGCGTGACGGACACGCCCAGCGCCAGCAGCAGTGCCGCGCCTGCAGCCAATTGGCCCAACGGTCTCAGCATGCTCGCCCTCCTGCTGGGGCCGATGTGAGCAAAAGCAGCCAGGCGTCGATCTGGTTCAGCATCGCCTCGATTTCGTCCAGCAGGGAAGCCCTGTCCCGTGCCGGCAGGCGACGCACGAAGCGCAATGCGGCAGCCGCATGGCTATAGCTGAGGCTGGCAGCATGATGCGCGCTGGCCGGCAGCGCCATGGCACATAAACGCGCAAACAGCACATCGTCCAGTGGCTGCGCCAGCGCCAGTTCACCTGTTAGCCATGCGGAGTCCTCGTGCAGCGAAAGCTGCAGCGTGCGTCCCGGCAGCGCGATTTCAGCCGATCCGGTTTGCTCCAGACTGGCCAGGCTGGCGACAGCCGCGGCGTGCAGCGCCTCCATCTCCATGCCAGCCGTCACTGGCGTCGGCAGGCCATCCGTCATCGGATCTCCGTCATGATTTTCGAGAGCAAGCTATGGCGCCGTTGGGTGGCGACTTTGGCAGCCCACACTGCCATTTGCACTTCCTGAAAGGCCGCGACGTAAGCTTTCTGTTGCGCCGGATCGCTAGGACTGAGGTCGTTCATGGCTTTGTCAAAATTCTGCAGGGTGTTGCCGAAGCCGCTGACAAAACGGCTCAAGGGATTGTTGTAACTCATTGCGCTTCCTCCGAAATATCGCCCGCATGCCGGCCCAGTGCTGCCACGAGACTGCTCACGCTGGCGGAAAAATTGGCTGACAGTTCACTCCCGCCAGCGGTCAGTACACATGTCCCAGACGCCACCGAGGCATCGGCCACGGACTGCCAGGCGTCACCGCTGCGCAGTTCCGCCGGCAAGCTGTCATAGTCTTGCGCATGCACTCGCAGCACCGCCTGGCTTGTGCCAGCTGCCGCACGCCATTCGCGCAACACAAGGCGCACACTGGACACCGCCGGCCAGCCTGGCGGCACTTCAAGCAACAGGCGCCGCAATGCCGTCCGCGCCAGTCGTGCCAGCATACGTCCCGCCTCCGTTTGCAACGCCGCACGCTGGCCCCGCAACTCTTCCAGCAAAGCATGCGCTTCGCGCCACACCATCTGGCTGGCTTCCTGCTTCAGCGCCAGGGCATCGTCGGCTGCCGCGGCGCGCACGGCATCCGCATCGTCGTAGGCCGCCGCGCGGATTGCCTCGGCTTCGACCTGCGCCGCGAGGCGCATTGCCTCGACCTCTTCCTGCCCTGCCGCACGCATGGATTGCAGCAGCTCCATGCCTTCCTGCCAGGTGGCGAGCTGCTCGCGCGGCAGGACCACGTCGTCCGGCGTGCGCGGCATACCGGGAGCAAGCCGCAAACGACGCACAACCGGCATCAGTAAAGCTGGATTCAACTCATCATTCATGCCTGCTTAGTGCGCTGGCCCGCGGTGCCGGTTCAGTATTTTTTTGGCGAACCGTTCGCTGGCGGCGTGCCACTACAGCCCAAGCCCTAGGGGCGCTATGCCGAAAGGTCGCCAATGCCAGCCAACACCACACCATCCAGCCACCCTGCCCGCCGCGTCTCGTTGCGCAGCATGCCCGCCGCGCAAGCGCAGCTGGCACGCAGGCTGGCAAGCGGGTTGATCTGGAAGGCAACGCAAGGACCATGGCAATGTTTCGAGTTGCGTCGTTCCGCGTTGCCCGCGGCAGGCGCAGTTGAGGCAGGCTTTGCGCTACGCAATGCACACGGTGAATTGCAGATAGGGGAATTCACCCTGCTGCAGATTGCGGGCGGAATTGCGCTCGATCCCGCTTGGCCGGCTGCGGTAATGCATGACATGCTGCAGCTTGCCTGGGGCATGGTCGATGACGACCTGCGTCAAGCGCTCGGCGGCGACGCTACGTGCAGTACACAGCCCGTTGCCGCAGCATCCGACGACGTCCACTTGCTGCTTACCCTTTGCGGTAGCAATGGTTTTCGCCATAGCGCTGCGCTGCGCTGCCCGGCAGCCAGTGCACTGCCATGGCTGCACTGCGACGGCTGGCAAGCCGGCGCACCGCCGGCTTGCCCCGCCGTCGATGCCCTGCCGTGCCACGGGCGGCTGTGGCTGGGCACCTCACACCTTACGGCACGCACGCTACGTACCCTGCGGCCCGGCGATGCCGTGCGCATTGCGATGCAGTACTACGGTTCAGACAACCGCGTGCGCATCAAGCTCGGCCGGCACGCACTGATCGCTTACACGGCAAGCGACGGCACCCTCTACTTTGACTCTTGGAGAAGCGCAAGCATGGAACACGACAGCACGGAATGGGAAAGCGAAATCGATGGCGCCGACGCGCCGGTTGCTCTGGACGACTTACCGATCCGGGTCGACTTCGTCGCTGGACATGCGAACTTCACTGTCAACGAGCTGCGCAGCCTGGCGTCCGGCGCCGTCATCGAGTTGTCAATGCCGGCGCGCCCGGCAGTCGACATCGTCGCTAACGGCCGCCGCATCGGCTCCGGCGAACTGATCGAGGTTGACGGCACGCTCGCGGTCGAAATCATCAAGCTGGAAGGCGGCGCGTGAGCATTAGCAACGTCGACCCGATCGGCATCGCCCTCTTCCTGGCGGCGCTGTCGCTGCTTCCGCTATTGTTAATTTGCACCACCTGCTTTCTCAAGGTTTCAATGGTGCTGGTCATTGTGCGTAACGCCATCGGCGTGCAACAGGTGCCGCCCAGCATCGCCATCTATGGTGTGGCGCTGGCGATCAGCCTGATGGTGATGGCGCCGGTGTTTCATGACGCGGCGGCACGCTTGCCCGGGCAAGGCGGCACTGTGACTGAACGGACCGCGGGCCTGTCGCTTGGCGAGATGGCGCGCGCGGGCGAGCCGCTGCGCAGCTTCATGATCCAGCACACCGCCCCTGAAACGCGCAGCCATTTCCTGGCGTTGGCGCAGCGCCAGTGGCGCGGCACCACCCTGGCCAACGAGGCCAGCGACCGCGATTACGCCGTTGTGATTCCGGCATTCGTCGTCTCGGAGCTGACAGTGGCTTTCCAGGTTGGTTTTGTGCTGTATGTGCCTTTTGTGGTGATCGACCTGCTGCTGTCGAATGTCCTGCTGGCGCTTGGCATGCAGATGGTGTCGCCGATGGTGGTGTCTTTGCCGCTGAAGATGCTGCTGTTCGTCATGGTCGACGGCTGGAGCAAGCTGGCGGAAGGATTGATGCTGTCTTACACATAGGAGAAAGGATATGGTCGAAACAATTGCGTTATTCCAGCGCGGCATGCTGCTCGTACTTTGGCTATCCGGACCGCCCCTGGCGGTGGCGGTACTGGTCGGTGTAGTGCTGTCGCTGGTGCAGACGCTGTTGTCGATTCAAGACCAGGCCTTGCCGTTTTCATTCAAATTGCTTGCCGTGGGTTTAACTCTGGCAATCAGCGGGCGCTGGATGGGACTCGAACTGTTCACGCTCACCAACCAGGCAATGCAGGCGGTGGCCAGCTTGGGCTACCACGGCTTGCCTGGCTCATAGGCGGCTCACATCGCCATTTCAACCACGCCGGCATACGCCGGCATTTAAAGGAGAACTTTATGCAACTACTCGGCGGTATCCTTGGCATTATCCCAAAAGTCATCGGCGGCGTGCTTGGCGGCGGCGCCTCGTCCGGTGCACAAAACGCTCCTGCGCAGTCTGGCAACCCGCTTGCCAACGTCGCACACCAGGTGCTCAACGCGGTCGGTCTGAATCTTGGCAACTCGTTCTGATCAGACCGAAAGAGCGAACCGTGCATTCTTCGCCTTGCACTAACGAGGAAGCGGCATACTGTGCCGCCCCCCCTTTAACAACAGGAGAATCAAATGCCTGACATTAGCGCCCCCGGCAGCAATCCTTTCGTGGATTACGAAAAGGATTTGACCAATAGCGAATCGATCAGCTCACAGATTCAAGCTTATCAATTGGCCCGGCAACAAATGCGGTACCAAACGGAAAACGCGCGTTTGAAGAACGGCCTCGAGCAGACTACCGCTGTCTACGGCTTTCTCACTTCAATCCGACTGTAGTTTCTTAATCAACCAAGGAAAGGAAAAGTATGGCTACTCCTATCGATACCCGGCCAGTCTATATTGACCGCAGCGTCCATATCAATGAAAACCCGGGTGGCGGCATGCCATTCGGCGGCGGCATGCCGTTCGGCGGCGGCCCCTTCGGCTTCGGCGGCCCCCAGTACAACATGGGTTACGGCATTGGCAATATGCTGCGCAATTTCGGTTCCATGTTCCAGGGCATGAGCGACGGCTTCCGCGGCGGCTTCCTGGGAGGCCTGGCCCAGTATGCCATGTGCGGTACCCAGCGCATGTTGCAAATGCCGTTCTAACATTTTTTGCCAGTGCGTTTGCGCCGACGCACTGGCTTTTTTTTCAAGGATAAGCAATGTCCGAAGCAATCAAACTTGATATCACTCCGCGCTTGGCACAACAACGCGCATGCATCGCACGGCTCATGGACGACCATCCCTGCACCTTTGCCGCGCCGCAAGATGGCGGCCGCTGGAGCGAGTTCATTCAGCACGGCACCGTAGCGCAGGGCGCAGATCGCCATACCGCCGACAAAGCGTTAGGCATGCTGTCCAGTACCATCCGTACTGCCCAGCTCTCACTGAATGTACAAACCAGCCTGGTCGACATGCTGGCGCGCGCACGCGAACTGGAGATCGCCGATTTTCCCGCCGACCCGGCAGCGATGGCCCAGGCAGGACCGAACGCCGATCAGGAAGAGGCCACTGCATATGGCCAGGCGATCACCGTCTACAAGCAGTGCGTGCTGGAGGGCTTGATGGAACGCCAGGACCTGCTGCGCTTCCTGGCCGAGGCGTTCGACGAATTGCCGGCCACTACCCCGCTGAGCCGCGCATTGATCGAAACGGCCAAGATGCTGGTCATGATCGATCTGGAGGAACTGCTGCCGGAACAGGAGCTGCTGGAGGCGCCACGATGAGCGCGCCGGCCATGCTTGGGCGCGTGGCTGCGGCACGTGCCGCCACGCTTCGCGCGGCGGGTGCTGACAGCGCAGCCGCACGCGACGTCGATGTGTTTCGCCAAGCCTTGCAGGCCCCTCTGCCTGGGTCCGTGCTCAAGCCGGGCCGCACCGGCAGCGCATTGCAAGAGCTGACAGACGCATTGAGCCGGAACCGGCGTAGCCTGGCGCGACAGATCGAGCAGGTTCAAACCACACGCGACCCCGCCAGCATCGTGAAAATCACCAATGAACTGGTCGATCAAGGTGTACAGAACGACCTGATTGCCAAGGTGGTGGGCAAGACTGTGAGCGCGGTGGACCAGCTGACCAAATTGAGTTAGGCCGCCGATGTCCGCTCCCCTGCGCCGCTGGCGCGCGGCATTGCTATGCGCTTGCCTGATGCTGGCCGCATGCTCACACCCGCTCCAGCTGTATACCGGCCTGCCCGAAGGCGACGCCAACGAGATCGTCGCCGTCCTGCGCGACCATGGCATCAGCGCCGACAAAAGCAGTGCCAAGCAAGGTTTCGTCGTCAGTGTCGGCGAAGCCGAACTGGCCACGGCAGTCGCCCTGCTGCACGAGCGCGGCTTGCCGCGCGACAGCTTTGCCCGGATGGGCGAGGTGTTCAAGAAGGACGGCATGATCTCCACCCCGACCGAAGAGCGCGCGCGCTATCTGTCGGTGCTGGCGGCGGAGCTGGAAAATACCCTGTCGCAAATCGACGGTGTGGTGCTGGCCCGCGTCCACCCGGTGCTGCCTGAACGCATCGTGGCGGGAGAACCGGTGCTGCCGTCCTCATGCGCCGTGTTGATCAAATTCCGTCCGGGCTGGGACCCGGTCGCCTACGAGAGCCGCATCCGGCAACTGGTACTGGCCAGCATCCCCGGACTGGCGGACTCCCCGTCCCCAGCCCACAGCGTGTCAGTGGTATTTGTCGCGGCCGAACAGGCGACGCCGTCCCCCCCACCGCCGGACGATCACCGCTTCGTATGGCTGGGCGTTTGCGGTGCCGCGCTGCTGGCGCTCGGCAGCACGGCCGTCTGGGCCTGGCGCCGCCGGCAGGTCACGAACACGGTCGAGCATGATGACGACGGCCCGATGTGATTCCGAGGCGCTTGATGCCGTCTGGCGCACGCTGTGGTTCGCGCCCTGGCGTGGGGCCGATCCCAGCTGGCGCGAGCAGGCGACGGATGGCGCGCCCTGGATCGCCCTGGAACGCCAAGGCGGGGCCTCGGAACACCTGTCCTATCGGCTGTTTTGCCTGCACTATGATTTGCCGCTGCTGGCGCCGCCCGCCGCGCCCGCCCTGCGCTCCTTGCCTGCAGCCGCGTGGCAGGCTGCACAACTGCCGGCGGTGCAACTCTTCCTGGGCATGGCCGGGTGGGCTGGCACGCCCGGTTTTACACGGAGCGGCTTGACCGAGCCCCTGGCCCATGCCGGCAGTGCGCTGGAGTGGCGCACCGCATTGCGGCTGGCGCGCGTGCGGCCGCTGGCGCCGCTGGAACCGGATCTCGCGCCACCGGCTGACGCCGCGGCCCTGATGCACATTGGCGGGCAGCAGCTACAGCAGGCCTGCGAAGCCTTGGCGCCTGGCCTTTGGCAACGCCTGCGCCTGCGCCTGCCATGCGGCGTCAGCGCCGGCCAGACGCCGCGAGCGGCGCCGGCCGCGATCGACGTCGCCACCGCGCGCCATATCGTCCGCGCCTGGCATTGCGCAACGACTCTCCCTGTCACCGTTGAGGAACACAAGCTTGAAACAGAATAGATCATTCGTTTGGCGCACAGCGCTGCAAACGGACGCCGAAGCGATCGCTGCCATCTATAACGAAACCGTAAACGGCGGCGGACATTCGCCGACCTTGAACAAGAGCAATGCGGCCAACGTCGGCCATTTGTTGCGTGAATCGCGCCGCAACGGCTGGCTGAATTGGGTGATTGAGCACGATGGCCAGCCTGTCGCCTGGGCCTTGCTGCGCGCCATCGTCTGGGGCCGGGAAGTCTGCCACCGTACCGGCGACCTGTCGATCTATGTGCGGCACGACATGCAGGGACAATCCTTGCCGATGAAGATGATCGCCGAAGTCTACCGCGAAGCGCCGCGCCATGGCTACGAAGCCGTTTCTTGCTGGATCCTCGGCGGCAACCGCAAAAGCCTGATGGTCGCCCGCGCATTCCGCATGAGTTTATGGGGCTGCCTGCCGCGTGCAGCCTGCTATGGCGACCGCGTTGACGACGTGATGATCTATGGCGTACGCTTCGACGATCCAGAATGGCGTGCCTACATGGAACGGCGCATCGCGCGGGCCGAGCGGCGCGCAGGCGCCGTTTAACCCCACATGGCTGCCGCGCCGCTGCCGAACTTTCTGCTGCCGGTCAGCTGCCTGGCGCTGGCCATGCCGCGCATGCTGGGCTGCGCCCTGGTGCTGCCGGCGCTGGGACGGCAGCATATGGCCGGGCTCGAACGCAGCGCCTTCTGCCTGGCGCTCTCGCTGCCGCAGGCGCAACTGCTGTGGCCTTTGCTGCAGCATCAGCCGCTGACTTTTTTGCAGGGCGGCGCGCTGGCCCTGAAGGAAGTGCTACTGGGCGTGTTGCTAGGCTGCCTGCTCGCCGTACCGTTCTGGGCCATGCGCGCAGCCGGTACGCTGATCGACAACCAGCGCGGCACCAATGCGGCGCAACAGATCAACCCATCCCTGCAGGCCGATTCTTCGATCCTCGGCGAGCTGTGCGAACGGGCTTTGCTGGTCTATCTGATTGAAACAGGCCTGTTCCTGCGCCTGTTTGATGTGATGGCCGACAGTTACCAGCTGTGGCCGGCCCTCACGCTGGCGCCGCTGCATGCGCCGGCCGCGCATCAAGCAATGCTGGCGGCATTGACGCGCTTGATGGCCGACGCCATGTTGTACAGCGCACCGGTATTGCTGGTGACCATGCTGGCCGAATATGTGCTGGCGATCGGCAGCAGCGTGCTGCAGGGGCTGGATGTCTACCAGGTCGCCATGCCGGTCAAAGCCATGCTGGCGCTGTGGATGCTGATGATGTGCTTCCCGGCCCTGCTGCCCTTTATCGCCACCCACGCCGGCGAATGGTGGGGCGACGCCGTGCTGCAGGCCCTGCGCCCATGAGCGACAAAACCCACCCGCCCAGCGAACAGCGCAAGCGCCACGCACGCGAGCATGGCGAATTCGGCTTGAGCCAGGAACTGTCCAAGCTGCTGCTGTGGACCATCGGGACCGAGGCCGTGCTGGCCGCCGAGCCGGCATGGCGCACCCTGCTGCAGAACGATATGCTGCAGGCGCTGGCCGCCATTGCGCGCCCCGGCCGGGTGCCGCTCGACAGTGCCTGGTCCGCCTTCAGCGCCGCCGTACTGATCATGCTGTGCATGGCCGGCGTCGCGGCCCTAGTATCCGCGCTTGCCGTTCTATCGCAGACCGGTTTCAATATCGCACCCAAAGCGCTGGAGAAAGGCACGCAGCGCTTCGACATCGGCAGCAACCTGAAACAGCTGGTGGCGCCGAAGAAATTCCTGATGGCGCTGCTGGGGCCACTCAAGATGAGCGTGCTGCTCGCGACCGGCTACGGCTGCCTGCGCGACCAGTTGCCCGGCCTGGCCCAGTTGTACGTACTGACGCCGCAACAAGGCTGGCTGGCGGCAATGGCGGCCATGCGTACCGTCACTCACCATTGCCTGGGTGTGTTGCTGGTGCTGGTGCTGGCCGACCTGGCCCTGCAGCGTTATATGAACTACCGCAGCATGATGATGGATATCAGCGAGGTCAAGCGCGATCATAAAGAATCCGAGGGCGACCCGCATACCAAGGGCCAGCGCAAGGGGATTGCCAAACAGAACGTGATGGAAGAGCGGCGCAGCCCGCGCGCACCGGAGGCCGACGCCGTGGTGGTCAACCCCGAGCACATTGCGGTGGCGCTGGCCTACAGCGCCGAGCGCGACGGCTTGCCGCGCATCGTCGACAAGGGGCGCGACGGGGAAGCCGATCAGCTGCGCGCGCTGGCGCGCCAGCGGCACGTCCCCATCATCAAATACCCCGGCTTGGCGCGCCAGCTGTACGCCACCGGCCGGGTGGGCAGCCACATTCCATCGCACACCTTGCGCGCTGTGGCCTTGCTGTACCGCGCCATCCAGGAACTGGAAGGCATGGCGGTCGACGAGCTGCACGAGATTGATGAGGAAATCGGCCACGCCATGCTGGCCGGCCCAGTGCCCCCGCCGCCTCAGTCCTCGTCCACGTAGCGGGCGGCAATGCCGCGGAACTGGTCCTGGATCGCCAAGAAGGCGTCCAGCACGTCAGGGTCGAAGTGCCTGCCACGTCCCTCGCTCATGATGGCGACCGACTGCTCGTGGGAGAAAGCTGGTTTGTAGACCCGCTTGCTGATCAGCGCGTCATAGACGTCCGCCACCGCCATCAGGCGCGCCGAGACCGGAATCGCGTCGCCGCGCAAGCCTTGCGGGTAGCCCGTGCCATCCCATTTCTCCTGGTGGCCGTACGCAATCTCGCGGGCAAACAGCAGAAAGCCGTTGCTGCTGCCGAGATACTCTTCCACCGCCTGCACGGCATCGCGGCCGTAATCGGTATGTTTCTTCATGATCTCGAATTCATCCTCGGTCAGCTTGCCGGGTTTGAGCAGGATCTGGTCCGGCACGCCCACCTTGCCGATGTCATGCAGCGGCGCCGACTTGTAAAGCAGCTCGATGTTTTCCGCCGTCAGCACGCGGCGGAATCGCGGGTGCTCGCGCAGCGCATTGGCCAGCGCCGCCACATAGTGCTGGGTGCGCCTAATATGGTTGCCTGTTTCGTTGTCGCGCGTCTCGGCCAGGCAGGCCATGGCGAAGATCACGCCGTCGCGCATCTTTTCCACCTCCTGCGTGCGCGCTGCCACCTGCTCTTCCAGCCAATCGTTGTGGCGCTGCAGGGTACGGCGCGCCTGGCGCACCATCAGCTCCTTGCCCACCCGCGCCAGCACGATGGCCGGAGAAATCGGCTTGGTGATGTAATCAACCGCGCCCGCCCGGATGCCACGTTGCTCTTCTTCCGCCTCGCTCTTGGCGGTCAGGAAAATCACCGGAATCTCGGCCGTCAGCGGATTGGCCTTGATGCGCGACAGGACGGCGTAGCCATCCATCTCGGGCATCATGACATCGAGCAGAATCAAGGCCGGCAGCGGCGGAATTTCCAGTGCACGCAAGCCACGCGCCCCGCTATTGGCCAGCGTGACACGATACTGGTCCTTGAGCAGGTTGTTCAGCAGCGACAAATTGCTGGTGTTGTCTTCAATTACCAGGATGGCGGGCTTCGCCGCCACGAGCGTCGGGTTGCGCATCTTCTTCTCCAGTTAAACGAAGGCAGGCTTGCCGGCGACTGTCGGCAGCACCCTTCAGGTAGCGAAGCCGGAGTAACTACATAATTGCAAGTACGTTAATCCCCGTAAAGTTTCAGTATAGATTGTTAATTCGGGAAAAAACCATGCGTTGCAAAAAAAGATATACGAAATGCTCTCCCGTTGTCGAACTGCCTTGAGACAGGCAGGCACTCACCGTCATGGACCGAGACCTTCCCCTGGCCGCCCCGGTGTGCCACAGCCTGCTGACCAGCCTAAGGCTGGGCCAGCCCAGTCATGACTGCTATCGATGTGGCGAGCTGATTTTGTCGGCCTTGAGCGGCGGCCGGCTATGTGTCGCATTTGCGGAAAAGAAGATGACCCTGGCCGACGCGCAGCGGCTGATGCAGCGCCAGTTCGAGGCGCCAGAGCGGCATGGCGAAGCCCAGCTGGTGCTGGACCGCCTTGGCCGGTTCGGTTTGATTGTGCGCCTCACCGCCGACGGGGGCAGCGATGAAGCGCGCCTGCGCGCCACCCTCCGGCCTGCTTTGCGCCTGTTGGCCGGGTGAGGGCTGCAGACGCCCGGCAGTCAGGCGGGGCAGTCTGTGCCCTGTTCGGGCAGTTCGGAACGGTCCTGGCCGACAACCCGCGCGTACGTTTCGCGCGTCATGACGTGACCAGGTTGCCACACCGCCAGTTCATCGCCCTCATCGGTGAGCGACGTGGTGCGGATTGGGTCGAGGTAAATAGTCAAGCGATTCGCCCTCCTTCAGGTTGAAACAGTGGTCGCCCAGTGCACGCACAGCAAGGCTGCGGCGAACAGGCAATCCATCAATAGCATGCCGGCCACCATGCGCCTGTCATGCTGGTTCTCGTTTGTTTTGCTCATAACATTCTCCTTTCGGGCCCGCCTTTGGCGCGCCGACCGAAGACTATATGCCGTGCCCGGCATTGCCTGGCGGCCCCGCAAGAATTCCCGGACCAATCCCGGACAGCAAAGCCGGTCTGCCCGCTTGACCTGCATAAATCGTTACCCATTGGTAATTCAGTCCGACATTTGGCAACGTCCAGCGCGTCGCACGGCCACAGGCATACGATGGTTGCGCTTCTACTTCAAAAGGAGGTCAATGTGTTTATCGGATTTATCCCATTCATTTTCTTATGCGCAGCAACCGTGCTGTCGCTGCGCCCGAACGCGCGCACTGTGGCGCAGTGCATGTGGCTGCTGTCGATCCTGATGATCGTCATCTGGGGCGTCTACCATGGCAGCCATCATATGCCGCTATTCCGCACGCTCAGCTCGTGGTAAGGAGCCATCATGAAACTGAACCGTTTAATTGACTCGCTGACCCTAATGGGCGTGTGCCTGGTGCTGCTCATCGCTTTTTACTTTCAACTTTTCATGGATGAACTGCCCTGCTCGCTTTGCAATCTGGAGCGCGCCGGCTTCCTGTTGTTTGGCGGCGGACTGCTGCTCAATGTCAGGCAGGAGGAAGCAAGCAATGCCAACTATGTCCTAGCCGCGCTCGGAGCCCTGGTCGGCAGCGTCATTTCCTTGATGCATATGTTCGTCAAAGTCCTGCCTGGCACGCCACCGACCGGCACCACCTTCCTCGGCTTGCACATGTACACCGCCAGCTATCTCGCCCTGACCGCAGCCGTTCTGTATTGCGTTTGCATGCTGGCGCTCGCGCCCAGGCTGGGCAAGCGGACAGTGGCTTGCAGCGCATCCTGGACTCGCGTCGCGTCGACGCTGTTTGCGGTGCTGGTATTTGCCAACCTGGTATCCGCCTTCCTGGAGATTGGCTTTCATCCGTTCAAACCTGGCGGCCAGCAGCATTACCTGATGCTCTATGACGGCGATGTCATGAAGCCTTGACGAGGCCCACGGCCTCACTATCCGAAGCGCCAGCCACGCCTGGCGCTTCTTTTTTAATCCAATGGAGTGTTCAATGACCGACCACAACAGCGCGGCCCCCAAAGGCCGCCGGCAATTTGTCAAAGGCATGGGCGCCGTCGTCGGCGTGGCCGCAGCCAGTCCCTTGCTGGGCTTTGCCGCACAAACGGCGCAGGCTAACGACGATGTCGCGCTCGCGGCCGGGCCACGCCCGCTTGTCGCCTATCCCCAGAAACGGCCCCTGCTGCGCGTCACCACCCGTCCGCCGCACCTGGAGACGCCGTTCGAAGTCTTCAATCATGGCCCGATCACGCCAAATGACGCCTTCTACGTGCGTTACCACCTGGCCAATATTCCGCTCGCGGTCGACCCGCAAACCTACCGCCTGCAGATCAAGGGCAAGGTGAAGACGCCGCTCAGCCTTTCGCTGAACCAGCTGAAAGACCTCGGTGCGCACGCGGAAGTGATCGCGGTCAACCAATGCTCCGGCAACGGCCGCGGCTATCTTTCGCCACGCGTGGCGGGCGCACAGCTCGGCAACGGCGCCATGGGCAACGCGCGCTGGGTCGGCATCCCGCTCAAGACCGTGCTGGAAAAGGCGGGCCTGCAAGGCCGCGCCCGGCAAGTGGTCTTTAACGGACTGGATCAGCCGGTCCTGCCAAGCACGCCGGACTTCAGAAAAGCGCTCGATATCGACGTGGCGCTGCAGGAGGACGTGATGCTGGCCTGGGGCATGAACGGGGAAGACTTGCCATTCCTGAACGGCTATCCGCTCAAACTGATCGTGCCAGGCTATTTCGGCACCTATTGGGTCAAGCACTTGTCCGATATCGAAGTCATCGATACCGCGTTCGGCGGTCACGATGCCGCCTTCATGACTGAAGCTTACCGCCTGCCCGACAATGACTGCCATTGCGTCACCCCGGGCGCTCCCGCCGGGCACACCAAGCCGATCGGCCGGCTGCCGGTGCGCAGCTTCATCACCAGCCTCGCTTCCGGCGCCGTGCTGCCAGCCGGACGCCCCGTGGAACTGAAAGGGATTGCCTTCGACGACGGCAGTGGGCTGAAGACAGTGGAAGTGTCGACCGACGGCGGGCGCAGCTGGCGGGCTGCAAGCCTCGGCCAGAACCTTGGCCGCTACTCCTTCCGCGAGTGGCGCTTGGCCGTCAGCTTCGGCGCCCTCAAGGGCCCTGCGGTACTGATGGTACGCGCCAGCAACCGGCGCGGCGAAGTACAGCCCATGCAGGTCGACTGGAATCCCGGCGGTTACCGCCGCCACGCGATCGAGTCCTACCATATCACTCTTGCCTGATGAGGAATTCAATGAAGTTCAGCCACGCTTTCGGTGCCCTGGCCCTGCTGGCCAGCACCACCTTCGCCATGGCCGCGCCGCACGCCATCACCTTGCCGCCTGAGACGGCCAAGCTGAAGCCATCGGCCTTGCCCGGCTATCAGATCGCGCTGCAAAAATGCGCCACCTGCCATTCCGCCGATTACATGGAATACCAGGCGCCGCATATGACGCTGGCGCAATGGACCAAGGAGGCGGCCAAGATGCGCGACCTGTTCGGCGCGCCGCTCAGCGAAGACGATGTGCGCCAGGTCGGCGCCTACCTCGCCGTGACGTACGGCAGCGCCAAGGAAAGCGAACTTCCGGCCGCACTGCGCAGCGCGGCGCCGGTCCGCCCCGGCACGCCGGACGCCGGTGCCGGTAATGCCAAGGCGCCGGACGTGAAAGCCCTGCTCGCGGCAAATGCCTGCCTTAGCTGCCACGCCATCGACGCCAAGGTCGTAGGCCCAGCCTACAAAGACATCGCCAGGAAATACCGCGGCGATGCTTCCGCCCTGGACAAGGCTAGCGCGAGCATTCAAGGCGGCAGTGCCGGAAAATGGGGCCCAGTCGCAATGCCGCCGTTCGGCCAGTTGAAACCAGAGGAAGCGCGCGCCCTGGCTGCTTTCGTACTAAAGCAATGAGGTAAAGCGGGAGGTGCCCGGCGTGCGCCGGGCAGTGCAGATGCCGCGGGCGACGCAGCCTAAAGGCTCGCGTCGAAGCCAGCCATCAATGCCGGTGCCCGGGACCTGGGCAGATAAACGAAATTCCGATTGAACGCCTGGCCGGCCAATTGCGCATCATCCATATCCCTGTTCCATTGCAGCGAATACAGCTGTCCGGCAATGTACGGATCGGCCACGGCGCACAGCATGCGGCGTAAATCGGAAATTGTGCACGTGCGCCACCAATCCGCGCCACGGCCATGCAAACGGAATGGCTCGTCATATGGCCAGGCGTTGGCGCGCCGCGCCATTTCGTGGCGCCCGAAACGGCATATGCCCAGGGCGAACATCGTCGCGACAGGCCCATAGCGAAGACGTTGCAGCGCTTTGCGATAAGCGTGTACACGGGCGCGCCGCACAGCTGGAGCCTCGTCATAAACCTTGAATATTTCCTGCATCAGCCTCGCGTTCTGAACCGCCGCGGCGGAAGACGGGCGCGCGAAACAGTGTTGGTAATGTTCCAGAAAAGCCGTCAGGCAGTGTTCGTATGCCGCCAAGCTGTCCCCGTCGCCGGGTGAATCGCGCAAGTTGGACAACAAGTTGTCCATCGACCTGCACAGGCGGTTCACGACCCGCCGCGCATCGGTGGTCTTATCGTCCAGCCAAGCCGCCGTGTTGCCGTCATCGGGCCAGTTCCATTCAAACAGCGCCCTGGCATCACGCCGGCCATGCTCGTAATGCTCGTGTGTCAAGATCGATTTCATGACACGCTTTTCCATACTGTTTTCGCCAACCGGCATTGATCCCTCGTTAGAATTGAATTGGGCCCGTTTGGGCAACGAGCCATCGTAAAAGACCCGCGCACGCAGGACGCACCCGGCTAACTAGAATCAGACCAATTCACGGAAGGTGTGACTGGAAACGCAAGGATACGGAAGGCCAACTAGGGTTTACAGTCGTGCGCCCTGCGAAGTCGCGATCGCTCGCCATTCGCCGTTCGTGACTCGGTAGAGGGTAATTGACCCGTTCTTCACATCACCCTTGTCATCAAACTCAGTGGTTCCTGTAATGCCCTTGTAATGAATTTTGCGCAGGGCCGGCAGAAACTTTACAGGATCCGTCGAGTTAGCCTGCTTCATGGCCTCGACCAGGATCATGACCGCATCGTAGCTGTAAGGCGCGTATGCCTGCATCTCGCCGTACTTCTCGGTAAATGCCGAATTGAGCGCCGCGTAACCAGGCATACTCTCTTTTGGCATACCAATCGAAGAGGCCATGTGCCCTTCCGCGTCGGGACCTGCAAGCTTTGTAAAAATGGATGATTGCATGCCATCCGCTCCAAGCAACTTCGCCTTAATTCCCAGTCTGGCCATTTGCTTTACCATGAGACCAGCCTGCGAATCCATACCGCCGTAGTAAATAAGATCCGGATTCAAACCCTTAATTTTCGTGAGAATTGCCGTAAAATCAGATGCCGTGTAGGTGGTGTACTCGCGACCGATGACCTTCCCCCCACGCTGCGCAAATACTTTGGCAAATCGGTCCGCCTGTCCTTGCCCCGCTGCCGTTCGATCATCGATCACGGCCACTTTTCTGGCGCCTAATTTATCGTAGGCGAAATTGCCGAGAACTGAGCCTTGCTGGTCGTCATTGGCGATATTTCGGAATGCCGTATTCAACCCTTGATGGGTATAAACAGGGCTGGTCGACCCTGGTGAGATTTGCGGAATACCTGCGGCAGCGTAAATCCTCGAGGCGGGAATGGTCGTTCCGGAGTTATAGTGACCGATTACAGCAACGACCTTCTGGTCCACCAACCGATTTGCCACTTGCGTGGCGACGCGCGGATCCGATTGATCGTCTTCCACGACCATTTCGAACCGAACCTTCTCGCCCCCAATCACAGGCTGTTGGGCGTTGATCCGGTCGAGTGCCAAGCGCGCACCTGACTGAATATCTTTTCCCAGGTGCGAAATTGGCCCAGTCATTGGCGCGGCAAGTCCGATCTTGAGCAGGACTTCGCCAGCTGTCGCCATTGCAGGGAGACCGCTCGCAAAAATCGCGGTGCAGATCATTGCTCGAATTACTTTCATATGTCAGTCCTACGGAAACTAAGTTGAGATCTAATCCCACAGCGAGGCAGCTCCGACTGTGGCCCGAGCGTGGCTGCGCGCGACGCATCGCCTATGAGTGAAGAATGACAACTGGAGGGTTCGGGTAAATTAGTCCGACTATTTGACGTCGACCGCCGTGAATGAAATTAGCGGCGCGGCCAGGTTGTCATTATCTCGCCCCCGGTTCCCCGGCTGGTGGTGCCGGCCACGCCTTTGCCGGAGCCGACATCCAGACCAATTCACGCTTGTTATTCGGCGTAGTCCGAAACTTGCCCCCGCCTAGCCCAGGGGGAGACCAGCACCGTTATGCTCCTGCCCTCAGAATTGATTGCATACGGTGTAGCCTTTGAAGGAGGAATTTCAGATCCGCCAATACGTCGAGGCGTTGGGCATCAGATACCGGATCGCCGGCCTCACGCTCGATGCGGATGGCGGCGCCGGCTTGCGACTGGGTGACGGCAGTGAAATCCATCTGCGGTTCAGGCGCGCCACCAACCGGCTCTACATCCATGCCGTGCTGGCGCCGCTGCCGGCAAGGCCCATACCCGGACTGGCCCTGAAGCTGTTGAAGATGAACTGTCTGGAAGCGGGCAGCGGCGGCGGCGTGCTGTCCGTCTCCGCATTTCAGCGCGCTTTCGTCTATCACGTGTCGCTGCCGGCCGCCTGCATCGACAGCGAGCGCCTTGAGCGCGAAATCGAAGCATTCCTGTCCAAACGCGCGCGCGCCGCGCAATGCCTGGACGCCTGAACGGAAACCAATATGTGGCCCTTTGGAACCAACCAAACCTCGGCGGCGGAGCATCTCGGCCATACCCATTGCACAGCCGGCGCCTACTCTGAACAAGAGCTCTCCAATCTCTTCGACAGCACTTTCATTCCCGCGTTGAGACTGATCCAGGACGCCGGCGCTAGCCAGTCCACCAGCCACGATACCGGCGGTCCCGGCTTACACAATGCCACGCCCACGCCCAGCGCCGACCCGTTGGGTGGCGCCAGCGGCAGCCAGCCGAAAGCAAAGAAGGAACGGCGCGGAGAACACGTCGTGTATCACGTCAACCCTGACAACTACCCGCAAGTGATGGAGGAATTCAGGGACCTCGTGCTGGAAGGCCTGAAGGAAGAAGGCAAGTCTAGCGAACAGATCGCAGCGTTACGCCGCCAGCACGACATGTGGACAGCCCTGCACGCCGAGGCGCGCAGCGGACAGCTAAGATCGAGAAAGGCACAAAAGCTGCTGTTGGGCTCGACCAAGCGCAATACCCGTTTTGTCAAGGAAGGCGAGCAATACACCGAACTGCCGGATCCCACACATCTTGGCGCGAAGGCTGCCGTAGTCGGCTATCTGCGCTTGTCGCAGCCCCGCCTCCCGCCGCCTGAGGCCAGCCAGCAATTGGCGACTGGTTATCCTTCGGTCTTGAACGAAGCGGGCGACTTTGCGGTGAATTTGGCGACGCAGACTGCGCAGTTCGCCCTCGACGAATTCCAGGCGGCGCGGGAAGCTGCCTTGTTCGGCAATTGCGAAGACCGCGACAATCGCGAGTCCTGCGTTGGCGTCTTCAGTAAAATGGAAAACCGTACGGTGAACGCCCGCGGCCAGAAGATCCGCGACGATGCGCTGAAAGGCGCCCTAAACCATACCAGCTGGCTCGGACAACTGTTCCAGACCCCGATGAATATCACCATCGTGCATCTGACGCGAAATGCAACCGCGATGGCGACGAAGATGCTGGGCAGCCAGAGCACGAAGATCAAGGGTTTCAGTGACTATCTTACGCAGAAAATGCCGCATCAGTTTCCCGCGCAGCCGGTGGGCAACGCGACTGAGCCGGCCGCCAGCACGACCGAGCCGGCTGGCAGCGCGACGACCACGGAGGGCGGTCCCGCCACCACACTGCTTGACAGCATGGTTACCTTGGCCGGGAGCGCGCTCACGGCTACGCGGACGACACTGTCGAATGGCGCCTCGGCGGCGGCCAATGGCGCCGGCTCGGTGCTGAACGGAATGGCCAACATGTTTACGCTGCCCGGCGCGGACGCCAGCACCTTGACCACGCGGCCGCCGTCGAACACGACGGCCAGCCCAGCCGCCGGTCCCTCGGATACGGTCTACCTGCGGCTGCTGTCGAGCATCCTCGACGGCTGGATCGACTATGGCAAGGCCAGGGCCCAACGCGACAAGCCGCTGGCGCTGTTGCAGGGCGTGTTCCAGCACCATGGCCGCAACCTGCCGAAAGCCTTTGAAACCGGCTTCAACGTGACCCTGCTGGAAGACGAGGGCTGGTTCGACGAAGCCGCCCTCCTCCACCACAAGCTGCAAAACCAGGCTGCGGACGACGCCGAAGACACCGTTCCGCCGTCCCTTGCCTACCTGCAGCAGCGCTTCCAGAATGCACTACGAGCGGAGTCGCAAAGCAAGCAAGCCCACGCCAATCTGATGCGCCCATCCGCCGCTGCCGCCGGCGCCCCGCAATTCGACGGTTTTTCGATCCGCAACGCTTTCAACCAGACCTTCGATGAGGTGCTGGCCATGCCTGACCTGTGGCGCGATCCAGTGCATGCCAACGTCGGCATCGACAAGAAGCGCGAAATGCTGAAAGCCAGATTCGCCGAACTGGGGGAGAGTACACAGTACAAGATCGGCACTGCGCAGCAGTCGCTGGCCAGCACCCTCATCCGCATAGCCAAATACCGGGGGCAGCCTGTCCCCGCCGACTTTGAGAATGATGAAGCATTGCTGCTTGCCTTGAAGGAGGTGGAAGATGCCTGGGTGGCTGACCGCTCTACCTTCCCAATCCACCCGCGCCTGCTGTTCTCGATGCACTTGGCCAATGCCAGCGGAGTCGACATCATGAGCACCGCCCAGCGTTTCGAACAGTTCCGGTCGATCTTGCAACGTGGCTTCGAGGGAGCATCGCAGCATCCGCAGCGCGACTACAGGACCTTCGCCTGGATGGTCGATGTCGGCAAGAAATGGAATGATGGCCAAACTTGGTGGATGTTCCGCAACGACAGCATCAGGCGCCAGGCGCTCGCCGCCTGCTTCGAAGCCTTGCGCGCAGAAACCGGCCATCGCCGGCCACCGGAGGGGACGGGCCACGAACGGATCTGGCAGGTGGCCCAGTGGGCGAAGCAGAACAATTTGCTGGGCGAAGTGCTGCTGGGCGACACGACGAACGAAAAGCTGGCCGCCGCGCTGCAGTATGGCAGCGAGCGCCTGCAGGCCGCGATAGGGGGACCGCCTAAATTCGACCGGGAAACAGCAGCATTCGAAATCCTCAAACGCTATGGATTGAGCGATGAAGAGGCGTTACGCCTCGTGCCCGCTTTCATGGAGCGCCTCGGTGCGCCGGACTTCGTGGGAACTATGCTGCGGCTCAACCCGGGTCGCGTCATTAAACCGTACACGGAATTGTTGCACGCTGAACTGCTATTCAATGACGGCCTGCCGAACGATCCCCGGGTGCGCGCCGTGGCGCTCGAAAACCTACGGGTGCAGGGGGTCGTGCCGACCGAAGAGAAGGTGACGGCGGAAATCAATCGCATCGTGCCGGGCTTGAACACCGACCTCGAGAGCACACGTTCCCGGTCGCGGATGCTGGACAGAACCCTCGTCTTTATTCCCTTTGTCGGTAGTGTCCGCGAAGTCTATTCAGGCTGGTCGGACGGCGACCGCAGCCGGCTGGTGCTGGGCCTGCTGTCCGGCGCGATGGAAGGGGTCAACCTGCGCCAACTGAACATGATGCGGGTAGCAATGAATCAACGGCAGGGCCTGCAGGATTTCGTCAAGATCGCCAACAAGCTGGACCTGACATCCCCAGTGACGGTGAGCGACTTGCCGGCCGACCCGCTCGAAGTCGTCGGCGGCCCGCCCGCCGTCGCGGCCAGTGTTGCTGCCCGGGACGGCAATGTCCCGCCGGCTTTCCGCAGACTGGCGCAGCGGGTGCGCAACGGCGAACGCGGCGTGCTTTGGCAAGGGCACGAGCTGGTGATGTTGACTAATGAAGAAGACCGCGTCGTGCCGGTCAGGAACATTGGCGGCGCCTACCAAGAGATCGACTGGCAAACCGGCCACGCGGTGGGCACCGGACGCATCATCCATTACGACTCCGCCACGCAAAAATTCCATTCCGACTTGCAGCTGAATGGCGGCGTGCGGCCGACCGTTGAGGTGCCGGTCGACTATCACGGCACCCCCATCGCGGAACGCCAAACGGTGGTCGATGTCATGCGCTCGCTTGCACCCGCCACCGATGCCAGCGTGCGCGATATCGACGCCATCTTGAATCGCCGCTTTACTTTCCAGGAACAGAACAATGCCCTGCGCGAATGGGCCAGCGAAGGGATCAACGGCATGCAGGGTTTGAAGAACTTCCTCAAGCGGATGTACGAGCGCAGCTACACCTTTCGACGCATGCTGAACTATTATGACGATACGGCTGGCGACAAGCGCTGGGATCTGCGTTTCGGCGTGCCTGGTCTGAACGGCAAAGTAGTCGAATCACCGGTCCAGTACCCGCGTACCTCCCATATAGAATTCCCACACGCCGGCGTGTACGACACCTTTACCTCAGTCGGCGGAACCGGCCTATTTACCAAGGAGAATATGGTCATTCATGAATTGATGCACGCCCTGACCGGATGGCGAGATCCGGGCCGCAATCAACCGCATCTCGGCGGCCCGAGCTGGGCAGCCGACAAGATGCTGCATGAGGCAGGTTTTACGGTTCGCAACCGCCTGCTCTACCTCAACCTGGCTGGCGGCGACAACGACGCGCGCCGTCCGCACCTGATCCAGGACATGAATGCCGAAAACATCATGCTCGACGAAGTCATGGACCGGTATCGGGCGCCGCCAATCGACGGCACGATGCTGGAAGACATACCGCTTTCCCAGCGCGTCACCGTCGAGCAATGGCGGCAGCTTGAGGACCAGCTGCAGAGGCCGCCGGACGTCACGGTCGACCAATGCTGGAGCAAACTGCAGGGACAGTTCGATTTCGGCTTGGACAACGGGGGCGACGTCTCGCCCCAGCTGAGGGAAGTGAAGCGTATCACCCAGCGCTTCCTGAAGAGCAAGACCTTCCGCAGCCTGGTCGAAACCATGCGGGTCCGGGCCGCTGGCGCCTGGAAATTCGAATTCGATCCGGCCGTCGCGCAAGAGGAACTCGGCAATGCCAAGTCCAGCACGGGCGCCAGCCCCATGCACGGCAAGATTTATCTGTACGATGCCCAGACCAGCTATCTCGCCGCCGACGGCTTGCATCCGACCGAGTATGCGCGCAAGGTCCTGCTCGGCTATATCAACGCCATGACCGACCTGTCGATGAAAGCCAAAAACCCGTTTCGCAATATGGGCGGGGCCGTGAAACTGGCCAACCGGATTCTGCACGAATCCGGTTTTCATTATCCCGAGCAATTGGTGGCGGCGCGCGCCGCGTCCGATGCTGATGCACAGCGACTATTGCTGGATTACATCACGGCCGCCCGCCGCAACGCCGCGCTGGAAAGCGCATATCTGCACAGGCCGAATTGATTTTGGGTAATTCCGTCTGAGAAAGCGCCCGGTTCAGTCTGCCATGCCCGGACTGGCCCTACCATTTTGCATCCCGTCCCCACGCACTGCATGCGCGCCAGAGCCGCTGCTCGCGCTCTTGCCGTGTGCCGGGCCGATTTGCTTGTGGAACCAGTCATGAACAAACTTAACAATCGCCCCACCACCGACGACAGCTGGGCCGAATTCACGGGCCTGCTGCTGTTGCTGCTGGCCGCCGCCTACTTTGCCGCTTGGTCCAGACTGGGACACATTTCCGGCGTGCTGCCGCGTTTCGATCTGCGCGTCGCCTATTGGCTCACACAGCACACGGCGCCATGGCTAACGCCATTGCTGCGCACGCTCAGCCATGTCAATAGTGGGCCCGCCATTGCCTTGCTGAGTCTGCCATTGGCCTTGCATTTCTTATTGAGGGGCAGGCGCGCCTGGCTGGCGGCCCTGCTGCTCGGCTTGGCACTGATCAAGCCTGCGGGTGGCGCTACCGCCATGACCATCCTGCTCATCGGCATTGGCGGTACTTACCTGGCCGGGCGCCGGCCCCCCAATTGGCAGCGCGCCGCCGTCGCCGGTTTTGCCTTGCTGCTGATCGCATTGGTCGCCGTGAGCCGGGTCTGCGTCGGCGCCCAATACCCAAGCGAAGTGCTGTCCGCACTCTGCGTCAGCGGCGCCTGGCTCGGCGTGTGCCTGGTGTCGGGCGCCTGTGCAATGCGCATGCGTCCGCAGGAACGGCCGACCCGAACCGTGGGTTTGCGCACTGCCGTGACCGGCAAGATGGGGCTGTCGCGTCTGTGCGCCCTGCTCAAGCTGGAGCTGCGTTGTCTCCCCACGCCGCGGTTGATGCGCCGCTGGCTCGACCTGCTGAACGATTACCCGATGCGGGAATTTGCATTGACCAGCCCGCACCTGGTTCAAAAGCCGTTCCGGCCGTGGTTCAGCCGCCGGCTGGACCGCGCCGCCCGCCTTCAAGCGTTGGCCGGCCATTACCGTATCATCTGCAATCATGGCCTGGCGCCGCTGCTCATCAAGGCAGCCAGCAAGCCAGTCACGCTGGTGCGCTTTGTCGGCAAGGACGAGACGCCTTACGCCATCGAACTGTGCGCGGTGGCGGTGATGGAGCGAGAAGGCGAGCTGGCGCTGCGGCTGCGCAGCGCGCAGGGTCCGGTCTATACGGTCGCATTTTCCTTCTTACGCGACAACGGCCAGACCTGCGTCGCCATCGGCTGCGCACAAGGCCCCGCCGCCGATGGTCTGGAACTGGTGCGCAGCGCCACCCGTAACCTGTACGGCCTGCGCCCGCGCGACCTGCTGCTGCGTCTGGTCCAACAATTCGGCCTGGTGCTGGAGTGCGAGCAGTTGCGCCTGGTCGGCAACGACAACCGCACTGTGGCGCGCGGCTCGGTGCGCCGCGGCAGGATTAAGGCCGATTACGACAGCATGTGGCGGGAGATGGGCGCCAGGGGGCGCGCCGATGGCGACTTTGAATTGCCCTGCCTGCCCCTGCCCGCACTGCACCTGGAAAGCGTCCCGTCCAAAAAACGCGCGGAAGCGCGGCGCCGCCACCAGTTGCTGCAAGCGCTCAATGACGCTGCGCTGGCGCGCCTGTTTCCCGCCAACAAACGACTAAGCGCCGCATGAACGGCAAACCACTTTCCCGCGCCGCCATGGCCGCCGTACTGTTGCTGCTCGCCTTTCCCCAGTTGAGCGAAACGATCTATGCGCCGGTGTTGCCCAGGATCGCCGCCGCGTTCGCGGTGGCGCCGGGCATGGCGCAGTGGGCCGTCAGCATCGACTTCGCCGCTTTCGCTGTCGGCGTTCTCTTCTGGGGCCGCCTGTCCGACCTGCAGGGGCGGCGTCCGGCCTTGCTGGCCGGCCTGGCATGCTATGCGCTGGCCGCGCTGCTGGCCCTGGCGGCAGGCAGCTTCGGCACGCTGCTGCTGGCACGCGCACTGCAAAGCTTCGGTGCTGCCTGCGGCTCCATCGTGGTCCAGACCATGTTGCGCGACCGCTTCCAGGGCGCCCAGCTGGCGGCGGTGTTTTCCACCATCGTTGCAGTGCTGGCCCTGTCGCCGGCGGTCGGGCCGCCGCTGGGCGCCATGCTGGCGTCGCGTTACGGTGTTCACGGTGTGCTGGTCTGCCTGGCCGCGCTGTCGCTGGTCTTCCTGCTGTGCGGAGCCAGCCTGCCGGAAACCCGCCCCGCGCACGCCGCGGCGCCCGCGCCTTTGCTGCCTACCGCATGGCGCATGACATGCGACCGGCAGCTGTGGAGTGCAGCGTGGCTGGTGGCCGGCTTCAACCTGATCCTGTTCGGCTATTACACGATCGCACCGTTCACGCTGAACCAGCTCCAGATGCCGGACTGGATGTTCGGCGCCAGCGGCATCCTAATTGCTGTCGCCGGGGGCCTGGGCGCACGTCTCAATCGCCGCGGCTTGCTGCGGCACAGCCCGGCACATCTGACCGCACTGGCCGCCCTGGGCGCCCTGCTTTCGTCCGCGCTGCAATGGATGGCAATGACTGCGGCCGCTGGCCACCCGCTGGCGGCGGCGCTTGCCATGCTCGGCACGCAAATGCTGCTGGTGCTCGCATTTGCCTGCGCCATTCCGAACGTCCTGGCCTCGGCCCTGAGCCGCTATCGCGATGTGCAAGGCACGGCCGGTGCCCTATTCGGGCTGGCCTACTACCTGATGCTGTCGGCCGGCCTCGGCCTGCTGAGCGCACTGTACCGGCCTCAGCCCATGTTTCAACCCGTTTTCATGCTGCTTGTCAGTGCGGCCATCATGCCGTGCGCCGTCCTGGCGCGACGCCAGGCCGCGCTGGCGCTGCGCACGGAGGCCAGTAGCTAAGGCAGGCATTTTTCCGCGTCCGCCACCCTCGCACCACAAGCCGGCAGCCAGACGACGCTCTTCTTCCATCATGCAGCAGGAGGTAATTTGAGTATTTGGCGTACCCTATTGATGGTCTGGCTGCTGGCCGCCCCGGCTGCGTTTGCCAGTACGCCCAAGGCCGGCGGCGACGGCGCCCGGCAAATCTGGCAGTTGCTCGATTACGTGGCGGTCGACTACGGTGGCGCCGTGGAGAATGGCGCACTTGCCAGCGCCAGCGAGTATGCCGAGATGGTCGATTTTGCGGCGCGCGCGCAACAGCAACTGCAGTCGCTGCCGCCTCATGCCGGCAAAGCCGCCATCGCAAGCGCCATCGGAAAGTTGCGCACGGCCATCGGCACCCGGGCCAGCGCAACCGACGTGGCGCGCCTGGCGCAGGAAGCCAACAGGCTGCTGCTGGCGGCCTATCCGTTTCCCATCGCGCCGCCACTACGGCCCAGCCTCGCACGCGGCGCCGAACTGTATGCCAGGCATTGCATCGCCTGTCACGGGGAACGCGGTGGCGGCGACGGGCCGCTGGCCGCCACGCTCAATCCCGCGCCAACGGCTTTGAACGATCCGGTGCGTGCGAAGCTGCGCAGCCTTGGCGCGCTCTACCAGATCGTGTCGCTCGGTGTACCCGGGACTGCCATGCCGGCGTTCAAGGAGCTGCCCGCCCAGGACCGCTGGGCACTGGCCTTCTTCGCCGGCACCTTGCCATATGACCAGGCCATGGCGCAGCGCGGCGAACAGCTGTGGCGCCAGGGCCGCTCCGTCACGCCACAGCGCGTTCCCGACCTCGCCACGCTCAGCCAGCTTAGCGAGTCGGCACTGGCCCAGGAGGTGGGCGACGCTGCCGCGCAGGCGCTCACCGCCTACCTGCGGCGCCAACCCGCCGCCATCCAATCCGGCCAGCCCGAGGGCTTGGCGCTGGCGCGCCAGCTGCTTGACGCAAGCCGGGCGGCCCTGCATGGCGGCGACCGCGCCGCTGCGTTACGGCTCGCCTTGTCGGCCTACCTGGACGGCGTAGAACCGGCCGAGCCGGTGCTTGCCGCACGCAGCAAGTCCCTGCTGGCAGCACTTGAGAGCGCAATGCTGGCTTACCGTTCCGCCCTCACTGCCGGCGATCTTGCCCAGGCCGATGCCAGCGCCGCCCAATTGTCCGAGCTAATCGATCAGGCCGAAGCTGCCAGCAGCGCCACGCGCGCCACCCCGCTGGCCACTTTCCTGGGCGCGCTCGCCATCCTGCTGCGCGAAGGCTTGGAAGCGCTGCTCATTGTGGTAGCCATGATTGCCTGCCTCAAGAAGGCTGGCCAGGAGCAAGCGCTGCCCTTCGTCCATGCGGGCTGGGCCAGCGCCCTGCTCGCCGGGCTGATCACCTGGGCGGTAGCCACCTGGCTGGTGGCATTCAGCGGCGCCAGCCGCGAGTTGACTGAGGGCCTGGGTTCGCTGCTGGCCGCCGCGGTCCTGCTCAGCGTAGGCATGTGGTTGCACCGCAAAAGCAGCGCCGGGCGCTGGCAGCATTTCATCGACACCACGCTGGCGGCCGCCCTGTCGCGCCGTTCAGCATGGGCCTTGTTCGGGCTGGCATTCCTGGCGGTTTACCGCGAAGTCTTCGAAACTGTGCTGTTCTACTCGGCCTTGCTGGCCGACGGCAACGGCACCGCGTTGCTGGCAGGGTTCGCCAGCGCTGCCGCGCTGCTGGCCGCAGCCAGCTTCGTGCTGCTGCGAACCAGCACCCGCCTGCCGATCCGCCAGTTCTTCGCCCTCACCTCGGTCGTGGTCGCCGTCCTGGCAGTGGTCCTGGCGGGCAAAGGCATCGCTGCACTCCAAGAAGCCGGCTGGGTCGGCGTGCGTCTGGTAGCCGGCCCGCGGCTGGAGATGCTGGGGCTCTACCCCACGTTGCAAACCATGCTCGCGCAAAGTGCGGTGGCGCTGGCGGCGCTGGCGGCCATCATGTTCAATCGCCGTCCGGCCAGCGAGCGCGGCACCGCAAGCAGTTAGTTGGTCCTGATTTTGATTACCGTCGCGCGCCAATTGCCAGTGGCTTTGCATACTGGAGTCCAGCCTCGTCGAGAGGCTGACGCAAGCATCCCAATCACATAGGAACCAACAATGAAATACAAGAAGTACACGTTGACCGCTTTGCTGCCGTTCTGCTTCGCCCTGTATGGCTGCGGTGGCGGCGGCCATGGCGGCGACGCTCCGCAGAAGAGTCCTACGCCCCAGACCAAACCGGTACAGCACGGCAGCAGCGCCGAAACGCAGACCGATCCTGCCGGAGAAGGCAGCAGCACCGAAACGCAAACCGACAAGGCCGACACCGTGGATGCGGGCACCATGACCGACGTCCCGCAGAATCCAATGCCTCCCGACATCGCCATGGATGGTTCGCAGGGCGTGGCAAACGGTATCTGGATCGGCAAGGCGGGCAACGGCCTGCCCGCCTTCGCGCTGGTGGCAAACGACACGCCCATCGCCAATGGGCCCGCCAATTTCTATTTCATTTACAGCTCAAGCGCCGAGCACAAGTACGACGTGCTGCGCGGCGGCAGCATGCGCATCAACAAGGGCGCCATCGCAGCCGACGTATATTCCAGGGGCGGCGCGCACTACAACGCGCTGCGCGGCAAGATTGATCCCGCCAATACCCTGATGGGCGACCTGTACAACGATGCCGGCCAAGTGCTCAACAACTACAGTTTCAGCTACAGCGCGGACAACGCCATTGCCCCGCAACTCACGCCCCTGTACGGCAACTATCTTGGCGTGGCGGCCAAAGCAGGGGACCCTGTTCCCTCGGTCGTCATCAAGAAGTGGCCCGACCCGGCCACAGCCACCACGCAGGCCGCCATCGAAGGCAATATGCCTGGCTGTACCTTCCGCGGAAGCATCCGCGTCGGCACCGGCAAGACGGCTGTTTATGCGCTGGAAATGCACGCCGAAGGCCCACAGTGCAGCCTGCCGGACAGCACTGGCGGCAAGACACACCTGTACGGCATGGCAGCCCTGACAACCTTGCCCGGCGCTAAAGCGCCCAGCCTGGTCTTCGCCGCCTCTGCCGACCAGGTCAAGGAGGGCAAGTACGGCACCAGCCTGATCCCTCTGGCCAATCTGACCGGCACCCTGCAGAAGCAGTAAGCAAGGCCGCTCCAGAAAAAACCAGGGGCCTGCGCATCAGCGCAAGGGCTCCTGGTTTTTCAGCAGGGCGGCAGTTTCAAATGCTGCCAGCCTTGCCTGTCGGTCCAAACAACGCCGCCACCAGCGAATCGCGCCTCACCTTGCCCTGCTGCTCAGCAGCGACCCAACTGCGGCGACACTCGATCACGTCGACTTCTTCCTCCTCCTCGATTGCGATCCGCCAGGTACAGGCGATCGACCCTGGCCGCCGCGGGCCAGGCCGGATTTCGCCGACCGCGTGCAACACCTTCAAGTGAAAACGCAGCTTCGCTACCGGTACGTCGAAGATCCGTGCCATTTCCGCTGGCGTGGCGTCGCCGACCTCTTCCAGCAACATCAGCACGGCATCGCGAATGATTTCCGCGCGCTCGTCGCTCACCGTACGCGTGCTCCCTTTGGGTAACGTAAGTTTATATTTCAACATCTTATTAAGGCCAAGAATGGATGGTCGTCCGATTCTACTGACGTGCCGCCTAACCCCGGTCGTCAGCGCCCAATCTAGGACCAGGGAAGGTGGCCAAAGTAACTAAGTCCTATTTTCAGGACCGACTGCGCCTGGCGTTCATCGGTCCGATACCATGCAATTCGTCTATCTGGGCGCCTGTTTCGCCGCCCGTATTCCTGATTACAAAGAGAGAAAATCATGTTCAAAAATATGAGGCTGGCCCACAAGCTGGCGCTGGGGTTTGGCTTGACCATCGTGGTGGCGGTTGTCGTTGCCGGACAAGGGCTGCACAGCACCGGCAGGATGAACGACCTGCTCAAAGGCATCTACGAAAACAACCTGATGCCGATCAAGGATGTCGCCAATGCAAATATGCAAGCGATCTATCATCATAGAGCCCTGTACGAAGTGGTCACCGCCAGCGATGCGGCAGCCATTGCCACCACGCGCAGCAAACTCGACAAGCATGCCGGGCAAATGAACGGACTGCTCGACAAATACCGTAAGACTTTCCTGACCGATAAAGAAAAGGAATTGCTGCAGCAATTCGAAACCGCTTGGGACGCCTACCTGCAAGCGGCCGGCAAAGTCGAGCAGTTGGCCATCGCCGGCCAGCAATCGGACGCCCAGCAACAATTGAACGGCGCGGTCGCGTCCACCTTCCAGGTCGCGGATGACCTGCTCAGCGACCTGGTAAATATTAACGAAGAGCTGGGCCACGAGGCTTTCGAAAACAGCCAGGCCGTTGCATCCGCAGTCCACATCGAAAGCATTACCGTGCTGCTGCTCGGCGCCATCCTGGGCACGGGGTTGGGCTACTGGATCACGCGCTCGATCGCCAAACCCATGGGCGAAGCAGTGCAAGTGGCGCAAACGGTGGCCGCCGGCGACCTTACCAGCAACATCGAGGTGCGCAGTGCCGACGAAGCGGGCCAGCTGTTGCAAGCCCTGCGCCAGATGAACGGCTCCCTGACCAGCATGGTCGGCGATGTACTGGACGGCACCTCGCTGATCGCTTCCGCCTCCAAGCAGATTTCGGCCGGCAATGCCGACCTGTCCTCGCGTACCGAGCAGCAGGCAGCGGCCTTGGAACAGACTGCAGCCTCGATGCATGAATTGACCGACACAGTCAGGCAGAATGCCGCCGGCGCGCAGCAGGCCAGCCAGCTGGCCCACGATGCCTGCGAACTGGCGACCAGGGGCGGCACTGCGGTGACCCAAGTTGTGCAGACCATGGGCGAGATCCAGGCGTCCGCCAAACAGATCGTCGACATCATCGGCATCATCGAAGAGATTGCGTTCCAGACCAACATCCTGTCGCTGAACGCTGCCGTGGAGGCAGCGCGCGCAGGCAAACACGGCCAGGGCTTTTCCGTGGTTGCATCCGAGGTGCGCAGCCTGGCGCAGCGCTCGGCCGCTTCGTCCAAAGCCATCAAGACCCTGATCGAGGGATCTGTCGGCAAGATCAATGAGGGCACACGCCTGGTCGGCGAAGCTGGCGCAACGATGGAAGAAGTCGTGCGCAGCTCACAGCAGGTGGCACACATCATGGACAGTATCAGCGCGGCCAGCGGCGAACAGGCCGAAGGCATCGAACAGGTGCGCCAGGCCATTGCTCAAATGGACCAGGTGACGCAACAGAATGCAGCACTGGTGGAAGAAGCTGCCGCCACAGCCGAATCGATGGAAGAGCAAGCTGCCCGGCTGGCGGCCCTGGTCGCCGTGTTCAAGATCAAGCAGGAAAGCGCACCATTTGTTTCTGCTCCCAGGCCAAGGGACATCAATCCGGCATGGCGTCCGGCGTTGATGCGCCCACAGTCGACCTCAGCAGGTAATTGAAGAGCGGGCTGCCATGCGAATCTCCTATATCGAATACACCGCCGTCAAGGCCGAAAACAATGCCGCCGAAGTACGCACCGATGTCGATCTGGCGCTGCTGATGCTGGTTTCCCTGGTCAAAGCGCGCGACAATGAAACGGCCAGCCACCTGGTGCGTACGGCGCAGTACGTCCGGCTACTCGCGGAATATTTGCGCAATCATCCGCGCTTTGCCCAAACCCTGTGCGATGAAACCATCGAACTGCTGGTCAAGTCGGCGCCGCTGCACGACATCGGCAAGGTCGGCATTCCCGACCGCGTGCTGCTCAAACCAGGCCGCCTGACGCCCGATGAATTCGCGGTCATGCGCACCCATGCCAAGCTCGGCTACGACGTGCTGGCGCAAGCTGAAGCGCAGCTCGGCCATCCACTGCCCTGCCTCGCCTTCGCCAAAGAAATCGCCTTGTCGCACCATGAAAAATGGGATGGCAGCGGCTATCCGCAAGGCCTGGCAGGGGATGCGATTCCGATGTCGGCGCGCCTGATGGCCGTAGCCGACGTCTACGATGCGCTGACCAGCAGGCGCAGCTATAAACCGGCGATGTCGCATGAAGAAGCCTTACAGATCATGCGCCAGGGACGCGGTCGTCACTTCGATCCCGACGTGCTGGATGCGTTCCTGGTCCTGGAACAGCAGTTCGCGGCCATTGCGGCGCGCCATGGCGACACGGTCGGCGATCTGACCGCACTGGCCCAGCGGGTGCTGCACGGCTAACGCAGTCACGGCCAGCACCCGGCTGGCCCATGATTTCCTCTTCCCGCGCCCCCTCCTCTGGCGGCCTCCTGCTTGGGACCTTAACCGTCATTGGCGCTCCCTCAGCTCCCGGCCCAAAATGCGTACTGAGCAACTCCGCATCCATTCCAGCGCGACGTCGGTCGAACCGTTGATCCTGTAGCGCGCACTTCATTATGCGCCCAGCCCTTACTCATCCGGAAAATGTTCCGGCGCAGCGCAACTTTTGATCAATCCAGCACCGGCAGCCTTGGGAATTCCCAAGGCATGCCATTAACTCATTGGAATAAACAAAGTGAAGTTCTCAATCATTGTGCCCAATCCCGACATCGCGTCGAACCGGGCCAACAACATCGGCGAACGAAGTACGGCAAACGATAATTCAACGAATAGCGGCGGTAAAGTGCCTACCTTGCCACCGCCGTCGGGATGCAATGCGCCACACGAAGAGACGATGTTTTGGATCTATGCGAGTAAATTGGATCAGAAGGATCCAGGGATTCCCCGCTTCTGGATAACAGATCCTAAAGGACTGAAGAAGAAACTCGAAGAATTCCGAAGTTGGCAAACGCTTGGATCCGTTCATTCCAGTCGTGCGACGGTGCTGCAGGATTTTCCCGAAGTCTTTGCGCCATTCTTCAAACACGGCTTTGGCGAATTGATCCGACCGGACCTGCTGGACAGTCTGCTGACCCCTGGCGCCCCCATTCCCGAATCACTGATGCCTGTGCTGTTGCACGGTATTGCCGACATGCTCGGCAAAAGCATCCATGTGGCCGACGTCGGGCTGGCAAACGACCTTCCGCCGAAGGAAGGCATACTCAAGGATGTGCTCCGTGTCTACCAACAGGGGGAGGATGAGGAGGCCCGCTTCTGGGCCACTGACAACGGTCCCACTCCGCCCAATGTAAGTTCCGATCCGGACGGATCGAGCATTTTCAGGGCATTAATCGCCGATGCACAAGGCTTACGCGATGACAAAGTGCGTCAGGAAGATATCAATCGCTTCCGTCAAGATATTTATGAGCACTTTTGCCACAACCATGGGCCTTATCAGGAAGCTTTTGCCAAGGCCTATGGAGAGCAGAAAGAAGTCGATGACGAATACTCCAGCCGGCCACAGCCTGAACCGGGCCTGAAGCAAAAAGCGACTGCCGTGATATTTTCGGGCTTGGCATTAGGCGCCCAATTCGAGCCGGTGCTTCGGCTCAAAGCGCAACGCATGCTCGAAGGCCAGCAGGTTACAGGGCCACAAACCACGACGGTAGCGCAAGGAAGAACCGCCATCTTCGAGCAACGCCTGCAAGAGGCGCGAGCATACGAGCAACAACATCAGGAGCCGCAGCCAGCGGCACAGACTCCCAACGAGCAAAGCAAGGGCTGGCAGGAGGCCGCAACCGAGGTTGCGAAGACCGCCTTGGTGGCCGGGGCTACCATGGCCCTGACTGGCAATCCAGTTATCGCGGCAGGGGCCGCGGTTCTATCGCAGATCGGCACCGCTGGTACCGCACAACCGGTCGAAAACGTGGTTGACGCACAAACCGACGAGGCCGGCGATGATGACGTGACCATTGAAACCGAACATGAGCCTGGCGAAATGCAGGGCGAGCACACCGGCCCGAAGGCAACTTACTCAGACTATATCGATTTCAAGCACGCCATCATTGACAATGCTTCTGCGTCAGCACGGCAGCGCCGCGAACTTGCTCCTAGCGACGCGACCGCGCAAACCAACGAACTGTTCTCAGTGCCGCTGGAAACCGTCCATGCCAACGAAACGGTTTTCCGAAACGACTTTGAAGCCTATTCGCGGCTGAATGCACCAGCACCGCGCGACCCGGTGCAATTGCAACGCGACGCGCAAACGCTGCTCGATCAGCACATCGCCGACACCGAAGCTGAAGTCCAGCGACTTCATGTTCAACGAGGCAGTGGCGAGCTACCACCACCATTCCAGGGATCGAATGCCACCGATGCCAGCAGTCTTGCTGCTAAGCTCGATCGGCTGCTCGAACTGGAGGTCCTGAAGCTGCGCTACACCACAACCCCAAGCAACCACCACCATCGCCACCGCAATGCACGTCTGCATGTACTCACCCATCAGCAGACGCATGGCGCGGCGAAAGCACTTCTTCAGACATTGCAAGCGGACTGGAAGCTGAAGACCGCAGGGGACGACAGCTTCATTCTCAGCCTTCTCGGAAAAAGTCCCGCCCAGTGGTTCAGGGAACATAAGGATCAGCTGAACGGAAAGACATGTGCCCAGGCCAAGGCGGCCATGCTGGCCAGTTGTGCAGGAGAGCTGCCGGTGGGCGAGCAGGGCAAGCTTGCCTTTACCCTCGCCCTCATTGACCAGCTCGATCCTACGCTTCGCCAAGTCCCGGAATCCGTACTGGAACAGATGCAATGGGCCGATGACAGGCATTTGAACTATCGGGTCGGCTATGCAGCATTGAGCGCCGCAAACATCCCGATCAGGTCTGAAAAGGAAATGGACGCAGCGGCGCAGACCATCATTACCCAATTCATGAACGATGATCTGGGCGCGTTGGGGCAGCATCACATGGCAAGCGACTTCGCGCTCCTGACCGGGGCCTACGGTGCGGAGGGAAAATCCGACGACACCGTCCTTGCCGACATCATGAAAGACTTCGAGCAACGTCCCAATGCCGTCCGCGATCAGAAACTTGCACAGATCCGGGCAGCCCTGGTTGACCCGCCTCCATCCCTGGCTGAGATTGCAGCGGTGTTCGGTGAACAGTATATCTCGGGACGGCCCGAAAGTGTCACCACCGTCAAATACCCGGTACGGCCCGTCAGTTTCGACAACCGCGTCGTCCGTAATGAGACCCTGCTGGACGCATTCGCCCATGGCAACCATTACAGCCGCGGTTCCGACGGTAACTCATATCGACAGCGAACTTTCCTGATCGAAGTGCCTCATGGCGGACTCGCCGCTCAAGGCCAGGAAGTCACCATCGACGGCGAGCGCATTTTTGCAGAATACGATCAGCGCGCAAGGGATTATTTCAAGACAGTCGAACGTGGTGCGCATGCGCAATTGGACTTGTTGTTCGGGCTTCATCGCCAGCCAGAAGCAATTCTCAAGCCTCAAGTACAGATGGGATCGCACACCGTCAAATCGCCGGATAACATCATGATCGTGATGTTGCGCTCAGATGGCGCGAACCAGCCTCAGCCTTACAGGCTTGCGTTCGATGCCGGAAGGCACGCCTCGCTCACTCCCATGGCCGCAAGCATCGAGGACATCGCTGATCATGATCTGAACACTGTCGAGGATCAAGCCATGTTCTACGTAAAAAATCATCCCGCGGAGTTCTTCGAACGAGCGCCGGATCAGATTCGCAGCGGCACTTTCGGTATCGAGCGGCGTTTCCCCGGTACGCCGCATGAAGTGCGCAGGGAAGTGTTCTCCCAGCTTGGCTGGACCCAGAAACTCGAGGCACACAAACTCAATGCTGAGCGCAGCTTGCACGCCAAGCCCTACGTCGAGGGCTTGCCACTATACGGCTGCGTCAACAGAGTCCGCGACGCCTTTACCGACCCGCGTGTTCAAAATGAGCCCTATGAGTATCCTGTTGGCGCCCGACCGCCACGAACGACACCATCCAGCAGCTATGTCAATCCCTTCCCGACCGACGAGTTCATAATCGGTCTGCAGTGCGGTGGCGCAGTTGTGAGTATGTTGGGTGGCAAGCGCACGCTCATGAATAAGGCGGCAAAGTGGGGCAAGGCCGTTGGAAACTTGCACGGCGTCAAGTTCAAGAGCCTGAAGAGACCCAGGAAGGTCTTCGTGGATGCGCTGATGAAGGGGAAGAACGAGTTCCGTGACCGGCTGCGGGCCCATGGCCTCAGCACGGCCGATTCGAACGATCTAAGCGCGAAGCTGAATAGCGTGGGCTATGGACATGCGTTCCAGCGATTCCGGGATGCGAAAGAACTTGAGGCGCTCGCAAAGCTGACAACCGATGGGTCACGTCTCCGGGACGGCGCTGACCTGCCGCACGGGATGCTGATTACGGGATCGGATGGCAAGCGCTACCTGAAGGCAAGCGGCGGCCAGGAAGGCGGTATATTCTTTGATCCAGACCGGCGTAAATTCATGCGCCAGATTGGCGCCGCCGATGCTCCTCGCTTCGCCGAAGTTGACTTGCACACGCTCACCCTCAGGCCCGGTTCGTCCGGCTATCGGCAGCGCGAGCCCGATGCCGTCGCCATCGACCGTTTGGGACAGGCCAAGACCAGCTACTATGGCGACGGCACCGACGTACGCGTTCTGGATGGACCGGGCTTGCGCCGCGCCCGCCCGAACGAGGGAGAGGCTTATCGCAACTCAGATACCGTCTTGAAACGCGACACGCGCCGCCACGCAGACGGCATCATTCGCTACGTTGAGGACGGCGCTCCAACGTCGGAGAAGACCCACTACCGCCTGACCCAGCCCGATGGCTCGGACGTTGTGACGCCACCGGCCGGCAGCATCCATTCGTATAAAGTTCCGATGCTGCGCGCCATAGGCCCCGAAGGAGATGTGCTGCCTTTCCGCTGGGAGCGCGTGGCGGCCTTTTCCATCGGATCGAAAGAGATTCTCGTTGTCAAAATTGATGGCGCACTTTACCACCTCAAAAACAAAGAAGGGCGTCTGCATGCAGTCCACGCAAGTCCGCACACGGTCCAGGCTTATAACGAAATTTCCTGCGCGCCGCGCATCGGCAATGCGAGAACCAAGCGTGCGCCTGGTCAACAATTGCGTAGGCTATGCGACGCTGGTGCATATGATAAAGCTCAACTGGTAGAGGAATTACAACGCCAGAAAGCGGCATCGACTGACGAAAAAGAAAGGACGGAGATACAGCGCAATATCAACCATCTCGAGCAACACCATATTCAGAGAGGTACCGATGCCGAATTTGCAGAGCTGGATCAGCTCGTGAAGGAAAGGTACAACTCGGTCAAGACTGGCATTAATTGCCAAGAAATATTCAACGTTGAGAATCCGTCCGAACTGGTTAAGGTTGGAAGAAACAAGGTCAAAGGAAGGAATGTGGCGGCGTTCACGATGAACGCATTCGATGGAGAGTCGACGCTCGACTCTGCCACGGTTCAAGGTGTGACCGCCCAGCCACGCATATTGATCAGCGGATCGTATGCATTCAAGGATCAACTTGATTTGCTGCCAGGAGCAGGAAACCACGCCGGTGCCGTGTCCAACCTGGGAGCAATGAACGCGGCTGGTCGACCCAGGGAAGGCCAACAGCCGATCGTCATTCCCCGCGACGGCGACACCGAATACAAGGCTCTACCCAACATTGAAGCAAACATGAGGAAATTCATGGACAGCGTTGCTTCACTTGATAGCGCCTCGGTCAACAATCCAGAGAAAAAGCTTCGCATGGATATCAAGTTTCATACCGGACTTCCACCTTGTCTCTCATGTAGTTTTGCCATGGATGAATACATGCATGGGCTGAAGGAAAAGGTCGCGAAATGGAATCTCGAGAACCTCGGGCCCGGTCGCAATGGGATCCAGATTGACGTCAGCTTCAAGTACGGATTTGATCCGACCAAGACTGAGTGATGGTGATGAAGCGCGTGGACCAGCAGCGCGCTTCGCCCGCCGGAACTGGCCCCAAATGGGGCTTGACTTCGGCGGGCAAGCTCGCGATAAAGAAAGAAAACTGAAGGTTTCGAATTCAGAGTGTATGGCGCAGACCGAGATTGAAGGCTCGGTCGCCACTGCCGTTGCCTGTGGCGTTGCCGACCGTGTAGCCTGCGCCGTTGCGATTCATCATATGGCCGTAGGCTGCATACACATCGGTGCGGCGCGACAGGTAATACCGGTAGCCAAGCGCCAGCTGCGTAGCATCCTGGCGGCCGATGGTGTTGTCGTGCTTTCGCAGCCAGGAAGCCATCCATATGCCTGCGCCCTGGGGAATGGACAGGCCCAGCATGATGCTGCGGCTGTCGTGGCTTGGCCCTGGCGGGACAGCATAGCCGAAGGAATTGGCACTGTCGCGCATCTGCGTGCTGTCCGGACCTTTGTCCCTGCCGACTGCAATATGGGTTTTCGCCACGCCAAAGTCATACACGGCAGCCAGCAGCGTGTTGCTGGCTGGCTCCTGGTCCGGCTCGGGCGGCGGGGCGGCCGGATTGCTGCGCCGATGGTGGCCCACGTGCACCGCCAGAGGCCCACTGGTATAGGAAAAAGCGCCACCGGCCGCGTGGCCGCCGCGCTGTTGGCCGCTTTTGTCACCGCTGGCATAAGCCAGTTCCACGTTCACCCCGTGCCATCTCGGCGAGGCGTACTTGACCGAACTTTCCATGGTACCGGCGAAGCCCATCAGGTTTTCGGTATCGCCCGCCATACCGGTGTCGAAGGGATCGGCGGCCGCCATGGCGAGGTACTGGGGCGTGAGCTGCAGCCCCAGCGTGACCGTGCCCAGCCGGCTTTCCAGGCCGACGTAAGCCTGGCGCCCAAACAGGCGGCCGCCCTGCCCCGCCTGGCCGGTATCGGCGCGAAAACCGCTTTCCAGCACAAAGACGGCGGCGCTGCCGCCGCCCAGATCTTCCCTGCCGCGCAGTCCAAAACGCGAGCCCGACTCGACGCCGCTGGTCAGCTTGGTAAGCGCCGCCTGTCCGCCGCTTTCATGCACCAGCGCCATGTCGATCACGCCATACAGTTCTACGCCCGTCCCGGCCGCCGCGGTCCCTGCCGATGCGCTGGCCGCCAGCGCTAGCATTACTTTCCTCATTGATTCGCTGCCTCATGAAATGGCCTGCGACGAGGCCGACGATCCGATGCTGCGCGAAGCGTCGCGCCGCTGCTGCAGCGCGCCGATTTCCCGGACCGAATGAAGCAGCGGCGGCGTTGCCTGCTTAGAACAGGACTCGCGCCAGGCCAGCTTTCTCGAACAGGTAATCGCGCGAAGCTTCCAGCTTGCGCGTCAACGAAGGCACATCGACGCCGACCAGCCGTCCCTGCCACTTGCGGATGCGGCCGGCCACCATCACGGTGTCGACGTTGCTGCGCTCCATCAAGGTCACTACCGCACCCGGCGCATGGTTGAGGGGGCTGACGTTCAAGGCTTCGCTGTCCAGCAGGATCAGGTCGGCCTGCTTACCAGGGCTCAGGCTGCCGGTTTGCGACGCCAGCCGGAGCGCCCGGGCGCCGCCAATGGTCGCCCACTGCAGCACTTCCCGTGCCGACACGGGAGCAAAGGTATGATCGCCTTCCAGTGCCAACTCGTTGACCAGGCCACGCTGCAGCGTCAGCGCGCATCGCATTTGCGTGAAGAAGTCGGCCGTCATGGTGCATTCCACATCCGAACTCAGGGATGGCATGATGCCTGCCGCCTGAGCGTGCAGCAGTGGCGGCGTGCCGTGGCGCATTGCCATTTCAATCGGCACCGCCAACGAGATGGCGGCACCGGCTTCGGCCACCGCTTTCCAGGCAGGCTGGTTGATACCGGTCATATGAATGATCAGGTTATCGTCCCGCAGCAGGCCGCGTGAAATCAGATCGTCCATCACAGCCTGCGATCCCATGCCGCCTACGCAGTGGAAGACTATCTGCAGGCCCAGTTCACGCGCGAGCTGCCAGGCGCGCTCCCATTCCGGCAGATAGACTTCGCCGCCCATCGCCAGCGTGACCTGGCTTTGCGTGCCGGCGAAGTATTCGCGCTGCAGGCGAAAAATGTCATGCGGGTACCTGCAAGCCAGGCCTTGCCCCTCAAAATACCCCAGGACAGCCCGCCGTCCGGCGTCGAGTAAAGCTGCTACGGCAGCGTCGGTATGTTCCGGCGAATGGTGGATCTGCGACACGTCGAGTACACTGGTGACCCCGGCATCGAGCTGGCTCAGCGAGCCATACAGCTCACTGATATACACATCTTCCGGGCGGTAGGCAGGCGCCAGCCGGCCCAGGATGCGCTCCATGTAGTTCGGGTATTCCGGCTGCGCCGGATCGCCGGACAGGATACCGTCGGCCAGGCTGCTGCGCAACGCCGTTTCAAACTGGTGGTGGTGGGTGTCGACGAAGCCCGGCACGACAATCTTGCCGCGTCCATCGATCGTTTGGACCGGGGCGCTGATACATTGCGCCAAACCGGATCCGATAGCGGCAATCGTGTCGCCGTCAATCAGGATGTCGGCACATGCGTAATCACCGATCTGGTTGTCCATGGTAAGGATGCAGGCGTCTTTGATCAAGACCTGGACGTGATCCTTGCCGCTGTCCTGCGGCATCGCTGCGGGCTGCGTTGGCGACCGCCCGGCTTCCGGCAGCCGCGCGAGCAAGATGGCGCCGGTCGCAGTTCGGCCATCGGCTTTCGAATGATGCTGGCACATTGGGGAATTCCTTTCTGGGTTGCAGTGTTCAACCCATCCTAGGCTGCGCATGCCGGGCGGTGCCTGAGCAAGCTACTTTCCCGGACCGATTTACGGACTGCGATGGAACTTTCCCGCTGCTTGATCCACTACTTGACCCGCTGTTTGCCGAGCTTGCGAACCAGCGAACGGCGGTGCATGCCCAGCTGGCGCGCCGCCTCCGAGATGTTGTAGCCTGTCTCGGCCAGGACCGCATGGATATACTCCCATTCCAGGGTCTTGACAGAAGTGGCACGGCTACTGGCCGCAATGTCCGTAGTGCCGGCCACGTGGCCAAGTGCCGCTTCGATCTCATCGGTGTTGGAAGGCTTGGACAGGTACTGGATCGCGCCCAGCTTGATCGCTTCCACCGCCGTATTGATGCTGGCAAAGCCAGTCAATACTACGATGCGCATGGCGGGATCACGCCGGCGCAGCAGCTGCACGCAGGACAAGCCTGTCGCGTGGCCTTTCAGCTTGAGGTCGACCACGGCATAGGCAGGCGCATGGCACGCCAGCCGGTCGCAGACCTCGTCCAGGCTTTGCGCCAGCAGCACCTGGTAGCCGCGGCGTTCGAACGAACGCGCCAGCGTGCGCGCAAATGCGGCATCGTCTTCCACCAAAAGCAGGATGCGCCCGGCATCAGTTGTCATGGAGCTCCTCCAGCGTAATCGCCGCCAAAGGCAGGCGCAGGCAGACTTTGGCCCCGCCCCGGCCCAGATTGGCGGCCGCCAGCGTTCCGCCTAGCCTGCGCGCCACGTTCATGGCCAGGAATAGTCCCAGTCCACCGCCCTCGCGCCCTTTGCTGGAGTGGTATGGTTTGCCGAACTGGGCCAGCATTGCGACAGTGAATCCAGGCTCCGCGTCTGTCACCCGCACTGCCAGCATTTCGCCGTCGATGCTTGCTTCCATGCGCAGCCATTGCGGCGAGGCTTCGAGAGCATTGTCCAGGAGATTGCAGATGGTCTGTTTTATGATGGAATCGGAAACGATACGCACATCGCGCCCGATCCGGTTGTCGAACTCGAAGTCCGCTACCGTCCTGGCGATGCGCCATTCCGCTGCCAGGCCGGACAGGAAGGCATTGATGGTGGTGGGTCTCGACAGCTCGCCACGCGTCTGGCCTGCGCAAAGCAGGATGCTGCTGACCGTCGTCTTGCAGCGTCGAAGCTGCGCTTCCATCTCGCCGAGCTCTGCGCGCAATGCACGATTGCTGCTGAATTCCGGCATCCGGCGCCAGTCGCCCAGAATGACCGCCATGGTCGCCAGCGGAGTGCCCAGTTCGTGCGCCGCGCCGGATGCAAGCAATCCCAAACGGACGACATGCTCCTCTTCTACCGCCTGCTGGCGCAGGTCGGCCAGCTTGCCGGCAGTGCGGCGCAGGTTGCAAATGATGCGGCCAGTAAACATCACCAGCAGTCCTGCGATGAGCACGAAGCACAGCAACACGCCTTGAATGTACAAGCTGAAGATGCCGGAGCCAAGGTCCGCCGGCAGCTCCAGCGGCCGCGAAAAGACCGCCAGCGCGGCCAGGCAGGCGGTGCTGGCGCCGACGACCAGCCAGCTCGAACGCTGGTCGAGCAGCAGCACGCTGAGCATCACCTGCAGCAGATACAGGAAGGCAAACGGATTGGAGATGCCCCCGCTCAGGTGCAATTGCACCGTCAGGCAGGCGACGTCGGCCAACAGTGCCCACAGCAGCTCGCCGTTCGAAACCGCGGCTTCGCCCCGACAGCGCAGCACGCTGGCAATATTGAAGACGGCCAGGCATCCGAGCACACTCAGCATGGCAGGCAGCGGCAGCGGCACGCCGCAGCTTACGCTGCAAACCATGATCGCCGCCCCCTGCCCCAGCACAGCCAGCCAGCGCAGTGCAATCAACTGCCGCATGTTCTGCCGTCCGGAGGCGTGCAAGATGTTGCCGGCGACGGTGGATGCGGCACCGGCCGCGCCGTCCTCGCTCGCCAGGGAAGCCTTCATGGCGTATGGTGCATCATGCCATTGGTCATGCCTGGCATCATGTTGCTGTTCAGGTGATGCATGACCCAGAGCGAGCCACTGAGCATGATCGCCACCAGCACGAAGGTGAAGATGAGTGCCAGCAAGCTCCAGCCCCCTTCCGACCTGGCATTCATGTGCAGGAAGCACACCATGTGTACCACGATCTGTCCAACGGCCAGGCCAAGCAGGACATAGGCCGCCGTGCTGGAGTGGACGAACACATTGCCCATCACCAGCCAGAAGGAAACGGTGGTCATGATGGCAGCCAGTACGAAGCCGATGATGTATCCGCGCAGGCTGCCGTGCGCCGGATCGTGCTGCAGGTGTTCGCTCATGGCAGCACTCCCATCAGGTAGACAAAGGTGAACACGCCGACCCAGACCACATCGAGGAAGTGCCAGAACAGCGAAAGGCACATCAGGCGGCGCCGGTTCTCCGGCGACAGGCCATGCTTCTTCAGCTGGAACAGCAGCGTGACCAGCCACACGATGCCGAAGGCGACGTGCAGCCCATGGGTGCCGACCAGGGCAAAGAACGCGGTCAGGAAGCCGCTTTGCTGGGGCCCGGCGCCTTCCTGAACCAGGTGGATGAATTCAAACAGCTCGAAAAAGACGAAGGTTGCGCCAAGCACCCCGGTGATGGCCAGCCAGCCCATTACCTGCTTCAGCTTCTGCCTTTGCATCTCCAGCATGGCAAAGCCATAGGTGATCGATGACAGCAACAGCAGCGTGGTGTTGATGGCCACCAGCGGCAAGTCGAACAGTTCGGCCCCGGATGGCGCGTTCGCGTAGCTGCGTCCCAGCACCGCATACGCGGCGAACAGCACGGCGAAGATCAGGCAATCGCTCATCAGATATAGCCAGAAGCCCAGCATGGTCCCGTTCTGCGGATGATGATTGCGCACCAGGAAGCGCGCGCAAGGGTCGGCGGGCATCGCGCCCGCGACGATAGGATGATTGGTAGTCATAAGTTCAGGCGATTTTCAGGAGACGGGTACGCATTTCTTCCGTGTGCGCGACTTGATCCGCGGGAATGTAGTAGTCGCGCCGGTAGTTAAAGGTGTGGGCCACGATTGCCGCCAGCAGCACGGCAAAACACAGCCCGGCCGGCAGCCACATATGCCAGATCAGCGTGAAGCCGAGCGCGAAACTGAGCGCCGCCAGGATGAAGCCGGCGCGGGTATTCTTCGGCATATGGATCGCAGAAAATCCGGCCAGCGGACGCTGGAAGCCGTGCCTTTTCATATCAGTCCAGGCATCATTGTCGTGTACGCGCGGCGTGATGGCGAAGTTGTAATCCGGCGGCGGCGACGCGGTCGACCACTCCAGGGTACGGCCATCCCATGGATCGCCTGTGAGGTCGCGCAGCTGCTTGCGGCGCTTGAAGCTGACCGCAAACTGCACGGCCATCGCCGCAATGCCGACAGCGATCAGGACGGCGCCCACGGCAGCGACGATAAACCAGGGCTGCAGCGATGGATCGTCGAAGTGGCTCATGCGGCGCGTCACGCCCATCAGGCCCAGCACATACAGGGGCATGAAGGCCAGGTAGAAGCCGATCACCCAGCACCAGAACGAAACCTTGCCCCAGAAGGCGTCGAGCTGGTAGCCGAAGGCCTTTGGAAACCAGTAGTTGATGCCTGCGAACATGCCAAACAGGACGCCGCCGATGATCACATTGTGGAAGTGCGCGATCAGGAACAGCGAGTTGTGCAGCACGAAATCGGCCGGCGGAACCGCCAGCAGCACGCCGGTCATTCCGCCAATGACGAAAGTGATCATGAAGGCGACGGCCCACATCATCGGCAGCTCGAAGCGGATGCGGCCGCGATACATGGTGAACAGCCAGTTGAAGATCTTGGCGCCGGTCGGGATCGAAATGATCATCGTCGTAATGCCGAAGAAGGAATTGACGCTGGCGCCGGACCCCATGGTGAAGAAGTGGTGCAGCCACACCATGTAGGACAGGATCGTGATAACTACCGTCGCATACACCATCGACGTATAGCCGAACAGACGCTTGCCGGAGAAGGTCGAGACGATTTCCGAGAAAATGCCGAAGCACGGCAGGATCAGGATGTAGACCTCGGGATGGCCCCAGATCCAGATCAGGTTCACGTACAGCATGGAATTGCCGCCAAGGTCATTGGTGAAGAAGTTGGTGCCGAACATACGGTCCAGGGTCAGCATGCCCAGCACGGCCGTCAGCACCGGGAATGCGGCGACGATCAACACGTTGGTGCACAGCGCGGCCCAGGCAAAGACCGGCATCTTCATCAGCGTCATGCCGGGGGCGCGCAGCTTGACGATGGTGGCAATCAGGTTGATGCCCGACAGCAGCGTCCCGACGCCCGAGATCTGCAACGACCAGATGTAGTAGTCCACCCCGACATCGGAACTCGCCAGGATTCCGGACAAGGGCGGATAGGCCAGCCAGCCGGTGCGCGCGAACTCGCCCACGAACAGTGAAGTCATGGTCAGCATGCCGCCGAATGCAGTCATCCAGAACGAGAAGTTGTTCAGGAAGGGAAAGGCGACGTCGCGCGCACCGATCTGCATCGGCACCACGTAGTTCATCAGCCCCGTCACCAGCGGCATCGCGACGAAGAAGATCATGATCACGCCATGGGCCGTGAAAATCTGATCGTAGTGGTGCGGCGGAAGGTAGCCCAGGTTCTCGCCAAAGGCCATGGCTTGCTGCGCACGCATCATCAGCGCATCGGCAAAGCCGCGCAGCAGCATCACCAAGCCAAACACCATATACATGATGCCTACCTTTTTATGATCGACACTGGTGATCCAGTCGCGCCACAATGGCCCCCAAAGCCGGTAACGGGTCAGCAGGCCCAGGATGGCGGCGCCCGCGAGCGCCACCATGATGAAGGTACCCAGCAGAATCGGCTCGTGGATGGGAACCGCATCCCAGCCCAGCCTGCCAAATATCAATTGTTTCAGGTTAGCTTGTTCGTACATAGTCAGTTCTTTCTGGTTTCAGGGCTGGCGCACTCCACCCCGCTCGCGGCCTGGGTCAGGCGCTGCGCAGCGCGCTCCGCAGCCAGTTCGGCACTGCTGCGGTGGCGGGCGACCCGGGTCGCGTTTTCGGACATCATCTCGTTCATGCATACGGCGTTGCGGTCGACACAGCGGTTGACGATGGCGCTGTACAGGCCGCCCTCGACGGCGCCGTAATAGCGCACCTTGTCGCGCGTGCTGGGTTTTTCCAGCGCCGCATATGCGGCGCGGTCCAGCTGAACGGTACTGCGCTTGGCGCCTTGCACCCACTGCGCGAAGTCTTCGCCGCTCAAGCCATGGAACTTGAAGCGCATGCCCGAGAAACCGGCCCCGCTGTAATTGGAGGAAAAGCCGTCGTAGATGCCAGGCTTGTTGATCACGCCGTGCAGCTGGGTTTCCATGCCGGGCATGGCGTAGATCTGTCCGGCCAGGGCAGGAATGAAGAAGGAGTTCATCACGCTCGATGCGCTGATCTTGAAATTGATCGGCACGTCGACCGGAGCCGCCAGCTCGTTCACGGTCGCGATGCCTTGCTCCGGATAGATGAACAGCCATTTCCAGTCCAGCGCCACCACTTGCACCTCCAGCGGCTTGACCGTAGCCGGCAGCGGGCGACGCGCATCCAGGCGCTGCAGCGGGCGATAGGGGTCGAGCGTGTGGGTAGCGATCCAGGTCAGCAGCCCCAGTACGATAATGATCAGCAGCGGACCGCCCCAGATCAACAGTTCCAGGACCGTCGAGTGATCCCAGTCCGGCGCATAACTGGCTGCGCTATTGCCCTTGCGGTAGCGCCAGGCAAACAGAACGGTCAAGGCGATGACCGGGACAATAATCAACAACATCAGCAAGGTGGACACCGCGATCAGGTGGCTTTGCTGAGCAGCGATGTCGCCCGAAGGCTTCATCACCACCGTATTGCAAGCGCCAAGTGCAGCCAGTGGCACCATGAAGAGCCCGCGAAGGAATAAGGAACGTAGCATACGAATAAGTCCTGTGTTGAATGGATTCGTGCTGCCACTCTATTCCTGCCCTGCGGTCCTGCACATTGGACACTTTGTCCGCTTCGTCGCGCAAACCTCGGACCGGATGACTGCCGCCAGGGCGCACACCGGTTTTCAACCCGAATTATTGCGAATTGGAAACTCAAAGCCGGCTTTGCCCCGCGTAAACCGGACCGATTAACGGCTTTGGCTGCTTGGCGCCGCTTGTGCGGCATCGGTAGCGATGACGATACTCAGCTTGCTGGCATCAATGTGCTTGCGGAAGGCGGCATTGACCTGCCGCAGGGTGAGCGCATTGAGCTGCGCTTCCTGAGCCTTGTTCCAGGCGAAGCCGCGGGCCATCTGCATCAGGCGCAGCCATTCCCAGGCCAGGGCGTCATCCTCCGCCCGCTGCTGGGCGCGCAGCCGGAGCATGGCGGCCTTGGCACTTTCCAGTTCAGCCCGGGTAAAGCCCTGCTTGAGCGCCCGCTCCAGCTCCTGGCGGATGGCTGCCTCCAGCCTGGCCATGTTTTGCGGCGCCGCCACCGCTTCGACCGTGAAAATGCCGGCATCGTCCCGCTCGCCGGCCCGCAGTGCAGAGCCCCCCCAGTACGACAGGCCGTCCCGTTCCCGGATCCGGTCCATCAGGCGCGACTTCGCCGCGCCGCCAAACATGAAGTTCGCGGCCTGCAGCGCCAGATAATCCGGATCGTCCAGGTTCAAGGCGACGTTCATGCGGGCACCGTACATGGCGTTTTCCTTGTCCGCTGCGGCAAGCACTTTGCGGACAGCCGGGATGGCGGCGTACCGGTCGAGGACAGGGGCGTATTCCGAATTGCTGCGCCAGCCGGCCAGCTCCTCGCTGACGGCGCCGAGCAATGCCTCTTTGTCGAAGTCGCCCACCACCGCCAGTGCGCCATGCGAGGCGCCATAAAACGCGGCATGAAATGCCTTCAGGTCCTCCAGGCTCAGGACCCGTACTTCGGCGATCTGTTGCTCGAGCGTCAGCACAGCCCGCGGGTCGCCTTTGGGCCATTGATTGAAATGCAGCTCCAGTTCGCGCCGCACCATCGATGTCGGCTCACCGCGCTGCGATTCAAGGCTGAGCAGCCACTGCTGGCGCATCTGGTCGAATTCCATTTGAGAGAAGGCCGGCTCCTTCAGCACATGGGCCATCAGGCGCATGGCGGCCGGCAGATGCTGCCGCGTGGTTTCGAAATTGAATGGCGTGCCGGTGATCTTCAATGCCGCCATCTCATCGGCCAGCTGCGCCCTTGTGTATTTGCTGGTCCCGCGCATGAGCATGGCGTTCACCGCCGTCGCCACGGTCTGCTTGCCGAACAGCGTATTCTCGTTCCCCCAATGCAGCTGCAGCTCCACGGTCACGGTCTCGCCCCGGTTTTTCTTGGACAACAGCGCGAGCTTCAGTCCTCCGACTTGCGTCAGCTGCGTGCGCGCCAGGATGTTGTCGTGACTGGTGTCGAAGTACGCCCCGGCTTGTTTCCCTGCCTCGCCGCGGTAGGCTCGCAGCAATTCGGCGGCAGTCGGCGCCGTACCGATCAGCGCGCGCTGGGGCGCGTCATCCGGCAGGAAGGTGCCTACGGTGCGGTTATCGCGCCTGTAATAGCGTTCCGCCGCCTGCATGATTTGCTGCCCCGTCACCGAGGCAATAACCTCGCTTTGGCGGGACAGCAGACGCCAGTCGCCCAAGGCAATGGCTTCGCTTAACGCGATGCCCAACTGCTGCGGATTGCTCAGCGCCTTGTCAAGCGAATTGGCAAACTCGCGCCGTGCGCGCTCGACCTCTTCCGTCTCTGGTGGTGCGCTGGCAAACCCCTCCACTGCGGAGACCAGCGCATCGCGTACCGGCGCTACCTCCTGCCCCGACCTGACGACGGCGCCGAACATTTGCATGCCGGGAGCCATGCCCGCCTGGCTGATCGCAAAGACATGGGCCGCTTTGCCCGTTTCCACCAGCAGTTTGTGCAGGCGGCCATTCGGGGCGTCGCTGAGGATGGAACTGGAGAATGCCAGCGCTTCGGCATCGCCGTGCAGGCCGGATGGCACCTTGTAGCCGACCATGACGATCTGCTGGTCACCGCTGCGCCGCACGGCAAACTGGCGCTCGCCATCCTGGGCCGGCTCAACGGTCCAGAATTGCGGCAGCTCGCGCTTGGGCTTTGGGATGGCGCCGAACGCCTTGCCGATCCAGGCCAGGGTTTGCGCCGGATCGAACTTGCCGGCGACCAGCAGTACCGCATTATCGGGCTGGTAATAGGTGCGATAAAAGGCGCGCAGCCTGTCAATGTCCACATGCTCGATATCGCTGCGGTTGCCGATGGTGGCGCGTCCATAGCTGTGCCAGTCGTAGGCCACACTTTCCATGCGCTTGTGCAGCACCTCGTAGGGATTGTTTTCGCCGAGCTCATACTCGTTGCGGACCACCGTCATTTCCGCGTCCAGGTCCTTCTTCGCGATAAAGGCGTTGGTCATCCGGTCGGCTTCCATATCCAGCACCCATTTGAGGTTGTCGGGGCTGGCCTGGAACACCTGGTAGTAGTTGGTGCGGTCCTGCGAGGTGGTGCCGTTGAAATCCATGCCGCGTACCGTGAATTGGTGCATGAGGTCGCGATGCCGTGGCGAGCCCTTGAACATCAGGTGCTCGAGCAAATGCGCCATACCGCTTTCGCCATAGTTCTCGTGGCGCGAGCCCGCCAGATAGGTCATGTTCACGGTCACCGTTGGTTTGCCCGCATCGGGAAACAGAAGCACTTTCAGGCCGTTTGCCATGCGATATTCTGTGATGCCAGCCAGCGACGGACCTTGCGTCATGCCCGGCGGGATCGCCTGCCCGAACGCAGGAGGGAGGATGCATACTCCAAGCAGCAGCGGAGCCAGGTACCGGGTTGCCATTGTGTTTTAGTCCTAGAGTGAAAACCGCATTGGAATAGAGGGCAGTCCGACAGTCGCCCCGCTGCGCAAATTCCCAGACCAAAGGAAGCCTGCCCAAGCTTCATTTGGTCCGAATTCCTGACGGGGCATCAAGGCGCAAGACTGTTGTCGGATAAGCTACGGTTCGACTCTCTCCCCTCCATCCGGTGTCTTATGCTCCCCACCCGCCCCTTGCGAGCAGTCCATACTGCCGTATGCAACTGGTTTCGCGCCAGCTTCGACTTCATGCGCGTTGCACGCGTCGTGCTGCTGATGGCCCCTACGCTGGCGTGCTTCCTGTCCACTGGCGACAGCAGTAGCCTGAAAGCTGGCTTCCTGGGTGTGCTCTTGCTGTCCGCGGCGGAAAAAACACAGCCTTCGCTGTTCCTGCTCTTACTGCACGCTGGAGCCATCCTCGGTTCCGTTGCGCTTTTCAGCCTGGCTTATCCATATGCCTGGCTGTTTGTGCCGCTGTGCGCCGCTTACGGCGCGGCAGCCGGATGGCTCGGCCGCTGGGGGCCAGCCTGGCAATCGCTTGGCAATTATGGATTCCTGGCGGCGCTATACCTGGGCTGCGAGCTCAACGCAGGCGGCGGCATTATGCTGGCGGGCTACCTGCATTTGCTGTCCTGGTCGGGACTAGCGCTGGTCCCCACAGCGCTGGTGCTGGTGTGGAAGCTGTCCGCCGGCGAAGCCGGTGCTGCAGCCGCCCTGCGCGTCTTCTGCCGTCGCCACAATATGCTGCCGGCGCGCGCATCTGACACCGAGCGGGCCCGCACCGCCAGCGATGCCGCCGTGGTGCGCTGCGCGGCCGTGCTGCTGGCCGCAGCCCTGGTGCGCTATCTGCACCTGCCGGCCGGGGAATGGCTGATCTGGTCGGCTGCCAGCGTCGTCACCGGTTCGATGCCCAGCGTGCGGCGCAAGGCTGGCGACCGTGCTGTGGGCGTGCTGTGGGGCGCCGGCGCCGGCATGACACTGTGCTGGGTGGCCTTGCAGGCGGCACCCGCCATGCTGCACACCGGTCACGCACTGCCAGCCGTATGCACCCTGGTGACCGCCATTTCCCTCGGTTGCTGCCAACGCTATCGCCTGGCGTTTGGACTGCGCAGCATGATGTGCGTGGTTCTGGCGGCGACGTCTGGTTATGGGGTTGGGGTGGCCGTGCTGCGCTCAGCCAATGTGCTGGTGGGCGGGATGATCGGTGCCGCGCTGACCCTGCTGTATGAACAGCGCGGTGCCCGCATCCCAGGGCTCTGAATCTAAGGCAGGTCAGGCTGTTCCGAGCGCCTGAATTGACGCTCCAGCTTACGGCGGTAGTTCCGGTCCGTCGCCAGGCGCGCCTTCAACTCACGGTCCTTTGCCGCATTGACGTTCATGCTGACGCAATCTGCGAATTCATCGGTACCTGTGCGATAACCATACTGCATGCAGGACGCCGCAGCGCGGCCGGCATAGTCGGTCTGCACCGGATAGCGGTGGTGGGCGCAAGCTGTCGCGCCCAGGCAGGTAGCGAAAGCCAGCAAAAGCGTACGCGCCAGGGGGCGCTTGCCGGAGTGGGAGTGTTGCATAGGTTTTCCTTGGAATCAGGGCGAATCGATTCGCCCCATGTCCGGACACTGTAGGGCCGTCGCCAAGACTGCCGGTGCGAAGCGCCAGATTTCAGACCAGTCCGCCGGAACCGGCGCGCGTAGGTTAATGGGTCCGAAAGTTCCGCTCCGGGCGCTGCGGTCCGTGCAATTGCAGCGATTATTTACTGGCGGCCTGGCCGCACGTTACCTTCGCATGCCAATTGATCGCGGCGCGCGCGCCGCCACGCCTATGTCCAAATACCGAACAGAAAATCCAGACTTCAATCCCAACCTGCTGCTCGACACCATGAAGGAATGGCTGGGAGTGCGCACCGACTGCCGCCTGGCACAGCGCCTGGCCGTTGGCGGGCCTTCGATTAGCAAGCTCCGCCACGGCAGGGTGCCGGTCTCCGCAGACCTTCTGGTGAGCATGCATGAGGAAACAGGCCTCAGTATCCGCGAGCTGCGCTTACTGGCCGGCGATCTTCGATGGCACACGGGAAAGTCCGCGCCAACGATGTTGCCGGCGCAAGTGCCACGGATGTTGTCCGATCATGCCCGTCTTTGCGCCGAAATGGCACGCGTCCGAAAGCGCGTTTCCAGCGGCGTCGCGCTGCGCATTGCCGCCGGCACACCAGGCATGCACGATGCCCTTTACGGGTAACCATACGCCGCTCAATCATTGTTCCCCCCGGCGTAGCCGATCCGCAGTTTCCCACCATCGTTAAAAGGAGTAAGTTAATGAAAGCGCAGAAATGGGAAGGAGTCTTCCCCGCAGTAACCACCAAATTCCACGCGAATGAGGAACTGGACCACGCGGCAATGGAACAGCACTTTGCCTTCATGATCGACAGCGGCTGCCACGGCCTGGTGACCTGCGGTTCCCTGGGCGAAGCGAGTACCCTGTCCTTCGAAGAGAAGCTGGCTGTCGCCAAGACCGCCGTTAAAGTAGCCGACGGCCGCGTGCCGGTGCTGGCCAACGTCAGCGAAACCCGTACCGCCAATGCCGAGCGCTACGTGCAGGAAGCGCGCGACCTGGGCGTGGACGGCTTCATGGTGATGCCCTCCGTGCTGTACGCCGCCGACGCTTTCGAAGCCAAGGCCAACCTGCGTACCATCGCCAAGGCTGCCAAGCTGCCGATCATGGTGTACAACAACCCGGTCACCTACAAGGTCGACCTGACCCCGGCCGACTTCAAGGAGCTTTCCGACTGCGAAGAACTGGCCGCCATCAAGGAATCGACCGACAATATCCGCCGCGTCACCGACCTGCGCAACGCAGTGGGCGAGCGCTACCAGATCTTCATGGGCGTGGACGACCTCTCCTTTGAAGGCCTTGCGGTGGGTGCAAACGGCCTGCTGGCCGGCCTGGTGGTGGCCTTCCCCCGAGAAACCGTGGCCCTGTACGAACTAATGAAGGCTGGCCGCTACGCCGAAGCGCTGAAGCTGTACCAGTGGTTCATGCCGCTGCTGCACCTCGATGTCTCTAGTAAGCTCGTGCAAAACCTGAAACTGGTCGAGGCACTGGTCGGTGTCGGAAATGAAAACGTACGCCGCCCACGCCAGCCGCTGCGCGGAGCGGAGCGAGAGTTTGTCATCACGCTTGTCGAACAAGCGCTCGAGACCAGGCCATCGCTCACTTCGCTTGCAATGCAGACCCAGCCTCCGCAAGCATGATGCTATGGGCCTGCTCAAAGTCGAATCCATCCAGGCAGCGCTGTATTGCTGAAGCGCGCTCCTCCCCATAGCGCGCCGCGAATTCGCCGCGCAGGCCGGCGAAGCGCTCAATCGCTTCGCCATCCATGGCAGCCAGCAGTTGGGCAAGCTCCTGTAAGGCGTCGTGCCAGGCTTGTGGATCGCGCAGCGTCTGCGCCTCTTCCGCGCGCTGCTCCGGCAAGGCGGCAGTAATGCCCTGGCACACGCGCAGCAATTCCTCCTCCAGCGCCGAGACGTCGCCCTGCACCTGCGCCCATTCCAGATGCTTTTGCGCCGTCACTTCGGCCATTCCCGCCAATACCTGCACCTGGCGTACGCCCAGGTTGCCCGCTACCCCGCGCAGCGTGTGGGCCAGGAGTTCCGCGCCAATGTAGTCGTGCTGCTGGAAGGCGGCGGCGATGCGCTGCGCCGTACCGCATTCGTCGCGGGCAAAACGCCGCAGCAGGTCAGCCAGCAGCCCGGCATTGTCGCCGGCCACGGCACGCGCCGCATCCAGGTCGATGCCTGGCAATTCGGCAGGCAGTTCGCCGCTGCCGTCCATATCTGCGCTGGCGGGGCCTTCGTCGCTCAGGTAGTCTCGCAGATACTCCCGCAGCAGACGGTATAGTTCGGCCGGCTGCAAAGGCTTGCCAAGGTGCTCGTCGAAGCCCTCTTCCAGGCAGCGTAAACGGTCCTCCTGCATGGCGTTGGCGCTCAAGGCGACCACCGGCAGGTCGTCAAACGCCTTGTCGTCGCGCACATGCCGGATGGCCGAACTGCCATCCATTTCCGGCATCTGCAAATCCATGAAGACCAGCTTGTAGTATGCCGGGCCCACCAGCCGCAGACGGTCCAGCGCAATCCGGCCGTTGACCGCAGCGTCCACTTCGATGCCGCAGCCTTGCAGCAGTTCGGTGACGATCTGCCGGTTGATGTCGTTGTCTTCCACCAGCAGCACCCGCACATCGCGCAAGTGCGGTGTGCTCATGATCGTGCGGCGCACATGGGTCCCGGGACCTTCGGCCGCGTGGGCCCGTTCGAATTCGAGTTCGAAGTAGAAGCGGCTGCCGACGCCGGCTTCGCTTTCGACGTCGATGGTTCCGCCCATTAGCATGATCAGGTCGCGCGAAATGCTCAAGCCCAGGCCCGTGCCGCCGAATTGGCGGCTGGTCGAACCGTCGGCCTGCGAGAACGGTTTGAACAGCCGGTCCAGCTGCTCGGCCGTCATGCCGATGCCCGTATCCTGCACGCTGAATTCGAGCCGCACCCGGTCGGAGCGTGCCGGCGTGGCGCGTACGGTCAAGGTCACGGCGCCGTCGGATGTGAACTTGATCGCGTTATTCAGCAGGTTGATCAACACTTGCCCAAGGCGCAGCGGGTCGCCCCGCAAGTGGCGCGGCATGTCCTCTGGAAACTCGAAGCGGTAGTCCAGCCCCTTTTCGGCGGCGAAAGGCGCAGTCAGGGACAACACCTGCTCCAGGGTTTCACCCAGCTCGAAGTCGGTATGCTCGATATCGAGCTTGCCCGCCTCGATCTTGGAAAAGTCCAGGATATCGTTGATCACTCCCAGCAGCGTCTTGCCGGCCAGGTGGATCTTCTGCACATAATCGCGCTGCCTTGCCGACAGATCGGTGGACAACGCCAGGTACGACAGGCCCAGCACGGCATTCATCGGTGTGCGGATTTCGTGGCTCATATTGGCCAGGAAGCGCGACTTGGCTTGCGTGGCCTCCTCGGCCTTATCGCGCGCCGCCTGGGCTTCTTCCTTCTGCTGGAGCACTTCGGCGGTGCGCGCCGCCACTTCGGCAGTGCGTTCCTCCACGACGCGCTCCAGTGCAGCGCGCTGCGCGGCCAGCTGCCGAATGCGCCAGCGATAGAGTCCATACAGTCCACCCAGGAAAATCAAGCCTATGATGCACAGCGCCCACCAGGTCTGGTACCACGCGGGCAGCACGTCCACCTCAATCTGCAGCGGCGCCTCGACCCAGTTGCCGTTGTGGTCCGATCCGCGCACCTGCAAGGTATATCGGCCCGGGGAGAGATTGGTGTATGAGGCGATGCGGCGCCCCGCATCAGTATTGACCCAGTCCTTATCGAAACCGACCAGCCGATACGCGTAGCGATTCAGCTCGGGGGCGTGATAGTCCAGCGCCGCAAACTCGATCGCTATGCTGTTCGCGTCGGAGGCCACCGTCAGTGGAGGCCCTTTTCGCACATTCGAATACTGCAGCGGCAGCGGCTTTCCTCCGACCCGGATCGCGGTCGTAACTACCGGTGGCCGGCATTGGCGCGACTTAAAGCGCTCCGGCCAAATAATGCTGGCGCCACGGTCACCGCCGAACACCAGTTCACCTTCTCCAGTACGTGCACCGGCCTGCGCCCAGTAACTTGCAAGCGCCGCGCCTTCATTCTGCTTCAGCCTGTCGATTGCAAAAGTGGCGGGATCGATCCGGACAACGCCATCGTTCGTGCTGGCCCACATCATCCCTGCTGCATCGAGGCGCAGATCGTTAATGTACCCGTTGAGCATGCCTTGGGCAGCCCCCAGCCAATGGAGCTGGGGCCGCCCGTCGGTGCCTCGCCTTTCCAGGATCTGCAACCCGCTGGCCGTACCGATCCATAGGCGGCCCTGTCGATCCGAGGCGAGCGTAGTCACATAATCGCTGACCAAGTGATGACCGTCGTCCGCCCCCGACCTGATCTGCTCCGACACGGTGCCGTTTGCCAGATCAACCCGGTTCAGGCCAGTACCTGTACCTACCCACAGCGTTTCATTCGATTCCGGCAGCAAGACGCTGACGCGTGGCCCGCTTAGCCCCTTCACCGCCCGCATTCCTGTCGGCCGCGCAAGAGTTCCGCCCATGATGAACAGCCCTTCGCGAATGGTACCGATCAAGAACGTGTGTCCCGCCAACCCAAGTGTACTGACGCCTGAACGAATTTCAGGCTCTGGCAACCGAACTCTCGCCACCCGCCTCCCGTCCGGACTGGAACGGTACAGATCTCCGCCAGCGCTAATTCCTATATCGCCGTTCGCGTCCGCAGCCATGGAATAGATGAAGCCGCGACGAATCCTGCTGTGGCTTTCTTCAGAAGCCACGCCCAGCCGCCTCACGGATCCCTTGGAGGGATCGACGATGTCCACCCCTCCGTTACTGGCCCCCAGCCACAAAGTACCGTCGGGACGCGCAAGCACTGCAGGATAGCCGTCCTGCATTGGAATGCCTGCGGTTAACTCGCTGATGATCAGCGTTTGCACCGCCAGCCCACCTTCATAGCGGGCAATTCCATGATCGCTTCCTAGCCAGAAGGCACCACTTCTGTCATGTAGAAAGGCGTAGACCGAATTCGACGGCAGGCTATCCTCACGAAGCGGATCATGTTTCAGCGTGCGGTACCGCAGGGTCGTTCCGTCAACGGCCACAACACCGACGCCAGGCACACTCGCCCAAATCTCGCCCGCAAACGGTTCGCCGAAACAAAAGACGGGCCCCGGCATTGGCACTTGCCGCGCAGTTCCAGTAGCCGTATCCAAGACAAAGACGCCGTCGTCTGCAGCCACCATCCAAAGCTTGCCGTCGCTGGCCAAAAACATCGTAACGATGACCGGCGGCCTCCCTGAGCGAACCGGCAAAGGCACCTCGACGAATTGCTCCCTTCCGGCGGCTTTTCGAACCAAGCCACGTGGCGAACCAACCCAAAGCGTCCCCTTGGCATCGCGCTCAAGCGACAGAACCACCTCCAATGGCTCCTCATCACCTTTGCCCGGCTTATAGGGACGATGGTGAGTTATGGCGCCTGCGGTGGGCGTGGCGCCGGCCGGCAAATGGTCAAGGCCTTCGTCAGTGGCAAGCCACAAGCCGCCGGCGCCGTCATCAACCATCTGATGCAAAGTCGCCGACGACAAACCAGCATTCTTCGGGTTGAAGACAATAAAACGGTCCCGTTCGCGATCATAGCGGGCCAGTCCGCCGCTAGCTGTTCCAACCCATACGTTGCCCTTCCTATCGATCAAGATGCACTTGATATAGTTATCGGGGAGGGAGTAGGGGTCACCCGGAATCGATTGGTATTTGATGAACCGGTAGCCATCCCAGCGCGCTAAGCCACCCTGGGTTCCGATCCATAGAAATCCATCCCTGTCCTGTGCGAGGGCGACGACAGGGGCGTTGGCCAATCCGACCCGGACGGTTTGAAACGTCGGCGGTATCAGCGCTTCCCAACGCTTCGGAGCGCGCTCGGCGGTGGCTGCGCAAGATGCGGCCACGAACAGCAGGCCAAGTAAACCTGTGACGACGCGCAAAGCCGCAAACATTCGTTCAAAGTAGCAATTGTGAATGAACGCCATGGGCGGAACACTTCGCATGAAATGGTGGCCAGCACAAAGCCGCGTGCAAGAACTCTCCTCCGCGCCGCAGAGGATTACTTTCTATTTTACAACGCCAAGGCTATCACGTAACTTATTTCTAAAACAAGTGCCAAAGGGACTCGGCTAGGGGCCATCGACATTCTGCATGCATGCCTGGCTCCGTTCGGCGATGTTGACTTCCCCGATATCGGACCAGGGGCGGCCCCTAGTGCAGAAAGACCTACTTTTCCAACGTCGCGGTCAAAATATCGTGGGCGCCGTCGAAATCAAACATGTCCAGGCAACGCTGCAGGTCAGCGGTTCTTTTCGTGCCATAGCGCGCTTGAAACTCACCACGCAGCGCAGCGAAACGTGCATTTGCTTCGCCATCCATGGCCGCCAGCAGTTGGGCCAGTTCCTGTAACGCCTCCTGCCACGCTAGCGGGGCACTCAATGCCGGCGCTTCTTCGAGCACCTGCTCCGGCAAGGCGGCTGCAATGCCTTGGCACACGCGCGCCATTTCCTCTGCCAGCGCCTCGACGTCGCGCTGCACCTGCGCCCATTCCACGTGGCTTTGCGCCGCCGCTTCGGCGGCTCCCGCCAGTTCCTGCACCTGGCGTGCGCCCAGATTGCCCGCCACGCCGCGCAGCGTATGCGCCATGAGTTCCGCGCTTGCGTAATCCTGCTGCTGGAACGCGGCCGCGATGCGCCGTGCCGTGCCATCTTCTTCCTGGGCAAAGCGGCGCAGCAGTTCGGCCAACAGACCGTCATTGTTGCCCGCCACCGTGCGTGCCACCGTCAGGTCGATGCCCGCTAGTTCGGCGGGCAGCTCCGCGCCCTCTTCCGCCCCCTCATCTACCTGCGCCCCCTCACTGGCGGGAACGTCGTCGCTCAGCTTGTCTTTCAAATATTCGCGCAGCAGGCGATACAGTTCGGCCGGCTGCAACGGCTTGCCAAGGTGGTCGTCAAAGCCCTCTTGCAGGCAGCGCAAACGGTCCTCCTGCATGGCGTTGGCGCTCAAGGCGATCACCGGCAAGTCGTCGAAAGCGCGGTCGTTGCGCACATGCCGGGTGGCCGAGCTGCCATCCATTTCCGGCATCTGCAGGTCCATGAAGACCAGGTCGTAATAGGCCGGGCCCACCAAACGCAAACGGTCCAGGGCGACACGGCCGTTTACGGCGGCGTCCACTTCGATGCCGCAGCCTTGCAGCAATTCGGTGACGATCTGCCGGTTGATGTCATTGTCTTCCACCAGCAGCACGCGCGCGTCGCGGAAGTGCGGTGTGCTCATGATCGTACGGCGCACACTGGCGTCCAGGCTCACCGGCTGGTGCGCTCGATCGAACTCGAGCGCGAAGTGGAAGCGGCTGCCAACCCCGGTTTCGCTCTCCACATCGATCGCGCCGCCCATCAGCGTCACCAGGTCGCGCGAAATGCTCAAGCCCAGCCCCGTTCCACCGAATTGGCGGGTGGTCGAACCGTCCGCTTGCGAGAACGGCTTGAACAGCCGCTCCAGCTGTTCGGCCGTCATGCCGATGCCGGTGTCCCGCACGCTGAATTCGAGCCGCACCCGTTCGGCTGCCGCCGGCATGGCGCGCACCGTCAGCGTCACGGCGCCTTCGGCAGTGAACTTGATCGCATTATTCAGCAGGTTGATCAACACTTGCCCAAGACGCAGCGGGTCGCCGCGCAGGTGGCACGGCACATCGTCGGCCAGCTCGAAGCGGTACTCCAGCCCTTTCTCGGCCGCGAAGGGCGCGGTCAGCGACGACACCTGTTCCAGCGCTTCATCCAGATCAAAATCGGTGCTTTCGATGTCGAGCTTGCCCGCTTCGATCTTGGAAAAGTCCAGGATGTCGTTAATCACGCCCAGCAGCGTTTTGCCGGCCAGGTGAATCTTCTGCACATAGTCGCGCTGCCTGGACGAAAGATTCGTGGCCAGCGCCAGGTACGACAGGCCCAGCACGGCATTCATCGGTGTGCGGATTTCGTGGCTCATATTGGCCAGGAAGCGCGACTTGGCTTGCGTGGCCTCCTCGGCCTTATCGCGCGCCGCCTGGGCTTCTTCCTTCTGCTGGAGCACTTCGGCGGTGCGCGCCGCCACTTCCGCCGTACGTTCCTCCACTACCCGCTCGAGGGCCGCGCGTTGCGCGGCGAGCTGCCGTATGCGCCAACGATATAGGGCATACACCCCGCCCAGGAAAACCACGGCAAACAAGAATTGCGCCCACCATGTCTGGTTCCACGCCGGCAAGACGTCGACGTCGATTTGCAGCGGCGTTTCGACCCAGTTGCCGTTATGGTCCGATCCGCGTACTTGCAAAGTATAACGACCAGGAGACAAGTTGGTGTATGACGCGACACGGCGGCCGGAATCGGTTTCAACCCAATCCTTATCGAAACCGACAAGCCGATACGCGTAGCGGTTCAGTTCAGGCACGTGATAGTCCAGAGCAGCAAACTCGATCTCAACGCTGTTAGCTTCCGGCGTGATCGTGAGCGGGAGCCGCTTTCGGTCTGCAGCGTGTTGCATCGGCAGTAGCTTCCCTCCGACTCGTATTGCGGTCGCGACCACTGATGGCCGGCATGGGCGTGCCTCGAATCGGCCTGGCCAGACAATCGTGGCGCCACCTTCGCCTCCGACTACAAACTCGCCAGCGGCCGTGAGTGTACTGGACGCCCAATAGTCGGGAAGCGCGACGCCTTCGCTTCGGCGCAGTCTCTCAATGGCTAAATTGTCAGGATTGATACGAATAAGGCCATCTGAGGAGACGCCCCATATCATGCCCACCGCATCTACTTTCAGATCGCCAAATTGAGCATCGGGTAATCCTTCCGCGCGCCCCATCCGTCGCAACCGCGGCAGCCGTTCGGCAGTGCGGCCTTCAAGAATTTGCAACCCAGCAAGTGTGGAAATCCAAAGACGTCCTTGGCGGTCCGTGGCAAGCGCATGAACTCTGTCGTTGAGTAAATGCTGCTCGTCGGGGCCTGACCTAATCTGCTCCACTACCGTGCCATTGGTCGGATCAACCAAGTATAAGCCGGTACTTGTTCCCACCCAAAAAGTACCATTCGGCCCCTGTTCCAGTGCGCTTATCTGCATCCCGCTCAATTCTTTGATTGCTTCAACTTTCTCCGGTTTTGCCAAAGTGCCGCTGACCATGTACAGCCCATTGTCGAACGTACCCATCAAAAGTTTGCTGCCCGCTCGCGCAAAACGCGACATCCCACCCGTTGAGTTTAGCGTTGGCAAATGTACTCTTGTTACGGTCTGCCCATCGGCTGTAGCGCGGTAAAGACCTCGATTTGTGCATATTCCAACCTCACCAATTGCATCTACTGCAATGTCGAGGACTGCGGCTTCAGGAAGACGACGCTCCAGTTGATTGGGACTGGTTTCGAGGCGCATGATCGATCCGGTAGTGGGGTTGACGATATCCACGCCGCCGTTGGTCGCCCCCATCCAAACGGTACCATTAGGATGAGCGAAGACAGTTGAATACCCATCCTTCATCACGAGTCCGGGTTTCAATCCATTGAAGTCGAGAGACGTCGCCGCCAATCCGGGTTCAAACCTCGTGATACCACGTTGCGTCGCAAGCCAAAAAGCGCCGCTCCTGTCGCGTAAAAAGCCATCCACCATGTTTGAAGGCAGACCGTTGGCGCGCAGCGGGTCATATTTCAACGCGTCCCACTTTAATGTGGATGCGTTCACGACGATAATACCGTTCGCGAATGTATTGAACCAGATCTCACCGGGATGAGGCTCATTGATGCTGCGGGGGAAAGCCGTAACGGTGATGCTCCGAATAGTTTTTGTACTCGGATCAAGAACATGCATCAGGTTGTCTCTGGTACCGATCCAAATCTTCCCGTCGCTAGCGACAAAGACGGCTGATATGTTAGGGGGCGCGCCGTTGCTAGGGGGTAAAGGGACGTCTTCGAAGCGTGGACTGCCGGCATCTTTTCGCATCAGCCCCCGTGCAGTACCCATCCATAGTGTTCCGCTGGCCTCGCGTTGCAAAGAGGTAACCTTGATAGACGATATGTCACCATTGCTTGAAATACTACTTTCGCGATATCGGGTGACGGCGCCACTGCCTGGCACAGCATCCCTGGGAACGTGCACCAAACCGCCTAGCGACCCGACCCAAAGCCCCCCGGCGCCATCGCTAACGATGCCGGTTATTCGTCCAGGGAGCAAATCACCGCTGGCCCTGCTGAAAACGACAAAGCGATCATGTGCGCGGTCGAATCGAGCCAGGTTCCCAGTAACTGTGCCTACCCATAAGCGGTCCGCGTCATCAAAAAACAACTTGACGACATAGTTATCGGGCTGCGCCACGCCATCGCCTGAACTTGGCTGGAAGATCTGGAAGCGGTAGCCATCCCAACGGGCTACGCCCCTTTCGGTCCCTGCCCAGATGAAACCATCGCGGTCCTGTGCCAATACCTTCACGCCGGCGCCTCCCACCTCGGCCGGCGTTGAGTATGTCTTAAATAACGGCGGCGTCATCGCGGGCCACCGCTGCGCCCCCAATTCTGTGTGAGCGGCGGAGCTTGGTCGCGATGCCAGCAAAAACAACGCCCCCACAATAAAGCGAAGGACGGCGATGAAGCATAGCAGCTGGCGACGAGATTTAAATTCCATATGCGTAACACATAGGTAAAACATGAATTGAGTATAAAGAGCTGCGTGCAAAAAATCTCCTGCCTATTGTTGAAATGCCTTGCAAATGAACAATATTCACCAATATAAAACATGCAATGAATTATTTGCAAGTTTTGGAGCGCAATTGCCGGCCGATGAACTCAATTACCCGGAAGGGCCACTTCGGAATAGACGTTCAGTATGGTGCTGGGCGTCCCGGAGGTAATCGAAATGTTAAAAAAAAATGTAAATGGCCTACGTCTAGGCATCGAGTGCAACCTTGACCCCAACCAAGCCGCGGGGACAAGCAATCCTGTGCAAGCCCGATTTGATCGGTTGGGGCAAGAAACGCTCAAGATGGAGCATCGCGCTGATTCGACCTGGCTCAGCGGCTTTAACAACATATATCTCAGTCGCGGCAACCTTTGCGATAGCAGTGGCAAGGACTTCAACGGCCACCACGTTGGCAGGAATACGATCATCTGTGGCGAGCCCAACAGTCGGGACCACGCGAAAATGTGCCAATTCGCGGATATATTGAACTCGCAGAATGTCGCCTACATCATCGACCTGCGGCAGCAGAATGAGACGGTGGGGGCTGACTACACGCCCTTTGAGCCAACGAAGTATACGACCGGAGAGCAGTCCGCCGCATTCCACTTGACAAGGCAGCAGGTTGGCATTCCCCACTATTCTGATTCGTCCGCAAAGATGGGGCTATTGAAAGCCTCATTCGGCGAAAGCCTGCAAGATATCAAGTATTTGAACTTTCCTATTCCCGATTTTAAGGCTCCTCAGTCTATCAACGACTTGCACAAGATCGCCAGTACAATCTGCAAAGCGCGGGATGAGGTCGCTGACCAGGGTTCCGACAAAAAATTGCTCGTTCATTGCAGGGCTGGTGTGGGCCGTTCAGGCACGCTGACCGGAGCGGCAGATGTGCTGCAGCTCTACAAGGACAGGAAACTGACAGCAGACAATTGGGAGGATCAGGTCGACAACTGTATCTTGGACCTGCGCAGGCAGCGCAGCAATATGATGGTTCAAGACTTTAGTCAGTATGTCGCGCTACGCAATTACGCGGAAAGACTGGTTGCCGGCGCTTTCGATACTTCAATAAGGGGCGCAAGCATCGGTGACGATTCCAAGACACTTCCACAGGCTCAACTGCATCAGATTGGACGGCAATTTCAATTTACGGACGCAGGTGTCCCACCAAACGCTAGTCGTCCGACGCCACCGCCGAGGCCATCCAAGGGCCAAACAAGCAGTGCAGAGCAAGCAGTTTCGCAAAATCAGCCCACGGTCCTTGCTGCCCCACCACCAACTGGAGATCGTCGGCCGCCGCCACCGCCACCGCCCAAGCCAGGCCGTGTGAGCGCAGAATTTGCAAAGCAAACAGGTTCTCATGTTCAGCGCACTGGAGAGCCTGGTGCACCGCAACCCAAGGCATCCCCGGTCCAAACAGAGAATACAGAGCAAACAGGTTCATTTAAGTCGAACCGCCCCGTCTCACCACCCGCAGGGTCGCGGAGCCCTGTGCACACGCCGCAAGCGACGCGCACTTCCGTTACCAGCGCCGTGACGAAATCGAAAAAATCCCAGGTTAAAAATCAGGAACTGCAAGATGAACTTCAACGTTGGGTCGACACAGGGAAGGAGCTTGATGCGCAAATCGATAAACTGAAATCCCAACGACGCACTATTCGTTTCCAACTTCGAAAATTCCTCCGTGGTGGCAAAGGGAACGAAGAAATTAATCAGGCAATTCGGTCACTGACAGTTGCGCGCGATCGAGTTTACTCGCACAGGACCAGACTAGATATGCAAAATGCTGATATTTTGCTGGCAAAGAGAAGGGCTGAAGCTACTCTGCAGCAAGCCGGAAAAGGCCGGTAGTGTTGACCACCGACGGCATGACTCTGGCGCCATAAAGGTTCCAGCGATAGTCCGGGCGATTGGGCACGAAAGTGCCCAATCGCCCGGACAAAGGTGCAGTTGTCTGCGTTGTGGCATCTCACGCCCATGCATCGCAATCGGTGGTCGCGTTATTAAGCGATTGCGGGAAACGTACGCCACGAGCCCCCCTCAGCATCGCGCGCCACGAAGGTCTTTTCAGATCAAGACATGCTGGCCCCGATTCTTCGAAAACACAGACTTAGTCATCGTCACATTCCAAGGCGAACTTCGTCGCCTGCACGAAACATCCCCAACCAAACGCAACGATCCAACGCCCTCAATCGCCTTAACAAGTCTTTTCTGGCCCAGAAACGGACTTTCGAAAACAGATCGTTAGGTACGGCCGCCTTGCACCAGGTGACTTTGTGCAAATGGACGTTTGCAACATCGGGCCGGGCTCATTTATTCAACAGTCATGCGATGGACTTCGCTGCCCTTATTGGACTGAGAGAACGAAGCGGATGCTGAACGAGGTTTATTGGCTGGCCGGCATGGATGGCCCCTGCACCGGCGCTCCAGCCGTGCCAGCGACAGGCGGTATCATGCCGCCAGAGGAAATCACGCCCGGGGCATTCATCAGGTCAAGGCGCTTTTGCACGCCGCCTTCCATCAGGATCACGTGGCGCGGCTGCAAGTCCTCCACACTGACGCCTGGCGGCAGCATGGAGCCAACCGGAAGGACCTGGGCAGGCTGCCCATCGGCCGAAATGATCGCCACGCTGCCACGGCCGCGGGTATCGGCCACCACGCCGCGCAACTGGCAATTGCTGACGGCTGCCAGCGCGGTATTCCCGCCAAACAGCCCGCGTGCAGCGTCCATGTTCGCTTCCGGCACCTGCGCCACCGGCACCGCCGCGATCGGGCGCTGCTTCGGCTTGAATAGCTGCATGCCCCAGTAGGCCAGCGAGGCAGACAGCACCGCGACGGCGGCCACACTGCAGATCAAAGGCAAACGTTTCAATTCGATTCTCCAGGTTCAGCGCACGAGCTGATTGATTTCGATGATCGGCATCAGCACGGCCAAGACGATCAGCAGCACCACGCCCATCGCCAGGATCAGCATCGGTTCCAGCAGGCCGGCGATGGTCAGCGTGCGGCGCTCCAGGTCGGACTCCTGCGCGCTCGCGGCGCGGTCCAGCATGGCGGGCAGTTCGCCGGTGATTTCGCCGGCGCGGATCATGTGGATCAGCATCGGCGGGAAATGTTTTTGCGCCGACAGCGAACGCGCCAGGCTGGCGCCTTCGCGCACCGAGTCGCTGGCCTGCTCGACCAGGTCGCGCATGGCCACATTGGACAAGGTGTCGCGGCTGGTTTCCAGCGCGCGCAGGATAGGCACGCCCGAACCGGTGATGATCGCCAGCGTGCTGGCGAAGCGCGAGGTGTTCAGGCTGCGTTCGAACTTGCCGTACAGCGGTGCGGTCAGCAGCCATGTATGCCAGCGCAGCTTGATGTCGGGGTTTTGCAGCATGCGCCGCACCACGAAGCCGCCGGCCACCAGGAGGCCCAGCACGGCAAAGCCGTAACTGCGCACGAAATCGGAAATCGCCAGCATGATCACCGTCAGCAGCGGCAGCTTTTGCTTGGTGTTGGCGAACACCGACACGATCTGCGGCACCACATAGGTCAGCAGGAAGATCACGATCAGGAAAGCCACCACGGTCACGATGGCCGGGTAGGTAAAGGCCAGCTCGACCTTCTGCACCAGGGCGTTGCGGCGCTCGATGTAGTCGGCCAGGCGCGACAGCACGCGCGACAACTGGCCGATCTGCTCGCCCGAGGCGACCAGCGCGCGGTAGATTTCCTGGAAATCGCGCGGGTGGCGCGACAGGGCTTCCGACAGCGAGGAGCCGCCCATCACTTCCGAACGGATCGAGGCGACCAGGTCGCGCACGTATTGGCGCTCGGCCTGTTCCAGCAGGGCGGTGAAGGCTTGCTCGAGCGGCAGGCCGGCTTCCAGCAGGCTGGCAAGCTGGCGCGTGAACAGCGCCAGCTCGGTGGTGCTGAGCTTTTCGCCGAAGCCGCGGCGCGCGGTGGCGCCGCTGGCATCGACTTGCGCCGAGATGGCGTCGACCTTGATCGGCACCAGGCCTTGCGAACGCAGGTCGGCGCGCGCGGAACGGGCGCTGTCGGCATTGACCACGCCTTTCTTTGGGGCTATTTGGTGGCTTGGGAAATGGGGAGCAAAACCGTGTGCTGGCGAAACTAACTGCGGACAAGGGCACAATTAGGGAGTTGACATCAGACTTCAATGCAAAAGAGAATCAAAGGCGGGTGGACCTAGTTAGAAGCTATGGAATCGGTACAGTATCTAAAACAGAAAAAGCTCAACCCTCGCGGAATAGTGATGCTACAACGCATTCACAGCCATCCGCACCTCGCCCCCCGCAATTTCCTGGTGTAAGTGACCCAGCACGCCTGAAAAAGGAGATCGCCCGCTTGCAAAATAAGACAACATCCCTTTCCTATCGCTTTCGCGACACGTTTCTCGGCGGTATTGGAAATAGATCTACGAAACGTAAGCTGGACGCGTTGCTTGAGAAGCAAGGTGCAATTAACCGTGCGAGAACGGCTCGCGAAGCCGAGGCCGCAGATATGAGTCTCCAACGAGTGAGAAGCGCTAGAATCGGCTGAACGCCTAATACCGGAACCAATCCATCGAAGAGTCCTAAAATGGCGTAAGGCTGAATCGGTATGCCGTGCGGCGCTCAACCGCAACAGCATATCCGAGCAAACGTTGACAAGGGCGCCGGACCGAAAGTCCAGCGCTCCCTGCCACTTAGCTAAACTTACTGCTGCTTGACCAGGGCACCGCTAGCGCCGACCAGAGGCATCGCAAAGCTTTGGCCTGAGATCATCCCAGCAGTCACATACGACGCGCCGAAAATCAGGCTCGGCGCGCGGTCGCCCGGGCGCAAGTTAACCAGCGCCGCCAGGCCATTCAGACTGCTGCGATCTCCCTGCGCCGGGCAAGCGGCGCCCTCGCCGTGCAGGTTGATGTTAAAGAGATTCTTGCCCGCACTGCTGGGAATGATCATGCCGCGGAAGGTGCAGCTTCCGATGGTTGCCCTGACCATCGCCATCGTAGCTCCCGCAGGGCCGCTGATGGTCAAAACTGGCCCTTCCCCCGCGGTGCCATAGCTGCCGTGCAGCAGATCCAATTGTTGCGCCTGATCGGAAGTGGCGCTGTAGTTGAATTGGTAGCTCGCCTGCTTCTCGCCCGCTTGACCGACCAGTTCGACAGTCAGGGAGTTTTGCGGATTGAAGCGCCCGCGCAAGATACCGCGCTGAGCAGCGCCCGACGCACCTTCCGGCGCATACAGCTTGGCTTCCACGGCGCCGTCATTAAGGTTCATATAACCGGTGACCAAGTCTTCGCGCAGCGTTCCGGTGACCTCGGCATAACCGCCCGGCGCGCCGCCGCCCGCCGGTGCCGATGAGAGGAAGAATGGCGTGCTGGGCGTACCGTTTGCCACCAGGGCAAAGCTGGCACGACCATCCGCTGCGGCACCGATCCAGATGCCGTTGGCCAGATTTTGATCGCCGCTCCCCGGCTTCGATTCATCAGGCTTGGTTGGATCGGTTACGGTACCGCCGCCGGTGTCTGGCTTGGTTGGATCGGTTACAGTGCCGCCACCGGTGTCCGGCTTGGTTGGGTCGGTTACGGTGCCACCACCGCTATCCGGTTTGGTTGGCTCGGTTGTGGTGCCGTGCCCGGTGTCGGTACCTGGGTGTGTCACAGTTGCCGTACCAGTGGCCGCACCACCACCACCTCCGCCTCCGCAACCAAAGAGAGCAATGCAAAGCGGTGCGACCGAAGCCAGTCGTACGATCTGTTTGTTCATGATGCCTTTTCCATTTTGATAGTTGTAGGGAAGCGGGCCCTGTGCCCTGCTTGATTCGGAATCGAGTATGGCCCAGGCTCTATGGCAAGTTTCCAGCGGGTGATAAAAACAGGACCGTTTAACGTCCGTCTTTTCTAAATGGTCTGGCCGGTAAACAATGCGTTGTAACGAGGTTCATGTGGCTGCCACGCCGGCGGGAGTCCTCCCGCGCCCGGTCGCGCCTCCGCGGACGCGGTATTTAGTTTGCCGACAGAACTCACGCGCTGATCATTCATCAGGTCAAGGCGCTTCTGCACCCCGCCTTCCATCAGGATCACATGGCGCGGCTGCACTTCCTTCACGCTGACACCGGGCGACACCTCGGAACCGACCGGGAAGGCCGTGGCAGGCTGGCTGTCGGTCGAAATGATCGCCACGCTGCCACGGCCGCGGGTATCGGCCACCACGCCGCGCAACTGGTAATTGCTGACGGCTGCCAGCGCGGTATTCCCGCCAAACAGCCCACGCGCAGCGTCCATGTTCGCTTCCGGCGCCTGCGCCACCGGCACCGCCGCAATCGGGCGCTGCTTGGGCTTGAACAGCTGCATGCCCCAATAGGCCAGCGAGGCAGACAGCACCACGACGGCGGCCACACTGCAGATCAAAGGCAAACGTTTCAATTCAATTCTCCAGGTTCAGCGCACGAGCTGGTGATTTCGATGATCGGCATCAGCACGGCCAGCACGATCAGCAGCACCACCACGCCCATCGCCAGGATCAGCATCGGTTCCAGCAGGCCGGCGATGGTCAGCGTGCGGCGCTCCAGGTCCGATTCCTGTGCGCTGGCGGCGCGGTCCAGCATGGCCGGCAGTTCGCCGGTGATTTCGCCGGCACGGATCATGTGGATCAGCATCGGCGGAAAGTGCTTTTGCGCCGACAGCGACCGGGCCAGGCTGGCGCCTTCGCGCACCGAATCGCTGGCCTGCTCGACCAGCTGGCGCATGGCCACGTTGGACAGCGTGTCGCGGCAGGTTTCCAGTGCGCGCAGGATAGCCACGCCCGGCCTCCCACACGCGCACTTCCATGGCGTTCGCGCCGGTCTGCAGGTCCACCGCCGATTGCGCGCCAGACTGGCCGATCGCCGCCTGTCACAGCGCGTCCAGCTGCACCAGTTCGCGCGTGACAGCCGACTCGCTGCGCGACAACACACCGTCGCGGATGATGTAGCTCACTAACTGCAGCTGGGACGCTGCATTCTCCGACAACACGGTGCGGATGAAGACCAGGCGCGAATTATCGGCCAGGATGTTCTGGTGTTCGCGCAACAGCGGCTTGTCGGCAATCTGCTCGAGGTCGCTCTGCAGCTGGGCGAACGTGAGCTGGATGCCGCGCGTCTGCTCCATGTTTTGCGTGAGCTGCTCGCGCGAGCGCACGATGCCGTCGAGCCCGCGCCAGCCCATCACGGCGACGATCGCCAGCACGGTGATCGCGACCAGCAGTTCGACTAGGGTAAAGCCGCACGTATTCTTCATTCCTGCAGCACCAGTTGGACTAGCTTGACGATGCGCCGATCGGGTGCGCCCGCCTCGAACACGCTGACTTCGACCCGGCGCATGCGCGGGTTCGGCGAGATGATCACTTCTTCCTCGCAGATGAAATGCAGATCGGCCTGCGGGCATTCGTAGGACGTCTTGCCCGGCGCCGGCCAGCTCTTGGCAAGGCGCACCTGCACCAGCCGGTTCTCGGCCGACCAAGTGGCCATCATGGTGGTGCGCAGATTTTCGCTGTTCTGTGTCAGGCTGCCCATAGCACGCAGGGCTGCGCCCAGTGCGGTGCCGACAATCAGCAGCGCCACCAGCACTTCCAGCAGGGTGAAGCCTCGTTGCCGCATTATTGGTCCACAACGAAATGGCCGACGCCGTCGGCGCGGATGGAAGCGCGCAGGTCACTGCTAGCGATGGTCAGCACGAAGGGCCGGTCGACCGGCTCGCGGCCGAAGACAATGCGCAGGGTGCCGGACACATTGATCGGCGGGTCCGGCACCAGGGTCACGGGACCGAGCTCGAATGGGCGCTCGCGAAGCAGGTCATCCTGCGGCAGGGTCTCCCAGGTCCTGTCGTTGCGCACCAGGAAGCGGTAGCTGTCCGGTGCCGCCTCGAAGGCGATCGGCCGGTTGCGCACGATCGCCTCATCGCGCGCCAGCTGCAGCAGAAGCGCGATGCGCTGCGCTTCCTTCTGCATGGCCTGCGCCTGGGACGGCGCGACATTCATCACGGTCAGGCCGAGCGTGATGCCGATGATGACGAGCACCACCAGCAACTCGATCAGCGTAAAGCCGCCTGAGCGTTCAGATTTCCCAGGAGCCGATATCAATATCATCGCCGGTGCCGCCTGGCAGGCCGTCGGCCCCATACGAGAACACATCGACTTCCCCCTTCACGCCCGGGGACAGGAACTGGTACGGATTGCCCCAGGGATCCTTCGGCATCTTCTCCAGGTACGGGGCCTTCCAGCCGTTGGCCGCTGGGCCGGCGGTTGGCTTGGTCATCAAGGCTTGCAGGCCCTGTTCCGTGGTCGGATAGACCTGATACTCATGGCCATCAACATGCCAGGTGTCGACGGTATCGAAACAGCAAAGATGCTACGCGCACACCCAACAACGCGCGCCATTCCACTGATTGCCGTAACGGCCTTGGCCATGGCTGGCGACCGGGAACGCATTTTGGACGCCGGGTTCGATGACTACATTGCGAAGCCATTTGATCATGGCCAACTTCTGCAAAGGGTTGGGTATTTCACCGATCGCAGTTGACGGTGATCCTCACACCATCCTTGCGCTACGGGGTATCAATGCACTTGTCTCTTGATATGTATCTTGCCGTACAGACTAAGAGCGGACTGCGTGCTACAAGAAAATTAGTGAACCTGAATGGAGGTCATCATGAAGACGCTAATTATCCTATGCAGCGCTGTCATCAGCTTAAGTGGCTGTGTCGTTTCGCCACTTTACGGTGTCGAGGGACGGTACCACTCTCGAAGCTATGACCGGAGAGACGGCAACTACAATTACTATCACCACGGCTACCGTTATCGAGACAGCAGAGAGTATCCGGGAGATCCATACCGAAATTAAGTAGTTCCAAGATGCGCCACTCGATCCATCTCTACTACCGCTGAACGCTTAGCTGAAGAGGCATAAGCGCAACTTGGTATTTCAATTGCGCGAGAATGTGAAAGCAATGGGGACTGCATGCATACGATTACTCGCGTCGACCTGTCCGCCTCTCTCCAGTCCGCAACCGGCTTCACTTTTTCGAGGGATGCACAAAAATTCATCGAAAACCTTTTCGAAGAAATTGCACTCGCGCTCGAGCGGGGAGAAGAGGTCTCACTCCAAGGATTTGGCAAGTTTAGGATCCTCGCAAAAGCTGCGAGACCAGGCAGGAATCCGAGGACGATGGCGCCATGCACCGTGTGTGCCAGGCGGGTGGTGGTGTTTCATCCGGATTCCACGTTAATCAAGAATTGCCAACGCACTTGATTCGACTCGCGGAATTCGCCTCCAGGGAAATGGCGCCAGCCGGCTACTGTCAGTTGGACGCAATACCAAGATGCCGTACAATCGCTCGCTTTCCGACACCACGCAATGCAAAGATTGCCTGCTGAAATTTCAAACGCGGAACGGCGGCGCCATCTTCCCACTTGTGCACAGACGGGTCAGACGCGCCAATGAGTCGTCCCATTTCTGCGAGGGATAGTCCTAATCGACCGCGCACGGCGCATGGTAGCGAAAGCTTTGGCGGTGAAGCACTGCCGCGATGTTTTCTGCACTTCAGATGATTTGACAGCCGGTGGTCGCGGGGGCGTTTCTAGTGCCCTTTATCTTGCTTTTTAGCGCGCCAACTTCATCGCGCAGAAATCCCAGCTGGGCCTTGAATTGCCGCCCATCTCATTAATGATTCCTACTTTGCCTTCAATTCTTTGCAAGCAAGCAGGGAGATTGGGCCTTTAAAGCCTTAGAAATAGCGAAGCAAGACACTTCCATTGCATCAGCGTGAATTACCGCTTCCTGAGCGCGAACTATAGCTAAGTTGCCGCACGACAGCATTATCGGATTCTTGCGATTCTGACGCATATGGTAGTTCAGCATGTTGGTCCGAACAGTCATGCTTCCGGTGCTGATCCTGGGAACCACTCAGCACACGCGCAATTGTCTCGTCGCCGAATTTCTGATTGCGAAGATATGTTGACGCATAAGACAAGCCATGCGTACAGACCAAGTCAATGGCATGATCAATGACGGTTGTCTTCACTCGCTGTTGTCGGCGTTCCGTGGGAACTAACATGATCCAACTCCAATCTGATCCGACGGCACCAAGATAGCATATCCATAGTCCCCTTGCATGGTTGCCCTTTCGAATCGAACAAGGCCACCGGAAGACTTTGCATCTCGGCGTTCGGCACGGCCAGCCACTGACCAGGCACCGCGTCAGGCACCAAGCTACTCAGTATGTTCGCGGGACGCGAGCGGGTGTCGAGTGGCCAATACTTTATCGATGCGGAGACCATCCAAGTCAACCACCTCGAAATCCCACCCCTGCCAGTGACAGATGTCGCCTGTTCGCGGAATAGTCCCGAGCAGAAGCATGATCATGCCACTGAGGGTGTTATACCGACTCTTTTCCTCTTCGGGCACGCTTTGAAGTGCCAGGCGGTCCTTCAGTTCGGGGACCGGAATCAATCCATCTAGGAGCCAACTGCCATCCCTACGGACAAGCGCCCAACTGTCTTCCGCGCACCGAGGCTTGAACTCGCCGGTAATGGCCTCCAAAACGTCTTGCAGCGTCACGATACCTTGTACTTCGCCATATTCATCCACAATGAACGCGAGGTGGGTGCCAGTCTGCTTGAAGTGCTCCAGCAGCTCCATGCCCGTCAATGTTTCCGGAACGAAGACGGGCAACTGAAGATGGACTCCCAAGTCCAGTTGGGCACCTTGCCTTGCTTGGGTAAGCATTTGGCGCGCGCTGGCGATTCCAATTACCTGATGCCAGCCGCCCCTGAGTACCGGGAAGCGGGAATGTTCGCAATTGTCGAAGCGCGCCATATTGGTCACCAGCTCGTCATCAAGGTCAAAGTAGATGACATCATTGCGCGGTACCATAAAGGACGCCAACTGGCGATCCTCCAAACGAAAGACATTACGCACCATCTGGTGCTCCTGGACTTCGATAACACCGGATTCAGATCCTTCTTCGAGCATCATGTGCAGTTCCTCTTCCGTGATCGTCTGTGGACCAGCCTGTCGCACGCCCAAGCCTCGCAATATCAGCTGAGTGGATGCCGAAAGCAGTTTGACAAATGGCTTGACGATCCCTGCCAGAATCAGCATAGGACGTGCAACGACACGCGCTACCGGCTCTGGATTCAGTTGGCCCAGGCGCTTGGGAACTAGTTCGCCCAGCACGATCGAAAAATAGGTGATTGTGAGGACGACCAGAGCCGTTGACAGATTGTTGGACCAGGCGGAGGTGATGCCGAGAGACATCAACCATTGGCCAAACGGACGGGCAAGGGTCGCTTCGCCGACAATACCATTCAGGACACCTATCGACGTGATGCCTATCTGTACTGTGGACATGAATTTATTGGGATCAGCGCCTAATTGCAGGGCTGCCTGCGCGGCGTTATCGCCGCGTTCTGCAAGTTTGCTGAGCCGGACTTTGCGCGCCGTCATCAACGCAACCTCGGACATCGCGAACAGACCATTGAGCAGAATGAGCCCGAGAAGGACAGCAATTTCCATTGTTACCCCTTTCATGCCCATAAGTGCACTAAGCAAACCTGCCGAGGTATCAATTGCGATCCGGCTTGGCGGCAGAATTTTCAGTCCCAATCTGCTCGGTCATTCTAACGCGCCTGACACATCATCCCTACTCCCTAGCCAGGCAATGTCTGGTGCCCCGTTTGCGTAGCTAGCGGTACATTGACCTTACCACTGCATTAACGATCACATTGACGAGATCGGAGGGACCTACGCCTCGCTCATCTTGTTAAAGAAAAGGCTTCCTAAAATGATGCTGTGCTGGCGTCGGAGAATTTCGCCCAGAGTGTCCGGTGATTCGGTCACTATCATTGCTGGGTTTCCCATCTATACTGATAAAGCAGAAATCATTTTCAATTCTTGGTCGATCGCACTTGACCAAGTCTTGCCGCCCGACGTTTGTGTGCTCGATTGGGCCATAAGTGCGGTAGGGAGCCAGAGATGCTGCACGAATTCCTGTCCAACAATCGCAGTGAACTCGTCGATCGCTGCAGAGCAAAGGTCGCCACACGTGAACATTCCGCGACAGCCGAGCAATTGCAAAATGGCGTCCCGATGTTTCTTGAACAGTTGATTTATACATTGAGGTCAGAGCAAGCAAGTAGCACGCTCCAGACTAAAACAATCTCGGTCAAGCTGGAACCCGCTCTGCCCCGCACTGAGGTTCAGGCATCGGCGACTCTGCACGGTCAGGACATGCTCGCACTGGGCTTTACGGTCGACGAAGTGGTTCACAACTATGGCGATCTGTGCCAAGCGATCACCGACTTGGCGGTCGAGCGCGACGCCCCGTTTGCCGTCGACGAATTCAGGACCTTGAATCGATGCCTCGACAATGCGATTGCCTATGCAGTCACTGCCTTTAGCCTGCAGCATGATTTCATTGAATCGGGCCGCCACAATGCCGAAGAAAACAAGCGGATGGGCTTCTTTGTCCACGAGCTACGCAACCTGCTTGGCACCGCCAAACTTGCCTATACGGCCTGCCGGACTGGCAACCTCAACCTGAATGGGGCAACTGGAGGAATTTTGGACCGCAGCCTGGACGGCTTAGACAGCCTGATTCAAACCACCGTTTCACTCGTGCGCAATGAGCACCTGGACGGAATGCGGGACATCTTTTCGGTTGCAGACTTTGCCGCAGAGATCGAAGCAGCATCAGTTTTGGCGGCAGTTGCGAAGCAGTGCCGGCTGACGATCATGCCAGTCGATCCGGAATTGGCGATAAAGGGCAATCGGTCGATGCTGTTGGCGGCCGTCGTGAACTTGTTGCAGAATGCCTTCAAGTTCACGCATCCGCACACCGAGGTCACGTTGACCTGCCATGCTGTCAATGACAATGTCCTAATTGAAGTATCCGACCATTGCGGCGGGCTAGGTGCCGAATTGGCCGAACGCATGTTCCAACCCTTTGAACAAGGCGGCGCCGATCGCTCGGGGCTCGGGTTAGGCCTGACGATCGCCAGGCAGTTCGTCGTGGCGAACGGTGGGCGCCTGAGCGTCCGCGATCTGCCCAATGTTGGCTGCGTGTTCACTGTCACACTGCCACGCCATGCCATAACTGACAGCGTTAAGTAAGCGATGATCCAACTCGTGGACCCGGTTTCCCTCGGACGTAAAACACTACATTCGCCTAGAAAATCCCCATGGCAGACACCGTGGCCAAACGGTGAATGATGTGCTCGCAACGAAGGCGCCATGACTCCGCTGACACACGCCAACACGCTCTATGTTCGTGCCACGGGATTCCAACTTCTAAGTTCCGCTTCGGGGCAACTGTCAGCTGAACGCGGTACTAAGGCGCTCGGCAATCGCTCGCTTTCCGACACAACGCAATGCAAAAATCCCCTGCTGATATTTCAGACGCGGAACGGCGCTCCGTGCACAGATGGAATCTGGCCTTGAAATCAGTTCTGATCATCGGACCGCTAGCGGGCGCCGCTATGAATTTCGCGACGGCGACCGGCCTCTCGTTCGGCCCGTTTGGTGATGTCATCGGCGTTGTAGAAATCAAAGGTGAGATCAAGCACGGTGCGTTGGCTTCAGCCGATAAGATCGTGCCGGCATTGGAAGCTGCGTTTAAGAACACTCGCGTAAAGCAAGTTCTAAAAATCGACAGCCGTGGCGGAGCACCGGTCGAAGCAGAGCGGATTATCAGCGCGATCGTCACTTACAAACAAAAGTACCCGAAACCAGTTACCGCGGTCATCGGGAATCTGGGTGCATCCGCAGCCTACATGGCGGCCATGCACGCTGATCGTATTGTCGCGGGAAAGTACAGCCTGGTTGGCTCGATCGGCGCGATCCTCGCTCCATGGCAGCTAGATAAGGCGATCGCTCAACTGAAGGTATCGCAGCGTGTCTATAGTTCGGGTCGCCTGAAGGCATTCTTGAATCCCTTTACTCCGCTGACAAACGAGTCGGACGCCAAGGCAACTGAACTTGCAAACAAGGTCGGCGGCGCGTTTGTCCAGGGTCTGCAGCAGCAAAGAGGGCGGCATCTGAAGGCCGGGGTAGACTTCGGTACCGGTGAAGTATGGAGCGGGATGGAAGCGAAGGCGCTTGGCCTCGTCGACGAGATCGGAACGATGGAGACGGTCGTTGGTGCACAGACAAACCTCAAGGAGTTCAACTTTGGCCCACGTGGTGAAGGGTTCGCTAGCCTCGGCAGCCGGTTCGTGGGAGCGATCTTTTCGGCCGTCAGCGACGCTCGAGTAGGCGCTGCCGCAGCCACAGAAGTCGTTGGCCCCAACGTTCTTGTGGCGCGACTTACGTGTAAGGAACTCATGGGCCTTGGAGGTACGGCCATGTTCGTGCCAATTGCCGGCGGATCCATGATTGGCCTGGCATATTGGCTGCAGGCTGGGAGGGCTGGCGTGCGCTTGTTCCCCAAGGATAAGGTAGTGCATGGTGGTCGACAAGTGCCGCGTACTGCGATCCACGAATGGGGCCCGAACAGGTGCTTCTTTGAGTACGATTTGTACACCACCCATTTCGGCTCGATCGTCAACGGCGAAGTGGAGAAGTTTTTGTTTGGTACCATTGACGACCAGGGGGCGAAAGCAGTCCGCGCGTTCGTGCGTGGGGATCACGCCGATGTACACGATTCGTTCCAGGAATTCTTTGAATACATGGCAGCGCAGAAGCTGCGCGCGCCCAAAGGCCTTGACTGGATCCGCTCATGCTACGGCTCTTTGGGCCAAGTCGACCTGATGGTCGAGATGCAGGCTTTGCGCCTGATGCATTGCACAATGTGAGTCGAGGGTGTGCGGGAGATCGTGTCGGCACATGACTCGGATGTGAAATTCATATTGACGGACCACCCCGTGACGGTCTACAACGCGGCGGTGGATCCCACGTCTGAGCAGTGCACCTATCCACAAGATCCGCTGACAGCCGCCGTGGGCACCCAGACCGTGTTCGCGCTGCAAGCGTCTTGCCAGCACCGTCTGGACGCATCAATCACGCCCGGCCATGATCCAATTTTGGCACAGCATTTGTGCCCACAAATTTGATCATGGACACAAATTTTCAACCAGTCATTCAGCGCGGGCCACGCGGCAAATATCGCCAGCACTCCCTGGAGTTCAAGCGCGCACTCGTGGAGATGACCTTATAACCCGGCGTGTCGGTGCCGCGGCTGGCGCGTGAGCATGGCGTCAATGCGAACCAGGTGTTCACTTGGAGGAAGCTGTACGAAGCAGGCGCAGCTTGTAGCAGCTGCGCCTGCGCAGTCCAGCGAATTGCTGCCGGTGGTCGTAGCGACGCAGGAACGGGTGCCGGAATCGGAAGCTGCGACCGGAACAATCACTCTTGAAATTGGACGTGTGCGCTTGCGCATCGAAGGCCAATCCAACGCCGCCACACTGATACAAGTATTGGAGCGTGTGCTGCGATGATCGGCCTGCCAGCGGGTACGAAGGTCTGGCTCGCAGCAGGCGTCACCGACATGCGCAGCGGTTTCAACGGTTTGGCGGCGAAAATGCAAACGGCCCTGGAAGAAGACCCGTTCAGTGGCCACGTGTTTGTGTTCCGTGGCAGGCGCGGCGACTTGATCAAGCTGCTGTGGTGGACCGGCGACGGCTTATGCTTACTGGCGAAGCGTCTGGAGCGCGGTCGCTTCATCTGGCCGCAAGCGTGTTCCTCGACATTCAAATGCCTGACATGGACGGCTGTGAAACCGCGACTGCCATGCATGCCCTTCCTCAATGCGCAGAACTACCCATTGTTGCATGGACCGGTTGGGATGGCCCCGGTAGTCGAGAAGCCATGGCACACGCACGCAGGTATCCCGCCTGACGAAGCCCGTAGCACTAGAAGAGTTGCTAGCGATGTTGTCGCGCTTTGGCAGCAGAGACTCGCCCCGATAGAAATCGCATGCCGACACCTCCCGACGCACGTCTTTCGTCCGCAAACAGCGTTACGTCACGCCCCCTCTTCGCGCGATCGGTAACACCGGCAGGCCCGGAACACAGTGCTACCGCACTTCGCATTGACCAGGGCTGCGCCCTACAACCTGGTCACTGAACACGGGGAGGATCCCAAGCAGGCAATTCGATTCCGAGCGCATCGTCGATGCGTTCCTTCGCACGATGCAGGCCGAGCACACTCGCCGAGCGCATGGTCCAGGCAATCACTGTAACCTGGTATCGCGTCGGAATTGGATCACCGACTTTCCTGATGCTCAATCGGCAGTACCATTTTGCGCTAGGCTTGCCCAAAGTCGCCCTGACGGTCGAACAGTCAATTTCGTAACCACGATAGCGTTGCATATCCGGCTCCTTCGTGACGTCGCGCCCATTGCTGCGGGACTTCTGGCGCTCGTCGAACGCCACGCTCGCACTATCGAGCACCTGCCCCCTGCGTCTCAGCGCAGCCGCCACGCGACTGCCACATGGGTTGAATGCATCCGTCACGGCACACGATGTACGTTAGGCCCGCGTACCTTGGAATCATTCCTTGTACGCTGGAGCACTGCGGGACCCATCTCACCAAGACATCGCCAGGCCGGCGCCAGCTGGCGTAAAAGATCGCATCAGCGTGTGGCCGCACCGGAGGGCGACCGGGACTTCGCAAGTGAGTGTTCCTGCATTTCAGCCTGCCTGCGTTCACGCGTACTGCGGACCTTTAGCCGTTTCTCCCACCAACCGTAGTCCGACAAGGTTTCCTTTGCCACGTCCACACACCGCTCGTAGTCGGTGGAGAGCCTGGTGCATGGCGGGACCGGTGGTTCAATGCCTTGGGCGATGCAATAGCGTACCGCATCCTCCAGGTCTCCTTCATTGAGCAATTCCCGGCACGCCGTTGAGTGGATCAATGCAAGATTCATATCACTACCCATAACTCGCCAATTGTCGGGCAAATCGCTGCAAGGGGCGCGGACCGGAGCGCTCCGCATCCACGCACCAGGTTTGCAGGACTGCCAGGAGTTCTTCCTGCGTTGCCGGCGAACGTTCCCATAACTTCTCCAGCGCCTGCCGCGCCACATGCATGGTATTGAGTCGTGTGCTGTGTACGATCACCTGTTCCAGCTCCACCTTCTGCGTTCTGGTGAGCCGACACGGTGCGCGCCGCAGCAGACGCTTCGTCTGGACCAACGCCGCGTGGGGGATCAACTGCGCCAGTCCCATGCGTTCAGCCCGAAACACGTCCAAAGTCAGGACTGTCAGCTCGCGCATCAATACCGCACGATTGCCCAGGACCAGCTTCAAGGTCACCCGAGTCGGCACGAACTGCCCCGCGCATCGCCTCAAGCGCTCTGGTGGCCGGCGCAGCGTTGCCAGGCGCAACCACCGCAACAGGCTGATATAGGCCCAGCCGATATCGAGTTCAAACCAGCGAACCGAGAATTTTGCAGACGTCGGAAACGTGTGATGGTTGTTATGCAGCTCTTCCCCGCCAATCAGCAGGCCAAACGGAACGATATTGGTGGCGGCTTCCTTGCAGTCGTAATTGCGGTAGCCGGCACAGTGCCCTAAGCCGTTGACAACCCCGGCGGCCAGGAACGGAATCCACATCATCTGGCAAGCCCACAGCGTCAGGCCTGGCGCCCCGAACAAGACCAGTTCGATCAGTAGCAGCAAGCCGACGCCTTGCCAGGTGTAGCGGCCGTAGATCCGTCGTTCCAGCCAATCAGCCGGTCCCCCACCGCCGTAGCGATCCACCAGCGTGGGGTCACTTGTCGCGTCCCGGTACAGTTCTGCCCCGCGCCACAGAACTTGGTTGATCCCGACCACCACCGGGCTGTGCGGATCCTTCTCGGTTTCACAATGGGCGTGATGGCAGCGATGCACCGCCACCCACTCCCGCGTTACCATCCCTGTCGTCAGCCATAGCCAGAAGCGGAAACAATGGGCCACGAGCGGGCGTAAAGTCAGCGAGCGATGCGTCTGGCACCGGTGCAAATAGACCGTCACCGCGACGATCGTCACATGCGTCGTCACCAGCCCGATCAGCAGCAGCTGCCACCAGCTCAGCGCAAGCAATCCTTCGGCCATCCATTGCAGATACTGCTCCATACCGGAGCTCCTTCGCGACCACGGCCCTACAAGTTCGGATGTTCGGCGGCAAACGCGACCGCGTCACACAGTTGACCGTATCGATAGCCGCCGTAAAGGAAGTGGCCCTCGATAAAGTCAATACCATGCAGTCTCATCGTGCTTTCGTCTTCGTCAGTGGGTCGGTATGCGGCCACCCAGCTCGGTTGGAACGCCTCGTCGCGCAAGAAGCCTTCTTTGGCGTGTTCCGCGACCGCATAGCGCAAGGCATCCTGGAACACGACGTAACGGTGCTGCCGGAATGCGTACCTTTTCCCATCGAACGAGATCTCATATTGCGCAGCCAAGCTCTCATCGGACTGCTGGCGCGCATCTGTATTGTCCGCACTGTCCATAATCTTTCTCCCACGGCTATCCGTGCTCCCGTTCATTACCAGAATCTGACGCTGGGCCTTCGCCATCGCATCGGTATTGGCGTCTTCACAGGAGCTGAATGCGTCTTCCGGAAAAACAATCGATCGCGTCACCTTGTCCGGCCATTGCAGCCTCGTGCAATCCACCATCGGCGCCCTATGCTTGAGGATGGCGGTTGACGCGAACTTCAGCGAGCCGTCCTGGCACCTGAATTCGGCCCACCTCAGCAGGATTTTCCACCCCTGGAACCGGGAAGTTGAATGTTGGCGCATGGTACACTCCTTCGCTCGCGTTCAGGAACAGACTCCGGAAGGCGGTAGCAACGAGCGGGCCCACCTTTCCGGCGCGGCACACCGACAGCGTGCCAGGCGCAGGCATAACACCACTTCACGGCGTTGAGGGGCTTTGACGCGATTGCGCTGTCACGCTGCAATGCTGAGGAAGACCGGCACAAATTGGGAATGTTGGCTGGGTACCTGTTCCCCACTATACGCTCACAAGCGACGTTCACCTAATGATTTAGGCATCGCCCGCACCAATACACATTGCTTGCAATACTAGTCGACACTCTCATGCACCATCGGTGTGTCGACGGCGGAACATTACTGTCTCTCCACCGAGCAGTACCCGCAGCCCCCCCTTACGATGTTGAATGCTTCATCGCTTCAGCCTCATGGGCAGCCGTACGTTCTTCGCGCGCGGCGATCGGGTCGCCGCCGTTATCGACCAGGCCGGCTGCGCGTTCGGCGTCGGCATGTGCGCCTTCCGCTTCGGCTCGCTCACCTGGGTTCTCGCTAGCGGGGGGGGCCAGCATGTCGTGCACCATGGCGCGCAGTTCTTCAACGTCTGGCTGCAAGCCGCGCCTTTCCCGTTGATGAATGTAGTGTTGAATTTCAGATTCCTGTTCGGCGCTCAAAGGTAGGCCGCGGAAGGAGAATTCCGGAACAGAGTCTTTCATGACGGATCTCCTTCTTGGTGACTCACACTGAGTGTACGCTTAAACGGGCGCATGCGTCGGCCTCTTGGAGATAGTCGTCGATCCACTCCCGCCCCCATGCCTTGGCGAAGGACACCGCGTCCGCCGCCGCACTCGCCACCCAGAGGTCATGGAATGCATACTCATCCAATGCATGGCCACATTCCTGCATCGCCAGCATGAATTTGCCAGCATACCGCCCGAGTTACCATATACATCAGAAGTCGGGGACGCCAGCGAGACGCCTGTCCGACAGCTAAGTTACAGTTCGCGCCTAAAATTTAGGCATCTGCGTTGATGCGACGACCGCATGGCTGACTAAGAAATCAATGCCACACCATGCTTGCGAAACCAAACGTCATCCGTCGAGCTGACATTGCCGCCAGTATGATTGTAATTAATGGTCAGTTCTTCATGGATTTCGATGTCTCGGGCGGCAATGAAATGGAGCTGCTGCTCTTCAGCAAGCGCAACGTACCTCAGATTTGCGGGATTGGCGTGGTTGTACATGCTGCCCCAACCAAGGGCTAAGCAACCCGCGGGTTCCCCCTTTGTCAAATGTCCCCAATTGAACAACAAACGCTTTACCTCCTCGGGAAACTGAGCCCAGTACGGGGAAAGCAGCACAACAGGGCAAGCTTCCACGAGTTCACCAGTCGATATCCGCCGACTAGCGAACACGCCCCTGCCTTTTGAGGAGCCCGTGTCCTTGATGTAGCCGAGACAAGCCTTGATGTTCGTCATACCTACAGAACCTCCCGCTTTCCATGCATCGCGCGTGCAACGGCCAGGCTCCGCCGTAGAAAACATCACAATGTTCGGCGGTAATGCTGCAGCACCATGGCACGCCTATTATGGGCCTTTCGATCGACGGCGCGTTGTGCGCTTCTCTTGAAGAATCAGTTTCCTTCGCTGCACCACACGAATCTGACTGCAAAGTTGCTGCCAGAAAGTGGATTGTAATGTGTCATCGCGATGGTGAAACGCTTGTCTAACCGCTGCCGGCCGAATTCCCCTGCTTGGGCATCTCCACCTCCCGAAAGAATCGGGATGGTCCGGTTCAAGCGGTTTGCGCCCTACGATATCTGGCACAGAATGCCAGTGTGATGCGTGAATATCGATGACATGGGTGCGCGTGCGTACTGACGACTTCGACCATTCGGCGCATAGTGAATTCATTGCATCTGAGCGAAGTATTCGCCCTGTTGAATACACAGCCCGATTGGCTCTGCATATTCTTAGAAGGGAGTTTCGTATGGACGAATATTTGTCAGCGCAAGCTTGTGGCGACGCCGCATTGCACAGCAATGATAGGGACATGTCCGAACAGGTTCGTCTTGATGCTGCACTGGACGAAGCATTGTGTTGTACTTTCCCGGCGAGCGATCCCGTTGCTCTGGACTTCGCCATGACCTCGCATGTCTCAACGCGAGCCGAACTCATTAGGCGGGCATTCCCGCGGAGATCATCATGAACCCGGTCACATCATTCTTAGTCGGCGTCTGCCTGCTGGCGAGCACCGGCGCCCTTTACTGGGGGCGCCATACGTTGCCTTGCTCTTCTTCGCCCTCGGCGTTCTCATCGCACTATCGCTGAAGATGGCCAATGCGTGGGAAAAGTTTGTGATTTTGAGGCTGGGTAAGCTGCAGAGCGTCAAGGGGGCGGGCCTGTTTGCCGTCATTCCGATCATCGATAGCGTGGTTGCGATCATCGACGTGCGTATTCAGACCACTGCCTTTAACGCCGCCGAAGCGCTCACCCGAGACACCGTTCCCGTCAATGTCGACGCGATCATTTTCTGGCATGTAGGCGACGCGGAAAAAGCGGCGTTGGCGATCACTCATTATCGGGAAGCAATCGATCGCGTCGCACAAACGTCGTTGCGCGAAATGATCGGTGCATCGATGCTGGCGTCACTGTTATCTGAACGCAAAGAGGCTGATGCGCAGCTAAAGGATGTCATTGCGCGGAAGACGGCGGCATGGGGTATATCGGTCAGTTCCGTCGAGATCCGCGACGTAGCAATTCCCGTCGCTTTGCAAGACGCAATGTCTCGTCAGGCACAGGCAGAGCGCGAAAAGCAGGCTCGTGTCATTCTCGGCTCTGCCGAAGTAGCGATTGCCGGCAAGTTTGTCGAGGCGGCAGAGATGTATGCAGGGCATCCTGCAGCATTGCAGCTGCGGGCGATGAATATCATCTTTGAGACAACAAAAGAGCGCGGCGCCACAGTCCTGATCCCCAGCACGATGATCGATAGCTTGAATCCGCCTGCAACCATGGAGCGGCCAGCAAGGTTTGAACGAAGGGCATCGGGTCCAGAGGTAGCTATGAGCAAAGTTGCGGCCTGATTTAATTCTATTGATCCCCAGGAACACTCAGTACAAGTTCCTGAAGGCGCATGACTCGGTGAATGGGCGCCAACTGCCCTCCGCCCCCAAAGTATCGCCCAAGGATCATTGCGCGGCGTGGCATCAGCAAGCCCACTTACCACGCACGTTGCTGCCGCCGCCAAGTAAGCGCCAATTCATTCGTCAGACCGAAACGAAGGGATGACGGCGTCATCTACCGCGCGCTGGAAGGCCTGCATCAAGCTCAATGTCAGGCCTGTTTGGACAATGTGGCCGCATGTGCCGTGTGCCGTCCACTTCGCAAGAGCAAGCGCCTCACACTGCTCCTTCGTGTGCACTACGGTTTAGCGAAGGCGCGCTCCTTTGGTCCCGCGCTTATACTTGAGGAAGCCTAAGTACCGTTCATCGGATCGGTGCAATCTATTCTGGTTGACGTGAGCAACCAGAAAATCCGGCTGTGGGTGTGCGCCGTGAGCACGCTGCTTCGCAGTAGTGGTCTGCCCCTCGCGTAGCTAACTTTAGGTCAACCAATTATCGAGGCCCGCGCGTCGAGAACCGCAACGTGCATAGCATTTGAAGACCATGACTATCGTGTCGCCGAATCGATCCATATATATGCTTAGGCGATGGGGTGTCCCCATGCTATCGTCAATGGCTGCCCTGACTATAGCGATTCCAGTCCGCAGCAGTGTAATCACTGAAGCGGAGGCTATATGAAAGATTTCACTCGCCCTGACCAAGGCATGGCCTTGGCCGTCGATACAGCGATCAAAATGGCGACATCTTCCGGATGCTTACTCACATGGCAATACCTGCAAATGCACTCAGTTCCAAATGGTGTGGCGACGCGGGTACTCTCCCAGAGTGGCCCACGGCGCACTTCAACCACCAATGGCCGAGACATGTTACGGGAGCAAGGCCCAGCGAACGGCGAGAAAGTGCCGAACAGGCGACAAAACTGGCTGCGACAGGATTGCGAACCGTCCTAAAGTTCCGAGTACCAAGGACAAATATCACGCTTTCCGAAACGATCGATCAGGCTATCGAGATGGTGGGGGTTCACAATCGGTTCTACGCTGAAGCACTATTGCGCATCCATGCCGTCAAAACATCAGTCATCATGGGGGGTGCTATTTGACGTGGCACGCCGACGGAGCATTGGCTCTCCAACCATTCCTCTAGCGCCGGCACGTGGCATTCGATTGCTGCACTCAGTCCGAAGCAAACTCCCCACAACGGGACGCGATAGTAACAGAAGCGCAACTCGTCAATCTCTGCCTTTTCGCGTGGCGTCCTGAACAAGGTGACGGTGGATTTCGGCCGTCAACGTTTCGATTCGCTCTGCCATCGCCCTGGTGATTTCTGTCAGCTCAGTGTTCTGACGGAGCAGCTCCAACGTTTGTGCGGAATGCTTGGTCGATGCGACGGCGATCGCCTCGCGGTGCTTGGCGTCGGCTTCAGAATGCGCCTTGTCCCGCGCCGCCTGGCGCGTTTGTGCTAACAAGATAAGCGGTGCAGCATAAGCCGCCTGCAAGCTAAATGCCAGATTCAATAGGATGAAAGGGTAGACGTCAAAATGAACCAGCCCAAAGACATTGGCTGCGATCCACGTGGCGACAATGATGGTTTGCAGGCCAAGAAAAAGTGAGGTGCCGAGGAAGCGCGCGAAGGTTTCCGCCTTCAGCCCGAACGCGTCACTCCCAAACGTCTTGGATAAGTGTTCGTGCTGGCGATGAAAACGCAAATGATCGACATGTGATTCACCTGTCGAAGACAAGTTTTCGGTTTGAGATGAGTTCATACAACCTCCCAACATGCCCGGAATGATTCGCCCACTATAGCTCAACTTGGGATCGCAATTCCCAACTCGCTACCGTGGTGGGCATCGACGATCACTGCGCCAACGCGCCAGCGAGTTAAGGCGTACACTGAATACGAGTCATGACGTAGAAGCGCGGCCAAGGACGTCACGCGCCAGGCTTTCCATCGCCAGTCGACCAGTGCACGCACGATGTCCTAATACGTTGACGGAGAACATCATGAACAGTACAAAGAAAGTCCAGGACCCAACGCCTCACAAAGCGTTCCCTGGCAAAACAGGCGACATCAACAAGCAGCAGCAGAAAGCAACCCAGAATGAAGTCGCAGGTCGACATAAAAATGACGGCATCATGGGGCATCGTGGCACACGCTGAGGAGGTCCATGGGAGACATCTTTTCCAGTCCGACGATCTCATTGACGTAACGCTTTTTCCCTCACTCCTGAGGCTGCTGTGCAGCTATGCGCCATCCTCAGCGAGTCGCTGCATGTTGACTGCCGGCAGTCTGGCTGCAAAAGTATTGAAGTCAATCTTACTTTTGCTTCGAAGTGGTGGAAGTCCTGCCTGAAAACAGTGAGGAATTCACGCTTCATTTTGGTTTCCCTAGTAGACGCCACATTCCTCGTGCCGTTCGCCTGCTCACCGAATTTGCTATCAGTGATGCTGGAACAAGGCATGATGGTCCCACCGAAGCCTACGCCGCCAATCGGTACGTAGCAATGGAGGTCAGACGCGCCAATGAGTAGTCCCATTTCTGCGTGGGATTGCCCTAAGCGACTCCCAATGGTCGCGAAGCCTTTGGCCGTGAAGCGCTGCCGCGCAGTTTTCTGTACAAGCAACTGGACGCTTGGTTCAACGCTTATCTCCGACTGGAACACTGAGATACAGCGGTACCAGCCACATCGTTCGGGAAGCGATCCATTGAAAATTCCACCAACCGCTTCATGGCGCTTTACCTCGCAGAAGCCTCGCACTGCCGATCCAGCGCCAAGGTCTCCGACGACGCTGATGGTGCGTTCGACGCGCAGCACGAGCTGCAGTTCATGGCGATGAAGCGCGAAGTGCTGCGAATCGGGGGCTACACTCAGGAATGTTTCATTTCTCATGCACCTGAACTGAGCGCGATGGTCTATGCCGTCATTGATCTGATCAATATGTATCGACCGAGGTTCAGTTAGCTTAGGTTGAGCATTTGGCGCTTCCTGCGTTTGAACTGGACAATGCCGGGTCACCCTGCGTACCGCGAACGGAGCTGTAGCACAGCGCCAACACTGCATATGAAGATCGCGAGCACGACTCGCATGGCGAACACGAGCGTGCTAAGGTGAGTACATCACCTGTTGTGGCATTGGCCAACCGAAGCCAAGCCTTTGAGTGAACATGGAGACAACCGTGCCATTTTATCATCCGGAACGCCGAACGGGCGTTCGCATGGCAAGCGTCGTGGACGCAGCGCTTGACTTGGCAGAAAAATTCGGGTGGCGCTATGCCATCGCCTATCTCATTGGCGAACGCGTTCCTTCGCAGATCATCCAGCGTCTCCTCTCTGGCGACGGAAAAGTCAGAAGTCACTCCCCCGTTCTTCACGATTCTCCGTCCTGGTGGGGTTCCAACGTGGACGGTCTGCACAGCCTGTTTGAATCGCTGCGGCAGCGCGAGGCGACGACCGCGTACTGCAACGCCGACATGGCTCGTGCCCCGCGCGCCGACGCATACTACGAACTCGACTAAGAATCTGACTTCTTCTTGCAGGCCTTGCACGATGTCGAAGGCCGACTGCTCGCGATTCCATCTCGCGAATCGTTCGCCATTGCCGTCCATAGCCCGCTTGCGCAACAATGCCAATCGTATTATCCATCGCGCCGAAAGACAGGAAACCCATGGGTGTGCTAAGGACAACGAGTCGGCGGCGGGCTTCCCTATCGGGTACTTGAAACGATCGATCCGCACCAAGCTCTTTGGCAGCGTCTTTGCCTTTGTCCTTCTGTCGGCCATTGTTGTCGCCCTTCTCGCCGCCAACGTCGTGCGCACGAGCATGCAGCCGCAGATCGGCATGCAGCATGAATTACTAGTGCGCGGCGTAGCCGACGTGGTCTCGCCCGCAATCTCCGGAGACTCCGCCGCCCTGCGCCAACGCATCTTGATCGTTCCGTCGCTCACGAAGCACTTCTGGAACGTCGGTGTGATCGACCGACAAGCAAGGCAATGCGCTCACCAATGTCCGCGGCATAACCTCACGCAATGTGAACATTAGCTCCCGCGCGCATTCTAGCGTGCACCGGCCTCCAAACTGCCGGTTTTCTCGATACCGATCAAGACCAGCCCTGAACGACGCTTTTGAACTATTCGTCGACCAGGTTGGGCACCGGGTGTCCAGCGCGGTGCAGCGTCCGCCGCAACCCGATCGACCACTCCGGACACCGCCCTCTCAGCCTTCCTATCACTGGTGCGCGCGCACGATATCGCGGCAATCACGCAGTTCAGGAAAGTAAAGGAGAAGATGAGCGCCGCAATGTCCGTCGACACCGTTACGGCGATTCAGGAGGCATTAAACAAATTTGATTTTGATAAACCTTATGAGCTGCTGCAGGCATTCGGTGCAGACGCCAATTCATGACAGCGTGACCGATGCGCAAGCAAAGAGTGCATGGAGTTTAATATTTCGCAATCCATCGGTGGAAAAAACCACTAGCCTCAATCCATGGTTTACAAGAAGGCAGACCCTTTACCGCGTCGATCTCATTCCGGAACACACAATTGTTTCTATGGCGAGCCGCCGAGGGCGCTTGCTGGGCGGCGCGGTTGATCCCGTCCGTACAAATGATCCTGCCAATTGCGTGGGATGTGAGTACAGGAACGAATGCCATAAGCGCATGATCTTGGCGTCGCCTTCGGTGGCGAGATGGTGGGTCATGAGCCTAAGCTGGTAGCCAAGCATCAACGCCGCATGCCGGGTTTTGACGACCATGTGATCGGCATGTATGCCCGAGGCATGACAGTGCGGAAATCCAGGCACATTTACTGGAGCTGTACGGCACCGAAGTGTCGCCAGACCTGATCTCAACGATCACCGACGAGGTCATGGACGAAGTGACGCAGTGGCAGCAGCGTCCACTGGAAGCGATGTACCCAATCGTGTACTTCGATGCATTGCGCCTGAAGATCCGCGACGAAGGCACCGTCAAAAACAAGGCCGTGTACCTGGCGCTGGGCATTCGTGCCGACGGCCGCAAAGAAGTGCTGGGGCTGTGGATCGAGCAAACAGAGGGCGCCAAGTTCTGGCTGAAGGTCTTTAACGAACTGCGCAACCGTGGCCTGGAGGATATCCTGATCGCCGTCGTTGATGGCCTTCGCGGCTTCCCTGAGGCGATTGAAGCGGTGTTCCCACAGGCGCATATCCAAACCTGCATCGTGCACCTGATTCGCAACTCGATGACGCTGGCCTCCTGGAAGGATCGTAAGGAGCTTGCGGCAGCGCTCAAGCCAATCTACCAGGCTTCTAACGCCGATGCGGCGGCAGCGGCGCTGGATGCCTTTGCGGCAGGCCCTTGGGGCCAACGCTTCCCGTCAGTGGTAGCCATGTGGCGCCGGCAGTGGGAGCAGGTAATTCCGTTCTTTGCCTACCCACCGGAAGTACGCTCGATCATTTACACAACGAACGCCATTGAGAGCCTGCATATGCGCTTGCGGAAGATCGTCAAGAATCGCGGACACTTCCCGAGCGACGAGGCAGCGACGAAATTGCTCAACCTGGCCTTGCGCAATATCGAAAAAGATTGGAAGATGCCGCAGCGGACCTGGAAGATGGCCGCCAATCAGTTTGCCATCCTGTTTGGGGAACGTTTTACCAACGCGCTCAATTAACTAACAGCGACCCCGGCACACAAAATTCCTGACAGGTCCAAATGATCGCGCTCAAGGGAATTGCCACGACGCAAAAACACGAATGTATTTATCCTTAGTACGACCACTACCGAGTTTTTGATCTCGACCTAGTGGCAGCCCCAATTACAAACATCCCTGCGAAAAGCATTAGATAGGTTTCCGGCTCCAGAACTGCCGATATAGTGAACTGGGTTTCGGGTATGAACATCCAATCACGGCCTTCATAAAACTGCTGTGCGCGACCGATCATCGAAAAGAAACCGGCCGTGGTGTCCATTGAAATCTCATTCCAAGTCCAGTTCGGACCACCGTTGTCGTCCCAGTAGTCCACGTAATTTCCACGAAGCGTCAATACGCCCCCAGGAGTATATGAAAACTCCGAAACGCCGCAGGTCACAGTTGGAATCGAAACGCAACCTAGCGCGTCTCGTCCCTGTAGCACGAGGGACGTCAACTCATTCAATTCATCTGACCATCGGCATCGGAGTCAGTAGCTTCAAAAGAGCCGCTTACCGTGGCATCGATAAATCGGAGGGTTAGCGTGTCAAAGAAACCCGACCAGGAAAAGTCCCAGTGGGTAGGGGCCGCGCGAGCTGATGTGATCGAGGAAATCAAGAGACCGCAGAAAACGAGCGCTTTGAACATCGCAATCCTCCAAGTCGTGTGGTTCCTGGCTAGCCAAACTCGGATATCATCATACGCAAACTGCCCCCCGCAAGTGCACGGAACTGCGATGGTCCGTGAAGTAGTAGTATGGCTTCGCGTCGGACGCGCATCTATTGCGCGATTCTGACTCAAGGTATCTCAGGGCAGCTATGGCGAACCGCCAACAGTTTTCGGCCATGTGTAACCTGAAGCCAAGTTCACTGGGGGCGGACCGTATCCTGAGTCGGCGCGCGCCCGCGATTCATTAGCGCTAGTAGCTCTTCGGAATTGACCGGCTTAACGACGTGGTGGTCAAAACCAGCCGCCAGCGACGTGCGTTTATCTTCGGCCTGGCCGTAGCCTGACACCGCGATTAACTGCGCGTCGGCCACGGCAGGTGTTTGCCGCAGCCTGCTCGCCAATTCTCGGCCGTCCATATCAGGCAATCCTATGTCCAGCAAACAGACATTGGGCCCTTCATTTGTAGCGACCTGGAATGCCTCAGCGGCCGTATGCGCGAGCACGACGCGATGGCCGGCGGTTTCCAGCAACATGCCAAGCATCCTCGCCGCGTCCACATTATCATCGACGATCAAAACACGCAGACCGGCGGTCTCGCCGACTGCATGCTGACCATCGCCGCTGACCTCAAGGGCTTGCTCCACGTGCTGTTCGAGAATCGGCAGTTTCACGGTAAATCGACTGCCCTTACCTGGCCCCGCGCTCTCGGCACGAATCGTTCCACCGTGAGCGTGCAGCAGCCTGCGCACCAGCGCAAGCCCGACGCCTAGCCCGCCTTCCGACCGGTTAGAAGTCCGCGCTCCCTGGATAAAGAGTTCAAACACTCTTCCGACGAGCTCCGGCGCCATCCCAATGCCGTTATCCGTCACGACAAGCTCCACTTCACGGAGCACCACGGAGAGGCGAACAGCAATTCGCCCGCCCGGCGGCGTGTATTTCGCGGCGTTAGTCAGCAAGTTGGTAATGATCTGCACCAGCCGCTTTTGATCACCGCAAACCCAAACCTGCCTAGGCGTCGCAGTCGCGGAAAGAGAGTGCGACAGGCGCTCGAAAAGCGGCGTGACCTGCTCGATCGCTGCCGCCAACACGTCGTTCAGATCGACTGGCTCATGAACCATATTGATTTGCCCACGCGTAACGCGTGCGACATCAAGCAAATCGTCGAGCAGGATTGCAAGGTGAGCAGCTTGTCGTTCAACGACTGACGCCACCTCCCTGACGCGGACGGCATCCGAATCAGCACTCAGAAGGGTTCTTGCTGCCGCAGTGATCGGCGCCAGTGGATTGCGCAACTCATGCGCCAGCATCGCGAGAAACTCGTCTTTCGCGCGATTCATACTAGTCATCTCCGACAGCAAATCTTCGCGTTCGCGGTACGCCTGCTGAAGCAACATCCGCTCGGTGGCATCACGCGTAAAGCAACGCGTATAGCGTAGTTTTCCATCTACGAAATAGGCATTGGAATGGATCAGAACGTGCTTGGTCGCGCCACTTCTACAGAGCAGTTGAGCAGGTTGGTCGCAAATGGTTTCGCCGGCTTGGAGGCGCAATAGTATAGTCGCGATCAATTCCTGATCCACATGGAATTCGGCGATATGGTGGCCAACATATTCCTCCCACCGGTAGCCAAGCATGGCCAACTCAGCCTTATTGGCCCAAACGATCGTGCCATCACTTCCGACGCGGTGAAGGCCCTCGGCCGCATTATTGACGAAATCAGCCAGCTCCTGCTCGCGGTGCCGCAAGGTGTGCACAGCATCGAGGGCACGAGTCAGTTCGCTCTGCAGGATGCGATTGTCCTGTTCCAGCTCAAGCGTGCGAACATCGCCCGCTTCCTCCCGCCCATGCGCGTTCGAACGGGCATGATCATGGACCCTGCATACTTGCTGAAACTTAGTCAACAGCTCGCGCGACGTGAAGACACTCCAGGGATAGGCGCAAAAGAGCAGAAAGTCGAATCGCTTCTGCAATTCGTTCCACAGTTGTTCAAGTCGAATAGCTGCTTCATACAGTCCACGATCACATAGGATGGCGACCATTTCGCCAAAGGCATGGACCAAGCGTCCATTGTGACATGCATCGCGTACGATCGTACCGACACTCAGATTGAAAAGTTCGGGATCGGGCCAGTCATTCACCATGAATTGGTCGAGGACAAGTTCGGCCTCGAGTACAACTAGCTTGCCCATCGTCCAGGGTCCCTGGTTAGCGGAAGTTCCGAAACCAGCCAAGCTTCGGCGCAAGATGGCAATATGCTCCTTCGTCGCGATAACGATTGAGACGCCGCCGGAGCGTAATGGGACGTCCAGGAACTCCGCCACCTCTTCGAGCAATTGCTCGTCCTGATCATAAAACCGAACGACATGGCGTTCCTTGCGCTGCTCTTGTATGGGTGGATCAAGTTCCAACTTACCTCCTTCCAGCCCATGCGGCGCGTTAGTTTAGACACCGCCTCGAACTCTAAGCTTCTCAAACGACATCGGAGGCCAGTCTAGCACGGCACACCCTGCGTTCGATTGCCGCACGCGACTAAACAGCTAAATAGCGAACTGTAAGTGACAGATCGTTGCGGTATCGTACGCACCGCTGCTATTGAAGTTCGATAGTTGCCCGCGCCGGGGCATCACTAATAGCCGAAAACAACGCATCTGTGATACAGCCGCCAAGGCGCCCTCTTCATCGCGCGGCCCGAAGTTGAAATTCTTGAGCTTAGATCGTGTCCCGATATAGCTTTCAAAGGTGCCAATTTCATCGTCAGCTTGGCGATGGACGCGACATGTATCCGGTGTTCCGCAACAGCGAAAAGGCGCCTAGCAGCACCAATCCTGCGGCGAACAGGAAGGGATGTGCCGGCTCGGGCACCGCCGGCGGCAACTCGGGGCCAGATACCTGCATCACATTGACGATTGTGTCATCGGTGATCCGGTAATCGGGGACATTCGAACTACCAGCAGCTACAAACACGGAACGTGTAAGCCGGTAGTTAGTCATTGGGGAAAGGTCACAAACCGAGTCATCTGTTGCGCCTCCAGATAAAGAAACTGCGCCCACCTCACCACAGGAAACGATAAGCAGAGCCGCGATACACTTCGAAGTGAGCCTCATACGACCTCCTATCCTCACGAAATGAAAACACTACTCCAACTGCTAGTAACAACAATCGTCGGCTTTGCTTTGGGCTGTGCGCTCCTGCGTGATGACGACGAACTGATGCTGGTCGCCGGCGCGATGACCGCCTCAGCATTCTTTACTCTCTATCTGATTCTATTCGCCGCCCACTCCATCTTCAAACGCCGCCCACAAAGTGCTTCCTACGCCGACTACTGCGAGGAGTCGTTGCTTGGCTTCGACTCACGTGGCGAGTTAAAAATCGAAAGCAAATATCCGGTCTAAGCGATCTATTCGTCCTTCCCGAGTTTTGCTTTTGCCGCCTTTACCAACTCACGTAGCTTTCTCGCGACTACATCCGGACCGCTAGTTACCTGCCTGTTCGCATTCTCGAACAATGACTGTTCCGATCGCAACGGCTCGTTTGGCATCGAGTGAATGCCTTTCGCTTCAAACCGCTCAATGCGTTTGTCAAACTCAGCGCTTATACCGATCCCCTTTTGGGCAACATCATCTCGCACCTTCGGAACGTGACCTTGGTCGATCGTCTCAGAAGGCGAACCGCCTGCAGCCTGGCGCGAACCGCTGTTACTCGTTCCGAATCTCGACTTGAATGCGTCAAAGTCCTTCTGTACGTTCCTTTCAATCTTGGGGTCTTGGGATATCGTCCGAAAACTGTCCTCAACATCCTGGAACGACCCGGGCAAAGCGGCGCCCCCTGTGTAGTCTTGTGGGCGAGGTCGCAAAATTTCCCAAGTACGTCTCCAGCTTGATAAGCTCTGCAGCGCTTCCTTTCCCCTCATTCCGAAGCAGCTTCTCGAATAGCTGAATATTCTGGGGATCTTTAGCCAAGTCTTTACTTAACAACTCGCCGCGCTGATAAGCGTCCGATACCGGCTATCAACTACGGCCGCTCATGGCGCTTTCCTGTCGACGCATTACACCAATATCTGCATCAGGAGGCAAACGCGCATTTGAACTCCAGCGTGACCACCACTTCAAAATTGCCTGGCCCACGATTGCGGCGGAGCCTCCCTGACCTGACTCGTACGGTTAAGGTGGCGTAGTCCAGAGGCGCTCTGCAAGGTCGGATCCACGCAAGGAAACGTAGCGCATGAACACGCGTGGATCTTTGTGCCCCGTAATACGCATGACTTCCTCCGTACGAAATAACCAACTCCCCCCCCGTCCTTCATCAGCACCCACCGGCAAGTAGCTTCGTGTCGCAGATCGTGCGCGGTCAAGTCATTGCACTCGGCGAACGCGAAGGCACGCCCCAGCGCGCGGCTTAACAGCGATGTCACGCGCGCCAATTCTTTGCTGTCTGCCCCATCAATCCACCAAGGGAAAATCGCCGCCTTGGCGCCGGCACCCTTGACTTCTTCGACGCGACGCTTCAGCAAGGCGTAAACATCAGGCAGCAGTGGGACATCACGCGCGGCACCAGTCTTGCTCCTGCGGATGTGCACGGTACGCATGTCCAGGCGTACATCCTGTACGCGCAAGGTGTACGCTTCGCGCAGACGCAAACCGGTGTTCACCAGTAAGAGGAAGAGGTCCATCAACGCAGCACCATCTGGCAGCTCAAGGGCGCGTTCGCGCCCCTCCCGCTTATCTCCGCGTAGCGCAGCGACAATACGCGCCTCTTCATCGGCCTCCAATCGCCGGTCGCGGCTCACGTCCTTCTTCGACGCGATGTTGTCGCGCGCTTCCAAGAGCAAGCCCTCATGCGCGTTATACGTCGAATAATTCTTCGGCAGCAGCCGCAATGGATTGGCAATGGGCTGTTCGCCGGCCTTGGCTTCTCGTTTTAAGAACCAGTCCAACAGGCGCGCAACAGCACCAACACGCTTACGGATCGTCCCAGGCGCCAGGTGATGCTCGAGTTTTAACGAACGCACCCAGTCTTCTGCCCACTGATATTTCAACACTCTGTCTGCCCGTTCGGCGCCGATTTGAAGCCGCAGCAAATGGAGAATGGCGCTATCCAACGCACTGACCGGAACCGCGGCCTGGTAATCTCGCATCAGTTTAGCCAACGTCTTGGAGCTGACGCGAACGCGCTGCGTCACCAAGTCGTGCGGCAAATGACCTTGCGCCAGCAACGCTTCCACCTGCTCGCCATAATTGCGCGCGTCCACTTTAAATGCCTTTGGGCAGAAGCCGGTGCTTGATTCGCAGTTCGTACTTTTCGCCCCATTTCCTGACCATCGCCATAGTTGCCTCCATGACATTGGGTGGCAAAGTGGCAGAAGACTGGCGTCGACGGCCAACTCGCGTAGACGGCCAACCGAGGCCGTATCAGGCTGGTTTTGCCACCCAAATGAGGTGGCAGAGAACCATTATGAGGCATTTTGACGCAAAAAAGCCGGGAAGTTCCCGGCTGATTCGCAAGCTAAGTGCTTGATTTGTTTGGAGGCGAGGGCCGGAATCGAACCGGCGTACACGGCTTTGCAGGCCGCTGCATAACCACTTTGCTACCCCGCCGTAAGGCTGGAAGAAACAACCGGCGAGGCCTGGTTCTTTCTAAGAATTCTGGAGCGGGAAAAGAGTCTCGAACTCTCGACCTCAACCTTGGCAAGGTTGCGCTCTACCAACTGAGCTATTCCCGCATGGGTTTGAAAAACTTGGAGCGGGAGAAGAGTCTCGAACTCTCGACCTCAACCTTGGCAAGGTTGCGCTCTACCAACTGAGCTACTCCCGCATGGAGTTATTTCATTTTACTACTGCTGCTCCAGTGAACTGGAGCGGGAGAAGAGTCTCGAACTCTCGACCTCAACCTTGGCAAGGTTGCGCTCTACCAACTGAGCTACTCCCGCATTTCAGAGGAACCGCATTATCGCAGAAACATTCTCATATTTCCAGTGCGATTATTACTGCTTCGTTACCGCTTTGTTGCCGATGACTTTTTGGAGCGGGAGAAGAGTCTCGAACTCTCGACCTCAACCTTGGCAAGGTTGCGCTCTACCAACTGAGCTACTCCCGCTTTGCATCGCTGCGTCGTCATCAACAGCAGGCCAGCATTATAGATGATCCAAAGACGCTGTCAAGGGGCAATATTGTTATTTACGATAAGTTGCCCGACCGTTCCTTGATCAGGGGCCACGCCTTCTTCAGGTAGTAGAACATGGACCATACGGTGAGGACGCTGGCCAGCCACAGCAACAGGTCGCCCCAGAAGCGGGTATCGATCGCACCCCACAGCACGTCGTAGTACAGCAGCATCGGGATGGCGCTCATTTGCGCCGCCGTCTTGATCTTGCCGATCGAACTGACCGCCACCGATTTGGAGGCGCCAATCTGCGCCATCCACTCGCGCAGCGCCGAAATCGTAATTTCGCGGCCAATGATGATGAAGGCGACAATCGGGTGGCAGCGGCCGCCGTCCAGGTTAAGCAGCACCAGCAAGGCGCCCGCCACCATCAGCTTGTCGGCCACGGGGTCGAGGAAGGCGCCGAAGGCCGATGTCTGCTGCCAGCGGCGGGCCAGGAAGCCGTCGAACCAGTCGGTAACGGCGGCAACGATGAAAATCAGGGTGGCGGCCAGATTGCGTTCGTGCGGGCTAAGCCAGGTGACGGGGAGGTAGAACACGCCTACGACCAGGGGAATCAGCGCGACGCGCAACCAGGTCAGAAGGATCGGGATGTTGAAAGGCATATGCGGTGTATAGGAATTGTAATGACGCGCCGCTAGTGTATAACGACGGCGCGATCAAAGCCAATTTGACTGCGAAAACCGGTAAACCTGGGTACGACCCGGAGGGTCGGACCCTGTCTGCGCTGCGGTGAGGGGATGGGTCTAGGCCTTTGAATTTCTCAGAACGTCAAAGGCCCAGAACCAACCCCGCGACAGTCGATCAGACAGGGTTAGACCCATGCCGGATGGCCGTCCCGTCTGACCCTGGTTTACCGGTTTTCAGTGGAGCTGCCGGTAGATTTCTTCGGCCAGCGTGTCCGAGATACCCTCCACCGATTTCAAGTCCTCGATACTGGCGTTCATCACGCCTTTCAGCCCGCCAAAGCGGGACAAAAGCTTCTGGCGGCGCTTGGCGCCAATGCCTTCAATCTCCTCCAGGCGCGAGGTCTGGCGGGCCTTGGCTCGCTTGGCGCGCATGCCGGTGATGGCAAAACGGTGGGCTTCGTCGCGGATCATGGCCACCAGCATCAGGGCTGCGGACTCCTTGCCCAGTTCCTGCGGCTCGCGGCCATCGACGAAGACCAGTGTCTCCAGGCCGACGCGCCTGCCCTCGCCTTTCGCCACCCCGACGATCAGGCTGATGTCCAGTCCCAGCTCGACAAACACCTGGCGCGCCATTTCGACCTGCCCCTTGCCGCCGTCGATCAGCACCACGTCCGGCATGACGCCGTCGCCGCCCGCCACTTTTTCGTAGCGGCGCGTCAGCACCTGGCGCATGGCGGCGTAATCGTCGCCCGGCGTGATGTCGTTGATGTTGTAGCGGCGGTACTCGCCGTTCTGCATCTGGTGATGGTGGAACACCACGCAGGACGCTTGCGTCGCCTCGCCGGCCGTGTGCGAAATGTCGAAGCACTCCACGCGCAGGGTGTCGAGGTCTTCGTTTTCCAGCCCGAGCACTTCGGCCAGGGCGCGGGTGCGGGCCTGCTGCGAGCCCTGCTCGGACAGCAGGCGGGCCAGCGATATCTCGGCGCCCTTCTGCGCCAGCTCCTGCCACTGGCGGCGCTGGCCTTGCGGCTGGAATACAAGGTGGATGCGGTGCCCGCACTGTTCCTGCAGCGCCAGGATCAGCTCCGGCTGGTCGAATTCGATATTCAGGATCAGGGTGCCGGGAATCGACTTCTCGGTGTAATGCTGCACCAGGAAAGCGGCCAGCACTTCCTGTTCGATCGGGCGTTCGGCCACGACCTCCGCATCCATCACGTGGGTCGGGAAGTATGCCCGGTCGCCCAGGTGGCGGCCGCCGCGCACCATCGCCAGGTTGACGCAGGCACGGCCGCCCTGCACCACCACGGCCAGGATATCCACGTCCTGGTCGCCGGTGGTTTCCATCGACTGCTGGTGCAACACCTTCGACAGCGACTGGATACGGTTGCGCACCACGGCCGCCTGCTCGAATTTGAGATCGGTGGCATAGGCGAGCATCTTCTGCTCCAGCTCCTCCAGCACCTCCGTCTGCCGGCCGCGCAGGAAGCGCGCGGCGTTGTTGACGTCATTGCGGTAGTCCTCCACCGCGATCAAGCCCACGCAGGGTGCGCTGCAGCGCCCGATCTGGTGCAGCAGGCAGGGACGCGTGCGGTTCATGTACACGCTGTCCTCGCAGGTGCGCAACATGAAAACCTTTTGCAGGATCTGCATCGATTCCTTCACCGCCCACGAGGAAGGGAAAGGACCGAAATACTGGTGCTTGCGGTCGACCGCGCCGCGGTAGTACACCATGCGCGGTACGTCGCCGCCGGTGATCTTCAGGTAGGGATAGCTCTTGTCGTCGCGGAACAGGATGTTGTAGCGCGGCTGCAAGGCCTTGATCAGGTTGTTTTCCAGGATCAGGGCCTCGGCTTCGCTGCGCGTCACCGTGGTTTCCAGGCGCGCGATGCGCTCGACCATCAAGGCAATGCGCGGGCTCGAAAGATTCTTCTGGAAATAGCTTGACACGCGCTTTTTCAGGTCGCGCGCCTTGCCCACGTAGAGCACCTTGTCTTCGGCATCGAAGTAGCGGTACACGCCAGGCAGGTTTGGCAGCTTGGCAACGGTGGCCAGCACCTGTTCGCGCGGGTCTGGGGTTTCTTCAGTCATTCGCTCGTTCGACGATCGCATAGGCGACCGCGTAATCCTCTTCATCGCTCACGGAGATATGGGCGACCAGCGCATTCTGCAACATGAATTCGCCCAGCGCGCCGCTGCAGGCCATGTACGGCTTGCCTGAATCATCATTGAGCAGCTGCGCGGTATGCCAGGTCATCGGCGGGCGCAGGCCCAGGCCTAGGGCCTTCGAGAAAGCTTCCTTGGCTGCGAAGCGGGTCGCCGCATAGCGCACGCCGCGCAGCGGGCTGCGGGCGCAACGCTCCTGGAAAACCGCAAATTCTTCAGGACCGAGGATCTTGCGCGCAAAGCGCTCGCCGCTGCGTTCCAACGCGGCGGCAATGCGGGGAACTTTGCTGACGTCCGTCCCGATCCCGTAGATCATTTTGCGCCCAGGCGGGTCGACACCATGATGGCCTTCATTTCGCGCACGGCATTTTCCCAGCCGGCGAAGATCGAGTGCGCCACGATGGCGTGGCCGATATTCAGCTCCGCGATTTCCGGAATGGCGGCAATGGCCTGTACGTTGGTGTAGTGCAGGCCATGGCCGGCATTGACCTTCAAGCCGTTTTGCACGCCCCAGCGCACGCCGTCCCTGACGCGCTGCAGTTCGCGCGCCTGCGCTTCGCCTTCCGCATCGGCATAGGCGCCGGTGTGCAGTTCGATCACCGGCGCGCCGACTGCGGCGGCAGCCTTGATCTGCTCTTCATCGGCGTCGATGAACAGGGACACGCGAATGCCCTCCCCTTGCAGCTGTTTCACGGCGGCCTCCACTTCCTTGTGGAAGCGCACCACGTCCAGCCCGCCTTCGGTGGTGATTTCGGTGCGTTTTTCCGGCACCAGGCAGACGTCGGCCGGCTTGATGCGGCAGGCGAAGTCGATCATCTCCTGGGTCACGGCCGCTTCCAGGTTCATGCGCGTCACCAGTTGCGGCGCCAGCGCAATCACGTCGGCATCCTTGATGTGGCGGCGGTCTTCGCGCAGGTGCAGGGTAATGCAATCGGCGCCGGCCTGTTCGGCCAGCAGCGCCGCGCGGATCGGGTCCGGGTACACGGTGCCGCGCGCATTGCGCAGCGTGGCGACGTGGTCGATATTCACGCCAAGGTCGATGATGGTGCCGGATGGTGACAGGAAGCTCATGTTCTTTTCTTAAAGTTGCAGCAAATCGATCAATATCTGGCGCGTATTCAATGGCGCGCCGCCAAGGTGCCAGGACAACAGGTAGCGCATCAGCTGCTTGCTTTGCGCCTGCGTTGCCGGGTCGCTGTAATCTTCGCGCTCGATATCGAGCAGCGTCTTGCCTGCGACACGCGGGGCCGTGTCCTCATCGCGCTCCGGGCGCGGCCCGCGATCCGGGTCTACCACATAATGTACATCGGCCAGCACTTTCGTGCGCGAGGCGGTGCAGCGCGTCAGGTCGGCCGCCACGCCGGTCTCCTTCAGCAGCGCCATTTCGAACTTGCGCAGCACGATCGGAGCCGGTTCATTGTGGGCCAGCTGGTTCAGCGTGGAGACGTAATGGTCGAACAGCTTCGCATGCGCATCGTCGCGTGCGGTCAGCTTGACCAGCAGTTCATTCAGGTAGAAGCCGCACAGCAGCGCGGTCTTTTCAAGGGGCAGCATGCCGCCGACCCAGTCGGCATCGGTCAGCGTGCGCAATTCGTTCTTGCCGGTCCAGCCGGTGGTCAGGGGCTGGAAGGTTTGCAACACTCCGCGCAGCTGCGAATGCGGACGCTTGGCGCCCTTGGCGATCAATGCCACGCGCCCGTAGTCGCGCGTGAACAGCTCGACGATGAGCGAGGTTTCCTTGTACGGGTAGCTATGCAGCACAAAGGCCGGCTGTCCCGTCACGCGGGTGCCGACAGTGCGCTGCTGCCCTGGTGGGCGGCGCTTCTGCGCCGGCGGGGCTGGTACGGCCGCGCTCGTGTCCCGGCTGGGGTCAGACCCCAAATGGGACACGGGCTCGGCTGTCAGGACAGGCATTATTCGTAGCCGTATGCGCGCAGGCCAGCCTCGTTGTCGGCCCAGCCGGATTTCACTTTCACCCAGATCTCGAGGTAGACCGGGCCGCCAAACAGTTTTTCCATGTCCTGGCGGGCCTGGGTGCTGACTTCTTTCAGGCGCGCGCCCTTGTTACCGATGATCATGGACTTGTGGCTGTCGCGCTCGACCAGGATGGCGGCAAAGATGCGGCGCAAATTGCCTTCCTGCTCGAACTTCTCGATCAGCACCGTGCTGGTATAAGGCAGCTCGTCGCCCACAAAGCGGAACAGCTTCTCGCGCACGATTTCCGACGCCAGGAATTTCTCGCTGCGGTCGGTGATATCGTCCTCGCCGAAGATCGGCTCATTCTCCGGCAAGTGCTTCTTGATCTCGTTTTGCAGGCCATCCAGCTGGAAGCGCAGCTTGGCGCTCACCGGCACGATCGCCGTGAACTGGAATTTCTCGGCAATCTGCTGCGCGAACGGCATCAGTACCGCCTTGTCCTTTACGCGGTCCGACTTGTTGATCACCAGGATCACCGGCACATTCTTCGGCAGCAAATCCATCACTTGCTGGTCGGCTTGGCCGAAGGTGCCCGCCTCCACGATGTACAGGATCAGGTCCGACGATTCCAGCGTATTCGTCACCGTCTTGTTCAGCGTCTTGTTCAGCGCATTCGAATGGCGGGTCTGGAAGCCGGGCGTATCGACGTAAATGAACTGCGCGTCGCTGACAGTCTGGATGCCGGTGATGCGGTGGCGCGTGGTCTGCGCCTTGCGCGAAGTGATGCTGACCTTGGCGCCGATCAGCGTATTCATGAGGGTCGACTTGCCAACGTTCGGGCGGCCGACAATGGCGATGTAACCGCAGCGGAAGCCGGCGGGAGTGGGTGCACTAGTCATGATGCAAACTCAATTCAGTTATTGTTTGGCGAGCTTCTTGTCCGCCGCCGTTTCGCCCTGGACCGTGGCGATGCCGGCCAGCTTGAGCTGGGCCGAGCGCTGGCGCGGCTTGCGGCCGGCCGATGGCGCTTTCTTCAGCGCTTCTTCGGCCACTTCCAGCGCCAGCTTGGCCGCAGCCTGCTCGCCGGCGCGGCGGCTGCCGCCCCGCCCGAACACCTGGATGCCCAGCTTGGGTACCAGGCACTCGATCTCGAACTCCTGGCTGTGCGCGGCGCCGTGGGTGGCGACCACGTTGTACAGCGGCAGCGAGATCTTCTTCGACTGCAGGAATTCCTGCAGCAGGGTCTTGGCATCCTTGCCCAGCGTCTGCGGGTCGACAGAATCGAGGATCGGGATGTAGAAGGCGCGGATCACCGCTGCGGCCTGGTCGAAACTGCCGTCCAGGTAGATGGCCCCCAGCAAGGCTTCCAGCGTATCGGCCAGGATCGACGGGCGCCGGAAACCGCCCGACTTCAGTTCGCCTTCGCCCAGGCGCAGGAACTGCGACAGTTCCAGCTTCTGGGCGATTTCGAACAGGGATTGCTGCTTGACCAGGTTGGCGCGCACGCGCGACAGGTCGCCCTCGTCGAGGGAGTTGAAACGTTCGTAAAGGATGGAGGCGACTACGCAGTTCAGGATCGAGTCGCCGAGGAATTCCAGCCGTTCGTTATGCAAACTGCTGTGGCTACGGTGCGTCAGGGCCTGCTGGAGCAATCCAGCATCCTGGAACGTGTAGCCCAACCTGGTTTGCAATAACTGTAAATTCATCACTTATTATTCAACCTTCTTCTTTGCGCCAGCCTTTGCTGTCGTGCCCTCGTATTCCAGCAGGATGCTGGCCGGGCCAACCAGGGGAATCTTTTTCTCATACGCAAAGCTGATGTCGAAATCAGTGCCATTGCGCTCCAGCATCAAATCGTGGCCGGTAATCGACGTGATATAACCCGTTTCCGCACTCCTGGCGAAAGATCCCTGGATGGCCGAGACATTGTCGCCACCATCCTTCTTGGCACGCTCGATCGCGTTCACGATGGCGCGGTACTCGATGTAGGTCGGCAGGATTTGCGCAGCAATCAGGCCGACGCCCGCAAGGATTGCAATACCAAAAATCAGGCCAATCAGGCTGATACCACGTTCATGCTGCTTGCGCATAAGTTCTACTCTCCTGTCTGCTTAGCGGATGCCGCCAAGACGATCGAAATTGAAATTACCCAGGTTCATCCAGACAAAGAAGGCTTTGCCCACGATATTTTTGTCCGGTACGAAACCCCAGATACGGCTGTCGGCACTATTGTCCCGATTGTCGCCCATCATAAAGTAATTTCCTTCAGGAACTACACACGAAAACCCTTCGTAGTTGTAAGTGCAGGCCTCACGGTGCGGGAAATTGTCGTCCACCTGGCCGATCAGGACCGGCGGCGCCTTTTCGTTGTTCAGGATGCGGTGCTGTACGTTGCCGAGCTGTTCGGTAAATTGTTTCTGGTAAGTAAGAGTGCCTTCTTCCAGATAATCTTCCATCGGGGTATAGCCAACTGCCTGGCCATTCACCGTTAAGCGCTTGTTTTGATAAACAATTTTATCACCCGGCACACCAATCACCCGCTTGATGTAGTCCTGGCTCATATCCTTCGGATATTTGAACACCATCACATCGCCGCGCTGCGGATCGTTGACCTGCACCACCTTCCTGTTCAGGATAGGCAGGCGAATGCCATAGGTGTATTTGTTCACCAGGATCAGGTCGCCCACCAGAAGGGTCGGCACCATCGACGAGGATGGGATCTTGAACGGCTCCCACAGGAAAGAGCGCAGGAAGAACACCAGCGCGATCACCGGGAAGAAGCTGCCCGAATATTCGATCCAGGTCGGCTGGCGCAGGATGTCCGCTTCCAGCTTGGAGCGGGCATTGCCCTGCTCGTCCATGCGGATGCCGTTGGCAGCCGAGCGCGCCATGCGCTCGTCATATTCAACCAGCGCCTTGTTGGCGGCAGCGCGGCGCTGCCTGGAAAACACCACCAGGTCGAGGACCCAGATGATCCCCGTCACCACCATCAGGACGAACAGGATTAAAGCGAAATTGCCCAGGATGGATTGCAGTGTCATTTCTCTTCCACTTGAAGGATTGCCAGGAATGCCTCTTGCGGGATCTCCACGGAGCCCACTTGCTTCATGCGCTTCTTGCCTGCTTTCTGCTTCTCGAGCAGTTTCTTCTTACGGGTGATGTCGCCGCCGTAGCACTTGGCCAGCACGTTCTTGCGCATCGCCTTGACGTTTTCACGCGAGATGATGTTGGAGCCGATCGCTGCCTGGATCGCCACGTCGAACATCTGGCGCGGGATCAGTTCGCGCATCTTGGCCGCCACGGCGCGGCCGCGGTATGGCGCATTGGCGCGGTGCACGATGATGGCCAGCGCGTCGACCTTTTCGCTGTTGATGAGCATGTCGACCTTGACCACGTCGGCAGCACGGTTTTCCTTGAACTCGTAGTCCATCGACGCGTAGCCGCGCGAGGTGGACTTCAGCTTGTCGAAGAAGTCCAGCACGATCTCGGCCATCGGCATCTCGTACACCAGCTTCACCTGGCGGCCGTGGTAAGCCATGTCCATCTGGATGCCGCGCTTGGCGATGCACAGGGTGATCACGGAACCGACATACTCTTGCGGCATGTACAGGTTGACCGTCACGATCGGCTCGCGCACTTCGTTGATGTGGCTCGGGTCCGGCATGCGCGACGGGTTGTCGACGTGGATCACGGTGCCGTCGCGTTTCTCGACTTCATACACCACGGTCGGTGCGGTGGTGATCAGGTCCTGGTCGAATTCACGCTCCAGGCGCTCCTGCACGATTTCCATGTGCAGCAGGCCGAGGAAGCCGCAGCGGAAGCCGAAGCCCAGCGCCTGCGACACTTCAGGTTCGAACTGCAGCGCGGCATCGTTCAGTTTCAGCTTTTCCAGCGAGTCGCGCAGCGCATCGTACTGGTTGGCTTCCACCGGGAACAGGCCGGCGAACACCTGCGGCTGGACTTCCTTGAAGCCTGGCAGCGGGGCCGGAGCGCCGTTTTGTGCATGGGTGATGGTGTCGCCAACACGGGCGGCTTTCAGTTCCTTGATGCCGGCGATGACGAATCCCACCTGGCCTGCGGTCAGCTGGGACAGCGAGACGGAACGCGGCGAGAAGATACCGATGTCTTCCACCAGCTGCACCGAGTCGGTCGCCATCAGGCGGATCTTTTCTTTTGGACGCAGGGTGCCGTTCACCACGCGCACCAGCATCACCACGCCCACGTAGGCGTCGTACCAGGAGTCGATGATCAGGGCTTGCAGCGGCGCTTCCGGGTCGCCTTTTGGCGGCGGCACCTTGGCGATGATCGATTCCAGAACGTCTTCCACGCCCAGGCCGGTCTTGGCCGAGCATTGCACGGCGTCGCCGGCTTCAATGCCGATCACGTCTTCGATCTCGGCGATCGCGGTTGGCGGGTCGGCGTTCGGCAGGTCGATCTTGTTCAGTACCGGCACCACTTCCACGCCCAGGTCGAGCGCGGTGTAGCAGTTGGCCACGGTCTGCGCTTCCACGCCCTGCGACGCGTCCACCACCAGCAGCGCGCCTTCGCAGGCGGACAGGGAACGGCTCACTTCATAGGAGAAGTCGACGTGGCCCGGGGTGTCGATCAGGTTCAGGTTGTAGATTTCGCCGTTGCGCGCCTTGTACTTCAGGGCTGCGGTCTGGGCTTTGATGGTGATGCCGCGTTCACGTTCCAGGTCCATGGAGTCCAGGACCTGCGCTTCCATCTCGCGGTCGGACAGGCCGCCGCACAGCTGGATGATGCGATCCGCCAGCGTGGACTTGCCGTGGTCAATGTGGGCGATGATGGAAAAATTGCGAATGTTGTTCATTAAAAATCGAAACGAGCTATAACAAAAAGGCGCTTGAGCGCCTTTTTATGGAATTCAATGCAAGGGTAACCCCCGGCATTTTACCGGATTTCAGAGGGGAAAGCCGGATTTCTAGAGGGAAGACTGTGAAATAGTGCCATTCCGGCAATCATTTCGACAACACGGCCCGTACTTTGGCCTCATCCAGGAAGTAATGGCACAGCTCTGGCTCAGCCAGATCGGCGAACAGCACCGGTACCAGCTCGTCGAAGCGCGCCACCAGGGCTTCGTCGGCATCAACGTCAATGACTTCGACAGTGAACGGCTTTTCCGGGGTTTGCAGGGCATTCAGGGCTGCCAGCATGTCTTCGCACAGGTGGCAGTAGGAACGGGAATAAAGGGTAAAGTGCGGAGTGGCGTGCATTCAGGGCTTGCGTGGGCTGGTCTGCGCCCCCTCGGGCGCGGGCTGCCATTGTAGCGCGCCGGGCGGGATGGTGATGATGATAGCCTGCGGCTGAACGGGCGCAGTCGCCACCGTTGCGACGGGTTCCTGTCTGGCGAACCGTCCCTGCGGCGGCGCATAGTTCATGACGAACGTCATGACAGTAATCATGAGTGCTATCGATCCTAGCGTCGCGCCAACCGTCCATTTCACAACTGTCGCAACGGCACGCTCGAGGTCAGCTTTAGTTGCCATCTCCCTGTCGAGGCGCGCCAGGATGGCTTGAGAATCACGCTCCACGATGGTTACCCTTGTGCGAATAACTTCATCTTCGGCGTGCGCGTCGTAGTTGCCAAACTCATGCGGCATGGCGTCCTCCTGGCGCGCAGGGCGGAGAACCAAACGTAACGCCGCCGCGGGCTTGCCGCCTTGAGGGGCGACAAACGCGCGGCGGCGTCGGGCCGAGCGGTGCTTACTTGGAGGCGGGCGCCGGGCGCAGCGAGAAGTGCTGCGCCTGGTTGCCGCGGCGCACCAGCACGGCGGCGGCCCGCTTCGGATCGAGCTTGGCCACGGCAGCATTGAACTGCCTGGCGTCCACGATGTCCTGGTTGTTCAGCATCAGCAGGATATCGCCCTGGCGCAGGCCGGCAGCCTCGGCCGGACCGTCGGTATCCTCAACGATCACGCCTCCGGACACGCCCAGTTCACGCTTCTGCGCCGCAGTCAGGTCGCTGACTACGAAGCCCAGCGCATTGACCGCACTGGCTGGCGCCTCGTCCCTCTTCTCGCCCTTCTTGCCGCCCGAACGAGCAGCCACCTTGTTGTCCGGATCAGCCTCGCCCACCGTGACATGCACATCCACCGGAGCGCCCTTGCGCCACACGGTCAAAGTCGATTTGCTGCCTGGCGCAGTGCCCAGCACCATGCGGGTCAGGTCGGCAAAGCGGTCGATATCCTTGCCGTTGTACTTGATGACTACATCGCCCACGCGCAGGCCGCCCTTGTCGGCCGGGCTGCCCGGTTCGACCTGGGTCACCTCGGCGCCCTTGTTGTTCTTCAGGCCCAGCGACTCGGCGACGTCCTTGTTCAGCTCGCCAATCTGCACGCCCAGGCGACCGCGGGTCACCTTGCCGGATTTCTTCAATTGGTCGGCCACGCGCATCGCCTCGTCGATCGGGATCGCAAAGGAAATGCCGTTATAGCCACCGGACAGCGTCGCGATCTGCGAATTGATGCCGATTACTTCGCCCTTCAGGTTGATCAGCGGCCCACCCGAGTTGCCCGGGTTGACCGCCACGTCGCTCTGGATCAGCGGCAGCAGGTCGCCGGTATCGCGCGCCTTGGCCGAAATGATGCCGGAGGTGACAGTGTTCTCGAGATTGAATGGGGAACCGATCGCGATCACCCATTCGCCGACGCGGGACTTGTTCGGGTCGCCAATGGTCAGGTAGGGCAGCTTGCCGCCGCTATCGATCTTCAGCACGGCCACGTCGGCGCGCGCATCGGCGCCCAGCACCTTGGCCTTGAATTCCCGCTTATCGGTCAGGGTGACGTACACCTCGTCGGCGCCATCGACTACGTGGGCATTGGTCAGCACATAGCCGTCGGCCGACACGACAAAGCCGGAGCCGATGCCGCGCTGGATCTCCTGGCCCGGGGTCGGCAGGTTACGGCGGCGCGGCGCCTGGCCGCGCGGCATTTGCCCGCCGAAGAAGCGGCGCAGGAATTCCTGCATTTCATCGACCTGGCCAGCCGCGTCGACGTCGCGCTGGGTAATGCGTTCGGTAGTACGAATATTCACGACAGCCGGGCCGACTCGCTCAACGAGGTCGGCAAAGTCCGGCAAACCGGCCACGGCGGGAGCCGCCGCATAGGCGGGCGCGAAACCGGCAACGGCCGGCAGGCCGAGGGAGGCTGCACTGAGTACCAGCGCAGAAATCATGGTTTTTTTCATGGTTGCGTTCAGTGAAAGTCAATGAAGAACAAGCAATATAAATCAGCTTCGTGTTAAACGGGAGCCGGATATTGTGACGATATGTTGCGGGCAACCCCTCGCGGTTTCAAGAGGCCGCTTCGGCAGCTTCCGACCCTTGCCCCGCTCCCTCACCCTCGCCCGCCTGCTTGCTCTCGCCCGGCACGGCCTCCTGGCACGCCGGCTCGCCGGCCACCACCTGCGTTCGCACCAGATGACTGTCGCGCTCCGCCTCGTCCAGCGCCGCCGCCAGCCGCGCCACGAAGCCTGCACTCGGCTCGATGTCGGCAACACTCAGGCGCAAGGCCTCCCCGATCACCGCATTGACCTGGGCGCCCACGGGCAGCTCATCCTCATCCGGCAGCAAAATCATTGCTCCTCCTCACCAACGCTTATCGACAGGCAAATCCAGTAAAGGCCGCAAGCGCCGTGCAATCGCTTCGCGGGCGCGAAAAATCCGGCTGCGCACGGTTCCCAGCGGACACTCCATGATTTGCGCAATTTCCTCATAACTCAAGCCCTCGATTTCCCGCAGCACGACGGCAGTTCGCAACTCCAGCGGCAAAGCCTCCATGGCCGCATCGATGGCCAGCATCACCTGCTTGCTGAGCAACATCGACTCCGGCGTCCCGATTTCCGGCACCGGCGCCGGAAGCTGGGACGGCGCCACGCCCTGCGGTGCGCTTCGCTGCCGCCGCCGCAGGATTGCATTGCGCGCCCCATTCAAGGCAATCCGGTACAGCCAGGTGTAGAACGCCGCCTCGCCCCGAAAGCGCGGCAAGGCGCGGTACGCCTTGAGGAAGGTCTCCTGCACCACATCCTCCGCCTCGGCCGGATCGCGCAGCAGCCGCAGGACCAGGCGCAGCAGGCGCCGCTGGTAGCGCGCCACCAGCTGGTCAAACGCGGCCCGCTCCCCTGCCCGGGCCCGCTCCACCAGCTCACGATCTGGGTCCACCTTCATAAGAGCAGTCCCGCGAAGATTGGTTCACATTTTTTGAAGCTGGGCCCGCACTGCCGCCTGCAGCCGGCGCCACTCGCCGCGCGCCACCGAATCCGGCAGCAAGGCCAGCCACAGGCGCAGCCCTCCTTCCAGCTCGAGGTGGAGCAGCAAGGCGGCCGGCCACGCGGTGCAACCATCGAGCAAGCGTGCCCGGCACTGCTTCCGGTATACCGTCAGCCGGATTTCTCCGACACCGGAAATATCAATGTGGCTGCAATTGACTTCGCGCCGCAGGCTTGCCAGGGCTGCCACCGCCAGCAAGGGCTGCCCGCTCCATGCCCCGACAGCCAGCACGGACGCAACAATCCCTGCCCGCAAAACGCGCAGGCATGGCGACGGACGAACAGCGACAGATGCCGCGATCGACATAGGAATAAATGAAGGGGGGTACAGCGGGAGCGCTCGCCCCGGTACTGAGACCGGGGCGAGGCTTGGAAGTTCCGTTTAGACTTTAGCGAACAGCAGGCTGCCGTTCGTTCCGCCGAAGCCGAAGGAGTTCTTCAGCGCATAGTTGATCGTGGCATCACGCGCGGTATTGGCGCAGAAGTCCAGATCGCATGCCGGATCCTGGTTGAACAGGTTGATGGTCGGTGGGATCACCTGGTTGTGGATTGCCAGTACGGTGAACACAGACTCCAGGCCGCCAGCGCCGCCCAGCAGGTGGCCGGTGGCCGACTTGGTGGAGCTGACAACCAGCTTCTTGGCGTGGTCGCCGAAGGTGCGCTTGACACCCTGGACTTCCGCCACGTCGCCCTGCGGCGTCGAGGTGCCGTGCGCGTTCACATAGTTCACCTGGTCAGGGTTGATGCCAGCGTTGCGCAGCGCGTTCTGCGCCGACTTGCTGCCACCAGCGCCATCTTCCAGCGGCGAGGTCATGTGATATGCATCGGCGCTCATGCCAAAGCCCAGCACTTCTGCATAGATCTTGGCGCCGCGCGCTTTCGCGTGTTCGTACTCTTCCAGGACCATGACGCCGGCGCCTTCGCCCAGCACGAAGCCGTCGCGGTCCATGTCCCATGGGCGGGACGCGGTGGCAGGATCATCGTTGCGTTGGGACAGCGCGCGAGCCGAAGCGAAACCGCCCAGGCCCAGCGGCGACACGGTCGATTCCGCGCCGCCGGCGATCATGACATCCGCATCGCCATATTCAATGGCACGGGCTGCCACGCCGATCGAATGCAGGCCGGTGGTGCAAGCCGTCACGATGGACAGGTTGGGACCGCGCATGCCGTACTTGATCGACAGGTTGCCGGAAATCATATTGATGATCGAGGCCGGCACGAAGAATGGGGAGATACGGCGCGGACCGCGCTTGTCGTAGTCTTCCTTCTGCGCTTCAATCATCGGCAGGCCGCCGATGCCGGATCCAATGATCACGCCGATGCGATCGGCATTTTCTTCGGTGACGGTGATGCCGGAATCCTGGATTGCCTGGATGCCAGCGGCCATGCCGAAGTGGATGAATTTATCCATGTGACGCGCTTCTTTGGCGTCGAGGTAGTCCTCGACGTTGAAGCCCTTCACTTCACCCGCGAAACGGGTGGAGAAGGCCGACGCGTCAAAACTAGTAATGTTTGCGATCCCGGACTTGCTCTCGGTGATTGCTTTCCACGCGTCGGCAACGCTGTTGCCGACGGGGGAAATAACACCGAGGCCGGTGACCACTACACGACGGTTTTTAGAACTCAAGCGAGTCTCCCGGAGTGGATCGGAGAGTCAGGGCTTTGATTAGGCCTTGACGTGTGCAGTTGCGTAGTCGATCGCTTGCTGCACGGTGGTGATCTTTTCAGCTTGTTCGTCTGGGATTTCCATTTCGAACTCGTCTTCCAGTGCCATTACCAGCTCAACGGTGTCGAGGGAATCGGCGCCCAGGTCGTCGACGAAAGAGGATTCGTTCTTGATGTCTGCTTCAGCGACGCCCAGTTGTTCAGCGACGATTTTCTTAACGCGTTGTTCGATATCCGACATGTTATGGCTCCAATATGTTGTTACGGAAAGCGCGCATTTTAGCAGGTTTGCGCGCCTATAAACTAATTTCGACGTTTGATTTGATCTACGTTGAAATCACTATTAAATGATGCGATCGTGCGGCATTATGCCGCATAACCGTATCAATTCATATACATACCACCGTTCACGTGGAGGGTGGTACCGGTAATATATGCGGCCGCTGGCGAGGCCAGGAAAGCGACGGCTGCCGCGATATCTTCCGGCTTGCCCAGGCGGCCCAGTGGAATCTGGGTCAGCAGGGCCGTATGCTGGTCTTCGCCCAGCGCCTTGGTCATATCGGTATCGATAAAGCCGGGGGCGACGCTGTTGACGGTAATGTTGCGGCTGCCGATTTCACGTGCCAGGGCGCGGGTCATGCCCTCGACGCCAGCCTTGGCGGCAGCGTAGTTCATCTGGCCAGGGTTGCCGGCCGAAGCCACCACGGAGGTGATATTAATGATACGCCCAGCCTTCGCTTTCATCATGCCGCGCAGGACAGCACGCGACAGGCGGCCCACCGAAGTCAGGTTGGTGGCGATCACGTTATCCCACTCCTCGTCCTTCATGCGCATGGCCAGCTGGTCTTGCGTGATGCCCGCGTTGTTGACCAGGATGCCGACGGCGCCGTAGGTTTTCGAGATATCGTCGATGACGGCAGCGCACTGCTCGGCGTTGGTGACGTTCAGCACCATACCCCTGCCTGCTTCCGCGCCGATGTCGGCCAGGTAGGCCGAGATCGCTTCTGCGCCGGCCTCGGTGGTGGCGGTGCCGATCACTTTGGCGCCCTGGCGGGCCAGTTCTTGCGCGATTGCCTTGCCGATGCCGCGCGAGGCGCCGGTCACCAGTGCTACTTGATTAGCGAGTGTCATTGTCATCCTTGTTTATTTCAGGGTTTCCAGCATGCGCTCGAGGGTTGCCTGGTCGTAGATGGCCTCGCCAACCAGGACCGGATCGATACGCTTGGCCAGGCCCATCAGGACCTTGCCCGGACCGCATTCAACCACATTCGTGATGCCGTCGGCTGCAACTTTCTGCATGGTTTCCACCCAGCGCACCGGGGAAGCGGCCTGGCGCACCAGTGCGTCCTTGATCGAAGCCGGGTCGTTCAGCACGGCCACGTCCACATTGTTGATCAGCGGGATTTGCGGCGCATTGAAATGGATCGAAGCCATGTACTCGCGCAGGCGATCCGAAGCCGGCTTGAGCAGCGAGCTGTGGAACGGCGCGGAAACCGGCAGGCGCATGGCGCGCTTGGCGCCTTTCGCCTTGGCGATTTCACAGGCCTTGTCGACCGCGGCAGCGTGACCGGCGACCACGACTTGCGCTGGCGCATTGTAGTTAACCGCTTCCACCACTTCGCCAGGAACGGCGGCAGCCGCTTCGGCGCAGGCTGCACGCACGTCTTCATCGGACAGGCCCAGCATCACAGCCATGGTACCCTGCCCGACTGGCACGGCTTCCTGCATCGCTTGGGCGCGGAAGCGCACCAGCGGCACCGCATCCTTGAAGGAAATCACGCCTGCAGCTACCAGGGCCGAGTACTCGCCCAGCGAGTGGCCGGCAACCACGGTTGGCACCGGGCCGCCAGCGGCGATCCAGGCGCGGTAGGCTGCCACGGCAGCGGTCAGCATGATCGGCTGGGTATTGGTGGTCAGGTCGAGTTCTTCTTTCGGGCCTTCAGCAATCAGCTTGGCCAGGTCGAACTGCAATGCGTCGGAAGCTTCGGCAAGGGTCTGTGCGACCACTGGATTGCCGGCAAAACCTTCCATCATGCCCACGGCCTGGGAACCCTGGCCCGGGAATACGAACGCGAATTTATTCATCTTTCAACCTTTAGACTTCTTATTCTAAAAAGGACTGCATTTTATTACATCCGGGCCAGTACGGCACCCCACGTAAAGCCACCGCCTACACCTTCCATCATCACCACATCGCCCTTCTTGATGCGGCCATCGCGCACCGCGACGTCCAGCGCCAGCGGGATCGAAGCTGCGGAAGTATTGCCATGCTGGTCGACGGTCACCACCATCTTTTCCGGCTCCATGCCCAGCTTCCTGGCGGTGCCGTTCATGATGCGGATATTGGCCTGGTGCGGGATCAGCCAGTCAATCTGGCCGGAAGTCATGCCTGCCGCGTCCAGTGCCTCGTAGGCCACCTTCTCCAGCACCGACACCGCCAGCTTGAACACCGCCTGGCCATCCATGTACAGGAAAGCGCTGCCGTCGATCGCGCCGTTGGACAGGCTGCCCGGCACGCGCAGCACATCGGAATGGCGGCCGTCAGCATGCAGCTTGCACGCGAGGATGCCAGGCTCTTGCGACGCGCTCATGACAATGGCGCCAGCGCCATCGCCAAACAGCACGCAGGTGGTGCGGTCTTCGAAATTCAGGATGCGAGAGAACACTTCCGCACCGATCACGAGCACATTCTTGTGCATGCCGGACTTGATGAAGCTGTCCGCCGTCGCCACCGCGTAAACGAAGCCGCTGCAGACGGCCTGCACGTCCACTGCCGCGCAGTTGTTGGTCATGCCCAGCTTCTTCTGCACGATGCAGGCCGTGCTCGGGAAGCTGCCGTAAAAGTCCGGCGTGGAACTGGCAACGATGATCAGGTCGATATCGTCCGGCTGCATGCCGGCCATTTCCAATGCCCGCTTGGCCGCGATCACACCCAGGTCGGACGAAGCCTGTTCAGGCTCCGCATAGTGGCGGGCGGAAATGCCGCTGCGCGACACAATCCACTCGTCCGAAGTCTCGATGCCCTTGGCAGCCAGCTGGGCTGCCAGTTCATGGTTGGTTACGCGTTTCTCAGGCAGGTAGCTGCCCGTGCCTACGATCTTGCTGTACAGGGTCATGCGTGTCTCTCGTTTGTGGTGTCGTCTCTTCCTGCGGCATCAGTTCGGCAATCATGGCCGACAGATGCTCTTGCAAATCATGATGCGCCGCCTCGTAAGCGCGGCGGATTGCCCATTCAAAGGCTTCCACGCCCGCCCCACCATGGCTCTTGAATACCAGGCCGCGCAGGCCCAGCAGGCCGGCGCCGTTAAAGCGGGCAGGATTCAGGCGTTGGGTGATCATGCGCAGCGCACCGCGCGCGATCAGCGCACCCAACATGGTGATCGGGTTACGCTTGAATTCTTCGGTCAGCACCACCTTGAACAAGCTGGCCAGGCCTTCGATGGCCTTCAGCGTCACATTGCCGACAAAACCGTCGCAGACGACGATGTCGGTGGTACCTTTGAAAATATCGTTCCCTTCCACGTTGCCGTAGAAGTTCAGGGCGCCGCGCTCGTGGTCGGCGCGCAGCAAGGCAGCGGTGGCTTTCACCACTTCATTGCCCTTGATGTCTTCCGTGCCCACGTTCAACAAGCCGATGGTCGGGCGTTCGATGTCCTCCATGGCCTGCACCAGCACATAACCCATGATAGCGAATTGGTGCAGGTGGTGCGGTTCGCAATCCACGTTGGCGCCCAGGTCCAGCATATAGGTTGGCTTGCCCAGCTTGTTGGGCATGATGGTGCAGATGGCAGGACGGTCGACGCCGGCCATGGTCTTCAGCACGTAACGGGAAACTGCCATCAGGGCGCCGGTATTGCCAGCCGAAACACAGCCGGCAACGGCGCCGCTCTTGACCTGCTCAATGGCCACGCGCATCGACGAATCCTTCTTGCGGCGCAAAGCGACCTCGAGCGGGTCATCCATGGTGACCTGTTCGGAAGCGTGAAGGACGGTGAGGCGCGGCTCGGCCTCGGCGTGGTGCTTTTTCAGTTCAGCGCGAAGGACGTCTTCCAGGCCAACAAGGACCAGCTCGGCATTCGGTTCGTGCTTGAGGAAAGAGAGTGCTGCGGGGATCGTAACTGAGGGGCCGTGATCGCCACCCATGCAGTCGATAGAGATTTTAATTGTCATTGTATAACTCAAAGAAAAAGCGGCGCGACGTCAGAAAATCCTGCGTAGCACCGCTTTGTCTTGTCGCTGAAGCGAAACGTCGATTACTCGTCGTTCTTGGTCTTCAGCACTTTGCGACCACGATAGAAGCCGTTAGGCGAAATGTGGTGACGCAGGTGGGTTTCACCGGTGGTTGGCTCAACGGCCAGGTTCGGTGCTACCAGAAAATCGTGCGAACGGTGCATGCCGCGCTTCGACGGGGATTTCTTGTTCTGTTGAACAGCCATGATGACTCCTAATACTAAAGTTCTAAGATTTTAACACATCCGATGCGCAAAAACATGCGAATCGAGCTTTTACATCCATGCCAAACTCGATTACTGCACGCGTTTTGACACGTTCTTTGCTACTACAAACTGATTAATTCGTTTTCAGGCCTTTCAGGCCGGCGAAGGGCGACGCCTTCTCATTCTTCGCAGAGTCGACCAGCGAGGTATCAGGACACACCTCGTGCTTCGGCGACTGCGGCAAGGCCAGCAGGGCCTCATCTTCCACCAGGTCCATGAGATTCATGGAGCGCGCACCGACGATCACGTCAATGCTTTCATCATCAATGATTTCCTCGATCTCGTCCGCATCCTCGTCGTCCTTGCCGAGCATCAGGAGCGTCGACGAATCGATGTCGTAATCAAACGGGGTCAGGCAGCGCTGGCACACCAATTGCACTTTGCCGGCAACGGTCAGGCGCATCTGCGGGAAGCCCTGTTTGCTGGAACCACCCTCCACCTTCCAGGCCAACTCACCGGAAGTGTTTGCGCATTCCTTGCTAAGCCGGGTCATTTCAGCGACGGGCGTTACCCCTTCCTTGCTGCTGTTGGTCCGACAGAATTCAAAGGCGTCGATCTCAAAAGCATTCATTGGCTAAAATTTCCCTCGAAAACCTGCGATAATAACAGGATTTTCCACGCCGCGTCAAAGACTTGCGAGACTTTTCGCTGTTTTTCTACGGCGCAGAGAGCATATAACATTTCCCTGATGAAAACAACCGACATCATTCTCGCCTCCAGCTCGGCCTACCGCCGGGAGCTGTTGTCGCGGCTGCGTTTACCGTTCTCGGTCGATGTGCCGGATATCGACGAAAGCCCGCTGCCGGGCGAAACTCCCTCTGCCACCGCCCTGCGCCTGGCCCGTGAAAAGGCTGCCGCAGTAGCTGCCCGCCACCCTGGCGCGCTGGTGATCGGCTCCGACCAGGTCGCCACTTTGGACGATGAGCAAATCGGCAAACCTGGCAATCATGCCAATGCCCTCGCCCAGCTGCAAAAAATGCGCGGGCGTGAAGTGGTGTTTCATACCGCGCTTTGCGTGTGGGATGGGCGCAACAATACGCACCAGCTTGAAGACATCCAGACCGTGGTCAAGTTCCGCGATTTGCCGGACGAGGAACTGGATGCCTACCTGCGCATCGAGCAGCCCTATGATTGTGCCGGAAGCGCGAAAAACGAGGCGCTGGGAATTGCGATCCTGGAGCGGATCGATTCCAGCGATCCGACGGCACTCACGGGCTTGCCGCTGATCGCCTTGACTGGCATGCTGCGCGCTGCCGGCGTCAGCTTTTTCCAAAACCGGTAGACCGGTGTCCGACCCACAGGGTCAGACACCAACGGCGCACCGGCCAACACAGTATGCAGACCGGTGTCTGACCCTGCGGGTCTGACACCGCATCACCGGTTTAAAAACATGAACGGCACCCTATACCTCATCCCCAACACCCTCGGCCCCACCGACTCCCTGGACCAGGTCATCCCCCAGCACGTGCAGCAACTGACCTCCCATCTCACCCACTTCGTCGCCGAAAACGCCAAAACCGCCCGCGCCTTCCTGAAGCAAGTCGGCACCGCCAAGCCCATCCAGGAAATCGCGATCAGCGAACTGAACATCAACACGCCGCAAACCGCACTGCAAGCCTTGCTCGAACCCCTGAAAGCTGGCCACGACGTCGGCCTGTTGTCCGAAGCCGGCGTCCCTGCAGTCGCCGACCCGGGCGCCGACCTGGTTCGCCTGGCCCACGCCAACAGCATCCCGGTCCGTCCGCTGGTCGGCCCCTCCTCCATCCTGATGTCCGTGATGGCCAGCGGCCTGAACGGCCAAAGTTTCGCCTTCAACGGCTACCTGCCGACCGACGCTGCGCAACGTGCCAAGCGCCTGAAAGAACTGGAAACGCGCTCCCGCCAGGAAAAGCAAACGCAGCTCTTCATCGAAACACCCTACCGCAACGCAGCCATGCTGGAAGCACTGGTCAGCGCATGCACCGGCAGCACGCTGATCTGCGTGGCCACCGACATCAGCCTGCCAACGGAAACGATTCGCACCCGCACGGGCGCGCAATGGAAGGGCCTGCTCGACTCCGGCAAGGCGCCGGATTTCCACAAGAAGCCAACGGTGTTCCTGCTACTGGCCCAATAAGCTATTGAACCGAGTGGGCATACTCATTGACCCACTCAAACGCCTCGCGCTGCAGCGCATACAGCGCCGAAGGCGCCAGGTCCAGCTTGTGCAGGATGCCGGTCAGTTCCCGCCCCTCCTGCGCCCGCTCGATCAGCTCGATCAGGCGCAGCACATCGCCATAATCCCCCTCGCGATGCAACAGCGCATCGCGCACCTCGTCCAGCACATTGACGCTATCGAGGATTTCGCCCATGCGCACCGAGAACAGCGCATCCATCAGCGACATGATGCCGACCGTAAAACCAATGTCAGCCGCCACCCGTTCCGACGGCCGCACATGCCCCATCACCAGCTCCATGGTCTTGCCGCGCGTGGTCGCCATTTGCAGCAAGGGCGAGTCGAATTCCGAGCCTTTCACATACAGCAGGATCTGCAGCCAGCGCTGCAACTGCCGGCGCCCCAGCACGATCAGGGCATGCCCGACGGAATTGATGCGGAAGCGCGCGCCCACCGCCGGGGTATTCACCAGGCGCAGCAGGTTCAGGGAAATCAGCGGGTCATGCTTGACGCTGCGCTCCACCTCGCGCTGGTCCGCATCCTGGTTCAGCAAATCCAGCAAGTGCATGATGGAGAGCTGAGATGGCGTAATCTTCTTCCCGCTCAGGATCACCGGCCGCGCGAAATAATAGCCTTGGAAGTATTCAAAGCCCAGGTCCATGCACTCGCGGAACTCCTCGACCGTCTCCACCTTCTCGGCCAGCAGCTTCTGGTTGGGGTTGCGCAGGTTGCGCGCCAGGGCTGGCAGGCTGCCGCGCTCGATCTGCTTGATATCGACCTTGATCACATCCATCAGGGGACGTAACGCCGTCACGGCATCACTCTCCCCCGCCACATCGTCGAGGGCGAACTTGTAGCCCGCCTGCTTCAGTTCCTGCACCCGCTTCAGCACGTCCGGCGTCGGCTCGACCGACTCCAGCACCTCGAGGATGACCTTGTCATTCGGCAGAAAGTGAATGAAATCGCTCATCAATCCCGTCGTGTCGACATTGACGAAAGCGAGCTGGTCGCCCACGACCTGCTCCATGCCCAGCTCGGAAGCATGGGCAATCACGGAGGCAGTGGCATGGGTTCCGTCCGTCACACGGGCTTCGTGGACTTCGGCATTTCGGTAGAGCAGCTCGTAGGCCACGAGCCGCTGGCTGCGGTTGAGGATGGGTTGCCGTGCCAAGAAGAACTGATTGGCATACGGCATTGGGATCTGCACTTCACTTTCAACCACGGCTGTCATGGGTTTCCCCATTGTTAAGACTCATGGTGTCAAGACTATACCCATTAGTGCAGTCCTGGCAACATTTTTATGTTGTGCGCTGCGGGACCTTCTTGCTTGTGGCCGCCTCGCCACTCTCCAGCGTGAACTGCGCACCGGCATCACGGCCCAAAACCTGCACCAGGTAGGGCATCACCTGGCGCAGCATCGGCTCCAGCGTGTACGGAGGATTCAGCAGGAACATGCCGCTCGTATGCAGCGCGATGCCGTCCGGGGTTGGCGTGCTGATGCACAGGGTCACGTTCAGCCAGCTCTTGGCCGGCAAGTGCTTCAGGCGCTCGGCGAAGTTGCGCGCCTCAATGCGCTGCAGCACAGGATACCAGACCGCATACGTGCCGGTCGGGAAGCGCTTCAGCGCATCGTTCAGCATGTCAGTGACCTTCTTGTAGTCCTGCTTGTCCTCGTAGGGAGGATCGCACAGCACGATGCCGCGGCGCGATGGCGGCGGCAGCAGCGCCTTCACGCCCAGGAAACCATCCGCCTTGTTGACGATCACACGCTTGCCGCGCGCAGCAGGCCGGCGGCCATTGGCCGCCTGGTGCTGCTCCAGCTTGTGGAAATTGTCGGCCAGGATCTTGGCGTCCGACGGGTGCAGCTCGAACAGGCGAAGGCGGTCTTCTTCGCGCGCCACGATTTCGGCGCAGTAAGGCGAACCAGGGTAGAAGCGCAGTTTGCCGCTTGGGTTCAGGTCCTTGATCAGTTGAACGTAGTCGGCCAGCGGTTCCGGCAGGTCATCACGATCCCACAATGGGCCGATGCCGGTCTCGAATTCAGCGGTCTTGGTGGCTTGCGCGCTATCCAGCGAATAAACGCCGGCGCCGGCATGCGTGTCGATATAGGTGTAAGGGACGTCCTTCTGGTTCAGGTATTCGAGGACCTGGACCAGGACAAAGTGCTTGAGGACGTCGGCGTGATTGCCGGCATGGAACGCGTGGCGGTAACTGAACATAGGAGAGGCGGGTCAATAAGATTTGCCGGCATTATCTCATGCGCATGATCGCCTGCGATACACTGGCCAAATGATCACCCTTCTTCCAGTGGCCAGCACCGACATCCCAGCCCTGTGGGAATTGCGCACCCGCGCGCTGCGCAGCCAATGCGCCGGCCACTACGATCCCCTCACATTGAGCACGTGGGCCGCAGCCCCGGCGCCCTCGACCTATCCCGCCTTGCTGGCCCAAGGCGGCGGCATCAAGGCCTATATCAACGGCGAACTAGCCGGATACGCCATCCTCGACCTGGAGAGCAATGAGGTGGATGCGGTCTTTGGCGAACCGCGATTTGGCGGCCAGGGCGTAGGCAAATGCCTGTTGAAAGCCCTGGAGCAGATGGCCGGCGAACCCGCCGCCCTGCACCTCTATGCTTCGCTGAACGCAGTCCCCTTCTACGAAGCGGCCGGCTATCGAGCAATGAAGAACACGCAGTACCAGCATCCCTCGGGAATCCTGCTGGACTGCGTGTTCATGACTCGCACTTAAGCGACTTTCTTCTTCTCGTCGAAGAACTGCTCGTCTTCGGTCGATCCATGCAGGGCCGTGGTGGAACTCTGGCCCTGCTGGATGGTTTGAGTCACGGCATCGAAGTAGCCCGTACCGACTTCGCGCTGGTGCTTGACCGCGGTGAATCCTTTGGCGGCCGCGGCGAATTCGGCTTCCTGCAGCTCCACGAAGGCGGACATCTGGCGGCGCGCATAGCCATGGGCCAGGTCGAACATGCCGTAGTTCAGGGAATGGAAGCCGGCCAGCGTGATGAACTGGAACTTGTAGCCCATCGCCCCCAGCTCTTTCTGGAATTTGGCAATGGTCGCGTCGTCGAGGTTTTTCTTCCAGTTGAAGGAAGGCGAGCAGTTATAGGCCAGCAGCTTGCCGGGGAATTTGGCATGCACGGCTTCGGCGAAGGCCTTGGCGAATGCCAGGTCAGGCTTGCCGGTTTCGCACCACACCAGGTCAGCGTAAGGAGCGTAGGCCAGCGCGCGGGAAACCGACTGCTCCAGGCCATTGCGCACCTTGTAGAAGCCTTCCACGGTGCGTTCGCCGGTGCAGAAAGGCTTGTCGTTGTGGTCCACGTCGGAGGTCAGCAAGTCCGCCGCTTCAGCGTCGGTACGGGCGATCACCAGGGTCGAGGTGCCCATGACGTCAGCCGCAAGGCGCGCAGCGGTCAGTTTTTCGACGGCTTCGCGGGTTGGCACCAGCACCTTGCCTCCCATGTGGCCGCACTTTTTCACCGAAGCCAATTGGTCTTCGAAGTGCACGCCCGAAGCGCCGGCTTCGATCATGGCCTTCATCAGTTCGAAGGCATTCAGCACGCCGCCGAAGCCGGCTTCCGCGTCCGCAACGATAGGCGCGAAGAAGTCGATATTGTCCTTGCCCTCAGACCACTGGATCTGGTCGGCGCGCTGGAAGGTGTTGTTGATGCGGCGGACAACCATCGGCACCGAATTGGCAGGATACAGCGACTGGTCCGGATACATCTCGCCCGCCAGGTTGGCATCGCCAGCCACCTGCCAGCCTGACAGGTAGATCGCCTTCAGGCCGGCCTTCACCTGCTGCATGGCCTGGTTGCCGGTCAACGCGCCCAGCGCATTGACGAAGGGTTCGTTGTTCACCAGGTCCCACAGCTTTTCCGCGCCGCGCTTGGCCAGGGTGTGCTCGATGGCCAGCGAGCCGCGCAGGCGCACCACGTCTCCGGCGGTGTATGTGCGAGTGACTCCCTTCCAGCGTGGATTGGTATCCCAGTCGTGCTGCAGGGCAGCGATTTGTTCGGCGCGAGTAGCCATGATGATCTCCTACGAAAGCGTTAGAAAACGAAAACCGTTAGAGATATCTTAGGCGTGATTGTTCTGGTGCAACACGTCTTATATAAGACATATAAGCGCCTTTTATTCGCGCAAAATCAAACACTTGAGGCGCATGTTCCATGATGCGGAACGCCATTTCTCCTTTCGAGAGAAACAAGGTTTCTTGATTTGACGCACTTTCCATCGCATGAAATGATGATTTCACATGGTGGAAAGCGCACCAGTATCAGGCGAGCTTTTGCTTGGCCACCAGCACACCATCCGCATCCGCATAGATCCAGTCGCCGGGGCACACTGCGACGCCAGCAATCTGCACATTCACATCGCGCTTGCCGACGCCGTCACGCGCACTACGCTGGGGATGCGTCGCCAAGGCCATGATGCCGACGTCGCACTCCGCCAGCTCCGCGCTATCGCGCACGCAGCCATCGACAATCACGCCTGCCCAGCCGTTGTTCTGCGCCAGCAGGCCAAGCTGGCCGCCGACAAGCGCCCGGCGCAGGCTGCCGCCGCCATCGATTACCAGCACCCTGCCCCCGCCCTGGGTTTCGAGGGTCGCACGCACCAGCGCATTATCCTCATGCACTTTCAGCGTCGCAGCCGGCCCGGAAAACTGGGCTCGCTTGCCGAAGTGGCGGAAGAATGGAGACAGGACTTGCAGGCTGCCGTCGTCCAGCATCGCAGGATTGTCGTCACAAAGGTCTGTCGTGGCAAAACTCATGGCATTACTCGCGGTTATGGAAGATGACACGACTATATCAGGCTGCAACGTTGGCGGTGGCGCGGGTACGGCTGCCAACGCCGGTCGCGGTAGCGATGGCCAGCAGCAGGAAAAAGGCGATGCCGGCGAAGACGTACTGCGGCTTGCCTGCGTCCATCATCAGGCCGAATAGCAGAGGCCCGACCGAGAGGCCGCTATCCAGGCCGGAATACACCACGCCGTACACGCGGCCCGTGGCATTCTTCGGCGCTGCGGCGCGGATCATCAAGTCGCGCGATGGTCCTGCAATGCCGGAGAAAAAGCCGACCAGCGCCATCAAGGCTACGGCACCCCAAGCGGGAACCACCGCCATGCCAAGCAGCAGGGCCAGGACGGCGGCCAGCGCGAAGGCGGCGGCAATGGTACGGTCGTGGTTCTTGCGCCCAGCACCGAGGAAGCCGCCCAGCATCATGCCAACCGCGGACGCCAGCATATAGGCCGTGAAGGCGCTGGTCGCCATCGCCAGCGACATGCCGTACAGCTTGACCAGTCCGGTCGAGGCGAAACTCTGGATGCCGCCCAACGCCAGCGCAGTCAGGAAGAAGAAGCCAAAGCACATCCACACCGAAGGCAGTCGCAGGAAATCAAACGAGCCGCCCTGCCGCGCGCCGGCGGCGTGATGAATGACAGGATCAGGGCGCAAGGCTGCGCGGTTCCACCACAGGATCGCCAGCACGATCGCGGGCAGCGCTGCAGCCGACAGCAAGGCGGTACGCCAATCCGTGGCACTGGCCACGCCAGTCAGGAACAGCGGCGCGGCAGCCCAGCCAATGCTGCCGCTGATGCCATGCACGGAAAAACCATGCGCCAGGCGGTCGCGCGACACGCGCTGGTTGAGGATCGTGTAGTCCGCCGGGTGGAAGATGCTGTTGCCCATGCCCGCCATCAGCGCGCCCGCCACCAGGCCGGCATAATTCTGGGCATTCGACAGCACCAGCGCCGATACCCCTAGCATCGCCATGCCTGAAAACAGCACGCGGCGCGCGCCGACCCGGTCCACCACAAAGCCGGCCAGGGCCTGGCCAATGCCCGACACCACAAAGAACACCGTCATCAGCAAGGCCAGCTCCGAGTAGCTCAGGCCGAAAGCCGTCTTCAGCCAGGGAAACAGGGCAGCCAGGATCAGGTGATAGAAATGCGAGACGCCATGCGCCAGCCCGACCAGGCCGATCACGCGGGCATCCGTGCGTAAGGTTTGCTTATCCATTCTGTGCCTCATTCGTATAAAGAATGGAAACATTTTAGAAGAACATCGCCCGTCTGTTTTGAGCTAGGATGACATCATTTATCGCAAAACCGCCATCCCATGCCGATCAAGATCGTCACCCATACCGGCCCGCACGAAAGCCGCCGTGAGCCGAGCGCCGTGCAGCCTGTCACCATGATCGCCCGCGACCTGGTCAGCGAACGGTCACTGCAGGCGCATACCCACGACTGCGCCCAACTGACCCTGGCGCTGGAGGGCGTCATCCGCGTGAATGCGATGGACAGCAGCTGGATCGTGCCGCCGCAGCGCGCCATCTGGACCGCCGCCAATGTCGAGCACTCGCTGAGCGTGATCGAAACCGCGCGCCTGCGCCCGGTCTACGTCGTGTCGTCTTACGACCCCTTCCCCGGTGAACCGTGCAAGGTGCTCGAAGTCTCGCCGCTGCTGCGCGAGCTGGTCGTGGCACTGGAGCTGGAAGATCCGGAGGTCCCGACCCACCGCTCCCAGCTGCTCTGCAAGCTGATCCTGGACGAATTGCCGCACCTGGCCACGCGTCCGATCCGCGTCCCCATGCCGCGCGACAAGCGACTGAAAAGCCTGTGCGATGCCCTGCTCGCCGATCCGGGTGCAACGCACACTCTGGAAGAATGGGCAAGCAAGGCTGGCGCATCGGAGCGCACGCTGGCGCGCCTGTTTGAAAAGGAACTGGGCATGAGTTTCGGCCAGTGGCGCCAGCAGGCCCGGCTCGCACATGCCGCGCCGATGATTTCCAGCGGCATGCCCTTGTCGCAGGTCGCCGATGCGCTGGGCTATTCAAGCCAGTCCGCCTTCACCGCCATGTTCCGCAAGACCTTCGGCTGCCCGCCTACCGAGTTTTTCAACACCCGCATCTGATAAAAATCAAACCTGCTGTCGATGGCCTCCCGGCCGCGCTTGCCTGCCCGCGTTTGCGCTGCCTACACTCACTTCGGAGACGCGGACTGGTGGCGCGACGCGGTCTCGGCGTCGAGCATCTCCCGCAGCCTCACGAACAAAGGCGCCGTAGCTGTGTGCTTGCGGCCGTACCCCAGGTTGAAGGCATAGTCGAAATCGGGCGGATTATCGCCCTGGTTGTGCTGGAGGATGGTTTCCAGCTTGTCGAAGGCTTTCACCGCCTGGGCTTCTGGCGTGGCGGCGGCTTCATACTCGTCCCACAGGGCAATGATTTCCGCGCGCAGTGGCGGGTCGAGGTCGCGCGTCAGGGTATGCAAGTCTTCGCGTTCCTGCGCTGACTTGCCGGGATGGGCGTGTTGGTGGATCGCAGGAATGTCGCCATGGATCGCTTCGCCGAGGTCGTGCACGATGCACAGCTTCAGCACGCGGTTGAGATCCAGCCCAGGCAGTTCGTCGGCGAACACCAGCGCCATCAGCGCCAGCCGCCAACTATGCTCGGCGGTGCTTTCCGGCCGTCCGGCCGAAGTGAAACCGCTGCGCAGGACGCTCTTCAGCCGTTCCGCTTCGCGCAGAAATTCCAGCCGGCCCGCCAACATTGACTCATTCATGGTGTGCTCCTGTCAGAGCCACGAGTTTACGCAATTTGGAGGTTGTATGTCACCAGGATTCAAGCTGCCAGATAAATGGTGGCAATGGCTGCTGGTCTATTCCGGACTGGCCATTGCCCTCATCCCTGTCGTCACCGATTATCTCAAGTCCAGTGAAGGCGACAAACAGTTCGCACTCTGGACCAGGAATATCAGCTGCGTCGAGGCGCCCTTCGCCGGCGTCGTGAACGAATTCAATGTGCAGACCTCGGCCACGATCTGCAAATCGGGCGATGTCCTGGTCCGGTTTATCGGCCCCGGCGACAAGCGGGCCTACCGCTGGGTGCCGGTGGAGCTATTCGGCCTGCGCAGCGCAGGCAGCTTCAGCCTGATCGGCAATGCAATGGCCCAGGCGCCACGGGCGCGCCAGCGTGAAGAGATCATCTGTCAATGGACGCTGCCCAACGGCTGGGTCATTCGCAGGGTGAAGATCAACGACAGCTGTTTTGAAGAACAGATATGGGGCGCCACGGGTGAAGTCAAGGGGCGGCGGTCAGTCGACTGCCGCGCCCCTTGCCGCTGAGCTCAAGCCTTGCGGAAGGCCAGCTCGTTGCCCTCGGCATCGATGCGGATCGTGTCTTTCGGCCCAAAGCGGCCTTCCAGGATCAGTTTCGACAACGGATTTTCGATCTGCTGCTGCACCGCGCGCTTCAGCGGACGCGCACCGTACACCGGGTCGTAGCCCGCCTCGGCGATCTTCTGCAGGGCCGCGTCGGTGACTTCCATCCCCATGTCCATGCGCTTCAGGCGCTGCTCCAGGATCTGCAGCTGGATGCGGGCAATCGAACCGATATGCTTGTCGTCCAGGCCGTGGAACACCACGATCTCGTCGATCCGGTTGATGAACTCCGGACGGAAGTGGCCACGCACCTCGGCCATCACCGCCAGCTTCACCACTGCCGGATCGGATTCGTCCAGCGACTGGATCTTCTGCGAGCCCAGGTTCGAGGTCATGATCACCACCGTGTTCTTGAAGTCCACGGTGCGGCCCTGCCCGTCCGTCATGCGGCCGTCATCCAGCACTTGCAGCAGCACGTTGAACACGTCCGGGTGCGCTTTCTCGATCTCGTCCAGCAGGATCACGCTGTAAGGCTTGCGGCGCACGGCTTCGGTCAGGTAGCCGCCCTCGTCGTAACCCACATAGCCTGGCGGCGCGCCGATCAGGCGAGCCACCGAATGCTTCTCCATGAATTCGCTCATGTCGATGCGGATCAGCGATTCCTCCGAATCGAACAGGAAGTTCGCCAGCGCCTTGGTCAGCTCGGTCTTGCCGACGCCGGTCGGGCCGAGGAACATGAAGGAGCCGTACGGACGGTTCGGGTCCGACAGGCCTGCACGCGAACGTCGGATGGCGTCGGCCACCGCGCTGATCGCTTCGTCCTGTCCCACCACGCGCTCGTGCAGCTTCTCTTCGATGTGCAGCAGCTTGTCGCGCTCGCCCTGCATCATGCGCGACACGGGAATGCCGGTCGCGCGCGATACCACCTCGGCGATTTCCTCCGCCCCGACCTGGGTGCGCAGCAGCTTCGGCTTGTCGCCCGCCTGCTCGGCGGCGCCGGCGGCTTCGGCCTGCTTCAGTTGCGACTCCAGCTCCGGCAGCTTGCCGTACTGGAGCTCGGACACGCGCTGCCAGTTGGAAGCGCGGGTCGCCTCTTCCATCTGCTGCTTGATGCGTTCGATTTCCTCCTTGATGTGGGTAGTGCCTTGCACATTGGCTTTTTCAGCCTTCAGCACTTCCTCGTAATCGTTGTATTCGCGCTGCAGCTTGGCGATTTCATCGTCCAGCAGTTGCAGGCGGGCGCGCGAGGCTTCGTCCTTTTCGCGCTTGACCGCTTCCTTCTCGATCTTGAGCTGGATCAGGCGGCGTTCGAGCTTGTCCATCACCTCCGGCTTGGAGTCGATCTCGATCTTGATCTTGGACGCGGCTTCGTCGATCAGATCGATCGCCTTGTCGGGCAGGAAGCGGTCGGTGATGTAGCGGTGCGACAGCTCCGCCGCCGCGATGATCGCCGGGTCGGTGATCTCCACCTTGTGGTGCAGCTCGTACTTGTCCTGCAAGCCGCGCAGGATGGCGATGGTGGCCTCCACGCTTGGCTCGTCGACCAGGATCTTCTGGAAGCGGCGCTCCAGCGCGGCATCCTTTTCGATGTATTTGCGGTATTCGTCAAGCGTGGTCGCACCGAGGCAATGCAATTCGCCGCGCGCCAGCGCAGGCTTCAGCATATTGCCGGCGTCCATGGCGCCTTCGGCCTTGCCGGCGCCGACCATGGTGTGCAGCTCGTCGATGAAGACGATGGTCTGGCCCTCGTCCTGCGCCAGCTCCTTCAGCACGGATTTCAGGCGCTCCTCGAACTCGCCGCGGTACTTGGCGCCGGCCAGCAGGGCCGCCATGTCGAGCGACAGCACGCGCTTGCCGCGCAGGGAGTCCGGCACCTCATTGTTGACGATGCGCTGGGCCAAGCCCTCCACGATGGCGGTCTTGCCCACGCCCGGTTCGCCGATCAGCACAGGATTGTTCTTGGTACGTCGCTGCAGTACCTGGATGGCGCGGCGGATCTCGTCGTCGCGGCCGATCACCGGGTCCAGCTTGCCCATGCGGGCACGCTCGGTCAGGTCGAGGGTGTATTTTTTCAGCGCTTCGCGCTGGCCTTCCGCTTCCTGCGAATCGACCTTGGCGCCGCCGCGCACGGCGTCGATGGCGGTTTCCAGGGCTTTGCGCTGCAGGCCGTTCTCACGTGCCAGCTTACCGGCGTCGCCCTTGTCTTCCGTGATCGCCAGCAGCACCATTTCGCTGGAGACGAACTGGTCGCCGCGCTTCTGCGTTTCGCGGTCGGCCTGGTTCAGCATGTTGACGAACTCGCGGCTGACCGTCACGTCGCCGCCGGACACCTTGGGCATGCGCTCCAGCGCATGCTTCAACGCCTGCGCCAGCCCGCCGACATTCACGCCGGCGCGCTGCAGCAGCGAGCGCGCGCCGCCGTCTTCCTGGTTCAACAGGGCCAGCAGCAGGTGCGCGGGTTCAATGTATTGGTTGTCGTTGCCGACGGCCAGGCTCTGGGCATCGGCGAGTGCTTCTTGCAGTTTTGTTGTGAGTTTGTCTTGGCGCATTTCAAACGCTCCTGATGAATTGTCAAGGACAACATGAGGATGCGTTGTTACATTTCAAGACCACTTCTTTAACGCATCGTCGTCGCTCGTGCGTGCATCAACCCAGCGGGCGCCCTCGGGCGTCTGTTCCTTCTTCCAGAACGGCGCCTCGGTCTTGAGGTAATCGATAATAAATTCACAAGCCGAGAAGCCCTCGCCCCGGTGCGGTGAAGTGACCGCCACCAGAACGATCTGGTCCATGGGCTTGAGCGGCCCGACGCGATGAATGACCAGCGCACCATAGATCGGCCAGCGGGCCTTGGCCTGGTCGATAATGGCCTGGATCGACTGCTCGGTCATGCCCGGGTAATGCTCCAGCTCCATTTCGGCAACCGCGGCGCCCTCGTTCAGGTCGCGCACCGTGCCAACGAAACTGACTATAGCGCCAACCTTGGCGTTCCCGGCGCGCAGTTGCGCCACTTCATGCGACAGGTCGAAATCTTCTTCCTGGATGCTTACTTCGCTCATTTACCCTCCGCCCCGGTCTTGCGGAACAGCTGCTCGATGCGGCTGGCAGTACGTGCGTCCACCAGTGCGGGCATGGCACACAAGGCAAGGAACTGGGCGGCGTGGCTGGCCGGCTTCTGGCCGGACTTGAGGGAGGATTGCAACACTTCTACCTGCATTTTCAATCGGTCTTTCGCAAATTCGGCGCCGCTGTCGATGCCGGCCATGATTTCGAGGCGCAGCACTTCGGACAGCAGGCGTTGACGGTTGGTTTCCAGTTGGCCGGCGTAGTCGGAGCGCGCAGCAGCGCCCTCCCCGACTGCTTTCAGCGCGGCGTCGAAGCGGGCGCGCAAGGTGCGCTCCTGCTCGGCCGGCAGGGCTGCCAGGGATTGCCAACGATTGTTCCAGTCGGCGCTGTCGATTTCGCCGGCTCCGGCCAGCGCGCTTTCCAGTGCCTGTGCCAGGCGCAGCTTTTCACGCAGGGCGTTGGCTTGTGCCGCGCCGGCGCGCTTGCGGATGGCGTCAGCCTGCGCTTGCAAGGCGCCGACGGCGGCGCGGTAGCGCTGGTCGATCTTCTGCTCGCTGGCGCGCGGCACCACGCCGGAAGCATGCCATGCGGCGGCAGCATCTTTCAGGGCCTTGCCGATGGCCGCCAGGACGGCCTTGTCGTCGCCTTCGAAGGCCGCCGACTCGAGGCCGGCGCAAATCGCTTCGCGCGCGTGCAAGTGGGCCTTGCGTTCGTGGTCCGCCGCGTGGGCGTGTTCCTTGCGCCTGGCGAAAATCTGGTCGCAGGCGGCACGGAATTTCTGCCACAAAGCCTGCTCGGTCTTGCGCTCCAGCGGCAAGGCGCGGGCATGGCCCTGCCAGGACTCCTGCAGGCGGCGCAAGGTGTCGATGGTGTGGCGGTCCAGCGGATTGAGCTTGCCCACCTCTTCGATCAATTGCTCGCGGCGCGCCACTTCGATCTTGCGCTGCGAATCGAGGGGCGCCATCAGCGCGTCCATCGCCTTGCTGAAGGCCGCGTCCAGCCGTTTCTTGTCCTTGCGGTCGATCGTACCCAGGCGGCTCCAGGCCTGGCGCAGGCGTTGCGTCGACGATGCCAGGGTGCGCCAGTCGTGCGTGTGCGGCAGGTTGCCAGAGGCCGATTCCTCGCGGTCGACCTGGGCGCCGCCCGCAGCCTCCAGTTGCGCGCTGTCCTTGGCGATCAGGGCATTTGCCTCGTCGACCAATTGTTGCGCTTTCGCCGCATTAGCGTGGCGCTCGTCGGCCAGGTGCTTGAAGTGGGCGGCGGCTGGAGCGTATGCGGCGGTGCAGGCGGCGTCGAATTTTTCCCACAAGGACTTGGGCGCGGCGCCGGATACGCCGTCCAGCGCCTTCCAGCGTTCGCGCATGCTGCCGACCTTCTTGGCCAGCTCGCTCATCCCCAGGCCCTCGGCAGGCAGGCTTTCGACGGCGTGCACCAGCTCTTCACGCGAGACATTGCCGCCCCAGCGCGCCCAATCGCCCAGGCGCTTGAAGTCGGCCCGCGCATGGGCCAGGCGCTCGGCCTGGGCTGGCGACAGGCGGCCGGTCTTGCTTTCCTTCAGGGTTTTATCGTGCTCTGCGGCAATGTGGAGCTGGCCTTGCGCCAGTGCGGTTTCCATCGCTTCGACCAGGTCCATGAACTGGCGGTTGGCTTCCTGCTCGGCGGGCGATGGCTTGTGTTTTTCCTTTGGTGGGCGCGGCGGGCGGGCGGCCAGCGCATCGTGGCCGTCGGCGTGCGTGACGGCCTCGCTATGCGGCGGTACCGGCGGCGCGCTGGCGCCAGGCGCCGGAGCGGCATCGTCCACTGCGCTTGCTGCGGCGCCCTTGGCGGGGACGCGTTCGGCCTCGGCGGCCTCGGCGGCCACTGCTGCCGCTGGCGCGGCGGCGGGCTGCTGCGCGGCGCGTTCCGCAGCCAGGGCAGCATCGAAATCGTTCAGCAGGTGGCGCGGCAGAGATCCGCGCTCGGGCGAGGCCAGGTGTGCCGCATGTTCGCTGGCCAGGCGCTCCAGTTCGACGGGATCGGGATGCTTGCGCAAGACTGCCAGCGCATCAATCATCGCTCGCTGCAGGGAGACCTGTGCTTCGAGGCGTTCGCCCAGCGCATCGCGGATATGGGTAAATTCAGCCGCAGCGGACGGCGCGGCATCGACCACCTTCCATTGACGGTCCAGGTCAGCCACCAGATTGGGCGTCAACTTTTCATCAGCCAACAAGCGCTGCGCCAGAGCAATACAGGCCTGCGCCTGCTTCTGTTCGGCCTGCACATGACGGATGGCGTCCAGGCGCCCTTGCACCAACTTGGCCACCCGGCGGTCCGAGTTGCGCACCGCCTGCTGCACTTTCTCCAGCGCCGCCTGCGAGACGACGTGTTCGGCTGCCGCCAGCCGCACGTCGGCAAATTCACTGTTCAGGATGAGCTCGACCGCAGCAGCCTCGTCGCCCGCAAGGTTGCGGGCCAGCTCGGCTTGCGCCGCGCGGCGTTCTGCGGGAGTGCCGAGCGGCGCCTGCGACCCGCCCGGGCTCGGCTGGCCGGCAACGCTGGCCTGGCTGGCCTGCTGCTTGAAAAGGAACTCAAACATAGTTGTGCTATGAATGGATCAAAACCACCATCATAGCGCAGCGCCGCCCGGCAGGGGCGGCGAATGCAGGCATGGCGTGTTCAGGCCGTGTCCGCAGCGGCGCGATGGGCCAAACGCGTGCGCCGGTGGTAGCGCAGCTTCGGCACAGGAACCACGAGCTCGTCTTCGCTGCGCAGGGAGGCACGCACCTGCTTGGCTTCCAACAAGGCTTTCCTGTCTTTTTCGGCGGAGGCCGGCACGCGGCGCGCTTCCACCACTTGAGCATCATGGGCCAGGAATTTGTTCGCGATATCGAACCAGGCTTCGCCGCCAATGGTGGCGCGGGCAATCGCAAACAATTCCTTTTCCTCTTTCTCCAGGCGCTGCAACAGCACCGTGCAGAAAGTCTCGATCGATTCGCAGATCTCCGTCACTTGCTGTTCGCTGTACTCCACCGCCGAGTCGAGTTCAGCCTGCAACCGCCGGATCACCGACAAGGCAGACTGGTTCAGCCGGCTCAGCTCGTCGAGCAGCTGGTTGGCCTGTTCCGTCGCATTTTGCAGGGCCGGAATCAGGTACAGCTCGATCTTGCGCCAATGGCAGGCCTGGTACAGGCGCTCCAGGGTTTCGCAAGCATATTCAAGCTGGGAGAGCGTCAGGCGCTGTTGCCGCAACAGCGTCGATTGCACGTATTTTTGAAACGACAGCAGGCTAAGGCGCACGTTAGCCTGTTCAACGGAAAGCGCAACTAATGTATATGTGGCCGTTAACATTCTTGCTCCCAAATATCGCTACGCGGAAACGGAAGTACAAGTGTAAATTAGCCCGACAGGTTCACTTTGACGTACATCAAGGTAACGCCATTCGCCCTCCACAATTTAGGAGGTTTTCAAATCCAGCGCAATGCGAAGATCAACCATACCAGCTTCTCGCGACGCCGTCACTGTTCCGCCAAATCTTCGCATCAGTTGTTGCATTCCGATATTCTCCGACAGGGCTTCGCCCGTGATTTCGCGCGTCCCGCGGCTGCCGAAATAGTCAAGCAATTTCTGGAACAGGATATTTCCCAATCCTTTGCCTTTCAGATCGGAACGCACGATGATCGCGAACTCCGCTTTCTGGTTGTCCGGGTCGGCTACCGCGCGCACCACGCCCAGTGTCTCCGGCTGGCCATCGGCGCCGGTGCGGGTGGCGATGAAGGCCATGGCGCGGTCGTAGTCGATCTGGGTCAGGCGCGCAAGCTGGGTCGGCGGCAATTCCTTCATCGCCGAGAAAAAACGCAGGCGCACATCGTCGGGGTCGAGCTGGCTGAAAAAGCGCACGTGGGCCGGGGCATCTTCCGGCCGGATCGGGCGCAGCAACAGGGCGGCGCCCTGCCACTGGATTTCCTGCTCCAGCTCTTGCGGATAGGGGCGGATCGCCATGCTGCTTTCGGCGCGGCGCGGGCCCAGCGCGGCCCGTGCGGCATGCACCTGCAGCACGCCGTCCACCACGGTGACTGAGTCGATTTCCAGCGCGGCGATTTCGCCGATGTCGGCCACCAGTTCGGCCACATGCACCAGCGCGCTGCACAGGGTTTCGCGTTCGTCGACCAGGGCGCGGCCGACGCCCGTACGCCGCAGCATGTCGCGCGCCAGCACGGTATTCAAGGGCGGCAGGCCGACGGCGCGGTCGTCCACCACGCGCCCGGCGCTGCCGCCCAGGCCAACGCTGATGGCGGGCCCGAAGACAGGGTCGACCTGCATGGCGATGCGCAGCTGCTGCACATTGCCGCCGGCCGGCTCGCTTGCCAGCGGCAGGCCGTAGGCCGCCAGCACGGCGGCCAGGTCGGCGCGCGCCAGCTCGGCCTGGCCGGCGGCGCGCGCCGCTTCCACCAGGTTGCGCGCCGCCTGCCGCTCCGGCACCGAATGCGCGGGCACCTGGGCCGGAACCTCGATCAGCAAGGCCTGGTTGCGCGAATACTGCACCACCTGGCTGTAGGCGCGCACGGCTTTTTCGGGCGTGTCGTAGGTCGGCAGGCCGGCATCGGCGAAGACCTGCCGCGCGCCGGCCACCGAGGCGCCGCCCAGCCAGCAGGAGAGCACGCTGCGGCCGCTCTGGCGCAGCAAGGGCGCCAAGGCCTGCGCCACGCCGGTGCTGGCTGCGGCCGACGATGGCGCGTGCACCACCAGCAATGCATCGGCGCCCGGGTCGGCCAGCAAGGCGCTGGCTACGGCGGCATGGCGTTCGGCACTGGCTTCGCCGCCGATGTCGATCGGGTTGGCCAGCAGCAGCCCGGGCGGCAGCTCGTTGCGCAGGCGCTTGCCGGTATCGGGCGAGAATTGCGCCAGCTTGCCGTGCACGTATTGCAGCGCGTCGGCGGCAAGCTTGCCGGTGCCGCTGCCGTTGCTCATGATGGCCAGGCGCGTGCCGCGCGTGGGCCTTGCGCGCGCCACCGTTTCGACCGCGTCGAACAGGTCGGCCGAGGAATACACGCGCAGCATGCCGGCGCGGCGGATCACGGCGTCGTACACCTTGTCGTCGCCGCTACGGCCGGCCTTCAGCACCACGACCGGCTTGCCGCGCGCCGCCAGCCGCGCGGCGGAAATGAATTTGCGGGCGCAGCTCACCGATTCGATGTGCATGATGATGGCGCTCGTGTCATCGTCCGCCGCCAGGTAGTCCAGCATGTCGCCCAGGTCGATATCGCCGCCCTCCACCACCGATACCACGCGCGAGAAGCCGATGCCGTGCAGCTGTGCCCAGTCCAGCACCGCCGTCATCACGGTCGCCGACTGGGAAATGAAGGCGGTCTTGCCCGGCTTGGCGCCGGCGTGGGCGGCACTGGCGTTCAGGCCCGCCAGCGGCGCCAGCAGGCCGATGCCGCCAGGGCCGAGGATGCGCAGCAGGTATGGGCGCGCCGCCCGCATGATCTGCTGGCCGATGGTAGCGCTGACCGGCGTCAGGATGATGGCGCCGCGCGTGCCGCGGGCGCCCAGGTCGGCGATCAGGGCCGGGACAGTTTCGGGCGGCGTGCAGATGATGGCCAGGTCCGGCGCGCGCGGCAGGGCCGACAGGCGCGGGTAGCATGGAATGCCGCGCAGCTGCTCGTATTTAGGATTGACGGGCCAGATCGCGCCGGCAAAGCCGCTTTCCGCCATGTTGTTCATCACCTGGGTACCCATGCGGTCGGGCCGCAGCGAGGCGCCGAAAATGGCCACCGAACCGGGGTCGAACAGGCTGTCCATATTCCTGATGCTCATGGCGGCTTTCCCTTACCAGCGTGAGTAGTGGTCCTCGGTCACGCCTGCCAGTTGCGTGACGATGCGTTTCGGCCCTTCCGGCTCGCTGCGTACCCAGCCGCTGAAGTGGCCCACCGGCTGGATGTAGCGGCTGGCAGCTACCAGCAGGTTGCGGTCCTGGCGGCGCGCGCCGTCGGGGGTAAAGAACAGCTCCAGCTGGTCGTCTTCGGTGAAGATGTGCCAGCGCTGCATGGGGTCGTGCGGGTCGAAGATGAAATGCGCAGGAGCCAGCGGCACCACTTCGCCATCGATCCAGAGCGCATTTTCGTGGCCGCCGAAATAGCCCGATTGCAGGTTGAAGCCCATTTCCAGGTTGTGCCCGGAGGCCCAGCGCCACGAAGTTTCACGTGCCAGCAGGCCGTTCGAATAATCGAAGCTGGCCACGCCTCCATCGAGCTTGTATTGGTCGCGGAAGGTGCGTATTTCACCGTTCAAAGGCATGCCGGGCGACTTCTGCGTGCCGTGCAGCGCCCCGCCCGCCACCGGCCCTGTCGCCAGCAGCAGCGGCGCGATCGGCGGCCCGAATTCTGCGTCGATCTCCATGTAGGGGCAGCGCAAGGCCAACTGGAAGCGTTCGCCTTCCAGCGGTTCGATGCTGACCTGGGCGCTGCGCGTGCGGAACCAGCTTGCCGCGCCGGCGTGCTCGCCGACGCCGACCGACATCCGGCCCGGCAGGCCGTCTTGCGAGAAGTTGGCCATCATATCGTTGTCGTTGCGATCGAAGGCGTAGGCGAAGCAGGTGCTGGTCCAGCCCAGGTCGACGATGGCAACTGCCGCCATCACCTGCTCCGAAACCAGCGAGACGTAATGCCATTTCTTGTGATGGAAGCGGCGCCACAGTCTGCCGCGCGCATGCTCGCCAGCCAGCAAATGCCAGTCGAAAGATTGCGTCGCGCCGGAAAAGCGGCCCAGCAAGGGCTTGCCGTCGGTGCCCACCACGCGTTGCGGCGCCGGGGCGAGCTTCATTGTTCGACTCCCTGGCCGTCCAGCTCCGCCTGCAGCGTGGCGGCGAATCCGGGCGGCTCGCTGGCCTGCACCTGCACCTGCGGGCAGCCATGCCAGTTGGCCAGGCGCTGCACCGCGCCGGCAACGTCGCGCACGAAGCGCTCGCTGACGCGGGCGCCCGGCTCCAGCACCAGGTTTTTCAGTTCGAACGTGCCGCCGCGGCGATGCGCCTTGGCGTCGATGCGGCCCACTAGTGCGCCGCGGCGCAGGATAGGCAGCGTGAAGTAGCCGTAGCGGCGCTTTTCGGCTGGCGTATAGCACTCAAGCCGGTAATCGAAGTCGAACAGGTCCAGGGCGCGGCGGCGGTCCCACACTACCGGGTCGAAAGGCGACAGGATGGTGGTGAGCGTCGGCGACAGGCTGCCTTCGGCTGCCGCTTGCGCCAGGTCCGCCAGGTCGTGGTGGATGTACACCGGGTCTTTCCATCCGTCGACGCGGGCGCGCAGAAGCAAGCCTTCCTCGGCCAGCGCTTCGAGGTCGGGACGCGGCGGCTTGGTGCGGTAGTAATCGGCCACCCAGGCGCTGCGCGCAAGACCCAGGGCGCGCACCGATTTCAGCGCCAGTTCGCGCCGGGTTTCATCCATGCCGGGCATGCGGCTGTCGTCCCAATCCGGCAGCACGCGCTCGGCCAGGTCGTACACGCGCTGGAAATTCTGGCGCCGCGCGATCATCAGCTCGCCGGCGGTGAACAGCACTTCCAGCGAGCGCTTCTCCGGCTTCCATTCCCACCATCCGCCGCCCTTGCCGTCGGTACGCTCGAAATCGGCGGAGCGCACCGGCCCATTGCTGCGGATATGCTGCAGCACGCGCTCGACGTCGGCGCGCCGTTCCTTCATCCACTGCGCCGAATACTTCCATCCCATCGCGCTCGGATCGACCATGCGATGGCGCAGCAGGCGGTAATCTTCGATCGGCACGAAGCACGCTTCATGCGCCCAGTATTCGAACAGCGCCCCTTCGGCCAGGTGCTCTTCCAGCCAGGGCTGGGGATAGTCGCCCAGGCGGCTCCACAACACCAGGTAGGGGCTGCGCGCCACCACATGGATGGTGTCGATCTGCAGCACGCCCATGCTGCGGATCGCTTCCAGCACGTCGCCTTTCTGCGCCTTGCGCCGGCGCGGTTGCAGCAGGCCTTGCGCGGCCAGGTGCAAGGCACGTGCCGCGGCGAGGGAGAGATTCAGTTCGGTCAAGACTCGATTCCTGTAGGGTGTGAACGCCTATTCTAATAGCGAATTGACAGTATTTCTTGGCATTTTGCGAATGATGGTGGCTGCCAGGCAGCATTGATCCGTTTTTTTTGACCCCGCTGCCGGGGTTTGAGTGCAAAATAAGCCTGTGCCAACATCCACCGCCCGTCAGATTTTCCGCAAGCTGTATCGCATGATACTGCTGCCCTCTTTCACGCTGGTTTTGCTGGTGGTAATGTGGGCCGACGTGTTCTACCAGCTCAGGCAGGACGCTGAAAGTGCGCATTACGACGCCGTCCAGCACAGCCATTCGCTGGCGCGCACGCTGGCCGAGCACTCCGGCCATTTGCTACGCCAGGCGGACCATGCCACCCAGCTTTTCAAGCTCAAGTTCGAAGAAACCAACGGCGCCCTGCGCCTGCCCGAATTCAGCAAACGCGGCGGCCTGCTGGACTCCGTCATGCCGGCCCGCCTCGAATTGCCGATCGCCCTGATCGACGCCAACGGCAAGCTGGTGGAGAGCATGCACGGCGTTTTCCCGGCCAATTCGGCCAACCTGGGATTCTTCAAGGCCCTTGCCACGACAGCCGGCGACGCAGCCCTGGTCACCAACCCGATGGTGGAACCGATCACCAGGAAGTGGCAAATCCAGATCGCACGCCGGCTGGACGACAAGGCTGGCAAGTTCGCCGGCGTGATCGTGCTGATGATCGACCCGGCCTATTTCGTCGAGGACTACGACCGCCTGCACGTGGACGAAGGCGGGCTGGTCATGCTGATCAGCCGCGACACCGCCCTGGCCACCGGCCGCGTCGACGAGAAGCTGTTCATCACCGACACCATCGACTACGTCGCGCCGGCCGACCCGGTCAACTTGCCGGAAGAACTGCTGCTCAAGACTCCTATCGACAAAACGGAGCGCATCTACGGCTTTCGCGACATGCCGCGCTACTCGCTCACCGCCGTGGTGGGCGACGCCAAACAGCACGCGCTGGCCAAGTACTATAGCCAGCGGCGCCTGTACTTTGGCGTCACCGCCATCGTTTCGGTGGTGGTGCTGGTATTCAGCCTCCTGCTCACGCAGCAGGCGCAGCGCCTGCGCGAGAGCACCCGCGAAGCGACCTACGCGCGCGAAAAGCTGCACGCCGCCGTCGATGCCAGCCTTGACGCCCTGTTCCTGATCAAGGCCTGCCGCGCCGGCGGCAACGCCGGCGCGATTACCGATTTCATCCTGGTCGACGTGAACGAGCGCGGCGCCCGCATCCTCGGCCACTCCTCCGACGACGCGCTGGGCAAGCGCATGGGCGACATGCTTCCCCTCTGGCATAGCGAGGGCATGTTCGACAAATGCATGGGCGTGATGCGCACCGGCGAGCCGCTGGAAGAGGAATTCGAATCGGCTGTATTCGGCGAACCGCTCTGGCTGCGGCACCAGATCGTCGCCATCGAGGACGGCGTCGCCGTCACCGCGCGCAATATCACCGAGCGCAAACGTTCGGAAATGGCCGTGCGCCAGAACCAGGCGGAGCTGCAGGCTGTCAACGATGCCTCGCCGCTTGGCCTGGTGCGCGCTGACAAGGACGGCAAATGCACCTACGTCAACCGGACATTCGAAGCGATTACCGGCATGCAGCGCGACGCGGCGCTGGGGGACGGCTGGTTCGATGCCGTCCATCCCAACGACCGCGACATGCTGCGCGCTTCGCTGCGCCACCTGAATACGACCCAGCAGGCCTTCCAGGAAACCCTGCGCTGCGTGCACCCGGACGGCAAGATAGTCTGGACCTCGATCAAGGTGGCCCCGATCGTGATCGACGATGCAATAGCCGGCTATGTCGGAACGCTGGACGACATCACGCTGGTGCGCAAGTCCGTCATGGCCCTGCGCGAAAGCGAGGCGCGCCTGCGCACCATCGCCGATACCCTGCCCGCCATGATCGCCTACGTCGACTTCGAAGAGATCTATCGCTTCCACAACCTCGCCTATGAGCGTGAATTCAGCAAGACAGGCCTGCAGGTCACGGGCCGCACGGTGCAGGAAACGGTCGGCGAGAAGCGCTATGCCTTGCTGCAACCCTACATCGCACGTGTCTTGCGCGGCGAGACCCTGACCTTTGAGGAAGAAGACGACACCGGCGACCACCTGCGCACTTACGACGTGGTCTACATTCCGCAGCTGGACGAAGACGGCATCACCGTGATCGGCTTCCACGTGATGCGCCAGGACGTGACGGCGCAAAAGCGCGAGAAACAGCGCCTGCTCAAGCTGTCGCAAGTCGATGCGCTGACCGGGCTCACCAACCGCGCCGGCTTCCTGCAAAAACTGAGCGAGACCATGGCGGCCTGCCGCGAGGGCGGAAGCCTGATGGCGGTGATGTACCTCGACATCGACCGTTTCAAGCCGGTCAACGATACCTACGGCCATGCGGTTGGCGATGCGCTGCTCAAGGCATTTTCGGCGCGGCTGTCCAATACCGTTCGCGCCAGCGATACCGTGGCGCGCCTGGGCGGCGATGAATTCACCATCATCATGGACCATATCTCCAGGACCGAGGACGCCGCCGTCACCGCGTCCAAGATCGTGCACGCCATGCAGCAACCTTTCGAGCTCGATGGCATCATGGCCAATGTCTCGACCAGTATCGGCCTGACCTATTACCGCGATGAAGATCTCAGCCCCGCAGAATTGCTGAAACGTGCCGACCTGCTGTTGTATGAAGCCAAACAGGCTGGACGCAATACCTTCCGCAGCGGCGAGCCGTTGCCGGCAATACGCTCTCCGAACGCGGCCTGACCGGGATCAAGACATCGGACAGCCGTTTGCGCTATATTTGCGCTTCCCACGCCCAGCCTTACATTTCATGCGCCTGCTGCACACTTCCGACTGGCACCTTGGCCAGTCGCTGCATAATTTTGACCGCCACTACGAGCACCAGCGCTTCCTGGACTGGCTGCTGGACACCATCGTGTCCGAACAAGCCGATGCCTTGCTGGTGGCCGGCGATATTTTCGACAACGCCAATCCGTCTGCGGCCTCGCAGCGCCAGCTCTACGGATTCCTTCAGCAAGCCCGCGCCCGCGCGCCGCAGCTTGACATTGTCGTCATTGCAGGCAATCACGACTCTCCCGGCCGCCTTGAAGCTCCCGGCCCTTTGCTGGAGATGCACGGCACCACAGTGGTCGGCTACCCGCACCGCGATGCGAACGGCAATATCGACATGGAACGCATGCTGGTGCCGCTGACAGGGAAAAACGGCGCCGTGGCGGCCTGGGTCCTGGCCGTTCCCTTCCTGCGCCATGGCGACGTGCCGCGCATACCGGCCGTGGAAGCCGCCACTGGAGAGGACGCCGCGCCGCAGCCCGATCCCTATCTTTCCGGCATCGCGGAACTGTACCGCCAGGCACTGGAACTGGCGGGCGCCCGCGCCGCCGAAGGCCAGGCGATTGTCGCAATGGGCCACTGCCATATGGTCAGCGGCACCATGTCGGCCGAATCCGAGCGCCGCATCGTCATTGGCGGCACGGAGATGCTCCCCACCGGCATCTTCCCGCCGCCGATTGCCTACGCGGCACTGGGTCACCTGCATCTTGCCCAGCAAGTCGGCCCGCATGCGCATATCCGCTACTGCGGCAGCCCGATTCCGCTGTCCTTTGCCGAAACGGGCTACCGGCACCAGGTCCTGCGTATCGACCTGGAAGGCGCCCAGGTGGCGGAAATAAGCGTCCTGCCGGTCCCGCGTGCCGTGCAGTTGCTGCGCGTGCCGGAAAAGCCGGCCACGCTGGAAGAGGTGAAAGCCGCCCTGGCCGCCATCGACCTGCCGGAAGCGCCATTGGAACAGCAGCCGCTGCTCGAAGTACGCATCAAGCTCACCGCGCCGGAGCCCGGCCTGCGCGCCGCCGTCGAAGAAGCGCTGCAAGGCAAGCCTGTCCGCCTGGCGAAAATCGAGACTTCGAGCGCCGCCCGCGCTTCCTTTGAAGAAGCCGCCTTGTCGCTCGACCAGTTGGCTACCCTGCAGCCGGACGACATCTTCAAGCGCCTCTACCAGCAACGCTATGGCGCCGAAGCGCCCGCCGAACAACTGGCAGCCTTTGCGGAACTGGTGCAGCCATGAGAGTCCTGCGCATCGCCGGCAAGAATCTTGCCTCGCTGGCCGACGAGTTCTGCGTCGACTTCACCGCCCAGCCGCTCTCCGAAGCGGGCCTGTTCGCCATCAGCGGCCCGACCGGAGCCGGCAAGAGCACCCTGCTCGACGCCCTGTGCCTGGCGCTATACGACGACACCCCGCGCCTGCACAAGGCGGACGGCAAGACGCCCGACGTCGGCGACCCGGTGTCGTCGCAAGACCCGCGCACCTTGCTGCGCCGCGGCGCCGCCGAAGGCTGGGCCGAAGTCGACTTCGTCGGCAACGATGGCGCATCCTATCGCGCGCGCTGGAACGTCTGGCGCGCCCGCACCAAGGCCGCCGGCGCTTTGCAGCCAACGATCATGACGCTGCACAAGCTGCCGGGACTGCAGCCGCTGGGCCATAAAAAGACCGAGGTCATGGCGGAAATCGTGCAGCGCATCGGCTTGAGCTTCGAGCAGTTCACGCGCGCCGTGCTGCTGGCGCAGAACGAGTTCTCGGCCTTTCTCAAGGCCAGGGACGACGAGCGCGGCGCCCTGCTGGAGACCCTGACCGGCAGCGGCATCTACAGCGAAATCTCAAAGCGTGCTTTTGAACGCTGGCGCGCCGAGGAACTGGCTTTGAAGGCCCTCAGCGCGGGCTTGGCGAACCAGCAGCCGCTGTCGCCGGATCAACGTGCCGCAATCGTCACCCAGGCCGAAGCCGCCGAAATAGCGCTGCACGCCGCGGCCCGGCGCGTCGCAACGCTGGAAGCCGAACTGCGCTGGCACCAGCAAGCCGAACGACTGGCCGCAGCGGCACAGCAGGCACGCGAACATCTCCGGCAGCGGCAGCACGATTCCGACGCCGCAGCGCCGCGCCGCGCCGTGCTGGCGCAACTGGATGCCGTGCAACCGGCGCGCGCACTGGACGATGAAGTGGTTCGCCTTGCAGCCGAACGCGCCGCCACGCAAGCGGCGATTTCCCTCGCAGAGCAGGAAGCTGAACGCACTCGCCTGGCACTGGAAGTGCTGGGCGGCGATGTCCATCAGGCCGGCGCCGCGCTGGCCGCGGCCGAAGGCGCGCAGCAGGACGCGGTGCCGCTGCTGGACCAGGCGAAAGTACTCGATGCGCGCCTGGAATCGTTGCAGTCGGCCGTCACCCAGGCTGCCAGCGCCCGCGACGCCGCAGCCCAGGCCGACGCCGCGGCACGCACCGCCCTGGCCGCACGCGAAGCGCAGCAACAGGCCCTCGCCGACGAGCAGCACGATTGCGAACAATGGCTGGCCGCGCACCAGCACTGGTCGGCGCTGGCCCGCGACTGGGCGCGCTGGGATGTGCTGTTTGCGCAGGCCGGCCAGCAAGCCGACCGCGCCGATAAACACTCGCAAGCGCTGGCCGCCGTGCAGCAAACCGCCGCCCGCCAGCGACAGGACGAACACCAGGCGCGCAACGGCTTCGCTGCCGCCACCGAGCGTTTGCGCCAGGCCGAATCGCAGCGCGAGCTGGCCACGAAAGCCCTCGCAGGCATCGATGCCGACAGTATCGCCCGGCAGCGCCAGCACCTCGACCGGCGCCGCATGCTGCTGGCCGAAGCAAGCGCCGCCTGGCAAGAGCTGGCGCAGCTCGGCACCCGCCAGCAGGACCTGGCGACGCGCAGCGCTTTACTGCAGGCTGCCCGCGACAGTGCCGAAGCCGAAGCTGCCGCTGGCCGCCAAGCCAACGCCGCATTGTTCGCCGCCTCGGCGCAGGCCGAACGCTCGCTGAAACTGGCCGAAGCGGCCACCGGCGAAAGCGTCGAAAAGCTGCGTGCCACGCTGCAGGACGACTGCCCCTGCCCGGTTTGCGGCTCGCACCAGCATCCATACCGGAACGAGGATGGCCCGCTGCGCGCCATGCTGGCGCAACTGCAGGCCGAAGTGCACGACTGCCGCGACAAGCTGCAGCGCAATATCAAGCACGAGGCCGAGCAGCAGGCCCGCCTCCAGTCCAGCATTGAACAGTTGGTGGCTATCGGCGTCGAGCAGCACAGCATCGGCAACGCGCTGGCCAACGTCCAGCCCCGCTGGCAAGCTGCGCGCTCCGCCCTGGCGGAGCACGCCGGCCAGGCTGGCGGCGACGAGGACAATACCGGCTGGCTCGCCGCGCATGCGGAGGCGCTGCAATCGGCATTGCACGCCCTGGAAGGCCAGGAACAGTCCCACCGCCAGGCCGCCCGCGTCCGCGAGGTCGCGCAAACTGCCTGTGAACAGGCAAACGCCGATTGCAGTCGCCACCAGCAGGCCCTGTCCGCAGCCCAAGCCGCCCTGGCCCAGGCCGAAGCGCAGCACAAAGCCCTGGACCAGCAGCGTATCGACACCGCCCTGCAAATTGCCGACCTGCTCGACCAGCTTGACGCCCCGTTGGCACGCGACGGCTGGCAAGACGAATGGAAGGAAAGCCCGGCGCGCTTCCACGAGCAGCGCGCGCGCGAATGCAGGCAATGGCAGGCGCAACGCCAGTCCGCGGATGAGCGCAGCAACGCAATTGCCGCCCTGTCCATCGAGGTGCAGTCCTTGCGCGCCGCCCAGGAACGCTGCGCTGCCGAAGCCCTCGCTACGCAGGCCGCTGCCGAAGCAGCGTGCGCCGCACGCGACGCCGCGGCCGCCGAACGCCAGGGGCTCTGGCAAGGCCGCCCAGTGCGCGAAGTGGAATCCGAATTGCGCGCGACAATCGACGCCGCCCGCACCGCCCTGCAAGCGCGCCAGGAATCGGCCCAGCAGGCCGCCCAGCAGCGTACCCGCGCCGACGAAATCCACGTGCAGGCCAGGCAACGCCTCACCGCACTGGACGCCGCCGCGGAAAATGCCGACGCCCGCCTGCAAGCCTGGCTCACCGACAACCAGCCCCTGGGCATCGAAAGCCTGGAAGCACTGCGCGCCCTGCTCGCCCACTCCCAGCAGGCGATCCGCGACGAACGCATCTTCCTGCAGGCGATCGACCAGGCACTGGCATCCGCCAATGCAGTGCAAGCCGAACGCGAAGCGCAACACGCCGAACACCTGGCCGGCGCGCCCGAAGGCGAGCAACGCAGCGCTGCCGAACTGGAACAGGCCCTGGCGGCCCTGCAGGAAGAGCGCAAGCGAGCGCACGACCATGCCGCCGCCCTCAAGCTGCAACTGGCGCAGGACGACGACCGCCGCAAAGCCGCAGAAGCCCTGCTGGCCGACATCGCGCGCCAGCAGGAAACGGAACGCCGCTGGGCGCAACTGAGTGAGCTGATCGGCTCGGCCGACGGCAAGAAGTTCCGCAACTACGCCCAGCAATTCACGCTGGACGTGTTGATCGGCTACGCCAACGCCCACCTGTCGCAACTGGCGCCGCGCTACCAGCTCGAACGCATCGACAACCCCGCCCAGCCTTCGCTTGGACTGCTGGTGCGCGACCTGCACATGGGCGATGAAAAACGCTCCGTGCACTCGCTCTCTGGCGGCGAATCGTTCCTGGTATCGCTGGCCATGGCGCTCGGCCTGGCTTCGCTCTCGTCCAACCGCGTGCGGGTGGAATCGCTGTTCATCGACGAAGGCTTCGGCAGCCTGGATGCGGAAACCCTGCGCGTCGCCATGGACGCGCTGGATGGTTTGCAATCGATGGGGAGAAAAGTGGGCGTGATCTCCCACGTGCAGGAAATGACCGAACGGATCTCTACCCGGATCGTGGTGCAGCCCGCAACCAGCGGCCGCAGCGCAGTCTCAGTCAGCTAAGCGCCAGGTGCGCTGGTCCTGCTCGACGCGCACCATTTCCCAACCGAGTTCGCGGCGGATCTGTTGCGGGTCGGGCAAGGGACGGCGTTCTTCCTGGCGCGACTGCAGCCAGTTGCGCACTGCTTCCTTGCTTGGTTGCCTGGACTTATCCATCGTAAACCTCCATCGGCATGACGGTCACTCCTTCAACGCAAGAAGTGGCCGCCAGTTGACGGAAAGCGCCTGCCAATTTGTTATGATGTGTAAATGGGAATCGGCGCCATATCATCGTCGGGCAGCTACGCGCCGCAGGCAAGCGCACCTGCGCGCAGCGCTACGCGCAGCGAATCGACCCAGCAGCAATATTCCCCCGAAGACCAGGCAAAAATCGACCAGCTCAAGGCGAGCGACCTCAAGGTGCGCCAGCATGAGCAGGCCCACCTTGCCGCCGCCGGCAGCCTGGCCACCTCAGGCGCCACTTACACCTACCAACGCGGTCCGGACGGCGTGAATTATGCCGTGGGCGGCGAAGTCAATATCGACACCTCGCCCGGCCGCACGCCCGAAGAAACCATCGACAAGGCGCGCCAGGTGCAGGCGGCGGCGCTGGCACCGGCCGACCCGTCCGGCCAGGACCGCAGCGTGGCCGCGCGCGCCGGCCAGATGGCGCTGCAAGCCCAGGCCGAGCTTTCGGCGAAGCAACAAACAGTCCAGCATGCCTACGGTCTTTCCGAAAAGCAAGCAACGATTGATATCTTTGCCTGATAAAATCGTTCTTTTGCCCGGAGTCTAGGCCATGTTCCTGAAAGCCCCACGCACCCTCACTTTCAAATGCGCAAAATGCAGCAAAGCAGTTAAGGTTGCATTGCAGAAAACTTCTGCGTGCTCGCACATTACGCCGTACTATGGTGTCTGCACCTGCGGGGAAGTGAAACTGCACGCCACCGGCGCCCCGGAAGCGGTCAAGTCCTACCTGGAGTCAAACGGCTTGTGGACTCATCACCATTGATAAACCTCAAGAAATCCAGAAACTTGCCGTATCTGGGGTAGTACCCCTAAAAGGTTTCCTATCATGAACCCTCTCAACTCCATCGGCCCACGTCAGTACCAGAACTCTTCCTTGTCACCTGCCACTTCGCAGGCGGAAAGCAAGCCTTCGCGCGCCAATGCTGTGAGGGACGTGAATGCAGATAGCCCGGTTTCGCTGTCCAGCAACGCGGTCGACCTGCAAAAGCGTGTCGACCAATTGGGCAACAGAACCGTCGACATGGCACAGAGCCTGATCGGCAGCTTTGCCAAAAATTTACTCGGCGACAATGCCGAGGGCGCCAAGATTTCCTTCGACTCCGTCGCGCTGGAATCGAATGCCAGTTTCGCTGCCGGTGCGCTGCATGCCGAAGGTGCCGATGGCGTGGCCGATGCCCTGGGCTTCAGCCTGAACGAGAACTCCCACTTCCTCGGCAAAGGCACCATCACCACCGCCGACGGCCGCAAGCTGAGCTTTGAAGTGGAAATCCAGTACGAAGCCACGATGACCGCCGGCGCGGCATCCAACGTGCCATCGCGCCGCAAGGATCAAGCCGACCAGAACCCTGCCATGCCATTGCCGGAAGTAGAATTCCCGGACATCGACTTCCCTGGCAGCCTGGCCGACCTGTTCCGCCTGATGGACCGCAATATCAGCGCCACGCTCAAGCAGCAGAACGAACAAGGCCAGGAGAGCGACGCCGGCAACCTGACCATGCGCCTGCTCAAGCTGGTCGATGCGGAATCGCCACTGGATACCTACCTGCCAGCTAACGCCAGCGAAAAGGCCAAGGCTTACGGCCGGCTGCAATCCGAGCCGGGCCAGGCTGCGGAACTGGCGCATGCCGCCAACGCCGCCCGCCAGGCCGCGCGTAATGGCGAAATCGACCCGCCGAGCGACGACATCGATCCACCGGCGACCGAGATTGACCCACCGGCAACCGATATCGATCCACCGGAAGCCGCCGCCGCCCCGATTGACCCGCCAGCGCCAGCCATCGCCCCGGCCCCTGAAGAACCGCCAGCAGCCTGAGCCCGCGTATAATGGCTGCCTCCTGAATTGAAATTCGGGGTCAGGTCTGGCAATCGGACAAAATGTCCGATTGCCAGACCTGACCCCGAATTTCATTAGAAAAGCCACTATGCAAGCAATCCACTGGACAGAACAAGGCGAGACGCGCTCTGCGCGCTGGCATTCCGAATCGGGCAATCCGCCGCCCAAGCGCGTGCAGGTCGCAGACGACACCATGAACGCCGACGTCGCCTATCGCCTCGCCTGCGAAGGCACCGCCCTGCTGTGGCGCGGCGATTTCCAGAACGCGCGCCAATTGCTGCAAGCGCTGGCCCGTCGCGCCGACCATAAGAAAGCCAAAGGCGGCAAGGGCCGCAAGGTCGCCCCCGCAAAAACACCGGCCAGCGCCACCGAGGCCTTCCACCTGCACCGCCAAGCCCAGTCGCAGCGCGCCCGCACGCTGGCCATGCTGCTGGTCCCTTTCGAACCCGGCTACCGCATTCCCTTGCGCCGCGCACCTGACGTGGCGTTGGCCTGCAACGAGGCTTATGGCCGTGGCGAAGATGCCTTCGTGATTTCCCTGCGCGAGCTGCAAGGCCTTATCGGAGCCCACGAGTGGCGCAAGGCTGGCGTGCCGGTGGCTGCGCTGGGCGAACGTATCCACCCGCATTACGGCGTGTTTTCGCCTGTGCGCGGGGAGTATGTGCAGCTTGTGGCCGATGCTCCGCTGCCGAAAGGCGCTTTGGAGCTGGCTTTCGATATCGGCGCGGGTACCGGCGTGCTGTCCGCTGTGCTGGCCAAGCGCGGTGTGAAGCACGTGATCGCCACTGATATGGACAAGCGTGCCCTCAGTTGCGCCCGCGACAACCTTTCCCGCCTGATGCTGGACGACCAGGTCGAACTGCTGGAGGCAGATTTGTTCCCTCCCGGCCAGGCGCCGCTGGTGGTCTGTAATCCGCCTTGGGTGCCGGCCCGCCCTAACTCCTCGGTGGAGCATGCTGTCTACGATACTGACAGCCGCATGCTGCGCGGCTTCCTGTCCGGCCTGAAGGCCCACCTGGCGCCAAACGGCGAAGGTTGGCTGATTCTGTCCGACCTGGCCGAGCACCTCGGCCTGCGTTCGCGCGCGGAACTGGAAGAATGGATCGCCGCTGCCGGCCTGATAGTGCTGGGCCGCCTCGACGCGCGCCCAGTCCATCCGAAAGCCAGCGACGCCAGCGACCCGCTCCATGCCGCCCGCTCGTCAGAGATTACTTCTCTCTGGCGCCTGGGAATCGCATAAATCGACCTTGCGGAACCGAAATGTGTGAGCTATAATGCTTGCCTCAGACGCGGGGTGGAGCAGTCTGGCAGCTCGTCGGGCTCATAACCCGAAGGTCACAGGTTCAAATCCTGTCCCCGCAACCAGATTCAAAAAGCCGTTGCCTTTGCAACGGCTTTTTTCATTTCCGGGTGCGCCAATGCAGATGTCAACGTGCTTACGCTGGATCCCAGTCCTCTTCTTGGCTGCCTGCGCCAGCCCTGGCAAGCAGGCCGACATTCTCGCCCAAAAGCTCAGCGCCGATATCCTGGCCGCCGACAGCGCCACGCTGACCCTGGAAAAATGGTGTGCCGACCATGCCATGGCGGCCGAACCGAAGATCGTGGCCCGCCTGGTGCGCGGCACGGATAAACCTGCGGCCGCAGAAACCCTTGCCCGGCTGGGCGTAACGAGCGCCGAAATCAAATATCGCCGCGTACAGCTTTACTGTGGCGCACACCTGTTTTCCGAAGCGGATAACTGGTACGTTCCCAGCCGCCTGACGCCGGAGATGAATCGCCTGCTGGACGAAACCGATGCGCCGTTCGGCAAAGTGGTGCGGCCATTGGCGCCTTATCGCCGCACCTTCTCCAGCACCATGCTGCATTCGCCAACCGCGCTGTTTGAACATGCCGCGGTACTGTACTCCGCCTCCCGGCAGCCCATCGCCGAAGTGCGCGAAACCTACCAGCGCGGGGTTCTCGCATTTTTGTAGTCGAGCTGTCACAATTGCACGCGACAGAACCGCAAGGAGCAACGCGTGAACCAAAAAGACACTTCAAAAGACCTGCCAGCCAGCCCTGCGCGCCGCCGCATCTTCCAGGCAGCCGGCGCCGCCGGCCTTGCCGCCAGCCTGCCCGGCGTGACTGCAGCTCCGGCGGTGAAATCGACACAGCCAGCCAAGGCCATGTCGCTGGACGACAAGCTGCAGGCCAACGTCAAGAACGTGGTGGTGATCTACCTGGAGAACCGCAGTTTCAACAACCTGTTCGCCGATTTCCCCGGCCTTGCTTCGCCAATGTCGGCGCTGAAGCCAGCCGACTACCAGCAGCGCGACTACGATGGCAGCATCCTGCCGACACTCCCGAAAGTCTGGGGCGGCCTGGTGCCGGTACCGCAGGATATCGCCGGCAAGCGTTACGAACTCAAAGAGGACCAGCTGACCGGCCTGCCGAACGCACCATTCAAGCTGGTCGACGCCGAAGGCAAGCCGCTGCCGGAATCGGTCATCACGCGCGACCTGTGGCACCTGTTCTACCAGAACCAGATGCAGATCAACGGCGGCAAGAACGATAGCTTCGTCGCCTGGGGCAATACCGGCGGGATGGTCATGGGCTACTACGGCGAGATGGAAAAGAACCTCGGCCTGTGGCAGGTGGCCCGCCAGTACACCTTGTGCGACAACTTCTTCATGGCGGCTTTCGGCGGCTCCTACCTGAACCACCAGTTCCTGGTCTCGGGCCGCTGCCCGGTGTACCCGAATGCAGCCAATAGCCCGGCCAAGCGCAAGATCGCGGTGCTGTCCGATGGCCCGACCGGCCACACCCTGGCCCTTGATCCAAAGAGTCCGAAATCCGCACTGGAAGGCCGGCCGCATTACGTGAATGACGGCGCTATCACCCCGGATGGTTTCGCTGTCAACACCATGGCTCCGCCGTACCAGCCAAGCTTTGTTCGCCCCGCGCCCGGCGGCGATCCCCTGCACGCCAATCCGGAAGACCCGGCCTACCTGCCGCCGCAAACATACGACACCATCGGCGACCTGCTTTCGCGCAAGGGCGTGAGCTGGGCCTGGTACGGCGGCGCATTCCAGGCTGCGCTCGACCACAAGGGCGGCGGCACCAAGCCGAATTTCCAGTACCACCACCAGCCGTTCAATTACTTCGCCAGCTTCGCGCCTGGCAGCGCGCAACGCGCCGCCCACATCCGAGACGGCGGCCTGGGTGACAGCCCGATTTCGAACAAGTTCCTGGCCGATGTGGTGGCAGGCAAGCTGCCGGCGGTAAGCTTCTACAAGCCGCAGGGCAACCTGAACCTTCATGCCGGCTACTCGGATATCGAGTCCGGCGACCAGCACATCGTCAACGTGCTGGAGCACCTGAAGAAATCGCCGCAGTGGGAAAACATGGTGGTGGTGGTGACATTCGACGAAAACGGCGGCTGGTGGGACCACGTGGCGCCGCCGAAGGGCGACCGCTGGGGCCCGGGTTCGCGCATCCCGGCCATCATCGTGTCGCCGTTCGCCAAGAAGTCGACGGTGGACCACAGTTTCTACGACACCACCTCGATCCTGCGCTTCATCACCCGCCTGCATGGCCTGCCGTTGCTGGAAGGCCTGGCCGAGCGCAACAAGGCCTTCGCCGATCGCGGCGCCTTGCCGCCGGGTGACCTGACGGGAGCCCTCGCCTTCCGTTGACATGGTTGCCCGTGTTACAATTCGCCGGTTCTAAAAGGAAGCCCGACTGTTTCAGCCGGGCTTTTGTTTTCTGCGACGGATAATGAGAGATAAAAAAGACAACGCGACAATCGACCTGCCAGGCTTCGAGCCTGCCGAGCCGATGGCGCCGGAAGCCAAGCTTCCGCCGCCGCCGCGTGTGCGCCGCTCTCCGCGCAAACAGGAACAACTCGACTTGCTTGGCGAACTCGGGCCAACCGACGCCAGCGGCCTGCCAATCTGGCAGAATGATCCCAACCTGGACCTCACCGGCCTGCCGATCTGGCGGCGCGACTAAAAAATGACTTCTTTCGCTACCCTGCCACTGTCCGAAAAACTCCTTGCCAACCTGGACTCGCTGGGCTACCGCGAAATGACCGAGATCCAGGCGCAAAGCCTGCCGTCCATCATGGAGGGCCGCGACCTCATTGCACAAGCGAAGACCGGCAGCGGCAAAACCGCAGCTTTCGGCATCGGCATGCTGTGCAACCTGAATACCGCCTGGTTTGCCGTTCAGGGACTGGTGCTCTGCCCCACCCGCGAACTGGCCGACCAGGTAGCCAATGAACTGCGCCGCCTGGCGCGCTGCGTGCCGAACGTGAAGGTGGTGGTACTGACCGGCGGCACGCCAATGCGCCCCCAAATCGCCTCGCTGGAATTCGGCGCCCACATCGTGGTCGGCACCCCGGGCCGCGTGCGCGACCACCTGTCGCGCGAATCGCTCGACCTGTCCAATGTGCGGATGCTGGTGCTGGATGAAGCCGACCGTATGACGGACATGGGCTTCTATGACGAAATCGCCGGCATCGTGCGCGCCTGCCCGAAACGCCGTCAGACCTTGCTGTTCTCGGCAACCTACCCGGACGACATCCGCCAGGCGACAGAAGCCTTCCTCTACGATCCGGTCGAAGTGACTGTGGAAGCACAGCACAGCGGCGGCCAGATCGAGCAGCGCTTCTACGAAATCGGCTTCGACGACCGCGACCAATCGGTCGGCAAACTGCTCAAGCACTACCAGCCGGCATCCGCCATCATCTTCTGCAACACCAAGGTGCACTGCAAGGAATTGCTGGATGAACTGCATGCAGAAGGCTTTTCAGCGCTGGCTTTGTACGGCGAACTGGAACAGCGCGAACGCGACGAAATCCTGGTGCTGTTCTCCAACCGCAGCTGCTCGATCCTGATCGCCACCGACGTCGCCGCGCGCGGCCTCGACATCGCCAATTTGGAAGCGGTCATCAACGCCGACGTATCGCGCGATACCGAAGTCCACATCCACCGCATCGGCCGCACCGGCCGCGGCGGCGAAAAAGGCTTGTCGCTGACACTGTGCGCGCCGAACGAGAAGAAGTGGGTCAAGCTGATTGAAGACTACCAGGGCGCGCCCGTCGAATGGCACGACATCAAGGAGCTGGCTGAAGACGAATTCGTGAACGCCGAACCGGCGCCGATGCTGACGCTCTGCATCGCAGGCGGCAAGAAGGAAAAGCTGCGTGCCGGCGACGTGCTGGGCGCGCTGTGCGGAGACGGCGGCCTGACCAAGGAACAAGTCGGCAAAATCAATGTCACCGAATTCCAGACTTATGTCGCGCTGGACCGCCGCATCGCCCACGACGCCTTCGCGCGACTGAAGGCCACCAGCACCATGCCGGGAGGCGACTTCGGCAGCTTCAAAGGCCGCAATTTCAAGATGCGATTTATCGAAGTTTAAGCACGGACCGAAACGCTGGCGGGGAATTGCGGCGCGCGGCGGACCATCGTCGCCTGCTCGAAAGCGTAGGCCATGCCGATCAATGCCGCCTCACTGAAGGCTGTGCCGACGAAAGACAAGCCGACTGGCAGGCCCCGCACGTAGCCCGCAGGCACGGTGATGTGCGGATATCCGGCCACCGCAGCTGGCGAAGAAAAACTCTTGCCGTAGTGGTCGCCGTTAATGAAGTCCGTCAGCCATGCAGTGCCGTCGGTCGGCGCAACCAGCGCATCCAGTTCGTGCGCTTTCAACACCAGGTCGATGCCCTCTTTTCGCGAATAACGGTGATTGTTGGCCAGCGCGTCCTGGTAGGCCTGGCTGTCGAGGCCCGGCTTGGCTTCCGCGCGCTCCAGGTACTCCTGGCCGAAGTATGGCATTTCAAGCTTGGCGTTCTGCTTGTTGAAAGCGATCAGGTCGGCCATGTTCCTGACCTTCGCATTTGGCGCGTAATCCCGCAAATAGGCCGCGAGGTCGACCTTGAATTCATGCAGCAGCACCTCGGTTTCACTGTCGCCGTACTTCTCCGTGTTGGGCACGTGCACGTCGACCAGGATTGCACCTTGCGCCTTCAACGCTTCCAGCGCCTTTTCGATTTCAGCATCGACGCCATCGCTGCCGCCGAAGAAATTGCGGGCAACGCCGAGGCGCTTGCCGCGTAAGGCATCGCGCTTCAGGGCCGACGAATAATCGGCAGCCCTGCCGGCGCCATCCTGCGTGACCGGATCCTTTGGGTCGATGCCCGCCATCGCGGCCAGCATCAATGCGGCGTCCGAAACGCTGCGCGCCATCGGGCCCGCTGTGTCCTGGGAGTGCGCGATGGGAATGATGCCGCTGCGGCTCACCAGGCCAATTGTCGGCTTGATGCCGACCAGGCCGCAGATCGATGCGGGCGATACGATGGAGCCGTCGGTCTCTGTGCCTACGGCCAGCGTCGCCAGCCCGGCGGCAATCGCTGCGCCGGAACCGGAACTCGAGCCGCTGCAGTTGCGGTCCAGCGAATACGGATTGCGGGTCAGGCCGCCGCGCGCGCTCCATCCGCTGACGGAATGGCTCGAGCGCATATTCGCCCATTCGCTCAAATTGGTCTTGCCGATGATGACCGCGCCCGCTTCGCGCAGACGCGCCGCCACGTGCGAGTCGCGTGCTGCCCGGACACCGGCAAGCGCCAGCGATCCGGCGGTAGTGCTCATGCGGTCTGCCGTCGCGATATTGTCTTTCAGGAGCACCGGAATGCCGTGCAGCGGACCGCGCACGCGCCGCTGATGGCGCTCACGATCCATTTCGCGCGCAATCTTCAACGCCTCAGGATTTATTTCGATGATGGAGTTAATGCGGGGGCCCGATTTGTCGATCGTATTGATCCGGGACAGGTATTGCGAAGTAAGCGCATGGGAGGTCAGCTTGTTGGCGGCCATCAGGCCTTGCTGATGCTGGACTCCGGCATCAAGCACGGACGGCACCGCCGCCTGCGCACGCGGCAAACCAGCTGCCCCGCCGGCAGCCAACCCCAACTTCACGAAACCCCTTCGATCCATCTGGTACGCCCTCAGTCAAGAAAAGCACAAACCAGTAGAATACCAGCATGTTGCAAGCAATTAATACTGTTAAAAAGTAAAAAAGCCCGCATCAGCGGGCTTTTTATTGCGCATTTGCAACAGTTTGCTGCAATTAGGCGCGCACGACCTTCTTGAACTCGTGGGTACGGGTGTCGATTTCGACGACGTCGTCCTGGGACACGAACAGTGGCACCTGGATCGAGAAGTTGCGGCCTTCGATGGCGTTTTCCAGCTTGGCTTCCTTCAGCACGTTACCGGAGGTGTTGCCTTTAACAGCTGGCTCCGAGTAAATGATCTGGCGAGCGATGGTGGTTGGCAGTTCCACGGAGATTGCCTTGCCGTCGTAGAAGACAGCTTCGCATTCCATACCGTCTTTCAGGTAGTTAACTGCTTCGCCCATGTTCTCTTCTTCGATTTCGTACTGGTTGTACTCTTCGTCCATGAACACGAACAGTGGATCAGCGAAGTACGAGTAGGTCACTGGCTTCTTGTCCAGAACGACCACGTCGAACTTGTCATCGCCGCGGAACACGTTTTCCAGCGGGGCGCCGGTCAGCAGGTTTTTCATCTTCCACTTGTAGGTGAAGCCAGTGCGCGACGAGCCGTTGACGTCGGAACGCAGAACGATGAATGGCTTGTCTTCAACCATGATGATGTTGCCGACACGAATCTCTTTTGCGAATTTCATAGCGAATATATACCGGTTAAGGGGAGTTGCAGTAACCGTGCATTATAGCACGGGGTTGTGATGTATTACCTGAGCGATGCACAAAAATTAGTCAAATTCGTGGCCAGATCGCCGTTTGCCAGGATTTTTTGTTGCCATTCCGACGACTTTGCCGAAATTTCAGGCATTGCCGCTACGAGGGCTTTCCACAAGGTTGGCCAGTCGCCCTGAGCCGCGCCGTTCCAGCACAGCGAAAACTCGTCGAACGCACTGCCTGCCGAATAGCGCTGCAGGAAAGCGCGCAACTTCTTATGGTGCAGGTTTTCATCTTGCGCGTAACTATGCCAGATGAAGGATTTGCCAGCCCATTGCGCCCGCACCCAGGAATCTTCGCCACGCACGAAGTTCAAGTCGCAGGACCAGAGCAGCTTGTCGTAATCCTGTTGCGGCACAAACGGAAGCACGCGCACAGTCAACGCGCCTTCGCTGCGCACCGCACCCGGCACGGCTGGCTGGCCAAGGAAAGTTGCCACAGCTTCACTCGTTACACCTTCCGGCACCAGGCAAGTCACTTGCTTCTCGCCGCCGCGCCACGCCGCGAACAGCTCCAAGACCGGCGCGTAGGGATAGCAGAACAGCGACACCTTCGTTGCTGCCGCCTCGGCGCCCGTTACGCCTAGCGAGGACAAGAAAGCCGATACGGCAGCGGGATCGGAGATATAGGCGCGGCGCTCGGCTTCAAGGTCTTTTTCGTACAAGAGCCCGCCTGTTTTTTCAGTAAAGCCGGGGAAGAAGAAATACTTGGTCAGCGGCAGGCGCGGATGCTTGGACGGCAGGCTATGGCAGCCTTCCACCCACTCTTCCGCGCTCAGGCCTTCAAGGTTCAGCCACACCGGGCGCTCCGGGCGCTGCGCCATCGCGGCAATATAGCCAGGCGGGATGTCGCAGGCAAAGAATTCGATCACGATGTCCGCCACATCGTCCGACGCAAACTCACCCTCTTGCGTAGCCCAGTGACGCACGGCGATGCCGTCAATATGTTGCGACTCGGCGGTTACGTCGACTTGCGGACAGATGCGTTGGAACGAACGCAAGTCATCAACCCACAGCCGGACGGCGATGCCGTGCTCGCGCTGCAGTTGGCGCGCCAGGCGCCAGCAAATACCGATGTCGCCGAAGTTATCGACAACTTTGCAAAACAGATCGAGGGACAAGCTAGTTGACATAGGCCGGAAAACGAAAAAGCCGCACTAGGCGGCTTCATTCTAATCTGTGGCGTCCCCACGGGGATTCGAACCCCGGTACTCACCGTGAAAGGGTGATGTCCTAGGCCTCTAGACGATGGGGACCCTGGACTTGCACTACGCTTTGAATGACTTGGCGTCCCCACGGGGATTCGAACCCCGGTACTCACCGTGAAAGGGTGATGTCCTAGGCCTCTAGACGATGGGGACGTCGTAAAAGCGTGCGCGAATTATATCAGCGTGCAAGCCTCATTTCAAGGGCGCAACGGCGAAGTGTTCGATGCGATTGGTGTTCACGTAATGTGACTCCGCCGACATCATCCCCACCAGCACGAGAATCGCCAATGGCGGCAAGGTGATCGCGAAGATCAGCGCCAGCCTCTCCCACTTCATGTGCATGAAAACCGCGACGATAAAGCCGGCTTTCAGCGTCATCAAAATCAGGATCAGCGACCAGCGCAGCATGCCCTGCAAGTGGAAGAAGTCCACCAGGTAGGAGAAGAAGCTCAATACGAACAGCAAGATCCAGACTTTGACATACGTCCCAATCGGATGCTGTTGATGGGCGGCGGTAGCTTCGGACATGGCGGCCTCCTACCAGAGATAGAACAATGCAAAGATGAATACCCAGACAAGGTCGACAAAGTGCCAATACAGGCCGGTGATCTCGACGATGTCATAACCCTTTTTCTCATAATGCCCATTCAGCACGCGCCGCGCGATGATCGACAAATAGATCACGCCCGCCGAGACGTGCAGCCCGTGGAAGCCGGTAATCATGAAGAAACACGACCCGAATTGCGCCGCCCCCATCGGATTGCCCCATGGCCGCACACCTTCGTGAATCAGCTTGCTCCACTCGAAAGCCTGCATGCCCACAAACAGCAGGCCGAAGCCTGCAGTCACCAGCATCAGCGTTGCGGCCATTTTTCGGTTGCGCTGATAGCCATAGTTCACCGCCATCGCCATCGTGCCGCTACTGGTAATCAGCACGAAAGTCATGATCGCGATCAGGATCAGCGGGTAGCTGGTTCCGGCAATGGTGAGCGAAAATACTTCGCTGGGATTCGGCCACGCTGAAGTGGTGGCCATGCGCACTGACATATAGCCTGTGAGGAAGGTGCCGAAGATGAAGGTATCGCTAAGCAGGAAGATCCACATCATCGCCTTGCCCCACGGGACGCGGAACGCGACGCGGTCTCCCGCCCAGTCGGAGACGAAGCCTTTCAAGTCATTGGTGCCGGTATCCATACCTCACCTCACTGGAATGCCTATCGTTGTGCAGAAGGCCCTGACCAGATCCGGCGTCACCAGGTACAGCAAGGCGAACACCGCCAGCCAGAGGACAAACAGGAAATGCCAGTACTGCGCGCACAGGCCGATCGCCTCTCCCGCCCTGCGCACTGCAAACGCCCCGGCAACCATGCCGCCCAGTACGTGTGCGGCATGCAGGCCGGTGATCAGGTAGAAGAAGCTGTTGGCCGGATTGGCCGCCACGCCATAGTCGGCGGCGGTCATCGCCTGCCAGGCATAGAGCTGGGAAAGCACGAACATTGCCGACAACACCAGCGCGCCAATCGAAGTGCTGCGCGCCGCTTCGCGCCGGCCGGCAGCGACATGCCGCCCCGCCAGCTCCCAGGCCAGGCTGCACGACACCAGCAATGCGGTGCTGGAATACAATTGCCACGGCACGTAGGCGATGGGACGCCAGTCTTCATAAGCGGCCCGCATCATGTAAGCCACGCCGAACAGGCCGAACAAAGTAGTGACCACTACCATGAAGACCCAAAGCCCGATGCGGCGCGCGCCATCCGGCCAGGCCGGGCCGCTGTCGTGAGCACCGTGCGGACCGCCCTCGCCTCCTGGTTGGCCAGGAATCCCGCCGCCTGCCCTCAACGTTGCATTGGCGCTCATTTCGGCACCTCCGCCGGGTCATGGTGCGGCGTCAGGTGCGCCTTCGGATGCGGCGGCGGAGCGTGCGGATCCGGACCGTACTCCGGACCAGCGTTCTGCGGAATGTAATCGCCGCCAGCACCGGGGCCGTCGACGCCATATTCGTAGGCGCCGCGATGTACGGACGGAAGCTCTGGCCCCCAATTTCCATGTTCCGGAGGAGTTTGCGGCGTATACCATTCGAGGCTGGCGGCGCGCCACGGGTTGCCACCTGCCACGGCGCCCTTGCGCGCGCTCCACGCCAGGTTGAACAGGAACAGCAACTGCGCCACGCCGACGATCAACGCCGCCACTGAAATAAAGGCGTTCAGCGTATGCGCGGACTCGGGGATGAAGGCGTAATTCTCATAGGCGTAATAACGGCGCGGCATGCCCAGGATGCCGAGATAGTGCATCGGGAAGAAGATCGCATAGGCGCCGATAAACGTAATCCAGAAATGCGCCTGGCCCAGCGTTTCGCTATACATGCGACCCGTCACTTTGGGGTACCAGTGATACAGGCCGCCGAACACCGCCAGCACCGGCGACACGCCCATCACCATATGGAAATGCGCCACCACGAAGTAGGTGTTCGACAGCGGAATGTCGACGCTGACGTTACCAAGGAACAGGCCAGTCAGCCCGCCGATCAGGAAGGTACTGATAAAGCCCAGGGCGAACAGCATCGGCACCGTCAAATGAATGTCGCCGCGCCACAGGGTCAGGGTCCAGTTATAGACCTTCAGCGCAGTCGGCACCGCGATGATCAGGGTCGTGGTCGCAAAGAAGAAACCAAACCACGGATGCATGCCGCTGACGTACATATGGTGCGCCCACACCACGAAGCTCAAGCCGCCGATGATGACGATAGCCCACACCATCATGCGGTAGCCGAAAATGCACTTGCGGGCATGCACGCTGATCAGGTCGGAAATCACGCCAAAGGCAGGCAAGGCCACGATGTACACCTCGGGGTGGCCAAAGAACCAGAACAGGTGCTGGAACAGCAGCGGACTGCCGCCCTTGTAATCGAGCTGTTGCCCCATCGAGACCAGGGCAGGCATGAAGAAGCTGGTGTGCAGCGTCTTATCGAACAGCATCATTACCGCGCTGACGAACAGCGCCGGGAATGCCAGCAACGCCAGGATGGTCGCCACGAATATGCCCCACACCGACAGAGGCATGCGCATCAGCGTCATGCCGCGCGTGCGTGCCTGCAGCACGGTGGTAACGTAATTCAGGCCGCCCATGGTGGCCGCGACGATAAAGATCGCCAGCGACACCAGCATCACGATGATGCCCCACTCCACGCCCGGCGTGCCCGGCAGGATCGCTTGCGGGGGATACAGCGTCCAGCCTGCGCCAGTCGGCCCACCGGGCACGAAGAAGCTCACGCACAGCACGACCACCGCCAGCAGGTAGAACCAGTACGACAGCATGTTCAGGAACGGGAACACCATGTCGCGCGCCCCGACCATCAGCGGAATGAGGTAATTGCCGAAGCCTCCGAGGAACAATGCCGTCAGCAGGTACACCACCATGATCATGCCGTGCATGGTAATGAACTGGTAATAGCTGTTCGGGTCGATGAACTTGAATTGGCCGGGGAAACCAAGCTGCAGCCGCATGAGGTCCGACAGGATCAGGCCAACAGTACCGATGAACAGCGCCGTCAGCGTGTACTGGATCGCGATCACCTTGTGGTCCTGGCTCCAGACATATTTGGTCCAGAAGCTTTGCGGGGCGTGATGGCCTTCGTCGTCGTGGCCGTGGTCTTCACCATAAGACATGCGAGGTCTCCTCAGCGTACAGTCTTGATGTAGTCGATCATCGCCGCCATTTCTTCATCGCTTAGCTGGTTAGGTGGCATGATGTTCGGGAAGCCCTTGACCACTTTGGCCTTGGGGTCGTTGATGGATTGCTTCAGGTAGGCTTCATCCACTGCGACGGTAGTGCCGCCTTCCAGCGTCTCCTGCTTGCCAAACAACCCTTTCCAGGTCGGGCCGACGCTCGGCGCCCCGTCTACGCTGTGGCAGGCTACGCAGCCTTTCGATTGCGCGATCAGCCTGCCCTGCTTGCCCGGCTCCGCAGGGCCGCCGACACCGCCCACGGCGCCTTGGCCACTGAAGGTCGGCTGTTTCGCCAGCCAGGCATCGTAGACGGCCTGCTCCTCAACCACGACGGCGCTGCGCATATTCGAATGCCCAACACCGCAAAGCTGGGCGCACAGCACTTCGAAGCGCCCGGTTTGCGTTGGCGTCAGCCAGAAATGCGTCACCAGCCCTGGTACCATGTTCATGCGGGTGCGGAATTGCGGCACGTAGAAATCGTGCAGCACGTCCTGCGCACGCAGCATGACCTTGACCGGCTGGTTGAGCGGAATATGGATCTCGCTGCCGTCGACCAGCACATCATCCTGCCCGGCCGGATCTTCCGGGTTGATGCCGAAGGGATTGGTGGCATTGATGAAGCGCACGTCCGTCGCGCCGAGTTTATTGTCCTTGCCAGGCAGGCGGAAATGCCAGTCCCACTGCTTGCCCATCACTTCGAACACGCTGGCATTGGGCGGCGGCGAAATCAGTTTGGCATAGACGTTCAGGCCCGGCGCCAGCATCGCCACGATGCCGAGCGAGGTGGCGCCGATCAGCCACCACTCCAGCTTGCCGTTATGCGATTCCGCCGCGGCGCGATGGCCCTCGCGGTGGCGGAACTTGAACACGGCGTAGGCGACAAACAGGTGGATGATGATGAAGAGAGCGGCGCAGATCACGAGCGTGATCATCAAAGCATCGTCCATCGCCTGCCAGTTGGAGGCTATGGGAGTCAGCCACCATGGGCTGAGCCAGTGAAAAATAATCGCGCCAAGAACAATCAGGATAAGGGAGATTGCCAACGCCATAATGATAAGCCCGGTTAGTTATGGGGAAACTACACACGGCTACGCCCCGCTCACTGGCGGGGCGACCTTGCCAAGGCTTATTCACTCGCGTTTTTCTGGCCTCTCAAGCATGCGGTAAAACACGGCACAGCAGGCGCCGAACACGACATGGGCGCCAAAGGTTGTCCATCCTCGCAAATCGGCAAACCAGGTAAAGGCGCCTGACATGCCGTAGAAATTCAGTACATAAAGAAGTACGCCAAACGCGGCGCCGGTCAGCGCTACCAGGCCCATGCTCGAGTCGAGCTGGAACGGCGCGATGATGGCCGCCAGCATCATGGCGAAGGTAATGCCGAGGATATAGTGGACTGCCAGCGCCGCAATCACGACGGTCAGATCGTAGCCGGAAGTTTGCAGCACCTCCCAGCCCATGACCATCGCCGCTACCATCCGGGTTGTCAGCCATCGGTCACCGCCTTGCACGGTGGCCCATAACAACTCCATCAACATCAGGATACCGCCGGCTCCGAAACCGGCGATGGCTGCGGCGGTCCAGTCAGCCTGGCGCGCCACCCAGCGATGCGATTGCAACACGCGAAGTTCCATGACTTCCTCCTGTGCAGGGTCCGTAACTCATATTAGTACGCAAACCACGAAGATGCAAAGGAGTTAAGCTTGCACGCTTTTTAGGCTGTTTTGGATGGAAGTAAGAAGAAATGCTGGCGTCCCCACGGGGATTCGAACCCCGGTACTCACCGTGAAAGGGTGATGTCCTAGGCCTCTAGACGATGGGGACCTGTTGGACTATTGCTACGTTGTGCCTTGTTGGTGGAGGTAAGCGGGATCGAACCGCTGACCTCTTGCATGCCATGCAAGCGCTCTCCCAGCTGAGCTATACCCCCCTGGGCACAACATAATGCGAAAAGCTTGGCGTCCCCACGGGGATTCGAACCCCGGTACTCACCGTGAAAGGGTGATGTCCTAGGCCTCTAGACGATGGGGACCATATGGACTTTCCGTTACTACTATCAATCTCTGCCGCGTTGGTGGAGGTAAGCGGGATCGAACCGCTGACCTCTTGCATGCCATGCAAGCGCTCTCCCAGCTGAGCTATACCCCCATGCTGGCACAGATTGTTACTGCTCTTGGCGTCCCCACGGGGATTCGAACCCCGGTACTCACCGTGAAAGGGTGATGTCCTAGGCCTCTAGACGATGGGGACCCTGGACTACTTTTTACTGCTTTTCCTTCGCTAAACTGGTGGAGGTAAGCGGGATCGAACCGCTGACCTCTTGCATGCCATGCAAGCGCTCTCCCAGCTGAGCTATACCCCCGTTTTCGAAGGAGACAGAAGTATAGCAGCCCTTCTTTAAATTGCAAATGCTAATTTGCAAGATTGTCGAAATTATTTACGCAAACTTGCTCAGGCGGGCTGCCACGGTGTCGCGTCCGAACAATTGCAGCACTGCATCGATAGCAGGCGTCTGCAGTTGGCCGGCCACCATCAGGCGCAGCGGCATCGCCAGCTGAGGCATTTTCAGGCCGTGTGCGGCCAGCACTTCCTTGATCATGGCGGCGATGGCTTCCTTGGTCCACTCGACAGTGGCGATGCGGGCAGCGAAGTCGGCCACGGCAGGCTTGACGGCATCGGTGTAATGCTGGGTCATCAGGGCCGCATCAGGGTTGGGCGCGCGGTAGAACAGCATTGCAGCGTCGGCCAGTTCGACGATGGTGTTGGCGCGGTCCTTCAGCAGGCCGATCACGGTGGCCAGTTCAGGCGCGCCCTCGAAGACGGCGCCGGCAGCCAGCAGCGGCTTCTTGGCGAGCTCGGCCAGGCGGGCGTTGTCGGCTTGCTTGATCCAGTGGTTGTTGACCCAGGCCAGCTTGTCGAAGTCGAACTGCGCCGACGACGCGGTCAGGCTCTCCAGGTTGAACCATTCGGTGAACTGCTCCATCGAGAACAGCTCATCGTTGCCATGCGACCAGCCCAGGCGCGCCAGGTAGTTCAGCATGGCTTCCGGCAGGTAGCCCTTGTCGGCATAGTCGATCACGCTGACGGCGCCGTGGCGCTTGGACAGCTTGGACCCATCCGAGCCCAGGATCATCGGCAGGTGGCCGTACTCCGGCAGCTTGGCGCCGATGGCGCGCAGGATGTTGATCTGGCGCGGAGTGTTGTTCACGTGGTCGTCGCCGCGCAGAACGTGAGTGATCTGCATATCCCAATCGTCCACCGCAACGCAGAAATTGTAGGTTGGGGTGCCGTCCGGGCGGGCGATGACCAGGTCGTCCAGCTCCTTGTTGGAAATGGTGATCGGGCCCTTGACCACGTCAGTCCAGCTCACATCGCCATCCAGCGGATTCTTGAAACGCACCACAGGCTTGCGGTCAGCCGGGACCGGCGGCAAGGTCTTGCCCTCTTCCGGACGCCAGGTACCGTCGTAGCGCGGCTTTTCGCCGGCCGCAGTCGCCTTGTCGCGCATGGCCTGCACTTCTTCCGGCGACGAATAGCAATGATAGGCGGTACCGGCAGCCAGCATCTGCGCCACCACTTCGCGGTAACGGTCCATCCGCTTCATCTGGTAGAACGGGCCTTCGTCATGCTGCAGGCCGAGCCACTCCATGCCATCCAGGATCGCCTGCACCGCTTCCGGGGTCGAACGCTCCAGGTCGGTGTCTTCGATACGCAGCACGAAAGTACCGCCGAAGTGGCGTGCGAAAGCCCAGGAATACAGCGCAGTGCGCGCGCCGCCAAGATGCAGGAAACCGGTCGGGCTAGGTGCGAAACGGGTACGGACTTGAGTCATTTCGAGTGGAAAGCGAAAAATATAAAGGCGTAATTCTACCTGTAATGAAAGTCGGGGTCAGGTCTGGCAATCGGACAAAATGTCCGATTGCCAGACCTGACCCCGACTTTGACCCCGACTTTCAACAGTTACTTGACTGTGACGGTGATGCTCTTGGACAGGCCGGGGCCGTAGCTTTGATGGGCGCCGTTGGCGAATTGCATCGTCAGTTTGTAGGTGCCCGGCGGCAGCGTGACTTCGGTTTCGGTCTGGCCTTTGCCAAAGTGCAGGTGGGTTTCGTCGAAGGGGATCGATTCGCCAACCTTCATGCTGTCGCCATTGATCAGCAGGTGGTGGTGGCCGGTGTTGCTGTCCATGGTGCCGGCTGGCTTCACTTCCATGCCGGTGACCGCAAATTTGACCTTGAATGGGCTGCTGACAACCGCGCCGTTCTTGGGCTCGGTGAAATCCACCGATTGCGCTGCCACTGTGCCTGCAACCAGGGTCATTGCGAGGGCCGCCAGGATCTTCTGCATATCTGTCTCCTTATCTGAGAGGGGGTCCAACGTACTTGACGATCAAGCCTTTCGGCCCGACTGCCCATCCGGCGCCGGAAGCTGAAAAGCCAACGGCGTTCAGTTTCGTTTCCTTTTCGATAATTGTCCAGCTTTTGCCTCCGTCGCGGGTATAGCCCGAGCCGGCCAGGCCAACGGCCACGAAAGTGCTGCTTGTCCCGGGCACAGGCACCACTGCCGACATGAAGCCGGCAGGCAGGATTTGCGCTGGCGACCAGCCTGCCCCGCCATCGAGACTGATGGCGCCATTCAGCGTTTCCAGCGATGGCTCCTTGTAGTCGCCTCCTGCAACGATGCCGCGCCCGTTGCCGGCAAACCCGACCGAGAAGGCGCCCTTGCTAGTCGCAGCAGCCGGAATCTGCAGCGTCGCGGCCTGCCAGCTTTGTCCTCGGTCGACCGAGCGGAACACCCGTGATTGGGCTCCCCCACCGGTGACAAACCACGCATCGGCCCTCCCGCCCACGCTCAGGCAGGTTCCACTGGCGGCGAACGCGCCCTCCTGCGGAAGCGCTGCCAGGCCGCCAGGGTCGCTCACTGGTTGCCAGCTTTCGCCGCCGTCGCTGGTCACGAGGATCTGGAAGGCGCCGCGCACCGGGTCGCCGAACACAATGCCGTTGCGGCTATCCCAGAACGCCATGGCATCCCAGAAGCCCTCAGCATCCTTGTTCACGACCAGCAGTTGCCAGCTGGCGCCTCCGTCGCGTGTGCGGTATATGCGTGAGGCGGCACCGGGTCCGGCGCCCATCACGATGGCCGTGTTGGCGTCAAATGCTTCGATATCGCGGAAGTCGAAAGCTTCCGCGCCGGGCACCGCAAGTAGCGTCCAATGCTCGCCATCCACCGTGCACAGCACGGTACCCTTGGCGCCGCTGGCCCACGCCACCTTATCGCTCAGGACGGACAGGCCGCGCAGCTCAGTGGTGGCTGCGTGCTGCCGCGGCACCCATGCTGCCGCATGAGCTGACGGAGGCGCCTCGACAACCGGTGGCAATGCCGAACAACCGGCCAGTGCGGCAAATACCGCGCAAGAGATGGCGCGCAGCATCAGTCGTGCTTGATGACGATGCTAGGGAACTTGCTACTCATATCCTTGGCCTTTTCGGCCACCTTCACCGCTACCTTGCGCGCGATCGCCTTGTAAATCGCAGCTTCGGCGCCATCCGGCTCGGCAACCACAGTCGGCTTGCCCGAATCAGCCTGTTCGCGGATCGCCAGCTTCAACGGCAGCGCGCCCAGGAAGTCCACGCCAAAATCGGCACACATCTTCTCGCCGCCGCCGTGGCCAAAGATTTCTTCCACATGGCCGCAGTTCGAGCAGATATGGGTGCTCATGTTCTCCACCACGCCCAGGATCGGGATGCCGACCTTCTCGAACATCTTCAGGCCCTTGCGCGCGTCCAGCAGCGCGATGTCCTGCGGCGTGGTGACGATCACGGCACCGGTCACCGGCACCTTCTGGGACAGGGTCAACTGGATGTCGCCAGTACCAGGCGGCATATCGACAATCAGGTAGTCCAGGTCGCGCCAGTTGGTCTGTTCCAGCAACTGCTGCAGGGCCTGGGTGACCATCGGACCGCGCCATACCATCGGCTCGTCCGGATCGATCAGGAAGCCGATCGAGGAAACCTGGATGCCATGGCCTTCCATGGGGTCCATGGTCTTGCCGTCGGAAGTGGTCGGACGGCCGGAAACCCCCAGCATCATCGGCTGCGACGGGCCGTAAATATCGGCATCCAGCACGCCCACGGACGCGCCTTCGGCGGCCAGCGCCAGCGCCAGGTTGACTGCGGTAGTCGATTTGCCGACGCCACCCTTGCCTGAAGCAACGGCGATGATATTCTTCACGTTCGGCATCAGCTTCAGGCCGCGCTGCACGCTGTGGGAAATGATCTTGCTGGCGATGTTCAGGTTCACTTTCGCGCCCAGCGGCTGCAAGGCAGCCAGCACATTGGCGCGGATCGATTCGATTTGCGACTTGGCCGGGTAGCCCAGTTCGATATCCAGGCTGATTTCGCCGCCCTCGACCTTCAGGTTGCGGACGGACTTGGAGGAGACAAAGTCCTTGTTTATATTAGGGTCAATTACTTTGGACAGTGCTGATTTGACGTCATCTACGGTGATACTCATGCAATTCTCCATTGGTGATGGCGCAGTCTAGCGCATCCGCTGGTAAAATGCTCTTTTTATCCACCTTACAAGCGCATCAATTATGACTCGCAAGCTGTTCGTCACCACTGCCCTGCCATACGCAAACGCTGCCTTCCACATCGGCCACATGATGGAGTACATCCAGGCCGACATCTGGGTCCGTTTCCAGCGAATGCAGGCCGAGGGCGACGGTTTGCGCGAAGTGCACTTCGTGGGCGCCGATGACACCCACGGCACCCCGATCATGATCGCCGCTGAAAAAGAAGGCATCACCCCGCAGGAATTCGTGGCGAAGATCGCCGCCGGCCGCCCGCAGTACCTGGACGGCTTCCATATCGCTTTCGATAACTGGTATTCCACCGATTCGCCGGAAAACGTGGAACTGTCCCAAGGCATCTACCGCAAGCTGCGCGACGCTGGCCTGATCCAGACCAAGACCGTTGACCGCTTCTTCGACCCGGTCAAGGGCATGTTCCTGGCCGACCGCAACATCAAGGGCGAGTGCCCGAAGTGCCACGCCAAGGACCAGTACGGCGACAACTGCGAAGTGTGCGGCGCTGCTTACCAGCCGACCGACCTGATCAACCCGTACTCGGTGTTCACCAACGCCACCCCGATCCTGAAGCCTTCGGAACAGTACTTCTTCAAGCTGTCAGACCCGCGCTGCTTCGAGTTCCTGCGCGACTGGCTGAACACCCCGGGCCGTTTGCAGCCAGAAATGGTGAACAAGGTCTCCGAGTGGCTGGGCGAAGCGGGCGAAAAGCTGGCCGACTGGGATATCTCGCGCGATGCACCCTACTTCGGCATCCCGATTCCTGACGCGCCGAACAAATACTTCTACGTCTGGCTGGACGCGCCGGTGGGCTACCTGGCTTCGCTGAAGAACTACTGCGGCAAGAAAGGCATCGACTACGACGCGCTGCTGGCCGATCCGGGCACGGAACAGATCCACTTCATCGGCAAGGACATCGTGTCCTTCCACCTGCTGTTCTGGCCTGCGATGCTGCAATTTGCCAAGCACCCGACCATCGACCGCATGAAGGTTGCCGTGCACGGCCATCTGACCGTGAACAACGAGAAGATGTCCAAGTCGCGCGGCACCGGCATTTCGCCGCTGCGCTACCTGAACCTGGGCATGAATCCGGAATGGCTGCGCTACTACCTGGCCTACAAGCTGAACTCCCGCGTCGAAGACCTGGACTTCACCGGCGACGACTTCGTGGCGCGCGTGAACTCTGACCTGATCGGCAAGTTCGTCAACATCGCCTCCCGCTGCGCTGGCTTTATTGCCAAGAAGTTCGACGGCAAGCTGGCTTCCGAACTGTCCGCATCCTCGCAGGAATGGATCAAGAAAGCCCTGGTTGGCGAAGACGGCAGCGAGCGCCAGGCCTCCATCGCCGCCAACTTCGAAGCGCGCGAATTCGGCAAGGCCCTGCGTGAAATCATGGAAATTGCCGACGTGGCCAACCGCTTCGTCGACGAGAACAAGCCGTGGGTGCTGGCCAAGGACGACACCAAGCTGGCCGAACTGCACGACGTCTGCACCACTGCCCTGATCCTGTTCCGCCAGCTGACCATCCTGCTGTCGCCAGTGCTGCCGGGCGTTGCAAGCAATGTGCGCACCTTCCTGAACGATGCCGCTTACACCTGGGCCGATACCTCGGTGGCATCGGGCGCCGCATGGCAGCCGCTGCTTGGCCGCACCATCGGCGCCTACAGCCACCTGATGACCCGCGTGGACGCCAAGATGATCGAGGACCTGTTCGACGCGCCTGCGCCGGCCGCCGCCGCTCCTGCAGCCGCCGCAGCCAAGCCTGAGAAAGCCGCCAAGTCCAAGGCTCCTGCTGGCCCTGCCGTCACCGAAACCGGCATCGAAGTCATCGCCCCTGAAATCTCGGTCGACGATTTCTTCAAGGTCGACCTGCGTATTGCCAAGATCGTCAACTGCGAACACGTGGAAGGTTCCGACAAGCTGCTGCGCCTGACGCTGGACGCGGGCGAAGGCCGCCACCGCAACGTCTTCTCCGGCATCAAGTCGATGTACCAGCCGGAAGACCTGGTCGGCAAGCTGACCGTCCTGGTTGCCAACCTGGCGCCACGCAAGATGAAGTTCGGCGTCTCGGAAGGCATGGTGATGGCCGCCTCGGCGGTCGATGAGAAGGCCAATCCTGGCATCTACATCCTCAACCCATGGCCGGGCGCCACGCCGGGCATGCGCATCAGCTAAGCATGGACATAATCGTCCGCGAAGCAACTGCTGAAGATGCGCCCCTGATCGCCGAGCTCACGCGCAAAGCGTGGGCCGGCAAGGTCAATGTCACCTCCAGCGGACACCGTGAAACCGCCGTCTACGTCGCCGACCACCTGCGCGACGGCGGCGGTTTTATTTTGCTCGACGGCGACACGCCGATCGGCTCCGTGCGCTGGCTGCCGCTCGATGCGGAGCCTGATGTGTGGGAAATCCTGCGCATGGGCGTGGTAGCCGACTACCGCGGCACCAACCTGTCGCAGCACCTGCTGGAAGCCGTGATCCATCACGCCCTGGCCGCCGGCATCGAAGAACTGCGCCTCGCCGTGCGCAGCGACCAGCCCAAGCTGATCGACTTCTACACTGCCTACGAATTCACCCTGGCCGAGGAACTCGAATACTCCCACGCCAACCCGCTGGAACCAGCGCCGCTGGTCATGCGCCGCCTGCTGCGCCACTGACAGCGCTATACTCTAATCATGGTTGGAGAAAGGCGAACGGGCGATCTAAGCACCTCTGCGTCCGCATTACTTTGCCTGGCAACTTTCCATCACCTCGTGAGGTAGGCTGCAATGTTGAATTATTTGGTGTTTGCAATCGGAGCCATTGGCGTTACGGTCGGAGTTTCCGTTTCAATCTGGTCGTTCCTGTACACGCGCCGCCAGTGCCCTCCCGCCCGCAGAGCCGGACGGGAGTAACAGGCCGGCCGGGTCAGAACTTGGCGTTCAGGGACAGCTTGTAGCTGCGCGGGGCGCCGGGCATGATGTTGTTGTCACCGTGCGCTGAAGCGTAGTACTTCTTGTCGAGCAGGTTCTCGACGTTCAGTTGCAGGCGGTAGTCGCTGCCGAAGCTGTAGAACAGCGCGCCATCCACACGCGTGTACGATGGCAGGATCACGGTATTGGCCGTCGAGGTGTAAATGCTGTCGCGATACACCACACCCAGCTTGGTGGCGGTCGAAGTCGACTGCTGGGCATAGCCCTGCTCCGCCGCCGCATGCACATCCACTTGCGGCAGTACTTGGGAGTCATCGGCAAAAGCGGAGCAGGCGGGGAATGCGGCGGCAACGGCCAGGGAGATCTGGGTGGGGCTGAAACGGGTCATGGCTTTCAACGCAAATGAGAATGAATCTCACTCTAGTTTTAAGCCGCCACTTTCCCGCTTAAGCTGGTTGACCTCCTCCCCCTCTCACTGACGTTCGCCCGCCACTCGGCCGGGAAGGGGGAGAATTCCTACGTCGCCTGAACGCAAAAGCATCCAGGTCGATTCGGCGGGTTCCTGCTTCATCGGGCGGCCTGACTGCTCCGCTCTCCACAGGCTAACAAGCGGAGTCCCCGCTCTAAAATATTGATCGCGCCAACCATATCGGCGTGATTTTCATAAGCACATGCGACACATTTAAATTTCGCTTGCGTTCGCCGGTTCTCTGGCGACACATGTCCGCAGCTAGGGCAAGTCTGGCTTGTATGCCGCGGCGGCACGACCTGCAATATGCCGCCCCGCCAGGCCAGCTTGTATTCCAGCTGTCGCCTGAATTCCCCCCCATCCCTGGTCCAGGATGCGACGATTCAGGGCGCTTTTCTGAGCAACCATTCGTCCAGGCTGCTGCAATGTCCCTTTGGCCGAACGCACCATATTGCCAATCTGCAGATCCTCGATGCAGACGATCGCGTGGGTTTTGCTGATCGTCGTGGAGGCCTTGTGCAAGACGTCTTTACGAAGGTTGGCAATGCGGGCGTGGAGCTTCTGCACACCGGCTTTCGCCTTTTGCCAGTTGCTGCTGAATTTCACCTTGCGGCTCATGCGACGCTGGAGCAGAGACAGGCGTTTTAGATGCTTCCTGTAGCTATTGGCTGCCTCGACGAATTTCCCGTCGCTCGTGGCAGCGAGATGAACAATGCCGACGTCCACGCCGATGGCTGTTTTACCGGCAGGAAGACACTCTTCGACCTCACGCCGGGTCTGGATAGCGACAAACCATTTACCGGCTGCGCAGCAGACCGTGACATTGCGCACTTCCCCCAGGACTTGACGGCTGTTCCTGTAGCGCAGCCAGCCCAGCTTGGGCAGGAAGATGCGGCTATTGCCCTGATCGAGTTTGATCTGTTTCGGATCCGGGTAGCGGAATGCATCACCGCAGCCTTTGCGCTTGAAGCGGGGGCAGCCCGTGCGCTTGGCAAAGAAGTTTCGAAAGGCTGCGTCGAGATGTTTCAACGCATGCTGCAACGGGTGACATGGCGCATCCCGCAGCCATGGCGTTTCCTGGTCATGACGCCAAGCCGTCAAATTTCTCGCCATGGCCACGTAACCGATATAGCCGTTGCCGGCCGCGTAATTCTCCTGTTGCAGTGCTAACGCCTTGTTGAAGACGTAGCGGCATGCGCCGGCGAAGCGGCGCAAGAGAGATAGTTGGCCACCGCTTGGCTTCAGCTCGAATTTGTAGGCTTGAAGACGCTCCATGGATTCAGTATATTTTGGTCTATGGCCATTTCAAGCGACCTCAGGCACGGTAGGCATTGCGTCTTCATGATGCATGTCCATTTGGTCTTTGTGACAAAATATCGCCGCGATGTCTTTACCAAGGATATCCTGGAAGACCTGCGCCCGATCTTCGCCAACGTCTGCGCAGACTTCGAGTCCGAGCTGGTGGAATTTGACGGCGAACACGATCATGTGCACCTGCTGGTGAACTACCCACCCAAAGTCGCCGTCTCGCATTTGGTCAACAGCCTGAAAGGCGTCTCGAGCAGGATGATCCGCAAAAAGCATTATCCAAGTATCCGCCAGAAGCTATGGGGCGGCACCTTGTGGTCACCATCCTATTTTGCTGGCAGTTGCGGTGGTGCGCCGATAGCGGTGATTCGCCAGTACGTCAAACAGCAAAAGACACCACACTAAGTGTGCAGGACGGCTTCGCCGTCCGCGCTCTTGACCCCGGCCTGAACGGCGGGCTTTGCCGCGCCCTGGATCAAGGAATTTCAGCTACGACGCCAGCCGTACCAGATGCCGGCCGCGACCGGTGCCCCGAGGGTGACGGCGGAGATGGCGTCCAGCCATCCATCCCCTACCAGCGCGGAAACCAGGCCGATGGTGGTCGAGACACCGAGCGCGATCGGGGCGCCCCAGAGTTTCCAGTTCATTTGCCGGCTCCTTCCAGCGCGACTGCCGGTACCTCCGCCATATCGGCGGGGGCCGCGTTGGCGCCCGCAACAACGCCGCGCTTGAGCCACAGGTAGAGGCCGCTGCCCAGCACGATGATCGTGGCGATGTCGAGCAAGGCCCACAGCAATTTCATGGCCTGGCCGCCGTAATCACCGAAGTGCAGCGGCTGCGAAATCAGTAGCGCGGTCAGGTACCACGGCAAGTCGCGGTTATCGGTGACCTGCGCCGTTTGCGCATCGACCAGCACCGGCTTGTACAGGCGCGACGTCAGCGCCTGGTCGCCGCGCATGAAGATGCCGTAGTGATGCGCGCTGGTAAATGGCGTCCCCGGGAAGGCGATAAAGCCGATCTTCATGCCCGGTTCGGCCGCCAGGGCGCGCTGCATGGAATCCTGCATCGACGCCAGCGTGGACGGCGGTGGCAGGTTCTTGTAGGGCGCCACCATTTCCGCCATTTCCGTGACCTGCCAGTACTTGAGCAGCAAGTCGGCCCAGGTATTGATCATGCCGGTCGCGCCCACCACCAGCGCCCAAACCAGCGTCACGATGCCCAGCAGGTTATGCATGTCCAGCCATTTCAGGCGCGGAGCACGGTCGCGCCGCACCGTGCCGAAATCGAGCTTGCGCATGAACGGCGCGTACAAGACCACGCCGGAAATGATTGCAACGACCAGCAGCAAGCCCATGAAACCGAGGAAGAGCTTGCCCCACAGGCCCGCATACAGGTCCACGTGCAGATGGAACATCACGCCCAGGAAGGTGTCCTCGAAATTGTGTTGCGCCAGGACTTTGGCCGTGCGCGCATCGACCGCGACCGGCTTGAAGTTCTCGTCGGTCGGATGGTCGCCCAAGGTCAGGTTCCAGATGTTCGGTTCATCGGCCTCTTGCGACATGTACATCATGATCTTGCCGGGGTACAGGGCCTTGCCTGCCGCGATGATGTCGTCGATGTTGGCTTTCGGGGTGTTTGCCGGCATTTCCGGCGCTTCCGTCTCGTAGCCCATCACATGGCCGATCTCGTGGTGATAAATCAGCGGCAGCCCGGTCAGGCAAAGCAGCAGCATGAAGACGGTGCAGACCAGGCTGCTCCATTTGTGGATCCACGCCCAGCGGCGGGTAATTTTCGGGCTCATCGGGGCAATTGTTAAACTATGCAAATGCGAACGATTCGCATTTCGTCTAAGATATTACATTCAGCAACTAATTTTGGCTAGTCTTCCATGTACAAACTCACTCCCCTCGCCTTCGCAGCCGCCATCCTGGCAAGCAGTCCAGCAACCGCCGAGGACATGCAGACCGTGGTCGTCAGCGCCTCCGCCGACGCCTCGGCCGAAGGCCTGCCCAAGGCGTATGCCGGCGGCCAGGTCGCTCGCGGCGGCCGCCTCGGCCTGCTGGGCAACATGGACATGATGGACACGCCGTTCAATACCACCAACTACACCCAGGCCCTGATCCAGGACCAGCAGGCACGGTCGGTGGCCGACGTGCTGCAGAACGATCCGTCCGTGCGGGTGGCGCGCGGCTTCGGCAATTACCAGGAGCTGTACGTGATCCGCGGCTTCGCCGTCAATTCTGACGACCTGGCATATAACGGCCTGTACGGCATGCTGCCGCGCCAGTTTGTCGCCTCCGAGTTGTTGGAGCGCGTGGAAGTCTTCCGTGGCGCGAACACTTTCATCAACGGCGCCCAACCGGGCGGCGGCGGCATCGGCGGCACCATCAACCTGCTGCCCAAGCGCGCCGGCAACCGCGACTTGACATCACTGACGATTGGCGCCGAATCTGGAGGCCAGGGCTATGCAGCACTGGACCTGGGGCGCCGCTTCGGGCCCGAGCAGCGCACCGGCCTGCGCATCAATGCCGTACGCCGCGATGGCGGCACTGCGATCGACCGCGAGGGCCGCGAGCTGAGCGTGCTGTCAGCGGGCCTGGACTATCGTGGCAATGGCTATCGCCTGTCGGCAGACATCGGCCACCAATCGCACGAATTGACCGGGGCACGTCCAAGTGTGACCGTGGCGCCCGGCATTGCCCTGCCGGTCGCTCCCGATGCCTCGTCCAATTTTGCGCAAAACTGGACCACTTCGGAAGAGCGCGACACCTTCGGCACCCTGCGCGGCGAAATCGACCTGGCCAAAGACGCCGTGGCCTGGGCCGCCTTGGGTGTCCGCAGCGGCAAGGAATTCAATATCCTCGCTTCGCCGACAGTCAGCGCCAGCGACGGCAGCGCCACCATGTACCGTTTCGACAATGCCCGCAAAGACAGCGTGCGCACGGGCGAGGCCGGCCTGCGCGGCAAGCTGCAAACCGGCGCCATCAGCCACAGCCTGAGCGCGACTTTATCCGGCTATTGGCAGGAGTCGAAGAACGCTTACGCAATGAGCAACTTCTTCCCCGGGTTTGCGACCAATATTTACCGCCCGGTGGACGTGGCAGCGCCAGCCGCCAATTTCTTCACTGGCGGCAAAATGGATGAGCCGCTGGTCACCAGCAAGAGCATCCTGTCCAGCTACGCCCTTGCCGACACCATGTCGCTTGACCAGGGCCGATGGCTGCTGACCGCAGGTATCCGCCACCAGTCGATGAAGGTGTTTGGCTACGACTACAACACAGGCGCCGAAAATGCGGCCTACGACGCAAGCGCCGTCTCGCCGATGGCCGGCATTGTTTTCAAACCGGCCAAAGGGATGTCGCTCTACGCCAACTACATCGAAGGCTTGCAGCAGGGCCCGGTCGCCTCAGGCACCGACATCGATAATGTCGGCGAAACTTTCGCACCCTACACGTCGCGGCAGAAGGAACTGGGCGTGAAATTCGATACCGGTTCGCTGGGATTCAGCGCCGCGGTATTTTCCACCGGCATGCCGTCGGCTTATGTCGAAAACCGCCATTTCGGCGTTTTCGGTGAACAGCGCAATCGCGGCCTGGAATTATCGGTATTCGGCAATCCGATGCGCGGCGTGCGCCTGCTGGGCGGCCTGACCCTGCTGGATGCCGAACAGCGCCGCACCGCCGGCGCCATTAACCAGGGCAAGGACGTCATTGGGGTACCGAAAACCCAGCTGAATATCGGCGGCGAATGGGATTTGAATGCAGTGCCTGGCCTGACATTCAATGCACGGGCGGTTTATACGTCCAAGCAATTTGCCGATGGCGCCAACCAGCAGCAATTACCGTCGTGGAACCGCATTGACCTGGGCCTGAATTACACAACCCGTATTGCCGACCGAGACGTGACCTTCCGTGTCCGCCTTGATAATGCCTTCGACCATCATTACTGGGCATCGGCGGGCGGTTATCCCGGCGCCGGCTACCTGGTTGCCGGCGCGCCGCGCACAGCAACCGTTTCGGCCAGCATCGATTTCTGATATACGCCAATTATTGGCTTGATTGCGCCAATAACTGGCCGCCCCCGACTTCCAGCGCTGCTATGGGCTTGGGCGGCTTGGGCGGCGGCTTCTGGCAGGCGGAAACGAGGAGTGCCGCGACCAGCGCGGCAGGAGCGAGGATACGCATGGCAACCTCCGGCGGAAAATTTGAAATTATCAGATTCAACGCCGGGCTGGCGCACGGCCGGAGGAAACAATAATCCCGCCGATAATCAGGATAAATGCGATGGCGTGATAAATTTTCGGCGCTTCCCCGAGAATCAAGGACGACAGCAATGCAGTAAATAATGGCGTCAGGTTGACAAAGAATGCCGCGACTGCCGGTCCAGCCTGTTGAACGCCGGCGCCCCAGCACCGAAAAGCGATAATCGCCGGCCCGATTGCGACATACAGCAGCGCGGCGAATAAAGGCCAGCTCCAGTGAATAACAGCCGCGGAAATGACAGCCTCGCCGGCGGCAAATAATCCAGACCAAGCCGCGCCAAATGCCACTTGCGCCAGCAGGAAACTCGCCCAATGCCCGCGAATATCAGCAGGTCCCGTAGTGCGGGTTAGCAGCCAGCTATATAAGGACCATGCAATCGTTGCCAGGATCATGAATATATCGCCGGCCACCAGGCGCAACTCCATTAAATGGGTCCATTCGCCGCGCGCCAATACCAATAACACCCCGGCAATGGACAACACAGCACCGGCGACCGGGCGCCGCGAGACGCCAGCACCGAAAAACAGCCAGCCGGTCAGCATCATCCAGACCGGCATGCCTGACGCCACCAGTGTCACATTGATTGGCGTGGAACTTTGCAGGGCGAGGTATTGAAGCGCGTTGTAGAGCCCGATGCCGAGCAAGCCCAGCCACGTGAAGCGCCGCCAGTTGGCCCAGAGGCCACTGCCGCGGCGGAAAATCGGCCCGGCGAATGGCAGCAGCAAGATAAACGCAATTGCCCAGCGCAGGAAGTTGAGCAGGATCGGCGGCACGTCGTGTGCCACCAGGCGCCCGACGATCGCATTCCCTGCCCAAAGCAGTGGCGGTATGGTCAGGAGTATCGCTGTGCGGGCTTTCATTGTGCCCGCAAGGATACGCTATTTCTGAACTAACCGCGCTTGGCCTTCTGTTTTGCCCCGCCACCCGCGCCCTCGTCGCTACCGGCCTTGGTGCGGGACTGCTCGTTCTTCGTGTTGCGCTTGGCGGTGTTCCTGTTGCCCGTCTGGTCGGACTCGACGTTCTGCACCGCTTGGCGGTTCTGTTTGCTGAGTTGTTTGCTCTGGGTCATGGCGGTCTCCTTTGCCGAATCGAGCCGTCACTGTCGCTTGCGCACAGTTGCAAGTCTGTGCGCTGGCAAACCGGCGCGTGGTTCCGCGCCCACGCCCGGGGAAGATTCACTTGTCGGCGGACTGGGCAGCAGTGACAATGGGGGCGCAGCACGAGGCCTAAACAACAATATTAAGAAGGTATCCATGAAACGACTGCTCCCAGCCATCACCCTCATCCTTCCCTTCGCCGCTTCGGCGCAAACCCAGGTCACGATCTACGGCGTGGTCGACGCCTTCGCCGGCCGCACCGCGACTGCCAGCGCGCCGCAGGCCGTGAACGCGGTCAACAGCGGCGGCATGATCACCTCCTATTACGGCTTTTCCGGCACGGAAGCGCTGGGCGGCGGCCTGAAAGCCCAGTTCCAGATCGAAGGCTTCTTCCGCGGCGATACAGGCGAGGCAGGCCGCTTCCCCGGCGAGGCAATATTTGCACGTAATGCCAACGTCGGCCTGGCCGGCGATTTTGGTCTGGTGCGCCTGGGGCGCATTGCCAACCCCCTGTTTGTCGCCGCCGGCCAGATCAACCCGTTCGGGCCCTCGACCCGCTTTTCGCCGCTGATCAACCAGATTTATACCGCGGTCGGCGGCAACGCGACCCTGGGCGATACCGGCTGGAGCAACTCGATCCAATATGCTTCCAACCCGGTATATGACACTACGTTCGTCGCCCAGTACTCGCTTGGCGAACAGCCCGGTGCCCATAACAACAACTGGGCGGCAGTCGCCAAACATGCCGGCAAGGAACTGGCTGTGACGGTGGGTGCAGTGAACGTGCGCTTTGGACCAGGCCTGAGCGCTGCAGTGCCGGAACAACGGACCTACCTGGCCGCGGCTTCCTATGACTTCAAGGCAATCAAGCTGTTCGCTTCCTATTCCGACCACCAGGCCAAGGTCAGCGAACGCGACGCCCATTCGGTGCACGCCGGCTTCACCATCCCAACCCATGGCGGCGCGGGACGCTGGATGGTGGCCTGGTCACGCCTGACGGAGAAAGCCAAAGTCGTGCCGGAATTCCACCGCGACACCGGCGCCGCCGGCTACGATTACAACGTTTCGCCGCGCACCGACCTGTATGCGGTGCTGATGTACGACAAGATTAGCAACGCTAGCAAGGGAAATACCTACGTAGCTGGCATCCGGCATCGTTTCTGACGAGAAAAGACGGTAAAATGTCCGTTGCTGAACCCAGTTATTTTCACAATATGAAATTCCTCAAGCAGAATCACAAATACGAGTCCGACCATACCTTGTTCATCAAGGACCTGAAGGCCAAGAACCCGCAAATGGAAGCTGGCCAGCAAGCCGGCCGCGCCATCCTGTGGGACAAGCCAATGACTTCGCTGGACGAACAGGCCCGTAACAAGGCTTCGACCGTCAAGCAACAGGCTTACGTGTACCAGAACAAGGTATAAGAGCCGGGACGGCACACAGCATGTCGCCAAAAGACGCGGTGGACGAACAGGCCGAACAGGCAGAACTGGCCGTCGCCGCGGATTTGCCGCCTGATGCAGGCGGACCAGGCAGCGGCGCGGACGACGCGCCACCCGACGCGAGCGCCCCGGCGGAAGCCGAAGGCGCCGCATTTGCACGCCTGTACGGCGAGCCGGTGCTCAAACTGCCGAACGACCTCTACATCCCGCCCGATGCGCTGGAAGTCATCCTCGAAGCGTTTGAAGGCCCGCTGGACTTGCTGCTGTACCTGATCCGCAAGCAGAACTTCAACATCCTCGACATCCCGATGGCCCAGGTAACGCTGCAATACCTGAGCTACGTGGAGGAAATCCGCAAGTCGAACCTGGAGCTGGCCGCCGAATACCTGCTGATGGCGGCCATGCTGATCGAGATCAAGTCGCGCATGCTGCTACCGCAGCGCCAGCACGACCTCGACGTGGAGGCGGAAGACCCGCGTGCGGAACTGGTGCGCCGCCTGCTCGAATACGAACAGATCAAGCTGGCCGCCTACGACCTGAACACCCTGCCCCAGGTCGGCCGCGACTTCGTGCGCACCCAGATCTTCATCGAACAAAGCCTGGTGCCCACCTGGCCGGAAGTGGCCGTGGTCGACTTGCAGGACGCCTGGCGCACGCTGATGAAGCGCGCCACGCTGAAGCAGCACCACAAGATCACCCGCGAAGAGCTATCGGTGCGCGAGCACATGACCTCCATCCTGCGCAAGCTCCAATCGAGCCGCTTCATCGAATTTACCGAGTTGTTCAACCCGGAATCGCCGCCGCCGGTGGTGGTGGTGAACTTCGTGGCGATGCTGGAGCTGGCCAAGGAAACCCTGATTGAAATTACCCAGGCGGAGCCGTTCGCACCGATTTACGTGCGCCTTGCTTATTCGCCTGCCTGAAAAAAACTATGAAAATCATCTCCAATATCGAAGAACTGCGCGACCAGCTGAGTGGCCAGTTACGTACCGCTTTCGTGCCAACCATGGGCAACCTGCATGAAGGCCACCTGTCGCTGATGCGCCTGGCGCGCAAGCACGGCGACCCGGTGGTGGCTTCCATTTTCGTGAACCGCCTGCAGTTCGGCCCGAACGAAGACTTCGACAAGTATCCGCGCACCTTCCAGGCCGACGTGGAAAAGCTGGAGAAGGAAGGCGTGTACGTGCTGTTCGCGCCAACCGAAAAGGATATGTATCCGGAACCGCAGGAGTACCGCGTACAGCCGCCAGACGGCCTGGGCAATACGCTGGAAGGCGAGTTCCGCCCGGGATTCTTCGGTGGCGTGTGCACCGTGGTGACCAAGCTGTTCTCCTGCGTGCAGCCAAAAGTGGCTGTGTTCGGCAAGAAGGACTACCAGCAACTCATGATCGTCCGTAACATGGCACGCCAGCTTGGCATGCCGACCGAGATCGTCGCTGCCGAGACCTACCGCGCCGACGACGGCCTGGCCCTGTCCTCGCGCAATATGTACCTGTCGGCCGACGAACGCGCCGAAGCGCCTGCGCTGTACCGCGCGCTGAACCAGGTGGCAGATGAAGTACGCGGCGGCCACCTCGACGTGTTCCAGCTGGAGCACAAGGCGATGGACGAACTGGCAGCGCGCGGCTGGAAGCCTGACTACATCTCGATCCGCAAGCGCAACGACTTGCAGCCGCCAAACGCCGGCGACCTGGCGCAAGGCGAAAAGCTGGTGGTGCTTGCCGCAGCCAAACTCGGCACCACCCGCCTGATCGACAACCTCGAAATCTGAACCGGCACCGCCGGTCAGCGCAAGGCTTCGGCGACCTGGTCGCCGAATTCCACTCCGCGCAACTGCGAAGCGAGCTGGACTGTGCGCAGCGCGCATAGTTCGGCCGCAGGCAAACCAGGCTGCTGCATGCAGCGCGCCTGATGCAGTGCTGCAAACTCATCGGCCTGGGCATTGCTGCCATGGGCCGATGCCAGCGCCGCAAGCAGCGCGATGCCAATTGCCATTTGCACCTTGAGTGGCAAGGTCCAGCAGTAACGGATGAAGAACATGGCCCCCCCCTCAAAGCTAGCCTGTTCTTGATGCTACGCAGACAATATTTCCGCTTAATGACTTTGAATGTTGATTTGACGCAACTGGCCGCCTAGCGACTTCACTCACCCCTATCAGAAAATTCCCACAATAGCTTGCTTTATTGTACGATGCTCCACTTGTGAATTTTCACTTGCAGACTGAACTTCAGTAATAGGAAAGAACAGGATGGAATTCCGGTTGGGCGCTAGCGCCATTACCACGGGCGACAGCAGCCACGACCGAAGCAGCAACGCATCCCTTTATGCAAAGGTGTTGTGCGTCGCCATCCTGGTCATTGCCGCCGGCGTCGAGGCGAGGCGCTGGTTCAATGCACGCCCTGCCAACCCGGCCATGCTGGTCGCGCCGCCCCAGCACGGTAATGTCAGCTTCATTCCCCGCAGCGCCACACTGCTTCCCACCCCACCCAACGCGCCGATGGCGCATTCCAGCGCGATGACGCCACTGCCCGGCGGCCGCATGGCTGCCTTCTGGTGGGCCGGCAGCCGCGAAAGCGGGCCGGACGTGAAGGTCTATGCTTCGCACTGGAACGGCCATACATGGGCCCAGCCGTGGGAAGTGGCGAGCCGCGAGTCCCTCTCGGCCGCCCTCGGCTACGGCGTGCGCCGCGTCGGCAATCCGGTGGCCTGGGCCTCGCCGGAAGGGCATATCAACCTGTTTGTGGTGGCTACTGGCCTTGGCGGATGGGCCGCATCGCGTGTGGTCCAGATGGTGTCCGATGACCTGGGCAAGAGCTTCACGGTCAAGCGCGTGCTGCCGATGTCGCCACTGTTCAATACCAGCATGCTGGTCCGCACGACACCGGTCGGCCTGGCCGACGGCGGCTGGCTGCTGCCTGCCTATTTCGAGATGGGCATCAAATACCCGCTGATGCTGGCCTTTGACTCAAACGGCGACCCGCGCTGGATTTCGCGCATCGGCAGCCGCATCACGACGCTGCAGCCAACCATTGTTCCCTTCTCCTCGTCCGAAGTGCACGCCTGGATGCGCGATGCGAGCCGCGAGCAGCGGGTGCAGCATGCGCGCAGCAGCGACGGCGGCGTCAGCTGGGACGACCTGCCTGCGCTGTCGCTGCCGAACCAGAGCACCTCCCTCAGCGCGCTGCGCCTTAGCAACGGCAGTATCGCCCTGTTGCATAACCACGTGCTGCCCGGTGGCTCCGACCGCAATGTGCTGCGCCTGTCGACCACGAAGGACGGCCGCCATTGGACTCAGGTGACCGACATTGCCCACGGCAGCGCCGGGGAAGAGTTTTCCTATCCCGACCTGCACCAGGTCGGCGATGAACTGCACATCACCTACACCTCGCGCCGCGAAGCAATTGCCCACCATGTGATCGAGCTGGATTTCGATGGGGGTTCTGAATGACCCTTCCCGACCTGCTCCTGCAGAACGCTTATGGCAAGCTGGCTTGGGGGATCGTGCTCGCAGCCCTGGTTGCTGCGTTGATCCCCGCTTCCCGCCAGCTGTCGCGCCGCGCCTCGGCCCTGCTCCTGGGCTGCATGGTGATCCTGACGCTGCTGCCCGGGCAGTTATCGCCCGCTTACTGGATTGCCCTTGCGCTGCAGTGGCCGAGCGGCTTGCTGGCTGGTCTTTGCCTGGTGCGGCTGGCCCACCCCTGGTGGCCAGCTCCGGCCCAGGGCGTCTTGCCGCCTGTTCTCGCCAGCGTCATCGCGCTCCTTGGTACAATCCTCTATCTCGACGCGCTGGGCCTGGTCTCGCTCGGCATGTATTTCTGGGGCTTCGGCCCGCGCGCGGCACCACTGTGTGCGCTGGCTGCAATGGCGCTCTGCGTGGCCTGGATCATCCAGGGCCGTTCGCGTCCGCAAGCCTTTGCTGCGTTGGGCGCCCTCGCCCTTTTCACCTTGTTGCGCCTGCCCACCGGGAACCTGTGGGATGCGCTGCTCGATCCCATGCTGTGGATCTGGGCCGTGCTGACGCTCGCGATGCGGGCCTGGCGCAAGCGGGAACGCAATTCTGCATCAGACAAAATCAATGAAGGAGTAGTTCAGTGGTAAATCGTAAATGGTATTCGCATCCGGTCCTGTTGACCGGCATCGCCATCAATCTTTTCGCACTGATACTGGCTGTGTCGGTAAAGGGATCGCCGGAACAACTGATGCGCGTACTGACTGAAGACGGCATCGTCGAATGGCTGCAGTTCCTGTGCTTCGCCATGACTGCGGGCCTGCTGGTATTTGCCGGCGTCGAACGCTGGAAACGCAGCGGCTTTGACCTGGCCACCCTCGGCATGCTTGGCCTGGGCCTGCTGGTGGCGGCCGCGGCAATGGAAGAGATCAGCTGGTTCCAGCGCATCCTGCACGTTCAGTCTTCCGAGTTCTTCGCCCACAACAACCGCCAGGGCGAAACCAACCTGCATAACCTGGCCATCGGCAAAAGCGGCAGCATCCACAAGACCATCATGCTGAAGATGATCCTGCTGGCCGGCCTGACCCATAACGTGATCCTGCCGCTGCTGGCACGCACCCGCCCTGCCGTGCGCAACTTCGTGGAAAAATTCGGCGTGTACCTGCCGCCGCTGCCGGTCTCCCTGGTTTACCTGGTGCTGGTGGCCCTGTCGCATGTGCTGATCGACCATCCGCGCAAGGGCGAACTGGGCGAACTGTTCGGCGCCGTGCACTACATGTCCACCATCTTTGCCGCCTATTTCCTCGGCTTCGGCTACAACCAGCCTGCAGTGTTCCAGCAGACCGCGGAAGCGCGCCTGGTGGACAAGCTGTTCAGCTGCGTGATGGTATTCCTGCTGCTGACCGCCTGGCTGCTCAGCGCCGGCGCCGGCGCCATGATGGGCTAAGAATATGAACCGGACTGCAGCCCGCCTCGCGCGCCTGACCCAATGGGCAGGTCCTTACGCCACCCTGGTGCAGATGGTGTTCGCCGGCCTGGTGATCCTGTCGCTGTCGCGCATTGGCCTGGTGGCCTGGCAGTGGGAGCGCGTCAGCGCCACCGGCATCCTGGGCGAAATCCTGGTGCAAGGCGTGCGCGCCGACCTGATCCTGCTCGGCTACCTGCTGGCGCTGCCAGTCGTGCTGGCGCCCTTCCTGGCCCAGCGCTATTCGGCGCGCGCGTGGCAGCTGTTCAGCGTCACCTGGGCCGGCCTGGCGCTGCTGTTCATCATCTTCATGGAACTGTCCACGCCGCAGTTCATCATGCAGTACGATTTCAGGCCCAACCGCCTGTTCATCGAATACCTGTCCTATCCAAAGGAAGTCGCCGCCACCCTGTGGAACGGCTTCCGCCTGGCGGTCATTCTTGGCATCGGCGGTACCGCCCTGCTGACCGTGCTGGTATTCCGCATGCTGAAGTCGGCTTCCGCCGGCACCGGAATGTGGTCGCCCAAGCTGGTGCTGCTGACCTGGCCGCTGCTGGTGCTGCTGGTGGGCTTCCAGATCCGCTCCACCACGGAGCACCGCCCCGCCAATCCGGCCACGTTCGCGCTGACCGGCGACGCCATGGTGAACTCGCTGATCATCAACTCGCCGTGGTCGGTGATCGATGCGATCACCTCGATGCGCAAGGAAGCCAACTCATCGGAAATCTACGGCAAATTCCCGCGCGAGAAGGTCTTCCCGATCGTGACGTCCGCACCATGGCTGCACGACTACCAGTTCACGCAGCCGGAGCTGCCCACCCTGCATGCGCAGCAAGCCGCCATCCAGCGCGCCAAGCCGCTCAACCTGGTGATCGTGCTGGAGGAAAGCCTGGGCGCCACCTTCGTGCAATCGCTGGGCGGCCTGCCCGTCACGCCGGAGTTGGAAAAACTGAAGAATGAAGGCTGGTGGTTCGAGCAGCTGTACGCCACCGGCACCCGTTCCGTGCGCGGCATCGAGGCGGTGGTCGCGGGCTATGCGCCGACGCCGGCGCGCAGCGTCGTCAAGCTCTCGCTGGCGCAGCAGAACTTCTATACCCTGGCGCTGGGCCTGGGCAAGCAGGGCTACCACACCGAATTCGTGTATGGCGGCGAAGCGCACTTCGACAATATGCGCAGCTTCTTCACCGGCAACGGCTTCCAGAACGTGGTGGACCGCAGCGAAATGCAGCCCAAGTTCGTCGGCAGCTGGGGCGCATCCGATGAAGACCTGTTCGACAAATCACTGGAGCGGCTCAAGCACCTGCACGCGCAGAACAAGCCGTTCTTCAGCCTGATCTTCAGCTCCTCCAACCACGAGCCATTTGAATTCCCGGATGGGAAGATCGAGCTGCACGACCCGGCCAAGCAAACCGTCAACAACGCCGTCAAATACGCCGACTACGCACTGGGCAAATTCATTGCGGAGGCGAAGAAGCAGGACTACTGGAAAGATACGGTGTTCCTGATCGTGGCCGACCATGACAACCGCGTGTACGGCAACAGCCTGATGCCGATCAAGAAGTTCCACATCCCGGGCCTGATCCTGGGCGCGGACGTGGCGCCAAAGCGCATCACCACCCTGGCCAGCCAGATCGACCTGGGCCCTACCCTGCTGTCGATGATCGGCGTCTCGAGCACCCACCCGATGATCGGGCGCGACTTCGTCAAGGACAGCACCACGCCGGGCCGCGCGATCATGCAGTTCGATAATTACTTCACCTGGCTCGAAGGCGATACCGCGACCATCCTGCGTCCGAGCCAGGAGCCGCTGATTGGCCGTTACGACTTTGCCAAAGGCGAGTTGCAGCTGAACGAGACCAGGCCGACGCAAGCCCAATTCGAGCAGGCAATGGCGCACGTGATCGCACCTTCGCTGCTCTACCGCGAACAGCGCTACCGCCTGGCTAAATAAGCACAAACAGGTAGCAAGCAAGACAACGAGGGGCAAGCAACAGCTTGCCCCTCGTTGCATGGATCGTATCGAGGGACGCGCCCGCCAGCGGGCGCCGGGATGATCAGGTGGTGACGTTCTGGGTCCAGGCCAGGGCCGACAGGTGGGCCTTGTTGACGTCTTCCGGCGACAGGGAGAGCGAATCGGCCAGCGAGCTGACCAGGTTCGAATTCAGTTCGCAGGCCTCGGCCAACGCCAGGAACGGGCCGTATTTGCCGCCGCGCGTGAGCAGCGCCTTCACCACTTCGTCATTCAACTGGATCTCTTGCAGCACATCCTTCATCGGGATGCCCAGCAGGCGGTCCAGCAGCGAGAACATGCCGGCCACGAAGATATTCTCCGCATCGGCCTTGCCCAGCGCTTTCTGGCCCAGCAATTCAGCCAGGCGGCCGCGCACCACGGCAGTTTCCAGCAGCACCGGCGAGAAGCCGGAGGTGGAAGCGGTTGCCAGCAGCAGGGTCAGCCAGCGGTACATCGGCTGGTAGCCCAGCAGCTGGATGGCCTGTTTCAGCGACTGCACTTCACGCCCGGCGCCGAAGCCGGCCGAGTTGATGTACTTCAGCAGCTTGTACGACAGGGCAGCATCGCGCTTCAACACGCTTTCCAGCTGCGCCACGTCGGCATTGGCGTTCACCATCTGCATCAGCTGCAGGATGATGGTTTGCGAGGGATTCAGCCCCTGCCCTTCGCTGCCCGGACGCGGCGTCAGGTGCAGCTTGCCGACAAAGGCGTCCAGCCCGAGGGCGGCGCAGGCGTCGAAATCGGCCCAGGTGGTGACCGGACGGCCCACCATGCGGATACTGGATGTCTTCAGCAGCGAATAGGCGCGCGCCTGCGCGGCCACATCGGCCCCGGTAAAGCGTACTTCGACGTACGAACAAATGGTGCCCAGGCGGCTGCCCACGCGCGCCAGGTCGGCTTCGCGCAGCAGGATGCCGACGCCGCCGGCACGCAAGCCCTGCACCGCAGCCAGCGTGGTCGGATTGGCCAGTTCGGAAGTTTTCAGCGACAGCACGGTGTGCTCGGGCGGCAGGTCGAACATCGAATCGGTCGACAGCATGCCGGGCACAGCTTGCAGGAACAGGGTTTTCTGCTTGAGCAGCCAGCCGTGTTCAGGGTGGTTCACCTGGCTGGCGACGAAGCCGACCAGGCCTTCGAGCTCTTCCAGGGTGGGGACATGGGCAGCAGCTTCCTGCTGCCATGTAAGTTCGTAGCCGACCACGCGCTGCTCGGGATCGAGCAGGGGTTCACGAACCAGGAAATGTGTCTGATGCATACGTGGTCTTATGCTTGACTCAGGAGGGAACGGCGACGGCCAGGGCCGCCGCCGCGCATTACTTGTAAAGCTGCGATCAAGCGCCGAGCTTTTCGAAAATCTTGTTCAGCTTTTCATCCAGGGTGGCGGCGGTGAATGGCTTCACCACGTAGCCGTTGGCGCCTGCCTGCGCAGCCGCGATGATGTTTTCCTTTTTGGCTTCGGCGGTCACCATCAGCACCGGCAGCTTGGCCAATGCGGGGTCGGCACGGATGTTCTGCAGCATGGTCAGGCCATCCATGTTCGGCATATTCCAGTCGGACACCACGAAGTCGAATTGCTCCGCGCGCAGTTTAGCCAGCGCCATCACGCCGTCTTCTGCCTCGTCCACGTTGGCATAACCCAGTTCCTTCAAGAGATTTCGCACGATGCGACGCATCGTGGAGAAATCGTCAACAACCAAAAATTTCATCTTTGGATCAGCCATGAATTGCTCCGTTGTTTCTACTTACGCGGTTATTAATTAAAGTGGTGTACCCAGCAAGTTGTAGGATAGCATTTTCGTTGCTCCAAGGCGAACTAACTACCCCAAAACTGTCAATCACGTGTCAAACGCGCAATGCACGCGAGCCATGCTGCGCAAGATAACCCAATACCATGCCGGGCAGCGCCTGCAAGGCTCCGACTTCGTGCGTTGCACCAACGGCAATCGCTTCGCGCGGCATGCCGAACACCACGCAGCTAGCTTCGTCCTGCGCGAAATTATACGCTCCGGCGTTCTTCATCTCCAGCATGCCTGCCGCGCCGTCCTTGCCCATGCCCGTCAGGATCACGCCGACCGCGTTCTTGCCCGCGTTCTGGGCCGCCGAGCGGAACAGTACGTCGACCGAAGGGCGATGGCGGTTGACCGGCTCACCCTGGTCCAGCCTGGTCATGTAATTGGCGCCGGAGCGGGTCAGCAGCAGGTGCGAGTGGCCGGGCGCGATGTAGGCATGGCCCGGCAGTACGCGCTCGTTGCCCTGCGCTTCCATCACGGAGATCTTGCACAGCGAATCGAGGCGCTTGGCAAACGATTTGGTGAAGCCTTCCGGCATGTGCTGGGTGATCAGGATGCCCGGGCAGTCCGACGGCATCTGCATCAGGAACTCGCGGATGGCTTCCGTGCCGCCGGTCGATGCGCCGACAATGATCAGTTTTTCCGAAGACATCAGTGGGTTCCGTAGTTGCGGCAGCGGCGTGCCGCCCTCGCCTGCCGTACCGGCGGCCGGCAGGGTGCGGGCGCGTACCCGGGCCTTGGAGGCGGCGCGGATCTTCTCTGAGATCAGGTCGGCGTATTCGCGCATGCCGGACTGGATCGAGATCTTGGGCTTGGTGACGAAATCCACGGCGCCCAGTTCCAGCGCGCGCAAGGTGATTTCGGAGCCGCGTTCGGTCAGCGAGGAGACCATCACCACCGGCATCGGGCGCAGGCGCATCAGGCGTTCGAGGAAGTCGAGGCCGTCCATCTTCGGCATTTCGACGTCCAGCGTCAGCACGTCCGGGTTGGTCTGCTTGATCAGCTCGCGCGCCACCAGCGGATCGGGCGCCACGCCCACCACTTCCATGTCCGGCTGGCCCTTGATGATCTCGCTCATCACACTGCGGATCAGCGCCGAGTCGTCGCAAATCAGGACTTTGATCTTGTTCATTTTTATATCTCTCAGAACAGCTCGACCTCGCCCGCCACCGGTTTCGACTTGAGGCGGTTGGCGTAATCGTTCTCACGCTGCGCCAGGGTGTCGTTATGGGTTTGCATCAGTTTCTTGACCAGCACCTTGCCGGTCTTGGGGAAGAAGTACACCTTGCGCGGATAAATGTCCAACAGGTCCTCGGCCACGATGCGGATCTTCTCGTTTTTCAGGAAGCTTTGCACGAAGGCGGCATTGCGTTCGCCGACGTTGATCGCCGTGAAGCCTTTCAGCACGGCGCCGCCGCCAAACACCTTGGCTTCCATGTTCTCGCGCCGCGCACCGGACTTGAGCAGGTCGTTGATCAGCACTTCCATCGCATACGTGCCATAGCGGGCCGAGGCCGACACCGGGCTGCTCTGGTCGGCGCCGCCATCCGGCAGCATGAAGTGGTTCATGCCGCCCAGGCCCGTCAGGCGGTCGCGGATGCAGGCCGACACGCAGGAGCCGAGCACGGTCACGATCAGCATGTCCTTGTTGGTGTAGTAGTACTCGCCCGGCAGGATCTTGGCCGCGTCGCAGTCGAAGGTCCTGTCGTAATAGACATTGGTCGCGAATTGTTCTTTATCCATGTCATGCCCTCTTGCGCTCATCGAGCTCGTAGACAGTCTTGCCGCGCAACTTCAAAGCGTCCGACACGTAAAGGAAGTTCTCGGAATGGCCGGCAAACAGCAGGGCATCCGGCTTCATCAGGGGAACAAAGCGCGACAGGATCTTGCGCTGGGTCGCCTTGTCGAAGTAAATCATCACGTTGCGGCAGAAAATCACGTCGAAACCGGGACGGATATCCCATTTTTCGTCCAGCAGGTTGACTTGCCGGTAGGTGATCAGCGAGCGCAGTTCCTGGCGCACGCGCGCCATGCCTTCGTTGGCGCCGCGCCCTTTCAGGAAAAAACGGCGCTGCTGCTCGGGCGACAGCTTGTCGATGCGTTCCATCGGATAGACGCCGTTGGCGGCCGTGGCCAGCACGTTGGTGTCGATATCGGTGGCCAGGATGTGCACCGGCGGCGTCAGCGTATTGAACGCTTCGCAGCAGGTGATGGCAATCGAATACGGTTCTTCGCCGGTGGAGCTGGCGGAGCACCAGATATTGATCGTCTCCCCGCGCTTGGCCTTCACGTGCTCGGCCAGCAGGGGGAAGTGGTGCGCTTCGCGGAAGAACGACGTCAGGTTGGTGGTCAGCGCATTGGTGAACGCTTCCCACTCGCCGTTGCCCAGGCGACCTGCTTCCAGGTCGTCCAGGTAGCGCACGAAACTGTTGATGCCGGTGGCGCGCAAGCGCCGCGCCAGGCGGCTGTACACCATCTCCTGCTTGGAGTCGGCCAGCGCAATGCCGGCCCGCTTGTAGATCATTGCGCGGACCCGTTCAAAATCCTTGCCGTTGAAATCAAACTCTTTCACGGTCTCTTTGGTCAGCGCCATTTTTGCTGTTCTCCGCGGTTACATGGACATTAAAACTCTTCCCAGTCGTCGCCGGATGGGGCGGCCGCAGCAAGTTTCTTCTTCGGCGCCTGCGCGGCCGGGGCGGCCGGCACGACCGCCGTGCTGCGTGGCGGCGCCGCCGGCTTGGCCTTGCGCGGCGCCGCGGCCGCGCGCTTGGCGAATTCGTCGCCTGCCAGCTTGAAGATCGACACCGCCTGCGCCAGGTTGTTGGCCTGGTCCTGCATCGATTCGGCGGCGGCGGCCGCTTCTTCCACCAGCGCGGCATTCTGCTGCGTCATTTCGTCCATCTGGCCGATGGCGGCATTGACTTCCTCGATGCCGTGGCTCTGCTCCAGGGTGGCGGCGGTGATCTCGCCCATGATGTCGGCCACCTGCTTGATCGAGGTCACGATCAGGCCCATGGTCTGGCCGGCTTCATCGACCAGGCGTCCGCCCGCGTCGACCTTGTCGACCGAGTCGTCGATCAGGGCCTTGATTTCCTTGGCTGCCGCGGCCGAGCGTTGCGCCAGGTTGCGCACTTCCGATGCCACCACGGCAAAGCCGCGCCCCTGTTCGCCGGCGCGCGCCGCTTCCACGGCGGCGTTCAGCGCCAGGATATTGGTCTGGAACGCAATGCCGTCGATCACGCCGATGATGTCCACGATCTTGGTCGACGATTGCTTGATCGAGCCCATGGTGTCGACCACCTGCGACACCACCTGGCCGCCCTTCTCCGCCACCGACGATGCCGACACCGCCAGCTGGTTGGCCTGGCGTGCATTGTCGGCGTTCTGCTTCACGGTGGAAGTCAGGTTTTCCATCGATGCCGCGGTTTCCTCCAGCGAGGAGGCCTGCGATTCGGTGCGGGCCGACAGGTCGGCATTGCCGGTCGCGATTTCCTGCGAGGCGGTTGTGATGGTTTCGGTCGAAGCGCGCACCTGGCCAACCGTCTTGGCCAGGCTTTCGTTCATGTCCTTCAGCGCCTGCAGCAGTTCCGAGGTTTCATCCTTGCCTTCCACCGTCACTTGCGAAGTCAGTTCGCCGGCGGCCACTTTCTGCGCCACTTCCACCGCGCCCGACAGCGGACGGGTAATTGACTTGGTAATCACCAGTGCGCACAGGATGCCCACGCCAACGGCCACCGCCGCCAGCACCACCATCCACATCGTCAGGTTGCGATCGGCCTTGTTGGAGCTTTCCTTGAAGTCGGCTACCGCCGCCTGCTGCAGGTCCACCAGCTTGTTCAGCGAGGCCAGGGTCTGCTGCTGCAGCGGGTCGATGCGGCCGGCAATCACTTTCGCCGCGCCTTCGGCGTTGAAGGCCATGATCTGGCCCATGGCTTCCTTGAAGGCTGCGTCGACGTCAGTCTGCAAGGCGGAGATGTCGTTCACCACCTTCTTCTCGGCGTCGTTCAGGCCAAGGCTTTGCAGCTTGGTGCGCGCCGCATCGTAGCGGGCGCGGTTGGCCTTGACCTTCTCTTCTTCCTTCTGCATCAGGCTGACGTCCGACTGCAGGCCGATATTGCGCATGGCGATGCCGGTTTCCAGCATCGCGCTCTTCATCGACTGCGCCTGCGATTCCTTGGCGCCAGCCAGGTCCAGGCCCGTCATCAGGGCCGACTTGTTACGGTAGTTCAGCACATTGGTCAGCAGCACGGTGCCCACCAGGATCAGCAAAATGATCCCGAAACCGAAACCAAGCCGTGTCCCTATCTTGTATTCGCGCACATTCATTTTTCTCTCTCCCCTCGTGTCCTTTTGGATCTGTATTTTTATGCTTTACGCCGCGAGCTTTTCGCTCAAGCCCATTTCAGGGCTGGACATCAGGCGCTGGATGTCCACCAGGATCAGCATGCGCTCGTCGATAGTGCCAAGGCCAATCATGTATTCCGAGCTGAAGGCGGTGCCCATGTCCGGTGCAGGCTTGATCTGTTCTTCCGTCAGCGACGTCACGTCCGATACCGAATCGACCACCATGCCTACCACGCGGCCATTGATGTTCAGGATGATGACCACGGTGAACTGGTCGTACACCGGCTCGCCCAGCCTGAATTTGATGCGCATGTCCACCACCGGAATGATGATGCCGCGCAGGTTGATCACGCCCTTGATGAACTCGGGCGCATTGGCGATGCGGGTCACCGCTTCGTAGCCGCGGATTTCCTGCACTTTCAGGATATCGATGCCGTATTCTTCGGAGCCCAGCTTGAAAGCCAGGAACTCCTGGACGGCTGTACCGGCGCTTGCTGCGTCGTTCATGGTTCTTCCTTCACAAAGTTTGATTCGTCAACCAGCTGGCGCGACGAACGGACCAGCGCCGTCACGTCCAGGATCAGCGACACGCCTCCGTCGCCGAGGATGGTGGCACCGGAAATTCCGGTCACCTTGCGGTAATTCGATTCCAGGTTCTTAACCACGACCTGCTGCTGCCCCACCAGTTCGTCCACGAACAGGCAGGCTTTCTTGCCTTCGGTTTCCACGATCACCAGGATGCCCTGGGTCGGATCGGTAAAGCGCGGTGCAATGTCGAAAATCTGGTACAGCGGGATCAGGGGAAGGTATTCGCCGCGCACCTTGATGACGCGGCCCTTGCCGCTGATTTCCTTCACGTCTTCCGGCGCCGGCTGCAGCGATTCGAGCACGAAGCCGAGCGGCAGGATGTACACCTCGTCGCCGGTCTGGATCAGCATGCCGTCCAGGATGGCCAGCGTCAGCGGCAGGGAAATCGAGATGGTGGTGCCGAAGCCCTTGGCCGAGCGGATGTCGACGGTGCCGCCCATGGCGGTGATATTGCGCTTGACCACGTCCATGCCGACGCCGCGGCCCGACACGTCGGTCACGGTTTCTGCGGTCGAGAAGCCCGGCGCGAAGATCAGCTGCCACACGTCGGCGTCGCTCATGTTATCGGACAGCGGCAAGCCGTTCTGGCGGGCTTTTGCCAGGATCCTGTCGCGGTTCAAACCGCCGCCATCGTCCGACACTTCAATGATGATGCTGCCGCCCTGGTGCGAGGCGGACAGGAACAGGCGTCCCGTCTCGGACTTGCCGGCCGCCTTGCGCACGTCCGGCATTTCAATGCCGTGGTCGATCGAGTTGCGCACCAGGTGGGTCAGCGGGTCGACGATGCGTTCGATCAGGCCCTTGTCCAGTTCCGTGGCGGCGCCGCTGGTGACGAATTCCACTTTCTTGCCAAGCTTGGTGGCCAGGTCGCGCACCATGCGCGGGAAGCGCGAGAACACGAAGTCCATCGGCATCATGCGGATCGACATCACCGATTCCTGCAGGTCGCGCGTGTTGCGGGTGAGCTGGGAAATGCCGCTCATCAGTTTTTCATGCAGCACCGGATCCAGCGAGCCGGCGCGCTGCTCGATCATCGCTTGCGTGATCACCAGTTCGCCGACCAGGTTGATCAGCTGGTCGACCTTTTCCACCGACACGCGGATCGAGGACGATTCGCCGCCGGCCGGCGCGTGGGCCTGCTTTTCCGCTTCCTTGCGGGCGGCTTTCTTTTCCTGTTCTTCGCTCGGCTTGGCCGCTTCGGCCGGGGCGTCCTTGATGCCGGCCTGGGCGCGGATCACTTCCAGCGGCTGGAAGAAGCCATAGCCGCGCGCGTCGTCGGCGGCGCCGGAGGCGTTGGAGCGGATTTCATCGAGCGGCTGGAAGAAGCCATAGCCTTCGCCCTCGGCCGACGGCGCGGCGGCGCCAGCAGCCGGCAGCGGGTCGAAGAAACCGTAGCCCTGCTCCGCCTCCTTGCGTTCGCGTTCGGCCTGCTCACGCGCCGACTGGGTCGGGCTCAGGGCCGGCAGCTCGCTGACCTTCATCTGGTCGGCATCGATCACGAAGGAGCAGATGGCGACAATATCGTCCAGCGATTCGTGGGTGGTGACGATCATGGCATGGCGCTCGGCATCGAGCGGCGTCAGCTCCACATGGCCCATCAGGCCAAGTTCGGCTGCCAGCGCCTCCACTTCCCGGTGCACCATCGGCGGCAGTTCAAGGCGGAAGCGCTTGCCGCCGCTATGGTCCACCGCCTGCGATTCCTGCGCATTGAAGGCCGGCGCCACCGGCGCCATCGCCTCGATGTGCACGTCCTGCGCCAGCTCCTGCAGCATCATGCGCACGTCGCCCACGGCTTCCTGGTCGACAGCCGTGCCGAGGCGGTGCCCGTCCAGCTGCATCTTCAGGATGTCCTTGGCGGCCAGGAAGGCGTCGACGTGGGTCGACGTCAAGGCCATCTCGCCCTTGCGGATGCGGTCCAGCAGCGTCTCCAGCACGTGCGTGACTTCGGTCATGTCGGTCACGCCGAACGTCGACGCGCCGCCCTTCACCGAGTGCGCGGTACGGAAAATCGCGTTCAAGTCCTCTTCGCTGGGCGACTCGACGTCCACGCCCAGCAGCAGACGCTCCATTTCAGCCAGCAGTTCTTCCGCTTCATCGAAGAAGACCTGGTAGAACTGGCTAATATCGATGGTCATGCCACACCCCTTAATTAGCCAATGACCTTCTTCACTACCTCAATCAAGCGTTGCGGGTCGAAAGGCTTGACCAGCCAGCCATTCGCGCCGGCGGCGCGGCCCTTGGCCTTCATTTCGTCGGACGATTCGGTGGTCAGCATCAGGATGGGAACCTTGGCATAGGACGGCTGCTCGCGCAGCAGCTTGATCAGTTGCAGGCCATCCATGCGCGGCATGTTCTGGTCGGTCAGCACCAGGTCCACGGTTTGCAGCTTGGCCTTTTCCAGGCCATCCTGTCCGTCGACTGCTTCCACCACCTGGTAGCCCGCTGCCTTCAGGCTGAATGCCACCATCTGGCGCAGCGAGGAGGAGTCGTCGACTGCAAGAATTGTTTTAGCCATCTTTTTTTCTCACTTGGTTAAATTTTTGTATTCGTATCTATATTCAGAACAGTTCGATGTCGCCGCTTTCCAGGTGCTTCTGGCTGACCGCCTTGCGCAGCACGCTGCGCAGCTCCAGGCTCTGGATCGCCAGCGCCATGCTGACCTTGCTAAGCAGGTCCACGATCTCGTCGCTGCCCGATTCCGGCACCACTTCGGCGCCGTGCGCACCCAGCGTTCCAAGGAATTCGCGCAAGCCGGTGACACGCTTCAGGGTGCGGTCGATCAGCTGGCTGGTCATGTCCTGGAACTGCATGCTGGTAATGGCTGCATTGACGTAGCCGCTTACCTGTTCGTTCATTTCCTTCAGGCGCGCCTTGTCTTCCGCCGAAGGATCGCCGCCTTGCAGCAGCAGCTCGATGGTCGCCTGCTGTGCGCTCACCGCCTCATGGATCGCCATGAAGTTGCGCGTCAGCTTGTCGATCGCCTCCTCCAGCAGCAGGTTGGTCTGCAGCAGGTCGGTCTCGACTTCGGTCAGGTGGCGCCGGCCATGGTCCGACACGCCGGACAGCAGCCGTTTCACATGCGAGCCAAGGATTTTCTTTCTTGTCATAAAGCCCCTATTTCTTCCCCGCCGGCGCTGCCGCTGCCGGTGCCGCTGCCGCTGCGGCTTGCGTAGCTTCCGTATCGAGGCCGACTTGCAATTTGCCGCCGTCACGCAGCACATTCTCCTCGGTCCTCTTGTTCATCACAATGATGCTGATGCGGCGATTGATCGGGTTGAAAGGATCGGCGCGGTCCAGGTGGGCGGCGCTGGCCAGCCCCACCACGCGCAGGATCTTATTGTCGGCCAGTCCGCCATGCAGCAGCGCGCGGCGCGAAGCATTGGCACGATCGGCCGACAGTTCCCAGTTACTGTACCCCGTTTCGGTGAAATACGGCGTGGAGTCGGTGTGGCCGGACAGGCCGATCTTGTTCGGCACGTCGTTCAGGGCCGGCGCGATGGCTTCCAGGATCTCGCGCGCATACGGCTGCAAGTCGGCCTTGCCGGCATTGAACATGGGGCGGTTCTGCAAGTCGACGATCTGGATGCGCAAGCCTTCGCTGGTGAAGTCCAGCAACAGTTGCTCTTTGAACTTCTTGAGCTCGGCGTTGGTATCGATGGTCATTTCGATACGGGCACGCAAGGCCTGCAGGCGCGAACGCTCTTCCGCCTCGAGCGCCTTCTTGGCGGCATCCAGGTTGTAAGTCTTGCTCTGGGCCGGATCGTCGGTCATCTTGACCTGGCCGGTACGGCGCGACAGGTCCGAGCCGCCGCCCTGGATCACCGAGGAACTGTCGCCGCTGCCCGAGCCGCCCTGCATGGCGACCTTCAGCGGCGTCTTGAAGTATTCGGAAATACCGTTCAGGTCGCCCTTGGTCGTCGAGCCGAGCAGCCACATCAGCAGGAAGAACGCCATCATCGCCGTCACGAAGTCGGCGTAAGCGATCTTCCAGGCGCCGCCGTGGTGGCCGCCACCGCCTTTCTTGATCTTCTTGACGACAATGGGCCGCAGGCCTTCTTCAGCCATGGCAGGTCCTCGCTTCCATTACTTCGACTTCGATTTCTTGATATGTTCTTCCAGCTCGGAGAAGCTTGGGCGCTCGGTAGAGTACAGTACCTTGCGGCCAAATTCCACAGCCAGGGCCGGGGCATAACCATTCAGGCTGGCCAGCAGCGTGACCTTTACGCACTGGAACATCTTGGTCGACTCTTCCAGCTTCTGCTCCAGCAGGCTGGCCAGCGGGCCGACGAAACCGTAGGCCAGCAAGATACCGAGGAAAGTACCGACCAGCGCGTGCGCGATCAGCATGCCCAGCTCGGACGGCGGGATGCCCACCGATTCCATCGTGTGCACCACGCCCATCACCGCCGCCACGATACCGAATGCCGGCAGGCCGTCGCCCAGCTTGGCGATGCAATGGGCCGGCACATGGCCCTCCTGGTGGTGGGTGTCGATCTCGTTGTCCATCAGGTTCTCGATCTGGAAAGCATCCATATTCCCCGACACCATCAGGCGCAGATAGTCGGTCATGAACTCGATGATATGGTGGTCTTCCAGCACTGCCGGGTATTTGCTGAACAGCGGGCTGTCTTCCGGCTTGTCGATATCGCCTTCAATCGACATCAGGCCTTCCTTGCGCACCTTGGACAGCACGTCGAACAGGAGCGACATCAGCTCCATGTACAAGTCCTTGGTATAGCGCGAACCCTTGAACAGCGTCGGCAGCGCGGCCAGCGTAGCCTTGATGGACTTGCCGTTATTGCCAACAAAGAAAGCGCCCGCAGCAGCGCCGCCAATCATCAGCAGTTCCAGAGGTTGGAACAGGGCCGCCAGATGGCCGCCGGACAGCGCGAAACCACCAAAAACGGAGCCAAGGACGATGAGGTAACCGACAATGACTAACAAGCGCGCGAACTCCCCGATAGCTAGTTAAAAGCAATAATATTCCACAGTGGAACTACAATAACGTGAAGACGCCTCTGCGGCAAGGAAAACTGCCTCTAAAATGCTCTTATATAAAGGAGCGGACCACCCTCTGTGGTGCGAATGGTCTTGATGCCGTTTGCAGCTGGAATTTCAAATTCATAACTGGCAAGCAAACTACCGGCCCGCATCTCCCGCTGGGCCTTGCGCCACAAGGCCGGCATGGCGGCCGGCGACAGGTAAGCGAACACCAGGTCGTATTCTGCAAAGTTTAACTGTTCATAGTCGCCACGCACGAAGCGCGCGCGGCTGCCGGCCAACGCGGCCCGCAAACGCGACACCAGCCACGGAACCGGCGCCAGTTCAATTCCCACAACTTCCGATTCGGGCCGCGCAACGGCCAGGTGCAAGGCGAAGCCGCCGAGGCCGCTACCGATATCGATCATGCGCAGCACCCTGCCCTGCGGCAGCTCAGCCAGCACGGCGCGCCACACTGCCGGATTCGATGGATAGTAAGGGACCTGGGTGCGGTAAGTGGACCAATACCAGCCCAGCAGGACCAGGAAGGCGGCAGCGGCCAGCCACGGCGGCAGATGCAATGCCAGCCCGGCCAATAAAGCGATGGGAAACAATAGCTGGATCAGCAGCCACCAGCGCGCCAGCCCGATCTTCCAACTGATGCCGGCAGCCAGCAAACCTTGCAGCAGCGCGGCTTGCAGCAAGGTCAACCCATGGCCGAGCGCATCAAGGGCAACCGCCAGCGCGACGCACGGCAGCAGCGCGCCGGCCTGGACCAGCAACGCATGGAAGGCGGGAACTCTAAAATTCATTGCGGGAGTATACCCGGGCCAGCGTCGTTGGCACTGCAGTGCCTGACCCTGCGGGTCAGGCACTGGTTTACCGGTTTTGTGTGCGTATGCACCGAAACCCAAACCGGCAACCCGTTGTCAGACCCACGGGGTCTGACACCATCCCAATCAAGCAGCGACCGCTTCGGCAGCATCCTTGGCCTTGCGGGTCTTGCCGGCACGCGAAGGCATATGGCACAGGCCGCACTTATAGTCGCGGTTCAGGTCCATGGCGTCGACTACGAACTTGCCTTTGCAGCAAGTGCAGGGCTTGAGCTGCAGCATATTGCTGCCAGCGAACTTGACCAGGGTCCAGGCGCGGGTCAGCGAGAGCAGCGGCTCTTCGCCGGCAGCCGGCGGCATCTGCTCCAGGTAGAGCTGGTAAGCCTTCATCACGGCATGGATGCCGGTGGCGCCCGCGTGCTCGACCAGGAAGTTATGGATGTTCATGAACAGCGACGAGTGGATGTTCGGCTGCCAGGTCAGGAACCAGTCGGTCGAGAAAGGCAGCATGCCCTTCGGCGGCGACACGCCCTTCAGCTCCTTGTACAGCTTGAGCAGGCGTTCGCGCGACAGCGACACTTCGGTTTCCAGCAGTTGCAGGCGGGCCCCCAGGTTGATCAGCTCGATGGCCAGCTGGATTTCCTGCGCTTCGGTCACCACACTCTTCTTGCTCATGGCGTCGCTCCTTAAGCGATTTCTTCAACAGCCTGGCCGGCCATCAGGATGGCGGCGTGGGACTGGGCCAGGGAACGGTCCTTGTTGTAGTTGGTCAGCATGCCGAGAATGGCGCTGTCGTCGAAGCGGAAGCGAGCCAGCATCATGTTGCCGCCAGCCAGCTTCAGGATCTGGGCATTGCTCATGCCTTCGATCAGGTCGGCGATGTCGGCGGAAATGCCCAGGCGGAAGATCGCGGTGACTTTGTCGGCGCGGATCATCTGCTGCGCCAGCATCAGGTAGCTCAGGTTCGCATCGCGGATTTCAGCCATCATGTCGTTTGCGGTCATGTCCATCTCCAGTCAGTTTCAGCTTGCAACGCAATTTTCGTTGCTGTTGAGATACATTCTGCTGGAGACGCGATAAAGCGCAAAGAGGCGGCACTCTGTATTTTGGGTCGGGAATAGACGAAGTCGCCCCGTAGGATTTTGTCCTACAGAGGGCTGCCCATAGAGGGGCAACGCCAGTATTGGCGTGGGTTTGCGGGGCGTTCGGTCTCGCTCAAAACGCAGGAGCCGAAGGTAAAAATGCGATGTCGACGTGGTGCTTTTTTGCGACATCTGAACTGGTAACGGCAGGGTTTTGGAGAACTTTAGGGTTCCGAGCAAAAAATTTTAAGATTTTTTCACTCATTCCAAAATGCCGAACAGCAAGCCTTTTACCGGGCTTCTAAAAACGGTAACGGCAGGGGTTTGGGGAACTTTAGGTTTTTTTGAAAAAAATTTTGAAAATTTTTTGGTTCCTTTGAAATCAATGGCTTAGCTTGCAAAACCGGCGAAGCAGTGCCTGACCCACAGGGTCAGGCACTGGCCAGCGGCCGCCGCGTATCGGTGTCAGACCCTGCGGGTCTGACACCGGTTTACCGGTTTTGGCCAAGAAAAGGTTGCTACAATCTCACTTTGTTTAAGTCTCAAGGAAAATGCCCTCATGATTTCCCGTTCCGACTGCCTGGCGCGCGACGCCGCGGACACCCTGGCGCCCCTGCGCGAGCAGTTCGACCTGCCTGCCGGCGTGATCTACCTGGATGGCAACTCCCTGGGCGCGCGCCCCAAAGCCGCCCTCACCCGCGCCACCGAAGTGATCGCCAGGGAATGGGGCAAGGACCTGATCACCAGCTGGAACACCGCCGGCTGGTTCGACATGCCGAAGCGCTTGGGCGACAAGCTGGCCCCGCTGGTCGGCGCCAAGGCCGGTGAAGTGGTGGTTACCGACACCACCTCGATCAACCTGTTCAAAGCCCTGGCCGCCGCCCTGCACGCGCAGGCGCATACCGGCCGCAAGATCATCATCAGCGAGCGCTCGAATTTTCCGACCGATATCTATATGGCCCAGGGCCTGACGTCCTGGCTCGACCGCGGCTATGAAGTGCGCCTGGTCGACAGTCCGGACCAGCTTCCTGCCGCCATCACCGCCGACGTCGCCGTGGTCATGCTGACCCACGTGAACTACCGCACCGGCTACCAGCACGACATGGCCGCCACCAGCGCCCTCGCCCACCAGCATGGCGCAATGGTCGTATGGGACCTGTGCCACTCAGTCGGCGCGGTACCGCTCGACCTGCACGCCGATGGCGCCGACTTCGCCGTCGGCTGCACTTATAAATACCTGAACGGCGGCCCGGGCTCGCCGGCCTTCATCTGGGTCCCCGAGTGCAACCAGGACAAATTCAGCCACCCGCTGTCCGGCTGGTGGGGCCACGCCAATCCGTTCGCCATGGCACCCGACTTCGCGCCGACCAAGGGCATTGGCCGCGCGCTGTGCGGCACCCAGCCGGTGGCTTCGCTGGCCATGGTGGAATGCGGCCTGGACGTCTTCGCGCAAACCACCATGGATGCGGTGCGCGCCAAGTCACTGGCCCTGACCGACCTGTTCATCGCCCTGGTGGAGCAGCGCTGCCCCAACCATCCACTGGGCCTGGTCACGCCGCGCGAGCATGTGCGGCGCGGCTCCCAGGTCAGCTTCACCCACCCGCACGGCTACGCGGTGATGCAGGCCCTGATCGCGCGCGGCGTGATCGGCGATTACCGCGAGCCGGAAATCATGCGCTTCGGCTTCACGCCGCTATACACCAGCTTTGCCGACGTGTGGGATGCTGTGGAAATCCTGAAGCAGATCCTGGACGATAAGGCCTACGACATCACTGCCGCCCGCGGCGCCGTCACCTGAGACACGACACAATATGACCGAAGAAAAGAAAGACGCCGCCTGGCACGGGGCGCAAATGGACTTCTCCAAGTCCATGAGCTATGGCGACTACCTGGGCCTGGAAAAGATCCTGAACGCGCAGCACCCGCTCTCGCCCAACCACAATGAGATGCTGTTCATCGTGCAGCACCAGACCAGCGAATTGTGGATGAAGCTGATGCTGCACGAGCTGCACGCCGTGGTCGACCATATACGCCGCGACGACCTGCCGCCGGCCTTCAAGATGCTGGCCCGCGTGGCGCGCATCATGGACCAGCTGGTGCACGCCTGGGACGTGCTGGCCACCATGACCCCGCCCGAATACACCGCGATTCGCCCTTACCTGGCCTCCTCGTCCGGCTTCCAGTCACACCAGTACCGCGAAATCGAATTCATCCTCGGCAACAAAAACGCGAACATGCTGGCGGTGCACCAGCAGGCGCCGGAAGCGCATGCCCTGCTCGACGCGGCGCTGCATGCGCCGTCGCTGTACGACGAAGCGATCCGCCTGCTGGCGCGCAATGGCCTGCAGATCGACGCCGGGCGGCTGGACGGCGACTGGACCCAGCCGACCGTGGCCAACGAGTCGGTACAGAAAGCCTGGCTCGAGGTATATCGCGACACCACACGATACTGGGCCCTGTACGAGCTGGCGGAAAAGCTGGTCGACATGGAGACCGCCTTCCGCTTCTGGCGCTTCCGCCATGTCACCACGGTCGAACGGGTGATCGGCTTCAAGACCGGCACGGGCGGCACGGCCGGCGTGTCCTATCTCAGGAAGATGCTCGATGTGGTACTGTTCCCGGAATTGTTCGCTTTAAGGACCGCTTTGTGAAACGCTTGCTCGCTGCCTTGCTGGCCGCGGCGTGTGCGCTGCCGGCAATGGCACGCGACGACCGCCCCGGTGTTTTCGATTACTACGTGATGTCGCTGTCCTGGTCGCCCGAGTATTGCGCCGGCCGTGGCGGCGGCGACCCGGTGCAGTGCGCCACCGGCCGCCAGCTCGGCTTTGTGCTGCACGGCCTGTGGCCGCAATTCGAGCGCGGCTATCCCGAAAGCTGCGGCCGCGTCAGGATTTCGAACAGCCTGCGCGAGCAATACGAGTCGCTCTACCCTTCGCCCAAACTGCTGTTCCATGAATGGAACAAACACGGTTCCTGCTCCGGCCTGCAACCCCAGGATTACCTGGCGTTGAGCGCCAGGCTGCGCGACAGCCTGAAGATCCCGGCCGATTTCGCGCGCCCGCAGCAGCCGGTGCGCGTCACGCCCGGCCAGTTCGAGGCCAAATTCCACCAGGCCAATCCATGGCTGGCCAAAGACGCCGTGCTGCCCGTCTGCGGCTCCGGCGGCCGTTTCCTGCGCGAAGCACGCGCATGTTTCAGCAAGGACGGCAAATCGCGCAGCTGCTCGCAAGAAGCCATCGCCTACTCGCAGAAGAGCTGCGGCCAATCCACTTTCCTGATGAAAAATGTGAAGTGATGGCGCTAAGCGTGCGCCGCCCAAGGCACGCTTGCAGCGACAATAAGCGCGCTGTACTGCGCGCCTGCTTGCCATACCACGGGGGGAACCGTTATCGCGGGCTCGCGAACTTTGAGGAGCCACCGAATGGGAACTCATCTGAAAAAGGGGCTGGCGACGCTGGCCTTGATTGCCGCTTGCGGAGCAGCGCAAGCTGATCCACTTGTCTTCAACGCCTCACTCAGCGGCGCGGCGGAATCCCCGCCAAACGCATCGGCAGCCACGGGCGATGTGACCGTGCTGTTCGATATCGACAACCACTACATGACCATTGCAGCCAGCTTTACCGACCTGGAAGGCCTGAGCGGCGCTGCCCACATCCATTGCTGCACCGCCGTGGCCGGCGACGGCACCGCCGGTGTCGCCACCATGCTGCCGACCCTGACCGGCTTCCCGGAGAACGAAACCAGCGGCAGTTATGCCTCGTTCTTCAGCACGTCGCAGGAATCGTTCTGGAACCCGACCTTCCTGGCCAATAACGGCGGCACCACGGCCGGCGCCGAGGCCGCACTGCTGGCCGGGCTCAATGCCGGCGCCGCGTATTTCAACATCCACTCGAACGTCTACCCGAGCGGTGAAATCCGCGGCTTCCTGGCGGCGCCGATTCCCGAGCCGGCACAGATCCTCATGCTGCTGGCCGGCCTGCCCTTGCTGTTACTGCGCAAGCGGGAAAACTAGCGAGGAATCGGGTTGCGTGACGCCACGTTCAGCATGTTCCAGGAACGGATGACCGCAACCACGAAGCCCAGTTCCGCGATCTCTTCGTCGGAGAAATGCTCCTTGACACGGGCGAAAGCTGCGTCGTCGGGATCGCGGACTGGAATTGCATTGATCAACTCCGACCATTCCAGCGCAGCGCGTTCGCGCTCGCTGAAGAATGGCGCCTCGCGCCAGCCCGCCACCGCATTCACATGGCGCGGGTCGACGTCCATCTTCAGCAAGTCCTGGTAATGCATGTCAATGCAGAAGCCGCAGCCATTGATTTGCGATACGCGCAGCAGGACCAGGTCCACCAGCTTCTTGCCCAGCAGTTCACGGTTCAGGCCATTCGACAGCGCCAGCAGGTTCTGGAACGATTTCTGGGACAGTTGGAAGTAGTTGTAACGCAGGGTGCTCATGGAAAATCCTTTCGGTCTGATGGTAAAGGCCACGCTGTGCGGCCTTCTCAACCATTAGACGGAGCAGCCTGCCGGTTTGTGACAGCCCGGCTAAAAATTTTTTCCAGGCTGGGCGGGGAAGGTGCACACCCGGTCGCGGCCGGCCCGCTTGGCCGCATACAGGGCGGCATCGGCCCGCTGCAGGAGTTCGCCCAGCGTCTCGCCCGGCTGGTGCGCGGCCACGCCGGCGCTGATGGAGAGTTCGATCCCCGACAGGGCGCCGTCGAAACGCTGGGCGCGCACTTCGCTGCGCACCCGCTCGGCAAACTGCAGGCTGTGTTCGAGGTCGAGCTTGGGCAGGAAGACGGCAAACTCGTCGCCGCCATTGCGTACCGCGATGTCGATGCGGCGCGTATGGCTGTTCAAGACTCCGCCGATGCGTTGCAGCACCACGTCGCCGGCCAGGTGGCCGAAATTGTCATTGATTTGCTTGAAACGGTCGATGTCGAACACCAGCAGGCCAACACGTTCGGCCGGATCGCGCTCGTGCTGCTGCAGCAGGCGGGCCGCGGCATCTTCCATGTAATGGCGCGTGTACAGGCCCGTCACGGCGTCGCGCACTGCCAGCTGGTAGTATTTGGAGCGGTCCTTTTCCAGCGCGCTGTTGTCCAGTTGGGCGAGCCGCAGGTCTTCATAGGCCGACAGCAGCTTCCGGTGCGCCTGCTCCAGCTCCTGCTGCTGGCGCGCCTCGGTGGTGACGTCCTCATAGATGGTGACGAAACCCATGACCCGTCCCTGTTCATCGCTCATGGGGCGGCCGGTCACTTGCAGGACCGTGCCATTGGCGCGCGTGCGCCGGAAACGGTGCGGCACGAACTGGCGCGCCAGGTTGATGCGCTCGCGCACCTGGGCCTCCGGATCGCCGGGCCCGAATTCCCCGCGCAGGGCGTTGAAGCGGAACAGATCCTCCAGCAGCACGCCAGGCTGCATCAGGCTATCGGGGAAATCCAGGCATTGGCAAAACGTCTCGTTCCAGAACCTGAACTGCAGGTCGCGGTCGATGATGGACATGCCAACCGGCAGGTACTGCATGGCGCGCAGCAGGTCCGCCTGCCCGATTTGCATGCCGCGCTCGCGGGTTTCGCTCAACATGTCAGGGCCTCCTCTGCTTGCGTGCCAGCCAACCTCAGTTAACGATGTGCGCCAGTTTATCGGGGTTGCGCACCACATAGATGCCGGTGATGCGCTGGCCGTCGGTGGCAAAGCCCTGCGCCGATTCCAGCTTGCCGTCCACGAAGCGCAGCAAACCCGGCTCGCCATTGACCATGGCGGCGCGGTATTCGATGGCGCCCAGCTTGTGCATGCCGGCGTACAACGCAGCGATCTTGTCCGGATCGGTGATGACGATGCCGAAGGACTTGACCTTGCCGCCGCCATCGCCCACCAGTTCCAGGTCTTCCGCCAGCAGGGCGCGGACCGCCGCCTTGTCGCCGCTGGCCGAGGCCTCCACGAAACGCTGCAAGAGCTGGCGGTGGGTGTCGGCCGGGATATCAAAGCGCGACTGGCCTTGCTGCACACGGTCGCCGGCGCGGCTCACCATCTGGCGGCACGCCGCTTCCGACTTGCCAAGCTGCTCGGCCACCTCGTTGTAGTCGTAATCGAACACCTGGCGCAGCAGGAAGGCGGCGCGCTCCTCGGGACCTAGCCGCTGCAGCAGCCACATATAGGCCAGCGACAGGGCGCTGGCCCGCTCGGCCTGCGCCTCCGGCGTCTCCTCGTCGACCGCCACCAGCGGTTCCGGCAGCCACAGGCCCTCGTAGACTTCGCGTTCGGCAATGGCGGCGCGCAGGCGGTCGATGGAAAGGCGGGTCACCACCGTCACCAGCCAGGCCTCGGCCGATTGCACGCCGCTGGTATCGGCGCCCTGCCAACGAATCCAGGCATCCTGCACCACGTCTTCTGCATCGGCGCGCACGCCCAGCATGCGATAGGCGATGGCAAACAACCGCGCACGGTGCGCGGCAAAGTCGATTGGATCATTCATGATGCAGGACTATAGCCGACCTTGTGCACTTTCAGCAGCACTTCGCGCAATTCGCGCACGCGCGGCGGCTTGCTCAGCACTTCATCGACGCTGGCCGGCTTGGCGTCCACGTCGCCCTCCGGAATCAGGCGCTGGCCCCAGCCGGTAACCAGGATCACCGGCGTGGCCGGCGACAGCTCCTTGATGCAGCCGGCCACCTTGCGGCCATCGACGTGCGGCATGCCAAGGTCGCTGAATACCGCGTCGAAAGGCTGGCTGGATACCATCGAAGCGCGGAATTGCTCGATGCCGGCGGCGCCGCCATTGGCCGCCACCACGGTGTGGCCGTCGCGCTGCAGGATGGTGGTCATGGACGCCAGCACGGCCGGATCGTCGTCAATCACCAGCAGGCGCATGGGTTCTGCCACCGCCACAGTCGTGGCAGGCGCTTCCAGCGGCGGCATGGCGGGATGCGCCTGCGGCAGCGGGAAGGCCAGCGACACGGTGGTGCCCTGCCCGATCATCGATTCCACCTGCACCACCGCGCTGTGGCGTTCGGCCATCGAATTGACGGTGGCCAGCCCCAGGCCGCTGCCGCGCTCGCCCTTGGTGGTGAAGAACGGGTCCAGGCAGTGGCGGCGCGTCGACTCGTCCATGCCGACGCCGCTGTCCACCACGTCGACAATGGCATGCTCGCCGGTGCTGCGGGTGCGCAGGATCAGGGCGCCGCCTTCCGGCATCGCATCGACCGCATTGAACACCAGGTTGGTCAGGGCTTCACGGATTTCCGGCTCGGAGCCCATCACGGACGGCAGCCCCGGCGCCAGCTCCAGCTTCATATTGATCACCACGCCGCGCTGCTGCGGCATATCGCTCCAGCGCGCCCGCGTCAGGTCGGCCACCTGCTGCGCCAGCACGTTCAGGCTGACGCTGGTGAGCTCCATCTGCGGCTCGCGGCGGCGGTACAGCTCGCGCATGCGCGCCACCGTCGCCGCCACGTCGTCGATGGCGCGCGCTATCACCTGCAGGTTGCTGCGGCCGCTGGCGCTCAGGCCCGTTTCGGTTTCCAGCAGGGTTTCGGTGTACAGCGCCACCGGCGAGATGGCGTTGTTGATGTCGTGCGCGATGCCGCTCGCCATCTGGCCCAGGGCTCGCAAGCGCTCCTCGCGGGTGACCGACTGCTGCGTCGCATGCAGGGTGTGGTAAGCCTGCTGCAGCGCCCCATACAACTGCGCCTGGCGTGCCGCCAGCGCCGCGTGCTCGCTCAACTGGCGCAGGAATTCGCATTCGCCGCTGGAGAAGGCATTCGGAATGGTGCGCGCCACGGCCAACACGCCGAAGACCACGCTCTCGGCCTGCAGCGGCGCCAGCACCAGGGAATTCAGGCCGCCGCGCGCCAGCCGGTGCGGGAACGGGAATTCACTGCCGCTGATGTCCGGTTCGTACACCAGTTGCCCCTTCACGCAGCGCGACAGGCCATTGTTGTCGATCGAAACCTGGGCGCCTTCCTTCAGCGACGCGTCGCCCGGCAGCATGGCATTGCCCAGGCCGACGCAGCTCGCTTCCAGCACGCCCTCCTGCAGCAGGAACACGCAGGCAAAGTCCACCGGCAACTGGTCTTCCAGGTTGCGCACCAGGACTTGGAGGATGCTGCGCAAGTCCTGCCGCTCGCCGATCGAGCGCGTCATCTGGTGCAACAGGCTGAGCCGGCCAAGCTGGGCCTGCACCTTCAACTCGGCGCCATGGCGCACCTCCATCTCATCGTGCAGGGCGGCATTGACGGCAACCAGTTCGTCGCGCGAGACCGTGGTGGCGCGCAGGCGTTCGGTCATGGCATCGAAAGCACGCGCCAGGTCCCCCACTTCGTCAACGGCATTCATGTTCATGCGGAAGTCCAGCTTGCCCGAGCCCACCAGTTCGGCGCCACGCCGCAGTCGCTCCAGCGGATGGGCCACGCTGCGGATCGTCAAGGCCAGTGCGCCCAGCACGGTCAGCGCCAGCAGCAGGCCAAGCCCGGCCGCCACGGCGGAAGCATTCTGCTGCGCCTGCAGCACGCCCTGGCGGCTGCGGCGCGCCAGTTCTTCCGCATCCCGTATCATGTCCTGCGTGCGCGACATCAACTGGCCGAACAGCCGCGCTTCCAGCAGGTGCAGCACCTCCGCCCGTTCAGGGGTGGCGCGCAATTCCTGCCGCACCAGCAGCAGTTCGGAGAAATGCCGTGCCAGCAGGGGCAGGTTTTCCTGCAGGTCGTGCAGCAGCTGCGCCTCCTCCGCTTGCCGGAACAGTTCATCGCGCAGCAGCAGCCCTTGCAAGGAATCCTTGCGCAACTGCCACTGCACATGGGAGCGCCGCTCCTGGGTTTGCGCAAATTCGAGCGAAAGGTAGCGCAGCGCCACCACGCCGCTGACGATCTCCCCGGCACGCTCGTTGCGCTGCAGCTCCTGCCTGACCTGGCGCGTGGCGCCGATCATCAGCAGCACGGCCAGCGTCACGCCGGCCACGCACAGCCACTGGGCCCACTTCAGGCGAGTGATAATTTTCATGGTCGCTTAGTGGATGACGGTAACGGCAGTCGGCCGCACCTCGCCCAATCCTTCCAGGTACACGTTGTCGAGGAAATTCGGCACTTCGCGCGAGTTGGCCAGGCGGTTGCGGATGGCCCAGCGGGCGCGGTCCTCAAAGGCCAGCAAAAGCGACTGGTCCAGCTCCAGGCCGAAGTGGTAAGTCGGCCAGGCCGCCACCACTTCATCGCGATTCAGCTTGGCGGTTGCCGGCAGCAGGGGCTGCGCCTCCCGCGGCGACTTTTCGCACCAGGCCGAGCCCTGCTCGATGGCCTGCAACAGGCGCGGGACGACGTCCGCCCGCTCGCCGGTAAAGCGCTGCAGTGAAACCAGGTTGTAGATGCTCTCGTACGCCTGCTCGCCGGAAAAGCTCACCGCCGTATCGCCGAGCTGCTTGCGCATGGCCCCGAGGAAGGGTTCCCAGCCGGCCACCGCGTCGACATCGCCGCGCTGCAGCGCCTGGCCCAGTTCTTCCGGCTTGTAGTTGACCATGGTGACTTCGCTGCCATCCATGCGTTGCCAGTTCAGGAAAACGTCCAGCGTAAACTGGCCCGAGGTTCCCTGCGTGACGCCGATGCGCTTGCCCTTCAGGCTGGCCGGGGTCAGCACGCCGTGGTCGCGGCGGCCGATGATGCCGTGGTCCTTGCCGGTGCGGAAAAACGTCGCCAGCACCTTGACCGGCACACCGTCCATGGCGGCAAACACGATCGGGATATCGGCCACGGTGCCGACATCGGCCTTGCCGTCGACCACCGCCTGCATCGATGCCTTGCCGCTCGAATAAGGCAGCACCTTGACCTGCAAGCCCTGTTCGGTGAAATAGCCGCGCTGCTGGGCGGCCACCACGGCACAGGTGCCGACATATTCGGTGTTGGCCGCGATCACCAGCGACTGCGCCGGCCGCGCCGGCTGCCGCTGCTGCTGCCACAGCCAGGCCACGCCCAGCGCCAGCACGATGAACAACACGGCAAGGACCTGCATGGTTCGGCTACGCATGTTGCACCTGTTGGGTAGTTTCCGGCGCCAGCGGCAGTTCCACCCAGAAGGTGCTGCCCTGGCCCGGCTGGCTCTCGACGCCGATGGCGCCTTGCATGGCCTCGACCACGCGCCGGGTGAGCGCAAGGCCAAGGCCGCTGCCCTCCTCCTCCTCGTCGCGGCCGAGGCGGTGGAAAGGCTGGAAGATGTGCTGCACCTGCTCCGGCTCCAGGCCAGGGCCGGTGTCGCTGACGGAAATGCGCAGGCGGCTGCCTTCCGCTGCGGTGCAGGCCACGGCAACGCGGCCCTGGTCGTGGTTGTACTTGATGGCGTTGGACAGCAGGTTGATCAGCACCTGCACCAGGCGCGTGCGATCGGCGCGCAGGCGCTTCTCCGGCACTTCGCCGAAACCGAGGCTGATGTCGCGCTTGGCGGCCAGCGGCGTCACCATCATGCGGCATTCCTGCAGGACGGTCGGCAGGTCCACGGCTTCCATCGCCAGCGGCACCTTGCCCGCTTCGATGCGCGCCAGGTCGAGAATTTCGTTGACCAGCTTGAGCAGGTGCTGGCCTGACTGCACGATATTGCGCGCAAAGCGCTGCTTCTCTAGCTGGGTGGCCGGCAGCTTGTCGGCCGCCAGGATTTGCGCGAAGCCGAGGATGCCGTTGAGCGGGGTGCGCAGCTCGTGGCTCATGTTCGACAGGAAGCGCGACTTTTCAGCATTGGCATGCTCGGCGGCAGTGCGCGCCTGCTCCAGGCGGTGATTGGCTTCCGCCAGTTCCATCACGTTCTGGCGTAGCTGGCGTTCCAGCTCGGCGTTGGCCAGCCGCAGGGCGCGCGTGGCCTGGGCCCGCGCCAGCACCGGCAGCAAGGAAGACGCCTTGAAAGGCTTGACGATGTAATCGAGGGCGCCGCCCTGCATCGCGCGCACGGCGGTGGCAATGCTGCCCTCCCCGGTCATGATGATGCAGGCCAGGTCCGGGTCGTGCTGCAGGGCTTCCTTGACCAGGCCGATGCCGTCCATCCCCGGCATGTTCAGGTCCGACAGCATCAGATCGAAAGACTGGTTGCGCAAGAGCTCCAGCGCTGACTCGGCGCTGGAACAGCCTTCGGCGTCAAACTGGTACTGGCGCAATACGTCGCACAACGCCACGGTGTGGACGCTCTGGTCGTCAACGATGAGAATGCGCTGCTTGCGAACTTCCGTCATGCAATCCTCGCGAAGGCGGGCTTGCTTTGATTATGCCGGTTGACAAGGAGGTAAAGTCTCACCAAATCTAACTAGCATATAAATCCTTGCGGCTTTGGCGCCACAGTTGGGCCAGCACCCACTGTGGCGCGCAAGAGGCACTTCTCCGCCAGCTTACTTCGACAGCAGCATTTCGTTCATGCGCTTGACGAAGGAGGCCGGGTCGGCCAGCGACCCGCCTTCGGCCAGCAAGGCTTGGTCGAACAGGATGTGGGCCCAGTCCTTGAACTTCTCGCCGCTTGCGTCTTCATACTTCAGGCGCGTCACCAGCGGGTGCTGCGGGTTGATTTCCAGGATAGGCTTGGATTCCGGCGCGGACTGGCCGGCTGCCTTCAGCATGCGCAGCAGGTTGCCCGACAGTTCGTGCTCGTCGGCCACCAGGCAGGCTGGCGAATCGGTCAGGCGGAAAGTGACGCGCACTTCCTTGGCCTTGTCGGCCAGCGCTTCCTTCATCTTGCCGACCAGTTCCTGGTACTGGGTTTCGGTCTCGGCGTGTTCCTTCTTCTCCGCCTCGTCTTCCAGCTTGCCCAGGTCCAGGCCGCCCTTGGCCACGGAATGCAGTTCCTTGCCTTCGAAGTCGTTCAGGAAGGACAGCATCCATTCGTCGACGCGGTCGGTCAGCAGCAGCACTTCAACACCCTTCTTGCGGAAGATTTCCAGGTGCGGCGAGTTCTTGGCGGCGGTGTAGCTGTCGGCGGTGACGTAGAAGATCTTGTCCTGGCCTTCCTTCATGCGGCCGACGTAGGCTTCCAGCGATACGTCCTGCACATCGCTGTCGTTGTGGGTCGAGGCAAAGCGCAGCAGCTTGGCCAGGCGTTCCTTGTTGGCGAAGTCTTCGCCGATACCCTCTTTCAGCACCTGGCCGAATTCGGTCCAGAAGGTGGTGTACTTGTCCTTCTTTTCCTGCTCGTCGGCGTTGGCCAGTTCTTCCAGCATGCCCAGCACGCGCTTGGTCGAGCCTTCGCGGATCACTTTCACGTCGCGCGATTCCTGCAGGATTTCACGCGATACGTTCAGCGGCAGGTCGGCCGAGTCGATCACGCCTTTCACGAAGCGCAGGTAGGTCGGCATCAGCTGCTCGGCGTCGTCCATGATGAACACGCGCTTGACGTACAGCTTGATGCCGCCGCGCTTGTTGCGGTCCCACAGGTCGAAGGGAGCCTTGGCCGGGATGTACAGTAGCTGGGTGTATTCGCTGCGGCCTTCTACGCGGTTGTGGGTGTAGGCCAGCGGCGCGCCGAAGTCGTGCGACACGTGCTTGTAGAACTCTTCGTACTGTTCCTGCGTGATCTCGCTCTTGGAGCGGGCCCACAGGGCGCTGGCCTGGTTGATGGTTTCCAGCTCGTCCTTCAGCACGGTTTCCTTCTTCTCCTCGTCCCACTCTTCCTTCTGCATCTGGATCGGCAGCGAGATGTGGTCGGAGTACTTGCGGATGATGGACTTCAGTTTCCAGCTCGACAACAGTTCATCCTCTCCTTCGCGCAGGTGCAGGATGATGTCGGTGCCGCGGCCGGCCTTTTCGATCTGCTCGATCGAGTAATCGCCCTCGCCCGCCGATTCCCAGCGCACGCCTTCTTCCGCCGCCAGCCCGGCGCGGCGCGATTCGACGGTGATCTTGTCGGCCACGATGAAGCCGGAGTAGAAGCCGACGCCGAACTGGCCGATCAGGGCCGCGTCCTTCTGCTGGTCGCCGGACAGCTTGCCGAAGAATTCCTTGGTGCCCGACTTGGCGATGGTGCCGAGGTGGGAAATCGCCTCGTCGCGGCTCATGCCGATGCCGTTGTCGGAAATGGTGATGGTGCGCGCTGCCTTGTCGAAGCTGACGCGGATCTTCAGTTCGTGGTCGTTGCCGTACAGTGCATCGTTGTTGATCGCTTCAAAACGCAGCTTGTCGGCCGCATCGGAGGCATTCGAGACCAGCTCGCGCAAGAAGATTTCCTTGTTCGAGTACAGCGAGTGGATCATCAGCTGCAGAAGCTGTTTGACTTCTGCCTGGAACCCCATGGTTTGCTTGTTTTCTGCCATTTTTACCTCAATAGTCTTATACGGAACTTCGGAATCGCCCACATGGGGCCGTTTGCGCCGATTTCAAGCCCCTGGCAACGTTTCAAAAATACAACCTTGTTGTGGACAACGACAAGTGGTTCTCTTAGCATGGTAACAACGACGCGCCGGAGACACCGTGATCAACGAAGGCCTGCTGCATGCGACCCTGCCGAAGGACACTTCGGACGCTTCCATGGTGCGCTGGATGCGCCTGGTCCTGGCCGTAGCCTGCCTGTTTACCCTCCTGGTCGAGCCGTCCGGCCGTGCCGACCCCTTGTCGCTGGGCGTCTTCCTGGCCTACCTGCTGCAAAGCGTAACCCTGCTCTTGCTGGCCAACCGCTCGATCCTGGTGCGCAGCAAGCTGGTGTACTGGCTTGACGTAGGCTGGTTCACGCTGATGGTCTACGTTACCGGCGGCGATGCCAGTTTTTACTTCCTGCTGTTTTTCTTCGCCATCCTGACCTCGGCCTTCAGCCACGGCTTCGAGGAAGGTGCCCGCATCACCATGGCCGCCTCGCTGGCCTTTGCGCTGACCTCCCTGTACACCCACAGCCAGGCTGAAATGGCGGTGGTGATGCTGCGCGCCACCTTCCTGCTGGCCCTGGGCTACATGATCGCGCACTGGGGCGGCATGGCGATGATCCAGCGCCAGCGCATGGCCTTGCTGCATGCGGTGAGCCAGATGTCCAATCCGCGCTTCGGGGTCGACCGCACCATCAGTTCCGTGCTGGAGCAGACGCGCCAGTTCTACGGCGCCCATAGCTGCATCCTGCTGATGCACGACAACGGCGCGGCAAGCTGGACCTTGCGCGCGGCCAGTTCGGCCAATGCCGGGCGTCCGATCCATGCCAGCAACCTGGCGCCGGACGCCGCTGCGCCATTGCTGGTATGCGGTGAAGACGCCATCCTGCTGATGCGCCAGCCGCGCGGTCCCTGGCTGCGGCGCCGGCTGCAAATCAAGAGCTATGACAGCGCACACCAGCGCTGGGTAGAAGAAGACGCCGAGGCCGGCGAAACCCTGGCCGAATTGCTCGACGCGCTGTCGCTGATCGCGGTGCCGCTGCCGCTGCGGCGCGGTTCCGGGCGCCTGATCGTGGTGTCGCAGCGCCACCACTTCCACAAGTCGGACGCGCTGTTCCTGTTGCAGATCGCGGCCCAGGCCTTCCCCGTGATCGAGAATATCGAACTGCTGGACCGCATGGCATCGGAAGCGGTGTTGCGTGAGCGTGAGCGTATCGCCCGCGACTTGCATGACACCACGATCCAGCCTTATATCGGCCTGCGCCACGGCGTATCGGGCATCCGCCTGAAGGCCGACCCCGGCAATCCGCTGGTGCCCGACCTGGACAACCTGCTCGACGTCACTTCGCAAGTGGTGCGCGACTTGCGCAACTACGCCAAGAGCCTGCGCGGCGGGCTGGAAATGAAGGAACCGGAATTGCTCATTGCCCTGCGCCGCCAGGCCGCGCAGCTGCGCCAGTTCTACGACGTCCACATCAATGTCGACACCAAGGGTGAATTGCACATGAGCGACCGCCTGGCGGCCGAAGTGTTCCAGATCGTCAACGAGGGCATGAGCAATATCTGCAAGCATACGACGGCGCGCAACGGCTATATCGAACTGGCATGCACCGCTGGCCAGCTGACTGTGCGCATCGAGAATGAATGTTCGGGCCAGCCGGTGCTAGACTTTACACCGAGCTCAATCGCTGAACGCGCCGCCGCGCTGGGCGGCGAAGCGCGCGTGCAGCGCGGCCGCCAGAACAACACTGCGGTACAGATTGTGATTCCGGTGTGAGGTGAGTATGGGGCAAGCCGACAAACGAATCCGCATCATGCTGGTCGATGACCACAAGACCCTGCTATGGGGCCTGGGCAAGCTGATCGAAAGCGAAGCGCTGAACATGCTGGTGGTCGGCACCGCGCGCGACTGCGACAGCGCGCTGGCCATGGCGCCCGAAGTGCTGCCCGACGTGATCCTGCTGGACATCGACCTGGGCGGCACCTGTTCGCTGGACATCATGCCGCGCCTGCTGGCCGGCTGCAACGGCGCGCGCGTGCTGGTGCTGTCGGGCACGCGCGACCGCGAGTTGCTCGATCGCGCCGTGATGCTGGGCGCACGCGGCGTGGTCAGCAAGGACGAGCCGGCCGAGGTGGTCCTGAAAGCCATCGAGAAAGTCCACGGCGGCGAGCTGTGGCTCGATGGCATCATGCTCAGCCGCGTGTTCGAAGCCATGCGCAATCCGCAATCGACACGACGGCAAGATCCCGAACTGGACAAGATCGCCCAGCTCACTGCCAAGGAAAGACGCATTTGCAGCTTAATCGCAACAGGTGGTGGTGCGGTTAACAAGGCTTTGGCGCAACAGTTGTTTATTTCCGAGCACACTTTGCGCAACCATTTGACCGCCATCTACCACAAGCTGGGCGTGTCAAACCGCCTGGACCTTTACGTGTTTGCCACCAAGCACAGGCTCGACCAGGCCGACCTGTAGCGCCTCCTCGCCCCCCGCCCACTACCGGCAGGGGTGCCGAAAATATTTCCTCCAATATATCTTCGTTGAACCGGGACAAATGTCCCGATTCCTGCTGGAAAAAAAGGACTTCTGTCACGCATAGAAAAGGACAGATGTTTGATGGAAGTCAAAACGCATGCGCCTAAAGTGAACTCATCAGCACGGCAGACATGTCGGCTGAGACTAGAACCAGGCAAGGCCAACACAACCATGTCCGGAGTACAGAATGCGTAACCGACTCATGCCGCCACGAATCGCAAGCTTCATCGCCGAGGAAGACGGCCGGGCCTTTTACGAATATGTGCTTGTAGCCTCACTGACAGTTGTCGTCGGCATCATTGTGCTTCTAGCGCTTGGAAAAGGCAGGTGAAGCGGGCTTGTTCCGTGAAGCTGCAAACACTTTGGTGCAGTTATTAAACGTCCTGAAAGGAATCATCATGAAAGCCATCCAAAAATTCATCCGCGACGAACAAGGCGTGACCGCAATCGAATACGGCCTGATCGCTGCCCTGATCGCTGTCGTGATCATCGCTGCCGTCAAGCTGATCGGCACCCAGCTGGATAAGACCTTCGACAAGATCGGCACGGCGCTGACCACCGCCAACGGCTAAATCTTGCGCCTGCGTCCGGCCAGGCATTCCCCCGCCTCGCCGGACGACTTTCTTACCTGGAGGTCGATCGTGAAAGAACAATTCCTACGCTTCCTCCGCAACGACACAGGCGTCTCGGCAATCGAGTACGCATTGCTGGCCGGCTTGATCGCAGTGGTCATCGTCGTCAGCGTCGGCAAGGCCGGCACCCAGCTCCTCGCATTGTTCACCTTCGTCAAATCACAAGTCCTGTTGGCCACATCATGAGCGCTGTCCTTACCCCACGCATCGCGACCCGCCCCAGCCTGCCACGCGCCCTGCTGCGCGAGCACGGCCTGCTGCTTGCCATCGTCGGCGTGGAGCTGGCGGCCGCCCTCGCGCTGTGCGCCGCCTACCCGGCCAAATACCGCCACAACCTGCAGCTGGAAGGCTATCTCGCGACCCTGGCGATGGGCCTGGTGTTTGCACTGTGCGGCTATACGATCTACGTCATGATCTTCAAGCGCCCCGAGCACCTGGTGCGCTACCTGAAACAACACCTGGCCGCCTACCTGACGCGCGAACGCCTGCTGTTTTCGGCGCCGGTGCTGGCCATGTTCCCCCTGTTTGCCGCCAGCTTCACCGTGCTGAAAGCCGCCGTGCCGCTGGTGCAGCCCTATGCCTGGGATGCCCGCATGGCCGCCGCCGACGCCTGGCTGCATGGCGGCGTGCAGCCCTGGCAGCTGCTGCAGCCCGTCTTCGGCCACCCGCTGATGACCGCCATCCTGAATTTCAATTACCACCTGTGGTTCTTCATCGTACTGTCCACCGTGTACTGGCTGGCCTTCAACCTGGAACGCCGCCAGCTGCGCATGCAATTCATGCTGAGCTTTGTGCTGAGCTGGGCGCTGCTGGGCAATGTGATGGCCATGCTGTTCTCTTCCGTCGGCCCTTGCTACTACCACTTTGCTGTGGCGGACGCCGATCCCTTCGCCGGCCTGATGCATTACCTGCGCGATGCCGACAAGGTGATCCCCGTAATGGCCCTGCAGGTGCAGGACACGCTGTGGCAAGACTACGCGCAGCATAGCGGCACCAACGCCCTCAGCATTTCCGCCATGCCCAGCATGCACGTGGCCAGTTCCGTGCTGCTGGCCCTGCTCGGCTGGCGCCTGAACCGCGCCGCCGGCATCGCCCTCACCGCGTTTGCCGTGCTGATCCAGGTCGGCTCGGTACACCTGGGCTGGCATTACGCGATCGACGGCTACGCCGGTGCGCTGGGCGCCTGGCTGATCTGGACCCTGTGCGGCAAGCTGGTGCAAAGGAGCGCGCCATGAGCTTCGATACTCGCGCCCTGCTGCCGATCGTGCTGCTGGCCTGCCTGCTGGCATGGGCCGTGGCCAGCGATGTGCGCAGCCGCCGCATCCCGAACAAGCTGGTGGTGCTGGGCTTGCTGGCCGGGCTCACGCTGCAAGCGACCGTGACGCCGGGCGCCGGCCTGTTCAGCGAACCGTTCGGTGCGCTGGGCCTGCTGAAAGCCAGTGCCGGCATGGTGCTCGGCCTGGTGCTGCTGTTGCCGATGTATGCGCTGGGCGCGATGGGCGCCGGCGACGTCAAGCTGATGGCGATGCTGGGCGCCTTCCTGGGGCCGCTCGACATCCTGGGCGCCGGCCTGTCCAGCGTGCTGGCCGGCGGCGTGCTGGCCCTGCTGGTGGCCCTGTTCCAGGGCAGCCTGCGCAAGGTCGGCGCCAACGTCAAGGTGATGGTGCTGGGCAGCGTGCTGCGCGGCATGTCCGGCGGCAGCGCCCGCATCGATGCCCCGCTGGCTGCCACCGGCCAGTTGCCCTATGCCGTGGCCATCGCCGCCGGCACCGTGAGTTACCTGTTGCTGACCCGTTACTTCGGCTGGAGCCTGCTATGAACGCCCCCCCCATCCTCGCCTCGCGCACCGTCAGCGTGCTGGCCACGGCCGCACTGGCCAGCGTCTGGCTGCTGTTCTCGGTGGCCCACGCGCGCGCCTTCAATGCCACCGGCGACTGGGCCTACCTGCTGTTCGTGGCCTCGGAAACCCTGGTGGCGGCGCTGTTCATGCTGCGCTCGGAGCCGGCTGCCGTGTCGCACTCCCCGCTGGACTGGGCGCTGGCCATCGCCTCCACCGGCGCCCCCTTCTTCTTCGCGCCAAGCGGCGAAGGCCTGCTGCCCGCGGCGCGCGCCCTGATCGTGGCCGGCGTGCTGCTGCAGATCTGCGGCCTGCTGTCGCTGAATCGCAGCTTCGGCCTGGTGGCCGCGCGGCGCCAGATCAAGACTACCGGACTGTACCGCTGGATCCGCCATCCGCTGTATGCCAGCTACCTGCTCAGCTATGTGGGCTATGTCCTGTCGAACAGCAGCCTTGGCAATGCCGTCACCTGCCTGCTTGCCTCCATGCTGCTGCTGGCCCGCCTGGTGCGCGAAGAACGCTTCCTGTCGCGCGACAGCGAGTATCTGTTGTACATGCGCCGCGTCAAGTACCGCATCCTGCCAATGGTGTTTTGAGAGAGGTCCGCCATGCCTGCCGATTTTGAAGAACCAAGCAAGCGCCCCTGGGCTGACGACCCGCTGCGCGTTCCCGCACCGCGCACGGTGGAAGAAACCGGGCTGCCCTTCCTGCTGCTGGTGGAGCTGGCCAGCAAGGTGCTGTACCAGCGCGGCCAGGTCAAGCTCAACGAGCTGGCCGCCCACCTGAAGCTGCCGCCATCGGTGCTGGACCCGGTGCTGGGCTTCATGCGCACGGAAAAGCTGATGGAGATGATGCGCCGCGGCGTCAGCAACACCGATGCCGACATCGTCTACAACCTGACCGATACGGGCCGCGCCCGCGCCGCCGAATTCGTGCGCCGCGATGCCTATGCCGGCGCCGCTCCGGTAACCTTTAGCGACTATGCCGAACGCGTGCGCGCCCATAGCGTGGCGCAGATGCACGTCAAGCGCGAGCACATCCGCAAAACGTTCGATGGCATTGTCGCCAGCCCTGCAGTGCTTGACCAGTTGGGCGCGGCCATGAACAGTGGCCGCGCCATCTTTATCCATGGTCCGGCCGGCAGCGGAAAAACCTACCTGGCAGAGCGCCTGAACGGCCTGCTGCAAGGGCAGATCGCCGTGCCGCATGCGCTGCTGGTCGACGGCGACATCATCCCAGTCTATGACCCGGTGCTGCATACCATTATTGAGGACACGCCGCCGCCGGGCATGCTGTTCGACCGCCGCACCCCGCGCGACCAGCGCTGGGTGCGCAGCCAGCGACCCGCCGTGATCACCGGCGGCGAGCTGACCCTGGAAGCGCTGGACTTGCGCTTCGATCCGGCCACCCGGCTGTACCAGGCGCCGCCGCACCTGAAGGCCAACGGCGGCATCTTCATCATCGACGACCTGGGGCGCCAGCGCTGCTCGCCGGTGGAACTGATGAACCGCTGGATCGTGCCGATGGACCGCCAGGTCGACTACCTGTCGCTGCAGAACGGCTACAAGTTCCCGGTGCCGTTCGACGTGGTGGTGATCTTTTCCTCCAATATGCCGCCCGATGCGCTGGCCGACGGTTCCTTCCTGCGCCGCCTGGGCTACAAGATCCATGTCGGCCCGCAGACGCCGGAACAGTACGAGACCGTGTTCCGCCAGGTGTGCCAACGCTATTCGGTGCCGTTCGAGGCCGAGACTTTCGCCTGGCTGATGCGCCAGCACCACACGCACGAACGGCCGCTGATGGCCTGTTACCCGCGCGACCTGGTTTCGCAATTGCGCGACCTGGCCGCCTATGAAGGACGCCTGCCCACGCTGGACATCGCCTCGCTTGAGTGGGCCTGGAATAACTATTTTGCCGCGGTTTGAAGCCAAGGACGCAAGGGGATAATCATGAGGAACACACGAGCAATGATCATGATGGTGGTAGCCATCGCCCTGGCCTTCGTGGCCGTTGTGGTGGCAGCGCGCTGGATCAACGCGCAGGCCAGCGGCACCACGGCCAAGGTGGCCGTGGCGCAGGTGGACATCAGCCTGGGCGCACGCATCACGCCCGACATGGTGCGCCTGGTCGACTGGCCGGCATCGGTGCAGCCGCCGGGCGCCATCAAGGACGACAAGGCGCTGGAGTCGCGCGTCACCCGCACCAGCATCATGCGCGGCGAGCCGATCCTGGAAGCCAAGCTGGCGCCGCCCGGCACCCAGGGCGGGCTGTCGGCGGTGGTGGCCGAGGGCAAGCGCGCCATGACCGTGCGGGTCAACGACGTGGTGGGCGTGGCCGGCTTCGCCCTGCCCGGCAATTACGTCGACATCCTGGTCAACACCCAGGAAGAAGGCCAGCGCACCCAGACCAAGGACCCGACCATTTCCAAGATCGTGCTGGAGCGCATCCTGGTGCTGGCGGTGGCGCAGGAATCCTCGCGCGACGAGACCAAGCCGAAAGTGGTGAATGCGGTGACGCTGGAGCTGACCCCGGAACAGGTGGAAAAACTCGACCTGGCACGCAGCGTAGGCAGCCTGTCGCTGGTGCTGCGCAACCAGGTCGACCCGAATCCCGCGCTGACCACCGGCGCCACCAAGACCACCCTGCTGGGCGCCGCAACACCCGCGCCGGCACCGAAAGCGGCGCCCGTCGCCGCCCCGGCACCGAAGCCCGTGCCGGTGCGCAAAGTGGCCACCGTGCCGCCGCCGGGCGTGCATGTGGAAATGATCAAGGGCCTGGACCGCAGCAGCCAACAATTCTGATACGGAGCTACTCATGAAAAGGATAAGCACCGCTGTACCGAGCATCCTGGGCGCCCTGTTGGCCCTGCCCGCCCTGCTCACGCCTGCCGCCGCCCAGGTGGGCGCCGAAGCAGCCGTCGTTGCGCAGCAGCCTAAAATGAAGGCCAAGGGCGGCGCCATGCCCGGCAAGAAGGCGGAAGCCGCGCTGCCGGCTGCGCTGCCGGAAGGCCGCACCGAACTGGCGCCGGCCATGCAGCTGGCCGAAGGCAAGTCCAGCATCGTGCGCCTGCAGCATCCTGCAGCACGGGTGGCGGTGGGCGACGCCCGCGTGGCCGACGTGATCCTGCTCAATCCGCGCGAAGTATACATGCTGGGCCGCACCGTCGGCACCACCAACCTGATCGTGTGGCAGAAGACCGGCGACACCGTGATTGCCGACCTGACCGTCAGCGCCGACACGGCCACCCTGCAGGCGGGCATCGACAAGCTGACCGGCCAGGCCGGCATGGTCAAGGTGACGGCGGCCGCCGACTCCCTCATGCTGAGCGGCACCGTACCGGACGTGGTGATGGCCGAGCATGTGCTGCAGATGGCCAATGCCTTCGTCACGCGCCAGCGCCCGACCAGCAGCGGCGGCCCGGGCAGCGGCGCCTCGGCGCCGGCCGGCGCCAGCACGCAGGCCATCGCGCCAGTCGAAGGCAGCCTGTCGCTCAAGATCATCAATATGCTGACCGTCGCCGCGCCGCAGCAGGTGATGCTGGAAGTGAAGGTGGCCGAAGTGTCCAAGACCCTGGTCGACCAGCTGGGCGCCAGCATCGGTCTCAATCACACCATCGGCAACTGGACCTATACCCTGCTGTCCAACCTGTTGAGCGGCAACCCTTCGCTGGCCAATGCCTTCAAGAGCACCAACGGCAACTCCTTCACCATCGATGCGCAAAAGCGCGACGGGCTGGTGAAGATGCTGGCCGAGCCGAACCTGATGGCCATCAGCGGCCAGGAAGCCAGCTTCCTGGCCGGCGGCAAGATCTTCATCCCGGTGGCCTCCACCCCGGACGGCGGCGGCTTTACCCGCATCACGCTGGAAGAGAAGGAATTCGGCGTGGCGGTGCGCTTCACCCCGACCGTGCTGGGTGACGGCCGCATCAACCTGAAGGTGGCGCCCGAAGTCTCGGAATTGAACAAGGAAGGCGTGGGCATTTCAGCGGCCGGCGTCAACGGCACCGCCATCCTCCCTTCGTTCACCACGCGGCGCGCCGCCACCACGGTGCAGCTGTTCGACGGCCAGAGCTTCGCCATCGGCGGCTTGATCAAGAACAACTCGACCAACAACATCAAGGCCGTGCCGGGCCTGGGCGAAATCCCGGTGCTGGGCGCCCTGTTCCGTTCCAACGATTTCCAGACCGACCGCACCGAGCTGGTGTTCGTCATCACGCCGCGCCTGGTCAAGCCGCTGCCGCCCGACCTGGCCAATGCCCTGCCCACCTCCAACGTGACCGATCCGAGCCGCGCCCAGCGCATCTTCACCGGCCAGATGGAAGGCACCCCGCCGCAAGACAAAACCCAGAAGCAGCCTGGCAAGCAAGCCGGCGGTTTCGACCTGAACTAGGAGGCCAGCATGAAATCGTCATTCCTGCGCTGCACCGGCACTGCCCTGCTGCCTTTGAGCCTGGCGGCCTGCATGTCGACCACGCCCTACGTCGACCAGCACCTGGGCGAAGCCGCCACCGACCTGCGCCAGGCGCAGATCATGAACCCCGCCGCCGAGCGCAACATGGCGGTGCCCCTGGGGCTGGACGGCCCGGCCGCCAAGGCCGGCTACGACCAGTACGTGAAATCGTTCAAGGCGCCGGAAAAGAACGCCAATTCCTTCCTGATCGGCGTCGGCCGCTAGGAGACAGCCATGGTCCAGCGCATTCCCAAGCACCACCAGCAGCGCGGCGCCGTGGCCGTGATGACTGGCCTGCTGCTGATGCTCGTCCTGATCCCCGTGGCAGGCCTGGTGCTGGACCTTGGCCACTTATACATCGTCAAGACCGAGCTGCAGAACCTGGCCGATGCCTCGGCCCTGGCTGCCGGCAAGGACCTCGACAACTCGGACGCGGGCCTGAACAAGGCCGTCGCTTCCGGCAAGGCGCTGGCGCTGAAGAACCGCTACAACTTCGGCAGCACGCTGACGCTGCAGGACGCCAACTTCCGCTTTGCCGCCAGTCCGGACGGCCCCTGGTACACCCTGGCGCAAAGCCTGGGCAACGCCACCGGCCGCACGTTCGTGGAGGTCGACACCCGGGATGGCGGCAACGGCGGCACTGCGCAGTCGATCAATACCTGGCTGATGCGCATTGCCGGCGACAACAGCACCTCGACCTACGGCTGGGCGGTGGCGGGGCGCTACGTCAACACCGTGACCCCGGTCGGCGTCTGCGCCATCGACCCGACCCGCCGCACGGCCAGCTACAGCTACGGCAGCTTCACTGAAATCGTCGAATACGGCTTCCGCCGCGGCATGTCGTACAACGTGTTCGAACTGGGCTCCCTGGGCGGCGCCGCCTCCGACCCGTACCAGATCAACCCGGTCAATTCGCCGCCCAACGCCTGCGTCTCGTCCAACTCGTCGACCAATGTCACCGCCCCCTTCATCTGCGTCGGCAACAGCGCCGTGGTGCCGACCGGGGTGGGCCAGGTCTACACCAATACCGGCGTGTCGGGGACGCTGGAAAAAGCGTTCAACTCGCGCTTCAACGATTATTCCGGCGGCTCGCAGTGCGACCCGGCCACCGCGCCGCCCGACATCAACGTCAAGGAATACCTGCCCGGCTCCGGCGAAGCACCGGCTGGATGGCAAGACGCCGGCAGCACCAACCTGCCCAGCCAGCAATCGGTCACGACCGACGGCACCCCGCAGCTGCCGAAGTACACGCTGCCCTTTGAGGCCACCACCAATATCTGGCCCAGCACGCCCAGCACCCGCGTCCCGACGCAGGCCAGCTATGCGGAACACGGCGTGCTGTGGTCCTACACGCCGGCGGTCCAGTCCGACGGTACGACGGCCGTTACGCCAGCCGAGGCCAATGGCACCAGCGCAACCAGCAAGATGTACGGCACGGGCGCCACCACCAACTATATCGACCCCGCCAATTACCCGACCACGGTCGGCGCCGGCTTCACCTCGCAGTTTGCGGCGCCGTATAACCAGGCCAGCGGCCCGACCTTCCTGGCCCCGGCCGGCCGCACCGGCGTGGAGAACCGCCGCATCCTGAACATCGTGCTGATCGACTGCCGCACCCCGCCGGTGGGCAGCGGCGCCTGCGGCGTCATGAACGTGGTCGGCATCGGCAAGTTCTTCATGCAGAAGAAGGCCGACCTCAGCGGCTCGCCGAAGAAGCTGAACGTGGAATTCACCGGCCTGGTAGAACCAGTGCCCTCGTCCGAAGTCAAACTGTACAAGTGATCACCATGCGCCTTCCACCATTACGCAAGCAATCCGGCGCCGCCCTGGTCGAATTCGGGCTGGTGGCCAGCATCCTGTTCCTGCTGCTGGCAGGGGTGTGGGAGTTCGGCCGCGCCTTCGCCTATTACGATGCGCTCAGCAAGGGTACCCGCGACGGCGCCCGCTACATGAGCGTGGCGAAAAAAGCCAACATCAACTCGAGCGCCGTCGGCACTGCCAAGAGCATCGTGGTGGCCGCCGCCAACGCGGCCAAGGTACCCGGCTTCGCCAGCAGCAACGTGGTGGTCACTTGCCTGGATGCCTCCTACAACGACAGCTCCTGCATTGACGGCACCGCGCCCGGCGGCGTACGCGTCGAGATCACCGGCTACGCTGTCAACATCGGCCAGACCATTCCGCTGATCGGCAATGCGGTGCGCACCATCAACCTGACCCCGCGCACCACCATGCGCTACATGCAGTGAGGATGCCATGAAGAACCGGGCCTGCCGTCCCAGCCTGAAGCGCCAGAGCGGCGCCGCGATCGTGGAATTTGCCATCATCGGCGGCCTGCTGCTGGCCTTCATCTATGCCATCTTCGAGTTCGGCCGCATGATGTTCGTCTACAACACCATGCAGGAAATCAGCCGCCGCGGCGCACGCGAGGCAGCCGTGCGCTGGATGAGCGATGCCGACCAGACCGACATCAGGAAGTATGCGGTGTTCGGTGCCACGAGGCTCCCTGGCAGCATGGAAATCACTGATGAAAATGTCAAAATCCGCTACCTGCAGGCAAATGGCGTCGATCCGGTCATCAACCCGCCAGCGGATGCGGGCGACAATATGGCCGCCTGCAACGATGTGCTGCGCACTGCATCTTGTGTCATGTACGTCGAAGTCAAAGTCAAGGATGTCGTATTTACTCCGCTGATTTTCAAGCCCGGATCGGTCACCGTTTCCAAGCCGGCCAACACCATGCCGGAAGCCACCACTGTCGTCTACGCCGAAAGCCTCGGCTTCACCAACTGAGCGATGCCATGAAGATCACCGCCATCTCCAGCAACGATAAGCAACTGTTCGAAATCGCCCGCATCCTGCGCGAGCGCAGCCCGACCGACCAGGTCGACGTGCTGCCAGGCCTGCTCGACAAGCTGCCGCGCTTTGACGGCATGGCACCCGACCTGCTGCTGGTGGCGCAGCCGCTGCTGAACGGCGAGGACATGGACCGCCTCGAAACGCTCAGCGTGCAACACCCCGACATGGCCATCATCGTGGCCTGCACCCAGCAGACGCCCGACTTCCTGATGCAGGCCATGCGCGCCGGCGTGCGAGAAGTGCTGCCCGCGCCGATCGACGGCGCCGCGCTGCAGGCGGCGGTGCGCCGGCTGGACGAAAAGCGCAATTTCAGCGCCCGTTCGCTGGGCAAGGTGCTGGCGTTCATCTCCTGCAAGGGCGGCAGCGGGGCCACCTTCCTGGCCGCCAACCTCGGCTACGCCCTGGCTGCCGCCGAAGGCAAGAAAGTAGCGCTGTTCGACCTCAACCTGCAGTTCGGCGACGCCTCGCTGTTCGTCTCCGACCAGCGCCCGGCCGCCAGCGTGGCCAGCGTGGCGCAGCAGATGCACCGCCTGGATGCCACCCTGCTGTTCTCCAGCATGGTGCAGGTGACGCCGAACTTCCACGTGCTGGCGGCGCCGGAAGACCCGACCCAGGCCAATGACGTGCATCCCGAGCATATCGACGCCCTGCTGCGGCTGGCGCGCCAGCATTACGATTTCGTCCTGCTCGACATCGGGCGCAGCCTGGACGCCGTCTCGGTGCGCGCCCTCGACCAGGCCGACATGATCTTCCCCATCCTGCAGGCCACGCTGCCGTATATCCGCGACGGCAAGCGGCTGCTGCAGGTATTCCGTTCGCTTGACTATCGGAAGGACAAAATCCACCTGATCGTCAACCGCCATTCGAACAACGGCGACATCCGCCTGCGCGATTGCGAGCAAGCCTACGGCATGGAAATGTTCCGCACCATCCCGAACCACTACGAAGCTGCCGCCGCCTCGGTCAACCAGGGCGTGCCGATCCTGCAGCTGCAGCGCGCCAGCCCGATTTCCAAGGCTTTGCAGGACCTGGCGCGTACCCTGGCCGGCGACAGCAGTACCGAGTCGCGCGGCTGGCTGTCCCGAATCCTCCAGCGCGCATAGCGCCCCCAGACCAGCCCATGGAGCCGATCATGCAGATCCCAGCCCAGAACCTCCGCAATCGCCTTGGCGCCGCGCCAGCCAACGGCAACGTCGCCGCCCTGCGCACTTCCGAGGCAATCGACAACCGCGCCTACCAGCAGCTCAAGCACCGCATCCACCAGACCCTGCTCGACCGGGTCGACCTGGAGAGCATGCAGCGCCTGACCCAGGACCAGATCCGCGACGAGCTGAAGATCCTGGTCGAGCGCCTGCTCGAAGAGAACATGGTGGTGATCAACGACAGCGAGCGGCGCAACCTGACGCGCGACATCCAGTACGAGGTGCTGGGCTTCGGGCCGCTGGAGCCGCTGCTGGCCGACCCCAATGTGTCCGACATCCTGGTCAACGGGGCGCGCCAGGTGTACGTGGAGCGCAAAGGCTGCCTGGAACTGACTTCGGTCACCTTCAACGATGATGCGCACCTGATGAAGATCATCGACAAGATCGTGTCGCGCGTGGGACGCCGCATCGACGAATCGAGCCCGATGGTCGACGCCCGCCTGCCGGACGGTTCGCGCGTCAACGCCATCATCCCACCGCTGGCCATCGACGGCCCGGTGCTCTCGATCCGCCGCTTCTCGGCCGATCCGCTGGGCATGGCGGAGCTGATCAGCTTCAACTCGATGACCGAGGCCATGGCCACCATCCTGCAGGCGCTGGGCAAGAGCAAGGTGAACATCCTGATCTCGGGCGGCACCGGCTCCGGCAAGACCACCATGCTGAACGCCATTTCCGGCTATATCAGCCACAGCGAGCGCATCGTGACCATCGAAGATGCGGCCGAACTGCAGCTGCAGCAGCCGCATATCGTGCGCCTGGAAACGCGTCCGCCGAACATTGAGAACAAGGGCGAGGTAACGCAGCGCGCCCTGGTGCGCAATGCGCTGCGCATGCGCCCCGACCGCATCATCCTGGGCGAGGTGCGCGGCGCCGAAGCGCTGGACATGCTGCAGGCCATGAATACCGGCCATGAAGGCTCGATGGCCACCATCCACGCCAACACGCCGCGCGATGCACTGACCCGGCTGGAAAACATGATCAGCATGGGCGCCGCCGGCCTGCCGGTGAAGGCCATGCGCCAACAGATCTCTTCCGCCATCGGCGTGGTGGTGCAGGTGGCGCGCCTGACCGACGGCAAGCGCAAGCTGATGTCGATCCAGGAAATCACCGGCATGGAAGGCGAAATGATCACCATGCAGGAGATCTTCTGCTTCAAGCAGACCAGCGTCGGCACCGACGGCTCGGTGCAAGGCTACTTCAGCGCCACCGGCGTGCGGCCGCGCTTCGGCGAACGGCTGCGCACCTTCGGCGTCACCCTGGCCGACGACATGTTCGACCCCACCGTGCAAAAGAGGATGTAAGCCATGGACTACCTCTATTACGCCACCGGCATCCTGGTCTTCCTGGCCGTGGTGCTGCTGATCGAAGGCATGTACCTGACCTGGAATTCGGCCAAGGGGCCGGAAGCGGAACGGGTGGCGCGCCGCTTGCGCATGATGTCGGCCGGCGCCCATGCCGGCGGCGAAAGCGCTTCCATGATCAAAAAGCGCCTGCTCAGCGAAAGCCCGGTATTCCAGCGCCTGCTGCTGCAGATGCCGCGCGTCAGCCAGCTGGACCGCCTGCTGGAGCAGTCGGGCATGTCGTGGACGGTGTCGGACCTGATCGTGCTGTCGCTGATCTGCCCCGTGCTGGTAGGCGGCGCGGCACTGTTCCTGCGGGTGCCGCTGCTGCTAGTGCTGCCGCTGATGCTGGTCTCGCTCAGCTTCCCCCTGCTGCTGGTGCTGCGCGCCAAGGGCAAGCGGCTGGCCAAGGTGGACCAGCAACTGCCCGACGCGCTGGACCTGATCGGCCGAGCCCTTCGCGCCGGCCATGCCTTCCCGACCGCCATGAAGATGGTGGGCGACGAAATGAACGCGCCGATCGCCGACGAATTCAAGGCAACCTTCGACGAGGTCAATTTCGGCATCTCGATGAACGATGCGCTGATGAACCTGGCCACGCGCGTGCCCAGTACCGACCTGCGCTACTTCGTCATCGCCGTGATGATCCAGCGCGAGACGGGCGGCAACCTGGCCGAACTGCTCGACAACATCAGCAGGATCGTGCGCGAGCGCATCAAGCTGCTGGGCCAGATCCGCGTGCTGTCGGCCGAGGGCAAGATGTCGGCCTGGGTGCTCGGCCTGCTGCCCTTTGCCGCGGCTGGGATGATCCAGCTGACCAATCCCAGCTTCCTGGCCGTGCTGTACACCGACCCGGCCGGGCGCAAGATGGTTGCTGGCGCGATCACCATGATGATCGTTGGTGTCTTCGCGATGCGCAAGATTATCCGGATTCGTGTTTAGCGGGAGATTGACATGAGCGTCCTTCAAATGGCCTTCCTGGCCCTGGTGTTCCTGCTGGTGTTCGGCACCGCCTACGTGGTCATGCTGAGTTTCAGCGCCAACCCCGTGCACGGGCGGCTGCAGCAGGTGAGCGAGCTGCCCGGCAAATCGCGGCGGCGCGAACGCATCAACCCCAACCTGCTGGCGCGCATTGCGGCCTGGCTGGCGCCGGTGGCCAAGCTGTCCGGCGGCGAAACCGAAGAATGGGAGAAGTCGACGCTGCGCCTGCGCTTCATGAATGCGGGGCTGCGCCATGCTTCCATGGGGCCGCTGTACTTCGCCGCCAAGACGGCGCTGGCGATCATGCTGCCGCTGGCGCTCTATGCTTCGCTCGTGCTGTCCGGTTCAAAGCTGTCCGGCAATGGCCTGATGTTCTGGCTGCTGCTGGCGGCGGGCCTCGGCTACTACCTGCCGAACTTCCTGCTGCGCTGGGCCATCAGCCGCCGCCAGCTCGAAATCTTCGAATCCTTCCCCGATGCGCTGGACCTGATGACCGTGTGCGTGGAAGCGGGCCTGGCGATGGATGCCGCGCTACTGCGGGTGGCCGACGAAATCGGCATCAAGAGCCCGATCCTGGCCGATGAACTGCACCTGGTGACGCTGGAGCTGCGCGCCGGCCTGTCCAAGGAGCGCGCCCTGCGCAACCTGGCGCTGCGCACCGGCGTCGAGGATGTCGATGCGCTGGTGGCTATGCTGATCCAGGCCGAACGCTTCGGCACCAGCATCGCCGATTCGCTGCGCGTGCAGTCGGAACAACTGCGCACCCGCCGTCGCCAGCGCGCCGAAGAAGCTGCTGCAAAGATTGCCCTGAAACTGCTGTTCCCGTTGATCTTCTTCATCTTCCCATCGCTGCTGGTGGTGTTGATGGGGCCTGCGTTTATCTCGATTTACCGCGTCCTGCTGCCCACCATGGGCGGCGCCGACGCCGGCTAGAAAGGAATTGCCATGATCAAGCTCAAGCCAATCGCATTGGCCGCAATGGGTTGCGGCCTTCTCACGGCATGCAGTGCTCCTCCGGCATCGCATCAACTGGCCTTGCAGCCCGTCGTGCGCGGCGACATGCCGGGCAACCAGGCGGCAAGCTGGAACCGGCTGGCGCGCTTCCACCACGAGCGCGGCCAACTGGCTTTGGCTCTGGGTGCCTACGCGCAATCGCTTGCCCTCGATGCCAACCAGCTTGAGGCGCGCAACGCGGTGGCCGTGATCGAAGCGCAACGCGGCGACCTGGAACTGGCGCGCAAGGCCCTGGTGGCGCTGGTCAAGGACTATCCGGGCGAGGCGCAGCCGCATACCAACCTTGGCTATGTGCTGTACCTGATGGGCGATAACGCCGGTGCCGCGCAGAACCTGCGCCGGGCCATGGCGCTCGGTGCAGGGAAGAAGGCCTTCGAGAACCTGCAGATGGCCGAAGCCGCGATGGGCAAGCAGTCCGGCGCCGACGCGCCGCAGCTGGCCGCCGCCAGCGCCGCCGATGCCGACGCGCCATCGGTCGCTGCGCAGCCTGTCATCGCGCCTTCAGTGGTGGCACCGTCCGTCGCCGCTCCATCCGTCGTTGCCGAACCGGCTGCTGCGCCGTCCATCGTTGTACCCGCCGCAAGCGCACCGCCAATCGCAACGCCGATCGTGGCCGCAGCTGCCGCCGCCCCGGTTGTCCCAGCGCAAGACGCCTCCGCACCAAACATGGCATTGCTCTCCGAGGACCCCGTCGCGCCAGCGCCGGCCCAGGCGCCGCGCAAGGAAGCGCAGCCACTGGGCGTGCTGCCCGCCACCACGGCGAGCGAAATCGCCAGCCATATGGAACTGATCAAAGTCGTCGGCTACGTCTACGAGCTGAAAGCCCGCGTCGCCGCCGAGCCGGCAGCCGCGCCGGTTGCCACCGCGGCACCAACATCCGCCGCCGTGCAGGCCGCAGCCCAGGCCGACCGCGTCCGCGTGGCACGCCTGGAAGTCTCGAACGGAAACGGCGTCGCCGGCATGGCACGCCGCTTCCGCAACCTGCTGGGCCAGATGGGCATTCCGGTCAATCGCCTGAGCAACGACAAGCCGTACAGGCAGGTTGCCACCATCATCCAGTACAGCCCAGGCTTCGAAAAGCAGGCCGCCAGCCTGCAAAAAGCCCTGCAAGGAAAGGTGCAGCTCACCAGCAAGCAGCTGGCCTCCTGCGACGTCCGCCTGTTATTGGGCAGGGACGCACAGGTGAGCATGGCAGCCGTCACGGAGGCGATCGCAGTGTCCCAAGTTGCCATGCACGACGAAAACTAGTTCGCAAGCTCGCGCTGCAGGAAACGCCAGATTTCCGGCGCCTGCAGCGCAGCGATGTTCAGCCGCATGAACTGCGACGGCAGCTGGCTCGGCGAGAACAGGCTGCCCGGCGCCAGCAGCAAGCCCTGCCCCATGGCCTTTTCGGTCAGCACATTGGTGTCGCGTCCGGCATCAACCCATACGAACATGCCCGCCGGCGGCGCGCTGGCGATGCGCATTCCCGTTTTTTCCAGCTGGCGCACGGTGCGCGCCCGCAGGCCGTCCAGGCGCGTGCGGATGCGCTCCGTGTGCTTGCGGTAGCTGCCTTCGGACAGCACCTTGTGCACGACGCGCTCGCCGATATCGCTGGTGGTCAGCGTTTGCAGCATCTTGCGATCGGCCAGGCGCAGCGCCATTTCTTCCGACGTGGCGATGAAGCCGACGCGCAAGTTGGCGGCCATGGTCTTGGAAAAGCCGCCGAGGTAAATCACGCGCTTCAGCTGGTCGAGCGCCGCCATGCGGGTGGCTGGCTGCACGCTGCTGCCCGGGTGCAGGTCGCAGTAGATATCGTCTTCCACGATGGTGATGCCGTGTTCTTCGGCGATGCGCAGGATCTGGAAGGCCTTGGCTGCCGACAGCGAAGTCGAACTGGGGTTGTGCAGCACGGAGTTGATCACATACAGCTTGGGCTTGTGGATTGCAGCCAGCTCGGCCAGTTGTGCAATATCGGGGCCGTCGGCCAGGCGCGGTATTCCCACCACCCGCGCACCCAGCGCGGCAAAGGAGCCGAACATCAGGAACCAGGCCGGATCGTCGACAAACACGGTATCGCCGGGGCGGGTGAATTCGCGCGCCACCATGTCGATTGCCTGGGTAACGCCGGCGGTGGTGACGATCTGCTCCGGCGCGGCGCCGATTTCGAGCTCCGCCAGCTTGTGCTGCAAATGCTGGCGTAGCGGCAGGTAGCCCTGCGGCACGCCGTAATTCAAGAGGATGCTGCTGTGCTGGCGGCTGATGGCGCGCAGGGCGTTGCCGATCGCCACCCCATCCAGCCAATCTGCTGGCAGCACGCCCGTGCCGGGCATGTACTGGTGCGGCACGGTGCGGAACATATTGCGCACCAGCCAGACCACGTCGAGACCCTGCGTGCCTTCCGGCTGCGCCAGGCCCGGCTCGCGCGCGGGGGGCTGGGGCGCCTGCAGCGGAGCGCGGTCGCGGATATAGAAGCCGGCGCCGCGCCTTGATTCCAGGTAGCCGCGCGCGACCAGCTTGTCGTAGGCGCCGACCACGGTGAAGGGCGACACGCCGTGCGAGGTGGCGAACTGGCGGATGGACGGCATGCGCGCGCCGGCGCGCAGCACGCGGTCGTCGATGCGGGCGGCCACGCTGCGCACGATCTGGTCGCTGAGCGACTCGCCGCCCTCGCGGCTTAGCAGGATTGTATTGGTCATATCACCATCACAGTGCGTGAAATTATTCGAACAAGTGTATTGGTACTGTACTGGTTACTTATCCTACGATACACCCATCCCCCGCCAATATCCAGTGATTAAAGGAGCCTGCGCCATGAACCTGCTGCCAACCCGTGCTGAACTCGACGCCGCCGCCACCATCGTCTACGGCGCCATGCCTGCCACGCCGCAGTTTTCCTGGCCGCTGCTGAACGAGGCGCTGGGCACCGAAGCTTGGGTCAAGCATGAAAACCATACACCGACGGGCGCCTTCAAGGTGCGCGGCGGCCTGGTCTACCTGGATGGACTGCTGAAGCGCGAACCTGGCGTGGCAGGCATCGTGTCGGCCACACGCGGCAACCATGGGCAGTCGATTGCCTTTGCCGCGCGCCGCCATGGCGTGAAATCGACCATCGTGGTCCCGAACGGCAACAGCGCCGAAAAGAATGCTGCCATGCGCGGGCTGGGCGCGGACCTGATCGAGTACGGCGACGATTTCCAGGCCAGCCGGGAATATGCGCTGTCGCTGGCGCGCAAGCAGGGCTTGCATATGGTGCCGTCCTGCCATGCCGACCTGGTGGCGGGCGTGGCAAGCTACTGGATGGAGCTTTTCCATGCACAGCCCGGCCTGGACACCGTGTTCGTGCCGATCGGCCAGGGGTCCGGCTTTTGCGCGGCAGTTGCGGCGCGCGAGGCGCTCGGCCTGCGCACCCGCGTGATCGGCGTGGTGTCCAGCCATGCACCGGCTTATATGGAATCGTTCCGTAGCGGCCAGTTCTGCGAGGCGCCAACCACCACGGAACTGGCGGATGGCATGGCCTGCCGCACGCCCGATGCGGGTTCGCTGGAGATCGTGCGGCGCTATGCCGATGACGTGGTTGCCGTCAGCGATGAGGAAGTGGCGCGTGCGATCCGCCTGTATTACCGCGCCACGCACAACCTCGCCGAGGGCGCAGGGGCGGCGGCGCTGGCGGCGGCCTTGCGCCTCAAGCACGATCCGCGCGTGGCGGGGTGCAGGGTGGGTTTGCCGCTGACAGGAGCCAATGTGGATGCGGAGAAGATCATGCGGGTGCTGTCAGAGGTGCTGCCATGACGCCGTATTCACATGATGGGCCTTCGTGGGAAGTTGACTGCCAAACCGGTACCCCGGTGCCTGACCCGCAGAATCAGGCACCGGCAACGCGGCGGCTGCGGGCGGGTGTCAGACCCCGTGGGTCTGACACCGAATTTCCGGTTTCAGGCGCCGAAAGCCGCGGCATGCTGCTGGGCTTCATCGGCGTCGCCATCTTCAGCCTGACCTTGCCCTTCACCCGCCTGGCCGTGGCCGGCCTCGATCCGGTTTTCGTGGCCATGGGCCGCGCCGTGGCGGCCGCTGTACTGGCCCTGTGCTGGCTGCGCTGGAAGCGCGCCCCGCTGCCGGCACGCGCCCAGTTGCCAACCCTGCTGGCAGTGACCATCGGCTGCGTCATCGGCTTCCCGCTGCTGACCTCCATCGCCATGCGCACCCTGCCCGCCTCGCACGGCGCGGTACTGGTCGGCATCCTGCCGCTGGCAACCGCCCTGTTCGCGGCCTTGCGCGGCCACGAACGCCCTTCGGCCGGTTTCTGGTGCATGGCCGCCGCCGGCAGCGCCCTGGTGGTCGGCTTCGCGCTGCGCCAATCGGGCGCAGGCCTGCACGCCGCCGACCTGGCCGTCTTCGCGGCCGTGGCGCTGGCCGCCATGGGCTATGCCGAAGGCGGCCGCCTGTCGCAAACCATGGGGGGCGAACAAGTGATCGGCTGGGCGCTGGTGCTGTCCCTGCCGCTGGCCGCGCCGGCCACCGCGTGGCTGCTGTGGCGCGACTGGAACAGTATTGCTGCCGCACCAGCCAGCGTCTGGCTGGGCTTCAGCTACGTGTCCGTGTTCTCCATGTTCATCGGCTTCTTTTTCTGGTACCGCGGCATGGCGCTGGGCGGCGTGGCGCGGGTCGGCCAGGTGCAATTGGCCCAGCCCGGACTATCGTTGGTGGCCGCCGCCGTGGTCCTGAACGAAACTTTGCATATTGAGCATATTCTGTTCACTTTTGCCGTAATTGCCGTCGTCGGCGCAGGAAAACGCATGAAAGTGGCCCGTTGACCGTGACGAATTCGGCAACGTGCAGAGTACAATAGCACCTTCACGGAACCTTTTTTCTTGGAAATCACATGTCTGTCTACGAAAAACTGAAGTCGCTCGATATCACGCTGGCTGCGCCGGCCACCCCGGCGGCCGCCTACGTCATGTACGTACAAACCGGCAACCTGGTGTTCATCTCCGGCCACATCGCCAAGAAAGACGGCGCGCCATGGGTCGGCCAACTGGGCAAGAATATCGCGACCGAAGAAGGCAAACAGGCAGCGCGTTCCATCGCCATCGACCTGATCGGCACCCTGCAGGCCGCTTGCGGCGGCGACCTGACCCGCGTCAAGCGCATCGTCAAGGTCATGAGCCTGGTGAATTCCACCCCTGACTACACGGAACAGCACCTGGTCACCAACGGCTGCTCCGAGCTGCTGGGCGAAGTGTTCGGCGACGCCGGCAAGCATGCACGCTCCGCCTTTGGCGTGGCGCAGATCCCGCTTGGCGCCTGCGTTGAAATTGAACTGATCGCCGAAATCGCTTAACCCCCGCTAGAGATTGAATATGAAAATCGAGAACCAGAACCCATTGCAATGGAACTTCTCCGAGCGTGCCAAGGGCATGCAGGCATCCTTCATCCGTGAGATCCTGAAGGTCACCCAGCAGCCTGAAATCACCTCCTTCGCCGGCGGCCTGCCTTCGCCTGCCACCTTCCCGGTGGAGATCATGCAAGCGGCCTTCGACAAGGTGCTGTCGACCAACGGCAAAGTCGCCCTGCAATACGGCCCGACCGACGGCTACATGCCGCTGCGCCAATGGATCGCCGATTCGCTGTCCCAGAACGGCGCCAAGATCGCTCCGGAACAGGTGCTGATGGTGTCCGGTTCGCAGCAGGCGCTGGACCTGATCGGCAAGGTGCTGATCGACGAAGGCAGCAAGGTGCTGGTGGAGACCCCGTCCTACCTGGGCGCGCTGCAAGCGTTCTCGGTGTACCGTCCTGACTTCCATTCTGTCGCCACCGACGAACATGGCCTGGTGCCGTCGTCGCTGGACGCGATCGCCGACGGCGCGCGCCTGCTGTACGCGCTGCCTAACTTCCAGAACCCGACCGGCCGCTCGCTGTCCGTTGCGCGCCGCCAGGAGCTGGTGGAGACCTGCGCCCGCCTGAACCTGCCGCTGATCGAAGACGATCCATATGGCGCGCTGTCCTATACCGGCCAGCCTAGCCCGAAAATGGTCGCCATGAATCCGGAAGGCGTGATCTACATGGGTTCCTTCTCCAAGGTGCTGACCCCTGGCATCCGCCTGGGCTACGTCGTGGCTCCGCTGCCGATGGTTCGCCGCCTGGAGCTGGCCAAGCAGGCAGCCGACCTGCACACCGCGCAACTGACCCAGATGGTGGTGCACGAAGTGGTGAAGGATGGTTTCCTGGACAAGCACATCCCGACCATCCGCGAACTGTACGGCAACCAGTGCAAGGCCATGCTGGACGCCATGGACCAGCACTTCCCGAAAGAAGCCACCTGGACCAAGCCGGACGGCGGCATGTTCATCTGGGTCGAGCTGCCAAAGCACATCAACGCGATGGAACTGCTGGACGAAGCAATCAAGAACAAGATCGCCTTCGTGCCGGGCGCACCGTTCTACGCCAACGAGCCAGCCACCAACACCCTGCGCCTGTCCTTCGTGACCGTGCCGCCAGAGCGCATCCGCGCCGGCATTGAAGTGCTGGGCAAGTTGATCAAAGCCCGCATGTAAGCCCTGCTGCGCAGGATGAAGTTCATACCGGGGTTCATCCTCGCAGCATGGCTTGCCGTCGGCGGCGCACACGCCGCCGACGGCAAGCCTCCTGTGGTGCTGGTGCACGGCTTCTTCGGCTTCGACCACGCCACGCTTGGCGGATCGTTCCGCTACTGGGGCGGTTTCAACGATATCGCACAGCACATCAGGGCCGGCAGCGGGCGCGATGTATTCACCGCCGGCGTGGGGCCGGTCAGTTCGAACTGGGACCGCGCCGTCGAACTGTATTACCAGCTCAAGGGCGGTTGCGCCGACTACGGCGCCAGCCACACGGCGCAGCACGCAGCCGCCGGGCATATCCAGAAGCCAGCCGGCAAATGCTGGGCGGCCGATCCGTCCAATAATCCTGAAAAATATCCGCTCGCGCTGTATCCGCAGTGGGATGCCGCGCACCCGATCCACCTGGTCGGGCATAGCCAGGGCGGCCAGACCATCCGCACCCTGATCCAGCTGATGGACCAGGGCACTCTGGGCAACGGCGGCGCGCGCGGCTGGGTAATCAGCGCCACCTCCATCGCCACGCCGCACAACGGCACCACGCTGCGCGATATCGTGATCGACTGGCTGCCGGATGCTTCGACGCTGGCCGGCCTGGCCGTGCAGGCGACCGGCGCTGGCGGCTCCGGCGGCTCCGGCTTCAAGTACCGCCTGGAGCAGTTCAACATGAAGGCCAGCGCGGCCGAATCAATCGACGACTTCTTCGAGCGCACGCGCGGCCACCCGTTCTGGAACCTGAACAACCACGACTCCGCGCAATGGGACCTGGCCCCGGATGGCGCCAGCGAATTGAACAGCTGGGTCAAGACTTCGCCGGATGTCTACTATTTTTCCTTCAGCGCCCAGGCCACTGAATCGCTCAGCCTCTTTGGCAAGGAATTCCAGTACCCGCGCAGCGACATGATCTTCTTCCTGCAGGGCATGGCGGGCGAATGGGTCATGCCGTCGTTCGGCCATCCCGGCATGGGTTCTTTCAGGCAGGCGGCGCCCGGACGCGTGCCGACCGACCAGCGCTGGTTTGCCAACGACGGCGTGGTCAATACCATCAGCATGGCCGGCCCCGAGGGCAGCAAGATCCAGGCGCTGGACGGAACACCGGTCAAAGGCGTGTGGAACCATATCGGCACCATGCAAGGCATGGACCACTTCGATGTCATCGGCTGGGATGCCAAGCCTTCGGCCGCGTTGAAGATGTACGACCAGCTGATGGCCATCCTTTCCAAAGTCGAGTAAGCGGGCCTGCTGGCTCGCCGTGCATTGCGATTGGCTCCGCAGGCACGGTTATGCCGCAACCGTGCGCAATCGCCCCGTGGTGAAATGAATCACACAAAAAACCACGGGAGACAACCGCATGAAAGTGCTACCGAGCCTCACCCTGGCCGCCTGCCTGGCCGCCTCCTCCGCCCATGCAGCCAATAGCGACCCGGTCGTGCTGGTGCATGGCTTCCTCGGCTTCGGGCCGGAGACATTCGCCGCCACGGGCTTCAAGTACTGGGGCGGGTTCAACGACATCGCCGCGCATATCCGGGGCACGCAACGGCCGGTGTTCACTGCCGGCGTGGGGCCGGTCAGCTCGAACTGGGACCGCGCGGTCGAACTGTATTACCAGATCAAGGGCGGCTGCGCCGATTATGGCGCACGCCATGCCGCAGACCATGCCGCCGCCGGCCACATCCAGAAACCGGCCGGAAAATGCTGGGCCGCCGATCCGGCCAACAATCCAAACAACTACCCTGTCGCGCTGTACCCGCAATGGGATGCCCAGCACCCGCTGCATTTCGTGTCGCACAGCCAGGGCGGCCAGACCATCCGCACCCTGATCCAGTTGCTGGAAAACGGCGCGCCGAACGGCGCCGGCACGGAAGGCAGCGGCGCCCTGTACACAGGCGGCAAAGTGGGCTGGGTCAAGAGCGCGACGTCGATCTCCTCGCCGCACAACGGCACCACGCTGCGCGACGTGGTGGTTGAGTTCGTGCCGAAGGTTTCCGAACTGGCGGGCAGCATCGTCGAAGTGGCGGGCCTGGGCGGCTCCGGCGGCAGCGGCTACAAGTTCCGGCTAGAACAATACGGTCTGGCGCAGGGGCCGGCAGAATCGATCGGGGACTTCATCGACCGCACGCGCGGCGCCCCGTTCTGGCAGCTGTCCAATCACGATGCCGCGCAATGGGACCTGGCGCCCGACGGCGCAGCCCAATTGAATGGGTGGGTGAAGACTTCGCCCAACGTCTACTACTTCTCGATCGGCTCGCGCGCCACGGAGCAAGGCCACTGGTGCTGCAACAACACCGACCGCGTGATCGCGCCGTTCCAGAGCAGCGATTACCAGTACGCCCGCAACGACATGATCTTCTTCCTGAAGAACACTGCAGGCGAATGGGTGGTGCCTTCGATCCTGCAGCATGGCATGGGCTCCTACCGCTCGCCCGAGTGGTATCCGAACGATGGCGTGGTGAATACCGTCTCGATGCGCGGACCTTCCAGCCAGCCGCAGCGCAACTTCGACGGCGCACCGGTCAAGGGCAGCTGGAACTATATCGGCTACTACGACCAGTACGACCACTTCGACGTGATCGGGTGGGATTCGCCGACGTGGGCGGTGTACCCGATCTACGACAACCTGCTCAGCATCATTGGTGGCCTGTGAACGTGCGCGCTACGATAGGCATCGCATCGATCGCCCTGGCGGCTGTACTGTGGCGGGCTGGCGCGCCTGCGCCCTCGCCTGCTTCCCTGCCTACGCCGCCAGCGGCCACCGCCACTGGCAGTGCCGCTTCCGCCCCGCTTGCCCAGCCCGCGCCGGCGGCTCCGCGCAGTGCAGCCCCGACAGCCAGCACCACGACTGCCGTTGCAGGCGTCGAATCGGCCGTGCGTGAGGCGCGTCGAACCGGCAAGGGCGAACAGGAAGTCCATCGCCTGCGCAGCGAGCGGCTGCCAGCCGAACAAGTGGAAGCTCTGGCCCGCATGGAAGCAGCCGAAGCAAACTGGCGCCAGCGTCTGGAAGCCCTGCAGGCAGCATGCGCAGCCAACATCGGCTGCGACGACGCGCGCGCCAGCTTCACGCGCGAGGAACTGGCGCGAACGACCGCCTACGCCGCGCCCACCCTGCGACAGTAAACACAGTGCGCCCGCAAGCGCGGGCGCACTGTCTTATTTACTGGTGATATTGACCATGCCCTTGAAGTCGTATGGAATCACCACAGTCTGCACCTTGCCTGCCGCAATGCCTTCCGCGATCTTCATCTGGGCCTGTGCCTGCATGTAGGAGATGGCGCCGGCATTGGCGTTAAGCGCTGCAATACGCTCGGCTTCCTTCTTCGCGATCTGCACCTCGACCTCCTTGGTCTTCTCCTCGTTCTTGGCGCGCACCAGGTTGTCGGCGCTGGCCTTGACCGCATCGCTGGGAACCATGCCGCCCACGCGTACCTGCGAGATCGTGATGCCGTTCAGTTTTTCATCGTTCAGCGTCGCGATCATGGTGGCCTGGATCTCCTCCTCGATCTGCGAGCGGTTGTCGTTCATGTTCAGTGCTTCATACTTTCGCGCGACCTTGTACACTGCGTTGCGCGCAGTCTGGTAAATGTAGGCGTGCATCAGGTAGATGTCGCCGCTGGCATCCTGCGTGTGGAAGGAGCGGCTCTTGTTAACCCACAGGTCCGACACCGCCGACGGCGTGATGTTGTAGATCACGGCCAGGTCGAAATCCTTCATGGTCGAATTGTCCGCAGCCAGCGGCATCAGGTCGCGCACGTCGACGCTGACATCCTTGATCGGGAAGGTCAGGATGGAGCCGACGATCGTCTGGTTGAAGCTGCCCGCCACGCGCTCTTCGGCTTCCACGGTCTTGTCGAAGTTGACGCGCAAGCCCACCTCGCCGGTGTCGATCACCTTGCAGCCGGACAGGGCGGCTGCGGCAAGCAGGACAGGAACCAGCAGGAGTGTATGTTTTTTCATGGCGATCTCGATGAGTTGAAAGAAGCGCCATTCTATTGCTTTCCGGACAGATAAAAACCATGAAAATATCGCCAGGATTACCGTTGCCAAAGAGCTAGCGGAAGTGTTCGGATATACACCAAATGTCACAACTTTCCTTAGCTCGCCGGAAACTTTCACCAACTATCAACAAGCCAACGTCTTTTTTAGGCAAAACCTTCCTTGAATTTCTACAATTCCAATTGGCAACACGGTATCATCAAGCCCATATCCTACTCACCCCTAGTCAGCATGAATCAAGGCGGTACCAGCTTTTCGCCACGGCGTGACGCCGTGATTTTGATTGTTGATGATGCGCCGGACAACCTCTCGGTCTTGCGCAAGTTGATGGTCGAGCAGGGTTACCAAACGTACGTCGCCAACTCCGGCGAGCGCGGGCTGGAAATCGCGCGCCGCGTCCACCCTCACCTGATCCTGCTCGACGTCATCATGCCCGGCATGGACGGCTTCGAGACTTGCCGCCACCTGAAATCGCACCCGGCCACGGAAGACATTCCGGTGCTGTTCATGAGCGCCCGCAACGAACAGGAAGACGTGGTGACCGGCTTCGAACTGGGCGCAGTGGACTACATCGGCAAGCCGCTGCGCATGGCCGAAGTGTGCGCGCGGGTGCGCACGCAGCTGCAGATCCGCTTCGCCACCGAAACGCAGCAGGAACAATCGGAGCGCCTGCGCACGATCGTCAACAACATGGCGGAAGGCTTGCTGATCATCGAAGCCGATGGCCGCATCCAGTTCACCAACCCGGCCTGCGACCAGTACCTGGGGTATATGTCGCATGAACTGGCCGGCAAATCGATTTCGGATTTGCTGAATCCATTGGTAGCAGACGAATACCTCGAATACTTTGCACGCTACGCCGCCAACCCGGAAGCGGCCCACAGCCACGGCACGCGCGAAGTGATCATCCGCCACCGCACCGGCAAGTCGGTATGCATGGACCTGACGCTGACGCCGATGTTCCTGCGCCAGCCCTTGTTCATCGGCCTGCTGCACGACATCACCCACCACAAGCTGTCGGAAGATGCGCTGCAGCGCGCAGCCATGATCGACCCGCTGACGAAAATCGCGAACCGGCGCCATTTCGACTCCTTCCTCGAAAAGGAATGGCAGCGCGCCATGCGCACAGGTTCCCCGCTGTCGCTGGTGGTGCTGGATGTCGACCACTTCAAGCTGTACAACGACACGCTAGGCCACGCCCAGGGCGACGTCTGCTTGCAGCAGGTAGCGCAGGCAATCGGCGCGCACGCACTGCGCGTAACCGACCTGGCAGCGCGCTACGGCGGTGAAGAATTCGTCCTGCTGTTTGCCGAAACCGACGCCGATGCCGCCTTCCAGATGGCCGAATCGATCCGCACCCACGTGGAATCGCTGCACATCCCGCACCCGCGCTCGGTCACCTCGCCGCACATCACCGTCAGCATCGGCGTAGCGACCCTGTGCCCCACGCCGACGGACAATATCGAATCGCTGTTCGTCGCCGCCGACCGCGCCATGTACGCGGCCAAGGAAGACGGACGCAACCAGGTACGCGCCACCCGGCCGCCCACCACCGCCATCGAAGCCGCCCGCGCCGCCCTCGCCAAACGCTAATTTGAAAGTCGGGGTCAGGTCTGGCAATCCGCCATAAAAGGCACGTACGTGCCTTTTATGGCGGATTGCCAGACCTGACCCCGACTTTCTGCTTTAAAGCTTTTCGGGGTAGCCGGTGATTGCGGCGATTTCGGCGTACATCGGCTGCAGGCGTTTGTACATCTTCAGGTAGACCCGGTGGTAGAGCTGGTCGTAGGTCTTGCGGTGCGCGGGATCGGGCTGGAAGACGCGGCCCTTGCGCGTCATGGCGTTGATCGCACTGTGGAAGTCCTGGTGCAGGCCAAGGCCGGCTGCGACGGCGATGGCGGCGCCAAGGCCGCTGGTCTCGTAGACGTGGGCGCGCGCTGCCGGCAGGCCGAAGATGTCGGCCGTGAGCTGCATGGCGGCGTCGCTTTGCGAGCCGCCGCCGGCCACGCGCAGTTCGGTGATCCTGGTGCCGCTGCGCTTCTCGATGCGTTCGCGTCCTTCGCGCAAGGCGTAGGCCAGGCCTTCGAGAATGGCGCGGTACATGTGGGCGCGCGTGTGCACGTCGCCGAAGCCGATCATGGCGCCTTTTGCTTCCGGTCCGGGCACCTTGATGCCTGGGCTCCAGTATGGCTGCAGCATCAGTCCCATCGAGCCTGGCGGTACTTCATTCACCAGCCGGTCGAACAGCGCTTCCGGCGGCATGCCCTGCTCCATCGCTGCCGATTGTTCGAGGTGCCCGAATTGCTCCTTGAACCAGTTGACCATCCAGTAGCCGCGGAAGATCTGCACCTCGGTGCTGTAGGCGCCTGGAATGGCCGCTGGATAAGGCGGTATGAACGGCGTGACTTCGACGTACTTGCTGGTGGTGGTGTTGATGGTGGCTGTGGTGCCGTAGCTGAGGCAGCCGATGTGCGGCTCCAGGCCGCCGGCGCCGATCACTTCGCAGGCTTTGTCGGCGGCGGCCGCCACCAGCGGCACTCCTTCGGGGATGCCGGTGGCGGCGGCGGCGCGGGCGTTGATGGTGCCGATGATTTCACCGGGCTGCAGCAGTTCGGGCAACTGGTCGGGGCGCACGGCCAGCGCCTGCCATTTCCAGTCGCGCGCGCCGGCCCAGGCGTGGCGCTTGTAGTCGAACGGCATGTAGGCTACCTGCGAGCCAACGGAGTCGGCGAAGCGGCCGCTCAGGCAGTGATTCAGGTAGCCCGATAGCAGCAGGAATTTATGCGTACGGTCCCACAGGCCGGGCTGGTGGGCCTTGATCCAGTTGACTTCCGCTTCGCGGCGGAAGTAGTCGATGGTGCCGTCCACGCCGGCCAGCTTGAAGGCGGCCGTCCACAAAGGACCTATCGGCGGCACCTGTTCGGTGCGGCGCTGGTCCAGCCAGGTGATGGCGGCACGCAGTGGCTTGCCTTCGCTGTCGACGGCCACCACGGTGCCGCGCTGGGTAGTGACAGCCACGCCGGCAATCGCACTGCGCGGAATGTCGGTGACGGTCCACAGGCGCTGGCAGGCGGCGCACACGGCGTCCCAGTAGCCTTCTGCCTTGTGCTCTGCCCAGCCGGGCTGCTCGGCGTGGTAGGCCGGCTGCAGGTGTACTTGCGTCTTGGCGACCAGATTGCCCTGCAGGTCGAACAGCAGCGCGCGCACGCTTTGCGTGCCATTGTCGATGGAAAGAAGGTATTTGCTCATGCGCGTGCTTTCGGCAGGCTGTAGTTTGACCGGCATAATGCCAGATATGCCGCTTCTTCGGCAGCCCAGCGCTGGTCGTCCCAGCCTAGTTCCGGCTGGCAGATGGCGCGTATGCGGCCCAGCAGCGCGGCGCCGCCGTTGGCGAGCTGGATGCCAAGGCGGCTGCGGCGCAGCATCAGGTCCTCCAGGTGCTGCACGGATTCGTGGCGCGCCGCCCAGCGCAATTGGGCCCAGAGGGTTTCGGTGCCGGGGATTTCTTCGAGTTCCCCTTCCTGCGCGGCGGCTACCAGTGCCTCGGCCTGCGCGCCGTAGCGTCCTTGCAGGCGCCTTGCCTGGCCCGGCGGAAGCTGCCATGGCCTGGCTGCTCCGGCGGCGGGCCATGGGCTGGCTGGCGACGCAAAAATGGCGTGCGGCCCGAGATCGGCCTGCCAGTGCGGCAGTTGCTGCGCGGCGTGGCGCAGCACGTCGAGCGCGATGGCGCGGAAGGTGGTGAGCTTGCCGCCGGTGACGGTCAGCAGGCCGTCCTGCTGCCACAGCACGTGGTCGCGCGCTTCTTTCGAGGGGTCGGCCTTGCCGGTGTCGATCACGGGGCGCACGCCGGCGTAGGTGGCCAGTACGTCGGCCTCCGTAATGGCCAGCGTTGGGAACTGGTCGTGCAGCGCTGCCATCAGGTAATCGGTTTCTTCCTGTGTGATGGCGGCTTCCTGCTGCAGGTCGCTGCGGTGGTCGACGTCGGTGGTCCCGACGATCGTTACCCCCTCCCATGGGAAGGCGAAGACCGGGCGGCCGTCGTGCGGGTGCATCAGGCTGATCGCCTGCGCCAGCGGAAGGCGCCAGGCCGGCAGCACCAGGTGGCTGCCGCGCAAGGGCCGCAGCCGCGCGGCCGGCTTGTCGTGCAGGCGGGCGGCCCAGGCGCCGGTGGCGTTCACCACCAGCTCGGCGCGCACCTCGTGCATCGCGCCGCTCACTGCGCAGCGCACCAGGGCGCCGCGCACACGCCCGGCCTCATTGCCCGCCACGTGGTCGCTCGCTGCGCCGGCCGCCATGTTCATTTTGGACACCTCGGCGCCGAGCGTGGCGATCGCCGCGCCGACGACCAGCGCCGGGCCGGCAGCGGCCTTCGCCTCCGCGGCGCCATCGCGCAGCAAGGACTGCACCGCGCAGTAGTTGACCGCGACACCGCCGTGCGATTGCGCTTCCTGCAGCACGCGCATGACCAGGCGTGCGTCGTCGGTCCTGGCGTCCTGGTAGCAGATGCCGCCTTGCAGGCCTTCAGTGCGGATATGCGGCGCCATCGCCAGGAATTCCTGTGCGCCGAAATAGTGGCGGGCGCGCTGCCCGGCCATGCGGTCATAGATCGCCAGTCCAAGCAGGAAGGCGCGGCGGCCCGGCTTGCGGCCGGCGTAGTCGCCAAAGGCAAAGCCGAGCGGCTCCACCAGCCCTGGCGCATCGCGCAGCAGCGCATCGCGTTCGTGGACCGATTCGCGGGTCAGTGCAAACTGCCCTTCCTTCAGGTAGCGCAGGCCGCCGTGAACCAGCTTCGACGACCGGCTGGACGTGCCCCAGGCAAAGTCGCGCTGCTCGACCAGCAAGGCCCGCAGGCCGCGCCGCGACGCTTCAAGCAGGATGCCGGCGCCGGTAATGCCGCCGCCAATGACCAGCAGATCCCATTGCTGCGCCAGCAACGCGGCCACCTGCCCCCGGCCGGCCGCCTTCCAGTGCGGCGCGCCGCTCGCCCCGGCGTGGCCTGAGGCCGGCTTCATGCCGCCTGCTCCGCCGGCAGCAGCTTGCCGGGATTCATGATGCCCTGCGGGTCGAAGTGCGAGAACAGTGCCTGCATGGCGGCGATGCCTGCCGTCCCCTTTTCCGCCGCGAGATAAGGGGCGTGGTCGCTGCCCACCCCGTGCTGGTGGCTGATGGTGCCGCCGTTGTCGACAATCGCCATGCTGACCGCATGCTTGAGCGCACGCCAGCGCGCCATGTCTGTTTCGAAATCGCCGCCGAGGCGGTAGACAAAGGTCGTATAGACGCTGGCGCCCTGGGCGTACAGGTGCGACAGGTGGGTATAGGTATGCACCTTTTCGCCCATTGCGCCCAGGGCGCCCGTCGCCGCCGCTTCGACCGCCCGCATCATCAGCGAAACGCGCGGCCAGTCGACCGCCGTCTCCACCGTATCGATCACATAGCCTTGCTTCCAGGCCGCGTTGCGCAGGTAGACGTTGCGAAAGCGCCCTTCTTTCCACTTGTCGCCCATGCGGCGGCCGACGTGCACCCCATTGAAGCCGCGGCAGGCCGCGATGGCGCTGCGCAAGGCGGCGCGGGCTTGCGCGCGCGAGCCGCTGGCGCCGATCATCAGCATGCATTTCCCTTCGCCGCAGCCGCGCAGCTTCAGCCAGCCTTCCAGCAGGCCAATCAGGCGCTTGTGGCCGGCCAGCGCCAGCATGGTCACGGTTTCCAGCGGGTTCGACAGGCGCAGCATCGACAGGCCGCCGCGCGCCTGCGCCAGCGCACGAACGGCTGCTTCGGCGCGTTCCCAGTCGGGGAAGAAGATGGCGTGGAAGGCCTCGTACTCCGGCAGCGCGCTCACGCGCACCGTCGCCTCGGTCAGGATGCCCATGCGGCCTTCGGAGCCGAGCACGATCTCGCGCAAGTCGGTCCCGGCCGCGGAGGCCGGGAAAGTCTGGATGTCCAGCCGCCCCTTCGGCGTCTCGACCACGCCACCGGCGAACAGCTGCTCGATGCGGCCATAACGCAAGGACTGCTGGCCGGATGAACGGGTCACGACCCAGCCGCCCAAGGTCGAATATTCGAACGATTGCGGGAAATGGCCGAGCATATAGCCGTGCGCCCGCAGTTGCGCCTCCAGGTCCGGGCCCAGCACCCCGGCGCCAAAGGTGGCGAGCTGGGACTGCTTGTCCAGGTTGTGCAAGCGCCCCATGCGCGTCATGTTCACCGCCAGTACGGGCCTGCCGCCGGCCGGCGCGGTCAGGTGCCCCGCCACGCTGGTGCCGCCACCCTGGGGGATCAGCGACACGCCATGCAGCTGCGCGTAGCCGATCAATTCGCGCACCTGCTGCGAACTTTCCGGATAAGCCACGCCATCGGGCGCGCTGCCGATGCGGCCATAGCGCAGCTTGAGCCAGTCCGGCAGGCTTTGTCCCAGCGCGTTGCGCAGGCGGGTGGCCGGCGTCGTATCGACCATGGGGTGCGCGGGCAGGCGCGATCCGGCAAGCGAGGCGCATGCCGCGTCAAAGCTGGCGTCCTGCACCGGCTTGCCGGGGCCGATGCGGCTGGCCAGGAATGCCAGCGCCTCATCATGCAGTGGGAATTCGACCGTCTCCTCGCCCCAACCGTTCCATCGTTTCATATGCAATCCCTTGTTATACTTTGCTCAATAAACTTTAATCCATTGCCACCCGCCAGTCTTGCTTTTTCATGCCAGAAGAATTGTTCGATCATGCCAAGCCTGCTCGCGTAGCGGGCTCCTACCTGCAACCCATGCTGGAGGCGGCTGCAGCGCGCGGGGTGACGGCGCAAGCGCTGGAGCAGGCTGCCGGCCTGCCCGCCGGCGCCCTGGAGCCGCTGCCGGAAGCCCTGCCGGCCGACATCTATGTGAAATTGCTGGATATCGCCGCCAGGCTGGCCGATGACCCGCATTTCGGCCTGCACGTGGGCGAGCGCGTCAAACTGGGCACGTACACGGTCTATGGACTGATCCTGCTGAGCTGCCGCGATTTCGGCCAGGCCTTCGAGCAGACGATGCGCTACGAGCAGCTGGCGCACGACCTGGGGCGTTCCACGCTGCAGGTGCACGGCGCGCTGGCCGACTACACCTGGCATTCGAACTACCCTGCGCAGCAGCGTCACCTGGCCGACAGCGTATTCGCCGGCATCCGCGTGTTTGGCAACTGGCTGGCCGGGTCCACGCTGCCGCCGGCCGAACTGTCGCTGATGCACGACGGCGGCGACCCTGCCGGCCACGCCGAATACATGCGCGTGTTCGGCGCCCTGCCCCGCTTCAATGCAATGTCCAACGTGGCGCAATTCGAAGCCGCGCTGCTGTCATGGCCGGTGCCGAACGCGGACGTGAGCCTGTATCCGGTGCTGCAGCAGCACGCGGAACAACTTCTCAAGCAGCGCGCGGCGTCGGCATCGGCCGGCATCGTGGCGCAGGTGCATGAGGCCATCGTGCGCCGGCTGTCGCAAGGCCAGGTGCGGGTTGCCAGCGTGGCGCAAGAGCTGAAGCTGGCGCCGCGCACCCTGCAGCGCAAGCTGGCCGACGCCGGCTCCAGCTTCCAGCAGGTGCTGGACGACGCGCGCTTTGCGCTGGCACGCGATTATCTGCGCCAGCCCGGCCTGTCGCTCGTCGATATCGCCTTCCTGCTTGGCTACCAGGAGCAAAGCGCCTTTACCCATGCCTTCCGCGAGTGGTCGGGCATGAATCCTGGCGCATGGCGCGCGGCGGTGCGTTAAATCTCCGTGCCGCGCACGCGGATGAAGGGTCCGATGCAGCTTCCCATGTCGCGCCGCTGGCACATCAGGAACATATTATTCGAGGGATGGAAGACGATGAAGGACTGGATCACGTGGCCGACCTCGGTGACCTCGCCGGTGCAATCCTTCTTGCCGTTGTCTTTCACGATCTTGTCGTTGGATTGGTAGAAGCCGTCGCCGTCGGGCTGGTCGTCGATCTGGAATTCCGATTCCGCTATCTCGGCAGCACTGGTGATCAGTGCCGAGCCGTCGGCCCTGATGCGGTACATCTCGTGGCAGGAACCATCGGGCAGCTCGAAACGCCAGGTGCCGACAATGGGATGGTCGTTGCGCAAGGGGCCGGCAAGCGTCCCCTGGGCAGCCAGCAGGGCTGCGGCAAGCAACAGGTATAGTTTCATGGCAGCCCCCGGCGGAGTGATTAGACTCAGTATAGCCCTGTTGGACTATTTGCACTTTCCCGTTGCCTTGGCCGCAAAAGTACCGGCAGCGCGCTTGGCGTCATGGTGAAAGTGAACATCTCCTCGACCGGCGGCGCGCCAGGCAGCGCCTCGATGGTGAAGCTGCGCGCCACCATCGACATCAGCGTCCGGATCTCGCTCATGGCGAGATAGCGGCCCGGACAGAAGCGCGGCCCGCCGCCAAAGGGCAGCATCTTGCGCGCAGGGTCGTCGAATTTCTCCTTCATGGCCGGATCGAGCCAGCGTTCGGGCCGGAATTCGGCGCCGTCGGGCAGTGAGACTTCGCGTTCGAAGGCATGGCGCAGCAGCATGAAAATCACCGTGCCCGCCGGTATCTGCACACCGTCCAGCGCCACGTCGCGCACGGCCTCCGCGCCCAGCACCGGCGCCACGGGCTTGAGGCGCATGGCTTCCTGCACGCAGGCGTCGAGGTATGGCGCCTGCCCGGGAGCGCCCAGGGCATCGGCTTCTTCGGCCAGGCGCGCGGCAGCTTGCGGATTGCGCGACAGCAGGTAAAGCATCCAGGCGATGGTGTTGGCCGTGGTGTCCTCGCCGGCAAATACCATGATGATGGCATTGGCGCGCACCGTCTCGTCGCTGATGCCGGAGTCCGGCAAGTCCGCCGCCGCCAGCATCGCTTCGAGCAGGTTGTCCGGCTTGTCGTGAAGCGCCGGATTGGCTGCCATGCGGTCTCGCGCATCGGCAACGAAGCCGGCGACCGCGGCGCGGATGCGCAGGCCGGCCGCCTCGGCGGCACGGTCTGCCGGCAGCTTGATGCTGCGCCACCAGGCAACCGGCGCCACCAGCCGCCGCGCCATCTGTGTGAACACGAATTCGATATCCTGCTGCAGCGGATTCTCTTCGTGCCGCACCATTTCCTGGTCCTGCCCCATGGCCATGCCGATCGCCACGTCGAGCGCGAAAGCCTTGAGGTCGCGCAGCAGCCGTTGCGGCTGGCCCGCCTGGGCAGCCGCCTGCCAGCGCAGGCGCAAACGTTCGGTCATGGCAAGCAGCCTGGGATGGAAACGGTTGATGACTTCCGGCGTCAAGGCATGCATGACCAGCTTGCGCTGGCGGCGCCATTCCTCGCCCTCGGCCGCAAATACGCCGACGGCCGCCGCTTCTTCGAGGACGCTGGCCACCCGCCGCGAACGCCGCCACTGGTCGGGGCGGTCGTGCAGGACCTGCGCGATATCGGCATGCCGGCTGGTGACGACAAAGCGCCGGTCCATCAGGCGCATGCAGTAGATCGGGCCGTACTCGCGCGCCCATTCCTCCAGCTTCTGGTGGAAATGGGCCGTATCGATTCCAACATTACCCAGTAGCGGCACGCCGCTGGGGCCTGGCAGGTGATCCATGGTGCACCTCCTTCAGAAGCCGCACTCCCGCAAATAATCAATGAACAGCCGCAGCCTGGCCGGCGTGAACTGGCGCGATGGCCGCACCGCAAACAGGCCAAAGGGTTCCGGGCTGGAGCCGGGCAGCAATTGCTGCAGGCGGCCGTCGGCCAGGGCCGGGGCCAGCACGAATTCGGGCAGCAGCACGATGCCCATGCCCTGGATTGCGCATTCGGCCAGCGCTTCGGCATTATTGGCCGCCAGCGGCACTTTCAGGTCGAGCTGCTCGCCCGGGTCGCCAATCAAGCGACCCCATTCTTCGCGCACGCTCAGCAAACTGTAATTTAACACCGAGTGGCCGCGCAGCTCCGCCAGGGTATTCGGCTGGCCAGCACGACGCAGGTAGGCGGGCGATGCCGCAAACACGCGGCCGACAGTGCCAATACGGGTGGCCACCAGCGAGGAGTCGCGCAGGAAGCCGATGCGCAGGGCGACGTCGATCGCTTCCGCATGCAGGTCGGTGGTGCGGTCTTCCAGCAGCAACTGCACTTTCAGGCCGGGATGGCGCTGCATGAACGGCGGCAGCACCGGCGCCACTTTCTGGATGCCGAAGCTGAGTGGAGCCGCCACGCGCAAGGTGCCGCTGGCGCTGTCCTGGCCCTGGCGCACGCGATCGTGGGCTTCATCCAGCAGCTGGAACACGGCCTGCGCATCGGCATAGAAGGCGCGCCCGGCATCGGTGATGTCGTTGCGGCGCGTGGTGCGGGTGATCAACTGGCTGCCCAGCGCTGCCTCCAGCGTGGCGATGCGGCGGCTGATGGCGGCGGTGCTGACCGAAAGCTGTTCGGCCGCCCGCACAAAACTGCCGCTCTCCACCACGGTGATGAAAGCGCGCAGGTCGGTCAAGTCATATTGTTCCATTTTGCGTAAATATCATTTGCACAACCACTAGTTTATTACGGCATCCGGATTTATTAAAGTTCACTCCATCGCAACCCCACTACAACGGAGCACACCATGAACTTCAAGACCCTGATCAAAGCAGCACTGCCAGTCATCCTCGCCTTCAGCGCCGGCGCCCACGCCGCACCGCCTGCCGAACAGCTGCTGACGCCAAAGAACCACACCCTGGTGCTGATCGACCACCAGCCGCAGATGGCTTTCGCCACGCGGTCCATCGATATCGCCGAACTGCGCAACAACGTGACCGGCCTGGCCAAGGCGGCCAGGACCTTCAAGGTGCCGACCATCCTCACCAGCGTCGCCGCCAAGTCCTTCAGCGGCCCGATCTTCCCCGAGCTGCAAGCGGTATTCCCTGAACAGGCCCCGATCGACCGCACCACCATGAATACCTGGGAAGACCAGCGCGTGGTCGACGCCGTGCAAAAGAACGGGCACAAGAAAGTCGTGATGGCGGCGCTGTGGACCGAGGTATGCCTGGTGCAGCCGGTACTGTCGGCCATCGACCAGGGCTACGAGGTGTACATCGTGACCGACGCCTCGGGCGGCGTCAGCAAGGAAGCGCATGACATGGCCGTTCAGCGCATGGTGCAGGCCGGCGCCCGCCCCGTGACCTGGCTGCAGTACATGCTGGAACTGCAGCGCGACTGGGCGCGCGGCGAGACCTACGCTCCCGTGATGAAGATCGCTTCTGAACACGGCGGCGGCTATGGCCTGGGCATCGTCTACGCCAAGGAAATGTTCAACGCCAAGGAAGGCAAGAAGTAATCATGCGGCTGGCCACCGCCCTGCTGGCAGCCTGCGGGCTGCTGGCCTGCCTGCCGGCCCTGGCCCAAAGCCAGGGCCGGCTTGGCCGCGAGGTATATGAAACGGTCTGCATCGCCTGCCACGCAAGCGAGAATGTGATGGTCAGTTCGCCCAAGCTTGGCGACCGCAAGGAGTGGCAGGAGCGCATGGCGCGTGCCGGCGGCCTGGATGGCCTGGTGCGCAATGCCATGAGAGGGGTGGGCGCGATGCCGGCCCGCGGCGGCAGACAAGAACTCGATGCCGACCAGCTCAAGGCCGCGATCCGCTACATGATGCAGGCGGATTGACCCGGCTCCACTCGCACCAGCCGCCGTCGTACACGCTGATGCGCTCCCAGTCCATCAACCAGGCATAGAAGAATGCCAGCGAAGCCCGCCAGCCGGTGCCGCAGTAGAAAGCGGTGCGCTGGCCGGGCTCGATCCCCGCCTGGCGCCACAGCGCGCTGATCTCCGCCGGAGGTTTCATGGTCCCGTCAGCGTGCTGGTATTCGCTCATGCTGTGCACGTCGCCATCGTTGCCGGCGCGGCCCCAGCGTGCGCCGGGAATATCGCCGCGCGCATCGATATAGCTGTAGCCGGAGGTGGCGCCGACGTGCTCCTGCCAGGTGCGGATGCTGACCAGTGCTCCGTCCGGCTGCTGCAGCAGTTCGCGCGCCTGGGCAGTGTCAATCAGGAAGTCCGGGCGCGCGGGGAAAGTGGAACCAAAGCTTGCCGCAGCTTGCGGCAAGTGGCCGGCGCCCCGCTCCAGTGCATGGCCCGCGCGCAGCCAGCCATCGAAGCTGCCGTCGAGCAGGCGCACGTCGGTCACGCCGGCATACAGCATCAGGTGGGCAGCACGGGCAGCGGCCAGCGAGTTGCGGCCGTACAGGATGACGGTGGTGTCGTGGCGGATGCCGTTTTCCAGCAGCAGCGCCAGCAAGGCATCGTCGGAAACCTTGTTCCAGTGCGGCTGCCGTTCAAGACGGTTGGTGTCGATATAACCGGCGCCGGGAATATGGCCGGACTGGTAGGCGGCGAGGCTGTCGCAGCCTACTTCAAACAGGCGCCACGCCCCGCCCGGCGCTGCCGGCACGGGCACGCCATCGAGCAGGCGCGCCAGCCAGGCAGGCGATGGGAGCTGGTGCCAGCGCGCCAGGTCGGGACGGAAACCATGCATTTAAAACAACTCAAAATCACAATCAATCCGGCAGTTTACCAGCTTCGGCGGGCGCCTCCGGCTTTGCATCGGGCTTGGCATCAGCTTTGTTCTCCGCTGGGTGCATCACCACCTGCACGTAATTATTGAAGTCGAAATAGCGCCTGGCGGCGGCCTGCACGTCCGCCACGGTCAGGCTGGCGATCATGTCGTTCTGACGCAGCAGCAGCCTGGAATCGGTCCTGTTGACCAGCGACTGCTGGAGGTTGACGAGCCACCAGCCGTTTTCGCGCAAGGCCTTGCGGTAGTTGCTGGTCCAGTTTTCCTTGACCTTGGCCAGGTCGGCCTCCTCCGGTCCCTTCTCCTGCAGCTTGCGCGCTTCGGCAAAGGTGGCTTCGATGGCCTTGTCCGAGTTTTCCGGCGCGGTCGGCAGGCCGATATTGATGGTGTAACTGGGGTAAGGATGGCGCGCCATGCCGCCATGGATGCTTGCGGTATAGACCAGGCCGCGCTGCTCGCGCAAGGCTTCCGTCAGCTTGATCTGCATGATCTCGATGAGGGCGCGCAGGCGCATCTGCTCGACCTCGTTGAAACCGGCTTCGCCCGCAAAGATGATGCTGACCTGGCTCTTTGCTTCGCGGCCGCGGCGCACTTCCTTCTTCACCACGCCGCGCACCGGGCGTACATGGCGGTCCTTGTATTCGACAGGTATTTTCGCAGCCGGCAGGCCGCCCAGGTAGGTCGCCAGCAAGGGCTTGATCTTCGCCACGTCAAAACTGCCGACAAAGAAGAAGGTCATGCCGTAAGCACTGGACATGCGCTCCTTCTGCAGCGCCATCACGCGCTCGAGGCGAATGCCGTCCAGTTCTTCCGGACGCGGCGTCAGGCCCACGCGCGGATGGTTGCCGTACATGGTCGTGCGCATGGTATCGGTCAGCACCGCCTCGGGACGCGCCTGGGCGTTGCGCGCCTGCTCCTGCTGCTTGTCGATGAAGACATCGAACAGCGCCTGGTCGCGGCGCGGCTGCGTCATTTGCAGGTAGGCCAGCTGCAGCATGGTCTCGACGTCGCTGCTGCTGGAACCGCCGGCAAATCCTTCGGTGACGCTGCCCAAGGCAAAGGCCGAGCGCACGCTGTGGCCGGCCAGGATTTTCTGCAGGTCCAGCGGCGCATAGCCGTCGACGCCCATGCTCGCGAGGATGGCGGTGGCATAGCGCGCGTTGACGATATCGGCCTCCTCCGCCAGCGACTGCCCGCCGAAACGGGTCGACGACATCAGCACCTGGTCGTTCTTGAAATCGGTCGGCTTCAACACGGCCTTCACGCCGTTCGACAGCAGCAGCTCGGTGGTGCCCAGCAGCTTGTCCGTGGTTTCCTTGACGATGCGGCCGGCCTTGGGCGGCTGCGCCATCAGGCTGGCAGCAAGGGCCTTTTCCTCATGCGCCGACACGGTGGCCTTTTCGGCCTCCTCCACGGTGGCCAGCATCTGCGTCGCCTGCGGCACCACGGTGCCCGACTTGTCGTTGCCCATGAAGATGACCAGCTTCTTCTGCCCGACCGGAATGGCGCTGCGCACCTGGGCATTGACTTCTTCCAGCGTGATGCCAGGCAGCAGCTCCTTGTAATAGCTGTATTCGTTTTCGATGCCGGGCATCGATTCGCCATCCAGGAAATGGCGGGTGAACTCGCTCACGTAGGCCGCCGATTCCGTCTTGTCGCGTTCGTTGTACAGGTTCTCGATGAAGCGCATCATATTCTTCTTGGCGCGCTCCATTTCAGCCGCGCCAAAGCCAAGCTGGCGCGCACGCTCGCCTTCCTCGACCACGGCGCGGATGGCCGGCAATGCGCCGGCCTTGCCCACCACGGCGCTCGAAACGAAGGCCTGCCGGCCATGTACCGCCTTGGCCATGTTGCTATAGCCTTGCAGGAAAGGCGGGTTCGGTTGCTGCGACAGTTCGGCGATGCGCTGGCTCAGCATCGCTGCCGACAGCAACTCCACCATGCGGTTGCGGTACTCGCCGACAGTCTTCGATTCGGTGCGCTCGATGAAGCGATAGCGGATCGTCACCAGATTTGACGGCGCCTCGCGGTCGGTGACCACGATGGCTTCCGACTCCTTGCGTTCCGGGATCGGGGGGTAGGTGCGCGGGCGCGGGTTGGCGGGATTCACCAGCTTTGAAAAATGGCTGGCCACCAGGCGCTCGGCCTCTTGCGGATCGACGTCGCCCACCACGATCACCGCCATCAGGTCCGGGCGGTACCAGTCCTTGTAGAAGCGGCGGATCGCATCGGGCTTGAAGGACTTCAGGATTTCCGCCTTGCCGATCGGCAGCCGGCTCGCATACAGCGAGCCGTTGAAGATCTTCGGCAGCAGCACCTTGTTCATGCGGTCGGTCGCACCTTTGCCCAGCCGCAGTTCTTCCAGCACGATGCCGCGCTCGCTCTCGATATCGGCATCGTTGAAGGTCACGCCCTGGGCCCAGTCTTCCAGCACCAGCAGGCCCTTGTCCAGGTTTTCCTTCTTGTCGACCGGGATCGGCAGCATGTACACCGTTTCATCGAAGCCGGTGTAGGCATTCAGGTCGGCGCCGAATTTCACGCCCACCGACTGCAGCCACGAAATCAGCTCGTGGCGCTTGAAATGGGTCGAGCCGTTGAAGGCCATGTGCTCGGTGAAGTGGGCCAGGCCAAGCTGGTCCTCGTCTTCCAGTACCGAACCGGCCTTCACCACCAGACGCAGTTCAACGCGCTTTTCCGGGCGGCGGTTCTGCTGGACATAGTAAGTGAGGCCGTTGGCCAGCTTACCGGTCCTGATCTGGGGATCAAGCGGCAGCAGCGTTGCCGAATCGGGGGCGGCGGAAGCCACGAAGGAGCAGCACACCAAGGCTGCTGCCAGAAGCAGTTTTAGTAGTTTCATAACATAGTACGATACACCATAGCTTGTCGTTAATGCTAGTATGCCGGAATGAACGCTTACCGCCCTGCAATCGCGTGGCTGACCAGCTGGTGGCAGTTGCTGCAGTTCGCCGCACTGCTGCTGACGCGCGCCATGGCGCCATCCAGCTACCGGCGCGATAACCGGCGCATGCTGTCCGAACAGATCGTCGTTGCCACCACCGCCAACCTGGCCTGGTTTTCCGTGCTTTGCGCGCTGATCAGCCTTGTCATCATCCGTATTGTCGTGGTCACCTCGGCCAGCTACGGCCTGTCGCGCTATGCGCTGGAAATGGTGGTGCGCGTGCTGGTGCTGGAACTGGTGCCGCTGACGGCGGCGCTGTTCGTGGCCTTGCGCACCACCCTGCCCGCTGGCGTCGAATTCGCGCAGCAAAGGCTAGCCGGCCATGCGCCCGACGCGCGCGCCGCCCTGCGCACCCAGTTCTACCCGCGCGCCGCAGCGGGCGTGTTCGCCGTGTGGATGCTGGCTGCAGTCAGCTGCCTGCTTACCCTGGTGCTGGCCTACCTGGTGATGTACGGCTTCACGCCATGGGCGCTGCCGGGCTACACCCGCGTCGTGGGACAGATCTTCAATCCGGCGGTGTGCCTGATCCTGGTCCTGAAGGTAGTGTTTTTCAGCCTCGCGGTAGCGGTGATCCCGCTGGCTTCCTCCTACTTCACCGGCGCCTCCAGTCCGCTGCGGCGCATCGGCGTAGCACACGGGCTGGCCGACATGGTGCGCATGTTTTCCGTGATCCTGGTGGTGGAAGCCGCATCCCTGATGGGTAATTACTATTGACGATATGAGCGAAACGACTCCCCCCGCTACCGGTGCCGAGCCGGCGCCGATCCATAACGCCGAAGCCAAGGCAGTTGCCCTGCTGGTGCTGCTGGTCGCCCTGGTGCTTGGCGCGATCATGTACCTGATGTACGCACGCGGCGCCTTCGAGCCCACGCAACGGCTGGTGCTGACCGCCGACGACTCCGAAGGCGTGGCGGTCGGCATGGACGTAACCTTCGCCGGCTTCCCGATCGGCCGCGTGCAGCGCATCGAGCTGGCGCCGGACGGCAAGGCCCGCATCCTGGTCGACGTACCGAGCAAGGACGCGCACTGGTTGCGCACCACCAGCATCTTCACGCTGGAAAAGAGCCTGGTGGGCGGCGCCAAGCTGCGCGCCTTCACCGGCATCCCGGCCGACCCGCCCTTGCCGCCCGATGCCGAGCGCGCGCTGCTGGTGGGCGACATGGCCGCCGAAATCCCGCGCCTGCTGCAATCGGCCAAGGACTTGCTGAACAACCTGGCGGCGCTGACGGCCGAAGAATCCGCACTCGGCGCCAGCCTGCGCAATGTGCAAGGCGTGACCGAGAAATTGAATGGCCCCGGCGGCGCGCTCGGCGTGCTGGCAGGCGAAGACCAGAAAGCGCGAGAACTGCTGCGCAATGCCAATTCGCTGGTAGTGAAGGCCGACAGCCTGGTCGGCAACGCCGACAAGCGCGTGTTCGGTGAAAAAGGCCTGGCCAACGATACGCAGGCGGCGGTGCAGCAGTTGAATGCCCTGCTGGCAGACGCGCGCAACTCGCTGAAAAAGCTCGATGCGGTACTGGTGGAAGCGCAAGCTGTCGGCGCCAACACGCGCGCCGCCACCGAAGACCTGGGCGCCTTGCGCGCCGAAGTCGACGCCAACCTTCGCAAGGTAGAACAGATGATCAATGAGCTGAATCGCAAATGGCCATTCAAGCGCAGCGAACCGGAGATCAAACTTCCATGAGAATGACGACACTCACCGCGGCACTGGCCGCCGCGTTGTTGGCCGCCTGCAGCAGCGGCCCACGCGTGCCGGACTGGCAGTTGAACGCCGCCGGCGCCACCGAGCGCGCAACTTCGGCCTACATGGAAGGCAAGACAGCCGTCGCCGAGCGCGAGTTCAGCCTGGCCCGCAACCAGGTCGGCAGCACCGCCCAGCCCGCGCTGGCGATCCGGATCGAGCTGCTGCGCTGCGCGGTACAGGTAGCAGCCCTGGCATATGAAGAATGCGCCGGCTTCACGCCGCTGCAAGCCGACGCTTCCGCCGCCGACCAAGCCTACGCCCGCTACCTGGCTGGACGCGCCACCCCGTCCGATGCCGCCCTGCTGCCCGAGCCGCAACGCGCCGTAGCCGGTGCATCCAGCGACACCGCAGCCGCGATGGCCGCCGCCGCCATCAGCGACCCGCTCTCGCGCATGGTCGCCGCGGGCGCCCTGATGCGCGCCAACCGCGCCACGCCCGAACTGGTGACGACGGCCATCAACACCGCCTCAGCCCAAGGCTGGCGCCGCGCCGTCCTGGCCTGGCTGAACGTGCAATTGCAGCGCGCCGAACAAGCCGGCGACACCGCCGAAGCCGAACGCCTGCGCCGCCGCATCAAGCTCGCCACCACCCCATAACAGCCGAGTCCGTGTCACACCTTGGGGTCACACCCCAGGTGTGACACGGGCTCTAGCATGCCGCGCGGTTGAGGTCGTGTCACACTTAGGGTGTGACCCCATGGTGTGACACGGGCTCAGCCGTTGTTGGTGTTGGCGGCGGCTTCGCGCAGTTTGTCTTTTTTGCTCTTGCGCTTGCCTTTGATGCCGCCGGTGGCGTCGTTGGCGCCGGGGGGCAGCGGCTTGGCTGCCGTGGTGGGTTCGAAGCCGGCCAGGCGTTCGCGCGGGACGCGTACGTTCTGACGCTTTTCGATCAGGCGGAAATGCTGTTCGGCGTCGGGGGGAATGAAGCTGACCGCCAGGCCGGAGGCGCCGGCGCGGCCGGTGCGGCCGATGCGGTGGGTGTAGTCGGCCGGTGAGCGCGGCAAGTCGTAGTTGACCACCACCGGCAATTGCGCGATGTCGATGCCGCGCGCGGCGACGTCGGTGGCGACCAGCACTTTCAGCTTGCCTTCGCGGAAGTCGTTCAGTACCGAGGTGCGGGCGCCCTGGCTGAAGTCGCCGTGGAAGGCTTCCGCTGCCACGCCGCCGCGACGCAGCTTGTCGGCCACGTGCTCGGAGGCGTATTTGGTGGCCACGAACACCAGCACCTGCTTCCAGCCCTCGTCTTTCAGCAGGATGCGCAGCAGCGAGGTGCGCTGCGCCTGGTCCACTTCAATGGCGCGCTGGGTGATGTCGGGTGCGGACGCTGCTTCGTCCAGCGTGGCGACCCGCACCGGTTCGTGCAGCAGCTTGCCGGCCAGCGCCTGCACCGCCGGCGGGAAGGTGGCGGAAAAGAACAGGTTTTGCCTGCGCGCCGGCAGCAGCGCGAGGATGCGGGAGATTTCGTCGGCGAAGCCCATGTCCAGCAGCTTGTCCGCTTCATCCAGCACCAGCACCGAGGTGCCATCCAGCTTGAGCGCATTGTGCTCGACCAGGTCGAGCAGGCGGCCGGGGGTGGCGACCATGATGTCGGTGCCGCCGCGCAGGGCCATCATCTGCGGGTTGATCGAAACGCCGCCAAAGGCGACCGAGACCTTGACCGGCGACGGAAGGTGCGATGCCAGCCCGCGCAACGCTTCTCCAACCTGCGCCGCCAGCTCGCGCGTGGGCGCCAGCACCAGCGCATACAGCTTGCGCGGGCCGGCACCTGGACGGCCCGCCTCGAGCAAGGCATTCAGCAGCGGCAGCGCAAAGGCGGCCGTCTTGCCGGAGCCGGTTTGCGCCTGCCCCAGCACGTCAGAGCCGCGCAGGGCGGGCGGGATGGCGGCGGTCTGGATGGCGGTGGGGGTGCTGTAGCCGGTCTCGGTGATGGCGTTGAGCAGTGCGGGCGCGAGGCCCAGGCTGGAAAATGTCATGGCGTGCTTCGTTGGGATAAGCCGGCAGTATACCTTGTGCCGGGTTTCGTGCGACTATACGTTTGCTATCAATCTACCAACAATCACAACAAGAAATGATCAACTGGGATGCCCACATCTGCCTGCCGCAGCATCCGCAGGCGGATTTCTCTCCGCTCGACCAGCTCCATTCCGCTGGCGTGAACTACGTGTCGATCGCCGTGGGCGCGGACATGAATCCCGTGTCGCAGGTGATGTCGGTCATCGCCGGCTACCGCGCCACCATCGCCGCCAATCCGGGCCGCTATCGCCTAGTGTCCGGCGTGGATGAAGTGATCCAGGCTGCGGCCGACGGCGTATTGGCCATCGGCTTCGACATGGAAGGCGCCATGCCCTTGATGGAGCAGCCGGAAATGGCAGAAGTGTATGCCCGGCTGGGCGTGCGCCAGATGCTGTTCGCCTACAACCGCAACAACAACGTGGCCGATGGTTGCCACGATATGGCGCGCGGCCTGACGCGCCTGGGCCATCGGGTGCTGAAGGCGGTCAACGACGCTGGAATCATCGTCGATTGCTCCCACACTGGCCGCCTGTGCAGCCTTGAAATCATGGAAGCTTCCAGCAAACCGGTGGTGTTCAGCCACGCCAATCCGTTTGCCATGGTGCCGCACGGGCGCAATGTGACCGATGAACAGATTCAGGCCTGCGCGTCGACAGGCGGCGTGGTATGCGTGTCGGGCCTGTCGTGGTTCCTGGGCTGCGAGCAGCCGACAGCGGCGGACGTGGCGCGGCACGTGGCCTATGTCGCCGACCTGGTGGGCGTGGCCCACGCAGGTGTCGGCCTGGATATCTGCTTCAGCGAAAAAGACCTGGACGATACGCCGCCCGGCGGCTTCAATCCCGGCTGGTGGTGGCCGGAGTCGGCCGGCTATCGCGCCGGCCGTTCTCCTTCCTTCGTGCCGATCTATGCCTGGAGGTCGCTGCCGCTGGAATTGCGCAAGCTGGGCATGGCGCCCAGCGAGATCGAGCAAGTCCTTGGCCGCAATATGCTGCGTGTGGCACGGGCGACCTGGCTAAGCTGAGCGACGCAGCTTACATCCCGACGTCGCCGTAAGGCCCTGCCAGCACCACAACGTAACCTTCCGGATCGCGCAGCCACAGTTCGCGGTGCTGCGCGTTGCTGTTTTCCTTCGGCCCCTCCAGCACCGTGGCGCCGGCTGCAGTAGCGCGATCGACCGCATCGTCAAAGTCGTCAGTCCAGAACCACAGCAGCGCACCGTTGCCGTAGGGGCGCTGTTCGGGATTGCCGATGTGAGGATGATGGTGGGCATCCCAGCGGTGCAGCTGCAGCACCATGCGGCCGTCATGCAGCAATTGCTCGTACTCGTTGCCGCCGTGTCCGCTCTTCAGGCCCAGGGTTTTCTGGTACCAGCGGCTGGCCGCCTCGACGTTGCTGACAGCAATCAAAGGTTGCGCTTGCATATCTCCTCCGTTTCCAGGGTTCGCGGAAAAACCTGCTGGACCTAAGCTTACCCCGGTCCGAACCTCTGCACAGCAAAGTCGAGAAAACTTCGCAATTTTGGCATCATTCGCCGGTCGGGCGCATACAGCACGTGCAAAGCGCGAGCCACTGGTTCGTAGCCCGGCAACAGCCGCACCAGGCGGCCGGCGGCGATTTCCTCGGCCAGCAGTTCGTGGGGATGCAGGACTATTCCCTGCCCGGCCACGGCTGCGGCGCGCAGGGCTTCGCTGTTGTCGGTCGAGAACCTGCCGCGGATTGAAACCGACTCGCGTCGTTGCGGCCCGTCGAATTCCCATGCCGTGCGCAGCGTGGTGTGCGAGAACACCAGGCACTCGTGTGCTTGCAGGTCCTGGGGCGTTTTCGGCTTGCCGGCCGTTTTGAGGTAAGCCGGCGCCGCGCACAGGACCATGCGGTACGGTGCCAGCCGCCGTGCCTGCAAGCCGCTATCGGGCAGTTCGCCCGTGCGGAACACGGCATCGTATCCCTCCTCGATGAGGTCTACCGTCCGGTTGCTCAGGCTGAGATCCAGCGTGACTTCTGGGTTCTGTTTCAGGTACTCGGGAATGGCCCCGGCGAGCGCCCGGCTGCCGAAGGTGATCGGTGCGCTGATGCGCAGCCGCCCCCTTGGCACGGCGCGGGTTTCCGCCAGCAGCGCTTCGGCCGCCTCCATCTCGGCCAGAATGCCCTTGGCCCTCTCGTAAAAGATGCGGCCGCCGTCCGTCAGGCTTTGCCGGCGCGTGGTGCGGTTCAGCAGCTTGATGCCAAGGCCCTGCTCCAGCGCCCGCATCTGCTTGCCCGCCAACTGCGACGAGATGTTGAGCTCTTCCGCTGCTGCGGAGAGCGAACCAAGCTCCACCGCTTTCACGAATATCTGCATGCATGTCAGCTGCCGCAACCGGCGGCGCCGCTCCGGCCAAGCCTACCGTGGTCCTGGTCCATGGCGCCTTTGTCGACGGCTCGGTATGGAACAAGGTCATTCCACAGTTGGAGGCAAAAGGCTTGAAAGTAGTGGCGGTCCAGAATCCATTGACTTCGCTGGCCGACGACGTCGCCGCGACCAGGCGCGTGCTGGACATGCAGGCCGGCCCGGTCGTCCTGGTGGGGAATTCCTGGGGTGGCGTCGTCATCACCGAAGCTGGCCGGCATGGGCGCGTCAAATCGCTGGTCTACATCGCGGCTTTCGCTCCCGCCGAAGGACAGTCGATCGTGACCGCGTCCAAGGGCTACCCGACACCTTCGTGCTTCAGCCACTTGGTGGCCGACAAGGAAGGCTTCCTGACCCTCACGCTTGAAGGGGTGCAGAAACACCTCGGGCAATATGTCCCGGCCGCGGAAGCAAAGCTGTTGGCGGCTACCCAGGTTCCGATCCGCGGCCTCAATTTCGAAGAAAAGGTCGGCGTCCCGGCCTGGAAGAGCAAGCCGTCGTGGTACTTCGTGAGCGAGCAGGACAACATGCTGGCGCCGGCCCTGCAAAAAGACATGGCGAAGAATATCTCGGCACAGGTGGTCAGCCTGCCTGCCGACCACTCACCTCACGTTTCGCGCTCCGGCGACGTCGCCAAGCTGATCCTCGCGGCGGCCGCCGCCACGTCGGAATAAGGGCGGAACGGCATACCACTGCGCCACGCCGAAGGCGAATTCGGGGACGATGAACAGCCAGACCAGCGGCATGCCGCCACCGGCCAGTGTCCAGGCAAACCAGGTGCTGAACATGAGGCGTGCCGTGCCGTCGTAGGTGGCGAACTGCGGCTGCGGGTCGCGCAGCCGCAGCCAGGACCACACCAGCACGATGCTGCCGAGCAGGCAGGCGAACAGGATGTGGATGGTGCCGAAGGCTGGCAACGGCGGCCCGCCCAGCGCCTCGTTTAACGCGGAAAGGTGGCCGTGGGCGATGGCGAAGGTCCATGGGGTGGCGAAAGGTGCCGTCACCAGCAGGTCGTAGGTGGCGCTGGCGCGCACCAGTTTGCGGATATTTGAAGTATTCATGCTGCGCAGCTTAAACCTTGGAGTACACTCCATGGTCAAGCACTTTTTTTGGAGACGGCGAAATGCAGATCGGCGAACTGGCAGAAGCGACGGGCCTCAGCCGCGATACCCTGCGCTACTACGAGAAGCGCGGCTTGCTGGTGGCGCGCCGCAGCACAAATGGCTACCGCGACTATCCCACGGAAGCGGTGGACTGGCTGCGCTATATCCGCATCGCGCAGGCGCTGGGCTTCACCCTGCAGGAAATCGAGGCGGATCTGCCGCTGCTGGCGGCGCCTGTCGAACAAAGCGCGGCGGTCCTGCGCACAGCCCTGCAAGCCAAGCTGGCCGAGATCGACCGTCGCATCGACGGCCTGCAGTCGTTGCGCGGCGAGCTGCTGCACCGCCTCAGCGAGCGGATGGAAGATTGCCCGCTGCGCCCTGTTGCGGCTGCGGCTTAGGCGCTGATTAGTTAGACTGGCGTATGGTCAACGCCACCTTCCGCTTCTACGAAGAACTAAACGACTTCCTGCCGCGCGAGCGGCGCAAGGTTGAGTTCACCGTACCGTGCGCACGCGCGGCCACCACCAAGCACATGATCGAGGCGCTTGGCGTGCCGCATACCGAGGTTGAGCTGATCCTGGTCAACGGCGAATCGTCCGGCTTCGAGCGCCTGCTCTGCGATGGGGACCGGGTGGCGGTCTACCCCAAGTTCGAGGCGTTCGATGTGCGGCCGCTGCTGCGCGTGCGCGCCGCGCCGTTGCGTGTGGTGCGCTTCGTGGCCGACGCCCACCTTGGCGGCCTGGCGCGCCTGCTGCGCATGGCGGGCTTCGATACGCTGTACGACAACCGGATCGACGATCCGACCGTGGCATCGCTGTCGGAGGAGGAAGGCCGCGTCGCCCTCACCCGCGACCGCGAATTGCTGAAGCGGCGCGGGATTACGCACGGCTGCTATGTGCGGGCCCTGAAGCCTGCCGAGCAGTTTGCGGAGCTCTTCCAGCGCCTGGACCTGGCGGCCAGCGCGCGGCCGTTCACGTTGTGCCTGGCCTGCAATGCGCCGCTGCGGCCGGTGCCGAAGGCCGAGGTGGCGGAACAGCTTCCGCCTTCGGTGCGCGCATCGCAAGAGGAATTCCTGACCTGCGACGTCTGCCGGGGTGTGTTCTGGCGCGGCTCGCACTGGCGCCGCATGAAGGCGTTGCTGGAGAGCCAGGGCGTGGCTACCGGCTAGCGCTGCCTGCCTGCGCGCAATCGGGTTCGATGGCTTCGACCGGCGTTAGCACGATCCGCTGGCCGCCAGCCTCGAGATCGCGCAAGCGTGGCGCTGCCAGCGAGAATTCGCCGGCCCTCAGGCGCTCCTGCAAGCCGGCGCATCCGGCGAGCGACTTGGGTGGCCGGCCGATGACCTGCCACCGTCCCTCCCGCTCGGCCAGGAGTGCCGCGCCATCGGCACGGTTTTCTCCGACCAGCAATACGTCCTGCCGGCCGTCGCCGTCGGCATCCAGCAAGACCGCGTCGCACCGGCTGCCGGCGCGGCGCAGGCAGCCCGGCGCCCACGCCGGATAGCGGATAGCGGCCCAGTCCTGCGCGAGGAAGCCAGGCGGCATCTGCACGCCTTGCGGCCACACGCTCAGGTTGGCGGCATAATCGGCCGGCCCGGCAGTGCCGGTTTCCCCGCGATCCTCGTAGCGCTGGCTCAATACGCTTGCCGCGCGGCTGCGAACGGCTGCAGCCTGCGGACCGGCGCCGTGGGCGGCGAGCGTCTGCAAGGCTTCCATGCCATAGCGCGCGCCGCGGAAGCGCAGGAACCCATAGTCAAACTTGTCCGTCGCCGTTACGCCACTGGCCAGCCGGGCCACCTGGCTGGCAACCGATATGCGCGCCGGATCGGCAAGCGGCGTGAAGAGCGACAGCGCAACCGCCAGCGAGAGCATGGCAGCCGCAAGGTTCACCTGGCGCAATCCATCCAGCCACGGACCGCCCCGGCGCACGGCCGCGTACACGTAGCCTGCGGCATAGAACACTGCCACCAGCAGGCAGGCGGCGGCGATCACGCGATCCGGCGTCCAGCCGTAATCGGCCACGCGCAGGCCGAGCGCATACACGCCCAGCATGGCCAGCGGCGGCAACAGGAAGCAGGCCAGCCGCGCCGAAAATCGGACGCTGCCCGCCAGCCCTGCGGCCGCGTCGCCCGCCTGGAAAGCGGCATTGACCAGCACCACCAGTACTGCGCTGCTAGCCAGCAGCACGGCGGTGGCGTGGCGCGTCTGCCACAGCACCTCCAGGCCGGTGAACGGCAATGCAGCCAGAAAGCCGCCGACCAGCAGCACCGCGATCGGCAGGATCCAGGCTTTCAGCACCAGTAGCAGGCTGCGGATGCCGCGCACGATCGCGGGGCGCACGTCGGTAGTGTGCATGGCGCTGGAAAAGGCGACGCATACCAGCGGCACCGAGAACCAGGACTTCATCAGCAGCTTCTCGAGGAAATTCAGCTTCAGGAGGCCGAACAACGCGGCGCCCATCCACATCACCAGCCAGATCCCAACCACGAACAGGGCGGAAAACAACAGTTGGATCGCCAGTTTCCAGGCACTTTCGAAGCAAGTGGCGTAATGGGCGACCCAACGCCTGTCGTGCGCCCCTGCCATGACCAGGCTATGGGCGACAAAGAAGAAGCCTAAGCAAAACGGGAACACGAGGAAGCTTGGCCGCAGCAACGGCGCATGGTCGAAGGCATTGCGCCACGCATCATGCATGCCAACCACCGCCAGCACGGCGGCGGCGGCTCCCAGCCACAAAGCCAGCGGACGCCGCTCGAGATGGCCCAGGCTGGAAATCAGCAGGACGGGCAGGACGATGGCGGCCAGCACCAGCGGCAGGTACAGCATCGGCTGGCTGGCCGGCCAGTTGCCGGACTGCTGTGCATGATACAAGAAATACAACACTGTGCCCTGCACCAGGCCGGCAATTAGGCGCAACTGCCCCACCCGCCGCGTGACGGCAGCGTCGCGCACCGGTTCCTGCGGCAGCACATCGGGTTCGGAGGTTGCGGCGTCCATGAAACGATCATATCCCCATGTCAATTTTGCAGCAACGCCACTGTTGCGCAGTGCGGCTATAATCAATGGTTCAACCAGCCGTATGCGCCATGAATCCACATCTCGACAAGCTGCAGTCCTACCCGTTTGAAAAACTGCGCCAGCTCTTTGCCGGCAGCACGCCCAATCCCGCTTTCAAGCCTATCAGCCTGGGCATGGGCGAGCCGAAGCACCCTACCCCGGCCTTCATCCGCCAGGCCCTGGTCGATAACCTGGACGGGCTGGCCAACTATCCGCTGACCGCCGGCAGCGAGGCCCTGCGCAACGCCATCGCGTCCTGGTTGGAGCGCCGCTACGACCTGCCGACGCTGGACCGCGCCACCCAGGTGCTGCCGGTAAACGGCTCGCGCGAGGCCCTGTTCTCGTTTGCGCAGACCGTGATCGCGCCCGATACGGGCGCGCTGGTGATGTGCCCCAACCCGTTCTACCAGATTTATGAAGGCGCGGCATTCCTGGCCGGCGCCGAGCCGTACTTCGTCAATTCCGATCCGGCCCGCAATTTCGCGCCGGACTACGACAGCGTGCCGGAAGAAGTCTGGCAGCGCGTGCGCCTGCTGTTCATCTGCTCGCCGGGCAATCCGACCGGCGCCGTGCTGACCCTGACCGACTGGGAGCACCTGTTCGCACTGTCGGAACGTTATAACTTTATCATCGCCGCCGACGAGTGCTACTCGGAGATCTACCATGGCGACGAGCCGCCGCTGGGCGCCATGCAGGCGGCCAATATCCTGGGCCTGATCCGGGAAGGCGAGCCGTATGCCCGCCTGGTGGTGTTTTCCAGCCTGTCCAAGCGCTCCAACGTGCCGGGCATGCGCTCCGGCTTCGTGGCCGGCGACGCGCAAGTGCTGAAGAAATTCCTGCTGTACCGCACCTACCACGGCAGCGCCATGGGCCCGCATGTGCAGGCCGCCTCTGTCGCCGCCTGGAACGACGAAACCCATGTCGAGGAAAACCGCGCGCAATACCGCGCCAAGTTCGCCGCCATCACGCCCCTTATCCAGGAGGTGCTGGACGTGCAAATGCCGGACGCCAGCTTCTATTTGTGGGCCGATGTGACCCGCACCGGCCTGTCCGACACCGAATTCGCCCGCCGCCTGCACGCCGAGTACAATGTCACCGTGCTGCCGGGTAGCTACCTGGCGCGCGACGCCCACGGCGTCAACCCGGGCCGCAACCGCATCCGCATGGCGCTGGTTGCCGAAACCGAGGAAGGCCTGGAAGCGGCGCGCCGTATCGTTCAATTCTGTAACCAACTAGCTAAATCATGAGCATCCAGCAAATCATTGAAACCGCGTGGGACAACCGCGCCGAGATCAACCCGTCCAACGCCACCGCGGAAGTGCGCGATGCCGTCAACCACGTGCTGGCTGGCCTGGACAACGGCTCGCTGCGCGTAGCCCATAAAGAAAATGGCGCATGGGTGGTCAACCAGTGGATCAAGAAGGCCGTGCTGCTGTCCTTCCGCCTGGAGAACAACGTGGTCATGCCTTCCGACGGCACCATGCAGTTCTACGACAAGGTTCCGACCAAGTTCGCCAACTACTCGGCCGAAGATTTCGCCAAGGGCGGCTTCCGCGTGGTGCCGCCAGCCGTGGCGCGCCGCGGCTCCTTCATCGGCAAGAACGTGGTGCTGATGCCTTCCTATGTGAATATCGGCGCCTACGTTGACGAAGGCGCGATGGTCGACACCTGGGCCACCGTGGGTTCCTGCGCACAGATCGGCAAGAACGTGCACCTGTCGGGCGGCGTGGGCATCGGCGGCGTGCTCGAGCCAATGCAGGCCAATCCGACCATTATCGAGGACAACTGCTTCATCGGCGCGCGTTCCGAGATCGTGGAAGGCGTGATCGTGGAAGAAAACTCGGTGATTTCGATGGGCGTGTACATCGGCCAGTCGACCAAGATTTACGACCGCACCACTGGCGAGGTATTCTACGGCCGTGTGCCGGCCGGCTCCGTCGTGGTTTCGGGCTCGCTGCCATCGGCTGATGGCAAGTACAGCCTGTACTGCGCCGTGATCGTCAAGCGCGTCGACGCACAAACCCGCGCCAAAACAGGCATTAACGAATTGCTGCGCGGCGTATAACCGTAACAAGGAGATACCCAAAAAATGGCTATGGACCGCCTGTTCCAGCTAATGAAGGAAAAAAACGCCTCGGACATGTTTTTTGCCGTAGGCTCGCCGGTGCATCTGAAGATCAACGGCCTTCTGATCCCGATCAACCAGCAAAAGCTCGAACCCGAGAACCTGGAAGCCCTGTTGGCTGAGGTCTGCTCGCCCGAGCAGCTGGAAGAACTGGATACGACCAACGAGCTGAACATGGGTATCTCCGTGCCCAACCTGGGCCGCTTCCGCCTGTCCGCTTTCCGCCAGCGTGGCAGCATTTCCGCTGTCTTCCGTTTCGTCCCGGCCAGCATTCCGCCGCTGGGCGAACTGGGCCTGCCGCCGGTGCTGGCCGACCTGATCATGGAAAAACGCGGCCTGGTGCTGCTGGTCGGCGCGACCGGCTCCGGCAAGTCGACCACCATCGCCTCCATGCTGGACCACCGCAATGAACTGCGCTCGGGCCACATCCTGACGCTGGAAGACCCGATCGAATACCTGTTCCGCAACAAGAAGTCGATCGTCAACCAGCGCGAGATCGGCAGCGATGCCAAGGACTTCTACACCGCCCTGCGCAACTCGATGCGCCAGGCGCCGGACTGCATCCTGATCGGCGAGATCCGCGACCGCGAAACCATGGCATCGGCCATGGCTTACGCGCAGTCGGGCCACCTGGTGCTGGCGACCCTGCACGCCAACAACTCGTACAACGCGCTGAACCGGATCATTTCCTTCTACCCGATCGAGAACCGCCCTGCACTGCTGCAGGACCTGTCCTCGACCGTCAAGGCGATCGTGTCGCAGCGCCTGATCCGTTCGGCCGGCGGCGGCACCCGCACGCCAGCGGTCGAGATCATGGTCAACACCCGCTACATCTCGGACCTGATCGAAAAAGGCGAGATCGGCCAGATCAAGGAAGCGCTGGAAAAATCCCTGTCGCCGGGCTCGCAGTCGTTCGAGCAAGCGCTGTACAGGCTGGTCATGGACGGCTCCATCACCAAGGATGAAGCCTTGGCCAACGCCGACTCGGCCACCAACCTGCTGTGGCTGCTGAACCACGGCATGGAAACGCCGCCAGCCGTCGAGGAAGAAGAACTGAAATCTCCGACCGATGCCTCCTTCACCGAGTTCACCCTGAACTCCTGACCTGGCGCGCGGGGCTGTCAGTGCCAGCGCTTGCCGAGGCAAGCGCTGCGCCGCACATCTGCGGTCCGGTTCTTGCCGATCCTGGTTTGGGCTGAACAAGTTTGCCGATGAAATCACCAGGGCGCGCGGTAAGCTGCAAACGGCATGCGATGAGGTATGATCGGAATTTCATATCAACAAGAAATTCCGCCCCAATATGAGCACCGCCCTGCCGATCGCCAAAACCGACGCCCTTTCCCTCGACTTGCTGTCCAACCTGGTGAACCGCCACGGTTGCATCACCGGCGCTACCGGCACCGGCAAGACGGTCACGCTGCAGCGCATGGCACAATCGTTGTCCGACATCGGCGTGCCGGTCTTCATGGCCGACATCAAGGGCGACCTCTCTGGCATGGCGAAACCCGGCGTGCTGGGCGAAAAAATGGCCAAGCGCCTGGAAGCGCTGAAGCTGGAAACCCCGCAATGGGCCGCCTGCCCGGTTACCTTCTGGGACGTGTTCGGCGAACAGGGCCACCCGGTACGCGCCACCATTTCCGACCTCGGCCCCACCCTGCTGGCGCGCATGCTGAACCTGAACGATACCCAGGAAGGCGTGCTGCAGCTGGTGTTCAAGATCGCCGACGACAACGGCATGCTGCTGCTCGACACCAAGGACTTGCGCGCCATGCTGCAGCACGTGGGCGACAATGCCGCCGACTACAAGACCAGCTACGGCAACGTCAGCGCGGCCAGCATCGGCGCCATCCAGCGCGGCCTGCTGGCGATTGAAGAGCAAGGCGGCGAGCAGTTCTTCGGCGAGCCGATGTTGAACATCGACGACCTGATCCAGACCGATGCGGCAGGCAAAGGCATGGTGAACATCCTCGCTGCCGACAAGCTGATGAACGCGCCGCGCATCTACGCGGTGTTCCTGCTGTGGATGCTGTCCGAGCTGTTCGAGAACCTGCCGGAAGTGGGCGACCTCGATAAGCCGAAACTGGTGTTCTTCTTCGACGAAGCCCACCTGCTGTTTGCCGAAGCGCCGAAGGCCCTGCTGCAAAAGATCGAGCAGGTGGTGCGCCTGATTCGCTCCAAAGGCGTGGGCGTTTTCTTCATCACGCAAAATCCCCTCGATATTCCGGAGACCGTGCTGGGCCAGCTGGGCAACCGCGTGCAGCACGCACTGCGCGCTTACACGCCACGCGACCAGAAGGCCGTCAAGTCGGCCGCTGAAACCTTCCGCCCGAATCCGGCGATCGACGTGGCGCAAGTGATTACCGAGCTTGGAGTGGGCGAGGCGCTCGTATCCTTCCTCGACGAAAAAGGCACGCCGCAGATCGTGCAGCGCGCCTTCGTGCTGCCGCCGGCATCGCAACTGGGCCCGATCAGCGCAGCGGAACGCCAGGCCGCGCGCGCCAGCTCGGTTGTGGCCGGCGTGTACGAGAAAGCCGTCGACCGCGAATCCGCCTACGAAAAGCTGACTGGTCGCGTCGCCGGCGCCGGCACCCCTGCACCCGCACCGGGTGGCCGCGGGCCGATGGGCCGGGGCACCGCGCAAGCGCCAGCCGAAGCGCCTGCCGACAGCGGCGGCTCGATCTTTAGCGACGTACTGGGCGGCCTGTTCGGCGGCAGCAGCAAGCGCGACACCGCAGTGCAGGCGATGGTGAAATCCGCCGCCCGCAGCATCGGCTCGCAAGTTGGCCGCGAGATCATTCGCGGCGTGCTGGGCTCCATCCTGAAGAAGCGTTGATCGTGCGGGCCGGTGTTTTGCTGCTCGCACTCCTTCCCGCTGTGCACGCACAGGCTTGCTCGTCCGTGTCGGCGCACCCCATCGCCTCGCTCAGCGACCTGCCTCAGGAGGTGTTGAACCTTCTGGGCCGCTTTGACAAGCCCCGCGCCGGCATCGCCGATATTGGCGAAAGCTTCAATGCGTCGGACGTGATTTACCCTGACAGCCCGCCCCAGCAGCGCCTGGTGTCCGGCGTGGCGGGCAAAGATTGCGTTGAACTGAAGGTGGAGTTCGGAGGCATCGCTTACCACACGGAGCAGATTGAGTTCCGGGACACGTGGCGAGGCTGGACCAGGACCAGGGGCGGCTACGGCCCGGTCGTTCTCAAGCCGGCCCCGGTGCAGCCGCCACGGCCATGACGACGCCTCAATGGGACCGGCCGGCGCCCTTCATCCTGCCGGTCACGCCGCGAGCGGCTGACATCGACGGCCTCGATCACACCAATAATGCGGTCTACGTGCGCTGGTGCGAAGAGGCTGGCTGGGCGCACTCCAATGCACTCGGCCTGACGCTGGCGGACTACAAGCGGTTGGACCGCGGCATGGCGATCCGCCGCAGCGAGTTCGATTACATCTTCGCCACCAACGAAGGCGAGGATCTGCTGCTAGGCACCTGGCTGCTGCCCGGCGACAGCTCGCTATCGATGCAGCGCTGCTTTCAGTTGGTTCGCCAGCGCGACAACACCACGGTTCTGCGCGCGCGCTGGGACCTGGTCTGCATAGAGCTGTCCAGTGGCCGCCCGAAGCGGTTGCCGCCGGAATTCAGCGAGGTGTACGTGCCGGCATTCAGTCAGGTGTCCGCGTCAAAATAGGCGCGCGCGTGGCGGCGGGTAGCTCCGCCCTCTTGCCATTCTCAGGAAACATTGGCAAAACGATCACGGTTTATCACGCTCGCTGCACGATATAATGTCGTCCTTCGGCCGCAAGGCCGCCCCCGCACAACATTATTTTCCGAATGATTACCCTCTACGGCATTCCCAACTGCGACACTGTCAAGAAAGCCCGCGTATGGCTGGCTGGTCAACAGCATGACTTCACCTTCCACGACTTCAAGAAACAGGGCCTGGACGAAGCCACCGTGCGCACCTGGCTGAAAACCCTGGACTGGGAAGTGCTGGTCAATAAGAAGGGCACCACCTGGCGCGCCCTGCCCGACGAGCGCAAGGCTGCCGTCACCAGCGCCGATGCCGCAGTCGCCCTGATGCTGGAAAACCCGTCCGTGATCAAGCGCCCGGTGCTGGTGGGTGCCGGCGCGAAGGCCCACGTCGGCTTCAACGACGCCATGTACCAGGAAATCTTCGCAGCATGAGCGCCTCCCGTACCCTCGACCTGACCGAGAAGCTGCTGGGCCGCGAGTCTGTCACGCCTGACGACAAGGGCTGCCAGGACCATTTGAAATCGTGGCTGGAGCCGCTCGGCTTCCACTGCGAGACCATCATTTCCGGCGAAGTCACCAACCTGTGGGCGCGCAAGGGCACTGAAAGCCCGGTGCTGGTGTTCGCCGGCCATACCGACGTGGTGCCGACAGGCCCGGTCGAAAAGTGGTCGTCCGAACCGTTCTACCCGACCCACCGCGACGGCAAGCTGTATGGCCGCGGCGCTGCCGACATGAAGACGTCGATTGCCGCGATGGTGGTCGCTTGCGAAGAATTCCTGGCCGCGCACCCGGATCACAAAGGCTCGATCGCCTTCCTGATCACCTCCGACGAGGAAGGCCCGGCTACCGACGGCACCGTCAAAGTGGTGGAAGAGCTGAAGGCGCGAAACGAGACCATCGATTACTGCATCGTCGGCGAGCCGACTTCCGACAAGACCTTGGGCGACATGATCAAGAACGGCCGCCGCGGTTCGCTGTCGGGCAGCCTGACCATCAAGGGCGTGCAAGGCCATATCGCCTACCCGCAGCTGGCAAAGAACCCAATCCACCTGGCCGCACCGGCACTGGCCGACCTGGTGGCCGAAGTCTGGGACCACGGCAACGAGTACTATTTGCCGACCTCCTGGCAAATGTCGAACATCAAGGCCGGCACCGGCGCTAACAACGTGATCCCGGGCGACCTGCACATCGACTTCAATTTCCGCTTCTCGACGGCTTCCACGCACGAGAGCCTGCGCCAGCGCGTGCATGCCATCCTCGACAAGCACGGCCTGGAATACCAGCTGGACTGGACCTTGTCCGGCCTGCCCTTCCTGACCCCGCGCGGCACGCTGTCCGAAGCGCTGTGCCACGCCATCAAGGATGAAACGGGCGTCGACACCGAACTGTCCACCACGGGCGGCACTTCCGACGGGCGCTTCATCGCCCAGATCTGCCCCCAGGTGATAGAATTTGGCCCCCCGAACGCCAGCATCCACAAGATCGACGAGCACATCGAGATCCGCTTCATCGATCCGCTGAAGAACATCTACCGCCGCACCCTGGAAAACCTCCTGCGCTAAGAAGAACACTATGGATACCACCCTGTACACCACCCCGCGCGACCTGATTCGCCACGCAGTCACCCGTTTCAACAAGGCCAAGCTGTTTTTCGGCCACGGCAGCGCCGAGGCTTATGATGAAGCGGCCTACCTGACCCTGCACACGCTGGCGCTGCCGCTGGACCGCCTGGAGCCGTTCATGGATGCGCGCCTGCAGCCGGAGGAAATCGCCGAAGTGCTGGCCGTGATCGAGCGCCGCGCCAACGACCGCGTGCCGGCCGCCTACATCACCAATGAAGCCTGGCTGGGCACCTACAACTTCTACGTCGACGAGCGCACTATCGTGCCACGCTCCTATATCGCGGAACTGATTCCGAATTACTTCGCCCCTTGGGTCAACGATGCGGAGAACGTGTCGAACATCCTGGAATTGTGCACCGGCTCCGGCTGCCTGGCGATCATGATGGCCGACGCCTTCCCTGATGCGGAAGTCGATGCGGTCGATATCTCCGCCGATGCACTGGAAGTGGCGCGCAAGAACGTCGAGACCTACAAGCTGGAAGACCGCGTGAACCTGATCCAGTCGGACCTGTACGCCAACGTCCCGGCCGGCAAGAAGTATGACCTGATCATCACAAATCCGCCTTACGTGAACTCGTCGTCGATGGCCAAGCTGCCGCAGGAATACCTGCACGAGCCGCAGATTGCCCTGGACGGCGGCGCCGATGGCATGGACCTTGTGCGCAAGATCGTTGCCGGCGCGGCCGAGCGCTTGACCAACGACGGCCTGCTGATCGTGGAAATCGGCAATGAGAAAGAGTTTGCGGAAGCGGCGTTTGGGGAGCTGGGGCTGACCTGGCTGACCACTAGCCAGGGCGATGATATGGTGTTCCTGATCACTGCTGACCAATTGAAAATCTAAACCGGCAAGGCGGTGTCCGACCCGCAGGGTCAGACACCGGTACGCCACGGCCGCGGACTGCGGAGTGACTGGCAGTGAGGGACGGGAGCTGGACCTTGGGCCAGTTCCCGCCGCTTTACCGGTTTTAACTAGAACGACCAAGAAAATGATCCGCTTCACCAACGTCAGCCTGATGCGCGGCCTGAAGCCGCTGCTGGAATCCGCCGACCTGACCCTGAACCCAGGCGACAAGATCGGCCTGATCGGCGCCAATGGCGCCGGCAAATCCAGCCTGTTCGCCATGCTGCGCAACGAGCTGCACCCGGACCTGGGCGACATCGACTTCCCGAAAAGCTGGCGCATGGCCTACGTGGCGCAGGAGACCCCTGCCCTGCCGCGTACCGCCATCGACTACGCCATCGACGGCGACGCCCACCTGCGCCAACTGCAGGCCGAACTGGCGCGCCTGGAAGCCCTGCCCGACACGCCGGAGCACGGCATCGAGATCGCCCACGTCCACACCGAACTGGCCGACGCCGACGCCTACACCGTGCAGTCGCGCGCCGAGCAACTGCTGCTTGGCCTGGGCTTTTCGCTGGAGCAGATGCAGCAGCCGGTGGCGAGCTTTTCGGGCGGCTGGCGCATGCGCCTGAACCTGGCGCAGGCGCTGATGTGCCCTTCCGACCTGCTGCTGCTGGACGAACCGACCAACCACCTGGACCTGGACGCGATCATCTGGCTGGAAGACTGGCTGAAGCGCTACCCAGGCACCCTGATCATCATCTCCCACGACCGCGATTTCCTCGACGAGAT